>NZ_CP188255.1:0-4800000 GCF_049993385.1 Bradyrhizobium sp. McL0616
ATGAACACATCGGAACAGGATCGCTGGTCACGCGTGAAGAGCCGGCTGCGCTCGAACGTAGGCGAAGACGTCTATACGAGCTGGTTTGCCCGCATGGATCTCGAAGGCGTGCAGGAGGAGAGCGTGCGGCTCTCGGTCCCGACGCGTTTCCTCAAGAGCTGGATCCAGGCCCATTATGCCGAGCGCGTGCTGTCGTGCTGGCAGGCCGAGATGCCGGAAGTGCATCGCATCGATCTCACCGTGCGCTCCGCGGTGCGCCCGATCGTGCAAAAGGAAGTGCCCGCACCGGTCGAGGCGCGACGCGCGCCTGCGCCGGAGCTGCGCTCGACCGCGACCGCGCCGGTCTCGGCCAATCACGATGCGCTCGGCGGCTCGCCGCTCGATCCGCGCCTGACCTTTGCGAGCTTCGTCGTCGGCCGCTCCAACACGCTGGCGCACGCAGCGGCGCGCCAGGTCGCGGAAGGCCGCCGCGGCGATCCCGTGATGTTCAACCCGCTCTACATCCATGCCGGCGTTGGCCTCGGCAAGACGCATCTGCTTCAGGCCGTGACCTGGGCCGGCAATTCCGGCAATGAGCGCAAGGTGCTGTACCTGACCGCGGAAAAATTCATGTACGGCTTCGTCGCCGCGCTGAAGACGCAGACGGCACTCGCCTTCAAGGAAGCGCTGCGCGGCATCGACGTGCTCGTGATCGACGATTTACAGTTCTTGCAGGGCAAGTCGACGCAGGCCGAGTTCTGTCACACGCTGAACGCGCTGATCGACGCAGGCCGCCAGGTCGTGATCGCGGCCGACCGTCCGCCGTCCGATCTCGAAAGCCTCGATGACCGCGTCCGCTCGCGGCTTGCCGGCGGCCTCGTGGTCGAGATGGGTTCGCTCGGCGAAGAGCTGCGGCACGGCATCCTCAAGTCGCGCGTTGCAGCCGCTCGCACCCACCACGCGACGTTCGAGGTGCCCGAGGAGGTGCTGACCTATCTGGCCCGCGCTATCACCCACAACGGCAGGGATCTCGAAGGCGCGATCAACCGGCTGCTTGCGCACTCGAAACTCAACAACCGGCCAGTGACGCTGGAGATGGCGGAGCACGAGGTTCGCGACCTGATCCGGCCGCAGGAGCCCAAGCGGATCAAGATCGAGGACATCCAGCGCGTGGTGGCGCGGCAGTATAATGTCAGCCGCTCCGACCTCCTGTCCTCGCGCCGCACCGCCAATGTGGTGCGCCCGCGCCAGGTCGCGATGTACCTCGCCAAGACGCTGACCCTGCGCTCTCTCCCCGAGATCGGGCGCCGCTTCGGCGGGCGCGATCACACCACGGTGCTGCACGCCGTGCGCAAGATCGAGGCACTGGTCAACAAGGACACGGCGCTGTCCGAAGAGGTCGAATCGCTGAAGCGCCAGCTTCAGGAATAAGCGCCCAGGCCCCTATTCCCGCTCTCCCGCCGCCCCGGCCAGTCCAGGGCGGCGGCTTCGTTTTTGCCGGTAAATCGTGGGGAACTACCTTCCAATCCCTTGAAACGGATGGCTTTCCGCGCCACCTTGCGCGACCCTGGCTGCTTTGGTCATATCGGCTGAATGATCCGGCTTTCGGGGTCTTCGGTGCCGCGGCGGGCTTTTCGGCCGCCCGGCTTTTTTCATCTTGGGGATCGGGCGAGTAGTGCAATGAAGGTTACGGTCGAACGCGCGCAACTCCTGAAGTCGCTGGGCCATGTCCACCGCGTGGTCGAGCGCCGCAACACGATCCCGATCCTGGGCAACGTGCTGGTCCGCGCCGAAAATGCAAAGCTGTCGCTGAAGGCGACCGACCTCGACCTCGAGGTAACGGAGACGCTGCCTGCGGAAACCGCGACCGCGGGCTCCACCACGGTGCCGGCGCACATGTTCTACGACATCGTGCGCAAGCTGCCGGATGGTTCGCAGATCGTGCTGGAGGCCGACGGCGACCGCGCCGTGCTGGCGATCCGCGCCGGCCGCTCGCGCTTCACGCTGCAGACACTGCCGGAAAATGATTTCCCGGATCTCGCCGCCGGCGACATGTCGCATTCGTTCTCGCTCGCCGCCAAGGACGTCAAGCGGCTGATCGACCGCACCCAGTTCGCGATCTCCACTGAGGAGACGCGCTATTATCTCAACGGCATCTATCTGCACGCCGCCGGCACCGCCAAGGCCGCGACCCTGCGCGGCGTCGCCACCGATGGCCACCGCCTCGCCCAGCTCGATCTGGTGCAGCCCAAGGGCGCCGACGGCATGCCCGGCGTCATCGTGCCGCGGAAAACCGTCGGCGAGGTGCAGCGCCTGATCGAGGACAATGAGGCCGAGGTCACGATCGAGCTGTCGCAGGCCAAGATCCGCTTCACCATCGGCAATGTGGTGCTGACCTCGAAACTGATCGACGGCACCTTCCCCGACTACGGCCGCGTCATCCCGCAGGGCAACGACAAGGAGCTCGTGGTCGACAAGAAGGATTTTGAGAACGCTGTCGATCGCGTCTCGACCATCTCCAGCGAGCGAGGCCGTGCGGTCAAACTCTCGCTGTCGCCGGGCAAGCTGGTGCTGTCGGTGACCAACCCGGATTCCGGCAGCGCGACCGAAGAGCTTGAAGTCGAATACGCCTCCGACGCCCTCGATATCGGCTTCAACTCCCGCTACTTGCTCGACATCGCCTCCCAGATCGAAGGCGACGTCGCAACGCTCAAGCTCGCCGACCCCGGCTCGCCGACCCTGGTGCAGGACAAGGACGACAAGAGCGCGCTGTATGTGCTGATGCCGATGCGGGTGTGAGGGCTACCGGCCTCTCCACACATTGACTACATCCGTCATGGCCGGGCGTAGCCGTCCGAGGGACGGCGTCGCTTCGCTCGCCTATGTCCCGGCCATCCACGTCTTTGAGCCAAGAACGTGGATGCCCGGCACAAGGCCGGGCATGACGAAAAGCGGATTTCCATGACCCCCTCCCGCATTCATCGCCTGACGCTGACGCATTTTCGCAATTATCGGGCGGCGGGGCTCGAGACGGCGGCTGACATGGTGGCGCTGGTCGGGCCGAACGGGGCGGGCAAGACCAATTGCATCGAGGCGATCTCGTTCCTGTCGCCGGGCCGCGGCCTGCGACGCGCGACGCTGGAAGACGTGGCCGACAATCAGGGCGACGGCTCCTGGGCCGTGTCCGCGCAGGTCGAGGGCGCGCTGGGGCTTGGCACGCTCGGCACCGGCATCGACGCTCCGCGCCCCGACACCGCGGTGAGCCGGCGCTGCCGCATCGACCGCGAGCCGGTCAATTCGGCCACCGCCTTCGGCGACCACATCCGCATGGTGTGGCTGACGCCGGCGATGGACGGGCTGTTCATGGGAGGCGCCTCCGAACGGCGGCGCTTCTTCGACCGCCTGGTGCTTGCGATCGACAGCGAGCATTCCAGCCGCATCTCGGCGCTTGAACGTTCCCTGCGCTCGCGCAACCGCCTGCTCGAGACGCGCAATTACGACGACCATTGGTGTGACGCGATCGAGCGCGAGACCGCCGAGCTTGCGGTCGCGGTTGCCGCGACGCGCGGCCAGACCGCGGCGCGGCTGACCGGCATGCTCAATGCGCGCGCGCAGGCTTCCGCCTTTCCGTCGGCGCAGATCGCGCTGGATGGCTGGATGGAGAACGCGCTGCTCACCGAGACCGCCACGGCGGTCGAAGACCGCTACCGCCAGATCCTGCGCGACAACCGTCCGCGCGACGCCATTGCCGGACGCACCACCGACGGCCCACATCTCACCGACCTCCAGGTGATCTACGCACCGAAAAGCATGCCGGCGCGCGATGCCTCGACCGGCGAGCAGAAGGCGCTACTGATTGGCCTCGTGCTGGCGCATGCGACGCTCGTCGCCGAGATGACCGGCATCGTGCCGCTGCTGCTGCTCGACGAGGTCGTCGCGCATCTCGATCCCAACCGGCGAACGGCGCTGTTCGAGGAGCTGCGCAAGCTCGGCGCGCAGGTGTGGCTGACCGGCGCCGACCCGGCCGCCTTCACCGAGATCGGCGCCTGCGGCGAGGTGTTTGACGTCGAGAGCGGGCAAGTGTCGGCCCGGCGCTGACCGCCGCCATTGAACCTGCCTTATTCTCCCCGCGACTAGCTCTCTGAGGCCGCACCGACGGTGTCGCAGCCGTTTTGCAATCGCGCATGACATGACGCGTGATTTCCCTGGAGAGTGACAATGCGGACGGTAGGGCTCGGAGCAAAAACTCCGGCACGATGGCGGGCGTTTGCGTGCGGCCTCGTCTTCCTCGCATGCTGTATGCTCGCGGCAACCGCCAGCGACTGGGTGCCATATCTGTCGCCGCTGTTTTCGTCCGCGCTCGCGCCGGATCCCGATGCCAAGCTGCCCGCGCCGACCCGTTACAGCTTCAGAGGCATCCACACCACCATGATGCTCGGCATCGAAGCGCCGCTCCGCATCGAGCTCGAAGCCACCGTGCCCGCAGAGCTCCGCGACGTTCTCGCCTTCTACCGCACGGAGCTCGGAAAGCTCGGCTGGCAGGAAAAGACCGATGGCGCGGTGGTCGCCGCCGATCACGTCCAGCTCGCCTTCATCTCCCCGCTGGGGCCGGCTATGCTGGAGCTCGGCCGCAAGGACAGCAGCACCTCGGTCAATCTGGTGCAGCGGAATCAGGATGCCGCGACCAGGGCGAACGTCATGCCCGAGCCCGGCCAGGCGATGCTGGTGTTCAGCAATATCAGCGAGACGGAAGCCGTGCTCGAGATCAACGAGCGGACCATCAAGCGCGCCACCGGCGCCCACGCGGTCGCGCTGGATCTGCCGCCCGGCCGGTATTCCTACCAATTGAGCGTGCCCGGCCATCCAGCTACCACGAACATCCTTAACTTCACCGCTGGCGATACCTGGGAGCTCACGGTCGGGCGCGACGGAGACGCCTGGTCGCCGCTCCAGCTGTATTGAACCTGCCCGGTTCCCGCCGCGACTAGCTGTCTAGGGCCGCGCCGACGGTGTCGCAGCCCGCAAACGCGCGCGGGAAAACCCGCGCGAAATCCAGGAGTTTTGCCGATGTCGACGATCGAGCGCGGGACGCAGGTCCCGGCACACTGGCGGCTGCTTGTGTGCGGTCTCTTCCTGCTGACGAGTTGCCCGATCACGGCACAGGCTGACGAGGGCATCGTGGACGTGCACACGCTGCCAAAGCTGCAAGGCGCGATCGAGGATAATTCGCGCGCAGATCCCAACCGGATGCAGTATGGCGTGCCGACCGTGGTCGCGGCGACCGCCGCTGCCGCGAAGAAGATGCTCAGCGCCGACGGCTGGGTGCCCTATGTCCGCCCGCTCGACGAGACCAACACCACTCTCGCCTTCAAGAAGGGACGGCAGGGACTTTCCGTCTCGTTCACGCAGGGCCTCGGCCGGCCCGATCAATCCGTGGTCTATTACAGCCCGGACCGCATCTATTCGAATGTGCCATTTCCTGAGGGCGCGATCGATCTCGTGTTCGACGAGACCCGCCCCTATCTCGGCTGCATCGCGCCGGCCGCTTTCGATGCGACGGTGAATTTCTACACCAGGGAAATGGCCGCGATCGGCTGGCGCAAGCTGACGCCCGAGACAGCCGCAATCTGGCCGAACGCGGACCTGACCGCGACCGTGCCGAACGGCATCCGCGCCTTCTACGACCATCCCGATGGCGACTCGACGCAGTTCTACAAGCAGAAGCCGGTGATGCTGACGCTGACCCGCCGTGACGACGGGCGGACCAATGTCGAGATCAGGATCGCGCCCTTCGCGCTGCCGACCGATCTTCAGTCAGAGGAGATGTCCGGCCTGCCGGCGCCGAAACCGTACAAATCAGCCTCGGGCAAGAGCAACGCCCGCGCCGCCACGCACGAGGTCACGGTCGCCGCCCTTGCCGATCTGCCCGCCGTGCTCGCGTTCTATCATCGCGAGTTCGCGGCGCGTGGCTGGACGGAAGAGGGAAATGCAGCGCTTGCCCCCGGCGATGAAGCCGCGGTCAAATTCTCCTCGCCCGAGGAAACCGGCGTGCTGCATCTCGGCCGCAAATACGATTTCACGATGGTTACCTTGACCGCGCAGGTGAAGGAGGCCGTGCTTGCCGCCCGCGCCAGGGCCAAGAAGGACGCCGACGACAAGTTCATGCAGGACGCCGAGGCGATGGCGAAACAGGTCATCGCCGCCGACGAAGCCCGGCGCAAGTCACAAGCCGCCACCTTGTCCGATTCGCCGTTGCAGGCGCAGGCCGGCAGCAACACGCCGCTGCCGCTGCCGGAGAATGCGCAGGAGGTGAATTTCGACAGCGACGACGGCCGGCTCGAATTCAACTCCACCTCCAGCGTCAAGGCGATTGCTGCCTTCTACCGCGCGTCGCTGAAGCAGGCGGGCTGGAAGGAGCAGCCCTCGGTCATCAACCAGCCGAACATGGCCGTGCTGGAGTTCGCCAAGGGCAGCAAGACGATCTCGATGACCGTGATGCAGATGGGGCCGAAGGTGAATGTCAGCGCCGACGGATCGGGTCTGGTGATGGCTGCCGCCAAGCCTGCGTCCAGCGGCAAGCCTTCGAGCAACGGCAAGCCTTCGAGTAGCGATCAGGCCGGCGCTTCGGCCACATCGGCCGGGCCGCTGGAGGCGGATGCGGAGTCCGCCCTGCCGGTGCCGAAGCAGCACAGCTCGACCTCGCTTGGCACAGCAAAGCTGCCTGGCATCGAAGCCCCGTTCCGCCGCGAGCTCGACGCCAGCGTGCCGGCCGAGCTCAGCGACGTGCTCGCCTTCTACCGCACGGAGCTGACCAGGCTTGGCTGGCAGGAAAAGCCGGACGGCGCGGCGATATCAGCCGACCGCGTCCAGCTCGCCTTCGCCTCGCCGCAGGGGCCGGCCACGCTGAAGCTCGGCCGCGCCAATGGCGAGACATCCGTCAGCCTTGTGCAGAAGAACCCGGACGCCGCGACCAAGGCGGACATCATGCCGAAGCCAGGTCAGGCCAAGCTGATGCTCGGCAATATGAGCACCACGGACGCACAGCTGACGATCAACAAGCAGACCATCAAGGTTGCGGCCGGCGCGGGCGGTCCGCAATCGCCAAAGGGCCCCACGCTTGATCTGCCGCCGGGCAAGTACCAGTACTCGCTGAAGATGCCAGGCCGTCCTGCTCGCAACGACACCATCGAGATCGCTGCGGGCGATGCCTGGGGCCTCATGGTGGGGCCGACCGGCGAGGTGCTGCCGATCCAGATGTACTGAGCCGATGAGCCGTTCCGGGGCGCCTGCGGCGCCTCGGAACACTCTCTGCGCCCCCGCAAAATTCACGCCTTTGCGGCATCGAAACAAGCGCTCGAATCGCGCTTTTTCCGGTGCCAGAAATCGGCCTTCAAACGCCTTGAAAACCGGCCGAAAAACCCTATCTACTCAAAGGGTTGCCGGAAGATACTTTGCGCTAGGCGCAATCTGTCTTTCATGGCACAAATAGCCTGCAAATCAGCGCCTTTTGCGCGGCTGATTCGGGCGACATCTCGAAGGCCTCTCATGACAGAACCTGCTCGGCAGACGCCTGCCGAAAACGAGCCCTCAAATCCAAGCGATTACGGGGCGGAATCGATCCGTGTGCTCAAGGGTCTCGACGCCGTCCGCAAGCGCCCGGGCATGTATATCGGCGACACCGACGACGGGTCGGGCCTGCATCACATGGTCTACGAGGTCGTCGACAACGCTATCGACGAAGCGCTCGCGGGTCATGCCACGCGGGTCGATGTCGTGCTCAACGCCGACAATTCCGTCACCGTGCGCGACGACGGCCGCGGCATTCCCGTCGACATCCACAAGGGCGAAGGCATCTCGGCTGCCGAGGTCATCATGACCCAGCTCCATGCCGGCGGCAAATTCGACCAGAATTCCTACAAGGTCTCCGGCGGCCTGCACGGCGTCGGCGTCTCCGTCGTCAACGCGCTGTCGAGCAAGCTCACGCTTCGCATCTGGCGTGACAACAAGGAGCACTCCATCGAATTCGCCCATGGCGATGCCGTCGCTCCGCTGAAGGTCGTCGGCGACGCGCCGGGCAGGCGCGGCACCGAGGTGACGTTCCAGGCCTCGAGCGACACGTTCAAGAACATCGAGTATGATTTCGCCACCCTCGAGCACCGCCTGCGCGAGCTCGCGTTCCTCAACTCCGGCGTTAACATCGCCCTCTCCGACATGCGTCACGCGGTCGAGAAGCGCGAGGAGATGCACTATTCCGGCGGCGTCGAGGAGTTCGTCAAATATCTCGACCGCAACAAGAAGGCGCTCGTGCCGGCGCCGATCATGGTGCGCGCGGAGCTGAACGGAATCGGTGTCGAGGCCGCGTTGTGGTGGAACGACAGCTACCACGAGAACGTGCTGTGCTTCACCAACAACATCCCGCAGCGTGACGGCGGCACGCATCTGGCCGGCTTCCGCGGCGCGCTGACGCGCCAGGTCAACGGTTATGCCGAGGCCAACGCGAAGAAGGAAAAGATCGCGCTGACCGGCGACGATTGCCGCGAAGGCCTCACCGCCGTGCTGTCGGTGAAGGTGCCCGATCCAAAATTCTCGTCGCAGACCAAGGACAAGCTGGTGTCCTCGGAAGTGCGCCCCGTGGTCGAGAACGTCTTGAACGAGGCGCTCCAGGCCTGGTTCGAGGAGCACCCCTCTGAAGCCAAGATGATCGTCGGCAAGGTGATCCAGGCGGCCGCCGCGCGCGAAGCTGCGCGAAAGGCACGCGAGCTGACGCGCAAGAGCCCGCTCTCGGTCTCCTCGCTGCCCGGCAAGCTCGCCGACTGCCAGGAAAAGGACCCGGCGAAATCCGAGCTGTTCATCGTCGAGGGTGACTCGGCAGGCGGCAGCGCCAAGCAGGGCCGCAACCGCGAATTCCAGGCGGTGCTGCCGCTGCGCGGCAAGATCCTCAACGTCGAACGCGTCCGCCCCGACAAGATGCTGGGAAGCGAGCAGATCGGCACGCTGATCACCGCGCTCGGCACCGGCATCAGCGACGAGTTCTCGATCGAGAAGCTGCGCTATCACAAGATCATCGTGATGACGGACGCCGACGTCGACGGCGCTCACATCCGTACGCTGCTGCTGACGTTCTTCTACCGGCAGATGCGCGAGATCATCGACGGCGGCTATCTCTATATCGCCCAGCCGCCGCTGTATAAGGTCAGCCGCGGCAAGTCCGAGCAGTACCTGAAGGACGAGCGCGCGCTGGAAGATTATCTGATCGACACCGGGCTCGACGACTGCGTCTACATTCCCGGCAACGGCGGCGATCGCACCGGCCGCGATCTGCGTTCGCTGGTCGACGACGCTCGAACCGTCCGCAGCATCCTGCGCAATCTGCACAGCCGCTATAACCGCAAGGTGATCGAGCAGGCCGCCATCACCGGGGTGCTGAACAAGGCGATCTACGGCGATCCCGAGAAAGCTGCTGCCGCCGCGCAATACATCGCGGGACGGCTGGACAGCCAAGCCGAGGAGGTCGAGCGCGGCTGGGTCGGCCAGTATGTGGAAGGCCAGGGCTTCCAGTTCGAGCGTACAGTGCGCGGCGTCAAGGAAGCAGCCGTCATCGACGATGCTTTCCTGGGGTCGGTCGAGGCGCGCCGGCTCGACGAGTACACGACCAAGCTCCAGGACGTTTATGCCCGCCCCGGCAAGCTGCGGCGCAAGGACGTCGAGCACATGGTCTACGGCCCGGTCGACCTGTTCGATGCGGTCACCGACGCCGGCCGCAAGGGCATCACGCTGCAGCGCTACAAAGGGCTGGGCGAGATGAACCCGGAGCAGCTCTGGGAAACGACGCTGGATATCAATGTGCGCTCGCTGCTGCAGGTGAAGGTCAAGGAGGTCGACGAGGCCGACGACATCTTCACCAAGCTGATGGGCGACGTGGTCGAACCGCGCCGCGACTTCATCCAGGAGCACTCGCTGAGCGCGACGATCGATATCTAGGGTTCGGTCGGACAGGCGGAGCTCAGCGCCCCGCCTGCCGGCAACGGCAAATTGAATTCGCCCGCAATTCCCTATAGTTTCCGCCTCCGAAGCAGCCCGCCCCAACCGCAACAGGACGGAGAGATCTCAGTGGCGCCCATCCAATATCTCGTCGAGGGCGGTCACCGGCTCTCGGGCTCGATCGAGCCGTCCGGCAACAAGAATTCGGCGCTGCCGATCATCGCAGCCGCCCTGCTCACCGAGCACCCGGTAACGCTCCAGAACGTGCCGCGCATCCGCGACACCGAGACGCTGGTCGAGCTGATCCGCTCGGTCGGCGCGTCGGCCGAATGGAGCGCCCGCAATACGCTCGTCATTCACGCCAAGAGCATCCGCGCCGCCGATCTCGACCCCGACCTCTGCGTCCGCATCCGCGCCTCGATCCTGCTCGCAGGCCCTCTGCTCGCCCGCTGCGGCGAGGTGATGCTGCCACCGCCCGGCGGCGACGTGATCGGCCGGCGGCGGCTCGACACGCACATGCTGGCGCTGGAACAGTTGGGCGCCAAGGTCACCGCCACCGACCGGCTCGAATTCCGCGCCTCAAAGCTCACCGGCGCCGACGTGTTCCTGGACGAGCCGAGCGTCACCGCGACCGAGAACGCGCTGGTCGCGGCGGTCGCCGCCGACGGCGTCACCTATTTGCGCAACGCGGCCTCCGAGCCGCATGTGCAGGACCTCGCCAATTTTCTGGTCGCACTCGGCGCCAGGATCGAAGGCATCGGCACCAACACCATGATCGTCCATGGCCCGGCGACGCTGGGCGGGGCGACCTACTCGATCCAGCCCGACCATATCGAGGTCGGCTCGCTGATCGGGCTTGCGGCCGTGACGCGCTCGCCGCTCCGCATCGTGCGTGCCGGCGTCGAGCATCTGCGCTCGATCCGCATGGGTTTCGAGCGACTCGGCATCGTCTGCCGCGTCGAGGGCGATGATCTGATCGTGCCCTCGAACCAGACGCTGAAGATCCAGGATGATTTCGGCGGCCACGTGCCGAAGCTCGAGGACCAGCCCTGGCCGGCCTTCCCGGCCGATCTGATGTCGATCGCGATCGTCACCGCCACGCAATGCGAGGGCGTCATCCTGATGTTCGAGAAGATGTTCGAATCGCGGATGTTCTTCGTCGACAAGCTGATCGCGATGGGCGCGCGTATCGTGCTCTGCGATCCTCATCGCGCCATCATCGCAGGCCCGAGCCGCTTGCGCGGCGCATCGATGATCTCGCCCGACATCCGCGCCGGCATGGCGATGCTGCTCGCGGCGGTGTGCGCCGAGGGCACCTCGACCATCAACAACGCCGACCAGATCGAGCGCGGCTACGAGCGCATCGACGAACGGCTGAACGCGCTGGGCGCGAAGATCCGGCGCGTGCCCGAGCGGAAGGGCTGACGCGCTTTCTTCCCTTCTCCCCTTGTGGGAGAAGGTGGCATAGGCGGCCTGCGGCCGCCGTCCTTAGAAACGCCGATGCTTTGCATCGGCTATGGCGCCGGATGAGGGGTTCTCTCCGCGCGCCCAAACTCGAAGACGAACTCGCGGAGAGAACCCCTCACCCGTCTCGCCGCTCCGCGGCGAGCCACCCTCTCCCACAACAAGGGGAGAGGGTAAGAAAGCCGGGCCATGCTCGACACCGTGCGACCTCATCCGCAGCCGCCAAACCATCTCGCCGATGAATTCGTCGAGACGTTGCGGCTGGCCGTGCCGATGATGCTGACGCAGCTCGGGCAGATGGCGATGATGACCACCGATCTCGCGCTGATCGGCCGGCTCGGTGAAGACGCGGTCGCAGCCGCGGCACTTGCGCACACCGTCTATTTCGTCAGCTTCACCTTCGGGCTCGGTCTCGTCGTCGCGGTGTCGCCGCTGGCCGCGCAGGCGTTTGGCGCCGGCGACGTCAGGCGCATGCGCAGCTCCCTGCGCGTCGGCCTGTGGGTCGCACTGCTGATCTCGCTGCCGATGATGGCCTCGCCGCTCTATGGCGAGCAAATTTTACTGGCGCTCGGGCAGGCGCCGCATTCGGCCCAGCTCGCCCAGCATTATCTCAACGGGCTGGCCTGGGGCATCGCGCCGGCGCTCGGCTTCGTCGCGCTGCGCGGCCTGATGAGCGCGATGAACCGGCCGCAGGCGCCGCTGTGGATCACGCTCGCGGCGATCCCCGCCAATGGCGCGCTGGTCTACGTTCTGATGTACGGCCTGTTCGGGATGCCGGAGCTCGGTCTGCTCGGCGCGGGCCTGGCGACCACGCTGGTCAATTTCGGCACTTTCGTTGCCGCGCTCGCCATCATCGCATGGCGAAAGCCGTTTTCCGGATATCGCCCGCTCGCTTATCTCTGGCGGATCGACTGGCCGCTGCTGCGCGAACTTGTTGCGCTCGGCGCGCCGATCTCGTTTGCGATGCTGATGGAATACGGCCTGTTCTCCTCGGCGGCACTCTTGATGGGGCTGATCTCGACCACCGCCCTTGCTGCGCACCAGATCGCGCTCCAGGTCACCGCCGTGCTGTTCATGGTCCCGCTCGGCATCGGCATGGCGGCGACGGTGCGGGTCGGCCACGCCGTCGGCCGCAACGAGCCCGCTTCCGTGCGGCGCGCCGGCCTCGTCGCGGGCGTGCTCGGGATTGCGTTCGTCTCGGCCCTGACCATCGCCATTGTTCTCGGCCGCTACGCGCTGGGGCGGCTGTTCTTCGGCAGCGGCGAGGCCAGCGCGGCCACAGTCGAGCTGACCGCGACCCTTCTCCTCGTTGGCGCGACCTTCTTCATCGCCGACGGCCTCCAGACCATCATCGGCGGGGCGCTGCGCGGCCTCAATGACACCAGGATGACACTGGTGTTCGCCGCCATCGGCTATTGGTGCGTCGCCTTTCCGATCGCCTGGATGCTTGCGTTCCACGCCCATCTCGGCGCGGTCGGCGTCTGGATCGGGCTGTCGATCGGTTCGTTCGTCTATGCCGGCCTCTTGATCTTGCGCTTTGGGATGTTGACGCGCAAGATCGCGGGATGACAGGACCAGTTCGCGAAATCAGCCCCAATGTTGATGCCGGCGCGGTGCTATCAGGCGCGCAGTTCATTGATGCCTTTCGTGTAGAGGTCGGCGCGACGCAATTGAGCGCCCGCGAGGCCTGCACCCGAATGGTGGTGCACGGGCCACGCTGGATCGATGCGCTGACGCGCTTGCGTAACATCCTGGTGAAACCCCTCGGACTGAAGACGTCGGGCGAAGGTGCTCCGGCCCCGTACGGGATGATCGGCTTGTTTCCAGTGCTGAGCGAAACACCGGACCGGCTGATCGCCGGATTTGACGACCACCATCTCGATTTCCGCGTCGTGGTCGAGGTCGCCGGCGATGCGGCTGACCGGCGGGTGACATTGACCACGTTGGTGCGGACCAACAATCTGCTTGGGCGGGCCTATCTCACACTGATCGTACCGTTCCACAAGCTCGTGGCCCGCAGCATGATGGGAGACATCGCGGAGCCGGCGCGATGACGCTGTCGGTCGACCTCTTCTTTTCCTTTCGCAGCCCCTACTCCTATCTGGCGCTGCCGAGGACACTGAAGCTGGTCGAAGAATACGATCTCGCGGTGAATCTGCGGCCGGTCTATCCCATCGCGGTCCGCGTGCCCGGCTTCTTCAAGAAGGCCAGTCCGCAATTCGCGCGCTACATCGTGCTCGACAGCCGCCGCGTCGCCGAGCACGCGGGCATTCCGTTCCGCTTTCCGCGGCCGGATCCGATCGTGCAGGACATGACGACGCTCGATGTCGCAGCCGAGCAGCCCTACATCCACCGCCTGACCCGCTTGGGCGCCATGGCACAGCTCGAAGGCCGCTCGCTCGCATTCACTTATGCGATCGCGCGCGTGATGTGGGACGGATCGGTGGCGGGCTGGGACCAGGGCGATCACCTGGCGCGCGCCGCCGAGAAGGCCGGCTTCGATCTCGCTGCGATGGATGCCGGGATCAGCGCAGACGCCGACCGCTACGAGCAGGTGATCACGGAGAACGAGAAAGACCACGCGGCGGCCGGCCATTGGGGCGTGCCGACTTTTGTGTTCGAGAACGAGCCGTTCTTCGGCCAGGACCGCATCGATCTCCTGGTCTGGCGCATGCAGGGCAAGGGACTGACGAAGCGCTAGGCCGCGCGCTTACGAGTTCGCGGAGCGGTAGTCATCGAAGAATGAGTTCGATGCCATCAGTTGCTTCGCTGCCGCCGGGGCAATGACACCGGATTATTCCTACAAGCCAGTCAAATACGGTAGGCCCTTCGTGTCTCAACGCCTCGGCCAGATAGTTTTCGACTGAAGGTATGTTGGACGGGTGACAGCGCTTCAGCCTTTTTTGCAACTGGCGAATAGTCTCGTCATATCCGAGATTTTGCTTCGAGATTTCGTGGTTGTCCCAGCAAAAAACGAAGCCTTCAGCCGGGGTCCCGAAACCGCCCCTTAGAATGTCGTTGAATGCGTCGAGATTTCTACCCCACTCGGCACCTGGAATAATACGAAGGCAAACTTGGTCGTAAAACTCCTCCAGCGTCGAAAACTCCGCCCCATCAATGCGCAGCTCTTGCTTCGAGACGATCATGGCGCAGCGCTAATCCTTTAGCTCAATCAACCGGCGATGAGACGCCGATGCTCACGAATACGAGCCCACGACTCACTCCGCGATCTTCACCGGCCTATCGGACGTAGCCTCCGACCATTCACCGGCGACGCGATCGAGGTCGCAGAGATTCTGGTGCATCTGCTCCAGCGAGAAGCCGAGCGCGAAGAAGCGCTCCGCGGTGTCGCCGGGATGGCCACGGATCAGGCCGTCCTGGCGGACAGCCGCGACCGCCTCGGCGTAATGCTGAAGTGCGACGTGAACGGGATGGATCGGCGGCGCGCCGGCACCCTCGCGGATGGCTTCGGCCGCCGACTTCAGGAAGCGCACGATTGCCGCGCTCACCTCTGCAAGGGGTGCCGCGAGCCTGACTTGCACTTCGGCCGGTAGCGGCACTACCGTGGCGCGGCCAATCATCACGACGTCGTGGCGCAGCCGCAAGATCGTGCGCAAGAGCGGGCCCGTATCAGGCCCACCCGATAACCGCGCGGAGCGCTCGCGTTCGGCTTCGGCACCGATTGCATTCATGCCCACCATTGCGGTGCCAATGCCGTCCTGAATCCGATGCAATGCATCGTTGTCGCGGCCGCGCGTGAGACCCGCGAGCAATTCGGTGAAGGCGTCCGCGATCAGTTCGAGCAGTTTTGCCGCGCTGGCGCGGATCTGCTGGACCGCGCGCGACGGCAGCACCAGGAAGGAGACCAGCAATCCCGTGATGGCGCCGACCGAGACCTCGCTGACGCGGTCGATCGCCGAGGCCATGGGATCGGCATGATGCATGCTCGGAAGCACCAGCACGATCACGGCCGTCACCGTTGCAGAGCTCAGGTTCGGATAGATGGCTGCGACAAAGGCGAGCGGCGCCACGGCCAGCACCAGCAAGCCCAGAAGCCCCAGTTCGCCGGAATAGGGGATCAGGATTGCGATAGCGCCACCATAGATCGCGCCGCCGATCGTGCCGATCATGTAGTCGCGTGTCGCCTTCAGCGAGCGGCCGACGCTCATCTGGGTCACGATGATGGAGGTGAGGACGGCCCAGAGCGGCAACAAAAGGTGCAGAGCGGTGGCAAGTGCATAGGCCGCGGTGGCCGCTACCGTGACCCGGACCGCCAGCCCCAATTGCGTCTTTCGCGACCAGACCCGGTCGAACAGCTGTCTTGCGAGTGCCATCGTCAATCGTCCCGGTCCAATCTTCGTCAACCGACCCAAAGCATAGCTGATGCCCGCGGCCCCAAGGCCGCTTGAAAGGCCAAATCAGCCCGCCTAACTTGCCGGCCAAAACGAGGAAACACGATGGCCCACGAAACCGCAACGCTCGCCGCCTATGTCGCCAACCTGAAATTCGCCGATATTCCGGCGGAGGTGCTGGATCGCGCCAAGGTGCTGACGCTGGATTTCCTCGGCAGCGCCATCCGCGCCCGCAGCGAGGCGGAATCGACCCCCTCGCTGCTGAAGATGCTCGAGGCGCTGGCGCTCGACACCAGGGGCGAGTCTACCGTGTTCGGCGACAGCAAGACCTGGACGCCGGCGGTGGCGGCCCTCCTCAATGGTGCACTCGGCCACTCCCTCGACTTCGACGATACCCATGCGGATTCCTCGCTGCATCCGAGCGCGCCGGTGGTTCCGGCCGCGTTTGCCGTCGGCGAGATGGTCGGCGCCTCCGGGCGCGACGTGCTGACCGCGATCGTCGCGGGCTATGAGGTCTGCTGCCGGCTCGGCAACGCGCTCGACCCGACCTCGCATTATGCGCGCGGCTTCCATCCCACTGCCACCGCCGGCACCTACGGCGCGGCGGCGGCGGCGGGCAAGCTGTTCGGCCTCTCCGAGACGCAGATCATCTCAGCTTTCGGCGTCGCCGGCAGCCAGGCCGCGGGCTCGCTGCAATTCCTGATGAACGGCGCCTGGAACAAGCGTTACCAGGTTGGCGCTGCCGCGATGAACGGCGTGATTGCGGCGACCTTGGCGCGCAACGATTTCGTCGGCGCGACGGAATCAATCGAAGGCAAGCATGGCTTGCTCGCCGGCTACACCGATGACGCGCATCCCGACAAGGCGGTGGCCGGACTCGGCAACAGCTATGAGACGATGAAGATCGGCGTCAAACCATATCCGAGCTGCCGCTACACCCATGCAGCGATCGACGCGCTCATCGCGATGCGGCGCGAGCACAATCTCACGCCCGACCAGGTCAAGCGCGTCGAGATCGGGCTGCATCGCAACGGCATCACGCTGACCGGCGATGCCGCGACCAAGCGGCATCCCACCTCGATCGTCGGCGGCCAGTTCTCGATGTTCTTCACCGGCGCGCTCGCGCTCGACCAGGGCTCATTTGGCTGGGACGATTACAGCCGTCTCGGCGATGCGGCGATCGACGCGCTCGCCGACAAGTTCGACGTGGTGCAGGACGACCGCCTCGAAGTCGGCCGCACCCACCCGTTCGGCGCGCGCGTCAGCATCACCACCGACGACGGCGTGCACGAACGGCTTTACGCCGATCCTTCCGGAGAGCCGGCCTCGTTCCCGGATGCGCAGGCGATGCAGCAGAAGTTCCTGACGCTGGCACGGCCCGTGCTGAATGCGCGGGCCGACAAATTCGCTGATGCGATCATGACGCTGGAGCGGTTCGATCGCGTGGCCAAGGCGACGGAACTGGGGCGGCAGTAGGCACCTAGTTCGCCCCCGCCAGCTTCCCCTTCTCGCGCGTTGTCGCCACGACATCACGCACCAGATCGAACACGCCATCGGCTTCCGGCGGCGCGTTCGGCGAGCGGCCGAGGCGTACGATCACGAGGCGCTCCGAGGGAATGATGATCGCATATTGCCCGATCGTGCCCTTGGCGAAGAAGGCATCGCGCGGCCAACCGTGTTCGATGCGAAACTTCGCGCCAAAGCTGCCGGCCTGGTTGGTCCAGAAGCCGGCACCGATCCCGACCCAGGCATTCGGCGTAGCCGTCGCGGAATAGTTCACCCAACCTTCGGGCAGGATCCGCTTGCCGCCGGCGATTCCGTCATTGAGATAAAGCTGGCCGAAGCGCGCCCAGTCACGCGCGGAGGCCAGCATTTCGCCGGAGCCCTCGATCGTGCCGGCGCCGTCGGGCTGCAGCGTGACGTGGTTCATACCGAGCGGTGCAAACAACTCGCGGCGCGCGAAGCGCAGCGCATCTTCGGGCTCGCCGCCAGCGGCGTTCTTGATCAATTGCGAGAGAATGACGAAATTGCCGTCGTGATAATTCCAGACCGTGCCGGGCGCGGTTGCAAGCGGTACGCTTTCGGCGAAGGTCGCCATGTCGTCCTCGACGTATTTCATGGCATTGACCGGCTCGATCACCGAACCGAGCGAAGCCTGCAACGAGCTTCCGAGCGCAATGCCTGCGGTGTGACGCAGCAACTGATCGACGGTGATGGCATGGTGCGGATCATCGGGATTTTGCCAGGCCGCAACCGGCGCGGGCCCGTCGAGCTTCAACTTGCCCTGGCGCACGAGGATGCCTGTCAGCGCTGAAATCACCGACTTCGTCATGGAGAAACCGAGCAGCTGCGTCTCCGGCCCGACACCGTCGGCGTAGCGCTCGGCGATGATGCGGCCGGCCTTCATGACGACGATCGCGCGGGTGCGGCGATAAGGCGGCTGCTCGGGCTCGGCGAAGGCGCGGTCGAGCGCGGCTGCCAGGCCCTCGCTTTGCGGCGGCACGATCCCCGGGCCGGCGATCTCGGGGAGCAGCGCGGGCTGCTTGTCGTCAGGCGGCAAAGCGACGTCGGCGATCCCTTGGCCGTGCTCAAGCGTGCAGCCGAGCCCCTCGCGATAGACGGCATGGCTGCGGCCGATGCCGAACAGCGAGACCGTGACATCCTTACGAGCGCGATCGATCTGCAAATTCATCGCCCAGGTCAGGAGGCCGGTACCCGGCATCGCGTCGGTGGTCTCGGCGAGGTTGCGCTGGGGATCGAGGCCCGAGACGAACGTCTCCGAGCAGAGCATGTGGGCGATGAAGCCGGTGGCAACCTTGGGCACGTCACGCGCCCGCGCCGCACCGAATGCGAGGCCGGCGCAAGCGATGGTAGTGGTGAGGAGGACGATCTTACGGCGACGGGTCACGGGCTTTCTCCGGGCTTGGGCGTGTGCCGGAGAACAAGCGGGATGCGGGCAATGCGCGCTCGCCGGATTTGAAAACTGACCTTATCGAAACTGATCGGGACTAGCCGATTCCAGAATTCCTATGTGATTTCAATGGCCTAAAAATCTAGGCTGCATCGGCCTTGAGCCGCCGGTACTCCGTCGGCGTCACACCAGTCACCGCCTTGAAGGCGCGGTTGAACGGGCCGAGCGACTGGAAGCCCGCGTCCATCGCGATGGTGATGACGGGGACTTCGGCCTGAGTGGGATCGGCGAGTGCGGCCTTGGCCTCCTCGATCCGGTGGTTGTTCAGGAACACATTGAAGTTGCGATAGCCGAGCCGCTGGTTGATCAGCCGGCGCAGCCGGTATTCGGGGATCTTCAGCCGGCCCGCCAGCACGCCGATGGTGATGTTCTCGTGGCGATAGACTCGCTCGTCCGTCATCAGGCGCATCAGGGCGTCGATGAATTTTTGATCGGCGGCGTCATCGGCCGCAGGCTGACTGAAAGCAACCGGCGGTGCGGGCTCCGCGGCGGCCGGAAACAGATCCGCCCCGTCAACGCGCATCATGGCATAGACGATCGCCGCGACGGTGCAGGCGAGCACGCCGGCATTGATGGTTTCGGCGACATCGCCGACGTGGAGGCCGGCGACGGCGATCTGGAGCACCGCGTTCAGCCCGCCATAGAGCGCGACTACGCAGACGATGAAGACGCGAACGCGGCGGCGGCGCTCGACCAGGTCGGTCGGCCAGGAGGCGATCATCTGCCCGACCGCAAGCGCGATGAACCCGAGCACGATCAGATTGACCACCGTCACCGAGAACCGCACATGGCCGCTGGGTGCAATCCAGACGCAGCCTGCGAAGCTTAAGGCCATCACCAGCACCCAGACCGATCCGTGCCACCAGCGGAGGCGAAACTCGTCGTCGAACAGGGAGCGTGTGAACAGCCAGAACACCACGATGTCGCCGGTCGACAACGCGATCAGCGGTGCATGCCAGAGCGGGATCCGTGACGTGACATCCAATGAATAGCTCGCCGCATGCACGGCCGAGCCCAGTGCGAAGGCGGCGCCGAGGCGGGCTGCGAGCACATTGCGAAAGTCCGACAGCAGTGACGCCGCCAGCATCAGCAACAGCGCGACGGACGCGGCACGAAATGCGAGTTCGAGATTGGTCAGCAGCATCCAGTCGGTCCGATCGTCCGTGTCGCGAATTTACGCCAGATCAGACATCGATTCAATTTTGTCGCTTCCACGAAGCCCGCGTCGTGATCCAGGCGTCGGCAGGCTTGCCGAACAGCTCGATCTCGCGATCCCTCCGGGCACCCAGGCTACGAGCGACGGCCTGCGATGGTGCATTCGTGCTCTCGATACAATGCATGATCTCGTCGACCTCAAAACTGTCGAACGCCCAATCAATCGATGCGCGGGCTGCTTCCACCGCATAGCCCTTGCCGCGAAACTCTTTTGCGATGCCCCAGCCGACCTCGAAGCCGGGCCAGCCCGGCGGACACCACGGGCCGACCCGCCCGACATAATGTCCGCTCGACTTTTCCTCGACCACGAACATGCCGAAGCCATAAAGCGCCCAGTGCCCAGAGATCACGGCAGCGTTACGCCAGCCCGCGATTTCGGTGGTGACCGGCTTGCCGTCCGCTGCAATGAAACGCGCGGTGCCGGGGTCGCTCAACATGACGGAATTGGGCGCGATGTCGCGTGCGCACCACGGGCGCAAAATCAGGCGTTCCGTCTCGATTTTGGGGCCCGTGACCTCAAGCAGCCTGGCGCCAGGCTTGAGTGGCGGAATCATCTGTCATCTCCCGTTCCCAAATTTGTTCTGCTACGATCATACCAGCAAGAAACAGGAGTCCACCATGAGCTGGCAACCGTCCAACGATCCCGTGCTCGGCGATCCCATGTCCTGCGACGCGCTCGATCTCGTCATCGTGCCGCGCACGCGCGATCTCGGCGATGGATTTGCGGTGCGGCGCGCGCTGCCGCATGGCAAGCGGCAGATGGTCGGGCCCTTCATCTTCTTCGATCATTTCGGGCCGGTGCAGTTCGTCTCCGGCAAGGGCATGGACGTGCGGCCGCATCCGCATATCGGGCTCGCCACTGTCACCTATCTCTTTGACGGCGCGATCATGCATCGCGACAGCGAGGGCAACATCCAGGAGATCCAGCCCGGCGCGATGAATTTGATGACCGCGGGGCGCGGCATCGCGCATTCCGAGCGCACGCCGGATGTGCAGCGCGCATCGGGGCAGAAGATGCTGGGCCTGCAAAGCTGGATCGCGCTTCCGGCCGGATCGGAAGAGATCGCGCCGTCGTTCCAGCACTACGGCGCCGGCGACCTGCCGATGATTTCCGAGCGGGACTTCACCGCGAAGGTGATTGCGGGCTCAGCCTTCGGCATCACCTCGCCGGTCTCGATGGTGTCGCCCTGGTTCTACACCGAGGTCACGGCCGGGGCGGGCGCGACCGTGCCACTCGACCCCGATCACGAGGAGCGCGCGATTTATGTCGTCGACGGCGAGGTCGAGATCGCGGGCGAGCACTACGAGGGGCCACGGCTGCTGATCTTCCGCCCCGGCGACCGCATCACCGTGAAGGCGCTCAAAGCCACGCGGATGATGTTTCTCGGTGGCGATGCCTTGGAAGGCCCTCGCCACATCTGGTGGAATTTCGTCTCCTCCAGCAAGGAGCGGATCGAGCAGGCCAAGCAGGACTGGAAAACCGGTCGCTTCGCGGCGGTTCCGCAGGAACATGAGTTCATTCCGCTGCCGGAATAGGCTAATCCGGTGTCCGGTCGCGCTGTCCGGTGCGGCTGGACGTTTTGCTCGAAAGCTTTGCCGATGACCACCATGCTCTCCAGCGACCTGCCGCTGCCCAAGATCGGGCGCGGCAAGGTGCGCGATATCTACGCCGTCGACGACGACCGCCTGCTGCTTCTCACCACCGATCGCATCAGCGCCTTCGACGTCGTGATGGGCGAGACCATCCCGATGAAGGGCGCGGTGCTGACGCAAGTGAGCGCGTTCTGGTTCCGGGAGCTCGGAGGCGTGGTGCCGCATCACATGATCAGCGCCGACGCCGACGAGATCATCGCGGCCGTGCCGGCACTTAAAGCTCATCGCGCCGAGATTCTCGGCCGCGCCATGCTGTCCCGCCGCACCACCGTGTTTCCGATCGAATGCGTGATCCGCGGCTATCTCTCCGGTTCGGCCTGGAAGGAATATGCTGGCTCCGGCACGCTCGCCGGCGAGAAGCTGAAGGCCGGCCTGGTCGAGAGCGAAAAACTCGAACCCGCGATCTTCAGCCCGGCGACCAAGGCCGAGACCGGCCATGACGAGAACATCACGATCGCACGGATGCGCGAAGTCGTCGGCGACGAGACAGCCTACACGCTCGAGAGCATGACGCGCGCGGTCTACACGCTCGGCGAGGAGCTTGCCCGCAAGCAGGGCATCATCATCGCGGACACCAAGTTCGAGTTTGGCCGCGACAGAGACGGCCGCATCATCCTGATCGACGAGGTTATGACGCCGGACTCCTCTCGCTTCTGGGCGGTGGATGCCTACAATCCCGGCCAGCCGCAGGCGAGTTTCGACAAACAGCCCTTGCGCGACTATCTCGACGTCGAACGCCACGCTGGCCGCTGGAACGGCGACGCCCCGCCGCCGCCGCTGCCGGCAAGCGTGGTGGAGGCGACCAGCAAAAGGTATCTGGAAGCGTATCGGCGGGTGACGGGGACGGAGCTGAAGATCTAGCCTAACTGTCGCACCTGCTCCGTCATTGCGAGCGTAGCGAAGCAATCCAGACTGCCGCCACGGAAAGACTCTGGATTGCTTCGCTACGCTCGCAATGACGCGGAGGGACTGCTGCACCCCTCTGGCACTGTCGACCTGGCTCCATCCCATCCGTCCTATGATTGCCCATTCACACGCCATGACCCGCATCCTCACCGGATGCGCGAAACTGTCGGCTATCTCATAGTTGCAAGAATCCTGTTGCACTAGGCTCGCAGTCGTCTACCTCTCGGGCGGGAATTCTCATGAGCGAGTGTCAGGGCGTGACAGATCCAGCAATTGGCTTCGATCCGGTCACCCGGATCAGTCCGTCCGTCAAGCGTGCGCTGAATGATATCCTGGGCGGAACTGCCGCGAGCGTCCTCACCGTTACGTTCGGGCTCTCCTATGCGCTGCTGATTTTCGCCGGCCCGCTCTCGCCCTATCTGTCCTACGGCATCACGGCGACCTTCGTCAGCTCGGCGGTGCTCGCGGCCGTGGTCGGACTCGGCAGCTCCCTGCCCTTCGCCATTGCCGCCCCTGACAGTTCGACCGCCGCCGTCACCGGAATCCTGGCGGCCTCGCTGGTCGAGCGGGTTGAAGCGGCCAATCTGTCGGCACCGCTGCTCTCGCCGGTCCTGATCACGCTCGGCCTGTCGACCGCGCTGACCGGGATCGTGCTGTGCGGGCTCGGCCTGACGCGGATGGGCCGCGCCATCCGCTACGTGCCGTATCCCGTGGTCGGCGGCTTCCTCGGCGCCACCGGACTGCTGATCGTCATGGGCGCGATCCGCGTCATCACCAATCATCCGGTGCAACTCGGAACGTTGTTGAGCTTCACCAATAGCGTCACGCTGTCGGAGCTCTGTGCGGCCTGTGCGATGGCAGTCGTGCTGTACCTGACCTGGCATCGCTCGCGAAACCCGTTCGGGCTGCCGATCATCCTGGTCGGCGGCGTGCTGACGGCGCATCTGGCGTTCTGGGTCGCGGGTGTCTCGCTCGAAGAGGCGCGAGCCATGGGCTGGACGTTTCAGCCGCCGCCGCAGGCAACGTTCATGATGCCCTGGCACACCGACGATCTCGCGCGCTATCCCTGGTTTGCCGTACCGGACCTGCTCGGCAATCTCGTCGCCGTCATCTTCGTCACGGCGTCCAGCACGCTGTTCAACACCACCGGCATCGAGGTCGCCGTGCACCGCGAAGCCAATCTGGAGCGCGAGCTGAACGTGACGGGCACGGCCAATATCCTGGCCGGCGTGCTCGGCGGCTACCCCGGTTGCAGCTCGATCAGCCGCTCGGTGCTCAATTTCAGCAGCGGCGGCCGCGGGCGCTTGTCCGGCCTCACCGTTTCGGCGCTGTCGCTCCTGATGCTCGCGGTCGCTCCCGAGCTGCTCGGCTTCATCCCGAAATTCGTGCTCGGCGGCCTGCTGCTCTATCTCGGCGCCGACCAGCTGCACAAATGGATCATCGAATCGCGCAAGCGGCTTTCAAAACTCGAATACCTCTCCCTGATCGCCATCATCGTCATCATCGTGGCCTGGGGCTTCGTGCCGGGCATCCTGATCGGCGTGGTCATCGGCTGCGCCACCTTCGCGTTCAGCGCGGCACGGGTGGAATCGATCAAGTACAGTTTTGACGGCTCCGAATATCGCTCCTCGCTCGACCGCTCGCGCGACGACCAGGAGGTGCTGCTGGCCCATGGCGGCAAGATCCAGGGCCTCAACCTGCAGAGCTATCTGTTCTTCGGCTCCGCCAACCGGCTCTATCAGCATGTCAAGCAGCTGCTGCACGAACGTCCGGAGTGCCGCTATTTGCTGTTCGATTTCAAACTCGTCACCGGCGTCGATTCCTCCGCCGCCTACAGCTTCGCGCAGATCAAGCGCAGCGCGGGCGATCTCGGCGTCGAGCTGATCCTGGTGCACCTGTCGGTGGCGGCCGAGAAGGTGCTGCGCTCCAGCGATTTCATCCGCGACGGCGTCACCATCATTCCCGAGCTCGATCGCGCGCTGGAATGGTGCGAGAATGAGCTGATCTCGCAGCATCAGGGATTGGCGCAGGAAGAAGCCAGCTTGCGCGACTGGTTCACCGGGATTCTCGACAGCGAGGACGACGCCGACGAGCTGATCCGCCGCTGCCAGCGCCTCGAGGTCGAAGCCGGTGACGTGATCGTGCAGGCCGGCGGTCCCGCCGATTCCATGCACTTCATCCTCGACGGCCGCGTCGGCATCATGGTCCCCGCCGACGACGACCGCACCACGCGCGTGCGCAGCCTGGGGCGCTACACCACGATCGGCGAGATGGGCCTGGTGTCACGGACCCCGCGCAGCGCCACGATCCAGGCCGAGGTCGACAGCGTGCTCTACGTGCTGAACACGCACCAGTTCGACGCCATCAGGACCGAGGACCCCGCACTCAGCCAGAAGCTGCTGACCTACTTCGTGTCGGTCATGGCCGAGCGGCTGACGTTTGCGAACCGAACGATCGCAGTGCTTAGGCGGTGATCAATACGTAACACGGAAGGTGTCACGTCAGAGAAGCTCCGCAGACCAGGGCTCGTGACGGATCTCGAACGACTCTGCCTTCTTCGACAGCCTCGCGAATCCGGGGAAATTCAGGTGCATTCCAGCGACAAGTTCTCCGGTCGTGGAGACTCTTTCCAGCACTTTCCTTCGAGTCTCCGCGGCTACCTGCGGATCCGCGTCGAACGCAATGGTCACGTCGGGTCTGGACACCTGGATATCCGGATAATGAACGATATCGCCCCAGATGAGCAGAGATGCACCGCCGCCCTCGATCCGATAGCCGCTATGCCCCGGGGTGTGGCCGGGTAGATGTTCAATCACGATGCCGGGTGCGACTTGCCCTGCGCTGACCGTCCGGCGCCGAGCGGCATAGGCCTCGAATACGCTGCGGGCGGCCCGAAAGAACGGCTTCATCGCGTCCGGAGCCTGACTGAGGTTCGCGTCATCCGCCCAGAAGGCGAATTCGGCATCGTGCATCACGATCTCGGCGTTCGGAAACAGAGGCGCCGACGGCAAGGCTCCGACGAGACCTCCGATGTGATCCGGATGGGCATGGGTCAGGAGGATCTGGTCGATTGCGAGCGGGTTCACGTTGGCAGCGGCGAGCGACGCGTGCAGTCGCCCTCCCCAACCGTTGATGCCGCCGCCACCGCCATCCACCAATATGGTCCGGCCTTTTCCCTCGATCAGATAGGCGCTGACGGTCATTGCAGATGTCGAAGGACGTCCCGCAGCCACCGTCATGCTCATCGCCTCGTCGGGGCCTATACCGGAGAGAAGGTCGAACGGCGCAGCGACGATGCCGTCGACGATAGCGGTGACGACGTAGTCGCCGATCTTCCGTCGGTTCAGGCCGGGAGCCTGCCAGTGGTTCGAATTCGTCATTCCATCACCCTTAGCTGCGCTGCGCGTTTCAGACCGTGACCGCGATCTTTCCGATCGGCTCATTCGACTCCGGGAATGCCTGCTACCTATGACAGGGTGTCACGCACCTTCGTGTCCAGGCTGCTCGCGGTGACCCCCAGCAGTTTCTCGGTGTCGCCGGCGTCGAGCAGAAGCGGCTGTTCGAACAAATAGGACATCTCGATCCCTTCGCTGAAGCCGATGCATTCGAGATCGGCCGCGGTGAGGCGAAGCAGGTTCGGAATGTCGATCTTCAGCGCGACCGCGAATCTTCGCACCAGTTCGCGTACGGTCGCGGACTGCGACGGCACATGAAAGGCGCGTCCCCATTCTCCGGTGTAGCGTGACGCTGCGACCAGCGTCTTCGCGGTGTCCTTGGTGAAGGACCAGGCGTGCGCCACGTCGGGATCGCCGAGGAAAGATACCGGCTCGCTCTTGAGCAGCGATGGCAGTGCCAGCAGCGAGAAATATGCGACCGCACCCTTGCCCAGATAGTCGCTTGCGCGGATCTCGATAGCGGGAACGTTCGATCGCAGCGCACGCTGCCACATGATGTGCCGGGTGGTGCCCTTTCTTGTGGTCGGGTCCGGCTCCAGGTCTGGAGTGAGAGGGCTTACGGCCTGCGCACCATAGCCATAGACATTCCCGACCACGAGCAGCCTGGCACCGACCTGCTCGGCTGCCTTGACCGTCCCGTCCAAGATCGGAAAGAAATCGGTTGGCCATCGATCATAGGCCGCCATCGCACACATGAAGATCGCATCCGCGCCCTTGCTGAGCGCGGCGAGCTGAGTGGCATCGGTGGCATCCGACGAAACGGTACGCACATCTCCGGCATCGAGCGACCCGGCATTCCTGCTGGTAAGGATGACGCTGTGTCCTTCCTCTGCCAGAAGGCGAGCAGTCTCACGTCCGACCGGACCGGCTCCGACAATCACGTAGTGACTCACCTTGCACCCTCATTTGTCACGAAACGACCGAGGAGTTCTTTGACGTCGGAGCCGTTGAAAATCGCGCACGATGCGCCAAATATCGATCACGTTCCGCCAAGCCTTTGGAGCCCGAAGATTTTGGAGCCCGCCCCATGCGTGCGAGATCGAGTTCGGCGCCGACATCGACCGGCAGCACCGCCGCAGCCACGCGCACCGAGCCGGATTTCGTTGCGCTCGAGCCGATCGGCGATCACCGGATCATCATCCACCTCAGCCCTGCGACGCGCACAATTTGTCTCGAGACCGGAGACAAGTTTCTACGTCAGGCCGGCGATATCGATGTGATTCCGTCCGGCGCCGTCAGCGGCTTCGTCGCGGAAACGCCCTACCAGTCGCTTCAGATCCGGCTCGCGCCCAGCATGCTGGACCACGCGGCTTCCAGGAGCAGGCAATTGGCATCCGCGCGACTCACGCATCATCATATGCTGCGGAATGACCGCATCATCCTGCTCGGACAGGCGATCGAAAGCGACGTGAAAGCAGGCTCGCCCAGCGGCCCCCTGTTTGCCGAAAACGTTGGAATGGCCCTGGCGGTCGAGTTGCTCAGCCTTGCGAATGATCCGCCGGGCGAGACCGTTCGCCTCTCAAGCGCGCAGCTCCAGAGAGTTCTGGCCTATATCGATGCAAACCTTGATCAGCCGCTCACCATCGACATTCTCTGCCGCGAGGCCGGCGTCAGCAGCTCACATCTGCGGACCTGGTTCAAGGCGGCCATGGACGTCACGATCCATCGCTACATCCTGAGAAGGAGGGTGGAGCACGCACGCCAGCTCCTCCTCCAGGGCGATCGCAAGCTCAGCGACATCGCCCTGGAGGCAGGCTTTTCCCATCAATCTCACCTGGCCAAATGGATGCGCCGTGAGTTCGGGCGCAGCCCCAGTGAACTGCGTCGAAGCAAGAGCTGATTGGCGAGGGCCTCACACCCCCGCCATCATCACGTATTTGATCTCGACATATTCTTCCATGCCGTGACGCGAGCCTTCGCGGCCAAGACCACTTTCCTTGACGCCGCCGAAGGGCGCGACTTCGGTGGTGATGAGGCCGGTGTTGACGCCGACCATGCCGGATTCCAGCGCCTCGGCGACGCGCCAGACGCGGCCGAGATCGCGGGAGTAGAAGTAGGAGGCCAAGCCAAACGGCGAGGCGTTGCACATCGCGATGACGTCGGCTTCTTCCTTGAAGCGGATCACCGGCGCGAGCGGGCCAAACGTCTCTTCCTGCGCCACCAGCGAGTCCGGCTTGACGTCGGCGAGCACGGTGGGCTCGAAGAAGGAGCGTCCGAGCTCGCTGCGCTTGCCGCCGGTGACGATCCTGGCGCCGCGCTTGACGGCGTCCGCGATGTGGCGCTCGACCTTGTCGACCGCTTTCAAATTGATCAGCGGGCCCTGCGTCACGCCGCTCTCGGCGCCGTCACCGACCTTCATCGCCGCGACCTTCTTCGACAGCTTCTGCACGAACTCGTCGTAGATACTGTCCTGGGCATAGATGCGATTAGCGCAGACGCAGGTCTGGCCCATGTTGCGGTATTTCGAAACGATGGCGCCTTCAACCGCGGCATCGATATCGGCGTCGTCGAACACCACGAACGGCGCATTGCCGCCGAGCTCGAGGCCGAGCCGCTTCACGCCGACGGAGGCCTGCTGATAGAGAATCTTGCCGACAGCGGTCGAGCCGGTGAAGCCGACGAAGCGTACCGCCGGATGCTCGCACAACACCTTGCCGATCGGCGGCGCGTCACCGGTGATGATGTTGAACACGCCCTTGGGTACGCCGGCCTTTTCTGCAAGCGCGGCGAGTGCCAGCGCCGACAGCGGCGTTTCATTCGCGGGCTTCAGCACCACGGTGCAGCCAGCGGCGAGCGCGGGCGAGACCTTTCGCGTGATCATCGAGTTCGGGAAATTCCATGGCGTGATGGCGCCGCAGACGCCGATCGGCTGCTTGATCGCGAGCAGCCGCGCATCGGGGCGCTGGGTCGGAATGGTCTCGCCATAGACGCGGCGGGCTTCCTCCGCAAAGAATTCGACATAGGCGCCGCCGATATCGACCTCGCCGAGTGCCTCGGAGAGCGGCTTACCCTGCTCGGAGGTGAGGATCAGCGCGAGATCCTCGCGGTTGGCGATAATCAGCTCGAACCATTTGCGAAGGATGTTCGAGCGCTGCTTGGCGGTGTGCTTGGCCCAGGCCGGGAATGCGCGCTCGGCGGCTTCGACGGCTTTGGTCGTCTCGTCCGCACCAAGCTGCGGGATTTTTGCAAGCTCGACGCCGGTGGCGGGATTGTTGACGGCAAACACCGGCGTGCCGACCCAGGCACCGTCGATGTAGCAGGCTTCCTTCAGGAGCGAAGGGTCCTTCAGCCGGTCGCGCAGGGTGGCGGTGGTGTGTGGGGCGCGTGCAGCGGCGGTCGGTGTCATGGCGTTACTCCTTAGGGCGCGATCGGATCGGCCCGGAATATAGGCACAGACGGCGCGCAATGCACCGTCCCGCAACGCACATCTGCTGGGAGCTAAACTCGGAGCGGGAAGGCTACGCCGCGCCGCTCAGATAAGTCTCGCGACGGCCGATCATGCGCTCGGCAGCCGCCTTGGCGTCAGCCTTCGAGGAGGTCGCGCAGGTCCGGTATTCGAGAGCGGGAGCGTCAGAGGTGTCGCGGCGGCCGAACCAGGATTTTGAACCGACCGGAAGCAGCGCAAGGGCCTGCGCGAGATTATCGACCGCGCCGAACGAATAGAGCGCGCCGGTGCCGGCGATGCGGACCTCGTAAATGCCGGGCGCGATCGGCGCCTCCAGATTCTCGCCCCGTCCGGGACGGGGATAGCGCTTCCATTCACTCCAAGTCGAAATCATTTCAAGTCCCCTCGCGGCCGATCGGCGGCCGCCAAATTTATATCAAGTCTTAGCGTCAGCCGCCGACCGGCGCCGTATGGCTGAACGCCGCAACGCACAAAATGTTTCAAGTGCTTCAAACACCCGAAACATATCGCTTGGGCCCATCCGAGGTCACGGCGAAGTGCGGCCATCCACCGCAGATTGTGATGATCTGTTGCAATTCAGTCGTCCTGCGTGGAGCGCGGAGCGTCAAGTCACGACATCGCGACCGAAGCGTGCACATCGCCACGCTTGCCGCGCAGCGGGTGCGGGAGGACAATCGATCGCTTCCAACAATAATCAAACCGGAGGAAACGCGCATGCAAAGCAAAGCTAAGATCGACGAGATTCTGCGCCAGAAGAGCGACGTTAAGGATATCCCCGGCGTCGTTGCGATCGCCGCCAGCGGTAACGACGTGCTGTATCAGGGCGCGTTCGGCAAGCGCGATTTGTCCAAGCCGGATGCGATGACAACCGACAGCGTGTTCTGGATCGCCTCGATGACGAAGGCGGTGACGAGTGCCGGCGCGATGCAGCTGGTGGAGCAGGGCAAGCTCTCACTCGATGCGCCGATCGGATCGCTGCTGCCCGATCTCGCCAAGCCGCAGGTACTGGAAGGTTTTGACGCCAAGGGCGAACCAAAACTGCGGCCGGCGAAGGGGCCGATCACGCTGCGCCAGCTCATGACCCACACCGCAGGCTTCGCCTACAACATGTGGAACGGCGATCTTGCGGTCTATCTCGAGAAGGCGGGCATCCCGGCGATCACCACCTGCCAGAACGCGGCGCTGAAAACGCCGATCATGACCGATCCCGGCACGCGCTGGGAATACGGCACCAACATCGATTTCGTCGGCAAGGCCGTGGAAGCCGTCAGCGGCAAGCGGCTCGACGCCTATTTGCGCGACAATCTTTTTGTCCCGCTGGGAATGTCTGACACCGGCTTCAAGATCACCAACGATATGCGCAAGCGCCTGGTCGGCATGCATGCGCGCGGCGAGGACGGCCAGCTCGCCGCGATCCCGTTCGAGCTCGAGCAGGAGCCGGAATTCCACATGGGTGGCGGCGGCCTCTATTCGACCGCGGGCGACTACATCAAGTTCACCCAGATGATCCTGAACAAGGGCCGCGGCAACGGCAATCAGGTGCTGAAGGCCGAGACCATCGCCACGATGGGGCAAAACCAGATGGGCGATCTCAGCATGACCAAGCTGACGACGGCCGCGCCGGTCTACACCAACGACGTCGATCTCTATCCGGACCAGGTGAAGAAATGGGGCCTCAGCTTCATGATCAACACCGCCAAGACCGCGGAAGGCCGCAGCGCGGGCAGCCTCGCCTGGGCGGGCCTCGCCAACACCTATTACTGGATCGACCCTGCGCGCGACATCACCGGCGTGATTTTGATGCAGCTGCTGCCGTTCGCGGATGGAAAGTGCCTGGAGGCATTCGCGGGATTCGAGCGCGGGGTGTATGCCGGGCTCGATGCGGGGCGTGGGCAGAAGGCGGCGTAGTTACGCATCCCTCACCACGCGTCATGGCCGGGCTTAGCTGTCCGAAGACGGCGTCGCTTCGCTCGCCTATGTCCCGGCCATGACGACTGAGAGTGGCGCGCGCATCTGCATCAACATCGTCATTGCGAGCGTAGCGAAGCAATCCAGAGTCTTTCCGCGGTGGCAGTCTGGATTGCTTCGCTTCGCTCGCAATGACGGGGAGAGAGACGGGGTTACGCCGTCAGCCCGCGCTGCTGGGCGAGCTCCTTGAGCGAGACTTGCGGACGCGCGCCGATGTGCTGGATCACTTCGGCGGCCGCGAGCGCACCGAGTTCGCCGCACTGCTTGTGCGCCAGGTTGCGCGCAAGGCCGTACAGGAAGCCGGCGGCGAAGAGGTCACCGGCGCCGGTGGTGTCGACCAGTTGCTTGATCGGCGAAGCCGGAGCGGCGACGGCGTCAGTCGGCGTCACCACCACGCAGCCCTTCTCGCTACGGGTGACTACGCCGAGATTGACGTCGTTGCGCAATTGCTTGAGCGCAGTGTCGAAATCCGAGGTCGTGTAGAGCGAGTGCAATTCGGATTCGTTGGCAAACACGATGTCGACGGTGCCGTTGCGCATCAGCGCCAGAAACTCGTCGCGATAGCGATCGACGCAGAATGAATCCGACAGCGTCAGCGCCACCTTGCGCTTGGAATCATGCGCGATCCTGGCCGCCTTGACGAAGGCGTCCTTGGCGTTCTTGGGGTCCCAGAGATAACCCTCGAGATAGACGATTGCAGCGCTGGCGATCTCTGCCGGATCGATGTCGGCGGGCGACAGATCCTGCGCGGCGCCGAGATAGGTGTTCATGGTGCGCTCGCCGTCCGCCGTCACCAGGATGTAGGAGCAGCCGGTGGCGGCGCCGTCCTTGGCGGCGGGCGTGTCGAAGGCAACGCCGGCGGCGCGGATGTCGTGCACATAGAGCTTGCCGATCTGGTCGTCCTTGACCTTGCCGACATACGCGGCCCGCGCCCCCAGGCTGCTGATGCCGACGATGGTGTTGGCGGCCGAGCCGCCCGAGACTTCGGTCGCCGGGCCCATGTCCTTGTAGATGGCGGCGGCCCGCGCCTCGTCGATCAGGGACATGCTGCCCTTGGTCATGCCGTGCTTGGCCAGAAAAGCCTCGTCGGTCCGGACCAGCACGTCGAACAGCGCGTTGCCGATGCCGAGAACGTCATATTTCACGTCAGCCATTCACCTTGATCCTGTTGCCGGATTGCGATTGTGCGGGAAATCCGCTTCCTGTTCGCCTGAAAATGTAGTTCGCGGCCTATCACGACCGGGCCTTTGCGGGCAAGCAACGGTATTATGAAGACCCCCATGATCCGCTCCTTCCTGACAGTCTCGACGGGAACACTGGCCTCGCGGCTGCTGGGCTTTGCTCGCGATTCCATGATTGCCGCCCTGCTCGGCACCGGCGCCGTGGCGGATGCGTTTCTGGCCGCGTTTCAGCTCGTCAACGTGGTGCGCCGGCTGCTCAGCGAAGGGGCACTCAACGCTGCACTGATCCCGGCGTGGCTGCGCGTCCGTGACAGGGATGGCGAGGAGGCTGCGGCGGCGTTCGCAGGACGCGTGCTCGGCACGGTCAGCATGGCGCTGATCGCGATCTCGATCGTCATTGCGCTGATGATGCCGCTGATCATCATGGTCATCGCGCCCGGCTTTCTCGGCAGCAGCACGCTCGATCTCGCCGTCGCGAACGCGCGGCTGATGCTGCCCTATCTCGCCTTTGCCGGCCCTGTCACCGTGCTGATGGGACTGCTGAATGCGCAAGGGCGATTTGTGCTGACCGCGTTCTCGCCGCTGCTGTTCAACATCGCGCTGATCGCCGCAATCGCAGTGCTGCTCGTCTGGCACGCCGATGCGAGCTTTGCCGCGTGGATGCTGGCCGCGACTGTCGGTATCGCGGGTCTGCTGCAACTCCTGATGCTGCTGTCGCAACGGAGTGCACGCCTTGCGACACCGTTGCGGGCAGACTTCGACAAGGAGATGCGCGGCTTTTTCGCCAAGGCGGTGCCCGGCATGATCGCAAGCTCGGGTCCGCAATGGCTGATGGTGGCCGGGGCGGTCATCGCTTCCGCCACGCCCTCCGCCGTGTCGTGGCTGTATTTCGCCAACCGCCTGATCGAGCTGCCGCTCGGCATTGTCGGCGTCGCCATGGGCACGGTGCTGGTGCCGGAGCTGACGCGCGCGGTCAGCGGCGGCGACCGTGAAGCCGTCGCGCATGCGGAATCGCGTGCGCTGGAGCTCGCGACGGGCCTCGCCCTGCCCGCCACGCTCGGCCTAATCGTGCTGGCCGAGCCGATCGTGCGCCTGCTGTTCGAGCATGGAGCCTTCGGTGCCGATGACAGCTTCGCCACCGCGCATGCGCTGATGTGGCTGGCACTGGGCTTGCCGGCGCATGTGCTGATCAAGGCGCTGTCGCCGGCCTTTTATGCCCGCAGCGACACGATGACGCCGCTGCTGGCAACCGCCAAAGGGTTTGTGGTCGCCATCGCGCTCGCAGTCCTGCTCGGTCACTTCTTCGGCGCAAGCGGGATCGCCGCGAGCATCGCGGCCGGCGGCTGGAGCAGCGCGCTCGCCTTGCTCCGCAAAGGCACCACCGAATTCGGCTTCTCGGTCGATGCCGCTGCCCGCAAGCGGCTGCCACGGATCGTGCTTGCCGCCGCGGCCATGGGCGCCCTGCTCTGGCTGACGACGGGGCTGATGCCCACCGAGGCCCACGGCCTGATCCGGTTCATTGCGCTGGGTTTGCAGATCGCGGCGGGAATTGGCGTCTACGGCCTGCTCCTGCAAATCCTCGGCGTCGCCTCCTTGCGCGAGGCGGTTAACGCGCTGAGGCGACCGGCTTAGCCCGCCCCGGATGCGCGAGCCGCCAAATTGCCCTTGACGGGGCAGCGCCGCTGTTGGAAACGACGCCGGCTACTCTTAGGAAAGCTTGCCATGCCATTCGTTGAACGGGTTTTTTCGGGCGTCCAGCCGACCGGCAATCTGCATCTCGGCAATTATCTCGGCGCGATCGTCAACTTCGTGAAGATGCAGGAAACCCACAATTGCATCTATTGCGTCGTCGACATGCACGCGATCACGCAGGGCGTTGACGTCTGGGGCGGCCCGGCCGAGCTCGCGCGCAACACCCGCGAGGTGACGGCGGCATTCATCGCAAGCGGCATCGACCCGAACAAGCACATCGTGTTCAACCAGAGCCAGGTCTCCGGACACGCCGAGCTCGCCTGGATCTTCAACTGCGTCGCCCGCATGGGCTGGCTGAACCGCATGACCCAGTTCAAGGAGAAGGCCGGCAAGGACCGCGAGAACGCCTCGGTCGGTCTCTACGATTATCCCGTGCTGATGGCCGCCGACATTCTGCTGTATCGCGCCACCCACGTGCCGGTCGGCGAGGACCAGAAGCAGCATCTCGAGCTTTCGCGCGACATCGCGCAGAAGTTCAACAACGATTTTGGCGATTCGATCCGCAGCCACGGCGCCAATGACGGCCTGTTCTTCCCGCTGCCGGAGCCCTTGATCACGGGACCGGCGACGCGCGTGATGAGCCTCCGCGACGGCACCAAGAAGATGTCGAAGTCGGATGCATCGGACAATTCGCGCATCAATTTGACCGACGATGCCGACACCATCGCGCAGAAGGTGCGCAAGGCGAAGACCGATCCGGAGCCGCTGCCGACTGAAGAGAAGGGCCTGGAACCGCGTCCCGAGGCCGACAATCTCGTCGGCATTTTCGCTGCGCTCTCCGGCCGCTCCAAGGCCGACGTGCTGCGCGAATTCGGCGGCGGCCAGTTCTCCAGCTTCAAGAACGCGCTGGTCGAGCTGTGCGTGACAAAGCTGTCGCCGATCGCCGGCGAGATGAAGCGCCTCGTTGCCGATCCCGGCCATATCGACGCCATCCTGAACGACGGCGCCGACCGCGCCCGTGCGATCGCCGACGAGACCTTGAAGCTCACGAAGGACATCGTCGGCTTCATTCGCCCGCGCTGACTATTGCGCTCGTGAAGTCTGGCCGACGCTGCAGTGTCGGCCGACGTCGCCTCTCCCAAATCCACGGGGAGTGTGGCAGCATGCTTGGCGAAGACACGCCGGGACATGCATGACCAGCAAGCGACAGTGCTTCGAGCCGGGTCACAAGCCCAAATGCCTCGTCATCGTCGACGACACCGCGGAATGGGATCGCGCGGTGTATTACGCCAGCCGCTGGGCGATCCGCGCCGGCGGCGGCGTGGTGATGCTGCGCATCATCGAGATCGAGGACCAGAACCAGCAATGGCTGGGGGTCGCCGACATCATGCGCGCCGAGGCGCATGAAGCCGCGGAGGCAGCGCTCGACCGCGCCGCCGGCCGCGCCAACGGCATCGCCGCGATCACGCCGGAGCGCGTCATTCGCGAGGGCACCGCGATGGAACAGCTGCTCGCGGTGATCGACGACGATCCCGACATCGCCGTCCTTGTGCTCGCCGCCAATCCCGGCGCGGAGGGGCCAGGACCGTGGGTGGCCCTGCTCGCGCATGCGCTGGGCACGTTCCCGGTTCCGGTGACGATCGTTTCCGGCGCGCTGAGCGACCAGAGCGTGGATTCGCTGTCGTAGCTCGCGCTTACCCTCCCCTCCAGGGGAGGGTGAACAGCACCGTAACTCACTGAAACTTATGGCTCAATTTGCTGCAAGCCCCTTGACCGTGCGTTCGGCGTCGCCATCTGCTACTGGATAGCTCACGCGCCGGCCTTGAACCGGCGATGTCCGGAGAAAACCATGTTCATTCAGACCGAAGCCACCCCCAATCCCGCCACGCTGAAATTCATTCCCGGCCGCGTCGTGGTCGATGGCAGCCCGATGGAATTTTCGAGCCGCGAAACCGCCGCGCGCTCGCCGCTCGCCGAAAAGCTGTTCGACGTGCCCGGCGTCACCGGCGTGTTCTATGGATCGGACTTCATCACCGTGACCAAGACAGGCGGTGAATGGCAGCAGCTCAAGCCCGCGATCCTCGGCGCCATCATGGAGCACTACATGTCCGGCGCGCCGCTGCTCGCCGACGGTGTAGCTGCAAGCGATGCCGACCTCGACGACGAGGACGAGTTCTTCGACGAGTCCGACGCCGAGACGGTCGACATGATCAAGGATCTGATCGAGACCCGCGTGCGGCCGGCGGTAGCCAATGATGGCGGCGACATCACCTTCCGCGGCTTCAAGGACGGCATCGTCTATCTCAACATGAAGGGCGCCTGCTCCGGCTGCCCGTCATCGACCGCCACGCTCCAGCACGGCATCCAGAACCTGCTGAAGCATTTCGTGCCGGACGTGGTCGAAGTCCGGCCGATGTGAGTAAGGTGCCGTAGGGATTCGTCCGGTTCGATGGTCCCTACGCCGCTTGCCCGATGCTGGCCGCCTCTTCCGCGGCCCTGCGCATGCTCGCCGACATTTCCTCGGTGACCGTGCTCTGCTCCTCGACGGCTGCGGCCGTTGACGACACATATTCGCTGACGCCCTGGATCGCGCTCTTGATCGACTCCAGCGCGGTGACGACGTCGACCGAGATGCCGTTCAGATTGCCGATCTCCTGCTCGATCCGGTCGGCCGCCTGCTTGGCCTGATTGGCGAGATTCTTCACCTCGGATGCGACCACCGCAAAACCACGCCCGGCCTCGCCCGCGCGCGCGGATTCGATGGTGGCATTCAGCGCCAGCAAATTGATCTGGCCGGTGATGTTGCCGATCAGCTGCACGATCGTGCTCATCGATTCCGCCGCCTGGGTCAGCCGCTGCGCCTGCTGGTCCGCCGCCTCGACCCGATCGACCGCGGTCGATGCGGTCTCGCGCGAGCGGGTCATCGCTTCCGCAATCTCCCGCACCGATGCATTGAGCTCCTCGGCGCCGGCGGCGACCGATTCCATCATGCTGCGCACCTTCTCGCCGCGCATCCGCGCGATCACCTGCGCGGTGGTGTCGGAGGCGTATTTCACCACCTTGAACGGCTTGCCGTTGAGATCGCGGATCGGATTGTAGGAGGCCTGGATCCAGACCTGCCGGCCGCCCTTGCCGACGCGCTGATATTCGCCGGACTGGAATTCGCCCGTGTTCAGCTTCGCCCAGAAGCCGCGATAGGCCTCGCTGTCGCGCTGGTCGGCGACCACGAACATGCTGTGATGCCGGCCGACGATCTCGGACAGCGCATAGCCGAGCGCACCGAGGAAGTTCTCGTTGGCGGTCAAAACCTTGCCGTCCATGTCGAACTCGATCACGGCCTGTGACTTGCCGATCGCCTCGATCTGCCCGGCGAAATTCGCGTTCGACAGCTTCTGCGCGCTGATGTCGGTGGCGAACTTCACCACCTTGAACGGCTTTCCGGCATCGTCGAGGATCGGATTGTAGGAGGCAAGGATCCAGACCTCTTTGCCGCCCTTGCCGAAGCGCTTGTATTCAGCGGACTGGAACTCGCCGCGGCCAAGCTTGGCCCAGAACTCGCGATAGGCAGCGCTGTCGCGCTCGCCGGGTCCGACGAACATGCTGTGGTGCTTGCCCCTGATCTCGTCGAGCCGATAGCCCACCGTGGCCAGGAAATTTTCATTGGCCGTGATGATGCTGCCGTCGAGATTGAACTCGATCACCGCCTGGGCGCGGCCGATCGCGAAAATCTTTCCGGCGTCTTCCAGGCTGCGAATCTTGCGCGCGGTGATGTCGGTGGCAAACTTGACGACCTTTACGGGCTTGCCGGCCTCGTCGATGATCGGATTGTAGGACGCCTGGATCCGGATCTCGCGCCCGCCCTTGCCGAGGCGCTTGTACTCGGCGGATTGATATTCGCCGCGGCCAAGACGCGTCCAGAATTCGCGATAGGCGGCACTGCCCCGCTCCTCCGGTATCACGAACATGCTGTGGTGCTTGCCCCTGATCTCGTCGAGCCCGTAGCCCATCGCGGCCAGGAAATTATCATTCGCCGTGAGGATGGTGCCGTCCAGGTTGAATTCGATTACCGCCTGTGACTTGCCGAGCGCGATGACCTGAGCCAAGGCCTCCCTCGCCGAAGAACCGCTTCGCCAAAAAGACATTAATGAAATCCTTCCAAATGCCCGGAACGAGCGTGGCTTGATCTGCCCAAATGCATCGTCCGAGTCTCCGTTGACTCGCTTTTCCGCTATGCACGCAAGGTGGCATTTGATTGCTAATGCTTTATTAAAATCACGATATTTCAAAGGCTTAGCTATCTCGGAGGTTGCAAATCCATGCATCCGCTTCCAAAAAAGGGCGCGAAGATTCTGCTCGGTTCCCGCAAGCGTAGAATTACGGGGATGATCGTGCGCTGGCCGAGAAATGAAACTTGCTCTGGTTCGACCGTGGCGGAACCGACTAAGCTGATTCGATGCTGATCCTTGCCATCGATACCGCGCTGGAAGCGTGCGCGGCTGCCGTCCTCGACACAGATGCCGGCGAGCTCCTTGCACAGGAGCAGCTCCTCATGAAGCGCGGCCATGCCGAAGCGCTGATGCCGATGATTGCGCGTGTGATGCAATCGGCGGATCTCGCATTTACGGCGCTCGACCGCATCGCGGTCACGGTTGGCCCCGGCAGTTTCACCGGCCTGCGCGTCGGCATTTCGGCGGCGCGCGGTCTGGCGCTCGCGGCCAAACGGCCTGCCGTCGGACTGACGACGCTATCCGCATATGCTGCCGCCATCGTCGGCCAGAGCAAAGCGGCGCCCGTGATCTCGGCAATCGATGCGCGGCATGACCACGTCTATTTCCAGATCGTCGCCGGCGACGGCAGCCAGCTGGTGCGGCCGCAAGTCGCCAGCATCGACGAGACGATCGCAGCCTCGCAATTCGGCGGACCGCATCTGGTCGGCAATGCCGCCAAAATTCTCGCCGACCGCTGGCCGACCGATGTGCCGCCACCCGTTGCGGTCGACGTGCAGGCCGCACCCGACATCAGCTGGGTCGCATGGCTTGGCGCGGCCGCCGATCCCGACACCAACCCGGCGCGGCCGTTCTATCTGCGCGCGCCCGATGCGAAGCCGTCGGCACAGCCGCACCTCGCAGCACAAGCCGCAATCACAAGATGAGATGGTTGTCGGAATGGTGGCGCGGCGGCACCGCTTCCGTCGAGCCGGCCTCAGCGCGCGATGCTGCGCGGCTGGCGCAGCTTCACGGCGCCTCATTCGCGCGCGGCTGGGGCGAAACCGAGTTCGAGACCATGCTCGGCGAACGCAACACGCTGGTGCATCGCTTGCGCCTCGGCCGCAAGACAATCGGCTTTGCGGTGTCGCGGATCGGCGCCGATGAAGCGGAGATACTTTCGGTTGCGGTCGATCAGGCTCATCGCGGCCGCGGCCTCTCCCGCACGCTGCTGATGACCCATCTCGGTCACCTCGCAGGGCGAGGCGTCCGCACGATCTTTCTGGAAGTCGAGGAGAATAACCAGCCGGCACGGCGGCTCTATGACAAAGGTGGATTCGTGGTGGTCGGGCGGCGCGAACGCTACTATAAGCAGGCCAACGGGGAACAATTGAACGCACTTCTGATGCGACGTGACTTGTCGTAATATTGATGGCAGATAGCGCCCCGTCAGGCAGACATCACATGACTGGACTTAAACCTTCCTCCGCATCCAAGGCGTCCGGCATCGAGGCGCGCTGTGCCGCCACCGGCATGCGCATGACCGAGCAGCGCCGCGTCATCGCCCGCGTGCTTGCGGAGGCGGTCGATCACCCCGACGTCGAGGAACTGTACCGGCGCTGCGTCGCCGTCGACGACAAGATCTCGATCTCGACGGTCTATCGTACCGTCAAACTGTTCGAGGATGCCGGCATCATCGAGCGCCACGATTTTCGCGAGGGCCGCGCGCGCTATGAGACGATGCGCGACAGCCATCACGATCATCTCATCAACTTGCGCGACGGCAAGGTGATCGAGTTCACCTCGGAAGAGATCGAGAAGCTCCAGGCGGAGATCGCGCGCAAGCTCGGCTACAAGCTGGTCGATCACCGGCTCGAGCTCTATTGCGTCCCGCTCGACGACGACACGCCGACGTCTTAAGTGGGCATGATCTCCGCGCAAACGGGTTCTGCGTTTGTCGCGAGGGAAAACCGCTTCACACTTTTCCGGATCATGCCCTAGTGCCCATCGATCTCATCATCTTCGATTGCGACGGCGTGCTCGTGGACAGCGAGGTGATCTCCTGTCGCGCGCATGCGGATGTGTTGACCCGACACGGCTATCCGATCACGTCGGAGCAGGTGTTCGCGCGCTTCCTTGGCCGCTCGACGCGGCAGGCCAATCTCGAGATCGAGACCGAGCTCGGCCGCGAGCTGCCCGAGGCCTATCACGGTGATCTGCAGGACGAGCTGTTTCGCTCGTTCGAGGCCGACCTCGACGAGATCCGCGGCATTCACGACGTGCTCGATGTGGTGACTCAGCACGTCTGCGTCGCCTCCAGTGGTTCGCATCAGCGCATGCAGGTGAGCCTGGGGAGCACCGGACTGTACGAGCGTCTCGCGCCGAACATCTTCTCCGCATCGCAGGTGAAGAACGGCAAGCCAGCACCGGATCTGTTCCTGTTCGCCGCCAAGGAAATGGGCGTGCCGCCCGAGCGCTGCGTCGTGATCGAGGACAGCCTGGCGGGAATTGCCGGCGCTCGCGCGGCGGGCATGACCGTATTGGGCTTTTGCGGCGGCAGCCATTGCTGGGAAGGCCATGCCGAGACCCTGCGCCAGGCCGGGGCCGACTTGACCTTTGCCGACATGCATCAGCTGCCGGCCCTGGTCCGGCGGATCGAGGCGGACGCCGCGGCGGGGTGATTTCACCTCTCATCGTCATTCCGGGCCACGCGCAGCGCGCGTAAATCCGGAATCCCGAGGTTTTGGGTCGAGATTCCTCGCTTCACGCTACCCCGCCCCCCGAATGACCGTCCTAAAAGCCCCCACTCGCTGGCTTTTCGGCCCTCCAGCCTATATCTGAGGGCCGTCCTCCACCTCAATTCCGGGTTCCATGAAGCCGCCGCGCAAGCTGCACATCAAATCTTATGGCTGCCAGATGAATGTCTACGATGCCCAGCGCATGGTGGACACGCTGGCACCGGAAGGATTCGTGGAGACGGCGAACGCCGAGGATGCCGACCTCGTCATTCTCAACACCTGCCACATCCGCGAGAGGGCCTCCGAGAAGGTCTATTCCGAGCTCGGCCGCCTGCGCGTCGCCAAGGACGAGGCCGCGCGCGCGGGCCGCGCGATGCAGATCGCGGTCGCAGGCTGCGTGGCGCAAGCCGAAGGCGAAGAGATCGTGCGCCGCGCGCCGACTGTCGACGTCGTGGTCGGCCCGCAGAGCTATCATCATCTGCCCGAGCTGTTGAAGCGCGCCGGCGACCAGGGCCGCGCGATCGAGACCGAGTTTCCGGCCGCGGACAAATTCGGCTTCCTCGCCCAACCGAAGCCCGAAGCGATCCGCGCCCGCGGCATTTCTGCTTTCGTCACGGTGCAGGAAGGCTGCGACAAATTCTGCACCTTCTGCGTCGTGCCCTATACCCGCGGCGCGGAAGTCTCGCGCCCGGTGGCGAGGATCATCGACGATGTAAAGCGGCTCGCCGACAATGGCGTGCGCGAACTCACGCTGATCGGGCAGAACGTCAACGCCTATCACGGCGACGGACCTGACGGGAAAAGCTGGGGGCTCGGCCAATTGCTCGAGCGCCTGGCGGAGGTCCCGGGCGTGGCGAGGCTGCGCTATTCGACCAGCCATCCCCGCGACGTCGATGACAGCTTGATTGCGGCCCATCGCGATCTCGACGCGCTGATGCCGTTCGTGCACCTGCCGGTGCAGTCCGGTTCGGACCGGATTCTTGCCGCCATGAACCGGAAACATACCGCCGATGATTATCGGCGGGTTGTCGACCGTTTCCGGTCCGCACGCCAAGACATTGCTTTTTCATCAGATTTTATCGTTGGCTTCCCTGGGGAGAGCGAGCAAGATTTTCTCGGCACTCTCGCGCTTGTCACGCAAATCGGCTACGCTGCGGCATATTCGTTCAAATACTCCGCCCGGCCGGGAACGCCGGCCGCGGATATGCAGGAGACGGTGTCCCCCGCCGAAATGGACCAGCGATTGGAGCGGCTCCAGGAACTGATCGACAGCCAGCAATCGGCCTTCAACAAGGCTGCGATTGGCTCAACGGTCGACGTGCTGTTCGAACGCCCGGCCCGCAAGGACGGCCAGATCGTCGGCCGCACCGCTTTCCTCCAGCCCGCGCATGTGATGGCCTCGCCCGACATCATCGGACAGATCCTGCCGGTCCGGATTGACAGCCTCGAACGCTATAGCTTCCTCGGTGAGCTCGTGCCGCCACGTTCGGCGCGCGAGCCCGCTTCATCCCCCATCGCCACTGGAGCCTGAACCCTTGCCCAAAAGCGCATCGGATTCGTCTTCCCTCGCTCCCAGCCGCAAATTTGACCGCGACATGCAAGTTCCGCCCGAGACCCAGGTCGTCATCGACTTCGACGACAACCGCGCCGCATCCGCACTGGTTGGTCCCTACGGGCAGAACCTGGCGCAGATCGAGCGACGGCTAGGCGTCGTGGTGGACTCCAAGGGCAACCACATCACCATCGGCGGCACGCGCGATGGCTGCGATGCGGCGCGCCGCGTGCTGGAGACGCTCTACGCCCAGGCGGTGAAGGGACAGGATGTCGACCAGGGCGAGGTCGAAGGCGCGATCCGCGCCGTGATCGCCCAGGGCTCGCTGTTCGAGTTCGACGCCAAATCCGCCAAATCGAGCTTCGACAGCATCAATCTGCGCAAGCGTCCGGTGCGCGCACGCACCGCCGCGCAGAATTCCTACATAAGCGCGCTGAAGCGTCACGAGCTGGTGTTCGGCATCGGCCCGGCCGGTACCGGCAAGACCTGGCTCGCGGTCGCGCATGCCGCGCAATTGTTCGAGCGCAAGGAAGTCGACAAGATCATCCTGTCGCGCCCGGCTGTCGAAGCCGGCGAGCGGCTCGGCTTCCTGCCCGGCGATCTCCGCGAGAAGGTCGATCCCTATTTGCGCCCGATCTACGACGCGCTCTACGACCTGATGGACGCGCGCATCGTCGAGCGCGCGCTCCAGACCGGCGAGATCGAGATCGCGCCGCTGGCCTTCATGCGCGGTCGCACGCTCACCAACGCCGCCATCATCCTGGACGAAGCGCAGAACACGACATCGATGCAGATGAAGATGTTCCTGACCCGTCTCGGCGAAAACAGCCGCATGATCGTCACCGGCGATCCCTCGCAGATCGACCTGCCGAACGGCCAGACTTCGGGGCTGGCGGAAGCGACCCGGCTCTTGGCCGGCGTCGAAGGCATTGCGCAAGTTCATTTCACCGCTGAAGACGTCATCCGCCACGAGCTCGTGGCGCGGATCGTCTCCGCCTATGAAGGGCTGCCGCAGCGGCCGGCCGCCGGTAAATCCTGACGAGACAACAGCCGGACCATGCGGGCGCGGACGCAAGCGCCCTTTCGTTCCGAACAAGGACAATGTCACACCCCAACCTTCCCATGACCGAGGTTCTCGTCGTCGCCGATTGCTGGCAGCACGAGGCTGACGCCGAAGCCGTGATCCAGCGCGCCGTTGCGGCCGCCGCCGAATCTGTCGACGAAGACGTTGCGGACGCGGAAGTGGCGGTAATGCTGACCGATGATGCCGGCATCCGCACGCTCAACAGTAACTGGCGGGGCATCGACAAGCCGACCAATGTGCTGTCGTTTCCGGCGCTCCAGCCCGAAGGCGAGTGGAAACCGGGCGATGCGCCGCGCATGCTCGGCGACATCGCAATCGCCTACGAGACCCTACGGCGCGAGGCGGACGACGAGCATAAGCCGTTCGACCATCACTTAAGCCATCTCGCCGTGCATGGTTTCCTGCATCTGGTCGGCTTCGACCACGAAAACGACGACGACGCGGAGGAAATGGAAGCGCTCGAAACCCAGATTCTGGCGCATCTCGGCATCCCCGATCCCTATGCTGACCGCGCAGGGACGCACTGAGATGCCGGATTCCGACCCGACCCACGACAATCCGCGCAACACGCCGAACCTGCCGGCCGTGGTGACGCCGGGCGAGCTGCTGCGCCCGACCGCGGATGGCTGGCTGTTGCGCGCCATCCGCACGCTGTTCGGCTGGAAGGCGGGATCGGTACGCGACGATCTTCAGGTCGTGCTCGATGCCACCACGCCTGACGACACCGGCTTCTCGACCGTCGAGCGCACCATGCTGCGCAACATCCTCGGTCTGCACGAGCGCCGTATCGCCGACGTCATGGTGCATCGCGCCGACATCATCGCGGTGAAGCGCGACATCCCGCTCGGAGAGCTGATGGACCGCTTCGAGAGCGCCGGCCATTCGCGCCTCGTGGTCTACAACGAGACGCTCGACGATCCCGTCGGCATCGTCCACATCCGCGACCTGCTCGCCTTCATGACGGCGCGCGCGCGCGTGCCGGACGCAACCAAGGCCAAGCGCAAGAAACCATTGCCGGCCGGGCTCGATTTGCGCTCGGTCGATCTCGCGCTGCCGCTGCAGGATGCGCGCATCATCCGCAAGCTGCTCTACGTGCCGCCGTCGATGCGGGCGATCGACCTGCTCGCGCAGATGCAGGCCACGCGCATCCACCTGGCGCTGGTCGTCGACGAATATGGCGGCAGCGACGGGCTGGTTTCGCTCGAGGACATCGTCGAGCAAATCGTCGGCGAGATCGACGACGAGCATGACAGCGACGAGCCGCCGTCGATCGTGCGCTTGCCCGACAACGCCTTCATTGCCGATGCCCGCGCCAGCCTCGACGACGTCCGCACGGTGATCGGCGAGGACTTCGTCACCGGCGAGGCCGGCGAGGAAGTGGAGACGCTCGGCGGTTATCTCGTCAGCTTCGTCGGCCGCTTGCCGGTGCGCGGCGAGGTGATCTCGGGCCCTGGCCACTACGAAATCGAGGTGCTCGACGCCGACCCGCGCCGCGTCAAGCGGCTGCGCATTTCGACACGGAAGGAACGTCCTGCGCCGCGCACCCAGCGTGAGACCCGCCGCCGCGAAGCCACGCCGGAGAGTGGTCAGCCGCAGACCGGCGACACGCCCACCCCGCCGCCTGCCGACGGGGCCGGTTCACAGTGAGTTCCTTCCAGCGACTCCGGCAGATCGCCCTCGCCGTCATCCTGACCTGGGGATGGAAACGCGCCGTCCTTGCGATGGCGGCCGGCGCGCTGTCGGTTCTCGCAATGGCACCGTTCAATGCCTGGCCGGTGCTGTTCATCACCTTCCCGCTGCTGGTCTGGCTGATCGACGGCGCCGGCGCGGGACGGCTCGGCGGCGTCCCCGCCGCGGCGCTGACCGGCTACTGGTTCGGGCTCGGCTATTTCGTCCCCGGTCTGTACTGGATCGGCTACGCTTTCTTCGTCGAGGCGGACGTGTTCGCCTGGCTGACGCCCTTCGCCGTGCTGGGCTTGCCGGCCTATCTGTCCATTTTCACGGCCATCGGTTTCGCGCTGGCCCGCCTGCTCTGGACCAAGGATGCCACGCGCATCCTCGCGCTCGCCGCGAGCCTCACCATCGCCGAATGGCTGCGCGGCCATTTGCTGACCGGCTTTCCCTGGAACGCCTTCGGCTATGCGCTGTCGGAGCCGCTGGCGCTGGCGCAGACGGCATCGCTGATCGGCCAGTGGGGCATGACGTTCCTCACGGTGGCGATCTTCGCGAGCCCCGCGGCGCTGATCGACCGCACGCCCGATCGCCGCATGGCGTGGCGCGTGCCGGCCGCGGCGGTCGCGCTCCTGATCGTGATGGGCATCTTCGGCATCATCCGCCTGTCGTTGCATCCGACCACGATGGTCGCGGGCGCCAAGCTCCGCCTGATGCAGCCGAACCTCCAGCAGGACGCGAGATTCAACTACGCGGCCAAGGCGGAGGTGATGAAGAAATATCTCGCGCTGTCGGATCGCGCCTCAGGGCCGCAATCGACCGGCGTGCGCGATGCCACCATCCTGATCTGGCCGGAATCCGCCTTTCCGTTCTTTCTCACCCGCGAAGCCGACGCGATGGCTGAGATCGCCGAGCTGCTGCCGAAAGGAACAGTGCTGATCACCGGATCGGTCCGCGCCCCCGATCTGCCGCCGGGCACGCCGATCACACGCGCCTATAATTCGATCTACGTGATCGACCACGACGGCAGCGTGCTCGCGATCTACGACAAGCTGCACCTGGTTCCGTTCGGAGAATATCTTCCGTTCCAGGATACGATGGAGAAGCTCGGCTTCGAACAACTGACGCGGATGCGCGGCGGTTTCATTCCCGGCACGGTGCGGCACGCGCTGCCGGTGCCGGGCGCGCCGCCTGCGTTGCCGCTGATCTGCTACGAGGCGATCTTCCCCGGCGAAGTCGGCGCGCGCAACGAGCGCCCGGGCTGGATCGTGAACCTCACTAATGACGGCTGGTTCGGCATCTCGACCGGTCCCTACCAGCATCTGGAGCAGGCGCGGATGCGCGCCATCGAACTCGGTTTGCCGCTGGTCCGCTCCGCAAATACCGGCGTGTCGGCCGTGATCGATCCGGTGGGGCGAACGGTGGCCAGCCTCGGCCTGGGGATCGAAGGCATTTTGGATGCAGGTCTGCCCACCGCAATCCCGCCCACTATCTATGCGAGAGTCGGCGACATCCCCGCAGCCATGCTCGTCGCGCTGGCTGTAATACTGGCGGTACGGCGACGTGTTGCCAAACGGCATCCGTGATCACACTGTCGCTAGCGGTTTTCGGTCGAAGCGGCCGGAAACCTTTGACAACCGTAGTCCCACGGTTGACAGACTGCACGCGGTCTCCCCATTCTGCACCCGCTGCATAAGACAGCGGTGCATTGCTAAATTTCTCCGCAATGTTTCCCCAATCAGAGTGAAGTTTTGACGTCGCTGTCACCTGAGGCAATACTTCTATTGCGCCGACGGTGGTGTTTGGAGGGCTGAGGAAATGTCGAAAGCGCCCAACCCTGTTGACAAATATGTCGGCAGTCGCGTGCGCATGCGCCGCATCATGTTGGGCATGAGCCAGGAAAAGCTCGGTGAAGCTTTGGGCCTGACATTCCAGCAAGTCCAGAAGTACGAGAAGGGCACAAACCGGGTCGGCGCGAGCCGTATTCAGCAGATTGCCGAGATTCTCCAGGTGCCGGTATCGTTCCTGTTCGAAGGCGGACCGAGCGGCGTGGCCGGCCCGAACGGCTTCGCTGAAGGCGCTTCGCCCTCCTACGTCTCTGACTTCCTCGCAACCTCCGAAGGGCTCGCGCTGACCAAGGCGTTCACCCGAATCAGCGATTCGAAGCTGCGCCGCTCGATCGTCGATCTCGTCGAGCAGATCGCCGCCCGCGAGGGGCCCGACAAGCGCTGACGCGCCACTTCATTCCGATTTGAGACTGCGCCAAATCTGGCCTATGTCGTCATTTGCGGGCGCGCTTCAGCGCACATCCGCTCCGATGATGTGATTCGAAGGCGCAGATAATTCCATGGCCAGATCCAATTCGTTCGATTCCCAAACCATTCTCGATGGTATCCGCCGCTGGGTGGAGATCGAGACGCCCACGGAAGTGCCCGAACAAGTCAACAAGCTGACCTCGCTGGTTGCCGAGCATTATCGCGACCTGCCCGTCACGCTCGAACGCGTCGCCGGCACCGATGGCTGCGGTGATCATCTCGTGGTGCGTTCGACCTGGGGTCAGGACCGCCCTGGTATCCTGGTGCTCAGTCATCTCGATACCGTTCACCCCATGGGCTTCATCGCGCGCCTGCCGTTCAAGGTCGAAGGCGACAGCGCGTTCGGTCCCGGCATCTACGACATGAAGGGCGGCGCCTACATCGCCTATCACGCCTTTCGCGAGCTTTGCACCGCGGAAGGTCGTTCCCCGCTCGGCATCACCCACATGTTCAACTCCGACGAGGAGATCGGCAGTCCCACCTCACGCGCCCTGATCGAGAAGGAAGGGCGCAAGGCCAAATACGTGCTGGTGACGGAGCCGGCGCGCGACGGCGGCAAGATCGTCACCGGACGCAAGGGCGTCGGCCGGTTCCAGGTGTTCATCAAGGGCGTGCCCGCGCATGCCGGCTCGCGGCCCGAGGATGGCCGCAGCGCGGTCCGCGAGCTCGCCAATGTCATTCACGCGCTCGAAGCGATGAACGATTTGACGCGCGGCGTCACCGTCAATGTCGGCGTGGTGCGCGGCGGCACGCGTCCCAACGTGACGCCGGAAGACGCCTATGCCGAAGTCGATCTGCGCGTGCCGAGCGTCGCCGACGCAGACGAGTTCGTCGGCAAGATCCTCGGACTGACATCGAAGACCGAAGGCGTCACTGTGAAGGTCACGGGCGAGCTCAATCGTCCGCCTTACGAGAAGGGCAATGCGGGCGCCTCGCTGTACGAGCACGCCAAGACGATCGCCGCAGAGATCGGCTTCGAGCTGATCGACACCCACACCGGCGGCGGCTCGGACGGTAATTTCACGGCGCCGCACACCGGCACGCTCGACGGGCTCGGCGTCGACGGCAAGGGCGCGCACACCCATTATGAGCAGATCTACGTCTCCTCGCTCGAGCCGCGCGCGCGGCTGCTCTACCGCCTGTACCAGACGCTGCGATGAGCGAGCGAAAATCAGATCCCGAGCGGGAGGACAGCGAGCGCGCCTTCTTCGGACGCCGCAAGGGACACAAGCTCCGGCAGCACCAGGCCGAACTGGTCGATCATTTGCTGCCGCATCTTTCGCTCGACATCGCGACTGCGGCGCCGGCGAATGCCGGCGAGATCTTCGATCCCGCGGCCGATGATGTGCGGCTCGAGATCGGCTTCGGCGGCGGAGAGCATCTTGCCGCGGAGGCGCAAAGCTTTCCCACCACCGGCTTCATCGGCTGCGAGCCCTATGTCAACGGCATGGCAAAAATCCTCGCGCAGATCGAGGCCGGCAACATCGGCAATATCCGCCTGCTTGCGGGCGATGCCGCCGAGCTGCTGGCCTGGCTGCCGAAGGCCTCGCTATCGCGGATCGACCTGATCCATCCCGATCCCTGGCCGAAGCGTCGGCACTGGAAGCGGCGGTTTGTTCAGGACAGGACGATCGTCGCGATGGCGCGCGTGCTGAAGGCAGGCGGCGAATTCCGCTTCGTCTGCGACATCGACGATTACTGCGCCTGGACGCTGTCGCACCTGTCGCGCTCGCCGGATTTCCAATGGCTCGCGGAATGCGCCGATGATTTTCGGCAGCCCTGGGCCGGCTATACGATGACGCGCTATGGCCGGAAAGCGGCGCGCGAGGGACGCAAGGCGGCTTATCTGCGATTCAGAAGAAGCTAGATCGGCTGCCGGTTGCGCCAGAAATTCACGACGCGTTCGGCGGTCGCCGGCATCAGGCGCGTGAAATTGTTGCGCGCCGCCTCGATGTCGGCATCGGCCGGCTTGCGATGCGGGCCGTACCACAACAGGATCAGCGCGCGCACCGTGGGCCAGCCGAGATTCAAGAATCGGCCCAGGATCAGAATCGGATCGTAGCGATCGCCCGCGATCAGGCGATCGAGGATCGTGAGCCGGACGCCGGCCATCGCCGAGAGCGAAGCGATCGACTCCTCGTATTTTTGCGCCTTGGCGAAGCCGAGCAGCGCGCTCTCGCCGAGATGGCCGCCGCGATACAGACCCAGCACCGTGCGTTGCGCGGCCGAGAAATCGCGCCGCGGGCCGGGCGGCAGCGCGGCCTCCTCGATCGCGACCATGGTACGCTTGATCTCGACCTGGCGCGACGGATTGACCACGCTGGAGAGGCGGCGGCGAATGACGCCGAGCGTGCCGTTCAGAAGCTCTTTGAGATGCTCGCCGGAAAGATCCTCGCGCTGGCCGATCTTGAGCGTCAGCACACCGTCCTGGCTGGCGCGCTTGATCAGTTCCGAATAGCCGCCGTCTGAGAACGTCGCGCCGGCGTTGCTGGCGGCGCGGCGCACCACGTCGCGATCGCCGCGCTCGACCAGCACGTCGGTGATGTCGGCCGACAATATCGGCCGCTCCGTTATCGCCAGCAGATGACCCTGGCCCTTCAGCCGCGCGATCTCGACGAGCGCGGCGTCATCGAGCACGGGCGAGCGGCGCAGCACCGGAGCCGCCACCATGATTTCATTCTCGCGGGCGAGCTCGCCGACCAGATGAGGCGGTGCATTGTCCAGGTACGAGAAGCGCTCGGCAAGATCGGCGCGCGCAGCAAGCTCGGCGTGCGGGACGAGATCGATCAGGAGATTGTCGAAGAGATCGACGAGGTCGGGACGGAGTTTTGCGGCATCCTGAAAGAACAGCGCGGCGATGGCGCGCGCGATCTCGCCACGGCGCCGGGGATCGCTGCGTTTGACGATATCGTCCAGTCCTGGAATGAGCGACGTGGCAACGGTCATGGAACGCAACTCGAATCTGGCACGCCGTGGGCGCGCCATAGGCTCAAGCCGCCCCACAACCGGGAAATTTAGGCCTCCTTGATGAAGGAAGCGTTGCTCCGTGGCCGCCGGACCGGGCGCAAAAAGGCCCCTCCGGCCTGCGATGGGCCTTGTCCGCGAGGGTGGAAGGCGCTATATCAGCGGCAATTCATCTTCTCATACGATCCGCGTAGTGAGAGTGGGCCCGAAAGGACCCGCTCTTTTTTATTACCTGAACGCGGCTTGGCGGAAGATGCGCGCCCCGACGTGTCGGGACGAAGAGTTCCGAAGCAGGCTCTGCAATCTTAGCCTGCGCAAGTCGTTAACCTAGCCTTAACCATCGAGCGCCCCGATCCTGGATATGACCGAACCGAATACTGGTTCCACGGATGCCGAATTGCTGACCGAGCCGCGGCTTGTGGTCGAGCCGGGCGTGGCCGCGCGCGTGTCTGCGGTCGCCGGTCCTGTGCTCGAGGGCATGGGCTACCGGCTGGTGCGGATCCGCATCTCCGGCGAGGCCGGCTGCACCGTGCAGATCATGGCTGAACGTCCGGACGGCTCGATGCAGATCGAGGATTGCGAGGCGATCTCGCGGGCGCTGTCGCCGGTGCTCGACGTCGCCGACCCTATCGAGCGTGCCTATCGGCTGGAAGTTTCCTCGCCCGGGATCGACCGGCCGCTGGTGCGGCGCTCCGATTTCGAACGGTATACGGGTCATCTCGTCAAGATCGACATGGCGGTCGCCCATGAGGGACGGAAGCGGTTCCGCGGCAAGATCACGGGCGTCGAAGGCGACGGCGTTCGGCTGATGCGTGACGACGTCAAGGGCGGCGACGATGTCGAGGTTCTCCTGGTGATGGAGGATATCGGCGAGGCGCGGCTGGTGCTGACCGACGAGCTGATCGCGCAATCCATGCGCCGCGGCAAGGCCGAGGCGCGCGAGATGCGCCGCAATCTTGGCCTGGAGGCGCCCGCTGCGCCGCACGCCAGCATCAGCGAGAAAACCACCAAGAACACCAAGCCGCAAAAGAAGCCGGCCCCGACCAATACAAAGAAACATCGCCTTGCCGCCGACCGCGCGCGGCGCGGCGAGATCGAGCCTGACGAAGGAGACTAGCCATGGCAGTCAGTGCCAATCGACTTGAACTGCTCCAGATCGCCGACGCCGTTGCTCGCGAGAAATCGATCGACCGCGGCATCGTCATCGCGGCGATGGAGGACGCCATCGCCAAGGCCGCGCGGGCACGTTACGGCAGCGAAACTGACGTTCATGCCGAGATCGACCCGAAGAAGGGCGAACTCCGGCTGTCGCGCCACATGCTGGTGGTCGACAATGTCGAAAACCACTCCAACCAGATCTCGCTGGTGGATGCGCAGCGCGCCAATCCCGGCGCCCAGGTCGGCGACACCATCGCCGACACCCTGCCGCCGCTGGAATACGGCCGCATTGCCGCGCAGTCGGCCAAGCAGGTGATCGTGCAGAAGGTGCGCGAGGCCGAGCGCGACCGGCAATATCAGGAATTCAAGGACCGCATTGGCGACATCGTCAACGGCGTCGTCAAGCGCGTCGAATACGGCAGCGTGATCGTCGATCTCGGCCGTGGCGAAGCCATCATCCGCCGCGACGAGATGCTGCCGCGCGAGGTGTTCCGCAACGGCGACCGCGTCCGCGCCTATATTTTCGACGTCCGCCGCGAGACGCGCGGCCCGCAGATCTTTTTGTCCCGCACCCATCCGCAGTTCATGGCAAAACTGTTCGCGCAGGAAGTGCCGGAAATCTATGACGGCATCGTCGAGATCAAGGCTGTGGCCCGCGATCCGGGTTCGCGCGCGAAAATCGGCGTGATTTCCCGCGATTCCTCGGTCGATCCGGTCGGCGCCTGCGTCGGCATGCGCGGCTCGCGCGTGCAGGCCGTGGTGAACGAATTGCAGGGCGAGAAGATCGACATCATTCCGTGGTCGCCCGACATCGCGACCTTCGTGGTCAACGCGCTGGCCCCGGCCGAAGTGTCCAAGGTCGTCATCGACGAGGACCGCGAGCGCATCGAGGTCGTGGTGCCCGACACCAACAACCAGCTTTCGCTGGCGATCGGCCGCCGCGGCCAGAACGTCCGCCTCGCCTCGCAGCTCACCGGCTGGGACATCGACATCCTGACCGAGCAGGAGGAATCGGAGCGCCGCCAGGCCGACTTCGAGAACTCCACCCGCGTCTTCATGGAATCGCTCAATGTCGACGAGGTGGTCGGCCAGTTGCTCGCGTCCGAAGGCTTCACCTCGGTCGAGGAACTCGCGATGGTGGACATCAAGGAACTCGCCGGCATCGAGGGCTTTGACGAGGAGACCGCCCAGGAACTCCAGAATCGCGCCCGCGAATATCTCGATCAGCAAGAAGCCGAGATCGAGGCCCGGCGCAGGGAACTCGGCGTCGAGGACGCGGTCAAGGACGTGCCCGGCGTGACCTTGAAGATGCTGGTGAAGTTCGGCGAGAACGACATCAAGTCGGTCGACGACCTCGCCGGCTGCGCCACCGACGATCTGGTCGGCTGGACCGAGCGCAAGGAAGGCGGCGAGCAGACCAAGTTTGCCGGCGCGCTCGATGGCCTCGGCGTCTCGCGGGACGATGCGGAAGCCATGATTATGCAGGCGCGCGTCAAGGCGGGCTGGATCACCGAGGCTGATTTGGCCAAGCCGGCCGAAGAGGCCGAGGCCGCCGAAGATCAACCTGCTTAAGGGCGAAGGAGGATGTCGCCCGGATGCTTGCCAGCACTGACCCCGAACTTGACCATGGACCGCGGACCGAAAAGTCCGCGACCATGCGGATGTGCGTGGTCAGCCGCGAGGTCCGGCCGATCGACGAGCTGATCCGCTTCGTCGTTTCGCCCCAAGGCGACATAGTTCCAGATCTCAAGCGCAAGCTGCCCGGACGGGGCATGTGGGTTACGGCTTCGCGACAGGTGGTTGCGGAAGCGGTCCGTCGTCACCAATTTACCAAAGCCTTCAAGCGCGACCTGCGCATTCCTCCGACGCTTCCCGCCGACATCGAGGCGCTCCTGGTTCGGAGCGTGACCGAAGCCCTTGGGATTGCTGCCAAGGCGCGGCAGATCGTTGCCGGCTTCGGCAAGGTCGAGAGCGCCCTGCGGGGAGGCACGGTCGAGGTCCTGATCCATGCCAGCGACGGGGCCGCGGACGGAATCCGCAAATTGGACATGCTGGCGAGGCAAAATGACGAAAATGGCGGTCCCAGGCCGCCGATTCCCGTCGTTACCGCACTGAAATCGATAGAATTGGATTTGGCACTTACCCGGTCAAATGTGATACATGCTGCCCTGCTCGCGGGCCCGGCGAGCAAGACATTCCTGTCACGTAGCCAGATGCTGGTCCGATACCGGCTGGCGGACGATGACAAGACTGCCGAAAAGCACGGCCAGGATTTCTAAGAGACAACGATCACCCGATAGAACGGTGCGGCAACGCACAACGTTAACTAAGATCAGGATTAGGACTGCTGAATGGTTGATACTAAGACCCCTGACGACAAGAAGCTGAGCGTTCCGAGCAAGACGCTATCGCTCAAGCCGCGCGTCGAAACGGGCACCGTGCGCCAGAGCTTCAGCCATGGCCGCAGCAAGCAGGTCGTGGTCGAGAAGCGCGGCAAGCGCCGCGTCGACGGCAGCCCCGAGCCGCAAGCTCCCGCCGCCGTTGTCGCAAGGCCGGCTCCGGCCGCGCCTGCGCCCGCTCCTGCACGCCAGGCGCCGCCGCGTAACGCCGGCTCCGGCGTGGTGCTGCGCACGCTGACCGAAGACGAACGTTCCGCCCGCGCCAGCGCGCTGGCGGACGCCAAGGTGCGCGAAGTCGAAGAGCGCCGCCAGGCTGAAGACGAAGCCCAGCGCCGCGCCGTGCGTGAAAGCGCCGAGCGTGTCGAGCGCGAAGCCGCCGAAGCCCGCCGCAAGGCCGAGGACGAACGTCATCGCCACGAAGAGGAAGCCAAGCGCAAGGCCGAGACCGAGGCCAAGAAGCGCTTTGGCGAGGGCGAGCAGTCGCAAGCCGGGGCACGCACTGCGACAGCCGCACCGGCGGCAAGCGCACCGCGGTCCTCCGCACCGGCCGCAGCGCGACCTGCTACGACCACAGGGCGCCCCGCAACGACCACTGCGCGACCTGCGACCACAACCGCACAGCGGCCCGGCGCGCCGGGTCGTGCTCCCGGCGTCGCGGCCGGACCGGACGAAGATGATGGTCCGCGCCAGATCCGCCGTGGTCCCGGCGGCGCCATGCGTCCCGTGGCAGCCCCCAAGACCACCCACAAGCCGGCTCCGCAGAAGGAACGCGGTCGCCTGACGCTCGTCACGGCGCTCAATGCCGACGAGGTGCGCGAGCGCTCGATCGCCTCGTTCCGCCGCCGTACCCAGCGCCTGAAGGGCCATGCCTCGAACGAGCCGAAGGAAAAGCTGATCCGCGAGGTGATCATTCCGGAAGCGATCACCATCCAGGAACTCGCCAACCGCATGGCCGAGCGCGCGGTCGACGTCATCCGCATGCTGATGAAGCAGGGCGCGATGCACAAGATCACCGACGTGATCGATGCCGACACCGCGCAGCTGATCGCCGAAGAGCTCGGCCACACCGTCAAGCGCGTTGCCGCCTCCGACGTTGAAGAAGGCCTGTTCGACGCTATCGAGGACTCCACCGACACCGAGACGCGGTCGCCTGTGGTGACCGTGATGGGCCACGTCGATCACGGCAAGACTTCGCTGCTCGACGCGCTTCGTCATGCCAACGTGGTCTCCGGCGAAGCCGGCGGCATCACCCAGCATATCGGCGCCTATCAGGTGCTGTCGCCCGAAAGCGGCAAGAAGATCACCTTCATCGACACGCCCGGCCACGCCGCGTTCACCGCGATGCGCGCCCGCGGCGCCAAGGTCACCGACATCGTCGTGCTGGTGGTTGCGGCCGATGACGGCGTCATGCCGCAGACGGTCGAAGCCATCAACCACGCCAAGGCGGCGCGCGTGCCGATCATTGTTGCCATCAACAAGATCGACAAGCCCGACGCCAAGCCCGAACGCGTCCGCACCGAGCTGCTTCAGCACGAAGTGCAGGTCGAGTCGTTCGGCGGCGAAGTCGTCGACGTCGAAGTGTCTGCCAAGAACAAGACCAATCTCGACAAGCTGCTCGAAATGATCGCGCTCCAGGCCGACATCCTCGACCTGAAGACCAATTCGGAGCGCCCGGCCGAAGGCACCGTGATCGAGGCCAAGCTCGATCGCGGCCGTGGTCCGGTCGCGACCGTGCTGGTCCAGCGCGGCACGCTCCGTGTCGGCGACATCATCGTCGCCGGCGCCGAGATGGGCCGCGTCCGCGCACTGATCTCCGATCAGGGCGAGACGGTTCAGGAAGCAGGTCCGTCGGTTCCGGTCGAGGTGCTCGGCTTCAACGGTCCGCCGGAAGCCGGCGACCGCCTCGCCGTCGTCGAGAATGAAGCCCGCGCCCGCCAGATCACCAGCTACCGCGCGCACCAGAAGCGCGAGAACGCGGCTGCCTCGATCTCCGGCATGCGCGGCTCGCTCGAGCAGATGATGTCGCAGTTGAAGACGGCGGGCCGCAAGGAATTCCCGCTGATCATCAAGGCCGACGTGCAGGGCTCGCTGGAAGCCATCCTCGGCTCGCTGGAGAAGCTCGGCACCGACGAAGTCGCAGCCCGCATCCTGCATGCCGGCGTCGGCGGCATCTCGGAATCGGACGTTACGCTCGCGGAAGGCTTCAACGCCGCGATCATCGGCTTCAGCGTTCGTGCGAACAAGGAAGCCGCTGCCGCCGCCAAGCGCAACGGCATCGAGATCCGCTACTACAACATCATCTACGACCTCGTGGACGACGTGAAGAAGGCGATGAGCGGTTTGCTCGCGCCGACCTTGCGCGAAACCATGCTGGGCAACGCTTCGATCCTGGAGATCTTCAACATCTCCAAGGTCGGCAAGGTTGCCGGCTGCCGCGTCACCGACGGCACCGTGGAACGCGGCGCCAATGTGCGCCTGATCCGCGACAACGTCGTCGTGCACGAAGGCAAGCTGTCGACACTGAAGCGCTTCAAGGACGAAGTGAAGGAAGTCCAGTCCGGTCAGGAATGCGGCATGGCCTTCGAGAACTATCACGACATGCGTGCCGGTGACGTGATCGAGTGTTATCGCGTGGAGACGATCCAGCGCTCCCTGTAAGTCCAAATCTTACCGAAGCGCGCGGATCTTTTTGAACTGAAATTGCGGGAGTGCGATGGCCGGATTTATTCCGGCCATCCGTCTCTCATTCGTTTCAACGAGACAAATGACAATGCCCGTGTCCCATATGCGGGCATGACGAGGTGATTTTCGTACTATGCCCCGCCATCATCAGAAGAAAAGTTCCGCGCCCGGCGGCTCGCAGCGACAGCTGCGCGTCGGCGAACAGGTTCGCCACGCGATAGCCGAGATTCTGGCGCAAGGCAGTGTGCATGATGCGGACCTCGAAGGTCACATCATCACCGTGCCGGAGGTGCGGATGTCGCCCGACCTGAAGCTCGCAACAATCTACGTGATGCCGCTCGGTGGCCGCGACACCGAGGTGGTTCTCGCTGCGCTCGAGCGCAACAAGAAATTCCTCCGCGGCGACGTCGCGCGGCGCGTTAACCTGAAATTTGCACCTGATCTTCGTTTCCGCGTCGACGAACGATTCGACGAAGCGGAACGGATCGAGAAGCTTTTACGAACACCTGCGGTGCAGAAGGACCTGGAACAGGATCCGGATTCGGATCGGGAAGAAGAACGATGATGATGGACCCGGCTCACGGCATGATCGGCGGCGAAGAGGCCGATCAGCACGACATGCAGAAAAATAATTTTGCAGACGTCGGCGGCAATGTTCAGCCGCAGCAGGAGGCGCGTCGCGTCAACAATGATCCTCGTGCCAACAAGCAGCAGAAGAGTCAGCAGCCACGCCGCGACCGGCGCGACGTGCACGGCTGGGTCGTGCTCGACAAGCCGATCGGAATGACCTCGACGCAGGCGGTCGCCGTGCTCAAGCGCTTGTTCAACGCCAAGCGCGCGGGACACGCCGGCACGCTCGATCCGCTCGCCTCCGGCGGCCTGCCGATTGCGCTCGGAGAGGCCACCAAGACGGTTCCCTTCGTCATGGACGGGCGCAAGCGCTACCAGTTCACTGTGTGCTGGGGCGAGGAACGTGACACCGACGACATCGAGGGCCGAGCCACCGCGACCTCCGACCAGCGCCCGACCCGGGAGGCGATCGAGGCTCTGCTGCCGCGTTTCACTGGCGTAATCGAGCAGGTTCCACCGCGCTATTCAGCGATCAAGGTCCAGGGCGAGCGCGCCTATGACCTCGCCCGTGATGGCGAGATCGTGGAACTGGCTCCTCGCCCGGTCGAGATTCACCATTTAACCCTTGTAGATCAACCAGATAGCGACAGGTCCGTGTTCGAAGCCGAGTGCGGCAAGGGGACTTATGTCCGGGCGCTGGCCCGCGATATGGGCCGGATTCTCGGCACTTACGGCCATATCTGCGCGCTGCGGAGGACCCTGGTCGGCCCATTCGGCGAGAACGACATGATTCCGCTGGATCAGCTGGAGGCTTTGTGCGATAGAGCCGCGTCCGGCGAGGGCAGCCTCGCCGACGCGCTTATGCCCGTTGAGACCGCGCTGGACGACATCCCGGCACTGGCCGTCACTCGGGCTGATGCGGCAAGGCTCCATCGGGGCCAGGCCGTTTTATTGCGCGGACGGGATGCGCCCACTAGTAGCGGCACAGTCTATGTCACGGTGGCAGGCCGTCTTCTGGCGCTTGCTGAAGTTGGCAATGGCGAAATCATCCCCAAGCGTGTGTTCAACCTGACCGGCCTGACTGCCAGCTCCGGTCGCAACGAGAGAAATTGACGATGTCGATTGCCGCAGAACGCAAAGCGGAAGTCATCAAGACGAATGCCAACAAAGCCGGCGACACCGGTTCGCCAGAGGTGCAGGTCGCGATCCTGTCGGAACGCATCACCAACCTCACGAGCCATTTCAAGACCCACGTGAAGGACAACCATTCGCGTCGCGGCCTCTTGAAGCTGGTGTCGACCCGCCGCTCGCTCCTCGACTATGTGAAGAAGAAGGACGAGGCGCGCTACAAGGCGCTGCTCGAGAAGCACAACATTCGTCGTTAAGAGCTCTTGCGCGCGCCAACGGCGCGCGTTTTTGCGCGTGATTCGAGCGAAAGCGCTTATTTTAAGCTTTTTGATCGAGGCTCACGCGCACGTCGGGTGCGAGCCAATGATGATTCGCATCCGGGGCATGATGAGCGAAGACCGCTATTCGGTGTTCGCGTTCGTGCCGACTGACAGTCCAGCAGCAATCCGGCGGCTGGGCGCAACGGGCAAGGCGCCCGTATGACCCGAAAGGATGGACGCCATCCGAAATCCGAAAACCATGGCAGGATCGCAGGACGCTGATCGCCCGCTCAGATCAGCGTCCCGCAATCTTGACATGGTTTTTGTTTTTCGAGCCGTCCCTTCTTTCGAGAACCCATGAAAGAAGACCTCTATGTTCAATAAGCATTCAGTCGAGATCGATTGGGGCGGACGCCCCCTCAAGCTCGAGACCGGCAAGATCGCCCGCCAGGCCGACGGCGCCGTCGTCGCCACCTATGGCGAGACCGTGGTGCTCGCCACCGTCGTCGCCGCGAAGTCGCCGCGTGAAGGCGTCGACTTCCTGCCGCTGACCGTCGACTACCAGGAAAAGACCTACGCCGCGGGCCGCATTCCCGGCGGCTATTTCAAGCGCGAGGGCCGTCCGACCGAGAAAGAGACGCTGGTCTCCCGCCTGATCGACCGTCCGATCCGTCCGCTGTTCGTCGACGGCTGGCGCAACGAGACCCAGGTGATCGTCACCGTGCTGTCGCACGACATGGAAAACGATCCCGATATCGTCGCGCTGGTGGCGTCGTCCGCTGCGCTGACCCTGTCCGGCGCGCCCTTCAAGGGCCCGATCGGCGCAGCACGCGTCGGTTTCGCCAATGACGAGTTCATCCTCAACCCGACGCTCGACGAGATGGTCGACACCCAGCTCGACCTCGTCGTCGCCGGCACCGCCGACGCCGTCCTGATGGTGGAATCGGAAGCCAAGGAACTGAACGAAGACATCATGCTCGGCGCGGTGATGTTCGGTCACCGCCACTTCCAGCCGGTCATCAAAGCGATCATCGAGCTCGCCGAGAAGGCCGCCAAGGAGCCGCGCGAAGTCACTACGATCGACAATTCGGCGCTCGAAAAGGAAATGCTCGGCCTCGTCGAGCAGGAGCTGCGCGCCGCCTACGCCATTCCGGTCAAGCAGGATCGCTACGCCGCGGTCGGCAAGGTCAAGGAAAAGGTGATCGCCCATTATTTCCCCGAAGGGCAGGAGCCGAAATACGACAAGCTGCGCATCGGTGGCGTGTTCAAGGAGCTCGAAGCGAAGATCGTTCGCTGGAACATCCTCGACACCGGCAAGCGCATCGACGGCCGTGACAGCAAGACCGTGCGCAACATCATCGCCGAAGTCGGCGTGCTGCCCCGCGCTCACGGCTCGGCGCTGTTCACCCGCGGCGAGACCCAGGCGGTGGTCGTGACCACGCTCGGCACCGGCGAGGACGAGCAGTATATCGACGCGCTGTCGGGAACGTACAAAGAGACGTTCCTGCTGCACTACAACTTCCCTCCCTACTCGGTCGGTGAGACCGGTCGCCTCGGCGGCACCAAGCGCCGCGAGATCGGCCACGGCAAGCTTGCCTGGCGCGCGATCCACCCGGTGCTGCCGCCGCATCACGAGTTCCCGTACACGATCCGCGTGGTCTCGGAGATCACCGAGTCCAACGGCTCCTCGTCGATGGCTTCGGTCTGCGGCGCCTCGCTCGCGCTGATGGACGCCGGCGTGCCGTTGAAGCGGCCGACCGCGGGCATCGCGATGGGCCTGATCCTCGAAGACAAGCGCTTCGCGGTTCTCTCGGACATCCTCGGTGACGAGGACCATCTCGGCGACATGGACTTCAAGGTCGCCGGCACCGAGCAGGGCATCACCTCGCTCCAGATGGACATCAAGATCGAGGGCATCACCGAGGAGATCATGAAGGTCGCACTCGGCCAGGCCAAGGATGGGCGTATCCACATCCTCGGCGAGATGTCGAAGGCGCTCACCAACGCCCGCGCAGAGCTCGGCGAATACGCGCCGCGCATCGAGACCTTCAAGATCGCCACCGACAAGATCCGCGAAGTGATCGGCACCGGCGGCAAGGTGATCCGCGAGATCGTCGAGAAGACCGGCGCCAAGGTCAACATCGAGGACGACGGCACCGTGAAGGTCGCTTCCAGCGACGGCGAGGCGATGAAGGCCGCGATCAAGTGGATCAAGTCGATCGCGTCCGATCCGGAAGTCGGCCAGATCTACGAAGGCACCGTCGTCAAGGTGATGGAGTTCGGCGCCTTCGTGAACTTCTTCGGCTCCAAGGACGGCCTCGTCCACATCAGCCAGCTCGCTTCGGCGCGCGTGCAGAAGACCTCCGACGTCGTCAAGGAAGGCGACAAGGTCAAGGTCAAGCTGCTCGGCTTCGACGACCGCGGCAAGACCCGCCTGTCGATGAAGGCGGTTGACCAGGCCACCGGCGAGGACCTCGAGGCCAAGGGCGGCGACGGCGAGAAGGCCCCGCGCGAAGCGGCCGGCGAGTAAATCGCTCCGCACCATCTGAAACACGAAGGGCGGCCTCTCGGCCGCCCTTTTTGTTTGAGGTGCGCTGATTGCCGGGATCAGGCGGCGAGGTCGAACCGGTCGAGGTTCATCACCTTGGTCCAGGCCTTGGCAAAGTCCTGCACGAACTGCTGCTTGGCGTCGGACGAGGCATAGACCTCGGCGAAGGCGCGGAGCTGCGAGTGCGCGCCGAAGATCAGATCGGCGCGCGTGCCGGTCCACTTCACCGCGTTGGTCTTGCGGTCGCGTGCTTCGTAGGTGCCGTCAGCAGCCGGCGCCCATTGCGTGCTCATGTCGAGCAGGTTGACGAAGAAGTCGTTGCTCAGCGTGCCGACCTTCGAGGTCAGGACGCCGTGCTTCGAATTGCCCGCATTGGCGCCGAGCACACGCAGGCCGCCGACGAGCACGGTCAGCTCGGGGCCCGAGAGCCTCAGAAGCTGCGCGCGATCGACGAGGGCCTCTTCCTGCTGCAGGAACTGATGCCGCTTGCCGACGAAGTTGCGGAAACCATCGGCCCGCGGCTCCAGCGGAGCAAACGAAGCGGCATCGGTCTGCTCCTGCGAGGCATCCATGCGGCCCGGCTTGAACGCGACCTTGACGTCGACGCCGGCATCCTTCGCGGCCTTCTCGACCGCGGCAGAACCACCGAGGACGATCAGGTCGGCGATCGACACCTTCTTTGCACCGGCCGAAGCGTTGAAGTCCTTCTGGATCGCTTCGAGCTTGCCGAGCACCTTGGAGAGCTGAGCCGGCTGGTTCACCTCCCAGTCCTTCTGGGGGCTGAGACGAATACGCGCGCCGTTGGCGCCGCCACGCTTGTCCGAGCCGCGGAACGTCGACGCCGACGCCCAAGCCGTCGAGACCAGCTCCGGCACCGAGAGGCCTGACGCGAGAATCTTCGTCTTCAGCGATGCGATGTCCTGCTCGCTGGGCAGTTCGTGATTCACGGCCGGGATCGGATCCTGCCAGATCAGCGTTTCCTTCGGCACCAGCGGGCCGAGATAGCGCACGACCGGACCCATGTCGCGATGGGTGAGCTTGAACCAGGCGCGGGCGAACGCGTCCGCGAACTGGTCGGGATGCTCGAGGAAGCGCCGCGAGATCTTCTCATAGGCCGGATCGAGGCGCAGCGAGAGGTCGGTCGTCAGCATCGTCGGCCGGTGCTTCTTCGACTTGTCGAAGGCATCAGGAATGATCGCCTCGGCACCCTTCGCCGTCCACTGGTTCGCACCGCCCGGGCTCTTCGTCAGCTCCCATTCGTACTTGAACAGGTTCTCGAAGAAGTTGTTGCTCCACTTCGTCGGCGTCGTCGTCCATGTCACCTCGAGACCGCTGGTGATGGAATCGCCCGCCAGGCCCGAAGCGTGCTTGCTCTTCCAGCCGAGGCCCTGATCTTCCAGCGCGCCCGCTTCCGGCTCCGGTCCGACCAGCGAGGGATCGCCCGCACCATGGGTCTTGCCGAAGGTATGGCCGCCGGCGATCAGGGCTACGGTTTCCTCGTCGTTCATCGCCATGCGGAAAAAGGTCTCGCGGATGTCCTTTGCCGCGGCGGTCGGATCCGGCTTGCCGTTCGGGCCTTCCGGATTGACGTAGATGAGGCCCATCTGCACGGCGCCGAGCGGCTCGGCGAGCTCGCGTTCGCCGCTGTAGCGTTCGTCGCCCAGCCACGAGCCTTCGGGACCCCAATAGAGCTCTTCCGGCTCCCAGACGTCGGCGCGGCCACCAGCGAAGCCGAAGGTCTTGAAGCCCATCGACTCCAGGGCGACATTGCCGGCGAGCACCATCAAATCGGCCCACGAGAGCTTGCGGCCGTATTTCTGCTTGATCGGCCAGAGCAGCCGGCGCGCCTTGTCGAGGTTGGCGTTGTCAGGCCAGCTGTTGAGCGGGGCGAAACGCTGCTGACCGGCGCCGGCGCCACCGCGGCCGTCCGTGGTGCGATACGTGCCCGCGCTGTGCCAGGCCATACGGATCATGAGACCGCCGTAGTGACCGAAGTCGGCGGGCCACCATTCCTGTGACTCCGTCATCAGCGCGGTCAGGTCCTTGATGACCGCGTTCAGGTCGAGCGACTTGAATTCCTTGGCGTAGTCGAACTCCTTGCCCATCGGATCGGACAGACCGGAATTCTTGTGCAGCATCTCGATGCTGAGCTGGGTTGGCCACCAATCGCGGTTCGCCGGCACGCGTTTTCCACCCGAAAACGGGCACTTTGAAGAGTCGTCCATGAATACCTCCTCTGGTGGCGTCGAACTCGCGCCTTTGACCAGGTAGAACCACTCTAAGCCCGGCATTCCATCAGGGGAAGTTGACTTTAATGATCGCTGCGATAGGATTTTCTGATGGTCAACGTCACTATGCGCCAGCTGCGATATTTCGACGCGCTGGCGCGCCATGGTCATTTCGGCCGCGCGGCGGAATCCTGTTCCATCTCGCAGCCGGCTTTGTCGATGCAGATCAAGGAACTCGAGGAGGCGCTCGGCGGCCTGCTGCTCGAGCGCAGCGCCCGGCAGGTCGCGCTGACCCGGTTTGGTGAGGAGCTTGCGCCACGAGTCCGCGACATCCTGCGCTCGGTCGATGAGCTCGGTGATTTCGCCCGCGCCTCGCAGGATCGCTTCGCGGGTCGCCTGCGCATCGGCATGATCCCGACCATCGCGCCGTATCTGCTGCCCAAGATCACCAAGAATCTCACACGCATGCATCCGGAGCTCGACATCCGCGTGCGCGAAACGATGACGCCGCGGCTGATCCAGGAACTGGTCGAAGGTCGGCTAGACACCGCCATCGTCGCGCTGCCGGTGTCCGAGCCCTCGCTCACCGAGGTGGCGCTGTTCGAGGAAAAATTCCTGCTGGTGCGGCCGGGCACGGATGCGGGAACGCCGGTGCCGTCGCGCGAAATGATGCGCGAGATGCGTCTGTTGCTGCTCGAAGAGGGCCACTGCTTCCGCGACCAGGCGCTGTCGTTCTGCAACATGCAATCGTCACCGCCGCGCGAGATGCTGGATGCGAATTCGCTGTCGACGCTGGTCCAGATGGTCAGCGCCGGCATCGGCGTCACCCTGATTCCGGAGATGGCGGTGTCGGTGGAGACACGATCGGCCTCCGTCTCGCTTTCGCGCTTCCGCGATCCGGAGCCCTCGCGCACCATCGGCATGGTCTGGCGCAAGACCAGCCCACTGGCGCGGCAATTGATGCAAATCTCCGAAGTGGTGTGCCTGTCGGCCGGCAAGGCGCGCCCGCGGCAGGTCGCGCGCAGCCAACGGGCCTGAGCCGGAATTTTCCGAGCTAATCAGGATCATTCAAGTAACCTCACGCGCTCGCGCCGGGTAGCCCCAAAAGGGGGAGCACCAATGTCTGATGCGATCATCCGCCTCGCGCGCGGCGAGGAATATGACGAGATCGCCCGCGTCTGGATGGAGAGCTGGGTCTCGACCGGGCTTGCCGAGGCGAGCAACTTCCTGCTGGCAAATCTGCGTGCGCGCATCCGGCGCGAGATCGAGGGTGGCTGGAGCCTGTTCGTCGCCGACGATCACGGCACGATCGCCGCGATGCTCGCGCTGCATCTGCCAAAACTCTATCTCGACATGCTGTTCGTCGCACCAGCCTATCAGGGCCAATCGCTCGGCCGGCAAATGCTCGCCTTCACGCGCACGCAAATGCCGGACGAGATGTATCTGCGCTGCGTGCGCGAGAACGAAAAGGCCTGGCGCTGGTACGAGCGCGAGGGCTTTGTGTTCGAGAAGGAAGAGATCGAGCCGTCGAACGGGTTTGTGATGAAGTATTACCGGTGGTGCCGGCAGCACCAGACCGGATAGGTGGCGATCGCCGGACGCAGCTTGCGGTTGTCATGATCCCAACCTAGTGTGGCGTCTCCGATGTCTACCTGCCTCTGATCTCCCTGGAATCCATGTTTCGAATTGCTGTCCCGCTGATCGCGCTGCTGTCCCTGCTCGCTGCGACAGCCGCGCAAACCCCTCCCGCAACCACCGCGCCTCCCGCTCAGACCGCACCTCAAGCAAAACCGGTTGCCAAGAAGGCGGCGCCGAAGGCCAAACCGATTGCAAAGCAGCCGGTCGCGACGGAGAGCGGCCCGTGCCGACTTGGCGTGATCTCGGTGATCGGAGACCACTACTCCGTCCAGAAATTTGGCCTCACGATCTTCGAGAATGAGGCGAGCGAGGTTCCAATCGACTGGGGCCTCGATGATCTCGTGTTTGCGCGGGTACGCGCGGCAACGAGCAACGATCCCGCGGTGCGCAGGATCGCCTCTCCCAAGGGCGTCTTCGAGCCTTTCTATAATCCGAAAACGATCCTCATCCGAGATCCCGGAGAGCGTCTGCCGGTGATCGTGCGGAGCTTCACAGCGAATGCGAATTGCGATCGCTATCTCGTCGCGACCACGTTCAAGGCGGAGTTGCCGAACACGCACATGATGCTGAACGGCATCGGCACCTACAATCAGGGTCTCGGCGGCCTCCTCCGGCACTCGCACCTTTTCGCCAATGTTGCAATCACGCTGATCGATGGCCGAAGCTACGAGGAGATCAAGCGTCCCTTTGTGAATTTCGGCGCGAACTTCGCCGCAAGTATGCGATTGACCGAGGACCCGCTCACCAAGCTCGACAACTCGATGTTTCCTGACCCGCCCGCGGCAGCTTCGGCCAACGCGGCGCTGCGCGAGAGGACGCGAGCACTCGTCGCAGACAGGCTCGACCGGGGCCTCCCCGGCTATCTCAAGGAAGACTGAGCCGGGGCATTCTGTACCTGGGTGTAGTGCATTGCGCATTCAAAGCAGACGCGCCATGAATTGCGCGCTGTTCGTCTGCCGCCGATGAAAGGTCCGCGCCATGATCAAGCTCTATTGGTCGCCCCGCTCGCGCTCATTTTCCGCGCTTTGGCTGATGGAAGAAACCGGGCTTCCCTATGAGCGCGTGCTGACCGACATTTCGACCGGCGCGCAGAAGGCGCCGGAGTACTTGAAGGTCAATCCGATGGGCAAGGTGCCGGCGCTTGCCGACGGCGACGCCGCACTCGGCGAGGCCGCGGCGATCTGCGCCTACATCGCCGACCGCTATCCCGAGACGAAGATGGCGCCAGCCGTGACCGACCCGTGCCGCGCGCGCTATCTGCAATGGCTGTTCTTCTCGCCGAGCTGCATCGAGCCCGCCATCATCCAGATCTTCACCAAGATCGAGGTGCCGACCTCGACCGCGGCCTGGGGCAGCGCGACGCAGGTGTTTGATGTGCTGGAAGCGGCGCTCGCCAAGGGGCCGTGGATTCTCGGCGAGGACTTCTCCGCCGCCGACATCACCATCGGTGCAGGCCTGAATTTTGCGGTGCGCCTGTTTAAGATGGTGCCGTCGCGCCCCGTGTTCGACGCCTATCTCGCGCGCTGCATGGCACGGCCGGCATTCCAGCGCGCGGAGAAGATCGCGGCGGGGTAAGGACGCAGCTACTCCGACGACTTCAGGTCGTCCGGCTTCGGCATCAAAACGATGTTGTAGCCGGAATCGACATAGTGGATCTCGCCGGTCACGCCGCTGGACAAGTCGGACAAGAGATACAGCGCCGAACCCCCGAGCTCGTCGAGCGTGACGCCGCGGCGTAGCGGCGAATGTTTTTGCATGAAGCCAAACATCGCGCGCGCCTCGCCGATGCCGGAGCCGGCGAGCGTACGGATGGGGCCTGCGGAGATCGCGTTGACGCGAATGCCGCGTGGCCCGAAATCCGAGGCGAGATAGCGCACGGAGGCTTCCAGCGCCGCCTTGGCCACGCCCATGACGTTATAATTGGGCATCGCGCGCATCGAGGCGCCGAAGGTCAGCGTGATCATGCTGCCGCCCTCTGTCATCAGCTCGGCGGCGCGTTTTGCCACTTCCGTGAAGGAGAAGCAGGAGATCACCATGGTGCGCGAGAAATTCTCGCGGCTGGTGTCGGCATAGCGCCCCTTCAGCTCGTTCTTGTCGGCAAAGCCGATCGCGTGGATCACGAAGTCGAGCTGGCCCCACTTTTCGCGCAAGGCCGCGAATGTGGCGTCGACGCTGGCGATGTCCTCGACATCGCAGGGCAACACCAATTCCACGCCGAGAGATTCCGCCAGCGGCTTGACGCGCTTGCCGAGGGCCTCGCCCTGGAAAGTGAAGGCAAGCTCGGCGCCATGGGCATGCAGCGTCTTCGCCATGCCCCAGGCGATCGAATGATCATTGGCGATGCCCATGATCAGACCGCGCTTGCCTTTCATCAATTCCTGCATCGCCCACCACTCTCCACTCTTCGTCATGCCCGGGCACAGCCGTCTGAAGGACGGCGTCGCTTCGCTCGCCTGTGTCCCGGGCATCCACGTTCTTCCGAGCCTCGGGCTAAGACGTGGATGGCCGGGACAAGCCCGGCCATGACGAGAAAATCAACAGTACGCCAACAATGACGTCACACATCCAGCCGGCTGAACACCAGCGTAGCGTTGGTTCCGCCGAAGCCGAACGAGTTCGACAGCACGGTGCCGATTTTGACGTTGTCGATGCGCTTGCGCACGATCGGCATGTCGGCGAACACGGGATCGAGTTCCTGGATGTGCGCGCTCTCGCAGACGAAGCCATTGTTCATCATCAGCAGCGAATAGATCGCTTCCTGGACGCCGGTCGCGCCCAGCGAATGGCCGGTCAGCGCCTTGGTCGCCGAGATCGGCGGGCACTTCTCGCCGGCGCCGAACACTTTTCGGAGCGCCTCGATCTCCGGCGGATCACCGGCCGGGGTCGAAGTGGCGTGCGGATTGATGTAGTCGACCTTGGTCCTCACCGTCGACATCGCCATGCGCATGCAGCGCTCGGCGCCTTCACCTGATGGAGCGACCATGTCGTAGCCGTCCGAGGTCGCGCCGTAGCCGACGATCTCGCCATACATGCGCGCGCCGCGCGCCTTGGCATGCTCGAGCTCTTCCAGCACCAGCACCCCGGCACCGCCGGCGATGACGAAGCCGTCGCGGTTGACGTCGTAGGGGCGCGAGGCGGTGGCGGGCGTGTCGTTGTATTTCGAGGACATCGCGCCCATCGCGTCGAACAGCACCGACAGCGACCAGTCGAGCTCTTCGCAGCCGCCGGCGAAAATGATGTCCTGTTTGCCGATCTGGATCGTCTCATAGGCATTGCCGACGCAATGGTTCGACGTCGCGCAGGCGGACGAGATCGAATAGTTCACGCCCTTGATCTTGAACCAGGTCGCGAGCGTCGCCGAGGCCGTCGACGACATTGCCTTCGGCACTGCAAACGGGCCGACGCGCTTCGGTCCCTTGGTGCGGGTGATGTCGGCGGCCTCGACAATGGTGCGGGCGGACGGACCACCGGAGCCCATGATGATTCCGGTACGGATGTTGGAGACTTCGTCAGGTCCCAGTCCGGAATCCTGGATCGCCTGCTCCATCGCGATGTGATTCCACCCCGCGCCCTGGCCGAGGAAGCGCATCGCACGCCGGTCGACAACCGTCGCAGGATCAATCGTCGGCGCCCCCTGCACCTGCGAACGGAAGCCGAGCTCGGCATATTTCTCAGCCCTTGAAATGCCCGACTTCGCCTCGTGAAGGCTCGCAAGCACCTCCTGGGTGTTGTTTCCGATGGACGAGACGATGCCCATCCCGGTGACCACAACCCGCCTCATGACAGCCTCGCCTTAATCGTTGCCTTCTTGGTGATGCGCTCAGCCCAGGCTGACGCCCTGTTTGAACAGGCCGACCTTCAGATCCTTCGCGCGATAGATAATCTGGTCATCGACCGAAAGCCATCCGTCGGCGATGCCGAGCACCAGCTTTGAACGCATCACGCGCTTGATATCGATGTTGTACACAACCTTGCGGGCCTCGGGCAGCACTTGGCCGCTGAACTTGAGCTCGTTCAGGCCAAGGGCGCGGCCGCGGCCTTCACCGCCGCTCCAGCCAAGATAAAAGCCGACCATTTGCCACAGCGCGTCGAGGCCGAGGCAGCCGGGCATCACCGAATCGTTCTTGAAGTGGCAGCCGAAGAACCAGAGGTCCGGCTTCACGTCGAGCTCGGCGCGCACGACTCCCTTGCCGAACTCGCCGCCGGTTTCGGAAATTTCCGTGATGCGGTCGAACATGAGCATTGGCGGCAGGGGCAATTGTGCATTGCCCGGGCCGAACATCTCGCCGCGGCCACATGCCAGCAGGTCTTCATATTCGTAGCCGTTGCGCCTATTCAGCATGCTGAAGCCTCTGTGTTCTAAACCCGATTGAGCGGCGTTTCTGGCGAAAATGGGCCCGTTCTTGTTCGGAAAGCAACGCCAATTGCCGTCGTCAGGCGCAAATACCGAGAGCCGGATCGACTTCGGGCCGGGCCTCAATGCCTGGCTGCGCCAAAATCGGTTAAGCGGAACCGCGGGCTCTCTAACACAGGCCATTTCGGGTAGCAAAGCCGTCTCATGAAGGTAAAATGACGGGGGCCCCGGCCCGTTCCTCCGCTGATTAGAACCGCTCTAGTTGCGAGAAACTTGCATCTGCATCTATCTGTCCATATATTGCAGACAGATAGTGTTCACGCGTGCCCGAATTCTGGAAATGAGCGAAAACAACGCGATCCATCACGACGAAGACGCCCATGCGGCAGCCCTTCTGTCCGGCCGCCAGCCGGCCCTGACTGGCTGCCCCTGGCACGACGTCAATGAAATGCTTCAGTCCGCCGGGCTCCGCCCGACGCGCCAGCGTATGGCGCTCGGCTGGCTGCTGTTCGGCAAGGGGGCACGCCACCTCACGGCTGAAATGCTTTATGAGGAAGCGACCCTGGCCAAGGTCCCGGTCTCGCTCGCCACCGTCTACAACACTCTGAACCAGCTGACCGATGCCGGCCTGCTGCGTCAGGTCAGCGTCGACGGCACCAAGACCTATTTTGACACCAACGTCACCACCCACCACCACTATTACCTCGAGAACAGCCACGAGCTGGTCGACATCGAGGATCCGCATCTGGCGCTATCCAGGATGCCGGAGGTGCCGGATGGCTACGAGATCGCGCGGATCGACATGGTTGTGCGCCTGCGCAAGAAGCGCTGAGATCAATCCTAAACTGTTGATTTAGTCGTCATGGCCGGGCTTGGTTGTCCCCGCCATTCCACGTTCTTGGGCTAAGCGTGAAATTACGTGGATGCCCGGGACGTAGGCGAGCGGAAGCGACGCCGTCCTTCGGACGGCTATGCCCGGGCATGACGCTGGAGCAGTAGCCTGCTCTTCCGCCATCGCGTCAGTTCACCTGCTCGTCGGAGTACACGCCCCAGAGGCGCTCCTGCTGGATCCAGCCGTCAAAGCCGCTGCCAGTGACGTGGCACCAATTCGTGGTGCACTTTTTCACCTGCGTGACGACGCCGGCCTGGAGCTTTGCTGCAACCGCGCTGTCGGGATCGGCCCGGTCGTAGATCGGCGCGAGCTCATCCTTGCGCTTCATCGTGACGACCGCGGTGCGGCGGCCTGACAGCAGCGAGTGATAGACCCAGCCCTCGGCGCCTTCAGAATCGCGCACCCGGCGCCAGTTCTCGAACTCGGCGGTGATTTCGACCGGCAGCCCGGTGCGGGTGTAGACCCAAGCCACATCATTGTCTTTGGTCGGGCCGGCGCGGACGTTCACGTGATCCGATTTGAGACTGACATAGCGCGGCACCGGCAGGCCGCTGGCCGTCTGCGGGGTGGCCTCTTTCGCCGAATGCGAGGGGCTGACCGAGGCGCTCAACCAGGTGCAAACGAGCGCCATCACCGAACAAAAACGCCCAAACGCCATCAACCCGTCTCCTGTCGAAGACCCGGCCAAGCCGGGTCCTCACCCCAAAATTCCAAAACCCAGCCGCGCGAGCCCCTGACCCCGCCTCACGCGGGTGTTCCCAAAGCCTTAACCCGTGGTTCTTGTCTTGGCCCGGCCTTCTGCTAGAGAGGACGGACGCTTGAACAACCAGTTTGCCCCGATTTTCCGGCCGGAAATATCGGGAGAGCTTGAAGGAAACGCCGGGGACGGACACGGCAAGGGCAGTGTCGAACAACCGGGTTAATGAGGCCTGAACGGCCGGCCTTTGGCGACAGAGGCGGCCTGCGATGTCTCATGAGGGCAGGACATGTCGGTGAAGAAAAAGCCCCTCGTCGTCGTGACGCGCAAGTTGCCGGATTCGATCGAGACGCGGATGCGCGAGTTATTCGACGCGCGCATCAATCTCGACGATACGCCGATGTCGGCCGAGCAGCTCGCGGAGGCCGCGCGCACAGCCGACATCCTGGTTCCGACCGTCACCGACCACATCAGTGCCGACATCGTCAACCAGCCCGACTGCAAGCTGCGATTGATCGCCAATTTCGGCAACGGCGTCGACAATATCGACGTCGAGGCGGCGCATGCCCGCGGCATCACCGTCACCAATACGCCAAAGGTTCTGACCGAAGACACCGCCGACATGACCATGGCGCTGATCCTGGCCGTCCCGCGCCGGATGATCGAAGGCGCCTCGGTACTGACGGAGGGAAAACCCTGGGCCGGCTGGTCGCCGACCTGGATGCTCGGCCATCGCATCGGCGGCAAACGGCTCGGCATCATCGGCATGGGCCGCATCGGCCAGGCGGTCGCGCGCCGCGCCCGCGCCTTCGGCTTGCAGATCCACTATCACAACCGTCGTCCGGTGGCGCCGAAGATCGCCGAAGAGCTTGGCGCGACCTATTGGGAAAGCCTCGACCAGATGCTGGCGCGGATGGACATCATCTCGGTGAATTGTCCGCATACGCCGGCGACCTATCATCTGCTATCGGCGCGGCGGCTGAAGCTGATCCGCAAGGACGCCTACATCGTCAACACCGCGCGCGGCGAGGTCACTGACGAGGACACGCTGATCAAGCTGATCGAAGGTGGCGAGATCGGCGGCGCCGGCCTCGACGTCTATGAGCACGAGCCGGCGGTCAATCCGAAACTGGTGCGGCTCGCCAAGGCCGGCAAGGTCACGCTGATGCCGCATATGGGCTCGGCCACGATCGAGGGCCGCGTCGAGATGGGCGAGAAAGTGATCATCAACATCCGCACCTTCCTCGACGCCCACAAGCCGCCGGATCGCGTGCTGCCGAGCATGCTCTGAGCCCCAAATCTACCGCGACACAAGCCCTCTGTTCCTCATCCTGAGGAGCCGCGAAGCGGCGTCTCGAAGGATGGCCGCGGGCCAGAATGGGCCTTTGGTTCGAGACGGCGCTTCGCGCCTCCTCACCATGAGTATCTAGAGTCGCGGCGCGTTTCGCTTGCGCCAATCTGCGACGAAATCGATGAACGCGCGCAACGCCGGCGGCACCTGGCGCCGGCTCGGATAATACAGGAACGGCCCCGGAAACGGCTCGCACCAATCCTGGAGCAGGCTGACCAGCGCGCCGGATTTCACGGCTTCACCGACGTAGCCATCGAGCGTCGCCCAGATGCCGACGCCGTCGAGCGCAGCGCGCATGGCGAGGCCCATATTGCTCGAGATCAGCTTGGCCCGCGGATCGACCTTCATGAGCTGACCCGCCTTCTCGAACTCCCAGTCATGCATGACGCCGCTCGAGTAGCGGGCGCGGATGCAATCATGCTCGAGCAAATCCTTCGGATGCTTTGGCCGGCCGCGGCGCGCGAGGTAAGCTGGCGACGCGACGACGACATAATGCTGCGGTCCGCTCAGCGGGATCGCCACCATATCCTGCGCGAGATGCTCGCCGTACCGTACGCCGGCGTCGTAACCCGCGCTGACGATGTCGACGAAACCGCTCTCGGAAACGACGTCGAGATCGACCTGCGGATGCGCTTCCAGAAACGGGCCAACCATCGGCCCCAGCACGAGGTCGACCGCCGGCGGCGGCGCGTTGATGCGCAGGCGGCCCGACGCGACCTCGCGCAGGCCGCGGACCTGATCCAGCGCGTCGCCGACATCGCGCAGCGCGGGCGCCACGCGCGACAGCAGCAGCTCACCCGCCTCGGTCAGCGCAACGCTGCGGGTGGTGCGGTTCATCAGGCGGACGCCCAGGCGTTCCTCCAGGTCCCGTAATCTCTGGCTAAGGCTCGACACAGACACGCGAATTTCGACCGCCGCGCGCCGGAAATTGCGGGTGCGGGCGACCGCTACGAAGACGTCGAGATCGCGCAGATCGGGATCGGCCATTGTTCGATATGATGAACAAGCCATTCTGGATTGTCCAGCTTATCGGCGTAATGGAGAGAACGCATATCTGCCCTCGTCGCGCGGCGTAATCAGCGCTGCCGTTTTCGAGGAGAGCCATCATGGAACAACGCAAACTCGGTTCAACCGGCCCCAACGTCTCGAGCCTCGGACTCGGCTGCATGGCGATGTCGGACGCCTATGGCCCGGCCGATCGCGGCGAGAGTATCGCCACCATCCATGCCGCGCTCGAGGCCGGCATCACGCTGCTCGACACCGGCGACTTCTACGCCATGGGCCACAATGAAATGCTGATCCGAGAAGCGCTGAAAGATGTCGCGCGCGAGAAAGTTCAGATCAGCGTCAAGTTCGGCGCGCTGCGCGGCCCCGCCGGCGAGTTCGTCGGATTCGACTCGCGGCCGGCCGCAACGCGCAACTTCCTCGCGTATTCGCTGCAACGACTCGGCACCGACTACATCGATGTCTACCGCCCGGCGCGTCTCGATCCCAACATTCCCATCGAGGAGACGATCGGCGGCATCGCCGAGATGGTGAAGGCCGGCTACGTCAGGCATATCGGCCTGTCCGAGGTCGGCTCCAACACCATCCGCCGCGCGCATGCCGTGCATCCGATCGTCGATCTCCAGATCGAATATTCGCTGATCGAGCGTGGCATCGAGCGCGACATCCTCAAGACCTGCCGCGAGCTTGGCATCGGCATTACCGCCTATGGCGTGCTGGCGCGCGGCTTGATCGGCGGCCATTGGTCGAAGGACTCTGGCAAGGTCGGCAAGGACTACCGGCTGATGAGCCCGCGCTTCCAGGGCGCAAACCTCGATGCCAATCTCGCGCTGGCGGAGCAGCTCCGCGCCATCGCCACAGAGATCGGCGCAACACCAGCGCAGGTCGCGATCGCCTGGGTGGCGGCGCAAGGCCAGGAGATCGTGCCGCTGGTCGGCGCCAAGACCCGCAACCGTCTCAGCGAAGCGTTGGGCGCGAACAAGGTGACGCTGACCCCGGCGCATCTTGCGACGCTGGCAAAGGCCTTTCCGCCGAATGTCGCGTCCGGCATGCGTTATGCCGCCGAGCAGATGGCGCATCTCGACAGCGAGAAGCCCGCCACGACGTAACAGCGCGATCAAGCGCGATGGGCACTCAGGTCGGTCATGACCGGCCCATCGCCATTGAGCGGATTGGCGGGATCGCGCGCGTAACGCAGCGTCTCGAAGCGCATCGCGCGCGCATCGATCATCAGGAGGCGTCCGACCAGGCCGTCGCCAAAGCCGACGATCTCGCGGATCGCCTCCAGCGCCATCATCGAGCCCATCACGCCGGCGAGCGCGCCCATGACGCCGGCCTCCGCGCAGGCCGGCACCGTGCCCGGCGGCGGCGCCTCCGGAAACAGGCAGCGATAGGTCGGATTGAACACGCCATCGGCATTCTTCTCATGCGCGCGGATGGTGGTGAGCGAGCCGTCGAAGGTGCCGAGCGCGGAGGTGATCAGCGGCTTCTGCGCGAAGAAGCACGCGTCCGAGGCCAGATAACGCGTCGAGAAATTGTCGGAGCCGTCCAGCACGAGATCGTAGTCGCCGATCAGGCTGATTGCATTCTCGGCGTTAAGCCAGGTCGCGTGACCGACAAAGCGTACATGCGGATTGAGGGCTGCGATCCGCTCGGCCGCGCTCTCGACCTTGTGCCGGCCGATATCGGGTGTTGTATGGATCACTTGGCGTTGAAGATTTGACAGCGAGACGACGTCGTCATCGACCACGCCGAGCGTGCCGATACCGGCGGCAGCCAGATACATCAAAGCCGGCGCGCCGAGCCCGCCCGCGCCGATCACCAGCACGGAGGCCCGTTTCAGCGCAGCCTGGCCGGGACCACCGACATCGCGCAGCACGATATGGCGGGCATAGCGTTCGAGTTCGTCCGGGCTCAGCAACTTCTCTTCTCCTGAACCACCCCGAGATTGTTCGCGACCAACGAGATGTGCTTCAATGGCCGCGCGTTCAATGGGCTGGCTGGATTTGTCATGAGATCGATGCTTGCGGCAACACTGATGTTGGCGGCTGCCACCGGCGCGAACGCCCAGACGACGGCACCACTGCTCCCCGGCTTCAAACCGAAGGTGGTCCAGACCGTTCCGATCCGCCCGCCCGCCTTGCAGACACCATCCGAGACCGCCGACGCCATGGCGCAGGCGGAGCGGCTGTCGCTCCAGTCCGATCTCGCCTGGGTCGGCGAGTATAACGGCGCCATTACCGGCGACATCAGCGCGCGCATGGTCGATGCGATCAGGGAGTACCAGAAGAACAAGGGCGGCAAGCCGACCGGCGTGCTCAATCCGCAAGAGCGCGCAGCGCTCGCCGAGACCGCGCGGCGCAAGCAGGACAATGTCGGCTGGAAGATCGTGATGGAGCCGACCAGCGGCGCGCGGCTCGGCATTCCCTCAAAACTGGTGCTGCAGCAGGCGACCGACGCCAACGGCTCGAAATGGGCCTCGCCGACCGGAACGGTGCAGGTGCTGCTCAGCCGCCGCAAGGAGGCGAGCCCGACCACGGCCAAGCTCGCCGAGCAAGAGAAGAAGGAGCCGGCCGGACGCAAGGTCGACTACACCGTGGTGAAGCCGGACTTCTTCGTGCTGTCGGGGCTCCAGGGCCTGAAGAAATTTTACGTGCGCGGCACCTTTAAAGGCGACGAGGTCCGCATCATGACGATTCTCTACGACCAGGCCACCGAGAACACGGTCGAGCCGGTCGTGATCGCAATGTCGAGCGCGTTCAATGCGTTCCCGTCGGGGCCGCAAGCCGGACTAGCGCCGCGCAAGACCGTCGAATACGGCACCGGCATCGTCGTCAGCGACGACGGCGCGATCATCACCGACCGCTTCGTCACCGATGGCTGCCTCGCCATCACCATCGGCGGCTACGGCAATGCCGACCGCCTCGCCGAGGACAAGGAGCACGATCTCGCACTGCTGCACATCTATGGCGCGCGCGGCCTGAAACCGCTCAGCCTCACCGGCGGCGCGGCCAAGACCAATGTCGATGTCATCGGCATCGCCGATCCGCAAAGCCAGGGCGGCGCGGCGGGCGCGACGAGCGTCAAGGCTGCGCTGGCATCGGTCGGCAGCGGCGATGCCGCGTTGTCGCCGCCACCGGCGGCTGGATTTTCCGGTGGCCCGACGATCGACGGCGACGGCAAGTTCGCGGGCGTGACGCTGTTGAAGTCCACAATGGTTGCGGGACCCGCGACAGCGGTTCCGGCATCACAGGCCGTGATGGTTTCCGCGGAAGCCGTGCGCGACTTCCTGAAGGCGAACGGCGTTACCGCGATCGGCGCTGCTACGGATGCAAAGGCCGCCGTCGTGCGCGTGATCTGCGTGCGGAAATAGCGATCAGCTGAGCCTGAACCGCACCCCGCTGCGCGCGAGGCCGCCGGAGATCCCGACCGGCGTGCCGTCCGCGCGCCAGCAGGCGGCGCCGGTCATGGTGCCGTCGTCGTGGAACGCGATCGCATTCATCCCGCCGGCGACCGTCGCGACCGGCTGGACCTTGTGGCCCAGGCTCGCGAGCTTTGCGCGCACGCCCTCCGGTACCGTCTGCTCCACCTCGAGCGCATTGCCCTCGGTCCAGACGCGCGGCGCCTCGACCGCCTCCTGCAAGCTCATACCGTGGTCGATGAGATTAACCAGCGCCTGCATCGCGCTCGGGAAGATGCGCTTGCCGCCGGGCAGACCAAGCGCATAGCGCAGCTTGCCATCGCGCAGCGCCATCATCGGCGACATCGAGGTTGTGACGCGCTTGCCCGGCGCCAGGGACAGCGCGTGACCCGGACGTGGATCAAACAGGTTCATGTAATTGTTGGCGATGGCCCCTAAGCCCGGGATCATGATCTTCGCGCCAAAGAGATTGTTGATGGTCTGCGTGGTCGCGACCACGTTGCCGAAGGCATCCGCCGCCGTCATGTGCGTGGTGTGCGCGCCTTCGAGCTGCGACACGCCGGCACCCCAGGCCTGCGCCCGCGCCGGATCGATCGCGCGGCGGCGCTCCTCGGCATAGGCTTTCGACGTCAGTTGCTCCACGGGCACGCCGACATAGTCAGGATCGCCGCTGGCCGCAGCGCGATCGGCGAAGGCGATCTTCAGGACCTCAGCGAGATAGTGAATGGTCTCCGGCGTGCCGAAGCCGAGGCCGCCGATGTCGTAGCCCTCCAGGATGTTCAGCATCTGCGCGATGTGGACACCGGAAGCCGCGGGCGGCGGCGGACCAAAAATAGTCCAGCCGCGATAGTCGGCGCGGACCGGCTGGCGCTCGACGGTCTTGTAGTTCGTCAGATCGGCGCGGCGAATAAAGCCGCCTGCCTTCTCCATGTAGTCGACGAGGATGTCGCCGAGCGGCCCCTCGTAGAGCGCCTGCTCGCCATGGTCGGCGATGTATCGCAAGGTCTCGGCATATTCGGCCTGCACCACGCGTTCGCCGACCTTGAGCGGCTCGCCGTTCGGCAGATAGATCGCCGAAATCGGCTTGTCCTTGCGCATCTCGGCGGCGCTCTCGCTGATGCATTCGTGCAAATAGGGCGTCGCCGCATAGCCGCGCGCGGCGTGCTTGATTGCGGGCTGCATCACGTCGGCGAGGCTCATGGTGCCGAACCGGCGCAGCGTCTCGCACCAGGCTTTGAGTGAGCCCGGCGTCGCAACCGCCTTCGGGCCGTTCAGGTTCTCATTGCCGACAGTGTCGAACACGTCATGCGCCGAGCCCGGCCTGGAGGTGTAGCTGGTGTCGCGCACCGCCGCGGGCACCGTGCTCTGGCCGTCAATGAAACGATGGCTGCCGTCGGCCAGGCGAATATGCGCCATGCCGCCGCCGATGATGCCGACCATCATCGGCTCGACCACGGTCAGCGTGAACAGGGTCGCGATCGCAGCGTCGATGGCGTTGCCGCCGGCTGCCAGCATCTCGGCGCCCGCGCTGGAGGCCAGCGGATGGTTGCTGACCACCATGCCGCGGCTCGAGACCGCCGGCATTTTCTGACATTCGAAGGTCGTCGCCGTCCGGTCGCGCCAGTTACCGCTCATGCCGTGTGTCCCTTTTATTCACGGCGGCGAGCACATCACACGCAGGATTACGGGTCCAGTAATGGTACGGATTAGCTGGCATTCCTGATTCTGCCATCATCGTACCTGTTGATTCGGACATCCGCGGTCCCCTTTGGATCGGGCTGGGCACGTCCTGAGCGAGAAGAGCTCAGCATCCTCAATGATGCACGTTCGCGTGGCGTTACCCCGAGACCCCGGCACTCCCAAAGGAATCATCTGCAAATGCATACGATCGTACTGGCTACCCAAAAGGGTGGCAGCGGCAAGAGCACGCTCGCCATCGGCCTCGCGCTGGCAGCCAAGCAGGCCGGCTTCACCGTCCGCCTGATCGAGACCGACCCGCAGGGCACCCTCTCCAACTGGCAGCGCCGCCGCAACAACAACGATCTCGTCGTCGAACCGATCTACCACGCTGCGGACATCGAACCGCGTCTGAAGATGCTGGCCGACAGCGGCCTCCAGCTCGCGATCGTCGACACTGCGGCCGGCCTCAGCGCCGCGACCACTGCCGCGATCCGCCACTCCGACCTCTGCCTGATCCCGGCCCGCCCGAGCGTTGCCGACATCGAAGCCACGGTCTCCACCATCAGCGTCGCGCGCGCCTGGAAGCGGCCCTACGGCTTCGTGCTGAACCAGACGCCGATCCGCGGCCAGCGCATCGACAACGCCGCCAACACGCTTGCCGAGGAAGCCGCGCTCGATCTCACCGAGGTGCTCGCGCGTCCCCTGATCGCGATGCGCAACGACCATCAGGACTCGCTCGCCAGCGGCCTCGCCGTCAGCGAATTCGCGCCGAACGGCAAGTCGACCGAGGAAATCCGCGGCCTCTGGCAGTGGATCGAGTCCCGGCTGAACATCTCGGCGACCAATGTGCTGATCGACCAGGTCATCTCGGCCGCGGACGGAATGTTGCACCTCGCCACTGAGCGCGCGGCGAACGAAGCTATGACTTTGGCGTCCTGAGCGGGGCAATCGCTCAGACGTCAAATGGGCTCTTCGCCGTACGGTTGAAGAGCCTCAGCGACGAAGCAATCCGGCCCCCAGCTCGGCCGGATTGCTTCGCTTCGCGTCTTTTTGGCGATGGCGGCCGCGCCCTCGAACAAAAATGTCGAAAACAACCCCATGCACAGTAGAGCCGCTCCCGGCCAAGGCTCCTCGGCGAGGGTGCGTAGACATCTGACTTGTCAGGCAAAACGGCTGTGTGCCGGCGTCGACCGCTTCGGTCGGGTCAAATCTCGCGAAGCTAGGCCACCGGTGCCACGGATCTCCCGCGTAACCAATCCTCACGCCGCACGATCCATCTCTCGGACTTCGACTGTCCGCCGTGGTGCGCAAGCTCGATGAAGCCGACGAACTCCGCACCGGTCTTCTGCTTGACCCGGCGTGAAGCCTCGTTGGTGGCGGCGTTGCAGACGTAAAAATGATCGAGGCCAAGTGTGAGGAAGGCGAAATCGTTCACCGCGATGATGGCTTCCGTCATCAATCCGCGCCGCCAATAAGGCTCGGCCAACCAGAAGCCGCGATTGCCCTTCGCGCCGTCGGCATAGGGGCGGAAATGAATGTTTCCGATCGCCTCGCCGTCACTGCCCTTCAGCACCAGCACCCAATGGTGAATCTCCTCGCCGGCTGAGATGTTGCCGAGCTGCGACCGGACGAAGGTCTCCGCACCGTCCGCCGGATATGGCCAGGGGACGACCGCAGCGAGATGCCGGATGATGTTCCAATTGTCGAAATGACGCTGGATCGCCGGCGCATCGGACAATGCGAGCGGACGCAGGATCAGCCGTTCGGTTTCAAGCCGCGGCGTCTGCATGGCCGCTCACTTCTGACATTTCGAACACCAGAAGGTCGACCGGCCGTTCTGCGTGAAACGCTTCACGGTGCCGCCGCAGCGCGGCGTCTTGCAGGTCTCGCCTTCGCGGCCATAGACCTTGAAGGAGTGTTGGAAATAGCCGAGCTCGCCCGAGGTCTGGCGATGATCGCGCAGTGACGAGCCGCCGGCCTTGATGGCGTCGTTCAGCACGGTGTGGATCGCACCGACCAGCCGCTTGGCATGATCCGTTGGCTCGCCCTTTTTGGTCGACAGCGTCGCGGCGATCCGGCGCGGCGACAGATGCGAGCGATGCAAGGCTTCGCAGACATAGATGTTGCCGAGCCCCGCCACGACGCGCTGATCGAGCAATGCAACCTTCAGGCTCGTGGTCTTGTCTTCGCAGGAGTGCGCGAGCATGGCCGCATCGAATTCGTTGCCGAGCGGCTCGGGGCCAAGCCCCCGCAACAACGGCTCCTCATCGAGTGCGCTACGCGCGATCACTTTCATGTAACCGAAGCGGCGCGGATCGTTGAAGACGATGTCGGCGCCCGAGGACATCCGAAACAGGACGTGGTCGTGCACGGAGTCCTTACCTTTCGGATAGTGAAACTCGCCGGGCGCAGCCTCGTTGTCCGGCTTGATGACGCGAAACGAGCCCGACATGCCCAGATGCATCAAGAGCACGTCGCCGGAGGCGAGGTCGGCCATGAGATATTTTGCACGGCGGCCGAGGCCCGTGACGATCTGCCCCTGGAGCCGGGCGACGAAATCCGGCTGGAACGGAAAGCGCAGATCGGGCCTGCGGGCCTCTGCAATAAGGATTTTTGCACCCTCCATGACCGGCTGAAGGCCGCGGCGGACGGTCTCGACTTCGGGCAATTCAGGCATGGTCAGGCATTCACCTTATGAGGGCGGTGTGATAGCGCCATTGCGGCGGCCGCGCTATGGTCGGCGTCGTGGAGTAGAGTAATGGATCGGCCGGGCGAAACCACGCATTTTGGCTTCAAAGACGTTCCCTTGGGGGACAAGCAGACGCTGGTGAACGATGTGTTTCGCAGCGTGGCGTCGCGCTACGACTTGATGAACGATTTGATGTCCGGTGGCCTGCACCGGGTCTGGAAGGACATCATGATCACCGCGCTCGCCCCGCCCAAGGGCGATCGGCCATTCGCGCTGCTCGACGTCGCCGGCGGCACCGGCGACATTTCGTTCCGCGCGGCCAAGGCGGCAGGTCCCGGCTTCCATGCCACCGTCTGCGACATCAATTCCGACATGCTGGCGGTAGGCCGCGAGCGCGCCGCCAAGCGGCATCTCGAAACCCAGGTCGATTTCGTCGAAGGCAATGCCGAGGCGCTCGCCTTCGCCGACCGCAGCTTTGACGCATATACGATCGCTTTCGGCATTCGCAATGTGCCGCAGATCGATCTGGCGCTGCGCGAAGCCTATCGCGTGCTGAAGCCCGGCAGCCGCTTCCTGTGCCTGGAATTCTCTACCGTCGAGATGCCCGGCCTCGACAAGCTCTATGACCTGTTCTCGTTCAAGGTGATCCCGCCGCTCGGCCGCATGGTCACGGGTGACGCCGAGTCCTATCAATATCTGGTCGAATCGATCCGCAAGTTTCCAAAGCCCAACGCCTTCGCCGACATGATCCGCGACGCCGGCTTCGCCCGCGTCGGCTGGCAGACACTGACCGGCGGCATCGTCGCACTGCATTCGGGCTGGCGTTTGTGATCTCTGCCATCACCCACATGTCGCGCCTGATCCGCGCCGCGTTCGTGTTTGCGCGCGAAGGCGTGTTCGGCTCCGTTGATCCGAGTCTGGTGCCGCCGCCCGGGCAGCTCGCGCTGAAACTTGCGCGCCTCATCGAACGGCGCGGTCCAAAGCACGGACCGCGGCTGACGCGGGCGCTGACCCGGATGGGCCCGGCCTATCTCAAGCTCGGTCAGTTCCTCGCCACGCGGCCCGACGTCGTCGGCGTCGTCATGGCCCGTGACCTGGAAAGCCTGCAGGATCGCTTGCCGCCGTTTTCGCAAGCCGAGGCGGAGGCCGCGATCGCGACGTCGCTGGAGCGTCCGCTGACGGACGTGTTCGCGAGCCTCAGCCCGCCGGTCGCAGCCGCCTCGATCGCACAGGTGCATCGCGGCGAGGTCTTGCGCGACGGTGTCCGCAAGTCGGTTGCGGTCAAGGTGCTGCGGCCGAATGTTGCCTCGCGCTTCCGCCGCGACCTCTCCGATTTCTTCTTCGTCGCGAACAAGGCCGAGACCTATTCGTCCGAAGCGCGGCGTTTGCGGCTGATCGAGGTCATCAACACCATGTCGCGCTCGGTCGCGATGGAGATGGACCTGCGGCTCGAGGCTGCAGCGCTGTCCGAGATGGCGGAGAACACCCGCGACGATCCTGATTTCCGCGTGCCGACCGTCGACTGGGACCGCACCACGCACAACGTGCTGACGATGGAATGGATCGACGGCATCGCGCTGAATGACCACAAGCGCCTGAAAGAGGCGCAGGTCGACCTGCCCGATCTCGGCCGCAAGGTGATCCAGAGTTTTCTGCGCCACGCGCTGCGCGACGGATTCTTTCATGCCGACATGCATCCCGGAAACCTGTTCCTGGATGATGCCGGCCGTCTCGTCGCGGTCGATTTCGGCATCATGGGTCGGCTCGGCATGAAGGAGCGGCGCTTCCTCGCCGAAATCCTGCTCGGCTTCATCACCCGCGATTATCGCCGCGTCGCGGAGGTGCATTTCGAGGCGGGTTATGTTCCCGCGCATCATTCGGTCGAGAATTTTGCGCAAGCCATCCGCGCCATCGGCGAGCCGATCCACAACCGCACCGCCGAGGAAATCTCGATGGCGCGGCTCTTGACGCTGCTGCTCGAGGTCACCGGCCTGTTCGACATGAAGACGCGGCCCGAGCTGATCCTGCTGCAGAAGACCATGGTGGTGGTCGAAGGCGTGGCGCGCGGCTTCGATCCCAAGCTCGACATCTGGAAGGTCGCCGACCCCGTAGTGCGCGAATGGATCGAACGCAATCTCGGACCGATTGGCCGGGTGCAGGGCGCGCTGTCCGGCGGCGGCGACCTCGCACGCATCCTGATGCGTCTGCCGGAGATCGCCGCGCGCTCAGTCGCGGTGCTCGAGCAGCTCGAGACCATGACCCAGGAGGGCCTGCGACTGTCGCCGGAGAGCATCGCGGCGATGGGCCGCAGCGAGGGCCGCAAGAACCGCTGGCGTACCGTGGCGCTCTGGATCATCGCCGCGACCTTCATCGGCATCTTGATCGCCGTCCGGAATCTGTGATTGCACTGCAATCATAGATTTGATAGCATCGCTATCATTCTGTGCTGGAGGGCGTCATGGCGAGCCTGACCATCCGCAAGCTCGACGAACACGTCAAAACCTATCTGCGGCTGCGTTCGGCCAAGAATCGCAGGTCGGTCGAGGAAGAGGTCCGGGTCATCCTGCGGGAGCTGATCGAGGGCCGCGAGGAGCCGCTGACGCCGTTTGCGGTGCCGCCCGAGGTATCCCCTGCCCCTGCGGCCCCGCGCACCGGCGCCCTTCCCGAGGCCAGCGTCACCCTGATCATCGGCGGCGGGATCGCGGCCTACAAATCGCTCGACCTGATCCGAAGGCTCAAGGAGCGCCGTATCGAGGTCCGCTGCGTGCTGACCAAGGCCGCGCAGCAATTCGTCACGCCGCTGGCCGTCAGCGCACTCTCGCATGAGCGCGTCTATACCGACTTGTTCGACCCTCAGAGCGAATTCGACGCCGGCCACATCCGGCTCGCGCGCGACTGCGACATGATCGTGGTCGCGCCCGCGACGGCCGACCTGATGGCGAAGATGGCGAACGGCCATGCCGATGATCTCGCCAGCGCGATCCTGCTCGCGACCAACCGCAAGATCCTGCTCGCGCCCGCGATGAATCCGCTGATGTGGAACAACGCGGCCACGCGCCGCAATGTCGGCTTGCTTCAGCGCGACGGCGTGGTGCTGATCGGCCCGAATTCCGGCGAGATGGCCGAAGCTGGCGAAGCCGGAATCGGCCGCATGTCCGAGGCCATCGAGATCGCCGCTGCCGCCGAGCGCCTGCTGCGACCGCCGGTGCCGCGGCCACTTGCCGGCAAGCGCGTACTGATCACCGCGGGCCCGACCCACGAGCCAATCGATCCGGTGCGCTACATCGCCAACCGCTCCTCCGGCAAGCAGGGCTTTGCCATTGCCGCGGCAGCGCAAGCCGCGGGCGCCGAAGTGATTCTCGTCAGCGGCCCGGTCGATCTCGACGATCCCTATGGTGTCACCGTCAAGCATGTCGAATCGGCGCGGCAGATGCTGGAGCAGGTGCAGGCGGCGCTTCCGGCCGACATCGCGATCTTCGCCGCCGCCGTCGCCGACTGGCGGGTCGTCAACGAGGGCGAGCAGAAGCTGAAGAAGACCTCCGCCGGCATGCCGCCGCTGCAGCTGGTCGAGAACCCCGACATCCTCGCCACGATCTCGAAGCTGGCCGACCAGCGACCGCCGCTGGTGATCGGCTTTGCCGCCGAGACCGAGCACCTCATCGACAACGCCAAGTCAAAGCTCGCGCGCAAGGGCTGCGACTGGATCGTCGCCAATGACGTCTCGCCGGCGACCGGTGTGATGGGCGGCGACCGCAACACCGTGCACCTCATCAGCCGCAAGAATGGTGGGAAGAACGGCGAGATCGCGGTTGATTCCTGGCCCGTGATGACCAAGGAACAGGTCGCCATCGAGCTGGTCGCGCATGTCGTGAAAAGCCTGGCCGACACATCGCTGGAGCCCGCATCTTGAGCACGAAAGTCACGGTCGAACTGCAACAGCTGGCCCATGCCGAAGGCCTGCCGCTACCGGCGTATCAGACCCTCGATGCCGCCGGGCTCGACCTGATGGCCGCTGTTCCGGACAGCGAGCCGCTGACGCTCGCGCCCGGCCAATATGCGCTGGTGCCGACGGGACTTGCGATCGCATTGCCAACCGGCCACGAGGCCCAGGTGCGGCCGCGCTCGGGGCTTGCGGCCAAGCACGGCGTCACCGTGCTGAACTCGCCCGGCACGATCGACGCGGACTATCGCGGCGAGATCAAGGTGATCCTGATCAATCACGGTCCGGCGCCCTTCGTGATCAAGCGCGGCGAGCGCATCGCGCAGATGGTGATCGCGCCAATGGTGCAAGCCGCGTTGGTTCCAGTGGCGACGCTGTCGACGACTGATCGCGGCGCCGGCGGCTTCGGCTCGACCGGCCGCTAGTTTTTCACACCTCTCCCGCTTGCGGGAGAGGTCGGCGCAAAGCGCCGGGTGAGGGTTCTATCCTCTGGGGGAGTGCCCCGTTGCGGAGACACCCTCTCCCCAACCCTCCCCCGCAAGCGGGGGAGGGAGCGCACCTGCATCGCGGCAGGCAATCCGCCTGACTCGCTAATGCACGACAGCGCCAGCCGAATCACTCGAAGAACTACCTGGGTTGGAACAACGCTCCCGGCATTTTTGTGTGGCCGCGTTTGCGTTCACGATCTGGACTCTTACCGGTGGAGTCACGGTGAGGGTATTGTCGTTTGATTCGCGCGCGGCGGGGGGAAGTCGCCGTGCGTAAATTCGTGCGGTCTTGGGGCAACTATGTCAGGCGTGATCGTGTCGATGCGTCGGACGCTGCTGTCGTGCACATCGTTGGTGCGCAACGGCCTGTTGGGAACCGCTCTTGCGGCGCTGCTGCCGGCTGCGCCGGCCAAAGCCGCCGATCTCGTCGACACACTCTCGATATTGCTGGACTTCAACCGGCAGGAACTCGCAGTGCTGGCCACTGCGCTGGCTTTGCTCGGCTTCACGGTCTTGGCCGCGATCCTGTTGATGCGCACGCGCGTACGCACGGCAAAGAACGAGACGGGGCTGCGCGCGCGGATCAGGGAACTCCAGTTGCAGGCCGATCGCTACGGCGCGCTGCTGTTCGCCGAACCGCAGGTCTTGATTTCCTGGCCGGCCGGCGACAATCGCGCGCAGATCTCGGGCGACGTCTCCATGGTGCTGCCGCGCGATTCGTCGCCGCAGCGCGTGCTCGCGTTCGGAACCTGGCTACCGCCGGAACCGGCGCTCCAGATGGTTCACGCGGTCGACGCCCTGCGCGAACGCGGTGACGGCTTCCAGCTCACCCTGACCACCGCCAACGGCCATACGCTGGAAGCGATCGGCCGCGCCATCGGCGGCCAAGCCATTGTCAGGATTCGTGAACTCTCAGGCCTGCGCCGCGAGCTGGCCGAAACCAATCTGCGCCAAAAGGCGCTTTCCGATGAGACCGAGATGCTGCGCGGCTTTGCGGCCGCGGCGCCGTGGCCGATCTGGGCCAAGGGTGAGAACGGCGCGCTGACTTTCGCCAATCCGGCCTATGTGCGCGCGACCGAAGCCGCCAGCATCACCGACGCCCAGGAGCGCAAGCTCGAGCTGCTCGACAGCGCCGACCGTGCCGCGATGGAGCGGGGACTAAAAGACGCTGCAAACTTCACAGCGCGGCTGCCCATCGTGACCGGCGGCGAGCGGCGCATCTACGACGTGCGCGCCGTCAATGTCGGCAGCGGCAGCGTCGGCGTCGCCATCGACGCCAGCGAGGCCGATGCGCTGAGCGCGGCGCTGGTGCGGATGGCCGAAGCGCATCGCCGCACGCTCGACCAGCTCTCCTCCGGCGTTGCCGTGTTCGACGGCCAGCGCCGGCTCGCGTTCTACAACGATTCCTACCGGCGGCTGTGGGACCTCGACCGTACCTTCCTGGATGCCAATCCTGACGATTCGAGCGTGCTCGACAAACTCCGGGCCGCGCGCAAACTGCCGGAACAGCCGGACTTCCGCGCCTGGAAGGTCAGGCTGCACGAGGCCTATCGCGCGGTCGAGGCCGCCAAGGACACCTGGTACCTGCCCGACGGCCGCGCGCTCTCCGTCGTCACCACGCCGAACCCCGAAGGCGGCGTGACCTATCTGTTCGACGACGTCACCGAAAGCCTCGAGCTCGCCCGCCGCTTCGACGGCATGATCCGGGTCCAGCGCGAGACCCTGGACAGCCTCGCCGAAGGCGTCGCGGTGTTCGGCAGCAACGGCAAGGCGCAGCTGTTCAATCCGGCCTTCGTCCGGATGTGGAAGCTGTCGAACGATGCCATGCGCGAGGAGCCGCATATCCAGACCGTCGAGGGCTGGTGCCAGCAGCTGGTCGACGATCCCGTCGTCTGGCGCCAGATCCGCGAGGCGATCACCTCGATCGAGAACCGCGCGGACGTGCCGCTCAAGCTGGAGCGCAAGGACGGCAGCGTGCTCGACGGCATGATCCGGCCGCTGCATGACGGCGCGACCATGCTGACATTCCTCGACATCACCGACACCGAGAACGTCGAGCGCGCGCTGCGCGAGCGCAACGAGGCGCTGGAGACGGCCGACCAGATGAAGGTGGATTTCGTCCACCACGTCTCCTACGAGCTGCGCTCGCCGCTCACCACCATCATCGGCTTCGCGCATTTCCTCAGCGACCCCTCGACCGGTCCGCTGACCCCGAAACAGGCCGAATATCTCGACTACGTCACCAAATCGACCAACGCGCTGCTGGCGCTCACCAACAACATCCTCGATCTCGCCACCATCGACGCCGGCGCCATGAAGCTGGAACTCGGCCCGGTCGACGTCAGCAAGACCATCGAGCTCGCCGCCGAGGGCATCCAGGACCGGCTCGCCACCGACCGCATCCGCCTCAAGGTCGAGATCGCGCCCGACGTCGGCAGCTTCATCGGCGACGAGAAGCGCGTGGTGCAGGTGCTCTATAACCTGCTCGCCAACGCCGTCGGCTTCTCGCCGCAGGATTCCACCGTCGGGATCAGCGCACGCCGCACCGAGCGCAGCGTGGTCTTCATTGTGACAGATTCCGGTCCTGGAATACCCGCCGACATGAAGGACAAGGTGTTCAACTGGTTCGAAAGCCGCTCGCAGGGCTCGCGTCACCGCGGCGCCGGGCTCGGGCTGTCGCTGGTGCGCTCCTTCGTCGAGCTGCATGGCGGCAAGGTGCAGGTTGATTCGATCGTCGGCAAAGGCACGGTCGTGATCTGCGACTTCCCGACCGACCAGGCGGCGCATCGCGACGCCGCCGAATGACCGCGCCGGCTACATTCTCCGTCGCGCTTCACAACGAGACGGCCACCGCGCAATTGATGGCCGACCTCGCTTTGCTGGTCGGACCGGGCGACGTCGTCGCGCTCACCGGCGATCTCGGCGCCGGCAAGACCGCAGCGGCCCGCAGCCTGATCCGCTATCTCGCCGGCGACGAGGCGCTGGAAGTGCCGAGCCCGACCTTCACGCTGGTGCAGGGTTATGAGCTGCCGCCGTTTCCGGTGATCCATGCCGATCTCTATCGCGTGGAAGACGAGAACGAGCTCGAGGAGATCGGGCTCTCGCCGCTGCCGGACGCTACGCTGGTGCTGATCGAATGGCCCGAGCGTGCGCCATCGGCGATGCCCGCGGACCGCATTGACATCGCGCTGACGCATCGCCCCGCGCTGGGCTCGAGTGCGCGCGCCGCAGACATCACCGGCTACGGCAAGGGCGCCGTCGCCGTCGCGCGCTTGCAGGCGCTGCGTGAATTCCTCGACGCCTCCGGCTACATCGACGCGACGCGCAAGCGCATGGCCGGCGACGCGTCGACGCGCTCCTATGCGCGGCTGATCCGCGACGACGGCATCGTCATCCTGATGAACTTTCCGCAGCGCCCCGATGGCGCCGCCCTCTACAACGGAAAGTCCTACAGCGCCGCGGTGCATCTCGCCGAAAACGTCAAACCCTTCGTCGCCATCGACGAAGGCTTACGCGCGCAGGGCATCTCCGCGCCCGCGATCCATCATTCCGATCTCGCGCACGGCTTCCTGATCTCGGAAGACTTTGGCAGCGAAGGCGTGATCGAGGGCGATCCGCCGCGACCGATCGCAGAACGCTACGAAGCCGCGACCGACGTGCTCGCCGCGCTGCACGGCAAGACGCTGCCGGAGACGCTGCCGCTGGATGGGCAGACCTACACCATCCCGGTGTTCGACACCGAGGCGCTGCTGATCGAAATCGGGTTGATGCCGGAATGGTATCTGCCCGATCGCAACGCGCCGCTGAGCGAGGTGACGCGAGCAGAATTTTTCGCGATGTGGCGCGAACTGCTGAAAAAGCCGCTGGCCGCGCCGAAGACCTGGATCATCCGCGACTATCACTCGCCCAATTTGATCTGGCTTGGGGAGCGCGCCGGCATCGCGCGCGTCGGCGTGATCGACTTCCAGGACACCGTGCTCGGACCGCAATCGTACGACGTGGTGTCGCTGCTCCAGGACGCCCGCATCGACGTGCCCGAGAATATCGAGCTGACCTTGCTGTCGCGCTACATCAAGACGCGCCGCGCGGCCGACGCCGGCTTCGATCCGGCCAGCTTCGCCGAGCTCTATGCGATCATGTCGGCGCAGCGCAACACGCGCCTGCTCGGCACCTTCGCGCGATTGAACCGCCGCGACGGCAAGCCGCATTATCTGCGCCACCAGCCGCGGATCTGGACCTATCTCCAGCGCTCGCTGGCACATCCGGCGCTTGAGCATCTGCGCGACTGGTACCTCGCCAACGTCCCGCCGCCCGGTTCCTGATTCGAAAGCCCGATTTACCGGCTGTTAGCCATCGCACCGGTATCATCACCCGCAGGCAGCCGGACAAATACGGGGCTGGAGCAAGGGCAGATGGCGGTCAAGACGGACCATCGCGGGAACAGCCGGGTTGTTTTCGAACGCGGGATCGCGGCCCAGATGATGGGCATCGACGGCACCTGGCGGCGCGACTGCACCATGGAGGACGTCTCCGAGAGCGGCGCCAAGCTGACCATCGACGGCTCGGTCGAAGGCCTGCATCTGAAGGAATTTTTTCTGCTGCTGTCGTCCACCGGACTTGCGTACCGGCGCTGCGAACTGGCCTGGGTCAATGGCGACCAGATCGGCGTCAATTTCCTTAAAGTCGGCGACAGAAAGAAAAAGGCGCGTTCCACATCTGTCGGCGCGTGACGGCAACACTCGTCGTACAACCGTCACGGCGGGCCATTAAGGCGGTTGAGATGCGGTGCGGTGGCCTAAGTCCCGTGCTAGGCTTGCTGCGTACGCTTGAAATTCAAGGGTCTGGGAAAGCGAAGGATGTCCGTCAAACCGACCAAAGCCATGGTGCTCGCCGCAGGGTTCGGCCTGCGCATGCGCCCGTTGACGGATAAGATGCCGAAGCCGCTGGTGCCGGTGGCCGGCCAGCCGCTGCTCGACCATGTGCTCGACAAGCTCGGCCAGGCCGGCGTGACCGAAGCTGTCGTCAATGTGCATTATTTGCCGGACCAGATCATCGACCATGTCGCGGGCCGCCAGCATCCGCGCGTCACGATCTCGGACGAGCGCGACCAGGTGCTCGGCACCGGCGGCGGCGTGGTCAAGGCGCTGCCGCTGCTCGGCGACGCGCCGTTCTACCACGTCAATTCCGACACGCTGTGGATCGACGGCGTGCGCTCGAACCTGGCGCGGCTCGCGGAGAACTTCGACCCCGCGCGCATGGACATTCTGCTGCTGATGGCGCCGACGGCAACCAGCATTGGCTATAACGGCCGCGGCGATTACGGCATGCTGGCCGATGGCGCGCTGCGCAAGCGCAAGGAAAAAGAGGTCGTCCCGTTCGTCTATGCCGGCGCGGCCATCCTGTCGCCGTCGATCTTCACTGACGCGCCGACGGGCGAGTTCTCGCTCACAAAAATGTTCGACCACGCCAATGAGCAGGAGCGCCTGTTCGGCCTGCGCCTCGACGGCGTCTGGATGCATGTCGGCACGCCGGATGCGGTGCATGCGGCTGAAGAGGCGTTTCTGGAGAGCGTGGCTTAAGTCGCCCGCTCGTGACGCCGTCGTGCCCCGCCACCGGGTTTCGCCTCCGGCGAGCCCGATGACAGGCTCCGGCGGGGCATCCCGTACGCCGCAGCTTCTCGGCTGAATCTCCACCGTCCCGGGAATACTGGATCATCCGCTTTCGCGGATGATGACACCACCGTTGGGCCGCAAACAGCGGGGACGACTACCCTCCGCCCATATCCATTTGAGTCCACCTCCCTATATTGGCGCCTGATCCCGAATCAGGCAGCTCATGCGCGTTTTCAGCGTTCCAGTCTCAGTTCCGTTCCTGCGCACGGTCGTATCGAGCCTGCTCGATGGCCGGCTGGTCGACGGATTTGAGGCGCGCAAGGAACCGGCGCGGCTTGCTGACGCGACGCTTTATCTGCCGACAAGGCGCGCCATGCGCGTGGTCCGCGAGATCTTCCTCGACGAAATGAAGGCGGACGCCGTGGTGCTCCCGCACATCGTCGCGCTCGGCGACATCGACGAGGACGAGCTCGCGTTTGCCGATGAAGGCGAGCAGTTCTCCGGCGCCACGCCACTCGACATTCCACCGCGGCTCGGTGAGCTCGAACGACGGTTGACCCTGGCACAACTCGTTGCCGCCTGGGCCAAGGGCCCCGTGCTGGCGCCGCTGGTGGTCGGCGGTCCCGCCTCGACGCTGGCGCTCGCCTCCGATCTCGCGCGCCTGATCGACGACATGGTCACGCGCGGCGTCGACTGGAGCGCGCTCGACGGCCTGGTGCCGGACCAGCTCGACCAATATTGGCAGCACTCGCTTCAATTCCTGGGTATCGCGCGCGTGGCCTGGCCCGGTCATCTCGCCGAGATCAACCGGATCGAGCCCGCGGCGCGCCGCGATCTTCTGATTGCAGCGGAAGCCAGGCGGCTGACCGCGCATCCCCATGGTCCCGTGATTGCGGCAGGCTCGACCGGCTCGATGCCGGCGACCGCCAAATTCCTGCATGCGGTCGCCTCACTCCCGCATGGCGCAGTGGTGCTACCGGGCCTCGACACTGATCTCGACGAGGACGCCTGGCGAACCATCGGCGGCGTACGGGATTCGCTCGGCAAGTTCGCCGAGCATCCGGCCTCAAACCATCCGCAATATGCCCTGCACGCGCTGCTGGAGCGCTTTGGCATCAAGCGCAGCGACGTCGATATCCTCCAGCCGCCAGCCGAAGGCGGTCGCGACCTGCTCGCATCCGAATCGATGCGGCCCTCCGCCAAGACGGAATTTTGGTACGACCGGCTGAAGCAGCCGGATGTGGCCGCGAAGATCGCCGGCGGCATGACAAACCTCGCAGTGGTCGAGGCGCCAAACCCCGAGATGGAAGCGCTCGCGATCGCCATTGCCATGCGCGAGGCGCGGCATCTCGACAAGTCGGCGGCGCTGGTGACGCCGGACCGCGCACTGGCGCGTCGGGTGATCGCCGCGCTGACCCGATGGGATCTCGCCTTCGATGATTCCGGCGGCGACGTGCTGATGGAAACCTCCGCTGGCATCTTTGCCCGTCTCGCGGCTGAGGCGGCGACCAAGGGATTGGAGCCGCCGACCCTGCTGGCGATGCTGAAACATCCGCTGTGCCGGCTCGGCCGCGCGCCCGGCGCGTGGAAGACGGCGATCGAGGCCCTGGAGCTGGCGATACTGCGCGGCACGCGCCCGCCGGCAGGCGCGGCAGGCCTGTTGCGCGAGTTCAGCCGGTTTCGCGAAGAGCTTGGGAAGCTGTGGCGGAGCGAAGTTTCTGCGCTCCATGCGGCCGAACCACGGGCGCGGCTAAAAGCGGAAGACCTGGATCGCATCCAGACGCTGATCGATGCCTTGCATAAAGCACTGGCGCCGATCGAGAGCCTGGCGTCGTCAAAGCCGTACGATTTCGCCGAGCTCGCGCACCGGCATCGCGAGATCCTGATCGAGCTGTCGCGCGACGAGCAAGGCATCCCGCTGGCCTTCGAGGAGCGTGAGGGCCTCGCGCTCGCCAGCGCCTTCGACGATCTCTTGCGCGGCGGCACGACCAGCGGATTGATGGTTTCGCTGCCCGAGTATCCGGATGTCTTCCAGACCGCGTTCGGCGATCGCGCGGTGCGGCGGTCGGACAGGCCGGGTTCACGGCTCCACATCTACGGCCCGCTGGAATCGCGCCTGATGCAGGCCGACCGCATCATCGTCGGCGGCCTGATCGAGGGCGTGTGGCCGCCAGCGCCGCGCATCGATCCCTGGCTGAGCCGGCCGATGCGGCACGAGCTTGGCCTCGATCTGCCGGAGCGCCGCATCGGCCTCTCCGCGCACGATTTCGCGCAACTGCTCGGCGCGGATGAAGTGATCCTCACCCATTCCGCCAAGGCCGGCGGCGCGCCTGCGGTGGCCTCGCGATTCCTGCACCGGCTAGAGGCCGTCGCGGGCGACGAGCATTGGAAGGCGGCAGTCAGCGCTGGCGAGAAATACGTGCAGTTCGCAGGCGCGCTGGACCAGCCCGCCGAGGTCAAGCCGGTCAAGCAGCCTGAGCCGCGGCCGCCGCGCGCGACACGTCCGCTGAAAATGTCGGTCACCGAGATCGAGGATTGGTTACGCGACCCCTACACGATCTACGCAAAGCGCATCCTGCGGCTCAACGCGCTCGATCCCGTCGACATGCCGCTCTCGGCCGCGGATCGCGGCTCGGCGATCCACGATGCGCTTGGCGAATTCACCGAGAGCTACGCGACGCGTCTGCCTGACGATCCCGCCCGTGTGCTGCGTGCGATCGGAGAAAAATATTTTGCGCCGCTGCTGGAGCGGCCCGAGGCGCGGGCGCTGTGGTGGCCGCGTTTCCAGCGCATCGCGCGCTGGTTCGGCGAATGGGAGACAGCGCGGCGCGACGCAATCGAGGCGATTACGGCGGAGACCCGCGGCGAGATTTCGATCCCGCTCGATCACGGGCGCAGCTTCCGCCTCTCCGCGCGCGCCGACCGCATCGAGCGCCGCCAAGGTGGCGGCTATGCCATCCTCGACTACAAGACCGGGCAACCTCCGACCGACAAGCAGGTCCGCATGGGCCTGTCGCCACAGCTCACGCTGGAAGCCACGATCCTGCGCGAGGGTGGTTTTCCTGATATCGACGCCGGCTCCTCGGTGAGCCAGCTCGTCTATGTCCGGCTCAGCGGCAACAATCCACCGGGCGAGGAGCGCATCCTCAAGCTCAAGATCAGGAAAGACGACGAGCCGCAGCCGCCGGACACCGTAGCCGCCGAGGCCAGGGCCAAGCTCGAAGCACTGATCCGCGCCTTCGAGGACGAGAACCAGCCTTACACCTCGTTGAACCTGCCGATGTGGACCAACCGCTACGGCGCCTATGACGACCTCGCCCGCATCAAGGAATGGTCGGCCGCCGGCGGACTGGGGATCGAGGAATGGTGAAGTCCCCACGTCCCATCCCCGACGAGGTTCGTGCGCGACAGGCGCGCGCGTCGGACCCGACCGCCTCGGCCTTCGTGTCGGCCAATGCCGGCTCGGGCAAGACGCATGTGCTGGTGCAGCGGGTGATCCGCCTGCTGCTGTCCGGCGTGCCACCGGAAAAGATCCTCTGCATCACCTTCACCAAGGCGGCGGCCGCCAACATGGCCGAGCGCGTGTTCACCACGCTCGGCCATTGGGTGACGCTGGATGATACCGCGCTCGACGCGGCGATCCGCGCGGTCGGCATCCCCCACCCCAACACAAAGCTGCGGCGCGAGGCACGAAAGCTTTTCGCTTGCGCGCTGGAGACGCCCGGCGGGCTGAAGGTGCAGACCATCCACGCGCTGTGCACGCGCCTGCTCCAGCAATTCCCGTTCGAGGCCAACGTGCCGGCGCGTTTCGCCGTGATCGACGACCGCGACCAGACCGACATGATGGAGCGCGCCAATCTCAAGGTGCTGCTCGAAGCCGCGCGCGATCCGGAAAGCGTCACCGGCCGCGCGCTGCTGACCGCAATGGCGAGCGCCGCCGACGTCACCTTCAAGGAAGTCGTGCGCGAGGCCTGTCTGAGCCGCGACCATTTCATGGCCTGGACCGATGAGGCTGGGAGCGCAGGGGCGGCTGCTGAACAAATGGCAGCCGCGTTGGGTGTTGACGCTGGCGACCGCATCGAGGACGTCGAGACGGAGATTCTCGGTGGCCCGTTCCTGCCGCGATCGCGCTGGGACGACATCGCTCTCGCGCTTGATGGTGGCAACAAGACCGAGAAGGACCAGGCCGATTGCTTACGTTCGGCGAAGGCGTTCTCAGGCGGTGCGCAGGTTGATGCTTATCTCGGCGCCTTCCTCACCGACGAAAAAAAGCAACCGCGCAAGACATTGCTAACAAAGCAGTTTTGCAAAGATTATCCATCCGTCGCTCGCCTGTTCGAAAACGAGGCGCAGCGGCTCGACGCGTTGATCGAGAAGCGCCGTGCGGTCACGGTTCGTGACCGCTCCGCGGCCCTCTTGCATATTGCGATTGCCGCCGCGGCAAACTACCGGCGCGAGAAGCAGGAACGCGGGCTGCTCGACTACGACGATCTCATCGACAAGACGCTGGCGATGCTCAATCGTGTCTCTTCGGGCTGGGTGCACTACAAACTCGACCGCGGTGTCGATCACGTGCTGATCGACGAAGCGCAGGACACCAGCCCGCGGCAATGGGACATCGTCGCGCATATCATCTCGGAATTCACCGCGGGCGAAGGCGCGCGCGAGGGCTTGAACCGCACCGTCTTTGCCGTCGGCGACGAGAAGCAATCGATCTTCTCGTTCCAGGGCGCTGAGCCGCGGGAATTCGACGCGCGCCGGCGCGAGCTGCACCGCAAGTTCACCGCGGCCGGGCTGAAATTCGATCCCGTTGCCTTCACCTATTCGTTCCGCTCGGGCGCCGCGATCCTGCATTCGGTCGACCACGTCTTCCGCGAGCCTTCGATCTACAAGAGCATCCATTCGGTCGAGACCGGCCATCCCCTGCACAATGCGCTCAGTGATGCAGGCCCGAGCGTGATCGAGCTGTGGGACTTGGCCGAGGCCGACGACCGGCAGGACATCGAGGGCTGGCGCGCGCCATTCGACGGCGTCGCCATCACCAGCCCCGAGGTCAAGCTCTCCCGCCGCATCCAGACCGAGATCAAGCGGCTGGTCGAGAGCGGCACGCTGACGGGTCATGAAGGCGAACGCCGCCCCTTGCGCTATGGCGACATGCTGATCCTGGTCCGGCGGCGCGGCAATGCGTTCGACGCCGTGATCCAGGCGCTGAAGCATGCGGGCATCCCCGTCGCCGGCGCCGACCGGCTCAAGCTCACCGAGCACATCGCGATCATCGATTTGATGAACCTTGCCGATGCGCTGCTGCTGCCGCAAGACGATCTTGCGCTTGCGGTCGCGCTGAAGAGCCCTCTGTTCGGGCTCGATGACGACGATCTGTTCGCGCTTGCCTGGGACCGCAAGGGCTCGCTGCGCAGCGCGCTCGGCGAGCAGGCGGCCGGAAGCGAGAAATTCGCGACCGCAATGCGGCGACTGGAAGCTTGCGAGGCGCGTGCGCGCGAGGAAACGCCGTTCGCCTTCTATGCGTGGCTGCTCGGAGGCGACGGCGGACGTTCGCGGATCCTGCGCCGGCTCGGGCATGAGGCCAACGACGCGCTCGACGAATTTCTGGAGCTCGCGCTGAACTACGAGCGCAAGGCGCCGGCCTCGCTGCAAGGGTTCATGGCATGGCTGCGCTCGGCCGACACCGAGGTGAAGCGCGACATGGAGATCACGCGCGACGAGGTGCGGGTGATGACCGTGCACGGCGCCAAGGGCCTTGAGGCCTCGGTCGTGTTCATGGTCGACACCACATCGTCACCCTCCGACAGCCAGCGGCTCCAACTGATCCACGTGCCGCGCGGCAATGGCGGCGAGGTGGTGGTCTGGGCTGGCCGCAAGGCAGATGATCCAAAGCCGGTCGCCGACGCACGCAACGCGATGATCGAGGAGACCGAGGACGAATACCGCCGACTGCTCTACGTCGCAATGACGCGCGCGGCCGATCGGTTGATTGTCGGCGGCTGCCTACCGGGCAACAGGAAGACGGTCCGCAAGCGGAGCTGGTACGATCTGATCGAGACCGGATTGTCGGGCTCGGGTCTTGAGAAGCAGACAACCGAGACGCCGCTTGGCAAGGTGACGCGATTCACCCGACCGGGGGATGTCGCGGCGCAAGGTACGCCTGCGACCTCGGCGGACCAGACCATCGCGGTGCCGTCCTGGCTGCGCACGCCGGCCCCCCGCGAGACCGTCGACGAGGACTCGGTGCGTCCCTCAGGTCAAACTGCCGAGGAAGGCCGCGCGGTGCGCACCGGCGAATCGGTGCAGTCGCGCGCGCTGGCGCTGCAACGCGGCACGCTGGTGCACCGGCTGCTGCAATCCCTGCCCGACATCGCCACCGAGCGCCGGCGCGACGCCGCGCTGGGCTTCATGGCGCGCAATGCCTCGGACTGGAGCGAGACTGACCGCGTGGCACTTGCCGACAAGGTGCTCGCCCTGATCGCCGAGCCGCGTTTCGCGTCCGTCTTTGCCACGGGCAGCCGGGCGGAGGTCGCCATCGTCGGCCGGCTGGAGCGGCCGGGCCGCACCCCGGCGCTGGTGTCGGGGCAGATCGACCGGCTGGTCGTTCGTCCGGATGAGGTCCTCATCGTCGACTTCAAGACCAACCAGGTCGCTCCCAGGAGCGCGGCCGAGGCGCCCGCCGCCTATGTCCGTCAGCTCGCGCTGTACCGGGCGGTGCTGACCCGGCTTTATCCCCAAAAGCCGATCCGCGCTGTTCTGCTCTGGACCGAGGCCCTTGAATATATGGAGATTTCAGCCCCCGCGCTGGACGCGGCGCTGGCATCCCTTCATGTCGACGTGAGCGTCCTTGACCCGGCAAGGAGCCGTTCATAGGTTGACGCCATGATCCCGGGCGCGATTCCACGTCGCGCCGATTCTTTCAACCGTACGAGGTGCTCCAATGGCCGTTGGCAAGGTTTCCGATACCGATTTCGAAGCCGAAGTGCTCAAGGCGAACGGCCCGGTGGTCGTCGATTTCTGGGCGGAATGGTGCGGCCCCTGCCGCATGATCGCACCCGCCCTCGACGAGATCGCCGGCGCAATGGGCGACAAGGTCAAGATCGTCAAGCTCAACGTCGACGAGAGCCCGAAGACCGCATCCAAGTATGGCGTGATGTCGATCCCGACGCTCATGATCTTCAAGGGCGGCGAGATGGCCTCCCGCCAGGTCGGCGCGGCGCCCAAGGCGAAGCTGCAGCAGTGGATCACCTCCGCGGTTTGATCTGCTTCGCGGCACGATGATTTTCGACAACGGCCGGCGCTTCGTCGGCCGTTTTTATATTATGCCGGCCGCAATCATGCCGATCTCGTTTCGGCGAGCTTGGCGAGGCTCGCGAGAACCTCGGGAAGATCCGACGCAACCGCCGGACCGATCTCGGACGCCTGCGGCCCTCTTGCATCGACGGCGTAAACGACGCGCGTGCGCGCGGGTCCAAGAGGTTCGACAAGAGGTTCGATGCGATGGGCGACCTTGATGACGAGATCGCCGACCCGCGTTTCGTCGATGAAGCACGCGTTCTCGCGAACCTCGATCAGCTGAGAGCGTAGCGCCTCCTCGCCAGGAGGCTTCATCGTGAACCAGGTGCCGGCCGCAAATGGCCCGTCAATGTCGATCTGCTCGATGCCTGCGTTCCAGATTTTCCAACCGGGCACATCTCGGAAAATACTCCAGATCGTCTCCGCGGTTGCCGATGTCGCGACCGCGTATTCGCCCTGCCAGATATTTTCGTCGCTCACGGCACGCCGCCCCGTTTAATATGTGCGCTTAAACGCGTCTATCCGATCCAGCCCGTCGCCAATGCATTCGCCAGCTCCAGCTGGCCATTGCGGCGCGCGAGCGTAGCCATCGCTTCATGATCGTAGCTGACGTGGCGAAACGTCACCTGCCAGGCACCGTCAACCTGTTCGAGGATCGCGTAGCGCGCATGCGGCGTGCCGGCTTCGACGACATGCGGGAACGGATGCACATCACGATAGCCGGGGCTGCCGACGCTGCCGGGATTGACGATCAAGCGGCCATCGCGCAAGCGCACGGCGCGGGCGAGATGCGTGTGGGCGCACAGGATCAGCGATTGCGTGATGCCTTGTGCGAATTGCTCGATCCGGTCGAGCGGGGACATTGCGACGGTGCCGTCGGGATGCACGGTATCGAGCCAATAGACCTCATCGTTGCCGGGCGTCGCGTGGCAGAGGAACACCTGATCGCGAAACACACGTGTCATCGGCTGCGCGCGCAGCCAGTCGAGCTGCGAACTACCCAGCTGCGCATGTGCGGGCCGATCCCACGAACCCATCTTCTCCGGGGGACGGTCGAGCAGGTAGCGGTCGTGATTGCCGAGCACGTGCACGGCGTCGAGCGTCATCAGGATCTCGATGGTGTGGCGCGCGTCGAGCGGTCCGCTCAGCATGTCGCCGAGATTGACGATCTCTGTGATGCCCCGCGCGCGGATGTCAGCAAGCGCCGCCTCCAGCGCGAGATAATTTCCGTGGACGTCGGCAATCGCGGCGAAACGCATCGTCATTCTCACTCTCGTATCCGGGACACGAGAACCTCTATGCAGGAGGCGTGCCGTTGATCCCCAGCACGTGGCCGGCCAGATAGAGCGAGCCGGTGATCAGGATGCGCGGCGGCACTTCGTAGGCGAGTTTCGACAAACCGCGCAGCGCGGCTTCGATGCCGGGCGCGATCTCGACGCGCATGCTGAGGCTGCGCACCGCATCCGCAAGGCGATCGACCGGCATTGCGTTCTCGGTGTCGGGGATCGGCACTGCGATGATGTGACGGGTGAGGCCGGCGAAATTCGCGAGAAACGCCTGCGCATCCTTGTTGGCCATCATGCCGGCGATGACCACCAGCGGCCGCGACACCCGCTCCTCGAGATCGCCGAGCGCCGCCGCCGCGACGCGTCCGCCCTCGGCATTGTGGCCGCCGTCGAGCCAGATCTCCGAGCCCTGCGGCCCCCAGCCGAGCAGCTCCCCCGTGGTGAGACGCTGCATCCGCGCCGGCCATTCGGCACCGACGATGCCAGCCTCGAATGCGGCGTGATTGACCTTGAAGACGTTGATGGCGCGCAGCGTCGCGATCGCAAGGCCGGCATTGTCGAACTGGTGACGGCCGAACAGGCGCGGTGCCGCCAGATCCATCAGGCCGCGATCGTCGGAATAGACCAGCCGGCCGTGCTCGACATTGACGTGCCAGCTTTCGCCGGCCGCAAACAGCGGCGCGCGCATGCGCTTGGCCTGCGCCTCGATCACCGCCATCGCTTCCGGCGTCTGCTCCGCCGAGATGACGGGCACGCCGCGCTTGATGATCGCGGCCTTCTCGCCCGCGATCGATGTCAAGGTGGATCCAAGGAAATCCATGTGATCCATACTGACCGGCGTGATCACGCAGGCCGCCGGCGTATCGACCACGTTGGTCGAGTCGAGCCGGCCGCCGAGGCCGACTTCCAGCAGCACCGCATCGGCCGGGTGCTGTGCGAACAGACGGAAAGCAGCGGCGGTCTTGAGCTCAAAGACAGTCGCAGGCTCGCCGGCATTGACACGCTCGACCTCTTCCAGCGCCGCGTACAACTCCTCGTCGCCGACCAGCGCGCCGCCACCGGCGCGGCCGAGCCGAAAACATTCGTTGATGCGGACCAGATAGGGCGACGTGTAAGCGTGCACGCGCAGGCCGGCGGCCTCCAGCGTCGCGCGAAGGTAAGCGACCGTCGAGCCCTTGCCATTGGTGCCGGCGACGTGGATCACCGGCGGCAGCTTGCGTTCGGGATGACCGAGCCGCTCGAGCAGGCGGTGCATCCGCTCGAGGCCGAGATCGATGCGCTTCTGATGCAGAGCCGACAGCCGCCCGATCAATGCATCGAGCGACGGCTTTGCACTGTCAGCAGAGGCGTTCACGCGTGCGGCGCGGCCGGCGCCACTTCGGGAGCCACTACGATCTGCGCCGGACTGACGACCGGCTGCACCGATTTCGACGCGTTCTCCTGCGCCGGCGCCCTGGTCAGAAGGCGGCAGAGCCGCGCCAGAGTCGGACGCAATTCGTGGCGGTGCACGACCATGTCGACCATGCCGTGGTCTTTCAGGTATTCGGCGCGCTGGAAACCCTCGGGCAATTTCTCGCGAATGGTCTGCTCGATCACGCGCGCACCGGCAAAGCCGATCAGCGCGCCGGGCTCGGCGATCTGCACGTCGCCGAGCATCGCGTAGGACGCAGTGACGCCGCCGGTGGTCGGGTTGGTCAGCACGACGATATAGGGCTGCTTGGCCTCGCGCAGCATCTGCACCGCCACAGTGGTGCGCGGCATCTGCATCAGCGACAGGATGCCTTCCTGCATGCGCGCGCCGCCGGACGCCGCGAACACGATGAAGGGCGACTTCTTCTCGACCGCGAGCTCGAGCCCGCGCACGAGGGCTTCGCCCGCGGCCATGCCGAGCGAGCCACCCATGAAATCGAAATCCTGCACGGCGATGACCACGCCGGCGCCTTCGAGCTTGCCGTAGCCGACCTTGACCGCGTCGTTCAAATTGGTGCGCGCGCGCGCATCCTTGATGCGGTCGACGTATTTCTTCTCATCGCGGAACTTGAGCGGGTCGGGCGTGACGTCGGGCAGCGCGACGTCGAACCAGGTCTCGTTGTCGAAGATCGACTTCAAGCGCGCCACGGCGCCCATGCGCATGTGGTAGTTCGAGCCGGGGATGACGAACTGGTTGGCCTCGACGTCCTTGTAGAACACGAGCTGTCCGGAATCCGGGCACTTGATCCACAGATTCTCCGGCGTCTCCCGCCGCAGCATGTTGCGGATCTTCGGCCGGACCACGTTGGTAAGCCAGTTCATGGTTTGCTCCGATGTGCGAACCCGCAGGGGATCGCCTGAAGGGATATATGGCCGCCGGGCATTGCCCCGGCAAGCTGCCCTGTCGCCCGCCCGAGAAGCGGAATTATGGCCTATTCGGCCGCCTGTTGCGCACCCCTGACGCCCTGGGCCAGGGCCGCCGTCAGCTCGGCGACGGCGTTAACGGTTTTGGCGGTCGCGCGGCCTTCGGCGTCGAGGCTGTTCTTCAGCGCATCGATCAGCGCGGTGCCGACCACGGCGCCATTGGCATGCGACGCGATGGCGCGAGCATTCTCCGGCGTGCGGATACCGAAGCCGACGCAGACCGGCAGTTTGGTGTGCCGCTTGATGCGGGCAACCGCCTCGCTCACGACCGAGGCGTCCGCCGCCGCAGCCCCAGTGATGCCGGTGATGGCGACGTAGTAGACAAAGCCCGAGGTGTTGGCGAGCACCGCCGGCAGGCGCTTGTCGTCGGTCGTCGGCGTCGCCAGACGGATAAAGTTGAGGCCGGCCTTCATCGCGGGCAGGCAGAGTTCGTCGTCTTCCTCCGGCGGCAGGTCGACGATGATGAGGCCGTCGATGCCGGCGGTCTTCGCATCGACGAGAAACTTGTCGACGCCGTAGATGTAGATCGGATTGTAATAGCCCATCAGCACGATCGGCGTCGCGTCGTCGTCCTTCCGGAAGCTGCGCACGAGCTCCAGCGTCTTCCTGAGCGTCATGCCAACCTTGAGCGCGCGAAGCCCGGCTGCCTGGATCGAGGGCCCGTCGGCCATCGGATCGGTGAACGGCATGCCGAGCTCGATAACATCGGCGCCTGCCTTCGGCAGCCCCTTGATGATCTCGAGCGACGTCGCCGGATCGGGATCGCCGGCCATCACGAAGGTGACGAAGGCCGGACGGCCCTGCCTGGCGAGTTCGGCAAATCTTGTGTCGATACGGGTGGTCACTTCTTCCTGCCCTTCAAAATTTCCGTGATCTGCGGAATGTCCTTGTCACCGCGGCCGGAGAGATTGACGACCATCAGGTGATCACGCGGACGTTTCGGCGCCAGCTCCATCACCTTGGCGATCGCGTGCGCCGGCTCCAGCGCCGGAGGAATGCCCTCGAGCCGCGTCAGCAATTGGAATGCCGCGAGCGCTTCCTCGTCGGTTGCAGAGAGATAATTGACCCGGCCGGTTTCGTGCAGCCAGGAATGCTCCGGGCCGATGCCGGGATAATCGAGCCCCGCCGAAATCGAATGCGCGTCCTGGATCTGGCCGTCGGCATCCATCAAAAGATAAGTGCGGTTGCCATGCAGCACGCCGGGACGTCCGCCCGCGATCGACGCGGCATGCAGCTGCGTCAGCCCATGGCCAGCGGCTTCCACGCCGAAGATTTCGACGGTGGGATCGTCGAGGAACGGGTGAAACAGGCCCATCGCATTGGAGCCGCCGCCGATGCAGGCGACCAGCGAATCCGGCAGGCGGCCTTCGACCTCCTGCATCTGCACCTTGGTCTCGTTGCCGATGATCGACTGGAAGTCTCGCACCAGCGTCGGATAGGGATGCGGGCCTGCCACCGTGCCGATGCAATAGAAGGTGTTGTGCACGTTGGTGACCCAGTCGCGCAGCGCCTCGTTCATGGCGTCCTTCAGAGTGCGCGTGCCTGACTGCACCGGAACCACCGTTGCGCCCAGCATCTCCATGCGGATGACGTTGGGCTCTTGCCGCTCGACGTCGACGGCGCCCATATAGACCACGCATTCGAGCCCGAAGCGTGCGCACAGCGTCGCGGTGGCGACGCCGTGCTGACCGGCACCGGTCTCGGCGATGATGCGCTTCTTGCCCATGCGCCGCGCCAGCATGATCTGGCCGAGCACGTTGTTCACCTTGTGCGAGCCGGTGTGGTTGAGCTCTTCGCGCTTCAGATAGATTTTTGCGCCGCCGAGATGCTCCGTCAGGCGTTCGGCGAAATAGAGCGGCGAGGGCCGGCCGACATAGTTCTTGAGGTAGCCGTTCATCTCGGCCTGGAACGCCGGATCGGCCTTGGCCGCGGTGTAGGCCTTCTCCAGGTCGAGGATCAGCGGCATTAGCGTTTCGGCGACGAAGCGTCCGCCAAAGATGCCGAAATGGCCGCGCTCGTCGGGACCGCTGCGGTAGGAATTTGGTTTGGCGATGTTCATCGGACGCTCAACTCTTGACTTATATCTTGGGTGGCGCGCGCGGCGCGAATGAAGGCCTTGATCAGCTCCGGATCCTTGACGCCGGGGGCGCTCTCGACACCGGAGGACACGTCGACACCGCCGGCGCGGGTGACCCGCAGGGCTTCCGCAACATTGTCGGCGTGAAGCCCACCCGAGACCATATAGGGCAATGTCAGATCGAGATTTTCGAGCAGGTGCCAGTCGAATGGGGCACCCAGGCCGCCGGGCCGGGTCGCGTCCTTCGGCGCGCGCGCGTCGAACAGGATGCGGTCGGCGATCGCGGCGTAGCCAGGCAGCACGGCGAGATCGGCGGCGGCTGCAACCGGCACCACCTTCATCACGGGGCGACCGAAGCGCTGCTTGATGTCGCGCAGCCGCGCGACACTCTCCTGGCCGTGGAGCTGAAACATGTCGGGCGACAGCGCATCCATGATGTTGTCGAGCGTGGCGTCATCGGCATCGACCGTGAGCGCGACCTTGAGCGCGCGCCGCTTCACCTGCCGGCCGAGATCACGGCCGGCTTCCAGCGAGAGGTGCCGGGGCGACGGCGGAAAGAACACGAACCCCACCATGTCGGCGCCCGCATCGAGCGCCGTTTCGAGCGTCTCGCGCGTGGACAGGCCACAGATTTTGACGAGCAGGGACATGAGCTCAAAGCAGGTGAAGGCCGCAGGTCCGCGGCCGGAAAACAGCGCTTTCGGTTGCGGCCGCTTCTACAACGTCGCGCGCTGCTTGTCTCGCCCGACCGGCCCGTAAAGACCCACCCCGGTGGGGGCCGGGAGACGTTGGGGCTCGGGCTTCGCCGCGGCCGCCTGGGCCCGCAGAGTGGCCAGTTCGGTCCGGGCAGCCCTTGCATCCGCCTCGTGCCGGCGTGCTGCGCGCCGCCAATGCCGCTGGCCGAGCCAGACGGCGCAGCCGCCGGCGATGACGCCCAGGGCGGCGACCAGGAACAAGAGCAGGAACAGCGGCAGCGTGATCGACAACGCCGGGTCGTTCGTCATGAAGGGGTCGAGGGAGACCGTGACGTCACGCCGGTTCGCAACGTCGAAGGTGACCAGGAGCAGGCCCACCGGAATCACGATCAGCGCGGTCAGAAACTTTCGCATCTCGCTTCGCTCGCCTTGAATCAAGCCTGCGGCCGCATCACGCGGGTCGCTCGGTTAAGCCCGGACGACGGCTTTAGTCGGGCGCGCCCGGATCCGGATGGTCGCGATTCAGCCGCTCGCGCATTTCCTTGCCGGTCTTGAAGAACGGAACGCTCTTCTGGTCGACAGGGACATGAGCGCCGGTGCGCGGATTGCGACCGGCGCGTGCAGGGCGGTGCTTCACCGAGAAAGCGCCGAAGCCGCGCAGCTCGACGCGGTCGCCGCGTGCGAGTGCCGCTACGATTTCCTCGAGAATCGCATTCACAATGTTCTCGACATCCCGCTGGTACAGATGCGGGTTGTGCTCGGCGATACGCTGAACAAGTTCGGATTTGATCATCGAGAGATAGGACCCGGGAGCGTGCGGATGACCATTTCCGTGAAAATGCCTTGATCTGTCAAGACGCTAAATGAAGGTTGAGCGTCCTGAAAGTGCGTGACAAATGCCAAAAAAGCGGGCTGGCCCACCGCTCGCCAGACGGGAAAAGCCTCGCAAGCTCGCTCGGTTCCATGAGATTTCGGTCAATTCGACGCAGCCGGCTGCCACAAGGCGAGCATTCCATCCATTCCGAACCGATCGACCGCCTGCACGACGCCGGTCTTCTCGATCTGATGCGCAATCGAGCCTAAACCAAGCGCTTCCAGCGTGACGGCAGCAGCGGTCCTGAGGAACGGCAGGTCGCTGAATCGGGGCTCGAGCTTGAAGTCGCGCACGGTGAGACCCTTCTTGACGCCCTTCTGCTCCTCGAGCCAGGTCACGGCCGTCTTCTCGTCGCCCAGCTGATCAATCAGCTTGAGATCGATCGCCTGGCGGCCGGTGAAAACACGGCCATCGACAACTTTTTCAAGCTGCGTGTCATCCATGCCACGGCGTTGCTTCACCAGATCCTTGAACCAGGCATAGGAATCCTTCACCAGCGCATCGAGGGCTGCGCGCGCTTCCGGGCTGGTCGGCTCAAAACCGTTGGGCGCGGCCTTCAGCGGCGTGGACTTCACCTCCTCGACCTTGACGCCGATGGTCTTCAAGAGCTCGGTGACGTTGGGAAACTGGAACAGCACGCCGATCGATCCGACCAGCGAGCTCTGCTGGGCGATGATGTGGTCGCTCGCAATCGCGGTGATATAGCCGCCGGAAGCCGCAAGACCTTCGACCACGACGACCAGCGGCTTCTTCGCCTTCAGGCGCGTCAAGGAGTCATAGAGCTGCTCGGAGCCGGCGGTGGTGCCGCCCGGCGAGTTGATGTGAACGATGACGGCCGCGGCCTGCGAATTCTCGAGCCGCTCCAGCGCCCGCGTGCGGTCGGAATCGCTGCGGATCAGGCCCTCGATCTGCACCCGCGCGATCGAGCCGGCGGAGGCGAAGCTGCCGCGGCCGCCGGGCGTCACGATCAGCGCAAAGCCCGCGATCGCTGCGATCGCGATCAGCGCAGCCACGACGCGCCAGAACGTCAGCTTGCGGCGGATCCTGCGGCGATCGACGATGATGTCCGAATCGAGCGACATCGGGATATCTCCAAATGAAAGACCAGGCGCGTTGTGCCGTCACAGCGTGACCATTGGCTTATCTGGATACATCAATTGCGGCGCAATTTGAAGAAAGCAAGGCCGGTAGCCCGTAGCCCGGGCGCAACAAAAAAGCCCCGGCTCGCGCCGGGGCTTTGATGCTTGCGAAACTGGCGTTTCGCTTACTTGTCGCGGTTCTTGAGCGCGGTGCCGAGGATGTCGCCGAGCGTCGCTCCCGAATCGGAGGAGCCGTACTGCGCGATGGCTTCCTTCTCTTCGGCGACTTCGAGCGCCTTGATCGACACCTGGACCTTGCGGGCCTTCTTGTCGAACTGGATCACGCGGGCATCGACCTTCTCGCCGACGGCAAAGCGTTCGGCGCGCTGGTCGTTGCGGTCACGGGCGAGCTCCGAGCGCTTGATGAAGGTCGAGAAGTCGGTACCGGTGATCTTCACCTCGATGCCGCTTTCCTTCACTTCGAGCACTTCGCAGGTCACGACCGCGCCCTTCTTGACATCGCCCGGCTCGGCGAAGGGGTCGCCTTCGAGCTGCTTGATGCCGAGCGAGATGCGCTCCTTCTCGACGTCCACATCGAGCACCACGGCTTTCACCATGTCGCCCTTCTTGTAGTTGTCGATCACCTGCTCGCCCGGAAGCTTCCAGTCGAGGTCGGAGAGATGGACCATGCCATCGACGTCGCCCTCGAGGCCCAGGAACAGACCGAACTCGGTCTTGTTCTTGACCTCGCCCTCGACCGTCGAACCGGTCGGATGGCCTTCGACGAAGACCTCCCACGGGTTGCGCATGGTCTGCTTGAGGCCGAGCGAGATACGGCGCTTGACGGAATCGACTTCCAGCACCTGCACTTCGACTTCCTGCGAGGTCGACACGATCTTGCCGGGGTGCATGTTCTTCTTGGTCCACGACATCTCGGAGACGTGGATCAGGCCTTCGATGCCCGGCTCGAGCTCGACGAACGCGCCGTAGTCGGTGATGTTGGTGACACGGCCGGTGAAGCGCGCACCCAGCGGGTACTTGGCTTCGATGCCCTGCCACGGATCATCCAAGAGCTGCTTCATGCCCAGCGAGATGCGGTGCGTCTCGTGGTTGATCTTGATGATCTTGACCTTCACGGTCTGGCCGATCGAGAGCACCTCGGTCGGGTGGTTGACGCGGCGCCACGCGATGTCGGTGACGTGCAGCAGGCCGTCGATGCCGCCGAGATCAACGAACGCACCGTAATCGGTGATGTTCTTGACCACGCCGTCGATGACCTGACCCTCCTCGAGGTTCTGCACCAGCTCCTGGCGCTGCTCGGCGCGGGTCTCTTCCAGCACGGTGCGGCGGGAGACGACGATGTTGCCGCGGCGGCGGTCCATCTTGAGGATCTGGAACGGCTGCGCGTTGTTCATCAGCGGCGCGACGTCGCGGATCGGACGAATGTCGACCTGCGAGCGCGGCAGGAACGCCACGGCGCCGTCGAGGTCGACGGTGAAACCACCCTTGACCTGGTTGAAGATGACGCCCGTGACCTTCTCGTTGCCCTGGAACGCCTTCTCGAGCTTGCCCCAGCTCTCTTCGCGGCGCGCCTTGTCGCGCGACAGCACGGCTTCGCCGAGGGCGTTCTCGATGCGATCGAGGAACACTTCCACCTCGTCGCCGACCTTGATCTCGCTTTCACGGCCGGGGCCGGAAAATTCGCGCAGCGCGACGCGGCCTTCGGTCTTCAGGCCGACGTCGATGACGGCCATGTCCTTTTCAATTGCAACCACCTTGCCCTTGACGACGGAGCTCTCCTGCAGGCTGCCACCTGCGAAGGACTCGTCGAGCATCGCGGCGAAATCATCGCGCGAGGGGCTATAAGTATCAGCGGAAGTCAAAGCCATTTGTTCTCCAGTTGCGGATGTCTTGCCGGCCGTTGGGTTTTTGGGCGTATCGGACGCGCAGTGTCGGAAGGTCCACAAAACCTTCGAGCGACCGCTCGCTGCTCCGGTTTGCGCCGAAACAGCGGAAGCGGGCCGGCTGAGGCCCGCACGTTCGATACGTGGAAATCTTTGTCCGGAGCCTGGATCGCGCCGGTCCCAAGCTGGGACCGAGGGTATCGACCTCAAAGAGCGGGAGCGGGCGCTTCCTCCAATGACGACCGCGGCTTAACCCCGCGGACGGCCCGCTCGGACGGCCTCGATAATGTCGATGGCGGCCCGGACGCCGCCTTCTATATCCAGTTGGGAGTTATCTAGCAAGTAAGCATCGGGGGCAGGTTTCAGGGGCGCAATCGGCCGGTTCTTGTCCCGTTCGTCGCGCTGGATGATGTCGGCCAGCACGGCCGCCTCGTCCGCCTCCTCGCCCCTCGCCTTGGCCTCCATGGTACGGCGGCGGGCCCGAACCCTGGGGTCGGCGACAACGAAGATCTTCACGTCGGCATGCGGGCAGATCACGGTTCCAATGTCCCGGCCGTCCAGCACCGCCCCCGGCGGATCGGCGGCGAATTGCCGCTGGAAATTGAGCAGAGCCTCGCGGACTTTCGGGATCGCCGAGACGATCGAGGCGCCCTCGCCGGCCTTCTGGGTCTTCAGAGCGGGATTGCCGAACTTTTCGGGATCGAGTTCCAGCGCCGCCGCAACCGCCGCCGCCTCGTCCCGGAGGTCATGACCGGATTGCATCAGGGCGTAGGCCACCGCGCGGTAGATGACGCCGGTATCGAGATGACGATAGCCGTAATGGTGCGCCAGGCGCTTGCCGAGCGTTCCCTTGCCCGAGGCTGCCGGTCCGTCGATGGCGATGATCATGAAAACTCCGCCCCGAGCGAACGCATCATCGGAATGAAGTCCGGGAAGCTGGTGGCGATGAAGGCGGTGTCGTCGACGGTCACGGGCTGATCGGACGCGCAGCCCATCACCAGGGCGGACATCGCGATGCGGTGGTCCATGTGGGTGGCGACGAGGCCGCCGCCGGGGACATGGCCGCGGCCCTCGACGATCAGATCATCGCCGGAGACCTCGACCTTGACGCCGTTGACACGGAGCATGGCGGCGGTGGCTTCGAGCCGGTCGGATTCCTTGACGCGCAGCTCTTGCAGGCCGCGCATGATGGTCGTGCCTTCGGCGAAGGAAGCGGCCACCGCCAGCACCAGATATTCGTCGATCATCGAGGGCGCGCGTTCCGGCGGCACCTCGACGCCACGCAGTTTTGACGCGCGCACGCGCAAGCGCGCCATCGGCTCGCCGGCATCGCCGCGCACTTCGCTTTCCTCGATCGAGGCGCCCATTTCGCGGAGTGTGGTGAACAGGCCGGTGCGCAGCGGGTTGGTCATGACATCGGACAGGACGACGTCGGAGCCCTCGGCGATCAGCGCGGCAACGATGGGGAACGCCGCTGACGATGGATCGGCGGGAACAATCACGGTGGCGCCGTGCAATTCCGGCTGACCCACGAGCGTGATGCGGCGGCCGTGCTGGCCCTCCCGCGTCGAGATGATGTCGGCGCCGAAATGCTTCAGCATCAGCTCGGTGTGGTCGCGGCTGGCCTCAGACTCGATGACGGTCGTGGCACCCGGTGCGGCCAGGCCGGCGAGCAGCACCGCTGATTTGATCTGGGCCGAGGCGACCGGGGTCTTGTAGGTGATCGGCAGCGGATCGCGCGCGCCCTGGACGGTCAGCGGCAGACGGCCGCCCTCAGCGGCGGAAACGACCTTGGCACCCATCTTTTCGAGCGGATCCAGGATCCGTCGCATCGGGCGGGTGCGCAGCGAGGCATCGCCGTCGAACACCGCCGAGATCGGGCAGCCGGCGACGGCCCCCATCACCAGCCGGCAGCCGGTGCCGGAGTTGCCGAAATCCAGCGGCGCGGTTGGTTGGGCGAAGCCGGCGACGCCTACTCCGTGCACCTTCCAGGCGAAATCCCCGGTGCGCTCGACCTTGGCACCCAGCGCCTGCATGGATTTGGCGGTGTTGAGGACGTCCTCGCCCTCGAGCAGGCCCGAAATCCGGGTCTCGCCGACAGCAAGTGCACCCAGGATCAGGGCGCGGTGGGAGATCGACTTGTCCCCGGGCACCCGTACTTTCCCGGTCAGGGGACCGCTTGCGCGCGACTGAAGCTGCGTCGGCTGGTCGGAATGGGTCAAGATTGTGTCCTTGGATGCGCCTCAAAGGCTGGCGCGCACGTACCACATGGTGTCCTCGACGTCACCGGCATGTCTTTCTCCCGTAATGCGCTATTGACAGCGGCCCGCCAACTAGCCAAGTGAAACACCGCTTTTCAGACATCCCAGGATTCCTCTGCCGTGGCCAAGTCCGAACTCGGAACCAAACGCATTTGCCCGACTACGGGCAAGAAGTTCTACGACCTCAACAAGACCCCGGTGATCTCGCCCTATACTGGCGAAGTCGTGCCGATCGCGCCTGTGGCGCCGGCCCGTGCGACCCGCGGTGCCGAACCCCGGCACGCGCCGGCCGCCGCCGCCGACACGCCGGAGCCGGCAGAGGTCGAGGAGGTCTCGCTCGAGGAGGCCGACGCCGAAGAGAACACCGGCAAGGTCAAGGCCGTCGTGCCCGAATCCGAGGAGGATATCGAAGCCGACGAGACCATCGATGACGACGATGACGATGATTCGACCTTTATCGCCGACGACGAAGAGGGCGATGAGGACGTCACGGACATCATTGGTGATGTCGGGGGCGATGAAGAGACTTGAGATCAGCCCTGATCTGTGAAAAAGGGTGCACCGCGCGAGTCACCAGGCTCGCCGGTCGGGAGTGATCCACCAGGGTCATCCCGTTTAAGGACTACGGGGCCATAGCTCAGCTGGGAGAGCGCTTGCATGGCATGCAAGAGGTCGGCGGTTCGATCCCGCCTGGCTCCACCACGCTTCGCCCTTCGGGCTACGCGTGGCGCAGCCGCGCAGAGCCCGAAGTGTGAAGCGTGGTGTCCGGCGAAGCCCGAAGGGCGAAGCCGGGCCTCTTACAAACTCCCCTACTCCCCGATCACTGCATTGAGCCGGTCGCGCAGCGCGACGATCTCGTCTTTCATCGCGATCAGCTCCGACACCGAGCAGTCCGACGCCGCCAGGATCGAGTGCGGCACGGCGCGCGCCTTTTCCTTCAGCGCGTGGCCCTGGGAGGTCAGCGCGATCAGCACCTGGCGCTCGTCCTCGCTCGAACGCGTACGCTTGACCAGATGGGCGGCCTCGAGCCGCTTGAGCAAGGGCGTCAGCGTACCCGAATCGAGAAACAGCTTTTCGCCGATGTCCTTGACCGCCACGTCGTCGCGCTCCCACAGCACCAGCATCACCAGATATTGCGGATAGGTCAGGCCGAGCCGTTCCAGCAGCGGCTTGTAGACGCGGTTGAACGCATGCGCGGCCGAATAAACCGCGAAGCAGATCTGATTGTCGAGCCGCAGCGGGTCCACCGCGGATTGTTTCCGAGCCATGTTCGATCTCGCGAGATTCCTCTCACCATTCTGGGACCTGGCGGCCGCCTATTCAATTGCGAACAATTAAATGTGAGGCGCCATAATTTCGATTGCGCACAATCTAATTGTTTGCGATATAGATCGCACCCCAACCGGAACCCAGGGAGACGAAAATGTCCGTGAACGTCCTCTACAAGACCAGCGCAAAAGCCACCGGCGGCCGTGACGGCCATGCTGCGACCCTCGACGGCGCGCTCGACGTCAAGCTCACCACGCCGAAGGAGCTCGGCGGCGGCGGCGGCGCCGGCAACAATCCCGAGCAGCTGTTTGCGGCAGGCTACGCCGCCTGTTTTATCGGCGCGATGAAGTTCGTGTCCTCGCAGGGCGGACCGAAGGTCCCGGCTGACGCCTCTGTCACCTCGACCGTCGGCATCGGCCCGCGTTCGGCCGGCGGCTTCGGTCTCGACATCGATCTCGCCGTCTCGCTGCCGGGCCTGGCCCGCGCGGAAGCCGAGGCGCTGGTCGAGAAGGCGCACCAGGTGTGCCCGTATTCCAACGCGACGCGCGGCAATGTCGACGTCCGCCTGACGGTCGTCTGATCGGAACAGCGGATTGGCTGGCCCGGGATCCCCCTCGGGCCGGCCGCTTCCGTTTGATTTGCCACGCTACGGCATGCGGCGCGCGCCCCGCATAACGCCCTACGCGACAAGCCATTGCTGGCTTGGACGAACCTCGCTAGGCCTGTGCGCAATGATCGACACAGGGGAAGCAAAGGCATGACTGAAGCCGCATTGGGCGCAATGAGCGGACTGCGCGTCATCGATCTCACGCGCGTGCTCGGCGGTCCCTACTGCACCCAGATCCTCGCCGACCATGGCGCCGACGTAATCAAGGTCGAGCCGCCGGCGGGCGACGAGGTGCGCGACTGGGGCCCTCCCTTCCATGAGGAGGACGCGGCCTACTTCGTCGGCATCAACCGCAACAAGCGCTCGATCGGCCTCGACCTCGCCTCCGAGGGCGGCCGCACAGTGCTGCTCAAGATGCTGGAGACGGCCGACGTCCTGATCGAGAATTTCAAGCCGGGCACGCTGGAGAAATGGGGCATCGGCAACGACGTGCTGAGCAAGACATTTCCGCGCCTCGTGCATTGCCGGATCTGCGGCTTCGGTGCCGACGGCCCGCGCGGCGGCAATCCCGGCTACGACGCCATCATCCAGGCCATGACCGGCATGATCGCAGCGACCGGCTCGCCCGAGAGCGGACCGATGCGGATCGGCGTGCCGCTGGTCGACATCACCACCGGGCTTTACGCGGCGATCGGCATCCTGATGGCGCTGTCGGAGCGGCAGCGCTCCGGCAAGGGCCAGTTCCTCGAGACCACGCTGTACGAGACCGGCCTCGCCATCATGCATCCGCACACCGCGAACTATTTCATGCATGGCAAGCCCCCTAGCCTGACCGGCAACGAGCATCCCAATCTCGTTCCCTACGCGATCTTCCCGACCAAGACCGACAACATCTTCATCGGCGTCGGCAATGACGGCACCTTCCGCAAGCTCGCCAACGAGATCGGCAAGCCCGAGCTCGGCACCGATCCGCGCTTTGCCCGCAACAAGGACCGCATCGCCAATCGCGAGGCGCTGCGCGCCGAGCTTGCCGCGGTGTTCAGCCAACATGAGGCCGAGCCGCTGTGCAATCGCCTGCTCGCCGCCGGCCTGCCCGCAGGCCCCGTGCAGAAGATCGACCAGGCGCTGACCAACCCGCACACGATCGCCCGCGGCGATGTCATCGAGAAGGATTGGTACAAGGGCGTCGCATCGCCGATCCGGCTCGATCGCAGCAAGCCGAGCCTGCGCCGCCTGCCGCCGAAATTCAGTCAGCACGCCCAGGAGGTGCTGGGCGAGTTCGGCTACTCCAAGGCGGAGATCGACGCGATGGTCGAGAAGGGCACGGTCTGCGGGCCTGAGCGCAAGCGCTAAGGCCCCCACCTCCGCATCCACCGAGCAATGCCGCACTGCGGCGCGGGCACTGGCGTGCACCGCGAACGGATGACGCTGCCCGCGTCGCGTTCGCCTATTTGACGACTTCCCTTTTGCCGCGCTTGCCGCTTTCGTTTCGGCCGCTTACACAGTCATGTGAACGTCATATGGCGCTGCTAGCGCAAGCGATCTTTTTGACGGCCAAGGGAGGTTTACTTGATGGCTCTTCGACACTTTGGGGCGGCTGCCGCATTTGCAATCACGGTTGGCATCGGCGTCTCGCCGGCCCTGGCCGTGACTGAAATCCAGTGGTGGCACGCGATGACCGGCGCCAACAACGACGTCATCGTCAAGCTCGCCACCGACTTCAACGCGTCGCAGAGCGACTACAAGGTCATCCCGACCTACAAGGGCAACTATCCTGACACGATGAACGCAGGCATCGCCGCGTTCCGCGCCGGCAACGCGCCGCACATCATGCAGGTGTTCGAAGTCGGCACCGCGACCATGATGGCCGCGACCGGCGCCGTGAAGCCCGTCTACAAGCTGATGGCAGACGCCGGCGAGAAGTTCGATCCGAAGAACTATCTGTCCGCGATCACCGGCTACTACTCGACCTCGAAGGGCGAGATGCTGTCGTTCCCCTTCAACTCGTCGTCGACCGTGATGTGGGTCAATCTCGACGAGCTGAAGAAGGCCAATATCGAGATCCCGAAGACCTGGCCCGAAACGTTCGAGGCTGCCAAGAAGCTCCACGACAACGGCCATCCGACCTGCGGCTTCTCCGGCTCCTGGGTGACCTGGGTCAATCTCGAGCAGCTCTCCGCCTGGCACAACGTGCCGCTCGCCAGCAAGGCCAACGGCCTCGACGGCTTCGACACCGTGCTCGAGTTCAACGGGCCGCTCCAGCTCAAGCATCTCGAGAAGCTGGTCGAGCTGCAGAAGGACAAGATCTACGACTACGCCGGCCGCACCAACACCGGCGAAGGCCGCTTCACCTCGGGCGAGTGCGCGATCTACCTGACCTCGTCGGCGTTCTTCGGCAACGTCAAGGCGCAGGCCAAGTTCAACTTCTCCGCCGTGCCGATGCCATATTATCCGGACGTCAAGGGCGCGCCGCAGAACTCGATCATCGGCGGCGCCTCGCTCTGGATCATGGGCGGCAAGTCGGCCGACGAATACAAGGGCGTCGCGAAGTTCCTGACCTTCCTCTCGGACACCGATCGCCAGGTCTACATCCACAAGGCTTCGGGCTATCTGCCGATCACCAAGGCGGCCTACGCCAAGGCGAAGGAAGAGGGCTTCTACAAGGACCAGCCTTATCTCGAGACCCCGCTGATCGAGCTGACCAACAAGGAGCCGACCGACAATTCCCGCGGTCTGCGCCTCGGCAACATGGTTCAGCTGCGTGACGTCTGGTCGGAAGAGATCGAGCAGGCGCTGGCCGGCAAGAAGACTGCCAAGCAGGCGCTCGATGCCGCTGTCGAGCGCGGCAACACGATGCTGCGTCAGTTCGAAAAGACCGCAGTGAAGTGAGGCAATGAGCGGCGGGCAGCGATCTCGCAGCCTGCCGCTCTGCTGACATCATGCAAAAGCAAGCCATTTTCCAAGCAAAGTTGTTGCCCTACGCGCTGGTTGCCCCGCAACTCGCGATCGTCCTGGTTTTTTTCTATTGGCCGGCCGGGCAGGCCGTCATCCAGTCCTTCCTGCTGCAGGACGCCTTCGGCCTCTCGACGAGCTTCGTCTGGCTCGACAATTACGTCGATCTGTTCAGGGACGCCGCCTATTTCGAGGCGGTCGTTCGCACCTTCGTCTTCTCGTTCGCCATCGCGATCTCGTCGCTGTCCTTCGCGCTCTTGCTCGGCGTGATGGCGGACAAGCCGCTGCGCGGCTCGATGCTCTACCGCACGCTGCTGATCTGGCCCTATGCGGTCGCACCGCCGGTGGTCGGCGTGCTCTGGATTTTCATGCTGCATCCCTCGCTAGGCGTGCTCGCGCGTTATCTTCGCGCCGCTGGTGTCGACTGGAACCCGCTGCTCGACGGCAACCAGGCCGCTGGGCTGATCATCCTCGCCGCAGCCTGGAAACAGATCTCCTATAATTTCCTGTTCTTCCTCGCAGGCCTGCAAGCCATTCCGAAGAGCGTGTTCGAGGCCGCCGCTATCGACGGCGCACGCCCGATGCGGCGATTCTGGACCGTGACCTTCCCGCTGCTGTCGCCGACCATCTTCTTCCTGCTGGTCGTCAACATCGTCTACGCCTTCTTCGACACCTTCGGCATCATCGACACCATGACCCGCGGCGGACCGGGAACATCGACGGTCACGCTGGTCTACAAGGTCTATACCGACGGCCTGCTCGGCGGCAATCTCGGCAGCTCGGCGGCGCAGTCGGTGATCCTGATGGTCATGGTCATCGTGCTCACGGGAATCCAATTCCGCTTCGTCGAACGCAAGGTGACCTACTGATGGTCGAAGAAGAGGGCTTTCGGCGCTACGCTGCCCACGCCATTCTGTGGATCGGCATCGCGATCGTCGCGTTCCCGGTCTACATCGCCATCGTCGCCTCGACCCAGGACAACGCGCTGATCGCCAACGGCCAGATGTCGCTGCTGCCGGGCGGGCATTTCTTCGAGGTCTACTACCAGACCATCTTCGTCGGCACGAGCGGCTCGACGCGCGAGCCGGTCGGCAACATGATGCTGAACTCGCTGGTGATGGCGCTGTTGATCGCGGTCGGCAAGATCGCGATCTCGATCATCTCGGCCTATGCGATCGTCTATTTCCGCTTTCCGTTCCGGATGCCGATCTTCTGGATCATCTTCATCACCTTGATGCTGCCGGTCGAGGTGCGCATCTATCCGACCTACAAGATCGTTGCCGATCTGCACATGCTCGACAGCTATGCGGGCCTCGCGCTGCCGCTGATCGCATCGGCCACCGCGACGCTCTTGTTCCGCCAGTTCTTCATGACCGTGCCGGACGAGCTGCTGGAAGCCTCGCGCATCGACGGCGCCGGTCCCTTGCGCTTCTTCTGGGATACGCTGTTGCCGCTGTCGCGCACCAACATGGCGGCGCTGTTCGTGATTCTCTTCATCCTCGGCTGGAATCAATATCTCTGGCCGCTGCTCATCACCACCCGCGACGACATGCAGACCATCCAGGTCGGTATCCGCAAGATGATCACCACCACCGACGCACTGACCGAATGGCCGGTGGTGATGGCGACCGCGGTGCTGGCCATGCTGCCGCCGGTGTTCGTCGTCGTCGCCATGCAGAAATTGTTCGTGCGCGGTCTGGTCGAGACGGAAAAGTAGGTTTTTGGAAGTGAGTTTTCATGGCTAACGTCACCCTGCGCAACGTCCGCAAGACCTATCCCGGCGGCTTCGAGGCCATCAAGGGCGTCAACGTCGATGTCGCCGACGGGCAGTTCTGCGTGCTGGTCGGGCCCTCCGGCTGCGGCAAGTCGACGCTGCTCCGCATGGTCGCGGGACTCGAGACCGTCAGTGGCGGCGAGATCGACATCGGCGGCCGCGTCGTCAACCAGGTCGAGCCCGCCGATCGCGACATCGCGATGGTGTTCCAGAACTACGCGCTCTATCCGCATATGAGCGTCTTCAACAACATGGCCTATGGCCTGCGCAACCGCGGCATGAAGGAGGCCGAGGTCAAGACCCGCGTCGACGAGGCCGCGCGCGTGCTCGAGCTCACGCCGATGCTGGAGCGCAAGCCGCGCCAGCTTTCCGGCGGCCAGCGCCAGCGCGTCGCCATGGGCCGCGCCATCGTGCGCCAGCCGAAAGTGTTCCTGTTCGACGAGCCGCTTTCCAACCTCGATGCCAAACTGCGCATCGCGATGCGCGTCGAGATCCGCAAATTGCAGCGCCGGCTGAGCACCACATCGATCTACGTCACCCACGACCAGCTCGAGGCGATGACGCTCGCCGACGTTCTCGTCGTGATGAATGGCGGCCAGGTCGAGCAGTTCGGCAATCCGCTGGCGATCTACGAGAAGCCGGCGACGACCTTCGTCGCCTCCTTCATCGGCGCCCCGCCGATGAATCTGATGTCGACGCGCTCCGATGAAATCAAATCGCAGCTCAGTGGCAGCGCGACCGAGGCCGGCATCCTCGGCATCCGCCCGGAAGATTTTGTGATCACCGACCAGACTCCGGCCGGCGGCGTCGCATTGCCGCTGACCGTGGAAGCCATCGAGCGCGTCGGCGCCGAGACCTTCATTTACGGTTCCCGCAAGCAGGACGAGCAGCGCATTGCCGCCAATCCCGGCGAATTGCCGCCCGGCGAGGTCATCGTCCGCATTCCCGGCTCCGAGGCGCCGCCGATCGGCCAGAAGATCCGGGTCGCTGCGGTGCGGGCGAAGCTGCATCTGTTCAGCGGCGACGGACGGACGCGGCTCGAGGCCTGAGGCTTTCCGGAACCGGTTCGATCAAAAAACGCGAAAACAACCCCATGCACAGTAGCCGTCAAGGGCCTTTCGGTCATTCCGGGCCCTCAAACGGCGCTGTGCAGGGCTCCCGCTACGTCCTTGAACCCACACGGGGTTATGACCATATTGCTGACCAAGGGGCGCCGTTCAGGGCCCTGAAATGCCAAAGTCGCTTCGAGAGGACTTTGTAAACTATGTCTCGTGTTCCCACGCTTTCCAGTCCGTTCCTTCTGGGCTTCGACGAGATTGAGCGCGTGCTCGATCGCGTCGTCAAAGGCGCCGACGGTTACCCTCCCTACAATATCGAGCGGTGCGACCGATCGGACGGCCAGCCCGAGCGCTTGCGCATCACGCTGGCGGTCGCCGGATTCACCCGCGACCAACTCGATGTAACCATTGAGGAAAACCAGCTCGTCATTCGCGGGCGGCAGCAGGACGACAAGACCCGGCAATACATCCATCGCGGCATCGCCGCGCGCCACTTCCAGCGCACCTTCGTGCTGGCGGAAGGGATGCTGGTGCTGGGTGCGGATCTGAAGAACGGATTGCTGGCGATCGATCTTGCCCGACCTGAACCGGAGAGGATCGTTAAGACAATCGCTATCAATGAGCACGAATAATGGAACGAGTAGCGGACTCGACCGCTTAGTTTCTTTGAAGGAGTCGAGACCATGAGTGAAGGTCACGTTGCGTTCGAATACGAAGCCAAGAACGTCTCGCCGGAGACGCTGGCAACCCTCGGCGAAGGTCATATCGCCTATGTGAAGCAGATCCGTTCCGAGGACGTGCCCGGCCTGTTTCCGGAAGCGCCGAAGATTGCGCCCGGCCTCAAGCTGTTCGCGCTCCACGCCGCCGACGGCACGCCGATCATGCTGACCGACAGCCGCGAAGCCGCAGTCGCCAACGCCTGGAGCAACGAGCTGCAAGCCGTCAGCGTGCACTGAGCACGCGCACGTCGCACGAATAGAAATTTGACGGGCATGCCTTCGCACGATGGCCTGCCCGTTTTTATTTTGAGTGATGAAGTTTCCGCGCTGTCATCGCGAGGAGCTCTTGCGACGAAGCAATCCAGAGTCTTTCCACGGAAAGATTCTGGATTGCTTCGCTGCGCTCGCAATGACGGTGTTGAGAGAACTACGCTCGCAGTGACGATCAGGCCGCGGTTGCAGGCGGCAGCGCAAGCACCGAATAGATCGCCTGGGCATCGCGCGAGGCGCGGAGCTTCTTGGCGATGTCCTGGTCGCGCAACAGGCGGGCGATGCGGGCGAGTGCCTTGAGGTGGTCGGCGCCGGCGCCTTCCGGAGCCAGCAGCAGGAAGACGAGATCGACCGGCTGGCCGTCCATCGCCTCGAAATCGATCGGGCGATCGAGACGGGCGAACAGGCCAAAAATCTTTTCCAGCTTGGGCAGCTTGCCGTGAGGAATGGCGACGCCGTAGCCGACCGCGGTGGTGCCGAGCTTTTCGCGCTGGAGCAGCACCTCGAACACGGCGCGCTCGTTTTGCCCGGTCAGCTCGGCGGCTTTGGCCGCGAGTTCCTGGAGCGCCTGCTTCTTGTTGTTGACCTTCAATGCCGGGAGAATCGCCTCGGGCGCGACCAGATCGGTAATCGGCATGGAAGTTTTCCGAGGTGAATTAAAACCGTCAGGTTCCGAATTGGCCAGCTTGGAAACAACCTCGCCGGGCCGGCGTCAAGAAGATGAAGCAGAAGGGGGACTTAGCCCCGGTCTTGATGTGGGGCGCTTCTACTCCAACGCAATCCCGGTGCCAACTCCCGCGTGCGGCTTTGCCACGGTCATTGTTAAGGCTGCGGATGGTACGGGGCGCCCTAGCCGCCCGATTTGCCGCCCGGCGGGTCGATCCAGCCGACGTTGCCGTCGGCCCGGCGGTAAATAATGTTCACCCGGCCCGATGAGCCGTGCTGGAATACCAGGCAGGGCGCCCCGCTGAGGTCGAGTTCCATGACGGCTTCGCTGACCGACAGCTGCCTCAGGGAGGTGGTGGCCTCTGCGATGATCACGGGGCTGTAGCCGGTGACTTCGCCCTCGTCCTCACCCTCGCCCGGGGCCTCCAGCACGTAGCTGGTGGCGTCGAGCGCGGCCAGCGCCGCGGAGGCCACATGGGCCTTGCGGGCCGAGCGGTCCTTGAGCCGGCTCTTGTAGCGCTTGAGCCGCTTCTCGATCATCAGGAGCGCCTGGTCGGCGCTGGCATAAGCGTCGGCCGCGTTCGAATCGGCCTCCAGCGAAATGCCGGAATCGAGGTGCAGCGCACAGTCGGTGCGGAAGCCGAAGCCGTCCTTGCTCAGCGTGATGTGGCCGGAATAATTGCCGTCGAAATATTTACGCAGGATCTCTTCGGTCCGGTCGGCAACGCGGCCGCGCAGGGCCTCGCCGACGCTGACGCTTTTTCCCGAAATTCGAAGAGTCATGTGATGCCTCGCTTGGTTTAAGTGCCCAGCTTGGATCGGTCGCGATGGGAGGGTGAGAGTAGCGCGATTTCGCGCCAGCGCAATCAGGCCAGCTCGGTGTTGCGGGAGCGATCGGACATTGCGGTGGAGAGGACGTTACCAAGAGCGCTCTGCTTGTCGCGACGGCGTTGCACCGAAGAGGGAATGCGCATGGCTTCGCGGTACTTCGCGACCGTGCGTCGGGCAATATCAATGCCCGAGGTGCGCAACCGTTCCACGATGGTATCATCCGACAGGATCGCGGCAGGCGCTTCCGAATCGATCAGCTGCTTGATGTGGTGACGCACGGCTTCCGCTGAATGCGCCTCACCGCCGTCGGCAGAGGCGATCGAGGCCGTGAAAAAATATTTCAACTCGAATGTGCCACGATTTGTCGCCATGTATTTGTTGGCGGTGACGCGCGACACTGTGGATTCATGCATCTGGATGGCGTCGGCGACGGCCTTCAGATTAAGTGGCCGCAGATGCGCCACGCCATGGGTGAAGAAGCCGTCCTGCTGGCGCACGATTTCCGTTGCAACCTTCAGGATGGTGCGGGCGCGCTGGTCGAGCGCGCGCACCAGCCAGGTCGCGTTCTGGAGCGCGTCGGTGAAATAGGATTTGTCGCCGTCCTTGCCGATCTTCTTCGACAGCTGGGAATAATAAGTCTGGTTGACCAGCACGCGCGGCAAGGTGTCGCTGTTGAGCTCGACATGCCAGCCGCCATCCGGACCCGGGCGGACATAGACGTCCGGCACCATGGTCTGAAGCCGCGCCGAGCCGAACTTCATGCCGGGCTTGGGATTGAGACGGCGGATTTCGCCGATCATGTCGGCGATGTCTTCGTCGTCGACGCCGCAGAGCTTGCGCAACGCGCCGACGTCGCGCTTGGCGAGCAGATCGAGATGCTCGACGAGGGCCTGCATCGCCGGATCGTAACGGTCGAGCTCGCGCAGCTGGATCGCCAGGCATTCGCTCAAATTGCGCGCACAGACGCCGGGCGGATCGAATTTTTGCAGCACGGCAAGAACGGCCTCGACGTCCGCTTGCGAGGCGCCAAGCCGCTCGGCAGCCTGGCCGAGATCCGGCGGCAGATAGCCGGCCTCGTCGACGAGATCGATCAAATACTGCCCGATCATGCGCTGCGCCGGGCCAGTGAAGGCGACCGACAGCTGCTCGGCGAGATGGTCGCCGAGGGTCATTTCGGCGGCGACGAAGGCTTCGAGATTGTAGTTCTCGTCCCCGGAGGCGCCGCCGCCCCATTCGGTATAGGTGGTCGGCGCCGCGTCCTGCGCGTTGCGCGCCGCTGCCTCGGCAGGTTCCTCGGAAAAGACGTTGTCCAGGCCCGTGTCCAGGGTCTGCTCGATCTCGGCGCGGGTGCCGAGATCCTTGCTCATCCATTCTTCCTGGCCGGGCTCGAAGGCCTCGCCGGGACCGCCGCCCGGCTCGTCATTGTGGCCACCGTCGGAATCGTTGAACTGGCCGGCCTCCGCCTGGGCTTCGCCCGCGGGCGGCTCGTCATTGGCCCGTTCCAGCAGCGGGTTACGCTCGAGCTCTTCCTCGACGAAAGTCGTGAGATCGAGATTGGACAATTGCAGCAGCTTGATCGCCTGCATCAACTGCGGCGTCATGACCAGCGACTGCGATTGCCGGAACTCTAATCTCTGCGTAAGCGCCATGAAGCAAGAACCGATCCCTAAAAGTTGGTCCGATTTTTGCTTATCCTAGTCCACGCCCGATGTACACGCCTTGACGAATTGGAAAAAAGGGCTAGAGGCGGAATTCCTCGCCGAGGTAAAGGCGCCTGACGTCCGGATTATTGACGATCTCATCCGGGTTGCCCTCGGTCAAGATTTCACCGGCATAGACGATATAGGCGCGGTCGGTGAGGCCGAGCGTCTCGCGGACATTGTGGTCGGTGATGAGCACGCCGATGCCGCGGTTGGTGAGATGGCGGACGAGGTCCTGGATGTCGCCCACCGCGATCGGATCGATGCCGGCGAAGGGTTCGTCGAGCAGCATGTAGTTCGGGCGTGTCGCCAGCGCGCGCGCGATCTCGACGCGGCGACGCTCACCGCCTGACAGCGCAATCGACGGCGATTTACGCAGGCGCGTGATGTTGAATTCGTCGAGCAGCGCATCGAGCTGTTGCTCGCGCTTCTTGCGCGAGGGCTCGACCACTTCAAGCACGGCGCGAATGTTCTGTTCCACGGTGAGGCCGCGGAAGATCGAGGCTTCCTGCGGCAGATAGCCGATGCCGAGCCGCGCGCGCTGGTACATCGGCAGCTTCGTGACGTCGTGGCCGTCGAGCTCGATCGCGCCGCGATCGGGCTTGATCAGGCCGGTGATCATGTAGAACACGGTGGTCTTGCCGGCGCCGTTCGGACCGAGCAGGCCGACCGCTTCGCCGCGCCGCACATAGATGCTGACGCCGCGCACGACCTGGCGGCTGCCGAAACTCTTTTCCACGCTATGCACAGCCAGGAATCCCGGCCGCTTCAAAAGCTGCGGACCGCCCGTGCCGTTGGTCTTGGCACTGGACTTGGCTTTGGCCTGGGGAGGCGGAGCCGCCGGCTGGCGCGACCGCGACGGCGCCTCGACACCATACGGGTCCGGTGCCTGAGCGGGCTGGTCACGGGCGATCGGCGGCGCGTCCCGCACCGGGCTGGTCAGGAGGCCGCCGACGCTATCGGTCAGCGCGGTGATGTCCTGACGCGCAAATCCTGGCCGGCCGCGCTTGGCGGGGCGCCGACGGAACATGCTGAATAAATCGACCATCCCCGCCTGTCTCAAGCCTTTCACGGTAGTCCTGCCCGGGTGACGTGCGCGATCCGCCGCATCGGAGCGATTCGCCGACGCAGCATGAGTGAAAGGATGTCTCATGCCCAGTGAAACACCCCGATTAAGCGGCGGACCCCGCTTCGAAAGCCCGTTGCGGTAGATACAGTCTTGTCGGGCCGGCTTCAACCTCGCGGCGGCAAATTATTAAATAACCCTTTGATTTACTTAGGCTTACCCGGAATTAACGAAGGGACTGCGGGGCCGGAGCCAGGGGTCGCGGGCGTCCCGCATTTGCCGTTCTGTCCCTCCTTGGACTGAACGAACAGGCCCTGCACCCTGCCGCTCTCGGACTCCACGCGCGAGACGCCGGTGGTCATGTCGACCAGGAGACGGTCGCCGCGCAGCACGTTCTGGCACTGGGTCAGGACCACCTGGCCGCCCGAGCCGCCGAGCATGGTGATGAGGTTGGTCTTGGTGTCGAATACGGCGGTATCGCCGGTCACCACCTGATCCTTCTGCGTGACCACGACATTGCCGCGCGCTTCCAGCCGCTTGATCGACGAGGCGCCGCCGGGTCCCGGCGTCGCCGACTGTATCGGAGCCGCCTTCGCGCCCTTTGCGGGCGCGGCTTGCGCAGGTGCGGCCGGCTTGTCGCCACCCGATTCGTAGAACACCACCAGCGTCTTCGAGGTCATGGTGGTGTCGCCCTGCACGACCTTCACATTGCCGGAGAAGGTCGCCTCCTTCTTCTTGTCGCGCATCTCGAGCGTGGCGGCATCGATCTGGATCGGCTGGTCGCGGTTCTGCGAAAAACCCTGCATCGCGTTAGGAACGCCCTGCATCGTGCTCTGTGCGAACGCTGCACCCGTCGCAGTCAGCGCGACGCCGACGACAAACGCGACTGCGCGGACTGCGGCGCGCCGCTTGTCCTGGTTGCGCGGGAAAAAATCGGCCATGAAAATCATTTTGAATTCGCAGACTTGTTCTTTGACTTCGGCGGCGGCGCCGGCTGTTCGACAGGCGCAGCCGCGGCGTCATCCGTGCTGATCTTGTCCAGATGCATCACGACATTGCCCTCGAAGCGAATGACGTCGCCGCCTTCGGTAATGCGCAGACGGTCGGCGGTGAGCGTGCCGTTGGTGAGCTTGACGTCGACATGCTCGTCCGACGAGACCGTGCCCTTGGCCATGTCGACGAAGGCCGAGTTCAGCCGCGCCTCATAGCCGGTCGAGGTGCGCAGGAAGATGTCCTTGTGCAGGTCGAGCTGCTGTTGCTTGTTGTCGAACCGGCCGGTGCGGGCATCGAGGAACAGGAGCGATTGATCCTCCATCAGGACCTTCGCGCGCAGATCCGTAAGATCGACATGATCGGGATCGGTGATGTCCTGCGTCGCGGTCTTGGCCCAGAGCTCATAGGGCCGCTGGTCCGGCGTGAAGCCGGACATATGCGGCGATTCCATCGTGATCTTGGTGCCCGTCACCACGAGATTTCCGGAATCGAGCTTCAAAGGAATCTTGAAGGGGTTGAGGAAGGTCGAGACGGCGACGATCGAGGCCATGGCCACAACCACCGTCACCGGCACCGCGACACGCAGAATCCGCACCACGCGGCTGTGGCGCGCCGCGCTGGCAAACTTCGCCGCAAGCGCGGCGTCGTAGGTTGAGAACTGGGCCGAGTTCACCGGTACTCCAGGGGCGTCGCTTGCCGTGTTCAGTCGAAAGCTCCGATCGAGGGTGCCCCATTGTACCCGCGACCTCAGGAATATGCAGCCCGCGACAGGCCGTTACGAAAGTGTCCGAAACGGGGCGATCGCCGCAGCCTGGCCGGCGCCGGAAGGGTCAGGAATGCGCGAAAATGTCCTCTTCCTCCCAGCCCTGGAGGTCGAGCAGGGCGCGGGTCGGCAGGAAGTCGAAACAGGCCTTGGCCAGCGCGGTGCGGCCCTCCCGGACCAGCATGGCATCCAGCCGCTCGCGCAAGCCGTGCAGATGCAGCACGTCGGAGGCGGCGTAGGCGAGCTGCGGCTCGGTCAGGCTGTCGGAACCCCAATCGCTGGATTGCTGCTGCTTGGAGAGGTCGACATTGAGCACCTCGCGGACGAGGTCCTTGAGGCCGTGGCGATCGGTATAGGTGCGGGTCAGGCGGGAGGCGATCTTGGTGCAGTAGATCGGCCCCGTCATCACGCCGAACGTCTGGTACAGCACCGCGACGTCGAACCGCGCAAAATGGAAGATCTTGGTGATGGCGGGATTGGCCAGCAGCGCCTTCAGGTTCGGCGCGTCGGTGTGGCCCTTGGGGATCTGCACCACGTCGGCGCTGCCGTCGCCGGGCGAAAGCTGGACCACGCAGAGCCGGTCGCGATGCGGGTTCAGCCCCATGGTCTCGGTGTCGATCGCCACAGCTCCGGTGTAGCGTGTGAGGTCAGGCAGGTCGCCGCGATGCAGGCGTACGGTCATGGCGTTTCAAACCCTCAATCGAATCGATAGCGTTTTCATCATAGGTTAGTCGGGATTGCCCGCGATGTATCCACTGCGGACGGGCCGCGCAAGCGCCGGATGCGAGCCGGGTCAGATCGCCGCTAGCATGATGCAGACCATCGCCGCCACGGTGGTGCGGCTGGCGCCATCGCGGAAGGCGTAGATGATGGGATCGTCGGGCATCTCGCGGCGATGCGCGATCATTAGGGCGCGGCCGAACCAGTACAGCAGCAAGGGCGCGAGCAGCCACAGCATCCAGGGGCGGCTATAGAGAGGCGTCACCGCCGAGGACGACAAATAGAGCGCAAACACGGTGACTGCATTCATGGCACTCGCGGCGGCCATGGCGGCGATGATTTGCAGATCGGTGATGCGGTAGTCGCGGTTGGAGGGATCGGCGAGGCCCGCGCCCTCGCGCATGCTGAGCTCGCTGAAGCGCTTGATCAGCGCCAGCGAGGTGAACACGAACAGCGAGAAGATCATCAGCCATTCCGACAGCATCACGCCGGCCGCAACGGCGCCCGCGCCGATGCGCAAGGAGTAGAGGCCTGCGAGCGTCACCACGTCGACCAGCATCTTGCGCTTGAGCGCCAGCGAATAGGCGATGGTGGTGGCGAGATAGATCGCGAGCACGCCGAGGAAGGTGGCAGAGATGCAGAGGCTGGCGGCAACCGCGAAAGCCCACAGCGCGGGGATCGCAAGCAGCGCGGACGAGATCGGCAAATCGCCCGCCGCGAGCGCGCGATGGCGCTTGGTCGGATGCTGGCGGTCGGCCGCGAGATCGAGCAGATCGTTCATCAGATAGGCGCCCGATGCACAGGCCGAGAACGCGAAGAACGCCAGCAGCGTGGTGCCGAGCGTCGCAAGGTTCATCTGATGCGCGGTGATAACAGGTACGAACACCAACGTGTTCTTGGCATATTGATAGACCCGCAGCGCCTTCGCCCAGGTCTTCCAACTAGAGGTCTTCCAACTAGAGGTCTTCCAACTCGCGCGGCTGTCGCTGCGGTTCTCGATGCGCTCAATGGAGGCGCGATCGAACGGCAGATGATCGCCCGCGGCAAGATCGTCTGGCGCAACGACGCCGTCGAAGCCGAGATGCGCCGCGATGCCGGCGGCATGATCGGCGAAGCGCCCGGCGACGAGATAGATCTTCTCGCCCCGCGCCCGCGCGGCCAGCGCCTGGTTCAGCACATCGGTGTCATAGGGCAGATGGGCATAGTCGATTTCGGCCCGCGCCAGAATATCCGTGAGCGCCGCCATGCCCGGGCGTCCGCCCGCGCCGAAGCGGGCCAGCATGCGGCCGGGGCTCGAGAACAGCGCTTCCATCAGCAGTTCCGAGCGCAGCAGCGCGCCTTCGAGATCGATCACGAGCGCGCGGGCAGGCGCCGCCGTGGCCTGCGGTGCGGCCTCACTTCGATCGTACTGCCAGACGGGCTGCTCCATCCGAAAACGCTCTGACTTACCGCAACATGACCGGCATTCGGCCGGGGAGCAGGAAAATGGACGGCCACGAGCCTAAGGTCCCATTCGCTAAAGGCGGCTTAATTCGGCCGGAAAAGGACGCGCTTCCGCTGCCGGCGGACGGGGCCAGCGCTTCTTGGCCCGTCAGGCTGTTGCACGGATCCCACAATCCGGCGCGCGCTTCGTATGCCAGCGGAACTAGCGCCCTGCGCCCCGTGGAATTCGTCCCGGCCGACCCCATCTGTTGCAAGCTCTCGCGCCCCCGTCCGCCACGAATGAGATGTCATGACCGAACAGACGCTCGCTGCGCCTCTCGACGATCAACAGGACCGCCCGCGCGGCTTTACGCGCTACCAGTCACTGCTCGTCGCGCTGCTCGCGTTTGCGCAGTTCACGATCATTCTCGATTTCATCATCATGTCGCCGCTCGGCGCCATCCTGATGCCCTCGCTCGACATCACGGCCGGGCAATTCGGCGTCGCGGTCTCGGCCTACGCGTTCAGCGCGGGAGCTTCGGGTATTCTGGCCGCCGGCTTTGCCGATCGCTTTGATCGCAAGCGCCTGCTGTTGTTCTTCTATGTCGGCTTCACGCTCGGCACCCTGCTCTGCGCGATGGCGCAGAACTACCATGTGCTGCTGCTCGGCAGGATCGTGACCGGATTGTTCGGTGGCGTAATCGGCTCGGTCGTGCTCGCCATCGTCACCGATCTGTTTCCGCTGCATCTGCGCGGCCGGGTGATGGGATTCGTGCAGACCGCATTCGCCGCGAGCCAGGTGCTCGGCGTTCCGGCCGGCCTGTTTCTCGCCAATCACTGGAGCTGGCATGTCTGCTTCTTTGCGATCGTCGGCCTGTCGATCGTGACGATCGCCGTCATCGCCTTCGCCATGGAGCCGGTCGACGCGCATCTGAAACTGAAGCAGGACAAGAACCCGTTCCACCATCTGGTCGCGACGATCGGAGAGCCGCGCTACACGCTGGCATTCGCCGTGACGACGCTGCTTGCGACCGGCGGGTACATGCTGATGCCGTACTCCAGCGCCTTCACCGTGAACAATATTGGCATCGACATCGTGCATCTGCCGACGATCTATCTCGTCTCCGGCCTGTTCAGCATCGTCACGGGACCGCTGGTCGGCCGCGCCAGCGACGCCTTCGGCAAATATCCGACCTTCGTGTTCGGCTGCGTGATGACCATCATCATGGTGCTGATCTACACCCATCTCGGCCACGTCTCGCTCGCGACCGCGATCACCGTCAACGTGCTGATGTTCGTCGGCATCTTCTCGCGCATGATCCCGTCGCAGGCGCTGATGTCGGCGATCCCCGACCAAAGCCAGCGCGGATCGTTCAGCGCGGTCAGCGCATCACTCCAGCAGCTCTCCGGCGGGCTCGGCTCGGTGCTCGCGGCTGCGATCATCTCGCAACAACCGGACGGCTCGCTGCTCCATTTCGAGCGGATCGGCTACGTCGTCGTCACGACGACGATCATCACCCTGGTCGCGATGTATTTTGTGCAGAAATCGGTGGCGGAGCGGGCTGGGAGGAGTGTGGTCTGAGCGCGGGCGGGCCGATTTAGCCGGCTCAGGGATTTCGCGGCGGGCAATAGCTGGATCGCCGCCCGGCTACCTCCACCGATTGGAAGCAGGTCTACTTGGGAACCAAATCCCGTAAAATGGTGCCCAGGAAAGGACTCGAACCTTCACGGCCGTTAAGCCACTGGCACCTGAAGCCAGCGCGTCTACCAATTCCACCACCTGGGCATGCCGTTTGGGGCACGGAGGCGGTTACTACGGTTCGGTGACGCGGTTGTCAATTCATGCTTGACCCAGGTTTGGGGTTGCGGATTGCGCATCGCAAACCGGCCCGATACAAGCCTGACAAGACACACTCTTCCCGCAGGATTGGACCCCAGGAATGGCTCCCATGGCATCGAATCTGGAAACTCTCGTCACGGTTTTCGGCGGATCGGGGTTTTTGGGCCGGAATGTCGTCCGGGCGCTGTGCCGGCGCGATTACCGGGTCCGGGTCGCGGTGCGGCGGCCGGAGCTGGCGGGCTTCCTCCAGCCCTCCGGCAAGGTCGGCCAGGTCCACACCATTCAGGCCAACCTGCGCTATCCGGCCTCGGTCGAGGCGGCGGTGCGTGATTCGCATGTCGTGATCAATCTGGTCGGCATCCTCACCGAGGGCGGCGCGCAGAGCTTTGACGCCGTGCAGGCCAAGGGCGCCGAGACCGTCGCCAAGGCGGCCGCGGCTGCTGGCGCGCGGCTGGTGCATGTCTCGGCGATCGGCGCCGATGCGGAATCGCCCTCGCACTATGCCAAGGCAAAGGCGGCCGGCGAGGCCGCGGTAATGGCTGCGGTTCCGACGGCGACGATCTTCCGTCCCTCCGTGATATTCGGACCCGAGGACCAGTTCACCAACCGCTTCGCGTCGCTGGCGCGGATGTCGCCGGTGCTGCCGCTGATCGGCGGCGATACGAAGATGCAGCCGGTCTATGTCGGCGACGTCGCGACCGCGATTGCGGATGCCGTCGACGGCAAGGCCAAGGCGGGCGCCACCTACGAGCTCGGCGGGCCGGAAGTGCTGACCATGCGCGAGATCATCGAGGCCATTCTGGTCATCGCCGACCGCAAGCCCGCGCTGATCCCGCTGCCGTTCGGCTTTGCCCGCTTCCAGGCCAACTTCCTGCAATACGCGCCGGGCGCGCTGAAGCTGACGCCGGATCAGGTCACGCTGCTCGCGCGCGACAATGTGGTGTCGGATACGGCAAAGGCCGCTGGGCTGACGCTGGAAGGCCTCGGCATCCCAGCCGATTCGCTGGAAGCGATCGCCCCGCAATATCTCTGGCGTTTTCGCGCGGCAGGGCAATTCCAGCGCAAGAGCGCGTAGACCTCAAAACTTCAGCTTCTTGAACACCGCTTCCGGCAGCGCCTTGATGATGAACATCACGAAGCGCCATTTGCCGCTGACATAGACAATGTCGGTCTTCTTCTCGACGGCTGCGAGAATCGCATCGCCCACCACGGGGGCCTCAACAGTCAGCGGGCCGATCAGCTTCATGCCTTCCGTCATTTTGGTGCGGACGAAGCCGGGCTTCACCGTGACCACGTGCACGCCGCCACGGCTGGCGCGGCCGCGCAGGCCCGACAGGAATGCAGAGAAACCGGCCTTGGCCGAGCCGTAGACATAGTTCGAGGACCGTCCGCGATCGCCGGCGACAGATGACACGCCGACGATGGTGCCATTGCCGCGCGCCAGAAACTTCTCCGCGAACAGGCCGAGGATCAGCGACGGCCCCTCATAGTTCGAGCGCATGATCGTGGTGGCGTGAGCGAGGTCGCTTTCTGCATTCTCCTGCACGCCCAGCAAGCCGACGATCGAGATGACGACATCGGGCAAAGTCGGCAGGCCGCCGACAAAGCCGTCGAACGAGGCGGTGTCGAGCACGTCGAACTTCAGCGTGCTGGCGTCGATGTTGTAGCGGGCGTGCAGATCGGCAACGTCGGGCTCCAGCGCGGCGACGTCGCGCCCGGCGAGGGCGACATCGTATCCCGCTTTGGCAAAGGCGCGCGCGGCGGCGCGGCCGATGTCGGACGAGCCCCCGAGCACCAATACAGTCTTGCGCGACGTCATGGCTTAAACCTCATCAAATAAACGCTGCGAAAGTTTTGAGCGGATGTTGCCCGAGGGATCGAGCGATTTTCGGATCGCGTTGAAACGTTGCAAAGCTGGATAGCCGGCCTCGAAGGTCGCGCGCGACTGCCGCGCGTCTTTTGCGAGATAAAGCCTGCCGCCGGCCGCGACGACGAGGCGGTCGATCTCGTCGAGGAAATTCAGGATGTCGCCCTTCACCGGGAAATCCAGCGCCAGCGTGTAGCCCGGCAGCGGAAACGACAGGATGCCGTCGCCCTGGCCGAGCTTCTTCAGCACCGCGAGGAACGACGCATCGCCGCGCTTCGAGACCCGGTCGAGGATCTCGCCGAGCACCTCGCGCGCGCCCTGCTCCGGAAGCACGCATTGATGCTGGAGGAAGCCGCGCCGTCCATAGATGCGGTTCCAGTCGGCGATGCTGTCGAGCGGAAAGAAATACGGATAGAGCGAGACCACATGGCTGCCGCCGGCGCGCCTTGCACCCAGGCGATAGTAGAGCTCGTTGAAGGCACGGATGCTGTGACGGTTGAGCGTGATCGACGGCAGGTCAACGGGCACGGCGAGCCCGGGATTCCTGCCGACGGGAAATCGAACGGCGCCTTCGGCGAGCTCGTCGGCGCCTGCGTGCTCGCCGAGATAGATCAGCGCGCGGCCGAGGTCGCTGCCGCGCGCAGCGCAATCGATCCACGCCACCGAATAGGTTGCGGAATCGCCCGCATCGAGCGCGCGCATGGCGGCATCGAGATCGGATGCGGAGATGATCCGCTCGCGGATCCAGCCGGTCGCAACGGTGCGCAGCCGCATCGTGGCTTCGAGGATGATGCCGGTCAGGCCCATGCCGCCGATGGTCGCGAAGAAGGCATCCGAATTCTGCTCGCGCGAGACCTCGATGGTGTCGCCCTGCCCGGTGCGCAGCAGAATGCTGTCGACATAACGGCCGAAGCCGCCCTCGCAATGATGGTTCTTGCCATGCACGTCGGCGGCAATGGCGCCACCGACCGAGACGAACCGCGTGCCCGGCACGACGAAGGGCAGGAAGCCGCGCGGGCCAAACGTGTCGATCAGGTCCGACAGCAGCACGCCGGCCTCCAACCGGATGCGCCCGGTTGCCGGATCGAACGACCTGACCCGGTCGAACCCGGTCATCCCAACGGTCCGGATGGCGCCGATACCGGCGTCGCCATAGGCGCGGCCGTTGCCCCGGGCCACAGCACCGCCCATGCCGACAGCTTCGCCCACGGCCTCAAACGACCGCGGCCGCAGCACATCGCTATCGACGACCGGGAAGCGCCCCCAGCCGCTGACGAGGGTCATCGTTCAGCTCCTCTGCAGGGCGTGCACAGCACTGCGTTGGAAACTGCCTACCGGTCAAAAGCTTATTTTACGTTGAGGGGCGTCAGCGAGTTTTCAATGGTTAATGGCCGAGCGCCAGCGCGATCAGGCCGAGCGTGCCGACGATGACGCGCCACCAGGCGAACACCACGAAGCCATGGCGGGTGACGTATTCCAGGAAGCTCTTCACCACGATGATCGCGGTGATGAACGACACCACGAAGCCGATCGCAACGATGCCCATGTGGTCCATCGTCATCTCGGAGCGGTTCTTGTAGAAATCGTAGGCGAACGCGCCGATCATGGTGGGGATGGCGAGGAAGAACGAGAACTCCGCCGCCGCGCGCTTGTCGGCGCCCAGAAACATCGCGGCGACGATGCTGGCACCGGAGCGCGACACGCCCGGGATCATCGCGATGCACTGCGCGATGCCGATATAAAGATACATCAGCAGCGGAAATTTGGTGGCGTCACGCTCGCGCACCTTGAGATCAAGTCGATCGACCCACAACAGGATGGCGCCGCCGACGATCAGCGAGAAGCACACCACCCACGGATTGAACAGCATGCTCTTGATGTATTTGCCGGCGACGAGACCAACGACGACCGCGGGCAGGAATGCCACCAGCACGCCGATCACGAAGCGGCGCGCATAGGCGTCGCCGGTGAACATGCCGATCGCGACGTCCCACAATTTCTTGAAGTACAACACGACGATCGCGAGGATCGCGCCGAGCTGGATCAGAACGGTAAACGAATCCCAGAAGGCACCCTCGCCGAGGCCGAAGAAACGCTCCGCAAGCAGGAGGTGGCCGGTCGAGGAAACGGGAAGGAACTCGGTCACACCCTCGATGATGCCGAGGATCACTGCCCGTATTGTATCTGACATATTTACGGTCCATTTCCGCTGGAAAAGCGGGGCTCTTCTCGCCTATTCGCCTCTTTGCTGCAATCGCAAAATGGGCCACCACGCCCTTGCTTCGCGGTTTTGAAAGACTAGTGTGGCGCCGCACAAACATTGATGGATTCTTAAGCACCATCAAATAGTCAAAGGCTTCATGTTTACGCTGTTCCATCATCCGTTCTGTCCGCATTCGCGTTTCATCCGCCTGATCGCGGGCGAATACGGGCTCGAGCTGAAGCTGGCCGAGGAACGCAGCTGGGAACGGCGCGAGGCATTTCTGCTGCTCAATGCAGCCGGCACCACGCCGGTCCTGGTGGACGACGAACAGTCCCCGATTCCGGGCGCGGCCATCATCGCGGAGTATCTCGACGAGGCCTATGGCGCCGCGTTGGGGCCCAAGCGGCTGATGCCGGAGTCGATCGCCGAGCGTGTCGAGGTGCGCCGGCTGATGGCCTGGTTCAACGAAAAATTCTTCGAGGAAGTCTCGCACCCGCTCGTCACCGAGCGCATCTACAAGCGCTTCATGAGCGAGGAGAACGGCGGCGGCCCGCCCTCGGCCGACGTGATGCGCGCGGCGAAGGCCAATGTGCGCTATCATCTGGCCTATATCGGCTGGCTGGCGCAGACGCGTAACTTCCTTGCCGGCGACCGGCTCACTTACGCGGATCTCGCCGCCGCGGCGCATCTCTCGGCGATCGACTATCTGGGCGACGTGCCATGGAGCGAGGACGACGCGGCAAAGGCGTGGTACGCGCGGGTGAAATCCCGCCCGTCGTTCCGCCCGCTGCTGAGCGAATGGCTGGCCGGCGTGCCGGCGTCGCGGACCTACGTGGACCTGGATTTCTGAACTCCGATCCGTCTGATCTCAAGACTGCGTTGAAGCACGAGGCGCGCGCGCTCGGCTTCGATTGCATCGGCATCACCGAGCCGGGCACGATCGAAAACGCCGGCAGACATTTTCTCGAATTCATCGCCTCGGGCGGCCATGGCGACATGGACTGGCTCGCCGCGCAGCCGGAGCGCCGCGTCGATCCGCGCGGGCTCTGGCAGGACGTGCGCAGCGTTATCATGCTGGGCGTCAACTATGGTCCCGACTCTGATCCGCTCGCGATCCTGCAGCAGCACACGCGCGCGGCGATCTCGGTCTATGCGCAGGGCGACGACTATCACGACCTCATCAAGAAGCGCCTGAAGGCCCTGGCGCGCTGGCTGGTCGCGACCGCTCCAAGCGAGGTCAAGGTGTTCGTCGACACCGCGGCGGTGATGGAGAAGCCGCTCGCGCAAGCCGCGCGTCTGGGCTGGCAGGGCAAACACACCAATCTTGTCTCGCGCGAATTCGGCTCGTGGCTGTTTCTCGGCGCGATCTACACCACGCTCGAACTGCCGCGAGACAGCGCCGAGATCGATCATTGCGGCTCGTGCCAGGCGTGTCTCGACATCTGCCCGACCGCGGCATTCCCCGCGCCCTACAAGCTCGATGCGCGCCGCTGCATCTCCTACCTCACAATCGAGAACAAAGGACCGATCCCGCGCGAGTTTCGCAAGGCCATCGGCAACCGCATCTATGGCTGCGACGATTGCCTCGCCGCCTGCCCCTGGAACAAGTTTGCGCAGGAGGGCCGTGAAGCAAAGCTCGCCGCACGAGAGGAACTGCGCGCGCCTGATCTCGCCGAGCTTGCGCAGCTCGACGACGCCGCGTTTCGCGCGCTGTTCACGAAGTCCCCGGTCAAGCGCATCGGCCGCGACCGTTTCTTGCGCAACGTTCTGATCGCGATCGGCAACTCCGGCGATGCGGCGCTGGCGGAGCAGGCGCGGCGATTGCTGGGCGATGAGAGCGCGCTGGTGCGCGGGGCTGCGGTGTGGGCGCTGAGGCAGATGTTGTCGCGTGAGGAATTTGCAGCGATGAAGACGAGCGCGATTGCCAGCGAGCGCGACGAAAGCGTACGCGAGGAATGGCAAACCGCTTCCTAACTCTCGGTGTCGTGCCCCGCGAAGGCGGGGCATCCAGTACGCCGCAACCCATCGATTCAATCACGACCGCTTCGGACTACTGGATCGCCCGGTCAAGCCGGGCGACGACAGCGGTTGTTGTGGCCACCGCGCGCACTCCCGTCACCCTTGATTTCCCCCCGCGTTCCTTCAAGGTCGCGCGTCATGACAAACATGCCTTTCTTCACCCGCGACGGCGATACATTCCATCCGACGGAAGTTGCGAACGGTCCGTGGGATCCGAAATCGCTGCACGGACGCGTCATCATCGGCCTGCTCGGCTTCGCGATCGAGGAGCGGCACTCCGGGCCTGAATTCGTGCCGGCGCGGCTGACTGTCGACATGTTCCGGCTGCCGACCATCGACAAGCCGATCGAGGTGACGACGCGGCTGGTACGCGACGGAATGCGCATCCGCGTGATCGAGGCGGAGTTTGTCTCCGGCGGCGTCAGCATGGCACGCGCCTCGTGCCAGCTGCTGCGGCGGACTCAAAACCCCGACGGCAATGTCTGGTCGCCGCCGAACTGGGACGTGCCGAAGCCGGCCGACATTCCACTGCCGACCGATCCGCGGCTCGGCATGAACGGCAAGTGGACGACGCGGCCGATCGTCGGCCATATGGGCTCGCTGGGACCGCGCCGGCTGTGGATGAGCGAGGTGCGCGAGATCGTCGCGGGCGTGCCAATGACGCCGTTCGTGCATGTCGCCACCGGTGCCGATTTCGCGAGCCCGTTTGCCAATGCCGGCGACAAGGGGCTCGGCTACATCAATAGCGACGTGACAATCTATCTGCACCGCCTGCCAGTGACGAACTGGATCGGCTTCGACGTGGTGAACCACCAGGCCACCGACGGCGTCGCGATCGGCGAATGCTGGCTCTATGACGAGCAGGGCCCGATCGGCACCGCGACGGTGGCAGCACTGGCGCAGCGCAAGCCGATAGCGAAGCAGCCGCCGCCGTAGGTCTCGGCTGTCAGGCCAAATGCCGCTTCATCTCCGGCCGCGCCTTCAACTCCGTGCCCTGCTTAGCGACGATCTTGGCTATCCGCTCCGGTGCAAATTTCAGATCGACAAGCGCCGGCGCGGTATTGGCGACCTCGTGATAGCCAAGGATCTTGCCGTCGCGCAGCGTCATGATCGCGACGCCCTCGAACATCGCCCGCGCGCCGTTCGCTTCCGGCAAGTTTGACCTGTAGCTGAAAGTATAGCGCGCATAGAGCGTGGTGCCGTCGGACACGGGATTATGCATGTCCCAGCGAAAATCGGTCGCCGTGCGATAGAACCAGTCGTCGACCATCGCGGCGATCCTTTCGCGGCCTGCGAAGGCGCCGTAGAACACGTCGTGATAGACGCCGTCCTCGGTGAAGAGGTCCGCGAAGGCCTTGCCGTTGCGCTGTTCGACGGCATCGCAGAAGGCGCGCAGCATGGCGGTGGTGGTCATTGGCGTGTCTCCCTCATCATTCTCGGTCATGCCCCGCGAAGGCGGGGCATCCAGTACGCCGCGGCTTCTCGGCTCAATCACACTCGCCGCAGCGTACTGGATCATCCGCCTTCGCGGATGATGACATCGAATTCCGAGCAGCACTTCACCCGATCTCGGCCACCGCGGCAAGAATGCGCGCGATGTCTTGCGGGCGCGACAGGCGGTGATCGCCGTCCTGGATCATGGTGAGCACGACGTCATCGGCCGGCAGGCGGTGCGTCAGCGCGAACGCGTGCTGCCACGGCACGTCGGGGTCCTGCGCGCCCTGGAGAATTCGGACGGGACAGCCGAGATCGATGGCGCTACCAAGCACGAGATGATTACGGCCCTCCTCGATCAGGTTCCGCGTGATCGGATAGGGCGAGCCGTCGCCATATTCGGACGGCCGGAGCCAGAACCCCTTGGTCTCGATCTCTTTCTTCACCTCGGGCGAAAACGTCTTCCACATCAACTCTTCGGTGAAGTCGGGCGCCGGGGCGATCAGTACGAGGCCCGCAAGAGACGCCTTGGCTTGCTGTTTTTCTTGCCGCTTCCTGATTTCGCGCGCGAGCAGCAGCGCCATCCAGCCGCCCATGGAGGAGCCGATCAGGACCTGCGGGCCGGTGCAGAACCGCTCGAACACGGCGACGCTATCCTCGAGCCAGCGACCGATGGTTCCGTCAGCGAAATCGCCGCTGGATTCGCCATGGCCGGAATAGTCGAACCGGACGGAGGCGCGGCCATGCTCTCCGGCCCAGCCATCCAGCGCCACCGCCTTGCTGCCCTGCATGTCTGATTTGAAGCCGCCGAGCCAAACCAGGCCTGGGCCCGCTCCGGCGCGGCTGCGCACCGCGATCTTGCGGACCGACGGGCCTTCGCCCATTTCGATGAAGTCGAGCACGGCTTCGGGAACAGCGTTGGTCATGGAACATTTACTCTGGTTGTGCGGTTTGAGCTGTCCGACGGCATAATCCGGTATCAACCCTGTCCTTTTGGGACGCTTGCGGAACCGGAGCAAGGTGTCTATGTCGAGCACCGTGCCGATAGGCGTGACCAAAAAGCCTCGCATTTGAGGGTTTTTCGCTTCCCGTACACGCGACTTTGCTTGCCCGCAAACGCTTCTTCCTTCAAAATAGCCGCTTCCTTTCACAACTTTGGAGAACCACCCATTCGCCGTCCCAATAGAGCCCCGGCCCCAGCCGCCAAAGACGGGCCGCGCATCAATGATGATATTCGCAATGCGCAAATCCAGCTGATCGATCAGACCGGTGACAACAAAGGCACGGTCGAGACGATGATGGCCATCCGGATGGCCCAGGAAGCTGGCATGGATCTGGTCGAGATTTCGCCAAATGTCAGCCCTCCCGTCTGCAAGATCATGGACTACGGGAAGTACAAGTATTCCGCCCAGAAGAAAGCCGCCGAAGCCCGCAAGCGCCAGAAGACCGTCGAGATCAAGGAGATCAAGCTCCGGCCGATGATCGACGATCACGACTATGACGTGAAGATGCGCGCGATGCTGCGGTTCTTCGAAGAGGGCGACAAGGTCAAGATCACCCTGCGCTATCGCGGCCGCGAAATGGCGCATCAGGAGATCGGCACCAAGCTGCTGGACAAGATCAAGACCGACGTCGCCGAGCTCGCCAAGGTCGAGCAGGATGCCCGGTTCGAGGGCCGTCAGGTCGTCATGGTGCTGGCGCCGCGCTGACGCCAGTTTTCGTCAGTCTCGAGAGTTCAACGGCCCGTCCGGATTTCCGGCGGGCCGTTTGTGTTTCAGCTTCGCGTCGCCTGCCAGGTGCCGCTGCAGCGGTCGCCGGAGATGATGCCCTTCCACGCGCCGTTCCCGGCTGCGCCGGAGAGCCGGCCGCCGCCGGTGGCATGGGAGGCCCCGACCGAAACCTCGACCGCGACGACACCGCGCCGATTGACCGAGCCCGAGACCCGGCCGCCGCCGGCGGACGACACCCGGTTGCCGGTGACGGTGAAGGGGACGCTGTAGCCAGAGCTGCAATTGCCCCGGGTGGTGGCGAATGTGACATTCCAGACGCCGTCATAGCCGCCGACGCGGGCATCGGCGGTGGAGGGGACAGCGGCCGTGGCAAGCACGGCGAACAGCGCCAGATGGCGCGGGCGGAAGAAGGCGAACAAGGGCGAAAGCGATCGGGAAAAATAGGCCATCTTTGGTCATGCTCCGGGCGACACGGCTTGCACAAGTGTACCAGCCCCGAATAGTCGGCGGGCAGGTTGCACCGGTTCATCGTTGCCAATTCGCCTGTTCTCTGCCATAAGCCCAGCCTTCATCGCCCGGCTGATTTAAGGGCTGCCGTGGCGGTGTCCGTGCGGGTTTCGCGCTAGTTCGCAAAACCTGAGCACAATCAACGCTCTAACGAGCATTTTAGACGGCCAGCCGCCTTCGCGGGCGGCATTCTGTTATGGCCATAGGAGAGCAAAATGCCCAAGCTGAAGACCAAATCGGGCGCTAAAAAGCGCTTCAAGGTGACTGCCACCGGCAAAGTGATGCACGCCCAGAGCGGCAAGCGTCACGGCATGATCAAGCGGACGAAGAAGCAGATCCGTCAGCTTCGCGGCACCCGCGTGCTGTTCAAGACCGACGGCGACAACGTCAAGAAGTACTTCTTGCCGAACGCCTGACCGCGTCCACGATCACTGCCACCTGCGCCGCGTTTTGCGCGGCGATCCGAAAAACCAAGTCATCTCTGAAGGATTTTGTCATGTCTCGCGTCAAACGCGGTGTGACCGCCCACGCCAAGCACAAGAAAGTCTACAAGGCCGCCAAGGGTTTCCGTGGCCGCCGCAAGAACACGATCCGCACCGCCAAGCCGGCCGTCGACAAGGCCCTGCAGTACGCCTTTCGCGACCGCAAGCGCAAGAAGCGGACGTTCCGAGCGCTCTGGATCCAGCGTCTCAACGCCGCCGTGCGTCCGTTCGGCCTGACCTACAGCCGATTTATCGACGGCCTGGCCAAGTCGGGCATCACCGTGGACCGCAAGGTGCTGTCGGATCTCGCGATCAACGAACCGGTGTCGTTCCAGCTGATCGCCGAGAAGGCCAAAGCTGCTCTCGCTGCCTGAGCAAGGCCGCGCTAACGGCCGGCTCCGCCGGCCTTCAGCGCTCTTTGCGAGTAACGCTGGGCGACCTTCGCCCGGCAGAAGGCCGCGAACGAGATATACATGGTGCCGGACTTGTTCCGGTATTTCCCGTCGCAGACCCGCAACTCGCGCTGATAGCGAAGCTTCTGCGACGGCTTGAGCCGGCCGATAAAATCAGCCTCGCACTTCTTCTCGACGATCTCACCGAACTGGACGTCGCCGCTGGCGCCGTATTCGCAGGCCTCGAACAGCTTCATGGCGCGGTCACAGCTGGGCGCTGTGTTGAGGACGGCGATGATGTCGTCCATCGCATTCGACTTGGCCGGGCATTCCTCCGCGGCGTGAGCCACGCTTCCGAAGAGAACCAGGACCAGGCCGGCCACGCAGGATCGCAAACGCATCATCGTCTCCTTCGACATCAGATTGGTGCCAGCCATGTCCATACGGTTCAAGTCCCCGGCCGTTCCCGCACTCCATACGGCTTGACGTTCCGGCCCGGCTGCGGCCACAACCCGGCAGCCTTTTGCAAGTTTGAAGGATCCGATCGTGTCCGACCTCGCCAGTCTCGTCCAATCCATCCTCGCGCAAATCGCTGCCGCCGGCGACGAAGCCGCGCTTGAAGCCGTCCGTGTCGCATCCCTCGGCAAGAAGGGCTCGATCTCTGCATTGCTCGCAACGCTCGGCAAGATGTCGCCGGACGAGCGCAAGACGCAAGGCGCGGCGATCAACCAGGCCAAGGACGAGGTCACGCAGGCGCTTGCCGCACGGCGTGATCTTCTGAAATCGGCAGCGCTCGATGCGCGGCTCGCGGCCGAGACCATCGATGTCACGCTGCCGCTGCGCGATGCGCCGACTGATGCCGGCCGCATCCACCCGCTGAGCCAGGTCTGGGACGAGCTGAGCACGATCTTCGCCGACATGGGTTTCTCGGTCGCCGAAGGTCCTGACATCGAGACCGACGACTACAATTTCACCAAGCTGAACTTCCCCGAAGGCCATCCCGCGCGCGAGATGCACGACACCTTCTTCTTCCATCCGAAGGAGGACGGCTCGCGCATGCTGCTCCGCACCCACACCTCGCCGGTGCAGGTGCGCACCATGCTGAGCCAGAAGCCGCCGATCCGCGTGATCTGCCCGGGCCGCACCTACCGCATCGATTCGGACGCGACCCACACGCCGCAGTTCCATCAGGTCGAAGGGCTCGTCATCGACAAGCACTCGCATCTCGGCCACCTCAAATGGATCTTGCACGAGTTCTGCAAGGCGTTCTTCGAGGTCGACCACATCAATATGCGCTTCCGCCCCTCGTTCTTCCCGTTCACAGAGCCGTCGCTGGAAGTCGACATCCAGTGCCGCCGCGACAAGGGCGAGATCCGCTTCGGCGAAGGCGAGGACTGGCTCGAGATTCTCGGCTGCGGCATGGTGCATCCGAACGTGCTGCGCGCATGCGGCATCGATCCCGATGAGTACCAGGGCTTTGCCTGGGGCATGGGTATCGACCGCATCGCCATGCTGAAATACGGCATCGCCGATCTCCGCCAGCTGTTCGACAGCGACGTCCGGTGGCTCTCCAATTACGGCTTCAAGCCGCTCGAAGTGCCCACGCTCGCGGGAGGGCTGAGCTCGTGAAATTCACTCTCTCCTGGCTGAAGGATCATCTCGACACCGACGAGCCGCTGGAAAAGCTCGCCGACAAGCTCACCATGATCGGGCTCGAGGTCGAGAACATCGAGGACAAGGCGAAGGCGCTCAAGCCCTTCACCATCGCGAAGGTGATCTCGGCCGAGCAGCATCCGAATGCGGATCGGCTGCGGGTCTGCATGGTCGACACCGGTGGCAGCGCTGCGCCCGTGCAGGTCGTGTGCGGCGCGCCGAATGCGCGCGCGGGTCTCGTCAGTGTGTTCTCGCCGCCCGGCACCTACATTCCCGGCAAGGACATCACGCTGGGTGTCGGCACCATCCGCGGTGTCGAGAGCCGCGGCATGCTGTGCTCGGCGGCTGAGCTGCAAATCTCCAACGACCATGATGGCATCATGGAATTGCCGGCGGACGCGCCGATCGGCGCTGCTTACGCCGAATGGGCCGCACTCGGCGATCCCGTCATCGAGATCAACCTGACGCCGAACCGGCAGGACTGCACCGGCGTGCACGGCATCGCGCGCGATCTTGCTGCCGCCGACATGGGCAAGTTCAGGGATCCCTCCATCAAGGCGATCAAGGGCGAATTCCCCTGCCCGGTGACGGTCACGGTCGAGGACGCCACGCTGTGCCCCGGTTTTGCCCTGCGCCTCGTGCGCGGCGTGAAAAATGGTCCGTCACCGGAATGGCTGCAGAAGCGGCTGACCGCGATCGGGCTGCGCCCGATCAACGCGCTCGTCGACATCACCAACTTCATGACCTACGACCGTGCGCGGCCGCTGCACGTGTTCGATGCCAAGAAGGTCAAAGGCAATCTCGTGGTACGCCGCGCCCGCGACGGCGATGCGCTGCTCGCGCTCGACGGCCGCACCTACAATCTCGACTCCAACATCTGCGTGATCGCGGATGAGCACGGCGTCGAATCGCTTGCCGGCATCATGGGCGGCGAAGCTTCGGGCTGCGACGAGAATACCACCGACGTGCTGATCGAATCGGCGCTGTGGAACGAGATCAATATCGCCCAGACCGGCCGCAAGCTCGGCATCAATTCGGATGCACGCTATCGCTTCGAGCGCGGCGTCGATCCGGCCTTCATGGTACCGGGGCTGGAGCTCACGACCAAGCTCGTGATGGAGCTGTGCGGCGGCACGCCGTCGGAGAACGTCGTGGTCGGAAAAGCCTTCGGCGACGACCGCGTGATCGATTTCCCGCTCACCGAGGTGAAGCGGCTGTCCGGCATCGAGGTGCCGCAGGTCGAGATGAAGCGCATCCTGTCCCATCTCGGCTTCATGATGGCGGGCCCGGGTCCGGTGGTGAAGGTCGCGGTGCCGTCGTGGCGCACCGACGTTCACGGCAAGGCCGACATCGTCGAGGAAGTCGTCCGCATCTACGGCGTCGACAAGGTGCCGATGACGCCGTTCGAGCGCGGCGAGGACGCGCGCAAGCCGGTGCTGACGCCGCTCCAGCTTCGCACCCGCCGCGCCAGGCGCGCGCTGGCGAGTCGCGGCATCACCGAGGCCGTGACCTGGTCGTTCATCACGAAGTCTGCGGCCGAGCTGTTCGGCGGCGGCCAGCGCGAACTCGAAGTGGCCAACCCGATCGCGGCGGACCTCTCCGACATGCGGCCGAGCCTGATGCCGGGCCTGGTCGCAGCGGCACAGGCCAATGCCGATCGCGGCTTTGGCGATGTCGCGCTGTTCGAGGTCGGTCAGATCTTCAAGGGCGACCGCCCGCAGGATCAGTTCATGGCCGCAAGTGGCGTCCGCCGCGGCTTTGCGTCGTCGGAAGGTCTCGGCCGGCACTGGTCGGGTTCGGCGCAGGCTGATGTGTTTGACGCCAAGGCCGATGCGCTCGGGGTACTGGCTGCAGCCGGCGCGCCGATGCAGGCGCTTCAGATCATCGCCGGTGGTCCCGGCTGGCTGCATCCGGGCCGCTCCGGCACGATCCAGATCGGCCCGCAGAATGTGCTCGGCTATTTCGGCGAGATGCATCCGCGCGCGCTGGAGGTGCTCGGCGCCGACGGCCCGCTGATGGTGTTCGAGGTGATCCTTGACCGCGTCCCCGAGGCCAAGAAGAAGCCGACCCGCGCCAAACCCGTGATCGAGCTGTCGGCGTTCCAGCCGGTGTCGCGCGATTTCGCGTTCATCGTCGACCGCACCGTGAAGGCGGGCGACATCGTGCGCGCGGCGCAAGGCGTCGACAAGAAGCTGATCACCGGTGTCAACGTGTTTGATGTCTATGAGGGCAAGGGCATCGACGACGGCAAGAAGTCGATCGGCATCGCGGTGACAATCCAGCCGCGCGAGAAGACGCTGACCGACCAGGAGATCGAAGCCGTGGCCACGAAGGTCGTGGCCGAGGTCACGAAGAAGACCGGCGGCGTTTTGCGGGGATGACCCTCACAGACTTCCTCCCAAAGGACGTCAGCCTCACCATTGCGATGGCGCTCTGCGCCATCGCTTTCGTTTCGGGCACCGCGCGCGGCTTCTCCGGCTTCGGCTCGGCGCTGATCTTCATGCCCTTAGCGAGCAGCATCGCTGGGCCGCGGCTGGTCGCCGCACTGCTGCTCGTCATCGATTTCGTCGCAGCGGCGCCGCTACTTCCCGACGCGTGGCGCAAGGCGGATCGCAAGGCGACCGCCGTGATCGTGCTGGGCGCACTGGTCGGTGTTCCGGTCGGCACCTATTTCCTCAGCGTGCTCGAGCCCGTCACCACGCGCTGGATCATTTCCTGCTTCGTCGCCGCGCTGTTGCTTCTGCTGCTGTCGGGCTGGCGCTATCGCGGCAAGGACCACGCCTGGCTTTCGGTCGGCATTGGTGGGCTCTCGGGCTTCTGTAGCGGGCTGGCGCAAACCGGCGGGCCGCCGATCGTCGGCTACTGGCTCGGCCGGCCGGTCGCGCCGATCGTCGCGCGCGCCAACATCGTGTTGTTCTTCGGTGCGTCGGATTTCTTCTCGATGATCAGCTACGCGACGACCGGCCTGATTTCGCGCGAGTCGCTCCTGCTCTCGCTCGTCGTCGGCCCGGTCTATGCGATCGGCGTCGCCTTCGGTGCATCGCTGTTCGGCCGCGCCAGTGAGAGAGTATTTCGCGGCATCTGCTACGTGCTGATTGCGATGGCGGTGATCGCGGGGCTGCCGTTGCTGGATAGGGTGTTGCGGTAGCGTCGTCCCGGCGAATCAATTCTCTACGGCCGCGTCCGCCGCCGCTTGGTCGACTGCGTCGGCACATCGGCCGGCTCGTCCTTGAGCGCGCCGATCTTGCGCAGGGCCGCATCCGCGGCCCGTTCGCCGCTTTCCCAGGCGCCATCGACAGTGCCCCACAGCGTCTCATGCGTGGCTTCGCCGGCGAGGAACATGCAGCCGACCGGCTCGGTCAAAACTTTTCGCGAGAGCTGACCACCCGGCGAAGCTGCCGACATCGCGCCCATGACGTAGGGCGACGCGTTCCAGCGCGTCGCGCTGGTCTTCTGCACGGCGGCAGCGGCCTCGCTGCCGAACAGCTTTGTGATCCATTCCTTTGCGAAGGCCGTCATCGCCCTCTCGCCCTGCTCCGAGAGATCGCGACCGAACGAGCCGCCGACATCGATCGAGCACAGCGAGGAGCCGCCGATATTGGCAAACATCAGCGCGGTGCGCGTCGAATTGCTCTGCTCGATGAGAATGTCGTCACGTGACAGGCCGAGCGGATTGCCCGGCAGCTGCAGCACGATGTGGTCGTAGCTGCCGAGGCCGAGTTTTGACGCGGCATCGAGTGTACGCTTGGGAATATCCGGCGCGAATTTTATGGCGCCAGCAGTCAGCACGTTGGTGGAGACCGTGATGATGGCGGCGCGCGCCGCAATCTTGCCGGACGGCGTTTCAACACTGACGTCGCGATTGCTCCAGACGACCCGGCTCGCCGGCGTCGACAATGCGACCGGCGCCTGATCGCCGAGCTTGGTGATCAACGTCCCTAAGCCCTGGCGGCAGGCGATTGCAACATTGCGGTCCTGCGCCCGCGCCTTGTCGATCGCCGAAAGCTCCTTCAGATCCCTGCCGGCAAAACTGGCACCGAGCACGAACTCGGCGGCGCCTGCCCAATCGCCGAGATCTTTTGGAAGCACCGCGGCGCAGGATGTATCAAGCTTGCCACGCGAGGCCTCGTCGATGGCACGGTTGGCGCGCACCAGCGCCCCCAGAAACTCCTCGGTCTCGCCGGCGCGGGCATTGCGGCGGCCGATGCGCATCTTCTGGCCGGACGGCGCGGGCGAAACATCGAGCCCGACGCTGCGCGCCAGCCGGATCATCGGGTTGGTGTCGGGATTGTGCATCCAGCGCGCGCCGCGATCGAACGGCGTGTCGAAGGTCGTACTGTCGGTGATGCAGCGGCCGCCGATTTGCGACGCCGCCTCCACCACCACGACCTTGCGATTGGCCGCCATGACACGCCGCGCTGCGGCAATGCCCGCAGCACCCGCGCCGATCACGACAATGTCAGCCTCGCGCGGCAAGGTCGCGGCGGTTGCGCGCAGGACCGGCATTGCGGCAAAGCCCGCCGACGCCGATAGAAAGCCGCGGCGCGTGATTGTCATGTCATGGTTTCCGGGGACTTGCGGCGAACGGGAACAGCAAGCGAACCTTGCCGTATCTGATGTTGCGCGGCAACCATCATGGTGAATCAATCGTGCTTGAGCTCACAGAGCCATGAACCGAATTGCAACAGGTTTCGACCATGATAGAGATAGGAAAAAGACGGCCGGAAAAGGCCGTGGGGGGAGTTCATGGGGACGGTCCTAGATTCAGTCGGCAAGCTGATTGCCGCGTACCTCTCGAAGGAGGTGCCGGGCTACGAGCCGTTCACGCCGAGCGACCCGGAGCACCTGCGCGGCGTTATTGAGCCTGGCGACGTGCTGCTGGTCGAGGGCAACAACCGCATTTCCGGCATCATCAAATATCTGACGCAGTCGACCTGGTCGCATGCCGCGCTCTATGTCGGCCCGGTCGAAGGCGCGGTGGAACCCAACGGCGAGCCGCACGTGCTGATCGAGGCCAATATCGGCGAAGGCGTCACCTCGGCGCCGCTGTCGAAATATTTCCCCTATCACACCCGCGTCTGCCGCCCGGTCGGGCTGTCCTATGAGGACCGCACCACGGTCTGCCGCTATGCGATCAACCGCATCGGCTTCGGCTACGACACCAAGAACATCATCGACCTGATGCGCTTCCTGTTTCCGCTGCCGATCCCGCAGCGCTGGCGGCGGCGCATGATCGCAATCGGCTCGGGTGATCCAACCAAGATCATCTGCTCGGCGCTGATCGCGCAGGCCTTCGACGCCGTGCGCTATCCGATCCTGCCGAAGATCACCAAGGCCGGCAGCCGCGCCGCGCGCCGCGAGATCCTGCACATCCGCGATTCCTCGCTCTATATGCCCCGCGACTTCGACATCTCGCCCTATTTCGAAGTCGTCAAACCCACCATCGTGCACGGCTTCGACTACACCGCCCTGCACTGGGCCGACAAGCAAAAGCCGCTCGAGGAGGTAGCCGGCTCATTCGGGGTGTTTCCAGAAGCGATCAGTGCGCCGCCGCTCGTTCCTGAAGCGATTGACGAAGAAGCGCCGGCTGAAGTTCCGGCTGAGCAAATGATGAGTGAGGCGGCCGCGGAGATGGCCGTCGCCTTCTCCGAGCATTTTGTGCTGCTGAATGAGCTCGCGGTCTTCCGCGCGCGGGGAATGGCGGCTTAGAGCGCCAACCCCAACGTCGTCCCGGCGAAGGCCGGGACCCATACCGCGTGATCTATCGGTTGTGGGCGGTAGGAATACCGAACGACGAATCTTCGCCAAACTCCTCCCTGTGGTTATGGGTCCCGGCCTTCGCCGGGACGACCCGGGGAGAGATATCGCGCGTTGCCTCCAACGTCAGTGCAAGCGCAGCGAGGCAATGACGACTGCGTGGGCCTACCTTTCCGCCCGCCCAATCACCGCCATCAGCTCCGCGATCTTCTCGCGCTGGTCTGCCTTGTCGCCACTAGCGATGGCATGCTCGACGCAATGGGCGACGTGGTCCTTCAAAACCTCTTCCTCAACCCGGCGCAGTGCGGCGCGGACCGCCGAGATCTGCGTCACGATGTCGATGCAGTAGCGGTCCTCCTCGACCATTTTCGAGAGGCCGCGAACCTGGCCCTCGATCCGGCCGAGACGTTTTCCGACAGATGCCTTGATGTCCTTGCGCATGCCGTCTATATACCCCCATAGGGTATATGTTGCAAGGCCGGAGCATGGGAATGAACGAGCCCGAACACAGCCATCACCACAATTCGGATGCTCATACCGGATGCGGTTGTTCCGCCACGGCCACGCCGCCCGCTGCCAAGCCTGCGGCCGCCTCATGCTGCGGCGGGAACGGCGATCATGCCCACCATCATCACGACCACGGTGACGCCGCGACCAAGGTCCGCGATCCCGTCTGCGGCATGACGGTCGATCCCGCGACTTCAAAACATCGCTTTGAGCATCACGGCGAGACCTTCCATTTCTGCTCGGCCGGTTGCCGCAGCAAATTCGCTGTTGATCCAGCCAAATATCTCACCAAGGACAAGACGCCCGAGCCGGAGATGCCCGCGGGCACGATCTACACCTGCCCGATGCATCCGGAGATCCGCCAGGTCGGACCAGGCAGCTGCCCGATCTGCGGCATGGCCCTGGAGCCGGAGATCGCGAGCCTGGATAGCGGACCCAATCCGGAGCTCGCCGACATGACGCGGCGGTTCTGGATCGGCGGCGTACTGGCGTTGCCGCCTGTCGTGCTGGAGATGGGTGGCCACCTCGCCGGCCCGCACAACTGGATCGACCCGACACTGTCGAACTGGATCCAGCTCGTCTTCGCCACGCCCGTGGTGGTCTGGGCCGGCTGGCCGTTCTTCGTCCGCGGCTGGCAATCGCTGCTGACGCGCAACCTCAACATGTTCACGCTGATCGCGATGGGCACGGGCGTCGCCTATGTCTACAGCCTGATCGGGACGCTGGCGCCGCAGATTTTCCCAGCGAACTTCCGCGGCCATGAAGGCGCGGTCGCCGTCTATTTCGAAGCCGCCGCGGTCATCACCGTGCTGGTGCTGCTCGGCCAGGTGCTGGAGCTGCGCGCCCGCGATGCGACGTCAGGCGCGATCAAGGCGCTGTTGCAGCTCGCCCCGAAGACCGCGCGCCGTGTCGATGCCGACGGCAACGAGCATGAGGTCGAGATCGATTCGCTGCATGCCGGCGACAGCTTGCGCGTTCGTCCCGGCGAGAAGGTGCCGGTCGATGGAACCATTCTCGAAGGCCGCTCCTCGCTCGATGAATCCCTCGTCACCGGCGAATCCATGCCGGTCACGAAGGAGACCGGCGCCAAGGTGATCGCGGGCACGCTGAACCAGTCCGGCAGCTTCGTCATGCGCGCCGACAAGGTCGGGCGCGAAACGCTGCTGTCGCAGATCGTGCAGATGGTGGCGGACGCACAGCGCTCGCGCGCGCCGATCCAGCGGCTGGCCGACCAGGTGGCGGGCTGGTTCGTGCCGACGGTGATCCTCGTCGCCATTATCGCTTTCGCTGCGTGGGCCTGGTTCGGGCCAGAGCCGCGGCTGGCCTTCGGCCTCGTCGCCGCCGTCAGCGTGCTGATCATCGCCTGCCCCTGCGCGCTTGGCTTGGCGACCCCGATGTCGATCATGGTTGGCGTCGGCCGCGGGGCGCAGGCAGGTGTTCTGATCAAGAACGCCGAAGCGCTGGAGCGGATGGAGGCAATCGACACGCTCGTGGTCGACAAGACCGGCACACTCACCGAAGGCAAGCCCAAGGTCGTTGCCATCGTGCCGGCATCCGGCTTTGCGGAGGACGACATCCTTCGCCTCGCAGCCAGCGTCGAACGCGCCAGCGAGCATCCGCTCGCCGACGCCATCATGCGCGCGGCGAAGGAGAAGCAGCTCGCGCTCGGCCAGGTCGAGCAATTCGACTCGCCGACTGGCAAAGGCGCAACCGGCCAGGTCGACGGCAAGAGCATCGTGCTCGGCAATGCCAAATATCTGTCGTCGATCGGGATCGATACCAAGCCGCTCGACGCCGAGGCCGAACGCCTGCGTCAGGACGGCGCCACCGTCATCAACATGGCCGTCGACGGCGCACTTGCCGGCCTCTTTGCGATCGCCGATCCGGTCAAGGCTTCGACGCCGGAGGCGCTGAAGGCACTCGCGGCCGAAGGCATCAAGGTGATCATGCTGACGGGCGACAACCGCACCACGGCTGAAGCGGTGGCGCGGAGGCTCGGTATCGCCGATGTCGAGGCCGAGGTTCTGCCGGATCAGAAGAGTGCCGTGGTGACAAAGCTGCAAAAAGCCGGCCGCGGCGTCGCGATGGCCGGAGACGGCGTCAACGACGCGCCGGCGCTGGCAGCGGCCGAAGTCGGCATCGCCATGGGCACCGGCACCGACGTGGCGATGGAAAGCGCCGGCATCACCCTGCTTAGGGGCGATCTTGTCGGCATCGTGCGTGCGCGAAAATTGTCGCAGGCGACCATGAGCAATATCCGGCAAAACCTGTTCTTCGCCTTTATCTACAACGCCGCGGGCATTCCGATCGCCGCCGGCATTCTCTATCCGGCCTTCGGCGTGCTGCTGTCGCCGATCATCGCGGCCGCCGCGATGGCGCTGTCGTCGGTGAGCGTGGTCGGGAATGCGCTGCGTCTGCGCGCGACGCGGCTGTGAGGCGAAGGTGCGCTCCCTCTCCCCGCTTGCGGGGAGAGGGTCGGGGTGAGGGGGAGTCTCCACAGGGACGGTAAGAGTTGCATTCGCTGAGAGTCCCCCTCACCCGGAATTCAAGCTACGCTCGAATTCCGACCTCTCCCCGCAAGCGGGGCGAGGTAAGAAGAGCGGGACGCGCGGAGAGGACCTGATGCAGCGGATTACGATCACGATCGAGGACGATTTGCTGGCGGAGATCGATGCCGCGGCCGAAGCGCGCGGGTACCAGAACCGTTCCGAGATCATCCGCGACCTTGCGCGGGCCGGCCTGCAACAGAGCACTGAGGACACCGCGCAGACCGGCCCCTGCGTCGCCGGCCTCGTCTATGTCTACGACCACGCCGCCCGCGATCTTTCAAAGCGCCTGGTGCAGGAATTCCACGGCCATCACGACCTCGCGCTGGCGACGTTGCACGTCCATCTCGACGAGAACAATTGCATGGAGATGACGGCGTTGAAGGGCTCAGCGGACGAGGTCAAGCATTTCGCCGACCACATCATCGCCGAACGCGGCGTGCGCTACGGGCGTGTGGTGATGATCCCGACGGGCGAGGGCAAGCCGGCGAAGGTGCGGAAGCATGGGCACCGGCATGAGTAGGCAAGCCGCATAGACGGTGCGTTTCCCTCTCCCCCTACAAGGGGAGAAGGAAAGAGCAGCGCGCTCGGAGCATTACGCCGCCTTCGCTGCATTCCCGCTTGGTAAGCCGGCGCGCGCGAGACCGCCGTAGAGCTGCTCGTTTGGCATCTCCTCGCGCAAAATCCTGCGCACGGCAATCAGCTTCTCAAGATCGATGCCCGTCGCAAATCCTTTGCTCTCGCAGAGGAACACGAGATCCTCGAACACGACATTGCCGGTTGCTCCGGGCGCGAACGGGCAGCCGCCGAGGCCGCCGAGCGAGCCGTCGAGGATACGGACGCCTTCGTCCAGCGCGGCGGCGGCATTGGCGATACCCATGCCGCGGGTGTCGTGGAGATGGATGCAGATCGGCTTCGACCCTGCAAGCTTGACCGCAGCGCGCGACAATTCGGCCACGTGCTTTGGACCGGCATAGCCGACGGTGTCGGCGATCGCGACGAAATCGACGCCAACCTCAAGGCACTTGTCGACCAACCGCAGCACCTCGACAGGATCGACCGCGCCGGTGATGGAGCAGCCCAGTGCCATCGAGATCGCAGCATTCACGAGCGGCTTGTGCGCGCTCGCATCGCGCATCTCGCACAGCCGCTTCACATTGGCGATCGCGGAGTCGCGCGAGCGATGCGCATTGGCCTGGCTGTGCTCCTCGGTCGCGGAAACCACCGAGGCAATCTCTCCGACGCCGGACTCCAGCGCCTCGTTCACCCCACGCTCATTGAGCGCAAGCGCGATACCATGGGCGCCGGGCAGACCGGCTACCGTTGCAATCACATCGCGAACATCGACGAATTGCGGAAAGGTCTTTGCCGGCAGGAACGAGCCGACCTCGAAATGCCGCACGCCGGCGGCGTATTCCTCGCGCACCCAGCGCTGCTTCGCCTCGGTGGACGGAATTTTCTTCACGAGCTGGAGCCCGTCGCGCAGGCCGACCTCGCGCAGGCTGACACGATCCGCGGGGTAAATGGTCTCGATCCGGCTCATGCGCGCCTCCCAGCGGCTTTTGACGTAGCGTCGTCCTTGTCGATTTCGGCGCGAACGGCCGACGTGTCGGCGCCAAGCGGCGCGACCTTCAGGCCTTCGCCAAGATGGCTGCCATTCCATTCGAGCGGCAGTGCCGGCACATGGAACGGCTTGCCGTCGGCGGTGATATTGGTGACGAGCCCGCCCGGCCGCAGCACATGCGGGTCGGTGAGGAGATCTTCGGGTCGGTTGATCGGCGAAAAGCAGATGTTGAGTGCGTCGAGCCTTTGCGACAGCTCTGCCACGTCCCGCTGCCTGATGATCTCGGCCACGCGCGGAAGGATCCGCGGCCGCGCCAGGATGCGATCGGTCGTGGTGCGCAAACTCGGGTCATCGAGGAATTCCGCAAGGCCGAACTCCCGGCAAAAGCTCTGCCAATGGCCCTCGGTCACGACGCCGATGAAGATGCGTCCATCGCCGGCGGCATCGAAAATGTCGTAGATCGGCCAGGCGTGCTCGCGCTCCGGCATCGAGCGCGGCTTGTTGCCGGTCATCTCGTATTCGACCATGTGCTGGGCGACCAGGAACAGGCAGTTCTCGAACAGGCCGATGCGGATGTTGGCGCCGTCGCGTTTGCCCTCACGCTTCTGGTATAGCGCGGCGAGAATCGCGATCACGCCGAACATGCCGCCCATGATGTCGTTGGCGGAGGAGCCGACGCGCTGCGGCTTCGCTTTGGTGCCGGTCATAGCGGCGAGACCCGACATCATCTGCACGACCTCGTCGAGCGCGGGGCGATGCTCATAGGGGCCGGACAGAAAGCCCTTGTGGCCGGCGACGATCAAATGCGGATGAAGGCGGCGCAGTTCCTCGGTGCCGAGCCCCTGCTTCTCGAGCTGGCCATCACGAAAATTCTCCAGGAACACATCGGCCGTCTCGAGCAGCCGGTGCATGGTGTCGCGGTCCTCCGCCTTTTCGAAGTCCAGCACGACACTGCGCTTGCCGCGATTGAACAGCGGAAAGAACGCCGTGCCCATGCCGCCGAGGGAGCGGGTCTTGTCGCCGGCGGGTGGCTCGACCTTGATCACCTCGGCGCCGAGCTGCGCGAGGATCATGCCGCAGGTCGGACCCATGACCATGTGGGTCATCTCGACCACCCGCACGCCCTCGAGCGGCAATCCGGCCTCAGTCATGAGTCTCTCCCTGTTTGTTCGCCCGAAGACTAGGCCTTCACAAGCCTTCTGAAAAATATAATCTGTCGAAGATTGCCTTCGCGCTTATAGAACGCTTCATCCCCATGGATTCACGCCAGCTCCGCTATTTCATTGCCGTCTACGAGCAGCGGAACCTGTCGCGCGCGGCCGACCAGGTCAACGTCGCACAGTCCGCGCTGAGCCATCATATCTCCAATCTGGAGGCCGAATTCGCAACGCCGCTGTTCGAGCGCAAGCCGCGCGGCATGGAACCGACGGCGGCCGGCGAGCGGCTTTACGAGCATGCCCGCATCATCCTGCGCGCGATGGCGGAGGCCGAGACCGAGGTCCGCGAGGGCGCCCGCGTCATTGCCGGCGATATCTCCATCGGCATGGCCAATTCCGGCGTCAAGGCGATCGGCGTCGAGCTGATGCGCACGGTGCTCACCCAATATCCCAAGCTCAAACTGTCGCTCACCGAGAGCCTGTCGGGCGCGACGCTGATGCATCTGATGATCTCCAGCGTCGATCTGGCACTGGTCTACAATCCGCCGTCGGAAAAAGAGCTGATCACGGAGCCGGTGCTCGAAGAGGAGATGTTCCTTGTCGGCATTCCCAGGCTGGTCGGCAAGGGCAAGACCCCGATCCGCTTCGAGGAGCTGAACCGGCTGCCGCTGATCCTGCTGCGCTACGGCCTCGGCCTGACGTCGCGCGCGCTGCTCGACGATCCGGTCCTGCTCAAGCGGCTGGAAGGCAGCGCCATCCTGCACGCCAACTCGATCACGGGCATGACCGGCGCGCTGGTCGAGGGACTGGGCTGCACCATCGCGACAAAGCTGTTCGCACGCGAGGAGCTCGCGGCCGGCCGCCTGGTCGCGCGCAAAGTGATCGAGCCGAAACTCACCCGCACACTCTACCTCTGCCACCTGCGCAACCGCCCGATGACCTACGCCATGGAAGAGATGCGCCGGCTGATGCTGGCGCTGATCGCAGAACAGGTGCGCAGCGGCGGCTGGCAGGCGACGCTGGCGGAGTGAGGAGCGGTGCTCTCCCGCTTGCGGGAGAGGGCTGGGGTGAGGGTATCTCCACATTGGGATTGCCCCATTGCGGAGCGAGCCCCCACCCGGCGCTTCGCGCCGACCTCCCCCGCAAGTGGGAGAGCTGACCTAGCTTGCCGGGCGACTGCCCTGCCTCTCATCAGACGAGTTCGAAAATCTCGAACGCTCCCATCGATATGTTCGTCTGGATTTCTGGCTTCGACCCGCCAACATGGCGCGGCCCGGCAAGGTTCACGAACAACTACAGAGATGAGCCGCCGGGAACCGCGCGCGATCTGCGCGCAACGGGGAGGACATCATGAGCGTTGTCGGCATCGACACAGGCTTTGAGCTCGGCGCTGCACCATCGGCGCCCGATGAGATCTCGCGGCGGCTCGAGGCGATGCCGGGGACGGCCTACGTCTGGCGGCTCGTCATCCTGCTCTCGCTGGGCGGCTGCTTCGAGATCTACGATCTGTTCCTCACCGGCTATATCGCGCCGGGCCTGAGCCGCAGCGGTCTCCTGAGCACGACGACAACGGCCTTTTTCGGCTTCTCCGGCATCGGCGCCTTTGTCGCCGCGACCTTCGCCGGGCTGTTCGTCGGCACCTTCTTTCTCGGCTTCCTCGCCGACCGTTTCGGCCGCCGCGCGATCTTCACCTACGCGCTGCTCGGCTACACCGCAGCATCCGTGATCATGGCCTGCCAGACCTCGTCGGAAGGCTTGCTGTTCTGGCGCTTCCTCGCCGGCATCGGGATCGGCGTCGAGGTCATCACCATCGACGCCTACATCACCGAGCTCGTACCGAGCCGGATGCGCGGACGCGCCTTCGCAGTGAACCAGTCGATCATGTTCATCGCGGTGCCCGTCGTCGCCTTCCTGGCCTGGTGGCTGGTGCCGCTCGCGCCTTACGGCGTCGAAGGCTGGCGCTGGGTGGTGCTGATCGGCGCCGCCGCCAGCATGATCGTCTGGGTGGTGCGGCTGTTCCTGCCCGAGAGCCCGCTCTGGCTCGCGCGCCACGGCCGCAACGACGAAGCGCTTCGCATCATGGCGACGCTGGAGGCCGCAAATGGCGGCGCGGGCTCACGCCCCCTGATGCCGGCCGCGCGCCAGGCTGCGCCCTCGACGGCGCGCGTCCGCTTCGCCGATCTGTTCCGACCGCCTTATCTCTCGCTCGTCGTCCTCTTCATGGTGTTCAACCTCTGCCAGGCCTTCGGCTTCTATGGCTTCGCCAATTGGGTGCCGACGCTGCTGGTGGAGAAGGGCATCACCGTCACCAAGAGCCTGCAATATTCCTTCATCGTCGCCTTCGCCTATCCGATCGCGCCGCTGCTTGCCGCAAGCTTCGCCGACAAATTCGAGCGCCGATGGATCATCGCCGGCGCCTGCATCGCCATCATCATCTTCGGCATGGCGTTCGCGCGACTGACCGAGCCTGGCGTGCTGATCGTCTGCGGCGTGCTGCTGACCGCCTGCAACACCACGATGTCCTACGCCTATCACGCCTATCAGACCGAGGTGTTCCCGACCCAGATCCGGGCGCAGGCCTCCGGCCTCGTCTATTCGATGAGCCGGCTCTCCGCGACCTTCTCGGGCTTCATCGTCGCCTACATGCTGAAGGAGGCCGGCATCACTGGCGTGTTCGGCCTGATTACCGCGGCGATGCTGATCGTGGTGATCGCGATGACGCTGTTCGGCCCGAACGTGCGCGGCAAGCCGCTGGATGCGGTGTAGCCCGCGTCGCGCCCCGAGTTCATCATTGCGAGCGCAGCGAAGCAATCCAAGCTGTTTCCTTGGAGGCAGTCTGGATTGCTTCGCTGCGCTCGCAATGACGGAGGAGAGAGCCTCTCCCCGCAACGACGGGGAGAGGGGAGAACGTCTCGGTCTACGCCGCGAGCAGATTCTGCAACGCCGCGCCGTTGGGGACGCCGAGGCCGGAACAGGCATCCCAGCCGGGGCCGGCCTTGTACATGCCGTGCAGGGAGCCGGTGATGTCGTTGTTGCCGACCGTGATGTCGCGGAACACGCCGTGCGCGTGCGAGGCGTAGATCAGCGGGTTGATGAAGCCGACCGTCTTGCCGAATTTCTTGGTCGTGGCCTCGTTGATGCGGGCGATCAACCCCGCCATCAATGGCGCCACCGCGCTGGTTCCGCCGATGGTGGTGACGACGCCGTTGAGGAAGATCTGGTAGCCGGTCGCGGGATCGGCGTCGCCGGCGACGTCGGGCAAGCCGCGCCCCACCGAATGCGACGGTGATTTCGGCACATGGGCGTTGGCCTGGTATTGCGGCCGCGGGAACACGATGCTGACGCCGCCGCCACCCGCGCCGTCTTGCGGACCACCGTTCCAGACGACTTCGGTGATCGAACCATTCGAGGCCTTCAGGTTCGTTCCGCCACAGGCGAGCGCGAACGGGCTGGAGGCCGGGAAGTCCGCATGCGGCTTGCCGTCCCATCCCTGCGCCATGTCGGCCGAGCCATTGTCGCCGGAGGCGACGCAGACGGTGACGCCCATCGCCGCGGCGTCACGAATCGCTTCGTTCAGGCCGTCGACGAATTGCTGCGAGCCGGCCGGATCTTCCGGTCCGCCCCAGCTGATCGAGATCACCGAGGGCTTTCGCGCTGTGTCGTGGACCGCGGCCTTCACCGCGTCGATGAAGCCGTTGGTGGTGTTGGGCGCGAAATAGACCACGATCCTGGCGCCGGGCGCGATCGCGCCGGCCACCTCGATGTCGAGCACGACCTCGCCATCGGCGTCGGAATGGCCGGGCTTGTTGGCGCCGCCATCGACGCTTGCCGGCGCGATCTGCGGCATCGGGATGCCGGCCTTCTTGAAGAAGGTCTTCAGGTCCGACGTCTTGTAGCCGGCGCCCGTGGGATGACCCTTCTGGTCGATGTCGTTGAGCTCGATGATAGCGATGCACTGGCCGGCGCCAGTCTCTCCGCCCGGGAAATTGTAGAGCTGCGCGATCTGTTCGACCGAGAAGCTGCCGCCCTGCCCTGCGCGCGCGGTCCCGCCCTTGGTCGACCCTTTCTCGGCGGCCCTGCGCCGGAAGTGCGGCTGCGCCACGGGCCGGTTGTCCAGGCCGTGCACACCGACCACGATACCTTCGAGTTCGGCCGGGATCTGCACATTGCCCTTGCGCATGCGATAGGTCGCGCCGTCATGCCTGACCTTGTTGAGCTTGACGCCGAAGGCCGCGCTCATCGCCTTCACCGTGCCGGTCAGCTTCACCGTGCGGGAGGCCAGGTGCACGCTCTTGACGTTGAGCTCGTGATGATGGGCGAAATCGTCGAGCTTGGCGACGTCGGCCGTATCGGCGCCCATCTCCTCGGCAAACTCGGCGCGGGAAAGATATTCTCGTTCGCGCGGCGGTTGCGCGCCGAGCGCCATCACCTTCTCGTCGTCGGCACGCTTGGCGCGCAGGCGAACGCTGATCTCGATTTCCTGCTTGGGGTCGGCCGCGCCGACGAGCTTGGCCCCCTTCGGCAATTTCCGTGCGCTGTTCACCAGCGCGACACGCTTAGTCGAGCTTGCCATGATTTCCTCCGTTTGTGATTGGAAGGTTGATTGCCGCATCTCAACTATAGGTGTAATCTCACCAGCCAATTGGTTCAGATATTGAGCGAAGTTTTTTTCAGAACAACTCTTGTTTGACGGGTCAAATCCTCGGCAGGCTCAAATCGGCACGGAATTGGTCAATAGCCTGGACCATTCGCTGCCGACAAATTCGATCTAAGATTGCAACCATCGAGCCGCTTGGCCGACCAATACAAGACGCTTGTCAAAAACAGACGTTGGTCAAAAACAATTGGCGGAGACCATGCGATGCTGGCTGACCGCAAATGGGTTGAGAGAAATCTTGGGTTCGATCCGATCACGAATCCGCCGCCGCGCGATACCTTTATGGTCAAGCGCATCGCTGACGCCGCCGTGAAGAAGACCGCGAAGGCCACGGCGGAAGACTTTCAGCGCGAGATCATCGATTTCGATTCCGAATCGGACGAAGGCCGCGCGTTCCTGGCCTTCTCGACCTCGACCGGGCTGTCGCGCTTCACCGACATTCCCTGGCCCAAGGGATTGGCGCCGCAGACCGGACCGAAGCCGAAAGGCAATGGCAAGGGCCCGCTGCCGCGCGCCGACGTGCTGGTCGTGACCTGGACCGTCGACGAGGGCCACGCGCTCAGCCGCGTGCTGACGCCGGGCAAGGATTCCCGCAACGATTACGTGCCCTACACGCATAATTACGCTGCTATCTCCAAGAAGATGCGCAACGGCTGTCCGGCCACCGAGCTGAAGCGGCTCGGCACCTACTGGACCACGACGATCGGCAAGAAGAAGGTCGTGGTCTTCAAATCCGACTCGCACATGTCGCAGGACGGCCCGCAACTGCCGAACATCGATGTCTGGCGCCAGATCATCACCGAGGTGCAGCCCTCGCTCGTCATCACCACCGGCACGGCTGGCGGCATCGGCAAGCAGGTCGAGGTCGGCGACGTCGTCGTCAGCCCGATCGTCCGCTTTGATTGCCTGTCGAAATTCAAGAAGCAGCCTTTTGCCCAGGAGCATTTCTCCAGCAAGTCGGCCGTGACGAAAAAGTTCGCGCAGGCCAAAACGCTGTTCAAGGCCAATGCCGCGCAATTGCCGAAAGACAACACCAGGGCGCCGAAGATTTTCGTCGTCAAGCCGAGTGGCCTGTCGTCCTCCGTGGTCACGACCGACTTCTTCGGCTTCGACACCTCGGACAATCATTTCCATCTGCAGGGGCTCGGCGATGTCTCCGAGATGGGCGATGCCATCCTCGGCCTCGTGGCCCAGGAGATGGGCGCCAAGGCGCCGCGCTGGCTTGCGATCCGCAACGTCTCCGATCCGCAGATCAAGGCCGAGGGCACGCTGAAGCAGCAGGAGCAGGTCGCCGCCCAGATCTACAAGGGGTTCGGCCGCTGGAGCACGGTTTGCAGCGCCATCACCTGCTGGGCGACGATCGCGGCAGAGCGTTAAGCCGCAGGCATTGCTAGGTCAGCGTCCCTTGCCGAAGCGGCCCGGGGTGTCTACCTCTCGCGGGTGATTATGTGAGGGGTAGTTCCATGCTGGATGCCGCCGTGAAGGCGCTGTCGCAAATGATCTCGCCGCCGATGCGCTCGATCCTGTGGCGATCGATCGGTGTCGCCTTGGTGCTGATCATCGTGCTGGCGATCGGGCTGCAGCGGCTGTTGAGCTGGTTCGCCACCTATGGCGAGGTCTGGCTCGAGGGCCTGCTTGGGCCGAGCTGGCACTCCTCGCTGGAAGTGCTCGCCTGGATCATCTCGATCGCGGCGGGTCTTGGCGTCGTGTTCGGCAGTGTCTTCCTGATGCCGGCGATTACCTCGCTGGTGGCGAGCCTGTTCGTCGACGACGTCGCCGATATCGTCGAGCGCGAATATTATCCCGCCGAGCGGCCGGGTACCGCGCTGCCCTTCAACAAGGCGATCTACGAGGGCATCAAGACCGCGCTGTTGACGATCCTGGTCTATCTGATCGCGCTGCCCTTCGTGTTCCTGGCCGGCGCCGGTTTCCTGATCTTCTTCCTCGCCGCTGCGTGGCTATTGGGCCGCGAATATTTCGAGCTCGCGGCGATGCGCTTCCGCTCGCCGGAGGAGGCCAAGGCGATGCGGCGCGACAATGCCGCCACGATCTTCACCGCCGGTCTGATCATCGCGGCCTTCGTCTCGATCCCGATCGTCAATCTGGCGACGCCTATTTTTGGTATGGCCTTCATGGTCCACATGCACAAGCGCCTGTCCGGATCACGGCCCGAGCTGATCGAGCCGGCACGGCAGATGCGGTGACGACGATTACGCGACCTTCACCCCGCATTTGCGCAGCAGCATCTTAGCGAAGCCGAACGGCGCCGGCGTGAATGGGCCGGGCGGTGCGCGGGTGATCAGCGCGATGAAGCCGAGCGCGGCCATCGCCAGCCAGAAGCACAGCCAGAAGCCGTCGATATAAGCGAGCACATTGGCCTCGCGCTGTACGAAGCTTGCGAGCGTGCCCAGCGCGCGCGCCGGGGCGTAGCCCGCGCCATGGGCCGCGAACTGGTCGGCCAGCTGCTTGAGTGCGCGCACGACGTTGACGTCGCCGACTTCCAGGTTCTGGCCGATATAGAAGGAATGGACCTGCTCGCGGACGCGCAGCCACGTTCCCATCAGCGCCACGCCGATCTCGGCGCCGCCGAGCCGCATGACTTGAATATAGGCGGCAAAGGAGGTCGCACGGCTCGGATCGGAGTTCGACAGCAGTGTGATGATGAGCGGCAGCAAGGTGAGCGACTGTCCAATCGCCTGGAGCAGGACGATGCCGATGAAATCCTCCCGGGCCCAGTCGTGGGTGATCTGGGTGCCCCAGAGATTGGCTGCGGCAAAGCAGGCAAATCCGACGACCACCACCAGCCGCGCATCGAAATGCCGTAGCAGCCAGATCGAGATCGGCACCAGCACGAACATCGGCAGCGCGCCATAGGTGAGCAGCAGCAGGCCGCTCTGCTCGGGCAGGAGCAGGACGACGTTGCCCAGGAAATTCGGCACCAGTGACGAGTTGGACAGCGACGTCAGCGTGTAGAGCAGGATCAGGATCAGCCCCAATCCGATATTGCGCGAGAACAGCACGTTCACATGCGCCCAGGGCTGGCGCGCCAGTGCCTCGTTGACGAGAAAAGCCACAAACAGCGCGCCGCCACCGACAAGCAGCGCCATCACCGTGCCGGATCCCAGCCAGTCGAGGCGATTGCCCTGGTCGAGGCCGGCATAGATCATCGAGACCGATGCGCCGAGCAGCAGCATGCCGCCCCAATCAGCCTCGCGCATCAGCACGCGATTGACCGGGTCGTTCGGCGTGCCCAGATAGACCATCAGGCCCATCAAGGGCGCCAGCACGACGCTCTGCCAGTACACCCATTGCCAGCCGAGGTGGTCGACATAAAAGCCGACCAGAGAGCTCGACGTATCAAACGCAAAGCCGACGCGGATCGAATAGAGCGCGATCGCCGGCAGCCACCAGCGGGTCGGCAGATTGCGGAACACGATCATCAGCGTCGCCGGGACGAAGGTGCCGAGCAACAAGCCGTGCACCACACTGAGGACCATCAGTGTCTGATAGTCGCGCACCAACGGGACGATAAGCGAGATGACGGCATAGACCAGGCTCGGAATGCCGAGCACACGCCGCAGGCCGAACACCGTCGCAAGCCACGGCACCGCCGGCGCGATGAGAATCTGCGAGCCGATGCCGGCGGTGGAGAGCCACGCGCCCTCGTCGAATGAGAGCGAGAACGCGCCGCGCAGATCGGGCAGGCCTACCGTGGTCAGGCGGCTGTCGACATTGGTCAGGAACGAGCCGAGCAGCACGGCGGCGACCGCAAACAGCGGCTGGGGGGCCAGGCCGCCGCGCGAAATCGGCCCGTGGCCGGCATCGTCATTTGCCGCCATCCGAGCCCTTCGTGTCGATGCTGGTGACGACCGACATGCCCGGCACGAGCCGCGCCAGCAAGGGCTGGTTGTCGTCGAACTGGATGCGGACGGGAATGCGCTGCACGACCTTGGTGAAATTGCCGGTGGCGTTGTCCGGCGGCAGCAGCGCGACCTGCGCGCCGGTCGCGGGGGCGATGCGCTCGACCTTGCCGCGCAGCTTTTCGCGCGAAAAACTGTCGACGGTGATCTCGACCGGCTGCCCGGGTGCGACGTGCGTGAGCTGCGTCTCCTTGTAGTTCGCGATCACATAGACCTTTGGCAACGGCACCACGTTGATGAGGTTGGTGCCGATATTGACGTAGTCGCCGGGCTGGACCTGGCGCTCGCCGACGACGCCGTCGAACGGCGCTGTGATCCTGGTATAGCCGAGCTTGAGCTTGACGCTCGCCAGCGTCGCCTTGGCTGCATCGAGATCGGCGGCGCGCTGCTTCCTGGTGCCTTGCAGGACTTCGAGCTGATGCTGCTGGGCGGCGATCACGGCGCGGCTCGCGCGCACGTCAGCTTGCGCCTTGGCAAGACCCGCGACTGCCTGCTCGAGACGCTGCCGCGTGCCGGATTCGGTCTGCGTCAGCGATTGCTGGCGATCCTGCTCCTGCTTGGCCTCGACCTCGAGCGCTTCCGCCGACAGCCGTGCCGCCTCGGCCTGCGCGATCGTCGCATATTGCAGCTCGATCTGGTTGGCCAGATTGTCGAACACGGCTTGCGCTGCGGCAACCGCGGCTTCGGACTGTGCGACCTGGGCCTCGTAGTCGGCGGGGTCGATCTGGATCAGGAGGTCGCCGGCCTTGACGCGCTGGAAGTCAGTCACCGCGACGGTCAGCACCTCGCCGGAGACACGGCTCGCAAGCCGCGTCAGCTCGGAGCGCACATAGGCATCATTGGTGGTCTGGATCACTGCATCGCCAACCCATTCGTCGAAGCGCAGCGTCGCCAGCGCGACGAAGGCGAGCGCCACGATAACGGCAAACAGCGGGATCGCGAGCCGGCTCCACAGCGAGCTCGCCGGCCGCTGCGTTGGCTTTGATTGCGCCGCCGGCGCCGGAGCGGCCGGCCGAGGTGACGGGACTTGTTCCTGTTGACTCACGACATGACCCCAAAACTGACTTGCTTCACATCGCGCGGAACGATGGCGAATACTGCCTCAGACCGTCTTCTCAGGCCATCGGCAAAGATCGTTGATCAGGCATACCTCGCAGCGCGGCTTTCGCGCGAGGCAGATGTAGCGCCCGTGCAGGATCAGCCAGTGATGTGCATGCAGCATGAATTCGGACGGGATGATTTTTTCCAGCCCGAGCTCGACCTCCAGCGGCGTCTTGCCGGGCGCGAGCCCGGTGCGGTTGCCGAGCCGGAAAACATGCGTGTCGACCGCCATCGTATGCTCGCCGAAGGCCATGTTGAGCACGACATTGGCGGTCTTGCGCCCTGCGCCGGGCAATGACTCGATCTCCGCGCGCGTGTGCGGCACCTCGCCACCGAATTCGCTCAGCAGTTTTGCCGACAGCCCGATCACGTTCTTTGCCTTGGTGCGGTAGAGGCCGATGGTCTTGATGTACTCGCGCAGGCGTTCCTCGCCGAGATCGAGCATCTTTTGCGGGGTGTCGGCGACCTCAAACAATGCGCGTGTCGCCTTGTTGACCCCGGCATCGGTTGCCTGCGCCGACAGCACCACGGCGACCAACAGCGTGAACGGATTGACGTGCTCGAGCTCGCCCTTTGGCTCCGGATTGGCCTTGCGGAAGCGACTGAAGACCTCGTGGATCTCGGCTGGCGTCCAAGGTTTTGTCGGCTTGGACTTTACAGCGTTGGTCTTCGCCGCCTTCGGACGCGCCTTCGGCTTCGCTGCGGCTGTCTTTGCCTTTTTCTTCGTCACGGCCGCCTTGGGCGGGACCGGCTTGCGGATGATTTTCGCCATGATCAGGATATACTGAGGGACGATGAGCACAGGCAACGAAATTGAGCCCGAGGTGCTGATCCTCTCTGCGCGCCTGACGCCACACCGCTCGCTAAACCGCACCGGCTTTCTCGCCGTGATGCTGTTCCTGAGCGTGGTCAGCTTCGTCACCGGCCTGGTGTTCCTGATGATGGGGGCATGGCCAGTGTTCGGCTTCTTCGGCCTCAACGTGCTGGTGATCTGGTGGGCCTTCAAGGTCAATTTCCGCGACGCGCGGGCGAGCGAAGAAATCATCGTCACGCCGTCGGAGCTGCGCGTGCGGCGCGTGAGCCACCGCGGCCAGGTCGCCGAATGGACCTTCAACCCGCTCTGGGTCCGGCTCGACCAGGAGATCGACGAGGATTTTGGGCTCGAGCACCTCTATTTGATCTCGCGCGGCCGCCGGCTCCAGATCGCCGGCTTTTTGGGGCCGGAGGAAAAGGCAAGTTTTTACAAAGCCTTGGTCGAGGCGCTGAACGCCGCAAGGCGCGGCCCGATCTACAATCCGGTCTCCTGATTCCGGGTCGGAAAACGGGTGGTTTCGAACCGCCCCCTCTCCTACATTTCCGTTCATGATGACACTCGCCATACATGACCAGCGCCTGGCCAAGCCGGGCACCCAGAACGCCGCGCTGCGCGATTATGACTCCGTGCGCCGGGCGATCGCATTCATCTCCGAGAAATGGCGCGCGCAGCCGACCATCGAGGCGATGGCGGATGCGGCCGGCGTCACGCCGGACGAGCTGCACCATCTGTTCCGCCGCTGGGCCTCGATCACGCCAAAGGCCTTTATGCAGGCGCTCACCCTCGACCACGCCAAGGGTCTGCTGCGAGACTCTGCCAGCATCCTCGACGCAGCGCTCGACTCAGGGCTTTCGGGGCCGGGCCGGCTGCACGATCTCTTCGTCACCCACGAGGCGATGTCACCGGGTGAATGGAAGAACGGCGGCGCGGGTCTCACCTTGCGCTACGGTTTCCATCCCTCGCCGTTTGGCACAGCCATCGTGATCGCGACGGATCGCGGCCTGTCGGGCCTCGCCTTCGCCGATCCAGGTGAGGAGAAGGTCGCGCTCGCCGACATGACGCGGCGCTGGGTGAACGCCACTTACGTCGAAGATCACGAGGGCACCGCGCCGCTGGCGCAGCGCATCTTCGACACGAAATTGTGGCGCCCGGATCAGCCACTGCGCGTGGTCATGATCGGTACCGATTTCGAGGTGCGGGTGTGGGAGACGCTGTTGAAGATCCCGATGGGCCGCGCGGTGTCCTATTCCGACATCGCCTGCAACATCGACAACCCGAAGGCCTCGCGCGCGGTCGGTGCGGCGGTTGGCAAGAACCCCGTTTCCTTCGTCGTGCCGTGCCACCGTGCGCTCGGCAAAAGCGGCACGCTGACCGGCTACCACTGGGGCATCACCCGCAAGCAGGCGATGCTGGGCTGGGAAGCCGGGCAGCTGGGCGTGCAATAATTCTTCTCCCTCTCCCCGCACGCGGGGAGAGGCGAAGAACTCAGCCCGCCAGATCCAGCTTCGATGCCACGGTCGAATCCGCATTGAGCCGGTAGATGATCGGCACACCCGTCGCAAGCTCGCGCTTCAAGATGCCTTCCGGCGAGAGCTTTTCCAGCACCATGATCAGTGCGCGCAGCGAATTGCCGTGGGCGGCAACCAGCGTGCGCTTGCCGTTGAGCACGCCCGGCAGGATCTCCTGCACGTAATACGGCAGTGCTCGCGCCAGCGTGTCCTTCAGGCTCTCGCCGCCGGGCGGCGGCACGTCATAGGAGCGGCGCCAGACCAGCACCTGCTCCTCGCCCCATTTCTTGCGGGCATCGTCCTTGTTGAGGCCGGAGAGATCGCCATAGTCGCGCTCGTTCAGCGCGAGATTCTTCAAGGTCGGCAGGCCTTTTTGATCGAGCTCGCCGAGGATGAGATCGAGCGTGTGCTGTGCGCGCGTCAGCACCGAAGTGTAGGCGACATCGAACACGAGGCCCTGCGCCTTGAGCTTGCGGCCGGCTTCGCTGGCTTCCTTCACACCGAGCTCCGTGAGATCGGGATCCTTCCAGCCCGTGAACAGGTTCTTCAGATTCCATTCGCTCTGGCCGTGGCGCACAAGCACGAGAAGACGTTCGCTCATTGACTGCTTTCCGTTACTTTCGATCAGATGTCTGCGAGGCCGAGCACGTCGGCCATGGAATAGTGCCCCGGCGCCTTGCCATGCGCCCACAGCGCCGCCTTCAGCGCGCCGTGCGCGAACAGCATGCGGTCTTCGGCCAGATGCGACAGGGTCAGGCGCTCGAACGGACCGAGGAAGGTTACGCTGTGCTCGCCGGCGACGGTGCCGCCGCGCAAGGAAGCAAAGCCGATATCGCCCGGCTTGCGCGCGCCGGTGATGCCGTCGCGGCCGCGGTCCGCATGATCCTCGAGCGAGATGCCGCGGCCGGCGGCCGCCGCCTGGCCCAGCATCAGCGCGGTGCCGGAGGGCGCGTCGACCTTCATGCGGTGGTGGGTTTCCACGACTTCGATATCAAAGCTCTCGTCGAGCGCCTTCGCGACGCGCTTGACCACGGCAGCGAGCAGATTGACGCCGAGGCTCATATTGCCGGATTGCACGACCACCGCGCGGTTGGTGACGCTCTTGATCACGGCGTTGTCGGAAGCGGACAGGCCGGTGGTGCCGATGACATGGACGAGGCCGCGCTCGGCCGCGATCGCGACATTGGCGATGGTCGCCGCCGGCACGGTGAAATCCAGAATGCCGTCGGCGTCCTTCGACATCGCCCAGAGATCGGCGGACAGCTTGATCCCGTTGGCCGGCAGGCCTGCGAGCACACCGGCATCCTTGCCGAGCAGCTCCGATCCCGGCGCCTCCAGTGCACCGGCCACAACCGCACCTTTGGTGTCGGCGATCGCCCGTGTCAGCGCGCGGCCCATCCGGCCGCCGGCTCCAGCAACAATCAAGCGCATCTCGGACATGGTGTGATCCTCTCAGGTGCGTTGTAGCGGCGGGATGCAGTTCCGGCAACCGAGGGACCGAAGGCGCAGGCGCGCGCTCTTACCCTCCCCTGGAGGGCAGGTCGCTTGCGGCCATCCTTCGAGACGCGCGCGCAGATACCGCCTCAGCCGTCTGACGGCTGCGGGCCGTCATAGCCCTCGATGATGATGAGGTCGGCGATCGAGTGCGGCTGCCGCACCTTGATGTTGGCCTGGTATTCCGGCGAGTTGTAGCAGGCGATCGCGGTCTCGTAGTCCGGGAATTCGATCACGACGTTGCGGGTGCGGCTGGCGCCCTCGACGGTGGTGAACTTGCCGGCGCGGACGGCGAAGCGGGCGCCCCATTTCTTGAAGATCGGACCGTTGGCGACGGCGTAGGGCTTGTAGCCCTCGTCATTGCTCACATCGACGCGTCCGATCCAGTAACCTTTTGCCATTGTTCTTCTCCCTGTGTTGTTGGTTAGCCGAGCGCTTGCGCGATCTCGGCCTGGATGGCCTCTGCGACCGCCTTTGGGTCAGCAGCTTCCACCACCGGCCGCCCTACGACGAGATAATCGGCACCCGCGGCAATTGCGCGACCGGGCGTCATGATGCGCTTCTGATCGCCGGTTGCCGAACCCGCCGGGCGAATACCGGGGGTGACGAGATGCATCTGGTGGCCGACGATCTTGCGCAAGGCGCCCACCTCCTCCGGCGAGCAGACGAGGCCGTCGACGCCGAGCACCTGCGCCTGCTGCGCGCGCGCTTCGACAAGCTCGGAGACGCCGAGCCGATAGCCGGCTGCGTGCAGGTCGTCATCGTTGTAGGAGGTCAGCACCGTGACGGCGAGGATCTTCAGGCTGGCGCTGCCGCGGCCCTCGACGGCGCCCTTCATAGTCTGCGGATAGGCGTGCACGGTGAGGAAGGTTGCGCCCAGTTTCGCAACACTCTCGACGCCGCGTGTCACCGTGTTGCCGATGTCGTGCATCTTGAGATCGGCGAATACCTTCTTGCCCTTGTCGGCCAGCTTGCCGATCAGCGGCAGGCCGCCGGCATAGGCAAGCTGATAGCCGATCTTGTAGAACGTCACGCTGTCGCCGAGCCTTGCGATCATCGCCTCCGCGGCATCAACGCTCGGCAAATCGAGCGCAACGATCAGGCGGTCCTTTGGGGCGATTTCGGCTGGCGTCATGTCACCTCACATCATGCGTTGGGAAATGTCGATCAACTGCCGCACCAGCTCCTTCAGCGCGTCGATATCGCCCTGGTTCTTGAGCTTGTCCATATCGTCATAGGCCTCTCCGGCAAAGGCGAGCGTGAGCTGGCTGGCGATCACATTGGCGTGGCAAGAGGTCAGGATCAGCCGCAACGCCTGGAGCGCGCGGGCGCTGCCGAGCCGGCTCTGCGAAGCGCCGGCGAGCGCGAAGGCGCGATTTCGGAACACCTCGCCGCGCGCCTCGTGCGGATCCTGTACGCGGCTGACCCAGTCGATCGCGTTCTTCAGCAGCGGCGGCACCGAGGCGTTGTATTCGGGCGTGACGAACAGCACGCCGTGATGCGCGCCGATCATGCGCTTGAGGTTGATTGCGTGCTTGGGCACGCCGGACTTGGTCTGGAGATCGCCGTCATAGATCGGCAGCGGAAAATCGGCGAGCGAGACGCGGGTGATGTCGACGCCGGCCTGGGCAAATTCATACGCGGCCACCGCCGCCAGCTTCGCATTATGCGAGCCGGTGCGGAGCGAGCCGGGAATGATCAGGATCTTGGGTGCTGACATCCAATCCAATGCGTTCGGCGAAACGAGCCCGCCGCGCAAAGAAGGAAGCCGGCGGAATTAGTCCTTGCGATACACCCAGACGCGGGCCGGCGGAAGGTTCATCCAGATCCGTTCCGAAGCCTCTGTGGACACACCGGGGAGCGATTTCGGGATCGGCGGCACCACGGCGTAGGTGAACTGCACGAAGGGCGCACCGGGCGTGAGCGCCGCGAAGGCGTCGCGGATGAGCCGCAGCCGCGTCAGCATCGGTTTGGTCACCAGCGGCAGGCCGGAGACCACTGCGGAAGCCGGTGCGCTCAGCACGTTCCAGAGCGTGTCGCGCAGGCGATAGGCATCGCCCTGCACGACCTTGGCTTGCGGATAGCGGTCGCGCAGAAGCGAGCAGAAGCCGGGATTATATTCGACGAGGACAAGGCGCTTCTGATCGACGCCACGCTCGACCAGGGCTGAGGTGATGGCGCCCGTGCCGGGCCCGAGCTCGACCACCGGTGCGTCTGAATTGACGTCGACGTAATGGGCCATGGTCCGGGCGAGCAGCTTGCCCGACGGCATCACCGCGCCCATGTGGAGGGGCTTTTCGATCCACGATCTGAGGAAACGCACCTCGTCATCAAGACGAGGCTTCTTCAACGCACGCGCGGACGATGGCAATGGCATGTCAGGACCGGACGGGACCGCGGGACCGCGGCGTGTCAGAAAATAGTCATAAACAGGTATAGGCCGAAGGCGATACGGTCAAGACGAGTCAGTTCGCCCGATTACTGAATAGATCCTTGACCTTGGCGAAGAAGCCCTCGGATTCCGGTTGGGTGTTGCCGGAGGAGAGCTTTTCGAACTCAGCCAGCAATTCCTGCTGCTTCTTGGTGAGGTTCTGCGGGGTCTCGACTACGACCTGGACGTACATGTCGCCCATCTGGCGTGAGCGCAGCACCGGCATGCCTTTCGATGCAATGCGGAATCGGCGGGCGGACTGGGTTCCGGACGGGACCTTCACCTTGGCCTTGCCCTTGTCGATGGTCGGCACCTCGAATTCGCCGCCAAGCGCCGCGGTCACCATCGAGATCGGCACACGGCAATGCAGATCGGCGCCGTCGCGTTGGAAGAACTGGTGCTGGGACAGCGACAGGAAGATGTAGAGGTCGCCGGGTGGGCCGCCGCGGACCCCGGCCTCGCCTTCGCCGGCGAGCCTGATCCTGGTGCCGTCTTCGACGCCCTGGGGGATGTTGACCGACAGATTCCGCTCGCGGGTGACGCGGCCCTGGCCCGAGCAGGACGGGCAAGCGTCCTCGATCATCTGGCCGCGGCCCTGGCAGCCGGGGCAGGTGCGCTCTAGCGTAAAGAAGCCTTGCGACTGCCGCACGCGACCGGCGCCGCCGCAGGTCGAGCAGGGCTTCGGCTTGGTGCCGGCCTTGGCGCCGATGCCCGAGCAGGCCTCGCAGGTGACCGAGACCGGAATCTCGATCTGCGCGGTCTTGCCGCCAAAGGCTTCCTCGAGCGTGATTTCCATATTGTAGCGCAAATCGGCGCCGCGCTCGCGGCCGCCGCGGCCGCGCTGTCCGGCCATGCCGAACAGATCCTCGAAAATGTCGGAGAAGGAGGAGGCGAAGCCCGCGCCGAAACCGGCGCCGCCGCCAGGACCGCCCTGCTCGAAGGCGGCATGGCCGAAGCGGTCATAGGCCGCGCGCTTGTCCTTGTCCTTGAGGACCTCGTAGGCCTCGTTGATTTCCTTGAAGCGGACTTCGCTGGTGTCATCCCCCGGATTGCGGTCGGGATGAAATTTCATCGCCAGCTTGCGGAAGGACGATTTCAGCACGGAATCGTCGGCGGAGCGTTCGACCTCGAGGGTTTCGTAATAGCAGCGCTTGGTGGACATGTCTGACTCGGCCTATCCAATCGCGATTCAAGTCGGGGCGAAACAACGTCGCCACGCGACCATATAGGCAGCCTTCCGCCTCGCGGCAGAGGGTTGCGTGGCAGCGTTGAGCTTAACGGCTGGGAATTGATCGATCGTAACGGGAGCATATCCCGTCGAGCCCGACACGAAGGCCTCCCCCCTGAGGGGGAAGGCCAACTGAGCGTGTGAGGTCCAAGCCGTCCGCATCATGACCCTCGCGGGCTTATGCAGACTTCTTGTTGTTCTTGTCATCGTCGACTTCGGTGAATTCCGCGTCGACGACGTCGTCCTTCGCAGCGTCCTTGGCCGCGTCGGCCTCGGCCTGCTGCTTGTACATGGCCTCGCCGAGCTTCATCGAAGCCTGCGCCAGCGTGTTGGTCTTGGTCTTGATCGCCTCGGCATCGTCGCCCTTCAGCGCTTCCTTGAGATCGCTGACGGCATCCTCGATGGCGCGGCGCTCGGTCTCGGCGACCTTCGAACCGTGCTCGGCCAGTGCCTTCTCGGTGGAGTGCACCAGCGCGTCGGCATGGTTCTTGGCATCGACCGCTTCGCGGCGCTGCTTGTCGGCCGCGGCGTTGGCCTCGGCGTCCTTGACCATCTTGTCGATGTCGGCTTCCGACAGGCCGCCGGAGGCCTGGATGCGGATCTGCTGCTCCTTGGCGGTCGCCTTGTCCTTGGCCGAGACGTTGACGATGCCGTTGGCGTCGATGTCGAAGGTCACCTCGATCTGCGGCATGCCGCGCGGAGCCGGCGGAATCCCCATCAGGTCGAACTGACCGAGCATCTTGTTGTCGGCCGCCATTTCACGCTCGCCCTGGAAGACCCGGATGGTGACCGCGTTCTGGCTGTCCTCGGCGGTCGAGAACACCTGGCTCTTCTTGGTCGGGATCGTGGTGTTGCGGTCGATGATGCGGGTGAACACGCCGCCCAGCGTCTCGATACCCAGCGACAGCGGGGTCACGTCGAGCAGCAGCACGTCCTTGACGTCGCCCTGGAGCACGCCGGCCTGGATCGCAGCGCCGATCGCCACGACTTCGTCCGGGTTGACGCCCTTGTGCGGCTCCTTGCCGAACAGCTGCTTGACGACTTCCTGGACCTTCGGCATGCGCGACATGCCGCCGACCAGCACCACTTCGCCGATCTCGGCGGCGGTGAGGCCCGCGTCCTTGAGCGCCTTGCGGCAGGGCTCGACGGTCTTCTGGACGAGGTCGTCGACCAGCGCTTCGAACTTGGCGCGGGTGAGCTTCATCGTCAGATGCTTCGGACCGGTCTGGTCCGCGGTGATGAAGGGCAGGTTGATCTCGGTCTGCGTCGTCGACGACAGCTCGATCTTGGCCTTTTCAGCGGCTTCCTTCAGGCGCTGCAACGCGAGCTTGTCGTTGCGCAGGTTGATGCCCTGCTCCTTCTGGAACTCGTCGGCCAAATAGCCGACCAGGCGCATGTCAAAGTCTTCGCCGCCGAGGAAGGTGTCGCCGTTGGTCGACTTCACCTCGAACACGCCGTCGCCGATTTCGAGAATGGAGATATCGAACGTGCCGCCGCCGAGGTCGTATACGGCGATGGTGCCGGTCTTGGTCTTGTCCAGACCATAGGCGAGGGCTGCCGCAGTCGGCTCGTTGATGATGCGCAGCACTTCGAGGCCAGCGATCTTGCCGGCGTCCTTGGTCGCCTGGCGCTGGGCGTCGTTGAAGTAGGCGGGAACCGTGATGACGGCCTGGTCGACCTTCTGGCCGAGATGGGCTTCCGCGGTCTCCTTCATCTTCTGCAAGATGAACGCCGAGACCTGCGAGGGCGAATAGGACTGGCCGTCGGCCTCGACCCAGGCGTCGCCGTTGGAAGCCTTCACGATCTTGTACGGAACGAGCTTCTTGTCCTTCTCGACCATCGGGTCGTCGTAGCGGCGGCCGATGAGGCGCTTCACTGCGAAGAACGTACGCTCGGGATTGGTGACGGCCTGGCGCTTGGCAGGCTGGCCGACGAGGCGCTCACCGTCGTCCGTGACGGCGACGATCGAAGGCGTCGTACGCATGCCTTCGGAATTCTCGATGACTTTGGCGTTCTTGCCATCCATCACGGCGACGCACGAATTCGTGGTACCGAGATCGATCCCAATGACCTTTCCCATGGTCCTGATATCCTTGTTTTTGTGGCAGGTTGGCTGGGCCCAGAAGGCACCCGAACCGAAACCCCCTAAGATCAAACATCCGCGATATTGCGATGATTGACGCTCATATAGGAGGGGGGGTGGGCCCCGCAAGGACCGAACGCAAGTTTGGGCCGTGAAAACATTGGGTTTTGGAAGAACATATCCGGGCTGAACCGCCCTTGCGGGTGAGGAAATATTAACAGGTCCGCTCTCCAACCGGAATCCCGCCACCGCCCTGTTGCGGCAAGGCCAAACCCGCTAAAAGGCAGACCGGCCGGACCACCGCGCGCGAGCCCGCCTCACGCGACAAAGGGGCCCGATGGCCGACCATCGAACGGCCTCAATGTGAACCAATCAGAGTGCCCATGAAGCTCATTCGCCCCCTCGCCGCGCTCGCCCTCCTCGCCGCCACGGCATTTCCGGCCTTCGCCGCCGACGCCGTTTTCCCGCCCGGGCTGCGCCTCGGCATGGTGCCGCTGGTCGGCCTCAACACGGCCAAGACCTTTCCAGGCTTCGAGAGCGAGGACGGCAACGTCAAGGTGCTGATCACCGAGCTGCCGCCGGCGGCCTATGGCGAGGTCGTGAGCGCCTTCAATTCCAATCCGGCCGGGGCCAATGGCATCAAACCGGACAAGATCGAGACCCCCGCGGGCATGGCCTATTTCACCACCGAAAGCGGCAAGGCCGGCGATACTCCGGTCAAACGCTATTCGATGATCGTGCCGGGCGCCGGCTTCTCCGGCTATGTCGCCGTGCAGATCCCTGAAAATGCGGCCAAGATCTACACCGACGAGGCGGTGCGGCAGATGTTTGCGAGCGCCGTCACCCGCACGCAGGTCTCGGCCGAAGAGCAGATCGGGCTGATGCCGTTCAAGATCACCGATCTCGCCGACTTCAAGGACATCCGCACGCTGGCGCCGGGTGCTAGCATCATCCTGGCCGACGGCAACGAGAGCACCGGCTATGAGTCCAAGCCTTTCATGATCCTCGGCGTGATCGGCGCGACACCGCAGCAGGCTGACGACCGCGCCCGCTTCGCCCAGGAGGCCGCGCTCCAGATCCCCGGCGTGCGCGAATCCCGCGTCACCATGTCCGAGCCGATCCGCATCAACGGCCAACAGGGCTTTGAGACCCGCATCGACGGCATCAGCGGCAAGGGCAAGACCGCCGTGACGGTGGTGCAGTGGATCCGTTTCTCGACCGGCGGCGCCTCGCTGCGCATCATCGCCAGCGCGCCACGCGACCAGTGGGCGGATGCCTTCACCCGCTTCCGCGCCGTCCGCGACGGCATCCAGCCCAAGGGCTGAGGAGCCCAAGGGCTGAACAGAACCGGCTGCATTTTCGGGCTTCTGTTCGTACACGAACGGAACTAGGCTTCGCTCCCGTTGGATCATCTTTTGGATCATCCTGGAGGGAGGCAAACGATGCTGGATCGACGACAAGTCTTGGCGGCGTTGGGGACCACGGCGCTCGCGAGCCTCATACCAAACGCACTCTTTGCAGCGGCCTCCATCAAGCCCGACGACACCTCCGCGCTGCTCGTGATCGACGTGCAAAACTGCTTTCTTCCGGGCGGCAGCCTTGCGGTGAAGGAAGGCGAGCAGGTGGTGCCCGTCATCAACAAGATGGCCAAGGGATTTTCGAACGTCGTGATGACGCAGGACTGGCACACCCCGGGCCATGTCTCGTTCGCCTCCGTGCACTCCGGCAAGAAGCCGTTCGAGACGATCGACCTTCCTTACGGCAAGCAGGTGCTGTGGCCCGACCATTGCGTGCAGGGCACCGACGGCGCCTCGCTCTCGAAAGACCTTTCGATCCCGCAGGCCGAGCTCATCATCCGCAAGGGCTTTCACAAGGACGTCGACAGCTATTCGGCTTTCCTGGAAGCCGACGGCAAGACCTCGACTGGCCTCGCCGGCTACCTGAAGGGCCGCAAGATCAAGCGCGTGTTCGTTGCGGGGCTGGCGACCGACTTCTGCGTCGCCTGGACCGCGCTCGATGCGCGCAAGGCGGGTTTTGAAGTCTATGTCGTGGAAGACGCCTGTCGCGGCATCGACAATCAGGGCTCGCTCGCAAAAGCCTGGGCCGATATGGCCAAGGCCGGCGTGAAGCGGATCCAGTCTGCGGATATTGCGGTGAGCGCGTAAAGCGTCGCCGCTCACCCCTCATCCTGAGGGGCGCGCCCTTCGCGCGCGCCTCCTCACCATGAGGATTTAGTTGGCCGCGCCGTTCGACTCGTTGCTGTTGGCCGCGGGTGCGGCCTTTGCGCCGCCCTTGGCGACACCGACCAGAGCCGGGCGCAGCACGCGCTCGCCGATGGTGTAGCCAGCCTGCATGACCTGCACGACGGTGCCCGCGGGCACCGACGCATCCGGCACCTCGTACATCGCCTGCTGGAAGTTCGGATCGAACTTCTGACCCTGCGGGTCGAACTTCTTCACGCCGTGCTTTTCCAGCGCGCTGAGCAGCGAGCGCTCGGTGAGCTCGACGCCCTCGATCAGCGAGGTCATGCCGGGATCGGCCGCGGCGCGGGTCTCGGCCGGAATGGCGTCGAGCGCGCGCTGGAGATTGTCGGCGATGTCGAGCACGTCACGGGCAAAGCCGGTGACGCCGTAAAGCTTGGAGTCGGCGACCTCCTTGGCGGTGCGCTTGCGCAGATTTTCCATCTCGGCCAGCGTCCGCAGCATGCGGTCGCGCGCTTCGGCGATTTCCTTCTGCAACAATTCGACCGAGCCGGGCTCGGGATCGTCGGGCATGATGTAGGGCTTCGACACCACGGGCTCGCCGGTCGCAGCGGCCGTGTCTTCGGGTTGCCGGTCTCGATCGGTCATCGGCTCTCTTTTCGAACTGGTCTCAAGGGGGTTTGCTGGCCCGGATATCGTGCTTCGTGCGCCGAAAATCAAGCGCCCGTGATCGGCCCAAACGCCGATCAGCCCCCCAGGAGGCGACTGACGATGCGGGCGGCGTAGTCCACGGTCGGGATCACGCGGGCATAATTCAGCCGGGTCGGGCCGATTACGCCCAAAACACCGACGATATGGCCGGCGGCGTCCCGATAGGGCGAGATAATGGTCGAGGAGCCGGACAGCGAGAACAGTTTGTTCTCCGAACCGATGAAAATCCTCACGCCTTCGGCAGTTTCGGCGCGGCCGAGCAGATCGACAACGCCGCGCTTGGTCTCAAGGTCATCAAACAGCAGGCGGACCCGCTCGAGGTCCTCCAGTGCGTGCAAATCCTCCAGCAAATTGGCGTGGCCACGCACGATGAGCTGGCGATTTTCATTCTCGCCGCCGGACCAACTGGCGATGCCCGCTGCGATCACTTTCTGGGTGAGCTGGTCAAGCTCGGCACGGGCTTCGCCCAGTGCAGTTTCGAGCTCAAGCCGGGCCTCGGCCAGCGTCCGGCCGCGAATCCGCGCATTGAGGAAATTGCCGGCCTCCGTCAGCGCCGAGGATGGAACTCCGGGCGGAAGGGTCAACACGCGGTTTTCGACCTGACCGTCCTCGCCGACCAGGATCACCAGCGCCTTCTCGGGTTCCAGCCGGACAAATTCGATATGTTTCAGCCGCGAATTGGATTTTGGCGTCAGGACCACGGCGGCGGCACGGGTGAGGCCGGACAGCCGCGTCAGCGCTTCCGACAGCGCCGCCTCGACCGATTGGGCGTGGCCCACCGACGTCAGCTGGCTCTGGATCGACTGCCGCTCGGCCTCGTTGAGGTCGCCGACCTGCATCAGGGCGTCGACGAAGAAGCGCAGGCCGAGTTCCGTCGGCAACCGGCCGGCCGAGGTGTGCGGGGCATAGATCAGGCCGAGCTGTTCCAGATCGGCCATGACATTACGGACCGAGGCCGGCGACAGCGGCATTGCGATCAGGCGCGAGATATTGCGTGAGCCAACGGGCTCGCCAGTCGCGAGATAGCTTTCGACAATTTGACGAAAGATGTCGCGGGAACGCTCGTTGAGCTGAGCGAGGCCTGCGCGCGGCGCGATCAGATGGATCGGATCGTGGTGGGCCACAGACGTTAACTCCTCATCGCTGCTTGTAATTTGTCCATCCGGGAGGCCTCTGACAAGCGGGCTTTTGCGCTTGCTCGATAGTTGCCTGGGGACCGAAAAGCCTTGCTGCTCACCCTCACCCCACCTAAAAGCACCGCGAACAGCCTATTCCCGTGAGTTTTGGAGGATTTCCCATGCGGCCAAGCCGCCGTGCGCCCGATGAATTGCGCCCCGTGACGCTGGAGCGCGGCGTGGTCAAATATGCGGAAGGCTCCTGCCTCGTGAAGTTCGGCGACACCCATGTGCTGGTCACCGCCACGCTGGAAGAGCGCCTGCCGCCCTGGCTGAAGGGCCAGGGCCGCGGCTGGGTCACCGCCGAATACGGCATGCTGCCGCGCGCCACGCTGGAACGCACCCGCCGCGAGGCTTCGGCCGGCAAGCAAAGCGGCCGCACCGTCGAGATTCAGCGCCTGATCGGCCGCAGCTTGCGCACCATCGTCGATCTCGAAGCGCTCGGCGAACGCCAGATCACGGTCGATTGCGACGTGATCCAGGCCGACGGCGGCACCCGCACGGCGTCGATCACTGGCGCCTGGGTCGCGCTCGCCGACTGCATCAGCTGGATGAAGACGCGCAACATGATCAAGGCCAATGTGCTGCGCGACAACGTCGCCGCGATCTCCTGCGGCATCTACAAGGGCAAGCCCGTGCTCGATCTCGACTACGCCGAGGATTCCGAGGCCGAGACTGACGCGAATTTCGTCATGACCGGCGACGGCCGCATCATCGAGGTGCAGGGCACCGCGGAACGCGAGCCGTTCACGCAGGACGAGTTCCTGGCGTTGATGGCGCTCGCCCAAAAGGGTATCGCACGGCTCGTGGACTTGCAGAAACTGGCTGTCGCGTAGTCAATAGGCCCATGCACCGCCGAATCACCGGAAAGCTCGTCATCGCCACCCACAATCCCGGCAAGCTCGCCGAGATGAAGGAGCTGCTCGCGCCTTACGGCATCGAGGCGGTGTCGGCGGGTGAGCTCGGCCTGGGCGAGCCGGACGAGACCGGCAACGATTTCTGCAGCAATGCCGCGATCAAGGCGATCGCGGCGGCGCAGGCGACCAGGCTTCCCGCATTCGCCGATGATTCCGGCATCGCGGTCGACGCGCTCGACGGCGCACCCGGCATCTACAGCGCGCGCTGGGCCGGCCCGAGCAAAGATTTTGCTGCCGCGATGGCACAGATCGAACGCCTGTTGCAGGAGCGCGGGGCCACCACGCCGGACAAGCGCGCGGCGCATTTCGTCTCCGCACTCTGCGTCGCATGGCCCGACGATCATCTCGAAGAGGTCGAGGCGCGCGTCGACGGCACGCTGGTGTGGCCGCCGCGCGGCACCGCCGGTTTCGGCTATGACCCGATGTTCTTGCCGGATGGACACGACCGCACCTTCGGCGAGATGACCAGCATCGAGAAGCACGGCCTGCCACCGCTCGGCCTTGGCCTGTCGCATCGCGCCCGCGCTTTCGTGAAACTGGCGGAGATCTGCCTTGAGCCGCGCTAAGGAAGCTTTTGGCGTCTACGTGCACTGGCCGTTCTGCCTGTCGAAGTGCCCCTATTGCGACTTCAACAGCCATGTCCGCCACGTCGCAATCGACGAGGCGCGCTTCGCCGCCGCCTTCGCGCGCGAGATTGAAACGACAGCGCAGCGCGCACCCGGCCGCGAGGTCACATCGATCTTCCTCGGCGGCGGCACGCCGTCGCTGATGCAGCCGGCAACTGTCGGCGCGGTGCTCGACGCGATCGGCAAGCACTGGAAAGTCGCTGGCGATGTCGAGGTCACGCTCGAGGCAAATCCGACCAGTGTCGAAGCCACGCGCTTCGCCGGTTATCGCGCAGCCGGCGTCAATCGTGTGTCGCTTGGCGTGCAGGCGCTGGACGATGCCTCGCTGAAAGCGCTGGGTCGCATGCACAGTGCGCGCGAGGCGCTCGATGCCGTCGCGATCGCGCGCCGCTCGTTCGATCGTTACTCGTTCGACCTGATCTACGCCCGCCCAGACCAGACGCCGGCGATGTGGGCCGACGAACTAAAGCTCGCGATCGACGAAGCCGCTGAGCATTTATCGCTCTATCAACTAACCATCGAGGAAGGCACGCCGTTCTTCGGCCTGCACCAGGCCGGCAAATTGAAGACGCCGGACGAAGCGGTCGCGCGCGCGCTCTACGACGTGACGCAGGAGACCTGCGAAAAGCTCGGCCTGCCCGCCTACGAGATTTCGAATCACGCGCGCCCTGGTGCCGAGTGCCGGCACAATCTCGTGTACTGGCGCGGCAATGAATATGCCGGTGTCGGCCCCGGCGCGCACGGACGGCTCGATATCGATGGCATCAGGCACGCAATCGCCACCGAGAAGCGCCCCGAAGCCTGGCTGATGCGGGTCGAAACCAACGGCAATGGCGTCGTGACCGACGACCTCCTCAACAGCGAAGAGCGCGCCGACGAATTTTTGCTGATGGGATTGCGCCTCGCCGAGGGCATCGACCCCGAGCGCTACACCGCGCTCTCCGGCCGTCCGCTCGATCCCAAACGCATCGCGCTGCTGCGTGAGGAGGGCGCGATCACGGTCGATGCGACAGGACGCCTGCGCGTGACGAGCAGCGGATTCCCGGTGCTGGATGCGGTGGTCGCGGATTTAGCTGCGTAGTTCTTCGCCTCTCCCCGCAAGCGGGGCGAGGGGGCAGCAAGAGCTACGCTCCAAAACTCTTCGGCGAGCCCGCCACCGCAACGCCGCCGCCAGTCGTCACCTTCATCACCGCAAGCCCGCGCTCGTTCGTGCCGTCGGCGCGGAAGCGGAACAGGCCGTCGATACCTGCAAAACCAGAGGGATTGGTGAGCACGTCGGACGAGAAGCGCGTGGTGCCTTGCGTGCGCGCAAGCGCTGCGACCAGCGCGACCGCGTCATAGGCAAGCGTCGCGGTGCGCACCGGCTCGGCGCCGTATTTGGTGCGGTAGCGGCCGGAGAAAGCGCGGAAGCCGGCCGGATCAGGCGCGGCGTAGAGGCCGCCTTGCAAGTTTGGGCTGGCATAGACGCGCGGATTGTCCCAGAGACCGGTGCCGAGCAATTGGATGTTGCGCAAATTCGCACCCGCCGCGGTCATTGCATCGGCCACCGCGACGACGGCGTCACCATCATCGGCAATGAACAGTGCGTCCGCGCTGCCGAGCTGCTGCGCCACGGTCCGCGCCGGCGTCGCGCGATCCGCGCCGTATTTTTCGAACGCAACAATGCGCCCGCCACGCCGCGGCACCGCCGCCTTCACCGCGGCCTCGACCACATTGCCATAGGCGTTGTCGGGCACGAGCACGGCGAAAGAGCGTTTTCCGATGCTGGCCGAATATTCGACGATGCGGTTGACGTCGGACTCCGGCAGGAAAGAGAGCAGATAGACGCCGCGGCCGGCGATGCTGGAATCGGTGGAGAACGCCATCACCGAGATGCCGCGCGTGCGCGCGACCTGCGCCACCGCCGGCACCGACTGCGCGAACAGCGGGCCCAGGATGATCTCGGCGCCTTCGTCGACGGCCTGCTGCGCGCCCTGTTGGGCGCCTTGCGGGCTGCCGTTGTCATCCTTGATCAGGAGCTGGATGTTCGGGTTCTGGAACTCGGCCAGCGCCATCTCGGCGGCGTTGCGCATGGATTGCGCCGCGAGCCCGGCATTGCCGGCGGCCGAGAGCGGCAGGATCACAGCGACCTTCACACCGCCGGTGCCGGCCGTGGTGGCCTGCTGCGGCGGACCGGCCGGCTGGGCAGGGGCCGAGGGGCTGCTAAAAGGATTGGAGAACTGGCTGAGGCTCTGCTGCACCCCGGCGCAGGCCGACAGCAGCGGCGCGCCGAGCAACAGGCCAAGCGCGCTCCGCCTGGTCGCACCCGACGATCGGGGCCCGGGAACGGGAGATTTCGGACGACGCGGGCCCACCATGGCAGCTCTATCTTCTGACCAGCCGTCGCCAGCCGATCACACCAAATCTTGCCGCGACAGAAGCCGCGGATTCAGGCATATTGTCGGCAAATAGTTAACCAAAACAAAAGGATAATGACCGCTTAACGCGGCCGCCTCCCGTGCCTGGCCAGCTGTTCGCCGTCCGTCACAACGCAACAAGGCGGCGTTTCCGCCGCGAATATGACGCTGACGCTTCATTCCCTCTCGAATGTGATCCCGGATGGATCACATTCCAGTCCCGCGACCGGTCTTTTTCGGAGGACCGGTTCCCAGCCCTCCGTAACATGCCTAAGTTCGTTTCATTATGCGCGCAAAGCCGGCCCCGATAAATACACCTGAAAATACGGACGCCGCCCCGCGCGGTTTCTCGATCGACGCCCAGCGGCTCGCCGCGCCGAAGGCTGCGCCGGGCCTCCATCTGGTTGCGACCCCCATCGGCAACCTCGGCGACATCACGCTGCGCGCGCTCCAGACGCTGGCCGGCGTCGATGTCATCGCCTGCGAGGACACCCGCATTACGCGGCGCCTCACCGAGCGCTACGACATCGCCGCGCAGCTCAAACAATATCACGAGCACAACGCCGAAGCGGCGCGTCCAAAGATCCTGGAGCGGCTTTCACAGGGCGGCTCGATCGCGCTGGTGTCGGATGCCGGCACGCCGCTGATCTCCGATCCCGGCTTCAAGCTGGTGCGCGAGGTCTGCGCCGCGGGCCATGCGGTCTATGCGCTGCCCGGCCCGTCCTCGGTGCTGGCGGCGCTGTCGGTCGCCGCACTGCCGACCGACCGCTTTTTCTTCGAGGGCTTCTTGCCGTCGAAATCGGCAGCGCGGCGCGCGCGACTGACCGAGCTTGCCCGTATCGATGCGACGTTGGTGATGTTCGACTCCGGCAACCGCGTGCAGGACACGCTGGCCGAGCTCGCCGAGATCATGGGGACGCGCGAAGCCGCGATCTGCCGCGAGCTGACCAAGCTACATGAAGAAATCACCCGCGCGCCGCTCAGTGAGCTCGCACGCGACGCCGACCGGCTTGAGACACGCGGTGAATTCGTGCTGGTGATCGCTCCGCCCGCGGCCGATGCCGAGGTAATGACGTCGGACGCGTTGGATAGTCTCCTGCGCAGCCAGCTCGCAACACACAGCGTCAAGGACGCGGTGGCGCATGCGGTCGAGCTGTCCGGGCGGCCGCGCCGCGAGGTCTATGCCCGCGCGCTCGAGCTCGCCAAAGTGCTGCGGAGCGACGATGGCGAAGACTAAGGATGCCCAAGACCCTAAACAGGAACCGAAAGTCACCTCGCCCGAGCGCGTCGCCGCGTTCCGCACCGGCATCTCGGCCGAGAGCCGTGCCGCAGCCTTCCTCATGGCCAAGGGCTACCGCATCCTCGCCAAACGCTACCGCACCCCGCATGGCGAGATCGACATCGTGGCGCGACGGCGCAATTTGATCGCTTTCGTCGAGGTCAAGGCGCGCGCCAGCCTCGATGAGGCCGCCTATGCCGTGACGCCGCGGCAGCAGCAGCGCATCATCGACGCCGCACAGGGCTGGCTCGCCGCGCATCCCGAGCATGCGGAATTCGAGCTGCGATTCGACGCCATGCTGATTGCGCCGCGGTCACTTCCGCGCCATGTGTTGGCGGCATTCGACGCCTCGACCTGAAAGGCAGACCATGAAACTGAACGTCGCCGTCCAGATGGACCCCATCGCCCGCATCAACATCAAGGGCGATTCCACCTTTGCGCTGCTTCTGGAGGCGCAGAAGCGCGGCCACGGCCTGTCCTATTACACGCCCGACAAGCTCTCGATGATCGGCGAAGAAATCGTCGCTCCGGTTCAGCTCCTGACCGTGCGCGACGAGCCCGGCAATCACTTCACTCTCGGCGAGCCCCAGCGCGAGGCGCTGAACGGCTTCGACGTGGTGCTGCTGCGCCAGGATCCGCCGTTCGACCTCGCCTACATCACCTCGACGCATCTGCTCGAGCGCATCCATCCCAAAACGCTGGTGGTCAACGATCCGGCTTCGGTGCGCAATGCGCCGGAAAAGCTGTTCGTGATGAACTTTCCGCAGCTGATGCCGCCGACCCTGATCTCGCGCGACCTCGACGAGATCAACGCGTTTCGCGACAAGCACGGCGCAGTCGTGATGAAGCCGCTGCACGGCCATGGCGGCGCCGCGGTGTTCCGCGTGATGCCGCAGGACATGAATTTCGGCTCGCTGTTCGACATGTTCTCGGTGACGTTCAAGGAGGCCTGGGTGATCCAGCAGTTCATCCCCGAGGTGAAGCACGGCGACAAGCGCATCATCCTGGTCAACGGCGAGTTCGCCGGCGCGGTGAACCGCGTGCCGGCCGCCGACGACCTCCGCTCCAACATGGTGCGCGGCGGCGCGGCGCATGAGACCGAGCTCACCCCCCGCGAGCGGGAGATCTGCGCCACCGTCGGCCCGGCGCTGCGCGAGCGCGGGCTGCTGCTCGTCGGCATCGACGTCATCAACGGCAATCTCACCGAGATCAACGTGACCTCGCCGACGGGCATCCGCGCGATTGCACGGCTGGGCGGGCCGGATGTCGCGGCGAAGGTCTGGGACGTGATCGAGCAGAAGCGGGCGAGGTAAAGGCTGCAATTGCCGCGTTCGTGTCGTCCGCGATCTCTCCTCGATGTCGTCCCGGCGAAGGCCGGGACCCATACCCACAGGCAGAGATTTGGCGAAGACCGGGAGTGGGTACTTCTTCCTTCTGCCATCGAAGCATCACGCGGTATGGGTCCCGGCCTTCGCCGGGACGACACCGGTGATGTGTCGCGTTGTTTCCGTCTCATCGCCGTAGCAACGGTCCATCAACCCGCCCATCACTAACCCTCCATTCACCATGACGCCCTGCGCCTCGTTCGAACGCGGGAGCCGGCTTGCGTGAATCTACGGAGCCGGCGTTCGCCGAATAACGCGGCATTCACCATCTGGCCAGAACTCCCGCGGTCACGGACCATCACACTCGGCCTCGCAACACCCCTTATACTTTTACTCCCTACTCATCGACACCGGGGAACCCGCCACGTGCGGTTCGAGTGCCCCGCGTAAGAGTAGAGGCGTATGAACACCGCACGCATTGTCGTTCTCGTCATTGCGCTGGGCGCCGGCGGCATCGCCGCGTATCTGGCGAGCGGCTATGACAACAAGTCCGCACCCGTTCTCCCGGTGGCCGAGAAGCTGCCGACGGTCGAGGTGCTCGTCGCCAAATCCGATATCCAGCTCGGCCAGGCCGTGAAGGCCGAGGATCTGCAATGGCAGACCTGGCCGTCGACCACCGCCAGCAGCGCCTTCATCCGCCGTGACAGCCGGCCCGACGCACAGACGCAGATCGCAGGCTCGATCGCCCGCGTCCCGTTGATGCAGGGCGAGCCGATCCGCGAGCAGAAGCTGGTGAAGGCCGACGGCTCCGGCTTCATGGCCGCGATCCTGCCGTCCGGCATGCGGGCCGTCTCCACCGAAATTTCGGCCGAGACCGGCGCCGGCGGCTTCATCCTGCCGAACGACCGCGTCGACATCGTGCTGACGCACCGCCTGAAGAATCCCGAGGGCGCCAACGGCCCGACCGGCGGCAATGACCTCATCCTGTCAGAGGTCGTCCTGACCAACATCCGCGTGCTCGCAATCGACCAGGCGCCGAAGGAAAAGGACGGCCAGAACGCCGTGCTCGGCAAGACCGTCACGCTCGAGCTCAAGCCCGACCAGGTCGCCACGCTATCGGTCTCGCGCCAGGCCGGCACGCTGTCGCTCGCGCTGCGCAGCATCGCCGATGCCAACGCGTCCGAGATTACGGTCGAAGACCAGGCGGCCAGGCGTGCCGGCGGCGTCAACGTGATCCGCTACGGCGTGCAGGTGCGGCAACTAACGTCACAGAAGTGATGGGGACACCCAAGATGAACTACGGGGATAATCGGACGGGCCTGCGCATTCGGGCGAAGCGCACACGTTCGTTCTGGACGGGGGCCATGCTGATGCTGGGGCTGGTCGCAGCTCCTGATTGGGTCAGCGCTGCGGATGCGCCGGTCGGAGACCAGGCGCCGATGCAGGCCCCGGATCTCGGCGTGGCGCCGGTCGCGACCATCGCGCCGGCCCGGACGCGCTTCCTGTCACTCGGCGTCGGCAAGTCGGTCGTCATCGACCTGCCGCGCGAGGTCAAGGATGTGCTGGTGGCTGATCCCAAGATCGCCAATGCGGTGATCCGCTCGGCGCAGCGCGCCTATATCATCGGCGGCACGGTCGGACAGACCAATGTCGTGTTCTTCTCCGCCGACGGCCAGCAGGTCGCGGCCTACGACATCGCAGTGAAGCGCGACCTCAACGGCATGCGCGCGGCGCTGCGCTCATCGCTGCCGGGCGTGCAGATCGAGGGCGTCGGCGACAGCGTGATGCTGACGGGCTCGGTGTCGAGCCCGGTCGAGGCCCAGCAGGCCGGCGACGTCGCTGCCAAGCTCGTCGGCGGCGCGGAAAAGGTCGTCAACAACATTGTCGTGCGCGGCCGCGACCAGGTGATGCTGAAAGTCGTCGTCGGCGAAGTGCGCCGCGACATCGTCAAGCAGCTTGGAGTCGACCTCAGCGCCAGCCTGAACGCCGGCACTGCGGTCGTGAATTTCAACAATTCCAACCCGTTCTCTGCCAGCGGTGGACCGCTGGTCAGCAACAACGGGCTCGGCGTTGCCGGCCTCACCAAGGGCGTCGCCACCGTCAGCGCCACCATGCGCGCGATGGAGACCGCCGGCGTGATGCGGACGCTGGCCGAGCCGAGCCTGACGGCGATCTCCGGTGAATCGGCGACCTTCATCGCCGGCGGCGAATTTCCAATTCCCGGGGGCTACGCCTGCGATCCGACCACGCATGTCTGTACCACCCAGATCACCTACAAGAAGTTCGGCATCTCGCTGAACTTCACCCCGGTCGTGCTGAGCGAGGGCCGGATCAGCCTGCGCGTGATGACCGAGGTCTCGGAGCTGTCGAGCCAGAACGCCATCACGGTATCGCAGTCGCTGTCCGCGAGCTCGACCAACTCGATCACCATCCCATCGGTCCAGACCCGCCGCGCCGAAACGACGCTGGAAATTCCCTCGGGCGGCTCGATGGCGATGGCTGGCCTGATCCAGCAGCAGACCAAGCAGGCGATCAACGGCCTGCCCGGCGTCGACCAGGTGCCGATCCTCGGCGCGCTGTTCCGCAGCCAGGATTTCGTCAACAACGAGACCGAGCTGATGGTGATCGTGACGCCTTATGTGGTGCGCGCGGTTGCCCAGAAGGAATTGTCGCGGCCCGATGACGGCTTCGCGCCGTCGTCGGATGCGCAGTCTGCGCTGCTCGGCCGCATGAACCGCCTCTATGGGATCGCACGCCGCGTCGATCCGATGGACGGCAACCAGGGCGATTTCGGCTTCATCATCGACTGACGCGAACGGACAGTTTGGGGAACGGGGCGAGAAACGGGGCAAGTGGGGACAAGCCGATGACGAAGACGATAGCCGATCGACGTCGCAAATTGCGCATCGCGCTCGCACTGACGGGGCTTTCCGTCATGCTGGGTGCGTGCAACACCACCGGCGACGTCGTCACCACCCAGACGGTGCCGACCGATTATCGCCAGCGCCACCCGATCGCGGTGCAGGAAGCCAAGCGCTCGATCGTGATCTTCGTCGGCAAGGCTAGAGGCGGCCTCTCGGCCGCGCAGCACTCGGACGTCGCGGGTATTGCCCAGGACTGGGTGCGCGAAGGCACTGGTTCCGTCACCGTCGACGTGCCCGTCGACACCGCGAATTCGCGCGCTGCTGCTGCGACCTATCACGAAATCCGCTCGGTGCTCGGCGCCAGCGGCGTGCCGTCGCGCGCCATCGTCCAGCATCCCTATCGTCCCGAAGATCCCGCTTTGCTGCCGACCATCCGCCTGAGCTATTCCAGGATCGCGGCGGTCGCCGGCCCCTGCGGGCTGTGGCCCGAGGACATGGGTCCGTCCATCCTCGACCCCGGCTACAACGAGAACCGGCCCTATTTCAATCTCGGCTGCGCTACCCAGCGCAATCTCGCGGCGATGATCGACAACCCCGCCGACCTCGAGCAGCCGCGCGCCGAGACGCCGGCCTATACCGCACGCCGCGACATCGCCTTCGACCGCTACCGCAAGGGCGCGACGACAACGACCACCTATCCCGAGACCGAAAAAGCCAAACTCAGCGACACAGGCAAATGACCAGCTTCCACGACGAAGAAGCGGACGATCCGCAGCACCCCGAGGAACACATTTCGCCAGTGCCTCGCATCTCGGTGCAGGCATTTTGCGAGACCGAGCAGACGCTCGCCGCGATGACCGCGGCAGGGCAAGACCGCCGTCTCGCCAAGGCGCATCTCACCGCGAGAGAGGGTGGCCTCGCTGCCGCGATCGAAGTCTATGACACGATGCCGACGCCGAATGTGATCGTGATCGAATCCGACGGCACCCGCGACATCCTCGAAGGGCTCGACGATCTCGCCGGCGTTTGCGATCCCGGCACCCGCGTGGTCGTGATCGGCAATCCCAACGACACTGCGCCCTATCGCGAGCTGGTGCGCCGCGGCGTCAACGACTACGTGATCGGGCCGGTCGAGACCATCGACGTGGTGCGCTCGATCTGCAGCCTGTTCTCGGCCTCTGAATCCATCATCACCGGCCGCGTCATCGCCGTGGTCGGCGCCAAGGGCGGTGTCGGCGCGTCGACTGTCGCGCACAACGTGGCCTGGACCATCGCGCGCGACCTCGCGCTCGATTCCGTCGTGATCGATCTCGATCTCGCCTTCGGCACCGCCGGCCTCGACTACAACCAGGACCCGGCACAGGGCATCGCCAACGCAGTGCTGTCGCAGGACCGGCCGGACACGGCGCTGATGGAGCGCCTGCTCTCCAAATGCACCGAGCGCCTCAGCCTCCTTGCTGCGCCCGCGACCCTTGATCGTGTCTATGATTTCGGCGCGGAAGCCTTCGACGCGGTGTTCGACACGCTGCGCATGACCACGCCCTGCATCGTGCTCGACGTGCCGCATCAATGGTCGGGCTGGACGCGGCGCGCGCTGATCAACGCCGACGACATCGTGATCGTGGCCGAGCCCGATCTCGCGAACCTGCGCAACACCAAGAACATGCTCACGGTGCTCAAGGCGGCGCGGCCGAACGACCGGCCGCCGCTCTACTGCATCAATCAGATCGGCATGCACAAGCGAGCGGAGATCGACGTCAAGTCGTTCGCCAAGACCATGGAAAGCCCGCCGCTCGCAGTGATCCCGTTCGATTCGAAGCTGTTCTCGACCGCGGCTAACAACGGCCAGATGATCGCGGAGGTTTCCAAGAGCCACCGCACCACCGAGCTGTTCCAGAACATGGCGAACCGTCTCGCCGGACGCGGCGAGGTGAAGAAGCCGAAGCGTTCGCTGCTCGGACCGCTCCTGAAGAAGCTGAAGGGCAGATCGGGACGCGGATCCGCGCCGCATCGCAAGGCATCGTAAGCGCCGGAGCGTTTTCGAGCGAAGTGGATACCGGTTCGCGTAAGGAAAACGCGTCAAACCAAGAATCCAGGCTGCGGCGGACTATTTTTCCGCCCGCTGTTGCTGCTTCTTGGCCAGCAGCTGCCGGAGTGCCGTGACCTTGGCCGCCGCCTGGTCCGGCGGCAGATCGGCCTTCACGATGGTCTCGGCCTCGGCCAGTTTTCCTTCCAGTCCCAGCACCAGCGCGAGATTGGCGCGCACGCGGGGATTGGCGGCGTTGCGCTCATAGGCGCGGCGCATGGTCTCTTCGGCCCTCGGCAGATTGTTCTGGAGCGCGTAGGACAGGCCGAGATTGGACAAGACCTGCGGTTCGTCCGGCACGATCTTCAGCGCGGTCGCATAATATTGCTGCGCTTCGTCGTTGCGGCCGAGCTGGTCGAGCGCCGCGCCCTGTGCCGAAAGGATGCGCCAGTCGGGATCCTCCGGCGTATGCGCGCGGCTGAGCACGTCGTAAGCCTGCTGGAAATTGCCGTTGTCGGAGAGCGCGCGGCCGTAGCCGGCAAGCAGCGCCTTGTTGCTGGGATGGGCGAGCACGGCCTGCTCGAGCACCGCGACCGCCTGGGCGCGCTGGCCGGTCTCGCGCAGCGCCTTGCCGTAGTCGAGCGCGATGTTGGCATCGCTCGGCTTGGCGCGGTAGCGCTCGCGCAGGGCGTCCATGTCCGGCCTGGCGTCGGCGTTGGCGACGGGTTCCGACTTGCTGCCGAGCGCACCGGTGACATCCTCGAGGCTCATCGTCTGACAGCCGCCGAGGGCAAGGATCAGAAGCGCGGACAACAGATATCTTGCCTGGGGAGAGGCAAGGGACAAACGCTTGGGCATACTCTGATCACTCGGCGACTGATCAGCGATGCTTACCGATTAACGCTAAATTCCCGTTAAGGACGCGTCTCGATCCGGCTCAGTCGGTGAATTCGGCACCGAATTCGCAGCCGATGCGCCAGCGCAGGCGGCACTGGCGGGAATAGTCGGGCGCAAAGATGATGGTGAATTGCGGCGGCAGTTCGAGAAACTCCGCCACCACTTTCACGCCCCCGTCCGAGATATCCGTGATCGTACAGTCCCTCGGCAGCGACCCCGCGCCCAAATGAATTTTGGCGAGCCGCGTGCACACCCTACGTTCGCTTCTGCGGCGATTTGCAAGCATTTTGATTGTTCACTTGTTAGACCACGGCCCATCCCGCAGCTCTAGAAGTAGCGGACATTCGTTGGAATGTGCTGATCGGAGCCGCTCGCATTCGAGGCGTAGTGTCAGCGCCCTGTTTACGATTGGTTAGGGCTGGCGAGGCCACCGGGCTCGTTCCCGTATTGTTCTTGCAGACAAGATCGGGCTCTGCTACCCTCGATTGTGCAAGAGGGCAGGCTGGTTCGGGCATGGTTCAGCGGGTTTCCACCGTCGCCTTTGAGGGGATCGAGGCCCGTGCCGTCGACGTGCAGGTGCAGGTCGCACCCGGCCTTCCGGCCTTTGCCATTGTCGGTCTTCCCGACAAGGCGGTGTCGGAGGCGCGGGAGCGGGTCCGCTCGGCACTGATCGCCTCGGGACTTGCGCTGCCGGCGCGGCGGATCATCGTCAATCTGGCGCCGGCCGATCTGCCCAAGGAGGGCAGCCATTACGACCTGCCGATCGCGCTCGGACTGATGGCGGCGATCGGTGCCATCCCGCCGGATGCGCTGACGGGTTTTACCGTGCTCGGCGAACTCGGCCTCGACGGCTCGATCGCGCCCGTTGCCGGCGTTTTGCCTGCCGCGATCGGCGCCAATGTGCGCGAGGAAGGTCTGATCTGTCCGGCCGCCTGCGGCTCGGAGGCGGCGTGGGCGAGCCCGGACATCCAGATCATTGCCGCACACTCGCTGATTCAGATCGCCAATCACTTCAAAGGCACGCAGGTGCTGTCGCGGCCGGTGCCGAAGGTGCATGAGGCCACGGCCTCGCTGCTCGATCTGCGCGACATCAAGGGCCAGGAGAGCGCCAAGCGGGCGCTGGAGATCGCAGCCGCCGGCGGACATCATCTGCTCCTGTGATTTCTTCAATGGTCGATAGACCGATCACCTTGCATGCCTCCTATGCATTTCAGATTGGGTCCTCTCTGGCGAAGGGGGCCCCATTTGGGCGCATTCCTGCAGCGAATTTCAAAACTCAAGCCTAAAGGCCCTCAGCCTCCGCCCGGCTCGCAGCAGCAGTTTGAATTTATCAGTGGCCCTGTTCGGAACTGGTGTAGAAGTGTTTCCGAAGCGGTGTTGGGCATGGAAGCATTCCGGCGATCATTAGAACAGTTAGCTGTGCCGATCTGCGAACTCTGCGGCACCAAATTGGCATGGTCCCGGTCGGCTCTCGTCGCGGAGGAAAACGCCATCCTGCACGTATTCGTCTGTTCCCGCTGCGCGACGGTGGTTGAGACCAAAACGGCTATCAAACCAAGGGCATGAGCCGCCTTGATCCCCTCGGGCTGCAGGAGCCTCCCGGCCCGTTTGCCCTCTCTCTGCCTCGGCGGGCCCCTATGCGCATCTAAGCGCCGGTGTTCGCCGTAGGCGTCTGCGGTGCCCTCGGTGCCCTCCGGGGGCAATCATTGTAGTTGTATTGAGGCGATAGCCTCGCGCCTAAGGCGAGCGTAGGAACTTCCCACGGTTCCCGGGCTTGGATTACGCTTATTTCCAGACCCGCGCTCAGGAGCGCGTTTTAAGCCCCACTGAGTGGCCTTCCGCTTGACTCTACCTCGCCTACATGCCGACCACAAAACCCATGAGCGTCCTCAGGAGGGCCTCCTGACAGCATTGCACTCGCTATGATTGGTCAGGGTTCCTAACCTTCCCGGGCTGTCCAATGGTCGCCTTAGACCAATGTTCAATCGGTTCCTCGGTCACCCCCAGGCCTTACCCGAGCCAGACTTTCGCCAATAACGCGCCTAATTCCAGCCCGATTTGATACCTCACGGACCTGTGAACATGCGACCCCAGAAGGTCGTTAAGCCACTGAGCCTCCTAAGGTATCGCGTCGCCCCATCTGTGGCCTGCGACAATATGCAGACTTGACATTGAGGAAAAAAGCGAGGACGTACCAATTAGGGATTGGGGAAGAGATGCTTACATAGGTTTCCTGACGAGCAGCCAGAGAGAAGTTCTTAGTTGCGATAGCAACACCAACACAGAAGGCTCCAGAGCCCCTAGGTATCCTTAGGGGAGACCATCCCTCCAAAGTTGGTCTGGCTATCGCCATTAATCGACCAGCCTTTGCACCTCCTCACCGCTCTGCGCTGTCACTATGCAGAGAGAGCCTAGGGATACATGGGTTCCCTAAGGTACCCATAGGTGTCCCGGGTAGACCTCAGGTGAAGTTATCATGGTCGATAGACCAGACATCTCATGATGACCTGATGAGCCTATGGTCTCTCTGATGGAAGCTTGGCCTTCCCCACCTGGAGCCCATTGAGTTGCTTTGGCGATACTCGCCGCGCCTTCGGCATGCGCGCGCCCGACACCATCCCGCCTCTGCATGTGGCTTATGCGCAGCGCGTGGATGGCGAACCGAACAGAATTCGGTACGAACAGTCCAATGACCGCTGATCTCGATGAGACTGCCGAGACTTCTATGCAGTATTTGCAACGGGCGCTCGAATGTATTGAAAAGGTCGGTAACCAGAAAGCCGCCCATCACGTGCGAATTGCATTGGATGCGCTGCGCAAAACCCACCGTTCAGATAAGACTGAGAGGCGCGCGACCTAGCTGCAGTCACCGCAGGCTGCTCAGGCTCTCGTCGGTGGCATAGGCTCACCGGCTCACCCAATCTCCTCCGTCTCCCTGCGGCTCGTAATGAACTGCACGTCCTGCACCGCCTCAGCATGATGCCACTGGATGTCCAAGGTCCCCTTGTGGGGGTGCATCACCATCGACTTGATCGCCCCCCGCAACGCCTTGTTCGCTGCAGCTACGTCCACGGTCTTACCGGTCAATGCATCTCTGACCGCGCCCAGCCTCGCGCTCACGCTGGCCGTCCTCCTAGCGTCTCTGCGCTCGCTCAATGTGCGGTGTTCACGCTCCAGAGCCTCAAGCTCAGCCTCGTACTGCTGCAGCTTCTTCCGTGCAGCCTTGCTCCGCTCACTAATTGCAATATCCATCAATTCCGCGATAGCGGAGTGACCCGCATCAATCTCCACCTCCAACTGCTGTAGGCGCTCAATGATTGAAGACATGTCATCGCCGACAGGCGAGGCTCTCAGCGTCTTCTTAAGCTCTCTTCTGAACGCCTGCACGGCCTGATCGTAAGGTACGGACCAATTGCGATGGACGCCAGCTTTCGACCTCGCCACCGAACAAGCCAAGTAGATATGCTCGCCCTTATTGATCCGCGTTACCGTCCCGCCACAGCACTCGCAATGCATGACGCCTGAGAAGATGTTACGGACTGGCGCAGCCGCATTGCGTCCCTTCGGAGCTGAAGTCGCCAGCCTATCGTTCACTGCATCGAACAACTCACGGGACGCCGCAGCCGGGAAGCGTCCAGCGATAGCATCAAGCTCTGTCCTGACTACCTTGCCGCCTGACCGCGTCACCCGATGGGGCACAAAGATGCCAATGGCTGCTTTGTTCGTCAGCAGCTTCCTTATGTAGCTCTTATGCCAATAGGCGGCCTTCCAGCCTCCAGCGCCCCACGTATCGACCCCAGCGTCGTTCAGTTGCTTAGCGATACTCTCAGCGCCCTCGCCCTCCGCCGCAAGCTCGAACATCCACACAAGCCGCTTTGATCTATCTTCAATCAGTTCGTAATTTAACTGCTCGCTGCTCCAGCGTATCCACGCAGGTAGCTTTAGGGTGTAGGGCTTAGTAAGCTTTTCTTGGCTTGCGAACTTCTGCCTGCGCTGGGCATGCGCGCTCGCCACACGTGCACTCTTCGTGACGCTTTCCTCGTTGGAGCGGATAAAGCGGACCACCATCATCAGAAAGAGCATCGGGTCTCTGTCGAGTGTCTCCGCGCTGTATTCCCGTCCTCCATCAGACATGTCGACCACTGTGACACCGGCTTCCACGATGTCCTCAATAGTTCTCACGGCCTTGCGCGCCGCCTGCCTGCTGATGCGGTCTAGGTTTTCGACTAGGAGCCAAGAGCCGCGCGGTATCGTGCCGTCTTTGACGCGCTCTAGAAACGTGCCAAGGGCTCCCGTCTCCACATTTGCACCTGTGAACCCCGAGACGCCCCTGTCTTGAAACGTCAATTCATCGTCTAACACCACCTCATTTGCAGCGGCCCACGCCCGCGCCGCATCAGTCTGGCGCTGGAGCGAATGGCCCTTGGCCTGCTCCGGTGTGCTGAACCGAACGTAACTGTACGCCCGCGCGGGCCGCTGCATGTCCATGGGGTCGGGTCCTCAGCGGCTCAGGACTTCACGGGTGACCATGGTTAGTACGGGATCAACGACACCCCACCGAGCGGCTAAGTCGTTGGCCCACACCTCCATGCGTTCCGCTCGGGCTTGGCTAAGCTCAGCGGCGCTCTGGATGTCCCAGCTACGACGAATGAGGGTGGCTGCGATACGGCTGATGATGGTTGTGGTGATGCTGTTCATGATCTGCTCCAGTTAGCCAATCGTGGGCACTGAAGCAATGACATGCTGATGATCGGCGCGCCCGGTGCCGGCAAATCGATGCTGGCGTCCCGCCTGCCGTCAATCCTGCCGCCGCTGTCACCGAGCGAGCTGCTGGAAGTCTCGATGATCGCTTCCGTCGCCGGCGAGATCCAAGGCGGTGCGCTGACGTCGCGGCGGCCGTTCCGCTCGCCGCATCATTCCGCCAGCATGGCTGCGCTCACTGGCGGCGGCGCACGCGCAAAGCCCGGCGAGATCTCGCTGGCACATCAGGGCGTGCTGTTCCTCGACGAGCTGCCGGAGTTCGATCCGCGCGTGCTGGATTCGCTGCGCCAGCCCTTGGAGAATGGCGAAGTCTCGGTCTCCCGCGCCAATCACCGCGTGACTTATCCGGCGCGCTTCATGCTGGTCGCCGCGATGAATCCTTGCCGCTGTGGCAATGCGTTTGAGCCGGGCTATTCCTGCAAGCGCGGCCGCATCGACCGCTGCACCGGCGACTACCAGGCGCGCATCTCCGGCCCCCTGATGGACCGCATCGATCTGCGCATCGAAGTTCCCGCGGTGAGTGCGGCGGATCTGATCTTGCCGCCGCCGGCGGAAGGTTCCGCCGAAGTTGCGGCGCGCGTGGCGGCGGCGCGCGACATCCAGCTTGCGCGTTACGCGGATGCGGGCCTGCCGCAAGTCCGCACCAATGCCGAGGCGCCGGCCTCGGTGCTGGAGGAGATCGCAAAACCGGATGCGCAAGGCCAGAAGCTGCTGCGCGATGCGGCCGAAACCATGCGGCTGTCGGCGCGCGGTTATCATCGTGTACTGCGGGTGGCGCGCACGCTCGCCGACCTCGACGGCGCGGCCAGGATCGGCCGGCTCCATCTCGCCGAAGCGCTGTCCTACCGCGCACTCGCGGAGGATGTGCGGCAGATGGCGTGACGTCTCCGCGCATCAACCCGGCGGTAACGAGTTTCCTTTACGCTCTGCAAACCATAAGGCCCACTGTTCCCTGCACGAGTTTCCATGCGGGCCTGGCGAGTAGCGTGTCATGTTGCGTTTCAAGATCCTGGCCTCGGCGGTTCCCCTTTTGGCGGCTGCGGTGTTCGCCCACAGCGAGATCGGATCGGTCTCGCATCCCTGCGTCGCCATCGGCGAAACCTCGGTCGAGCTCACATCCCTGTTCTGGACCGCCGGCATCCAGGTCGCCTTCACTGACGATCCTGCACAGGCGACAGTGCGGGTGCAGATCACCGACGACGCCGACGCTGCCGATTTCGCGGTGGTCGATGACGGCGCGAGCGAGGAGCCGGGCGCTTGTCAGGGCAATCCTTCGACACGCCTCATCGCGATTTCCGGACAGCCGGGTGGCGACCGCCCGACGATCTATCTCTCCACCGAGGGACCTGCCGAATACCGCATCTATGTGCGCTCGCGGACGTTTTCGCAGAAGGAAGCCGCCGCCCTGATCGTCGGCGCACGCGGCGGCCAGCGCCACCTCCAGGCCGCCTCGCTCTGAGCCGTTAACACCTCGTCAACCCTGTTTGGAGGCGGCCTCCAAACCTCAAACCGTTCGCAAGGTCGGCGGGCCCATCGTCGCGCACGGCGGTCACAAGGTTTACGAGTCGGGGTCGGTGGCGATGGGTCGGACGTTCCGGATCAAGGTGCGCATGCGCCGCTTCAGGCGCCGCTACCCCAGAATCGCCTTCGCTATCCGCTCGTTCATGATCTTCTCGGCGACGTTCGGCGGAGCCTATGGCTTCGTCTCCGGCAGCCGCTCCGAGAATTCCGGCTACGATCCCAACACCTTTGCAATCGGCGCGAGTTTTCTGTTCGCGCTCGCCTGCCTTGGGCTCGCCACGCTCAGTATGCGGCTGCGCTTCGTCAACAGGCGGCTGCGCACGCTCGCCGCCCACAACGAAGCGCTGATCGATCGTAATTGGGAGCTGAAGGAAGCCGAGGAGCGCGCCCGCAGCCTGTTCGAGTCGCAGGGCGATTTGATCGTGCTGCGCGACCATCAGGGCCGCATCACCTTCGCCAACGACGCCTATTGCGCGCTGGCTGGGCAGGCGCGCAGCGCGCTGGTCGGTACGCGCTTTGATTTCGACGTGCTGGAGCAGGGCGAAAGCGCGCGCGAGAGCAACGGCACCCGCATCCACGACCAGAGGATCACAACGCCTGTCGGCGCGCGCTGGATTGCCTGGCGCGAGGGCTTTGTGCGACACGATGCCGGCCAGCCTGCCGAGCTACAAAGCGTCGGACGCGATGTCACCGACCGCACCGAGACCGAGCGCGCGCTCTCGGATGCGCGCGACCAGGCCGATGCCGCCAACCGCGCCAAATCGCGCTTCCTCGCGATGGCCTCGCACGAGATCCGCACACCGCTCAACGGCATCATCGGCATGGGCGGGCTGCTGCTCGACACCATGTTGACGCCGGAGCAAACGACCTACGCCCGCGCCGTGAAAACCTCCGGCGAAGCGCTGATGGCGCTGATCGAGGAGCTGCTCGACTATTCCAAGATCGAAGCCGGCAAGCTCGATCTCGAGCAGCGCCCCTTTGCGCTCTCGACCTTGATCGAAGAAATCACCGAGCTCTTGGCACCGCGCGCGCAAGCCAAAAATCTCGAGATCGCGGCTTACGTCGACGAACGCCTGCCGCTGGAAGTCGTTGGCGACGCGGCACGGCTGCGCCAGGTGCTGCTCAATCTTGCCGGCAATGCCATCAAGTTCACCGCGAATGGCGGTGTCGCGCTGATCGTCGAGCCCGGGATCTGGCCGAACGAGGTCAGCTTCCTCGTACGCGACACCGGCATCGGGATTGCGGCCGACGCGCAGTCGCGCATCTTCCGCGAATTCGAGCAGGCCGACGACCGCGTCGCCCGCACCTATGGCGGCACCGGGCTTGGCCTCGCCATCAGCGAGCGAATCGTCAAGCGCATGGGCGGCCGCATCACGCTGGAGAGCGCGCCGGGCACGGGCTCGACCTTCGAAGTTGCAATCCCGCTGGCGCCGTCACAGGCCCGTGCCGGACAGACCGCCTTCCCAAGTCCCGACCTCTCCGGCAAGTCGATCCTCGTGGTGGCCGACGGCATCGAGGCGTCGCTGATCGCGCGGCGGCTGGAGCGCTGGGGCGGCCAGACCTGCATGGTGGCGGATGCGGCGGTCGTCGAAGCGCTGCTGCCGGAACGCTCATGGCATGCGGTGCTGATCGACCGCGCCATCGGTCCTGTCGTTGCCGATCATTTGGGCGAGGTCGCCCGCACCCATGCGACACAGCGGCTGGTGCTGCTGACGTCGAGCTCGCGTCATGAAAAGGTCTCGTCGGCCTTCACCGGCTTCCTGGTGAAGCCGCTGCGCGCAGCCTCGCTCGCCGCGCGTCTGGCGTTGACACCGCAAGTCGTCTCACCTGATCTTGCGCCGGAGCCTGTCGAGCCTACCGCGGTCAGAACGTCGACAAAAGGCCTCTCGATCCTCGTCGCCGAAGATAATGAGATCAACGCCCTGCTGATGCGGTCACTGCTGACCAAGCTTGGCCATCGCGTCGTCATCGCGGTTCACGGCGAGGCCGCGCTGGAATCCTGGCTCGCGGCCAACTCGGCTGGCACGCCCTATGATTTGGTTTTGATGGATATCCAGATGCCGCAGCTCGACGGCATCGAAGCCACAAACCGCATCCGGGCGCATGAGGCAGCGACAGGCGGCCACCACACGCCGATCCTGGCGCTCACCGCCAACACGCTGGTCGAGGACCGCTATGCCTGTTTCGAAGCGGGCATGAATGGATTTTTGATCAAGCCGCTCGATCGCGACAAGCTGGACGAAGCGCTGGCGGGGCTCGCGGCGTCGCGGCATCTGGTGGTGTAGCTCACCCTATCCACCGTCCTTCCGAGGAGCTCTTGCGACGAAGCAATCCAGACTGCCTCCGTGGAGGCATTCTGGATTGCTTCGCTGCGCTCGCAATGACGAGTGTGTGGCCTACAGCCTTCGCAGCGCCACGCTCTCCACCACGTGATCCGCGCCCTTCTTCAATATGAGCGTCGCGCGCGGGCGCGTCGGCAAAATGTTGTCCTCGAGATTAGCGAGGTTGGTGCGCTCCCAGATCGCGACCGCGGTCGCGGTGGCTTCCTCGTCGGACAGCAGCGCATAGCGGTTGAAGTAGGATTTTGGATTGGTGAACGCGGTGTCGCGCAATGCCAGGAAGCGCTTGATGTACCAGCGCCGCAGCGCCGCTTCGTCGGCGTCGATATAGACCGAGAAGTCGAAGAAGTCGGAGACGACCGGCACAGCCTTGCCGTCGCGCGGCAACTTGCCGGTTTGCAGAACGTTGACGCCCTCGAAGATCAAGATATCGGGCTGATCAACCTCGGCCCATTGGTTCGGCACGATGTCGTAGGTCAGATGCGAATAGACGGGCGCGCGGACATGGCGGCGGCCGGCCTTGATGTCGGACAGGAAACTGAGCAGCAGCGGCAGATCGTAGCTCTCGGGAAAGCCCTTTTTCTGCATGATGCCCTGCCGGTCGAGCACGGCGTTGGGATAAAGAAATCCGTCGGTGGTGATCAGCTCGACCTTCGGCCGCGGCGACCAGCGCGCCAGCAACGCCTGGAGCACGCGGGCGGTGGTGGATTTTCCGACCGCGACCGAGCCCGCGACGCCGATGATGTAGGGCATCTTGCGATCGCGGATGTTGAGGAACTGGCGCTCCGCGTAATACAGCCGCTGCATCGCATCGACATAGATCGAGAGCAGTCGCGACAGCGGCAGGTAGATGTCCTCGACCTCCTGCAAGTCCAGGCGATCATGCAGCGAACGCAGCCGGTCGAACTCACCCGGCTCCAGCGTCATCGGTGTATCGTCGCGCAGGCGCGACCATTCCTCGCGGGTGTAGATGCGGTACGGATTATACTGCTGCTCGGGTGCGCGAATATCCATGACGCCGTTCCAACCTTGGCTAGTCGCCCTTGCGCGACGCTTTCTCTTCCAACCCTGACATCGAGGTCCGTTTGTCCAGCGCGGCCTCGACCTCTTCCAGCTTTACGCCGCGGGCCTTGAGCAGCACAAGGAAATGGTAGAGCAGGTCGGCACCCTCGGCGATCAGATGCGCGCGATCGTTTTCGACTGCTGCGATTACGGTTTCGACTGCTTCCTCACCGAACTTCTTGGCGCAATGTTCGGCGCCCTTGTCCAGGAGCTTGCGGGTATAGGAGACCTCGCCGGCGGCCGCCGCGCGGGCGTCGATGGTTGCGGCCAGATCGTGGATCGTGAAACGCGGCATACCGGATACTCAAAACGCCCAGCCGAAAGGCCAGCATCGCCAGCCGATGTAGCATTTTTATGAACGGAAGTCGTCAGGCATCCAGGCGCATGGGTAGCCCGCGCCGGGCCATGTGCTCCTTGGCCTCACGGATGGTGAACTCCCCAAAATGGAAGATCGAGGCGGCCAGGACCGCGGTGGCGTGCCCGTCGCGGATACCGTCGACGAGGTGATCCAGATTGCCGACGCCGCCCGAGGCGATCACGGGAACGGGAACGCTGTCGGCGATCGCCCGGGTCAGCGGGATATCAAAGCCCTGCCGGGTGCCGTCGCGGTCCATCGAGGTGAGCAAAATTTCACCAGCGCCGAGCGAGACCACTTCCTGGGCATATTCGATGGCGTCGATACCGGTCGAGTTGCGGCCGCCATGGGTAAAAATCTCCCAGCGCTCGGAGCCGCCGGCGCGCTTGACCCGCTTGGCGTCGATCGCGACCACCACGCACTGCCCGCCGAACTTCTCGGCCGCTTCCTTGACGAACTCGCGCCGCGACACAGCGGCGCTGTTGATCGAGACCTTGTCGGCGCCGGCGCGCAGCAACGTCCTGATGTCGTTGACCTCACGGACGCCGCCGCCGACGGTCACCGGCATGAAGCAGGCCTCTGCCGTGCGCCGGACCACGTCCAGCATGGTGCCACGGTTCTCATGGGTCGCGGTGATGTCGAGGAAAGTCAGCTCGTCGGCGCCGGCGGCGTCATAGGCGATCGCGGCTTCGACGGGATCGCCGGCATCGCGCAGATCAACGAAATTGACGCCCTTGACGACACGGCCGTCCTTGACGTCGAGGCAGGGGATCACGCGCACCTTGAACATGTGTCAGCTCCTAGGCGGCGCGCGCGTTGCGGATCAGGGTGAGAGCAGAAGCCGGATCGAGCCGGCCGTCATAGAGCGCGCGGCCGGCGATGGCGCCGGCGAGCTTGTTTGCGCGCGGCGTCAGCATCGCCTTGACGTCCTCGATCGAGGCGAGCCCTCCGGAAGCAATCACTGGAATTGAGATGGCTTCGGCCAGCGCAATGGTCGCATCGAGGTTCAAGCCCTTCAGCAGGCCATCGCGCGCGATGTCGGTGAAGATGATGGCGGCGACGCCGGCATCCTCAAAACGCTGCGCGATTTCCAGCACCGTCACCTGCGAGGTCTCGGCCCAGCCTTCGACGGCGACCTTGCCGTCGCGGGCATCGAGGCCAACAGCGACGCGGCCGGGGAATTTCTTCGCCGCGGCTTTCACCAGCTCCGGATCGCGCACCGCGGCGGTACCGATGATGACGCGGCTGATGCCCTTGGTGAGCCACGCTTCGACGGTCGCGAGATCGCGAATGCCGCCGCCGAGCTGCACCGGGATCTTGATTGTCTTCAGCATGCCCTCGACGGCCTGCGCATTCACCGGCTTGCCGGCAAAGGCACCGTCGAGGTCGACGACGTGGAGATACTCAAAACCCTGCGTCACGAAGCTCTGTGCCTGCGCTGCGGGATCGAGGTTGAACACGGTCGCGCGCGCCATGTCGCCTTGCTCGAGGCGCACGCACTGGCCGTTCTTGAGGTCGATAGCGGGAAAGAGAATCACGGTTTCCATCGCAAAAAGTTCGAGATCAGGGCTAGCCCAAAGCGCTGGCTCTTCTCGGGGTGAAATTGCGTGCCGATGACGGTGTCTTTCGCGACGATCGCGGTGACCGGTCCACCGTATTCGGCGCGCGCGAGCACGTCCGCCTCATTGGCAGCGTTGAGGTGATAGGAGTGCACGAAATAAGCGTGCTGGCCCTTGGGGCCGAGCGGCAGCCTCTCCAGCACCGGATGCTCGCGCAGCACATCGAGCGTGTTCCAGCCCATGTGCGGGATCTTCAGGCTCTCGTCGCGCGGCGTGATCTTCTCGACGTCGCCGCCGATCCAGTTCAGGCCTTGCGTGATGACGTGTTCCTTGCCGCGGGTCGCGAACAGCTGCATGCCGACGCAGATGCCGAACATCGGCCGCGCCTTGACGCGAACGACTTCGGTGATCGCCTCGACCATGCCGTTGACGGCTTCGAGCCCGCGCCGGCAATCGGCGAAAGCGCCGACGCCCGGCAGCACCAGGCGATCGGCGCCGTAGGCCTGGTCAGGATCGCTGGTGACGAAGACCTTTTGCGGGTTCTCCATGCTGCGCGCGGCGCGCTCGAACGCCTTGGCGGCGGAATGCAGATTACCGGAACCGTAATCGATGATGGCGACGCTCATCTTGACCCTCCCGGTTCTGGAAACAATCCGATAATGCCACCCGCCGGCAGCGGCGGGTTCGAGAATTGCTGACCCGGCACATTGCGGGTCGGCGGCGGACCGCCGCGATCGACGGCCCATTGATCGTTGACGATGCCGCGCTGTGTCTTGCTCCAGCGCTCGAAGAAGCGATGCTCCGCGGTGTCCTCATCGTCGCCGACGACGACGTCGAGCTGGCGCCATTTGCCGCGCGACAGCGTCCAGCGGCGCAGGCTCGAAGCCTCGAAGCCCATCAGGAGTGCGACGATGGTATTCGCAAGGAAGATCGAGCTGCGGCCGACGCCGAGGCTGGACAGCCCGGCATCGAACGCCGCGACGAACACGATCCAGCCGATCAGCGCCAGCCAGAGCCTGTTCCAGAGCAGCCAGAACGGGCCGAACATCATCGCCCAGAAATGGAAGCCGTCGCGCACGAACACGAATCTGTCGGTCGCGCGCAGATCGGCCCCGCCTGGGGTGGGTGCATGAACTGTATAGACAGGCATGGTGATGCCCCGTTTTCGAGAATTGAGTCAGTGCCGCCGGCGGCGTTTACCGCGAGACGGAGATGTCAGCCGCCGAGCGAGCCCTTGGTGGAGGGCACTTCGCCCGCCGCCCGTGGATCGATCGTGACCGCCGCCCGCAGCGCCCGCGCCAGACCCTTGAAGCAGGACTCGGCGATATGGTGGCTGTTATCGCCATATAGGGTCTCGACGTGCAGAGTCACGCCGGCGTTCATGGCGAAGGCCTGGAACCACTCGCGCACCAGCTCGGTGTCGAACTCGCCGATCTTGTCGCGGGGGAAGTCAGCCTTGAACACCAGGAACGGGCGGCCCGAGATGTCGATGACCACGCGCGACAGCGTCTCGTCCATGGGCAAGTGCACGTCGGCATAGCGGGTGATGCCCGCCATGGTGCCGAGCGCCTGCTTGACGGCTTGGCCGAGCGCGATGCCGGTGTCTTCGGTGGTATGGTGATGATCAATGTGCAGGTCGCCCACAGCCTTGACCGTGAGGTCGATGCGGGAATGGCGGGCGAGGAGATCGAGCATATGGTCGAAAAAGCCGATGCCGGTCGCGATTTTGGACACGCCGGTGCCATCGAGGTTCACGGTGACCTCGATGTCGGTTTCCTTGGTCTTGCGCTTGATCGTCGCGGTGCGCATTGAAAGCTTTCGCTGAGGTTTGGGCCGAAAACGGCGTCTTTTAACAGCCAAATGACGCCTTCGCTACTGCGGGATCGCACTGGCAGGGCGGCACTTCGGTCTATGGTGAGCGAAATTTGGGGCCGGAGCGGCCGGTTGTGCCCCCGCCCCTGACCGCCTAAATCAGGCCCGACAACGAGGTATTTCATGCAGGATTCCCAGAACAGCCTGCCGGTCTGGCACGGCACCACGATTTTGACGGTCCGCAAGGGCGGCAAGGTGGTGGTCGGCGGCGACGGCCAGGTCTCGATCGGCCAGACCGTGATCAAGTCCAACGCCAAAAAGGTCCGCAAGCTCGGCAAGGGCGACGTGATCGGCGGGTTTGCCGGCGCCACCGCCGACGCCTTCACGCTGTTTGAGCGGCTGGAAGCCAAACTCGAGCAATATCCGGGGCAATTGACCCGGGCCGCGGTCGAGCTCGCCAAGGATTGGCGCACCGACCGCTATCTGCGGCGGCTGGAGGCCATGATGATCGTGGCCGACAAGGACGTCTCCCTGGTCCTGACCGGCACCGGCGACGTGCTGGAGCCCGAGGCCGGCGTGATGGCGATTGGCTCCGGCGGTAATTACGCGCTGGCGGCGGCCCGCGCCCTGCTCGACACCGACAAGGACGCCGAGACCATCGTCCGCCGCTCGCTCGACATCGCCGCCGACATCTGCGTCTACACCAACCGCAACGTCACCATCGAAGCCCTGTCGGCCGGCTGAGTGGATGGCATTGGCCCGTAGCTCCAGCACGACCCAACCCGCGTTGCCGCCGCTTGCCTGGGTCGGCATCGCGCTATTGCTGCTGGCGCTGCAGGCCTCGATCCTGTTCGCGATGGGGCGGGTGCCGATCTGCACCTGTGGCTACGTCAAGCTGTGGCATGGCGTGGTGAACAGCTCGGAGAATTCCCAGCACATCGCCGACTGGTACAGTTTCTCGCACGTGCTGCACGGCTTCCTGTTCTATGGGCTGACGTGGCTGCTGCTTTCGCGGCGCCTCTCCTGGCCGGCGCGGCTGATCATCGCGATGCTGATCGAGGGCGCCTGGGAGATCGTCGAGAACTCGCCGTTCATCATCGAGCGCTACCGCGCCGGCACGATCTCGCTGGATTATTTTGGCGACAGCATCGTCAATTCGATCTCGGACACGCTGTTCATGGTGCTGGGGTTCCTCACCGCACGCGTGCTGCCGATCCCCGCGACCGTCGCCATCGGGCTCGCCTTCGAGATCATGATGGCGCTTCACATTCGCGACAATCTGACGCTGAATATCCTGATGCTGGTCCATCCGGTCGAGGCCGTGAAACAATGGCAATCGGGTCCGCCGATCATCTGACGGCCCAAAAATCGGCTTGTCCCGGCCGACATCTGACCCTAGCTAAGGTCCCATGACAGACTTCTCTCCCCGCGAAATCGTTTCCGAACTCGACCGTTACATCGTCGGCCAGGCTGACGCCAAGCGCGCCGTCTCGATCGCGCTGCGCAACCGCTGGCGCCGGCAGCAGCTCGAAGGTTCCTTGCGTGAGGAAGTGCTGCCGAAGAACATCCTGATGATCGGCCCGACCGGCGTCGGCAAGACCGAGATCGCGCGGCGGCTCGCCAAGCTTGCCAATGCGCCGTTCCTCAAGGTCGAGGCGACGAAATTCACCGAGGTCGGCTATGTCGGCCGCGACGTCGAGCAGATCGTGCGCGATCTCGTCGAGGTCGCGATTTCCCAGGTGCGCGAACGCAAGCGCAAGGACGTGCATGCGCGCGCCCAGCTCGCCGCCGAGGACCGCGTGCTCGACGCGCTGGTCGGCGCCAATGCCAGCGCCGCGACGCGGGACTCCTTCCGCAAGAAGCTGCGCGCCGGCGAATTGAACGACAAGGAAATCGAGATCGAGACGCAAGGCTCCGGCAGCGGCTTTCCGATGTTCGAGATCCCGGGCATGCCGGGCGCCCAGATGGGCGCGGTCTCGATCGGCGACATCTTTGGCAAGCTCGGCGGCCGCAGCAAGACGCGGCGGCTGACGGTGGAAAGCTCGCACGAGATCCTCGTCAACGAAGAATCCGACAAGCTGCTGGATACCGACCAGCTGACCCAGGAAGCGATCAGCGCGGTCGAGAACAACGGCATCGTGTTCCTGGACGAGATCGACAAGATCTGCGCCCGCGACGGCCGCGCCGGCGGCGATGTCTCGCGCGAAGGCGTGCAGCGCGACCTGCTGCCGCTGATCGAAGGCACTACCGTCTCGACCAAGCACGGCGCGGTGAAGACCGACCACATCCTGTTCATTGCCTCCGGCGCTTTCCACGTCGCCAAGCCGTCCGACCTGTTGCCGGAATTGCAGGGCCGCCTGCCGATCCGCGTCGAGTTGCAGGCGCTGACCCGCGACGACATGCGGCGCATCCTCACCGAGCCCGAGGCCTCGCTGATCAAGCAATATATCGCGCTGCTGCAGACCGAGGGCGTCACGCTCGACATCACCGACGACGCCATCGACGCGCTCGCCGACGTGGCGGTCGCCGTCAACTCGACGGTCGAGAACATCGGCGCGCGGCGGCTGCAAACGGTGATGGAGCGGGTGCTGGACGAAATCTCCTTCGCCGCCCCCGACCGCAACGGCGAGACCATCCGGGTCGATGCGGATTACGTGCAGAAGCACGTTGGCGACCTCGCCAAGAACGCTGATCTCAGCCGGTTCATTTTGTAATTTTCGGCGGTCGCGCTATCAATTGCCGCGTGACCGCACGTATCCTGCAAAATCCCTGGCGTCTCCTGCTCGCGATCAACGCCGTCGTGATCGCCGGCGTGTTCGTCCACAAGATCCAGCTGCCGCCTTACGTCCCCTACATCCACCTTCTCGTCGACTATCATTTCGGCTTCATCAAGCGCGGGCTGATCGGCGCCATCGTCGCGGTGTTCACGGCAAAGGTGCCGGTTTGGCTGGTGTTCGCGATCGGCGGCGCGACGTGGCTGGTGACGCTTGGGCTCTACGCAAAGCTGTTCCAGAAGACGTTCGGCTTTTCCGGGAAGACGCTGCCGCTGTTCGTCTTCATCGCAGGCTCGCCGTTCTTCCTGAAAAACTTCATGCACACGCTCGGCCATTTCGACATCTATGGCTGCGCCCTCGCCATCATCCTGCTGCTGATGCCGGCGGACTTATTGCTGTTTGTGGCGACGGCCGCGCTGTTCTCGATCATTCTCGTGCTGATCCACCACATCCATCTCTTGATGTATGTGCCGACGATCGTCACCATCGTCGTGACCAGGCACTATCTGACCTATGGCTGCAATCGCAGCAATGTCGCGTTCGGCATTGTCGCCCTCGCCGCCGTCTCCGCGCTGTTCTTCGCCGCGCAGTTTTTGGGAACGATGCCGATCCCGGAAGCGGAGTTCGTGGCGTACCTGAAGACCCGGATGGCCGATCCGTCTCGCACCGATCTGCTGCAATTCAGCTACATCTGGTACCAGCCGCTGGCGAAGGAGATTTCGGACACCTGGGACCGCCTGCCCCACAACATCCTCGGCGTGCCCGTGTTCGCGCTGCTGATCTGGCTGCACACCCCGCTGTGGCGTTATTTTGCCGGCCTGATCGGCGCCCTTGCCAGCGACACACACCGCCGTCTCGTCATCGCGGCGCTGATCGGCGTCAGCCTCGCCTATCTCATGATGTTCGCGATGGTGTTCGACTATTCGCGCTGGATCTCGAACTGGGCGGTCTGCATGTTCCTGATCCTGCATGCGGTGAAGATGCTGCCGGCAAAGCAGGAGACTCCGCTAATCCCGACGGAAGACCGCAGCGCCAACATCTTCGGCCTGATCCTCACCTTGATCCCGCGCGTCGGAATCGTCCGACCGTTCTAGAATCTCGCCCGCCTGATCCGCACATAGAGCGCGCCCTCGCCGCCATGGCCGATGCCGGCCTCCTCAAACCCAACCACGAAGCCGCGAAACTCCGGCAGGCTCAGCCATTCCGGCACCTGGCGGCGGAGCACGCCGCTTTCACCGCCGCTGCGGCCCTTGCCGGTGATGACGAGCACGAAGGTCAGGCCTTCGTGATGAGCGCGATGGAGGAAGCCGGTCAGCGCGCGATGGGCGCGGATCTGGGTCATGCCGTGCAGATCGAGCCGCGCCTCGATCTCGCTGCGGCCGCGCGACAGCTTTGTCCGCTCGCGCTTGCCGAGCGGCGCCAGAGGCGGCATCGCCGGCTTTGATGGGCGAGGGGCCGGTGCTGCAGCAATAGGCCTTGTCGATGACGCCGGCCTTTTGACTGGGGCTGCGGGCAGGGGCTCGGCGCTCGGCGCGGCGTGCACCTTCGTCGCGCGATGCTTCCGCAGCGGCTTGACCTGTTTTGCAACGAGGTCCCAGAGCTCGCGGTCTTCCTCGCTCAGCCCGCGGCGGCGCGGCGAGAGACGAGGGGGATCCAGCACGGGCGGACGGGACGATCGCTTCATTGCTGCTGGGAACGACTCTTCGGGTGCCGGCGCGGTTCGCGGACAGGCTCTATCACGGGACGCGGCGCCGGCAACGGGATCGGGTTGGCGACGGCGACGGTTTCGCCCTTGCTCGGCGCCACAACCGCGGCAGGGGTGGCCGGCTTTGCAGAATCCTTGGCAGGCTCAGTCTGCGGAAACAGCTTCGCGATCTTCTCCGACGGCCGCGGATCCGGCACCGGCAACTTTTGGCCGCGCGCGCTGGGATCAAGGCTCTTCGGCACCAGTATCACGAAGTGCATGGGGTGGCGCAGCCGGCCCGAGACACGGCCGGCATCCGCGCCAGCGCCGAAATAGAGATCGGCGCGCGCGGGACCGATGATGGCAGAACCCGTGTCCTGCGCGATCATCAACCGATGGAACGGTGTCTTGGCGCGCTCGGAATCGATCGGCAGCTCGCCTTCGATGAAGAACGGCGTGCCGTAAACGTGCAGCGATTTGTCGACCGCTATCGAGCGGCCGGCCGTCAGCGGAATGCCTTGCGCGCCCACCGCCTCGTCCTTGTCGGACAGATTGACCTCGCGGAAGAAGATGTAGGAGCGGTTTTGGCGCCGCAGCTCTTTCGCGCCGTCAGGGTTCTGCGCCATCCACTCCCTGATCTTCTGCATCGACATCTCTTCCTTCGGAATGATGCCGCGCTCGATCAGGACGCGTCCCACGGCGGTGTAGGGAAAGCCGTTATAGGAATCGTAGTTGAGCCGGAGCGTGGCGCCGTCATCGAACTTGATGCGGGCCGAGCCCTGGATCTGGGCGAACAACAGATCGGTCGGATCCTTCAGCCAGGCGATCTCCAGCCCGCGGCCGGCGATCTTGCCGTCCTCGATCTCGCCGCGATCGTAATAGGGCACGAGCTTGCGGCGGCCGATCTTGCGATAGACCGCGCCCTTGTTGGGCAGGCTGACCGAGGCCTGATTGTAGCCGCGCACGAACAGGTTCGAGGGCCGCCGATAGACCGGGACGTTGTAGACATCGGTCTGGATGCGTGAGCCGTCGAGCACCGGCTCGTAATAGCCGGTGACGAAACCGTCGGGCTCGCCGAGTCGCGAGATCCGCAGCGGCGAAAAATTGTCCTCGAAGAAGGTCTTCGCGTTGGCGTCGTCGGTGAGCTCGAGCGATTTGACGATCCGGCAGGGCTCGCTCAGCGAGCCGCCCAGCGCCTTCGGATCGGCCGCGCCCGTCTGCGGATTGATCGTGCGGCAGCTGGCGCGAAACGTCTTGTAGGCGGCGAGGTGATCGTCGTCGCTCCAACCCTTCACATCCGCCCAGGCCAGCGGCAGATATTGCGCGCCGGGAATCTCGAACGGGAGGGGGAGCTGGGGATAGGGCAAAGCCCGCGGAGGGATCGCAGCCACTTCGGGAAGGTGATGCTGATGGCTGCGGTAGTGGCGCCGCGCCGCCTCGGCGCCGAGCGAAAATGATAACAGCACGACGGCACCCGCGCACAGCGCCGTCACGCCATTCCTGAAGACAAGTCTAATTCGCGCTTCCGGTGCCAACCAGCTTCCAGTTCGGATCGCGAGAGGTGATGTCGCGGGCGAAAGTCCAGATGTCGGTGATGTCGGCGACCGTGTCGGCGCTGCCGTCGACGATGTTGCCGGCCTTGTCGCGGGTGGCCGAGATCATCTGCGAGACGAAACGGATGGTCAGCTGCGCCGTGCGGTCACGCAGCTCGGCGCCGGCGAGCTCGGCCCTGTCGATCGAGACGAAGCGCGTCTCGGTCTTCTGCTCGTTCTTCTCGCGCTCCTTGATCGCGGCATCGAAGCTCTCATAGACCTCCGATGACAACAGGTCGCGCAGCGCGCGGCGGTCGCCATTGGCAAAGGCCAGCACGATCATCTCATAGGCGCCGCGGGCGCCGGAGATGAAGTGGCGCGGGTCGAAGGTGGAATCCTTGTCGACGATGGCGTCCAGGCCCTGGGCCAGCACGGTGCCCGGCTCGGTCAGGCCCTTCCAGCGGTCGGAGGGCGGGGCCGGCTCGGCCGTCGGCGCCAGCGGGGCCTGGTCGATCACCTTGCCCGGCATGGCCACGACGTTCTTGTCCGGGGCGCCCCCCAGCGCATTGCGGGCGGTGCGGTCGAACGGCGGCCGTTCATTGCCGGTCCGCTGCCCCAGCACGCTGCGCAGCCGCAGGAAAATAAAGACCGCCAGCGCCAGGAAGATGATGGTGTAGATGTCCACGTCGGATTCGCTTTCTGGTCTTTTCAGAGGGTAGCTACCGGGAAAATCAATCCGGCCAGTAGACCGTTCCATACCGGAACGGCAAGACTACATCACCATTTTAGGACCGCTTTGGGCCCGGGCGTCACGTCCGCCGGATGTAGGCACGAAATCTTGCCCGGCCAATGGCGCCTTTTGGCACAGCATCAAGTGTAGCGCGTTTTATGCTTAAGGGGAAACCCGATCCTGCCCGGAAATCGCGCGTCTTCAAGCGTTTAACGTGCGATTTGGTGTCCGGGAAGGGTGGAACGTCACAGTTGTGGGCGCGACACGGATCGACCCTCCTGGGCCGTTCGTCCTTGTGGAATGAGGCGCCCCTATGTTAGCCAACCGCCGCGAAATTCAGCCCAAATCGGGTAAGGAGAGACTTTTATGACCAACGGCAACGGCACCCCTCCCGAGGCGGCCCAGGCTCCCCAGCTCAACGTTCTGGCGCAATATACCAAGGACCTCTCGTTCGAGAATCCGAACGCGCCGAGCTCGCTTCAGCAGCAGGGCCAGCAGCCCCAGATCAACATCCAGATCAATGTCAGCGCAAACAACCTCAGCGAACAGGAATTCGAGGTCACTTTGTCGGTCGAAGGCAAGGCCGAGACCGCGGGCAAGGTGATGTTCTCGTTCGAACTCGCCTATGCCGGCGTGTTCCGCATCGCCAACGTGCCGAAGGAGAACCTGCATCCGCTGGTCATGATCGAGTGCCCGCGGCTTTTGTTCCCGTTCGCGCGTGAGATCATCGCAACGGCCGTACGCGACGGCGGCTTCCCGCCGCTGATGCTGGATCCGGTCGATTTCGTCGGTCTCTATCGTCAGAACATGGAGCGGCAAGCGGCCGCCGGCGGCCAAGTGGGCCAGGCCTAATCAGCCAGCCGGATTAACGGCTGCTGGAGCGGGCAAAAACTCGCTCCAGATCGCCTTGTCGCCGAGCGTTGCGATGAAGGCCCGATGGGCCTCGCGCTCGGCGTCTGAAATCCGCGGCGCGAGCGGCACTTGTCGCTGCCGCCGCGGCGCATCACCAGCCGCATTAACGCGAATGTCCTCGGCTTCCGAAGCCAGGAGCAGCTGCGACTGCCGCGCCCCGACCAGATCGACATAGACTTCCGCGAGCAGCTCGGCGTCGAGCAACGCGCCGTGCTTGGTTCGGCGTGAATTGTCGATCGCATAGCGCGAGCAGAGATCGTCGAGCCGGTTGGACACGCCGGGATGCTTGCGCCGCGCCAGCAGCAACGTATCGACCAACCGCTCGCGCGGGACCGTGACGCGCTTGATGCGGTCGAGCTCGGCATTGATGAAGCTGATGTCGAACGAGGCATTATGGATCACCAGCGGCGAATCGCCGATGAACTCCAGAAACTCGTCGACGACCTCGTGGAACAGCGGCTTGGTCGAGAGAAACTCGGCCGACAGCCCGTGCACCGCAAAGGCTTCCGCCGGCATGTCCCGTTCGGGATTGATATAGACGTGGAACGTCTGTCCCGTCGGCATACGGTTGAACATCTCGACGCAGCCGATTTCGACCAGGCGATCGCCGCGCAGGGGATCGAGGCCGGTGGTTTCGGTGTCGAGAACGATTTCGCGCATGATTTTGAGAAGGCCGGGTGAGACGGCGAATCAGGTTCGCCGCTGCGGCATCTTAACGACCTCGGCGAGGATGTGCGTGATTTGCGCACGCACGGGCTCAAGTCCGTGTGAGGTATCCACCACGAAATCGGCCCGCTTGCGCTTCTCGCCGTCGGGCGTCTGTTTGGCGATGATGGCGTCGAGCTTGGTCTCGTCCATGGTGCCCCGCGCCAGCACACGCTCGCGCTGAAGTTCCGGCGAGGTCGACACCACGACCACAGCGTCGACACGCTTCTCGCCGCCGGTCTCAAACAGCAACGGAATATCGAGCACGACGACGGGCGCATTTGCAGCCTCTGCGTCGGCAAAGAACTTTTTCCTGGAGGCACCCAGCATCGGATGAACGATCTGCTCGAGCTGCTTGATCGCAGCCGGATCGTGCACCACGCGCGAGGACAGCTTTGGTCGATCGACCTTGCCGCCCACCGTGGTGCCGGGGAAGGCGGCCTCGATCGCGGGCGCCGCTTCGCCCTCATAGAGCTGATGGACCGCGGCATCGGCGTCGTAGACGGGCACGCCGGCCTCCGCGAACAATTTCGCGGTGGTGGATTTGCCCATCCCGATCGAGCCGGTCAGTCCAAGAATCCGCATCAGCGCCCAGCCATCCTGTCAGTCACACCGCAACTAGCTGCTCGCGCCGCAGGAACGCAAGCAGTGGTAATAGCGGCAAGCCGAGAATGGTGAAATGATCACCTTCGATGCGCTCGAACAGATGGATGCCCAGGCTTTCGAGCTGATAGGCGCCGACGCTGGTTGTTACGGCATCGCCGGCGGCATCGAGATAGGCCTCTAGTTCTGCCTCGCTCATCTGCCGCATGGTCATGCGGGCAACCGAGACATCCTCGAAAACAATCTTGCCGTCATGCGCCACCGCCACCGCCGAATTCAGTTCGTGACTGTTGCCGGCGAGATCGCGCAGTTGCGCCAGAGCCTGAGCACGGCCGGCGGGCTTGTTGAAGAGACGATCGCCAAGCGCCAGCGTCTGGTCCGCACCGATCACGTAGTCTCCCGGATGATGGGCCGAGACCGCCTTGGCCTTTTCGCGCGCCAGCAGCAGCGCGATCTCGCGCGGGTTCGACAACTTTGAAGCGGCCTGAATGCCGCGCTCGTCGATCTGGGCCGTGATCGCCCTGAATTCGAGCCCGGCATTGGCCAGCAGCATTTTGCGCGCGCTGCTTTGCGACGCCAAAATCAAACGAGATTTGCTGCGCCAGAGAGACATCGCCAGAACTTATTCCGAGGGCCGGTTGCGCTGCCTATCACTGTAGAGCTTCATGATTGCAGCCGCGGTTTCCTCGATCGAGCGCCGTGTGACGTCGAGCAGCGGCCAGTCATGTTTGGCGCTCAGCTTGCGCGCGAACGCGACCTCCTCGGCGACGGCCTGCCTGTCGATATAGGTATCGCCGCTGGTGTCGGCTCCCATGGAGAGCAGGCGGTTCTGACGGACCTGGATCAGGCGTTCCGGCGTCGCATGCAGGCTCACGACCAGCGGCCGCTTCAGCGTTTCCAATTGCGCCGGCACCGGAATGCCCGGCACCAGCGGCACGTTGGCGGTGCGAATGCCGCGGTTGGCGAGATAGATCGACGTTGGCGTCTTCGAGGTGCGGCTTACGCCGACCAGGACCACGTCGGCATCCTCGAGACCTTCGACATGCTGACCGTCGTCATGGATCATCGTGTAGTTCAGCGCGTCGATACGTTTGAAATATTCCGCGTTGAGAACGTGCTGAGCGCCGACGCGGCCAGTCGTCGCAGCCCCGAGATAGGCTTCGAACAACTGCATCACCGGACCGATGATCGACAAGCTCGGAACATTGATGTTCTTGCACTTGTCCTCGAGCCTGGAGACCAGGTCCTTCTCCAGCAGCGTGAACAGCACGATGCCCGGCGCTTCCTCGATCTCGTCGAGCACGCGATCGAGCTGCTTCTGGCTGCGCACCAGCGGATAGACATGCTCGACCGGCGTCACGTTCGCGTACTGGGCCGCAACGGCGCGCGCGACCGTGATCAGCGTCTCACCGGTGGAGTCGGAGACGAGGTGCAGATGGAAATAATTGTTCGAAGTCGGCACAAAAGCTCTTTGTATGAAGGCGGTGTGGTTTGTGGATTTCTGTGGACCTTAACCCCTCGGAAAGGGTTGCGCGACACCAGGGGCGGGACAACTGCCAATTTTGTTCACAGCACTGCCCGTCGGAACAACTCCGGCACCCCTCGCGAGGCGGAAGCGGGATTGCGCGGACAAGCCCCTTGATAGACTGCGGATAGAACCGCGCAAGCCTTTGAGCCTGGGCGACTTATTCGGTCGGGCGGGAACCCTGGGGGATATGTTGATGGATGTGAACAAGCGCGCGTGAAGTGGCGGACGGCATTGTGTGAGTCAAATCCACCGTCACATAGACTCAAACCTTAAGAATCTAAGATTCTATTTTGAGAAGGATGGTCCAGAGGGATAAGTGTGCGCTGGAATACCTTAACGAGATCTTACTATCCCCAGCCACCGGAGGGCCGGTCGCAAATTCGGACGCCGTAAATGTTTGAAGACGTCTATCTCTGGATCAAGGCGCTGCACGTGATCGCCGTGATCTCGTGGATGGCGGGCATGCTCTATCTGCCGCGGTTGTTCGTCTATCACTGCGAGGCCGAAATCGGTTCGAAGCAGTCTGAAACGTTCAAGGTCATGGAACGCCGGCTGCTCAAGGCGATCATCAATCCCGCCATGATGGTCACCTGGCTCGCCGGGCTCTACCTCGCCTGGTCCGGCCATTGGTTCAGCTTCGGCTGGCTGCATGTAAAACTGGCACTGGTCCTGGCAATGTCCGCGGTCCACGGCTTTTTTTCGCGCTGGATAAAGGACTTCGCGGCCGACCGGCGCCCGCGGAGCCAGAAATTCTATCGGATTATCAATGAGGTGCCGACTGTCCTGATGATTCTCATCGTGATCATGGTGATCGTGAAGCCGTTCTAGGCAACGATCGTGAACGATCGCTCAGCGCTTCGGCTTGCGGAGTGGGACGCGATTTTCTATATTAGCGATATCCCACCCAACGCAGGCGGATGTGGTTGTGTCTGAGCTTTTCAGAGGCCGGACACCGCATCAGGTTTGAAGCCTCACCGGCGCTCTCCTTGCCAGACCTGCGGACCTTAGCTTCTCGCGTCCGCATTTCAGAGCCTCCTCGCACCCCCTCCCAAAGTTACCCCACAGGACCACCCCAATGCGGGAAATTAAACTCCAGGACCTCAAGTCGAAGACGCCGGCCGAGCTTGTCTCGTTCGCGGAAGAGAATGGGGTCGAGAATGCCAGCACCATGCGCAAGCAGGAGCTGTTGTTTGCCATCCTCAAGCAGCTGGCGATTGCTGAAACCGACATCGTTGGCGAGGGCGTCGTCGAGGTACTCTCCGATGGCTTCGGCTTCCTGCGCTCGCCGGACGCCAATTATCTGCCCGGCCCGGACGACATCTACGTTTCGCCGTCGCAGATCCGCCGTTTCGGCCTGCGCACCGGCGACACCATCGAAGGCCACATTCGCAGCCCGAAGGAAGGCGAACGCTATTTCGCGCTGCTGAAGGTCAACACGCTCAATTTCGAGGACCCGGAAAAGGCCAAGCACAAGGTCAATTTCGACAACCTCACGCCGCTGTTTCCGAACCAGCGTTTCCGCATGGAAATCGACGATCCGACGCGAAAAGACCTTTCTGCAAGGGTGATCGACATTGTCGCGCCGATCGGCAAGGGCCAGCGCGCACTGATCGTCGCGCCGCCGCGCACGGGCAAGACCGTGCTGATGCAGAACATCGCGCATTCGATCGCGCACAATCACCCCGAGTGCTATCTGATCGTCCTGCTGATCGACGAACGTCCGGAAGAAGTCACGGACATGCAGCGCTCGGTGAAGGGCGAGGTCGTGTCGTCGACCTTCGACGAACCGGCGGTACGTCACGTCCAGGTCGCCGAGATGGTGATCGAAAAAGCAAAACGCCTGGTCGAACACGGCCGCGACGTCGTGATCCTGCTCGATTCGATCACGCGTCTGGGTCGCGCCTACAACACCGTGGTGCCGTCATCCGGCAAGGTGCTGACCGGCGGTGTCGACGCCAACGCGCTGCAACGCCCGAAGCGATTCTTCGGTGCCGCCCGTAACATCGAGGAGGGCGGCTCGCTGACCATCATCGCGACCGCGCTGGTCGATACCGGCAGCCGCATGGACGAAGTGATCTTCGAAGAGTTCAAGGGCACCGGTAACTCCGAACTGATCCTGGATCGCAAGGTCTCGGACAAGCGGACCTTCCCGGCGATCGACATCTCGCGCTCCGGCACCCGCAAGGAGGAGCTCATCACCGATCCGCTGGTCCTGAAAAAGATGTACGTGCTCCGCCGCATCCTGAACCCGATGGGGACGATGGACGGAATCGACTTCCTGCTCGACAAGCTGCGTTCGACCAAGAGCAATTCGGAATTCTTCGACTCGATGAATACCTGAGTGCGGTGCAATATGAGATCAGAGGGCGCCTTCGGGCGCCCTTTTTCTTTTGTGCGGCTTTGCTGCGGTGGATGCGCAGCATGGCGGTGTTACCGCCAGATCCGGTTTTCTTTTAAGGCTTTGATATTTATAAATAATCCTTGACGTCGGCTGGGTCTTCTCGCTGGCGCGAAGCAATCTTCGCAGCAAACACCGGTGATATATTGCACTGCAATAACCTTTTTGCTGCGCGATTTCGTGCAGCAAAACCAACGTCGCTTCCCCGCCAAAACGGATGTTTGCCTTTTCACCGCCGGCCGGACAAATAGGCCATGCATCCGCGAGACCAGACCATCTTTGCGCTGTCGTCCGGCCGCCCACCGAGCGCGATCGCCGTGGTGCGGGTCTCCGGGCCACAGGCCGGTTCGGCCCTGACGACGCTCGCGGGCAAGCTGCCGACGCCGCGGCAGGCCAGCCGCCGGCTGCTCCGGGACGGGACCGGCCAGCCGATTGATGATGCGGTCGTGCTCTGGTTTCCGGGCCCGGCCAGTGCGACCGGCGAAGACATTGCCGAATTCCACGTCCATGGCGGCCGCGCGGTGCTCTCGGCGATTCTGGCTAATATTTCTATAATTCCGAATACCCGCGCCGCCGAGCCCGGCGAGTTTACGCGGCGGGCTTTCGAGAACGGCAAGTTGGACCTCACGGAAGCCGAAGGCCTGGACGACCTCATCCACGCCGACACCGATCGCCAGCGCCGGCAGGCGCTGCGCCAGTTACAGGGCTTGCTCGGCAATCGCGCCCGCGACTGGCGCGAGCGCATCATCGAGGCGTCGGCGCTGATCGAGGCCGGCATCGATTTTTCGGACGAGGGCGATGTGCCCGCCGAGCTGAGGGCGCCGGCGGTGAAGGCGATCAAGGCGCTGCATGACGAAATCGCAAAAGTCCTTGCGGCACAGGGACAAGCTGAACGTCTGCGCGATGGCCTGGTGGTCGCGATTGCAGGTCCCCCGAATGTCGGCAAGTCGACGCTGATCAATCAGCTTGCGCGCCGCGAAGTCGCTATCGTCTCGCCGCATGCCGGCACCACGCGCGACGTGATCGAGGTGCAGCTCGATCTCGACGGCTACCCGGTCACGGTGATCGACACGGCCGGCATTCGCGAGACCGAGGATCCGGTCGAGCAGGAGGGTGTGCGCCGGGCCAGGGCACGCGCCGCGGATGCGGACCTCGTGCTGTGGCTGACGGGGCCGGATGTGACGATCGAGGAGCGGGTGCCCGGGACGGTGCCGGTCTGGACGGTCCGTAACAAGATCGACCTCGAGGCGAGCGTCTCGGTCGTCGCCGCGGGCGCGGACAGGTCCTTCGCCATTTCGGCGCGGCGGGGCGACGGGCTGCCGGAGCTGATCAATTCGCTGGTCGAATTCGCGGCGGAGTTCTTTGGAACCAGCGAGGGCGCCCTGGTGACCCGGGCACGCCAACGAGATCTGTTGCGCCATGCGTCTGACAGCTTGCGCCGGAGTCTGGAACTTGTAGAAGAGGGCGAGGAGCTGGCCGCCGAGGAACTGCGCGCCGCCGCTTATGCTCTGGGCCGGCTGCTGGGCCGGGTCGACGTCGAGGACGTCCTTGGGGCCATTTTCCAAAAATTCTGCGTGGGAAAGTAGCGCTAGTTCTTCATTCTAGAACTAGTGCTTGTCCCACTGTTTGCTGTTTCACGTGAAACAGGCTGCCGTCGATTTGAGCTAGACGCGCCGGCGGGCACGCTTCTGCGCGAGGTCTACGCCGCAGTCTCGTCATTGCGAGGAGCCCCAGCGACGAAGCAATCCAGAGGGGCTCCGCGGAGAGATTCTGGATTGCTTCGCTGCGCTCACAATGACGGATCATGGCGCAGCCCTCGTTCTTAGGATCGTCGTGCCATCGCGCCCAGGCAGCGACCTGAACGCCCATGCCGTTCTCTCGTAGAGACCGGTCTTCGTTTCACGTGAAACATCAGGGATTCCAAGGCGCCTTCTACTGTGCATGGGGTTGTTTTCGTGAAAATGCTTGAGGGGCTCTGGGCCTCTGTTTCACGTGAAACAACCGTCTCTCCGAGTTTCCACTTCCGGCTTTTTCCACTCTGAGATAGAAGTCCGCGCATGCGTACAGAGCGAGAGAGTTTCGACGTCATCGTGATTGGCGGCGGCCACGCCGGCTGTGAGGCCGCGGCTGCGTCCGCCCGGATAGGCGCGGTGACCGCGCTTGTGACCCATCGTTTCTCGACTATTGGCGCGATGTCCTGCAATCCCGCTATCGGGGGTCTCGGCAAGGGCCATCTGGTGCGCGAGGTCGATGCCCTCGATGGATTGATGGGTCGGGTGGCTGATGCCGGCGGCATCCAGTTCCGGGTCCTCAACCGGCGCAAGGGCCCCGCTGTGCGCGGCCCGCGGGCCCAGGCCGACCGGAAGCTCTATGCCGCCGCGATGCAGGTGGCGGTCCAGGAGACTGACGGTCTTTCCGTTATCGAAGGCGAGGCCGACGAGCTGATCGTGGACGACAGCCGGGTGATCGGTCTGCGTCTAGCCGATGGCCGGGAGTTCGGTGCAGGGGCTGTCGTCGTCACCACCGGCACCTTTTTGCGCGGCCTGATCCATCTCGGGGAGAAGAACTGGCCGGCTGGGCGGATCGGCGAGGCCCCGGCGATAGGCCTTTCGAGCTCCTTCGAGCGCGCCGGCTTCACGCTCGGCCGGTTGAAGACCGGCACCCCGCCGCGCCTCGACGGCTCTACGATCGACTGGTCCGCGGTCGAAATGCAGCCGGGCGACGAGCCTCCCGAGCCGTTTTCAGTGATGACGGAGCGGATCACGACCCCGCAGATCCAGTGCGGGATCACCCGGACCACGTCCGCCACCCATGAGGTGATCCGGGCCAATGTCCATCGCTCCCCGATGTACTCCGGCCAGATCAAGAGCTCCGGTCCGCGCTATTGCCCCTCGATCGAGGACAAGATCGTCCGCTTCGGCGACCGTGACGGCCACCAGATCTTCCTGGAGCCGGAAGGGCTCGACGATACGACTGTCTATCCCAACGGCATCTCCACCTCGCTGCCAGAAGACGTCCAGCTCGCGATCCTCGCCACCATTCCCGGCCTGGAGCGGGTCAAGATGGTCCGCCCGGGCTATGCCATCGAATACGACCATATCGATCCCCGCGAGCTCGATCCGACCCTCCAGACCAAGCGCCTGCGCGGTCTGTTCCTGGCCGGGCAGATCAACGGCACCACCGGCTATGAGGAAGCGGCCGGTCAGGGCATCGTCGCTGGGCTGAATGCGGCGCTGGCTGCGAGTGGGGCGGCTCTGACCGTGTTCGACAGGGCAGATGGCTATCTCGGCGTCATGATCGACGACCTCGTCACCCGAGGGATCAGCGAGCCCTATCGGATGTTCACCTCGCGCGCCGAATACCGGCTGACGCTGCGGGCGGACAATGCCGATCAGCGCCTGACCGAGAAGGGCATTGCCTTGGGGTGCGTCGGCGAGGCCCGGACCAAGCACCATCGCGCCAAGATGGATGCCCTCAATGCGGCTCGGACGCTCTCGAAGTCTCTGACGATCACGCCCAATGAGGCGATCAAGCACAGCTTGTCCCTCAATCGGGATGGCCAGCGCCGCTCGGCCTTCGAGCTGATGGCCTATCCCGACATCGGCTGGAGCCAGGTCCGCAGCATCTGGCCGGAGCTGGCCACCATCGATCCCGTCATCGCGACCCATCTCGAGATCGACGCCAAATACGATGTCTATCTCAAGCGCCAGAGCGCCGACGTCGAAGCCTTCCGGCGTGACGAGGGGATGGTGTTGTCGGATGTCGACTACAAGCTGGTCCCGGGTCTCTCCAACGAAGTGCGGGCCAAGCTGGAGAAGGCGCGGCCGTTCACCGTTGGCCAGGCGGGTCGGATCGACGGCATGACACCGGCGGCGCTGGGTATCCTCGCGGCCTATCTGCGCCGTGAGGCGCGGATGTCTTCAAAAGCAATCGCATAGGCGTTTCACGTGAAACAACGCGGGCCGGCAGGCGGCAAACCTTCATCGCGATCTGAGGCGGGCGAGCGCGCCCGCAATCAATCCGGAGCGGCCCCGATCAGTCCGAAGATCGATAAGGCCAGCGCGAACGATAGATCGCTGGATTCTGTCATCGCCGCCGACAAGGCCGCTGCGCTCAAGCTCGCTCCCGTTTCACGTGAAACCGAAGATAGGCTCGATCGCTACATCGCGCTGCTGCGGGAGTGGCAGGCCAAGACCAACCTGGTCGCGCCCTCGACACTGCCGCAGCTCTGGACTCGCCACATCGCCGACTCGCTCCAGCTCGTGGATCTCGCGCCATCCGCAAAGCGTTGGGCCGACCTCGGCAGCGGCGGCGGTTTTCCCGGCGTCGTCTTGGCCTGCGCCATGGTCGGAACGCCGGGTGCCAGCGTTCATCTCGTCGAGCGAATCACCAAGAAGGCCGCCTTCCTGCGCGAAGCTGTCCGCGTCACCTCATCTCCGGGAGTCGTACATCTCGCTGAGATCGGGGATAATGTGGATAGAATCACCGGCCCGGTCGATTGCGTCTCCGCACGTGCATTGGCTCCGCTACACCAACTCATCGGCTTTGCGGAGCCGCTGATGCGCCAGGGCGCAAAGGCGCTGTTTCTCAAGGGTCAAGATATAGAGGCTGAATTGACCGAAGCCGCTAAATATTGGAATATTCAGCCGCGGCTCCACCAAAGCCGGACGGGTGACGGCTGGATCGTGGAGCTTGATACCGTCGAACGGCGCGGCTGACACGTTCAGGGCTTGAGTGGGGATTTGCGATGACCGTGATTGACGAAACGCAGCAAGAGCAGACCGCCGCGGTGCCGCAGGGCCACCCGCGTATCCTGGCGCTGGCGAATCAGAAGGGCGGTGTGGGCAAGACAACCACAGCGATCAACCTCGGCACGGCACTCGCAGCGATTGGAGAGCGGGTCCTGATCGTCGATCTCGATCCGCAGGGCAACGCCTCGACCGGCCTCGGCATCGATCGCCGCAACCGCTCCTGCTCGACCTACGACGTGCTGATCGGCGAAGCGAGTTTGCGCGAAGCGGTGGTGTCGACTGCGGTGCCGCGGCTGCACATCGCGCCCTCGACCATGGATCTCTCCGGCCTCGAGCTCGAGCTCGGCACCACGCCCGGCCGCGCTTTCAAGCTGCGCGATGCCATCGCCTCGCTCAACAACAACGTCTCGCCGGATGCCGACTACACCTACGTGCTGATCGACTGCCCGCCGTCGCTCAATTTGCTGACGGTGAATGCGATGGCCGCGTCGGACGCGATCCTGGTGCCGCTGCAATGCGAATTCTTCGCGCTCGAAGGTCTGTCGCAGCTGCTTCAGACGGTGGAGCAGGTGCGCTCGACGCTCAATCCGAACCTGTCGATCCACGGCATCGTGCTGACCATGTTCGACTCGCGCAACAACCTCTCGAATCAGGTCGTCGCCGACGTCCGGCAGTTCATGGGCGAGAAGGTCTACAAGACCATGATCCCGCGCAACGTGCGCATCTCGGAAGCGCCGTCCTATGGCAAGCCGGTCCTGGTCTATGATCTCAAATGCGTCGGCAGCGAAGCTTATCTGCGGCTCGCCACCGAAGTGATCCAGCGCGAGCGCGAGCTGCGCACGACGCATTGAAGCTGCCGTAGGTCCGTAGGGTGGGTTAGCCGTAGGCGTAACCCACCGCGTCTGCCGGCTCGAACAAATCAATGGTGGGTTACGCTGCGCTAACCCACCCTACGATTTCGAAATTTAGTTCTGGAGTGTTGCACCGTGAATCCAAGGGAGCTGGCGATGGCCGACGAAGCGCGTTCGCGACTGGGCCGGGGTCTTGCGAGTCTGATCGGTGACGTCGGCGGCGAGGCACAGCACGTCGATCGTCCGCGCGCGCAGCGCAAGGTGCCGATCGAATTCATCAAGGCCAATCCGCGCAATCCGCGCCGCACCTTTTCGGAAACGGAGCTGAAGGAGCTCTCTGACTCGATCAAGCAGCACGGCGTAATCCAGCCGATCGTGGTACGTCCGGTGAAGGGCACGCAGGATCGCTTTGAGATCATCGCCGGCGAACGGCGCTGGCGAGCCTCGCAAATGGCCGGTCTGCATGAAGTGCCGATCGTGCCGGTCGATATCAGCGACAGCGATGCGCTGGAATTCGCGATCGTCGAGAACGTGCAGCGCGAAGATCTCAACCCGATGGAAGAGGCGCTTGGCTATCACGCGCTCGCCAACGAGTTCAAACGTAGCCAGGACGACATCGCAAAGGTCGTCGGCAAGAGCCGAAGCCACATCGCCAACATGATGCGGCTGACCAAGCTGCCGGCCGAGGTGCAGGCCTTCATCGCAAACGGCCAACTGACGGCCGGTCACGCCCGTGCGCTGATCGGCGTGCCCGATCCGCTCGCTTCTGCCAAGCGCATCGTCGAGGAGGGCCTCAACGTCCGTCAGGCCGAAGCGCTCGCGCATGAAGAGGGCGTGCCGGAGCGCAAGCCGCAGAAGGCGCGCGCGGGGACCAAGGAGAAGGACCCCGACACGGTCGATCTGGAGAAGCGCGTCAGCGATGCGCTCGGCCTCAAGGTCACCGTCAGCCACCGCGATCCCGGCGGCTCCGTTCAGATCAGCTACCGCAACCTCGATCAGCTCGACGAGGTGATGAAGCGGCTGGCGAAGGGCGCGACTTAACGATCTCTCCCCCTCACCTGAGGAGCCGCGAAGAGGGCGGGGGCCTAGCCCCGCCGCTTCGCATTCGCGGCGATCGCCATCAGTGTGCGCTGGGCGATGGCGGCAGCGAGGGTGGATTGCTTGCGGGTGTCGAGCGCAGCGGTCGCGAGCTGCTCGATGATTCCTGCAAGCCGCGCCACGCTGAAATTGCGCAGCGCAATTTCCACCGCGGGCTTTCGTGAAAAATGTAAGCGCGGATATCCGCCGTCGAGCACGGCGGAGGCCGGCGTGCCGTCGGCGATCGCGAGCGCGGATTTATGCAGCCACGCAGCCTGGCGCTGCGCCGCCGAGATGATCACGCCGGGATAGGTACCGGCGATCATGGCTTTTGCGAATTCGGTCTCGACGATATCGGGCCGGCCGGCGAAGGCGCCGTCGACGATCGGATCGAGCTTCAGCTCGGATGCATCGGCGACGACGGCCATCACGTCATCCAGCGTGATCTCGCCCTTGCCGTGGGCGTAGAGCGTGAGCTTGCGCAGCTCGTTGCGCGAGGCCTGGCGGTCGCCGCCGAGCAAGGACATCAGCGCAGCGCGGGCGTCCTGCGCGATGCGTAAATTCGCGATACGGAGCTCGTCCTCCATCAGCTTGGCCAGATCGCGCTCGGTGTCGGGATAGCAGCCGATCGCCACAGCCGTCTTGGCACGCTCGCAGGCCTTGCGCAGCGGCGACTCGGCACGGAGCTCGCCGGCCTCGATCACGATGCGACAATCCTTCACGCCCATCTCCGCCAGCGTGTCGACGCCGCTGGCGAAGCTGCGCGAGCCGGCGCGGATGCGGATGGCGCGCCGTCCGCCGAACAGCGGCACGGTCATGGCTTCGTCGACCAGGCGCGACGGCTCGGCCGACAGCTCGTCGCCATCGAGCTTGACCAGCGAGAAGGGATCGTTGGGATCGTCGACGGCGGAGGCGATCAGCGCGTCAGCGCGTTCACGCACGAGGCCGGCATCGGGGCCATAGAGCAGGATGATCGGGCGGCCCGCATCGGGGCGGGCGAGGAATGCGTCGATCTCTTTTCCGCGCAGCGCGACCATGACCTAGATCGTCATGCCAAGAGGCAAGCTTAAGTGCCTGCGGTGAAAAACGCGGCGAGCCGGGTGTTGATATTCTCGGCGATCTCGTTGGCGGCCCGATCCTCGGCGTCGCGCACCGCGCGGTTGCGAGCGAAGCGCTGATAGGAGCCGGGCATATCATAGGACACGCGTGAGAACGTGGTGCCGGTCATCACCGATTTGCCGGTCACAACCTCGATCAGATTGTACTGGCAGTCGATGCCATAGTTTTCGCTGTTCGGCAGGCCGGTATTGGGATCGACGATCAGGGACGACTTGCTGGAGTTGAAGCGGATCTCCAGGCGATGGGTCGGCGGCATGCCCGTGGCCGTGCCGTAAAGCTTGAAGGCGAGGGCGTTGCGGACTTCCACGCCGACCCGAGCCTCGCGGGAGGCGTTCGGCTTGTTGATCGGCGGGAGGTCCACCCCCATCAGCTTTTCGCGCAGGCCGGGGGTGCCGTCAGTATGCTCGGCATACATCGGCTGGAAGCAACCGGCCGTCAGCGCCGCCAATGCGGCGACCGCCAGCAAGCGGGCTGCGATGCGGAACCTAGCCGACAACATTCACGATCCTCTTGGGGACGATGATCACCTTGCGGACGGGCTTGCCGTCCAGGGCCAGTTTTACAGCATCGAGGGCCAAAGCGGCAGCCTCGATTTCCGGATTCTGGGCCGCTGTTGCAACCGTGACCTCGCCCCGCTTCTTGCCGTTGACCTGGACCACCAGGGTCACGCTGTCTTCAACCAGCAAATCACGTTCGATTTTGGGCCAATTGGCCTCGGAAACCAGCTCCTCATGGCCCAGCAGCTGCCAGCACTCCTCGGCCAGATGCGGCATCATCGGGGAGAACAGCTGGACCAGGATCTGGCTGGCCTCCCGGATCGCCCAAGCCAAATCTGGAGCCAGGTCGGGGGCGGGCTGACCGGGGCGCTGGAGCGCCTCCGAGAACGAATTGGCGAATTCCCGGATATGAGCGAGGCAGACGTTGAAGTGCAGGCGCTCGATGCCCGTGGTGACCTTGTCCAGCGCGCCATGGGCCGCCTTGCGCAAGGCGGTCGCATCCGCGCCGAATGAAGCCGGCCGCGCCGCCGGCGCGCCCCGGCCGAGTTCATTGCAAAGTTCCTGGGCGTCGTTCACCAGCCGCCACAGTCGCTGTACGAAGCGCGAGGCGCCCTGGACGCGCTCGTCGCTCCAGATCACGTCGCGGTCGGGCGGGGAATCGGACAGCATGAACCAGCGCGCGACGTCGGCGCCGTAGGTCTCGATGATGTCGTCGGGGTCGACGGTGTTCTTCTTCGACTTCGACATCTTCTCGATCGCGCCGATCTGGATGTCTTCGCCGGTCGTGAGCAGCGTCGCGCGGCGGCCATTGGCGCCGGTGTCGATCTTGACCTCGACCGGCTGCACATAGGTGCCGTCGCCCTTCTGATAGGTCTCGTGCACCACCATGCCCTGCGTGAACATGCCGGCGAACGGCTCGTCCATCGCGAGATGGCCGGTCGCCTTCATCGCGCGCACGAAGAAGCGGCTGTAGAGCAGATGCAGGATCGCGTGCTCGACGCCGCCGATATACTGGTCGACCGGCATCATCCGGTTGGCGACCGCGGGCGTGGTCGGCGCGTTCTCGTTCCAGGGATCGGTGAAGCGCGCAAAATACCAGGACGAATCCACGAAGGTGTCCATGGTGTCGGTTTCACGCTGAGCCTTGCCACCGCATTGCGGGCAGGTCACGTGCTTCCAGGTCGGATGATGGTCGAGCGCGTTGCCCGGCTTATCGAACGTGGCGTCGTCCGGCAGCGTCACCGGCAGGTCGGCATCCGGCACCGGCACGACGTCGCATTTGGGGCAGTGGATGACGGGAATCGGGCAGCCCCAATAGCGCTGCCGCGAAATGCCCCAGTCGCGCAGGCGGAAATTGACCTGGCGCTCGCCAACGGGCGCATTGCCGCGCAGCTCGTTTTCCAGGCGTTTTGCGACCTCTTCCTTGGCCTGCTCGATGGTCATGCCGTCGAGGAAGCGGGAGTTGATCATGCGGCCGTCACCGTCATAGGCGGTGTCGGTGATGACAAAGGTCTTCGGATCCTGACCCTCGGGACACACCACCGGCGTGACGCCGAGGCTGTATTTGTTGACGAAATCCAGGTCGCGCTGGTCATGGCCCGGGCAGCCGAAGATCGCGCCGGTGCCGTACTCCATCAGCACGAAGTTGGCGACATAGACCGGCAGCTTCCAGCTGGGATCGAACGGGTGGACCGCGCGAATGCCGGTGTCAAAACCCTGCTTCTCCGCGGTGTCGATGATCTCCTGCGCAGTGCCGATCTTCTTGATGTCGGCGATGAACTCCGCAAGCTTCGGGTTCTTCGCGGCCGCAGCTTGAGCCAGCGGATGATCCGACGAGATCGCCATGAACTTTGCGCCGAACAGGGTGTCGGGACGCGTCGTAAAGATCTTCAGCTCGCTCTCGCCGGCGGGCGTCGTCGCCTGATCCAGCGCGAAGCGAACCAGGAGCCCCTCGGAGCGGCCGATCCAGTTGCGCTGCATCAGCCGTACCTTGTCGGGCCAGCGGTCCAGCCCGTCGAGCGCGTCCAACAGCTCCTGCGAGTACTTCGTGATCTTGAAGACCCACTGGCTCATTTCCCGTTGTTCGACAACGGCGCCCGAGCGCCAGCCGCGGCCGTCGATCACCTGCTCGTTGGCGAGCACGGTCATGTCGACCGGATCCCAGTTGAGCTTGCGCTTCTCACGCTCGGCCAGCCCCGCGCGGAGCATGTCCAGGAACATCTTCTGCTGATGCTTGTAGTAGCTGGGGTCGCAGGTCGCGAATTCGCGCGACCAGTCCAGCGACAGCCCGATCGAGCGGAGCTGCTTCTTCATCGCCGCGATGTTGTCGTAGGTCCAGGCTTTCGGCGCGACCTTGCGCTCGATGGCGGCGTTCTCGGCCGGCAGGCCGAAGGCGTCCCAGCCCATCGGGTGCAGCACGTTGAACCCCTTGGCGCGCATGAAGCGGGCCAGCACGTCGCCGAGCGTGTAATTGCGGACATGGCCGATATGGATGCGCCCGGACGGATACGGGAACATCTCCAGCACATAGTATTTCGGCCGCGAATCGTCGTTCTTGGAGACGAAGATCGCCTGTTCATCCCATTGGCGTTGCCAACGCGGTTCGGCGTCGCGGGCGTTGTAGCGTTCGGAGGTCATGGAATCGTTGGGGTTTCGTGAGTTCGGGCCGTCTAAAGAGGCCGGACTAGGCCATAGAAGTCCTCAAGGGGTCAATGGGTTGCCGTAGGGGCGGGTCTGCGGGCCTCCGCATAACTACTGAGGCCGCTATTGGGGTGCGATTAAGGGGTCGATGCGAGGTTGCAGTCGGACAGGACCCCCAAAGACCGCGATGGACGACAGCTTCGACGATCCCGATTACGACTATGCCGCGTCCATCGCCGGACGGGCGATGCGGAGCATGGCCGAGCAGCGGATTCCGCCGACGCCGACCAATTTCGCCGTCTGGTTCCAATATTTCGCGGGCAGCCATGATGATTTGCGCAACGCCATCGATCTCCTGATCGATCACAACCGTCCCTTCGACAGCAGGACCAATCAGGACCTGTTCGAGACCTATGTCGCACCCCAGGTGAGCGCCGTCGTCGTCAACACGTCCGAGCGGCTGCATACGCTGATGGGCGCGGCGAAGGACTTTCTGGCGACCGCGATCGCCGACAACCATTCCCAGCTCCAGGTGATCAGCGACGTCGCCGACCAGGGCCAGGCCGGCGTCGATCCGAAGGCGCTGGTCGCGCAGCTCATGAACGAGCTGGCGCGCGCCGCGACCCGGGCAACCCGGCTGGAAGCGGGCTTTGCGGAACAGACCCGGGAGCTCGACGTGATCCGGGTTTCGCTGACCAAATCCGAACAGCGTGCCCGCACCGACACATTGACCGGGCTGGCGAACCGGCGGGCGCTGGATGAATTCCTGCGCAAGGCGCAGACGACCGCGGATTGGGGCGAGCCGCTCAGCGTGCTGATGCTCGACATCGACCACTTCAAGACCTTCAACGACAATTTCGGCCACGGCGTCGGCGACCAGGTGTTGCGGCTGATGGCCAAGGTGTTGCGCGAAAAGGTTCGCGTGGACGATCTGCCGGCCCGCTATGGCGGCGAGGAGCTGATGGCGGTGCTGCCGGATGCCGATCTCACGGCTTGCGCCGAGATCGCCGAGCGCATCAGGCAGGCGATCGCGGAGTGCACCATCACGCGCCGTTCGACCGGCGAAGTGTTGCCCAACATTACCGTGTCGATCGGCGTGGCGCAGTATCGGGCGGGTGAGACGATCGCCGATCTCGTCGAGCGCTGCGACCGCGCGCTCTATCTCGCCAAGGGCGGTGGCCGCAATCGCGTGGTGACGGAGAGTGAACTCGATCGCGCCTTGTCTGCGGGCTAGCGACTAGCCAGCCATCGCGATCTCGGTCGTGCTGCCTTCGATCCGCAAGATGCCGTGCTCGACGACATTGTTGCGGCCGCGGTGCTTTGCTGCGTAGAGCGCAGCGTCGGCGGCTTCGATCAGATCGCCCGGGCGCAAGGTCTCGTTCGGCCGCGTCGCGGCGACGCCGATCGAGACGGTGACGATCATGTGGGCGGACGTGATGTGCGGCAGGCAGAGCTTCAGTACAGCTGCGCGTACCAGCTCCCCGATCTCGACCGCGCGCATCACGTCGGTGTTCGGCAGCAGCAGGCAGAATTCCTCGCCGCCATAGCGCGCGGCAAAGCCCATCGTGTCGGCCGCGATGCCGGACAGCGATTCGCCGAGCCGGGTCAGGCAGGAATCGCCTTCGAGATGGCCGTAAGTGTCGTTGAAGAGCTTGAAATGATCGACGTCGATCATCAAGAGCGCAAGCTCGCTGCCATATTGCTGTGCGCGCATCCATTCGAAGTCGAGACGGCTCTGGAAGCCGCGCCGGTTGGCGAGGCCCGACAGCATGTCGATCGATGCCATCACCGTCAGCCGGTCGTTGCTCTCGATCAGCTCGCGTTCGCGCTGGCTGAGCTGGGCGGCCATCGCGTTGAACGCGCGCGCCAGCGGCACGAATTCGGACGGCAGGCGATTGCGCGCCGCGCGGGCCGACAGGTCGCCCTCGCCGAGACGCTTGGCCATGTCCGCGAGCATCTCGATCGGCTTGATCACGAGTTTCTCGGCGGCGATGAGCGCGCCGAGCAGCACGAATACGACGACGAAGGCCAACTGGAGATAGGCGGTGCGGATGTCGCGGCTGACCGCCGCGGACACCTTGTCCTCGTCGATGCTGGCGATCAGGCGGGCATTGGTGCCGGCGATGCGGGTGTAGCTGACCGCGCGGCGGGAACCGTCAGCCGCGAGGAAGGACAACGAGCCTTCGTCCTGGTCCGACCGCAAGGCCATGTCGGCGATCGCCGACATCAGCGGCATGTTGTCGAGCGGACGTCCGACCGCGCTATGCTGGTCGGCGGGCGCGGCCAGCACCGTGCCGGCGCTGTCGACCAGCACTGCGGTGATGCCGGCGCGGCCGCCGAGATTGTTCATGACCTTCGACATCCAGTCGAGATTGACGGTCGCAAGCACGACGGCATCGGCGACGCCGCTGAACGCGGAGACCGGATACACCGCCATGACGGTCGGCGATTGCACGGGCCGCGACAGGATGAAGTCGGATAGCACGAAGCGGCCGGTTTCCTGCGCCTGCTGGAAATACGGCCGGTCGCTGAGGTCGAGGCCGACATACATATTGTTGGTCGCGCACTGGATGCGGCCGTCCTGGCCGGCGATCAAGAGCGTGCGGATCCAGGGCAGGCTCGTCGGCAGGCTCGCGCGCAGCACGTCGCAGCTCTTGCTGACGCCGCCGGCGGAGGCGCGGATGAAGGCCTCGGATTTAAGGATGGTCTCGACCGACGAGATCACCTCGCGCTGTGCGTCGGCGCTGTGCTTAGCTACGGTGGTGAATTCAGCCGTGGCCTGCGCAATCTGCTTGGTACGGGTGTCTTCGAGCGAACGGATGCGCTCGAGCATCAAGGGCGCCACGAGAATCACCGCGAGCAACGCAAGCCGTGCCCTGATTCCAAGGACCTGCTTGAGTTTTACTCGTTTGCGGTTGAAACTGACGTTTACCATCTTCGCGACCCACCCCAATTGGCAAGGTAAAGCGAAGGGTTCAAAAACCCTTTCTTGAACTCGGTAAAATTGGAACTACCTCCGTTACTCTCGCGCGAGCCGATCGACGTCATGACAGAAGCCAACGCCGCGCCGGTAACCGGCCATTCACCAAACGCCCTCGCCGCGGTCGAAGCGGAAATTGCACGCGCCTGCAAGGATGGGCGCCGTGAACGGAGCGCGGTGACGCTGATTGCGGTGTCCAAGACTTTCGCGGCGGATGCAATTATCCCGGTAATCGGCGCCGGACAGCGCGTATTCGGCGAGAATCGCGTGCAGGAGGCCAAAGGCAAGTGGCCGGAGTTAACGTCTGTTTACCCGGATATCGCGCTGCATCTGATCGGGCCGCTGCAATCCAACAAGGCGAAAGAGGCGGTGGCGCTGTTCGATGCGATCCACTCGGTTGACCGTCCGAGCATTTGCCAGGCGTTAGCCAAAGAAATCGAATCCCAGAAAAAGCATCCGCAGCTCTTCGTCCAGATCAACACCGGCGAGGAGCCGCAGAAGGCTGGCATCGCGCCTGGCGAGGCAGATGCCTTCCTCGCGAGCTGCCGCGACAGCTATGGGCTGACGATCTCAGGGCTGATGTGCATCCCGCCGGTCGACGAGCCGCCGGCGGCGCATTTCGCACTGACCGCCAAGATCGCCGCGCGCAACGGCTTGACGAATCTCTCGATGGGCATGAGCGCTGATTATGCCACCGCCATCATGCTCGGCGCCACGCATGTGCGCGTGGGGAGTGCGATTTTCGGGCATCGGTAAGAGTCGTCAGCGAAGGCCAAACCCGGCAACGGCTCTCGAATTCGTCATTGCGAGCGCAGCGAAGCAATCCAGAATCTTTCCGCGGAGGGACTCTGGATTGCTTCGCTTCGCTCGCAATGACGGTGGTGTGCGAGGTGACTATTCGAACCTCACCGACACCTTCCCCAACACCCCAAAATCCACCGCGAAATGATCACCCGCCTCGATAGGTAGTGGCGGATGGCATGTGCCGGTGGTCACCACCTCCCCTGCCCGCAAGGTGATGCCGAGGCCGCTCAGCTCGTTGGCAAGCCAGGCCAGTGCGATGCGGGGATCGCCGAGCACGTTCTTGCCGTGGCCGGTGTAACGCTGGCCCCGCAGCGTGATCTGCGGCCGCTCCTCGACGAGGTCCATGGCGCGCCAGTTCGCAGGCGTTGCTGCGCCGAGCACGAACTGATGCGCGCAGGCACAGTCGGCGATGAGCTGCGCCTCGCCGGCGCTGGCGAAATCCGCAAAGCGCGAATCGGGAATCTCGATCGCGGGATGCAGGGTGTCGACGGCCGCTAACACCTCGTCGACGCTGTAAGGCGCCGGTCGCGGCGCCAGATCGCGGCCCATACGGAAGCAGAATTCCGGTTCGCCCACGCGCATCTCATTGCCCTTCATAGGCGCGATGCCGCCGTCAGCGATGACGGTGTCGCTGAGAATCCTGCCGGCCATCGGGCCTGCGACATTGATGTGCTTCTGTCCGGCCTCGCTTGTCGCCGCGATCTTCCAGCCGAACAATTTGCCCGAGGAATGCGTTTCCAGCGCGGCTTGCACCGCATAGCCCTCGGCGCGGCTCTGCGGCCGCAAGCCTGTCTCGATCGCCTCAAGCTTGCTGCCGTCACGCCAATGTTGAACGAGGACGCGCGATGCGGCGCCGATCTGATCCTTGTCGAGCATTTGCCCTCACCCGATGATAATTCTTGTTCTTGGTCCCAGGCGCCGCAGCAATTGCAGCATGGCAGATTTCGTCATCGACACGCAGCCCGCAGTCGGGCCGAAATTGTCGCGGGCCAGATGCAAAAACACGGCGCTGCCGCGGCCGGCGATGCGTGGCCTGGTGTTGTGATCGATCTCGATGATGAAATCATAGAGATGGTCGGCGCGCTTGAGCCGGTCGCCGCCCTGCTCGCTTCCGCGCCGGATCCACTGATTGTAGTGGCGATCGCCGGGATCTTCGCACCAGGCGTCCGCGCCGGTGATGGCCCGGGCCAGCAGCAATGTTTGCGGCCGGCTGTGGCGGTCGCCCCGCCACCACAATTGGCGCGGGCGGAAGCTGCCCCTGGGGGTGCCGCCATCGCCCTCGCGCTTGTTAGCCAAAATGCCGCCGCGCCCCAGCGCCACCGGGATCGTCAGCGGTCCGGCGGTCAGCCAACCCCGGCGCGGATTGCCTGCGGCAGGCTTAACGCGGATCGCGGAGAGCTGCCCGGAGCGTCGATTCTTGATGTAACCGATTGAATTAGCGTTGTTTTTCATATGAAAGCGCAATGTCGAATTCATTACAGGACATTCATCAAGCCGCCCTGCTATTCTGGGTTAGAGTAATTCCGGCTTGTGAATCGGTAACAGCCCACTACTTCAACACGAACAACAATAAGAATTGCGACCCAAAACTTCCCATTACGGTTGAGTGCGGCATGCATGCGCGCCGAGCCGGACCCCAAAAGGATGACCCTATGGCCAATGCCCGCAAGATCCTGATCGTGGATGACGATACCGATCTGCGCGACACGTTGGTGGAGCAATTATCGCTACACGAAGAATTTGAAGCCTCCGCCGTCGATACCGGTGCCAAGGGCGCGAGCGCCGCAAAGGCCAACGCCCCCGATCTCGTCCTGATGGATGTCGGCCTCCCCGACACCGACGGCCGCGAAGTGGTCCGCTCCCTGCGCAAGGGCGGCTTCAAGGCCCCGATCATCATGCTCACCGGGCATGACACCGATTCCGACACGATTTTGGGCCTGGAATCAGGCGCCAACGACTATGTCGCAAAGCCCTTCCGCTTTGCCGTGCTGCTGGCCCGCATCCGCGCCCAGCTGCGCCAGCACGAGGCCAGCGAGGACGCGGTGTTCTCGGTCGGGCCCTACAGCTTCCGTCCCGGCTCAAAGATGCTGACCGCTGCCAATGCGCGCAAGGTCCGCCTCACCGAGAAGGAAACGGCGATCCTCCGCTTCCTTTATCGGGCTGGCCAGATGCCGGTGTCGCGCGAGACCCTGCTCCAGGAGGTCTGGGGCTATAATTCCGGCGTCACCACCCACACGCTGGAAACCCACATCTACCGCCTCCGCCAGAAGATCGAGAAGGATGCCGCCAACCCGGAAATCCTGGTGACGGAAGCCGGTGGCTACAAGCTGGTGCCGTGATACGCTTCGGGGGCGTGCGAATCGTTCTAGATCGCGTGCCCTTGAGCCTCGGATCTGAATGTCAATCGACGACGACGTAGCGCTGCTCGAGCGTGTCCCGACACTGCGACTGTTGGGAGAGGCGTCGTTGCGCATGCTGGCGATCGGTTCCGAGCAGCGCGACTTCGTCCGTGGTGACGTCCTGTTCAATCTCGGTGACGATGCTGACGCCGGCTTCGTGGTCCAGCGCGGCGCCTTTCGCGTCGATGACGGCGCCGGCGCCGAGATGATCGCCGGCCCCGGCACGCTGATCGGCGAGCTTGCGCTGGTGGTGCCGATGAAGCGGCCGTCGGGCGCGATCGCGCTGGAGCATTCTTCCGTGATTCGCGTCGCGCGCAGCCTGTTTCAGCGCGTGCTCGAGAGCGATCCCGCCGCGGCGCTCCGCCTGCGCGACGAATTCGCGGTTCGCTCCAGCCAGATCGCCAGCGATATTCTGATTGCCGGTGCGAAGCTGAGCACCTGAGAGGTTGTCCTCTCCACAGGCGTCATCCTGGGTTCAACGCATACAGCGCGCTGCGGTCGTCCTGATAGCGGCGCCGTAGTCCCGGCAATTCCGCCAAGCGTGATGTATCGACGTCGAGCAACCAAACATAGTCGAAGCGGTCACGGGGAATTTGCGCGATCCTCTGCGCCAGCGCAGCGCTCAAATCGCCGTCGCATCCGCCCGGCAGCGCCTCGATGTATTGAGATGGATCTGCGTTGAAGTCGGTGCCGCGCGCACGCAGCGGCGTCAGAAGTTGCTGGCCACCCGATGCATCCCATTGCGAGTTGACGAAGGCGTCCCGCCGGACGATGGCGAGCGACCCAAGATGCGCCACACGCGGTGCCCGCCATTGCTCGCAGGACGGCGGCCGCGTCAGGACCGCGATGCTTGCGCCGCGCGGGACGTCATTCAGTGCCTGCAAATGTTGCGCGAAACTGGCGTCGTAGGCCGCAAACCCGACAGCCATGGCGACGATCCGAACAGCAAAAACGGCCAGCGCTACGCCAGCGACGACGGCGGAGCCGCGCCATGTTCGGTAGGTTGGCGCGACGGCAGTGAGGCCGACGATGAAGAAGATCGGCCATAGCCGGACATCGGCATACACCGCGCCGAACATCAGGCTTGGCATCAACAGGATCAGAATGAGGAAGGTCGCCGCGCCGACGAGCAGAGGTGGATTGAGGCGAACGTCACGGCTCCGTAGTCCAAGATAAAGCAAGCCAATGGCCAGCAGCAAAGTCAGCGTGTCCAAACCAATATTCTGATCGCGCAACGTCCACATCAATCCGAGGATCTTGGTGTTCAAATCGAAGAAATGCCCCGTCGAAGCGGCGCCGGTGCCTTGGCGCCAAACGATCATGAGCACAGCTGGAATCATGACAGGCCACATGCGGCGCAGGATGGCGAGCACCATGGAGGGCCAAGCCCTCGGCTCGCGGCTCCAGTTCCGGCAGAGTTCAAAGGCGCCGACGAGCACGACCAGAACGACCCAGCCATAGGCGTGAGCGAGCCAGACCAGGCAGGAGGCCGCCCCGAACAGCGCTGCGCGCACCACCGAACCGCTCTTTTGTGCCCCCTGATGTGCCCCTTGGACCCAGGATGCGAACACGTGAAGCGCCAGGGCACAGCCGAGCCAATAGTTCACGAAGCCAAGCTGGAACGGATAGGACATGGTGAACCAGACGCCCGCGATGGCGAAGGGCGTCAGCTGTCCGTGCATCGCCCGGCTGATCCGCGCGATTCCCCAGATCATGAGCGGAGGAAGCGCCACCGCTATCAGCCAGACGGCGCGTTCGAAACCGAATACGCGCGCCAGCGGAACGATGAGCAACTCGACACCGAGATTGCCAATCATTTGCCAGTGAAAATCCCAGTTTTGCTGGAGCGCCGGCGAGTCCGCCAGATGGAGTTGCACATGGTAGCGGCCGATATGCGCCAGGAAGTCGATCAGCGGCGGCGTATGCACGAACCAGAAAGGGAGCGTGCTGAGCAACATCAATCCCGGTAGGACGTAACGGGAATTCCACCATGCCCGATTTGGTGGTTCTCTGTGCTCCGACGGCGCGGGCGTACCCATCGTCTTCTCCGCAGGCTTAAACGTCCAGCGTCACCGTCACCGGAACGTGGTCCGACGGCCGTTCCCAGCTTCGCGCATCGCGCAAGATCTTGAAATCGCTGACGGCGTCTTTCAACGCGCGCGAGACCCAGATGTGGTCGAGCCTGCGGCCGCGGTCGCCGACGGTCCAGTCGGCAGACCGGTAGCTCCACCAGGTATAGACCTTTTCCGACATCGGGATGCGGTCGCGCGCGACGTCGACCCATTCGCCGGCACTCAGCGCGGCCTGCAGCTTCTCGGTTTCGATCGGCGTGTGCGAGACGATTTTCAGAAGCTGCTTGTGCGACCAGACGTCGTTCTCGTGCGGGGCCACGTTGAGATCGCCGACCAGGATGTGTCGGTCGTCCCCGCGCGGATGCAGCGGTTCGCAAGCTTTCATTTCGTCGAGGAAGCGAAGCTTGTGGTCGAATTTTTCGTTCAGCGCGGGATCGGGAATGTCGCCGCCGGCTGGCACGTAGAAATTATGCACCACCAGCGGCTTTGCGATTTGCGCCTTCTGTCCGAACGACACCGAGATGTGACGCGAATCCACCTTGTCGCAGAAGGTGCGGATGTCCTTTGACTCGAACGGAATCTTCGAGACGATGGCGACGCCGTGATAACCCTTCTGCCCGTTCAGCGCGACGTGCTCATAGCCGAGCCGCTTGAAACGCTTCAGCGGAAAGGCGTCGTCGATGCACTTGGTTTCCTGGAGGCACAGCACGTCCGGCCGCGCGCTCTTGAGAAACTTCGCGACGAGATCGATGCGCAGCCGCACCGAATTGATGTTCCAGGTTGTCAGGGAAAAACGCATGAGGGATGCGTCTTAGCATGGATTGGTGCGGGCGAAATGCTTGTCCACAGGCGTGGAATCGTAGGGTGGGTTAGCCGAAGGCGTAACCCACCAAGGTCTATCTTCGGGGAAGCAAAGGCGGTGGGCTACGCTGCGCTAACACACCCTACGCACCGTCAACCCGGCGCCGGGCCGTAATTGGTAAAATCGATTTTGAACATGGTCGGATCGAGCTTCTTGCTCGTGTCCAAATTATAGACCGCGAAGGTGGTGTCGTAGCCCTGTGGGTCGGTGACGGTCCATTGCTTCAACTGGCCGTCCTTGGCGCCGATCATCAGCAGCAGACGGCTGGTGCCGACCAGCGCCTGCTTCTCCTCGATGATGACGCTGATGAAGAGATCGTCCGAAGTGACACTGACGACGTTGGTGTCCTTCATCAGGTCGATGCGGTCCGACAGCAGGAAGCGGAGCGGCGTCTGCGATAGCGGATAGACGTCCTGTGTGGCGAGCTTGCGGTCGCGCACGACAACCGATGAGCCGTCGGCAATGATGTCGATCGGGCTCGGCGGATCATATTCGACGCGCATCTTGCCCGGCTTCTGGATGTAGAAATCGCCCTGCGTCTTGCTGCCGTCGGGGCCGACCTGGACGAAATTCCCGACCAAGGTCGACAGCGAGGACAGATAGGCGCTGACCCTGGCCGCCTGCGCCTTCTGGTTCGCATCGAAGGTCTGGAAGATGCTGCTCGGCACGTTGCGGCGCGGATCCGGAATGACCGGGTTGGGCGGCGCCTGCGTTGCGCCCGTAATCGACGGCCCCCCCGACGGCTGAGCATTGTCGCGGCTCTTCGGCGCGGGCTTCGGCACAGGCACGGTCTGCGCGAACGACACTGCGGTCACCATCGCGGCGGTGACGAGAAGCACGCCGGCCACGCGCGCGCTTCGCGCAGCGATGGAGGCAGCGAATCGAATGTCCGGATGTCTGATCAACGCGTCGTCCTGTATGGCTGGGCGTCGTTTTAGCGTGATTTCGGGCAAAAGCAGAGATCGTTTTTGCGTGAAAAGGTCATTTCGAGGCCACGTGCCTCACATATGGCTGTCTTCTTCCTCGACCAGGATCTCACGTTTGCCGGCGTGATTGGCGGGTCCGACGATGCCTTCCAGTTCCATACGCTCCATCAGCGATGCGGCGCGGTTATAACCGATTTGCAGGCGGCGCTGGATGTAGCTGGTGGAGGCCTTGCGGTCGCGTTTGACCACCGCGACGGCCTGCGAGAACAAATCGCCGCCGCCATCCGCGCCCATGGCGGAAGCGTCGAACACCGCGCCGTCCTCGCCCTCGGTGGGCTCTTCGGCCGTGACCGCCTCGAGATATTCCGGCTGTCCCTGCGTCTTCAGATGACGCACCACCTTCTCGACTTCCTCGTCCGAAGCAAAAGGTCCGTGCACGCGGCTGATGCGCCCGCCGCCGGCCATATAGAGCATGTCGCCCTGGCCGAGCAGCTGCTCGGCGCCCATCTCGCCGAGGATGGTGCGGCTGTCGATCTTGGAGGTTACCTGGAAGGCGATCCGGGTCGGGAAGTTCGCCTTGATGGTGCCGGTGATGACGTCGACCGACGGACGCTGCGTCGCGAGGATCACATGCAGCCCGGCGGCGCGCGCCATTTGCGCGAGGCGCTGCACCGCGCCTTCGATGTCCTTGCCGGCGACCATCATCAGGTCGGCCATTTCGTCGACGATGATGACGATGTAAGGCAGCGGGTCGAGCGAGAGCTTTTCTTCCTCGTAGATCGCCTTGCCGGTCTCCTTGTCGAAGCCGGTGTGCACCGTGCGCGTCGGCTCTTCGCCCTTGGCTTTCAATTCGAGCAGGCGTGTATTGTAGCCGTCGATGTTGCGCACACCGAGCTTGGCCATATTCTTGTAGCGCTCTTCCATCTCGCGCACGGCCCATTTCAGCGCGACCACCGCCTTCTTCGGATCGGTCACGACAGGCGTGAGCAGATGGGGAATGCCGTCATAGACGGAGAGTTCGAGCATCTTCGGATCGACCATGATCAAGCGACACTGATCCGGGCGCAGCCGATAGACCAGGCTGAGGATCATGGTGTTGATGGCGACCGACTTGCCGGAGCCGGTGGTGCCGGCGATCAGCATATGCGGCGTGCGGGCGAGATCAATGATGACGGGGTCGCCGCCGATGGTCTTGCCAAGGCAGAGCGGCAGTTTCGCAACCGAGTCGACAGTCTCCTTGGCGACCAGCAGCTCGCGCAAATAGACCTTTTCGCGATGAGCGTTTGGCAATTCGATGCCGATGGCATTGCGGCCGGGCACGACAGCGACGCGCGCCGACAGCGCACTCATCGAACGGGCGATGTCGTCGGCAAGTCCGATCACGCGGGATGATTTGATGCCCGGCGCGGGCTCCAGCTCGTACAGCGTGACCACGGGACCCGGATGGGCCTTCACGATGTCGCCGCGCACGCCGAAATCCTGAAGCACGCCTTCGAGTGCACGCGAATTGGCTTCCAGCTCAGCCTTGCTGAGCGGCTGGCGATCGCCTGCCTTGGGCGCGGCCAGCACGGACACCGACGGGAGCTCGAACTTGTCGGAGGATTTCTTGGAAGGAGCTTTCGGCGCGGCCTTCTTGCGCGGCGCGCGCGCGGCTGGCGCTTCCTCTTCCTCCTCGTCTTCCTCTTCTTCGTGCTCGTCCTCGTGGTCTTCGTCCTCGGATTGCGGCGAGATCGAAGGCGCGGCGCGGCCGCCGAGATTGGGCTCCTGCCGGTTGAAAGCAACCGGCTTGGCCTTCGGCCCGCTCGAGACGAGCGAGCGATAGGCGGTGCCGAGCAGCCAGGTCAGCCGCGCCTTGGTGCTCATCAATGCGTGGAACAGCCAGCCCAGCGACACCGAGCCGCGATCGCTGTCCTCGTCTTCGTCGAGCGGCGTATCGTCATCCTCGATTGCCGCGCGCTCTTCGTCATGCGCGCGCGCGCCGAGGCCGCAGGCGATGGGGAAGGTCGCGGCCAGCGCGACGAACAGGATGATTCCGAGCGCCATGCGATAGATCGTGCCGGCCGGCCCGAAGATCACCGCGGGCGCACGCACCAGCGCATCGCCGACCACGCCGCCGAGCCCGGTCGGCAGCGGCCAAGCGCCGCCATGCGGCCAGCAGCTGGCAAAGCCCGCCGCAATCACCGTGCAGAGAATCCAGGCGCCGAGCCGCAGCGCTTCGCGGTCGAACGGCCGGTGGGTCATCATGCGCCAGCCCCACACCGCGATCGTCAGGATCAGCATGATCGCGCCAAGCCCGAGGATCTGCATCGCGAGGTCGGCGCCGATCGCGCCGGCATAACCCAGAATGTTGCGGATCGGCCGCGAGGTGGCGTGGCTGAGGCTCGGATCCTGCACCGACCAGGTCATCAGCGCAGCGGATGCGACGCCGGACAGCGTGATCAGACTGAGGCCGGTGAGCTCGCGCACACGCCGGCTCAACGCCTCGCGGATCGAGGGCGGCAGATGGCCGACCAGGGGAATGACACGTTCGATCGCCGACATGCTCACGGGCCCCGCCTAACCCAGAGTCTCGACCAGGCGGTGCAATGCCGCCGCCGTGGTCTCACCATCCTGCACCAGCGCCAGGCGAATGTAGCCGGCACCGGGATTGAAGCCGTCGGGCTGGAGCCGCGCCAGATAAGAGCCGGGCACCACGCGCACGCCTGCTTCCTTGAAGAGTTTCAGACACACCGATACGTCGTCGCCGATCTCGGACGTGTTGAGCCAGACGCAGAAGCCGGCATCGGGCCGGCGATAGCCGTAGCGATTGCCGATGATCTGGTCGGCGAGATCGAACTTGATCCGGTACAGCCTGCGGTTCTCTTCGACATGCGCTTCGTCGCCATAGGCAACGGTCGCGACATGCTGGAGCGGAACCGGCACCTGGGGCGCCGCGATGTTGCGCAGCTCGAGGAACATTCCGATGAATTTCTTGTCGCCGGCGGCGAAGCCGACGCGCAAGCCCGGAAGGTTGGAGCGCTTCGACAGCGACTGGAACGCAACCACGCGGGTGAAGTCGGGGCCGGCGCATTCGAGCGCGCTGCCTGGTGCCTCGCGGGTGTAGATCTCGGAATAGCACTCGTCGCTGAGGATCACGAAGCCGTAGCGGTCGGCGAGCTGCTTCAACCGTCTGAAATAGTCCGGTGAAGCGACCGAGCCCTGCGGGTTGGCAGGCGAGGCCAGATAGAACGCCACAGTGCGCGCCAGCGTCGCTTCGTCGATGGCGTCGAGATCGGGCAGGAAGCCGTTTTCGACCGTGGTCGGCAGATAGACCGGTTCGCAGGCCGCGGCGCCAGCGCCGGCGCCATAGACAGGGTAGAACGGGTTCGGCATCAGGATGGCGGGCTTGCCGGGACGCGGGCCGACATAGCGCGCCGCCGCGATCGCGGCGAGGAACAGCCCCTCGCGGCTGCCGTTCAGCACGAGAATCTCGCTCTCGGGATCGAGCGGCCGCGGCAGCTTGAAGCGGGACGACAGCCAGGCGCTCGCTGCCTTGCGGAACGGGTCGGTACCCTTGTTCGCCGGGTAACGGCCGAAATCGGCGATGTGCTTGGCCAGCACCGGTCCGACGAAATCGGGCACCGGATGCTGGGGCTCTCCGACTGCCAACGAAATCAAGGACTTGCCGGGCTGATGCGGCGCCAATAGCTCATTCAGCCGGACGAAGGGCGAGCGTTCATTGTCGGAGCTTCCACCGACCTGCGGCGCGCGGGATGAAGCGGTCATAGCCATTCTGGGCGCCAGCACTCTTGGAACAGCCGGTCGCACCAAGGCGCCGGCGGGAAACGGTTCAGTTCACCATAGATAGGGCGAGGTTAAGACGCGATTAACCATCGGTCGGCCGGTCCGTCCAGGGTGGAATAATTAGGCCGGATAACAACGGGATGCGGGGCTTATTCGCGTCGTTACGGCACGATCGCGTCGTCGACGCGATCGCTGCCATGTGACCGTTGATCCGCTGGCGAGCGACGCCGCTAATGCGCTGGCAGCTTCTCAAATGTCGCCATGCCCGCGGGGATCGCGTGGAACTCCTGCTTGTCGCAGGTATAGATCGCCATCTGCGGATGGAACTGCTTGGGCTCGTCCAGCGTGCCCACCTTCACGATCGTCGCCGGCAGTCCCGGAACCTTCGTCACCAGATGGGTGCCGCATTCGGCGCAGAATTCCCGTGTGACGGCACGCGCCAGATCCTTGCGCGTGAACTGCTTGGGTTGTCCGGTGATGTAGGCGAAGCCCGCCGCCGGCATCGCGATGAAAGTATTGGGCGCGCCGCCCGAGATGTACTGGCACTCGCGGCAGTGACATTGGGCCTGCATCATCGGATCGCCCTCGGCCACGTAGCGCACTTCGCCGCAATAGCATCCGCCTTCCAAACGCATGACGACCTCCCGAATTGTTGTTCGTTGTGGTCGATATTTCTGCGCCGACTACCTGGAATGGCAATCTTTTTCTTCTGCCCTCGGAACAAAAAGAAAGGGGCTCCAACTTGCGCTGGAGCCCCTCAACGGTCGGGGCATTGCCGGGTATGTGCCCAAACCGTAGTTGTGAGCGCGATCCCCGAGGAGATCGCGCCCGGGAGAACACTTACATGTTGTAGGCGCGCTCGGTGTGCTCGGTGATGTCGAGGCCTTCACGCTCGGTCTCGACATTGGCGCGGAGGCCAACGATCACATCGACGACCTTGTAGAGGATCGCCGAACCGATGCCCGACCACACCAGCGTGGTGCAGACGGCCTCGATCTGGGAGATCATCTGCGCCGCGAAGTCGTAATCCGCAACCTTGGGCGGGATCGCGGTGTAGTCGATGATGCCCGCACCACCGAGAGCCGGATTGACCAGGATGCCGGTGCCGAGGGCGCCGACGATGCCGCCGATGCAGTGCACGCCGAACACGTCGAGGGAGTCATCGTAGCCAAGCGCGTTCTTCACGACGGTGCAGAAGAACAGGCAGACCACGCCGACCACGAGACCGAGGACGATCGCACCCATTACGCCGGAGAAGCCGGCGGCAGGCGTGACGGCCACGAGGCCGGCGACAGCGCCGGAGATGACGCCGAGCACCGACGGGTGACCCTTCACGATCCACTCCGCGAACATCCACGACAGCGCGGCGGCTGCGGTGGCGACGAAGGAGTTGGTCATGGCAAGGGCTGCGCCGCCATTGGCTTCGAGGTTGGAGCCGGCGTTGAAACCGAACCAGCCGACCCAGAGCAGCGAAGCGCCGATCATCGACATGGTCAGCGAGTGCGGAGCCATCAGCTCCTTGCCGTAGCCGACGCGCTTGCCGATCAGCAGAGCGCCGACGAGACCTGCAATGCCGGCGTTGATGTGCACCACGGTACCGCCTGCGAAGTCGATCGCGCCCTTCTTGAAGATCCAGCCCGCGTCGGCATTGATCTCGTCGAGCTTGGCCTGAGCCGCGGTCTTCGCCGCCGCATCACCCGCAGCAGCAAGAGCCTTGGCCGCATCCTGGATCGCGTCCGGGCCGGGCCAGTACCAGACCATGTGCGCGATCGGGAAGTAGATCAGCGTCACCCAGAGCGGGATGAACAGGGCGATCGCCGCGAACTTCATGCGCTCGGCAAAGGCGCCGACGATGAGGGCGGGCGTGATCGCCGCGAAGGTCATCTGGAAGCAAACATAGACCAGCTCCGAGATGTTGGCGTCGACGCTGAAGGTTGCAGCCTTCGAGTCGGTGGTGACCCCCATCATGAAGGCCTTGGAGAAGCCGCCGATGAAGTCGGAACCGCCGGTGAAGGCGAGGCTGTAGCCGTACACGGCCCAGATCACGGTGACGACGCAGACCGTGTAGAACACCTGCATCAGCACCGAGAGCATGTTCTTGGAACGGACGAGGCCGCCGTAGAACAGCGCGAGACCCGGAATCGTCATCAACAGCACGAGCACTGTCGATGTCAGCATCCAGGCGTTATCCCCCTTGTTGACCGTTGGCTCGGCATAGGCTGCGGTCGCAGCGAACAGGCCGACTGCGAGAGCCGCCAATCCCGCGCCATAGGGACGCTTAAACGTCATTTCATTTACTCCTGATTGAATTTTGGTTGAGCGCGAAATCAAAGGGCCGCGGCGTCGGCCTCGCCGGTGCGGATGCGAACCGCATGGTCGAGGTTGATGACGAAGATCTTGCCATCGCCGATCTGTCCGGTTTTCGCGGCGGACGTGATGGCCTCGATGGTCTTGTCGACCTGGTCGGAGGCGACGGCGACTTCGATCTTGATCTTGGGCAGGAAGCTCACGGCATATTCGGCGCCGCGATAGATTTCCGTGTGGCCTTTCTGACGACCATATCCCTTGACTTCCGTCACCGTGAGACCGTGAACGCCAATGGCGGTCAGGGCGTCACGGACTTCTTCCAGCTTGAATGGCTTGATAATCGCCATAACAATTTTCATGGGTCCTATCCCCGCTTGGGCCCGGTCCGGACGTGGCCGGGCGTTTCTCGACTGGTTCGCCACGAGGGAGAAAGTTCACTACGCGGGCACAGCCACACCCCCTAGAATCAAATGCCGTGCCAGATCGGGCGCGTTGGCTAACGGACTATGAAAGCGGGTGTTTTCGCGTTTGGCGGGTATCGCGCTGCAGTGCGCTAATACGTCGCGCTCAATACATGACCATATCTGATCAAAATGTAGGCACGACAGGCTGCCGTCACATTGTTGCTCATGTGTCGGGCAGCCAAAAGGTATCTAATTATAGGCAGAGCCCACGAAGTGCTTCGCCGTGCGGCGAAATATCGAACCCCCCGCGCTCGTGCTCACGGGATACGCGCAATCGGCCGACCAGCCAGAGCGGGACGAGGCTTGCCGGACGGTATCCGGCTGAGGGCCGCTGTCGGACGTTCAGGCGGCGTCACGCTCCGCAAAGACCCGGTCGATCAATCCCCATTCGACCCCTTGCTGTGCGGTCATGAAGTGGTCGCGGTCCAGGGTCCGTTCCACCGTCTCCTCGGGGCGCCCGCAATGCTGCGCATAGAGCCGAATGAGGCGCCGCTTGGTTTCCTGCATTTCATGGGCATGGATCAGGACGTCAGACGCCTGGCCTTGAAAGCCGCCGAGCGGTTGATGCACGTGAAGACTTGCATTGGGCAGGGCGGCGCGGTGACCGGGTTCGCCGGCCATCAGCAGGAACGAGCCCATGGAGCGCGCGGTGCCCATGCACAGCGTATGGACCGGCGCCTTGATGAACTGCATGGTGTCGTACATCGCGAGGCCACTGGTGACCACGCCGCCATAGGAATTGATGTAGAGATTGATCGGCTTGTTCGGATTCTCCGCCTCCAGGAACAGCAGTTGCGCGCAGACCAGTCCGGACATCGCATCATTGACCTCGCCGTTGAGGAAGATGATGCGCTCGCGCAAGAGCCGCGAATAGATGTCGAAGGATCGCTCGCCGCGGGTGGATTGTTCGACGACCATAGGGACGAGCTGAAGCATGTCGCGCATCGGCGACCTCCATTTCTGCAGGTGATGAAGTCTTTGTGGTGTTAGGCCGCCGCGCGCATCATGCAGCGATTGCTGTTGGCCGCCTGCGGCAGCGTTATGCGATCGTCGCAGGCTTGCTGGATGATGCGAAAGCGGGTGCCGCCGGCGTCGTTCGGTTCGATCCGGAAGATGACGTGGCTCTCGCGAAACGGTGGTTCGGAATCGCGAAGCCGGTAGCGCACCTCTTCGCCCGCGATCGATGATTCGGGCTCGGCCCCCGCAAGGTCGGCATCGGGCAGCCAGCGCTCGCGCAGGGCCGGAATGGTCACGGCGCGCCAGACCTTTGCCGGCGGGGCATCGAAATCATATTCGAGCACCAGGGACTCGTCGGGGCGATCAGGCTTCACTGCGTCGCTCATTGATCCAGGTCCTTATTGATCCATGTCCTTTAGGAGATCGGCGAGCGCTTCCATGCGCTTCGGCCAGTAGGCGCGGTAGCGCGCAAGCCACGCCCCGATGGCGACGATTCCGTCCGGGTCGACTTCGTAGTTCACAAAACGGCCCTGCCGCTGTTCGCGCACCAGGCCTGCCGCGCGCAGCACCGCGAGATGCTGCGACATCGCCGGTTGGCTGATCTCCAATCCGTCGCGCAAAGTGCTGGCATTCAGGCTGCCGCCAGCGAGCTTCTCAAAGACCTTTCGGCGCGTCGGGTCGGCAAGGGCCTTGAAGATGTCGGCTTCGATCATGGCGACACATAAGCAAATACTTATGTGTTGCGCAAGCCCTGCGTGAATTCAGGCCGCCGAGTGGCTATTGCGACCCGCCAGCAGCTTACTGAAGAGCCTCGCCGTGCTGCGAAATATCCAGCCCCTCGAGCTCGTGCTCGCGGGATACGCGCAAGGGGACGAACAAGCCGACCAGCTTGAGCAGGACATAGCTCACGCCCGCCGACCAGATGAAGGTGACCGCGACCCCGTAGAGCTGGATCAGCAGCTGCTGCGGATGGCCCTCGATCAGGCCGGCCGTGCCGCCGATCGCGCTGGTCGCGAACACGCCGGCGAGCAGGGTGCCGGTCAGGCCGCCGATGCCGTGGACACCGAACACGTCGAGCGAATCGTCATAGTTGAAGCGGTGCTTCAGCCAGGTGCAGGCCCAGTAGCAGATCACGCCGGCGGCGATGCCGATGACGATGGCGTGCCACGGCGCGACGAAGCCCGAGGCCGGCGTGATGGTGCCGAGGCCTGCCACCGCGCCTGAGATCATGCCGAGCACGGAGGGTTTGCGCCGCGTCGACCATTCGATTGCGCCCCAGGTCAGCGCGCCGGAGCAGGCGGCAAGATGGGTCGCGATGATCGCCATCACCGCGCGCGAATTGGCTGCGAGCGCCGAGCCGCCGTTGAAGCCGAACCAACCGACCCACAGCAGGCCCGTGCCCATCACGGCGAGCGAGAGATCGAACGGCGAGAGATTTTCGGTGCCGTAGCCATGACGGCGCCCCATCACTTTCGCCGCGACCAGCCCGCCAGTGCCGGCCGACAGATGCACGACGAGGCCGCCGGCGAAATCCAGCACGCCCATGCTGGCAAGGAAGCCGCCGCCCCACACCCAATGCGCCAGCGGAATGTAGACGAAGATGAACCAGGCGACGGAGAACAGGAGATAAGCGGAGAAACGCATGCGGTCGGCGACGGAGCCCGCGACCAGCGCCACCGTGATGATCGCGAACGTCATCTGGTACAGCATGAACAGCGATTCCGGGATCGTCTTCGCCGCCGGGTTGACGCTGTCCATGGTCATGCCGGCGAGAAACCAGCGGTCGAGCGAGCCGATCCAGGGACCGTCGCCGACGAAGCACAGCGAATAGCCGAACGCGACCCAGAGGATGGAGATCATCGTCACCGCGGCGAGGCTCTGTGCCATCGTCGCGAGCACGTTCTTCTTGCGCACCATGCCGGAATAGAACAGCGCCAGCCCCGGGATCGTCATCATCAGCACCAGCGCGGTGGCGACGATCATCCAGGCGGTGTCGGCGGTGTTGATGTCATTTGTCGCTGCATGCGCCGGCGCGGCCATGATCGACACACATCCGATCGGCGCAGCCATAGCAGCTGCCCGGCGCAACAATCCCGCCATGTCATTTCCCCCAGCATAGAAATTGCGTCGCACGCCATGGCGCCGTTGCCAGGTGCGATCGAAGAAGGCTATTTTTAGAGCGCGTCGCTGTCGGTTTCGCCGGTGCGGATGCGCAGCGCATGGTCGATCGGCGTGACGAAGATCTTGCCGTCGCCGATCTGACCGGTGCGCGCCGTGGCGGTGATCACGGCGACCGCCTTCTCGGCAACGTCGGTGGCGACCGCGATCTCGATTCGCAGCTTGGGCAGGAAGTTCACGACATATTCGGCGCCGCGATAGATCTCGGTGTGGCCTTTCTGACGGCCATAGCCCTTTACCTCGGTCACGGTCATGCCGTGGACGCCGATCGCCGTCAGCGCCTGACGGACCTCATCGAGCTTGAAGGGTTTGATGATCGCGACGACGAGTTTCATGGTCAGACCTATTCCCCGGGATGCGTCGCGCCGCATGTCCCCGGCGCTGCGTCAATCTGGCATCTTTCCGGGCAAATGGCATAAAAAACTTGCAGATTGAAGCGGAAAAACGTTGGGGCGTGTGAACGGCCGCCTCTGTACAGGGCAGACGTTCATCCTTCACAATGCATTTTTGGCATGGATGTGGTGAACCCGCGCCTGTCGAGCGGTACATAAGTATTTTGGGGGGGCGTTTCATGGCGAGTTGGTTCTACGCATCCGAGGGTAAGCAGCAGGGCCCCTATCCGGAAGGGCAATTCCGCGACCTCGTGGCCCAGGGTGTCGTGCGACCCGATACGCTGGTGTGGTCCGAAGGCATGGCCGGCTGGCAGAAGGCGGCCGAGATTCCGGGCCTCGTGGGCGTCGTCGGCGCGCCCCCGCTGATCCCGGCGGGCGGTCCGCCGATGACGGGCGGTGGTAGCTACGCCGGCGCTAGTAGCGCCGCGGGCGGCTCGCTGTCGGTTGATTTCGGCATCTGGGACTTCACCTGGCGCAGCATCGCGATGCTGATCGGCATGTGCCTCATCATCCCGGTGCCGTGGGTGTTCGTCTGGTACACGAAATGGATCGTGTCCTGCGTGAAGGTTCCGGGGCGGCCGAACCTCTCCTTCACCGGCAATGCGATGACGCTGGTGCCCTGGTTCTTCGGCTTCATCGTTCTGGCGATTGTCATTGCCTTCACCGGCGTCCAGTTGCTGAACAATTTGCTCTTCATCGCCCAAATCGTTCTCTATTGGCTCCTGCTGAAATGGATGGTCGCCAATCTCGCCTCCAACGGGCAGCCGCTCGGCCTCAGCTTCACCGGTTCGGTGTGGGCCTATGTCGGCTGGAACCTGCTGTTCGCGATCTCCATCATCACGATTGTCGGTTGGGCCTGGGTCGCCGCAGCCCAGATCCGCTGGATGTGCCGCAACATCCAGGGCACGCGACGCGAAATCATCTTCAGGGGTAGCGGTCTCGGGATTCTCTGGCGCGGAATCGTGGCTGCGATCCTGTCCGGCTTCCTCATCCCGATCCCGTGGGTGTATCGCTGGATCATGAACTGGTTCGCGTCGCAGACCGAGCTCGCGCCGCGCGGACCGCTCTAAAGATCAGCTCCTCCGCTCGCGCACGGAGCCTTCCTGCGCGACGGAGGCCACCAGCGTTCCATCAGGCTTGAAGATCAGGCCGCGGGTCAAGCCGCGACCTTTTTGCGCGCTGGGCGAATCCTGCGAATAGAGCAGCCATTCGTCGGCGCGGAACGGGCGGTGAAACCACATCGCGTGGTCGAGGCTCGCCGGCATCATGCGCTTGTCGAACAGCGTGCGGCCATAGCGCGCCATGATGGCGTCGAGCAGCGAGAAGTCCGAGGCATAGGCCAGCGCGCACATGTGCAGCGCCGGATCGTCCGGCAGCGTAGCTGCGGTCTTGATCCAGACGTGGATGCGGCCGTCCTCGATCTTCTGGCCGAAATAGCGGCCGAGCTCGACCGGACGCAGCTCGATCGGCCGGTCGGATTCATAGTAGCGGCGGATGAAGTCCGGCATCTCGCGGAACATCGGCTGCTTGGCCACCTCCTCCGCCGTGAGTTTTTCCGGCGGCGGCACGTCCGGCATCTTCTCCTGATGATCGAACGCACTCTCCTCTTCGGCATGGAACGACACCATGATCGAGAAGATCGCGTTGCCGTGCTGAATCGCGGTGACGCGGCGCGTCGAATAGCTCTTGCCGTCGCGCAGCCGCTCGACCTGGTAGATGATCGGGATCTGCGGATCGCCCGGCAGGATGAAATAGCAGTGCAACGAATGCGGCAGCCGGCTCTCGACGGTGCGGCAGGCCGCAACCATCGCCTGCCCGATCACTTGCCCGCCGAACACCCGCTGCCAGCTCGTCTTCGGGCTGTTGCCGCGGAACAGATTCACCTCGAGCTGCTCCAGGTCGAGGATCGAGATGAGGTCGATCAGGCTTTTGGACATGGATGAGCTTTCGCGTTGTCGTCCGGACGTCCCGGAATGACTGAATCGGGCCGTTCCGCCCTCGTTTCACCGCACTGTTTCGCCCACCTCAAGTCTGCTAGCAAGACCAAGAGTTAGCCGGGAATTTCAGTATGTCACAGAGTAGCATAGTCATTGGCGGCGGCGCGTTTGCGGGGTTGGCGCTGGCGCTCGCGCTGCGCCAGGGGCTCGGGCCCGAGATTCCCGTCATCGTCGCCGACCCCGCGCTCAGCACGCGGCCGAGCCGTGATCCCCGCGCGACCGCGATCGTGGCGGCCTGCCGCCGGCTGTTCGAGGTGCTCGGCGCCTGGGACGACGTCAAGGGCGAGGCGCAGCCGATCCTCGACATGGTGGTCACCGATTCCAAGCTGGAGGACGCCACGCGTCCGGTGTTCCTGAATTTTGCCGGCGATGTCGCGCCCGGCGAATCCTTCGCGCATATGGTCGAGAACCGCCGTCTGATCGATGCGCTGATTGTCCGCGCCGAAGCGGCAGGTGTCGAGCTCCGTGCCACCCCTGTTGCGTCCTACGATTCGCGCCCTGACGGCATCGACGTGACGCTCGGCGACGGCAGCGTTGTTGCCGCGAGCCTGCTGATTGCCGCCGACGGCGCGAAGTCAAAACTACGCGAACGCGCCGGCATCGCCACCCATGGCTGGGAGTACGACCAGTCCGGCATCGTCGTCACCGTCGGCCACGAGCGTGATCACGAAGGCCGCGCCGAAGAACACTTCCTGCCCGCAGGTCCGTTTGCGATCCTGCCGCTGACCGGAAAACGCTCCTCGCTGGTGTGGACCGAACGCCGCGCGGAAGCCGCGCGCATCGTGGCCCTGAGCGACGAGGAATTTCACAGCGAGCTCGAGCAGCGTTTCGGACTGCATCTCGGCGAGGTGAAGGCGCTCGACAAGCCGCGCGCGTTCCCGCTGTCCTATTTCGTGGCGCGCTCCTTCATCGCCGAGCGCCTCGCGCTGGTTGGCGATTCCGCCCATGTCATCCATCCCATTGCGGGCCAGGGCCTCAACATGGGGTTGAAGGATGTCGCCGCACTGGCCGAAGTCGTCGTCGATGCCGCGCGCCTCGGCATGGATATCGGCGGCGCTGACGTGCTCGAGCGCTACCAGCGCTGGCGCCGTTTCGACACCATGGCGATGGGCGTTGCCACCAACTCGTTGAACTTCCTGTTCTCCAACAAGTCGACGCTGCTGCGCACCGTGCGCGACATCGGCCTCGGCATCGTCGACCGCGCCCCGCCGCTGAAGAACCTGTTCATCCGCCAGGCTGCGGGGCTTACGGGCGAGGTGCCGAAGTTGCTGAAGGGCGAGGCGTTGTAGAGTGCGGCGCGGCCGTCGCGCCTCACCTCAATCGATCTTCCGCGCCTCTTCCGGCAGCATGATCGGGATGCCGTCGCGGATGGGATAAGCGAGTTTGGCGCTGCGCGAGATCAGCTCCTGCTTGGCGGAGTCGAATTCCAGCGGGCCCTTGGTCAGCGGGCAGACCAAAATCTCCAGCAATTTGGGATCGACACTGGCTTCGGGGCGTTCGGTGGGCGCGTTCATTGTGGTCTCCGGCGATGACCTGCCTGTAGCATAGAACATCGCGGCCGCCCATTGCGACCTATGCCGAGACCATCCGCAGGATCTCGTCGAGCAGGCCCTGGAGCCGTGCAGCGGGCACCGGCGCGCCGGACAATGCGAAACCGAGGAACGTCCAGTACAGGATCTGCGCGCGCGCCTGCGCCATCGTGGCATTGAGTCCGCGCCGTTGCAGCAGCGTCTCGATATAGTCGAGCCTGCGGCGGTCGATCGCACGGACTGCGGCTTGCGCGGCCGTGTCGAACGCCGCCCAGTTCCGCACCGCGCGCTCCAGGTCGAGCCGCGCGCCAAAGGTCCGGCGCAGCAGTGCTTTCAGCGGCTCGTCGCTCCCGGCCTCGACGTCGGCAATGATCTGATCGGCCGCGATCTCGCGCCAGCGCTTCAGAGTGGCGGCATGGAAGGCGCCGAGATCGGCAAAGTGCCAATAGAAGCTTCCGCGCGAGACGCCCATGGCTTTTGCGAGAGGATCGGCCTTCAGCGCGGTGAACCCGCCCCTGGCCAGCGCCTTGAGCCCCTGTTTGATCCAGTCATCGGCGGAGAGTTGTTCGGTCATGTCGGGTTCCAGGGTAGGACCATACACTAGTGTATTGACAGGCGGCAAGCCAGCGTCTATCTCGCCATACATAACTGTATGGAGGCGTTGATGCGTGATCTCTTGCTCCAGTGCGCCGGCGTCCTGACCATTGCCGTGGCCCTCATCCATGGCATCCTCGGCGAGACCAAGGTCTTTGCTCGCGCCCGGATCGAGCCAGAACGGCTCCGCACCCTGATCCGCCTGGTCTGGCAGGCTTCGACGGTCGCCTGGATCGGCGGCGGTGTGCTCCTGATCGCGACGCCCTGGATGGACTCAGGTACGGCGCGCCATTGGATCGTCATCACCATGGCCTGTGTGTTCGGCTTTTCCGCCTGCGCCAACGCATGGGCGACGCGTGGCCGGCACTTCGGCTGGATGGCGCTCAGTGCGGTCGTGGCGCTCGCGATTGCTGGCTATTAGCAGCGCTGGCAGTCCGTGAGGCGTAAGGCCGCAGCCGCCCTTCAAATGCGTGCTGCATACGGACAGCGCTGATCTTTTTCGGACCGCTAGAATAACTCTAAAGCTCCGGTCGCCTGCACCGGATTGACTTCAGCTTCCTCTTTGCTTCCTTCGGTCGCGTTTCGCGCACACCGTTGCGCACACGACAGAGGAGGAGACGTTCGTGAAGGTCATTCGTGTTCTTGCCATTGCACTGACGGTCGGGATCGCCATGGGATCGACGGCGATGGCCGACGGTTTCAAGACCTGCACCAAGCTCGACAAGGCATCCTGGAAGCCGGCGGGCGATGCCGAAGCCAAGGCCAAGGCAGCCGGCTATGAGGTGCGGCGCTCTAAGATCGAAGGCTCGTGCTATGAGGTCTACGGCGTCAAGGAAGGCAAGCTCTACGAGCTGTTCTACAGCCCGGAAGATCTCAGCCTGAAGCACACGATCGCGAAGTAAGATCAAAGGGCGGTTCCTGCTTGGTTGAAGAAGCGGTGCCAGAGGTGCGCGGGGTGTCCGACCGGACCCCCGCAGATCGAACGGTCGCGGTCTGGGACCTGCCGCTGCGCCTCTGGCATTGGACTCTCGCGGCATGCGTTCTGACCGCGTGGTTCACGCCCACCGTCTATGACAACCTTCATCGCATCGTCGGCTATTGCGTGATTGTGCTGCTGGCCTTTCGCCTGATCTGGGGTGTTCTGGGAAGCCGCTATTCGCGCTTTCGCATGATCGGTGTCAGGCTCCGCGCCGCACCAAACTATCTCTGGAATCTGCGGCGCGGCATCACGGGCCGCTATATCGGGCTTAATCCTGCCGGCACCCTGATGCTGGTGGCGCTGCTGCTGTCGCTCGCCATCTCGGCGATCACGGGCGCGATGTCGGTGACCGTCACTTTCTTCGGCGTGTGGTGGATCGAGGACACCCATGCTTATGCATCGGATGCCGTCATCGTCCTGGTCGTGCTGCATATCGCAGGCGCGGTGTTGATGGGGCTTCTTCAGCGCGAGAACCTGATCCGCGCAATGTTTACGGGCCGCAAGCGCATCCGCCATCATTGACGACGCAGAGGCTCACTGCAACGGCGGATCGCCGCTGGTGCGCTTCTTGGCGAGGTCCATCTCGGTCACTGCGATCAGGATCTCGGCGCGGGTCTTCAAATCGGGCGCTTCCAGCATCGCCTGCTTCTCGGCCGGGCCGTAAGGCGACATCATCGCCAGCGCGTTGACGAGCGCTTCGTTGGGCGCGCTCTCGACGCCTTCCCAGTCGACCTTGAGATTGTTGGCCTTCAAAAAGTCCGCCAGCACCGCAAGCAGCGCTTCGCGATCGACCTCGTCCTCGCCCATCCGCGCGGTGAAGTCATCGACGAAGGCGAAGATATCGACCTTGCACTGCCGGTAGGGGGTCAACACCTCGAGCTCTTGGACCACTTTGAAGCGCGCGACCCCGGTGAGCTCGAGGATGTAGCGGCCATCGCCGGATTCGGCGAGCTGGGTGATGCGACCGACGCAGCCGACGCGGAACAGGGTTGGCTTGTCGGAATTCTTCGGCGAATGCGCGATGTCCGGCTGGATCATGCCGATCAGGCGATGGCCGTCGCGGAAGCTGTCGTCGACCATCGCGAGGTAGCGCGGTTCGAAGATGTTGAGCGGCATCTGGCCGCGCGGTAGCAGCAGCGCGCCCGGCAGCGGAAACACCGGAATGATCTCCGGAAGGTCGGCGGGCCCGCGGTATTCGATGTTGATCGGCATCTGGTCCCCGCGTCGCTAGAGCATGATCCGGAAAAGTGTGTAGCGGTTTTCCGGCGAGATCATGCTCAAACAATAATCGCATCTACGAAAAAAGGACGATCGACAAGCGCTTGCGTCCCTCGACGGTTGCGTCATCGGCTCCGCCCCACGCTTCGAAGAACTGCACGAGCTGCTTGCGGGCGCCGTCGTCGTTCCATTTGCGGTCGCGCTTGACGATCGCCAGCAGCTGCTCTGTGGCGGCGGCCCGGTTGCCTTGCGCGTTGAGCGCGATGGCAAGGTCGAATCGCGCCTGATGATCGAGCGGGTCTGCGGCGACTTTCTGTTCCAGTTCAGTGACTGGCCCGAGCGATTCCGCCTGCTCGGCGAGATCGATCGCGGTCTGCACGGCCTTCACCGCAGGGTCGTTGCGCTTGGAGTCCGGCACCATGGCCAGCGTCTGCTTGGCCTGCTCCATAGCGCCGGAGGCGGCGTAGCATTTGGCGAGCCCGGCGAGTGCAGCGATGTTGGTTGAATCGTGCTGGAGCACCTCGGCATAAATCTGCGCCGCGGCTTCCGCATCGCCCTCGGCGAGCACGGCCTCGGCCTCTTGCAGGATTTCGGCAACATTCAGCTCACCCGGCGCGGTGACGCCCTTGGTCAGCTTTTCGATGAACGCGTTGACCTGGCTCTCGGGCACCGCGCCCATGAAGCCGTCGGCGGGCTGGCCATTGACGAAAGCGATCACGGCCGGGATCGACTGGATGCCCATCTGGCCTGGGATCCCCGGATGCTGGTCGATGTTCATCTTGACCAGCTTGACCTTGCCCTTGGCGGCCTTGACCGCCTTTTCCAGCACGGGGGTGAGCTGCTTGCAGGGACCGCACCATTCGGCCCAGAAGTCGATCAGCACCGGCTGGCGCTTCGATTCCTCGATGACGTCCTTCACGAAGGTCTGGGTGGTGGTGTCCTTGATCAAATCGGCCGCGGCGGGGCCCGCCGCTCCGTTACCCTGGTCGATGATCGTCACGGGATCCCCTCGTCTGATGTCTGGAACGGCGGCTCTTTAGCACGTCGCCAATGCATATGCTTTGCTGTCGGCCCCTAAATTGGGCCGGGGCGGCCGAATTTCAATCCATGGGAACTGATTCGGCGGTTCGGGATCGTTTTGGGCCGATTTTGCCGGGATTGAGCCCATATGGGGTCCCGAATCCGAATCTATGCTGCCGGTAGCTGTTGCATTCGCCGCCCGGTTTTGGCATACGACAGCCGTTGCCGGCGCGTCACGCGACCGACACAGGATGCGGGTGTAGCTCAGTGGTAGAGCACGACCTTGCCAAGGTCGGGGTCGAGGGTTCGAGCCCCTTCGCCCGCTCCAAATTCTCTCGGTAGCTGAATAACTTAGATTGCCCGCTCGCCGAAGACCTCCTCTCGCCTTTGAGTCGGGGGAGCGAGTGGGGGAGCAATCGCACTGGCTAATTTTGTTTTGGACGGCAAAAGAATCGCAGCTAGTCCGGCCTAGGGCCGATCGACATTCAGGTTCCCAAGCGGTTTGATCGCTGATTCATAAAGCTCCGTGATTCGACACGCAGCGGATGATGGCGGCGAAGCGATACGAGTTGAACGAGACTCAATGGGCGAAGATTTCGCCATTGCTGCCGGGCAACGCTGGCGAACCGGGACGATCAGGTGCGGATAGTCGACCATCGAGAGAGATCGGTCGGCAGTGTTCATCATGCCGATGATGTAGAGGTTGTCAGGTACATAGAACCTTGGTGAGCGTCACGAGGGGATCACCGGTGCCCGGGCTTGACTTGCGCGGAATGCTCTGGATAGCGCGGTCGGGATGATTGACGCCGCTGGCGCGCGGTGATGGGTTGATCCCGGTTCGGAGCGGGCAACGGGGATCAGTATGACCAGCGAGTCGCAGCTGCGCGAGAAGCTTCGGAAGATCGAGGCATTGTTCGTGGGTGCCGGAACTGCTGGTGAGCGGCTTGCAGCGGAAGCCGCGCTGCAGCGGGTGCGGGCCCGGGTCGAGGAACTCGCTCGCCACGATCCACCGATCGAACAGCAATTCTCACTTCCCGACCAGTGGTCTCGGCACCTTTTTCTGGCGCTTTGCCGCCGATATGGGCTGCGGCCGTTTCGTTATCGTCGGCAGCGACGCAACACAGTGATGGTTCGTGCGTCACGTGGCTTCGTCGATCGAGTCCTGCTGCCCGAGTTCACCGAGCTGGAGGGTGCGCTGCAAGTGTATCTGCACGAGGTAACGCTGCGCGTGATCCGCGAAGAGATCTACGACGACGCCAGCGATGCGCAGGAAGTTCCCGACGCGTTGCCGTCGAACTGATCAAGCGGCGAGCTTTGCCTCCGAACCATCGCGCTCGGCTTTCCAATTCCACGGCAACAGCGTGTTCAGCTGATTGATCTTGATGCGTCCAGAGACGATGCGCTCGAGAACATCCGTGAGATAATGCCGCGGGTCGATGTCGTGAAGCTTTGCCGAGTTGATGAGCGATGCGAGAGTGGCCCAGGTTTCGGCGCCGCCCTCACTGCCTGCGAACAGATAGTTTTTCTTTCCCAATCCGATCGGCTTGATGCTGCGTTCGACCGTATTGTTGTCGATCTCGATGCGCCCATCATCGATGAATCGCGTCAGGCCTTCCCAATGGTTGAGGGTGTAGCGGACCGCCTTGCCAAGGCCGGATTTCTTCGAGACTTCCAGCAGTCGCGCCTCGAGCCAGGGCTTGAAGTCCTCGATCAGCGGTCTGGTGTCGGATTGTCGCGCCGCAGCTCGCTGCGTCGCTGGCAAACCGCGAATGCGATCCTCAATGGCGTAGAACATCGCGATCCGCTGCAGCGCTTCCGCGGCAATCGGCGATTTCGTCGCGACGTGGACGTCCCAGAACTTCCGCCGCGCATGCGCGAAGCAGAACACCCGTTGTACCAGACGGCCGCCGTTCTTGATCAGCCCCTTGTAGGCGGCATAGCCGTCGACCTGCAGGATGCCGTCGTAATCTTCAAACAGCTGCCTCGCGCGGATCGCCTTGCGATCCTCGGCGAACACGTAGACCACTGCCGGCGGCGCCGGGCCGCCCCACGGGCGGTCGTCGGTGGCGATCGTCCAGAACTGGCAGACTTTGGTTCTGCCACGGCCGGGATCGAGAACTGGCAGCGGCGTCTCGTCGGCAAACAACCGCGGGTAGGACATCACTGCGCGGCGCAACAGCGCGTGAAGCGGCTTCAGCCACCAGGCGACGCGGCCCATCCACGAGGCCAGCGTTTGCCGGTCGAGCGTGATGCCTTGGGCGGCAAACATCTGTTCCTGGCGATACAACGGCAGCTGGTACCCGTATTTCATCACCGCGATGTGGGCCAGCAGGACTAAGTTGCCTGACGTGCTTTTTCATAAAAGCAGTAACGAAGGGATATCCGGAATCGCGTGACCGCAAAGCCGCTCGGCTCCAACTCCTTTATGGCTCGCCGCTCGCGGCCATCGCTTGCCCCGCTCCAGTGGGAGAAGCTGGTGGTGGAGAGGGTCCTCACCCGTCTGACAAGCTGACTGCGGAAGCCGACCTCATTCTTGAACAGCCGGCGATCGTGCGCCTGGAGCAGGTACATCGCGATGGTGGTAATCGCGACCTCACGGCCGGAGACCGTGGCTGCCAAGCGCACCAGTTCCTTCATTCCCGCTCGGACATAGCGGAAGATCGTCTTGGGAAGCTCTGCTCGCCATTGGGCGGTCAGTATGTCCCACCGCTGATCACAGATGGACCAGAGCTTGGCACCGGGCTGCTTGGCGATCCTCGCCTGAACCCTGTCGATGAAGGGTTTCAGGTCGCCCTTGCTGATGGTCCGCTGTTCTTCGTGGCCGTGACGGCGCTTGCGCGACTCCGCGACAATCGCCGCCTTCGCATCCGGCGCGAGCGTTCGCGCAGCCGTTCACACGGCAGCGTGGTTGCATTGTAGACCTGTATTAGTTGCCCTGATTTCTGTGGCCACACCCCAGCAGACAGACGCAAGCTGTCGTGGTCAGGCGCATTGCGATGAAGACAAGCGCGGATCGAGCAAGCTCAGCGCGGTCAGCTTCTCCAATCTGTTTGCGGCAGAAATGGGGCGTCAATGAGCTAAGCATCAGCATCATTGAGCTTTCGGTCCATTTATGGATCGGTTGCGCAAGTGAATGGATTCCGCCTGTGGATGTGCTTCCACCAATGGATGGATCGGAGGGGCATCGGGCTATCGATGAAGAACCATCAGGTACAGCTTAGAAGCCGCGCAAGGATGCTGCGGAATGCGCTCCGATCCGCGAAGCGCGAAATGTTTGACCGCCCGCTCCGGTTAATTGAGGATGATTGGGTTAGCCTGTTGAAGTCGATCTGTCGTCAGTCAGTTCCCGGTCTATGACCCAAGCACACGACGACCTTGTGAATCGGAAAGCCGCTCCCTTCCAAGCCTTGAAACGGAATCAGGCTGGAGTGTGGGTGATCAGCTTATCGATGGAAGCGCCAGTTCGTGACCTTAGGCGCTGAAGACCGCTCGCCCAGCAACTGTGCCAAGGAAGACAACGGCAGCTGCTACGTATCCAATTGCCTTTAGCGGATGCTCCTTCCCTTCTTTTAAGAACCACTGCGTTTTTCCGACCATCCAAGCCAAGGGCGTCAACAAGCGGGCGGTTACGATGCCGAGCGCGAACAACGGTAACCAGATGAAAACTGCAAGCGCTGGCCATATCCAGTGTAGATAGCGGTACGACAACCGCGCGAACGGCATCAGCGAGGAGAGATCAACAATCTCGGCAAAGGATACTGAGCTGAAGCATTCAACCCGCAGAACCCCCGTGCGGAAGCAGACAGCTCCAAATAGTAAAAAAACAAATATTCGCAGAAAATTAGCAGCAATCACGATTGCTACCCCACTTACTGCACCGAGGACGAGGCCGATCACTGGTTTCGTGCCGCTTCGAATTAGCAATGTCCTGATCACAAACAGAGACAGGTAATCTGTGAAGAAATTGAATAGTAAGGGCCAAATCCACAAACTCAGATCATGAAGTGTGGTCGTCTCTAATACAAAGACTACCGAAACTACGGTCGTAAACAGCAACGACCGCCCAAACGCCCGCCAACGCAACAGCGGATACGTGTATATCCGATCAAATACCTCGACCAACGCTGACGCGACCTGCTGGTCCTTGTAGTCCTTAAACCTCATGGTTCGCGCGAGCGCGGCCTTTGCTTCATCCGATGCGTTTTCGTCCAGCCAGTGAAACAAGCCATACGCCGCCGTCGCGTAAATGAGCGGCGTAGTGAACCCAAGAAGTTTTAGCAACTCCCCCATCGTCCGGTGCTCCGCCTTCTGGGCAAGCATACCACAGAGGGCCCGAGTGCTAAGTCCGCTGGAGGATTTTCAGACCGGCCTACGCTGCCTCTGCTCGCTCTACGTCGGTGAGCTTGTATCGCGGGAATTCAGCCATGACCTCCGCCCGCTTCTTGACGGTGATGCCCCTGTATTTCTCGCCCTGCGTCCGGGCGGAGTGTCCGCAGATCGCGTCAATCGTTAGGTCATGCAATCCGACCTCGTCGCCGTAGGTCTTGAAGGTGTATCGCCATGCGTGGTTGGGCTGGACAAGCCTGCCGTCCAAGACGCCACGCACCATGGTGTAGACACGCTTGTAGACCCCCTCCGCCGTTCCTGCCGCGGTGCCGTCCTTGCCGACATCGCAGAATAAGTGGCCGGGGTTTGACTGTTGCCAGAACTCTATGAAGCCGGTCGCGATCAGATGCTCATGGACGGGGACATCCCGATAATCGTCGGTCTTAACGTCTCCGGCTTCGGGGTCGATGCGGATAACCCATGCGGTCCCTTCACGCCTCATGTCTTCTTTGCGAAGCTGGATTATCTCAGCAACACGCGCTCCTGAGTAGGCGCAGAGCCACGGCACCCATCGCTTGGCGGCTGTGGTCTTGGGGTTCTCACGCTTGGTGCCTTGAACGGCCAGCGCGGCATTGAGGATCGCGGCGATCTCATCTTCCAAGAACCATGGCTCGCGTGTGCGCTTTTTTCCGCGCCCCTCGACCCTTGCGTTTTCCGCCGGATTGATCGACAGCCGGCCGCTTTTCAGACCCCATCCGAACACGGCTCGCAGAGCCGCGAAGTCGGTGTTTTGATAGTCTTGGGCGAGGTGCCGCCTGCGCTCCGCTCATCACCCCACCGCTGAACGTCTGCCGGTGCGATGCGGCCAAGGTCATTATGGCCGAGCCAGTCCTTGAAGCGCAGCAAGATTGGCTTCCACCGCTTGCCGGTGCGCTTTCGCGTTCCGCGGGCCAGTGCAGCGGTGTGCCAAGCGTCGGCAAGGCCGGTCAACGATTTGCCAGTATGGACGCTGACGTGCAAAGCAGTCGGCTGCGGAAAGCGATTGACGTAGGTGTCAGGCGTGAAGTCGCCGTCTGCGTTCCTCGCGAGCTTCTTCACTCCTTCGGTCAGATCACGGGCGACCGCCTCGATGACCTGCCACCGGCTGTCCTCAGTGGTGAACACCGCCTCGCGCGTGAGAGTGGCGTCAACGATGCCACCAAACCTGCTCTCCATGTCAGTGTCACGCCGCTCGCCCTCATCCTTGAAGATGCCAAGGCGAGAGCCAACGCTGTACTCCCCGCGCTGTGCGGCTTTATTAGCGTCTGCGGCAAGCAACCATTGCTCCGATGTCAGGCCGGGATTGTTCTCCAGCCCTTCCGCGAATGCGCGATAGACGATGCCGGACAGCGCTGAAACTTGCTTCGCTGTGAGCGGCTTCGGGCCGTCACGCAGCGCCTTGAACTGACGTTCCACGCCAACGGCAATGTCCATAGCCTTCGCTTTCGCGAGGGTCTTATCGGGAGTGCCGGTCGTGAGCATGATGTGCGTCTTGTACCAGCCTTTCGGCCGGGGACGGTTCGGCAGCTTCGCAAGTATTCGCTGAACATCGGCGGGGATCGTGAGGCGATACCACCGAACCATCCCTCTTTTTCAGCGTCACGACTTTCAGCACCATCTGTGTAACAGGAGCGCCGCAAAAACCTCAACCGGATCAGTTGGTATTGATTTTTCAGGGAAAACGATGGTGCTGCCAGACAGGATTGAACTGAGACAGCAATCCTGGTTTGCATTGATTTTATTGCGTTTTTCGGTCCGGCGATTTGCTTTTGTGTGGCACTCTTCGGGGGCGCCGCGTCTTAAGAATTACCACATTCAGAACCAGGTCGCCACATCGGAAATGCCGTCGCTTGGAGCCACTGACGTGCTTGATGTGCCATGTTGAAGTCAGCAAGTTGACCAAACCGACTGTGACGGAAGGGCAGAGCAAGTCCGCTCTGCCAATCAGTTCAGACATCCACCTATTCTTGCGCGCGCATCGACTTGAATGGCGAGTTTAGCGTCTGATGTTAGCGCGGCCTCGAACGGTAGCTAAGCGTGTTGCAGATCCAACTTTACGTCGATTTCTGGCTGAAGCGTCGCCCCGTCAGAGGGTATTTCTTCCGTGAGAACGGAGAAATGCACGAGTTTCGTTGGCCCAAACATTGTTGAGATAGCGACGTCGGCCGCGTCCCGTCCACGAGCAATTACAATCCGCCCGATGCGGGGATGATTGTGCCGAGCGTCGAACGTATACCAACGCCCTCCGATGTAGGCCTCGAACCAGGCACTAAAATCCATCGGCGCTGGGTCTGCTGGAACACCAATATCCCCCAGATATCCCGTGCAGTATCTCGCGGGAATGTTCATGCATCGACACAAAGCGATAGCTAGATGTGCGAAATCCCGGCATACCCCGATCCGCTCTTGGTGGCCTTCAGAGGCCGTCCGATCGCTACGAGCGAAGCGATAGCCAAATTTAATGCGGTCGTGAACGTAGTCGCAAATGGCCTGCACCCTCCGCCATCCTCCATTGACCTGGCCAAATGTCGACCAAGCAAAATCTGCGAGCTTCTGGGTATCGCAGTAACGGCTGCCCAATAGATACATTAGCGCGTTATCGGGCAACTCGTGGATACGGACCTGGGCGGCATTCGGCGCCACTGCATCGGGCAACCCGCAATCGCTGATAATGAACTCTGTGCGGATTTCGATTAGGCCGGCCGGCGCGACAAGGCGGGTGCACACATTGCCGAAAACATCGGGGTAGTTTTTCGCCAAGACATTCGGCGATATCCGGATAGCATGATCCGTCAGAAGATCTGCCTGCCGAGACGGACTAACGGTGAGCATGAGCACCATCGGGACATCCTGGAAGCAATTGAATGCGATATCGTAACCTGCCCGAATCCTCACGACCGTCTCCCTACCTGTCACCATTGACAGTGCACAAAAGCCTGATCACCCCTCGCTTGTTCCTCGGGGCCGGCGGGGAACTTGCTGAAATGAAAGGCAGTTGTGGGGGCGAACAAATTCACCTTCCTGCTTGGAATTGAAGGACAGACCGGGTCATATTTCACGGTCCTGAGCAAATACGATGACCTTTTACACCGTCCATCACAGTACAGTTTATCGCTATCGCCGACCTGTAAAGCTCGGCCAGCATCAAATGCTTTTTCGACCGCGCGACAGCTTCGACCAGCGCTTGCTCGACTGCCGCCTTGTCGTAAGGCCACAGCCGGCGGAGGTTCGCTGGATCCACGACGTGTTTGGGAATTGCCTAACGCTAATCAACTTCAATACCAATGCAGAGACGCTGGAGTTCGAAACCACTATTCGCCTCGAGCATACTCCTGAAAACTCGCCCGACTTTCGAATCGAGGAGTATGCTCGAGAGCATCCATTCACTTATGACGAGTGCGAGCTTCCAGATTTGGCGCCCTACATTCGCCGTCAATTTCCCGATGACCCGAGCATAGAGGACTGGTTGTCCCGCTTCATCGAGCTCGGCCAAATCCAACCAACAGGCCGGTTGTTAATGACGCTCAACGAAGCGATCGCTGAAAGTTTTTCATACCAACGCAGGATTTCGCGAGGGACGCAAACGCCAGCCGAGACCCTCCGCTTTCAGCAAGGGACTTGCCGTGACTTCGCCCTGCTTATGATTGAAGCAGCACGCTCGCTCGGCTTCGCCGCTCGGTTTATAACCGGATACGTCTATGTGCCCGATCGTGACGGACCAGTAAGGCTTGGTGGCGGCTCGACGCATGCTTGGTGTTCGATTTACGTTCCCGGTTCCGGTTGGGTGGAGTTCGATCCAACCAACGGCATCGTAGGAAATCGCGAGTTGATCAGGGTTGGCGTTGCTCGAACTCCGAACCAAGCCGTCCCGCTCTCAGGAAGCTACTGGGGCGAATCTGACGACGAAGCTGGGATGGAAGTCGCGGTAAACGTGAAGTCGGAGTGATTAACCGGTAAACCCGCGCCGTCCCCGAGAATGAACACCCCTGGCTTCCTTCTGGCCCTTAGCGACATGAGCGCGGCAATACCGAAGGTCCGATTTCGCAGGTGAAGCAGACATGGCCGTGAAATGCAGCTATGGCGCCTTCTGACCCTGGCTGTGTGAAAACGCTGTGCCTGCTATGATCTCCGGACTGAATCGGCCGGGGTTGGGCATGACGGGGTTCGTTCAAGGGGTTGATCGCGGGCAATCGACTTTGTTGCCGGAATGCCTGGATGACTGGGTTGCAGATCACAATCCGGTTCGGGTGGTTGACGCCTTCGTTGCGGCTCTCGATTTGGCTGAACTTGGGTTCGGGGGCATGAGCCTGCCGGGACGGGAAGACCGTCGTATCATCCGGCCACGCGCTTAAGGCTCTACATTTACGGGTACCTCAACCGTGTGCATTCGAGCCGCCGGCTCGAGCGTGAAGCTGGCCGCAATGTCGAAGTGATGTGGCTGCTCGCCCGGCTTGCGCCCGATCACAAGACGATTGCGGATTTCCGCAAGGACAATGGTCCCGGCATCAAAAAAGTCTGCGCGCACTTCGTCGAGGTGTGCCGCAAGATGGGATTGCTCGCGACAGCCGGCGTCGCCATCGACGGCAGTAAATTCAAAGCCGTCAATAATCGCGACAAGAACTTCACGCGCGACAAGGTCGAGCGGCGGCGCACGCAATTGGAGGAGAGTGTTGCACGCTATCTCGCTCAACTTGATACTGCCGACCGGCAGGAGCTGTCGGAAACGCTGGAATTAAAAAAGACGCGGATCAAAGAACGGCTCGAAAATCTAACCGTTGAAATGGCGAAACTCGCAGCCATTGAACAACAGGTCCTGGCGTCGCCAGATCAGCAGATATCGTTCACCGATCCCGACAGCCGATCGATGGCCACGAGCGGCCGTGGTTCCGGTGTCGTCGGCTACAACGTGCAGACGGCGGTCGATACAGAAAACCATCTGATCGTCGCGCACGAGGTGACGACAAGCGGTTCAGACCGGTCGCAACTTGCAAACATAGCCCGGCAAGCCAAGGCCGTTCTTGAGGCTGACACGCTCGATGTTGTCGCCGATCGGGCTACTTCAAGGGCGAAGAAATCCTGGCGTGCGAGCAATCCGGTATCACGGTGACGTTGCCCAAGCCGATGACCTCGGGTGCGAAGGCTTCGGGGCGCTTCGGCAAACAGGACTTTGCTTATTTGCCGGACGAGGATGTTTTCGCTGCCCAGCCGGTGAGAAACTCAGATACTATTATACCAACGAGGAAGACGGCCAGAAGCTGCGCAACTATTGGACGAACACCTGCAAAACCTGCCCACTCAAATCGAAGTGCACGCCGAGCCGGCAACGCCGTATCAAGCGATGGGTACACGAGGACGTTCTCGAACGCGCGCAGGCGCGACTCGACAAGAATCCAAACGCCATGCGCACACGCCGCGAGACCGTCGAGCATCCGTTCGGCACACTGAAGCTGCGCATGGGCGCAACGCACTTCTTGCGTGTGACGCTGAGAAAAGTTGCGACCGAGATGGCGCTGTGCGCGCTCGGCTACAATCTGACACGCGTGCTGAACATTGTTGGGATGAAACCGCTGCTGGCGGCGGTGAGGATGTGATAGGGGCGCTCGCGCGCGTCGTTGCGGTTCATGGGGCGAGAAAGAGCCCCGACCTCGCGTCAGGATGAGTTCTGGTCGAGTGGCCGTAAAATCTGCCCAAATTGATCGGAGTACGGTAGCCCGAGTTCGACCGCGCCGGTCCGCGTCATGCAACAGCGTTTTTACACGACCAAGACCCACAACGGACATTCGACCTCTTGGATGTCTCTCTTAAAAGTTCTACGCTCTAGTGCAATACAGAGCAGGGGGATGGACCGATGCGCCGGCAAGACCTCATTGCAATAATTGCCGGCATCGCGGCTTTGCCTCTCGCGGCACACGCGCAGCAGCAAGCCCCGCCTGCCTCGACGGACGTCTCCAAGTGCGCGCAAAATCTGGATGGGTTTCGTGAGCGGCTTGACGGACCGCGGTGGAACGGCTGGGGCGTAGACATCAACAACAGCCGGTTTCAGCCAGCAGCGATGGCCGGATTGACAGCGGAACAGGTGCCCCGGTTGTAACTGAAGTGGGCGTTCGGATTTCCCGGCGCATCGGCGGCCAATGCCCAGCCGACCATTGTTGGCGGCCTACTGTTTGTGGGAGGTGGTGATCGGAAGGTCTACGCGCTTGATGCAAAGAGCGGATGCATCCGCTGGACGTTCGCAACAGAGGCGGTGGTCCGAACGGCGATGAGTGTTAGTCCGATCTCCGGCACGGATCAGTTTGCGGTGTTTTTTGGCGACGTGCGCGCCGGTGCCTACGCCGTGAATGCGACGACGGGCGCATTGATATGGAAGACCTAGGTCGAGGATCATCCTGCTGCCCGGATCGTCGGCACGCCGACCCTGCATTCCGGCGTGCTCTATGTGCCGGTCTCGTCATTCGAGGAAGCGACGGGGTCTCAACCCACTTACCAATGCTGCACCTTTCGTGGAAGCGTCGTAGCGCTGGATAGCGCGACTGGCAGGCAGATATGGAAGACCTACACGATCCCTGAGGCGCCGCACACGACAACGCAAAATGTAATCGGGACCCAGCTGTATGGCCCGTCCGGCGCGGCCGTCTGGTCGGCGCCAACCATCGATGTCGAGCGTCAGGCGCTCTATGTCGGAACCGGGAACAGCTATTCGAACCCACCGGCAGAAACTAGCGATGCAATCCTTGCGTTTGACCTTGCGAGTGGCCGAATGCTCTGGCATCGGCAGGTCACGCTCAAGGATAGCTACGTTTCGGCTTGTTACGGTGCTGACCAGACCAATTGTCCGGAAGACCATGGTCCGGACAGCGACTTTGGCCAATCGCCCATCCTTGTGAGTTTGCGCAGCGGACAGCGTGTGTTGGTCGTCGGGCAGAAATCCGGTGTGGTGTCTGCGCTAGATCCTGACCGAGAAGGCAATATCTTATGGCAAACACCGATCGGTAAGGGTGGTCCGCTGGGAGGCATCATGTGGGGCTCCGCCGCGGACAAGGACCGCGTGTACGTCGCCAACTCCGACCTCCGGTTTCTTCCAGATGGCACGATGAGTTTGGACCCCGCTGCCGGCGGCGGCCTTTTCGCGTTGGATCTTTCTGGCGGAAAAATCTCAATGCAGGTGCCGCCAGTCCCGTGTGGGGATCGGAGCCAATGCAGCCCCGCTCTTTCCGCAGCGGTCACTGCTATTCCCGGCGTTGTTTTTTCGGGCGGAGTTAGCGGCTATCTACGCGCATATGCCACAGCCGATGCCAGGCTCCTTTGGGAGGTCGATACCGCGCGCGACTACCCGACGGTGAACGGCGTTTCGGCGCACGGTGGTGCCATGGACGGACCTGGCCCGACCATCGTGGACGGGATGCTCTACGTAGCTTCCGGCTACGCCCAATGGAACGGTCTGGCCGGCAACGTCCTGCTGGCCTTCGAAGTTAGGAATCCCTAAACGGTGAGTTCGTGTCGGCGATGGCGTGATGGCACGTTAATGTCGCCTGTTGGCCCGTTTGAGACATGCCGACTATCTCGCACGGCGTCCGCTTTCAGGGGCAACCCGGAAGACATTTGCTCAGGCCGAGTTCTTCTCAGTTTGACCTGTTGCGGAAGTCGGCTGGCTAGATTTGCTTTGGGGTACCACGCTGCTCTCGGTGACGGTGGCGTGACAGGGTGGGCGGCAATTCAGCCGCTTGCCGTTTAGAGGCAGCAGTCTGACCGCATAGCGAGAGCGGATTCTGAAGAACAAGATTGCTCGGCGCGACGCCGAATGTCCTTAACCTGACCCCTCTCAAGGATGCGCGGCACCACCTTCACCGCTACCTCGAGAACCTTGAGGCGGTCGAACACCCGAGAACAATACCTGTCCATAGGGCTGGTGGAAAGCAACAGCCGACGTTGGCGGCTCTGGAGGGTCTGTTTCCAAGGTTGGAGGCAAGGTGCCGCCGCGTCACTGTGTCATCAGGAGGGACTTCAATTTTCGCCTTCCGCCCGGCGTACCCCCGTTGGGCGACAGCTTTTCAGCGTGTCCGCCGATCCGTGCTCGCTCGATCCCGCAATCAGCTGTTGTTCGGGTCGCTGCGGGACGAGGATCGGGTACTGACGCTTCCGCCTGGGCCTCAAGCAGGGCTGACCGTTATCACTCGCCGATAAGTAGTATTTTTGTCACGGGAGCCAAAAATATTCGAGAAGCGAGTGGGGCGGGCATTCAAACCTGTTGATGGGCCATGAAAAAGTCGGGCCGTCGTCGCCATCTGTTGATCGATATCGCGCCCGCTCAGTGCGGGAAATGTGGCGCCGTTGATGATGCCCTGGGCTCGATTTCTATCACTATTGTCCTCAACTTCCGTGGCAGCGCTCATGATCGGCGGCAGCGGAAATCCAGCCCGCGCCGCATGTAATGCCGCTGGGCCAACCGGTTTGGACAACCCAGCCGGAACCACGATTCAGTGCATCTCCGCCACTGGCCTTTCCATCACCGGAAATATCACCAACGAAGGCACGCTCAGTCGCAATAACGCACCGCCCGGTCCTTCTATCCTCCTGAGTTCGACGATACTTGGGGGATTTATCGGCAATTCCGGTACCATGGACTCGATTGTTCAGGTCACGGGTCAGAGCACCGTTACCGCTGGTTTCACGAACAGTGGCACGGCTGGGGGTATTCAAATAGGCGTCGGGTCGACCTTGTCGGGTGGCATCTTCAACAGCAGCACCGGGATATTGTCCGAAAACGGCCCGGTCATTAGTCTCAGCGGAACCGTTTCGGGCGGCATCACCAATGCAGGCCTGATTTCAAGTAGTGGCGAAGGCAGCGGCAGCCGCGAAGGCGTTTCGATTTCCGGGGCTTTCTCCGGCGGAATCAATAACAGCGGTACAATTTCGGGCAACCTGGGTATCTTCGCTTCGAGCGGTGGCGTCAGTATATTCAATTCCGGAACCATCACCGGCTTTGGGGGGACTGCCATCGAGTTTGGCGGCACTGGCAATACGCTCACGCTGGCGCCGACCAGCATCATCCATGGCAACGTGCTCGGCACCGGCGCAGATACGTTTCAACTCGGCGGCGCCGGCAATGGCAGCTTTGACCTGAGCACGATTGGCGCCGCCCAGCAGTATCGCGGCTTCGGGACTTTCAACGTCATCGGCGGCACCTGGACGGTGTCCAACACCTTCGCCCAGACATCGCCCTGGAACGTCGACGCCGGCGCGGCGCTGATCGTGGATGGTTCACTCGCATCATCGAGCTTGATCACTGTGAACTCAGGCGCCGCGCTTCACGGCAGTGGCACCGTGGGTTCGACCGTCATCAACGCTGGCGGCTTTCTCGTTCCCGGTCCCGTGGGCGTGGCCGGCAGCAGCATGACCGTCGCCGGCAGTCTCGCGTTCCAGTCCGGCGCGTTCTACGTCGTGCAACTCAATCCCTCGACGGCCTCGACCACCAATGTGACCGGCACCGCCGCGCTCGCCGGCACCGTAGTGGCGGATTTCGCCTCGGGGAGTTACGTCAACCACAGCTATACTATTCTGACGGCCGCCGGCGGCGTCTCCGGCACGTTCAACGCTCTCGCCACTTTCGGACTGCCGGCCGACTTCGCTGCGAGCCTGCACTATACCGCCAACAGCGCATTACTCCACATCATGGCCGAGCTGGTGCCCGAACAGCCCGAGCCCCCGCTACCGCCGGGCGAAATACCGGAAATACCGGGGGGACCAACACTCCCGGAGCAACCGCCGCCGTTCTTCACCGTCAACCAGCTCAACGTCGGCCACGCGATCGACAACTTCTTCAATTCCGGCGGCGCGCTGCCGCCCGAGTTCGTCAATCTGTTCAATCTCACCGGGACCAATCTCACCAACGCGCTGACGCAACTCAGCGGCGAGAACGCAACCGGGGCCGAGCGCAGCTCCTTCGAGCTGATGAACGGGTTCATGAACCTGATGCTTGACCCGCATGTGCCCGTCTCCTGCGATTCCATGCAGTGCCGCGAGCTGAGCGCCATCGGTTTTGCGCCCGAGCAGCAGGCGAGCCTGCCGCCGGATGTCGCGCTCGCCTACAACGCGGTGTTCAAAGCGCCACAAAAAACAGTTCCAACCTTCGAGCAACGCTGGACGGTCTGGGGAGCCGCCTTCGGCGGCGGCTCGACAGCCAAAGGCGATCCGGTCATCGGCTCAAACGACGTGAGGACGAGTACATTTGGCTACGCGGCCGGCATGGACTATCACTTCTCGCCCGGCACGGTTTTGGGCTTCGCACTCGCCGGTGGCGGCACCAGCTGGAACCTGGCGCAAGGGCTCGGCACCGGCCGCAGTGATGCATTCATGGCCGGCATCTACGGCGTAACCCATCAGGGTCCGGTCTACCTCGCCGGCACGCTGGCCTTTGCCAACAACTGGTTCACCACCGACCGGACCGCGCTCGGCGATCAGCTGACCGCGCGCTTCCAGGGCCAAAGCTACGCGGCGCGGCTCGAGGGCGGCTATCGCTTTGTGGTCCCGGCCGCCTCCAACGCCATCGGCATCACGCCCTATGCGGCGCTCCAGACGCAGAATTTCCGCACGCCGAGCTACAGCGAGACCGATCTGAGCGGTGACGGCTTCGGACTGACTTACGCGGCGATGAACGGCACCGATACGCGCAGTGAACTGGGCGGCCGATTCGACGATCTCACAACGTTCAGCGCCATGCCGCTCATCTTGCGCGGGCGCGTGGCGTGGGCGCATGACTGGGTGAGCAATCCGGCGCTCAATGCCTCGTTCCAGTCGCTGCCAGGTGCGAGCTTCACCGTGTTCGGGGCGCCGATCCCGCACGACTCGGCGCTTACCACCGCCAGCGCGCAGCTGTTCTTCACGCCGAGCTGGTCGGTACTCGTCAAGTTCGACGGTGAGTTCGCTTCGAACTCACAGATCTACGCCGGCACCGGCACGCTGCGCTACACGTGGTGAAAGCAAAATGGTTCCATCCTCTGCGATGTCGCTTATTGGCCGATATTGTTGCAAAAGTCTTTTTGGGGCGTCGAACAAAAATTCTTAGAACCGCTGATGCGTTTTGCGCGCGGCGACGATTGATCTGTCCGGCAAATTTCTTGCCCTTCCAAGGAGGCCGTTCCGAATCGTTCTAGCGTGCGGGCTTAGCGAAGTCCGCTTTGTGAGAGAACGCGGAAGTGCCGGAGCCGACTGTGCCTTCTGGTTGTGACCCATTGCAAAAGTCAGCCCGCTTGAGGCAGACTTCCTAGCCTTTGGCCGAAAGCCTTGAGCGCCTCACCGGCCGCGTCATCTGCAGGGAGGGACCGATGCGGCGCAGAGAGTTCTTTGGCCTCGCTGCCCCATCGTGGCCGGACCGACGCGATCTGCTTACGGCCAAACCAAAGCGAACTTGCGGGTGATCGGGTTTCTCACCACCGTGATGGAAGACAGCGACGTCGCGAGAACTAGAATGGCCACGTTCCGCATGGGTCTCGCGGACGAAGGCCTCATTGAGGAGGCGAACTATTCCCTTGCGAACCGGTTTCTCGAAGGCGACTTCAGCCGCATAGTGCCCTTCGTGCGGGAGCTAGGCTCTCTCAGGCCGCGCGTTGGGACCGGATGATGCAAGGCGCACCAAGCCGATACAGCCTTACGCCTGGACGGCTGGGCCAGTTCTTCCGGCCCGCAGCCGCCCAAGTAGACCGGAAAGCACCGCACCGCTGATCACGGCGGTGCGGCTAGTTTGGCCGCAGAGGAGGCCTGGCTTACTTCATGTTTTTCGTGCCGCCCTGGTCGCTGCCGGGGCCGGAGCCGCCCTGACCGGACGCATCGGGCTTCACCATTCCGCCCTTGGCCATGCCGTCCTTGCTCATATTGTCATTGCTCATGCCCGTTGTGCCCTTCTTCATCGAACCCTTGTCCATGTTCTCGTTCATGCCGGGCTTCTGCATGTTGTCGGACTGCGGGGCCAGACCCGTGCTGTTCTGCGCGAAAGCAGAGCCGCACATGAGACCGAGCGCGGCGGTGGCGATAATCATCTTTTTCATCGGAAACTCCTCGTTGGTTTGTAAAGGCCAACGGGAGCACAGTAGCCACGTTCCTAGATATCCCTTTCGGAAGGAAAGAAATTCTATGCGGGATATCGAAACCGATCAGGAAGTAATTCGTATTCCCGTCAAGGCTGCGAGCAGGATCGCCAAGGCTATCTCCGAGCGGCCCAAACTGCTGAAGCGTCCTATGTGAACAGGTATGGTATTTCCGTTCGCTGGCTGTTCAAAAAGTGTTCTCAAAAATACAACCTGAAACGCAATTTCGGTTGTGAGAAGAACGGCGCGTGTGTTCTCCAGTGGAACACCTCGGCGCTCTGCCGTTAGGACTCCCTGGGGGATTGGCCGCCGGCACTAATCAACGGCGGTCTTTTTTGCGAGTGCGTATTGGCAAGGCGTACCAGGACGGCGATGCCGGGCTTCATTAAGCCCCAGCTCGCAACACTCAAGATGACGGCCCCCGCGGGCGAGGGACTGGATTCACGAAATTAAATACGACGGCTACCGCGTCCAGCTCCAAATCGACGGCGACAGTCGCAAGGCCTTCACGCGCAACGGGCACAACTGGCTCAATCGCTTCTCGGTCAAGGTCGGGACGGGCTGGAATCGCACGACCTCAGCGCAGATCCGCAAGGCGCTCGATACCGTCGTCAGCCCGAAGGCCAAGCTGACCAAGCCTATCAAGAAGCCCAAAGCCACCTGGGTTGAACCGAAGTTTTTTGCTGAGGTGGAGTTTCGGGACATCACCTCAGAAGGGCTGCTTCGCGCCAGCTCCTTCAAAGGTTGTCGAAGCGCTGAATGGGCCTTTAAGGAACGAATCCGAATGGAAGAGATTGGGTTTTTTAAAGTGGAAACCCCATGCCCCGGTATTTTTTCAAGATCACAAACGGCAAACCTCACGACGATCATACCGGAGAGGAATTGCGCGATGACCACGCGGCTTGGCTGGAGACGAAACGGCTGACGCGGGACATCGAGGATTCGCTCGAAATGAATGGTCACTGGAATGTTGAAGTGCGCGACGCGGCCGGCCCGCTCTATTCCATTAAGATCGCGAGCCAAAAGCTTCGATAAAGCAAAATGAGTAAGATGCTAACCGATTGAAATAGTAAGGCATTTCTAACTTTTGTTATGGCTGCACCGAGCTAGCAACGGTTACCTTTAGTGATCAAGCGCGCGGACCGCGGCCACTATTCGGTGACGAGAACCTAGTTGCGATCCCGCTCTTCGTTAACGCAAAGGAGTGCGCCATGCAGAAGCGGCGTCGTTTCAAACAACAGCTCACCCTTCAAGATCGTCTCGCTGCTTGGTCCAAGGAAGTTAAGGAGCAGGCGGATGCTCTTCCTACCGGACCCGAGCGTGAAGCGCTTATCAAGAAAGCGCGGCAAGCCGATGTCGCTTGTCACCTCGACGATTGGGCGAAGTCTCCAGGCTTGCAGTCACCTACTTAGGAACGTCCAGGCGAGGGATGTCTTTAGCTCGGGTACCGTCCCTCTTCGCGTGCCAGCCAAACTCTTGGACGATGTTAAATCGTTTATCCGCAAAGCCACGCGGAAGCTTCCTCTGGACGTTGTGGGTAAACCCATCAAAGCGCTTTGATTGAGCAAAAAATTTGTGCTCGGCTTGGATCTCGGAAAACCCTCGGCGTAAGTCGGGTGTACCTAGATGGAGGTCTCGATGCCCAGGCACTTCGGTTTGAAGGTAACATCGGCAGCCGCCCGGTTGGAGTTCACGGGGTCGTCCAGCGATTTGCAGGACCGGACTGTGTCGGCGTCAGTATCGAAGAGCCATTTTCCGGACAATTCAGCAGCTCAAGGTGCTCTTCCCCATGCTCGGAGCTGCCGTACTCGCCTGCGAGTTGGCGGGGCTGCCGTGGTCGGCGATCCATCTCAGCAAACTGAAGCTGCACGCCACCGGCAAGGCAACGCAAAGAAGCCCGAGATGCAGGCTGCGGCGAAGGCGAGATGGGGATGACCTGGGAGTGGACGAGGCGGATGCCGCATGGGCCGGCGCATACGCGCTAGACTGCGCACTCTTCAGCTAGACACACCGAAGGCCCCAGTCCCGGGGAAAGACTGAGGCCCTTGGAGATTGCCCCACGAGGGGTCGCGTGGCTATTATAAAACTCCGGAAAAACGGCATCGTTCCGAAGAAATAGGGCTGCCGACTTTCGCCAGCAGCCCCTTCCGGGTTTTAAAATTTTCGAAATGAAATTATTTTGGCCTCCCCGGTATTGCCAGTTTTTCCCAATCGCCCGGTTCCCACCATAACAAAGGTTAGTCGGAACTCATTTTGAGGCAGTACCTGAAGCCGATTAGCTCACTCGTACGATCGCCAGATGGCTGGGTAGGCGACGTCGGCAAATGACGTGCGGCCGTGCCTCTCCATAAGCCACTGCAGCATCTGCCTCAGCTTGGGCCGGCGGCTCGTGTTGATGAAGATGCCGTCGCTTTTCTTGTCGACCATTACTCGGCTTTCTGTTTCTGACTGATAGTGTTGTGCTTCGCCCTGAAGTCACGCTTGAAGTTATCGCGGGCGCGGGCAACTCCGACAGCGTCCCGGTCTTGGAAGCTCGGCGGGAGCGAGCTCTACAAGCGGATGCAGGGTGCGGTCGCCGGTACCCTGCTCACCCCCCAACGAAGCCCGGCTCGAGATGGGCTTTGACGAGATTAAAGGCCCTGCAGACTCGCTCTTGCTCGCCGGCACGCTCAAGACCCTCGAGCACATCAACGATAAGCCGCAGCTGCCCTCCATCGCCCCGGCGAGCCTGGCGAAGACGCTCACAGTTTGTGGGCACGATGACGAAGAGATTACTTGGATGCTTGCCGAGCATTTCGGAGCGGCGGCACGATCCTGCGTCTACACCAGACGCAAGCTGAACTGGCGCAAATCCTGCGCCGCGTGGCTGTCGACGAACTCCTGAAGGTGGGAAGGAACGTCGCTCAGTTGCAGATTGCAGCGATGTTGGATTTCGCGGGCCACATCCTCAGAGACGTCTTGGGACCAATGCTCTGCCGTGTTGAAGGCAATGACTTTGATCGGCCGACGGTACTCGCCGGCCATCAGATCTTGAATGACCGTTTCGAGGTCCGCGGTCTCGACGTCGGCTTCGCGCCAGGCGCGCCCCGCCGGCCAAAATCCTCCGCCACGAGGTAGACGGTCGGCTCATCGGCCGGGACAAGCGATGGGTCCATCGCGACTGACGCATAAGCAACTCCACGCCACAGAACCGGGATTCAAGTGGGCCTAAGCTGATAAGTTCCGACTGGAGGAACGCTCGTGAGCTTAAAGGTTTTACCTTCGACACCCTGGAGAGAACATGAGCAAAGAAACACCCAAAGACGATCCCCGGCAACGGGCCGACCAGCAGACGCACAAGCAAACGGACAAGCCTTGGAAGGGGAATCCGGAACAAGAGCAACGCAACGAGGCCGACATCGACCTCGAAAATTGGCAGAAGACTAATACGCACTAAGGAGCGCTCCGTTCTTCGATAGGAACACACCCTGCCTCGGACCCATTAATCCGGGGGCTAGGAAAACCATCCAAAGCGCGGAAGCTGAGAATGAACAAATTATTGGCGGTAGCTGTTGCGGCGTTTGCTTTATCGACTGTCAGCGCCGCGGCGCAGCAGGCCGGCTCGCCGAGTGGACGAGGGGCGGTCAATGGTGATCCCGCGGCCAGCTCAACGACGCCGAGCAGAGATCCGCGCGGCACGACAGGCGTATCCCCTAGCTCGCGCAGCGGAAGTGGTACCTCGACTTCTGGCGGGAAAGACGACACGGGCGATCAGGGCCGAGACAAAATGCCGGACAGCAACATGACTGTCAGGCCCGAGAATCAGCAGCCTGAAAGGCCGCACTAACGCCGCGCGCGCTGCAACTGGCGAGTTCGGACCCCCGTCACAGCGACGAAGACGCTCTCAGATTGGCAGGCCGAGTTGCTCATCTTCCTCGCTCTCACCTTGCAGCGAGGACAGCGACACGCCCAGGAGACGCACCGGCTTTGGGAAGGGCACTTCGTTCTGCAGCAGGGCGACCGACAATCGTTCGAGATCGTCGCGGCTCGATACCGATCCGGCGACCGATCTGCTGCGGGTGATGATTTCGAAGTCGTTGAACTTGACCTTCAGCGTCACGGTCCTGCCCCGTGACCCCTTCTCCTCGCAGTGACGCCAGACCTTGTCGATCAGTGGCTGCAGTTCGGCGACCATAGGTTCGAAGGCGGTGAGGTCGCTGGAGAACGTGTTCTCGGCGCCGATCGACTTCCTGATCCGGTTCGCGCGGACCTCGCGATTGTCGACGCCCCTCGATATCCAGTAGTAGTAGGCGCCGGCCCTGCCGAAATTGGCCTGCATGAACTCGAGCGTCTGATTGCGCATGTCGAGACCGGTGTGGAGGCCGAGCGAGTTCATCTTCGCGCTCGTCGCCGGCCCGATGCCGTGGAATTTGCCAACGTGCAGCGCTTCGACGAATGCGGACCCCATCTCGGGAGTGATAATGTACTGGCCGTTCGGTTTGCGGTGGTCGGAGGCGAGCTTCGCGAGAAACTTGTTGTAGGAGATCCCGGCAGATGCGTTCAGGCCGGTCACTTCCTTGATCTTGAGGCGAATCGCGAGGGCGATATCGCGCGCGAGCGGAATGTTCTGAATGTTCTCGGTCACGTCGAGATAGGCCTCGTCGAGCGATAGCGGTTCGATGATCGGCGTGTGCTCGGCGAAGATCTCCCGGATCTGCTGTGAGACCGCCTTATAGACCTCGAAGCGCGGCTTCACGAAGATCAGGTCCGGACATTGTCGCTTGGCCGTCACCGACGGCATGGCCGACCTCACACCGAACGCACGGGCCTCGTAGCTTGCCGCAGCCACGACGCCCCGTTCGCGGGATCCGCCGACAGCGACCGGTCTGCCGCGGAGATCCGGATTGTCTCGCTGCTCGACCGATGCGTAGAAGGCATCCATGTCGACGTGAATGATCTTTCGCTGGCGGGAGGGGGGCTCGGCCTCTCTGGCATCGTCCTCGTCGATCACGTCGTCGGTCCGGTGGGGTCTTCCTTGACGCCTCGGGCGACGATCCGGAGCGACCCGTCCGGCAGGGGCCGCTGAAGCTTGAGCGCCTCTTCCCGAGGCGCGATCAGCCAGGTCTCGACTTCGTCGGCCGTCGTCAGGATAACGGGCATCGCCTTCGGGTGGACGGCGCCGACCTCGCCGTTCGGCTCCGTCGTCAGGAACGCAAAGAGATCATTGGTGGTCTCGCCCTCTTTGACTTTCCTGACAGACGTCCAGTTCGTCCAGATGCCGGCGAAGCAGGTGAGAGGGCGGGACTTGTCGAGCGCAAACCAGATGTCGCCGCCCTCGGTCTTGTTAAACTCGCTGAACGAGTTGAACGGCACGACGCAGCGGTGCTCACCCAGCCAGCGTGTCCAATGTTTTGACTTCACGTTGCGGATGTTGGTGGTGCCGCCGTCGGGCTCCATCCGGAGCAATTCTTTGAAGTCGACCGGCTTGCCCTTGGCCTCGAGCTTCGCGGCACGCTTCTTGGTCGCCTCCATGAGGGCGTGCTGCGATGACGGCATGCCCCAACGCGCCGTTGCGAGCTCGCGGCCCTCCGTGCCGGTCCGGACGATCGGCGCCTTGTAGTCGGGGAAGACGCCGGGCATCGGCGCGAGGTTGCCGACGTACCGGTTGACCACACGGAAAAGCTCGCTGATCGCCGCCTGGTTGGTCGTGATCGAATAGAGATTGCACATCCTCAGGACTCCGGATCGGCGTGACTGCGGCGCGGTGCGAGTTGAAGTAGGGTCGCTGCCGGGCGCCGATTTGCTTTTGCGAACTTGCTGCAGCGGAGCCGGCCGGCCAGGTCATGGGCGTATGTAGTAGGAGGGTGTCGCAGTGCGGCGAGGTCGACGTCCCGTCGGGTCTTGCATCGCGAGCATTCGATTTCAAGCCAAGAATAGCCGCCGTTGATCGCTTGGTCGATCGTGGGCGACGGATCGATCGGGCCGCCGTCAGCCCACATGCGCTCGTTCCAGGACTCGCAGAGGAGCTTGTCGGCCTGACGGATGAGTGCCTCGCCCTTGGCGCGGGCCTCGGCCGATTGCGTGGCAAGGATGGTCGTCATCGCGCGCGCCATGACTAGCTCCTTGTTGAGCGCGCTTCGGAGCCCTCCGGAAAGGGGCGTGGGGTGATGTTTCGGTGCCATCCAAATCCATCGTGAGACGTTGGCGGGGCGCTACTCGAACGATGGCCAGCAACCGTCTTCCTCATGGCGGCCGGTGCGCTGCATGCAAGTGTTATCCAAAAGACGCTGGCCTACCTCTCGCCAAATCGCGTCTGCTCCATACAGGCGCGCGGCGTCGACCTTCGGAATCTCGACGACTCTGGCGCAGCGGCGGCATCCCACCCGCAGAATGTGTTGAGGTATTTGGCTTAGCTGCAGCGCCGCTCCGGGGGAGGCGGGCCTCGCCTCGGCGGGTGGGTCGTCTAATAGCGCCTGCCAGTATTCCGCTGGTAGATCATCGTTCGGAGCCAATCCGGACTTCTGCGGTATGTTTCTGCCGACGACAGCGGCCATCTTTTCCATTTGCTTAGGGGTCGGCATGCGCCAGCTCGCGGGTCGGTCCGTCATCGTCTCAATAGAACATAACAAGAACGCAAGAGTCGATAGCGGTCAAAAAAATATCCTCCGGGCGCTCCTACTAACTGTCGGAACCATGGACCGACGGTCGTCTTGAATCCGAGCCGCCCCCAATCGGAGTTTTGCGTAATCATGGCCCCGCGAGCGAACTGGAAAGGTTTCCTGCGACTCTCGCTCGTCACGTGCCCGGTGGCGCTGTACCCGGCGACCTCGGAGAGCGAAAAGATCTCGTTTAACCAGCTCAACCGGCAGACTGGCCACCGCATCAAGTACCTCAAGGTCGACGCCGACACGGGCGACGAGGTGCCCAACGAGGACATCGTCAAGGGCTACAAGGTGGACACCGACACGTTCATCGAGGTGACCAAGGAAGAGCTCGAGAACGTCGCCCTGGAATCGACCCGGACTATCGAGATCGACGAGTTTGTCGACAAGACCGACATCGATCCGCGCTACCTAATCCGCCCCTATTACCTCAGACCTGATGGCAAGGTTGGCCACGATGCTTTCGCGGTGATCCGCGAGACGATCCGCGAGATGGACAAGGTCGCGATCGGGCGCGTGGTGCTGACCAACCGAGAGCACATCATCGCGCTGGAGCCGCTCGACAAGGGCCTTATGGGGTCGCTGCTGCGCTACCCGTACGAAGTCCGCGATCCGGCCGAATATTTCGACGAGATCGAGGACGTCAAAGTCACCAAGGACATGCTCGATCTCGCCCGGCATATCGTCGAGCAGAAGGCCGGCAATTTCGAACCCGACAAGTTCGAGGACCAGTACGAAACCGCCCTGGTCGATCTCATCAACCAGAAGCGCGCCGGCAAGCCGATCGTGGCGAAGGACCGGCCGAAAGGCGAGAATGTCGTCGATCTGATGGAAGCGCTCCGCCGAAGCGTGGGCGGCGCTGCGGCCGAGACCAAGTCTTCCAAGAAGCCGGCAACGAAGGCGAAAAAGGCGGCAGCTGGCCAGAAGGAAATGCTAATGCCGATCGCCGGCAAGAAGACCGCCAAGGAGACCGCCGCGAAGAAGCCAGCAGCAGGGACGCGGCGAAAGTCGGCCTGACGCCGAAGCAGGAGATCCGCATGGAAATGAACGAAACCTCCGCGATGACCGAAGCGTCCGGGCTGACGAACGGGCTAGAGCAGACGGCTGATGCGCGCCGGCGGCCGGCCCAGTCGCCCTCGCAGGATGCCGCCCTCGTTTGGGCGGATCGCCTCCGCAAGGTGACCCTCAAAGCCCCGCTGCAATCGCTCGCCGTCGCGTTCGTGCTCGGAATGTGGGTCGCCCGGCGGCGCTGACTAGCCGCGAGCGGGCGCGACTTGGCAAGGGATCTTCCAGACCTCGCTGGGATTCTACGATCTCGCGAATCGCCCGCCGTCCATGAAGGCGGTGGTGGAGCAGGGGCGCGGGTACGATCTCTTCCATCAGGATTTCGCCAAGGAACGGACGATCCCGACGTGGTTGCCGTGACCATGTCCAAACCACAGGGTAAACGTCGATCCATTAACGCCAAGCGGATGTCTCCTACCTTGAGCGGGATGGACGGCTTCGGCCCATCGGCGAAGTAGCAGTGCACCGTTGAGGTCCGCTGAGGCATGGCGGGCTAATTTGCGCAAATGGAGTTCCATATCTGGTTGGCCGCTACCCTCAAAATAGAAATCAAGATCGGCTTGTCGGGATGCGACCGTTTGAACCGTCTTGGATGGATAGGATGACTTGAGGCGTTCAAGCAGGGAGCGGCCATGAACGACACCGACCGGACACACGCATCCTCGCGCCTGATCTCCGCCAATTCGGCTTGCATCTACGATGCATGCATTCAATCGGAAAAACTGATGCGGTGGATTGCGCCTGCAGGCGCTGTGGCGAACGTTGAAAAGTTCGAAGCGCGGGAGGGGGGATGCTTTAAAATTGTCTTGTCGTTCAACAATGATATCGGAAAATCGTCGTCTCGGACGGACGTCGTATCAGGGCGGTTCCTCAGGCTTGTGCCGGATGGAAGCATTGTTCAAGCTATCGATTTTGTGTCCGACCGACCTGAATTTGCGGGCACTATGATAATGAGCTGGTTTCTTCACCCGTGGGGCGAAAAGACGCTTGTGAGCGTCGTCGCAGAGAACGTGCCGCAAGGCATAAGCAGAGCCGATCATGAATTAGGGATGGCATCCTCTCTTGAAAACCTGGCGGGGTTTGTGGAAATCGTTTGCGGTCGTTGAGCCGCTGTCTGGAGCATGTCTCGGTCTAGCCCTCAGCCGAAGAATGCTTGAGCCAAGATCATGTCTGCTCTCGCCGCAAAACCGGACGTCGAGCCCAATTTGCCTCGACCGCCACTTGCGACCCAGAGTGGAACTGCCTTGGTTTGATGGACGCTGTCGAGCGGCTTGGTCCTGATGCAACGATTTATCGGAACACATTCCGTTCAACGGACTTCACATCCCGACGTCAATATTGCTTGACGATCAGGCAGGGTGGAAAATGCTGTGGAACAAGTGCAGGCACTTCCGACGATATTGCTCGTCGAGGATGATCAGTTAATTCAGGGCATCGTCGAGGAGGCTCTGACGGAAGGCGGGTTTGAAGTCAGCATTTTTGCATCAGGCGAGGAAGCGGTAGCCGCCCTAAACCACAAGACGTTTCGCGCAGTTGTCAGCGACATACATCTGTCCGGCAAAATGGAGGGGTGGGACGTTGCCCGCTTGGCGCGAGAGATCGATCCCGCGCTGCCAATAATCTACATGACGGGCAAAGCGGCCGAAGATTGGTCATCGAAGGGCGTGCCGAATAGCGTGCTTCTCACAAAACCGTTCGCTCCTGCTCAGCTTGTGACCGCCGTTTCCCAACTATTGAATGCTGGTACGCCAACCGGCAACGCGCCATAGGCTGTCGCCTCTTGGCCCGTGACTGACCTTAGCTCGGTGCGCAGTGTCGTCTGCTCTCGGTAGATGAGCCGGCAAGCGATGCGAGCTGCCCAGGGGCAGCCTTTGAACCGAAGCGGACATTCAACGGTGATAGTGAGCTGGTGTCCGCGGGCACATCGCAGGCCTGATGGTGGGGTTCGATCGTTTTGCGGTAACTGGCGGTAAATCGGTCGAGCGCCTGGTAATGTGGCCCGACTGTCAGGGACGGCTGAGGGCCGCTCCGCACTGTTCAGTCCGGCTCTCGATAGTGGCGCCGCGGTTCAATGGAACCGAATCGATTGAGCCGTGTTTCAGTAGACTGTGTCCCAACCCACACTGGGGCGGGATAGGATTCGTATGGACACCTCAAACCGCTTCGAAGCCGCACAAGCCAGCGACGGCCGCTACCAGCTCCTCGTCGAGGCGATCACCGATTACGCGATCTACATGTTGGATCGCGAGGGTCGCGTGACCAGTTGGAACCCTGGCGCCAGGCGCTTCAAGGGCTATGAGGCGCATGAGATTATCGGTCGCCATTTCTCGACCTTTTATACCGACGCTGAGCGGTCGCAGAATGTCCCTGCACAGGCGCTGGCGGAGGCCGAGCGCACCGGTCGCTTCGAGCGCGAAGGCTGGCGCGTCCGCAAAGACGGCACGCACTTCTGGGCCCATGTTGTCATAGACGCGATCCGCTCGCCTGAGGGGGACCTCGTCGGCTTCGCCAAAATCACCCGCGACTTGACCGAGCGAAAAGCCGCCGAGACGAAACTTCGCGAAAGCGAAGAACAGTTCCGATTGCTAGTTCAAAGCGTTACCGACTATGCCATCTATATGCTGGATGCCGGCGGTCACGTGGCAAGCTGGAATGCCGGTGCGCAGCACATCAAAGGCTATGCCCCTGAAGAGATCATTGGCCGGCACTTCTCCGACTTCTACACGGAAGCCGACCGTGCCGTCGAGCTTCCGCGTATCGGCCTGGAGACGGCAACCCGAAACGGACGCTGGGAGCACGAAGGTCAACGGGTCCGAAAGGACGGCACTGTGTTCTGGGCACACGTCGTGATCGACGCCATCCGGGATGACGCCGGCAATCTCCTCGGCTTCGCCAAGGTGACACGGGACATCACCGAACGCCGCGAGGCGGAAGCCGCACTCCAGGCGGCACAAACGACAATGATCCGTTCGCAGAAGCTGGAGGCGATCGGGCAACTCACCGGCGGCGTCGCCCACGACTTCAACAACTTGCTGCAGGTCATCAGTGGAAATCTGCAACTGCTGAGCAAAGATATCGCAGGCAATGCCCGGGCCGAAATGCGGGTCCAAAGCGCCCTCGCGGGTGTTGCCCGCGGTTCAAAACTTGCCTCGCAATTGCTTGCCTTCGCGAGGCGACAGCCGCTGGAGCCAAAAGTGGTGAACGCCGGCCGTCTGCTCAGAGGCATGGATGAGATGCTTCGTCGCGCCTTGGGTGGGGAGACCGAAGTCGAGACGGTAGTGGCGGGTGGGCTATGGAATAGTCTCGTCGACCCGGATCAACTGGAGAATGCGGTTTTGAACCTCGCGATCAACGCTCGCGACGCGATGAACGGCGAAGGCCGGCTGACGATTGAAGCAAGCAACGCCTTCCTGGACGACGAATATGTCCGGCAGCAGGATGAATTGTCTGCGGGACAATACGTGATGATCGCGGTCACCGACACGGGCACCGGCATTCCGCCGGACATCCTCGAACGGGTCTATGAGCCATTTTTCACAACCAAGGCGGAGGACAAGGGCACCGGACTGGGCCTCGCCATGGTTTACGGCTTCCTCAAGCAGTCCGGCGGACACATCAAAATCTACAGCGAAGTAGGTGCCGGAACCACCGTGAAGCTGTACTTCCCGCGAGAGGTGGCCAGCGAAGACACTTTGGTCGGGGCTACGTCCGACGAGATTAAAGGCGGAGAGGAAACCATCCTCGTGGTTGAGGATGACGACGAGGTTCGCGAAGTCGCGGTATCGATGCTCACCGAGCTAGGGTACCGCGTGGTCAAGGCGCGAGATGCGGCGAGCGCTCTCGTCGTCGTCGACAGCGGCATTCCGATAGACCTTATCTTCACCGACGTCATGATGCCGGGCAGCCTGCGCAGCCCGGACTTGGCGCGAAAAGCCAAGGAACGTTTGCCCAACGTCGCCGTGCTTTTCACATCCGGCTATACTCAGAACGCCATCGTGCACGGCGGGCGGCTTGATCCCGGAGTGGAGCTCCTGGCCAAGCCTTACACGCGCGAGTCACTCGCTCGGAAAATCAGACACGTGTTGGCCAATCAAGCTCAAAGGCGCGTCGCTCAGGGATCGCAACACTCGGCCAACGAAAAGACTTTCAAGGACGCGACCGTGTTGCTCGTCGAAGACGACGACCTCATCCGCCTGACGACGACGGAGATGCTGTGCGATTTCGGATGCAAGGTAACAAAGGCCAGCACGGCTCAAGAGGCCCTGAAGATCCTGGATGAGCAGCCCGTAGACATCTTACTCACGGATGTCGGCCTCCCTGGAGTTTCCGGTCTGCAGCTCGCAAGGGACGTCTACGCGCGCCGGCCCGATCTTTGCCTAGTTCTCGCGACAGGTGACAGCGGAGTGAAATCTGAAGCCGCGCGATTGGGCGCGATATTCATCGCGAAGCCCTACACACCGGCGTCTCTTCGCCAGGGTTTGGAACACGCGATGAAGAAGCGTCACTGAATAGATGGAGTCTCACTGTGTGAAATATGGGTTTTAACGTTGACCCCACATGATCGTTCGAGGTCCGCGCTGATTCTGCTGGGGTCAGCCTCTGTTGGCCGGCGAAGTCGCTGCACCCTTGACAGTGGTCCGCTTATTGAGGCACGGCGGACCAGATTTGCTCAGGCTGAGTTCTACGCATTTTGACCCAAAGCCGGGTTTGCGCTGGAGGTCTCGGCAGCTATGATCTCAACCGGTGAAGATAACATCTGACACAGCAACGAGGGTCTGTCGTCGATGAGGTTAATGTGTTTGGTTCCGTTGCTTTCCTTGTTGCAGTCCGCAGTAGCAAAGCTCGAAGAAGACTTTGCGTTGCAGGAACGAGTAGGTTAGCGGTTACATCCGGAGCAGAGTTGGAGTTCGCGCCCGTCACCAATCTCAGCATCATTGTGAGCGGGGACGATCAAACGGTGTCGTTCCTCGATAACGTCGTACCGATCACGAAAGTCACCCCCTTGCTGGTCGGATTCAGCAGTCAGTACGCGAATGGGGGGCCGAACGTTTCCGGCCGGATTGATCGGCTTACCAAGAGCGTCGAAATCGATTGGATTCACGAGAACGTCGGCGATAACACCCATTGGGAGCTTACGTGTCGTCCCGCCGGTCCCTTTTCTGATTGGCCCCAACCCCTACTTTGATCGCGCAGGGGCGGGATGATGCTCCAACGCAGCGTAAATGTCATTGGCCAAGTCGCCTGTTGGCACATCGCTTCCGTTGCCGTGGTGCAGCTATATGTCGGCTCACAGGGTAGCTCGGAAGCTTGCATCCGAGCGCCAAACCGACTCGAATGCCCCCGAGCGGACGTCGTTGCGTCGCGAGACCTTCACCGGGTCGGACAGTTCTGTCACCAATAGTCGAGCAATCAAGAGCCAAGTTTCAAGCCGTGCCATCCGCGGCTGGAGTCTGTCGCGCCGCTTTCTCTTGCGCGAGAGTTGCTTCCAGCCGTGAGATGTTTTCCTGGAGGCGCTGGTTGTTTTCCAGCAGACGCTGACTGGTGAGGCGGAGGATGTAGTAGCCGAATTGCTGATTACTTTGAAAGTAGATTTCAAGCAACCTTTCATAAGTTATAGTCAGGACTTGTCCGTCTTCTATGCACTCGACCGTTCCGGTTCGTCGCTTATCGGGCGCAAGAAAGCCAAGTTCTCCCATGAGCCGCCCTGGCGGAAGCTCGACGCCGATTTCTTTGACGAGAAACTTGCCGGTGACGGTGAGAAACATTTCGGCCGCCGCATCACCCTTCCTAAACAATCGGTCGCCACGGCGATATCTGCGTTCGATCATGAACGGTTTGAGCCATTCCATCGACATGTCGCCTTGCATCGCGTTACGTGCCTTCTCAACAAGCCTGAGCAGTTGACGGAGACGAACGGCATTGACCGGTAGCAACAGTAGATAAAGCAGAAAGGTGGCGACGCTTCCGGAAAGCGCGCCAGAGGTTGCGAAGAATGCACAGCCGACCATATTCGTGACCCGCAGCGGCACCATTCTCTGCATCAGCAAGGTAGCGACAAAGAAGATTGCGCCGACCAAGGCAAACATGTTGGCGAGTGTGATGTTGGCCAACACAATTTCCAGCAGCCGATCAAACAGTGCGTCGTAGGTGATGTTGTTGGGATCAAGCCCCATTTGAACGAGAATCTTTGCAATCCTGAGATTATCTGCCGCCGTATCAAGGATGCGGTTCAGTATCGTGGAAAGATCTGCACTGATGGGCTCCATTGGATCATCTCTCACAACGCGGTCAGTATCCCCCGAATATATCCCGGATATTGCTGATTGGAGGGGCGATATTGAAGGCGCTTTTTGTTGCGACGCATGAGTCCGAAAGTGGCCCATCGCTTCCGTTGACGCGTGCAGCTTCATGTCCGCTAATTGGAGCGGACTAGAAGTTTTCCCTGAGCGCCACCCCAACGCGATTTGCCCTTAGCAGACCTTTCGGTGGAGGCCGCCTTCAAGCGAGCCGATTGAGCGCGACACAGCCCAGATGCGAAGTTCGACGCACCTCTGAGAAGGTCGGCATGTCCGGATAGACCGGAAGCCGCCGTTTCTTGGCCCGGCCGACGCCCTTGACCCGTTGCGGCCTTCGTCCTTTCGCGAGGTTGCAAGAGCGACTAACGTGGCCCCCTAAGCCCTGGAACTAGCGCATGAGACGACGTGATTTCATTACTCTCGCGGGCGGCACGTTGATCGTGTGGCCACGCACGGCACAATCCGAGGAGAAGGCTGTACCCGTCTCCCGCATCGCTTATCTCGGAGCGTCTAGTCCAGCGTCCCTTGATCCTCGTCAAATCGAGCAGTTCAAAGTGGGGCTGATAGAAAATGGACTGATCGATGGCCAGAACATCAGGGTAGATTACTTGTGGGGTGAAGGTAATGCGGATCGGCTACGGCAACACGCGGTGGATTTGGCAAAACGAAATGTCAGTGTGATTGTCACAGCTGGACCGCAGCCGCTGCGAGCATTGCTTGAGGCCAAAGTTAGTTCGCCGATTGTGTTCGCCATTCTGAGCGATCCGATCAGTGATGGATTTGTACAAAGTCTAGCGCGGCCTGGCGGAAATATCACCGGCCTTTCTATGATTGGCACCGATCTCGAGAGCAAGCGATTGGAAATCTTGAAGGAGGGTGTGCCAAGTACCAGAAAGGTCATGCTGTTACATGACCCGACCATGGGCTCCACCATTGGCTTGGAACAAGCGAAGTCCAGCGCGAGTAGGTTACGGGTCGAAATAGTGGTTAGTCAGGTAGCCGACGTCGACAACCTTGCTGATATATTCGCCGAGGCTTTGCGGCAAAACGTCGATGGCGTCGCAGGATTGGCGTCACCATTTTTCAACTTCAACCGCAAGCGGCTAATCGACCTGTGCTCCCAATATCGTTTGCCCTCGATCTGGGAAGCCGTTGTCTACACTCGCGATGGCGGTCTGATATCCTATGGTCCTAGTTTTCCTGAAATGTACCGCCGATCCGCCGGATACGTTGCTAAAATCCTCAAAGGAGCTAAGGCCAGAGACCTCCCGGTGGAGCAGCCGATCCGATTTGAACTTGCAGTTAACTTAAAGACAGCAAAGATCCTTGGACTAGCCATGCCGCCGACGCTGCTGGGACGCGCGGACGAGGTAATAGAGTAACCGGCTCGAAACGAAGGCGTAAAGCGTATTGACGAGAGACTTCTCATCTAGGAGGAGGCGAGAAAGGTGCAACCAGCGTATTGTGGAACGCTGCGACCTGCCATGCCCCGGCGTCCTTCACGAAGACGCGCAGACTTAGCTCCTGTTGCGAAGGCAAGACATGTCCGTCCGGAGCAGCCAGACCGCTCAGCTCGTTGGTGACATTCGCGAGTGCAACATCGGGCCGTATGAACCTAACCGTGACATCCATCGTTCGCTGCGTTGCGTTCTTTGCCCGGCCCGAGAGTATTGCCGACAACCCCCTTTCGATTCCGGCTTGGCCGTTCATCATGTCACCCCGGACGCTGACAAATCGGGCGTCGGGGGTGTACATGCGAGCAGCAGCTTTTCCGTCGTGATTGTTGAAACCTTCGGTCATTTCTACAATGATTTTGCGAATGGCCGTTTCATCTTCGTTGCCGCCGGTTTGCTGTGCACCCGACATTGATGCTGTCCCAAACGTGGAACCGACCGCAAGGGCGGCAAGAGCATTGATTTGTTTCATTTCCGCTCCTTCGTTGGGCAAATATCAGCACAATTCGCCCTCGGCCGATGCAGATGCGGTGTAGCATGAGGTCCGGTGGCACGGGAGCCGCGAGTTTGCGCGACGGTTCAGCAAAAATGCGGATAGGCAGATGTTCGATTGGAACGACCTTCGTTATTTTCTGGCGATCGCGCGCGGTGGTAGCACCGGGATGGCCGCAAAAGCCTTGGGAGTGAATCAGTCGACCGTCCAGCGGCGTCTAAGGGCTCTCGAAGCGGCTCTCGATTGCTCGCTTGCTGAACGACAGGCGGGGGGATACCGATTGACATCCCATGGCGAACAGCTGTTGGCCCATGCAGAGAAAGTTGAAACGACCGTCGATACGCTGCAACGACAATCGGCCTCGCTAGATAAGCGTGCGGCTGGGCTGGTCAAGCTCACGAGCCACGTGACGGTGGGGCAGCGCATCATCAAGTCTGGTTTCCTTGATACCTTTCATTTGGAAAATCCTGGCATCACAGTCGAGTTGATCATGGATCAGCGCAAACTCGATCTTTCCAAGGGCGAGGCGGACATTGCAATCCGAGGCGGAAGCCTTGATGACGACCCTGCGCTGGTCGGGCGAAAAATTGCCGAGGTCCCCTGGGGAATTTACGCCAGCCATTCATTTATCGAACGCCACGGCCGGCCGGCCACGCCTGCCGACATCAAAGGCTTTAGCGTTGTCGAACTGGTTGATGAGGTTGAGAGATTACCGGCGGCGCGGTGGATGAAGATGCACGCGCCAAACGCAAGGGTCGCGGCGCGATGCAGCAATATTCCCAGTGTGCATCTGGCAATCAAGTCTGGCGCCGGTATCGCTCCCTTGCCGGCAGCTTATGCAGCCGCGGACGACGATCTTGTCCGTGTACTTGGCCCGTTTCCTGAATTAGACTATCCAATGTTCCTTCTTACACACCGGGATCTTCGCAGGATACCGCGCGTCAATGCTGTTTTTGAGTTTTGCCTCAGCGAACTGAAGTCAGTCCTGATGCGCGGTGAAATGAAGAAATGAGCAACCCGGCGATCTGGTTTTGGCCCATCTTTTCTGTTGAGACGGGCCGCTGGATGTCGGCTCACGAGGGTAGACCAGAAGTTAGCAGCCGAGCGCCGATCGCCGCTTGTGACCCTAAGCTGACTAGTGCAGGAGCAGTCAGCCCAATGGGACACGGCAGCTATTGCGGATTCCCAGGAATCGCATTTGCAGCGTTTCTGCTGCGCCCAGATGCGATGCAAGCGCCCCCTAAGAGATTAGCGCTCTGCGTGGCAGACCATCAAACTGCGACAGTTGAACTGTCGCAAAAATCTCGCTCACCCCGAGAGCATCTCTACCGTCGCGCGCGCCCACGATTAGTTCGAACTGAACTACCGGGCTGACCCTCGTGATGATAGAGTCCTCGCATGAAAGGCTATGGATCATTCTGCCCCGTAGCCAAAGCTGCGGAAATTCTCACGGAGCGATGGACTCCGCTGGTGCTGCGCGAGCTATTGCTAGGTTCTCACCACTTCAACCAGCTTCGCCGCGGCATCCCCCAGATGTCGCCAACCCTCCTCTCCAAGCGCCTGCAAACGCTAGAAGCAGCGGGGCTAGTCTCACGCCAATCAGACGATATTGGGCATTGGGAGTACCATCCAACCCAGGCGGCCAGGGAAGCCTGGCCGATCATTGATGCAATGGGCTATTGGGGCCACAAATGGGCGCGAAGCCAGCTCACGCCCAACGAACTCCACGCCGGCCGGCTCATGTGGAATATGCGCCGCTCGTTCGATCTGAAGCACATTCCATGCGACTTTGTGCTGTACATCGAGATTGCGGACGCCCGGCAGAAGCGCTGGTGGTTTGTTGTGAAGAGGAAGGAAGCCGATCTCTGCTGGAATGATCCCGGCTTCGAGGTCGATATCAGCCTCTATGCGCGCATGGTGACGCTTGTACAGGTTTTCATTGGCGACCAGCCGCTGCTACGGGCACATGAGCTCGGCAAGCTTGAGATCGACGGTCCTAACCATCTTGTGAAGAGCATGCCGGCTTGGTTCCCGCGCAGCAAATATGCCATGAGGCGCCTGCGTGCCGCAGATCAAGTCCTGGCCAGCTGAGAACACCATCTCCAGTCCATTTTTTGGACTAGCGCTTCCCCCAGCAGTAGCTGCGAATAGGCTCACGCGCTGAGTATCTCAGCTAATGGAGGCAAAGATGACTCGCATATCACTCGCTTCATTCGCACTTATTCTGATAGTCAGCCATGCCAGTCAAGCATTGGCGGATCCGCTTGCAGATAAGCTGACGTCGATGAACGCCCAATGGGATGCCGCCATTAACGACGCGGATTTCGATGCTCTATTACCATTGTATGCAGTTGACGGTAGATTGTTGCCGCCTGGCGCGCAGCCGGTCACTGGCCCTCTCGCAATCCGTGATTTCTTCGCTGGGCGGGGAAGAAGCGTCAGAGATCACAAGCTTGAGCTTGTGGAGGTGCTACCCATCGGCAACTATGCCTATACCACGTCGCATTTCACGGCCACGTTAGTGGTGAATGAGAAGGCGGCGCCAATTTCCGGCAGCACTGTGAGACTGATTGAACGCCAACCCGACGGGCAGTGGAAGATAAAATCTCATATCTTTGTTAAAGAATAAAGTCGCGGCTGTCACAGCTATCCGGTCGCCACCCACAAACCTGACCGCGACGCGTAGCAGGTGATAAATGATGGGGATGCGCCCTATTGGCCTACTTTCGACATAGCGTAAGATGCCCCAACTTGCCGTTATCAGAGCCAGAGCGGACCTCGGCGCCATCGTTCTGCGACGGGTCGTCTCGCGTCAACCGCCTTCCGGCGGTCGTTCCGGACAGGTGTCGCCCACCGAATCCAGCGCGGCACGAACCTTCACGACGGCTTCGTCCGCAGAGATGAGACGTCCAGAGCATGCTCGCGGGCATGCGGATCGGCAGGTCCTTCGCCCAGCTGTGCTCATCGCATTCGTGGATGGTGCGGCGGCCGGTCGCGAGAGGCCGCGTCACTCGCGAGCATCGCTGCCAGCGACACAAAAGCTACGATGTCATTCGGCCTGCAATATTGGCTCTGACGCAACTTTGGTGCAGCCGTGGTCATGTAGCGGCCCCTATTAGGCGAGCCTGAAGCAAGTCGAGCTTGGCACGCCCGTACATTTGACGCTTAACGAGCTTGAGCTTGGTGATCTGGCCTTCGGTCTGTCCGTTGGACCAAGACGTCGTGATCGCAGCGCTGATGGCGGCTTTGTCCTTGGTGACGCCATTGGCGAAGGACACGACGAGGCTCGCGCATGCGCGTTCCAGCCATGGGTCAAGATCGGCGTGGGCCTTCTTACGGATCATCGTATGGAAAGCGGCGATGACTTCTCGAGCTTCTACCAGGAGAGGAACGCCTTGCTCGATCGCCGCGATGGTGACGGTGTCTGACTTCGATAGCGTATCGCGGCCATTGGTCATCAAGCGGGCGATAGTTCTTGCGGACGGCACGCGCTGTAGGCTCTGAGCATTGGGCGTTTCGGCGCGCCGACGGCGTGTCGCCCACTCTGTAACAACCCGCACCGAGCCCCTAAATCCCTGCGCCTTGAGGCAACGCCACAGGTCGGCGCCGTTACGATGACCAGCAGCCCACTGCGCGTCGAGCCATGGTAGGTGGGGTTCGAGCGAGCTCTCGCGAACTCTGAACACATCGGTTCGCTGACCTCGCAGCACCCTGCGAACAAGGCCCCGGCTATGTCCGGTGAGCCGCACGATCTCCTTAATGGAGACGCCCGCCTCAGCCTGCTTGAGGATTGCCGCGTTGGTGTCCTCACGTCGCAGATAGCCCTCATACTGGATGCGCTCGGCGGCGGTCAGCAAGTCGGGATTTATGGTGGCGGAGCCGACCGCGGCGCGGACCCGGTGCATGGATTTGCGAACCGCATCGAGGAAAGCGTGGCTGGCGTTCTCCATGAGATGCCAACGGTCAGCGACCTGGGTGGCGTGAGGGAGTGCCTTGGCGGCAGCAAGGGCGTAACTGCCGCCGCGGTCGCGCGCGACCACAGTGATTTGCGGCTGGCCCGCGAGCCAGGCCTGCGCGGTGGCAGGTTCTCTGTCGGGTAAGAGTGTGATCGGTCGTCGCCGCTCCAGGTCGCAGACGATTGTTCCGTAACGCTGGTTGCGCCGCCAAGCCCAGTCATCGATGCCTATAACGCTTGGTGCAGCAAAGGGCGGACACCCGCGCCTTCGAACGACCCGAAGCAACGTATCATTGCTCACGGGCAACATAAGTCGGCGGGCAAAACTCGCCGCTGGGCGGCCACCCAAGGCAAGGCCAAGATGATGGACGACCAAATCGAGCCGCGCGGTTCGCCGCGCCCACGGTGCCACAGCGCCGTCATCGAAGCGCTCGGAGAAAATACGTCGACCGCACAGAACCACTTCGCAGCGGAAGCGACGCGCCACGACCACAAGCCGAACCTGCCGCCCCGCCAGCGGCAGATCGGTAAGGCGTCGCTGATATCGGCTATGGATCCGCCTAGAACTGGCCCCGCATCCGGGACAGAGACTCGTCCTACTCGTGGGACGCACGGTGATCACGGTCGTGGTGCCGTCACAGAAGGCGCTTTCCACGTCAAACCCGCGAGGGACCAGGGCCGACGGACGTAGGGCTTGCCGCATCATGTTGATTCCTTTGTGAAACCAACGCGAGCCGGCGCTTGAACTTCATCAAAAGTGAGTCAGAGCCCAATATTGACCCCCTAAGCCGGGGGATCGGCGTCCAAAATTTGGACGCCGATGAGGGGTCAAATTTGCAAACGATGACGTAATTGCGGTCGGCGCTCGTGGCAGACAACCTCCGTTATCGTTGAGCCCTCGCAATCAAATGATTCGAAGGAGCTCCCATGAAGCAGTACGTCGGGCTGGACGTCTCACAGAGAGAAACCGCTGTGTGCGTTGTCAACGAGACTGGTCAAGTAATCTTCGAAGGAAAAGCCAAGTCTAATCCTGGTGCCTTGACTGACCTGCTTGGCAAACATGCGCCTCATGCCGAGCGTATCGGCTTCGAGACCGGTGCGATGGCGAGTTGGCTATGGCATGAACTCCGCAGGGTTGAGCTGCCGGTGGTCTGCATCGACGCTCGGCATGCGCACGCAGCTTTGTCGGTCCGAATGAACAAGAGCGATCAGAATGATGCGCGAGGCCTTGCCGAACTGGTGCGGGTTGGATGGTATCGAGAGGTCAAAGTCAAAAGTGAGGAAAGCCAGAAGATCCGAGCGATCCTTGTCGCCAGATCTCGGCTAGTGTCCATGCGCCGAGACATCGAGAACCAGGTTCGCAGCTTGATCAAGGAATGTGGATTGCTATTCCCTCGCGCGATCGGCCAACAGTTCCGCAACCAGGTCAGCGAACTCTTGGGCGTCGATCATTTGCTTCTCAGCGTGATATCGCCGCTGCTCTCGATCCATGAGAACGTTTGTCAACAACAAGGTAAGTTTGACAACGAGGTCCGCCGGTTGGCAAAGCTGGACGAGACGACGCGTCGCCTGATGACGGTCCCGGGGGTCGGTGTCGTGACGGCCCTAACGTTCCGCCACACGATCGATGACCCCTCGCGCTTCCGATCGGCTTCGACGGTCGGCGCCTACCTAGGCCTTACGCCGAGGCGCAGCCAATCCGGCGAAACCGACACCACCGGAAAGATATCTCGATGGGGCGACCGGCTTCTCCGAACTTACTTGTTCGAGGCCGCCACTGTCCTTCTTTATCGAACCAAAAAGTGGTCTTCGCTAAAGGCCTGGGGCATGAAGCTCGCCAAGCGGATCGGTATGAAAAAGGCAAAGGTCGCCATTGCCCGCAAGATCGCAGTGATCCTCCACTGCATTTGGGTCGATGGAACGTCGTTCGACTGGGGCCACGCGCCGGCCTGACCTTATTTTGTAAGCTTCTGGCCCGGTCCGCCGGGCCGGCGATGTCCCGCTGGGACGGTGGTCGTGGTGACCTCGGTCAATCGGCTGGTGGCGGCTCGTCCGCACGCCGTTGCAAACGATGAGGCACCCGATCCGGACATCATCATGAGGCGCTTGCGACCTCGGAAAGGACCATGACCTCAGCGAGGGCAGCGGATTGTTGAAATTTGGGTGAGGGCTAATCGACCAATACTACCGAGCTGGCTATCGATCTACCAGCCGCGCTCGTCCCGTCTCCGCAACCCCGACCCGCTCCGACGGGCCGAGCGCTACCGTCTTGCCGAATGGCTTCAAAACGAGAGTTGACATCAATCCGCAATTAAAGGGCCGATTGACACAAGGTGAAAAAGTGTTTGCTGCGGTGCCTCACCGTTTATGACTTTTACATTTGGCTGGCAGTTATTATCGTCCGGCTTTGCTGGAAGGTCAGGAAGGCCTACTTATTCGGCTCAGTTGAGCCGCGATCGATGCGAAAGCTTCTGCAGTCGCGAGCAACTGGATTGTAAGCTACTTCACAATACATGCTCAAGTTCGTTTGATACTTTTCAATTCGTTTCCTCGTTCTTCGGCACGTACTGGGTCCGCATAGCTCTGATTCAAAGGAGAAGTACGAAGATGAAAACGTTGTTTGCAACTAAGCTCATACTATTGTTCGCAATTGCATCCGCCGCGGTCTTCGTCCGAACCGCTTATGCCGATGTCATCATGGACTGGAATGCGAAAGGCGACGCCATTGCCGCGGAAAGACAGGTTCCGCCTGCGCAGCAGAGCCGGGCAATGTCAATGCTCCACATTGCCATGTTCGAAGCGGTGAACGCGATAGAACGAAGATATGCACCATATAAGCTGTCGCTTTCAGCGGATCACTCAACCTCCAAGGAAGCGGCCGCGGCTACGGCAGCCTACGAGATTTTGCTTTCGATTTATCCAGATCAAAGAAATGTGCTTGATACAGCCCTTGCGGCTTCGCTTTCCGGCATTCCGGAAACGGACGGAAAGGCGAAAGGCATTGCACTTGGGAAAGAAGCCGCTAACGGTGTGATCGCGTTACGGGAAAGCGACGGTACGAACGCACAGGAAAACTACCGCCCCTTCACTAGGCCCGGCGTGTACGTGCCGACGCTCATACCCCTCTTCTCCGCAATTGGCGCTTCGAAGCCTTGGGCTATGACATCTGGCTCGCAGTTCCGTCCGGGGCCACCCCCTGCGTTGGATTCCGAGACGTGGACCAGAGACGTCAACGAGATTCGTGAAATTGGCGGTCGTACCAGCACCGTTCGGACGGCAGAGCAGACTGCAATTGGACGATTCTGGTTCCTGGTGGGACCTCGCACCTACAATCCAATTGTCCGGCAAGCCGCGACGGCTAAGAACATGGATGTGGTTGATTGCGCTCGTCTCTTCGCGCTTGCCTCGATCGCCGGCAATGATGCCGTCATCGCGGTGTTCGATGCGAAATATCACTACAACTTCTGGCGCCCGATAACGGCAATCCGCAACGCTGATATCACACAGAATGCGGCAACGCCCAGGGAAGAATCATGGTTGCCACTCGGCGATACTCCGATGCATCCGGAGTATCCATGCGCACATTGCATCACTTCCGCCGCGATCTCGACGGTACTTCGGAACATCGTCGGTGACGAGTTTGGTGAGTTCTCGCTGACTAGTCCTACCGCACCGGGCGTTGTCCGCAAATGGACCCGGCTCCAGGACTACAGCGCAGAGGTTGCCAATGCGCGCATCTATTCCGGCTTTCACTACCGCTTCTCGACAGCGGTGGGCAAAGATATGGGCATGAAGATCGGCGAGTTGACGGTTGCGACGCAGCTCCGCGGCCAAGAAGCATCGGCCGATCCCAAGCCCTGAGCCTAATTTGCGTGTTCCAGCCGATCGTGATCACGGATTGAACGAAGCCGCTGCCGCGGCGTGAGGGGCAAGGTGGCGTAGATCGCCTCCTGGCTGAGAGGATGTGGGTGTTGGAGCCCACCCCCTCAGACAGGAGTATCGAGATGGCCGATTTGAGCCCTCTTCGCCGCCGCATGATCGAAGACATGACCGTCCGCAATCTGTCGCCGGCGACGCAGCGATCCTACATCAGCGCGGTTTCGAAGTTCAGCCGCTATTTTGGCCGATCACCTGACCGGTTAGAGCTGGAAGACGTCCGCGCCTTCCAGGTGCATCTGGTCTCGACCGGCATATCATGGCCGGCGCTGAACCAGATTGTCTGTGCGCTACGGTTTTTCTACGGCGTCACGCTCGGCGAGGCGCTCATCCCAGAGCGCATTCCCTATGCGCGAGAACCGCGCAAGCTGCCGGTCGTGCTCAGCGCCGACGAAGTGGTTCAGTTTCTTGAAGCGGTATCGAGCCTGAAGAGCCGCGCCGCGCTCACCACGGCCTATGCGGCCGGGCTCAGGGCCTCGGAGGTTGCGGGACTGCGGATCGAAGACATCGACAGCGCCCGCGGCGTCATCCAGGTGCGCCACGGCAAGGGCGCGAAGGATCGCAACGTGATGCTGTCGCCCCAGCTGTTGGGCATCCTGCGCACCTACTGGCGGCTCGCCCGGCCGCGGCTTTATCTGTTCCCTGGCCGTGACGAAGATCATCCGATCGATCAGACCGTGTTGCATGCCGCCTGCCGGTCGGCGGTGAAGGCTGCAGGCCTGACCAAGCGCGTCACGCTGCACACGCTGCGCCACAGCTTCGCGACACATCTTCTCGAGAACGGAACCGATATCCGGATCATTCAGGTCTTGCTCGGGCACAACAATTTGTCGTCGACGGCGCGCTACACGCAGGTCGCCACCGATACGATCCGAGCGACCCAGAGCCCGCTCGATCGCCTGTCGCTGGAGGTGACGCCACCTGGATGATCCGCGGCGGGAAGCGGGTGATGACAGCCGCTCCAACAGGCCCGCCATCGAGATCGCCGATATTCTGCGCCGGCATGGCGACACCTATCGCCGTGTACATGCCGGTCATCTCGGTCGGGTCGTGAGCTGGGGGCGAAGTCGGCGTGACCTGTTCGAAGAGCTCGATCGTCCGGCGCTTACTGCCTTGCCGGATGAACCGTACCAGTATGCCGAGTGGAAGCGCTGCCGGGTCAACCTCGATTATCACATCGAGATCGCCAAGCATTACTACAGCGTCCCTCACAACCTCGTGCGTCAAGAGGTCGAGACCCGCGTCACCCAAAAGACCGTCGAGATTTTCCTGCGGCAAGCGGGTGGCGTCGCATCTGCGCAGCACCCTGCCGCATCGCCCGACGACGATTGCCGAGCATATGCCGAGCTCGCATCGTCGTTATCGCGACTGGACGCATGAGCGTATTCGTTCCGAAGCCGCCAAGGTCGGCCCCGACGTCGACACCCTGATCGACGTCATCCTGCGGTCGCGACCGCATCCGGAACAGGGCTTCCGCTCCGCCATCGGCATTCTCGGGCTGGTCAAGCGCTACGGTCAGGAGCGCGTCGACGCCGCCTGCGCCCGTGCCCTTCTACTCAACGCCCGTTCGTACAAATCGGTCGCCGCCATCCTCAAGAACGGCACCGACAGGGCCGCTCCGCCCACCGACGAGACGCCCATTCTCTTCCACGCCAACATCCGCGGCCGCAGTTACTACAATTGATCAGGAGATCAGCATGCTCGTTCACCCCACCGTCGATCGCTTGCGGGCCCTCGGCCTCGCCGCCATGGCCGATGGCCTCACTGAACTGCAGAACAATCCCGAGGCAGCTGGGATGCCGAACGCCGATTGGCTCGGTCTCCTCGTCGATCGCGAGGTCACCGCCCGCGACAACCGTCGCATCACGCGTCGCTTGACCAGCGCCAAGCTCCGTCAAGCCGCCACCATCGAGAATGTCGACTATCGTACCGCCCGTGGTCTCGACCGTTCGCTCTTCCAGAGCCTTGGCACCTGCCAATGGATCCGGGATGCCAATCACCTGGTCATCGTCGGCCCAACCGGCACAGGTAAGTCCTGGCTTGCCTGCGCGCTCGGTAACAAGGCCTGTCGCGACGGCTTTTCCGTCCTCTACAAACGGGCACCCCGCCTGTTCGCAGATCTCGCGCAGGCGCGCGGCGAAGGCCGTCTGGCCCGCCTGATCGCAGCCCTCGAGCGCGTCAACCTCCTCATCCTTGACGACTGGGGACCCGAACCGCTCACCGCCGACCAGCGCCGTGATCTGCTCGAGATCGTCGATGATCGCTACGACAAGGGATCATTGTTGATCACGAGTCAGGTGCCCGTGTCGCAATGGCATGATGTCATTGCCGATCCCACCCTCGGCGATGCGATATTGGATCGAATCATTCACAATGCTCATCGCATCGAGCTCAAGGGCGACAGTCTGCGGCGCCAAGCCGGCGAAAAGAAAAAGCTGTGAGCACCTCGCGCACGATCGTCCCGCCGGCCCACAGGCCCCTCCCGCGCGCGTCGCTGCGTCGCTCGTGGGGGCACTCCGCGCCGCGCGCGGGGCCCTCCCATGGACCGCCGGAACGATCTTCGAACCAACCCCCAGCCTTGACGAGGAGGCCGTTTCCAGCACAAATAAGCTCGTCAGCCGTGTTCGTCTCCAGGGATCGCCATCATCTGGAATCCGTGATCACCATCGTCTGGAACGCCTGATCACCATCCCTGGAATGCGCACCTAATTTGCAGGCCATCGGGAGAGCGCTCTTGATGCGCTGTTATTTAGCATCTGGGCGTCGATGCTTCACTTCACCCTGCGGGTTAAGCAGGGTGCAGAGAAATCAACTGACTTTTTCGGCTTTTGGAAGATTGTTGTGTTAAGACTATGCTAGCCGGAGACAGGCTACAGGCATTGGGACCTACGTCTCATCGCCTTCCTCGCTATGCGTTAGTTGCTCCGAGGCTAAGAAAATACTTGCGAGCTTCGGGGGGGACGGCCGTGAAATGCAGCACAAACGAACCGTTTTCTGAGGATCGCCCGATAACCTTTCCGTAGATCCCTGTACCAATCAACGGGATGTCTGAAGGTCTAAACAGCAGCTTCAAGTCCGTAAATTTGGGCGGTAACGTTCGACATTGAATTTCAACCCCCGACGTCGAAAGACGAACAAGCAAGCCGTCGTGCTCCTCTCCCACGACTTCTTTGTCAATCAGCCAGCGGAATTTTATCGGCAGCGGGGGCTTCAAGTAAGACCATTGAACGTCACGTTGCGGCAGCGTAAGCCCATAACTACCCGCCAATCCTCCAACCTCATAGATTGTGATCGGACGCGCGACGCCTTTCGGTTCGATAGTCATTGTGCTGAGGATCGTCAGCGGCTGCTTCACGGCTTCGCGAGTGGCACCGGCGATCAAAATCTGGCCGCCCACAGTGTGTCCCTCAATCCGGCTCGCGAGATTTGCGTTACTTCCTTGAACTGAATACTTAGCTCTTTTGCGTGAGCCAATATTGCCTACGACGACCTCCCCTGTGTTGATGCCAATGCCCATTTCAATCTCTGGAAAACCTTGCTGCACATTCCATGCATTGACTTGAGCCATCGCTATCTGCATTTCAAGCGCGCAGGCGACCGCACGCTCAGCGTCGTCAGGCCGCTGTAACGGTGCTCCGAAGATCGCCTGAATCGCATCACCAACGAAGGAGTCGATCGTGCCATTGTACTTCTGGATTACCGTGATCATCTCGCTGAGATAATTGTTAAGTAAACTAACAATGGTTTCTGGTGGCAATGTCTCGGAGAAGGCTGTGAAGCCTCGCAGGTCCGACATCAAGATTGTGACGGTCCTCTTGCGACCTGCGAAATCTAATGCCTCAGGCGACTTAAGTAGGCTCTCCGCAATCTCGTTCGACATATAACGGCCGAAAGTTTGTTCTATGAATTGCGAGCGAAGCTCCAGCTGAGCGGTGCGCTCCCGTACTTTCTCTTCGAGATGCTCGACCAGCTCCGCGTTCTTGATCGAGACAGCGATCTGCCCTGACAAGAGTGCCAGGAGTTGCTTGCGTTCCTTGGTAAATGCTCCGGCAACTAGGTCGTTCTCTAGGTATACCAACCCAATCAGCTGGCCCTGATTGACAATAGGCTGGCAGAGCACGGAGCGTGTTTGTCGGTTTTGAATATAGGCCTCCGTCATGAAGCGCTCATCTTGTTGAGCGTCGTCGAGAACGATTGGCTCTTTTGTTCGGGCGGCAAAATGTATGATGCCGGCTGGGACCAGAGAGGACCCGTCTGATGAGTCAATCGGGATCGACATTAGTGCTGCGATTTTGTCTGAGATGATGCTGCCTTCGGCCTCCACGTACAGATCACCCTCCCGCGAGAGTAATAGCAGTCCGCGCTGGGCACCGACGTTCTCGATGAGAATGCCGAGTAGTCGTTCTAGCAGGCGCCCAAGCACGACCTCCCCGGAGATCATCTGACAAGCCTTGATCAGGGTATTGAGGTCGAGGGTCGCTGGGTCCGATCGAAATGTCGATGGCTGAACGGTGTCGAGGCCACGGGCGTCTTGATGTTCGGAACGCAGCAAAGGGAATTCTATCTCGAGCTCGTCTACCTTCCGCTTTGCGCCCCACAGCAGGTAAGCGTAGCGGGCATCGCGCAGGTACATCGCGCCAACTCTGGAATTGGGACGACGTTCCATCACGTATCTGGCCGCTAATTCGTTGGCCAGCGCTTCATCCTGCACGAACTCTCCTTTGTGCGCCGCCTCGACAGCCTGATCATAGAGTTCGATAGCAGTTTCGTCCCCCGTGATACGTGCGATTTCGGCTTCCACCATCAACCGTTTGGCAAGGAAGTTGTCCGGGCAGTTTTCCGACCAAACCTTGAGCTGGGCGAGGTTCGCTTGGAGCTGCGACATCGCAGCCCGCTCTTGATTGCTCCCTGTCCCTTCCCAGAGCGCCGCCAAAGATAGGGACTGGAATAGCAACCGATCGGCAAGGTTGGGGTGATTGACGATATAGCTGAGCATGCCGTCAATTTCATGAGTCGCATTAAGTGCTTCCCTTGGTCGTCCAAGCAGATAAAGCGCCTGAGCCTTAAGGATTTTATAGAAGCAGATCGCCATCGCGAGGTGACGTTCTTCGCACGACCGCAGAAATGCTGTCTCATCCACTTTAGCGCCGGCGAAATTAGAGATCGATCCCGTACGACCGGCCAATGTGGACAGCACAATCTGGTGCGCAAGAATGCCCGCTTCTGCGCCTGTGTTCTGCGTCCGCGACGTGAAGTCCAGTTGATCGGGAATGCCGTCGAGAACTTCGTCCAAGGGCCTTCCACTGAACGTGTCCAACAAAACACGGTACATTACCAAATAGCCCGCCCACAATATGTCTCCTGAGTCGAGACCCTCCTGATAGCCACGGTTGATGATCGGAAGCGCATGCCGTACGTGTTGCACCCAAGGCAGTAGCGCGTGCCCTAGTACCAAGCAAACAGTCGCAGTCGCTGCGCCGCGCTGAAATCGATCACAGAGGCGCAGCCCCAGTTTTCCGAACTCAAGGCCCTCCTTGTAGCGCCCCATGAAGGCGCCAAGAATCCGTCCATAGTTCGCGAACGTTAAGGCAGATTCCGGCGCATTTCCGTATTGGAGTGAGATGCCAACAGACGTTCCGACGATCAGCGGCCACAACTCCTGATTAGAAAGGAACGCCGCGATCGCAAGATGCCGCAAGCAGCGTTGCGCCAGAGCCATCGCCGGATTGTCAAGGTCGGGATTATCGATGAGCGATGCCGGATCGCGCCCCTCAAGCTTTTCCGCCAGCCTAAGCATTACTTGCTGACTGGCATGCTGAATGTTTTCCGAAGCCAGATCGACGCCCAAGAGCGCAAGTGAATTGCGGCCGGCAGCGATGGCGTCTTGGAACTGCGCAAGCAGCGTGTGTTGCGCGATACGTGTGAAGTAAACCTCTGCCTTCTCGAGATCGGTTCGAGCATGTTTCAAGGTAATGGCGACGATCTCGCTGCAACGGTCGAAGTTGCTGTTTAGATATTCCAGCGTGGCGCGCCGGCGAAATAACTCGATTGTTAGGTCGTAGTTGGTTTCCCAAGCATCCTCGCCTAGCAGTCCCTGAGCTATCTCGATATACGATAGAGCGGCAGCATATGCTGTCGCGTCCGAAGCCCTGCGCGCGGCCGCAAGATTAAGGTCGGCCAAAGCTGTCCTCTCGACTTCGTCTCCAATAAGCCCACTGCCGAGGTTGAGATGGTCGACTACCTCGAAGAGTCGCTCCTTCAAAGACTCCTGTGAAAGGGTGACACGCAGGCGCCGTCCGATTGTGAGATGAAGTTCCTTTCTTCTGTCTTGCTCGATTAGACCGTACGCAGCTTGCTGAATTCTGTCGTGCTGGAAGCTAAACTCCCTGACCAGGAGCGGCGACATCACGTCTTCTGTATCGGTCAGGGCGAGCGCGGAAAGAGGCCTGATTAGTTCCTCCTCAACTGCCGGACAGAGGTTTTCGAAAACAGCCTCAGGCGTTGACTTCCGGATCAGAGCGAGCGTGTCAATGTCGAACCGAGTGCCGATACACGCGGCGAGTTGAAGCGCTTCCTGAGTAGTGGGGGCGAGCCGCCTTAATTTGCCGAGCATTAGATCCAAAACGTTGTCAGTAATATTTGCTGATCTGATCGCCTGGAGGTCCCACGTCCATCGGAAGGGCTCTCCGGGCTTTCCCCACGTTGGCTTGATCAGACTTTCATGATGCAGGGCAAGTAGGAATTGTTTGACGAACAGAGGGGTTCCTTGCGTCTTTTGGACAACCAGCCGAGCCAACGCGGTGACCTCGGCCGCGTTGGATTGCAGGGTGTCTCGAACGAGCTTCGCAACATCGGCGAGCCCCAGCGGCGCAAGCGCAAGGCTCGTTAGCTGGCCACCCCCTTCCCGAATATCACGCAAAGTCAGGCTAAGGGGATGCACGGCAGTCACCTCGTTGTCGCGATAAGCGCCAATTAGGAAGAGCCGATGGATCTCGTCGTCGGCCAAAACGACTCGGAGCAGGTTCAGTGTTGCCAAGTCGGCCCACTGGAGATCATCCAAGAAAAGCACCACCACACTATCATTCGAACAAAGTGCGCGTAGCAGCTGGCCGATCGAGCGGTTAAATCGGTTTTTGGCTTCGGCCGGACCAAGCTCTGGCACCGCCGGCTGAGGCCCTATGATTAATTCGAGGTCAGGAAGCACGTCTAAGATCACGCGTCCGTTCGGGGCGAGCGCGGCTTCGAAAGTTTGGCGCCATACGGAGAGCCGTTCCTTGCTCTCCGTCAAAAGCTGGTGGACGAGGTCGCGGAAAGCCCCCACGAGAGCTGAGTAGGGGATGTTGCGCTGAAGCTGATCAAATTTTCCAGCAATGAAGTAACCTCGGGCACGCGTGATCGGCTTGTGAATTTCGCGGACCAGCGCCGATTTGCCGACACCCGAGTGCCCAGTAACCAGCATCATTTCGGCTCGGCCAATGCGTGCCCGCTGGAAGGCCTCAAGAAGCTGTTCGGCTTCCCCCTCGCGACCATATAATCGTTCAGGAATTTGGAACCGATCGGAGTAGTCAGCCCGGCCCGGCTCGAACCGCTCGGCCGGGGTACTTTGGCGCATTGTCTCCAGGTCGACTAGGAGGCCGGCCGCGCTCTGGTAGCGGTCCTCGGCCTTCTTTGCCATCAGCTTGCTAACGATCTTCGACAGGGCGAGCGAAACGTCGGGATTGCGCCGGTATAGTGGGATCGGCTCCCGCGCGATCTGGCAGTGGACCAACTCCATCTCATCGTCCGCGTCAAACGGACGAGTCCTCGCGATCATCTCGTAAAAGGTCGCTCCCAGCGAATAGAAGTCGGTCCGGTAGTCCAAGGATCGGTTCATCCGGCCCGTCTGCTCCGGAGACATGTAAGCCAACGTTCCCTCGAGCACTTCCGGACATTTTATGCCGGGGCGTTCCGTGGAAAACCGCGTCGCGATTCCGAAATCGATGATCTTCGTCTCGCCGGTACCAGGGTTGATAATCAGGTTTGAGGGGGTGATATCCTTGTGAATGATGTGTTCGCGATGCAAATACCCGAGAGCGATCGTGATCTGAATGGCCGTCTCCAAGAACTCGTCAAGCGACAGTGCCCTGTCTCGGAGGAGATCGCTGACCGACATGCCGCCGAAATCTTCGAAGGCGATGATGAGAGTCTTCTCGTGACGGAGCAGCTCGTAGCTACGAATGAGCCCAGGATGTGAAACACCCTGGGTGATCTTGAACTCTTGGCGATAGTGGGCGAGCTCCCCCAGAGTCGGATATTCGTTCTTGAGCATTTTGATGACGATCGGGAGGCCATCGATATCCCTTATCGCCCGCAGTACGAGCGAGTTTTTGCTCTCGTAAAGCCGCTCTCTCAATTGGAAACCCGGAATCGAGGACATGTGCGCCTCCCGCGCTACCTCTCGGTTTCAATTTCGATGAAAGTGATCAGAAGCATAATAGCCGATCCCATGGCCGACTTGAGAGAAGTTGAGTTCGGAGAAATTGCCGAATGGACGGAAGAGGCGCAACAGTGGGTAAGCCTCGCGGTCCCATTGCGCTTGGTCCTCGTATTCCGAGAGTGCGAGGCCTGGCAATTCCCGGCCGGCCTCTACAAAAGCCTCCATGTCGACAAGGTGGGGCTGGACCATCGCACATTTGCGTGCGCGCTCCATTCCTTGCATCGCATATTCCCAAAAGGGAGTATCCCAGGCAGAGCCGCACGCATAATGCCAAGCGAGGAAGAGCGAGTTGCGTACGACATACGTGAGCATCTTCCTGTTGAATTTTTCGACTTGGACAGGATCTACCCCACCGTTCGAACCGTGATCTGAGATCAAGCGCGCTGCTTCGCGAATTTCAAGGACGCCGGTGCAGATCGCAGTGGCCTCGAGAGGCTCGAGGAAAGCCGCTGCGTTGCCGAGCCAGAAGATACGGCCGTCAAACACTCTGTGCCGTACGAAGTTTGGGAAGTTGAGTGCACCGCGGGGGATCCAGCTAAAGATGCCTTCCTGGTGCAGAAAAGCTGTGAAGTCGTGGTCCACCTCAGTATCGGGACTGATGTTAGCATTGAAGATGTATCCGCAGGAGGTCGAGCCCTGAAGCGGGATCTGAAAGATCCACCCGTGAGGCCGAGCAACGGCTCGGGTCACTCCGGACAAATCTTTTTCCGGCAGCCTTCGTAGCATCGCTCGGCCAGTGGGAATCCAGTCCAACTGCAGGAGCTCTGCCATATCGCCGTGCCCGCGCTTAAAGTTCGGGGGAAATCCTCGGGCATCGAATACATAGTCACAAAAATGGGTATCGCCGTTCTCAAGCCGCACTCGAGCCCCGTCGGCCGACTTAATCACTTCTTCGACTCTTGCGTCGACTCGCTCCGCCCGAACATACTCGCCGAGCACCCGGACCAGTTCAGTGGCGTCAAGGTGGTAGCCAAGTAGTCGTGTGGGCTGGAAACGATTGAGGAAATCGGACCCGACGCTCCCCCATTTCTCAAATCGAAGACCTTTCTTCGAAGTCGCGCGGCAGCGCTCAGCTAAATCCGAAAGACCAAGTCCTGTGACTTCCTCGAACCATGTTCGGAATCGAGGTGTCGTACCCTCGCCGACACCGATCGTGGGAATACGAGAATCGAACACATGCAGCAATGCCGCTTGCGGCAAACTCCGGGTGAGGTGGCTAGCGGCAATGAACCCGGCCGTGCCACCCCCAAGCACTGCAATTTTCATGTAAATTCAAGCTCCATCAGAGTTTCCGTCCGTCGAAGCATGTTGCACTGGGAGAGGCTCACGTGCGAGGCCGCGGAATATACTTAGATCACGGGAGAGCGGCCGCCCGTCGGTATCGCGGCCAGTAGCGATCTGCCAAGGCACGATATTCAAAGACGCCAGTTCTCTCTGGAATCCGAACGTGGACACTTCCTCGTTACCTGATTCATCCAAATGAATCCCGAGAAGCACTGCACCGCGCGCGGTCGAAGTCATGCCCAGCCCAAAGTATGGATCGAGCACGCAAACTGAGTCACCTAAAGCGAGTAGCCCCTCTGGCCAGGTTCTCAGGCGATCATAATGCATCATGCGATTCGAGACGGGAACATGGTTATAGATTGGAGACGCTGGAGTGGCGCGGGAGAGCACCTTTCCTAACTGGCCATCACAGAGGCCAGCGTACTCAAGGAAAGCCCCATCGTCAGCTGGCAGCGATGCGCTTCCGCGGCCAAGGAGCGCGACGCCCCAATAATCATTTTCCACGCGCAACATCACTGCGGCGTGGTTCGGCACGTCTCGCGTGGGCGCGACCGAAAGGCAGAACCAGTCAGGCGCATATCGTGCCTCGAGGTGAAACCACCGTGACACGAATGCCATCCTGGATTTGACTACTGTCTTCGCTAGATTGGATTCTTGATCTTTCGTCAGGCGGGCAATCCACCTGGAAAGCTTTGAACGTGCGCCGCTCGCATCTACGACGATGTCGGCAAATAACTGTTTCTGGCCGCCGCAATTCCAGTCGGCCACTTGAACACCGGCCACTCCCTCGCCCGAATGGCCCCTCAGCAGACCCAGAACATTCTGACCTTCTCGTAGACGTACGTTCGGCTTGCAAACTAAAAGTTTGCGCAGCACTTGTTCGATAAGTGATCGCGAGCAGGCATATGTTATGGCGCCAGAAGGAGTTCGGGAGAGCCAGCCAGGCGAGAAGCGCAAGGCGGCATCCCCAGATGCGTCAAAGGGTATCGCGCCAAAGGCAACGACCTCCTCTCTCCAACTGGGCACCAATTTGTCAAATGCGGCCGCTCCCGGCGCGGTCAGGAGGTGCAGACAGTGGCTTTGGGGCGCCCCCCGACGCGTTGGAGGCACGGAGTTAAGACTAGATGGATAGTGATCGCGCTCTAGAATTGTAACAAGTTCAAACCGTTCGGCGAGCGCATGTCCGGCCAATAATCCGCCAATTCCTCCGCCGATCACCACACCATGTTCTTTCATGGCGAAACCACTGTGACACGAAAAGCCGGACTATGGCACTAGAGCGCGCCTAAAGCGGCATGGTATATCATAGGATATGCGAGTATAGGTCTGAGAGATCACCAACTCAACGTTGCGGTCCCGGTCCATTTGCGGTCCAATGATGCGCCGCTCATTCGCGGTCCCGCAGTACTGACAGTTGAACCAAGATTTGTCTTCAGTGGTGATGTGGAAAATATAAACATCGGGAGTGGTCTCGGCTCCAACGTTTACAAGACCCCCCAAGCCACCCGTTGCATACTTGCCCTCAACATTGAGATCGAATTCCTGACTGATGAATCTATGAGTAGCCGAGGGGAGACTAAGTGCTTGTTTTATTGAATCCTCTAGTGGGTCCTGTCGGAAATGCAGAAGTGTGTACGGCGCCTTCCAGTATATGGCGACGTTGTTCGCCCACGACTTACAAAACTCACCTTTGGGACTAAACGTGGTAGATATGCCGGTCCAGAAGCCCACAAAAATATCGTACGGAATTGCATAGTCAAATTCACTACGCCTCGTCATGGATCGCTACTCCTGTTTGGGGTACATTATCTTTCTGCCTCCGCTAGACATCTTGCGATCTGACACAACGCTTGAGAAAGACTTCCCACTGTTGCGTATCCTAGAATTGTATGACGAACGAATTCAACTCTTCCTCAGCGAGTGGCCGGGAGAGCCAACCTTCCCGCGCAGGAACGTCATATAACCGGCCCGCCCCGAAGCGAGCCCAGATATGCCGAAGTCCTGGCGCAACTACGCGTACCACGGGTAGACCGACGTCGGGCCTCGTTTGGTCAAGGACCAAAATTTCGATGCCTGCGGCCGCTAACAATTTCTTGCACGTGATGATGTCCTCATAAAGATCATCTGACGCGAGGTTCTTGAAGTCGCGGGGACGGAGTGGTCCTGTTTCTAAGCTCGGCATTAAGTAGGGCGAGTCCGCCGCCTTTACTGTTCGCCACCAATAGACAGAATCCTTACTTCCCCGATAGGAACGGTCGGTCACGGTGGGGACGGCCTCGAGTGACTGGTTCATCTCCGTCAACGCCCGTGTCAAAGCTATTCCAGGATCGAGATGCGCGCCGAACCCATAGATGATATCTTCTTCAGCGGTGTCGACACGTCTCGATATCGCAACGAAAGTCGGTATTCTCAAGTCATTCGTGACGTCGAGTACCCAAATGTCACGTCGTAGCTTGCGATAGTGATTCGTGATCAGCGGAACGTAGGGATCATCAACACTCTCGAGGTCAACCGCAGGCCGTCGTAGACGATTGTACCACCAAATGGCTACAGCGTCCCGCTCAACCAATTCTAGGATACCCTGAAGTACGGCCTCTTCGAAGACAGACCCGGCGGCGCATCCATTTGAATCGCCTCGGGCAAACACGGGATCCGTGCTGAGGTATCCATAGTAGCAAAGGGACGTTGGCAGATAACGCATGGCTTCGGCCGTCAACGACCAAAGCGAACTCCACTCGATCTCAACATCCTCCTGAAATGGTTGGGGCACCCAATGGGCTTTGTGTCCTCTCCGGTTGTTCGACTCCCGCTCCGCGTATTGCCGTTCGCTATAGCCCATACAAGCATTCGGATGTATGGCCGCTTTGCCAAGGCTCGCGAACGAGGCGCGGACCCTCGGTTCGGTCCCGTCGAAGACGCCGCAGTACCGCTCTAATGATTCGGCCAATGCGCTCATGCGCGCTTGCTCGACGCTCTTGCCTTTGCCGCCCGACCGCAGGCGCAGCCCTTCACGGAGGAAGAAGCGCTCATCATGCATGTCAGAGAAGTTGTGGTCGGTCGCGAACGTGGGCGTGACACAACTCTCATCCTTGCAAGCCTCGCCGGTCCGCTCTCCAGGCACGATTCTGCTCACGATGCCTGTGATCGGACTCAAGTGTCGCTCAAGATCTTTCATCGTCTTTCCAGGCTCGCAAGCGCGATGCCCACCGTCGGACCAGAGGACCTTGCTGCGCTCGCGCAGGCGTATTGGTCGAAAGTCATGGTCCGGATCGGGTGTGCCGCATGCAGGACATTGGGGACGCCGCGTAAGGGGATGAAAGACTCGTTCTAATGTGGCTACGCTCGTTGACACTACGCGGTCCAGAAGACTCGATTGCTTGGTAGCGATCCAGCGGACTATTTCGGTTGCTGCTTCAGCGAGTGCTGCATGCTGCGACGATGGAAGGAAGGCGGGAAGGGCACTCATTGGCGCATCTGCGCCCTTTCGCTGTACGATGTATCTCTCGAGTCTGCGATGTCCGCGGAGCCGCTGAGCAAGGCATTCCCAGCAGCCGGTCTGTCCCGGCACGAAGGCTGGCCCATTCCATGTCTGCATGCCCACGGGCTTCAGGAGTAGCCAGGGTTTTTTGTCGGCAAGTGATTTTATGTTCCGTTTCTCGAGGCCTGGCCGCAGATAGTCGTCGGTCACAACCACTGTGAGATCACCATCAGGCGCGACCGTCACACCATGGCGCTTCAGAAGGGTTGCCAGGAAGTCGATGTCGGTGTCGCCGAGAGCCTCTATTGAAACACGCGCGCGTTCCAGTCGAGCGTGCGACACCGAGGGGAGTACCCCGAAATGCTCCCAGAATGCCTTTGCAGGACGGGCCAGATCGGCGGCATCCTCGGCGAGATACCCTCCGGTTCGAAGTCGATCAAGCGCCCCGAATACCTGCTGTATTGGATAGATATCGGAGATCGCCGTAAAGATATCTTCAATTGTGTGGGTGCCGTCTAACAAGGGTGCAAGCGCAGCATAGACGGGGCTGGGCATCCAAGCGTGACCGCCCTCTGACAACAAAAACAGCCCATCACCCGAAACGACGATCGGCTCCACGCTGGCCTTCAGCCGAGGGCGCGAGGTCACGTCGTCCATGCAAATTCAACCGATTAGCAACATGATGGTGGACCATGATTGAAATCGAATTCGTCGTCGTGGATCCAATCAGACAAATCAACAATCTTGTCGATAGTCAGATTGTTTTCGCAAGCCCAGCTCTTAATGGCCGCTGTGGGATCCGTTTCCAATAGATACCTAAAGTCCGGATCTCTCCATGCTTTTGCATGGATTTTTTCCCAATCATCTTTGGTTAGGTTTGCCATCGATGGACCCCTATTGAAGGATTGCATCGTCGCCGTTAGGCGCCGTTTATCGGTATGCAAACTGCAAATAGTAAACCTTGCTTCTCATCCGGGTCGAGCCAAATGTCGGCACGTAAAGGGGAGTCAAGCGAGAACATTAGCCTCGCACCTGGCCGCAAGGGCTGATGTTCACGATCCAGTTTAGAAGTATCCAATATTAAGTTGCCAAATTACCTTACACGTCAAGCGTTATATTGCCGCGCGATGCGCTCGAAAACCTAGCCGCAAGCTGTGATTGAATCTATCTTAAATCGCCTTGCCAAGAGGAGAGTGATGAGGCTCATTTGTTGGACCGCGAGCTGATTACCGACGCATGCGCGTCGGCCGGCTCCAAATGGTAGGTAGATTAAACCGCACGTGACGGCAGGACGCGCTTCCATGAAGCGTTCGGGAAGAAACTGATGCGGTCGCTGAAAGTAGCGAGCGTCGTTGTGGAGCAATTGCGGGCTTACCCAGACAGCGGTATCGCGAGCAAACTCGAAGCCACCGAGTTCGAAAGCATTCTCGACCTCTCGGTAGAGAAGCGGAGCCGGTGGATGTAGTCGCATGCTCTCCTTCATTGCCGCGACGCAGTAGGATCGAGAGAGTTCAGCTGACAATCGGACATGAGTCGCGCAAAGGTGTTCTGCCTCGGCGGCAATTCTGGTCGCGATGTCATTAGCGGCGATGTCGTGCCAGAAATTTATCAAGCTGGTGGGGATCGTGAGATGCCCGGCGTAAAGCAACTGCATAGTTTCCCCCACGATTTCGTCACGGGTGAGACGTTCACCGTCGGGATATCGAGCGCGAACCAGATCCGAAAGGATATCCCCCCGCTGTTCACCACTAGCGATGCGGTCATCGATGATGCGAATCGTTGCGTCCATCCGGCGTGGCGCTCGAGGGCGTATCATGACCAAAGGAGCCGTTGGATCGCCGCCGGGTGTGCTCGCGTAATCCTCTCCGTACGCTTCCTCCAAAGGAAGCACACCAGAGCGCCCCTCCTCAGGTCCGTAGCCTTCTAACTCAGCGTCCAACACGACACGCGCAGCAAGTCGGGCCGTGAGGATGCGCAATCCTTTCACCAAGTCGGCCTTCGAACCGGGAGCCCATACTTTGAGCAGGTCCGCTGTGAACTGGGCCACCAGGGACAGCGAAAGCGAGACGGATCTCGCCCCGAAGGAGGGCCGAAGGACCCAACGGCGGGCCTCCCAGTCCGCCCCCTCGAGCGTGGTAAGTCCGTCTCCCCAATAGCCTCGATTGGAGTCCTTGACGAACTCCGGTTTCCGGAGGCACGTTTCGCGGTCAAAAAAAAGCTCGCGAACTTGGGGGGCTCCATTGACCAGGATACACGGCGAGCGTCCGAGATCGAATGCGACGACATCTCCGTATTGCTTGCCAAGAGCTGTCAAGAAACCGAACATGTCCCTCTTCCAAGCCTTGTAGTTGAGTCTACCTAAGTGCTCGCCCACAGGGCCCGGTGGTGGCGCGGCCATCAGTTACCCCTCCCTGCAAAATTAGCCATTGGCCCATGACCTCCAAGAAAATACTGTGGACCTACGCACTCGCGCCCGACGTAAAAGTCGACCCGCGCCGCGGGGGAGCATTCCTTCGCACCGCCAGGAGCCAAATCTGGATCGAGGCGGGGGACGATCTCAGGACAATCGAGCTGCTCGCCGGATGCGGTAGTAGCGAGACCCAGCTCGACGGCCAAGCTCGAATGGATGAATCTGAAGGTAGCACCACGACTGGCCGGGATGCACTGCTCTTCCGCTTGGATCGCCTCGGGCTGCTCGTAAGAAGTCTTAGCAGTCGGGGGAGACGGCTCGCGTCGTGTGTTCCGCTGCGCCCGCCGCCCGCCGTCACGTTGGAAGGCCTGCTCGAAGAGCCGCTCAGACTTTCGCCACATGCGTACGCACGCGCGGAGGGGAAAATCATAACCCTCGAGGCTCCTGGCTCCTGGGCTAGAATGACATTTCATGAACGCAGTCTCCTTCCACTCCTGTATGATTTAGCGGTTGGGCGACACGCGAGCCAAATGGCGGCTGCGACCACTGAAATTTGCAAGGAAGCAATTCTGGCGGTCCTTGCTCTTATGAGCCGGTGCTGGCTTCTCGAAACCACTGAACAGGAGGGGTGGTCGGGCCATGACCTACGTTTCCATACGCGCACACGCTGGGGGTATGCGCGAGCTGCGCTTGGTAAGATCAATCCTGAAGGAGAAATAGTTGCTCAATCCGCACGGGAGGCAAGTGCTCAGAGCATACACCGGCTCGCCCTAGAGCGCCCCGATCTGCCCAGGCTTCTCACCACGGACCCTCCGTACGCGTTGGTGTCCGAGCGTCGGCAATCCGTGAGGCGTCATGGGTCTGTGCCGCTCACATCGGCGCAGCTCTCGGAGTTCCTGTTTCGCACGCTTTGCGAGCGAAGCGGGCGTCGCCCCTACCCTAGTGGAGGTGCTTGCTATCCGTTGAAAGCCTACCTCGCGGTGCATCGCTGTCGCGGTGTTCGGCCAGGCTTCTACTCCTACGACTCGGCCGTTCATGAGCTTATCTTCGCAGCCGAGCCGGGACATAGACTAGATAAATTGCTTGCTGACGCTGCTAGCGCCGCAAATGTTGACCAACGACCGCAAGTCCTCCTCGTCCTGGCCGCCCGTTACAGTCACGTTCGACGGTCCTATGGGGACCTCAGCTACAGCCTAATCTTGAAAGAGGTTGGCGCTGTGTTTCAAACCGCAATGATGGCGGCTGCAGCGATGAGGCTGGCTACATGCCCATTGGGTTGTGGGGACTCCGTTCTTTTTTCCGAGTTAATAGGCGAGAACCCACACACTGAAACCTCTGTCGGCGAGCTGATGCTAGGTTCGCTCGACTAAAATCGCGGAAACGCGCTTGCCGATGCTGTGAATAGTATCGCCCACAATGCCTAACCTTTTCCATTGCTATCAGAAAATCAGAAAAGGCCGAGTGAGTCCAACTCAAGATCGCCACGCAAGCACCACGCTGGTCGCGAAGTAATGCACATTCAGGTTCGCGAAGAACCAGGAGTGTAGTTACCGCCGTTGCCGGGCCGACGTTGCAGCTACAGCGCGTCCGTCAAAAATTATGCCAAGAAGCACTTCTCGCCAAAAGGGCTTGGAATACCGTAACCGCCTCGTGTGATGCGGTGAAGACATGCGTAGCTGCATGGCTTCGACCTGTTGGCCCATAGCCCTCCCCCTGAGCTCCCCGGTTTTGATCCGAAACGGTAATTTTAGTTCAAGTTCAACGTCAGTTTGTGGTCCACCCTGACCTTGAGAGGGGTAGGGTCCTTCAGGTCTGCTTTGAGATCGAGAGCGGAGAAATTGGGTTCGACTGGACTTCTGCTGCGTATTATTCGGCGTAAGGTTCGATCCTCGATCGGCGCCGAGGGTGACCCCGTCGTAATTGTCTCAGCTGAGGTGTCACTTTGCTTGACGGAGGTGGCGGTGACTGTTGGCCGATCGCAGGTTGCGTCGTTGCTCGCAGGATCGGTAGGGACTAGAGACGTCGCGGAGTGACCGAAATCGGAGTGGTTCTCGTCCGGACGTTCGATGCTACACGATAGGATAGGATAGCTCGTTTTGGCGCTCCGCTGAACCTCGTCAAGAACATCGAAAAGGCTGTCGAAGCTGACGGTCGACCTCCAGAGCAGGCTCTGAATCCCGCCTGGCTCGTCTCATTCGCGGGACCCTGAAGGCATCGGCCCGCCACCGGCGACGCAAAAGTTTAAAAGCTAGGAAGAAGTTCAAGATCCCGATTGAATTTTTTGACCGGAGGATGGCGATGGTTAGCGAGCGGAATTCCCGACTAGCCTCTGTTGCTACGCAGCGACAAACTGATACGAGTGACGATCTCGTCCCAATCGTGCTCTTCCCTAGCCGGATAGTTGATCAGCACGCAATGGATCATCCGGGCCGAAAAATTGCACCGATCATAGAAGACCTTGTCGCTAGAAACTGCGAAAAATCTCGACGTTACGCGCTTGTACTGAATGCGCGAAGGTGGATGCTTCTTCGCTAGAAAGACAGCCGGCGAATCGTTGGAGATATTCGGCGCAGCCTGGATCGTGAAATCGGCTCGGCCGTCGGCCGTTCGGAAGCGCTCTCCGCGTCCGTCGGGTCGATCCGCCTCTTCGATGAAGATGGGAGGCAGGAAAGTCGACGGATGTGCCGGTCTCCGGGATGGTGTAGGTCGTCCATCTCACAGGCTGCGCCGGCGCGCCCGACGTCGAAGCTACGAAGAGCAGCAACACGACTGAGCCCGTCCGTTGGATCGCATTTCCCAAGCGGTTCATCCGCCATCTCCACACCTTTGGTAGGAGGAGAAGGCGGCAAGCCGTTGTACGTTCCAAGGCGATGTTCCGGCAATTCGAAAACAACGTCTAAACCTATCGCCTCCCGTCGGATTCGAGCGGAGATCGTCCTCTCGGCGAACCGCGGCTGCACCACCGCAACCGTGAACGGGAAAAAGCAGCGTAACGCTATCGCGGCGAAAGACGGGGCGACAGCTCGCAGCTAGTTGCCGGACCATCCGCCGTAACGCGATGAGTTCTCACCGCCAAACGCCATGACCGGCGCTTCCTGCTGTGGCACACGCTGCTGCTCTCGCCGAGCACGGGTTTCCGCCGCACGCTTTGCCTTGCGCTCGGCGTAACGGCGCTTGCGGTCTCGCGCTTCTGCTTCAACCTTTCGGGCGTCCGCCTTCTCGACCTGATCATCGACCTGTAACTTCACTGGCTTTGCAGGTTCTGAAGCAAGCTGTGTCACAGGCTCAGGAAGTGATGTCTGTTGTCTGGGAAGCTCCGCAGGCTTCGGGGCGGCTTCCGCCGAACTGGGCAGGACAACACGCACAGCGGCCGGTATCTCGCTGGTCGAATGGCGCTGGAACCCGTTTGGCTCATTCAGGGCCGACTTGGCCGCCAGTAACCCACCACCGAAGCCGACTGCCAAAATCACGAAGGTCGTACCAATGCCAGCAAAGAATGCGCCCGCGCTTGTTGCCATTCGAACAACTCCCATTTGGAGTGACGAACGCGTTGGGGATCAATCCCGTTCCGCGACGATCGGGAAGATGTAGAACGGAGCAGACCCTCAGCTCGGTCATATTCCCGGTTGACATAGATCAAGCACTGGCCCTGGGTTCAGGTGCCCTGCTCCGGGGCAGCAAACCGGGAGCCGTAGATGTGTGAACGCTCGGAACCGAAACAGGTCTGTCGTCGCAACGCACTCACATTCTTTGGATACGCAGCGGTGCTTGGCCTTGTGGCCTCGCCTGCAATTCTGGCGGTGTCAGAGGTTGAAGCTCAGACCAGTGCGGCGCCGGCCGCGCCCACGACGCCACCCGCAGACGTGCCGAAGTCGGGCACGGAGCGCCGTCAGGAACGGCGTAGCGGTCGAACAGAACGACGCCAGGAGCGCCGCACCGGACGCACGGAGCGGCGTCAAGAGCGGCGCACAGGACGCGACGAGCGACGGGACGCGCGCGACGGCACCCCGACTACCACCGAGCAGAAAAAGTAGTCCGATCGCTTTTTCCAAGCACGGCAACGGGGGTCGCCTCAGCGTAGGCCCGGAACGGGCGTGCAACTAACGCGGATCTCAGGGCCACCGCATGCTAGGGGGCTGGCCCTTCGCATCGTTGGACGCGCCCTGGCCTGACAAAGCTATCAGCCATGCCGATAGGCGAACAGGGCATCGACGGAGCTGTCAGAGTACCGAGATGCTCCGGCAGCCCGGACGCGAGTTCCGTGTTTTCGACGCGGGCCTGCAAACACTGCGGAGTCGATGAACGAACACACCTTGTAGCCGGCCGTCGTCTACCGGGCGCAGGCGCCACATGGTCGGAGCTTGCGAGGAAGTTTGGCGCCCGGCCTGCTGGAAGTTTTCAGGTGACACCTCGTGCGCATCGAAGGCGCACTTCATTTGTCAACCGCCGCGGAGAACTCGCCCCCGTGAGTCAGTGGACTTGGGCTTCAAGATCAGGCAAGCCCTGAAGCTTCCAGCATAAGGAGTTCCCGTGTCTCGGCCAAGGAGGGCATATCGGCAAGCGGCGCTTTCAATGTCGGTTGTTTTGCTCCTTGCGACCAATGCCCTTGGGCAGGAGGATAAGAAGACCGACGACGACAAACCTGCCGATCCCGACACGGGGGAGAGCACGGTTGAAGAGAAGACCCTTGGCCTTCTTCCCAATCCGCTGCAGAGCTACGGCGTGAAATTTGCGGCGACCTACATCGGCGAGGCGCTCGGCAACGCGTCCGGAGGATTGAAGCAGAGCGCTATCTACGAAGGCCGCCTGAACCTCGCCGTCGACGTCGATCTGCAGAAGTTGATTGGAATCGACAAGCTCACCTTTCACGCCAACATGTTCCAGATCCATGGCGACGGGCTTTCGCGCAGCAACCTGCAGAACTTCTTCGTCGTTAGCGGGATCGAGGCTCTGCCGTCGACCCGTCTGTACGAAGCCTATTTCGAGAAGCAGTGGGGCGCGAAGCAGGTCTCGCTGAAATTAGGCCAGCTCGCCGCGGACAGCGAATTCTTCAACACCAAGTACACGGACGTGTTCACCAACGCCTCGATGGGTTGGCCGGCCATCACCTCGTTAAATCTGCCTAGCGGCGGACCGTCGCCACCTTTGGCGGCTATGGGCGCAAGGCTGCTGGTCAACGTGACCGACCAGCTTTCCCTTCTGGGTGGTATCTTCGACGGCGACCAGGCCGGACCCGGATCGGGCGACCCGCAGGAGCGCAATCGCTACGGCGTGAATTTCCGCATCAACGATCCGCCGTTGCTTTTAGGTCAGATCCAGTACGCCTGGAACAACAAGAAGGGCGATCCCAACCTGACCGGCCAGATCAAGTTTGGCGGCTGGCGGCACTTCGGCTCCTTCGCGGACCAGAGGCTCGCGTCGAACGGTGTCTCGCTCGCCGCTTCCGGTAGCAGCGGCGAGCCTCTATTGCTGGCGGGAGACATCGGTGGTTGGGCGGTCTTCGAGCAACAGATCTACCGCGTGCCTCACAGCGACGATCGTGGAATCGGTGTGTTCGCAAGAGCCGCCGGCGCGCCCCCTGATCGCAACCTGATCGATCTCTATGCCGATGCCGGCCTCGAGTTCATCGGGCTTCGCGACGACCGGCCCGACGACAAATTCGGGATCGCCGCGGGTTATGCTCATGTCTCCAAGCGCGCGCAAACCCTCGACGCCGACTACCGCACGTTAGCGAATCCCAATTGGCCGATCCGAAGTTTCGAAGGTTTGCTGACGGCTGTCTACCAGTATCAGATCAGGGACGGATGGACGGTGCAGCCGAACTTCCAGTACATCGTCCATCCCGGCGGCGGAGCGACGTTGCCCGTTGGCCCGCTGGCGGGGAAGGCTCTCAAGAACGCTTCGGTGTTCGGTCTCAGGACGACGCTCAAGTTCTAAGACGACGAGCCCATGAACATCGTGGCGACCATGCCCACGATGCAGAGAGCCATCGCGGCGGTCGCGGCCCAGCCCAGCCAGTACAGGGGCCCGGTGACGACAAGCTTGCCCATGACTTTCGGTCGCCGGACGAGCACCATCAGGAGGACCATCACGGGCGCGGCGAGCACCCCGTTGACCACAGCGCTCCAGTAGAGGGCTTTGATCGGATCAATCGGGGTGAAGTTGAGCCCGATTCCGCACAGGCCGGAGAGAGCCAGCACGCTATAGAATGCGATGGCCTCCTTCGGCTTCCGCGAAAGACCGACCTTCCAGCGACGGCCCTCGCCGATGGCGTAGGCGGTAGACCCGGCAAGCACCGGAATGGCCAAAAGCCCGGTGCCGACGATTCCGAGCGCGAAGATGAGCTCCGCGAAAGGACCCGCGATCGGCTTCAAGGCCTCGGCGGCCTGCGCCGAACTTTCGATATCGGTCTTGCCTTGGGCGTGAAGCGTCGCCGCGGTCGTTATAATGATAGAGAGGGCGATCAGGTTGGAAAAGGCCATGCCGATCATCGTGTCCAGACGAATCCGTCGGAATTCTGCCGGCGCGTCGGACGAATCCTTCTTCAAAGGCTTCTTCTCAGGGTCGATTCGCTGCTCCTCGGCTTCCTGCGACGACTGCCAGACGAAGAGATAAGGCGATATCGTCGTGCCCAGAATGGCGACGAGTGTCGTGAGAAACGCGGCATCCCAACTCACGCGGGGAATCAGAATTCCCTTCAGCGCCTCGGCCCAAGGCACCTTCACGACGGCGAGCGCTATCACGTAGGCGAACAGGCTAAGCGTCAACCACTTCAGCACCGATACGTACCGGTCGTAGTCGAAGAAGATCTGGGCAAGGACCGACAAGGTTCCGAACAGGACCACGTAGGCGATGCCGGGTCCGCCGATCAGCAGCTTGAGGGCGTCCGCCATGGCCCCGAGGTCGGCGGCGATGTTGATCGTGTTGGCGGCGAACAGCAGCCCTACCAAGCTCCAGACGTAGACGGCGCCGAAGTTTCGGCAGACGTTGCCGGCGATGCCGTGACCGGTTACCCGCCCTATCCGCCCCGAAATCTCCTGGATCGCAGCCATGAGCGGGTATGAGAGCAGCATGGTCCAGCCGACGCCGAAGCCGAGCTGCGCACCGGCCTGACTATAGGTGCCAATTCCGGACGGGTCGTCGTCGGACGCCCCGGTGATGAGACCGGGACCCAACGTGGACAGGAAGTTCCGGATGCGGAATGTCCTTCGCTTCTGAACCTTCGGTTCGACGGCCGCATCCATTCCGATCCTCCTCCAATGGCTCGCGGTAAACAGCCCGCTCCAACTCTGTAGCTCAATAAAACTCGCCGGCCTGACCGGCGGAAGTCGTTCTGTCGGCGGTCATCGTGAGCCGTCGACGAAGGCGACCGGAGTGCCCTTCGCGACGCTCGCAGCAACGCGCTCCGCATCCCAGTTCGTCAGACGGACGCAGCCATGGGATTCCGCCTTCGAGACCTTCCCGGGCGACGGGGTGCCGTGAATGCCGTATCCCTCGGCGGTGAGGTTGATCCACACTGTTCCTACCGGGTTGTTGGGACCGGGCTTGATGGTGAAAGGTTTTCGGGATCGAACCCCCTTGAAGTGGTAGTCCGGATTGTAGCGATAGGTCGGATTGCGGTCGACCTCGGTCACCTTCAGAGTGCCAGACGGCGACGGCTTCTCCTCGCTCCCGACCGTTGCCGGATAGAAGCCAATAAGCGCGTTGGACTTGTCGAATAGCTTCACCGTCTGCCGGCTCTTGTCGACCTCGACCCTGTCCGCCCTCAACGAAGCGCCGGTCTCTGGGACGCCGGTATCCAATACGATGATGCTGTCGCCAGCGCGCTGGAAGCGCTGCCCGGGATTGAGCGCGGTCAGCAGTTGCTCGCTCATGTGAAACTTCTCGGCCAACCCTTCTCGCGCGCTAGTATAACCTAGCTTCGGCAAGTCTTTCATTTCCTCCATCTTCGACGGGATCTTGCTCAGGAAAGGTCCAGCAACATCTTGCTCGGCGATCGTGTAGTTCGCCGTGACACGCTGATCGTCTGCGCGCAGGGCGTTCCAGACGTCCTCGGTCGGAACGTCCGAGCTCGGCAATTGCCGCGCCTCCGCGAAGGCGCGTAGGGCCTTCTTCGCGTTCTCGCCGAATCTGCCGTCGATCTTGCCTGGTGAAAAGTGGGCCCGGTCGAGCAGGACTTGTAGCCGAACCCCCGCCGGCGTCGGCTTCTCGTTCGACAAGGTTTTCTTCGACGGTTCGGCGGCATCGATAGCAGCCGCGCCCATTTCGGCGCACCGCGCCGCCGGACCGGCCATCACGGCCAGGAGCACAATTATGTGTTTCGCCTTTTGGCACCACATCGCGGAATCCTTTCATGTCATCGATGGCTGAGCACCCCGGTAAAGGCCTGCTTCGGTCACGCCTGGATCGACGATCAGGTCGCGGTAGGCGCGTTCGTACTCTCGCGCCATGCGCCTCGCCGAGAAACGTTCCTCGAAGCGGGCGCGGACGGTCCTCCTGTCCAGTCGGCCGAGCTCGCCCACCGCCCTCGCCGCCTGATCTTCGTTCTCGACGATGAAACCCGTCACGCCGTCCTCAACGACGTCCGGCACAGATCCGGATCGGTAGGCAATAACGGGCGTTCCGCAAGCCATCGCCTCGATCATGACGAGACCGAACGGCTCTGGCCAATCGATCGGGAACAGCAGGGCCGCGGCGTTGGCGAGGAACGGTTGCTTTTTCGCATCGTCGACTTCCCCCACAAGCTGAACCGTTCGACCATCAATGTGCGGCTCCAGTTTCTTCTTGAAGTATCCGGTCTCGGCGCGAGGGATCTTAGCGGCGATGCGCAGCGGCTTCCCGACCGACCGCGCGATCCGGATCGCGTCCTCGGGGCCTTTCTCCGCCGTGAGGCGACCGAGGAAGGCGAGATAGGATCCCTCATCGAAAGACGCGTGGAAGAGGTGCGAAGGCAGCCCGTGCTGGATCGTGGCGATCCAATTCGCCTCCGGAAGCGGCACGCGCTGGTGCTCGGATATCGAGACGAAGCCCGCGCCGGGAAACTCGCGCACCACGTCCGCCAGGCCGGGGAGGTCTAGCCGACCATGCATGGTGGTCAGGAAGGGCACGCCGAGCCGGCTGAGCAGCGGAAGCGGCAACCAATCGATGTGTGCGTGGATCACGTCGAAGTCTTTCGCGCGCCTGGCGACGGCCTCCAGCAGCACGGCACAAGCCGCATTGGGGTCCACGCCCTTGCGCCCGAGGCGCAGCGCGCGTGGCCACACGGGATGAAGTTTGCCTTTCGTCCTGGAATCGCCGCTCGCGAATAGTGTGACGTCGTGACCGAGCTCTACCAACTCGTCCACCAACCACGCCACGACCCGCTCGGTGCCGCCGTACAGCTTTGGGGGAACGCTTTCGGCGAGGGGGGCAAGCTGAGCGATACGCATCTTGCCGATCCTCTAGACTGGAAACATCGATCGGAGGATCAGCATGATGGCAGCCGAAACGAGCTCGGAGATGATCAACAGCGTCCAGTCCGGCCTCGCAGTGCTTCCCACCAGTTGCCTGACGAGCTTCACCATAAGCCTCAACATCCGTCCTTGGGGAGACGGTTCAAGTAGGCCAGGCCGAATCCGGTCAGTTCTTCGACCTCGCTGACGCGCGCTTCCCATCTTTCCTGAAGATGACGCTGCAGCAGACAACGCCGGCTGTCCGCGGCATCCACGTCGCGATGCTTCGCCAGGTAGAGGGACCAAACTATATCCACCGCTAGCCCCAGCGGGGCTTCGTCGACCATGTTCCCGGTCCAACAAAATTGACATCGTGAGACGGCAACTCGTCGCCCGAGCGGAGGTTTCCACTTTTTCCCGAAAATCTTAAGCCCAGTGAGCGTGGACACTGCGGTGCTGGGCGATCTCAGTGCTGCAGGAAGCCGGCGCCATCCGGGAGTGTGAGGAGCTGGTTTGGATGCAAGACCGGGCTGATCCGCACGCCTCTGAGCGCGCATTGGAAATTGCAAGGCAAGAACCGCCGCCTTCCTGTCCCCAGATCAAGCCATGCTGGAAATCCTCGAGGTGCTTGCTTCAGTCGGCGATACCTGTCCGGAACGTTCGCCTGCGGATCTAAAGAGCTCCTGCGCTCGCGAATTCCTCTTCAGATGGAGGCCAGGGTTAGCTCAGGAACGCCGGGAGGCGCACCAGGCACATGAGACCCTATTGGATGTTGAGCCCCGCTGCTGCCAAGGTGCTCGCTAACCTCGCAAGGCGAAGCGATATTGATGTTCCTTCCGTGCCGGCCGTCGGTCGTGCACTAGCCATGCGACTGCTAAGTCGGGTCTCGCACGAAGCCGACACCTGCGCCGCACAAGAGGAACAAAGGCGGAGGTCCAAGCGCTGGCTTTCGCCTAGTGGATCGAGGTCTATGCTCGTCTGCAGTGGATTGCGTTCGGTTCGTCGCTGCTGCGAGCAACTCCCGAGAGCTTCAGTTCGGTGATGGCGCAGAGTTAGGTCGCGCCGTCGCCCATGCCCGTGGGCTCTTTCACCGGCATCCCCTCCAAGTTGGAACGATTCAAGAAAGCGTGAGTTCGATCACCAAGAAATCCGAAAAGCTGAAAGAGGGTGTGATGACGCGATCCGTGGAGGAATTGAGGCGTGAGTCCGAGCATAGTCGCGCTGAGCTGGCCGCTACGGTCGATCGGCTGAAGGAGCAAGTCTCGGAGACGGCTGAGGACATCCGCCACAAGGTATCGCCGCAGCACATCAAGTCGGAAGTGTCCGACTACGTCAGCCAGACGACGAAGAGCTGGGCTGACGGACTGAAGCAGCAGATCATGGACAACCCTATGCGCGCGGTTGCCGCCGGGACGGCCGTGGCCGTACCACTTCTTCGCTTGGCGCGCGGCGTCCCCCTGCCGCTATTGATGATCGGTGCCGGTTTGGCGCTCACCTCGAAGACTGTGAGAGACCGCGCGGCCGAGGTTTCCGGGCCTGCGATGGACAAGGCGGGGCAGGTTTTCGAGGACATGGCGGGGCGAGCCCGCACCATGCAAGGCAATCTCGAGGATCAACTATCTTCAGCGGGGACTCAGGCCGCCAGCATGGCCAATGAGGCGCAAGATGCGACTGCCGGCCTTGCGGACGGCTTGCGCGCACGGGCCGCCCAGGCTGCCGATACGATTGGAGAGAAAGTCAAAAGCGGTATGGATGCGGCAAAGGACAGTGCCTCCGCAGCAAGGGAAGCGGCCGGGAGAGCACCTGAGCAAGCCCGCGCGATCATCAGCGACAATGCCGCCCTGATCGGCGGTCTTGGCGTAGCGATCGGAGCTATCATCGCGGCCGCTCTGCCGGCGACCAGGGCCGAGGCCAAGGCGATGGGCCAGGCCAGCGATGATGTGAAGCGCGCCGCCACCGACGCCGCTCAGTCCGGATTTGAGGCGGCAAAAGACGCCGCAATATCGGCAGCCGACGCCGCGACAAGGAGCGCTACCGAGGCCGATCTCGGTGAGCATGCCAGCCGCATGACTCAGAATATGGCCGACTCTCTCAAGGCTGCGGCCGACGACGTCGTCGGTGCGGCCTTCAATCCCTCCCGCAACCCCAACACGTGAAAGAAACCGTCATGAGCGATCTGGACCTGAGCAGAGGCACCAATCTGAACCAAGATCGGGACGCGGGCACCCCGAAGAACCTGAAGGATCAAATGCAGGAGGCCGGTGCGACGGTGAAGCAGCGTGCAGGCGACGCCTTCCAGGCCTCGGTTGACGTTGCGCAGGACAAGTTCAAAGAAGCGGGAGACGCGGCCAAGAACCTGGCTTCGGGGACCATGGACCAGATTCAAGGCCATGCACGCGAGCAGCAGCGCTCTGGGGCCGAGTTCGTCGAGCGACTTGCCGGCAACGTCCGGGAAGCGGCTCGAGCTTTCGAGAGCGACGTGCCTTTTGCCGCCCGCGGCATCAACTCCGCTGCGGACTATGTTGAAGATGCTGCCGAGAAGATCCGCAGCGGCAGCTTCCGCGCTCTCCTCGACGGCGCGACTGATTTTGCGAAGCGCCAGCCAGCCGCTTTCCTTGGCATTTCGGTGCTCGCAGGCTTTGCTGCGGTTCGCTTCTTGAAAGCCTCCGGTGGTGACTCGTCTTCATCGCCACGAACGAGCAATGAGACGTCCTCGACGCGGGGCGAGCCATGGCGCGGAACCACGTCTTCCGCCGGAAGCGGACCAACCTCCATGCAGGGCTCGTCGGCCTCCGGCAACAATTCGCGGCAAACGTCGTCGTTCAAGGGCAGCAGCGTGTCATGACCATCCAGCACGATATCAAGACGAGCCAGAACGATCTTCGAACCATCTCGGCACTGGTAGCCGACACGATGGGGCAATTCGCGAAGCTGTTCCAGAACGAGATCGACCTCGCAAAGGCCGAGCTCAGCGACAAGCTGCAGAAGGTGGCGGGAGCAGCAGGGCTCCTTGCCGGCGGGGCCCTTCTGGTGATTCCCGCCATCGTGATGGCGCTATTCGCATTGTCGGCAGCGTTGATCTCGGCGGGATGGTCGCAGCCGCTTTCCTACTTGACGTCCGCGATTGTCGCCGGGGCCATTGCGGGCGCGCTGTTTGCGATCGGCATCAACCGGCTGGACGCCCGTAACCTTGCGCCGCGGGAGACCATCCGACAGCTGGAAAAGGACAAGGACACTGTGAAGGGAATGGTCCGATGAGCAGCACGCAAACTGGCTTTCTTGACAATCTGATCGCAGCGGCCCGGGAGAATCCCCTTGCCGCAGTCCTTATCGGGGGTGGCGCGCTCTGGCTCATGATTGGTGATGAGAATATCAAGAGTGCGGCTCGGTCGACGGCATCTGCAGCGGCGGGAGCGGTCGATGGCGGCGTGAGCACGAGTGCTGCATCGGTGCTCCAGCGCACAGCGGCGCCTCCCACCGCGCCCGACATGGATCACGAAGGGTCCTTCAATGTCGGTGAAACCTTGCAGTCCGCCAAGGGCTCGGCATCCGACGCCTTGTCCGGGGCCGCGGATAAGATGAGGGATCGGCTCGAGGACGGCGTAGAGAGGGTACGGGAAGGTTTCGCCAAAGTGGGGGACCAGCTCGCGGGCGGTGAAGCCGTCACAAAAGCAAGGTCGTCGCTGACTGATGCGCTCGAAAAGCAGCCGCTCGTGCTTGGCGTCGTCGGCTTGGCTATCGGTGCGGCAGTCGCAGGGGCCTTTCGAACGACCGAGATCGAGAACGAGTACGTCGGTTCGATAAGCGATGATGTGAAGGCCGACCTGAATACCCGAGCGGGTGCCGTTTCACAGGCGTTGCGCGAATCCTCCGACACGCTGTTGGCCGAAGTTTCAGATGCCGGGGCCGAGACTCTGGATCGCATCAAGCAGACCGGCATGGACGCAGTTCAGGCGGCACGTGAAAAGGCCCCGATGCGCTGATCGTGCTTGAGGACTGGAGTGAAAGGCGCCGCCTGCCCACGCGCGGCGACTCTCCTCCGCCTCGATCGCCCGGTGCGTGAAGGCACGTGCTTCCCTCGGATCTGAATAATCTTTGAATCCGTCAAATAGTTGGGAGCTTGGCAGACGCATTGTTGCTGTGCCTCGCGATTCTAGCAATCGTTTAGGGCGAGCATTCCGCGTGACGGAGCTTTGCCGCGACGGTCGGGACCGGGTCGCGGATAGGCGCTGTGCAATCAGGTGGCGTCTTTACGAAAAATGCAACGGCCACTTCCAAACTCCGTTCGTTTGGTTAGAGGGGATTGATACGGGGCAGGTGCCCTCGCGCAAAAGGTGCATGCAGGCAGCCTATGCTCCGCTATAGGAGTGCGCGTTGGCCCTCGGCCCACGAATGACGCACGCTGTCTAGGAACGTTCAGAAATCGATGCCGGTTATGAAGGTCTCACAGCTCGAGGGCGTGATGACTTCGATCTGGAATAAAAACCATCCTTCAAGAGGGGAACCGACAAGCATCGCAATGGCGTCAACATTGGCGTTGATTGGCGTGGCACTCATAGCCGAGCGCCTGTTTCCACCGCGCGCAGAGGCGGAGAGTCCTTCGATCGTACCGTCGGCAGACCTTGGAGCAGAGGCTGATGAGCAAGGGAAAGGCCGTCAGGCGGCCACACCTTCCGAGATACCGCCCCGGGGCTGGAAGGACATCCTTTTCAGGGTCTACGCGAACATCCCCAAGCACCGCATTTTGGCACTCGCGGCGGGGATGACCTACTACATCATTCTCGCCATTGTCCCGGCGATTGCAGCTCTGGTTGCCGTGTACGGCCTCGTTTCGGATCCAATGACTATAACCAGGCACTTGGACCAGCTGGGCGGATTTCTGCCCGGAGGTGCGATCGACGTCGCACGCGAGCAACTCACAAGGGCCTCGTCAAAGGGGTCACAGACCCTTGGCCTCACCTTCGCCGTTGGCCTTGGGACTTCGCTTTGGAGCGCAAATGCGGCGATGAAGTCTTTGTTTGACACGTTGAACATCGTCCACGGCGAGGAAGAGAAACGTGGTTTCTTCAAGCTCAACGCCATTTCGCTCACGTTTACGCTCGGTGGCATCGTGTTCATTATCGCCGCGCTCGGATCCATCGTGGCCTTGCCCGTCGTCCTCAGCTATGTCGGCCTTTCCGGCGCAGGCGACCGTCTGCTCCGGATCGGACGGTGGCCGGCGATGTTTCTCATCCTTACCTTCGCGCTCGCGGTGATCTATCGCTATGGGCCCAGCCGGGAGAAGGCACGCTGGCGATGGGTCACCTGGGGCAGTGCGATCGCCGCCTTGCTCTGGATCGCGGTTTCCGGAGCGTTCTCCTGGTACGCGGCAAACTTCGGCAGGTTCAACGAAACCTACGGTTCCCTTGGTGCCATCATCGGCTTCATGACCTGGCTGTGGATTTCCGCCATCGTCATTCTGCTGGGCGCGGAGATCGATGCGGAGATGGAACATCAGACCGCGCGCGACACCACGACGGGCGGTGAAAGACCGTTGGGACAACGTGGCTCGGGTAGCGGACACCCTCGGCTCCTCTTCACATTGACCCGCGATGACGGGGAAGATGTAGCACGGGCAGACGCAGCTTGGTCACACGCCCAGTTGATGTAGATCAAGCCAGGCTCATGTGCCATGTCCAGCGCAGCAAACGGGACCGAAAGATGAGTGGACGCTCGCGGGCCCGAAGGTCCTTGGATACGTAGCGATTTTTGGCCTTGACGACGGATCCAAGTCTACGAATGTTCGTTCCCCGCTCCCCTCGCGCTCCCCCAATGAATTCCCGAGCACCGTGGTCCGATCAATATCATTCTATCCTCGGTCGGACCTAACCTTTAGAAGAGGAGGCTCAGATCACGATGCACATGATGCGCCATTGTTAGGTCAATTGGAGTGGTCATCGTCTCATATTTGCAGACGAGCCTCGCGCGCGCGCGCGTAGGCACTCCAAATGTGCTGCATCAGACGCCTTTTTCCTACGATATCCGCCGCAGGAAGGTGCTGCGATTACTGACTGATCCGGAAACCGCAAAAATTTAAACCTTGTCTCTCCAGAAATTCTGAGGTGTGAGATTTCCGATAACTTGCAGCAGGTGCACGACAATCCGCTCGACCGTGAAATGAGCGATGAGGATTATCTTGTTTTGTAAGCATTAGTAGTCGGAGAAAGTCGGTTTCTCTATCTTCTTATGATTAAATGTAGATTCCGACCTACCGACCTTGCCGACCACGAAGTAGACGCCTGGGCGCGAGCTCATCGCTCATCGCTAGGGCCTGCTGATAAATTTTCGGGTCGGTAGTCGGTAGGTCGAGTTGAGCCTTGTTTTAGAATGGCGGCTCGAAGGGCGTTTTCGAGGGATCAAGAGGAGCCCACTCCCCAGTGTCGTGCCATTCAACCCTAGTAAACACCCGGTTCCAAGTTGCCCGCGCAAGCCCTAGTTCAGGAAAAACGAAACCGCGCGGTCTTGAATTATCAATCTTCTTGAACTCAAGTTTGGTGAGTAGAAAGTTGACGGTGTTCCAAGAGATGTCCTCCTTCCGCAACTGCTGCCGAGCGACGTCCGTGAGCGTAGAGGTGGCAACAAAGGGTTCTTTTTCGTTCATCCATCGCTGGACCGGTACCACGCCCTGGAAGAGTAGATCGAGAAACCATTTCTCCAGGCTCGTCAGAGATGCCGTTTTTTGAAAGTCCTTCTCCGCGGTCTGTGGAATATTCACCCTGGGGTGCCATTCCCCTAAAGGGCGCTCCAAAAGGTCGTACAGCATCGCCTCCAAGCCGACGGCTTCGAGCTCCTCATTCAGGGCTTTGAAGTAGGGTTTAGCGCCCTTTCGGCCTTCGGAGACTTTGAAGACGGCGAACCGTCGATCATCTAGCTCAGCAGTAACCACCCACTCCTCGTTGGATGCCATAATCACTTTTGCGTAGTTCGTCATTTGTACAATATCGCGCCCTTTGCCCTCCATAGGGAGATTTCTTTCCGTAAGGAGTGCTTTCAGAATTCCACGCGCTGAGCGGTCGTCTGGTCGCACTGCTTCGTCGGCGAACAACAAGCAGACGTCTCTCATATGCGCGTTGAATCGACCGGCGAACTGACTGGGAGTCACGACTTGCAGCCCATGCTGGCCAAAGAGCGATCTCATCGCGCGGCCAAACGTCGACTTTCCGGTCCCTTGTCCGCCCTTGAAGACCAGCGCTACCTCTGCAGGTTGGTCAGGATTCTGTACGGCCCATGCAGCCCAATTTAGGATGTAGTCGGCAGAGCCTTCATCACCATCTGCAAGGACCGAAACAATGTGAGCTTGCATGCGCGACCAACTGCCAGGTCGAGGTTCTATTCCGAAACCGCGCCAGAGATTCAAGAACCCGTTTATCACTTGCTGGTTGCCGGGTCGGAATACAAGGCCACGGAATTGTCGCCGCATTTCATGTTCGAGCCAGAATCTGCCCAGCGGCTTGAATTGTGGGTTGTCTTTCGCGTCCTTCCCGACGAGCACACGCATGTGCATGTAGCGGTTACGAAAGTCCTCGAAAGACTGAGTCGACAACTGGTCTCTCCCGTCCCCCTCAGATGGGATCCATTCAGCAACGCGGCACTTTCCAGCATCATTCTCAATTACGAAGTGTTTCTCGTTCAGAAGTCTTAGCTCTGGGCTGATGACCTCTTCCTTCGCTCGTTCGATCTGCCGGATCGCATACTTCTCTGCCGCGCTACCTTTTTCGAGAACGCTCTCTGAGATGGCCCAGTGAGGGTCGGTCAAGAGGGAAAAGATCACCTCATCCGGGACTCGCTGACGCACCAAATTGCACACGGCATCAAAGAGCCAAGCCGATCGACTATTGTCATGCGGCTTCGGCTCATCCGGGTGCTTGCCCTGCCCAATGATAATCTTAACGCGGTCAGGAACGCCCCATTCGTCGAGTTCGGACGATTCGATGATGCGACGAACGTTTCCGCCGATCTTGACCGAGTTATTAGACTGGCCCGGGCGACCCAGCGCAGCCGATTGATCACTCCGCATAGGAGCTGCAGGTGTAAATGTGGAAAGGGGATAAACCCTCGAAGTATCGTAAATTACCACCCGCGCCAGAGCTGGACGCCGGCCCTTCAACCGCTTGCGTTCGTCAGGAATGTTTACCGTGCCCGGCAAACGCATGATGCGGTCGATGTTGTGGCAGTTATCACCTTGAAAGGCCTGCTCCATCGCAACGTTGTATAGCGCAGCGTTTTCGGCCAGTTCAAGTTTGCCGTCTACAACGATCGGCGCTTCCAGCCGCCAGAAAGCTTGGAATCCACCACCCGAAAAGAGAATGACGGTCGGCGTCGGAATGCTAGCCGGGAGCCGGTCAGTCATCAGCGAGAAAATACGGCGCTGCTCGTCTTCCACCGGCTCGTTCACTCGGGGGTCGACATCGACATGGAGCCAGCGAACCTCCTTGATGTCTTCGCGTTCAGCCTTCTTGTCGAGATCTCTCAGCGGTCGATTCACATGGAAATACAGGTTAGCACTTCCGTTGAGCGGACCCAGCCATTGCCTCAGTTGATCCAGACGGTCCGGGCCGAAGGTCCGGGTCTGGATTCCCTTCCGGTGTGGCGGAATGGCGGTGAGCACCCACGGCCCTTCAGGTTCGAAGGCGTTCAGGAATTCGATGGCTGAATCGTTGTCCGGCTGTGGCACAGCGTTATCTGCGTCAGACATTGCTGCCCTCCTGCGTTCTCGCGGAAGACACGGGAATATTCGCCGACCCGGAATAGCCGCGGGCGACCGCGACTTGAGTCTTCATCCACTCCAGGACCTCTTCTTCCAAGAAGGCGGTGGTCTGGGGTCCAAGGGCGATAGGCTTTGGGAATGTCCCAGCTCGAATTCGAGCATACAGCGTGTTTTTTGAGAAGCCGACCATCGGGACGACTTCGCTAACTCGTAAAAATCGCATTCTTTGCTTCCTTCGGTTTGTAGGGAAGCAACCAAATAGTGCAGTTAGTCGGTTGGCGTCACTAGTTGGAAATTGTCTGCGCTTCGATGAATATCTCAGAGCAGATCGACCGTCATTCAGCCGGTCAAAGCGTCCACCACGACGTCGCCTAGAAGCTCTTCGCGAAATTCAGGCTTTTGGTTAACTGCCTTCATCACGGCCTCGATATCAGAGACCTCAACTCGATGATCCAGCAAACGAGCTGCGCTGTACAGCAAACGAGCAGCGGCACTCACCGGCACGCGGTCAGGGGGGTGGCGATCCTCTCGAGTTGTCGCTTCAAAAGTGAACACAAGTCCGATTTCGAGCAGGAAATATCTGAGCTCTTTGGCAAACTCCTCCAGCGGCACTCGTTCAGCGCCTCCCTTGCCAACTCCGCGCTTCCGCCCTGCCGCCTTCTGGCGCTTAGAGAAAAGCTCCTCAGTTCCCGCATCCAGCCAATCTAAGGCCTTTTCCAAGTACCCATTCATCTCCTCCGCGCTTGAACCGCGGGAGCGAGCAATGGAATCTAGCTCCTCCCGCGAGACATCGTCGAGAGCGGACAAGGCGAGCACTACTTCCCTTAGTTTCTCACCCATTGTTGCGCATTGTGCCGGAAGCTTAGTGTCGGCGTTGCGGAGTTTTCGGATAGCTTGGAGTTCCGTTTTGCAGTCGACATAACGTTGCTCGCCTACTCGCAGCGCCTTCAACAAAGCGCTTTCTTTTCCGACGAGCGGCTGAACGGCCTTACCACGGCGCTTCTGTTCGTCTGCGGAATCAAACTTGACGCGAAATCTAAACGTGTCGCCGGCGAGTGCGCGTGCATGGTGGTCCGTAAACATACTCATCGCACAATGCTCATGATGTGTGTTTCGTATGCAGCGACAGCTTCACGCTTTTCGGCCAAGTAATCGTACTTGTTGTAAGTCTTTTGAAGACCAGCCTTCGCATGCCCAATGACTGCGTCTCGAACATCTTGGTTGAAGCCGAGCCGCGCCAGCCTCGTCTCGCAGGTTACGCGGAGGTCGTGAACACGGAACGGCATGAGAGTGGCGCCAGATTGCTCGACAGCAATTCGCTTAGATATTTCCTGGTCAAGGCGAGCCTTACCTTTGGAGAACCCCGAAATTGGTACCTTCCCGCTGCGGGTCGAGAACAGAAAATAGTCGTTACCTGGCCAGGCGGGCAGCTGCTCGAAGACGGACCAGGCTTGATCGGCCATTGGCACGACGTGGTCACGATCGCCCTTGTACCGATCCTTTGGAACCTCCAGCCATTTCTTGTCGGGATTGACCTCGGACCTGCGCGCCGAAGCCCATTCCGTGCGGCGCTGCCCGGTCAAGAGCAACAAGCGATACAACGGACCGAAGGGATAGCCTAAAGCAAAGCTTGCGTGCCAAACCCACTTAATCTCCTCGTCCTGAAGCGCGCGGCCCGCTTCATCTTTGTTCTGCAAGTCTCCACGTTTGAACCCATGAATTGGGTTATCGGCGATGATCTCGCGGTCGACCGCCCAATTGAAAAACCGCGACAGATGCTTCCGAACCTCTCGGGCAACGCCATGCCGGCCGCTTTGGACGAGTTCATCGATTAACTCGTGGATATGAGAGCGGCGGAGGTCCTGAACCGGTGTTTTCGCCCAACGAGGCAGCGCGTGCCGGCGCAACACTCCATCAACATTTCGCCAAGCGTCTACATTTGGGATGATCTCGATTTCCATAAAGCGCTGGAAGACGGCCTCAAACGTGTTGACGGCGCGGATCAGGTTGCGCTCACGCCTTTCCATCCGCAGGTCGCGACCTTCTGTCGCAGCCTGGATGATGTCCCGCGCTTGGCGGCGAGCGTCGGTCAACTCAAGGGGCGGGGTCGCCCCCAGGGTGACCCGGTGCTGCTTCCCAGCGAGGAGACGCCCGGTTGGATTGGTGCCGCCCTCGCCCACAACCCGGTAAATGACGCTAAACGACTTCACATTTCGAGGTGTAATGCGGAGCAACAGTCCGGGGCAGGCTTCATTCTCGATTTCAATTCTGCCGCTTGGTGGGGCAGCCGCCTGGTTGTACCGCAGGCGCTCCACCCCCTGCTGGGTTAATCTCTTCCGGTTCAGGCTCTTCATTCCGGCTCCCCCGGGGTGTACTGGGGGAGTGCTGGTTGGCTTTTCTCACGCGCACGCCCCCGCACTCCTTAGGACCGGATTGTGTCGTTCAATCAACGTATTGACAAAGTGAGACTTTACGCATGGTTACCGGTTCGTTCCGCAGAGCTTAACCTTGCCAAGGTCGGGGTCGAGGGTTCGAGCCCCTTCGCCCGCTCCAATTTTTCCCTAGCGTCCGGAATTCCGTAAGCGCAGTTCGCTTCGGCTTGCCTTGGGCAAGCCGCTGAGGATCAGGGGATCAATCCCGAGACACGATAGGCCGCGATGGCGCGATCGTAGACCGAGATGTCGTTGCGTCCGCGTGCAATGAGCTGCGCGCCTGCGATCGCTGCGTAGATGGCCATCGCGCGCTCGCTTCTTTCCGCTTCGCCGGCAGAGGCATCGGCCGTCGCAAGCACGCGCGCAATCCACGCGATATTCATCCGCGGAAAACGATCGATCTCAGATTTCACCTCTTCCGGAAGATCGTCGAGTTCGGCGCTCATGATGCCGCTCAGGCACATGCGGTTGCCGTTGGCGAGCGCGGCACGAAAGATCGCGCTGTAGCGGTCGAAGCACGTATGCGGATCGGGCGCCGTGGCGAGGACTTCGTCCAGATAGGCCGCGCCCTCCTCGGTGTAGCGCCCAGCCAATGCTACGCCGAGATCGCCCTTGGTCGGAAAATGGTAGTGCACGCTGGCACTCTTGATCCCCACCTCCTTGGCGAGGTCGCGAAAGCTCAGCGCATTGTATCCGCGCGCCTGCACGCTTGCTCGTGCAGTCGCCAGGAGCGCCTCGCGCATATCTGCCTTTGTTTTCGCCATCAAGATCGTTACCTACCAATCGATAGATAGCTGTTGACCGTCGTTAATGGAAGGGGTAGCGAGGCCAAATAGGTCTATCTATCGATAGACAGATAAGGTGATCCATGAAAATCTATGATCGTCCAGGCTTTCCGAACCCCACCCGCATCCGCATCGTGCTCGCGGAGAAGCAGCTCGAATCTCAGGTCGAGTTCATTCCGGTCGACCTGATTGGGGCCGAGCACAAGAGCCCTGCTTTCCTGCAAAAGAACCCCTCAGGCGTGCTGCCCGTGCTCGAGCTCGACGACGGCACCTTCATCTCCGAATCCACGGCCATCACCGAATATCTCGATCACCTCGACGGTCACCCGACGCTGACGGGGACGACGCCCAAGCAGAGAGCCCTGATCCATATGATGCAGCGGCGTGCGGAAGCCGAGCTGATCGATCCGGTCGGCGAATACTTCCATCACGCCACCCCCGGCCTTGGACCGCAGCTCCAGGCCTTCAAGAGCCTCGATTGGAACGGCCGGACCGAGTGGGGACGACGCCAGGGCGAACGCGCTCGTGCCGGGATGGCCTATTTCAACGCGGTGCTGGAGCGGCAGCCTTATGTCGCCGGAGACGCCTTCTCGATGGCAGACATCACCGTTTTTGCCGGTCTGATGTTCGCTGACGCTGCCGGCCTGACGATCCCCGACGACGCCTCCGCGCTTGTCGCGTGGCGCGCGCGAATTGCCGACCTGCCGAGTGTAAAGCATCGCAGCGGGCAGGCATTTCTCGCCGATGACGCGCGCCGTCTCGGCTTGTGATTGACGGAGGGCATTTCCGGGCACAAACGATGCTGATCCGCCGCCATGGGTGAGGCTCGACCTGTCGAGTCTCACCTTGCGCAGCGTTGAAAGATCGATGTTGGAGATGCAATGACAATTCTGGTCACCGGCAGCGCCGGCCACCTCGGGGAGGCCATTGTCCGGACGCTCCGGGGGCGCGAGTCACCTGTGCATGGGGTTGATTTAAAGAAATCGGAATTCACCGACGCCGTCGGCTCGATCACCGATCCGGACTTCGTCCGGAACCAGATGGCCGGGATCACGGCCGTCATTCACACCGCGACCCTGCACAAGCCGCATGTGGCGACCCATACCAAACAGGATTTCATCGACACCAACGTCACCGGCACGCTCAATTTGCTTGAGGCGGCCGCGGCCGTCGGCGTGACGAGCTTTGTTTTCACCAGCACCACCAGCGCATTCGGTTCCCAGCTTCGGCCGGAGGCAGGCCAGGCCGCGGTGTGGGTCACCGAGGACCTGCCGCCTATCCCTAAGAACATCTACGGCACCACCAAGCTGATGGCGGAAAATCTGTGCGAGCTGTTCTTTCGCGAGCGCGGGCTGCCCGTCCTCGTCTTGAGGACCTCGCGGTTCTTTCCGGAGGACGATGACGATCCCGCGCTGCGGTCTGCCTATCTGCCGGAGAACGTGCAGGCCAACGAATTGCTCTATCGCCGGCTGGATATAGCGGATGCGGTGAACGCCCATCTGCGCGCCGCGGCGCGTGCGCCGGAGATTCGGTTTCGCCCGCTATATCGTCTCGGCTACAACCCCGTTCGAGCGGCATCATCTCGCGGCGCTAGTGCGTGATGCGGTGGGCATGGTGCAGGCGCTCTATCCCGGCTGCGAGCAGCTCTATGCGGCGCGCGGCTGGCGCCTGTTCCCTGAGATCGACCGTGTCTATGTCAACGATCGGGCCCGGCGCGAGCTGGGCTGGCATCCGGAATTCGATTTCGCCCATGTGCTGCGCAGCCTTTGCGACGGCCGCGACTTTCGCAGCGCGCTGGCGCGCGAGGTCGGATCGAAGGGCTACCACGCTACGGCGTTCGACGACGGCCCTTATCCCGTCGCCTCGTAATCGCCGCGATTGCTGCCTGCAAATTAGTCGGGGGTCGTTTCGATTCCGCGTTGCAGCGAGATCGCTGTCGTCGCGGCGTTCGCCTCCAGAGAAAATCCGTCTCAATTTTTATTGAGCGCAACCGCAGTGCGCGTGACGCGCTTCTCACTGCTCGCAGATGTGCTAACCTTTTTGCGTCTGCCTCTCGACAGACTCCGAACTTCGCCTCTCGACTAGCCAAAACAAAATAATGTGCAGCCCTGACGGCTGCCTTAGGGGAGTGACGCGATGAAATTCCATCAATCCATCTTGGCGCTTGCGGCCGTGGCCCTTCTTGCGGGGACCAGCGTCGCCAGTGCGCAACAGCAGGACAAGAACCGGGTCCTGAAGAAATACGAATCCGGCACAAAGGAGTTCTGGACCCATCCGCCGGATGACTGGTTCCTCGGCGACGAAACCGAGGCGCAGAAGGGCCTGGCGCCGCCCTCGGGTCCGCCGACCGGCGCGTCCGACGCCGAGCTCGCCAACATCGTCAAGAAGATCAAGCTGCCTGCGGGCTTCAAGATCGATGTCTATGCCTCGGGCGTGCTGGCCGCGCGGCAGATGGCCTGGGGTGACAAGGGCACGCTGTTCGTCGGCTCGTTCGGCCTCGGCAACGTCTATGCCATCACCGACAATGGCGGGAAGAAGGAGGTCAAGACCATCCTCAAGGGCCTGAACATGCCCACCGGTCTCGCCTTCAAGGACGGGGCGCTCTACGTCATCGCCGTCGACAAGCTGATCCGCTACGACAACGCCGAAGCCAATCTGGACAAGCTCGGCGACGGCAAGGTGGTGTATGACGACATGCCGTCCTATGCCGCGCATGGCTGGAAGTACCTCGCGGCCGACAAGGACGGATGGTTCTACATTCCGTTCGGACCCCCCTTCAACGTCGGCGTCCCCCCGACCAGCGTCTCGCAGATCCGGCGAGTCGATCCCAAGACCGGCAATGCCGAAGTCTACGCGCTCGGCGTTCGCAACTCGGTCGGTGGCGACGTCGATCCGCGCAGCGGCAAATACTGGTTCACCGAGAACGCGCGTGACTGGATCAGCGACGATCTGCCCAGCGACAAGCTGAACATGATCTCGAAGATCGGCGAGCACTTCGGCTATCCCTACTGCCACCAGGGTGACCTGCCGGATCCGAAGTTCGCGATGGGCCACAAGTGCTCCGAGTTCACGCCGCCCGTGCTGAATCTCGGCGCCCACGTCGCTCCGCTCGGCATGAAGTTCTATACCGGCGACCAATTCCCCGCCGAGTACAAGAACAACATCCTGATCGCCGAGCACGGCTCCTGGAATCGCCACAAGTACCAGGGCGGCCGCATCGTGCGCGTGATCGTCGGGCCCGACGGCAAGAACCCCAAGCAGGAGGTGTTCGCCTCTGGCTGGATCGAAGGCGACCAGGGCTATCTCGGCCGTCCCGACGACATCATCCTCGCCAAGGATGGCTCGATCCTCGTTGCCGACGACTGGGCCGGCGCGATCTACCGCATCAGCTACAAGAAGTAGCGCGCGACAACAATGAGGCTGCGGTGGCCTGCGAGGCGGCCGCAGCCTCTTTTCGTTTCAAATTCGCACGCTGTCATTCCGGATTGCGCGTCGCTTGCGCGCAGGTCCGGAACCCATAACCCCGAATGTTGGTTATGGATTCCAGGCTCGCCTTTCAGGCGCCCTGGAGTGACGAATCCGTCAGAGTGGAATTCTCATCATGCGCCGGCTATTCATTTCGCACGCAATCAGCGCGGCTGCGCTCCTCGCGCTCGGCGCTCTCTCCGCAAGCGCCGCCGACAATGCCGCCGTCCAGGAGAAGGCTGCCGTCTGTTCCGGCTGCCACGGCGAGAACGGCATCTCACAGACCGAGAACATCCCCTCGCTGGCCGGTCAGCCCGATCAGTACATCCAGTGGCAGCTCGTGTTCTTCCGTGCCGGTTCACGCAAGAACGAGCAGATGCAGCCAATCGCCGCCGAGATCACCAACGAAGACATTCGAAGTCTCGGCGCGTATTTCGCTGCGATGACGCCGCCGAAGGGTCCGGAAGACAACGACCCCGATCTCTCGAAGAAAGGCCAGCAGGCCGCCGCGGGCCGTCGCTGCGCCTCATGCCACACCGATTCCTTCGCCGGTACAAAAGCAGTGGCGCGCCTTGCCGGCCAGCGCGAGGAATATCTGGTGAAGGCATTGAATGACTACAAAACGAGTCAGCGCGTTGGTGGTGCAGGCGCCGCCATGGCAGACGTCGCCTATTCCATGAGCGAGGAAGAGATCGCCGCGATCGCGCATTACGTGGCGCATTTGCAGTAGCGGAAGGTGTAGCCACAAACTTCGCCGGGACGACAGTAACTACCCCGCTCGCTGCTTCTCGTACGCCTTCAAATGCGTATATGCGATGCGCAGCTTCGGCACCGGGACCTTGGCCGCATCAGCTCGCGCGATGAGGTCGCCGATCACGTGATCGGCTTCGACCGGGAAACCTGCCTTGACGTCACGGAACATCGAAGCCGTCATCGGCGAGCCCTCGGTCGTCAGATTGCCCTTTACCCGCTCGAAGAACGGGCCGCCCGGCGTGTAGCCGGAAGCCGTCGCGATCGCGCTGGTCTCGTCTAACATGCCGAGCAGGAAATCTCGGCCGCCGGGGGCGGCCAGGATGTTGCCGACGGAGGTGCGCATCAGGCTCGTGGACGCCGCGAGCGAAGACAGGAACACCCACTTCTCCCACATGTCCTGCATGATGTTCTGGCTGGCGGTGGCACCAACGATGCCGCTCTTGAAGGCCTCGTCGATCGCCTTGACCCGATCCGACAGATTGCCGTCGCGCTCGCCGTAATTGATCGACTGCATCGGCTGGAGCTGTACCACTTCGCGCTTCTCGTTCAGTGTCGCAGCGATGGCGCAGAGGCCCCCGAGCACGCGCTCCGTGCCGAACTTGGCATCTAGCGTGTCGAGATGCTTCATGCCGTTGAGCATCGGAATGATGGCGGTGTTCGGCCCAACCGCAGCCGCGAACGACTTGATGGCGTCGTCGAGGTCGAACGCCTTGCAGCTGAGCAGCACGACATCGAATTTTTCCTTGAGCGCGTCGGCCTGAACGGTCGGTGGGTTTTTCAAGGTCACGTCGCCGTTCGGGCTCTTGATGACGAGGCCGGCGCTCGCAAGCTCGGCGGCGCGTCGCGGCCGGACCAGGAAGGTGACGTCGCGGCCGGCTTGCAACAGCCTGCCACCAAAATAGCCGCCGATGGCGCCGGCGCCGACCACGAGGATACGCATGGGATTGTCCTTATTATTGCTATTGGCGGTCTCTCTATAGTCTTCATTGCGAGCGAAGCGAAGCAATCCAGAATGGTACCGCGATCACATTCTGTCGCCGAGGAACGAAGGGCTATTTCTCCAGCACCATCTCCTCGACCTCGCGCAGTTGCTCCTTGCCGAAGAACATCTCGTTGCCGACGAAGAAGGTCGGCGAGCCGAAGGCACCCCGGGCGACGGCCTCGTCAGTGTTCTTGATCAGCTTGCCCTTGACCTCGGGCTCTTGCGCGCGGGCGAACAGTTTTTGGGCATCGAGGCCGGAAGATGCGAGCGCCTTGGCGGCGACTTCCGGATCGTCCATCTTCTTCGGCTCGCGCCACATGTGGTGGAAGGCGGCCTCGACATATTTCTCGAAGACGCCCTCGGCCTGTGCGGCGATCGCGGTGCGCATCAGGTTCAGCGTGTTGACTGGGAAAAAAGGATTCATGACATAAGCCGGCACCTTGAAGCGCTTGACGAAGCGCTCGGTCTCGACCGCCTGGAATTCGCGCTTGTTCTTGATGCCGGCGAGCGTCTCGGCCGGCGACTTGTTGTTGGTCGATTTGAAGATGCCGCCGAGCAGGATCGGCACATACTCGAACTTCACGCCGATCCGCTTTTCGATCGCCGGGATCGCCAGATGGCTGAGATAGGCGTTCGGGCTGCCGAAATCGAACAGGAATTGCGGGGCTGTGCGGGTCAAAATCGTCCTCCCTGACATCGCTTTTTGGCATTGTGGCGCAGGGTGCGCCACAGGTCCATCGTTTAATGACGGTCATAATACTTTGACAGCTCCGTCAGATCAGACGCCGGATCGCGCGCTTGCGCCACACCAGCAGGTAATAGCCCATCTGCAAAATGAACATGGCGCAGAACACGATCGGATAGGCCGCCCACACGCCCTTCAGCCCGACCGTGCGGCCCAGGATCACCGCGGCCGGCAGCTCGATCGCGATGATGGCGAAGATCGACAGCAGCATCGGTGTCAACGCCGCGCCGGCTGCACGCATTGCGCCAGAAAACACAGTGGCCAGACCGAACGGCACCGAGCTCCACAGGGCGATGCGGAGCAATCCGTTTGCCAGTTCGAGCACGTCGCTATCGGTGATGAAAATTCCGAGCACGGCACGTGGCGCGAGATAGATCAACGCCACCAGCCCGCCGGTCAGCACGAGGTTGAACGCAAGGCCGGTGCGCACGATGCCGTCCAGCCGCGCCCTGTCGCCACCGCCGATGGCCTGCGCGCCCAAGATCGAGACCGTGATCGAGATCGATATCGCCGTGAACTGCGTATAGCCCATCACCTGGTTGACCGCGCCATAGGCCGCGGTGGCCTCGGACCCGAAGCTGTTGACGAGGCCGAGCAGCACCAGCTCGGCGATCGCCATCACCACCATGCCGACCGCGCTCGGCAATCCGATGCCGAGGATTTTTCCGAGCACAGCGCCATTGAGCCGCAGGTGACGCAAAAGTGCGGCGTCCGGTGCGAGCGCGTGCTTCTTGCGCAGCAGATAGGCGGCCAGCGCGACCAGTGTCAGCGCGTTGGAGATTGCAGCCGCCCATGCTGGGCTGGTGATACCAACCGCCGGCAATCCGAACGTGCCGCGAATTAGCATCGGCGTCAGGATCAGGCCGATCACAGTCGATAGCGCCAGCGCCAGCAGCGGGGTGAGCACGTCACCTACGCCGCGGATCATCGCTGTCATCAACAGGAACACGAAGCCGAGCGGCATCGTCAGCAGCATGATGCGCGCGTAGTCGCTGGCCTGGTCGAGAATGTCGGCGGGCGTGGCGAGCGCCATCATCAATTGACGGCTGAACAGACCGCCGATGATCGCAACCGATATCGAGAGCAGCAGGCCGACCGCGAGCGTCGTACCCACGATGATCTTTATTCGGCCGTGCTCACCCGCGCCAAAAGCCTGGCCGATCAGCACCGTGGCGCCGGTGCTCAGGCCCATGACGAAGGCGAACAGGAAGAAAAACACCGGGAAGAATGTCGAGACTGCCGCGAGCGCATCCACGCCGATCATCTGGCCGAGATAGACGTTGCTGACGGTGCCGAACAGCGATTGCAGCGCGTTGCTCAGCATCAACGGTGCGAGGAAGCGGAGGAACGTTTTCCAGAGCGGTTTGGGGGCGGACATGGATTTGCCTTTCATCAGGCGTGCGAAGCCATTGCCGCGCAATGCGCGGCTCGGCCGTCGATGGGGGTTGTGTGAGAGTGGTGCGCCTAGGCGCGGTCGCTATAGGCGAGCTTGACGATGTGGTCGCGGATGTCGGCGGGCCAGTCGGCGATCAATCCGGTGAAGCGGCGCCGGTCATCCGCAAACAGCGCGCGCGAGGCTTCCTCGAACTGCGAGAGGTTGCCGGCCATGGTCGACATGAAGTGATAGGCCGCATCGCGCGCCTGGCGCTCCCGGTCCTTGTCGCCGGACAGGCGCCGGGCCTCCTCGACGAGCTTTCGCAGCGCGACGGACGCGCCGCCGGGCCGGCTGTTCAGCCATTCCCAGTGTCGCGGCAGCAGCGTGACCTCGCGTGCGACCACGCCAAGCTTCGGCCGGCCGCGGCCGCGCGGCTCGCTCGCTGGTGCGGTTTCCTCAACTGGGGGCGGGACAAGTTTCGCCAATCGCCCCAGCACCTCGCGATCGCCGCCGCGCAGATCGAAGTCGATCGATCGGCCCGTGTCGTCCTCGAAGATGATGATGGGCTCGTCCGGCCGTGGCGCCATCCGCTTGACGACCAGCGCGACCTCTCCTGCCGACCCGGACGCCAGGCGGCGCGGGCCCTGAAAAGCGGTGAAAGTCCTTTGCATCGAAATCATTGCCATATTGGTGACGTTGGCTTTTTAATACCCGGGTAAATTCATCTCGTCAATATACCCGGGTGAAATTATCCCTCCGGGTGGCTCGACATCGCACGTTCGGGCTGGCACGAACGGCCCAGCCGATCGACCACGCCTAGTCTGGGGACCACACCGATGCTGACCGTTCATCACCTCAACAATTCACGTTCGCAGCGGGTGCTGTGGCTGCTCGAGGAGTTGGGCGTTCCGTACGAGATCGTGCGCTACCAGCGCCAGCCGGACATGCGCGCGCCGAAGGAGCTGCGCGCCATCCATCCGCTCGGCAAATCGCCGGTGATCACCGACAATGGCAACACCATCGCCGAGTCAGGTGCGATCATCGAATATCTCATCGCGACCTATGGCAACGGCCGGCTGATCCCGCCGCCGAACACGCCGGAGCGGCTGCGCTTCACCTATTGGCTGCACTACGCGGAAGGCTCCGCGATGTCGCCGCTGTTGCTGAAGCTCTTGTTCACGCTGATGCCGAAGCGCGCGCCCGCGCTGCTACGCCCGCTGGTGCGCAAGGTCTCGAACCAGGCCCTGACCGCGATGGTCAATCCGCAGCTCAAGCAGCACATGGATTATTGGGAAGGCGAGCTCGGAAAGACCGAGTGGTTTGCCGGCAATGAATTCACCGCCGCCGATATCCAGATGAGCTTTCCGCTTGAAGCAGCCCAAGCGCGCGGCGGCCTCGAGCAGGGCCATCCCAAGGCGATGGCGTTCCTGGAGCGCATCCATGCGCGGCCGGCCTATAGCCGCGCGCTGGAAAAGGGCGGGCCGTATCAGGTGGGGCGGTAAGCTTCCTCACCGCCCCGGGATGACCGTACGCCACTAGTCCGCGTGCAGCACGCGGCCGCGCGTCTCCGGCAGCGCGAAGGCTGCGATGAAGAACAGCGCGTAAGCCGCCACCGCGAACATCGCGATTGCATTCGCGAGCGACGTCGAGGCCGAGAGCGCACCGACGAGGAACGGAAACAGCGCGCCGATGCCGCGGCCGAAATTGTAGCAAAAGCCCTGGCCCGAGCCGCGCAGCCGCGTCGGATAGAGCTCGGTGAGGAACGCGCCGATACCGGAGAAATAGCCCGAGGCGAAGAAGCCGAGCGGGAAGCCGAGCACCCACAGGATCTCGTTGGTGAGAGGCAGCTGCGTGTAGAGCAGCACCACGGCCATGGCGCCGATCGAGAAGGTCAGGAACAAATTGCGCCGTCCTATCCGGTCGGCGAGCCAGGCACCGGTGAGATAACCGATGAACGAGCCGATGATCAGCGTCGAGAGGTAGCCGGTCGAGCTGACGACCGACAGATGCCGTTCCTTGGTCAGGAATTGCGGTACCCAGAAGGTGACGGCGTAGTAGCCGCCCTGGCAGCCCGTCGCCATCAGCGATGCCAAAATCGTGGTCTTCAGGATCGGGCCGGAAAAGATCTCCCAGAGCGCCGGACGATCGCCGCTCGCGGCCTGTTTTGCGCGCGCTTCAACCGCGATCACCGGCTCGGTGACGGAGCGGCGGATGTAGAACACCAAGAGCGCCGGCAGCGCACCGATCACGAACATCCAGCGCCACGCCGTCTCCGGCGGCAAAGCCGAGAACAGGATTGCCTGCGACAGCACCGCAAGGCCCCAGCCGACCGCCCAGCCTGATTGCACCGAGCCGACCGCGCGCCCGCGATATTGCGGCCGGATCGCCTCGCCCATCAGCACGGCGCCCGCGGCCCATTCGCCGCCGAAGCCGAGGCCCAGCACCGCGCGTGCGATCAAAAGCTGCTCGAAATTCTGCACGACCGCGCAGACCAGCGAGAAGACCGAGAACCAGATGATAGTGATCTGGAGCGTCCTGACCCGGCCGATATGGTCGGAGAGATAGCCGCCGAACCAGCCGCCGATGGCAGAGGCCAGCAGCGTCACCGTGCCGGCAAGACCCGCCGAGGCCGCATCGACCTTCCACAGTGCGATGATGGTGCCGATCACCAGCGGGTAGATCATGAAGTCCATGCCGTCGAGCGCCCAGCCCGCCGCGCAGGCCCAGAACGTCCGCCGCTCCGGCGCATTCATGTCGCGATAGAAGGCGAGAAGGCTGGTGTCCTCGATCTCGGCGCGTTCGATGCGCTGCGATGAATCGGCTGTGCTCATGTGCGTTTCCCCGGCAATTTCCCGTGTTCGGCGGTGGTAGCATGCGCGGCGGCCAGCGCAAGCCGGCGTGCTGTGCAGCGGTCAGGTTACTGTCCCGCCGCTTCGGCGCCGCGGGTGCGCGGATCGGGCGCGCCGAGTGGTCCGTTCGGCGTCACCGCGATCGAGTTGGCGGAGGTTTGTCCCATCGGCTCGACGATAAGATGGTCCATCGCCTTCAGCTCGAACAGCACATCGTCGGGAAAGCCGCGCTCGACACGCACCTCGTCCGGCAGCCATTGATGATGCAGCCGCGGCGCCGCAACGGCGGCGGCAACGTCCATCCTGTAGTCGAGCACATTGACGATCACCTGGAGTACGGTCGAGATGATGCGGCTGCCGCCGGGCGAGCCCGTCACCAGCACCGGCTTGCCGTCCTTCAGCACGATGGTCGGCGACATCGAGGACAGCGGACGCTTGCCGGGTCCGGGCAGATTGGGCTCGTAGCCGACGAGGCCGTAGGCGTTGGAAGCGCCGACCGCCGCGGTGAAATCGTCGAGCTCGTTGTTGAGCAGCACGCCGGTACCCTCGGCGACGAGGCCGACGCCATAGCTGAAATTCAGCGTGTAGGTGTTGCTGACGGCGTTGCCGCGGCTGTCGACGACCGAGTAATGCGTGGTGTTGCTGCCTTCGCGCGGCGAGGTCGCGGTGGCAACGAGATCCTTTGACGGCGTGGCGCGATCGGTGGAGATGCCGGCGCGCAGCTTGGCAGCGTAGTCCTTCGCAGTGAGGGTCTCGATCGGCGCGTTGACGAAGGCGGGATCGCCGAGATAGCGGGCACGGTCGGCGTAGGCGCGCTTCATGGCCTCGATAAGCAGATGCAGCGACGCAGGCGAGCCCTGCTTGAGGTCCGCGAGCGGTAGGCCTTCGAGGATGTTGAGCGTCTCCACCAGCACCACGCCGCCGGAGGACGGCAGCGGCATCGAGACGATGTCATAGCCGCGATAGCTGCCACGCACCGGCGCCCGGATCACGGCCTGGTAAGCCTTCAGATCGGCTGATGTCATGATGCCGCCGGCGTCGGACACGGCCTTGGCGAGTCTGTCCGCGACCGGGCCTTCATAGAAACCGCGCGGGCCTTGTGCGGCGACGCTCGCCAGCGTGTCGGCGAGGTCGCTCTGGACCAGCCTGTCGCCCTCGCCGAACGGCTTGCCATCAGGCTTCGAGAAAATTTTGGCCGATGATGGCCAGTGCGACAGCCGTGGGTATAGGCCCGGCAAGGTGTCGGCGATGTCGTCGCTGACGACAAACCCATCACGCGCAAGCGCGATCGCAGGTTCGAGCAATTGCGCCAGCGTGAAATGGCCCGAGCCGTATCTCTCAAGCGCCAAAGCAAGGCCCGCGACGGTGCCGGGCACACCGACACCGAGCGCGGAATCGCGCGACTTCGCCGCATCAGGCTTGCCGTCGAGGCCGAGGAAGATCTGCGGCGTGGTCGCCGCCGGTGCGGTCTCGCGATAGTCGATCGCGATGTCCTCGTTGCGCTCGGCGGAATGGATCAGCATGAAGCCGCCGCCGCCGATATTGCCGGCGCGCGGATAAGTCACCGCCATGGCAAAGCCGGTCGCGACCGCGGCGTCGACGGCATTGCCGCCGCGTCGAAGGATGTCGGCACCGACTTGTGCCGCTATCTTCTCCTGCGCCACCACCATGCCGTGCTCGGCGGGAACGGCATGCACCGTGTCGAGGGCGGGCGGGATGTAGGTCCGACGTGCATCCTGTGCGGTCGCGGATGCAAGACCAAACGCCAGAGTGGCGATAAGTGCGAAAAATGTCCGCCGTGTCGAAAATGACGCCATCATCAAATTTCCGCCGGGGCTTCGGGCCAACTCACGCGCATCGCTATAATGCTATACGGTTTGCGCTAAGAGAGGCAAAACTGTTTGTGAAGAGGACTGCGTGATGACGACGATCGCCTCGGATGCGCGCATGGCCGGCGCGCAGCGGACCTATCCGCCGCGCGCCGCCGTCATCAGCTGGATCTTCTTCGATTGGGCCGCGCAGCCCTATTTCACGCTGATCACGACCTTCGTGTTCGCGCCCTATTTCGCCACCAGCATCGCGCCAGATGCTGCCACCGGACAATCGCTCTGGGGTTTTGCGATGGCCGCTGCGGGCCTGGCGATCGCGCTGTTGTCGCCGGTGCTCGGGGCCATCGCAGATGCCTCGGGCCGCCGAAAGCCCTGGATCGCCGCGTTCGGCGCACTGCTGGTGGTGGCGTCCTGCACGCTGTGGATCGGCAAGCCTGGCGATCCCACCATCATTCCGCCGCTGCTCACGGCGGTTGCGCTTGCCAGCGTCGGTGCGGAATTCGCCACAGTCTTCAACAATGCGATGATGCCAACCTTGGTGCCGCCGGAGCGCATCGGCCGGCTCTCCGGCACCGGCTGGGCCACGGGTTACATTGGCGGCATCGTCAGCCTGATCATCGTGCTCGGCTTCTTCGCCGCCAATCCCGAGACCGGACGCACGCTGCTCGGCTTCACGCCGCTGTTCGGACTCGATCCCGCCACCCACCAGGGCGACCGCGCCGCGGGGCCGTTGACGGGGCTGTGGTTCATCATCTTCGTGACGCCGATGTTCCTGTTCACGCCGGATTATCCGGCTAAGCGCCCGCTGCACGCGGCATTGCGCCAAGGCCTCTCCGAGCTGAAGCAATCGCTGAAGAGTTTGCCGGAGCAGAAGTCGCTCGCAGCGTTTCTGCTTGCCAACATGATCTACACCGATGGTCTGGTGTCGCTGTTCGCCTTCGGCGGCATCTACGCCGCTGGCACCTTCGGCTGGCACACGATCCAGATCGGTACGTTTGGAATTATCCTCGCCATCGCCGGCACCTTCGGCGCCTGGCTTGGCGGCAAGCTCGACGATTTCCTCGGACCGAAGCGCGTCATCGCCGGCAGCTTGCTGATCCTGCTGCTCTCGGTGGCGGCGATTCTTCTGGTCGACAAGGACAGTGTCCTGTTCGTCAAGGTCGCGCCGCCCGAGCCGGGCGCTGCCATGTTCTCGAGCGCGGCCGAACGTGCCTACGTGATCCTGGGCTGCCTGATCGGCGCGGCTGGTGGCCCGCTTCAGGCGGCATCACGCACGCTACTGATCCGTCTCGCACCGAAGGACCGCATCGCGCAGTACTTTGGCTTGTTCGCGTTGACCGGAAAGGTGACGTCCTTCATCGGGCCGCTGCTGATCGGCGTGATCACTGCGGCGACTGCGAGCCAGAAGGCCGGCATGGCCGTGCTGGTGGTGTTCTTCGTCGCAGGATTCGCGCTGCTGATGCGGGTGCGGGAAGAACAAAACTCGGCTGTCGTCCCGGCGAAGGCCGGGACCCATACCGCGTGATCTCTCGGTGGCGCGACGCGGCTAGTACCGCAGACCAAACCACGTCCTGTGGTTATGGGTCCCGGCCTTCGCCGGGACGACCCGTGGAGGGTTTAGGGCTTAGTGCCGGAAGTGCCGCGTTCCCGTGAACACCATCGCGATGCCGTGCTCGTCGGCGGCCTTGATTACCTCGTCGTCGCGCATCGAGCCACCGGGCTGCACCACGGCGGTGGCGCCGGCTTCGATGCAGGCGAGCATGCCGTCAGCGAAGGGGAAGAATGCATCCGAGGCCACCACGGAGCCCTTGGTGAGCGGCTCGGCAAGCTTCAACTCATTGGCTGCATCCAGCGCCTTGCGCGCCGCGATCCGCGCTGAATCGACCCGGCTCATCTGGCCCGCGCCGATGCCGACGGTGGCGAGATCCCTGGCGTAGATGATGGTGTTGGACTTGACGTGCTTTGCAACCCGGAACGCAAACTTCAGGTCGCGCATTTCAGCGTCGGTCGGCGCGCGCTTGGTCACGACCTTGAATGTCATGTCATCGACCACGGCGTTGTCGCGGCTCTGCACGAGAAGACCGCCGGCCACCGTCTTCGCGGTGAGGCCCGGCGCGCGCGGATCGGGCAGGCTGCCGGCGAGCAGCAGGCGCAGATTCTTGCGTGCGCCGATGATGGCGATCGCCTCTTCGCTGGCGTCGGGCGCGATGATCACCTCGGTGAAGATCTTCGTGATCTCGCGCGCAGTGTCGGCATCGAGTGCGCGGTTCATCGCGATGATGCCGCCGAACGCCGAAGTCGAATCGCAGGCGAGCGCCTTGCGATAGGCGCTGACGAGGTCGGAGCCTTCCGCGACGCCGCAGGGATTGGCGTGCTTGACGATGACGCAGGCTGCGGTGCGCTTGGCGTCGAACTCGCCGATGCATTCATAGGCCGCATCGGTGTCGTTGATGTTGTTGTAGGAGAGCTCCTTGCCCTGCAATTGCCGCGCAGTCGAGACGCCCGGGCGCTTGTCCGGCGTCGCATAGAACGCCGCGGTCTGGTGCGGGTTCTCGCCATAGCGCAGCGACTGGATCAGTCTGCCGCCGAAGGCACGGAAGTCGGGTGCGTCGATCTCGAGCTGCCGGTTGAACCAGTTCGAGATTGCGGCATCATACGCACCCGTGCGCGCATAGGCCTTTGCGGCAAGCCGCCGGCGCAGTTTTAGCGTGGTCGCGCCGTTGTTGGCAGCGAGCTCGTCAAGCACCGCCTGATAGTCCTGGGCTTCCACAACGACGGCGACGTCGTCATGGTTCTTCGCCGCGGCGCGGATCATCGCGGGGCCGCCGATGTCGATGTTCTCGATGCAATCCTCGAAGCCTGCGCCTTTGTCGACGGTCGCCTCGAACGGATAGAGGTTGACGACGAGGAGGTCGATCGGCGCGATGCCATGCGCCTTCATCGCCTCCGCATGGTCCTTGTTGTCGCGGATCGCGAGCAGGCCGCCATGCACCTTCGGATGCAGCGTCTTGACGCGGCCATCCATCATCTCGGGGAAACCGGTGAGCTCGGAGACGTCTTTTACCTTGAGGCCGGCCGCGGCAATCGCCTTGGCGGTGCCGCCGGTGGAAACGAGCTCGACGCCATGCGCGGCAAGCGCTGTCGCGAATTCGATCAGGCCGGTTTTGTCGGAGACGGAAAGCAGGGCGCGGGTGACGCGGCGGGGATGGTCAGTCATGAGCAAGATCCTCTGTCTTAAGAAGTGTCTATGCCCAGGCGCGCGGCAGATATGTCCCGCGCTTCCCGATGGTGCTCCATCCAAGGTCGCCAGTCGCGCGAGCGAGGGCTCGATAGCAGTTTTCGACGTCCTTCACAACGATCAGATAGGGCTGAATCGCGCGTTTACAGCGGAAGTTCCGGCTCGCGCCGGGCGTTGCGGCGGGCATTGGTGACAGCCGGAGAAGCCGTGGAGCGGACAAAGCTCCAGCGGACCGAAGGCGCCTGACGCGCATCCTGCCGAATGACAATCTGGGCAGTGCGGCGGGGACCGTCATTGCCGGCCAAAAACACGCTGTCCTCGAGATCGACCTTGTCGTCGAGCGCCTCGAAGGTCCAGACGTCGCGGTTTGGCAGAACCAGCATGACGCCGCGCGCGTCCGACAAACGGCTCGCCTTCACTGCCGGATGCAGATGGAAGCGCACCGCGAAATCGGCGTCAGTGCCTTTGAGGCGCGCGCCTTGCGGCGGTGACAGCGTGTCCTCTCCGTCGATCCGCCCGCCGTCATTGGCGATCATCAGCACGCGGCGATGGATCACGCCGAACTTGGCGAGGTAGCCGTCATGCGAGGTCGTGAGCAGCGTGCCGTCCTGCACGACTTCGCGGTAGCTCTCGACCTCGACGGGGCCGCTGGTGACGGGCGAGCCATGCAGCAGGCGTTTCATCGCCGACATTTCCACGAACTGGCACGACGAAGTCTCGTGATAGGTCAGTGTCGAATGCGCTGCCGTGCCGCGCGCGAACGGCCGCCAATTGTCGCGGCCCGTGGTCGGCATGCCGCAATTGGTGACGATGCGGCTGATACCCGAGGACAATTCGAACGACAGGCAGCCGGCATGGGCGTCATGGCTGACGCCGGCCGGCGGCGGCGGGCCGGTGTCGATGATCAGCGTGGTCTGGCCGGCATCGAGGCGCTGGAAGCCGGTATGCGGCATGTTCGCCATCGGCGTGCCGTGGGTGTCATCATAGGCGAGCAGCGTGGCGAGCAGGTCCGAAGGCGTCGCGCTCATGCCGTTGAACAGCGCGAAATTGCCGTCGCCATGCCGGAAGAAGCGAAGCATCGGCATCATGCGGTCGATCGCGTTGAGCAGTGCCGGCGGCGGCGCGATGTTGCGCGCGGCAAAGGTCTGCCGCAGCGGCAACAGGTCGATCAGGAGCTCGATCAGCGCGCCCGGATTGCGCGAGATATGCCCTCCATCGGGGAGAATCTGACGCTGCAACTCGTCGGAGAGCTTTTTCGACGCGCTGCGGATGTGACTCCCCTGGTTGGCGAGGCAGAGTGTCGTGTAGCACAGTGCGATCAGCACCTGGAGCTTCGGCACTCCGTCCGGGATGTTGACCATGGTGTAGCGCAGGAAACGGATCTCGCGCGCCAGCGCACGCAGATAGCGGCGGTAGAATTTGTTGTCGGTGTCGTTGAGCACCAGCGGCGCCTGCGACAACAGCGAGATCACGCGACGCGCCAGCACGTCGGCGCGACGCGCGACGGGGCGGCGCTTGTTGGCGGGGTTGGAAATCCAGTCCTCGACCAGCGCCCGCGCATTCGCCCGCGTCAGCGCCGTGTCGGCGGCGCGCAGATGCCGCAGCCAGCCGAAGCCGAGCAGCGCGACCTCCCAATCCTCCGACGGTGGATCGAGATCGAAGATCGAGCGGCCGTGGCAGTTGACGATCTTGCCGGCGAAGACGAAGCGCCCGGCATAGATCTCGGCGGCGCGCGTCGCATCCGCCGTGCGCAGATCATGCGGCGCGATGATCAGACGGTCGGTACGGCCGGGCCAGACCCGCGACAGCGCGACAGAACCGCCGCTCGCGCGCGCGAGCATGTTCCGCGCGAAGCGGTTCATCACCAGCGTCGAGATACGTCTGCGTTGAGCGACCGACACGCCTTGCCTTGAAGGGGGAGAGGATTCCGACGAATCCTTATTAATCCCAAAATCGAACGGCTGACACCACCTTGAAACGCTCCGAATCAGGGTCGCGGCAGCAAAATCCGGTGCAAAATCAGGATTTAACGAGTCGCGCCGCGAAAAATCCGTCGAGCCCGCCGAGCTTCGGGTCGTCGTGCGGCAGATGGCTCGGCAGGGTGCGCAGGTCGCCGTCGGCGGTGATGAGCTCGCCGAGCCCGGAGACCTCGCCAGCCTCGATCGGCACGCGACGTAGCGCAGGCTCCGCAGCAAGCAGCGTAGCGATCGCCTGCTCGCCCTCTTCGGGTTCCAGCGAACAGGTGCAGTAGACCAGCGTCCCGCCGGGCTTGAGCAGCGGGATCGATTTTCGCAGCAGCCGCTGCTGGAGCACGGTCATCGCGGCGATGTCGGATTCCTGCCGGAGCCAGGATACGTCGGGATGGCGGCGGATGGTCCCGGTCGAGGTGCAGGGCGCATCGATCAGGATACCGTCAAAACCGTCGGCCGGACCCGCCCATTCGACGGCGTCGGCGACGACAGTCTCGGCCTGGAGCGACAGCCGCGACAGATTCTCGCGCAGGCGCGCCACCCGGGCCGGCGATCGATCGATCGCCGTGACCTGCGCGCCGGCCTGCGCCAGTTGGGCGGTCTTGCCGCCGGGTGCGGCGCAGAGATCGGCGATGGATTTGCCTTTGATGTCGCCGAACAGCCTGGCCGGCAGCGCGGCGGCGGCGTCCTGCACCCACCATTGTCCTTCGGTGAAGCCGGGCAGCATCGTTACCGCGCCGTGCAGCACCGTGCGTACCGATCCGGTCGACAGAACTTCGCCGTGCAGTCGGCTCGCCCATTGCTCGGCGTCCGATTTCACGGTGAGATCGAGCGAAGGCTCGTGGCCGAGCGCGAGCGCCATGTCTCTTGCGACGGTCTCGCCGTAATGTGCGCTCCAGCGCGCCAGCAGCCAGGGCGGCAGGTCCAGCGATTGCGCGGTGACTTCTTCCACCAGCGCCTTGCCCTCGCGCGCGCAGCGGCGCAGCACGGCATTGACGAGGCCGGCATAGCGCGCGGCGCGCCGGTCGGACTGTACCAGGCGGACCGAGAGATCGACCGCGGCGTGATCGGGCACGTCCATCCAGAGGATCTGGGCGGCGCCGATCAGCAGCGCGCTCTGCGCGCGCGGTGCGTCGGACGGGATGCCCTTGTCGAGCAGGCGCGACAGCACATGGCCGAGCGTGCCCAGCCGGCGCAGGATGGTCGCGACCAGTCGCCGCATCAGCGCGCGGTCGCGGTCGGCCAGCGTCTTCAGTCCAGGATGGGCGCCGGAGCCGTCGAGCTGCTCGTCGAGCGTGCGGTGTTTGTGGAGCACGCCGTCGACAATGTCGGCAGCGATGCGCCGTGCCGCGAGACCTGGCACTTCGGATGGAGGGGCAAAACGTTGAGATGGCATGCGGAAGCAAGGTTCTGAGCGAGCGGCAGTTCCGCCGATAGGGGCGCATGCCTTGAGAACGGCAGCTGTGGCATGCGAATATGCCAAATGTAAGAATGGCCTCTGGTGTTTGCAGCCCTTCGCCGCCATTTCAGCAATGCGTTATTGGACGTCGCGCAGCCTCCGATCCTGCGCTAGGAGCCCAGACGATGAACGACCAGCCCGCTCCCGATCGCAAGTCCTTGCCGCCGGCTGCCCAGCGCGCGCTGGCCGAAGCCGAGGCGCGCCGACAGGCCGCGGCGGATCACGCCAAGGACGGTGCAAAGGCGGCACCGAAGGAATTGCAGGGCCCGAAGGGACCCGAACCCACGCGCTACGGCGACTGGGAACGCAAAGGCATCGCCTCGGACTTTTGACGCTCTGATTCTCTAAGGGCTCACTTGCCGGTCCGGCCGACTCAGCCATAGCGTGCGCGGATGTCGCGCTTCGACCCCAGTCATCCATATCGGCCTTCGTACAACGGCTCACCGTTCGGCCGTCGCTTCTCAGGGTTGCTGCCCTGGATGTTTGTGGTCGGAATCGTGGTGGCGGTCGTGCTCACCTTCCGGCACGGGACCAACTGGCCCGTCCCGCATGTGACGGATGGTCAATCGCGAGATGCCGAGATCATCCTCCAGCAGTCCGGCAACGCGGACGTCCGCCAGCCGGTCGACGTCATCCGCACCATCGACGGCGACACCTTTCTCGCCCGCGTGCATCAGCGTGACGGCCGCGACCTCGTCGCGCGCGTTCGCCTGCGCGGCATCGATGCACCCGAGATGAAGGCGTCCTGTCAGGAGGAATTGGACAAGGCGGAAGCGGCAACCGACGCGCTGCGTGCGCTGCTCGGCCAGGGCGGCGTGGTTATCTACAATCTCGGCTCCGAAAAATACGGGCGCGTCCTTGCGGACGTCGCGACCAAGCGCACTGCCAACGTCTCGGCCTTGCTGCTCGTGGGCGGTTATGCGCGCAGCTACAATGGCGGTCATCGCGATGGCTGGTGCGCGCGGGGCTGGCGGTTCTGGTAACAAAAAAGCCGCGTCGAGTGACGCGGCTTTCGTTGTCCTGATCCGATCCTGGCGATCAGCGCGCCACGACCACCGTCGTGCCGACGGAGACGCGGCTGTAGAGATCGGTGATGTCGTCGTTGAGCATGCGGATGCAGCCATAGGAGACGAAGCCGCCAACCGAGCCCGGCACGTTGGTGCCGTGGATGGCATATTCGCCGCCGGCCAGCGTCATCGCCGCGACGCCCATCGGATTGCGCGGCGAGCCGCCCGGGATGACGTCCGGAAGCTGCGGCTTGTCGCGCTTCACCTCGGCGGGCGGCGACCAGGCCGGGTTAAGGTACTTGCCGTCGATGCGGGTGGTGCCGGCCCACTGCTTGCCGGACTTGCCGACGCCGACTGGGTAGCGGACGGCGTGACCGTCATCGAGAATGAGATAGAGCCGCCGCTCATTGGTTTTGACCACGATGGTGCCCGGCGAATAGTCGGCGACGTGTGTCCCCACCATTTCCGGCCGCGCCTGCGCCGCCGTCGACATCAAGACCCCTGCCCCGACGGTGGCGGCCAGCGCCACAGCAACCTTCATCGACATCGATACTTCCCCTTGCCCCAAACGGATCGTTCAAAATGACGCAGAACCCGGCAATCGCTGCCTCGCCCACCTATTCTTAACCGCACCTGTTAACCGGATGGTTTCCAAGCGCGGCCGCCGAGGGCCAGCCAGCGGGGGGAAGAGAGGAAATGTTCGAAATAAAGTAAATGACTTGAAAACAACACTCGGCGGGAAAGAGGCGGGCGAGCCGGCCCGCTCCCTGACAAGTGCGTGAGGGACGCGAACGGCGGTTATTTCGGGAGGGGCAGATTGTCTCCGTGTCCCGGACGCGCGGTAGCACCCAGCAATGCTGCGCAGAGCCGGGACCCACGAGACCACGCGTTACGCCGCTGGATGGGCCCCGCCTCAGCAGCGCACCGCGAAGTGAGCGTTGCGCTGCGTCCGGGGCACGAGAGCCTCTTACGCCGACTTCCGGTTCTGCCGGTTCTGGACGAGATCATCGACCACAGCGGGATCGGCGAGCGTCGAGGTGTCGCCGAGGCTGCCGGGCTCGTCCTCGGCGATCTTGCGCAGGATGCGGCGCATGATCTTGCCGGAGCGGGTCTTCGGAAGGCTCGGGGCGAACTGGATCTGGTCGGGCGAGGCGATCGGGCCGATCTCCTTGCGCACCCAGGTCACGAGTTCCTTGCGCAGCTCGTCGGTCGGTTCGACGCCGGCCATCAGGGTCACATAGGCATAGATGCCCTGCCCCTTGATGTCGTGCGGGAAACCGACCACGGCGGCCTCCGACACCTTCTCATGTGCGACGAGTGCGCTCTCGACTTCTGCAGTGCCCATGCGATGGCCGGAGACGTTGATGACATCATCGACGCGGCCGGTGATCCAGTAATAGCCATCGGCGTCGCGCCGGCAGCCATCGCCGGTGAAGTACTTGCCCTTGTAGGTCGAGAAATAGGTCTGCTCGAAACGGGCGTGATCGCCATAGACCGTGCGCATCTGGCCCGGCCATGACCGCGTCAGGCACAGATTGCCGGATGTCTCGCCGTCCAGAACCTTGCCGTCGGCGTCGACGATCTCCGGCACCACGCCGAAGAACGGCTGCGTCGCCGAGCCCGGCTTGAGCTTCGTCGCGCCCGGCAGTGGCGTGATCAGAATGCCGCCGGTCTCGGTCTGCCACCAGGTATCGACGATCGGGCAGCGGTCGTCGCCGACGACGCGGTGATACCACTCCCAGGCTTCGGGATTGATCGGCTCGCCAACCGAGCCGAGCAGGCGCAAGCTTGCGCGCGAGGTCTTCTTCACGGGCTCGTCGCCCGACTGCATCAGCGCGCGAATCGCGGTCGGCGCGGTGTAGAAGATATTGACCTTGTGCTTGTCGATCACGTTCCAGAACCGCGAATTATCCGGATAATTCGGCACGCCCTCGAACATCAGCGTGGTCGCGCCGTTGGCCAGCGGTCCGTAGAGAATGTAGCTGTGGCCGGTGACCCAGCCGACATCGGCGGTGCACCAGTAGATGTCGCCGTCGTGATAGTCGAAGACGTATTGATGCGTCATCGCGGCGAACACGAGATAGCCGGCTGACGTGTGCAGCACACCCTTGGGCTGGCCGGTCGAGCCCGACGTGTAGAGAATGAACAGCGGGTCCTCCGCGTGCATGTGCTCGGCCGGGCATTCCGTCGTCACCATCGCGGCGGCGTCGTGATACCAGAGGTCGCGGGTCGGGTTCATGTCGACCTTGCCGCCGGTGCGCTTGACCACGACGACCCAGTCGACGCCATCGGCCTTGGCGAGCGCGGCGTCGACATTGGCCTTCAGCGGCACCTTCTTGCCGCCGCGCAGGCCTTCGTCGGCGGTGATGATGACCTTGGATTCGCAGTCGTTGATGCGCTGGGCGAGGCTGTCCGGTGAGAAGCCGGCGAACACCACGGAATGGACGGCGCCGATCCGCGCGCAGGCCAGCATCGCGTATGCCGCTTCCGGAATCATCGGCAGGTAGATGGTGACGCGGTCGCCCTTCTTGACGTTGCGGGTGCGCAGGATGTTGGCCATCCGGCAGACCTCGTCGTGCAGCTCCTTGTACGTGATGTGCTTTGACTGCGAGGGATCGTCGCCTTCCCAGATGATCGCGGTCTGGTGGGCGCGCTTGTGCAGATGACGGTCGATGCAATTATGGGCGACGTTGAGGACGCCGTCCTCGAACCATTTGATCGAAATGTTGCCGGGCGCGAAGGAAACGTTCTCGATCTTCGTCGGCGCCTTCATCCAGTCGACGCGCTTGGCCTGTTCGGCCCAGAAGGCGTTCGGGTCCGAGATCGAGCGGGCGTACATTTCCTTGTACTTGGACTGATCGACCCAGGCGCGCTTCGCCCACTCCGCCGGGACGTCGTAGATCTTCTCGGACATGTTTCCCTCCACATACAGCAAGCCGAACCCAAGCGACTGGCAAGCGATTTGATCATTGAACCGATTATGCGTCCGCCTAACCGGGCGCGACAAGGAGCACAAGCTGGACCTTCGGTGATCGGCCGGCCATGCGGCGGATCAAGCCGTCCGGGCCGGCTGTCGCAAATCTGAAACAGGCCGCCTGCCGCCTTTCGGCTCTTTACCCAAATCTCCGGAATAGGCCCGCGCAGAGCCCCCATGCGATCCTCGGTGGTATTTAGAGACCGCTCCTCACTGATTCGGGACTCGCAATGCCGTTCGGAACACCCTAAATGGCCAACCCGGGCCCGGAGAGACCCTTGGAACAAAAATCAGAACAGCGGCATTGACCGATAACAGGCAGGGCTAAGGCATAAGACTATGATGGATCAGCAGAATCTCGGGACGATCCGGCCCGCTTCGGCCGATCCGACCGCTATCGCGCTGGCCAAAGCCCTCGGACAATGGCCGAAACCGGCCGCATCGAGGCGTCCGAGCCCGAAAAAGGTCTTCGATACGGCTTCCCCGACCTCTGTGGAGGCGATCGCCAAGGAGCTGGGCCTGCGGCTCGGCGACCAGAACGAGCTGACCATCCGCCGCATCAAGCGCGGCAAGGGCTATTCGTTCGTCCGTGGCAACGGCGCGCATGTCCGCGACGCCCGTACCATCCGTCGGCTGCACGCCATGGCGGTGCCCCCGGCCTATCGCGAAGTCCGCTACTCGGCCGATCCGAGCACGCATCTCCAGGCGGTGGGACGCGATGCCGCGGGCCGGCTGCAATACCGCTATCACGCTGACTGGGAGAAGGTCCGCGAGCACCGCAAGGCGCATCGTCTGGAAAAGCTCGTCGGCGCGTTGCCAAAGATCCGGCGCAAGGTTTCTGCGTTCCTGTCGGGCGACGAGCCGACGCGCGAGTTCGCGCTCTCGGCCGTGATCGAGCTGATCGCGCGGACCGCGATCCGCCCCGGCAATGAATCCTACGCCCGCCTCAATGGCACCCGCGGCGCCACTACGATGCTGAAATCCAACGTCTCGCTCGAAGATGATTCGTTGGTGCTGACCTTCAAGGCGAAGGGCGGCAAAGCGGTGCGCAAAGAGTGCGACGCTGCCAAGCTGGTGCGCGCCATTGGCATTCTGCGCAGTGTCCCCGGCAAGCGCATGTTCCAATATCGCGATGCCTATGGCATCGTGCGCGCGGTCAGCACCACGCAGGTCAACGCCTTCCTGCGCGAGATCGCCGGCATCAAGATTTCGCTGAAGGATTTCCGTACGCTGATGGCATCCGCCGTCGTGGTGGAATCGCTGTCGCGGATCACGCCGGCGACCAGCCAGCGCGGCCGCAAGAAGCAGGTACTCGACGCGATCCGCGCCGCAGCCGACCAGCTCTCCAACACGCCGGCGATCTGCCGCAAGAGCTACGTCCACGACACCATCGTCACCGCCTTCGAGGACGGCATCCTCGAACGCTTTGCCGCGACCATGAAGGGCCAGCGCTCGCAAGCCAGGCGCGAGCAGCTTTTGCAGCAGGTGGTGGCGACCGCGGCGGTCTAGAAATCAGGTCGGCGGCGGTTCGCCAGGATTGCTCTTCGCGGGATCCTTGTCGTTCACCTGCCCGCGGAGCCGGTCGCGTTCCGACTTTACGAAGTCGTTGTCGGGTACAAGCGTTGCCGCACTTTCCAGCGCCACCAGCGCGTCGCGTGGCTTACCGGTGGTTTCGAGAATCACAGCACGTGCCAGCAGTCCGCGCGGATCTTTCGGCGCGCGCTTGCTGAACTCGTCGAAGTCCCGCAAGGCGGCGTCATAACTCTCCTGCGCCTGCTGGGCCTCGCCGCGCGCCAGATAATAGTCGGAACTGTTGGGCTGGCGCCGGATCGCTTCGTTCAGATCGGTGAGCGCCTTGGCGTAGTCCTTCAGCCGCAGATGGGCGAAGCCGCGATAATAGTACGCGACGGCCGCCGGCCCCCAGGGCGTCGGCATGCCGACCGATTTGTTCAGGTCTTGAAGCGCGGCATCGTAATCGCCGCGGGTCATGTAGATCCAGGCGCGGTCGTTGAGGGCCGCGGCGTAATCGGGCTGAATCTTCAGCGCGGCATTGAAGTCCGACATCGCACTGTCAGGCTGTTTGTCGCGTTGCATGAAGCCGCGTTGCGTATAGACCGACGCCAGCCGCGAGCCCGATATCTTGCCTCCGTCGATCACCCTCGTGCAGGCGCTCTCCGAAGCCTCGCCGCGATTGGCAAAGCAGCTCATCACCTCAAGGTCCACCGGATTGATCGTCGTCGTCTTGACAGGCGTTGCTTGAGATGTTGCCGGCTTCTGCGCGATCGGCTTGGCCCAGCTTCCGGTGCTGCCCCAGGCGCCGGTGTTGGCCGGCTTGCTCATGAGGATCCAGCCGGTGACCAGCACGGCCATCGCAATGGGCCATGCATACCAGGACCACCGATACCAGGGATCGATGCTCCACAATGCACCGTGAAGTGCCGCGATGCGTGCCGTTATATTCATGTCAGCTGTCCCGGATCGCCGACTGAATGTCGCTCAGCTCGAACTCGGCGACGCTCGCGTTGGGATCGCGCGACGTGCGCAGGGCATGTGCCTCGCGGGTCTTCTCGAGCAGCGTCCGCATCGAACGCGCGTTGCCCCATTGCGGATCGTCGCGCTGCGATTCGACCCATGGTGCGAGCGCCGCCTCGAAGCCGATCGGCAGCAGATATTGCTGCTCGGACGCCATGGCGCGGAAGATTTCGCAGAGCTCCAAAGGGTCGTAAGGCGGGAAGTCGATCGTCTTGGTGAAGCGGCTGGCGAGCCCGGGATTGCTCGCGACGAAACGGTGCATCTCGGCGGGATAGCCGGCGACGATCACGACCAGGCGGTCGCGGTGATCCTCCATGTATTTCAGCAGCGCCTCGATGGCCTCGCGGCCGAAATCACCCTTCCATTCCGCTGCGCTCAGGCTGTAGGCCTCGTCGATGAACAGGACGCCGTCGAGCGCGGTGCGGCAGATGTCGAGCGTCTTCGGTGCGGTCTGGCCGACATAGCTCGCGACCAGCTGGCTGCGGTCAGCTTCGATCAGGTGACCTTTGCGCAGCACGCCGAGCGAGCGATAGACGTCGCCGATGGCGCGCGCCACCACAGTCTTTCCGACCCCCGGAGGACCGGTGAACACCATATGCCGGCTCGTCGCGAAGACCGGCAGGCCCTGCTCGCGCCGCCGCCGCTCAACCTCCAGGCTCGCGAGCAGCTTGTTGATCTCGGATTTGACCGAGGCGAGCCCGATCATCATGTCGAGATCATCCAGTGCGTCGTCCGCGGTGCGTGTCACCATCCGGCTTTCGCCAGTCGCGGAATTGGTCGTCAGCCTGCGGCCGTAGGTGTAGCCACTTCCGATCGGGACGAAACCCGACGCCGCGGGGTCCGCTCCGAGCCGGGAGGCGATGTAACCGACGCTGGTCGCAGAGACGATCGTCAGCGCGATGCCGAAGAATCGCAGCGCCGTCATCTCGGAGAAGAGCGAGCCGATCCAGCCGAAAAAGCCGATCTGAGGATTGAACAGCAGTGCGCTGAACCCTGCCGTCGCCACGCCGACCACGATGAAGGCGAGGATGAACCGCGTCGTCAGAAAATTCTGCATTCAAGTCTCACTTGCAAATCTCACTCGCAAACCTCACTTGCCGGGCTCACTTGCAGGGCGGGCGGGCATGCCATCGCACCGTGACAGTGGTGGAGCCGTTGATCGGCTCCATCCGTGCGGTCGGATAAAGGGATACGAGCAAACCCTTGGCGTCGCCGTCGGCGGTCAGCGGGTCGAGCCCTCCGCTGTCGGGCAGCGGGTTTGGCAGCGCAATTCTCTGCGGCTGGTCGGTGACGCGGAACGGGGGCGATCGATATTTGCTGGTGCGAAACGTGACGGTGCCGCCGGCAGGATTGCCCGGCGTCGAAACGGTGATGAACGCCATGGGGTAACGGCATTGCCGGGTGTCGGATTGCGCGACCCGCTGGCTAACCGGCGTGAGGGTCGGGATGGCATCCGCCACCTGCTCCTGCGGCACCAGCTCGATCACGGGCGCGTCGGGCTCGGCTCGCGTGGCCACGAACCATCCAACGATGGCCCCGATCATGGCCGTGCCCGCCAGCAGAATCGCGAGCATCGATGAAGCATCTTTTCGGGGACGAAATGGAAGGGCTCCTGTGGGATCGTCCGAGGACCCTGGCGACTGCTCGCCGCCGTCCCTTTCGTGCATCGCCATGACGCGACAAGACCTGTTGAACGTCCATTCCTCTCCCGAACCTAGGAATTCTGTCGGCAGATATCAATGGTTGTGACGGGGCTATCCCACTATCACAAATTTGTCACGGGTCAGCCTAAAATCGATGCAAATTACATCCCGCCCATCTTGCAGACGAGCTTCCACTCCTCCGCTGTCACCGGCTGCACGGAGAGGCGCGAATATTTCACCAGGGCCATATCAGCGAGCTTCTTGTCCGCCTTGATAGCGGCCATCGTCACCGGTGTCTTCAGCGGCTTGTCGGCCTTGATGTCGACGCAGACGAATTTTTCGGTCTTGTCGGTCGGATCGGGATAGGCCTCCTTGATAATCTCCGCGATGCCGACAATCTCCTTGCCCTCGTTGGAATGATAGAAGAACGCCTTGTCGCCCTTCTTCATGTTCACGAGGTTGATCCGCGCGGTGTAATTGCGGACGCCGGTCCAGGCCTCGCCCTTGGCACCCTTGGCCACCTGCTGGTCCCAGGACCACACCGACGGTTCGGATTTCACCAGCCAGTAGTTCATCGCAGCTTGCCCCATTCACGGATACGCCATCTCGTGTGTGCGGCGATATTTAGGGCACGCGGATGCCCGCGACAAGCGTGGGCATCCGATGTCCATCGCAGCGCTCATTCCTTCAGATATCGATCGAAGAATTTCGCGATATCGGTGAAGGCTTCCCGGGTCTCCGGCGCATTGACGCTGAACTGGTACTGGGCGTGAGACTGACCTTCATAGACGTTGAGATCGGCGATGACGCCGGCGCGCCGCAATTTGCGGTGCGTGCGAACCGTATTGCTGAGGAACAGATCGCGCGTGCCGGATGTCAGGATGGTCGGCGGGAAGCCTTTGAAGTCGCCGTAGATCGGCGAGATGTAGGGATTTTTCAGGTCCGCCCCGTTGGCGTAGAGTTTTGCGGCGCGGCCGAGCCAGCCGTCCCAGGTCACCAGCACGTTATCGGCCCACTCATTGCTGGCGTAGGTGTCGCCGACCTTGTCGATATCGGACCACGGTGTGCCCGGTGCGATCGCCGCCGGCTTAGGCAGCTTCTCGTCCTTGGCCCGCAGCACCATCGCGAGCGTCATGGCCCCGCCCGTCGACGTGCCGAAGATCGCCATCCGGCGTGAATCGTGGGTCCTGGTGACCTCCTTCCAGACCGCCATCGCATCATCCATCGCGGCGGGATAGGGGAAGTCGGGCGGCATGCGGTAGTCGACCGAGATCACCTTGAAGCCGCCAAACCCAGCCATCATGATCGCTTCCGGCAACGCGGCTTCGCCGGGCCCGAACACATAGCCGCCGCCATGGACGTGGACCAAAAGGCGGCGCCGGTTCTCGGGCGGAATTTTGCTCGGCGTGACGATGAAGCAATGCACGCCCGCGATCCTGGTCTCTTCGACCTTGACGCCGAGCTTTTCCTTCATCGCCGGAACGTTGGCGATCGACAGCTTGGCGCGGCGGTCGATCAGTTCCTTCCATTCCGCAGAGGTCTTCGGGTCCGCGTTGAAATGCGGCGGATAGGGCGCGCCGATCATGGCCTGCATATCGGCGCTGACGTCATTGGAGGGATTGACGATCGATTTGACGGGCGCGACCCGCTTGCCGTTTTCGGCATTGGCCGCCGCCTCGTTTTTGGCGAGCTCGTCATAGGATATTGCGGCTTGGGTGTAGGCAGCGGTGGGTAGCGTGATGGCGGCAAGTGTGACGATCGCGATCGAAACGATCGCGTGATGCGGTTTGCGCATGCGTTTTCCCCTGGATCCGTTTGATTATTGTTGGACCGGGATCCTGCGGTTCGCCGCTAGGCTAGACCAGCGTGCACAGGTCGTGAAGTACCACCCGACGGGCCGTCATTGGGCCGCCGTTATTCCTCGGCCTTGAACGGCCGTGTCAGCAATCCTTCGATCGCGGCGTCGATCGTCAACCTGCCGTCCAGGATGGCGGCCACCGCTTGCGAGACCGGCATGTCGACGTTCCGCGCGGCCGCAAGCTCGACCAGCACTGGCGCGGTGAATGCGCCTTCCGCAAGCTTGCCCGCTGGCGCAGCCTCTCCGCGACCAAGCGCGATACCGAGCGCAAAATTGCGCGACTGCGCGGTCGAACAGCTGAGCAGCAGGTCGCCGAGGCCGGAGAGGCCCGAGAGCGTTTCGGTGCGCGCGCCGCAGGCACGGCCGAGCCGTGCCAGCTCGCTGAAGCCTCGCGTGGTCAGCGCGGCGAGTGCGGAGGCGCCGAGGTTACGACCGACCACGATGCCCGCGGCGATCGCGAGCACGTTCTTGGCCGCGCCGCCGATCTCGACACCGCGGACATCCGTGGTGTGATAGGGCCGGAAGGTCGCCGAGCCCAGCGCCTGAACCAGGTTGCTGGCGAGCGCCTCATCATTCGCCGCCAGCGTCACCGCCGTCGGCAGGCCGCGCGCGACGTCATCGGCGAAGCTCGGGCCCGACAGGATCGCGGGCTGTGCGTGAGGTGCGGCTTCCGCGATCACGTCGGTCATGAATTTGTGGGTGCCGTGCTCGATGCCCTTGGCGCAGGCGATGACCGGAACAGGCTTTGTGATGTGCGAGGCCAGCATGTTGACGGCGCCGCGCAGATGCTGTGCCGGCGTCGCGATCAGCAGCATGTCCGCGCGCGCGACGAGCGCCAGCTCGCTCGTCACGACGATCTCCGGCGCCAGCCGTATGCCGGGCAGCCGCGGATTGTCGCGGGTCGACGCGATCCGGGCGGCATGTTCGGCGTTTCGCGCCCAGAGCGTTACGCTCCGGCCGGCCCGCGCCGCCACTGTAGCCAGTGCTGTGCCCCAGGCGCCCGCTCCAATCACTGCGACGGAGTGGAATGCGGTCATTGCTCGATCCCTCCACTCCCCCGCCCCGCTTGCGGGGGGAGGGTCGGGGTGAGGGGGAGTCTCCGCAAGGACGGTGACAGAGAGAATCGCGGAGAGTCCCCCTCACCCGGATTGTATCTGCGATACAATCCGACCTCTCCCCGCAAGCGGGGCGAGGTGAAGCGGAACTCGCGGCGACACCACAGCATTCAAAATCCCGCCCGGGTCTTGCCGTAACCCGCCGGCGCCGTGGCGTTGGCGTCGAGCAGCCAGCGCGCGCGGGGCTGGGCTTCCATCGTATCGGTCATGCCGAGCGCGAGGCGTTCGGCGCCGGCCCAGGCGATCATCGCGCCGTTGTCGGTGCACAGCGCAGGCGGCGGCATGATCAGCTGCGTCTGCGCTTTCGCGGCAACGTCATTCAAGGCGCCGCGGATCGCCTGGTTGGCAGCGACACCGCCGGCGGCCACCAGCGCACGCGGCGCGCCGAACTGCTCGCGAAAAAGCCTCAGGCCGACGCTCAGCCGGTCAGCCGTCGAGTCCAGCACGGCCGCCTGGAAGCTCGCACAGAGATCGCTGATGTCCTGCGGCGTGATCTCGATGAACCGGCTCGCCTCGTTGCGGACCGCCGTCTTCAATCCGGACAGGGAGAAGTTGGCGTCGGGCCGTCCCTGCATCGGCCGCGGAAAGGCAAAGCGCGCAGCGTCGCCGGTTGCAGCCGCGCGCTCGACCTGCGGGCCGCCGGGATAGGGCAGCCCGAGCATCTTCGCGACCTTGTCAAAAGCCTCGCCGATCGCATCGTCGACGGTGGTGCCGAGCCGCACATACTGGCCAACGCCGGTGACGGCGACGATCTGGGTATGGCCGCCCGAGGCGAGGAACAGGCAATAGGGAAATTCGATTGCGTCGGTCAGGCGCGGCGTCAGCGCATGCGCTTCGAGATGGTTTACCGCAACCAGCGGCGTGTCATGCACCATCGCAATCGCCTTCGCGGTGGTGAGCCCGACGATCACGCCGCCGATCAGGCCGGGGCCCGCGGCTGCCGCAACGCCGTCGAGTTGGGCGTAGTCGACGCCGGCCTCGTGCATGGCGCGGTCGATGATCCCGTCGAGCACGTCGACATGGGCGCGCGCGGCGATCTCCGGCACGACGCCGCCGAAACGGGCATGTTCCTCGACCTGCGAGCGCACGATGTTCGACAGGATCTTGCCGCGTCCGTCAGGCGCCCGCTCGATTACGGCCGCCGCGGTCTCGTCGCAGGTCGTTTCGATGCCCAGCACCAGCATTGGCGAATTGTTATCCAATTTGGGCCCTTGCACTCATCTGTAAAGCAGAGTTCTGGTACGTCCGGTAGCATTCCGGGGTCGCTTTGCGCAATTGCCATGCGCATCCGATCTTGTGAAAGCTGCGCGGCCTTGGGAACATGAGCGATGTCCATTCTTGTCACACGGCCGCATCCCGATAATGAGGCGACGGCAGAAGGCTTGCGCGCGCGGGGGCATGTGGTGCTGCTCGCGCCGCTGCTCAAGTTCGAGCCAGTCCCCTTTCATGACGAGAGCGAGGCCGGTTACGGCGCCATCATCGTCACATCGGCCAATGCGATCCGCGCCGTCGCGCCGCTGTTGCCGGACCTCGATCTGTTGAAGCTGCCACTGTTTGCTGTCGGTGAGCATACCGCGGCCGCGGCACGTGATGCCGGCTTTGCCGAGGTGATTGTCGCCAGCGGCGATGCCGCGGCCCTGCGCGACAAGGTGATGCAGGGCGCCCGCGACAAGCGCGTGAAGAAAAAAAGCACGCTGCTTTATCTGGCCGGTGCGGATTTGTCGCGTGACCTCGGCGGCGAGCTCGGCGCCGAAGGTTTTAGCGTGGTGACGCAGACGACCTATCGTATGTCGCCGGTGAAACACCTGCCGCGCGAGGTCTGCGAGGGCTTCGCCGCCCATGGCATAAGAGCGGTGCTGCACTACTCCCGGCGCAGCGCACGGGCCTTTCTGGAGGCGGCGCGGGACGAAGGTGTTGAAATTTCGGCACTGGCGATCCCGCAATGCTGCCTGTCGGAGACCATTGCCGCTGTGCTGCGCGACGCCGGCGCAGCGCAGGTCGCGGTCGCCGCCGCGCCGGACGAAAATGCCTTATTTGAGACCTTGGAGCGTGCTTTGCGGAGCCGTTTGGCGTAAGAGGACGGGCCGAATCCGACGCAATTGGGCTCGCCCCTGGTACGCAAGTGTGAGGAACCGTCACGATGGCCGACGACAAGCCTGAAGACGCAGGATTGGCCCCCGAGTCCGGCCGTGCCAAGCGCGCGCCGCCCACCATCGACCTCGAGGCGACCGAAGTCTCCACCCAGCCGCAGGACGTGGCGGGCGAGCCGGAGGCGCAGCCAACGGCCGAGCAGGCAAAGTCCGAGCAGGACAGCGCCGAAGCCGAGTTCGAGCAAGCCAAGGTCGAAGACACCAAGTTCGAGGACACCAGGGCTGAGCCGGAGCGCGCCGAGGCGCAGGCCGCGTCCGCAGCCGTTTCTCCCTGGGTCATTGCGCCGTTGTCCGGTGCCGTCGCAGCGGCGGTCGTGATCGGCGTCGGCTGGATGCTGGGCTGGCCCGCGGTGCAGGCGCCGCCGGCCGCCCCGCAAGTGACGAGTGCGACGGTCGACGCGCTGAGCGGACGCGTTGCCGCGGTCGAAGCCAGGGCTGGCAAGCCCGCCGCCGATCCGGCGATTGTCTCGCGGCTCGATGCGCTGGAGAAATCCGTCGGCACGCTGCGCAGCGACATCGCCAATCTGCGCACCCAGTCCGACAAGACTGCGAGCGCGTTGAATGATGTGAAATCGGCGCCACGTGATGGCGCTGCCTTGCCCGACCTTGCCGCCCTCAACGATCGCATCTCGCAGCTCGAACGTGCCAGCACGAATGCACGCGCCGAGCTCGCGCAGCAGGGCGAGAAGATTGCCGATGCAAAGGTGGTGGATGACAAGCCGTTGCGTTATGTCGTGGCAGCCACCCTGCTCGACGTTGCTGTTCGCCATAACGATCCCTATGAGGCGCAGCTCGCTGCCGCGCGGTCGCTTACGGCCAAGCCCGAATTGCTGAAGCCGCTCGATGTGTTCGCGTCGGCCGGCATCCCGACGCCGGTCGCGCTGAGCCGCGAACTTCTCAACATCGTGTCAAAGCTGTCGCCGCCGGCGGAAGCCCCGAGCAGCGGCGCCGGCATCGTCGAGCGCCTTCAGGCGGGCGCGTCAAAACTCGTTCGCATCGAACGTACCGACGGGGTCGGCAACGATCGCGGCGCCATTGTCGCGCGGGTCACGGCAGCGGCGCTGCGCAACGATTTCGTCGAGGCGCGGCGCGAGCTGAGGGCGTTGCCGGATGCCGATCGCGCGCCTGCGCAAGCCTGGCTCGACAAGGCCGATGCCCGCGATGCCGCGCTCGCGGCCTCCCGCGCATTCGCCGATGATGCCATGGCTGGTCTCGCCAAGCCCGGTCTCGCCAAGCCTGCTCAATAATATTCGCGCAATAACTCGCGCGTAATAGGGATCGCTATGCTTCGCATCGTCCTTTTCCTCGCTCTGATTGCGCTCGCAGCGGCGGGCGCCGCCTGGGTTGCCGACCAGCCCGGCAACGTCGTGATGACCTGGGGCGGTTTTCGGGCCTCACCGAGCATTCCGGTGTTCGTGCTTTGCCTCGGCATATTCGCGGTCGCGATCGTTTTCCTCTGGAGCATCCTGACCGTGATCTGGCGCACGCCCGGACGGATGCGCCGCCGCCGCCACGACAAGCGTCACGCGCGCGGCCGCCACGCCATCACCCACGGCCTGCTCGCGATCGGCCATGGCGACACCGCGCTTGCCCGCCGTCATGCCGAAGCAGCGCGGCGCCACGCGCCGGACGATCCGCTTGCGCTGCTGTTGCACGCGCAGTCGGCGCAGATGGACGGCAATCGCGACGAGGCGCAGCGCGCCTTCCGCGCCATGGCCGAGCGTGAGGACACGCGGTTGCTCGGCCTGCGCGGCCTGTTCATCGAGGCGCAACGCGCCGACGATGCGGTCGGCGCCGTGATGATCGCGGAGGAAGCGATCAAGCTGTCGCCGTCGTCGACCTGGGCCTCGCATGCGGTGCTCGGTTTCCGCTGCGCGCGCGGCGACTGGAGCGGCGCGCTCGCGATTCTCGATTCGAATTTGTCCGCGGGCCTGATCGACAAGGCGACATATCGCCGGCAGCGCGGCGTGCTGCTGACGGCGCGTGCACTGGAATTGGAGACCATGGACCGCGACGTCGCCCGCGAGAGCGTGATGGAGGCGATCAAGCTCGCGCCGACCCTGGTGCCGGCGGCGGTGCTCGCCGCGAAATTCGAGAGCGAGGCGCATCAGGTGCGCCGCGCCATGAAGCTGGTCGAGGCCGCCTGGCTCGCCAATCCGCATCCCGATCTCGCGGACGCCTATGCGCATGTGAAGCTCGGCGATGCCGCGCGGCAGCGCTTGCAGCGGGTCGAGACGCTCGCGGCCAAAACGCCCGCCGGCAAGGTCGGCCATGTCGAAGGCCAGCTCGCGATCGCGCGCGCCGCGATCGATGCCTCCGAGTTCGGCCGTGCGCGCGTGGTGCTTTCACCTTACGTCAACGATCCGACCCAGCGGGTGGCGCTGTTGATGGCCGAACTCGAGCGCACCGAGCATGGTGACGGCGGCCGCGCCCGCGCCTGGACCTTGCGCGCGGTGCGCGCCCGCCACGATCCGGCCTGGACCGCGGACGGCTATGTCAGCGACCGCTGGCGTCCGGTCTCCCCGGTCACCGGCCGGCTCGATGCCTTCCAGTGGCAGACGCCGGTTGCGAGCCTGCCCTCGGACAAGGGCACTACGATCGAATCCTCCGCCTTCGAGGAAGCCATGCTCGCGGCCCCGCCGCCGAAGCGGGTGACGGCCGTCGCCGAAAGCAGCCCGGCGGACCAGGCGCCCGCCCCGGCTCCGGCCGCGCAGGACAATGCACCCCAAGAGGCCAAGGAAGAGCCGGTGGTCACGCCCGCCGAGCCGGTCAAACCAGCCCCGGAGCCCGCCGAATCATCGCCGGAGGCCGCAACGCCGGTGTTCCGGACCCGCGCCGACCTCGGCAAGCCCGCGCCGGCGCCGATCCCGGCCGTCATCCCGATCGTCCGCGCCCCGGACGATCCCGGCATCGATGACGACGGCCCCAGCGATGAATTTACGGAACAAATCGGCACGCCCAAGGCCCAGGCCGGCGGCTGGCGCGGATTCTGGTCCCGCTGGGGCGCGTAAGCCCTATTTCGAGCCCGGCTTGTCCTTGCCAATTCGGGCCATGCCCGATATCAGGAGCGCGCGTATCGGGGCCGGTATCGCCCGGGCCCGGCAGGGTTCGCCGCAATAGCTCAGCTGGTAGAGCACGTCATTCGTAATGACGGGGTCGGGGGTTCGAGTCCCTCTTGCGGCACCAGTTCTTTCAAAGACTTAGCCCATATGCGCCGCTTCCTCCATTCGCTAAAGGTACGGCAAAGGTACGTGATCGGTAGTTATCCCGGCGCAACCCTTTGATTTGACTCGCCGCGAGTCGCGTCTCTTTGCATCATTTGCATCATGCAAAATTTCATGCGTACGATCACGCACGAAAGAAGCAAAACGAATCACAGCGCGACACGCTGCGGGAGACTTCAACGAATTCGAAATTGGCTTGCGCGTAATCAACTCACGCGCCAACGCCGAACGATTCTCAGCCAGCAATGGTTGAGAGGGGTGGACTGGGCGGGGTGCCACCCGCCCGAGTCCGATGCTACTACGTCGCTGAAAGGTCTCTGTTGATCCGCCTAGCGGGTTGGCAGAGACCGGCAGTGGGCACCTACGTACTCCCACTTGCCGAGCCGAAAGCGGACATAGTCCGTGACGGACACGGGTTGCTGGATCGAACAACTTATTCTCATGATAACCTCTTCCGTAAACGGAGCGCGGGATGCGCCCCGCCGGTAGAGGGCGCGCACCTGTCCGTTTCAGAAGAAGCTCACGACCAATAAGGCCGCCCAGCCGTGGGGGCGAATCGAACTCGCCGACTCGCCTAGGGACTCTCAGGTAGAAAGGTCCCGGTTTCAAGGGATTGGGGGGCAGTTCCCCACGATTTACCGGCATAAACCCGCATCGTCGGCTCACGTTAGCAATTGGAGAGGGATCATGGCTGGCACCTCGCTGTGGCCAGTGGTTTTAGGCGGTCTCTTGACCGGCGCCTTCACGTTGGGCGGAATTGGTGTCGGTCTATTTGGAGCAGCCCGTCGTGATGCAGCACAAGAGCACCGCGACTTAAGAGAGCGCCGAGCCGACAAGTTCGAAGAGTTGGTCGCGGCGGTTTATGAGTACGATCATTGGCTGGCTCTAATTAGAAGTCGGGATGCATTTGGCATCGACAGCGCCGAGCCTCAAAGCATGTCACCTTTCGCGAAGGTGCAGGCCATAACGTCGGTTTATTTTCCGAGGTTCAATGCGCCAGTTCGGGAGCTGGAAAGCACTGCAGATCAGTATCTGATCTGGATTTACGATGCGGAGCGCAAGAGAGTTTCCAAAGACGCCAAATATGCGGATGGCTTCGATGGAAGCTACAGGCCTTATTGCCAGAAGCGTGAAGCATTGCTCGATGCACTCAAGGAATTCGCTCACAAGGAGTTTCAGTGAGTCGAACCGAATCGAAATTCTTATATTTTGTGCGCGGGGCACTACTGCGCGCATCCGGGCCGCCGAATTTTGGCCCCCGGGGTGGGGTCCAATCACGTCGGCCCCAGCACGCGCTGGACTGCGCTGGCAGACTGTTTGTAATTGGGTTATTATTCGAACAGTCCTCCAACCGAGGAGCCTGCGCGCCATGGTGAAATCTCATCTGCGGGTGATCGCCCCACCCAGTGCGGCGGGGCATGGCGGGGTCCGTACCTTGGCGTACCTTTCTAGGTACGTATGCCCGCGCTTGGGCGCAATGGGCGGTTGCCGAAGGCGATCGTCTGCGCCGGCCAAAAGCCTATAGCAGCAGCGCTTTTCGCAACCCCTCGCCTTGCGGTGCGCTCGGTTGCGGTGCCCCGCAAAGTGGATTAAATTTCATTCGTAATGACGGGGTCGGGGGTTCGAGTCCCTCTTGCGGCACCAGCGCTCTATTTCATCCGCTCGTCACAAGCCCAATTTTTTGTCGACTGCAGCCAGCTCGTGTGCGCGTTGCACTCGGCGCCGGTGTCACTAGGATGCGCCGCCGATGACGTGTGCGTGACGGGACAAGTGGTGGGTACGGAGAACAGAGCCGGGACGACGGATCTCAGCGCATGGCTGCGGATCTCCGGTCTCGTCGTTCTCGCCGCGTGCATCACCGCCGTCATCGCCTTGCGATCGCTCGAAGTCTCACAGCTGCACAGCCGGCTGTCTGTTCCTCCGCTCTATGACGACGTCTCCTATTTTCTCGACGCCGTGCGGTGGATGAACGCGGCGAAGGACCAAAGCATCTTTGCTAGTGTCTGGGACATGCTGCGTCAGCACGCGCCGTTCTCGACGCTGGTGGCGGTCATCGGACTTGCGCTGTTTCCCGGCAGCTTCATCGGGCCCTATCTCGTCCACGCCGTCGTGGTCTTCGCATTCTTGCTCGGGATCGTCTGGCTGACCTGGCGGCGGCCTGTCCTCGAAATCGCCGCGTGCCTGCTTGCCGTGCCCTGCGTGCCGTTGCTGTGGCACACGGTCACCGAGGCGCGTCCGGATCTGCCCTCGGGTCTTGCCATTGGCCTTGCGGCCGGGGCCATCGTCCACCACGCCGTACGCGATCGCAGCGCGCGCTCGCTCGCGGCTCTGGGCGTTGCTTGCGCGCTCGCCGCAAGCATCAAGCCGACGTCGTTTCCAGCCGCGCTTGCTCTGCTCGGTAGCGCATTCGCGATTCGGTTGCTGGTCGATTGCATCGAGGCCGCCGGGCTACGGTCGTCGATCCGCTCCGCACTGACCGCACTGCTGTGGTTCGTGCTGCCGTTGATCGCAACCATCGCTCTTCTGGTCGGGCCGGCATTGGTCGAGACCGTCACCTACATCCTCAAGGTGTTTGTCGGCGATCGCGATCTCTGGACGACCGGCGAAAGCTTTTGGGCCGGATTGCTGCGCTTCTCGATCGGCGGCGAGGGACAGTTCGGCCTGCATGACTGGTTCGCCGTGGGCGTGGCGCTCATGCTGCTGCGTCTCGTGCTCGCGGCCGTTGCTGGTCGAGCCGCGGTGCTGGATGCCGTCGTCCTGCTCGCGGCCGTGCTGATCGCCTATGCCATTCCCTCCATCGCGGAAATCAAGACCTACTATTTCGGCGCGATGTTTTATGGCCTGTTCATCGTCGCGATGGTGCTCAACGGCTGCGCCAGCCTGGCGCTTGTCGACCCACTCCTCGCCCGCTTCGGCCTCGGGAGCGACGTTCGCCGCTACGCGCTCACCGCAGGCCGGGTGCTTGCACTCGCGCTCGTCTTTCAGCTGTTCGTGCGTCATGTCGTCATGGGGCAGATCAGCACCGCGACGCCGCTGAGCGCGCAGCAGCAGGAGGACATCCGGGTCGCGACCGAACGGCTCTGGTCGCTCTTGCAAAAGACGAAACCGGAAAAGTCCGGCCCTCTCTACGTCGCCTTCTCCAGTCCCTATCCGGTCACGTCGGCGACCATCCAGCTTTATGCCGAACGGGCGCAGATGAATCTCGTCGTGCGCAACGAGTTGTTCCACCGTACCGCGCAAGCCACCGGTGATGCGCTGCTGAAGTCCGAGATCCTGGTGCTGTCGAGCTCGATCCCGCACACCCTGGTCGGACCGCGCGTCGGCGACGAGCTGATCGCGCGCATGGCCGCGGAAAACGGCGTCTGCCTGCTCGACTCCATCACCTTTCCGGACGTGACGCTGCGGGTCTATCGGCGTGGATGCTGAGGTGCGTCCAAGGCCGGGGGCCGATCCGCGTGATCTCCGTCACATAACCTCGCGTGCGTCTCCCCTAGGGTCCGGTCACGCAAACACGGGGAGATTTCACATGCGCAAGATCATTCTGGTTGCCGCCATGGTCCTGGTCTCTGCATCCGCCCAGGCAGGCGACCGCAGCCTCTCGCTGGCCACGGCCAATGATGCGACCACGGCTTCGCAAACCGCGACTGCCGCCACCGCGACGACGCAGGTGAGCGAAGCGGCACCGGTCGCCGAGGCTCCGAAATATGTCGATCGTCCGCCGGTGGTTTCGACCACTGCGCCCGCGGCGACCACCACGACCACGACGACTTCAGCGCCGGCTGCGACCCAGCCTGTACCGAAGACGACGGCCAAAGCGGACAAGCCGAAACACAAGCGCACCTGGACCGAAGGCCGCATCATCAGCGAGCTGCATCGCCACGGCGTCTACTGGTAACCGCCTTCCCAAAACGACAATGGCCGGGCAAGAGCCCGGCCATGACACGTATTAAGAAGCGGTTCGATCGAGCCTACTGCGAGACCGTCTGCACCACGTTTCCGATCGGACGCGCGCTCGAGGTCGGCACCTTCATCTCCTTCAGCAGCGCCTCGTCATATTCCGGCAGCGACTGGAAGGTGGTCTTGGCCTTGATCTGCACGATCTTGTAGCCGCCGGCCTTCAGGCGCGCGAGCAATGTCGGCAGCGCTTCGCCGGTGTGCTTCTGGAAGTCGTGCATCAGGATGATGCCCTTGCCGAGCTTGTCGAGTTTCGTCATCACGGTCTCGACGATCTTTTCCGGCGTGGCGCCCTTCCTGAAGTCGAAGGAATCGAGATCGGTCGACCACATCGCGACGTTGCGGGTGCCGAGATAGCTCACCATCGCCGGATTGTGCTGAAGCTGCGGGAAGCGGAAGAACGGCGCGGGATTGGTGCCGAGCGCGAGCTTCACGGCGCTAAAGCCCTTCTCGATCTCGTCCTTGGCCTGCTGCTCCGTCAACTTCTTGCTGTTGAGATTGAGATGCGACCAGGTGTGTGTGCCGACCGTGTGGCCCTGGGCCAGCACCTGGCGCAGGATTTCCGGATGCCAGGTCGCATGCTTTCCGACCGAGAAGAACAGGCCCTTGGTGCATTCATCCGCAAGCGCCTTCAGCACCGCAGGCGTGTTCACCGGCCAGGGACTGTCGTCGAAGGTCAGCACGACCTCCTTGTCGGTGAGGAAGTCGAACTGCTTGAAAGTTTCGAAGCCGAAGCCGGGACCGCCGGTGGTGTCGATCTCGACCACGCGGGCGACGCCCAGCGCGTTCGGATTGGCGCAAGTTGACTTCTGCTGCACGGGAATTGCTGCAGGCGCAGAAGCCGGCGCTGCCGCAGGCGCAGCGGGCTTGCCTGCGAGCGCCGCGGTGGTCTCGACGTCGTCCTTGGCGGCAAGCTTCGCCGGCAGCGGATCGGCGGCACGGGCGGCTGTTGTCTGGGGGGCGCCCTGGTCGGCGCGTGAGGAATAATAAAACCAACCGCCGGCGGCGATCACGACCGCGGCAATTACACTGGCCACCATCAGGCCCAACGCATTACGCATCGCGCTACTCTTTCCAAATACGCAACCAAACCAGCGGAATTTCCCGCGTCCCGAGCCATTAATGCGAAGGAACAGTTAACGTGACACCAACACGACGGCGGTTGCGGAGGAATTTCAGGGAGGTGCGCCAAAGTGACCAGGGTCACAGTTGCGGTGCGGCACGTGACCGTCATCACAGTAGAAAGGATTTTGCGGGAGCATCGTCAGTCCCATCAACAACGGGCCCGCTTCCGGCGGCGCCAATGGGAGCTTCAAATGACCAAGTCGTTTACCGCCAAGATTTGCGACACCAGCCTGGCTCTGGGCTTTGCCGCCATCATCTCGATCATCTCGACCACCTCGAGCTTCGCCTTCTCGGCCGAGGCGCAGCAGATGTGCACGGGCGACGCATTCCGCCTGTGCTCTTCGGAAATCCCCAACATCCCGAAGATCACCGCGTGCATGATGCAGCACCGCTCTGACTTGAGCGCCGGCTGCCGCGCGGTGATGGACAAGGACCTCGCCAAGGGCGCGTCGCGCAAGGTCGCTGACGCTCAGGACGGTCATTAAGACGCGAGCAACCTAGTTGCTCGAGCTCCCCTCGCGATGTGCCCCGGCGTGAAGCCGGGGCCATCCGGCGGCGCCAGTCTGCCTGTCAATAAAGCCGTTGCGGCTCCGGCATCGCCGCTCTAGCTTCGCCCCCTCATCTTCCGGGTACGAGGCATTACGCGATGGCCAGATTTCTTTTCATTCTTCCTTTGATACTGTGCGCATCGGGCGCGTCGGCGCAGCAGCAGCCCGGCCATGACGCCTGCGCGCGCGACGTCACGCGCTTCTGCCGTCCCGTGATGAACAATGGCGATGGCGCCGTGCTCGCCTGCCTGAAAGAGCATCGCGCCCGCCTGACGAAGGCCTGCGACAAGGTGCTGACGGATCACGGGCAGTAAGACCTACGTACTGCTGCCCGCCGCGGTCGCGACCACTGGCAGCACCTCGGCACCGGCGCGGTCTGGCGTCTCTTCCTTCCAGCGCACCGAACCGAACGGGCGCTCCAGCATGCGGCGGATCCGCACCGGATCGGGCCCGATGTGGAAATCGATCGCTTGCTGATGCAGCGCGCGTTCCGATTGCGTCGAACGGTTGCGCTGGCGCAGATAATCAAACCAGGTCGGACAGTGATAGCGCTCAGTCCACAATTCGGGGTCGGCGATGTCGCGCGCGATCGACCAGCCATAGGCGCCGTTGCGCTGCCGGGAGAGCTGCACGTCCTGCATCACATTGTGGAAGGCGCGCGCGTTCTCCTGGCTCACGCGGTATTCGATCTCGACCACCAGCGGCCCGCTGCGTCCGGTCACTGATAGCTTGACCTCCGGATCGGCCAGCACGTCGGCGTCCTCGTTGCGCGCGCCGACGCGCGGCATCGCGAGCCAGATGCCGAGCAGCGGCGAGATCAGCATCAGACCGGCCGCCACCAGCAGCGCGACCTCGACGCCGGCATAATCGGTGAGATGACCCCAGCCCCAGGCGCCGATCGCGATGCCCCCGGAAATCGAGGCCTGGAATGCCGCGAGCGATCGGCCCGCCACCCAGCGCGGCGCCGAGAGCTGCACGCCGATATTGAACAGCGCGACGGCGGCCATCCAGACCGCGCCGGCCAGCACCAGCGCAGCCGCGGTCAGCACCGGTTCGCTGGAGAGCGCAAGGGCCGCCATCGCGAACGCCATCGAGATCGTGCAGGCGCGGATCGCCGACTCGCCACTCATGCGCTTGCGCAGCTCGTGGATGTTGAGCGCGCCGACGACAGCGCCCATGCCGAAGGCGCCGAGCATGATGCCGTAGGTCTGCGCGCCGCCATGCAGGAGATCGCGCGCGACCAGCGGCATCAGCGCCATGATGGCGCCGCCGCACAGGCCCATCACCAGCGTGCGCAACAGCACGATCTTGATCGGCGGCGAATTGGTGATGTAGCGGAAGCCCGAGACCATGGCGCGGTTGAGCTTTTCCCGCGGCAGGCGCGACGGCTCGGTGCTGCGCCGCCACAGCAGCAGCACCACCAGCAGCGGCAGATAGAGGATCGCATTGCAGGCAAACGCAGCGACCGCGCCCGCAGAGGCGACGATGACGCCGCCGATCGCCGGACCAAAACTGCGCGCGATGTTATAGCTGATGCCGTTCAACGCCACCGCCGACGGCAGCGCATCCGGCGGCACCTGCTCGCTGACCGAGGATTGCCAGGCAGGTCCAAACAGCGCGTTGCCGCTGCCGACGATGAAGCAGAAGGCCAGCAGCGTCTCCGGGCTGATGAGCTGGAACCAGGCGAGCAGCGTCAGCGCGGTCGCGCCGGTCAGTGCGATCGACAGCGCGATCAGCGTGACGATGCGGCGGTCATACATATCGGCGATGGCGCCGGCCGGCATCGAGATCAGCATGATCGGCAGCATCAGGGCGGTCTGCACCAGCGCCACCTTGTCGGCGGAAGCCGCCATCTGTGTCATCGCCCAGGCCGCGCCCACGCCCTGGATCAGGAGGCCGAGATTGGAGAGCAGGCTGGCGAGCCAGATGCGCCGGAATACGGTGTACTGCAAAGGTGCGGTGATGCCCTCGGCGACCACTTTCTGACGTTTCGGCTGCTCGGTCATATCCCCTTCCAAGTCGTCTGGCAGAAATGGCTTCAATGATTCCGATGCTTTCAGTGATGCCCGCGAAAGTCCTTCGCTGTCCAGTGCTTAGGCCGCTATAAGCGGTGCAAAGTCATGGTTTTACCGGAGAGGAACAGATGAAGCTGTCACGACGGACAATCCTGTTGGGTGCAGGTAGCTTGCCTTTCGCGGTTGCGAGCTTGCGGACGGATGCGCGGGCGCAATCTCCGTCGGCGGCGAAAAGTACGGACAAGAGCACGGCCACGAGCGCCGAGGTGCCACCGATCCTGTTCGTCCATGGCAATGGCGATTACGATGCGCTCTGGATGACGACCCTGTGGCGGATGCAATCCAACGGCATCGCGCGCGACCGCATGTTCGCGATCAATTTCACCGATCCCACAGCGCGCGCTGACGACACGGTCGAGCAGGCGGGCCGGTCCTCGACCGAGGACCAGCGTCGCGAGCTTGCCGCCGCCATCGCTGAATTGAAGCGTCGCACCGGCGCGCCGCGCGTGGCGCTGGTCGGCAATTCGCGCGGCGGCAACGCCATCCGCAACGTCGTCAAGAACGGCAACGCAGGCGACGTCAGCCACGCGGTCTTGTGCGGCACGCCCAATCACGGCGTGTTCGCGCTCGACGATCTGCTCGGCAGCGAGTTCAACGGACGCGGCGCCTTCCTGCGCGGCTTGAACGATGGCGACAGCGAGGTGACGCCGGGCACGGCATTCCTCACCTTGCGCAGCGACGGCATGGACAAATATGCGCAACCCGACGGCCGCTTCATGGGCAAGCCCGGCGTGCCGATCAATGTCACCGCGGAAGGGCCCGAGCTGAAGGGCGCGACCAATCTCGTGCTCGGCACGCTCGATCATCGCGAGACCGGGTTTCATCCGCGCGCCTTCCGCGAGATCTACAAATTCATCGCCGGCCGCGAGCCTGCGCGCATCGCGATCGTGCCGGAGCGGAGCGTCCGCCTCAGCGGTTTGGTCACGGGCACGCCGGGCGGCGTGCCGACCAATCGCCCGGTGGCCGGGGCGACGGTGGAGGTGTTCCATATCGATCGCGACAGCGGCGAGCGCGGGGGCGAAATGGTGCACCGCTCGACGACGGGCGCAGACGGCCGCTGGGGGCCGGTCGAGGTCGATTCCGGCTCACCGCTCGAAATCGTGCTGACCTCGCCGGACGCACCGACGACGCATTTCTACCGCTCGCCCTTCCCGCGCTCCTCCGACGTCGTGCATTTGCGGGCCGCGCGCCCGTTCGGGCCGGCGGACAAGGATGCCGGCGCGGTCGTGATCATGTCGCGTCCGCGCGGCTATTTCGGCCTGCCGCGCGACATCGTTTTGTTCGACGGCCAGACGCCGGCCGACGTCAAGCCGGGTGTGCCTACGGATTCGGCAGCAACCCTGCGCTTTCCGGCCAGCGAGGTCGGGCGTAACGTCGTGGCCCAGTTCAACGAAGAACGAATTGTGGCACGCGCCTGGCCGGCCTCCGAGAACAGGATTGCGGTTGCCGAGCTGACTTATTAGCTGTTGAGCGGCACCAGTCTGCTCAATGCCTGCGGGAGAGAGCCATGAACATCGCCAGCGTGCGTCGGCCGATCGTCCCTCCGGCCCCGCCGCGGGCCCCGGACGATATGTCGTTCTTCGGCAGGCTTGCGGTGATCAGGCAGAACATGATCGCAACCTGGGGGCAGCGCGCCTATGAGGAAGAGATCCTCCAGGGCCGCTTCTTCCTGCACAAGAGCTTCATCCTGAACCGTCCGGACGCGATCCGGCATGTCCTGCTCAGCAATTACGAGAACTACACGCGCACGCCGGCGGGCATCCGCATGCTCCGCCCGGTACTCGGCGAAGGTCTCCTGATCGCGGAAGGCCACGACTGGACGTTTCAGCGCCGCACGCTGGCGCCGGCCTTCACGCCGCGCGCGACGGCAAATCTCGTTCCGCACATGACGGCGGTGCTCGACGAAACCATCGCCAAGCTCGACACGCAATCAGGCGAGGCCGTCAATCTGCGCGAGGTCATGCAGCGCATGACGCTCGAGATCGCCGGGCGCACGATGTTCTCGTTCGGCATGGACCGGCACGGCCCGACCTTGCGCAACTTCATCGTGGAGTATGGCGAGCGGCTTGGACGGCCCTACTTCCTCGACATGGTGCTGCCGGTGTCCTGGCCGACACCCATGGATCGTGCGCGCGCCCGCTTCCGCAAGCGCTGGACCGAATTCGTCGCAACGCTGATTGCCGAGCGGCGGGCCGCAGGCAAGAAGGACGGCGCGCCGCCGCGCGATCTGTTCGATCTCATGGACGGGGCGCGCGACCCTGAGACGGGCAAGGGCTTTTCGGACGAGCAGCTCGTCGACGAAGTCGCAACCATGATTCTCGCAGGTCACGAGACCACGGCAACCGCGCTGTTCTGGGCGCTCTATCTGCTAGCGCTCGATCCGGACACGCAGGAGGAGGTCGCTTCCGAAACCCGCGGCGAACATCTCGACAGTATGGCCGACATCGATCGTCAAAAATTCACCCGCGCCGTGATCGACGAGACCATGCGGCTTTATCCGCCGGCCTTCCTGATCGCCCGGGCCGCGCGCGACAAGGACAATGTGGCCGGGGAAGCGATCAGCAAGGGCGACATCATCATGATCGCACCGTGGCTGCTGCACCGGCACGAGAAGCTGTGGGATCAGCCGAATGCATTCATTCCCAAGCGTTTCATGTCCACCGAGGCGCCGGACCGCTTCGCCTATCTGCCGTTCGGTGCGGGCCCGCGCGTCTGCGTCGGCGCGCCGTTCGCGCAAGCCGAATCGGTGCTGGCGCTGGCTCGGTTGATCGGCGCGTTCCGCGTCGAGCTGACGGACACCACTCCGGTCATTCCGCATGGCGTCGTCACGACCCAGCCGGGCCACTCACCCATGTTCCGCATCACGCGTCGGTGACAGGCATTCGTCTGACCAATGGCGTGATCCACCCTAGATAGAGTTACGCCATGAGCGACATCCAGGCCCAGCTTTCAGTTCTGAAGCAGACCGCCGACCCGAAGGCGGTTGATGCAATTCAACACCTCATCGACCACGGTGAGGACCACGAGCTCAATCGCGTCAATGTGCTCGACTTCTCCAGGCAGCATGGCGTGGATGAGGAGCGCGCGATCTCGGCGTTCCTGCATTCGGCGCGGCTCGGGCTGTTCGATCTCGGCTGGAACGTGCTGTGCCCGGGATGTGGCGGCGTGCTGGGGGCGCATTCGACGCTGAAGGCACTGAAGCCGGACGATTATCACTGCGCGCTCTGCGCCTGCGGCTACAAGGCGTCGGTCGACGATCAGGTCGAGGTCTCCTTCACGGTGAATCCGCGCGTGCGCCGTATCGCGGCACACGACCCCAACTCGCTACCAGTGTGGGAGTATTTCAAGCAGGTGTTCTGGAGCTCCGGCGTCGACTTCGACAAGGAGTCCTTTGCGACGCTGTCCGACGAAGTAACGCTCGATACGCTCGAGCTGCCGGCCGGCGAGAAGGCCACCATGTCGCTGCAACTGCCGAACGATTTCATCATCATCTTCGAGCCGGTGACGCACGCCGCCCATTTCATCGATGTACAGGGCGAGCCGACCAAGGACCGTCAGCAGCTCGCCATCATGTACAACAAGGTACAGGCGCCGACGGGGACCACGACAATGCGACCGGGCCCGCTGCGGCTGTCGCTGGAGAACCAGGCCGGCGTCCGCGTGCTGCCGTCGGTGTTCATCGCGGCCGAGGCGCTTCATCACCTCATCGGCAAGCGCAAGCCGTTCCTCACCGCCAAGCGGATGCTGTCGAACCAGACTTTTCGCGATGTGTTCAAGGCGGACAATCTCAGTCTCGACCAGCGGCTCCAGATCACCTCGCTGACCTTCCTGTTCACTGATCTCAAGGGCTCGACGGCGCTGTACGAACGCGTCGGCGATCTCGCCGCCTTCGATCTCGTGCGCGCACATTTCCAAGCGCTGCTCGAGATCATCTCGTCCGAAAAGGGCGCGGTGGTGAAGACGATCGGAGATGCCGTGATGGCGACCTTCATCCGCCCAGAGCACGCGATCGTCGCGGGCCTGCGGATGCGTGCCGCGATGGACGAACTCAATAAAAAGCGCGGCACCGCCGATCTCATCGTCAAGATCGGCATCCATGAAGGTCCCTGCCTCGCGGTGATGCTCAACGAGCGGCAGGATTATTTCGGCCAGACCGTCAACATCGCCGCGCGCGTGCAGAGCCTGTCGACCGCGCAGGAGATCCACATCACGGGCCCGGTGCTGGATGCGCCCGCGGTTGCCGAAGTGTTGCAGCAGCGCGCCATCAAGCCGATCCAGAAGCAGGCCGCGCTGCGCGGCATCGCCGACAAGATGGTGGTGTACGAGATACCGTGAGGGATGGGCGCTACTTCCTCTGTCGTCACGTCCGGGCTTGTCCCGGGCATTCACGTCTTTCTTCACGGGGTTGCGTGGATGGCCGGGTCAAGCCCGGCCATGACGGAGAATAAGGCAGCCCAGATTGCCGAAACGTAATCAGCGCGCGGGACTGACGCATGTTGCGCTGGTTGAGTCTCCTTCTCATATAGTGGCTTGTAGCGGACGCTCCCGCGGCTTCATCGATTTCGGTAGGACCCCATGCTCGACGGCCTGCGCCAATTCATCGCCGAGATTGTTGCCCCTCATGCCGGGGATCGCGCCTTCGGCGGCAGCGACTATCGGCTCGCGGCAACCGCACTGCTGGTCCATGTGGTTTCGCTGGACGGCCAGCCGACACAGACCGAGCAGCGCAAGCTGCACAGCCTGATCGAGAGCCATTTCGGTCTGGACCGTGGCACTGCGGACCGGCTGATTGCGGACGCGACCCAGGTCGAAGGCGAGGCGGTCGACCTCTATCATTTCACCAGCGTCATCATGCGCTCGCTCGACGAAGAGGGCCGCAAGCGCATCGTGCAGATGATGTGGGAGCTGGTCTATGCCGACGGCCAGGTCACCGAGTTCGAGGACAACGTCGTCTGGCGCGCCTCCGACCTGCTCGGGATCGCCCAGCGCGACCGGATCGACCTCAAGCATGCGGTTGCGGACCGCGCCGGCGGTCAGGTCAAGGACGGCGCCGTCGGCGGCTGATCCGTCCCAACACGGCGAATTGCGGGCCGTGTCGACACATGACGAAACTTTAATATTGTTGCCGGCCGCGCCGGTACCGATAACCCGCGCAAATGATGGGTTTTTTCTGCACGGCCTGTCGTCCGCTCACGATGCCATGCAGCCAGCCAGCTTGCGTGTCGCGCATGGCTTATGCTCTCGTCCCGTCATTGTGGGCCAAAAGACTTGAATAAGAGACTTCGATCGTGACTGAGCGGGTGACGCTGATAACCGGTGCTTCGGCCGGCATAGGCACAGAGCTGGCGCGCGTATTCGCGGCGAACGGGCATCGCCTGGTTCTGACGGCGCGCCGCGCAGATCGTCTCGAGGCGCTCGCGTGCGAGCTCTCCGCCAAGGGCGGCAAGAAGCCGATCGTGATCGCCTGCGATCTGCAAGAAGCCGATGCCGGCGAGAAGATCGCGGCGGCGCTCGCGGCCGAAGACGTCGAACTCGACTATCTCGTCAATAATGCCGGGTTTGGTGTGTTCGGCGATGCAATCGAGTGCGATCGCGTCGAGCAGGTTGGCATCGTCGATGTGAATGTCCGGGCTCTAACGGATCTGTCGCTGCGGTTCGCCGATCAGCTCGTCAAGAACAAGGGCGGTCTTCTCAATGTCGGATCTGTCGCCGGCTTTCTGCCCGGCCCCGGCATGGCCGTCTATTACGCATCCAAGGCCTATGTGATTTCTCTCACCGAGGCCTTGCGTGCAGAGCTCGCTCCGCGCGGTGTTCGTGTCACCGTACTTTGCCCGGGTCCGGTGCCCACCGAATTCCAGGCCCGCGCCGGCGTTGGGTCTGGGCATAACACGTCGCTTCTCAATGTTCCTGCCGCCGATGTTGCACGGCAGGCCTATCGTGGCCTGATGGCCAACAAACGGGCAGTGCTGCCGGGTCTCGGCATCAAGATTGTGCCATTCGCGCTGCGTTTCTTCCCGCGCGGCTTCATCCTGTCCGCCACCAGCCGGTTTCAGCGGCAGAGGCACTAAAGACGCTCGAAGCGCCCGTCGTGGCCCGGAGCTTGCTTCCATATCGGGAAGCTTGTGTGTGCGAACTCACACGAAATTAACCTTCGCTTAGCTATGCTGTCGGTCTGAACCGATAGCATTTGGAAAGGCAATGTCGTTCCGGACGAACAGGTTTGGTGGCGCGGAATTGGTGCCCTTCCCTAAGCGAAGGGCGCTTGGCGCATCCGCTGCCCGTCCTGAAGACCGGCGGCCGGTTCTCATCGTCCTGCATCAGGAATCCTCGACACCCGGCCGGGTCGGCAATGCGCTACGCGCGCTCGGCCATCGCCTCGACATCCGCAGGCCCCGCTTCGGCGATCCCCTGCCCGGGACGCTCGAGCAGCATGCCGGCGCCGTGATCTTCGGCGGCCCGATGAGCGCCAATGATTCCGACGACTACATTCGCCGCGAGATCGACTGGATCGAAATTCCGCTTCGCGAACAGCGGCCGTTCCTCGGCATCTGCCTTGGTGCGCAGATGCTCGCAATGCAGCTCGGTGCCCGCGTCGCGCCGCATGCGGATGCGCTGACCCAGATCGGCTATTATCCGATCCGCCCGACGGCGGTTGGACGCGCGCTCTGCCCGGACTGGCCGGCGCAGGTCTACCACTGGCATCGCGAGGGATTTGAGCTGCCTGTCGGCGCTGAATTGCTTGCCGAAGGCGATGATTTTCCAGTGCAGGCGTTTCGTACCGACAATGCCTTCGGCGTGCAGTTTCATCCCGACGTGACCTACGCGATGATGCATTGCTGGATCACACGCGGCTATGACGGCCTCTCTGCACCCGGTGCGCGCGAGCGGCATCATCATTTCGCGGACCGCGCCGTCCATGATGTTGCGGAGCGCGCCTGGCTCGATCATTTCATCGACGGCTGGCTGGCGCGCCGGCCGGTGCTGGCGCAAGCCGCCGAGTAACGCCGCGGCGTCGCGCGAAACTCTTGCCTCTTCCCTGGATATGCTAGGCTCGCTCCCAACAAGCGCGCGCGAAATTGCGCCGGCAAACAAAGGGAGAGCGCCGTGGCCTATGAACACATTCTCTATGAGGTGAGCGACCGGATCGCGACTATCACGCTCAATCGTCCCGACCGCATGAATGCGTGGACGCCGGTCATGGAGCGCGACGTGCGCCACGCCATGGAAGCGTCAAGCGCGGACGACAATGTCCGCGTCATCGTGCTCACCGGTGCGGGCCGCGCCTTCTGCGCCGGCGCCGACATGGACGCACTGAAGGGGCTCGATCCCAACGACATCAGGCGCGCCTCGAACCTGCCGCCCTTCGACATGAACAGGCGGCCGGACTGGCAGTCGCGCTACGGCTTCTATCCGTCGATCGGCAAGCCAGTCATCGCGATGCTCAATGGCGCGACCGCCGGCATCGGCCTCGTGCACGCGCTCTATTGCGACCTGCGCTTTGCGGCCGACAACACCGTGTTCACGACCGCCTTCGCGCGGCGCGGCCTGATTGCCGAACACGGCATCAGCTGGATGCTGCCGCGCATCGTCGGTCATGCCAATGCGATGGATCTCCTGCTCTCGGCCCGGCGCGTGGCGAGTGACGAGGCATTGCGGATCGGGCTGGTCAACCGGCTCTGTCCACCCGAGAAGCTGCGCGCAGAGACCTATGCCTATGCGCGGGACCTCGCCGATCTCGTCTCGCCGAGCGCGATGGCCGTCATCAAGCGGCAGCTCTACGAGGTGCCATTCCAGACGCTGGCAGAGGCGACGATCGAGGCCAACCGGGAGATGCTGGTCGCGCTTGGCGGCAGCGATTTCCGCGAGGGCGTGGCAAGCTTTATGGAGAAGCGGGCACCGCGGTTTACGGGGAGGTAGGGGGAGATTTGTGGAGAAGGTCCGCCGTCGCCCTTCGGGCTGTGGCGGGACAGCCTTCGCTACACGAAGGCTGGTGGAGCCAGGCGGGATCGAACCGCCGACCTCGTCATTGCGAACGACGCGCTCTCCCAGCTGAGCTATGGCCCCATAGTCGCCCGCTCTGGTCAATGCGGCCGACAACCGGGCGCCATTTAAGTCCCCGCCAAGGTCAAGTCAAGGACGGGTGTAACCCGGTTTTAGCCGTCCGGGCACCGACTTCCCTTGTTTGGGGCGGGGGGAACCGATATCTAGCCATGACCATCCCACGACAGGCCCAGAGAGTGTTTCGCTGATGCGCCCGATAGTCTTCATTCTGATCCAGATCATCAATCTGTACATCTACCTGCTGATCGCATCGGCAATCCTGTCCTGGTTGATCGCGTTCAACGTCGTGAATACCCGCAACCAGTTCGTCGGAGCGATCGCGGAGTTTCTCTATCGGATTACCGAACCGGTCCTCGGCCCGATTCGGCGCAGGCTGCCCAGCATGGGCGGGCTCGATATGTCTCCGATCGTCGCATTCTTCGTGCTTTGGTTGATCCAGCTCTATCTCGCCGAGTACGTTTATCCGAACGTGCCGTAGGCCCGATCGTGACGGAGCCTTGATGATCCCTTGATGGTCCCTTGGCGCAGCTCCACCACGGGCGTCAATATCGCGTTGCGGGTGACGCCGCGTGGCGGGCGTGATGGCGTCGACGGGATCGAGCAGCTCGCCGACGGCCGCAGCGTGTTGAAGGTGCGCGTGCGGGCGATCGCCGATGGCGGGGAGGCCAATCGCGCGGTTCTGGCGCTGCTGGCGAAGTCGCTCGGCGTGCCCAAGGCGAGCGTGAGTCTTCTGTCCGGGGCGACGTCGCGGCTGAAGCAGATCGCGGTCGAGGGCGATCCGGCACGGCTTGCCGAAGCGTTGCGCCGGCTCGCTCCGACCGAATCGACAGATTTAGGGAACTGACATGACGGCCAAGATCATCGATGGAAAAGTCATCGCCGCGGAACTTCGCGGCCGCGTTGGCGATGAGGTCGCTCGCGTCAAGCGCGAGCACAATCTGGTGCCGGGGCTCGCGGTGGTCCTGGTCGGCAGCGATCCCGCTTCAGAGGTCTATGTCCGCTCAAAACATACGCAGACCCAGGCTGCCGGCATGGCCTCGTTCGAGCACAAGCTGCCGGCCGACGTCTCGCAGTCGGATCTCCTGGCGGTCGTCGCAAAGCTGAACCGCGATCCCGCCGTGCACGGCATTCTGGTGCAATTGCCGCTGCCGAAGGGGCTGAACACCGAGGCCGTGATCAATGCCATCGATCCCGCCAAGGATGTCGACGGACTGCATCCGAACAATGCCGGCCGGCTCGCCGGCGGATTGGAGGCGCTGTCGCCCTGCACGCCACTCGGCTGCATCATTTTGACCAAAAGCGTGCATCCTTCGCTCGCAGGCATGAACGCCATCGTCATCGGCCGCTCCAATCTGGTCGGCCGCCCGCTGGTGCAACTGCTGCTGAACGAGAACGCTACGGTGACGATCGCGCATTCGCGCTCGCGCGATCTGCCCGGCCTCGTGAAGCAGGCGGATCTCGTTTATGCCGCAGTCGGCAGGCCTGAGATGGTGCGCGGCGACTGGCTGAAGCCGGGCGCGACCGTGATCGATGTCGGCATCAACCGCATTCCGAAGGACGACGGCAAGACGCGGCTGGTCGGCGATGTCGCCTATCAGGAAGCGCTCAGCGTCGCCGGCGCGGTGACGCCGGTGCCGGGCGGCGTCGGCCAGATGACGGTGGCCTGCCTGCTCGTGAACACGCTGCGCGCGGCTTGTGCGATCGCGGGCCTGCCGAAGCCGGCGGTGTAAACTCAAGTTCTCGTGCCCCGGCTCAGCGGCGCGTCATTTCATGACGCACGCCGTCCGGGACAACGGTAACTCACGCCTTCTTTTTTTTCTCGCGCTCGATGCCTTCGAGGATCAGTTTGTGGGCATCCTCGGGGCCGCCCCAGCGCAAAATCTTCACCCACTTGCCGGGTTCGAGATCCTTGTAGTGCTCGAAGAAGTGCTGGATCTGCTGGAGCGTGATGTCCGGCAGGTCGGAATACGACTTCACCTTGTCGTAGCGCTGCGTCAGCTTCGACGACGGCACCGCCAGAATCTTCTCGTCGCCGCCGGCTTCGTCCTCCATGAACAGCACGCCGACCGGGCGCACGCTCATGACGGCGCCGGGAATGATGGCGCGGGTGTTGACGATCAGGACGTCGCAGGGATCGCCGTCATCGGACAGGGTGTGCGGGATGAAGCCGTAGTTACCGGGGTAACGCATCGGCGTGTAGAGGAAGCGGTCGACCACCAGCGTGCCGGCTTCCTTGTCCATCTCGTATTTGATCGGTTCGCCGCCCACCGGAACTTCGATGATGACGTTAACTTCCTGTGGCGTGTTTTTCCCGATCGAGACCGCATCGATACGCATTAAAGGCTCCGTTGTTGCCGAGGTTAAATCGCGCCCGGCAGCGATTTTGGCGCTGTCATACGCGGGCTTGGCCCGCCGATCCATCGCGTTTTTGTGAAATAATGAATCCAGCGATCACCGGCCCAAAAGGCAACGGTATCGACGGAAGGGGAGCGCTGCCGTTTAAGGTTTCAGCAGCTCAATTGGTCCAGGCGAAGGCAACCTTGTCGAGCGACTTCGGCCCGAAGCGCTCCGAGGAGCGCGCCACCATGCGGCCACCCAGCGCCCGGTAGAACTCGGTGGCGGGATCGTTGTCCGACAGCGCCCACACCACCATGCTCTTCAGATTGCTCTGCATGAGGTCGCGGCGGGCTGCAGTGAACAGGCGACGGCCGAAACCGAGGCCCTGGAATTCGGGACGCAGATAAAGCTCGTAGATCTCGCCGTCGAAATGCAGGCTGCGGGCGCGGTTGCGGCCATAATTGGCGTAGCCCGCGATCTTGTCGCCGAACACCAGCACGCTGACGCGGCTGCCCTTGCGGATCGCGCTGTCCCACCACTGCGGACCGCGGCGGTTGATCAGCTTCTCCAGCTCGGCGCCGGGAATGATGCCCTGATAGGCTGAGCGCCAGGCTTCGTCATGGGTGGACGCCACCGCAGTTGCATCTGCAGCTTTGGCCGGCCGGACCTCGATCAGGGTTGTGCTCATGGACACGATCAAACCAAGTCGCCGCGCCGGCGGCAAGACCCATCGTTAATTATCGGTTAACCTGTGGACTTTCTGCATCAGTATTTTGACCATGTTGTGCCGAAAAAAGACAAGCCGCCGCTTTGCACGGCAACGGCGTGCCATGCGTCGGTGCAAAACTGCTCTGCGGCAACGAATGAACGGCAATGGCAACGCAGAAAGTCCGTCTAGAATGATTCGTTCCTACTAGTCTGGCCCGCGCCATCCGTGTTCGCCTTCGGCAATTCATGCGGCTTCTCAACATTCTCGCGCTCCTGCTTCTGCTGTCCTTGCTGACGGGGTCGCCTCTGTGCGCTCAGGTCACGTTTGGGTCATCGGGCGCGGAAGGTGAGCCGTTCCGCCGGCAGCAATGGCGCGTGCCGTCGCCGGATACCGACATTGCAGCGCACGCACTGCTGTTTCGTCCCCTCGGCGCCGGTCCATTTCGGCTTGCGGTGATTGCGCATGCCTCGACGCAGAACGTGTTACGTCGCGCGCAAATGCCGCAGCCGGAATATCGCGCGCTCGCAGCGTCTCTCGTCGCGCGCGGCTTTGCCGTGCTGGTGCCGGAGCGGCTCGGCCATGGCGCGACCGGCGGTCGTTATGTCGAGGACCAGGGAGGCTGTGACGAAGCGGACTATGCGCGCGCGGGGCGCGCCACCGCGGAGGAAATTTCGTTCGCACTGGACTATCTGCTCAAGCAGGATTTTGTCCGCAAGGACGCAGCGATCGTGATCGGGCATTCCGCTGGCGGCTGGGGCGCGCTGGCGCTCGCCGATGCCGATCCGAAGATGATCTCGGCGATCATCGCCTTTGCGCCGGGGCGCGGCGGTCATGCCAACGACGAACCGAACCGGATCTGTGCGCCGCATGCGCTCGTCGCGGCCGCTGCCGAATTCGGCAAGACGGCGCGCATTCCCGTCACATGGATCGTCGCGGCCAATGACAGCTATTTTGCGCCGGCATTTTCGAAGGCGTTGGCAGAAGCGTTTCACAGCAAGGGCGGCAAAGTCGATTTCCGCACATCGTCGGCGGTGGGCAGCGAGGGCCATTGGATGATCGAGACGGACGCCGGCGTCAAAGCCGCCAGCCAAGACCTCGATCGTGCGCTGAAGCCTGTCGCGGCGAAGAAACCATGACGCTGTATTTCCAGGTCGCGGTCCCTGATGCCGGATAATCGATGATGCAAAAATGGCCCGATGACGATGTGATCCTGTTCGACGGCGTTTGCATCTTCTGCTCGCGCTGGGTGCGCTTCGTCGCGAAGCGCGACACGGCGAAGCGCTTTCGGTTCACGCCGATCCAGTCGGACTATGGGGCGCGGCTGGCGCACACGTTCGGTATCGATTCGGATGATCCCGACACCAATGCCGTGGTCCATGGCGGCGAGGCGTTCATGAAATCGGACGCCGCGCTGACGGTGCTGTCAAATCTGCCGGGATGGGCCTGGGCGCGCGTGCTGTTTGGTGTGCCGAAGCCGTTGCGAAATGCGGCGTACAGCCTGATCGCACGCAACCGCTATCGCATTTTTGGGAAGTACGATGCGTGCTTCGTACCCGATGCAGACTTGCGAGCCCGGATCATCGAGTAATTCGTCATTGCGAGCGCAGCGAAGCAATCCTTAGTGTCTCCGCGGACCGATTCTGGATTGCTTCGCTTCGCTCGCAATGACGGAGATTGCGGTTACGGCTTACCTAGAGCCGCCAGCACGTCCCCCGCCGCCTGCTCTCCGCTGTCCCGCGCCCCATGCGCTGTCGTGAAAAAGCTCGGCGACGTCGCTTCGCCCGCGAAGAACAATCGTCCATCCACCGGCGCCGCCAGCACCGCGCGGTCACCGGCATGCCCCGGCAGCGCGTGCGAATACGAGCCTCGCGCAAACGGGTCATGTCCCCACCGCGATTCGTACAGCGGCTTCAGCTTGCGGCGGATATCATTGCCGAGAAGACCTGCAATCTCGTCGATGCTTTGCGCGGCGATGGCGCCTTCGCCGGCAGCCTCCAGCTCGCGTGCAAAACTGCCGCCGAAAAAGCCTTCGATGCAGGGCTGGCCGAACGGGCGGATGTGGTAGGTGCCCATCGCGGTCCGCATGGTGGCGCCGCGCAGATTGCCTTCCTTGGGGAAAGCCTCGGCATCGCTTAGCGCCAGCGTCACCTTGTCGTCGACGCCGAGCGGCAGGCCGCGCGCGGCGTCGACCTTGGCCGGCAGAGGCGGTGAGAAGCGGATCGCTTCGTCGGCGATCAGGTTGGTCGGCACGGTGATGATCACCTTGTCCGCCGCCAGCGTGCCTTGCGATGTTTCGAGGCGGATGCGTTTTCCGGAATGATCGATCAGCGTGACGTTGCAGTTCAGCGCCACCGGGCAGTGCGTGCCGTAAGCCGCAATCAGCGCGCCATAGCCGCGACGAACGCGCCAGTTGGCGTCGGTGTCCTCATAGGCGTCCCAGTCGAGCGTCGACATGTCCTTCAGTTCGCAGCCGTTGATGTAGGTCGAGACGGCGTCGATCATGGGGTTCCAGCGATTGCCGGGCTCGAGACTTTGGCTCGCGGGTTCGTCCCTGCCCTTCTGAGCGGCCTGCCAGAGGCGCTGATAAAAGGCGTCCATCGCGCGCATGAAATCATCGCGCTCAGCCTGCGGGAACGCGTTGCCGAAGGCGCGGTCGCGCCAGGGCGGCAGGTCCTTGTTGACCTCGAAATCGAGTTGTCTTGCGATTTCGACGAAGGAGTTCTTGTCGGCCGAATGCAGCCAGCCGCAGCCGACATCGAACGTGACTTCAGGCGAGGCCTGCACGGTCCAGGCGCGGCCGCCGAGCCGGTCGCGCGCTTCCAGCACGATCATGGAGAGGCCGGAGCCGGACAGCGCGTGGGCTGCGCCGAGGCCGGCCGCACCGGCGCCGATGATCGCAACATCGACGGAGGACGGAAGGGAACTCATGAGCGGGCTCTAGCACGTTCGCTGGAGGGCCAGAAGCCAGCGCGCGCATAGCCGTCATCACCCGCCTTGTGTGCAATTGCGCACAGGAGCGGGTGATCCAGTATTCCAGTGACAGTCGTGAGGTACGGAGAAGCCGCGGCGTACTTCATTCCCCGCTTTCGCGGGGAATGACAGTGCGCGTGGCTTACGCCACCGCTTCCTTGGACTTTTCCGCGCGCTTGCGCTCGTTCGGGTCGAGGTGCCGCTTGCGCAGACGGATCGACTTCGGCGTGATTTCGACCAACTCGTCGTCCTCGATATAGGCCAGCGCCTTTTCCAGGGTCATGCGGATCGGCGGGGTCAGGCGCACCGCTTCGTCCTTCGAGGTGGTTCGGATGTTGGTGAGCTGCTTGCCCTTGAGGATGTTGATCTCGAGGTCGTTCTCGCGGGTATGCTCGCCGACGATCATGCCCTTGTAGACCTTCCAGCCCGGCTCGATCATCATCGGACCGCGATCTTCCAGCTTGAACATGGCGTAAGCCACCGCTTCGCCCTGGTCGTTGGAGATCAGGACACCGTTGCGGCGGCCCTGGATGTCGCCCTTGTACGGCGCGTAGCCGTGGAACAGGCGGTTCATGATCGCCGTGCCGCGGGTGTCGGTAAGCAGTTCGCCCTGGTAACCGATCAGACCGCGGGTCGGCGCGTAGAACACCAGCCGCAGACGATTGCCGCCTGAGGGGCGCATCTCGATCATCTCGGCCTTGCGTTCGCTCATCTTCTGCACGACCACGCCGGAATGCTCTTCGTCGACGTCGATCACGACTTCTTCGATCGGCTCCTGCCATGCGCCGGTCGTCTCATCCTTCTTCAGCACGACGCGCGGACGCGACACCGACAGTTCAAAACCTTCGCGGCGCATGGTCTCGATCAGGATCGCGAGCTGCAATTCGCCGCGCCCGGAAACTTCCATCGAATCCTTGTCGGAGGCCTCGACCACGCGCAGTGCGACGTTGCCTTCGGCTTCGCGCAGCAGGCGGTCGCGGATCATGCGGCTGGTTACCTTGTCGCCTTCCGTCCCGGCGAGCGGTGAGTTGTTGACGATGAACGACATCGACACGGTCGGCGGGTCGATCGGCTGCGCCACCAGCGGCGTTTCGACCGACGGATCGCAGAAGGTGTCGGCGACGGTCCCCTTGGTCAGGCCGGCGATCGCGACGATGTCACCTGCGTCGGCTTCTTCGAGCGGGGTGCGCTCGATGCCGCGGAAGGCGAGGATCTTGGTGATGCGGCCCTGCTCGATCATCTTGCCGTCTGCGCCCAGTACCTTCACGGCCTGGTTCGGCTTGATCGAGCCTGAGGTGATGCGGCCGGTGATGATGCGGCCGAGATAGGGATTGGCTTCGAGAATGGTGCCGATCATGCGGAACGGGCCTTCCTCGACGGTCGGCGGTGCGACATGGCGCACGATCAGGTCGAACAGCGGCTGCATGCCGGCCTCGTGCGACCCATCCGGGCTATCGGCCATCCAGCCTTGCTTGGCCGATCCGTAAAGGATCGGAAAATCGAGCTGCTCTTCGCTGGCATCGAGCGCCGCGAACAGGTCGAACACTTCGTTGATGACTTCGGTCGCCCGCGCGTCGGGACGGTCAACCTTGTTGATGACGACGATCGGCTTGAGGCCGACCTTGAGTGCCTTGGAGACCACGAATTTGGTCTGCGGCAGCGGGCCTTCGGCGGCGTCCACCAGCACCAGCGCGCCGTCCACCATGTTGAGGATGCGCTCGACCTCGCCGCCGAAATCGGCGTGGCCGGGGGTATCGACGATGTTGATGCGGGTGTCCTTCCACTGCACCGACGCCGCCTTGGCGAGAATGGTAATGCCGCGCTCGCGCTCCAGATCGTTGGAGTCCATGGCGCGTTCGGTTACCTTCTGGTTCTCGCGATAGGTGCCGGATTGCTGGAGCAGGCGGTCGACCAGGGTGGTTTTGCCGTGGTCGACGTGGGCGATGATGGCGACGTTACGAAGGTTCATGAGTGAGCTTCTTTGCGGTCGGACAATGGGTTAAGCGCGATCTCGCCGGTCAAGCCGGGACCTCTTCACGGACAACGCTGAAACGTGGAAAACGGGGCCTATTACGCCCAAAAAGGCCGCCCGGCCAGATCTACCAGGCACCCTACGCGTTTGCAGCGCAATATAGGCAAAAATCGCCAAAAAACAATGCGTTCTTTCGGATTTGGTTGACTGAATTTTGTCCGGGAATCCCCGGGGTTTAGGGCGAATCCCGCACCAAACCGGCCCTTTAGGCGGGGGCGGGGGCCTCGATCAGCCCTGTACCTCGCTGCTGCTCGCCTCCTCGGTCGGATAGACCCCGCGCAGTACTTCCTCGAAATGCATCTTCACGGCGTCGTTGCAGAGGCAGGCGCGCAGCCGCAGGCCGTCGCGGTTGCGGACCAGGATCGACCCGCGCCGTGTGTCGAGCACGCCCTCGGCCTTGAACGACTGGAGCACCCGGCTCGCATAGCTGCGGCCGACGCCCAGCAGCGTGGCAAGCTGCTCATGCGTCAGCGGCACGCTGTCCTCGTCGCCGGTCCGCTCCATCGCGGCCATGATCCATTTGGCCGTGCGCTGCTCGATCGAGTGGATGGCGTTGCACGCAGTCGACTGGAAGATCTGCGCCAGCATGCAATCGGCATAGCGGGCAAACACGTTGCGCAGCGATGGCGAACGCAGCTTGGCCGCCTCCAGCTTGGCGACGTTGATGCGTACAAACGGTCCGCCGAATTTCACGCAGATGCGGGTATAGGCCGGCAGAAATCCCTCGCTGACGATGCCGCCGACCGCACCCTCGCGGCCGACCAAAATGGTCTCGACATCGCGGCCGTCTTCATTGGGGACGACAAAGGTCGCAAGCGATGGGCCGCACGGAAAGTGCACGACCTGGACGTCGTCGCCGGGACTGTAGAGCAGATCGTTCGCTGCGGTGTCCTCGAACGTGATGTATGGCGCAAGCAGCGCAAAATCCGCCGGATTCAACCGCCGCAGCAGGTTGTTGTAGGGCCGATTGCTGACGTCATTCAGATTGCTGGTGCGCGCATCCATTCGAAATTTCCCCGTGCGTCCCCTTTGCACAATACCGGGCTCTGCCTTCCGTCTGTGTGCACAAGTGGACAGACGGGGAAACGTCCGTGTGGTGGGTTTCGTTCCGGGAACCTTCCGATGCGCTGGGCGTAGCATCGTGTCGCTGCAGTCCTGATCCGAGAAACTCCATGTTCCAAGATGCAATGATGGCACCCGCTCTTTCCGATGGTTCAGACTGTCCTGCCGATGTCCTGATAGTAGAGGACGATCCGATCATCGCGATCGATTTCGAGGATCGCCTGCTCGGGTTTGGCGTGACGAGCGTGCGCACCGTGGGTTCGGTGGCGCAAGGGCTGGAGGCGATCGTGAGGCGCCCGCCGGACTTCGCGCTGCTCGACGTCGAACTGATCCGCGAGAAGAGCTTTGCGATCGCCGAGCGGCTCGTCGCCCTGAAGATTCCGTTCGTGTTCGTGACCGGTTACGGAGCGGAGACGAGCATTCCCGTGCAGTTTGCCGCACGACCGCGCTTGCAAAAGCCCTGCTCCAGCGATGCGCTGGAAGCGGCCTTGCGAACGTACGGCACCTGACCGCGCCCCGGCCTCAGCTTCAAGCGAATTTCGGATCCAGCGTGGTCGACCACAGCGCGACATCGGCACGGTCGCGCAAGGTCACGATCATCTGGCCGGAGGCGCCGTCGATCTTGACGTGACCGAAGAACTGCATGCCGGCCGACGGCGGCAGGTTCTGGTTGTCTTTTCCGGGCGCCTTGATGAAGCGCACGTCCGGGCCAAAGGTGTTGTCGAGATCGTTCGGGCCGAAGGTGCCGGCGTGCAGCGGACCCGAGACGAATTCCCAGAACGGATCAAAATCCTGGAACTGCGCCTTGTTCGGATCGTAATAATGCGCGGCGGTGTAGTGCACGTCAGCGGTCAGCCATACCGTGTTGCGGATCGGCGCCGTCTTGATGAAGCGCAGCATGTCGGCGATCTCGAATTCGCGGCCGCGCACCGGACCGTCGCCTTGCGCAAAGGCTTCCGAGCCGCCCTTCGGCGTGTCCGGCACGACGAGGCTGAGCGGCATGTCGGAGGCGATCACCTTCCAGGTCGCGCGCGAATTGAGCAGGCCGCGCTTGAGCCAGGCGATCTGGTCCGGGCCGAGGAAATAGCTGGCCGGGCCGTATTCGGTCTCGAGGTCGGCGCCGTTGGGGCCGCGGTAGCTGCGCTCGTCGAGCACGAACACGTCGAGATGCGGACCGTAGGAGATCTGACGATAGACCCGGCCGGGCTCATTGATGCTCTCGCGCATCGGATACATCTCGTGGAAGGCGCGGCCAGCGCGGGCTGCGAGCAGCGAGATGTCGCGCACCTTGTAGGTCGCCGGCAGATCCTTCGACAGCGACCAATTGTTGGTCACCTCGTGATCGTCCCACTGCACGAAGATCGGCACCTCGGCATTGAAGGCGCGGACGTTGTCGTCGGTGAAATTGTATTTGTGCGCGGCGCGGTACTCGTCCAGCGTCTCGGCGACCTTGGCCTTCTCGGGAATGGTGACGTTCTTCCAGGTCTTGCCGTCGGCGAGCTTCACCTCGGACTGGATCGGGCCGTCGGCGTAGATGGTGTCGCCGGAATGCAGGAAGAAATCCGGCCGGTGCTTGCGCATCGTGGCGTAGGAGACCATGCCGCCGTCGTCGGGATTGATGCCCCAGCCCTGGCCGGCGACGTCGCCGCCCCAGACGAAGCTGACGTCGCGGCGGTCGGCCGGCGCGGTGCGGAAACGGCCGGTCACCGGCTCGCCTTCGATCGCAGTGTGGGAGAGATCGCGGAAACGGACGCGGTAGAAGATGTCCTGTCCGCTGGGAAGATTCTCGATCAGCATCTTCGCGGTGAAATCGCTCTCGGGCAGCGCCGCGATCGGCGGCAGCGCGCGGGCATCTTTGAAAGACTCCGTCGTCGCCACCTCGACCAGCATCTGCGACGGCCGATCGGCGCGCGCCCAGACCACGCCGCCATCGACGGTGACGTCGCCCGATTGCACGCCGTGGGTCACGGCCGGCCGGTCGGCCGCGCGCGAGAGATGAGGCATCGCGATCGCGCCAAGCGCGCCGGCGCCGGTGGTGAGAAAACGGCGGCGGGAGAATCGGATCTTCATGAGAATGGTCTCGATATCGCGTGGCACGGCTGCCGAGGCGGCAGTCGCCAGGATGAACCCCGACGCTATATTGAGACAATGTGACGCGGCGATAACGCGCGCAGGCTCTTACGCAGTGCTTGCGGCCCGGAATTGCGCGCTGGCGCGTTGCAGGTTCTGCGGCATGCTGAACAGCACGGCCTTGCGGTCGGCCACCGCAGTATGGAACTGCTCGAGCACGATGTTGAAGGCGGTCAACGCGCCTTCCTCGATGGCGCCGTGATCGTAGCAGCGCAGCGTGTCGCGCAGGATCTCGTCGGCCTCGGTCTGCATCTGGTCGAGCTCTTCGGTCGTCTCGCTTTTGCGGGCGGCCGCGATCATGTCGAGCAGGCGGTCGCGCAGATGGCTGTTGTTGTCGCGCTCGTCCTTCTTCAGATAGCCCGCGAACCATGCGCCGATCGAGCCCGTGGCCGAGAGCGCCATCAGGGTCCACCAGATGTAATCGCTGTATTTGTCGAGGAAGGTTTTTTCCTCGCCGTCGACGAAGGCGGCGGCACCGGGATGCACGGGGATCACGGCATCCTTGTCGGTGTCGGGCGTTTCGATCTTCGCGGCCATCGGGAATTCGGCCACCAATTGCTGGCGCACCGCGAACAGCTGCCGCGTGAACGCGGCGACGGTGGTCTCCGACAAGCCCTTGCGCGCCACGATGTGGTGCGAAAAGCTGATCGTCTTGACCTCTTCCTCGGGACGGTCGGGCGAGCCGCCATAAGTGCCGGCGGGAATCTCGGACGCTTCATAGACCGGATGGTTTTGCGCGATCGCATCCGCGGAATCGATCGCGAGGAAGGTCGGCGTGCCGATATCCTTGGAGGAGGCGGCGATCGCGTCCGCGGTGATCTTGCTGTTGACGGGCCCTGCCGCCAGATACGCGTCGACCTTCTGGGTGCGGATCGCCTCGGCGACTTCGCCCGCCGGGAATTGCACGATCTCGACCTTGGCGGGATCGACGCCGTATTGCTGGAGGATCACCTTGAGCAAATTGACGTTGGCGGGCGTGCGGCCAACCACGCCGACGCGATGGCCGGCGAGCTGCGCGATCTTGGTGATCTTGGCGCCCTTCTTCTTGCCCTTGCCTGGCACGGTCCACAGCACCGCGACGTTCTTGCGGAGCGTCGCGACGGCTTGCGCATTCTTGGGCACGTCGAGATCGCCGCGCACGATGGCGAGGTCGGCTTTGCCCTCGGCGAGCAGATCGGCACTGGCGGTGGCGCCGTCGGTCTGGATCGGACGCAGCCGCACATAGCCCTTGCTCTGCGCAAAGGCTTGCGTCAGCGCCTGCACCACCTTGACGTCATCGCTGTTGGCGGGACCGACCGCGACCTTCAGCGTCACCGGTCGCATCGCGAAATAATAGCCGCCGACAAGCGCACCGATGATTGCAAACACGAGCGCCAGAGACACGAGCGCGGTCTTCCGCGCCGCGGATCGCGGCGAAGGCGGAGAGGGCGTTTCGGCCAGGTCCAATCCCCCTGTCATCGATCTCCCAAACAAGCGCTTCAGGCTCAGTTTCATCTTGGCCGGCGATTTACGCCCCCAAGTGTAGCAAATTTCTTGTCCGGCGGGGTTACATCTCGGTCATGGTTAGCGGATCGACGAAATCCCGTATGAACCGGGGCGTAAGCACGGTGTTAGGGTAAAGTTCCCCTGAAGGACGGAGGCGATCATGGCAGAGCGGTTATCGGCGGACGCGCGCAAGCAGGCGCTGGGCGGTATCCCGGGCTGGGCCGAGGTTTCTGGCCGGGAGGCCATCGGGAAGACCTTTGTCTTCAAGGATTTCAACGAGGCCTTCGGCTTCATGACCCGCGCCGCGCTGGTCGCCGAAAAGATGGATCACCACCCGGAATGGCGCAACGTCTACAAGACGGTGGAGGTGGTGCTGTCGACCCATGATGCCGGTGGCCTCACGGGGCTCGATATCGAGCTTGCCAAGGCGATGAATGGCATCGCCAGGCTGACGCAGGGCTGACGTCTTGCAGGGACCGGCTTGATCCCCATCTTGTGATCAGCATCGTGAGCGGCGATCCGCCGCCCTTCCCCGCGGCCCCTGGCTGAACGGAGTTTTGGACATGGCTGCCGAACACAGCGTCGGCTTCGAGCCGGCTGATCGGCTTGCCGAGGACCGTGAGAGCGTGCGTCGCCGCTTCTGGCGCAAGCTGAAGCGTGTCGCCGCGCATCTGCCGTTCGCGGAAGATCTGCTCGCCGCCTATTACTGTGCGTTCGACCGGCAGACGCCGCGCCATGTCCAGGCGTCGCTGCTCGGCGCCATCGCCTATTTCATCCTGCCGTTTGATTTCATCCCCGACGTGATGCCGATCCTCGGCTTCACGGATGACGCCGCCGTGCTCGCCACCGCCCTTCGCATGGTCGCCAGCCACATCACGACGGAGCATCGCGAAGCCGCCCGTGCCGCGCTGAAGCGCGGCGTGGATGAGGCGGAGGCGGCGTAGCAGCGAACCACCGGAGTCGTCCTGGCGAAAGCCAGGACGACTCTGAGAGACCTACTTCTTCTCCGTCCCCGTTCCCGCCCGGGCCTTCTCCGCATCCCACGCCTGGAATTGCTTGAACAGCGTTTCCCGGTCGGCGTCGGACACCTTCGCGGCCGTGGGGGTTTGCTTCAGGAACGCCTCGAAGCGTTGCTGGGTCACCGGCTCGACGCCGTGCCGGTCGAGCCATTGCTGCGCCACCGGCAATCTGCTCCAGCCGGTCAGTGGTGCTGCGAGCGAAACCTCCTTCCATTTGGGATGGAACGGCGGGTTCTGGAGTGCCGGGAATTTGGTGAAGAACGCGTCCACGAACAGCGCGAGCTTGCGATAGCGCTCGGTGTTCGGTGCCCAATTATAAGCCGCGAGCACTGCAGGCACCGCGATGGTGTCCACGCTCTCGCCCTCCTTGATCAGGTTCGGATAATCCTTGGCGGTCAGCGTCGCTGGCAGGTAGTCGCTCTGGAGCGGCTTTGCATAGTCGACCTTCGCAAGGTGGAAGCGGCCGTCATTGCCGAAGCTCGAGACCGATTTGTAAGGCTTGCCGCCGACCACGATGACGGCGTCGATTTCGCCGGCCTTCAGCTTCTCCATCGCGATACGCTGCTCGACATAGACGAATTTCGCCTTGATCCCGAGCCGCTCGAACACGGTGAGCGCGGTGACGAAGGTGCCGCCGTTGGGCAGGTCGACGCTCACCGTCTTGCCTTCGAGGTCTTTCAGCGTCGCGACCGATTTCGGCGCGATCACCTGCATCTCTTCGTTGTAGAGCTTGGTCACATAGGTGAATTGCCGCTTGATGTCCTTGGCGAAGCCTTTTCGTTCGAGATAGTCGAGCGTATCGGCCCGTACGATTCCGAGATCGACGCCTTGCAAAAACAGGATATCGGCGACGCTCTGCACCGAGCCGCGGCCGACGATCGGCAGCACGCGGATCTTGTTGCCGTCGTCGAGCACGGAGGCGAGATCGGCGCCGAACTGCACATAGGTGCCGCCGATCGTGCCGGTGATCAGCGTGACGGTGTTGGCGTTCAGCGCCTGCTTGGTCGAGGTCGAGCCGAACTGGAAGATGGCCTTCAAACTGTCCGAGACCTTGGCCGGATCATATTCGGTCTGCTCGGCGCGCGCCGCGAAGGCGCAGATGGTCATGATGGCGGCAAGCGCCATTCTCAAAGCGTTACGCATGATGTCCCCTGATGAGTTCTAGTTCGAGAGCTGAGCGAGGCGCTGCCGCGCGTCCGCCGATCCGAAGGCTGCTGCCTTCTGGTACCAGTCGCGTGCGACCGTGGCGTCGGCATTGACGCTCCGCGAGTCCCTGGTGCCGAGCACGGCCGGATCATAGGTCTGGGCCAGCAGGAGTGCGGCCGTTGCATCCTGCGCATTGGCGGCGCGTTCGAGCAGCAGGCGCGCCGCGGCGATGTCGCCGACGCCGATCAGGCTCTTGGCGCGCGTCATCAGTCCTGCCAGCGTGTCCGCATCGAGCTCCCTCGCAGGCTGAGCCGGCGCAGGTGGAGGCGGTGCAGGCTGCACGGCGACGGGCGCGGGGGCCTGGGCTTGCAGCGCAATCTGGTAGGCGGTCGCGATCGCCTCGCGGCTCGGCGCCGATTGTGCCGGCGGAGCCTGCGTGTCGGCGCTCGCCAGCTTCGTGTTGGTCACGCGGGCCAGGTCCTTGAGCGGGATCTGGGGTGCCACTGGCGCACTGGCCTGAGCCGCTGGATGGTCAGGGGCTGGGCTCGTCGCGATACCGGCACTGGCCGCGACGAGGTTGCGAAGATCGGGCTGAAACAGCGCGGCCAAAACCGCCGCGGCCGAGATCGCCAGAACCGCAGCGCCAACGCGTCGAACGATCCTGGTTCGGCGGTGCAACTCTAGCGGCGCATATTCGCGCGGGTCGGGCGTGCCGAGCGGGTCGGACAGGAAAAGTGGAACGGGATCGTCCTGCGAAAGATCGGCGCGCTCGGCGCGTGCACGGATAAAGGACGCGGTGGACGAATATGATGCGGCTTTATCGGAGTCGAACGCCCTCGACTCCCTGGACGGGCGGTATGCCGTCGTCTCCATGGTGATGCTCCCCATTACTAACGCAACGCGAGGGCCTTCCCGGCTTCAGTCTTCTTGTTGTTGTCCAGAAGCGCCCCGTGAACTGGAACCGGTAAATCGCCGTTTGAATCAGCCCAAAAAACGACGACGGTTGGCGCGAATCGGGAGAAATTGGGGTTTGATTGGGGCGGCGCCGGGGAATGCACCGCCATTTCGCCAGCTGTGGTTGAGGGGATTTTGCTGGGCAGTGGGAGCGCACGGCCTGTCTCGCGGTCGCTCTCATTCCCCGCGGAAGCGGGGAATCCAGTATGCCGCGGCCCATCGATTGAACCCCCATCGTCTCGGAATACTGGATCGCCCGCCCCAGTGCGCAATTGCGCACAAGGCGGGCGATGACAGTTTCAGATGTGGCAACAGCTCAGCATCCTCAGGGATGCAAAATCACCTTGCCCATGGCCTGGCGTCCCGCGAGCACCTTCAGCGCATCCGCCGTCTGTGCCAGCGGGAAAGTGCGATCGACATGCGATGAAATCTTTCCTTCCGCGGTCCACTTCACGAGCTTCTCCAGATTGGCGCGGTTCTTGGCCGGGTTGAGCCGTGTCCAGGCGCCCCAGAACACGCCGCGGATGTCGCAGCCTTTCAGCAGCGCGAGGTTCAGCGGCATTTTGGGAATGTCGCCAGCGGCAAAGCCGATCACGAGGAAGCGGCCTTCCCAGGCAATCGAGCGCAGCGCCTGCTCAGCATAGGCGCCACCCACGGGATCGAAAATGATGTCGACGCCCTTGCCGCCGGTGAGCTTGCGCAGGCCTTCCTTCAAATCTTCCTTGCCGTAGTTGAGCGTCAGCTCGGCGCCATGCGCTTTCGCGAACTCGAGCTTCTCGTCCGACGAGGCGCAGGCGATCACCTTCAAGCCCATCAGCTTGCCGAGCTCGCAGGCAGCCAAGCCTGTGCCGCCGGCAGCACCGAGCACCGCGAGCGTCTCGCCCGGCTTCGGGCTCGCGCGATCTTCCAGGGCATGCAGCGCGGTGCCGTAGATGATGATGATGCCCGCCGCGCGGTCATAGTCGAGATTGTCGGGAATCTTCACGATCGAGGCCGCGGGCAGTGCGATCTTTTCGCGCGCGCCGTTGTGGCCGCAGGAGGCCACGACGCGGTCGCCGATCTTCACATCGGTGACGCCAGGGCCGATGCTCTCGATCACGCCGGCGACTTCGGCGGCCGGCGAGAACGGAAATGGCGGCTTGATCTGGTATTTGCCCTGGATCATCAGGATGTCGAAGAAGTTCAGCGCCGCCGCCTTGATCGCGATCACGGCTTCGCCGGGACCTGCCACCGGATCCGGTATGTCGGCGAGTACGAGATCGTCAGGCTGGCAATATTGCGAGCAGAGGATGGCTTTCATGGCGACACCTTGGCGTTTCGAGGCAGAATTATAGTTAGGCCGTTTCTGCCGGATTTGGCGATGGGCCACAATCCGGTTTCTTTGCTCAATGCGACGTGCAGGCTTATCCTCGCGTCATTGCGAGTGCAGCGAAACAATCCAGAGTCCGCGCCGCGGAAATAGCCTGAATTGCTTCGCTGCGCTCGCAATGACGAAGCAAGAAGAAAAGGGAGGATTCAAACGATGTTTGAAACAGGTCTACTCAGGAACAAGCGCATCCTCGTCACCGGTGGCGGCTCGGGCCTCGGCGCCCCAATGGGGCGCCGCTTCCTCGCACTCGGCGCCGAGCTCGTCATCTGCGGCCGCAAGCTCGACCGGCTTGACGCAACCGCAGCCGAGATGCGCGCAGAGACCGGAGGCAAGGTCACGACCATCGCCTGTGACGTCCGCGACGGCGCCGCCGTCGACAGCATGATGGATGCGATCTGGCGCGAGGCGCCGCTCGACATTCTCGTCAACAATGCTGCCGCGACCTTCATCGCACAGAGCGAGCATCTGTCGTTCCGTGCGGCGGATGCGATCCTGGCGCCGACGCTGCATGGCGCGATGTATTGCACGCTCGCCGCCGGGGGGCGCTGGATCGATGGCAAGCATCGTGGCGTCGTGCTCTCGATCCTCTCGACCTCGACCATCACCGGCCGAGCCTTCACCGTTCCGTCCGCGATGGCGAAGTCGGCGGTGCTGGCGATGACAAAAAGTCTCGCGGTGGAGTGGGGACCGAAGGGCATCCGCACCGTCGCGATCGCGCCAGGGCCGTTCCCGACCGCCGGCGCATCGGGGCAGCTTCGCCCGGAGGGCCGTGATGAAGGCTGGACCGCGCGCAATCCGCTTGGACGCACCGGCGAGCATACGGAGCTTGCCGATCTCGCCAGCTTCCTGATCTCGGATCGTGCCGGCTACATCAATGGCGAGATGGTGGTGATCGACGGCGGCGCGCATTTGCGCAGTTCCGGCGCTGAGGATTTGTTGCGCTGGACCGACGCGCAGTGGGCCGAGCAGCGTGCCGTACGCGCCAAGAACTAGCCAAGAACTAGCCAAGAGCTAGTCGAGATCTAGCTGCGCCGTCCCGCTAACTGCCTTCCCAAATTGGACTTTCCCGGTTATCCCTGCTCGGGGACAAAACCCGGCCGGGCCATCTTCCAGTCACAATATTGAGGGAACCACTCCAGCATGTGGCGGGCGCTATTTTTGGCTTCGATAACTGGTGTGGCGGCGTGGGGAATCGGCGATTCCGCGCGCGCGCAGACGCCGCAACCGGCGCCGAAGGCCGCGGCAAAACCGGCCGCTCCGGCCGCGAAGACGGCGGCAAAGCCGGAGAGCAAACCGGTGGCCGTTCCCGCGGCGGTTGCTGGCGGAGCTGATCCGACCCTGATCGGCCAGTTCGGCACCTGGGGCGCGTATTCGGCGACACCCAACGGCAAGAAGGTCTGCTTTGCTCTGGCCAAGCCCTCCTCGTCCAAGACCAACCCGCCGAACCGCCCGCGTGATCCCGCCTATGCCTTCGTCTCGACCCGGCCGGCGGAGAAGGTCAATAACGAAGTCTCGGTGATGATCGGCTACGCCCTGAAACCGGGCTCGGAATCCTCGGTCGAGGTCGGCGGCGCCGCCTTCGCGATGTACACCCAAGGTGACGGCCTCTGGATCAAGAATGCGGCCGAGGAGGAGCGAATGGTCGAAGCCATGCGCAAATCCGCCGATCTCGTGGTCAGGGGCGTCTCGGCCAAGGGGACGGAGACGACCGACACGTTCTCGCTGAAGGGCCTCGCCCAGGCGCTGGATCGGATTTCGCAGGACTGCAGGCGCTAAGCCCGGAGGCTTAAGCCGTTAGGGCTAAGCAACAGCCACGGTCGCAATCGGCGGTTCCGGTTGCTATATAGGGGCGGTTCCAGATTTTCTGTCGTCATGGCCACGCCGTCCTTCCAGCGGCTATGCCCGGGCATGACGAGTTTAGACACGAGTGACACCAGGCCATTCAATGCAACCGACGACCGAGCCGCATAACGCAACATTGGTGGAGAAGACTCCACTCGAAGTCTATGTACCGCCGGCCAAGCCGTCGCTCATAGGCCTGTCGCGCAACGAACTCGCGGATCGGCTCGGCGAGATCGGGGTCGCGCCTGCACAGCGCAAGATGCGCGTGCAGCAGCTGTGGCACTGGATGTATTTCCGCGGCGCCCAGAGCTTCGACGATATGACCTCGGTCTCGAAGGGCATTCGCGCTGAACTCGCCCAGCATTTCACCGTCGACCGGCCCGAAGTCGTGGCGGAGCAGATCTCCAACGACGGCACCCGCAAATGGCTGCTTCGGTTGCCGAGCGGTGACAATGTCGAGCGTGCCCATGAAGTCGAGTGCGTCTACATCCCCGAGACCGATCGCGGCACGCTGTGCGTCTCCTCGCAGGTCGGCTGCACCTTGAATTGCTCGTTCTGTCATACCGGCACGCAGCGCCTGGTGCGCAACCTGACCGCCGGCGAGATCGTCGGCCAGGTGATGGTCGCGCGCGATCGCCTGAACGATTGGGCCGATCGCGAGGACGGCACGCGCCGTGTCACCAACATCGTGATGATGGGCATGGGCGAGCCGCTCTACAATTTCGACGCGGTGCGCGATGCGCTTCTGATCGTCGGCGACAATGAAGGCATCGGCATCTCCCGCCGCCGCATCACGCTGTCGACCTCGGGCGTGGTGCCGAACATCGTGCGTGCCGGCGACGAGATCGGCGTCATGCTCGCGATCTCCTTGCATGCCGTGCGCGACGAGCTGCGTAACGAGCTGGTGCCGCTCAACCGCAAATATCCGATCAAGGAACTGCTGCAGGCCTGCCGTGACTATCCCGGCGCGTCGAATGCGCGCCGCATCACCTTCGAATATGTGATGCTCAAGGGCGTCAACGATTCCCTCGACGATGCAAAATTGCTGGTGAAGATGCTCAAGGGCATCCACGCAAAAATCAATTTGATCCCGTTCAATCCCTGGCCCGGCACGGCCTATGAATGCTCGGATTGGGACCAGATCGAAAAATTCTCCGAATACATCTTCAACGCCGGCTATTCCTCGCCGGTGCGCACCCCGCGCGGCCGCGACATCCTCGCCGCCTGCGGTCAGCTCAAGTCGGAAACCGAAAAGCTTTCGGCCCGTGAACGCCAAGCGCTGCGCGCCATGGCGATGACGGATTAGCTAGCTATGTGCGCGCTCTCGCAGCTTCGTCATTGCGAGGAGCGTAGCGACGAAACAATCCAGACTGCTTCTGTGGAAGCATCTCTGGATTGCGTCGCTGCGCTCGCAATGACGGCAATGGTGGCTTTTCCGTCATGGCACTGATCGGCCGCCTCGTCGTCATCTTCATCGGCTTTCTCGCCGCCTGTTTCGTCGGCGGCATGATCGTTGTTGGTGCGCTGCTGTTTCCGGAGTTCTCTGACCTCGGTGCCGGTCCCGTCGATCAGGGCACGATCGATATTCTGCTGGGCTTCGGCTTCATCTTCGTCTCGGGCTTTGCTTTGGTTCCGGCGGCGGTGATCGTCGCGATCACCGAAGCACTCTATATCCGCAGTGCGCTCGCCTATGCCGTCTGCGGCGGCGTGGTTGGGCTCGCCTGCTATCTCGGCCTTGTTCCCTTCCACTCCGACACGTTGCAATTCGAAGGCATCGTGCGGCGCCATCTCGAGATCATGACCGGCGCGGGCATTGTCGCAGGCGTCGCCTACTGGCTGATCGCCGGCCGCAATGCCGGCGCCTGGCGCCAGCCGGCGCCCCCGCTCCAGCCGCCTCCGCCGCTACCGTTGAATTCAAGGCCGGACGCGCGGTGAACCGCGCCCGATTCCGGGGTTTTCATCCTCGCTTCCCTCCGCTAAACCGCGCGCCATGAACCGTACCGGACTCTTTATCGCCCTGGCGCTGTGGCTCGTGATCGGCGTCGTCTTCGGCCTCTATCCCGAACTCGATCTCAAGCTCGCCTCGCTGTTCTTCGATCCCGACAGCAAGACCTTTCCGCTCAAGCTGAACGTCTATGCCGGCGTCGCGCGCGATGCGGCAATGTGGATTTCGTGGGCGCTCGCGCTGCCCTCGCTGGTGGCGCTCGTGGTCAAGACGTTCCGGCCGGACCGGCCGCTGATGGTGTCCGGACGCGCGATCATCTTCCTGCTGGTGACACTGACGCTCTCGGCGGGCGTGCTCACCAATCTCACCTTCAAAACCTATTGGGGCCGTCCGCGCCCGGTGGTGGTGACACAGTTCGCCGGCGACCAGCAATTCGTGCCGTGGTGGGACCCGCGCGGTGACTGCGCGCGCAACTGCTCGTTCTTCTCCGGCGAGGGCGCGACCGCATTCTGGACGCTGGCGCCGGCCGCGCTGGCGCCGCCGGCGTGGCGGCCGTTCGCCTATGCCGGGGCCGTCGTCTTCGGCATCGTGACCAGCGGACTTCGGATGTCCTTCGGCGGCCACTTCTTCACGGATGTCTCGATCGCCGGTCTCGTCAGTTTCCTCGTCATCTGGCTGGCCTACGCCATGATTTACCGCTGGCCGCGGACGCGGTTCTCGGATCGCGCCGTCGACGCCGCTCTGACCCGGCTGGCCTGGCCGGGCTACCAGCTCCGGCTGCGCCTGCTCGGCGGCAAGAGGGACCCGGAGCCGTCGGTTTGAGCCATTAAACGCGTGCTCCGGACGCCAAAATTTGATATTCGCGCGGTCAAACCACAGCCGCCATCAGCCCTTTGACACCCGATTGGAAGCCCCATGACCACGATCCTGAAAAGCCTGCCCAAGGGTGAGAAAGTCGGTATCGCGTTTTCGGGCGGTCTCGACACCAGTGCGGCGCTGCTCTGGATGAAGCAGAAGGGCGCGCGCTGCTACGCCTATACCGCCAATCTCGGCCAGCCCGATGAAGCCGACTACAACGAGATCCCGCGCAAGGCGATGGAGTTCGGTGCCGAGAAAGCGCTGCTCGTCGATTGCCGCACGCAACTCGTCCACGAAGGTATCGCCGCGATCCAGTCGGGTGCCTTCCACATCTCGACCGGCGGCATCACCTATTTCAATACCACGCCGCTCGGGCGCGCGGTGACCGGCACGATGCTGGTCGCTGCGATGAAGGAGGACGGCGTCAACATCTGGGGCGACGGCTCGACCTTCAAGGGCAACGACATCGAGCGCTTCTACCGCTACGGCCTGCTCACCAATCCGGGCCTGCGCATCTACAAGCCCTGGCTCGACCAGCAGTTCATCGATGAGCTCGGCGGCCGCGCCGAAATGTCGGCGTTCATGACCGCCCAGGGCTTTGCCTACAAGATGAGCGCCGAGAAGGCGTACTCCACCGACAGCAATCTGCTCGGTGCCACGCACGAGGCCAAGGATCTCGAAAGCCTCGACAGCGGCATCAAGATCGTCAACCCGATCATGGGCGTGCCGTTCTGGCGCGACGACTGCAACGTCAAGGCCGAGAAGGTCGTCGTGCGCTTCGAGGAAGGCCAGCCCACGGCGTTGAACGGCCAGACCTTCGCCGATCCCGTCGCGCTGTTCCTCGAAGCCAACGCCATCGGCGGCCGCCATGGCCTGGGCATGAGCGACCAGATCGAGAACCGCATCATCGAGGCCAAGAGCCGCGGCATCTATGAAGCGCCCGGCATGGCGCTCTTGCACATCGCCTATGAGCGCCTCGTCACCGGCATCCACAACGAGGACACCATCGAGCAGTACCGCATCAGCGGCATGCGTCTCGGCCGTCTGCTCTACCAGGGCCGCTGGTTCGATTCGCAGGCGCTGATGCTGCGCGAGACAGCGCAGCGCTGGGTCGCGCGCGCCGTCACCGGTGAGGTCACGCTCGAGCTGCGCCGCGGCAACGACTATTCGCTTCTCAACACCGAGAGCCCGAACCTCACCTATGCACCGGAGCGGCTCAGCATGGAGAAGGTCGAGGACGCCGCCTTCTCGCCGGCCGACCGCATTGGTCAATTGACGATGCGCAATCTCGACATCGCCGACACACGCACGAAGCTGAAGCTCTACACGGACACAGGCTTGCTGTCGGGCAGCGAAGGTTCGCAGATCTTCCGGCTGGAGAACGACAAGGGTTAGCGGTAGCCAGCGACTGTCGTCTCATTCGTCATTGTGAGCGAAGCGAAGCAATCCAGAATCCTTCGGCGGTGACAGTCTGGATTGCTTCGTCGCTTCGCTCCTCGCAATGACGAAAACAAAAATGGCCGGGATCGCTCCCGGCCATTTTGCATGTGTGGACCTCGCCTCAGCGCGGCGGCGTGATGCCGGGCGGGGGCGGCGGCAGCGAGGCCTGCCCGCCGTTGAGCAGCGGCGTGATGCGGCGAACGGTGACGCGCCGGTTGATCCGGCTCGGGCCGTCCGTCTGCTCCTTCAGATACTGCTTGCCGTAGCCCTGCGACGTCAGGTTCTCCGCCGGCACACCGAACTGCTGGGTCAGCAATTCAGCCGCGGACTGCGCACGGCGGTCCGACAGCGACAGATTGTCGACGTCGTTGCCGGTCGCGTCGGTGTGTCCCTCGATCAGGAACACCTCGCGCGGGTTGCGCTGGATCGCGCGGTTGAGGCCGTCGGCGATCGCCTGCAGCCGCGCCGCCTGGTCCGGCGGGATGGTCCACGATCCTGACTCGAAATTGATCGTGTTGACGTCGATGCTCGGCATCTGCATGCGAACATTGGGGCTGTAGCGGATCTCGTCGAGTGAATAGCGCCGGTCGATCCGTTGGACCGGCGGTGCCTCCATGGTCTCGTAGATCACGTCCGGCGACGCATCCGCGGAGTCGACGATGTAGCGATCATAGGGAATGCTGACGACCGGCGGCGGCACGTCGACATAGAAGCCGCCGACCGACCGCGGATCGCGGTAGCTGTTGTCGATGATGACGATCTCGCGCCCGCCGGGGTCCCTGCGGATTCGGCGCAGCAGCGAACCGTCCGCGCCGACCACGGTGATCACCTCGCTGCCGTCGGGACGGATCACGACGGTGCGGGTCTCCCCGCCGATAGTTTCGGAGCGGATGTCGCGGGCGCCGTAGCGGAAGCGATAGAGATCATTGCCGCGGACGTATTCCTGCCCGCCCGGATCGCGGATGATGATGCGGTCAGGCTCGGTGTAGACGGTGCGGCCGCCTTCGACGACCTCCTGTCGCTGGTTGCGGTAGTCGGCGATGGTCGCACCGATCACGGCGCCGGCCACCACGCCTGCGCCGATCGCGAGCGGAGTCAGGTCACGCTGCTGAGGGCGCGGCGGTGGCGGAAGCGGCGTGGTGGTCGTGGGCGCGGCGCGGAAGACCGAAGTGACTGTCGGCGGAGCGTTCTGCGCCCTGTTGGCCGGTACCGTGGCCGCTGCAGAACCAGGGACGACAGATGGCGCCGCGGCGCCGGCGGGAGGCGCGGGTGGTCGGGCCGGGACGCCCACCTGCGGAGATGCAGGCGGTGTGCCTGCAGGAGGTGATCCGGCAGCCGCGGGCGCGCCAGCGGGCGGCGTGCCGGGGGCCGGTGTTGCTCCCTGGCGGCCGGGCGGAGGCGTCATCGCGCCACCTGGAGCCGGCGTGGCCGTCGGGGCCGGGGTTATGCCTGGAGCTGGCGCCCCTGCAGCCGGCGGAGCGCCGGGACGGCCGGTCGGCGTGGTGCCAGGCGCTGGCGTCGCGGACGGTGCCGGTGTGGCTGTCGGGGCAGCAGGCGTCGCCGGGCGAGCTGCCGGCGCAACGGGTGTCGGAGCGGGCGTTGCCGTTGGGGCTGGCGTCGCCGTCGGGAGAGGTCGGGCCGCAGGGGCCGCTGACGGAGGCGCAGCCGCGGGCGGCGGAGGCGCCGGCGGGGTGGCAGGACGTGCGGGTGCCGCGGTCGGCGGGGGAGGCGGTGTCGGTGCGTGTTGTTGTGGAGCCGCGGCCGGAGGCGGCGTCGGTGCTTTGGGCGCAGCAGGCGGCGGCGGGGGCGGCGGAGGCGCCTGATGCGTCGCGGGCGGCGGGGCTGGTGGAGGCGGCGGCGTTGGGCGCACCGGCGCGGCAGCCGGCGGGGGTGCTGCGGGCGGATGCGGCGGTGCAGCCGTCGGCGGCGGTGCGGTCGGGTGTGCGGGAGCCGCGGGCGGCGGAGGCGGCGCTGCCGGGCGTGCGGCGGGCGGCGGAGCTTTTGGCGCTTCCTTCGGAGGCTGCTTCGGTTTTCCGTCAGGGCCCAATTCTGGCTGGGCCTGTGCAAGCACGATCGGCGGTGCGCCTTGCGCATGCGATGCGGAGCTTGCGAATTGCATCGCGGTCAGAGTCGTCGTGGCGAGCAGCACGAAACGTAGGTTGGTCATGGTGGTGAACTTCCCCGGAAGGTTCTTTGACGAAGTGTTGGGATGAACAGCTACGCGTTGGGCCGCATTGTGGCGGGCAAAGAGGTCGCGGCCCGATTTATTTCTGCACGCAAATCACGTCACTCTAGCAACGTTCATTGCGCATTCAGACGCTGGTTGCAATCGCCTCACATGTGATGCTTCGCCTCTGATGCGACCCTGCGACGAATTGGCATCCGTTGCGGGATTTGGCGTGAGCGGTCCGCTCGGTCCGCGCGATGGAATCTCTTCAGGCATGTGGCCCGGCAATTCATCAGGCCGAGGTGATTCGCCGGGCTCGCGCACCGGCGGCGCGATTTCAGGCTGCGGATTGCCCGGCGGAATTGCGGGCGGGGGCTCGGTCGGCGTGCCGGGTGTCGACGGCGGTATCTCGGGCGGTTCGATCGGCATCGGCATCATCGAATCAGTTGTCCAGCGATCGACAACGATGATGCTGCGCCGATGTTCCTTGTCGCGTCGTCCTATTCGGGCGCGTGGCAGACGGCCTCGATGTTGTGGCCGTCGGGATCGCGCACGAACGCGCCGTAGTAGTTCGCATGATAATGCGCGCGGATGCCGGGCGGCCCGTTGTCGCGGCCGCCTGCCGCGATCGCCGCCTTGTAGAAGGCATCGACCGTGGCGCGGTCCTTAGCCACAATCGCGACATGCACGGGCTTGTTCATCGCGCCCTCGCCGCCGATCCAGAAGTCCGGCTTGCCGTCGGCGCCGAAGCCTGCGGCCGGATCGTGGCCGGTCTGCTGAGCCGTGACCTCCATGATCAGGCTGTAGCCGAGCGGCGCTAGTGCCTTGGCGTAGAACGCCTTCGCGCGCTCGTAGTCGGAAACGGAGAAACCCAAATGGTCGATCATCGCAACCTCCGTTGTTCGTCATCGGCGTGACAGGAACGTATTGCTCCGCGTCTTGCGCGCAATCGTAAAGCCGCGCGCGACCATGTCAGCAATACAATCGTCCCGCCATTCGTTTTGTGACAGATGCTCGATCACGACCGCGCGCGGCCACAGCGATTGCGGCGCGTCGCGGAAGAAGCCGATCAGCACGCGGTCCTCAAAGCCTTCGACGTCGATCTTGAGCGAATCGACCTCGGTGACGCCGGCCTCGTCGAGAATGCGCGTCAGCCGCAGCGACGGCACCTTGATCGCCTCGGCGCTGGCCGTGCCGGTGACGACGTGCGTCGCACCGAGATTGCCGCCGCCGCTCTCGATCATCAGCTCGCCGTCGCTGTCGCCGGCGGCAGCCTGCACCAGGCGCACCTGCGTCGCTTTCGATGCGGTGTGATTGAAGGTGAGTCGTCCAAACGTCATCGGATGCGGCTCGATCGCGATCACCTTGCCGGTGGGACCGACCTGCCGCGCCATCACCAGCGCAAAGGTACCGACATTGGCGCCGACATCGACGAACACGCCGCCCGCCTTTGTGTGCTGGCGCAGGAAGTCGAGCTCGTCGAGATTGTAGTCGGGATTGAACAGCGCGCCGCGCTCGGTGGCGCTCCCCTGGTGATAGAAGCGGAACGAGGCGCCCTGATACTGCACGTCGACCGGGCCGCGACGCAGCAGATTGACCAGCCGCGACATCCATGGACGGAATGCGCCGCGCTTCAGCCTAGAGCGTTGTGCAAGACGAATGATCGCGGCCTGCGCCGCAGTCGGCGCAAACGCGCCGAATGGCGCGGACGAAGGGGCGTTGTCTGGCGTCAAGCAGGCGGTCCTCGTTGCAAGCGGCGCATGCATAGCCGGTTTTGCCGGGGACTCCAATCTCAGTGTCGTTCCGGCTGAGGCCGGGACGGCGAGGAGAGAGACAACGAGCCTCACGCCGCCTTTTTGGCGACCGGCTTGCGCTGGCGCAGGAAGCGGCCGAGCAGCTTGCGTTTACCCTTGCGCGGGATCAGGTCGATGTCGCTGACGAGTTTGGCGCCGCCCTTGCGGCGTTCCAGCACGATCTTGCGGCTGTGGAACGCTTCCAGCTCGACGCGGTGGGCGACACTGACGATGGTCGCCTTCGGCAGCTCGTCGGTGACCATCTTCATCATCTCGTCCTGGCTCTTCTCGTCGAGCGCCGAGGTCGCTTCATCGAGCACGACGATGTCGGGGTTGTGCAGCAGCAGCCGCGCGAAGGCGAGGCGCTGCTTCTCGCCGCCGGACAGCGTCTGGTCCCACGGCCCGTCTTCCTCGATCTTCTCCTTGAGATGATCGAGCCCGACCTTGTGCAGGGCCTCCCCGATCTCCTCGACAGTCCAGTCATCCTCGGCGCCGGGGTAGGCGACGGCGCGGCGCAAGCTGCCGGAGGGCACGTAGGGCCGCTGCGGCAGCATGAACAGACGGCGGTCGGGATGGAAATTAACGCTGCCGCCGCCCCAGGGCCACAGCCCCGCAATGGCGCGCACCAGCGTGCTCTTGCCGGTGCCGGATTCGCCGGCGACAAGCAGCCGCTCGCCGGGCGCGACCACCACCTCGGTCTCGCCGACGACCGCGGTGCCGTCGTCGAGCGTGACGGAGAGGTCATTCAGCTCCAGCATCGCGTCGTTACTGGTCTCGCCGCGCTTGATGCGGCCGAGGCCGTCGCCCTGCTCGGCGCGCTCGAGGCCATCGAGCGACATCATCAGCGAGGCGATGCGGCGCGCGCAGGCGTTCCAGTCGGCCAACCGCGGATAATTGTCGACCAGCCAGCCGAACGCGCTCTGCACGATGGTGAAGGCGGAAGCCGCCTGCATCACCTGACCGAGCGTCATGCTGCCGTCGAGGAATTTTGGCGCGCACAACAGCAGCGGCACGACCGGCGCAACCAGGCTCGAGCCCTGCGACACCAGCGTCGTGCGCATGTGCTGCCCGGCGAGCCGCGCCCATTGCCGCAGCACGCTGGTGAAATTGCGATCGATGCCGCCGCGTTCCTCGCCCTCGCCGCCGAGCAGCGCGATGCTTTCGCCGTTCTCGCGCACGCGCGTCAGCGTGTAGCGGAAATCGGCCTCGGCCTGGTTCTTGTCCTCGGAGACCTGCACGAAGCGCCGGCCGATCACCAGGATCGAGCCCGAGGCGATTCCCGCATAGAGCACTGCGGCGATCACAAGGAAGCCGGGAATGGTGATCACCGAGCTGCCGAGCGTGACCGTGAGCGCGCCGCCGATGGTCCAGAGCACGACGATGAAGGTCGCCGCCGACAGCAGCGCCGAAGTCACGCCGGCCAGGAAGTCGACCGGCGAGTCCGTCGCAACGCGCAAGTCCTCGGCGATCCGGTATTCCGGATTCTTGTGGTCGCCGCCGACTAGGTTGAGCTGGTAATAGCGGCCGTTCTTGAGCCAGCGCGTCAACACGCTTGCGGTGAGCCATGCACGCCAGCGTCGCTGGATGCCCATGCGGGCGAACACCTGCGCGACGCCGAGCACGATGCTGCCGATCGCGAGCGGGAAGAATACCGCGGAGAGATGGAAGACGCTCGCGGCATCGCGCTTCTCGATTGCATCGAAGATCGCGCGATTCCAAACATTGATGCCGTATTGGAAACCGACCGTGAGAACGATCAGCATACCGAGGCCGATCGAGTAGGCCCACGCGAGCCGGTCTCCATTGCGGGCCCAGAAGCCACGCGCGCTGATCCAGAAACGGGTGAGGAGATAATCCTTGCGCGCCTGCTCGGCCTCTTCAGCCGACAGCTCATGATCGGGCTCGACCAGCTCGGGCGGCGGCGGCGCGACGTCCTCGCCATTCTCGCCGGTGATCTCGACAATGGGCGGCTTCTTGCCCTGCTGCTTATCCTGTTCGCGCTTTCTGGCCCGTTTTTGCATGGCCGGATAACGCAAAAGAAATCAAACGGTTCCCGCGAGTTCCGGCGCGAATCACTCGGCAGCGCCGTCGCGCACCCGCCGCAGCCGCGCGGCCTGATGCAGCACGCGCGACAGCTCGTCGATGGAGTAGGGCTTTTGCACGAGCTCGAAGCCGTGGCTGCCGTCCTGTGATAGCGCCTGGCTGTAGCCTGTGGTCAGCACGACCGGCACGCCGATGCTGCGATCGCGGATTGCCTGCGCGAGATCGAGCCCGGTCATCCCCGGCATGACGACGTCGGAGAACACGACGTCGAATCGATCTGCGTCGACGACCATCTCGGCGAGCGCGTCGGTGGCATTGTCGACCAGCGTGACGCTGTAGCCGAGTTCGGTGAGACCATCGGCTGCGAAATTGCCGAGCTCGATATTGTCCTCCACCACCAGCACGGACATGCCGCTGCCGGCGACAGCCGGCGCCGTGGTCGGCGCCTGGCTCCGCGACAACAGATCCGCCGGCACCCGCGGCAGATAGAGCGAGAAGGTGCTGCCCTGGCCGACTTCGCTTGTCACCGTTACCTCGCCGCCAGATTGCCGGGCGAAGCCGAACACTTGCGACAGGCCGAGGCCGGTGCCCTGGCCGACCTGCTTGGTGGTGAAGAACGGTTCGAAGATGCGGCCAATTCGGGCCGCGGGAATGCCGATTCCGGTATCGCAGACGGCGACGCAGACAAATCCAGGATTTTCCAAAGTCTGGCTGCCCACAAGATGCGCGAGCGTGTCCGGAACATTCGTCGCCGCCTGCACCGTGAAGACGATCCTTCCCTTGCCCTGCATGGCGTCGCGCGCGTTGGTTGCCATGTTGATCAGCGCCGTCTCGAACTGGCTGGCATCGGCATTGACGAGGCACGGCTCGGTCGGCAGCCGCATGACGATCTCGATGGCCGGTCCGAGCAGCGTGGCCAGCATGTCGCGCAGCGATTGCACGCGATCGCCGATACTGAACACTTCGGGCTTCAGGGTCTGGCGCCGCGCAAAGGCCAGCAACTGCGAGGTCAGCTTGGCCGCGCGCGCGACCGCATCCGCGATCGCGGTGATATAGCGCTGTCGCCGCTCCTCGCTCAGTTGCGGCCGGTTCAACAGGTCGACGGAGGCGCGGATCACGGTCAGGAGGTTGTTGAAGTCGTGCGCGACGCCGCCGGTCAGTTGTCCCAACGCCTCCATGCGCTGGCTGTGCTTGAGCGCCTCCTCGGCCTCGCGCCGCCTTGCAGCCTCCGTCTGGAGATGCTGGGTGCGCCGGAACGCGAAGGCCACCAGGACGAACAGCAGCGCGGTCGCGGGAACGCCGAACACCAGATGCTGGCTCATGGTAGCGAGCCAGCGTGCGCGGATCGCCGAGGTCTCGAGCCCCGCACTGACATAGATCGGATATTCGGCGACGCGCTTGTAGCCAATGCGCCGCTCGATCCCATCGGACGGCCAGGCGACGGTCATGAGCCCATGATCGGAATGGGCCGCGATGTTCCGGCCGACCGGGCCGTTCGGATCGAGCCGGAGCTCATGATCGAGCCGCGGGAAATGTGCCAGCAGCATGCCGTCGGTGCGTCCCATCGCGAAGAAGCTGCCGGGATCTGAGCCGATCCTGGCGTAAAAGCTCTCGAAATATTCCGGCAGGACGGATGCCTGGATCACACCGGCGAAGCTGCCGTCGTCGGAGTCGCGGCGGCGGCTGACGCCGAAGAAGCGCGCACCCTGATAGGGCGGGCGCGGCGTCAGCAAGGCGCCGATGAAGGTGCCGATGGTCTGGTCGACATGGGCATAGAAGTAATCGCGGTCCGCAAAGCTCAGATCCTGCGGCGGCGAGACGAGGCTGTTGACCAGCGATTTTCCGTTCGCATCGAAGATCCAGGCCGATTTGAGCTGCGGCAGCGCGTCGCTCAGCTGCTTCAGGCGCCGGTGCAGCGCAGGTTCGCGTGACCGGATGATGTCGTCGGGAAGGCCGCGCACCACCTCGTTGAGCTCGGCGAGGCTGCGGTCGATGGTCTCGAACACCTTGAGCGCATGCTCATGCGCAACGTCGAGCGTGCGCTCGATCTCACGGTCGGCGATATCGTGCGTCGAATTGTAGGAGATCGTGGAGGCGATCGCGAACAGCGCAATCGGCAACGCCAGGGATGCAGCCATCATCCACTGCAAAAGTCTCAGCGAATTGCGTTGCGCACCCTGCACAGTCGCTCCGGTTCCAGACCGCGAGCTTACTTGAGTTTCGCGCCGGGACGGAAGCGGCTTATGGCGTGAACCGGGGGTTGTATTCTGTCGATTCGCGCGTGACGCGGGATGTGGTGAATTTTACTGAAATTCGTGCCGGCCGTAGAATGCCCCGGCCGTTCGGGCCGGGGGTCGCAGCATGAACGACGCCTAGATCTGCCGCTCGACCATCTTGAGCTTGAGCTCGGCGATGGCTTCCGCCGGGTTGAGGCCCTTCGGGCAGGCCTTGGCGCAGTTCATGATGGTGTGGCAGCGATACAGCCGGAACGGATCCTCGAGATTGTCGAGTCGCTCGCCGGTCGCCTCGTCGCGGGAGTCGGAGACCCAGCGATTGGCCTGGAGCAGGGCGGCGGGGCCGAGATAGCGGTCGCTGTTCCACCAATAGCTCGGGCACGAGGTCGAGCAGCAGGCGCAGAGGATGCACTCGTAGAGGCCGTCGAGCTTCTCGCGGTCCTCGTGGCTCTGGCGCCATTCCTTCTGCGGCGTCGGCGAGGTCGTCTTCAGCCACGGCTCGACGGAGGCATATTGCGCATAGAAATTGGTGAGGTCGGGAACGAGGTCCTTCACCACCGGCTGATGCGGCAGCGGGTTGATCTTCACCGCGCCGTCCTTCACGTCGTGCATCGAGCGGGTGCAGGCCAGCGTGTTCTGGCCGTCGATGTTCATCGCGCAGGAGCCGCAGACGCCTTCGCGGCAGGAGCGGCGGAAGGTCAGCGACGGATCGATGTGGTTCTTGATCCAGATCAGGCCGTCCAGCACCATCGGACCGCAATCATGGGTGTCGACGTAGTAGGTGTCGACGCTCGGATTCTTGCCGTCGTCCGGGTTCCAGCGATAGACGCGGAATTCGCGAACTTCGGTCGCGCCCGCGGGCTTCGGCCAGGTCTTGCCACCGGTGATCTTGGAGTTCTTCGGAAGTGCGAATTCAACCATTCGATTAAGGCCTTCGCTGTTCGCTCAGTACACGCGCGCTTTGGGCGGGATGTACTGCACGTCGTTGGTCATGGTGTAGTCGTGGACGGGACGGTACTCGATCTTGACCTTGCCGGAATCCTCCAGCCAGGCCAGCGTGTGCTTCATCCAGTTCTGGTCGTCGCGCGCGGAAAAGTCCTCGCGGGCATGGGCGCCGCGGCTCTCGGTGCGGTTGGCGGCGGAGTCCATCGTCACCACGGCCTGCGAGATCAGATTGTCGAACTCGAGCGTCTCGATCAGGTCGGAATTCCACACCAGCGAGCGGTCGGACACGGCGATGTCGGTGATGCCGCTGTGGACCTTCTCGATCAGGTTCTGGCCTTCGCTCAGGATATCGCCGGTGCGGAACACCGCGCAATTGTTCTGCATCACATGCTGCATGCCTTCGCGCAGCTTCGCGGTCGGCGTGCCGCCGGAGGCGTAGCGGTAATGGTCGAGGCGGCCGAGCGCGAGGTCGGACGAGTTTGCCGGCAGCTCCGGCTGGCTGGCATTGGGCGTGAGCTTTTCGGCCAGCCGCAGCGCGGCGGCGCGGCCGAACACGACGAGGTCGATCAGCGAGTTGGAGCCGAGGCGGTTGGCGCCGTGCACGGAGACGCAGGCGGCTTCGCCGATCGCCATCAGGCCGGGAATGATGGCGTTGTCGTCGCCGTCCTTCTTGGTCAGCACTTCGCCGTGATAGTTCGTCGGGATGCCGCCCATGTTGTAGTGCACGGTCGGCACGATCGGGATCGGCTCGCGCGTCACGTCGACATTGGCGAAGATCTTTGCGGATTCCGAGATGCCCGGCAGGCGCTCGGCCAGCACCGCGGGATCGAGATGATCGAGATGAAGGAAGATGTGGTCCTTCTTCTTGCCGACGCCGCGGCCTTCGCGGATCTCGATGGTCATCGCGCGCGAGACGACGTCGCGCGAGGCGAGGTCCTTCGCCGACGGCGCATAACGCTCCATGAAGCGCTCGCCCTCGGAGTTGACGAGATAGCCGCCTTCGCCGCGTGCGCCTTCAGTGACGAGACAGCCCGAGCCGTAGATGCCGGTCGGGTGGAACTGCACGAACTCCATATCCTGCATCGGAAGGCCGGCGCGCAGCACCATGCCGCCGCCGTCACCAGTGCAGGTATGCGCCGAGGTGCAGGAGGCGTAGGCGCGGCCGTAGCCGCCGGTCGCAAGGATCACGGTCTGGGCACGGAAGCGATGCAGCGTGCCGTCGTCGAGCTTGAGCGCGATGACGCCGCGGCAGGTGCCCTGGTCGTCCATGATCAGGTCGATGGCGAAGAACTCGATGAAGAACTCGGCCGCGTGACGCAACGACTGACCGTACATCGTGTGCAGCATGGCATGGCCGGTGCGGTCGGCGGCGGCGCAGGTGCGCTGCGCCTGGCCCTTGCCGTAGTCCAAGGTCATGCCGCCGAACGGGCGCTGGTAGATCTTGCCGTCCTCGGTGCGCGAGAACGGCACGCCCCAATGCTCGAGCTCGTAGACGGCCTCGGGCGCGTTGCGCACCATGTATTCGATCGCGTCCTGGTCGCCGAGCCAGTCCGACCCCTTCACGGTGTCGTACATGTGCCAGCGCCAGTCGTCCTTGTGCATGTTGCCGAGCGAAGCCGAGATGCCGCCCTGGGCCGCGACCGTATGCGAGCGGGTCGGAAACACCTTGGTGATGCAGGCGGTGCGGAGACCCGCTTCGCTGCAGCCGACTACGGCGCGTAGGCCCGCGCCGCCGGCGCCGACCACGACGACGTCGTAGGTGTGGTCTTCGATCGGATAGGCTTTGCCGTTGGTAGCGGGAGCGCTGTTGCCCTTGCCATTCGTCTCTGTGGCCATGGGTTACACTCCGGATGAAAGTTGGAGAAGCGCGTAGATCGAGGCGAGCGCAACCGCGGCCGCGAAGAAATTGTTGAGCATGATTGAAGCGAGCTTCAGCTTCTCGTTGTGGACGTAATCCTCGATCACGACCTGCATGCCGATCTTCATGTGCCAGGCGCTGGCGACGATGAAGAGCAGTATGATGATGGCGACCGGCAGCGAGCCGAGGATCTGCTTGGCGCCGGCCTGATTGCTGCCGTTCAGCATCATGATGATCACCAGCGCCGGGATCATCAGTAGCGTCATCGCCACCGCCGTAAGGCGCTGGCGCCAGAAGTCGGAGGTGCCGGAATGGGCGGCGCCGAGATTGCGGACACGGCCGAGCGGGGTGCGCATGCTGCGCTTCGGCGTCTCGGCTGTGCTCATCGTCCACCTCCGATCGCGTAGGCGATGATCCAGATCAGCACCGTCAGGACGATGCCGCCGATCAGCGCGCCCCAGGTCAGGGCCTCGCGTTCATTGGCCTTGAAGCCGTAGCCGAGGTCCCACACGAAGTGCCGGATGCCGCTCAGCATATGGTGCATCAGAGCCCAGGTGTAGCCGAACACGATCAGGCGGCCGATGATGCTGCCGGTGAAGGCCTGCAGATGGGCGTAGGCGGCGGGGCCCGAAGCCGCCGCAACCAGCCACCAGACCAGCAGCAGGGTTCCGACATAGAGGGCAATACCGGTGGCACGGTGGACGATGGACAGCGCCATCGTCAGCGTCCAGCGGTAGACTTGCATGTGTGGGGAAAGAGGTCGTTCGATCCGTGCGGTCATGGGCTTTTGATGTTGATGGCGGCCCAGCAGGGGGCACGCGGGGATCGCGAAAGGTCGGCTCTATTTACGGAGTCGATTTGGCCTGCGCAATCACCAAATCGCCATAAATCGAACCGGCGTTCAGCACTACGGCGTTGATGCAACAAGCCAATCAGGGGCTTGGTATACCAGAGTGTCCGTCTGCCAATGAAGAAAAGAATATAAATTCATCCTTTCGAGAGGCAGTCGAGGCGCATTGAAATCACTATTGGAACGCCCATAAGCCGTCGCTTGTCGTCCAGGGTTCGAACCAGTCAGTTCATGACGCTCAAGCCCGCACGGCCGGCGAACCAACCTCCAACTATTTCCGTCACACGCACTGATTTCCCGCCTGACGGTGGATATGCGCAACCTGCATCCCACCCCCGACGGGAGGCACAGTGTGTCGACCGGACAAATCAGATCGCCTACAGGTTCGCGCAGCCAAATCCGAGCGCATGTCTCGGAGGCATTGCGACCAGTCGCCGGGGCAGGTCAGGGGTGATTGCAGGACTTGACATCAAGGAGCTGGTCGAACTCGCGCTGCTACTGATCGCAGTTGGTGCGCTGTCCGGATTTTTGGCCGGCGTGTTCGGCATTGGCGGCGGCGCGATTCTCGTGCCGGTGTTCTACGAATGCTTCCGCATCGCCGGCGTGCCGCTCGAGGTGCGGATGCCGCTCTGCGTCGGCACGTCGCTCGCAGTGATCATCCCGACCTCGATCCGTTCGTTCCAGGCGCACTACAAGCGCGGCGCTGTCGACATGTCGATCCTGCGCGTCTGGTGGCTGCCAATCCTGATCGGCGTCGTCGTCGGCAGCGTGGTCGCGCGCTACGCACCGGAGCGCTTGTTCAAGATCGTGTTCGTCTGCGTCGCTTACTCGGCCGCCATACGGCTGATCTTCGCGCGCGACGCCTGGAAACTTGGCGACGATCTGCCGAAGGGCCCGTTGATGCGCGCCTACGGCTTCTGCGTCGGCATCCTGTCGACCTTGATGGGCATCGGGGGCGGGCTGTTCTCGAACCTGCTGATGACGTTCTACGGCCGTCCTATCCATCAGGCGGTCGCGACCTCGTCGGCGCTCGCCGTGCTGATCTCGATCCCCGGCGCGCTCGGCTACATCTATGCCGGCTGGCCTGCGGCGGCGAGCTATCCCACCGTAGCCGCTCTGCAAATACCGTTCGCGCTCGGTTACGTCTCGCTGATCGGTGCCGTGCTGGTGATGCCGATGAGCCTCGTGACTGCGCCGCTCGGCGTGAGAGCCGCGCATGCGATGTCGAAGCGGACACTGGAGATGGCGTTCGGGTGCTATCTGTTTATCGTCGGCAGCCGGTTTGCGATGAGCTTGGCGGGCGGGCAGTAAGCGCGACACCCTCCGTCATTGCGAGCGCAGCGAAGCAATCCAGAATCTTTCCGCGGCGGCAGTCTGGATTGCTTCGTCGCATCAGCGCAAAATTGCTTTGCAATTTTGTCGCGAGCTCCTCGCAATGACGGGGTTGAGAGCTGCGAACAAAAGCCCCCTCACTTCTTCGCGAAAATATCCTTGTACGTATCCCGCAGCACGTTCTTCTGTACCTTACCCATGGTGTTGCGCGGCAGTTCGTCGACGACGAAGACGCGCTTGGGCATCTTGAATTTGGCCAGCCGGCCGTCGAGCGCCTTCAGCACCGAGGTCTCGCTGATCTCCGCGCCTTTGTTGCAGACCAGCACCGCAGTGACGCCTTCGCCGAAATCGGCATGGGGCACGCCGATCACGGCGGATTCGATCACGCCCGTCATGGCGTCGATCTCGCTCTCGATTTCCTTGGGGTAGACGTTGAAGCCGCCGGAGATCACGAGATCTTTGCCGCGGCCGAGAATGTGGACGTAGCCCTTGGCGTCGATCTTGCCGAGGTCGCCGGTGATGAAGAAGCCATCGGGACGGAATTCCGCCTTGGTCTTCTCCGGCATGCGCCAATAGCCTTTGAAGACGTTGGGGCCTTTGACCTCGATCATGCCGATCTCGTCGCGCGGCAACTCCTTGGCCGTCGCAGGGTCGGTGACACGCACGGAGACGCCGGGGAGGGGAAAGCCGACTGCGCCGGGCACACGCTCGCCGTCATACGGGTTCGACGTGTTCATGTTGGTCTCGGTCATGCCGTAGCGCTCGAGCACCGCGTGGCCGGTGCGCGCCGACCATTCGCGATGGGTTTCGGCCAGCAGCGGCGCCGAACCCGAAATGAACAGCCGCATATGCTTCGTGGTCTCGCGCGACAGCGCGGAATTTTGCAGGAGCCGCGTATAGAACGTCGGCACGCCCATCAGCACGGTGGCGCGCGCCATCAGCTTGATGATGAGGTCCGGATCGAGCTTCGGCAGGAAGATCATCGACGCTCGCGCAAACAACGTCACGTTGGTCGCCACGAACAGGCCGTGGGTATGGTAGATCGGCAGCGCGTGGATCAGCACGTCCTTGTCGGTGAAGCGCCAGTAGCCGACCAGGCTCAGCGAGTTCGACGCCAGATTGTCGTGGGTGAGCATCGCTCCCTTGGAGCGCCCGGTGGTGCCGGAGGTGTAGAGGATCGCGGCGAGATCGTCGTTCGCCCGCGGAACGGTGGTGAACTCGCTGCTCGCCTTGTCGGCGGCGTCCGTCAGCGAGCCCTTGCCGTCAGGCCCAAGCGTCTCGACCTTGGCCTTCACCTTGGCGGCGATCGCAGTGAGCCCTTCCGCCTTGGAGGGGTCGCAGACCACCAGTGACGGCTCGGCATCGCCGATGAAATAATCGAGCTCGTTCAGCGTATAGGCGGTGTTGAGCGGCAGATAGACCGCGCCGGCGCGGACCGTGCCGAGATAGAGCACGATATTGGCGACGGACTTTTCCACCTGCACCGCGACGCGGTCACCGGGCTTGACGCCGCGCGCGACCAGCACATTCGCCATTTGCCCGGCCCGCGCGATCAATTCGCCATAGCTGATATGGGCGCCGTCCTGGGTCTCGATCGCGAGGCGCTTGGGATCGTCCAGGCCGTCGAACAGGCGGGAAAACAAATTGGCGTTGGCAGCTTGGTTCATGCAAGATTTCCTCGACCGCAAGGCTTGTAAGACAAGGCCGGTCAAAACCGAGGGCTGGATTAGCAAAAACCGCCCCGAAGAAGCAACGGAGACAGTTGGCATGACCAAAAACGGGAAACGCGTGGCCTGGGTCACGGGCGGCGGCAGCGGGATCGGGGAGGCCGGCGCCGAGGCGCTCGCGGCCGACGGCTGGATAGTCGTGGTCTCGGGCCGCCGCAAGGACGCCCTGGAGACCGTGGTTGCGAAGATCACCAAGGCGGGCGGGGTCGGCGAGGCCATCGCGCTGGACGTGGCGGTCGCAGCTGACGCCCAGAAGGCGGCCGATCACATCGTCGCGAAGCATGGCCGCATCGACCTGCTCGTGAACAATGCCGGTATCAATGTCCCCAAGCGGAGCTGGAAGGACATGGAACTGGAGGGCTGGGACAAGCTGGTCCAGGTCAATCTCAACGGCGTACTCTATTGCATGCGCGCGGTATTGCCGACGATGCGCAAGCAGCAGGACGGCTCGATCATCAACGTCTCGTCCTGGGCCGGCCGTCACGTCTCGAAGATGCCGGGCCCGGCCTACACCACCACCAAACATGCGGTGCTGGCGCTGACCCATTCCTTCAACATGGACGAATGCGTCAACGGCCTGCGTGCCTGCTGCCTGATGCCGGGCGAGGTGGCGACCCCCATCCTGAAGCTGCGCCCGGTGGTGCCAAGCGAGGAAGAGCAAGCCAGGATGCTGCAATCCGAAGATCTCGGCCGCACGATTGCGTTCATCGCAAGCATGCCGCCCCGCGTCTGCATCAACGAGCTCCTGATCAGCCCGACGCATAATCGCGGGTTCATCCAGACGCCGTTGAGCAGGGACTAGAAGGCAGTCCCTCGTTCCCTCGTCATTGCGAGCGAAGCGAAGCAATCCAGAAATGTATCCGCAGTGGCAGTCTGGATTGCTTCGTCGCTTCGCTCCCCGCGATGACGGTGCGGATGCACCCCACGAAGCACCCCACACATAGTTTCACGCATCACGATAAATTATTGTTCGAAACCGCTTCGCAGACCGTCCCGTAGTTCGGACCAACGACGCGCTACTGCCTCACGTCAAACTGTCGCAGCCGCCGTTGTTGGCCCAACGCAAAATCCGGCGATCGCCGGTCACAATCATCGGGAGTTTCTCCATGTCGAAGCGCATTGCCTATCTCACTGCCGCAGCCTTCAGCGCGCTGGCCATCACCGCGACCGTCGTCGCGCCCGCCCGCGCCGAGGAAAAGACCGTCATGGTTGGCGGCGCCGCGATGTTCCCCTCGAAGAACATCGTCCAGAACGCCGTCAACTCGAAGGACCACACCACGCTGGTGGCGGCGGTGAAGGCGGCCGGCCTGGTGCCGACGCTGGAAGGCAAGGGCCCGTTCACGGTGTTCGCGCCGACCAACGCCGCCTTCGGCAAGCTGCCGGCCGGCACCGTTGACACCCTGGTCAAGCCCGAGAACAAGGCGACCCTGACCAAGATCCTCACCTACCATGTCGTGGCCGGCAAGCTCGAGGCCTCCGACCTGACCGACGGCAAGAAGCTCAAGACCGTCGAGGGTGAAGAGCTGACCATCAAGAAGCAGGACGGCAAGGTCTGGATCGTCGATGCCAAGGGCGGCACCTCGATGGTGACGATTTCCAACGTCAACCAGTCGAACGGCGTCATCCATGTGGTCGACACCGTGCTGATGCCGGCGACCTAACACCGCGCACCCCTGTTTAGTCCCCCTCAGCAGGGATGAACGGCAAGGCGAGTCGGGGGTACCCCCCGGCTCGCTTTATTGTGAGAAGCTGCTCGCCAGATTCGCAGATATGCGGGCGTAACGAACGCGCAGCGGCTGGCGTATAATTGTCAACGCGATCTCACAGGACGGAACCGCCATGTCGAGCCTAGCCACAGTCGACGAGCATATCGGTGCCACACCGACCAGGACGATCCAGCCGGCCTGGGTCCGGGTCATGCACTGGACCAACGCTGTCGCGATGGTCCTGATGATCCTATCGGGCTGGCAGATCTACAACGCCTCGCCGCTGTTCGGCTTCAGTTTTCCGCGCGAATACACGCTTGGTGGCTGGCTTGGCGGCGGCCTGCTCTGGCACTTTGCGGCGATGTGGCTGCTGATGGTCAATGGCCTTGCCTATCTCATTACCGGCTTTGCTACCGGCCGCTTCCGCAAGAAGCTGCTGCCGATCACGCCGGCGGGCGTGATCCACGACGTCAGGGCCGCGCTCACCTTCAAGCTCAGCCATGACGATCTCAGCGTCTACAATTACGTACAGCGCACGCTCTATGCCGGCATCATCGCGGTCGGCGTGCTCATCGTGCTCTCGGGCCTGTCGATGTGGAAGCCGGTGCAGCTCTATTATCTGGTGAAGCTGTTCGGCGACTATCCGACCGCGCGCTACGTGCACTTTTTCTGCATGGCCGCGATCTGCGCCTTCCTCGTCATTCACGTCGCGCTCGCGCTGCTGGTACCGAAGAGCCTGCGCGCGATGATCATCGGCCGCTAGAGAGGGAGGAGAACATGGCGAAACGCTCATTCCTGATCCCCGGCGTCGACAAGCGGCTGCTGATCAAGGACTCGATCAAGACGATGCCGGACTTTACCCGTCGCCGCTTCATTGCGGGCGGCGCCAGCCTCGGCGCGCTGACGCTGCTCGCCGGCTGCGACGTCGTCGACTCGTCGTCGGCCGACGCCCTGCTGGCGAAGATCTCGAAATTCAACGATGCGGTGCAGTCCTTCATCTTCAATCCCGATGCGCTGGCGCCGACATTTTCCGAGAGCGAAATCACAAAACCCTTCCCGTTTAACGCCTATTACGATCTCGACGACGCGCCGGAGGTCGACGGCGAAGCCTGGAAGCTCGAGGTGCGCGGCCTCGTGGACAACAAGAAGTCGTGGACGCTTCCCGAGTTGTACAAGCTGCCGCAGGTCACGCAGATCACTCGTCACATCTGCGTCGAGGGCTGGAGCGCGATCGGAAGCTGGACCGGAACGCCGCTCCGCGATTTCCTCAAGCTGATCGGCGCCGATACCCGCGCGAAATATGTCTGGTTCCAGTGCGCCGACAAGGACGGCTACAATTCGCCGCTCGACATGCCCACCGCGCTGCATCCGCAAACCCAGATGACATTCAAATACGCCAACGACATCTTGCCCCGCGCCTACGGTTTCCCGATGAAGATCCGCGTGCCGACCAAGCTCGGCTTCAAGAACCCGAAATACGTGATCTCGATGGAAGTCACCAACGAGTACAAGGGCGGCTATTGGGAAGACCAGGGGTATAATTCGTTTAGCGGGAGCTAGCGCCGCGGAGTTGACCTGATCGTCGTCCCGGCGAAGGCCTGGCCTTCGCCGGGACGACGTGGATCAAGGCCCCACCTTCCGCTGGCATAACGCCGCCACCGCCCCCAATGCCAGCAACCCCGCCGACACATTCAGCGCGTAACTCAAACTCCCCAGCGCATCCGTGATCGCGCCGACCACGATCGGCCCGAGCGTCTGGCCGATGCCGAACGAGATCGTCATCGCCGCGATCGCCGTGGGCCACTCCTCACGCGGATAGTTGAAGCGAACAAAGGCGGTGGTCGAGCCGACGACGGCGAAGAAGGCGACGCCAAACACCACCGCGGAGACCGCGAGCCATGCCGTCGAATGTCCCAGCATCGGCAGGCCCGCGCCGAGCGCGTTGGTGCCGAGGATGATCGCGGTTGCAAGCCCGCCGCGGTCGAGCGCCAGCACGCCGCGCCAGGCCCAGGGCGTCACAAAGGCGCTGATGCCGATCAGGCTCCAGAACGCGGCCTGCGCCGCGGCGCCGCCGCCGCTGTCGCGCACATAGGCGATCATGAAGGTCATGTAGGCGATGTAGCCGGCGCCGAACAGGAAGTAGCTGGCGAGATAGATCAGCACCGGCAGTATCGCGAAGGAAGCGTGACTGGCTTCCGTGAAGCGCGCCTTGCTTTCGATGCGGACCAGGAACAGCGGGATCGTCATGACCGCCGAGAGCAGTGTCAGTGACCACCACACGATCCACCATGAGCCCGGGCCAAAATGTTGGAGCGTGAACGGCGCAATCAGCCCCGACGACAATATGCCGACACCGGGGCCTGCATAGAACAGGCTGAGCAGGAAGTTCGCCCGCTCGGGACGCGACTGCGCAATCGTCGCGGCCAGCGCGCCGCCGGCCACGAAGCCGGCCGCGGCGCCGATGCCCAGCACCAGCCGCGCCAGGCTCAGCGCGACAAAATTCCCGGTCAGCGCGCAAGTGGCGAGCGCGGCGAGGCAGGCCAGGGTTCCGCCGCGGATCGCGGCCGACCAGCCGACGCGCCGGATCAGCCGGGACGCCATCAGCGCACCCACGAGGTAGCCGACGGCGTTGATGGTGTTCATGAAACCGGCCGCCGAGTAGGACCAGCCCAGGCTCTCGCGCATGTCCGGCAGCACCAGCGCATAGGCAAAGCGGCCGATGCCGAGCCCGACCGTCGCCGCCAGCGACAGGATCAGGATCAGCCGCGCGGGGTGGGCGTCGGACAGGGGGCTGCGATCTTGAGCGAGGTCGTCTCGGGCGTGCAACGAGGGTACTCCGGCATCGTCATTGTGGCAGGCTACATTCGCGTTGCACAGCCGGCTCCCCGGCAATGGTGTCTTGCCAAGCGCGCAATGCCGCTCTAGCAATCCCGCCGAATTCGATCTCAGAGGAAACGACCATGGCGACCCACAAACTGCTGCTGCTCCCCGGTGACGGCATCGGCCCCGAGGTGATGGGCGAGGTGAAGCGGCTGATCGACTGGCTCAACGCGGCCGGAATCGCCAAATTCGAGACCGACACCGGCCTCGTCGGCGGCTCCGCCTATGACGCGCACAAGGTGTCGATCTCCGAGGGCGACATGGCCAAGGCGCTTGCGGCCGACGCCATCATCTTCGGCGCAGTCGGCGGCCCCAAGTGGGACGCGGTGCCCTATGAGGTGCGTCCCGAAGCCGGCCTGCTGCGCCTGCGCAAGGATCTCGCTTTGTTCGCCAACCTCCGTCCCGCCATGTGCTATCCGGCGCTGGCCGATGCCTCGAGCCTGAAGCGTGAGGCGGTCGAGGGCCTCGACATCGTCATCGTGCGCGAACTCACCGGCGGCGTCTATTTCGGCGAACCCAAGACCATCACCGATCTCGGCAACGGCCAGAAGCGCGCGATCGATACCCAAGTCTACGACACCTATGAGATCGAGCGCATCGGCCGCGTCGCCTTCGAGCTTGCCAGGAAGCGCAAGAACAAGGTGACGTCGATGGAGAAGCGCAACGTCATGAAATCGGGCGTGCTCTGGAACGAGGTCATGACCCAGGTCCACAAGCGCGAATATCCGGACGTCACGCTCGAGCATCAGCTCGCCGATTCCGGCGGCATGATGCTGGTGAAGGCGCCGAAGCAGTTCGACGTCATCGTCACCGACAATCTGTTCGGCGACATGCTGTCCGACATCGCTGCGATGCTGACGGGATCGCTCGGCATGCTGCCCTCGGCCTCGCTCGGCGAGGTCGACGTCAAGAGCAAGAAGCGCAAGGCGCTGTACGAGCCCGTGCACGGCTCGGCGCCTGATATCGCAGGTCAGGGCCTCGCCAATCCGATCGCGATGATCTCGTCGTTCGGCATGGCGCAGCGCTACTCCTTCGACATGGGCGCGCTCGCCGACAAGGTCGATGCGGCGATCGCCGCCGTGCTCGCCAGCGGCCTGCGCACGGCCGACATCAAGTCGGAGGGCACCACGGCCGTGTCGACCACGCAGATGGGCGAAGCGATTCTGAAGGAATTGCAGAAGCTGCACGCGTAACCGCGCGCACCGCAATTGTAGGGTGGGTTACGCCTTCGGCTAACCCCACCCTACGGCACCTGCTATCGGAGCCCACTTCATGGACGCGCCGCATCGCCCCAGGCTCGCGGAAACCATCATCCATGAAACGGTGCGCCTGCGCGAAGCGCAGATCGGGCGCCGTTGCGAGATCCTGAGCAACACCCGCGTCGAGTATTCCTCGCTCGGCGACTACTCCTATCTCGGCGAGAATTGCGAGGTCGCCGACGCGGGAATCGGAAAGTTCACTGCCATTGCCAACTCGGTGCGGATCGGTGCGCCGAACCATCCGATGGGCCGCCCATCGCAGCATCGCTTCACCTATTGCCCGGAATATTACGATGCGGCCGCGACGCGCGACCGCGACTTCTTCGCGGATCGCCGCGGCGACCGCGTGATCGTCGGCAATGATGTCTGGATCGGACACGCTGCGATTCTGCTGCCGGGCGTGACCGTCGGCGACGGCGCGGTGATCGCCGCGGGCGCGGTCGTGAGCCGCGACGTGCCGCCCTATACGATCGTCGGTGGCGTTCCCGCGCGCCCCATCCGCAAGCGCTTTCCTGATTCAGTCGCTGACAGCCTGCGCCGTATCGCCTGGTGGGATTGGCGGGATGAGATCATCTTCGAACGTCTGGGCGATTTCCGCTCCGAGGCGATCGAGCAGTTTTGCGAGCGCTACGATCCGGCTCTCGCGCCTGGCCGGTAGAGCGCGAAGCCATCACAAAACAAAAACGGCCGGGAGCGAGCCCGGCCGTTTCGATTCGGTTGGTACGTCCGCTTCAGTACAGCGGGAAATTCCGCGGGTACCCGCCAACGTCAGCCGGCGTGCTGAGCGGCTGGCGATCGATTGGACGGTTGTTGTTCTCGCGCGCGAATGTCGGGTAGCCGATCTCCGGCGGAAACGCATAGTCCGTGAACTTGCGGTCGCCCGGATTGACCTCGGTGCCGCCGTCGAGCCAGGAGCGCTTGCTCACATAGATGCGGGTGCGGCCCTGCTGATAGACTGCGTTGGGACCGCTCGGTCCGTAATAGGTCCGGCCGCGATCGTCAGTACGCTTGATCTTGGTGTCGGCCGAGGCCGGTGTCGCGAGGGCGATAGCAATCGCGGCGCCTGCCGCAAGCAATGTCGCCAATTTATTCGCGGCTGAGAATTTCGAGCTCATCACGTCCCCTTCGGCGGCAAGCCGCCAATCGATTTCCCTTCCATACTAGCCCGGCCGGGGTGGCCGCAACTAGGTCAATTGGGTCACACCACGCCGGAATAATCGTGCGCGCCCGCAAAAGTTGCATGCAAACCAGGCACTTGAGCTGGATGACAATCAAAGCGCTCCACGCAATTGTGCGTTCGCAGCGCCCAGCAGCCAGTCCGACGAGCCCGCCGTGTCGCAGGAGCGGCGCTTGAGCTCGGCATGGGCGAAGAATTCCGCCAGCTTCGGCTCGTTGCCCGAGGTCAGCAGCGTCAGCCGGTTCAGCATGCAGGCGATCGCCGCGCGCTGGGCGGGCAGCGCATCGCCCTGGCAGGAGAAGCCGGAGATCTGGAGCGCCGGCTCCTCGTTGCGCTTGAGGTAGTCGAGACAAGCTCCCTTCGTCGCGCCGGTTGGCCGGAACAGGGCCACGGCGCCGAATTTGGTGTCGATCAGGCCGGCCTGTTCGAGCGGTTGGGCCGCATCAAGGCCCATCTGGATCGCCAGGTCCGCGGTTGCCGGACGGGTCACGTCGAATTCGCCGCCCTCCCGGTAAATGTCGAGCTCGGCCAAAGGCTTATCCGCTTCGCTCGCCCAGCGCATCACGTCCCTGCGGCCGCCTTCGGGGTGCCGAAGGATGGCGTAAGAGGCTGTTTTTTCTAATGAATCAAGCCGGCTGACGGCGAAGGCCGGATGCGAGCGGTCGGCCACGCTCCAGCCCGGCCTTTGGGCGGGCTCATCGTCGCGGAAGCTTGGAAGTTGGCCGAGCCCTGCGAGTGCGAGGATGGCAAACAGCACCAGAACACCCACATAGGCGAACAGGCGCGCCAGTGTGCCGACGACCTCGTCGGCGAAGTTGGCGAGCGCAAGATGGATCTGGGTGGGGGTTGTTGCGGCCGTGCTGGCCTCGGGCGACTGCATCCACGGCCTTCGGGCATGGTCCAACGTTGTCTTAAGGCCGGTTCTCGCATAGAAGCGCTGCTCTTCCTGTTTAAGCGTCAGCTTCAGGAACGAGCTTTTTCATCGGAGAGTGAACGATGGGTTACAAAGTCGCAGTTGTCGGCGCGACCGGCAATGTCGGACGGGAAATGCTCAACATCCTCGATGAGCGCAAATTTCCCGCGGACGAGGTCGTGGCCCTGGCGTCACGCCGCAGCATGGGCGTCGAGGTCTCCTACGGTGACCGCACCCTCAAGGTCAAAGCGCTCGAGCACTATGATTTCTCCGATGTCGACATCTGCCTGATGTCGGCGGGCGGCGAGGTGTCGAAGGAATGGTCGCCGAAGATCGGCGCCGCCGGTACCGTCGTGATCGACAATTCGTCGGCCTGGCGCATGGATCCGGACGTGCCGCTGATCGTGCCGGAAGTGAACGCGGATGCGGCGGCGGGCTTCAAGAAGAAGAACATCATCGCCAACCCGAACTGCTCGACCGCGCAGCTCGTGGTCGCGCTGAAGCCGCTGCACGACAAGGCGATCATCAAGCGCGTCGTGGTCTCGACCTATCAATCGGTGTCGGGCGCCGGCAAGGATGGGATGGACGAGTTGTTCTCGCAGACCAAGGCCGTCTACACCAACCAGGATCTGGTCAGTAAGAAATTCCCCAAGCGCATCGCCTTCAACGTCATCCCCCACATCGACGTCTTCATGGAGGACGGCTACACCAAGGAAGAGTGGAAGATGATGGCGGAGACCAAGAAGATTCTTGATCCCAAGATCAAGCTCACCGCGACCTGCGTGCGCGTGCCGGTGTTCGTCGGCCACTCCGAGGCCGTCAACATCGAGTTCGAGAATCCGATCACCGCGGACGAAGCGCGCGACATCCTGCGCAAGTCGCCGGGCTGCCTCGTCATCGACAAGCAGGAGGCCGGCGGCTACGCCACGCCGTATGAAGCGGCCGGCGAGGACGCGACCTATATCAGCCGTATCCGCGAGGATGCGACGGTGGAGAATGGTCTCGTGCTGTGGTGCGTGTCCGACAATCTGCGCAAGGGCGCCGCGCTCAACGCGATCCAGATCGCGGAAGTGCTGATCAACCGCAAACTGATCAGCGCGAAGAAGAAGGCGGCGTAAGAGCTGTCTTGCTTTGTAGGGTGGGTTAGCCCCGCGATTGCGCGAAGCGCAATCGCTCGGCGTAACCCACCTCTGTACTTTCCGCGGTGACAGAAGTGGTGGGTTACACCAGCGGACTGCGCTTCGCGCAGCCGCAGGGCTAACCCACCCTGCAAGAGCTCGCTATTCGCGCACGCTCTTGAATTCCTTCGCGACCTTGTCCAGCACGAACAGCGATCCCTCCGCGACGCCGAAATAGGCACCGTGGGTCTGCATCTGGCCGGCATCCACCGCCTTCTGCACGAACGGGAAGGTCATCAGGTTTTCCAGGCTGCGGAACACCGCGGCCTTCTCGATACGCTCGACGAACTGTTCCATGGTCTCGCGCTCGCGCTGCTCGACCACTTCGCCTGGCTTGATGAACATCTGCATCCATTTGCCGATGAAATCGCCCGGCGTGAGCGGCTCGATCTTGTCGACGAAGGCGCGGATGCCGCCGCATTGCGCGTGACCGAGCACCACGATGTGCTTCACCTTCAGCACCGTCACGGCATATTCCAGCGCGGCCGAGACGCCGTGCGCGTTGCCGTCGGGCTGATACACCGGCACCAGATTGGCGATGTTGCGGACCACGAACAATTCGCCCGGGCCGACGTCAAAAATGGTCTCCGGCGCGACACGGCTATCGCAGCAGCCGATCACCATCACTTCGGGAAACTGTCCCTTCACCGACAGCTCGCGATAGCGGTTCTGCTCGGTCGGCAGCCGCTGGGTGGCGAAGGCGTTGTAGCCTTCCAGCAAATGCTTCGGGAATGTGATCATGGCCTATGCCTAATCATATACCGCAGGGGCGAACAAGCCTTTCGAATAGGCAGGCCAGGTGCTATCGGCTTCGGTCATAATGGATACGAGGAAACCGGAAGGACCGCCTGCATGACCCGCCCGCGCCGCAGCCATCTGTTCATGCCCGGCTCCAACCCTCGCGCGCTGGAAAAGGCGCGCAATCTGGCCGCTGACGGCCTGATCCTGGACCTCGAGGATTCCGTCGCGCCCGACGCCAAGGCGGTGGCGCGCGACCAGATCGCGGCCGCGATCGCGGCCAAGGGGTTTGGCAGGCGGGAGATCTTGATCCGGACCAACGGTCTCGACACGCCCTGGTGGGCCGATGACGTCGCGATGGCCGCCAAGGCCTCGCCGGACGGTATCCTGGTTCCGAAAGTTTCGAGCATTGAGGATCTCGACACGATCGGCCGCCGCCTCGCCGAGCTCGGTGCGGCACCGACCGTCAAGGTCTGGGCGATGATCGAGACCGCGCGCGCCGTGCTGCATGCCGAGGAGCTGGCCGCCGCCGGTCGCGATCCCAAAACGCGTTTGTCAGGCTTCGTGTTCGGCCCGAATGACATCTCGCGCGAGACGCGGATCAAGATGCTGCCGGGCCGCGCCGCGATGATCCCGATGATCACGCACTGCATCCTGGCCACGCGCGCCCAAGGCCTCGAAATCCTCGACGGCCCCTACAGCGACATCAACAATCCCGACGGCTTCGCCACCGAATGCGCGCAGGGCCGCGACCTCGGCTTCGACGGCAAGACGCTGATCCATCCCTCGCAGATCGAGGCCTGCAACGCGATCTTCACGCCGCCGGAAGAGGAAGTCGCGCGCGCGAGGAAGATCATCGCGGCATTCGAATTGCCGGAGAACGTCTCGCGCGGTGCGATCCGCCTCGATGGTGCGATGGTGGAGCGCCTGCACGCCGACATGGCGCGGCGGACGATCGAGATTGCGGACGCGATCGCCGCGATGGGGAAGGCATAACGGAGAGCTACCCCTCAGCGCGGCGAGAGGTCAGTGCTTTCGTGTCCCGGACGCGGTGCGGCGCGAAGCGCCGCTCCGCAGAGCCGGGATCCATCTCGCCGCATCTCTGGGGCCCGGCTCAGCAGCACATCACCGACGTGCTGCGCTGCGTCCGGGGCACGACAGATTAGCCAAACCGCTCCGCCGCCCCAAGCAGACAAGCTGCCTGGAATCGCAATCCTATGCGATACGAGTCCACACCCTGAGGCCACCAAGCTGCGCAAAACCGAGATCCACCGCGTGCGCTAGATCTTGCCCGCGCTCATAGCAGACGATCTCGGCCGGACCGAACAGCGTAGCCACGGCGTTCAGGAATTGCTGGCGAGAACCAAAAATATTCGTGACCCCGGTTGCGCCGGCGGCGTCGTACGCGATCCCTCCGGCGCGTATCATGTCCATTTCGTCAAAGCCCGCAAGGACACAAACACGTCGGTCCTCCAACAGCTCGGCGCGGAATATGCGCTGAGATTCTGGATCGGTGCCGCGCCAAGCCCGCTCCCACGCCGCAAGAGCTGGCTCATCGCCAATCCGGCGCCAATCAAGGGCGCTCGCTGCGACCGCTGGCGCGGATCGCCTCCGGCTGAGCCAGCGAGCGTCGAACAGAATCTGAAAGCCTGCGAGTGACAAATCGAGGCAGGAAAAGCTGTCCTTCACGCCAAGGTCGAAGTCGGTGTCGCGAGCCAGCTCAGCAATGAATCCGGCTTGGGTAGTGGGATCTGCTCCAGCATCGACCGTCACGACGTTGGGATAATATTGCGGCGTTGGATGGGGACAAAACCACATGCCATGAGCTTGCTCGACCGGCAGCCCATGCGACCGCCACACTGCGGCACACCATTCGGCGTTATTCAGAGCCGCGACGTCGTTGCGATCATCCTGCACCGTCTATTCGTGGTACGAAGTCGCATCGAGGTGCAAGGCTCGGCGTCGCCTGTCGGGCCACCACTCGAATAGATCTTGCGGACATCTCTTATCGTCAAACGGCGACGACCGGATCGATGAAGCGATAGCGGCCTCCTTCAGAACTATGGTGATCACGAGATTGGCTAAGCCGACACAAGAGCTGATTGGACATGCGTTTGCGTGCCCCGGATAATGTTCGTGCTCACGCGCCATGATCCGGAGAAGAGATGGTTGATCGCCCGTTCAATGTATCTGAAGACGATCTTGAGTTCATCACACGCCGAGTGAGGGCGACACCTATCAGATCTTCCGCTGAGCTGGATGCTCGGACGGGCAGGACGATCTACATCAAGGACGAGACCGTCCAACACAGTGGATCGTTCAAGTTTCGAGGAGCAATCCTTGGGGTCAGAAATGCGATCGGAGGTGTAGTGGCAGCAGGAGCAGGCAATTTTCCGATTGCAATTGGTCTCGCTGCCCGAGAGCTCGACAAGCGAGCGTGTCTGATCATGCCCGATGATGCGCCGGCCTTTAAGAAAGAACAGGCCCAGAGAACCGGAGCGGAGATAAGGCTCGCCGGGCGAGCGGAGTTGGCGGAGTGCGCCCAATTCGAAGCCCAAAAGCGTAATTGGAGTCAACTGCACGCGTTTGAAAGCGTGGAGATGATCGCAGGCAGTTACACCCTGGGCTTGGAAATTGCATCGGCCATCCAGAAGAATTCCGCAGGCTCTAACGCCGTCGTCGTCGCTTGCGGTGGCGGCGGGTTGGCCACAGGTGTTGCGCTTGCCTTGCGTTCGCGGACTATCGACGCGCCGATCTATGTTGCCGAGCCGGAAACCCATCAGAGATATGCCAGAGCTCGTGAGCTCGGAAATCCGGTTAGGATAAGTGCGTCCGGCGAAACCATATGCGACGCGCTGTGGTCTCGTCAGATCGGGACATTCGCGTTTGAGGCGCTCGAAAAACTGGATGTTCGGTTGTGTGCCGTTGGCGACAGGCTAGTAACGGAGGCAAGCGCACTTCTTCGCAGGACGTGTGATATCAGGGTCGAACCCAGCGGTGCACTGACGATGGGGGCCGTTTTGGGAGGTGTGATCGACGTAGACAGCGACCGCCTATGGGTCGTCGCATGCGGAGGCAACGTGTCCCCTCACTTACCCCATAACAAACACGACTGTTAGGCCATCCGCGGGCGTGCCCCACGCTGCTCAGCGCGCCGCGACCTCCAAGCGATCGAGCGCTTCCAGCGTCGCGGCGTTGCCGCAATAGCCGTGATAATTCTCCGCGGCGGTGCCGTCGGCTAGATCGCGGTCGCACTGGCCCTTTTGATTGCAGAGCGCGCAGACTCGCTCCATGTCGCGCAGCAGCAGCGGCTGCGCGCGTCCGAGCGCTTCCGCGCTGATGCCAAGCTGTTCCAGCATCTTCGGCAGCTCGTCGGCGGCGTGCTTGCCATGGCGGACCAGCTCTTCCAGATCATCCGGCGCGATCCTGAGGTCCTGGGCGATCCGGTCGAAATCGGCGCGATCGAGCTGCCGCATCTCGTTCATCTCGCGGCGATGCTTCAGCCAGGCGGCAAAGGACTCGATGAGGTCCTGGACGATGGGAAAAGGCCTGCTTCCGGTGCTCATGCGAGGCTCCATTGGGCTAACTGGAGCAAGACTAGGCACAATGGTGCAGAGGCGCGTTGCGCTGGATCAAATAGGGGTAACGAGGCCGCGGCCTCCGCTGCACCTCTCCCGCTTGCGGGAGAGGTCGGCGCGTCCCGGGCGATGCGAAGCATCGTCCCGCGCGCCGGGTGAGGGTTCCCTCCCCTAGGGGATTGTCCCGTTGTGGAGACACCCTCTCCCCAACCCTCTCCCGCAAGCGGGAGAGGGGGCGCACTGCCGCGCGGAAGTTACGAAAACCGCTCCGCTGCCCAGGCGTACAGGCTGCCGGGGATCGGCTTCTCGCCGCCGCGGCCTTTTGGCGAAATGTGCAGGCCGATGATGTCGGTGTCGGTGACGAGGCCGAGATAGCTCGACGGGTCAAAGAAGAGTTTCGGTTCGGCATGCACGGCGTAGAACGACTGCTTCGGCAGCGCGCTCTGCAATTCGCCAGTGCGACGGGCGAGCGCGGTCAGCGCCGCAGGCCCAAAGATCGCGACACGAATATCGGAAAGACGGTTCGAGCCGCCGCGCAGGCGGCGCATTGCGAAGGTGATGCGATGGCGCAGCGACAGCCAGTCCGGCGTCAGCTCCTCCTGCTCCATCAAATCTTCGAAAGCGGTGACGATGCCGTGCTCCGGCGGCAGATAGATCACGGAGTTGCCGAGCTGCCGCGGGCGCTCCCAGGCGAAATAGGGTTTTGCCGGATCGATCATGGCGGGCTTCAGCAGCAGCACGTCGGCATCGAGCCAGAGGCCAAGACCCTTCGCCATCAGCTTCATGCGGAAGAAGTCGCTGAACTGGAGCGTAGTCCAGTCGCGCCAGCTTCCGTCCGGCTGCGGCGGGCGCAGCCGTTCCGAGAAGGCATGCGGCAGGATCGCCTCGGCGTCCGCGTTCTCGATGCCCCCGGGCAGGCCGGGAATGGTGTCGAAGCTGTAGACCGTGACCTTGTGGCCGGCAGCTAACTGCGAGCGCAGACAGGTCTGGCGCAGCGCGTCCATCGGGCCATGCCAGAAGGTGACGATCTCGGGCAGCATGGGCGCAAGCTTAGAGCATGATCCGGAAAAGTGTGCAGCGGTTTTCCGCAAAGATCATGCTCAAACAAAGAGGGATATCGAGGGCAAAGAAAAAGCCCCGGCGCGCGTGCACCGGGGCTCAAACGGAAACTTGCGATCAAGCCCAGGCGCGTTCGCTCTTGAGCTTCTCTTCGTAGGTGTCGATCGAGGTCTTCTTCTCCATCGTCAGACCGATGTCGTCGAGGCCGTTGATCAGGCAGTGCTTGCGGAACGGGTCGATCTCGAACTTGACCGTGCCGCCGTCGGGACCGCGGATCTCCTGGTTCGGCAGGTCGATCGTCAGCGTCGCGTTGGCGCCGCGCTCGGCGTCGTCGAACAGCTTGTCGAGGTCTTCCTGGGAAACGCGGATCGGCAGAACGCCGTTCTTGAAGCAGTTGTTGTAGAAGATGTCGCCGAACGAGGTCGAGATTACGCAGCGGATGCCGAAGTCGAGCAGCGCCCAGGGTGCATGCTCGCGGCTCGAGCCGCAGCCGAAATTGTCGCCGGCCACCAGCACCTTCGTCTTGCGATAGGCGGGCTGGTTCAGCACGAAATCCGGGTTCTCGCTGCCATCGTCCTTGTAGCGCTGCTCGGAGAAGAGCCCCTTGCCAAGGCCGGTGCGCTTGATGGTCTTGAGGTACTGCTTGGGAATGATCATGTCGGTGTCGACATTGATGATCTTCAGCGGCGCCGCGACGCCTTCCAGCGTGGTGAACTTGTCCATGGTTGCGCTTCCCGGGGTGGTTCAGGGGAACAGGTATTTATCGCGATCGGGGCCCGAATCCTAGGCCGAATTCGGCAGATCTAGTCTGCTTGCGCCTCAATCGCCTCCATATCATCGTCCGAGAGGCCGAAATGGTGGCCGATCTCGTGGATCAGGACGTGGCGGACGATATGGCCGAGGCTTTCGTCGTGCTCGGCCCAGTAGTCCAGGATCGGCCGGCGGTAGAGCCAGACCATGTTGGGCAGCCGCGCCACATCGCCAAAGCTCTGCTGGGGCAGGCCGACGCCCTGGAACAGCCCGAGCAGGTCGAACTCGCTCTCGCATTCCATCTCGTCCAGGACCTCCTCGGTCGGGAAGTCCTCGACGCGGACGATCACGCCCTCGCAGAGGCCGCGAAATTCCGCAGGCAGGCGCTCGAAGATGTCGTGCGCTGTCACTTCCATCTCGGCCAGCGAGGGCGCTTTCAGGTCTGTCCACATCAGCCCCTCTTAGCGCGGGTTTCCCGCTGATGCATCTGGCTTTATAAGCGCGGCGAGGTTGACGGGCGCCGCCAAAACGGGGAGCGTACGGCACCTTGATGGGGACGTTTCAGGTGGGTGCTTTGATGCGGGCGGGAACAGTGGTTCTACTTTGCATGGGGTTGTTTTCGACTTTTTTTGTCGGCGCTCAAGCTCAGACCCAGACGGCCGCCCCTGAAATCCGGCTGGCCCAGGCCGCTTCGCCCGATGCCCCGCCGCCGCGCAGGCGGCCCCAGACCCGGTTGCGCGTCACACCCTATTACAGCCCCGACGGCGTCTATCCGCGCTACAACCCCGGCCCTGACGCGGTCCGTGAGTGCAACGCCACCTATGTGCAGGAATATAGGCCGAGCGGCACGGTCATCGTGCCGCGTATGAGCTGCTACTGGCGCCGGGGCTAGAGCTTCCTCTCAATGCCCGCGCAGCGCGCCGATCAGTCCGGCGCCGATGATGAGTGCTGACGCACCATAGACCAGGATCGCCATCACCAGCTGCGTCAGCGGGCTTGCAGTGCCGGCCTCGACGCCCGGCCCCTGCGCGGCCAGGGCGGAGCTCGCGCTGAGCAGGACGCTCGCTGTGATCGCGAGGCGGGATATTCGCAATGCTCGAAATTGTACCATGACCATCTCCTGCATTCGCTCGACCAGAAGATACGTGCGTCGTTGACGGCTGGTTTTGCGGGCGCACGAAATGTTGCGCCGCTGTCCAGGAACTTGTCGCGTGCCCATCGCATTCATGTCCGGGGCGCGTTCCTTCATAACCGATTTAGGCTCAGGGTTCCAGGTTCGGCTCTCTTGCCGTGCCCGTGCCGCAACGTCTGGTCAGTGCGTGCACCGCAAACGATGTCAGGAGATTCGACCAAATGCAGTCCTTGCAAATGCAGTCCTTCAAAGTGTTCGGCCTTGTGGCCGCTGGTGCGTTGTTCGTTCTCGCCGCGCCGGTCGAACGTGCGCAGGCGGTGTCGCTGATCAATCCCGGTGCCGCGCAAGCGGTTCAGGATGAAGTCGCGCCGACGACCGAAGTGCGCTGGCATCGCCATCATTGGGGTCGGCCGCATTGGCGCGGGCACCGCTGGCATCACCGCCGTTGGTGAACGACGGTCGTAGCCAGGAACAGGCCCGGATTCCGGGCCTGTTTTAACTTGCAGGCGGCGTCATGAAGCCGCACATGCTGAGGGTGCGGAGGTCGTCATGGCGAAATGGATTGCATTGGCCGTTGTTGTCGGGCTCGCCGCCGGTTTGCCTCGCGTGTCCTGTGCGCAGATGGTGGCGAAGCCGGATGCCTCGGCGGGGCGCGCGATCTTCGATGCGCGGCGACACGCGCGACGTGACGACATTGCGCGGCAATACGCGCGCCATGATCCGCACTACTACGCGCGGCCTGTCTATTATCGGCCTTATCCTTACGGCGTGTCTGCGCCGTTTGTGTTCGGCTACGGGCCGTGGTGGTGACGCGAGCAACGTCGTTCCTTCATGAGGCATTCACGTCGCCGTCCCTAATTTAATCTCGGGAGCGACCGCAATGAATAGCGATGGCGCGAGACGCTGCGCCGCAATGCCGCTGTCCACATTCAGCGAGAATTTCCATGCTGAGGATGTTGAGTCTCGGGACAAGCTCGATGCGCTTGCTCGGACTTGCGGCCGTTGCCACAGCTGATGCTGTCGACCGGGACTGCGCGCCGCTGCCGGATCATCTGGACCTATTACGGCCCGCATCGCATCTGCGGCTGGCCGCACCGCTATTGGTAGGCGGAGCTTCATCGGCTGAAATGAAAAGGGCGCCTCGATGGCGCCCTTTATTCATCGCGTGGCTCAGAGCCAATCCTTCAGCTTCCACGACGCCGACTTCCACCGCATCAAATTCTCGAGCTTCCATTGCTTGAACATCGCCGGCGGCCAGCGGCTGAGCCTTGATGTCTCCTCGGCCTCAGGCTTGGCGACCATGCGCAGCGGCGTTGCGCGCCGCCGGTGCTGGCGGGTCGCATCGCTGATCAGATCGATATATTCAGGCTTGTTGGCCATGAGCAGCGTCCTCGCGAAACCGTCGCGAGGACGCAATGTGGGCGAAGCCGATTAACGGCCGTTTGCCGCTTTAGCTCAAATTGCTGCGAGTGGCTCAGCGCCACTCCCGCACGTCGACGAAGTGACCCGCGATCGCTGCCGCTGCCGCCATTGCCGGCGACACCAGATGCGTGCGGCCCTTGAAGCCCTGGCGTCCCTCGAAATTGCGGTTCGAGGTCGAGGCGCAGCGCTCTTCGGGGGCTAGCTTGTCCGGGTTCATGGCGAGGCACATCGAGCAACCGGGCTCGCGCCATTCGAAGCCGGCGTTGATGAAGATCTTGTCCAGGCCTTCAGCTTCTGCCTGCTCCTTCACGAGGCCGGAGCCCGGCACGACCATGGCGTTGACGTGGCCTGAAACGGTTTTGCCTTCAGCAATCTTCGCCGCCGCGCGCAGATCTTCGATGCGGCCGTTGGTGCAGGAGCCGATGAAAATGCGGTCGAGCTTGATGTCGGTGATCTTCGTCCCCGCGGTCAGGCCCATATATTTCAGCGCGCGGTGCTTGGAGATGCGCTTGGCCTCGTCCGCGATCTTGTCCGGATCGGGTACAAAGCCGGTCACCGAGATGACGTCCTCGGGGCTTGTGCCCCAGGTCACGATCGGCGGCAGTTTTGCTGCATCGAGCCGCAACTCGTGGTCAAAATGCGCGCCCTCGTCGGAGCTCAGTTTCTCCCAGTAGCGCATCGCCGCGTCCCAGGCCGCACCCTTCGGCGATTTCGGCCGACCGCGCAGGAAGTCGTAGGCCTTTTGGTCGGGCGCGACGAGGCCGGCGCGGGCGCCGCCTTCGATCGACATGTTGCAGACCGTCATGCGGCCTTCCATGCTTAGCGCGCGGATCGCATCGCCTGCGTATTCGAGCACGTAGCCGGTGCCGCCGGCCGTGCCGATCTCGCCGATGATGGCCAGGATGATGTCCTTGCCCGTCACGCCCTCCGGCAATTTGCCGTCGACGGTGACGCGCATGTTCTTCGCCTTCTTCTGGATCAGCGTCTGCGTCGCCAGCACATGCTCGACCTCGGACGTGCCGATGCCGTGGGCGAGCGCGCCGAACGCGCCATGCGTCGAGGTGTGGCTGTCACCGCAGACGATGGTGGTGCCGGGCAGCGTAAAGCCCTGCTCGGGGCCGATGACGTGGACGACGCCCTGGCGCTTGTCGAACTCGTCGTAATATTCGATGCCGAATTCCTTGGCGTTGTCGGCCAGCGCCTTGATCTGCTCGATGCTTTCGGGGTCGGGGTTCGGCTTGGTGCGGTCGGTGGTCGGCACATTGTGATCGACCACGGCCAGCGTCTTCTCGGGCGCGTGCACCTTGCGCCCCGTGGCGCGCAGGCCTTCGAACGCCTGCGGCGAGGTCACCTCGTGCACCAGATGGCGGTCGATGTAGAGCAGGCAGGTGCCGTCATCGGCTTCGTGCACCAGATGGTCGTTCCAGATCTTGTCGTACAATGTGGTGGGCTTGGACATGAGCTTAAGCTCCGGAGAATGTGTGTCAGCGATGAGCGCGGGTGGCCGCGCGGGGCAACAAAATCGTCTTCAACGCAGCCTTTAAGCTGCGGGACTAAGCTCTGACGTTGCCGAGGTCGCGAAGCGTCCGAAGAACCGGCCAGGCAGCCGCGAGCGATCGTCGATGACGATGCGCTTGACGAGTGCGACGCTGGTCGGATCTGGAAACATTCCAATAATATATAGCAGGCCGAATTGGAATCGCGAGGGCTTTGACGCGCACGGCTGACGCAACAAAAAAGCGCGGGGTTTTGTCCCCGCGCTCTTTGAAACTCGTCTGGTCGCGAAGCCTACTCGTTGACCGCCTTGGCGTGCTCGGTCTTCTCGACGATACGAGCCGACTTGCCGCGCAGCTGGCGCAGGTAATAGAGCTTGGCGCGACGCACCTTGCCGCGGCGCACCACCTTGATCGAGTCGATCATCGGCGACATCACCGGGAACACGCGCTCGACGCCTTCGCCGTAGGAGATCTTGCGGACGGTGAAGCTCTCGTTGAGGCCACCGCCGGAACGGCCGATGCAGACGCCTTCATAGGCCTGCACGCGGGTGCGGTCGCCTTCGACGACCTTCACGTTGACGATCACGGTGTCACCGGGTCCGAATTCCGGAATCTCCTTGGTGGCGGAGAGCTTGTCGAATTGCTCTTTTTCGAGCTGTTGGATCAGGTTCATGGGTAAATCTCCGTCGGCGCGCCCAGCCTTGGAAAACGGGGGCTGCGCGAAATTCGTTTATCCAGCTATTGCGGATTTGGCGCTGCTATAAGGCAAGCCGGAGCGTTTGTCACCCGTCTGTCGTGCTTTTTGGCGTTTTTCGGCGTCCGGGCCGATTTGGGGCCTTAGCTGGGATTTGAGCCCACAAATCGGGCCGCCGGGCCGCCGTCAGGGCCTCGGATTCCGCCCGCCGCCAGGCCGCGACCTTGGCGTGGTCGCCGGAGGTCAGGATCTCCGGGATCGGAACCCCCTCGAACAGCTGCGGGCGGGTGTATTGGGGGTATTCGAGAAGGCCGTCGGAGAAGCTTTCCTCGGTTCCCGAGGCCTCCTTGCCCATCACCCCCGGCAGCAGCCGGACGCAGGCGTCGATCAGGGCCAGAGCCGCGATTTCGCCCCCCGACAGCACGTAATCGCCGATCGAGACCTCCTCCAGGCCGCGCCCATCGATCACCCGCTGGTCAATCCCCTCAAAGCGCCCGCAGACGATCAGGGGGCCGGGGCCTTGAGCAAGCTCCGTGACGCGGGCCTGGGTCAATGGCCGACCGCGCGGGCTCATCAGCAGTTTCGGCCGGTCTTTTGACCGGTCTTGGCCGACCTCCGCGGCGTCGATCGCCGCCGCCAAAACGTCCGCCCGTAGCACCATGCCCGGCCCACCGCCGGCCGGGGTGTCGTCGACACTGCGGTGGCGGTCGGTGGCAGAGGCCCGGATGTCCCGCGCCTCCAGCTCCCAGAGCCCGGAGGCTAGCGCCCGGCCGGCCAGGCTCACGCCGAGCGGTCCCGGAAACATCTCCGGAAACAGCGTCAGCACCGTCACGCGCCAGGGTGAGGGATTGGTCATCGTGTTTCTAAAAATCCGTCGTCCCGGCGAAGGCCGGGACCCATAGCCAGCGCAGCTAATTTTGCAATGGTTGGAGCCGCTAGCTTAGCCAAAAACCACGTCTCGTGGTTATGGGTCCCGGCCTTCGCCGGGACGACCCGGGGAGGGATCGTCGCCCTCGATCTGCTGCGGCAGCGCGATCACCACGCGGCCGCCGGCAATATCGACCTCCGGCACCACCGCATTGGTGAACGGCAGCAGCATCGTCGCGCCGCTGGGCGGCGCGATCTCGATGATGTCGCCGGCGCCGAAATTATGGATCGCGAACACGCGGCCGAGCGCATCGCCGGTCGTGGTGACGGCGGCGAGCCCGATCAGATCGGTGTGGTAATATTCGTCCGCGTCGGTCACGGGCAGTTTTTCGCGCGCGACGTAGAGCTCGATGCCGTTGAGCCGTTCGGCCTCATCACGGGTCGTGACGCCCTTGAAGGTCGCGACCAGATGATCCTTGGCTTCACGGGCCTGCGCCAGTTCGAACTGGCGCTTGCCGTCCTTGGACAGAAGCGGACCGTAGCGCCGCACGGCAAAGGGATCTTCAGTGAAGGTCCACAATTTGACCGCGCCGCGCACACCATGCGCGGCGCCGATCCGCGCGACGCAGATCAGCGCCGACATGTTCTAGCCTTAACCCTTCGCGGCGGCTTCGGCCTGCGCCTTGCGCTCCTTGCGCGGCACGGCCTTTTCCGGGTTGTTGCGCGCTTCGCGCTTCTTGACGCCGGCGGCATCGAGGAAGCGCAACACGCGGTCCGACGGCTGCGCACCCTTGGCGAGCCAGGCCTTCACCTTGTCCATGTCGAGCTTGAGGCGGGTCTCGTTGTCCTTCGGCAGCAGCGGGTTGAAATAGCCGAGACGCTCGATGAAGCGGCCATCGCGGGGAAAGCGCGAGTCGGCGACAACGACGTGATAGACGGGGCGCTTCTTGGTGCCTGCGCGGGCGAGGCGGATAACGACGGACATTTAGTTCTCCTTCAAAGTACGTTTTGTTCGGTTGATTGGTATTCCGCGTTGCGCAGGATGCTGACGATCCTCCGCGACGAATTCCTCATTTCTTCTTGCCCGGAAATCCGCCGAGGCCCGGCAGCATCGGCTTGCCGCTCAGCCCGGTCAGTCCGGGAACGTTGGGTAGACCGGTGCGGAGACCGGCCGGCAGATCCTTCGGCAGGCTGGGCAGACCCTGTCCGCCGCCCTGCATCTTGTCCTGCAACGCCTTCATCTCTTCCGGCGAAGGCGGCTTCATGCCGCCGCCAAAGCCCATCGCCTGCGCGATGCCGGCGAGCGGGCCGCGCTTGCCCGAACCCATGGCCTTCATCACGTCGGCCATGTTCCGGTGCATCTTGAGCAGCTTGTTGACCTGCTCGACGCTTTGGCCGGAGCCGGCGGCGATACGCTTCTTGCGGCTGGCCTTGAGCAGGTCCGGATGCCGACGCTCGTCGCGCGTCATCGAATCGATCACCGCGACCTGGCGCTTCAGAATCTTGTCGTCGATGCCGGCAGCCGCGATCTGGTTCTTCATCTTGGCGATGCCGGGCATCATGCCCATCAGGCCGCTGATGCCGCCCATGTTCGCCATCTGCGAGAGCTGTTCGCGCATGTCGTTGAGGTCGAACTGACCCTTGCGCATGCGCTCCGCGGTGCGCGCGGCCTTTTCGGCGTCGATATTGGCAGCAGCACGTTCGACCAGCGACACCACGTCGCCCATGCCGAGGATGCGTCCGGCGATACGGTCGGGATGAAAATCTTCCAGCGCATCGGTCTTTTCACCGGTGCCGATCAGCTTGATCGGCTTGCCGGTGACAGCACGCATCGACAGCGCAGCGCCGCCGCGGCCGTCGCCGTCCACGCGGGTCAGCACGATGCCGGTGAGGCCGACGCGCTCGTCGAAGGCGCGGGCGAGATTGACAGCGTCCTGGCCGGTGAGGCTATCCGCGACCAGCAGCACTTCATGCGGGTTCGCAGCGGCTTTGATTGCAGCTGCTTCCGCCATCATGTCTTCGTCGAGCGTGGTACGGCCGGCGGTGTCGAGCAGCACGACGTCGTAGCCGCCGAGCTTGCCGGCCTCGAGCGCGCGCTTGGCGATCTGCGCCGGCTGCTGTCCCGCGACGATCGGCAGGGTCGGAATGTCGAGATCGCGACCGAGCACGGCCAGCTGCTCCATCGCCGCCGGGCGATAGATATCGAGCGAAGCCATCAGCACCTTGCGCTTGTCGCGCTGGACCAGGCGGCGGGCGAGCTTTGCGGTGGTGGTGGTTTTGCCCGAGCCCTGCAGACCGACCATCATGATCGGCACGGGCGGCACGGAATTAATGTCGATGGTCTGGCTTTCGGCGCCAAGCGTGTTGATCAGCTCGTCATGGACGATCTTGACCACCATCTGGCCGGGCGTGACCGACTTCACGACGGTGGCGCCGATCGCCTGCTCGCGGACCCGCTCGGTGAAGCTGCGCACCACTTCGAGTGCGACGTCGGCTTCCAGCAGTGCGCGACGCACCTCGCGCATGGCGGCGTCGACGTCCTTTTCGGTCAGCGCACCGCGCCCCGTCAGACGATCGAGAATGCCGCCAAGCCGTTCCGACAGATTGTCGAACAATGCCGTTGTCCCTTGTCCTGCTCGCGCAGGGTTGCCGTATTCACTGCTGTCATGCCCCGCGAAGGCGGGGCATCCAGTAGGCCGCGGCACATCGGTTCTAGCCGAGGCGCCTCTGGGATACTGGATCCCCCGCCTTCGCGGGGGATGACCACTTCCTTCGCGAAGCAATCTTCCAAACACCTTTACGCCCGAGGGCGCATAGCGCTGTCGGGCGTTGGCCTCTGGCCTCCAGGACCAGTCGGCGGTTCGAAAAGAAAGCCTTTCCGAGAAGTGGCGCGGTTAAACGCCGCCCACGCCGGAAAGTCAAGGAACGTGAGAGCTCCGCGGCGCATTTTGTAGGGCAAGGTACTGAAAACGTGATCGTTTTGACCGCGGGTTCCTTTTCCGGCAGCCCCGCCCATATAGGCGGTGATGCCTTACCGCTCCGACCATCCATAAAAGCCCGCCTGTGCCGATCACCCGCCGTCGCATCTTCGGACTGCTTGCCGGTGATGCCGCGCTGGTCGGTGTTCCGTCCTTTTGGATCTCCCGCATGAAAACCTATGACGGACCCGTTTCCGACCATTTCGACGGCCTGAACTTCTTTGATCCGGACGGCGCGCCGCCAAAATCGCTCGGCGAGGTCCTGCGCTGGCAGTTCGGTGGTGCGCGGCAGCGGGCGACCTGGCCGGATTGGGCTCCCAGCCCTCATGCCGATACCCCGCCGGCGCGCGTCGACGGCGACAAGGTGCGGCTCTCCTTCGTCGGCCACGCCAGCTGGCTGATCCAGGCCGCCGGCCTCAACATCCTCGTCGATCCCGTCTGGTCGATGCGGGTCTCGCCCGTCGGCTTCGCCGGACCGAAGCGGCACAACGATCCCGGCATCGCCTTCGAGAAACTGCCAAAGATCGACGTGGTGCTGGTCTCGCACGGGCATTACGACCATCTCGACGTTGCGACGCTGTCGCGGCTCACCAGGAATTTTGCCCCGCGCGTCGTCACGCCGCTCGGCAACGATCTGACGATGCGCAGTTCCGATTCCGCGATCAAGGTGGAAGCCTTCGACTGGCATGATCGCGTCGAGCTCGGCGGAGGCATCGCCGGGACGCTGGTGCCGACAAGGCATTGGACCGCGCGCGGCATGTTCGATCGCAACAAGGCGCTGTGGGCGAGCTTCGTGCTGGAGACTCCGGCTGGGAAAATCTACGTCGTCTGCGATTCCGGCTATGGCGATGGCCGGCATTTCCGCCGCGTCGCCGAAAAGCATGGGGCGCTGCGTTTGGCGATCCTCCCGATCGGTGCTTACGAGCCGCGCTCGTTCATGCGCGACCAGCATATGAATCCGGAGGATGCGGTGAAGGCGTTATCGGATTGCGGTGCTCAGGAAGCGTTGGGCCATCACCACGGGACATTCCAGCTCACGGACGAAGCGATCGATGCGCCGGCCAAGGCGCTGGTGGAAGCGCTCGATGCCGCGAAGATACCGCAGGAGCGGTTTGTTGCGATGAAGCCGGGGCAGGTGGTGGCGATTTAGCACTCTCCACGTACACAGCTCCTGTCCCGGACGCAGCGCGTCCGGGACAGGAGAATTATTGCTCCTTGGGCTTGATCGCCCAGCTCACATTCACCGTCACCGAAAGCGTCTCTTCGCCCGGCGCGACCGCAGCGGGCGTGGCCATAGGTGCGACGGCCATGCGGCTCTTGAACAGCGGCATCGGGGCGCTGCCTTCGGAGACACTGAGCGGCGCGCCCAGCGTAACGCCGGCGGCCCTGGCGTAGATCTCGGCCTTGCGGCGGGCGTCTGCCACCGCCTGCTCGCGGGCATCGTCGAGCAGTTTTGAGGCGTGCGTCACCTCGAAGGAGATATTGCCGATATCGTTGGCGCCGGCGCCGACCAGCGTGTCGATGATGCCGGCCACCTTGGTCACGTCGCGAATTTTCACGGTGACGCGGTTGGAGGCGCGGAAGCCGACGACCGGCGAGGCGCCGGTGGATTTGTTCTGGCCGTATTGCGGCTGCAACGACAGCCGCGAGGTCTGATAGTCCTTCTCGGCGATCCCTGCGCCCTTCAGCGCCAGCAGCACCTTGCCCATCGCCGCGTTGTTGGCGTCGGAGGCTTCTTTCGCCGTCTTGGCGTCGTTGGCGACGCCCGCATCGATCTGCGCGAGATCTGGCGCCGCGGAGACGGTGGCCTCGCCGCTCACGGAGATCGCGGACGGAAAATCGTCGGCGAGCGCAGGTGTTGCCAGCAGTGCGGCGGCGAAGATTGCTGCGAGGGCGGCAGGCTTTTTCATCGGTCTCACTTCAGCGGTACGAACACGTTGATCACGAGCTTGTCCTCGGCCGTCTTCAGGGGATCGGTGAGGTACTCCTCGATGAAGGTGTCCTTGGCTTCCAGCTTCTTGTCGTCGAGGTGATTGGTGATCGCCTCATAGGTGTTGTCCATGTTGTCGTAGGAGCCGCGATGGACGAATTTCAGCGCCTTGCCCTCCGGCGACTTGCCGATGCTCATGTCCTTGGTGAGGTTTTTCGGATCCTGCTCGACCGGGATCTCGGCGAGGAAGGTGAAGCCGGTGTCGTCGGTCGAGGTGTAGACGATCATGGAATTGCCGGCGTGCTTGATGCCCTGCTTGTCCAAAAGCGTGTTCAGCGCCTTGAAGGCGTCGACCAGCGTGTCGAAGGCAGAATCCCAATTGGCGGTGCCCTTGATCATCACGACCTTCTTCGGCTCGAGCGTGGTCTCGAGCCCGAAGGGATCCGCAGTCTGCACAGGGGCAGGGGTTGCGGCCGCGGCGGGCGGCGGGGCGGTGGGTGAGGGCGAGGCGCTGGCCGCCGGCGTGGGCGTTGCCACCGGCGCGGGCGAAGCGCTCGCTGCCGGGGAGGGCGATGCCGAGGGCGCCGGGGAGGGGCTAACTGAGGTGGCGGGCGCCGGGCTCGGGGTTTGCGCCACCGCGCCGGACAGGCCAAACGACATGGCCGCTGCCGGGATCAGCGCGACCAAAGCGAGACGACAAAAACGATTCATTCTATTCTCCCCAAAACCTTGCCCGCCAAGGCCTTTACTCAGCAAGGCCTTACGCCCGAAAAGACCCCTGGCCGGGCCGCGCGTCCCGGTTTGCGCGAACTGCGCCGTTCTAACACGCGAGCACCGAATTCGTCCCATGACAGATGCGTCATGGCAGACGTCCTGGCAGACCTCTTGGGGCCCGGCGGCAAATCACTGGCCAAGCCGCCAAGGATCGCCATATAAGGCAGGCGAAATTCAGGAATTTTCATGAGCGCGCTGGACAACCACGCATTTGCCAAGATGAATGGCATCGGCAACGAGATCGTCGTTGTCGACATGCGCGATTCCGCCTCGCCGGTGACGCCGGACGACGCCCGCGCGGTGGCGTCCGCGCAGGGCGGCGTGCCCTACGACCAGCTGATGGTGCTCCAAAAGCCGCGGCTCGACGGCACCGAAGCCTTCATCAGCATCTACAACAATGACGGCTCCGAGGCCGGCGCTTGCGGCAACGGCATGCGCTGCGTGGTTCGCCGCATCTTCGAGAAGACCGGGCAGACGACGGTGACGTTCGAGACCCGCGCCGGCCTGCTCAATTGCTGGCAGGGGCCGGCGCCCGATCTCTACACCGTCGACATGGGCGCGCCGAAGTTCGGCTGGCGGGACATTCCGCTGGCGGAAGAGTTTCGCGACACCCGCTACATCGAATTGCAGATCGGGCCGATCGACAATCCGATCCTGCATTCGCCGTCCGTCGTGAACATGGGCAACCCGCACGCGATCTTCTGGGTCGACGACGTCAACGCCTATGATCTCGAACGCTTCGGGCCACTCTTGGAAAACCACCCGATTTTCCCGGACCGCGCCAACATCACGCTCGCCCATATCGTCGATCGCGATCACATCGCGATCCGCACCTGGGAGCGTGGCGCCGGCCTGACCCGGGCCTGCGGTTCGGCGGCCTGCGCGACTGCGGTCGCCGCGGCACGGCTGAAGCGCACCGAGCGCAATGTCGAGATCACGCTGCCTGGCGGCAGGCTCGGCATCGAATGGCGCGAGCGCGATGACCACGTGCTGATGACGGGCACTGCGAGCTTCGAATACGAAGGCAATTTCGATCCGGCGCTGTTCGCGCCGGTCGGCTGATGGCCGTCGACATCGTCACCTTCGGCTGTCGCCTCAATGCCTTCGAGGCCGAGGTGATCCGCCGCGAGGCAGAAGGCGCGGGCCTCGAAGACACCATCGTCATCAACAGCTGCGCCGTCACCAACGAGGCGGTAGCGCAGGCGCGCCAGTCGATCCGCAAATTGAAGCGCGAGCGGCCGGGTGCGCGCATCGTCGTCACCGGCTGCGCGGCGCAGACGCAAAGCGGCATGTTCGCTGAAATGGCCGAGGTCGATCGCGTCGTCGGCAATGACGACAAGATGCAGGCGTCTGCGTGGCGCGCGGCGCGCGATGCCTTCGACGTCGGCGCCAGTGAGAAGATCGCCGTCAGCGACATCATGGCGGTGAAGGAGATGGCGCCGCATCTGATCGAGGGCTTTGCCGCCGGCCTGCCGCGGGTGTTCGTGCAGGTACAGAACGGCTGCGACCATCGCTGCACCTTCTGCATCATTCCTTATGGTCGCGGCAATTCGCGCTCGGTGCCGATGGGCGCGGTGGTCGAGGAAGTGCGGACGCTGGTTGAGCGCGGCCATGCCGAGATCGTGCTGACTGGCGTTGATCTCACGAGCTATGGCGCCGATCTGCCGAGCACGCCGAAGCTAGGGATGCTGACCAAGCAGATTTTGCGGCACGTGCCGGAGTTGAAGCGCCTGCGCATCTCCTCGATCGATTCGATCGAGGCGGATGCTGATTTGTTAGATGCCATCGCCGATGATGCGCGCCTGATGCCGCATCTGCATCTGTCGCTGCAATCCGGCGACGACATGATCTTGAAGCGCATGAAGCGGCGGCATTCGCGAAACGACGCGATCGCGTTCTGCGACCAGGTCCGCCGCCTGCGCCCGGACATCGCCTTCGGAGCCGATATCATCGCGGGCTTTCCGACCGAGACCGACGAGATGTTCTCGCGCTCGCTGGATCTCGTCGAAGAGTGCGGCCTCACGTTCCTGCACGTCTTCCCCTATTCGCCGCGCCCCGGAACGCCGGCCGCACGGATGCCGCAGGTCGCTGGTCTCGAGATCAAGGAACGTGCGAAGCGGCTACGGGCTGCGGGTGAAGCGGCATTGCGCCAGCGGTTGCAAGCCGAGATCGGCGCGACGCGCGATGTGCTGATCGAGAGCGAGACGCAGGGGCGGACGGAGCATTATTTGCCGGTGGCGATTGCGGGCGAACGGGTCGGAAGCGTCGTGCCGCTCAGGATGGCTGGCAGCGATGGTGAGCGGCTGACCACATAGTCCACTGCGGTGAGTTGCGACGCGTTGCATCCCCTTCGCCGGGACGACGCGGAGAGTGAGGATGCGGGGTGCCCCGAAAGCGCCGCCTACGACGCCCTGACTTGCCAGAATCGTAGCGTTCGCAGTGCATTCTCCGGCGTCATGCGGGCGAAATGGCCTTGCGCCCTGGCAAGATCCGCCGGCTTCATCGCACCCGTGGCGAAGCGGCTTTCGAGCACGGCGGCCGTTGTTTCCCAGCTGAGCTGCGCGGCCTTGCATGGCACGAGCAGGCCGTCTTCCCGCAAGCTCTGCATCAGCGGGCGAATGACTTCGATGGTCGATCCGGACAGTGCTGCCAAGGCGGCTACGGCTTCTTCATAACGCCGCTGCCTGGCGAAACCAAACAACGTCGCTTCATTGAGCTGGCCGGACGCCTTGAGATTTGCAATCGCGCGCTTGGCGCCTTCGAAGTCGCGGACACCCGACATCTCGCGTTCGACGCCGACGGTGACGGCGGCGATTGCGCTCTGGATTTCATCGAACAGATCGGGCGACGCGCGGGACAACAGGCGCGTGCGCACGACATCCGTCGCCGAGCGCAGCAATTCGCGGCGCAGCTCCGAGGGCAAATCGACGCGGACGCCGACACTGACGGCGAGCTCGGGATCGGACTCGGCCTGGCCGACGATGACGACAAAACCGCCTCCGGAAACGCGCGCGCCGGGATTGGCGGCGAGCCGCCGGCTCACGCTCGGATAGCGGCGCGCCAGCAGCGCGTCGGTGACGATCTCCTTCAGCCACCAGCGGCCGGCGACCGCAAGCAGATGCGACTCGCTCTTGGACGCCGCGATCTTCACCAGCTCGCCATCGTCGAGGCGCGCAGATTCCTGGAGCACGGGACGGGCGATGCGGATCTCGTCATTGTTGGCGAGGCGGCGAATCACGGACGGCGGTGCCTGCGCGATCGGCGCAAGCTGCGCGCTGATCTCGGCCAGCGCCACGCGCGCGCCCATGTCGGCGATGGCGCGCAGCTCGATGGTGCCGATCAGGCGTTCGAGCACATCGTCGAACAGCGCGATCTGGTCGTCGTTGAAGCGTCCGGCGGAGGACAGGAACAGGTCGGTGACGCGCCGGGCGGTTTCCAGGCCTTTTTCCGCGGTGCCGATCCGTATTGCGGATTCGACCTCGTCGATGATCGATAGCTCGGCCTTGGACATGACGCGTTGCTCGTCCTGAGCGGGATTACGGAAGCTTGTTCTAAGCAGCCGCTATCATTAGAGACGAGCACTGAACGTTTCGTAAACCATCGAGCACTTCTCCTCATCCTGAGAGCCCGCCAAGCGGGCGTCTCGAAGGATGGCCGCGGGCGAGATCCCGGGCCTTCATGGTTCGCCCGGCGATGCAAAGCATCGTCCGGAGACGGCGCCGACGCGCCTCCTCACCATGAAGGGCGAGCAGTTGGGCTATTCCCCATTCCAGCCGCAGGCCCTGAGCCGCTCATGCATATGGGGCGGGGCCGGCGCGACCACGCGGACCGGCTCCTTATTTCGGGAGATCGGCACCACGATCTCGCGGGAGTGCAGGTGCAGCCGCGGCTCGCCGAAGCGCGGGCCGTTGCCGTAAATGTTATCACCGAAGATCGGCCATCCGGTCGAAGCCGAATGCACCCGCAGTTGATGGGTGCGGCCGGTCACCGGTTCCATGGCGAGCCAGGTCAGACCACCGCCCCGGCCCATCACTTTCCAGTTGGTGACAGCCTTCTGGCCCTCAGGATCGGGCTTCTGCCACCAGCCGCGCTCGGCATTGAGCCGGCCGAGCGGCATATCGATCGTGCCTTCGTCCTCGCTGGGGCCGCCCTCGACCAGGGTCCAGTAGGTCTTGCCGATCTTGCCATGCTTGAACAGGAGGCCGAGCGAGGCTGTCGCTTTCCGATGGCGTCCGAGCACGAGGCAACCGGAGGTGTCCTTGTCCAGCCGGTGGGCCAGCACCGGCGGCCGCGGCAGGCCGAAACGCAGCGCGTCGAACGAGGCCTCCAGATTGGCGCCGCCCTTGGGGCCACGATGCACCGGCAGGCCGGCCGGCTTGTCGATGACCAGCATCAGCCCGTCGCGATGGAGCACGCGGCCTAAGATTTCATCCGCGGTCAATTCGGGAACATCGAGCAATTGCAAGACTTTCGTTCAAGACTTTCGTTTGTTTGCCGGAACGGCTAACACACCGCCACCATGAACGATACCACCTCCGAGACCCCCAAGCTGAGCTGGTGGCGCCGCCTGTCCGACGGGCTGAAGCGCACCTCGTCCTCGCTCGGGACCGCGGTCGCCGACCTCGTCACCAAGCGCAAGCTCGACCGCGCCATGCTCGACGATATCGAGGACGTGCTGCTGCGCGCCGACCTCGGCACGCAGGTCGCGGTGCGGATTGCGGACGCCGTCGGCACGGGGCGCTATGACAAGGCGATCTCCGCGGACGAGGTCAAGGACGTCGTCGCAGCCGAAGTCGAGAAGGTGTTGGGACCGGTCGCCAAGCCGCTCGAGATCGATGCGGCAAAAAAGCCGTTCGTCATTCTCGTGGTCGGCGTCAACGGCTCCGGCAAGACCACCACCATCGGAAAACTCTCGCAAAAGTTCGCCTCCGAAGGCCGCAAGGTGATGCTGGCCGCCGGTGACACGTTTCGCGCAGCAGCCATCGAGCAGCTGAAGGTCTGGGGTGAGCGGACGAAAACGCCGGTCATTGCGGCCCCGCAGGGCTCGGACTCGGCAAGCCTCGCTTTCAACGCTCTGACCGCGGCGAAGGAACAGGCCATCGACGTGCTCCTGATCGACACCGCCGGGCGCTTGCAGAACAAGGCCGAGCTGATGAACGAGCTCGAGAAGGTCGTGCGCGTCATCCGAAAGGTGGACGCCACCGCGCCACACGCAGTGTTACTCGTGCTCGACGCCACGGTCGGCCAGAATGCGTTGTCGCAGGTCGAGGCCTTTCAGCGCACCGCAGGCGTCACCGGCCTCGTGATGACCAAGCTAGACGGCACCGCGCGCGGCGGCATTTTGGTGGCGCTCGCCGAGAAATTCAAACTGCCGGTGCATTTCATCGGCGTCGGCGAAGGCGTCGATGATCTCGCGCCGTTCACCGCGCGCGATTTCGCTCGCGCCATTGCCGGAATCGAAAGCTAGAGAATGGACAAGACCCAGCCGCATCCGTTGTTCAAGCTTGCGACCGAGCTCGGTCCGCTGCTCGTCTTCTTCTTCGTGAATGCGAAGTTCAATTTGTTCGCCGCAACCGGCGCCTTCATGGTCGCGATCGTCGCGGCAATGATCGCCTCCTATGTGGTGACGCGCCACATCCCGATCATGGCCATCGTGACCGGCGTGATCGTGCTGGTGTTCGGCACGCTGACGCTGGTGCTGCACGACGAGACCTTCATCAAGGTCAAGCCGACCATCATTTACGGCCTGTTCGCCGCCATCCTCGGCGGCGGCCTGTTGTTCGGCCGCTCTTTCATCGCCGTGATGTTCGACCAGATGTTCAATTTGACCCCGCAGGGCTGGCGCATCCTCACGCTTCGCTGGGCGCTGTTCTTCGCCGGCATGGCGGTTTTGAACGAGATCGTCTGGCGCACCCAAAGCACGGATTTCTGGGTGAACTTCAAGGTGTTCGGCGTGACGCCGCTGACCATGATCTTTGCTATTGCCCAGATGCCGCTGACCAAGCGCTACGGTGTTGAACCGGCGTCGCTGGAGACCAGCGAGGCCGAGGCGGGGGATGTGCGGAAGGGGTAGCGCTCTCTCAGATCGCGATGACGATCGTGGCTAGCTCCCCGCCTTCAACGCCTTCTCCATCTCCGGCAGCAGCACGTTGCGCAAATTGTCCGGCGTGATCGGCCCGACCAGCTTATAGACGATGGTACCTTCGCGGCCTACGACGAAGGTCTCCGGCACGCCATAGACACCCCATTCGATCGAGGCACGGCCGTTCGCGTCGGTGCCGACGCGGCCGAACGGATTGCCATAGCGGCCGAGGAAGCGCCGCGCATTGTCGGGCGCGTCCTTGTAGTTGATGCCGACGATCTGGAAGCGCTTGTCTTTGGCAAGCTCGGTCAAGAGCGGCGCCTCGTCATGGCACGGCACGCACCATGACGCCCAGACATTGACCAGGCTGACCTTGCCCTTGAACGCGGCGGGATCGAGCCCAGGGATTTGCGCGTTGTCAGTCTGCAATCCTTCCAGCGGCGGCAAGGTGGTCAGCGGTGCCGGCCGGCCGATCAGCGCGGAGGGAATCCGCGAGGGATCGCCGCTGCCGAGCCTGAACCAGAACAGCAGCGCAAGGCCAATGAAGACGATCAGCGGCAGCACCATCAGGAAGGTGCGGCGCGTCGTCGTCGCCGAGGTCGATTGATCGCTCATGGTGTATCCGTCGCGCTGCGGCCCGAGCGGCGGGTGATGCCGCTGCGATCGAGCTCGCGCAGGCGCCGGGTCTGGTTGCGATAGTCGAGCACGACCCAGCCGATCAGGATCGCGACCACGATGGCCGCGGCGGCATAGGAGGTCACGATGAAGGACGCGTAGGGGCCTAGCGACATGGTCATGCGGCCTTCTGGCTCGCCTGCATCATCTGCAAGGAGCGGATACGGCGGCGCAAAATCTCGTTGCGCATTGCCGCCAGATGCAGCGTGACGAACAGCAGCGTGAACGCGACCGCCATCACAAGAAGTGGAATGAGGAAGGACTTGTCGAGCGTCGAGCCGCCCATGCGCATCACCGAGGCTGGCTGGTGCAGCGTGTTCCACCAGTCGACCGAGAATTTGATGATGGGCAGATTGATCGCACCGACCAGCGTCAGCACGGCAGCGGCGCGTGCCGCGCGCGAGGGATCCTCGACCGCGCGCCACAGCGCCATCAGGCCGAGATACATCAGAAAGAGAATCAGCACCGAGGTCAGCCGCGCGTCCCATTCCCAATAGGTGCCCCACATCGGCCGGCCCCACAGCGATCCCGTGAGCAGCGCGAGGAAGGTGAAGGCCGCGCCGATCGGGGCGGCCGATTTGGCGGCGACGTCGGCGAGCGGATGCCGCCACACCAGCGTGCCCAATGAGGCGATGCTCATCACGCCCCACACGAACATCGACAACCAGGCATTGGGCACGTGGATGAACATGATCTTCACGGTCGCGCCCTGCTGATAATCGTCCGGCGCGTACGCGGATTGATAAAGGCCGATGGCGAGCAGGATGACGGTCGCAGCCGCAAGCCACGGCAGGATCCGCGCTGTGAGCGCGAGGAACCGCGAGGGGTTGGCGAGGTCGATCAGCGTCATGGTATCCTGATAATCACAGCTCAGCGCTCACGCAATCAGCATGAAAGCACGCAGCGAAAGTTGATCGGGGTCAAGGTCAGTCCAGTCCATGCTTCAGGCTCGCCGCCGCCGCGAAAGGGCCGATCACCAGGCTGATCAGCGACAGCGCGCAGAGGATCGAGAACGGCGCGCCGAATGACAATGGCCCGGTGATCGCGGCCTGCGAGGCCGCAACCCCGAAGATCAGCACCGGGATCGACAGCGGCAGCACCAGCACCGCCATCAACAGCCCGCCGCGATGCAGTGTCACCGCCAGCGCAGCGCCGATCATGCCGGTAAACGTCAGGGCCGGGGTGCCCGCGAGCAGCGTCAGCGCCACCGCGCCGGTTGCGACCATGTCGAGGTTGAGCAGCAGGCCGAGCACGGGGGTTGCGACAATCAGCGGCAGGCCGGCCGCCAGCCAATGCGCCAGCGCTTTTGAGGCGCAGGCCAGTTCCAGCGGTGTCCGGCTCATCGTGATCAGGTCGAGCGAGCCATCCTCGTGGTCGGCCATGAACAGCCGGTCCAGCGTGAGCAGGCTCGCCAGCAGCGCGCCCAGCCACAGGATCGCCGGTCCGAGCCGCGACAGAAGCGCCAGGTCCGGGCCGACCGCAAACGGCATCAGCACCACCACGGTCAGGAAAAACAGCACCCCAATGAGTGCCCCGCCGCCGACGCGGAGCGCGATTCGGATGTCCCGGCGGATGAGCGCGGAGAGGGCGGTCATGCGGTGCCTCCCGCTTGAAAGGGCGGCACGCCCGAAAAAAGCTGAGGGTCCATCGGAATCATGCCATCCCCCCGATCCGCAGCTCCCGCGCCTCGATCCCCAGCGGCGCGTGGGTTGCGGCGATGATCAGGCCGCCACTTGCGAGGTGGTCCCGCATCAGGCCGCCGAACATGTCCTGGCCGGCCGCATCCAGTGCCGTGGTCGGCTCGTCCAGCAGCCAGACCGGGCGGCGAACGGTCAGCAGCCGGGCCAGCGAGAGCCGGCGGCGCTGGCCCGCGGACAGGAAGGCGGCGGGCAGATCGGCGGCATGGTCGAGGCCGACGGCAGTGAGGCTTTCGGCCGCGTCAAACCGCGCGCCGCCCAGGAAATCAGCCCAGAATGATAAATTTTCCGCCACGCTCAGCGCAGGCTTGAGGGCATCGCGATGGCCGAGATAGTGGCACTGTTCGGGCAGCGTCAGCTCGGCATCGCCCCCATCCAGCGCGATTGTGCCGTCAGCCGGAATGAGCAGGCCCGCGATCAGCCGCAGCAGCGACGTCTTGCCCGATCCGTTGCGGCCGACGACGGCCACCGCCTCGCCGGAAATGGCCGCGAAATCGAGCCCGGCGAACACCTCGCGGCCGCCGCGCACGCAGGTGACCCCGCGACCAGAGAGCTGCATCTTGCCTCGTATCGACCCGCTCAAAGCCGGGCCTCAGGAAATCTGGGGGTAGCGCATCAGAATTTTTGGCTCGCAAATTGCTGCGGTACGATTGTGGCTGTGGCGGCGCGGTTAGAAAGCTTCTATAAGCCCGGAACTACTTGATGCAGCAACTCAACCTGCCCCTGCAAGCGACCCAGCCGGATTCGCTGACGGTGTTAAAATACCCCTTGCCGGGTATAACTAACAATTGGGATTTCCTTTCATGACCTCGCTCGACAGCTTCAAATGCAAAAAGACCCTCAAGGTCGGCGCCAAGACCTATGTCTATTACAGCCTGCCCACGGCCGAGAAGAATGGTCTGAAGGGAATTTCGAAACTCCCCTATTCGATGAAGGTCCTGCTCGAAAACCTCCTCCGCAACGAGGACGGCCGTACGGTCAAGAAGGAAGACATCGTCGCGGTGTCGAAGTGGCTGCGCAAGAAGTCGCTGGAGCATGAGATCGCCTTCCGCCCCGCCCGCGTGCTGATGCAGGACTTCACCGGCGTTCCCGCGGTGGTCGACCTCGCCGCGATGCGCAACGCCATGCAGAAGCTCGGTGGTGACGCCGAGAAGATCAACCCGCTGGTCCCCGTCGATCTCGTCATCGACCACTCCGTGATCGTGAACTTCTTCGGCGACAACAAGGCCTTCGGCAAGAACGTCACCGAGGAATACAAGCAGAACCAGGAACGCTACGAGTTCCTGAAGTGGGGCCAGAAGGCGTTTTCGAACTTCTCCGTGGTGCCGCCCGGCACCGGCATCTGCCACCAGGTCAATCTCGAATATCTCTCCCAGACGGTCTGGACCAAGAAGGAGAAGATGACGGTCGGCAAGAAGACCGGCACCTTCGAGGTCGCCTATCCCGACTCGCTCGTCGGCACCGACTCCCACACCACCATGGTCAACGGTCTCGCCGTGCTCGGCTGGGGTGTCGGCGGCATCGAGGCAGAAGCCTGCATGCTCGGTCAACCGCTGTCGATGCTGCTGCCTACCGTCGTCGGCTTCAAGCTGAAGGGCGCGATGAAGGAAGGCGTCACCGCCACCGACCTCGTGCTGACCGTGACGCAGATGCTGCGCAAGCTCGGCGTGGTCGGCAAGTTCGTCGAGTTCTTCGGTCCCGGCCTCGACCATCTCTCCGTCGCCGACAAGGCGACCATCGCCAACATGGCGCCGGAATATGGCGCGACCTGCGGCTTCTTCCCGGTCGACGCCGCTACGATCGATTATCTGAAGACCTCCGGCCGTGCGGCGCCGCGCGTCGCGCTGGTGCAGGCCTATGCCAAGGCACAGGGCCTGTTCCGCACCGCCAAGTCGGCGGACCCGGTGTTCACAGAAACGCTGACGCTCGACCTCGCCGACGTCGTGCCCTCGATGGCCGGTCCGAAGCGCCCCGAAGGCCGCATCGCGCTGCCGTCGGTGGCCGAAGGCTTCTCGCTCGCGCTGGGCACCGAATACAAGAAGGCCGATGAGCCCAATAAGCGCTTCGCCGTCGACGGCAAGAACTTCGACCTCGGCCACGGCGACGTCGTGATCGCCGCCATCACCTCCTGCACCAACACTTCGAATCCGAGCGTCTTGATCGGCGCCGGTTTGCTCGCGCGCAACGCCGCCGCGAAGGGCCTCAAGGCAAAGCCGTGGGTGAAGACCTCGCTTGCTCCGGGTAGCCAGGTGGTCGCGGCCTATCTCGCCGATTCCGGTCTCCAGACCGATCTCGACAAGGTCGGCTTCAACCTCGTCGGCTTCGGCTGCACCACCTGCATCGGCAATTCCGGTCCGTTGCCGGAGGAGATTTCGAAGTCGATCAACGACAACGGCATCGTTGCGGCCGCCGTGCTCTCGGGCAACCGCAACTTCGAAGGTCGTGTCTCACCGGACGTGCAGGCGAACTACCTCGCCTCGCCGCCGCTGGTCGTCGCGCATGCGCTTGCCGGCAGCGTCACGAAGAATCTCGCAGTCGAGCCGCTTGGTGAAGGCAAGGACGGCAAGCCGGTGTACCTCAAGGACATCTGGCCGACGACGAAGGAGATCAACGCCTTCATGAAGAAGTTCGTGACCGCGGCGATCTTCAAGAAGAAGTATGCCGACGTGTTCAAGGGCGACACCAACTGGCGCAAGATCAAGACGGTCGAGAGCGAGACCTATCGCTGGAACATGAGCTCGACCTATGTGCAGAACCCGCCCTATTTCGACGGCATGAAGAAGGAGCCGGAGCCGGTCACCGATATCGTCGAGGCGCGCATCCTCGCCATGTTCGGCGACAAGATCACCACGGACCACATCTCGCCGGCCGGCTCGATCAAGCTCACCTCGCCCGCGGGCAAGTATCTCAGCGAGCACCAGGTGCGTCCCGCGGACTTCAACCAGTACGGCACGCGTCGCGGCAACCATGAAGTCATGATGCGCGGCACCTTCGCCAACATCCGCATCAAGAACTTCATGCTCAAGGGCGCCGACGGCAATATCCCGGAAGGCGGTCTCACCAAGCACTGGCCCGACGGCGAGCAGATGTCGATCTACGACGCCGCGATGAAGTACCAGCAGGAGCAAGTGCCGCTGGTGGTGTTTGCCGGCGCCGAATACGGCAATGGCTCCTCGCGCGACTGGGCTGCCAAGGGCACCCGCCTGCTCGGTGTGCGCGCCGTGATCTGCCAGAGCTTCGAGCGCATCCATCGCTCCAACCTGGTCGGCATGGGCGTGCTGCCGCTGACCTTCGAAGAGGGCACCTCCTGGTCGTCGCTCGGTCTGAAGGGCGACGAGAAGGTCACGTTGCGCGGCCTCGTGGGCGATCTGAAGCCACGTCAGAAGCTGACCGCGGAGATCGTTTCCGGCGACGGCTCCTTGCAGCGCATTTCGCTGCTCTGCCGCATCGATACGCTGGACGAGCTCGAGTACTACCGTAACGGCGGCATTCTGCACTACGTGCTGCGCAAGCTCGCGGCCTAAGCGCGGATTTGTGAACGGTGGCTCACTGGTAAGTGAGTAGAAGGTTAAACGAAGGCGGCCTATCACAAGGCCGCCTTCGTGCGTTAAGGCATGCTTCGGATGGGCCCGCCCGGCGGAAACCTCGTATCGGATGGTTGAATGTGCCGTGCCCGTAAGACTACGGTGACCATCAGGCGATAGGATATTCCTCCACGAGTACGGGATGTGACGTTCGATATGACTGGAATGATGGCTTCTCATTTGGTTTCGCGGTGGTCCGGGGCACTCTGGTCGGGAGCACTCGGCATCTGTGCGATCGTCGCCGTCATTCGTCCTGCAGAGGCCGATCCACGCGCCGTGGTCGAACTCTTCACCTCGCAGGGCTGCTCGTCCTGCCCGCCCGCCGATAAGGTCATCGGTGATCTCGCCAACGATCCCTCGGTCATCGCGCTGAGCATGCCGATCGACTATTGGGACTATCTCGGCTGGAAGGACACGCTGGCGGATTCGCGCTTCTCGGCGCGGCAGCGCGCCTATTCACGGATGCGCGGCGACCGCGAGGTCTACACGCCGCAGGTCGTGGTCAACGGCTCCGCGCATGTCATCGGGAGCGACCGTGCCGGCATCGAAAGCGCGATCGGCAAGACCGACAAGGGCGCCGGCGTGATGAGCGTGCCGGTGACGATGTCGCTCACAGGCAAGCAGATCACCGTGTCGGTGGCCGCCAGCAAGGAGCCGGCGGTCTCGCATGGCGAGGTCTGGATCTGCTCGATCGCAAAGACGGTGCCGATCGAAATCAGCCGCGGCGAAAATCGCGGCCAACAGCTCACCTATCACAACGTCGTGCGCAATTTGCTCAAGGTCGGAGACTGGAGCGGGCATTCGGAAAGCTGGACCGTGCCGATCGAGAACCTCACGCGCGACGGTGTCGACGGCGCGGTGGTCTATGTCCAGGACGGCAGTCGCGAGAAACCGGGCCCGATGCTCGGCGCGGCGTACACGTCGCTGCACTGATTCGATACTCTCTCTAAACCTCGCACTCGCTCTCGACCCTCATGGTGAGGAGCGCGCTCTTGCGCGCGTCTAGCGGACGATGCTTCGCATCGCCGCGAACCGCGCAGGCCTGGCTGATGCATCTCGGGCCTCGATCCTTCCAGACGCCGCGCGAAGAGCGCGGCTCCTCAGGATGAGGGGAGAGAGTTTTCGTGCAGGTGGAGAGAGCTTGTCGGGGCAGCCACATCCCGACACAAACCAAAAAGGACCAACTTGCGTTGGCCCTCCTTGTTGTACGTACAGACCCGATCCTCGCGACCCCGGGGGGCTGGGGGCTGAGGAATCCGGAACCGAAAGGACCGGGTCAACGCACACAACTCTTTTCGCAATGCAGGGCGGCAGTCGCTGGGCGGAAAAGAGGCGATACTATGATTCCTGCTAACGATCCCGTGACGGTTTGCCGCTAAGAAGTTCCACCGTTGCGTGTGTCATGATTCGCAACCGTTTTGGCGAGCCGAGCCAGAGCTCTTCACGAGTCCCTTGCAAGTGCCTCTTGCGGTGGCGATCGGTTGGCGCAATCATGTAATTGTGATGATCCGCGGCTCCGGGGACGGTCTTCGCGGACGCGATCATGTCGATGCGACAGGAGGCGTTCCATGAGTCTGACGTCGGAGGGTGCCGATCCGAGCGAGCAGCGCGCAGTGGCACGCCCCGCCGCTGCGAATGCCCAACCGAACCGGGTGACGTTCAACCGGCTCGAGCTGAACCGTATCCTCAATCTCTATGGCCGCATGGTCGCCGACGGCGAGTGGCGCGACTATGCCATCGACTTCCTCAAGGACCGCGCGGTGTTCTCGGTCTTCCGCCGCGCCTCCGAAGTGCCGATCTATCGCATCGAGAAGGATCCGCGGCTCGCGCGCAAGCAGGGCATGTACAGCGTGATCTCGGCGACCGGCCTGATCCTGCGCCGCGGCCACGAACTCGAGCGCGTGCTGCTGGTGATCGATCGGAAGCTGGCGGTGGTGTAGCTGCCGTAGGGTGGGCAAAGGCGCAACGCGCCGTGCCCACCGTATGCCCCCGATCGCCGCTGTGTGGTGAGCACGCTTCGCCTTGCCCACCCTTCGCCTTGCCCACCCTACGAAACTATTTCGTGGGTATGCTGCTCGCACCCTCGCCGAGATCCCGCTGCATCATCACCGTGTCGAGCCAGCGGCCGAATTTCAGGCCGACATGCGGATGCGTGCCGATCATCTTGAAGCCGCCCTTGGTGTGCACGCCGATCGAGCCGGCGTTGGCGGAATCGCCGATGACGGCGATCATCTGGCGGAAGCCGCGCGCCTCGCATTCGGTGACCAGCCGCTCCAGCAGCAACGAGCCGACACCGCGGCGGTGGAAGCTTGGGTCGAGATAAATCGAGTTCTCGACCGTGAAGCGATACGCCGGCCGCGGCCGGTATGCGCCGGCATAGGCGTATCCGGCGACGCGGCCGTCGAGGATGGCGACGAAATAGGGATAGCCGCCGTCGACCAGCGCGCGGTAGCGGCGCGTCATCTCGGCAAGGTCAGGCGGCTCCAGCTCGAATGTCGCGGTGCCCTCGCGGACGGCCTGCTGGTAGATGGCGGTGATGGCGGGAAGGTCGGCCTCTCGAGTGGGCCTGATTTCGGGTGCGGACATGGGAGAAGATTAGAGCCTTCCCGCGCCCGCTGGAAGGGGCAACGACGCTTCCCCATACGCCGTCATTGCGAGGAGCTCTTGCGACGAAGCAATCCAGAATGCGCCCGCGGAGGAACTCTGGATTGCTTCGCTGCGCTCGCAACGACGGTGTTTGTGGTTGCAGCCCCGCCTAAACAAAAACCCCGGCCTCTCGGCCGGGGTTCGTGTCGTTCGCCTGGTCGATCGCTTAGTCGCGCTGGCCGAGGAGCTGCAGCAGCAGCGTGAACAGGTTGATGAAGTTCAGGTACAGCGACAGCGCGCCGGTGATGGCCGCACGCTCTGCGATGTCACCGCCGGCCGAGGCGTAGCCGTAGATGTACTCGTTCTTCAGCCGCTGGGTATCCCAGGCGGTGAGGCCCGCGAACACCAGCACGCCGACCACCGACACGACGAACTGCAGCACCGAACTCGCCAGGAACAGGTTGACCAGGCTGGCGATGATGATGCCGATCAGGCCCATGAACAGGAATGATCCCATCCCGCTCATGTCACGCTTGGTGGTGTAGCCGTAGAGGCTCAGCGATCCGAAGGTCGCCGCGGTGATGAAGAACACCCGAACGATCGAGGTGTGCGTGAACACCAGGAAGATCGAGGACAGCGAGACGCCCATCAGCGCCGCGAATACCCAGAACAGGATCTGGGCGGTCGAGGGAGCGAGACGGTTGATGCCTGCCGAGATCACGAACACCATGGCGAGCGGCGCCAGCATGAACAGCCATTTCAGCGGGCTCACGAACATCGCGTAGCCGAACGGCGTCAGGAACAGCTTGCCGACGCGGACCGCTTCCGGGGTCGGAACATCCGTCACGGCAGCCATGTAGACACCGAGCGCGGCCAGGCCGGTGATGGCCAGGCCAATGCTCATGTAATTATAGATGCGCAGCATGTAAGCGCGCAGACCGGCGTCGACCGTCGCGGCGTCGACACGCCCGGCGGCCCTGCCGAATGGAGAAGCGTAATTGCGGTCTGAGTCCGACATGGTCGAAATCCCGTTGGTTGCCCGGTCCGGCATGAGGGTTGCCATGCCGCCGGTTCGTCAATTCTATCTCGGATACCGACGTCTGCCGACATTAATTTTGGCTAACTATCGGGGCTCCGAACCCATTCGATATGTGGGAAACTAACACATTCGCCGCAACCGTCCACGCGCGGCCGAATGTCGCCCTCGCCCACAATCCTGACGAGCGGACGTGCTTAATCGCAGGAATCGTGCGATTTAGGTCTCCTGCGACCAGCCGCTACCATTTGTCACAAATTCCGCAACACCGTGGCGGGCTTTTTGTTCAATGCCAGGAGCGTGCCGGCGAGCCCGAGCCCGACGGTGACGATCAGGGCGGCCGCAACGACGCCGGCCGCGCTGCCAGCCTGCCAGACGAAGCTCAGCGTCATCAGCCGTGTCACGATCATCCAGGCGGCGATGCTGCCGGCAAATACGCCGAACACCGCGGTGGCGAGCCCGATCAGGAGATATTCGAGCGCATAGGCGCCGAGCAGCCGCAGCCGCGTCGCGCCCAGCGTCTTCAGGATCACCGCATCATAGACCCGATGGCGATGGCCAGCGGCGAGCGCGCCGCCCAGCACCAGGATCGCCGAGATCAGGGTCACCGCGCTGGCGCCGCGGATCGCGAGGGCCAGATTGGTCACGACCGAGCCGACCGTCTCCATCACCTCGCGCACGCGCACGCTCGTCACCATCGGATAGGCGTCGGCGACCTGTTTGATGATTTTGCCGTCGCTGCTCGCATCGCCGCCGGCTTCCGTCAGCGTCGCGATATGGGTGTGAGGCGCGCCATTGAAGGCGTTCGGGGAGAACACCAGCACGAAATTGATGCCGAGCCCCTGCCAGTCGATGGTACGCAGATTGCCGATTTTCGCCGGGATGTCGCGGCCGAGCACGTTGACCACGATCTCGTCGCCTAGCTTGAGGCCAAGCCCGTCGGCGATCTTCTTCTCCATCGAGACCAGCGGCGGGCCGGAATAGTCGGCGCCCCACCATTGGCCCTCGACCACCTTGGAGCCTTTCGGCAGCTCGCTGGTGTAGGTCAGGCCGCGGTCGCTTTGCAGCACCCATTCGGAATCGGTGGTGGGCTTGAGGTCCTCGGCACGGACCCCGTGCGCGGCGACGATGCGCCCGCGCAGCATCGGCACGTCCTCGACCTTCGCGCCCGGCGCGATCTGGCGCAGATATTCGTCGAAGGGGGCGGCCTGCGTGCTCGGAATGTCGATGAAGTAGAACGAAGGCGCATGCTCGGGCAGGGCTGCCAGGAACTGCCGACGCAGATTGCCGTCGATCTGGGTGATGGTGACGAGCACGGCGAGCCCGAGCCCGAGCGACAGCACCACGGAGGGTGTCAGCGCGCCGGGCCGGTGGATATTGGCGATCGCAAGCCGCAGCATCGTCAGCCGCGTGCGCGGCAGGTGCCGCGCGATCGCCATCAGCAGCGCGGCGACGCCGCGGAGCAGGACGAACACGACCACGGACGAGAGCACGAACACCGCGGCAATGCGCTTGTCGAACGACAGCCCGATCACGACGGCAACCAGCAGGGCGACGACGACGCCCATGAAGGCGAGATAGCTCCAGCGCGGCCGGTGCCATTCGGCGGCGATGGTGTCGCGGAACAGCGCCGCGACCGGCACGTCGTGGACGCGCCCGAGCGGCCACAGGCCGAAGGCGAGCGCGGTCAAAAGGCCGTAGATGAAGGACAGCGCCAGCTCGTCGGCATGGACCGCCGGCACCACCGGCAGCGGCAAGAGCTTGCCGAACAGGCCGACGATGGCGAAAGGCATCGCGGCGCCGAGCGCAAGCCCGATCACCGAGCCGATCGCGGCGAGCAGGACGACTTGCGCCAGATAGATGCCGAACACGTCGCGCCCGGTGGCGCCGACGGCCTTGAGGGCCGCGATCACCTCGAGTCGGCGGTCGATATGGCTCTTCACGGCATTGGCGACGCCGACACCGCCGACCAAGAGCGCGGCGAGGCCGACCAGAGTCAGGAATTGCGTGAAACGGCTGATATTGCGTTCGAGCTGCGGCGAGGCGTTGGAGCGGCTCCGGACCTCCCAGCCGGCCTGCGGGGCGGCGTTGCGCGCGTCTGCGATAAAGGCGTCAGTGGCGCGGTCGCTGTTGGCGGCGTTCGGCAGCTTCACCCGGTAGACCCAGCGCGCCAGGCTGCCGGGCTGGATCAGGCCGGTGGCGCGCAAGGCCGCCTCGCTGATCAGGAAGCGCGGGCCGAAGCCGATGCCGCCGGCGAGCTTGTCGGGCTCGGCCTCGACGCTGCTGCGGATCTGGAAGGTCGCGGAGCCAATGGTGACGCGATCGCCGGTCTTGAGGGAGAGACGCGCAAGAAGGGTCGGATCGGCCGCGGCACCGAATGCGCCGTCGCGCTCCGCGAGCAGATCGGACAGCGGCATTGGCGGCGCCAGCGTCAATTGTCCGAGCATCGGATAGGTGTCGTCGACCGCCTTCATCTCGACCAGCGCGAGCTTGCCCTCGGCCGAGCGCGCCATGCCGCGCAGAGTGGCAGCGACGGAGACGGTGCCGCGCGAGCGCAGGAAGGCGACCTCCTCAGGCTTTGCCTCGCGCTGAAACAAGACGAAGGAGACGTCGCCGCCAAGCAGCGTGCGGCCCTCGCGTGCGAGGCCGTCGCTGAGGCTCGCCGAGACCGAGCCGACGCCGGCAATCGCCATCACTCCGAGCGCGATGCAGGCAATGAAGACGTAGAAGCCGCGCAGGCCTCCGCGCAATTCGCGCATCGCGTAGCGCAGCGACAGCGCGGCGCCATTGGGCCGCGCGAACGGTTCGGCCGCGGCGCTCATGCTTGCGTCGTCTGCGTGTCGATGCGGCCCGAGCGCAGGCGGATCACGCGATCGCAGCGCTGCGCGAGCGAGGAATCGTGCGTGACCAGCACCAAGGTCATGCCGCGCTCGGCATGTTTGTTGAACAGAAGGTCGACGATCTGCTTGCCCGTGGCTTCGTCGAGATTGCCGGTCGGCTCGTCGGCGACGAGGATGGCGGGATCGGGCGCCAGCGCGCGGGCGAGCGCCACGCGCTGCTGCTCACCGCCGGAGAGCTGCGTCGGATAATGATGCAGGCGATCGCCGAGCCCGACCGACTGCAGCTCCTGCGCCGCGCGCTTGCTGGCATCGGGATTGCCGGCAAGCTCGAGCGGCACCGCGACGTTCTCCAGCGCCGTCATGGTCGGGATCAAATGGAAGGACTGGAAGACGATGCCGACCTGGCGGCCGCGGAAGCGGGCCAGCGCGTCCTCGTCGAGGGCATTGAAAGGCGTGCCATCGACCACCACCTCTCCGCTATCAGGACGCTCCAGCCCCGCCATCACCATCAGCAGCGTGGATTTGCCCGAGCCTGACGGGCCGATCAGGCCGATCGTCTCCCCCGAGCCGACCCGCAGGCTGATATCCTTGAGGATGTGAACGCGTGCCGCCCCCGTACCCAATGAGAGATTGACGTTGGAGATGGCGATGGTGTCCGACGAGCTGTCGGCGAGCGAAGAGGATTCGATGCGACTGTCCATGGTCCGGTCATATGGCAACTCCGATAGCGCGGTCGAGAGGCGTTACGGATTCTTCATGCACATAGCCGTGTTGTTGCTCGCCCTGATGACAACTGCGATAACGCCGTCGGCACAAGCACAGTCGGCCGCCAAACCGGTCAAGCTCGTGGTCCTCGGCGATTCCTTAAGCGCTGGTCTGGGCCTTCCGGTCCAGGAGGCATTCCCCGCAAAGCTTCAAAAAGCCTTGAAAATCAAGGGGATAGACATCGATATGATCAATGCCGGGGTGTCCGGCGACACCTCGTCCGGCGGCCGCGACCGGCTCGATTGGTCGGTGGCGGCGGGAACCGAGGGCGTCATCGTCGAGCTCGGCGCCAACGACGCGCTGCGCGGCATCGACCCCGATCTGACGCGCGCCGCGCTGAGCGACATCGTGGCGAAGCTGAAGGCGCGCAAGATTCCGGTGATGCTCTGCGGCATGCTGGCGCCGCCAAATTACGGCGCCGATTATGCCGCGCGCTTCAATTCGATTTATCCGGATCTGGCGAAACAATTCGACGTGCCGCTCTATCCGTTCTTCCTCGACGGTGTCGCGGCCGACGCCAAGCTCAACCAGGCCGACGGCATTCATCCGACTGCGGCCGGCGTCGACATCATCGTCAACAACATGCTGCCTACGGTGGAGGCATTCTTGCGCACGATCGGCGAGCAACGGCGGTGAAAAGCAGGCAGCGCTAACCCTAATTCCCAGGGTTTTCCCGGTGTAGCGTCGGGCACTCTTCGCAGAGTCACACAACTGCGATAGGAATCAGGGTACCGGTGATTCGTCGCTGGCTCTAAAATTTGGACATGCTCCTTCCCAAGGTTCATGCCCAAGCATCGGGAGTGCGAAACGATGCCGCGTTTGTTCACTGGTCTGGAAATCCCGGCCGAAGTCGGCCAGACGCTTTCCAATTTGCGGGGCGGCCTTCCCGGCGCCCGCTGGATCGATCCCGAAAATTATCACGTCACCTTGCGTTTCATCGGCGATATCGACGGCATGTCCGCCAACGAGATCGCCTCGATGCTGTTTCGCGTCAATCGCAAACCGTTCGAGGTGAAGCTGCAGGGCCTCACGAGCTTCGGCGGCCGCAAGCCGCGCGCGGTGGTCGCCACCATTGCGCCGTGCAAGCCGCTGATCGAATTGCAAGCCGAGCTCGAACGGATGATGCAGCGGATCGGTCTTGATCCCGAGGGCCGCAAGTTCATCCCGCATGTCACGCTGGCCCGGCTGCATGACGCGTCCGACCGTGATGTCGCGGACTATCTCTCGCTGCGCGGCTACTTCCCGAGCAAGGCGTTCGTGGCCGAACGCTTCGTGCTGTTTTCGTCGCGCGCGTCCACCGGCGGCGGCCCGTATGTGGTCGAGGACGCCTACGAGCTGTGTCCGTGAGGTCTTCACCTCGCCCCGCGTGTGGGGCGAGGTAGGGAACGCATACCCCCCGCACCAATTCACGGCTTGCAATTTCCGTCCATCTCTGGCGGTAAGGAGCCATGCTCTCGACCCCCAGTTCTTCATTCCGCGAAGCGTATCAGGCCCAGATTGCGTCCGGCGCGATCGAGCCCGATGCTGCGCAGGCCGAGGTCGCCGAGGCCTATGCGGCGCTCGACCAGCGGCTCGCTAGCTACAAGCCGCCGCGCAAGCAGGGCCTGCTCAGCCGCCTGTTTAGCAGCAATGACAAGGACGAGGCGCCGCATGGGCTCTACGTCCATGGCGAGGTCGGCCGCGGCAAGACCATGCTGATGGATCTGTTCTTCCAGCACTCGACGGTCGAGCACAAGCGGCGCGCGCATTTCCACGAATTCATGGCCGATGTGCATGAGCGCATCTACGACTATCGCCAGAGCATCGCGCGCGGCGAGATCGCCGATGGCGACGTCATTACGCTGACCGCGCATGCGATCTTCGAGGAGAGCTGGCTGCTCTGCTTCGACGAATTCCACGTTACCGACATCGCGGACGCGATGATCCTCGGCCGCCTGTTCGCAAAACTGCTCGAGCTCGGCACCGTGGTGGTCGCGACCTCCAACGTCGCGCCGGACAATCTCTACAAGGGCGGCTTGAACCGTTCGCTGTTCCTGCCCTTCATCAAGCAGATCACCGACCACATGGACGTGCTGCGGCTGGACGCGCGTACCGACTTCCGGCTGGAAAAGCTTCAGGGCGTGCCGATGTGGCTGACGCCGGCAGATGGCGACGCGAACGCCGCGCTCGACCGCGCCTGGTCGAAGATGACCGGCGGCGCCAGATGCAAGTCGCGCGATATTTCGATCAAGGGCCGCATCCTGCACGTGCCGTGCTCGGCCCATGGCGTGGCGCGGTTTCCGTTCGCCGATCTCTGCGAGAAGCCGCTCGGTGCATCCGACTACCTCAGGCTCGCGCACGACTATCACACCATCCTGGTCGACCATATTCCAGTGATGGATATCTCCCAGCGCAACGCCGCCAAGCGTTTCATCACGCTGATCGATACGCTCTATGACAATGCCGTGAAGCTGATGGCCTCGGCCGATGCCAACCCGATCTCGCTCTACCTCGCGCACGAAGGCAACGAGGCCAACGAGTTCAAGCGGACCTCGTCGCGCCTGATCGAAATGAGCTCGGAATCCTATCTGGCGCTACCTCACGGCCGCAAGGATTCCACCGCCAGCGGCTCGACCAAGGGCCTGGTGGAGACTTAAGTCCTATTTGCCAGCGCTGTCATTCCGGGGCGTCGCGAAGCGACGAGCCCGGAATCCATTCATCGGCGCGCTCTGCCGCCCGATGGATTCCAGGCTCGCGACGGAGCCTGTCATCGGGCCGCGTTTTACGCGGACCCGTTGGTCGCGCTCCGGAATGACGGGGCCGCGTGCCCGAGGCATCAGCAAGCCCGACAATTGGGCATCCACCGACTTGAACGGCGGAAGCGAAAGGGATAACCACCCAGTCAGTTTTCCCCTCCTTCGGATGTCTAAAGGACAGGTTCACATGGCGCGCGACAAGATTGCTTTGATTGGCTCCGGCCAGATCGGCGGAACGCTGGCTCACCTCATCGGCCTGAAAGAACTGGGCGACGTCGTGATGTTCGACATCGCCGAGGGCGTGCCGCAGGGCAAGGCGCTCGACATCGCGCAGTCCTCGCCGGTCGACGGTTTTGACGCGCACTACACCGGCGCGAACTCCTACGAGGCGCTCGACAACGCCAAGGTCTGCATCGTCACCGCCGGCGTGCCGCGCAAGCCCGGCATGAGCCGCGACGATCTCCTCTCCATCAACCTCAAGGTCATGGAGCAGGTCGGTGCGGGCATCAAGAAATACGCCCCCGACGCCTTCGTCATCTGCATCACCAACCCGCTCGACGCGATGGTTTGGGCGCTGCAGAAGGCCTCGGGCCTGCCGCACAAGAAGGTCGTCGGCATGGCCGGCGTGCTGGATTCCTCGCGCTTCCGCTACTTCCTGGCCGACGAGTTCAACGTCTCCGTCGAAGACGTCACCGCCTTCGTGCTCGGCGGCCATGGCGACACCATGGTGCCGCTGGTGAAGTACTCCACCGTCGCCGGCATTCCGCTGCCCGACCTCGTCAAGATGGGCTGGACCTCGCAGGCGCGCCTCGACGAGATCGTCGACCGCACTCGCAACGGCGGCGCCGAGATCGTCAATCTGCTCAAGACCGGCTCGGCCTTCTACGCGCCGGCGGCCTCCGCGATCGCGATGGCCGAGAGCTATCTGCGCGACAAGAAGCGCGTGCTGGCCAGCGCCGCCTACCTCAACGGCGAATACGGCGTGAAGGACATGTATGTCGGCGTGCCCGTCGTGATCGGCTCCAAGGGCGTCGAGCGCGTGGTCGAGATCGAGCTCACCGGCAAGGACCGCGAGGCCTTCGACAAGTCGGTCGGCGCGGTGCAGGGTCTGGTTGACGCCTGCAAGAAGATCGCACCCGATCTTCTCGGCCGCTAAGCGCAATAATCCCGCCGAAGATCGAAAACCGGTCTTCGGCGGTTTCACTTCCGGGCCCCGCGTCGGGCGGGTTCCGGGTCGGCAGTCCAGAGATCTTGATGTCAACGAATCCGGGTTGCAGTTCCTGTGGTATATGGTATGCCAGCCACAAGACTGAGGTGGGCCTGAGAGGTCACCGCCCGCGGGTTCAGGGAGCGACCATATGAATATCCATGAATATCAGGCCAAAGCGCTGCTGAACGAGTTCGGCGTGGCGATCTCCAAGGGCGTTGCTGTCCTGAAGGCGGCCGACGCGGACGCAGCGGCCAAGGCGCTTCCCGGCCCGGTCTGGGTGGTGAAGAGCCAGATCCACGCCGGCGGCCGCGGCAAGGGCAAGTTCAAGGAGGCCTCGGCCGGCGACAAGGGCGGCGTCCGCATCGCCAAGTCGGCCGCTGAGGTCACCGAATTCGCCAAGCAGATGCTCGGCGCTACCCTCGTGACGATCCAGACCGGCCCCGCCGGCAAGCAGGTCAACCGCCTCTACATCGAGGACGGCTCCGATATCGACAAGGAGTTCTATCTCTCGATCCTGGTCGACCGCGAAACCTCGCGTGTCTCCTTCGTGGTGTCGACCGAGGGCGGCGTCAACATCGAGGACGTCGCGCACAACAGCCCTGAGAAAATCGTCACCTTCTCTGTCGATCCCGCGACCGGCATCATGGGCCACCACGGCCGCACCGTTGCGAACGCGCTGAAGCTCTCCGGCGACCTTGCCAAGCAGGCCGAGAAGCTCACCGCGCAGCTCTATGCGGCGTTCGTCGCCAAGGACATGTCGATGCTGGAGATCAACCCGCTGGTGGTGACCAAGCAGGGCCAGCTCCGCGTGCTCGACGCCAAGGTGTCGTTCGACGACAATTCGCTGTTCCGTCATCCCGAGGTGCTCGCGCTGCGCGACGAGACCGAGGAAGACGCCAAGGAAATCGAGGCGTCGAAATACGACCTCAACTACGTCACGCTCGACGGCAATATCGGCTGCATGGTCAACGGCGCCGGTCTCGCCATGGCGACGATGGACATCATCAAGCTCTACGGCATGGCGCCGGCGAACTTCCTCGACGTCGGCGGCAGCGCCAGCAAGGAGAAGGTTGCGGCCGCCTTCAAGATCATCACCGCGGACCCCAACGTGAAGGGCATCCTGGTCAACATCTTCGGTGGTATCATGAAGTGCGACGTGATCGCCGAGGGTGTCACGGCCGCCGTGCGCGAGGTTGGCCTCAGCGTGCCGCTGGTGGTCCGTCTCGAAGGCACCAATGTCGAACTGGGCAAGAAGATCATCCGTGAATCCGGCCTGAACGTGGTGCCGGCCGACAATCTCGACGACGCCGCGCAGAAGATCGTGAAGGCCGTCAAGGGAGGCTAAGGCCATGACCCAAGACCATCTCGCCGCATCATCCCCGCTGCCGGAGCACGCGCGCCTTGCCGCGTTCGCCGGCGAATGGAATGGCGAAGAGGTGGTCTTCCCGTCGCGCTGGACCGCGGGCGGGCCCGCGACCTCGCACACCGTGGCGCGTATGGATCTCAACGGCTTCTATCTGATCCAGGACTCGGTGCAGATGCGTGACGGCAAGCAGATCTTCGCCACCCACGGCATCTTCACCTACGACCGCGACGACCGGACCTACAAATTGTTCTGGTACGATTCGCTCGGCTACACGCCGCCCTCGCCCGCCTCCGGCGGCTGGGTCGGCAAGACCCTGACGCTGGTGCGCGGCTCGCTCCGCGGCAATGCGCGCCACGTCTACGAAATCATCGACGACAATTCCTACGCGTTGAAGATCCAGTTCTCGCCGGACGCGGAAGGCTGGGCTGACGTTCTCACCGGCGTCTACCGCCGCATCCACTGACCTCTCACTCTGTTAGTTTCGCGAAAGCAGTCCTCATGTCCATCCTGATCGACAAGAACACCAAGGTCATCTGCCAGGGCTTTACCGGCAAGAACGGCACCTTCCACTCCGAGGCCGCGATCGCCTACGGCACCAAGATGGTTGGCGGCACCTCGCCCGGCAAAGGCGGCGCGACGCATCTGAACCTGCCGGTGTTCGACACCGTGCGCGAGGCGCGTGAGAAGACCGGCGCGGATGCCTCCGTGATCTACGTGCCACCGCCGGGTGCTGCGGATGCGATCTGCGAAGCCATCGACGCCGAGATCCCGCTGATCGTCTGCATCACCGAAGGCATTCCGGTGATCGACATGGTGCGCGTGAAGCGTTCGCTCGCCGGCTCCAAGTCGCGCCTGATCGGGCCGAACTGCCCGGGCGTCATGACCGCCGGCGAGTGCAAGATCGGCATCATGCCGGCCAACATCTTCAAGACCGGCAGCGTCGGCATCGTCTCCCGCTCGGGCACCCTGACCTATGAGGCGGTGTTCCAGACCTCCCAGGAAGGCCTCGGCCAGACCACCGCGGTCGGCATCGGCGGCGACCCGGTCAAGGGAACCGAGTTCATCGACGTGCTGGAAATGCTGCTCGCCGACCCCAAGACCGAGTCGATCATCATGATCGGCGAGATCGGCGGTTCCGCCGAGGAGGATGCCGCCCAGTTCCTCAAGGACGAGGCCAAGCGCGGCCGCACCAAGCCGATGGTCGGTTTCATCGCCGGCGTGACCGCACCTCCCGGCCGCCGCATGGGCCATGCCGGTGCGATCATCTCGGGCGGCAAGGGCGACGCCGGTTCCAAGACCGACGCGATGAAATCGGCAGGGATTACAGTGTCCCCGTCTCCCGCCCGCCTCGGGCATACGCTTGCCGAAAAATTGAAGGGCTAATTCAGTTCTTCGTGATTTTCCGGGCGAAGTTTCGCAGCAAATAGGGTAAATGGTGCCTGTCGCGCTGAGCCTCTGCCGGGGGAGCTCAGCGCCAGCGCCGTTTGTTATGCGCGAACCGAAATCGCCAGGAACTCAAGTATGTCTCGCCAGGACGCGAACGCAGCCTTTGCCCTCTCTTCCTTTTTGCAGGGCACCAACGCCACCTACATCGACGAAATCTACGCCCGCTACGAGAAGGACCCGTCCTCGGTCGACGCCGAGTGGCAGGAGTTCTTCAAGAGCCTCAATGACCAGCCCGGCGACATCGGCAAGAACGCCAAAGGCCCGTCCTGGGAGCGCGCCAACTGGCCGCTGACCCCACAGGACGATTTGACCTCCGCCCTCGACGGCAATTGGGCTGAAGTCGAGAAGGCGGTCGGCGCCAAGATTGCCGCCAAGGCGCAGGCCAAGGGCGGCGACAAGGGGGCCGATTTCTCCTCCGCCGACCTGCTCCAGGCTACGCGCGACTCCGTCCGCGCCCTGATGCTGATCCGCTCCTACCGCATGCGCGGCCATTTCCACGCCAAGCTCGATCCGCTCGGCATCGAGGCCCCGCGCAACCGCGAAGAGCTCGACCCCCGCACCTATGGTTTCAGCGAAGCCGATTTCGACCGCAAGATCTTCCTCGATCACGTGCTCGGCCTCGAATACGCCAGCTTGCGCGAAATCACCGCGCTCTGCGAGCGCACCTACTGCCAGACGCTCGGCGTCGAGTTCATGCATATCAGCAACGCTGCGCAGAAGGCCTGGATCCAGGAGCGCATCGAAGGGCTGGACAAGGAGATCTCGTTCACCCGCGAAGGTCGCCGCGCCATCCTGATGAAGCTGGTCGAAGCCGAAGGCTTCGAGAAATTCTGCGACACCAAATTCACCGGCACCAAGCGCTTCGGTCTCGACGGCGCTGAATCGCTGATCCCGGCGCTCGAGCAGATCATCAAGCGCGGCGGCAATCTCGGCGTGAAGGAAGTCGTGGTCGGCATGCCGCATCGCGGCCGCCTCAACGTGCTGACACAGGTGATGGGCAAGGCCCATCGCGCCCTGTTCCACGAATTCAAGGGCGGCTCAGCCAATCCCGACGCGGTCGAAGGCTCCGGCGACGTCAAGTATCATCTCGGCGCGTCTTCGGACCGCGAGTTCGACGGCAACCGCATCCATCTGTCGCTCACCGCAAATCCCTCGCATCTCGAGATCGTCGATCCCGTGGTGCTCGGCAAGGTCCGCGCCAAGCAGGACCAGCACGGCGATCCGCCGGACCAGCGCATTTCGGTGATGCCGCTTCTGATGCATGGCGACGCGGCATTTGCCGGCCAGGGTGTTGTCGCGGAATGCTTCGGCCTGTCGGACCTGAAGGGCTACCGAACCGGCGGCTCCGTGCACTTCATCGTCAACAACCAGATCGGCTTCACCACCTATCCGCGTTACTCGCGCTCCTCGCCGTATCCGTCGGACGTGGCGAAGATGATCGACGCGCCGATCTTCCACGTGAACGGCGACGATCCGGAGGCCGTCGTATTCGCGGCCAAGGTCGCGACCGAATTCCGGCAGAAATTCCACAAGCCCGTCGTCATCGACATGTTCTGCTACCGCAGGCATGGCCATAACGAGGGCGACGAGCCGGCTTTCACCCAGCCGGTGATGTACAAGAAGATCGCGGCTCATCCGACGACGCTGGAGCTCTACGCCCGCCGCCTGATCAGCGAAGGCGTGATGACCGTGGGCGAGGTCGACAAGGCCAAGGCCGACTGGCGTGCGCGGCTCGATGCCGAGTTCGAGGCCGGCACCTCCTACAAGCCGAACAAGGCCGACTGGCTCGACGGCAAATGGGCCGGCTTCAAGATCGCTGACCAGGAAGAGGATGCGCGGCGCGGCGTCACCGGCGTCGACATCGCCGCGCTGAAGGACATCGGCCGCAAGATCACCAAGGTGCCGGACGGTTTCCGCGTTCATCGCACCATCCAGCGTTTCCTCGAGAACCGCTCGAAGGCGATCGACACCGGCGCCGGCATCGACTGGGCGACCGGCGAGGCGCTGGCGTTCTGCACGCTGCTCAACGAGAACCGCCATGTCCGCCTGTCGGGCCAGGATTCCGAGCGCGGCACCTTCTCGCAGCGTCACTCGGTCCTGATCGACCAGGAGGACGAGAGCCGTTACACGCCGTACAACCATCTCGGCAACGAGCAGGGCCATTACGAGGTCATCAACTCGCTGCTGTCGGAAGAAGCCGTGCTCGGCTTCGAATACGGCTATTCGCTTGCGGAGCCGAACACGCTGACGCTGTGGGAAGCCCAGTTTGGCGACTTCGCCAACGGCGCGCAGGTCGTGTTCGACCAGTTCATCTCCTCGGGTGAGCGCAAATGGCTGCGCATGTCCGGCCTCGTCTGCCTGTTGCCGCACGGCTATGAGGGGCAGGGACCGGAGCACTCCTCGGCGCGTCTCGAGCGTTATCTGCAGATGTGCGCGGAAGACAACATGCAGGTGGTCTATCCGACCACGCCGGCGAACTACTTCCACGTGCTGCGCCGCCAGCTGCATCGCGAGATCCGCAAGCCGCTGATCGTGATGACGCCGAAGTCACTGCTGCGCCACAAGCGCGCTGTGTCGCGTCTGGAGGAGCTCGCGAAGGGAACGACGTTCCACCGCATCCTCTATGATGACGCCCAGATGCAGCCGACCGAGGCGACCAAGCTCGTTCCGGACGACAAGATCCGCCGCATCGTGCTGTGCTCCGGCAAGGTTTATTACGACCTCTTTGAGGAGCGCGAGAAGCGCGGTATCGACGACATCTACCTGATGCGCGTCGAGCAGCTCTATCCGGTGCCGCTGAAGGCGCTGGTGGCCGAGCTGTCGCGCTTCAAGAAGGCCGAGGTGATCTGGTGCCAGGAAGAGCCGCGCAACATGGGTGCGTGGCACTTCATCGAGCCGTATCTGGAATGGGTGCTGAACCAGGTGAACGGTGCGAGCCGGCGTCCGCGTTATGTCGGCCGCGCCGCTTCCGCCGCGACCGCCACTGGTCTGATGTCCAAGCATCAGGCGCAGCTGAAGGCGTTCCTGGACGAAGCATTGAGCTGAACTTTTTCGAACTGCGTCATGCCCCGCCCAAAAAGCGGGACATCCAGTAAGTCGTGACGTCCTCGTGAATGCGAACGTCCCGGCTTGCTGGATGGCCTGCTTTTCCTCGGCCGTGACACCCGGAATTCATGACCGCATTGGCGATCTCCTTAAGGAAAAGACCATGACTGAAATTCGTGTGCCGACGCTCGGCGAATCCGTCACCGAGGCCACCATCGGCCGCTGGTTCAAGAAGGCGGGCGACGCCGTCGCCGTCGACGAGCCCTTGGTGGAGCTCGAGACCGACAAGGTCACCATCGAGGTCCCGGCGCCGTCCGCTGGCACGCTGAGCGAGATCGTCGCCGCCGATGGCACGACCGTTGCGGTCGGCGCGCTGCTCGGCCAGATCACGGAAGGCGCCGCTGGCGCTGCCAAGCCGGCTGCTGCTCCCGCGAAGCCCGCTGCCGCTGCTCCGGCCACTGCGGTTGCTGCTCCCGCGCCGGCGCCTAGCGCGCCGAAGGCGCCGCCGGCCGACGCCCCGCTCGCCCCCTCCGTGCGAAAACTTTCCGCCGAGACTGGTATCGACGCTTCCACCGTTCCGGGCTCCGGCAAGGACGGCCGCGTCACCAAGGGCGACATGCTCGCCGCGATCGAGCGTGCGGCCTCCGCGCCGACCCCGGTCAACCAGCCCGCTGCCGCCGTCCAGGTTCGTGCACCGTCGCCGGCCGATGACGCCGCCCGCGAAGAGCGCGTCAAGATGACCCGGCTGCGCCAGACCATCGCGCGCCGCCTCAAGGACGTGCAGAACACTGCGGCCATGCTCACGACCTTCAACGAGGTCGACATGACCAACGTCATGGCGCTGCGCGCCCACTACAAGGATGCATTCGAGAAGAAGCACGGCTCGAAGCTCGGCTTCATGGGCTTCTTCACCAAGGCCGTCGTGCAGGCGCTGAAGGATATTCCGGCCGTCAACGCCGAGATCGACGGTACCGACCTCATCTACAAGAACTACTATCACATCGGCGTCGCCGTCGGCACCGACAAGGGCCTCGTCGTGCCGGTGGTGCGCGACTGCGACAACAAGTCGATCGCCGACATCGAGAAGGGTATCGCCGATTTCGGCCGCCGCGCCCGCGATGGTCAGCTCAAGATCGACGAGATGCAGGGTGGCACCTTCACCATCACCAATGGCGGCATCTACGGCTCGCTGATGTCGACCCCGATCCTGAACGCGCCGCAGTCCGCCATTTTGGGCATGCACAAGATCCAGGAACGTCCGATGGCGATCGGCGGCAAGGTCGAGGTTCGTCCGATGATGTATCTGGCGCTGTCCTACGATCACCGCGTCATCGACGGCAAGGAAGCCGTGACCTTCCTGGTTCGCGTCAAGGAGAGCCTGGAAGATCCGGCGCGCCTGGTGCTCGATCTCTGATCGCTGATGCTCTGCAAGCGCCGTCGCCCTTTGGTGCGACGGCGTGTGTCGAATCTTGGAGGCGCGCGTGACGGATAAAGTCGTTGTCATCACCGGCGGCAGCCGCGGCATCGGTCGCGCGACTGCGCTTGCCGCGGCCGCGCGCGGCTTCCGCGTCGTCGTCGGCTATGCCAGCAACAAGAAGGCCGCCGACGAGGTGGTCAGCCTGATCGAGGCCAGCAACGGCAAGGCCATCGCGGTGAAGTGCGATGTCGCCGAGGAAAGCGATATCCTCGCGCTGTTCAAGGAAGCGGACAAGTTCGGCACGCTCGGGGCGCTCGTCAACAATGGCGGCATCGTCGGCAAGAGCGGCGTGCGCGTCGACGAGATGTCGGCCGAGCGCATCCAGCGCGTGATGGCGGTCAACGTCACCGGCTCCATCCTCTGCGCGCGCGAGGCCGTGAAGCGGATGTCGACCAAGCACGGCGGCAAGGGCGGCGTCATCGTCAATCTGTCATCGGTTGCTGCCAGGCTCGGCGCGCCCAATACCTATGTCGATTATGCGGCGTCCAAGGGCGCGATCGATTCCTTCACCATCGGCCTGGGTTATGAGGTCGCCGGCGAAGGCATTCGCGTCGCGGGCATCCGTCCCGGCCTGATCGACACCGAAATCCACGCCGCTGGCGGCGAGCCCGATCGGCATCATCGTCTGGCCCATCTGGTGCCGATGAAGCGCGTCGGCGCCGCCGAGGAAATCGCCAAAGCCATCGTCTGGCTGATGTCGGACGATGCTTCCTACGTCACCTCAGCCATTCTCGATGTGTCCGGCGGACGCTGACACGTCTTTTCACGCTAAACCTACGGGACTTTCTCTCATGGCTACCTACGATCTCGTCGTCATCGGCACCGGACCTGGCGGTTATGTCTGCGCGGTGCGCGCAAGCCAGCTCGGCATGAAAGTCGCCGTCGTGGAAAAGAACGCGACCCTCGGCGGCACCTGTCTCAATGTCGGCTGCATGCCGTCGAAGGCGCTGCTGCATGCGTCCGAAATGTTCGAGGAAGCCACGCATTCCTTCGCCAAGATGGGCGTGTCCGTCTCCACGCCGAAGCTCGAGCTTCCGGCGATGATGAACTTCAAGCAGCAGGGCATCGACGGCAACGTCAAGGGCGTCGAGTTCCTGATGAAGAAGAACAAGGTCGACGTGCTGAAAGGCACCGCCAAGATCCTCGGCACCGGCAAGGTGGAAGTCGCCGCCGACGGCAAGTCGCAAGTGATCGAGACCAAGAGCATCGTGATCGCCACCGGCTCGGACATCGCGCGGCTGAAGGGCATCGAGATCGACGAGACGCGCATCGTGTCCTCGACCGGCGCGCTGTCGCTGGACAAGGTCCCCGGCAAGCTTCTGATCGTGGGCGCCGGCGTGATCGGGCTCGAGCTCGGCTCGGTCTGGCATCGTCTCGGCGCCGAAGTCGTCGTCGTCGAATTCCTCGATCGCATCCTGCCCGGCATGGACGGCGAGATCGCCAAGCAATTCCAGCGCATCCTCGAGAAGCAGGGCTTTGCATTCAAGCTCGGCGCCAAGGTCACCGGAGTCGACACCTCCGGCAAGACGCTGAAGGCGACCATCGAACCCGCCGCCGGCGGTGCTGCGGAGACGCTGGAAGCCGACGTCGTGCTCGTCTGCATCGGCCGCGTGCCCTACACCGACGGGCTCGGCCTGAAGGAAGCCGGCATTGCGCTGGACAATCGCGGCCGCGTGCAGATCGATCCGCATTTCGCCACCAGCCTGAAGGGCGTCTATGCCATCGGCGACGTCGTCGCCGGCCCCATGCTCGCGCACAAGGCCGAGGATGAAGGCGTCGCGGTCGCGGAGATCATCGCAGGCCAGGCCGGCCACGTGAACTACGATGTTATCCCTGGCGTCGTGTATACCACGCCGGAAGTGTCCTCCGTCGGCAAGACCGAGGAGGAACTGAAGCAGGCGGGTGTGGCTTATACGGTCGGGAAGTTTCCCTTTACCGCGAATGGCCGTTCCAAGGTGAATCAGACCACCGACGGCTTTGTGAAAATTCTCGCAGATGCGAAAACCGATCGCGTGCTCGGCGTGCACATTATCGGTATTGAAGCCGGTGAAATGATCCATGAAGCAGCCGTTCTCATGGAGTTTGGTGGCAGTGCGGAAGATCTCGCTCGCACCTGCCACGCGCATCCGACCCGCTCGGAAGCCATCAAGGAAGCCGCGCTTGCAGTCGGCAAGCGGGCCATCCATATGTAGGTTACGCCCCGAGCCGAATCGGGCGGGACAACACATGCTGCGCCGCCTTCTTCAACCGGTCTGGGTCCTGCTGGCGATCATCTTTTTGATCGAAGCTTGGCTGTGGGACCATTGCGAACCGATCGTCGCGCGGGCTGTCGCCATCATTCCGCTTGCGAGGTTCAAGCAATGGCTGTCGGATCGCGTCGATGCGCTGTCGCCGGCCATGACGCTGATCGTGTTCGCGGTCCCGATCATCCCGCTGTTTCCGCTCAAGCTGGTCGGCCTGTGGCTGCTCACGCATGAATACTGGACCAGCGCGGTGTTCACGATCCTGTTCGCAAAGATGCTCGGCGTCGGCGTCACCGCCTTCGTCTTCGACGTCACGCGCGACAAGCTGTTGGAGATGGCTTGGTTCGAACGGCTTTATGAGCTGGTGCTGAAGCTGCGCGCCAAGGCCTCTGAACTCGTCGACCCGATCAAGCAGCGCATCAAGGATTTCATCCGCGGCAACGGCGAAGGCTGGTCCTCCCGCACGCTCCGCCTGATCCAGCGCTTTCGCAAGAGCGTGCACGAAGCGCGCTGAACGCTTACGGCGAAATAAGTTGCCCTACCCTAGATGCAGCAGGTGCGGCCACCACGCGCCAAGTATGGTCATCGCAAGGCCGGCGAGCGTGAGCAGGCCGCTGATATAAGCGAGCGCGATCATGCCGGTGATGATGGTCGCCGAGGCCAGCACGATGCCGATCTGGAACGCTGCCGAAGCAAGCTCGAAATGATGATACTTCGCGGTGGCCTCGTCCCGCTCATGCTCGGCGTGCTTGGCCTTCTCGGCGAGTTGCTCGGTGCCTTCGCCGGTCTCGGGCTCCGAGCGATAGCGCGCCGCGGTCTTCTGCCAGTCGTCGATCTGCTTCTGCACGGCGGCCTTGGCGGCGTCGTCCGGCGCGGTGATCAGCTTCGCCCCCTCGGCGGCGGTCTGCACCACGGTGCGGCGAATGCTCTTGGCCTGGAAGAAGGCCCAGAGGTTGGAGGCCTCGACGTTCTTGCTGATCGATTCGGTCTGGGCACCCTTGCCGAGCGTTTCCGAAATCGCCAGGAACAGCGCCAGCACGGCGATCAGAAGGGCGATCTTCCTGTTCTCGCCTGATGCGTGCTCGGCATGCTCCGCATGCTCCATGCTTTCTTGTGCGCTCATAACTTCCCTCCCGCCTTGGTTCCGCAACGATTGACCGAACCGCGCGGCCTGCGCAAGAGGCAAGGTCGTTATGACGTCAGTGTGTCACCGCCGTGGATGCGCGCTCGCATAGACTTCCAGCAGCCGCTCGGAATCGATGCCGGTGTAGATCTGCGTGGTCGAGAGCGAGGAATGGCCGAGCAATTCCTGGATCGCGCGCAGATCGCCGCCGCGCGACAACAGGTGCGTGGCAAAGGAATGCCGCAGCGCGTGCGGCGTGGCGCTGTCGGGCAGGCCGAGCGCGCCGCGCAGCCGCTCCATTGCGAGCTGGATGATCCGCGGGCTCAGCGGCCCGCCGCGCGCGCCAAGGAAGATCGGGCCCTCGGGGGGCAGCGCATACGGGCACGTCGCGACGTACTCGTCGATCAGCGCCAGCACGTTTTGCAGCACCGGCACCATGCGGGTCTTGTTGCCTTTGCCGGTGACGATCAGCACGTCGCCTTCGCCGGCCCGCGGCACCTCGCGGCGCTTCAGGCCGAGCGCTTCGGAGATGCGCAGGCCGGAGCCATACAAGAGAGCCATCACGGCGGCATCGCGCACCAATATCCAGGTCTCGCGGTCCTCACCGGCGCGCTCGTCGGCATCAGCCAGACGTTTTGCCGCCGCCATCTGGATCGGCTTCGGCAGGGTTTTTGCGACCTTCGGCGCGCGGATGGCCGACAAGGCGCCGACCTTGCCTTTGCCCTCGCGTTCCAAAAAACGACCGAACGAGCGCAGGCCCGCCAGCGCGCGCATCAGCGAGCGGCCGGCAATATCGTCGGCGCGGCGCATGGCCATGAAGGCGCGAATGTCGGTGGCTTCGAGCGCGGCGAAGCGCTTGAGCGTCACGCGCTCGCCCCAATGATTGCTGAGGAAATCCAGGCACTGCCGCAGGTCGCGGCCATAGGCCTCCAGCGTCTTCGGCGACAGCCGCCGTTCGGAGCCGAGATGCGACAGCCAGCGCGTCATCTCCTGCGCGATCGACGGATCGGCGCTGGCGAGCTCGATTTGTGGGGCGGCCGCTTTGCTCATGAGCTCTGGACGTGGTGATTCCGCACAGTATATCGCATCACACCCGTTTACTGTTCGCTAAGGCCGCCTCCGCGCGCTAGCTTCAAGACCCCAAGGTTCCGATTCTCCATTCATGGATCATTCGACGCGCAGCAACGCCGCCTCCGCCAACGCGACCCGCATGGTCGACGTGCTGGTGCCGGTCGCGCTCGACCAGACCTATTCCTACAAGGTGCCGCGCGGAATGGAGCTGAAGGCCGGCGATCTCATCGGCGTGCCGCTCGGTCCGCGCGAGGTGCTCGCGGTGGTCTGGGCGGAAAACGCCAATCCCGATCCGCGCCTGCATAACCGGCTGAAGGACGTCACCGAGAAGTTCGATGTCCCGCCCCTGAAACCCGAGCTGCGCGCGGTGGTCGACTGGGTCGCGAATTACACGCTGAGCCCGCGCGGCATGGTGTTGCGCATGTGCCTGCGGATGGGCGAGAAACTCGGCCCCGAGCGGGTACGCGCCGGCGTGCGCCTGGTCGGCGATCCCCCGAAGCGGCTGACGCCGGCGCGGCAACGCGTGATGGAGGTGCTGTCGGACCGGCTGCTGCACGGCAAATCCGAGGCCGCCAAGGAAGCCGGCGTCTCGGGGGGCGTGATCGACGGCCTCGTCGACGAGGGCACGCTCACGGTCGAGCCGATGCCGCCGCCGCCACCGCCGCCGGCACCCGATCCGGATTTCGGCCAGCCGGATTTTTCGCCGCTCCAGCGCGCCGGGGTCGATGCGATGCGCGCGCTTGCCGCCAATGGCACCTTTCACGTCGCGCTGCTCGATGGCGTCACCGGCTCGGGCAAGACCGAGGTCTATTTCGAGGCGATTGCAGAGGTCATCCGCCGCGGCAAGCAGACCCTGATCCTGATGCCGGAGATCGCGCTGACCGGCCAGTTCCTCGATCGCTTCGCGCAGCGCTTTGGCGTGCGGCCGATCGAATGGCATTCCGAGCTGACGCCGCGCACCCGCGCGCGCAATTGGGCCGCGATCTCCGAAGGTACCGCGCCGGTCGTGGTCGGCGCGCGCTCGGCGCTGTTTCTGCCTTACGCCAATCTCGGGCTGATCGTGGTCGATGAAGAGCACGACCAGGCCTACAAGCAGGACGAGGGCGTGCATTATCACGCCCGCGACATGGCGGTGGTGCGCGCCCATATCGCCAAGATCCCGGTCGTGCTGGCCTCAGCCACGCCATCGGTCGAGTCCGAAGTCAACGCGCGCAAGAACCGCTATCAGCGCATCGCGCTCCCCTCGCGGTTCGGCGGCCAGCACATGCCGCATATCGAGGCCATCGACATGCGCCGCGAGCCGCCCGCGCGCGGCCGCTATATCTCGCCGCGCCTGGCCTCCGAGATCAGGATCGCGATCGAGAAACGCGAGCAGGCGCTGCTGTTCCTAAACCGCCGCGGCTATGCACCGCTGACGCTGTGCCGCGCCTGCGGTCATCGCTTCGCCTGCACCATCTGCGATGCCTGGCTGGTCGATCATCGTTTCCGCCAGCGGCTGGTCTGTCACCATTGCGGTTTCTCGATGCCACGGCCGCAGACCTGTCCGCACTGCGCAGCCGAGGAATCGCTTGTCGCGGTCGGGCCCGGCGTGGAGCGCTTGCAGGAAGAGGCGGCGGCGCTGTTCCCTGAAGCACGCACCATGGTGCTGTCGAGCGATCTCATCACCTCGATCGAGACGATGCGCAGTGAGCTCAACGACATCGCCGAAGGCCGCGTCGACATCATCATCGGTACGCAGCTTGTCGCCAAGGGTCACAATTTCCCGCGGCTTAATCTGGTCGGCGTGGTCGATGCGGATCTGGGCTTGAGCAACGGCGATCCGCGCGCGTCCGAACGCACCTGGCAATTGCTCAACCAGGTGATCGGCCGCGCCGGACGCGAGCAGGGCCGCGGCGTCGGCTATCTCCAGACCCATCAGCCCGACCATCCCGTGATGAAGGCGCTGATCGCCTGCGACCGCGAGGCCTTCTACGACAGCGAGATCGACCTGCGCGAGCGCACGCTCTATCCGCCGTTCGGACGGCTGGCGAGCCTGATCATCTCCGCTGGCGACCGGCCGAGCGCCGAAGGCTTTGGCCGCCGCCTCGTTGCGCTCGCGCCGCGCGACGAGCGCGTGGTGGTGCTGGGGCCGGCGGAAGCCCCGCTCGCCGTGATCAAGGGCCGCTACCGCTTCCGCATCCTGGTGAAATCGGCGCGCGGCTTTGATCTGTCGGACTATTTGCGCAACTGGCTCGCGGTCTGCCCGAAGCCGAAGGGCAATCAGAAGTTAGAGGTGGACGTCGATCCGCAGAGCTTTTTGTAGGCCCCGCGCCACCCCCGTCATTGCTTCGCTGCGCTCGCAGTGGCGGCAGAGCAAACAATAAGCCCGCCGTCCCCCAAGACGGCGGGCTTATTTCACGCGACTCGCGCCGTTAGGAGACGACTTCCGCGGTGACGCGGCCGACGCCGGCGCCGGTGAGGCCGATGGCGCGGGCAGCGCCCGTCGAGAGGTCGAGCACACGGCCGCGCACGAACGGGCCACGGTCATTGATGGTGACGATGACGCTCGAGCCGCCATGGGTGACGCGCAGCTTGGTGCCGAACGGCAGCGAACGGTGCGCTGCGGTCATGGCGTTCTGGTTGAAGCGCTGGCCCGACGCAGTCCTGCTGCCGGATTCGTTGCCGTAGAACGAGGCCATGCCGGAGAAAGAGCGTCCGGTGCCCGACGACGGCGTCATGGACGCATTGGCGTTGCGCCAGTCGGAGCTGGAATCGTTCTGGGCGTGGTGGTGATACCGGTGATGCCTGGATTTGGCGGAAGCTTCAGTGGCAGTTCCACCAACGAGGAGAGTTGCGGCGACAAAAGCGATCGCTGTACGCGGCCGGGTCACGGAGCCCAACATCTTCAAAGACAGCATTTAGTGGTCCCTACGCTAGTATTGCCACATATGTGGCCAGTGGAGCCCTCATCAGTTTGTGAGCGGATTGGCGTTTGGTTTGGCAATGAGGCATGAATTGGGCAGTAAATCGATTCCGCGTCTTGGTGAGACATCTTGTTGCCGGCTCTGGTAATCAACCAATGTTCCGCTATCTTCCATTTTACCGATTTATTAACTCTTCGAATACTTACGAATACTGTAGAATTAAGTCATCGCTAAACTCGTTTAGAATTGGGTAAGTATTCGGCGGGTGAAGCGCGCCAGTGCCGCCTCACGCCTCTGCGAGCTGTGTTCATGGCCGCTATGCGCTGAGGGCAGGAACGAGCCGGCCGGACGCCGCTGTAAACGCTTGCGTCAATTCCGTGGCGCGGCAGGTCATCATGAAGATGTCGCGAGCTGCGACGAACTGGCGAGAGATCGCGGCGCCTTTACTTTGGCGTCATGTTGCACGTGCGCGCCTGCTATGTTAGCAAAGCCGCGATTTTAACGGTCCCGGCACGTCCCGTGTCGGCCGAAAATCGAAGTCCCGCTTGAATTCCAAGGGCTTGGATCGCTAGGCGCCGCTTTGTGGCGACGGTTTTTCCCTTGCGAATTTGACAGCTAAAAGAGCGCGTCTGTGGCTGCAGAAAATACGTCCGTTTCAGGTGTGTCGGGTCGTTATGCAACGGCCTTGTTTGAATTGGCCCGCGACCAGAAATTGGTCGACGAGGTCAAAGCCGACCTCGAGAAATTCGAGGCCCTGCTGAATGAAAGCGCTGACCTGAAGCGCCTCGTCCGCAGCCCGGTTTTCGCGGCCGAGGCCCAGTCCAGGGCCCTCTCGGCCGTGCTGGACAAGGTCGGCATCGCCGGCATCTCCGCCAATTTCCTCAAAGTCCTGACCGCCAACCGCCGCCTGTTCGTGGTGACTGACGTCATCCGCGCCTACCGCGCCCTCGTCGCCAAATTCAAGGGCGAGGCGACCGCGGACGTCACCGTGGCGGAGGCGCTCTCGGACAAGAATCTCGACGCCCTCAAGGTTGCCCTGAAGTCGGTGACCGGCAAGGACGTCGCGCTCAACGTGAAAGTCGATCCCTCGATCATCGGTGGCCTCGTGGTCAAGCTTGGCAGCCGCATGATCGATAGTTCGCTTCGCACCAAACTCAATTCGATCAAGCACGCGATGAAAGAGGCAGGCTGATGGACATCCGCGCCGCGGAAATTTCCGCGATCCTCAAGGACCAGATCAAGAATTTCGGCCAGGAAGCTGAAGTCTCCGAAGTCGGACAGGTGCTGTCCGTCGGCGACGGTATCGCTCGCGTCTACGGTCTGGATAACGTCCAGGCCGGTGAAATGGTCGAGTTCGAGAACGGCACCCGCGGCATGGCGCTGAACCTCGAAACCGACAACGTTGGTATCGTTATTTTTGGCGGCGACCGCGAGATCAAGGAAGGCCAGACCGTCAAGCGCACCCGCGCCATCGTGGACGCGCCGGTCGGCAAGGGTCTGCTCGGCCGCGTCGTCGACGCGCTCGGCAACCCGATCGACGGCAAGGGCCCGATCGTGGCCGACAAGCGCATGCGCGTCGACGTCAAGGCGCCCGGCATCATTCCGCGCAAATCGGTGAACGAGCCGATGGCGACCGGCCTCAAGGCGATCGACGCCCTGATCCCGATCGGCCGCGGTCAGCGCGAGCTGATCATCGGCGACCGTCAGACCGGCAAGACCGCGATCGCGCTCGACACCATCCTGAACCAGAAGCCGCTCAACGCGCAGACCGACGAGAACATCAAGCTGTATTGCGTCTACGTCGCGATCGGCCAGAAGCGTTCGACCGTCGCCCAGTTCGTGAAGGTGCTGGAAGAGCAGGGCGCGCTCGAATACTCGATCATCGTCGCTGCGACCGCTTCGGATCCGGCGCCGATGCAGTACATCGCGCCCTTCACCGGCTGCACCATGGGCGAGTACTTCCGCGACAACGGCATGCACGCCGTCATCATCTATGACGATCTGTCCAAGCAGGCCGTCGCCTACCGCCAGATGTCGCTGCTGCTGCGCCGCCCGCCGGGTCGCGAAGCCTATCCGGGTGACGTGTTCTATCTGCATTCCCGCCTGCTCGAGCGCGCGGCGAAGCTGAACAAGGACCAGGGCTCCGGCTCGCTGACGGCGCTGCCGGTCATCGAAACCCAGGCCAACGACGTGTCGGCCTACATTCCGACCAACGTCATCTCGATCACCGACGGCCAGATCTTCCTGGAAACCGACCTGTTCTTCCAGGGCATCCGTCCCGCGGTGAACGTCGGTCTGTCGGTGTCGCGCGTCGGCTCCTCGGCGCAGACCAAGGCCACCAAGAAGGTCGCCGGCAAGATCAAGGGCGAGCTGGCGCAGTACCGCGAAATGGCGGCGTTCGCGCAGTTCGGCTCCGACCTCGACGCCTCGACCCAGCGCCTGCTCAACCGCGGCTCGCGCCTGACCGAGCTCCTTAAGCAGCCGCAGTTCGCGCCGCTGAAGATGGAAGAGCAGGTTTGCGTGATCTGGGCCGGCACCAACGGCTATCTCGATCCGCTGCCGCTCAACAAGGTGCGCGCGTTCGAGGACGGCCTGCTCTCGCTGCTGCGCGGCAAGAACGTCGAGATCCTCAACGCGATCCGCGACAGCCGCGATCTCTCCGACGACAGCGCGGCCAAGCTGAAGGCGGTGGTCGAAGGCTACGCCAAGAGCTTTGTGTAACGAGCTTTGCCTGATGCTGCGTGGCCGGGTCTCCCGGCCATGACCGCTTCGCGAGAGGCAAGACAATAAAAAGCGTGCCCGGCGCCCGGCCGGGCATTGCGACAGGGATAGGCTAGCGGTCCGACGTTGCGTCGAACCGCCGGGGTGAACGAAGAATGGCGTCACTTAAAGACATGCGCGTCCGCATCGCCTCCACCAAGGCGACGCAGAAGATCACCAAGGCCATGCAGATGGTCGCGGCGTCGAGATTGCGCCGTGCCCAGCAAGCGGCCGAGGCGGCGCGACCCTATGCCGACAAGATGAGCGCGGTGATCTCCAATATCGCCGGCGCCGCCGCGGGCTCGCCCGGTGCGCCGGCGCTGCTCGCCGGCACCGGCAGGGACCAGGTTCATTTGCTGCTGGTCTGCACCGGCGAGCGCGGCCTGTCCGGCGCTTTCAACTCCTCGATCGTGCGCCTGGCGCGCGAGCGTGCCCTGGCGCTGATCGCGCAAGGCAAGGACGTGAAATTCTTCTGCGTCGGCCGCAAGGGCTATGAGCAGCTCCGCCGCCTGTTCGACAAGCAGATCGTCGAGCATCTCGACCTGCGCGGCGTGCGTCAGCTCGGCTTCGTCAACGCCGAGGACATCGCCAAGAAGGTGCTGGCCCGTTTCGACGCCGGCGAGTTCGACGTCTGCACGCTGTTCTACGCGCAGTTCAAGTCGGTGATCGCACAGATCCCCACCGCGCAGCAGATCATCCCGCTGGTCGTCGAGGCAAAGGCCGCGAGCGGCCCGGCGACCTCATACGAGTACGAGCCCGAGGAGGACGAACTCCTCTCCGGCCTGTTGCCGCGAAATATCGCGGTGCAGATCTTCCGCGCGCTGCTGGAAAACAACGCATCGTTCTATGGCGCGCAGATGAGCTCCATGGACAACGCCACCCGCAACGCCGGCGAAATGATCCGCAAGCAAACCCAGATCTACAACCGAACCCGTCAAGCCCAGATCACCAAGGAGCTGATCGAGATCATCTCCGGCGCCGAGGCGGTCTGACGCACGAACCCAACGACGGTCGTTCAAGTCCAGAATTTCGAAGGAGAGCTAATCATGGCCACAGCAGCTAACCAGATCGGTCGCGTCACCCAGGTCATGGGCGCCGTCGTCGACGTGCAGTTCGAGGGCCATTTGCCGGCCATTCTCAATTCGCTGGAAACCAAGAACGGCAACATCCGCCTCGTGCTGGAAGTTGCGCAGCATCTCGGTGAGTCCACCGTGCGCACGATCGCGATGGACGTGACCGAGGGTCTGGTGCGCGGTCAGGAAGTGACCGACACCGGCCAGCCGATCGCCGTTCCGGTGGGTGACGGCACGCTCGGCCGCATCATGAACGTCATCGGCGAGCCGATCGACGAAGCCGGTCCGATCAAGTCCGATGGCAAGCGCGCCATCCACCAGGATGCGCCGAGCTACACCGACCAGTCCACCGAAGCTGAAATTCTCGTCACCGGCATCAAGGTCGTCGATCTTCTTGCTCCGTATGCGAAGGGCGGCAAGATCGGCCTGTTCGGCGGCGCCGGCGTCGGCAAGACCGTGCTGATTCAGGAGCTGATCAACAACGTCGCCAAGGCGCACGGCGGTTACTCCGTGTTCGCCGGCGTGGGCGAGCGTACCCGCGAGGGCAACGACCTCTATCACGAGTTCATCGAGTCCAAGGTCAACGCCGATCCGCACAATCCGGATCCGAGCGTGAAGTCGAAATGCGCGCTGGTGTTCGGCCAGATGAACGAGCCGCCCGGCGCCCGCGCCCGCGTCGGCCTCACCGGTCTGACCGTCGCCGAGCATTTCCGCGACCAGGGCCAGGACGTGCTGTTCTTCGTCGACAACATCTTCCGCTTCACGCAGGCCGGTTCTGAAGTGTCGGCGCTGCTCGGCCGTATTCCTTCGGCGGTGGGTTATCAGCCGACGCTCGCCACCGACATGGGCGCGCTCCAGGAGCGCATCACCACCACCCAGAAGGGCTCGATCACCTCGGTGCAGGCCATTTACGTTCCGGCCGACGACTTGACCGATCCGGCGCCCGCGACCTCGTTCGCGCATTTGGACGCGACCACGGTGTTGAACCGCGCGATCTCGGAAAAGGGCATCTATCCGGCGGTGGACCCGCTCGACTCGACCTCGCGCATGCTCTCGCCGCTCGTCGTCGGTCAGGAGCACTACGACACCGCGCGTCAGGTCCAGCAGGTGCTGCAGCGCTACAAGTCGCTCCAGGACATCATCGCCATTCTCGGCATGGACGAGCTTTCGGAAGAGGACAAGCTGACGGTGGCCCGCGCCCGCAAGATCGAGCGCTTCCTGTCGCAGCCGTTCCACGTCGCCGAAATCTTCACCGGCTCGCCCGGCAAGTTCGTCGACCTCGCGGACACCATCAAGGGCTTCCGCGGCCTCTGCGAAGGCAAGTATGACCATTTGCCGGAAGCCGCCTTCTACATGGTCGGCACCATCGAAGAGGCGATCGAGAAGGGCAAGAAGCTGGCGGCTGAGGCCGCTTAGGCTGGCGAATAGCGAATAGGGAGTGGCGGCTCGCTGCTCCCTGTTTTGCCACTCGCCATTCGCTACTCACCATTCGCAGGTTTGTTATGGCCACCTTCCACTTCGATCTCGTCTCTCCGGAAAAGCTCGCATTCTCGGGCGAAGTCGACCAGGTCGACATTCCCGGCGTCGAGGGTGATTTCGGCGTGCTGGCGGGTCATGCGCCGGTCGTGGCTGCGATCCGCCCCGGCATCCTCACCATCACCTCGGGCGCCAAGCACCAGAAGGTCATCGTGCTCGGCGGTCTCGCCGAAGTCTCCGAAAAGGGCCTGACCGTGCTCGCCGACGTCGCGACTTCGCTCGACGAGCTCGATCGCGCCCAGTTCGCCGAAACCATCTCTGAGATGGAAGAGGGCCTGAAGGAAAAGGAAGGCTCCGAGCTCGACAACGCGATTGCGCGGCTCGATCACTACAAGAGCATCCAGCAGCAGGTCAGCTCGACGGCCATGCACTAAGCCCCGGGGACCACTCCGGGCTCGACCGAGATTCCTGAATAAGTTCAGCGCTCGTCATGGCCGTGACGGGCGCTGAAACTTTGTTGCACCGCGCCGCCGATAGCGGCATTCTGCCCGCGAACTTTGTTCCAGGGCTGGTGCAGATGAAACGCAAGATCGCGGCGATTTTCGCGGCCGATATTGCCGGTTACTCAAGACTGGTCGCGGAAGACGAGGAAGAGACGCTGCGGCGTTTGGCGTCCTACCGCGAAGTCATCGACGATTTTATCGCAAAGGCCAACGGTCGCATCTTCAACACCGCCGGCGATGCCGTGCTTGCGGAGTTCCCGAGCGCGGTCGACGCGGTGCGTTGCGCGATCGATATCCAGGAAAGCTTGCGGACCCGCAACATGGCCTATCCGCCGAGCCGGCAGATGTCGTTCCGCATCGGCATCACCATCGGCGATGTGGTCGAGCGCAACGGCGACCTTCTGGGCGACGGCGTCAACATCGCGGCGCGGCTCGAAGGCCTCGCCGAAGTCGGCGGCATCTGCGTCTCCCGCGCCGTGCACGAGCAGGTCGCCAACAAGCTGTCGGTGCAGTTCGCCGATATCGGCGCGCAGGAGGTCAAGAACATCCCGACGCCGGTGCACGCCTACATGGTGGCGATGAGGCGCGAGGACGGCACTTACTCCACGCCCCAGCTGAAGAAGGTCGCGAAGGCAGCGCCCGCGCCGAACTGGATGTGGCCGCTGGTGGTCGGCGTGGTCTCCGTCGTCGCCATCGGCGTTAGCGGCTTCCTCTATTTCACCAAGCTCGAGACCACCAAGGAAAATTCCTCCGTGGCCGCGACGGCACCGAGCCCGATGCCGACGGTCACGCCGAGCCCAATGCCCACGATGGCTGCGAAGGCGCCGATGCCCATGCCGACGCCTACCCAAAGCGCGGCGGCTGCCACGACGCCAACGCCGATGCCCTCGCCGCCATCCACCTCAGGCGGCAAATTCCCCGTGGACGCGGTGCCCTTCATCGGCGAACGCCTGCGCAGTTATCTCAGCAACGAATATTCCGCCGCCGGCGATTACAAGGCCTTTGCCCTGAACATCGGCGGCTTCACCGGCTCCGCGATCAACCAGCCGAACGAGGATATCGCGCGCAATGCCGCGCTCGACCAGTGCCAGAAGCGCGCCGACGCCGCGCAATCGCCGCGGCGCTGCGAGCTCTATGCGGTCGGCAACAATGTCGTCTACACGCACAGCGGGCCGCCGATGCCGCCGCGGCCCTGGGTCCGGCACGACGCCATGACCGAGCGTGCGTTCGTGACGAAGGACTTTCCGATGCTGCGCGACCAGGCCAAAGTCCGCGTCGAGAACATGTATGTTCCGGCGGCGAAATCGCGCTCGGTCGCGCTCGGTCCGGGCGGACAATATTTCATGGTGTTCGGCGCGTCGACGGTCGACGAAACGGCGCGGCGCTCGCTGGAATCCTGCGGCGCGATCGCAGGCGTCGCCTGCATGATCGTGGCGGTCGACGATAATTTCGTCGTGCCGATCCCAACCGTGCTCAAGGTCACCGGCTTCTTTCATGCCGCGAGCAATTCCTCGATCGTGGCTGACGCGCGCGACGAGGTGGTGCGCAAGCTCGGCGAGGGCATGGGCTGGAACGCGGTCGCCGTCGGCACCGCCGGCCGCCCCGGCCTCGGCCTGAAAGCCGCGGACGAGCAGGCCGCCGTCAACGGTGCGCTCGCCGACTGCGTCAAGCACGACAGCGACTGCCACGTGATCGCGATCGGCCCGTTTACGGTGGGACCGACCAATTAGCGCGCGCTCGGGGTTGTTTTCGGCGTTTTACGTTTTGGCCGCCAATGGCGCGAATTGCTGCGCCACACCGCGATAGACCTCGCGGCGGAACGGCACCACGAGATCGGCGACCCGATCGAGATTTTCCCAGCGCCAGGCATCGAACTCCGCGGGCTGTCCGTTGCGCGGCGTCAAGGGATCGATCTCGTCGTCCCGGCCGGTGAAGCGCAGCGCAAACCATTTCTGGCGCTGGCCACGAAACTTCGCCAGTCGGTGGGTCTGTGGGCCGTCATAGGGCGGGAACTCGTAGGTGAACCAATCTGTCTCGCCGAGATAGTCGGCGCTCTTGACGCTGGTCTCTTCCCAGAGTTCGCGGATCGCCGCATCGCGCAGGTTCTCGCCCTCGTCGACGCCGCCTTGCGGCATCTGCCAGTCGAGGCCGGGCAGGATGGTCTCAGGGCCGTCGCCCTTGAAGCGATGGCCGATCAGCACACGGCCGTCGGCATTGAACAGCGCGATCCCGACATTGGGACGGTAGGGTTTTTCATTCGTCACGTGTGGATCTCTCATCGTCATCCCGGCGATGCATTAGCACCGAAGCCGGGATGACAATTTGATTTATTCATCCGCCAGCGCGGAAAATTCCTTCACCACGCGCTCATAGACCGGGCGCTTGAACGGGATGATCAGCCCGGTCAGGTTCTTCATCGGCTCCCAGCGCCAGTTCACGAACTCGGCCTTGTGGCCGCCGCCGGGATTCGCGACGTTGATCTCGCTGTCCTTGCCGGTGAAGCGCACCGCGAACCATTTTTGGCGCTGGCCGCGGTAGCGTCCCTTCCAGGCGCGTCCGGCGACCGTGCGCGGGATGTCGTAGATCAGCCAGTCAGGGACCTCGCCGAGCCGCTCGACCGAGCGCACGCTGGTCTCCTCATAGAGCTCGCGCTTGGCGGCGTCCCAGGTGTCCTCGCCGGGATCGACGCCGCCTTGCGGCATCTGCCAGACATGGGTCTCGTCGACATGCTCGATGCCACCGGCACGGCGGCCGATGAACACCAGTCCCTTGTTGTTGATCAGCATCACACCGACGCAGGTCCGGTAGGGCAGATCCTCATAACGCGCCATGCCACCAAACCTCTCGCGTGCTGCTGGTCAAGCTCGACCGGCCCCGCCGGACCCGCGCCGTACCAATTCGTTGATTTAGCTGGATCTTGATTTCAGCATCGCGGTTGTCAATGGCACCAAAAGGATACCTCTGTCGCTCAATGTCTTGATCCAGGCACCGAGCCGCTCGATCGAGACGGGGAGGGCGGAAGCGGTGCCGATGGCGACGCCGCGTTCCCGTGCCGTCGATTCCAGCTTGCTCAGGGCGCGGTCGATCTCGGCCGGGGTCGGCACGGCGTCGATGGCGATGTCGCCCTTGCCGAACGGCACGGCCAGGCTACCCGCGGCCTGGGGTGCGATGCTGCGGGGCGAGGAACCATCGTCGAAGAAGCCGAGCCCGCGCTTGGAAGCCTCGCGGATGACCGGCTGCATCGCCGCATCGGTCGCCACGAAGCGGGCGCCCATGAAATTGGTGATGCCGGCATAGCCCTGCATCCGGCTCAGGTGCCAGTACAGGCGGTCGGTGTTCTGGTCGACGCTCAGCGAGGTCAGCAGCGTCTGCGGGCCGGGATCGTTGTCGGGGAAGTCGTAGGGCTCCATCGGGATCTGGAGGAAGATCTCGTGGCGCTGGGCGCGGGCGCGCTCGGCCAGCTTGCCGGGTTCGGAACCATAGGGCGTGAAGGCCAGCGTCACCGCCGGCGGCAGCTTCATGATCGCGTCGGTGGTCTTGGCGGCGCCGACGCCGAGGCCGCCGATCATGATCGCGACCACCGGCATTTTCGCGGCCTTGGCGCGGTCGGCCTCCGCCGCATAGACGTTGAACGGCTTCAGATCACCGGCGATCACCGGGATCATGCCGTAGCGGGACTTCTCCAGCAGTTTGGGGTCGATCCCGGCCATCACGGCCGGTGCTGCCGAGGCAGCTTCGCCCTTGTCGGCGGCGTCGCCGGCGCCGATCACCACGTCGTGGCGCGCGCCGGTGGAGCCGTCGATCATGGTGACAGTCTTGTGCTCACCGGAGGCGGCCTCCTTGGGCGCCTGCTTGGTCTCGTGCCTGCTCTCCTGGTCATGGCCGGTCGCTGCCGCCTCGGCGGCGGGCTTCTCATCGGTGGCCTTGGAGTCGCGGATCGCGATCCGCGTCATCGGCTCGCCGCCGAGCGGATCCTTGTTGAAGATGGCGAAGCCGGCAAAGGCGACCAGGAACAGGCCGAGCAGCATGGCGAGCGCCTGCATGGCCGTGAACGGCAGCCGCAACCGCCGTTTCCGGCGCGGCTTGTCCTGTCCGAGCGGGGCGCTCAGATCATCGGCCGTTTCAGTCATGCGCGATCCCGAATCACTGGTGCCGACGATACCACGCCGGGGTCAAGCGGCGGCAGGCCGGGATAGGCCGGGGACTTCAGGAGTCCCAAGCAAAAAGGGCGGCTCCAGGAGCCGCCCTTTTCGTTAGATCGTGGCGTGCGACGACTTAGTTCGCCGCTTTGGGCTTGTCGGCCGCGGCCTTGTCGGTGGTGCCCGGCGTCGGCGCCGCGGAGGCGCTGTTCTTGATGCCGTGGAGCAAATCGTCGGCGAGCTTGAGCGCCTTGTCGTCCTTGGCGTCCGGCGGGACGTAGGACTGCGAGCCGGTCTTCTCGTCGCCGTCGTTCTTGAGATGGCCGCGCAGCGAAGCCTCGCCCTTGGTGTCGGTGCGGGACTTCAGCTCGTCCGGCACGTCCTGGAGCACTTCGATGTCGGGCACGATGCCCTTGGCCTGGATCGACTTGCCCGACGGCGTGTAGTAGCGCGCCGTGGTCAGACGCAGCGCGCCATTGCCCGAGCCGAGCGGAATGATGGTCTGCACCGAGCCCTTGCCGAACGAACGCGTGCCGACGATGGTCGCGCGCTTGTGGTCCTGCAGCGCGCCGGCGACGATCTCGGAGGCCGAGGCGGAGCCGCCGTTGACCAGCACGATGACCGGCTTGCCCTTGGTGAGGTCGCCTGCATGCGCGGTGCGGCGCTGGGTCTCCTCGGCGTTGCGGCCGCGGGTCGACACGATCTCGCCCTTCTCCAGGAAGGAGTCGGACACGGTGACGGCCTCCTCGAGCAGGCCGCCCGGATTGTTGCGGAGATCGATCACGTAGCCCTTGAGCTTGTCGCCGATCTGATTCGAGAGGTTGGCGACCTCCTTCTTCAGGCCTTCGGTGGTCTGCTCGTTGAAGGTGGTGATGCGGATATAGGCGATGTCGTCGGCCTCGATGCGCGCACGCACCGAGCGGACGCGGATGTTGTCGCGCACCAGCGTGACGTCGATCGGATTGTCCTGGCCCTTGCGAATGATCTTGAGTTTGATCTTGGTGTTGACGGGGCCGCGCATCTTCTCGACCGCCTGGTTCAGGGTCAGGCCCTGCACCGCCTCGTCGTCGAGATTGGTGATGATGTCGTTGGCCATGACGCCGGCGCGCGAGGCGGGCGTGTCGTCGATCGGCGAGACCACCTTGATCAGGCCGTCTTCCATCGTGACCTCGATGCCGAGACCGCCGAACTCGCCGCGGGTCTGCACCTGCATGTCGCGGAAGCTCTTGGCGTCCATGTAGCTCGAATGCGGATCGAGGCCGGTCAGCATACCGCTGATCGCGGATTCGATCAGCTTGGTGTCGTCGGGCTTCTCGACATAGTCGGAGCGCACGCGCTCGAAGACGTCGCCGAACAGATTGAGCTGGCGATAGGTGTCCGCGGTCGCGGCTCGTGCGCTGGAGCCCATGAACACCGCGCGCGGCTGGGTCACGAACAGCGTCAGCGCCGCACCGGTGGCAGCGCTGAGGAGGATAACTGAAGTCTTGCGCATCATCCGCGAACCTTCTCGCCTTCATTTGCGGCCCACCATGGGCCTGGATCGATTGGAGTGCCGTCTTTGCGGAACTCGACATACAGCACAGGTTGACTCGCGTTCGTGGCAAGAATGGAGGCGACTTGAGATGTCGACCCCATGGTCGCGACCGGCTCCCCTGTGAGCACAAACTGTCCGATGTTTACCGAAATACGCTCCATCCCGGCGATCAGGACATGATACCCGCCCCCGGCGTTGAGGATCAAGAGTTGTCCGTAGCTGCGGAACGGGCCGGCATAGACCACCCAGCCGTCACACGGCGTTGTGACCTGGGAGCCGGGCCTGGTGGCCAGCGAAATGCCCTTCTGGACCCCGCCGACCCCGTCGGAACCGCCAAAGTCCCTGATCTTGTTACCGTTAACCGGCAAGGGCAGCAGGCCCTTGGCCGAGGCGAACAGAATCGCCGGGGTGGTTCTGGAACGGTCCTTGAAAGCGCCCGGGCCGGGCTTGGCGTTGGCGACCGCCTTTGCCTCGGCCTGCTTTGCGGCTTCAGCCGCCTTCTCAGCTGCCTTGGCGGCGCTTTGCAGGTCCTGCTCCATCTTGGCGATCAGCCCCTGGAGATCGCCGACCTGCCTTGACAGCGTGATGGCGCGCGAATTCTCGGCGTCGAGGTCCTTTTCCCGCGCCGACTGCTGCCGTTGCCGTTCGTCGACCAGGGCGGTGAGTCTGGTCTGGTCGTTGCGGACCCTGTCGCGGTCGGAGGCGAGCTGGTCGCGCTCGGCGGCGATGTTCTTGCGCAAGGCCACGAGCTCGCCGAGCTCGCCAGCGATCTTTTCAGCGCGGCTGCGCAATTCCGGAACGACGGCGCCGAGCAGCATCGCGGTGCGCAGCGATTGCAGCGCATCTTCCGGTCGCACCAGGAGCGCCGGCGGCGTGCGCCGGCCGGCACGCTGCAAGGCCGCCAGCACCTCGACGATGTCGGCGCGGCGCGAATCAAGCGAGGCGCGCATCTCCTGCTCGCGGCCGTTCAGCGTCCGCAGACGCGCTTCGGCCTCGTCGATCTTGGTCTCGACGGTGCGGACATTGGCGGCGGTGTCGATCAACTGCTGATTGAACTGGGTGCGGTCCTGGCCGAGCGAGGTGATCTCGGCCTTCAGCTTGGCCTGCGCCTCCTCGGCGCTCTTCTTGCTCGCGCGCGCGGCTTCCAGCTCCTGCTCGCGCTGCTTGATGGCGTCGGGCGAGATCGCTGCGGTCTGGGGCGCCGGCGTTGCCGTCTGAGCTTGCGCGAGGCTTTCTTCAGCGAAGAGGCTTGCGCCGGCGCAGCTTGCAATCAGCAACACATTGAGAATCGGCGCTCGCATCGCTTTACGAAAGGTGCTCGTTGTGGCGCGCATCATGCGCGGTGATAGGGATGGCCGGCCAGAATGGTGGCGGCCCGATAAAGCTGTTCCAGAAGCATGACGCGGACCATTTGATGCGGCCAGGTCGCAGAGCCGAACGCGATCGCGAGCTTGGCCTTACGGCGCAATTCGGGCGAAAGTCCGTCCGCCCCTCCGATCACGAAGATAGTATGGCCGGCGCCCTCGTCGCGCCAGCGCCCGAGATTCCGTGCGAATACGGTGGAATCGAGATTTTGCCCGCGTTCGTCCAGCGCCACCAGAATCGATTTCTCGGGAATATGCGCGGAGATCGCGGCCGCCTCTTCGGCCATCCGTGTCGGCGCGTCGCGGGCGCGGCTTTCGGGAATTTCATGGACGGTGAGCTCGCGGAATCCGAGCTTGCGGCCGGCCTCGTCGAACCGCTCGAAATAGCGGTCGGCAAGCTCCCGTTCGGGGCCCTGCTTCAGCCGGCCCACTGCAATGACAGCAACACGCATGTCTTCAGAGTCGCGTTTTTCAAGACCGCGCGCATTGTGCGCGCGCACGACGCTAGCATGCGCGTCAGCCGATTCGTAATCGGCCTGTAGCCTCTAGATCGCCTTCGCCGCCCCTGGGCCCTGCGTGTACAATCGCTCGAGATTGTAGAACTCACGGACCTCGGGTCTGAACACGTGCACGATCACATCGCCGGAATCGATCAGCACCCAGTCGCAATTGGGCATGCCCTCGACATGGATGTTCTTGAGGCCGGTTTCCTTGAGGCTCTTCGTGACGTTCTCCGCGATCGCGCCAACGTGCCGGTTGGCCCGGCCCGTGGTGACGATCATGTAGTCGGAGTATGCCGATTTGCCGCGAAGGTCGATGGTGACCGTCTCTTCCGCCTTCATATCGTCAAGGCGGGAGAGGATCAGGCTCAGCGTCTTGTCGGCGTCGGGTTGCGCCTTCAAGGCCGCAGCTTTGGTCGATGTTTTACGCGCCGGTTTCGTTGCCTTGGGTAAAACAGACTTGGGTGAAGCTGACTTGGACAATACAGACGTGGCCAGGGACCATTCCTTTCACTGTATCGCGAGGGCCGAATCCGCCCCTCACGGGTTACACTACATCATGTGGGGTTAAGGGTTTCAATATGCCAGAGAGCCCCAAAATCCACCCGATGTCCGCACACTCTGTCTCACTTCGTACCTTTCCAGCTCCCGTCCGGGTTCCGTAAGCCGGTCGAGGAGAGATTCAGCTTCAATCCGGTCAGAAAAACCCAGGCCGGCGCGGGCTGATCCGCAAGCAATGCTGCCTTATTCTCGGGTAGGCGATAGCGCGACAAGGCCTGGGCGGCGGGCGAAGCAAGGGCGCGAAAACTCTGCGGCGGCCGATCGATGACCGCAATCGGCACCTGGTCGGCGATGCGCCGCCAATGCTGCCAACGGTGGAATTGAGCGAGGTTGTCGGCGCCCATAATCCAGACAAAGCGCAACCCACTGAGACGGCGGCGCAAGGTGTTGATCGTGTCGATAGTATAGCGCGTACGAATGACGGATTCGAGACAGGTTACCTCGATCCTGGAATCGTTGGCGACGTCGCGCGCCGCCTGCATGCGCTCTCCGAGCTCATGCAGCGTGCCATTCTCCTTCAGCGGATTGCCCGGCGTCACCAGCCACCACACGCGATCGAGCTGAAGGCGTTTCAGCGCGAACTGGCTGATGGCGCGATGGGCCTGGTGCGGCGGATTGAACGAGCCGCCGAGCAGGCCGATGCGCATGCCTTCGGTGTAGGGCGGTATGGCCTGCGCGAAGAAGCGTGGCGCGACGAAATTGTTACTCAATGCCCCGCGCCTCGCGCCATGCCTTACGGCCGCGTCTGCCCTGTACCGTGGACGCGATACTTGAAGCTGGTCAGCTGCTCGGCGCCGACCGGGCCGCGCGCATGAAATCTTCCGGTCGCGATGCCGATCTCGGCGCCGAAGCCGAACTCGCCGCCATCGGCAAATTGCGTCGAGGCATTGTGCAGCACGATCGCGGAATCGACTTCGCTCAGGAACTTTTTCGCGGCGGCCTCATCCGCGCTCACGATCGCATCGGTGTGCTGCGAGCCGTGGTTCTGGATATGCGCGATCGCGCCATCGACGCCGTCGACCACCTTCGCCGCGATGATCGCGTCGAGATATTCGGTGTCCCAATCTTCTGCGCTCGCAGGTTTGACGCGCCCGTCGGCCTTTTGCACGGCCTCGTCGCCGCGCACTTCGCAGCCGGCTTCGATCAGCATCTCGACCAGCGGCTTCAGGTTCTTGGCAGCCGCGGCGCGATCGACCAGCAGCGTCTCGGCCGCGCCGCAGACGCCGGTGCGGCGCATCTTGGCGTTGAGCACGATCGACTTCGCCATGGCGAGGTCGGCGCTGGCATCGACATAGACGTGGTTGACGCCTTCGAGATGCGCGAACACCGGCACACGGGCCTCGGCCTCGACGCGTGCGACGAGACTTTTGCCACCGCGCGGCACGATGACGTCGATGGCGCCATTCAATCCCGACAGCAGCATGCCGACCGCCGCGCGGTCGCGCGTCGGCACCAGCGTGATCGCGGCTTCGGGCAGCCCGGCTTCGCGCAGGCCCTGCGCCAGGCATTCGTGGATCGCGCGGCAGGACCGAAAACTGTCCGAGCCGCCGCGCAGCATCACGGCATTGCCCGACTTCAGACAGAGCACGCCGGCATCGGCCGCGACGTTGGGGCGGCTCTCAAAAATCACGCCGACGACGCCGAGCGGCACACGCACGCGCTCGATGGTCATGCCGTTCGGCCGCTGCCAGCTCTCGGTGACGATGCCGACCGGATCGGCGATGCCGCGCACGATACCGATGCCCTCGGCCATCGACTCGACCCGCGCCGGTGTCAGCGTCAGGCGGTCAATGAAGGAGGAGGTCATGTTGCTGGACGTACGGGCCTCCGCGACGTCCTCGGCGTTGGCGGCGAGAATGGCGGCAGCGTTGCTGCGGATCGCCCGCTCCATGGCTTCCAGGGCCCGGTTCTTCTGCTCCGGCGGCGCCAGCGCCAGCACGCGCGCGGCAGCGCGGGCACGGGTGCCAAGATCGGTCATCAGCGCCTGGAGATCGGCATTGCCGTCGAGGGCTTTGAGGGGGGCGGCCATGGAAAGTTCAACCTTCTGCTAAGGCAGTGTCCTAGCACGGAAATCCCGCTTCTGCGAAGGGTCGGGAAGGTATGGCAGGGCTTCGGATGCCGCGTCAGCTAGGCCACCGGTCTATCTCCGGCGTCATGGCCGGGCTTGTCCCGGCCATCCACGCCTTGCCGCTAACAAGAAAGAACGTGGATGCCCGGGACAAGCCCGGGCATGACGGTTTGGGCGCCTGCCGAGCCCTCACCCGCCCACCACCAGATCGTCGCGGTGGATCATCTCCGAACGGCCGCTGATGCCGAGGATGGCCATCACGTCCGGAGAGGAGCGGCCCTTGATCCGCTCGGCGACCTCGGCGTCATAGGCGATCAGGCCGCGGCCGACCTCGCTGGTGTCGGGGCCGCGGACGATCACGGCGTCGCCGCGGGCGAACTGGCCCTCGACCTTGATCACGCCGGCCGGCAGCAGGCTGGCGCCGGCGCGCAGCGCCGTAACAGCGCCGGCGTCGATGGTCAGCGTCCCCTTCGGCTCCAGCGTGCCCGCGATCCAGCGTTTGCGCGAGGTGATGGGATTGGCCGGCGTCAGGAACCAGGTGCAGCGACCGCCGTCGGCGATCGCCTGCAAGGGGTGCTCGATCTTGCCAGAGGCAATCAGCATGTGGGTGCCGCCCGTGGTCGCAATTTTTGCAGCTTCGACCTTGGTGCGCATGCCGCCGCGGGAGAGTTCAGACTCGGCATCGCCTGCGACAGCCTCGATCTCCGAGGAGATGCTATCGACGACCGGAATGAGCTTGGCGTTCGGGTTGTTCTTCGGCGGGGCGTCGTAGAGCCCGTCGATGTCGGACAGCAGCACCAGCAGGTCGGCGCTCGCCATCGTGGCGACGCGCGCGGCGAGGCGGTCATTGTCGCCGTAGCGGATTTCGTTGGTGGCGACGGTGTCGTTCTCGTTGATCACGGGGATCGCGCGCCACTCCAGCAGCTTGCCGATCGTCGAGCGCGCATTCAAGTAGCGGCGGCGCTCCTCGGTGTCCTGGAGCGTCACCAAAATCTGTCCGGCGCCGATGCCATGCGCCCCGAGCACCTCCGACCAGATCCGCGCGAGCTCGATCTGGCCGACGGCAGCGGCGGCCTGGCTTTCCTCCAGCTTCAGCGGGCCGCGCGGCAGCTTGAGGCGGCTGCGGCCGAGCGCGATCGAGCCCGAGGAGACCACGAGGACGTCGCGTCCTTCCCGGTGCAGCTTGGCCATGTCGTCGGCGAGAGCGGCCAGCCACGACGCGCGCACCTCGCCCTTGTCGGAATCGACCAGCAGCGCGGAGCCGACCTTGACGACGATGCGGCGGAATTGACTGAGTTCAGGGCTGGCCATGGCGCGGTGACGAATTGCTTTTCATTGGGAAACGGCGGAGCGAAAAGGGTCGCCGACAAGGCCTGCTTTTGCAGCAGGACGATGGCCGGCGCAAGGCGGCGGGCATGGTAAACGGCACCAAGGTCGGCCTTGTCCGGGACGGCAGCCTGGCTCTAATTGCCGCCGACGATAGTGGGCTCAACGAGGACACGAATGGATCGCCGCAATTTCATGGCCGGATGTCTCGGGCTGCCCCTCTTGGCGCAGCCGGGCGGGGCACAGGCGCAGGCCGGGCTCACAAAAATCATCTTTCCGTTCGCGGCGGGGGCCGGCGGCGACACGCTGTGCCGGCTGATCGCGCAGGAGATGGCGCCCGTGCTGCAGCGGACCATCGTGGTCGAGAACCGCACCGGCGGCGACGGCCTGATCGGCATCAAGTCTGTGAAGGGCGCGAGCCCCGACGGCAGCATGGTGCTGGTGACGACCGGGCCCACCATGTACCTGCTGCCGATGGTCGAGACGGCGCCGAGCTTCGACACCGCGAAGGATTTCATGCCGGTCTCGCTGCTCGCGCGGTTCGAGTTTGCACTCGTGGTCGGTCCGGCGGTCGATGTCGCCGATTTCAAGGCATTCGTGGCGTGGCTGAAGGCGCATCCGGACAAGACGTCGTTCGGTGTGCCGAGCAACGGTACCATCCCTCACTTTGCGGGATCGAAGCTGGAGAAGGATCTCGGCATTCCCCTGACCCGCGTGCCCTATCGCGGCAGCGCGCCGATCCTCAACGACCTCATCGGCGACCACATCTCGTTCGGAATCACGACGCTGGCGGATGCGCTGCCGCAGCATCGCGCCAAGGGCGTGACCATCATTGCGGTCTCGAGCGCGGAACGTTCGCCGTTCGCGCCAGAAGTCCCGACGCTGAAGGAGAGCGGCATCGACCTCGTCGCGGACGCCTGGTACGGCATGTGGCTTCCCGCCGGCAGCCCGCCTGAGTTCGCGAGCAAGCTCGGCGCGGCCGCGAGCGCTGCCCTTGCCAAGCCCGAGGTGAAGGAGAAGCTCACCGCGATTGGCCTGATCCCGGTCGGCAGCACGGCGGAAGGGTTGACCAAGGAGCTCGCCGCCAACACGGCGTTCTGGCAGCCGATCGTGAAGGCGACGGGATACAGGATCGAGAATTGAGGTCTTCTCCCTTGCCCCGTTCTTACGGGGAGAGGCGAAGAGCGGCTTACAGCTTCGCGCGCTGCGCGATGCCGTCCTTGATTGACGCAAGCTCCGCTTCATCCCAGACACCGATCAAAATCCCGCCCTTCACCTGGAGCTGGTTGTCGGCGTAGTTCGCGATCTTTTCGCGGGGCGTGGTGATGTGGTCGTTGGGATGCAGCGCCCAGTCGAACAGTTCCGCCTGCAATCGCGCGATGACGCTGGCGCACTCGGGGTCCTCGCCGCGATCGAGAAACTCTTCCGGATCGGTTTCGAGATCATACAGCATCGGTCGAAAGCCGGAGGCGTGGATGTATTTCCAGCGGCCGTCGAACACCATGAACAGGCGGCAGCGCTCGATCGGCTGGTTCAGCTTCAGCCGCACATCCTGCATGGCGTAGTCGTATTCGGAGAACGCGACCTTGCGCCAATCGCTCGGCGTCGGCCCGCGCAGCAGCGGCAGCAGCGAGCGTCCTTCGAGGATGTGGCCGGGCACCTTGCCGCCGAAATAATCGACGAAAGTCGGCGCGAGGTCGATGCCTTCGACCAACGCATCGCTGCGTGTGCCGCGTGTGGCATCGGCCTCCGCTGACGGATCAATGACGATCAGCGGAATCTTCGCCGACTGCTCGTGGAACAGATCCTTCTCGCCCATCCAGTGATCGCCGAGATAATCGCCATGATCGGAGGTGAACACGATCATGGTGGTTTCGAGGAGGTCGCGCTCCTCCAGAAATGTCATCAGCACGCCCATCTGGTCGTCGATCTGGGTGATCAGGCCCATATAGGTCGGGATCACCTTCTCGCGGGCATCGTCGCGCGCCATGTTGCGGGAGTAGCGCATGTCCATGTAGGCGCCGAATACCGGATGCGGGTTTTGCCGCTCGCGCTCTGAGCGGATCACCGGAATCATGTCCGAGGTCGAGTACATGCTGGCGTAGGGCTCGGGCGCGATGTAGGGCCAGTGCGGCTTGATGTAGGACAGATGCAGGCACCACGGTCTGCCGTCGGTCTCGGCCTCGCTGATGAAGTCCATCGCGCGCCGCGTCATGTAGGGTGTTTCGGAATGCTCCTCCGGCACACGTGCGGCCTTGTCGGCATGGGTCAGCAGCCAACCGTTCTGCAGCGAGCCATCGTCGGCCGCGCCGGAATTGGCCCAGTGCTCCCAGGGATTCGGCGCGTCAAAACCTTGCTGGCGCAGATACTCATCGTATTTCGGGCGCGGCCGGCCGGTCGGGTGCAGGCCATCGTCGCGCTCATAGGGCTCGAAGCCGCATTCGGCGACGTGCACGCCGATCATCGATTCCGGCGGGATGCCGAGCGCCTTCATGCCTTCGAGGTCGGGCGCCATATGGGTCTTGCCGACCAGCACGTTGCGCACGCCGATCTTCTTCAAATGGTCGCCGAGCGTGGGCTCGCCGACGCGCAGCGGCCAGCCGTTCCAGTGCGAGCCGTGCGAGCGCATGTAGCGCCCGGTGTAGAACGACATCCGCGACGGGCCACAGATCGGCGATTGCACATACGCCTTGCTGAACAGCACGCCGCGCTTGGCCATGGCGTCGATGTTCGGCGTCTTCAGCGTGGGGTGACCGGTGCAGCCAAGATAGTCGTAGCGAAGCTGGTCGCACATGATCCAGAGAACGTTCTTCGCGCGCGCCATGCGTCATCCCTGCCGTGGCTTGATCGTTGGATGCTGCGCTATCGCGCCAGCCAAGACAAGCGGGCCACTTACGCGGCCCGGATCAGGCCGACCAGGGCTCCGCTTCGGCCGCGCTCTTCGCCTTGGCGGACACCGGGCTCTCGCCGATCAGCTCCGCGAGCGCGCGCAAGGCTTCCTTCACGCCATCGCCGGTGACAGCGGACAGCAGCAGCGGCGTCTTCTTGGCGGCGCGCTTGAGCCGGTCCTTCTGCTTCTTCAACTCGTCCGGCCCGACCGCGTCGATCTTGTTCAGGGCGACGATCTCAATCTTGTCGGTGAGCAGCCCGCCATAGGCATCGAGCTCGTTGCGCACCGTCTTGTAGGCCTTGCCGGCGTGCTCGCATGTCGCATCGACCAGATGCAGCAGCACGCGGCAGCGCTCAACATGGCCGAGGAAGCGGTCGCCGAGGCCGGCGCCTTCATGCGCGCCCTCGATGAGACCGGGAATATCGGCGAGAACAAATTCGCGGCCGTCGGCGTTCACGACGCCGAGCTGCGGATGCAGCGTGGTGAAGGGATAGTCGGCGATCTTCGGCTTGGCCGCGCTGACCTTGGACAGGAAGGTCGACTTGCCGGCGTTGGGCAGGCCGACCAGGCCCGCGTCCGCGATCAGCTTCAGCCGCAGCCAGATCCAGCGCTCTTCGCCGGGCTGGCCGGGATTGGCGTTGCGCGGCGCGCGGTTGGTCGACGATTTGAAATGCGCGTTGCCGAAGCCGCCATTGCCGCCTTCAGCCAGCACGAACTTTTCGCCGACATTGGTGAAGTCGTGGATCAGCGTCTCGCGGTCTTCGTCGAAGATCTGCGTGCCCATCGGAACCTTCAGCACGATCGCCTTGCCGTTGGCGCCATGACGGTCCGAGCCTGCGCCGTTCTCGCCCTTCTGGGCCTTGAAATGCTGCTGGTAGCGGTAGTCGATCAGCGTGTTCAGCCCGTCAGCGACTTCGAGGATGACGCTGCCGCCACGGCCGCCATTGCCGCCGGAGGGGCCGCCGAATTCAATGAATTTTTCGCGGCGGAACGCCACGCAGCCGTTTCCGCCGTCACCGGAGCGGATATAGACCTTAGCTTCGTCGAGGAATTTCATGGGCCATAGGTAGGCCAGCCGGTCCCCCGCGGCAACCCGGGCTTACCCCTGAATCGGCCGAAATTTCGGCGATTTTGGCGCCGTGCTTAACCAGCCGGCCGGCGCCGGATCAGGAATTTTTGCATGCCCTCCAGCACCAGCTCCTTGCGCTGGTTGAAGATGGTGCTCGTGAGCGTCACCACGCCGGTCGTCCGTCCCGGCACGAGTTCGGTGACCTCGAGCGCGGGGTAGAGGGTGTCATCGGCAAAGACAGGCTTGAGGAACCGGCTCGACTGCTCGAGGAAGCCGACCAGGGACTCCTCGACCATGAACGGAAACAGGCCCGCGCCGGGCGCAGTGTGGATCAGCGTCTGAAAGCCGTGCGCGAGCAGATGCGGCATGCCGCGGCTGCGGCAATACTCGACGTCGTAATGCACCGGGTGGGTGTCGCCGCTCGCGGTCTGGAACGCCGCGAACACCGCCGAGGTCTGGGTGCGGCTCGGCAGCACGAAGCGCTCGCCGACCACGAAATCCTCAAACCAGCGTTGCGTGGGGATCATGCGATGCTGGGAGGGATCGAAGTCGGTCATGGTCGGTGCACCATCGAAAGAGGCGAGACATCACCGGTATCGCGCCACGCGCAGTGCGACAATGCGTTCAATTGGTCATACCGGGCTTGCCTGGTGCCTTGATGCCATTAAAACGACCTCCAGCGCTCATATTGATCGCGCTGCTGCCCCATCCTCCGTCATTGCGAGGAGCGAAGCGACGAAGCAATCCAGACTGCCGCTGCGGAGACAGTCTGGATTGCTTCGCTTCGCTCGCAATGACGAGCCCCCGAACTCACGCGCGTATCGATGCCCCTGTTCAAGAATCTCTCCGCCTATGACGAGCGTTCGGCGCGGCTGGCCGGCATTGCACTGATGGTGCTGTCGATCTTCATGTTCTCGTTCGGCGACGCCATGGGCAAGTTCCTGGTCGGCACTTATTCAGTCGGACAGCTGCTGTTCCTGCGCGCCTGCGCGGCGCTGCTGCTGCTGTCGCCGCTGATCTGGCGGCAGCGTCACCAGTTCCTGCATCTGGAGCGGCCGCGGCTGCAGCTGTTTCGCGTGGTGCTGTCGACGCTGGAGGTCGCGGCGTTCTTCCTCGCCACCGTCTATCTGCCGCTCGCCGACGTCATCACCTACTATCTCGCTGGCCCCATCTTCGTGACCGCGATGTCGGCGATCTTTCTGGGCGAGAAGGTCGGCTGGAGGCGCTGGACCGCGATCCTGATCGGCTTCTGCGGCGTGCTGATTGCGCTGCGGCCGTCGGCGCAGACCGTCAGCCTGCCGGCGCTGATCGCGCTCGGCGGCAGTCTGTCGTTCGCGACGCTGATGCTGATCACGCGCAGCCTGCGCAAGACGCCCGATATCGTGATGGCGTCATCGCAATTCGTCGGCACGTTTTCGCTGGGCGCTATGCTGTCGGCGTATCACTGGGTGCCGCCGACGCCGGGCAGTCTGGTGATCTTCGCGCTGGCGGGGGGCATTTCGGTCACCGCGCTGTTCTGCGTCAACCGCTCGCTCAAGCTCGCGCCGGCGAGCGTGGTGGTGCCCTACCAATATTCGATGATCATCTGGGCCGTGATTTTTGGCTTCGTCGTGTTCGGCGACGTGCCGTCAATTGCCACCATCGTCGGCGCTGCGATCATCATCGGCGCCGGGTTCTACATCTATCTGCGCGAGCGCGATTTGGGACGTGGGAGCGCGGATGTGAATCCGCCGGCGTAACCACACCGTCGTCCCGGCGAAGGCCGGGACCCATACCCACAGGGATTAGTTTTGCGAAGACTCGGAGTGGGAATCTTCGCGCCACTAACAGTCGTGGTTATGGGTCCCGGCCTTCGCCGGGACGACACTGTGGATGTGGTAGGCGCTTTCGCCTACCTCACCCGTCTCGCGCTGCTCCAGCTCTTCAGCGACGACCACACGCCGCGCGAGAGGCGGAAGCAGTCGACGGGGGTGGAGGAGCCCAGCGCCAGGAAGCGGTGCAGCTGGACGCCGCTCCACTGGAAGCCGCACTTCTCCAGCACGTTGCGCGAGGTCGGGTTGGTGACGCGCGCGCCGGCATAGAGATGGTCGTCCTCGAACTCCTCGAAGAAGAAGTCGATCGCGCCGCGCGCGGCTTCGGTGGCAAAGCCGCGGCCCCAATGCTCGACGCCAAGCCAGTAGCCCAGTTCGGCATTGTCAGGTGTCGCGCGATCGATCCCGACCATGCCGACCGGTCCGCTGTCGTGCTCGATCAGGAACACGCTCTCGCTGCCGAGCTCGGCGGTGGCGCGGATGAATGCGACGGCGTCGTCCTGCGAATAGGGATGCGGCAGCCGGCGGGTGTTTTCCGCGACACGGCGGTCGTTGGCGAGGTGGGCGATGGTTCGGACGTCGGCGAGTGTTGGCCGCCGCAAGGTCAGCCGCTCGGTGGCGACGACGCTCGGTCTCGCCTCCCGCAAACTCGAGCTCGAAAAATCCTGCAACATGTCCGGCTCCGTCGAAGTCACTAAGTTAAAAGTGAGCAAGTCAAACGAAAGGGGAGGCCGGTTTCCCGCCTCCCCTGGAGCCTTCGATCTTTGATCGTTGGACTCCGCCGGTTCGGTCTGGGACCCGGCGGACTCCAAATTTGATCCACCGTCTATTCAGCCGCCTCTGCGAGCGGAAGTACCGAGATGAAGGTGCGGCCGTTGGCTTTGGCCTGGAACGTGACGCGACCCTCGACCTTGGCGAACAAAGTGTGGTCGGTGCCCATGCCGACATTAAGGCCGGGATGCCAGGTGGTGCCGCGCTGACGCGCAATGATGTTGCCGGGAATCACAACTTCCCCGCCGAACGCCTTGATGCCGAGGCGCTTGCCCTTCGAATCGCGACCGTTGCGCGATGAACCGCCTGCTTTTTTATGAGCCATAGCTCGTCTCCAAATCCTGCGTAGTTCTAGATCAATTCCTTGACGGAATCATTTCACAATTTCTCACGCATCAATTCGTGAATTGGCGTGATCAAATTATGCGGCGTCGGCTTCTTCCTTCGCCGGCTCCTTGACGACCTTTTCCCGCTTCGGACGCGGGCCCTTGGTGGGCTTCGCGTTATCCGTCAGGATCTCGCTGATGCGCAGCACCGTGATCTCGTCGCGGTAGCCGCGCTTGCGGCGCGAATTCTTGCGGCGGCGCTTCTTGAACGCGATGACCTTCGGCCCGCGCTTGTGATCGAGCACCTCGACGGCCACCGACGCACCGGCCACCGTGGGCAGACCCAGGATCGGCGTGTCGCCGCCGACCACCAGAACTTCAGTCAGTTGCACGATCGAGCCGACTTCGCCTTCGATCTTGCCTACTTCCAGGACATCATCCGGAACGACGCGGTACTGCCGGCCGCCGGTTTTGATGACTGCGAACATCGTTGTTTTCCTTCGTGTTCATTCCCGGCCTCGCGACGTAGCGTCGGGGTCGGCTTTTTGTCAGTCGCTATGGGTTTACTGAGTTTTGTGCGGGCGGGAGTTATCCCTTTGAAATCCCACGCAAAAACAAGCGGCGCGAGAAACGCCCCGCGCCGGTTGTGGGACTTATAGCCGGCGATCACCGAGAGTCAAGGAAAACCGCGGAAAATGGCCTGGATTGGAGGGATTTGGGCCGCTTCCGGGTCCAGAATCGAATCTCGGCCCGCGCTGCAACCAACGGGTTCCCTTGCCGTTGATCCCCCGAATTTCGCAAGCGGGCAAGGGTATTTCATGGCAACGGACGAACTGGTCAAGACGACGGGCATCGCCACCCACGGCGCGGCGCGGCTGCCGTCGGTGGACGTCGACAGCTTCAACCTCGAGATCAAGGACGAGGAGGGCTTCCTCGGCGACCGCGCCAGCAAGGGCGCGTTCCGCAAAATCCTCGACCGCTGGCGCAAGCCGCTGCGCAAGACCGGCGAGGACCCGTTCGGCAAGGAGCTTTCGGAGGAGATCAGCAAGAAGACCCTGGATGCCATCCTGGTCGGCGACGATGTCGAGGCCTCTGCGGTCGTGCACAGCGCGATCGAGGACTTTGCCCAGGAACTCGCTTACGTCACCCGCCGCTTCCTCAAGACCAAGGCATGGGCCAAGACCGAGCGCATCGTGGTCGGTGGTGGCTTCCGCGATTCCAGGCTCGGCGAGTTGGCCATTGCGCGCACCGAGATCATCCTCAAGGCCGAGGATTTCAAGATCGACATGGTCCCGATCCAGCATCACCCTGATGAAGCCGGCCTGATCGGTGCGCTGCACCTCGCGCCATCATGGATCTTCGAGGCCCATGACAGCATCCTTGCCGTCGACATCGGTGGCACCAACATCCGCTGCGGCCTTGTGGAAACCGGCTGGAAGAAGGCGAAGGATCTGTCGAAGGCCAAGGTCGTGAAATCCGATCTGTGGCGCCATGCCGACGACGAGCCGACGCGCGAAGGCGCGGTGAAGCGGCTGACGAAAATGCTGAAGGGACTGATCACGGAAGCCGAAAAGGAGGGCTTCAAGATTGCGCCCTTCATCGGCATTGCCTGTCCCGGCGTGATCAACGAGGACGGGTCCATTGAAAAAGGCGCGCAGAACCTGCCGGGCAATTGGGAGAGCAGCAAGTTCAACCTGCCGGCGAGCCTGATCGAGGGCATCCCGCAGATCGGCGAGCACGACACCGCGATCCTGATGCACAATGACGGCGTGGTTCAGGGCCTCTCCGAGGTGCCGTTCATGCAGGATGTCGACCGCTGGGGCGTGCTCACCATCGGGACTGGCCTTGGCAATGCGCGTTTCACAAACCGCCGCAAGGACGGCGGCAACGGCAAGGACAAAGACCGGGATTCGACCGAGAACGGCAAGAAAAAGAGCAAGAACGACAAGGAGTAACCTTGACTGGTTAGGTTAAGGGACAGATTGCGTTGCGGTGCAGCGGCCACACGCTACGGTCGAATTTGTCGCCTCACCTGGTCGGCGAAGCCGCCCTTCCCGACCAGTGTTCTAATGAGCGGCACGGGACCGCCAGTTTTTACCGCGTCTGGCGGTCCCACCCGTTCTTCAGATTTCCCGCTTCAGCACCAGCCGATGCGCTGAAAGAACGCCGCGATCTCCGCCGCCGCATGATCCGGATCCTCGCGATGCGGGAAGTGTCCGACGCCCGGAAACATCGCAAGATCAAGCTCGCCAAACGTCTCCTTCAGCCGGTCGGTCCAGGCATAGGGAAACAGCGGATCGTGCTCGGCCCAGCGCACGCAGGTCGGCACAGAGATCGGCGGCAGGTGCGGCGCTTCGCCCTTCATGATCGCGACACGCCCTGCATGCGACGCGCGATAATGCGCAAAGCCGCCGGCGAGATTGCCGTCCTTGAAGAAATTATCGGCGAAATCGTCGAGCACGTCGTCGAAGGCGTTCTTGCGATGCGACCAGCCCTTCAGGAAGTGGCTGATATAAAGCCGGCAGCTCTCGCGGCTCGCGCCGACCAGCGCGGGCGCCATCTCCATCTGGTGGAAAGATTGATACCAGATGTGGTTGAGCCGGTCGGGCGCCGCCATGCGCGGCCCGATGCCGGGATAGACGAAATCGAACAAGAACAGCCCCGCGAGCCGCCCCAAGGCCTGGCGCGCGAGCGGCTGCATCACGGCGCCCCCGACATCATGGCCGACCACCCCGAATCGCTCGATGCCGAGCCCGTCCATCAGCGCCAGCATGTCGGCCGCATGGCCGTCCGGCCCGTAAGGCCCAATCGGCTTGTCGCTGTCGCCAAAGCCGCGCAAATCGGGCGCTACAAGCATGAAACGATCGGCCAGCCGGGCCATCACCGGCTCCCAGGTCAGCCAGAATTCCGGCCATCCATGCAGCAAAAGCAGCGGTTTGCCCCGTCCGGCGCGGACCAGATGGAAGTCGGCGCCATTGGCCTTGATCGTCAGGTGCTCCATGGCGGTTCCTCCCGGGCAGAGCGTTTTCAAGCGAAGTGGACGCCGGTTCGCGCCAAGAAAACGCGTCAAACAAGAATTGAGCTGGTGCGGGGCTGAAAGAGGCGGCGGATTTTCCCGTTTCGCGCCTTGTCTGGCCAGCCATCCTCGCCTATTAACGCCCCCGACCGCAGGGGTTACTGCCCCTCATCGGCACTTCAGGAGAGGTGGCAGAGTGGTCGAATGCACCGCACTCGAAATGCGGCATAGGTGCAAGCCTATCGGGGGTTCGAATCCCTCCCTCTCCGCCAGCACCATGTCTAAGTAATTGAGATAGCATAATTACTGGGGGCGCCATTGCTCTTTGTCCTCAAACAGGCCGTCGCTTTTATTTGGTTGTCTGAATCAGTCCGCAAATCTGCACGGGTTCATGTAGCGGCTTAAATGCTACGACACGAATGATCGCCATCAGTTGCTGATCGGTCCTCTCCTCCAACGGGGCGTCGCCGCGTTCAATGGTTTGCACCAGGCCGCTCGTCCGGCCGGTCAAAAATCTCGCGGGAGAGTCCTTACGCTTCGATTTCCCCTGTCGTCTGACCGTCCGACCATCGCAACCCTTTCATTTTTCCCTACAACGTAGGCAATGTATCCCCATAAGATTCGCGCGGGGCGGGATGTCACTAACTGAAATTCTAAATCGGTCTGCTCCTCCAGAGGACGCTCGGGCGACGATGGAATTTGAAAAGATGCGCTTCGAGTTATCTTGGCGCTACTTCGATTTCCACGCACGGCAGCGCACACAGCTGTTCCACTTCTTCATTATCCTGGCTCCGTTCCTATTTGGCGGATGCTTCTACCTGTTCAAAGAGCGGGAAATCGTGGGGTACAGTCCGGGCGTAATTGCCTCGCTCGCGGGTGCGCCTCTTTCAATTTTCTTTTTCGGGTTGGATCGGCGAAACCGGCAGATCATTCATTCGAGCGAACGCGCCATTAGGCTGATTGAGGCGCAGTTGCTGTTCACAGACTTCCGCCCAATTACGGCTGCCGGTTCGCTGTTCAAAGGGGTACTCACGACAGAGAAGGCAGAAAACGATCAGCGGCGGCTCAAATCGTTGCGAGGGCATAGCTGCCTAGTCGGTGGCGTGTACTGGATGGCGTTCGTCGCTTTTGCCGCGCTCCTGTCCTACTTCGTGCTCATAGGTAGGGGCTATTACGTCTTGCCACCTATGAAGCCCGTCGCCGTTCACATGCCATCGGTTCCGTGACGCCGCTTCGCAAAAGTGCCACGGCACAGTTTCCAGCGCACCAGCAGCGCGCTTCATTGATCCGGCGCAAATGTGCAAAGAAAAGCAAGCTTTTCTCCTATCTTTTCCCTCCCCCGGCAGCGCCAGTTTGTTTTGTTTCCTCACTAGAGGGGAGTCGGGCAATTTCACCTGATCACGACTCGGTTGGGGGCGATCAGGCTGGTCGTCTCTTATTCCGCCGTCTAGACCACAAGGGGCACGCAATTGACATGGTACAACTACGCGCCGTTGGCACCGCTGATTGAAAAATACTCGGACGATGGTTCACGGGACCTCATCTCGGTCGAATGTGATCTAGAAGATGCGGGTCTATACCGAGTAGCAGCAATCGGGGGGCTCAACGCGGTCGAACTAATACGAGTGGAGAGTGTTGGTAGCGATGGCGACTTGACGCCCGCAAAGGGCAGATTGGTCGCGCAACTGATCGACCACATGATTACTGTGTTGCGGCTCACGACAGATCAACGGGTCGAAAGACTTTGGTTCGGCCAAGAAACCATCAGCCTTGGCTCGCACGGCGACAGCGAAGGCAAGCCCAACCTCGGCGTTAGTATTTCACTGCATTCGCCGCCAGATTTTCAGATTGATTTCGACAATGTCGCGGCCGTGTATTCCAAAACTCTCCAAGAGCGAAATCTGTTCAAGCTCCTCGGGGACAGCAATCAACCAACAATGCCCCTGCAATACAAATATCTGTCGCTCTATAAAATTCTAGAACACGAATTTCGCATAGTCAAAAAGTGGCCGGGATTGCGGGCGGTCTTGGCACCGTGGGACCGTGAATTTCAGTCTCTGGCGGTTTCGCGCCAATCGCTTGATAATTTCATCCATGATCTTCGTGATAGGTGTGCCCATATCAAAACCGGAAACAGTGGCGAACTCGGCTTCACGGGTTTGAGCACGCATGACATGGAGGTTGTGGACAAGGTGATGCCGATTTTGAGAAAAGTAATTTCGGCGCATCTTTCTACCAAGTATCCCTATCTGAAATTCTCCGATCCTACCCCGATTGCTCGATAATTCGCGCAATCCGCAGAACAAGCATGTTTCACGTCGAAATTTTGGTCGCGATACTTGCGATTGAGGGGTGAGGCTCTCTCCGCCGCTGATACTTACAGCCGCTCGACGACGAAGTTGCCATTCCTACCGACAAAGCGGGCGCTGATCACCGCCTACGTCTTGCCAAGTAAGGGAGCCAGACCAAGTGGGAAGGGGCTCGGTCGCGTCCGCTTTGCGCTTGGCCGCGCCCCTGCCGTTCAGGCGCTCTGCAATAATGACATTGTGCTCCTGTTTTGCCCGACGGGTCAAATGACGCGCGGCGTCATTTGAAATCCGCCGACACTACGATCGCCGCTTATCTCTGCCGACCTCCGGAAACGTTGGCGGAAACCAAACGGTGGTGTCGACATAACGCGCTCCAGCGCCGATTCAGCCCCATCACCACCCGGCGTGCGTCGCTCTCCGAATTCTCCTCGCCACCTCAGATGCTTCGTCCGGCGCAGCGATCCCCGCGCCGGCAACCGCCGGCTACTGTGCATGGGGTTGTTTTCGACATTTTTGTTGGCCGGCCACGGAAGCCGCGCGCGGGGCAGGGCCATAGGTCGCTGCTGCGATCTGAAAAACAGCTATACTCCCCCTCGCAAGCCCCCGCCCGAGGATCTTCCGGATGACGGCTAAAATCGATCTGCTGACGCTGCAATTGTTCGTGGCGATCGTCGAGGAGCAGAGCATCGCGAAGGCGGCGGAGAAGAAGAACATTGCTGCGTCTGCGGTCAGTCGCCGCATCTCGGATATCGAGGATTTGTTTCAGGTCGAGCTGCTGCATCGCCATTCGAAGGGGATCGAGCCGACGCCTGCCGGCTTCGCCCTGCTCGAGCATGCGCGCATCATCCTGGGCAACCTCAGCAAGCTCGAGAGCGAGCTGACGGGATACAAGCAGGGCAAGCGCGGGCTGATCCGGGTCTGTGCCAACAAGTCCGCGATCCTCGAAGCGCTCGCCGACCAGCTCAGCCTGTTTCTGGAACGGCATCCGCTGGTCCATATCGACATCGAGGAGGATCTCAGCCCCGCGATCGTGCGCGCGGTGGTGGAGAACCGGGCCGACATCGGCATTTTCGGCGGCAACATCGACGGGCAGGATCTGGAGCTGCTGTCCTATCGCAGCGATAGCCTGGTCGCGCTGGTCACGCGCGACCATCCGCTGGCGGGCCGGGGCAGCGTTCGCTTCCGCGAGCTGGTCGATTTCGACTTCGTCAGCCTGGAGAAGGGCAGCTCGATCGAGACGCTGTGCGTCAGGGCGGCCGCGGCGCTCGGGCAGCACATGAAGGTGCGCATCCGCGTCAGCAGTTTCGATGCGCTGTTCCGTGTCATCGATGCCAGGATGGGCGTCGGCGTGGTGCCGCTCGAGATCGTTCGCGACCGCTACGGTATCGACAGCCTCGTCACCGTCCCGCTCGATGAGCCCTGGGCGTGCCGAGAGCTGGTCATGGGCGTGCGCGATTACAAGTCGCTGCCCCCGGTGACGAAGTTGCTGGTGGACCATTTGCGGACCCAGGACGAGGCGCGTCTCGTCACGGGCGGCGTCTCGGACCGACTGACGGTCGTGCGCGGCAGAAGCTGACATCGCCGACGCAGACGGCCTGCCATCGCCGGCCGCGATGGCGCCCTGCCAAACCGTCACTGCACTTTTACGGAACGGCCTTCTATCCTTCTTCCCAAGATGGCTGTCGGTCGGCATGATCGGCAGCACATACGGCACATAGATGCCGAACTTGGGAGGACGGATCGTGGACACGCGCGGTCGCACGCTGCTGGCCAAAATCTGGGACCAGCATGTCATCGCTCAGCTCAGCGATGATACCGATCTGCTTCATGTGGATCGACATCTGCTGCATGACCTCGGCGGCTCCCGTGGCCTGCTCGACCTCAAAAGCCGCAACATTCCGGTCCATAATCCCGAACTGACCTTCGCCACGCCCGACCATGCGATTTCGACCGCGTCCGGGCGTGCCGGCACGATCAAGACCGGGTGGGATCTGCTGGCGGCGCTGCGGACCGAGACATCCGCCAGCAACATCCGGCTGTTCGACCTCGACCAGCCCGGGCAGGGTATTGTCCATGTCATTGGGCCGGAGCTCGGCCTCAGCCTGCCCGGCTGCCTGATCGTCTGCGGCGACAGTCACACCTGTACCCATGGCGGGCTCGGCGCGCTCGCCTTCGGCATCGGCTCCAGCGAGCTCACCCATGTGCTGGCGACCCAGACCATCATCCAGCGCCGGCCGAAAACCATGCGCGTGAATTTCGACGGCGCCCTGCCGTTCGGTGTCACGGCAAAGGATCTCATCCTCGCTCTGATCGGCCATGTCGGCGCCGCGGGCGGCACCGGTTACGCGGTCGAATATGCCGGCAGCGCGATCAGGGACCTGCCGATCGAAGGGCGGCTCACCATTTGCAATCTCTCGGTCGAACTCGGCGCCAAGATGGGGCTGATCGCCCCGGATGAGACGACGTTCGCCTATGTCCGCGGCCGTCCTTATGCGCCGCAAGGCGAGATGTGGGACCGCGCCGTCGCGGCGTGGCGAACGCTTCCAAGCGACAGCGACGCCATATTCGATCGCGAGGTAACGATCGACGTCGGAACCATCATCCCGCAGATCACCTGGGGCACCAGTCCGGAGCATGTGCTTGGTGTCGATGGCCGCATCCCGGATCCCGCAGACATTGCCGATCCAGCCCGCCGCGGCGCGATCGAGATCGCGCTCGACTATATGGGGTTGAAGCCCGGTGCGCCGATCGCCGGCACAAAGGTGGATTGGGTCTTCATCGGCTCCTGCACCAACAGCCGCCTCAGCGATCTGCGCGCCGCGGCCGAGGTCGCACGTGGTCGCAAGGTTGCGCCCGGCGTGCGCGCCTGGGTGGTGCCGGGTTCGGAGACAGTCAAGCGCGAGGCGGTGGCCGAAGGGCTCGACAAGATCTTCATCGACGCGGGCTTCGAATGGCGCGAGCCCGGATGCTCGATGTGCCTTGCCGCAAACGGCGAAACCGTGCCGCCCGGCCAGCGCTCGGTATCGACATCGAACCGCAATTTCATCGGCCGGCAAGGGCCGCGTGCCCGCACCCATCTGGCGAGCCCGGCCATGGCCGTGGCGGCGGCGGTGTCCGGCGCCATCGCCGATGTCCGAACGCTGGAGCGCTAGATGTCGCAACCTTTCACCAAAGTCACCGCGATTGCCGCGCCGATCATGCGCACCAATGTCGATACCGATGTCATCATCAGCATCAACCGCATGATCGGAAATTCCGTCCGCGGCAGTCTCGGAAAATGGGCGTTCGGCTCGCTCCGCTACCGGCCGGACGGCTCGGAGAACCCGGAGTTCATCCTCAATCGCGAGCCTTATCGCGCCGCGGAAATCCTGGTGACCGGGCCGAATTTCGGTTGCGGCTCGTCGCGGGAGGCGGCGGTGTGGTCGCTGCAGGAAATGGGCATCCGCGCCATCATCGGCTCCGGCTTCGGCGATATCTTCTTCGCCAATTGCTTCCAGAACGGCATCCTGCCGGTGGTGCTGGACAAAGCCGTCATCGACAGCCTCGCCGCCGATATCGAGGCGAGCCAGGGTGCGGGACGCCTTAGCGTCGATCTGGAGGAGCAGACGGTCACCTCGCCATCGGGCGTGCGGCACGGCTTCGAGATCGATCCGCGCCGGCGTGCGGGTCTGCTCGAAGGCCTCGACGAGATTTCGCTGACGTTGCGGCGGGACCAAGAGATCCGCGCATTTCAGGCATCCGACCGCGCCGCGCGGCCGTGGATTCACTTTGCAGGACATCAGGCATGAACACGCTCTCGAACACGATCAAGGTGGCTGTGGTCGGTGGTGAAGGCATCGGTCCCGAGGTGACCGACCAGTCCCATCGCATTCTCAAATGGTTTTCGGACCGGCGCGGCGCTCCGGTGGTTCTGCGCGAAGCCCAATACGGTCTCATCCCTTATCTGGCGACCGGCAAGGTGTTGCCGGATGACACTGTCGAGGCGATGGAGGAGGCCGACGCCATCCTCTGGGGTGCGACCGGCGGCCCGGAAACCACGGAAGTGCCTCCGGCGGCGCGCAAGGCGGGAAGCCTGCTGTCGCTGCGCAGCAAGTACGACCTCTATGCCAATCTTAGGCCCATCGTTGCCAATCCGGCATTGGCGGACTCTGCGCCGCTCAAGGCTGCGGTGCTGAAGGACGTCGACTTCATCATCATCCGCGAGCTCACCAGCGGCATCTATTTCGGCGAGCCACGCGGCATCGAAACGCTGCCCGACGGCCAGCGCCGCGGCTTCAACACCCAGCAATACACCACCAGCCAGATCCGCCGGGTGGCGCGAACCGCGTTCGAACTGGCGCGGACGCGCAAAGGTCGGGTCTGCTCGGTCGACAAGGCCAATGTGCTGGAAACCAGCGTGCTGTGGCGCGAGGAGGTCATCGCGCTGCATCAAGCGGAATTCTCCGACGTGGAGCTGACGCATCTCTATGTCGACAACGCCGCCATGCAGATCGTGCGGGCGCCGTCGCAATTCGATGTCATGGTGACCTGCAATATCTTCGGCGACATTCTCTCCGATTGCGCCGCCATGGCGTCGGGCTCGCTCGGCATGCTGCCATCGGTCTCGCTCGGGCCGCCGGACCGGCTGGGACGTCGCAAGGCGCTCTATGAACCGGTTCACGGCAGCGCGCCCGATATTGCGGGCAAGGGCATCGCCAATCCGCTCGGTTCGATCCTCAGCGTCGCAATGATGTTGCGTATCACCCTCAATCGGCCCGATGATGCCACGCTGCTGGAGAAGGCCGTGGATACGGCCCTCGCCGCCGGCGCAAGAACTGCCGATATCGCCGAACCCGGCGCAAAAAGACTTTCGACCCAGGAGATGGGCGATGCGGTGCTGAACGCGCTCGACAAGGTGGTCGGCAAAGAGAGGGAGCACGCGTGATGAGGACTCGGGTCACCAGACGGGCCGCGCTGACGATTGTCGCCGGCGCCGGTTCCTCCATGGCGGCAGGGCGGGTGTGGGCGGATGCCCCGTCGGGCCGCGTGATCTATCCGGTGGCGATTCCGGTCTATCAGTCTCAATTCGTCGCCGACCGGGCCGGGTTCTTCAAGGAAGCCGGCCTCGACTGCAAGCTGATCCAGGGTGGCAGCGGCGTGAAGACGCGCGAGATCATCGCCTCGTCCCAGGGTGATATCGGCATCGGCGATATCACCCACCCGATGCAGCTCAGCAATCACGGCCGCAGCGCGCGGGTGCTGATGCCGGTCGATACCCGCAGCAACGCCGCCATCTTCATCATCCGGAAGGATCTGTTCGATCAGGGCATCACCACCCTGGAGGCCTTGGCGAACTGGAAACGGCCTGACGGACGCAAGCCGATCGTTGCGGTGTCGTCGCTGGGAGGCACCAACCACGTATGGGCCTCCTACTACATGGAAACCATGGGACTGGACGACAAGGTCACCTGGATCGGCACCGGCAATGTCGACACCATGATGGGCACGTTGAAAACCAAACAGGTCGATGTTCTCATCAACTCGCCGTCGATCCTGAAGGATTCGATCGAGCAGGGCTGGGGCGCGCTGTTGTTCGACGGAACGGACGAGACGGTCTGGGCCAAGTATATTGGCGGCAAGGTCCCGGTGACGTCGCATTTCACCCTGCAGTCGACCATCGACAAGGACCCGCAGAAGATGCAGGCGTTCGTCACGGCGCTGTGGCGCGCGACCCAGTGGATCAAAGGGCACTCTCCCGAAGAGATCTATGATGCGATCGAGCCTTACGTCGGGAGCACGTCGCGCGATGCGAACATTTTCGACATCGGAATCATGAAGAAGGTCACCGATTACGACGGCATCATCGATGAGGCCAGCTTCGCACGCGGTCAGAAGGTCTGGTTCCGTGAAATGACCGGCATCAAGCCGGTCGCCATGGCCGACGTCGTCAGTACCAGCTTCATCGAAGCGGCGCGCAAGGCCTATCCGGCTTGACGATGCAGGCCTTACACGCGCCGCGGTCCGATGTGTCGCCCGACATGCGGCGCATCGACGTGCGCGGATTGTGCAAGACCTTCCAGCTGGCGGGTACGGCCATCGAGGCGGTGCGCGACGTCTCCTTCAATGTCCGGCGCGGTGAATTCGTCGCGCTTTTGGGGCCATCCGGTTCCGGCAAGAGCACCGTCCTCAACATGATCGCGACACTGGTCAAGCCGACCAGCGGTCAGATCCTGATTGACGGTGTGCCCGTCGTTCCCGGACAAGCGACGCCGAATGTCGGCTATGTGTTCCAGCGCGATACCCTGTTTCCCTGGCGTACCGTCGCCGACAACATCGGCTACGGCCTGCAACTGGCGGGTGTCCCGGCGGCGGAGCGAAAGGATCGTGTCAGGGCTTGCCTGGCGCAGGCCGGACTGCAGGGCTTTGAAAATGCCTATCCCTCGACATTGTCGGGCGGCATGCGCCAGCGGGCCGCCTTGATGCGAACGCTTGTCGTTGAACCGCAGGTTCTGCTGATGGACGAGCCGTTCGGCGCGCTCGACACCCACACCAAGATCGACATGCACGATGTGCTGCTTCGCATCTGGGAACGCGAGCAGCAGACCGTGCTGTTCGTGACCCATGATCTCGGCGAGGCCCTGACGCTGGCAGATCGCGTCATTCTGTTTTCCGCGCGGCCCGGCCGGATCAAGGATATCTTCGAGGTGGATTTTGCCCGCCCTCGTGATGCCGTGAGGATCCGGGAGACGCCGCGTTATGCTGAGCTGTTTCAGCAGGTCTGGCATTCGCTCGGCGAGGAATTCATCAAGGGCCGCAGCCCATGAGGCACGCGCGTCGCCCCGGCAGAACGTTGGCCTGGCAGGCGTTGATCTGCGCCGTTTTCCTGTCGATCTGGCAATGGGGATACGATCTGCACGGCCGCTTTCCTTGGGCAGTGCCGGATCTGCTCGACCCCTATTTCGTGTCCAAGCCATCCGAAATCTTCCAGCATTTCCTGATCCTGAGCTGCCTCAAGTCCAAGCTCGGCGTGTTCAACGGCTGGTTCAATGGCGAATTCAGCCGCTGCATGGCGCGGTCCGAGAACAATCTCTGGATCGCGACCGCGGTCACCCTGAAGAACACGTTCTTCGGCTTCGTGACCGGCGTCAGCAGCGGCTTTGCCGCGGGCCTCGTGCTCGGCCGTTCGGATCGGCTGAGCGCCATTTTCCAGCCGTTCATCACGGCGGTGAATTCGATCCCCCGCATCGCGCTGGCGCCGATCATCGTGCTGGCGTTCGGCATCGGCGATACCTCGAAGATTGTGACGTCGTGGATCGTGGTGGTCTTCCTCGTGTTCTTCAATACGTTCGAAGGGGCGCGCTCGATCGACGAGGGCTTTGTCAACGCGGCGCGGTTGCTCGGCGCCAGCGAATGGCAGATCACCCGGACGGTGGTCATCCCCTCGACCATGGCCTGGGTCTTCGCCTCGCTGACACCTGCGATTTCCTTCGCCCTGATCGGGGTGATTGTCGGCGAGTTCATCGGTGCGGAACGGGGAATCGGACGCCTGATCATCGAGTCCGAGGCGCGCGCGGAGGCATCGGGAATGATGGTCGCCGTCATCGTGCTGATGCTGGTCGGCGTTGCGCTGTCCGCGCTGATCTGGCGATTGCAGGCCTATCTGCTGCGCTGGCAGCAGCACAATCTGGCGGAGTAGGTCGAACGGCATCGCGTTCGTCACACGCCCTCCCGCTACGCTAGCTCCGCCGCGGCGCGATAGATCGGCTCGATGTCGCGTAGCAACGAACCCGGTGGGACCACCATCTCGATGATCCTCACCTGACCAGGTGCGGGCCGCTCTGCCAGGCCTCGCCCAGTTGTGCGATATCGATGCATCGCCGGTGGGGCCGGCCGAACGCCGCGTCCACCGCTTCGAAATTGACTCCGATGGCAGGCGGAGCTGAGCACTCAACACGCGCTAAACGACACTCAGTGCGCGCGGTCCTTGAGGAACGCGATAAGATCAGCTCGATCCTGCGCCTTCTTGACCTGATAGAACATCTTCGTTCCGGGGATAAACTGTTGTGGGCCGGTCAGCCACATATCGAGATTCTCCTCGGTCCACACAATTTTTGAGTTCCGCAACGCCGGCGAATAATTGTACCCCGGCACGGTTCCGGCGGCCCGTCCGACGACGTCCTTGTGCATCGGCCCCACGTCGTTCTTTTCGATTGAGTGGCAATCCTCGCAACCCTGGTAAAGCACCTCTCCATGCGCGGCATCTCCTGCAGCGTTCGCGGGACTCCAGCAAAGCACCGGTGCAGACAACATGCCCGCGCAAGCCAAAATCAGTCTCCAGTGAATCATGCCACAGCGGCTCGAACGTTTTCCCATGAATCTCTCCTGCTTGGGATATCGCGAGGGAGGACTTGAATCGTTGCAGCTTTATTCCCGCGCCATCCGAAGCAACAAAGTCGGAATCATTTGTGAATTGGCTTATGAAGCAGCCGGTCAACGGCCATCGATGTTGTCGAAACTGGTGGTCAACGGCATCTTGATCAGGAAGACGTTCGGGTTGACGGCCTCGTGAGAAGCATCTGCCGCGGCTGCTGACGCTTTACGCGCGGTCCGCCCAGTGCGATCACAGTCTCAACACCAATTGTTTTGCGACGGAATTGGGTCGTGCGCCCTGATTGCCATCAGGACGGGGAATAGAAGCAACAGCACTCCAGTCGTCTTTGGATCGTCAGCCTGGTCCTTCGGTCTGACCTGAAAATGAATTGGAGTTGTGCAAAATGGAAAACGCGCCAGATCCGACTAATCATATTGCTTCGAGCCTTTCGGGCTCGATGGATCGTTTCGACCGAACGAGCGTCGCGTTGCACTGGTTGACGGTGTTTCTGATCGTCGTCCAATTCACCAGCATTTGGGTGCGCGAGCTGATGAACCATCAGAGTAATCTCGCAGAGTTGCTTTTGTTCGTGCATCGATCTTCCGGGATTGTTGTTTGGCTCGAAGTGGTCGTCCGGGCGATCTGGCGTCGATATTTTGCCCATGTCCCTCCTTTCCCCTCCAATATGCCGAATCTCCAGCAGGTCGCCGCTAAGACCAATGAATACGGCCTCTACATCCTGCTTTTGGCGATGCCTCTCACGGGGGTGGCCCGAACTGTTCTCCTGGGTCAGCCCTTCAGCTTGCTCTTCTGGCAGGTCCCGACACTTGTCGAATTTGATCCCGCGCTGCGCAGCGCTTTTGCTCAAGCACACGAGATCGGCGCGACAGCACTCATGGTGCTAATCGGCCTACATGCAGGCGCGGCGCTGTTTCATCGCCTCGTTCTAGGTGACGATATCATGCAGCGCATGTTGCCGATGGAAACTGGGCCGCGCTTGAAGTCCGACCCAGCGGAATAAAGCCGAGTTTCAGCGGGTCTTTTGCGCGGGGTGAATCAAAATCATCCATCATGGACTATCAACGATGCCTCTGATCTTGAGATCAGCAATTGCCGCCGCAATGGCATTTAAGGGTATCTTCGGCCATGCTCCCGGCCACGCACAGGCTCAGGCGAACGACAAGGATGTTGCGCAAGCCCTGCGGGCAGGTGGCCTGGCCCTTGTCGTGCGCCACGGCGCGACCTTCGCTGATCAGGCGCGGTCGTTGCAATTTTAGCGTAACTGATTCGCCGGATAAGCCGCCGCTTGGCACGTGGCTCTTGGAATTAGCCTGACGCCGCTCGCGCCGCCAGCACAGTCCGCGCCGTCGCCACGAACGCCTGCGCGGCCGGCGATAGTGTCCGTCCCTGACGCTGCAGCAGCGACACCGGTCGGGTGATGGCAGGCCGCACCAGCGGCTTTGCGATCAGCGTCGGAAACTGGTCGGCTGGCAGCATCGTCGCGGGGAGAATGGCAAGTCCCAGGCCCTGCGCCGTCATCGCGAGCGCGGTGTTGATCAGCGTCACTTCATAGGTTGGATTGAGGCGCTTGCCCTGCGTGCCCAGCGCCTGATCGATCTGCATGCGGATTCGCGTCTCGCGCCGCATCGCGATCGTGGGCAGCTGCGCCAGTTCGTCCCATGTCAGCGAGCGCCGTGCGGCGAAATCGGCGGTGCGCCGGCCGATGGCGCTGAGCCGCCCACGGGTCAGCGTCTCGCTCGTCATGTCGGCGAATTCGCCTTCCACGCTGCCGATCGCGAACTCCGCGTCGGTTGCGATCAGGCGTGGAACGAGATCGTCGGCGGCAACATCGCGCATGTCGATCTCGATGTCGGGATAGCCTGCGCGGAATCTCGCCAGCACCAAGGGCAGCAGCGCCGACGCGGTGCCGGCCGAGGCGATGAATGCGACGCGGCCGGCGCGCGCCTGCGCGAGGTCGCGCATGCTACGTGACAAGCCAACCGCATCGCCCAGCATGCGTTCGGCGGCGTGAAAAGCCTCGTCGGCGGCCAGCGTCGGCTGTACCGAACGCGTGGAGCGATCGAACAGCTTCACGCCGAGCTGGATTTCGAGCTGCCGGATCAACAGGCTCGCCGCCGATTGTGTGATGCCAAGCTCGCGCGCGGCCCGCGTGATGCTGCGCGCGCGATAGACGCCAGTGAAGGCCTGTAGCTGCCGCAACGTGACATTCATAGCCAAAGCTCATGAATTGATGAGTTCTTTCTGGCTTATCTTATAAGCCGCCCTGCAATAAAATGCATGCTGCGCAAGCGGCGAAGTCCGCTTCCATGCAAGGGATCGAGACGATGAGGACACAGGTGCTGGTCGTGGGCGCCGGGCCGGTGGGACTGACCGCGGCCATGGATCTGGCCTCGCGCGGGATCGACGTGGTCGTCGCGGAGATCCGCCATGCCGGCGATCCGCCCAGCGTCAAATGCAACCATGTGTCAGCGCGCTCGATGGAAGTCTTCCGCCGGCTGGGCGTCGCCGCAAAGCTGCGCGACGCTGGTCTGCCCGCGGACTTCCCGAACGATTGCTCCTATCGGACCACCGCGACCGGCATCGAGCTCTGCCGCATCGATATTCCCTCCCGCGCGCGCCGCTACAGCGCAACCGGCGGCCCCGACACCTGGTGGCCGACGCCCGAGCCGCCGCACCGGATCAACCAAGTCTATCTCGAGCCGATCCTGTTCAGCCACGCCGCGGCGCAGCCGCGGATCACCATTCTGGCACGCACGGAAATCACTGAGATCGAGCAGGACGACGACCATGTGGTCGCGCTGGCGCGCAACCTCGACAGCGGAGACACGCTGCGCATCGAAGCCAGCTTCGTGATCGGCTGTGACGGCAGCCGTTCGCTCGTCCGCAAATCGATCGGTGCAAGCCTGTCCGGCACGCCGGTGATCCAGCGCGTGCAATCGACCTATATCGAAGCCCCGCAGCTCAAGGAGCTCATGGGGGCGCACAAGCCGGCCTGGATGGTGCTCTCGCTCAACCCGCGACGCTCGGGCACCACGGTTGCAATCGACGGTCACGACCGCTGGCTGATCCACAATCATCTCAAGCCCGACGAGCCGGAATTCGATACGGTCGATCGCGACTGGGCGATCCGCGCCATTCTTGGCGTCGACGCGCACTTCGAATACCGCGTCCTCAGCAAGGAGGACTGGGTCGGACGTCGCCTCGTGGCCGACCGCTTCCGCGATCGCAGGGTCTTCATCTGCGGCGACGCCGCGCATTTGTGGATGCCCTATGCGGGCTACGGCATGAATGCGGGCATCGCCGATGCCGTAAACCTCTGCTGGCAGCTGGCGGCGCACCTGAACGGCTGGGCGCCGGCCGCGATCCTCGATGCCTACGAGGCGGAGCGTCAGCCCATCACGGAACAAGTGTCGCGCTTTGCGATGGACCACGCGATGAAGATGATGGCGCAACGCGGCGGCGTCTCTGCGGAGATCGAGGACGATACGCCGCGCGGTCACGCGGCGCGCGCATCGCTGGCCAGGGCGGCCTACGATCTCAACGTGCAGCAATATTGCTGTGCTGGCCTCAACTTCGGCTACTACTATGATGCCTCGCCGATCATCGCCTATGACGGCGAGACCCCGCCGCCCTACGCGATGGGAAGTTTTACGCCCTGCACCGTCCCGGGCGCCCGCGCGCCGCATCTGTTCCTGCGCGACGGACGATCGCTCTATGACGCATTCGGGATGGGCTACAATCTGCTGCGGTTCGACCCGACGATCGATGTGGCGCCGCTATTGTCCGCCGCAGCGGCGCGCGCCCTGCCGCTCGCACTGATCGACCTCGCGCCGGACGAGGCGAACGGTGCCTATGCCGAGAATCTCGTGCTGGTCCGGCCCGACCAGCACATCGCCTGGCGCGGGCAGGCGGCGCCTGACAATCCGCAAAGCTTGCTGGCGCGCATCACCGGCGTGGCTGCCGCCTGACGATTCAGGCCGGCCGTTGGCGACAATGAAAAAATGCATTGAGGAGACGAGCGTGTTTCAAATTGCAAGGCGTCGCATTCTGGCCGTGCTGTCGGGTGCCATTTTCGCGGTGCTGCCGCTGGAGGCGAGCGAAGCGGCCTATCCCGAGCAGTTGATCAAGATCATCGTCACCTTCCCGCCCGGCGGCAGCGCCGACACCGTCATCCGCGCGCTCGAACCGTTAGTCACTGCGGAGCTGAAGCAGAGCCTGGTGATCGAGAATCGCGCCGGGGCCGGGGGCAATATCGGCATGGCCGCGGTCGCGCAGGCGAGGCCCGATGGCTACACGCTCGGCGTCGCGCCGGCAGGCGCCTTGACGGTGAACCCGCACCTCAATTCGTCAATGCCGTTCGATCCGAAGGATCTTGCGCCCATCACGCTGTTCGCGGAAATTCCCTTCGTGCTGGTCGCTTCAGCGGACGTCCCTGCCCACAATGTTGCGGAGGCGATCGCGCTTGCCAAGGCAAAGCCGGGCGCGCTGTCGATCGGCCATGGCGGCAATTCGACGGCGATGCATCTGACGGCGGCGCTGTTCACTCAGAAGGCAGGGATCGACATGGAACTGGTTCCGTATCGCGGGACGGCGCCGGCGGCCGTCGACGTCCTCGCGGGGCATGTCCCCTTCGCGGTGCTGGATGTCCCCGCGTCACTGCAACTGATCCTCGACGGCAAGCTGAACGCGATCGGTGTTTCCTCGGCGCGCCGCGTGCCATCCTTGCCCAATGTGCCCACGCTTGCCGAGAGCGGTCTCGCGGGCTTCGAATCCGTCGGCTGGTTCGGGCTCGTTGCTCCGGCCGGCACGCCTGCCGACATCGTCAGCAGGCTGAACGAGGCCTTCGTGAAAGCCCTGAAGGACCCGTCGGTGGCCGAAAAGATCCGGACCCTCGGCGCGGAGCCCGCGCCGACCTCGCCGGATGAGTTCGGCCGCTTCATTCAGAGCGAGAGCACGAAATGGGGCAAGCTCATCAGCGAGGCCGGCATCAAGGCGAACTAGGCGCGTGGGCAGCTACTCGATCCAGACCGTCATGCCGGGTTCGAGGGCTTTTTGCTGGCCCTCTTGATCGAGGCGCAGGCGAAGCGTGTTGCGGTCGTGGTCGCCGACGACCCGTTCGGCCTGCCAGGTCGCGAACACGCCGATCGGCCGTAGCTCGGTAACCACTGATCTGATGGCGGTAGCGTCATCGTTTCGTAACACGTTCACCGCCTTTCCCATCGCGAGAGCGCCGAGATGGTCTTCGCGGACGTTGAACGAGAGCCACTGTTTGCCTGCGGCCTCGACAATCAGGATCGGCTGACCGGCGCGGACGTTTTCGCCGATCTCCGCGGCGATCACGCTGACCACGCCGTCGGCCGGCGCGCGCAGGATCATCTTGTCCAGGCGTCGCTCCAGCACCGCGACGGCCGTGGCGGCGGCTTGCACCTGCGTGTCGGCGATTGCGCGCTCCTCCCGGGTCGGGCCTGCAACGGCGGCATCGTAATTGGCCTGGGCCTGCGCCAGATCGGCCTGCGCGGCTGCGACGTCGTTCTCGGCCTGATCGAGCGACTGCTGTGACTCAAAACTCTGGCGCGCGAGCGTACTCGTTCTCGTGAGCTGGGCCTGGACGTAGTCGAGACGTGAACCGGCCTTGGAAATCGCTGCTTTCAGGGAATCGACCTGCTCGCGGCGAACTCCGGCATAGACGTTGTTACGGCTTGCGATGGTCGAGGCGAGCGCCGCCCGCGCCTGATCCGCCTGCGCTGTCAGCTCCACCGCCGACAGCCGAGCCAGCACGTCGCCGGCCTTCACATGGGCGCCCTTCGCGACGGCGATCGATACCAGCTGGCCGTTCACTTCCGGCTCGACCCTGACTTCGGTCGCGCGCACGACGCCGACGACGGCCGGTGGCGATGCAGGATCACGCGTTGCGTAGAACAAGGCGCCTGCGGCGAGCACGAGCGCAATTGCGACGATGACGGTCCGCCTAGCTTTGGGCATGTCTTCTCCTGATGGCAAATGCCGAGATGACTGCGAGAGCGAAATAGACCAGTGCCAGGCACCACAATCCGAGCCAGTCATGCGCGACGTCGCGGATGCCGGCGCCGAGCTGGTTGATGCGGACGAGGCCGTCGATGGCGTGGTCGGCAGGAAAGAGCTGGCCGAGCGCGCGCGCCGCTTCCGGGATCGCTTCTCGCGGCCACGCAAAGCCTGCCGTGAAGAACTGCGGCAGGCTGGTTGCCAGCAGCAGGAGGGTCGCGTTCTCCGGCCGCGTGAACCAGGCGCCGATGGCCTGTCCCAGAAAGCTCGTTGCGAGCAGGAACACGGTCGCGAGCGCGAACAGTTGTGGAAGGTGGCCGAGCGTCGAGAAGCCGTAGATGCGCGGCAGCACGATGAGATAGAGCACGAGCACAGGCAGGTAGATGGTCAGATGGGCGACGCCGCGTCCGAGCACACCGGCAAACGCGCCGCCGCCCGACGCCAGCGCGGTTCCGGTCAACATCGCAGCACCAATCAGCAGCGTCGGCTGGAGGATCAGCATGAACGCTGCCGGAACGATATAGCTCGCATAGCCACCGACCGGGTTGAAGATCGGTTGCAGCAACACGTCGGCCGGGCTCGCGCTCGCGAGCTTCGCCTTGACTAGGCTGCCGTCCGAGCGCGCGCCGCGCGAAACCAGCTCCGAGGTCAATGCGCCGATGGCGGTGGCGACGCCGCTCGCGGTTGATCTGAACATGAATAGATAGGTGGCATCTGCAATAGATAGGTGGCATCTGCGTAGATCGGGAGATGTGCGGTGATGCCCTTCAGCACGTCGCGCTCGGTGTCTGCCGGAATCTCGACAGCCGCAAAGGCTTTGCCTTGATTGATGGCGGCGCGCGCCTCTGCAACGGTGCGGGCGCGAACCACGACGCTCAGCGCGCCGCTCGCATCCAGATTCTCGACAATGCGCCGGCTGAGCTCGCTGAGATCATTGTCGACCACCGCGATCGGAAGCTTGCGCAGGATCTGGTTCAGATAGGGTTGCGGATAATAGATGCCGTAGACCAGCGGCGCCAGAAACAGCACGCTGAAGGCGCTTCGCATCCCGAGTACGCGCCGCCATTCGGCGGTGAAGGCTCCACCGACGCCGCGCGGGGTGGGAGCTGTCTCGGTCGGTTCGGCGGGCCGCGCCGCCGCAAACCATCCGCTCCGATTGAGGCTCGCCATGCGCAGCCAGGCAAGGCCTGCGAAGAGCAGTGCGAGGCCGGCGAGCGCGGCGAAGGGAATGGCGGATGCCGAGACGGGCAATCCCCGCGCCGCCTGTCCCAGCAGTACGGCCATGTACCAGCGCAGCGGCAGGATGGCGCTCCAGGTCTGCGCAAAGGCATTCATGCCGATGATCGGAAAGCCGACGCCGGCATAGCCGAACGCGGGAGACGCGATGAGGCCCGCAAGCCCGAGCCCTGACGCGAGATCGCGCGTGAGGAGCTGCAGTAGAGCGCCAAGCGAGAGATACGCAATGATCAGGAGCGAGCCGGCCGCGACGAGCAACGGCAAGTCGCCATGGAAGGGAATTTCCAGCACGCCCTCCAGGACGAGCGGCTCGGCCAGCATGATGAGAACAAAGATGCAAAACAGCGGCGCGAGCTTGCCGGCCAGTGCGACGAGCGGATTGCCTCCAGCGCTCTCCAGCCAGGCTCGGGCATCGCGGCGGCGGAATTCGGAGCCGACCGAATAGCCTGCCGCGAGCGTGATGACGACGTGGATGATCGTCGGCAGCAGCGCGCGCAGCAGGAACTGCGCATAGTTCTTTTGCGGATTGACGAGTGCGATGGTCTCTGCCGTCAGCGTTCCCGTGGACGCAGCCCCAGGTGCGGCGCGCGTGGCAGGGGCCGCGACGTTGGCCGCAGCCGACAGCGCATCGTTCAGGCCCGAGGAGGCTATGCCGGCCGCCGTAAGAAACTGCTGGTTATAGAACCCGACGATTTGCGGCCGGCGCTGCGCCTTCAAGTCACGTTCGAAGTCCGGCGGAATATAGATCGCCGAAATCGCCCTGCCGGATCGTATGTCCTGGACGGCCGACGACAGATTGCCGGAGCGATCAACGATATGCAGGCTCGGCGACGCCGCGACATATTCGGCGACGGCGCGCGATGCGTCCGATTTGTCTTCATCGACAACGGTCACGCCGAGCCCGCGGATGACCGGGTGGCTGAAGACGGTCGTCAGCACCACGAACGCGAACAGCGGCACGCCGAAGATCAGCAGCAGCGCGACGCGATCGCGAAAGAGCCAACGGCACTCGCGCCGCGCGACCAGAAAAAATCCGGGCTTTGCGCCGAGCCTCATTGCCGCGACCGCCAGTCGAGATAGGCGCTCATGCCCGGCCGCAACTCGGGCACCGGCTGCACCGGGTAGGCGCGGATCGAAAACGTCCGCAGGTCGAAATCGCCCGAGGCGCGCGTCGCCCGCCAGCTCGCATATTCGCCCTTGGTGGCGATGAGCTTCACCTCGACGGTGACACTACGGTCGTTGAGCGCGGGAATGCGAACGTCGAATTTGTCGCCGACCTTCAGGCCCTTGATCAGATCCTCGCGCAGATCGAAATGGACCCAGACGTCGCCCAGATTGATCAGGGTCACCAGCGGCACGCCCGGCGAGACGTACTCGCCCGGCTCGACATTGCGCTGATAGACCTGGGAGGCGACGGGCGCATAGACCACGAGCTGGTCGATAATCGATTGCACGCTCTGGATATCGGCCTCCGCCTTCTCGACATTGGCTTTGGCGATTGCGCGCTCTTCCTTGGTGTAACCGTTCACCGCCTGCTCATAGGCGGACTTGGCCTGATCGACCGCGCGCTCGGTCTCGTGCAACGCATCGGTGGCCTGGTCGAGGCGGGCCTGCGGGGCGTTGCCTTGCTCGGTCAAGGTATGGGTGCGGTCGAAGGTCTTCTGCGCCAGGACCAGGGCTGCCTGCGCACGATCCATCTCCGCTTTGCGGGCAGCCAAGACCTCCACCCGCGTTCCGACGAGAACGTTTGCGAGCTGGGCATCCGCCACCGCTCTCGCTGCCTTTACCTGATCCTGCTTGGCCAGTGTCTCCGGATTGTCGATCCGAACGAGAACGGCATTGGCGGCAACGTTCTGGCCTCGTTCGGCCGGAATCTCCTTGACCCGTCCGTCGACGCGCGCGGCGATGTCGAGGCGCGTGGCATCGACCTCGCCCTGCACCAGCAGCGGCTCCGGCCGCAGCAGATAGAAGATCGAGAGCGCGACGACGCCGATCGCAACGATGCCAACGATGATCGAAGGCGTTCGTGTCGCAGCGTGGGGATTTTCTGGTCGTGGACCGGCCGCCTCGGGTGTTCCTTGAGTCTCGTTTCCGGAGGTAGGCACGTCCATCGCTAGCTCCCCTTGGCTCATCACCGGGACGTCGACTATGTCGCGGTTGTCAAATCCTGTCCAATCGCGATGATGTTTTTCGCAGGTCGCACCGGGCGATTCAGCAAAACTCTGATGATGTGACGCGCCGATGGCATCTGCCTGAATTTTCTGATGCTTTTTTGGTCAAAGTTGCTGTCGTCACATCGATCGTCGATAGCGATGCTATTGTTGGCTGATGGTCACGCGACCCCGGCTGGCTTATCGGGGTCAGCCCAGCCGACGCGCTGTGCCGCAACTTCCGACCCGATGCCCCCGCAATCAGAGCGATGGCAGGTTGAACCTGCCGCCGTCGCGGCCCGACCTAGCAACATCCCGCCGGTCGGCAGAGAGCCAGGTAATCCAAGACGATGTTCGACAAAACCTACCGGCAACGTCTCGAAGCCGATCTTGCGCAATGGGAAGCCGATGGTGTGATCGCGCCGGCGGCTGCCGCCGGCATCCGCAGCGCGCTGCCGCCGCTTCCGCCCGGTATCAACATCGCGGTGGTCGTCGCCATTGTCGGCGGGCTCTTGATCGCGGCCGCATTCCTCGCCTTCGTCGCGGCGCACTGGACGGAGATTGCGCGGCTGTTGCGGTTCGCGATCCTGATCGCCGGCATCGTCGTCGCCGGCGGCCTCGGGGCGTGGTTCGCGAGTACCGGCCGTCCCGTTCTTGCCGATCTCTGCGCGAGCATCGGTGCGATCATCTTCGGCGCGGGCATCGCGCTGGTCGGCCAGATGTATCATCTCAGCGACGACTTTGCCGGCGGCATGCTGCTGTGGTCGATGGGCGCGCTCGCGGCGGCGCTGCTGACCGGCTCGCGTGGCGCGCTCGCGGTTGGCCTCGTGGCCGCCTGCATCTGGACCGGCATGCGCAGCTATGACGCGCCGAACGCGCTGCATCTTCCGTTCGTGGCAGTCTGGCTCGTCGCCGCCGGCCTCGCTTACGTGTGGAATTCGCGCGCGGCCGCCCACCTCGTTGCGATTGCCGCACTTCCCTGGTGGATCGCGACCGCGCTTCGCTTCGACTTCGATGGTGCCCAGCCTTCATTCATGCTCGCAGACGGTGCCGCCTTGCTGTTCGGTGCCGGGCTCGCGATCGCCGCAGCGCCCTCGCCAAGGGCGCTCCGGCTCGGGGCTGTTCTGTCGATTTACGGGGCGTTTTCGCTGGCCATCGTCGCCTCCCTCGAGGTGATAACGGTCGACGACATCCTCCGCTTCCGGACCGGCGCTGGTCCGGCCCAACCGCCGTGGGCCATCTTGTGCGGTGTTGCTGGTGTGATCCTTGCTCTCGCATCAGCCGGAATCACCAAGCGCGCCGGCGAAGTTTTGGCTGCATGCGCGATTGGGCTCGTGCTGCTCGCGGCGCCGATCTGGCCCGCGACCGCGGCTGGTGAGCCCTGGTTCGCCTATGGCGCGTTGCTCTGCGCCATGCTGTGCCTCGTCGTTTCCGGCGTGCTCGACGATGTACGTCCGCGGATCGTCGCCGGCTGGCTCGGGATCGCCGGCGTCATTGCAGGCATCACCTGGGCGGTGAAGGGATCGCTGCTGCGCCGGTCGGCCTTCCTCGCGGCGGCCGGCATCGTCACTGTGGCGTTTGCAACCGCGCTCAATCGCGCGCTGCCGAGAGCTGAGCGATGATCGAGCTGGTCGCATCCGTTACACAACTCTGGCAGCGCATTCCGAAAGCCGTGCTGTTCGGTATCGCCATCCTGCTTCAATGCGTGCTGCTGACCCTGATGGTCGCCGATCGCATGAATATCCTGCGCGAAGGCACCGAGGTGACCTTGCAGACGCAGCCGGTCGATCCCCGCGATCTCCTGCGCGGCGACTATGTCATGCTCAGCTACGACATCTCGCAACTTGCCGCAGGCGCGCTGGCCGGCCAGCCGGCTGCCGAGCGCAACCCGGTCGTGTTCGTCAAGCTCGCGCCGAATGCAAGCGGTCTTTACGAGGCCGTCTCGGTGCATGCCGAGCCTGTCGCTGTCACGGCGCCCCAAGTGCTGATCCGCGGCCGCCTCGCCAATTACGGCGGCGCGTCCTGCGGCTCGGACCGGCGCGGCTTCTGCGACAAGCTCGCGATACAGTACGGCCTGGAAAGCTATTTCGTGCCCGAAGGCGAGGGCAAGAAGCTTGAGCAGGCCCGCAACCAGCAGAAGCTGCGGGTCGTCGCCGCCGTGTTGCCCTCGGGGCGCGCCGCCATCAAGCGGCTGCTGCTCGACGGCCAGCCGGTCTATGATGAGCCGTGGTACTAGCGGCCGGTCATTCCCGCTGCGCCTTCAACGCCCGCCGCATCACGTCCCACATCCGCGGTTCGTTCATGTGCGCCACGTTGAACCGCATGAAGTCCGGCGCGGTCTCCGACGCGCTGAACACGTTGCCTGGCGCAAGCACCACGTCCTCTTCGAGCGCGGCGCGCGCAACGGCGGTGGCATCCTGCCTGCCGGCGAGGCGACACCAGAGGAAGAAGCCGCCGCGCGGCATCAGCCAGGGCTCCAGCCCCAAGGCGTGAAGCTTCCGCGCCATGTCGCGCCGCGTGCGTGTGAGCCTGTGCCTGAGCTCGTCCATGTGCTTGCGATAGCTGCCGCCGGCCAAAACCCTGGCGATGATGTCGGTTGCGACCGGGCTCGGGCCGCCAAAGCTGGTTGCGACCTGGAGATCGACGAGATGCTCGATCCAGTCGGCCCGCGCGGCGATGTAGCCGCAGCGCACCGAGGCCGAGAGCGTCTTGGAGAAGCTGCCGATGCGGATCACGCGGGCGAGCCCGTCGAGCGCGGCAAGACGCGGCGACCGCTCCGGCTCGAAGTCGCCAAAAATGTCGTCCTCGATAATGGTGAGGTCGTGTGCGGCGGCCAGGGTCAAAAGCCGGTGCGCGGTCGGCAGCGACAGCGTCGCGCCGGTCGGGTTGTGGAGTGCGGAATTGGTGATGTAGAGCCGCGGCCGCTCGGCGGCGAGGATCGCTTCGAAGCGGGCGACGTCGGGGCCCGCCGGCGTGTAGGGCACGCCGATGATCTTCACTTGATGCGCCCGCAGCAGCGCGCGAAAATTGAAATAGCAGGGATCGTCGACCAGCACCGTGTCGCCGGGGCGAAGCAGGAAGCGGCAGACGAGATCGGTTCCTTGCGTGCCTGAGCCCGTCAGCATGAGCTGGTCGATCGACGCCTCGATCGCGTCTTCGGCAAGGCGCGTCAGCAGCAGCCGGCGCAGTGCGAGGGAGCCGGATGTCGAGCCGTAATTGGTCAACACGCTCGCCTCAGTGCGGGCAAGCGCCCGAACGGCGCGGCGCAAGCCTTCCTCCGGCATCCAGTCCGGCGGCAGCCAGCCGCAGCCGGGCTTGAGCACGCTCTCATCGGCGTCGAGCGATTGCCGCGAGACCCAGAACGGATCGACCGCGCGGTCGCGTCGCGGTTCGACCTCGGTGAGCGCAAGCGGTGAGGTAACGGTCGGTGAGACGTAGAAGCCCGAGCCGCGACGGGCGCGGATCAGGCCTTCGGCTGCAAGCCGGTCATAAGCTTCCACGATAGTCGAGGGCGAAACACCCATCGTCAAGGCAAGGCTGCGTATCGAGGGCAGGCGGTCACCGGCACTGAGCGCGCGGCCGGCGACCTTGGCGCGGATTGCGCTCATCACATCGATCGTCCGCGTTCCGCCGCGACCCCTCGTTTGCGCCTCGCCGTCCAAAGTGTATTACCTTCCATATCCATACAGATTTGCTGGATTGTATTGGATTGTCGCTGTTTTCGCCACTGGGGAAGACCGAGTATCGCGGTCCAGAAAAGGCAAGGCGGACATGCAAACTGCGGGCAGTGGCTGGGCTAACGGACTTCTCGGCGTCATCATCTTCAGCGGCTCGCTGCCGGCAACGCGCGTCGCGGTCGGCGGATTCTCAGCGCTGTTCCTGACGTCCGCGCGCGCGGTCATCGCGGCGCTGATAGGCCTGGCTGTGCTCGGTCTGCTCCGTCAGGCCCGGCCGCAGCGAAAGGATCTCGTCTCACTCATCATCGTCTCCATCGGAGTCGTGGTCGGCTTCCCGCTGCTGACGGCGCTCGCACTTCAGCACATCACTTCCGCGCATTCGATCGTGTTCATCGGGCTGCTGCCGCTCTCGACCGCGATCTTCGCCGTGCTGCGCGGCGGCGAGCGGCCGAAGCCGATGTTCTGGCTGTTCGCAATCCTCGGCAGTGCAACCGTGGCGGGTTTCGCCTTGTCGAATGACGGCACCGCGTCACCCATCGGCGATCTCTTGATGGTCGCCGCGATCGTGCTGTGCGGGCTCGGCTATGCCGAGGGTGCTGCGCTGTCGCGCCGGCTCGGCGGCTGGCAGGTGATCTCCTGGGCGCTGCTGATCGCGCTGCCGCTGATGGTGCCGGTCATGCTCTGGACCTGGCCGTCGACATGGAGCGGCGTCAGTGCGCTGGCCTGGATCGGGCTCGCTTACGTCTCGATCTTCAGCATGTTCGTCGGCTTCATCTTCTGGTATCGCGGGCTCGCGATCGGCGGCATCGCGCGCGTCGGTCAATTGCAACAGCTCCAACCGTTCTTCGGCCTCGTGCTCGCCGGCTTCCTGCTGCACGAGCCCGTCGCATGGAGCATGATCACCGCGACCGCGCTCGTGGTGGTCTGCGTCTTCTTCGCGCGGCGGTTTGCCTGAGGCGGTTGCTTCACTCTCCTCCCATCACCGTCCGCGTCAGCGTGCTTCTTGCGAACTTCTTCAGCGGCATCGGCTTGCCGAACAGATAGCCCTGCACGAGGTCGAAACCGAGCTCATTGACGGCCATCAGATCGGCGCGGCTCTCGACGCCTTCGGCGACGGAGCGCGCGCCGTGGCCCTGCGCGAGCTCGACGATGTGACGGCACACCGTCCGCTTCAAACGATCATTGCCGCAACCGGTGACGAATTGCCTGTCGGCCTTCAGCTTGATGAAGGGAATCTTGTCCAGGCCCATCAGGTCGGGCCAGTTGGCGCCGAGATTGTCGACAGACAGGCCGATATTGTGGAAGCGCATCTCGCGCGCGATCTCGGTGAGGAATGCAAGATCTTGGATCGCCTCGTCGCTGGCGATCTCGATCGTCAGTCCGCCGAAGGCGGGATGCGTCGGCATCCGGCGGCAGAGATCGCGCACGGCCTGCGGTTCCTTCAGATAGGGCGTGGGCAGGTTGATCGACAGATCGACCGCGCTCTGCCGCTCCAGGAGATAGTGCCAGTCCTGCACGGCGCGATCGATCACGAACTCCGACAGGTCGCGGAAATGCGGATCGTGTGCTTCGGGGATGAAATAGGCCGGCGGCACCACGCCCCAGGTCGGGTGCCGCATCCGCACGAGCGCCTCGGCGCCGCAGCGGACCAGTGAGCGCGCGTCGATCTTCGACTGGTACCAGAGCTCGAGCCAGCCCGCATGCAGGGCCTCGCCGACATGCACGGCCGGGCTCGGTGCCGGCTCGTCCGGCAGCAGCATCGCGACGCGCTCGCGCAGCGTCTCGGCGGCAAAGGGCGTGGTCAGCGGCGGCAGCATCGCAAGTCCATATTCCTCGCCGACCTGCTGCACGGCTTTCACGATGATCGACTCGCGGGCGCCGACGGCCAGAACCTTGCCGTCGAAGGCCTCGCGCACCAGCGTCTCCAGGAATCGGCCGGGCTCGATGCCGTCGGCGGCGATGCCGAGCAGGATCAGGTCCGGCAGGCCCGTCGCGAGCATGGCTTGCAGCTCGTCCGCGCTGGCGCATTCGCTGGTGACGAAGCCGAGATCCTCGAGCACCTCGCTCATGAACGCGCGCAGATGGCGCTTGCCGTCGGCCACGCAAGCGCGCGGCATCATCTTCCGCCGTCCGAAGGTTTTGTGCCTCCGTCCGGCGAGCTCACCGATCTCATAGTCCATCGCAAACCACTCCCGTTCCGCGACGGTGTTTAGCGGCGCGGATGGCTTCAAATATGGAGAGCTTCAGCGCGAATGTTGAATTGTCCGGGTAACGTTAAAGCCGCCATCATTTGTAAAAGTGTTTGGATCTTCTTGCAGAAGTTTTCACATCTGCCCGCGCGTTGCGCGCCGGCTCGCGGCAATCCCCGAGAGATTTTTTCAAGACGCGGCGAGAGCATGCGCGGGGTCGTTGTCCCGCAATTGGACGAAGCTGCTTGCGCTTCGCCCAATTGAATAATGCGGGCTTCAATTAGCCATGGCTTTGTCGTGTTGAGCCGTGCCGGCCGCCTCGTAGTCGTAGGTTGGATAGAACTCGGTACGATAGGGGCCCCACGCAGTGTCCTCGATGATTCGGTTGACCTCGCGCAACCGCGATGCTGGCAGACGCAGCGTGATGACCTGGCCGATCCCCATCATGACGTACCAGCTCACGACTTCGACGCCCTGCGGCGGGAAGGCCTTGTAGAAACCCTGCTTGTCGAGTTGCGCATTCAGCTCGCTCAGCGGACGCGACTGGTCGTGCTTGAAGAAGACGGTGAGCAGGATGGCATTGTCCGCGCTCGGTGCGGCGCTACCTGGCGGCGGCGCGGTCTGTGCCATTGTCGTTGACGTGAGCGCGCATGCGCCCGCCAGCCAAATCATGGTCATTGCCATCATCGTCAACGTCAGTCGGATCGATCTCATCGCGAAGTTCCTTCCATCGCAGCATGCGATGCGGTGGAGGATAGAAGCGATACGCCCGGTCCATGAATTCATTTTCGCGCGATGCGCGCATGCGCGCCCTTCGCTCGTGACAGTGATGCGACAACGCCGCAAGTTTCCCGGCAGGTGAGTGTGAAGCACCTCACATGCGTATTGCTGCACCTGCGCTATTGGTCCGAGCAGCCGGTGGTGGGCTGTCAAGGATCGCAGCTATGACGACGCGGCGGTTGATGTATTGGTGGTTCAGGTTCGTGCTGTCAGGGCGATTTCTCGATCGCTTCCTGTGCCTGCCGCGCGCGCCGCATTAGCGCGCAGGGAAATCAGGTCGCCCCGATCAATTTGCGAAACGCCGCCGCGCCGTCCTGCACCGCGTCGCGGCCCTTCCAGGCCAGATAGCTCAGCTTGCCGCCCAGCGTGTCCTGGCTGCGCAGCCGTCGCGAGCCGAGGATGTGACCGACATTGGCGGGGAAGCGGCTGACTTCGGCCGACACCAGCGCCGCGATCGCGTCCATCAACTGCTGGAGCCGCACGCCCCATTCGCCACTCTCGATGCCGTCGATGCGGACCTTGAGCGCATGTTCGGCTTCGTAGATCTCGGTGAGCAGGTCGCGCGCGACGAGGAACCGGTTGTTGCGAAGTGCGATCCGCAAAGCGAGGCGCCTGTCGTCGAGCCGGTCGAGCACCATCTGGACAACGCAAGCATAAGGCGTGGCTGCGATGTCTGCGGCGCTTTTGCTCGAGGCCGCCTTTGTCGCGAGATAGATCAGTTGCCAGAATGTCTTCAGGCGCCGGGCCACCAGCGTCAGCGCAAACGGCAGCGCCGTGGGCATGGACTTCCTGAAGGCGTCGAGTTGTGCGGTGATCTGGGCGACCTGGCCGTCGTCGAATTTCGCGATTTGCTCGGGCAGCTTCTCGTTGAACTTCCGCAGCGCGTCGCCGGCGCGCAGCACTTGCAGCATCTTCTTCACGTCGTCGAAGGCGGTGCGCGAGGCCGTGTATTGCGCGAGCTTGCCGCGCGCGAACTCGGTACTCTCCGCTGAGGCGAGGGTGTTCTCGAGGACCTTGACGACCTTGGTCTGAAAGGTCGACGCGATCTTCAGCACTTCCTTCGGATTGTTGGCGGTGACCTGGTCGTTGATTGCCTTGACGTAGTCGCGGGCCATCGTCGGCAGCAGGTCGCGGCAGATCCACTCCCAGATCGGGGTCAGCGTGTTGCGCGAGATCCGTCCCGCATTGGCATGCTCGGGCGCGCCGTCGATCAGGAGCAGCTCGAGCGGGGCAAAGAAATAGCGTGAGGGATTGGTGGCGCGCGCGTGGGTCGATCCGTCCTTGCGAAATTCAGCGCGCAGCTTGGCCTGGACGCTGGACGAGCCCGGCATGTCGATGCCGCACAGTTCGAGCCGCTCGAGTTCGCTGAGCAGACAGCTGCGGGACAGCGGCGTCAGCTTCTGCAAGAACTCCGATAGTTGATCGATCTCGTTCATGGCACGCAATCTTCCGCAACGATCCCGCAGGCCGACCGGCCCAAAGCGTGGAGGCATTAGCGCGCTCTCAAGTGTGACATAGAGAAGCAAGCCGCCGTTAATTTATCCGTAAAATCCGGGGGGCTGGGATCCGGTATGGCGGCGATCGTTAAGAACGCTTTCGCTCTCCTGCCTATGATTTAGGCAGATTCATCAACCTTTGCATGGTCCCGGATGATGTCGCACAAGCACAAATTGTGCCGATGCCGGTCTTTCAGCACAAAACTGCCAAAATTCCCGTAGTCTTACGGAGAAAAAAGTTAACATCGATCAACACTGCTTCCGCTAAACGAATCACATGGGGTCACACAACGATACGGCCACTGATTCGCGGCCGTCGGAATGCTACGAAAACAGCACTTCTCGGCCTGAAGAGCTCGATTTCGTCCGGCTCAATGCGGCCCGCGCCAAAGCGGCCGACGAGATGGCCGCCGCCATCGCCCGCGAGCTCAATGGTCCCCTGACCGCACTCCTGCTCTACATGGGCGAGATCAAGCATCACAGCGATCAGCTCGCGCCGGTCTCGGGCGACCGCGCCTATTTGCGGCGCGTGGTGGAGAATGCGCTAGCGCAGACCGAGCGCGTCTGCGGCCTGGTCAAGCAGCTCGCCGGTCCTCACAAGGGCGGCGTGCCCACGCCGTCCACGACCGAGGATGCCGAGGGGAAGGCCGGCCGCGCGCAGCAGACGCCACGCGCAGCGAGTCCCGAGTTCTCGAGCCTGTCCGGCAAGCGACTGACCAAGCGCGAGCGCGAGGTGTTGAGGCTGATCAGCGAGGGCTATTCGAACAAGCAGGGCGCGCTGCGGATGCAGATCAGCCCGCGCACCTTCGAGAGCCATCGGGCCGAAGCGATGCGCAAGCTCGGTGCGCGCAACACTGCGGATCTGGTCCGCGCGGCGTTGCTGCATTCGATCGATTGAGGCTGTGGTGTTGCGCCGCCGGGCGGCGCCTTGGCCAAGGTCTTGAGGGCGGCTGGAGAGAGCGGATCTCGCTCAGAAATAATCTTCAGCGAAAGGTCGCACGCGCGAGGTGGGCCGCAACGCCTTGGGCTCGTCCTTCGGCGTATTCGGGATGATCGTGATGATCCAGCGCGGAGGGATGCTCGATTCCTGCTCCAGCACCGAACGCACGAAGCCGGTCACTGTCGACTCGCCCGCCTTCACTGTCGCCATCCGGCCGTTGAACTGTGCGATGCGGAAGCGACGGACTTCTTTCTGGTCCGCAGTCTCATAGGTGAACATCGAAACCCTCCTGGTTTCCGGCGACTATCGCCACCTATGATTAGTCTTATGTGAAAATCGTAAACCGTATAAGTACGGCGGGGATGTACGCGGGGCGTCAATCCTGCGGTTCCTGCTCCCGCGCGGCCGCGAAGGCCGCATCCATCCGTTCCAGCAGATCACAAAATTCGGCGTCGCCAAGCGCGTCTGCGGTTCTCTCCAGCTGCTGCGCAAGCGTCGCGAGCCGGAGATAGCCGAACGTCCTGGCGGCACTCTTCAGCGAATGCGCCTCGCGACCGATCTTGCTGCGATGCTGGGCCAGTTCGAGCGTCCGGAACTGTTTGAGTCGCGCGCTTGTGTCGCTCCAGAACACGGCGCGGACCTCGCCGGCGCCGTCCTCGCCGATCTCGCGCACGAGCGCGTCGAACGCGCCAGGCTCGCGCAGCGGTTCAGGTTCGCGCAAGGGAGCGGTGTCGCCCTGTGCGGGCGCGAAAGCGGCTTCGAACATGATTGTCCCGGTCCCAATTGTGCGAATCGCGGGCCCTGAGGCCGCGAGACGTCGGGGATGTCTACGGCATTCCGATTTCGGTTCTGGTCACGAGACGCGCGGTGTTTGCAGGCGGCCGGAAGCACTTGCTTTACCATGCGCGTTCGCGGCTCGTCAGGACCCGAGCAGCCTGTCGTATTGGCCCTTCACCGTCGCGTAGCATTCGCACGCGGTCTGGCGCAGTCCATCCAGGTTGAGGATCTGGATGTGTCCGCGGCTGTAGTGGATGAAATTGGCATGCTGCAGCGTATTGGCGACCAGCGACACGCTGTTGCGCCGTGCCCCGATCATCTGCGCCATCGCCTCCTGGGTCAGCAGCAGCCGGTACTCGCCCGAGAGGTCATGGGTGTGGAGCAGGCAGCGCGACAGCCGCGCCTCCACGGGATGGGCGGCGTTGCAGCCCGCGGTCTGCTGGACCTGGGCGTAGACCGCCAGCCCGTGCCGCGTCAGCAGCGTCCGCAGGGTGGTGCTCTGATCGGCAGCGATGCGCAGCCGGTCGAGGTCCATCACCGATGCCGCGCCGGGAACCAGCACGACCGCCGTGTTCAGCGCGCAGGCATCGCCCATGGTCGAGAGAGTCCCGAGCAGGCTGTCGCGCCCGATCATGGCGACCTGGACATGCTCGCCCTTGGCGAGTTTCACGACCAGCGAGATCACGCCACGGTGCGGGAAGTAGGCGCGCTTGAGCGTCTCGCCGGTCTCGACCAGCACGGCGTCATGCGGCAGGTCGACCGCGCGCAGATGCGGACGGATCAATTCATAATCGTCCGCCGACAGCGCCGACAGGAAACCGTTGGATGGGCGCACAATCGCTTCCAAAGCTGCCTCCAGTCTCCTTCGCCGGCCAACGCCGGTCGACGAATTCACCATCCCTTGCAGGAGCAAGTTCCATCATCTTCCCGTCGGGATATATTGGCAAATGGTTCATTGTTCACGGACAAGGTTCAGCAATCAGCCGATACCGTCTTGTGTGCACCTCGGCATTCAGCCAGTCGCGCGCTGGCGTCATCGCGGGGCCGCCAACAAGCGCGCGCGGTGGGCCTTAACGGCGGAACGGCAGTTGCAGGACGTCGTCTCCAGCGCGCGCAAATCGGTGATTTCGATCTGGCCCCGGCTGTAACGAATGATGCCGGCCTGTTGCAGCGCATGCGCGACGAGTGAAATGGCGTTGCGCCTGACGCCCATCATCTGAGCCAGAGCCTCCTGCGTCAGCGGAAGGATCTCGCTGTCGGACAGCTCTCGGGCCCGCAGCAGCCAGCGCGCCAGTCGCGCCTCGACCGGGTGCAGCGTATTGCAGAGCAGCGATTGTTGCGCATGCGCGAGCAGGACCTGCTCATGTCGGATCATCAGGCTGCGGAACTGGACGCTCGCCATCGTGGCAGTTCGAAAAGCCGCAATTTCAATCACGGAAGCCGTGCCGGGGAAGAGTACGGCGGCGTCCGCCAGCGCGATCCCGTCGGCAAGCGCCGCACCGCCGCCGACGACGCTATCGCGGCCCAGCATCGCGACCTCGATGGTCTGTCCGTCGGAGAGGGCCACCGTGATTGAAACGGTTCCATTGTGTGGAAAGTAGACCCGTCTCAGCGCGGCGCCTGCTTTGCCCAAGACAGTCTCTCTGACCATTTCAACAGTGGTGAGATGGGGACGCAGCAGATCGAAATCCGCGGCGTCGAGCATTTGCAGCAACTGGTTGGGCGGTGGGCCGCTCGCGGTCATGCAGGATCAATCCAGCGCGTTCCATTTGTCATCGGCGCGCACCTCAAAATCCAGTTGCGCGACGGCATAATTATATTGTCAAGGTTGTATTGATGTCGATATACCCGCTGGAGGGCAGACAGCTGTCGCATTTGCGGCGGAAATAAGAATTGCGTACTGATTCGCGGATGTGCCCGGCACACCGATCCTGCGTCGCGGCCGGGAAAATGCGGCAAGGGGGCTTTATGAGCCGGCAGCCGGTGGAAGACATTGCGTCCACGATGCCATCGGATTTCAGCCGATCCGCGCAGTGCTGCTTGTCCGCCAACTCTTTTCAGCCGTCAGCGATTGCTTCGAGCCATTGCGTGGCGCGACCGCAAATTCTGCGTCGCGCCCGTTTGTCCATCGCGCGAGGCCAACCGCACGCGCGGCCATCACCATTTCGATCCAAGCCAGAGGAGAAAGGCGTGCCTCACGGTTCAATTGTTGAATCTCCGAAGCGGGAAACTCAAACGGGGACTGAGAGTCTGCACCATATCCTCGTTGTCGACGACGAGCCGATGGTGTGCACGGCCATCGAGATCTATCTCCAGCGACGGAATTTCAGGGTGACAATTGCGGACGGAGGAGAAGCGGGGCTTCGTGCTCTCGAACACGACCAGTTCGATCTGATGATCATCGACATCTTCATGCCGCATATGCGCGGGTTCGAATCAATCCGGCTCTTCCACGACCGTGCGCCCGCCATTCCTTTGATCGCGATGTCCGGCTACGCCTTCGCAGATCTGGACTCGCCTGCGCCCGATTTCCAGAGGATGGCGCTGGAGCTCGGCGCGGCGCGCTGCCTGCGCAAGCCGTTCACGCCGGATGCGCTCTCGGCCGCGATCAGGGATTGCCTCGCGGAGCATCGTGCCGCTGCTGCGCGGTTGGGTTAGCGCAGCATCGCTCGCGCCGGCCGGGGAGTAAGCGTCCGTTTACCGCAAGTGCAATGCTTGCGGATTTCAGCAGACGATCGGCAGACGGTCGCGCGCGCGGTTCCGATTGCGGGTGATTTGATTCAATTCGCGCGACCCGTGCATATCGGCCTTTGCCAGCAGTATTTTTTTGCGCTCGTCGTGACGCTGTTAGCGGCACGTTTACCTGTCGCGTTTGGCGCATGAAGCGCGTCGCCGGATTTGCCGAAAGCCGCAGCCGCATGCAGTCGAACAGCAAACTTCTCTTCAATATCCGTATTAGCACGGAGGCTGAGATTAACGCGACCGTGAAATGGGATGTCTAACGATCTAGGACCGGGCTTCCGCCGATTCCATGCGCGGCTCAGGCGTCGAAGTCCAGATCAGTAAGGCCTATCCCATGGATGATCTGTTGCGGGAGTTTTTGACGGAGACCAGCGAGAGCCTGGACACCGTCGACAATCAACTGGTGAAGTTCGAGCAGGAGCCGAACAACGCCAAGATCCTGGATAACATCTTCCGTTTGGTCCACACCATCAAGGGCACGTGCGGCTTCCTCGGTTTGCCGCGTCTGGAAGCGCTGGCGCATGCCGGCGAGACCTTGATGAGCAAGTTCCGCGACGGCATGCCGGTGACGGCCGGCGCGGTGACGGTGATCCTGGCCTCGATCGACCGCATCAAGGAAATCCTGGCCGGGCTGGAAGCGACCGAAGCCGAGCCCGAAGGCACCGACCGCGATCTCATCGACAAGCTGGAAGCGATGGTCGAGCAGGGCATGGCGACAATGTCCGCGTCGGCGCAGCCGATCGCTGCTGCTCCTGTCACGGAAGCGCCGCCGCTGGTGCCGGAAGCGCCGGTTGCCGCTGCGCCCGCACCCGCAAAAGACATGACCCAAGGTGCGTTGATCGACCAGACCCTGGAGCGCCCGTTGCGCCCGGGCGAAGTGTCGCTCGACGATCTCGAGCGCGCCTTCCGCGAGACCGCGATCGAAGCGCCGGCGCCCGTTGCCAAGGCCGAAGCAAAGGCCGAGCCGGTTACCGAGGCTCCGGCCCCGGTCGCCGCCAAGGAAACCGCCAAGGAAGCAAAGCCGGCCAAGGAAAAGGTTGCCGCCAAGAAGTCGGCAGCCGAGGAGGGCGCCTCGGAGGGCGACCGCATCGCCAACCAGTCGATCCGCGTCAACGTGGACACGCTGGAACATCTGATGACCATGGTCTCCGAGCTGGTGCTGACCCGCAACCAGCTGCTCGAGATCTCCCGCCGCAACGAGGACACCGAGTTCAAGGTGCCGTTGCAGCGCCTCTCCAACGTCACCGCCGAGCTGCAGGAAGGCGTCATGAAGACGCGCATGCAGCCGATCGGCAATGCCTGGCAGAAGCTGCCCCGCATCGTCCGCGATCTGTCGAGCGAACTCGGCAAGCAGATCGAGCTGGAGATGCACGGCGCCGACACCGAGCTCGACCGCCAGGTGCTCGATTTGATCAAGGACCCGCTCACCCACATGGTGCGCAACTCCGCCGATCATGGCCTCGAGACCCCCGCCGAGCGCCTCGCCGGCGGCAAGGGCGAGCAGGGCACCATTCGTTTGTCCGCCTATCACGAAGGCGGCCACATCATCATCTGCATCGCCGACAACGGCCGGGGTCTGAACACCGACAAGATCAAGGCCAAGGCGATCTCCTCCGGTCTCGCCACCGAGTCCGAGCTCGAGAAGATGTCGGAAGCCCAGATCCACAAGTTCATCTTCGCGCCGGGCTTCTCGACCGCAGCCGCCATCACCTCGGTCTCCGGCCGCGGCGTCGGCATGGACGTGGTCCGCACCAATATCGACCAGATCGGCGGCACCATCGACATCAAATCGGTGGCCGGTGAAGGCTCCTCCGTCACCATCAAGATCCCGCTGACCCTGGCGATCGTCTCGGCGCTGATCGTGGAAGCCGCCGGCGACCGCTTTGCCATTCCCCAGCTCTCGGTCGTCGAGCTGGTGCGTGCCCGCGCCAACTCGGAGCACCGCATCGAGCGCATCAAGGACACCGCGGTGCTCCGGCTCCGCAACAAGCTGTTGCCGCTGATCCACCTGAAGAAGCTCTTGAAGATCGACGACGGCGCCGCCAGCGATCCCGAGAACGGCTTCATCGTGGTCACCCAAGTCGGCAGCCAGACTTTTGGTATCGTCGTCGATGGCGTGTTCCACACCGAAGAGATCGTGGTCAAGCCGATGTCCACAAAACTGCGCCACATCGACATGTTCTCGGGCAACACGATTTTGGGCGATGGCGCCGTCATCATGATCATCGACCCCAACGGCATTGCCAAGGCGCTCGGCGCCGCCGGCTCCTCGGCCCATGACATGGCCGATGACAATGGCGCGCACCATGTCGGCTCGGGCGAGCAGACCACTTCGCTGCTGGTGTTCCGCGCCGGCTCGTCCCAGCCCAAGGCGGTCCCGCTCGGGCTTGTCACCCGCCTGGAAGAGCTCCCGGCCGACAAGATCGAGTTCAGCAACGGCCGCTACATGGTGCAGTACCGCGAGCAATTGATGCCGCTCGTCGCCATGGAGAGCGTCACCATCGCCAGCCAGGGCGCCCAGCCGATCCTGGTGTTCTCCGACGACGGCCGCTCCATGGGCCTCGTCGTCGACGAGATCATCGACATCGTCGAGGAACGGCTCAACATCGAGGTCGGCGGTTCCAGCCATGGCATCCTCGGCTCGGCCGTGATCAAGGGCCAGGCCACCGAAGTGATCGACGTCGGCCACTTCCTCCCGATGGCGTTCTCCGACTGGTTCACCCGCAAGGAGATGAAGCCGTCGCTGCACTCGCAGTCGGTGCTGCTGGTCGACGACAGCGCCTTCTTCCGCAACATGCTGGCCCCCGTCCTCAAGGCCGCGGGCTACCGCGTCCGCACCGCGCCGACCGCGCAGGAGGGCCTGGCCGCGCTGCGCGCGCAGACCTTCGACGTGGTCCTGACCGACATCGAGATGCCCGACATGAACGGGTTCGAGTTCGCGGAAGTTATCCGCTCCGACAGCAATCTCGGCGCGATGCCGATCATCGGCCTGTCGGCGCTGGTGTCGCCGGCGGCGATCGAGCGCGGCCGTCAGGCCGGCTTCCACGATTATGTCGCCAAGTTCGACCGTCCCGGTCTGATCGCGGCGCTGAAGGAACAGACCGCGGGCGCCGCCGGCGCCTCCGAGCTGAGCCGGGCGGCTGCGTAAGCGGGACCAAGGAGACACCAGATGAGCAAGAAGATGCAAGTTGGCGAAGGCGCCATGGTCGAATACGTCACCGCGATGATCGGTGGCCAGCTGTTCGGCCTGCCGATCTCCCGGGTCCAGGACGTGTTCATGCCCGAGCGCGTCACCCGCGTGCCCCTGTCCTCGCGCGAGATCGCGGGTGTGCTGAACCTGCGCGGCCGCATCGTCACCGTGGTCGACATGCGCGCCCGCCTCGGCCTGCCCAAGCCCGAGGACGGCAAGCCGCCGATGGCGGTCGGCGTCGATTTGCGCGGTGAATCCTATGGCCTCCTGATCGACCAGATCGGCGAAGTGCTGCGGCTTGCCGAGGACAACAAGGAAGAAAACCCCGTCAACCTCGACCCCCGCATGGCCAAGCTCGCCGGCGGCGTCCATCGCCTCGACGGACAGCTCATGGTCGTCCTCGACGTCGATCGCGTGCTCGAACTCAAGACCGAAGTGCAAATGGCCGCGTGAGCCAACGAAACATCGAAGCCGGAGAACCAATATGAAGACATGTTTGGTGGTCGATGATTCCAGCGTCGTGCGCAAGATCGCACGCCGGATCCTGGAAGGCCTGGAATTCGAAGTCACAGAAGCCGAGGACGGCTCGAAAGCGCTCGAGGTCTGCCAGCGGAAGCTGCCGGACGCGGTGCTGCTCGACTGGAACATGCCGGTCATGGACGGCTTCGAGTTCATGGGCCACATGCGCCGCCTGCCCGGCGGCGACCAGCCCAAGGTGGTGTTCTGCACCACCGAGAACAACGTGGCTCATATCGCTCAAGCGCTCAGCGGCGGCGCCAACGAGTACATCATGAAGCCCTTCGACAAAGACATTATCGCCGACAAGTTCGCTGAAGTCGGCTTGATCCCGGTCGGACAAACCATGGTCTGAGTGTGTCTGGCTGGAGTGTTTTGGCCAGAGTGTTCCCAGTAAAGCTTCCGAGAGGCTACCCGTGACCCCGACCGAGTATGAGTATCTGCGCAAGTTCCTGAGGGACCACTCCGGTCTCGATCTATCCGCAGACAAGCAGTATCTGATCGAAAGCCGACTGCTGCCGCTCGCACGCAAAGCCAATCTCTCCGGCATCGGCGAGCTTGTACAGAAGCTGCAAGGCGGTTCGAGCGCGCTGATCACCAACGTGGTCGAAGCCATGACCACCAACGAGACCTTCTTCTTCCGCGACAAGGTCCCGTTCGATCATTTCCGCGACACCATCATGCCGGAAGTGATCAAGGCGCGTGCCGGTCGCCGCAGCGTGCGCATCTGGTGCGCCGCCGGTTCGACCGGGCAGGAACCCTATTCGCTGGCGATGAGCCTGAAGGAGATGGGCGCGGCCCTCACCGGCTGGCGCGTCGAGATCATTGCGACCGATTTGTCGCAGGAAGTGCTGGAGAAGGCCAAGGCCGGCATCTACAGCCAGTTCGAGGTGCAGCGCGGTCTGCCGATCCAGATGCTGATGAAGTATTTCAAGCAGACCGGCGAGACCTGGCAGGTCAATCCCGAGCTGCGCGCGATGATCCAGCACCGGCAGCTCAACCTGCTGCACGATTTCGCCCAGCTCGGCACCTTCGACGTCATCTTCTGCCGCAACGTTTTGATCTATTTCGACCAGGACACCAAGATCAACATCTTCAACCGTCTGGCGCGCCAGATCGAGGGTGACGGCTTCCTGGTGCTGGGTGCGGCCGAAACCGTGGTCGGCTTGACCGACACGTTCAAGCCGATCCCGGAACGTCGCGGCCTCTACAAGCCGAACGATCCGCGTGCTGCAGCGGCCAGGCCGGCTGTTGCCGTTGCCGCGCCGCCGCGCATGGCGGTGTTGGCAGGACGATAAGCATGGCAGAGGATGGAAAAGGTGCGGAACGGGTGACGTTCAGTCGTGGCTATGATGTCTGCATCATGGCCATCGACGGCACCTGGCGCCGCGACTGCAAGCTGAACGCGATTTCCGACACCGACGCCATCCTCACGGTGGAGGGATCTATCCAGGGGTTGAACCTGAAGGAGTTCTTCCTGCTGCTGTCGTCCACCGGGCTGGCCTATCGCCGTTGCGAACTGGTGCGCGTCAACGGCGCCGAGATGGACATCCAGTTCCTGCGCGGCAAGAACCGGAAGAAGCGTGGCGCGGCCAGCGGCCATGATGCCGCGGCCTGATCGGCGCGCGCCTGCCGTCGCAGGTCCCGACACGTTGCTTTACATTTGCTGAAACATCCGAACGAATTTGCCGCAACGACTTTACGTGGCCTAAGCGCGCCCCGTGTATCGATTGCCGGTCTCAATCTCAGGGTCCGGTAATGCCAAGAAGCTCTCTCTCTTCCGTCACGTCAAACCTGCCCGACGTCGCTGAGCGGCGCGCGCTCCAGCTCCTGGTCGTCGACGACGACGCTACCCAGCGCAGCCTGATCACGGTCGCCGCCAAGCACGCCGGACACGAAGTCACCGTGGCGCCGTCGGTTGCGGAGGCGATCGAAAAGCTCCGCGCCGCGCGCTTCGATTGTGTGACCCTCGATCTCGTGCTGGAGGACGGCGACGGCATCGACGTGCTGCGCGAGATGGCGGCGGCGAAATTCGCGGGCTCGGTGATCGTGATCAGCGGCATGGACGGGAAGCGCCGCAGCGCCGCGCGCAGCTTCGCCCGCTCCGTCGGCATCGAGCTTCAGAGCCTGCCGAAGCCGCTGGATCTCGCGGCGCTCCGCATCAGCCTCGCCAATCTTGGCAAGACGGCAATGGGCCTGCCGGCGATCCATACCTGGGGCGGCATCGCCACCGACGCAATCGTCGAACGGCACCGCGCGTAAGGCGCGGAACAGTTATGCGATGTGGTGCTGCGGGTTCGCCGCACCCATCGCGATCTCTGCCACGTTGCCCCGGATTCCAACATGCACTGCAGGGCGTAGCCAAGGGCTCCCCGACAAGCATCGAGCGCGGCGCTCGCCGTGGCATAACAGGGCGTGACATCGTCCAGAACAAAGATGTCCGCGCTACCTATAACCCCGCTCTCGACCTGCTGTTCCATCGCCGCATCGATCGAGCGCATGTTAATCGATCCGCGCGATCAGAGCGCGAAGGCGAGAGAGAGGGCATGCCCGCAAAATTTGGCACGGAAATTCTCCGTCCCCCGCAATTCGGCACTTCGCCGCTACTTGTGCGTTAAGTCCATGTCCCGTACAAATACGGGTGGGCTGAATCTGCGCCGGACGCCATAACGGTTGGTGCGGACGCGAGTCCTTAATGCCAAATGGGATTGGCACAGATGGATTTGGCACATGGCCGAACAAACCACTCGTGGTGAAATCTTCGTGGTCGACGACGACCCTGCCGTTCGCGACACCCTGTCGATGGTGTTGAAGGGGGCGGGCTATGAAGTGATCTGCTTCGCGGACGGCGCAGCGCTGCTCTCTGTCGCGCGAAACCGCACACCGGCTGCGATCCTGCTTGACGTGAACATCCCCGGAAAGTCAGGCCTCGACATTCTCAAGGAACTGCAGGGCGAGGACTATCCGGCGCCGATCTTCATGATCTCCGGGCAGGGTGACATCGCGATGGCGGTGGGCGCCATCAAGAGCGGCGCGCTCGACTTCATCGAGAAGCCGTTCCGCGGCAGCGAGATCGTCGGCCGGCTGGACGAGGCGATCGGCGCTTATGCACGCAGGCAGGCGGAGAACGCGTCGCCGAAATTCGGTTCGCTGCATTTCCCCGGACGCGAGCCGTTGACCCGCAGGGAACGCGAGGTGCTCGAGCAGTTCGCCGCCGGCGCCTCCAACAAGGAAGCCGGCCGCACGCTCGGCATCAGCCCGCGCACGATCGAGGATCACCGCGCCAACATCATGAAGAAGCTCGGCGCGCGCAATGCGGCCGATCTGATCCGCATCGTGATGACCGCGGCGCAGCGCGCGTCGTAAAGTTTCTCGGTAGAGTTTTCGTAGCCCGGGTGAGCGAAGCGATACCCGGGAACGCTGCCGCGGAGTTCCAGATGTCGCTTCGCTCATCCGGGCTGCGACCTCACCCGCCCAGCGCCTTGCGGATGATCCGCGCAAGATCGGATTTGCGGTAGGGCTTTGCCAGCAGCAGCACGCCCGAATCCAGCCGACCGTGATGGATGATCGCATTCTCGGTATAGCCGGACGTGTAGACCACCCTGAGATCGGGGCGCGTCTTCAGCACCTCGTCGGCGAGCTGTCGTCCGTTCATCTTGCCGGGCATGATCACGTCGGTGAACAGCAGGTCGAACGGCTTTCCGCTAGCGACGATGACGAGCGCCTCGGCGGCGTTCGCCGCTTGCAGGGTGACGTAGCCCAGCGAATGCAGTTGCGCCAGCACGTAGTCGCGCACCAGCCGGTCGTCCTCGACCACGAGGATCGTCTCGTGCCCACCCTCGATCGACGCCGGCGTCACGCCTTCGGCGACTGGCGTCGGCGTCTTGCCGGGCGGCAGGTACATCTTGATCGTGGTGCCGTGGCCCTCCTCGCTGTAGATCTTGATATGGCCCGCGGACTGCTTGATGAAGCCGTAGACCATGGAGAGCCCGAGCCCGGTGCCCTTGCCTGGTCCCTTCGAGGTGAAGAAGGGATCGAACACCCTGGCCAGCATGTTGGCGGCGATGCCCGAGCCGGTGTCGCTCACGGCGATCAGCACGTAGTGTCCGGGCGGGACGTCGTTGGCGCTGGCATAAACCTCGTCGAGATAGGCGGCGCCGGTCTCCACGATCAGCTTGCCACCCCCCGGCATGGCGTCGCGGGCGTTGAGTGCGAGGTTGAGGATCGCCGTGGTGAGCTGGTTGGGATCGACGATCGCGACGCAGCTTTCGTCCTCGAACACGGATTCGATCTGGATCTGCTCGCCGAGCGTCGGCCGCAACAGCTTGGCGGTGTCGATGATCAGCGAGTTGATATCAATCTCGCGCGGCTGCAGCGGCTGCTTGCGCGCGAACGCGAGCAGATGCTGGGTCAGCTCGGCGCCGCGCCCGGCCGCCTCGTCGATCATCTTGGTGATCGCGGCAAGCTCCGGCTCCCTCGCCACCGCATCCGCCAGGATCTCGATCGTTCCGGTGATGACGGTGAGGATGTTGTTGAAATCATGCGCCACGCCGCCGGTGAGCTGGCCGACCGCCTCCATCTTCTCGGCATGGCGGATGCGCTCCTCGGAGGCGATCTTGTCGGTGAGGTCGCGGTAGAACACGTTGAACAGAATGCCCTCGCGGCGCCGCAGCGCCGTGACGCTCAGCTCGGCCTTGAATTCCTTGCCGTCGCGGTGGTGAACCATGAGTTCGCGGCGGCGGTTGAGCATCTGGCCGTCCGCGGATTCGAGGAAACGCGCGAGGCCCGCCTTGACTCTCTCGCGCTCACTTTCTGCGACGGTGAGCTCGACCGAGTTCTTGCCGAGCGCCTCGTCGCGCCGCCATCCGAACAGCTCTTCGGCGCGTGAGCTCCATACGAGGATGGTGCTGTGTTCGTCGGTCTGGACGAAGGCATCGAGCGAGGTCTCGACAATGTTGCGCGCGAGCAGCTCGCTTTCGCGCAAGGACTCCTCGGCGTGCCTCGCCTCGGTCATGTCGCGCCCGACAAAGAAGAAGCGCTTGGCCTGATCCGACCAATTGCCGAGCCAGGACAGCCAGACCTCGCGCCCGTCCTTGTGGAAGCAGCGGGTGTCGGCGAGCTTCGGGTGCCCGCCGTGCCGGAGCGCGCGCATCTCCTCGCGGGATTGCTCGAGATGGGCGGGGTGGATGAAATCGGCGCCGCTGCGGCCGATCATCTCGTCCGGCCGGTAGCCGAGAACGGTCTCGCTGCTCGGGCTGATCTGCACGATATGGCCCCGCGAGTTCATGATCATGATCAGATCCTGCGAGGCGTCGAACAGCTGCCGCCGCTCCTCGAGCTGCTGTCGCAGCGCGCGCTCGGTCCGTCGTGCATCCGTGAGGAGGCGGGCCGAGCCGGATGCGCCGATGATCTCGCCCGATGCGCCCCTGATCGGCGAAAGGCTGACCGAGATTTCGACCGGAGTGCCGTTTCTGCGCTGGCGCACGGTTTCGAAATGTTCGATCCGCTCGCCCCTTTCAATCCGCCGAAGATAGTCCTTGCCTTCTTCGCGCCGATCGGACGGCAGGATGATCGAGGTCGGCTGTCCGACCGCCTCCTCGGCCGAATAGCCGTAGAGGCGTTCGGCCGCCGCGTTCCATCCGATAATGATGCCGTCGAGCGTTTGCAGGACGATCGAATCATCGGAGGATTCGACCGCCGCGCTGAACAGGCGTTCGCGCACGGCGAGCTGATCGCGGACGGCCTCGGTGCGCCGCCGCTCCTGGACTTCATATTCCAGCGCCGACGTCTTGGACTTGGTCTCCTCGACCATTTGGGCAAAGGCCCGTGCCAGCATGCCGGTCTCGCCGGGGGCGTCAATCGGTATCGCGGCGGGCTTGCCGTGCCCGATCGCCTCGACCGCCGCGGTGAGCCGCCCGATCGGCCGGGTCAGCGATCGCGCCAGCAGCAAAGCAAGCGCGGCGGCGACCAGCATAGCGATGATGCCGATCGTAAGACTCGTCTGCTCGATGATGACGGCGGGTGCCATGAAGACGGCGTAGGGGACGACGCGGATGATGCCGACCCATTGTCCCTCGGCCAGGATCGCGGGCGCGATCGCGGTGCCGGTCGGCCTGCCATCGCTGCCCGGCACGACTTGGGTGGCGCCCTGGGTCGATCCGGTGATGCCAGCGAAATAGGGGAAATCGTCCTGCCAGCGCGTCGGCGTCCCCAGTTGCGAGCCGAACTCGCGGGTCCGATCGGGGTGCACGATATAGTCGCCGTTGCGGCCGACGACGTACACCTGCTCGCCGCGCCGGCCTGTTATCCGAATGCGGTCGAACACCTGACGCATGTCGACATTGACGACGACGACGCCGAACAGCCGGTGATCGGATCCGTATAACGTCCCGGCGACGCGCAATGTCGGGACGTAAGGCATCTGTATCGCGCCGTTGTCGACGTTCAGATCGACCGGAGAGACATAGACCTGGTCTTCGCCCAGCTTGATCGCGTCCTGGAAGAAGAAGCGATCGTCCTTGTTTTGCAGCGCATCGTCGGGAAAGATCCGTACCGATCCGTTCGGGCCGGTGCGGTCGACGCGCAGATATTCGCTGCCATCGGCGCTGATGATGCGAAGCTTCGCGTAAGTGGGGTGGGCTTCGACATCGGCGACGGCGCGCGTCAACAGCCGCCCGCGCCAGGTCTTTTCAGACAGGTGATCAACTGGATCGATGCCGTCGTTGAAATGGGCATCGATCATGCTGCGCACGGTGGCTTGAAAGTGGAACGTCGTGATGTCGGCCCGCGCGCCGCTGGTCTGGACTTCCAGCTGGGAGGCCAGCAGCCCCGACTGGGTTTCGATGCGGTCGATCACCCGCGGCAGGAAGGCCCGTTCCAGGCTGTAATGGCTTAGCCACCCGACCGCGGAGACCGCAACCGCGACCAGCAGAATCATCGCGATGGCCAGCCGGGTTGCGAGGGTCATGATGGCCTTTGCGCCGCGTCGAGAATGGACTCCAATGTTCTGCACCAGCGCGACATGGATGGTCCCGTCATCGGCTGCCGGCGCCGACATTGGGCAGCGGCGGGGATGATGATTGCGATGATTTCAGGCAGCCGTCGACAGCCGCCAGCAATGCGTCGGCCCGGAATGGTTTCTGCAGGCTCGCGACCGCGCCGAGCTTGGTCGCCATGCTCAGGAAGTCCGGCTCGGCATAGGCGTCCGGCGTGATCGAGCGACCGGAAATGACGACGATCGGAATGGCGGGTTGCAGCGCCCGGACGTGGCGCATTGTCTCCAGCCCGTCCATGCCGGGCATGAAGATGTCGAGGAACAGCAGGTCGAACTGGTTGGCCTCGAAAAGTACGATCCCCTTGCGGCCGTCGCCGGCGACCGTCACGTGATGACCGGTCCGCTCCAGAAGCAGCCGGATCGTAAGCTGTACGGCCGGGTCGTCATCCACGATCAGGATGTTGGCCACGTCAAAAACCTCCGGGTCGGGCAGGGAAGTTCCCCGCGACCCAAATCAAAGCATCAAATGCGAAATTGTTGCGCGGATTGCGCCCTGCCTGCAAGCACTTCGCGGTCGATGCGAATGGTGGGCGCCCCGTCTGGCGCGGGCCATATGCATGCTTGAGTGCAGATAGCCCCAGCAGCCTTGCGCCCGCGCCTAGTCGGTGAGGTGCTCAGGATAGCGTTCCCTGATCTTGTCCAGCTCGCTCAGCGTGCCTGACAGATGCTTGCGCAGATGCTGTTGTGCAGCATCGGCGTCTGCGGCCTCGATCGCGCGCGTGATCAGCTTGTGATGGCGCACGATATTCTGGGCCTTGCCGGGCGAGGGCAAATGCAGCCGGCGCAGCCGGTCGATATGCCCACTGCGGCTGCGCACCAGCATCCACAGATCCTGCTTTCCGGCGGCGACGTAGAGCTGGGCGTGAAAATCGTTGTCGCCGGCCATGAACGCCTCGAACTCGCCGGCCTTCGCGAATTGCTGTTGCAGTGCGATGGCGTGGTCCAGGCGAATGATCAGGGACGGATCAGGATTGGCTGCAAGCAGCCGGACGATCTCCAGCTCCAGCGCCTGGCGCAGGAAATGCGCCTGTTGCGCGCGGTCGACGTCGATCTGGCTGACCACGGTCGCATGCTGCGGAAACACGTCGACCAGGCCCTCTTCCTCGAGCCGCATCAGCGCGTCGCGCACCGGCGTCGAGCTGACGCCGAATTGGCCGGCGAGCTCGGCACGCGACAGCGGCGCGCCCGGCGGCAATTCCAGGGCGATGATCGCATTGCGCAGCCGCTCGAACACCTGCGGCGCGGCCTGCCGGGCGCGATCGAGACGTGTGGCCGTGCGCGGCGCGGGATGGGCGGATTCCATGGCGGCGGCTCCGGCGGACTTGCCTTTGATGCACTAATGCATTAGTGCATCAGCTAGGCCGCTCGTCAATGGCGACCGGAGGAAACGAACAACAATGATGAAGCAATTCCAGATTGGCCTTGCCGCCATCGTCTTGATCGCCGCAACGGCCTTGCCGGCGCAGGCGCAGCAGAAGTCCGAGATTTCGCTGTCGCGGCAGCCCGGCATTTTCTACATGCCGAGCCACATCATGGAGAAGCAGAAGCTGATCGAGAAGCATGCAGCTGCTCTCGGCGTGTCCGGCGTCACCACCAAATGGATCACCTTCTCCGGCGGCGGGGCGCAGACCGATGCGCTGCTTGCGGGCGGCGTCGACATCCTCAACACCGGCACGGGCAATCTGCTGCTGCTGTGGGACCGGACCCGCGGCGGCGTGAAGGGAATCGTCGCGACCTCGGCGCAGCCGATGACACTGATCAGCCGCGACGCCAACATCAAGTCGATCAAGGATTTTGGCCCGACCGACAAGATCGCGGTTCCGACGGTGAAGATTTCGACCCAGGCGATCGTGCTTCAGATCGCGGCGTCTGAGGCCTTCGGCGCCGATCAATGGGCGAAGCTCGACGTCAACACGGTTCAGCTCGGCCATCCCGATGCCTATGCGGCGCTCTCCAATCCCAAGCACGAGGTGCACAACCATTTCTCGATCCCGCCGTTCACGTTCCTCGAGTTGAAGAACGTCCCGGGTGCGCATGTCGTGCTGAATTCTCCGGATGTGATGGGCGGCCCGCTCAGCCAGGCGCAGTTCTTCACCACGACCAAATTCGCCGACGCCAATCCCAAGATCATCCAGGCCGTGCGTGACGCAACCAAGGAAGCGCAGGATCTGATCCGCAGCGACACCAAACAGGCCGTCGAGATCTACAAGGAGATCACCGGCGACAAGACTTCGGTGGAAGAGCTGCTCGACCTCCTCAAGGAGCCCGGCATGATGGAGTGGAATCTCGAGCCGCAAGGCACGATGAAATTCGCCGCCCATCTCTACAAGACCGGCACGCTGAAGATGCAGCCCAAGGCCTGGACCGATTATTATCTTCCCGTCGCGCACGACCTGAAAGGCAACTGATGGCGCTGCTCGACGTCAGCGGGGTGACGCTGCGCTACAAGACCTCCAGCGCCGTCGTCACCGCCACCGAAAGGGTGAGCTTCACCGTCGACAAGTCCGACCGCTTCGTGCTGCTCGGGCCGTCCGGCTGCGGCAAGTCGACTTTGCTCAAGGCCGTCGGCGGCTACATGACGCCCAGCGAAGGCCGCATGAGCATCAACGACCGCGAGATCCGCGGCCCCGGCGCCGACCGCATGATGATCTTCCAGGAGTTCGACCAGCTGCTTCCCTGGAAGAGCGTGCTCGCCAACGTGATGTTTCCGCTGCTCACCGCGCGAAAATTGTCGCGCAAGGACGCCGAGGCCCGCGCGCGGGCCTATATCGAGAAGGTCGGCCTCACCCGCGTGGTCGACGCTTATCCGCACACGCTCTCCGGCGGCATGAAGCAGCGCGTCGCGATCGCGCGCGGCATGGCGATGGAGCCGGACATTCTGCTGATGGACGAGCCGTTCGCCGCCCTCGACGCGCTGACGCGGCGGACCTGCCAGGACGAGCTGCTGCAGCTCTGGAGCGAGACCAAGTTCACCGTGCTGTTCGTCACCCATTCGATCGCGGAAGCGATCCGTATTGGCAATCGCATCCTGCTGTTGTCGCCGCATCCCGGCCGGGTCAAGGCCGAGGTAGTCGATGTCGACAAGGTCTCCAATGACGATGGCAGCGCCGGCCGGCTAGAGAAGGAGATCCACGATCTCCTGTTCGCCGCCGAAGCAACGGCGCATTGAGGGAGCCTCGATATGGGCGAAGCAAGAATTCTGCTGCGTGATGCGGCAGTCGCCAGCACCGGCGGTGCAGCCGAGGTCGAACGCAAGCTGAGCGTTGCCGAGCTGCTGTGGAACGACGGTTTTGTGCGCAAGACAGTCATCATCCTGTTTCTCGCCGCGGTCTGGGAGGCCTACGGCCTCACTCTCGACAATCCCCTGCTGTTCCCGACGCTGCACGACACGATCGTCACGCTCTACGACCGCGTCAAGGACGGCACGATTCCGCTGCGGGCGTGGGCCTCGCTCAAGGTGCTGTTCATGGGCTATTCGGCCGGCATCGTGCTGGCCGCGATCTTCACGGTGCTGGCTATCTCGACCCGGATCGGCACTGATTTTCTCGAGACGGTCACGGCGATGTTCAACCCGTTGCCGGCGATCGCGCTGCTGCCGCTCGCATTGATCTGGTTCGGGCTCGGCAATGGCAGTCTTGTTTTCGTGCTGATTCATTCGGTGCTGTGGCCGGTCGCGCTCAACACCCATTCCGGCTTCAAGAGCGTCTCCAATACGCTGCGCATGGTCGGCCGCAATTACGGCCTGCGCGGATTGCCCTATGTCGCGAAGATTCTCATTCCCGCCGCCTTCGGCTCGATCCTCACGGGTCTTAAGATCGGCTGGGCCTTTGCCTGGCGCACGCTGATCGCGGCCGAGCTGGTGTTCGGCGTGTCCTCGGGGCAGGGCGGGCTCGGCTGGTTCATCTTCGAGAACCGTAACCTCCTCGACATACCTGCGGTCTTCGCAGGCCTCTTGACGGTGATTATCATCGGGCTCTTTGTCGAGAACCTGATCTTCCGCGCCATCGAGCGGAACACCGTGCAGAAATGGGGCACCCAATCATGACCAAGAAGAAAACACCCGACCAGCTTCGCAGCGCGCGCTGGTTCGCGCCCGACGATCTCCGCTCGTTCGGCCATCGCTCCCGCACCATGCAGATGGGCTACGCGCCGGAGGAGTGGAAGGACCGCCCGATCATCGCGATCCTCAACACCTGGTCGGATGCGCAGCCCTGCCACATGCACTTCAAGTCGCGCGTCGACGACGTCAAGCGCGGCATCCTGATGGCCGGTGGCCTGCCGCTGGAATTGCCGGCGCTGTCGCTGTCGGAATCGCTGCTGAAGCCGACCACCATGCTCTATCGCAATCTGCTCGCCATGGACGCCGAAGAGCTGCTGCGCAGCCATCCCGTCGACGGCGTGGTGCTGATGGGCGGCTGCGACAAGACCACGCCGGCGCTGCTGCTGGGCGCGACCTCGATGAACATTCCGGCGATCTATCTGCCGGCGGGTCCGATGCTGCGCGGCAACTGGAAGGGCAAGACGCTCGGCTCCGGCTCCGACGGCTGGAAATATTGGGACGAGCGGCGCGCCGGAAAGATCTCCGACAAGGACTGGCTCGACATCGAAGCCGGCATCGCCCGCAGCTACGGCACCTGCATGACCATGGGCACGGCTTCGACCATGACTGCGATCGCCGAAGCGATCGGCATGACGCTGCCGGGTGCCTCCTCGATCCCCGCGGCCGATGCCAACCACATCCGCATGGCCTCCGAATGCGGCCGCCGCATCGTCGAGATGGTGTGGGAGGATTTGACGCCGAAGACGATCCAGACCCGCAAGGCGTTCGAGAACGCGATCGCGGTCGCGATGGCGATGGGGTGCTCGACCAACGCTATCATCCATCTGATCGCGCAGGCCCGCCGCGCCGGCCAGGACATCGGGCTCGACGATTTCGAGAAGGCGAGCCGCAAGGTCCCCGTAATCGCCAACGTCCGCCCGAGCGGCGATGCCTATCTGATGGAGGACTTCTTCTATGCCGGCGGCCTGCCGGCGCTGATGAGCCAGATCAAGCCGCATCTGCATCTCGACTGCATCACCGTCACCGGCAAGACGCTCGGCGAAGATATTGCGCATGCCGAGGTGCACAATGACGACGTAATTCGCTCGGTCGACAATCCCATCTACAAGGAAGGCGCGCTCGCCGTGCTCAAGGGCAATCTCGCGCCCGACGGCTGCGTCATCAAGCCGTCCGCCTGCGCGCCGCGCTTTCTCAAGCACACCGGGCCCGCGCTGGTGTTCGATGATTATCCGTCGATGAAGAAGGCGGTCGACGACCCCAATCTCGACGTCACGGAAGACCACATTCTCATCCTGCGTAATGCGGGGCCGCAGGGCGGGCCGGGCATGCCGGAATGGGGTATGCTGCCGATCCCGACCAAACTCGTGAAGCAGGGCGTGCGCGACATGGTGCGCATCTCGGACGCGCGCATGAGCGGCACCAGCTATGGTGCCTGCATCCTGCACGTTTCACCCGAGTCCTACATCGGCGGGCCGCTGGCGCTGGTGCGGAACGGCGATCGCATCTCGCTCGACGTCGCCGCGCGGACCATCAATCTCGACGTGCCGGAAGCCGAGCTCGAAAAGCGCCGTGCCGCCTGGACGCAGCCCGAGCGCCGCTTCGAGCGTGGCTATGGCTGGATGTTCACGAAACACATCAAGCAGGCCAATGACGGCTGCGACTTCGACTTCCTCGAGACCGATTTCGGCGCGCCGATCGGCGAGCCGTCGATTTACTAACAGGATCACCGATGACCAAACTCAGCGAAGCCACCCGCAACAAGCTCAGGACCGTCTCCACCGCCACCGTCGCCACCGCGTTGTTCAAGCGCGGCCTGCGCGTCCAGATGATCCAGGACGTGCACCCCTTGGGTGCGGACCAGCCGACCATGGTCGGCGAAGCCTTCACGTTGCGCTACATGCCGGCGCGCGAGGATCTCAACACCATCGACGTTTTCAAGGACCGTTCCCATCCGCAGCGCAAGGCGGTCGAGGATTGTCCGGCAGGCAGCGTGCTGGTGATGGACAGCCGCAAGGACGCGCGTGCGGCTTCCGCCGGCGCGATCCTGGTGACGCGGCTGATGAAGCGCGGCGTTGCGGGCGTCGTCACCGACGGTGGCTTTCGCGACTCCGCCGAGATCGCCAGGCTCGGCATCCCCGCCTACCATCATCGCCCCTCGGCGCCGACCAATCTGACGCTGCATCAGGCGATCGAGATCAACGTGCCGATCGGCTGCGGCGACGCGCCGGTCTTTCCGGGCGACGTCATTTTGGGCGATAGCGACGGCGTCATCGTCATCCCCGCCCATCTCGCCGACGACATCGCCAACGAAACCTTCGAGATGACCGCGTTCGAGGATTTCGTCACCGAGGAAGTCGGTAAGGGCCGCGGCATCTTCGGCCTGTATCCCGCGACCGATCCGCAGACGCTCACCGACTTCGCGGCATGGCGGAAAGCGAACGGCCGTTAAGCCGTTCGACCCAGGACTAACGCACGTCAAAAAAACGGGCCGGCCGCATCAAGCGCCGCCCTTTATCAAGCAGGGAGGACTCTTATGACTTTCACGCGACGCAATCTCTTGGCCGGCGCAGGTGCAGCCGCGACTTCAACGCTGCTGGCCCGCAGCGCCGGCGCTCAGTCATTTCAGTTCACGGCCGCCCAGCGCTATCCGGACCCCGCCGTCCAGATCCTCGACCCGAGCTTCGCAAAATACCGGCTCTATTCCTCGACGCTCGAGCAGGTCGCGACCGGCCTGCGCTGGGCCGAAGGCCCGGTCTATTTCCCGGAAGGCGGCTATCTCCTGTTCTCGGACATTCCCAACAACCGGATCATGAAGTTCGACGAGAAGACCGGGCAGACCAGCGTGTTCCGCGCCAACGCCAATTACGCCAATGGCAATGCGCGCGATCGTCAGGGCCGTCTCGTCACCTGCGAGCACTCCGTCACCCGCCGCATCACCCGCACCGAGAAGGACGGCAAGATCACCGTGCTCGCCGACAAGTTCGAGGGCAAGCGGCTGAACGCGCCGAACGACATCGTGGTGAAGTCCGATGACAGCATCTGGTTCACCGATCCCACCTTCGGCATCGGCGGCGAGTGGGAGGGCAAGAAGGAGAAGCCCGAGCAGGCCACCACCAACGTCTACCGCATCGCCAAGGACGGCAAGCTCACTGCCGTCCTCACCGACCTCGTCAATCCGAATGGCATCGCCTTCTCGCCGGACGAGAAGAAGCTCTACATCGTCGAGTGGAAGGGCACGCCCAATCGCAGCATCTGGAGCTACAATGTCGGCGACGACGGCAGCCTGAGCGGCAAGACCAAGCTGATCGACGCCGCCGACCAGGGCTCGCTCGACGGTTTTCGCGTGGACCGCGACGGCAATCTCTGGTGCGGCTGGGGCTCGAACGGCGCGTTGCAGTCCGAACCCACCGATGTCGGCGGCCGCAAGGTCTATCAGCTCAAGGGCAAATCCGAGGACCTCGACGGCGTCATGGTCTTCAATCCCGAAGGCAAACCGCTCGCCTTCATCAAGCTGCCCGAGCGCTGCGAAAACCTCTGCTTCGGCGGCCCCAAGAACAACCGCCTCTACATGGCCAGCTGCCACTCCATCTACGCGCTTTATGTCGAGGCGCACGGGGCGGTGTGAGGTTGCGCTCGCTTCACATTCTATGTCGTCCCGGCGAAGGCCGGGACCCATAGCCACAGGGCATAGTTTGGCGAAGACTTGCAGTTAAGAAGTCGTCGGTACTGCTACCTGCACTTTACCGATACATCACGCGGTATGGGTCCCGGCCTTCGCCGGGACGACGCGGGGGCTACACCCCGGCCTCCGCCATCCCCGCAGCCCACAGCGCGAACGCATAGACGATCACGACTTCGTCGAGCCGGTTGAAGCGCCCCGATGCGCCGCCGTGGCCGGCGCCCATGTTGGTGCGGAGCAGCACCGGGCCGCCGCCGCCCATGGTGGCGCGCAGGCGCGCGATCCATTTGGCGGGCTCCCAATAGGTGACGCGGGGATCGGTCAAGCCGCCCATCGCCAAAATCGCCGGATAGTCCTTGGCCGCGACATTGTCGTAGGGCGAGTAGGACAGGATGGTACGAAAATCCTTCTCGCTCTCGATCGGGTTGCCCCATTCCGGCCATTCCGGCGGCGTCAGCGGCAGCGTATCGTCGAGCATGGTGTTGAGCACGTCGACGAACGGCACTTCGGCGACGATGCCGGCGAACAATTCGCCTGCGCGGTTTGCCACCGCGCCCATCAGCATGCCGCCGGCCGAGCCGCCATGGCCGACGATGCGCTTTGCGCTGGTGTATTTCGCATCGATCAGCGCACGGGCGCTGGCGGCAAAATCGTCGAACGAGTTCGTCTTCTTCTCGCGCTTGCCGTCGAGATACCAGCCCCAGCCCTTGTCGGCGCCGCCGCGAATATGGGCGATGGCGTAAACGAAGCCGCGATCGACCAGCGACAGGCGGTTGGCGTTGAACGAGGCCGGCATCGCCATGCCGTAGGAGCCGTAGCCGTAAAGCAGCAGCGGCGCCGCGCCGTCGAGCTTCAACCCGCGGCGATAGAGAATCGACACCGGCACCTCGGCGCCATCCTGCGCCTTCGCCATGATGCGGGTGGTGACGTAGTCGGCAGCATCATGGCCGGACGGAATCTCCTGGCGCTTGCGCAGGGTGCGCGTGCGCTTGGCCATGTCGTAATCATAGACCTCCGACGGTGTCGTCATCGACGAATAGGCGAAGCGCAAAGTCGTCGTCTCGAATTCGTAGGAGCCCATCGTGTCCAGCGAATAGGCGGCCTCGTCGAACGCGATCGCGTGTTCCTCATTTGAAGTGAGATCGCGGATCACGATCCCCGGCAGCGCGTTGGCGCGCTCCAGCCGCACCAGATGGCCGGCATAGAGATCGAGGTCGATGATGTAGATGCCCGGACGATACGGGATCAGGTCGCGCCAGTTCCTGCGCTCGGGCGAGGCGAGCGGCGCGGTGACGATCTTGAAGTCGATGGCATCGTCTGCATTGGTCAGGATGAAGAGCTGATCGCCGCGATCGGCCAGCGAATATTGCACGCCCTCCTTGCGCTCTGCGACCAGACGCGGCGGCGCTTCGGGATGGGCGAGATCGATCAGGCGCTGCTCCGAGGTCTCGTGATCGCCGCCCGCGATCACGCAGAAGCGGCCGCTGGTGCTCTCGTGCAAATGAGTGAACCAGCCGGAATCCTGCTCTTCATAGACGAGCGCATCGTCGGCTTGCTTGGTGCCAAGCCGGTGCCGCCACACCTGCATCGGCCGGTGATTGTCGTCGAGCTTCACATAGAAGAAGCTCTTGGCGTCCCGGCTCCAGACGATGCCGCCGTCGGTCTCTTCAACAAGGTCGTCAAAATCCTTGCCGGTCGCCCAGTCGCGCACGCGGATGGAAAAATATTCGGAGCCCTTGGTGTCCGCGCTCCAGGCTTGCAGCTTGTGGTCGGGTGAGTGGCGGCTGCCGCCGAACTTGAAATATTTGTGGTCTTTGGCGAGCGCATCGCCGTCGAGCACGATATCGCTGTCGCCGCCGTCGCGCGGCATGCGGCCGAACAGCTCATGCTGTCCGCCCTCGCGGAATTTGCGGAAGTAAGCGAAGGAACCGTCTGGCGACGGCACGCTGGAATCGTCCTCCTTGATCCGCCCGCGCATCTCGGCGACCAGCGTCTTCTGCAGCGGCGCGGTATGACCGAGCAGGCTCTCGGTGTAACCGTTCTCCTCATCCAGATATTTGCGGATGTCGGGATCGAGCACCTTAGGCTCGCGCAGCACCTCCTGCCATTTCGCGTCCTTGAGCCAGGCATAGTCGTCGGTCACGGTGATGCCGTGCCGTGTGAAGCTGTGCGGCCGGCGAGGGGCGATCGGAGCGGTCGGGTTCGTGCTGGGGGATTTGGGCAAATCGATCCTCGAGGCAGGGATGTGTCTTGCCTCTATATCAGATCGAATGTGGGGGATTTAAAGAACCCAAATCTCCCATGTCGTCCCGGCCCCCGTGCGGCAATAGGCCGGGACGACACGGAGTGTGAGGCGCGCGTACGCCCTACACCGCCACCTGCTCACCCAGATACGCCACCGCCGCTTCCAGCCCGCCCTTGCCATGCGGGATTTTCAGCGCATTCAGCCCGACCTCGATCACCCCGAGAGTGCCGAGCAGCATCGGCGCGTTGACGTGGCCCATATGGGCGATGCGGAAGGCCTGCCCGGTGAGATCGCCGATACCGTTGCCGAGCACGACGCCGCACTTCTCCTTGCAATAGCGTTGCAGCAGCGCCGGATCATGGCCGTTATTCATCGTCACGGTGGTGACCGTGTTGGAGCGCTCATTGGCCTCGGCGATGTTGAAGCCGAGCACCTGGCCCTCCGACCAAGCGCCGACCGCGCGGCGCGTGGCTTCGCCAAGCAAGCTGTGTCGGAGGAAGGCGTTCTCCAGGCCTTCCTCGTGCAACAGGTCGATCGCCTGGCGCAGCGCGAACAACAGATGCACCGGCGCGGTGCCGGCATATTTGCGATAATGCTCGGCGCCTTCGCGCTCGCTCCAGCTCCAGTAGGGCGTCGACATATTCGCCTTCTTGTGCGCTTCCAGCGCGCGCGTGTTGGCGGCGACGAAGCCGAGGCCGGGCGGCGTCATCAAGCCCTTCTGCGAGCCGGACATCGCGACGTCGATGTTCCATTTGTCCATTTCGAACGGCATGCAGCCGAGCGAGGCGACAGTGTCGACCATGTACAAAGCCGGATGGCCGCTCGCCTTGATCGCCTTGCCGATCGCCTCGACGTCGTTCTGCACGCCCGATGCCGTATCGACCTGGACAACGACGACGGCCTTGATGGTGTGCTCCTTGTCGCGGCGCAGACGCTCCTCGACCTCGTGCGGCCGCACCGCGCGGCGCCAGTCGCCCTTGAGCACCTCGACCTCGGCGCCCATCAGCGAAGCCGCATGACCCCAACCGATCGCAAAGCGTCCGCTCTCCAGCACCAGCACCTTGTCGCCGCGCGACAGCACGTTGCTCAGCGCCGCTTCCCAGGCGCCGTGGCCGTTGGCGATGTAGATGTAGGATTTGCCCTTGGTCGCAAACAGCTTCGAGATGTCGCTCAGCAGGCTCTCGGTCAGATCGGTCATCTGCTTGGAGTAGATGTCGATCGCCGGACGATGCATCGCTTGCAGCACCGCATCGGGCATCGTGGTGGGCCCGGGGATGGCCAGAAATTCCCGGCCCGCGCGAACGGTCATTGCTATCTTCCTTGTGTCGTGATGACGGTCTGGAGGGTTGCTCTCTCACGCTTTTACGCGCCGCCGGCCCTCAAGAAAAGCGCGTAAAACGCAGGTCTGGGGCTCTTATCTCTTCGTCTCCCGGCAGCCGGCGGCTTCGGCTTCCTCGACCGAGCAGAACCAGCGGGTGCCCTTGCTGATCTTCATCTTGATCTGGGTGTACCAGCGGCTGGTCGGGGTGTGATAGATGCACTCGCCGGCGGTGTTGACGTTGCCCTTGATGGTGCAGTCCGGCGACGGCGCGACCGGCCCGGAGGCGGAGGCGAGTAGCACCGAATGGGTCCCGTCCGGCGGCTTGGTGGCGCCCAATATCGTCGTCTTCTTGTTGCGCACGCGCCAGTCCCAGGGCGCGATGAAGGCGCCCTGCCACATCCCGGCTTTTGCCTCACGCGCGGCAGCCTCATCCGCATCGTAGTCGTGGGAGACGCGGGCGTAGGACAGCGCCCAGCCGCCGCGCACCAGCCATTTCTGGATGTCCTCGCCGCCAACCTCGCAGCGCGCCACGGTGCGGCCGCGCCGGTCGATCGCGCGGGCGTGGCAGACCCAGTTCTTGCCCTCGCTGTATTTGGCGAGTTCGTCGCGCGCCGCAATGCCGCAGGTCCAGCGCTCGCCATTGGTGTTGAGGCAGAGCTGGTCTGACGACGGCGCGTCGACGCCGCCGAGCCGGATCCGCGTATTGCCGATCAGGACGGAATCGCCGTCGCGGACCTTGGCGGTGCCGGTGATGTCGGCAGCCTGCGTCAGCGACGGCAAGCCGGGCAAAGATATGGCAAGCAATGACAGCGCAATCAGGAATTTTCGCAACATGCCGGTCCGGTTGTTTGGGAACACCTTGATAAGCCGCGCAATTGTGGTCGGCTTTGGGCCGCGCGACCAGCATATGCCTGATAGATAGGCTTTCAACTTCCCGTCATTGCGGCGTGCCTTGCTTACCCTCCCCTGGAAGGGGAGGATGAGAGAGCGCATCACCCTCGCGCCATCGCCTTCCTCGCCACCGCCAGCCCCATCAGCACGAACGCCGACGTCACCTCGGGCCCGCCGACCAGAATCCGCGTCGGCGTCTTCATCTTGTTCCATTCATAGGCGCGGAACGGACCGCGGCGGCCGCCTTCGCCCAAGCTTGCGACGATGACGTTCAGCGCCGGCGCGAAGGCACGCGGATCGGCGCCGAGATGGCCGAGCGCGATCAACGCAAGGGCTGCGTCGAACGCGTTCATCTCGCCGGCCATCAGCTCGCCCTTGACGTAGGACAGCACGCGGTGGCGGATGAAATCGAAATCGCCGTCGGGATCGATCGCGGCCTGTGCCGCCAGCGGCAGCGCCAGGAAGGCTGCGTAGCAGCGACCGAAATAGGCGCTGTAGAGCTCCGGCAAATAATAGATGTGCGAGCGTGGATTGGCGAAGGCGCCGCTGGCCGCCAGCCGCTTCTGGAAGCCGATGATCCGATGCACTGTCGCCAGCCGCGCCGGCGTCTCCAAAACTTTCCAGCGCGCGAGATTGCGGAAGCTCACCTCGAGAATGTCGAGATTGAGCGTCGGGTCGAGATCATTGCCGTAGGGCCGCTCGCCCCTGAGGTTGTCGATCCAGGTCGCAACGCCGCCCTCATAGTCGATATTGTCGTTGATCGGCACCGTGACGCGCGGCTCGTTGACACCGGCATGCACCTGGTAGCCGGCGTAGAAATCCAACAGCGGCTGGTCGAGAATCGGATCGGTGCAGCCGGCCTGCGTCGCCGCGGAGATCGAGCACGCCGTGGTGTCGCAGTCCGGCACGTAGACGCCGAAGCCGAGGTCCTGCTTGATCTGGGCGAAGAAACGGGAAAAACGCGGATGCGGCGAAGGCGCCAGCGCGGTGATGACGTCAAAGCGCGCGCCGTCGGTGCCCTCGACCTGCTCGCGGCTGGTATTGACGCAGAAATCGACCATGTCGGCGATGGCGCGCTCCGCCGCATTCTTGTCCGCCGGCGAAGCAAGCCCGGTCTCGACATAGCCGAGCAGCGCCTCGATGAAGAACGCATCGTAATAGGCGGAGCGATGGCGGATCTGCACCGGCTCCCACATCGGCTCGGCAATTCCGGACCAGGGCGGATTGACGACTGCGCGCGCCGGCGTGCGCGCGATGAAGACGCGGGCGAGATTGAACAGCAGCGACGAATTCTTGTAGCCGCGCGCGTTCAGGCCGGTCAGCGCCATGATCAGCTCGCGCCCGCGGAAGTCGGGATCGCCGATCAGGTTGAAGGCGGCATAGGTCGGCAGGAAGTCGTTCTTGCGGTACGAGCCCAGCAGATGCTGCGCGCAGTCCCGGATCACGCCGTCGATCTGCGCCTGCTGTGGCAGCTTGCCGATGAACATGGCCGGCGATGGCTTGGGATGGTCGAGCGCGATGCTGTCGACGAGATCGGCGACGGGCTGGCTGACCGCCGCCCAGTCCGGCTCGGCATCGTCGCGGGCGCGGGCGATCGCCTCGCGCAGCCGGGCCAGCTTCGTTTCGTCGCGCAATTCCGGCAGGCCGGCGCGGCGCAGCAGCACCCGCAAGGCGGGATTGCCGAGCGCGGTCTTGTAGAATTTGGCCAGATGCGGATCGCCGCCGGCCTGGCCCGACAACACGGGATCGCAGACGTCATAAAGTGAGGGGCCGTCTTTCCGTGCCGTCAGCGCCCGGCACGCGGCACCTGCGAAATATTGAAAGCTCATGAAATACCTGGTCGCGGGGCCTTGCCCGGGGGCCAGCCGGCACGCTCCCATCTGCGCACCCCCCCTGCAAGTCTTTGAAAAAGCTACCCGGATTCGCGGGAAATACAAATGTGATGATGGTCACGGAAAAAACCGGCACAAGGGCTGCATGATCGAGTCCCGGAAGGCTACGGGGGAGCAAAAAAAGCGGGACTGGGGCTTGGAGAATTAACTAACATCTTCAGGCGCTTAGCTCAAATTTGGGACAATCTATTGCCGCGGAGGCGATATCCGGTTAAGGGTTTGTTTGTTGCGGCGCCGCAAATTGCGCGCAATCCCGGGGCACATCCCCGGCCAATCCTCAAACCCAAAGCCGCTATCGCGCTACTCAACCTGTGTGCGCGCGCTTGGCTGGTCTTTGGCAATGACAGGAATGAACCGAGATGAATGTAAAGCAGCTCGACATGTCCCGACGCACGATCGCGGTGGCCGCAGCCCTCATCGGCACGGTGTCGCTGGCGATCGGCGCCCATGCTGCGCTGAACATGCGTTCGCTCGATGCCGCCAAGGCCGTCTCGACTGACCAGGTCACGGGCTCGCTGGGCCAGACCTCGCGGCTCGCGCTCGTCATCGGCAATGGTCATTATCCCGACGCCAGCGCGCCGCTGACGCAGTCGATCAACGACGCCCGCGCGCTGTCCTCGACCTTGCGCAAGAACGGCTTTGACGTCGACATGGTGGAAGACGCCAGCAAGGACGACATGGTCCGCGCCGTCAGCCGCCTGAAGTCCCGCATCAAGCGCGACACCGTCGTCATGCTATTCTTCGGCGGCTATGGCGTGCAGGCCGGCCGCGAGAGCTACATGCTGCCGGTCGATGCCGTGATCTGGAAAGAGAGCGACGTCCGCCGCCAGGGCGTTTCCATCGACGGCGTGCTCGACATGATGAAGGAGCAGGGCGCCAAGGCCAAGCTCGTCGTGGTCGATGCCTCTCGCCGTAACCCTTACGAGCGCCGCTTCCGCTCCTACAGCCACGGCCTCGCGCCGATCGGCACGCCCGACAACGCGCTGATCCTCTCCTCCGCCTCGCCCGGCAAGGTCGCCGACGACGGCTTGGGCGAGCACAGCACGCTGGTCAGCGAGCTCCTGACCAACCTCAATGCGCAGGGCAGCGCCGAAAGCGCGTTCAACAAGACCCGCGTCGCCGTCTCCCGCGCCTCCGAAGGCGACCAGGTCCCGGCCGTCTCCTCCTCGCTGCTCGAAGACGTCCCCTTCAGCGAAGCCGGCGGCTAGTTTTTTCGCCGGCATCCACATCGTCATTGCGAGCGTAGCTGCCTACTTCGCCGCTTCCGTGGCCATCACCGGGCGCACTGGGTCGCCTTCGCGCAGCAGCGCGCCAGCGCGGGCGACGACGATGTCGCCTTCGTTGAGGCCGTCGCGGACCTCGATATTGCCGCCCGACATCAATCCGGTTTCGACACGCTTGGTCTCGACCCGGTTGCGGCGGATCACCTGCACCACGGTGCCGGCCGATGAATATTGCACGGCGGTCAGGGGGACCGCGACGTTGCAGCTCTGCCCGGTCTTGATCAGCGCCCGCCCGCTCGAATTGATCAGCAACCGGCGCTGCGACGAGATGCCGATATAGACAATGCCCTGCTGGATGTTCGGCTCGACGGTCGGGCCGATGCGGCGCACCTTGCCGTCGATATCGCCGATGCCGGCGATACGCACGGTCGCCGGCTGGTTGACCGCGAGCTTCCTCACATCGTTGGTCGCCACCAGGCCGACCAGATCATATTCGCTGCGCGCCACGATCGTGAACAGCGCTTCGCCCTTGGCGGACGCGAGTCCACCGATCTGTGCGGTCGAGGTCGCGATGACGCCGGCCACCGGTGCCGTGACCTGAAGTGTGCCGCCTTCGGGCAGCGCCAGCCGCGCCAGCACCTGGCCCGCCGTGGTGGTCTCGCCGGCTTCCGCCAGCACCTCCGTGACCTTCAACCCCGGACGTTCGGGCCGCACCGAGGTCTCCTCGCGCGCGATGATCGAGCCGGTGGCCTCGACGATGTCGGAGAAGCAGGACTTTGCCGCCTTCAGCACCGTCACCGCCGGCCCCTTGGGGGCATCGTCATCGGCGGCGAGGGCTGGCTGGGCCAGCAGCAACAGTCCGGCGAGGGCAACGAGATTCTTGGAAAGGGAACGCGCAGGCAATGGACGCATCGGTCATTCCGGTTGGCCGCAAGGCCACAATCGTTAGCAGATGCGATTGCGGCGGGCCATGGGCTGGCCGGATGAGAATGCCGCAGCGGCGCAGGCGGCGCGATGCCGCCTGTTGAATTAGTCGCCGCGCAAGCCGAGAGGTTCGCCGCTCTTACCCTCCAAGGGAGGGTAAGCAAGACACTCACGGCAGGGTCACGAACTCCACCCAGTTCGGCTTCTTGCCGGTGGGATAGGATTTCAGCTTGCCGAGCGCGCCGCTGGCCTGGTCGATGGCGTAGACACTCATGCCGTCGGACAGCTCGCCGACCGCGGCGAGATAGCGGCCCGTGGGATCGATGTTGAAGCCGCGCGGCTGCTTCTCGGTCGGCACGCTGCCGATCGTGGTCAGCTTGCCGCTGGTCGCGTCGACCTTGTAGGCGGTGAGCGTGTTGGAGGTGCGCTCGGAGGCGTAGAGGAAGCGGCCATCCGGGGTGATGTGGATGTCGGCGGCCCAGGGTTTTCCGTTGAAGCCTTCGGGGAGCGCGGTGGTGCGCTGGATCTCGTCCCAGGCGCCGCTCTTGGCTTCATAGGTAAACGCCGCGACGTCAGCGTTCAGCTCGTGGATGAGATAGATGAACTTGCCGTTGGGATGGAACACGAAGTGCCGTGGCCCCGATTTGTCCGGCACCTTGTGGGACGGCGGATCGTTCGGCGTCAGCATGCCGGCGGTGGCATCGAACGCAAAGCCCAGCACCTGGTCGGAGCCGAGATTGGTCGCGAACACGAAGCGGTTGTCGGGCGAGGGCAGGAAGGCGTGGGCGTTCAGCCCGGTCGGGATCACCTGCTTCGGCTCACCGACGATGCCGTTGGCGAGCAGCGGATTCAGCGCGACCTTGTTGCCGCCATAGGAGGCGCTGAACAGGAATTTGCCAGTGCGGTCGGTTGCGATGTTGGCCATGCTGTCGGCGAGCGGGCCGTTGCCGATAGGGCTGAGGAGACCCGTCTTGGGGTCGATCGCGAAGCTGACCGCAACGAAGGGCTGCGAGCGGATTCCGGCGATCAGCACGCGGCGGTCGGGCGGGATCGCGAGCGGCGTCGAGGATCCGGGCTTCTCGACGCCCGGGATGGCGGCGGTCTGCACCGGTGTCATCTCGCCGCTCTCGGCCAGCTTGAACACGCTGATGTCGTTGGAGTCGGCGTTGCCGACATAGGCGAAGGTTTCGGCCATGCCGACACGGACTCCGGAAATGAGGACTAGGACAGCAAAGAGTGTGGTGGCGATGGCAGCGCGTGGCGCGCCGGATGCGGTGTGGCGTGTCGATCTGAACATGGGTGTCCTCCCTGAGGCCGGTGCGGCATTGTTGTTTTGCGGCAGAGGATAGCGGCAGGCGCCCCGTCGCACCAAATTCCAATTGGGATTGATCGATACCGAAATTAGATCGGTTGCTACCGCACCGAAGCTGTCAGGTCGCGCGAGGGCAGATGCGGGCCGGACGGATGGTCGGGCGGCCCGAGCACGGTCCACACGGCGACCGCCAGCAAGGCGGAGGTCAGGATGGTCCAGGCGACAAGTCGTTTGCGCATCAGGCCAAATCCGTCCGTGGAATGTTCAATGCGCCGGAACGCGCGAGCCATCGTGCACTGCAAACGGCGACGACCCTATGAACTCGTTCACAACCGAACGACGCCCAAGCAAATTGCGAACCATTGCCGGGTGAATGCATTGACCCGCATGCCCCACGAAAACGATCTCGAAGGTGAGCCCGACATGGGCGGCAAGCACGGCGGCCAGGCCGGCCAGCCCAAGCCGCCGCCGCGCCCAGCCCCGCAGGATAAAGAGGGTCAGCGGGATGCAGATGTCGTGGCAAAGCGCCACACCGGCCAAACCGATCGCAAATTCTCACCGACCAACACCAAATAGCGCTACGCTTGGCCTGCTCATTCTCAGGCCGCTGGTCCTCGCCGCATGACCGTTCGGGAACGGCAGCCCCGTCCCGCCGTTACCCCGGTCTCGCGGGCGGAGGACGCCAAAACGGAGGCTGGCAACGTGTTTTGGATTTATTGGGACACTGCCTGGTCGCTCATCATCGGCGGCATCATGTTCACCACCATCGTGACGCATCCGGACGCCGAGTTTGCCGAGATCCGGGCCGCCAGGCAGGGCAAATGAGCTTGCCCACGGCCTGGTGCTAGATTCGGCCAAGATGCTGGCGCGCCTGTCGGACGATCTCAAGCGCGACGTCGACCGCTTTGTCGGCGATCTCAGGGCGGCGTAGCGCAATTCTGCTCCGCTTGCGGTGTCCCGGATGCCGCGCAGCGCATCGTTGCACGCTGCGCTTCGCCCGGGAGACGAGTGTTCAAGCTCCGTATTGGCCGTCAGCTTCGCGCAGGCCAGGCGTCCCCATCGCTGTCGATGAAGTGCGTCGGTAGGAGCCGGTCAGCGGTAAACGATGCGGCCGTGAGCGCTCCCCCAAAGCAGGCACCAGTGTCGATGTTGAGACGGTTTGGACGCAAGTCCGGCAAGCCGGATTCAGTTGGAGTGTGCCCGTGAACGACGAATGCCCCGTGACTGGCGTGAGACGACAGGAACGGCTCGCGAATCCACAATACATCATCCTTGGTTTGATCCGCGAGCGGTACACCGGGTCGAATTCCGGCATGGACGAAAAGTCGGCCACGATCCGTGAACGTCAACGGAAGCGCGCTGATCCAGGCAAGATGTTCCTTTGGAAGTTCGCACGGATCTCCGACACCATAGCTATCGAGCGTTTGCTCCCCGCCATTGGCCCACCAATTGACCAGGTCAGCATCCGTCCGCTCGCTTGCGGCGGCTCGTAGCAGCATATCGTCGTGATTGCCGCGCAGGCAGACGACATGATCGGTCTCGCGCTCCTGCCTGTCGATCAGGACATCGAGGACCTTTCTTGCGTCCGGCCCGCGGTCAACATAGTCGCCAACGAATACAAACCGAGCTTGCCGTCCGGCTTTGATCGAATCGCAGGCCTCCAGAAGGCGGACCAGCTTGTCAAAGCAGCCATGAATATCCCCGATTGCAAATGTGATGAAATCGTCCAACACCCAATCTCCAGAGCAGCCGGAGACTTGGCAAAGAAATGCCCCTTGATGCCAGAGAAATATTTTTTAGGAATATTCCATAATGAGTAAACTTCTTCGGGCGTCGTTTGAATCTTCGGAGCGAGGATTGGTGAGAGGCGGATGCGTGGCAGCGGGACCCACAAGTCTTACAGGCTCCCATGGCCGCGACGAAAGTTCTGCTTCAAACCTACGAGGGTCCACTCAGTGCGGATGAAAATCCACCGAGGAACGCGCGAAATCGGCGGGACGTGTGTTGAGCTGGAAAGCGCAGGGAAGCGAATTCTTCTCGATCTCGGACTCCCTCTTGCGGCATCCGATCTGGCGTCGACGCCGCTACCCGATGTCGGCGGGTTGGGTGGAGGCGAGGACCGGCCATTGGCCATCATTCTGTCGCACGGGCACCGGGATCACTGGGGTCTCATTCCAAAGGCCAGCCGCGAAATCCCGCTGGTGATGGGGAGGGCGACCGAAAGCATCATGCGGGCGGCTGCCGATTTCGTTCCAGAGGCCATTGCGCTCGATGCGGTTCACTATCTCGAGCACGCGAGGCGAATGACAATCGGACCTTTCAGCGTCGTGCCGCGCCTGGTGGATCATTCAGGCTTCGACGCCTATGCCATGGAGATCGAGGCGGACGGCAAACGCCTGTTCTATTCCGGAGACCTTCGGGCGCACGGTCGCAAGGGCAGCCTGTTTGAAGCCCTGATCGACAATCCGCCTCGCAACATCGATATCATGCTGATGGAGGGGTCGAGTCTCGGCCGCCTGTCGGACGACGGCACCTTCCCGACGGAAGATGCTCTGGAATTGACTTTCGCCGACCGCTTCAAGAACACCGCGGGTATGGCGCTGGTCGCCTGTTCGGCGCAGAACATCGATCGGGTCGTTACGGCTTATCGTGCGGCCAAGCGGAGCGGACGAACGCTCATCATCGACGCCTACGCGGCGGAAATCCTGAAAGCGACCGGGCAACAAAGCATTCCGAAGCCCTCGACTGGCTGGTCCAATCTTGCAGTCTACGTTCCGGAAAGGCAGCGGCGGCAGCTGAAGGCGAGGGGAATTGCCCCGCTGGTCGACACCTACCGCGGATTCAGGCTTTGGCCCGAGCAATTGGCTGAGCAGGCGTCGCGATCGGTCATGCTGTTTCGCGGCTGGATGATGGATGATCTCGATCGGGCCAATGCCCTTTCGGGGGCCAGCCTGTTCTGGTCGCAATGGGACGGATATCTCGCGGAGGGTACTCCGGGCGCGGCGCTCAGAGCAGCTTGTGAAGCCCGTCGCATACCTTTCGAGGTCGTTCATACGTCAGGGCACGCGAGCCCGCGGGATTTGAAGCGTCTTGCTGCAGCGGTTGCGCCCAAATGGCTGGTTCCGATCCATACCTTCGAGCGCCATCGATTCCCAAGACTCTTCGAAAATGTGAAACTGGTGGATGACGGCGAATGGATCGAGGTTGGCAACGAGCCGTAGCACCGCTCTCACAGGATCATCAACGCCGGATCGCAAAGGCAGGCAATGGGTTCATTTGTTCGTAAATTCGACCTCGATAGTTTCGAGAAACGCTTGACCAACTCTGGGCAGGAGGGTTGGTGGAATGATCTGCTGACGCTGTGGCGACCAAGCGGACAAGACTCGGGCACGCATGGGCTGCGACTTGCCATTCGCAACAATTATCTGAATTTCTACCGGCTCGGACAATCGGTCGCCCGCGTCGGCTTCAACAGACAAAAGCAGCCGATTCTGGCCGTGCACGCAAAATACGTTCTGCCCAAGGACGAGAGGCGGACAGTCGGGCAGGAGTATGTCGTGCTTGCCGGCTCCACTCTGACGCGCCCGGGCGGGCAAGAGCTGCCCTATGAAGGCATCCAGACTCTGAAGGGGTGGATCGATGCGGCCAAGGACTATACTGGGGACGAGAAGGAGTTTGTCGATGAGCTCTTGAGCGTTCCGGAAAATGACGGCGTCATCGATCTGGAAATGGCTTTGCCGGCCTGGGGCGATGTCAAGACCGCGTCGCGCATGGACCTGGTCTCAATCGAACGGGTCAATGGACAGCTCACGGTCTTTTTTGGCGAAGTGAAGCTCTTCGACGACAGCCGGTTGCGTTGTCGTGCCGCGCTTGTCCGCGATGAAATGCCGGAAGTTCTCAGGCAATTGAGCATCTATCGAAACTATCTGGCTGTTCCGGGCCACTTGGCTCGGATCAGCGAACAATATGCAGAGGCGGCCCGATTGCTCTCCCGATTGCGAGCTGCTGCCGATGCCATCGGCCAGACGCACCCGCTTGGGCGGGCCATCCTGCAATCGAGAGACGAAAATCTTTCGGTCGCCAATCTCGCGCGGCTGATCGTGCACAATGAAGGCCAGCACGCCTGGACCGAGCACCGCGCCAAGCTCGAAGCGGAGCGCGACCGTGTGCCGTTGCTGGAGCTCGGTGCGGCAGGCCCGCTCAACTTCGCGACGACAGCTTAGGCTCAGATACCCGCACTGGCTGCCGTCGCGACATCGCCTCGGTTCACTGCATCATCGCCGCCGCGATCTTCTCCGCCGACATCAGCACCGGAAAATTGGTGTTGGCGCACGGAACCACCGGGAAGATCGAGGCGTCGACGACGCGGAGACCCTGGATGCCTTTGACCCGGCCCTGGTTGTCGACCACCGCCATCGGATCGTCCGCCCGGCCCATGCGGCATGAACAGGAGGCGTGCCACACGCCGATCGTCGCCTTGCGCACAAAGGCTTCCAGCGCTTCGTCGTCGTTGATCACGTCATCGAAGGTAAAACCTTCCACCACGAAATTGTCGATCATGTAGTGGCGCAGCACCGCCGGCCCGTCCATCAATGTCGCCGCGATCTTGGTCAGTATCCTGTTCGTGTTGTTGACCACACCGATCTTGCGGACCTTGTCGGTGTAGGCGGCCGGGAACGGCTTGTCGGTCACCTTCTTCACGATGTCACTCATCTGAATGGCCGCCATCTTGCGGAAGCCGCTCATCAGGCGATCGAGGTCGCGGCGGTCGGACAACAGATTGAACTCGACGATCGGCTCGGCCGTGGGATCGCGCGAGGCAAGCTTGACTTGCCCGGTTTCGGAATAGGTCTTGTTGACGAACGTCAGCAGCGAACCGATCTGCTCGCCGACCGCGTGCCAGGCCGATTTGCTGAGCAAGACGACGAACATGTCGCCCTTCGGCACGCCCGCGAGCCCCGACGAATAACGCAGGCCAAGCTGCATGTGCCGCCTGGTATGCTCGTTCATGCGCGCGCCGCGGCGGACAAAGGACGACAGCGAGATCGAGGGATGATCCATCAGGCGCTGGCCGACGCCTTGCAGTCCCGTCAGCACCGGAATCCCCAAATCCTTGAGGTGGCCGACCGGACCGATGCCGGCGCGCAGCAGATGCGCCGGCGAGTGGATCGCGCCGCTGGAGAGAATGATCTCGCGACCCCGGAATTCCTGCTCCCGTCCGTCCACAACGGCCTTCACGCCGACGCATTGCGTGCCTTCGAACAGCAGTTCTCGAACCTGCGTGTTGGTGGAGATCGTGAGATTGGTGCGCTTGCGCGTGTCGCGATCGAGATAGCCCATCGCCGCCGAAACGCGTTGCTCGGCCTGGTTGGAATGCGTCACCGGGAAATAACCGTCGACGAACTCGCCATTCTGGTCGGCTAAGAATTGATGGCCGGCCTGCTGGAAGGCGTGGGCAAAGGCCTGCGAATGCTTGGTCCAGTGCTCCCGCGGGATGCGGCGGACCGGGATCCTGCCGTCCTTGCCGTGGAACGGTCCGTCGAAATCGAGGTCGCGCTCGACCTTCTTGAAAAACGGCAGCACGTCGTTCCAGGTCCAGCCCGTGGCGCCCCGCGCGTCCCATTCATCGTAGTCGGTCGGTGCGCCGCGGTTGGCCATCTGGCCGTTGATCGAGGAGCCGCCGCCCAGCACGCGCGCCTGCTCGTATTTGCGCAAGGGAGGACGCGCTTCATTCGGATTGTTGTGGCTGACGACCTGCGTCGTGACCTTCAATTCCGTCCAGTGGAAGCGCGGATCGAAATAGGCGGTGCCCGGATAGCTGTCCCGGATTTCGGCCGCTCGTTGCCGGGGGGCGTGTCCTGTCCGGCTTCGCACAGCAGGACCTTGTTGGCACTCTTCGCGGAGAGCCGGTGGGCCAGCACGGACCCTGCCGAGCCGCCGCCCACGATAATGAAGTCGTACACGATTGGCTCTTCCTCTTGTTTTTGTAGCAAGAGCGTAGCGCGGATTTATAGCGAGGTCACGTCGCCGCTTTCGTTGGGGACCGTAGGGTGGGGTAGGCGATCACACTCTAACGCGCGCACCATCCGACAGAGCAAGGCGTAACCCACCTTACCCCCGGGGCGGGGCGGCATCCTTCCCTCACTATTGCAGCAGCACCTTCGGCATCACGACGACGATATCGACCTGTCGCTTCAGGACCCGCGATGCGACAGACGCGATGTAGAGCGAATAGCCGTCCTCGATATCGGAGGCGATCTCTTCATCCCTGGCGAGCGCGTAGAGCATCGTGCCGTCGATCTTGTCGAAACGGATCCCTGCGAAGAGGCGATCGAATGTCTCGGCGCCAACAGCGCCTGCCATGAGCGCCTGTATCGCCTGGTCCTGAACGAGTGTGAGCTTCATCATGCCGATGAAATATGGAGCCATTGCGCGAATGCAAGGTGCGGAGCAAGCGTTGAAGGTCCGTAGGGTGGAGGAAAAGTCTCAGGCCGCCGCAGCCTGCTTCGACAGCAACTGCCTCAACTTCGCCGCGGGCACGGCCGGGCTGAACAGCCAGCCCTGCATCTGGCTGCACCCGAGTTTTCGCAGCACGTCGCGCTGCGCCTCGGTCTCGACGCCTTCCGCGGTCGTCGCCATGTGGCGGGCGGCCGCCATGTGCACCACCGCCTGCACGATCGGCGAAGAGTCCTCGGGCTCGCCGATGTCGCTGATGAAGCTGCGGTCGATCTTGATCTTGTCGAAGGGGAAGCGGTGCAGGTAGCTCAGCGATGAATAACCGGTGCCGAAATCGTCGAGCGCGATGCGCACGCCGAGCTCGCGTAGCTGCTGGAGGATCGTCAGCGCCTCCTCGTCGTCGCGGATCAGTACGGTTTCGGTGATCTCGAGCTCGAGCCGTCCCGGTGCGAGACCTGACTCGGCCAGCGCGGCCGCAACTTTCAGCGCCAGCGTCTTGGAGCGGAACTGCACCGGCGAGACGTTGACCGCGATGTGGATATCGCCGGGCCAGGACGCCGCCTCGGTGCAGGCCTGCCGCAAGACCCATTCGCCGATCTCGCTGATCTGGCCGGTGTCTTCCGCGACCGGAATGAAGTCGACCGGCGAGACCATGCCGCGCTCGGGATGGCGCCAGCGCAGCAGCGCCTCGCACCCGGTGACCACATTGGCCGCAAGGTCGACCAGCGGCTGGTAATGCACCTCGAACTCGCCGCGGGCGAGCGCCTGCCGCAAATCGAGCTCGAGCTGGCGGCGCAGCCTGGCCTTGGCGTCGTATTCGGGCACGAAGATGCGGAAGGTGCCGCGGCCTTCGGATTTCGCCGCATACATCGCAAGATCCGCGCGCTTGAGCAGATCGTCGAGATTGTCGCCGTGGTCCGGCGCGATCGCGATGCCGATGCTGGCATCGGTCGCAATCTCCTGGCCCTTGCAGTCCACCGGCATGCGCAGCGTCGTCAGGATCTGGTCGGCGAGCGCGGTCAGCTCGGCCTTGTCGCAGGTCCCGGCCTTGATGATCGCGAATTCGTCGCCGCCGAGCCGCGCCACGAGATCGTTGCCGCTGACGCAGGCGCGCAGGCGGTTCGCGACCTGGCGCAACAGCTCGTCGCCGACCTCATGGCCGAGCGAGTCGTTGACGCCCTTGAACTCGTCGACGTCGATATAGAGGATCGCAAACGGATGGCCCTGGGCAAGCTCCGCCACGCGCCGCTCCAGATGCCCGCGCATCAGCACGCGGTTGGGCAGGTCGGTCAGCGCGTCGTAATGCGCCATATGCGCGATGCGCTCGTCGGCGCGGATGCGCTCGGTGACGTCGTCGTGGGTGGCGAGCCAGCCGCCGGCGGCGGCGGGCTGGTTCTTGATTTCGATCAGGCGGCCATCGGCCGTCTCCACGATGGCGCTCTGGGTCCGCCCGACGCTGCTCAGGATGCTGTCGCAATAGGTGTCGACATCGCCTTCGAACGAGCCGGTGTCGTGGCGGTGCTGGATCACGTCGCGGAAATAGGCGCCGGGTTTCACCAATTCGGTCGACAGCCGGTACATCTCGATGTAGCGGCGGTTGCAGACGATGAGCCGCTCGTCCTGGTCGAACATCAGGAGGCCCTGCGTCATCGTGTTCATCGCGGTATCGAGGCGCTGCTTCTCCACCGAGAGCCGGCGCGTCACCTGGCGGAAGATCAGGACCAGTGTCAGCACGAGCAGACCGATCGACAGCACGGCCACGGTGACGAAGAATTTGGTTTGCGTACGCCAGGTGGCAAGCGTCGCGTCCAGCGATTTGGTCGCGACGATGACCAGCGGCTCGCCGGTCAGCATGCGCGAGGCGACGATGCGGTCCTTGCCGTCTATCGGGCTGGCAAGCTGCGTCGTGACGAAGGTCCGTTCGAACACGGACATCTGCTCGGGCGAGCCGGTGCGGTAATTCTGCCCGATCATCGTGTCGACATGCGGAATGCGCGCGAGCAGCTGGCCGTTCTGGTGGTGCATGGCGATCGAGGAGTCCTCGCCCAGTCCGGTCGAGGCGAAGAAAGATTCGACCTGGTCGGGCGCGATCGCGCGCGACACCAGACCGAGGAATTCGCCGTGCGGGCCGGACACGCGCCGGGCGAGCACGATCGCCGGACCCCTGCCGAACCGGCCGGGCACGACCTCGATATCCTCCTGCGAAGCCGGGTCGTTCTTCAGACGATTGAAATAGCCGCGGTCGGAAACCGAGATATCGGCGACCGGCCACCGCTTCGACGAATTGATCAGCACGCCACGGGAATCGAACACATTGGCGCCGGCGACGTCGGACCAGCCGCTCGCCTTGGTGCGCAGCACCTCGTGCATGGCGAGCGTCGCCATCTCGCTGCGGAACACGTCGGCGGAATCGATGCCATGGCTCTCGAGTTCGGCGATGATGCTCTTCTGGAGCACCGCAAAATCCTCGAACTCGCGGTCGAAATGGCGGACGAGCATCCGCACCGCGCTCTCGAGGCTGTCGCGGCCGCTCTCGATCGCATTCTGGCGGAAGCGGTCGACGGTGAGCCCGGTGCCGATGGCGGTTGCGGCCATCAGCACGAAGCCGCCGACAATCAGCCACGTCAGCGGCGCGCCCTGCCAACGGCGGAGCAACGCGCGCATCCGCACGGTCCATCGAATTGATGCGCCCATCCCGTCCTCCCGTGGGATGCAAGATGCAGCAAAACCGACAAGACCCCGTTACCAGTAAGGGTTAGGGATTTATGAATCGGAGCGGAATCAGGGGTCTGGTGCGCTGCGTGAGAGGGCGAAAGGCGAATTGAGTCGTTTCGATATTTTGTTTGAGCGCGGCCGTTTGCGGTGCGCGGAGGGGAGATCTCACCGCCGGATCTCCCAGTTCATCGCTTCCGCGTTCTCCTTGGCGAACATCGCCGGCACGTCGAACTTTCCCGTCGCGAGATCATAGCGGCATTGCCAGCCGCCCAGTCCCTTCACGGCGACGTTCTTCGGATGCTTGTCATATTCGCCTCCGAGCGAGATCACGAGGTAGCGGTCGTCGGGCCATTTCACGCCGAGCCAGCGATAGGCCTCTTCGGTGCCTTTGACGAGATTGGCCGAGATGTGGAAGTCGAGCTTGGCGAATCTCTTCGTCTCCGGCCGGCCGTAGAAATAGGCCCAGGCGAGGTCGCTGAGCGATGTCTTCGTCGCGCTCGCGAAGGCGCCGTTCTCGACATGGTAGAGATAGAGGTCCTGCTCGCCCGAGCCGGTCTTCTGCATCCGCACCAGCCATTGCGAGTCGGGGGTCCAGCGGAAGCCGGCGCCATAGCCCTGCTCCGGCTTCAGCTCCGTCATCTGCTCGCCGTGCCGGGCCCAGACCTGCCATTTGACGTCAAAATTCCCGCCGTCCTTCATGTATTGCTCGAGCCTGGTGGCGCCGTCGGGCGAGGTGAAGGCGAGATCGGCATTGTCGGTGAGGATGAAGCCCGGCGGCGGGACGGAGGCGGCTAGTGCGGGGGCGGCGACGAGCGTCAGGGCAAGCGCCAGCCATGCTGCGGGACGGCAAAATGCGGTCACGGGAAAATTCCTCAAAAAATATGCCGCCAAAAATGGCCGCGAAGCGGCCTCGCTGATTTGACGCCGTAGGGCTACCCCGGTTCATCCCATTGACCGTCTTGCTGCCGGTGCCAAATCGGCGCAATTTGCCGGGGCCGATTTGCGACCCAGGGTTTGGTTCAAGGTTTCGATCAAGGTGTGAAGTCTGATGATGACCGCGTCCAAGGCCTTCATTGCATTCTGTCTGCTCGCATTGGTCGGCACCGTGCTGGTGGTCGGCCCCACCGAGCTGCGCCGCATGCTGCCGGGCGGAGGGAACACCGAGATCGCCGTCGCCGCAAAGCCTGAGGTCAAGGTCGAGGCCAAGGTGGAGCCCAAGGCAGCGTCAAAGGCTGACGAACCGAAGGTCGCCGCCGTTGCACCGCCCGCGCCATCCGCGTCGCCGTCGCCGGCCGACGCTCCGAAGCCGGGTGCATTGGCCGAGACGCAGAAGCAGGTCACTGCCGCGCTCGCCGATCTCGCACCGGTCAAGCCGCCGCCGGCCGCAACCGATTCCGGCCCCCGTTTCGATGTCGCGCGCGTCGACGATCATGGCGAAGCGGCGGTGATCGCGGGCCAGGCCGCCCCGGGCGCGAAGGTCGAGCTGCTGCGCGACGGCCAGCCGCTCGACACGGTGGTGGCCGACGCGTCAGGCCAGTTCGTGATGACCCCGCCAAAGCTTCCCGCCGGAAGCTATGAGCTGACCCTGCGCGCCAAAGCGCCGGACGGCACCGTCACCCAGTCCAGCCGCACCATGCCGGTGACGGTCGCCGAAGCCGAACTGCCGCCTGTGCGCATTGCACCGCCGGTCGCCAGACAGGAGACGAAGCAGGCCGAGAAGCCGGTCGACAAATCGGACGTCGTCGCGTCCCTGCCGTCGCAGCGCGTTGCCGCGGCGCCGGCGCGGCCCAGAATGATGGGCGCGCCGAAGCCCAGACTCATGGCGACAGCGCCAGCCGCGTCTGCGGGCGCTACGGTCGCATCGGCTTCGCCTTCGGACATCTTCAACGGTGCGCCGGCCGAGGCGGGTGGAAGCCGGGTCGTCTCTCGCGGTGACAGCCTGTGGACTCTCAGCCGTCTCGCTTACGGCGACGGCGCCCGCTACGCGGTAATCTACAACGCCAACCGCGAGAAGATCCACAACCCCAATCTGATCTATCCCGGCCAGATCGTCGTGCTGCCGCAAAAGGCGCAGTGAGGCGGCGCTCGCCACCATGATGCCGCGTCGTTCTGCGACGCTTTGACCGTCTGGCCGCGGAACATTCGGTTCCGCGGCGAGTCTTCTCCCATGCGACGCAATGCGCGCTTGGCGCTGGAGGAGGACCAGGAAGTGGTCAACTCGGTGGTCATGTCGAGATCACGCCTGGGACTGGCGCTCGCCGGCGCCGCCTTCCTGGTTCTGACAGTTCTGCTGCCTGATACGGCGCAGGCGCAGTTCGGATTGCGCGGCGGTCCGCTCGGTGTTGCGCGCTTCGCCGTCGGTCATGTGATCGGCCTGTCGCGCCTGCGCCATTCCCGCATGGCGGCGCGCGGCGGCCGCACCCGTGATGCTGCATTGAGGTCGCAGGATCCGCGCGGCGCCGAGCGTGGCCAGCCCGCCAATCCCTATATTTTGCGGGCGTCGCTGACGGCAGGCGCCGCACTGTCCGGGTGGCACGGCGGCCGCCGTCCGCAGGGCTGGTGGCGGCATCCCGACGGCAGCTACGGCTGGGTCGGTCCGGTGTTCTGGCCGTTCGCGCATGATGATCTCACCAATGCAATCGTCCTGGGTGAAACGACCAGCCTCTCGCTCTATGGCTATGGCGATATCTATGCCGCGATCTTCGCGCCCTATGCGGCCCCGGAGCTCGCCGCCTACATCGCGGCGCAAGGCAAGCGCGCGCGAAAAATCCCCTCAGTGGAGAACGTCTGCGACGCCAGCGACACCGGCGGCCTGCCGGTCGACCGCATCATCGCCGCCGTGCAGCCGAACGAAATGCAGCGCACCGCGCTCGACGAGCTCGCATCCGCCTGGACCACAGCGCGCGACACGATCCGCGCCGCCTGCCCGGCGCAGGCGCCCGCAACAGCATCGGAGCGCCTCAGCGTGATGCAGGCGCGGCTGGATGCGATGATCAAGGCAACGGACACGGTCGCGCCGCCGCTCGCGAAATTCACAGGTCTCCTCGATGACAATCAGAGGGCCGGGTTCGATGCTCCGGCGAAGCAACGTCAGGCGGCTCTTGCCTCTGCCCAGCGCAAGGACCTGCAGGCGGCCGCAGCCTGCCAGTCGGACAGTGATCCCCGCTATGACGAGCAGGCCCAGCGCCAATACCAGCAGCTCGTGCAGCAGCAATGGCCCGCTGCCGACATCGCGACCTCGTTGCGCCTCGACGACATCGCCCGCGCCCGGCTCGACGTGCTCCAGGACACCACGCTGCGCACCATGGAGACGCTGAGCGCCTGCCCGTCGAAGCCAGCTGCGACACCGGAGGCCCGCCTCGCCGCCATGAAGGCGCGGCTGGAGACCATGCTGCAAGCCGTGAAGGGCGTCGCTGACGCGCTCGATGATTTCGAGGCGGATTTGAGCGACGGGCAGAAGGCAGGGTTCGAGGCGATCGGACCGAAGCGGGGGACGTGATCACCCGCACGCCCAGTCGAACTTCATATCCCTGAAGTCGAGCTGCGCGTTGCCGCCGCCGAAATTGTAGCCGCCGAAATATTCCTCGAACTCGATGTAAAACGGGCTCATCTCCGGCACGGCCTGGCACGGCCGCATGGTGCCGCCGAGATGATTGTGGGCATGGTCCTTGCCCCACTCGTGCAGGCGGAAATTGTCGCGGCTCGGCACGCCGCCGACATAGTAGTAATAAGGCTGATAGCCGGTCGACGCGTTGCGCCTGGTGTGCTCGTCCTGCGGACCTTTGCCCGCATTGGGATCGGTCGCGCGCGGCGTCAAGGCAATCGCGCGGTTCTCGGCGAGATCGGTGCGCAGCGGGCCCTTGAACATCTTCTTCGCGTAAGGCGCGGCGGCCTCATTGAAGGCGCTGGCGCCGCCGACATCGAGCCAGCGTGGCCGCTCCGCGGTCGCAAGCGCGAGCGGTGCGGGCGGGGTCGCGAAGGCGCCGTCATATTCGCGTGCCGTCAGCAGCAGCGCGGCATATTCGTAATCGAGAATGTCGGTCATGCGCGACAGGCGCGGATGTGAGGCGCGCGCCTGCACGGCCTCGCGAATCTTGGGATCGTTAGGCGCGCCGCCGTCATTATGGTCGGGCGCGGTCGCAAAGAAAGACACCGCGACGATGTCTTCGCCATGGACGCGATAATCATCCGGCAGCAGAAGCGTAAAGCCGTGCATCAGCGGAAATCCCGTGACGGGATCGAGCGGCCATTGCTCGCTGCTGATGCCCGGCGGCAGGCCATAGACCCAGCCATGGTCACGCGCACGCTCAGTGGGGCGATCCAGCATCTGCAAATCATACGCACGCGAAGGCAAGCCAAACGCCACGATCGTCTCCCATCCGAATGCACATCCTCGTTGAGGCGATGGTTAGTCGCGAGGAAGGGAGATGTGGTTCGTGGAAAGTTTGATGGCGACAGGACAGCAGTCACGGGATCGGTTGATCCCGTGGGCGAAACATATCAGAGCTTGGTGAGGTCTCAGCGCAATAGCCGATGATGCCATCCTGCCAGTGTTTTGCCCGACGTGTCAAAGCGTCCGGTCAACCCTGGCCTTGTCACCCGCGCAAGTCATTGATCCGTCAGCCCCCGCCCACTGTGCATGGGGTTGTTTTCGACCTTTTTGGAGAGGTCACCCTCTCCGCCGCGCCGCCGACGCATCCACCACGTTCTCCACCTCTTCGCGCCACGACAGAATCTCCATCGCCAGCACCGGGTGGTTGAATCCCTTGAGCTGGAGATCGTCGAGCGCGCGGGCTTCGACCCAGGGCTCGACGATGCCGTAGACGCGGCGGCTCACCACGATCTGGTCGGCCTTGGCCTCGCCGCAGAGGCGGGAGGCGAGGTTGGTGACGCTGCCGATCGCGGCATATTCCAGCCGCTGCTCGAAGCCGACCTGGCCGAGCGTCGCATAGCCGAGCGCAATGCCGATGCCGAAGCCGAGACTATGTCCGCGGTTGCGCCAGCGCTCGGTCAGCGGGCCGATGGTGTCGCGCATCTCCACCGCCATCTTCACGGCCCGCCTTGTGTGGTCCTCGAATTGAATCGGCGCGTTGAACAGGATCATCACGCCGTCGCCGGCATATTTGTCGAGCGTCCCCTCATATTTGAAGATCAGCGTACCGAGGGCGGCGTGATATTCCCGGAGCACGTTCATCGCCTCTTCCGGCTCGGTCGCTTCCGTGAACGCGGTGAAGCCGCGCAGGTCGCAGAACACCACGGTCACCTCGCGACGCTGGCTGGTGAGCAGCCCCTCGGGGCTGTCGGAGGAGGCGATCAACTGCGCCACCTGCGGCGCCAGGAAACGCTCGAGCTTGCGGATCCGCTCGATCTCGCCGAGCTGGGTCTCGACGCGCTCCTCCAGCGAGCGATTCCAGTTGCGGAGCTGCTCGGTCTGCTCCTGGAGCTTGGTCGCCTGCTGCTGTACCGTTTCGTGCGCGGCGGCGAGCTCGCGGCCCTTGTGGTCAACTTCGGTGAACAGCCGCGCATTGCGCATCGCCAGCACCGCCTGGTTGGCAAAGGTGCGCATCAGGCCGGTGAGGCTGCCCGCGAACTCGCCGCTCGGGTGGCGCAACACGACGAGCGAGCCAAGCGTGCCCTGCTGGTCGACCAGTGGCACCACCAGCACTGAATGGAAGCCGGCATTGACCGCGACGTCGCGCAGCGGTTGCTCGGCGGCGTGGTCGAGATCCGCGATCGCGATCGGCTCGCCGCTACCGGCGGCATCGCTGAGGATGTTCTCGCCTTCGTCGATGGTGACGTGTGCGCCCTCGGCCGATTTGTCGATGCCGTTGGCTTCGACCAGGTTGAAGCGGCGCGCCTCCGCGTCATAACCGTAGATCAGCACCGCATCGGCATGGCTGATCTCGAGCGCGCGGGCGGCGATCGTCGGCAGTACGGCGTTGAGATCGAGCGAGGAGGCAACGGCGCGGCCGACCTCTTCCAGCACCTTCAGCTCGTTGATCGACTGCGCGAGGTCGCGGGTGCGGGCATCGACCTTGGTCTCCAGGTCCGAATAGGTCTCCTGGATCTGGCCGGCCATGCGGTTGAACTGGCCGGCGAGTTCTTCCAGCTCATCGGAAGTGTGCACGTCGATGCGATGGCTGAAGTCGCCCTCGCCGAGCTTGTGCGCACCATCGCGCAGCGCCGTGATCGGGATGATCATGCGGCGCGCCAGCAGCGTGCCGGCGAGGATCGCAACCATCAGGCCCATGCCGATCAGGAGCGCGATGCGCACGAGCTGGTCGCGGATCGGCGTCAGCGCCTGCAAGGTCGGCTGCTCGAACAGCACGCTCCAGCCGAGTTTCGGCACCGGGCTTGCGGCAGTCAGCACCGAATGGCCGGCGAAGTCGGTGCCTGTCGTGTCGGGCTCGCGGCCGGGTGCGATCGCAGCCGCAACCTGCGGCAGCTTCGACAAATCCTTGCCGACATCAGGCCCCTTCGACGAGGTCGCGAGCACGCGGCCGCGCGGATCGACCACATAGGCAAAGGCGGCCTTGCCGACCTGGGCATCGGTCAGGAAATCGGAGAGGAAGCCGAGATCGATCTCGGCCACGGTGACACCGGCATTGAATCCGGAATGCGCCACCGAGATCGACATCACCGGCTTCTGATCGACGAAATTGGCCGGCGAGTAGCTCACCCCGCGCGCCACCGTGTCGGTGAAACGCATGTCGCGAGAGAGGTCGGCATTGCCGTTGGTCGTAGTCGACTGGCGCGAGACGCGCAGCACCTCACGGCCTTCGCCGTTGAGCTGGTACAATTGGGAGACGACCGAGACCTGGTGCAGCAGCTGGGCGTAGTCGGCGCGGCGCTTCTCGAGCGTGTCCTGGCTTGCCCGCGTCACCCAGCTGATCTGGCGCTCGAGCTCGGAGACTGACTGCTCCATGCGCCGGGCGGCGGCTTGCGCCTTGTCCTCCAGGGCGTCGGTCAGCGAGGTCTTGGTGGCACGGTAGGAGATCCAGGTCTCCATCGCGCCGTTGACGGCGAGCACGAACACGACGAGGCCGACGAGGGAGACGACGTATTTGGCGAACAGGCCCTCGCGCAGAAACCAGGTCTTGTCTTTCGCTCCCGCCATCCGGATCCTCTCGCGCCACGACCGACGCCGGCCCGTCGCCCTTCTACCACAATCCGGGCCAAGGGACCGGTAGGGGACCGGCGTGGTTACCCGCCCTGGGGACGGAAGGGTGATGAATTGTCGCAGCCGTCTTCTTCCTCATCCGTTCGGATGAAGAAATGGGCGGGGGGCGGATGGTAAAGATCGCCTCGGAGTCCCGAGCGTTGGTCCGCCAATCACCGATTAAAGAGCTGCCGCATCACGTCGTTCATCGGCTGGCTGTCCTGCTGCGCCGCGGGCGGGTTGTCCGGGGGTGCGGGCGAAGCCTGCGGCGTTGGCGTGGTCGGCGTTGCGGGCAGGCTGCGACTCCGCCCGGTGCTGGTCCCAGCACCGTTCGAGAGCCCCTGCTGGATCAGATTGCCGATGGCCTCCCCGAGTTGGCCGCCGAGCGGGTTGTTTTGCCCCGGCTGCTGCGTCGGCGGATTGGGATCGCCGGCGGCGTTGCCGCCACCCGGCGCGGCGCCGCCGAGTCCAAGATTACCGCCAAGATTACCACCAAGGCTGCCCAAAATATTGCCGAGCCCGCCGCCATCGGGGCCGAACAGGCCCTTGCCCATCTCGCGCAGCTTGGCATAGGCGGCGTCCGGATTGTCGAGCATGCCGGCCATGTCCGGAAAGATCCGCGGCTGCGACCACGAGCCCTGGATCATCACGGGGATGCCAAAGCCGACCGGCTCGGAAGTGCGGCCCTGGCCTTCGGTCGTCATCACCAGCTTCGGCTCGACGCGAAAACCCATCATCTTGGTGTCGAGCGCGATGGTGCCGGCGCCCGTGACGCGCACCAGCGGCCCGATCAGATTGAGATCGGTCGTCACGGCCTGGCCCTTGTCGATGCGGAACGAGGCGGAGAGCTGCGACAGGTCCGTGCTCTGCTCCTTGCTGTCCTGCCAGCCCGACAGCGTGCCCGACGTCAGCGAGCGGATCATCTGCGCGACATTGATGCCGCGAATGGCGCCGTCCTGGAAACTGACGAAGGCCGTGCCCTGCATGTTCGCCATCAGCGCGCGCTGGCTGGTGCCGGCGCTGCGCAGCGAGAGCTTGGCTTGCAGCTTGCCGTCGATCCCGTCGAATCCGGCGAGACCCTGGAGCAGCGGCAGCGCGCGCACGCCGACGAGGTCGGAATGCATGGCGAAGCTCGGCGCGCCGTTGGTCGCATCCAAAATCACCTCGCCCGAGACCTGGCCGCCATAGGCGCCGAGATTGGCGGTGCCCGCCTTCAAGATGCCGCCGGCGAGTTTTGCATCGAGTGCCAGCGGCGCAAGGCGCGCCTCGCCGATGACGGCTTCGGTCGCCGAGATCCTGATTTGCGCGTCGACATAGTTGAGCCCGGAGACATCGATCGGCGCATCGCTCCAGGCCTGCGCGGATCCGCCATCAGGCGATTTCGCCAGCGGGATTGCGAGCCGCTGGAAGTCGAGATCGACTTTCACCAGTGGCTTGCTGGCGATGTCGACCGAGGCCCAGCCATTGAAGGCGCCATCGCCGAGCGTGCCGTTCACGCTATTGATCATTACTGCCCCGCTGTTGAGCCGCAGCTCGGCATGACCCGCGAGCTGCGAGGCCAGCACGTCGGGCATGTCGATGGCGAAATCCACCGGGATGGTCTGCCGCTCGATCGGTGGCGCCGGCGTGGTCGCCTTGATGTCGAACTTGGTCGGGTGCTCGCCGACGCGCGCGGTGCCGATGAGGCCAACCTTGCGGTCGCGGCCCATGACGGCGTCGGTATTGATGGCGCTGATGCGGCCTTCGGTGCGATCGCGCGCGCGCGCGAATGCGACCTCGCCGTCGGTGATCTTGATGCGGTCGATGGTCGCACCATCCATGTCCAGCGCGAGCGGCTTTGCCGATGCATCGACGTTCGGCAGACGCTCTCGCAGCAACGGCTGGTAGAGCACGGGATGGGTGACGATAATCTCGCTGATTTTCGGGTGGCCCGACCACACGCTGGAGAGCGACATATCGGCCTGCACGCTGTCGATCGTCAGGCGCGTGATGCCGCTACGATCCTTCGGGTCCTGAAGCGTGAGGTCGTTCAGCCTGACGTTCAGCGTCGGCCACAGGCTGATTTTCGTCGTCCCGTCGATCGACAGGCGATAGCCGGTGGTGCTCTCGACGCGCGAGGCAATCGTCGAGGTCAGGAAGCCCGAGGGGATCCCGATCACGAGGAGGAGCGCGATCACGATGATGACGGCGACGACCGCCGCGCCGGCGAATTTCACTGCTCTCATGTCGACTTTCCAACGACGGACGAGCGGCATCGAACCGGGCCAGTCGCCCGTCCTTTGCGCCCGAGTTTATCCCGGGACGGGAAGCCGTTCCAAGCAGACAAAAATAGTCCGGGGGAGCTGCAAAGTTATGTGACTTATGACACACTTCGCCAGCGCGGTTTTACGCGATTCTGATGTTGATGTTTCCAAGCGATTTGCCACGGAACTGACGAGTAAATTCACAAGGACGTTGAAATGAGCAAGCAGGCCGAATTTGCGGTCATCCTGAAGATGAATGCCATGTTCGCCGATCTCGGGGCGGACGAGATCCAGCGGCTGTCCAATTTCTGCCATACCCAGCATCTGGGGAACGGCGAGGTACTGTTCCAGAAGGGCGATCCGGGCGATGCGCTGTTCGGTGTGCGCCGCGGCCAGGTCCGGATCGAGACCGGGGTCTCCGACGGCAGCCGGCTGACGCTGAACTTCATGGGCCCGGGCGATCTGTTCGGCGAGGTCGCGGTGCTGGACGGGCAGAGCCGCACTGCGGATGCGACCGCAGGCGAGGTCAGCGAATTGTTCGTGCTGCGGCGCGAAGACTTCCTCGCCTTCCTCGAGCGCGAGCCGAAGGTGGCGATCAAGATCATCGCGCTCTTGTGCCAGCGCATCCGCTGGCAGAGCGAGCGCATGGAAGAATCCATGTTGCAGCCGCTGCCGGTGCGGCTGGCGCGGCGGCTCTGCGCGCTCGCCGCCGATTTCGGCTCCGAGGTGCACATCTCGCAGGAGCAGCTCGGCGTCTTCGTCGGCGCCGCCCGCGAAAGCGTCAACAGGCAGCTTCAGGCCTGGCGCAAAGAAGCGATCCTGGATCTCCAGCGCGGGCGGATTCTGCTGAGGAACATGACCAGGCTGACGGCGATCGCGCGGAATGAGTAGGGGCGCCAGCTAGTAGGCTGCTTCGCTGTCGGAGCGGCGCAGTTCGTTAGAAACGCCCCAACTCGCTACGCTTCGCCGAGCTAAACCTCGTTCGCGACATCGGTGCCAGAATTACTCCGCTGCCGGGTGCACGATGCTCTTCGGCAACGGTGGAGCCTCCGCAGGCGCAGCCCCGGCGGGCGCAGCGCCGTGATGGTCGGCGGTCTCGGCATCCTCGCTGTGCACGATCAGCCGCTTGCCGAAGCGCCAGATCAGGGCGCCGAGGTCGTCCATCACCATGAACATCGCGGGCACGAACACCAGCGATAGGATAGTCGAGAAGATCAGGCCGCCGATCACTGCGAGCGCCATCGGCGAGCGGAACTCGCCGCCGGCGCCGACGGCGAGCGCGCTCGGCATCATGCCGGCGGCCATCGCGATCGTGGTCATCACGATCGGACGGGCGCGCTTCATGCCGGCGTCGATCATCGCCTCGTTGCGCGGCTTGCCGTCGCGGATCGCCTCGATCGCGAATTCCACCAGCATGATCGCGTTCTTGGTGACGATGCCCATCAGCATCAGGATGCCGATCCACACCGGCGTGGTGAGCTGCTTGCCGGTAACAAGAAGGGCCGCGATCGCGCCGCCGATCGAGAGCGGCAGCGAGAACAGGATGGTGATCGGCTGGAGGAAGGTACCGAACAGCAGCACCAGCACCGCATAGACCATCATCAGGCCGGCCGTGATCGCGGTGGCAAAACCGTCGGACAGTTCGTTGAGGCTTTCGGCGTCGCCGGACGGGGAGACCTTCACGCCCTTCGGCAGGCTCTTCATGACGGGAAGATCGTAGATCTTCTTGGTGGCATCGCCGAGCGCCGCGGCCCCGACGAGGTCGGCCGCGACGGTTGCCTGCCGCTCCCGGTCGTAGCGGTTGATGCTGGTCGGACCCTGGTCGAGCTTGACGTCGGCGATGACCGAGAGCGGCACGCCGCCTTTCTCGCCGTGCTCGCCGAGCGGCACCCTCAACTGCTCGAGCGTCTTCAGATTGCCGCGCGCGGCGTCCTCGAGCTGCACGCGGATCGGCACCAGGCGATCGCCGACGTCGAACTTGGCGAGCGCAGGGCCGACGTCGCCGATCGTTGCGACGCGGATGGTCTGTGACAGGCTTTCGGTCGAGACGCCCAAACGCGCGGCAAGATCGGCGCGTGGCTCGATGCGCAGTTCCGGCCGCTCCAGCGAGGTCTCCGAGATCACGTCGGAGATGGTCGGAATCCGCTTCATCTGCGTCGCGAGTTCGCTGGCGACGTTGTTGACGATGTTGGCGTCGACACCCGTCACGACCAGCGAGATCGCGCGCAGGCCGTTCTCGTCGAGGAACCAGAACCGGATGTCGGGGATGTTCTCCAGCTCCTGACTGATCGAGAACTCCAGCTCGCGCTGAGTGATGTCGCGGTCGTTCTTGGGCGTGTAGTTGATGATCAGGGCGGCGCGGCGGACTTCCTGGGTCCCCGGCGGAACGCGCCCGCCGTCGACGAAGATACTCTTGACCTCGGGCCGTTTGCGCAGCCGTGCGACGATGTCCTCGGTGACCTTCTCGGTGTAGGAGAGCTGGGTGCCCGGCGGCAATTCGAGGGCCAGCAGCGACCGCGCGCTGTCCTGCGCGGGCAGGAAGCCTTGCGGCAGCAGCGTGATGCTCCAGATCGAGGCGGCGAAGATTCCAAAACCGATCAGGACGGTGATGAAATAATGCTTCACCGACCACGTGACGAGCTTGTGATAGCCGCGCAGCACCCGGCCCGGCGGCGGCTCCTCATGATTACTGTGTTTGAGAAAGTAGGCCGCCAGCATCGGCGTCACGAAGCGCGCGGCGAGCAGCGAGAAAAACACCTGCACCGACACGGTGATACCGAACTGCTTGAAGAATTGTCCGGCAATGCCTGACATGAAGCTCGCGGGCGCAAAGATTGCGATGATCGTCAGCGAGATCGCGATCACGGCGAGGCCGATCTCGTCGGCGGCTTCGAGTGCCGCGCGGTAGGGCGATTTGCCCATGTTCATGTGCCGTACGATGTTCTCGATCTCGACGATGGCATCGTCGACCAGAATACCTGTCGACAGCGTGATGGCGAGGAAGCTGACGAGGTTGAGCGAGAAGCCGAGGATGTCCATCGCCCAGAACGCCGGGAAGATCGACAGCGGCAGCGAGACTGCGGCGATGACGGTGGCGCGCAGGTCGCGCAGGAACAAGAGCACGATCACGACGGCGAGGATGGCGCCTTCGAACAGGGTCGAGATCGCCGCTTCGTAATTGCCACTGGTGTATTCGACTGATGTGTCGATCAGCTTGAGGTCGACGTCGGGATAGGCGGCCTTGAGCGCGTCGATGCGCTTCTGCACGGCTTCGGCGACCTTCACGTCGCTGGCGCCCTTGGAGCGCTTGATGCCGAGCGCGACTACCGGCTCGCCGTTGAAGCGGGCGAAGGTGCGGCGGTCGGCGATGGTGTCGGTGACGGTGCCGAGATCGTCGAGCCGGACCTCGCCGCCGCCGAACAGCGGGACCATGGTGCCGGCGAGGTCGCTCAGCGTCTTGGCGCCGGCCAGTGTCCGGATCGCCTGGTCGTTCTTGCCGATCTCGGCGCGGCCGCCGGCGACGTCGACATTGGTCCCGCGCAGGCTCTGGCTGACATTGACGGCGGTCAGCCCCATCGCCTGCAGCCGGTCGGGATCGAGTGAGACCAGGATCTCGCGCTCGACACCGCCGATGCGCTCGACCTGGGCGACGCCGCGCACGCCTTGCAATGCGCGCTTGACCACATCGTCGACGAAATAGGACAGCTGCTCCGGCGTCTTGCCGGGCGAGATCGCGGCATAGGTGACGATCGGCAGGCCGATGACGTCGACGCGCTGGATCAGCGGTTCGGTGACGTTCTGCGGCAGGTTCGAGCGCACGCGCGTCACCGCGTCCTTGACGTCGTTGAGCGCGCGGTCGGTGTTGGTCTCCAGCGCGAACTGGATGGTGGTAACCGACAGGCCGTCGGTGATCGACGAGGTGATGTGCCGCACGCCTTCGACGCCAGAGACCGCGTCTTCAACCGTCTTGGTGACCTGGGATTCGAGCTCCGCCGGCGCGGCGCCGAACTGCGAGACAGCGACCGAGATCACGGGAATGTCGGCCGAAGGCAGCCGCGTTATCGCGAGCTTGGAGAAGGAGGTCCAGCCGAGGATCAAGAGGATGATCGAAAAGACCACCGACGGCAGCGGATTGCGAATCGACCATGCCGAGATATTGAGAGCCATCAGCGTACCCGCGTGCGATCGAGTTCATCGGCGAACATGGTCTTGATCTGGTCGCCGTCATGCAGCGAAGAGCCGGCGTCGGCGACGACGATCTCGCCGACGTCGAGCCCTTCCAGGATTTCGGTCTGACTGTCGGACGTCAGCCCGACCCGCACCTTGCGCGTCTCGATCGTGTTGTTCTTGACGACCTGCACGGTGAGATGGTCGATCGCGGTCTTGGGAACCGCAACGCCGCAGCTTCGCTTGGCGTCAATGGAGGCGCGGGCGAACGTCCCGATCTTCAGCGATGGATTGTTGGTGACGCTGATGCGGACACGGCCGAGCTGCGTAGTGCGGTCGATCTCGGGCGCAACCAGCCGGACCCGGCCGATCAAATCGGCGGCGTCATCCCGGCTGATCCGCACCGTCGCGCCGGGGCTGAGCTTGGGCATATGCACGGCCGGAACCTGAGCGTCGAGCTCGATCTCGCCGCTGACAGCAATGCGGAACATCGGGCCGGCCTGCGGCGAGGCCGGCGCGCCGACGATGGTGCGAACTTCGGTGACGAGGCCCGGCGCAGGCGCCTTCAGCGAGATCGGACCCTGCGGCCCGGGTCTCTGCGGCTGGCCCGGCATCTGCGGCGGCGCCGTCAGGCGCGCCAGTTCCTGGTTGTCGGTGACCACAGCGCCTTCGGTGACGAAGACGTCTGTGACCTTCGATCCTTCCTGGTCGGCGACGACGACGGCCTCGCGCCGCGGCACGAAGAAGCCGGTCACCCGCACCAGGTCGGAAAAGCAGGCATTGGTCGACTTGGTCACGATGACTTGCGCCTCGCCTGGCGTTTCCTTCGCTTCCGGGCGGTGCCGATGCTCGAACCAATAATAGCCGACGCCGAGCGCGAGGATGAACACCACGGTTCCGGCAGGCTTGAGATATTCGGTGACGTTCATCGCCGGATCATCCTGGCCTGGCTCGCGGTTGTTGGAAGAGTTTCCCTGAAACGAAACGGCGTCCCGCAAGGCTGCGGGACGCGCTTTGGGAGCAAGACTTTACACCACATCACGACTTGTCACTTCAACGGATTACGTCGTGGTCACTTCGATGCGGTGGTCTTGTTTTCCATATTGACGACCTGCACGCGACGGTTCACCTCCGCCATCGGCTGGCTCGGGTCCTTCAGCTTGCTCTTGCCATAGCCGACGGTGACGAGGTCGGTCGCGGCGATGCTGTATTTGTCCACGAGGTAGCGCTTGATCGAATCCGCGCGACGCTCCGACAGTTCCTGATTGTAGCCTTCGCCGCCCGCGGCGTCGGTGTGGCCGGCGACGACGAAGGTCGAGCCCTTCAGGTCGGGGCTGGTCAACGCGCGGCCGAGCGCCTGCACGGAAGGCAGCGACTTGGCGCTGACATCGGCCGAATTGTAGTCGAAGGTGATTTCGAGATCGATATTCGGCTTGTCCTTGGCGGCGGACGCGATCTCCTCGCGCTCGGTCGACGACAGCGAGCGCGTGGCGCGGCCGCGGACGGTCTGGAGCAGCTTGGTCTCCGCCGGGCTCGGCGCGGGATCGGTCTGCGGGCCGATCGAGAGGCCGCGGGTCAGGGGCTTCTTCGGCGGCGGTGCCAGCGCCCGGACGATCTCGTCCTCGGTGACATTCTTGCTGTTGCCGTCGTCGCCGGCGAAGGCGGGCGAGACCGGCAGCGAAAGCGCGGCGCCGATGGTGATCATGGACAGGATCGCGGTCAGTCCTTTTGCAGCCAATCTCATAGCCAGTCCCTCCTGCGCAGCCCGCGCGGTTCCAAAATTCCTGCAATAAGTCCCACGGCAAGGCCGCTTTCGGCATCCGTTCGATTAGTCTTGGCCGGACCACCAGGGGTTCGAGGCGGCCCGCGCCTCAAATCAAAAAAATATCAACGCACTCCGTAACTTGCGAATTCCTGAACGATGTTCGGGTCCATCGCCTTGGCGTTGGCGATGTCGACCGCGCCTTCCTGGGCGGAGCCGTTGCGCTGCTTGGCGATCCCCCGCCCGTAGAGTGAGGAGGTCAGGCGCGGGTTGATCTTCAGCGCCGCGTCGAAATCGGCGATGGCGTTCTTGGGCGCCCCGGATTTCAGGTTGACCAGCCCCCGGCTGTCCAGCGCATCGACGAAATTCGGCCGCAGCCGCAGCGCCTCGTTGCAATCCTTCAGCGCGCCCTGGAGGTCACCGACCACTGTGCGGGTCCAGCAGCGGTTGTTGAGCGCCTCGACGTCCTTCGCGTTGATCCGCAGCGTGTCGTCAAAATCCTTGATGGCGAGGCCAAAGGCCCCCTTGCTGGCATAGACCTGGCCGCGCCGGTACAGCGCATTCACGTCGTCCGGATTGGCGGCGATCTTGGCCGTGAGGCTCTTGATCGTGGGGTCGTCGGCCAGCATGGCCTGGCTCGGGCCAGAATCCGTGGTCGGCGCGGTGACGGTATCAGCCGGTTTGACCGGCGGTGGCGGGGGAGGCAGAGCCGCCTCGACCTGCGGCTTCGGCGACGGGGGCGGTGCGGGAGGCGCCGGCGGATTGTTCGCAGCCACGGGAGCAGGTGCGGCGGGAGGAGCGGGTGGCGGGTTGTTCGCGACGGCGGGCGCTGGCGGCGCAGGAGGGGGCGGTGGTGACATCGTCGCCGTCGGACGCGAGCCGCTGGCACCCGGAATGAACGAGAAATCCTCGGCCAGCGAGGAAGATATCCACGGCACCTGTTCGCCGCGCGAGGCGCGGGTGACGCCCATCTTGGTGCGGTTCAGCGTTTCCTCCGCCATCAGGTCGGGGACGCGGATCTCCTTGAGCAGTTCCTGGACGAACAGGCTGTGATCGCCGCCGGCATCCGACACCACCGAGGCCAGCGCGGCCGAATACATCACCAGCGTGCCGTTCGGCGCGATGACCGGCGTTAGTCCCGCCGAGAAGCTGCGGAACCGGCGCTCGAACGGGTTGCGCCTGGAGGCGTCGACCAGCGCGATCTTGACGCCGGCGCCGCGGGTGTTGAGCTCGCCGAGGATGGTTTCGATGCTGAAGCCGTCACGGCGGACGTCGGATTCGGTCCAGATCTGGGCATCGACCGGGATCATGAAGCTCTGGCGCGCCGACTGGATGCCGAAACCGCTGTAGAACACCAGCCCCACCGATCCCGGCTTGATCTTGCCGTAGAGCTTGTCGAAGGCGCGGCGCATGCCGTCGCCGGTCAGATTCTCGCCGATCTCCACGGAAAAGCCGTCGCGCTTGAGCTCGTCGGCGACGTCGCGCGCGTCGTTGATCGGCTCCTTCAGCGGGGCGTCCGCGTCCGGATATTTGGCATTGCCGATGACCAGCGCATAGCGGTCACCGGCCGCAAGCGACGGAGCTGTCGGCACGAGCGAGACAAGGAAGGGCAGAAGAAAGAGGAAGCGAATTTTCATAATGAGCGCGGTCCAGCCAAAAAGGCGCCGTTTCCAGCTTGCGCCGCGGCGACCTTAACTTACGCAATGTGCATTATCAAACCGGGGAGAGGAGGCGTCAACCGCTTGGAGATTCGGCACTATCGCGACAATTGACCGCGAGGCATGGGCGCGTTGCGAGGGGAATAAATCGGCTGTCACGGTTCTCCTCGACGCAGTCTGGTTTGGGGTTCCGGCGTCTATCTTAGGCCGGCACTGGCGACCAAAATGTGATTGGTCTCACATTGCGGACCGGCGTCCGGGGCAACCTGCGGTGTTTGACCTTTGCAGCCGACGATGGCTTGGTGCGCGGGATCGTTCCTCAAGATCCACCCAGAAGAAAAAGCAAAACCATGGGAAACGCTTACGAAATCTACGCGCTGCGCTATGCGACGATGTCGCCGCGCACCCCCAGCATGAACTTCCTGGCGCCCGATCCACATGACAGCGCGGCGCAGGATCTCGACTATTTCGTCTGGCTGATCCGCGGCGGCGGCCGCGAGATCCTGGTCGATACCGGCTTCAATGCCGAGGAGGCGGGCTTGCGGGCGCGCAAGCTGACGCTCAATCCGGTCGATGCGCTGGAGCGCTTTGGCGTTTCGGCGTCAAGCATTCGCGACATCATCGTGACGCATCTGCATTACGACCACGCCGGCAATCTCGATCGCTTCCCGAATGCGCGCTTCCATCTCCAGGACCGCGAGATGGCTTACGCGACCGGGCGCTGCATGTGCAACGGACTGCTGCGACATCCATTCTCGGTCGAGCACGTCACGCAGATGGTGCGCCATGTCTATGGCGAGCGCGTCACGTTCTATTCAGGCGGCGGCGAGGTCGCGCCCGGCGTCACCGTGCATCGCGTCGGTGGTCACTCCGACGGCTTGCAGGTCGTCAGGGTCGAGACCGCGCGCGGGCCTGTGGTGCTCGCCTCCGACGCCGCGCATTACTATGCCAACCTCCAGCGCAGGAGCCCGTTTCCAATTGTCTACAATGTCGGTGATATGGCGGTGGGCTGGGAGACGATCGAGCGCCTCGCCGGTCATCCCGATAGGTTCATTCCCGGTCATGATCCGATCGTGACCGAGATCTATCCGCGCGCCAGCGACAAGGTCGATGCCTGGGCGTTGCATCTGCCGCCGTCGAGATCGTTCGCGAAGTGACGGCATCCAGGGCGTGTACTTGTAAGCCCTAAGCGCGGCTCAGATCAGGTGGTCCTGATGTCCGCTGCGCTCCTGAAAGCAGCGCGCAAACAAGCATCGCCGGAGGTCCGAGTCGGGCCATGAACTGACATGGGCTTATTCTCAGAAAGTCCCAATTTAATGGCCGGTAAACACCGAGCAACCAAACAATCGAAGTCGGCAGGAATTCAACAATCAATACCCGCTAAGGTTGACGCGCGTTCGAAGGCAGATGGGGGCCATCAAGATGGAAGCGTCGGTGTTTTCATTTTTTGTAAAGATGCTTCTTACGAGCCCCGTCACCTACGTGGGTTTCATCGTGGCTATCGTGGTTCCGTTGGTGTTTAATTGGAAGCCCAACGCGTTCCTCTGGCTGCTTGCACTGCTTCTGAACCTCCCTTCACTCCAAGTTCTCTATTTAGCAATCTCTCATTATGGAAGCTGGGTGGACGGAAACCTCGATCACCCAGTGGATGCGCCGCCTATGGCGATCATGGATACGCTTATCATCTTTTTTTTGGGCACAGGCGGGGCCGGCATAGGATTGCTGCTTTGGCTGATCGTACCGAAACCAGTTTTTAGATCTGCTATCCAAGGCGCAAGCGCCGTTTTCTCACGCAGCTTTTGGAAGGCGAGGCAACCGGATTGATTGTCCGCTTGGGGTCAAAAGCGCCGGTTTGAGCCTCAGCCGGCAACTTCCGGTCTGACCTCGTCTTCGGACATGTCCGGCCTCTGGGCGGCGGGCGCGGTGTCAGCGAGTGCCGGCAGGATCCCCACAAGCAAGGATATCGCGGGGAGATTTTCGAGCTGCTACCTTCGGCGGAGAGAATACCGCCAAATATCCTCCGTCCCCTGCGAGCTGATATGTGGCGACCTCGCGATAGCCGACGGCGGTCAACTCGCAGCGCAAGAGCTCAATTGGCGTGCCATGCTTCGACGTCGGAAGCTCAAGATCGACAATTCCGACCCGCGCACCCTGCTTCAACGCGGGCGCGAGATTGTAGAGGAAGGCATAGGGTTGGGCTATCTCGTGATACATGTGCACGAGGATTGCGGCATCCAGCGACGAAGCGGGCAGACGCGGGTCGTGTGGTTCGCCGAGCGCGAATTGCACGTTCGTCAACTTCAGAAGTTCTGTTCGTCTGGCGAGTTCGATGAGGTAATCCCGCGTGACGTCCTGGGCAACGACAGAGCCGGCGGGCCCGACGAGCTGCGAGAGCCTGACCGTGTGGTAGCCACTGCCTGCTCCAATGTCGCCGACTGTCATACCTGGTTTCAGTTCAAGAGCACGTGCGATTTGACCGGCCTCATTGAGGGCGTCGCGGCGCTCTTCGGCGGCGCGGCGCGGGCTGACGATCCGTGCAACAGGACGCTGCGGTGAGGGAAACTCGTTTGCAGCGACTCCGGGGGGAGCCAGATAACCTATGTCAGCGGCGTATGCGCGAGTTGCGGCAAACGCCACAAGTAGCGTCGCTATATGCGCCAGTGCCGTCACGGGCCTGCCAAGCTTTCTCAACCGGTTGAGGCGCAGCCGTCCAGGCTTTGTGAGCTCCAAATATGGGCCCACCATCGTGTCAACGAGGTTCAATGTAGCAGGCAACTCCATCCGTGCGCCTCGCGCTCACGCACTAATACGCCTGCTTTGCGTCCGCTTCTTCGCTGGTTTGAAGCAGATCGAGGCTCGCTTCGATCTTGCCGAGCAGAGCCGAGAGCTGCTTGCGCTCCTGCGCCGAAAGGCAAGCGAGGATCTCGTCTTCCCGCCGCAGCAATTGCGGGAACAGCTCCTCGTAAAGCGCGCGGCCCTTCTTCGTCAGTTGCAGGCGGAATTCCCGACGGTCGGCTTCGTTCTCGACGCGCTCGATCAAGCCGCCTTGCAACAGCGTGGTCACCGCGCGGCTGATGGTGGATTTGTGGGTGCGGGTGCATTGGGAGATGTATTGCGCGCTACAGGCCTCGCTGCGGAAGCCGAGCGTGGCGATCACGCGCCAGGCCGGAATGTCGAGGCCGTGGCGCTCCTGATATTCGACCGCAAGCGCGGAACTGACTTCGGCAGCGAGCCGATTGAGGCGGAACGGCACGAACCGGAACAGGTCGAGCCGCGACTTTGCTTTTGGCAATGCCTGGTCCGCGTCGCGGGTCTTCAGCGCGATATCGCTGGATGTCCTCGCCAAGTCTGCGCTCCGAATTCCAGTTGACGGCCGGCCGGCGCCGGTCCAAAATAGTTGCACGTGAGACTATCTAGCAGATTAGTCCTCTCCTGACCAGAGCCGAGGCTATAGCATGGAGCAGGCCAAGACCCAGTTCGGCTACCGCCGGCATTCCGACCAGGATCGCCCAGGCCAGAATCCGGCCGAGCATCCAGTCGTGGTTGTCGGCGCGGGCCCGGTCGGCCTGTCGCTGGCGATCGATCTTGCCCAGCGCGGCCAGCGCGTCGTCCTTCTGGATGATGCCGACCGCATCGGCGAGGGCTCGCGCGCGATCTGCTTCTCAAAACGTTCGCTGGAATATTGGGACCGGCTCGGCGTCGGCGACCGCATGGTCGAGAAAGGCGTGGTGTGGAGCGTCGGGCGCATCTTTCACGGCGAGTCCCAACTCTACCAGTTCAACCTCCTGCCGGAGGACGGCCACAAGCGGCCGGCCTTCATCAATCTCCAGCAATATTACGCTGAAGCCTATCTGGTCGATCGCATCAGCGATCTGCCCGGGATCGACCTGCGCTGGCGCAACAAGGTGGCGGCGCTCGAACAACGCAACGATTCCGTGGCGCTGACGATCGAGACACCCGAAGGCGCGTATCGCCTGCACGCGCAATACGTGGTCGCCTGCGACGGCGCGCGATCATCGCTGCGGCAGATGGTTGGCGCTGATTTTGCCGGCCAGGTGTTCGAGGACCAGTTCCTGATCGCCGACGTCAAGATGACCGCGGAATTCCCGACCGAGCGCTGGTTCTGGTTCGACCCGCCGTTCCATGCCGGGCGCTCCGCGTTGCTGCACCGGCAGCCCGATGACGTCTGGCGCATCGACCTCCAGCTCAATCGCTACGCCGATCCCGTTGTCGAGAAGAAGCCGGAAAACGTGCGGCCGCGGATCGCGCGCATGCTCGGCCACGACAAGTTCGATTTCGAATGGATCTCGCTCTACAAATTCCAGTGCCGCCGGATGGATCGCTTCCTCCATGGCCGCGTGATTTTTGCGGGCGATTCCGCCCATCAGGTCTCGCCGTTTGGCGCGCGCGGCGCGAACTCGGGTCTGGAGGACGCGGAGAATCTGTCCTGGAAACTCGACCGCGTGCTGCGCGGCGCTTCGCAGGCGAGCCTGCTCGAGAGCTACCATGTCGAGCGCAGCGGGGCTGCCGACGAGAACATCCGCGAATCCACCCGTTCGACCGATTTCATGGCGCCAAACTCGCATCAGGAGGCGCGGCTGCGCAAGGCGGTGTTGTCGCTCGCGAAGGAAACCGAGTTCGGCAAGCGCATGGTCAATGGTGGCCGGCTTTCGGTGCCGTGCAGCTATGACACGCCGCTGTCATCGCCTGATGCGGATGCGTGGCGCGGTGGTCCGTCTCCCGGTTGCTCCATGCTGGATGCGCCCGTTGCAACGCGCGCGGGCGAGAGTGCCTATCTGACGGATGCGTTCCGCAAGGGTGGAACGGATTTTACATTGCTGTCGTTCAGCAATGGTGCGGCGATTAATGCGCCCGATGGCGTCAAGGATATCCGCATCGGCGGAGAAGGCGGCCTTGCCGATCCGGCGAGCTTTGCTGCGAACCGCTACGACGCCGAGCCGGGCTCAGCCTATCTGCTCAGGCCCGACGGATATATCGCGGCGCGCTTCCGTCATCCGACGCGCGCCAGCGTCGCGGCGGCGCTCTCGCGCGCTCAAGGCTTGAATTGAAGGTGATCCGCATGCCGCTTTCCACCAGTTCCAACTTCGCGCGGCCTGATGATGCCTTTCGCGCCGTCGTCGAAGCGCATCGCGGCCTCACCGACGAGCAGAGCGCGGATTTCGACGCAGCGTTGGTCCTGATCCTCGCCAACCATATCGGCGATATCGACGTGCTGCGCGAGGCGATTGGTCTCGCGAAGCGCCGCATGATCGACGGCCAGCAGCAACAACAGCAGCAACAATAACTCCGTTACCTAAGGAAGAACTGATGGCGAAGAACTTCGCATCCACCGGCGATCTCTCCGAGAAGAAGATCACCTTCTCCGAGATCGGCACCGATCTCTACGCCTTCACCGCCGAAGGCGATCCCAACACTGCGATCATCGTCGGCGACGACGGCTGCCTGGTGTTCGACGCGCAGTCGACGCCGGCGATGGCCAACAAGGTGATCGAGCGCGTGCGCACCGTCACCGATAAGCCGATCAAATATGTCGTGCTGTCGCATTATCACGCGGTGCGCGTGCTCGGTGCCTCCGCCTACAAGGCGCAAGGCATCGTGGCCTCGCAGGAGACGTATCGTCTCATCGAGGAGCGCGGCCAGCAGGATTGGGATTCGGAGTATGGCCGCTTCCCGCGCCTGTTCCAGGACGCGCAAAGCATCCCCGGCCTGACCTGGCCGACGCTGACCTTCGAAGGCGAGATGTCGATCTATCTCGGGAAGCGCGAGGTGCGTTTGATGCAGCTCGGCGCCGGTCACACCTCCGGCGACATTGTCGCCTGGGTGCCGGACGCGGAGGTCATGTTCTCCGGCGATCTCATCGAATATCACTCGGCCTGCTATTGCGGCGATGCTCACTTGCGCGAATGGCCGCTGACGCTGAACGAGATCCGCAACTTCAATCCCAAGGCGATCGCGCCGGGCCGCGGCGACGCGCTGAAGGGGACCGCCACGGTGCGCGAAGCCATCGCGATGACGCGCGACTTTGTCACATCGCTCTATGGCGCCGCCGAAGTTTCGGTCGCCAAAGGACGCACGCTGAAGGAATCGATGGCGGCGACGCGCGAAGTGATGGACCCGAAATTCCACAGCTTCGCCATCTACGAGCACTGCCTGCCGTTCAACGTGTCGCGCGCTTATGACGAAGCGTCGGGGATCGACGATCCCGTGATCTGGACCGACAAGCGCGACCAGGAGATGTGGGCCGCTTTGCAAGGAGGAGGATAGTCATGAACATCAATACCTCGCCTGACCAGATCATCCGGAGCTCGGCGCAGGTGACGCCGGGTTACATGTCCGGCTTCGGCAACAGCTTTGAGACCGAGGCGCTGCCGGGCGCGCTGCCGATCGGGCGCAACTCGCCGCAGCGTTGCGCTTATGGCCTGTACGCCGAGCAGCTGTCGGGTTCGCCCTTCACCGCGCCGCGCGGCACCAATGAGCGGTCCTGGCTCTATCGCATTCGTCCGTCGGTAAGGCACTCAGGTCGCTTCGAGAAGGCTGATGCCGGCCTGTGGCGCTCGGCGCCGTGTCTTGAATATGATCTCCCGATCGCACAGCTGCGCTGGGACCCTGCGCCGATCCCGAAGGAGGACATGACCTTCCTCGGGGGCGTGCAGACCATGACGACCGCCGGTGACGTCAACACCCAGGCCGGTATGGCCGCGCATATCTATCTCATCACCAAGTCGATGGTGGACCAGCACTTCTATAACGCCGACGGCGAGCTGATGTTCGTGCTTCAGCAGGGCAATCTGCGCCTCGTCACCGAGTTCGGCCGCATCGATGCCGAGCCCGGCGAGATCGTGGTGATCCCGCGCGGCGTCAAGTTTCGCGTCGAGAGTCCGAATGGGCCGGCGCGCGGTTATCTCTGCGAGAATTACGGCGGCGCCTTCACGCTGCCGGAGCGTGGGCCGATCGGCGCCAATTGCCTGGCCAACGCGCGCGACTTCCTCACGCCGGTTGCTTATTACGAAGACAAGGACACGCCGACCGAGCTCTACGTGAAATGGGGCGGCGCGCTGTTCAAGACCACGCTGCCGCATTCGCCGATCGACGTCGTCGCCTGGCACGGCAACTATGCGCCGTACAAATACGATTTGCGCACCTTCTCTCCCGTAGGCGCGATCGGCTTCGATCATCCCGATCCGTCGATCTTTACCGTGCTGACCTCGCCGTCGGAGACGGCGGGCACCGCGAATATCGACTTCGTGATCTTCCCGGAGCGCTGGATGGTGGCCGACAACACTTTCCGTCCGCCCTGGTATCACATGAACATCATGAGCGAGTTCATGGGCCTGATCTACGGCGTCTATGATGCCAAGCCGCAAGGCTTTGTGCCAGGCGGCATCAGCTTGCACAATTGCATGCTGCCGCATGGCCCGGACCGCGACGCCTTCGAGCACGCCAGCAACGGCGAGCTGAAGCCGGTCAAGCTGACCGGCACCATGGCCTTCATGTTCGAGACCCGCTACCCGCAGCGCGTGACAGCGCATGCCGCGAACGCGTCCACGCTGCAGGATGACTACGCGGATTGCTGGAAGGGCCTCGAAAAGCGGTTCGATCCGAACCGGCCGTGATGTTTCTGACCCTCCTCCTCCAGGGGAGGGTGATACCGTCGCCGACGCACCCACGGGAAACCAATGCCCCACCCCAACGATCCCAGCCTCCGCTCCTTCATCGAGATCGATCCCGCCTCCGATTTCCCGATCCAGAACCTGCCCTATGGCGTGTTCTCGACCGCGGCCAATCCGACGCCGCGCGTCGGCGTCGCCATCGGCAATTATGTGCTCGATCTCTGGGAGCTCGAGCAGGATTCGCGCCTCGATGTCGGCCCGCTCGGCGTGTTCTCCACGCCCTCGCTCAACCCGTTCATGGCGCTGGGACCAAAAGTCTGGGCCAAGACGCGGGCGCGGATCAGCGAGCTGTTGCGTCACGATCATCCGGAGCTGCGCGACAATGAGGAGCTGCGCAAGCAGGCGCTGGTGCCGATGCGCGATGCAAAACTGCATCTGCCGTTCGCGGTCTCGGGCTATACCGATTTCTATTCCTCGAAGGAGCACGCCACCAATGTCGGTGTGATGTTCCGCGGCAAGGACAACGCGCTGCAGCCGAACTGGCTCTACATGCCGATCGGCTATAACGGCCGCGCCTCCACCGTCGTCGTGTCCGGCACCGAGGTGAAGCGCCCGCGCGGGCAGTTGAAGCCGCCGAATGTCGAGGTGCCTAGCTTTGCGCCGTGCAAGCGGCTCGATTTCGAGCTGGAGATGGGCGTCGTGGTCGGCCAGCCGTCGCCGATGGGCGGAATGCTCACCGAGCAGCAAGCCGAAGAGATGATCTTCGGCTTCGTGCTGCTCAACGACTGGAGCGCGCGCGATATCCAGCAATGGGAATATGTGCCGCTCGGGCCGTTCCTCGCCAAGGCGTTCGCGACCTCGATCAGCCCGTGGGTGGTGACGCGCGAGGCGCTGGAGCCGTTCCGGCTGAAGGGGCCGGAGCAGGAGCCCGCGCCGCTCGGCTATCTCAAGCAGGACAAGCCGCAGAACTATGGCGTCGAGCTCGATGTATCATTGCGCCCCGACGGCGCGAATGCGCCGACGAACATCAGCCGCACCAATTTCAAATACATGTACTGGTCCTCGGTGCAGCAGCTCATGCACCACGCCTCAAGTGGCTGCGCGATGAATGTGGGCGATCTCCTCGGGAGCGGCACCATCTCCGGCCCGGAGAAGAACCAGCGCGGCAGCCTTTTGGAGATCAGCTGGAACGGCACCGAGCCGGTCGAACTGCCCGGCGGCACAAAGCGCACGTTCCTGGAAGACGGCGACAGCCTCGTCATGCGCGGCTGGTGCCAGGGCAACGGCTACCGCGTCGGCTTCGGCGAGGTCGAGGGGACGATTCTGGCGGCGGAGTAGGTTCCGCCGCTGCCACGACCCCCGTCATTGCGAGCGCAGCGAAGCAATCGAGGTCTCTCCGCGGAGGGATTCTGGATTGCTTCGCTACGCTCGCAATGACGCGTGGAGAGAGTTCACCGCTTCTCCGGCGCTACATCCTTGACCCTCGCGCAATGCGCCGCGACCTCCTCCAGGCCGTACTTCAGATGCACCCGCTTGTCCGACGGCGCCTGCTTGGTCGTGCACACGCCCGGCCGCCATTCCTGCGTCGGGCGGATCGGGCGCGGTGCAAAACCGCCGCCGCAGTTCGGGCAGACGTTGGAGAGTTTCGTCTCCACACAGTCCGCACAGAACGTGCATTCATAGGAGCAGATCCGCGCGTCCGTTGCATTCGGCGGCAGGTCGCGATCGCAATATTCGCAGTTCGGTCGAAGCTGGAGGGCCATGGCTGAATCTCCGCAGATTGGCCGGGATCATCGCAGATCGCGCGGGCCGTGCGAATGGCGTAGTTCCCTCAATTTCAGCCAGCCTTCAAATCCTTTAGCGGCAGCTTTGAGCTTTCCTTCAGCCGGTCGAGCACGATCGAGGAGCGCACATGCGCCACACTCTGGTGCGGCATCAGCACGTCGTTGACGAGGTTGGAGAGGCCCTTGAGGTCGCGCAGCACCGCCTTCAGCACGTAATCGGCATCGCCCGTCAGCGAATAAGCCTCCTGGATCTCGTCGATGCGGTTGACCAGCGTGCGGAAGCGTTTGGAGTTGTCGGGCGAGTGGGTGGCGAGACCCACCTGGATGAAGGCAATCACGCCAAAGCCGAGCGCCTCGCTGGAGAGGTCGGCGTGATAGCCTGATATCACCTTCTCCTCCTCCAGCCGCATCCGCCGCCGCGAGCATTGCGAGGCCGACAGCCCCGCGATGTCGGCGAGCTCCTGATTGGTGAGGCGGCCGTCGTCCTGGAGCGCGCCGAGGATCTTGAGGTCGAACGCGTCAATCGGAATCATGCGTCATTCGTCCATTTCGTGCACAGATCATGCATAGGATAGCGAAATCTCGTCTCATTTGCACGCTCCTTGCGCGCCCAATGAAGGATAGTTCTCTCAGCAGCAATTTGGGAGAACACCATGGGTCCGTTTCCGCACGATGAACCGCCGGCCACCATCACCGCCGACAATCCGATGGGCACCGACGGGTTCGAGTTCGTCGAATATGCGCATCCCGATCCGGAACAGCTGCATGCCCTGTTCAAGCTGATGGGTTACGCGCCCGTCGCGCGCCACAAGACCAAGACAATCACGGTCTATCGTCAGGGCGACATCAACTATCTCGTCAACGAGGAGCCCGGCACCCACGGTTACGATTTCGTCGCCGCGCATGGCCCCTGTGCGCCGTCGATGGCGTTTCGCGTGGTCGACGCGAAATTGGCCTATGAGCGCGCGATCGCGCTCGGTGCGCAGCCTGCGGATGCGTCATCCGCCCAGAAGACGCTCGACGTGCCCGCCATCAAGGGCATCGGCGGCAGCCTGCTCTATTTCGTCGATCGCTACGGCGCCAAAGGCTCGGCCTATGAGGCCGAGTTCGAATGGCTCGGCGAACGCGATCCGCGGCCCAATGGCGCCGGCCTGTTCTATCTCGATCACCTCACGCACAACGTCCATCGCGGCCGCATGGATGTCTGGACCGGCTTCTACGAAAGGCTGTTCAACTTCCGCCAGATCCGCTTCTTCGACATCGAAGGCCGCGCTTCGGGCTTGTTTTCGCGCGCGCTGACCAGCCCGGACGGCAAGATTCGGATTCCGATCAACGAGGACGCCGGCGATTCCGGCCAGATCGAGGAATATCTGAAAATCTATCACGGCGAAGGCATCCAGCACATCGCCTGCGGCTGCCGCGACATTTACGGCGCCATCGAAGGCCTGCGTGAGGCCGGCCTGCCGTTCATGCCGGCGCCGCCCGAGACCTATTTCGAGCGGATCGATGCCCGCCTGCCCAAGCACGGCGAGGACCTCGCCCGGCTTCAGAGGAACGGCATCCTGATCGACGGCGAAGGTGTGGTCGACGGCGGCCAGACCAAGGTGCTGCTCCAGATCTTCTCGGCCAACGCGATCGGCCCGATCTTCTTCGAGTTCATCCAGCGCAAGGGCGACGACGGCTTTGGCGAGGGCAATTTCAAGGCGCTGTTTGAATCGATCGAGGAGGATCAGATCCGGCGCGGGGTGTTGAAGGTGGATACGGCGGCTTAAGGCCGCCGCTCGCGTTGGACGCAAGCTGCCGCCACATCACCAGTGTTGTCGCGGCCTTCGCCGGGACGACAACGGAGTCTGTAGCGGAGACCTACCGCTTCCACGCCTTCGTCACAGCGCCAATCTCAGCCCCCTCCGGCTCGCGCACCGCCGATGGAGTCCGCGAGAATCTCGGCGCCGGCGCTGGCTGCTTCACGCCGTGGCGTTCGACGAACACGTTTCGCGCGACCATGTGCGGATGCTCGGTGGCTTCCGACATGGTCAACACCGGCGCGAAACAGATGTCGGTGCCCTCCATGATCTTGCACCAATCTTCGCGGGTCTTGCTCTTGAACACGGCCTGCAGCTTCTCTTTCAGCGCGGGCCAGGCCTTGCGGTCCATCTGGGCGTCGAAATCGGCGTCAGTGAGCCCGGCATGCTCGCGCAGGAGCGCATAGAACTGGGGCTCTATCGAACCGATCGAGACAAAATGGCCGCAGGCGCATTCGTAGACGCCGTAGAAATGTGCGCCGCCGTCGAGAAAATTCTGCACCCGACCCTCGGTCCAGCGACCGATCGTGGTCATGTCGAAAAAGAACGACATCAGCGACGCCGCGCCGTCGCACATCGCGGTGTCGACCACCTGACCCTTGCCGGACTTCTGCGCTTCCAGCAGCGCCGCGAGCACGCCGACGACCATATAGAGTGCGCCGCCGCCGAAATCGCCGACCAGGTTGAGCGGCGGCACCGGTGCTTCCTTGGTGCCGATCGCGGCCAGCGCGCCGGTGATGGAGATGTAGTTGATGTCGTGGCCGGCGGCGTTCGCAAGCGGGCCTTCCTGGCCCCAGCCGGTCATGCGGCCGTAGACGAGTTTTGGATTACGGGCCAGGACCATTTCGGGGCCGAGCCCGAGCCGTTCCATCACGCCGGGACGAAAGCCTTCGACCAGCGCGTCGGCATTGGCGAGCAGGTCGAGCACCTCGGCGATCGCCGCCTTGTCCTTGAGATCGAGCTCGATCACCTTGCGGCCGCGGCCCGCCACCGACTTCATGCTCTTCTTGGCGCCGACCCGGTCGAGCGTGACGACGTCGGCGCCCATGTCGGCCAGCATCATGCAGGCGAACGGACCGGGTCCGATGCCGGCGAATTCGACGATTCGGAAGCCCGAGAGCGGGCCGGAGGTGCGGACGGAAGAGCCTTCTGATTTTTCTTGGGCTGGTTTATCGAGCACGTTGTTGTTTCCTCGGGTCGCGGGCGGATGCCGATGGTCCGGCAAGCCCGGGACGTTCCTCTCTGGGGCGAGTTAATTGGCTGATTAACTTTTCTCGCCTTCGCGCCAGCGAGGCAAGCGGTTTTCATGCATGGGCGCATAATAAAAGCGGCGCGCATTTCTGCGCGCCGCGGAAGATTTGTGTTGAGTCGCTAAGGCGGAACGTTAGCCCGCGGCGGTTACCGCGCGCTGCGCCATGACCTTGATCAGGTTGGCGCGGTACTCTGCTGTGCCGTGGATATCGGCCAGCAGATTGCTCGCCGAAATGCTCACGCCGTCGATCGCTGCCGGCGACCAGTTCGCCTTCAGCGCCGCTTCGATCGCGGGCACCCGCATCACGCCGCTTTGCGAAGCGCCGGTCGCGGCGACACGGATCTCGCCCGATTTCGTCTGCGCCACGAACACGGCGGTGAGCGCGAAGCGCGAGGCCGGATGCCGCATCTTGGCGTAGCCCGCCTTGTGCGGAACCGGGAACGATACGGCGGTGATGATCTCGCCGTCTTCAAGTGCCGTCGTGAACAGGCCCTGGAAGAAGTCCTCCGCCGAGATCGACCGCTTGTTGGTCTTCACGGTGGCACCAAGCGCGAGCAGCGCCGCCGGATAATCCGCGGCGGGATCGTTATTGGCGATCGAACCGCCGATGGTGCCCCGATAACGCACGGCGGGATCGCCGAGCATCGAGGTGAGATGGGCGATCGCGGGGATCGCCTTCTGCACATCGGCGTTCTGCATGATGTCGAAATAGGTCGTACCGGCCTTGATGGTCAGCACGTCACCCGAGAGCTCGACACCTTGCAGCTCCTTGATCTTGCCGAGGTCGATCACGTCAGATGGACTCGCAAGCCGCTGCTTCATGACCGGCAGCAGCGTCTGGCCCCCGGCGAGGAATTTTGCCTCGGTGCCTTTGGCGAACAGGCTGGCCGCTTCGTCGACCGAGGAGGCGCGATGGTAAATGGTCTGGTACATCTTCTCTGCTCCTCTCAAGCCGCGTGGATCGTGCGCCACACCCGATCCGGGGTTGCGGGCATTTCCAGATTGTTCTTGCCAATCGCATCCGTGATCGCGTTGATCACGGCCGCGGAGGCGCCGATTGCGCCGGCCTCACCGCAACCCTTGATGCCGAGCGGATTGCCCGGGCACAGCGTCGTAGTGTGGGAGAGGTTGAACGACGGCAGATCGTCGGCGCGCGGCATGGAGTAATCCATGAACGAGGCCGTCACCGGCTGGCCGTTGGCGTCGTAGATCGCGTGCTCGAGCAGCGCCTGCCCGATGCCCTGGGCAAGGCCGCCATGGACCTGGCCCTCGACGATCATCGGGTTGATCAGCCGACCAAAGTCGTCGGCCGCGACGAAGTTGACGAAGGAGGTCTTGCCGGTGCCGGCATCGACCTCGAGCTCGCAGATATAGGCGCCGGCCGGGAAGGTGAAGTTGGTCGGGTCGTAGAAGGCGCTCTCCTTCAGGCCCGGCTCCATCCCGTCAGGCAGATTGTGCGCCGTGTAGGCCGCGAGCGCGACCATCGGCAGCGCGATCGCCTTGTCGGTGCCGGTGACCTTGAACTCGCCATTCTCGATGACGATGTCGCCCTCGGAGGCTTCCAGCGCATGCGCGGCGATCTTCTTGGCTTTCGCCTCCATCTTCTCCATCGCCTTCAGGATCGCGGTCAGTCCGACGGCCGCGGAGCGCGAGCCGTAGGTGCCCATGCCGAACTGCACCTTGTCGGTGTCGCCATGGACGATCGAGACCTGGCTGATGGGAATGCCGAGACGCTCTGCGACGAGCTGGCAGAACGTGGTCTCGTGACCCTGGCCGTGGCTGTGCGAGCCCGTCAGGATCTCGATGGTGCCGACCGGGTTGACCCGCACTTCGGCGGATTCCCACAGACCGACGCCGGCGCCCAGGCTGCCGACCGCCTTGGACGGCGCGATGCCGCAGGCCTCGATGTAGCAGGACAAACCGATGCCGCGCAGCTTGCCGTCGGCCTTCGCCTTGGCCTTGCGGGCGGGGAAACCTGCATAGTCGATTGCCTTCATTGCGGCGTCGAGCGAGGCATTAAAGTCGCCGACGTCATAGGCCATGATCACGGGCGTCTGATGCGGAAACTCCGTGATGAAGTTTTGCCGGCGCAGCGCGGCCGGATCGACCTTCAACTGCCGCGCCGCCGTCTCCATCAGCCGCTCGATCAGATAGCTCGCCTCGGGGCGGCCGGCACCGCGATAGGCGTCGACCGGCGTGGTGTTGGTGTAGACCCCGACCACCTCGGCATGGATCGCCGGGATGTTGTACTGGCCCGACAGCAGCGTCGCGTAGAGATAGGTCGGCACCGAGGACGAGAACAGCGACATGTAGGCGCCGAAATTGGCGTAGGTCTTCACCTTCAAACCGATGATCTTGTTGTTGGCGTCGAACGCCATTTCGGCATGGGTGACATGGTCGCGGCCATGCGCGTCGGTGAGGAAGGCCTCGGTGCGGTCGCCGGTCCATTTCACCGGACGACCGACCCTCTTCGAGGCCCACAATGCCACCATCTCTTCGGGATAGATGAAGATCTTTGAGCCAAAACCGCCGCCGACGTCGGGTGCGATCACGCGCAGCTTGTGCTCGGGGGCGATGTTGTAGAACGCCGACAGCACGAGGCGGGCGACGTGTGGGTTCTGCGAGGTCGTATAGAGCGTGAAGTGCTCTTCCGCTTCGTCGTAGTCGGCGATCGCCGCGCGCGGCTCCATCGCGTTCGGGGCGAGGCGGTTATTGGTGACATCGAGCTTCACCACATTGGCGGCCTTGGCGAAGGCGGCGTCGGTGGCGCCCTCGTCGCCGATCACCCAGTCATAGACCTGGTTGCCGGGCGCTTCAGGATGAAGCTGCGGCGCGCCGGACTTGATCGCGGCGTGAACATCGGCGACTGCGGGAAGTTCCTCGTAATCGACCACGACAGCTTCCGCCGCGTCGCGCGCCAGATTCTTCGTGTCGGCGATCACGACCGCGACCGCCTGTCCGACAAAGCGCACCGTCTCCGGCGCCATCGCCGGCCATGCGCCCATCTTCATCGGGCTGCCGTCCTTGGAGGTGATGGCCCAGCCGCAGATGAGGTTGCCGACCTTGTCGTCGACGATCTGCTGTCCCGTGAGTACTGCGACCACACCCGGCATTTTCAGCGCGGCGGAGGAGTCGATCCCCTTTACCTTGGCGTGCGCGTGCGGGCTTCTGATGAAATGGGCATGGGTCATGCCCAGCAATTTGATGTCGTCGACGTAGCGGCCCTTGCCGGTAATGAAACGCTTGTCTTCCTTGCGCACGACGCGCGCGCCGATGCCTTCAACACCCATTGTCTGGTCCTCCCGACCGGAAATTATGTGACCGCGCTTTCCATCGAGAGCAGCGGTGGTGGTTGTTCTTTCGAGGCGAGCCGCTCTACTCGGCCGCCTGCGAGACCTTCATGCGTCCGGCTGCATCCAGAACGGCTTTGACGATGTTGTGATAGCCAGTGCAGCGGCAGATGTTGCCTTCGAGTTCGTGGCGCACGGTGGGCTCGTCGAGCTCGCCACCATGGCGGTGCACGATGTCGATCGCCGACATGATCATGCCGGGCGTGCAGTAGCCGCACTGGAGGCCGTGATTGTCGCGGAAGGCGGCCTGCATCGGGTGCAGTTCGTCGCCCTTGGCGATGCCCTCGATGGTGGTGACGTTGGCGCCGTCGGCCTGGCCCGCCAGCATGGTGCAGGATTTCACCGCTTTGCCGTCCACGTGCACGACGCAGGCGCCGCACTGGCTGGTGTCGCAGCCGACATGGGTTCCGGTGAGGTTGAGGTTCTCGCGCAGGAGTTGGACCAGCAGCGTGCGGTCCTCGACGTCGACGGCAACGGCCTTGCCGTTCACCGTCAGTTTGACTGTAGACACGGAATATACCTCCCGGGATTGATTTTGATTGTTTCTAATTAGAGACCGCGGCCCCCGGACTTGGCAACTAGGATTTTGGTCGCCCCGGTCCTGGCTCGTCGGCCTTTGGCCGATAAAGCCCAGGATTGCACCGGCGTGACGAATTTACCGCCCCTTATTCATTCTGCCCTAGTTTTGCGCATCCGGGTCTGGAGGCGGGGCGCCTCCGGACTACGGCTGAATAGAAAATGGGGGTCGGAATGTCCGGGCGTAACGCGTCGCCGTCTAAGCGCACCATATTTCCGACCCTCAGGTTCCGCGCCAAGATCATCCTCGGCTTTGCCGCGGTGCTGGTGATCTCCGCCGGCAGCATGGCCTTCGCCTATTTCGGCTTCGAGCGGGTCTCTTCCGGGGTGGGTGCCTACCGTACCAGCGTCTCGGAGGCTGATCTTGCCCGCAACATCGACCGCGAACTGCTCGCCTACCGTTCGGCCGTCAAATTTTTCGTCGTCACCGGCAAGGAAGATGATGCCAAGGCGGCGCTGGATGCCGAGGTCGGCCTGAAGACCGCCATCGACCAGGCCGTCAAGAGCGCCAAGACGCCAGCGCGGCAGGACAGCCTCGACAAGCTCGCCAAGGAATTTTCGAATTTCTCCGCGACCTTCGCCAAGGTCCTCCAGGCCAAGCGTGACAGCACGCTGTTGGTCCAGAACCAGCTCTCGCGCCAAGCCAATCTGCTGAAGTACAAGCTCGACGACATCGGCAACAATGCCTCGGATGCCGAGGCACAGTCGATCGAGTTTGGGACCAAGCAGGTCAACGCCCAGGTCCAAACCGCAAGTGCGGCGGCGACCAATTTCGTGCTGACGTCCGACCAGGCGATCGCGACCAGCGCGCTGGCCCGGCTCAAATTCGTCGAGAACTCGCTCAGCGCGGTCTATTCCATGGACGACAAGATCGTCGCCGGCCTGAAGGATGCCAAGACCATCCTCGTCGCCTATCGCGAAGCGCTGGAGAAGCTGATCGCCAACGCCAAGATGGTCGACGATCTCGTCACCGAGATGACCGGCTCCGCGGGTGCGATCCTTCGGGGCGCGACTGCCATGAAGGCGGATCTCGTCTCCGAGCAGCAGCGGCTGGAGTCGGAGTCGGAAGCGACCATCGGGAAGACCGAGCAATTGGTGCTGATGCTTGCCGTCGGTGGCACGCTGCTCGGCGCGGTCCTCGCCTTCCTGCTCGGCACCGGCATCTCGCGACCGATGATTGCGATGTGCAAGGCGATGCGCGAGCTGGCCTCGGGAAATTTCGACGTCGTGTTGCCGGGCCTCGGCCGCAAGGATGAGGTCGGCGAGATGGCCGGCGCGGTGGAAGAGTTCAAGGTTCAGGCCGTGGCCAAGGCCGAGCGCGATGCCGCGGCCAGCGAAGCCCAGAACAAGGAACTGGCCACGGCGCGTCGTTCCGAGCTGATCCGTTTTGCCGATGATTTCGAGAGCGCCGTCGGCGCCATCGTGTCGAACGTCTCGGCCTCCGCCGTGCAGCTCGAATCGTCGGCGTCCACGCTGACGCGGACCGCCGAGACCACGCAGACGTTGTCGAGCCAGGTTGCCGGCGTCTCCGAGCAGGCCTCGAGCAACATGCAATCGGTGGCAACCGCGACCGAAGAGCTGTCGGCTTCGGTCGAGGAAATCGGCCGCCAGGTCCGCGACTCCAGCCGCATTGCGGAGGCCGCCGTTGTGCAGGCCAAGGAAACCGATGGCCGCATCGGAAAATTGTCGCATGCCGCCCAGCAGATCGGCGAAGTCGTCAAGCTGATCACGGCGATTGCCGAACAGACCAACCTTCTCGCGCTGAACGCGACCATCGAGGCTGCGCGCGCCGGTGAGGCCGGCCGCGGCTTCGCGGTCGTTGCGAGCGAGGTGAAGTCGCTGGCGAGCCAGACCGCCAGGGCGACCGACGAGATTTCCTCGCATATCACCGGCATGCAGGGCGCCACCGCCGAGTCGGTCGCCGCGATCAAGGAGATCGGCGCGACCATCGGCAAGATCTCGTCGATCTCGACGTCGATCGCCAGCGCAGTGGAAGAGCAGGGCGCCGCGACGCAAGAAATCGCCCGCAGCGTCCAGAATGTCGCCCAGGGTACGCAAACTGCCGCCACCGACATCGGCCAGGTCAACCGCGGCGCGGCCGAGACTGGCTCGGCCTCGGAAGAGGTGCTGAACTCGGCGAAGACATTGTCGTCCGAAAGCACCCGTCTCCGCGCTGAACTCGACCGGTTCATGGGGAATATCAGGGCGGCGTAGGGGCTCTCACTCCATCGTCGTCCCGGCGAAAGCCGGGACGACGGACTGGGCCCGCGTCACCTAACCGCAAGTTGCGGCGCCGCAAATTTACCGCGGCTTATCCTTTGCCAATTACCGTGCATACGAGTCGGGGGGCGGGCTGCTTCCGGGCTGCGCCTGGTTTTCCGCAAATGGAATGGGGTGGGGAATGTCCGTCAAGTCCAAGCCGAACACATCGAAGCTGCTCACCTTGCGTTTTCGCGCAAAAATCATCCTCGGCTTCGTGGCGGTGCTGGCCATCCTCGCCGTCAGCATGGCTTTCGCCTATTTCGGCTTCGAGCGAATCGCTGGCGCCGTGGAATCCTACCGGGCCAGCGTGGCGGAAGCGGACCTGGCGCGGACCGTCGATCGCGACTTGATCAGCTATCAGGGGCTGACCCGGGCCTACACGCTGACTGGCGCCGCGGATGACGAGACTGCGGCCAAGGCGGCCGAAGAGAATCTGAAGGCGGCGATCGCCAAGTCGACGGCGGCCACGACCGGCGCGGCGCGCCGCGAGCAGGTCGGCAAGCTCGATGCCGATTTCCAGCGCTTCACCAAAGTCTTCAGTGAGATCATCACGCTGACGCGCGAGAACGGCAAGATCGCCGCCGATGAGCTGAACAGCGTCGGCAACAAGATCCGCTTCAAGTTCGACGACCTCGCCGACACCGCGGCGCTGGCCGGGCTTGCCTCGGTGCAGACCACGGCCAAGGACATCACCTCGCAATATCTTGCGGTTTCCACCTCGGTCAGCGCGTTCGTCGCCAAGCCGGAGCCGAAGACTGCCGACGGCGTGATTGCGCGCATCAAGTTTCTGGAGACCTTGCTGGTCTCGATCTACGCCAACGACCAGAAGATCACCGACCGCGTCACCGAGATCGGTAATCTGCTGAAGCAGTACCGCGCGTCATTTGGCAAGCTGTCCGACAACGTGAAGATCATCGTCAAGTCGAACGGCGAGATGACCAAGACGGCCGCGTCCATCCTCAAGCTCTCGGGCGAGCTGCGGTCGGAGCTGACCACCGACCAGCAGCGCATCGAGACGAGCGCCAATGCGACCATCGGCGAAACAGAGCGGCTGATGCTGATGCTGGCGCTGGGCGGCCTTGCCGTCGGCGCCGTGCTGGCCCTGATGCTCGGCAACGGCATCTCGCGTCCGATGATCGCGATGTGCAAAGCGATGCACGAGCTCGCCTCCGGCAATTTCGACGTCGTGCTGCCCGGCCTAGGCCGGAAGGACGAGATCGGCGAGATGGCCGGCGCGGTCGAGGAATTCAAAGTGCAGGCCGTGGCCAAGGCCGAGCGCGATGCCGCGGCCAACGAAGCCCAGAACAAGGAGCAGGCCGCAAGCCGCCGCTCCGAGCTAATTCGCTTCGCCGATGATTTCGAGAACGCGGTCGGCGCCATCGTGTCCAACGTCTCGGCCTCGGCCGTGCAGCTTGAATCGTCGGCCTCGACGTTGACGCGGACCGCCGAGACCACGCAGAGCCTGTCGAGCCAGGTTGCCGGCGTGTCGGAGCAAGCCTCGAGCAACATGCAATCGGTGGCAACCGCGACCGAGGAACTGTCGGCTTCGGTCGAGGAGATCGGCCGCCAGGTCCGCGACTCCAGTCGCATTGCGGAGGCCGCCGTGGTGCAGGCCAAGGAAACCGACGGCCGCATTGGCAAGCTGTCCCATGCCGCCCAGCAGATCGGCGAGGTCGTCAAGCTGATCACGGCGATCGCCGAGCAGACCAACCTTCTCGCCCTCAACGCTACCATCGAGGCGGCGCGCGCGGGTGAAGCCGGCCGCGGCTTTGCGGTGGTCGCAAGTGAAGTGAAATCGCTGGCGAGCCAGACGGCCAAGGCGACGGACGAGATTTCCTCCCATATCACGGGCATGCAAGGCGCCACCGCTGAGTCGGTCGCGGCGATCAAGGAGATCGGCGCGACCATCGGCCAGATCTCGTCGATCTCGACGTCCATCGCCAGCGCCGTCGAGCAGCAGGGCGCGGCGACGCAGGAGATCGCCCGCAGCGTCCAGACCGTCGCGCAGGGCACCCAGACCGCCGCCACCGACATCGGCCAGGTCAACCGCGGCGCGGCCGAGACCGGCTCCGCCTCGGAAGAGGTGCTGAACTCAGCCAAATCGCTCTCCAGCGAAAGCACCCGCCTCCGCGCCGAGCTCGACCGGTTCATGGCGAATATCAGGGCGGCGTAAGTTTTCGCTGTCGCGTCACTCTCCGCTGTCGTCCCGGCCTCGTGCGCAACGGCGCACCAGGCCGGGACGACGTGGATGGATCTCACTCCCGCTTCAACTCCACCTTCGCCAGCTTCAATCGCGCGCTCCTTGCGCCCCTCGCGATTTCGCGAATGTGTCATCTTTCTGGCTCGAGCCATGCGTGTGCCCGGACGCAATTCCCACTGGAACCTGCTCTTGCCGCAGGCGTTGTCGCGGGTGGCAGGCGGAATGCCGTACCCCCAATGACCCAACAACGCGATGCAATTGCAGCAAAGCCTGAATTATGGACCTGCGGTCTCGGCGGCGGTCGCAGCCGATCGCATCGTCGAAACTAGCATTCCCGCACGGCTCGACGCGCTGCCCTGGAGCGGCTTCCATACGCGCGTCGTGCTGGCGCTTGGCATCACCTGGATCCTCGACGGTCTCGAAGTGACGCTCGCCGGCGCGCTCTCCGGCGCGCTGAAGCAGAGTCCGGTGCTGCAGTTCTCCAATCTCGATCTCGGCATCGCCAACTCCGCCTATCTTGCCGGCGCGGTGCTCGGCGCGCTCGGCTTCGGCTGGCTGACCGATCGCATCGGCCGCAAAAAGCTGTTCTTCATCACGCTCGCGCTCTATCTCACCGCGACCGCCGCAACCGCGCTGTCGTGGAATATCGCGAGCTACGCGCTGTTTCGATTCCTCACCGGCGCCGGCATCGGCGGCGAATACACCGCGATCAACTCGACCATTCAGGAATTGGTGCCGGCGCGTTATCGGGGTTGGACCGATCTCGTCATCAATGGAAGCTTCTGGATCGGCGCCGCCATGGGGGCAGTCGCCGCCATCGTGCTGCTCGATCCTGCGGTGATCGGTCCCGATCTCGGCTGGCGCGTGGCTTATCTCATCGGTGCGAGCATCGGCCTCGTCGTGCTGTTTATGCGGATGTGGATTCCTGAAAGCCCGCGCTGGCTGATGATTCACGGCCATCCCGAAAAGGCCGAAGAGATTGTCGGCGAGATCGAGCGCTCGGTGGTCGGACATAAGCGGGATGGTGGCGGCGCAGACTTTACCAAGATTCGCATCAAGATGCGCGACCACACGCCGATCGGTGAGGTCGTGCACACGTTGTTCTTTACCTATCGGCAGCGCGCGCTGGTTGGCCTTGTGCTGATGATCGCACAAGCCTTCTTCTACAACGCGATCTTTTTTACCTTTGCGCTGGTGCTGACCGATTTCTACGGCATTAGCGCCGATCATGTCGGTTGGTATCTGCTGCCGTTCGCTGCCGGCAACTTCCTCGGTCCGCTGCTGCTCGGCCGCCTGTTCGACACGCTCGGCCGCCGCACCATGATCATGTTCACCTATGGTGTGTCGGGGGTGCTGCTAGCGCTGTCCGGCTATCTGTTCTCGATCGGCGCGCTGAGCGCGCAAGGACAGACCATCGCCTGGATGATCATCTTCTTCTTTGCTTCACCCGCCGCGAGCGCGGCCTATCTCACCGTCAGCGAGACTTTTCCGCTCGAAATCCGCGCGCTGGCGATCGCAGTGTTCTACGCGATCGGCACCGGCATCGGCGGAGTGATTGGCCCAGCGCTGTTCGGCGCGCTGATCGACACCGGATCACGCAGCAGCGTGTTCGCCGGCTATTTGGTGGGTGCCTTCCTGATGATCGCGGCCGCGATCGTGGCGTGGCGCTATGCCATCTCCGCGGAACGAAAATCGCTCGAAGAAATCGCGCGGCCGCTTGCCTTTATGGAGTAGACTATGAAATCGGAACTCGCTGAAATGCCGATGGTCGATGAACGAACCATGCGCGAAACCAATGAAGCACCGGACGTGGTCCCGGTGCCGCAAGCGCTGGTGCCGCATCTCAATGAGATCGCGATCCTGCTCGACATCGATGGCACGCTGCTGGAATTGATGCCTACGCCGCGCGAGGTCTGGGTGCCGCCGGGCCTGTCGGAGACGCTCAACCGATTGACCGAACTTACATCCGGCGCACTAGCGATGGTGAGCGGCCGTTCGCTCAACGACATCGACTTGATCTTCGCACCCGATGTTTTTCGTGCCGTCGCCGGTCATGGCGCGGAGATGCGCGTGTCGATCGGAAACGAATCTGACGATGTGCACGCGCCGCCGATGGACAAGGAGCTGAAGCGGCGCCTGGCCGCGATCGCCAAGCTCAGCCCGGGCATTCTGCTCGAGGACAAGGGCTATTCGCTGGCGCTGCATTATCGCCTCGCGCCGCATGCGGAAAAGGCGATCTACGAAGCCGTCTCGCTGATCCGCGCTGACCTGCCCAACGCGCCGATCGAAGTTCTGCCCGGCAAATTCGTCTGCGAGATCAAGCATTCCGGTTTCACCAAGGCGACCGGCGTGCGCGCGCTGATGACGCACGAGCCATTCAGGGGGCGCCGTCCGATCTTCATCGGCGACGACGTCACCGATGAGACCGTGTTCGCGATCATGCCCGACATGAACGGGCTCTCTTTCTCGGTCGGCCGCCGCGCGATGGGCGTCAACGGTCACTTCGATGCGCCGAGCGATGTGCGCGCGTTCCTCGCGCGCCTGCTCGACCCGCGGTAAAAGCAAGGCAACGCCACACGTCAGACGTAATGTCGTTCGCGCGGTTCCATTGCGCGCGCGGTTCTTGTTGCGCAACGCGGCCGCAAAAACTGTCTTTGCAGTGAAATTTCCGGGTTCCGCAAGGAAAACCAGTTCCAACGCGCACGCCCGATTTTGGTTTCAATTGGTTGAAACGATGATCAGGAACCATATTGATGAACATAAGTTAAACAGGCTGGAATGAACAGGAGAGGGCGACCTGTGAACTTAGTGGTCGTTTCAAATCGGGTTGCGCGCGGCAAACCCAACGAGCCCATGACGGGCGGCCTTGCGGCTGCGTTGCTCCCGGTCGTGGAGAATTCGGGCGCAATTTGGGTGGGCTCCTCCGGCCGCGTGCGTGATGGCCATCAGAAGGAGCCGTTTGCCGAGATCGAGGCGCTCGGTTCCGGGGCGATCGCCACGCTTGATCTCCCGGCCGCGCATTACGGCGGCTATTACGAAGGCTTTGCCAATTCAGCACTGTGGCCGGCGCTGCATTCGCGCAGCGACCTGATCCGCGTATCGCGCGACGACTATGTCAGCTATCGCGAGGTCAACGCGTTCATGGCGCGCGCCCTGATGCGGTTCCGAAAACCCCAGACCGCGTTCTGGGTGCAGGACTATCACTTCCTCGCCCTCGGTGCCGAGCTGCGCGACCTCGGCGTCGATGACCCGATCGGCTTCTTCTTGCACACGCCTTGGCCCGTGGCCTCGGTGATGCAGGGCGTCCCCAATCACCGCGAGCTGATCACGGCGATGCTGGCCTACGATCTGCTCGGTTTCCAGACCGAAGAGGATTACCAGAACTTCCTTGGCTATGCGGGCGGCGAGCTCGACCTCGCCGTCGAGGATGGGGTTGTGATCTCGCAGCATGGCCGTACGCGCTGCGAAGTCTTTCCGATCGGCATCGATGCGGAAAAATTCGCGCAATATGCCGCGAAATCGGTCTCGCATCCCGACGTGTCGCGGTTGCGCCGCAGCCTCAATGGCGAGCGGCTCGCGATTGGTGTCGACCGGCTCGACTATTCCAAAGGCCTCGTCAACCGCATCAGCGCGTTCGACCGGCTCTGGACCGAGCATCCGCAGTTCTTGCGCAGCATCTCGCTGTTGCAGATCGCGAACCTTTCGCGCGGCGCCATCGAGGCCTATGGCGATCTCCAGAACGAGGTTGCGCGCCTCGTCACCGACGTCAATGGGCGCCATGGTGAGGTCGACTGGACGCCGATCCGCTATCTCAATAAAGGTTTTAGCCAGGCCGTGCTCGCGGGCCTGTATCGCACCGCGCAGGTCGGCGTGGTGACGCCGCTCCATGACGGCATGAACCTCGTCGCCAAGGAATATGTCGCGGCCCAAAATCCGGCCGATCCCGGCGTGCTAGTGCTGTCGAAATTCGCCGGCGCCGCCAACGAGCTCGACGCGGCGCTCCTCGTCAATCCGCACGACATCGACGGCATGGCCCGTGCGATCGCGATTGCGGCCGCGATGCCGCTCGCCGAGCGCAAGATGCGCTGGGACGCAATGATGAAGACACTGCGCGGCCACACCATTCAGCAATGGGCCGCGGATTTCGTCGCCGAGCTAGAGAAGTGCCGCACCGAGAAGGCCGTTGTCGCCCCGCTCGCGGCGCAGCCGCCGCAGGCGCTGCGCTGGCTGAAGTCGGCGATCTCGGGTGTGCGGTTGATCTAGTCCCTCTCCCCGCAAGCGGGGAGAGGTGAATGGCGTGCCTCAATAGCAGTACGACACGCCATCAAGAATCGCGCAGCGCCGCTTGTTCGGCGCGTTCGGATCATCCAGCGGCACCATGCCGTTGCCTTGGCCGACGAACACGCCGGGCCCCACATGCACTGAACTCTTGTTGTCGATGATCACGCTCTGATGCGGCGTGGTGCTTGAGCGCGTCCCGTCAGGCCAGAGGATGGCATCGCCCGAAAGCACCCCGCGCCGCCCGTCGTCGCAGCTCACATCCACCCCTTGGCGGGTGCAGACTTGGGCGGCGGCAGGCCCAGTGAAGGCGACGCCGAGGGCCGAAATCAGGCTCAGCACGGCAGTGGTGTTGCGGATGGTCATGGCGTCCCCGGGCGTGTTCGGTGGTCTCTCATGAATCGTCGCGCCAAACCCACCTCCGGTTCAGCCCGCGGGCAGTTCCGAGGCGTAGCGCGGCGCCTCATATTCGCTATAAAATACAATATCTTACGGAAAATTCACCCGATTTACCTGCGGTCTCTTGCAAAATCACCGGCGCCCCTTCAAGAGAGGGCGCTCCGGAGAGATGGCCGAGTGGCTTAAGGCGCACGCTTGGAAAGCGTGTGTGCGGGAAACCGTACCGTGGGTTCGAATCCCACTCTCTCCGCCATCGGCCTCGCCAATCGCCTGAAACTCCGCGTTTACCTATAAATTAAGGCTTTCCGAAAAGTCCCGGTGGTACACAGGAGTGGTCACCGTGAGACTTGTCGTGATCGGCCCTTGGAAGAATCCGCGTTCAAAGATCTATTGGTTCAGACGTCGCGTTCCGGCGAAATATCGCACGTTCGGAATGCCCGCGGAGATCAAGTTCAGCCTCGGCACCACGGACTTGGAAGAGGCCAAGATCCTCTGCCAGGAAGAAAACCTGAAGCTCGAGCGGCAGTGGCGCGCAAACCTAGCGGGCGAGCAGCCGACGGAGCTCACGCACCTCCAGATCGTCGCGCTCGCCGGCGAATTTTACAAGGAAACGGTTACAACCCGCCGCGACGAGCCCGGTCCTCGGGCCGAGATCGAGAGGTCGTTGAGGGAGCACGCTAAGCGCAAACGGCCTCCGATCGGCCCGCTCGAACCGCACCTGTACATGGCGTTCGGACCCGAAGCGAAGGCGTTCCTGCAGCGGAAGGGAATCCATCTCGTCGGCGACAAGCTTCATTCGTTCATCCGCTCCTATGTCGAGGCCAAAGAGCTCGCCGGGCTGGAATTGCTGCAGAACGCGAAGAAGGACTACACTCCCAACGAGAAGGTCGCCGCACGCTTCCCGGAATACAAGCCGCCGAACCCCGCGAAGAAGTTCGACGTGTTGTGGGCCGAGTTCGTCGATGCGAAGGAGCTGGCGGCGTCGACGCGCAAGAAGTGGGAGCCATATTTCGCGCAACTGATCAAGCGCATCGGCACCGACGACATGAGCCGCGTGACCGAACAGCATCTGCTCGATTGGCGCGACGCGCTGCTGGCGTCGAAGGCGTCGCGGCGGAACGTCAAATTCGGCTACATCGCCGCCGCCCGCGCCTTCTTCCGTTGGGCCAAGAACGAGAAGAGGCTTCCGACCGATCCGGGCGCCGAAGTCTTCGTCACCATTTCCGAGAAAAAGAAAACGAAGAAGGTCGGCTTCGACGATCGGGAGGCCCATACCATCCTCGCGGCCGCGCTCGGCCCGCAGAACGAGCGGATGACCGAGGAGAACGCCGCCGCCCGTCGTTGGGTGCCGTGGCTCTGCGCCTACAGCGGCGCGCGCGTGAACGAGATCACCCAGCTTCGCGCGTGCGACGTGATCGAAAAGGACGGGATCCCGTGCATCCACATCAGACCCGAGGCGGGAACGGTGAAGAACGCCGAGGAGCGAACCGTTCCGCTTCACCCGCATTTGCAGAAGATGGGCTTCGTGGAGTGGGCGCGACGAAAGAAGGGAGATGCCCCGCTGTTCTACGCGATCGAGCGTCAGCGGAAGAAGGATCGCAAGAATCCTACTTACGCCAGCGTCGGCAACAAGCTTGCCGACTGGGTCCGCAACCGTCTTCAGATCCGGAATCCGAAAGTCGCTCCCAACCATGGGTGGCGTCATCGCTTCAAGGAAGTCGGCCTGGGAGTCGACATGAAGGAGCGGGTGCTCGACGCGATCCAGGGGCACGCCCCGCGGACCGAAGGAGAGAAGTACGGCAAGGTAAAACCCCCCGTCATGCTGCGGGAAATACAGAAGCATCCTTGGTACGAAATCGAGGCGCCGACCGCGCCCGTGGACCGTCGGCGCCGCGACCAGAGGCGGACTGACCAGGCCGCCACTCCCTAGGATTCGAATTCGGTCGCTATTGCGAGGGCCTGCCCTGGTTGCGCCCAGCGAGAGAGAGCATTTTGCGCAAGGATTCGAAATAGGGCGCAAGATGGCCGGTGGCACTCGGCGTCGCGACCGGAAGGCCGTCAGGGCGAACAGAATCCGTAGGATTCGATCGCAGACTAGGAGGCAGCGACAGAGTCGAGCTGCGCCGACCGGTTCGCTCGCACCGACAATATCCCGGTCGTCCGGGATGCCGGAGCTATCGGGGCGAGGACCGATCTTGTCCGGATCGGGTTCGCGTCCGCGTTGCACGCTAGGAGGGAAAACCGGATCGGGCGCACGAATACTTGAAAAATTGACAGTACCGGTCCCGGTCCGAAGGTCGTTCAAGGCGTTCGAAGGCTCTTCGGGGCGGTTGAGTTGTTCGATCACGCTTGCGTGATAATGCGGTTTCCGCTTCTGGCGGCGGCCGTCGCACCGGGTGATCGAACGAGATCGGATCGAGCGCACATGAGCAGATCGGGCCACTACAGCGGGGGCAGCACCCTGATCGGGCCAGGCAATAAGTCATGGTTCGGTCAGAAGGAGCAGCGCTGGGAGAAGAACGCCAACGACCGCCGGAGCGAGGAGAAGCTACGCAAACTGAAGGCGGCGGCCAAGAAGCTTCCGAAGCCGCTCCCGCCCTCGCCGAAGCTGCCCGGCATCAAGGCTCAGGAATCGGCCGTCAATCGCAGCGTGGTCGAGGTCTGCCAAGGCGCGGTGCGCGGGAAGGGTGGCAGGGGCGCGATCGCGGTCGAATACGGCACGGTCCGCGGCCGTCCGACACGTTGAGGCATCGACAGGCCGCCCTTGCCATCGCCGCCGGCGGGCCCCCTGCGCGGCCACCGCGCGGCCACGAACCCGGGTGTCCGAAGCCGATTCAGGTGCCCCGAAACGCCCTGATCGGACATGGGCACTCACGAAAAACGTTGTGATTTCAAGGCCGGCGCATCATTGCCGCTTGCCGTCAAGCATCTTCTCCAGCCCCAAGCCTACCGGCAGAAGGTCGTCCTCGATCTGATTCAGCCCACGGAGGAGATCGGCGCCGGCTATAGGGCGCTCGCGGAGCTCGTTCTTCGCGGGCTTGCCGGAACGCTCCTGACGACCAACTTCGACATCTGCCTACCCAAGGCGCTGAACGACAAGCGCCCGCATCTCCATTCGGTTTCGGAGGTCAACCGTGCACCGGGCGACTTCCGTGAATTCGACATCTTCAACCGGGCACAGATCGTCTGGCTGCATGGTAAAGCGGAAGGCTATACGGACAAGAACCTGAGCGAGGAAGTCGCGTCACTCGATCCCAAGCTCATCAGCCTGCTCTTTCCACTGCTTCAATCCACGCCTCTGATCGTCGTCGGCTACCGCGGCGCGGAGCCGTCAATCATGGAATGCCTGCTGGGCGACACCGGTGACCTCGCCTTCAAGAAGGGCATCTTCTGGTGCCAGCGCGCTGGCGATCGTCCTCACCCGAACGTCCTCGCGCTGCAGGCCCGGCTGGGTGGCAATTTCCGGCTTCTCGAGATCGACGGCTTCGATGAGCTCTTCCGCGACCTCGATGTCTCGCTCGCCGGTCAGCAACGAAATCTGGGCTCACCGGCGGCCGGAGGCGAAGTGGCGTTCGACGACCGGCCAGCCGCGACAGCCACGCTCGCGGACCTGGACCTGGACCTCACGCTGCGCACCGCCATCGAATATGCCCGGAAGCTCAGGCTGCGCGAGCCGACGTCCGCGACGCTCTCGGCGTTCCTGCGCGAACACGGACTTCTGGTCGAGAGCGATGGAGTGCAGAGACCGACCAACGCCGCGATTCTTCTCTTCGGCACGGAGCCACAGCGATTCTTCCGTCACGCCGTGGTCACCGCGACTGTCGACGGAAAGAAGCGACAGGTCATCCAAGGCAACCTCATCAGGCAACGTAACGACCTTCTGGACTGGATCGGCGAAAAGGACGTCAATCCGACGATTAAGGTGAAGACAGTCGGTCGTCACGTAGAACGACCCGCCTATCACCAGCGAGCTCTCATCGAACTGGTGGTCAATCTCCTGGTCCATCGGGATTACGAAGATTGTCGTCCCTCCGCGATCGACGTCGAACCAGGACGGAAGATTTCCTTCTCCAACCCCGGCCGCCCGTCCCAACCGTTGACGGAAAAGCTCCTCATCGGCGACGACGGGATGTTCGAGCCAGTGAGCGAACTGACCTCGCTGCGCAACAGGGCGCTGTGCGACATCTTCTTCGGGATGAGCGCGATGGAGCGCGCCGGGACCGGTCTGACCGATGTGGCGCGCTACGCACGCGACGGAAGCGGCCAGGCGGTGTTCAAGTTCCCGCCCGGCGACGACAGCTTCCGTGCCGATATCTTCCAGCCGACGTCGTCCGGGCGCATCGCCGGGGTGGCTATCGACAGCCGACCGATCGGGACCTACATCATCAACCTTCTGCCTTTCGCGGCGCTGCCCGAAGCGGTTTCGCGCGTCAAAGTCCGGGGGACGCTGCGGGAGATATCACAGGCTGTCCCGCTGGAAGAAGCGGGGACGGTCCTAACTTGGGCCGGCGAATTGTGGTCCCTGGCCCCGCCCGCCCTCCTAAGCTCGGTACTCCGTCCGGTCATGACTGACGGAAAGGTGACGGTCACCGAGCGTCAGGATATCGAATCCGATCCGGATCTGGCGCGTGTGTTCACGTGGTTCCTCCGCAAGCACTTCGAGGGGCAACTGGTCCGTTTGAGGAGGCACGGCCTCATGACTGAAGCCGGGAAGAAGTCCCAGCGGCGTGCATACTTCGCCGGTCTCAACAAGGGTCCGCGAAAGTACGTGTACGACACGCCGACCCGCAAGAACGTGTCGCGCGAAGTCGTCAAGCAGAGAAACGATAAGCCACCGGTCTGGTTCGAGAACGAGGGTTTCGCCTACGACGTCGCACGCGTCGGCTCTCTGTGGGGCTTGCGACTGAAGCCATTCTACATGTTCACGGGACCCGACGCCTCCACCCCCCTCCCGGGGTACGCCAGGACTAAGCGCGCAACCCGACGCATGAAGTTCGACAGGAATCAGGCCGTCGACGGGGACTTGGTGTTCTGGGGGCGGTTTATCGCGCAGGGTGCCCCGGCCATCAATCTGAGTCAGGTCGACGCACAGGACATCCTGCTCGAAGGTTCATTCCTGTCGATAGACGTTCCCGAGGAAGGACTGATCGATGACGGTCGCGATCAAGATCAAGTGCCTGCCTGAACCGACGGTTCAGTTCAACAACGGACATGAGGACGTTGATCCGCGGCGTGCGTTGGTCGCGCACGGTCCCGTCGACAATAGCGGCCGGCGCTTCCGACTTGGCCTCATTGGCTTGGCTTCGGACCTCGCCGCCGCTCGCAGGTGGATCGGCGACATCGATCTATTCCGTCCGGCGAAGGAGAGGAACGCGCGGCGCTACCGCGATTGGCCGGGGGCGGAGCGCGCGCTGAAGGCAAAATTCGAGATCGACGATCAGTTCGTACGCGTCCTCGACGACGGCACTTACGATCGTCTGTTCAGGAAACCCATTGGCGCCGACGCCTTCGAGACTCTCGTCGAGATGTTCGAAGGTCCGATGGTAACCATGTTCGGCGACGCACGTCCGGACTGCATAGTCGTCTGCATTCCGGACGAACTGGGCGACTTGAGGGTCGAGAATCCCGGCCTGTCGGCAAGAGAGCGGCGCGCGCTGGAGATCCTGAAACAAGAGGAGGAGAGCGCTCAGTTCGATCTGTTCGCTCCGAGCGAGGAAGACCTGGCCGAAGCCGAAGCGCTGCGGACCAGCGCTGAGGACCTCCTGTTCCGGACCTTCTACCGCGCCTTGAAGTCGAGGGTGCACAAATATGACAACGCGGTGCCCATCCAAGTTCTGCGGCGGAGTACGATCGATCGCGACGATGACACGGGCCAAAGCCAGGCGACCAGAAACTGGAACTTCACCACGGCCCTCTATTACAAGGCGGGTGGATTGCCTTGGCGCCCGTCCGGCCTTCCGGACGGCGTCTGCTTCGTCGGCGTTTCCTTCCACCATTTGAAGAAGCGTGGAGGGCATCTTGTTTACGCCAGCGTCGCGCAGGCGTTCTCGTCGGACCATGAACCTTTCTGTCTAAAAGGGGCTCACATTGATCACGAACAACGGATCGACCGGCAGCCCTACCTGAACGAGTCGCAGGCCTACTCCTTGATGAAGGACGTCATGGAGGGCTATCGCCTCCGGACGGGTCTGCTGCCCAAGAGGATCGTCGTCCACAAGACTTCGATCTATCAGCCCGATGAGGAAAAGGGGTTCCGTCGCGCAGTTAAAGGTTCGGTGCCCGGTTGCGATCTCGTCTGGCTGCGACAGACGCCGTTCCGTCTCGTCCGCAAGGGCTCAGAAGAGCCGTGGCGCGGTACGCTGTGCCAGATCGAAGGCGAGTCGTACCTCTTCACCAGCGGATACGTGCCTTGGTGGGACGAGTTTCCCGGCGCGCACATTCCGGCGCCGATCCAGTTGGGTTCCGCCGGAGACACCGACATCGAAGCGCGAGCGCGTGAAATCCTGCTGCTCTCGAAGATGAATTGGAATTCGAGCGATGGAATCACGCGGCTTCCGGTCACGCTCCTGTTCGCTAAGCGGGTTGGGGAGATCATGACCGAATTGTCTGACAATGTCGCTCCAAATCCCTCATTTCGATTCCATACCTAACAGACCGTACCCTGCTGATCCATGCGGTCGATGGCTGCGTCAAACGCGGGGAACGATTGGCCCGCACAGGGATTCGTCCTGTTGAAAGGCGATTCCGATGCTGATGCCGAAGACCAAGAGACCTGCGATCCGGACCCTCCGGGGATGGGCGATATCCGTGCTGCAAGAAGCGCACGCCATTCACGAGTGCGAAGATCATGGGTGGGCCCGAGACCGGGCCGACCCGCACGCCCGCGATCAAGCCGAAGACATCGCTCGGCAGCATCCGCCGGTGGGCCTCTCTCCGGACGCCGCGGTGGCCGAGGTCCACGAGGTTCTGAATTCAATCGGGGACACGTGCCCCGAATGCCCGCCGGACTGACGGCGGGTCCGGATCACGACCTATCTCTTGCGTGCCAGTTTCTTTTCAACCTTGCCGCGGACGTTGCCCACTTTTTTGACGGCTTTCTTCACGGCGGGCGCCGAGCGGCCCGTCTTCTTGGCTTCATAGTCGACTTCGTACTTCTGACCGCCGGCGACCTTAGCCCTGTCTTGGGCCCGCCCGCGTGCCGTCTTTTTTGCCGCTTTCTTCGCTGCCATCGTCGTGTCCTCCATGTCGATGTTGCCGTATCGAAGCAACGCAACAAGGATTCGCGGGTTCCGGAACGAATCCGACCGTACCAGTTTGAGTCGGCTGTCGTGTTGCGTGGAGTTCGTTGGTGGCGTTTCAGCGTAGGAAAACCGAGGCGATCGGCGTCAAGGCGCCCCTGCCCGGATTCGTCCAGCCCGCCCTCGCTACCTCGATCGGGAAGGTGCCGTCGGGGGACCGCTGGATCCACGAAATCAAGTTCGACGGCTACCGCGTCCAGGTCCACCTGGCCAACGAGGCGGTGCAGATCTTCACAAGGCGAGGCCACAACTGGACGCATCGGTTCAAGAAAGTCGCGCATGACGCCTGGCACATCAAGGCAGCATCGGCCGTCATCGACGGCGAGATTGTGGTGCCGGCCGCCGATGGTACTACGGACTTCGCGGTGCTGCAGAACGAGCTCAAGGGCAAGTCGACCAGCATCGTTCTGGTCGCCTTCGATTTGCTCTATCTGAACGGCTGCGATCTCCGGAAGGTGCCGCTGTTCCAGCGGAAGGCCGAACTGAAGAAGATCATCGCCGGAACCGACGTCCAGTTCAGCGAAAGTTTCGAGGTCGACGGCCAGGAAATGTTCGCGCACGCATGCAAGCTCGGCCTGGAAGGCGTGGTGTCGAAGGTCCGAGACAGCAGCTATCCGGCGGGGCGCAGCAACGACTGGGTGAAGAAGACCTGCGCGCAGCGGGAGACCCTGACCATCGCCGGCTTCGCGCTCGATTGTGTTTCGGCGTGGGGTTTGGACGCCGATCGGCACCGGGGTCACTGCTCCCACACCAATAAGGTCAAGACTTTAGATCCGCGCATGCGATGATTGAGGGGTCAAAGTCCGATCAGCATTCACAACGGTGACGTCGTGGCCGAGATCGGCGGCGACACCCTGTCAGCCGAGTGAAAGGGCGGCATCATCAACACCCGACACTCCGGCCAGGTTTCGCGTCTCTATAAGGGGCTCTGCGAAACCGTCGGTCTGCTGATGGCGAATCCTTCGCCCGGTCGGCAGATCGCGGTCGTCCCACGGACGGTCGGCACGCTGAAGCTCGCGTAGCGGCTTGCTCCCCGCTGCGCGGTCGCAGGTATCGAAATCGCGCTCGTCGGTCCCAAGGGCGAAATCCACGACGTCGGCACCTAGAGACGTCGAACAGATACCGTATTCGGTTCGGCGACCCGATCGACCCATCCCCCACGATCGACCAGGCCGTGAACGGCGGCTAAAGCTGGTTGCAGATCGAATGCTCGCGCTGCAAGGCCGCCCGCGACGTCGATCTCGCGGCGCTCACCCACCCCTCGACGACCTTCGTGCACGACCTGGCCAGCCGCTTACGGTGCCGTAAGTGCGCCAAAGCCGGGAGGCGCCCGGCTGCCACCCTGCTGCAGCTCGCCCAACGGGCTCGGCATCTGGATCCGGAGACCTGACCTTGTGCAACCTCTATTCGATCACGACCAACCAGGCTGCAATCATCGCGCTGTTCCGCGTGGTCAACCGTTACGTCGGCAATCTTGCGCCGATGCCCGGCGTCTTCCCCGACTACGCGGCGCCGATCGTGCGCGCCGGCGCCGACGGGCGCGAGCTCGCCACCGCGCGGTGGGGAATGCCGTCGTCGCAGCATGCACTGATGGAGGCGACCAAAAAGCGGGCCGCGAAACTGGAAGCCAAGGGCAAGCCCGTCGACTTCAAGGAACTGCTACGGATGGAGCCAGACGGCGGGAGGACCAACATCCGCAACGTGAAGTCCAAGCACTGGACGCGGTGGCTCGGCGTCGAGAACCGGTGCGTGGTTCCGTTCAGCTCCTTCAGCGAGTTCAAAAAGGCCGAGGGCGGCGACATCTGGTTCGCGCTCGACAAGACCCGGCCGTTGCTCTGCTTCGCCGGCATCTGGACGAATTGGACATCAGTCCGGAAGGTCAAGGAGGGTGAGACTACCAACGACCTCTACGCATTCCTGACGACCGAGCCCAACGCCGAGGTCGGCGCCATCCATCCGAAGGCGATGCCGGTGATCCTGACGACGCCCGAGGAGGTCGAGACCTGGATGACGGCGCCGGCAGACGAGGCCTTGAAGCTGCAGCGTCCTCTTCCGGACGGGGCGCTGCGGATCGTCGCCCGCGGCGTGAAAGAAGACGCAGCGCCGGATGACTAGCGCCTGTAGCGCTGGACTTCTGGACACGAAGCTGAGTGCTCTGATTGACCGGAGCATCTCTTCTATGCCTCATCGTTGACGAGCGCTCACCTGAGTGACCGCCTGGAACGACGCCTATCAACCCGGCCACGCAGGTGCTCAGGCGCCGTTTCGACTGCCCCTGCAGCGTCTTCGATTTAGCATCTGTCCTTCATGGCAACCTGTGCCCCCGATGAGTGATCATCGACGCGACCTTGACCGATACCTTGGTATGATCGACGTACCATCCCTACGGTGGCAATGATTCAATCAACTGTAGCGCGTCTAAATCAGAGGCGGCACGTCACTTGACCGCTCGTGCGCTCGTTGAGGCCCCAACTGATCCAGATCGAGGCGCAATTCACTCGCAAGGAAGTCGTGATGGCGAAGCGCCCGCTTGTATCGATCGTCGACGACGATGACTCGGTGCGCGAGGCATTACCGGATCTTTTGAGTGAACTGGGCTTTTCTGCCCGCTCGTTCTCGGACGCCGAGCAATTCCTGACCTCGGGCTGCGTCGACAATACCGATTGTCTATTGCTTGATTTGACCATGCCAGGAATGACGGGACCGGATCTCTTGAGCGAATTGACGCGCCGCGGTCGGCAGATCCCTGTGATCTTCATCACGGCCAACGAAGACCCCTCCGTTCGGCAGCGACTTCTCCATTTGGGCGCCGTCGATTGTTTGATCAAACCCTTCAGTGATCTCGCGTTGCGCGATGCCCTCGCACGTGCCGTTCTTAACTCGTGAATTTGCAGGTCGTTTAGCGAAGAACCCTATCGATTGGCTGCACAATCGTGGGGCCGAGCGACACCTAACGCTGGACAGGCGGATCTTGTCGTAGCTCAATGACTTAAGAGGCGGAGCCAATGGTCGCTCGCCATGCTAAGCTCGGCATGTCGTTGAAACGATTGGACGGCAATGGAGCTATCCGGATGACAGGAAGCTTACGCCCAATAATCAGGCAGCACGCTTGGGCGATCTGCGCCATGGGTTTCGCATCGCTCGCGCTTGTGGGTGGCGCTCTTGCGTGGTTTCGCTCAGAGGCATCGTCTGCAGCTCAGAACCTTGAAGACGTTCAGATAGCCGCCGTCGCCTATGTCGGCTCGTGTCCCATCCTGATGGCGCACGCCATGGGTTATCTCGCCAACGAAGGCATCTCGGCCACGATAAGATTTCAAGAGAACGGAAAAGCTGCCTTGGCGCAAGTTCTCGACGGAAAGGCGGGCTTGGCTACGACCGCCGAGTTTCCGGTGATGTATGCCGCGATGAGCAGCAAGCCGGTATCCGTGGTAGCAACGATGACGACCATGGAGGACCATGCGATCTTGGGCAGGCGCGATCATGGTGTAATCGGCCCGGCAAGCCTGAAGGGCAAACGAATCGGTGTTTCGCTGGGCACAACGACCCAATTTTTTCTGGACGCATTTCTGAACCGACAAAGGCTGTCGGCGGCCGACGTCACCGTAGTCGATCTCAAACCCATCGAGCTGAACGACGCTATCGTTCGAGGCAATATCGACGCGGTCGTAGTTTATCAGCCGTTCCTGGACATTTCGACCGCATCCATAGGCGCCGATGCAATCGTGATGTCAGGAGAGGCGGTATACGACGTCCTGTTTACCTTGGCGGGCACACGCGAATATGTGCGTGATCATGGCAAAACGATCGAGAAGGTACTGCGAGCGACTATTCGAGGCGCCCGATACTGCAAGGACTTTCCTGAGGAAGCGGCTCGTACCCTTGCCGATCCGATGGGCGCGGACCCGGCAAAATTGGTGAAGATCTGGCCCTCCTATCAGTTCGAAGTGACGCTACGCCAAGGCCTGCTGCTCACGTTGGAGGACGAGGCACGTTGGGCGATCAGAAACAACCTCGTTCCCGAATCGGGGATGCCAAATTTTCTTGAGCATCTCGGACTCGCGCCGCTGCAAGCCGTCTCGCCGCCGGCCGTGACCGTCATTCATTGAGGTTGTCATGCGGATATTCCCCCGCCTTGTCCTGACGACAGTCTTTTGCGTCGGTGTCGTAGCCGTGGTTGGAGCGGTCGTGTTCTCGACAGATCGCATTGTCAGGCAGGAGCTGATCAGGAACGCGACCGCAGGCGATATCATGAGCGGAGTCTACGGCGTGCGGTACTTGATGCACGAATACATCATCGGTCATGAAGAGCGCGCAAGGGTACAACTGACCGCCACCCAAAAGTCTCTGTCCCGATTATTCGTTGCTCCGCGCAACTCCACGCCGGCGGAGGCTGAACTTCTGGACCGGCTCCGCCAAGCCGACACCAGCGTCAGGTCGCTGTTCTCCGACATCGTCCGGAATTACGAGACGACCGACGCCGATGAACGCAAAGGCGCGATGTTCCACGAATTGGAGGAGCGGCTCACGGGACAGATCATGATTCGGATCGAGTCCATGGTTTCGGCGGCGGCCGCATTGTCCGAACAGAGCCGGCTCGGCGTACTGCGGGCGCAAAACCACGAGAGCGCGGCCGTGGCGGCATTCGGAGTCATCGTGCTTCTGACTTTTGCATTAATCGTCTTGGTCGGCATGAAAAGCATCTTTCGTCCGCTGGAAAGACTGCGATCCAGCGTGGCCTTGGTAGGCGCCGGAGATTTCGGGATAAGAATGGACGAGTCCCAGGGGGACGAAATCAGCGACCTGGCGCGAGCCTTCAACGACATGATCGGCAAACTGCGCGACCGGGATGCCAAAATCCGCCGGCTGGTCGATTCTAATATCATCGGGATCGTCATTTGCGATGTCACTGGCACCATTCTGGAGGCAAACGAGGCGTTTCTCCAGATGGTAGGTTACGACGCGCCCGATGTACGGACCGAAGGTCTGCATGTCGACCGCATCGCGAGGCCCGAAAGTGGACCGGCGCACCTAGCGGCTCTCCGCCAGGCGCAGGAGAACGCGACCTACAGCCCATTTGAAACGGAGCTGTTGCACAAGGACGGGCGTCGAATTCCAGTCATGATGGGCGGTGCGCTCATCGAAGGAGACCCCGTGAGCATCGTCAGCTTCGTCCTGGACTTGACCGAGCGAAGGTTGGCCCAGGAAGCCCTGTCCCGCACGCGGGCCGAATTGACCCATGTGGCGCGGGTTTCGAGCCTCGGAGCGCTGACCGCGTCGATAGCTCACGAAGTCAATCAACCGCTGTCCGGCATCGTCACGAATGCGAGTACGTGCCTTCGCATGCTCGGCGCCGAACCGCCAAACGTCACAGGCGCGCGTGAGACCGCGCTTCGGACGATACGCGACGGAAACCGGGCGGCCGCTGTCGTGAAGCGGCTCCGCGCTCTGTTCACGAAATCGGAGACCGCACGCGAGCCGGTCAACCTGAACGAAGCGATCTCGGAGGTCTTCGAGTTGCTGCGCGTAGATATTCGAAGAGGACGGGTCGACGTCAGGACCGAATTTTTCGGCGATCTGCCGGATGTCGTCGGCGACCGAGTCCAAATTCAACAAGTGATTCTGAATCTGATCGTAAACGCAATGGATGCGATGGGCGCCATCGACGGCCCACGGGAGTTGGGGATCAAGACCGACGTCGGAGCGGGCCAAGTGCTCGTGACGGTGCGGGACAACGGGAGCGGCCTTTCCGAGGCCGCAGAAAAAGTGTTCGATTCCTTTTACACCACCAAAGCCGGAGGTATGGGGATCGGTCTGTCCATCAGTCGTTCGATCATAGAGAGCCATGGGGGCAAGTTATGGGCCGAGCCCAATGCCGGACCGGGCGCGATTTTCCAGTTTTCTCTTCCAATCAGCTCCACAGGCGTCGATAGCGATGCGAGCTCAGGCGCGGTATTCGAAGCTGCGGGCGGCTGAGCAGCACCCCTCGGGATGCAATGCCAAAGGCTCGTGGCCCACTGCTCTCGACCTATCTTCAACGTGCTTTTCCGAAATGGGAACCGCCGGCTCGCTTGTGGCTGGTCTCAATGAACAGTAGTTTTACGGACAACCAAGCGCCGGAAAACGAGGAAGACATGATCGCGCTCCAAATGAGCGAGGGCATACAAAGGTCGCCGATTTCGAGGGGCCCTCAGACGGTATTCGTCGTCGACGACGATGTCTCGGTGCGCGAATCCTTGGAAGGCCTGATCGCCACGGAAGGGTGGCAACCGGTAGTGTTTGCGTCGGCGCAGGAGTTTTTATCGTACCCTTTATGCTCCGCGCCAAGTTGTCTCATCTTGGATCTGAGTCTGCCCGACATCAATGGCTTGGAGCTGCAGGAACGGCTGGCTGTCGGCGGGTCCGAACTGCCTATCATAATCATTACGGGGCACGGCGACGTTCCGACGACCGTTCGCGCGATGAAAGCGGGAGCCGTCGAGGTTTTGACGAAGCCATTCGTCGACGAAGATCTCTTGGTTGCCATTAGGAACTCCCTGACGACGAGCAGTGCTGCAATCGAGCTAAAAGCGCGACATAGGGCGCTCGAAGAATGCTATGATTCATTGAGTCCTCGAGAACGTGAAGTAATGGGCTTGGTCATCCAAGGTCATCTCAACAAAACGGTGGGATTTCAGCTTGGAATAAGCGAGATCACGGTAAAGGCGCATCGCGGCCAGGTGATGCGAAAGATGAAGGCCAGATCGTTTGCCGAGCTGGTCAACATAGGCGCCAAGCTGGGGCTTGGGCAGCACAATTGACCGGCGTTTAGCGCGTCAGATCTGCGCAAAGCCTCCGTCCACGAAAAGCTCGGCACCATTGACATAGCTGCTGTCTGCCGAAGCGAGGAAGAGAACCGCGCGAGCGATCTCCTCTGGCGTTCCAACTCGCCCTAACGGGGTCGCCGAAGCTGCCGCCTGAATGAAGTTCGGCATCTCTTGCGGTGTCAGTCCCAAACCGTCGTACCCGGGCGTCGGCACCGTGCCGGGACTGATGACATTCACGCGAATCCTTCTCTCCTTGAGATCCACGATCCAACTTCGCGCCAGCGCCCGCAGGGCCGCCTTGCTTGCGGCATACACGCTGAACGCTGGCAACCCCTTCACGCCCGCTATGGACGCGTTGAGCACGATCGATGAGCCGTCCGGCATCAATGCGAGTGACTTCTGGACAGTGAAAAGCGTGCCCCTGACGTTGACGGTAAACGTCTTGTCGAAATGGGATTCGCTGATGGAGCCTAGAGGTGCGAATTCGCCGATGCCCGCGTTGGCGAACAGGATGTCGAGTCTTCCCTTGCGGGAGCGTATCGTGTCGACGGTCCGGTCGAGATCGGGAATGCTGGCTATGTCTCCCCTGATCGCCATCGCGTTCGGGCCGAGAACGGCCGAAGCTGCGTCCAGCTCCTCTTGGCGCCGCCCGGTGACGAACACGAAGGCTCCTTCCGCGACGAAAAGCTTCGCGGTCGACAAGCCGATACCGCTGCTGCCGCCCGTTATCAGGGCGATCTTGCCCTCCAGCCTTTTGAGGCCAATCCGGTCACGTTGCGTTTCCTGGTCCATGTCGGCTCCGTTGGTTTAGAGGAAGTAACTGGCGCACACTCGAAAACATTGAAACGGGATCATCGCCCGACGCCGCTCCGAAGCTTGGCGGGCGGCATTCGTCACGGCCGCCGCGATCCAAGCCTCTCGCGGCGCTTAGGTGCATGTCGCCTGCTTCCGAGACAAACTCGCGCTTGACGCACATCGCCAAAGAAGAACGGTGAATGCCGTGGCTGCCGACTTTGCCAGTCAAAATTGCCGCATGGATGCGCTTGAATCCATTGCACGATGGTATCGCCAATGCGCTTTTCGTCTCTGTCGCTTGCTTTTCCGCTCCATCGGCATCGACCAATCCGAAAGTATCGGCGACACCTTGGTGCAATGGATCACGAACGTACGCCGGACCATCTTGACGTCATAGGTCGCACCAATCGCAGCGATCGAGAACGCGAGTTGGAGTTCGTCGATGAGTCTTTCCATCAAAGGCACAGAAGAGGCTACGGATGTCTCGTGCTTACCGGGATCGAGGACGCCGTCGGAAGATCGATCCGGTGCCTCGGCGGTAACCGGCATTTTTGCATTCGACCACGGCGACTTCGAGATCAGCGTCGTCAGCGACGGATATCTGGAAATCGCTGAAGAGATCTTTACGCCGGACGTCGCGCCAGGGGAGCGCATCGAAGTTCTCCGGCGACTGGATACGGTGGGAAGTATCGTTCGCGCTCCGACTAACATTCCGGTGTTGCGCGTTCGGGACGAGCTCATCCTGTTCGATGTGGGCGGTGGCGATCGATACCAAGAAACGGACGGGCGGTTCCTAGACAACCTGCGGTCGGCCGGATTCGATCCAGCCGCGGTGACGAAAATCGTTTTTACGCACGCGCATCCAGATCACACGGGAGCAGTTCTCGCCGCCGACGGCGAACTTGTGTTCCCGAACGCTACCTACTTCGTAGGAGCGGCGGAATGGGATTACTGGATGGATCCCGATTTCTTCAGCAAGGCACCTGAGGCCATCCACGAGTTCGGCAGGGGCGCGCAGCGCGATCTCGGCGCGGTCCGGGACCGGACCGTTATGATCAAGCCGGGCGACGATGTGGTCGGCGGCATCCGCGCCATCGACACGGCCGGCCATACCCCAGGCCATCTTTCGTTCGAGATCGCGGGGAATGGCGGCCTCATCATCGCGGTCGACACGGCGACCAGCGAGGTCATCGGCCTGGAGCACCCGGACTGGCACTTCGGATACGACAGCATCCCAGACCTCGCCGTCAAGAACAGGAAGCGGCTACTCGACCGGGCTTCCGCCGACAAGACGAAGCTCCTCGGATTCCACTGGACGTATCCGGGCCTCGGCTTCGCGGAAGCCCACGGCACCGCCTATCGGTTCGTCTCCGCCGCCCATGGGCGCCAAAAACAGGACACATCCAGATGACACGAGCAGACAACAGTAGTTACTTGCCGCGTCTTGCGTCCCGTCGCAGCGTTCTGATCGGAGGAATTGCCGGCGCATCGGCGATGGCGCTGGTGGGATCGAATCCCCTTGCGGCTCGCTCGGATAGCATGGGCGCCATGACCCGCGGCGCTGGGCGCGCCATCAAGACCAAGGATGGCACCGAGATTTTCTACAAGGACTGGGGCGCCGGCCCCGCCATCGTCTTCAGTCACGGTTGGCCGCTCAATGCCGACGCCTGGGACGATCAGATGTTTTTCATGGCGTCGCAGGGTTTCCGCTGCGTCGCCTACGACAGGCGAGGACATGGCCGTTCCGGGCAGCCCTGGGACGGAAACAACTACGACACGTTCGCAGGTGACCTGGCCGATCTCATCAACGCGCTGCGCCTGGAGCGAGTCACGCTCGTCGGCCACTCCGCCGGCGGCGGCGACATCGCGCGCTACGTCGGGCGCTTCGGAACGGATCGTGTCGCGAAACTGGTGTTGGTCTCGGCCATCCCGCCGCTGATGCTGAAGACTTCCGCAAACCCGGGCGGCGTGCCCATCGAGGTGTTCGACGGCATCCGGACGGCGGTCGCCACCGACCGCGCACAGTTCTACCGGGGGCTCGGCGACGGCCCGTTTTACGGGGCGAACAGGCCCGGCTCCAAGGTCTCGCAGGGAATCAAGGACGCCTTCTGGCTGAGCTGCATGCAAGTCGGACTGCGAGCCTCCTACGAGGGCATCAAGGCTTTCTCCGAGACCGACTTCACAGCAGACCTGCGGCGGTTAGAGGTTCCGACGCTGATCATCCACGGCGAGGATGATCAAAACGTCCCGATCGCGAACTCGGCCCTGGTGTCATCGAAGATGATCCGGAAGGCCAGCCTGAAGATCTATCCCGGCGCGCCGCACGGGCTGACGACAACCCATAAGGACCAATTCAACGCCGACCTTCTCAGCTTCATGAAAGGCGTGAGCTGACGGCCTTCGGCTCTACCGCAACAGAAACCAGGGAACGAGACCATGAGCAGCATAACGACCAAAGACGGCACGGAAATCTACTACAAGGACTGGGGCAAGGGACCGCCGATCACCTTCTCGCACGGCTGGCCGCTGAACGCCGATGCCTGGGACGACCAGATGCTGTTCCTGGCCTCGCACGGCTTTCGCTGCATCGCCCACGACCGCCGGGGGCATGGCCGCTCGGGACAATCGTGGGAGGGCAACAATCTCGATGCCTATGCCGACGACCTGGCCGAGCTCATGGATGCGCTCGATCTCAAGCAAACGGTGATGATCGGTCATTCGACCGGTGGCGGCGAAGTCACGCGCTATATCGGCCGGCACGGGACCAAGAGGGTCTCCAAGGCCGTGCTGATCTCCGCCATTCCGCCCTTGATGCTGAAGACGCCGGCCAATCCCGGGGGACTCCCGATCGAGGTGTTCGACGAAATCCGCGCCGGTGTGAAGGGCGACCGCTCCCAGTATTACCAGGACCTCAGCCTTCCGTTCTACGGCGCAAACCGCCCCGACTCGAAGGTGTCGCGCGGCGTCAAGGACAGTTTCTGGCTCTGGTCGATGCAGGCCGGTGAGAAGGGCGCGTACGACTGCATCAAGGCCTTCTCGGAAACCGATCTCACGGCCGACCTTAAGAAGATCGACGTCCCCACGTTGGTGCTGCACGGCGACGACGACCAGATCGTCCCGATCGCGGATTCGGCGCTGCTGTCGTCGAAGCTCATTAAGGCCGCCACCCTGAAGATCTATCCCGGCGCGCCGCACGGCCTGTTCGCCACGCACAAGGACCAGCTCAACAGCGACCTTCTCGCCTTCATTCAAGCTTGAAGCGCGGACGAGCGAACGCGATCGGCGGCCGCGCCGGCCGCCGAAGAACGGGATTTATCAATCAGAGCCGATTTGACGAGAATGCGAGGACGATCATGGAACACCGAACCCAAAAGATGCTGTCGCGCCGGGGCTTCTGTCTCTGCTGCCTAGGCGGCACGGCGATGGCGGCGGGGGGCTGGCTGACGCCCCGGCAAGCGTTTGCCGAGGCGCGCGGCATCGTCAGTCTGATAAAGGACAGCGCCGCCGTATCGCCGATCGCGACCCATAAGCTGCGCAACAACATCAGCGTGCTCGAAGGGTCCGGCGGAAACGTCGCCGTGCTGACCGGCACGGACGGCAAGGTGCTGATCGATGCCGGAATCGGCGTATCTCGCCCGCAGATGACCAAGGCCCTCGCGGCGCTCGGGGACGCACCCATCACGCATCTGGTCAACTCGCATTGGCACTTCGACCACACCGACGGAAACGCATGGTTGAACGAGAGCGGCGCCCGGATACTCGCCCACGAGAACACGCGCAAACATCTCGCCAAGCTCCAGCGCGTCGAAGACTGGGATTACAACTTTCTTCCGCTGCCAGAGGGCGGGATCCCGACCGAGGTCTTCGCCACCGAGAAGACCCTGAAGCTCAATGGCGCATCGATCCTGCTGAAATATTATGGAAGCGCACACACCGACAGCGACATCTCCGTCACCTTCGGCGAAGCCGACGTCATGCACGTCGCCGACACCTTCTGGAACGGCATCTACCCCTTCATCGACTATTCGACCGGCGGCAGCATCGACGGGATGATCGCAGCATCGGACGCCAACCTGGCGGCGGCGACCAAGGACACCATCGTCATCCCCGGGCACGGCAATCCCGTCAGCAACCGTGCCGAGCTGCAGGACTGGCGCGACATGCTCGTCGCCATCCGGGACGCGGTCGCCAAGCTCAAGAAAAAGGGCATGTCCCGCGACGAAGCGGTCGCGGCGAAACCCACCGCCGCCTTCGACGCACGCTACGGCCAGTTCGTCATCGATCCGGGCTTCTTCACCAGGCTCGTCTACCACGGCGTCTGACCCGACGCCTGCCCAGGTTGCTTCCGCAACGTGTCTTCAAACATGGAGGTTGAAATGCAGACTGTCACAGCAAGGTACAAGCTCTCCCCGCTCAAGGCCGGGAGCCTGTTGTTCGGAGCGGCGCTCGCGCTCGGAGCGTGGTCGCTCGAAGCGAACGCGGCGGAGCCCGGTCGCAGCGCCCCCTCGATCGCGTCCGCGAGCAGCGTCACGCACTACCGGACGAAGGAAATCGACGGCGTTAAGATCTTCTATCGCGAGACCGGCCCAAAGGACGCGCCGGTGGTCCTGCTGCTCCACGGCTTTCCGACGTCCTCGCACATGTTCCGCAATCTGATGCCGGCTCTGGCGGACCGCTACCATGTCATCGCGCCTGACTATCCGGGCTATGGACAGAGCGAATCGCCCGACCGCGCGAAGTTCAACTACACCTTCGACCGCTACGGCGAGCTCGTCGACGGCCTGCTCGATCAGCTCGGCGTAGCCCGGTACGCCATGTATGTTATGGACTACGGCGCCCCCGTCGGCTGGCGGTTGGCGTTGAAGCATCCGGACCGGATCAGCGGCCTGATCGTGCAGAACGGCAACGCCTACGACGAGGGCCTCAAGGAGTTCTGGGATCCGATCAAGGCCTACTGGTCCGACCATTCCGAGGCACATCGGAAGGCGCTGTACACGCTGGTCGCGCCGGAGACGACGATCTTCCAGTACACCGACGGCGTGTCCGACACCAGCCGGGTCGCGCCCGACAATTGGGTCCACGACCAGGCCCTGCTGGACCGGCCCGGCAACGCGGAAATCCAGATGGATCTCTTCTACGACTACCGCACCAACGTGCCGCTCTATCCCGCGGTCCAGGCCTACTTCCGGAAGTACCACCCGCCGACGCTGATCGTCTGGGGCAAGAACGACAAGATCTTCCCTGCGGACGGCGCATATCCCTACAAGCGCGATCTTCCAGAGGTCGAGTTTCATCTGATCGACACCGGCCATTTCGTGCTCGAAGACAAAGCCGACGAGGTGGTGCCGCTCATCCGCGACTTCCTGAAGCGCAAGGTCAGCATCGATTCTAAGCGGAAGGTCGCCGTCCAGTGACAGGGTTCGGCCCGGGCGCTCGCCTCCCGGGCCGCCCTTCCCGTCCGCGATCGTGAAAGCGAAAAGGTACGTCGATGAAAAAGCGGTTCGTTTTTGTGCTGCTCGCGGCATACGTGGCGCCGTGCGCGCAGGGTTATGCCGACGGCGAGGGCTCACCGATCTTCGGCGTGACGATCCCCGAAGGCTACCGGCAGTGGGAATTGATAGCGCCTTCGCAAGAGGAAGGCAGCTTCAACGAACTGCGCGGCATCCTCGGAAACGCCACCTCGGTGAAAGCCTACCGGAATGGGACGCTACCGTTTCCGGACGGCGCGATGTTGGCCAAGCTGGCCTGGAAACGCGTGCCGTCTCCCGAGTTCGGCAGCGCGTCCGTGCCGGGCCATGCGACGACGGTCCAGATCATGATCAAGGACTCGAAGAAATACGCGTCGACCGGTGGATGGGGCTTCGGCCGCTTCCTGGATGGCAAGCCGGTCGATGAAGCCCAGCACGAGACCTGCTTCGGTTGCCACCAGGCAAACGTGAATCAGCACGACTACGTCTTCACGAGGTTCGCACCATGACGCTCACGGATGAAAACGTCGAAGGCCCCGCCCGTTTCTCGAGCGACGTCGCGTTCTCGCCCGCGGTCAAGGTGATCCAGACGCGCAAGGGTTCACGCCGGCTCTATGAACGAGTGGAGAAACACGGCTCCTGGCCGAGCGCAATCACGCCCGACCTCAAAGCGTTCATCGAAGAACAGCGCAGCGTCTTTCTGGCGACCGCAAACAAGGACGGGCAGCCGACCATTCAGCACCGCGGCGGTCCGCCCGGATTTCTGAAGGTGCTCGACGAAACGACGCTCGCGTTCGTCGATTACGTCGGCAACCGGCAGTACATCACGCTCGGAAACCTATCCGAGAACCCGAAGGCCTGCCTCCTGCTGGTCGATTATTCCCATGGACGGCGGGTGAAACTATGCGGCACGGCGCGGGCCATCGAGAATGACGACGCGATAATCGGGAGCCTGATGCCCGATGGCTACAAGGCTCGCCCCGAGCAGGTCATCACCTTCACGGTCTCCGCCTGGGACTACAACTGCCCGCAGCACATTCCGCGCCGCTTCGAAGCCTCAGAGGTAGGAACGCTGCTTTCCGAGCGCGAGCAGAAGATCGCGGCGCTGGAGCTTCAGATCCAGGAGCTTCGCCTCCACATTCCCTCATCGAAAGGAATATCGACATGACCGCGGAAAGCAACGCCGATCCAGCTGCAGTACCAAACCTGAGAGGCATGGCAGGCGGGACCTGGACCATCTTGATCGTGCTGCTGTTGTTGCTCGCCGCAACGCTGTTGATCGCGGTCGTCGGATGGTCTTTGGCAAGCGGCACCGACGTTCCGGCTTCCGGGTACGTTGCGCTCGCCATCGGGGTGATCTTTTCCCTGGCGGTCGGATTCGGCCTCATGGGGCTCGTCTTCTACAGCAGTCGCAAAGGTTACGACGAACCGCCCGTGCTGCTTCCGCCCGAAACCCCAGGGGGCAATTGATCATGCTGCGGGCCCTAACTCCGCGCCCTCATTGGGTGCTCGGGCTCGCTTTCATCGTGGGTATTTTTTTGTCGGGAGGACAGGCAATGGCTGTGGACGGGCTGACCACCATACCGAGCGACTTCGCGGCGTGAGAAACGACCGACCGCCTCGAAGCCGCAGTGAAGGACAGGGGAATGACGGTGTTCGCACGGATCGATCACGCCGTCGGCGCCGCCGCGGAGGGACTGCCTCTTCGGCCGATCGAGGTGCTGATATTCGGCAACGCCAAGACCGGGACGCCCCTGATGCAAGCCGAACCGACGATCGGCATCGACTTGCCGTTGAAAGTACTCGTCTACGAAGATTCGGCGGGCAAGGTCTGGCTGTCATACAAGAACCGCGATGGCTCGCACAGCGTCATGGCGTGCGCGGCTCCGCCGACAAGATCGTCGAAGCCATGGCGACCGCGCTCGCGGCCGTCGCAGCAACGGCCGCGAAAAATCCATCAGCGCCCAAGGAATGAGTACGATCATGATTCCGGCGTACAGCGACCACGCAGCCAACGAACGGACGTTTCTCGCCTGGGTTCGAACGGGCATCGCGATCATGTCTTTCGGCATCGTCATCGAGAAATTCGACCTGTTCATCCAGGCGCTGACGATCTCGAACTCCGCCGACCCCGTGCGCCGAGCGCAACTGGACCGGATCTCCGCCCATCTCGGGCCGCACGAGAGCATCGCTCTCATTGCTGGCGGGCTTGCGCTGATCGCCATCCAGACGCTGCGGTTCGCGCGCAACGGCCGCCTGCTCGATGACGTCGAGCCGCATGCCGCGAGCACTGCCCGGACCGACTCGATCCTTTCGGTACTGCTGATTCTGCTCGTGACGGCTATCGCGATCTACTCGGTCTTCGACTGACCTGCTCGCGAGACAAGAAAACGGGAATCTCGAAGCTCTTTATTTATGGAGGCTGGTGATGCCGGAAGACTACAAGGACGAGGTCCTCTCACGCAGATGGTTTCTGGCCGCGACGGCAGGGGCTGCTGCGGGGGCTGCGGTCTCAGACGCCGCCTCCGCCGACACCTTGGCCGACGTGCCGCCGCGGGAGCCCGGCGCCGACCTGAGCGGCCACAGCGAACGATCGCGATTCGTGATGATCAGCCGCATTCCGGAGGCGACGCCAGGGCGTCGAAACGTCGATCCCGGCGATGCCATCAACTCGAAGACGCCGCTTGACAAGCTGGTCGGCGCACTGACGCCGACCGATCTGCATTATGAGCGCAGCCACGCCGGCGTTCCCGATCTCGATCCGGCCAAGCACCGGTTGCTGATGCACGGCATGGTGCGAAAGCCCCTCGTGTTCACCGTCGACGAACTGAAGGCGATGCCCTCGATATCACGCACCGTGTTCATCGAATGCACGGGAAACGGATGGGAGAACTGGAAGAAGGCGGATGAAAATCTGACGGTCCAGAACACCCATGGACTGGTCAGCACGAACGAATGGACCGGCGTCCCGCTGAAATTCCTGATCGGCCTGGTGGAGAAAGAGGCCGGCTCCACCTGGATGCTCGCCGAGGGAGACGACGCCGCGGGCGTGGCGCGAAGCATCCCGCTCACGGAGGAGATCGTAGAAGAGGCGTTCGTCGCCTACGGTCAGAACGGCGAGCCGTTGCGCCCGGCTCACGGCTTTCCGATCCGGCTCGTGATGCCAGGGTTCGAAGGCAATCTGAACATCAAATGGCTGCGCCGGCTCAAGTTCGGCGATCAGCCGTGGATGACCCGCTGGGAAACCGCCCGTTACACCCAGCTACTGGCGAACGGCAAGGCGCGTCAGTTTCAGCTTCGCATGGACACCAACTCCGTCATCACATCACCGTCCGGAACGATGGAGATCAAGCCCGGCTACAACCGCGTTACCGGCGTCGCCTGGAGCGGGCACGGCAAAATCGCCAAGGTCGAGATCAGCACGGATGGCACCGAGACGTGGTCCGAGGCTGATTTGAACGGGCCGGTGCTGTCGAAGGCGCAGACGAGATTCGGAATGGACTGGGCGTGGGACGGCAAGCCGACGAAGATCGTGAGCCGCTCGACCGACGAGCAGGGCAACGTTCAGCCCGACCGCAAGACCTTCATCGCACAAACGGGGACGAATGCGCTCTTCCACTACAACGCGCAGCAGACCTGGAGCATCGACGCAACGGGGAGGGTTCGCAATGTTCTTTCGTGACACGACCATGGCGGCTGCCCTGGTGGCCGGATCACTGGTGGCGCCGGCGCTCGCCTCCGATTTCGGCCGACCAGCGCGTCTGGACGAGATCAAACTCTGGGATATCGACGTGAGGCCCGACGGAAAGGGACTCCCGGAGGGCGGCGGAACGGTCGAACGCGGACAATCGGTGTTCGCCGACAACTGCGCGGCTTGCCACGGCGAGAAGGGCCAGGGCGGCATCAAGGACCGCCTGGTCGGCGGCCAAGGTACGCTGGCCTCGGACATGCCCGTCAAAACCGTCGGAAGCTTTTGGCCGTACGCGACGACGCTGTTCGATTACATCCACCGGGCAATGCCTTACCAAGATCCGGGCTCGCTGAGCGTCGACGACACCTATGCCGTCTCTGCGTACATCCTGAGCCTCAATGGAATCCTTCCCGCGAACGGGAAGCTCGACAAGGAAAGTCTGCCGAAGATCAGGATGCCCAATCGCGATGGTTTCATTCCTGAACCTGAATTCAGCAAGACCACTCACGCGAAGTAGAGCACGGCGCTCTTTGCCGGCGGCCGCTGAGGAGTAACGAAATTGATCCGTGGAACAGGCAGACGATTGACTTACATCGCGGCGATACTTTTCGGCGTTGCAGCCGGGTCGCTCGCATTAGCCGATCCGACCGGACGACTGCGGGCTCTCACGGATGAATTCTCGCTTTGTGTCGGAGCGGCGCAATCGAGCGACGCCGACGAAGGTGCGTTTCTCGCGGCGACAGCAACCTCCATGACAAACATGATGAAGGACATGACGATCGGGCCTGCCGGCGATATCGACCGCGATTTCGTTTCGATGATGGTGGCACACCATCAGGGCGCGATCGACATGGCCCAGGCTGAGTTGCGCTATGGACGCAACGAGCGGCTCAGGCGCATGGCCCAGGAGATAATCGTGACCCAGCAGCAGGAGATCGCGGCCATGCTGATGGCGATCGGCCAACCGCTGCCACCTTCCGTGCCCGCACCTGATCAGGTCGTTTCAGCAGAACCGAACAATTCGACGCCCCCCACCACCGGCCGATCCGGCCAAGGAGCCTTGAAATGACGCGCATCTTCCCCGTGATTTGTTTGCTCCTCGCAACATCCGCTGGCACCGAAAATAGCTTTGCCGGACAGGCGCCGGGCCTCGCGTCCGATCCGGATGTGCCGATAAGCCATCTCGACCGCGTCTATGTAGCCGAACAGTTCTCCAACACGGTCTCCGTCATCGATCCGGTCGACAACAAGCTGCTTGGCGTCATCCGCCTGGGGGATCCGCAACCGGGCAACCTGAGCCCGCTCTACCGAGGCCAGTTGCTCGTGCACGGCATGGGCTACTCCCCGGACCACCGGACCCTCGCCGTGGTGTCGATCGGATCGAACTCCGTGACCTTCATCGACACCGCCACGAATGCGGTGAAGCACACCACATATTTGGGCCGGTCCCCCCACGAGGCTTTTTTCACGCCGGACGGCAATGAATTGTGGGTCACCGTCCGTGGCGAAAACTATGTCGCTGTGCTCGACACCAGTACCTATCTCGAAAAAACCAGAATCATCACCCCCAACGGCCCCGGGATGCAAATCTTCTCCCCGGACGGCAAGTACGGTTACGTGTGCTCATCCTTCAACCCGGAGGTGGTCATCGTCACGGTCGCGGACCACAACGTCGTCGGGAAGGTGCAGCAGGCGAGCCCATTCTGTCCGAACATCGCCGCGACGCCCGACGGCAAGCAGGTCTGGTACACGCTGAAAGACATCGGCAAAACCCAGGTCTTCGAGGCGCAACCACCTTTCTCGATCATCAAGACGCTCGATACGGGTCCGATTGCGAACCACGTCAACTTCGTGCGCAATGCGAGCGGGATGTTCGCCTATGTCACCGTCGGTGGCCTGAACGAGGTGCAGGTCTTCCGCACCGACGATTTCAGCAAGGTAGCCACCATCCCCGTCGGCAACCTTCCCCACGGAATTTGGCCCTCCGGCGACGGCTCTCGCGTCTATGTCGGGCTCGAGAACGACGACCAGCTGATCGCAATCGACACGATTACCAATAAGGTGATCGGGACCGTGCCGATCGGCCAGGCGCCTCAGGCGCTCGCCTACGTCTCGAACGCCGTGCCCGCCATGAGCGCCGGAAATTCGGCGATGACGGCTTCGGGAAAAATCGAAGACTTCTTTCCTCATCCGGCAGCAGCAATGGGACTGCAACCGCTCGGTCTCGCGGGCAAAGCGGCGCACCTGATCCTTGCGCCTGTCAATGGCGGCAGCGGAGCAAGCAAGTCGCCCACCAGCGTATCGCTTTTCGATCAAGGGCTGACCCAAGTGCTGGAGGCTTCGGTGACTGGATTGCTGCCGGGACACCCCTATGTGCTCGCGCTGTCGAACCAACGAACGGGCGAAGGATCGGTCGAGCCGTTGGCTGGATTCATGACGAATCCGGCAGGATCGGCCGTCGTGAACGCCGTTGGACCGATCCGACAGATCGTACAGAACAGCGAACCGGCGCAGCGGCGCTATCTGGTCATCGTCGGAGGGATGGTCGACCAAAAGTTTGGCGCGCCAGTGCAGGTGCAGACCGAGTAGCAGCGGCGCCATTGAAATCGACAAAGCCGGGGCGATCAGGTCCGGAGCAATCGAGAATTCGTAAGCGTGAGACTAGCCGTGCCTCAATCATGTCTTCGTAATCAAACAGGGAACTCTCTCATGGCTCGTCCAACAAAGCTTATCATCGCAACGACTTCCCTCGCGTTCATCTCAAGCCAAGCGCTCTCGCAGGCCTGCTGGGACTTCAAGGCAGGTATGGGCTACATGTATCGCGGACCCGGGCACATGACCGCCGCGACGTTTGGAGATACTGGCCGCAGCTTGCTCATGAAGCACGCTACGAAAGTCTCGAAGAACACCATGTTCTTCATGGAAAATGGCGAACTCTATTCAGCATCGGGAATGCCGGATCCGTTGAGCGACATCCATCTTGAGTGAGATTGACTGCTGAGAATGCGATTAGGACAACCCCTCCTGATCGCATTAGTAGTCGCGCATATGCCCATGCCACCCGGCCATCGCGAAACGTTATTCTTCGGCTATGGACGCTCCTTGCAGTGGATCGTGCAGGGTCGCGGCTTCCCCTAACTTAGCGCCGACGGCGAACCAAACTCCGAGCAGGAAGGCGACTGGAGCGGTCGCCGGCGCGCTCCGGAAGTCTGCTCGATACCGTCCTGATCGTCGGTCAGTCCGGACGCTTCCGTCATTGCCGAGGCTTCCTTCACATCCATGCCGTCCTCCCCACCATTCAGATATTGATCGTCGCTCACCTTCTCCATCCAAGTCACCGGACTCCCGTTTTGCGCCTCCTGGATAGCGATGTGCGTCATCGCGGTCGTCGGCGAGGCGCCGTGCCAGTGCTTGAGGCCCGGCGGAAACCACACGACGTCACCCGGCCGGATTTCCTCGACAGGGCCACCTTCGCGCTGCACCCACCCGAGTCCCGACGTCACGATGAGCGTCTGTCCAAGTGGATGCGTGTGCCAGGCGGTGCGGGCACCGGGTTCGAACGTGACTTGGGCTCCGCTTGCCCGGGCCGGGGTCCGGCGCTGGAATAGCGGGTCGATTCGAACCGTGCCGGCGAACCAGTCTTCTGAACTTTCTGAGAGGGGCGAGACCCGGCCCTCTTGATGTCGATGTCCATGCAGAGCTCCTTCAAGGCGAGCGCAAAACGCGCGTCAGGCGGACTTACGCCGCGCACCGGACACTGGCTTCTGGGCAGCATGACGGACCGACCCGCGAGCTGGCGCATGCCGACCCCCAGGCAGATTGATAAGATGGCCTCTCTCGTCGGCAGAGACGGGCCGCAGAAGCCCGGATTGGCTCCGGACGTTGATCTGCCCGCGGAATACTGGCAGGCGCTCCTGGACGACCCTCGCGCCGAGGCTCGGTCGGCCCCATCCGGAGGGGCGCTGCGGGCGAGCGAAACTCCTCAACATATTCTGAGGGTGGGGTGCCGGCGCTGCGCCAGGGTGGTCGAAATCCAGAAGGTCGACGCCGCCCGGCGTCGGGTGGTGCTTCGGTGCCATGGCAGCATCCGTCTCCGGCCGCGCCGGCGACTACTAGAACACGGCCCCAGCAGCCGTCTTCCTCATGGCGCCCGGTCCGCTGCGTGCAGGTGTCGTTCAGCAACCGCTGGCCGACATCCTTCCAGAGTGTCCGCACGACAGAGGGACCGAGCGCCCTCTGCCGGTGCCGCGCACGACACCAACGGCATCATTCCTTTCCGGACCTGGCGAGGCCTGACATCCGGGGAAAAGCCAAGGACGCTACTTCTGAGGCGGCCGGCGCCTGAGCGTTCGAGTTGTTCGGGTCCGGCTTGTTGGCTTAGTGATGGCCGATTGCGCAGCCGGCCGCGGCCCCGAGATTGCCATGTCCGGCCATGTGGCCGGCGACGCCGCCGACGATGGCGCCCTTGATGCACCCCTTGGCTTCCGCCGGCGAGATCGAGGCGAGCGCGAGAACGCACGCTGCCGCTAGAACTGCTTTCATGGTGCTCTCCGAATTCTCGAATGGTCATGCGGATCAAGTCGCCGGAACGGGCGCCGTTCCATAACCGCGCTCGGTCACGGCGACTTCGGCGACGCCGACTGAGAGCCAGTTCACACGCGCCCCGGGCGAACTCCGCTAGGATGCCAACTTCTTCGGAAGGGATCGACAGATGGATGCAGAGGCAAGACTGGCGCCCAGCGTAGTCCGTTCGACTGCGGGCGCCGAGGAATTCAAGACCATCGCGATCTTTTGCGGCCTGGGACTGCTGCTCTCGCTCGTCGCCGCATTCAGCTACGGGCTGGATTTTACGCCCTTCTGAAGAGCTCGCGCCCTTCAGGACGCGGTCACTCTTGCTCGTTCGCGCCCTTCGCGACGACGCTCACGCCGTTCTCGCCGTCGCTTTGCGCGCTCCACGAGCGGCGGCAATGGAGGCACGGGCGTATCGCCCCTCTCGGCCGAAGCCTCCACCGGCTGATCAAGGCCGGTGCGCGCCTCCATCAACTCGAGTACGGCCCGCCCCTTGTCCGTGATCTTCCACCCGCCGCTTTCGCGATCGACCAACCGTTGCGAAAATATGTCGAGGTCCGGCACGCGCGCAGCCAAGCGCTTAGTCCGGTCGGCCCAGTCCCGGCCACTGGTCGCCAGGATCGCCATGTCGCGCTTGATGTCGTCCATCACGGCGAATCCATCCGGGTAACTCACCAAGATCTTCAACGTCGTGACCTGAAAATTCACGGCTGCGCCTCGCCCCTCAGCGCCACATGGTCGGCGCTACGGAAAGGGCCTCGCGACCTACCTGCCTGAGGCCTTCGGGCGATATCTCTCCACGGGTGGCTGCTTCTAGCATTTTTGAGGCGACCTGCGTACGCGCTCCGGTCTCGCGCGCCGAAACGCTTTCGCAAACTTCGTCCAGGGCCGCCGCAAAAGCGCGGTGGTGGCGGTGTCGAACATGAGATGCCCCGGTGCGGGAAAAGCGTATAGTAGCGGAGTTTTCCTGATATGCGAATCGAGATGGGGTCAGCGATCCTGACCTTGGATGACCGTCTCGGGCGAAGCGACATCATCGGAACCAGTCTCGAGGAGGCTCGATTACTTCGCCAGCAGCGCCTCGTCGAAGCGCGCGAACAGCGCGGCTGGACCCGGATAGACCTCGACGCAGCCGGCCTCCCGCAGCGAGCTTTCGGCAAACCCGCCGCAGAGGACTCCGATCGTCGGGATAGCGGCCTTGCCGGCCGCAGTGGCGTCGTAGGGCGTATCGCCGATTGCTATCGCTTCGCGGCCTTCAATGCCTAGCTTCTTAAGCACAACCTCAAAGATATCCGGCGCCGGCTTGGATTCGTCGACGTCTTCGGACGAGGCCGCAACGTCGACCAGATCGGCGATTCCCGCGATAACGAGATACTTTTCGAGCTCGTCCTTCTTGGCCGAGGAAGCGAGTGCGACGCGAAGCCCAGCGCCACACACGCGGCGCAAAAGATCTGGCACCGCTGAAAAAGGGCGGACGAGCGGGAGGTAGAACGACTTGAAACGCTGCCCGCGCCACTCTTCGAGCTGGCTGCCATGATTACGCTGCTCCGTCTCGGAGAGAAACACCGGGATGAGCTTGTCTCCACCCTTTCCGATCTGGCCGCGCACCTGCGCGAAGGTCACGTCGTGACCGAACTTGAGCATCGCCTCCTGCCAAGCCAGCGCATGTAGGTCGACCGAATCCAACAAACTCCCGTCGAGATCGAAGATGACGGCGTTTGGCATCACGAAGTTCTCCGGTCACCAAGAAGGGCCTACTAGCGCCGGCGCGCGACCCAGACGCCCAGCAGAAACGCTACACACAGGGATTGCAGCGGCGCCTTCACGGTCATCTCGCGCAGCCGTTCCGCCACCGCATCACCATTTTGAAGTGGCGAGCGCCGGCTGGCCTGCCCCGCGAGGTCCGATTTCGTCGACGCTTGCCTGGTACCATCTTGGTCGCCTGTCAGCCCCGAGGCTTCCGTCATTGCCGAGGTTTCCTTTATATCCATGCGACCCTCCTACGATTGCTCCAGAGCAACCGATCTTCGGACTGACCGTTCCAAGGTGACTTTCGTCGCTCCGGAGAAGCCCAACCGGAGGCCCCGCATGGAACACGTGGGCGAGCCCAAAGTGTGAATCGGCGTGCGGTCCCGACGCCGATCGGCACGATAAGCCACTGTTGTCATTAAACTAGATGGGGGCATTCCATCGCGCCGATTTACATGAACGGGTGTACCGATGCGCATTGAAAGACAGCGATGACCAAGCCCGAACGATAAAGAACCGAACGATCGAAGTGCTCTCCAAGGGCCGATCATTCGGAAGGCGGGCGCGCGGCGATTAGGTGAGTAACCTTGGGCTCGGCCGTGGCGCCGAAATTGCGGATCGCGTCCTGAACGACCCGGTCCGCATTAGTCACGCGCTGGTGTTGTCGAAGATGCTCGAGCCAGGACGCCACCATGAACGTTTCCAGGAAACGTCCGCTTTGGGCCGCATCCTCGAAGATGTCCCAGGCATAGGCGCCGTCCCGCCGTCTCTGTAGGCCCAGCGCCATGACGGCGGGAAGGAACGTGTCGCGCTTATCCGGGGCGATCAAATACTCGACCGTGACGAGCACGGGCCCGCGGTCGGCTTCGGCTTCGATGTTCAATATCGGCGCCGGCCAATGCATCGAAGGGGCAAGGTCGATGCTGGCGCCGCCCTGAAGCTTCCAAGGCCAGGTCAGTGCGATCCCTGCGATTGCGCCCGCTGCGGCGATGAAATGCGCCTCTGGCAGGCCCAGTCCCGAGGCGAGCTGTCCCCAAAGCGCGCTGCCGGCCGTCATCGCCCCGAAGAAGACAGTGACGAACATTGCCAAGCCGCGCCCGCGGACCCAATCGGGCAGTGAGACCTGGACCGAGACGTTGATGGTCGCAAGGACGGCGATCCATGAGATGCCCGCGACAAGGCACGCTGCGATACCCAGTCCCGGCTGATGCGCGACACCCAAGAGAACCAGGCTCAGTGCAGTGCCGGCGGTTCCTGCCGCGACAAGCCGATCTGGTCCGAGAGACGTCTTCAACCATGACAACGTGAAGGCACCGACGACGGCACCGACGCCGATGGCTCCAAGTAGAACACCGTAGAGCTCGGGGCCGCCCGCAATCTGATTGCGAGCGACGAGTGGGAGCAGCGCCCAATAGGCACTCGCGAAGAAAAAGAACGCCACGGCCCTGAGCAAGGTGGCTCGAAGGTTCGGATTGTAGCGCGCGTGACGAAAGCCGACCACCATGGCGCCAGCGAGACGTTCCGGCGGCAGCCCGCTGCCCAGGGAGGGAGTCGGTTTCCACCAGAGAAGGGCGCCGATCACGGCGAAATTGCTCAGCGCGTTGAACCAGAAGGGCGCCGCAATACCCAATCCACCGATGACCACGCCGCCGAGCGCAGGCCCGATGGCTCTGCTGATGTTGACTCCGACGCCGTTGCTGGCGACGGCCGCGGCCAGATCCTTCTTCGGCACAAGTTGGGGTACGACCGACTGCCACGCCGGCGCGGTGAACGCAGCGCCGGCGCCGAGCAGGAACGTGAACAGGAGCAGGACGGGCGGCGTGACAAGATTCAGTTCGACGAGCACAGCGCTTGCTGCCGCGACGAAAGTGAGGGCGATTTCACAACCGATCAGCAAGCGGCGCTTGTCGACGGTGTCCGCCAGCGCGCCGGCCGGCAGCGCGAACAGAAACATCGGGAGGCTACTCGCGACCTGGACCAGAGACACGGTGAGCGGATCGGCAGCGAGGCTGGTCATCAGCCATCCGGACGCGGCGTTGTACATCCAGGTGCCGACGTTGGCGACGACGGTCGCTATCCACACCACCGTGAACGTCTTATAGCGGAAGGCGACCCAAGGCGACATGGTGGGGGCGGTTGTCGACTCGGGGGAGGCGCGATTTTCGTTCGGCAAGCTCATGGCGTCGGTCCGGAAGGTGGTGTCTGGTCGGGAAGGTCGACGATCGTCTTGTCGATGTAGCACCAGCCCCAGCCCTCGGGCGGGTCATAGCCTTCCATGATCGGATGCTTGGTCGCATGGAAATGTGCGGTGGCGTGCCGGTTGGGAGATTGGTCGCAGCATCCGACGTGACCGCATTCGCGGCATAGCCGAAGGTGCGCCCACCAGCTCCCTGTTTTGAGACACTCCTCGCAGCCTGGGGCGCTGGGCGACACTCTCCTGACCGTTCGGGAGTTCATGTGGATGCATCGCGGCATTTTACCATTCCTTATCGGTCGGCGAATTCTTCGCTTTCTGTCACGTTGCCATGATGTGCGGGATCTGACGACGCTGGCTCCCGCGCTCACCCGCACACAAGCGCTTCCGCCGCGTCCGCACCGCGGTCATATCCGAGCAAAACTCCATGGGTGAGCCACGCGATCGGCGACACGGCTGAACCATCGCGCTCAGGTCGTCCTGAGCAAGTAGGAGTGCTGGCCGGACAAAACGAGCTCGCCATTTTGATTGTGAACCGTAACGTCGGTGGTCACCTCGCCCTTGTCGGCCATAGGCTCCAGCGCAACGATCTCCAGTGCGGGATAGAGCGTGTCGCCGACATGGACCTCTTTGAGAAACTTCACCGAGAGTTCGGTGAATGCGATGAAGATCGAGCCGAAGGTGTGCGGCAGTAACGTAGCGCCGGGAGCGGTAAAGGCAAGGACCTGCAAGCCGTGTACGACCGGAGCCGAATGGCCAAACCGCTTTGCGTAGCCGACGTCGTAGTGGATCGGATGATTGTCACACGACACTGTCTGGAAGGCGGAGGCATGTGCGTCTGTCAGTGTGCGACTTGGCGCGCGGAAGATTTCGCCAAGCTTGAGCTCGCCGAAAGTTCGTTCCGGTACAATATGCCAATTGGTCGGTTCGAATGCGAAGGTCATTGTTCTCCTCGGTTGATGTTTCGATGCGAAGGCACACCGGCGACTGGACCCGCCGCGCGTTTTTGCGATCACGCCCGGCGATGGCCTGGGTTAGTTAATCGGCTTGAGCTCCGTGGTATAGTTCGCCGGCAACCATTCGAAGCGTCCGTCGACCGATCGGATATGCCCGATACCAGGAAATGCGATGTGCGCTGCCGCGATCCAGGTTGCGCTCCTTGCGGCCTGTGCGAAGACGCTTGTTCGTTCCGCTTCGGCAGACATCGGATCGCTATCGTAAGTCACCGTGACGGCCGGGTCGGGAAACTGAATCGGCGCCACGTGGACAAGATCGCCCCAGACCAGAAGCGTCTTGCCTTCGCTGGTCACTTCATAGGACGTGTGGCCGGGCGTGTGCCCGGGAGTCGGGATGGCGCGAATTCCTGCGGAAATCTCTTGGCCTTCGGAGAACGGCTTCAGCCGGCCGGTCTCCACGTAAGGCTTCAAGGAGGCGCGATCGCCCTCGAACATGGGCTTGAGAAACTTGGGAGCTTCGCTCTCGTTCTTGACGTCGAGCCAGTAGTCCAGGTCCTTCTGGTTTACCCTTATGACGGCGTTGGGAAACGCCGGCTTTCCTTGCGGCGCGATGCCTCCCACATGATCCGCGTGAAGGTGAGTCAGATAGATTTCGTCGATCTGTTCCGGGGTGTATCCGGCCGCCCTCAGATTCTCCAACAGATGCCCGCAGCACGCGCCGTAAAGGCTGCCGGCACCGCTGTCGATCAGAATGAGCTTCACTCCGGTGTTCACCAGGAAGGCGTTGATCGAGCCCTCGACCGGAGCGGGAAGATCGGAAGCGGCAAGGAGCGCCTCGGCCTTGCCGGCATGAGTTTCCGCGAGTTTCACGGCCCTTCGTTCTCCGGTCGGTGTCGTCTCGTTCCGCGTCATAACTTCGTGGACGGGAAAGGAATGGGTGCCGTCGAGTAGGGCGGTTATCTCGAAATGCCCGAGCATCATTCTGTAGAAGCCGGGCGCCTGGGTCCGAACTTGGGGGGCTGCGGCGTACGCTGCGTCACGGGACAGGAGCGCCAGCGCCAGGCACATCACAATCGAAACAGGTCTCATCTTTGTCTCCTGGGGTCGGTGGCTCAGTCGCGAGCCGCGCCAACCATGGCAGCGGCGCCCCGGCCGTGCGTTGCTTGCCGTCGAAGTGTCCGATGACGTAGTTGCGGACCGCGGCGATCTCTTCGTCGGAGTATGCCGAGGCGAACGAAGGCATCGCATTGTTGCCGTTTGGGTATCCGATCCGGATGCCCTCGAGCATCGCCCGGTGTCGCGAGCTCGTCTTGTCCGATCTCAAGAGGGATTGCGCGCGAGCCTCGCGGACTCAGCCGCTCCAACCTTCGAGGAAGCTCAGAAGAATCTTGTTGACGATTTCCGGCTGTTCTTCCTGTGGAAGATGACCACAGCGTTCGATGGGAGCCACAGTGAGATTCTCGGCCATTTCGCTCCAGATCGCCTTCATATCGAACAGGCGACCGACAGCGCCGAAATCCTGTCCCCAGAGCGAGAGCACGGGGCATTTGATCTTCTTGTCGGCGTCCTCGCTATCCTGCGCGACATCTTCCGCGCTCGCACGATAATCGGCCATCGCGCCCCGGATCGCGCCGGGCGCTCTGTAGGCCTTCACATAGGTTTCAAACGCCTCGCCCGTGATGGTCGATGGATCGTGGCACCAATCTGAGAAGAAGTGCCGAAGCCAGATGTCTTCCCGACCCGCGATCAATGCCTCCGGAAGATCCGGAATCTGGTGGAACATGAAGAACCAGTATTCGCGGGCGACCTTGGCTTTCATTTCGCGCGCGACTATTCGCGTGGGGACGTTGTCCATCACGACCAGGCGATCGACGATATCGGGATGATCTTTGACGAGGCGAGTCGCGACCCGAGCACCACGGTCATGCCCGATAAGTGCGACCCGTCCGATCCCGAGCGCCCTCAGCAGCTCGACGATGTCATTGGCCATTGTCCGCTTGTCATAGCCACTCGCGGGCTTGTCGGTTTCCCCGTATCCGCGAAGATCCGGCGCTATCACCCGGTAGTGGGGCGCAAGCGCCGGAATCTGGAACCGCCAAGCGAAGTTGGTCTCGGGAAAGCCGTGGAGAAGCACGACCGGCGGACCGGTCCCCGCTTCAAGGTAGAATTGCCTGATGCCGTTGGCACGGCACGTGGTCCGATGGATAGTGGTCACGGATCTGGCGCCCCGGTACGGTTTCGGATCGCAATCGTTAAGCCGATCGGTGGGGGAGTCATTGCAGGTTTTCAGCGCGCTTTGCACGATTGCGTCGCCGCGGCAAAAAAAGCTACAATTGCCTCGGCAACGGTTTGGTTATCGGGAGAAAGTCCAAGACGCGTGGTCAGGTTCCGGGGTGTGTATGCGCTACGACCGGCATCCGGAACGAGGAGCAAAGGCCGGCAACGCAGGTATGACGCACCGGGCGGCCTCGGGGTCGCGGATTGGGAATTAGCCAAGTGAGCGCGCGAGGAATTCACCACGTTACGACGATCGTCGGCGACGTAAGGCGCGCTGCCGACTTCTATAGAAATGTGCTTGGGCTTAAGCGAGTCAAGAAGACCGTCTGCTATGACGACCCAGGCAGTTACCACGTCTATTATGGCGCCGATCTCGGATCTCCCGGCACTGTGTTAAGCACCCTTGCCTGGAATTGCGTGACAGCGGGATTGGTCGGGGCCGGCGAAGTCGTTCAGACCGCTTTTCGGGCGCCCCCAAATTCCCTCGGTCGGTGGGCCGATCAACTGGATTCGTGTGGGGTACCCAGCAAGTGGCAGGTGTCACCCTTCGGAGAGCGAATGCTCTGTTTCGTGGACCCCGACGGAACATCGCTGGCATTGGTCGAGACATTGGATGATCCATTGTCGGAGCTATATCAAGACGGGCCAACAGGTTGCCCGCTCGACGGCCTTCATCATGTGACGCTAAATGTCCGCGAGGAGGATGTGACGATCGACATTCTTCAGACGGTCTTCGACTTCGGGCTTGTTTCGAGGAAGGATGGCTCTATTCGCTTGGCTGCGCACGGCGGACCGGGAGGTGCCATCACCTTGCGCGTGATAGGGAAGTCCTCGCGGGGGCGGCTCGGCGGAGGTACCATCCGCCACGTTGCCTTTCGCTCGCGGGATATCGACGATAGGTCAGAGATGGTTGAGAAGCTGCGCTCGGAATATGGCATGGCGGTAAGCGATCCGATCGAGCGAACCTATCTGAGCGCGGTAGGCTTTCGTGCGCCTTGTGGGGTCCTTTTTGAGATCGCCACGGACGGCCCCGGATTCGCGGTTGACGAAGCGCCGGAGCGCTTAGGGGAACATCTCAAGTTGCCCGCTTTCCTCGAAGATCGGCGCCCCGAATTGCAGGCGATTCTACCTCCGCTCAGCTAGGCGCCCTAGCGGATCGCTTCGCCTTTCCCTTCGGGACTGCGTTTTCTGCAGACTTTTCATGAGTGGTCCTGCCCTCCATGAAATCCGTGAGGCGAGGGCAGACGAAGTCGAGGAAAGCTTTCACCCGGAAGGGGAGACGAGGCCCACCGTGATAGAGCGCGTGGATCTGCTCGTCGTCGCCAACAGCGCCATTGAGCACTTCGATGAGTCGGCCAGCGGCTATATCATCGCGGATGTGATAGTCGGCGAGCCTGGCAATGCCCACGCCCGCGATGGCCATTCTTTTCAGGGTTTGGGCATTGTTCGCGACGAGAGGGCCATTGACCATCCGGTCCACGATACGGCCGCTCTCCTTCAGTGGCCAGACCGGCGCGGACCGTCGAAAGTTGAACCCTAGGCACTTGTGACGAGAAATATCCTCGACCTTTTTGGGTTCGCCCATGCGGTCGATGTAGTCAGGCGATGCGACGATCCGCCTCTTTACGACCCCGATACGTCTCGCGACCATCGCCGAATCCTGCAGAGGGCCCACGCGGAAGGCGACGTCCGTCCGGTCGAGATAGAGATCGACGACCTCGTCAGAGAGCGAAATATCAACCACGATTCCGGGATGAGCTTTCCAAAAGGCCTGAAGCAACGGTTCGAGACCTAGGATACCGAACGAGATGGTCGAGTTAACGCGAATTGTCCCGCCAGCCGTCGCGGCCCCCCTGGAAATTCCCCGTTCGATCCCATCGAGTTCGGCAACAAGCGCCAGGCTTTTCTCATGATACATCCGCCCTTCGGCGGTCAGCGCCAAACGCCGCGTCGAACGCTCAAAAAGTCGCACGCCGAGCCGCTCCTCGATTCTTCCGATAAGCTTGCTGACCGTTGACGGAGTCATCAAGAGGCGGCGCGCTGCCTCGGAATAGTTGCCAGCCTCCACTACGCGGAGAAAGACCTGCATTTCGCCGATCCGGTTGTCCATGTCATGACCATCTATGAAACAATTTCACAAATAATGTGGAGTGTGGATGGATTATCAAGTCCGAGTTTCTTCACCTATCGTGAGGCATCGTTTCCTTTCCGGCGACGTTTTTCGAAAAGCACGCGTGCTGTCGGAGGACATCGGATCGGACTCTTGAACGAAGACGATTAGCTCTCTAAGAGAAAATCGTTGTGCGGACGCGATCGATAAGGGGTGGCTATGGACGTTCTAATGAGGGAAGAGTCTGATAGCAACTCCGGCGGCTTCTATGGTCGTCGTCTCAGTGAGCACCTCCGTATGGAGGGCGACTGTGTGCTTCGCGTCCATCGCGAGGGGCAGTTGGCGCTCGCAATGACGCGGCTGACCTGCTCTCGTTTCGTTCGAGAACGGACGGCCCCTATTCCTTCCGAGCCAGCCTTCAGTATTCTGCATCAACTGGGCGATCTCGAGAGGCACTCATGCTGGCTCGCTGGTAAGCCGAGATATTCGGGGGCCTTCGGCGCCGGCACGGTCAGCATCACCAATCTGATGGATAACCCCCAGTGCGAATTCAGGGGTCCGTTCGATGCCGTCCAATACTACGTTCCGACGCGCGCCCTCGACGAATTCGCCCGCGAACATAGAGCCAAGCCGGTGGCGACGCTCAAATGGGGCAGGGATCAGCGCGACCCGTATCTTTCGACATTGTCGAGCGTGCTTCTCAGTGCTGTCGAGCAGGATCCGGCCAACAATCAGCTCTTCATCGACCAGATTGGATTGAGCTTGATCGCCCATTTTGCGCAGACCTACGGCGGTATGCGTCCCCAGGATAGCGCGGTCGGTGGAGGTCTTGCGCCCTGGCAGGAACGTCGCGCCAAAGAGATTATGCGGGCACGGCTTGCCAGCGGCCTGACGATCGCCGACGTAGCTGCGGAGTGCAAACTGACGCCCAGCCACTTCGCAAGATCATTCCGGCGCAGTACGGGCATCGCTCCGCACGAATTCCTCTCGCAACTTCGGATCGAAGAAGCCAAACGTCAGATGCTGAGCACGAAGCTTCCGCTTGCCGACATAGCGCTCATCTGCGGTTTCGGCGATCAAAGCTACTTTACAAGGGTTTTCTCGCGCAGCGTGGGAGCAAGTCCCGGTGCCTGGCGGCGAGCCCGGACCGAAGGCTAGGTCCGGGCCGCGATGCCTCAGGCGGGTCGGATCATATCGCGGGCATAAGCCAATCCGATCCCGTATCCGCCGGCATGTGATTCTACGATGGCGCGAGCGCCATCGTAGGTTTCGTGTCGTGACCAGTCGCGCTGCATTTCGAGCAAAATCTGAATCCACGATGTCAGGCGAGCGCCGGCGGCTTCCATCCGGCTAAGAGCGAGTTCGTGGCTTGCGGGAGTGAGACCTCCGCAGGCATCGCCGACGACATAGACTTCCAAGCCAGCCGACAGCGCCGACAAAACGGCGAACGTCACGCACGCCTCGGTGAGCAGGCCCGACACGATAAGACGTTGGCGGCCGGTGGCAAGGACGGCGTCGCGCGCCTTCTCGTCCTCCCAAACGTTCATGCTGCAGCGATCTATTGGTTCGACGCCCGGTAGTGCCGACTTGACGGTCGGCATCAGTGGACCGCTGTACACCTTTGTCGCCGAGGTCGATGCGACGACAGGCAGGCCGAACACCGTCGCGGTCTTCGCGAGCGCGACGACGTTGTTCATAAGGACCTGGCGGTCGATCGATCCGACTCCGAACGCCAGGCCCGCCTGTTGGTCGACCAGAAGCAGGACGCAGTCCTTCGGTTCTAGTAGGTGGAGGGGGTTCGACGCCATGTGGTTTCTCCGCTAAGCCTTCAGGAATGCGAGCAGGTCTGCGTTGACCTGATCGACGTGCGTCGTCGTGGTGGCGTGCGGAGCGCCCGGATAGGTCTTGAGCTGGGCGCCTTTGATCATCTCCGCGGCCAGCTTGCCGGTAAAGGGGAGCGGGACGACCTGGTCGTCCTCGCCATGGACCACAAGCGTGGGGACGTCGATCTTAGCCATGTCGGGCCGGAAGTCAGTTTCAGAGAATGCAGTCACGCAATCGAGTGTGGCCTTGATCGAGGCCTGAAGAGCGATCTGGAGCGTCTGCTTGAACACGCCCTGCGACACCTTCATGCCGTGGTTGGTCCCGTAAAAGAGGGGATTGAAGTCGTCGAGGAACTGCGGACGATCCTTGATCAGGCCGGCCTTGATGCCGTCGAATACCGATTTGTCGACGCCGTCGTGGTCCGCGGTCTTGACGAACAATGGCGTGACGCAGCTCAGCAGCACGAACTTCGAGACGCGAGCGGAGCCGTGTCGGGCAACGTAGCGGGCGATGTCTCCGCCGCCCATCGAGAATCCGACGAGCGTAACTTCCTTCAACTCGAGATGCTTGATGAGTTCTGCGATGTCGTCGGCGAAGGTATCGTAGTCGTAACCTGTCCAGGGTTGGCTGGAGCGGCCGAATCCCCTGCGATCGAATGCCACGGTCCTGTAGCCGCGCTCGGCCAGGAATAGCATCTGCGCGTCCCACATGTCGGCGCTCAGCGGCCAACCATGACTGAACAGAACCGGTCTTCCGCTTCCCCAGTCCTTGTAATAAAGCTCGGTACCGTCCCGCAGTTTCAGCAAGGCCATCGATCGCTCCTTTGGCGCATGACAAGGCCGGTGCGTCGCCTTTCGACGCCTCGGTCCTCCTACGCGCGAAACGTCGCGAAAGTGGGGGCATTTGGCTTGGACTATCTGCTCGTCCTTTGGACATGCTGGCGATCTTGGATGCGCCGGCGGGAACGCGGCATGTTCGGCAAATGGTCGCACACGGACATCGGGCCGGAGTCCAAGCGACGACGAAATCGTCCAAGCTCCGGCGACGGTCAGGGTTCAGGATGGCCTCGCTTGCACCCATCCGCTTTCGCCGATCGGTCACGATCGCAAGGAGATCCCTCGATGTCGAAACTCGATATGCTCACCCCGGACAATAGCGCCATTGCGCTGATCGACTATCAGCCGGCCATGTTCCAAGGTGTTCAATCGCACGACCGCCTGGTCACGATTAACAACGTTCAGATCCTGGCAAAGGCTGCCAAGCTTTTCAAGATTCCGACCGTGCTGACTACGGTTGCGCGTGATTCGTTCTCCGGACCGTTCATTCCGGAAGTCACCTCGCTGTTTCCGAAGCATGACGTCATCGACCGCACGTCGATGAATTCCTGGCTCGATGCGAACTTCCGCAAGGCGGTCGCTGCTACCGGTCGCAAGAAATTCGTGCTGGCCGGTCTCTGGACCGAGGCGTGTGTAATCTTTCCGACCTTGGACATGCTCAAGGAAGGCTACGAAATCTATATCGCCGCCGACGCTTGCGGAGACCTCTCCCTCGAAGCGCATAACCGCGCAATGGAGCGCGCCATTCAGGCTGGCGCGGTCCCCATCACTTCGTCCCAGTATGCCTACGAGCTTCAGCAAGACTGGGCGCGCACCGAGACCTACGAAGGGATGATGGATATTCAGCGCGCGCATTCGCCCTACGGAATTCAGATCCGCTTCTCGAAGTGGGCGCTCGGCGAACATGCTTCCGAGGGTGGCGCAAAGGCCGGCTAGAGTTCCTCTAATCGCGGATATCCGGGATGAAAATCTACCTGTTGTCCCTTGGCGCCGGCCTTCTGGTCGGCGTCATTTACAGCTTGATGAACGTTCGCTCACCCGCGCCTCCGTTGGTCGCACTGGTCGGTCTGCTTGGCATCCTCGCAGGCGAGCAGATCGTTCCAGTTGCTCGGCAGTTGCTGTCCGGCCATGGGCTGGCGTCCGCTTGGCATCAAGCAAAAAGCGCGACGCACATGTTCGGGATGTTGCCTGGGCGCCACAGCGAGCAATCCACAAAAACGACCACGTTAGAGGCCCTGGAGAAGCAATCATGACCGCTACGCCCGATGTCATTCTACACCGCGGCCTGTTCACTACTCTCGATCGCTCGAATCCGACCGCTTCCGCGGTTGCCATCGCCGACGGCCGCTTCGTCGCCGTCGGGCACGACCATGAGGTCATGAAGCTCGCCGGCCCCACCACGAAAGTCGTCGATCTGAAAGGTCACCGTGTGCTGCCCGGCCTGATCGACAACCATCTCCACATCATCCGTGGCGGCCTAAACTTCAACATGGAGCTCCGGTGGGACGGCGTACGTTCGCTCGCCGACGCGATGAATATGCTGAAGCGGCAGGTCGCCGTCACCCCGCCGCCGCAGTGGGTGAGGGTGGTCGGCGGGTTCACCGAACATCAGTTCGCCGAAAAGCGGCTCCCGACGATCGACGAGCTCAACGCAGTCGCTCCGGAGACGCCGGTCTTCCTGCTCCATCTTTACGATCGGGCCATCCTGAACGGGGCCGCGCTGCGCGCCGTCGGATACACCAAGGACACCCCGGAACCACCGGGCGGTGAAATCACGCGGGACGCGAAGGGCAATCCGACGGGTTTGTTGCTGGCCAAGCCGAACGCCAACATCCTCTACGCCACGCTGGCCAAGGGCCCGAAGCTGCCCTTCGACTACCAGGTCAACTCGACCCGTCACTTCATGCGAGAATTGAACCGCCTGGGCGTCACGGGCGCCATTGATGCTGGCGGCGGATTCCAGAACTATCCCGAAGATTACGCCGTCATCCAGAAGCTGAATGACGAGGGCCTTCTGACCATCAGGCTCGCTTACAATCTCTTTACCCAGAAGCCCAAGGGCGAAAAGGAAGATTTCCTGAACTGGACGAAGACGTCGAAATACAAGCAGGGTAACGACTACTTCCGCCACAATGGTGCCGGCGAGATGCTGGTGTTCTCGGCCGCCGATTTCGAGGATTTCCGCGTCGCACGACCTGATATGCCGCCGGAGATGGAGGGTGAGCTCGAGGAAGTCGTGCGCGTTCTCGTCCAGAACAAATGGCCATGGCGGCTCCATGCGACCTATGACGAGACGATCTCGCGGGCGCTCGACGTGTTCGAGCGGGTCAATCAGGACATGCCCCTGGAAGGCCTTCACTGGTTCTTCGATCATGCCGAGACGATTTCTGACCAGTCGATCGACCGCATCGCGGCACTTGGCGGCGGCATCGCCGTGCAGCATCGTATGGCCTATCAAGGCGAATACTTTGTCGAACGATATGGGGCTGGGGCCGCCGAGGCGACACCGCCGGTCAAGAAGATCCTCGATAAGGGCGTCAAGATATCGGCCGGCACCGACGCCACCCGTGTAGCTTCCTACAATCCGTGGGTCGCGCTATCTTGGCTCGTCACCGGCCGCACCGTGGGCGGACTGCGGATCACACCGCAGCGCAATTGTCTGGATCGCGAGACGGCGCTGCGCATGTGGACCGAGAACGTGACGTGGTTCTCGAACGAGGAGGGCAACAAGGGTCGAGTCCAGGTCGGCCAACTTGCCGATCTCATCGTACCGGATCGCGATTACTTCTCGTGCAGCGAGGCCGAGATCGCAGATACGACATCTCTGCTGACTATGGTCGGCGGGAGGATCGTGTTCGGAGCAGGCGACTTCTCGAAATTGGAGGCGATCACTCCGCCGCCGGCCATGCCGGACTGGTCGCCGGTCCGCCGCTTCGGCGGCTATGCGGCCTGGGCGGACGACAAGGAGAAGTCGACGCAAAGCGGCCTCGCGGTGAAGGCCATGCAGATGTGCGGCTGCGCGAATTCTTGCGGCGTGCACGGACACGATCACGCCACGGCGTGGTCCAGCCGGTTGCCGATCTCCGATTTGAAGAGCTTCTGGGGAGCGCTCGGCTGCGCTTGCTGGGCTGTTTGACATGGCGTCCGAGGACTCGCCGAACTGGATCTCCGCGATCCTTCGCTGGCCGCTCCTGTGGCATGCGGCCAGGCTGTTGCTGGTGTCCGCGTACTTGCTGGGCGGCTTGACTAAACTGCTCGACTTTGCGGTCGCAGCGGCCGAGCAGGCGCATTTCGGCCTGCACCCGGGTTGGTTGTGGGCCGCGACTGCCATTGTGGTCGAGCTGGGTGGTTCTCTGCTGGTTGTCTTGAATCGCTTCGTGTGGCTGGGGGCCGGCGGGCTCGGCATCCTCACATTCGTCGCCATGCTGACGGCCAACGCATTCTGGACGATGGGTGGCCATGAGAAATTCATGGCGACGAATGCCTTCTTCGAACATCTCGGGCTAATTGCGGGACTGGTCATCGTGTCAATTGTTTCCGACGAGCCTTCGTCGGATCCGAGCCGCGCTGCGCGATCTCAAGCCGTCCAAGGAGTTTCTCAATGAAATCAACAAGGCTTCTAGCTCTTCTGGCGTTTGCCGCGACTCTCGCAGCGACACCGATCTTCGCCAAGGACGCCCCGAAATCCAGGGAGGCGGGGGTTGCGGTCGCGGCCCAATACGATACGGCGCACGTCTACGTGGCGCCCGAGGACGTGGACAAGTTCGCGACCAGTTTCCTGGCAACCTTCGGAGGCAAGAGCACCAAGCAGGTGGTGGCGACCGTCACGCCCACCCCAAGCAGCACGACGTCGCAACTGCTGCAGACACCTGTTGGCACTGTCTCGTTGTTCGGCTTCAAGACCCCGATTCCGTTTCCGTTCGGTGCGGAACGCAACGGCTATCTCGTCAGCGATATGGACGAGGCGATCAAAGCGGCCCGCGCAGCGGGCGCCGACGTGATCGTTTCTACTTTCCCTGACCCCATCGGGCGCGATGCCGTGATTCAGTGGCCTGGCGGCGCCAACCTGCAGATCTACTGGCACACGACGAAGCCCGATTACGCAGCGTTCGAGCGGATTCCCGAGAATCGCGTCTACGTCTCACCCGACCGGGCGGCCGCGTTCGCCAAGAGCTTCGTTGCATTTTCCCGTGGCAAGATTGTCTCCGACGACGCAAAGGCGCCGGGCGCCGAGATCGGCAGGTCAGACGCCACCTACAGGCGCATCCGGATCGAGTCCCCCTTCGGAAAGATGGTCGTACTAGTCACGGACGGTCATCTGCCCTATCCGTACGGACGAGAGACGACAGGCTATGAAGTGGCTGACCTCGCCGCTACGGTCGCCAAGGCGAAGGAAGCCGGCGCCACGGTGCTAGTCGAACCCTACACGTCAGATGGCCGCTCTGCGGCGTTTGTCATGTTCCCGGGCGGCTACATCGCTGAGATCCACTCGCTCGCGCAGAAGAGCGCAGCGCGGGCCGCCGGCAAGTAGGAGTTGATGAGCGTCAATGGCGGATCGGGCTGATCTATGCGGTTTCTGGATTCTTCTGGCGCTCGCGACAGTCGGTGTCGGAGCCGACCGCGCACTCGCGGAAGACGGAGACGCCGCGCTTCCGAAGCGGCCCGCTATCCAGGCGAACCGCTGGGCGGAGGATTGGTCGGTTCTCGCCGATCCAAGGCTACGCACCGAGCCGTTCGATGGGCTCAAGTACATTCCACTTTGGGCGACCGATCCGAAAAGCTACATCTCGCTGGGCGCGACGCTGCGCGAGCGCTTCGAGAGCAACAACGCGGCCGGCTTCGGCACCAGCAATACGCCGTCAGATAGCTACTTCCTGCAACGGTTGCAGGTCCATGCCGACATCCACTTCAACGAAAACTGGCGTGCGTTCGTTCAGTTGGAGGACGATCGGGCCTTTCACAAGTTCAACGTCACTTCGGTCGATCAGGATAGACTGGATCTTCGTCTGGCCTTCCTTGAATACGTCAACACGTTCTCCGGCGGCACCTTGAAGGCGCGGGCCGGGCGACAGGACTTTGCCTTCGACTTGCAGCGCTTCGTATCGTCACGGGACGGGCCTAACGTCCGGCAGTCGTTCGACGCGCTCTGGGCGGACTGGGAGACTGGTGCCTGGCGTTTCATCGGGTTCGTCAGCCGTCCTGTGCAGTATTTCGATGGGCAGCCGTTCGACGACACGTCCAACGATAGCTTCAGATTCAGCACGCTCAGGGTCGAACGCAAGGTATTCGGCGACAAGGAACTGTCTGGCTACTATTCGCTCTACGAACGGAGCAACGCCAAATATCTGGATGCGACCGGTGAAGAACATCGACACGTGTTCGACGTCCGCTTCGCGGGCAACGCTCAAAACTTCGATTGGGACCTCGAAGCTATGGGGCAAGTAGGCCAGGTGGGGACGACGGACATTCGCGCTTGGGCCGTCGGCGCGCGCACCGGCTATACTTTCAGCAGCGTGCCGTGGCAGCCGCGGGTCGGGCTGCAGATCGACGCCGCGTCCGGCGACCATAACCCCAGAGATGGATCGCTCGGCACGTTCAATCCGCTCTTCCCCAACGGGTACTACTTCACCCTTGCCGGTTACACGGGCTATGTAAACCTGGTGCACGTCAAACCAGCCATCATGTTCAATCCGATAGAGCGGTTGAAAGTGCTGGCGGCGGTCGGCTTCCAATGGCGCGAGACGACGGCCGACGCGATCTACGTCCAGCCCAACGTTCCGATTGCGGGTACGGTAGGCAAGGGCAGCAACTGGACAGGCATGTACGGCCAGGTCCGGCTCGATTATGCCTTCAACGACCATCTGACGGGAGCCATCGAAGCGGTGCATTTCGACGTCGGTGACACGATCATCCGCGCAGGTGGGCACACCAGCAACTATGTCGGCGTCCAACTCCAGTACGGCTGGTGAAATGCCGCGTCACATACTGCTCCTTCCGCTGCTGATGAGCCTGAACGCGGGATTCGTCGACACCGCGGCATTTCTCGCATTGCAGGGATTGTTCACCGCGCACGTCACCGGCAATTTCGTCACATTCGGCGCGGCCATGGTACTCGGGACTTCCGGCGCCTTGGCGAAGCTCTTGGCGTTGCCCGTCTTCTGCCTGGTTGTGATCGGCACCCGGGTTTTTAGCTTCTTTCTTCCCGCGATCGGTTTGCCGATCTTCCGCTCGATGCTCGCGCTCAAGGTGCTGCTATTGGCTATCGGCGCGGTCTGCGCCGTCCGGTTCGGACCGTTCGTCCAAGGCGATAGCTGGCAGGCGATCTGCACTGGCATGATTTTGGTTGCCGCGATGGCAATTCAGAACGCTGCGCACCGCATTCACATGGGTACGGAACCACCGAGTACCTTGATGACCGGTACCACCACCCAGATCATGATCGACGTGGCCGACGTACTGAGGGGAGCGCCCGCGTCTGTGCTGACTGCGGCCAAGCCGCGCCTCGGCAAGATGGCGGCGAGCGTAACGGCGTTCGCGCTGGGATGTGCCGCCGGCGCCTGTCTCTACGCGACGCTAGGGACCTGGTGCTTCGTACTCCCGCCGCTCGTCGCTCTGCCGGCCGTCTTCCTTGCTCCCGCCGAGCCGAAGTGAGTTGGTGAGGAGATTGGCGAAGCGATGTGACAGCTCACCTCTGAATTGTCGATTGGGAGACAATGATGCAAGACCATTCACCTGAAACCACACGGCTGGCGCCGCTCCGAACTCCGTCCGACCTCGGCGATAACGCGACGACAGATATCTCCGCGGCGCTCACCGGGCTGTTGGCCGACATGTTCGCGCTTTATCTGAAGGCCAAGAACTTTCATTGGCACATGTCCGGGCCTCACTTCCGAGACTCTGTTGCTCGACGAGCAGGGCGACCAGATATTCGCGACGACCGACGTCATCGCCGAGCGCGTCCGCAAGCTCGGCGGCACGACGATCCGATCGATCGGTCACATCAGCCGCACTCAACGGCTTCTAGACAATGACGCGCCCTATGTGACCCCCGAAGACATGCTCGCCGAGCTCCTCGATGACAACAAGCAGATGACGACGTTGCTGCGCGAGGCACACGCGGTCTGTGACGAGCACAACGATGTGGCCTCGGCGAGCCTCATAGAAACTTGGATCGACGAAGCCGAACGCAGGACTTGGTTCCTGTATGAATCGACGCGGGGAAAAGGTTAGGCGCCCCTTTCCGTTCCCGAGGTCGAGGGCGGAGGAGGTGCGCGAACGGTCTCACTGGGCCGCCGTTTCGTGCTTCAGTTCGGCGATCCATTCGCGCGAAAGCGCGATGTCCGCCTGCGAGAGCTGGTGCCCTGCCGGGAGGATTCGATGGTCCACTTGGCCTCCCGCGGCCGACAGCATCACCGCCAACGTATCCGAATTGTCCATGGGCACGACGAGCGCTTCGGCCGCGAAGTGTATACTACAGGGAAATAAAATGGCTTTCGAAGCTACCGATCCATCGCCCCGATCCTATCCCAAGTCGGTCGCATTCGTGCGTAGAGCCGGCCCGATCTTAGTTGCCGCGGGCGTGGACACCTTCGTCGAGATCGAAGACTGGCTATTGGAAGAGGCGTCCGCCGACCGGCACATGATCGACCTTTTGGTCAAGCTTATCGGTCGGATGATGGCCGCCGGATCGTCGGTCGATCGCCTCACCCTGCACATCGGTACTCTTCACCCTCAGCTCGTCGGATTCGCATGGGTCTGGAACGTCGACGATGGTTTCTGCGACGAAGTGCGGGTTGCGGACGCCGCGATCGATTCCGATTCTTACAGGCTGAATCCGCTCCAGCGCATCGTCGAAACCGGTGAGACGATCCGTCGGACGCCGACCGAGCCGTCGACGCAGGCCGAGTTTCCCATCATGATCGAGCTCGCGGCCGCCGGCATGACGGACTACGTGGCAATTCCTCTGTCTGGTCTGGACACGCGCAATGTGATCACGATCGCGACGAAAGCGGTTGGCGGATTTGCAGGGGCGGAGATAGATTGCTTGAGGCGTCTCTTCCAACTGTTCGCCCTGCATGTGCAACGGCACAGCGAGTTGAAGATCTCCGAAAACGCATTGGGCGCGTACCTCGGTCACGGTGCCGCCGCCAAGGTGCTCAAGGGCGCGATCAAGCGTGGCGCCGGAGATTCGATTCGCGCCGTAATCTGGGTCTCGGATCTCAGAAATTTCACGAAGATGTCGGACGTTTTGGCGCCGGCCGACATGCTGGTGCTGCTAAACGCCTACTTTGAAGCGATGGCGACCGCCGTTGCCGTTCACGGAGGCGAGACTCTCAAGTTCATCGGCGACGGCATGCTCGCCGTCTTTCCGGTGACGGTCGGCGCTGCCGAGGCGTCGCACGCGGCGGTCTCGGCCGCGAAGGAGGCGATCGCCAACCTCTACACATCCAATCGGGAAATGCAGGTTACGTCCGATACCGAAGGCGGCCTTTCACTGCGGGCGGGCATTGTCCTCCACGAAGGCGAGGTCTTTTTCGGCAACGTCGGGGCTCCGGATCGTTTGGATTTCACCGTCATCGGCGCGGCCGTCAACGAAGCCTGTCGCGTCGAGGCGCTGACCAAGACGATAGGCCGGGATCTGCTCATGACGGAGGCCGTCGCCCGACATCTCGGCCCAGACGTCGAATATCTCGGTGAGCACCAGTTGCGGGGCGTTTCCGCCCGAATGTCAGTGTATGGACTGGCGGAATCTACATCGGTCGCATCGATTTTCCTTGGTCCGGATCGCTCGCCGGAGAAAGAATACGTTAACGAGGGCGGATGCGCTGCCCTTCAGGACCAAGAGTAATCCCCTCGCCACTGTCGGTCCGCGCGGCTTGGGCGATCGATTAGTCTGAAGAACTGCAGGACGCACGTCGCAGTCGTCCCTGCGCTCCAGTCAGCTCTCGGACCGGGCTCGACGCCAAGCTCCGGGGCTTGCCCCCACGCTGCGCGAGAACACCCTGGTAAAATAGCTCTGATCGCCGAAGCCGCAGATGAGCGAGATGTCGGCAAGCGGAAGCTTCGTGCTCAGCATGAGGCGCTTGGCCTCATCGACGCGCAGTTGCGAGAGGAAGTCATGTGGAGCGACGCCGGTGCTGCGCCGGAACGACCTCGCGAAATGGCTCGGCGTCAATTTGCACTCCGCGGCCAGGTTGGCGATCGTCAAACCGCTGAGCCGAGCCCGCATTGTTTCCTTGGCGCGGCGCTCCTGCCAAGGAGCCAAGCCTCCGCCGACCGCGCCTTCCTGCGGGCGCATCCCCCCGTAGGTCTGTGCGAAATGGGCGAGCAGGCTGAAGCCGATCTGGTCGACGAAAAGCTGGTTGGTCGTCGGCTCCTGCTCGACCGCGCTGAGAAGCACGCTAGACAAGGTTGAGAGGTAAGGATCGCGCTGATCCCGATTCCACTTCAGCGTGGCGACGGGCTTGGCGCAGTGTTCACGGGCGAATTCGTCGAGAGCGCTTCGAGGGACGTAGTATTGAACGGCGTCGAGCGGCCCCCAGAATTCGCATTGGGGGTTATCCATTAAATCGATGACGCTTACCGTGCCAGCCCCGAAGGCCCCCGAATATCTGGGCTTGCCCGCCAGCCAACAGGAATGCCGTTCGAGGTCGCCGAGTTGATGCAAAATGCTGAAAGCGGGCTCCGAAGGAATGACTGCGGTCCGCTGCCTAACGAAGCGGGAGCAGGTCAGGCGGGTAGCTGCGAGCGCCAACTGTCCTGCCCGCTTGATGCGTAACAGACAGTCGCCCTCCATTCCGAGATGCTGACTGAGACGACGGCCATAAAAGCCCTCATCTGCATCGCTCATTTTTTTGGTTGTGCTCATCAACTTAGCTGGGGGCGTGGACATGGGCGTTTTCATTGCAGCGCGAGCTTGCGAGGAATGAACCTAAATTGCTCGTTAGTTGATAAGCCACGCCGCCTTGCGAGTATGCTGAGGTTCGCGCCGGCCTTGCCGTCGGCGTGTCGGAACCGACGGACGAAAAAGTAATGGCCGCGGCTGTCGTTGCATAATTAGGAGTAATGGGACGCAGTTTCGATTAGAGGTTGCTCATGTCAGGTCTCCGGATCCGGATCGCGCGTGCGCGGCGCAAGTTGCAGCAGGGTCGCCGCCGGCGGCGGTTGGCCTTCGCGCGCTTGCTGCAGCAGAGCCGCCGGCCAGGTCGTGGACGTACGTCGTCGGCGGGTGGCGCATCACGGCGACGTCGATCAGGCACGGATCGGCAGTTGTCTCGGAAGTTCAGCCTCCGCTAGTCTCCCGAAGCGGCTCCCCGTGGCCGCTCTCAAGCTCAGGATAGTCGAGATAACCGGAATTCGATCCGCCATACATCCCGAAATGCTGTGGCGAGTTATAGGGGCCGTCCATCCGAATTCGCGCTGGCAGGTCCGGATTGGCCAGGAAGAGACGACCGAAAGCGACCGCGTGGGCCTCGCCGGAGCTGACAATCTGCGCTGCACGTCGAGGGGCGATACCCGCATTGACGATTAGTGGGCCGCGGTAGCCTCCGCGGAATATCGACAGCATCCTTTCGTAGTCGGGAGCTCCGGTCCAGGCGTTGGTGTCGGCAAGGTGCAGATAGGAAAGCCCAGCGGTCTCTAGCCAGTGAGCAAGGGGCCGATAGGTATCCTCCGGTTTCGGGTCCCGTACGCTGTTATAGTCGGCGAAGGGTGATAGTCGCAGTCCGATTCGCGAACGCGGCATGACGTCGGAAATCGCCGAGACGATTTCGTGAAGCAGCTTTGATCGTCCTTCGGGGCTTCCGCCATAGTCGTCGGCTCGCAGGTTGATCGCCGGCGACAGAAACTGATGGATGAGATAGCCATTGGCGCCATGAATCTCGACGCCGTCGAAGCCTGCGCTAACCGCGTTGGCGGCCGCGAGCCTGAATTCGCTCACGACGCCCTGGATCTCAGCGGAGGTCATTGCGCGCGAGGATGTGGCTGCTATCCGCACATATGCGCCGTTGGCGAGGAGCGCCCACACCTGTAGCCGATCGAGGTCGTCGTTCACGCCCGAAGGAGATAGCGGTTGTCTATCGGATAGAAGACCGCGAGCGCTCGCACGCCCGGCATGCCAGAGCTGCGCGACGACCCGTCCCCCTTTTTCGTGGATCCGATCGACGACCGGCTTCCACGCTAAAGTCTGTTCGTCGGTCCAGAGACCAGGTGTCCGGTCGAAGGCGCAGGACATTGGTCCCACGTTGATGCCTTCGGTCACAATGAGACCGGCGCTCGCCCGTGCCGCGTAGTACTCGGACGCGGTCGGATTGATCACGCCGCGTTCGCTGGCGCGCGAGCGCGTCATCGGCGCCATCACAATTCTGTTCGCGAGATCGAGATCGCCCCAGGTCGCCGGATAGAATAGGCTTTGCATGTTCACTCCTTCGAGGTCGGCTCATTGCCCAGATCAGGCTAGTCCGCACGTCTTTCGCGCAACCAGCGATTTCCCAACGCGAGACCGTATTCGTAGAGAGCGCTCCCGTATTCGAGTTGCTGCCGTTCGGCGGACGAGAGCGCGACGTCGATGTTGGCGCCCGCCGAGTTCAGAGCGCCTGCCAGAGCGGCAGCTTCGTAGGCCGCTTTTGCCGTTCCTCCTGCGGTGTGGGGACGCACGACGAACGCGGCGTCGCCTGTCAGCAGGACCCGGCCGAACAACGTCTTCGACACTCTCACGTCTACGATGGTCTGAAGAAAGGGATCCGGCGTTGCCGACACCAGCGCGGCCATCTTCGGGTGGATTTCGCGCGAGGCGCGCGCCTGGAGCGTTGCGACGGCGCTCTCCGGCGCGGCGCCGCGCGGAATCGAGGATCGATGCCGCAGGCCGTTCTTGTCGGTTAGCACGCCCGCCAGGTCGGTCGGGCTGACATGGACATACCAGACCCAGTTGAGGCGCCGCGACCCGGCCGCGACGGCGCCGTCCCTTCCCGGAATAAAATACGCGAGTATGTGTCCGCCACTGCGGGCCCCAGAGAAAGTGAAACGGTCGTCGAAAAATGACAGAAACTCGCGAGGCACGTCGCTCTCGTCTAGTGTGCCTCGCCAGGCGACGTAACCGGCATAACGCGCTACGACATCGGGCAGCATTGTTTGTCTCGTCGCCGAGCCTGAACCGTCGGCGGACAGGAACAGATCGCTTTCGACGACCGTGCCGTCGACGAGCGTCGCCATGACCTTGGAGGCCTTCTGGGTCACCGCGGTCACTTCCGAGCCCGCGTGGTAGCATTCGTCCGGGACGGCGGCACGTAGCGCCGCATGGACGGCCTCCCAGGATGTGAACTCTTGCGGTCCTTCCTCGAGGACTCCGTCTCCCCCGTCATAATCGAGGTAGCGGCGTCCTCGGCAGGACGTACGGGGGAGGGGCCCGGCGCCGTTCTCCGCGAGCAAGCGCGTCAATTCACTTTGGACAACAATGCCGGCTCCTCGAGCCAGCATCGAACCGGGCACGCGTTCGTAAATCCGTACAGTCGCGCCGATCTTTCGAAGGGCTATCGCATTGCAAAGCCCGGCAATCGATCCGCCGCCGATCCCAACTGTGAAACCTTGTTCGGCGTGCCAACTCATCCGCTCTTCCAATGTCGAGTCTCTGAGGATCATGACGGGCTCATCAGACGACTGCCCAACTCACGGCCGGATGCCGCGACGGCTCTTCCCGCCTGAATTCGTTCTTGAGCGTAGCTCCGGAGCGCAGTCTCGAGCGGCGCGGATGACAGGTGCTTGCGCAGTGCGATGGCATCCGCGGCGGCCTTCGCGATTCCCATCCCCGTGTGCGGCCGTACCACGAATGCCGCGTCTCCGACGAGCGCGATCCGCCGCGACACCATCCGTCCCGTTTCGAAGTCGAAGATGCCTTGCGCGAAGGGGCGGGTCGTCTCTTCGACCGCCGCCGCGAACGAACGGGGCAACAGTCGCCGAGCATCGGTGAGGAGCCACTCGCGAGCCCGCTCGGAGACGCTGCCGGGCGGCAGCGAATATTGATGGACGCGGCCTTGGCCATCCGCCAGTACGTCGTTCCGCGCCGCCGCTCCGGCCGCGGGCCGATACCAGACCCAGTTGTACCGTCGGCGTCCGGTTTCAGTCTCGCCTCCGGCGCCAGGCACCAAGAAGCCGATCATGTGGGAGTGGGGCATCCGGAAGTACGCGAAGCGGTCGCGCAACTCCTCACCCGCGAAGCTTGGCAACCGGGATTCCGCAAGGAGACCGCGCCATCCGACGTAGCCGGCATAGGAATTTAAGGCCGAAGGGCCGTCGACGACGGCGCGCGCGATGGATGCTATTCCGTCGGCGCCGACGACCAGGTCCGCCATCGCTTCGTTTCCATCTCCGAAGCGAAGGACGACACGATCTGCGTGCTCGCGAAGATGTTCGACCTTCTTGTCCAGCAGGTACCTGCCGTCTGCGCTGCGCTCGCGAAAGACTCGATAGATGGCATCCCAAGATATCTGCATCTGAGGCGGCATCGGCTGTACAAGCGGGATTCCGGTCTCTCCGAAGACGATGCGCTCCCGCGCAACCACGCCAACTCGCGCGACATGCTCGCATCCGGAAGCCCTAAGAACCGCGAATGTTTCGCGCTTGCCGAGGAAGCCGGCGCCGCGTCCCCCCAATCCATGGAGAGATCGTTCGTAGACCGTGACGTCGTGCCCGTCCTGGGCAAGCAACGTCGCGGCAAACAGTCCTGCGAGAGAGCCTCCGACGACCGCGATGCGCATGCTTTGCAACTCTGGGAGGAGGACCGTGGCGTTAGTGGCTTGATGCCTTGCCGAAGCGGGACGCAAGCGACGGCAATTGCAGGAGCAAACCCGCTGCCGCAAGGGCGGACCCATAGCCGCAGACGCCGAGCCAGGAAAGGTGTGCGTACGTCCAACTCGCCCCGAGGGACCCGAGCGAGCCGCCGATGAACATTGCCGTCATGAATACGGTATTCAACCTGCTACGAGCCTCCGGACGGAGCGCGAAAATCAGATGTTGGTTCGATACAAGTGCGGCGTTCACGCCGATGTCGAGGAGCACCACTCCGATGACCAGTCCCGCGATCGCGTTCCAGCCCGCGAAAACGGCCCATGAGGAAAGCGAGATGGCGGCTGCGATCGCGACCACCATGTGTGGACCACGCCTGTCGGCGACGCGACCTGCGAGAGGCGCGGCAAAGATGCCGGCCGCCCCGATGACGCCGAACAGACCCGCGATCTCCGGCCCAAGCCCGAATTCGGGTTCCTGAAGGTGAAGCGAGAGCATGGTCCAGAAGGCGATGAAGGAAGCAAACAGCATAGCTTGCGTTGCGGCGGCGAGACGAAGCTGTGGCTCCTCGACGAGCAAGTGGACGAGAGAGCGCAGCGCGGCCAGATATCCGATGTCCTGCTTCGCATGGTGCTGAGGCAGGATCGAACGGACCAGCGCGGCGGCGCCAAGCGCCAGAGGAACGCCCAGCCAGAACATCTCGCGCCATCCGAAGTGCGATCCGACGTAGCCGGCTATCGTACGGCTGAGGAGAATGCCTCCTAGAATTCCGCTGACCACAGTGCCTACTGCACTTCCTCTCGTCCGGTCATCGGCGAGCGTTGCGGCGAAAGGGACAATCTGTTGAGCTACGGTTGCTGCCACACCCAGCAAGAGCGACGCTGCGATCAGCGCGAGCGTGGAAGGCGCAATGGCGGCGAATCCGAGAGCAGCGGCCAGGACGACGAATTGTGCGGAGATGAGGCGTCGCCTTTCAACAAGATCACCCAACGGCACCAGCAGGAGAAGGCCGACAGCGTAGCCGAATTGCGTGGCTGTTGGGATGAGACCGATTGCAGAAGAGTTCGGGTAGCTCGCCTCGATCAGGCCGAGTAGAGGCTGGTTGTAGTATATGTTTGCGACTGCGATCCCGGCACACACCGCCATCGCGAAGATGCGAGCTTGGGTGAGGCTGGGTGCCTGGTGGTCCGTCGTGACCGTTGAAGTCGACATGGCGGCAAATCCTCTTTGCTCCGGCAAGCGCTTCTTGTTTCACGCGCCGGTTCTTGACCTCGATCAGGGTTGACAGTTAATTATCATTTGATAAATAGCAAGACGTGCGAACGGATCCAGTCTGTTTGTGATTTTTGGACGCGTGGGCACTGCGATCCTGCGTGCTGTGATGCCATCCGCAGCCTCGCATTATTGGTCCCGAAGCGAGGCTTTTCCCTCGCCTCTTACTCCGTGAGCGAGCGGTCGTATTGGATCCAGTGAGCGCGGTTTGGACTGGTTCGTCGAGCAGCGATCTGGAGATCGTGCAAGTCGCGCATGAAACTCAAAAGAAACCGCGCGGCGTCCCCTGATACGGCCTTGGGTCTCGATGAAGGAAGGGTGATGAAGTTCAAGTTTGTCTTCTTCGCGCTACATGCGATCGGTGCGTTTGGCGGAACGGCGGCGCTTCTATATGCGTGGGAATCGCCTATTGCTCCGATCGATCCTCAATCGCATGTAACGCCCGATCGCGCATTGGTTCGTCGGGGCGCAAGTCTCGCTCTTCTCGGAGACTGCGCCACATGCCATACCGCGGCGGGCGGACTCCCATACGCCGGAGGGCTCGCGATGCCGACGCCCTTTGGAACGATCTACTCCACGAACATCACGCCGGATCCGGAGACGGGCATAGGTCGCTGGTCGGAGCAGGCTTTCATTCGCGCTCTACGGTCCGGCGTGGATCGCGAGGGCCGCCATCTCTATCCGGCGTTTCCCTACGACCATTTCACGCGCGTGACCGACGACGATGCAAAGGCGTTGTACGCGTTCTTCATGTCGATCGACCCAGTGAAGTCGTCGGCGCCACCCAACGAACTTCCATTTCCTCTTAATGTCCGTCTCAGTCTGGCCGGCTGGAACCTTCTCTTTCTCCACCCGTCGCGTTTCATCGCCGACTCGTCGAAGGACGAAAAGTGGAATAGGGGAAAATATCTGGTCGACGGACTGGGCCATTGCGGCGCCTGTCATTCCCCTCGAAATCTGCTGGGAGCCGAGAAGACATCTTCCGGTTTTTCCGGAGGCGAAGCCGAAGGCTGGCGCGCCTATGCGCTTGGGCGAATTTCGCCGGCGCCGGTCCCATGGGATGAAGCCGCTCTCGCGGATTATCTCGCGCATGGTTTTCATCCCCAGCATGGCACCGCTCAAGGCCCAATGGCGAACGTGGTCGACAATCTGTCCCAGGTCGATCCGGCGGACGTGGGAGCGATGGCATATTATCTCGCTTCTCTCGGCAAGGGTGAGGGGCGGAATGACGCCGATAAGGCTGCTTCCGGGCCGGGGCGCCTGCCGCAGGCGGCTGGCACGCAGGCGGCGACACCTGCCGTCCCGCCCGAGGCTGGCGGCGCGATTTACGTCACCGTCTGCGCTTCGTGTCACGAAGGCGACCGACCGGTGCCGTTGGGGGGCCTGAAACTCGATCTCTCCACCGCGCTCGCCGATGCGACGCCAGCCAACCTGATCAACCTGGTGGTACGCGGGATACCGGCAACCGCCGGTGCTTCCAGGCGCCCAATCATGCCCGGTTTCGGTGACGTTCTCGACGACCGACAGATATCGGATCTTGCGAATTATCTCCGCACGCGCTTTGCGGGAAAGCAGCAGTGGGATGGGCTGGACAAAGCGGTCGCGGAAGCAAGAGGCGGACAATGACGTTCAAGGATTAGGGAGGCCAGCAAAACGCTATGACAACTCTGATGGTCAACGGTGAGAGCCGAACGATCAAGGCCAGCGCGGATACGCCGCTGCTATACGTCCTCAGGGACGAGTTAGGCCTTAACGCCGCGAAGTTCGGCTGTGGGCTAGGCCAGTGCGGCGCCTGCACCGTCATCGTCGATGGCAAGGCGATATTCTCTTGTGTGACGCCGGTGATGGTCCTGGAGGGGCGTAAGGTGACCACGCTCGAGGGGATCGGAAGCCTCGACGTGCCTGGTCCGATGCAGCGCGGCTTCATCGAGGAACAGGCTGCACAATGCGGCTACTGCATCCCGGGCATGATGATGCGAGCCCAAGCATTACTCGATCGCGATCCGCACGCCTCCGACGAGGCGATCAAGGCGGAACTGCAGCCCCATCTCTGCCGGTGCGGGACGCACATGCGTATTCTGCGAGCTATTCGAAGAGCCGCGGACGAGTTGCGATCGAAGACACCGGTCGAAGCAAGGACAGGGCGATGACGAAAACAGTTTCGCGGCGCAGCGTCCTAGCCGGCGCCGGCGCGCTCGTCGTTGCCTTCCGGATATCGCGGTCGCTTGCACAGACCGAAACCGGCACGGGCGAAGGTCCCTCGAAACATGATTTGCCGGGAAGCCTGGATGACACACCGAGAATCGACGCCTGGATCCGCATCGACGCTGCGGGCGCCGCCACGATCCTCACCGGCAAGGCCGAACTCGGCCAAGGACTCAAGACGGCACTTTTGCAGATCGCGGCCGAAGAACTCAAGTTGCCGTTGAACAGGCTTTCTCTGGTCACGGCCGACACGGGGCGAACACCGAACGAAGGCTACACAGCCGCCAGCCACTCGATGCGGGATTCGGGCACCGCGATCCGGCATGCCGCAGCCCAGGCACGCGAACTGCTCCGTGAAGAGGCGGCCCGAAGGCTCGACGTACCAGCCGCCTCGCTGCGCGTGCACGACGGCGAGATGTTGGGCGAGGACGGCAGACGCCTCGGCTTCGGCGAATTGGTGCGCGACCAACTGCTGTCCGTCGATGCCGGCCAGATCTCGCATCTGACCCTTCCCGCAGACTTCACCGTCATGAACCGGCCGGTTCCAAGAATCGACCTTCCGGCCAAGGTGACGGGGGGAGGGGCCTACGTCCAGGATCTTCGCCCAAAGGGGATGCTGCATGGTCGCGTCGTTCGCCCACCAAGCTATGGCGCCACGCTGCGGGACTGCGATGTGGCGGGCATTGAGCGGATGAGCGGGATCGTCAAGGTCGTGCGGGACGGGAATTTCCTTGGCGTCGTCGCGGAGCGCGAGTGGACCGCGGTCCAGGCGATGCGTATCTTGGCGGCCGCCCCGACGTGGATCGAGCGACAGGAACTGCCTGACGAGAGAGATCTGCCGGCCGCGCTAATGAACCTCCCGTCGCGCGACACGACGATTCAAGACAGCGGAAATCCCGGCAGGCCGGGCATCACGGTCGATGGCACCTTCAGCAGGCCCTATCTCAACCATGGATCGATTGGACCTGCTTGCGCTCTTGCGACGTTCGAGGACGGAAAGCTCACAGTTTGGACCCATACCCAAGGCGTGTTCTTCCTCCGCGATGCGATCGCCGGCATGTTGAAAATGCCAGCAGACGATGTGCGCTGCGTGCACGCGGAAGGCGCGGGGTGCTACGGCCAAAACGGCGCGGATGACGTCGCGGCCGACGCCGCTATGCTTGCTCTCACTGTCCCCGGCCGACCGGTCAGGGTCCAACTGATGCGGGAGCAGGAACACGCGTGGGATCCGTTCGGGCCCGGCATGGTGGTCAAGCTCAAGGCCACGGTCGGAGCCGACGGCGCGATCGCCGACTGGCACCACGAAGTTTGGAGCCAGTCGCATATGATGCGACCCGGTCCGCCAGGGACGCTGATCGCCGCGCGTCTGAAGTCGGACGCCTTTCCGGCGGCGCCCCCCGTCGCCCTCGCGCAGCCCGAGGGAGGAGGTGACCGGAACGCGATCCCCCTCTACGCGATCGAGAACTGCAAGGTGATCAGCCACTTCCTTCCGGACATGCCTTTGCGCGGCTCATCCATGCGTTCCCTCGGCGGCTATCTCAACGTCTTCTCGATCGAAAGCGTCCTCGACGAATTGGCTGTACGTTCGGGGCAGGATCCCGTCGCGTTTAGGCTCAGGCACATGGAAGATCAACGCGCACGGTCCGTCATCGAAACGGCGGCTTCGCGCTTCGGGTGGAGTGGACGGAAGAAGATTTCCGGGAGCACCGGATTCGGGTTCGGCTTCGCCCGGTACAAGAATCTCGAAGCCTGGTGCGCGGTGGCGGTCGAAGTCGAGCTCATCCGCTTGAGCGGCGCCGTTCGGATTCGTCGGGTCGTGGCAGCCGTGGACACCGGGCAGATCGTGAATCCGGACGGCGTCCGCAATCAGATTGAAGGCGGCATCCTGCAGGCGACGAGCTGGACGCTCTTCGAGCAAGTCAGGTTCGACCGCACTCGAGTCACATCCGTGGATTGGTCTGCATATCCGATCATGCGATTCGACAGCGTCCCAGAAAGCGTCGAGGTCCATCTGGTGGATCGCCCGGGCGACGCCTTCTACGGCGTCGCCGAGGCGGCGCAAGGTCCGACGGGGGCCGCGCTCACAAATGCAATCAGGGATGCATCGGGGGTCAGGTTCTCTCAACTTCCGATCACGTCAGCGCGGATAAAAAAGGCGATTAGTGTGTGATTGGAACGCGAGACCAGCTAGACACAACCGGTAACGCTCATCCCTGGCGCCAGCGCGCGAACGAAACCGAATTGAACGCGCTCAGCTTGACGATTCAGGGCCGCGTCGGGATCATCTTTCGACGCTGCATTTCAGGTTGCTGCCTTCGTTCACGCGCTGGGGCGATGACTATATTTCGGCGTATCGGATTTCCGAATGAGCGATGGCGACGAGGTTAGGACGATGCTCGGTGATCTTGAGCGCTTGGAGGATCCGGTTCACATCCCCGATTTCGTCGGCAGAACGGAGCGGATACCTCCAAGGAATGTCGTGACTTTCGCGTCGATGATCGAATTGACGTCCGCTTCGAGGGGCATGGAATAGATGAACTGACGCACTCCCAAATAGAAGATCGCCGCATGAAGTCCCCACACCATTTCGATCTCGAGGACGGCGGTCGGCACCTCGCGGGTGGACGGACGTCCGTATTCGAACCGGATCTCCTCTATCACCCTTTCGAATGCGCGTTCGCGCAGCATCTTCAGGTAGCGGGCGTTCAATCCGAGATCCTTCAGGCCCGCGAACATGAACAGGCGGATCCATTCGTACGTAAGAATGACTTCGGCATATTCGCGGTAGAACTGGGTCAGCCTCGTCTTAAGGGGAACAGAACGGTCGGCGATAATTTTTTCCCATGACGGTTTCCAGCGCTCGACAAAGACCTCCTGGTAAACTCGTTCGATGAGGGCTTCCTTGCTGGGGAAGTATCGGTAGAGCAGGGGCTGTGTGATCCGCAGTCGCCTGGCGAGTTCACGCGTCTGTCCTTCGAACCCGTGCTCGGCGAAGAAGGAGACCGCCTCGCGTGCGATGATGGCCTCCCGCTCGGACGGGTCTAGCCTCTGCTGATCTCGGACCGGTTTTCTGGGACGAGGAGCGATAGATTTCCTCACATCTGCTTCTTTGGCTTTAGCGCCATTTTTTATAGTCATACACCGTACTCCCAAAGCGCCTGAGCCGCCAAAACCGCTCACTTTATATTTATCAGATGATAAATAATTATTGACTCCGGTCAACGCCGTCGCAATAATTGATCAAACGATAAATAACGGCTCGACGATCCGTCGAGCTCATTGAAAGGAGGCCGCCGATGACGAACGATCGCAGTACACGCGAAGCGCAGCCGAAAGCCTTGGTGATCGGTGGCTCCATGGCCGGATTGTTCGCGGCGTTACTCCTGCGACGCGAAGGCTGGAAGGTCGACATATACGAACGCATCGGCGCCGAACTGGCCGGCCGAGGCGCGGGGATCGTTACGCACCGCGAGTTGTTCGAAGTGCTGGGGCGGGTCGGCATTGATACCGAAGCGGCCGCCGTTGGAGTAGCCGTCCCAGGCCGGCGGGTGCTCGATCGTAGCGGCCGCATCGAAGGCGAACTCGGGTTGCGTCAGGTACTCACGTCTTGGGGCCATCTCTACGGGCTTTTGAGGGCGGCCTTTCCAACCGAGAGCTACCATCACGGCAAGAACCTTGCGGCGGTAGCCGAGGTAGGGAGTCAGGTAACGGCGCGGTTCTCCGACGGTTCACAGGCTTCCGGAGATCTCTTGATCGGCGCCGATGGCATTTTTTCGTCAGTCAGGGCCCAGCTCGCTGCGGATGTCCGTCCCGGATACGCCGGCTACATCGCATGGCGAGGCCTGGTCGATGAACGGGACTTGTCTCCGAAGACCCGCGCGGAATTGTGCGACTGGTTCGGTTTCAGCCTCCCTCCGGGGGAGCAGATGCTTGGCTATCCGGTAGCCGGGCTGAACGAAGAGATGGGCGTCGGCGAGCGGCGTTACAACTTCGTTTGGTACCGTCCGGCCGACGCCGATCACGGGCTGGCCGATCTCCTGACGGACATCGACGGCGTTCGCCACGAACTATCCATTCCGCCGATCCGGATTCGCCCGGAGGTGATCGCCTCCATGCGGCGAGACGCGGAGCGATTGTTGGCGCCCCAATTCGCCGAGGTCGTTCGCCTCACGCGTCAGCCGTTCATACAGGCGATCCTGGATCTCGAAACGCCACGAATGGCTCTCGGACCCCGAACGGTGATCCTGGGCGACGCAGCCTTCGTGGCCCGACCGCACGTCGGAATGGGAGTGACGAAGGCCGCGGGAGACGCAGCCGCCCTCGTCGACGCGCTGCGGGACCACCCAGGAGATCTGTCAGAGGCACTGGTGAAGTTTGAATCGGCTCGGCTTCCGTTCGGATCGGCGGTCGTTCGTCGGGCGCGCGATTTGGGCGCCTACATGCAGGCCCAGATTGCGACCGCCGAAGAGCGGAAGTTGGCGGAGCGTCACCGCAGCCCCGAGGCGGTGATGGCTGAGACCGCCGTCACGACGGGAATCGCCGCGTGACGAAGTTTAAGAATTCGAAGAGGGAGGACGATCAACCAATGGATCTGCAAGCCATTCAGAACAATCCAGCGTTTCGACAGCTGACGAGCGAGCGGGCGCGCCTTGGGGTCGGTATGTCGGTCGTCATGGCGGCCACATACTTCGCCTACATCCTGACCGTAGCGTTCCGGCCGGACCTGTTGGGGCACCCGCTCTGGAACGGCACTGTCATTACCTGGGGGGTGCTGATCGGAGTCGGCATGATCGCCTTGGGCTTCTTGCTCACGGCCCTCTACGTCCGACGGGCCAATTCCCGTTTTGATCGCCTCAATCAACTTCTGCAGGAGAATCTGCGATGATCGTACGCCCGGTTTACGCGGCTTTCTTCACTATCCCATTCGCGCTCTTTTCAAGTCCCGTTGCAGCCGATGCGCTGGTATCAGCGACGGGCACACGGCCATCGCTGAATGCGACCGCGATTGTCATGTTTCTCGGCTTCGTGGCCGTCAGTCTGGGCATCACGTTGTGGGCGGCCAGACGAGGTACGAACACGGCAAGGGACTTCTATGCCGCGGGTGCCGGCTTGAAGGGTGTCCAGAATGGACTCGCGATCGCAGGCGACTACACGTCTGCGGCGACTTTCCTAGGCGTCACGGCTCTCGTTTATACGTCGGGCTACGACGGCATGATCTACGCGATAGGCTTTCTCGTCGGCTTCCCCATGATCCTGTTCCTGATCGCGGAGCCTCTGCGCAACCTCGGCCGCTATACGTTCGCCGACGTCGCGGCATATCGCCTTTCGGAGGTGCCGGTGAGGGCGGTCGCCAGCGCCAACACCCTTGTCATCGTGGTCTTCTACCTGATCGCTCAATTGGTCGGGGCCGGAAAGCTCATACAGCTATTGTTCGGACTTCCGTACATCTATGCGGTCGGCATCGTAGGCGTCCTGATGATGGTCTACGTGACTTTCGGAGGAATGCTCGCGACCACCTGGGTGCAGATCATCAAAGCCGTCCTGTTGATGGCGGGATCGGTGCTGATGTCGGTTCTGATTCTCAGTCACTTTGATTTCAGTCTGGAGGCGCTCTTCCGGGAAGCCGTGGCATTGCACCCGAAGGCCAGCGCGATCATGGCTCCTGGCGGTCTCGTCAAGGACCCGGTGTCTGCAATTTCGCTCGGATTGGCCCTGATCTTCGGCACAGCCGGTCTACCGCACATCCTCATGCGCTTCTTCACGGTAAGCGACGCCCGACAGGCCCGAACCTCGGTTCTAGTTGCGACAGGATTTATCTCCATCTTCTACAGTCTGCTTTTCGTGCTCGGCTTCGGCGCCATCGCGATCGTTTCGGCGGATCCCCAATTCCGTGATCCGTCGGGCGGCTTGTTGGGTGGCGTCAACATGGTGGCCCTCCATCTGGCCGACGCCGTCGGCGGGTCGCTGCTGCTCGGGTTCATCTCTGCGGTGGCATTCGCGACCATCCTGGCCGTCGTATCAGGACTGACCCTCGCGGGCGCTTCTGCCGTTAGCCACGATCTCTACGCACGCGTCATCCGGAGGGGGCGCGTGAACGAACGCGAGGAAGTACTCGTTTCGAAGGCCGCCGCGGTCGCGATCAGCGTCATTTCGATGGCATTGGGCGTCCTGTTCGAGAATCAGAACATCGCGTTCATGGTGGGGCTGGTCTTCGCGATCGCCGCGAGTGCCAACTTCCCGGTTATACTTCTTTCGATCGTCTGGCCGAACCTCACGACACGCGGAGCAGTAGCCGGTTCGCTCGCCGGCCTGTTGGCGTCGGTCGGGTTGGTCGCACTTAGTCCCGGCGTGTGGACCGCCGCCTTCAGGCTCGGTCCCGCGCCGTTTCCATATGACAATCCGGCACTCGTTTCTGTTCCGCTGGCCTTCGCGGTATCGTGGGCAGTGTCGATGCTGGACCGCAGCGCGGCGGCCGCATCGGTCCGCGCCTCTTATGGAGCGCAGCACGTTCGGGCCCAGACGGGCCTGGCCGTCGAATGACGGTTTTCGGAGATCCCCAAACCAACGGAAATGCGATATGGAAACCAGCGTGGCAAAAACGGGCAGGGTGGCTTGGCCCGATTCGATTCAGAAGGAATTCGACACCAACCAATTTAATGGGCGGGTCGGGACCCGCCTCCTATCGGAAACTGAGCGCGTGCGCGTCTGGGAAATACGGCTCGCGCCGGGGGAACGCATCGGCTTTCACCGTCATGTGCTTGATTATTTCTGGACTTCGGTGACACCGGGGCGGGCTCGGTCATATGCGGAGGACGGGACGATCGTCGAAGCAACTTATTCGGCTGGTGAAACGCGTCACTTCGTCTACGGAAAGGGCGAGTACAAGATCCACGATCTCAAGAACGTCGGAGATGCAGATTTGTGGTTCACCACCGTCGAATTTCTTGACAGTGCAAACGTGCCGTTGGAAATCGGAACCAAGAATTCGTGAAATGGCAGTGGACTGCAGCGCGAAGCGTTCCGGTCCGGGCGCCCGTACGGGTGGCCAAAGTGTCGGCGCCATTGGCGACGTCGAGCTCGTCGACATAAATCGCCTCTAGAATGAAAGGCGAGCTGTAGGGGTATAGCTGGCTGCAGATCGAGTGCTCGCGCTGCAAGGCCGCGCGCGACGTCGATCTGGCCTCGCTTGCTCACCCATCGACGACCTTCGTGCACGATCTGGCGAGCCGGCTCCGCTGCAGCAAATGCGCCAGAGCCAATCGCCGGCCGCCGGCGACGCTGCTACAGTTGGCGCAGCGCCCCCGCCAGGCCGCTCTGGAGACCTGACGATGTGCAATCTTTACTCTATCACCACCAACCAAACGGCCATCAGCGCGCTGTTCCGTGTCGTCAACAGGTACGTCGGCAACCTCGCGCCGATGCCCGGCGTGTTTCCGGACTACAAGGCGCCCATCATCCGGACCGGCACCGACGGCCGCGAGCTCGCCGCCGCCCGCTGGGGCATGCCGTCGTCGTCCAAAGCGTTGATGGACGCCACGAAGAAGCGCGCGGAAAAGCTGCAAGCCAAGGGCAAGACTGTCGACTTCAAGGAATTACTCCGGATGGAGCCCGACGGCGGCACCACCAACATCCGCAACGTGAAGAGCAAACATTGGACGCGATGGCTGGATCCGGAGCACCGCTGCGTGGTGCCGTTTAACTCGTTCAGCGAGTTCAACAAGGCCGAAGGCGGAGACATCTGGTTCGCGATCGACGAGTCCCGTCCGCTGCTCTGCTTCGCCGGCATCTGGACAAACTGGACGTCGGTCAGGAAAGTCAAGGAAGGCGAAACCACCAACGACCTCTACGCCTTCCTGACCACGGAGCCCAACGCCGAGGTCGGCGCCATCCATCCGAAGGCGATGCCGGTGATCCTGACGACGCCCGACGAGGTCGAGACCTGGATGACGGCGCCGGCAGACGAGGCCTTGAAGCTGCAGCGCCCGCTTCCGGACGGGGCGTTGCGGATCGTGGCCCGCGGGGTGAAGGAAGACCCGGCCGGACCTGCGGCGTGACCAACGACGACGATGACCAGGCGACCGGTTCGCCTCGCCAGCGGAAGATCATCCACGTCGACATGGATGCCTTCTACGCATCGGTCGAGCAGCGCGACCAACCGGAGCTTCGCGGCAAGCCGGTCGCCGTCGGCGGGTCCCGTGAGCGGGGTGTTGTGGCGGCCGCGAGCTACGAAGCCCGCAAGTTCGGGGTCCGATCAGCGATGCCGTCTGTCACGGCCAAACGGCAGTGTCCGAACCTCATCTTCGTGAAGCCGCGGTTCGAAGTCTACAAAGCGGTGTCGCAGCAGATCCGCGAGATCTTCGAAGAGCACACGCCGATCATCGAGCCGCTGTCGTTGGACGAAGCCTACCTCGACGTCACGGACAACCTGCAGAACATCCCGCTGGCGCGCGATGTCGCGCTCGCGATCCGCGCCAAGATCAAGGAGACGACCGGCTTGAACGCTTCGGCCGGCATCTCGTACAACAAGTTTCTCGCGAAGCTCGCTTCCGACCACCGCAAGCCGAACGGCCAGTACGTCATCACGCCCGAAACGGGGCCGGCGTTCGTCGAAGCGCTGCCCGTCGAAAAATTCCATGGCATCGGGCCGGCAACGAGAGCGAAGATGAACTCGCTCGGGCTATTCACGGGTCTCGACATGCGCAACCAGACGCTGGACTTCATGCAGGCCAACTTCGGCAAATCGGGTGCCTACTACTATTGGATTTCCAGGGGCATCGACGAGCGCGAGGTCCGCGCGAACCGCATCCGGAAATCCGTCGGCGCGGAGAACACGTTCTCCGACGACCTTACCGAATTCGAAGCCATGGCCGCCGAACTGCAGCCCTTGATCGACAAGGTCTGGCGGCACTGCGTGGAAAAGGGCTCGCGAGGCCGGACCGTGACGCTGAAGATGAAGTACAGCGACTTCGAGATGGTCACGCGCAGCAGATCCGTACCCTCCGTCGTCAGCTGCCGCGACGATCTCGAACGCCTGGCGACTGCCCTGCTGCAGAACGAGGTGCCTGTCAGGAAACCGGTCCGGCTTCTCGGAGTGTCGCTCTCTTCGCTGCATGTCGACGATCACGACGAACCTCAACTCGGCCTTTCGATCTGATCGATGGGTTCGGTTGATCCGCCGGGACCGGCCTCCGCGGCGCGAAACTTGGAACTGGACGCCCGATGTGCCGAAGGTCCCGACCGGTCGGCGAGCAGACCTCCGCATAGCGCGGGAATCTGAAGACGCTATTCCGAAACATTCATCTAAGCGGCATCTCGAACGTGAAGCGAGTTTCCACCGCCGTGGACACCACCGTCAGCGTACCCTCATGAGCCTTCGCGATTTGCGCTGCGATGTGAAGGCCGAGCCCGAGACCTTGCCGGCTCGCCCTGACGGTTCCCCTGAAGAACGGCTCGAATAGCTTCGCGATCGCGGCCGCCGGAATCGGTTCGCCTCGGTTCGAAACGGACAGCTTGAATAGTCCGCCTTCCGTCGCCCCGCGAAGGCGCACTGGCTGGTTCGAGGCCCCGTGCGTGAGCGCATTTCCCAACAGATTGGAAACGAGTTGGCCGATCCGAGAACTGTCGCAGTTCACGGGACGGTCGATGGCGTACTCCTCGATGATCTCGCGGCCCGGTGAGGAGAGGCGCAGTTCGTCGACGACCTGGTGCAGCACAGGTTCCAGCGGCGTCCTGGCGTTGCGATCGAGAGTAATGCCGCCGCCCAGCCGCCCTCGGGCGAAGTCGAGCACGTTGTCGATCAGCCCGGCCATCCTGACGACGGTGCTCTGGAGCATCGCGACGATCTGATGGTCTCGATCCGTCTTCGCGTCCCGGCCCAAGATGCGAGCGCCGGCGCTGATCGAGGCGAGCGGGTTGCGGAGGTCGTGCCCCAGCACCGCGATGAACTGCTCTCGCAGTTCGGACGTCTCCCTCTCGTCGGCGAGGCTCACGGTCGCGGCATCGCGGGCCTGCAGCAGCTGTGTTTCGTATCGGCGGCGGTCCGTGGCCTTCATGAACACCAGGCGCACGAACAGCGGCTTGCCCGCCGGGTCCCGACCCTCGGCTGCGTTGGCGATCATCGGGATCGGCTTGCCGTCAGCGGCGACGAAGTCGATGGCGAACTCGCTGAACGAGCCCTGCATCCGCAGCAGCGGGGCGACATGGGTTTCGTAGAAGACCCGGCCCGCAATGTTGAGGAAGTCGCCGAGCCGCTTCCCCATCATCCGCTCGGCCGCGTATCCGGTCCACCCGAGCAGCGTCCTGTTCACCAGTTCGATCCGACCGTCCTTGCCCAGTACGACGTAGCCGCAGGGGGCGGTCTCGAAAATGTCCTGGAAGTCGTGGACCGGCGGAACGGACACCGGATCAGACGAAGGTTTTCATCGCGGAGACGACCTCGTCCGGCGCGCTGAGGTTCGGACAATGGCCGGTCGCTTCCAAGACGATGAACTTGCTGTTCGGAATGGATCGAGCGACGAATTCTCCCGCGGCCAGCGGCGCGATGACGTCCTCGCTGCACTGGAGGATCAGCGTCGGAACGTCGATCTCCGGCAGGTCCTTGCGGTTGTCGGACGTGAACGTGACGCGGGCGAACGCCTTGGCGATTTCGGGGTCGGTCCGGCAGAAGCTGTTGGTCAATTCTTCGCCGAGTTCGGGACGATCCGGATTGCCCATGATCGCAGGCGCCATCTGGGCAGACCAGCCCATGTGGTTGGCCTCCAGAAACTGCAGGAGCTCCTCGATCTGGGTCTCTCCGAAACCGCCGACGTAGTCGCCATCGTCGATGTACCTCGCCGAGGGTCCGACCATCACCAACTTGCCGAACATGCCGGGCGCCTTCAGCGTAGCGAGCGCGCCGATCATCGCGCTGACTGAGTGACCGACGAAGACGGCGTTCTTCAGCCCGATCTCCCGCCCGATCTCAACGACGTCGTCGGCGTAGCCGCCGAGTGTGCAATACTTCGCCTTGTCGTAGGCGTTCAGATCGGATCCGCCGGCGCCGACCTGGTCGAACAGCACCGTTCGGAAGTCCTTTTCGAAGGCCGGCTCGACGAACCGCCACATGTTCTGGTCGCAGCCGAAACCGTGGGCGAACATCATGGCCCGGTCGCCTTCCCCTCCGAGACGAACGTTGTTCCGCTCGATCACGCCCATGAATTCCGCACTCCTACCGACCCCGAACAGTCTAGAGCATCGCGGTCGGTGAAGCGAGAAAAGCCTGAAACACCGGGGGCCGGCCGAACCGCCGGCACCGCGCCAGGACCCCTAAAGACCGCGAGGCAAGGGCAACTTTTTCAATGCCGTCGCAGCAGATCGTTGTAGCATTCGCCGTCATCGCCCCGGTGGAGGCTTCCATCGATGATGAGAACGCCGGTCGCGCTCCCGCCCAGTACGCAGCGGGGTCGCATGACGAAGCGGCATCGTTTCAAGCAGAAGATATCTCTGAAAGACCGGCTTGTCGCGTTCGCGAACGGTGTGCGGGAGAAAGCCTCGGCGCTGCCGCCGGGTCCCGGTCGCGACGAGATGCTGAGGAAGGCCCGCCAGGCGGAGACCGCATCCCACCTCGACGATTGGGCGAATTCGACCGAATTAAAGCCACCGCCGTGACTCCGCGCGGTCTGCTGAATCGAGGCAAGGGGCCCTGACCGTGACCTCCGCTGCCCTCGGGGCCACACGAAATCCTGCGTCAGAGTTCCGTTAGGCGAGGCACGTCGGCGGCGCGGATTTTAGATCGTTGGGGGATCGTTTGGGCCTCTTCCGCCGCTCCGCGTGCATGCGGCCGCCAGAACTAGCGTTTGCACGCTCATCACTGCGGAACAGGTGGACAACATTAGTCCTGCGGATTTCGAATCCCTGACCCATGCTAATTGCCCGGAACGGGAGGCCGGGCTGAAGGATTCGTCCCGGCAGGAGTGTTTTCTATGCTGAAAACCTTGGAAAGACGACCGGCGATCCGCACGCTGCGGGGCTGGGCGATCGGCGTGCTGCAGGAGGCGGGCGCCATCCACGAATGCGAGGAGCATGGCTGGGCGAAGGATCGGGCCGACCCGCATGCCCGGGAGATCGCCTTCGACATCGCGAAGCAGGGTCCGCCCTCCGGTCTGTCCGCGGACGACGCGATCGCAGAGATCAGGGACGTGCTGGATTCGATCGGCGACACCTGCCCGGAGTGCCCGCCTCAAGACCTTTGATATCGGCACATGGAAGCGACCTAATCGCGTTAAGCTGATAGTCTCTTGCGGCAGCAGATACCAGACAGTCCGTCCCTCTCGATCGGTTACGCTGCGGCGGTTGTCGCCGCGTCAGTAACTTCGCGTAGGGCAGACATGACGTCCTCCGTCGCGGTCTGCTGGATCATGTGACCGTTTCCAGCGAGCCGGTGAAAATTGCTGTGCGGTAGTTCGGAATGCAGCCGGGCGGACTGGGTCTCGATATCGACGAGTTTGTCCTGCTCGCCCGCGATGATCGCCACCGGCATCTTGAGTTCGCCGTAGTGCCCGCGCTCGATCAGCGCGTCCGGGACCATCAGCGTGGCTTCCGCTGCCGCTGCTCTCAGTTGAGACGGTCGGAGCGCCAATTCTCTCGGGAAACGACCGAATTTTTCGGGCACGCGTCGCGGTCCGTACATCTTCGCCATCGCGGAATAGGGCCGATCGAATCCCCGTCTTCTCACCTTGCCACGGCTACTTCTAGGACGATTTTTTCGCCTTCAAAACGCTCTCCAATCCTCGTCGCAGGGAGTCCGGGGTATACGGCTTCACGACAAGCTCTGCGCCTAGGAGCGCCGCCTCGGATCGGACGCCGCTGTCTCCGGTCGCCAGAACAAGGCTGAGATTTGGCCACCGTCCGCGCGCGTCCTTTGCCAATTGCAAGCCGGACACCCCGGGAAGGCCGACGTCCGTGAGAAGGATCGTCACCGCAACTTCGTCCAGAACCCTCAATGCCTCATGTGCGGTGCCGGCCTCTCGAACATGGCACCCGAGATCGCGCAGCATCTCTGTTGTCGTCAAGCGGATCAGTTCGTCGTCTTCGACGAGCAGCACAGTCGCCCCTTTCACCACGTCTTCGTCGGCTGGCGGAGCCGAGTTTGGAGCCGCGACGCGCGGTTGGGCGCGATTGGCCAGCACATGTCTGACCTTTCGGGCAAGCGCCTCCCGCGTGTAGGGCTTTGCCAGAAGTTCAACTCCAGGATCGAGCCGTCCGCCGTGCACGATGGCGTTCTGCGTGTAACCGGAGGTGAAAAGGACGGCCACATCGGGAAGCCGTTCCTTCGCTTTGCGCGCCAACTCCGGGCTGCGCAGCGTGCCTGGCATCATCACGTCGGTGAAGATCAGATCGATCGGAATGCCGCTATCGACGATGGCGAGCGCTGCGGCCGCGTCTCTCGCCTTGACGACGCGGTAGCCGAGCTCGGTAAGCATGGAGACCGCGACCTCACGTACCTCGTCATCATCCTCGACGACGAGCACGGTTTCCTCGCCGCCTTTGATTTCGCCGGTGGTGGCGCTAACGAGCTTGTCCTCGGCCGCCATCTCTCGCGGAAGGTAGAGCTTCACTGTCGTTCCGGCGCCGACCTCGCTGTAAATTTTGACGTGGCCGCCTGATTGTTTGAGGAAGCCGTAGACCATGGCAAGCCCCAAACCAGTCCCCTTGTCCTCCGCCTTGGTGGTGAAGAAGGGCTCATAGACCCGCTCCAAAATGTCTGGCGGGATGCCGGTGCCTGTGTCGGTGACCGCGATCATCACATACTGGCCGGCAGCCAGATCGTCGTGTTGGCGTACGTACTCGTCATCGAGAAAGGCGTTGCTGGTTTCGATCGTCAACCGGCCCTCGCCATTCATCGCATCTCGCGCGTTGATCGCGAGGTTGAGAATGGCATTCTCAAGTTGATCCGGATCGACGAGGCTGTTCCACAGCCCGCCGCCAACTACCGTTTCCACTTCGATCTCTCCGCCCAGCGCGCGACGCAGCAGATCGTCCATGCCTTTTATCATACGGCCGACGTTGACCACGCGAGGCTCCAACGGCTGCCGTCTCGCAAAGGCAAGCAATTGAGAGGCAAGTTTTGAGCCGCGGGCGACGCCAGCCAATGCGCTTTGGACCCGCGTCTCGGCCCGGGCATTGCCCGCGATGTCTTTGCTGAGCAGTTGCAGATTGCCGCTGACGACCTGCAACAGGTTGTTGAAGTCGTGGGCGATGCCGCCGGTGAGTTGCCCGATGGCCTCGAGCTTCTGAGAGCGGAGCATCGTCGCTTGCGCCGCCTGGAGAGCGGCTTCGGCTTCACGCCGCTCAGTGATATCCCGCGTGACCTTGGCGAATCCGATTAGCTTGCCGTCGTCGTCCCGGATCGCATCGATGACGACATGCGCCCAGAATGGTGTGCCGTCTTTTCGAACCCTTTGGCCTTCGTGTTCCCACCGGCCTTCCCGTGCCGCGGTCTCCAGGCCTGTTCGTGGAAGACCCGCGGCGCGATCCGCTTCCGTGTAGAAATTGGAAAAATGGCGACCGATGATTTCTTCCGGGGCGTACCCCTTGATGTGCTGCGCACCGGCGTTCCAACTCGCGACGTTGCCCTCAACATCCAACATGTAGATGGCGTAGTCGGTCACACCCTGCACAAGCAGCCGAAACTGCGCTTCGCTCTCGCGTAACTTGGCCTCGGCCGCTCTTCGTTCGGTCAGATCGCGGGTGATTTTGGCGAACCCCACAAGCTCTCCATCAGGAGAACGGATGGCGTCGATGACGACGTGAGCCCAGAACTGCGTGCCGTCCTTGCGTACGCGCCATCCCTCGCGTTCGAAACCACCGGTGCGCTCGGCCTCCTCCAAAGCCAACGCAGGGACTTTCTGCTCCCGTTCGGCGTCCGTGTAGAAGGTCGAAAAATGCCGGCCGATGATCTCTTCCGCTTCATAGCCTTTGAAGCGCCTGGCACCCGGATTCCAGCTGGTTACATGGCCCTCGCGATCGAGCATATAGATCGCATAGTCGGTGATCGCCTCGACAAGGAGACGGTATCGTCCCTCGCCGGACTGGGAGGCTTCGAACCGATCAGAAATCTCCATGCGAATCCTATCCCGGTCCCTGGGGGCGGGACGGTCTACGGTAAAACAATACTAAATCGATCAGGTTCCTTTTTTGCGCCGCTTCCCAACTCCACGTTCGCGTCCAGAGGTTGGTTCCATATTGAGAGCCAGTTCACACGCAGCCTATGCGATAGTCCGCTAGTACGGTGTCTTCTTACTTTGAGGAGATCGGCATGGAATGGGCGGCGAAAGCGCTGGCGCGAGCGACCGGCGCGGACGTGGACGCGGAAGAGTTCAAGGCGGTCGCCATCTTCTGCGGGGTCGGGCTGCTGCTGTCGTTGGCAGTAGCCATCGTCTTCGGTCCCGGCGTCTGGGCCGCTCTGCTCTGAACGAGATCTACATCCTGACTGCCGAGCTGGATCCCGACAGCTTCGCCTGGCTCGACGGCCTCCGACGGCTTCACTTTCCGTCGGACCGCAACCTGCTGCCGGCCCATCTCACGTTCTTCCACCAGCTGTCCTCGGCGCAGACAGCCCGCCTGAGCGGTCTGGCCGCGCCGGCGGGCCCCGTGCCCATCCTCTGCGACGGACTGCTCCAGCTGGGCTTCGGCGTCGCCGTTCGGGTCGCGTCCTCCGAACTCGCTCGGCTACGGGCCGCAGTACGGGACGTGATGGGCGGTGAGTTTTCCCATCAGGACAGCCAGACGTGGCAGCCCCACGTTACCATTCAGAACAAGGTGCCGGCGGACGCCGCGCAGCGCCTCCATCGAGAGTTGGCGAACAAGTTCGCGGTCCGCGCCGGCGCGGTGACAGGACTTCTCGTTTGGGAGTATCTGAATGGGCCTTGGAAGCAGGTGGACCGGCTTCCGTTCGCGTAGCACTGCGACCCGAAGGGGCCTGCGGCCGCCTACACCGCAACGAACGGGCGTCGCAAACAAACACGAAAAAGGACACGAAAAGGCGGCCCGCCGAGGCGGGCCGCCGAACAGTCATCGCAGGCCGGTGCCGTAGAGTTGGCGCTCTCGCCGCACCTCGTCGGCACCATACGGCTGCGCCGATGGGTCGTAGCTCTTCCATCCGGCCTTCTGCCAGGCGGCGCTGCGGTCGCGCAGATTGACCGCAGATTGATTCAAGATCGCTTCGTAGCGCGCACGGTCGGCGTCGGGTACGCGAGCCGAAACCATTGTGCCGCCTCGCCTTACGCCTTCGGCGTAGAGCGGAGCTTCCTCCTCGGAAACGCCGGCCTGCGTCAATGCTCCGACCACGCCGCCCGTCGCACCGCCAGCCACGGCGCCCAGTGCGGTCGACGCCAGCCATCCGGCGGCTACGACCGGGCCGAGGCCCGGGATCGCCAACAGGCCGAGACCTGCGAGCAGGCCCGCGGCACCGCCAATGCCGGCGCCCACGCCAGCGCCCGTCGCAGCACCCTCGGCACGATCGTCGACCCCGTCACGGTCGCGATCGACCTTCTTGTCGGTGCCGTACCAACTGTCGGAATTGTTGGCGACGATGCTCAGATCCGAATGCGGCACGCCGGCCGCCTCCAGACTCGACACCGCCCGCTGCGCGTCAGAGTAGTTATCGTACAAACGTGAAATCGTAACGGTCATTTTGAATCCTTCTCGTTGATCGCTGTTGCGCACGTGGTCACTTGGCGGCGTTCACGTTGCCCTGAAAGTCGAGGCTGACGGCGGTCGAGGTGCCGCCCTTGCTGGCCTTGGCACGCCAGACGCCGTTGTCGTCCTTCTTCAGCGAAGTGACGTTGCTGTAGCCCGCCTGCTCGATCTTCGACTTGGCCTGGCCCTCGGTGAAACTGTTGGCGCCCGAGACCGGCTCGTTGGAATTGTTCTGACCCGAACTGTTGACCGCGCCGTTGTTGGGCCGATCGGTTGCAGGCGGATTTTGTGCGAACGACGGAGCAGTCAGAAGCGAAGTGGCCGTCAGCAGCAGAAGAATTTTCTTGTTCATGTCGTCCTCCAGTGTGGCCCGTCACAACTTGCTGACAGCGCCGATGTTCCTCTTTTTCCCGATTCGGGTTGTGCGAAGGGCCATGGTGTGGACGGATGATGCCGCTTCCCGGAAGAAATTCCGCAACGCGCGGGGCGCCGTGCGGCCGCGCGGGACAGGACGCAATCGCCGAAGCGTCAGACGCCCATGATGCGAGAATTGAGCGCTTTTGCGAGATGCTGAGATCGGGATGAGAACCACGATTTTTTTGCGTGGGCCCCCTTGAAACTTTTTCCAAGATTCGCAATTTTTTCGTCGTCGCCATGATGGCGGCCGGGATGCCGTCAGGGTCCCGCCACTGAACGGGCGCCGCGATCGCGAGATCGTAGAATCCGAGCGAGGTCTGGTAGGTCTTCAGTTTTCGCGGCATGGCTCACCTGCGCGACCGCGAAAGGCGGGCGTACCATTCGGCATAGGGCGTGTTCTTCGCCATGTGTCTGTTGAGGTCCGGAGCGCCATCCTTCCACCAGACCAGACCGCGTTCGCCGAGGCCTCGTTTGGCGCGGTCTACTGCGCGATGCGCCGCGGCCTCGGCGTCCGCATCTGCTTCTGCCTTGGCGTCCCGGACCGCGCGTCTGGCCGCCATCAGCTGCTTCGTGAGCTTAGAGCGTTCTTCCTCGTTGATCGCCGGATCGGTCATGCGCCAGAGGCGGCCGCGGACGGCGAAGTAGCGTCCGTCCGGCGTCACCGGATACTTCAAGCCGACTTCCGCCGCGCCCCCGCGGCAGGCTTCTTCGCCGAGGCTTCCTTCGCCGGCTTCTTGCCGGCGATCGGCATCAGCATTTCCTTTTGCCCCGCGGCCGCCTTCTTGGCCTTCTTGGCCGGCTTCTTCGGAGCGGGAGCCGCCTCCGCGGACTTCTCCCCACCGACGCTACGCCGCAGCGCCTCCATCAGATCGACGACGTTCTCGCCCTTCGGCCGGTCCTTCGCCACGATCGGCTTGCCGGCGCGCTTCTGGTTGATCAGGTCGACGAGAGCCGTTTCGTACTGGTCCTCGAACTTTTCGGGCTCGAACGATCCCGCTTTCTGGTTCACGATGTGCCTGGCCAGGTCGAGCATGTCCTTCGTAACTTTGACATCCTGGATCTCGTCGAAGTATTCGGCGGGGTCCCGCACTTCGTAGGGGTAGCGCAGCAGCGTGCCCATCAGACCCTTGTCGAGCGGCTCGAGCGCGATGATGTGCTCGCGGTTAGTCAGCACGACGCGACCGATCGCGACCTTGTCCATGTCGCGGATCGTCTCCCGGATCACCGCGAAGGCGTCGTGCCCGACCTTGCCGTCCGGACGCAGATAATAGGGGCGGATGAGGTAGCGCGGATCGATGTCGGTCTTGTCGACAAACTCGTCGATCTCGATGGTCCGGGTGGATTCCAGGGCGACGTTCTCGAGCTCCTCCTTGGTCACCTCGATGAACGTGTCGGTGTCCACCTTGTAGCCCTTGACGATGTCCTCGTTGGGCACCTCATCGCCGGTGTCGGCGTCGACCTTGAGATATTTGATGCGATGGCCCGTAGCTCGGTTAAGCTGGTTGAACGAGACCTTCTCGCTCTCGGACGTGGCCGGATAGAGCGCCACCGGGCAGGTGACGAGGGACAGCCGAAGGAAACCCTTCCAGTTGGCGCGGGGAGCCATGAACGCGATACTCCAGGTACGGGGACTTTCGGACTCAAGACGAACGAGGACCGCCGGTTCCGACACCTCACCCGCCCATCCCCGAGATTCATCCGCATTGGCCGCTGCGCGAGCGGAATCTCATCTGCGCCCATCTTGACTCGCTCGAACGAAACGGGAACATAATTGGATGAGCGCGTCATCCGAGCAGGGCCAACAGGCCTTCGTCGATCTGGAGGTCGCCGCTGACCAGGCCGTCGCGGCCTGTGGCGGCGATGCGAGGGAGGCCGTGAAGGCGTTGATCGTGACCAACGACTTCCTCGAAACCCAGCTCGACGAGATCCGGACGAAGGTCTCGGCCGGCTACGCCCGGGGCGGCTTCCAGGGGCGCGGGGACAGAGAGGTGAACTAGATGACTGACGTGACCTATTACGTCGCTCTACCGTTCGTTTTCTCCGACGACGGCGTAGCCGCTGGCGAGGCGGCGGAATGCCTGAGCGCCAATGCCGCCGTGATGCGTGCGGAGGCGCTTTCCCGGAAGCCCGGCAACGCGGGCGCCGTCGCGTTTTCGCGGACCGGCGATCCGTCGAGCGGCGACTTCAGCGACGCCAAACTGATCCGGAAGTTCGGCGACATTCCGGACGATTTGAGCGCGCTGTGAAGCTGCACTGGGTCCGCAACGAGATCGCCCGGATGCGCGGACAAATCCGTGCTCAGGAGAGCGAGATTCGGATGCTTCAGCGGGCCGGCCTCGCGACGGCCTCGGCCGAGCTGCTACTCTCGAGCATGCGCGCGAAAATCGACGATCTCTGCCTGGAGCGGGACGCACTCCGGAGAGCGTCGACCACCTGACCACCGAAGCAAGGGCGTGTCCGTGCCTTGACTTCCCGGCCTCTCACGTTCTCAATTCCTGCAATCGGTGATGCTGCGGGGTTACGTCATGGAGCAGGAATTCTATCGGGGTCTCGCCGATCGGGTCCGGACCATCGCCGAGAAGGCCGACCCTTTCACCAGGCGACGCCTGCTCGATCTGACCAAACGGTACGACACCAAAGGAGGCTCGCGCCCCGCGCACTCGGTCGAGCGCCCGCTTCCGCTGCCGCGCACGACACCGCCCGCGACGATCTTCTCCGGACCTGGCGAGGCCTGACGGCGCAACAGCCTTCGTTTGCGCTGTTTGCACCTAGCCGGCGGGAGCCTTGAAATCGTACGAGATGCGTCCGGCCGGGAGATAGAACAGCGCGATCACTGCACCGCCCCTGACCTCCGGAAAGTGCCTGCTGCCTGGTTCGGGCGCCGTCCAGCCGGGTCCCTGCCAGCCCTGCAACCCCTTCAACTCCGCGCCCCTGTTCAACGGCACCACAAGGTTGATCTCGCCATAGGGATGACCGTGATACTGCCCGCGCAGCACGTCGTGGTCGTCCTCGTCCTTGAACTGGCGGGGAGCAGCGCTGTTCATGTAGACCGCCGTGAGGCTGAATTGGAAGGTTTCGGCAGTCGGCTCGACGATGCGGCTGCGGCGGTAGTTCGGGCCGTCCACCTCCTGGTTCGCCGCCCAGCCCTCCTCGACCCCGATCTTGATCAGACGAGAAAGATCCCGATAGAGCGCGCTGCTTTCGCCGTACGTCTCGTTGAGCCAGCGCTCCATATCGGCCCCGGGCGTCATATCCGTCACTTCGCGGAGAAAAGAAATGCTACGCTGGATCAGTTCTGCTCGACTCGCCATGGCGATCTCCTCCGTTGATTGTCACTTACGCTTCCATTCCCAAGAACGTCGCGAACTCATCCACATGCGCCCGCGGCATCAATCGATGTCCCTCGACTGCGGGCTTCCCGACCGAGATGCCGCACACCACCAACTGCTCCTCCGGAATCGAGAGCAGGGGGCGCAAGATCCGGTGATATTTCGAGAACGTCTCCTGCGGACACGACTGAAGTCCGCGTCCCGCTGCAGCGAGCATCACGTTCTGGACGAACATGCCGAGATCGAGCCAGCTTCCAGCTTCCAGCCGGCGGTCGATCGTCACGATCAGTCCCACGGGCGCTCCGAAGAACGCGTAATTCTTAGCGGTCTGCCTGCTTCTTGCCTCGGCATCGGCCTGGCGGATTCCCAGCGACCCGTAGAACAGCCGCCCGAATTCCTGTCGTCGTTTCAGGTATGGATCAGGTAACTCGCTTGCGTAATATTTGTATTCCGAAACGTGCTCGTCTCTGCATGTTTCATGCGCGTTTAGCAGCGCCGCCGAGACGTTGGCCTTGGCGGCACCACTCAGAACGTAGACATGCCAGGGCTGAATGTTCGCACCGCTTGGCGCGAGCGACGTTGAGTATCTGCTCGATCGTCCGTCGCGGGACCGGAGCATCGCAAAAGTCACGGCACGCGATCCGGCGGGTCATGATCGCGTCGATCGGGCTCTGCGCAGCGCCGCACGCCTCGCTCTGTCCGACTACGGCGTTTTCAGGTCCACACATCCTAGTCCCGCATGACGCTCATTGGATTTACTCCGGTCCAGCAACGAAGCTCAGTTCGGCCAGGCCGACCCGAGAATGATCGAACAGAAGTTCTGGCGGACATAGCTGATGTCCTTCAGCGCAAGAACATCAGCCTTCACGTTCCCGAACGTGGTCAGGGGCTTCTTGATGATGCCCTTGGCGAAGTGATCTATGATGTTCTCCTTGAAGTTCGTCTCGCGGGGATGGTGGACGCAGACATGGTCGCGCTGCTCACGCGTGAAATCGTGATAGGCGATCCCGAGCACATCCATTTCCACACCCGCGGTGACCAGCGCGATGGTGGGGCGCATATGCTCGGGAATACCGGGCGTGGTGTGGAGCGCGATCGCGGTCCAGACATCCTCGATTTCACGCTCCGGCAGGCCGTAGCTGTTCATGAAATCGCGCGCGGCATTGGCACCGTCCACCTCGAAGCGCAGGTCGGGGCTGGAATGCTTCTCAGTGAGGCCCATGTCGTGGAACATGGCGCCGAGGTAAAGCAGCTCTGGCTCGTACTTCAGGCCGTGGCGCTCGGCAGTGAGCGCGCCCCAAAGGAAGACGCGGCGACTGTGATTGTAGAGCAGGTCGTCTTCGGTATCGCGCACGAGTTGCGTGGCCGCGCGGGCGATGGCACTGTCAGGTAGGCGGATGCCGGCGATGATCTCGGACATGGAGCGCTCTCCTTGTTTGCGTAGCGGGCTGGTTGCTTGCCCCTATTTGCCAACCGGGCACGGCTCCGCACAAGGAAGGGCATCCCGCGGATCAGGACAGCCGCCCGTCTTTTCCTGACATGACGCTTCGCAGAGGAAGCAGGATCGCGAGCGTTGCCTTGCCGGGGAGCCACGCGGTCTATTCCGGTGTCGTCCGCCGGAAGCTCGCGCGATATTGGATGGGGCTGACGCCAAGACGGGCGGTGAACACGATCCTCATCCGATCCGCCGAGCCGAAGCCGCAGTCGAATGCAACCGCCTTCAGCGGCCGGTCGCTTCCCTCCAGCATCATGCGCGCCGCATCGATGCGGGCGCGCTCAATGAATTCGTGCGGCGTGATCCCGGTCGCCTGCACAAAATGCCGGGCAAGATTTCGGGCGCTCATCCCGACAACAGCGGCAAGGGACTCAAGCGAGTGGCGATCCCCGACGTTCGCCATCACATGGTCCTGAATACGGGCGATAGGCGATTCCGGATCGGCAGGCGCCGTGAGATAGGGGCTGAATTGAGACTGTCCGCCTTGGCGCTGGGCGACTACGACCAGCCGCTTGGCCACTTTGAGCGCCGTTTCCGCGCCGTGCCGCTGCCCGACCAGCGCCAACCCCAGATCTATTCCCGCGGTCACACCCGCCGCGGTGATCAGCCGCCCATCTCGGACATAGATCAAATCCGGTTCTACTTTTGCTCTGGGGAACCTGGTCGCCAGCGCCTGCGCATCCTGCCAATGGGTCGTGACACGTCGATCATCCAGCAGACCGGCATAGCCAAGGACAAAAGCCCCGGTGCAGATCGATCCATAGAGGCTCGACCGCCACGGCAGCTCCTTGACCCACTGAAGCAAGTGCGGGTCGGGCTCCGTTTCAGGTGGGGTGGGCGTGCCGGCCACCAGAACTATGTCGAAACCACCCGTCGCCTCCTCAAGCGTTAGATCGGCAATAAGCCGTACGCCGTTCGAGGCGCGCAGCGGATCGTGGTGAGCAGCAACGAGTACGGGTTCATAGCGGTCGGCACTGTCGAGAAATGTGTTCGCCTCGCTGAACACGTCCATCGGCCCGGCCACGTCCAAGGCCTGGAACCCCTCGTAGACGACGATCGCGACAGCTTGTACCGGCACCTTTGCCGCCTTTCCAGTCAGGCGCCTTATTATGCATGTCGTTCACACAGTGCAAAGGCCAGGCGGTGACTGGACAGGCGAGCCTATCGCGCCATCATCTCGGTGCTGCGTCCTTGTCGGGGATCGTCAATGCCTCGTCTTTGGAATCGACCACGAAGACCGCGAGCAAGCTGGCGGGCTCCGTGTCGCTCGCGTTCTCGCTCACCCTGTGATGTGAGCCTGGCGTTTCGTAAAAGCCCTCGCCTGCGCGAAAGACCTGCGCAGGGTCATCGCCGACTTGGCTTCGGATGGCCCCCGACAGCACATAGGCGTAGATGAAGGCCGACGCTGCGTGGCGGTGAGGCAGCGATTTGCTCCCGGGCGGATAACTCACCAGGACAGCAGCCATTCTCTTTCCTTCAACGTTGGGCAGTGCGTGCTCGAAGACGAGTTTGACTTGCTCCCGATCCTGAGCGATCGCGGGCGAAGCTCCCGCAATGGCTACTGCTACGACCGCCGAGAACGTCGTTCGTAGCAGTTCTATTCCCTGTCTGGGCGTGATTGCTGAAGGGCGTAACAGCGCAGCTATCCGATTGGCGAATGCACTGATCGACATCATGACCTCCTCTTCTAGTGAGACCAGGGCGAACCCGCGATCAAGTCGCAGGCATTGGGGCTCTTGAACCCCGGCATGAAGCGTTCGCAGACCGCGGCGTTGACGGTGCCGTACGTGGTCGCCGGCTTGTGCGCAAAGCCGGCAAAATACTCCCGAACGAAGCCTTCCTTGAAATTCGTGCGGGGATATTTGGCGACGATCTCCTCGCGAAGCTCCGCGGGAAACTGATCGAACCCTACCCCGACGACATCGAGCAGAACACCTGAATTGAGGAGCGCGACCTCGGGATCCATGTACTTCGGAATGCCGGGGGTCGTGTGCAGCGCGATCGCCTCCCAGACCCTCTGCACCTGGTCTTCGGCAATGTTGTAGGCGCTCAGAAACTGTCGGGCGGCGTTCGCGCCATCGACCTCGAAGCGTTCGTCCGGGCTGGAGAAATTCTTGACGAGACCAAGATCGTGGAACGCGGCGGCCACGTACAGAAGTTCAGAGTCAAAACGCAGCTTCCTCTGACGGCCCTGCTCCACCGCGAACAGGAAGACCCGGATCGAGTGATTGAAGAGCAGATCTGTGGAATGCTCGCGCAGTACGTCTGTCGCCTCCTTCGCCAGCAAGGAATCGGGAATGACGAGGGCCTGGGCGGGAGTTCGGGGTGTCATTTTTTATCCTTTCAACGAAAATCGATGGGCTTGGCTGCGCGAGATCGGTCAGCCCGCTCCGACCGCGAGCACGATCTTTCCTTTTGGCCGGGGCCGCGCGCCCTCCAGCATCAAGTGAGCCTCACGCGCATCCGCGAGAGGCAAGACCACGCCGACGTTTGTTCGCAGTTCTCCAGCATCGACAAGGCGAGCGATTTCCGTCAGATACCGGCTCGTGACGTCGACCAAAAAGAAGGTGGCTTCCACACCGTGGTGTTTTGCGAGATCCTGATCCGGGCGGGACACTGCCGAGATCAGCTTGCCGCCTCGACGAAGGACCTGGAACGAGCGGCTTTGCGTTTCGCCGCCGACGAGATCGATGACGGCGTCCGCATCCCGCACTTCCTTCTCAAAGCGCTGACTCCGGTAGTCGATCACCGTGTTGGCACCAAGGTTGCGCACGAAGGAAGCATCGGCCGTCGATACCGTTGCGATGATCTGCACACCCGCATGACGGGCCAATTGGACCGCGTAGGATCCCACGTTGCCAGCCGCCCCGTGAATGACCACGGTTTGGCCCGCTCTGAGTTGCGCGTGGTCGAACAGCGCCTGCCATGCGGTGACGGCAATGACGGGAACGGAGGCGGCTTCGGCGTGACTTAGCGAGTTCGGCTTGCCTGAGACCATCTCCGCGGAAGCCAACGCGTACTCGGCGTAGCTCCCGACGAACCGCGGATTCGTCACACCGTAGACCTGCTCTCCCGCACGTCCTTGCGAGACTCCGGGCCCAACGGCGACGATTTCACCTGAAAGGTCCGAGCCCAGAGTGAGCGGGAGCGGCTGCGGCAATGCGCTCTTTCCGGCTCTGATCCAGCCGTCCCATGGGCCTACTCCGGCAGCCGCAACTTTGACCAGGACCTCGCCGGGCCCGGGCTCCGGACGGGAGAGGGCCTCGAACTGCATGACCTGCGGCGGCCCAAACTCATGTACGCGCCACGCCATCATGGTCGATCCGGTCCGCGCTTCCGTAACTTGAGTAACCATACTGCTGGAGGCCATCTCACGCTCCTTGCGCTCAGTTCGTCGCGAGTAGCGCCGACCACTCTCGGGAGCCTCGCTGCGGTTTTCCCTGTCGTCTCCTCGGCCCGGCCGGGATTGCCCGTATGTCGCCATGGAGCCCTGCTTTGGACAACGAACAAGATCCTACGGATCAGGACAGCCGACCGTCCTTTTCTGACAAACGGCCGCCGGAGAGTTCGCCGCAAGAGGTTTCAGACACGCTGGGCTCCGAGATCGCTGGAGAGTCGGCCGATGTGGAGGACCGATCAGGGCACGCCAGGCGAGCAATACCGGGTGGCGAGACAACTCGGACCTCCGCAGGAGCGCGCCTCCAGGAACTCACCCCGCAACAGTTTGGAATTGCACGACACTCCCGAAAAGGCCGTGAATTGCCTGTCTTTCGGATACCTCCCGGCCGGCGCCCCCGGTATCGTGGGCTTCCGGTTAATCGGTAGGGACAACACGAGAAGAGATGTTTCAAAACTCATCGGATATGGCAGCGATGGCCGAGGCCTTGAGCCGGTCGGCCGACTACCGGGTGCTGCGGCGCCTGGCCCCGCGTCCAACGTACATACCGGCAGCCATGGGCCATGACGTCAGGACCGGCATTCTGCTCGACACCGAGACGACCGGCCTCGACCACGCCAAGGACGAGATCATCGAGCTCGGAATGGTCAAGTTCGACTACACTGCGGACGGGCGGATCGTCGGCGTCCGCGACACGTTTTCCGCCTTCAACGAGCCCTCCGTCCCGATCCCGCCCGAGGTGACGGCACTGACCGGCATCACCGACGAAATGGTTGTTGGTCACAGATTCGACGATGCGGCCGTCGCGGCCTTCGCCGAAACCGCAGTTTTCACGGTCGCGCATAACAGCGCTTTCGACAGGAAGTTTGCAGAACGTTACTGGCCCGTGTTCGAGCACAAGGCCTGGGGCTGCAGCATGAGCGAGATCGACTGGCGCAAACACGGGTTCGCCGGCGCACAACTCGGCTATCTCCTGAATGGCGCGGGCTACTTCCACCAGGGGCACCGTGCCGTCGACGACTGCCACGCGTTGCTGGAGGTACTCGCGTTCGAATTGCCGACGATCGGCTCGTCGGCGCTCGCCCTCCTGCTGGAGACCGCCCGCAAACCGACGATGCGGGTATGGGCGGAGCACGCCGCATTCGAGCTCAAGGATTCCTTGAAACGCAGGGGCTACCGCTGGAACGACGGTAGCGACGGGCGACCGAAGTCCTGGTTCGTAGACGTCGACGAGACCGCTCTCGACGACGAGATCGCGTTCCTGCGGACCCAGATCTACATGGAGGAGGTCGAGCCGAGCGTGCAGCGGCTGACGGCCTTCACCCGGTTCTCTAATCGCGTTTGAGGCCGGCCGAAGCCCTGTGGCGGACATCGCGGGGTGACCCGGTCGTCGAATCCTTGGCGTGCAGGCTCTGGTCGACCACCATCCTCAGTTGCTAGGATGTCGAGCGCACGAACCGGAGGGGCCGCGCATGAACTCCGACCGCCAGTATGCCGTGGCCTCGCTTCTCTTCGACTACGTGAAGAGCCCGTCGCTACGGCATTTGCGCGATCCTCATAGCGTGCACAAACTTGCGCGGGACATCGTGAACGCGGTCGATCGCGCCGGCTCGGTGTGGGGCAAGTGGGAAGCCGAACGGGAGGAGATGGCGCAGGCTGCTGCTCCTTGCTGGATACCAACGGAAGACCTGCTCGCCTCTCTCAATCGTCTCCCCGGTCCGCAACTCACCAAGACAGACGTGGAGCAGCGTCTACGCGCGATCTGGGAGGAGCCCCACGCGAGCTATCCCAACGAAGATCTCAGGGATGGTTGCCTGGCGCTGTATGTCGCCGAAAAGGCGCAGGGCACGGAGATGCGCGCAATCATCGGAATGCTTCAGGAGCATCTGGAGCGGGAGGACGGGCGGCTACGGCGAGAGCAGGAGGAGCGATACCGCAAGCTGAAGGAAGACGAGCGGGCAAAGCTCGAACAGCGCTTCCTCTCCGGAGCTGATTGTGGTTGGACCCCGATCGATGGTTCCGCCGCCTTCTATTGCCGCCGCAATGGCCGGACTTTCCGTATCGTGCAGGGCAAGGATAAGCGCTGGACCCTCTATCGAGTAGAGACGATCGACGACAAAGGCGAATTGCTCGGCCTCTATCAAGGCCGTGGCGACGCCAATAAGGCGCTGAGTACGATCGCCTACGCCAACGAGCGGTAAGCGCCGGACGGTGCGAACCGTCGAAAGTTGGCTTACAGGGGCATTCGCGTGAGATGCCTTCACATAGCGCCCGCCTCGGACGGCTTATCGCATCTTCATCGAAACTCTCCGTGGTCAAATTCTTCGCAGCGAGGAAGCTGGCATGCCTGAACGTAAATTCGCGCAGGTTGTCGTCGAACGGCATTGCTACGTCCGATTATTTCGTCATAATGTCGGTGGGGACCGGTAGCCGTCATATTGCGGTAGCACGCCGGAAGGTTCAATTTATGGCGACAGTTTAGCGTTGCCTTACATCGTTATTCGAGGGGCGCTGTTATGCCGAGACGCGTTGTGCTGCGTTCGGATAATCCTGCAAAATTCCATTCGCAACTCAGGTCGCATCTAGCGGTCGTAGTCTGTTTCGGGCTGCTCGCCGGCTCGTGCGGACTGAACGTTCCCGAAAAGAGCCTGGCCATCGACGATACGCCGCGCGGCAAAGAATCGGGATTTGGAAACTACGAAAACAACATCGTTGTTCACGTGTATTGCGAGATAGGAAAAGCACTCCTCAAGGCAGATCAAGATTTCGGACTGCCGTGGCTCAGGGAGTGGGGTACGGCCGTCACTCTGACGATTACGGCGCAGGAGCAAAGCAGCTTGAATCCCGGGGTGTCGTTCATCAACCCCCTTCCTAATGCTCAATCCTTTACGGTGTCCCTGGGAGCGTCAGGTTCAGCCAGTGCATCGCGGACAGAGACGATTCAGTTCACTTACGTAAATCGCATCCTCTTGCAACAAGCTGCAGCCACACAACCGTGCGATGCGCACCAGAAAGGCGTCATGATCGATGGTGACCTGAAGATTGTCCAGTTCATCCATGACAAGGCAGAGGTCGCATTCGGCGGAAATGCAGCCACGGCTCCAGCCAGTTGGCCGCTCTACAATACTTTTACCGAGGACATAAATTTCGTCGCAACATATAGCGGGAATGCAACACCGGCCTGGAAGCTGGTTCACCTAAGCGCCAATGCGACGTCCAATCTCGTCAGCGCGCAACGCAGCTACACCAACGAGTTGATCATCACCCTCGGTCCAATCAGCAAGTATCCATCGAAGACGGAAGCTGCCCAGCTCGGGGCTGCGGCGGCTTCGCAACATAACGCGCGGGTTCAGGCGGGCGCAATTGCGACCGCGACAAAGGGCTCCGGGCCCCCATGACCTACCAGGGAGAGTGACGACGATGCACTTCCGAAGGTTGATTGCCGTTCTTCTTGTTGGGTTGACGGGCCTCACGATCGTTCCAGCTATCGGATTCGCCCAACAGAACGAGAGTCCGCGTGAGCCGAACAGGCCTGAACCGACGCCCCAGGCTCGTCCACAACAAGCCGTTCCCAATGCGGTAGCATGTTTCAGGGGCGGTCAGGTCCTGCGTTGCAAGACCTGTGCGCCAGGTTGGCACTGTAGCGGAACGGGCGACGGTTCTTGCCAGCCCCCATCAGATACGTCGTGCAATCAGTAGAAGGTTGGGTCGCCGCACCAAACGGGCACGTGACAATCGCGAACAGCAAAGCCGCGTCCAAGGTTGGCTTCGTGGTTCTATCGTGCTCCAGAGTCAGCGTTGGACGCCGATCGCGGGGTCAATCTTGCGAAAAACACTCAAGTCCTTCAGTCCCCTTTTGTGACGGCTTGCGCACCGCATCCCGCTCTACATCTCGCGCTACGCGATCGTCGAACCCTCGGCGGTACAGTACAGAACGCGCGACGCACGGCGCGCCGACGATCATCTTGACAAGCAGATGCTGCATGATTGCGTCCCGGTGCACGCCTGCTGCCGATCCTTAATCGACGAATTCGCGCGCTAGTCTTGGGCTTCGCATCAGGAATCTGTTCATGGGCTCGTTTTGAGACGCCTCGAAATCGGCCGAGATTGACGGTCTGCAGGCCCGAATCGGTGGTACACGGCGGTGGTCACAAAATCCGACCGGCCTTGTAAGGAATCCTTGTTTTATGCTGGTTTTCGCGGCCTGAATGCATGGGGGGAGGGAGTCCCACTCTCTCCGCCATCCTGCGCCGTGGCGGGGATCAGGTCCGGGCTTTCGCCTGGACAACATGCGCCGTATCGAGGGAAGTGGCGCAGCTGGTCGGATTATGCAGATGCTGCTGATGAGCTCTCGTGCTTTGAAGGGCCAGCTCGAAAGACAATGACTGGGCGGTCAATGCCTTTGAGCATGATGTCCTGTTGCGATACCGCAAACTGAGACAACAGATCACTCACTCCCGGCGCCTCAAAAACATCTCGACTCAAGCAAATCTCGTCGCCATTTGCCTGGCCCTGTACCCGAGCAGCGATATTGACGGTCTGGCCGAAATAGTCGAGGCGCTCGTTCAGCGTTACGGCGATTGACGGACCTCGATGGATACCGACCTTCAAGACGATATCCTGTCCTTGCCGCAGCTCATTGAAACTCCTGATTTCCTCTCGCATCGCGATGCCTGAGCGAACCGCGTCCGATGGCCTCTCGAACGCAGCCATAACAGCGTCGCCTATTGTTTTGATCACAGCGCCGTTGTTCGAAACCGTCACGTGAAGCAGCCGTTCGAAGTGTTGCTGCACCAGTGAAAACGCCTTCAGGTCACCTATCCGTTCATATAGCGCGGTCGATCCCTTGAGGTCGGTGAAAAGCAAGGTCACGTCGCGCACCCCGATCCCTTCGGCTGCCCGGATAAGTTCAGACCGAAACAACTCCCGGAAGCTCTGGGTGACCAGCAGGCGAGCGCCGGTGAGAAACGGTGCGTAACGAAGCTCCGTCCGCTCCGCTCCGGGCGGGATGGCGCAAATGGTCAGCAGCCCGGTCTTTCCAGTCGTATTCTCGATCTCGAAGGTGACCGGGCCGGGAAAAACGGAACGGCTGGAGGGCTCGCAGCCGTCGTGGCTGTAACGAACACGCATGGTTTGCCACTCGGTCGAGGGTGCGCCTTCAACGAGATATTCAAAATAGGCCCGGGAATCGACGTCGAAGCCGAAATAGTAGCCGCCTTCGGACGCTGCCTGAAAAGTCGTGACTGCGTTTGGCGGCAAATATTGCACGCCCTGGCAGAGGGATCTCAAAGCAGCGGCCATGGGCGGACCATCGGGTCGGAGCCCATCGGATGTCATTCGACACTCGAAGCAATAGTCCGTTGCCGTTACATCCGACATCTTGTGGAAGACAATCGTTCTGACGGCCGGCGACACCGTAAAAGTGATCGCGATGAACTCATCAAGCGTCGAGTCGTAGTCGCAACGGCACATCGGGCAGTGGTAGCGTTCGTTCACGCCGGTCAAGCTTCTGAAGCTTTCGACGACGCACGCGCACATCGGGCACAGCAGGAGCCAATCCATCTCGAACAGGCCGATGGCCGCGGCGTGAACCAACAGATCGATGGCTTCAGCCTCCGCGATGCCAGTCTTGGTCCCGAATGCCAGCGCATTGATCCGGTAGAGGTCGCGGTCAGTTCCGTTCCGAATGAGCGATTCCAGGCGCGACAGGACGCGCGGCTTCCATGATCTCGCGACTTCCAGGGCCGCAAAGCGATCCTCCAGAAGCGGTTCGTTGATGACGCTTTTGGAAACGGGGGACACAGCGCTGGCGATCATTGGTGGCCGCCTCTTTTGTTGCCTTCGATCGTCCTAAACAGACTTGGTGCGGGCCTGCATTCGACGCAGGTCCGCACCATCGAGCTGGTGTGTCGTCAGTTCGCAGAAATCAGGCGAGATCGAGTTACTTCTGCGTCAGCGAAGCCGCAGCGCCAATCACGAACTCGGCGACCTCCCTGGGGTGAGACAGCATCGGCACGTGGCTTGAGGGGAGCGTGATGATTTTGGCATGCATGCGCTCCGCGGTGACCTGCTCCTGCTGGGGTGCAATGGCCCTGTCGTTGGATGCGACAACGAACCAACTCGGCTTGTCATGCCAGGCCGCGGCCCTGATCGGCGTTGCAAGGATGGCGCCTTGAGTCGCGCCTTGGGTTGCGCGCACGAGGGCCTTGTCCTCAGCGGACAGATCCTGCGCAAAGCTCTCATCGACGCCTTTGTCGGTGAGCATCAAAAACCCATCTTCAATGGGCCTGATCTCGTTGAAGAGAGGCGGCTTGGGGTATTGCCCGGCCAAACCGCTCAATGTCTCGCCCTTGTCGGGCGCAAAGGCCGCGACATAAACGAGTCCGGCGACCTTCGGGTTCATGCCCGCTTCGCCGATGACCGCGCCTCCGTAGGAGTGACCGACGAGAAGGACCGGACCATCCTGTGCATTGATCAAGCGGTTCGTGGAAGCCACGTCATCGGCGATCGAGCTGAGCGGGTTCTGGACCGCCGCAACATGGAGCCCGTTGGCCTGCAGAAACGGAATGAGCTTGGACCAGCTCGATCCATCCGCCCACGCGCCATGGACCAGCACGATATTTTTTATGCCCGACATTTGGATTCTCCCGAGTTTTGCTGTTTGAACCAAGCGTCAAAAGGGGCCGCGGCGACCAAACGAGATCGCCCCGGAAATGGATGATGAGGACGTCAGATCAGGCTCGCGCGCACCCATGTAGGTGACGTGCTTGAGTATCGGCCGCAAAGTGAGGAATAAACTCGAAGCGATCTTGTTGGAGACGCGGACAGTGGCGGCTTCCTTAAAAGCCACGTTGCCAGATATCATCATCGACGAAAAGCGATCGCGCGATCAACCGATTTATTTTCGTGCGTTCGAGACAAACGCCGGGAATAACCAGCCTCGTCGGCGGTGACGACACGCTCGCAGGCATCGTCAATTATGACGCCTGGTTTCCACCCTCCATATCCCATCTCCCACACGCTTCAGTGCGGGGTCACTGACCCGCACATGCTCGGCGAGAAAATCGATGAACGCGCGGACGCGGGCGGGCAGGGGAGCTGTATGGCCGACATAGACGGCGTGGATGTCTTCGCGGTCGCCGGGATTGTAGCTTTGCAGCACCGGCACGAGGCGGCCCGATTCGATGTCGGGGCCGATGTGGAAGAGGGCGAGGCGGGCGAGACCAACGCCGCCCAGGGCAAGGCGGCGCGAGGCTTCGCCGTCGCTGGCACGGGCGGCCGGCGGTGGCACGGCCTCTTCGATGCGGTCGCCGCGCTTGAACGGCCAGCCGCGGATCGAGCGCGGAAAGGTCCAGCCGATGCCGCGATGCTCCGCAAGATCGGCCGGTGTCCTCGGCGTGCCGAAGCGCGCTAGATAATTCGGCGCGCCGACCACGACCATGCGGCTGGTGCCGAGTTTCCGCGCGACGAGGCGCGAGGCTCTCAAGGGTCCGACGCGGATCGCGACGTCGGCGCGCTCCTGCATCAGGTCGATCAGTGTATCCGTCAGCACGAGATCAAGCGTGACGTCGGGATGTTGTTCGAGGAAGCGCGGGATCAGCGGCATCACATGCAGCATGCCGAAAGGGATGTTGCTGTTCACCGTCAGGCGGCCGCGCGGCGCGGCTCCTGATGCTGCCTCGCGCTCGGCTTCCTCCATCTCGGCGAGGATGCGCACGGCGCGCTGGTAGAAGGCCTGGCCTTCCTCGGTCAGCGTGAGCTTGCGCGTGGTGCGGTTGAGCAGCCGCGAGCCGAGCCGCGCCTCCAGCCGCGAGATCAGCTTGCTCACGCCCGATGGCGTCAGGCGCAGGTTTCGCGCGGCCTGCGTAAAGCCGCCGAGATCGACGACGCGGACGAAAACCTCCATCTCGGCGGAGCGGTTGGTGTCGAAACGGGCCATGTTGAATTCACGTCACAAATGATTGGATTGCGGACATTCTAATGGTTTTGCTGCGGCACAGCTATCTGCGTGGCTCGTCTTACCCATTGGAGCCACGCATGCCTCCCGCCGTCCTCGCGCTTACCGCCGGTGCCTTCGGCATCGGCACCACTGAATTCATCATCATGGGCCTGTTGCTCCAGGTCGCCGCCGACATGCACGTTTCCGTGCCGGTCGCGGGCCTGCTGATATCCGGCTACGCGCTCGGCGTGTTCGTCGGCGCGCCGGTGCTGACGCTGGCGACCCGACGGATGCCGCGAAAGACGGTGTTGCTGGCGCTGATGGCGATCTTCACGCTGGGCAATGCGGCCTGCGCGCTGGCGCCGAACTACGAATTGCTGATGGCCGCGCGCGTGCTGACTTCGCTCGCCCATGGCACCTTCTTCGGCGTCGGCTCGGTGGTGGCGACCAGCCTGGTTGCCGAAGACAAGCGCGCCTCCGCGATATCGACCATGTTCATCGGCCTCACGGTCGCCACGCTCCTGGGCGTGCCCTTCGGCGCCTGGTTCGGCCTGATGCTCGGCTGGCGCGCAGCGTTCTGGGCGGTGACGGTGATCGGCGTGATCGCCTTTGCGGTGGTGGCCGTGCTGGTGCCCGGTCATGTCGGCAATGGCGACAAGCCGGTCTCGCTTGCCGAGGAGGTCGCGGTGCTCGGCCGTCCGCAGGTCCTGCTCGGGCTTGCCATGACCGTGTTCGGTTTCGCAGGCCTGTTCGTCGTCTTCACCTACATCCAGCCGATCCTGACGCGTTTCACCGGCTTTTCTGAAGCCGCAGTCTCGCCGATCCTGCTGGTGTTCGGTGTTGGGCTGGCGATCGGCAATGTCGCTGGTGGCAAGCTCGCCGATCGCGACCTTGCACGCGCGCTGATCGGCACGCTCGCGGCGCTCGCCATCGTGCTGCTCGGTCTTGCCGCCGTGCTGCCGGTCAAGATCCCTGCTATTGCACTGATCCTGCTGCTCGGTATCGCGGCGTTCGCGACCGTCGCGCCGCTGCAGCTTCGCGTGCTGGAGGCGGCCGGCCCCAGCGGCCGCACGCTCGCCTCGAGCCTCAACATCGCCGCCTTCAATCTCGGTAACGCACTCGGCGCCTGGGCCGGAGGTGTCACCATCGATCGCGGGCTCGGGCTCTCCGCGCTGCCGCTGATTGCGGCCGGAATCACAGCAGTGGGTCTCGTTCTGGCCTTGTGGAGCCTGAGGCTCGATCGAACGCAAACCACCGTCGCGTCGTGCCCGGCGGAATAGGAGGACGATCATGGAATATCGCAATCTCGGCGCTTCCGGTCTCAAAGTCCCGGTCCTCAGCTTCGGCACCGGCACGTTCGGCGGTCAGGGCCCGCTGTTCTCGGCGTGGGGCCGCAGCGGAGCTGATGAGGCGCGCAGGCTGGTCGACATCTGTCTCGATTCCGGTGTCAATCTGTTCGACAGCGCCGACGTCTATTCGAACGGCGCCTCCGAGGAGATTCTCGGTGCCGCGATCAAGGGCCGCCGCGACAAAGTGCTCATCTCCCCCAAGATGAGCCTGCCGACGGGCGACGGTCCGCTTGACGCCGGCTCGTCGCGACCTCGGCTGCTTGCCTCGGTCGAATCGGCCCTCCGGCGGCTCGGCACCGATCATATCGACCTGCTCCAGCTCCACGCTTTCGATGCGTTCACGCCGATCGAGGAGGTGTTGTCGACGCTGGATACGCTCGTGCGGTCAGGCAAGCTGCGCTATGTCGGCGTCTCCAATTTCTCCGGCTGGCAGCTGATGAAGTCGCTCGCGGTCGCCGATCGTCACGGCTGGCCGCGCCATATCGCGCACCAGGTCTATTACTCGCTGCTTGGCCGCGACTATGAGTGGGAGCTGATGCCGCTCGCGCGCGACCAGGGTGTCGGCGCGCTGGTCTGGAGCCCGCTCGGCTGGGGCCGGCTCACCGGAAAGATCCGGCGCGGCCAGCCGTTGCCGCAAGAGAGCCGCCTGCACGCCACGGCACAGTTCGGCCCGCCCGTGGATGACGCGCGGCTTTACGCCATCGTCGACGTGCTGGACACGATCTCTGCGGAGACCGGCCGCACTGTGCCGCAGGTCGCGATCGCCTGGCTGCTGTCGAGGCCGACCGTCTCGTCCGTGATTATCGGCGCCCGCGATGAAGCACAGTTGCGCGACAATCTTGGCGCGGTCGGCTGGTCGCTGAGTGTAGATCAGATCAAACGTCTCGACGAGGTCAGCGCGGTGATGCCGCCCTATCCCTATTACCCATATCGCGTCCAGGAAGGTTTTGCGCGACTGAACCCGCCGCCGGTGTGAGGGGCGGCAATCGCTGACATTTCGTCGCATCGGAGCGTCTCGCCAATGCGCCATGCAGAAACGCCGCTGTACAGGCCACATTCCCCTCCGTAACCTCCGCGCCGCAATTTCAGGAGATGCGACGTGGCGAAGACGACGGCGACCAAGAAGAAAAGTGCTGCAAGGAAAGCAGCGAAGACCTCGAGCAGGAAGACCACCGCCCGCAAGGGCGCCGTTGCGAAACAGGCCAAGAAGTCGGTCAAGAAGGCCGCGCCGCGCAAGTCCGCCACGGGGCGGCGCCCGAAGGGCCCGGCCTGGCAATGGTCGGCCGTCGACACCGCGGCCGCGATTCGCTCCGGCGCGATCTCAGCCGTCGAGACCGTCGAAGCGCATCTGGCGCGGATGCACGCCGTCAATCCCAGGCTGAATGCGGTCGTGGTCGATCTCGGCGAGGAGGCGCTGAAGGCTGCGCATGCGGCCGACAAGCATCGCGCCAAGGGAGGCGAGCTCGGCCTCCTGCATGGCGTGCCCGTGACCATCAAGGAGAATGTCGACTTCGAAGGCCGGCCCAATTTCAACGGCGTTCCTGCCAACAAGAACTTCATCGCGCCGTCGGATTCGCCGGTGGTGCGCAACCTGAAGAAGGCCGGCGCGATCGTTCTGGGCCTCACCAATACGCCGGAATTTTCGTTCCGCGGCTTTACCGACAATCCGCTGCATGGGCTGACGCTGAACCCCTGGGATCCGAACATCACCTGCGGCGGCTCCTCGGGCGGCGCAGGCTCGGCGGTCGCCGCCGGCATTGGCACCATCGCGCACGGCAACGACATCGGCGGTTCGCTGCGCTGGCCGGCGCATTGCAATGGCGTTGCCACCATCAAGCCGACGCAGGGGCGTATCCCCGCCTTCAACCAGAGCGCGACATCCGAACGGCCGATGCTGGCGCATCTGATGTCGGCGCAGGGGCCGCTCGCCCGTCACGTCGCCGACGTTCGCCTTGCGCTGGAGGCGATGAGCCGGCGCGATCCGCGCGACCCCTGGTGGGTGCCAGCGCCGCTAACCGGGCCGAAGCCGAAGGGGCCGATCAAGGTCGCGCTGGCAAAGATCCCCGAGGACATGGACGTCGATCCGTCAGTCGGCGCAGCGCTGCGCCAGGCTGCCGATCATCTGGAGCGTGCGGGCTATCGCGTCAGCGAGGTTGAGGTCCCCGATATCAACGGCGTCTGGCAGACCTGGTGCGACATCATCACCAACGAGACGGTGGTGATGCAGGAGGCCGGCATGCTCAAGGTGACGTCGGAAGACTTCCACAAGGCGTGGAACGGCATGAAGACCAAGGCCAGCGTGCTCGATCTGCCGGCCTGGATGCGCGCCACCGCCGCGCGCAGCGGCCATATCCGCGCCTGGCAATTGTTCTTCGAGGAATACCCGGTGGTGCTTGCGCCGACCACGGTGAAGCCGACGCCGGGACCGCGCGACGACACCGTCAGCGCCGAGCGCGTCAAGGAAATCTTCTGGGGCGAGATCCGCTTCATCTCCGCGATCAACGTGCTGGGCCTGCCCGGGGCCGTGGTGCCGGTGGCCTTGCACGACGGCAAGCCGATCGGTGTGCAGCTCATCGCCGGCCGCTACCGCGAGGATCTCGCGCTCGCTGCCGCCGCCGCGATCGAGAAGCGCGCCGGCGTGCTCACCCATCGGCTCTGGGAGATGATGGAGTAGGTTGGTAGGATCGAAGGCGTCCCTTCTCCCGCAAGAGGAAGGGACCAATGCAAACAGGAGGAGCGAACGATGCCGGACGATCCCGCCATCATTCTGCATCATTTCGACGAGTCGCCATTCTCCGAGAAGATCCGTCTCATCTTCGGCCTGAAGAGCATCGCCTGGATTTCGGTGCGGATTTCCAGGATCATGCCGCGCCCCGACCTGATGCCGCTCACCGGCGGCTATCGACGCACGCCCGTGATGCAGATCGGCGCGGACATCTATTGCGATACCCAGCGCATCATCCGCGAGCTGGAGCATCGCTTTCCCGCGCCGAGCCTGTTTCCGGGTGGAAACGAGGGGCTCGCCCGAGCGAGTGCGATGTGGACCGACAAGTCGTTCTTCCAGAACACGGTGAACCTCGTGTTCGGCTCCCTCGCCGACAAGGTGCCGCAGAGCTTCATCGAGGATCGGGAAAAGCTGCGCGGTGCGAAGTTCGATATCGCGGCGATGACGGCGGCGATCCCGCAGATGCGCGACCAGTATCGCGCCCATGTCGGCTGGATCGAGACCCAGCTTGCCGGCGGCGGCCCGTGGCTCTGCGGTGTCGCACCGAGCCTTGTCGACATCAACGTCTATATGAACATCTGGTACGTCCGCTCCAACCTGCCGGTTGCCGACGAGATGCTGGCTGAATTTCCAAATGTGCGCGCCTGGGAGGCGCGCATGCGCGCGATCGGCCACGGCACGCGGACCGAGATGTCGACCGCGGAGGCGCTGGAGATCGGCCGCATCTCGGCGCCGCAGACGGAAGAGGCCGGCAACGCGCTCGATCCCAACGCCCGCAAGGTCGGCGACCTCGTCGACGTCAGGCCCGACGACTACGGCAAGATCGCGGTGCGCGGGCGGATCGTCTCACTCTCGGCGCAAAGCATCGCCATCCGCCGCCACGACGACATCGCCGGCAACATCGTCGTCCATTTCCCGCGCGCAGGTTTCCTGGTGACGCCGGCGGTGTAGTTAATCGAATTTGACTCAAATTTTGGCCAACTCACCAATAACCATTAGGGTTACTTCCTCGATCTCTAGACGAATTATTGCCCGCTTTACCACCCGCCTCTAACACGAGGACGGCGGACAACGCACATGCCTCATACAGGCCAATAAGTGCGGGCCGCTCCACGCGGAGGTGGTACGATGCGCAACGAGACGATTGCTATTCACGCCGGCTACGAGCCCGAAGCCACTACGCACGCGGTCGCTGTGCCGATCTACCAGACCGCCGCCTATGCCTTCGACAGCGCCGATCACGGCGCGGCGCTCTTCAATCTCGAGGCGGAAGGCTATCGCTACAGCCGCATCGCCAACCCGACCAGCGCCGTGCTGGAGAAGCGCATCAGCGAGCTTGAAGGCGGCGTCGGCGCACTCGCGGTCGCGACCGGCCAGGCGGCGCTGCATTTCGCATTCGTCAACGTCGCCGACCACGGCGGCAACATCGTCTCCGTGCCGCAGCTCTACGGCACTACGCACACGCTGCTCTCTCATATTTTGCCGCGTCAGGGCATCACCGGGCGCTTCGCCGAGAGCGACAAGCCCGAGGCGATCAAAAAACTGATCGACGAGAACACCCGTGCGGTGTTTGCCGAGACCATCGGCAATCCCGCGGGCAATGTCTGCGACATCGAGGCGCTGGCCAAAATCGCGCATGCGCATGGCGTTCCGCTGATCGTCGACAACACGGTTGCGACCCCGATCCTGCTCAAGCCGTTCGACTATGGCGCCGACATCGCCGTGCATTCGCTGACCAAGTTCCTTGGCGGCCATGGCACCACGCTCGGCGGCGCCATCGTCGATTCCGGGAATTTCCCGTGGGCCAAGCACGCCGACCGCTTCCCGGGCTACAACACGCCGGACGCCTCCTATCACGGCCTCGTCTATGCCGAGCGTTTCGGCGAGACCGCCTATATCGAGCGCGCGCGCAGCATTTATCAGCGCACCATGGGCTCGGTGCTGTCGCCGTTCAACGCCTTCCTGTTGCTCCAGGGTATCGAGACCGTGGCGCTGCGCATGGAGCGCCACTGCGAGAACGCCAAGAAGGTCGCCGAATTTCTGCGTGCCGATCCGCGCGTTGCCTGGGTGAACTACACGGGCTTCCCGGACAGCCCCTATTATCCGCTGGTCCAGAAATATCTCGACGGCAACGCCTCCTCGCTGTTCACCTTCGGCATCAAGGGCGGAATGGAGGCCGGCAAGACCTTCTATGATACGCTGAAGCTGATTACGCGCCTCGTCAATATCGGCGACGCCAAGTCGCTGGCCTGCCATCCGGCTTCGACCACGCACCGCCAGATGTCCGCGGAGCAGCAGCGCACCGCTGGCGTGCTGCCGGAGACGATCCGTCTCTCGATCGGCATCGAGCATGCCGCCGATATCATCGAGGACATCGACCAAGCCCTGGAAAAGGCCTGCCCGACCGCGCGCCTTCAGGCGGCGGAGTAGGCGTTCGCGACGATGAGCATCTTGATCGACAGGGATCAAGGCATCTCGAGCCCGGCCCTGGTGCCTGCCGAAGCCGATCTCGCACGCGATCAAAGCGGCACCGAGCTCACCATCGGGCTGATCAACAACATGCCGGACCCGGCATTGAAAGCAACGGAGCGGCAGTTCATGAAGCTGCTCCAGGCCGCCGCAGGGCCGCGCCGCATTCGCTTTCATTGCTTCTCGCTGCCGTCGGTGCGGCGCTCGCCGGAGGCGATGTGGCATGTCGAGAGCGAATATTCGGATCTCTCCGGCCTCAAGCGCCAAAAGTTCGACGGGCTGATCGTGACCGGCGCCGAGCCGGTCGCGCCCGAGCTCGACCAGGAACCGTATTGGCGAGACCTCACCGATCTGATCGACTGGGCCAGGACCAATACGCGTTCGACGATCTGGTCATGCCTCGCCGCGCATGCTGCGGTGCTGCATCTCGATCGCATCGAACGGCAACGCCTGCCGTCGAAATGCCATGGCATATTCGACTGCGAAGCCGTGACGAGCGATTCGCTGACGCGCGAGACGCCGGCGCCGCTCAAGGTCTCGCACTCGCGCCTGAACGAAGTCACCGAGCGCGATCTCTCGCAGGCAGGCTACCGGGTGCTGACGCGCTCCGCTCAGGCCGGCGTCGACATCTTCGTCCGGCAATATGCCAGCCGTTTCGTGTTCTTCCAGGGCCATCCCGAGTATGACGGGCTGTCACTCCAGCGTGAATATCTGCGCGATATCGGCCGTTATCTCGCGCGCGAGCGCGAGAATTACCCACATTTGCCGGTGAGTTATTTTGACGCGGCGACCGAGGAGAGACTTGCGCGTTTCGAGAAGCGCGCGAGGCACCAGCGCCATCCCGCGCTCACCAACGAGCTGCCCGCGCTGAATTTACGCACCGATATCGCCGCCGGAAGCGCTGCTACGGCGCTCTTCCGCAACTGGTTGCGCGATCTTGCCGCGGATACCAGGGCGCCGCTGCTTACGCGTTAGGTGAAGATTGCGGAGTCCGCGTTAGGATTAACCAAGTCTAATGCTTGCCTCGTCCAGCGCACGAATGCTTCAGTGGCGCGGTACGGAATTACAGGGAACGCAATCGTGTGGTCGGCACTGCAGGGACGCGTGAGCAATCGGCTGGCCCGGCATTTCCGCGCCACGCCGCACCGCTTGCCGGCGCACGCGCCGATGGTGAGCTTCACCTTCGATGACGCACCCGACAGCGCCGCGGGCGAGGGCGCATCACTGCTGGAAGAGCACGCCGGTCGCGGCACGTTTTATCTCGCTGGCAGCCTGATCGATCAACCCGGAGATCACTGGCGCGGCGTGTCGAACGATGCGATCGTGCGATTACATCGCGGCGGCCACGAGATCGCCTGCCACACTTTTTCGCACCTCCGCGCAGTCGATCTCGATGAGACCGCCATGGCGCGCGAGATTGAACGGAATCGCAGCCATTTCCGTACCATCGAACCTTCGATCTCGCTCGAAAATTTTGCCTATCCGTATGGCCTCGCCTCGGTCTGGCGCAAGCCGCAGCTCGCCAAAAATTTTCGCTCGGCGCGCGGCATTCTTCCCGGTGTCAATCGCGGCGTGATCGATCTCCAGTTCCTGCGCGCATCGCCCCTGGTCAATTACGAGATCGATACGGATGGCGTCGACCGCCATTTCGACGAGGCGGTCGCGAGCGGCGGCTGGCTGATCTTCTACAGCCATGACGTCGTCGATGCGCCGAGCCCCTATGGCTGCACGCCGGCCTTGCTGCGCCACGCGCTAGAGGCGGCCGGGATGCGCGACATGCCGATCGTGACGATCGCAGAGGCGTTGCGGCGAATCGGGGCGTAGCTGATTCTTCCCAGAAGGGGAGAGGGGAAGACGTCGCCTTGCCACCCAAATCGTCTTGCCACGCCCGCGTGGTCATGCGACTGGCCTTGTGACGAATTTCTTGGCCCGGTCCGCCTCGCCCATGCCCCTTTCTTCCACCGCTCCGCTGCCTGCGCCGCCCAACGGCCGCGACGCGCTGTCGGTGCTGCATTCGGTGTTCGGCCTGCCGGGGTTCCGCGGCGCGCAGGGCGAGATCATCCGGCATGTCACCGATGGCGGCAATTGTCTGGTGCTGATGCCGACCGGCGGCGGCAAGTCGCTGTGCTACCAGCTGCCGGCGCTGTTGCGCGAAGGCTGCGGCATCGTGGTATCGCCGCTGATCGCGCTGATGCGCGACCAGGTCGCGGGCCTGATCGAGGCTGGCGTCAATGCCGCGGCGCTGAATTCGTCGCTGACGCTGCAGGAGGCCTCCGACATTGAGCGGCGCCTGATCGCGGGCGATATCGACCTGCTCTATGTCGCGCCGGAACGGCTGGTGACGCCGCGCTGCCTGTCGATGCTCGCCCAGGCCAAAGTGGCCTTGTTCGCGATCGACGAGGCGCATTGCGTCTCGCAATGGGGGCACGACTTCCGGCCCGAATATGTCGGCCTCTCCATCATCGCCGAGCGCTTTCCCAATGTCCCGCGCATCGCGCTGACTGCCACCGCCGACGAATTGACACGGAAAGAGATCGTCGAGCGGCTCCAGCTTGGCGGTTCCCCGCAATTCGTATCGAGCTTCGACCGGCCCAACATCCGCTACGAGATCGTCGACAAGCGCAATGCGGTGTCGCAGCTCAAGGAGTTCATCCGGGATCGTCATGCGGGCGATGCCGGTGTGGTTTATTGCCTGTCGCGCAAACGCGTCGAGGAAGTCGCGGCCGCGCTCGATGACGCCGGCATTGCCGCGCTGCCCTATCACGCCGGCCTCGATGGCAGCGTGCGCTCGCGCAACCAGGACCGCTTTCTCAACGAGGACGGCATCGTCATCGTCGCAACCGTGGCCTTCGGCATGGGCATCGACAAGCCCGACGTGCGCTTTGTCGCCCATCTCGATCTGCCCAAAAGCATCGAGTCCTACTACCAGGAGACGGGGCGCGCCGGCCGCGACGGCAAGCCTTCGGCGGCCTGGATGGCCTATGGCCTCTCGGACATCGTGCAGCAGCGCCGCATGATCGATGAGTCCACCGCATCAGACGATTTCAAGCGGGTCTCGATCGGCAAGCTCGACGCGCTGGTGGGTCTCGCGGAAACCGCGCAGTGCCGGCGCAAGCGACTGCTCGGCTATTTCAGCGAGACCTTGCACGGCGAGAGTTGCGGCAATTGCGACAATTGCCTGACGCCGCCGCGGATGCGCGACGGCAAGGTGCTGGCGCAAAAGCTGCTCTCCTGCGCCTACCGCACCGGGCAGCGGTTCGGCGCGATGCACTTGATCGACGTGCTGATCGGACGCCTGACCGAGAAAGTGACGCAGTTCGGCCACGACAAGCTGTCGGTGTTCGGCATCGGCCGCGAGCTCAACGAAAAGCAGTGGCGCACGGTGCTGAGGCAATTGGTGGCAATGGGGCATTTGCAGAGCGACAGCGAAGCCTTTGGCGCGCTGAAGCTGATGGAATCCGCGCGCGGCGTGTTGCGCGGCGAGACGGAAGTCTGGCTGCGCGAAGAGGCCCCTGGCACCCGCGTCCGGTCAAGCCGGGCAAAATCCCGCCGCGGCGAACTCGCCCCCGCGGCCAGCGCGCCGCAAGGCGATGTCGATCCTGAATTGCGTGCGCGGCTGCGGTCGTGGCGCTCGGATATCGCGCGCGAGCGCGGCGTGCCGGCCTATGTGGTGCTGCACGACGCCACCATCGACGGTATCGTCCGGGCGTGGCCGACCACACTCGACGAACTGCGCAACGTGCCGGGGATCGGCGACAAGAAGCTCGAGCATTATGGCGACGAGCTGCTGCAGATCGTCAAGACGCGGTAGCCGCGATCACAGAATTAGTAGCCCGGATTGCGCATCGCTCCATCCGGGCAGATACGAAATAAGCTATTGATATTAGATAGCAATATTATTCTACACCGGTGATGTCCCGGTTTATGTCCCATTGAGCGGCGCGATAGGAAGGCGCTACAGGGGCTACCATTCTCGCCGCCCCATCACACCGGCCGACCGAGAACAACGCACCACGGGCCCGCGCTCGTCCGGTCCCCCGTTGACGGCCAATCCCGGCAGGGCCACCGTGCAGGGCATGGGCACACCAGCAATGGTCAGGATTTTCCCGATCCTGGATTCGAACGGAAAGCTCGCGCGGCTGCGCGTGTCCGTGCCGTTGATCGAGTGCTTGCTGGAACCCGGCCGCTACGAGTTGGAGGAAAACATGCCGCCCAAAGCCGGCCGCGAATTGCGCGCGCAGCGGCAGCCGAGACTGCGAACGTTGGTCAGGATGGCGATGGCGATGCAGGACGCCGATCGGACGGCCCGCGCGCTCCGAGAGCGTGCCGTGCAATAAACCCCGATGTCGGCTTGTCCTCCAACAGCGGCGTAGAAGCGGACATTGCGCGAGGTCGGGGAAGGGCCATGTGTGGACGGCTCCGGGTTGGCAAGAAGAATCTTCACTTTGCGGCGTTGGTCGGAGCGGCCATGTGTTCGGCCTGTTTGCGCGGTTCACATCACCGCTGGCCATAATGCCCTCCGCGGATCAGGTCCCGGTCAAAAGCACGCATTCGAAGATGCTGTGGGCCAAGTGGGTTGTCCTGATCGCCGGATCGACCGGCGCTGCATTAAGTGCTGTTCGCCCTCCCAACCGTTACGTCACACCGGATGTTCGGTGTAGTCTCGTCACGCCGTGAGAGCGGCGGGTTCATGGTAAGGTTCGTTTCTGGCCATCATCGCCCATGCCATCCTGGCGAGCTTGTTGGCGAGCGCGACGGCAGCGACCTTGGTGGGTCGCCGGGCCAACAATCGAGTGAGCCAGGGCCGATGATCGGTGCCATGGATCTTGGCATAGCGGATCACGGCGAGCGCGCCAGCCGTGAACAGGCTGCGCAAATAGCGATCGCCTCGTTTGCTGATACTGCCAAGCTTGTCCTTGCCCCCACCCGAGTGCTGCTTGGGCACGAGCCCAACCCAGGCCGAGAAGTCTCGTCCCGATCGGAAGGCCTTGGGATCAGCAATGCTGGCGACCAGAGCTGTTGCCAGCGCTGGCCCGACGCCGGGGATTGCGTCCAGCCGTTTGCTTGTCGCGCTTGATCGATGCCAGGCGATGATGCGTCGATCGAACTCCAGGATTTGAGCCTTCAATGCGCGCAATTGGCTGCCAAGAGCAGCAAGACAAGCGCGAGCCAGTTCCGGAAGCCTGCGGTCGGCTGTATCGGCGACGACTTCCAGCAGCTGCTCGACACCCCTGCGTCCGACAGGGGCGACAATCCCAAACTCGGCGAGATAGGCGCGGATCGAATTGATGACGGCAGTCTGCTGGCGGATGAAGAGATGGCGCGCCCGGTGAAGCATCAGACAGCTCTGTTGCTCGACCGTCTTGGTCGGCACGAACCGCATGTTGGGTCTCGCGACCGCCTCGCAAATCGCCTCCGCGTCCGTGGCATCGTTCTTTTGCCGCTTGACGTAGGGCTTCACATAGGCCGGAGGCATCAATCGTACCGTATGCCCGAGCGCCTGCAGTTCGCGGGACCAATGGTGCGACGACGCGCAAGCCTCGATCCCCACCAGGCATGGTGGCAGTTTTTGGAAAAATGCCAGGATCTGCCCGCGCTTCAACTGCCGGCGCAGGACCACTTGGCTGGCCGCATCAACGCCGTGCACTTGAAAGACCGACTTCGCGATATCCAGTCCAATCGTCGAAATTGACTGCATAGCTAGCTCCTCCGAATCGTGGAAGCCTCAAACGGCGCCCACTCCTTGGCACTCTCGTGCCGGTGGAGGAGCCGTCCACAGCATCAGATGCGGACCTCACCCGCAGAGAGAAATTAGGATGCCCAACCTGCAGGTGGTTGTAATGGGCAGCTCCGTAATTTAGAGACGGCTACTTTTTAAACCGTCGTAAAAAGAACAGCAGCGGGGTGGGAATGGTCCGGACCGGGGCTCCCAAAACTTCGACAATTTGGTCTGCAGAAGATGAAGGAAGGCTTTTACAAATGCGGGCGAGCGGATCGTCCTTCAGTGATATTGCAGCAGGGCTCGGCCGCAGCCAGGCATCGGTCGAAGCTCGCTACTCCAAACTAAAGAAGCAGGATAAAACGCAAGGCTGATACGCAAGGGATAGGCGTCCGGCTTTGTCTTCAAAACACTTGAGTGCAAAAGTCGAAAATCGAACAGCCGTGAAAATCTCGCGAAAGTTGGTATCGAGGCCTCTCCGCTGCTGCATCGGTTTTCAGTGCCATTACGGGGATCCGAGATCGATTTTGGATCAGTCGATATGGTCCCTCACGTTGCCGCGCGCAAAACGCATCAGCGGTTCTAAGAATTTCTGTTCGACGCCCCAAAAAGACTTTTGCAACAATATCGGTCAATCTCGGACCTCCGTCCGGTCCAGACTGATGTGCGCTTTTGCTGCGGCAAGCGGTCACTCCGCAATCGGTCGTTGGGTCCTCTGGGGCTCATTGCGGATCGGGGGTACGCGATACGGCAGCGTGCCAGCGCATTTGATCCGGGTAAAAACGAATTTGCATAGTCGCCGAATGCGGGTCGAGATCGCACACGGATGCGGCGGATGATGACACGCCGGAGCGTGGCCTTCATCGCAGTGATCGCCATCATAGTCGTCGTGCGTGATCGTTGACCGCATGCGATGCGAGTGCAGACCAAGTGTGTTCAAAGCGAGTTCTTCGGATTTTGACCCAACTGAGACATTGGCCCGTACTTCATTTTGCAGTAGCGAAGCCCGTTTCCGACGCTATGAAAGCGCTCGTCAGAGGCGCATGATCCTGCTTACTGATAAAACCACGCTCCGATTTGAGCATTGGAGTTCGAGATGAAGTGTCTTCACATCTATGCATCAAGCGATGGAGGATCTCATTTCGGAGAAGTGGATATCTCAACGGAATTGACCCCTTTATTTCCAAACGAAGCACCCCTTGATCTCTCCGCCTATTACGAAGCCTCCCGCGTCCGCTTTGTCCACATTCCTGCCGGCATGCGCGAAGCTGGTTTCCACACGCCGCCCGGTCGGCTCCTCGCAATTTGGCTTGATGGTGTTGTAGAGTTTGAGACGAGTGGCGGCGAAATAAAGCGCCTCGCAGCAGGGAACGCCGTCCTCGTCGAAGACACGCACGGGAAAGGTCATATCTCGCGCCATCCACCGGAAGGGCAAAATCTGATCCTTGTAATGCTACCGAATGGTCTTGAGATAAGCTCTGCCTAGTCGGCTTTTGGCCACTTCTCGAACCTCCCGGCTGTCTGCCTTTGCGCTGCTGCTGGCGTAATCGTTGACGGAAGCGACCCGGCTGTGGCGCAAGCACAGGAGGCGGCGGGATGACAGATCGGGAGAACTCACCGGGCGGCCCTGCCAAGAAGCCGGAAGTGAAGTCCGCTTCAGGGAGCGCGGCAGACCAATTGTGCTCCAAGCGAGTTCTTCGGATTTTGCCCTGTGGCCGACATCGTTGCGTCGAGATATATTGGGCGCAGGAACCTCTGGCGGTCATCCGATGGCTCAGCAAGGACAGTGGCAGGTCGCCGGTAGCGCGCCCGAGGTGTACGAACGGGAACTGGTCCCGGCTGTTTTTGGGCCATGGGCTCCAATACTGATAGAACTCGCTCATCCCAATCCGGGCGACCGCGTGATTGATATCGCTTGCGGCACTGGAATAGTGGCGCGCATCGCAGCTGCGCTGGTGGGACCAGGCGGTACGGTTGCCGGTGTCGATCTTAATCCTGGTATGTTGAGCGTTGCGCGATCTCTCAAGACCACGGATGGCTCTGCTTCAGTAGAGTGGCAGGAAGCCAGTGCCGACAAGCTGCCGTTTCCTGCTGGCTCGTTCGACGTTGCTTATTGCCAACTCGGCCTCCAATTCTTCGCTGACCGGTCGGCTGCTTTGCGCGAAATGCGCAGGGTTCTGTCTCCAAAGGGCCGGCTCGCGGTGATGGTGTGGTGCGGCATTCACGAAAGTCCGGGATTTGAAGCATTCGCGGAGATACTGGAAAGAAACGTTAGTCCTGCAGCCGCCAGCATCATGCGCGCGCCATTTGGATTATCCGATGCTAGCGAGCTGAGCCGACTGGTTGCAGCGGCAGGTTTTCTGGATATCGCAGTCCAGCGAACGGTCGGTGCCGTCGAATTTCCTTCCGTTGAACGATTTGTGCTGAGCTACGTTGCGGGTTCGCCACTGGCTAGTCATGTGTCGCAAGTTGGCGACGTGGCGCGCGAAAACCTAACAGCCGATACTAACCTGGCCTTGGAGAAATACGTCGGCAGCCGCGGGTTATCGTTCCCGATAGCCGCTCACCTGCTCACGGCAACAGCCTAGGATAAGCTTTCCCCTGTTGGCCCTTCTCCGACCTCCCGCCATGTCTGCTCTTGTGCGGCTATTGGGGGACAATCGGACATCAAGCGCGCCATTGCCGTTCCCGTTGTGCCCGCCACGCCATCCACCGCAATTGGTAGGGGCTTGCCTGTCCCGCGCGGCCCGGCGCATCCTTTCGCCATGGCAGCAAATCACGCGAGTACACCGAGCCGCTCGGCAATGATGACAAGCTGAGCTAGCGACTGCACGTTCATTTTTTCCATGATCACTTGCCGATGCGCCTTGATTGTTCGCTCGGTGCTGCCAAGTTCGCGCGCAGCATGCTTGTTTGTTTTTCCCCGTACGATGATCTCGAAGACTTGGCGCTGGCGCGGGGTAAGGGTCGATAGACGGGACCGAAGCGCTTCCAATTCGCCTTTCAACGCACGTACCGTCTCATGTCGCGCTATCGCCTTTTCAAGCGCTTTCAGTAGCTCATCCGAGTTTACGGGCTTGATGAGGAAGTCGTGTGCCCCCGCCTTGATCGCCTTCACGGTGACGGTGATGTCCGCGTAGCCTGTTAGAAACACGATAGGCAGCGTCGAACCGAACTCGGTCAAACGGCTCTGTAGCTCAGGCCCGCTCATGCCAGGCATACGGACATCCAGAAGAATGCAGGCGGCGCCATTTTCGTCTGGCTGCTGGTCCAACAACTGCTGAGCGGACGAATATGTGAGTACACGATATCCGGCTGCTTCTAACAAACCTTGGATGGTTGTTCGGAACGACGCGTCGTCATCCACGACATGGACGATGCCGGCCAAGTATCTCTCCTGGGAAAAAGCGGCTGCTTGTTTTTTGTGTTGTTGGTCGTCAGCGCTTTCTCTCCTAGCGTCGTCGCTAGTCAGTCGCACTTAGATGATAAGTATCGATGCTTCATCTTGCTGGGAGCAATTAAATTCGCAGCCGAGGGCTGTGCTAACGGCCGAGGTGTGACCATTCGGTTGCAAACGCTTCGCATGTGCGCTTCATGAACAGATCAGTGCAAGCCACCGTTTGACGGTGGCCGACCGGCCGCCATGGCACGTGTGTTGCTCGATCTAGCCCAGCTGGGGATTTCAGCGCCAGCGCGATAGACAACGCCGCCCAGCGAGCATATTCCGCTAGAGGGGCGTTGCGTGCATTCCCGGACATCGCATGAACACTGAGACGGTCGCTTCGACGGACTAAAACGGCACGCCCAACCACCGACAATGCGCAATCTATATTCAGTCACCACGAACCAAGAAGCGATCCGCGCGCTGTTTCGCGTCGTCAACCGCTACGTCGGCAACCTTGCGCCGATGCCGGGTGTGTTTCCCGACTATCCGGCCCCGGTCGTGCGCAACACGCGCAACACCGAGACCGGCACCGAAATGGTGACCATGCGCTGGAGCATGCCGTCACCACCGCGCGCAGCGAGCCGCCGTGGCACCAAGTCGAAGCCCATCCCGGGCCTGCATGAGGTGTTTGGCTGATGAACTGGCAAGAACTCGAAACATTCTCGTTCGGCGACAGCGGCGCACTCGCGGACGCGCTGCTTGCTCTAGTGCTGGAAGGCAAGAAGCGTGCGAATGGGCAGTGACCGAGGGACTGAAAGGCGCTGCAATCGGGAAAGCCATGGTGGCTCTTGATGGCGACAGACAGCCGCGCGCAGTTCTGAAGACCATTGAACTTGAGCAACGGCGCTTCGAGGATGTAGGAGACCAATTCGCTTATGACGAAGGTGAAGGCGACAGGTCGCTCGCTTATTGGCGCGATGCACACAAGCGCTACTTTACTAGGCTGGGGCTATTCCAACCAGACATGATGCTTGGTGTGAGCGGTTCAGTCTCGAACACGTCATTGAGCGTGCGTGATGTGCAACCTCTACAGCATCACCACCAACCAAGCCGCGATCATCAACCTGTTTCGCGTCGTCAACCGCTGCGTCGGCAACCTCGCGCCGATGCCCAGCGTGTATCGCACCGGTCGGGCGGAACACGGACGCCGGAAGCGATCTTGCTGATACGGTAAGGCATGCCGGCCACCGCGCACCCAGCGGCCCATGCTCGGGAAAATTGCGTCAGTGGAGCGAGCCGCGGCGGCTCGTGAGGAATTCCTTTGGCGGATGGTCCTCTAACTGATCATCTAATTGAGCGCTTATCCGCTCCAATCTTTGCTCTAGCTGCTCATTGGCAAGCATCAATGCCCTAAGCGCGCTATGCAGGTCACCGTCCCAAGCAGCGACAATCTCGTCGATCGCTAGCTCGTATTGATCAAGAAGAAAGCTGGTGCGTGAACGTGACATGCGAACAACATACAAGCAGAAATTGCCACCAGAGATATAATTGTGCAACATCTTCCCCGCTATTCACAGGGCACCGGGCTTGCGTCGGACCGCTCCTAGATCTGAAGTCCGCCAGCAAATTTACCGCGCTGCACATCAATTGCCCGTGCAGACGTCCGAGACATTAGGTTGGCCGGTCGGAGGTAAAGGATGTTTGAAATCTATTTCAATCATAAACATGATCTGCTCGTCTTAAGCGAAGGCTCTCCGATCCCGACATTTGGTTCATCGAGCAAATGGCGGAAGAGCAAGAGAAGAGTTTCTAGGGTCAGTGACGAGATTAGGTTGGCCGTTCAGAGACAAGGCTACTACGTTCGGAGATTGCGAGACAGCAAGGTACGGATGAGCTAAGTCTAAACACGCGCCGCTAAGCGATCCTGTACACGTTCGTCGTCAGCGAGGGCTTTCGACCGTCCTGTTCGCGGGCGCGTGCGCTTGGTTACGGCACGCAATCAAGCGCCCCGAGTTTGTCTAAAACGACGCGCCTCCGCAACTCGTGCGCAGCAGCCGTCAAATGAGAGCCCACGACCAGCCCGAGCAGCTTTAGTTTCAGGAGAGCAACGGGGTCACACAACTCGATAGAAAGTCCAGCCCCCAATATCGCAACGGCGCGTTGCTCACCCGCGTCGAGATCAGCCCATGGGGCGCTTTCCGTCACATGCATCAAAGTTGTCCCCGAAAGGCGTTTTCAAAACCCAAACGAGTGCCTGATTTGCCGCAGCATAGCCATGGCCGCATCGATGTACCGACCATTTGTTAGGTATCGATCCAGTTGGCGCTATGCTAATCAGCGCCACAACTGCCACCGTAGAGCCCTTAAACATTGGGACTCCTGAAAGAGACCGCCAACCGGGCGTGTCGAAGTATCAAACTGTCTTCAGTTACCGCAGTCGCAAATCGCGACCTATAAGCAAATGGTGCCAGTTACTAGTAACGAATTTCTTAAGCCGAAACGACGCTAGGTCTGTGATCAATCAATTACCTTGTATGCCATCGCCTGCCTCTTGCGCAGCGCTGCAACGGGCTTGTGATGACGGTTCCTCTTGTACGGATGAGGATCATGAAGCGCCTCTTTAAGATGCTTTTCTTCGCATGTGGCTCGGTCGGCTTGGTTCTGAACCTGATCTTCGTCGTCGTGTCCTACACACGTGACGCGCCGATCGAGACCTCGGCGATCGAGGCCGCGCTCGAAATGCTCTGGGTCGGTGGCGTTACCTTCTTCGGGCTTGGTGCTCTGATCCTCGACGAGTAGGCGCTGTCCGCCCGCAGCAGCCGCGAGCCGATCACCCGCCCGGAAATGCCCAAATGTTCATGGTGGCTATTCCCTCACGCAGCTTCTTGATTGGAACGTAGGCCGGCGAATTCCAGAACTCGTGGATCGCCTCAATATCTGGAAATTCGAACATCACGACTGGCCGTTGATCATGTTCGCCTTCTAGTACCTCTACTTTCGCGCGTCTAGCGACGAGCTTCCCGCCGAAGCTGGCGATGAACGGCACGACGGCTTGTACGTATTTCTGATACTGCGCTTCGTCTTTGATCGTGTTTTGAACAATAAAATAGGCGGGCATAATGAACCTCCGTTGGCAATACTCTGGCAGGTCAAGACAGACACATTAGCATGCCTTCAGGGCGCGTCCATTCGTCCCCGACAGGTATGCGAATTCGGACGGATCAAACGCGAGCTGCGTGACAGAGCGAGCCGCGTCCCTTTTTGGGGTCAAAAGCATCGTTTGAGAAGTCGCGCAATTACTTCCGGCCCACCGCGATAAGCGGACCATTCCAGAGTGTGCTTGGACTTCGCGTTTGGGCCGATATTGTTGCAAAAGTCTTTTGGGGTGGCGAACGAAAATTCTTAGGGCCGCTGACGCTTCTTACGCGCGACGACGTGAGGGACCGTATGGCTTCATCCAAAGTCGACCCCGAACCTTCGTAGTGGCGTTCAAAGGCAATGCAGCTGCGGAGAGGTCCAGAAATCGACTTCCGCGAGATTTCTAGGGTTGTTCAATTTTCGACTTTTGCAACACAATCGACCAGAAGCGGAAAAGTCAAACACGTTCGGCAGAATGTCGGATCGCATCGTTCAGCCGGCTGTCTTCGCCCAAGCCGCCCGCTCGAAGTCGACCATAAAATCGCGCGTGATCGGCACCGCATCACGGTTAGTCGACAACAGCAACTGGAACACCATGTGAGAGCCATGCAGGAATTCGAGTTCGACGGCGGCGAGATAGAATTCCCACATTCGGCAGAACCGTTCGTCATAGATCTCGGCGGCCCGGGCTCTATTTGTTGCGAAGCGCTCACGCCAGTGTTTAACCGTATACCGATAGTGCAGCCGCAGCACTTCCATATCGTCACACCACAGCCCGCAGCGCTCCGTGGCGGCGAAGGTCTCGGATAGCGCCGGCACATACGCCCCAGGAAAGATGTATTTGCGGATGAAGGGGCCGGTGGTGCCGGGCTGGGACATCCGGCCGATGCAATGAATGAAGGCATAACCATCAGAGGCTAGGAGCTCGCGGATTTTGAGGAAATACTCGTCAAAATGTCCGATGCCGACATGCTCCATCATTCCGACCGAGACCACCCGGTCAAACTGGCCGGTGAGTTGGCGATAGTCCAATTCGCGAAATACGACGCGATTGGAAACGCCCGCAGCCTCGGCATGAACGCGTGCTGCCTTGATCTGCTCGGGCGAAACATTAACCGCAGTGACATGCGCACCGGTTTCGCGCGCCAGATGAATGGCGAAGCCGCCCCAGCCGGAGCCGATCTCGGCGACGGTCATGCCGGGCTTCAATTGGAGCTTACTGGTGGCGTGGATTAGCTTGTTGCGCTGTGCCTGTTCCAGTGATTCATGCGCGGGGTCTCGAAAATAAGCGCAGGAATATTGCATTTGTTCGTCGAGAAACAGACGGTAAAGTTCGGTCGAGATGTCGTAGTGGTGGCGGGCATGAGCGGCGGCAAGTCCGATCGGATTGGCCTGATGCCAGCGCCGCAGACCGCGCCACACCCGCCGCATCAACTTCTGTGAGCCGTACGAATAAAGCCCGGCGCGGTTGACCGAGAACAGCAGCAGAAAATCATGGATTGCGGCACCGTCTTCCAGCGTCAGCGTGCCGTCCATATAGGCTTCGGCGGCGTATAGCTCCGGATTGATGAACAGCTTGGTGTAGAGTTTGCGATCGTGAAGACGGATGGCGACGTCGGGCCCTGACAATCGTTCGCCGAAAACGTGAACCTTGCCGTCGGCGTCGCGGACCCGTAGGGTGCCTTGGCGGATGAAGCGTCGGAGCAGATTAGACAACAAACGCACGTGGCAGTCCTCCGTGGTCGCCGCAAGCGTCTGAAAGAGGGCGTGCGGGGTCGAACCAAGCAGCGCTGAATGATCCCACGGAATCGAACTCCGCACCGTCAAGGTCCGTTTCGGACCACCATTAACGGACTTTTGACTCTTGCCAGTTCCCTTCAACGCTGAACAACGGACATCCGGGTACTGCCCCAGCATGTCCGTTTTGTGCAAACTTGGAAGGCGCAAGCGGATAGTCGCATATAGTCTAGTAAAACCGCTGTTGAAGTGAAAGCCGTCCTATCCTTCTCGCTTTGCCAACTTCTTGAGCGTGGCAATTTGTCGGAAGAAGTCCTTGATCGGCTGGGCAGGACTTCCAACCACTTTGGTGCCTGGAGCCATATCTGAAATGACGCCCGCCTGCGCTCCGATCTCTGCGCCTTGACCGATCCGAAGATGTCCGGCCATAGCTGCCTGCCCCCCGACGCGGACGAAATCCTCAAGCACGGTTGATCCCGAAATACCGACCTGAGCGACGATGACACAACACCGGCCAAGGATAACATTGTGGCCGATCTGCACGAGATTATCGAGACGGGAGCCAGCGCCGATCACCGTATCTCGCGATGATCCTCGATCAATCGTCGTATTCGCGCCAACTTCGACATCATCTTCGAGAATGACTCGCCCAAGCTGGGGAACAGTGAGAAATCCATCCTTGGTGGAGGCGAAGCCGAACCCTTCCTGTCCGATCCGGGCGCCGGGATAGACGTAAACGCGTGCTCCCAGAAGCGCGTAGCCCAGACTCACATGTGCCCCAATCCGACAGTCTCGACCGACAATCACGCCGCTTCCGATAACTGCGCAAGGTCCTATTCGACAGCGCGGTCCTATTTCTGCTCCGGTCTCAATCACGGAATGAGGTCCGACCTCCGCCGACGGATTCACAAACGCCCCATCCGCCACAATTGCGGACGGGTGAATACCAGGAAACGGCGGTAGCACTGGATGGAATAATGCCGCTACGCGTGCCCAGGCAGCGTAGGGTTCGGCCGTCAGGATCGGCACCGTTGTCGTTGGCACTCGCGCTGCCATTTCGGGATGCACAATCACAGCACCCGCCGAAGTCTGATCCAACGCCGAAGAGTAGCGTGGGTTGTCAAGAAAACTTACTTCGTGCGGGCCAGCCGTTTGCAGAGGGGCCACTCCTTCGAGCAGCAGGCCGAGTTCATCCGCAACACCGCCTGCCGTACTCGCAACAACTGCAAGTGGATGAGGCCCACTTCGGCGAAAGAATCTTGCGTCGCCCAATGTTGCTTCGACCATTCCGATCCTCGCCAGCAATCCGAGCTCAATCAGCGTTTCCCTTGATGCTGTCCATTTCAAGGCCAAGGTCTCTTTTGGGTCACAATCCGAAGAACTCGCGCTGAGCAAAATGAGTCCGCTCCTGCCTTGAGTGCCGACATGCGAGCGGACATGGATTCCGTCGCTATGGGCCACTTTCAGACTCATGCACGCAACATTGGCAGCAGTCGATGCATTAACCTGCTTGGAACTTTCCACACCAATCACTGACTGCTCGCTCTCGGCGGACTGCACGAACGTACAGACTGAACGCAGCCTACCTGTTCGAACGGCGCCAGGTGGCTGGCGCAATCCCGAACACCTTCTTGAAGGCGCGGGAAAACGCGGCCTCGGAACCATAGCCGACCGAGTCGGCAACTTGCGCAAGGGACGCGTTGGTATTGCGGAGCTGCTGGGTCGCGACCTGCATGCGCCAGCTGGCGACGTAGTGCATCGGCGGCATACCGATCAAACCAGTGAAGCGATCGGCCAGCGCCGAACGCGACAGCCCGACCTCACGGCTAAGGTCATCCACGTTCCAGGGCCGGGTGATGTCGTGGTGCACCAGCGCCAGCGCCCGCGCCACATGGGGGTCGCGCAAACCGGCCAGCCAACCGGTCTGCCCCTGCGGCAGTGCTTGAGCGTAGCGCCGCACGGCTTCAACGAACAACAGCTCCGACAGTTTCGCCAGCACGGTCTCCGAACCCGGGCGGCCAGCGGCGACTTCCTCGGTAGCATATTGGAAGGTCGAGCGGATCCATTCCGCTGTTCCACCTTGCTCGGCATCGAGTTTTAGCAGCGACGGCAAGGTCGAGATCACCGGATTGTCTTCGGCGCTATCGTGACCGAGGAACCCGCAGATCATCCGCGTGCGTTTTCCACTGCCACCGTGATGGATCGTGAATAGCCCGCCGTCCTTGGGCGGTTGGATAATATCGCTACCAGGTACCGGCGGCAGGGTAAGGTCGCTACCAACTAGGTGCAGGTCGTTGCGCGGCAACAGAACGACGTCACCGGCTCCAAGCACGAGGTCCTCTCCATCGTCGCCGTCGACCCGGATACGCAGTTCACCCTCGACGATGTAGTGATAAAGAATCAAGCGCGATGCTGGCCCGAGAGCGGGTGCGCAATGTTCTGGCGCGACGCGGGCGGCCATACACCATGGCGCGAAGAAATCGGCGTGCAGGAAAACGCCGCCGGTCAGATGGGCCACTCTCAAAACATCGGACAATGCATCCATACCGACCTCTCTATCAGATGCCGGCGTTTGGGTCATGTCTCAAGGTGCGCCGATCATAGACCCTGGCCGGTCGGGCGACCTAAGGATTGCTGCATCAGCCGATCGGCCTGCCTGCCATCGGCGCACCACTCCGCGAAAGGAGATCGAAATGAACGTGATCAGCAATATTTCCGACAGCAGCGAACGGTACGCACGCTGCATTCAAACGTCCAAGCGGGTTCGTTGGGATATCGACAAGGATGTGATCCGCGGGCGCAGCTTTGATACGGCTCACAAGTTTCTTCCAGACGGGCTTTCTCTGGCGGACGCGTTCACGACCCTGTCGGCAGATGAAAAGCGGTTCGTCAGTCAGATCCAGGGCCGCACCTACGCCAATATTTTTGGTCTGGTCGAGCGCTTCATCAATGCCAAGGTCCTGGAACTGAGCGAGGATCATTGGTTCGGCGATCAGGTTGCGCTCGAGGCGCTGGTACGGTTCAGCGACGAGGAGCTGAAGCACCAGGCGCTGTTCCGCCTTGTCGACGCGCTGGTCGGTGACGTTCTGCCCGCCGGCTATCGCTTCGATGTCGACCACAACGCCGTCGCCCATGCCGTTCTTGGCAAAAGTACCTGGGCGGTATTGGCACTGACGCTGGATATCGAGCTGTTCACCCAGCTCCACTATCGCCAGAGCATCGACGCCGATCCCGAGCTCTCCGAGCTGTTCAAGGACGTGTTTCTTTTTCACTGGAGAGAGGAAAGCCAGCACGCGATCCTCGATGAACTCGAGTGGGTGCGCCACGACGCCGGGCTAACGGTGGAGGAACGCGATTCCGCGGTCGGCGAATTCATCGAGCTCGTCGCCGCGGTGGACGGCATCCTGCGGGCTCAGGCCAAGGCCGATGCAGGCTACTTCACGACAACGTGCGGCCGCGCAGTTGACGAGACGGAGGCGCGGGCAATCGAGGCCGCATTCCTCAAGGCTTATCGCTGGCAATACATCCATTCAGGCGCCCAGCACCCGCACTTCGGCAAGGTGCTGTCCAACCTGATCACCGAAAGGCAGGGCCTTCGCATCCAGCAGGCACTCACGACACTGCAATAAACCAGATTTGAAATCCAACCCAACCCCAAACAAAGGAGACCCATTATGAGTGCACAAGCGAAGACTGCTGAACCCACCGTCGTTAACGGCATCAATGTCGACGACCTGTTGGCGCTGATCGACAGCGTCAAGCGGGAACCTGCAAAGGGCAAGACGAACTGGCACGTCACCACGATCTGGCAGGGCCAGGCGCGAAGCCGCGCAGACATCGAGAGTTATGAGATCGGCGGAGAAAAGGTGCCGCGCCGGTTTTCGATCGACATCGACGAGCCCCGGGAACTCGGCGGATCGAACAGTTTCGCCAATCCGCAGGATCATCTGATCGCGGCGCTCAACGCATGCATGACTGTCGGATACGTGGCGCAGTGCGCGGTTCGCGGAATCACTCTCGAAAGCCTGGCGATCGAGACCGACGGCGAGATTGATCTCCGCGGCTTCCTCGGGATCGATCCCGCCGTGCCGCAGGGCTACGAGAACCTCAGCTACACCGTCCGCATCAAGGGCAATGGCACAAAGGAACAGTTCGCCGAGGTCCACAAGGCGGTAATGGCGACCTCGCCCAATTTCTACAATTTGTCCCGGCCCGTGGGCCTCACACCGGCCCTGTTCGTCGAGTGATCGCTGGAGGCAGATGATTCAAAGTCCGCGATCAGATTCTGGGTCGTGTCGATGCACGACCCAGAGCAACACAAAGGAGTATCATCATGAAATGTCCTGCCGACACTCACGACAAGAACGAGGGCGGTTGCCCGGAACAGGAACTCACCGAGGAGCAGTTCTTTGAGCAATTCGCCGCGCTCGAAGATGGCGTTGCCGTCCTTCAACTTCACATGCGCGGTATGTCCGAAAACGTCAAACTCTTCGGCAGCCTCGCAAGGAACATGCGGCGATCGATTTGTCCTGCGACTCTCTCACCGAGATGAGAGGCGTGAACGACCATAGCGCCGTCTTACGGAAAGAAAAGATGGCAATTCACAGAGAACTGGTGTCAGAAGAAATGTCGGCAGAGGCCTCTCTTCGTGTGGCCGCAGTTTGGAGCGGAGCCGTTGGTGCCGGGCTGCTCATCATGGTCCTTATCCGCGTGTTCGGTTAGGAGCGTGCTGTGATCATCTGCAGTTGCAATGGCCTGAGCGACATGGAAGTAAGGTCCGCGATTGCGAGCGCCGGGCGCGGCCCACGGATGAGCTGCGTCTACTCGTCGCTCGGCTGCGCGGCGAAATGCGGCCGCTGCGCCCAAGGCATTAAGGTCTTAATCGACGAAAGCAGACTTTCGTCACAAAGGGCAGAATTCCCCCACGCCACTTGATCCTCTATGAATCCGCATTCGCGGCATCGATTTGACTACGCTTTGGGGCTTCCCGTGTGCGAAATAGAACAAGCGTGAAGGGCCGCATAGTTGCCGAGCGGCTGAGCAAATCCTCAAAGTTATAGGTCCAGCGACCAGCAGATGTCTCAATTGGGTCAGGAGCACCCGTCAACGCAACCATCGTACAACGTCCGGTTTCCCGCAGACAGCCGACATGGCGGCAGCCCTTTCGTTGTTCAGCTGAGGGCCGATATTGTTGCAAAAGTCGATATTCGCCGATGACCAAAATTCTGCGGGCCGTGGGCGCGACTTTCGCGGACTAGATGCGAGGGACCTCACGGCCTCACGCAAAATCCACAGGCGATTTCGGTACCGCGATTGAGATCGTACGAATCCGCGATCGCTCGCTGCTTAGTGTTTTCGCGAAGAATCTTGAGCTCTGCAACTTTCGACTTTTGCAACAAAATCGGCCAACAGCAGAAGTATGGCCGAGTGTAGAGGGGACGAGCGGTTGGGACCGAAGCGCTCACCTTTTTTATATTCCGAAGCTGGAGCATACTCTCGTAAGCCGCTACGCGGAGTCTTCCCCCGTGAGGCTGGTCAGGCCCGGCACCGGTTTACGGACGGCGTCCGGGCCGCTCTAAGCGTTGGGATCGGATCTTTGCGTTGGAACAAAAACGGCCGAGCTTGTTAGCTCTTTTGGGTAAATGCTCGAGCCCGCCTACCTGTATTTTGTACCATATTTGAGACTGATCGCGTTGATTTGCTCCCGCGTCAATTCCCTTCGCGGCTCGCCAGGTGGATTGCAGGTTTCGCGGAAGAACGAATCCAAGCCGGCGGGCGTGACAATCCAAAGCAGCAGCAGCTCACTGTCCGAGTTCGCGAACCCGTGCCACGAGTTTTTCGGGATGAATATCGTCGCACCCTTCTCGAAGGGATGATGTACGTCGTTCAGTATAAATGTTCCACTTCCGTCTAAAACGTAGAAAGCTTCGTCCGAGTCAAAGTGTATGTGAATCGGAATGCCAGCACCTATCGGCACCTCCTGGGTGCCGCAGGCCATATTCTTGGAGCCTTTAATGGGATCAACCTTAATGATGATACTGCCAGGATTACGGTAGTGAACGAAATGTTCGCCATCGGCTGCGCCCAGCACGTATCCATGCGCTTCGGTTTGAGCTTTCACTTCACCCTCCAGTAACGTGCGCGCGCCAATACCTAGAGATGCAGGCTGCAATTCGTGATGAATTTACATCGTCGGTGATGAGTGAACAACGGGTCAGAGATGTTGACTCGACAGGTTCTCAGAAATGGCGCTGTCCGTTCTGGGTCAAAAGGCGAAGAACTCAACCTGAGCAAATGTGGTCCGCTATGCCTCGCTGATCGGACCTGCGCCGGGTGTTACGCCATTGCAGCTAAGGGGCCAGAAGCCGAATCCGGTTGAGAGGTCGCGACACAGGTGCCGGGTCGGGTAGCAGCGCCACTTCCATTTGCTATACATCTCAGGACTTCTCTCACCTCTGAATAAGTCGCATCGGCAGTCCCTTTGCTGGACGTAGCGTAATGCGCTGAAGAGGCCAGACGTCGGCGTGCGGCAGCAGCCGCATCTCGAATTGGGGGCTCAACACAGCAAGTACGATTGCAGCTTCCTGCAAGGCAAATGACGAGCCGATACAGGTCCGGGGCCCAATCCCGAAGGGTAGATAGGCAAAACGGGGAATTTCGCCGCGGTTCTCCGGTAGAAAACGTGAGGGGTCGAATGCATCCGGGCGGGCCCACAGTTCGCGATGACGATGGAGAACATATGGCGCTATCACGATCAGGGAGCCTGGCTTGACCAACATCTCACCCAACTTATCAGCCTCTACCGCCCCCCGGCTGAGTGCGGCGATCGGCGGGTAGAGGCGGAGCGCTTCTTCTATGACCGCCCTTGTCACAATCAAACGGTCGGCTAGGTCATCTGCCGGATTCGACAATTCCCGCTCAGCTTCCTCCACCACACGCGAGCACCACTCGGGCACCTGTGAAAGCAGAAAGATCGACCAAGCTAGAGTGTTGGCAGTCGTCTCATGTCCCGCCGAAAGAAAAGTGAGGATGTTCGAGCGAACCTCTGCCCGGCTGAGTTGCCGTCCTGTCGAGGGATCGAGCGAACGCAACAGCAACGTCAAGAGATCATCTGGTTCGTCGTTTGCGGCGACGGTCGCGAGCCTTTGGTCTCTCCGATGGATGATAGTGTCGATCACCCCCTCGAAATAAGCCATCGTATGACGCAATCGGCGATAGCCCGGGCGTGGCACGAATTTCGGTACACCGAACAGATCCAGCACTCCTATCCGGCCGATCGTGCTGAAATAGGCTTTCATCGCCGCCCGAAATTCTTCGAAGTCGCCGCCGATGCCGTCGGAAAAGATCGTAAGTGCGAGCACGTTTAAAGTGACCAAAGCCATCTCGGCTGCGACGTCTACGACGGCGCCTGGTCCCAATCTTGTCCATCTTGCGGCCAATTCGTTAGCGGCCGCTATCATGGGCTTCGTGAAGGAGTTGACGGTTCGACGAGCGAATACGGGTGCGAGTATTCGTCGTTGAAGCTCCCAACGCTCTCCTTCGACGCTCAACAAACCCTCGGATAAGCCAGACGCCAGAATACGGCGTTGGATCGGATCTTTCCGATAGTTTTTCGGATTGTCTATCAGCACGCGCTTGATGGCCGGGGGGTGATGAACCAAGAACGCGTCGGCGAATGGCAGGCGAAATTTGGCGATAGGCTCTTGAAAAAAATCCGCGCTCCAGCATTCAAGCGGGTTTCGCCTTAGTTTGATTAATAGCTCGACAAATCCTAACCGGTTTGGCGGAGGATGCGGCGCAGGTGGGCAATAGTCTGATTCACGGCAATGCAACATGGGCAGGTGCAATCAGGATAAGTGTGCCGGAATCTTAGGGTAACAGAAATTAAGCGGAATGGGCCTCCTTTCCGCTATTATCAAGTATTAACCGCTATCTCGCTCCGTTGCGACGCACCGCGTCAATCCCGAGTCAACAAGTTTCATCAGCACATCAAACCCTCGTCCGCTCCGCGATGCTGATCACGGCTGATTGACCTTGGGCGCGTTCGATAATCATTTCGGTCTATCGATGACAGATTGCTCTCCCAAGTTTTCGGTGCAAGCGGTCGTTGACGCAACTCGCATCACCGGAGCCCGATCGAGCATACCTTGTGCGGTACACGGAAGGCCGTGAGAGGTAGGAGCCCTTAGACAGTCTGTAGAGCGCTGAGGAGTCCGTTGCCACGGCGACAGAGCAGCCCCAGCTTACAAGGCCCTCGGCGGAGCCCTCAGGGCGGCTTGAGCTAACAGCCTCTGCACGGATGATGATGCGACCTGTGGACCAGCGGCACGCGTGAATGCCTCACTTGTCCTTTTCGGTGACTACTACCGCGCGCAGCGGCGCTGGCTTTTGCGCTCTCGGGCTGGGTGCATCGACGACCAAGCTGTCTAGTTCCATGCTGGGAGCAGCATTGATCACAGGGTCCTTCGGGGTACTGTCGGCAGGCTCATACCACGGTGGTTTTTCGATTGCTCCGCCCTCAAGCGCTTGAGCCATCAACTGTCCGATTTCTGGTCCATCCAGCGGGACTAGGCTTCCGTTCTCGTTCTTATAGAGCTGAGGACAAAAATAGAGCGCGTGTATCCTTGGGTCATATCCTTCAATGACAAGGAAATGCTCCGACTTGCGGAACAGCCTGCGCTTTTTCAACCACAGCGTAATCGTTTTTGCGCACCGGTCCAAGTGGTTGAATGTCGCCTAGGGGTCAAACTGAGAAGTCGCGGACGGATCGCGCCGCGTCCGTTGATCCCCCAGCACAAGACATCGCTTAACTCGCGCTGGAGGTCCGTTTTGGGCCGATATTGTTGCAAAAGTCTTTTTGGGGTGGCGAACGAAAATTCTTAGGCCCGCTGACGCGTCTTACGCGCGACGATGTGAGGGACGGCATGGCTTCATCCAAAGTCGACCCCGAACCTTCTTAGTGGCGTTCAAAGGCAGTGCAGCTGCGGAGAGGTCCAGAAATCGACTTCGGCGAGATTTCTAGGGTTGTTCAATTTTCGACTTTTGCAACACAATCGGCCAACAGCCGACATGCGCGTAGGATTTGGGTTGGCCGTGCCTTCTACGCATAGAGATCCGCAAGGCAGCTCGCCGGCTCACCAATTGTAGCGGATGCCGGCGGTGCCCTTGGCGCCTTGCGGGCCGGCGTTGACCGTGCTGCCGACGTCGAATTGATAGCCGAATTGAGCATAGACGCTGTAGCTCTTGTCGAGCTTGCCGGTGAAGCCGACGAACGCTTCGACCGTCTGCATCTTCTGCAGCAGCTGCACCTGATCGATGCCAAAATTGGTGGTCGCTCCCGCGCCCCAACTGCGCCAGTAGTTGACGCCTGCATAAGGCTGCCAGAGCATCCCGTTGCTGCTCGTGGTATTCCACTGCCCGCGCAGGCCGAGCCGTCCGATTGGCCCGGACGTCGTGCCCAGCCCGACCGGACCCAGACCGTCATTGGCATCGTCGAACGAGACCCGTTGCCAGATGATCTGGGCCTGCGGCTCCAGCACGAAGCCTGGGCCAAGCGGCAGCGGGATTGGATAGCCCGTCTCCAGCGAGGCAACGAAGCCGGTGCCTTTGAGCGGCAATTGCGCGAATTGCGTCGTCGCGTTGCCGCGATAGAGCGTCCCCTGCAGGATTGCGTCGATGTACCAGCCGGTCGGTCCGTAGTGCGTCCAGTAGCCGCCGGCCGAGTAAGCCTGGATATCGTTGGTCCCGGTGTGGGTGAGCATGTAGCCGGTGGCGGCCGGGTTGGTGACGAGCCCGGTCACGTCGGCCCGCGCCTGGGTATAGGCGAAGTAGAGGCCGGCAGAGTCGCGGTGGCCGGGAATGGTGCTGCCGCGCCAGAGATCTATTCCGCCCTGGAAGCCTGCCAGCCAGCCATCGGTGCGCGGGTCGGCGAAGGCCTGGTAGTGGCCGTTGATCTGCTGACCGAACACCCGCGCCCAGTCCGACCGACCCCAGCCGTTGGGATCGGTACCCGCGTTCAACAATGCCATCGTGTCGCCGATCCGCTGGTTGAGCGTACCAAGCGTGGCGAGGCCGACTTGCCGTGCCATGGGCTGAACGGATCCGTAGGTTGCAAGTCCGGGCCCGATGATTGGGTAAGTGCCGGGCGGCAACACCGCTGGTGGTGGGTCGGGAGGCAGGACTCCTCCGCCTCCGCCTCCGCCGCCTCCGCCGCCTCCGCCTCCGGGAGGGATCGTGAACTCGGAGCGCAGGAACCAGTCATTGGGATCGGTACCGGCAACAGGGCCGCCACGGAAAAGAAAATAGTCGAAGGCACCGGCGCGCGCCTCGCCAGCGAGCGCGAAGGCGTTGGGCGTGGAGGTGCCGCCGTTCAGCACCTGGACCACCTGAATGCCGTTTCCGGTTGTCTCGGCCCCGGGACCGGTGGTGTTGGTGATCCTGAGCGCCGTCGAGCCGGTCGCAGTGTCGCCGTTGATGACGAGCCTGTCGGAGGGCGAGCCGTCAGCACCAAGGAACGTATTCAGTCCGATCCGGCCGTTCGCGCCGGTGTAATTGCTCACAGTGAGCGTCTTGTAGCTCGACAGTTGAGTCGGATCCCCACTCGGCGGGGTGAAGATGATCGTGCTGTTGTCGTTGATGAGGCTGGTTGCGGTCGAATTTCCCGTCATCCTCCAGCGAGTCCCTTCCGTCAGATTGACCGTGCTGGTGCCGCTCAGTGTCGAGATCACCCCGCCCAGGATCGAGCCCTGCGCGTTGAACACCGTCGTTCCGGAAGTTTCGAGCAGGGTGTTGTTGTTCACGACCGCAGTCGTGCCGGCGAGATTGATGTTGGCCGTGGCGCCTTGCACCGAGAACGAGGCGGCGCTGGCCACGATGGTGGCGTTGCTGTACGTCAACGTATCGGCGCTGCCGCCATTGTTGAACAGAAAGCCAAAGCCGCCAGTACCTGACGCGGTCACGTTGGTGCCGTTCATTGTTGCGATGCCGCCGTTCTGCAACAGCCCGCCCGCGCCGTTGGTGACGGATACCGAGCCGCCATTCGTCACGACAGTGCCGCCAGTCGTCGCATTCACGCCGGCGTCTCCTCCGCTTCCGGTGACGCTGACGACCACATCGCTTGCGGTAACCAGGCTGTTCGCCCCGGTCGCCCTAAGTCCTGCCTCCCCGCCGCCACCCTGAACCGCGATACTGCCGCCATTCAGCGTTATCTGGCCCGCTGACGCGGCGTTCACACCGACATCACCGCCGCCAGTACCCACAAAGATGCTCTCATTGGTCGCTGTGATCGACCCCCCCGTGACAGCGGAGAGACCGATATTCCCGCCGCCTCCGCCGAACGTGATGCTGCTGTTCGTAAGCTGGATATTTCCCCCGTTCTGCGCTGTAGCCGCGGTCATGCCGCCCGAAGCACCCATGTTCACGGAAAGGCCATCGGCGATGATTTGGCTTGTCGCACCATCGGCGGTCATCAGCTTGCCAAAGCCACCGCTGAGATTGATCGACGAGCCAGGCGTGAATTGAATTTGACCGCCCACCGTGGCCTGCACCACCCCGCCCACCCCGACCGAGGCGCCGCCGTTCCAATTCACAGTGGTGTTGTTTGCGATGATCGTGCCGGTGGTGGCGATCATGGCCGCGCCGCCGCCGCCGGAATTCGCCAGCGTGATCGCGTTAGTGGTGATCGTGCCGCCAGTGTTTGCGAGCAAGCCGTTGCTAGCGGCGGTTACATTGGCGTTTGCGGTGACCGTGGCGTTGGTGGTGGCCTGGATACCTGTTCCACCACCGTTGGCCGTCACTGTGCCGTTGGTCGTAACGTTTGCGCTATTCGATGCGTCGACGGCCGTTCCGAAGCCGGTGGTCACATTGCTATTAACCGTGCACGGTTGGCCACCACTCTGAAGGATACCGCCATTGGTTGGGTTTGTGGCGCATTGAGCCAAGGCGGCTTGCGGGGCGGCGATGAAAATCCCGCAGGGCATCACAACAGCAAGCGTGCTTGCTCGCAAATGACGAGGCCAGCGCGGCGCCCTGGCCGCAAGCGGTTCAAAAGACTTGCGCAGCTTCACGTTGTCGCGTCCTAATTCACTCGATTGCGACGAGCGCGACGATCGTGATGTAAGAGGTCGCAATTGTGGCAATTGCGCGCACAAGTCCATTATCCTAGCCGCTGTAACCCGCGAGCCACCCAGGGGTAGCGACGCTGACCTAATGGAACCTGCCGATCCTCGGTCCGAGCGTGCTGACAGTTCGCGCAACCTGCGGAGCGCGTCACGTCGTGATCGGCTGCTGGCAGCGCGCGAAGCCAATTGGCCGGCTCCCAAAACATTCAGTCACGACGTCCTGGACGGGTCAAAAGCTGCCATCATGCACCATGCGCCGATTGGTCAGCTAAGCGGCGGCCCGTACCCGAAGTGGCAGGCCTACTCGATCGCGTGGTCAGCGAGTTATGCCGACGCTCCTATGCTAACGATGCAAGCCCACGATCTGGTGATCAAATCGCACCACGTTTGTGGGTTGCTGGAAATCGTTCGCCAATTTCGGCAAGCGGCGGCGCAAGAGGAAGCATACGCCGCAAAGCGTCTCCTTCCTCCACGCGATGCGGCAGATGAAAATTCCGGAATGGCCGTCGAACGAGAGCACAAATTCGCTGGCAAATATGTAGTACGGCGTGGAAATGCAGGCCCCCAAGGCGTTGATATCGCGCACCATGCACGGATGAGTTCCACTAATTTCACCGAATGACAGCCGCGCCGCCCGGTTGATCGGTATGCGCTTCATTGCACGACGTTCGATCATGGCGAGATGCTCCAAATAAAAATTTAACTTCCAATCGAACGATCGCAGCGATTGCGATCGCGCTTTACGAAGTCAATTTCCCGGTCCCGCCGACGTCCGGAAAACGGCAATACCTGCACGTTGATCTGCGCGGCCGACGCTGACAAGCAGGGTCGTTGTCTTATTAAAATTGGATCGGAATTAGTGGTTAATTCGGTCGCATGATACCGAGCGTACAAGCGGAGGTTCGTGCTTTCGAAGCTGGGGCGACCTCAGCACCAATACCGAATAAGCGGCCCCTGTAGGCCGGAACGGCATAACCAGCAATCTTGCTCTGTTGGTTCGTGATCATAGCCAGTCATTCTCGGCAATACGCTGGACCGCCTAAAAGGTCTGCAACAGGTCAAAATCCGAAGAACTCGCACTGAGCAAAACGAGTCCGCTCCGGCATTGAGTGCCGACACGCGAGCGGACGTGGATTTCCGTCGCTAAGGGCCAACAGGCTAAGCGCTTGCATTTCTTCGAGAGAGGAGATCGCCACTGAGATGGCTTTAAGCAAAAGCCCCGGACAATGCCGGGGCTTAGAGGATTTCGGTTTTTCTGTTGTTGATTAGGCGGCTGCGAGAAACGGGTTCTTCCTCGTTCGAGGATAGTTGCGCACCCGCGAAAGCGCTTCACTCCTTGAATAGGTCGGCGCTGATGAGGATGACCGGCTCGGACGAGGTGTTCTCGGCCCAGTGGTCAACATCGGTGCTTTCGGTGATCACCTCGCCGGCCTTATAGGTCCGGTCGGGGCCGCCCTTGCGGTGCTCTGTCAAGCCACCCTTCATTATGTAACTCAGCGCAGGACGGTCTTTGTGGCTATGAAAGCCGGCAACTCCGCCTGGTTCAATGGTGATCTGCCGGATGCGCATCTGGCGCTGCGCAAGGTCCTCCAACCCCTGCTTGCCGAGCGCGAAGCCCGACAACGCTTCCGCCTTCATCCCTTTGTTCTCCGTCGGAGCCTGTTGGGCAACCGCCGTGCTTAATCCGCCGCCGACCGCCAGAACGGAGAGCAGTGCCGCTAGTTTTGTCACCATATATCTTTCTCCCTTTCTGAGCTCAGGTCCCGTCGGGTCGACGGGTGCGTGAAACGATAGATTTTCTGGAGGAAGAGTCCAGCGGAGATCCCATCGAACCGAACTGGCGCGCGAAGACCATTGTCGTGCGACCCTGATGTCGCAGATGGGTCAAGTTCGGAAGTAGCGGACGGACCGCGCCATGTCCGTTGACCCCCAGCACCAGACATCGCTTAACCCGCGCTGGAGGTCCGTTTTGAGCCAATTGCGGAAGTGCGTCGCAGAGCCGTAAGTTGGCATCTGTGCGGACATTCGTGAACGGATTGCAGTGGGCTTGTGATCGACTACAACGACCTTTCGTGCCCCAAGGTCCTCATGAATGTCGGAGACCGGAAAGAGTTGCAATAATGGCCGAAAAGCCGACGACTGATACCGCTAAGGCGGCCGCGCTGTACATGCTGAGAAACGGGTTAGCCAGCTATCAAGAGATAGCTCAACTATCTGGTAGATCGCGGCAAGTCATCCGCGTTTGGGGTAAAAAGGTCGACGCACCGGCAGCCCGGAAGCGTTACCTTCGAAAAATCTGGATTGATGCCCATCGATCGTTTCACTGACGTGACGTCCGACCTACTTGAAAAACAGTTTGTCGCGGATATAACGCGAGGTAGCAGTCAGCCGGATGCCGCTCGGCTTCCGCCATACAGCCCGGTCGATCTCCTTCGGATCGCCGATGACCAGCTTGCCTCTGGCGTTCTTGGCGACGAAGATCGCATCGCTCATGTTCCGTCCCGATCGCTTGTTTTTCGCCGTGACCTCCTTCCAGAGGCTTACATGTCCAAGCTTGAGTTTTGGCAGCTCCTCTTTGATTTCTCGGCGCAAGCAATCCTTTGCGGATTCGTTCGCGCGACGGCGGCCGCCCGGAAACATCCAGAGGCCATCCGATCGACGCCTCACGAGGAGCACCTTGCCACGCTTTGCAGCAACCAGTTTCGATGACTTCGTCATAGCCAGCCGCAACGACCAAAGAATCAACGCAATGATATCTTGTCTCTTCGGCTGTACAAGTTCGGCGGCCAGCCAGCCTAGTGCCACCGGGTGGCTGCTTCACGTCCGGCCTCGGGGGCGGTTGTGAATGGCCAGCAGCTAACGCTACGAAACGAAGAGGTCGCCAACTGAAGTGGCCTTACGCTCCGGTCACCGGTTTTTTTTGGTTTTTTTCTTTTTTGATTTGATCACGTCAGCCTGCGCACGGTAGGCGCGTGCCAGGGCCTGAAACCCCTCCGCAAGCTCAGGGTCGAGGGCGGAGACTGCCGCACGCTCCGCCTTGTCAGCCTGCTCGCGAAGGGACTTAATCATCTTAGCCATGGGCCGATCCTAATGAGGCACATACTCGTAGACGACAAGTGCCCCAAGTCCGATCATGGCCACCAAGATTGCAATTGCGAGAAAGGATTGTGGGCGCATGCTGCTTCCCCCAGTTCCAAAAGGCAATGAGTCAGACATTAATCCAGCGCGGGCTCCGATGTGAAGGAAACATTCGTGTGGAGTCCGCTAAGGGTCAAAAGCAGCGGTCAGGGCAAGCGGGGCTGGCGGGTGGATGCCTCGCACGAAGGCCTCCCTAAGGGCACGGCTCGCAAACTGGCTTCGAAAGCCGAACTAGTGCACGTCGGGTCAGACCCGGCCGTAACGCATCCTCGGCGATAGGTCTGCCGTGCCTCAGACAGCCCACATTAGCGGTCGTCGTTTGGTCCGCTCCGGCGCGAGAGCCAGTACAGCGGCCGAGAGCGCTCATTTCGCAAACCTGACCTTGAGACCTGACGCCACGATTGTCGGAACAAAATGAGAGACATCGCCGCCCATTCCTGCGATCTGCCGCACCAAGGTTGCTTTGATTGGTCGCATCATCGATGACGTCGGCAGAAACACGGTCTTTAGATCAGGCGTCATGGTTTCGTTCATATCTGCCATCTGCATCTCGTCGTCGAGGTCGGAGCCGTTTCGTAAGCCGCGGATCAGGATCGAGGCGTGAACGCGTCTAGCCGCGGTCACCACCAGGTCGTCGTAGGTTATGCAGTCCATCTCACAGCCGATTTGGGCTGCCACCGGCGCGATCACCGCCTGCACCATCTCCACCCGCTCCTCGATTGGAAATAGCGGCGTCTTGCCGGGACGGATGCCAATAGCCACAACTAATCGATCGACTAAGGCCGCGGCGCGGCGGACCACGTCGAGGTGGCCATTGGTCATCGGGTCGAACGTCCCAGGATAAAGCGCAATCCGCATCCTTCTCTCCTCAACTCCACCACGGGGTCCGCCTTAGCGCGTGCGCCCAACCTATAGCACGCGCGCGGTTGCTGCCGCCTCGTGCTGGATCGATAAGGTCCGCTCTGTATCAAACTCGGAAGTCGCCTTCGGTCACTGATGCGTCCGCTGTACCCCGAACAACGGACATGGACAGGCTCACAGCGTACCGCCATTCATGGTCACCAGCGGAAGAGCCACAGCATTCGCAGTCGCACCGCGATCCTGAGAGCACGTCAGACACTCAAGGAGCGCGCGGGGCCGGACACTCATTGGCATCCGTTTGCCGTTTTGAGGGAACAATACTTTTTGCCCGCGCATTGACTGCAATTGGCAACAAGTTTCAGTAGAGTTCCATGGGTAGGCCGCCCGTCATTCTCATCGTCGAAGACGAGCCGCTTGTTCGCTTGGGCGCGGTAGACACCATCAGTGAAGCTGGCTTCGAAGTCATCGAAGCGCGCAACGCCGATGAAGCAATCGCCGTCCTTGAGCGGCGCACTGACATCCATCTTATCTTCACGGGACATCCACATGCCCGGCTCAATGGATGGCTTGAAGCTCGCCCATTTCGTCCGCGGACGGTGGCCGCCTATCAAAATCATTGCCACGTCAGGCCACGCCAGGATCGCGGAGGATGACTTGCCCGAGGGTGGGCGCTTTCTGCCGAAGCCCTATGCTAAGCACGAAGTAATCGGCGGGAGTTAGTCGGCGTCGCCTAGATTGCATCTACTGGCTTTGGTCAGGGCAGATAATCCTCACAGCTGCCCCGCACGGACTGAAGCGCGCTGCACAACCGGAGGAGCCACAGGAAGCACGAGCCCTGGGAGCACGTCGGACGCTCAAGCAAGGCGCGGGGCCTGCGGCAGCCCCATGATGGCCATGCCCGCGCATAGCGCACCCATCGCGCGCTGGAATGTTTGCGACGTCACTGCTCGCTCCAAAACGAAAGACAAGAATGTGACTTACGCTCTCCAAGAAGACGCGCGCACATTGATCGTTCCAAATGGTGCGATGCATTTAGAAACCCTTCGGCGCCGCAGCACATCAGTGACCGTGTCCTAGAGCTGACTATGACGTATAAGATGCGCATCCACAGGGCGATAAAGCGTGACGTTCACAATTGTTGGATCGAAGAACGGTCAGATCGCTTCGACAGTCCGCATAAGCCCGACTGCGGCGATGGAGAAAGCGCGCGCGATGGAGGCTTCTGGATGGCAGGTTCACATCAATGATACCGCAGGTCGCCAGGTTGCAATTTCGGATTTGAGCTCTACTCGTTTGCCGCCGCGTCCCGAGTAGCCATTGTGCGCACGCTCCTCGGCTCATACTGACGCGGTGAGAACGTTTGAGTCGGGTGTCACGGCTGCATCCGTTGCCCTCGCAAATTGTAACTTGAGCTCACCAGGCTCTCAGCGGGCCTCCTGAGAGTAATCTGAACGACACCTGCTCCTCCCTCGACAGCGGACATTCATCTGAGTGGTCGGCAGGTCTCAGAAGGGCCAATAGGCGACCTCGCCGGATGTCCAGAGACTAGTCTGCCCCTTCGGAAAGGCGGACATTTTTGAAAGTATGGTGCACACGCCACCGGGAAGCTAAACTCCCTCGGGGGCACTCCTTATGGCCAAGAAAACGGACGACAATTACTCTCTGTTTATCGGGGGTGAGCCGACATGCAGTTGCACAGCGTCAACGGAAGCGATGGGACAACAGCCGACATCCCAAACATCGCACACAAGATCCATTCTCAACCGAAAATGAAATAGAGAAGGTAGAGCGAGTAGCCGATCGCAAGGAGGCCCACCACTCCTGTAAGCCAGAATAGAAGTTTATCATCTTTCATTACGATCTACCGGCGGATTAAACTTTTGGCGAGCTGGCGAAGCCCAATAGAGCCGATTCCTGACGAACATCGGGAGCAGACCGTCAGATCTCCCCGCTTTGGGTCGAAACAAGCCGAATAGCGGCAGGACCTTCTATGTTGACGCTAACATATTCCTGCGCGGCCGAAATGAGACCTTCCACGGCCGATTTATTGTACGAGGAATGCTTCGGATTTAGGTGCAAGCCAGTTTCTACAATCATCACTTGGGTAACCCCGGAGGGCAGAATCTCGACGTCAAACGATACAATACGTGGGGAGCTTTGAAAGACATTTGAGCCCGCTTTCACTGACGTCGAACATAGGTGACGCCCCAGCCGAGGCCGAGTGTGGCGGCGACAAGCGAACCGAAGAGGACGCCCAGTTTCGCTGCCCTCAATAATCCATCATCGGAGAAGGCCAGCATCGAGATGAAGATCGACATGGTAAAACCGATGCCAGCCAGCACGCCGACCAGACACACGCCACCCCACGAAACTCCAGGAGCCAGGCGACACCAGCCCATTCGTACCGCGACCCAAGTCGCACCGACGACGCCAAGCGGTTTCCCAGCGACCAAGGCAAGCGCAGTGCCCATCATCACCAGGTGGCCCCCTACGGAGAGATCAGTGCCGGTTAAGCTGACGCCGGCATTCGCTAGCGCGAAGATCGGCATGACGCCGTAAGCCACCCACGGATGCATTGCGATCTGCACCCGTGACACCGGCGGCAATAACTCGCGGTGAGCTACACGAAGGTCTCGCAGCGGTTGCTCCAACAGATGCGGATCCCTCGCTTTCACCGCATCGCTGCTTCGTAGCTGTTTCAGCACTCGCGACAAAACTTCCAGCGGCGGCTCCCGCATCGGTATGGTGCGTGCCGGAGTAATCAACCCGAGCACGACACCCGCAAGGGTTGGATGGATCCCGGCTACCGTGAACCCGATCCAAACCAAAGAGCCGGGCAATACGTAGAACGGCGCAGAACCGATGCCGATGCGCTGAAATCCTAAAGCCGCGAGAACGCCAATTGACGCGATGATGAAACCGCCAGGCTGAAGACTGGCGGTGTAGAACAGGGCAATGATCAGCACCGCAATGATGTCGTCGATGATCGCCAGAGCAAGCAGGAACACACGCACATTGACCGGGATCGTTCGTCCAAGCAGCGCGAGCACCCCGACGGCAAAGGCGATGTCTGTCGCGGTTGGCACGGCCCAGCCCTGGCCTCTAGCCGGATCGCTGTTGAGGCTCAGATAGATGAGCGCCGGAACGATGACGCCACCAGTCGCGGCGACCAGCGGCAGAATGGCCTGGTCGAGTCTGCTCAATGCGCCTTCATGGACCTCGCGCCGAATCTCCATGCCCACGACGAGGAAGAAGACGGTCATCAGTGCGTCGTTGACCCAGAAATGCAACGACCGGGAAAAGACGTATTCGCCGATACCGACCGTGAGCGGAAGGTTCCAGAAGGCGTGATAGCTATGAGCGAACGGAGAGTTGGCCCAAATCAGTGCAGCGGCGGCGGCAGCGAGGAGCACGGCACCGCTGACAGCCTCAACATGCAGGAACCTATGGAGAGTGCTGAGGGCCTGCTCCGCTAGCCGCTGGGCTATCGGCAGATCGTCAAACGAAGGGCTATCGTTCATGGGGCGCACGCCTTCCGCGTGGCGGCCCGACCATCGCACAGCCTGTCGCTACTCTATGCAGCGAGCACCCGAACGCCGTTATACATCGTGGTAATGACAATTCAACCTTGGAAGAAGGCGCCTGTTAGACTTCGGTCATATTGGTCTAAGCTGACTTTGCTCTAAGATCGCCCAATGCGGGGAATGATCATCTTCATGGTGGCCGTCTTGGCCTTGGCGCTCGCATTCTCGTCGAGAACGCATCAGTTGGTCATCCACCCGACGATGCCGCTTCCTCCCGTAAACGTGCCAGCCAACTAAGAGCAGCCCTACTGCTTCCTTTTGCGTGCGGATTGGCGAAGCGGCATGTCGTCTTCGGGTCAAACTGCGACATCGGCGGACGCTGACCCGAAGTCCGCTTTGCCTTCGAAAGCGGACATTCATCGGAGGGGTCGGCATGTCCGAAAAGGGCCGATATTGTTGCAAAAGTCTTTTGGGGGCGTCGAACAGAAATTCTTAGAACCGCTGATGCGTTTTGCGCGCCGCGACGTGAAGGACCATATCGAACGATCCAAAATCGATCTCGGATCCCCGCAATGGCACTGAAGTCCGATGCAGCAGCGGAGAGGTTCAGAAATCGACTTCAGCGAGATTTCTAGGGTTGTTCAATTTTCGACTTTTGCAACACAATCGGCCACAAGCGGAAGTCAGCCTATCGGGACTGGCTCAGGAAATTTCCATTTGCCGTTCAGGATTTCCGGCTTGGGCCGATAGAGCCGAACCATGTAGTTCCAGCCCTTCATGATCGGCAGGCAGTTCGGAATTTTTCCATCGCAGCCGCCGAACTGTACCGCCACCGACCCATCGCTGCCATTCTTCGCCGTGATGCTATTCAGAGAGTAAGAATCATATGGGTTCTTTTCAAAATAGCCCGCCGAACTGTAGGGGCTGATTGACCAGAATGCATCGACGGGCACGTCTTTGACATTGAGCCTGGAGACAGTGGTGCCGTCATTCTTTTCCGGGGTGACGTTCAGATAGGTCGCATCCTTATCTGGATTGCCAGCCCGTCGCGGTGCCGATCAAGTGGCGAACCGGATCGACTTCTTCCTGAGTGCCGAAGGCTCTCTTGAAGTCGGGCGTGGTCGCGCCGAGAACCAACAATGCTTCGTCCACCTTCTTTAAGCTGGCCTGGTCCCAATTTGGTAACTCCATCTGGCCCGGATGTTTTTGGCTGACCTTGATCGCATCCTGTAAGGCGCGGGCGCTTTCCACGTCTTTCGGATCGGTGGGATCAACTAACGTGCGAATACCAACCATCACGTAGCGCGTGCCGACGTTTTGCCGCGTAGGCGCGTGGGGCTCCTTGCCGTAGAGCGTTTTGGTGTAGTGGTCCTCGCTGATTGCCTGCGCCGACATGAAGCGATTTCCGGCATCCGGAAGCGTGATTGTCACAGGCCCCGCATCAAGATCGAAAACGCCCGAAGAATACAGCGTGTCGCGATTGCCCCGGATGACCGTTTGATTGTCGATTGCCATCAGTTCGCGGCGACTGTCGAGTTTGCCGATACCTGTTTGTTTGACGCGCGCTCGAAAATAATTGTCTGTCTCAGCGGGCACGAAGTTGTCAGGGGTAACCGGAATGGCGGAGCCTGCGGGTGATCGGGCGAATGCCATGCCACCGATGCTTGCGACTAACGAAGCTACGCAGATCGAACCGGAAATGCTTCTTATGTTGGCATCCTCATCCCGACGATTGCAGCGGGAATGTTTCTCACGGCGAGTTCCCGATGTTCTGCGGGGGAGAAGCCTATTCGACCAACGCAATCGGTCAAGGTCCGCTTTGGGTCTTGGTCGTGTAAAAACGATCTTAGAGCGCGTCCATCCAGGAAGATAAGAGCCACGCGTGTCTCAGGCCGCGATCGCGGCGATCAACGGCTTGATCCCGATGATGTTCATCGCTCGTGTCAGGTTGTAGGCCAGGACCGAGAGTGCCATTTCAGCGGCTACTTTTGGAAGCGTTTTGGTGAGGAAGTGTGTCGCTCCCATGCGCGCCTTCATCGTCCCGAATGGATGCTCGACCGTCTCTCGACGCTGGCGCATGGCTTGTGGGTTGGCATCAAGGCGCTGCTGCACAGCTTCGAGCAGATGCTCATGCTCCCATCTTGGAATCCTCCGCTCTGGCCCCGTCGTGCACTGCGATTTAAGCGAACAATCTCGGCAGGCTGTGGTCCAGTAGCGCCGTAGCCGCTTGCCGTCTTCCTCACTCGTAAAGCGATATGGCAGTTGCTTCCCGGCTGGACAGCGATAGGTGTCCTTCTCTGGCAAATAGACAAAATCCTGCTTGCCGAAGCGGCCATCCGACTTGGCGCCCGACGTCTGCGGCTTGGGCAGAGTTACGGTGATGCCGGCTTCGTGGCACGCAAGGAGCTCCAGGCTGCTCAAGTAGCCGCGATCGGCAACCGCCTCAAGCGTCTCGGTCTGGAGAACGGCCTTCGCCTGTTTGGCCATATTGGCCAGTTGCGCACGATCTGAGCCGCTGTTGGTGACCTCGTGCGCCACAATCAGATGGTGCTCGGTATCCACGGCGACCTGCACGTTGTAGCCGACAACGCCGGAGCCGCGACCGCTCGTGGCCATCGAGCGGCTGTCGGGATCGGTCAGGGAGATCTGATGGTCGGGCGAAGCAAGCATCTGCTTCTCGTAGACAGCAAGCTTGCCCATTTCCTCCTTCAGCTTTGTCAGCTTCTCGGTGAGCCTCGTCACCTTCGTGGCGAGCGCCTCGTTCGGCTCCTGCCGGTCGGCCGTGTCAAGTTGGCTGAGGTAGCGCGCGACGCTCTCCTCCAACTGATCACGCCGCCGCTCCACCTTCGCGCGCGTGAAGTTCCTGTCTCGGTTGTTAACGGCCTTGAACTTGCTGCCATCGATGGCGACGCTCGCCGTCGCGAGGAGGCCCATCTCGCGGCAGAGTTCAACGAAACGGGAACATACCTTACGAAGCGCCAGACCATTGTCTTTGCGGAAGTCCGAGATGGTCTTGTGATCCGGTGCGAGCCGACCCAGCAACCACATGATCTCGACATTGCGCCCGGCCTCGCGTTCGAGCCGCCGGCTCGACTGCACCCGGTTCAGTAGCCGTAGATGTAAAGCTTCAGGAGAACCGAGGGATGGTATGACGGCCGACCGGTCGCCGCCGGCTTCACCCCGTCGAAGCTCAACTCGGCCAAATCGAGCGCATCGACAAACACATCGATCACCCGAACAGGGTTGCTCTCGTCAATGAAATCGTCGAGGCATTCGGGCAATAACGTCGACTGCCCACGATCCGCCTCCGCAACGAAGCGCTTCATTCCAGCCCCCCGTAAATCGTGCAGGAATCATATCGCGCGAATCACGTCAAACGCAGCGTTTTCACACAGCCAGGGTCACAAGCGCCGCTCCCGCTGGGGCCGAGCCATGTCCGCTTAATCCCAGCGAGCCTACCTATCGGTGGTCAATGCCGTCTTCGCAACGGGCCAGAAGCAAGCGTTAGATGCCTAGCGGGCGCCTAAGCGATATCCGACATCCAGGGCTGTACGCGAGCAAGCAGGGCGCCCATCACACAGGTGGCGATGAGCGCCCGTGGGCAACGATCTTACTTTGACGGCGGTTTGTCGTAGAGCGGCTTGCCCTTATCGACGATGTGCACCGTCAGGAGTTTTACCGTGTTGTCGCCGACAACCTTGAAAGCGCCGTGCGGTACCTCTCGAACATTTACGGCAGCGATACCGGTTGGGAATGGCACTTGCTTGCCATCTGGAAGCTCAATGGTGCCACCTTCCAAGACGTAAAATGACTCCTCACCATGATGTACATGGAGCGTTGAGGTGTCGCCGGGTTTGATCTCGGAAATACTAGTGATGACCTCCATATTTGTTCCGCTCAAATCGGCTCGCTTTAATTCCTTCCGAAATGGCGAGTCTTGAGCATTTGCTGCAAGCATGAAAACTGACGCAAATAGGATTCCGAGTAAAAGCCTCATTTGTACCCTCCCCACTCGACGAAAATCTGCGATCTCGCAGGCGCCTGATTAGGCCTCCGAATTGGGGCGCACCTCAAGGTCTATCGGTTTTGCGATGCACTAATTGCGCTACATCTCCCGTCTCATAGAGATCGGTCCGGCAGGCCCCCTGAAGCCGGACGGCACCTTGAGACCTAGTCGGCTAGGGGGAAGGCTGCCCTTGGCTGCCAGCATGACCATGTTCGGTTCACCTCCCGGAAGCAGACGTCGCGACGTTCAGAGTAAGGGGGCGCTACGGGCCACAGCCGGACTCATGCGCCGCAACAAATCACTACAGCATTAGATCAGATCGCAAGCTATTTCAGAGCGACAATTCGGATGCCACCTAGCTTGCGTTGTTGAATGAGTTCAACTTCGAACGTGGGACCTGTGAAATGCATAGTGTCCCGTTGGCGTCCCAGCTTGTCGAGCTTCCTCACACAGTCGTTTATACATTGCCAGCCGTACTTGGAGGACTGGTCCCCATTCATCTATTAAATCAGTTGGTGAAAGCACCTTAATGCCGCTGCTCTCGACTGGGCCTACATGCCCACAGCGTCAAGACTCGCACGATGAGTTGCGGGGATTGGAAAGACTTCGCAGAGTCTGACAAGACCCGTCGCCGGTCCCGGCTTCATCGATCCGACTGCGTGCCTACAATCTACGAGATATCTACACCCCTTTGGCGAAGTCTACTCCTTACGAGAAACTGACAGGATATGGGACAACGCCAGCGCGTTGCCCATATCCCATAGGCACCACAACAGCAACATGCGTATTTCAATCTAAGGGTGAAGTTGGTATTTCAATCTAAGGGTGAGAATGCTACTAGCTTCGCTGTCCCTTTCGCCCGTTTCCTGTCCAATGGATGGGGTCCACCTCAAACTTCAGGATTCTTGATGATGGCGAACATGTCTGCGCTCGATCGGTGCAAGCACTTCGGTGTAAGTAATATTCGCGGAATGGCCTATATGCCGGGACCAAGCAATTACACCAAAGAGAAGAAAGCACAGTATTTCGATTCGGACTTCTACAACGGTGATTTCCAGGCGTTGTGGAGTCCCAAAGGCGACGGCATGGGGCCCGATGCCCGAAGCGATCTTCAGCGCTTCAGCGAAAAGCTGGGGGCCAATTTCATCCATTGCTACGACTGGTCGGCCCCGGTGCCGGAAATCGGCCGGCGGAACCATCTGGTCTTCCTTGCGTTCTGCGCCAAGCTCGGGATGAAGGCAACGATCCCGATCAGCAACTATACCTATCTGTGCATGGCCGACACACCCAACAAAAAGCCGTGGGAAACGCCCGCCACAGCTCATCTGAATATTCAGAAGGTGTTCAAGGAAATCTACAGCCAGGGCCAAGGGCCGGCTCCCGGCGCCGGGATTTGGAAGATCTTCAACGAATACGAATTGTGGTACGACCGCAATCCGGCCCACGTGGTAACCGCCATGACATGGCTCGTCGAGGAGGAAGACAGGCTCAATCTTCCCGATTCGGCGCGGTTGCCGATCATGGTCGATTGCTCGTTCGGTATGAAGGACGGTATCGAAGGTGCGGGGTATGTCAAAGACGTCTGGGACAGGCTGATCGGTCAGCCTCGGATCGGCAGCTACAGCCCGCGTGATTTCTGGAACGCCCGCTTCGTCTTCGCGACCAACCCACAGAATGACGGGCCGGATATCACCAGCTTCCTGTCGACACGCCTGCCGCAATATTGGACGAGCCGGGGCATACCCATTCCGCCGGTCATGTTCACCGAACTCGGATCAAGTATCGAGCAGACCGGCAGTGAACAGAAACAGGCCGAGTGGATGGCCCGGCAACTGGCCGCATCGGTGCCAGGAAGCTCGAACGGCATGATGCTCGGCGCTTGCGTCTTCATAAACGAGCAGCGTCCGTGGGAAGACGGCCCGGAGCGGACATTCGGCGTTCTGAAATTCGGAGCGAGCACGGAATGGCCGTGGCCGTCAAATAGCCCCTATGTCATGCCGACCCAGTATCCGGCTTGGAACGAAAAGGGCGATCCCTATGCGGTTGCGGGCAGCTATCCGGTCGAACAGCAGGTGGCGAAGCTGAACTACTTTGCGGTCGTGAGGGCGTGGAAGGGCTGACACCTTGCGGCGAAAGCCGGCTTCACTGGTGATAGCCCACAGACAGAACAGACAATGAGGGCCGCCCGATGCAATACCCGATCGATAAATACAAGGCTCAAGCCAAGCAGACCTTCCAGACCAGTCCTCTCATCGAGAATTTCTCCACCTGGACGAATTCGTGGCAGATTGGCAACGTATTCGACACGCTGACGGATTACCTTGTGCGTTTCCCCGATGCGGAAAAAGCGCCGGGTGCGATTGCCAAGATCGCGTTGGACCGCTGGACGAAAGCCGCCGACAGCCTGTGCTGGTACGACGACTATGGCTGGTGGGGAATCGCCTGCGAAAAGGCCTTTCACGCCGAATATAACGGTGTCTTTGGCGCCACCAGGGAAAGCTTCCTAACGATCGCTAGGCAATGCTGGGACGTCATGAACACGGGCAAGACCGGCAAGGCCTACAGCTACAAGGGCGGACCGAACGTCTGGGAAAACCGCGAAAACGGATCGCCGACCGGCTACTTCACGTCCCCGGACACCTGGGCGGTCCCCCGCATCGCGGGAGGCGTCTGGCAATACGACATGTTTAAGGAATACAGGCCGAGCGGGGAGTGCTCGCCTTCCGATTCCAATCCGTCCGATCCGAACAGAACGGATTTGGGCCCGTTCCAGCTCACCGTCATGAACGGCCTCTACCTCGTCCTGGCTACCCGGCTGGGCGCCAATAGCCAGGGCACTGCCGAGGCGGTCAGGAAAGAATTCAGTTTCTTGAAGAGCTGGTTCTACCTTGACCAGGAACCGGGTCATGAAGGCCAGGAAGGCCTGCTGATGCATTTTCCCCCTCTCGCGCTCGTGCGGGAGCGTGTGGGGACCTACGCCTATTGTGACGCCAAAGGCAGCTATCCGCCCGTCCACGGCTATAACGCCGGATCGGCCTGGTGCGGCGATCAGGGCTTGATCCTCGGCGGCCTGCTCGATTACCTCCGTGTCGACCCTGCCAATCCGATCGCTCAACCGCAGGCCGTCTCCATCGCAGGCGGCGGGCTGTATCACATGGTCACCGATCAGGTGGTGCAACCGACGCTTAATCTCACAAACGACCCGGACGATTACGGGTGCGGATCAGGCGTCTTCTGGCGCTATCTGCTGCACGGCTTCCGCACGAACGCCGCTCTCCGCCAGCAGGTCTTGAGCTGGGTGAATGCGGACCGGGCGAACAATGCGATCTACCGATCCGCTGAATACGCCTGCGCCAATCGCGGTCCCGGCAATGCCTTGTTCGCGGACTTCAACGTTCTAGCGACCCTGACCGCAGCCATCGAGATCCTTCAAGCGGCGGAAGCATAAGGGGGCATCCCACTATAGAAGCCGTACTTCGAGGGAGATGGGATGCGTTTCAGGAACGGCGCAAACGCCAGAGGTTACGAGGCACGAAGGGAGCTAATGGATATCGGTCCTACTCGCGGCGAGATCGACTATGTCGCCTCGACCGAGGAGTCGACCGCGAGGCATCCGGTCCTCCGGATGAACGTCTGATATCTGGCACCGTATGGATGGCCGGGGTCGGACGCGACGAGGCGCACCGATGCTCGGAACCGACTTTCGCGCTGGGTCAAAAAGCAGCATCAGTCGGCGCCGAGCCCATGTCTGCTTGGCCTCCCGAAGGCGGACATCACGGAGGCCAAGTCGAGTGTCCGGGAAGTGACATAACCGGAAGTAGCCGAGTACCCGGCGTTCATGGACGCGGATCAGCCAAGGCCGACACCGGAATCGCTCCTTCATTGCGCGAACTGGACCGACGCGCCGATGCGGTGCGCGTCGGTCAGCGGTGTACTACGCTCGAGCCGGCGATCTGGCGGCTGTCGTTGCGCAGCCTGCCGGCGAGTCCTGTCAGTGAGCTTTCCGCTGGTTGCGCGTGGGGAGCAGGGTCGAGATTATCGATGCCGGTTGCCACTACCGAGACGCGGACGATTCCCTCCAGGCTTTCATCGAACGATGCCCCAATGATGATGTTGGCGTCCTGGTCGGCCTCGTCGCGAATGCGGGTAGCAGCTTCGTCGACCTCGAATAACATCAGGTCCTTACCGCCAGTGATGGAGATTATGAGACCGCTGGCACGCTTGATCGACGGGTCGTCTATCAATGGATTGGAAATCGCGGCCACGGCGGCGGTGAGCACGCGGTTTGCGCCAGAAGCCTCGCCCCTGCCCATCATGGCCTTGCCCTTCTCGCGCATTACGGCGAGAACGTCGGCAAAATCGAGGTTGATCAGACCTTCCTTGACTATGAGATCGCTGATGCAGGCCACACCCGAATAAAGCACCTGATCGGCCAACGCGAAGGCATTCGAGAACGTGGTCTTCTCGTTGGCCACCCGGAATAGGTTCTGGTTCGGGATAATCAGCAGAGTGTCCACCACCTTCAGCAGTTCCACGATGCCGGCCTCGGCAAGGCCCATGCGGCGCTGGCCCTCGAAGTGGAATGGCTTAGTGACTACGCCGATGGTGAGAATGCCAAGCTCACGCGCGGTCTTGGCGATAATGGGCGCTGCGCCGGTGCCCGTACCGCCGCCCATGCCCGCAGTAACGAACACCATGTGTGCACCGGTCAAATGATCGCGGATCGCGTCGATCGTCTCTTCGGCCGCGGCGCGCCCCACTTCAGGATGCGAGCCCGCGCCGAGACCTTCCGTCACCCGCGTGCCCATCTGGATGAGACGCTCGGCCTTCGACATGGTAAGCGCCTGTGCATCGGTATTGGCGACGATGAAGTCGACGCCTTGCAGCCCCGCCGCGATCATGTTGTTGACTGCGTTGCCACCGGCACCGCCGACCCCAAACACGGTGATGCGCGCCTTCATCTCGCGAATGTCGGTGATGTTGGTCATTTTTGCCTCACAAATGCTTCACCGAGTTGGGGAATGAGAGGACACGGATTGCTATACACCAGGACTTTGCTCCGAAAGTGAGCGCGGCAAGCGCAGTCGCTTGGTAAGCGACGGGCGGCCACCGGCGAGATTTTCAGGCACGCACCTAGCGCGTCATATGTCAGCGTCTCAACGGACACCGGTTGTTCTCCTAGAACGAACCGAGCGGCAATCGGCTGATGATGACCGGGCAATGACGGCAGGCTAGGCCGCGATGGTTAACGAATTCCTAACGGGCGAGCAGAGGTCTGCCACTTGAGCGTGACCGGCGGGGATTGCGTCCCACCATCTGACCTGATCTCGAAAGTGCGCTGGCCTCCCGAGCTTGCCGAGCCAATCTGTGCAGTCAACTCCGCGCCAATCGGTCCCAAAAGGAATGTCCCTTCCGGGTCACAAGCTGTCGATGACCACCTCTCGGGACACTTCAGTCCTAATTCCGGAAGCGGAATGTGAGCGCACCTCCTTAGGCGAACTTTGCGTTCTGGGCAGTTCGTCCCGAATTGTCCTCGCGGTACTGGCCAGACCAATGGCCGTCAGTGGGCGTGCTTCGCCTGCACGCTCGAAGCGACCGTCCTCGCCTAATCGTTCGCGGTCCGCCACTCAAAACCCAGCTGCGCCTCGGAACCATCCGTTGGCTGTGGGACCTACCGGCAATTCGGGACATATTCTAGCATCGCCCTGCATTTCAGAATGGGCAATCAGTGCTCCCTCGGTTTGCCCGATATTCTCGCTCGAACCGCTCTTCCAGGTCGTCCGGCCACCAGGGCCTTACCTCGCGATACCCGGCAAGTATGTATGCGTTTTCGAGGATGCGCTTCTCACTGAGGTCCCGCCAACTGCTGAACAGATTGGACCCCACCAGCCACTTAGTTCGGTGAGTGTGGCAGACGTACCAGTGATCTGGTCCGACGCTATAACAACCATTCGTCTTGTGGCATTGCGGGCAATTACCAAAGTGGAGATCCGTACAAGGAAATTTGGCGATACCATCGATCATGACTACGCTCCTTGTTCGGTAAAGAGGTGCGCCTTCTTGCGGATTTTCGCTCGGAATGCGGCGGTACCCCGCTCATGGCGTCGGTTAGAGATCGGCCACTCGAAGCTGGATCGCTTAGCACAACACGACGGATAAATTTTGTCCGAAGTTCGGTTATGGAAATTTTTGCCGCGAGGTGTTGCGAACCTTTTGGTCGCAGCGTTTGGGGGCTACCAGGGGGCGGAGGGCCAATCCGGTACCACCGACCAACGACCACCGACAGCAAGCCCTTCTCGCGACACCCCGATCAACTCTCCGCAATAAAGACCAGCCCTCGCCGAGAATTCTTTCAAAAACTCTACCTTGTGAAAGATTTGGATCGTCCTTTCGCCACTGCAACTTTTAGAGTTCAAAAATCAAGCTTTCGAAATTGGGGCACGGCAATGAAATTTGGATACGTCAGGGTCAGCGGTCGAGCGTGCTGAAATAACGGTTCGCCTCGATGCTGCGACATGTCGCATCAAACGGAAAAAAACCGAACTCGATCTACCCGGTCGAAGAATCGCCCGCGACAAATGTCGCACCGCCGAACTCCCCCATTAACGCTTTGGTCGCGCTAGCGGCGAACGAGGCCGTCCACAGACGGCCCGGCGGGCAACAGTGCTATCGTCGCGAGAAAGCTGCTATTTCCAGCCGTGAAGTCTGGCCAGAATCGCGAGAGGGTCGTTCTCGCCGTCGTCGCGCTGCTTTTGGGAGAGATACTGCCCCCGCGGCGAGACGCTGGACAGTCGCGGGATCACGCCGTTGCCGAAAAACGCCTTCGATGGTTTCCACGCTGGGCTGCTCACGTCACTGGCATCGTGGATCGCCCCCCAATAGTCGTGCTTCATACGCGCGATCACCGGCACACCGGCTTGCAGCAGTCTAGCCAGCGTGCCGTCGCGCTCCCAGCGCTGGCGTCGGGTTCGAAGCGATCGCGGGTTACCGAAGACCGCTGGCAGGGATTCCAAGGAGCAGTTGCAAGCGGCGGCAAAGAAAAACGCAGAGACGAAACGCCGGTCGTCCTGCCGCGGCTTGCCAGGTCCGTTGTGGCGTGGCAGGTGCGTCGCGATCTTCCGCCATTCGCGCGCGGTGATCATGGGGTTCATGGGCGAACTCGGTCGTTGAGAGGCCATCTTAGATCATTTGAATGGCTGGGGAAGCACGCGCGCAATTGCAGCGCCGGTCTTTGCAACAAGTGCAGAACTTTTTGACTCCCCGCCCCAGGCGACGAACCGCTTATGCTTTCACGAACCACGGATGTGACGTATCGAGCGGGTTGCCGTGCTCGTCGCAGCCTCGCTTGCCGCCGGACTTCATCTCGGCATGCTCGATGTTGTGGCAACTCACGCATAACGGCAGCAGGTTGAGCGGCTCGCTCCGCAGGGCTGGCGCACGTTTCAATTCCTTCTTGTGATGGACATGGGCGGCCTTGCCGAGCCCGATCAGGCTGGTGCCGCACCTGCCGCATTGCCAACTGCCGTCGCGCATGGCCTGGCGCCGTGCGATCTTCCATTCACGCTGGTTGTAGAACGGTGAGCGGGGCATGGCGGCCACGATACCACCATGCCCGAACCTGGCTACACCGCGTGATGAGGGTAGACCTTATCCGGAATATCTCTCTCAAAAAATAGTTGAAGATTTTAAGATAGAGAACTTCTCTTCATCTATACTGTACATTCCGGATAAGGTCGGCTTGCTCAGATGGCGCGCCACAGGTCAGTTTGACCCTGTCCTTGCGGGTGTCGCTCGGCCAGGCCATAGACCACCAATTCCTCAAGCGCGCGCCGCGCGGTGATCGTTGGCAGCGTGACAGCCTTGGCAATGGCCGTGGTGCCAACCAGCCGACCCTTCAGGCTCTTCAGGTGGCGATAGGTGCTCAGCCGGTTGGGCGGCACGCTGTCGAAGGCGATGACTCGGACAACCCTGCGCGCCTTGCTGCGTTGGACGCCGAGGCAGTCCAGCCCCGAAAGCACGCGCTCGAGCGCCTTGCCGAGCCGGGCGGCACCTTCGGCGCCATAGATGTCCTCGAGCTCGCGCGTACGGTAATCGCGCTTGACCGCTCCGCGCAAACGCACGGCGATTTGCAGAATGTCGTTCATCCAGTTGATTTCCCGATCGCTGATGTCGCGTGCCGGCGGCAACGGATGGGCAAACAGGTCAGTGACGGCTTCGACCAGCCGCGCACGCATCTGCGGGGCACGGTTGGCGTGACGGATGGCATGGTGGAACTGTTTCCCGTTCGGCTCCATGCGGCACAGCAGGAAGCGATCACCGAGCTCGCTGATTACGCCATAATAGCTGTCATAAACGCGGGTGCAGCCGAACAGCAGGCCGATCTTGCCGGCCCATTGCAGCGTGCGGCCGCCGTCGGCGCCGATAATGCGCGTCCATTTTCCGTCGTAGACCTCGCGCAGCGCTGCCAACAGCTCGGCTTTCGCTTCCGGTCGCATGCTCAGGATCGAACCGAAATCTTTCAGCACCAGGAAGCCAAACGCGCCGATCTTCTGCAACAACCCGCCTTTGGAGCCGGCGGCTTGCTGGCGCCGCGGCGTGCCTGAAAGCAATCCGGCCACGCTCAGCGTTCCGACCATCTCAGTGTGCGGGATGTTGGCCAGGGTGATCAGCATTTCGGTCTTGGCGCTCGACGGCGGCGCGATGATCCCGAGCCAGATCGCATCGCCGGGCAGCATGTTGGCGGCGACGGTCCCGAGCATCGCGAGCACCGGGGTATCGTCATCGAGCAACAGCCATTCCCGGAATATCTTGAGCACGTCCTCGATCGGCGAGCCCGGCAATGGTCCCGGAGCGGCTGATGGCGTTGCACCCGGCGAAGCTGGCGGCGGCGGTGGTGGTGGTTGTCGTGGCGGTGGTGCAATCACTGCATTCGTTGCCGCCTGCTCTCGCTCGAGCTTCTGTTGGATAGTATCGACCTGGCGCGGAAGATTGTCGTAGCGCTGCTGCCAGCGCTCATCGTGTGGCGCTGCCGAGCTGTCCATCAGGCCGCGCAGGAAGTTGACGATGGCGCCGCCGTCCATGCCGCTGCGCGCCATCTTGGCCGCCAGGTCGCGCGTGCTGGCATGAAGATCGTTGCCGGCGGAAATGTTGTCGATCAACGATTGCCAGTCGACGGCGTGATCCTGCGGTGTGCCGTTAGCCTTGCGCGCGGCGCGGCCGGCGGCGACGACATAACCGAAATCGCGCACTAACAGACCGGTGACGTCGCGCTGCAATTGCTCGGCTTCCTCGGCGGAAATATAGGGCAGATCATCATAGGCGATCGACGTCGGGTCGCCGCCGAACCAGCTATAGGGTTTGAGGGTGTCGGGATGAATGCCGTGCGCGACGACTTGCTGGCCATCGCCGAGAAATTCGATCTTCTCGCCGTCAGCACTGACAAAATTGGTCGTTAATTTTGCGAACGGCTCGATCGTGCGAAAAATGATCGCGCGCTTGGGCGCCCGGCCGATCCGCGTCAACACGTAACCGCGCTCCTCGAAGCGCTCGCGCACCAATTCCTCGACCGCGATCGCGGCCGGCTCGTTGAGAACGTCGATGTCGATCGTAGGCATAACCCGCGTCAATACGCCGGTGTTGGTCGCACGCGGCCAGTTGCGGCCCCAATTGACCAGCATGGCGTGAGTGACGTTTCCGACCGTTTGCCAGCTTTTGAACGGCGGCACTTTCCCAGTCACCGGGATCGGGGTGAAGCCGCGATCGACCATGGCCTGCCGTACTTCGAGCGTGGTCGGCATCGATCACCCCGTTTTGCCGCCGAGTTGAATGTAGAGGCTCGCGAGATACCCCTGTTCTTTGCGCGATAGCGATCGCCATCCCCGCGCGCGAATAGGTATCCTGTCGACGAAGTCGTGGTGCTTCGGCTCAAGATCAGCGCGGTGCCTGTGACAGTAGTCCGCCATCTCCGGAAACTCCGGCAACACCAAGTGACCATTGCCGCCGCCGTTGCTCCCACGCGCCATGCCGATCCTGATCCCGGCATCGACGCCTTCCGCGCGCGCGGCCTGGGCCAATTCCTGCATTTCGGTGTCGGTGTATTTGCCGTCGGCGTCGTGCTCGACGCAGTCGCCGATATCAGTCCAGGTGACGCCGGCGCTCGCCATGGCGCGCTCCAGGGCGGCGAACGCATTACGACGCTCGCCGCCGCCGGTGCTCAACATGCGCACCAATTGCGCGATCCGTTTCCTGCTCTTGTCTGGATCGGGATCGGCCATGGCGCAACCATCAGAACGGAATGTCGTCGTCAATGTCGGGGTTCTTGGGAGCGGCAATTCTGGTTGCCGGTAGCGGTGGCTCGCTCGGCGGTGTGGCGCTGTTCTGGTTTCCTGCTTTCGGCGGCGAGATCGGTCGCATGGCGACGGTCTCTTTCTGCTTGCCGCTTTTCCGGTCGTCGTAGTGGTCGAGCGAAAGCTCGAGTTGCTGCTGAAGCCAGTCTTCGCTGTCATAACCCCACGCCTTGTTGAGGATGCGGGTGTAGTTGTTCCAGCAATAGAATTGGTTCCCGCTTTCAAATACGAGCACCGCGCAGCCGTGCGTTTCGTGTTCGTAAATGTCGACGATCGTTTCGACGAGCGGACCGTCATGAAGATGTTCGGGTGTGATCAGGCCGGTGCTGTATTTCCGCATGTCCATTGTCGTTCTCCTGTTGCTTTGCTCTGTTTCACTTCACTCACTTCATCTGGCCGAGTAGCTTGCGCGCGCCGTCGGTGTTCTGGCTGGCGAGCGCGGTCATTCCGCCGGTCGCAAACGCGGCGACCGCACGCAGCAATTCGCCGAGTTGCCTTGCAGCCCCGGCATCAAATTTGCCGTAGGCGCCGCCGGACAGCCGCGCGATCTCGCGGAAGACCTGGTCGACTTTCTGCGGCGGCGATCTGACGCTGATCTCGCCGTGCTGATCCAGGTAGACCACCTCGCCATCGCCTTCCTGAAACAGAAATATCGGCACGCCCAGGCCGGCGGCGGCGTCATAGAGCTCGCACGGATGCTCCTCGACCGCATCGCCGATGAAGATCGCGGCGCCGATCTTCTCGCGCTCGTGCTCTTTCCTGATGTGGCGGATCACACGCGCGATTTTGGTAGTGCCGGCCATGCACTTGATCAGCCCCATCGAGCGCATGAGCTCGTGCGCATCAGACGACCACGCCGAATGCCGGACTTCATCAGTCCCGCGGAAATAGACCAGTTGCACGTCGAGTCCTCCGATCTTCGCGGCTTCTTCGAACATGCCAGCCTGCAACTGCGCGGCCGTGTCCCAGGTGGCTTCGCGGCTGGCGGTCGCATCGAGCGCGAAGATCAGGCGGCCGCGATTGCTCCGCATTTTCTGCATCAATGCCGCCACGCGTGGCGAGGGCTGTGCTGGAAGGGTCATGACACACTCCTGCTGGCCTTGGCTTCCTTGACCAGTTTGAGCAAATCCCTTCCGGTGTCCTCCGCCTTCGCGAGCGTCAGCTTGGCGAACATCACTTTGGCAATGTCCTTGGACTTGTCCGTGGGGCGCCACAGGTCGCCGTCGGCGTTTTCAAGCTTGCGCTGGAGTTGATGGTGCTCCTCGAGAAGCTCGGCGTGCGCGGCTTTGAGCCTCGTGAATGGCGACAGCTTCGGCGTGGCGTTGGGGTCGGGGACAGCGGTTGCGCCCTTCCACTTGCGCCATACGGTGCTCGGGTGATTAAAGTGGAAGCGCTCGCCATCCGTCAGCAGCGCACGCCACTGCTCAATCTCATCGCGGTGTTGAAGACATTCCAAAAGACGGGAGCGAGCCCCCTTGTCGATCTCTCTGAACCCGTTCGCGGTCAGCCATTCAGCCATCGCCGACTCGTAACGCCGCCCCACAGGCGCGTTGATATACAGATCGCCCATGATTTTGGTGCGGCCGAAGTCGAGCGCTTCCGCAATGATCAGCCAGTCCTCCCAGCGCCTACGCTGGCGGGCCATGGCTTCCTGGCCGAGACGGACTTTCAGTTCCGTTGGGTTGTCCTGGGACAACCCATGATCGGTGTGCTTGACACTTGCTGGTATCGTGACGATATCGTGCATCATCTCAACTCCTGCTTTGGCGAGCATGGGATTGATGAAATCGGTGGCCGGGGCGCTTTGGGTTAACGCGATCTTCCCCGGCCACCACCTCCTTTCAGTTTCACACTGGTGTTTGTTCGCGCCATTCGGCGACACGCTCGTGCATCCAGTTTGCGATTTCAGTTTCGAGCCAAACGGTACGGCCGGACTGCCCGATGCCGATCTTCACCGGCTGCGGAAATTCGCCGAGTTGCACCCGTCTGTAGATTTCTGATCTGCTGAGGCTGGTGATGCCGACCACGTCGGCGACGCGTAGGAAGCGTTCGCCCGGCGGCGCGCGTGGCTGCTGCGGTGTGCGCTTGACGGTGTCCGGCGTGCCTGGCGCAGCTGCGGCTGTCTTACCGCCCGGATAGGGCGAGCGCTGCGCGGGTGGAGTGCGTGGTCCCATTTGAGGCGATCCCGTGAATGAGTACGGGATGATCCTGGCCCACCACGATTGGCACGACTAAGCGTCGCGCCAACTTTGTTTTTTGATCCGCTTCCTTATCGTGCCCACCGCTTCTTTGAGCTTGAGCCTGGTCTTGATGCGACCGGCCACCGCAGACGCGGAGAGAGACGGGTATTGTTTCCAGAGCAAATCCGCTTCGGCCTGCCAGCGCGCCCACGCGGCCTGACGCACCGCGTCACGGTTGGCCGTCACTATACTGAGATTGCCTGCACCGGGATGCGTCGACGGTGGATGTGCGAGCAGATAGTCCAGAACCGGTTTATTGGCGTGCCGGTGTTGCACCGCTAACCGGTACCGCAGCACATGCCTTGCCGACACGTCGAAATCGTCAACGCTGTTGATGAAGCCGGAAACCGTGGGCTTTATGCCCTCCATTCTCGGAACGATACCGCGCCGTGCGAGCTCCAGATACCTGCCGCGCCGGAATAGAGTGCGCCGCGCTTCTCCGCCATGCAGATTCGGTAACCGATAGAGCGCGATCCAGCCGGGCAACTTCCACTTCGGCAACATTGCATCCACCCCGGCGTCGAGCTCGGCGAGGGCACGCTTGATCGCAGGCGGGGGCGATGCCACGGCTCAGCCCCGCCGCATCTTAACAACAGTCTCGCCCTTGACCGGCGGCGCCGCGCAAAAGCCGGCCCACGCGTCCATCAATAGGCGGCGCTTCGCGAGCAACGTGCCGCGCTGATATGCGGCGATGGTCTTGTTCCTGATGGCATGAGCCAATGCCGCCTCGCGTACGTCGGATTCAAACCGCGTCGCCTCGGCAGTCCATGTGGAAAACGTGCTGCGAAATCCATGCGTGGTGATGTCGGCGCGTCCCATGCGCTCGCGCAGGAATTGGCCGGTCGTGGCCCGGTGTGTCTGGAATATGCGCTCACCGTCGCGCGGCATTGCCTTGAGGATCGCCAGCGCGCGCGCCGACAGCGGCACGACATGCTCGCGACCGCTTTTCATCTTGTCGCCGGGGATCGTCCATGTCTTCGCCGCGAAGTCGATCTCCGACCACGTCGCGCCCAGCACTTCGCCGATCCGCGAGGCATTCAGGATGCAGAACTCGAGCGCGCGCGGGACGACGCCGTCGCGGCCGCGCAGGTCGGCCATGAAGGCCGGGGCCTGCTGCCACGGCAGCGCGGGGTGGTGCTTGGTCGGCGCCAGCGTCTTCGGCGCCGGCAGGATGTGATCGAGATGGCCGCGCCATTTGGCGGGGTTGGCGCCGTCGCGATAACTGCGCGCGGTGCACCAGTCGAGCACGAGCTCGATCCGCGAGCGGCAGCGGTTGGCCGTCTCCGGCGTCACTCGCCAGATCGGCTCCAGCACCTTCAGCACCGCCGGGGTGTCGACGTCACCGACCGACAGGCCGCCGATCATAGGCAGGATGTGGGTGTCGAGCGAATTGGAGAAGTCGCGGCGGTGCTGCTCGTTACGCCACGTTCCCTCGCGGTCGGCGAGGAACCGTTTGGCGGCTTCCCGGAAGGTGATCAGCCGCGCCGCCGCCGCGCGCTTGGCCGCCCGGGACTTGTTGCGCTCGTCGAGCGGATCGAGACCGGCGGCAAGCAGCTTCCCCATCGCCTCGGCCTTAACCCTGGCCTCGGCCAGCGACACCCGGCGCAGCGGCCCGAGGCCGGCGGTGCGCTCGCGCCCGTCGATCCCGAAGCGGTAGCCCCAGCTCTTGTCGCCTTGCTTCGAGACGCGCAGAATGAGGTTGCCGCCGTCCGAGTGGCGTCCTGGTTTGCGGATGGCGGCGACCTTGGCGGCCGTCAACTTGTATCGCTTGCGCATGGCATATCCCGTGTCCCGCGCCGTGTCCCATTTGGTGGCACGCTGGCATGGGATAATAGGGTACAAAACGGGACGGTGTAACCCTGATCTCCTAGTGAAAACAGGGTTTCTGGGATAGCATGAAACTATCTAGGACGGCGTAGCCCGGACGCTCCATCCGGGCTACAGACCTCACCCGTTCCGGAACGCGTAGCCGTAGCCGTTCAGCGCCGGCGCACCGCCCAAATGCGCGTAGAGAATCTTTGCGCCCTTCTCGAAATGGCCCTTCTGTGTCAGGTCGATCAGGCCCTGCATCGATTTGCCTTCATAGACGGGGTCGGTGATCATCGCTTCGAACCGTGCAGTGAGGCGGATCGCCTCCTTGGTCTCCTCCGACGGCACGCCATAGGCAGGATAGGCGTAGTCCTCGATCAGCACGACGTCGTCGGCAACGATGTCCTTGCCGAGCTCGACGAGTTTTGCGGTGTTCTGCGCGATCGAGAGCACCTGCGCATTGGTCTGCGCCGGCGTGAACGAGGCGTCGATGCCGATCACCTTCCGCGCGCGGCCGTCGGCGGCGAAGCCGACCAGCATGCCGGCATGGGTCGAGCCGGTCACGGTGCAGACCACGATGTAGTCGAACTTGAAGCCGAGCTCGGCTTCCTGCTTGCGCACCTCTTCGGCGAAGCCGACATAGCCGAGGCCGCCAAACTTGTGCACGGACGCGCCGGCCGGAATCGCGTAGGGCTTGCCGCCGGCAGCCTTCACCTCGTCGATCGCCTGCTCCCAGCTCTTGCGGATGCCAATGTCGAAACCGTCATCGACCAGGCGCACGTCGGCGCCCATGATGCGCGAGAGCATGATGTTGCCGACGCGGTCATAGACTGCGTCCTCGTGCGGCACCCAGGCTTCCTGCACCAGGCGGCACTTCATGCCGATCTTGGCGGCGACCGCCGCGATCATCCGGGTATGGTTCGACTGCACGCCGCCGATCGAGACCAGCGTGTCGGCGTTGGAGGCGATCGCGTCGGGGATGATGTATTCGAGCTTGCGCAGCTTGTTGCCGCCATAGGCGAGGCCGGAATTGCAGTCCTCGCGCTTGGCATAGATTTCGACGTTGCCGCCGAGGTGCTTTGACAGCCGCTCCAGCTTCTCGATGGGGGTCGGGCCGAAGGTCAGCGGGTAGCGCGCGAATTTTTCCAGCATCGTCAGGTCATCCCGATTGGCGTTGGTGTCTGGGACGTGGCTAGCATTGCGTCGCAAAAAGGTGCTCCCGAATATTGCGCCCATATTGCACATAACCTTGCACAAATGGCGCTATGGGATAATATTTCTTCCGGAATAGTCATTATTATCGGAAGTATCTTCCATGCCGGCTCGCCTCGATCGCATCGACCTTAAGATGCTGAGATTGCTGCAAAATAACGGCCGGCTGAGCAACGCCGAGCTGGCCGAAACCGTCGCGATCAGCCCCGCCACCTGCCACCGCCGCACCCAGCGCCTGTTCGAGGACGGCTTCATCGCCACTGTGCGCGCCATGGTGGCGCCGAAGAAGGTGGCGAAGGGCACGCTGGTGATGGTCGGTGTCGTGCTCGACCGCTCGACGCCGGAAAGCTTTGCGGCCTTCGAGCAGGTGATCGCCAAGCTGAAATTCGTACTCGACTGCCACCTCGTCGCCGGCGACTTCGACTACTTCCTGAAGATCCGCGTCGGCGATATGGAGGATTTCAACCGCATCCATGGTGAGCTGCTCATCGCGCTGCCCGGCGTGCGCCAGACCCGCACCTTCTTCGTGATGAAGGAAGTCGTCGACAATGCGCCGCTGGAGTTTTGAGCGGGGCCAGACGCGCAATCCGTCGATCAGGGACGGCGCCTGCTCTGGGCAGCGCGGGGCCCGCCTACCTGTGTACAGTAGAGCAGAAAGCTCCCGTCTTCGTGCCACGCATCGGTCTTCGCGACCTCTTTCCATCCGCGCTTCTCGGGATCTCGCTCAAAGTGCTTTGACTTCGTTTCGATGAAGGGGCCTGTCTACATTTCAATCTTGTTGATCGTCCAATCGTAGACCATGGCGGGTGCGCCTGGTTCTTGCGCGTGACTTTCAAAGTATGGGAATGGGTCGATTCCAATGGAGACCAGACCTCCCAACCATGTGCCTGGGTGAGCATTGTCGGGAGGCTTTCCGTCGCAATACATGAGAAAGCCAGCGTCCAGCACCCACCAGCCATCTTGTGCATGCACGACCTGGGCAACAATTTCGTAAGAGCTCTCAAACAGGTGAGTGATTGACGGCGCTTTGTGGTCAGGTCGACCGTACTTAGGAAGCGGGACTACTGGCCAGAATTCGAGCGCGAATGAGGCGTTTGTCGCTTGCGCGAAATCACCATAATTGCCGTCCTGGACAATCCAACTATCAAGTCCGACGATTAGATCGGCCATCCCATGCCTCGCGAAAATAGCAGATGACGGCACATAACATGGTTGTGTTCGTGTATCCATGCCACTTGTAAAATCGCATGTTCGTCACGGCAACTTCACTTGCCATGCGCGCGCGTGCGGGCGAGGTTCGCGGCTTCTCAACGAGGAGATCCTGCCGTGCGCCTTCCCATTCTCGATCCGAAAGACCTGAGTGCCGAACAGAAGCCGCTCTATGACGATATGCAAGCGGGCATCAAGGATCACTTCAAGGGCTTTGTGAACATGCGCGACGACGGCGCGCTGCTCGGGCCCTGGAATCCGTGGATCCGCGAGCCGCGCTTCGGCAAGCCGGTGTGGGAGTTGGTTAAGGCGATCGCGTCGAATCCGCTGCTGCCGGCGCCGGTGCGTGAGGTTGCGATCCTCGTCACCGGCTCGCATTTCCGCTCCGGCTACGAGCTGTATGCCCATGTGCTGGTCGCCGAGCAGCGCGGCCTCTCCGACGAGAAGCTTGCGACCATCGTTGCCGGGCAGCGGCCGGTCGACCTCACCAAGCAGGAGGCAATCGCCTACGACATGGCCTCGGCGCTTGTGAGCGGCGGCGTGCTTCCGGAGCTGACCTATCGGGCCGCGGTGAAGGAATTCGGCGAGCACGGCGCAGCCGAGCTGTCCTATCTCGTTGGCGTCTACTGCATGGTCTCGGTCACGCTGAACACGTTCGACGTGCCGGTGCCGGAATAGCCGGGCGCGTCTACGGCTGCTGGACCAGACCGAGACGCAACGCTACCCTGCCGCCGCCACGGCGGCAGATTCGCCGCCCACGATCGAAGCGCAGGACGACTGAGAATGACAGCCATGAAGACGTCACGCCGCATCCTGCTCGCCGGACTGGCGGGGCTCGCGGTTGCTCCGACCGCAATTGTCGCCGCGGCACCCGCGCCCGTGGCCGACGATACGACGGTGGCGGAACAACGTTTTGCGCGCATGATCGCGGCAGCGCATGCGCCTGATGTCACCTGCACGCACCAGGCCGAGCGTTACGCGGATGGGCATTGGCGGCAGTATGTCGCGGCGGCACGCGCCGTGCTCGACGCCAGGGCCTGACCTTTACTTCTCGACCGCGCGCCGCACCTGTTCGCCGATCTGCGATAGCACGAGCTGCGCCTGCGGCAGGATTGCGCCCATGGCATGGAAGTTGTGAACCATGCCATTATGGCAGACGTGTTCGACGGCGACGCCGGCCGCGAGCAGCTTGCGGGCATAGGCATTGCCTTCGTCGCGCATCGGGTCGAACTCGGCGGTATGGATGATCGCGGTCGGCAGGCCCGTGAACCGCGTAGCGCGCAGCGGCGAGATGCGGGGATCGGCGACATCGATGCCGTCGGGCAGATAGTCGGCGAGATCCGCCTCGATCGTGACGCGATCGATCAAATGACCTTCCGCAAACGCCTCGCGCGACGGCGAGGTCTCCTCGAAATCCAGCACCGGGCAGATCAGGCATTGCGCCACGATCGAGAGGCCGGCGCTTTGCTGCGCCTCTTGGCACACGATCGCAGCCAGCGTGGCCCCGGCGGAATCGCCGCCGATCACGAGACGTTCGGCGTCGATGCCCAGCGACGAGGCCTCGCGCGCGACCCATTCGGTGGCGGCGATCGCGTCGTCGATTGCTGCGGGGAATTTGTGCTCGGGTGCGAGCCGATAGTCGACTGAGACGAGACGGCAGCCGGTCACATGTGCGAGCGCGGCCGCGATGCGGTCATGCGTCGCAACGCTACCTGCGACCAGACCGCCGCCGTGGAAGAATACGAAGCCCGGCGCGCGCTCGCCGGCGCTCGCGGGCGTATAGAGCCGATAGGGAAGCTCGCCGCCGGGACCAGGAAGTTTGCCGTCGGATGCGGTGATATCCGGCGCATCAGTGCGCGCAAACTGCATCAGCTTCGCCAGCGATTGCCGGCGCGCTTCCACGCTCGGCCGGCTCCGCGCCTGCGGCGCAGCCGCAGCCATCATGGTCAACAAACGCTTGGCGAGCGGATCGAGCGGCATGGAAGACTCCGTAACGTGCCCCGCACTATAGCCGCTTTGTGCTCGATTTGATGTCGCCTCGGCACTGTCGCTGCCCCTCCAGGAGAGGGTGCCATTCCCGCAGGAAATCCTTTAGAAATTGGGAGAATAGTGCCCGGATATTTTTAAGGGGAGGCCTGTCATGGCCGAAATCAGGAAGCCGATCGAATATTCGCCGAGCTGGACCTTCTTCGAGGGTAAATGGCATGACGGCAATGTGCCGATCATGGGGCCGCGCACGCACGCGGCGTGGCTGGGCTCGGTGGTGTTCGATGGCGCCCGCGCGTTCGAAGGTGTGGCGCCCGATCTCGATCGTCACGTTGCCCGCGTCAATCAATCCGCGATCAACTTTGGCCTGAAGCCGATGGTCGATGCCGGCACCTGGCTCACGCTCGCAAACGAGGGCATCGCCCGGTTCGCGGCGAATGCCGAGCTCTATGTCCGTCCGATGTATTGGGCGCAGAACGGCGTTGGTGGCGGCGTGTTGTTCGATCCCGAGACCACCAATTGGTGCTTGTGCATCTACGAAGCGCCGATGCCCAAGCCCGTTGGCAATGCGATTACGCTGTCGCCGTTCCGCAGGCCCACCGCCGAGTGCGCGCCGGTCGATGCGAAGGCCGCCTGCCTCTACCCGAACAACTCGCGTGCGCTCGCCGAAGCGGCCTCGCGCGGTTTCCAGAACGCGCTGATGCTCGACATGCTCGGCAACGTCGCGGAGTTCGGCAATTCCAACGTGTTCATGGCCAAAGATGGTGTGGTCTTCACGCCGGTGCCGAACGGCACTTTCCTCAACGGCATCACCCGCCAGCGCGTCATCGGCCTGCTTCGCGCCGAAGGCGTCACCGTGGTCGAGAAGACGCTGCGCTATGCCGACTTCCTCGCCGCCGACGAGATTTTCTCCACCGGCAATTTCGCGAAGGTCGCGCCTGTGATTCGCATTGACCAGCGCGAGCTACAGCCGGGTCCGCTCTACACCAAGGCGCGCAAGCTCTATTGGGATTTTGCGCATGCGGTGAAGCTGGCGGCGTAGGTGCCGCTTACTCCGTCATTGCGAGCGTAGCGACGCAATCCAGATTCTTTCCACGGAGGCCGTCTGGATTGCTTCGCTGCGCTCGCAGCGACGATGGGGAGGCCGTCGGGCAAGGCGACGAAGGTCGCGCCCGCGGCAGGCGCGCGCGTGCCGAAAATACCTACTCGTCCTTCTTCGACATCTTCTCGAGGCGTTCCTGCATGTCCTTCATCTGCTGGCGCAGGTCGTCGATATTGGTGTCCTTGGCCGGCTCGGCGCTGGCATCGGGTTCCGGGTCCGGCGTGCCTGCCGGGCGGCCGGGGGCGGGGGCAAACGGCTTGAACATCGAAAAGGTCTGCTGGAACAGTTCCATGTTGCGGCGGACCTGTTCTTCCAGCGGCGCAAACGGGGTTCCGGAGAGAGAGGTGGCGACCTGTTTGCGGAACTTCTCCTGCTCCTGGGTCAGCGACGCGATTGCCTGCTCCAGATATTTCGGCACTACCATCTGCATGCTGTCGCCGTAGAAGCGGATCAGCTGGCGCAGGAAGGTGGTCGGCAGCAGATTCTGGCCGGCCTTGTTCTCCTGCTCGAAGATGATCTGGGCGAGCACGGAGCGCGTGATGTCGTCGCCCGACTTGGCGTCGTAGACCAGGAAATCTTCGCCATCCTTGACCATGGAGGCGAGGTCTTCCAGCGTCACGTAGGTGCTCGTTCCGGTGTTATAGAGCCGGCGGTTCGCGTATTTCTTGATGGTGGTGGGTTGGTCTGATTTCGCCATGGGCTCTCACTTGCAAACACTGAGAACAGGAACCCGACGGGCTATGCCGCAGGGCGGGAAGAGTACGCAACGCAACAAAATAAGCATTTTCAAAGGGGCCACGCTACCGTTTTGTGCGCCACGGTTAATTGCACAGCAAAAACGTGCTTGCGAAATCGCCAAGAACGCTATTTTGAATGCGCTGCGGCATGGATTCGGTCATCGACCGATTGACATGCCGCAACGACGTTAACAGGATGCCATTCGAGACTGGCGAGCCGTTTCCCAGCCCCGTCTGCCCCCCTTTCAACCCCAGGAGATGCCCATGTCAGACGATGTCGTCATCGTCAGCGCCGCCCGCACCCCGGTCGGCAGCTTCAACGGAGCGTTCGCGACCCTTCCCGCCCACGATCTCGGCGCGATCGCCATCAAGGCCGCGCTGGAGCGCGGTGGCATCGAGCCCGGCCGGGTCTCCGAAGTCATTATGGGCCAGATTCTGACCGCCGCTCAGGGCCAGAACCCGGCCCGCCAGGCTTCGATCGCCGCCGGTATTCCGGTGGAGAGCCCGGCCTGGGGCGTCAACCAGCTTTGCGGTTCGGGCCTGCGCACGGTCGCGCTCGGCTACCAGGCGCTGCTCAACGGCGATTCCGAGATCGTCGTTGCCGGCGGCCAGGAATCCATGAGCATGGCCCCGCACGCGCAATACCTGCGTGGCGGCGTCAAGATGGGAGCGGTCGAGTTCGTCGACACCATGATCAAGGACGGCCTGTGGGATGCCTTCAACGGCTACCACATGGGCAACACCGCCGAGAACGTCGCGCGGCAGTGGCAGATCACCCGCGCCCAGCAGGACGAGTTCGCGGTCGCTTCGCAGCAGAAGGCCGAAGCGGCTCAGAAGGCCGGCAGGTTCAACGACGAGATCGTTCCCGTCACCATCAAGACCCGCAAGGGCGACATCGTCGTCAGCGCCGACGAATATCCGCGTCATGGCGCAACGGTCGAGGGGATGGCGAAGCTCAAGCCAGCTTTCGAGAAGGACGGCACAGTGACCGCAGGTTCGGCCTCTGGCATCAATGACGGCGCTGCCGCCGTGGTGCTGATGACCGCGAAGCAGGCCGCCAAGGAAGGCAAGAAGCCGATCGCGCGCATCGTGTCCTGGGCGCAGGCCGGCGTCGATCCGAAGATCATGGGCTCGGGTCCGATCCCGGCCTCGCGCGCTGCGCTGAAGAAAGCCGGCTGGAGTGTCGGCGACCTCGACCTGATCGAGGCCAACGAGGCCTTCGCGGCGCAGGCCTGCGCCGTCAACAAGGACCTCGGCTGGGACACCTCCAAGGTCAACGTCAATGGCGGCGCGATCGCGATCGGTCATCCGGTCGGCGCCTCCGGCGCGCGCGTGCTGGTGACGCTGCTGCACGAGATGCAGAAGCGCGATTCGAAGAAGGGCCTCGCCACGCTGTGCATCGGCGGTGGCATGGGCATCGCTATGTGTATCGCGCGCGACTGAAGTCTTACGTGTAATTGACGCGTGCGCTGCACACGTCAGTTAGTGCGATGCACGCGACTAAAAAGGCGGCGGTTGCAAATCAAATATTCTTCGCAATCGCGTGAGCCTCGACTAAATACAAACGCCCGGCTCAACGCCGGGCGTTTTGTTCTTGATGTCCGTCAAACCAGCCGCATAATCCGTACCTAAAAACGATCACTCAGAAACGTCCGAAGAGTCCAAGGGAAGGAATACGATATGGCACGAGTTGCATTGGTGACGGGTGGTACGCGGGGCATCGGAGCTGCGATCAGCAAGGCGCTGAAGGCGGCCGGCTACAAGGTCGCGGCGAGCTATGCCGGCAATGACGCAGCGGCGGAGAAATTCAAGGCTGAGACCGGCATCGCCGTCTACAAATGGGACGTCAGCAATTTCGATGCATGCGCCGAAGGCGTGAAGAAGGTCGAAGCCGAGATCGGCCCCGTCGATGTGCTCGTCAACAATGCCGGCATCACCCGGGACACCGCCTTCCACAAGATGACGCTCGAGCAGTGGAACGCCGTCATCAACACCAATCTCGGCTCGCTGTTCAACATGACCCGCCAGGTGATCGAGGGCATGCGCGCGCGCAAATTCGGCCGTGTCATCTCGATCTCGTCGATCAACGGCCAGAAGGGACAGTTCGGTCAGGTCAACTATTCCGCGGCAAAGGCCGGCGACATCGGCTTCACCAAGGCGCTCGCGATCGAGAATGCCAAGGGCGGCATCACCGTCAATGCGATCGCGCCGGGCTACATCAACACCGAGATGGTGCAGGCCGTGCCGAAGGACGTGCTGGAGAAGAACGTGATCCCGCAGATCCCGGTCAATCGCCTCGGCGAGCCCGAGGAGATCGCACGCGCCGTGGTGTTCCTTGCGGCAGACGAGGCCGGCTTCATCACCGGCTCGACCCTGACCATCAACGGCGGCCAGTACCACGCCTGATATGGCGCCAAGTCTAGACTTCAAGCGTGTAGCGTCAGGCGCGACAAGACGATAATGAAGACGCCATGCCCGGCCACGTGCCGGGCATTTGCGTCCTCAGAGCCTTTCGATCGATGAATTCACGCACTGCCACCCTGATCGGACTGACCGCGATCCTGATGTGGTCGCTGCTCTCCGTGATGACGGTGGCGACCGGAAAAATCCCGGCGTTCCAGCTTGCCGCGATGACCTTTGCGATCGGCGGTCTGGTCGGCCTCCTGACCTGGGTCGGCCGCAGCGAGGCAGCCAGGAGCCTGCGCCAGCCGCTGGTCGTTTGGGCTGTCGGCGTCGGCGGATTGTTCGGCTATCACGCGCTCTATTTTCTCGCGCTGCGCTTCGCACCGCCGGCCGAAGCCGGCCTGCTGAATTATCTCTGGCCGCTGTTGATCGTGCTGTTCTCGTCGTTCCTGCCGGGCGAGCGGCTGGCCGTGCACCATGTCATCGGCGCCGTGCTCGGCCTTGTCGGCACCGTGCTGCTGTTCGCCGGCAACACGAGCGGCTTCGCGCCGGGCCAGATGCCGGGATTGATCGCGGCCTTCATCGCGGCGTTCGTGTGGGCGACCTATTCGGTTCTGTCGCGCCGATTGAAAACGGTGCCCACCGATGCGGTCGCAGGGTTCTGCCTCGCCACCGCGGCGCTCGCCGCACTGATGCACGCGGCGCTGGAAACGACCGTGTGGCCGGAGACCACGCTGCAATGGCTCTCCGTCATCGCGCTCGGCATTGGTCCTGTCGGCGCCGCGTTCTACGCCTGGGACATCGGCATGAAGCGGGGCGATATCCGGGTGCTCGGCGCCGCATCCTATGCGACGCCGCTGCTTTCGACAGGCTTCCTCATCGCTGCGGGCTTTGCGAAAGCGAGCGCGAATATCGCGCTCGCCGCGATCCTGATCGCCGGCGGCGGCCTGATCGCGGCAAAGGACATGGTGTGGAAACGATGATGTCGGCGCTGAAAGCGATTCCGATTGTGCTCGTGACTGCCTGCTGTGCTTTCGACAGGTCGGTTGCGAGCGAGGATCAAAATCAAACTGCAAGGCTCACCGGACTCTATCGGAATGAGGGCAGAAACGGTCAACCCGAGACGGCCCGCATCACCGACGGGAAGTCCTTCACCGACATCTCGGAGAAAGAATATCGAGAGCGTGGCTATTCGCCGCCATACGAGCATCTATGGACGCGGGTCATCCGGAGATTGCCCGTACAGATTCCCCTGCCGAACGGCTTGAAGGAATAGATTCCCAAAGGCAGTTGCCGAACCGGCGTCGACGCGTTTGTCTCGGGCTAAGGCTCCCAGCCCTTCGGCGCGAGCTCGATTTTGCAAACTCAAACGCCGGCGCCACGGTGCAGCCGAGCAATGTCCACTCGCCGGTGGTCTCCGCCATCTGCCAGGCATCGGCCGGAACGATCGCCTGCGGCCGCTCGCCGCTCAGGAGGTCCGTGCCGAGGCGCACCTCGTGCTGGGAGCAGCCGTCATGTGCGATGCGCAGCGTCAGCGGGCTTCCGGCATAGTAATGCCAGATCTCGACCGCATCGATGCGATGCCAGTGCGAGCGCTCGCCGCGGGCGAGCAGGAAATAGATCAGGGTTGAGCGCGAACGGCCGTTGGCGTCCGTGGTCTGGTCGCGAAAGGTCTCGCGATAGTGGCCGCCTTCGGGATGCGGTCGAAGTTCGAGGCGCGCGATGATCTCGGCTGCTGTCGGCATCGATCCCCGTCAGGACTTGTGCTTCAGGACTTGTGCTTCAAGATTTGTTCTTGCGCTCGCGCAGTTCGCCGAACACTGCGGCGGCATCCGCGCCCTTCATGTGTAGCCTGGCTGCGACCGCGGGTTCATCAGCGCGCAGGAACACATTTGCTCGCTTCTCATCACCAAGCAGTGAGGGAATGGTCGGCTTGTTGTCTGCCCGCAACTTCGCAACCTCCGCCGCGCGCGCCTGGAGCGCCGCATTGTCAGGCTCGATGGTGAGTGCGAACTTGACGTTGGAGGCGGTGTATTCGTGGCCGCAATAGAGCTTGAAGTCGTCGGGCAGGGCACGCAGCTTCAGAAGTGAGTCCCACATCATCGGGTAGTTGCCCTCGAACACGCGGCCGCAGCCGATCGAGAACAGCGTGTCGGCGGCGAACAGCGTCTTCTCGGTGTCGAACACGTAGGAGATGTGGTCGAGCGTATGGCCGGGCGTCTCCAGCACGCGTGCCAGCAGGGTGCCGATCTTGACCACGTCGGCATTGGCAACGCGGAGGTCGACGTCTGCAATCTTCGTCGTCTTGTCATGCGGCGCGACGACGCGGCAATTGTATTTCTGCTTGAGTTCGGCGACGCCCCCGACATGATCGCCGTGATGATGGGTGATCAGGATGTCGGTGAGCTGCCAGCCCTCGCGCTCCAGCGCCTTGAGGATGGGGCCGGCCTCCGGCGCGTCTATCGACGCCGTCGCCTTGGTTTCCACATCGTGGATCAGGTAACCGAAATTGTCGTTTAAACAGCTGAAAGTACGAATTTCGGCAGCCATGACATCTCCATCGCGCTCAGCCCCGCCAGACAAATATGGCGTTAACGTTGCGCAGGCAATGCAATATTCAGCGCGCAGCCGCCGCCTTGTGCATGTTACATTGCCGTCATGACCATCGACGTCGTCGATCTTCGCGAGTTTTATTCCCGGCGCCTCGGGATCGTGGCGCGGCAAATGATCAATCGCGGCATCAGGGAGCGCTGGCCGGGTGCTGAGGGCCACCGTGTGCTCGGCATCGGCTATCCCACGCCCTATCTTGGGTTGTTCCGCGAGGATGCGGAGCGCTGCATCGCCTTCATGCCGGCGGCCCAGGGTGTGCTGAAATGGCCGACCGGGCGCCCGGCGCTGGCCTCGCTGGTCGATGAATTCTCACTCCCGCTTCCCGACGCCGCGGTCGACCGCATCCTGCTGGTGCATGCGCTGGAGATGTCGGACGATCCGGCGGCGCTGCTCCGCGAAGTGTGGCGGGTGCTGTCGCCGTCCGGGCGCGTGATCGCGGTGATCCCGAACCGGCGCGGGGTGTGGACCCGCACCGACAGTACGCCGTTCGGTCATGGCCGGCCCTATTCGCGTTCGCAGATCACGGACTTGTTGCGCCAGACCTGGTTCACGCCGACCTCGTGGGGCGAGGCGCTGTTCATGCCGCCTTATGCCGGCGGCTGGGTGCTGAAATCGGCGCAGATGTGGGAGCGCGCTGGCGCTGCGCTGTCGCTGCCCTTTGCCGGCGTCCACATCGTCGAGGCGACCAAGCAGGTCTACCGGGCCATCCCCGCCAAGCGCGAACGAGCGCGGCTGATTCCCTCGTTGAAGCCGGTTCTGGTGCCGTCCTCGACGGTGACGCGCAGCTAAAAAATCGTCCCGGCGAGGCTGGGACGATGCAGTCCATAAAATCAGAAGAAGCGCCGCGGCTTACTCGCTGGGGGCGAGATCGTCGCCGGAAGCGGCCGGAGCTGCTTCGCGCTCGGGGCGCGGGCCGCTATGCGGCCGCCGGCGCCGCCGCGGGAAGCGCTCGCCGCTAGCCGCGCCACCTTCGAGTCCGGCCTGGCCGCCGTTCACCTGCGGCTGCGGGCCGGTGATGAAGGAGGGCAGGCGATCGACGTTGCCGGTGTCGGCGACGACAGGCTGCGGCTGGCTCGGCGGTTGCGGCTGGGGTTGATATTGCGGCTGCGGACGGTGATCGCGTTCGCGATGCTCGCGCGGCTGCTGGTTGTCACGCTGATAGGGTTGATTGTCACGCTGCTGAAAATCACGCTGGCCATCGCGCACATAAGGCTGCTGCTGTGGCGGTGGCGGCTGCGGAACGAAGCCCGGCTCCTGGCCGAAATTCGAGAAATTCTCGCCGTCATCCTCGCTGTCGTCGCTGCTGCTGCTGACGGGCTCGTCGCCGCGCGGCTGCTGGTTCTGGCGGAACTGCTCCTGGGCCGTCGCGATCAGGCGGAAATAGTGCTCGGCATGCTGGTAGTAGTTTTCGGCGGCGACCGGGTCGCCCGAGGAGCGCGCGTCGCGCGCGAGTTGAAGATATTTTTCGGCGATGTGCGAGGCGGTGCCACGGATCTTGATGTCGGGTCCGTTCGATTCGTAGACCCGGGTCATCGGGTTCTGGCCGCGCCGGTTGTGATTGTTATTGTTGTTGTTATTGCTGCTGTTGTTGTTGCGGTTGCGCATCCGCTGCTTGTTCTGACCGTTTCTCATGTCCTGCCTTTAATTCCAGCCCTAAAGGTTGCACGCGTTACTGTTTGCTGAGAGTGACCCAATGACAGCGGTTCACATCTCTCGCACGCACGGCGCGCAAGAGCGGATTTGACCCTGCCGATGTTCGTCGACCGTCGCGTTCAACAAAGACGCGTTCCCCACCCGCCAGCACTCATCGCCAGCGAACCCATTCATTTTGCCTGCCAAAACAAGCCCTGGTTTCTTGCGTTAGTCTTCGCGCGCAATATCAGGCTTTCGTTCACGTTGCGGTCGGAAAGCTGCGTACCTCAATGGGTCATCGCGCTTAACAGGACCTGCGGTTTGGAACCTTAAATCAGTGAAGCTCTCGCTTGAGAGCCCGGCTTTCGCCCGTAGGTCTACGGGGCCGACACCGATGTGTTAGGCAGAAGGTAGTCGTTCCGACAGGATATTCCAAGAGGTTTTTTAGAGCCCAAGCCGGCTTTTATGGGGGCATTTTTCGGGCCGAAACGGCCCGTAGGACACCCGCGAGGTCGGCCTTGGGCGGCCTGTCCATCGATAACGCGGCGGCGGCCATCAAGGTTTCAATAGTCCCGGACTGACCCTGCCCGGCCTCGACGATCAGCGCCCCGCCGGGCGCGAGCCGTTCGGCTGCCTGCGGGATCAAGGCACGGTAGGCGTCATAGCCGTCATTGCCGCCGTCGAGCGCCAGATGCGGATCATGCTCGCGCACCTCGATGCTCAGTTTCGGAATTTCCCCTGCGGGAATATAGGGCGGGTTCGACACGATCAGATCGAACGGGCCGCGAAGCGCCGCAGCATAGGAGCAGGCGACGAAGGTGGCGCGGTCGGCAAGGCCGAGCGCTGTGGCATTGCCTTTTGCCGTGCCGAGCGCGGTGAGGCTGAGATCGGTGCCGACGCCAAAGGCCGCGGGAATCTCGTGCAGCAGCGCAAGCAGGATCGCGCCGGATCCAGTGCCGATGTCGGCGATGCGCGGTCGTCGTCCAGATATTTTCAGCTCGCGAAAAATCTCAAGCGCGAGTTCGACCACGGTCTCGGTGTCGGGCCGCGGCACCAGCGTCGCCTCGGACAATCGAAGCAGCAGGCCCCAGAATTCCCTGGCGCCGACGATGCGCGCGACCGGCTCATGCGCAAGCCGGCGCTGCGCATATCCCTCGAGCCGCAGTGCCTCATCGGGCGTGAGCCGTCGTGCCGCCTGCGTGACCAGACCGGTCAGATCGAGGTCCAATGCGGCGCCGACAAGCAGGCGTGCATCGAGCCCGGCTTCTTCGATCCCGGCCGATTGCAGCCGTGCCGCAAGGGCGCGCCGCGCGCTCTCGATGCTGTGCCCGGACTCGAAACCTGTCGCCAATGGAGCCATCCTGCCTGGCAACGTGGATAGATCGGCGGCCGTGCTTGCGTCAACGAAAAGGAGGGCGTCCGGATCGCGCCGGCAGCGACGGAGCGGGCGCCGAACTGCTGCCAGCATAGGTGTGCAAGGAGCTCGCCGATCACGCCAGGCGGATGATCGCGGCGATCGGCGGTTAGACGCCGAGATAGCGCTGGAGCAGTTCCGGCTGGGCCTTGAGCTCCTGGGCCGGCCCCTCGTGCACGATGTGACCGTTGTTGATGATGTAGATCCGGCTTGCCAGTGCCAGCGTCGCCGCGAGGTTCTGCTCGACCAGCACGATGGTCTGGCCGGCTGCGGCGAGCTCGCGGCAGGCCTTGATGAGGTCGTGGACGATGACGGGTGCTAGTCCTTCAAACGGCTCGTCCAGCAGCACGATCTTGGGATCGCGCACCAGCGCCCGCGCGATCGCGAGCATCTGCTGCTCGCCGCCGGAGAGATCGGTGCCGCGATTGTTGCGACGCTCCTTCAGCCGCGGGAACATCTCGTAGATGCGCGCGAGCGGCCAGCGTTTCGGCGCGGTGATCCCCGCGATGACGATGTTCTCCTCGACCGACAGGCTGCCGAAGATGCGACGCTCTTCGTGCACGAGCTGCATGCCGGCCCGGGCGATCTTGTGGCTCCTGCGTCCGGCGATATCGATGCCGTCGAATTTCACGGTGCCGCTGCGCGGCGTCACGACGCCCATCAGGCTCTTCAGCGTCGTGCTCTTGCCAGCGCCGTTGCGGCCGAGCAGCGCGACCACCTCGTGCTGTTCGACGTGCATGGCGACGTCGAACAGGATGTGGGAGTCCCCGTAATAGCTGTTCAGGCCGTTGACCTCGATCAGGCTCATGCGGCGATCTCTCCGTGCACGCCGCCGAGATAGGCTTCCTGCACCGCGGCGTTGGTCTTGATTTCCTCCGGCGTGCCCGAGACCAGCACCCGGCCTTCCTGGAGCACCGTGACGCGCTCGGCCAGCTCGAACAGCGAATCCATGTCATGGTCGATGATGATCATGGTGCGGCCGCGGGCGATCGATTTGAGCAGCTTGACGGTCTCGACCCGCTCGCGCGGACTCATGCCGGCGAGCGGCTCGTCGAGCAGCAGCAGGCGCGGCGAGGTGGCGAGCGCGAGCCCGATCTCCAGCCGGCGCTTCTCGCCATAGGCAAGCTCGGACACAGGCGTATCGGCACGCCCGGTCAGGTTGACCAGCGCAAGCGTATGCTCGACCTGCTCCGACAGACCCTTGACGCTCGAGAGCTTGCGGAACAGGTCGAGCCGAAACTTTCCACGCAATTCGGCGAGCGCGGCGATTGTCAGGTTCTGCCGCACCGTCAATCCGGTGAAGAGCTGGTTGACCTGATAGCTCTTGGTGAGCCCGAGCTGGCAGACTTCAGTGACTTTCAGTCCCGTGATGTCGCGTCCCTCGAACACGATCTGGCCGGAGGTCGGCGCGATTTCGCAGGTCAACATCTTGAAGAAGGTCGACTTGCCCGCGCCGTTCGGGCCGATGATGCCGCGCAGTTCGCCCTGGCTGACGCTGAAATCGATGTTGCTGTTGGCGACGAGGCCGCCATAGCGCTTGGTGAGGCCGGTGGCCTTGAGGATCGGCCCGGAATAGGCGGGATGCTCGACCTCCTTCGCCTGCATCGGGGCGGGAGCGGCTTGCTGAGCAGCCTCGACCGGCGTGGTCTGTTCTTGCGTCTCGGCATCCGGCCGCGTCCGCTTGCCGGATGCGAGGCGATAGAGGTCCACGAGACCGCCGACGATGCCGCCGCGCAGGAAGCAGACCAGCAGCACGAACACGACGCCGAGCACGAGCTTCCACGCCGCGCCGAGGCCGAGCGCGGATTGGAGGAAATCCTGCAGGAACAGCCAGACGGCGGCGCCGACCAGCGGCCCGAACAGCGTGCCGCGGCCGCCGATGGCAGTCTGCATCACGAGCTGGCCCGAGGTATCGAACGTGAAGGCATCGGGCGGCATGAAGCCCTGGAGCACGCCGAGCAGGCCGCCGGCGAATCCGGCATAGGCTGCGGCGATCACGAAGGCGGTCAGCTTATAGCTGTGAATGTTGTGGCCGACCGCGGTGGCGCGGAGCGGGTTGTCGCGGATCGCGCTCAGAATCGCGCCGACCGGTGAGCGCACGATCCTGAGGGCAATGACGACGCCGATGAAGTAGCAGAGCGCAATGAACTGATAGAGCGACCAGCCATTGGTGAAATGGATGGTGGTGAAGCCGAGATTGAAGCTCGGCGTCGGCACGCCCGGCAGGCCGTTCTCGCCGCCGGTGAAGTCCGACAGCGGATTGAACTCGACGAAGAAGAACACCTCCGCGATCGCAACCGTGATCATGGCGAAGTAGATTCCGGTCCGGCGCAGTGCGACCAGCCCGACGAGATATCCGGTCGCAGCCGCTGCGATCATGCCGATGACCAGCGCGCCCAGTACATTGCTGAAGCCGGCGCGGGTCAGCAGATAGGCGGCGACGAAGCCGCCGGTGCCATAGAAGGCGGATTGTCCAAACGAGAGCAGACCGGTGAAGCCGAACAGGATGTCGAAGCCGAGCCCGAACAGGCCCCAGACCAGGATCCGGTTCACCGTATTGGGCGCAAAGCCGAGATGAGGCAGCACGAAGGGAGCGACGATCAGTCCGGCCGCGGTCAGCGTTTCGATCAGGAAAGGGCGTTGCTTGAGCATCAGGCGATCACTTACTCGCGGCCCTGGACGCCGAGCAGGCCATGCGGACGTACCACCAGTACGAGCGTCATGGCCGCAAACAGCATCACATAGGCATAGCCGGGGTTGAACATGGAGGTGACGCTGATGATCTCGCCGGCGATCAGGCCGCCGAGGATGGCGCCCGGGAACGAGCCGACCCCGCCGATTACCACCACCACGAAGGTCTCGACCAGGATGTCGTCGCCGACGCCCGGCGTCAGCGACACCACCGGTGCGTTGACGATGCCGGCAAATCCGGCGGCCATCGCGCCGATGCCGAACACGACCATGAAGACGCGGTAGACGTTGATGCCGAGCGAATCCACCATCACGGAGTCCTCGATGCCGGCGCGCACGATCATGCCGAGCCGGGTGCGGTAGAGGACCAGGAACAGCGCGCCCAGCGCGATCGCGACGATGCCGACCACCGCGAGGCGGTAAGTCGGGTAGAACATGAAGCCGAGATTGGTGATGCCCTGGAACAGCGCCGGCGGCGGCACGATCTGCGACTGGCTCGAGAAGATCAGGCGCACGATCTCCACGAAGCAGATGCCGAGTCCGAAGGTGACGAGCAGCTGGTCCTCGTGCGGGCGGTGATAGAAATGGCGGATGATGACGCGCTCCATCACAACGCCGAGCAGCATCGCGAACAGGGAGCCGGCAAGGACGGCCATAATGAACGAGTCGGTGTATTGGAAGGCGACGAAGCCGGCATAGCCGCCGATCATGAACATCGCGCCGTGGGCGAGATTCAGCACGCCGAGCGTACCGTAGATGATGGTCAGGCCGGAGCTGATCAGCGCGAGCAGCGCGCCGAGCGCCAGCCCGTTGAACAGCTGCGAAACCAGGTTGGGCCAACTAATCATGCATGACGATCGCGGTTGGGCGCAGGCAGCGCGCGAAAAAAGGTGACGCCGCAGGAGCGAATGTGGCCCGCGGCGTCACAGGGGTTAACGCAGGTTCAGGTGTAGTCGCCGAGATGGCAGCCGAACGCGTCCGGCTTCTGCATCAGGCCTTCGCCCGGGACGATCTCGACGACGTCGTACCAGTCCTCCTTGTTCTTCATGTCCTTCTGCTGCTTGCCCTTGACGATGATCACCGGGCGGACGCACTGATGATCCTCAGGCCGGTAGTGCACGTCGCCGACGAGGGACGGCAGGGTCTCGCCCTTCTCATAGGCCTTGATCACATCGGGCGGATTGAAGCTGCCGGCTTCCTCGCACATGTGGGCCCAGTGTGCGAAGCTGACATAGGCGTTCTCTGCGCCCCATTCCGGCTTGTAGCCGTACTTCTTCTCGAAGGCTTCGTTGAACATCTTGGCCAGCGGGAACTTGTCCTCGATCGTCCACCAATAGTCGGTGGCGGCGTAGACGCCCTGCATCAGGCCGCCGGTCTCGCGCGCGATGAACGGCACCTGGTAGGGGACGACCAGCTTCATCCTGTCGAGCACGCCGAACTGCTTGGCCTGCTGGGTCGACAGCACCGCGTCGTGGCCCCAATTGACGTTGATCAGCACGTCCGCCCCGGAGTTCGCGACGTTCAGAAGGTAGGAGGAATAGTCGGGCGCACCGAGCGGCGCGACCTGGTTGGTGGTCGTCGTCCAGCCCGCGGCCGCAAGGAAATCCTGCATCGACTTGGTGACCGTGTGGCCGTAGGTGTAGTCCGGCGTCAGGTACGCCGCCTTCTTGTTCTTGCCGAACTCTCGCACCATTACCGGCCCGATCGCGGCAGCCGCCGTCTGGCCGAAGAAATTCTGCCGGAAGCCGTAGCGAACACAGTCCTTGCCGGTGGTGTCGTTCGAGCCGGAGATGCCGCACACGAACAGCACATGCTCGCGCTGCGCGAGCTTGTTGAGGGCAACTGCAACGGCGCTCGACGTGCCGCCGGTGATCATGATCGCCTTGTTCTCGCTGATGAAGCGCTGCTGCGCCTGCACTGCCTCGTTCGGCTTGGCGGCGGAGTCCGCGACGCCGAACTTCAGCTCCTTGCCGAGCACGCCCTTGCTGGTCTTGGGCGAGATCTTCTTGATCAGATCGTGTCCCTCGTTGATGTGCTCGATCGCGAGCTGATAGCCCTTGAGCTCGTCCTCGCCCTGCACGGCATAGGTGCCGGTACGCGGAACCGAGATCCCGATGAAGGCCGTGGAACCCGAGACGCCTGCGGGATAGGAACCGATCGCCGGCGCGTCTTCGGCAAACGCCGGCAGCGCCGGCAGCATCGAGCCGCCAATGAGGCCCGCGCTGGTTTGAAGCAGGCTGCGGCGCGAGATGCCGTGGCCCAGACCACGGCGGATGAGCTTGTCAGTCATGATGGTTTCCTCCGAACAACGTTTGCTTGCGAGCGCAACGCAACCTCCCCGGCGCAATCAGGCTCGATGGCCGGAACGCCGGGCACGTCACATCCACGTGTAGTTCTTGCCCCTAAGCATTGCTTGTGAAGACCTCCTGTCAATTCCGCCTTTGGTCGAACGACGAAAATTATCTCGTGAAAACATATCGGGTCACGATATATATTAGTCTTTGTGAGTACGAGAGCGGCGGGTTCGGCGAGCGACATGGCGCGACAGACGAGAGTGGCGGGTGCCCGGGAACGGCAGGCGGCGGAGGGGAGCTACCAGCGCCCGGCGCCGCAGCCCGGCGACACGCTCCCGATGTCGGAGCCGCGCAACCGGCCTGCCGGCTGGCGCGGGCCGCCCGCGGGCCCCGCCCAAGCCAAGCGCGCGCCCGGCCCGATGAAGACGCTGGGCGTGCGCGCCCAGAATGTCCTCAAAGAACTCGCGGTCGAGCTGACCGACGAGCAGCCGCCGAAGGGTAAATGGTCGCCCTCGCGCGAGTTGCTGCTGGCGTTGACGGTCGAGCGTCTTGCGACCGCTCGCAATTGCGGCCCTCACACGATGCGCGAGATCATCGTCTGGGCGCAGGGGTGCGGAGTGACCATCACGCCGGTGATCCGGCCCGGTGGCTCGCTGTCGGAGATGTGGGCGGGATTGATCGCCAATGCGTCAGCCGGTGCCCTGACCAGTGCCGAGATTGCCAGTGCGCTCCAGCGTTCGATCAGGCGGAAGAGCGTCCGCATCCCGATCGCGTTTCAGGTCATCCTGGTGAAGATCCTGCTCTCCAGCTTCGAATAGGCGGCTGGCCCGGCTGAACCTTCCTTGCTAGTCTTCGGCGTGCCCGCTTCACGGGTGGGGTCGAAGCCGAAGGCGGGGAATGGTTCAACCGAAGCGGAAGACAGCGCGCTCCGAATCCGCGCCAACGCCAAAGCGCGGCGCGATGCGCGAGGCCGACTATGCGGCGCTGGCGCAGTTTCGCTATCAGCTCCGGACCTTCCTGGCCTTCAGCGAAGCCGCGGCCCAGCGCGCTGGATTGACGCCACAGCAGCACCAGGCGCTGCTTGCGATCAAGGGCTTTGGCGGCCGCGAGGCTGCGAGCGTCGGCGACATCGCGCGATACCTGCTGATCCGGCATCACACCGCCGTGGAGCTGGTGGATCGCATGGTGAAGCTGAAGTTGATTGGCCGCGAAACCGATCCGCGGGATGCGCGGCGCGTCCTGATCCGACTGACGGCCAAGGGCGAGCAGAAGTTGCGATCGCTCTCGCGGATTCATCTGGACGAATTGCGCGCCGCGGCGCCTGCTCTGGGCAAAATCCTGCGATCGTTCCGGGCCAAGTCGCTCTGAAAAGTCGCTCCGCAAAGTCGCGCTGAAGCGCAGGCCTTACGCCGCCGCGCCTTGCGCGGCGAGCTGCGCGGCCTGGTGCTCGGTGGTCAGCGCGTCGGTCAATTCGCCGAGAGCTTCGCCCGCAATCACCTGCGGCAGCTTGTAGAGCGTCAGATTGATGCGGTGGTCGGTGACGCGCCCTTGCGGGAAATTATAGGTACGGATGCGCTCGCTACGGTCGCCGGAGCCGACCTTCTCCTTGCGCTCGGCCGAGCGTGCGGCATCGAGGCGCTGCTGCTCGGCGTCGTAGATGCGCGAGCGCAGGATGTTCATGGCCGAAGCCCTGTTCTTGTGCTGCGAGCGGCTGTCCTGCATCATCACCACGATGCCGGTCGGGATGTGGGTGATGCGGATCGCCGATTCGGTCTTGTTGACGTGCTGGCCGCCGGCGCCCTGAGCGCGCATGGTCTCGATGCGCAGGTCGTCGTTCTTGATGTCGACGTCGACCTCCTCGACCTCGGGCATCACGGCGACGGTGGCGGCGGATGTGTGAATTCGCCCCTGCGTCTCGGTGTCGGGCACGCGCTGCACCCGGTGCACGCCGGACTCGAATTTCAGCTTTGAGAACGCGCCGCGGCCCTGCACCTCCGCGATGATTTCCTTGTAACCGCCGACGGTGCCCTCGCTCGCCGAGATCACCTCGACCTTCCAGCCCTGCAAGCTCGCGAAGCGCTCGTACATCCGGAACAGGTCGCCGGCGAACAATGATGCCTCGTCGCCGCCGGTGCCGGCGCGGATTTCCAGCACCACGTTGCGGTCGTCCATGGCGTCCTTGGGCAACAGCGCGACGCGGATTTTCTGGACCAGCTCCTCGATCTTCGGCGCCAGCTCGTCGCGCTCGGCTTCCGCCATGCTGCGCATCTCGGCGTCCGTCGCGGCATCGGCGATCAGTGCCTCGGTGTCGGCGAGCTCTTTGACCGCAGACCGATAAGCCTTCACCGCCTCGATCACCGGGCCGATCTCGGCGAGCTCGCGCGTGACCTGCACGTAGCGCTCGGAGGAGAGCTGGCGGAGCGATTCGGCCTCGAGCGAGGCGTGATGCGCCAGCAGGACGTCCAGTTTGGTCTCAGGGAGTGTCGACATCGGTAAGGTCTCAAATGGCGGAAGGAGGCGAGGCGGCGAAGGCGGGGAACAGGCCCGCTACAACGCCAGGCCTTCGGCCTCGGCAAATTCCGTCAGCTTCTGCCGGATCGAGACGCTGCCGGTCGGCGCATCCAGCAACGGGCCGAGCATCGCTTCGGCCTTTTTCGCATCGAGATCGATCACCATCGCCTTGACCGGGCCAAGCGCGGTCGCCGACAGCGACAGCGAGCGGTAGCCCATCGCGATCAGCGCCAGCGCGCCGATCGGCTTCGAGGCCATCTCGCCGCAGAGCGAGAGCGACTTCTTCGCCGCGTGGGATTTACGGGCGATGTCGCGCAGCGCACGCAGGATCGGCGTCGACATGGTGTCGAAGCGCTCGGAGACCTTGGCGTTGCCGCGGTCGACCGCGAACAGGAACTGGAACAGATCGTTGGAGCCGACCGAAACGAAGTCGACCCTCTTCAAGAGCTCGTCGAGCTGATAGAGCAGTGCCGGTACCTCGACCATGGTGCCGATGTCGATGCGCTCCGGCAGCGTGTGGCCGTGCTGGCGCAGATAAGTGAGCTCGCGCTCGACCAGCGCCTTCGCCGAATCGAACTCGGCAACCTCGGAAATCATCGGGAACATGATCCGCAGCGCGCGGCCGCCGCCGGCGCGCAGCAGGGCGCGGATCTGGCCGCGCAGCAGGCCGGGGCGGTCGAGCCCGAGCCGGATCGCGCGCCAGCCGAGCGCGGGATTTTCCTCGATCACCGTCTCCATATAAGGCAGCGCCTTGTCGCCGCCGATGTCGAGGGTGCGGAAGGTGACAGGCTTGCTGCCGGCCGCATCCAGCACAGTGCGATAGAGCGCGAGCTGATCGCTGGTGCGCGGCAGGCTCTGGCCGACCATGAATTGCAGCTCGGTGCGAAACAGGCCGATCCCGGCGCTGCCGGTGTCCTCGATATGCGGCAGGTCGATGGCGAGACCCGCGTTGATCATCAACTCGACCTTCTGGCCGTCCTTGGTGACGCAGGGCCGGTCGCGCAGCGCAAGGTACTGCGCCTGGCGGCGGGCACGGAAGCGCACGCGCTCGGCATAGGCCGCTTCGACTTCCTGCGAGGGGCGCACATAGATCGCGCCCGACGTTCCGTCGACGATGATGGCATCGCCGGGGTCGGCAATGCCCGTCGCGTTCGGCACTTCGCCGACTGCGGGAATGCCGAGCGCGCGCGCCACGATCGAGACGTGGGAATTGGCGGTGCCTTCTTCCAGCACGATGCCGCGCAGGCGCTTGCGGTCGTAGTCGAGCAGCGCCGCCGGGCCCATCGCGCGCGCGATGACGATGGCGTTGTCGGGCATCTGCTCGCGCGAGGGCGCGTGGTCCTGGCCGACCAGCTGCCGCATCAGGCGGTAGCCGAGATCCTCGAGATCGTGCAGCCGGTCGCGCAAATAGGGATCGGTCACGCGCAGCATGCGGGCGCGGGTGTCGGACTGCACGCGCTCGACGGCGGCTTCCGCCGTGAGGCCGGTGGCGACCGCCTCATGCAGCTTGTGCGACCAGCCCTGGTCGTTGGCGAACATGCGGTAGGCTTCCAGCACGTCGCGATGCTCGCCGCCCTCGGCGACGTCGCCGCGCTCCAGCATGCGGTCGAGATCCGAGCGCAGCTTGGCGAGCGCGGTGTCGAGTCGCTTGATTTCCTTCGGCAGGTCTTCGGCGATGTAGTCCTTGATGACGACGCGCGGCTCGTGCAGCACGACATGGCCGAGCGCGATGCCTTCAGAGAGGATGGCGCCGGCCTTCTGCGTGGAATGGCGCGCGGCCGGCTCGTGGCCGGGCTGGGCCAGCGCGGACAATTCGCCGGAGGCGATCAGCTCCGCCAGCACCATGGCGGTGGTTTGCAGCGCTTCGAGCTCTTCCTCGACATAGGTGCGCTTGGCGCGGTTCTGCACCACCAGCACGCCGAGCGTGTTGCCCGCGCGCAGGATCGGCACGCCGAGGAAGGAGTGATAGATTTCTTCGCCGGTTTCAGGGCGGAACGAGAAGGCCGGATGGCTTTGCGCGTCGTTCAAATTGAGCGGCGTCGCCTCGCTGGCGACGAGGCCGACCAGGCCCTCATGGGCGCTGAGCACGGTATGGTGCACCGCCTCGCGGTTGAGGCCTTCGGTGGCGTAGAGCTCGAGGGTGTTGTCGATTCGCAGCACATAGACCGAGCACACCTCGGCCACCATGTTGGCGGCGATCAGCACCACGATCTTGTCCAGCCGCTCCTGGGCCGAGACCTGCTCCGCCATGGTTTCGCGGAGCCGTCTCAACAAGACGCGGGGACCTCCCGACGCGCTCCGCATGTGCCGTCAATCTCCTCCGTCAGCCGGACCCGAAAGCGGTTCCGGCGGCTCGCCCGAAATCCAGAAAAACAACGAATTTGCTCATCCGGCGCCGGCCCAAGCGATCGTCACAGCCGTCGCCTGAGCCGAATCAGCACCGCCTCAACTGGGGCACAGTTTGTGGCAGCCCACCCTCTTCGCCGTATAGCGAATTGGGGCTTGTTTTGCCAAGCAAAACGCCTGCCAGACGCGAAGGTGTGTACACCTTCGTGTTTGCTGCGACCGCTAAGAGAAAATTAGTCTAAGCCTGATCGAGACCGTAGAGCGTGTGCAGGGTGCGCACCGCAAGCTCGGTATAGGCCGCGTCGATCAAAACCGAGAATTTGATCTCGGAGGTTGTAATGGCCCGGATGTTGATATTCCGTCCGGCGAGCGCCGAAAACGCCTGGGCGGCGACGCCCGCATGGCTGCGCATGCCGCTGCCTATCACCGAGATCTTGGCGACGTCGGTGGCGGTATCGAGCCTGATATAGCCGATCGTGGCCTTGGCGGCCGTGATCGTCTCCTTGGCCCGGGTGTAGTCCGAGGCCGGCACCGTGAAGGTGAGGTCGGTCGTCTTGCCGTCCTCGGAAACGTTCTGCACGATCATGTCGACGTTGATGTTGGCGTCCGCGAGCGGGCCGAAGATCGACGCGGCCACGCCGGGTTTGTCCTCGATCTGGCGCACCGAGATCTGGGCCTCGTCCTTCGAAAAGGCGATGCCGGTGACGACGTGGCTTTCCATGATCTCCTCCTCGCTGCAGATCAGCGTGCCGGGCGGCTGGTTGGCATGCGGATCGATATCCTCGGGCTTGTCGAAGCTCGAACGGACGAAGATCGGCATGTTGTGGACCATGCCGAGTTCCACCGAGCGGACCTGGAGCACTTTCGCGCCCTGGGAGGCCAGTTCCAACATGTCTTCGAACGCGATCTTGTCGAGTCGGCGGGCCTTCGGCACGATTCGCGGGTCGGTGGTGTAGACCCCGTCGACGTCGGTGTAGATGTCGCAGCGGTCGGCCTTGACGGCGGCAGCGATCGCCACCGCCGAGGTGTCGGAGCCGCCGCGCCCGAGCGTGGTGATGCGGTTGGTCGCGGGATTGATGCCCTGGAAGCCGGCGATGACGGCGACTTCCTTCCGCTCCTTGAAGCGGTTGATGATCTCGGTGCCGTCGATGTCCTCGATCCGGGCCGAGGCATGGGCGTCGCTGGTCTTGATCGGGATCTGCCAGCCCTGCCAGGAGCGGGCCTGGATACCCATGCCCTGCAGCGCGATGGCGAGCAGGCCCGAAGTGACCTGTTCGCCGGAGGCGACCACGGCGTCGTATTCGCGCGCGTCGTGCATCGGCGAGGCCTCGGTGCACCAGGCGACCAGCTCATTGGTCTTGCCGGACATCGCGGAGACGACCACGGCCACTTCGTGACCGGCGTCGACCTCACGCTTCACATGGCGTGCGACGTTGCGGATACGTTCGATGTTGGCGACGGATGTGCCGCCGAATTTCATCACGAGGCGGCTCATGACGACGCGTGCATTCCCTCATAAGGATAAGTATGGTGACCCGCGCCGGGCGGATGCCCTGCGGATACCGACCGCGCGTATACCTAGCGGCGGGGCCGGGGGCAAGCGGGTTCCTGCGGGGGCAGGCCTGAGGTCGGGCGTCGGGGGCAATGGGTTAACCGAGATCATGGCGCGTTATATCGACGAGATCCTGCAACCTGGCGAGCGGGTGCTGTATTCGACCAATGCGCACTGGATCTTTCATTTTCCGGCCATCCTGGCCTGGATCGTGGCCTTGGCGCTGTTCGTGGCTTCCCGCCAGATCGACATCTACAGCGTGATGGTGCTGTGCCTGCTCGGCTCGGGACTGGTGGCGCTGGCCGCCCTGTACTGGACCGTGAGGGGCTGGTTCCATCGCTTCACCACCGAGACCGACGTCACCAATCTGCGGGTCGTGCACAAGACCGGGTTCATCAAGCGCCGGACCTTCGAGATGGCGCTGGACAAGGTCGAGAGCGTTGACGTCAACCAGACCATTCTTGGACGTATTCTCAACTATGGCGATGTGACCATCAACGGCGTCGGCGAAGGCCGAGAAACCATCTCGACCATCGCCTCGCCGCTCGCCTTCCGTAGTTCGATCACCACGCGGTAGGACCGCGCGTAACCATGAGCATGCAGCAAAATACTTCCGCAGCCGAAAGCGCCCAGTCGGGCTCGACCGTCGACGCCGCCGAGATCGCAAAATTCTCAAAACTCTCGGCCGAGTGGTGGGACCCCAAGGGCAAGATGGCCCCGCTGCACCGGATCAATCCGTTGCGGCTCGGCTATATCCGCGACGCCGCTTGCCGCAAGTTCGAGCGCAATGTGCGCAGCCTCAACTGCCTGGGCGGCCTGCGCGTGCTCGACATTGGCTGCGGCGCCGGCCTGTTGTGCGAACCGCTGTCGCGGCTGGGCGCGCAGGTCATCGGTGTGGATCCGTCGGTCAGCAACATCGCGGCCGCCAAGCTGCATGCCGACAAAGGGCATCTGTCGATCGACTACCGCTGCACCACAGTCGAGGAGATCGACCCGCGCGAGCGCTTCGACATCGTGCTGGCGATGGAAGTGGTCGAGCATGTCGTTGATGTCGGCGTTTTCCTGAAGCGCTGCGCGGCGATGCTGAAGCCGAATGGACTGATGGTGGTCTCGACCCTGAACCGGAACTGGAAGAGCTTTGCGCTCGCCATCGTCGGCGCCGAATACGTGCTGCGCTGGCTGCCGCGCGGCACACATGAATGGAACAAGTTCGTCACCCCGGACGAACTGACGAAATACCTTTTGGACAACCGCCTCGTCATCACCGAGCAGACCGGCGTCGTCTACAGCCCCTTCGCCGACAAATGGACCCTCTCGTCGGACATGGACGTGAACTACATGGTCGTGGCGGAAGGAATGGTGTGAGGCGTTGCTGCAAGTAGTGGCCTTCGCCGGGACGACACTGAGTTTGTTGCGCGAACATCGCTCCCATGACGTTCGTGTGGTTGACCCGTTAAACAGCTAGCGGCAGGTTGCCTCAACAGCTCTCCAACCACCCCCACCCCATGCTCACCGTCACCAGCCTCTGGATTCCCTTCACCATCATTGCCGCGTCCGGGCAGGTCGCGCGCAATGCAATGCAGCGGTCGCTGACGAAGCCGCTGGGGACATGGGGTGCGACCAATATCCGCTTCCTGTTCGGCTTCCCGTTCTCGGTGCTGTTTCTCGCGGTGGCGCTGATCGCCTCCGGCGATCATATCGGCATGCCGCCGTCGGTGTTCTGGCCGTGGCTGCTGCTCGGCGCGCTCAGCCAGATCGTCGCCACGGGCCTGATGCTGCTCGCGATGAACGATCGCTCTTTCGTGGTGACGACGGCCTATTTGAAGACCGAGGCGATCCAGACCGCGATCTTCGGCTTCGTCTTCCTCGGCGATCACCTGACATGGCTCAAGGTGCTGGCGATCGTGATCGCGACGATCGGCGTCATCATCACCGCGCTCAGGCCCGGCGGCGAGAAGAGCTTTGCCGAACTGAAGCCGACTATCACCGGCCTCGTCGCGGCCGCGGCGTTCGCGCTCTCTGCAGTTGGCTTCCGCGGCGCCATCATCAACGTACCGGGCGTGTCCTTTGTGACGGCGGCATCGTTCACGCTGGTGCTCGGCCTGTTCGTGCAGACGCTGATTTTGACGATCTATCTGCTCTGGCGCGCGCCAAAAGTGCTTCAGGCGATCTTGGGGCTGTGGAAGCCGTCGCTGCTCGCCGGCTTCATGGGCGCCTTCGCCTCGCAGTTCTGGTTCCTGGCGTTCGCGCTGACAGCCGCCGCCAATGTCCGCACGCTCGCCTTGATCGAGGTGCTGTTCGCGCAAGCGGTGGCGTACTACTCGTTCAAGCAGCCGATCGCGCCGCGCGAAATATTCGGCATCGTGCTGATCGTGGTCGGCGTGGCGTTGCTGGTGGGATTCTGACGCGCCTCGCGCGTCAGTTCCGGTCTTCCGGCAGCGTCGGCAGCGGCGACACTTCAATGCCTTCGTCGATCAGCGACTTCGCCTCGTCCGGCGAGGCCTCGCCATAGATCGGACGGTGCTCCTTGTCGCCGTAATGCATTGCGCGGGCTTCGTTCGCAAAACGCTCGCCGACGTTGTCGGCGTTCTTCACGATGTGATCGCGCAGCTCTTTCAGCTTGGTGCGAAGCTCTCGTTCCTGCGCCATCATCAGTGAGGTCGATCCGGTCGGCGACGCCTCCGGCGTGGTGGTCGTGGTGACGGGCTCCGGCGGAGGCGTTGCGGGTCCGCGCCCCTTCTTGCCAACGATGCGCGGGGCCATAATGGCTTTGTCGACCTTGGCCGAGCCGCAGATCGGGCAGGTCACCAGCTTGCGCTTCACCTGCGAATCATAGGCCGACGAGCTCTGGAACCAGCTCTCGAAGGCGTGGTCGTGGTCGCAGTGGAGCGCGTAGCGGATCATGCCGATCCCCGCACCAGATGCAGATGGTCCGGCCCGGCCTTGGGGTCGGCGACGCCGAAGCGGCGGCCGTGCTGGAGCGACGGAATCGCCCGGCGCGCGGTCTCGACCTTGGCCGGGTCGATCTTCGCCATGATGATGCCGGGCTCGACGTCGCCCTCGGCGAGGATTTCGCCCCAGGGATCGATGATCAGCGAATGGCCGAACGTCTCGCGCTTGTTCTCGTGCAGACCGGCCTGCGCCGCCGCAAAGATGAAGCAGCCGGTCTCGATCGCGCGCGAACGCAGCAATATGTGCCAATGCGCTTCGCCGGTTTTACGGGTGAAGGCCGAAGGCACGGTGATGAAGTAAGCGCCGCTTTCAGCCAGCGCGCGGTAGAGCGCGGGGAAGCGCACATCGTAGCAGATCGTCAGCCCGACCCGGCCCCAGGGCAGGTCGGAAATCACGGCGGTCTCGCCCGGCTGGTAATTGGCGGATTCGCGATAGCTCTCGCCGTCCGGCAGCTCGATGTCGAACATGTGGATCTTGTCGTAGCTCGCGAGCACATCGCCCTCGGGCCCGATCAGGAAGGAGCGGTTCACCGCTTTTTCCTCCGAGAAGCGCAGCGCCAGCGAGCCGACATGGATGTGGATCTTCAGCTCGGCCGCGAGCGCGCGGTAGGCTTTCAGCGAGGCGTCGCTCTCTTCGCTCTGGAGATGTTCGAACAGCGCCTTGCGGTTCAGCTGCATCATGTTGCTGACTTCGGGTGTCTGCACATAGTCGGCGCCATTGGCGGCCGCCTGCCGGATCAGCTTGGTGGCCTGCGCGAGGCTCGGCTCGGGCATCAGGCCGGTACGCATTTGGATCATGGCGGCAGTGAAGGTGCGATTCTCGCTCATGATACGGCCTTCACGCTCTCGAGCATGGCGTCGAGCTTGCCTTCGCGATCGAGTGCGTAGAGGTCGTCGCAGCCGCCGATATGGGTTCCGCCGATCCAGATCTGTGGGAAGGTCGAGTCTTCGCCGGCGCGATCGTACATCTCGTCGCGCCATGACGGGTTCTTGGCGACATCGAATTCCGTGAAGCTCGCCTTCTTGCGGGTCAAAAGCGACCGGGCGGCGGAACAATAGCCGCAGCCCGGCCTGGTGTAGATCTCGACGGCAGCGTTCATGGCGTCCAGCGCTTTCATGTCGTGAATTCGTTGAATTATATGGGAGTTTACCGGCTTTGGACAACCCGGGCAAAGACCAGCACGTCGACTTGGCGCGAAGCAAGGCCCGCGCGCAGGCATCCAGCGTCGCGCCGGAGGTCAAGACGTCATCGACCAGGACGATACGCCGGCCCTGGACCTCGGCCTGACGGTCGGGGGATACCTGGAATGCGCCCTGCACATTGGTGGCGCGCTGGGCCCGCGACAGGCCGATCTGCTGCTCGGTGGCACGCACACGCCGCAGCACCTCACCCCGCACCCTCACGCCGCTCTGCCGCTCGATGATGCGCGCCAGCGCCCCGGACTGGTTGTAGCGGCGCCGCCAGGCCCGGCGCCAATGCAGGGGAACAGGCACTAGCATGTCGGCGTCCGCGAGCAGCTCACCACCCGCGCGCGCCATCCAGCGGCCCATGGCGGGCGCCAGATCGGTGCGGTCCTGATATTTCAGCGCGTGCACCAGCGTGCGCGCGACGTCATCATAGCGCACCGCCGCCCGCGCCCGCTGGTAGGCCGGCGGGCTCGCGATCGCTTCCATCGACAGCATGTCGGGGCCGGGGTCGTAGACGAAGGGAATGCCGAGCCGCGGGCAAAAAGGCGGAGCGATGAACGACAGCTTGGCCCAGCACGCCGCGCACACGCCTTCGCCATCGACCGGCTCGCGGCAGGACACGCATAAGGTCGGCAGCGCAATGTCGAGCGCGAGCCGCGCTGCGCGCGACAGCACGTGGCGGCCGGCGGTCCATGTGGCACGGAAGGGTGCGGCGATGGAGCGGGAGGGGGCAGTGTCGGCTTCCATGGGGGAAGGCTAACGTCACCCGCAGTGGATTGCCAGAACCGTCGTGATCGGCGTAACCACCAGCATGGCCACAAACCAACAAACCCCGCCCGCTTTGTTCGATCGTGCGTTGCTGCACGCGCGGCAGCAGCGCGCGCGTGCGCAGGGCGAGGTTACATTTCTGCTGGATCGTGTCACCGAGGACATGTCCGACCGGTTGGCCGCCGTGATGCGGGAGTTTGGCGCTGCAGCCGATCTCTGGACGCCCGGCGAGGGGCTGGCGACGCTGCGCGCACGGTTGCCGTCATTTCAGCGGATCGCGCTTGGCGAAACCGGAGAGGAGAGGCTGCCCTTCGCGCCCGAAAGCCTCGATCTCGTCGTCTCGGCGCTGGCGCTGCAATTCGTCAACGATCTGCCGGGCGTGATGGCGCAGATCCGTCGCGCGCTGAAGCCGGATGGGCTCTTGCTGGCGGCGATGATCGGCGGCGACAGTTTGACGGAGCTGCGCCAGGCCTTTGCCGCGGCGGAGGCCGAATGCGAGGGCGGGGTGTCGCCGCGCGTGGCGCCGTTCGCTGATCTGCGCGATATCGGCGCGCTATTGCAGCGGGCGGGCTTTGCGCTGCCGGTCACCGACGTCGACCGTGTTGTGGTGCGTTATTCCAACGCATTCGCACTGATGCAGGATCTTCGCCGCATGGGCGCGGCCAATGTGCTGATCGAGCGTCGGCGCACATTGAGCCGGCGCGCGACGTTGCTGCGGATGGCCGAGATCTATGCCGAACGCTTTGCCGATGCCGACGGCCGCATCCGCGCGACGTTCGACATCATCTGGCTCTCCGGCTGGGCGCCGCATGCGAGCCAGCAACAGCCGTTGAAGCCCGGCTCGGCCAAAGCGAGCCTGGCGGAGGCGGTGAAGAAGGCGGGGGAGATTTGATCCTCATGGTGAGGAGGCGCGTCAGCGCCGTCTCGAACCATAAAGGCCACGCTCTTGGCATGCGGCCATCCGTCGAGACGCGCGTTCCGCGCTCCTCAGGATGAGGTCCGCGTCACATCAGCAAATCAATCAAATGCGGGATCAGCGGAATGTCCGCGGGCGGCATCGGGTAGTCGCGCAGCTTGTTGGCGCGGACCCATGCGAGGGTCTGGCCTTCGCGCGGCGTGACCTGGCCCTCCCAGCGCCGGCAGATGTAGAGCGGCATCAACAGATGAAAGGTCTCGTAGGCGTGGCTCGCAAAGGTCAGCGGCGCGAGGCACGACTCGGCGACTGTGATGCCGAGCTCCTCGTGGAGTTCGCGGATGAGGCTCTGTTCCGGCCGCTCGCCGGGCTCACACTTGCCGCCGGGAAACTCCCACAGGCCGGCCAGCGTCTTGCCCTCGGGGCGCTGCGCGATCAGCACGCGCTTGTCGGCGTCGACAAGCGCGCAGGCCACCACCAGTGTCAGTTTGAGATCGGCCATCGGCTTTCAGCTACGACCTGTAATCCCCGTTGATCGCCACATATTCCTTGGTGAGGTCGCAGGTCAGCACGCGGTCGCGGCCCTTGCCGAGACCGAGCGAGACCTTGATCGCGATCTCCGGGGCCTTCATCGCTTCCGACACCTGCGCCTCGTCATAGGACGGATCGCGCGCGCCGCTCTTGGCAACGCGGATGCCGTTGAAGGCGATCGAGAGCTTGTCGCGATCGGCCGGCTCGCCGGCCTTGCCGACCGCCATCACCACACGGCCCCAATTGGCGTCTTCGCCGGCGATTGCGGTCTTCACCAGCGGCGAATTGGCAATCGACATCGCGATCTTGCGTGCGGAGGCTTTGGTCTTGGCGCCCTCGACCGTGATCTCGACCAGCTTGCGGGCGCCTTCGCCGTCGCGCGCCACCTGCTCGGCGAGGTTGGCGAGCACCTGGTTGAACGCCTTGACGAAAGCCTTCAGGCGCGGATCGCTGGCACGGCTGATTTTCGGTGCACCGTGCTCGGCGGCGGCGCCCGTCGCGAAGGCCAGCAGCGTGTCGGAGGTCGAGGTGTCGCCGTCGATCGTCACCGCGTTGAAAGTGTCCTCGACGCCGCTCTTGAGCAGCGCCTGGAGCGCGGCGGGCGCGATCGGCGCGTCGGTGAAGATGAACGACAGCATCGTCGCCATGTCCGGCGCGATCATGCCGGCGCCCTTGGCCATGCCGTTGATGGTGACCTTGGCCTTGCCGAGCTTGACGGTGGCGGTCGCGACCTTCGGGAAGGTGTCGGTGGTCATGATTGCCTTCGCCGCGGTCAGATAATCGCCGGGCTCGGCACTTTCGGCGAGACGGCCGAGCACGCCGTCGAACTTGGTCGCGTCCAGCGGCTCGCCGATCACACCGGTCGAGGCCAGGAAGATCTCGCTCTCGCTGCATCCGACGGCCTTGGCGGCGATCTTCGCGGTCATCGCGGTGGAACCGCGGCCGGTCTTGCCGGTGAAGGCGTTGGCATTGCCGGAATTGACGACGAGGGCCCGCGCCTTGCCGCCTTTGAGTTTTGCACGGCACCATTCCACCGGCGCGGACGGGCACTTCGATTTGGTGAAGACGCCGGCGACCGAGGTGCCCTTGTCCATCACCGCCAGCAGCACGTCGGTGCGGTTCTTGTAGCGGATGCCCGCCTCAGCCGTCGCGAGACGGACGCCCGCGATTACAGGCATGTCGGGAACAGATTTGGGGGCGAGCGGGGAGACGGAGGAGGACATCGGAGGTAGCGCCTTGGTGAGGTCTGGACATGCAGATGGCCGGGCGATGCCCGGCCATTGCGATGCTTAGATACTCTTGGCGTCACCGAAGTGACAGCAAATTCTCACTTCTTGGCGGGGGGCGCCATCTTGCTGTCGGACGGCTTCGCATCGGACGGCTTGGCCGCGTCGGCGGGCTTGGCGTCCTTGGCCGCATCCGCCGGCTGGTCCAGGCGCTCGACCTTGGCCTCGGCGCGCAGCTTGGCGACATAGTCGGCCTGGGCCTTGCGGGTGACGTACTGCTCGATCTGGGCCCTGACCTGCTCGAAGTCCGGCGCCTTGCGGTTGCGCTTTTCCTCGACCTTGATGACGTGCCAGCCGAACTGCGACTTCACGGGGTCGGAGATCTTGCCCGGCTCGAGCGCGAAGGCGACGGCGGAGAATTCCGGCACCATCTGCTCCTTGGTGAAGAAGCCGAGGTCGCCGCCGTCGGCGGAACCCGGATCCTTCGACTTCTTCTTGGCGAGCTCGGCGAAATCGGCACCCTTGTCGAGCTCGGCCTTCACCGCCTTGGCCTCGTCCTCGGTCTCGACCAGGATGTGGCGGGCGCGCACTTCCTGCTCGCCGGTGATCTGCTTGGAGGCCTCCTCATAGACCTTCTTCATGGCATCGTCGGTGGTCGCGGCCTTGCCTTCCTGGGCAAGCAGGCTGTCCATCAGCAGGCGGTTGCGGGCGAACGCGATGCGCTTCTTGAACTCCTCGCCGTCGGCGACCTTCTTGTCCTCGGCGGCCTTGGCCACGATCTTCATGTCGATCAGGAAGGACAGGACGTTATCGTCCTTGGTCGCCGGATCCATCTGGGCGAGGCTCGGTCCGAGTTCCTCCTCGGCCATGGCAACGTCGCTCTTCTTGATGTCCACGCCATTGACCTTCGCCAGCACCGGATCGTCGGCAGCCCGGCCGGGACCTGCGATCAGCGCCAGCGCAAGGCAGCCCGCGAGGGCGGTGGCGAGGCCGAAGCGCAGGCCGGTTTTGGTTACCGGGAACGAGGTGGTCATGGAAAATCCTTTTGTTGAAGCAGGGGGCTTCTCGAGCGGGGCGGACACTCGCCCAATTCAGGGGGGCTTGGCAACGCGAAAAGTCTGTCAAAATGATGAATTAGCCGCAATGCGGCCGCCGTTGACAAGGCACTGACCGGGCCATATCTCTGCCCGGTCGCGACCATGGCGATGGCGTTTATTTTGCTGCGTTTTTGGCCGTTGAACCCAGGCTAGCCCAATTCCCACCCATATGGCGGATGACCCCCCGCAGTCCGGGCTCTGATGCCAACAGGCGTCACGGTGAGTTGATAGGCAAGCGGGTGACAACCTTTCGGCTGCAACGCGGTTAAATCGCGAACACAGGAACTAGGCATGATCGGCGCGCTCGCCCGCAAGTTTTTCGGCTCCGCCAACGACCGGCGGGTGAAGGGATATCAGTCCCGCGTCAGCGCGATCAACGCGCTGGAGGACGAGGTCATCAAGCTCTCCGACGAGGAGCTCAAGGCCCGTACCGCTGACTTCAAGAAGCAGCTTGCCGAGGGCAAAACGCTCGACGACCTGCTGGTGCCGGCCTTCGCCACCGTGCGCGAGGCCGCCAAGCGCACGCTCGGCCAGCGCCATTTCGACGTCCAGCTGCTCGGTGGCATGGTGCTGCATGAGGGCGACATCGCCGAGATGAAGACCGGCGAAGGCAAGACGCTGGTTGCAACGCTTGCGGTCTATCTCAACGCGCTGGCCGGCAAGGGCATCCACGTCGTCACCGTCAACGACTACCTCGCCCGCCGCGACTCCGCCTGGATGGGCCAGATCTACGGCTTCCTCGGCATGACGACGGGCGTGATCGTCCACGGCCTCGACGATTCCGAGCGCAAGGCCGCCTATGCCTGCGACATCACCTACGGCACCAACAACGAATACGGCTTCGACTATCTGCGCGACAACATGAAGTACCGGCTCGAGGACATGGTCCAGCGGCCGCACTTCTACGCGATCGTCGACGAAGTCGACTCCATCCTGATCGACGAAGCGCGTACGCCGCTGATCATTTCCGGCCCGCTCGACGACCGTTCGGACTTCTACAACACCATCGACGGCTTCCTGCCCAAGCTCGACAAGACCGACTACGAGGTCGACGAGAAGCAGCGCACGGTGACGCTGACCGAAGCCGGCATGGAGAAGATCGAGACGCTGCTGCGCGACGCCGGCCAGCTCAAGGGCGAATCGCTCTACGACGTCGAGAACGTCTCCGTCGTGCATCACATCAACCAGGCGCTGCGTGCCCACACGCTGTTCACGCGCGACAAGGACTACATCGTCCGCGACGACGAAGTCATCATCATCGACGAGTTCACCGGACGCATGATGCAGGGCCGCCGCTATTCCGAAGGCCTGCACCAGGCGCTGGAAGCCAAGGAGCATGTGCAGGTTCAGCCGGAGAACCAGACGCTGGCCTCGATCACGTTCCAGAACTATTTCCGGATGTATGAAAAGCTCGCCGGCATGACCGGCACGGCGTTGACCGAAGCTGACGAACTCTTTGACATCTACAAGCTCGAAGTCGTGGAGATCCCGACCAACGTGCCGGTAGGACGCCTCGACGAGGACGACGAGGTCTATCGCACCCAGAAGGAAAAATACGTCGCCATCCTCGCCGAGATCGAGCGCGCCAATTCGCGGCTCCAGCCGGTGCTGGTCGGCACCGCGTCGATCGAGAAGTCGGAAGTGCTCGCTGAATTCCTCAAGCAGAACGGCTATAAGCAGATCGATTTCGGCAAAGAGAACGCGCTCGACAAGCTCTATGCCGCGGCGCGCGCCGGCAAGCAGGCCAAGCTGTTCGCGGTGCTGAACGCGCGCTTCCACGAGCAGGAAGCCTATATCGTCGCGGAAGCCGGCGTGCCCGGCGCGATCACGATCGCGACCAACATGGCCGGCCGCGGTACCGACATCAAGCTCGGCGGCTCGCTCGAGATGCGCATCCCGAAGGAAACTGCGGGCATCGAGGACGAGGCCGAGAAGGCCAAGAAGATCGAACAGATCAAGGCCGACGTCGAGCGCTTCCGCGAGATCGTGCTGAAGGCCGAGGAGACCGTCGAGATCGAGCCGGCAAAGGGCAACAAGCCCGCCAAGACCGTGACGAAGCCCGGCGGCCTCTACATCATGGGCTCCGAGCGCCACGAATCCCGCCGCATCGACAACCAGCTCCGCGGCCGTTCCGGCCGTCAGGGCGATCCTGGCCGCTCGAAGTTCTTCCTGTCGCTGGAAGACGATCTGATGCGCATCTTCGGCTCGGATCGCCTCGACAGCATGCTCCAGCGTCTCGGCCTGCAAGAGGGCGAGGCCATCATCCATCCCTGGATCAACAAGGCGCTGGAGAAGGCGCAGCAGAAGGTCGAAGCCCGCAACTTCGACATCCGCAAGAACTTGCTCAAGTTCGACAACGTCCAGAACGACCAGCGCAAGGTGATCTTCGACCAGCGCGTCGACCTGATGAAGGACGACAGCGTCGCCGAGACCGTCACCGACATGCGCCACGCCTTCATCGACGACCTCGTCGCCAAGCACGTGCCCGAGCATGCCTATGCCGAGCAGTGGGACGTCGCCGGCCTGAAGGAAGAGCTGAAGCGCGTGCTCGATCTCGACCTGCCGGTGCAGGACTGGGCCAAGGAAGAGGGCATCGCCGACGAGGAGCTGCTCACGCGCATCGAGACGCGCGCCGACGAGCACATGGCCGCCAAGGTCGGGCAATGGGGTCCCGACGTGATGCGTTACGTCGAGAAGACCATTCTGCTCCAGACGCTCGACCATCTCTGGCGCGAGCATCTGATCATGCTCGACCATCTGCGTCAGGTCATCGGCCTGCGCGGCTACGGCCAGCGCGATCCGCTGCAGGAGTACAAGACCGAGGCGTTCAATCTCTTCCAGGAGATGAGCGCGCATCTGCGCGAGGCCGTCACCGCGCAGCTGATGCGGGTCGAGATCGTTCCGCCGGAGCAGGAGGCGCCCATCTTGCCGCCGATGGAAGCGCACAAGTTCGACCCGAACACCGGCGAAGACGAAATGGCCATCGCCAACGTCTCGCTCGCCCCGCAGGCCACCGACGCAGCGCTGCGCGATCCGAAGAACCCGGCAAGCTGGGGCAAGATCGGCCGCAACGAGGACTGCCCGTGTGGGAGCGGCAAGAAGTACAAGCACTGCCACGGGCGGTACGGCTAGCCGCTGAGCTTCGCGGTCGTCGCACATTCCGCTGTCGTCCCGGCCTTCGCCTGGCCTTCGCCGGGACGCATACCGCGGAATCTATCGAGAGTACGCGGTCGTTTTACCGGGTGAAGAAGCGCAACGAGCAGCCTTCGCCAAACCCAATTTTGTGGCTATGGGTCGCTATGGCCGCAGCCAGGTCCTGTTCGACGTCAACCTCGGCATTCCCTGGCGTGGCCGCGTCGCCGTGCTCGGGCGTAACGGCGCCGGCAAGACTACGCTGATGAAGACCATCGGCCGCGCCATGCTGGGCGATCCAAAGCTCCTGCTGCTGGACGAGCCGACCGAAGGCGTCTGGATCGGCGTGATCGAGGAGATCACCGAGCGCCTGATCGAGCTCGCGAAGAACATCGCCGTCATCATCGTCGAGCAACACCTCGACCTCGCGCTCCGCGTCGCGGACTATGCCTATGTGCTGGACCGCGGCCGCGTGGCGCTACAGGGGGCTGCGGAGGAGGTGCGAAGCAGTCCGGACCTGTTGCGGTATCTGGCGCCATAGTGGTGTTTGTCGCTTCGGCGTGTGTTCCGCCGGGCGCACCGCACTAGCTCCGTCGCCGTTCGAGGACCGCTGAAGAAGCGGCCACCTCGAGCGACAACGGCTTTGCCGTTGCGCGGAGGTCACGGTGAAACGTTGAGTGTAAGGCCTGAATTGAATGAGCCGACCGCGTCGAGTGCGGCCGATCTCACTTCATCGCCGAAAAGCGGTTGTCGAACGAATTTGCCGGCACCACGGGCGCAGCACCCGCGAATTGGCTGTCGCTGCTGGCGGCGCCATCCGACACCGACGGCTTCAGCGCCGGACGCGTTGCTGCAAGGCGCGTATCGGGCTTGGCCGGCTCAGCGGGCTTCACGGCGACGACTGACTTCGGCGCCTGCGGCTGCGGGGCGGGTTTTGCCGCGGCGACGGCCGGCTTGGCAGGCGCTGCCGTAGCTGGCGGCGGAGCCGATGCGGTCGCCGTCGTGTCCGCGGTGCCTAGGCCCATCTTGCGCGCGAGGCCGGAGAAGAAGCCGGATTTCTCGGCTGGCTGGGCCGTGGCGACGCGCATATTCGCGGTCGGCGCGGCGACGGCCACGACCGGCTCTTCCTGCGTAGCGGCCGCAGTTGCCGCGAAATTCGGCTTGGGCGGATTGACGGTGCCGGGGATCGTGCCCGGCGCGCGCGACATCGCCAGCATCTGCAGCGTCGAGCCTTCGGCTTCCTCCGACAGGCCGGTCGAGCCCTCCGGAATCTTCGCGGCGAAGATCTTGTTCATGCCGCCGTCGATGCCGGTGTTCATGCGCGCCACCGGTGTGCCCTTGGAGACGAGCTTGTTGTACTCGGCCTGGTCGCGCTCTTCCTTCTCGCGCACGGCGCTGGCGATATTCTCGGGGATCACATAGGCCGGGCACTTTGCCGACGCGTCGAACACGGGATCACGCTTGGCGTCGGGCGCTTTCGTCGCGTCGAAGACGTACTTCTTCTCGCAGAAATCGACCTTCGGCTCCTGTCGCGTCACCTCGAAATGATCATAGCCTTCCTTGATCATCTTCCAGAACGCCATGTTCGGATTGTTGCGGTGCTTGGCCATGTTCACCGGCGTCATCTTGAACGGATAGGCCTGGAACTGGAACGCCTTCTGGCCGCCGAAGAAGGACTCGCGGCCCATCGAATAGATCTCGGCGATCTGCTCGTCGGTCATCGCGTAGCAGCCGCGCGAGGAGCAATCACCGTGCACCATCAGCTGCGAGCCGGTGCGGCCGAGTGCGCGGTCGAACGCGTTGGGAAAGCCGGTGTTGAACGAGAGGTAATAGGCCGACTGCGGATTCATCTGGCCGGGATTGATCGAGTAGAATCCCTCCGGCGCCTGGCGGTCGCCTTCACGTACCTTCGGACCGAGATCGCCGGACCAGCGGCAGATCGGATAGGTTTTGAGCAGCGCGAACTGGCCGGAGCGGGTCTGCTTCCAGATCTCGAGCTCGGCCTCCTGCTTGAACAGGCGGACCAGGATCGGCGATTGCAGATCCATGTCCTTCTCGACCATCGCGGCGAGAAGCTTTGGCGTGACCGGCTGATTGGCCTTGGCGTTGGTCGCGAGCGAGACCTGATCGGTGTCGCAGCCGGCCAGCACAACACTGGCGGCAAGCGCAACCGAAGCCAAAATCGCGCGAGCAAGCGAGCTAGCAGTCAAGACGAACCCCACAACGTTCCGGGCAAGGCTCGAAAACCCCGATCCTGAGCCTGGTCAAACCATCGATGCGAGACCGGCATCGACGGTGTTTCGGTGACCAAACTCCGAGCCTTATGCCCTGAAGCCATTGATTAAAATTCTAACCTCTGGGCGATGGGGTCGCAACCCGACCGAGGATCACGAGCCCGTTGGCCCAGTGGCATGGTCAACAGAGACTAAACTTGGACGCTAGTTGAGGCCTTACTTGGGCCTTACAGCCCGAATGGCACTGAGATCGCTGATTTGGGCAAAAAAAGGGTTAATGCGGGGTTACCGGGCCACCAGTGGTGGGTTACGCCTTCGGCTAACCCACCCTACGGTCCGAAACGGCCCGAATCAGCCCAGTTTGCGGCCGATATCGAGAAATTTCTGCCGGCGCTGCTTGCGGATGGCGTCCCTGTCCAGGCCGCGCAGCTCGTCGAAGGCCTTGGCGATGGCCTCGCCCGTGGTGGCGATCATGGCGGCGGGGTCGCGGTGGGCGCCGCCGACCGGTTCTTTCAAAATGCTGTCGATCACCCCGAAGCGGAGCATGTCCTGGGCGGTGATCTTCATGTTGTTGGCGGCTTCTTGGGCCTTGGTGCCGTCGCGCCAGAGGATCGAGGACGCCGCCTCCGGCGAGATCACGCTGTAGATCGCGTGCTCCAGCATCAGCACCTTGTTGGTCGTGGTGATCGCAATGGCGCCGCCCGACATGCCCTCGCCGGTGATGACCGCGACGTTGGGCACGCCCAGCGCCATGCAGGCGTCAGTCGAGCGCGCGATCGCCTCGGCCTGGCCGCGTTCTTCCGCGCCGATGCCGGGATAGGCGCCGGCGGAATCCACGATCGACAGCACCGGCAGGCCGAAACGCTCGGCCATCTCCATCAGCCGCACCGCCTTGCGATAGCCTTCGGGCCGCGCCATGCCGAAATTGTGCTTGATGCGGCTGTCGGTGGAATCGCCCTTTTCCTGGCCCATCACGCAGATCGCTTCGCCGCGGAAACGGCCGAAGCCCGCGACCAGCGCCTCGTCCTCGCCGAACTTGCGGTCGCCGGCGAGCGGCGTGAATTCGGTGATCAGGCCCTTGATGAAGTCGGAGAAATGCGGCCGCTGCGGGTGCCGCGCGACCAGCGTCTTCTGCCACGGCGTCAGGTTGGTATAGAGGTCGGCCAGTGCCTGCGCCGCCTTGTCCTCGACCCGCCCGATCTCCTCGGCGATATCGGAGCCGGAGGCCGCTAACGTGCGCAATTCGTCGAGCTTGGAATCGAGCTCGGCGACGGGCTTTTCGAAATCGAGATAGCTGCGCATCTGGTCTGGCATCAACTCAATATAGGGGGACGGAGCGAGGACGCGAAGCGGGCTTGGCTTCTCGTAAAGAAGTGTAGCTTCTTCAAGGGGTTGACCTGTGCGCTCTTAGGGAGCGCGCCAAATCACGAATAAGGCCACGGCTCTTTCTGCGGAGATGTGGCCGAAGTCAAGGCGGTTTCGCCCTCCACTGTCGTCCCGGCGAAGGCCGGGACCCATAACCACAGGAAGGAGTTTAGCGAAGACTCGTAGTGATGCGGTCTTCTCGCTGTACTGACACCGCCCGTCACAGATTGATCACGCGGTATGGGTCCCGGCCTTCGCCGGGACGACATTTACTTCTCCGCCAGCGGATGCAGGTCGCGCACCAGGCTCTTCAGCCGCTCCTCGACGACATGGGTATAGATCTGTGTGGTGGAGATGTCGGTGTGGCCGAGCAGGGTCTGCACGATGCGCAAATCCGCACCGTTGTGCAGGAGGTGACTGGCAAAGGCGTGGCGCAGCACGTGCGGGGAGACCAGCCGGGCCTGGAGGCCGGAGGCAACCGCGAGCTCTTTCAAATCGCGGGCAAAATGCTGCCGCGTCAGATGCCCGCTCTCGCCGAACGAGGGAAACAGCCACTTCGAGGCAGCGAGGCTGCTCTTCTTCTCGGTCTTCGCAGCCTCGGTCGCCGCGAGATAATCCGCCATCGCCTGCCGCGAGGCCTCGTTGAGCGGCACCAGGCGTTCCTTGTCGCCCTTGCCGCGCACCACGATCATGCGGGCGTCACGCTTGGCCGCCGTGCGCGGCAGCGCCACGAGCTCCGAGACGCGCAAGCCCGTCGCGTAGAGCACCTCCAGCAGGCAATACAGCCGCAGATTCCGCAGCCGCTGCGACGACGAGGCGTCTGCGGCGTCGCTCATCTCCTTGGCGCGTGTCAACATGCGGTCGACATCCGCGATCGACAGCACCTTTGGCAGGCCGCGGCCGCGCTTGGGGCCGGACAGGATTGCGGCGGGATCCTCAGTGCGGATGCGCTCGTTCAGAAGAAAGCGGAACAGGTGCCGCATCGCCGACAGCCGCCGCGCGACGCTGGAGGATTTGAAGCCTCGGGTGTCGAGATCGGCAAGATAATCGCGCAGCGTTTGCGTCTCCGCATCCGCAAAGCTGTGACCGGCGCGGCCTAAAAAATCCGAGAAATCGGTGAGGTCGCGGCGGTAGGCATCGAGCGTGTTGGGGCCGGCGCCCTGTTCCGCCGCGAGCATGTCGAGGAACAGGCCGGTGAGCTTGGTGTCAGAGGGCTTGCTGGCAGAAGATTTGGCACGCATGCCCCGGAGCCTAGCTCCTATTTCTTGAGAAATTTATCCGCAGGGATCGTCACCGTCATTTCCCGTGGTTTTGGATTGACGAAATTCGCCAGCGCGAAGACCACGCCATAGACGATGCCGGCAATCACGGCGACGACCGTCAGGAAGCGGAACAGGCTGGGCATCGGGTAAGGTCTCGGCGAGCGAATTAACCAATGAAATCATCCAACATGTTCGCCGTTTCGTGGCAAGAGTCCTCTGGCGAGGGAAGCTCGGGGGGTAGTATAGGTGGCCGGATGCCGCATTTGGCGGCAGATCGAGCGAGGGACATGTCCGACGCCGCGTTGCCAGCACCTGCTTCCCCTGAGGCCGATATCCTGTCGGCACTCGGGACGCGTTCGATCGTGCTGGTCGGCATGATGGGCGTTGGCAAATCCACCATCGGCCGCCGCTTGGCGGCGCGGCTGCATCTGCCCTTCATCGACGCCGATACCGAGATCGAGGCGGCGGCCGGCATGACCATACCGGAGATTTTTGAACGCCATGGCGAGCGGCATTTCCGCGACGGCGAAGCGCGGGTGATCGCGCGTCTGCTGGACGGCGAACCGGTGGTGTTGGCGACCGGCGGCGGCGCCTTCATGCGCGAGGAGACCCGCGCACGGATTGCGGCCAAGGCGATCTCGATCTGGCTCAAGGCGGATCACGACGTCATCATGCGTCGCGTGCGCCGCCGCGCCGATCGTCCGCTGCTCCAGACCGCCGATCCCGAAGGCACCGTGACGCGCCTGCTCACCGAACGCGAGCCGGTCTACAGCAATGCCGATCTGACGATTGCCTCGCGCGACGTGCCGCATGACAAGATCGTCGAGGAGACCATCGAGACGCTGCGCGGCCATCTCTGCGGCCAGGCCGCCGCATCCGAGCCACCAGCCGACGTCGCGAGTGCGTTAAGATGACTGCGCCTTTGAAACATTCCGATTCCGTCATCGTCGACGTCGCACTGGGCGATCGCGCCTATGATATCGTCATCGGCCGAGGCGTCCTGCAATCGCTCGGCGCGCGCGTTGCGGCGTTGGGCCCCGGTGTCCGCACGGCGATTGTCACCGACCGCACCGTCGCAAAATACTGGCTCGAGCCGGCCGAGGCGTCGCTCGCTGCGGCGGGCATCCCGACGTCGCGAATCGTCGTCGAGGAAGGCGAGATCTCCAAGACCTATGCCGGCCTGACAAAGGTCAGCGAGGCCCTGATTGCCGCCAAGATCGAGCGTAACGATCTCGTCATCGCGCTTGGCGGCGGCGTGGTCGGCGATCTCGCCGGCTTTGCCGCCGCAATCCTGCGCCGCGGCGTCGATTTCGTGCAGGTGCCGACCTCGCTGCTGGCGCAGGTCGATTCCAGCGTCGGCGGCAAGACCGGCATCAACTCGCCGCAGGGCAAGAATCTGCTCGGCGCCTTCCACCAGCCGGTGCTGGTGATCGCCGACACCGCCGTGCTCGACACGCTGTCGCCGCGGCAATTCCGCGCCGGCTATGCCGAGGTCGCCAAATACGGCGTGCTTGGCGACGAGGCCTTCTTCACCTGGCTCGAGACAAACCACGCCGACATCGTCAAGGGCGGCTCCGCGCGTGAGCACGCGATCGCGACCTCCTGCCGCGCCAAGGCCGGTGTCGTCTCGCGCGACGAGCGCGAGACCGGCGAGCGCGCGCTGCTCAATCTCGGCCACACCTTTGGTCACGCGCTGGAAGCCGCGACCGGCTTCTCCGATCGCCTATTCCACGGCGAGGGCGTCGCGATCGGCATGACGCTGGCGGCGCAGTTCTCGGCCAGGCTCGGCATGATCGGCGAGGCGGATGCCGCGCGCGTCGAGCGCCATTTGGTCGAGGCAGGCTTGCCGACGCGCTTGCAGGATATCGCCGGCTTCGCGCAGGAAGGTCTGGCCGACGCCGACGCACTGATGGCACTGATGGCGCAGGACAAGAAGGTCAAGCGCGGCAAGCTCACCTTCATTCTGCTGGAGGCCGTGGGGCGCGCCGTCATCGCGAAGGACGTCGAGCCGGCTCCGGTGCGCGACTTCCTCAAGGAAAAGCTCGCTCTCAAGGCGTGATTGCGCGGCTGCATAGCTGTTGAGTGATTCATGGACTGGCTTGGCTTCACCATCGTCGTCATCTGCCTGCTTGTCTCCGGCTTCTTCGCCGCGAGCGAGACCGCGCTGACCGGTGCCTCGCGCGCCAGCATGCTGCGGCTCTCCAAGCAGGGTAATCGCGACGCCGACGTCGTCTCGCAACTGCTCGACATGCGCGAACGCCTGATCGGCGCGCTGCTGCTCGGCAACAACATCGCCAATATCAGCGCGTCCGCGCTCGCCACCAGCATCTTTACCGGTTGGTTCGGCGATGTCGGCGTGCTCTATGCCACCGGCGTGATGACGGCACTGGTCGTGATCTTCGCCGAGGTGCTGCCCAAGACCATCGCCATCAACGCGCCCGACCGTATGGCGCTGGCGGTGGCGCGCCCGATGCGGCTGACCATGTATGTGCTGGGGCCGCTGCTGAGGATCGTCGAGGTCATCGTGCGGCTGTTGATGCGGCTGTTCGGCCTGGCCGGCGAGCACCAGGCGATCCTGTCTCCGACCGAGCGCTTGCGCGGCGCGGTCGACCTGTTGCACCACGAGGGCAAGGTCGAGAAACAGGACCGCGACATGCTCGGTGGCCTGCTGGATTTGCGCGAGCTCCAGGTCTCCGACGTCATGATCCATCGCACCGAGATGATGATGATCAACGCCGATTTGCCGCCGGAGGAGCTGGTGCGCGAGGTGCTGGCGACCGAATACACCCGCATCCCGCTGTGGCGCGAGAAGCCGGAAAACATCATCGGCGTGCTCCACGCCAAGGATCTGCTGCGCGCGATCCGCGCGGCGGACGGCGATACCTCGCGCATTGATGTCTCCACCATCGCGCTGCCGCCCTGGTTCGTGCCGGAGATGCGCCCAGTCTCCGAACAGTTGAAGGCGTTCCGCCGCCGAAAAACCCATTTCGCGCTCGTCGTCGACGAGTACGGCGAAGTTGAAGGTCTTGTGACGCTGGAAGACATCCTGGAAGAGATCGTCGGCGACATCTCCGATGAGCACGACGTCGTGGTCGCCGGCGTGCGCGCCCAGCCGGACGGCTCGGTCGTGGTCGACGGCTCGGTGCCGATCCGCGATCTCAACCGCGCCATGGACTGGCGCCTGCCTGACCAAGAGGCAACGACGGTCGCCGGCCTCGTCATTCACGAGGCGCAATCGATCCCCGACCGCGGCCAGAGCTTTACCTTCCACGGCTTCCGCTTCCGCGTCCTCCGCCGCGAACGCAACCGCATCACCGCGCTCCGTATTTCACCGGTGCCGCGCGACGCGGAACTGGAGGAAGCCAGGCCGAAGCGGGCCGGGACGTCGTTTTGATTTCGCTTACCCTCCCCCACCAGGGGAGGGTAAGCGCAGATCACCCTTCCCCCGGCGCCTGCGCGTGAATGGCGAGCGCATGCACGCTGCCGGAGAGTTCCGCGGCCAGCGCCGAATTTATCATGCGGTGGCGATCGACCCGGCTCTTCCCATTGAAGGCTTGAGACACGATATAAACGCGAAAGTGCGTCTCGCCGCTCGGCCGATGGCCGGCATGGCCCTCATGCAAATGTGACTCGTCGACGACCTGCAGGCTTTCCGGCGTGAAAGCTTCCTGCAACTTGTTGCTGATAATGTCTTTGGTAGCCATGTTTGCCATTAAGGTGCGCGATCGCACTCCGTCAATGCCGATAGGCTGCCTTGGCGGCCGTTCTTGAGCGATAGGCCGCCTTGGCGGCCGTTCTTGAGAACGGGTTTTGTCCTAATTGCAATGTCAAGACTTGAAGGTTTTTGCATTGCGTAGTCAAAGTTGGTCATGCCGATCGATTCATCAAAGTTCTTCGACTCCATCCGGGTCAAGCCGAAAGGCAAGCAGCCGGACGTGAAGCCGCGCGACACCGTGGTCAATTGCGAATGGACCGGGTGCCAGAACAAGGGCGCGCATCGCGCGCCCAAGGGCCGCGATAATTCGCGCGAGTACTGGCACTTCTGTCTGAACCATGTGCGCGAGTACAACCAGAACTACAATTTCTTCTCCGGCATGAATGCCGACGCCGTCGCGCGCTACCAGAAGGATGCGCTGACCGGTCACCGTCCGACTTGGAAGATGGGCGCCAATGGCGGCGTCAAGAAGGGCGCGGAGGCCGAGATCGACGGCGCCTTCGATCCGTTCAGCATGTTCGCGGAACTCAACGGCCGCACCGGCTGGCGCAAGGGTCCGGAGGCCGCCCAGCCCAAGGTCGAAACCCGCAAGGTGATGAATGCCGAGCGCAAGGCGCTCCAGGTCATGGGCCTCGGCCCCAGTGCGACGCTCGCCGACGTCAAGTCCAAGTACAAGGCGCTGGTGAAGCAGCACCACCCCGACGCCAATGGCGGCGACCGCTCCACCGAAGACCGCCTGATCGAGATCATCAAGGCGTATAATTATCTGAAGACGGTGGTGCGGGAGGCGTAGGGCCTCTCACAACGCTCTCTGGCGTCGTCCCGGCCTTCGCCGGGACGACATTTTGTTTTGTTGCGCCACCGCGCATCATTCCTTCGGCATCGCCCCCACGTACGACGAACTAGGCCGTATCAATCGCCCCGTCCGCTGCTGCTCGCGCGCATGCGCAGTCCACCCCGCTGCGCGCGCCACTGCGAAGATCGGCGTGAAGGCCTGCCTTGGAATCGCCAGCGCATCGAGCAGGATCGCGGTGAAGAACTCGACATTCGTCTCCAGCGGCCGGTCCGGATTTTTCTTGCGCAAGGCTGCTCGGATATAGGCCTCGACCTCGCCGGCGAAGGGCAGGTCGGCGCCGTCAGCCGACAACCGCTCGATCGCGGCCTTGAGCACATCGGCGCGCGGATCGCGCACGCGATAGACGCGATGGCCAAAGCCCATCAGCCGCTCGCCGCGTCCTAGCGCCGCATCAACCCATGGCTGGGATCCGCTCGCTGGAGCCGATCGCATCGAGCATTTCCAGCACAGGCTCCGGCGCGCCGCCATGCAACGGACCCGTCAGCGCGCAATAGCCGGCGGTGACGGCGGCAAACAGGTCGGCTTGTGTGGACGCCACCACACGCGTGGTGAAGGTCGAGGCGTTCATGCCGTGATCGCAGACCGTGACGAAATAGGCATCCAACGCCGCGACCTCGCGCGGCTCGGGCGATGAGCCGCGCAACATCCGAAGCGTATCGGCGGCGTGGCTCGCGTTGGGGTCGGGCGCAACGGGATCGAGCCCCTTGGCGCGGCGGACCAGCGCACCCGCAATCACCGGGAACGCACCGACGATCGTCGCTTCATGCTCGAGGCCGTTCTCCGCACGCAGCCCCGCGACCGCCGCACGAAACCCGTCGACGACGCTCATCCCGTGCGTTGACGGCAGCAGGTCGGCGAGCCGTGCAAAGGCGCGCTCGCGCGCCGCGCCCAGGTTCGCGCGCACATTGGCTTCGCTCAGTGTGCTTCCGGTCGCGCCGTTCCAGAGCCGGGCGGTGACGCCCTCGAAACTCGACTGGCTCGCGAGGGTGCCGACATGCTCGCCGGCGATGATCAGCTGGCCGCGCTCGCCGTCGACATGGCTCAGCACGGTTTCGGCCGCGGGAACGCCGTCCAGCCCGATCTGGCTTTTGGTGAGGTGGATGTTCATGGCCCAAATCTCCTTGTTCACGGTATGAAAATCGGGCCTCTGGACAGATTGATCAATCTTGATTACATAAATCAATATGAATAATTCCGAGGAGCTCTACCTCTCCGCCCGGGAAGCCGCCGCCGAGCTCGCGATCTCGCCGGCCACGCTCTACGCCTATGTCAGCCGCGGCCTGATCCGCTCCGAGCCGACGCCGGATTCGCGCAAGAACCGCTACCGCGCCGAGGACGTCCGTGGACTGAAGGAGCGCCGCGTGCCGTCACCGGAACCGCGCGGCCTGCGCAGCTTCGATGCCGATTTGCCGGTGATGGATACGGAGATCTCGACCATTACCGAGGACGGCCCGATCTATCGCGGCGTCAACTGCGTCGATCTTGCCGAGAGCGACACGCTGGAGCACACCGCGACGCTGCTCTGGGATGTGTCCGGCGTCGATCCGTTTGCGCCGGACAATTGTCCTGCGGTCTCCGACGAGATGCGCATGATCGCCGAGGCTGCGCGCCGCGCCGCGCCGATCGACCGCGCCATTGCGGTGCTGGCGCTCGCGACCAGCGCGGATTCGCGTGCCTTCACCCGCGCGCCCGAGGGCCGCGCACTGGTCGGCGCCCGTATCGTACGGCTGCTAGTTGCGACCATGCTCAATGCAGAGCCGTCATCCGAGCCGCTGCACCAGCAGATCGCGCAAGCCTGGGCGCCGGACAATAAGCATGCCGGCGATCTGATCCGCCGCGCGCTGGTGCTGCTCGCCGACCACGAATTGAACGCCTCGACCTTCACCGCGCGCTGCGCTGCATCAACAGGGCTCAATCTCTATGATTCCGTCATCGCCGGCCTCGCCGCGCTGAAGGGGCCGAAGCATGGCGGCGCCGGCGTGCTGGCCTCGCAGCTCGTGAAGACGCTGATCGACCGCGATGTCGCGCCTATGGTGCGCGAGCGCGTCGCACTCGGCGAGCGCTTTGCCGGCTTCGGCCACGGCGTCTACAAGCGCGGCGATCCGCGCGCGCAATCGCTGCTGAACGCGCTGACCCGCGCCGGCGCGCCGCGCAAGTTCACCCGCGAGGTGCCGGAGCGGATCGTCGAGGCGACCGGCGAGCTCGTCAATATTGACTACGCGCTCGCGGTGCTCGTCCACGCGCTGCGCTGTCCCGCCGGCAGCGAGCTCGCGCTGTTCGCCATGGCCCGCAGCGTCGGCTGGATCGCGCATGCCAGCGAGCAGTTGCAATTTGGGAAGCTGATTAGGCCACGGGCGCGGTATGTGGGACCTGCGCCGGGGCGGCGGACGGTGGTGGCGGAATTCAAGCCCTAGGTGTGGAGCCTCAAGAGGTTGTCCCCGGTCAAACCGAGCCTGCTGATCGGCGTTTGAGATTTTATACCACCGTGGGGTCGGTGCCAGTTGTATTGGTGCAGCCAGATCGGCAGCTGTTGGGCGCGCCGATCTGATGTTGGATACGCTTTGGCGTAAGCCCATTCCCGAAGTGCGGTCTGGATGAAGCGCTCGGCCTTGCCGTTTGTTCTCGGCGTGTAAGGCTTGGTGCGGATGTGCTTGATGCCCAGGTCCCCGCAAGCATCGCGGAAGGCGAAGGACTGATAGCAACTGCCATTGTCGGTCATGACGCGCGTAACGGTGACGCCGAGGCTTTTGTAATAGGCCACAGCTGCCTTGAGAAAGGGAACAGCGCTGTCCGCCGTCTCGTCAGGCTTGATCTCGGAGAAGGCGACGCGGGAATGGTCGTCAATGCAGACGTGGACGAAATCCCAGCCGGCGCCGCGGCTCTTGTTCGGACCACTCGGATCGCCGGTGATGCGGTGGCCGACACGCTGGAAACGCCCGAGCTTTTTGATGTCGATGTGAATGATCTCGCCCGGGGTCTCGCGCTCGTAGCGGCGTTCCGGCTCGGCCGGCTGCAGATCCCGTATCCGGTTCAAGCCCAAACGGCGCAGGACACGGCTGACGGTGGCCGGCGACACCTCGACCTCGGCTGCGATCTGCTTCCCGGTGTGGCGCTGCCGGCGCAAGGCCTCGATGACCGTGCACGTGGCTGGCGGGGTTTGGCTCGGCGATGAATGGGGTCTGGAGGAGCGATCACGCAACCCTTCCACACCTTCTGCGCGGAAGCGCTTGACCCACTTGGCGACGGTCTTCGGTGTCGTGTTGAACAGGTCAGCTGCGTCGGCCTGGCTCAGCCCGCCCTCCACCACGCTTCGAACCATCGCCTCTCGACCTTTGGGTGTCAAAGGCGCATTCTTGTGGACGTTCATCTGGTCTCTCCTTGGAACACTGAAGCTTCGCAACCTCAGCTTCCTCGGTTCAGACCAGATGGACAACCTCCTGAAAGACCACACCTAGGGCGTCTACTCGCGCATGCGGGATGCCGGCTTCCAGCGGCGACGTCGCCGGGCGACGGGTTTTCTCGCGATGCATACGTCGCGCGTTGTGTCTCGGTCGCACCCATGATCGGTCGAGAGTGAGCGATTTTCCCAGGTCGTTCGAGAGATGGATTGGACGAAGTGAAAACGCATCACTTCGTTCCGGGATGAGTGGGGTTAGCTATCCAACCACTCATCGTCATATACCTCAGCGAGGCTGACCATTATCGCGCTTGCTTCCCCATCGTGTGGGGCGCAATGTCCGGTAGCAAACAATCGTCCGAACCTTTGAAAGCGTGCTGCATTCCAGAAAATCCGCGCGGCGGGATCGAGGGAGACAGCTGCGACCCCCGCCAGCCCCAACACAGAATTCCCCGCAAGGTGGTCAAGGGCGGCTCGCATTTATGCGCGCCAAACTACTGCCGGCGTTATCGGCCGGCGGCGCGCCACGCACAGCCGGTCGACACGTCGATGAGCCATGTTGGCTTCAGATGCATCATCTGAGTGGGCGACAGACCCTGCGTTCCCGATCCTGCACTTCGGCTATTGAAGATCCCGCAGGAGGATTGTTCTATGCCGCGACAGTGACCATGACGCGCGTCGACCTGACACCGAGATCAGCAAGCCAGCGGGTAAAGGATTGAAACGCCGCGATTTGCTGTTGAGCGGTAGTTCGCTCGTCGCAGCCTCCGCGGGCTGGACCATTGTCGACGTGAAGAATGACTGGAGCCGCGTATTCTCGTTCGAAGGAGGGACGACCGGCAAGTGACCGGGAAAAGAAATGGTCATGAGGTGAACCAATAAAGCCGGCGGTGCGAGCGCTTGATCGGCTATCGCGCAGGGGAGACGCGTATGACCTCGCTGAATCTGCCACTCTGGCTTCGTTTTGTCCTGCTGGTCGGGGTGGTTGGTCTTGCGGCAGGCGCCAGCCTGTTCGCCTATCGGTACTATACGCGCCCGGTGACCCTGAGCGTGGCGGTCGGCTCGATTGACGGCGAAGCTGCCAAGGCGATGTCCGCCATCGCAAGCCGCCTTGTTGCGACCAACGCACCGGTTCGTCTCAAGGTTATCGACAGCGGCACAGCGCTAGAGGCGGCCAATGCGTTTTCGACAGGCAAAGTCGACCTAGCCGTAGTTCGCGGCGATGTCGGTGACCTGTCACAAGCGAAAGCCGTGGTCGTCGTGAGCCACATGGTCGTCCTCATCGTTGCGCCGCCGGGTTCGGCCATCGACAGCATCGACAAATTGAAAGGTCGGCGCATCGGCGTGATCGGTGGCGAAGCCAATGCCAAAGTCATTGATGTGCTGAGCAAGGAATACGGACTGGACCGACAGAAGACGTTCAAGGACATCCCTTTGACGGATGCCCGGCGAGCCATCCAATCCAAGGAGGTCGCCGCAGTGCTCGTCGTGATCCCTTTGGCCGAGAAATATCTGTCGTTGGTGCGAGGCTTTTCCCAGCAGGGACCAAAAGCATTGCCGATCCTGATCGCAATCGATTCCGCTGCGGCAATCGCGGAAACCGAGCGCGCCTATGAGAGTTTTGACGTCCCAAAGGGCACCTTGCGAGGAGCGCCGCCGGTCCCGGACGATGACCTGACAACCTTGAGGACTTCACTCTATCTGGTTGCGAACAAGAAGCTTGGTTCCGATCTGGTCGCCACGCTCACCCAGACAATCATGAGCGTGCGCAGGGAACCTTCTGGCAGAGGATCCGATTTTCGCACAGATCACCGCGCCCAGCACGGATCAGGATGCGTATCTTCCGCTGCATCCCGGAGCGGCAGCCGTCTACAATGGCACCCAACAGAGTTTCATGGATGAATACGGCAACTGGATTTACCTCACGCCGATGATCCTGGGAGGCGCTGCGACTGTGCTCGCCGCGGCCTGGAAATTCCTAGGACTTGGGAGCTCGAAAAGCGAGGGTCCGCTGGATTCGCTCTACGCGCTCGGGCGCCGTATCCGAAAGGCCTCTACCGAGGCCGAGTTGTCGGATATCGAAGAAGAAATTGATGGCATTCTCAAAGCGCAGCGGGCCCGATCCGCGGCCGGTGACGAGAGCGCCGTGGACGACGCGACCCTGAATGTCGCAGCCCATCGGCTGGAAAGTCTGATTCACGATCGGCGAACGATGCTTGCCGAGAAACCTTCCGTCGCTTCCGCGGCTTGACCGACAATCCGAGGAGAACGGTCATGTACCCTGATTGTCTGTGTGGCGTTCGCACCACGCGCTTTGGCGCAGAGCTCTCCCGCGATCACCGAGGAAACCGCGCACGCCATCGGCGTCGATCGACGTTGGTCCACAAGTAAGCGGTCAGCAATGGCCGTTAGCCGAGCCGCCTATCCAGTGCAGAGCACCGTGTCAGCCGCCAAGAGGCAGAGCGAGCACAAAAATGAACGATCTGACGATCTCGCTTCTTGTGTTCGCCGTGATATTTGGCGGCGCCCTGATCGGCATGGTCGTTCGACCTTTCCTGTCGGAGCATCATCAGACTGCGGACTCCAGGGAAGTCGTGAAGATGACGACGAGCCTGATCGGCACCTTGGCGGCGCTCGTGCTGGGTCTGCTGATCGCGTCTGCGAAGAATTCGTTCGATCAGAAGACTAATCAGGTCAGGCAAATGACCGCGACCATCATCCTTCTGGACGATCTGCTCATGCGATATGGCCCGGAAGCAACCCGTCTGCGAAACCTTCTGCGCCAGGGCATTCAGCCGCTGGCCGATCGCATCTGGCACGAGGAAGAGATGACGGCTGGCAGGCCCGTTCGGTTCGAATCGAGTGTGGAGTCATCCGCGTTTGAAATTGAACTGGGGCGGCTGTCGCCAAGCAATGACCTCCAGCGATCGCTGCAATCTCGGGCCACCCAGGCCTTCACGGAAGCCGCGCAGATTCGACTGCAGCTGTTTGCGCAAACCAGCGGTGCGATTCCAACGCCATTCCTGGTCATTCTGGTGTTCTGGCTTGGCGCGATTTTCGTCAGCTGCACCTTGTTTGCACGAACCAATCTGATCGTGATGATGTCGCTGTTGGTGTGCGCGCTGTCGTTTGCCGCCGCGATCTTCTTGGTTCTGGAGTTGAGTGATCCCTTCACAGGACTCATGGGGATATCAAGCGCCACGCTGCGGAGCGCGCTATCACCGCTTAATTAAGCCCAAGAAGCGGACACGGCATGCCTTCCTCGGCTGATCACATTTCTGAGCTCACGCCCTGGGCCCGAGGCTTTGCCGGCACTGTGCCGCCCCCATGCCTCCGGCGGATGGTCCAGGCCGCCAGCCCCACGACGATCGCCACGCCAAACACGCTGAACATCCAGATGTGCTTGCCGACATGTTCATCGTGCGGCAGGCCGGCATATTTGTGCAACGCCGACACCGCCAGTACTCCGGGCAGCACATGCACGGGCGCCCAGACCAGGATCGCCGGGATGTTGATGGCGTAGAACCGCGCGGGCGGCATGCCGACCGCACCGGCCGTGACCGGGACGAACGCGCGGATCGGCGGCACGAAGCGGGCGAAGAACACGGCCCAGGTGCCGAAGCGCTGGAAGAAGTTTTCGCTCTCCTCGACCACGCGCGGATAATTGGTCAGCGGCCAGGTGTTGAGGATTTCGCGCTGCTGCTTGTGCCCGATCCAATAGGCCGAGCCGTCACCGATGACGGCGCCGACCGCGGCGGCCAGCAACACCCATTGCAGCTTGAGCTCGCCGCCCGGAACCAGGGCGCTCAGCGCCAGGATGATGGTCGAGCCCGGGACCACCGATCCCACCACCGGAACGGCTTCGAGAAGCGCCGCCAGGAACAGGGTCAGATAGGCCAGCCACGCATGGGCCGAAACGAAGGATATGAGGGGATCAAGGAATGACGTCACGTCGTCTCTGTGGTGGGTGGGGGCATTCGGGTTCAGTCCCTACATAAGTAAGACGAGGCGGTAAAAGTGCCATTGGCATGGGCAGCGCCCGCCTCCAGGTACGAAATTCAAGCGTGATTCGCAGGGCAGCCTTCCAAAAATCGCGTTCCTTGCCTATCTAAATGAAAAGACAACGGAACTTTGATTGGGGCACGGGCTTCTGCCCGCACGTTGTCTCTGCTAGGTTCGCAGCCGCACCCAGCCGCAGCCAACGTGCAAATAACTGGTCTCGGGACCGCCCGTGGCCTCGGAGGATTGATGACGACCGCCGCTCTGTCCAAAGTTGAGGAAGTTTCCGGTTTGCCCGACATGAAGGTGTCGGTGCGCCAGGTCTTTGGGATCGACACCGATCTCGAAGTGCCGGCCTATTCCGAAGTCGATCCTCATGTGCCCGAAGTTGACGCCGACTATCGTTTCGACCGTGCCACCACGCTTGCCATTCTCGCCGGTTTCTCCAGGAACCGTCGCGTCATGGTGACCGGCTATCACGGCACCGGCAAATCCACCCACATCGAGCAGGTCGCGGCGCGCCTGAACTGGCCCTGCGTGCGCGTCAACCTCGACAGCCACATCAGCCGTATCGACCTCGTCGGTAAGGATTCGATCGTGGTCCGCGACGGCAAGCAGGTCACCGAATTCCGCGACGGCATTTTGCCCTGGGCGCTGCAGCACAACATCGCGCTGGTGTTCGACGAATATGACGCCGGTCGCCCCGACGTGATGTTCGTGATCCAGCGCGTGCTGGAAGTGTCGGGCCGCCTGACGCTGCTCGACCAGAACAAGGTGATCAAGCCGCACCCGGCCTTCCGCATGTTTTCGACCGCCAACACGGTCGGCCTCGGCGATACCTCGGGCCTCTATCACGGCACCCAGCAGATCAACCAGGGCCAGATGGACCGCTGGTCGATCGTCACCACGCTGAACTACCTCGCCCATGATGAGGAAGTGGAGATCGTGCTGGCGAAGGCCAAGCACTATCGCACCACGGAGGGCCGCGACATCGTCAACAAGATGGTCCGCCTTGCCGATCTCACCCGTAACGCCTTCGCCAATGGCGATCTGTCGACGGTGATGAGCCCGCGCACGGTGATCACCTGGGCGGAAAACGCCGACATCTTCGCCGATATCGGCTTCGCCTTCCGCGTCACCTTCCTCAACAAGTGCGACGAGCTCGAGCGTCCCCTGGTCGCCGAGTTCTATCAGCGCTGCTTCAACGCGGAGCTGCCGGAATCGGCGGTCAACGTGGCGCTCAGCTGATCCCAGATAGCCGAACAATGGCCACCATCACCGTCGAGCGCACCATTGGGACGACCAAGAAGGCTGTGCTTGCCGGGCTCGGCGCCTATAACGACGAGCAGTTTGGGAAGCAGAAGTTCAAGAGTGTCGCGGTCTCGCTGAAAGACCGCGGCAAGATTGTCGGCGGCATCGTCGGGCATCTCTGGGCGACGGTTCTGTTCATCCAGTACTTCTGGATCGACCAGAAGCAACGCGGCAAGGGTTTCGGGACGAAGCTGATCGCGGCGATCGAGGACGAGGCAAGACGGCAGGGCGCGATCCAGGCCCATGTCGACACGATGAGTTTTCAGGCGCCGGGCTTCTATCGTTCCTGCGGGTACGAGGAATTCGGCACCCTCAAGGGCTACCCCGGCGGGGTGACACGCCACTCGTTTACGAAGTCGCTATGAGCACATCATCCAACTCAAAATTCCGTAACACCAAGGAAGCGCCGACCGAGCCTTTCAAGCGCTCGGTGGCGTCATGCCTGAAGGCGATCGCCAAGTCGCCCGAGCTCGATGTCAGCTTCGCGGCCGAGCGCCCGGGCCTTGCGCCCGGCAAGGCGCGGCTGCCGGAGCCGGCGCGGAAAATGACGAAGCGCGATGCCGCGATCGTGCGCGGCCACGCCGATTCCATCGCGCTCAAGATCGCCTGTCATGATGCCAAGCTGCATCGCAAGCTGATGCCCGGCAATCCGCAGGCGCGCGGCGTGTTCGAGGCGGTCGAGCAGGCCCGTGTCGAGGCGATCGGAGCGCGCCGCATGGCGGGCGTTGCGAAAAACCTCACGGCGATGCTCGACGATCACTTCCATCGCGGCAAGTTCGACGAGATCACCGACCGCGCCGATGCGCCGCTCGCGGACGCACTGGCGATGCTGGTGCGCGAACGGCTGACCGGGATGGCGCCGCCGACGGCGGCCAAGAAGGTGGTCGATCTCTGGCGGCCCATTCTGGAAGACAAGATCGGCAAGCGGCTCGACCGGCTCGATGGCCTGGTCGAGGACCAGACCCGGTTCGGCGATGCCGTACATGATCTGCTCTCGGCGCTCGAGCTCGGCGACGAGCGCAATGCCGACAGCGAAGACAACGACGAGAACGACGAGAACCGCGACGGCGACAACGATCAGTCCGGCGCCGAAGGCTCGCCCGATTCCGATGCCGCCCAGGAGATGAGCGCCGACCAGGCGCAGGCGAGTTCGGAAGAGATGAGCGAGAGTGCGATGGAAAGCGCGCAGGCCTCGACCTCTGACACGTTCGACGACGGCGAGCTTGGCGACGACGAGACGCCGGGCGAGGCGACGCGTCCGAACTCGCACGGGAAGAACGAGCCGCGCGGGCCGGAATATCACGCCTTCGCGCCGAAGTTCGACGAGGTGATCGCCGCCGAAGACCTCTGCGACCATGACGAGCTGGAGCGGCTGCGCGCTTATCTCGACAAGCAGCTCGCGCATCTGCAGGGCATCGTCGCCCGTCTCGCCAACCGCCTTCAGAGGCGCTTGATGGCGCAGCAGAACCGCGCCTGGGAGTTCGACCTCGAAGAGGGCATTCTGGATCCCGCGCGGCTGTCGCGCGTGGTGACCGATCCCTATCACCCGCTGTCCTTCATGCACGAGAAGGAGGCGACGTTCCGCGACACCGTGGTGACGCTGCTGCTCGACAATTCCGGCTCGATGCGCGGTCGCCCGATCACGGTGGCGGCGACCTGCGCCGACATTCTCGCCCGCACACTGGAGCGTTGCGGCGTCAAGGTCGAGATTCTCGGCTTCACCACGCGCGCCTGGAAGGGCGGGCAGTCGCGTGAAGCGTGGCTTGCCGCCGGCAAGCCGGCCAATCCCGGCCGTCTCAACGATCTCCGCCACATCATCTACAAATCGGCGGATGCGCCGTGGCGTCGTGCGCGGAAGAATCTCGGCCTAATGATGCGCGAGGGGCTGCTGAAAGAGAACATCGACGGCGAGGCGCTGGACTGGGCGCACAAGCGTCTGCTCGGCCGGCCCGAGCAGCGCAAGATCCTGATGATGATCTCGGACGGTGCGCCGGTCGACGATTCCACGCTGTCGGTCAATCCCGGCAACTATCTCGAGCGGCATCTGCGCCACATCATCGAGGAGATCGAGACCCGCTCGCCGGTCGAGCTGATCGCGATCGGCATCGGCCATGACGTCACGCGCTATTATCGCCGCGCGGTGACGATCGTGGACGCCGAAGAGCTCGGTGGCGCCATCACCGAAAAGCTCGCCGAACTGTTCAGCGAGACCAACACCGCGCCGACGCAACCGGCAAACCGTCCGCGACGCAAACTGCATTCGTGAGCACGCTACCGTCCCGCCGCAGCTTCCTTGGCCACGCGGCGGCGGGATTTTCCACTCTCGCATTTGCTCGATACGCGCAGGCGCAGCCGGCGCCAAAGTCGGCGCAGCCCGAGCACGCGGTCACCGAACCTGCCGGGATCGAGGTCAACGCGCGGCCGATTCCGTTCTTCGAGCCGCGCGACCGGTCGCGCACGCGCTTCGGTCAGCTCGTCTATCGCAGCGGCCTGGTGCTGACCTCGCCGCATCGCGGTTTTGGCGGCCTGTCCGGCCTCCGCTTCCTCGACACCAGTGGCGAGCGTTTCCTCGCGATCTCCGACCAGGGCACCTGGTTCACCGGCAGCATCCGCTATTCCGGCGGCAAGATGGTCGGGCTCGACGACGTCGAGGCCGCGCCGCTGCTCAATGCCGAGGGGCGACCAATCACGGAGAAGCGGCTCTGGTACGACACCGAGTCGCTCGCGCGCGATGGCAATCTCGTCTATGTCGGCCTCGAGCGCGTCAACCAGATCATGCGCTTCGATTTCGCCAAGGGCGGCACGCGTGCCCGCGGCGAGGTGTTGCCGACGCCGCCGGGGTTGCGAAAACTGCCGTACAACAAGGGGCTCGAGGCACTGGTTTTCGTGCCAAAAGGCCAGCCGCTCGCGGGCACCTTGATCGCGATGTCGGAAGGCGGCTTCGATGTCGACGGCAACCTGATCGGATTTTTGATCGGCGGGCCGTCGCCGGGCCAGTTCAGCATCCGCCGCACCGACAAGCAGTTCATCAGCGACGCCGTGCTGCTGCCCTCGGGCGCGCTGCTCATCCTCGAACGCAAATTCTCCTGGTTCACCGGCATCAACATCCGCATCCGTTCGATACCCTTGAAGACCATCGCGCCCGGAGCGGTGGTCGACGGCCCCGTGCTGTTCGAGGCGGATCTCGGCCACGAGGTCGACAACATGGAAGGCATCGACGCCCACGTCACGCCCGAAGGCGAGACCGTGCTGACGATGGTGTCCGACGATAATTTCTCTTTGCTGCAGCGGACGCTGCTGTTGCAGTTCACGCTGGTGGAGTAGGTTGAACGTCGGCTCCCCGTTGCCCGGCACATCATCATGCCCAACCTCCGCGCCATTCTCGCCCTTCTCCTCACCTTCGCGCTGTCGCCGGCCTTTGCCACGGCCGAGCACAAATACGCCAAGGGCGAATACGCCATCATCACCGGCGGCCGGGCGCCGAATGGAAAGCTCTCCATTGCCGCCCATGGCGAGGGCGAAGCCGGCTCCGACAAATTCCGCATCTATTTGATGGCCGAGCCCGGCCATCGCCGGGTGATGACGCTCGACAACGTCAACGACGACAACATCCTCGACAGCGCGCCGGATGCCTTCCACGCCGCCTGGTCGGCGGATTCGCACTATGTTGCCGTCACCTTCCGCAGCGAGCGCCATATCGTCACGCTGAACCTCTACGCCATCGAGGGCGGCCGCGCGCGGCTGGTCGATCCGCCGGATCTGTTCCGGGACGTGACCGGCCGCACCGTCGATCGCGTCAACGACGGCGACATGCGCACGTCCGTGCCGGCGCTGACCTGGCTCGCGCCGCGCCGCTTCCACCTCACCGATTACCGCGTGTTCGTCGAGGACGACACCACGCTCGGGGGCAAGCTCGGGCCGCTCGGCAAGGCGTCGAAGCGCGACGGCGGCGGCAATACGATCCAGTTTTCGGCCGAGGCCGATGGCGAGCTGCTGCCCGATGGCCGCATCCGGATGGGCAAGCCCCAGCCGGGCAAGTTCGAGGAACTGGATTAACCGTCGTTCCGGCGGAGCTTGTGTCGCGGTCTTGTGATCATATGACACGCGCAATGCATGGCCTTGCGCGCGGCCATGCCCGCCGCGCCGCTGGAAATCCGCCCGCCCAGCACTACACTCTCCTCAATCTCCCGCCCTCTCATCCCCCGGAACTCCCCCGCATGAGCGCCCTGTTTTCCCCGATCAAGCTGCGCGGCCTGACGTTGAAGAACCGTGTCGTGGTGTCGCCGATGTGCCAGTATTCGGCCGACGACGGCGTCGCCAATGACTGGCATTTCACCCACATCAACAATCTGGCGCTGTCGGGCGCGTCGATGTTCTGCATCGAGGCGACCCATGTCGAGGCGATCGGCCGCATCACGCCGGGCTGCCTCGGGCTCTACAGCGATGCCTGTGAAGCCGCGCTGAAGCAGATCCTGTCTTCCGTGCGAAAGCATTCCACCACCGCGATCGCGATGCAACTCGCGCATGCGGGCCGCAAGGCCTCCAGCGCGCGGCCCTGGGACGGCGGCCAGCTGATTCCGCTGAGCGCAGGCGGCTGGCAGACGGTGGCCCCAAGCGCGCTGCCGCACAAGGAGGGCGAGGCCGCACCGCTCGCGCTCGATGCGAGCGGCCTGAAGCGCATCCGCGAGGCCTTCGTCGACAGCGCGAAGCGCGCGATGCGCATCGGCATCGACGCGATCGAGCTGCACGGCGCGCACGGCTATCTCATGCATCAGTTCCTGTCGCCGATCTCCAACAAGCGCACCGACGAATACGGCGGCTCGCTCGAGAACCGCATGCGTTTCCCGCTGGAGATTTACGACGCGGTGCGCGCGGCCTTTCCGCACGACAAGCCGGTCGGCATGCGGGTGTCCTCGACCGACTGGGTCGAGGGCGGCTGGGACCTGGCGCAGACCATTGAATTTGCCAAGGCGCTGAAGGCGCGCGGCGTCGACTGGATCGATGCCTCCTCCGGCGGCGTCTCGCCGCTGCAGAAGATCACGCTCGGCCCCGGCTACCAGGTGCAGTTTGCCGACGCCATCAAGCGCGAGACCGGGGTGCCGACGATTGCCGTCGGCCTGATCACGGACGCCAAGCATGCTGAAGAGATCGTCGCATCCGGCAAGGGCGACATGGTCGCGCTCGGTCGTGCCATGCTCTACGACCCCCGCTGGGGCTGGCACGCCGCAGCCGAAGTTGGTGGTGTGGTCGAGGCGCCCCCGCAATACTGGCGCTCGCAGCCCTCGACGCAGAAGGAGTTGTTCGGCAAGACCTCGTTCGGGGCAAGGTGACTTCTTTCTGCACCTCTCCCCGCAAGCGGGGAGAGGGAGTTAACCCCCACCTCACGCATCCGTAACTCCCCCAACCTTCCACCCGCCGCAAAACAGGCCTAACGTCCGGGCACCCAACGCCCCGCGAGGCCCGCCATGCGATTTCGTGTCCGGAAGGCAGCCCATGTGCTGGAGCGTGTTGGCCTTGCGATGGCGGGCGCCGCGTGCGGGCTGTTCGTCGGCGCCTATGTGGGCTCGGCGATTCCGCCGCTGACCACGCAGGGCTTTCTGATGCTGATGATGCTGCTCGGCGTGGTCGGCTTCTATCTCGGCATCGACACGCCGCAGCTGCCGTTCGACGAGGCGCACAGCCACATCGACGCCGCGGAATTCCTGAGCTCGGCCGGCACGCTCTGCGCCACCTTCGCCGCACTCGCCTCCGTCGCCGTCATCGTGCTGCGGCTCGAGGCGGACGACGCGCTGACCTGGCTGGTGCTGCTGGGATGGATCGCCGGCGTCGCGATGCAGATCGTCGCGGGCGCGAAGGCCCGGATGCGAGCGTAGCTTTCTTACCCTCCAGGGGAGGGTAAGAAAGAATCCTAAAACACCACACCCACCTTCGTCCCCCGCTTCCAGGCCACGCGGCAGCGCTTCTTGGTGTTGACGTGCAAGAGCTCGAACCTGTCGGGGATTTTCACCTGGCCGCCGAGATCGACGCAGGCCCCGCCGGCCGAATAGTCGATCAGCGTGCACTCGATCACCGGCGCGCGCGGGTCGGTGATAATCTTGGCCTGGCGGGATACGCGGCCGGCAGGTTTGACGCGGGCATGTCGGCGCGGATGCATTGGCACTCTCCTCCAATTCCGCGAGGCGCGGCGGGTGGTTCGCAATGTTGCGAGACAGGTGATGCGATCACGCTAAGGCGCGCGGGAGAATTTTAATGAAAAGTAGCGGAGACTGCGGAAAGTGGCGGTAGCGGGGTGGGGTGCTGCCTCCCCACCCATCATTGCGAGCGCAGCGAAGCAATCCAGACTGCCTCCGCGGAAAGACTCTGGATTGCTTCGCTTCGCTCGCAATGACGAGCCCCCACCTTCACCCCGTCACAATCTCCCCCGCCTCAGCCCCCGCATCCGCCCCCGCCGCTACCGGCATCGGCACGGTCACATAATCCTTCGGCAGGTTCACCGGCCGATACCCGGGCTCCACCGCCATCCGCTTCAGCACGCTCTCATGCACATGCGCGCCTTCGGGGATGACGCGCGGCTCGCAATCCGGGATGTAGAACCCCGCAAACACCTTCCGCTCCGGCCATTCCTTGTAGGTCGCGCTCTTCGGAAGGAATTCCAGCACGCGCCAGGCCGCACTCATCGAATTGTGCAGCTCGCCCACCTTGCCGGTATAGGCGGGCGGGACATATTGGAACGGTGAGTTCTTGCGCGCGATGCCCCAGGCAAGCTGGTTCACGCTGCGCTTGTTGAAATTCAGCCCGGCCTTGGTCGCCTCGTCGATCATCCAGATCAGCGGATATTTCGATTCCCCGCTCTCGACTTCCGGATAGCCGCCGCCGACGTCGCAATGCACGCCGGCGAACCACACCTGCAGAATGTCCTGCGGCTCCTTCCTGTGGTCGGGCACGAAGCGGTTGCTCCAGAACTCCTGCGGCTCCTCGTACTCTTTCAGGCGGAACATGCAGCGCCGCTCGTCGATCGCGATCGCCTGGCGGAAGATGTTCACGCTGGGATTGCGCAGCGTGAAAGCGAGCTCCTCCAGGCTCGGCCAATAGAGCCGGTCGGCGCGCGGCACGATCACGCTCGCCACCGTGTCCCAGACGCCGATGAAGTGGATGGTCGGCCAGCGCGACGAGGTGAAGCGCGCGAATTGCGCGGCGAGATCGAACTTGTCCTCCGCGATCGGCCCGTCCTCGTCGAAGCCGCCATCCTTGAGGTCGTCGAGGTCGTTGCCGCGCCCGGTGCCGGAATATTGCTTGTAGGCGATGAAGCCGCTGCCGGCGAGATTCGCCTGTTCCGGCGAGATCAGGCCGACCTTGTGGATCAGCCCCGCCAGCACCCGCACGGTATAGGCGCCGCGCGAGAAGCCGAACAAATAGATGCGGTCGCCCGGCGCGTAATGCTCGACCAGGAAGCAATAGGCCGCGAGCACGTTGTCATCGAGCCCGTAGCCGGTGGCGAGCCCCAGCACCAGCTTGATGTTGGACTTCCAGCGATTCCACGTCGACGGCTCCGTCACCGTGCCGACGCCGGGATCGTAGAACACCATCTGCCGCGGCTGCGTCTTGTCGGTCTTGCGCAGGCAGCGATAGAGCTTCAGGACGTTGGAGATGTTTTCCGAGATCTCGTTGCCGGTGCCGTCGCAGCAGATGACGAGGTTTTTCGGCTCAAGCCTGGGTGCGTGATCCACGATATACCCCTCCCGGTGTTGCTACCCGGGCGAGCATAGCAAAAAAGCGCGACGGCGAGGAGACGGCGGCGGAGGGCACGGTGCCTGCTCTCCCTCGCCCCGCTTGCGGGGAGAGGGTGGGGTGAGGGGGAGTCTCCGCGCGGGAGGTGAGAGTTGGGAGCGTGGTCGCTCCACAAACTCGTCATGCCCGGGCTTGTCCCGGGCATCCACGTTCTGGTCTCCACGCAGCAAGAACGTGGATGGCCGGGACGAGCCCGGCCATGACGGAATCCGTCGACGCAGCCGGCGCTATATCTACTGTTACTTCTTCTTCGCCGGTCCGAAATCCGGCTGCCAGCCCGCTTCCTTGCGGGTCGGTGCCGCGGCGATCACCTTGGCTTTGTCCTTTTTCGGTTTCTTGGTCTCGCGATTGCTGCGTTGCTGTCCCTTGGCCATGACGTCCGTCTCCTCTGGAGGTTCGAGTTCGTCCGATTGCAACACTCGTCCGCGCGCGTGCAGACACGCATGTGAAGTACGCCTGCACCACGCCAATTGCGAGGACAAAAACGGCGCGCGCGAAGGCCGCGGGCGCGGCCGCAGCGCACACGCTGGCGTGATGATAGTGCTGGCTATTACCACCTATAGAGCGCATTGTCGGCGCTAGCGGCGTCGGTAGGGGCTCCACTTGCGAAAGGCAGGCCCGCATGACCATCCGCTCGCGGCGCGAAACCATCACATTCAGGCATCCGTTCCACATCCGCGGCATCGCGCGCGAATTGCCGGCGGGCGCCTATGAGGTCGTCACCGACGAGGAGACGATCGAGGGACTGTCCTTCGCGGCCTATCGCCGCATCGCCACCATGATCACAGTGCCGTCCGAAGGCGTGCGGGGCGCGACAGAGATGCTGTCGATCGGCTCGGTCGATCTTGCGGATGCGCAAGCAACTGACGCGAGCGCCAGCGCATGAACGACATCCCGGTCGATCTCGACAAGCATCGCGGCATGGCCGCCCAGAAGGCGACCGATCTGCGCCGCGCGCTGGCCGAGGTCGAGGCCCATGTCCGGGAGCTGCGCGATCGCGAGGCCGATCTCGAAAATCGCATGATGACGGTGCCCGCGATGTCGTGGCCCGAAGCCGCGGTGAAGGCGCGCCACCTGCTCAACCTCTATGCGGCCAGCCTGCCCACCGAGGACACCCGCCACCGCGCGTTGGTGGCCGCGCTGTTCGACGATTTCGTGCGGCTGAGCGGCGAGAATTGAAGGCGGCCACGGGCGCGGTCTCGCTACACCTCTCCCGCTTGCGGGAGAGGTCGCATCGCATCGAAGATGCGAGGCGGGTGAGGGTTCTTTCCACACGGGGAGTATCTCGATCGTGGCGACACCCCCACCCCAACCCTCCTCCGCAAGCGGGAGAGGGAGCGCACTTTTCGCGTAACAGGAGTTACCCATGACCCTCACCACCAGCCGCTTCATCGGCCACGACCAGGATCGGGGCATCGTCCAGTTCTCGATGCAGGACGGCGCGACGGAGATCCCCTGCGCGATCTCGACCTCCGCCATGGACGACCTCGAGCGCGGCCCGCGCGCCAGACCCGCCGAGCGCGAAGCCCAGTTCACCCGCCTGCGCGACCGCATCGAAGCCTGCACCGGACGCAAATATCAGGCGACGGAGTTCGAAGGCACCCCGCCGGGGATCGTGCTGCGGAGCATTGATTTCCGGGGGTAGCGGGAGGCGAAGGCTCGCACCGCGCGCGTGCGTAGGCTTCGCGCATTTTCGACTGCATCCGCGGCCCCGTTTCCGCATCAGCTGTTGACATTAACCGCTTGTTAACCATGCGGTCGCCTAATGTGGAGGATTGGGGGATCACCATGTCGGCCCATGTGACGCGACCGAAGTTGATGCCTGTGCCGGCCGATGCAGCCTTTCGTCTGCTTGGCGGTAAGGCGGTTCGCGCCACGGCTGTCCTACGGAGCAGAGCAATGTTCGGAAAGGACGACTTAGTTGACAATCTCAGCCGCGATCTCGATCGCGCGCGCGGACGACGCGATGCCCTTGCATCCGAAGCCACGAGCCTGACGGCTCAGATCGCCGAAATCGAAGCCCGCCTTTCGGAGGAGAAGAACAGGCGGGAGCGTGATCGCGTCCTGGGCCAGATCGAAGCGATCAAAACCCGAATCAAGCAAGCCGGGAGCGCGTTTGCGCCTGTCGTCGATGGTCTCTGCAAGGCGATCGAGCAGGCTGCGGCCGTTGTGCCCGAGGCCCGCGAACTCAATAGCTTCCTGGTATCGGTGGCGGCCGAAATCGACAACGTCATTGATCCGCTGCTCCGCGAACTGGATCAGCGCGCGGATACGGTGCGGGTCGGCCACGCTGTGATGGACATCCCGAGCTCGGCCGATGAGCGGCCCGTCGTACCGCCCGTCGAACTGCCAAAAGACAACAACGAGCGCCTGCTTCGTTTCCCGGCATGGCTGTCTCGCGACAAGGAGCCGGAAAGAAACGAAACAGCGGAGAGCCCGCGCAGCACGGCAGCGTGAACAACCGGCGCGGCTTGCGCCGCTTAAGAGGCTGTTCTGCAGCTCTGACGTTCGGAATTCGCGGACGAAATTGCCGTCGTCAACGCCAGCATGTCGACCGGCATGCGTCGAGCACGCGAGATTAGGCCTGGCTGGTTGCCAAGAAGAGGGTGTGCTCCCTCTCCCGCTTGCGGGGGAGGGCTGGGGTGGGGGTGCTTCCGCGGTCGACACTCCCGACGTGGAGAGAGCCCCCACCCGGCGCGCGGGTCGATGCTTTGCATCGCCCGGACGCGCCGACCTCCCCCGCAAGCGGGAGAGGTTGAGCGAGCCTGCGGCTCGATCGATTCAACCCAAAGCCATTCTGCTTTGGAGCCGCGTCGCGCCGGTCCACTTCCGACAATTGGAGACAAGTAACTCTGGCTCGTCCGACCAGCTCAGTTGGTCGCGCGGCGCAGGAAGGCCGGGATATCGAGAATGCTTTCGTCGGCCGCATTGCGCGGAGACGCGCGGCCGTAAGGATCGTGTGGCTGGGGAGCCGCGTGGCGCGCATATTCCGGATTCGGCCTTGCCGGGTGCCCCGCGGGAGGGCCGGCCTCGGTGCGGAGCGGCGGGCTCTCCACTTGCGGAAGGGGTGCACCGCGCTCGATGCGATCGGCGATGCGGCGGCTGTCGTTGCGCAGCCTGCCGGCGAGCTGCGTGAGTGAGGTTTCCGCCGGTGGCGTCTGGAGCGCCGGATCAACATTGTCGATTCCGGTCGCCACCACCGAGACGCGGACGATGCCTTCGAGGCTTTCATCAAACGACGCGCCGACGATGATGTTGGCGTCCGGGTCCGCCTCGTCGCGAATGCGGGTCGCAGCTTCGTCGACCTCGAACAGCATGAGATCCCGGCCGCCGGTGATGGAGATGATGAGGCCGCTGGCGCGCTTGATCGAGGGGTTCTCGATCAATGGATTGGAAATTGCGGCCACGGCGGCGGCGAGCACGCGTTTCTCGCCGGACGCTTCGCCCCTTCCCATCATGGCCTTGCCCTTCTCCCGCATCACCGAGAGAACGTCGGCAAAATCGAGATTGATCAGGCCTTCCTTGACGATGAGGTCGCTGATGCAGGCCACGCCCGAATAAAGCACCTGATCGGCAAGGGCAAAGGCATCGGCGAATGTGGTCTTCTCGCTGGCCACCCGGAACAGGTTCTGGTTCGGGATGATGAGCAGGGTGTCGACTGTCTTCAGCAACTCCTCGATGCCGGCTTCGGCACAGCGCATCCGGCGCTGGCCCTCGAAGTAGAATGGCTTGGTGACCACGCCGATCGTGAGGATGCCGAGCTCGCGCGCAGCCCTGGCGATGATGGGTGCAGCCCCGGTGCCGGTACCGCCGCCCATGCCGGCAGTCACGAACACCATGTGCGCGCCGGTCAATTGATCGCGGATCGTATCGATTGCCTCCTCGGCTGCGGCGCGTCCCAATTCGGGCTGCGAGCCGGCGCCGAGGCCTGCAGTCACCTGTGTGCCGAGCTGGATGAGGCGCGTCGCCTTCGACATGGCCAGCGCCTGCGCGTCGGTATTGGCGACGACGAAGTCGACCCCTTCCAGGCCGGCCGTGATCATGTTGTTGACGGCATTGCCGCCGGCGCCGCCGACCCCGAACACGACAATGCGCGCCTTCATCTCGCGAATATCGGTCATGCCAGTCATTCTTTCCTAGTGGTTGCTCCGGCGGGCCGGGATGAGAAAGTTTCAAGTGCTACTTGCGAGCCGCGCGGTCTGCGCCCACGATGGCCGCGGCCAGATGTCCCAATCGAAGCGCGGCTTGTCCCGCGATCGCGCCGCTGGCACGGCGACCGCTCCGCAGCGCCGCCACTTCGTCTTCTAGTCGTGCCGCCCACGCATTGGCTGCCGTCGTCTCGGCAGCCGCCTGCTGCAGCTCGACGGCGAGGCGATCGGCGCGCTCGCGCTCGCGCTCGAACACGACCCTGTAGGCGGTCGCGACGGCTTCGAGCCGCGCGACCTCCGCCCTGAAGGCCTCGATCTTGACCGCCTCGATCTTTGTCACGGAGGCCCCGATGGGGTCTGCCTGGCGGCCCATTCGTGGGCGGGGCGTGTACCGGAGTTCGGAGAGATCAACGCTCACCAGGGCTTTGCCGTCATCCGACCGCGAGCGCGGCAAACGGCGACGTCTCGCAAGCGAACGCGCGGCCTCGCGCGAGATATTGAGGCGGGCACTGAGATCGGCATACGTCAACAACGCAACGCACATCGGCGCTTCTCCTGGGGCGAACCGGGAAGGCATTTCGAGCTAATGATGGCTGGACGATGAGTTAAGGCTAGGGTGCGTTGGTTAACGGACAGTTAACGCGCGCACGGCGCTGGCGCCGGGCGTACGCGCCAGACCCACTGAGCGCGAAGCCCAGTTCATGCGCCTGCGCGACCGCATCGAAGCCCGCGTGGAACGCAAATATCGGGCGACGGAGTTCGAGGGCACGCCGCCGGGGATCGTGCTGCGGAGCATTGATTTTCGGGGGTAGGGGGCGAGCTGGCGGACGGCGAGTGCGTTGTCAACCAAGCTCGTCACCAATACTCCACGGGATGCCTCTCCAGATAAAGCTAACGGGGCGAGCATAGCGATGAATGATGCTTAGGTTAGGATGGTAACCAGAAATTGCTCTATACCTGCGCGCGAATGGGTACCTTCGGTTTCACCTGAATGCTCGTAAGGATGTCTTCGTATATCTGTGTTTCCCCCGGCATCTCGATAGTAACGACTAATCCGAATGGAATTACCTCGTCGATTGGCGTTCCTTGATCTGGCTCTCTCTGAATCTGAATCGGGATTGTAGAGTCGCTTTCGGCTTCGCCGATTTGCTCGCTCGTCCATCTACGGTGCACAACGGTTCCGCTTTCCGATTGACTATTTGACGGTTGATCCGATGTTGTACTCACGCCGGCCAGCTGCAAAGAGCTTCGCTCGAGTGAGTCGATCTTGAGCTTCACTGCTCTGTAAGCCAAATGTCCAGGGCGCGTAGGTGTGAACCAAGCTAGCGTCGCCCGTATTTCTCGCACAGATGCCGAAGCAGCAAGAGACTTAGGTACGCGAATATCGAACGTAAGAGACTCTTCCGGGCTCAACGTTCCTGTCGCCCACAACGTTGCTCGATCGTTGGCGCACGCAACGACGTTGTCAGGATCAACAAACCCGAAGCCAAGATAGCGGCTTACTTCTCTTCGCCAATGTTCGTGATGAAGCGTCGAAGTTGGGTCGACAGTTGTGCGAATGAACGTCTCACTACCGCGCCAAGAGGCAGAATGGACAAGAAATGACTTGAGAAGAGCTGCGCGCTCTGCCAACGGCATTGCATCGATGAGTTGGGGGTAGGCCTCTTCAAGGGCGTCAAATATTCGATGCCCTGAATGAGTAGCCAGCGCAGCCGCAGCGCTTGTACCGATTGTGAAGTGCGTTCCCAGCGCTCCGTTTTGCGAGGGCGCAGCGACTTTTAGTCCCCAATAGCGACTGGGATGAGGATGCGGCGCTAGATTCACAGGTGTAGATGCAGGCCCAATCCTGACCCTCTCCCTTCCACCCGCAAACAAAGCCTCAGGCTTAATCGCCCGTCGTAAGCCGGGCCCAAGCCTTGAAGACAGGTTCGGCATCTCCACACCTGCGAAGGGTTGGAATGGTGTCACGCCCCCAAATATCTCCTGCGAGGAATCGTCGTGCCAAGCCCCGATCGTCAGGGAGTTAATACTGTCGGCAGGAGCGAGCAGTCGACGATCTGCCTTCACTGCATCGACGCCGGCTAGAGTAGCTTGGGCGCGGACATTAGCGGACGCCGCGCCGAAGCTTGGTTCATCTGGGAAGTCGTCCAGAACGATCGCTTGTTCTGTATTTCCCGCACTTATGATGAAGAGTATACCATAGGTGTAGGCTAGGTAATCGAGCGCGCGAGCCCAAGTCGATATTTTGCCGGAGAAGGGCTTAGTTCTATCACCGAGAGATAGGTTGACGACGATTACTGCTGCTCCATCGGTACTCCTCATGCGCATAACCGCCTCGAAGATCACATCGACTACAAGCTTATTGTCGTCGAATCTTTCCCCGCCAAATACAGGCGCGTACATCACCGGCCTAAAATAGATTCGACGGCTCAAGGGTGAAGGTGGACCATTTAAGTCGCCATGAAGAGCGAGCGAGGCCATCGCTGTTCCGTGGACGCGTGGCCCGACCGAGAGGGTCTCAAGATCGTCAGGATCGTCAACGCTTAGTCGGTTGATAAGCAGTGGGTGGGCTTGCACTGGAACTGCATCGAATACGGCTGCGATTGGTTGGTCCCTATTCGGCGCGGGTCGTTCAATGCCGTCTAAAACCATCTCGTCAGCTGCATCGATAGCTGTACCAATGCTTTGCGGAGTGATCGCGGCAATCGGGTCAGCGCCGGCGAGTGATGCTGGATCGAGCGCAGCAATACGACGCATTTCCGTTGCCGGCACCTCGGCGAGAATGGCGTGGTAAGCGAATTCTGGTCGATACGCTTGGTGGATTGTCCGCCCCCCGATCGTCTCAACCAGATGACGAACGTCGCGTTCGGCCGAATGCGATGCTTCGCTAGAACTTCTGAAAACAAGTTCGATCTCCAGCCCAAAAAATTCGGTGTCTGGCGCTTCATCCGCTAGAGCGTGGAAGTACTCTCGATTTGCGTACGAGACACGATCAGCTGGCCCCCAAGGACGAACGGCACGAAGCTGCGAAAATAGGTCTCTCCAAGGGGTGTAGTTTCTAGGGACGCTCCCTTCGCGTAACCAAAATTCCCAAAGTGAAACGATTTGTTGCAGCGCCCCTATTTGGGGGACGAGTAAATAAAATTCGGGACTCTTGTCGAAATCGTCAGCTTCCAGCTCTTCCTCGCCGGCGAACTCTAATCCGTCGATGCGTTGGACTGCCCGTGCAAAATTCTGCACCGATCCCGTGACCTCAAAGACAAGAAGTCGCTCTGGAGCAAGGGAGTTGGGATCGGATCGAAGCTGAAGAGCTGCATCAGATCGATCCAGAATATTTCGCAGCTGAGAAAAGATCGGCCCGTGATTTTGTGCCTGTGCTTGCCGATCAAAGCGTCTTGCTCGTCCTCCTCCTCCGCCCGAACGCCGCTTTGGGACGTCTCTTGGATGGTTTAGGCGCAGAAGCGGTTTCTGAGGGTCGTGAGGCATCTTGCGCTGCAATAACCCTTGATGTCCATAATTCAACCTGCTCGCGTAGAATATCCTTCAGCTCGCGATTCGCGAGCGAAAGTATGTGTTGCCGTCGAATCGTTTGGCAGAAATCCAGAGCTTCTGCGAAGCTGACTTCACCAAGTTTACCAGCCAAAACATTCGCCGATACACCGGCGCTCTGCGGCCATGCTTCGAATTGGCGATCCAGAAAAGCCGCGAGGGCCTCATGAGATGGCAAGGGCATAGCTAGGCGAAGCTCGAAGCGGCGCCATACGGCTCGATCAAGCAACTCAGCATGATTTGTGGCTGCAACAGTCACAACGTAGCTGGGCAGGCGATCAATTTGCATCAGCAAGAAGGAGACTACTCGCTTGATCTCGCCCGTCTCGTGGCTGTCTCCACGTTCTTTACCGATCGAGTCAAATTCATCGAAGAACAGGACGCAAGGAACCGTGCGGGCGTAGTCAAATAATCGCGCCAGGCGCGTGTTAGTTTCTCCGAGAAAGGAGCCAACGAGCGCATCGTATCGAACAGTAAAAAATGGAACTGCTAAAGCTTCCGCAACCGCTTCTGCGACGGATGTCTTACCGTTACCCGGAGGGCCAGACAGCAACAAACGATGCCTTGGCTGCATTCCGTGAGCGCGAAGCAAGTCCGCTCGATGTTGTTCTTCGATAAGCTGCTTCAATTGCTGCGAAACGGGAAGAGGTAGGATCAATTCATCCAATCGCCGCCGTGGGACAGTTTCGATAATGCTGTCCTTGCCAGACTGAACACTCGTCGATGCGACGTTTGCTGGTGGCGTAACCGTAACGGTGGATAGTGCCCTTTGCAGGCGATCGGCTAGGACGTGATGATTCTTGCTGCGCTCTTCTGCTACGGCAGCTTCTACGGATGAGCGCAAGGCTGCGCGATCACCGGTAGCACCAGCGCGAACTATTGATAGTAGAAGATCACTTCGTGCCACCGATGAGCCCACAGCGAAGCAGTGCGCAGAAAGCTAACACGAGATGTCTTTGCATAGAAGGTCTGAGCTGCGCCTCAGAACTTGGACATTCGATGTTTGCTGGTTTTCACAAACAAAAACGGCCGGATCTTTCGATCCGGCCGCAACGCAACTCTACTTGGCCAAGCCTACGCCACGCGACGCAACTTAGCCCCCGCCCAATTCTAAAACTTGCTCAGCTGGCCTGCTTGACCGGAGCGGTGTCGCCGACCTTTTTCTGGATGGCGCGCTTCAGCTCGAGGGCGCGCGGCGACAGGACGTCGGCCTTGGCCTTGAGCAGGAAGGGGTCGAGGCCGCCATTGTGGTCGACGCTCTTGACCGCGTTGGTGGAGACGCGCAGGCGCACGTTGCGGCCCAGGGCTTCGCTGATGAACGTCACGTTGACGAGGTTCGGCAGGAAGCGGCGCTTGGTCTTGATGTTGGAGTGGCTGACCTTGTGGCCGACGAGGGGGCCCTTGGCCGTCAGTTCGCAGCGGCGAGACATGTCAAAATCCTCAATCTTTCCCCCAATGATGTGCGGCCGCCATTCGGGGCGCCACGGGGGCAAATTCTCTGTCCTTGCAGGGAGCGGCGGACGTATAGGGGGGAAGCGGCGGGACGTCAAGGCGACGGGCCGTTTTAGGCCCGTCGTCCCGGGGCGGGCGGAGCCCGAACCCGGGATCTCAGGCGGCATTCTCGGTGTCATCGCCCGCCCCAGTGCGCAAGTGCGTACAAGGCGGGGCATGACAGTGGAATGGGCTGGGCGGCTGTGCGCCCCTGACGCACCCCCGATCACCAAAACGGCAGTGTTTAAAGTGCCTTACCATCACATAAAGGGCGTATTCACCCCCGAAAACTCCGGAGAGTTCCGCCAGCTTTCGGCCCCTCGCACATTGTTTGCCGCGAGATTTGGCTTAACTAACAAGGCCTGACGTCCCCATTGGATGGCTTCGTGCACACCCTGACCCCTCATCTGCCCCGGCTGCATTCGGTTGGCCGGCTGGCTCTGGCGGCCCTTTGCGGGCTCGCTTTGGCGTGGGGGGCGAAGCCTGCGGCGGCCCAAGGCAAGCTCGAGGCGCAGTATGAGGCGACGCTGGCCGGCATTCCCGTCGGCAAGGGCGCTTGGACCATCGACATCCAGGACGACGTGTTTTCGGCTGCTGCTTCCGGCGGCACCGCCGGGCTGCTGAAATCGTTTGCGGGCGGGTCCGGAACCGGCGCCAGCCAGGGGCGCGTGGTCAACGGCGCGCTGGTCGCGACCGCCTACCAGGCCACCACCACCACCTCGAAGAAGACCGAAGAGATCCACATCACGCTCGACAAGGGCAATGTGAAGGAGTTCGGCATCGTGCCGGAGCCTCCCGTTGATGCCGACCGCATCGTCGTCACCGAGGCGCATCGCCGCGGCGTCTGGGATCCGATGACGGCCACGCTGCTGCGCGTGCCCGGCACCGGCGATCCCGTGTCGCCGGAGGCCTGCCACAACGCAGCGCCCGTGTTCGACGGCCGCATGCGCTACGATCTCAAGCTCGATTTCAAGCGCATGGAAACGGTCAAGGCCGAGAAGGGCTATCGCGGCCCGGTCGTGGTGTGTTCGTTGTTCTTCGTCCCCGTTGCCGGCTACATCCCCGACCGCCCCGTGATCAAATACCTCGCCGCCCAGCGCAACATCGAGATCGCGTTCGCGCCGGTGGCAGGCACGCGGATTTTGGTCCCGTTCTGGCTGAAAGTGCCGACGCCCTTGGGGCCGGCGATGCTGGAAGCCACCAGCTTCATCACGGCGCCACAGCCGCCGCGGGTTGCGAAGACGCAGTAAATCCCCTCGTCATTCCAGGGCGCGACGGAGTCGCGAGCCCGGAATGACGAGAGAGACGATTTAGCCGCGCTATCTCAACACCTTACCCGCCGTCACCCCGCCATTTCGCCGCCACCCGTTTCTACTGTGCATGGGGTTGTTTTCGCGAAAATGAGCTGAGGGGGCGGGATACGTGAATCCATTTGACTCCGCCCCGATTCTGATTCGACTCCGCGCCGTCCCCAATTTTAAGGAACAGGTCATCGAAACGTCGCTTGTGCGACAGCGCAAAACTCCATCTAGTGCGATGAAACAAAGAGTCCCGCGACATGTTGCGTGAACGTAACAGGACTCTCGGGGGAGTCAGCGATTCGGCCGCGATTCGTTCTAGACTCGTTCCGAAGCTTAAGAACAACGGGAAAAGCGTCGCAAAGTGAGACAGTTGCGCGAGGTTTGGGGAGCTCTCTCGTCTCCCTCGCCCCGTTCTTACGGGGAGAGGGTTGGGGTGAGGGGCTGCTTCCACGGATGCGGTGACAGCGGGTTTGCGGAGAGTCCCCCTCACCCGGATCGCTTCGCGATCCGACCTCTCCCCGCAAGCGGGGCGAGGTGACTTCCAAACGCTTCGCGCCAAGCACGCCCCAAACAGCACTGACATTCGCCCCAATCGCCACTACCTAATCATTCAGACATGGCCTTTTCTTACTCTCCCTTCGCTTCCGAGCGCGCACCCGGCGCGGGCGTCACTGCGGTGCTCGGGCCGACCAACACCGGCAAGACCCATCTCGCCATCGAACGGATGCTCGCGCATTCGTCCGGCGTGATCGGGCTGCCGCTGCGGCTGCTTGCGCGCGAGGTCTATAACAAGATCGTCGCCCGCGTCGGCCCCGAGGCCGTGGCGCTGATCACCGGCGAGGAGAAGATCAAGCCGAAGAGCCCGCGTTTTTGGGTCTCGACCGTCGAGGCGATGCCGCGCGACCTCGACGTCTCCTTCCTCGCCGTCGACGAGGTCCAGATCGCGTCTGATCTGGAGCGCGGCCACGTCTTCACCGACCGCATCCTCAACCGCCGCGGCCGCGACGAGACGCTGCTGCTGGGCGCCGCCACGATGCGCCCGATCATCGAACGGCTGCTGCCTGGCGTGTCCATGATCACCCGGCCGCGGCTGTCGCAGCTCGAATTCGCCGGCGACCGCAAGATCACGCGCCAGCCGCGCCGCACCGCCATCGTCGCGTTCTCCGCCGACGAGGTCTACGCCATCGCCGAGCTGATCCGCCGCCAGCATGGCGGCGCCGCCGTGGTGCTGGGATCGCTGTCGCCGCGCACGCGCAATGCTCAGGTCGAGATGTTCCAGAACGGCGACGTCGATTACCTCGTCGCCACCGACGCCGTCGGCATGGGCCTCAATCTCGACGTCGACCACGTCGCCTTTGCCTCCGACCGCAAGTTCGACGGCTACCAGTTCCGCCGGCTGACGCCGTCCGAATTCGCGCAGATCGCCGGCCGCGCCGGCCGCGCCACCCGGAACGGCACCTTTGGGACCACGGGCCGCTGCGGGCCGTTCGAGCCCGAACTCGTCAATGCGCTCCAGAACCACACCTTCGACAGCGTGAAGGTGTTGCAATGGCGTAATTCGAAGCTGGATTTCGCCTCGCTCGGCGCGCTCCAGGTGTCCCTGAACCAGTCGCCGGGTCATGAGGCGCTGACGCGGGCGCCGATCGCCGAGGACATGCGCGTGCTCGACCACGCCGCTCGCGACGCCGAGGTGCGCGACGTCGCGCACGGCAAGGCCGCCGTGGAACGGCTGTGGGAGGCCTGCCAGGTCCCCGACTACCGAAAACTGTCGCCGGCCGCCCATGCCGAGCTCGTGACCACGCTTTACGGCTTCCTGATGCAGAAGGGCCGCATTCCCGATGCCTGGATCGCGACCCAGATCGACCAGGCCAACCGGATCGACGGCGATATCGACACGCTGTCGGGCCGGATCGCGCAGGTCCGGACCTGGACCTTCGTCGCCAACCGGCCGGATTGGCTCGCCGACCCCGAACATTGGCAGGGGATCGCGCGGGAGGTCGAAAATAAATTATCGGATGCGCTCCATGAACGCTTGACTGAGCGTTTCGTTGATCGCCGGACCAGTGTATTGATGCGCCGCCTGCGGGAGAACACGAGCTTGAATACGGAAATCGGCAAGACCGGCGAAGTCATCGTCGAAGGCCATGTCATCGGCCGCCTCGATGGCTTCACCTTTGCACCGGATGCGGCGGAAGCCGGCTCCGATGCGAAAGCCTTGCAGGCTGCCGCGCAAGCGGTGCTCGCCGGCGAGATCAACACCCGTGCCGAGAAGCTCGGCGGCGCGCCCGACGATCAGTTCGTGCTGACCTCGGACGGCACCATCCGCTGGACCGGCGATGCGGTGGCGCGGCTGACGGCCGCAGAGGAGGCGCTGCATCCGCGCATCCGCATCATCTCGGACGAGAGATTGACGGGTGGCCCGCGTGAAAAAGTGCAGGCGCGGCTCGACCTCTGGCTCAAGACGCATATCGAGAAGCTGCTCGGGCCGATGTTCGAGCTCAGCAAGGCCGAAGATGTCACCGGCATTGCCCGCGGCATCGCCTATCAGCTGGTCGAGGCGCTCGGTGTACTGGAGCGGCCGAAGATCGCCAACGAGCTAAAGGATCTCGACCAGCCCTCGCGCGCGGTCCTGCGCAAATACGGCGTCCGCTTCGGCGCCTACCACATCTATTTCCCCGGCATCCTGAAGCCCGCCGCGCGTGCTTTGGCCGCGTTGCTGTGGGCCCTGAAGCAGGACAATGTCGATCTGTCGTCGCTGTCCGGCGCGCAGCATCTGGCATCTTCGGGCCGCACCTCGTTCCCGGTCGACAAGCAGTTGCCGCGCGATGCCTATCGCGTGCTCGGCTACAAGCAGGCCGGCGAGCGCGCCGTGCGCGTCGACATTCTGGAACGTCTTGCCGATCTGATCCGCCCGGCACTGGCTTGGCGCGAGAACGCCTCCGGCGAGAAGCCCGCCGGCGCGTTCGATGGCCGCAGCTTTGTGGTGACGCAGGCGATGACCTCGCTCACGGGCTCCGCCGGCGAAGATTTCGCCTCGGTGCTGCGTGCGCTCGGCTACCGCATGGAAAAGCGCGCGCCGCTTCCGCCGAAGCCGGTGGTGGCTGCCGCGGAGACGCCGGCCGCTGAGGCCAGTGCAGAAGCTCCGGCTGAGTCGACTGCAGTCGAGACTCCGGTTGAGGACAGCGCAATCGAAGCCGCCCCCGAGCCGGTCACCGTCGAAGACGCGCCCGGCATGGAGCTGCACGACGAGCCGGCTCACGAAGAACCGACGCTCGAAGCGTCTCCTGAGGCGCCCGTCACCCCCGAAGACGCCCCCGGCATCGCGCCGCCGGCGGAAGAGGCCGCGGCACCCATCGAGGCTGCCGCTGAAGCCGCTCCGGCTGAGACCGCCGCGACCGAAGCCGCGGCATCGGCTGATGCTGCTGTGCCTGCTGAGGCTGTGGCCACGCCCGCCGAGCCCGAGCTCATCGAGGTCTGGCGTCCCGGCGGCCGCCACGAGGATCGCAAGCCGCGCCACGAGCGGCATCGTCATCAGCGTCACAACAACCAGCCGCGTCCGCAGGCTGGCGCAGAAGCGGGTGCTGCTGCCCCCGCCGAAGGCGAAGCGGCGCAGGCCGCCGACGGTGAGAAGCGCGGCGAGCAGCGCCATCGCCATGGCGGCGGTCGCAGGGATGGGGCTAAGGATTTCCGCAAACCGCGCGAAGGTGGTGCCGAAGGCGCGCCGCGTCCGGAAGGGCGCGACGACAGGAACCGCAGCTTCCAGGGCAAGGATCGGGACAAGGATCGCAACCGCGACAACAAGGGCAAGTTCGGCGGTGATCGCGACAAGGGCCGTGACAATCGTGGCCGCGACCGCGACAAGGGCCGCGATCGCCAGGGTGGGCCGTCGCTGCGTCCCTATGCGTCGAGCGCGAATCCGCGCGAGCGCGATCGTCCGGTCGATCCGAACTCGCCCTTCGCAAAGCTCGCCGCGCTGAAAGAGCAACTGGCCGGTCGCAAGGAGTGATCCCACGACCGAGCGGCAGCGCCTCGATAAATGGCTGTGGCATGCGCGGGTGGTGAAGGCGCGCACGTCGGCGGCTGAGCTCATCGAGTCCGGCCATGTCCGCGTCAACGGCACGCGCGAAAAGTCGCCGGGCCATGCGATCAAGATCGGCGACGTGCTCACGATCGCGCTCGATCGCACCGTGCGCGTGTTGAAGGTCGTAGCCTTCAGCGAGCGCCGCGGCGATGCTTCCTCGGCTCGCGTGCTCTACGAAGAGGTTACTGAGCGCAAAGAGTAATTAATTGCGCTTTCAATTCATTTCTTGACCGATCAAACGCGCAAAGCCGTCATGATCGGGGCTTCCCGACCTTGCAGCGCCGGGCCATCCGCGCTACGCAAGCCGCGACTTTTAAAAGAGCTTTTCGGAGCGTTGGATGACTTACGTCGTCACTGAAGCCTGCATCAAGTGCAAGTACACCGACTGCGTCGAGGTCTGCCCGGTCGACTGTTTCTACGAGGGCGACAACATGCTCGTCATCCATCCTGACGAGTGCATCGACTGCGGCGTGTGCGAGCCGGAATGCCCTGCCGACGCCATCAAGCCGGACACGGAACCGGGCCTGGAAAAATGGCTCCAGGTCAACGCCGACTACGCCAAGACCTGGCCGAACATCACCCAGAAGAAAGAATCACCCGACGACGCGAAGGAATTCGAAGGCGTGGAGGGCAAGTTCGACAAGTATTTTTCTCCGAATCCCGGTTCTGGAGACTAATTCGCGGCCAAACTTAACCCTAATACCTTCGTTATCGCCGAAAACCAGCCCTTAAGACCCCTAAATCATTGATTTTTGCGGGAAATGTGCTATATTGGGCACATTAAGCTGAACCCTGTCAGCCCAGTTGGCCCCTCAGGGTTCCCGTGAAACCAGATGTCGAACAGGGGCGTGGCAGTTTCCGCGCGCAGGCTGTGTCACAGAAAACGCGTAAAAAGAGTACTTCTGCGAGGGCTTCCCATAAGGAGGCCAAGAAAGTCGCCACGGCCAGCCGTAGCGCATCCAAGGGCCGTGCCGCCGCCAAGGCGCCCCCGGCTGCAAAGTCCTCTAAGAATAAAAGAAGCGCAATGCCTAACAAGACTGCCAAACCGGCCGTGAAAGCGACCGTTTCCAAGCCTGCTGCTGCCAAGCCTGCTGTTGCCAAGGCTCCCGCTGCCAAGCCTGTTGCTCCGAAGGCCCCCGTTGCTGCCGCCCCTGCCAAGGCCCCCGTTGCTGTCGCCAAGCCGGCAGTGAAGCCTGCTGCGCCGGCGCCGAAGGTCGAGGAAAAGAAGGTCGTGACCCAGCGTCAGGGTTTCAAGGCCAATGAATTCGTCGTCTATCCCGCTCACGGTGTCGGCCAGATCCTGGCGATCGAGGAGCAGGAGATCGCCGGCGCGAAGCTCGAGCTGTTCGTCATCAACTTCATCAAGGACAAGATGACGTTGCGCGTGCCGACCGCCAAGGTCGCCAACGTCGGCATGCGCAAGCTGTCCGAGCCCGCGCTGGTGAAGAAGGCGCTCGAGACGCTCAAGGGCCGCGCCCGCGTCAAGCGCACCATGTGGTCGCGCCGCGCCCAGGAATACGAAGCGAAGATCAATTCGGGCGACATCGTCGCGATCGCGGAAGTCGTGCGCGACCTCTATCGCTCCGAGTCGCAGCCCGAGCAGTCCTACAGCGAACGCCAGCTCTATGAAGCGGCGCTCGATCGTCTCTCCCGCGAGATCGCGGTGGTGCAGCACTCGACCGAGACCGAAGCGGTCAAGGAGATCGAGGCCCAGCTCGCCAAGAGCCCGCGTCGCACTGGCGCCAAGACGGAAGCCGCTGACGGTGAGGCGGATGCCGAGGGCGAGACCGACGAGACCGATGGCGACGGCACCACGGTCGCCGACGAGGCGGCGTAAGCGCCTCGCAGCGTCGAGCTGCAACAGATCAAAAGCCCGGCCGCAAGGTCGGGCTTTTTTGTTTGATGCACCGGATGATCTTGCTCGGTCCGTAGGGTGGGTTACGCTTCGCTCTGCGAAGAGACGAGAGGCTCACTTCACCGGCCGCTTCTCGAGTTTCCTTGCCAGCGTGCGCCGATGCATGCCCAGCCGACGCGCTGCTTCCGAGATGTTGAAATCCGTCTCGATCAGGGTCTGGTGGATGCGTTCCCACTCCAGCGTCTTGATCGAGGTCGGCCGCACGTCCAGCGCGACTTCGGCATTGCCTTCGGCCCTGTTGAAGGCGGCTTCGATGTCGTCGGTGTTAGAGGGTTTTGCGAGATAGTGGCAGGCGCCCAGCTTGATCGCCTCGACAGCCGTCGAGATGCTGGCGAAGCCTGTCAGCACCACGATCAGCATCTCCTCATCGTGCGTGTGCAGGAGCTCGACGCAGGCGAGGCCCGAGGCGCCGCCGAGCTTGAGGTCGACCACGGCGTAGCCGAAGGATCGCTCCTCCAGCACTTTGCGGACCTCTTCGATCGAGGCGGCGAGCACGACCTCGTAGCCGCGGCGCTCGAACGAGCGTTTCAGCGTGCGCGCGAAACCGGCATCGTCCTCGACGACGATGAGCGAACGGTCAGGCGTCAAAGCTGCCTCCGATCGCGAGCGTTGCCAGCGGCAGCGTGAGGCGGACGGTGGCGCCGCGCTTCCTGTGGTTCTCGGCGGTCACGCTGCCCCCTAACTTGCGCACGACGTTCACCACCAGGAACAGGCCGAGCCCGCCGCCGGCCCGGCCCTTACTCGACTGGTAGGGCTTGCCGAGCTGCGCCAGCATCTCCGGCGCAAAGCCGGGGCCGCGGTCGCTGATCGACAGCACGAGATTGTCGCCCTCGCGTTCGGCGAGCAGCTCGACCCATTCGCGCGAGACCTCATAGGCATTGTCGAGCACGTTGAAGATCACCTGCTTCAGGGCAACATCGGAGACGATCGCGACGTCCTCGCCAAATGTGTTGACGAAATACAGTGTCCGCGCCGAGCGCGCGTTGCGCCATTCCTCGACCAGTGCGGTGACGAAGGCCGTCGCCGTCGTCGGCGACGATCCTTCGCCGCGCGCTTCGCCCGCCGACACCAGGATGCCTGTCACGATCGTCTTGCAGCGTTGCAGCGAGGTTTCCATCTCCGTGAGGTCCTCGGCAAGCTCCTGGTCGGCAGCGAGATCCGGCATGCGGCGCCAGTCGCTGAGGATGACCGAGAGCGAGGCGAGGGGCGTGCCGAGTTCATGCGCTGCGCCGGAGGCGAGCAGGCCCATGCGGACGATGTGATCCTGCTCGGCGGCATGCTGGCGTAACGCCGCCAGATGCGCGTCGCGTTCGCGCAGGTTCCTGTTGATGCGGGTCACGAACACCACGAGCAGCACGGCGTTGAGGACGAAGCCCAGCAGCATGCCGGTGACGGTGAGCGTATAGGTCTCGTTCAGCGGGTTCGGCGGCAGGTCGAGCGGCCGGTAGGCCATCGTCAGCCACACGAAGCTCGCACAGCTCAGCGCCACCAGCGACCAGGTCGAGCGGGCGTCGAGCAGCACCGCGCCAAGCGTTACCTGGAGCAGGAATAGGGATGTGAAGGGATTGGTGGCGCCGCCGCTCAAGTAAAGCTGCGCGGTCAGCGCCGCGACATCCAGCATCAGCGCGACCAGCAGCTCATTGTTGGTGATCGCGGCGCGATGGCGCACCCAGACCAGGCTCGAGACGTTGAGGAAAACCAGCGCGCCGATCACCGCGCCCATGCGGGTGAGCGGCAGGGGAATGCCAAGCCAGAAATGCACGCCGCCGATGGTGACGATCTGGCCGACCACTGCGGTCCAGCGCAACTGGATCAGCAGCGCCATGTTCTTGCGGTTGGTGTCGTCGTCCGTCGGCGCCGTGCCGATCAGCTCGCTGCGCGCGTCCGCCTGCGATTGCAGCGTAACGGCCAGCTCGCCAAATGCTTGCTCGCCAAGTGCTTGGGGAGGCGTCTTCCCGTCGTCAGGTCGGTTCGACGATCGTTCCAGCATCTGATCCCGTCCTGTGCGCGGCGGAATCAGATCCGCCGGCCGGTTCGTGGACGAAGCGCTTGCGGCGGAACAGCCCGCCGCCGAATGTGACGAAAAGCTTGCCGGCCAGCATGAACGCCAGGGCAAACCACGTCAGCGCGTAGATCAGGTGGTTATTGGGAAAGCTCACCACGGTCAATCCGCCGATTGGCCCGTTGCCGGTTCGTGATCCGGCCTCGGCATCAATGAAGAACGGGGCGATGTCGTGCAGGCCGTGTGCCGCCGCAATCGCGGCCACATCCCGCGAATACCAGCGGTTGTGCTGGGGCACGTTGTTTCGAAGGAATCCGCCCTTCGGCTCCGTCACGCGCAACAGGCCGGTGATTTCGACCTGGCCGTCCGGATTGCCGTCCTGGCGCGTCGATGCGTCGCGCCGCTCGGTTGGCACGAAGCCGCGGTTGATCAGGACCAGCGTGCCGTCGCCGCGCTGGAGCGGCGTCAGCACCCAATAGCCGGGCCCGTCCTCGGTGACGGCCTGAATCAGCGTCTCGCGATCATGCAGGAAGCGACCGCTCACTGAGACATGCCTGTATTCATCGTTCGCGGCGGTGACCGCCGGCCACGATGTCGCCGAGGGGATCGGCTGCGCCGTGGCATGGACGCGCTGCTCGACGCGGTCGATCAGCGCCAGCTTCCAGGCGCGGCGTTCGACCTGCCAGACGCCGAGAGCCATCAGAAGCACGAAGGCGGTAAGCGAGAGGACCGTGAGCCAAAAAGAGGGACGCGCAGCCCTTGCAGGGCTGCGCGTTTCGCTTCCGTCTGGTCTCACGAGATCGCTCACTTCATCCCAGTCATCTCGTGGATCGGCATCATGTTGCTGTTGAGGTGGTTCATCACCCACAGCGAACCGGACAGCGCGATCACCACCATGACGATGGTGAAGATCAGCGCCATCATGCTCCAGCCGTTCTCGGACTTGGTGTTCATGTGCAGGAAGTAAATCATGTGCACGACGATCTGCACGACTGCAAAGGCCATGATGACGAGTGCGGTGATCTGCTTGCTCGGCAGCGCACCGCTCATCACCAGCCAGAACGGGATCGCGGTGAGCACGACCGAGAGCACGAAGCCGAGGAGATAGGTCGAAAGCGAGCCGTGCGAATGATCGTCGTGATGATGGTCGGCTACAGCGGCGTGGGTGTCGGTGTTCATCGCAGAACTCCCAGGAGATAGACGAAGGTGAAGACGCCGATCCAGACCACGTCGAGGAAGTGCCAGAACATCGACAGACACATCAGGCGACGGCGGTTGGCCTCGATCAGGCCGAAACGCCAGACCTGCGTCATTAGCGTCACCAGCCAGATCAGGCCGAAGGAGACGTGCAGGCCGTGGGTGCCGACCAGCGTGAAGAACGCGGACAGGAAGGCGCTGCGCTGCGGCGTCGCGCCCTCGTTGATCATGTGGGCGAACTCGGTGAGCTCGATGCCGATGAAGGCGAGGCCGAACAGGCCGGTGATCGCCAGCCACATCTGCGTCTGGCCGATCTTGTTCTGCGCCATCGTCAGCATCGCAAATCCATACGTGATCGACGACAGCAGCAGCATCGAGGTGTTCACCGCGACCAGGTTCAGGTCGAACAAGTCCTTCGGCGCGGGCCCGGCGGCGTAGTTGGCGCCGAGCACGCCGAAGGTGGCGAACAACATCGCAAAGATGAGACAGTCGCTCATCAGATAGATCCAGAAGCCGAGCGATGTGCTGTAGCCTTCGGGGTGCGGATGCTCGTCGGCGAGATAGAAGAGCGGCTCGCCGGTTTGGGCGGGGTTGACAGCGACCGTCATTTACTTGGCTCCGGCGAGCAGTTGGGTGCGCGCTTGTTCGGTCTCGACCACCTTGTTGGCCGGGATGTCGAAGTCGCGGTGATAGTTGAAGGTATGGCCGATCCCGACGACGAGCATCGCGATGAAGCTCGCTGCCGCCAGCCACCAGATATACCAGATCAGGCCGAATCCCATCGCGGTAGCGAAGCCGGCGAGGATGATGCCGGTGCCGGTGTTGCTCGGCATGTGGATCGGCTTGAACCCGGTGAGCGGACGCTGGTAGCCGCGCCTCTTCATGTCCCACCACGCGTCATTGTCGTGAACGACGGGGGTGAAGGCGAAGTTGTAGTCCGGCGGGGGCGAGGAGGTCGCCCATTCCAGCGTGCGTGCGTCCCAGGGATCGCCGGTGACGTCCTTGAGCTGCTCGCGCTTGAGGAAGCTGACCGCGAACTGCATCAGCATGCTGAGGATGCCGAGGAAGACGAGACCGGCGCCGATCGCGGCGATGACGAACCAGATCTGAAGCGAAGGATCGTCGAACACGCGCAGGCGGCGGGTCACGCCCATCAGGCCGAGTACATAGAGCGGCATGAAGGCGAGATAGAAGCCGGTGACCCAGAACCAGAACGACAGCTTGCCCCAGAACGGATCGAGCTTGAAGCCGAACGCCTTCGGAAACCAGTAGTTGATGCCGGCGAACGCGCCGAACACCACGCCGCCGATGATCACATTGTGGAAGTGCGCGATCAGGAACAGACTGTTGTGCAGGACGAAGTCGGCCGGCGGCACCGCAAGCAGCACACCGGTCATGCCGCCCAGCACGAAGGTCAGCATGAAGGCGATCGTCCACAGCATCGGCAGCTCGAAGCGGATGCGGCCGCGATACATCGTGAACAGCCAATTGAACATCTTCGCGCCCGTCGGGATCGAGATGATCATCGTGGTGATGCCGAAGAACGAGTTGACGCTGGCGCCCGACCCCATCGTGAAGAAGTGGTGTAGCCAGACCAGGTACGACAGGATGGTGATGACCACAGTGGCGTAGACCATCGAGGTGTAGCCGAACAGCCGCTTGCCGGAGAAGGTCGAGGTCACTTCCGAGAAGATGCCGAAGGCGGGGAGAACGAGGATGTAGACCTCGGGGTGGCCCCAGATCCAGATCAGGTTCACGTACATCATCGGGCTGCCGCCGAAATCGTTCGTGAAGAAGTTGGTACCGACGTAGCGGTCGAGCGAGAGCAGCGCGAGCACGACGGTCAAAACGGGGAAGGAGGCGACGATCAGGACGTTGGTGCAGAGCGAGGTCCAGGTGAAGACCGGCATCTTCATCATGGTCATGCCGGGGCACCGCAGCTTGACGATGGTGCAGATCAGGTTGATGCCGGATAGAGTGGTTCCGACGCCTGCGACCTGCAATCCCCATATGTAATAGTCAACGCCGACATCGGGACTGTAGCCGATGTTCGAGAGCGGCGGATAAGCGAGCCAGCCGGTGCGGGCGAATTCGCCGATGAACAGCGAGGCCATCACCAGCACCGCGCCGCCGACGGTCATCCAGAAGCTGAAATTGTTCAGGAACGGGAACGACACGTCGCGTGCGCCGATCTGGAGCGGCACGACGAAGTTCATCAGGCCGGTGACCAGCGGCATCGCCACGAAGAAGATCATGATCACGCCGTGGGCGGTGAAGACCTGGTCGTAGTGATGGGCGGGGAGGAAGCCCTCGGAACCGCCGAACGCGAGCGCCTGCTGCGCGCGCATCATCAGCGCGTCTGCGAAGCCGCGCAGCAGCATCACGATGCCGAGGATCATGTACATGATGCCGATGCGCTTGTGGTCGACGGTGGTGAACCACTCGCGCCAGAGATAGCCCCAGAGGCGGAAATAGGTCACGCCCGCGAACAGCGTGATGCCGCCAAGCGCGACCATCACGAAGGTGCCGACGAGGATTGGCTCGTGCAGCGGCAGCGAATCGATGCCGAGACGGCCGAAGATGAGCTTGAGAAGATCAGGAGACATGCGAGCTCTCTTTAGGAGTCTGACTTCAGGAGTCTGACTTTAGGAGTTTGATTTGGGACGTTGCCCGAGGAAGAAGGACGAAGACTTCAGCGGCGTGAAGGTCGGCCGCTTCAGGCCGGCACCGAGGAGCGGCGCGGTATCGAGGGGCGCCTTGATCGCGGCCGTCGTTTGGCCCTGCGGTGCATCGGGCGTGCAGGTGCCGGCGACGAAGGTCGGTTCGGGCCCAAGCGCGGTGCCGCGGCGGGCGTATTTGTCGTAGGCCAGTGGCAGAGTGTTGTTCAGGCCCTCATGGCCGAGGCCGCCCTTGGCGTCGATCGCCATCATCTCGCTCTGGCACATCTTGCCGGTCTCGACACACATGTTGAGGATCAGGCGGTAAAGATCGGAATCGATGGTGCCCCAGCGGCGCACCGGCTCGTTCTGGCTCGGCTTCTCGAGCTCGAGATATTCGGCGCGGCCGAGCGAGCCGCCGGTGGATTTGGCGCTGGCGATCCAGGCGTCAAAGCCCTTGTCGTCGAGGCCCTGGAAGTTGAAGTGCATGCCGGAGAAGCCGGCGCCGCTGTAGTTCGCGGAGAAGCCCTTGTAGGTACCGGCGTGGTTGATCACGGCGTGGAGCGACGTCTCCATGCCCGGCATCGCGTAGATCTGTCCGGCGAGTGCGGGGATGTAGAAAGAGTTCATCACCGAAGACGCAGTGATGTGGAAGTTGATCGGGCGATCGACCGGCGCGGCGAGCTCGTTGACGGTGGCGATACCGTAATCGGGGTAGACAAAGAGCCACTTCCAGTCGAGCGCGACGACATCGACTTCGAGCGGAGCCCTGGACTGGTCCACTGCGCGTTCTGCATTGATGCGGCCGATGTTGCGGTAGGGGTCGAGCAGATGCGTGCCCATCCAGGTCAGCGCGCCGAGGCAAACGATGATCAGCAGCGGTGCCGACCAGATCACCAGCTCGAGGCTGGTCGAGTGGTCCCATTCCGGCTCGTAGCGGGCCGAGGTGTTGGACTGGCGGTAGCGCCAGGCGAACAGCACCGTCAGCGCCATCACGGGGACGACGATCAGAAGCATCAGGACGGTGGAGATGACGACGAGGTCGCGCTGCTGGGCAGCGATGTCGCCGGCTGGTGCCAGCACGACGTAGTTGCAGCCACTGAGCGCAACTGCCAGGGGTAGCAGCGCCAGGATCTTGAGTCGGGACACGGGCCGAGCCTTTGAGAATGAGTTTCCTTTGTGGGGCCAATGGGTAGCTGCGGCGCAGCAATCCGGACATTGGACAATTTGTCCAATGTTGCAGTGCGAGATGTTGGGTCAAACAGGACCAGACTGCCTGGCGCCCCGCCGGGTGGTCGGCATTGGTTTTCAGGACGTTAAGGGCGCACGCATGGCGACGGCACAGACCCCCGCAATGGCAGACCTCCACTCGGGCGAGCACGGCCACGACCAGGCCAGTCCCGGCGAGATCGCCATCGGCGTCATCATCGGCCGCACCTCGGAATTCTTCGACTTCTTCGTCTACGCGATCGCCTCGGTGATCGTGTTCCCGCGCCTGGTGTTTCCGTTCACGAGCGAGCTGACCGGCACCCTCTATTCCTTCATGATCTTCGCGCTGGCCTTCATCGCGCGGCCGGTCGGAACCGTCATTTTCATGACGGTGGACCGGGAGTACGGCAAGACGGCCAAGCTGGTGTCGGCGCTGTTCCTGCTCGGTACCGCCACCGTGGCGCTCGCATTCCTGCCCGGTTATCACGAGATCGGCGCTGCGGCGATCTGGCTGCTGGCGCTGGCGCGCATCGCGCAGGGTCTGGCCTGGGGCGGCGCTTGGGACGGTATGGCTTCGCTCCTGGCGCTGAATGCGCCGCCTTCCAAGCGCGGTTGGTACGCCATGGTGCCGCAGCTCGGCGCTCCGCTCGGGCTGATCGTGGCGAGCGCGCTGTTCGCCTATTTCGCCGGCAATCTCTCGGCTGACGATTTCTTCGACTGGGGCTGGCGCTATCCGTTCTTCGTCGCCTTCGCCATCAACGTCGTGGCGCTGTTCGCGCGCCTGCGCATGGTGACGACCGAGGAATATGCTTCGCTGTTCGAGACCCGCGAATTGCAGCCGTCGCGCATCTCCGAGACTGTCGCGCGCGAAGGCCAGAACATCATGCTCGGTGCGTTCGCGCCGCTCGCAAGCTTCGCGCTGTTCCACATGGTCACGGTGTTCCCGCTGTCCTGGGTGTTCCTGTTCACCCGCGAAAGCCCGGTCCGCTTCCTGATCATCGAGATCGTCGCCGCCGTGTTCGGCGTCGCCGCGATCGTGGCCTCCGGCGTCATCGCCGACCGGGTCGGCCGCAAGCCGCTGCTGATGGGATCGGCGATTGCGATTGCGATCTACAGCGGTTTCGCCCCGCAACTGCTCGACGCCGGCGCGTTCGGCGAGACCATCTACATGGTGATCGGTTTCATCCTGCTGGGTCTCTCCTTCGGCCAGTCCTCGGGCGCGATCGCCTCGAATTTCAGGCAGGCCTACCGCTACACGGCTTCGGCACTGACCTCGGACATGGCCTGGCTGTTCGGTGCCGGCTTCGCTCCGCTCGTCGCGCTCCTGCTCGCCACCAATCTCGGCGTCATCGCCTCAGGTGCTTATCTGCTCTCGGGCGCGTTCTGGACCCTGCTTGCGCTCTGGCTCAGCGGTCAGCGCGAGGCGGGCGACATGGACGCGGGCGCTTAAGCGACCCGCGGACGGGAATAAAACGCGGCCCGGACGATCCTGTTTGCTGCCGCAAACAGGAGATCACATGAACGTCCGGTCGAATTCCGTCCTCCAGCGAAGCACTGCAAGCCTGGTCCTCGCCACCGTCGCGATGGCGATCGCTTGCACGCCCGGCCCCGCCGGCGCCACCGGCAATGCCGCGCGCGGCCAGACGCTCTACAAGGGCTGCGCGGATTGTCACTCGATCGACACCAACGATGTCGGCCCGATGCACAAGGGCGTGGTCGGGCGCAAGGCGGGCAGCGTTCCCGGCTACGATTACTCGCCCGATCTGAAGAACTCAGGGATCGTCTGGACCGAGGACAATCTCGACAAATGGCTGACCGGCCCGCAGGCCATGGTACCGGAAACCAAGATGTTCTTTGACGTGCCGGACGCGCAGGATCGCGCTGACATCATCGCGTTTCTGAAGGAAAAGGCGCGGTAGCCGCCGTGCCTCAATCCGTCACGATCTTGACGCGATCACGCACCTTCACCTGCGCGTTGCGATCGAGGCCATTGAGCACGCGAAAACGCTCGGCCGGGCGATCGACGCCAGCCATGCGGTGAGAGAGCGATTCCACGGTATCGCCGGGCTGCACGGTGATGACCTTGATGCGCAGCGGGCGCGCGGCCTGGATCTCGTCGAGCGTCAGGCGGCGGAATGAATTGACGGTCTCACGCGCATTGCGCTCGCTCTCGGTCGACTTCTGCCGGGTGGCGAAGATGAAGCGGTAGACGTCGCTGCCGAAGCGCAGCGCATAGACCTTGAACTGCCACTGATCGCCCTTGGCGGCGGCGGAGGCGGCCGGGAAGCCGTTGATGGTGATGTCCTCGGTGGACGCCTTCTCGACGCCTTCCATCCAGCCCGAATTGAGGTAATCGCCGAGCGACTGCTCGGCCGGCACGCGCACCACGTCGAAGCGCATTGCCTGCGAGCCGCCCTCGCGCACGCCGATCACCGCCTGCGCGGTGTTGTCGAGCGTGAAATTGTCCGGCGCCTGGAAGGTGAAGCCGAGCTTTGGATGCAGGAAGCGGCGGCCGCGGACGAAACCCTCGCTGGGGTCCTCGCCAAAGACGAGGTTGTCGATCGCTGCGAGATAGCTCTCGCGGTCACGCTCGCCACCTTCCGGGGCGACGTATTGGCGCGCGATGGTTTGCGCATTCTGCACGCGCTCGGGCGTGGCTGGATGCGACGAGGTGAAATCCTGCGCACGCGGATCGAGCGAGCTCTTGCCGGCCTTGAGCTCGGCATTGCGCTCCATCGCCGAGAGGAAGCGCGCCGCGCCATAGGGATCGAAATGCGCACGGGCGGAGATGCCGACGCCGATGCCGTCAGCCTCGAATTCCTGATTGCGCGAGAAGCTTGCCATGGTGAGCTTGGTCTTGGCGAGCGCGAGCGCGGTGAGATCGGGATCGGTGCTCATGTCGGTGACGACGCGGGTGACGATTGCGGCCTGGCGCGCCTGGTCCTCGCGCATCGCGGCGTGCTTGGACAGCACATGCGCCATCTCGTGGCTCAGCACCGAGGACAATTCCGACGTATCGCTTGCAAGCGCAAGAAGTCCGCGCGTGACATAGAGCTGGCCGTTCGGCAGCGCGAAAGCGTTCACCGCGCCGGAATTGAGGATGGTGACCTTGTAGCCCTGGTCCGGCCGATCGGAGGCCGCAACCAGCCGCTCGACGGTCTTGCTGACCAGTGATTCCAGCCGGGGGTCGTCGTAGGTGCCGCCATAGCTCGCCAGGATGCGCTCGTGCTCCTTCTCGGTGGCGGGGGTCTGGGCGACAGCCGGCTTCGGCTTGGGCATCGCGACCGTCGGCGTCGTCGCGGCAGTCTGGAACCGGCCCATATCGCCGCAGCCGGCGAGGGCTATGCTCAGCACAAGGCATAGCGCGGCCGGCGCAGCCCGCAGGCGGCGGCCATCACCTCGTCCGTGCCGTTCTAGCACCCCATTCACGTCGTCTAACCCGTGCCTGGCCCCTTAGGGCCTTACCCCTGGCTCGTTTGCGCCCAGCAACTCGATTTGTCCCACTCGGAGCACATCGATACGCGGCCCCGTCGTCCCCTCAATCCAGCCCCGGACTCGAATACGTCTATTTTCCAGGGACTTAAGGGTCATTCCGGCGCTTTCAAACGCCGGTATCATGCGCCTTGGAATAGTCACCGCAAAGCCGCGTGTCCAGTTCCGTCCGAAGTTGAGGTAGGTCACTGCCCCAGCTTGCCGGACCGACAGGACTTTGCCTTCGACCACCATAAACCGCCCGATCCCGGCCAAAATATCGTCCGGACTTTCCGCGTTTTTTATGGCGGACGAGTCAGCCCAACTGCCCTTTTTTTGGCGCCGCGCCTCGGCCTCCGCCGCCATTAGCGCCTCCGCGCAGTCCTTGTCGGAGACCTCGGCCGAGACAAGCGCATCGCCCTGGGCGAGCAGCATGGCCTGCACCGAGGTATCGCTCTCGCTGATGAACATGAGCGCCGATTGGCGGCCGTAACGGTCGGGTGTGTCGTCGGTGCTGCGCAGGCTCACGTCGCGGCCGACAAGCAGCGAAGTCAATGCCTGCTTCGTCGCCGCCGTCGCCTCGATGCCGGTGAGACGGATTTCGCGGCCGTCATCGAGCCGCACGCTGCGCGCATCGACGATTGCCGCGACGCGGCCTTCGCCCTGGGACTCGAACTGGCAGGGGGTCGCGAGCGCAGTGACGTGCGATGCGAGGAGGACTGCTGCGGCGATGAAGGTGAGAGATCGCGTCACGTTGCCCGGAGAGGTTGCGTTGCGCTCCACTCTTAACTCAAACGCGGCTCGCGACGAAGCGGCTTTCATCTGTGGCGACCCACCGTCGCCTCACACTCCGTCATTGCGAGCGCAGCGAAGCAATCCAGACTGTCTCTGCGGAAAGATTCTGGATTGCTTCGCTGCGCTCGCAATGACGACGTTGAGGCAACTTCCTGTCCTCCACCATTCCGTTTTGCGGAAAACATGCGCGCCAATCGCATCTTCGTAATGCACCCGCGCTTGCTGCGCTCTCGCGCATGCGGCATGATTGCGGCAATTGCGATAGCCAAGAGCAATAACCAAGCCGCCATTCAGAGGCAGGCGATCAAGGGAGGTTTTTTTCGATGAAGAGAATTTTGTCGGGCATTTTTGCCGCGTCGTTCGCGCTGAGCGCGAGCGCGGTGCAGGCCCAGGACAAGCCGCCCCTGAAGATCGGCGGCATCCTCGACATGTCGAGCCTTTACGCCGACATCACCGGCCCGGGCAGCGAGACCGCAGCCAAGATGGCGGTCGAGGATTTCGGCGGCGAGGTGCTCGGCCGCAAGATCCAGGTGCTGGCGGCCGACCATCAGAACAAGGCCGACCTCTCCGCCAACATCGCCCGCGACATGCTCGACAATCAGGGCGTCGAGATGATTTACGACGTCGCGGCCTCCGCGACCGCGCTTGCCGCCGGCGAGATCGCGAAAGCGCGCAACAAGATCATCATGTTCAACGGCCCGGGCTCGATCCGTCTCACCAACGAGGCCTGCGGTCCCTACACCATCCACTACGTGTTCGACACCTACGGCCAGGCCAACGTGACCGGCCTTGCGGCCGTGAAGTCGGGCCTCGACACCTGGTTCTTCCTGACCGCCGACTACGCCTTCGGTCAGGACCTGGAGAAGGACACCAGCGCCGTCGTCACCAAGACCGGCGGCAAGGTGCTTGGCAACGTGCGCCATCCGCTCAACACGTCGGATTTTTCGTCGTTCCTGCTTCAGGCCCAGGCCTCCAAGGCCAAGGTGATTGGCCTTGCCAACGCCGGCGGCGACACCGTCAACGCCATCAAGCAGGCGGCCGAGTTCGGCATCACCAAGGGCGGCCAGAAGGTCTCGCCGCTGCTCGCCTTCGTCACCGATATCGACTCGATCGGACTAGAGACGGCGCAGGGCCTGCTGCTGGCAGAGGCGTTCTACTGGGACCTCAACGACGACACGCGCGCATTCTCGAAGCGCTTCACCGAGCGCATGAAACGGCCGCCGACCTCGGCGCAAGCCGGCGTCTACTCGTCCGTCACGCACTATCTAAAGGCCGTGAAGACGGCCGGCACGACGGACGCTGCCGCCGTCATGAAGGTGATGAAGGAAACGCCGATCAACGATTTTTTCGCCAAGGGCGGCAAGATCCGCGAGGACGGCCGCATGTTGCACGACATGTACCTGTTCGAAGTGAAGAAGCCGTCGGAGTCCAAGGGCCGCTGGGACGACTACAAGCTGCTCGCCACCGTGCCCGGCAACGAGGCGTTCCAATCGCTGGAGCAGTCGCGCTGTCCGCTGGTGAAGAAGTAACTGCCGTCATTGCAAGGAGCGAAGCGACGAAGCAATCCACACAGTCTCTGCGGATACATTCCTGGACTGCTTCGCTGCGCTCGCAATGACGGTGGAGGTAGCTCAGTCAAACAACAACAAGGGAGACACCCATGAGCAACGAGATGGTTCTGCAAAAGCTGGAAGGCGGGCTGCTCACGATCACGATGAACCGCCCCGAGCGCAAAAATGCGCTCAACCCGGACATGGTGCGCGGGCTGGTAGAGGCGGCGCGGCGCGCGGCTGACGATCCGGAGGTGCGGGCGGTGCTGTTCAAGGGCGCCGGTGGCTCCTTCTGCGTCGGCGGCGACGTCAAGTCGATGGCGGAGGGCCGCGCACCGCTGCCGTTCGAGCAGAAGCTTGCGAACCTGCGCCGCGGCATGGAGGTCTCGCGCATCCTGCACCAGATGCCGAAGCCCGTGGTGGCGCAGCTCGATGGCGCCGCGGCCGGCGCCGGTCTCTCGATGGCGCTGTCCTGCGATCTGCGTATTGCTTCCGAGTCCTGCAAGATCACCACCGCTTTCGCCAAGGTCGGCTTCTCCGGCGATTACGGCGGCACCTATTTTCTGACCCAGCTGCTCGGCAGCGCCCGGGCGCGCGAGCTCTATCTGACCTCGCCGGTGCTCACAGCGAAGGAAGCGCATGCAATCGGCATGGTGACCAGGGTCGTGCCTGACGCCGAGATCGATGCGGCCGCGCACGAGCTCGCGTTGTCGCTGGCGCAGGGACCCTCGATCGCGCTCGGCTTCATCAAGCGCAACATCAACAATGCCGAGCATCTCGCGCTGGAAGACTGCTTCGACGGCGAGGCGATCCACCACACCCGCTGCGGCGACACCGAGGACCACAAGGAGGCCGCGAAGGCCTTCGTCGAGAAGCGCAAGCCCACCTTCAAGGGCGCATGACCATGGCACCCTATATGCGGCTGCGGCAGATCTGTCTGGTCGCGCCGCAACTCGCGTCCGTGATCTCGGACATTGCGGAGGTGATGGGCCTCGCCGTCTGCTACCGCGACGGCAATGTCGCAAAATACGGCCTGGAGAACACGCTGCTCCCGGTCGACACGATTTTACTGGAGGTGGTGGCGCCGTTCAAGGACGGCACCACGGCCGGCCGCTTCATCCAGAAGAGCGGCGGACGCGGCGGCTATATGGCGATCTTCTGCTGCAACGATCCGGATGAGCGCGGCCGCAACGCCAATGCGATGGGCGTGCGCACGGCCAACGTCATCGACCACGCGCCCTATCACGGCGTGCAGCTCCACCCCCGCGACTGCCGCGCCGCCTTCATCGAGTTCAACCACACCGTAGGCAGCGACGACATCTTGGGCGCGTATCCACCGGCCGGACCTGACTGGCAGAAGTCCATCCGCAGGGATGTGACGCAGGCGCTGACGGGTGTGGAGATGCAGAGCCCGGATCCGCAAGGGTTGGCGGAGCATTGGGGAAAGATCATTGGCGTTGCGCCGAATGGTGACGCCGAATTGAAGCTGCCCAATGCGACCTTCCGTTTCGTGAAGGGCACAAGCGAGATCATGAGCGCGCTGGAGTTTCGGGTGATTGACCTGGCCCAGGTGCTGCACGCAGCCAAGGCGAAGGGGCTCGCGGTTGCGGGCAACGAGTTCCTGCTGGGTGGGGTGACGTTCCGCGTCAGTTGATGGCTTGGAAGTGATCCGTCATCCCCGCGCAACGGCTTTGCCGTTGCGCGGGGATGACGGGTTGAGGAAGTACGGCTGGCTAAGAACAAGAACAGGGTCACTCCATGCCGCATCCGCTCGACAGCTTCTTCGCGCCGGCAAGCATCGCGCTGATCGGGGCCTCGCGCGATCACGAGAAGATTCCGGGGCGGCTGCTCGCGATGCTGCGCAAGAACGAATATCCCGGACAAATTTACCCGGTGAACCCGAACTATTCCGAGATCGACGGGCTCACTTGCTACAAATCGATCGCGGACATCGGCTCGACGATCGATCTCGCCGTCATCATCATTCCTGCTCGTGCCGTGCTTCCCGCGCTCGAGCAATGCGCCGCCGTCGGTGTGAAGAACGCCGTCATCATCTCGTCCGGCTTTGCGGAAGAGGGCGGCGACAGCGCGGGGGTGCAGGATGCGATCGCGGCGCTGGCCAAGCGCTCGGGCATGCGGATTTCCGGTCCGAACGCGGAGGGCTTTTTCAGCCAGGTGCAGCGCGTGGCGGCAACGTTCAGTCCCGCCGTGGACGTCAAGCCAGGTGTGGTGCCTCTCATCGCCACGACAAGGCGGATCGGCATCGTGGCGCAGAGCGGCGGCATCGGCTTTGCCTATTATCACCGCGCCAAGGCACTCGGTATTGCCGTCAGCTATGTCGTCAGCGCCGGCAATGAATCCGATCTCGGCGCCGGCGAGTTTCTCGACTACTTGGTGCAGGACACCGCGACCGATGTGATCCTGCTGTTCATCGAAGGCATTCGCGACGTCGACACGTTTTTGGCCGCTGCACGGCGCGCCGCGGAGATCAAGAAGCCCGTCATCGTCACAAAAGTTGGCCGTTCCCGCGCCGGCGAGCGCGCAGCGGCCTCGCACACTGCGAGCATGGCCGGCTGGTCAGCGGCGTATGACGCGGTGTTCGCGAAATATGGCTTCATCGTCTCCAACGATCTCGACGAGGCGCTGACGATCGCTGCGGTGCTCGTGAGCAATCCGCTGCCGAAAGGCGATCGTATCGCGGTGGTGACTGCCTCCGGCGGAGCCGGCATCTGGGGCGCGGATTCCGTGGCATTGCGGGGCTTGCAGGTGCCGGAATTGTCCGAGCCGATCCAGGCGGAGATCAAGAATCTGATGCCGTCCTACGGCACCGCGCGCAACCCGATCGACGTCACCGCCCAGGGTGTGACCTCGGGCGGCTTGCAGAAGAGCGTCGATCTCCTCACCGCCTCCGACGAGGTCGACGCGATCCTGGTCGTGCTGTCGCTGTCGAGCGAGGTGCGCAAGCCCTTTAGGGAAGACGAGCTGAAGCCGGTGCTTGCCGCGCAGAAAAAGCCGGTGGTGTTCTATTCCTACACGGTGCCGTCGGACTTTGCGCGGCGCGAGCTTGCGAAATCCGGCGTGGTCGTGCTGTCGGGCCTCACCCATGTCGGCGTCGCGATGCGGCAACTCGTCGATTTCGCGAAGTTCAGTCTCCCGAGGCCGGCGGACGAGACGCGGCTGCCGGCGCGCGATCTTTCGGCGCATTTGACCTCATCGGTGCTGTCTGAAGCCGACAGCAAGGAATTGCTCCGCGCCGCCGGCATCGCGCTGCCGGACGAGCTGCTGGTGAAGGAGAAGAGCGGGCTCGATGCTGCGGTCGCGAGCGTCGGTTTTCCGATGGTGATGAAGGTCCAGTCGCCGGACATTCCGCACAAGAGCGAGGTCGGCGGCGTGCGCGTCAACATCACCACCAAGGGCGAGGTGTTTCTGGTCTTCGAGTCGCTGCTCAACAATGCGCGCAAACACCGGCCGGAGGCGGCGATCCAGGGCGTGCTGCTCGGTCCGATGGCGAAGAAGGGCGTCGAGATCATCGTCGGCACGATGGCGGACAAGACCTTTGGGCCGATGGTGATGGTGGGTCTCGGCGGCATCACCACCGAACTGTTCCGCGACGTCGTCTATCGCCCGGCGCCGGTGGGTGCGGAAGAGGCGGGTGCGATGCTGGCCAGCTTGAAAGCCGCGCCGCTGCTGAACGGATTTCGCGGGGCGGTGAAGGCGGATGTTGTGGCGTTGTCACAGTTGATCGCGGATATTTCCATGCTTGCCGCGCGACACGCGGGGGAGATTGCGGAGATCGAGCTTAATCCGGTGCTGGTGCACGCCGAGGGACAGGGCGTGACGATTGTCGACGCGCTGGTGGTGGGGCGCGGTTAGACCCTCTCCCCTTGTAGGAGAGGGTGGCTGCGCGAAGCGCAGACGGGTGACGGGTCTCTCTCCGCGCGTGAACTGTTTCAGTAGTGTATGCGGAGGCAACCCCTCATCCGGCGCTTCGCGCCACCTTCTCCACAAGGGGAGAAGGAAGAGAGAAACTACCGCCCTTTAAAATTCGCCGCGCGCCGCTCTTCCGTCGCCTTGACGCCTTCCTTGAAATCCTCCGTCGCCCGCAATCGCGTCTGCTCCTCGAGCTCGTGATTGGTCGCGGCCATAACGCGGTCGGCGAGGCCCGCGCGCATCGTGGCGCGGGTGGACACGAGGCCGAGCGGGGAGCATTCGGCGATCTCGCCGGCGAGCTTCATCGCGGCCGCCTTGACCTGGTCCTGCGGCACCAGCTCGTTGGCGAGGCCCCATTTCACGGCCTCTTCGCCGGTGACGCGGCGGCTGGTGTAGAACATCAGCTCGGCATTGTTCTTGCCGATCAGCTCCGGCAGCGTCGTGGTCAGGCCGAAGCCGGGATGGAAACCAAGTTTGGTGAAATTCGCGGAGAAGCGCGCTTCGGGGCAGGTGACGCGGAAATCCGCAGACACCGCAAGGCCCAAGCCGCCGCCGATAGCCGCGCCCTGCACGGCTGCGACGATCGGCTTCTTGGCGCGGAAGATGCGCACGGCCTGGACGTAGAGATGGTTGATCGCGCCGAGGCTGTCGGCCGGATCGCCCTTGGCAGTCTTCTCGGCCTCGCGCGCCTCCTGCTCCTGCCGCGCCGGGTCTTTGAAATTGGCGCCGGCGCAGAATGCCTTGCCCTGTGCCGACAGCACGGAGCTGCGGATCTCGATGTCGCGATCGAACTCGTCGAGCGCATCCGCGATCTGGTTGATCAGCGAGATGTCGAAGAAGTTGAGCGGGGGGCGGCGGATCTCGATGCTGCCGACATGTCCGACCTTCTCGACGCCGATGTCTTTATACGTGCTCATGATGTCCTCGAAGAGTTAGCGCAAGCCCAGTCCGCGCGATTAGCGCAAACCAAGTCCGCGGGCGATGATGCCGCGCAGCACTTCCGTGGTGCCGCCCTGGATGGTGAGTTTCGGTGCGGTCTTGATCGCGAAGTCGAGCTGCCGCTCCAGCGTCTCGCGATTGGTCGCGGTCTCCTCGACGAAGGCGGCGAGATCGCGCACGCGGTGCGGAAGCTGCTGCTCCCAGACCGTGCCGATGTCCTTGACGATGGAAGCCTCGACCACCGGCTCCTTGCCGGCCTGCAGCATGCCGGCGACCGAGACCGACATGCGCCGCATGGTGTGGAGCTGCGCCACCAGCCGGCCGATGCCCTCGGCGCTGCGCGTGTCCGGATTGGGGCCGACCGCGCGCACGAGCTCGGTCAGCACGTAATAGGTCTCCAGGAAACGCTCGGGCCCGGAACGCTCATAGGCAAGCTCTGATGTCGCCTGCTTCCAGGCGCCGTCGACCTCGCCGAGCACGTGATCCTCGGGCACGAAGAAGTCGGTGAAGACGACCTCGTTGAACTCGTACTGGCCGGTGATCTGGCCGATCGGGTTCACCTGGATGCCGGGCTGCTTCATCTTGACCAGAAACTGCGTCAGGCCGTGGCGGCGGTTTTCCTTGGTCGGCTGCGAGGTGCGGAAAATCGCGATCATGTAGTCGGCGATGTGCGCCGACGACGTCCAGATCTTTGTGCCGTTGATGAGATAGCCGCCGTCGGTCTTGGTCGCGCGCGTCTTGGCGGCGAACAGGTCGGAGCCGGAGTTCGGCTCGCTCATGCCGATCGCGAAGCAGATCTCGCCGCGGCAGATCCGCGGCAGGATCTCCATCTTGATATGCTCGGGCGCGTATTTCAGCAGCACCGGCCCGCTCTGGCGGTCGGCGACGAAGAAGCGCCGCGTCGGCGCGTTGGCCACGCGCATTTCTTCGGTGACGACATAGCGTTCGAGGAACGAGCGCTCCTGGCCGCCATATTTCTTCGGCCAGGTCATCCCCAGCCACCCCTTGGCGCCGACCCGGCGGGAAAATTCCGGCGCGTCGGTGTCTTCGCGGTTGGGCTTGTGCGGATCGAAGGTGCCGGCGGCGATTTCCTCGGCGAGGAACGCGCGCACTTCCTTGCGCAACTGTTCGCATTCTTCAGGCAGGCGGATCGGATCGAAACGGAGAGCGGCGGTCATGAGTTTCTCTCCCTGATCAACGCGCGGCCACGAGCGGCCACAATTCATCGGCGCCACGCCTGGCGACGAGCTTGCCGAGCTCGACGGCCCAGTGGCTTTCCGAACCAAAGTCGTCACGCCAGGCCAGCGCCCGCAGCGAATAGCGGTGCAGGATATGCTCGATGGTGAAGCCGATCGCGCCATGCACCTGATGCGCGATGGCGCCGCCCTTTTCAGCGGCCTCCGCGCAGCGGATCTTTGCCGAGGCGGCTTCAAGATAGACCTCGTCGTCGAAGGTCTTTGCATTCGCGATGGCATCGGCCGCGGAGGTCGCGGCCGCCAGTGCCGCGGCGGATTCGCCGGCGAGGCGCGCGAGATTGTGCTGCACGGCCTGGAATTTCGAGATCTTCTTCTCGAAGGCGACACGCTCGTTGGAGTAGCGAACGGAGATGTCGAGCATCGCTTCCAGCGCGCCGGCGATCTGAAGGCTGCGCGCGACGCCGCCGATCAGCATCAGTTTGGTCTGGTCAAAGCCCTTTGGTGCGGGCTTGATTGTAATCGGCTGCACCTTGTCGAGCGTGACGGTGTCGCTGTGGTCGTAGCCGACATTGAGTCCGGATTCGGTCCGGCCCTTGCTCGCATCGACCAGTGCGATCGAGACGCCGTCCTTGCCACGCGCCAGCACGGCAAAATGCTTGGCCGCCTTCGCAAACGGAACGCCGCGGGCACGGCCGGAGAGCGAACCGTCGGCATCGAGCGTGATGCGATCCTTTGGGGATGCCGGCAGCACCGTCATCTCACCCGCGGGGGAAGCGACCTCCGCCTGCGCCAATAGCCAGCCCGCGAGCATGGTCTCGGCGAGGGGAACCGCGACTGCGAAGCGGCCGGCGGCATTCAGCAGTGCAAAGCCGTCCGCAAGGCTCGCGCCGGAGCCGCCGAGGTCATCAGGCACCCACGCCAAGGGGAGGCCGGCTTCGCTCAGCGCCTGCCACAGCGGCGCCTGCCACGAATCCTTCTTGTCGTTGTTGATGGTCTGCGGATCGGCGAGATCGGCGAAGATTTTCTCCGCGGTCTCGACGACGATATTGTCACTCTCCGCCACAGCGTTCCCCGTGTTTTACCATTGGCGCGTCCCACCCCACGGGCCGGCGCGCGGCTTCTTCTTGCGCCCGATGATCGAAAAAAGCCATGGCCCTGACAAGCGTTGATCGCAGGTCCATCTGCGACGCCGGCATAGGCAAAGGGATCACTCTGGACTAATTCCGCTTAGCGGAGTTTGCTTGATTTGCAGGGCGCGGCAAACTCGCTAAACAGGGCGCCTGCAATTCAATAACGGGAAGGAAATCCGGATGGCTAAGGACAGTTTGTGCGCAATCGTGACGGGGTCCGCATCTGGCCTTGGCGCCGCGACCGCTGAAATTCTCGCGCGAAGCGGGGCGCGGCTCGTCATCAACTATTCCTCGAGCCAGAAGGAAGCAGAGGCTACGGCAGAACTCTGCCGCAAGGCCGGCGCTGCGGAAGTTCTGGTCGCGCAGGGCGACGTTTCAAAGGATGAGGATTGCCGCAAGATCGTCGCGGCAGCGAGCGGCTGGGGCCGGCTCGACATCCTCGTCAACAATGCCGGCACCACCAAGCATGTCGCCCATGCCGATCTCGACGGATTGTCGGCGGAAGATTTCCAGCGCTTGTACGGCGTCAACACCATCGGCCCGTTCCAGATGGTGCGCGCGGCACGCAGCCTGCTCGAGGCCGGCGCGAAGGCTTCGGAGCGGCCGTCGGCGGTGGTCAACATCTCTTCAGTGGCCGGTATCAGCGGCGTCGGCTCGTCGATTGCGTACGCCGCGAGCAAGGGCGCGCTGAACACGATGACGCTGTCGCTGTCCCGTGCGCTGGCGCCGCTGATCCGCGTCAACACGGTGTGCCCCGGCTATATCGACACGCCTTGGTTCACCAAGGGCCGCGGCGAGGCCGGAGCAAAGCAGGTGCGCGACAGCGTAGTGGCAAAGGTGCCGCTGAAGGTCGCGTCAACCGCCGACGACATCGCGCAGCTCGTCTGCTTCCTGGCAATGCCGGCGTCGAGCAACATGACCGGCGAGGTCGTGCGGATGGACGCGGGCATGCATTTGATTACCTGAACTTGCACAATTGCGAGCGAAGCGAAGCAATCCAGAACGTGTCCGCGGGGACAGTCTGGATTGCTTCGTCGCAACGGCTCCTTGCAATGACGGAGTATGAGGGGGGGCTTGTCCCCTTCGTTACGCCGTCACCCCTTGATCACGCCGCTCGCCACCAGCCGGTGCCAGATGAACAGCACGACCACGGCGCCGATGGTGGCCATGATGAAGCCGGCACCCTGGTCGGGACCGTAGTGGCCGATGGCCTGGCCGATGAAGGTCGCGAGAAACGCGCCGACGATGCCGAGGATGGTGGTCAGGATGAAGCCTGACGGGTTGTTCGGTCCCGGCGACAGAAAACGCGCAATGAGGCCGGCGATGAAGCCGACGACGATGATCCACAAGATGCCGCCCATGCTCATGTCAGTGCTCCCCTCGGTTTGACTAAAATCAGACTCTGCCCGAGACCTCGTTCTCGGTTGGCAGCCGGCCGTCCGGCGTCAAATGGTCGACCACCTGCGGCAGGTACTGGCTGAGGCCGGAGAGCAGCTCGTCGCGCGACAGGCCGCTCTGGGCGGACAGGCTCTGGATCTGGTCGGCGCCGAGTGCGTTGGCGAGATCGCCGGGCGCAATCGGCTTGTTCTCGCCCTTGCCGACCCAGCTATTCGCGGTCTCGCCGTGGCCGCCCTGCTGGAGCTGATTGAGGAGATCGCCGAGCCCGCCGCTGAGCACGCTGCCGGCCGCGCCGCCCGCGAGCAGGCCACCGAGGCCGCCCTTGAGCATGTCACCAAGGCCGCCACCGCCGCCAAGAGCACCACCTGGCGCGCCACCCGGGCCTCCGCCCGGGCCCGCATTCACCGGCGGCGGCACGGAGGTCGGCGCCGTCTGCGGCGCCGCGCCCGGCTGGCCAGTTGTCAAATGCTTGAAAGTCTTCCAGGCGAGCAGGCCAAGGATCGCCATGGTCATGGGCGACATGCCGCCGCCGGATGAGGATTGTGAACTCGGCGCGCTTGGGCCGCGCGGGCCGTTCTGCATGCCGTTGAGGACGTCGAGTAAACCCATGGCGTTCTCCTGCCGGTGACAAGCCCCTTGCCAAAACATATGAGGCTCTCATGACGGTTACAAGGCGATTGCGCCGCAACCGGCGATGGGCAGCCCGCATCGGCTCTGCTATCGAGGGCCGGTCATTCAGGGGGCAAGCCAGGTGGTTACGGATCGATCGATCGTGGTGGCCGGTGCGGGCGCCATCGGCTGTTTCGTCGGCGGCATGCTCGCGGCGGCCGATCGCCGCGTTGCACTTTTGGCGCGACCGCGGGTGAAAACCGAGATCGAGCGGTACGGCCTGCGGCTGACCGATTTCGACGGCTCCGAGAACAAGCTCGGTGCCGGCCAGCTCGCGCTGTCGGAGGATCCCGCGATCTTCCACAGCGCGGGCATCGTGCTGGTCACGGTGAAGAGCGCCGACACGGCTGATGTCGCGGACCAGATCGCCCAGCATGCGCCGCAGGATGCCGTCATCGTCTCACTGCAGAACGGCGTCGGCAATGTCGCGGTGCTGCAAGAGCGTCTCGGCGGCCGGCGCGTGCTGGCGGGCATGGTGCCGTTCAACGTGATCGCCATGGGAGAGGGGCGTTTCCACCGTTCCACCTCCGGCGACATTCATGTCGGCGAGGATGCGGACAACACCGCCGCAGCTCTTTCGGTGCCTGGTCTCACCGTGCGCGCGAGCCGCGACATCACCGGCGTGCAATGGGGCAAGCTGATCATCAATTTGAACAACGCGCTCAGCGCGCTGTCCGACATGCCGCTCGCCGCGCAATTGGCGAATCGCGACTGGCGAAGATTGTTCGCCGACCAGATGGCGGAGGGGCTGGCCGCGCTGAAGGCCGCCGGCATCGCGCCGGTGTCGGCGACGCCGATCCCGGCAAACTGGACGCCGACCTTGCTGCGATTGCCCGACATGATTTTCGGTGCGATCCTGGGCCGCACGATGAAGATCGATCCCGAGGCGCGCTCCTCGATGTGGCAGGATCTGAAGCAGGGCCGCAAGACGGAGATCGACTATCTCCAGGGTGCGGTCATTGCGCTTGCCGAACAGAACAAGGTCGATGTGCCGTTGATGCGCCGCATTGTTGCGCTGATCAAGGACGCCGAGACGGCGGCCGCGGGCCCGCCCGGCCTGACGCCGCAGCAGATTCGCAGGTCGGCTTGAGCGCGATGGAGAACGCGATGAAGCGTTGTTTGACAATTGGCCTGGTGCTGGCTGCGCTCTGCGGCGCAACGACGCTCGCCTTTGCGAGGCCGCCGACGGTTATGAACTCTCCCGGCTATGACAGGCGATTGCAGGAGAGCAGGTCGGCGCTGAGCAATTCACCGACCACAGCGCCGGCGATTCCAACGGTGCCCGCATCCAAGCGCAGTAAGAAGAAGCATCCGAACTGAGAAGGTGCGCTCGCAATGACGGTTGAGGCCGCGCCTCAGCTCTTCTTCGCTGGCTTGCTCGGCGTCGGGCTGAACAGCTTCTTGATATCGTTCAAGCTCTCGGACAAACGCGGCCATTCGCAGGAGAACGCACCCTTGGTGCAGGGTGCGCCCTTCGGTCGCTGGCCCGCAGTCTGCAAAACCTTCGGTCGTTCGACCGGAACCGGCACGCGCACGACGTCGGTTCGCAGCGCGACCTGCTGGACCTGCTGCGCCTGTTGGTCCTGCTGCTGGCGCGCGAGGGCGTCGGCCACGACAGTGCTGCGGCGCTGATTGGCGAGATAAGCGGTGTAGGATTCGTCGATCTTCTTCTGCTCGTCCGGCGTCGGATTGGGTCCGGCAATGTCGAAGGTGCGGTCCTGCAGGAAGTCGTAATAGGTGTAACCGCCGCCGGTCTTGCGGCGGCCGGCGAACTTGGCGTTGCAGTCTGCAAGCGCCGATGTTTTCTCGGTCTTGGACGCGGCCCTCTCGGCGGCGTCGGCGCATTCCTCGAAATCGACCGGGGCACGCTTCCACCATTGGGCGTGGACATGCGCCGGCGTCAGCAGAAAAAATCCTGCTGCGGCAACGAGAAGCGGCGCCGCACGACGCAATGCAAACACGGACGACATTCTACGAGAGCATTCCTTGCAAAACTCAACCCGAACTGAGTCGAGACGGATTTTTGCCCCTTTATCGCCGGCTTGTCACCCATGGAACCCGGGAATTTCATGGCCGTAATGCTGACATTTTTGCTTGACGTGGCGCGGGAGTCACAGCCGCGCGCCGTGCGATGCGCGTAGAGTTTTATCGATTTGATTTCAAAAAAGGGGACGACATGAGAGCGCTGGCTGGTCTTGCCGCAATCGCGTTGACGCTCATTTGCGGCCATGCGCGCGCCGCGGACGAGGATGCACCCAACCGCAAGCCGGTGAAGGTCGTCGCCGATGCGCGGCTTGCGGTCGGCGGCCAGGGGATGTTGCCGCTGTATATGTCCAGCGACTGGTCGATGCCGCTGCCGGCGATTTCGCGGGCGATCATCGTGCTGCACGGACGCCTGCGCAACGCCGACGAATATTATATTTCAGCCAACACCGCCCAGGTCGCGGCGGGCAATGACGGCAAGGCCACGCTGATGATCGTGCCGCAATTTCTCGCGGAGATCGATATCGAAGCGCACAAGCTGCCCGCGGAAACGCTGCGCTGGTCGCTGGAGGGATGGGAGGGCGGCGATGCGGCGCTTGCGCCGAATCCGGTGTCTTCCTTCGAGGCGCTCGATGCGATCCTTGCAAAACTGTCCGACCGGCGCATCTTCCCGAACCTGAAGCAGGTCGTGGTCGCCGGCCATTCCGGCGGCGGCCAGGTCGCGCAGCGTTACGCCATTGCCGGCAAGGGCGAGGCAGCGCTATCGCGCCAGCACATCGATGTCCGCTATGTCGTCGCCAACCCGTCGTCCTATGCGTATTTCAGCACTGAACGACCCGTGCCTCAAATCGCCGCATCCTGCGCGGGCTACAACAACTGGAAATACGGCATGGACGAGCGTCCGCCCTATCTTGCGGATGCAACGCCGGCTGCGCTGGAGCAGCGTTATGTCGCGCGCGACGTGATCTATTTGCTGGGCACGCTCGACACCAATCCGGAGCATCCCGCGCTCGACAAGAGCTGCATGGCCAAGGCGCAAGGCCCCTATCGCTACGCCCGCGGCCACGCCTATGTGGACGCGATGGCCAAGCGCGACCACGGCATACCCAATCACAGGGTGTGGGATGTCGCAGGAGTCGGCCATGATGGCGACAAAATGCTGACCTCGAAATGCGGTCTTGCGGCGCTGTTCGATATTCCGGGCTGCGGGGCGGAGCGCTGATCCCTTGAAGGCAGGCACCTTGAAGGGTTGGATCCGGCTGTTACACTTCGCCCCGTGAGCGCCTCACCATGAGGCGCCGCCAAGAAGACGAAGTGGAAACGCCTGATGCTGCTGCCCCTGTCCGACGTGCCGCGCTGGTACGCGCAACGCAAACCGCAAGGCACGATCGCCGTCCGCCATGGGCAGGACACGCTGACATGGGACGAGCTTGAGCGCGGCGCCAACCGTCGGGCGCGGGCATTTGCCGCCAAGGGCGTCAAGCCAGGCGATTTCGTCGCAATCGGCCTCCCCAACGGCAATGCGTTCTTCGAAACCAGCTTTGCGGTGTGGAAATGCGGGGCGACGCCGACCTCGCTGTCATGGCGGCTGCCGCGCGGCGAGGCCGCTGCCGTGCTGGATATTCTGAAGCCGGCGCTGGTGGTCGGTGGCGAAGCCGACTGGAATGCGCCGAACCGTCTGCCGGCGGATTTCGTGCCGGACGGGTTTTCCGACGAGCAGCTCACCCCGCCGGTGGCTCGCTATTGGAAGGCCATGACCAGCGGCGGCTCGACCGGCCGGCCAAAGGTGATCCTCGATCACCAGCCGGCCGTGACCGACACCGTCGCCGCGCTGCCGCTCAACATTCCCACCGGCGCGTCACTGCTCAATCCGGGCCCGCTCTACCACAATGCGCCGTTCATCCTGTCGCATTTTGCGCTGTTCGGCGGCGGCCAGCTCACCGGCCTCGTCAAGTTCGACGCGGAGGAGACGTTGCGCCTGATCGAACGCGAGCGTGTGCAATGGGTCAATTTCGTGCCGACCATGATGCACCGGATCTGGGCGCTGCCGGAGAGCGTGCGCAATGCCTACGATGTGTCGAGCCTTGAGACCGTGTTTCACATGGCCGCCCCGATGCCGCCCTGGCTCAAGGAGAACTGGATCGCCTGGCTCGGGCCGGAGCGGATCTGGGAGCTCTATGGCGGCACCGAGCGACAAGGCTCCTGCATCATCTCCGGCACGGAATGGCTGACGCACAAGGGCTCGGTCGGCAAGATCGGCGAGATGGCGCGCTTGCGCATCGTTGGCGAGGACGGCAACGACGTCGCGCCGGGCGAGACCGGCGAAATCTATTTCCTCAACAATGACGGCAAGGATGCCACCTATCACTATCTTGGTGCCGAACCGAAGCGGCGCACAGATGGCTGGGAATCGCTGGGCGATATCGGCAGGCTGGACGCCGAAGGCTATCTCTATCTTGGCGACCGCCTCGCCGACATGGTACTGCGCGGCGGCGCCAACATCTATCCGGCCGAGGTCGAGGCCGCGGTCTCTGCCTGTCCCGGCGTGCGCTCCTGCGTGGTGGTGGGATTGCCCGATCCGGAGTTCGGCCAGCGTGTGCACGCGATCATCGAGCCGGAGGCCGATGCGGACGGCCAGGCGATCGCCGACGGCATGGCATATTTTTTGAAGGACAAGCTCAGCCGCTACAAACATCCGGAGAGCTTCGAGATCGTCAGCGCCCCGCCGCGCGATGATTCCGGAAAAGTCCGCCGCACGCTGTTGCGCGACGAGCGCGCGGCTTGGATGAAGGAGGGGCGCGCGTTCCGCATCATGCCCTCGAAGGCGCACGCTGACTAAGAGACATCACGGAAGGACTGAACGTATGACCATCACCATCGCTGCGAACTCTGTGCCGAAACCGCCGGCCGCCATCATCGAAGGCTTCAGGGTCGCACCGACGTCGATCATCTCCGACAATCTGGCCCGGCTGCCGGGCGCGGTCGGGCTAAAACCCTATCACCGCAGCGGCAAGCTGATCGGGACGGCCTTCACGGTGCGCACGCGGCCCGGCGACAATCTCGCCATCCACCGCGCGCTCGAGCTGGTCGGTCCTGGCGACGTCATCGTGGTCGATGGCGGCGGCGACGAGACCCGGGCGCTGGTCGGCGAAATCATGAAGAACATCGCGCAGTGGCGCAAAGCGGAAGGTTACGTGATCGACGGCGCGATCCGCGATGTCGCAGCCTTCGCTGGGGACGACTTTCCCTGCTTCGCCCGCGCGGTGATCCACCGCGGCCCCTACAAGAACGGTCCCGGTGACATCAACGTGCCTGTTACGATCGGCGGCAGCGTGATCTCGCCCGGCGACATCGTGGTCGGCGACGAGGACGGCGTGGTGTCGTTTCCCGCCGCAGGCGCCGCGGCGCTGCTGGAAGCAGTGCGCGCCCAGATCGCGCGCGAGGAGGAAACGCTGAAAACGATCCGCGAGGGCCGCTACCAGGGCTCCTACGGCAAGTCCTGATCAAGGGAGGATGGCGTGAGCCAGAGGGAAGAATTTCACAATCTCGATGATGCCGCCGACGGGCTGTTTCGCGAACTAGCGGCGGGGTGACCACGCGCATCTTCTCCGGCGACCAGGCGATGCTGTCGGTGGTGACGCTGGCGCCGCATGCGCAAGGCACGCTGCATCATCATCCCGAGGAGCAATGGGGCGTGCTGCTCGACGGCTCCGCGATCCGCGTCCAGGGCGACGAGGAAATCTCGGTGAAGAAGGGCGATTTCTGGCGCACGCCTGGCAACGTGCCACACACCATGCGTGCTGGCCCTGACGGCGCCCGCGTGCTGGACATCTTCAGTCCGCCGCGACCTGAGTACAAGAAAGCGGGGTCGGGTTTCGGGACGACCTAAAGCGCCAAAGAGCAAAAAGCCAGGCGCAAAATAAAAAGGGAGGCGACCATGACCATCACACGCCGCGCGCTGCTGGCAGCGCCGGCCATCCTCGCAATGACGCCGGCGAAGGCGCAGGCCGGCAAGATCACGCTGGTGGTGCCGTTTCCGCCGGGCGGCTCGACCGACGCGATGGCGCGGCTCCTCCAGAGCAATCTGCAAACCAGGCTCAACCGCGTCGTCGTGGTCGAGAACAAGTCGGGTGCGGCCGGCGCTCTCGGGGCGGCGCAGGTCGCCAAGAGCCCGCCGGATGGCTCGTCGTTCCTCGTCACCTTCGATTCCCACGCGGTGATCCCGTCGATCCTCGACAAGCCGCCGGTCGACGTCGAGCGCGAGCTGATGCCGGTCTTCCTGGTCGGCACCGCGCCTTACGTGATCGCGGCCAACGCAAGCCGGCCCTACAAGAGCTTTGCCGACGTTGTGGCCGCCTGCAAGGCGACCCCGGGTGCGGTGAAATACGCCTCCGTCGGCATCGGCACACTCGGCCATCTCGCGATGACCGTGCTCGGCAGCAGGGCGGGCGTCGAGATTACCCACGTGCCCTATCGCGGTGGCGGGCCTGCCATGAACGACGTGCTTGGCGGCCATGTCGATCTCATCGCGGGATCGGCGGCACTGGTCGCAGCCCAGCTCGGCACCAATCTGCTGCGTCCGATCCTGCAACTCGGCCGTACGCGGCTGCCGCTCCTCCCGGATACGCCGACCGCGATCGAGGCCGGCTTCCCGGATTTCGAGACGCTGGCATGGTGGGGCATCTTCGCGCCCACGGGCACGCCGCCCGACATCGTCTCGGCGATGGCGGCGTCAACCAGGGAGATCCTGAGCGAGCCCGCAACTGCCGCGCAGCTCAGAGAGACGCAGCAGATGACGCTGCTGCTCGAGGACGGGCCTGCGTTCAAGACCTTCTTCGACGCGCAGGTCGCCTATTGGGGCAAGGTCGTGCGCGAGAACAATATCAGGGCATGAGAAGCCCCTTCCCGGGGTTGCCATCCCAGGTCCAGTGCGCTCGCACGGGCTTGAGCGTCAGAGCATCTTGCCAACTATCTTTGTCATGTCTGCTGCCGAAAACGCGCGCAGCGTTTCGGTGCGGACATTGCCGAGTGCGCTGAGACTAAGGCTGAGCGACATCGCGGCAGCCTCGTCCGGAGCCTCGATAAGGGTCACAACGTCATATCGTCCCTGCGTCCAGACGATCTCTTTCACGGTTACGCCGAACGTTCTGGCCATCTCCTTGAAGGCGTCGGCCCGCTTCGGCGAGTCCTTGGCGTTGCGGGCTCCCTGATCAGTGAAGCTCCCCAGCACGACGTAGGTTACCATGGTCGTCCTCCCTCGTTAGAACCCAGATACAATTCTCGCTTGAGGAAACCGCGCCGAGCTTGCCACAGCGGCTGAGACAGCGCTACTTGCGCATTGCGAACGTCAGCGGATGTGACTTATGCGGTCAGGACAACGGTCGCGCGAAACTGAGTTCATGGCCGTCGGGGTCGGTGAGATGGAAGTAGCGCTCACCCCATTCTGCATCGCGCGGCGCGGTCGACGGCTGCCATCCGGCGGCGCGTACGCGCGCGTAGGCCCCGTCGACATCGGCGACGTGGAAGATGACGCGGCCCCACCAGGACCAGCGCTTGTCGTCCGGCTGCGCAGTCAAGTTGAGATAACCGGTGCCGGCGCGAAAGCTTGTGAATGCAGCAGCCTCGCCGCCGTATACCAGCTCGAACCCCAGCGAACGATAGAACTGCACGGCGCGCCCCATGTTATGAGTGCCGAGCGTGACGGCGCTGATGCTTTCGATCATGTGGGCTGCTCCGCCGAGAGGGATCTGGAGGCGATTGTACAGCACGTCCCGTTTAGGTTGACGATGATCTGGCCCGCCTTGCGGCTGGCGAACCGCATCTTGCTCTGCTATGAGGGGGCCGAACCCGTCCCGCGGGTTCCGCGGTCCCGTAGCTCAGCCGGATAGAGCGACGGTTTCCTAAACCGTAGGTCGGAAGTTCGAGTCTTCCCGGGATCGCCAGCGTCAGAACGTCGAAGAGTTCAATAGAATTGGGTGTATCCCGATTTTCTCCGTTTGTTCGACGGCCGGTTCATGCGCGCCGATTTCCCTGATTCCGTCTGCTTCGCCCAGTCCGTGTAATTACAAGCAGTAGCGTCGAGTACATTGTGATTGTGTCGACCGGAACGCGCCGGTGGTCACTCGTGATCGCCATCTTAAAGTAATTCCATCCGGTAAGTCCTATGGGGAGCGCACCGGTCGGCGCTTCGAATCCTGCGGAGATGTCGCGATCGGCGATCGAATGATCGTCGCGGATCAGGAATTTTCCTCGGTTGGACCTATCCCGGGATCGCCATTTTTCCAACGACTTAGCTTTATGCCGCCAGGGGCAAAGCAAAAATTTTGCTCGGTTTTTGCTCAGACTGCATGGCTCAGACGGTTCTCTCTCGGTCGTAGCAATGCTCGCACCCGTGAAAGACGTTCTTCTCCTCGATTCTTGGTGAAGGCCTTGCCGCAGTTGACGCCGCAGTGACTGCCAAGTCCGATATTCAAGTGCGACATTGGTGCGCAACGGCGCTAGGCTCACATCGAACCGTGCATTCCGGAAAGTCGTCGCTGAAGCAAAAAAGACGGCGAAGGGCTTCCGGGCTACACTCTAGGAGACGTCGCAGCCGCTTGCGGCACGTCGAAGAAGAGGACGCGAATCGAAACATTGTATGAGGGCGCGGACGCTTGCCATGGAACATCTTGCAAAGACAGGTGTGGCACTCGCGTTGATGCTGGGAGCCACACTTCCGGCGCAAGCGGCGAAGATGAGCTTCGAATGCCCGGAACCTATTGACGAGACGACGCCGGCAAAGAGGGCGGAGGTTCAGAAGTTACTTCCGTTCGGCAACGCAATGGACGATCCCGGCCGCTTGAACTCAAGCATCGACGCGCTCAGGCGTCTCGGCCTGTCAAAGACCCTGATCATCGATCACTTGATCGGAGCGTATTGCCCAACTGTCGCCAGGGACAATAGCCTTTCGGACGCCGACAAGACTGCAATGGTTCGTCGGTTCGCGAGTCGCGTAACAGTGCTCGTTTATGATGTAGAAGAGGCTTCCGAGATCATCCTCAATGTCCCCTTGAAGCCGTCAATGGTCGACGAAGTAAGTGCCAGGGCCAGGAAGGCCGGCCTTTCCGTGGAAGATTGGTTGTCAAGGATGGTTGCAACAGCCGTCCAGCAGCCTTAACCGGAGTCGCCTTCAGTTGCGGCGCCGCGCCGGTCCGGAGGGCCGGCGTTGCTTCTGGACGGATGCCTGCGAGAGTGGTTCGCACAGTTCGGAGCGCGGCGGTTCCGTAATGCCACGTATCATAGGCTGATTGATCGGCAGCTTCCCAAAGACAATCGTTACAACCATGTTGCTTTTGGGGAGAATAGCGAATGCGCCGGCACTCGGGCCGTGCGTCGTCGGCGATCTCAGGGATTCCTGAAGTGCCGGCGAGCACGGCTCCAAGATGTCATCACATGAGCTAGGGGCACGGGTGGCGCTTGCCATCGTAGCCGAGATACGTTCCCGAAGCCGGGTCGTACGAGCGATATTTTTGCTGGCAATAGGAGGACCCATCAGCGGAGTCGTCGTAATCGCCGTAGAATCCGTCGTCGTAGCCGTCATAGTAAGGCCCGCCCGAATACGCGCCCAGTGCGAAGGCTCCGCCAAGGCCAAGACCTCCGCCGTGGCGGACACGATGCCCGAACCCGGCATGATGAAAATGATCGCCATGGAAGCCGGTGCCGGCAGCGACGGAACGCCCGGCCCGATGGAGACCGCCCGGCGCGTGGAAGCCGCCAGCGGTCCCGAAATGAGCAACTCCGCCATGGAAGCCTCCGAAGTGTCCACCACCGTGAAATCCGCCGCCGCCTCCGAAATGTCCGCCACCGCCCCCATGTCCACCGCCCCCATGTCCACCGCCACGCGCAGAGGCAGCCGTTCCCGATGCCAAGGCAGCGCAAAGAGCGATCACGCCAAGCAATTTCAATCGTTCCATCGTTTTTTCTCCAGCTACATGATTTCGGCCACGTCTCGGCCTTTCGCCGGACACTCATTGGCCGGTGAACTGCCGACGACCCCATGTTCGCCGAGTGCACGCTCGCCGTCTTTTCATTAGGCCGCGGATGTTTCCGCTTCGCACGTGAAGTCGGAATCCGAATGAACAAGTCCAAGGTCGTCGATCAGCGCAAAGGCAGATGCGTGCATTCGCGTTCGATGCCGGCAATGCTTACCAGGCACGGTGTCGTCGACTTGGAACTGAAATCTCCAACGGAGCTAGACGCACGACAGCTGGCGTCCGCTTATATTTCCGGAACGTCCAGAGCAATCAGGACGATGATGGCGATCAGGATTGCGGCCCATAGTGCCGCGGATATGGCACCCTGCGTGCGAGTTATCGTCATTAGTCGAGCTCCGAGATCGGGTATGGACAGAACGCCCCGATTCTTGCGGTTGCTGCGCACATCGTCTTTCGATCGCCCGCGCCGGTTTTCCGAACACGCACGATGACGAGCACCGGACACTTGGACGCTGCTCCTCCGCATCGCGCTACAGTGGGCGCAACAGTCCTAGCCCGGACCGCAGTTGGTGCAGAACGGTCGTTGCCTCTCCCGCGCGAACCGTTTGCCGTGGGTTGTCGACGCAGCACATCTGCAGCACGACGGCCCTAAGCGCCTGATATTGTTGAACTGAGAGCGGTTTCTTAAACCGTAGGTCGGAAGTTCGAGTCGTCCCCGGATCGCCATTTTGATCGCCATTTTTTCATGGGCGATCGTCGCTGATTGCTGCGCTGGTCGGCGCAAAAGTTGCTAGAAGCAGGCAACTTCCTTCCTGGCTCCGCCGACATGGCGGTCACGCCTCACTGCCCTACCCGGAGATGATGATGCCTTTCGACTTGATCCTGCGCGGGGGGCGGGTAATCGACCCGTCCCAGAAGCTCGATGCCGTGACTGATGTCGCCTTCTCGGGCGGCAAGGTTGCTGCGGTGGGCAGCGGATTGAAGGCGGATCCGGCGACCGAGGTGCGCGACGTCTCGCGCTATATCGTGACGCCGGGGCTGATTGATCTCCATACCCATGTCTATTGGGGCGGCACCTCGCTCGGCATCGATGCCGAGGAATTTTGTCGCCTCTCCGGCGTCACCACCGCGGTCGACACCGGCAGCGCGGGCCCCGGCAATTTCGCAGGTTTCCGCAAGCATGTGATCGAGCCGAGCCAGGTCCGCATCCTCGCTTATCTGCATGTCTCGCATGCCGGCATCTTCGGCTTCTCGCACCGGACCATGGTCGGCGAAAGCGAGGAATTGCGGCTGATGAATCCGATCGAGGCGGCCCAGGTTGCGGATGCCAATCGCGATCTCATCGTCGGCATCAAGGTGCGCGTCGGACTGCACTCATCGGGCACGTCGGGGACCGTGCCGCTCGATATCGCGCTCCAGGTCGCCGACGAGGTCGGCATGCCCCTGATGGCGCATATCGACCATCCGCCGCCGAGCTATGAGGAGGTGCTGGCGCGCCTGCGCCCTGGCGACGTGCTCACCCATGCGTTCAGGCCGTTCCCGAATACGCCCGCGACCGCGCAGGGCACGGTGAAGAAGGCGGTGCTGGACGCACGAGAGCGCGGCGTGCTGTTCGACATCGGCCACGGCAAGGGCTCGTTCGCCTTCAAGACCGCGCGCGCCATGCTTGCCAACGGCTTCTATCCGGACACGATCTCGTCCGACATCCATCAGCTCTGCATCGACGGCCCGGCTTTCGACCAGGTGACCACCCTGTCGAAATTTTTGTGCATGGGCATGCCACTGTCCGACGTCATCGCAACCTCGACGGTCAACGCCGCGATGGCGCTGCGCCGGCCCGAGCTCGGCAGCCTCAAGCCGGGCAGCGTCGGCGACGCGACGCTGATCTCGGTCAAACAAGGCCAGTTCGATTATGAGGACGTGGTCGGCGAGCACCTCATCGGTGATCGCAAGATCGTCTCCGAAGGCGTCGTGATCGCCGGCCGCTGGTGGCATCCGAATTAGGGCTTCGCCTCTCCCCGCAAGAACGGAGAGGGGCTGCAGCTCACTCGTTCTTGTCCACATTCCAGAACATCGGCGTTGCCGGGCCGTCGATCACGCCGGTGAGCGATTTGCGCCATGCGCTCGGTGCCTGGAACTGGCCGAGCGGGACGTAGATCACTTGATCGTAGGCCTCCCTCTGCACGTCGAAGGCGATCTTCTTTTGCTCTTCGGGCGAGGTGGCGCGGGCAAAGGCGTCGCGCAGCTGCTCGAGCTTGGGGTCCTCGGACCAGCCGTACCAGCCGCCACTCGTGCCCTTGCCGACCATCGGGACGTTGACCAGCGGGTTCAAGGAGTCGGCCGCGCCCTGGTAGGTGAAGAACATGTTCCAGCCGCCTTCCTTCGGCGGCTTCTGGATCGCCCTGCGGGTGACCACGGTCTGCCAGTCCATCGCCTGAAGATCGACCTTGAAGCCGGCCTCGCGCAGGAGCTGTGCGACCACGACCGGCTGCGCTTTCAGTAGGATCTGGTCGGTTGGCGCCAGGATCACCACGGGCGAGCCGTCATAACCGGCCTCGGCCAACGCCTTCTTGGCGTCCGCCATGCCATTGCCCTTGACCAGGGTCTCGCCGCCGGCGTCGCTGGCCAGCGGCGTATCGCAGATGAAGAATGCGCCGCAGAACTTGTAGTATTTGGGATTGCCGATCTGCGCGTCGAGCACGTCCTTCTGGTTGATCGCGAGCATCGCGGCGCGGCGGATCTTCACATTGTCGAATGGCGGATGCAGGAAGTTCATCCGGCCGAACGACTGGAAGCCGAACTTGTTCAGGATCGAAACGGTGATGTCCGGATTGGATTCGAGCGCGGGTAGCATGTCGAACGGCGGCGTTTCAACGAAATCGACATCGCCTGATTGCAGCGCGTTGAGCGCGGTCTGCGCGTCCGGCATCGTGATCCATTCGACGCGGTCGACGTTCACCACCTTGCCGCCCGATGTCCATTCGGCCGGCTCCTTGCGCGGCACATAGTCGGTGTTCTTTTCGTAGACCGCTTTCACGCCGGGCTGGAATTCGCTCGCGACGAACTTGAACGGGCCGGAGCCAATCTGCTCCGGAATCTGCTTGGTGATCGGGGTCTCCGCAAGCCGCTTGGGCATCATGAAGGCGCAGATCGACGATGGCTTGGCGATCGTCTCCAGCACCAGGCCATAGGGCTCCTTCAGCTTGAGGACGATCGTTTTGGCGTCCGCGGCTTCGATGCCTGCCGTGAAGTCCATCAGCTTGCGCGCCATGCCGTCGACGCTCGTGCCCCAGCGCTTCAGCGAGGCGACGCAATCCTCCGCCGTCACCGGCGCGCCGTCGTGCCACTTCAGGCCGTCGCGTAAGGTGAAGGTGTAGGTCAACTTGTCCGCCGATACGGTCCAGTCAGCCATCTGCGACTGCACCTTGAAGCTGGAATCGATGCCGAGCAGCGTATCGTAGACCATGTAGCCATGGTCGCGGGTGATGATGGCCGTCGTGAAGCCGGGATCGGTAACGCGAAGGTCCGATTGCATCACCGCGGTCAGGATCTTCTTTCCGGTCGCGGCGGATGCAGCCGACGTCCAGGCCGCGGACATTGCAGATGGCGCGACAGCCGCAAGCTGAAGCAGTTTCCGTCGCGAGACGTGAACCATGCGCAATTCTCCCGATGCAAGCGAGACCAGACGGCGGCTGCCGATGACGGGCAGCCTATGGCGGGGAACCACACGTGACAAGCAGCTTCGACCGATCTGAATTCGTTGGTGACCGAGCAAAGGCTGTACCATCGAAGCCGGCGGTGCAGCAATCGCGCCGAAGGCCGTCTCGCTTTTGACGGACGCGCGTCAGTCGCATCCCTCCATGATCGCCTTGGCGGGGTGAGCTACAGCGACCTTGCGATCAAGAGCTTCATGATCTCGTTGGTGCCGCCATAGATCTTCTGGATGCGGGAATCGATGAAGATGCGCGAGATCGGGTATTCCTGCATGTAGCCGTAGCCGCCAAACAGCTGGAGGCATTCGTCGGCGGTCTGGACCTGCTTGTCCGAGCACCAATATTTCGCCATCGACGCCGTGACGGTGTCGAGGTCCTTGGCGATCAGTCGCTCGATGCACCAATCGACGAAGACGCGGGCGATCATCGCTTCGGTCTTGCGTTCGGCGAGCGTGAAGGCGGTGTTCTGGAAATCCATCAGCGGCTTGCCGAACGCCTTTCGCTCCTTGGTGTACTCGGTGGTGAGCTTGATCGCGCGCTCCATCGAGGCGACGGCGCCGACCGCGAGCGACAGCCGCTCCTGCGGCAATTGCTGCATCAGCTGCGCAAAACCCTGGCCTTCTTCCTTGCCGAGCAGGTTTTCCGGGGCTACCTGCACATTATCGAAGAACAGTTCTGACGTGTCGGAGGCATGCAGGCCGATCTTATCGAGGTTGCGTCCGCGCTTGTAACCATCCGCACCCGCGGTCTCGACCACGATCAGCGAGATGCCCTTGGCGCCGACGTCGCCGGTGCGGGCAACGACGATGACGAGATCGGCGGCCTGGCCGTTGGTAATAAAAGTCTTCTGGCCGTTGATGACGTAGGAATTACCCTGTTTCTTGGCGGTGGTCTTGACGGCTTGGAGATCCGAGCCGGTGCCGGGCTCGGTCATGGCGATGGCGCCGACCATCTCGCCCGAGGCCATCTTCGGCAGCCAGCGCTTCTTCTGCTCCTCCGAGCCGTAGTTGAGGATGTAGTGGGCGACGATGGCGCTGTGCACGGAGACGCCGGTCGTGACCTCAGGCACCGTGCTCTCGAGGTCTTCCAGCACCGCGGCTTCATAAGCGAAGGTCGCGCCCAAGCCGCCATATTCCTCCGGCACGCTCGACAGCAGCGCGCCCATCTCTCCGAGCGCGCGCCACGCGGACCGGTCGACCATCTTCTGCTCGCGCCACTTTTCGGCGTGCGGCGCCAAATCCTTGGCCAGGAATTTGCGGAACTGGTCGCGAAAGACGTCAAGCTCTTCGGTCATCCAGGAGGAGCGGTACGACATGGTCACCTCGGTTGATACGGTTGCCGGCTTGGTAGGCTAGTCGGCGCCAGCAATTATTGTGTTTTCAGGCTGCGCCGGTGACGCTACCAAGGCGGCCGGGTTCACGTCTGTCGGGATATCTGATTGTGGCCGTCAAAACCAAAGAGCTCAAGCTCGACATCGCGCGCATCGGCACGGTCTCGGCGATCCTGACACAGCCGGCCAACGCGCGCGCCTGCTACGTCCTGGCGCACGGCGCCGGCGCGGGGATGCAGCATGCATCTATGGACAAGATTGCGGAGGGCCTCGCAGACCGAGGCATCGCGACGCTCCGCTTCAATTTTCCCTATATGGAGAAGAAGCAGGGGCGTCCCGACCAGCCCGCGGTCGCGCACGCGGCCATCCGCGCGGCAGTCGAGGAGGCGGCGCGGCTTTGCCCCGGATTGAAGCTCGTCGCGGGTGGCAAGTCTTTCGGTGGGCGGATGACCTCTCAGGCGCAATCGAAGGCGCCGCTGCCGGGCGTCAAAGGGCTCGCCTTTCTCGGCTTCCCCCTGCATGCCGACAAGAAGCCCTCATCGGAACGGGCCGAGCACCTCGCCCGGGTCGAGATTCCCATGCTGTTCCTGCAAGGCACGCGCGATGGGCTCGCCGATCTCAGCATCCTGAAGCCCGTGATCGAGGCGCTCGGCCCGAAGGCGACGCTGCATGTGGTCGAAGGCGGCGACCACTCCTTCGCGGTCCTCAAAAAGTCCAGCCGCAGCAATGAAAAGGCGCTTGCCGAGGTGCTCGATACGCTGACGGCGTGGATCGACGACCTCGCCTGAGGCTCAGGCGGAATAAAGCCCCTTGTCGCGCGCCTTCTGGATCGCGAGTGCGGCGATCAGGTCGAGCGTTGGCGTCGACAGGCCGGCGGTGCGCGCGAAGGCGGCCGGCGCCTTGACCAGCACGTCGATCTCCATGGCGCGGCCGAGCTCGTAATCCTGCAGCAGCGACGGCTTGTGGTTCGGGGCAGGGCCGCTGCGGTTCACGCGCTTGACCTCGGGAATGAAGTGCTGCGCGATATCGTTGGCCTCGTTCAGCATGCGCGGGATCAGCTCGGCGAACGCAGCATCGTCGCGTACGCCGCGCGCGGTCTGGCCGGTGAGCAGGCACAGCACCGACAGCGACATGTTGGTCAGCAGCTTTGACCAGATCGCCTCGCGGATCTCGGCGACCGGCGGTGATTCCAGCCGCGCGTCGTTGAGGACGTTACGGAGCTTCGTGATGCGCTCGCAATTGCGGTCGTCGCATTCGCCGATCAAGAGGCGGTTGCGGTCCGGTGTGAGGTTCTGCACCACGCCGGGCGCGATCACCTCGTTGGAGGAGAAGATGACGCCGCCGATGATGCGCTCTTTCGGGATGCAGGCGCGCAGCCGCCCGCCGGGGTCGAGGAACGATATGTCAGGCGGCGCCGGGTGCCGCGGCGGCAGGCCGATCCCGTACCACCAGGGAATGCCGTTCTGGGCGAAGACGATCGCGGTGTCGTCCTGGAGTAGCGGCTTGATGCTGGAAACCAGCCCCTGGAGCGCGGTCGCCTTCAGCGCAGAGATCACCACGTCCTGTGGGCCGAGCTGCGCCGGGTCGCCAGAGGCGTTCACCTTGGCGGTGACCTCGGAATCGCCGACCCGCAGCTTGAGGCCGCTCGCGCGCACCGCCTCCAGATGCGCCCCCCGCATCACGCATGAGACGTCGTGCCCGGCGCGCGCGAGCCTGACCGCGAGATGGCTTCCGACGGCGCCCGAGCCGAAAATGCAGATACGCATATGTAATGTCCCGTCCCAAATCCCTTGGCTGCCGCCCACCGCCACCATGACACAACCCGCCATGCGATGGGCGCGGCCGCCCCACGCCGGAAAGATATGGATCGGCGCGGGGCGCCTCGGCCATAGTGCGCGGCAAACAAGATGACCGGAGGATCGCCGATGACCGCCAACCCCGTCCTGTGGACGCTCGACGCACGTGGCGTCGCGACCGTCACGCTGAACCGCCCGGAGGTCAACAACGCCTATGACGGCGCGCTGATCGCCGGCGTGCTTGCCGCGATGGACGAATTGGGGAAGAAGCCCAACCTCCGCGTCGTCGTGCTCCGGGGCAACGGCAAGCACTTTCAGGCCGGCGCCGACCTCAAATGGATCAACGGCGTGCGGCCGCAATCGGCCGAGGCCAATGAGACGGCGTCCCGGGCGACGTTCGAGGCGGTGCAGCGGCTCAACACGCTGCCGATCCCGACAGTGGCACTGGTGCAGGGCGGCTGTTTTGGCGGCGGCACCGGCGTGATCGCGGCCTGCGACGTCGTGATCGCAGCCGACAATGCCCTGTTCTCGATCACCGAGGTGCGCTGGGGGCTGACTGCAGCGATCATCATCCCGCAGCTCTGCGACGCCATTAGTGTACGGCAAGTCCGCCGTTACGCGCTCACCGGCGAACGCTTTGGCGCCGAAGATGCCCGCCGCATCGGCCTCGTCCATGAGGTCGTGCCGCTGGCTGATCTCGAAGCCGCCGGCGCCAAGGTGGTCGAGCAGCTGCTCGCCAACGGTCCGGAGGCGATGGCCGAGACCAAGCGGCTCGCGCTGGAGAGTTCGTTTGGCGGGATGGCCGTGGATGACGCCGCTTACACGCGGCTCGTGCAGCTGCATTCACTGAAGCGGCAGAGCGCGGAGGCCGCGGAAGGACTCGCGTCGTTCGCCGAGAAGCGCGCGGGGAATTGGGGCGGCGGGAAGGGCTGAGCGTCAGCAGCCGCGGCAGATGCCGTGGATGCTGCGATAGACAGCATCGTCGTCCTGCCGCATCTGGTGCAGCGATTCGAGCGCCTTGCTCTCGTTGGTCGGTGTAACAGACTTGCGCTTCGTCGCGAGCTCCTCCTCCTGCCGCTTATAGCAGGCTTCGCGATCGGCCTTGGCCTGGATGAAACGGCAGTTCTGCTCCAGCGCTGCGGCTGGTGTGGCGGAGATCACTAGAGCGATCAGGGCGGGCAGGGCGAATTTCACGAATGTCGAATCCATGGCGGAACTTCTCTCAGGTCCGTCATTTCCGAGCAACTGCCATCTTGTGACAACGGCGCGACAAGGCTCACAGCGACGACGCGAGCGACGTCTTGAGCAGTGTCAGCAGCGCCTGCACCGCGGCGGCGTTGCGCCGGCGCTCGGGGATCGCGGCCTTCACCCATAGCTCGGGAATCGGAAAGTCACGCAGCACCGGCTTGAGCGTCCCATCACGCAGGGCATCGGCGACGAGATAATGCGACATCAGCGCGATGCCGTTGCCGGCGATCGCGCTGCGCGCCAGCACATGCCCCTCGTTGGAGGAAAGCAGCGGGCTGACCTGGATGCTGATACGGCCGCGCGGCCCGTCGAAAACCCATTCCGGTCCGGTCGGCAGAAAGCTGAGGCAGCGATGCTCGACGAGATCGCGCGGATGTTTTGGCGTGCCGTGTTTCTTCAAATAGGCCGGTGAGGCGCAGAGCAGCCGCTTCAGCGCGCACAGCGGCTCGTCGACCACGCCGCCGAAGGAATGCGGGAAGGCGCCGATGGCGATGTCAAAGCCCTCCGTCACCGGATCGACCGGGCGATCGATCAGCACGATCTCGAGTTTCAGCCGCGGGTTCTGCGTCTGGAAGGCGCTGAAGGCGTCCGCGAGCCGCGCGACCGTCAGCGAGGTCGGCGCCTTGATGCGGAGGTGATCGACGAGATCGTGGCCCTTCTCGCCCATGCGCGAGAGCAGATCGGTGGCGTCAGTGACGACACCACGTGCGCGATGCACATAGCGCTGGCCGGCGTCGGTCAGCCGCAATTGCCGGGTCGAGCGATGAAACAGCGGCGTGCCGATCCGTGCCTCCAGCTGCGTGACGCGCTTGGCCACCACCGAGGTCGAGACGCCGAGTTTTCGCGCGGCGGCGGAGAACCCGGCCGCGTCCGCGGTGGCGAGGAAGGCCTGAAGGTTCACCAGAATGTCCATCCCGACCTTTCGCGATTCGAGAAAGCTGATCGCGTATATTGGTGGATTGTAGCCTAGCTCGCGTCAATTCATAGTCCGGCCAAGCAAGAGATTTTCAGGGATAGGACGCGCCATGCGGCCCACGATGATCGAAGAACCAGCGCGCCAGGTGCCGCTCTACGGCGAATATGAAGTCGTCGTCCTCGGCGGCGGCCCGGCCGGCATTATCGCAGCGGCCTCCGCAGCCCGCGCGGGGCGGCGGACGCTCTTGATCGAGCGCTACGGCTTTCTTGGCGGCATGGGCACGGCCGCCGGCGTTACCAATTTTTGCGGCCTGCACGGCAACGTCTATGGCGAGGCGCACCGGCTGGTGCAGGGCATGGCCTCCGAGCTGCTGGCGCGGATCGATCATTTGAACGGCCTGAACGCGCCGCATTTGATCCTCGGCAAGGTCTTTGCCCAGGCCTATGACACCGCCGCCTACAAGATCGCGGCCGATGAACTCCTTGCAAGCCACAAGGTGCACATCCTCTTCCATGCACTCGGCGCCGGCGTGGTGATGAGCGACGACCGCCGCATCGATGCGCTGATGGTGGAGACCAAGGCCGGCCGGCAGGCGGTGCGCTCGGAAATCTTCATCGATTGTTCCGGCGACGGCGATCTCGCGGTCTGGGCCGGCGCGCCGTTCGAGTTTGGCGACGAACACGGACACCCGATGTATCCGTCGATGATGCTCCGCCTCAACGGCATCGATCCCGAGAAAGCAGGCGAGGCCTGGCGGACCATTCCGCAATTGATGGAGAAGGCTACCGCGGCTGGAACGCACAAATTCCCGCGCAAAAGCGCGATCGTGCGGCCGCAAAAATCCGGCATCGAATGGCGGGTGAATTTTACCCAGGTCGCGCGCGAGGACGGCCATGCCATCAACGGCATCGAGCCTGACGATCTCACCCGCGGCGAGATCGAGGGTCGCAAGCAGGCGCTCGCGGCGTTCGAATTCCTGCGCACCGTGCCAGGCTTCGAAAAGTCGTACATTGTCGATTTGCCGCCGCAGCTCGGCATCCGCGAGACCCGCCGCATCAAGGGCGGCTATCAGCTTAGCGGCGAGGACGTGCTCGGCTGCGCTTCGTTCGAGGATTCGATCGGGGTCAATGGCTGGCCGATCGAGGCCCATGTTCCCGGCGATGTCGTCTTTACTTTCCCGCCGATTCCGGAATCGCGCGGCTATAACGAGCTGCCCTACCGGATGCTGGTGCCCGAAGGCGTCGACAATCTGCTGGTCGCCGGGCGTTGCGCCTCGATGACCCATGAGGGCCAGTCGGCGGCGCGGGTCTCCGGTGCCTGTTTCGTGATGGGGGAGGCCGCGGGTTCCGCCGCGGCGCTGGCGCTCTCAGGTAATCGGATTCCACGCGAAATCCCGGTTGAAAAATTGCAGGAAACGTTGAAACAACAGGGCGCCTTCATCGGGCGGGACCAGCCCGTGCCAGAGGGCCTGTAACGGACTGCAAGAGAACTACGAGAGGAAACGGGATGATCGGGATTGCGCGGCTTGCGCTAGCCAGCCTGGTGGCCATCATGGCGATGGGCACGGCCCGGGCCGAAGACGCGCTGAAGGCCAAGGTCGGCGTGCTCCGCCTGTCCTCCTCCGCACCCGTCTTCATCGCCCAGGACAAGGGCTATTTCCGCGAGGCCGGCCTCGACGTCGAGCTGAAATTCTTCGATGCGGCGCAGCCGATCGCGGTCGCGACCACCTCGGGCGATATCGATTTCGGCGTCACCGCCTTCACCGCGGGCCTCTACAATCTCGCCGGCAAGGGCGTGCTGAAGGTGATCGGCGGCATGAGCCGGGAGAAGGCCGGCTATCCCCTGATCGGCTACTTTGCCAGCAACAACGCCTATGCCGCCGGCCTGAAGACGCCGAAGGACCTCGCGGGAAAACGCGTCGCGGTGACGCAGGTCGGCTCGTCGTTTCACTATTCGCTCGGCCTGCTCGCCGACAAATATGGCTTCAAGCTGTCTGATGTGAAGATCATCCCGCTGCAATCGCTGTCGAACGCGGCCGCCGCCCTCAAGGGCGAGACCGTCGATGCCGCGCTGCTGCCGATCTCCACCGCGCGCAAGCTGCTGGATGATGGCGGCGCAAAGTTCTTGGGCTGGGTCGGCGACGAGACGCCCTGGCAGCTTGGCGCGGTGTTCGCCTCGCCCAAGACGCTGACCAACAAGGTGCTGGTGACAAAGCTGCTCGGCGTGCTCGCAAAAGCCGATCGCGAATATCACGACGTCATCCTCGTCGCGATGAAGGATGGCGTCGCGCCGGTCAACGAGCAGACAAAACCGCTGCTGGGGATCGTCGCAAAGTACACCAATCTGCCGCTCGAGCAGGTGGTCGGCAACTGCGCCTATATTGATCCGGACGGCAAGCTCGACGTCAAGAACGTCGACAACCAGATCAAATGGCTCCAGGAGCAGGGCTTTGCCGACAAGGGTTTTGACGCGAATACGATCATCGCCAGGGATTTTGTGAAGGCGGATTGAGAGTAGAACGCAGCACATGGACCTGATCGCCAACCACATCTCTCATCGCTTCGGCGATCTCGCCGTGCTCGACGACATCTCTTTCACGGTCAGCGCCGGCGAAGTCGTGGCGATCGTCGGTCCCTCAGGTTGCGGCAAGAGCACGCTGCTGTCGATCCTCGGCGGGCTGTTGCAGCCGACGTCGGGCGCGCCCGAGCTGCGCGGCACGCCGCCGGCGGACAGCCTCAATCCGCTGACCTTCGTGTTCCAGGATTTTGCGCTGCTGCCCTGGGCCAATGTGGAGGAGAACGTCGAGTTCCCGCTGCTGCACACCCAGCTCTCGGCAATCCAGCGCCGCGCGCTGGTCGAGGACGCCTTGCGCCGCACCGGCCTGACCGATTTTCGCAAAACCTATCCGAAGCAGCTTTCCGGCGGCATGCGCCAGCGCGTCGGCATTTCGCGCGCGCTTGCGGTGAAGCCTGCGATTTTGCTGATGGACGAACCGCTCTCGGCACTGGATTCGCAGACGCGTGAGCTGCTGATGGAGGATTTCGTCCGCCTGCTGGCCGATGGCGGCATGGGCGCGGTCTATGTCACGCACAATCTCGAAGAGGCCGCGAGGCTTGCCGACCGCATCGTGGTGCTGTCGCGCCGGCCGGGGCGCATTCGTGAGGTCGTGACCGTGCCGATGACGCGCACTGAGCGCGGCGAAATCGCTGCGCGTGAACAGCTGCTCGCGCTTCAGAACCAGATCTGGTCGCTGATCCGCAACGAGGCGATCGATGCCGAGCGCGAGGTTCAGCATGCTTGATCGCGCGACGACGGAGACGCCGGGGAAGAACGAAGCCACGCGGCGCGTCCGCTTCCGCGGCGCAGGCTTCGTGCCTGCGTCGAGCCGTTTCGGCGGCTGGATTGCACTCGCGCTGGTCATCGCGATCTGGCAGGCGGCCGGCAGCGCCGGTGTTGTCAATCCGCTGTTCCTGCCGGCGCCGTCGGCGATCGTGCGCGCGATCTACGAGCTCGCGATCTCCGGCGCGCTGTGGCAGCACCTGTCCGCTTCGCTGCTGCGCATCGGCGTCGGCTGGCTGCTGGGAACCTCCGCCGGCATTGTGGTCGGCTTCGCCATCGGCCTGTCACGGCTCGCGCGCAGCGTCGGCATCACCTTCATCTCGGCGCTGTTCCCGATTCCGAAGATCGCGCTGCTGCCGCTGTTGATCCTCTGGCTCGGCATTGGCGAAGAGCCGAAGATCGCCACCATTGCGCTCGGGGTATTTTTCTCGACCGCGATCTCGGTCTATAGCGGCGTCGATGCGGTGCCGCGCAACCTGATCCGCATGGCGCAGAGTTTCAACGTTCCCTTTGCCACCATCGTGCGCAAGGTGGTCTGGCCGGGCGCGCTGCCCGCGATCCTCGCCGGTTTCCGCATCACGGCGTCGGTGGCGCTGCTGCTCGTCGTCAGCGCCGAGATGATCGGCGCGCAATATGGTATCGGTGCGTTTGTGCTCCAGGCGGGCAATCTGATGCAGACGGATCAGCTGCTGGCAGGCGTGGTGATCCTGTCGGTGTTCGGGTTGTTGGTGGGCAGGGTGATCAATCTGCTGGAGACGCGGCTGCTGCACTGGCGGTAGCCATACTCCGTCATTGCGAGCGCAGCGAAGCAATCCAGAGCCTTTCCGCAGTGGCAGTCTGGATTGCTTGGCTGCGCTCGCAATGACGGTGTGACTAACAGCGTAGCCTAAACATTCCCGCGATCTTCCCGGAGCAAATCCAGCTTCTGCTGCACCGGTCGATCCGAGAAGCTGAACAGCACGGCATCAGAGTCGGCCTCGTGCGTCACCCACTGCCAGCTCGGCACCACGAACAAATCGCGCGGGCCCCATTCGAAAACGGCATCGCCGATGCGGCTGCGGCCATGGCCTTCGATCGGACAGAACACGGTCGCATCCGTCGAACGATAGCGCGCGGCCTTGAAACCCTTCGGCAGCAGCTGGATGAAGGTGCCGATGGTCGGCATCGCGAAATCACCGGTCTCGGGATTGCTGAACTTCAGCTTCAATCCGTGGCAGGCGTCCCACTCCTGGCTCGCACGAGCCTTTTCCAGCGCCTCGCGCGTATAGGAATAGGGGTATCTGAAGATCGGCGAGGTCTTCGAACTCCGCTTCACGTCGACCGGCAAAAGGTTGTGGCCGTAGCGCGCAAAGCTGTCGCCGGCGGGCCTCGTGATCTTCTGCTGGTCTTCCTTGGAGCCTTCCGCAAAGGAGCAGTCGAAGAACTGCACCAGCGGGATGTCGAGGCCGTCGAGCCAAAACATCGGCTGGTCGGTTTCGTTGGAATGATCGTGCCAGGTCATCGACGGCGTGATGATGAAATCGCCGGGCTCCATCGCAGTGCGTTCACCGTCCACCGCAGTGTGCGCGCCCCTGCCTTCGAGCACAAAGCGCAGCGCTGACTGGCTGTGGCGATGCGCGGGCGCGACATCGCCGGGCACCACCATCTGCACACCGGCATAGAGCGAGGTGGTGATTTTGGACTGGCCGCGCAGGCCGGGGTTCTCCAGCACCAGCACGCGCCGCTCGGCTTCCTTGGCGGTGATCAGCTTGCCCGCTTCCGTCATGTAATCGCGGATGACGTCAAATTTCCACAGATGCGGCCGGCAGGCGCTCTTTGGCTCCGGCGTGATCAGATCGTTCATCACCGTCCACAGCGCGGTGAGGTTTTCGCCGTCGATCTTCTTGTAGAAGGCTTCGCGTTCCGGCGTCTTGGTCACGGCTTCCATGGGGCGGCTCCCGTTCGTTTTGTTGATTGACAGTATACTTACAGTCTAGGTAGCGTCAACGTGACGAACAAGAATGAGGGAGGGTTTGATGAAGCTGCACGGCTATTTCCGCTCCAGCGCCGCCTACCGTGTCCGGATCGCGCTCAACCTCAAGGGCCTCGGCGCCGAGCATTTGCCACATCACCTTCGCAAAGGCGAGCAATGCGCGCCCGCCTATCTCGCCATCAACCCGCAGGGCCTGGTGCCGGCACTGGAGGATGATGCGGGCGCGGTGCTGACTCAATCGGTCGCCATCATCGAATGGCTCGACGAAACGCACCCGAATCCGCCGCTGCTACCGGCGGAACCTCTGCAACGCGCGAAGGTGCGCGCCTTCGCACTGGCGATCGCCTGCGACACCCATCCGGTGCAGAATTTGAAGGTGCTGGCGCGGCTGCGCGAGCTCGGTCTTGCTGAAGACAAGGTTCAGGAATGGGCGGCGTGGGTCAACCGCGAGGGGCTGTCGGCCTGTGAAACGCTGATCAGGGACGAGCCCGGCGCGTTCTGCTTTGGCGATGCTCCGACGCTCGCCGATCTCTGTCTGGTGCCGCAACTCGCCAATGCGCGGCGCTTCGGCGTCGATGTCGCCGCCTATCCGCGTCTGCTCAAGGCGGAAGCCGCCGCGAAAGCGCTGCCGGCATTTGCCAATGCCGCACCGGAGAAGCAGCCCGATGCCGAGTAAGTCTGCTCCTCCAATCACGATCAACGCGGTCTATGCCGCGCCGGGCTATCTGTTCCGGCGCATGCAGCAGATCGCGGTCTCGATCTTCATGGAGGAGTGCAAGGCGTTTGATCTCACGCCGGTGCAATATGCGGCACTGATCGCGATCCACACCCATCCCGGCATCGACGCGACGCGACTGTCGGCGGTGATCGCCTTCGACCGCTCGACGCTCGGCAGCGTGATCGAGCGGCTTCAGGCCAAGGACTATATCGAGCGCAAGCCGGCGCCCGAGGACAAGCGGATCAAGCTGCTCTATCTGACCAAGCCCGGCGCCGCGATCCTGCGCGAGATCATCCCCGCCGTTGAGCGCGCGCAGGCGCGGATGCTGGAGCCGCTCAAGCCCACTGAGCGCAAGGCGCTGATGGGACTGCTGGTGCAGCTCGTCGATCTCAACAACGAGGCGTCACGGGTGCCGCTGCGGGCGGAGGATGCGCTGGAGCATCTGGGCAAGGCGGGGTGAGGCGCCGCCCTTGCCTCACATCCGCAGCAACGCCTGCCGATCGATCTTTCCCGTGCCCGTCTTCGGCAGCTCGTCGATGAAGATCACCTCGCGCGGATATTTGTAGGGCAAAAGCTTGCCCTTCACGTAGTCCTGGAGCCGCCGCGTCGCCTCGCTCTGGTCGACGCCGCTTCTATTCATCACCACCACGGCCTTCAGCGTCATCCGCCGGTCCGGCAGCTCGGCGGCGAACACCGCGCATTCGCGGATGTCGGGGTGATCGGCGAGGCACAGCTCGACCTCGAGCGGGTAGACCCACTGGCCGGAGATCTTGATGAGATCGTCGGCGCGGCCGCGGAAGAAGTGGAAGCCGTCGCTGTCGCGCACGAAGCGGTCGCCGGTGTAGATCCACCCCTCTTCACGAATGGTCTCGGCGGACTTGTCCGGCCTGTTCCAGTACAGCGGGGTGTTGGAATCGCCGCGCACCCACAAGATGCCTTCCTCGTCGTCGCCGACGTCGCGGCCGTCCTTGTCTCTGAGCGCGACCTCGTAGCCGGGTACGCGCAGGCCCGCGGCGCCGAGCTTCCTTTTCTCGGGACTGTTGGAGAGGTAGATGTGCAGCACTTCGGTCGAGCCGAGGCCTTCGACGATTTCAAGTCCGGTCAGCGTCTTCCAGCCGTTGAAGACCTCGGCCGAAAGCACTTCCGCTGCGGACAGTGCCATGCGCAGCGACGAGAAGTTCGTTTCGGCGGCGCCGTCGGCCTTGGTCAGGGATGTATAAAGCGTCGGCAGCCCGAAGAAGACCGTCGGCTCATACTGCTCGATCGCTGCAAAGATCGCAGCGGGCTTCGGCTGTCCCGGCAACAGCAGTGTCGCCGCACCCGCCGAGAACGGGAAGGTGACGGAATTGCCAAAACCGTAGGCGAAGAAAATCTTCGGCACGGAGAAGCAGATGTCGTCTGGCGTCAGCTTCAGCACGTTCTGCGCAAAGGCGAGTTCGCTATAGGCCATGTCATGCTGGAGATGCACGATGCCTTTGGGACGGCCGGTCGAGCCGGAGGAGTACATCCAGAATGCCATGTCGTTGCGATGCGTGTCGGCTTCCGCGAGCTTGGTCGGAAACTGTGGAAGCCAGTCTGCTGCGCCGATAGCGTTCGGCGCGACGTGATCGCCCACATCGCCATTGACGACGATCAGCGTGCGCAAGCTCGTGTCCTTGCAGGCCTCGGCATTGAAGCGCGCGCAGAACTCGGACTCGGCCACCGCCACGCTCGCACCGGAATCGGCGAGATAGAATTGCAGCAGATCCGGCGGCGTCAGCGTGTTGATCAGCAACGGCACGAAGCCGGCGCGTACCGCACCGAAGAACGCTGCCGGATAGGCCGGGGTGTCGTCGAGGAACAGCAACACGCGATCGCCCCGCTTCAGCCCGAGCGAGGCGAAGCCGGTGCCCCAGCGGCCAGCGTCCGCGCAGAGCTCGGCATAGGTGCGCGTGCCCGCGGGGCCAATGAGGGCGAGCTTGTCGCCACGCCCTTTGGCGAGATTGTCGAACAGCACGCGACTGGCATTGTAGATGTCCGGAACGGCAAAGCCGATCTCGCGGGCGCCCGCGCAGTCGGCGGGCACCTGGTCGCGAACCTCGCCGCTCATGCCCTGTCTCCGCCGTTCTTCTCGGCCTCGTAGCGCGCCATGAAGGCGGGCGACATCGCGCGCAGGCGGGAGTCGTCGATGCGGCCGGAGCGGGTGACGTAGCTATAGGCAAAGTCCAGCAGACCAAGCTGCATGTGTTGGGCAAAGTGCTCGTACCAGAAGGCGCTGGTGCGGGCAGCGTTGACGAGCTTCTGCACCACCGGCTTTCGCGCCGCCTGGTAGCGATGCAGCGCCGTCGTCAGATGCACATCCGATTCCAGCGCCTTGACCAGCGCAATGGCGTCCTCGATCGCGAGCCGCGTGCCCGAGCCGATCGAGAAATGCGCCGAATGCAGGGCATCGCCGATCAGCACCATGTTCTTGAACGACCAATGCTCGTTCCAGACCCACGGAAAATTGCGCCAGACCGATTTGTTGGAGACCAGGCAATGGCCGCCGAGCGTATCGGCAAACACCTCCTCGCAGACGCCCTTGGACTGCTCGACGTCCTTGTAGGCAAACCCATAGGCCTGCCAGGTCGCATGATCGCACTCGACCAGGAAGGTGCTCATGGTCGGCGAATAGCGGTAGTGATGGGCGTTGAAAGCGCCGCGGTCGGTCTTCACAAAAGTCTGCGACAGCGTGTCGAAGCGCTTCGAAGTGCCGTACCAGACGAATTTGTTGGAGGAGTAGGACAGCGAGGTGCCGAAATCGCCCTCGTAGGCGCGGCGCACCAGCGAGTTCAGTCCGTCCGCAGCCACGATCAGATCGTGGCCGTCGAGCTGGTCGATCGCGTGAATCGGCGTGTCGAAGCGCGGCGTGACGCCGGCATCGAGCGCGCGCTGCTGCAGGAACTGCAAGAGCTCGAGCCGGCCGATCGAGGAGAAGCCGACACCGTCGAGGGCGACGCTGTCACCGTGGAGGTTGAGCGTGATGTTCTCCCAGCTCTCCATATATGGCGCGATCGCATCGACTGTCTCGGGGTCGTCGGCGCGCAAAAATTCCAGCGCCTGTTCGGAGAACACGACGCCAAAGCCCCAGGTCGCGTCGGCCGGGTTCTGTTCGAACAGGTCGACCTGATCCTCGGGGTGACGCTTCTTCCAGAGATAGGCGAAGTAGAGCCCACCGGGCCCCCCGCCAATCACGGCGATCCGCAACGTCTACCTCCCTAATTGACAGTATACTTACTATCTGGGGCTAGACTAATGTGCTCCGGCCTCCCACGCCAGCGGAATCATCGGCGAAGCGTCGGCGCACCGGAACTCGTTCTCGGACACAATTTTCGCGCGTGCCCGAAACCATCAGTTGCGAAACATAGCCAAACCGCGCCGGATTGACTACCCGCGCGTCAGACGCAGCGCTTCACGTAGACCCCGTTCACCAGCACCCTGGTGCAACGGACCACCGGTACCGGCTTGCGGACCACCACGGCGGCGTTCGGCCCGGCACATCCGGCGCGATAGACGCCGCGGGCGCACACCACTGCATTGGCATCGGTGGTCTCAAAAATCATCGTCGCCGCGAAGGCGAGGAGCGCAGAAGCGATAAGCAGCAATGAACGCATGTTGTTCTCCCGGTCTTTCGTGATCGAAATCGGATATCGGCAAAGGTTTGCCGTTTCAGGCGCGCGAAAATTCAATCACGCGCGCAGTCATTCATTATTGCGCGCGTCGTCCTAACGGGCCGCGAACGGTGCCAGCACGTCCTTGCACCCGGGCGACAGCGACGCGGCATTGCTCGCAATGCATTGCACGATGCTACCGCCACCAGGCGCCACGCCGGCGCACAGCGTGCGGATGTCGGCGCCGCAGGCGGACCGGATGATGAACAGTTCCTCGCGCGGCCGCAGCGGCCGCAGCGCGATCACGGAGGGCGCCGCGGCAGGTGCAGCAGCCGGTGCCGCGCCCGCAGCAGGTGTGGCAGCTGCCGCACCACCACCCGCGGCAGCGCTCACGGCCTTCGCGCAGGCTGCCGACACCTTCGCCTTGTTCTTCTCCAGACATTCGAGCGCAGGCGCGCCGCCCGGCGGCACGCTGGCGCATACCTTTGGATAGTCGGAGCGGCAGGCGCTCTTGACGGCGGAGACCTGTGCGCTGCTCGGTTGTTTTGGCGCGGCGGCTTTCGGAGTGGCTGCGGCGGCGGGCTTCGCCGCAGGCTCGGCGGCGGGCGCAGTTTCCGTCTTCGCTGGTTCAGATTTGGCTGGCGCAGCCTCGGTCTTGGGCGCGGCGGCGGCCGGCTCGACCGCGCGAACCGCGGTCTGGCATCCCGATGACAGGCTCGACATGTGGCTCTGGAGACATTGATATGCCTCCACGCCGCCGGGCGTGACGCTCGAGCAGTGCGCCATGAAGTCCGAGCGGCATGCAGACCGGATGGCGCTCTTCTGAGCCTCGGTCGGTGCTTGCGCGAATGCGCTTGTTGCAGTTGCGAAGAGTGCTGCCACCAGCAACGCCTTTCGCGTCGAAACATGTTTCAACGTGTTGAACATCTGCGTGAATTCCTGCCCTGTCGGTAACGCCGACGATTTTTCTAAATGTGATGCAAGCGCAATCGTCGCGAGCATTGCCTCGCGCGCGATATCTTTGGCCGCTTTGGCCACTACCGCAAGTAGATAATACCTGCGCAATTGCGAAGTAATTACGTCGTCAGAGCTTGACCATGCGCTTGCCGCGATTCTCGCCCGCGAGCAATCCGATCAATGCCTGCGGCGTGTTCTCCAGCCCATCGATGATGTCCTCCTGCACCTTCAGCTTGCCGGATTTCACCCAGGCCTGGAGCTCGGCGAGCGCGCGCTGGCTCTCCTTCATGTAGTCCATCACGATGAAGCCTTGTACGACGAGCCGCTTCACCACGATCAGGCCGGGCACGCCACGCGGGCCGTGTGCCGACGGCGCGCCGTCATATTGCGAGATCGCGCCGCAGCAGGCGATGCGGCCGTAATTGTTCATCTGCGGTAGGCAAGCTTCCAGAATGTCACCGCCGACATTGTCGAAATAGACGTCGATGCCTTTTGGCGCAGCTGCGCGCAGCGCCTTGAACACCGCGCCGTCCTTGTAGTCGACGGCGGCATCGAAGCCGAGCTCGGAAGTCAGCCAGTTGCACTTGTCCGCGCCGCCCGCGATGCCGATCACGCGGCACCCCTTGATCTTGGCGATCTGTCCGACGATCGAGCCGACCGAGCCCGCGGCCGCCGAGACCACCACGGTCTCGCCTTCCTTGGGCTTGCCGATCTCCAGCAGGCCGAAATAGGCGGTGAGACCGGCGATGCCGAACACGCTGAGCAGATGCGTCATCGGTTCGAGCTTCGGCATTTTGGTGAGATGCTTCGCCGGCACCGCGGCATATTCCTGCCAGCCGGTGTCGCCGAACACGATGTCGCCGGGCGCAAGCCCCGGCGTCTTCGAGCTGACCACCTCGGCGATGCCGCCCCCGGCCATCACGCTGTTGGCCTCGACGGCTGACCGATAGGTCGCGCCGTGCATCCAGGCGCGGTTGGCCGCGTCGAGCGAGATGTAACGCACGCGCAGCAAGGCTTCGCCGTCCTTCGGATCGGGCATCGCAGCTTCGACCATCTTGAAGTGCTCGGGACCGAGCTTGCCGCTGGGCTTTTCCACCAGAAGAATTTGGCGATTGGCGCTGCCGGTCATGGCGTTTCCTCTCTGATTGTTTGACGATTATTGATGCAGCTGCCGCAAACAAAACATGCAAGCAGCATTCATTGTGCGCTGCATGAAGGCTAGATCGCTGCGTCCAGTTTCGCAACGGGAACATCCCACCTCCGCACCCTCCCGCCAAGCGTGTTGCGTCCCTGTCATATCTGCGACATCATGAAGCGCCGGTGTAGTGGGGGTCACTAATGTCGAACAGGTTTACGCAATACATCTTGGTGGCGATGGTGCTCGGCATCATCATGGGCTCGGCGATCTTCAATTTCCTGCCCGATACGCGGGGCGACTGGGCCTCGTCCATCAACCTGGTCGCCGTGATTTTCCTGCGCCTGATCAAGATGATTATCGCGCCGCTGGTATTCGCGACCCTGGTCGGCGGCATCGCGCATATGGGCTCGGGCTCCAAGCTCGGCCGCATCTTCGCCAAGACCATGGGCTGGTTCGTCAGCGCTTCCTTCGTGTCGTTGCTGCTCGGCCTCGTGATGGTCAATTTGCTCCAGCCCGGCGCCAACTTCCCCGGCACGCTGCCGGACAAGGCGCAGTCGACCGGCCTGCCGGTCTCGGCCTTCTCGATCGAGAAATTCCTGACCCATCTGATCCCGACCTCGATCGCGGACGCGATGGCGCAGAACGAGATCCTCCAGATCGTGATCTTCGCCGTGTTCTTTTCGGTGGCGATGGGCTCGATGCCCGAACGCTCCAAGCCGATCCTGGCGCTGATCGATGACCTCGGCCACATCATGCTCAAGGTGACGAGCTATGTGATGCTGTTCGCGCCGCTCGCGGTCTGGGCCGCCATCACCGCGACGGTCGCCAAGAACGGCCTACTGGTGCTGTGGAAGCTCATCGTGTTCATGGGCGGCTTCTATCTCTCGCTCTTCATCCTGTGGGGCATCCTGGTGATGGTCGGCTTCATCGTGATCGGGCCGCGCTACAGCCATCTCCTCAGGCTGATCCGCGAGCCGCTGATGATCGCGTTCTCCACCGCGAGCTCGGAAGCGGCCTACCCGAAGACGCTGGAGGGCCTCAACCGCTTCGGCGCGTCGTCGCGAATCTCGAGCTTCGTGCTGCCGCTCGGCTATTCCTTCAACCTCGACGGCACGATGATGTACTGCACCTTTGCCAGTATCTTCATCGCGCAGACCTATCACATCGAGATGTCGCTCTCGACGCAGTTCGCGATGCTGGCGACACTGATGATCACCTCCAAGGGCGTCGCCGGTGTGCCGCGTGCCTCCCTCGTGGTGATCGCCTCGACGCTCTCGCAGTTCGGCATCCCCGAGGCGGGGCTGTTGATGATCATGGGCATCGACACCTTCCTCGACATGGGCCGCAGCGCCACCAACGTGATCGGCAATTCGCTCGCGACCGCCGTGGTCGCGAAATGGGAGGGCGAGCTCGGACCCGAGCACGCAATGGGACCGGGCGATGTCGTGCCGGGCGACATGGTCCCCGGCGAAGTGCCCGCAATGGCCGGCCACTGACGGGAGTGCGTCATGCGCCCTTTGACGGCGATTTCAGGCGGTCTGTTGCTGGCAGCGTGCCTGCTGGCAACCGGTGCCTCCGCCCAGACCGGCGGCAGCGACGGGCTTAGCCCGACGCTGCTTGCCATCAAGAATGCACACACCGTGCGGCTCGGCTATCGCGAGAGCTCGCCGCCGTTCTCGTTCCTCGACCAGGCCAACCGTCCGATCGGCTACAGCCTCGAACTCTGCGAGGCCATCGTCGAGGAGATCGGCGTCGAGGTCGACGATCCCAATCTGAAGATCGACTACGTCAAGGTCACCTCGGACGATCGCATCGACGCGGTGCTCCAGAACAAGATCGATCTGGAATGCGGCTCGACCACGGCCAATGCCGAGCGCGGCAAGCGGGTTGCGTTCTCGCCGCTGATGTTCGTCGCCGGCACCAAGCTGATGGTGCCGAAGGCATCAAACGTCCAGGCGCTGACCGACCTCAAAGGCAAGACCATCGTGGTGACGAAGGGCACCACCAACGAGCAGGCGATCCAGGCGGCCGACAAGAAGTCCTCGCTGGGGCTGAATATCGTCGTCGGTGCCGATCACGAGCAGTCGTTCCAGATGCTCGCCGACGGCAAGGCCGATGCGTTCGCGACCGACGACATCCTCTTGTCCGGCCTGATCGTGCGCCACAAGGCGCAGGACAAATTCCGCGTCACCGGCGACTATCTGTCCTACGACCCCTACGGCATCATGTTCCGCAAGGGCGAGCCGCAACTCTCAGCCGTGGTCGATCGCACCTTCCGCAAGCTCGGCTCCAACCACGACCTGGTCCCGCTCTACAACAAATGGTTCATCGCGCGCATGCCGACCGGTGAGCGGATGAACGTGCCGATCTCGCTGCAACTGGAAGAAGCCTTCAAGGCGATGGACGATTCCGCCAGCGCGAATAATTAGAAGTGGTGGTTCATACCCTCCCCTCCGGGGGAGGGTGGGTAGGCCGACGGCGCGGTAAAATGCGGCTCCTACTTTTCAGCGCTGCTCGCCAAACACCCGATCCAGCGCCGCATCATACGTCGCCTGCACCAGCTCCGGATGCAGCTTCCCCAGCGCCTCCATCATCACGCCGGAATTGATCTCCAGCACGCGCCACGCGCCATCGACGCGGATCACGTCGATCGAAGCGAAGGCGATGCCGATGGCGTCTGCGGCGTCGATCGCGAGTTTCACGCAAGCCGCGCGGGCCTCGCCGTCCTCGAGGAGCACGGGCTGTGCGCCTGCATCGAGATTGTGCCGCCAATCCAAGCCACGCTGCTTGCTGTAGACGGCGAGGGGCACATCATCGAGCAGCACCACACGAACCTCCTCCTCGATCGCGACATAGGGTGAAATCACGAGCCCGGCGCTCATCGAAAAGACCTCGCCAACTGCGTGGTCGAGCTCTGCCTCCGTCGCTACCCGGAAGACAGATCGTCCCGACGTCCCCTCGTTCGGCTTCACCACCACGCCCTGCGGATTGTCGGGAAGCAGCCGAAGCATTGCCTCTCGCCAGGCGTCGCCAACGACGTTCTTGCCCAGCTTCGGATTGAGGAAGAGGTGATGGGGGATGCAGGGCACGCCCTCCAGCGCCAGCGCCTCGGCGGTTGCCGATTTGTCGTTGGCGAGGCGGTGCGCAATCGCGCTGTTGAGGCCGATATCGTAGCCAAAGGCGAAGCGGCGCATTTCGCCTCGGCGCATCGCGATCAGCCAGCCGCCGGCGCGGACATCGACGGCAATGCCGTGCTGTGCGCAATAGCGCCTGATTGCCTGGACGAAGATCCGTTCGCTACTTGCCATGTCTTCAAGCGTTCCCGTCGCCAAATGCCGCAAAAATGCGGGAAATGGCGTCATACAGGGATGAAAGTCGGAGCTATTCTTAATGAAATTATCGCGAGCGCGACGGAAATTAAGTGCTGCGATCAAGCCTCAAAGAGAAAAGAAATTACCCTCCGCGCGTGCCCGGCAGCAGATTCATTAACAATGCGGCCAATTCCGTCGCAAATGCCGGTTTGATCGGCATCAATTGCATCCCAAACGAGGTTGATTATTGGCCTCAATGGCGTAGATCACAGCCAAGAAATCCTCCGCCATGACAAGTGGTGTTCGCCTCGCGTTCAGGGGCCGGGCAACGCTGTTGTTCTAAAACCGCAAATATTCGGAATATCGAAAATCATGAGCGCGTTTTACCGAGAGAAGGTTCTTTCCGTCCAGCACTGGACCGACACGCTGTTCAGCTTCCGCGCCACGCGCGATTCCGGCTTCCGCTTCCAGAACGGCCAGTTCGCAATGATCGGCCTCGAGATCGAGGGCCGGCCCCTGCTGCGCGCCTACAGCATGGCGAGCGCCAATCACGAGGAAGAGCTCGAGTTTTTCTCGATCAAGGTTCAGGACGGCCCGCTGACCTCGCGCCTCCAGAAAATCAAGGAAGGCGACACCATTCTGGTCGGCCGCAAGGCGACCGGCACGCTGATCACCGACAACCTCATTCCGGGCAAGCGGCTGATGCTGCTCTCGACCGGCACCGGTCTCGCCCCGTTCGCGAGCCTGATCAAGGACCCCGAGGTCTACGACCAGTTCGACACCATCGTGCTTGTGCATGGCTGCCGCCAGGTCTCCGAGCTCGCCTATGGCGAGAAGCTCGTCGCGAACTTGCGCGAGGACGAGCTGTTTGGGGAGCTGCTCGCGGACAAGCTGGTGTATTATCCGACCGTGACCCGCGAGCCGTTCCGCAATCGCGGTCGTATCACCGACCTCATCAGCTCCGAGCAGATCTTCAACGACATCGGCCAGGGCCCGCTCAACATCGAGACCGACCGCGTCATGATGTGCGGCAGCCCGGCGATGCTCGAAGAGCTGAAAGTGATGTTCGAAGGTCGCGATTTCATCGAGGGCTCCGGCAACAAGCCTGGCCATTTCGTGATCGAGAAGGCGTTCGTCGAGCGGTGATTGCGGTCGTCTAACCGTCGTCCCGGCGAAGGCCGGGAGGTGGATTCACACTCGAAGTGCAACGCTTGGGAGAAAGCCTCTGCCGGGGTTCTGAAGTCAAGGCATTTGCGCGGGGTGTTGTTGTAGGCGGCGATAGACTGACGGAAGCGGCGGATTGGGAGCTTTGGGAGGTCAGTCTTGCGAGGGATGAAGCGGCGCAAGCGGCCGAAGGCATTCTCGATGCCGCCCTTTTGCCAGGGCGCGTGGGGGTCGCAGAAGAAGGTCTTCATCAAGAGGCTCTGCAAGGAAAGGTGAGCAGCGAACTCGGTGCCGTTGTCGAAGGTGACGGTGCGGCGCAGCGCCTGCGGGATCGCTTTGAACAGGCGCACGAGACGGCTGGCGATGCCGGAGGCGAGCTTGCTTTCGATGGGGACTGCGAGCAGCAGGCGCGAGCTACGCTCGTGGACGGCCAGGATGGCCTGACGGTATTTGGAAAACATCATCAGGTCGGCCTCCCAGTGGCCGGGAACGCTGCGATCGGCGGCCTCGATCGGTCGTTGGGCCAAGGAAACACGGCCTTCAATGAAGCTTGCCGGGCTCCCGCCGCGCTTGCCCCGACGGCCACGTTTGCTCTTGCCGCGAGGCAGATAGCGCCGCCATTTGAAGTCCGTGGTGCGCGTAATCTAGGCGTAGATGAAGCGGTAGATGCTCTCGTAGGAGATCACCTTGCGCCCACGTTCGCGGGCAAGTCGGCCGGCGACCTGTTCAGGCGACCATCCGCGGCTCAAGCCTGCCAGGACTTCGCGGCGCAGGCCGGCATCGCGCTCGAGGCGAGAGCCCTTCCAGCGCCGCGCACGCGTCTGTTGCTGGGCGTAACTTGGCTTGTAGCCGACCTGGCGGCCTCGATTACGGTTCAGTTCCCGACAGACCGTTGATGGCGAGCGATCCAGAGCTGCCGCGATTTGCCCGATCGAGCTGCCATTGGCTGAAAGGCGGGCAATCTCGCATCGATCGTCAACGGAGAGCTGTTTGTAAGTCCGACCCATGGCAACACTCCCAGTTGGAAGTGTTGCACTTCGTTTGTGAACTCAGGGGACCCATACCGCGGAATCTATCGATCGCGGCAAGTGGAAGTACCGAACGACGAGTCTTCGCTAAACTGCTCCCTGTGGTTATGGGTCCCGGCCCCCGGTGCGCAATTGCGCACTAGGCCGGGACGACACTGTTGATGTGTCCGCATCTCGCCTCACACGCACATCACCACCCCTCACCATCCTCCCCCGACTTTGTTATTGGCGCCGCTCGCGCCCCCCTTGTTATAACCTCGCTGCGAAATCTCGCGCCGATGTTGCGATGCGAGAGGTGGGGGAGCTGCGCACATTTTGTCTGCGATCGACCATGGTCGTCCGCCAAACCCGACCGCCTTCGTGCTGGCGGGCGGCGGCAGTTTCGGGGCGGTCCAGGTCGGCATGATGCATGCGCTGGCCAAGCACGGGGTTGTCGCCGACCTCGTGGTCGGCTCCAGCGTCGGTGCGATCAACGGCGCCTATTATGCGGGCGATCCCTCGCTCAAGGGCGTGCTCGGGCTGGAAGCGATCTGGCGCAGCCTGAAACGCCATGACGTGTTCCCGGTCACATGGAAAACCCTGCTTGGCTTCATGTGGCGGCGGGATTTCCTGATCCCCCATGACGGAATCCGCAAGCTCATCGAGGATCATCTGCCATACCGCAACCTCCAGGATGCCCAGCTTCCCCTGCACATCGTCACCACCGATTTCGTCTCCGGCGAAAGCGTGGTGCTGTCGGACGGCTCGGCCGTGGAGGCGATCCTGGCGTCCACCGCGATTCCCGGCGCCTTTGCGCCGGTTCGCTACCGGAATCTCTTCCTCGCCGACGGCGCGATCTCCTCGAACACTCCGGTCCGCGTTGCGGTTCACAAGGGCGCAAAGAAGCTGATCGTGCTGCCGGCCGGGCACGCCTGTGCGGTCGAGAGCCCCCCGGTCGGTGCGGTTGCCAATGCCCTGCATGCGCTGACGCTGCTGACCGCCCGGCAGTTGGTGGCCGAGCTCGAAGGGCTCGCTCCCGACATCGAATATGTCGTGGTGCCGCCGCTCTGCCCGATGGTGGGTTCGCCTTACGATTTCTCGCGCACCGGCGAACATATCGAGCGCGCGGTCGTGAGCACGGATGCCTGGCTGGCGCAGGGTGGCCTCGAGCAGCACGGTGTGATTCCGCACGAGGCGCAGCTGCATAGTCACTAATTTGGTAACTGATTTGTCATTTCATTGAATCTATTGCACTGCGAAAGCGCGGGCCCGGACGGATTGATTTGCGATGTGCGGATTCAGTAGCCTGAAGCCAAGCCGCGTCATATCCATAGATATGGCGCGGGCGTATCATACCCCGTCAGTCTGACGAGAGGATGTGACCGTGGCCCACGATAACAAGATGCACAATCAACCCAGGGGCCCCCTCGAAGAGGGGATCATGGAAACCCTGCTCCTGCCGTTCTCGCCGCGCTTCATCATCCTGACGATCTGTGCGGTCGTCACCGCGCTGTTGATCGGTATCGGCATTGCCGATCGTAAGATATTCGACATCCTGATCATTCCGATCGTGATCTTCGGCGGGCTGACTGTGCTCGGCGTCCGCGATCTCATGCAGAAGGGCCATGCGGTCCTGCGCAACTACCCGATCTCGGCGCATATCCGCTTCCTGCTCGAAGAAATCCGCCCTGAGATGCGGCAGTATTTCTTCGAGAGCGAGAAGGACGGCATGCCGTTCTCGCGCGATATCCGCGCGGTGGTCTACCAGCGCGCCAAGATGCAGCTCGACAAGCGTCCGTTCGGCACCCAGGAAGACGTCTACCGCGATGGTTATGAGTGGATGCATCACTCGGTGTCGCCGAAGGCGCATGCCGAGGAGAGATTTCGCGTCACCATCGGCGGGCCGGACTGCGCAAAGCCCTATTCGGCCTCGGTGTTCAACATCTCGGCCATGAGCTTTGGCGCGCTCAGCCCGAACGCGGTGCGCGCGCTGAATGCCGGCGCCAAGAAGGGCGGCTTCGCCCATGACACCGGCGAGGGCGGTGTCAGCCCCTATCATCGCGAGATGGGTGGCGACATCATCTGGGAGATCGGCTCCGGCTATTTCGGTTGCCGTCACCTCGACGGCAGCTTCGATCCGGACGCGTTCGCGCGGGTCGCTGCCCAAGACCAGATCAAGATGGTCGAGCTCAAGATCAGCCAGGGCGCCAAGCCCGGCCATGGCGGCGTGCTGCCGGCGGCGAAGGTCTCGGAGGAGATTTCCAAGATCCGCGGCGTTTCGATGGGTGAGGACTGCATCTCGCCGGCCTCGCACCGCGCCTTCTCCACGCCCACCGGCATGATGCAGTTCATCGCCGAGATGCGAAGGCTCTCCGGCGGCAAGCCGGCCGGCTTCAAGCTGTGCATCGGTCACCCCTGGGAGTTTCTGGCGATCTGCAAGGCGATGCTTCAGACCGGCATCTATCCGGACTTCATCGTGGTCGACGGCAATGAGGGCGGCACAGGCGCCGCACCGCTCGAGTTCATGGACCACCTCGGCATGCCGATGCGTGAGGGCGTCAATTTCGTCCACAACGCGCTGATCGGCATCAACGCGCGCGACCGCATCAGGATCGGCGCGTCCGGCAAGATCGCGACCGCATTCGACATGGCGCGTGCGATGGCGATCGGCGCGGACTGGTGCAATTCGGCGCGCGGCTTCATGTTCTCGCTCGGCTGCATCCAGTCGCTGAGCTGCCACACCGACCGCTGCCCGACCGGGGTCGCGACCCAGGATCCGACCCGGGCCCGTGCGCTCTACGTGCCGCTCAAGATCGACCGCGTGCACAATTATCACCACGCCACGCTGCACTCGCTGACCGAGCTGATCGCCGCGGCCGGTCTCGAACATCCGCAGCAGCTGCGCCCGATCCACTTCAGCCAACGGACGTCGACGACCCAGGTGCGATCCTTCGCACAGCTCTATCCGGCGCTGCGCCCGGGGGAGCTGATCGAAGGCACGGAAGACCCGCGCTTCCGCGATGCATGGCGGATGGCGCAGGCGGAGACGTTCCAGCCGGTGCTGTAAAGTGCCTGTCGACCGGATGATGCCGCCGTGTCCTCCGGCGGCGGAAATTCACTGGGGGCAGGGTAGAGCTTTAACGTCTGTGTCAGCTTCGGGTGTAAATTGGCGCCATGGACGAGCGTCGCGACAAATCCAGGCACCGTGTGCTGAAAGCCGGAACCATCGAGTTCGGCGGCGGCGCGATCGACTGCACCGTCCGCAATTTCTCGAACACCGGCGCCGCCCTCGACGTCTCCAGCCCCGTCGGCATCGCCGAGCATTTCACCCTGTCGATCAAGGCCGACGGAGCGCATTTGCCCTGCTCCGTGGTCTGGCGCAAGGAAAGGCGGATCGGGGTGAGGTTGGGGTGAGGGGTCTGCGGTCGCCCGCGCTCACAACGCACGCCGCCGCCGGCTCACTCCGCTTGCTCACTCCGCTTGGTCGCCAGGATCTTGTCGATCCTGCGCCCATCCAGATCGACCACCTCGATATGCCAGCCGCGGAAATCGAAGGCGTCGCCGACGTTGGGCAGCACGTTGAATTGTTGCAGCACGAGGCCCGCCACCGTGTGGTAGCGGTGCGGTGGCAGCTCGATGCCGAGCAGATCGCCGAATTCGTCGACCGGCATCCAGCCTGAGACGAGCAGCGAGGAGTCCGCGCGCTTGACGTAGGCCAGCTCCGGCGGGCCTTCCTCGGAGTGGAAGGCGCCGACAATCGATTCCAGAATGTCAGCCGTCGTCACGATGCCTTCGAAGGCGCCGTACTCGTCATAGACGAAACCGACATGAACCGGCGCGGCCTTGAGGATCGCGAGCACGTCGCGGGCATCCGCTGATGCCGGGATGCTCGGCGCTTCGCGGACAAGCGCCCGCAGATCCGGCGTGCGGTCGTTCATATACGCGACCAGCAGGTCCTTGGCCTGGAGCACGCCGATCGGCTTGTCGCGATCACCGTTCGAGGCGGGAAAGCGCGAATGCGGGCTCTTTGCGATGATGGCTTGAATGGTTTCCGGAGCGTCGCTCAAATCGATCTCGTTGACCTCCGTGCGCGGCGTCATGATCGCGCCGACCGGCCGGTCGCCAAGCCGCATGACGCCCGCGATCATCTCCTTTTCGCCCGACTCCAGCACGCCCGCGCTTTCGGCCTCGCTGACGAGATGATGGATCTCGTCCTCCGACACCTTCTCCTCGGCCTTGCCGCCGCGGCCAAGCAGCGCGAGGATCAGCTTGCCGGAGAGATCGAGCAGGAAGACGAGCGGCAGCGAGATCTTCGCAAGCACGTCCAACGCGGGGGCGACCTTGACCGCGATGCTTTCGGGATCGCGCAGCGCGACTTGCTTTGGCACCAGCTCGCCGACGATCAGCGTCGCATAGGTGATGAGCGTGACGACGATGCCGACGCCGACGACGTCGGCAATGCCGGCCGAGAGACCAAGCTCGACCAGCCATTGCGTCAGGCGCTGTCCGAGCGTCGCGCCGGAGAACGCGCCCGAGAGCACGCCGACCAGCGTGATCCCGATCTGCACCGTCGAGAGGAATCTTCCGGGATCGGCGGCAAGCAGCAGCGCGCGCTCGGCGCCGCGCACGCCCTTGGCGGCGAGCAGCGACAGCCGCGCCGGGCGTGACGAGACCACGGCCAGCTCCGACATGGACAGCAGGCCATTAATGAGGATCAAGACGACAACGATGATAAGTTCGACGGACAACATTTTGCGCAGGGGGAGGGATATGCGGGCCGGCGGACGCCGGAGCGAACCTCTTATATATGAACTCCCAGCGTATATTGCCTGTTCCGACCAAATTGTCGCACCGCGTCAGGGGAGGGCCATTGTAGAGGGAACCAACTTCTCCTAAGCTTGCAGTCCGGGGATGTCGCAGCCTTCCCGTCAAGTGGTGTTCCCACGCAAGCGCTGCTCGCTGATTTATGGAGCGAGCAATGGACGGGATCGCAATCGAGCTTCCGCTTTTTCTGTTAGCCACCTTCGCCGGCGCGTTCGTCGCGGGCCTGTCCGGCTTTGCCTTCGGCCTGGTCGCAGCATCGTTGTGGCTCTATGTGCTGACGCCGCTCCAGAGCGCCAGCCTGATCGTCGGCTTCGGCCTTCTGGTGCAGGGCTACTCGGTCTGGAAGTTGCGCGCCGCAATCGATTGGCGCCGGCTGTGGCCCTTCATGATCGGCGCCGTTGCGGGCGTGCCTGTCGGGGTGGCGCTTCTGACCTGGGCCGATCCGAAGAGCGTCCGCATCGCGGTTGGGGCGATCCTGATCGCCTACAGCCTTTATGCGTTGCTCCGGCCGAAGCTCAAGGTCGCGGCCGCCGTGCCTCCCGCCGCCGATATCGCGGTGGGGTTCGTCAACGGTCTGCTCGGCGGGTTGACCGGCCTTGCCGGCATCATCATCACCATCTGGTGCAATTTGCGCGGCCTGCCGAAGGACCTTCAGCGTGCCACGTTCCAGCCCGTTGCGGTCGTTGTGTTTGTCATGGCCGCGCTCATGCTGGGCGCCAGGGGATCGTTCACGGTTGAGACGGCCAAGCTGTTCGCGCTCGGCCTGCCGTTCCTGTTTGCCGGGACCTGGCTGGGGCTAAAACTGTTTGGCCGGATCGACGAGGGCACGTTCCGCAAAATCGTGCTCGCGCTGCTATGCGTCTCGGGCGTTGCGCTGCTGTTCTGAGCCGCTTAATCCAGAGCGCGGCGCGCGCTTTGCCCGGTTCCAGCCAAAGCCAGGCTCAAGCAATTTCGCCGGGGTTTTCCAGGCTGAAGGTCTCGGACTGCTCGTCATAGGCGAACAGCTCGGCATAGCGGCCCCAGGACACGACGGTCTTCAGCGTCTCGTCGGCATAGTCCTCGGACATGTAATCTTCGAGCTCGTTGCGGAACCGTGCCGCGGGCGCGGTATGCGAGGGGCGTTCGTCGAGCACGCGGCGGATCAATCCCATCACCGGCACGTAAGTGACGAGATGTTCGGCGAACATCCTCTTGCGCGCATCGGTCTCGAGATGGGCGAAGCGCTTTCCTGCGTCGGTGAGCATCAGATCGCCTTCGCTGAGCTGCGCAAAGCGCAGCAGCTGAAGGGACTCGCCGAGATGAAGGATTTCGTCGGCTTCGAACTGGAGCTGGCTTGCAAGCACGGGCAGATCGGCATGCCCGTGATAGGGCGGCGCGGCCAGCGTCTCGATCAGGCCGGACAGCACGTTGGACGAGACGTGATGCAGGGTCATGCCGATCCCGGTGCCGGGAATGCCCTCGATCGAAGGCGCCTTCGGCTCGGCGCGCTGGGTCATACGGGCACAGATGTTGTCGACGAGCTGACGGAAATACGGATCGAGTCGGTTGCGCGGATGGGGCAGCTCGACCTTGATATCGGTGGCGACGCGGCCGGGATTGGACGAGAACACCAGGATGCGATCGCACATCAGGACCGCCTCCTCGATGTTATGCGTCACCATCAACACGGATTTAATCGGCAGCCGGCCCTCGATCCAGAGGTCGATCAGATCGGTGCGCAGCGTCTCGGCGGTGAGCACGTCGAGCGCCGAGAAGGGCTCGTCCATCAGCAGGAGATCCGGATGCACCACCAGCGCACGGGCGAAGCCGACGCGCTGGCGCATGCCGCCCGACAGCTCCTTGGGAAAGGCGGACTCAAAGCCGTCGAGGCCGATCAGGTCGATCGCGGCGAGTGCGCGCTTGCGCCGCTCGGCGGATTCGATACCGAGTGCCTCCAGCCCGAGCTCGACGTTCTGGAGCACCGTCAACCAGGGAAACAGTGCAAACGACTGGAACACCATGGCAACGCCGTTCGGCGGGCCGACGATGGCCTCGCCGCGGCAGGTCGCGCTGCCAGAGGAGGGCGTGACGAGGCCGGCGATGATCCGCAGCAAGGTGGACTTGCCTGAGCCGGAGCGGCCGAGCAGACCGACGATCTCGCCGGAGCGGATCGTGAGGTCGACCTTTTCAAGCACCAGGAGCTGTTCGCCGCTGCCCTTGGGAAAGGACCGGCAGACGCCGCGGATATCGACGAGAGCGGAGGGTTGGTCGAGCATGATGATCTCCTCATCAACCGAGACGCAGGCGGCGTTCGCCAAAGGCGTAGAGCGGTCGCCAAACCAGACGATTGAACAACGTTACCAGGATGCACATCGTGGCGATGCCGAGCACGACGCGCGGGAAATCGCCGGCCTCCGTCGCACTGGCGATATAGGCGCCGAGCCCGGTGGCATTGAGGTGCGTGTCGCCCCAGCTCGCCACCTCCGCCACGATCGAGGCGTTCCACGAGCCGCCGGACGCCGTGATCGCGCCGGTGATGTAATAGGGGAAGATGCCAGGCAGGATCACCTTGGTCCACCAGCGCCATCCCCCGAGGTGGAAGCTGCCCGCCGCTTCCCTCAGGTCGGTCGGAAAGGCGCTGGCGCCGGCGATGACGTTGAACAGAATGTACCATTGCGTGCCGAGGATCATCAGCGGGCTGAGCCAGACATTGGCGTTCAGCTTGAAGCGGACGATCGCGACCACGAACAAGGGAAAGGCGAGGTTGGCCGGGAAGGCCGCCAGAAACTGTGCCAGCGGCTGGATCCGCTCGGCGAGTTTCGGGCGCAGCCCGATCCAGACGCCGATCGGCACCCAGATCAGCGTGGCGAGGCTGATCAGGATGATGACGCGCAACAGCGTGATCAGCCCGTCGCGGATCGCAACGAGGACGTCGGGCAGTCCGAGACTGGCCGAGAGATAGCGATAGGTCAGCCAGGCGGCATAGGCCGTGCCTGCGAGGATGAAAGCAAGCCAAACCCCGTCGATCAGTCGTGACGGCTGGCTTTTGCCGTTCGCCGATGGCCGCAGTTTTGGCAGCGAGATGCGCAAATTCGAGACCGCGCGGTTGATGGCAGAAAACGGCAGCGTCACGGCACGCAGAGCCCTGGTCCGACGAAACAGGTCGGGCATCCACGAGGTCGGTGGGTTACCGGAAGCCGTCTGTTCGAACCGGAATTTGTCAGCCCAGGCGATGATGGGTCGGAACAGCAATTGATCATAGGCGATGATGACGAGCAGCATCGCCAGGATGGCGTAGATGATCGCCGGCAAATCCTGCTGCTGGATTGCCAGCGCGACATAGGAGCCGACGCCCGGCAAGGTCACCGTGGTGTTGCCGACGGTGATCGCCTCCGAGGCGACCACGAAGAACCATCCGCCCGACATCGACATCATTGCGTTCCAGATCAGTCCCGGCATCGCGAAGGGCACGTCGAGCCGCCAGAAGCGCTGCCAGCCGGACAGATGAAAGCTCTGGGTGGCCTCTTCCAGGTCCTTCGGCACGTTCCGCATCGACTGGTACATGCTGAAAGTCATGTTCCAGGCCTGGCTCGTGAAGATCGCGAACACCGAGGCGAGCTCGGCGCCGAGCACCTGGTTCGGAAACAGATTCATGAAAAAGACGACGGTGAAGGTGAGGAAGCCCAGGATCGGCACCGACTGGAGAATGTCCAGCACCGGGATCATGACCATCTCGGCGCGCCGGCTCTTGGCGGCGATCGCCGCGTAGATGAAGGTGAAGACAGTCGAGCAAACGATCGCAAGCAGCATCCGCAAGACGGTGCGCAGCGCGTAGAGCGGCAGATGCGCCGGATCGAGCGAGACCGGCGTGCGTTCAAGCTCGGACAGGGGTGCGACGGTCTGCTCGCCGCCATAGACGATCAGCACCATGGCGCCGATCACCAGAACCAGTGCGACCACATCCCAGACATTGGGGCTGAGCGCCCGGCCGATCGCGGCCGTGCGGCTATCTCTCGGCTTCATGGGCCCGCCCTCGGGCTAGAGAATCTTGAACCAGAATCTTGGGCTAGAACTCGGCGTGCAGGCGGCCTGAGAAGATCGAGACCGGCCCACGGTCGGCGTTATAGGCCGGGTTTGTGATCAATTGATAGTCGGCGGTGAGGGTGACGCCCTTGACCACCGAATAGGCGTAGTAGGCTTCGAGGATGCGCTCGGTGCGATAGTTGAGCTGGCCGTCACCGATCAGGAGACCGAAGCCGCCGGCGGCGAGGAAGTCGCGATGCGCGGCCGACAGGCCGTTGATGGCGCCGCCGACGCCGATGGTGTCGTCCGGGCGCCCCCAGCGACTGCCCTTGATCGACAGGCCGCTGGAGAGACTGCGGTCGATGTCGGTGAATGAAAGAATCTGGTTCTGGCCGTCGTTCCAGCTTGCGCGCGCGAACAGTCCGACGTCGCCCACGATCTGCTGCTCGAGATTGACGTAGAAGCCGTATTTGAGCCGGTCGCGCTGGGTCGCGTTGGCGATGGCGTTGATGTCGAGCGCCGGATTCGCAGCGGCCAGGTCAATCACCTCGCGATAGTTGGCGGTGTTGCCGCTATTGGCGAAGACGCCGACGCGCAGCTTGCCGGGCTGCTCGAAGATCGCATGACGCTCCTCGAACTCGACCACCGTGCCGCCGGTCTTGAAGGTGAGTACGTCGCTGTTGGGTGCGGACGGCACCTGGAACACGCCGGCGCGGATCGCCCAATCCTTGCGGTTGAGTTCGACCACGCCGCCGCGGGTATAGCCGGGCAGGTCGGCGGGGAAGTCGTACGCGGCCGATGACCACATCGCCCAGTTCATGAAGTCGGCGCGCGGGTCCTTTGCGTAGGAGTTGCCGTCGAAGAAGTCGCCGACGGCAAAGCGGCCGACAATCAGCGTGACACGGTCGATGTCGCGCTTGCCGGCAAGCTGGTTCGGCGCGTCGTCGACCGCTTCCTGCTCGCCGCCGAGCCCAAACGTCTGCTTGAAATAGTAGCGCTGCGCCCGGATCTTCGGGAATGCCGCGCCGGCCTTCTGCGCTTCGCCGTTGGAGAAGCCGGCCAGTCCGAGCGTGCCGTTGAGGCCAAAGCCCTGCGCGAGCTCGGGGTTGAAATAGAACTCACCGCCGTCCCAGAGTCTCGCACCCAGGAACGCCGTCGTCGTCCACGTCGCCTGAAACTGGCCGCTGCCGGGCAAGCTCAATGGACTCGCATAGGGCGAGTGGATCGGCCCATAGCCCTGCGGCAGTACCGTCGTCTGGGCGTGGACGTTCCAGTCGCCGGAGTCAGGGAGCCTGGGTTTTCCATTGACCGCCGGCATCCATGGCGTGTCGCCGAACTGATAGTTCAGGCCGATCTTGAACAGATGGATGCGCGGATCGACGTTGACGCTGCCGAGGCCAAAGCCGCTGAGATCGTAAGTCCGGCGCGACAGGTCGACATATTCGTATTCCGCCTTGGCGGTCCAGTTGCCGCTAACGGCGTATTCGAGGCCTAACCCTGCGGTCCACCCGGCCTGGTAGTGGCCAACCGGGAAAACTTCTGTGACGCCGTCGCCATCATTGATGTTGATATGTGTATGCCCCCAGGCGAAGCCGCCGGTGACATAGGGCATGAACCGGTCGAAGGCATAACCGACGCGGCCGCGCACGGTGCCGACATAGTCGATCGTGGTGTTGAAGGGCACCGGTGAGCGCGCGAGCGCCGGACCGTCCAGCGGTCCGGTGAACGTCGAATCCGCTTCGATGCCGAGCACGACGCGGTTGGAAAGCTGTCGGTTGTAGCCGAGCTGATAGCCGCCGGTGAGCCCGGTAGCGCTGTGCGGCAGGACGACGCCTTGCTCTGGTAGCGGATTGGTGCCGGGCCCGAAGCCCGCATCGCCATAGCCGAAATGGCCGCCGACATAGAAGCCGGTCCAGTCGTAGACGGTTCTCGCGGCACGTGCCTTCAGCGGCAGGTCGGCAGCAAAGCTCGCATCCGGCAGGATCAGCACGCCGACGGCGATTGCCGCCGCCGTCCGCAACAACTGGTGTCGGTGCCCTTTCAACGTCAAAACGCACGCCCCCAAGACGCGAATGTACCCAGCCGCCCCGACATCCCTGCCGATTCGCGGCGCTCCTGTCATCAGGTTCCGGTTAGTCGCCTGGTCCGGCGAGATGATCCCGACGCGACGCGATTTCGTCCCAAGTCCCTGCGGTCGTTGCGAACCTTATTGCTAATAATTCGCAATAGCAACTAATGCAGGATTTCGCAGGTGATGGTTCGCACCGTTATGTGACGAGACTGCAACAAATTCCCGGGGGGCCAAAATGGATGACCCCGCCCGGGGGGACAGCCGGGCGGGGTCGGGGGCACGACACGGGGTGGATGAGGCGCCCGTGTCGGACGCGGGATCCACGTGAGATCGGCCTCAGATACTCAAATCAGTAGCAAGTACGAACGTTGCCAACGAACTGGCCGAAGGCGTTGTACTGGGCGACCCAGCCACAGCGGTGATAGCCGGAGTAATAGGACTGGTTGCTGGCGGCGATCGCGGTGCCGACGATGGCGGCGGTGGCGATGCCGGCGCCGACACCCCAGCCCCAGCCGTACGGCTTGGCCTGTGCGGTCGAAGTCGTGGAAGCGACGCCAGCGGTAACAGTGAGGGCCGCAAGAGCGACGGCGGCAATCTTGGTCTTGATCGACATTTGAAACTCCATCCGGGTTGAGGCGGTCCGTTGTGGTCCGCGTGCCCCATTGGACGGAGGCTTGCCGAAACCGGTTCGAAGGCGCTCCAGGTAGCCGCGAAGGTCGGCTCTTTCCTGAATGATTCCAGGATGATGACGCCTAGCCGAGCGGCCCCTTGGCGAGCCTGTTCACGTCGAATTTATCGACTTCAGCCAGCAGTTCGCAGAAGGCGCGCGCGCCCTGGTCGAGGAGCTGGTCGCCCTTCTCTGGCACGGCCAGCGTCGCATTGCCGATCGCGCCGCTGGCGTGCAGATCTTGCGCCTGCCAGGCGAACGGCGCGGGCCGCTGTGTCGACAGCCAGCGAAATTCCTCGTCCATCGCGATGCTGCTTGCGGGAAAATCCGCGATCGCATCCTTGCGCACCTGATCGGGATAGCGCGCCAGCATGATCGAGGTCTCGATTGCGCCGCCATGAATGCCGTGGCGCACCTCGTCGGCTGGGAACAGTTTGTCCGCGCCCGACAGGCGTGACCAGGACGTCGTCACCACGAACAGTTTTTGATGCGCGCGCAGATCCTGCGCGACCAGCATCATCGCCGCGCTGTTGCCACCATGGCTGGTGATGATCACGAGCTTTTTCACGCCGCGCCGCGCGACGTCCTCGCCGATTGCGGTCCACCGCTTCAGCGCAACCTCAGTCGGCAGCGTCTGCGTGCCAGGATAGTCGATATGCTCGGTGGAAATGCCGACCGGTTCGACAGGCAGGAAACTGGCCGGAATGTTTGCGGGCAAAAGCTCGCGCACGCGCGCGAGATAGGCGCCCGCGATCAGCACGTCGGTCTCGAGCGGCAGATGCGGGCCGTGCTGCTCCGTCGCTGCCAGCGGCAGCACCGCGATCCAGCGCGACGCATCCTGCGGGCCCGCGTCGGCCCAGCGGATCTCGGTCCAGTGGCGGGAAGGCGTCATCGAGGTTTCTTTGGCGTTTTCTTTGGAGGTTTCTTTGCCCGAATTTGTCACGTAGTTTGGGTCCTCGAGGGGACGCGGGCCTGGCCGGCTCGTGTCCCCGAATGTCTTGCGGTTTTATCGCGTTGGTTTGGCATGAGCCAGAAGCGATTGGGCCAGAAGCGATCGACGGAGTCCATTATGAGCCCCTCTCATCTGCGGCGAGCGTTAACGGCGGGCTTGATGGCCGCTTTCGTCTCGGCGGTCCCGGTTCGTGCCGAGACCCTGGACAAGGTCACCTTCGGCACCAACTGGGTCGCCGAGGCCGAGCATGGCGGCTTCTTCCAGGCGGTTGCCGACGGCACCTACAACAAGTACGGCCTCGACGTCACCATCGTTCCCGGCGGGCCGAACGAGAACAACCGGATGCTGCTGATCGCCGGCAAGCTCGATTTCTTCATGGCCGCGAACACGCTGATGTCGTTCGATGCGGTCGCCAACAACGTCCCCGTGGTGACGATTGCCGCGATCTTCCAGAAAGATCCGCAGGTGATGCTGACGCAGCCGGATGCGAAGGTCACCAAGATCGAGGACTTGAAGCCGCTGACGCTGTTCGTCTCCAAGGAGGGCATGACCAGCTACTTCCAGTGGCTGAAGTCCGAATACGGTTTTAGCGAAAAGAACGTACGGCCTTATAATTTCAACCCGCAACCCTTCATCGCCAACCCCAAGAGCGCGATGCAGGGCTACGTCACCTCCGAGCCCTTCGCCGTCGAGAAGGCCGCGGGCTTCAAGCCGAACGTCATCCTGCTCGCCGATTCCGGCTTCAACACCTATTCGACCCTGATCGAGACCCGCCGCGACCTGGTCGACAAGAAAACCGACCTGGTGCAGCGCTTCGTCGATGCCTCCATCGTCGGCTGGAACAACTACATCTACGGCGACAATTCCGCCGGCAATGCCATGATCAAGAAGCTCAATCCGGAGATGACCGACGAGCTGCTCGCCTATTCCGTCGCCAAGATGAAGGAATACGGCATCGTCGATTCCGGCGAGTCCGTGAAGAACGGTATCGGCGCGATGAGCGATGATCGCTACACCTCCTTCTTCAACAAGATGGTGCAGGCAGGCGTCGTGAAACCCGATCTCGATTTCCGCAAGTCCTACACGTTGCGTTTCGTCAACAAGGGCGTCGGCGTCGAGCTGCGCCCCGCCAAGCCGTAACGCAAGGTCCATGTCATCAGTCAAAACCTCGTCCGGGGTCGAGTCCGGCCTGACGGCTCTGGCCGTCAGCCTGCGCGCCGTGACGAAGATTTACGACAATGGCATCATGGCGCTCGGCCCGCTCGATCTGGCCGTCCGCAAGGGCGAATTTATCTCGCTGCTCGGGCCCTCCGGCTGCGGCAAGTCGACGGCGCTGCGCCTGATCGCAGGGCTCAGCGCAGCTTCGGCCGGCACGGTGCGGGTGTCGCGCCACGAAGGCGAGGTCCAACCGGGCCATGTTCAGCTAGGTCATGGCATCGGCTTCGTGTTCCAGGAGCCGACCCTGATGCCGTGGACCAGCGTGCGCGAGAACGTGCGGCTGCCGCTGAAGCTTGGCGGCATCCCGAAGTCTGAAGGGCGTGCGCGTGCCGATGAAGCGCTGGCGAGCGTCGGGCTTGCGGATTTTGCCGACGCCTTTCCGCGCGAGCTGTCCGGCGGCATGAAAATGCGCGTGTCGCTGGCGCGCGCGCTCGTCACCGATCCCGATATCCTTCTCATGGATGAGCCGTTCGCCGCACTCGACGAGATCACGCGCTTCCGTCTCAACAACGATTTGCTCGCGCTGTGGCGCAGCCTTCGCAAGACAATCATCTTCGTCACCCATTCGGTGTTCGAATCCGTTTATTTGTCCCAGCGCGTGGTGGTCATGACGGCGCGGCCCGGCCGCATCCAGGCCGACATCCGCATCGAGACGGTCGAGCCGCGCGGTGAGGAGTTTCGCACCTCGGCCGCCTATTCCGATTATTGCCGGAAAGTGTCGGCCGCGCTGGCGCCGTCTTATTCGGGGCAGTCGATGTTATGAACGCGCAAGCCCCCATCGCGGCCAGGCCGACCAGCGCGCAACGCGCGGTGCGCTTCGTGCTGCCCGTCATCGTGTTCGCCGCCGGCCTCGTTGCCTGGGAACTCGTGGTCCGCATCAAGGACATCCCGCCTTACGTGCTGCCGGCGCCGTCGGTCATCTTCCTGACGCTGATCAAGGACTGGGCGGTGCTGTCGCAATCGCTCGCGACCACGCTCCTAACCACGCTGGAAGGTTTTGTAGCGGCGAGCCTCGGCGGCATCGCGCTGGCGCTGTTGTTCAACCAGTCGAAATGGGTGGAGTATTCGCTGTTCCCTTACGCCGTCGTGCTTCAGGTGACGCCGGTGATAGCGATTGCACCGTTGCTTCTCATCTATCTGGAGCAGCAGACCGCGGTCGTCGTTTGCGCCTTCATCGTCGCCTTCTTCCCGGTGCTGTCAAATACCACGCTTGGGCTGAATTCGGTCGACCGCAATCTCGCCGGCCTGTTCCAGCTGTATGGCGCCTCGCCACAGCAAGCCCTGCGCTTTTTGAAGCTGCCGGCGGCGCTGCCCTACATCCTCGGCGGCCTGCGGATCGCCGGCGGGCTGTCGCTGATCGGCGCGGTCGTGGCCGAGATTGCGGCGGGAACGGCCGGTGCGGGCTCCGGGCTGGCCTACAGAATCGCGGAATCCGGCTATCGGTTGAACATACCTCGCATGTTCGCGGCACTGCTTTTGTTATCGCTGGCCGGGATTGTCATCTATGGGGTGCTGGCGCTAGTTTCCCACCTCGTTTTACGGCGCTGGCACGAGAGCGCGCTTGGAAAGGAAAACTGATGACCGCCGGTTCGATTTCGTCCGACAAGATCGACCTCCTGATCTATGGGCCGGTGCGGCCGATCCTCGAGAACGGTTTTTCCGATCATTTCGTCGTGCACAAGGCCGAGACGCGAGGCGACCTCGAGCGACTGACGCCGGCGGTCCGCGAAAAAATCCGCGGCGTGGCGGTGACCTATCACACGGTGCGCGCCGACAAGGATTCGCTGTCACAATTGCCCAAGATCGAGATCGTCGCCAGTTTTGGCGTCGGTTACGACCACGTCGATGCTAAATATGCCGGCGAGCACAACATCGTCGTCACCAACACGCCCGACGTCTTGACCGAGGAGGTCGCCGACGTCGCGATGGGCCTCCTGCTCGCCACCTTGCGTGAATTCATCAAGGCCGACCGCTACGTGCGCTCGGGGCTCTGGCAGACGCAGAACTATCCGCTCAGCGTCGGCTCGCTGCGCGACCGCAAGGTCGGCATCGTCGGTATGGGCCGGATCGGCCAGGCGATCGCGCGCCGGCTCGACGCCTCGCTGGTGCCCGTGGTCTATCACACCCGCAATCCGTCCAAGGACGTCTCCTACAAGCACTATCCCGACCTGATCGAGATGGCGAAGGCAGTGGACACGCTGATGGTCATCGTGCCCGGCGGTACCAGCACCAACAAGATGATCAATGCCGAGGTGCTCAAAGCGCTCGGGCCGCGCGGCGTGCTGGTCAACGTGGCGCGCGGCTCTGTGGTCGACGAGCCAGCGCTGGTCCAGGCGCTGAAATCCGGCACCATCCTCGCTGCTGGCCTCGACGTGTTCGCGGCCGAGCCGAACGTGCCGGACGAGCTCAAGACCATGCAGAACGTCATCCTGCTGCCCCATATCGGCTCGGCCTCGGTGGTGACGCGCAATGCGATGGACCAGCTCGTGGTCGACAATCTCAAGTCCTGGTTCGGCGGCAAGGCGCCGCTGACGCCGGTTGCGGAAACGCCGGTCAAGGGTCGCTGATGATCGCGCTTCGGGTCTTCGCGTTGGCGATCGCGGCAAGTCTTGCCGCGATCGGCCTTGCTCAGACCAGTCCTGCGCATGCGCAGGACGCGACGACCCTGAAGAAGGAGATGATCGGGCAGTGGGAGCTCTCGACCACTGAACGCAGCAAGACCTGCGTCGTCACGATGAAAGGCGATGCCGCGGCGCAGGGTTTCAAGCTCGAGCTCGAGCCGGCCTGCAAGACCGCGCTGCCCTTCACCAAGGATATCGTGGCCTGGAGCCTCAAGGGCCTCGACATCGTCCGTTTGCAGGATGCGACCGGTGAAGCCGTGATCGACTTCACCGAGGTCGAAGCCGGCATCTTCGAAGGCCTGCGACAGGGCGAGGGCGTCTACATCCTGCAAGACCTCGCCGCCGCCCGCTCGATGGCCAAGTCGATGGACCAGATGATTGGCGATTGGGCCATGGTGCGCGGCAACGGCCAGCCCGTCTGCGGGCTGACGCTGACCAACACGGAAGCGGATCAGGACAATTTTCAGGTCTTCCTCAAGCCGAAATGCGATGCGGCCATCGCGCAGTTCAACCCGACGCAATGGCGGCTCGAGCGCGGCCAGATTATCCTGATGTCGAAATCCGGCGAGGCCTGGCAGTTCGAGGCCGACGACAACGCGCAATGGCGGCGCATTCCCGATACCGCCGATCCCCTGATCTTGCTGCGGCAATAGCCCCGCCTGCCTGCCGGATTTTTTTCGCGGCTCATGTCGATCTGGCGTAGGCTGGGCCGTCATCTCCCTAGCGAGCTGATTTTGCGGTCGAGATGGCTGCTTCTCGCCTCAACAGGAGTTTTGCATGCGCTTCATGTACATCGTCACCTCCCCAAAACCCATGGCAGGGCCGTCCCCGGCGCTGGCAGAGGCGATGCAAAGGATCTCCGAGAGGGAGATCAAGGCCGGCCGGATGCTCGACAATGGCGGCCTGATGCCGCTTGCAACCGGTGCGCGGGTGCATGTCGCGGATGGCGAGCTCAGCGTCATCGACGGCCCGTTCGTGGAGGCCAAGGAGGTGATCGGCGGCTATGCCATTTTCGAATTGCGCGACAAGGACGAGGCCTTGGCGATGGCCAAGGAATTCATGCAGTTGCACCTCGACCATATGCCGGGCTGGGAAGGCACGTGCGAATTGCGGGCGTTCGCAACACCTCATTTGGACGGCGTGTGCGAGGTCAAGGCGGCAGCTCACGCCTGATGGCTGAGACCGCTCGTCCGCGTCGGCGGCGATGACGGCCGCCGACATCGATCGCGTCATCCGCGCCACTTGGCGCGTCGTGCAGCCGCGGCTGATCGCCACGCTGTCGCGGATGCTGCGCGATGTGCCGCTGGCGGAGGAGCTGACCCAGGACGCGCTGGTCGCGGCGCTGGAAGCCTGGCCCGGCACCGGCGTGCCCGAAAATCCCGGTGCCTGGCTGATGACGACCGCCAGGCGCCGCGCGCTTGATCATCTGCGCCGCGGCAAGATGCTCGCGGGCAAGCACGACATGCTGGCGCGGGATATGTTGCAGGAGCAGGCGATCGTGCCGGATTTCGAGGCCGCGCTCGACGACGACATCGGCGACGAGTTGTTGCGGCTGATCTTCACGGCCTGTCATCCGATCCTGTCGCGCGAGGCCCGCTCGGCGCTGGCGCTGCGCATGATCTGCGGCTTGACCACATCAGAGATTGCGCGCGCCTACCTCGTGCCGGAAGCAACCATCTCCCAGCGCATCGTTCGCGCCAAGCGAACGCTGTCGGAATCCGGCCTCGCCTATGAGGCCCCGAGCGGTGAAGCGCTGTCCGAGCGTCTCGCTTCGGTGCTGGAGGTTGTCTATCTGATCTTCAACGAGGGCTACCTCGCGGCGCGAGGCGAGGAATGGCTGCGGCCGCAACTCTGCGACGAGGCGCTGCGCATGGGCCGGGTACTCGTCGGTCTGGCTCCGGACGAGCCGGAGGTTCACGGCCTCATCGCCCTGATGGACCTGAATGCCTCGCGGGTGCGTGCGCGCACCGATGCGAACGGTGATCCCATTCTGCTGATGGACCAGGATCGCACGCTCTGGGATCAGTTGCAGATCCGTCGCGGCCTGCGGTCGCTCGAACGCGCCGGCGAACTCGGCGGCTCGGGAAGATTTTACGCGCTTCAGGCCGCTATCGCGGCGTGTCATGCCACCGCGGATGCTGCTGCAAACACCGACTGGCCGCGCATCGCGCAGCTCTACGCCGAGTTGGCGCGGCTGGTGCGCTCGCCGGTCATCGAGCTCAATCGCGCCGTCGCGGTCGGGATGGCCGAGGGCCCGCAAGCCGGACTTGACGTGCTGGACAGGATCGCCGGCGAGCCGGCGCTGGCGGCCTATCATCATCTGCCGGCGGTTCGTGGCGACTTCCTGCAAAAGCTCGGGCGCCTCGCAGAGGCGCGGCTGGCGTTCGAAGCCGCCGCGCATCTTGCGACCAACGGACGCGAACGAGCGCTGATGCAGCGTCGCGCCGCGGCCCTGCGCGGTCCGGGCCCCTAAGACGTCGGCTTGGGCGGCGGTGCGGTGCCCTGCGCCCATTTCTCCATCTTGCCGAGCACGCCCCATGCCGTGAGCGCAAGTGTGACCGGGAGCACGAACTGGCTCAGGCCCGGCACGGCGGACGCGATCGTCCCGAACAGCCCGGCAAGACCTCCCGCGTTGGGGCTTGCCGTCACAGCGGAGAGCAGCGCGGTGATGAGCGAGCCGCCGATGCCGAGCGCCGTCTTCTTGCCGTCCAGCATTTTGCCGATGGTGTCGCCAAGCGCGCCATTGACCTGGCCGAGGACCGGCTTGTTGCTGATCAGGGCGCTCAGCAGGTCGACGACTTGTTTGAGTTGATCGGCGGGAGCAGGATTTGCTGCCGTGGTCGTTCCGGGCACTGTCTTGGTGACGAGAGAGAGGAGCTGCCCAAGCAGGTTGACCGGATTGTTGGCGGCTGGCGTCGTGCCGATTTGCGTTGTTGCTCCCGGCTGCAAGACCTGCGTGAGGCCCTGCAGTTGGTTCAGGATCTGAGATAGCTGGACGGACTGCCCTGCGGGCATGGTCCCTGTCGATGGGGTCGCTATCGGCGTGGTCCCCATTGGCATCGTTCCTCCCGACTGTATCAGCTGTGCGAGATTTTCCAGCCGGCTCAGGATTTGAGACGGACCGACAGACTGTCCTCCCGACGCCACCACGCCTGCCATTGCTGTGCCCGCCGGTGTTGTCCCTCCGCTCTGCACGCCATGTGTGAGGTCATCCAGACGCTTCAGGATCTGGGACAGATCGACGTTTGGCGGCTGGATCGACGGCGTCCCCGCACGCGTGACGGCGGCAATCGTGGTGCCGTCGAGCAGGCCGGTGTCCTGAAGGCCATTCCGCTGCTGAAATTGCGAGACTGCCGCCTTGGTCCTCGGTCCGCTGATGCCGTCTTCGTCGAGCGGCGGATTGGCGCCGAGCTTGTTGAGCGTCTGCTGCATGAGCAGGACCGACGGTGCCATGTCGTCGTCGGGTTCGGAACGGCTGGCAATGGGTGGGCTGCCGTCGAGCGTGATCGAGGAATCCTGCGACAACATTGCATGCAGGATCACCGCGGTGCCGAGCTGGGAATCGACATGGTCGGAATCGAAGACGTGGTCCGCGACGAATTTGCCGGCCCTTGCTTCGGGTGGTCCATAGAGCGTCGAGCCGCCATAGAGATAAGGCGAGTTGACGCCCTTGGCGTGATAGCCGAGCCCATTGAAGCACTCGAGCCTGAACAGGGTGCGCGCGATCCCCCAGTCCTGCGTTCCGACGAAGTTCTCGATTCGCAGCGCATCCACGGCGCCGTCGACGAACGAGGCGAACGGACCGCGCCCTTTCGGGACGAGGCATGTCACGCGATGCAGCGTTTCGCCGTTGCCGAGATAAGTGTCGAAATCGAAGTTCGATTCGCGATAGTGGCACAGCGCGACGAAGTGCCAGGGTACGCCGGTCAGCCGCTCGGCCTGCTGATAGGTCGCCTTGCCGTTGATCGCCTTGCGCGCGACGGCGTTTGCCTCGGCGAGGCGTCCGGGCCGGATCTCGAGATTGGCCCAGTTTCTCTCATATTCGCTTTTCAGACTCTCGAATGACACCATATCCCGCTCCCGCGAATTGCCAAATTATCGGTTCATCGTGCAAATCAGGCGCGAGCCGCGTGCCATCATCGGCGGGCATGGGCTCTCGGCGTGGCACGGCAAATGTGGCAGGCCGCAGCCTGGGCGCGTGTGAAATGGCTTACACGTGCAGCGCGAAAGATTGCGGTGAAAGGACGCAACGTGTCGGGCGGTCGGCTTGTTGCATGATGCGATCTATGCAACCGTACGGAGAGCACAATTTCGTCCGGGTCCATCGATGTTCAGAGCCGTCATTCTCGTTGTTCTCGCCTTTGCCCTGTCCGCCTGCGATGCCGTGGCCACGCTGACGGACGGACTGCAGCAAGCGCAGGCGGTCGAAGGCGATCTCGAACAGTCGACCGGCGTCAAGCCACGGGTCGGCTTCAACTGGCGCAATGGACGCCTCACATCGGTGACCGTCCTGTTTCCGGGCCTCTATCAAACCAAGCCCCTGGGCGACCTCGCCGGTCTCGTGCGCGCAGCGGTGACCAAGGAATTCAAGCAGATTCCGGATGCGATCGTGCTCTCCTTTGCCCTGGACAAAGGACCGTCGGCCTGAGGCGCGCGGCTTGTCGCGACAGACTGGCTCTTTGGCGCAAGAGGCGAGGGCGCGCCGGATTGCACTGGCTTCAAGCCTCGGCCGGCGTTATGAGGGCGGCTCTGAACAGGAGGATTTGGAATGCTTCGAGGTCTTGGAATTGCTGCGTGCCTGACCGTGGCCATGGTGATGCCGGTCCATGATGCGGTTGCGCAGGACGCGATCGGCGGCGCCATCATCGGCGGCGTGGGCGGTGCGATTTTGGGCGGTGCGCTTGGCGGTGGCCGCGGCGCCGCCATCGGTGCTGTCGTCGGCGCCGGCACGGGAGCTGCGATCGCCTCCGAAGGCGAGCGCCGCCGGTCCGGCTATTACGCGTATCAGCGCGGCTGCTATATGCAGCGCCCCGACGGCCGCTACGTCCCGGTCGATCCGAGATACTGCTACTGAGCGATCTTTGTACTGCGCCGGCGTGATTCCGATCGCGCCGGCGCTCGCATGTGAGATCGCCTCGCGCTTACGCCGCGCCGGCCCGGCTCACAGCCTCCCCGAGCTCGGCATTGGTGTAAGCCTTGCCGGCGATGCCCCACAGGCCATCCACCGCATAGACCATGTTGACGAAAATCCGCTCGCGCGGATGACGGCCTTCTGCCGCTTTGAATACGATTTCCGTGGCGTCGGTGATGAAGCCTGCCTTCTGTGCAGGGCTCGCCAGCGCGAATGACGGCACTTTCAGTTCGACCACGACGATGTCGTTTGACGCTCCGCCGGCGAAGGACCGGCCTTTCGGGACAGTGTTAATCTCGCCGATCACGTTCGGCGTGAGAAACGCATTGCCCGCCAGATCATGATGCCTGAGAAACGAGGTTGTCAGTTCTGCGAACATGTTTTGCTCGGCGGCCGCACTGAAGATGCCATCCGTGGCGAGGACGTTGATCGGCATGACTGGGGCTCCCTTGATGATTTAAGCGCGAACGCCGGTGGCGATCGCGGCTTGCTATAATATTGCGATCGTTATATAACGATCGTGACTGCATTCGCACGAAGAGGCGCTGCCGTCAATGATAAAATAACGATCGTGATCTAAAAGGGTGTGTCGTGCGATACAAGACCGGACACAAGGAAGAAGCCCGCGCGCGCATGGTCGCGGCTGCCGGACGCGGCTTTCGCCGCCAGGGTTTTGGCGGTATCGGCGTCGATGGTCTCGCCAAGGAGGCCGAAGTGACCTCCGGCGCGTTCTACGGACACTTCTCGTCCAAGGGCGAAGCTTTTGAGGCCGCACTCGTGGCAGGCCTGCAAGAGCTGCGCGCCGGCGTCGAAAGCCTGCGCGCCGAGCACGGCCCCAAATGGGTCGGCGTGTTCGTCGATTTCTATCTCGGACAAAAGCGGGTCTGCGAACTCGGCTCGAGCTGCGCATTGCAGAGCCTGACCTCCGAGGTGCAACGCGCCGATGACGCGATCAAGACCGTGTTCGAGACCGAGATCGCGGGTGTGGTGGGCGCGGTCGCGGACGGCTTGACGGGCCGCTCAGTCAAGGAGAGGCGCGCGCGCGCCTGGGCGCTGCTCGCGATCCTGTCCGGCGGCGTCACCATGGCGCGGGCCGTCGCCGACAACGATGTCGGCGCCGCCATTGCGTCCGCGTGCCGCGCGGCTGCGCTCAACGCCTGCGCCGAAAGCTGATCACCTCACGCGGGGAGCCGTCCATGCAGATGTCGAACTATCTCTTCTTCAGGACCCGGTGCGAGGCGGCGCTCGCCTTCTACACCGCCTGCGGCCTCGGCCAGGTGACGGAAATCATGCGTCACGGCGAATCCGGGTCGCCGTTGAAGAACGCCGCGATGAAGGGCAAGGTCATGCATGCGAAGTTCGAGGGACCGGGCATCCGGTTCTACGCGTCGGACAATGACGACGCCGAACCGATGCGAGGGTCAGCGCACATCCTGATGATGGACGACACGCGGGCGACGACGGAATTGTTCGCGCGGCTCGCCGAAGGCGGCACCATCACCACGCCGCTCGGCATCCAGCCCTGGGGCGACTATTACGGCAAGCTGACCGATCGTTTCGGCGTCCAGTGGATGCTGAACTGCGCGCTGGCGGCGCGGGCGTAGCAGCGAAGTCTGGCCGCCAACCGGCCGGCGCAGTTACGTTCGTCCCGCCGGAGCCTCCGGCATGATCTGGCGCAGCGGCTCCGGGGAGATGGAGATCTGGCCGGTAAACGGACGATCGTGCGCGGCGATCAGCAAGACGGAGGTGGCGACGCCGGTCGCGAACAGCGTCATCGCGATCGCGGATCCGAGGCGGTTGTCGCAGTGAACGAAGCCGATCACCAGGAGCTCGCACAAGGCCTGGAGATACAGGCACCACCATTTCACCGAATTGACCGCGGCGAGGCTGACGATGATCCGCTGCCGCCGCGCATCGAGCGCCTGCTCCAGTGCGGCGATGATCTCGCGCTGCACGTTCGCCTGACCGGTGCCCTGCGGAATCATCGCCACGACGAGCTGCAAGGCCTCGGCGAGCGCCGGCGGCGTCGCCTTCAGCGACGCCTCCTGATGCGCCATCATCGGCCATTCCACTGCGACGGCCTGCCCGACATAGTCGCGCACCAGGGCGCGCAGCCTGGTTTCCTGCTCCGCCGGCAGCCCTGCGGCCAGCAGCACGGCGCTGCGCAGCGCGCTGGCCTCGCGGCTGACCGCGGCGCCGGCGCGGTCGCTGTCACCCCAGACCTGCGCCGCGGTGAAGGCGACGAACAGGCCGAAGATGATCCCGAGCACCGGCAGCATGCCCGGCGAGATCGCCTTCAGCGATTTCGCGCGCTCCTCCGTCGCGACCAGCGCGACAAAGGCGAACACGGTCGCGGCCAGAAGAAAGGTGAAGCCAAAGATCACCAGCGCCATCGCGGGCACCGGCAGATTGTGCAGCCAATCGCTCATGCTGTCCCTGCTAAATGATTCGCGGGCCTAAATCAGCCGCATCCCGCGCAGGCTGGCATGCCCGTTCTTGCCGACGATGATGTGATCATGCACGGCGATGCCGAGCGGTTTTGCGATATCGATGATCGCCTTGGTCATCTGGATGTCGGCCTGCGAGGGCGAGGGATCGCCGCTGGGGTGGTTGTGGACCAGGATCAGCGCGGTCGCCGATAGCTCCAGCGCGCGCTTGATCACCTCGCGCGGATAGACCGGCGTGTGATCGACGGTGCCGGTCTGCTGCACCTCGTCGGCGATGAGCTGATTGCGCTTGTCGAGGAACAGCAGGCGAAACTGCTCCTTGTCGGCAAAGGCCATGCTGGTGCGGCAATAATCGATCACCTCGTTCCACGACGACAGCGCGTTGCGGCTGTTGACCTCGCCCTTGGCGACGCGGTGCGCGGCGGCTGCGATCAGCTTGAGCTGGTTGATCGCGGCTTCGCCGACGCCGTCAACTTCGCGCAATCGCGCCACTGGCGCATGGACGACTTCGGCGAATGAACCAAAGGTCTTGATCAGCGTTTTCGCGAGCGGCTTGGTGTCGCGCCGCGGCAGCGCCGGAAACAGCGCCATTTCCAGCAGCTCGTAATCGCTGAGCGCGTTCGCCCCGGCATTGTAGAAGCGCTCGCGCAGCCGTTCGCGATGGCCGAGATAATGCGGCTCCGGCTTGCTCGAGGGGGCGCTGGATTTGGGGCTGGTCTTGGCTGGCATCGCGCGCCAAGCATCGCTGCGGCGCGCCGCTTTTGCAACCGTCAATTGAGCCAGCGGAGATCAGCGCCGTGGCTTCAAACCCGGCACCAGCGCGGCCAGCCGATCACTGATCGGGCGGCCGAACATCGGCCCGCCGCGCATCTCCGGCGGAGGCGGGCCGGCGCAGGTCAGCACGGTGCGGTCGTCGAGAAACACCTTGAAGCGGACATGTGTGGTGCGGCCGTCATACCGGCCGGGATAGATCGTCATCGGCAAGCAGGATGGCAAGATCGGGCTTTGAAGATGGCGACAATCAGCCGGCTTGTTTCTCGCTGTGTCGCGCCGCCCGCGCTTTGAAAAAAAATCCGACTGCACCGGTCTGAATGGCCTGTTCCGTTCGTCTTGATCGCTGTGGGCTCGACATACCGCGACCGCCAGCCTGGCGGCGCAGCGAGTTCCCGATGGAGGACTACCGATGTGGCCGATTGAACGAGGCTTTTCACGCCGCGCCGTTCTTGCGCGAAGTGCTGTCGCGACCCTCGTTGCGGCTGCGCCCGCCCTGAGCGGACCCGCGAAATCCGCCTACACCGCCGACCAGCGCAGGCTGCGCCTCGATCGGGTGATCGATCGCGCCATTGCCGAGCGTCGCATCGTGGGAAGCGTCGTGCTGGTGATGCAGGATGGTGAGGTCGTGTATCGCCGCGCCGCCGGCCACGCCGATCGCGAGGCCAATCGGCCGATGCGCGAGGACGCGATGTTCCGGCTTGCGTCCTTGTCGAAGCCGATCGTCTCGGCCGCCGCCATGGCGCTGGTCGAGCGCGGCCGGCTGGATCCGCAGGACCCCGTTACAAAATGGCTGCCGGATTTCCGGCCGCAGACCAGTGACGGCAGGGTCCCTGCGATCACCATCCATCATCTGCTCACCCATACGGCCGGGCTCTCTTATGGGTTTTTGCAGCCGCCAGACGGCTCCTACCAGCGCGCAGGCGTTTCCGACGGCCTCGATCGATCGGGCATCGATCTCGATGAGGAGGTGCGCCGTATCGCCGCCGCCAGTCTTGTCTACGAGCCCGGCACGCGATGGGGCTACTCGCTTGCGACCGATGTGCTCGGTGCGGTGATCGCCAGGGCGGCGGGCGAACCATTGCCGGACGCGCTCCGCCGCCTCGTCACGGCGCCGTTGGCCATGGCCGACACCGGTTTCCTCGTCGACGACGGAGCGCGGCTCGCGGTGCCGTATCTCAATGGCAAGCCTGAGCCGGCGCGCATGCAGGACCCGCAGCTGGTGCCGTTCCGGGGTGCCGGAATCATTCGCATGTCGCCGTCCCGCGTATTCGATCGCGCGTCCTTTGCCTCGGGCGGCGCCGGCCTGGTCTCGACGGCGAGCGACTACGCCCGCTTTGCCGAAGCGCTCCGCCTCGGCGGCGGGCCGGTGCTGAAGACGTCGACCGTGCAGCAGATCACGACGAACCAGATCGTCGACCTGTCGCCGACCGGTCTTCCCGCCTGGGGCTTTGGCTACGGGGCCATCGTCCTGAAGGACAGCGTGTTGGCGAAGTCGCCGCAGGCGGCGGGGACCTGGACGTTCAACTGCGCCTATGGCCAGAGCTTCTTCGTCGATCCCCAGCAAAAGCTGGCCGTCATCGCCTTCACCAACACGGCGCTCGAGGGTGGTTTTGGCGCCTTCCCGGTCGAGATCCGCGACGCCGTCTATGGGAGGGGCGAATGACCCGCAACAAAAAAAGTTCGCGACCACCGTTTCCTCACCCCCTCTTCGTTCGTCTCAGCGTTGTGGGCCTCGTCGAGCGGCCAGCAGAGCATCCGCAAAGGAGAACATCGATGTCTCAGACCAAATCCGCGCCATCGCGTCGTGCCGTCGTTGCCACCGGTCTTGCCACCGGTTTTGGCGCCGGCGTTCTGCTCGCCGCCCAAATGACCCCGTCCTACAGCCAGAACAGGAGTTCGAACATGGAAGCGACCATTCGCATCGGCAGCGACATCACGACCCTTGTCAACGTCTTCACGGTCGACCCGGGCAACCAGCAAAAGCTGGTCCAGCTCCTGAAGGAGGGCACCGAATCCTTCTTCAGCAAGCAGCCCGGCTTCATCTCGTCCAGCGTCCATGCCAGCAGGGAGGGCGGGCGCGCGATCAACTACTCGCAATGGGCAAGCGCAAGGGACATCGAGAATTTCCGCAGCGATCCGAAGTTTGCGCCCTACATCCAGCGCCTGGCTGCGATCGCGAAGGCCGAGACGATCCTGTGCGAGGTCGTCGAGGTCAATCATGCCTGATGGCGCGGTGGCGGTTCAACAGACCGCCCTTAAGGCCCTGGATCGCCTTGCGGTGGAGCTGCGGCCCCAGCTGCACCGCTACTGTGCGCGCATGACAGGCTCGGTCATCGACGGCGAGGATGTGCTTCAGGAGGCGTTGCTGAAAGCGCTCGAGGCAGCACCGCGGACCGAAGCGCTGAACAATCCGGAAGGGTGGCTGTTTCGCATCGCCCACAATGCCGCGCTGGATTTCCTGCGCCGGCGCGCCCGCCATGATGCCGTTCACGCCGATGAAGATCTGGACATGATTGCTGCCTTGACGAGCCCAGTGACCGACCGTCAGATCGTGACTGCGAGCCTTAATACCTTCATGCGCCTCCCGGTGGCGCAGCGCAGCGCCGTGATCCTGAGAGACGTGCTCGGCTATTCCGTCGACGAGGTCTGCGCCATCATGGGCGGCAGCGTTCCGGCCGCGAAGGGCGCGCTGCAACGCGGCCGTGACCGCCTTCGCGAACTCGCGCAGGAATCCGACGACGTGCGGCCTCCCGAGCTGGAGAATGCCGAACGTGTCCGCCTGATGCATTATGTCGAGCGCTTCAACGCGCGCGATTTCGATTCCCTGCGCGATATGCTTGCCGACGACGTGCGGCTGGAGATGGTCAACAGGACGCGTAGGGCCGGGCGCCGCGATGTGAGCGAGTATTTTGGCCGCTATGCGCTGTCCTGCGCCTGGCATTTCGTGCCGGGATTCGTCGATCGGCGTCCCGCGATCATCGCGTTCGACCCGGAGGATCCCGCAGGGCCGCCGCGATACTTCGTTCTGCTCGATTGGAAGGACGGCAGCATCGTCAATATCCGCGACTTTCTGTTCGCGCATTATGCGATCGAAGGCGCGGAATTGCTTATGCTGGGTTGACGAGGCCGGGTGGTGATCCGAAGCAGATCAGCCGATCTGCTTCTCGCCGTGCCGCTCCGACAGCGTGAAGATCTCGACGCCGGTGGCGGTGACGCCGACCGAGTGCTCGAACTGCGCCGACAGCGAGCGGTCGCGGGTCACCGCGGTCCAGCCGTCGGAGAGGATCTTCACATGCGGCTTGCCGAGATTGATCATCGGCTCGATGGTGAAGAACATGCCGGGCTTGAGCTGCACGCCCTCGCCGGGACGGCCGATATGGATGATGTTCGGCTCGTCGTGGAACATGCGGCCGAGGCCATGGCCACAGAAATCGCGGACCACGCTCATGCCCTGCGGCTCGACGAAACTCTGGATGGCGTGGCCGATGTCGCCGGTGGTGGCGCCGGGCTTCACCGCGGCGATGCCGCGCATCATCGCTTCGTAGGTGACTTCGATCAGCCGCTCGGCCTTGCGCGCGATCGGGCCGACCGCGTACATCCGGCTGGAATCGCCGTACCAGCCGTCGACGATGAAGGTGACGTCGATGTTGACGATGTCGCCTTCCTTCAGCGGCCGGTCGCCGGGCATGCCGTGGCAGACCACATGGTTGAGCGAGGTGCAGGTCGAGTAGCGATAGCCGCGATACATCAGCGTCGCCGGATAGGCGCCATGGCTGAAGGCGAAGTCGCGGACGAATTCGTCGATGCGCTCGGTCGGCACGCCGGGCCCGACGATGTCGGTGAGCTCGTCGAGGCACTTGGCCACCAGCGCACCCGCCTTGCGCATGCCGGCAAAGGCGCTCGGCCCATGCAGCTTGATCTGTCCGGTCTTGCGCAGGGAGGTATCGGTGGCTTCGACGTAGCTCATGCGGGTCTGGTCTTCTAGGATCGGGCCGATGTCGGCGGAAAGGCTTGATTTCACGCCCCAATTTAATGATTGCAGGCCTTCATGCAAGCTTGGCCAGAGCGTTTTCGAGCGAAGTGGGTACCGGTTCGCGCGAAGAAAACGCGTCAAAACAAGAATCCTGGCCGCCATGCGCCCGAAAGCAGGCTCAATTCGGGACTTCTACGGTGGTTTCGACCGGCAGCGCGCCCCCGCGGACGCGGATTTCGCGGACGGGGTAGGGAACCCGGATGCCCTCGCGCTTGAAGGCGTCCCATAGCGCCAGCATCACGTCGCTCTTGACGTTGTCCATGCCGTCGGGGTCCGCAAGCCAGAGGGTCAGCGAGAACTTCATGCCGGCTTCCGCGAACTCGGTCAGGATGCAGTTCGGCGGCTTGGCCTTCTGCGCGCGGGGATGGGCGGCCGCGGTCTCGATGGCGAGCTTGCAGACCAGCCGGGGATCGGCGTCGTAATTGGTGCCGAAAAGGATCTTCACCAGCGTGTTCTTGTCGGTATAGGTCCAGTTGACGACCTTCTGCGTCACCAGATCCTCGTTCGGCACCAGGAATTCGCGGCCGTCGCCGGCGGCAACGGAAATATAGCGCGTCTTCATCGCGCTGATGCGCCCGGTATTGTCGCCGATGGTGACGAGGTCGCCGGGTTTCACCGATTTGTCGGCGAGCAGGATGATGCCCGAGATGAAATTGGCGACGATCTTCTGCAGGCCGATACCGATGCCGACGCCGACCGCGCCGGAGAACACCGCGAGCGCCGACAGGTCGATGCCGACCGTACCGAGCGCGATCACGATCGCGATCGCAAGCAGCCCGATGCGGATGATCTTGACCAGCAGCACCTGGATCGACGGCGTCAGGTCGGTGGCCGAGTTGATCTTGCTCTCGGCGAAATTGCTGGCGATGTTGGTCAGCCAGAGCGCGATGATCAACAGCGCGCAGGCCTTGATCACCAGCAGCGGCGTCAGCCGCAACCCACCGAGCACGATCGCATAGGAGTCGAGCAGGTCGACCGTCGTATCGAGCTGGCCGACGATGGACAAAGCTGCGACGAACCACGCCGTGATCGACACCAGCTTGACGAGGAAGGCGTTGCGCAGCACCGAGGTCACCAGCCGGATCGCGAGCCAGGCCAGTCCCAGCTTGGCGGCGACCATCAGGAGATAGCTACGGCTCGGCCAGGTAGCATGGTACATCACCACGCGCGAGATGATCACGAGCAGCGTGAATATGGCCGCAGAGGTGCTGGAGATCATGACGCGGACGAAGTGGCGAAGCGGCAGCGGCCAGCCCACGGCCAGCGAGGTCATGTCGACGCGGCGGCGAACGCCGGTCTCCGCTGCATAGGCGATGCCGGCCGCGGCCAGCATGAGACCAAATTGCAGGTAGAACCAGGGCGAGGAGATTTCCGCCCCGACGCTGCGCGCGGTCGTCTGCACGAACTCCATGAGGTCTTTGAGGTCCATGTCCAAGGTCTCGTCGGGAAGCGGGCGGATTCGATTCGAGGGCGCCGCAGAATCCCACAAAGGGAGCGGCCGGGCCATCGATACACCGCCATGTGATGCGCGTTAAGGCCGCAAAATACGGTCAGATTGCCGCGAGTGGGAGAAAATGGGTTGGCGCGGGAGTGTGCCGACGATAAGGATGCCATTCCAGTGATTTGCCAGCGATTTGCCAGCGTTTTGTAACCGGAAGGTGGATGGCCTCTCTCGACTCCGTCAGCATCGCTATTCTGCTCGGCGCCGCCCTGGTGATGGCCGGCATCCTGTCGAGCCTGCTCGCGCTGCGCTTCGGCGCGCCGTTGCTGCTCGTGTTCCTTGCGATTGGCATGCTGGCCGGCGATGCCGGCCCCGGCCAGCTCCAGTTCGACGACGTCCGCACCACCTACCTGGTCGGCTCGGTGGCGCTGGCCTTGATCCTGTTCGACGGCGGCCTGCGCACGCGCTTTGCCAGCATTCGCACCGTGCTGGCGCCCTCGGTGGTGCTCGCGACCGTCGGCGTGCTCCTGACCGCGCTGATCACGGCGCCATTTGCGAAATACGCCCTCGACCTCAACTGGACGGAATCGCTGCTGGTCGGCGCCGTGGTGGCCTCGACCGACGCTGCCGCGGTGTTCCTGCTGGTCCATACCCAGGGCCTGCGCCTGCGCCCGCGCGTCGGCGCGACGCTGGAGGCGGAATCCGGCACCAACGATCCCTTCGCGATCTTCCTCACCTTGATGCTGGTCGAATACATCTCGCTGGGATCGAGCACGGCGGGTCACGTGCTGATGGAGTTCGCCCTGGAAGCGGCGCTGGGCGCCCTCGTCGGCTTCTTTGGCGGGCGTCTCGTCGTCATCGCGCTCAACAAGGTCGCGCTGCCGCAGGGCCTGCATGCGCCCTTCGTCATGACTGCCGCGCTCGTGATCTTCGGCGGCTCGCAGATCATGCACGCCTCCGGTTTCCTCGCGGTCTATCTCGCCGGCATCATCATCGGCAATCGGCCGACGCGCGCGCATAATTCGGTGGTGGCTTTCCTCGACGCCGCGACCTGGCTGGCGCAGATCGTGATGTTCGTGCTGCTCGGCCTCCTGGTCTCGCCGAGCCGGCTGGGCGCCAGCGTGCTGCCGGCGGTTGGGGTCGCCTTCGTCCTGATGCTGGTGGCGCGGCCGATCGCGGTGTTCGTGTGCCTGGCGCCGTTCCGCTTCAACTGGCGCGAGAAGATCTTCATCGCCTGGACCGGCCTGCGCGGCGCGGTCGCGATCTTCCTGGCGTCGATCCCGATGCTGGTCGGCCTGTCGAAGGCCTATCTCTATTTCGACGTCGCCTTCGTCGTCGTCATTATCTCGCTGCTGCTGCAAGGCTGGACGCTGGCACCCGCCGCGCGCAAGCTGCACGTGGCGCTGCCGCGCGCCGAGCGCGGTCCGCGGCGTGTCGAACTGGACTTGCCCGGCCAGCTCGAGCAGCAGCTGGTCGGCTATCCGGTGCGGCCCAAGAGCCTGTATTTCCGCCGCGGCCTGATCCCGTCCTGGTCCAAGCCGACGCTGGTGATCCGCAACCAGAACATCTTGACGCCCGCGGAAGCCGACCCGGTCGCGCCCGGCGACTACATCTATCTGCTGGCGCCGCCGGAAAAAGCCGAGTCGCTCGATCGCTTCTTCGTCGACATGCAGCCAAGCACGGCGCCCGATCCGCATCTGCTCGGCGACTTCATGGTCTCCGGCGAGCACACGCTGGCCGAGCTCGCCGAGATCTACGGCGTGAAGGTCGGCGAGGACGAGGGCAAGCTGACGCTCGCCGATTGGTTCGACGTCCATCTCGACCGCGCGCCGAAGGAAGGGGCGGAGCTCCCGCTGGGAGAGATCGTGCTGGTTGCCCGAAGCATCTCCGGCGGCCGCGTCAACGTCGTCGGCCTCCGCTTGCCGGAAGAAGACGAAACGCCCGCGCCGCTGACGCGCATGCAAGTATGGCGGCGCAAGCTTGCGGAGCTGTGGGCGTCGGTGGCTGGGGTTTAGCTCCCGCGCATTCTGCATTCAGTTTGGTAGGGCGGAATCAGCCACGGGCTCCGTCATTGCGAGCGTAGCGAAGCAATCCAGACTGTTGTCGCGGAAAGATTCGGGATTGCTTCGCTGCGCTCGCAATGACGAGATTGACGTACGAGAAACCTGCATCTCGCCATCATCGCCCGCTGTAAAATCACTCCCCCGCCGGCACCGCCTTCATCCAGTGCCGCGCGATCGCCGCGCGCGGGGCTATCCATGCGGCGCCGCTGCCGGTGATATGCGCCAGAATCCGCTCCAGCGCGCCGATGCGGCCGGGACGACCGATCATGCGCAGATGCAAGCCGATCGACATCATCTTCGGCGCCGTCTCGCCCTCGCGCTTCAGCCATTCGAACGCGTCGATGACATAGTCGGCGAAATCGGCGCCGCTGAAGCGCGAGGCGTTGTAATACTGCATGTCGTTGGTGTCGAAAGCGTAGGGCAGCACCAAATGCTGCTTGCCGCTGACTTCCCTGTAATAGGGCAAATCGTCATTGTAAGCGTCGCTGTCGTAGAGGAAGCCGCCGTCCTCGACCAAAAGCCGCCGCGTGTTCGGCGATGTCGCCGAGCGCGTGTGCCAGCCGACCGGGCGTTGCCCGGTGACGCGCTCGATCGCTGCCACAGTCCTCGCGATGACTTTGCGCTCGCTGGCTTCGTCCATCTCGGCGTGGCTCTGCCAGCGCCAGCCATGGGCCGAGACCTCATGGCCCCGCGCGATGGCATCGCGCGCGAGCTCCGGCGAGCGCTCGACGGCGCGGCCGCAGGAGCTCACCGTGACCTTGACGCCGTGCGCGTCGAACAGGTTCATGATGCGCCACCATGCGGCGCGCGTGCCGTACTCGAAGTGGCTGTCGATGCAGGAATCCGGGCCGTCGAGCCGGTGCACGACCTCGTAGATCGCTTCGTTATTCGCATCGTCGTCGTTGACGGAGAACTCGGAGCCCTCCTCGAAATTCACCACCAGCGACACCGCCACGCGCGCATTGTCGGGCCAGCGCGGATTTGGTGGTTGGCCGCGATAGCCGATGAAGTCGCGATGCGAAGATCTGGGTTCGTTGCTCATGGATCAATCCGAGGTTCCGGCCATGCGATGCAGGCCGACGACGCGATCGCTGACGAACAGCAGGATCACCGTGCCGGCGAGGATGAGGGTGGAGAGCGCCGCGAGCGTCGGATCGGGCGCCTCCTCGATATATTGCAGCATCCGGATCGGCAGCGTCTTGGTGCGGACGTCGGCGAGGAAGATCGAGACCGGATAATTGTCGAACGATGCCAGGAACGAGAAGATGCCGGCGATCAGGAACGACGGCGCCAGCGCCGGCACCATCACCCGCAGCACGCCGCCCGGATAGGTGCAGCCGAGCGTGCGCGCCGCCTCGATCAGCGTGAAGTCGAACCGCGCAAGTCCCGCGATCATGGTGCGCGCGACGTAGGGCAGCGTGATTACGAGATGGGCGACCAGCAGCGTCGCCCAGGGCGCGGTGAAGCCGATGGCGCGAAAACCCTGCAGCAGCGCGATGCCGAGCACGAGGCCCGGCATCATCAGCGGCGAGACCAGCGCGGTCGCAAAGATGCCCGCACCCGGCAGCTTTCCGCGTGCGATCGCGATGGCGGCGAGCGTGCCGCAGACCAGCGAGATCGCGGTCGAGAACAGCGCTATCTGAAGCGACAGCAACAGTGACGGCCAGAAGCCGTCGAGCCGGCCGATCTTGCCGTACCAACGCGTCGATGCGCCCGTGAGCGGCAAATCGAACACCGGTGTCGGCGAGAAGCTTGCGGCAGCAATCACCAGCAATGGCGCGAGCAAGAACAGCGCCAGCGCGATCGCCATCACCCAGCAGACGATGATTGCAGCGCGCGTCATCACTTCGGCTCCCGCGACAGCCGCGCGCTCAGCGCAACAACGGCAATCGCGATTCCCAGCAGCACGACGCCGGCCGCGGCGCCGAAGCCGGGCTCGCGCGCGAGCAGATAGGCTTTTGCGATCGTGGTCGCGAGCGTCGGATATCTTTCGCCGATCAGCAGCGTCGGTACCACATAGGCGGACACCGAGAGCGAGAACACCAGCGCGACGCCCGCGATGATGCCGGGCAACGTCAACGGCAGGATCACGCGGAAGAACGTCAGGAACGGCGAGGCGCCGAGTGTGGCGGCGGCCTCCGCATAGCGCGGATCGAGTTGGGCGACGATCGCGTAGATCGGCAGGATCATGAAGGGCAGGAAGATGTTGACGGCGCCGACGATCAGCGCGGTCTCGGTGAAGATCATCCGGATCGGGTCCTCGATGATGCCGAGCACGATCAGCGTTTCGTTGACGATGCCGTCGCTGCGCAGCAGGATCGTCCAGGCAAAGGCCTTGACGATGACGCTGGCCGCGAGCGGCAGGAACAGCGTCGCCAGCAGGATCGAGCGCAGGGCGCCGCGGGCGCGCGCCAGCGCGAAGGCGGCGGGATAGCTGATCAGGAAGGCGATCAGCGTGGTCAGAAGTCCCAGCCGCAGCGAATTCCAGATCACGCCGAGATAATAGGGCGTGCCGAGCAGGCGCTTGTAATGCGCGAGAGTCAGTCCGTTGGCATCGACGATGCTAACGCCGAGCAGCAGCACCAGCGGCAGCGCGAACACGCCGGCGATGATGACGAAGGACGGCAGCACGAAGCCGATCGCCGCCAGCCGCTCGCGATCGACCGCGGGCGCCGCGACGGGTGCGGGCAGCGCTGCTTCGCTCATGCCTGCGCCTCCATCGGAAACGCAAAGGTCTCGGCCACCGGCCAGCTCAGGCGGATCTCGTCATGCACCCGCGGGATGGCGCCGTCGCGCCCGGAGAGTTCGGCGAGCAGACTTTCGCCGGCGCCGGCATCGACCTCGACCAGCGTACGCGAGCCCTGGAACACCACGGAGCGGACGCGACCAGCCGCGGAGTTGGCCTCGCCCTGCTCACCAAGACGAAGCTGTTCGGGGCGCGCCGCGACGATGACGGGCGAGCCCGCCTGGAAATTGCCGAGGGCGGAGAGGCGGCCGACCTTGGTCTCGACATCGACCTTGTCGCCGTTGGTCGCCAGCACGGTCCCCGAAATGCGGGTCGACAGCCCGACGAAATTGAGCGCGAACAGGCTGGCGGGCCGCAAGTAAAGCTCGCGCGGCTCGGCGAGCTGCTCGATGCGCCCCTTGTTCATGACCGCGACGCGATCCGACATGGTCAGCGCCTCGTCCTGGTCGTGGGTGACGAAGATCGCGGTCGCCTTCACATCCTGGAGCAGGCGGCGCAGCTCGACCTGCATCTCCTCGCGCAGCTTGCGATCGAGCGCGGAGAGCGCCTCGTCGAACAGCAGCACGTCCGGCTCGACCGCAATCGCACGCGCCAGCGCCACGCGTTGCTGCTGGCCACCGGAGAGCGCCGAGATGCGGCGCCCACCGAGATGACCGAGCTTGACCAGCGCCAGCGCGCGCTCCACCGCAACATCGATCTCGCGCTTGGCCGCGCCGCGCACCTTCAGTCCGAACGCGACGTTGCCGGCAACGGTGAGATGCGGGAACAGCGCATAGCTCTGGAACACCACGCCGACATTGCGCTTGTGCGGCGGCACGTTGGTGATATCGCGCCCGGCGAGCTCGACCTTGCCGGTGTCGGGCTGCGCCAGCCCCGCGATGGCGCGGAGCAGGGTGGTCTTGCCGCAACCGGAAGGGCCGAGCAGCGTGACGAGTTCGCCGCGGCGGATGGTGAGGTCGATGTGATCCAGAACCGTCGTCGGTCCGTAGCGCTTGGAGACACCGCGGACGACGAGATGCGGGCTGCTCTCGCTCATGTCATCTCCTTGCTCCAGCGGTCGACCCAGCCGGCACGGTTTTTCGCAACGAATGCCCAGTCCGGGGCGAACAGCGAGGCCGGATCGGGAAATCCCGCCGGCGTCGGCGTGTTCTTGTTGGTCGGTGCGACAAAAGCCTTATCAGCGAGGATGGTCTGCGCCTCCGGGCTGAGGAAGAAGTCGATCACGGCATCCGCGAGATCGCCGGCCGGCGCCCCAGCTACCTTCGCGATTCCGGAGGGCATCGCAAAGCCGCCATCCTGCGGCACGGCGAGATCGACCGGCGAACCGTCGGCTTTTCGGATCAGTGTGTAGGCGGAAAACTGTCCGCCGATCATCCAGGCTTCGCCCTGCTCCAGCAGATTGATGGCCTGCGGCGCGTTGGTATAGACGTTGAGGAGGTTCGGCTTCAGCTCCTTCACCTTCTTGAAGGCGGCGTCGATCTCGTACTGCGCTTCCTTGTAGGGCTTGCCGGTTTCGAGATGCGCGGCTGCGAGCAATGTCCAGAATCCTTCGGTGTTGGACAACGACGGCACGATCACCTTGGAGGCATATTTCGCGTCCCACAGGTCGGCCCACTTGCCAGGGGCCGTCTTCATGCGCTTGGTCGAATAGGCGATGCCGGCCCAGGGCCGCTGGTAGTTCGCCCACATCCCGTCCTGATGCACCGAGTTATCGACGAGCTTGCCGAGATTGGCGATGGACGATGCCGACATCTTGGTGATCAGCCCTTCGCTAGCGGCCGGCAGCATCACCGGATCGTCCATGATGACCACGGAGATTTTCGGTGCGGCCTTGTCGGCCTGCATCTTCTGAAGATTGGTCAGCGAGTTGGTGCCCTCGTAGAGCACCTTGCAGTCGAGCTTCTTCTCCAGCACCGGAAACAGATCGGCGTTGAAATATTTCGCGGCGCCGGCGGGGCCGCCGATGACGATCTCCTTGGGGGCGGCGCGCAGGCGCGCCGGGGCGGCGAGGAGCGCGGTCAAGGCCGCGCCGGATTTCAAAACGCTGCGTCGGGAGGGGGTGTGCATGGGCATGTCCCGTTTGTTGTGCGTAAAGCTTGCTACGAAGCAGCAGCAAGCGCCATGCCAAATGTGCACATTTTAATAAAGGCAAGTGATTTCAATGTATTGATTTAATCGCGCACCTGTCTCCTGCACAGCCCAGCGGCAAATGTGCACATTTTTTGGAGGTGACGCTGCGCATCCTTTGGGCCTAGCTATCGCCATGGCGACGCAGCGCAGGCAGAGCGGCAAGGGAAACGGCAAGGCCAATCCGGCCGAGGACGAGGCGGTCTATCAGGCCATCCTGCACGCGCTGCTGGAGGGCAAGCTGAAGGCGGGGACCAAGCTTGCCGAGCCGCCGTTGGCCGAAATCTTCGGGGTGTCGCGCGAGCGCATCCGCAAAGTGCTGCACCGGCTGGGTGCAGAGCGGCGGCTGGAGATGATTCCGAACCGCGGCGCCCGGGTGCCGCGCCCGACGCTCGACGACGTCCGCAGCGTCTACGAGGCGCATCGCGTGCTCGAGGCCGGCGTGCTGACGCAGCTCGTCCGCCATATCGACGATGCCCTGATCAATCGGCTGAATGCCCATCTCGCCGAGGAGCGCGCCGCCGCCACGCGCGGCGATCGCGCCGCCTCGGTGCGGCTGTCCGGTGCGTTCCATGTCCATCTGGTGGAAGCGCTCGGCAATGCCGAGCTCACGCGCTTCCTCGCTGATCTGCTCAGCCGCTCCTCGGTGATGGTCTCGGTCTACGAGCCTGCCACCGATTCAATCTGCGCCGTCGACGAACACGGCGCCATCGTCGAAGCCTTGCGCGCCCGCGACGTGGCGCGGGCGATTGCGGTGTCGCGCGAGCATTTCCTGCATGTGGAGAGCCGGCTGCATCTGGATGATGATGCCGCGCCGGCGGGTGAGGATCTGGCTGCAGTGTTCGCGGCGGTGAAGCCAAAGCGGCGGAAGCGCTGATTTTTCCCACCGACCTCTCCGCCGTCCTTGCGAGCGCAGCGAAGCAATCCAGTCTGCCACCGCGGAAAGACTCTGGATTGCTTCGCTACGCTCGCAATGACGGGGATGGGCCACGGGCCCTCACGTCAGCACCTTCACCCCGCCGAACGACGTCACGCGCCCCTGCTTGAGCATCACGATCTGCGTGGCGAGCTGGCGCAGTTCGGCGACGTCATGGCTGACATAGACCATGGGGACATTGGCCTCGTCGCGCAGCCGCACCAGATAGGGCAAAATCTCGAGCTTGCGGCCTTCGTCGAGCGCGCCGAGCGGCTCGTCGAGCAGCAGCAGGCGCGGTTTTGACAGCAACGCGCGGCCGAGCGCGACGCGCTGGCGCTCGCCGCCGGAGAGCTTTCCGGGACGGCGATCGAGCAGCGTGCCGATGTCGAGCAGATCAACGACGCGCTTGTGCTGCGCGACATCCTCAGTGAGGCGGTTCATCCGCCTTCCATAGTCGAGATTCTGTGCGACGTTGAGATGCGGAAACAGCCGCGCGTCCTGGAACACATAGCCGATGCGGCGGCGCCAGGTCGGGATGTGGATGCCGGCCGCGGTGTCGTCGACCGTCTCGCCGTCGATTACGATGGTGCCGCGGTCGGGACGCAGCAGGCCCGCGATCATGTTGATCAGCGAGCTCTTGCCGGCTCCGGATGCGCCGAACAGGCCGGTGACGCGGCCTTCGCTTTCGAAGGATGCTTGAAGCGAGAATTCACCGAGCTTCTTTTCGACATCGACCCGCAGCATGGTCAATTCCCGTGCAGGCGCGCGGTGGCGCGGCGGGCGAACCATTCGGCCGCGATCAGCGCGCCGAGTGCGAGCACGACCGAGATGATGACGAGCCGGCCCGCGGCCGCGTCACCGTCCGGCGTCTGGATCAGCGAATAGATCGCCGACGAAATCGTCTGGGTCTCGCCGGGAATGTTGGAGACGAAGGTGATGGTGGCGCCGAACTCGCCGATCGCCTTGGCAAAGCCAAGCACCATGCCGGCGAGCACGCCGGGCAGCGCCAGCGGCAGCGTCACCGTGAAGAACACTTTGAAAGGCGCGGCACCGAGCGTTTCTGCCGCCTGCTCGAGCCGGCGATCGATCGCCTCGATCGACAGCCGCATCGGGCGCACCAGAAGCGGAAACGACATCACGCCGCAGGCGAGCGCCGCACCGGTCCAGCGGAACGCGAAGACGATGCCGAGATGGTCGGCGAGGAAGGCACCGACCAGGCCGCGGCGGCCAAACGTAAGGAGCAGGAGATAGCCGGTGACGACCGGCGGCAGCACCAGCGGCAGATGCACCAGCGCATCGAGAACCGATTTGCCCCAGAAATCACGTCGGGCGAGCAGCCACGCCAGCGCAATGCCGAACGGCGTCGCCACCAGCGTTGCGATCACGGCGACCCTGAGCGAGAGCAGGATCGCCGTCCATTCGGCGGGCGAAATCTCGGACATCAAGTCGCAATATCACGTCGTGGGGCTGATCAGGAACTTGAAGCCGTATTTCTCCAAGATCGTCTTGGCCGCCGACGTGCGCAGGAAGGCGAGGTAATCATTGGTCTCCGGCTTCGCGGTCGTGGTCGCCGCAACCGGATAGATGATCGCGGGGTGCGAATCCGCCGGGAAGGTGCCGACGATCTTCACGCCGGGCTCGACCTTGGCGTCGGTGGAATAGACGATGCCGAGATTGGCCTCGCCGCGCGCCACCAGTGTCAGCGCGGCGCGCACGCTCTCGGCCATGGCGAATTTCGGCTCGGCTGCCTGCCATGCGCCCAGCTTCTCCAGCGCCGCCTTGGCGTATTTGCCGACCGGAACCGACTTGACGTCGCCGGTCGCGATCTTGCCGTCGCCGGCGAGTTTGGCGAGGTCAAAACCCTGCGCGATCGTGACGTTGTCAATCTTGGAATCCTTCGGCGCGATCAGCACGATGCTGTTGCCGAGCAGATTGACGCGGGTCGACTCGTTGATGGTCTTCTTGCTCGTCGCGTAGTCCATCCAGTCGGTGTCGGCGGAAACGAACACATCGGCCGGCGCGCCCTGCTCGATCTGCTTGGCCAGCACCGAGCTTGCAGCATAGCTGACGCTGAACTTGACGCCGGTCTTGGCGGTGTAGGCGGCGTCGATCTCGTCGAGCGCGTTCTTCATCGAGGCGGCCGCGAACACGGTGATGGTCTTGTCCTCGGCCGCGGCAGGCGAAAGGCTCGCGCCCGCGAGGATCACGAAGGCGGTGAAAAGTCCGGCAATACGAAACATGGGGTGCGCTCCGAGCGAGCCCGCGCGCAAAATCGCACGCGCAACTGGCGTTTGTGGGTCATGCGTTGCGACCGGCGGAAGCGCTGTTCCACGTGGCCCTGCAACGGCTTACGGCCGGCAGGGATATCGCAGCTGCGAAGATAGCAGGCTGGGGCTTGAGGTGAAAGGCGACCGTTTGTCTAACCAGCCGGACCTCTAACCTGCCGGGTCTATTGTGCCGGCAGGATCGCGATCGAGAGCGCATTGTCCTTGGCGCCGCTGACCTGGAGCACCAAGGGCTTGTCCGAGAGCTCGTATTTCATGGTCTTGCGGATGCCGTCGCAATCGGTCGCGCCGCTGAAGGCAACGGGCTTGAGGAAATGCCCGTCCTGCACCACGTCGACCCAGGCCCCGGTGGAGAGGCTGATCGTGTAGAGGCCCGCCTTCGCGGTCTTGATGCTGGTGAAGCCGGCAAAGGTGCCGTCCTTCGGCGCCCGCTCCGGCGGCGAGGGCAGTTTGGCTTCGCTTGGTGCAACCAGTCCCAGCGTGATGGCGGATGACGGCAAGCCCGCCTGTTCGCTTCCCGATGCAAGCTTGGCGCGATCGGGCGCGGTCAGCGCGGCGCGCTCGCGTTCGATCGGCCATTTGAACTTGTCGCAGCCGCTGGGTTCCTCCGCGGCGAAGGCGGGAGCGGCGCTGAGCGAAAGCACGGCGAGGAAAGTGAGGACGCGCATGTCAGATCTCATCATTGGCCACGCGAGGGACGCGGGCTTGCGGTCAGGCTGTTGACGTACGGGATGCGCATCCCGGGATGCCGCGGGCTTACGGCCCGGCGGCAAGGCGATCCTAGCGCATTCCGGGGGATAGGGACCAGCCGGCTGACGAACTTGTTACGGCTTCGCGTCCCCCGCATGCAGCACCACTTTACAAGCCGCCGGCATCTGCGCCAGCGTCATCGGCGGATGTGGTTTTGGCGGCTCCGGCGACGGCTTGGGATGCAGCACACCGTCGCTGAACCAGTAGGCGAAATCAGAAGCCTTGCAGCCTTCGTCCTCGGATTGCGACGGCTGGCCCTGGCATTCGCCGGCGCCCGCCGGGCAGCGCATGCGGATATGGAAGTGATAGTCGTGGCCCCACCACGGCCTGATCTTCGACAGCCAGGAGCGGTCGCCCTTGGCCTCGCGGCACAACGCCTTCTTGATCGCCGGATTGACGAAGATGCGCTGCACCGCCGGCTCCTGCGCCGCGTCGCGCAGCACCAGCACATGGGCGGGCGTGAACACCTTCGGATCGATGTCGAGCCGGTCGTCGCGCACCATCATGACCGCGGACGTCTCCTCGCGCTCCTCGCGCGAGAGACGATGGTCCGGCATCGGCGTCAGCCAGATGTCGGCATCGAGCCCGATCTGATGGCTGGCATGACCGGACAATGCAGGCCCGCCGCGCGGCTGGCCGATGTCGCCGACGAGAATGCCGGGCCAGCCCGCATCCTTGTGCGCCTTGGCCGCGAGCCGCTTGATCAGCGCGATCATGTCGGGATGACCGTAGTTGCGATTGCGCGACAGCCGCATCACCTGCCAATTGTCGCCGTTGAGCGGCATCTGCTCGGCGCCGCCAATGCAGCCTTTGACATAGGAGCCGATGACGTGCGCCGGCCCGGTCGAGGGCAGCAGCTTGCGCGCAAACAGCTCCTTGGCGCCGACCTTGGGATCGTTCGGATTGGCGAGCGGCGGCAGCGGCTTCGGGTTGACGCTGCCCTTGTCCTGAGCCAGCGTGCCGCCGGCGTTCAAGAGTGTCATGACAAGCAGGAGAGGGGCAATGCGGCGAGGACTCATGCTGACACCTTATAGCCCAACGCGGCGCCGATGCCGCACGCGATCTGCCAGCGCGATGGCACGCAACGCAAAAATTCATGTTCCAACGAGATCATCCCAAAGTCGCATACTGACCGGCCGCTTTTTAACGGCGCGATAACCCTATGTTGCATTGACCAAAATTCGTGCGCGGAGTGAGCAATCACCGCAGCCGGCATGCAATGGCGCGCGATTGCGGAAATGATTCAAGAGAGCGCGCAATTTTGCGCCAGCGCGCTCGCCGATCGCGACGCGGACACAGGTTTGGCGCGCTCGCTGATGCCGCGCCGCCTCGCAAACAGGCAAAAAAGCTCGCGTCGCGCGATCCGCGCGACGGTGGCGAGCCCGCCAAGATTACTGTTTTTTCAGATACTTGCCGCAAGAGTTGCGGTCGCTGGGCGCGACTGGGACATGTAAGTTGAGTTTTGGGTCTCGAAAACCAAAAAAGCGAAAGCTCGCCGCGCTTGCGACAGCCGGCCAGCGGCTGCGCAAGCCGCGATTCGCGCGCGCCCCCCATCAGCCCGCCGAAAGCGGCGCGGCCATCATCGAGGCCCGCAAATCGCATGATCGCCTGCGCCAGGCCGTCGACATGCTGCCGCAAGGCATCGTCATCCTCGACCCCGAAGGCCGCTACGTCCTCTGGAACAAGCAATATTCCGAGATCTACAGCAAGACCGCCGATCTGTTCGCGGAAGGCGCGCGGCTGGAAGATACGCTGCGCATCGGCGTTGCCCGCGGTGATTATCCGGAAGCCTTGGGCCACGAGGACGAGTGGATCGCCGACCGGCTGAAGAAGCTCTATGAGCCCGGCAAGCGCCACGAGCAGACGCTGTCGGATGGCCGCGTCATCCTGATCGAGGAACGCCGCACCGAAGACGGCGGAGTCGTCGGCCTGCGTGTCGACATCACCGAATTGAAGCAGCGCGAGGCCTCGTTCCGCCTGCTGTTCGACGGCAATCCCGTTCCCATGATCGTTTGCGCGCTGGACGACGAGCGCATCCTCGGCGTCAACGAGTCCGCGGTCGCGCATTACGGCTATAGCCGCGCCGAGTTCGAGAAGCTGAAGATCCGCTCCTTGCAGGCCTTCGACAGCGAGTCGCCCTGGACCATCGATCGTTCCAGCGAGGAGCAGGCCGCGCGCACCTGGAAGCACGTCAAGGCCGACGGCACGCTGATCGATCTTGCGATTTATTCGCGCGAATTGACCTATGCCGAGCGGCCCGCGGTGCTGCTCGCGCTGATGGACATCACCGAACGCAAACGCGCCGAGGCGCGGCTCGCCTTCATGGCCCAGCATGACGGGCTGACCGGCCTGCCCAACCGCAATCTGCTGCGGCAGACCATGGACGAAATGCTGCTGCACACGCGCCGCAGCCCCGAGAAGGTCGCGGTGCTGATGCTGGGGCTCGACAATTTCAAGGCGGTCAACGAAACGCTCGGACATGCGGTCGGCGACAAGCTGTTGCGCGGCGTTGCCAAGCGGCTGCGCTCGAGCTTGCGCGAGGACGACGCGCTGGCGCGGCTCAATTCGGACGAGTTCGTGATCGTGCAAAGCGGACTGACGCGCCCCGAGGATGCGGTGCTGCTGGCCAAGCGGCTGCTGGAGGCCATCGCCGATCCCTATCTGCTCGACGGCCATTCCGTGGTGATCGGCGCCTCCATCGGCATTGCGATGGCGCCCGGTGACGGCGATGATTCCGAAAAGCTGCTCAAGAGCGCCGACATGGCGCTGTCGCGCGCCAAGCTGGATGCGCGCGGGACCTTCGCGTTCTTCGAGGCCGCGCTCGATGCGAAAGCGCAGACCCGCCGCAAGATCGAGGTCGAGCTGCGCGACGCGATCCAGAACGACGTGCTGCGGCCGTACTACCAGCCGCTGGTCGATCTTTCGAGCGGCCGCATCACCGGCTTCGAAGCGCTGGTGCGCTGGCCGCATCCGGAGCGCGGCATGGTCTCGCCGGCCGAGTTCATTCCGGTCGCCGAGGACACCGGTCTCATCAATCCGCTCGGCGGGCTGATGCTGCGCCGCGCCTGTTTCGATGCCGCGACCTGGCCGGACGACGTCCGCGTCGCGGTCAACCTCTCGCCGCTCCAGTTCCGCAGCGGAAATCTGCTTTCGGTGGTGACGGACGCGCTGAAACATTCCGGCCTGCCGCCGCGCCGGCTCGAGCTCGAGATCACCGAGACGCTGCTGCTCGAGAAGAGCGCCCAGGTGCTGGCGACGCTGCATGCGCTGCGCGCACTTGGCGTGCGCATCTCGATGGACGATTTCGGCACCGGCTACTCCAGCCTGAGCTATCTGCGCAGTTTCCCTTTCGACAAGATCAAGATCGACCAGTTGTTCGTTCGTGATTTGGGCGCCAACCGCGAGTCGCAGGCGATCATCCGCTCCATCGTCAGCCTCGGCAAAGGCTTGGGGGTCATCATCACCGCCGAGGGCGTCGAGACCGAAGCCGAGCTGAGCTGCCTCCGCGCCGAAGGCTGCGACGAAGGCCAGGGCTTCCTGTTCAGCAAGGCCCGCCCCAATGCCGAGATTATCAGCCTGCTGACGGCGCAGCGCGGCATCGACGGTGACGAGAGCGACACCGCGCTGGTGGCTTAGCGTTCGATACGTTCGCTTCTAGTAGCCGGAGTACGGGCCGGAGGGCATGCAAGAGTCGTCGACATAGCTATAGCCGCCGCCATAACCGTAATACGACGCGGGCGGATAGCTGTAGGCGGGATAGCCGCCACCATAGTATCCGCCGTAGTAACCGCGATAGCCTCCATCATAGGCACTTGCGATCCCGGCGCCGACGACGGCGCCTGCGACACCGTAACCGAGGCCGCGATAGCCGTAGCCGCGGTAGCCCCAGCGACCGCGATAAGCCAAGCCGCCGCGATAGCCGTAGCCGCCGCGGTAGCCGTAGCCGCCGCGGTAGCCGTAGCCCCAGCGCACTTCGGTGGTGGCCGGATCCATCATCGATGTCATCGTCGTCACATGTGTCGGCATCGGGCCGGCCTGGGCGCCCATGACGAGCATGGCACTGGCCGCGGCGAGAACGGCAATACGCAGAGAGTTCGAGAACCTCATAACCATCTCCGTGCTGTGCGGCGGCGCTGTGGCGCGGCCATCGACGGCCTATACGGAAATGGCGTTGCTGCAGCAGGCTTGATTTAGATCAAGCAGATTGCGGCCAATCACAGCCGCCGTCAGGCCGCGCGAAGCCCAGCCAGGAATGTATCCACGCTCTTCATCAGCGCAGAGGCATGCTGTCCGAGCTCGCCTGACGCCACCATCACATTGCCAGCCAGTGCGCGCGATTGATCTGCGGCGAGGCTTGCACCTGCAACGTTCGCGGAAACCTCCGTAGTGCCGGTCGACGCCTGCTGCACGCTGCGGGCGATCTCGCGTGTCGCGGAGCCCTGCTCTTCGACGGCAGCGGCAATCGTCGTGGCGATGCCGCTGATCTCGCGGATGGTACCGCTGATATCGGAAATCGCGATGACGCAATTGCCGGTGGCCGCCTGAATCGCATTAACCTGGGTCGCGATCTCGTCGGTAGCCTTCGCGGTTTGGCTCGCCAGCTCCTTCACCTCGGAGGCGACCACGGCAAAGCCGCGGCCGGCTTCGCCGGCGCGGGCCGCCTCGATCGTGGCGTTCAGCGCCAGCAAATTGGTCTGGCTCGCAATCTCGCTGATCAACCGCAGCACATCGCCGATGCGCTCGGCAGAGGCCGCAAGGCTCGCGACCATCTCCGTCGTCTCGCTGGCCTTGACCACGGCGCCGCTCGCAACCTGGCTGGAATGGGTGACCTGGCGGCCGATCTCCGTGACGGAGGAGGCGAGCTCCTCGGTCGCAGCCGCCACCGCATTGACGCTGGTCGAAGCTTCTTCCGACGCCGTCGCCGCGGCTGAGGCGCGCTGCGAGGTGCCGTTGACGCTGGAGGTGATTTCGCCCGCGACATGATGCATGCCCTCGGTCGCCCTGGCGACCGCCGCGACCACGCCCTTGACGTCGGCCTCGAAGCGGTCGGCCATCTGGCGCTGCAGCGCCTGCTTCTCGACCTCCGCCTTGGCCTTGTCGGCCTCCTGCGCCTCGCGCATAGCGACTGAGTCCAGCATATTGCGGCGGAACACATCGACCGCCTTGGCCATGGTGCCGAGCTCGTCCGCCCGCTCGCTGCCGGGAATGGTGACGCTGGTGTCGCCGCTCGACAAACGGTTCATGACCGCGGTGATGGCGGTCAGTGGCCGCGACAATCCGCGCCCGAGCAGGAAGGCCAGCACAATCGCGGCGGCGAGGATCGCGACCGTGCCGAGGATCAGATTGCGTTCCGCAGCGTCAAAGCCGGCCTCGTATTCGGTCGTGTCCTTGATGATCTCGAGCACGCCGACCGGCTGGCCGGCGTAGTTCTTGATCGGCCCGGCATAGACCTCGGCCGGATGACCGTTCAGTTCGGCCTCGCGCAGCAGCGGTGCGCCGCCGATCACGGCTTTCAGCTCGTCCGGCTTGGCGACGGCGTTTTCGCCGAAGGTCGAGGACAGCTTGTTCAGCGACGCACCGTCGACGGAATAGACCGCGAGGTCGATGCCAAAGCGCTTCTTGGCGCGGTCGACGAACTCCTTGCCGAAGGCGGCACCGATATCGACATTGGCGATGTTCTTGCCGTCGCGCACGATCGGGGTCATGCCGAAGATGCCGAGCGCCTCGCGGCCCGGTTCGACACCGACGATCTGGCGGCCGGTCTTGAGCGCCTCGACCACGGTGGTGCGGCGCCCGGAAACGTCGTCGCCGAAGGTTTTCGGCGAGTGAACGCGGAAGAACGAGATCGCTGGCGGAAGCTGGAAGGTGATCAGCGGGATGCCCTGCGCCTTCAGCGCCTTGTTGGCGTCGCCAAGCAAGGTGAAGAGGCTGTCGCGGTCGCCCTTGGCGATGGCGTCGCCGACCGGCGGCAGCGCGGCGATCACGGCGGAGACGGCCAAGGCCGAACGGCCCTCATAGTCGATCGCTGCAATCACGCTCTCATATTGCAGCTTGAGCTGCTGATCGAGCGCCATCCGGGTCAGTGCCCGCTGCTGGGTGATCGAGAAGCCGGAGAGGATGGCGCACGCCACAGCAACGGTCAGCGCGATGGTGAGAATCAGGCGGGCCGCAATCGACTTGAGCTTGAGCATCGAAATTCCCCGGGCATTCCAAAAGATTGATCTTGGTTTTCCCGGACGGTCCCAGAAATTGCTTAACAACAAGGCCGGCATGGCCCCCGTGTTTCAACGGGGTCGCCTTATCCTTTTGCATGACTCACTGCGATGAGTGCATGGAGACCGGACGTTCGTCGCAAGCAGGGACAAAGCGCCGCAGCTTCGTGCGCGCAGGCGACTAGCGTTTTTCGGCAAGGATCATCTTGCCGACATCCTCATAATGCGTGTCGCGCGCCTGGATCTGCTGGGTGATCGCGTGCATGTCGCGAAAGCGCCGTTCGAACGGATTGCTGCGAAACACCGCCGTCGCGCCGGCCATGTGATAGGCGGTGTCGACCACCTTGGCCGATTGCTGGATGGTCCAGGTCGCAGCGAGGCGAACGGCGCTGCGCTGCGCCGGGCTGAACGTGCCGGTCGCGGAGAGGTCGCGCCACATCGCGTTCGCCGTCGCGTAGAGATACGCGCGGGCCGCGCGAAGATCGCCCTCGGTGCGGCCGATCAGGCCCTGGACCGCCTGGTTGTCGCGCATGGCGCTCGCCGCAAGCGACTGATGCTTTGCGCGCGCCAGCGCAATCGCGGCATCAAGCGTGGCGCGTGCCACGCCGAGCGAGACCGCGGCAAAGCCGAGACTGAACGTCGAGCCGGTCGGGAGCCGGTAGAGCGGGCCCGGCTCGCGCAAGGCATCGGGCACGTCACGGAACGCGGCAAAGCGATCCGGGATGAAGAGGTCGTGCACCTCGTAGGAATCGGTGCCGGTTCCGGCGAGCCCGATCGCCTGCCAGACGTCGTGCATCACAGCGCTCGCAAGCGGAAACAAAATGGTGCGCATCTCCGGCGAGCCGTCGGCATTTTTTCGCGGTGTGCCGTCGCTACCTGTGATGCGGACATGCGCCCCCAGCCAGCTCGCCTGCCGTGAGCCCGAGGCAAAATCCCAGCGCGCCGTGACGCGATAGCCGCCCTCGACCGCGCGCGCCTGATGCGCTACCGCGCCCCAGGCGAGGATGCCAGGCGCCGTGTTGAAGATCTCGTGCGCGCTGTCGTGATCGAGCGCGGCTGCGATCATCGCGCAGACGCTGCATTGGCCGAGACACCAGGCGGTCGAGGCGTCCGCCTTCGCGATCTCCTCCAGCATCTGCATGAAGATCTCGGGCGGCGCCTCCGAGCCGCCGAGGCTCTGCGGCAGCAGCGCGCGATAGAGCCCGTTCTCGGTCAGCGCGCCCACGACCGCCGGCGTCAGCCGCCGTGTCCGCTCGATCTCGTCAGCCTCGCTCGCAATCAGCGGTGCGATGGCCCGCGCCCGCTCGATCAGGCCAACCCCGGGAGTTGCGTTCATATCAGCGTTTCCTCGCCCATTCTTGGTGTGAGCGGTAAGTGGCGCGATGGTGGTCTATTTCGCGATAGCGATCAAGCCGGGGCTACCGACCCTGCAAGGGAGCATCGAGCAAGCGTTCCATGATGATCGTGCGTTCGTCGCCATGATAGCTGTCGCGCACGGCGTTGAACCCGAGCCGCGCGTAGAATGTTTCAGCGGTGACCGACGACGGAACCGTCAAGGCTGGAATGTTTCGCGTGCGCGCCATGTGCTCGATCCGGGCCATCAGCAGCTTGCCGATCCCTTGGGCCTGAACGTCGGGCGCCACGAACACGGTGCGGACGACGCTTCCGTCGAGGCTTGCCGTTCCGACGACGCGGTCGCCGATGGTGGCGACAAAGACGGCGCGTTTCGCAATCAGCTCGCGCACGGCGTCTGGACTAAAGCTGAGCTCGACCCTTGCGATGATCTCGTCGGTATAGTCCTTGGCATTGGTTTCGCGCAGCGCACGCAGGATGACCACGCTGATGTCGGCGGCGTCATCGTCCAGCGCAGGCCGGATCGTGTATTCCATCGGTCGCCCCCTCGGCTGGCAGCTTGTCGCGCAATCGGGATAAATGCTACAATTTGTAGCATATGTCTGTAAAGCCAGTCCGGCCGTCCAAGAGGCACGTCATGAAGAAGCCAACCCGTCGCGCCGCGGCCGCCGCCGAGGCGCCGAAGCTGACGCTCGCACACGCGCCTTTGAGCGACATCATCGATGCCCTGGCCGGGGGGCAGGTCACCGCGACGGCGCTGACCAAATTCTATCTCGCGCGCATCGAAGCCTACGACCGCGATGGTCCGATGCTCAACGCCGTCCGCGCGCTCAATCCCGACGCCCTCACGATCGCGGGCAAGCTCGACGGCACCAGGCCGTCGGTCAAACGGCCGCTGGCCGGCGTTCCGATATTGCTGAAGGACAACATCGCAACCGGCGACAAGCAACCGACGACGGCGGGCTCGCTGGCGCTGGAGGGTGCACGCGCCAGGCGCGACGCCACAATCGTCAAGCTGCTGCGCAAGGCCGGCGCGGTGATCCTGGGCAAGGCGAACCTGACGGAGTTCGCGAACATCCTCGCGATCGACATGCCCTCGGGCTATTCATCGCTGGGCGGCCAGGTGAAGAACCCCTATGCACCGACGCTGATGGACGATCGCGGCATTCCCGTCGTGTCGCCGGGGGGCTCGAGTTCGGGTTCGGCGGTCGCCGTGGCCGCAGGTTTTTGCGCCGCCTCGATCGGCACCGAGACTTCGGGCTCGCTGCTGTTCCCCGCCAGCCAGAATGGCCTCGTCACCGTCAAGCCGACCGTCGGATTGATCAGCCGTGCCGGCATCGTGCCGATCGCGCACAGCCAGGACACCGCAGGACCGATGACGCGCAATGTGTGCGACGCGGCGATGCTCCTCAACGTGCTGGCCGCCAAGGATCCGCTCGATCCCCTGACGCTGCGGCAGCGGCGGCCGGCCGATTACACCGCGGGCCTTGCCTCCGACGCGATGAAGGGCGCGCGCATCGGTGTGCCGAGCGACCCAACCGACCCGCTGAACGATCGCTACTACGGCAAGCTGCAACCCGGCTGGGTCAAGGTGATGACCGAGACGATCAAGGTGCTGGAGGATCTGGGTGCCGTCATCGTGCGCGCCAACATGCCGACGGCCGGCTGGCTTGCCGGACCAGGCACGACCATGTCTGTGCTCAACCGCAATCCGCTGAGCCCCAACAAGGGCAATGCGATGATGCAGTGGATCGTGTTCCTCTACGAGCTGAAGCACGATCTCAATCTCTATTTGAAGAATTGGGCGACCAGCACAGAGATCAAGACCATCGCCGACATCGTCGCCTTCAACGAGGCGCACGCGGAGAAGGCGCTGCGTTTCGGCCAGGACCTGTTCCTCGCCGCCAACTTGACCAGGGGCGATTTGAGCGAGCGCGAATACAAATCGGCGCGTGCGATGGACCTGCTTGCCGCCAAAACGCGTGGCATGGACGCCTATATGAACCAGCACAAGCTCGACGCCGTGCTGTTCCCCGGCAGCGGAGGCTGCGTGATATCAGCGAAGGCGGGCTATCCCAGCGTCATGGTGCCCGCAGGTTTCATCTCGGGGGCCGACGACAAGGACACGCCCGACTATCCGCTCGGCGTTACCTTCGCAGGGCCTGCCTGGAGCGAGCACAAGCTTCTGCGTCTGGCCTACGCGTTCGAGCAGGCGTCGCACATGCGCAAGCCGCCGCCCGGCTTGCCTGCGCTTTAGATTCTAAGGCTCTCCTTGCCGAGAGATGTCCGGCGGGATGCCGAGGAACCGCAAGGGTCTCGCGTTTACGCGAGCCTCGGAAACAAGTCCCGCTGCCCGGACGTTATCATCCTTTGAAAGAACGTGGTATTCCTGCAAGGCAGGCAGCGATCTTGATCTCCGACCGGCAGCGCCAAATGTCCTCGTCTGATGCGCAAATGAAACCCACTGACGCAGACCGCCGAGGGCGGAGAAGGACGAAGACCCTCCTGCTGATCTTGGCCATCGGATTTCTCATTTTTGGAGCCGCCGCGGGCACACTGTTTTATGCGCTGCGGCCGATAACTCTCCGGATTGCCGTCGGACCGCCGGGAAGCAACGATCACAAAGTGATTGAGGCGATGACCGAGGCCTTTGCCAACGAAAGCAGGACTGTGCGTCTGTCGCCGATCGTCACGGCCGGAGCGGTCGAAGCTCTCGCTCTGCTTGGTGCTGGCAAGGCCGACCTTGCGGTCGGTCGTGGCGATCTGGAAATGCCGGCCGACGCGCAAACAGTCGTCATCTTGCGCAAGAACTTCGTCGTGCTGTGGTCTCCTTCGGGACTTGCGGGCAAGGGCTCCAAGAGAAAGCCAGCGCCGAAAATCAAGGAGATCGCCGACCTCGCGGGGCACAGGGTGGGAGTGATCGGCGGGACGCCGGCGAACGCTGCGTTGCTTCGGGTCATCCTGAGCGGCTCCGGCGTGGAGACGGACAAGGTCGCGGTGACGCAGTTCGGCACGAGTCAAATCGAGGAGCTGGCGCGTGACCCCACCCTCGATGCATTCATGGCGGTCGGTCCGCTCGACAGCAACATAACCTCCGGCGCGATCGCGGCGACGGCCCGGACCCGCGGCGAGCCGAAGTTTCTCGCGATCGATGCGTCGGAAGCCATCGCCCTGAAGCACCCGAGTTACGAAGCGGAGGAAATCCCGCCAAGCATTTTCAATGCGAATCCGGCCTGGCCGGATGACAAGGTGGACACAGTCAGTGTCAGCCACTTGATCGTGGCGCGGAAGGCTCTGTCCGAAACGACGGTGGCGGCATTTTACCGGCAGGAATTCGCCCTCCGGCAGGCGGTTGCAAAGCAAGTGCCTGGCGCTGCGCAGATTACCAAGCCGGACACTGAGAAAGAAGGCGAGCTGCCGATACATCGGGGAGCGGCGGCCGTCATCGACGGGACTGAACGCACCTTCCTCGACAGATACGGCGACTACTTCTGGTTCGCGCTCCTGCTTCTCTCGGGGGTTGGTTCGGCCGGCGCCTGGTTGCGCCAATATTTGAATCGGGACGACAGGGACGAAAATACCATCCATCGCAACAGAATTCTGGCCATGGTCTCAAAAGTGCGGACCGCGGAATTCGACAGCGAATTACTGGTCATGCAGCGGGAGGTCGACACCATCATTGCGGAAACGCTCGACTGCTACGATGGCGGCTTGATCGAGGAGGAGGAACTGGCAGCCTTTGGCCTTGTGCTCGAACTGTTCAACCATGCCATGGTCGAGAGGCGCGCCGCCTTGCAAGCAGCCCCTTCAAACCTGCTGGCGGCGCGGCGGTAGGCGATCGGCTCGCCCTGGCCGCGGCTTCGAGCGGCTATGGGTCAAAAGCGGGCTTCGGTTGGGGCCACCGAAACACTTCTGCTCGATCAGCAGCCGCGGCAGATGCCGGAGATCTTGCGGTCGATGTAGGAATCTTCCGGATCGAGGAAATCCAGCGATCCCATCGTTGTCGCGGGAACGTCGGACGCGTGCGGCTGGCGGTGACCGACCGGCGCCGCCCAGGGCTTTGTGGTCGTTTCCTTTCCGCCCACCGATGGATGGAAAGATTGCGCCGAAGCTGCGCTCATCACCGATACGATCGCGACCACAACCAGCATCTTCGAGGTAATCATAGCTATCTCCAAATGCATCCCGCCCTGTGCGGTTCTGACATCTGGATTTGCAGCGAAGGCCCGTTATTCCCCGTGATAGCGTAGGCGTGATGCAGGCGTGGCCCAGCCTTCTGAAACGATGCTTTGTCAGGCCGGCGCTTTCCTGCCGATCAGGCCGAAGACGATCATGACGAGGCTGATGCCGCCGACAGCGCCCGAGACTTCCCCGACCGTACGCATCAGGGCGACAGGATCATTGGACCACAGCGTCATGTCCCGCATAGACAGGAAGAACAGCACGGCGAGCACCAGCAGCACCGTGCCGACCGCAATCAATCGCCAGTTACGCTTTCGCATGACAGACACTCCCCGTATCGCCCATCGACGGGCGAGGCCGCTTACTCCATAGGGGGATAGTGTCGCGGAGTTCGGATCGGGTTCAATCGGATCGGGCGACATGGGGCAGCCGAGCGCTTTTGATAGCTCCGACAAGCGCAATCCATCTCCGTCATCCCCGCGTAATGGCTTCGCCATTGCCCGGGGATGACGGGGTGATGGATTAGCGCACGGCCAAATCCGCCATCGGTAGCAATTCCAGCCTCGCTGATGATTTTTCCAACAACGAGGCGTGTGTTGTGCGCCGAGGGTCATTCCGATAGTTTTGAAAGTCCGCATCGGATGCGAAGCTGACGATGTGCATCTCGACGGTGCCATCCGGATTTCGAAGCCGACGTTCCAGAGATCCGTTGAATTCGGGCAAGAGCGGCAAGACGGCATCCTCGTAGGAACGAAAGTCCGCGATACCCTCTTGAGAGATTCGGGCTATGAGCACAAACGTTAGCGGCTTGGTTTCATGGGACATCATCGCTGCCGATCACACGCGCTGCAATGATGGCATTATGCCCCTGTTTTGCCCGACGCGTCACACGAAGGTCATGTCGGGCAGTGATTTCGTCATCGGAGGGTCAGCCGGGCCACCCCAAGTGCCAGATTGACACCAACCTGGCCTTCTACCGACAGTGGCTGCAGGGAAATCGTGCGATGGGATCCGCCGACGAGTACGTTGGCGCCGAGGCCAACACCTAACGACGCATTGCCGCTGGCGCCCACATAGGTTCCTCTCAGCGTTCCGTGTCCGACATGCGAGGTCGGTGCGAACACCCCCCAGAACAATCGTCCCCCGCCGGTGACCCCGAGATCGAGGCCAAGCCGGCCAATCGTGCCGCTATAATTGTAGAGGCGTGTCGTTGCGTTCGACCTGAAAACGCACCGTAAATTCTGCCGCGAGCCGAGAACCAAACCAACTCTGGGACCGGTATCGCAGGTTAACCCGCCGACTCGAACAGGCTGTGCCTGCGCGAACGCAGGCCCTGCGAGAGTGACCATGAAGCATGAAATAACTGGAAGGCAGATTTTCAACATTTGTCTCTTCCTGTGGGTGGCGGCCGGTCAGATCAACTCAACGGCAATATCGGTGCGACACGGGGTGAGATCTTCCGTTGTGCGTACGATACCAGCAACGGCCGTTCCTCCAATAATATCTGTGCCAATTGTGACGCCGGTGGGCACCGGCAACTGCACCGGCGGTAGCTCCTATGGCAGCGCCGCGACGTCCGCCAATGGCACCTCCGATAACCGCGCCCCGCAGTGCACTCTGGCCGAAGGATTCGGTGGAAGGCAATATTCCAACGAGCGAGAGCAGAATCAAAAATAGCGAAATTTTTCGCATATCATTCCCTGTTGTCGTCCGGATGATCGGCATCCTAGAAAACCCTATCGAGGGGGACATCAGGTCAATCCGGTGTTGCCGCTCCGGTAAATTACCGAGGGTATCTTCTTCTTGCCTTCCTTCTGTTTCTTCGGAAGCTTGCGCTTACGGCGTGATGTCGCCGCCATAGCCGCGCGGCAGACGCCGCGTCATTCGGGAAGCCCTGCTTTGCGGAGGCCGTCGATATACAACTGAGGCCCCAATAGGCCGCCGCGCGCTACCCGTTCAGAAATGCGAAAATCGGGTTCGAGTTCGAGCAGACCAGCCACTGTCTCCTTTGCCTCTACGTCGCGACCCAAATGAGCCAGGGCCGACGCAAGGCCGCGATAAGCGAAAGGATAGAGCGGGTTCTGGCGGACGGCCTTCCTGGCGGTCGAGACTGCCTCCTCGAAACGACCAAGACCGATGAAGGCAACGCTCATTCCTCCAAACGTTGAAAAAAGCAGCGGGTCAAGTGGGCTCAATCGAATGCGGCGCTCAAAGCTCCGGATTGCCTCTTCTGGCTGCCCCGCCATCAGGTAAGCGAGACCTCGCTGCTCCCATATGGGGGATGAATTAGGGTTTAAGGCGACCGCACGGTCCACCATCCCCCTTGCAGTATCGTAATCGTCAGAGAAGGAAGCGGTTGCGTTGCCCAGCATGCTCAATGCCAAAGTGGCGTTCCCGTCGATGCTGAGGGCCAGCCGCAGAAGCCGAAATCCCTCTGCAATTTCCGACGTCGGATCGGTCGCCCATCCCTGACGTACATTTCGAATGTGGCATCCCCCTGCAAGGGTGGCGGCAAAGCAGCATCGAGGGTCGATCTCCAATGCGCGAGAAGCAAGCCGAAGACTCTCGGCCGATCCGTCCCGGGTCCATGACGGGAGGTGCTGTGCGCGAAGGCAAAGGTCGTAGGCGCTGAGGCTGTTCGGCCGACGCGAAGCCAAATCAATTTCGGTTTGAAGCAGTTTTGGCTGAATCACGGAGACAACATTGACCGTCACCTCGTCCTGCAACGCAAAGACATCGCTGAGATCACCTTCAAACCGATCAGCCCAAAGGTTCGCGCCAGTCATGGCATCAATCAATTGGCCGGTAATGCGGACCTTTCCCGCTGCTTTGCGCACACTTCCTTCGAGGACGTAGCGAACGCCGAGCTCGCGTCCGACCAGCTTGATGTCGACAGCCCTGCCCTTGTAGGTAAAGCTCGAATTGCGCGCGATCACGAAGAGGGATTTGAACCGCGACAAGGCGGTGGTGATTTCGTCCACCATGCCGTCCGCGAAATAGTCCTGCTCAAGATCACCGCTCAGATTGGTGAAGGGGAGAACTGCGATCGAGGGCTTGTTGGGGAGCGCGAGCGCTGGTGTTGTCGAATTGTCGGCGGTTGCCGCACTTGCGGACCCCAGCGTTTCCACCACCGACCCGATGAAACGAAAGCCCCTGCGCGGCAATGTCTTGATGAGGCGCTGATCCCCACCTGTATCGCCGATCGCGCTCCGCGCGACATTCAGGCGGGTCGTGAGCGCGGCATCGGACACGCTCCGCCCATTCCAGATGGCGTCGATGAGATCGCCTTTGCTGACGACGCGCTCTCTGTTGCGGATCAGGTAATCGAGCAGGTCGAACACCTGCGGCGCGACGGAGATGACGTCGGCCCCGCGATGCAGCTCGCGCCGGACTGTGTCGAATGCATAGTCCTCGAACAGATAGCGCAAGCTGCGAATCCTTCAGTCGCTCCTACATTCCGGGCTCCAGCGCCGCCTGAAACGCGAAGAATAAGCCCCGGGTGAGGAAAATGTAAGCCGCCGGTTAAGCGCGCTGGAAGATCTTGCGGCAGCTTGGGGTGGTGAAACAGTCCAGACAGGACACACCACAATGAGCACGATCAACGAGACCACCGAGCTGCGACCCGCAAGCGCGAAGCGTCAGGTCTACAGTCCTCTCGAAATCTACTGGGATGCATTTCAAGAGTGGCGCAAACGCGGGAAGCTGCGCGCCCGTTTGGAGCAGCTTGCGGACAGCGAGCTTGCGGACATCGGCATCACCCGCGGTGAGATCGATTACGTTGCCTCGCACCGGGATAGAGACCCGCGAAGCATCCGATCCGCAGAATGAGCGTCGGTATGGATCAGGCGGCGGCATCGCCGAACGTCGCAAAAACCTTTTGGCGATCAGTGATCTAGTTCACCTGCTGTGCGCCTACAGGTGCCGTAGAAGGATGTCATGGCAATGATCAACACATGGAGTTCGATCATGCCCATTCTATTTGACATGCTTTACCGCGAATTTCTCCGGGCGCGCCTCGCCGAGATGCGGAAGCAGCTCCTGCTGTGGCCTGGTACCGCTGGGGTTCCCGAAAAGAATTGCGACGCCGGCCACCCCGACAACGCTGCTGAGTCTTCGCGGGATTGGGACAGTCACACGGACAGAAAGCATTCCTGAGACTGGCTAGTGGAATCGAAAGCCGCTTCAAATGGATTTGGGCGCCGCGGACCGCGGCCAGATGCGGGCTCATGGCGGCGCAGCAAAAGGACAAGCACGAACCAGGTTGGCTGTTTGACGGATCTCGGCTGCGAGCGCGTGCTGTCTCCTGAAGTGCTGCTTGCTCATAAAGGCCTTGGAAGAAAAATGCCGCCGATGAACAGCAGCAGGATTGCGATTCCGAAGAGGATCCTAAGATGCCGGGGTAGCTCCAGCAGATCTCGGTCCGCATTCCAGGGGTCCTGGCCGAAGTATAAATACCACCTAAGTCGGTAAAATATGGTCGCCGAGAGCGCGAGCAATGCAAAGGACGGGACATGGTTCGCCGCTTTGTTGAAATGATCGAGCGGGTCAAAATACGGCTCTGACGCAACTTTGGTGCAGCCGTGGTCATGTAGCGGCCCCTATTAGGCGAGCCTGAAGCAAGTCGAGCTTGGCACGCCCGTACATTTGACGCTTAACGAGCTTGAGCTTGGTGATCTGGCCTTCGGTCTGTCCGTTGGACCAAGACGTCGTGATCGCAGCGCTGATGGCGGCTTTGTCCTTGGTGACGCCATTGGCGAAGGACACGACGAGGCTCGCGCATGCGCGTTCCAGCCATGGGTCAAGATCGGCGTGGGCCTTCTTACGGATCATCGTATGGAAAGCGGCGATGACTTCTCGAGCTTCTACCAGGAGAGGAACGCCTTGCTCGATCGCCGCGATGGTGACGGTGTCTGACTTCGATAGCGTATCGCGGCCATTGGTCATCAAGCGGGCGATAGTTCTTGCGGACGGCACGCGCTGTAGGCTCTGAGCATTGGGCGTTTCGGCGCGCCGACGGCGTGTCGCCCACTCTGTAACAACCCGCACCGAGCCCCTAAATCCCTGCGCCTTGAGGCAACGCCACAGGTCGGCGCCGTTACGATGACCAGCAGCCCACTGCGCGTCGAGCCATGGTAGGTGGGGTTCGAGCGAGCTCTCGCGAACTCTGAACACATCGGTTCGCTGACCTCGCAGCACCCTGCGAACAAGGCCCCGGCTATGTCCGGTGAGCCGCACGATCTCCTTAATGGAGACGCCCGCCTCAGCCTGCTTGAGGATTGCCGCGTTGGTGTCCTCACGTCGCAGATAGCCCTCATACTGGATGCGCTCGGCGGCGGTCAGCAAGTCGGGATTTATGGTGGCGGAGCCGACCGCGGCGCGGACCCGGTGCATGGATTTGCGAACCGCATCGAGGAAAGCGTGGCTGGCGTTCTCCATGAGATGCCAACGGTCAGCGACCTGGGTGGCGTGAGGGAGTGCCTTGGCGGCAGCAAGGGCGTAACTGCCGCCGCGGTCGCGCGCGACCACAGTGATTTGCGGCTGGCCCGCGAGCCAGGCCTGCGCGGTGGCAGGTTCTCTGTCGGGTAAGAGTGTGATCGGTCGTCGCCGCTCCAGGTCGCAGACGATTGTTCCGTAACGCTGGTTGCGCCGCCAAGCCCAGTCATCGATGCCTATAACGCTTGGTGCAGCAAAGGGCGGACACCCGCGCCTTCGAACGACCCGAAGCAACGTATCATTGCTCACGGGCAACATAAGTCGGCGGGCAAAACTCGCCGCTGGGCGGCCACCCAAGGCAAGGCCAAGATGATGGACGACCAAATCGAGCCGCGCGGTTCGCCGCGCCCACGGTGCCACAGCGCCGTCATCGAAGCGCTCGGAGAAAATACGTCGACCGCACAGAACCACTTCGCAGCGGAAGCGACGCGCCACGACCACAAGCCGAACCTGCCGCCCCGCCAGCGGCAGATCGGTAAGGCGTCGCTGATATCGGCTATGGATCCGCCTAGAACTGGCTCCGCATCCGGGACAGAGACTCGTCCTACTCGTGGGACGCACGGTGATCACGGTCGTGGTGCCGTCACAGAAGGCGCTTTCCACGTCAAACCCGCGAGGGACCAGGGCCGACGGACGTAGGGCTTGCCGCATCATGTTGATTCCTTTGTGAAACCAACGCGAGCCGGCGCTTGAACTTCATCAAAAGTGAGTCAGAGCCAAAATACAGCGCCACCAATACGACCGGTGCTGCGAAGATGAGAAAGATGGCAAACGCGCGAAGATAGAGGCGCAGGCGCACCGGCACGAAATTGCGCACCGCTCTGAACCAACGCTCGCTCATGGATCGGATTTTACATCATCGCGCCGCGTTGGGCCTCCAACCTTCTAAAATTCTTGGCAAGTCCGTCCAATCACCAGCGCGGCGCCGCTGAGCAGTACCTACTCAATCATTCGTTTGGCCTCAGAGGCGGACATCGCGAAGTCCGAGATCATGTCCGCCTTGGGTCAAAATGCGAAGAACTCAGAGTGAGAAAATCGAGTCCGCTCCGCCCCACTAAGCGTACCTGAATGAGAGGTGTCGCCACTTCGCATTCGGGCCAACAACGGAAGAAGCTCTGCAAAGAGGTGATCGTCGGACATTGATTGCAACATCAATCCGCATCTACGCGCTAGTCGCGCGCGGGCACCGGCTTCCGCGTGATGGTCGCCGCCGGAAGCGGCGTGAAATCCGGGTTCTGGTCGTTACCGACCCGTATGCCGGAATAGGCGACGAGCCCGTCAGCGGTGGCGACCGCGTCGCCCGAGCGTAACGAGCCGTCCATCGCGAGATCGATTGATGCAAGACCGGCGGGGCTTTGGCCGTTGCAAGTGCAATCGGCGCGCAGCGCCTTCCGATAGGCAAAGGCGTTTTCGCTATCGGCGTAGCGTTCGCCGGTTGCGGCATAGGCTCTGTCGATGCTGGAGCCGAAGAAAACTTTGGTCGGGCTTGCCGGACAGAAGGCCTGACACATCTGCGCCGGCGAGGCCGCGCCGCGCATCAGCGGAAAATATTTTCCGTCGCAACTGCGCACGCAGAAGGCAGGTCCCGCGCTTACGACGACCGGCCGCGGCGGTGGTGATTGCGGATCAAGAGTCGAGGTCTGCTGCTGTTGCTTCTGGCCGCCACCGAAAAAGAAATCAAGCAAGCCTTCGGCCGCACTCATTTCGGGCGTCAGCGCCACGGGGCCAACGATGGCAACAGCAACAAGCATACGGCGCAGCTTGCGCTGAAAGCACAATTCGGTACGCATCGCTTGCTCCACCGGACGCAACGAACTCTCTTCAGTACAAAGGACGCTTGCGGCAACCGTGGATACGAAACGCGCTCTAAGCTGGGCGGAGAAGGGGAAATAAATAGGCGAGTGGGCACGGCAAGCGCCACATTTTGGCCGTTATGGGACGCCGTCGGAGCCGTAATCCCCCGGAGTTCGCGCCGCGTTGAAACCGACCGAAGTCCGGTTCGGGTCAACAACGGCCCTGACAGCGTTGAAACGGGACTTCCGAAATGTCCCAGAGAGCAGACATTCGCGGTGCTCGTTGGCATGTCTCAAACGGGCCACAAACGGACTCATGCATCGCAGCAATTACGTCCTATTCGCCCACCTCGTCGACGCGAGTGTGGCTCATTCGGGCAATCCCGCTTTGCGAAGGCCCTCAATGAACAGCTTCGCTCTTGCTAGTCCGCCCGCGTTCAACGGAGATATTGTAAAGGCGGGATCAAGCTCAAGCACACGCAACGCCGCCTCACGCGCCTCAGCGCCGCGTCCAAGATGGGCGAAAGCGGACGCGAGACAACGGTAAGCGACCGGAGTTGACGAGTTGACACGCAAAGCCTTCTTTCCTGAAATGATTGCGTCATCAAACCGACCAAGCTCGATAAAGGCCAACCCCATTCCCGAGAACGTGCTGTGTAGCCGCGGGTCGACCGGGCTCATGCGAATGGCACGTTCATAGCTTCGGACCGCTTCCTCCGGCAGCTCCGCAGTTATATAGACCGAGCCTCTGCAGTTCCAAGCGGCGTATGAATTTGGGTTGAGCGCGACCGCCCGGTCAACCATTTCGACCGCGCTTTCACAATCGCCGACCATGAGCGCAGTAATGGCGCTGGCCATCGCTAATATGTCCGGATCACCATCGTTGATGCTTAAAGCCAACCCAGCAAGCCGAACTGCTTCCTGGCGCTCGAATTGACGATCGATCGTATAGCCCCAAAGGGCGTTTTGCATGTGACAGACACCTGCCAGTGCGGCGACCAAGCCGAATCGAGGGTCCAGCTCCAAAGCGCGATTGGCCAGCCTTATCGCCTCCGCCAACCCTTCGCGGGTCGCCAGGTAATGCTGCGGCAAGGCTCGGAGATATAAATCATAGGCGGTAAGGTTCTCTGGTCGCCGCCGCGCTGCCATTGCAATTTCTGCTTGAAGCAACTTTGGCTGAATGGTCGAAACAACAGCGGCCGTTACTTCGTCCTGGAGAGCGAAAACGTCAGTCAGGTCACGCTCGAACCTGTCCGCCCAAATGTGCGCCCCCGTCACCGCATCAATCAGCTGCCCCGTGATCCGAACTCTCCCAGATGCTTTGCGTACCGCCCCCTCAAGGACGTAGCGCACACCAAGCCTGCGCCCGACCTCTTTAATGTCGACGGCTCGGCCCTTGAAGGTGAAGCTCGAATTGCGAGCAATCACTAACAACGATTTGAACCGCGAGAGCGCCGTAATGATTTCTTCAACCATCCCATCCGCAAAATACTCCTGCTCGGGATCGCCTGACATGTTTTGGAAGGGCAGTACCGCGATAGACGGCTTGTCCGGGAGTGGAGGGGCCGTACCAAGCCACTCGGTCGGCACGCTATGCGTTCCCGCACGCACCGCGTAGGCGCGGACCGGCTTGGAGATATTCTTGAGCTGCTGCTCGCCGCGATCCTCGAAGCCAACATCCAGCTTGCCTTCGACCTCGCTGTAGACCTTTTCAGACATCAGGATGCCGCCCGGATCGGCGATCCCCTCCAGCCGGACAGCAATGTTGATCCCGTCGCCATACAGGTCGCCGTCCTGCCCAACGATTACGTCACCAAGGTTGAGCCCGATGCGTAGCTTGAATGGACCCCTACCCTCGGCGAGATGATCCTGCATCTCGGTCGCGCATCTCACGGCGGCTAAGGGACTGGCGAATTCGGCGAGCGCGCCATCACCCGTTGTCTTGATCAGTCGGCCGTCGTGGCGGGAGAGGCTCGGCGCGATCAAGTCCCGCTTGAGCCGCTCGAACTCGGCATAGGTGGCTTCCTCAGCGCGTTGCATCAACGCGGAGTAGCCGACCACGTCTGCGGCCAAAATCGCCGCCAGTCGCCTTTGAACCCGCTGCTCGGCCACAGCGCCCTCCGAACGACCAGACTAACCCACGCCGCTAGGACAAGGGGACCCTAGCACTTTGTTGCGGACCTGTGAGCGGCAATCGCGGGAGCCCGATTGCCTCAAGTGGAACTTGGAGGTCCGAGTTGGGTCAAAAGCGCCGTTTTTGCACTCGGCCAGCTACTTCTGATGTACCACCAACTTCAGACATGTCACTGCACTGCGCCAACTGGCGCGATGGGCCAGTAACAGGTCACCTGCCGCAACCTGAACCAGGTACGGTCTGCGCACGTAAACCGACGTGGGCAGCGGCTTTCTCAATCCGTGTTGGGAGCATCGCCGACGTTAACCCTATCGGCAAATGATCCGTACGTGGGTCGGCAGCCGCCGACAACTAGCCTTATTGGAGCGGAGAATGTTCAGCGGCACTAACTCAGGTTAGAGGCGCATTATGCTGAGAATGGCGTTGTTGGGTCTCCTTATCCTACTGAGTGTAGGAGTGCTGTCAGCAATGGAACTGAGAGCTCCACCGCGCAGCGCAATCGCGACCGTGCAGCCGCTTGCCGAGCCAAGCGCAGGCACTTCTGCTTCAAATGGCGCGTTGGCGAAGGCCGATCGTCTTGAAGTTGTCGCTGTGAGCGGCGAGGCGCCGACTCAGGCTGCTTTGGTAGAAGAACGCATTGCTCCACCAGAAGACATCAGTATCGGTTCGTCGGAGCCTCCGAGGTCGATCACCCGTGATCGGCAGAATTCGAAGAAGATCGGGGCCGCTACACGTCCCAAGCCGAAGCCAAAGGCAACCGTTATCAAGCGAGCTGCCATTTTCCAGAATTCAAAGGCCGCCAGCGATACCGAGCCCTGTCGGCTTAAGGCGTTTGGTGGCTTGCGCAAGGCATTGAATTTGGCCGGCTGCGAAATCTGAGGGCGCCTCCGAGCCTGGCAGATCGAAGTCGAACAATCTGTGTTCGTGGTCCGCCGTGGGGCAGAAGCTGGAGTCTGGGTCTGCTAAGCGCTGGGTCCACTCTGTCCTTGATAGCGGGCATGCCAGAGCTTTCGCTGCGTGGCGGCTTAGGGTCAAAAGCGTCGATTTGACCGTAACTCGGCGATGTCCGGTCTATCCCTAACAACCGACGTTCGGGGAAACGCTTGGTTTCGCCGGTATGGGGCCAAAGGCGGAACCGGTTGAACTTCCGCTCTTTACCTTCAAAAGTTATAAAAGACAGAGTTGGCATGGCCGCTTAGCCGGGTCGGCCTGCGTATTGGAGGGATGCCGTGGCCTTGACGGTGCAATTGCTAAAGCAGTTGATTGCCTCGCTTCCGCCAAGCGAAAGCAGCAAGGCAGCTCTCAACTTCCTGAAGCAATCAGACCTGACCCAAATCGTCCCTGCCAGAGGACCATCAGGTTACATGCCGGCCGAATATTGGCTTCGAGTTTACAAGATTAAGCATGGAACCGCGACGGAAGCAGGCATCGCCACCTACGGCTTTCCTTTGCTACTCGCTGCCTTACAGAAGTTGCCCCCCTCAGCACCCGTTGCCATCACTGCGTTCGAAACCAGAGAATGGCATGGGGCTTTTTGGTCCGAACAAGCCGATCAACTCGTAGGGTTCGGGCTCGTGAAGCGCCGATCCACTCGGGAAGAGCAAGACCGCTTAGATTGGTTTCGGCGCAACTTGACGTAGGACGCAACGCGACCTTCGGCAGAAGTCACAGCGTGTCGGCCTCGGATTAAGGGCTGCGCTTGTTGGCTTCAGTCATTTCAGCCCGCTAAGAGCCAGAAGCGAACGTTCGCCATTCGGAGCAGGCTGCCAACTGATCACGTAACCCTGCTTATTTGATGAGGAGTTTCCGTGCGTCTTCCGCCGCTCGATCCAAGCGTATGCGACGCTTCCCTTGGCCCAGTTCGTCACGATATTGACCTAGAGAGAAGACGCTGAGTTCTTTGACGGTCAGCGCCCCAGCAGCGCGCGGAATCTCAAAAGTAACAACCGACCGGTCATCGATGAGTACTGTATAGATGTCTTCGTATTGCTCTGGAATGTGGTTTAGCACGTGAGAGACCGTGCCGCGTTCGCCATTGGCCGCCATGAGCTTTACCAAATCGGCGTCTCGACTGCTTTCATTCTGCAGCAAGATGCGAGACTTGTATTTGTCGTGGAGACGTTGCGGTGACATCCTTCTAAACCTTCCCATCCCTTCCGGGAGAAAATGACCGCGAAGACCGACATCTGCAACGGGCCAAGAGCAGCCGTTCAAGCACGGTATTTCCAATTAGAAGTCGCCATCCCACTTAACCGGGCCCCATGGTTGAGAATCGGCCCACGCCTTTAATTCTTCGAGCGATAGGTGCTCGCCCGAGTTGGTAAGCAGGCAATAGTACAAAAAACCATCCTTCGTTTCGGGTATCGGTCGGCTCTCGTCTATTGATGGCTCCTGGTCGGTGTTACGGTCAAATCGAGACGACGCGAGACGTGCTTCCTTCCGGTAAGCTGCGATGCGCTTCGGAATGTTGCCGTCATAATACCAAGTACCTTCCGCAACTTTTTCAGACATTTTGGCGCTCGCAAGCTGAAGCCGCTTCTCTTGTAACGAACGATGCAGAATGACTGCAATGGGTCTCAATCACGTTAGTTTACCCCTCAGCGGATGACTGCCGGTTTGCGCCCGATCCGGACATGTCGCTGCGCCACGCCACCGTCGCGATGGGCCCATGTGTGGACGGCTCCAGCTTGGCGAGGGTTTTCTTCACGCCTGCGGCGGTGGTCGGAGCAGCCATGTGTTCGGCCTGTCAGCGCGGTTCACGCGACCGCTGGCCATAATGCCCTTCGCGGATCAGGTCCCGGTCAAAAGCACGCATTCGATGATGCCGTGGCCCATGTGGGTTGTCCTGATCGCCGGATCGACCGGCGCTGCATTAGGCGCGGATCGAATTGATGACGGCGGTCTGCTGGCGGATAAACAGATGGCGCGCCCGGTGAAGCATCAGACAGCCCTGTTGCTCGACCGTCCTAGTCGGCACAAACCGCATGTTGGGCCTCGTGACCGCCTCGCAAATTGCCTCCGCGTCGGTGCCATCGTTCTTCTGTCGCTTGACGTAGGGCTTCACATAGGCCGGAGGCATCAATCGTACCGTATGCCCCAGCGCCCGCAGTTCGCGGGACCAATGGTGCGACGACGCGCAAGCCTCGATCCCCACCAGGCATGGTGGCAGTTTTTGGAAAAATGCCAGGACCTGCCGGCGCTTCAACTGCCGGCGCAGGACCACTTGGCTGGCCGCATCAACGCCGTGCACTTGAAAGACCGACTTGGCGATATCGAGACCGATTGTCGAAATCGACTGCATAGCCGCTCCTCCGAATCGTGGGAGCCTCAAACGGCGCCCACTCCTTGGCACTCTCGTGCCCGTGGAGGAGTCGTCCACAGCATCAATAGCGGACATCAGGAGGGGGCAGGCAAGCTGCGGCGCTGCCTGACAGAAAATGCGATCAGCAGCGAGCCTGCCAGCCCTGCCAGCGAAAACCAAATGATCGCATATCGCATGTGCTCGTCGGGCAGATGCACCTGAATCGGTCCGGGTTTCGGGATGCCGCTCGGTGGTATCGGCGCCTCCAGATCGATATAGAACGGCGCTATCCGATCCCACCCAAGCGCCTGCGCCATCGCGAGATGATCACGGGTGAACCACAACCGCTTGTCGTGCTCTACGTTAAGCGTGAACAAGCCGGTCGCTACCGGAAAACGGACGTAGCCCGTCATCAGGACAGGCTTGTTGGTGATGAGTTGCGCCACCGCGCGATCCTGCTGGCCTCGGTCCACCATCGTGTTCGGGACAAATCCCGCGTTGACCGCAACGGTCTCGCCGGTTGGTAGTTGGGCAGGAATGAAAGCCCAGCTGCCGGTACCGGAAATATCGTTGCGCATGGCCGTGCCGGAGCTGTAGACCATCGCATCCAGGCGGGCCTCATAGGTCGCCGCAAAGCTGACACGCCGGAACTCGTCTTTCTCCGCGGTCAGGGCGGGCCACTGCGAGGGATTGGACAATGCCACGGGCGCTGCGGCGAGGCGTTCACTTAGCACTGCAATGAGCGCGCGCTCCTCGATCCAGCGCTGCAATTGCCAGACGCCACCGCCGACAAACAGCGCCACTATCACTAGCGTAAAGACGGCGAAGCCGACGGTACCGCGTTGCCCAACTCGGTCAGTCATCGTAACGCACCAAAGGCTCTTGTCGCGTTGCCGGCGACGCTTGCATCCAGCCTGTGCCGAGGTCTTACGGCCTTACTGTGTGCCTTTGCTGGCAGCGTCCACGGCAATGCGGAGGTGCCAAGAGGCGCAATGAATTCGCCTCGCCTCGTGTGACCTCCCTGTCGATTGGCCCCGGCTACGGCATCGTACCCTAGTACGTCCAGCGAACGGAAGGGAGGGTCGAATTCAGGGGTGGCGATCAATAACGGCTTCGGGTCAATCGCGTCATTTTGGACGAGGGCCAACGACTTAGGGGCTACCCTTAACAACGGACCTCGGCGAAATCCGGGAGCCAGTCTGTTGAGTGCCAATAGGCGACACCATTCCATCATCTTGTCAGCGCACGTGACCCCGCGGGCACACCTTATTCGGCACCGATGTGAGCGCCTTTCTCAGCCACTGACCGTTTCATCAGAAGCACCACAAGTACCGGCGCGAGCGTCACCACAGCCAACAAGAAAAAGACGTCGAAATAGGCAAGCGATGACGCCTGCTGTTGACGCAAAATGTCGAGCGACTGCCAACCGAACTTCTGCGCGGCAGACGGATCGCCGGTCTGCTGCAGGAAAACGGCCTGGGCCTGATCGAGGAAGGAGACGACATTAGCGTTGAAAGAATCGAGGGACTCGCCCAACCGCAAAGTGTGAAATTGGTCACGCCGCTCCTGAATTGTCTGCGCCATCGACGTCCCCACGCTGCCGCCTTCGTTGCGCAGCAAACTGAGCAAGCCGACAGCCGCGCCGCGCAGCAGCGGCGGCGTATAGAGGTAGGCCGCGACATTCGCAGGGGCAAAGCACATCGAGAGTCCGAAAACCAGCATCACCCGCGGCCAGACGACCTGGCCCGGGCTGATCTCCAGGTTCATTTGCGACATCCAATAGTTTGCGAACGCCATGGCTAAGAGGCCGGCAGCGATCAACCACCGGGCATCGGTTCCTCGGCCAAGGGCCAGGCCGACAAACGGCATTGCCAGAAGCGCAGCGAACCCAGCCGGCGACATGACCAACCCCGCGCTGAGAGCATCATAGCCGAACAGAGATTGAAGCAGAGCTGGCAACGATGTGCTCGCGGCGTACAGGACTGCAAAAGCGCAAAAGATGATGAAGCAGCATGCAGCGAAATTCCGTTCCCGCAGGGGACGAAAATTGACCACGGGGCTGGGATGGCGCAACTCCCAAAAAATCAGCGCGATCAGACCAACAACGAAGAAAATCGCGAGCGTCTGTACACGCCAGAATGGATCGCCCAGCCAATCCCATTCCTGTCCCTTGCTGAGTACCACTTCCCAGGAGACCACGACGATCACCAGCAGAGACAGGCCGAGCGTGTCGAAGCGCAACGGCTGCTTTCTTAATTCCTTACGCTGCTCTGTGAGATAGTCCGGATCCCGCAGCAAAGCATAACACGCAGCAAGCGCCAGGAGACCAACCGGGACGTTGATGAAGAACACCCATCGCCACGAATAGTTGTCCGTGATCCAGCCGCCGAGGGTCGGACCGACGACGGGTGCCAAGAGGGCAGCTAAGCCAAACAGCGTCATCGCAATGCCTTGCTTCTCCACCGGAAAGGCGTCCAGCAGTACGCCCTGGCTGGAAGGCTGCAGGCCGCCGCCCGCCAAACCCTGCAAGACGCGAAACACAATCAACTGACCGAGACTTGTGGCCATCCCGCAAAGTCCGGACGCGAGGGTAAAGACGGCTATCGACAGCAGGAAATAGTTGCGGCGCCCGAGATGCGCCGAAAGCCAGCCACTGATCGGCAGGATGACGGCGTTGGCGGCGAGATAGCTGGTGATGACCCATTCACCGTCATCGACAGTGGCCGAAAGGCCGCCGGCAATGTATCGCAGCGCGACCACAGCAATGGTGGTGTCGAGGACCTCCATGAAGGTCGGTATGATCACGACGGCGGCTACGAGCCACGGGTTCACGTCCGCCTGGGATCTGACAGGTGAAACGACCACGTCCGTCATTTGCTGCCGCCTGGCGTGTTCGCGGTCGAAGCGCTGCCCGGCGTCGGCTGCATGGTGCTTTGAAGGAACTTTCCGGCATCGGGGCCAGTGGGCGGCTTGTTGATATGGACGTACGGAACGACCGACGTGCCGATGAACAGCGGCTTCTTGTCCGGGTCGTATCCTTCAAGCTCGATGCGGACCGGCAGCCGCTGCACGATCTTGATGTAGTTACCCGTAGCATTCTGCGGCGGCAGCAAGGCAAGCGTCGATCCGGTTCCGAATGAAAACCCGGTGATCCGGCCGCTGAATACCTGTTTGTCGCCATACATATCGACATAAAGATCGGCGGCCTGACCGATGCGCAAGTCGCGCAGTTGCGTCTCCTTGAAGTTGGCATCGATCCAGATCTCGTTGAGCGAGCGAATCGCCATCAGGCTCTGTCCGACCTGAACGTCATTGCCCGGGTTGACATTTCGGCGCGTGACGACGCCGTCAATGTCTGCGACGACATCACAATACCGAAGGTTCAGCTCGGCCAGAGCGAGATCGCGTTTGGTGGCTTCGAGTTTAGCCTCGGCTTGCTTGACCGTCGGCGCCTCCGCCGCCAGCCGATCGAACGTGCGGTTGATGTCGCCTTTTGGATCAAGCTTTTCGAAGTCTTCGAGCATCTGCTTCGGAGACTTGTTGTAGGAAAGGAGAATGCCCAGTTCAGCCGCGGTCTGAATCAATTGCGCCTGCACCTGCAGGACCGAAGAAAAGGTTTGGTCGAGATTGGGCGGTACCTGCTCGAGATCGGCGCTGTCCTCGGGCAAAGCCTCCAGGCCCAAAGAGACACGGATCTGGTTTGCGTCCGCCAACGCCTGGACAACAGCTGCTTGAGCGATTGACAACGACGCTTGACGCTGATCGTAGAGCTCGCGGCTCGCCGTTTCCGACTCAAGCAGCTTCGACGTTCGGTCGAACTCCTGGTGCGCGAGTACAAGCGTGGCCTGTGCCTTCCTGAACGCAGCGACCTTCGCATGTAGCAGGCTTACCTGGTTGTCGACATTCTCAAAGGCTTGTTCCAATTGCCAATGGCGGCTCCTTGCCTGTGCTTCGATGCCGCGCACCGTGGCCCGGGCGGCATCGAGGTCTGCCTGTGCGGTATCGACCGTCGCCTTTTTCACCGCCACTGCGTCTCGAAACGGCTCCTTGTCCAATTCAACGAGAAGATCTCCCTTGTGTACGCGATTGTTGTCATCCACCAGAACCCGGGAGACCTGACCGCGGACGCGGGGCGCCACGAACGTCACGTGGCCGTTCACGTAGGCGTCGTCGGTTGAAACCGTGCTGAGCGCGAACTGGATCCAGGGAATACCGAACACCAAGGCAATCGCCAGAACCAGAACGCCCAGTCCGCCCATCAGCCATCTTCGTTTCACCGCGGAGCTCTGCCTCACTGGTGGAATCGGTCCGGAAGCAGGATCTGCTTGCGGCAATTCGTCGTCGCGATGGATCGCTGCATCCGCTTTGGCGGTCGCGGACGCATCGGCCGAACTCGACCCTCTGCTATGCTCAGTCATCTCGGCAGGCATTGGATGATCCACTCCTAACGATTGTCTCTCAAGCAATTAGGTCGTGTTGATCGCCGGAACCTATTTCTAACCTAAATTCAGTCTCTCGTCGCGGAAGCTCCTGATACGGGCAGCGCGCCTCGTGACCGGCGGCTCAATCTCCGTCAGCGGCGAAGTCGAAGATGGCGACCTCGTCGCCATTGCCTGCGCGTTCGAGCACCTCGGGATGGAGTAATGTGCGCATGGCGTCGTTGTAGCCCGAGCGCCAATGCTCTGCCATGGACAACCGGGAGAACTCATAGTCTTTCGAGTCGCCTTCGTAAGATCTTGGGCGATAGATGAGATGGACGAGGTTATAGGCGTGGCGCTCCGCGATCGAGGCGAGGAACCTGGCTTCGTCACTTTGCTTGAACTCGTCCGGCAGCTGGTCGAGGAGCATGGCGACGGAGTATTCCACCTTGTGCAGCCGTTTGATGAAATCCGTGAAGGCGCGCGTGCGGCTCGAATATTGGATTTCTTTCTGGCGGGTTGCGACTTCTGCGAGGTTGCGCGGAAACTCTCCGTGCGCGCTCCAGAGGTCGACCTGAAACACGAGCGCGTCGGGCAGGCGCGCGCCGGTCACGCGTGTGTCCGTCACAAGCCACTGAAGCGGCGTATTCGAGACGAGGCCGCCATCCCAATAATGCTCGCCCTCGATCTCGACGGCGGGGAAGCCAGGCGGCAATGCGCCGCTGGCCATCACATGCTCAGGCCCGAGCACCTGCTTTGCGGTGTCGAAATAGGCCAAGTTTCCGGTGCGCACATTGACGGCACCGAGGCTAAGACGCGTTTCCTTCTCACCGGAGTTTAGGCGGTCGAAGTCGATGAAGCGCTCGAGCGTGGTTCTCAGCGGCCGCGTGTCGTAGTAACTGGTCGCCTCGATGGTGCCGGGGAGATGAAACCACGGATTGGTGATGCGTGGTCTGAAGAAGCCTGATGTCCCGACATACGCAACCATGGCAGCGCTCACCTGATTGGCGAGCGCTCGCGCCTCGCCTCTCTCAAAGAGGCCAAAGACGTCGGCGTGGAATCCCATGGCGGGAGCGGTGATTTCCTCCCAGAACGCGCGCAGCTTGTCGATGCGTCTCTCAGCCGCGTTGCCGGCGATAATCGCGGCGTTGATGGCACCGATCGAGATGCCGACGACCCAGTCGGGATGAAGCCCGGTTTCAGCCAAAACCTGATAGACGCCGGCTTGATAGGCGCCGAGCGCGCCACCTCCCTGCAGCAGCAGCGCGATACGATCGAATTGAAGTCGCGGGCGCAGATTTCGGCCCTCGTCCATTCTCGCTACACGCGATTTGGGGACGAATGGCCTTTCCGCGAGCGGCATGTCTGGCACGACCGGATCGCGCAACGCTGTCGTCGGCATGCCCTCCCAGATCGTGCTCTTCGCCATGGCTAGCGGAACCCCGGCTTGAGAAAACCCGACGTGGCATCGCGCATTGTACCGAGCTCACTGTGGGACCGTACACCCGACCCGCACATTGTGAAAACCCGTACGAGAACCCTCGAAAACTTCTGAAACTTGATCGGGCAACGAAGCCTCCGACCCGGAGGTGCGCGATGCCCGAATCCCATTGCAAGGCTTATGGTATTGACCAGTCTGCGCTCGATCTGTGGCGCGGCCGTGATCAAGGCAGTCTGGCCTCACGCTGTTGTGACCGACGAATCCGTGACGCGGTGTGTGAGCGAGGTGCGTTAAGAGCCCTTGACGATAGCGAGATGCAGACCAACCGGACCGTGCCATGAAGGGGTTATACTAGTCGGCTTGTGGAGGCACCCTGTTGGCCCAATGTCCGCTTCGGTCAATCACGTTAGTTTACCCCTCAGCGGATGACTACCGGTTTGCGCCCGATCCGGACATGTCGCTGCGCCACGCCACCGTCGCGATGGGCCCATGTGTGGACGGCTCCAGGTTGGCAAGGGTTTTCTTCACGCCTGCGGCGGTGGTCGGAGCAGCCATGTGTTCGGCGTGTCAGCGCGGTAGGGCTTCACATAGGCCGGAGGCATCAATCGTACCGTATGCCCGAGCGCCCGCAGTTCGCGGGACCAATGGTGCGACGACGCGCAAGCCTCGATCCCCACCAGGCATGGTGGCAGTTTTTGGAAAAATGCCAGGACCTGCCGGCGCTTCAACTGCCGGCGCAGGACCACTTGGCTGGCCGCATCAACGCCGTGCACTTGGAAGACCGACTTGGCGATATCGAGTCCGATTGTCGAAATCGACTGCATCGCTGCGGTGCATTCTTCAATTTCAGGGCAAGAACCGGAGTTCGATGCGGGGCGACGACGCCTAGACATTGTGGCGATCGAGAGTCGATCCATGATTCCTGCAATGAAGGGTGTTTTTCGATGAGCAAGCAAGATGAGAACAAGGCCGTCGTCGGTCGTTGGTTCACCGAATTCTGGGGCGAGACCGTCAATCTCGGCGTCATCGACGAGATTGCCGCGCCGGACATGCTGCTCAAATATTCGCTGCATGAGCCCCGGCGCGGTCGCGCTGACATCAAGGCGTTCATGACCGATTTCCGCGCCGCGTTTCCCGATCTCAATTTCTGGGGCATCGCGGACCTGATTGCCGAGGGCGACTATGTCGTCGGTCAATGGGAGGGCGGCGGCACCCACACCGGCCCGGCATTCAGCGATTTCCTGATCGGCAGCCTTCCGGCTGCGACGGGCCGCAAGATGCGCTTCACGGGCACCACGGTGCTCAAGGTCATCAACGGCAAGATCGTCGAGGAGATCGGTCTGGATGACGGCGTCACCGCACTGACCCAGCTCGGGTTGCTCAAGGCGGCGGCCTGATCGGTACGTTTCCGCACCATCGGCACATCTAGTGCCGTTGAGCGAGGCTCGCACATTGTGCGGGCCTCGTCTGCTTTTGGAGCACCGGACTGTCCCGTCGGAAATCGGGTGGTGATGTCTCCGGTATCGTGGAGACTAGAGCCGATGACCGCAGCGCCCCTTCAGTTCCGGAAGCAGATGCCCCTACCGGTCGCGGATGATCCGCGATGGGCCCGCGTCCTTGCGCGCGACAAGGCCGTAGATGGCCACTTCTGGTATTCGGTTTCGACGACGGGGATCTACTGCCGGCCGTCCTGTCCCTCGCGTGCGGCGAACCCGAGGAACGTCCAACTTCACGACAGCCTGGCGAGTGCCAAGGCGACTGGATTTCGGCCCTGCAGGCGTTGCAACCCGGACGGGCCCTCGGTCGAAGCCGAGAATACCACGCTCGTCGCGAAGGTTTGCCGCATCATCGAGACCAGCGCGGATGAGTCGTCGCTGGAGGATCTGGCCGGAGCTGTCGGCTTGAGCCCCGGCTATTTTCATCGCGTCTTCAAGGCCGCCACCGGGCTGACGCCGAAGAGCTATGCCGCCGAGTTCCGTGCCAGGAAGGTTCGTGAAGGTCTGGTCTCCGCCAATTCCGTGACCGAGGCGATGTACGACGCCGGCTTCAATTCGAGTGGAAGGTTCTACGAAAAGTCGACAGGAATGCTCGGCATGACGCCATCGCAGTATCGCGCCGGAGGGGCGAACGAGGAGATCAGGTTCGCGGTCGGTCAGAGTTCTCTCGGCCCGATTCTGGTCGCATCGAGCAAGAAGGGCGTCGTTGCGATCTTTCTTGGAGATGACGCAGAGGAGCTCGTCCACGATCTTCAGGATCGCTTCCCCAAGGCACGTCTGATCGGCGCTGACCATGACTATGAGGCGATGGTCGCGCGGGTGGTCGGCTTCGTGGAAGCGCCGGAGATCGGTCTCGATCTGCCGCTCGATATTCGCGGCACTGCGTTCCAGCAGCGGGTCTGGCAGGCGCTTCAGGAAATCCCTGTCGGTGCTACGGTCTGCTACGCGGAGCTCGCGCGCCGGATCGAGGCTCCCAACGCTGTGCGCGCCGTTGCCGGCGCCTGTGCGGCAAACAAGATCGCGGTCGCCATTCCGTGCCACCGCGTGATCCGCAACGACGGGTCGACCTCCGGATATGCCTGGGGCGTGGAACGCAAGCGCGCCCTGCTGGACAGGGAAGGAGCCGTGGAGCGATGTCGCTGAGTTGTTTCAATGCGATCGCGGCCGCGCCTGGGGATGGCCTGGATCTGAAGTTGCGAGAGCTGCTCGAGCGGGCTGCTGTGTCACCCCATTCGGAGGTGGCGGTGCGGTCCGATGGAATGCTCCAGGCGGGTCCAAATCCGAGATCCGAAGAGGTGGAGATCGGATCGGCGGTTGTGGTCGAGCTTCAGCAGCTCTTGGCTACTCGGTCGAGATGAGCGAGAGGCGGGCGCCTCTCCCACACGCGCTGCAATGATGGCATCGTGCCCCTGTTTTGCCCGACGCTGCAAGGGGGATCTCGTAAAATCGAAAAGCGCAATGCCGACAAGGGGCCGGCTACTGTGCATGGGGTTGTTTTCGCGGTTTTTGTTTGAGGCGAGGCTGGCGCGGCCAGAAGGCGGCGGCCTTTGCCTCAACTATCGACCTTCAGCGCGGCAATGAAGGCTTCCTGCGGGATGTCGACCTTGCCGAACTGCCGCATCTTCTTCTTGCCTTCCTTCTGCTTCTCCAGAAGCTTGCGCTTGCGCGTGATGTCGCCGCCGTAGCACTTTGCGGTGACGTCCTTGCGCAGTGCGCGCACCGTCTCGCGGGCGATCACCTTGCCGCCGATCGCCGCCTGGATCGGGATCTGGAACATGTGCGGCGGGATCAGCTCCTTCATCTTCTCGACCATGGCACGCCCGCGGCCTTCGGCGCGGGTCCGATGCACCAGCATCGAGAGCGCATCGACCGGTTCGTTGTTGACCAGGATCTGCATCTTGACGAGGTCTGCCGGCTTGTAGTCGGTCAGATGATAGTCGAACGAGGCGTAGCCCTTGGAGACCGACTTCAGGCGGTCGTAGAAGTCGAACACCACTTCGTTGAGCGGCAGATCGTATTTCACCATCGCGCGGGCGCCGACGTAGGTGAGCTCCTTCTGCGAGCCGCGGCGGTCCTGGCACAGCTTCAGCACGCTGCCGAGATATTCATCGGGGGTGAGGATCGTGGCCTCGATCCAGGGCTCCTGGATCTCCGCAATCTTCACCACATCGGGCATGTCGACGGGGTTGTGAATCGAGATTTCCTGCCCGTCGGTCAGGCTCATCTTGTAGATCACGCTCGGCGCGGTCGCGATCAGATTGAGATCGAATTCGCGCGACAGGCGCTCCTGGATGATCTCCAGATGCAGCAGCCCGAGGAAGCCGCAGCGGAAGCCGAAGCCGAGCGCGGCCGACGTCTCCATCTCGTAGGAGAAGCTGGCATCGTTGAGGCGCAGCTTGCCCATCGCCGCGCGCAAGGTCTCGAAGTCATCGGCGTCGGCAGGGAAGAGGCCGCAGAACACCACGGGAATGGCCGGCTTGAAGCCCGCCAGCATCTCGGTCACCGGCTTCCTGTCGTCGGTGATGGTATCGCCGACGCGGGTGTCGGCCACTTCCTTGATCGCCGCGGTGATGAAACCAATCTCGCCGGGCCCGAGCTCGTCGACCTGTGTCATCTTCGGCGTGAAGAAGCCGACGCGCTCGACGTCATAGGCCGCACCCGTGCCCATCATGCGGACGCGGCTGCCCTTCTTCATGACGCCGTCGACGACACGGATCAGCACGACGACGCCGAGATAGACGTCGTACCAGCTGTCGACCAGCAGCGCCTTCAACGTCGCATCGCGATCGCCCTTCGGCGGCGGCAGGCGGGTCACGATGGCTTCCAGCACATCGGGCACGCCGAGGCCGGTCTTGGCCGAGATCATCACCGCGTCGGACGCGTCGATGCCGATGACGTCCTCGATCTGCTGCTTGACCTTCTCCGGTTCTGCGGCGGGAAGGTCGACCTTGTTCAGGACCGGAACGATCTCATGACCCGCGTCGAGCGCGTGGTAAACGTTGGCGAGCGTCTGCGCTTCGACGCCCTGGCTGGCGTCGACCACCAGCAGGGAACCTTCGCAGGCCGCCAGCGACCGCGAGACTTCGTAGGCGAAGTCGACATGGCCGGGCGTGTCCATCAGGTTGAAGATGTAATCCTTGCCGTCCTTGGCGTGGTAGGCGAGGCGCACCGTCTGCGCCTTGATGGTGATGCCGCGCTCGCGCTCGATGTCCATGGAATCGAGCACCTGCTCCTTGCCCGCCATTTCGCGGTCGGACAGCCCGCCGGTCATCTGGATCAGGCGATCGGCCAGCGTCGATTTGCCATGGTCGATATGCGCGACGATGGAGAAATTGCGGATGTTGGAAATGGGGACGGTCGTCATGGGCGCGGGATACCACTCACATCCCCGTGCGGCAACCATATTGCTGTATTTTCAGGGGCTTTCTTCACGGCAAGCTGATTCCACGGGAGCCAAAAACGCGCTACGCAACGGCCCATGTCGACCACTTCGATCCCAACTGCCCGAGCGCGCGTAAAAAGCCGGGTGAGCTTTGCCCGCTTCCGGGCCTGGCTGGTTGCCTGCGCGATCCGCCCTGAGGCGCGCCTCTGGCTGGTGATCCAGTTCGCCATCCTGCATGCGGTGATCTGGACCTTCATCCTGATCAATCTCAAGGCCGCGCAGGACGTTCACATGGACGTCGCAGAAGCCTGGGGCTGGGGCCAGAAGTTCCTGTGGGGCTATGGCAAGCACCCGCCGCTGTCGGGCTGGATCGCCGGGATCTGGTTCAAGGTGTTCCCGGCGGCTGATTGGGCGACCTATGCGCTCGCGATGGCGACCGTCAGCGTCGGCATGGTGATCTGCTGGCTGGTTGCGTTGCGCGTCGTCGATGCGCGGCGCGCGTTCCTGGTCGTGGTGATGGTCGCGCTTTATCCGATCTTCAATTTCAAGGGTTTCAAGTACAACCCGGACCTGCTTCAGCTCGTCACTTTGCCGCTCGTTGTGCTGGCCTATCTCAACGCCTTCGAGAAGCGGAGCTGGCAGTCCGGAGTCTTGCTCGGGCTTGCCGGTGCGCTGGCGCTGATGACCAAATACTGGGTGCTGACCATGATCGGCGCCATCGGGCTCGCCGCGCTGATTCATCCGGAGCGGATGAGATTCCTGCTGTCGCCGGCGCCCTGGGTCGCGATCGCGACGATGGTGGTGGCGATGATCCCGCACATCATCTGGCTCGCGGACGCGCATTTTGTGCCGCTGACCTATGCCGGCGACACCTACAGCATAGAGGATTCCGGCCTCGTGCATCAGCTCGTGTTCGGCTATGTCCTGCACAATGCCGCGCTGCTGGCGCTGCCGGTGGCGCTTGCAGCGCTCGCGATGGCGCTGGTGCCGCCGTGGCTCGGTTTGCTCTCGCGCGCGCCGTTGCGCGTCGTCACGCGGGCCTGGGCGCGCGGCTCCAATCCGGGCGTCGATCTCTCGAAGGCGCTGAATATCTGGATCATCCAGATCATCGTGGCCGCCGGCCCGCCGCTCGGCGCGCTGGTCTTCGGCATCTACATCAAGACCGATTGGGGCATCTCGCTGTTCTTCCTGGTGCCGCTGGCGCTGGTCGCGATCCCTCCGCTGCGGGTGCAGAGTGCGGCGGTGTTCAAGATCGTTGCGATCTGGCTCGTGCTGAGCATCGCGACGCTCATTGCCTCGCCCTGGATCGCCGCGCGCGAAATGGCGGTCAATGCCGACAATACGGCGACCTATGGCGCGCGCTCGGAGCTCGCACACGAATTGACGCAGGCCTGGCACGCGCGCTTCGCCTCGCGCTGGGCGGTCGTCACCGGCACCATGGAGTCGGTTCAGCCGATGGTGTTCTACAGCCCCGACCATCCCAGCGCGTTCACGCCGAACGAGGCCTGGAGCTCCGGGCTGACGTCACTCGAAGACGTCAAGAAATACGGCTTCATCGGCGTGTTCGATCCGACCGACGGCCGCCTGCCCGCGTTCGAGAAGTGGGTGTCGGAGACCGCGCCGAATGCCGAGCGCTTGGTGATGACGACGCGCCGCTTTATCCACAGCAAGGCCGGTCCGTCGATGAGCTGGAACGTCTACATCGCCCCGCCGGAGAAGTGACCTCAGGTCCCTTCTTCGTTGAACTTGCTCTCGACGAGCTCCGTGATCGCCGCGAGCGCGGCTTCCGCATCGGGGCCGGCAGCAGCCACCGTGATCGTCGTTCCCGGCCCGGCGGCGAGCATCATCAGGCCCATGATCGAGGTTCCGCCGACGGTCTCGGCGCCGCGCGTCACCCACACCTGTGCGTTGAAGCGCTCCACCGCCTGGACGAACTTCGCCGAGGCGCGGGCGTGCAGGCCGCGCTTGTTGATGATCAGGAGCTCTTTGGAGATCGCGTTCGCGGGCACGCCAGTGCCGGCTTGGTTTCCGGGCGGCGCGTCGTCGCTCATTTGCCGGCGAGTACGCGGCTGGCGATGGTGACGTATTTGCGGCCGGCTTCCTGGGCCATCGCGATCGCGTCCGGCAGCGAACGCTCCTCGCGCACCTTGGCAAGTTTCACCAGCATGGGAAGGTTGATGCCCGCGAGGACCTCGACCTTGGGCCGGCTCATACAGGATATTGCCAGGTTGGATGGGGTGCCGCCGAACATGTCGGTAAGGATCGCAACGCCGTCGCCGGAATCGACGCGGTTAACCGCCTCGATGATGTCGCTTCGGCAGAGATCGGAATCGTCTTCAGCGCCGATCGTGATCGCTTCGATTTGTTTTTGCGGACCCATGACATGTTCAAGCGCTGCCTTGAATTCGTCGGCAAGGCGCCCGTGGGTCACAAGTACTAGACCAATCATCGGAAAACTCCTCGCGGGCGCTTTTGGTGCACCGCACGAACGCGCCACTTTGACCATCCAGAGCCCCCGCGCAAGAGGGGATGTTGCGTATCTCCCTGAATCTAGACGGATGGATGAGGGGAGCTGCGTCGGTCTATTCGATCGCGATAGTGGGGCTCATATGGTTACCATTTCCCTTCAAACAATTGCCGGAAGGGTTAACGGAAGATGAACTCTTGGTAGTGATCAAGGCTGCGACAACCAAAGGGAGGGGCGAATAACCACGTCCGACCGGGATTCGCGGTATTTCGACACCGAAAATGCCGACTTTCAGCGATTCCAGTGGGGGCAGGCGTTCGGCGTCGTCCGCGTCCAGATCGACCACGAGACCGACGGTCGCATGCTCCACGAAGTCGCAGCGGCGAATCCCCAAGCCCCGGATCTCGATCAGGCCGGCCAGGACCGGAGTGGGACGGACCACAATTTCTTGGCCGACTGTCGCCAGATGGACACGGTCATCGCCGACCAGAATGGCCCTTTCGACCACGCCTGCGCGCCCCGCCATGATCAAATCGAAGGCAAGGCGGGACTTCCCGGCGCCGGAGGGCCCGCGGATCAGCACCGCCAGATCTCCGACCTTGACTGCGGAGGCGTGAACGCTTGGGCCGTCGTCGCTCATAGCGCCGGCAGCCTCACCACGAAGTGCGCGCCGGCAACCGTCGCCGCGCCGTCTTCGTCCGGGGGACCTGCGCGATTTTCCGCCCAGATCCGTCCGCCATGGGCATCGACGATCTGCTTGGAGATCGACAGGCCGAGGCCGGAGTTCTGGCCAAAGCCCTGATGCGGACGGTCGGTGTAGAAGCGCTCGAAGATGCGCTCCAGCGCGTCGTCGCGGATGCCGGGGCCGTCGTCGTCGACCACGATCTCGATCTCGCCGCGCACGCGGCGGCAAATGAGACGCACCTTGCTGCCGAGCTCGGAAAAGGATTGTGCGTTGGAGAGCAGGTTGGAGACCACTTGTCCGAGCCGCGAATCGTGGCCCGTTACGGAGAACGAGTCGGTCGGGCTGCGGCCCTCGAAGCGCGCCTCGACGGCGACGTCGTGGCCGAGCTTGGTCTCGTTGGCGACCGAAACCAGCGTGCCCAAGAGGCGCTTGAGATCGACCGGGAGCGCATCCTGCCGCTGCAATTCGGCATCGAGCCGGCTTGCATCCGAGATGTCCGAGATCAGGCGGTCGAGCCGTTTGACGTCATGTTCGATGACCTCGAGCAGGCGGGCGCGGCTGTTCTCGTTGCGCGCCAGCGGCATCGTCTCGACCGCGGAGCGCAGCGAGGTCAGCGGATTCTTCAGCTCATGGGCGACATCGGCGGCGAACATCTCGATCGCCTCGATGCGCTTGTAGAGCGCGTTGGTCATGTCGCGCAGCGCGCCGGAGAGATGGCCGATCTCGTCGCGGCGGCGGGTGAAGTCGGGAATCTCGACGCGGGTCTTGATGCGGCGGCGGACCCGCTCGGCGCTGTCGGCGAGCCGGCGCACGGGACCTGCGATCGTGCTCGCGAGCAGCAGCGACAGCATGATCATGACCGCGGCGGCGACGCCGCCGACCTTGAGGATCGCCAGGCGCTCGGCGGTGACCATCTGGTCGATGTCGTCGCCCTGTGTCGACAGCATCAGCGCACCGTGGATGGCGCGCGAGCGCAGCACGGGGACTGCGACCGAGACGATCACCTCGCCGCGCGCATTCACCCGCACCATCGAGCGCTTCTGGCCCTGGAGTGCATCGGCGACTTCCACATAGCCGTTGCCGTTCTCGCGCCCGAGCTCGCGATACAGCGGCAGGTCGCCGCGGTTGATCCAGAGGCGTACCGCGACCGTCCCGCGTTCGATCAGGCCGGGTTTTTCCGACGGCGGCGGCAGCGGCAACGTTCGCACGTTGTCGAGGTCACGGCTGTCGAGCAACACCGAACCGTTGGGATCGAAAATCCGCGCGCGGGTCTTGGTTGGCGAGATCAGCGTGCGCAACACCGGCGCGACGCGCTCGGGATTGATCGGAAAATCCAGCGAATCGTCCGGTCCGCCGTAGCTCTCGCCCAATTTCAGGTCGAGCAGCCGCTCAGGGTCGACGGTGATCGCGTTGGTCTGCACTGTCGCCGACGCTCCGATCGCACCGGCGATGATCTCAGCCTGCACCAGGAGGCTCTGGGCGCGCGCGTCGATCAGGCCGGCGCGGAACTGCGACAGATACAGGATGCTCGCGACCAGCGCGACGAGGCCCGCGAGGTTGAGCGAGACGATGCGGCGGGTCAGGCTCGAGAACGACAGCGCGAAGAAGAACTGCCCGGCGCGCTTGAGCCAGTTCAGCGGCCGCCAGCCTTGCGCGACCGGCTTGTCCTCATGATCCGAGGCGCCGTGGGCGGCAACGTCCTCGGCGTTCGAACTCGGATCAGGCTGCGTTCGGTCAAGCAATGCTTACGCCCGCGTTAGGACAGCTCGTGCGATGGGTCCCCGCATCCTAGAGCATGATCCGGAAAAGTGTGCAGCGGTTTTCCGAAAAGATCATGCTCAAACAATAACCTAAAGCGCGATGATCTTCATTCCAATCACATCGCGCTTTAGGCCCATCCCGGTCCCGATGGAATCAGAACCGGGCGCAACTCTGGTCTTTTGTGAAGGCGCGTGCGCCTCAGGCTTCCTTGAAGCGGTAGCCAACGCCGTAGAGCGTCTCGATCATCTCGAAATCGTTGTCCGTCACCTTGAACTTCTTGCGTAGCCGCTTGATGTGGCTGTCGATGGTGCGGTCGTCGACATAGACCTGGTCGTCATAGGCGGCGTCCATCAGCGCGTTGCGGCTCTTGACCACGCCGGGCCGGGTCGCCAGCGCCTGGAGGATCAGGAATTCGGTGACGGTCAGCGTCACCGGCTCGTTCTTCCAGGTGCAGGTATGGCGTTCCGGATCCATGCGCAAAAGGCCGCGGTCGAGCGCCTTGGCGTCGTTCTCCTTCGGTGTGACAGTCGGGTCCTTCGGCGCCGAGCGGCGCAGCACGGCCTTGACGCGTTCGACCAGCAAGCGCTGCGAGAACGGTTTGCGGATGAAATCGTCCGCGCCCATCTTGAGGCCGAACAGCTCGTCGATCTCTTCGTCCTTGGAAGTCAGGAAGATCACCGGCAGGTCGGATTTCTGCCGCAGCCGGCGCAGCGTCTCCATGCCGTCCATGCGCGGCATCTTGATGTCGAGGATGGCAAGATCGGGTTGGGTGGTGCGGAAACCGTCAAGCGCGGAGGCCCCGTCGGTGTAGGTCATGATGCGGTAGCCTTCGGCTTCCAGCGCGATCGAGACGGATGTGAGAATGTTGCGGTCGTCGTCGACCAAAGCGATTGTGGGCATGAGCCTCTGCTTTCTGCTTTCCGTTTGGGTCGTGGCTTAAACGGCGAGCAATCCAGTGGTGCGCCGCATACATGGGTCCCGAACTTGGAGTTCGAACTTTGTCACCGAGCAATGCAAGCTGGGCTGAAGTGTGACCAAGTTCCGCGAAACACGGCAGATTCGCCGCATGTCGACCCATAACCCGACCCTCGTTTACCCGAAAAAAGACCCACCTTGCAACCACCTGAGGCGAGAAAGCCAATGCAACCGACCCCCGATTTCGACCCCGGAAAGCTCGCCAAATCGCTGCTCAGGCGGTCACGGCAGGGGGCCCTTGCGACGCTGATGGCGGGCAGCGGCGATCCTTATTGTTCCCTGGTCAATCTGGCCAGCCATCCCGATGGTTCGCCGATCCTGCTGATCTCGGGATTGGCCGTTCATACCAGGAATATTCTGGCAGATAGCCGGGTCTCCCTGATGCTGGACGAGCGCGCGGCGGGCGATCCGCTGGAAGGTGCCCGGATCATGCTGTCCGGCCGGGCGGAACAGGCCGAGACCGAGAAGGATCTTCTCCAGAGGCGGTATTTGAATGCCCATCCTTCGGCGGAAGCCTTTGTCTCATTTAGGGATTTTTCGTTCTTCCGGATCATTCCTGCGGGAACCCATCTGGTGGCCGGCTTTGGCCGGATCGTCGATCTCAAGCCCGGGCAGTTCCTCACGGACCTCGCCGGCGCCGAGGAGCTGCTGGCGGCCGAGGAGGGGGCTGTCGCGCACATGAATGCCGACCATCGCGATGCCATGGGCCTCTACGCCACAAAACTGCTCAACGCGGCCGAGGGTGACTGGCGGTGCACCGGCTGCGACCCCGAAGGCCTCGACATGCAGGACGGCCAGACCGCCCTGCGGCTGGATTTTCCGGAGCGGGTCACGAACGGCACGGCGCTGCGCAAGATGCTGGTCCGCCTTGTCGGCGAAGCGCGGGCAAAGACGGAGTAGCCACAAATTGAACGCCGGGGCCCATCGCTGCGACCCAAGACCGTGATGGTCTTAAGGCTCGCAGCGAGAGGGTTCATGACACGGTGTCGTTTGGCATGGGTCGCAGGCCTGGCGCTGGCGATTACCGCATCGCTTGCCACACCCGGGCTTGCCCAGACGGGCGGTCTTGCCGCGCAGAGCGCGCGTATCAACGCGCTCAGGAGCGCCGGCAAATATGCCGAAGCGTTGCCGCTGGCGCAGGCGATGGTGGCCTCGCTCGAGAAGACCAGCAACAACCGCGATCTCGCCGGTGCGCTCAACAATCTCGCGCAGATCTATGCTGACCAGGGCCATGACGATCAGGCCGAGCCGCTCTACAAGCGCGCCATCGCGCTGATGGAGAAGGGGACCAGTCTCGACAGCGTCGAGATCGCGCCGGTGTTGAATAATCTCGCTGCGCTCGATCAGCGGCAGAGCCGCTTCGCCGAGGCGGAGCCGCTGTTCAGGCGCGCGCTCGCCATTCGCGAAAAGGCGCTGTCGCGCGAGCATCCCGACGTTGGCCAGTCCCTCAACAATCTCGCCACGCTCTATGTGAAGCAGGAGCACTTTGCGGATGCCGAGCCGCTGTTCCAGCGCGCGCTCGCGATCTACCAGAAGGTCGGCGGCCCCGAACATCCGGCGGTCGCGACGCTTTTGAACAATCTCGGCCAGCTTGATCGCGATGTCAACCGCGACGCCGATGCCGAGGCGCCGATCAAGCGCTCGCTCGCGATCCGCGAGAAGGTGCTCGGACCGGATCATCCCGACGTTGCACGCTCCCTGAACAATCTCGCCGGGCTCTACGAGCACCAGCAGCGCTATGCCGATGCCGAGCCACTCTATCGCCGTGCGCTTGCCATCCGCGAGCGCGCGCTTGGGCCGGACCATCCTGATGTCGCGACCTCGACCAGCAATCTCGCCTATTTCCTCTACGTGGCCGGGCGGAACGCGGAGGCGCTGCCGTTTGCGGAAAAGACGCTTGCGACCAACCGCGCGCAATTGCGAGTGGTGTTGCCGATCCTGTTCGCCGCGCGGCAGCAATATCTGCTGCCCGACGACAAGGCGTTGGACGAGGCGCTCGCCGCGATCCAGCGCGGCACGCAATCCTCCGCGGCATCCGCTGTGAACAAGCTCGCGGTACGGCTCGCCGCCGGCAGCGACCGGCTCGCCGAGCTGGTGCGCAGGGACCAGGATCTCGGAGCCGAGTCCGAGGCGCTCGACAAGGCGATCATCATTGCGGTGTCGAAGCAAGCTGCGCAACGCGACGTCGCGGCCGAGCAGCGCAGCCGCGCGCGGATCGCGGCAATCGCGATCGAGCGCGCCGGCTTGCAGAAGACGCTCGCCGTCGAGTTCCCAGATTACGCCTCGCTCTCCGATCCGCTGCCATTGACGGTGAAGGACATCCAGCCGCTGCTGTCGGCCGACGAGGCGATGACGATCTATTCCGTCGTCGACAAGCGGAGCTACGTCATCGCGATCACGCGCGAGGGTGTCGACTGGAAGGAGATTCCGCTTGGCGCGGACGCGCTGGCGCAGAAGGTCACTGCGTTCCGCAAAGGTCTCGATGTCGGCAAGGCGCGCGATGCCTCCGGCAAATCAGGCCTGTTCGACCTCGCGCTCGCCCACGAGCTCTACGTCACGCTGCTCGGCCCGGTCGAGACGTTGACGAAAGAGAAGCGCAGCCTGCTGGTGGTGCCGTCGGGTGCGCTGACCGCGCTGCCGTTTCATCTGCTTGTCACGGAGACACCGCAGGCTGCGATTCCGGACAAGCTCGAGGGCTATCGCAGCGCCGCCTGGCTGTTGCGGCGTCAGGCCGTCTCGGTGCTGCCGTCGGTGGTCAGCCTGAAATCGCTGCGCGCCTTCGCGCGCAAGGACCAGGGCGTCAAGCCGATGACCGGCTTTGGCGATCCCGTCTTCAATCCCGCCGAGGGTGGGCCGGCCGACCGTCGCGCAACAGGCGGAAAGGTCGCCGCGCGCAGCATTGCGACGATCGCCTACACCGACTTCTGGCGCGGCGCCGGCGTCGATCGCGCGCGGCTGGCGCAGGCGCTGCCGCAGCTGCCCGATACAGCGGACGAGTTGAGCGCTGTGGCCAAGGATGTCGGTGCGGCCGAGGCCGACATCCATCTCGGCCGCGATGCCAGCGAGACGACGCTCAAGCGTGCATCGCTTGCTCAATACAGCATCATTTACTTTGCCACCCACGGTCTCGTCGCGGGTGACATTAAGGGGCTGGGCGAGCCGTCGCTAGCGCTCTCCATTCCCGACCAGCCTTCCGAGCTCGACGACGGTCTGCTGACCGCGAGCGAAGTTGCCCAGCTCAAGCTCAACGCGGATTGGGTGGTGCTGTCGGCCTGCAACACCATTGCCGGCGACAAGCCCGGCGCCGAGGCATTGTCGGGATTGGCGCGCGCGTTCTTCTATGCCGGTGCCCGCGCGCTTCTGGTTTCGCATTGGGCAGTCGATTCCGAAGCTGCCACCCGCTTGACCACATCGACTTTCGATTTGCTCAAAAACGAACCAGGAATCGGTCGTGCCGAAGCCTTGAGGCGCGCCATGTTAACCTATGTTGATGACACCTCGTCGCCGCGGAATGCGTATCCTGCGATGTGGGGGCCGTTCGCGCTCATCGGCGAGGGTGCGGTTCGATAGAATAGCCGTCGGGATTGTGCGTCGCAAAAACTCCGGACAACGCCGAAACAAGCGTTTGGTTGCGCGACCATTCGTGATTTTTTGATGGGCTGACATGGGCGACGTTTGGCGCGGTCCTTGAATAAACCAAATCCTGCGGGATCAGCTTGGCAACGCCAGCGTTCACCGATATTAGGTCGTCCAACCGAGGCCGGACGGCCTGTTATTCACGGTGACCGCGGCAGCGCCAAAGCTTGGTCGCGCAGAGTGTCGCGGGTTCTAGGAGGGTTTTTCGTGCAAGAGACGGGCGTGCGCAACGGTGCCTTCGGCGCCGACAAATTCGGCTTAAAGAATCTCAAGCAGGTTCACTGGAACCTCGGCGCACCGCAGCTCTATCAATATTCGCTCTCCGCGGGCGAGGCGGTGCTGTCCGCCGACGGCGCGCTCTGCGCCGACACCGGCGAGTTCACCGGCCGCAGCCCGAAGGACAAGTTCACGGTGCGTGACGCCACCACCGACAAGAAGATGTGGTGGGCCGGTAACCAGTCGATCACCGCCGAGCAGTTCGAGACGCTATACCAGGACTTCCTCAAGCACGCCGAAGGCAAGTCGCTGTTCGCGCAGGACCTCTACGGCGGCGCCGATCCGGCTTACCGGATCAAGACCCGCGTCTTCACCGAGCTCGCCTGGCACTCGCTGTTCATCCGGACGCTGCTGATTCGCCCTGAGGCAGTCGAGCTGTCGAGCTTCACGCCCGAACTCACCATCATCGACATGCCGAGCTTCCGCGCCGATCCGAAGCGCCATGGCTGCAAGTCGGAGAACGTCGTCGCGATCGATTTCGCCCGCAAGATCGTGCTGATCGCCGGCTCCTATTATGCCGGCGAGATGAAGAAGTCGGTCTTCACCACGCTGAACTATTACCTGCCCGAGCGCGGCGTGATGCCGATGCACTGCTCGGCCAATGTCGGCGCCAAGGGTGATGCCGCGATTTTCTTCGGTCTGTCCGGCACCGGCAAGACCACGCTGTCGGCCGATCCCAACCGCACGCTGATCGGCGACGACGAGCACGGCTGGGGACCGAACGGCATCTTCAATTTCGAGGGCGGCTGCTACGCCAAGTGCATCAAGCTGTCGCAGGAAGCCGAGCCCGAGATCTTCGCCGCTTCGACCCGCTTCGGCGCGGTGCTCGAGAACTGCGTGCTCGACGAGGACACCCGCGTGGTGGACTTCGACGACGGCTCCAAGACCGAGAACACCCGTTCGGCCTATCCGCTCGACTTCATCCCGAACGCCTCGCGCACCGGCCGCGCGCCGCAGCCGAAGAACGTGGTGATGCTCGCTGCTGACGCTTTCGGCGTGCTGCCGCCGATCGCAAAGCTCTCGCCGGCGCAGGCGATGTATCACTTCCTCTCCGGCTACACCGCGAAGGTCGCGGGCACTGAGCGCGGTCTCGGCAACGAGCCGCAGCCTGAATTCTCGACCTGCTTCGGTTCACCGTTCCTGCCGCTCGACCCCAGCGTCTACGGTAACATGCTGCGCGACCTCATCGCCCAGCACAATGTCGACTGCTGGCTGGTCAACACCGGCTGGACCGGCGGCAAGTACGGCACGGGCTCGCGCATGCCGATCAAGGTGACCCGCGCGCTGCTCACCGCCGCGCTTGATGGCAGCTTGCGCAACGTCGAATTCCGCACCGACAAGTATTTCGGCTTCGCGGTCCCGACCGCGCTGCCGGGCGTGCCGAGCGAGATCCTCAATCCGGTCAATACCTGGAAGGACAAGGACGAGTTCGACAAGACCGCGCGCGCGCTGGTCGGCATGTTCCAGAAGAACTTTGCCAAGTTCGAGTCCCAGGTCGACGCGGAGGTGCGCGCGGCGGCTCCGGATGTGAAGCTCGCGGCGGAGTAATTTCGCATCGCTTGAAATACAAAAGGGCGGCCGTGAGGCCGCCCTTTTTGTTTATGCCGATATCTCTCCACCGTCATTGCGAGCGCAACGAAGCAATCCAGAATCCCTCAGCGGAGACAGTCTGGATTGCTTCGCGGCGCTCGCAACGACGAGATGGTGGAAGCGCCTACGCCTTGAAATACGCAATCTGCGTGGTCGTCGCGAGCAGCCGCCCGTTCGGCGACCACAGCTCGGCGTTCTGGTCGGCGTAGCTCTTGTGCATGATCTTCGAATCGGCCGTCGCCAGCACGCGGGTGATGTCTTCGGCCGCGAGTTCTTCCGTATCGGTGTGAAAATAGGTCGTCAGCGACACCGTGCCGAACGGCACCAGTTCGCGCCGCGCGTGGAAGATGCGCCCGAAGAAGGCGTCCGACATCGACATCAGCGACAGCATGTCGAGCTTGCGCGGCGTGCGGTCGCCAATCCAGATTTTCGAATATGTGCTCGCAAGCTCAGCCTGCGGCGGGCCGATCCGCATCTCGCCCTCGACGAAGCGGAATTCGTACTGGTTGGCCCAGGACGCCGAAATCTTCGGGAACGGCAGCGTTTCCTCGAACGGCTTTGCATCAGGATACTGCGCAACCCTGTGCTCCCAGGACGGCCGGCGCTCGGCGAACACTGCGGTCGCGAGTGTTGCGACCTCGCCGCCGCCCTGCGACAGTTCGACGCTCCAGTGCTGACTGGAGCGGTTGGCCTTCACCAGCCGGATGTCGAGGTCGAACGGGCCCTTGGCGATCGGCGCGCAGTAATTGACGGTGAGGGCCAGCGGTTCGCCGGCGCGTTGCGGATGCTCGATCAGTGCGCGCAAAATGGTTGCGGCCGTGACGCCGCCGAACGGACCGACAAAGGCCCAGTAGTCTTCGCTGGCGTGCCCCTGCCAGTGAGAGTCACCTGCGGTGATGCGGGTGGCGTCGTCGAACGGGTGCGCGAGCTTGGCGTGCATGGTTGGTCCTCGATGTCGGCCCCATCGTCATTGCGAGCGTAGCGAAGCAATCCAGAATCGTTCCGCGGACGCAGTCTGGATTGCTTCGCTACGCTCGCAATGATCGTGTTTGAGGCCACAGCGTCAGTCTCGCCGACATCGGCCTGCTGGAGATGACGAGGATCATATCATCATCATCCCCGCGGAATGCAATAACCTCGCAGGTAACGCCGATTTCACGCTGCGGAAAATCAGCTCGCCGCGTCGCGCAGATCCTCTGCCTCCTGGAACGGCGGCGTGACCGGATTGACCGGCACGTTCCAGATCTCCTCGGCATATTCGCGGATGGTGCGGTCGGACGAGAACCACGCCATGCGCGCGACGTTGAGGATGGACGCGCGGGTCCAGGCCGGCGCCACCTGCCAGCGTGCGTCGACGCTGCGCTGCGCCTCGTAATAGGAATCGAAGTCCGCGCTGACCATGTAATGGTCGAGATAACGCAGCGCGTGCGCGATCGATTCGAAACGTCCGGGATCGCCGGGCGAGAACTCGCCGGCGCCGATCGCATTGATGGCGCGCTGCAGCTTTGGCGATTTGCGGATCACGTCGGAGGCATCCAGCCCCTGCTTGCGACGGATCATCACGTCGCCGGCTTCCATGCCGAAGATCGCGATGTTTTCCAAGCCGACCTGGTCGCGAATCTCGATATTGGCGCCGTCGAGCGTGCCGATGGTGAGGGCGCCATTCAGCGATAGCTTCATGTTGCCGGTGCCGGAGGCTTCCATGCCGGCGGTCGAAATCTGCTCGGACAGGTCGGCCGCCGGAATGATCACTTCGGCAAGGCTGACATTGTAGTCGGGCAGGAAGACGACCTTCAGCTTGCCGCCGATGGCGGGATCGTTGTTGACGACCTCCGCGACGTCGTTGATCAGCTTGATGATCAGCTTGGCGTAGCGATAGCTCGCCGCCGCCTTGCCCGCAAAAATCTTCACCCGCGGCACCCAATTGCCGTTGGGATCGTCCTTGATCGACTGGTACAGCGCGACCGTCTCGATGACATTGAGGAGCTGCCGCTTGTATTCGTGGATGCGCTTGATCTGGACGTCGAACAGCGCGCTCGGATCGACCTTGACGCCGAGACGTTCGCCGATCAGGCGCGCCAGCGCCGTCTTGTTATGGAGCTTGACGGCGCGGAATTTTCGCTGAAATTCGACGTCGCTGGCGCGGGCCTCGATCAGTGAGAGCTGCGTCGGATCGTCGAGCACGGCCTCGCCGCAGGTCTCGCGCAACAGGTCGGTGAGCTTGGGATTGGCCAGCATCAGCCAGCGGCGGAAGGTGATGCCGTTGGTCTTGTTGGTAATGCGGCCGGGATAGAGATGGTTGAGATCGTGGAATACGGTCTCGCGCATCAGGTCCGAATGCATCGCCGAGACGCCGTTGATGCGATGCGAGCCGACGAAGGCGAGTTGGCCCATACGGACGCGGCGGCCGCTCCTCTCGTCGATCAGCGAAACCGAGGCGCGGAAATCGATGTCGCCGGGTGCGCGCGCCTCTGCCAGCGCGAGATGCTGGACGTTGATGCGGTAGATGATCTCGAGATGGCGCGGCAGCAGCCGTTCGAACAGCTCGACCGGCCAGGTCTCCAGCGCCTCGGGCAGCAGCGTGTGGTTGGTGTAGGACAGCGTCGCGACCGTGATCTTCCAGGCCTCGTCCCAGCGGAAATTGTGCAGGTCGATCAGAATTCGCATCAGCTCGGTGACGGCGAGGCTCGGATGGGTGTCGTTGAGCTGCACCGCGACCTTGGACGACAGGCTGCGGAGCTGGCCGTCCGACGCGAGATGCCGCTTGACGAGATCCTGGAGCGAGGCGGAGACAAAGAAATATTCCTGCCGCAGCCGCAGCTCGCGCCCCGCCGGGCTCTCGTCGTTCGGATAGAGGAATTTGCAGATCGCTTCCGCGCGCGACTGCTCGGCGCTGGCGCTGACATAGTCGCCCTTGTTGAAGGCGTCGAGCTTCAAGGGATCGGGCGAGCGCGCCGACCACAGCCGCAGCGCATTGACGTGCTGGCCGCGCCAGCCGACGATCGGCGTGTCATAGGCGAGCGCCTGTACGGTCTCGGACGGATGCCAGATCGCGCGGTCGCGGCCCTTGTCGTCGACATGCTCGACGCCGCCGCCGAAATTGATGTCGTAGATCACTTCCGGCCGCTGCAATTCCCAGGGGTTGCCGAAGCCGAGCCACTCGTCCGGATATTCCTGCTGCCAGCCTTGATTGATGATCTGGCGGAACAGACCGTAATCGTAACGGATGCCGTAGCCGATCGCGGGGATCGACAGCGTCGCCATGCTTTCCATGAAGCAGGCGGCGAGACGCCCGAGGCCGCCATTGCCGAGCGCGGCGTCCGGTTCGCATTTGCGCAGCTCAGGCAGCGAGACGCCGAGATCGCCGAGCGCCACCTCGAAGATCTTCAAGAGCCCCATGTTGTTGAGCGCGTCGGTGAAGAGACGGCCGATCAGGAATTCGAGAGAGAGATAGTAGACGCGCTTGCGTCCGGCGTCGTAGCTGCGCTTCTCCGCGCTCAGCCAGCGATGCACGATGCGGTCGCGCAACGTGAGCGCTGCGGCCTGGTACCAGTCGTGCTTGGTCGCCATGCCCGCGTCCTTGCCGATGGCAAGGCGCAGCTTCGCCAGGATCGCGCCCTTGATCTCAGACAGCGCGAGTTCGTCGATGGGCTGACCGGGGGCGGGGAAATTTGGCTGGAACGATTGATCTTGCAAGGCCGTCACTTCCTGGTCGCGAGAACACCACTAACCCTACGCGTCTTGTAACCTTAAGCGTCTTGCCCCTGCACCGGAACCATCACTGGCGCGGCCGTGCACTGCGCTGGCGTAAAATTATGCAAGGAACGGGCCGGTTTGGGAACCCGGATGCGTACGGAGAAGCGCGGATTTGCTGCTAGAATGGCGGCCAATTCAGCCATCAGTGTGGAGGAGACGCCCATGAGGCCGCTGATGCGACTGCTGATCGAAATCGCGGCTGCAGCTTTCCTTGTCGTCTGCATCACCGCCTCCAGCGCCGCCTTTGCCGCCGGCAAATCGGGCCGCAGCGCGGATGGCTTGACCTGCGCGTTCACCGTCCCGCAAAACGCATCCCCCGCCGCCCGCTGCGCCGCGATCAAGCGGCAATGCGGCGGCAAGTTTTACGCGAGTGCATGCGGGGATAGGTTGATGTCGGCGGCGAATTGAGGGGGAGATCGCGCCACAAAGAAAGTGTCGTCCTGGCCAAAGCCAGGACCCATTACCCCGGCTGTTAGAGAAGGCCCGACCGGTCATTCCAATCGGGATTCTCTTCCTCGATCAACTTGATCTTCCAATCGCGCTTCCAGAATTTCAGCTGCTTTTCGCGCGCAATGGCTTCTTGCGGTGTGGCGAATGCTTCGACGTGCACGAGGCGGAAAATCTTGTACTTCTGTACGAACTTCGATCCGCGACTTGAACGATGCAGCTCGAGCCGCACACGGATGTCGTTGGTCACGCCGATGTAGATCGTTCCGTGGTGACGGCTCGCGAGAATGTAGACGTAGTAGCTGCCCGCGCTCATGGCTGCGTCTCAAGCTCGCAAAGACAACACTGACCGGGGTAACTGGGTCCTGGCTTTCGCCAGGACGACGTTCCTCGATAGCCCTTCGTTGTTCATCAGAACAAATTAAGAACACTTTAGTAAGTCTTTGATATATCATTGTGATTCGGCGCATTGCCGACACAATATCTAGGGTCTGTCCGACGCTGCGAGGACTACATGTCCACCATTGCCTTCGATCAATTTGCCCTCACCCGGATCGCCGATTTCGCGCGGTCGCTGTCGCGGCTGCATTTGGCGGCGCGGCGTTATGCCGTCGATGACGACCAGTTCGACCGCGAGTTCAACGCGGTGTGCCAGTCGATCTGGGGCTACACCATCGATGATGTCAGCGACGATCTGTTCGCGGCCGAGGACCATCTGTTTCTCGACACGCTGGACGAAGCGCATGCGCGTATCTTCGCGGCCGAGCAGGGCTATGACCTCGTCGACGAGACCGGCATGCTGACCGACTGGTGGGGCTTTTGCTGGATGATTTTGGCCGAGAAGCGCGGCCTGCTCACTCAGGACAACCGCGCCGCCGCGCGCGCGGCGATCGAGGAGAAATATCTGGCGGCGCCGAACGTGATCGGGGTAATTATCGGAAGGTGATGCACAACCTCCGTCATTGCGCTCGCAATGACGGCTAGGTTTAGACCTGAGCCTTAATCCAATCCCGCGCGCTTCGCCGGCTTCGCCTGTGTCTTCGGCACCGTCACATCAGGCAACGTCCCGCGCACGATCTCTGCGGCCGGTGCATCGGCCGCCACAGTCTCTGCCCGCACCGGGGCCACCTTCATCTCCCCAAGCCGGGCGCGGACCTGCGCGGTGAGGCCGGGATAGGAGGCGACCGGGGTAAACTCCGCGGTCTGGTCCATGCCGAGGCGGACGCCGGTATAGGCGACGAGGCCGTCGGTGGTGGCGATGACGTCGCCGGCCTTCAGCGAAGGATCCAGTGCGAGATCGACCGGGGCGAGGCCAACCGGCTCGCGGCCGTTGCAGGTGCAGTCCGCGAGCAGCGCCTTGCGGTAGGCGAATGCGTTTTCGCTGTCGGCGTAGCGCTCGCCCGTCTGCGTATAGGCGCCGTCGATGCTGGAGCCGAAAAAGACCTTGGTGACGGTGGCAGGACAGAAGGCCTGACACATCTGCGCCGGCGAGGCGATGCCGCGCATCAGCGGAAAGTATTTACCGTCGCAGCTGCGCACGCAGAACGCCGGGCCCGAGCCGCCGGCCGCCGCCGAGCGCGTCGGCGGGACATATTGGGGGGTCGCAGGATTTTGCTGGCCGGTGAAGGGATCGGCGTAGGAACTCGCCTGCTGCGGCCGCTGCTGCTGCGCTCCGCCGAAGAAGAAGTCGAACAGGCCTTCGGCCGAAACGGGGGCGGGGGCCGCAAGCAGCGGGCTTGCGAAAATGGCGGCCACGAGCATCGCGCGACGCCACCGGCGCGCATGGGACACAACGATACGCAACGCTTACTCCACCCGACGCTACTGAACCGGCCGGGACCAGTGAGGTCTCAGCACATGATTCACCATAAAGCGGGATGGTAAATGAGCGGTTGAAGGGAACCGCGGCGCCCCGTCAAGCCTTCAAGAATTCCGACGCCTTGTAGAGCGAGCGGAATGGCAGGCCGGCCGCACCGAACGTGTCGGTGGCGCCTTCCTCGCGGTCGACCATGGTCAGCACCAGCACCACCTCGGCGCCGGTCTCGCGCACGGATTCAACAGCCTGCATCGCCGAGCCGCCGGTGGTGGTGACGTCCTCGACGATCACGACGCGCTTGCCCTCGAGCGTCTCGCCCCTGGGCAGCCCCTCGATCGCGAGCTTCGCGCCGTGCTCCTTCGGCTTCTTGCGCACGAAGAACGCCGCGATCGGATGGCCCTTGATCCAGGAGATCTGCGCGAGCGCACCCGCCAGCGGCACCGCGCCCATCTCGAGCCCGCCGATGAAATCAAGCTGATCGTCCTTCAGCGTCTCATAGGTGAGCTCGGCGAGCAGCGTCGCGCCCTCCGGGTCCAGCATGGTCGGCTTCAGGTTGAAATAGAAATCGCTCTTGCGGCCCGACGCGAGCGTCACCTCGCCGCGGCCAAAGGAGCGCCGGCGGATGATTTCGAACAGGCGGGCGCGGGAGGCTGATTTCGACACGGCGGTCCCTCGGGAGCGTTTTCGGCAGTGGCGGAATTTATCCGCCACTGCGGTGACATTCCAGAGGGGGCGCCTCCCGTCAACAGGGATCGGCCATCCCGGTCCGCCGGTTGTGGGGCTGCAACTTTCTGGAGTAGGTGGATGCCGGATATCTCGGGGAAGGAAACGTGAAAAATGACCATCGAACTGCACACCTGGAACACGCCAAACGGCCGTAAAATCTCGGTCGCGCTGGAGGAAATGGGGCTGCCCTACAAGGTGATCCCGGTGAACATCAGCAAGGGCGAGCAGATGGCGCCCGAATTCCTCAAGCTCTCCCCGAACAACAAGATCCCAGCGATCGTCGACCCCGAGGGGCCGGACGGCAAGCCCGTCAGCATCTTCGAGTCCGGCGCGATCCTGCTTTATCTGGGCGAAAAGACCGGAAAATTCCTGCCGAAGCCACTTTCGGGCCGCATCCCCGTCTACGAATGGCTGATGTGGCAGATGGGCGGCTTCGGGCCGATGCCGGGCCAGGTGCACCATTTCATTGCGCTCGAGAACGAGCAGGACCGCGCCTACGGCCTGAAGCGCTACATGGCGGAGACCCGCCGGCTCTACGGCGTGCTGGACCGCCGGCTGGACGGCCACGACTTCGTCGCCGGCGATCTCTCGGTCGCCGATTTCGCCATCCTGGGCTGGGCCTGGCGTCATCCTCGCCACAAGGTTGAACTGGCCGATTTCCCCAACGTCAAGCGCTGGTACGAAGCCCTGATGGCGCGGCCGGCTGTGAAGCGGGGTATGGACGCGAAGCTGGATTGATCTTTTCCCTCCCCCCTTGTGGGGGAGGGTGGCTCGCCGCTTAGCGGCGAGACGGGTGAGGGGTTCTCTCCGCGAGTCCAACTCTCCATCCGAACGCGCGGAGAGAACCCCTCACCCGGCGCTTCGCGCCACCTTTTCCCGCAAGGGGAGGGTGAAGAGTGCCCTCACACCTTCTTCGCTTCCACCGCCATCCGCACCGCAAGCCCGGCCAGCACCGTGCCCATCAGCCAGCGCTGTACCAGCATCCAGCTCGGCCGGCTCGCCATGAACAGCGCGATCGAGCCGGCGGCAAGTGCAATCACTGCGTTGACACTGACGCTGAGCGCGATCTGGATCGCGCCCAGCACGACAGACTGCGTCAGCACGCTGCCGGCGGTGGGATCGATGAATTGCGGCAGCAGCGCGAGATAGAGCATCGCGATCTTCGGGTTGAGCAAATTGGTGACAAAGCCCATCGCGAACAATTTGCGCGGACTGTCGATCGCGAGCTGCTTCACCTCGAACGGCGAGCGGCCGCCCGGCTTCACCGCCTGCCAGGCGAGCCACAAGAGATAACCGGCGCCGGCCAAGCGCAGCGCGTCATAGGCAAAGGGAATTGCGAGCAAGAGCGCGGTGATGCCGAACGCGGCGCACAGCATGTAGACTACGAAACCGAGCGCCACGCCGCCGAGCGAGACGATGCCGGCCGCCGGCCCCTGCGTGATCGAACGCGAGATCAGGTAGATCATGTTCGGCCCGGGTGTGAGCACGAGGCCAAGGCAGACGAGGGCAAAGCCGAGCAGGGCGGAGGTGTGGGGCATGAGTGAACCGGTGCGGGGGGATCGCGCCGTTCTAATATGGGCGGAGCGGCGAGGCCATTGCGCAATTGCTCGGAGGACAATTCAGCGTGGCTAGCCCGTCAGGATGCGTCGACCTGCGCAGTCCTGATGAATGACGCGAAATCCTTCATCGCGGACCGCAGCGGCTCCGCGAGTGCGGGATCAGCGACGATGCCGTGCTCATCGCAGGCGCGACCTAACAGCGGCAGTGCCACGCAGGCATCTCTCGCGATCCGGGCCGACATCGTCTCCAGCGTGAGCGTCAGCGCGGCGAGTGCATGCGTCGCGCGCGGCGAGGTGTTGATCAAGGCCACCGGCTTGTCGGGAAATTCATGGCTGCCGACCAGCCAGTCGAGCGCGTTCTTCAGCACGCCGGCGACACCGCGGGCATATTCGGGGCTGGAGATCAGGAGGCCGTCCACGCTTCCGACGAGGCTGCGCATGACGCCAACCGGCGCTGGCACGTGATCGCCATCCAGATCCGGATTGAAGTATGGCAGGTCCGCTATCCCTTCGAAAAGGAGGACCTCAACGCCGTCACGCGCGAGCCGGCCGCCGCGCGCAGCACCGCCGTATTGCTCGAGCCCGCGCGCAGGCTGCCGGAGATGGCGGCGATCTTCATCGGAATGTCCGGCCGTCAGTGCGCCTCGTCCCAGTTCGTCGCCGCGCGGGCGTCGACATGCAGCGGCACCGACAGCAGCACGGCCGGGAACGGCGCGTCCTGCATGACGTGCTGCACCACGGGGAGCGTCGCTGCGACCTCGGCGTCGGGCACCTCGAAGATCAATTCGTCATGCACCTGGAGCAGCATCTGCGCCGAGAGTTTCTTCTCGGCCAGCACATCCTCCACCCGCGTCATGGCGCGGCGGATGATGTCGGCGGCGGTGCCCTGAAGCCGCGCGTTGATCGCGGCGCGCTCGTTGAAGGCGCGCACCGAGGCGTTCGAAGCCTTGATATCCGGATAGTACATCTTCCGGCCGAACAGCGTAGTGACGTAGCCGTGGCTCCGACAGAAGTCCCGAGTCTCGTCCATGTAAGCGCGGATGCCGGGGAAGCGCTCGAAGTACTTCTTGATGTAAGCCGATGCTTCTTCGCGCGCGATGCCGAGCTGGTTGGCAAGGCCAAACGCCGAGATGCCGTAGATGATACCGAAATTGATCGCTTTCGCACGGCGCCGGATTTCACTCGGCATGCCCTGAACCGGCACGCCGAACATCTCGGAGGCCGTCATGGCGTGAATGTCGAGCCCGTCCTTGAACGCCTGCTTCAGCACGGGAATGTCGGCGATCTCCGCCAGCAGCCGCAGCTCGATTTGCGAATAGTCGGCGGAGACGAGCTTGTGGCCGGGCATCGCGATGAAAGCGCGCCTGATCTTGCGGCCATCCTCGGTGCGCACCGGAATGTTCTGCAGATTCGGCTCGTTCGACGACAGCCGCCCCGTGGTGGTCGCGGCCAGCGCGTAGGTCGTGTGGACGCGATGGGTCTGCGGATTGACGTAGGTCGGCAGCGCGTCGGTGTAGGTCGATTTCAGCTTGGAGACCTGGCGCCACTCCAGAATCTTCTTCGGGAGGTCGTGGCCCTGCTCCGCGAGTTCGTCGAGTACCTGCGCGGTGGTCGACCATGCGCCGGTTTTTGTCTTGGTGCCGCCGGACAGTCCCATCTTGCCGAACAGGATGTCGCCGATCTGCTTGGGGCTGCCGACATTGACCGGCTCGCCCGCGATCTCCTGGATCTCGGCCTCGACCCGCGCCGCGGTCTGGGCGAAGTCGCCGGAGAGACGCGACAGCACCTGACGGTCGATCGAGATGCCGCGCCGCTCCATGCGCGCGAGCACCGAGACCAGCGGGCGCTCCAGCGTCTCGTAGGCCGCGGTCATGTGCTCGGCGACGAGGCGCGGCTTCAGCACGCGCCACACGCGCAGGGCCATGTCGGCGCCCTCCGCCGACAGCGGCGCGGCCTTTTCGATCGGTACCTGATCGAAGGTGATCTTGCTTTTGCCGCTGCCGAGCAGTTCGCTCTCCTTCAGCATGGCGTGGCCGAACCAGCGCTCCGCAAGGGATTCGAGCCCATGCGAGCCACGGCCGGCGTCGAGCACATAGGAGATCAGTTGCGCATCGTCGGTGTTGCGCAAGGTGATGCCGTGCTGTGCCAGCATCACCGCGGTGAATTTGACGTCGAAGCCGATCTTGAGAATGCCGGCCGATTCCAGCACCGGCCGCAGCGCTTCGATCGCGTCCGCATGCTTGATCTGGTCGGGTGCGAGGCCGGCATCGAACAGGCCTCCATCGCCGCCCGACTGCTTGTGCGCCAGCGGCACATAGCAGGCCTCATTCGGCGCAAGCGCCAGCGCGAGGCCGCAGAGATCGGCCTGCATCGGATCGATGGAATTTGCTCTGATCTCGACCGCGACATGACCGGAATCGTGGATGCGAGCGATGAAGGCGTTGAGCTCGGCGAGCGTTTTGATCGCCTGGTATTTGCCGCGGTCGACCGGGAGCTTGCGCAAGGCCTCTTCGCGCGCGGCGGCCAACGATATCGGTGCGCCCTTTGGGCTCGCCGACTTGTCACCCTTGTCGCCGCCCTTGGCAGGTGCGGCAGGGCTGGCGAAGAGATCGCCGGAAGTCTCGGACGAGGTCGTCCTGGCCGCGCCGTCGCCGCCGCGGGCCTCGCTGCTGTTCGCGGCGTCGGCATCGACATTGGCGGGATCGATTTGCGAATAGTCGGCGACGCGTCGCGTCAGCGTGGAAAACTCCATCGCCTTCAGGAAGGCGACCAGTTTTCGCGCGTCGGGCTCGTGGACGGCGAGGTCGTCGAGCGGCACGTCCAGCTCGACCTTGTCGTCGAGCAGCACCAGCTTGCGCGAGATCCGCGCCTTCTCCGCGTTCTCGATCAGCGCCTCGCGCCGCTTCGGCTGCTTGATCTCGGTGGCGCGGAACAACAATTGCTCGAGGTCGCCATATTCGACAATCAGCTGCGCGGCCGTCTTGATGCCGATGCCGGGGACACCAGGCACGTTGTCGGTGGAATCGCCGGCCAGCGCCTGCACTTCGACCACCTTCTCCGGCGGGACGCCGAACTTCTCGATCACCTCGGGAATGCCGATGCGGCGATCCTTCATGGTGTCGTACATCATGATCTTGTCGTTCACGAGCTGCATCAGATCCTTGTCGGAGGACACGATGGTCGTGTGGGCGCCGCGGTCGCTGGCCTGCCGCGCATAGGTCGCGATCAGATCGTCGGCCTCGAAGCCACCCTGTTCCAGGCAGGGCAGGTCGAAGGCACGCACGGCCTCGCGGATCAGCGAAAATTGCGGGATCAGATCGTCCGGCGCCGGTGGCCGGTGTGCCTTGTATTCAGGATAGATCTTGTTGCGGAAGGTGACTTCCGACTTATCGAAGATGATCGCCAGATGCGTCGGCCGGTTGTCCGCGGGCATGTCGCGCAGCAGCTTCCACAGCATGTTGCAGAAGCCGAGCACGGCATTGACCTGCAAGCCGTCCGACTTGCGGTTCAGTGGGGGCAGTGCGTGATATGCGCGGAAGATGTAGCCGGAACCGTCGACCAGGAAGATGTGGTCGCCCTTGCCGGCCGCCTTCGCCGCAACCGGCTTGGCAGCAGCTGTCGCAGCAGCGGGCTTGGTGTCGGCTTTGGCGTCGGTCTTCGGGGAGGTTTTGGGCATGGCCGCAATGTATGAATTTTTGTGGCAAAAGACAGCCTCCACCAGCCTGATTTTGCAGGCGCGCACAGGCAAATCCTGGCAGCACCGCGCTTTGCGGCGCAGTTATCGCAAGCAGCCTTCGAGGAAGCCTGCGACTGCGCGCACCGCCGGCGCGCGGCGCAAGTCGTTATGGACGATCAGCCAGACCTCGCGGCTGACAGGCTTGCGGTCAGTGTTGTAACGTTCGAGCCGTCGATCGGGGTCGCCAAGAAACCGCGGCAGCGCCGCAAGCCCAACGCCGGCCCGGGCCGCAGCGGCCTGGTTCTCGAGGTCATTGGTCCGCAGCACGATCTGGCGGGAGCCCGCGATCTCCGTCAGCCATTGCTGCTGCGGAGTGTCATTCATGCTGGCATCATAAGCGATGAAAGCAAACGCATAGGGTGGCGTCTCCTTCAGGTAGGACGGCGCGCCGTAAAGGCCAAACTCGAAATGGCCGATCTTGCGGGCTATCAACCCGGGCTGTGTCGGGCGGGAGAGGCGAAGCGCCAGATCGGCCTCGCGGCGGCTGAGCGAAGCCGTTCGCTTCTCGCCGATCAGCTTGATGAGGATGCCCGGATATCGTTGGCGCAACTGCATCAGCTTTGGAGCGATCAGAATATTGGCGAGCGACGGCGGCGCGCTGATCGAGATCTCCCCGTCGAGTTCCGGCTTCGATGCCCGTGCCGCGCGCTCCACCGCGAAGGCGGTCTCCTCCATCTGCGCGCCAATCGCCGCAATCCGCTTGCCGTCCTCGGTGAGAACGTAACTGCGTGGCCGGCGGTCGACGAGCTTGAGTGAAATGGATGCTTCCAGCGCGGCAACGCGGCGGGCCACCGTCACATGGTCGACCCCGAGACCCCTCGCCGCCGCCGAAAGGCTTCCTTCGCGCGCCAGAGCCAGGAAGTGATGCAGGTCGGACCAATCGATCATTGTGCAAAATCTCACAAGATAGTTTCATCTATGGGCAGTTTCGCAGAATTTGGAATGATCCCATAGTCCCTTCATTGGCAACGAGAGGGACGGTCATGGCCGAGATCATCAGGTTGAAGGCGCCGGGAAGAGTGGAGCAGCTCGAACTGGCAACGGTCGATCTGGCGCCGCCGGGGCGCTGCGAGGTCCAGCTCCGGCAGACCGCGATTGGCGTCAACTTCATCGACATCTATCAGCGTATGGGCCTCTACGCGCTTCCACCCGAAGCCATTCCCGGCGTCGAGGCGGTCGGGGTTGTCGCGGCGCTCGGCGAGGATGTAACGGGCCTCAAGGTGGGCGACCGCGTCGCCTACGCAGGAGCGCCGGTCGGCGCCTACGCATCCGAACGTAACCTGCCGGCCTGGCGTTGTGTGAAGCTGCCCGACACGGTCACCGACGAAGCGGTGGCCGCGACGTTCGTCAAGGGGATCACGGCGCACATGCTGCTCGACCGTGTGTTTCCTGTCGGTCGCGGCACGGCGGTTCTCGTCCACAGTGCGGCGGGCGGGCTCGGTCAGTTGCTGACCCGCTGGGCCAGTGCTCGGGATGCCGTCGTGATCGGAACGGTGGGATCGCAGACGAAGGCTGAAATCGCCCGAGACGCCGGTGCGCGTCACATCATCATCGGGCGGGATGCCGATTTCGCTTCCGCGGTTGCGGATATCACCGGTGGGCGTGGGGTCGACGTTGCCTATGACGGCATCGGTGGAACGACCTTGCAAAGGACGCTTGGCTGCGTGAGGCCATTCGGTGTGGTGGCCAGCATCGGCCAGTCCGGCGGTCCGATCCCGCCAATCGATGTCAACGACCTCGGGCCACGTCGCAGCCTGATGTTGGCGCGGCCAAGTGTCATGGCCTATGTCAACGATGCCGCTGAATATCGGCATGCGGCCGAGCGCGTGCTCGCTGCGCTGACGGATGGCGTCTTGCGGTCGATCGGCAATGCCTACAGCTTGCGTGATGCAGCGCGGGCGCAGGCCGACCTCGAGGCCGGGCGCACCGCAGGGGCTCTCTATCTGGTGCCCTGATCGACCTATTCCGCGGCCTGCAATCGCACGCTCGACTTTTTCGGCGCGATCCAGAACGTCTCTGGCCGCTCGAACAGGAAGTCGGCGTGCAGCCGCAGCGCGGCCCGCCAGATCGCGAGTGATCCGATCACGCCCACGATGGTGACGATCAGCGAGACCGTGCCGATGTCGGAAATGATGCCGGTGTGCAAGAGCAGCGTCCGTGTCGCAGCCATCGGCAGGAAGAAGCCGAGATAGATCACGATCGAATGCTTGCCGCAGAAGCGCAGGACGTTACACCGATGTGCGCGCGCGAGCAGCGTACCCATCGTGATGATGGCGCAGGCGCCCGCGAAGCCGAGCAGGAGCGACACGATTTTCCATTCGCTCGCGCCAAACGCGACGAGGCCGGCATTGACCAGCGCCCAGGTCGCGAGCGCCACGAGTGCCAGCGCCGGATGGTTGCGTGCACGATCCGCCAGCGCGAACACGTAAGGCGCGAACAGATAGCCCGAGTAGAAATAGACGAAGCGCGCGCAGAACTCGTCGATCGCGGTCCAGCCGGTTGTGATGCGCGCCGTCTCCAGCGCCGCCGCGACGATCCAGATCGCGAGCGGAGGAATTCGCCGTGTCAGTTTTGTGACGACGAAGAAGATCGGCAGCAGATAGATGAACCAGAGCGTGCCGAACGGCTCGATGAAGGATTCCAGATACAGCAGGCCGGCATCATGCCAGCTGGTTTCCGCCGCGAAAGCGGGCGCCTTGAAGCCGAACTGGATTGTCACCCAGACGACATAAAAATAGGCGAAATGCACCACCTTGCGGTCGAGATAGGTCCGCCAGTCCCGATCGATCACCAATGGCAGGAACAGGCCTGAAATCAGGAAGAAATCCGGCATCCGGAACGGCTTTGCGAAGGCCACCAGCACATGCATGAAGCCGGTCTCGCCAGCGGCGAGCTCGACCCCCAGCACCGAGTGCATCATCACGACCATGACGATGCAGATGCCCTTGGCGTAGTCGACCCAGTCGACACGCGCGGCGGCCGGGGCTGCAAAGCCTCCATTCACGGCGATTGTGCCTGATGGTGTCATGGTGTCCCTGTTTGACGCGAGTTCCGCCCGGCTCTTGTCTGGGCGTGGGGCAGTGTGGGGCCTTGCGGTTTACGATTTCTTTACCGGTACAATTCGCGTGCCGGTTTTCGCGTGCGGACTGTTCTCTTCCATCGGGAAAATGCTAAACCGCCCCGAATTGGGGTTTCGTTAACCAAGGCAGACAGGGTTATTCATGCGAATCGCGATGATCGGCACGGGCTATGTGGGACTGGTGTCTGGAGCCTGCTTTGCGGATTTCGGTCACGACGTCACCTGCGTCGACAAGGACGAGAAGAAGATCGCTGCACTTCATCGCGGTGAGATCCCGATCTACGAGCCCGGGCTCGACGAGTTGGTCGCAGCGAATGTGAAAGCCAAGCGGCTGGAATTCACCACCGATCTGTCGAAGCCTGTCGCGGATGCCGACGCCGTGTTCATCGCGGTCGGCACGCCGTCGCGCCGTGGCGACGGTCATGCCGATCTTTCCTACGTCTACGCCGCCGCGCGCGAGATCGCGCAGTCACTCTCCGGATTTACCGTCGTGGTCACGAAGTCGACCGTTCCGGTCGGCACCGGCGATGAGGTCGAGCGCATCATTCGCGAGACCAACCCTGCGGCCGACGTCGTCGTCGCATCGAACCCCGAGTTCCTGCGCGAGGGCGCGGCGATCCGCGACTTCAAGTTTCCCGATCGCGTCGTCGTTGGTACCTCCGACGAGCGCGGCCGCAAGGTGATGGGCGACATCTATCGCCCGCTGTCGCTGAACCAGGCGCCGCTGATGTTCACGGAACGCCGCACCGCCGAGATGATCAAATACGCCGCGAACGCGTTCCTCGCGACCAAGATCACCTTCATTAACGAAATCGCCGACCTTTCCGAGAAAGTCGGCGCAAACGTGCAGGAGGTCGCGCGCGGCATTGGCCTGGACAACCGCATCGGCACTAAATTCCTGCACGCGGGTCCCGGCTTCGGCGGCTCCTGCTTCCCGAAGGACACCAAGGCGCTGATCAAGATCGCACAGGACTATGACGTATCCTTGCGGATCGTCGAATCCGTGCTGGCGGTCAACGAGAACCGCAAGCGCGCGATGGCGCGAAAAGTGAGCCAGGCGCTCGGCGGCTCGCTGCGCGGCAAGACCATCGCGGTGCTCGGCCTCACCTTCAAGCCCGACACCGACGACATGCGCGATGCGCCGTCGATCCCGCTGATCACCGGCCTGATCGACATGGGCGCGAAGGTCAAGGCCTTCGATCCCGTCGGCATGGAGCAGGCCAAGGGCGAGCTGCCCAGCATCATTTATTGCGAGGACGCCTATTCCTGCGCACAAGGCGCCGATGCGCTGGTGGTCGTCACTGAGTGGGTGCAGTTCCGCGGCCTCGATCTCGACCGGCTGAAGGCGACCATGGCGCAGCCCGTCGTCGTCGACCTCCGCAATATCTACAGCCCCGAGGACATGCGTGCGGCCGGCTTCGTCTATGAGAGCGTCGGCCGGCCGTCGGCGCAGGGCTGACAGCGACTCCTTGTTGTCATACCCCGCGAAGGCGGGGTATCCAGTACGCACAGATCTCCGTAATAATCGGAATCCGAGTTTACTGGATCGCCCACCCCAGTGCGCAATTGCGCACAAGGCGGGGGATGACGGACAAATGCCTCGCAGCTTCGACACGCCCCTCCCGATCGATGCCGTGCTCGACGACCTCTCGCGCACGCTGGAGGCGCATAACGCTGCCGTGCTGGTGGCGCCGCCGGGAGCCGGCAAGACCACGCGGGTGCCGCTGGCGCTGCTGGATGCGCCCTGGGTCAAGGGCAAGAAGATCATCGTGCTGGAGCCGCGGCGCATCGCGGCCCGTGCCAGCGCCGACCGCATGGCCAAATCGCTCGGCGAACGCACCGGCGAAACCGTTGGTTATCGCGTCCGGTTCGGCTCGAAGATCTCGCGGTCGACGCGCATCGAGGTGGTGACCGAAGGCATCTTCACCCGCCAGATCCTCCATGATCCCGAGCTTTCGGGTATTGCCGCAATCCTGTTCGACGAATTCCACGAGCGCTCGCTCGACGCCGACATGGGCCTCGCGCTGGCGCGCGACGCGCAAACCGGCCTGCGCGAGGATCTGCGTATCCTGGTGATGTCGGCCACGCTCGACGGTGCGCGTGTCGGAAAGCTTTTGGGCGAGGCGCCCGTCGTCGAGAGCGAGGGCCGCGCCTACCCGGTCGAGACGCGCTATCTCGGCCGCAAGGCGGATGCGCAGGTTGAACGGCAGATGGCGGATGCGATTGCCTCGGCACTGCGCGCCGATAGCGGTTCGGTGCTGGCATTTCTGCCAGGCGCCGCCGAAATTCGCCGCACTCAGAATTTCCTCAGCGAGCGCGTGCAGGATGCCAGCATCGAGATCGTGCCGTTGTTCGGCGCACTCGACGCCGCCGTGCAGGATCGCGCCATCTCGCCCGCGCCCAAGGGCATGCGCAAGGTGGTGCTGGCGACCTCGATCGCCGAGACTTCGCTCACCATTGAAGGCGTCCGCATTGTCGTCGATTCCGGCCTTGCCCGCGTGCCGCGCTACGAGCCGGATATCGGGCTGACGCGGCTCGAGACCGTGCGTGTCTCGCGCGCGGCGGCCGATCAGCGCCGCGGCCGTGCCGGCCGTACCGAGCCGGGCGTCTGCTATCGGCTCTGGGACGAGCCGCAGACGGCGTCGCTCGCGCCTTACACCCAGCCCGAAATCCTCAGCGCCGATCTGTCCTCGCTGGTGCTCGATCTCGCGCAATGGGGCGTCGCTGACCCCGCAGCATTGTCGTTCCTCGACCCACCGCCCGGACCGGCCTGGAAGGAAGCCAAAAGCCTGCTCACCGAGCTCAACGCGCTCGATGGCGACGGCCGTATCACCACTGAGGGCAAGAGTCTGCGCGCGCTTGCGCTGCCGCCGCGGCTTGCGCGTATGATCGTGGATTCGCATCGTGCGGGCGCCGGCGAAGCCGCCGCCGAAATTGCCGCCATCCTCACCGAGCGCGGGCTCGGCGGCGACAATGCCGATCTCGAGTACAGGCGCGACCAGTTCCGCCGCGACCGTTCGCCGCGGGCGGCGAGTGCGCGCGACCTGGCACGGCGCTGGGCCTCGCAGGTCGCGGCTTCAGAGAAAGCGGGGCAGCAGGACGATCTCTCGACCGGCCTGATGCTCGCCTATGCCTTTCCGGACCGCGTCGCCCGCAACCGCGGCAATGGCAGTTTTGTGCTCGCCAATGGCCGTGGCGCGGCCGTCGAGCAATCGTCGTCGCTTGCCCGCGTGCCCTATATTGCGATCGGCGAGATGACGGGGACGGCGGCCAGCGGACGCATCCTTCTCGCCGCGCCGATCACGCAGGACGACGTCGAGCTTCATTTCGCCGAGCATATCGAGGCCGTCGACGAGATTACCTTCGATCGTGGTGCAATGGCGCTGCGCGCGCGGCGAAAGCGCACGCTGCATGCGATCACATTATCCGAGGCCACCCTCGCCGTGTCGCCCTCGGACGCGACCGCGCGCATCTTCGCCGACGGACTGATCGCCGCGGGCCTCGACCGGCTGCCCTGGTCGAAGGCAGCAAAACAATGGCGCGGTCGCGTGATGTTCCTGCGCAAGGCCGAGGGCGACAGCTGGCCCGACCTCTCGGATGATGGATTGATCGCGCGGCGCGACGACTGGCTGGTGCCGGCGCTCTACGACAAGACCGCGCTGAAGGATATTTCCGCCGGCGATCTCTCCGACGCGCTGATGGCATTGCTGCCGTGGGAGATGCGCGCCCGGCTCGAGCGCGAGGCGCCGACGCATTTCGAGGCGCCGACCGGCACGGTGCTCGCGATCGACTATGAGGCGGAGCAGGGGCCGACCATCGCGGTGCGGCTCCAGGAATTGTTCGGCCTCAACACCCATCCGTCGATCGCGGCCGGCAAGGTGCCGCTGGTGCTGGAACTGCTGTCGCCCGCGCAGCGGCCGGTACAGGTGACGCGGGATCTCCCCGGGTTCTGGCGCGGCAGCTACAGTGCCGTGCGTTCCGACCTGCGCGGCCGCTATCCGCGCCATCCCTGGCCGGACGATCCAGCCAATGCACTCCCGACCCGGCGGGTGAAACCGCGCGGCACTTGAGACATCTCGAACGCGCATTAACCGTTCGCTCATCCTTTTCGGCAAAATGACACCGGCCCAGCCGCGGCTTCGCTCGCGAACGGGCGCGTCGCGTGGTCAAATCGTGCTTTCGGTTCCGAGTGGTGTCATGCGTAACATAATGATCTTCGCGGCCATCATGATCGGGCTCGGCACCTTCATGGCGCAGATGGCGGACAGGATGAGCTCCGCCTCTGCCACGTCAGCGCCGCGCACGACGATTGCGGTTGCGTCGACGGCGCCGGCCGGCGGGCGCAGCCTCGCCATTTCCCGCGATGGCCGTGGTCATTTCCAGGCGGACGGCCGCATCGATGGCCAGCGCATCGGTTTCATGATCGACACCGGCGCCTCGGTGGTCGCGCTGAACGAGACCTCGGCCGCTCGCTTCGGACTTCGCCCCTCGCGCAGCGAGTACAACGCCTCCGTCTCCACCGCCAACGGCACCATCAAGGCCGCGCGCGCCCGCATCGCAATGCTCGATGTCGGCGGCCTCATCGTGCGCGACGTCGATGCCATGGTGCTTCCGGACGAAGCGCTGTCGGAGAACCTGCTCGGCCTATCCTTCCTTTCCCGCCTGAAGCGTTTTGAATACGCCAACGGCCAGATGGTGCTGGAGCAGTAAGGGCCTTTCGGGGGCCGGATGAGGCCTCCCGCCGGCGCGAGCGGCGTGATATATTCCGGCCATGAACAGCCCCGATGCGATAGCCATCCTCGAAGGTCCGAGCCTGCTCTGCGCGAGCGGGGCGTTTTGCATGCCGCGTTGTTTGGTTCGGTGGCCCGGGGCGAAAATCACTCCGGCAGCGATGTTGATATCATGGTCGAGATCGATCCGAATGCGCGGATTACGGTCTTCGATTACGTCGAGCTGAAGGAATACATCACCAATCTGTTCGACGGGCCGGTTGATGTCGTCAACCGCGACAGCCTGAAGTCATACGTCGTCTCCGCCGCGACAGCTCATGCCGTCTATGCCTTCTGATCGCACCGACGGGACGCTTCGGGATATCCTGCATCACATCGATTTGGCGGTGGGGTTCGCCCTGGGTTTTGATCGCGACGTTTTCACGGCAGATCTGAAATCGGTGTACGCGGTCACCCGATGCCTCGAAATCATCTCGGAAGCATCACGACGCTGCCCGAAGATTTGAAAGCAATGCATCCGGCGATCGCATGGAAGCAGATGGCGGCCGCGGCAAATGTCTATCGTCACAATTATGAAGATGTCGCAGCTCATTTCGTGGGGGAGACCGTTCAACGGGCCCTCCCACCTCTGGGGGCGGTCGTCGAAGAGGAGATTGCGCGCCTCCGGGGTTAAGCGGTCTTTGCCAGATATGCTGATCTCTCCGTAGGCGAACGTTTCCCGTTGCCAAACTGCCGCAATTATCCGCCATAAGCCTTCATTCCCACCTTCCGCTGCGGCCTGGCATTCGCTAAGGCTGCATCAACTTCCGCCATTTTCGCGAGATCGTCTCAATGTTCCCCAAGCCGAAATCCGTGTTGCTGCCCAACACCTATGCCTTCGAATCCGAGCCGATGGTGAAGGCGACCGGCTTTCGCGAATACGACGCGCGCTGGCTGTTCCAGAAAGAAATCAACCTGATGGGGATCCAGGCGCTCGGCATGGGGCTGGGTGCGCTAATCACGGAGCTCGGCGTCAGCCAGGAGATCGTCACCGGTCATGATTTCCGCGGCTATTCGGCCTCGATCAAATACGCGCTGATCTCCGGCCTGATGGCGGCGGGCTGCAAGGTGCACGACATCGGGCTCGCGGTGACGCCGATGGCCTATTTCGCGCAGTTCGATCTCGACGTGCCCTGCTGCGCCATGGTCACCGCTTCGCACAACGACAATGGCTGGACTGGCGTGAAGATGGGCGCCAACCGTCCGCTGACGTTTGGTCCCGACGAGATGACGCGGCTGAAGGAGATCGTGCTCAACGCCGATTTCAAGAACAAGGCCGGCGGCTCCTACCAATTCCACGAGAACTATCCGGCGCGCTACATCGCCGATCTCACCAGTCGTCCGAAGCTGAAGCGCAAGCTCAAGGTCGTCGCGGCCTGCGGCAACGGCACGGCCGGCGCATTCGCGCCGCAGGTGCTGGAAGCGATCGGATGCGAGGTGATCCCGCTCGACACCGAGCTCGACCACACCTTCCCGAAATACAATCCGAACCCCGAAGACATGGAGATGCTGCACGCGATCCGCGACGCGGTGCTGCAGCACAAGGCCGATGTCGGCCTCGGCTTCGACGGCGACGGCGATCGCTGCGGCGTTGTCGACAACACCGGCGAAGAGATCTTTGCCGACAAGGTCGGCGTGATGCTGGCGCGCGACATGTCCGCGATCCACAAGGACGCGCAATTCGTCGTCGACGTGAAGTCGACCGGCCTGTTCGTCACCGATCCGGTGTTGCAGAAGCAGGGTGCGAAAGTCGCCTATTGGAAGACCGGCCATTCCTACATGAAGCGCCGCACCCACGAGATGGGCGCGCTCGCGGGCTTCGAGAAGTCGGGCCACTTCTTCTTCAACAAGCCGTATGGCCGCGGCTACGACGACGGCCTGGTCTCCGCGATCGCGATCTGCGACATGCTCGACCGCGCGCCGGGCAAGTCGATGGCCGATCTGAAGGACGCGCTGCCGAAAACCTGGTCGTCGCCGACGATGTCGCCGCATTGCGCCGATGAAGTGAAATACGGCGTCATCGACAAGGTGGTGAAGCACTTTGAGGACTTGCACGCGAAGGGCGTCAAGATCGGCGGCCAATCGATCCGCGATCTCGTCACCGTCAACGGCGTGCGCGTCACCGTCGAGGACGGCAGTTGGGGCCTGGTGCGCGCCTCCTCCAACAAGCCCGAGCTCGTCGTGGTGGTCGAGAGCCCGGTGTCGGAGCAGCGCATGCACGACATGTTCGAGATGGTGAATAGCGTGCTGCGCACCCATCCCGAAGTCGGCGAGTACAACCAGAAGATCTGATGGCCCATGCGCTCCGTGAACGGAGCGCGGTCAGGCGCGGGCGGCGGTCTAAGCCGTCCGCAGCCAGCCCAGGAAGCCGTCGACCTCGGTCTTGAGGCGCTCGGACTGCGATGACAGTCCGGCGGCGGCTTCGTGCATCTTCGAGGCGGCCGCGCCCGCCTGATCCGATGCCTTGCTGACGCCGGAAATGCTGTCGTTCACTTCGCGGGTGCCAGTCGCGGCCTCTTGCAGGCTGCCGGCGATCTCGCGCGTTGCCAGCCCCTGTTGATCGACGGCGGTCGAGATTTGGCCGGAGATTTCGTCGATCTCGGCGATGGTCGCGCCGATCGCCTGGATGGCGTTGACGGCCTCGCTGGTCGCGCCCTGAATGCTCTGGATCTGCGCCGAGATTTCCTCGGTCGCCTTTGCGGTCTGGTTCGCCAGCGCCTTGACTTCGCTTGCGACCACCGCGAATCCCCTGCCATGTTCGCCGGCGCGGGCCGCCTCGATGGTGGCGTTGAGGGCCAGCAGATTGGTCTGGCTCGCGATGTTCTGGATGAGGGTGACGACCTCGCCGATCTTCTGCGTGCCGCTGGCAAGACCCTCGACAACCTGATTGGTGCGGCGTGCTTCGTTGGCTGCCTTGGCTGCGATCTCGGCGGAGCGCGCGACCTGCTGCGTGATGCTGCCGACCGACGCGGTCAGCTCCTCGGTCGCGGCGGCAACTGTCTCGACATTGCTCGAAGCCCGGTTCGAGGCCGCGGCCGCGGCCGTTGTCTGGCGCGCGGTGTCCGCGTTGTTGCTGCTCATCGACGACGACAGTTTTTGCACCTCGCCGGCGGCGATCGCCACCGCCTCGACGATGCCGCCGATGCTGCGTTCGAAATTGGTCGCGACCCGCTGCTTGGCGGCCTCGCGATCCTGCTTGGCACGCTGCTCGACCTCGCCGCGTTCCTGGTTGGCGCGCGCTTCCGCCGCCATCGCAGTTTGGGCTTCGGCCGTCTTCACCGCCGTGGTTTCGAACAGCTCCTGCAGCTTGTGGGCCAGCGCGATCAGCACGCCGGCCTCGATCAGCAGAATCACAGCGTGAAGCGCGACGCGGCCGAGATCGGAACCGCCGGGATAGATCGCCGCGGGCAGCAGGAAGTTCAGTGCGAGGTGATGCAGCGCGACCGCAGCGGTTGCCGCGACCAGCGGCCGGTAGTCGCAATAGGCGACGAGGCAGGCCAGCGCCGCGAAGAAATACATGTGCATGTCGATCTGCCAGGGACGTCCTTCCAACTGCCAGGTGAACATCGACACGCCGCTCATCAGGACGACCGCGAACACGAGGCGCGTGGAGAGCCCGTTGCCCGACAGCCGCCACGACAAGGTCGCGGCCAGTGCGAAAGCCGCCATGAAGAGGGCCGGGATCAGCCAGCCCTTGCCGAGCGCCAGTGCGATCGTGATGCTGATCGGCACGTGCAGCCAGAACACTGCGACGAGGATCTTGCTGGTGGTCTGGCGCAGTGCTTCCAGTCCGTCGTTTTCGACACTCATGTCATCATCCCCAGAACTATCTGCCAAAGCATGCTGAAACCGCTTGCGCGTCCATGACGAACCAGGCGCCCGCCTGATGCAGGCGGGACAGTCCGTCATGGTCATCCGGGCGGACGACGAGAAGGGTGGCAAAGGCCGTACCCCGTACGATGGCCGCCTCGGCTGCTCCCACAGCTTCAAAAGCCTGCTGCGAGCTCCACCATGGCGGGAATGCAACTGCGACGACTGTCGTACCCGGACGAACCTGTAAGGTGAGGATAGCGAGCACGATCCAGCCTGCGAGCAGCAACGCTGCCGCATTCACCCAGGCAGGCCACCGCCGAGGCAGAATCGCCGTCTCCCCATCCATGCTGCGAAGGTAGGCGTGCGAAGCTAATTCCCGGTAAACGCTTCCTTACCGAGATACCGAGCGACGTGAGAGTCGTGGCAATATGAGATCAGCGGCGTTTCCGCCGCTGATCTCAATCAGATGAAGTTGAGCCGAGAAGAACTTTAAGCCGCCACCACGGCCGGGATCGGCAGCGCCGTGACCGACTTGATCTTCTCCATCGCGAAGCGCGAGGTGACGTTCTTCAGCGGCACCGCGCTGATCAGCTTCTTGTAGAATATGTCATAGGCCTGCATGTCCGCGACCACGACGCGCAGCATGTAGTCGACGTCGCCGGCCATGCGATAGAATTCCATCACCTCGGGCATGGCGCTGACGGCCTCGGCGAACTTCTTGAGCCAGGCGTCGGAATGGTCGGAGCTCTCCACCGACACGAACACGGAGATGCCGAGCCCGATCTTGTTCTGGTCGACGAGCGCCACCCGCTTGATGATCACGCCGTCGGCCTCCAGGCGCTGGATGCGCTTCCAGCAGGGGGTGGAGGACAGCCCGACGCGGTCGCCGATTTCGGCGACGGACAGGGAGGCATCGTCCTGGAGCACCATCAGAATCTTGCGGTCGATGGCGTCGAGGCGGCGGCTGGTCTCTGGGAGTTGGACAGCGAGGTCAGTCATCTGAAGAACTTTGTTCCATTATGAGGGCTGGTTTCCCTCATATAGAGAAAAATCTTCTATCGCAAGTCTATAATCTCGGCTGTCGGCTTAGGCTGGATCCTGGGTGCCTGCGTAAAAACTCTTCCACTTCAATACGTTGCGGTGCAGACATGCCGCCGCCATGGCGGGTGCATTTCAGCGCTGCGGCGGCCGCGGCGAATCGCAGCGCCTCCCGGATGTCGGCGGCCTCGCTGAGGCGAAGCGTGAAGGCGGCCTGAAAGGCATCCCCGGCACCGAGCGTATCAACCGCCTGGATTGGAAAGGCCGGCATCTCCTCGAGCGCGCCGGCTTCGTTCAGCCAGATCGTGCCGCGCGGGCCGCGGGTGGCGGCGAGGAAGGCCGGCGTCAGCCCGGCCAGGTGCTTCAACGCCTCGCCATCGTCAGCAATGCCCGCGGTCTCCTGCACCTGGTCGCTGGAGAACAGCAGATGCGAGGCGGCCGTGAGCAGGCCGTCAGTGAGTGCCATCGCGCGGTCGACGCCGACGATGACGGCAATGCCGCGTCGGCGCGCTTCGGCGCAGAGATCGATGCAGAACGAGGCGCAGCGGCTCTCGACGAGGACAGCCTGACAATCGGCCAGCAGTTCGTCGGCATCCGGCAGCTTCACGTCCCACAGAGCGGGATCGCGATAGATGGTGAGGGTTCGCTCGCCGGAGGGCTCGATCATGATCGCCGAGACCGGCGTCATCAGTCCCGGCATGCGCACGATATGCGTGGTCTCGATGCCCTCGGTGGCCATCCGATCGAGAATGAAACGGCTCGACGTCTCCAGCGCGTCGCCCATGGGACCTGCGAATGCCGCGCGGCCGCCGAGCCGCGCAATGGCAATCGCGGCATTGAGCGCGTTGCCGCCGCAGCTCTCGGCGAGATGGCTGGCGTTGGCCTTGCTGCCGCGCTCGGGCACGGCCTCGACGCGAAAGGTCAGGTCGCGCACGGGAATGCCGATGCAGAGGATACGCGGCGCGATCCCTGATTCAGCCATCGGCGGTCTCAGCTCTTGTCGTGCACCCAGCGGCCGAGCAGATGATGCGCGATGGCGAAAGGATGCGGACCGGCGAGCCCGTCGGGATGGGTCCGCGTCAGCATCAGGGCCGCCTCCTCGCGCGTAAACCAGCGCGCGTCTTCAAGCTCGGAGTGGTCGACGACGATGTCCTCGTTCAGCGCCCGCGCACTGCAACCGATCATCAGCGATGACGGATAGGGCCAGGGCTGGGTCATGTAATACTGCACGTCGGTGCAGCTTATGCCGGACTCTTCGAGGATCTCGCGGCGCACCGCATCCTCGATCGTTTCGGCAGCCTCGACGAAGCCGGCGAGGCAGGAATACATGCCCGGCGGAAACTGCTTCTGGCGGCCGAGCAGGCATTTTTCGCCGGACGCCACCAGCATGATCACGACCGGATCGGTGCGCGGAAAATGCTCGGCCTTGCAAGCAGGGCATTCGCGTTTCCAGCCGCCTTCCTTCATCGCGCTGCGCGTGCCGCAATTGGCGCAATAGCCGTGGCGCTGGTGCCAACCCACCATCGACTTCGCCATCGCGATCGCCGAGAGCTCTTGCGGTGGGATCGCGCCCTGCATCGCCATGCCGCGCAGCTCGGTGACGGTGTAGTCCTCGCGCCCGATCAGCTTCTCGGCAGCGGCCTGCGGCATCCCCATGCCGAAAATCGCGGCGCCATCGCGCAGGCCCAGAAAGATCGTGCCGGGATTGGCGCCGCACTTCACTGCCTCGTCGATCGACAGCAGTGCGCGCGCTTTCTCGCCCTCGCGCTTCACCAGCAGAGAGTCGCGATAGACGACATAGGCGCGCGATGACGGCTTCTGCTCCATCGCGAACAGCTTTTCATCATCGCGGCGCAAATGCGCCGCGCGGTCGAGGACGTCGGTGACGAAGGCTGGTTGCCCCAGCGGAAACGAGTCGAATGCTGACATTTCTTGTTCTTTCAACCCAACCAGATTTTTCGGCGAAGCGCGCTGATGAAATTCTGCACCTCGGTGGCGTCGTGCGCCAACGGCTTCATCACGCCCCAGACCGGCCGCGGCCAGGCGGCGTCACTGGTGCGGCGCGCGATGATATGGACGTGAAGCTGCGGCACGAGGTTGCCGAGCGCCGCGATGTTGAGCTTGTCGCATTGGGTGATTTCCTTCAGCGCGCGCGAGACGCGGGAGATCTCGGTCATCAGCTGCGCCTGCTGGACTTCGTCGAGATCGATGATCTCGACCGCATCGGAGCGTCGCGGCACCAGCAGCAGCCACGGATAATGCGCGTCCTTGATAACCAGCACCTTCGACAGCGGCAAATCGCCGATGTCGATGGTGTCCTCTTTCAGGCGGGAGTGCAGCGACCAGGCGGGATCAGACATGAAGGTTTCCGGATGGCCCGATGGGGGCGGGCTTGGCGGGGCGGAACCCCTGAATATTTGGCCCGACCATACGATACCGATTCCGATAGGGGAAGGATCGGGGCCGCAGGGGCCGCATGCTCTGTTGTCGTCTCGGCCCAGTGCGCAATTGCGCACTAGGTGTGGTCTTTCAGGAGGTTGTCCATCTGGTCTGAACCGAGGAAGCTGAGGTTGCGAAGCTTCAGTGTTCCAAGGAGAGACCAGATGAACGTCCACAAGAATGCGCCTTTGACACCCAAAGGTCGAGAGGCGATGGTTCGAAGCGTGGTGGAGGGCGGGCTGAGCCAGGCCGACGCAGCTGACCTGTTCAACACGACACCGAAGACCGTCGCCAAGTGGGTCAAGCGCTTCCGCGCAGAAGGTGTGGAAGGGTTGCGTGATCGCTCCTCCAGACCCCATTCATCGCCGAGCCAAACCCCGCCAGCCACGTGCACGGTCATCGAGGCCTTGCGCCGGCAGCGCCACACCGGGAAGCAGATCGCAGCCGAGGTCGAGGTGTCGCCGGCCACCGTCAGCCGTGTCCTGCGCCGTTTGGGCTTGAACCGGATACGGGATCTGCAGCCGGCCGAGCCGGAACGCCGCTACGAGCGCGAGACCCCGGGCGAGATCATTCACATCGACATCAAAAAGCTCGGGCGTTTCCAGCGTGTCGGCCACCGCATCACCGGCGATCCGAGTGGTCCGAACAAGAGCCGCGGCGCCGGCTGGGATTTCGTCCACGTCTGCATTGACGACCATTCCCGCGTCGCCTTCTCCGAGATCAAGCCTGACGAGACGGCGGACAGCGCTGTTCCCTTTCTCAAGGCAGCTGTGGCCTATTACAAAAGCCTCGGCGTCACCGTTACGCGCGTCATGACCGACAATGGCAGTTGCTATCAGTCCTTCGCCTTCCGCGATGCTTGCGGGGACCTGGGCATCAAGCACATCCGCACCAAGCCTTACACGCCGAGAACAAACGGCAAGGCCGAGCGCTTCATCCAGACCGCACTTCGGGAATGGGCTTACGCCAAAGCGTATCCAACATCAGATCGGCGCGCCCAACAGCTGCCGATCTGGCTGCACCAATACAACTGGCACCGACCCCACGGTGGTATAAAATCTCAAACGCCGATCAGCAGGCTCGGTTTGACCGGGGACAACCTCTTGAGGCTCCACAACTAGGCCGGGACGACAGCGAATTGGCGGCGGTCGTCTACCCCTCCGCCAACACCCGCGCATTGGCGCGAACTGAGGCCTCACTCACGCGAATGCCAAGGCCGGGACCGTCGGGCACAACGACATGGCCGCCGCGGTTGGCGACGCGCTCTTCGAGCACGTCCTCGGTCAAGACATGATGCGGCATGTAGAATTCGCAGCCCAGCGAGATGCCCGGCGTCGCCGCGATCAGCTGGGTGCCGGCGGCGAGGCCGATGCCGCCCTCCCACAGCGTGCCGCCATAGCCGGGCAGGCCGGCGATGTCGGCGATCGCCATGATCGCCTGCGCCTCGAACAGGCCACCTGCCTTCATCAGCTTGATCGAGACCGCGTCGGCCGCCTCGCGCCGCACGACTTCCATCATGTCGCGGCGATCAAAACAGCTTTCGTCGGCGAGCACTGGCGTTTCCAGCGCGGCGGTGAGCTGTGCCATCACGTCGAGATATTTGCGCGGCACCGGCTGCTCGATGAAGGTCGGCGAAAACTGCTCGACGTCGCGCAAAATCTTGATGGCGCGGAACGGCGCCAGCGCCTGGTTGTAGTCGACGCGCAGATCGACCTTGTCGCCGAACTCTTTGCGGATCGCCTCGAGGTGGTCGAGGTCCTCGCGATGCGGCTTCACGCCGGTCTTGACCTTGTAGATGACGTTGCCGTCCGGAACCATTTTCCGCATGCGCTCGAGGTCGGCGGCAAAATCCGGATCGGCGATCGAGAACGAGAGTGGGATGGTGTCGCGCACGCGGCCGCCGAGCAGGTCAGCGACCGAAAGCCCCGACGATTTGCCGACGATGTCGAGCAGCGCCATCTCGATCGCGACCTTGGCCTCGGCATGTCCGACCAGCGCGCGATCGAGCTCGGCCATCAGCGCGCGGATGCGGCGCACCGGTTTGCCGAGCACGATCGGCCGCAGATAGATGTCGAGCGCAGAAAAGGCTGCTTCCGGCGTCCCCGTGAACACCTCCCAGGGCGCAGCTTCACCCCAGCCGATCACGCCGTCGCTCGCCGTGAGCTCGACCAGCACGCGCTTCACCGTGCCCTTGACGTTGCCGACACCCTGGAGGCGCGCCATCTTGATCGGGCTTTCGATCAGGAACAGTCGAAGCCGCTCAATGGTCGCTTCGGTCATGTCAGGCCTCCATTGACGTGCCAGACCTGGCCCGTGACGTAAGATGCTTTCGCTGACGCCAGGAAGGCGATGATGTCGGCCACTTCCTCCGGCCGTCCGCGACGGCGCATCGGGATCAGGGCTTCCGTTGCCGCAATCTGCTCAGGCGACAGCCTGCTCTCGCTCGGCTTGTCCTTGATGATGAGGCCCGGCGCAACCGCGTTGACGGTGATTCCATCCCTGGCGAGCTCGACCGCGGTGAGGCGCACCAGCGCCTCCAGCGCGGCTCGGCTCGCAGCGGTTGCCGCGAAGGGCGCGAATTCCGGCCGGATCGCATGTGCCACGAATGACGATACCGCCACGATCCGCGCGTCGCGCCCGGCGCGCAGCAGTGGAAGCGCGGCGTCAACCAGCCGTGTGAAGGCCAGCGCCGACTCGTCCATCGCCTGCCGGAATTGGTCCGCCGGCGTGCCGATGGCACTGCCGCGGCGGGCGTGGCCGCCAACCAGGATCAATCCGTCGAGGCGACCGAATGCCTTTTGTGTCGCGGCGACGGCATCAAGGATCGCTGCTTCCTCGGCAAGATCGCCGAGGCACTTTGCCACCACAGCGCCTTGCGCTTCGGCCTCTGCCGCGGTGGCGTCGAGACCGACCGCATTCGAGCGGGTGTGCAGCAACAGCGCGGTGCCGGGAGCTGCGAGCAATTTTGCGGTGGCGCGGCCGATGCCGCTGGCGGCGCCGGTGACGAGATAGACACGATCGATATCAGGCATCACGGTGCTGCGTTGGCCGGCGGCAATGCGCCGGTGCGGTGGAAATGGCTGAGGAAGGCGCGCGTCGCGGCTTCCTGCGGATTGTCGATCACCTGCCGCGCCGCGCCTTCCTCGACGACGACACCGTCGCGCATGAAGATGAGGCGGTCGGCGACCTCGCGGGCAAACGCAATCTCGTGGGTCACGATCACCATGGTCATGCCCTCGGACGCGAGCCGTTGGATCACGGCGAGCACCTCGCCGACGAGCTCAGGATCGAGCGCCGAAGTCGCCTCGTCGAACAGCATCACGTCCGGCTCCATGGCCAGCGCGCGCGCGATCGCGACGCGCTGCTTCTGCCCCCCGGAAAGCGTCGCCGGATATTGGTCGGCCTTCTCCGCAAGCCCGACTTTTGCGAGCTGCGCGCGCGCGAGCTTCTCGGCGTCCGCCTTGGCCATCCGCCGCACCGTGACCGGCCCCTCCATCACGTTCTGGAGCGTTGTCATGTGCGGGAACAGGTTGAAATGCTGGAACACCATGCCGGTGGTGGCGCGGAATTTTGCCAGCGTCTTCACGTCCGGCAGCTTCGCGCCCTCGCCGAACGCAAAGCGCGTGTCGCCGACACGGACGCTGCCGCCGTCGGGCTCCACGAGGAGATTGATGCAGCGGAGCAGCGTCGACTTGCCGGAGCCGGATGGGCCGATCAGCGCCACAACGCCGCCCTTGGCGACGTCGAGGCTGATGTTCTTCAGGACTTCGTTGCTGCCAAAACTCTTGCGCAGGCCGCGGATCTCGATTTTTGACGTGTCGCTCATTCGCCGACCGCCAGTCGCTTTTCGCCGCGCCGCGCGAGGATGGTCAGGGGAATCAGGATCGCCGCATAGGCGACCGCGACGGCCGTGTAGGTCTCGAGCGGCCGGTAGCTGTCATGCGCGGCGACCTGGCTCTGATAGACCAGATCAGGCACCGCCAGCACCGAGACCAGCGAGGTGTTCTTGAACTGGATGATCGACTGGTTCATCAGCGCCGGGATCATGCGCTTGATCGCCTGCGGGAGCACGATACGCCGCATCGCCTGGCCCGGCGTCATGCCGAGCGCGGCGCCGGCTTCGGACTGGCCGCGGTCGATCGAGATGATGCCGCCGCGGATGATCTCCGAATAGAACGAGCCGCCATAGAGCGAGAGCGCCAGTGCCGAGGCCGTGATCGGCGTCATTTCGACGCCGGCCAGGATCGGCAGCGCGTAATAGAACCAGATCAGCTGCACCAGGATCGGCGTGCAGCGGAACGCCTCGATGAAGGTGAGGGCGAGCAGGCGCACCGCTCTAAAACGGGACAGGCTGCCGAACGCGCCGAACAGACCGAACACCAGTCCGAGCACGACGATGACCACAGTGAAGCCGACGGTGACGCCAAGGCCGTTGAGAAAGAGCCAGCGATAGCTCCAGAGGATGCCGAAGTCCCACTGATACATGCGTGTTTTACTCGTACCCGATGTCAGTTCCGAAGCTCGTCGTCATGCCCGGGCGTAGCCGTCCGAAGGACGGCGTCGCTTCCGCTCGCCTATGTCCCGGGCATCCACGTTCTTGATGCCGCAGGTCAGACGTGGATGGCCGGGACAAGCCCGGCCATGACGGTGCGGATACTTCAAGCGCTCATCACACCTTACAGCGAAACGCCCGGCGGAATGTCGGCTTCCGTCACGCCCACTAGCTCCATGTTGGTGATGATCGCGTTGCGGATGAAGCCGAGGCCCTTGTTGAAGTCGATCCAGGTGTTGACGTAGTCGCGAAACGTTTTGTCGTTCTCGCGGCGGAAGCCGGCATTCGACGTGGTGGCGAAGATCGGCGTCGGCAGCACGAACTGGCCGAGCGAGGGGTTCTTCTTCAGCACCGTCAGCGACAGCATGGTAATCAGGCACTGCGCGTCGACGCGGCCGGTCTGGAGCGCGGCGGTGGCGTCGTCGGCGGTCTTCAGGCGCGAGATCTGCGCCTTCGGCGTCAGTCGGCTGACGACCTGGTCGTGCGACGAGCCCTGGTCGACGGCGATCTTGACGTCGGGCGAGTTCAGCTCGGCCCAGCTCTTCGGCTTGAAGTCCTTCTTGCAGAGAATGCCGAAGGCGTTGTTGAACACGGGCACCGAGAAATCGACCACCAGCGCGCGCTTCGGGGTCGGGTTGAGGCCGAAGAAGATGTCGATCTTGTTGGCCTGGAGATCGAGTACCGAATTGCCCCAGGTGGTTTCGGTGATGTCGAGCTCGGCTTCCATGTCGTCGGCAAGCGCCTTGGCGATGTCGACGTAAAAGCCCTTCCACTGGCCGCTGGCGAGGTCCTTCATGTAATAGGGCGCGCCGCCGCCGACCGCGCCGATCCGCATCTTCTTGGTGCGGCGGATGCGGGCAAAGGTTGATTCGTTGGTATCCGCTGCGGTCTGGGCCACGGCCGGGGCGGCCAGTGCGGCCGCAGTCATCGCGCCAAGTCCGACAATCGATGCGACATCACGACGTGTAACCATTTTGAGGGATCGCTTTTCTGGTTGGATAAAGGTGGTGGCTCGCGCGAAGAACTCGCCCATCAGTCGACGTCGGCCGGCTGAAAAATGCTCTGGATCGGATTTTCGCGCGCCCTTTGTTTCGGTTCTGGCAGGATTTCATAGAAAGGCGCTGGCGGGCGGGCCGTGTCAAGACTCGAATGCCTCAAGGATGTGCGGGGCCTCGAAGATAGGCACGGAGCCTATCGGCTTGACGCATTCAGAGGCGAATGTCCGCGTCTGCGCGTTGCGGCAGGAGTGCCGCGGCGATCCGCCAGGGACCACCGAGCGGTCGACTCGAGGTATTTCGCGAGGAAATTGAGAGGCTTCGGTGGCTCGCTCTAAGAATGCGAACGATCGCCCGTGGCCTCCGGAGCGAAGGCAGCCGACGCCGGCGCGTCAGGCGAACGGCACGATACAGCGCCGTTCGCCGATCGACCGATCCTATTTCGCGGACTTGGTGCGGACAGTTGCAAGTCGTGTCAGCGCTTCGCGGACGCCAGCGCCGTAGGCAGGATCGGCCTTGGTGCAGTTGGCAAGGTGACGTTCCTGGATATGGACCGCGGCCCCGCCGACGCCGCGCGCCGTGTTGTCGAACAAGGCTTGCCGCTGCGCCGCGTTCATCTTGCGGAACAAGTCGCCCGGCTGCTGGTAGTGGTCGTCGTCGACACGATGATCCCAATGCGCGGCCGCGCCGTCGATCTCGAGCGGGGGCTCGTTGAGGTCCGGCTGGTCCGCCCATTCGCCGCGGCTGTTCGGGAAATAGGTCGGAGTTCTGCCCAGATTGCCGTCCGTCCGCATTGCGCCATCGCGGTGGTAGCTGTGATACGGACATTTCGGCGCATTGACCGGGATCAGATGATGGTTGACGCCGAGGCGGTAGCGCGCTGCATCCCCGTAGGAGAACAGCCGTGCCTGCAGCATTTTGTCGGGCGAGAAGCCGATACCCGGTATGACATGGGCGGGCGAGAAGGATGCCTGTTCGACCTCGGCGAAGACATTTTCCGGATTGCGGTTCAGCTCGAAATAGCCGACCTCGACCAGTGGAAACTCCGCCTTCGGCCAGATCTTGGTCAGGTCGAACGGGTTGAAGGCAAGCGCCTTGGCCTGATCGTCGGTCATGATCTGCACGAGCAGTGTCCAACGCGGGAAATCGCCACGCTCGATGCTCTCGAACAGATCGCGCTGGTGGGTCTCGCGATCCTTGCCGACCAGGGATTCTGCTTCGGCATCGCTCAGGTTTTCAATTCCCTGCTGCGTGCGGAAGTGAAACTTCACCCAGGTCCGTTCGTTGGCGGCGTTGATGAAGCTGTAGGTGTGGCTTCCGAAGCCGTGCATGTGGCGATAGCTTTGCGGAATGCCACGCTCGCTCATGACGATGGTGACCTGGTGCAACGCTTCCGGCAACAGGGTCCAGAAATCCCAGTTGTTGTCGGCGCTGCGCATTCCGGTGCGAGGGTCGCGCTTGATCGCGTGATTGAGATCGGGGAACCGCAACGGATCGCGAAAGAAGAACACCGGGGTGTTGTTGCCCACCATGTCCCAGTTGCCTTCCTCGGTGTAGAACTTCAGTGCGAAGCCGCGGATGTCCCGCTCGGCGTCGGCGGCGCCACGCTCGCCGGCGACTGTCGAGAAGCGCGCGAACATCGGCGTCTGCTTCCCGACCTCGGAGAATATCTTCGCTTTGGTGTGGTGCGTGATGTCGTGGGTCACGGTGAAGGTGCCGAAGGCGCCGGATCCCTTGGCGTGCATGCGTCGCTCGGGAATGACTTCCCGGTCGAAATGCGCAAGCTTCTCGATCAACCAGATATCCTGTAGCAGCGCCGGCCCGCGGCGACCTGCGGTCATGATGTTGAGGTTATCGCTGACCGGAGCGCCGGTGGCGTGGGTGAGATAAGGGGGCTTGTCACTCATGTGGGTAATCCTGATCGATCATTTGCGGGATGAGGGCGGCTGGAATCCGGGCGAAGCGGTTCAGCTATGCCAATGGGAATTGCGGATGACGCTGCAGAAATTGCCGCGATGGAAATGCGGCTCCTTGTCGGCGATCACGTCGGCCTTGACGTTGCCGAACGTCGTATCCGGCCGATGCTTGATGCCGTCGTAGAACGCCTGGATGATGTCTTCCTTGAAGCGTGGCGTTCGCGGAAACGCGTGCACGACCGCGTCGCGTTCAGCGTCGGAATATTCCTTGTAGGTGAGGCCGAGAACGTCCATCTCGACGCCCGCGGTCACCAGGGCCACGACCGGATGCATGTGTTGGGGAATGCTTGGCGTAGTGTGCAGCGCGATCGCGGTCCAGACCGTGGTGGCGTCCTGTTCGGAGATGCCATGGCTGCGCAGGAAATCGCGCGCGGCGTGCGCGCCATCGACCTCGAACCGCTCGTGCTTGCTGCCGTGGCCCGGCATCAGGCCGATGTCGTGAAACATGGCGCCGGCATAAAGCAGCTCGCGGTCGAAGTTCAGCCCGCGGCGGATGCCGGCCAGCGCACCGAAATGGTAGACGCGGCTGGAATGGTTGAAGAGCAGCTCTGTCTCGCTGTCGCGGATATATTCGGTAATGGCGCGCGCCAGTCTGCCATCGGGGACGGCGGCGCCTTCGGTGATTTTCGGCATGACGTTCTCCTGAATTATCGGATGGCTGCCACGCTAAATTCCTGCTATCGCGTCTGCAATTAACGTAACACGTCTAGAACGGACAAAATGGGACCGAGGCGGACATGGGTGCTCATCCGAAACCAAGAACGGTCGTGATCGTGGCGCTGCCAGGGGTGCAGCTTCTCGACGTCGCGGGACCTCTGGACGTGTTCGCAGAAGCGAATGTGCAGGCCGGCCATACGGCCTATGTGCTGTTCGTGGCGGGGGCGGCGCCGGGACCGATCCGCAGCTCCTCGGGCGTCCGGCTGATGCCCGACCGGATCATCGACCGCGACTTCCAGGAGCCCATCGACACGCTGCTCGTCGCGGGATGTCCGAACGCGGCTGACGTGCCGGCGGACGGCGCGGTGGTCGATTGGCTTCGCCGCCGTGCCGCGAGGACCCGTCGCTTCGGCTCGGTGTGCAGCGGGGCTTTCTTCCTTGCGGCCGCGGGTCTGCTCGACGGCAGGCGGGTCACCACGCATTGGGCGCTAGCGGACCGGCTCGCTGAAAGATTTCCCTCGGTGACCGTGGAAGCGGATGCGCTCTATGTGACTGACGGCAAGCTACGCACGGCGGCAGGCGTGACGGCGGGGCTCGATCTGTCGCTTGCGCTCGTGGAGGAAGATCTCGGGCGCGAGATTGCGATGAGGGTCGCCAGCCAACTCGTGATGTTCTTCAAGCGCCCGGGCGGGCAGATGCAGTTCACCCGCAAGGGCGAGGCGGTCCCCGCCGGCCGCGCCGCGCTCCAGGAGCTGCAGCGTTGGGTTGCCGCCAACCCCGGGCTGGATCATAGCGTTGCGAGTCTGGCCAAGCGCATGGAGCTGAGCGCGCGGCATTTTGCGCGGCTGTTCAGGGCCGAAGTCGGCATCACGCCTGCGACCTGGGTCGAGGAGGCGCGCGTCAATGCTGCAAGGCGGCTGCTTGAGCTTGGCCATGACGCGCCCAAGCAAGTCGCGACCCATTGTGGTTTCGCCGACGCAGATACCTTGCGGCGTGCCTTCGCCCGCCACGTCGGGGTGACACCCGCGGAATATCGCAAGCGGTTCGCGCACATCGCGGAGGTTCCAAAGCACCTGTCCTGACCGGTTTCATGCGGCCTGATTCGGCGCATGGATGCTTCCGCCGGCCATGCGGTATCCCGTGGATCCCCGCTTGCTTTCCCGCCCTTTTGGCCCCAAATAGAGACCGGGAGATTGGCGGTGGACGAGCCACTCGCCAACCGGGTCAGGTCCGGAAGGAAGCAGCCCTAACGAGGTCCGGATCGGGTCGCTCGTCAGTCTCCTACTTGTTTTTTCGAGCGAATTGCGCCGGCGGCTTGAGCCGCCAGCGCGCTCCTTTCCGCAAAAGCCGGTGAGAGACATTTCATTGCGGATCGACCGATGACCGACGCTGGCGCCCCTCCCAATTCCGATAGCGCCAGCCAGGCTGGCTTTGCGCTCGGCGCCCAGCCCGGCACCCCCTATCGGGTGCTGGCACGCAAATACCGCCCTTCCTCTTTCGACGATCTGATCGGCCAGGAGGCCGTGGTCCGCACCGTCTCAAATGCGTTCGAGACCGGGCGCATTCCGCAAGCCTGGATCCTCACCGGCGTCCGCGGCGTCGGCAAGACCACCACTGCGCGTATCCTCGCCCGTGCGCTCAACTACGAGATGCCGGACGGATCGGTGAAGGGCCCGACCGTCCACATGCCGACGCTAGGTGTGCATTGCCAGGCGATCATGGAAAGCCGGCACATGGACGTGCTGGAGATGGACGCGGCGTCGCACACCGGCGTCGACGACGTCCGCCAGATCAATGACAGCGTGCGCTACGCGCCGGCCAGCGCGCGCTACAAGGTCTACATCATCGACGAAGTCCACATGCTGTCGACGGCGGCGTTCAACGCCTTCCTGAAGACGCTTGAGGAACCGCCGGAGCACGCCAAATTCGTGTTCGCGACGACGGAGATTCGGAAAGTTCCGGTGACCGTGCTGTCGCGCTGCCAGCGTTTTGACCTCCGCCGCGTCGAGGCCGACGTGCTGATGAAGCACCTCGCCAGCATTGCTGGGAAGGAAAACGTCGAGATCGGACCGGAGGCGCTCGGCATCATCGCGCGCGCTGCGGAGGGCTCCGTGCGCGACTCACTGTCGTTGCTCGACCAGGCGATCGCGCATGCGGCAGGCACCGTGAAGGCCGATGCCGTCCGGCAGATGCTCGGCCTCGCCGATCGCACCCGTGTGATCGATCTCTTCGATTCGCTCGCGCGCGGCGACATTGCGGCTGCCTTCAAGGAATTTCGCGACCAGTACGATGTTGGCGCCGATCCCATCGTCGTGCTTTCGGATCTCGCCGAATTCGTCAACTTCGTCACCCGCGTGAAAATCGTGCCGGCGACCGCCGACAATGTCGCCTATGGCGAGACCGAACGCGTGCGCGCGCGCGAGTTTGCTTCGAAAATCTCGATGCGCGTGCTGTCGCGGATGTGGCAGATGCTGCTCAAGGGCATCACCGAGGTGCAGGCCGCGACGCGTCCCGCGGCGGCCGCCGAGATGGTGCTGGTGCGCATCGCCTATGTCGCCGACCTGCCGACACCAGACGAAGCCATCAAAATGCTGGAGCAGAACGGCGGCGGCTCGCCGGTCGTGAGCGGCGGCAGTGCTGTGCGCAGCGCGCCGGCAGCACCAGTTGCCTCCGCGGCGCCCGTTCGTATGCCGACTTCATCGCCGTCATCGTTCGGCGGCGGTGCCCGTCCGCAGATGGCGGCGCCCGCGCCGGACCCGCAAGCTGCTGCCCCCGCGCTACGCATCACGAGCTTTACCCAGCTGGTCGCGCTCGCCGGCCAGAAGCGCGACCTCCTGACGAAGGGCGCGCTCGAAGGCGACATGCGCCTCGTTCGTTTCGAGGAAGGCCGGCTCGAGGTCGCGCTCGAGCCCAATGCCGCCAAGACCATGATCTCCGAACTCGCCCGCAAGTTCGAGCTCTGGACCGGTCGGCGCTGGACCGTGATCGTCTCCAACGAGCAGGGCCAGCCGACGCTGCGCTCGGTCAACCAGGCCGCCAAGCAGGAGCATGCGCGCAGCGCCGAGGCCGATCCGCGCGTGCAGGAGGTGCTGTCGCGTTTTCCGGGTGCGAAGGTCGTCGAGGTCCGCAGGCTTGCCCCCGAGACGCCGGAATCCAATATTAACGCAGACTATGGCAGTGACGATCCGCCCGACGGTTCCGACGGCGACGACGATCTCTGAGCCAGTTTTGAGGACAAGCACCCATGGCTGATTTTCTCGGCATGATGAAGCAGGCGGCGCAGCTGCAATCCAAGATGCAGGCGATGCAGGACGAGCTCGCCAATGTCGAGGTCGAAGGCATCTCCGGCGGCGGCCTCGTCGCCGTGCGCATGACCGCGAAGATGGACGTGAAGAGCGTGACGATCGATCCCTCGCTGATGAAGCCGGAAGAGTGCGAGGTGCTTCAGGACCTGCTGGTTACCGCCTTCGGTGACGCCCGCCGCAAGGCGGAGACGGCGATGCAGGAGAAGATGCAATCGCTCACCGGCGGGCTCGGCCTGCCGCCGGGGCTGTTCGGCCAATAATATGGGCGCGGTTGCAGGTCCTGAAATCGAGCGGCTGGTCCAGCTTCTCGCGCGGCTGCCGGGCCTCGGTCCGCGCTCCGCGCGGCGCGCGGCCTTGCATCTGATCAAGAAGCGCGAAGCGCTGATGATGCCGCTGTCCTCGGCCATGCAAGTGGCTCTCGAAAAGGTCCAGGTCTGCAAGACTTGCGGCAACATCGACACGCAAAATCCCTGCACGGTCTGCATCGATCCGAAGCGCGATCCATCCATCATCGTGGTCGTGGCTGATGTCGCCGACCTCTGGGCGCTGGAGCGGGCCAATGCGACGCATGGGCGCTACCACGTGCTCGGTGCGACCTTGTCGCCGCTCGACGGTGTCGGTCCGCAGGACCTCACCATCGACGCGCTGGTCGCCCGTGCGCATGCCGCCGAGGTGCACGAAGTCATCCTGGCGCTGAATGCGACGGTCGACGGCCAGACCACGGCGCATTACATCACCGACCTGCTCCAGGACGCCAACGTAAAAGTAACCCGTCTGGCTCATGGTGTGCCGGTCGGTGGCGAGCTTGATTATCTCGATGAAGGGACGCTATCGGCCGCGATGCGGCAGCGGACCCTGTTCTAGCAATCCAGACTTTACGGAACGGATGACATGACGAAACGATTCGCCAAACGGCTGGCTTTGGTCGCGATGATGATGAGTGTGGTGACCCCGGCCGTCTCCGCGCAGCAGGACGGCGAGGCAATGCCGCCGTCGAAGCCCGGCAAGCCGATCAACACCGGCGAGGTGCTGTCGGGCGAGCTGACCGCATTGAAAGTGCGCGACGTCAAGAACGTCGGCAAGCGGATCGCGACCTACCAGATCACCTCCGAGCCGCGCCGCCTGCCGGCGCCGAGCGGGCTGTGCAATCTCGAGACCGGCCCTGAGACCTTCCAGCTCGTCACCTCCAGCGACGCGCAGGCCACGCAGTTGAAGTCGTTCGTCGGCAAGGAAATCTCGGTCAAGGTCGACGAGGTCGCCTGCGCCAGCGATCCCGGCCAGATGAGCGAAGCCGTGGTCACGAAGTGGAGCTTGGTCAGGAAGCAGTAGGGAGAGCGGGACGCTCTCTCCGCCTACACCCGCACCGGCCCCAGCGCCTCAAAATGCCCGCGCTTCTGCAGCCATGTCAGCAGCACCAGGCTCGGGATCGCCACCAGCACGCAGATCATGAAGAACAGCGGCCAGCCGGTCGTATCAGCCACGAAGCCGGCACCTGACGAGAGATACGTCCGCCCCACCGCCGCAAGAGCGGTGAGCAGCGCATATTGCGTCGCCGTGTGCAGCGGGTTCTGGCAAAGCGCCGAAAGATAGGCGACGAAGATCACCGTGCCGATGGCGCTGGTGAAATTCTCGCACGTGATGGCGAAGGCGAGTGCCCACTGGCTGGCGCCTGCGACCGCGAGCCAGGAGAAGGAGAGGTTCGCCAGCGCCTGCACTGCGCCGCCGATCCAGAGGCTGGTCGCAAGCGGATAACGCCGCGCGAAAAAACCGCCGACAAAACCGCCGATCAGTGTCGCCGCGAGGCCGACGCCTTTCACGATCGCCGCATAGTCGTTGCGGGTGAAGCCGAGGTCGATCACGAACGGCGCGGTCATCGTTCCAGAGAAGGCGTCGGTGAACTTGAACAGCACCACGAAGGCGAGTGCGGCGAGCGCGTCCTTGCGCGACAGGAATTCCGAGAAGGCACCGATCGCGGCATTGAGCACGCGCGCGAACGCGGTCTCTTCTTGCGTCGCCGCTTCGGTGCGCACCGATTGCTCCGGTTCGGTCGCGGCCAGCGCGGTGATCGTCCCGATCAGCACCATCGCCGCCATCACCACATAGCCCCACATCCAGGCCGACGCACGCGGGATGCCGGTGCCCTCGAAGCCCGAGACGATGAACAGCGCGCCTGCGGTCGAGACCAGCATGCCGATGCGATAGGCCGCGACGTAGGCCGCCATGCCGGCGGCCTGCTCACTCTCCGGCAGGCTCTCGACACGGAAGGCATCGACCACGATGTCCTGCGTCGACGACGTCGTCGCCACCAGCAGAGCGCCAAGCGCGACATAGAACGGCGAGCGCGCGGGATCGGTCAGCGCCAGCAGCAGGATCGCGATGATCAGCAGCAGCTGCGAGAACAGCAGCCAGCCGCGCCGCCGCCCAAAGGTGCGCGTGAACAGCGGCACATGCAGCGCGTCCACCAGCGGCGCCCACAAAAATTTCAGCGTGTAGGGCGTGCCGACCAGCGCGAACAGCCCGATGGTTTTGAGATCGACCCCGGCCTCCCGCATCCACACCAGCAGCGTCGAGCCCGACAGCGCCAGCGGCAGCCCGGAGGAGAAGCCGAGGAACAGCACGATCAGCACCCGCGGCTGCAGGTACACGGCAAGGCTGTCGCGCCAGGACGGGGCGGGGGCGGAGGTCGCGGCGGGGGAGGTCGCGTCGGGTGCGGTCATGGGGAGGTGTTAGCAGATTCTGGCGGCCACAAGGGAGCTGTCGTCGCCCTCTCAGTGTCATCGTCCGCGAAGGCGGACGATCCAGTACTCACCAGCGCCTCGGTTCAATCACTCCTGCCGCGGCGTACTGGATGCCCCGCTTCGCGGGGCATGACAGCGCTATGGCGGCCCGGCTATTCCTGGATAAAGATCGTCCCAATTCGGATTTTGCTTCTCGACCAAACGAATCTTCCAGGCTCTGTTCCACTTCTTAAGAAGCTTCTCTCGTTTGATCGCATTTTCCGGATCGTCGAACTGTTCGAAATAGACGAGCCGGGCGACATCGTACTTTTCGGTAAAACTCTCGATGAGCTTGGATTTATGTTCCGCCACGCGGCGGATGAGATCGTTCGTCACGCCGATATACAGCGTTCCGCCGATCTTGCTGGCGAGAATGTAGATGTAGTAGCAGCGTGCGCCCATCTGCCGTCTCTCTCAACCGTCATCGTCCGCGAAGGCGGACGATCCAGTATTCACCTGCACCTCGATTCAATCACAACCGCTGCGGCGTACTCGATGCCCCGCCTTCGCGGGGCATGACAGTGTGCCCAAATCTACTCCCCCGCCTGGAGCTTCCTCGGGAACAGCTCCGCCGCAGCCGTTGCCACCAGATGCGGCCCCTCCGGCGCGTCGGTCTTGCTGAAATCGAGCTCCTCGATCCGTCCCGCGCGCTTCTCGATCTTGTCGGCGGAGATCAGCACTTGCCGGACGTCCTCGTTGGCGTCGGCAAAATGCTTCTGGAGCTTCAGCACGCGGTCGCGCAGGCGGCCCAAATCGTCGCCGAGCTTGATCACCTCGGTGCGGATCTGATCGGCGGCGTCGCGCATGCGCGCGTCCTTCATGATCTGCTGCATCACCTGGATCGCGAGCATCAGCAGCGAGGGCGACACCAGCACGACGCGAGCGCGATAGGCCTTCTGGATCACGTCGTCGAAACCGTCGTGGATCTCGGCGTAGACCGATTCCGATGGCACGAACATCAGCGCCATCTCCTGGGTCTCGCCTGCGACGAGATATTTGTCGGCGATGTCGCTGACATGCTTCATCACGTCGCCGCGCAGCCGCTGCGTGGCAACGCGCTTCTCCTCGTCGGTCCGGGCGTCGTGCAGCGCGGTCATCGCCTCCAGCGGAAATTTCGCGTCGATGCAGAGCGGCCGCTGGTCGGGCAGGAACACCACGCAGTCAGGCCGCTTTCCGGTCGAGAGTGTGAACTGGAATTCGTAAGCGCCCTTCGGCAGACCGTCCTGGACGATCGCCTCCATCCGCGCCTGGCCAAAGGCGCCGCGCGACTGCTTGTTGGCGAGCACGTCGCGCAAGGTGGTGACCTGCGTGGTGAGGTCGGTGAGGTTCTTGTGGGCGCTGTCGATGATGCCGAGCCGCTCGTGCAGCGCGCGCAGACTCTCCATGGTGTTGCGGGTGGTGTTCTCCATGGACTGGCCGACGCGATGGGTCACCGAATCCAGCCGCTCGTTGACCGCGCGCGCCATGTCGGCCTGACGGCCGGCCAGCGTCTGGGTCATGGCGTCGACCCGGCCCGACGCCTCGCTTTGGGCGTGCAGCATCTGGCTCACGCGCTCCTCGAGTTCGTCGGCCCGGATGACATTCGCCATCGCGAGTTCCGCACCGCGCCGCCCCGAGCGGGCGATCACCACCGCAATCACCAGCAGCAGGATGAGGACGAGGGAGCCGAAGCCGATCAGCACGTCCACGGTGCGCACCGGCCAGTCGCCAGCCAGGAAAATGATCTCGTTCATGCCTGTCCTTCTAGCCGATTCGCCTGTCCGCACGAACGAATAGCGAACATTTATGGTAAATCGGCCGTTAATTTTTATGGTTAACGAAACCCTAAGTTTTATGGTTAGCGGATCGTTAACGGGGTTCCGCTCCGCATTGACCACTTGTCGCGCGCGGCTTAAATCGCGGCCATGGCCCTCAGAGAAATCATCATCCTGCCCGACAGGCAGCTGCGTCTGGTCTCCAAGCCGATCGAGAAGGTCACGCCGGAGATCCGCAAGCTTGCCGACGACATGTTCGAGACCATGTACGACGCGCCCGGCATCGGGCTCGCGGCGATCCAGATAGCGCAGCCGCTGCGGCTCATCACCATGGACCTCGCCAAGCCTGACCAGGACGGCGAGACCAAGCCGGAGCCGCGCGTCTTCATCAATCCCGAGATCGTGGCCTCCTCCGAAGAACTGTCGGTCTACGAGGAAGGCTGTCTGTCGATCCCGGAATATTACGAGGAGGTCGAGCGGCCCGCGAAGGTGCGCGTGCGCTTCACCGATCTCGACGGCAAAGTGCGCGAGGAGGACGCCGAAGGCCTCTTCGCCACCTGCATTCAGCACGAGATCGACCATCTCAACGGCGTACTGTTCGTCGACTATCTGTCAAAACTCAAGCGCGACCGCGTGCTGAAGAAGTTCGAGAAAGCCGCCAAGCGCGTGGAGTAGAGTTCTGTTGATGCCCCTCCGCCTGATCTTCATGGGCACGCCCGATTTCTCCGTGCCGACGCTGCTCGAGCTCGTCGCGCACGGCCACGAGATCGTGGCCGTCTACACCCGCGCGCCGAAGCCGGGCGGGCGACGCGGCCTGCAATTGCAGCAGACCCCGGTCGAGGAGGCCGCGCGAAAGCTTGGCGTTCCGGTGCTGACGCCGAAGACGCTGAAGACGCCGGAAGCGCTCGACGCGTTTCGTTCATTTGATGCCGATGCCGCCGTCGTCGTCGCTTACGGCATGATCCTGCCGCAGGCGATCCTCGATGCGCCAAAGCTCGGCTGCTACAACCTGCACGCCTCGCTGCTGCCGCGCTGGCGCGGCGCGGCGCCGATCAACCGCGCCATCATGGCCGGCGATGCCGAGAGCGGCGTGATGGTAATGAAGATGGATGTCGGTCTCGACACCGGCGACGTCGCCATGGCCGAGCGGCTCGCGATCACCGACAACATGACGGCGGTCGATCTGCACGATCGCCTGTCCCGGCTCGGCGCCGATCTGATGGTCCGGGCCATGGCCGCGCTTGCACGCGGCGGGCTCCAGCTCAAGAAGCAGAGCGACGACGGCGTCACCTATGCCGCCAAGATCGACAAGGCCGAGGCGCGGATCGACTGGACCAGGCCGGCGCGCGAGGTGCTGCGCCACATCCACGGCCTGTCACCGTTTCCCGGCGCCTGGGCCGAGCTTGAGAATGCGCGCGTAAAAATCCTGCGTTGCGAACTGGCGAAGGGTGCCGGCGCGCCGGGCGAGGTGCTGGATGACCAGCTCACCATCGCCTGCGGCGAGGGCGCGATCCGCATTCTCGAGCTTCAGCGCGAAGGCAAGGCGCGGATGCAGGCCACCGATTTCCTGCGCGGCGTGAAGGTCGAGCCGCCGATGCGGCTGGCCTGATGCCCCGCTACAAGCTCACCATCGAATATGACGGCGCGCCGTTCTTCGGCTGGCAGGTGCAGGAGACGCTGCCCTCGGTGCAGGGCGCGTTGGAGGCCGCGGTGAAGGCGATGACCGGGGCGGATGTGCGGGTGCATGGCGCGGGCCGCACCGATGCCGGCGTGCATGCGCGCGGCCAGGTCGCGCATGTCGATATCGAGAAGCCATTTCCGCAGGGACGTTTTCGCGACGGTCTCAACGCACATTTGCGCCCGCATCCGATCGCGGTGTTAGAGGCCGAGATCGTGCCTGATACGTTCGAGGCGCGCTTCTCGGCCGTGAAGCGCCACTACCGCTATCGCATCGTCAACACCCGCGCCAATCTCGCCCTCGACATCGGGCACGCCTGGCGTGTGCCGCGCCGGCTCGATAGCGATGCGATGCATGCGGCGGCGCAGCGCCTGCTCGGCAAGCACGATTTCACGACGTTCCGCGACACCGAGTGCCAGGCCAAGTCGCCGGAGAAGACGCTCGATCAGCTCGACGTGCTGCGCGACGGCCGCGAGATCGCCATTGTCACCTCGGCGCGTTCGTTCCTGCACAGCCAAGTGCGCTCGATGGTGGGATCGCTGGTCTGGGTCGGCGACGGCCGCTGGACCGCCGACGATCTCTCAGCAGCGCTGCAAGCCCGCAACCGCGCCGCCTGCGGCATCGTCGCCCCGCCGGACGGGCTGTATCTGGTGAAGGTGGACTATTAGAGAGGCGGGAGCTCTAGCCTCGCCCATCACTGTCATTCCCCGCGAAGGCGGGGAATCCAGTACGCCGCCGCCTATCAGTATACTCGCACTGTCTCTGGAATACTGGATCGCCCGCCTGCGCGGACGATGACGGCGGAGTTAGTAGAAGCGCCGCCGCTTACCCAAAATACCTCGCCAAAATCCCCCGATACACCTGCGTCAGCTTCTCCAGGTCCTTAACCGGCACGCACTCGTCGACCTGGTGCATGGTCTGGCCGACCAGCCCGAACTCGATCACCGGGCAATAGCTCGAGATGAAGCGCGCGTCCGAGGTGCCGCCTGAGGTCGACAGCTCCGGCTTGCGGCCCGTCACCTCTTCGATCGCGGAGACCGCGAGGTCGGTGAACGGGCCGGGCTTGGTTACGAACACGTTGGAGTTCGACGGCTCCCAGACGATGCGGGCGCGGATGCGGTTGCCGCAGGCCTTTGTCAGCCGCGTCTCGACCAGCTCGCGCAAGCTCGCCTGGGTGTGGTTGTCGTTGTAGCGGATATTGAATTTTGCGCGCGCTTGGCCAGGGATGACGTTGTTGGCGGTGTTGCCGACGTCGACCGAGGTGAATTCGAGATTGGAGGCCTGGAACTGCGCGCTGCCATGATCGAGCGGCTCGTCGGAGATCGCCACGATCAGCCGCGAAATGTCCGGCACCGGATTGGCAGCGCGGTGCGGATAGGCGACATGGCCCTGCACGCCGTCGACGTAAAGCGTGCCGGATTGCGAGCCGCGGCGGCCGACCTTGATGGTGTCGCCGAGCGTCTCGACATTGGAAGGCTCACCCAGCACGCAATGATCGAATTTTTCGCCGCGCTCGGCGGCCCATTTCAGCAGCTTGATGGTGCCGTTGACGGAGACGTCTTCCTCGTCCCCGGTGATCAGGAACGAGATCGAGCCGTGTCCGTCAGTGCGCGGCTTGCCTGCGTTGGCGGCAAGATGCTCCAGCACCGCCGCAACCGAGCACGCAATGCCGCCCTTCATGTCGACCGCGCCGCGGCCGTGCAGAAAGCCGTCCTTCACCTCGCCGGAGAACGCACCGACGCTCCAGGCGCTCTCGTCGCCGGGCGGCACCACGTCGGTGTGGCCGGCGAAGGTGATGTGCGGGCCGTCAGTGCCGATGCGCGCATAGAGATTGTCGACGTCGGCAATGCCGGGCTCGCTGAAGGTCACGCGGTGGCAGGTAAAGCCGGCTTCAGTGAGGGCTTTTTCGAGCACGCCCAGCGCACCGGCATCGGCCGGAGTTACCGAGGGGCAGCGGATGAGATCGCGGGCAATCGACAGGGCATCGGTCATGCGCCCCGCTTAACATGCATGCCGCCGGGTGGGCCAGCACTGGGCGGGACAAATTCGATTTCGCTCTGCTGGTCCCAGCTTTTCGCAGGGGACGCGGCGGATACGGAGCTGTCTTCGCTGCCGGCGAGCGGATCAGGGCCGAACCGGTTGCTGCCCGAGGTGCCGGGCGCAATGAACAATTCGATAAGGCCCCACAGCCACAGCGCGTGGATGGCCAAGTCGAACAGAACAAACCAGTCAGCGTCAGGCAGAAAACCCCAGAGCACAAGACCCCGGAAATGGAACAGCAGATTGGGGACGAAGAAGAAGGGAATGATCCACCAGCCGCTCCTGTCGCGATCGTGCAGCCGCTTGATCGCGGTCGCGAGGTAGATCCAGAGAAACAGCGAGGTGCCGAGCACCTTGAGGATCAGGGTCGGACGGTCGGCGGATGGCAGCGAACGGTAGGCTCGCGGGTCGACCACCTTGAAGAGGTCGTCGAGGCCGAAGTCAAAATCGAAGTTGAGCTTGAACTTGATCGAGGATGTGGTGCCTTCGAGGACCCAGATAACCTGAGCGATGATCCCCAGCAAGCCCGCCAGCAGCGCGACGATCAGCAGCGCCTGCCACAGCAAAGCGCGGTTGATGCGACCGTCGAAGCGGAAGAAATACCAGGTCCAGTCCATGCCAAAGGCTCCGGGCGGTCGAGGCCGCCCGGATGTTGGTCGCGGTGGGAGGAGGGTGGGTTCGAACGGGGCCGCAACGGGCTCTCTTCACCTCGCCCCGCTTGCGGGGAGAGGTCGGATTGCGCCTTGCGATGCGCAGCATCGTCCGGTGCAATCCGGGTGAGGGGGTACAGGTCTCGCGGTCATCTCATCTGTGGAGAGAGGCCCCTCATCCCAACCCTCTCCCCGTAAGAACGGGAGAGGGGGAGGAGAGAGTCTTAATCCCGCAGCAGCTCGTTGATGCTGGTCTTTGAGCGCGTGCGCTCGTCGACGCGCTTGACGATGACGGCGCAGGCAGTGCTGGGGCCGATCTGGCCGTTCTTCATGGGCTTGCCGGGCAGCGCGCCCGGAACGACGACGGAATATTCCGGCACTTCGCCGATGAAGATCTCGCCGGTCTCGCGGTCGACGATCTTGGTCGAGGCGCCCAGGAACACGCCCATGGACAGCACCGCGCCCTTGCGCACGATGACGCCTTCGGCGACCTCCGAGCGCGCGCCGATGAAACAATCGTCTTCGATGATGACAGGCTCGGCCTGGAGCGGCTCGAGCACGCCGCCGATGCCGACGCCGCCGGAGATGTGCACGCGCTTGCCGATCTGCGCGCAGGAGCCGACCGTCGACCAGGTGTCGATCATGGTGCTCTCATCGACATAGGCGCCGAGATTGACGAAGGACGGCATCAGCACGACGTTCTTGGCGATGAAGGCCGAGCGGCGGACAATGGCGCCTGGCACCGCGCGAAAACCGGCGTCGCGAAAGCGGTTCTCGCCCCAACCGTCGAACTTCGAGGGCACCTTGTCCCACCAGGTCGCCTTGCCGGGGCCGCCGGGAATGGCGCCCATGTCGTTGAGACGGAAGGAGAGCAGCACGGCCTTCTTCAGCCACTGATTGACCTTCCACTTGCCGTCGGCCCCACGCTCGGCAACGCGCGCCTCGCCCTTGTCCAAGGTCTCCAGCGCATGATCCACGGCCTCGCGCACCTCGCCCTTGGTCGAGGTCGAGATGCCGTCACGCGCGTCGAAGGCGCCGTTGATGGTGGATTCCAGGGCGGACAGGGACATCGGGATTTCCTCAGAGGCAGACGCGGATTTGATGGATTGGAGGCTTTTTCGGGATTTGGAGGCGAGGAGTCAAGCTTGGTTCGCTGTCATCACCCGCGAAAGCGGGTGATCCAGGACGCCGCGGCGATCGTGATGAATCGAAACAGCGGCGATTACTGGATACCCCGCTTTCGCGGGGTATGACGGCTACTCGGGGTGAGGCAGCTTGGCCAAAAACCCCGCCAGATCATCCGTGACGTGGTCGACATAGGCCGCATCGCGGCCCTCCAGTTCCCAGTCCTCGCGCACCACTTCCTGGGTGCCGTCAGGCACCACCAGCACCGTGGTCATGCCGAGCTCATGCGGAACAGTGAGGTTGCGGGCGAGGTCCTCGAACATGGCGGCGCGTGCCGGATCGACCGTATGGTCAGCGAGGAATTTTCGGTAGGTCTGCGGCGCAGGCTTCGGCTCGAACCCGGCCGCGATGATGTCGAACACGCCGTCGAAATGTGAAGCGAAGCCGAGTCGCGCCAGCACCGCATCGACATGGTCGACCGAGCCATTGGTCAGGATCAGTTTTCGCCCCGGCAGCTTTGCGATGGCCTCGCCGAGCTGCGGGTTTGGCTCCAGCGGCGAATGGTCGATCTTGTGGACGTAAGCGAGATAGTCGTCGGCGCGCACGCCATGCAGGGTCATCATGCCGCGCATGGTGGTGCCGAAGCGCAGATAATAATCCTTCTGGATCTTGCGCGCTTCCGCCGGCGTCACGTGCAGCCAGTTGCAGACGAACTCCCCGATCCGCGCATCGACCTGCTGCCACAGATTGACGTGATGCGGATAGAGCGTGTTGTCGAGGTCGAACACCCAGGTATCGATGTGGGTGAAGGTGCGGGGGGATTCCATCAAAACGCTCTCAATCAAGGCAACCCAAACCGCAGCGTCTTGCCGCCACTGCTCATGTCCACCGCACCAAAACCGGTCGCTGCAAATCCGCGGGCGCCGCAGTCGGTCTGCTCGTTGGTCTCGAATTTGGTCTCGCGCGTGCAGAGCTGCCGGTCGCCCCCCCAGTTCAGCGGCTTGTCCTCCAGCTTGATGGCGCGGTTGTCGGCGTCGACTGCCTCCGCGAAGCTGAAGATCTGTTTCGGCGTGCCGGTCACGTCGGGATGCAGGCAGGTCTTGGGATCGATGCGATACCAGCCGCGGCTCGTGACCGATTTGCCGTCGTCGGTGGCGACCGCGGCCATCACCTTGTGCGGCGTGTCGTTGCACCAGGTCAGGCCGCTCGGCGACGGCGTCTGCACCGCGTCGACCATGGTCTTGAAGAAATTTGGCGAGGACACGATATCGGACGGCAGCCCGCGACTCTTCAGGAACGCGGCAAGCGCTGCTTGCGTCTTCGGCCCGTCGACGCCGTCGATCGGCGCGGCATCATAGCCCGCGATCAGCAGCAGCCGCTGGATGCCGGCGAGCCGCGCCTGCTCGTCGTCATATTCGGAATCCTCGGCGAGATAGGCGACGAGATTGCCGTCATCGCCCTGCGTCGGCGTGATCTGGGTGAAAGCCGCCTGGGTCTGGCCGCTGCGGCATTGCCGCGCGGCCGCTATGACGAAATTGTCCTGCGCCACGCACAGCGTGTCGCTGCCATTTTGCGGGATGGGGGACGCGCCGTAGACGCCGAGCGCGCGGGCGTTGAGCAGGATGCGGTCGGCGGAGAGCGTGCCCTGCACCACCACGCGGCAGGTGGCCGGATCAATCCTGAACCAGCCGCGCGTTGCGGTCGCCGCCTTGTCGTCGATGCCGATCGCGGCCTCGACGACATAGGACATGCGGTTGCAGATCTTGAGGTCGGCGACGGCAGGAGCAGAGGAGAAGACGAACGAGATCGCCGCGGCCGGCAGCGCCATCAGCAAGCTTGCCAGGGTCGAGCGGCGGCGAGGCCCGGCTCTCCACCCGTCATGCCCGGCCTTGTGCCGTGCATCCACGTTCTTGGCGCGGGACAAAAGATCGTGGATGGCCGGGACAAGCCCGGCCATGACGCCGTTCTTTGTTCGCTCCCGCGTCACTTGTGGATCAGCGTTCCCGTGCCCGCGTTGGTGAACAGCTCGAGCAGCACCGCGTGCTGCATCTTGCCGTCGATGATGACGACGCCCTCCACGCCCTGTTCGAGCGCGTAGATGCAGGTCTCGACCTTCGGGATCATGCCGCCGGAAATGGTGCCGTCTGCGATCAGCTTTCGCGCGTCTTTCACGGAAAGCTGCGGGATCAGCTTCTTCGACTTGTCGAGCACGCCCGGCACGTCAGTCAGCAGCAACAGGCGTTTGGCCTTCAGAGCGCCCGCCACCGCACCGGCAAAGGTGTCGCCATTGATGTTCAGCGTCTGGCCGTCATGCGAGGTGGCGAGTGGCGCCAGCACCGGGATCAGCTCGTAGCCGATCAGCTGGTTGAGCAGCGTGAGGTCGACCTTTTCGGGGTCGCCGACGAAGCCGAGATCGACCGCCTTCTCGATGTGCGAGTCCGGATCGACGATGGTGCGCGTCGTCTTCGACGCCTTCACCATGTTGCCGTCCTTGCCGGACAGACCCACGGCCTTGCCGCCGGCTTCGTTGATGTAGCCGACGATCTGCTTGTTGACGGAGCCGGCCAGCACCATCTCGACGATCTCGATGGTCGCGGCGTCGGTAATGCGCAGGCCGGCTGCGAACTCCGAGACGATGCCGAGGCGCTTGAGCATGGTCGCGATCTGCGGGCCGCCGCCATGCACCACCACCGGATTGATCGCGGTCTGCTCGAGCAGCACGATGTCGCGGGCAAAGTTCTTCGCGGTCTCCACGTCGCCCATGGCATGGCCACCATATTTGATGACGATGGTTTCTTCGTCATATTGCTGCATGTGCGGCAGCGCTTCGGACAGGATGCGGGCCTGGTCGAGCGGGGAAATTTCGGTCATCGGGCAGATCTCGCTGGCGGGACAAACGCGGCCTGCGTTCTATCTGATTGGCGGGCGAGGCGCAAAGTGCGTGTTCGTACTTACCCTCCAGGGGAGGGTAAGATGGAGCGTCACTTCGGCGCCACCACCGCGGCCAGGCTCACCGTCAGCCAGCTCAGGATCATCAGCGTTCCGCCGGTCGGCGCGGCGTAGGGAAACAGTGAATGTCCCGTGTATTGGCGCATGGTGAGGTCGCCTGCGAACAGCGCCGCTGCGATCACGAAGCCGAATGCGGCCACGAGGCCAATTCCGTCGCGCAGAAGTGCCCGCGAAAGCAACGCGACGACCGCAAGTATGGCAGTTGCATGAAACAGCAGCATGGCGCTTGCGGAGGCGAGCCGGCTTGCATCGCCGCCGTGCGCGGAAGCGGCGGCCAGCGCCACGCCGGCGGCGCCCATCAAGCCGGCAAGCCCGATCAACAGGCGGTGCGCCGCCATCACGAGGTCCGCTCTTCCAGCAGCTTCGCCATCGCGGCGCGCAGTTCGGCCATGCCGGCCCCGGAGCGCGAGGAGGTCGTCAGCACATCCGGAAATGCGGCGGCATGCTTGGCGAGGACGACCCCGGTCTCGGCAATTCGCTCGGCAAGCTCCGATGCCTTCACCTGATCGGCCTTGGTCAGCACGATCTGGTAGCTGACGGCTGAGCGGTCGAGCGTTTTGAGGATTTCGAGATCGACGTCCTTGAGCCCGTGGCGGGCATCGATCAGCAGGTAGACGCGTGCGAGACTCGCGCGGCCCAGCAGGAATTTGTGGATCAGCTCGGTCCAGGACGCGACCTGCGACTTCGGCGCCTTGGCGTAGCCATAGCCGGGCATGTCGACGAGCCGTAATTCTGTCTTGCCCGGGACCTCGAAGAAGATCAGCTCCTGGGTGCGGCCCGGCGTATGCGACGTGCGCGCCAGCGCGTTGCGGCCGGTCAGCGCGTTGATCAGGCTCGACTTGCCGACATTGGAGCGGCCGGCAAAGGCGATCTCCAGCCCCGCCATCGGCGGCAGCGTCTCGACTGAAGGCGAGGCCCAGATGAACTGCCAGTCACGGGTGAACAGCTTTCGCCCGGCTTCGATCAGCTTCGCATCTTTGTCGTCGGTCATGCGAAGGCTTTCAGTTGTTTGTCGCGTCATTGCGAGCGAAGCTAAGCAATCCAGAATCTTACCGCGGATTCAGTCTGGATTGCTTCGTCGCTTTGCTCCTCGCAATGACGGCGCTACGTCGCCTTCTTCGCGAACGTCGCCTTGAGATTGTCGAACAGCTCCACCTTCACGCCGTTGCGGCGCATGATGAAGCTCTGCTGGAGCACCGAGAGCGTGTTGTTCCAGGCCCAGTAGATCACGAGGCCTGCCGGGAAGCCCGCCAGCATGAAGGTGAAGATCAGCGGCATCCAGTTGAAGATCAGCTGCTGGGTCGGATCCGGCGGCGTCGGGTTCAGCTTCATCTGGAACCACATCGTGATGCCCATGATGATCGGCCAGATGCCGAGCGCGAGATAGTGGCCGAACAGCGGAAGCGTCGTCGGGTCGAACGGGATCAGGCCGAACAAAGTGAACAGATTGGTCGGATCGGGCGCGGAGAGATCCTTGATCCAGCCGAAGAACGGCGCGTGCCGCATCTCGATGGTGACGAACAGCACCTTGTAGAGCGAGAAGAACACCGGGATCTGGATCACCACGGGAAGACAGCCGGCGACCGGATTGATCTTCTCCTTGCGGTAGATCTCCATCATCTCCTGCTGCTGCTTCACCTTGTCGTCGGGGTAGCGCTCCTTCAGCACCGCAAGCTGCGGCTGGATCGACTTCATCTTCGCCATCGAGGCGTAGGACTTGTTCGCCAGCGGGAAGAACAACAGCTTCACGATCACGGTCACGAGCAGGATCGAGATGCCGAAATTGCCGAAGAAACGGTAGAAGAAGTCGAGGCCGAGGAACATCGGCTTGGTGATGAAGTAGAACCAGCCCCAGTCGATCAGAAGATCGAAATGGTTGAGGCCGAGCTCCTTGTTGTAGCCGCCGAGGCCTGCGAACGGGAACACGCCGACGACGCCGGCTTCCTTGGCGCCGGCGAACAGCCGCGCGTTCGCGGTCGCGGTGCCGCCGATCGCGACGGTCTGTTCTTTCTGCAAGTAGTCGGTCTGGTAGCGGATTTGAGTGCCGGGCTCGGCCAGGAAGCGGGCCTTGAGTGTCGCTGACGTGTCGGGAAGGAGCGCCGAGGCCCAATATTTGTCCGTAATGCCGAGCCAGGCATTCGTGACGCTGTTGAATTCAAAGCCGTGCCCGCCGTTGCCGATCGCGGGCGCTTCCGCGACAGCCTTGTAGGCCTTCTCCTGCAGGCCTTGGTCACCCAGATAGCCGATCAGGCCTTCATGCAGGATATAATAGCCCGAGACCTGTGGGGTGCCGTGGCGCGAGATCAGCGCGAACGGATAGAGCGTGACCGGCGCGTTGCCGACATTGGTTACATCGTCCTTGATGCTGAAAAGATAGTGGTCGTCGATTGTGATCGTGCGGCGGAAGGTGAGACCTTCGCCATTGTCATATTTCAGCACGACGGGAGTAGACGGCGTCAGGCTGTTCGAGCCTTCCTGCTGCCAATCGGTCGTCATGCCGGGAATTTTTGCCGTAACTCCCGCCGCGGGCAGCCAGCCGAACTCGGCGTAATAGGGCTGCGCGGTACCGGAGGGCGAGTAGAGGATAATCGGCGGCGATTTCGGATCGACCGTCTCGCGATATTGCACCAGCGCGAGGTCATCGATGCGAGCACCTCTCAAGGAAATGCTGCCGGTCAGGCGCGGCGTATCGATCTTGACGCGGGGCGAAGCGGCGATCGCGACCTCGCGGCTGACGGTCGGCTGACCGGGCTGATTGGCGGCCGCGGGGGCGGACGGCGCCGTGCCGGCCTGCGGCGTGGCGCCCGGCATTGCGGACGCCGTCGGCTGCGGCGTGGTCTTCTGAAGCTCGGTCTGCGTCTGTTGCAGGGCGCGCTGCTTTTCCATCGCCGGCACGTTGTAGAAGTACTGCCAGGCGATCAGCACCAGGCCGGACAGAATGACGGCAAGGATGGTATTGCGATTGTCGGTCATCACTATTGTCTCGTCATCAATCCGGTTTACGGCTGGTCGCTGAGGCGGGGCTTGGATCTGGCTTTGGGCCGCGTCCCTTGAACGATCCCTTGTGCGCCTGCCGCGCGGGCTTCGTGAACGCTGCGCGGAGATCGTCGATCATGGTCGCGAAGTCGCGCGTGAGCGCGTCCCGGCGTCCGACCAGCACATAGTCATGATGGGGCTGCATCGATACCGGATCGAGCCGCTTCACGATTTCGCGAAGCCGGCGCCGGATGCGATTGCGTTCGGGGGCGTTGCCGTTCTTTTTGGTAACGGTGAAGCCGATCCGGATTGGGCCGCTGTCGTCGCGGCGACGGCTTTGCAGGACGAACGCGGAACTATTCACCCGCGCGCCATTGGCAACGGCGACGAAATCCGCCCGCTGCCTCAGCCGATCCATGATGAAATCCCAAAAAGGGGGTCCGGCTCAGGCGCTCAGACGCTTGCGGCCGCGCGCGCGGCGGGCAGCGAGAACCTTGCGGCCGCCAGCCGTGGCGAGACGAGCACGGAAGCCGTGGCGGCGCTTGCGCACCAGTTTGCTGGGTTGATAAGTCCGCTTCACGGGTTTTTCTCCGCTGACCGGGCAATTTGCCTGTAGAATTGATGGTAAAGTCCGGAAGATGCGGCCCAAAATGGGCCATTTCCGGCCCCAAGAGAGCCGCTCCCAGCTTCACGCCGGGTCATCGCGGACAATTTGGCCGGCTTATAAGCGAGCGTCCCTTCTTCGTCAACGCCGCAGGACCGCACAGTTCGGATGAATATCACTGTTTCGGCGGGGTTTTTAACCCTTGAGGTGGCGAGTAGCCGGATCAGCGCTTACATCCCACCTCGGCAGATTAGCGATCCGTAATTTGACCGGCCCTAGGTGCGGGTCGCATCCTCCAATAGCCAAGGCCAGCAGGGGCGAATTTCGTGGCGACAGACCTCCAGCCGACCCAGGATGTAGATCGGGTCATGGATCAGCCGGACCCGCCGGTCATGCGGTCGCGCGGGCCGGCGGGGCTCGGCCTGTCCGGCAAGTTGCTGCTGCTGACCGTCCCCCTGGTGATGATCGCGGCGAGCCTGCTCTATGTGCCCGCGATCGCCAATTTCTGGGTCAATCGGCTCAACGACCGCGTCGCGGCGGCCAACACGGCGGCGCTGGTGCTCGATGCGGCGCCGCTCGGCATGGTCCCCGATTCGCTGTCACGCGAGATTCTCAAAAGCATCAATGCGCGCGCGGTCGCCATCAAGATGGGTCAGCAGCGCCGGCTGCTTGCCAGCGACAATCTGCCGGCGACGATCGGGCATGACGTCGACCTGCGCGACATGACCGTGTGGGAGGCGATCACCGGCTCGTTCCAGATGATGCTGGAGACCGGCAATCATCCGATCCGCATCGTCGGCCCCGGTGTCGGCAGCGCCCAGTTCGTCGAGATCGTCACCGACGAATTGCCGCTGCGGCAGGCGATGTATCGCTTCTCCCGCAACGTCGTGGTGGTCGCACTGATCATCGGCGTCCTCACCGCAGGTCTGGTCTACCTCGCGCTCCATTATCTCTTCGTGCGGCCGATGCGGCGGCTGACCGCGAGCCTGGTCGGCTTCCACGAGAACCCCGAAAGCTCGGCGCGTATCATCGTTCCAAGCCAGCGCAGCGACGAAATCGGCGTCGCCGAGCGCGAATTGTCGGACATGCAGCGCGATCTGATGTCGATGCTGCATCAGAAGAGCCGGCTTGCCGCGCTCGGCCTCGCCGTCTCCAAGATCAACCACGATCTGCGCAATCTGCTGGCTTCGGCCCAGCTGCTCTCGGACCAGCTCGCCAGCGTGCCCGATCCGCGGGTGCAGCGCTTTGCGCCAAAACTCGTGCGCTCGCTCGAGCGGGCCATCGCCTTCTGCCAGTCGACGCTGTCCTATGGCCGCGCCCAGGAGGCCGCGCCCGATCGCCGCATGATGCTGATCGAGCCGGTCGTGCTGGAGGTGCGCGAGACCGCCGGTCTCGCCAGCGACGCCTCGATTGCCTGGGTCGCCGCAGTCGAGCGCGGGCTCGCGGTCGATGCCGATCCCGACCAGCTGTTCCGGGTGCTGCTCAACCTCGTCCGCAACGCCGCCCAGGCGCTGGAAAGCCATGCGACCGGCGATGGCGGCGTGCAGCAGATCCGGATCACCGGGAAGCGCGAAGGCGCGGTCGCCATCCTGGAGGTCTCGGACACCGGCCCCGGCGTGCCCCAGAGGACCCGGGAGCATCTGTTCGAGGCGTTCCAGACCTCGGGCCGCCCCGGCGGCAGCGGCCTTGGCCTGGCCATCGCCGCCGAGCTGGTCCGCGCCCATGGCGGCGACATCCATCTGGTCGAAGGCACCATCGGCGCCACCTTCCGGATCGTCATCCCCGACCGCCCCGTGGAACTCCTGTCCATCCGCAACGAGCGGGCGCGGGCGTAGTCGGCCAGCGGCCGACACGGAAACTGTCATTTCCCTGCAAAATCTCCCCAAACCGGACCTTGCCAATCCGGCCAAGAGCGGTTAGTCAGAGCGCTCTTTCGCACCCCTCCGGCGCTGTCCGGAGGCTGCGTGCGGGCCCTGCCCGCATTGCTGTTCGCGAAGTACGCGCCCGTAGCTCAGCTGGATAGAGCATCAGACTACGAATCTGAGGGTCGGACGTTCGAATCGTTCCGGGCGCGCCAGTCGCAAAAGTTCCCATTGGAAATCAATAACTAACGCAGATACAAGCGCTTAGCTGCCGTGTGGTGGTCACAGTCGGTGGTGCTAATCGTGCGTATTTTGATGGGCGTGATCAAAGACAGACACGGGACATACTGTGCCCGAAAGACGGTGCCAGAGAAGCCCAACGGCCTTCAGGCGGCGGTTGCTCGCGAGCTGAACAACGGCAAGGCTGCACAGAAACACCTGAAGCGGTCGCTGGGGACCAAGGACCTCCGCGAGGCCAACATACGGGCCAAGCCGGTGTTAGCAGACTTCGACCGGATCATCGCTAAGGCCAAGGCAAGCCTTGCGGCAACCACGGTGCCTACGGTCAAGCGCACCAGTCTGAACGACACCGAGATTAAGCGCATGGCTGAGTACGTTTACGCCAAGGCGCTGGCTTGGGACGAGCGTGTTCGGTTCGGGGGGCGCGATGAGATGAAGCGAATTGAGGCTGAGATCATTCGCCTCGAAGGCGCTGTAGAACAACCGCTGATCGCACAGGAGCAATGGCCGCAGCGGGGAATGCCTCGCGGCGTATACGAAGAAAACAAGGCCGAGCTGTTGGATACCCTGCGGGAGATGCGGGAGGCTGCTGCTATGGGCGACATCTCCGCTGTTCAGGACCATGTGTTGGAAGCCATGTTGGCCTTCAACGTCGAGCTGGACCAACACAGTCCGGCTTACATCAGGCTGAGCACCGCGTGCCTGCATTCGTATCTGCGAGCCCTTGAGGACATCGGGAAGCGCGACGAGGGCATTACAGTAGAGGCCCCTCCGCTCGCGTTGCCGGGTGCTGCCGCAATAACAGCAGACGGAGGCACGCTGAAGGACGCGCTGGAAGGCTGGAAGCGACATCGGGCGCGCCCCAAACGGACGGTGGACGAGTTTAGCCGCAGCGTGGACATGTTTGTGCAGCTTCACGGCAACATGTCTGTAGCGGTGATCAAGAAGAAGCATGCACTGGACTATCGTAAGGCGCTTCAGGACGTACCGCGCCACCGCACGGGCGACTTGCTGCACGCCACGCTTCCAGCTCAGGCCGCTTGGGGTCGGGAGCATGCTGACGAGCCAAGGATCACCGCAGCCACTATCAACAAACAGCTCGGCGGCGTGCAGTCCATCTGCATCTGGGCGAACGAGAACGGCCTTGTGTCCGATGACGTCCAATGGTCCGACCCTTTCAGTAAGCTGAGACTGCCGGAGGAGCGTTCGGAGCGCACGTCGTTTGATGTTGCCGAGTTGCAGCTCTTATTCAACACGACGCTGTTCATCGAGCATCGTTTCCCCCTTGGTGCCCATGGTGCCGCTGGCTTCTGGCTACCTGTCCTTGCGCTTTTCTCAGGGGCGCGGCAGGCAGAGTTGGGAAGCCTCACGCGGCCAATGTGCAGACAGATGTCGAAACGGGATTGGCGTTGCTCTATTTCATGACCGAACGGGCACGGGGAAAGCGCGTAAAGACAGACGCATCCGAGCGCGTTGTACCCGTGCATCCCGAAGTGATCCGACTAGGCTTTCTCAGCTATGTCGAGGAGCGACGGAAGGCCGATGGCGCAGTTGCTTGGCTGTTTCCCTCGGTGTCTCCCGACAAGGGCCGCGCTGGCATCCCTGCGTGGTCTCAGTGGTTCGGCCGCTATCTGCGCGCTGCCGGGGTCACGAACAGAGCCAAGGTATTCCACAGCTTCCGGCACACCGTGAAGGACGCACTGCGGAGAGGCAGGGCGGACCATGAGATGCGGGAAGCTCTGGTCGGCCACGCTCAGGCATCCTCGGTGAGCTGGGGCTACGGCGCGCCTGAGATGTTAGCTCGCTTCGGCGCTGCCGGATTGTCGGACGCCGTGAACCGCATCACCTATCCCGGCCTTGACCTGTCGCGGGTCAGGCCACTGGGGGTTCCTAAAGACACACGTGGCACCAAGGCAACCTAGAACGACCGGCGTGGGGCACTGCAGCCTCGCCGGAACACCAAGAAACGCCCATCAGATTGATGGCCAAGAGCAAGAACAATGAGCCGGAACAAGAAAAATAAACGAGTGCGCCGAACCATCACGCGCGGGAACGTGAGGAGACCCAACGACACCGGGGAAACCATTGAAGACTTGGAGGCAAGGCTTGCGACCGCAGGAGCACCGACGTTGCCTACGGAGGCCGGTGCTACCGTTCGGGTGGCTCGCGAGCACATCAAGGTCGCCCAGAAGGCATTTCAGTGGCGCGTGCCGAAGCGCAATCAAATCCCGAGCGATGACCACATTCTCACATTGGCGCGTGCGATCCAGCGCGGAGACGAGATGCCACCGATCCTCGTATTCCCCGTAGGAAGAGATTTTTACGTTTTGGACGGACACCACCGCTTAGCGGCGTATGACAACGCGGGTTGGTCGAAAGCGATACCGGCTCAGGTGTTCACAGGGAGCCTAAGGGAAGCCGAACGTGCTGCTTTGCGCTCCAACAACAAAGACCAGCTGTCATTGACGCGGGAGGATCGGACCGAAGCGGCTTGGCGCTTGGTGCGGGAGCGCGAACCTGAGGACAGCATCAAGAGCATCATGCAGGACACCGGGGCCAGCAAGGGGACGGTGAATACCATGCGGGCCACGCTGGAAAAACTTGCGGAGCTTGGAAACAGCCCTGAGGACATCAAGGACATGTCGTGGGCAAAAGCACGTTGGAACGCCAAGGGTGGCCGCGAGGACCATGAGCACGCAGACTGGATTGAGGCTGAAGCGGATAAGCTCGTCGATGACATTCTGAGGTTCAAGCTTGGGACACGGCTCACCAAGAACACGGACGTCACAGCCCTAGCGTTGGCGAAACTGAACCCTGCGCTTCCTGACGCTTTAATGGCGGAATGGGCTCCGGAACCTGAGTTTGACCCGCACGAAAACGACCCAGAGCACCCGGACATCATATTTTGAAGGGCGGCATACCCAAACACTGCTGTACCCATTTGGGTAGGCAAATTAGGTTCCGAAACGCCCAATCGTAAATGACCGGATGGGAGAAATGATGCCTATTGCGGCAATTTCTTGTATGGCAAAAGCGTAACAAATCGGGAGGAGCACGCTACCCCTCTTGGCTCACCGCGACCTAATACCTGCCACTTTCAGCAGCGGCGCAAATCGTGGGGCCATTGGAGGCCTGATCGCACACTGCTGCTGTAAGCTCGGCGGCAGCGGCGGCCCTTGAGCCGCAAATTTTGAAATCGGTCGGTGGCTTCGACCCAAAATAGGGTCCGGTGGACCAAAGGAGGCTCATTCGCCAAAGGGGCCCCATGGCCCATGCGTGTTGGTCGGGGTGCTACGCTCCGTGCCCCGAGCATGTGGAGCACCGCAGTTCCGGGGTGTCCCGACCATGATTGTGCCTTTCAGGCATCAAGCCGCCGAGGCTTTACGCTTGGGACAGCCGCTCCAGGAGCCGCACGACGGCCGTAGGATGCCACTGGCCGCCACGAGGTGCCGCGATTCCTTGCTGGTTGAGCTCAGCAGCGATGGCGCGGACGCTTGTGACGCCTGATCGCCTGAAGTTCGCAATGATCCCGTGGAGGTCCAAGGCGCGCCGTGTAGCCTTCTGTTTGATGCAGGCGACCGCTTCAGCGTTACCTGTTTGCTTGCACCGGAGTGCACGGGCACCATTGGGATTGCCGAGCTTCACACCGCGTGCCTTGGCGGCAGCAAGGGCTTTCTTGGTGCGCTCGCCGATCAGACCTGCTTCCAACTCCGCGACAGCCGCCATCTGTGTCAGAAGAAACTTGCCCATCGGGCCGGGAGGCACGTTCGGCAGATCACAGAAGACAAGATCAACTTCGCTCGCGACAAGGGAGCGCAGCAGGTCCACGTTGCGCGTCAGACGGTCGAGCTTGGCGAACACCAGCTTGGCACCAATGGCCTTGGCATGGGATAGCGCCGCAGCCAGCTTCGGGCGATCAGCGCGCTTGCCGCTTTCCGTCTCGACGTACTCAGCCACGAGCGTCCAGCGGCCACCGTTGAGGTAGCTTGTGACGGCTTCACGCTGCGCTTCGATGCCAAGACCAGAGCGGCCCTGCTTGTCGGTCGATACCCGCAGATACGAGATGAACTTACCCGCTGCCATGCCCAAAAGCCCCATACACATTCTGGTCTAACGACCGTTAGATGGATTTGTGTACGAGGCCACGAAGAGAGGCACAACGCATAGTTCGGAATCGCTGCGATTCGATTTTGCATGGCTTAGACGTTTGTGCGGGTTCAACACCGTTGCAATGATGATACAGGGTGTAGCGGCGAGGTACTGCACGAACGCCGGAATGGGTCGGGGGGCTCTCACTATGAAGTATCTGAGTTTAGGCGCGCTACTAAGCGTGCTCGTAGCGGGTTGCGCGCAAGTCTCGCAGCAGCAGAACGTCGCCACCCCAGTCGGCCAAAGCCTGACAGCCGGGGTAGGCGACGTGATCCTCCGAGTAGAAGGGCGTGAGAGCATGCCCAATGCGCTGGGCGGTGCTGATATTTTCGGACGCACACGCCCAACGGGGTTCACCACGATTCAGTATGGAGGCATGCAGAATGGCAAGGTGGTCCTGTTGCGCAGTGGCGTCGTCACACAATCCGAAGCTACGACGCTGAATAGCACTGGCGATGTAGTCCAAACACGCCACGGCGCCTTGTACGTCCCACCTGCCGGTTCAACGCAAACGAGCGTGAGCCAGCCGACAATTCCAATTCTAGTTGACCTGAAAACAGCATCATCGGTGCCCGCTTTGGGCAAGACAATCGTGATCCAAGCCGCAACTCCCACGTCGCTTCAGTATCAGATTCAGGGCTAGGCGGCCCGGTGCAGGCCTGCCCACAAGCCCGAGCGACTTCGGGAGCGGTAGTTCAATGCAGAGCTGGCGTCCTCGCGACCCCGGCGTTCAAGCCAACAAGCGATGGGTCAGCGACGTGCGGGGGAAGGGCGTTATGTTCGGGCTGGGACGCAAACTGAGGTACGTGCGCGAGAGTTTCACGGCAGGCGCAACTAACACAGGCAACGTCACCGCTACGGCGGATGATAAGCTTGTGCTCAACTGGCACTGCCGGGATTGGACAAGGAAACACCGCACGTTCTCAATAGGCTTGAATTAAAACGGCGCAAGTCTCAGGGACGTGTGCATTCTGCCTATACCACTAAACAAACAGAGCGCTACGTTGCACGCCAAGGCGCGGCGCACGGGCAGGATTCGCGATGCGAAAAGCAAGTTTTAACCATTCGGCCGAGACGCTGCGTTTCTGGGGGCGAGGGGATGACAAGTCAGGCACTCGATAATGATACGCTGATCGTTCGTACAATGTCTGTTCGAGCAGGCTCGTTCGACCTTTTGCGATTGACGGCAGCGCTGATGGTGCTTTGGTCTCACCAGTTCGCTTTGCTCGGCGTGCCGGAGACATTTGTCTATGGCGCGGCGAGCCCCAGTGCCGTCGGGGTCTATATCTTCTTTGCAATCAGTGGCTACCTAAATGCCCAAAGTCTTCTTAGAGGGCAATCAAGCTGGCGTTTTCTAGTTCGACGAGCGCGTCGGGTATATCCAGCGCTGATCGGATTGGCTATTTTTTGCGTGCTCGTGGGCGCCTTCTTTACAACAGCAGGGTCGGCATTCTGGGAACGTGTTCCTGACTTTGTCTTCAGGAATGCCACCATTCTATTTGGTATCCGCCACACGTTGCCCGGTGTTTTTGAAACGAACCCGTTTCCAAGCGCAATGAATGGTTCGCTGTGGACACTTCCAATCGAAATCAAGCTGTACATCTATCTAGCGATAATCGCGGTCGTCGTCAGATATCGACCGCGATTTCTACTGGTAGCTCTGTTGGCTGTTTTCTTGGGTTTCCTGATCTGGTTTCACGTCACATCAAAGATGGTCGAGACAGCCTACTTTCAGAAGTTTGCCATCGTCTTCATCTCTGGTGCTACCTTCGCCATAGTCGAGCGCCATCGCGGGCTAGGGACGGCAATAATTGTCTTGGTCAGCATTGCTATTCTTACAGCCATCTCAACTAGCGCTGTGGCGCTACTGCCAGCCTTTGCACTCGCGACAATCCTTATTGGTAAAATCGAGCCGCCAACATGGCTACAGCCTCGTCTCGACATTTCTTATGGAATTTACCTTTTCGCCTTTCCCGTACAGCAAGTGATCGCGAGCTATGGTTTGCCCTTCTGGCCTTCGCTCGCGCTTTCGTTGACGATAACGACTGGACTGGCCATGTTGTCAGCCGTTCTCATCGAGCAACCAGCCGTGAAGTGGCGGTCCTCAACAATAGCGCTAGCGAGGTCATGATCTGGCCGTGATGGCCGAGCGGGGCACCTGTGTACCCTGCGGCGTCAGTTTGAAAAACGTCGTTCAATGACGTGGTGTGAGGGAAGCTCGTCAGAAATGGTGAGCTTTCCCCTTACTCGCGTATCTGAGCTTGTCGGTGGTCACACAAGGTGGTACGAGACAGCACGCAGCTACGCTGATTTCTGTTGATTTTTCAATGCGAAAGGTGTGCGGCGGTCGCCTCGTTCCGGGCGCGCCACGTACCCCGTTCTTGCCCGACTTTAAACGGTTCGGACGGGTACGGTTGCGCCGGGCGAGGAGCGCATGAGCCGAATGATCAGCTTTTCCGCTTCAACAACAAGGAAGAACACGAAGCCTCCGAATAAGAGCCAAGGCCATATGCGGAGTGGCATTGCTTCGGTCTCGAAGAGGACCTGCAGTGGTGGCGCGTAGGTAAACAAAAGCTGCAAGATCAAAACCGCGCCGATGCCCAGAGGCAAGTACTTGTTGTCCAGATGCGCCCGCAGGGATAGCGACGATCCAACCTTATAGCGGCTATTGAGCAGGTAGAAAATTTGACCGATGACAAGTGCGTTCACGGCAACGGCCCGAGCAAGCGCATCCGACGCATTATTTTCCTTCATCCAGAAGAACGCGCATAAGGTAAGTGCGAGCAGCGCCAAGCCGACAAAGACGACACGCCAAACTCCGAAAGCATCCAGTATCGGAAGATCGACCACGCGTGGTGATCGTTGCATGACATCAAGCTCGTGTGGTTCGAACGAGATGACGAGTCCGAGCGCTACAGACGTCACCATATTTACCCAGAGTATCTGAGGCGCTGTGATCGGCGCTGTGAAGCCGACGAAAATAGCCGTCATGATGACGAGCGCCTGGGCCACGTTCGTCGGCAACATAAACAAGATTGCCTTTTCAATGTTATTGTAGACCGTGCGCCCTTCCTTGACCGCTGCCGTGATAGAGGCGAAGTTGTCGTCGGCAAGCACCATTTCGGCCGCCTCTTTGGTAACCTCGGTCCCCTTGATTCCCATCGCAACTCCGATGTCGGCTTTCTTGAGTGCCGGCGCGTCGTTCACACCATCTCCCGTCATCGCTACGACCTGCTTATTCGCCTGAATCGCCTTCACGAGACGGAGCTTGTGCTCAGGGCTTGCTCTTGCGAACACGTCGACGTCACGGACGCGTTCCTGCAACGTGGCGGTATCCATGTCCTCGATTTCGGCCCCGGTGATTGCAGTTTTCCCATCGCCAATGCCCAACATCTTTGCGATCGCGGCGGCGGTAATCTTGTGATCGCCGGTGATCATCGTGACACGGATACCGCCGCCATGGCACTCCTTGACGGCTTCGATGGCTTCCTCGCGCGGCGGATCCAGCAAACCAATCAGCCCGAGCAGAACCAAGTTCGTCGGTAGATCCGCTGGACCGAGACTCCCGGCCTTGACCACTGGCTGTCCCAGCCATGCCAAGGCCAGCACGCGTTCACCCTGCGCGGCGAGCATGTCCGACATCCGCAGCCAATATTCGCGCTGGATTGACGCAGGCTCCTCGGCCTGCTGCCGGTCGCAATGTTCCAGGATGATTTCCGGGGCCCCCTTGACCAGGAGCATCTGCTTCCCGGCAATATCCTCGTTCAAGGTGGCCATGAATTTGTGTTCGGATTCGAACGGGATAATATCGATACGGCGATACGCAGACCGCTCGGCCTGCCGCTCAAGCCCGATTTTTGCGGCAAACGGATACAACGCACCTTCAGTCGGATCGCCCTCCACCTTCCAAACGCCCTGCTGCTCTAGCAGTTCAGCATCGTTGCAAAGCACGGATACGCGGCCCATGAGTGTCAAAACCGGATCTTCGCCAGAGGGCTTCCCATCCTTCAGTATCTGCCCCGCTGCAGCGTAGCCTTGGCCTGTGATACTGTAAGTCGTTCTACCCGTGACCGCCGAGACGACCATCATCTCCATGAGTGTGAGGGTGCCGGTTTTATCAGAGCAAATTCGGGATACCGAACCAAGAGTCTCGACCGCCGGGAGGCGACGGATGATGGCGTGGCGTTGGGCCATCCGCTGAACGCCGATTGCCAACGTGACGGTGATAAGAGCTGGCAAGCCTTCCGGAATTACGGACACCGCGATACTGACGACGGCCTGGAAGATCTCCACAAAGGGCATCTCCCGCACCCATCTGCCGAAGGCGAACACGATAACGCTCACCACGCCGATCACCGCAGTGATAGCATATCCAAATTTTTTGATCTGACGCAGTAGCGGCGTTTCGAGCGCGCTGACGGCAGACATCATCTGGTTGATATGGCCCAATTCCGTATCAGCCCCGGTCGCGACAACCACGCCGGTGCCGCGTCCAGATGCGACCAGCGTTCCAGAGAAGGCCATTCCTTCTCGATCTCCGATGGTTGCCCTTTCTGCGACCGGCTCCGTGGTCTTGTCGATGGGGACCGACTCGCCAGTGAGCGCAGCCTCTTCAGTTCGCAGATTTTTCACCTCCACGAGGCGCAAATCTGCCGGGATCTTGTCGCCGGATTCGAGAAGCACGATGTCGCCCGGGACCAGATCTTCGGACGGGACCAGACGGGTTTCGCCGCCGCGCAAGGTTCGAGCTTCCGCAGACAGCATGTTTCGGATCGAGTTCAAGGCCTTCTCCGCTTTTCCTTCCTGGAAAAAGCCGAGCAATGCATTGAGGACAACCACAGCCAGAATGATCGACGCGTCGAGCCACAGACCGACCATCATCTTGACGAAACCGGCGCCAAGCAAAACGTAGACGAGGATATTATTGAACTGCAGCAAGAACCGCATCAACGGCCCTTGCTTGCGACCCTCGGGCAACCTGTTGTGACCATACTTCTCGAGTCGTTGCTGAACATTCGCCGCCGAAAGGCCGGATTGAAGGTTGCTATCGAGGCGCCGCACGATCTCATCCGCTGCAACGGCATGCCATGGCGTTAAGTCGATCTGTGATCCGGTCTTGGCTTGAGGATTCATGGCCGCAATCCCGATTTCATCACGCATCCGAGTTTGGGCAGTCCAGTTCAATCCGTCGTGTGGCCACCGAACGACCGCTAAGTCGATCGCAGAGGCCTGTTTCGAAACAATCTTATCAGAAAGGTCGATTAAGTGGCACGATGAAGGGCCGCCACGAAGCACAACCGATGGGGCGCGGATGCAGCACGACAATGCTGCGGCGCGGTAACCCCTGGCACGGCCGTCACGGGTTAGAGTGGCTTCCTGGGCGGTTTGCGCGCTTGGGCTTCAGGGGCGCCGTGGTTGCGTTGCGGCTTGTAAAGCCGCACTTGGAGCCGCAATATCCGTAGCTGAATCAGGCCAATCACGTATCGCAGTCCAGCAATTCGGGGGAAGGGAGGGGGCCGATGAGTGTAAGCGATGAGCCGATGGAGCGTAAGGAATATGAAAACGCGCTCCGCGCGCTGCAGGTGGACCTATGCGCACTGCAGGACTGGGTCAAGAAAAAGGGTCTGCGCGTTGTCGTAGTCTTTGAGGGGCGCGATGCCGCTGGCAAGGGTGGCATCATCAAGGTGATCACCGAGCGTGTCAGCCCACGTGTATTTCGAGTAGTTGCACTGCCAGCGCCGTCCGACCGCGAGAAGTCTCAGCTCTACATGCAGCGCTACATCCAACACTTCCCTGCGGCAGGTGAAATCGTAATTTTCGATCGTAGCTGGTACAATCGGGCTGGTGTTGAATACGTGCTGGGCTTTTGTTCGAGGGCGCAACATGAACATTTTCTCAAAGTCTGTCCCGAATTCGAGATGTATGCCGTCGACGATGGCATCCTGCTCATCAAGTTCTGGCTTGAGGTCAGCGACGAGGAGCAGAAACGCCGTTTCGAGGCTCGCATCACAGATCCGCTGCGCCATTGGAAGCTGAGCCCGACCGATCTGTACTCGCGGAGCAGATGGTTCGAATATTCTCGGGCCCGCGACACCATGTTTGCGGCGACTGATACGAAGTTCGCCCCTTGGTATATTGTACCCTCGGACGACAAGCGTCGAGCTCGGCTGAATTGCATCAATCATCTCCTCGGTGTGATCCGATATCCGAAGCTGCAAGAAAACAAAGTGAAGCTTCCCAAGCGTTCAGCCAAAGGCGCTTATGACGATCGGGCAACGCTAAACGGCAGGCGTTTTGTGAAACAAAAATACTAGCCGCACCGCCAAAAATCACTCTGGTTACTTAACGTCTTCCATCAGCTGAGATGCTGAACGCCAAGCGTGATGAGCGATTGCATCGAGGCGCCGCACCGTGTCTACACGAGCGATAGCCTCGCTCGCTGTCATTGACCCATTGGCGACCGCGCTCAGTGTTGAAGCCCGATGATCCTTCTGCAACGCGCACAAGTCTTTCGCGCATTGCTCCAAGTGAAAAAGGGCGTTTTGGGTTGGGGTAGCGGGTCTAATGATCTGCATATCCAATGACTGCGACGATGATGGCTCTCGCTGTCCTTCACCGTCGAGAGGAACACCAGGCGCAGCGGCAACGTACGCCGCAATCTCCGCGGCGCGCTTTAACGCGTCCGCGCTGAGCTGAGCGGCTTGTCCTACTCCATCGTGTACAGTCCAAGTACCCGTTTCGGCGGCGACCTCGGCCAAGCGGGACGCATGATCCAACGCATGCAGGGTGCTTGTGAGCCTGCGCTGCTCGGCCGGCGATTCCGGTGGCCCACTCACTTCGCACATGAATTCTTGCGCCTGGCTTAGCGCTTCAGCTGCCTCTTGCGCCGACGACATTGCCTTGTCGGGCGGCCCAGTTCCCCCGAGAACCCCGCCGAGCGATTGACACACTGCCTCCAGGGCGCGCGCAACCGTTCGCCGCACGGCCTCCTCGGCGGCGATCGGAACAGTCAGTGCCGATGGATCAAGGCAACGCGTTAGCGCAAGGTTTCGATCCGGAAGCATACGCTCAACAAAGCGCGTGAAACTGTTGATGACCGGCAGCAGGACCATAACCCCGATAATATTGTAGGCAGTGTGATAGCCGGCCAGCAGCGTCACTCCATCGATCGTATTTGACGCGCGGATGAGAAGAGGAGTAACGATCGGGAACAATACCAAAGCGATCACCGCGGCGATCAGCTTGAACAGGATATAAGCGACTGCCAATCTCTTGGCGGTTGCACTCGCACCGATCGCTGCCATTGCCGAACTTGTCGCTGTTCCGATGTTCTGACCGATAATGAGTGCGCACGCCTGATCGAGTCCTACTGCTCCCGCATAGTGAGCCGATAAGGTCAGAGCAATGGAAGCCGTGGATGACTGCATCACCGCAGTCATGACCAGCCCGACCAAGACCAAAGCCAAAACACCGAACATGCCAGACCACCAAGCCGCGCCCGGGGCCGCGAGAACTGTTGGAAGGTCTGCGGGGTTCAATCGTTCTGCCAGGCCGCCCATGCCCTGCTGCAACGTCGTTAGCCCGAACAGGACCAGAGCAAAGCCGGCGAGCGCAGCACCGGCACCGGCAATTCGCCCGCTGCCCAGCAGCTTGACCAGTGCGCCAACAAAGATCATCGGCAGCGCCGCCGCCGTCAGTGAAACGCGAACGCCAATCAGCGCGACGAGCCAACCGGTGCCTGTCGTTCCGACGTTCGCGCCAAAGACCAAGCCCAATCCCTGAGGAAACGTAAGTAAGCCGGCACTGACGAGTCCGATGGTTGTCATCGTCGTTGCGCTCGAAGATTGGACGATCAGGGTGGCGATGGCGCCCCAGAAGGCACCGCGAAGCGGTGTAGCCGCAGCCTTACCCAGCACCTCACGCAATGCGGAGCCGGCCATCGCCTTGAGCCCGTCGGTCATGACGGTCATGCCAAGCAGAAACAGGCCTACCCCACCCATGATCGAAATTGCCGTCGACATGACCACTTAACCCAGCGTGAGAGGTCTGGCTCGTCGAGACGGTGATGTTAGGAGGCAAAGGAGAGTACATCTATAAATATTTCCTGCGGCTGAAACCGATCGCTGTTCGGCTCGCTGCACTGCGATCGAGCAGAGCTTTCCAGTAAATAGCCGGAGACTGGCATTGGCTTTCCGGTTGCACCGCGAGCGGTTTTCAGATCGGGAGATTCGCCAAAGGAAATCGCGCGACGGCAAATCATCATTTTTAATTAGATAATGATTTCAACAGCGTAAGAGTTCGCGACTTTATTCCGAGAGGCGCGCCATTCTTCCCCCCGTGCAGAATCAAACTGCGGACTGTCCAACCGGGAATTTTGAACGAATACGGTAGCCGTTTGCACGTGCTTGTGCCGCAACGATGCTCCTCCAGCGGTCTGCGCAATCTGCTCTAAGCCGCCAAATTATGCTTTTTGTCCCCGATCAGATGGACTCGGTTGCGGCCGGCGGCCTTCGCGTCATAGAGCGCGATGTCGGCTTCCGCGAACAATTCGACGATCCGCCGGCGGTGCGGGCGGCCAACCAGAGCAGCTCCGATCGAGGCGCTGACTTCGAGGCGAAGACCGTTCCAGAAAAGCGGGCGGCTCAACATCGTGACGGTCTGCTGCAGCACGCGCGCGATCCGCGCAGGGTTTGTCGGAGCGCGCAGGATGATTGCGAATTCGTCGCCACCGAGCCGGCCGACCAGGCCGGCATTATGGAAGGCCCGCCGCAAACGTTGCGCGACCTCGCATAAGCATGCGTCTCCGGCCAGATGGCCGAATGTATCGTTGAGCTCCTTGAAGCCGTCGAGGTCGATCAGAACGAGCGCCGACGCGAAGCCATGATTCAGGCTGTCGTTGACAACCTCGCGATAACGGGCCTGAAAAATGGCTCGATTGGCGAGCCCGGTAAGCGGATCGGTTTCGGCTTGCTGCCGCAGGCTCTCGATAGCCTGTCGGTCGGAGGTGACGTCCTGTTTGGAGCCGAAGATCCGCACCGGGCTTCCGCCCTCTCTCGTCGCGTTGATCGAGAGGCGCATCCAGCGCTTTTCACCGCGCCAGGTTCTGATCTCGGTATCAAGCGAGACCGGGCGACCGCTCCGGATGACCTCGGCACGAGCGAGCTCCATGCTGCGCCTCGATTCGTCGATGTAGAGATCAACAATGCTCGCGCGCCGCAGCGGGTTGCTCACGGGATAGCCGAAGATGTCATAGACGCCCTGGGTCCAGCTCAGGCGCTCCGTCTCGAGGTCACATTCCCAAGCGCCGATGCGAGCGACATTCAGAGCCTGATCATAGAGTCGTACGCGAACCTCGTCCGACAAAGTCGAGGCAGCATGGTTCTCTGTCATCCACGATCCGGCAGCATTTTGCGATTTTGTCCAGGCTCCCAAAAGCTAGGGCTGCTGCGTTAACGAACCCTGTATGTCCGCCTGCATCCGGCGGTGCAGGCGGGAGCTGAACGGACAGCGGTCGCATTCTACCGCCAGGTGAAGTCCAATTGTGCCTTCGCGAGGAAGCTCAACCCCATCGCATGGGTTTGCCGCCATTCGCCGCGCTCTCCTCGGCGAGGATCGCGATGCGCGTGGCGCGCAGGGCGTCATGTGCCGGAATTTGCAAGGGCTCGCCGCGGGCGAGATGATCGAAGACGAAGCCCGCCGGCGAGCCGCCCGCGGGCAGATCGACGTCACGCCGGGGTCTCGTTGCTGTTTCGACGAGCAATCGATTTTCAGCGAAGAGAACGTCAGCACGCCCCCTGGTCCCGGAAATCCGCATGGCATAGTCGCCATGCCGTGGCGACGCTTCGGGCTGGATCCAGTCGACTTCAATCGCGAATTGCGGGCCGCCATCGCAGGCGAGGATGGCGCGCCCGAGCGCGGGAAAGTTGGTGGTCCCGGCGGCCGGAATCGGCGAGATCCAGCCACTGACCGTACCGCTGGTGTATCCCGTCAACCAAAGCGCCAGATCAATGTCGTGCACCGTGAGGTCAGCGAGGATGCCGCCATAAGTGGATGGCTCGAACATCCACGCTGGACGACGGCTTGGGACAAGCTTGTGTGGTCCGGTTGCGGTGATGGATACGACGTCTCCAAGTTCGCCGCTGTCGATGATGGAGCGCAGCGCAAGCGTGACTGGATAAAAGCGTTTCTCAAGCAGAAGCGTCAGCAAATTGCGCCCCGCGAGCGCCTCCTCGATTGTTGCGAGCTGGGCCAGGGTCACGGCCATGGGCTTGTCGGCGATCGCGAATATGCCGCGGCGCAAGAGTTCGGCGACGATCGGAGCGCGCAGGCCGAATTCGGTGAAGACCGCGACGGCCCGAACCTGATGCGCATCCAGTAGCGCATGCGGGTCGGCGTAGCCGGGCGCCATGGTGCGTCGTTCGAGCTCGGCGCGCCGTGCCGCGTCGTGATCGGCGACGGCCACGACCCTGACGTCGGTTCGGTTCGCAATCTCTGACAGCACATATTCGACATGCGGGTGCGCCGCGCCAATGATGGCGATGTCGAGCGTCCCGGAGCTATTGGCCGGCATGAATCACCTCCGGCGCGATCTCGCTGGGGCTGACGGCCCGACCTTCCGCGGCCGAGCGATAGATGGCGTCAACCAGTCGTGCTGCTTCGAATCCATCCCTGAACGAACTCGCGGGCGGACGCCGCTCCCGGACGGCTTGAACGAAGTCACGCCATTGCGCGATATGTCCGTCGATCCCGATGGCCTTGGGATCGCTGGCGGCGCTTCCTACCCCGGCGGCACTTGGCGGCGCCGCAACGCCGGGAAAATCCCAGCGGACGATGCTGTCGTTTGCAAGTTCGCAGCTGCCGCGATCCGTGAACAGCCGAAGCATGGCCGGCCGCCCCGGGGGCAGCGCCGTGCTCGTCACGATCACGCCGAGCGTGCCGGACGCGAAGGAGAGCAGCGCTGCCGTCGTGTCCTCGACGGCGTGGCTGTTTCCGAGCGTCGCCGTCCTGCCCTGAACACTTTCAACAGTCCCGAACAGCCAAAGCATCAGATCGAGATTGTGAACGCCTTGATTGAACAGCGAACCCCCGCCGTGTCCTGCTTCGCTGCGCCACGGCTTCTCCGCGTAATATGCGTCGGAGCGGTACCAGTGGATCGCCGCCTCGATCAGGCGCGCCTGTCCGAGGTGACCTGCGTCGAGAAGAGTCTTGATCGCCTGGTGTTGCGGTTCGAGACGGCGCTGCGAAACCACGCCGCACGTCAATTGCGAGCGCTCGGCTGCGCGGACGAGGGATGCAGCCTCGGCCGGATCGACGCAGAGCGGCTTCTCGACCAGCACGTGCCGTCCGGACTTGATCGCGGCAAGCGCGACGTCATGGTGCGCGCCGCTCGGGGTGCAGACCACGACCGCGTCGATCTCGGCATTTGCCAGCATCGCCTCAGTGGTTGCGAATGTCGGAACAGGCTCGCCATCTTGGCACGCTGCAATCTGCTCGGGCGCGCCGCCGGCGATCGCGGACAAAACGGTCTCGTCGAGCGCCCGTATAGCCCGCGCGTGCGTCTCGCCGATCGCCCCTGGACCGATCAACCCGATGCGAAGCCGGCTCATGTCTCGCTCCTCAAGGGTTCAACAAATAAGGCCGTCCGGCCACATAGACCGTCTCAGGCGCGAGAGCCTCGTCTTCGCCGAGACGGAAGCGCAACAGATCGGCGGGCGCTCCGACTGTCAGCGCAGGAAGGTCGAAAGGCATCCGCGGATTGATGGTTGCGAGCCTCAGCGCCTCTGCGAGGGTCAAGCCGGCCATGCGTCTGGCCGTCGCTATCCCGAATGTGAGGCTGACGGCTGCTCCCGCCAGAAAGGACGTACCGACGACTTCCAGCCGGCCATTCGCTTTCAGTTCGACCTTGCCTCCGATCGGCGCGTCATAGATTCCAGGCGCGCAACCCGCGAGTGCGGCGGCGTCCGAAACCAGGATCGATCGCGCCAGCCCCTTTGCGCGCAGCATGGCCTTGAAGGTTTCAGGGGGAAGGTGATGGCCGTCGGCGATGAAGCTCGCCCACAGCCCGTCCTCTGCCAATTGCGTCCAGATCGGGTTGGGATGTCGCGGCAGCGTAGCTGCGATGCCATTGCCAAGGTGCGTTGACAACATTGCTCCCGCCGCCACCGCTGCGGAGATCTGATCCGGCGTCGCGCTGGTATGGCCGAGGGCAACACGAACGCCGCGAGCCCCAAGGCCGCGCACATACTCGGCCGTTTCCGGCCAGTGCGGCGACAACGTCACGAGGCCAACGAGGTTTCCGCTGGCGGCTTGCCACGCGTCGAACTCATCGAGACTTGGCGGCCTGACATGCTCGGCCGGATGCGCGCCGCGCGGACCGTCCTCCGGCGCAATATGCGGTCCTTCAATATGGACGAAGGGCATTGCGTGCTTGAGGAGCGGATCGCTATCGCGCGCCTGCGCAATAACTCGCAACGCATCGATGATCGCATCGTGCGATGCCGTGATGAGCGTGGGAGCAAACCGCGATACACCGCTGTTGTGGACGGCCGTGGCCAGATCGCGAACCGTCTGGGGATCCGGGCGAGCATTGAGATCGTGGCCGGCAAAGCCATTCAACTGCAGATCGAACAGGCCGAGCGACAGCCACGCTCCGTCATCAGGTCCACCAGGAATGATGGCTGAAATCCGGCCGTCCTGAATGACGATGGTGCGGGACTGTCCGGTCTCCGGATCGCGGCCCGAGACGCGCGTTGCCGGACCCGTCATGCGCGTGCCGTTGTTTGCAGTGAAAGTTGCGGCGGGGTGGAATCCTGGTCGAGATACAGCGCGCATCGCGGATGCGTGCGGAGCGCGCTCGCCGGGCAGGCCGTCCCGATCGGGCCATACAGGGATCGCTCGACTGCGGTGCGCTTGGACGCGCCGGGCACGACGCAGAACAGTTGGTCGGCGTCCAGCAGCCGGGGGATCGTCAGCGTGATCGCGTGTGTCGGGACGTCGCCGAGCGTCGGGAAGCATTCATCGTCAACCTGCTGCTGGCGGCAGATCGCGTCGAGTTCGACGACCTTGACCTGCTTCGCGTCGTGCAGGTCGGCGACCGGCGGGTCATTGAAGGCGAGGTGGCCATTGACGCCGATGCCGAGGCAGATGATGTCGATCGGGGCTTCGGCAAGAAGGACGGCATAGCGCGCTGCTTCTCGATCGGGATCTGATTCCTGTCCGATCAGGTGAACGGCGCCGAGCGCGACGCGCGAGAAGAAATGTTGCGTCAGCCAGGTTCCGAAGCGCTCCGGTGCATCTGGGGGAAGTCCGAGATATTCGTCCATGTGGAAGGCCGTGACGCGTCGCCAGTCGATATCGCGCTCGCGTGCAAGGGCATCCAGCAATTCCGTTTGGCTCGGTGCCGCGGCAAAGATCATCCGCACCGTGCCTTGCCGTGCGAGGCGATCGCGCAGCGCAGCACCGACATCCGCAGCAGCCGCCCGGCCCATCGCATCCCGCGTTTTGAATGTTGCGATTCCAGGGGGTACCGAAGCCGTCATGCTCATCCATGGTTCTGCCGGGCCTGCCCGTCACCCCTCACGGAGAGAATGTAATGCAACCGGTTGCATGTCAAGCTTGCGCCCCAGGCCCGACCAAGGCATGTGTAGTTGAATGCGATGCAGAGGAGGCGGCCTGCGGTGAAGCGCGATCCTGATAGCGGCGGCGAGGGGCGTCCATCGGTCGTGCCGACGATCAGTCAGGTGGCGAAGGCCTCCGGGTTCTCCCGTGCGACCGTATCGCGTGCCTTCTCGCGGCCCGAAATGCTGACCGAAGAGACCGTCCGCCATGTCAAGGATGTCGCGGGCAAACTGGGCTACGTGCCAAACCAGGTCGCCCGCGCATTGTCGACCGGGCGCCACGGCAATGTCGCGCTCATTGTCTCGGATGTTGCGAATCCGTTCTTTCCGCCGCTCATCAGGGCTGCGCAGCTTCGCGCCGACGAGGCCGGGCTGTGCGTTTTCCTGGGCAATTCGGACGAGGATCCCGCGCGTGAGGAATTGCTGGTCGGCCGCTTCATCGGCCAGGTGGAAGGGCTCGTCCTCGCCTCGTCCCGTCTGGACGAGGAGCGCATCAGGCGCCATGCGACGCGCCGGCCGCTGGTGCTCATCAATCGCGATATCGAGGGTATTACACGGGTCCTGATCGACACGGCACCGGGCGTGGCTGCTGCGATCGCACATCTTGCCGAACTGGGACACCGGCACATCGCCTATGTCAGCGGCCCCACGACGTCGTGGTCCAACCAGCAACGGCGCAACGCCGTCCGGCGCGAAGCGGAGAGGCGCGGGCTGAAGGTGATCGCCGTCCCCGCACGGCCGCCATCCTATGACACCGGCCGGTTGGCGGCCACCCAGATCGTCGCCAGCGGCGTCACCGCGGCGATCGCGTTCGACGACCTCGTCGCTCAGGGCCTGATGGCAGGGCTTGCTGCACTCGGTGTCGAGGTGCCGAAATCGTTCAGTGTCGTCGGCTGCGATGACGTCCTCGGCGAGACCACCTACCCACCGCTGACCACCGTGTCGGCGCGCTGTGCCGACGCGGGCGATGTCGCGGTCGGTCTCCTGCTCAGCCAGATGAATGGCGGCGTCTCGGGGGAGATTCGCCACAAGCTGAATTCCCATCTCGTCATTCGCGCCAGCACTGGGCCGGCTCCGGCGAAGCGGAGAGGCCGCTGACGATTTAATCAATGGCCGCGGAAAGCGGCAATGGATCGCAATTGACACGCAACCGGTTGCATGCGAGCTTTTTCGCAGGATTTGCTCCATTCCGAATGCAAGAGTGACCTTCATGATGAAACCCGTCGGCAGGTTTGGTGACATGACGCTTTCCGAGGACAGCATTCGCCCAGCGAGCTCTCTTCGTCGGTCATGGAGGTCTGCCGCGCTAGTGTTGGCGCTGGCCGTCGCGGTGCCCGTGTCTGCTTCGCCCGCGTCGGCGGAGAAGCTGACCATCTGGAGCGGGTGGCCCGACCTTGCGCCATTTTACAAGCGCGTCGGCGACCAGCTGAAGAGCAAATATCCGGATCTCGAAATCAGCGTCGAGGCAATTGCCCTGCGTGAGCACGAGAAGCGGCTGGCGCTGTCGCTTCCATCCGGCGCGGCCGGGGACGTGATCGAGATGGAGGTCGAGGCGGCGCGGTATCTCGAGGCCGGCGTCATTCCGGAGCCGCCGGCGGCGATCGTCGATTTCGTCAAAGCCAATTACGACATGACGCGGGTGAAAACCGCCATGTACGACGGCAAGATTTTCGGCGTGCCGTTGTTCCAGGGGCAGGGCGCGCTGTTCTACAACACCGAATTGCTCGCCAAGGCCGGCCTCGAGGGGCCCCCCAAGACCATGGCTGACTACACGGTCTATGCTCAGAAGCTCGCGCAACGCGACGCGTCCGGTGCGCTCCAGGTGAGCGGATGGAGCTTGCGTCTCAGCGGTGGCGGTTCGGGCATCGCGGAGAAGTACTGGACCATTCTCTATAATCACGGCGGGACGCTGCTGGAGGAGAAGGGCGGAAAATGGCGCGCCGCCTATGCGAGCGAGGCCGGCCGCACCGCGCTCAAGCAATATCTCGACAATGTCGTGGTTTACCGGACAGTGACCCCCGAGATGAAGGCGGATGCGGAAGCCTTCGAGCTCGGCCAGACCGCGATGTTCATTCGGGAATCCTGGGTGATCGGCGACGTCGCCAAGAAGGCGCCCAACCTCAAATACGCCACGGCCCCGTTGCCCAAGGGGACGCTGATGGTCCCGGTCGATCTCTACGTGCCGAACAAGGGACCCAAAAGCCAGATCGCCTGGGATTTCGTTCAGAAGGCAAGCGAGCCGGAAAATCTGCTGTGGCTGCTCGAGAACACGGCCTGGGTCCCCAACCGCAAGGGCCTCGACTACTCAGCCGTCCTCAAGAAAATCCCGCAGCTCGGCGCATTCGTCAACGTACCGGCCGACCACGTCTTCTTCACGGTACCGGCGATCAGTCCTGCCAGCGAAATCCTCACCCGGCTTGCGGCACGGCTGGAGAAGGCATTCACCGACAAGTCGCTGGCAGGCAACGATGTCGCGATCGATGCTTTCCTGAAGTCCGCGGCTGAGGAAAGCGACAAGATCCTCGCCCGGGAAGACCTGCTGGCCAAACCCTAGAGCCTCCGACAGGGGCGACCCACCCAATCCAGGCGTCGTCCACTGACCGGCGCTTGCCGGAGGATCCATGCGCACTACGCCGAAATGGCTGTTTCCAGTTCTGGCGCTGCTTCCGATCCTCGGGCTCTACGGCTGCATCCGCGTCTATCCGATCGTCGAGACGCTGCGGCTCAGCCTGTTCCAATGGAATATCATCTCACGGCGCAAGCCATTCGTCGGCTTCGCCAACTTCGTCGAGCTGGCGAGCGACCCGCTGTTTCTCGAAGCGATATTCAACACCACGATCATCGCTTTCAGCGTCGTGGCGATTACCATTCCCGTCGCGCTCGCGCTCGCCGCCCTGATCAATAGCCGGCAGGGGTTGCGGCGCAGCGGCGTTTACGAAGCCTCGGTCTTTCTGCCGCACGTCGTCTCGTTGGTTCCGGCAGCGATGGCCTGGAAATGGATTTTCGATGCCCGGCTCGGACCACTCAACGCCCTGATCGGACTGGTCGGGATCCCGGCCCAGTCGTGGCTGTTCGACCCCGCCCTGTCGCTGGTGTGCCTGATCGTTCTGTGCTCCTGGCAGGCGATCGGCTATGCCGTCCTGATCTTCCTCGTCGGACTGAAGAACGTTCCGGATGCGCTCTACGAGGCCGCGCGCCTCGACGGCGCATCGTCGCTTCAGGCATTCCGCTACATTGCCGTGCCGCTGTTGAAGCCTGTCATGCTGTACGTGTCGGTCATCACGCTGATCTCGTCCTACAATATTTACGCACAGGCCTTCGTGCTGGCATCGGATGTGCAGGGAGCGCCGGGACATCTCGTCCGCGTCCTCGTCCTCGACATGCTCGAAAACAGCTTTCGCAATTACCGGGTCGGTTATGCCGCCGCAGAAGCCGTCGTGCTCCTCGTCATCGTTCTTGTTCTGACCGGCGCGCAGTTCAGGCTTTTCCGCGATCGGAGCCGCGCATGAGTGAGCCCGATCATCCGTCCGTCGTTGGTCAGCACCGTGTCGTCGGCCTCGTGATTGATGCGGTTCTCTGCGCCGTCAGCCTGATGATGCTGCTGCCGTTGGTCTTCCTGATCAGCAACGCGTTCAAGACGCCGCCGGAGCTGCTGGCGTGGCCGCCGACCATCATCCCGCATCAGCCGACGCTGGAGAACATCGTCAGCGTCATGCGCGAAACGCCGCTGTTTCGCTGGATCGGCAACTCGCTCATCTTCGCGACGCTCTCGACCGCCAGCATCGTCACCACGTCGGCAATCGCGGGTTATGTGCTCGGCAAGTTCGATCTGCCGGGGTTCGCGGTCATCTTCGGAATCATCATCGCGACGGCCGTCGTTCCCTTCGAAGTCTACATGATCCCGCTCTACCTCAACGTCCAGTCTGCCGGACTGTTGAACACCTGGCCCGGGCTTCTGGTCGGCTATCTCGTCATGAGCTTCGGTATCTTCCTGGTGAGGCAATACGTGATGACGTCGATCCCCGACGAGCTGCTGGAGGCTGCGCGGGTGGATGGGGCGGGGGAAGGCTGGATCTTCCTGCGAATCGTGCTGCCGCTGATGCGCGGTCCGTTGGGAGCTCTCGCCGTGCTGGCGTTCTTTCAGGCCTGGACTGCCTTTGCGTGGCCGCTCGTCATCATGACCAACAAGGACACCTATACGCTCGAGGTCGGGCTAGCCTTGTTTCAAACCGGTTTCACCGTGGATATCGGTCATCTCAGCGCGGCCGCTGCCCTGGCGCTGGTTCCGAGCACGCTGTTCTTCTCGCTGATGCGGCGAAATTTCGTGCGTGGCGTGGCTGCAAGCGGTTTGAAGGAGTGACGACCTCAATGCGAGCCTGATCCGAATGGGATTGTCCGTGCGCGCAATTCGTCGCTGACCCGATCGAGCACACTCTCATATTCACGCGTTTCGGTCTGTCGGAACAGCTTCACGCTGGGATACCAGGGGCTGTCCGTGCGGTCGAGCAGCCAGCGGTAGTCAGGCGTCCATGGCAGCAAGATCCAGGTTGGATGGCCAAGGGCGCCGGCGAGATGGGCAACGCTGGTGTCAACGGTGATCACAAGATCAAGACAAGCGATCAAGGCGGCGGTCTCGGCGAAATCGGTGAGATCAGCGGTCGGGTCGACGATGTCGTTTCTCTCCCGCAGCACCGCCGCATCACGCGGGCGCGGGGGCTTCTGCAGGCTGACATAGGTGGCATCGACGTCGAGGATACGGGACAGCGTTTGCAGCGGAATGGAGCGGGTCTCGTCATTGACGTGGGCTGGATCGCCGGACCAAGCCAGACCGACCCGGAGCTTGGTTCGAGGACCAAGACGATTGTCCCAGGCCTGAATGCGGCTGTCTGGCGGGCAGGGCAGATACGGTATTCTCGACGGGATCGTATCTAGACGGGTTCCGAAGGCGAGCGGAAGGCTGGATATCGGGCAGTGCAAATCGAAAGCCGGTAGCGTGCTGACAGCCGACATCGGAACGCAGTGAGATACACCGCTCAGAGTTGACATGAGGCGATGCAGCGGGTCTTGAACGACAAGAACAACGCGTGCACCGCGCTCCGCCAGCATGGGGACGTAGCGGACGAATTGAATGGTGTCGCCCAATCCTTCGTCCGCAACGACAAGGATTGTCTTTCCTTCAATGGCTTCTCCACCGAGCCACATCGGTCGCGGAAGCTGAGGGTACTTTGCCGAAGGCAGGTTCAATCGGGTCTGGTGTCCGAGCCAGCCGGCTTCGAAATTGCCCGTCAGGAGATGAGCCAGAGACACATTCCACGCGGTCGCAGCACTATTCAGCCCGATGGACTTCATGCGATCGGACAGCGCGAAGACCTCGTCGAAGCGATGAAGGTGGAAAAGCGCGACCAGCTTGTTGTCGAAGGCATCCACGAAGCGCGGTTGGATCTCGATGGCTTTTTCGAACCATGCCAGCGCCTCCTCGTTCCTGCCGAGCCGCCGCAACGAAAGACCCAGATTGTTGCAAGTGTCGGCGTTGTCGGGATCGAGCTGGTGTGCCCGCCTGCCTTCGGCCTCCGACTCCTCGTACCGTTTCAGGATGTAGAGAATCCATGCGCGAGTCCGCTGCGTCGGGGTATGGTTTGGGACCAGGCTGTTGGCAAGATCGAGGCAAGCAATAGCCTCTTCGTTCCGCCCAAGCTTGAAGAGGAGAACCCCGCTCTTATACATGGCGTCGTGATGTTGCGGATTGAGCTTTAGCGCTTGTTGAAAGCTCCGGAGGGCTTGATCGAGGCGCGCAAGCTGAATGAAAATGTCGCCCTGCTGTCGCCACAGCTCGGCGTCGTCAGGCCGAAGCTGTATCGCCTTGTCGAGGAAGTTGAGTGCCTCCTCGCAGCGCCCGTGCTGCTGCAGCACTGTTCCGAAGCTTGCAAGATATTCGGGCTTGGGGGCTCGTTGGATCGCGCGGACGATCCACTCCAGGGCATCGTCGTATTGTTTGGCCTGGAGAAACAGAAGCCCCATGAGATGCTGGGCGTCCGTGTGCTCCGCATCGATCGCGAGGGCCTGCTGGCAGCAAACACGAGCGTCGAGATGCCGTCCGTCCCTGAAATGCGCAAAGCCCGCTTCACAGAAAGTGGCTGGTGTGCTCATCGCTGTTACGTTTCAGGCTGTCATTGGCGGACTGGGATCGTGTCCCGTTACATGATGTAGCTGGCGCCGGGATGTCGCATTCACCAGCGAGGGCCGGGCAGGTCAGCTTGGATGGCCATCCCGGCCAAACGCAGGGCACGCGAATTAACCATAAAATAATGCGCACCGACTACGCTTCTCGCCGCCTGGTTGCGCCTCGTGGGGTTTGATTCGCTCACCCCATAACTCCTGTCATTCAGAAACTGGACAGTTCGCCAACATGCCCAAGCTTAATCGTATTGGTTACAAACTTGGCGCCGTGGGCCTGTTCGGCGTTCTTCTTTCGGGCGCCATGGTCGCCAACCAGATGGTCTCGGAGGCGGCCATCAATTCAGCGCAGCACCGCGCCAGCGTGCTGCAGACGGTCGCCGACCACACCCTTCAAGGCAACATTGCATTGCGGGGAATGGAGCTGGCGGTGCGCGATACCAGGCAGTCGAAGAATTCGCCGGAACTCGAGAAGGGCTTGGGCGGCCTCAATGCCGCCTTCACGGCCGTGATCAGGGAGCTCGATGTTGCGATCGGCAACGTCGTCAATCCCCTCGACAAGGAGCGGCTGGAGAGAATCAGATCCCTTGCCGCCGAATACAACAACCAGGCATCGGACATCGGAAAGGCCCAGCTCAGGATCTTCGAGATAACCAAGAAGCGAAACGATCGCTCCGCCGAATGGACCAAGACGTTCGAGGACCTGCTGCTGTCGTCGGCGCTGATACGCGCGACAAATCGATCCGATATCGAAAAGGTTCTGAACGAAGCCGATTCAATGTTCAATTCGGTTCGTTCAGCGACTTGGCAATTGATCGCAACCGGCGACGAGAGCCAGAAAAACGTCATCGACAATCGTACCGCTGGACTGGACGACACGCTGGACAGTGCCAGGAGCATCGTCAGCGACGCGGGACTTCTGGGGACGATCGATTCGCTCGCAACCATCGTCAAGAAATTTTCGGCAGCTACGCGCGAGGCGATTCAGGCAGAAGCGGACAAGAAACAGCTTGTCGATGTGAAGGCGTTGCCGGTTGCGAATCAGATCCTCGAGTTGATGCGGACAGCAGTGGACGTTGCCGAAAAGGGCGCCGGGGAAGCCAAGGCGCAGGCCGCGGCCGAACTGAGCCAGGCGAACCGTCTGAGTTTCGTCATGACCATCATCATGATGCTGTCGCTGATTGGCTCGGTGATCTTTACTTTTGTCGGCGTTTCCAGGCCCCTGATCCGCCTCAGTGGCGCACTCGGCAAGATGGCGGGCGGTCAGCTGGAGATCGAAATTCCTGGCGCAAATCGCGGCGACGAAGTCGGCGATGTGGCCAAGACCGTCGTCGTTATCCGCGAGAATGCCGAACAGAGAGCGCGGGATGAAGCCGATGCCAAGGCAAATCAGGACAAGCGCGCCGAGGGGCAGCGCAAGGCCGGCATGATCAAGCTCGCCGACACCTTCGAAACCGCCGTGGGCGAGATCGTCGAAACCGTGTCGCTCGCAGCAACCAAACTCGAAGCCTCCGCCTCGACGCTCAGCTCGACTGCGGAGCGTGCACAGAACCTCACCACGACGGTCGCCGCCGCGTCCGGGGAAGCATCCACGAATGTGCAGTCGGTTGCCGCCGCCACCGAGGAAATGGCGTCATCCGTGACCGAGATCAGCCGCCGGGTGCAGCAATCGGCGCGGATGGCCACCGATGCGGTCGGCCAGGCCCGCATCACCAACGAGCGGGTTAGTGAGCTGTCGAAGGCGGCAAGCCGCATCGGGGACGTCGTCGAGCTGATCAATACCATCGCAGGCCAGACCAATCTGCTGGCGCTGAACGCCACCATCGAGGCGGCGCGTGCCGGTGAGGCCGGCCGCGGTTTCGCTGTCGTGGCGTCGGAGGTGAAGGCGCTCGCTGAGCAGACCGCGAAAGCCACCGGCGAGATCGGTCAACAGATCGCGGGCATTCAGTCCGCGACGCAAGAGTCGGTGGGCGCAATCCAGAACATCAGCAGCACCATCGAAAAGTTGTCCGAGATTTCATCGACGATCGCTGCCGCGGTCGAGGAGCAGGGCACGGCGACCCAGGAAATTTCCCGCAATGTGCAGCAAGCTTCGCACGGCACTCAGCAGGTTTCCGCCAACATCACCGACGTGCAGCGTGGCGCTTCCGAGACCGGCACGGCCTGTTCGCAGGTGCTGTCTGCGGCGCGGTCGTTGTCTGGCGACAGCAATCGTCTCAAGCTCGAAGTCGGCAAATTCCTCGACTCGGTCAGGGCGGCCTGACGGGCGCGGCCCGAGGTGCCGGGATGACCGAAGCACCTCGGACGATCCACGCACGCTCACGCCGTGGCGAGCACCGGTTGGGTTGGCCGCCGGCCGATCATCAGCGACAGCATGGCTGCGACGAGGCCGGTTGCGCCCGCGATCATGAAGGCTTGCCAATAATCGCCCTGCGTCGAGCGCATGAAGCCGGCGAAGAACGCGGCGCAGGCGGCCCCTAACTGATGGCCGGCGACGACCCAGCCGAAGATCAGCGGCGCGTTCTTGTCGCCGAAGGCTTCGTTGGCGATGCGCACGGTCGGCGGCACGGTCGCGATCCAGTCGAGCCCGTAGAACACCGCGAACACCGACAGACTGACCAGAGAGAAATCCGAGTACGGCAGGTAGATCAGCGACAGCCCGCGCAGGCCGTAATAGAAGAACAGGAGCTTGCGTGGATCGAAGCGGTCGGTGAGCCAGCCTGACAGCGTGGTGCCGAACAGATCGAAGAAGCCCATCAGCGCCAGCAGGCTCGCAGCCTGCACCTCGAAGATGCCATGGTCGCCGCAGAACGCGATCAGATGCGTGCCGACGAGGCCGTTGGTGGTGAAGCCGCAGATGAAAAAGGTCGCGAACAGGAACCAGAATGTCGGCACCTTTGCCGCGCGCGCCAAATTGCTGAACGCGGCGACGAACGGATTGCCCTGCGCTGCTGCTGCGGGCTGATCCTCATGCGCGCTGCCATATGAGCGCAGGCCGATCGTGGCTGGCCGCTCCGGCACCAGCAGATAGACCAGCGGAATCAGCGCCGCGCAGCACGCCGCCACCGTCAGCACCACCGGCTGCCAGCCGCCCCATTCGACCAGCGCCGCAAGGCCCGGCATGAAAATGAGGGTGCCGGTGGCGGTGCTCGCGGTCAAAAGTCCCATGACGAGGCCGCGATTGGTGGTGAACCAGCGGTTGACGATGGTGGCGCCGAGCACGTTGGCGACCGCGCCCGAGCCGATGCCGGAGAGCAGCCCCCAGGTCATGAACAATTGCCATGGTGCCGTCATGAAGTAGCTCACGCCGGTCGAGACGCTCATCAGCACCAGTGCGCCCAGCACCGTGCGGCGGATGCCGAAGCGCTGCATCACGGCGGCGGCGAACGGACCCGCAAGGCCATAGAGGAAGATGCCGATTGCGGCCGACGACGAGATCACGCTGACGTCCCAGCCGAAGGTCTTCTGCAAGGGCAGCATCAGCACGCCCGGCGTGGCGCGCAGTCCCGCTGAAGCCAGCAGCGCCAGGAAGATCACGGCAACGACGACGAAGGCATAGTTCCGGCCGAACGGCCGCTTCGAGACGGGGGTGGATTGAATAGAGGCAGGGGGCATGTTACTTACCGGTACGTATTGCGATGCGGTATTAGTACGTACCGGTCAGTAACATTGTCAAGCCCATCCGAGAGGCGACGGCGCCCATGAAGAAAAAAGTCGCTGCACCTGCGGAGCCCCCGATCCGGGCGGCCGACCGGATTCGCGCTTCCGCGAGCGAGCTGTTCTACCGCGAAGGCATCCGCGCCGTCGGCGTCGACGAGGTGGTTGACCGGGCCGGTGTGACAAAACCCAGCCTCTATCGCAGCTTCGCTTCCAAGGACGATCTCGCCGCCGCCTATTTGCGCGACTACGATCTGGAGTTCTGGGGGAATTTCGAACGCCCCGGCGGCAAATCCTACGCCGATGCGCGCGATCATGTGCTCGCCTATATCGGCCAGCTGTCGTCGCGCGCCGTGCGCAAGGGCTATCGCGGCTGCGGCCTCAGCAATGCCACGGTGGAGTATCCGGCGCGGGACAATCCGGCGCGCCAGGTCGCCGAAGCGCACAAGAAGGTCTTCCGCAAGCGCCTGCGCGAACTCGCCGCCAACATGGGCGCGCGCCACCCCGCCGTGCTCGGCGATGCGCTGCTGCTGCTGATCGAAGGCATCTACGTCACCGGCCAGCAATCCGAAGATGGCCCCGCGCAATCGGCGCTCGCAGCGGCGAAGCTGCTAATCGATGCGTGTGTGAAGGCGGGGTGAGGCCGCGCCGAAGATGCTCATCTTTCCAGCGTCTTCAGGAAGGCCATGAAGTCTCCAACCTGATCGGCATCGAAGCGAAATTCCGGCATTGAGGGGTGCCCGGTGACGATGCCCTCGGCGAGAGCCTCCTGCAGCATCTCGATCGGATATCGCTCGTGCAATGTTCTGAACGGAGGAGCGATCTTGAGAGGGCTTGGGCTGGCTTTGTCGGTCGAGTGGCACTTTGCACAATACAGCAGCGCAAGCCGCCGTCCTTGCTCGACGTTCGAAGCCGCAGTTGGGTCGGAGAGGAGAACCAAAGCCCCAGCGACGATGCCGCCGGCGATGACGCGTTCCATTCGCAGATATGTACTCACTTGTGCTCCATCAGTGTGACATCAGGACGGGAAGGGTCATGCTGCGGAACATCTGCCGTGTCACGCCGCCGAACACCGTTTCCTGAAGCCGGGAATGCCCATAGCCTCCCATGACGAGGAGATCGAGGCTTTCATCCGCGGCGATCGACAGAATGCTGGACTGCACGTTCCCTCGGTCCGATTGTAGCAAGACGGTTTTCGCCGTCAGCCCCTTGCGCGCGAGGTGTTTCACCAGCCGGTCGGGTGATGCGTCGGCCGGCACCTCGGATTCGTTGAACGTGATGACCGTCAGCGCGTCCGCTCGGGTGATGAATGGCATCGCGTCGCGCAAGGCGCGGGCCGCGAGGCGGCTGCCGTCCCAGCAGATGCCAATGCGAGATGCCTTGAACGCGCCCTGGAAAGTGTAGGGAATGAACAGCAGCGGCCCGCCTGCCTGCAAGAGGATATGCTGCGGGAGCTGGTTGTCGAACGTCTCGCGATCAGGATCTCCCTGGGATACGATCGTCAGATCATAAAGCCGCGCCGCAGCCGCTACTCTCGAACGGATATCGGCGATGGTTCCGCTCAGGGCGCATTTTCCATAGGTGATCTTGGCGTTCTTCGCCTCGGCGTCGAAAACCTGCAATGCCGCGTCGGCTCGCTCCAGCGCGCGTTCGTATTCGAATTGCAGCGAGGATGCGATAGCTGCCCCGCCCTCCGCAACGAACGGCACATTGGTCGAAGCATATCCCGTCGAGATTGCATCAAGGCGCGCGCCAGCGGTCATCGCAAGCGACACAGAAGCATCAATGGCGGGCCGCGGTGACCGTTCAGTGGGAATGTGCACCAGTAAGTCTTTGAACATGCGTGCCTCCCGTTCCGCTCTCGAGGGGGAGAGCAGCACATGTCGCCATTGAGGGGTTTGACCCACGTCAAAGCGGCAGCAGGCAGACCGGATATCGTTTGAGTTCGGGGCAGGAGTACCGGCATGGGACGGGTGGCATTGGTGACGGGCGGCACCAGAGGGATTGGTGCGGCTGTATCTCAAGCGCTTCGGGCGGCAGGCTACCTGGTTGCAGCGACCTACGCCGCGAACACCGCGGCGGCCGAAGCCTTCGCGAGCCGAACGGGCATCTCTGCTCATCAGTGGGACATTTCCGACTTTGATGCCTGTGCGGCCGGGGTGAGGTCCGTCGAGGCTTCGCTTGGACCGATCGATATTCTAGTGAACAATGCCGGCATCGTTCGTGACTCGACGCTTCACAAGATGACCCGGCCGCAATGGGATGCCGTGATCCGCACCAACCTCGACGGCTTGTTCAACATGTGTCGGCAGGTGATCGAGGGCATGCGCGCGCGCAAGTATGGCCGCGTCATCAATATTTCGTCGATCAACGGACAAAAAGGCCAGTTCGGCCAGACCAACTATTGTGCGGCTAAAGCCGGCGAACTTGGATTCACCAGGGCGCTGGCGCTGGAAACGGCGCGCCTCGGAATCACGGTCAATGCCATCTGCCCCGGCTATGTCCATACCGAGATGCTGGACGCCGTGCCGCCGGAGGTTTTGGAGAAAAGCATTCTGCCGCAAATTCCCGTGGGCCGTCTCGGTCGACCGGAGGAGATTGCGCGCGCAGTCGTGTTCCTGGCGGGAGAGGATGCAGGTTACATCACTGGATCGACGCTGTCGATCAATGGCGGCCAGTACATGATCTGAGCGTCGCACAATCTCCGGAGTTGATGCAGCTCAATTCGGCCTCGGGCAGTGTGGATAGGCTGTAGCAAGTCAAGGGAGTTCACCGTGTCGCCTCCAGCATCCGTCGGCCGCCTTCCCGCAGCATCGAATTCCGAACAGGTTCTGCTGGAGGCCCCGCCCCATGAGGGCGCGAGGGCAGTGCCGCCGTCCGACTCCGATGCCGCAGATGCCATCGATCGATCCTTTCACGCGGCGTTGGCGCGCTTGACCGGCGGGGTCTCGCCGGCAGCACTGGCCTTGGCTTTTGCCGACTGGCAGCTGCATCTCCTGGCGTCACCCGGAAAGCAGGCCAGTCTTGCCGGTCAGGCCATGCAAAATGCATTTCAGTTTGTCGACTCCATGGTGCCGCGGCATGCAACGTTCCAGCCCTGGACGGTGACCAGGCCGCTGGAGAACGACCGCCGTTTCTCGAGCTCGGATTGGGAGCTGCCTTCCTTCAATCTCTCGGCCCAGGCCTTCCTGCTGACCGAACAATGGTGGCATTCGGCGACGACCGGGATTCACGGACTGTCCCGTTCGAACGCAGCGATTGTCGACTTCGCTCTTCGGCAATGTCTGGACACGGTGGCTCCGACGAATTTCGCCATCGGCAATCCCGAGGTGCTGCGCAAGATCATGGAGACCGGCGGCGGCAATTTCGTCTATGGCCTGCACAACTGGATCGAGGATTGGCAAGCCGTGCTCGCCGGCTCAAAGCTCAGAAGCGATCAGAAATTCGTGGTTGGCAAGGATGTTGCCGTTACCCCCGGCAAAGTCGTCTATCGCAACGAGCTGATCGAGCTCATCCAGTATTCTCCGACGACGCCGACCGTGCGGCCTGAACCCGTCTTGATCGTTCCCGCCTGGATCATGAAGTACTACATTCTCGACCTGTCGGAGCGTAATTCTCTTGTGCGCTTCCTCGTCGAAAATGGGTTCACCGTCTTCATGATTTCGTGGAAGAACCCCACATCCGAATATCGCAATTTCAGTCTCGAAGACTACCGTGAGCTCGGAGTGGATGCCGCGATCGCCGCCATCAATTCGCTTCGGCCCGGACAGGCAATCCATGCTGCGGGCTATTGCCTCGGCGGAACCCTGTTGTCGATCGCGGCGGCCAGGCTGGGTCGCGAGCGACCCGATTGCCTGCGAACGGTGACACTGCTCGCGGCGCAAACCGACTTCACCGAGGCCGGCGAGCTGACCCTGTTCATCAACGAAAGCCAGGTCGCGTTCCTGGAGGACATGATGTGGCGGCAAGGCGTGCTTGGAACGGCGCAAATGGCCGGAGCCTTTCAGATGTTGCGGACCAACGATTTGCTTTGGTCGCGCGTTGTACGTGACTATCTGGTCGGAGAGCGAGCCGTTCCGAGCGATCTGATGTCCTGGAATGCCGACGCCACGCGCATGCCCTATCAAATGCATTCCGACTATCTGCGGCGCCTGTTCCTCGACAATGACCTCGCCGAGGGTCGCTATCAGGCAGATGGCAAACCGGTCGCGCTCTCGGATCTGCACATGCCGATGTTCGTTGTTGGGACGTTGCGCGACCATGTCTCGCCTTGGAAATCGACCTACAAGATCAACCTCCTTGCCCATGCTGACATCACCTTTGTCCTGGCGAGTGGCGGACACAATGCGGGCATCGTCGCGCCGCCGGGCGAACAGGGGCATAGCTATCAGGTGCTCAGCAAGAAGGCCCAAGATCCCTATCTAGGCGCGGACGAATGGATCGAGCGTGCGCCGTCCCACGAAGGATCATGGTGGACCGAGTGGACGCGATTTCTTGCCGTACATTCCGGTCAACCCGTGCCGGCCCTCTTGCCGGCAAGCGCACAACGAGAAGACGGGCCTTTGGCTGATGCGCCCGGCGCCTACGTGCTTGAGCAGTAGACGCGAGACTGCGGGGTAGATGCCAGGAGATCGCCTCAACGCCACCCCAGCGCCGGCGCGACATGCGTGAGGATCGCCTCGATCGAATGTGCGCAGTAGTCGACGCCGAGCTGGTTGGGAACGGTCAATAGCAACGTATCCGCCTCGGCGATCCCCTCGTCCTGGCGCAACTGCTCGATCAGCGCATCCGGCTCCGCGGCATAGGAGCGGCCGAAGATCGCGCGGGTCTGCGGGTCGATGAAGCCGATCTGGTCCTCGCCTCCGCGCTCTCCGCCGAAATAGGCGCGGTCACGATCGTCGATCAGCGCGAAGATGCTGCGGCTGACGGACACGCGGGGCTCGCGGGTGTGGCCGGCTTCCTTCCACGCGGCACGATAGGCGCGGATCTGGGCGGCTTGCTGCACGTGGAAAGCCTCGCCGGTCTCGTCGTTCTTCAGCGTCGAGCTCTGCAAATTCATGCCGTGCTTCGCCGCCCACACTGCTGTCGCATTCGAGCCGGCGCCCCACCAGATCCGTTCGCGCAGGCCCTCGGAATGCGGCTCAAGGCGCAGCGCTCCAGGCGGATTTGGAAACATCGGCTGCGGATTGGGTTTTGCAAAACCCTCGCCGCGCAGGACGTCCAGAAACACCTCCGCGTGGCGCCGGCCCATGTCGGCGTCGGTCTGGCCGTCGGCCGGCTGATAACCGAAATAGCGCCAGCCATCGATCACCTGCTCGGGCGAGCCGCGGCTGATGCCGAGCTGGAGCCGTCCGCCGGCGATGAGATCAGCGGAGCCCGCGTCCTCCGCCATGTAGAGCGGGTTCTCATAGCGCATGTCGATCACGGCGGTGCCGATCTCGATCTTGCCGGTCCTGGCTCCTACAGCGGCAAGCAGCGGAAAGGGCGAGGCGAGCTGGCGCGCGAAGTGATGGACGCGAAAATAGGCGCCGTCCGCGCCGAGCTGCTCCGCCGCGACGGCAAGCTCGATGGATTGCAGCAACGTGTCCCCGGCCGAGCGGGTCTGCGATTGCGGCGAGGGCGTCCAGTGTCCGAAGGAGAGGAATCCGATTTTTTTCATGGGCGTCATTTAATGATGGCAGGGACGGCGTCAACCGCCTGCGTTGGCTGCGGGGGTATGCGATGAAGGCTGAACAAAATACTCGGCGCGTTCGACCAGCAGATCCAGGAAGCTTCGCGCCCGCAGCGACATCCAATGCGTCTCCGGATAGACCGCGTGCAAGGGCAATGCCGCGATGGTGTAGTCCGGAAGCACATGCTCGAGCTCGCCGCGGCGAAGGCCGTCCGCGGCATTCCAGTCGGGCAGGATGGCGATACCGAGATGCTGCATCGTCGCCTCCTGCATCGCATCGGCATCATCGACGTGAATAGGTCCAGTGATGGATGCCACGTGACGGCCATGCTCGGATTCGAAGGTCCATTGGTGCGCCGGGGACATGCGCGAATAGACGATGCACTGGTGTGAGCTGAGGTCATCCGGCGTGCGCGGCATCGGGCGTCCGTGCAGATAGGTGGGGGTCGCAACCAGATAGCGCTGCACAGTCCCGAGCCGGCGGGCAACCAGCGTGCTCGCCTCCAGGTTTCCAATCCTCAAGGCAAGCTCGATGCCTTCTTCCACCAGATTGACGAACCGCTCGCTGAAGCGGATGTCGACCCGAACTTCCGGATAATTCCGCACATATTCGGCGATGACCGGCATCATGTAGCGTCGTCCGAACGACGAGGGAACGCCGATCCGGAGCGTGCCTGTGGGCCGTGGCGCGGTCTCATCGACACTCGACTTCGCCACGTCGAAGGTTTCGATGATCTGGCGCGCGAGGTCGTAGATCCGATGCGCCTCGGCTGTCGGCTTGAGCGTGCGGGTCGTGCGCAGGAAGAGCTGCGTGCCGAATTCGCTTTCCAGCATGGCGATGCGCTTGCTGATGGCGGGCTGGCCAATGCCGAGTTCTTTGGCCGCAACCGAGAAGCTGCCGGCCTCAAGCGTGCGTACGAAAGCCCGCAGGCAATCAATTCGGTCCATAATTCATTCCGATCTGGAATAAATTATATCCAATATATTCCGTAGTGCGCAAGCCGGCGGCTCGTTAGGCTTCCTCAAAACAGGCAATTACAGGGGAGGAGACGGCGTGGCACGCAACATCGGAATCGTCGGCGCTGGAATCGCAGGCCTGCATCTCGCGCTTTACCTGCAGAAGCATGGCGTCGACGCCACTGTTATCACCGATCGGCCGCCGGAGGATTACCGGAATATCCGGCTCCTCAACACCGTCGCGCATCACCACGTGACCATCGCGCGCGAGGACTATCTCGGCGTCAATCACTGGGCTGATCCGAAGGACCATTATTATTACCACGATCATGTCTTCAATTTTCCGCAGCCGCTGAGCTTCCGCGGTGACTTCTCGAAGGCAAGCCGCGCCGTCGACTACCGGATATATCTTCCTGCGCTGATGCAGGACTTCATGAAGCGCGGCGGCAAGATCGAATACCGCCGCATCGAGGAGCGCGACGTCCGTCCGCTGGTCGCGCGCTTCGACCTGCTGGTCGTCTCGACCGGCAAGGGGCCGCTGGGCCAGCTCTTCACCTACCGGCCGGAGCACACGCCCTATTCGCAGCCGCAGCGGCGACTGTGTGTCGGGCTTTACACCGGCGTGCGGCAGCCCGATCCCATGAACGTCACGCTCTCGGTCTCACCCGGCCATGGCGAGATGATCGTGATCCCGACCATCACCTTCGGCGGCGTCGCCAACGCGCTGCTGATGGAGAACGTGCCGGGCGGCGACATGGAGGAGCTGGCCACGCTCAGCTACGACGACAACCCGAAACACTTCTTGAAGGTGCTGTTGGGCAAGCTGGAGAAGCACCACCCGACCACCTATGACCGGATCGATACGGCGCGCTTCGATCTCGCACAGCCGCAGGATCTGCTGCAAGGCGGCGTGGTCCCGACAGTGCGCAACACGATGGTCGAGTTTGACGACGGCAAATGTGCGATCGCGCTCGGCGACGTTCATGCCATCGTCGATCCCATGATGGGCCAGGGCGCCAATGTCGCCTCCTATGCGGCCTTCGTGCTCGGCGAGGAGATCGTCAACGCCGACGCGCTCGACGCACGGCTGTGCGAGAAGATCGATTTGAAACGGCAGGATCGCGTGCTGGCGGCGTCACGCTGGACCAATGTGATGCTGCAGCCGCCCACGGAAGCGCTGGGCATGCTGATCGGCGCGATGAGCCAGAATCCCGCGCTGGCGAACGAGTTCACCGAGAATTTCAACTACCCGGATCGGCAGTGGGACCGCATTTCCACGCCGCAGCGCATCCAGGCCTGGATCGAACGCATGTCGGCGCCCCCTGAGCCCGTCCGGGCGATTGCGTGAGGATCGATGCGAGCGAGGACTGACATGCAGCGCGCCAATCCGGCGTCGTTTCGCGAAGCCGCGTCGCGATTTGCGACCGGGGTTGCGGTGCTGACCGCGCTGGACGAGCACGGGCGCGTCTGCGGCATGACTGCGAACAGCTTTGTCACCGTCAGCCTGTCGCCGCCCACCGTGCTGGTCTCCGTGATGCCGGGACGGATGCACCGGGCGATCTCGGCGACCGGCCGCTATTGCGTCAACGTCCTGCCGGACCACGGCCGGGATCTGTCGCGGCACTTCGCGAGCCAGCCGAACGGCGGCGCGATCCCGGATTACGACATCGTGGACGGCCTGCCGCGACTCCAGGGATGCATCGCCTACTTCGCCTGCGAGGTCACTCGGCACGTCGATGTCAGCGACCACACGCTGATCATCGCCGAAGTCTCGACCTGCGACTATCGCGACACCACGCCGCTGGTGTTTTTTTCCAGCCGGTATCATCTCGGACCCGGCGTGCCGGTGGATCGGTGAGGATTGGAGTCGCCGTGAAGTTGGTCATCGGCGATGACCCATTTTGGGTGGTTGCCGGATCGATTTTTCACCCTGCGTTCTTCCAGCCCACTTCGCGCAGGTCTATGGTTCGGTCGCTACCATGAGCTGCCAGAGGGGCGTGCCGAGGCCCCGATCTCCAAGCGGCAGCGTCGGAGCTACCGGCGGGCACTAAGCCTCAACGGATCAAGTCTTTCTTTTGATCAGCTCTACTCGATCGCGCGCGTGCGCAGCACGCGCATGCAGGGGAGATTTCAATGATCACGCGCTCTACCCTTATGGCTGCCTGTTCCATCCTGGCTTGCATGTGCGCAAGCGGATCCGCGAGGGCGGAAACGATCGGACGACTGGACTGCAGCGTTGTCGGCACGATAAGTCAGGAAGCCATCGGGGACCGAGATGGGCATCGGCTCACCAACGTCCAATTCGCTTGCTTTGGCGCGGATGGCCCGCTGAAGGGCGCGGTGTATACGGGATCTTCGACCCAGGAATGGGATGGTTCTCAGGCCACATTCCTGGCTGCAGGAGGGATATACCGGATGCCCGGGGGGCTCGCAGTGAGCCAGGCGATCGAGGGTACATCGTCTGTCGTCATGAAGGATGGCAAGCCGGTTGGCAACGAGAGCTCTGGAAAAACACGCTTCAGGTTTGCATCCGGCACGCTCGCCGCGCTCGCGGGGAAGACCGTGCGCTTTGAAGCCAAGCCAACCGGCGTTGGGCGGTTCAGCCTCGAATATACGGCGGACAGCGCGACGGATACCGTCGGCACCGGCAAACAATAGCGCAGGCGCCGTCGGCGCCGGGCGTTGCCGCCAGAACTAGCTTGCCCGCGCGCTCTTTGCGCGCGGGGGCATATCGTTGACGTCGTCGGCGCGTTTGGGATCGCCCGCGGCGCGCCATTGTCTTGGCGTCATTCCGGTCCAGCGCTTGAACGCGTGGGTGAACGCGCTGACTTCGCCGTAGCCGAGCAGCCAGGCGGTTTGCGAAATCGGCAGCTCGTCCTTTTTCAAATAGTTCTTGGCAAGATCGATCTTCAATTGATCGAGAATGCCGGTGAAGGTCAGCCCCTCCGAGGCGAGGCGCCGCGCCAACGTGCGGTGGCTCATGCCGAGCCGGCGTGCAATCTCCTCGGCCCTTGCTTCGCGGTGGGGAAGCAGTGGAGCGATTGCATTCTCGATGCTCGATCTGAGCGAGACCCCGCCGGGCTTCCGGTGCGCCAGCGCCTCCTCGCAGAAGGTCACCAGCAGATCGTTCAGATGGTGGTCGGCGCTCTCGATCGGCATCAGCCCCACGGGTCGAGGGAAAACGATCTCGTCGATATCCGCTCCGAACTCGATCTCGCAGCCCAGGAACGACCTGACCTCCGCGGGCGTCGTTCGACGGCGATGGGCGACTTTGACGCGACTCGGCACCAGGCGGCGATTTGTCAGGACGCGGTTCATGCGAATGATCGAAGTGAGCCAGAATTCGATCTGGTGCCGATCCGACCGCCTCTCCACACCGACATATCTCAGCGTGATCGACATGTCCTTCGCGGCAAATCGCAGCGAAATCCCCTCATTGGCGAGATGGCAATAGCGTTCGGCCTTGGCCAGGGCTTCGGCGACTGTCCTGGAGGACCCCGCGACATAGTAGAGCAGGCCAATTTCACGCAGGTCGAAGTCCAGCGCCAGGTGGAACCCGAGAGCGTCGTCTTGCAGGGCCTCGGCGGCAAGCTCCAGAAATTTCATCTGGCTTTCGACGCTCACGCGCGCCTTGCGGTCCTCGATCTGCGCGAGGGTCAATCCGGCCTTTGACAGCAGACCGTCCGCCGGAATACCGGCGTCCAGCAAGCGCGCCCATACCAAGCGAGCGATTCCGCCGGTGGCGCTGGGCATTGTTTCCAGATGGGGCGAATGGGCAGCCGGCACGCCGAACCCTTTCGTCGTTGCCGCAGCGGCCTTGAGTCCCTTGGCTCGCGGATCGCGCTCGCGGCATGGAAAATCAAATAATTGGCTTACGATAACAAGAAACCGGGTGCCGCGTGACTTAAATCGGTTGTCTGCCCTCGAGGGCAGCCCCTCTCCCCAAACTCCGAAGGCCTCGATGTCCCGTTGTGACGACGACGCGTCTGTAAACTTGAAGATCATGCGAGGTTACGGAAAATTGCTCGGACTTCCCCATATCGCTCACGGCGCCCGGACGGTTGCGATCGAACGTGTCGGGGACTGCGAGATCAGCATGTTCGAAGCGTTGGGAGCTGGCTCGCCCGAGGCCCCCTTGTTCTGGATGGAGCTGTTCGACCTTCGCATCCATTCGTCGCTGGACAGCCACGGCTGCCACAATATTGGCGAGGCAGTCGCTGTGTTCCAGGATTTCGCGTCGCGGGCGAGCCGCCTGACCGAAGCGTCGTCGCTCTGCGCATCCGGTGAAAACTGAAGGCTGGCAATTGTTGCGCCCACCCCGAGAGGAAAACGCAATTCTGCTGACGCGCGGCCAGCCTCTCGGGTATGACGCGGCGCGGATGGCATTTCTGTTTACGATGACCTACGGCGCCAAGATCGTCGACTGCGAGATCAGCAGCAGTGCGCTGGACGACCTCGACGGAACAAAGGGCACGCGGCCTGGCGAAAGAGAAACTCAATTCATCCGCCTCCGCGATGCGGTCGAGCGCGTCGCGTCAAACGCCTTCGCACAGCAGGGTAAGCGTGCAGGTGAGCGGGTGCGTATCTTCTCCAAAAACGTCAAAGGCCTGTAACGATCGCGCAAAGCGAGGCTGTTGCTGCCGCAGCAATGCATATGCAGTTTGTGCCACGCGAGATGTTCGACATCTTCCTCTTAACCATTTCACTTAATCTTGGTCTGCAAGACCGGGTTCCGCAACTGTCGCCGGTCGGGTGTTGCCCCGCTGCGACATCCGTGCACGCTCAGCCGGTGTAGACTGGTCGATATCCGGTGCCGCCTCGGCCGCCTCGGATGTTGGATTGTCGCTCTCTTGCGTCGAGTTGTGAGTGTTGTCGTTGGCCGGGACAAGTCGCATCATTGCTCCCTGGGTTTTGTTGGCCTTGTCGGTCGCAACGGTGCTCGGTGGCTGCGCCGGACGTCCGTCGCAGGGCGTTCTCATTCCCACAGCGCAGGTCGCCGCGGGAAACACCAATGTCCCGATCTATGTCGTCACCAATCGCAAGCGATCGGATCTCGATCCCGGCGAGATGTTCAGCGGTGAGCGTTCGGACGAGCTGTCCTTTGCCGAGGTGACGGTCTCGATACCGCCCGATGCTTCGCGGAAGATCGGGGAGGTGCAATGGCCTGCGGGCCTGCCCGGTGACCCCCAACGAGATTTCACGACCGTGTCGGCGGACTATCTCGACAGGACGCATTTTGCTGCGTCTGTCACTGCGACCATGAAGCAGACCGGTCGCAACAAGGTGCTTGTCTTCGTCCACGGCTTCAACAACCGCTTCGATGATGCGGTCTATCGCTTCGCGCAGATCGTTCACGATTCGAAGGTGCCAGTCGTTCCCGTGCTTTTCACCTGGCCATCGCGCGGCGAATTGAGGCTGCGCGCCTATACCTATGATCGGGAAAGCGCCAATTTCTCGCGAGACGCGCTCGACAATCTATTGGGCACGCTTGATAGCTCGCCCGCCGTCAGTGAAGTCTATCTTCTGGCTCATTCGATGGGCAATTGGATCGCGCTGGAAGCGCTGCGGACGCGTGCGATCCGTGCCACGGCTGTCGCGTCGAGACGCAGCAAGCTGAAGAATGTGATGCTGGTGGCTCCCGACGTGGATGTCGATGTCTTCCGCTCGCAATTGAACCGGATGGGCGGCGCGCGACCGCCGATCTCGTTGTTTGTCTCGCGGGACGACGGCGCGCTCTCGTTGTCGAAGACGATCTGGGGTGACGTTGCCCGCCTGGGCGATATCGACCCGACCCAGGAGCCCTACCGAACCGAACTCGCGCGCGACCGGATCGACGTCTACGACCTGACGAAACTGGCCGTTGCCGGCGATGACGCACATGATCGCGCGTTCGAGCAGGTAGGCCCGGTTGTCGCAATGATCCGCCAACGCATGGCGCAGGGCCAGGCGCTCGGTGAACAGAAGCCGGCTGCGGGGCCGCTCGCGCGGTTGGCGGAGTAGTCTCCGGTTGGCTTGAATGGTTTCCTGCAGCGGGTCGAACAGGCGCGGAAAAGCCTGCGCGCGGGAAACGGCGTGAAGCATGAGGATGTCGATACTGAGGAGCGGTAAGGGTTTCTCATCCCATTCGCCCGATGATGACATCGTGCGCCTGTTTTGCCCGACGGGTCAACGTCTCGACAAAGTGCCTTAAGCCATTGATCCGGCTAATGCCGGCTACTGTGCATGGGGTTGTTTTCGACTTTTTTGTTGGACGGCGCACGAAAGTGCAGGCTGAGCGGGGACGCACCCCGCTCCATCCGCTACTTCATCACCCGCAGGCCCTTGGTCGTGAACCGCTGCGTCTTGTCGCCGGGACGTACCGGCCGCCGCGTGCCGGCAGCCTTGCCGGTGCCGGGGGGCTGATGCGCGGGTACGAGCTGCTCGGGGCGGGAGCCAATCAGGTCGGCGCGGCCCATCTCCTTCAGCGCCTCGCGCAGCACCGGCCAATTGTCGGGGTCGTGATAGCGCAGGAAGGCCTTGTGCAGCCTTCGCTGACGCAGCCCCTTGATCGCCTCGACCTTGTCGCTGCCGCCGCGGCGCACGCCGCGCAGCGGATTGACGCCGGTGTGGTACATCGCCGTTGCGGTCGCCATCGGCGAGGGCAGGAAGGTCTGCACTTGATCGGCGCGGTAGCGGTTCTTCTTGAGCCACAGCGCGAGGTTCATCATGTCCTCGTCGGTCGTGCCCGGATGCGCCGCGATGAAGTAGGGGATCAGGTAATATTTCTTGCCGGCCTGTTCGGCCGCGGCATCGAACATCCGCTTGAACTTGTCATAGGCGCCGATGCCCGGCTTCATCATCTTGTCGAGCGGGCCGCGCTCGGTATGCTCGGGTGCGATCTTCAGATAACCGCCGACGTGATGGGTGACGAGCTCCTTGATATATTCGGGGCTCTCGATCGCGAGGTCGTAGCGCACGCCGGAGGCGACCATCACCTTCTTGATGCCCTTGGTCTCGCGCACCTTGCGATAGAGCCGGATCAGATCGTCATGCGAGGTGTTGAGGTTCGGGCAGATTTCCGGGAAGACGCAGGACGGCCGCCGGCACGCCGCCTCGACCTTGGGATCCTTGCACGCCATCCGGTACATGTTGGCGGTGGGGCCGCCGATGTCGGAGATCACGCCGGTGAAGCCGGGGGTCTTGTCGCGGATCTTTTCGATCTCGCGCAGGATTGAGCCCTCCGAACGGTTCTGGATGATGCGGCCTTCGTGCTCGGTGATCGAGCAGAAGGTGCAGCCGCCAAAACAGCCGCGCATGATCGTCACCGAGAATTTGATCATGTCCCAGGCGGGGATCTTGGCTTCGCCGTAGGACGGATGCGGAGCGCGCGCATAGGGCAGGTCGTAGACCGCGTCCATCTCGTCGCTGGTCAGCGGGATCGGCGGCGGGTTGAGCCAGAGATCGCGGTCGCCGTGACGCTGCACCAGCGGCCGCGCATTGCCTGGATTGCTCTCCCGGTGCAGCACGCGCGAGGCTCGGGCATAAGCTTCCTTGTCCTGCTCGACCTGCTCCAGCGCTGGCAGCCGGATCACGGTTAAGCCTTTCGTCCGCGATGCGCCTTCGTCGGCGGAATCGAGATCGTCGGCATGCAGTTCGGCGTAATCCTCGGGCACCCGGCGGAACAGCGCGACGCCCCTGATGTCATCGAGATCGCGCGGGGCTTCGCCCGCGGCAAGACGGTTGGCCACCTCGACGACGGCGCGCTCGGCGTTGCCATAGAGCAAGAGGTCGGCCTTGGCATCGGCCAGCACCGACCGGCGCACCTTGTCGGACCAATAGTCGTAATGCGCGATCCGGCGCAGCGAGGCCTCGATGCCGCCGAGCACGACCGGGACGCCCTTGAACGCCTCGCGGCAGCGTTGCGCATAGACGACGGTGCAGCGGTCCGGCCGCTTGCCGCCTTCGCCGCCAGCCGTATAGGCGTCGTCATGGCGCAGGCGGCGGTCCGCGGTGTAGCGGTTCACCATCGAGTCCATGTTGCCGCCGGTGACGCCGAAAAACACGTTTGGCTTGCCTAGCGCCTTGAACGGCTCGGCCGAAAGCCAGTCCGGCTGGGAGATGATGCCGACGCGAAAGCCCTGCGCCTCCAGCAGCCGGCCGATGATCGCCATGCCGAAGCTCGGGTGGTCGACATAGGCATCGCCCGTCACCAGCACGATGTCGCAGGCATCCCAGCCGAGCGCGTCCATCTCGGCGCGGCTCATGGGGAGGAACGGCGCCGGTTTGCGCGGCCGCGCCTGGGCCATCAGGGGCTTTTCGGCGGTGATGATTTGGGTGTCCATGCGCATACGCATAGGACTCTGGAGCCCCGAATACAACCAACGGGCACGTGAAGAACCGCGGTTCCCTTAACGGCATTCCGGCCTCGCGGGCGCCTTGGCGGTGTGTGATGCCGTCCACATACCGGCCGGCCGCTCCGCGTCATCCTCCTCCCAGTTTCAAGGGAGAGACCGATGTTTCTGATCGATGCGCTGCTGATCCTGGCGATGATGTTTTTCCTGTTCCTGCCGATCACGGATCGCAGGACGGTGCGGATGAGACTCTGCATGCTCTGCGCGCTGCTGGCGGTGTTCTCGGTTTCCGTCGCCCAAACCCCTGTTGCGTCGGTTTTGCTGGCGAGTATCGCCTCGCCCCAGGGAGCACTGCGTGCGCCGCCTATGCTCATCAGCGAGCCGTCTTCCGGCTTCCCGCTACGGCCCGCACGGGAGTTGCGCGTGCTCCATGCGCAAGGACATTCCTGACGGCCAGGAACCATCTGCCTCCACGAACATTCCCACCCGAGGGACCGGCGATGGGGGACTTGTGAGTACGGTCATAGAGAACTTGCTGGCGCGGAAGCAGAAGCTGGTCGAACAGCTTGAGACGGCGCAAACGGTCGAGGACCGCGACAGGATCGAGCACCAGCTCGAGCAGATCAACACCGCGCTGGATTTTCTGGACAGGCCCGGATCGAAAGGCGGGCGCTAGCCGCGTTCAATCCACTTTCGGCACTTCCACTTTCAAGGCTTTGGCATAGACCACGCCTGAATTGGTGATGTGCGTCGTCATCAGTTTTTCAAAGTCGGAGAATTCGCCGCGGGCGAACAAATCAAGCAGCCTGCGATGCTCGTCAAAGGACGTGCGGGTGCGCACGTCGATCGGCGAGGTCAGGTTGGTGCGGAGCGCTGCGACGCGGCCGGAGACGAGCTGGTAGGATTCGACGAGATAGTGGTTGCCGCAATGGGCAAATAGCGCTTCGTGGAAGGCCGCGTCGGCGCGCCCGTAGGCGATGTTGTCCTTCGCCGTGACCGCCGGCTCCATCGCTGCGATCGCCTCGCTCATCGCCGCGACCGTACCGTCGCGGTCGTGGCGAAAGGCGAACTCGGCGGCCTTGGGTTCGAGCGCAATCCTGAAGGTGCAGAGCGCGTTGATATCCTCGGCGCTCGGCGTGAACACGAAGCTGCCGACCTGCGGCCGGATCACCACGAGCCCCTGCGCCTGCAACTGGCCCAGGGCCTCGCGCACCGGCGTGCGGCTGACGCCAAAGGAATTGGCCACCATCTCCTCGGAGATCGCAGCGCCCAGCGCGAACTCGCCGTCGATGATGGCCTGGCGCAGCCGCTGCATCACCCGCTGCGACAGCGACTTCGGCGTATTGAGCTTCAGCGATCGCATATGCTCTCAGATCACTTTGCCGGGATTGAGCAGGTGATCGGGATCGAGCGCGGCCTTCAGTGTCCGCATCAGCGCGATCTCGGCGTCGCTGCGCGCATATCCAAGCCACTTCTTCTTCAGCGTGCCGATGCCGTGCTCGGCGGAGACGCTGCCGCCCAGCTCGCGGACGAGACCGTAAATGATCGTATCCATCTCCTCCTTCGGCTGCTGCTCGACGGAGAGACCCGTGACCCAGGAGACGAGATGCAGATTGCCGTCGCCGATATGGCCGTAATAGACGCTTTCGCACCCCTTGATGCCGTCAGCGAGCGCGGCCTTGCAGCGTGTGACAAATTCGTCCATGCGCGCCACCGCAAGGCCGATGTCGTAGGAGATGTGCGGCCCCAGTACTTGGCCGAATTCGGCGCAGATGTCGCGCACGCGCCAGAAGGCTTGCGTCTGCGCCAGCGATTGCGCGACTGCGGCGTCGACCAGCAGCCCGCGCTCCATCAATTCTTCGAGCCAGCTCTGGAAGCGCGGCGCGTCGAGACTCTCGTCGGTGCCCTGCGCCTCGACCAGCACGTAGAGACCATGGCCCGCGGCGACCGGCGGCTTCACCCCGGCGCGCGTCGTGATCACGTCCCAATAGTCCGGCCACATCACCTCGAACGCCGACAGCAGCGGACCGAGCCCGGAGCGTGACGCGTCGAGCAGCGCGATCACCGCCGCATAGTCCTTCAGCGCGCACAGCGCGGCCATGGTCGAGCGCGGCTTCGGAAACAGCCGCAGCACGACGCGGGTGATGATGCCGAGCGTGCCTTCCGAGCCGATGAAGAGATGTTTTAGATCGTAGCCGGCGTTGTTCTTCATCAGCTTGTTGAGGCTGGTGATGATGGTGCTATCAGGCAGCACCACCTCCAGGCCGAGCACGAGCTCGCGCGTCATGCCGTAGCGGATCACGCGGTTGCCGCCGGCATTGGTGGAGAGATTGCCGCCGATCGCGCAGGAGCCGCGCGAGCCGAGGTCGAGCGGAAAGAAAAAGCCGGCTTCGTCGGCGGCTTTTTGAATCACCTCCAGCGGCGTGCCAGCCTTCACCGTCATCGTCGCCGAGGCGCGATCGATCTCCTCGATGCCTGTCATGCGCTCCAGCGAGATCGCGACCCAGCCCGCCTCGGGTGAGGCGCCGCGGCAGAGCCCGGTCAATCCGCCTTGCGGTACGAACGGCAGATGCGCCTGCCGGCAGGCTGCGATCGCATCGGCAACGCCCTGTGCATCGAGCGGCCGGATCACCGCGAGCGGCGTTTGCGGCAGGCTCGCGCTCCAGTCGTTGTGATTGCGTGCGGGCACGTCGCTGCCGGTCAGTACAGCAGCCGCACCGAGTTTGTCGCGCAACGCGCCGAGCAGTTGGTCGGGATGTCCCGCGGGGGTCACCATGTCCATGTGAGACCTCTTGCAGATCTGGCCGGGCGCCCGTGCGCCATCGCGGCGAGGGAATTGCATCCATCTTGTATGTAAGGTACAAGGTGAAAAGTAAAGCAAAAACAAGGCTTCGATGAGCCCCGAAGATCGTTGGAGATCAGAGGCTTAGTTCGAAGGCCGCAGCAATGGGTGGTGTCATGACGGAGGCAATTCGCGGGTTCTGGGTGGCGTCGGCGACACCGCTGGCTTCCGACGGCAGCGTAGATTCCGCGCGGCTCGTCGCTCATGCCAAGCAGCTGTTCGGCAAGGGTGTCGACGGCGTCGTGCTGTTCGGCACCACCGGCGAGGGGACTTCTTTCAATGTCGGAGAACGCGTCGCGACCGTCGAAGCCTTGCTCAAGGCGGGCGTCGCCGCGGAGCGCATCGGCATCGGCGGCGGCTTTCCCGCGATCAGCGACAGCATCGCCCTGACGCGCGCGGTGCTCGGCCTTGGCCTGCGCCACGTCCTGTTCCTGCCGCCTTACTTCGATCGCAACGTCACGCCCGCCGGCATCGAGGATGCCTTCGCTGCGATCATCGACGGCGTCGCCGACGATCGCCTGCGCGCCGTGCTCTATCACATCCCGCAAATCTCGGGCGTCGCGATCCCGACCAGCGTTGCAGCTAACCTGCGCAAGCGCTACGGCAAGACAGTCGCGGGCCTGAAAGACTCCAGCGGCGACTTCAAGCAGTTCCAGGCGTTCCGCGCCGCGGCGCCCGAACTCGCCATCACCGTCGGAAATGAGACCGACATCGCCCGCGCGATCGCCGGCGGCGGCGCCGGCACCATCTGCGGCATGGCCAACATCGCGCCAGAGCTGGTCAAGGCGATGATCGACGGCAAGGATGTCGAATCGCGCATGCAGGCCGCGGTCGACATCGTGGTCAAGTCGCCATCCTTCCTTCCGACGCTCAAGGCCATTCTTGCCACGCAGACGGACGATGCAGCCTGGCTGCGCGTGCGGCCGCCGTTGCGCGCGTTGACTGATGGCACCGCGCTCAAGTCGAAGCTGGACGAGCTGACCAGCCCTGCCATCGCGTAAGATCGCTCCTCATTCGCGGCAATCGCTCGAGGTGCGTGCTGACATCGCGCGGATCGCCACGAGCGCTGCGGCAAAGCCTGATGCAGCACCGACACCAAGCGCCCAGCGCGGGCCGAGGTGATCCGCCACCCATCCGACGATCGGGGCGCCGATGGGCGTGCCACCAAGCGCGACGCCGAGGCGTAACGCCATCACGCGTCCCCGCATCCTCGGTTCGGTCGAGAGTTGCATCAGACTGTTCGAGGTATTGGTGACCGTCAGGGCGGCGACACCGATCACGACCAGGCTGCCTGCGAACAGCCAGTAGCTGGGTGCAAGCGCGGCCAGCGTGCAGCCGGTGCCAAAAATTGCAGCCCCGAGCAGCAGCGAGACGAACCGCGGCTGGGCGCGCCCTGCGGCCAGCAATGCGCCAGAGATCGTGCCGATCGCCATCGTCGACGACAGCAGGCCAAAGCCGCGCGCATCGGTGTGGAAGACGGTGACCGCCATGGTCGAGATGAAGATCGGGAAATTCAGCCCGAACGTGCCGATCAGGAACAGCATGATCATGATCGCCCTGAGATCCGCACGCGCCCACACGTAGCGAAAGCCCTCCGTCATGCCGCCCTTGGCCCGCTGGGCCCGCGCGTTCGGGCGAAGCTCCGAGGCGCGCAGCAGGGAGAGTGAGCCAAGCACCGCCACGAAGGAGGCGGCGTTGATCAGGAATGCCCATCCGGTGCCGATCGAGGCGATGACAATCCCAGCGATCGCGGGCCCGATCATCCGTGCGGCGTTGAAGGACGTCGAGTTCAGCGCGATGGCATTGGAGAGGTCGCCATCGCCGACAAGCTCGGCCACGAATGTCTGGCGCACCGGGGCGTCGAACGCCGCGGCACAGCCGAACAGGAAGGCAAATACGTAGACGTGCCAGAGCTGCACCAAGCCGGTGACAGTGAGAAGGCCAAGGACCAGGGCCAGCACGCCCATCGTCGCCTGTGTCGCGATCAATATTCGTCGCTGGTTGAAGTGGTCGGCCACAAAACCCGTCCACGGCATCAGCAGGAGCTGTGGTCCGAACTGGAGCGCCATCACTACGCCCACAGCCGACGCATTGTGCTGCGTGAGCTCGGTGAGAACGAGCCAGTCCTGGGCGGCACGCTGCATCCACGTTCCGGTATTGGACACCAGCGCGCCCGCAGTCCAGACGCGGTAATTGAAGTTCCGCAGCGAGCGAAACGTGCCCGCGGCCGCCACGCTCACGAACCCGTCGGCGTGTTGCCGCCGTGGAACCGGCCGAAATGTCGCGCGCAAAAGAGGCTGAGGAGCAGCGCGCCGAGTCCGAGTGCGGCGACATCGGGCGTGTCCAGCAGAGCAAACTCTCCGACCCGACAAACCAGGAGATACCCGACGATGATGTTGATGAAGCCCCAGAGCACGTTGACCGTCGACGAGGACAGCCCTTCCCCCCGCGGCTGCGCGAACGGGCTTTGGAACGGCTCTCCCCTCAGGCCGCTGACGAGATGCGGAATTGCGTTCGCCAGAAAGGCGCCGCCAAAGAAATAGGAAGCCAGATGAAGCCAGTTCATATTTGCGCGCTCCGTGTTGCCAATAGTTCGATGATCGCCTGCGTCGAGCCGCTCTCGCCGAGTCGCGGAAAGACGTTTGCGATGCTGTAGTCGTGGGCCTCTGACCGCGGATCGGTCATCGCGTCGGTGGCCAGGGTGACATTGAAGCCGGCCTCGTAGGCTTGGCGCGCGGTGGATTCGACGCCGGTGCCGGTGGCGATGCCGACAATGACGACCTGTGTGACGCCGCGCGATCGCAGCTGGCTTTCGAGATCGGTGCTGGCGAATGCGCCCCATGTCCGCTTGGTCACGGCGATATCGCCGGGCTGTTGATCAAGCTCCGGAATGAGAGTGGTCCATCCGTCGGGTAACGGACCGGCAGGGCGCGGCCGCTCCGTGCGGCCCGGCGCGGCACCATCGACGTTGACCAGCGCGACCGGCAGGCGATGCCGCCGAAACGCAGCGGCCAGCGCACTGGCGCGCCCCACGACGTCGCTCATGGCATGGGCGAGTGGTGAGCCGACGATGCCGCGTTGCAGGTCGACGACAATGAGGGCCGTGACCGGGTCGAGCGTCGTGAGAGCCATGATTGTATCCTTCCGGCAGCAGACTGTTTCGCGCGACGGATGCGGCGAGGCCGCGTCAATCGTCGACAAGCCGCTTGAGCAAGGAGACGGCAGCGGCCAGTTCGTCCTGCTCCCGCAATGAAAGCCGCGCCGAAATGGTGCGCGAGAGCCAATCCTGCCGCGCGGCGCGACCGACCCGGATCCAGTCGCGGCACGCCTTTGTCAGCGACAGAATGGTTTGACGGCCGTCTTCCGGATCAGGTGCACCGCCGACCAGGCCTGCGGCTTGAAGCACGGCGACCGCGGTGCTCATCGACTGCGGACGCATCTTTTCCGATCGCGCCAGGCTCGACACTGTCGCCGGGCCGTCCTTTTCCAGCCGCAGCAGGATGGACACCTGAGAGGGCGTCAGGTCACTCGGGCCTGCCTGTTCGCGAAGCCGGCGCTTCAGCCTGCCGATCAGCGAACGCAGGTCTTCTGCGAGCGCGCCGGCGCGTGCGGACGGGCGTTGGTCTGCCGAATTGATCATAGTGGATCCAATACAGATATGAAGATAAACTGTAAAGAATATCTGCGCAGTTAAGCTGAACAACAAGACGTGAGCCGGCGGATACCGACCGTCGCAATGACGACATGGGAAAGTTGTGCAAGATCGCGGATCGCGGATTGATTGCGCGACATGGCGACCCGTCGCTGCGCGCCCGCCAAAACTGCTGCGTCGTCGGCGACACGTGGCGCTGGATCAGCGCATCGTCTCGTGATCACGACCGCTCTTAGAACGATTCAACACTAGAGCGATTCAAGTCCACCTACGGTTCTCTTCATTCAAATCGGCTGCTAGACGCACCAGCTTCGATGCTGTGTCTGACTTGGAAGTGAATCGAAAGTGCGTGCCCCTGTGGATGGCCAGCGCGTTCGCTGTCATCGAAATCGTGCTGGCAAGAGCCGTGCAGGTCTTCTCATCGGCGCAGCCATCGCGAAGCGCGCGCCGCATCGGGCAGCCGCGGAAAAATTCCTCGAATTCCTCGTCGCGCCCGCGGCGCAGCGGATATTTGCCGCCGCCGAGCTCGAATATCCCGTGCTTGGCGCGGCGGAGCGCGCTCCGATCGTGGCCGAGATGGACCCGTTCGATGCCGACGCGCTATCGATCGACGAGATCAGCAGGCACCAGCAGGTTGCAGTCGCGCTCGTCAAGAGAGTCGGATTCGATGACTAGGCTGGGACACAGGATCAAGGCGCTCCTGCTTCAGGTTCATTCCATCGCGGGCCTCGCGCTCGCACTGCTGTTGTCCCTGATCGCGCTGACCGGCGCGATCATGGGCTTCGAGGACGAGATCGTCGATCATCTCAATGCTGGCATCATGCAGGTCGCGCCGCGAACGGCGCCGGCGCTGATGCCGGACGAACTGGTCGCGCGCCTGAAGGCGGTGCCGGATGCTGGCAAGGTTGCCGCCATGACGCTTTCGAGCGACCCGTCTGCGGCCGTGCATGTTCGCTTTGCCCGCGACGAGCAGGGTGGCCAGCCGTCCTCGCTCTATGTCGATCCCTATGACGTCCACGTGCTGGGAACACCGCGCGGCGAGGAATTTTTTACGATGGTGCGTAGGCTGCATCGCTGGCTGCTGATCCCCGGCGATTCCAAGGGGTGGGGGCGCCAGATCACCGGCGTTGCCGCGCTCGGCCTGATCGTGATGCTGATCTCGGGCGTCGTGCTGCGCTGGCCGCGCCGCGCAAGCAGCGTGAAGATATGGCTGAAACCGAACCTCGGGCTCAGCGGTCGCGGCCTGCACCGATCGCTGCATGCCGTCATCGGCACCTGGGTGCTGCCGGTCTATCTGGTGATGACGCTCACCGGGCTCTGGTACTCGTTCGACTGGTACAAGGATGGCGTCGTCTGGCTGCTGTCGCGCCCGCAGGTGGCCGCGGCGAAGATGCAGCCCAAGGCGGCGCGCGGGGCCGGCGGCCGCGAAACGGTTCAGCCGATCGGATTCGATCGCGCGTGGTCAACCTTCCTGCACGAAGAGGGCAGCCATTTCGGTCGAGCCTTGCTGATGCTGCCGGCCGGCCAGAGCACGGTGATACGCGTTCGGTCGTGGCAGAACGGTTCAACGCTCGAAAGCGTGCGCGACGAATTCCGCGTTGACGCCGTCACCGGCGAGGTCGTCTCCGTAGAGCGCTATGCCGACAGGACGCTCGGCGAGAAGGCCATTGCGAGCGTGCTCGATATTCACCGCGGCGCGGTCCTGGGCTGGCCCGGCAAGCTTGCGTTCATGATTGCAGCAGTGCTGATGCCGCTGTTCGCGGTCACCGGCGTGCTGTTGTACCTGTCGCGCCGCAAGCTGCGGCCATCACGCCAGCGCGCAACGCTCAGTGATAATGCTACCGATCGCGCGGGCGAAAGGCAGGTTGCAGCGCTCGGCGATGCCGAGGGCGAGCTCGACGGCATTGAGCTGCGGCAGGTCCGCTAGATCGCTCGCCTGCCGCAGCGATTTGCGCATCCCCAGCCTGGTCGGCAAAGCCGCGTAGCCGAGGCCGGCTCTGACGGCGCCGACCAGCGCCGAGAGGCTGCGCGCTTCGCAAGAGATGGTCCATTCGCGTCCCATCAGGCGCAGGCTACGGAGCGCTTCGACGCGATAGGCGCAGCCGTCCGCAAAATGCCACCAACGGAACAGCATCATTGGATTGGTTTGACGTGGCTCGCCTATCCCCGCGTGACGTTCGAAAGCATCGACGATGCCGGCCACTATTCCATGCTGGAGACCCCGGTGCGGGTCGCCAGCATTATCGAGAAGCAGGTGGCGGCGGCGGGCTGAGGCCGGCATGCGACGCAGTGGCTAGCCAAGGCCGCCGCAATCGTTCAAAAGCCATGGCCTGTCTCTGTCCAGGTTCATGCCATGAAGCTTCCGACCGTTACCCCCGCCGATATCCGCCGCGCGCTGCTGATGCGCGAGGAGATCGCGCTGCTCGATCTCAGGCACGAAGCGGCCTTCGCCACCGGCCATCCTCTGTTCGCGGCCAACATGGCCGTGGACAGGATCGCGATCGAGGCCGAGCTGAGGCTGCCGCGCAAGGACGTGCCGGCCGTGCTCTATGATGATGGCGAGGGACTGGTCGCCACCGGCGCCGAACGCCTTGCCGCGCTCGGCTACGGCAATGTCCGCGTGCTCGATGGCGGGCTGAAAGCCTGGCGCACGGCGGGCTACCAGATATTCGAGGACGTCAATTCCTATTCAAAGGCGTTCGGGGAGATGGTCGAGGAGCGCCGTCACACGCCTTCGCTCAGCGCTGACGAGGTCGCCAAGCTGATCGCGGACAAGGCCAACATCGCCATCCTCGACGTCCGCCGCTTTGATGAATATGCCACTATGAACATTCCGGGCTCGGTCAGTGTGCCCGGTGCGGAGCTGGTGCTGCGGGCCGGCCGCGCGGCGCCCGATCCCGACACCACCATCATTGTCAATTGCGCCGGCCGCACCCGCTCGATCATCGGCACCCAGTCGCTGATCAATGCCGGTGTGCCCAACAAGGTGCGGGCGCTGCGCAACGGTACCATCGGCTGGACACTGGCGCGGCATACGCTCGATCACGGTGCCGACCGGCGCGGCGCGCTGGGGCCGTTCGACGGCGGCCCGGCCAACGCCCGCGACGTCGCCTATCGTGCCGGCGTTCGCCACATCGGCGCGAGCGAAATGGCGGCGCTTGTGGTGCGAACCGATCACACGCTCTATCGCTTCGACGTGCGCGATGCAGAGGAATATGCGGCAGGTCATCTTGCGGGCTTCCGTCACTATCCCGGCGGCCAGCTGGTCCAGGAGACCGACATGGCCGCGCCGGTGCGCGGCGCGCGCATTATCCTGACCGACGACAAGGGTGTGCGCGCCGACATGACGGCATCCTGGCTCGCGCAGATGGGCTGGGAGGTCTATGTGGTTGAGGGCGGCTATGATGGTGCGCTTGAGGTTGGCCCGCCGCTTGTGGTGCCGAAGCCCGATCCCGCTCACCGTTACCGCCGTCCCTATGAAGGCACCAACGTCGACGAGCGCGCGATGCAGGCCTATCTGGACTGGGAATACGGCCTCGTCGACCAGCTCCGCCGCGACGGCACGCACGGGTTTTATGTGATTTGAGGACGGCGGCGTTGGTCCACCGGAGTTGTACGGAGCGGTCGGGCGGGGCCTTGCCATGCCGCACGAAGGATGGTCGATTTTAGCCCGAATCGGTTTTGCGTTCTTCCCAGGGATACTGGGTCCCCCAGGATCCCGCCGAGGGCGCGGTTGGTGACGATGATCGCGAGATAGCCGGCCTCCCGTGCCGCCCGCACAGCCTCACCCGCGCCTGGGATCAGCCGGACGTCGTCCGGCCCCAGCACGCCATGGCCGCCCGGCTCCTCGTTCAGCACGCCGTCGCAGTCGAAGAAGATGGCAGGGCGCATGGGGCGACGTCCGCTGATTCAGTCAGCTTTGTTTGCCTCTGCACGTCGTCCTGGACAAGCGAGCGGAGCGAGCGCTGATCCAGGACCCAGTACCACAGGATTGCGCTTGGCGAAGGCTCGCGATTACGAGCTCGCGCCACAACTCTTCCCTGGGGTAACGGGTCCTGGCCTTCGCCAGGACGACATCGAAGGGAGCAGCCAGGCCCTCTCGCGCCGGCGCCATCATATCCCCATATCCAAACCCTATTGTGCTGCGCCTTGTCCGCGGTTTATGAGCTGCGGCAAAGCCGCCATCCATGGAGATTCTATGCCAGCCCCAGGCCAAAGCCCTGAGCGGAGCGCGAAGGCGCTGCTGCTCGAAGGCGTCAATGACAGCGCCGTCGATCTGTTCAAGAGCGCGGGCTTCACCAATGTCGAGCGCCTGACCAAGGCGCTGGATGGCGAGGCGCTGCGGCAGGCGCTCAAGGGCGTGTCGCTGCTCGGCATCCGGTCCCGCACCCAGATCACCGACGACGTGCTGGAAGCCGCCGATGGGCTACTTGCGGTCGGCTGCTTCAGCGTCGGCACCAACCAGGTCGACCTCTTGGCGGCGCGCAAGCGTGGCATTCCCGTGTTCAACGCGCCGTTCTCCAACACCCGCAGCGTCGCCGAGCTCGTGATCGGCGAGATCGTGATGCTGCTGCGGCAGATCTTTCCGCGCTCGGTGTCGGCCCATGACGGCGGCTGGGACAAGTCCGCGACCGGCAGCCGCGAGGTGCGCGGCCGCACGCTGGGCATCATCGGCTATGGCAATATCGGCTCGCAGCTCTCGACGCTGGCCGAAGCCATGGGCATGCGCGTGATCTATTACGATCGCACCGACAAGCTCCGCCACGGCAACACCGAGCCGGTCGAGAAGCTCGAAGAGCTCTTGGCGCAGAGCGACATCGTCAGCCTGCACGTGCCGGAGACGCCGGAGACCGCCGGCATGATCGGCGAGAAGGAACTGCGGGCGATGAAGCCCGGCTCTCTCCTGATCAACAACAGCCGCGGCACCGTCGTCGATCTCGATGCCCTTGCAGGCTGTTTGCGCGATGGGCACATCGCGGGCGCCGCGATCGATGTGTTTCCGGTGGAGCCTTCCTCGAACGCGGATCGCTTCAAGAGCCCGATACAGGGTCTCGGCAACGTCATCCTCACCCCGCATATCGGCGGCTCGACCGAGGAGGCGCAGGAGCGCATCGGCGGCGAGGTGGCGCGCAAGCTGGTCGACTATTTCATCACTGGCTCGACCACGGGCGCGGTGAATTTCCCGGAGGTGCAGTTGCATCTGCGCCCCGCCGGTGCGCGCTTCAGCCATGTCCATCGCAACGTGCCGGGCATGCTGCGGCGATTGAACGAGGTGTTCCTCCAGCGCGACATCAACATTGTCGCGCAATATCTGGAGACCGCCGGCGACCTCGGCTACGTCGTGCTCGACGCCGATCTCGGCGGCCAGGATTCAGCTGCGCTGCTTGCGCAGATCCGTGGCCTCGAAGGCACGGTGGGTGCAAGGCTGGTATTCGAGCACTAGATCTCCCCACGTTCCGGTTGCAATGCATGGCGATGACTCTCTAAACTGCTGCGATCTTCGGCGTGTCACAAATCATGTCGAATTTGAGCTTCAGTTGCGTGGGTGCTGCCATGGAACGGGACGCCGTACTGATCGATCTCGCGCTTCAAGGGGGCGGTTCGCACGGCGCCTTTACCTGGGGTGTGCTCGACCGCCTGCTGGAAGAAAAGTGGCTCACCATCGTCGCGATCTCCGGAACCTCCGCAGGCGCGATGAATGCGGCTGTGCTGGCCGATGGCTGGACGGCTGGCGGAGCCGAAGGCGCTCGTGACGCGCTCGAACAATACTGGCGCCGCGTCTCGAAGGCTGCCGCCTTCAGCCCGCTCCAGCGCTCGCCGCTCGACCGGTTGATGGGCCGCTGGACGCTCGATACGTCGCCCTTCTACATCCTTACCGATCTGATGTCGCGGGTGTTGTCGCCCTACGATCTCAATCCGACCGGTTATAATCCACTCAGCAAGGTGCTGGCCGAGAGCATCGATTTCGAGCGGCTCGCGAGCTCGCCGATAAAATTGTTCATCACCGCGACGCGCGTGCGCACGGGGCGCGGACGGATATTCCGCAACGCCGAGATCACGGCTGACGTGCTGCTGGCGTCGGCCTGCCTGCCGACCATGTTCCGCGCGGTCGAAATCGACGGCGAGCCCTATTGGGATGGCGGCTATGCCGGCAACCCGACCATCACACCGCTGATCCGCGAGAGCGACGCGCACGATACGATCCTGGTGCAGATCAATCCGACTGAAACGCTCGAGGAGCCGCGGACGGCAGCGGAGATCCTCAACCGGCTCAACGAGATCTCCTTCAACTCGCCGCTGATGAAGGAGCTGCGCATGATCGCGCTGCTGCGCCAAGCCGCGGACCCCGGCAGCGGCGAGGGCGCGCGCTGGGCCCAGATGCGGACCCACCGCGTCAAGAGCGACATGCTGGCGAAGTTCGGCGCCTCGTCAAAACTCAACGCGGAATGGGAATTCGTTTCGATGCTGCGCGCCGAAGGGCGTCAGGCGGCTGAGACGTTCCTCGCCGAGCACGGCGCGGATATCGGCCGGCAATCGACCGCCGATCTCGATGTCCTGCTGTCGGAGTGCTGAGGCATGGGTCTTCTCGGCCTCTTCGTCGGGCTCGGCCTGCTGGTGCTGTTTGCGTTTCGCGGCTGGAGCGTGCTTTTGCTCGCGCCGGTCGCCGCGCTCGTGGCCGCGCTGTTCGGCGGTGAACCGCTGCTGGCGAACCTCACCCAGGTGTTCATGGTGAACGCGGCGGGATTTTTGGCGCAGTTCTTCCCGATATTCCTGCTCGGTGCCGTCTTCGGCAAGCTGATGGACGACAGCGGCGCCGTGACGTCGGTTGCCGCCTTCATGGCGAAGTGTCTCGGCGAGCGCCGCGTGATCCTGTCGGTCGTGCTGGCCGGTGCGCTGGTCACCTATGGCGGCGTCAGCCTGTTCGTCGCGTTCTTCGTCATCGCTCCGATGGCCCGCTCGCTGTTTCGCGCGGCTGCGATTCCACGCCGGCTGATTCCGGCTGCGATCGTGCTGGGGACGTCGACCTTCACGATGTCGGCTTTGCCTGGCACGCCGTCGATCCAGAACGCGATCCCGATGCCATTCTTTGGCACGACGCCCTTTGCCGCGCCGGGTCTCGGTATCATCGCCTCCCTGATCATGCTCGGTACGGGGTTGTGGTGGCTGCGTCGCGCCGAAGCCGCGGCGCGCCGCGCCGGCGAGGGTTATGGCGAGGACGTCGAGGAGGCGACCGAACGCGCCGCCGCCGATGAGCTCGTGCGCGAGCGCGCGACGACGGCACGGGAGTTCGATCCGGCGGAAATGCAGCATGGCCATCGCAGTGACCAGCCGTCGCCGGTGCTGAACGCTGTCCTGCCGCTGATCGTGGTCGTGGCGGTCAACCTCGTGATGTCGCTCGTGGTGCTGCCGAGGCTCGATGTCAGCTATCTCGCCGAGCAGCGCTTCGGGGAGACGTCGCTCGCGGCCGTCGCGGGCGTCTGGTCGGTCGCAGTTGCCTTGACCGCGGCGATCGTCACGGCGATTGCGCTGAACTGGGCCCGCCTGCCGGCGTTGCGGCAGACCATGGACGCCGGTGCCAATGCGTCGGTGCTGCCAGCGTTCAGCGTCGCCAGCCTCGTCGGATTCGGTGCGGTCGTCGCATCGCTGCCGGCCTTTGCACTCGTGCGCGAATGGGTGCTCGCGATCGAAGGGGGCCCGTTGGTCTCTCTTGCGGTCGCGACCAACATCCTGGCGGCGCTGACTGGCTCGGCCTCCGGCGGCCTGACCATCGCGCTCGACGCGCTCGGCCAGACCTATGTGGAGCTTGCCGCGCGCACCGGCATCGACCTCGCGCTGATGCACCGCGTGGCGGTGATCGGCTCGGGGACGCTGGACATCCTGCCCCACAATGGCGCGGTGGTCAGTCTGCTCGCGATCTGCGGCCTGACCCATCGCGACAGCTATCTTGACATCGTGATGGTCGGCATCGTGACGTCGCTCGTGGCGCTGGTGGTCGTGATCGCCCTGGGCAGCGCGCTGGGATCGTTCTGAACGGAATGACGGTGTGAGCGATTGACGGCAGGGCGAAGGTTGCATTGAATGCGGCCAACCGTCGAACGCAACAAAATCGAGAAAGCCGGGTGGAAACGATGACGAAGAGAGCGAAGCTTTGTGCGTTGCTTGTGAGCTCGGTGGCGGCGCTCGCCGCAAGTGCCGCGTCGGCGGCTACGCTGGCGGAGGATGCCGACGCGGTCTGCAAGAGCCTCGTCAGTGGTGCGGATGTGATCAAGATCGATTCCGCGACATTGCAGGCGCCGTCCACGCTCACTGTTGCCGAACGCGGACCGACGCCCTCGGGGCGTGTCACGCCGGCCAATCCCGGTTTCTGCAAGGTGCTCGGCCATATCGATCCTGCCGATCCCAAGGCGCCGCCGATCAAATTCCAGGTCAATCTTCCTGTCGAGTGGAATGGGCGCTCGGTGCAATATGGCGGCGGCGGCTTTAATGGCGTGTTGATCACCGGCCTCGCGCTGCCGCCGGCCTATCCCTTCGACAAGCCGTCGCCGCTGGCGCGCGGTTTCGTCACCTACGGTACCGATTCCGGCCACGAATCGAAGCCGGGCGAGCCGCCGCAGCTATTCGCGCTCAACGACGAAGCGTTCGAGAACTTTGCCCATCGTGCCTACAAGAAGGTGCGCGACACCGCCGTGACGCTGATGGAGCGCGCCTATGGCAAGAAGCCAGAGAAGATGTACTTCATGGGCTCGTCCGAAGGCGGCCGCGAAGGCCTGACCATGGCGCAGCGCTATCCCGATGATTTCGACGGCATCCTTGCGCGTGTGCCCGTCATCAACTGGGTCGGCCTCCAGCATGCCGGCACCCGCTCGGGCCTTGCCACCATGGGCGACGGTTGGATCAATCCCACTCAGGTGAAGCTCGTCGGCGACGCCGTGCGGGCCGCTTGCGACAAGGCCGACGGCTCGGACGACGCGCTGGTACAGGATCCCGTCGCCTGCAAGGCTGCGTTCAAGGTGGAGACGCTGCGCTGTGCAGCCGGTCAAAGCGGTGATCAGTGTCTTAACGAAGCGCAGATCAAGGCGGTCGACACGCTGCATGCGACCTACAAATTCCCGTTCCCGCTCGCCAATGGTCTCGACGATTATCCGGGCTGGGGCGTGTCGGGTGAGGACACCCCCGCGATCGGGCCGACCGGCGGCTGGATGGCGTGGTGGCTCGGCACCGCGCCGCCGGCGCAGCCGCCCGCGCCCAATAACGGCATCGCCTGGATCTACGGCGCCGGTGGCATTCAATACGTATTCGCGCGCGATCCCAAGCTCGACGTCACCACCTACAAGGTGGAGGAGCACAAGGCGCGGCTGCTCGAAGTCTCGGGCCTGATGGATTCGACCGATCCCGATCTCAGCCGCTTCCGCGCCCGTGGCGGCCGGCTGATCATGCTCGAGCACATGGCCGACTACGCGCAGAGCCCCTATGCTGGCATCCGCTATTTCGAGAGCGTCGAGCGCAAGCTCGGCAAGACGGAGACGGGTGAATTCGCGCGGCTCTACACCGCACCCGGCGTCGATCATGTCGGCTCCGGCGCACCCGCCAATGTCGACATGCTGAGCGCGCTGGTCGATTGGGTCGAGAACGGCAAGGCGCCCGGCGACCTGGAGGTCACCGAGCAGAAGGTCGAGGCGCCTTCGTTTGCGGTCACGCGCGCAATGCCGCTGTGCCGCTGGCCGAGCTGGCCGCATTACAAGGCGGGTCCGGTGGCCGAGGCGTCGAGTTTTACCTGCGCGCCGTAACGAGCCTCTGGGGCTTTCACGTCGCCCCGCTTGCGGCAGTGTCTCCACAACGTCATGGCCGGGCTTGTCCCGGCCATCCACGCCTTGCCACAGTGCACAAAGAACGTGAATGCCTGGGACAAGCCCAGGCTTGACGGCATCTTGTTAGTGCGCCGGGCCGCCCGCCGCCTTCACCCGCCGCGTCAGCAGCACTGCGATCGCGGCGAGCACCAGCACCACGCCAATCACGGCAAACGTGTCGGAATAGCCCATCACCAGAGCCTGGCGCTTGACCGTTTTGCCGAGCGCGATGATCGCCTGCTCGCGCGCCGCGTTGGGGTCGGGCACGCCGTGGGCCATGAAGTAATCCGTCATCTGCGCGATGCGGGTGCGGACTTCTTCGCGGCCGAGCGTGACCGACTGGCCGATGATATTGGAGTGAAACTGCTCGCGCTTGGTGATGATGGTCGCGAGCGTTGCCGTGCCGATCGCGCCGCCGAGGTTGCGGAACATGTTGCTGATGCCGGAGGCCGCGGCGGCATCCTGCGGCGCGATGCCGCCCGTGAGCACTGAAGTGAGCGGCGTGAGCACCATGGCCTGGCCGACCGCACGCACGATGTTCGGGATCCAGAGCTGGTCGCCGGCATAGTCCGGCGACATCGCCGTGTTCATGAAGCAGCTATAGGCGAAGATCAAAAGCCCGGTGATCGCGATGTAGCGCGTGTCGAAGCGCCGCATCAGTTTCGGGATCAGCGGGATCAGCACGAGCTGGGGCAGGCCGGTCCAGGCCAGCACATTGCCGATCTGCTCGGCATTGTAGCCTTGCGCCTGGCCGAGATAGGCGGGCAGCATGTAGACCGAACCGAACAGCGCGAAGCCGACCATGGTCATCGCGATGGTCCCGAAGCCGAAATTGCGTTGTGTCAGCAGGCGCAGCCGGATCAGCGGCTTCTCGATCGTCAGCTCGATCGTGACGAACAGCGTGAGGCTGACAACAGCGATCACCGCCAGCTTGATGATGAAGGGCGAGGAGAACCAGTCGTCCTTGTTGCCTTCCTCGAGCACGGCTTGCAGCGCCGACAACCCGATCGCCATGGTGAAGATGCCGGCCCAGTCGCCTTCCTTCAGAAGGCTGAGCTGCATCTTCTGCTTCTCCAGCGTCAGATAGAGCGCGGTCACCATCACCGCGGTCGGGACCACGTTGACGAAGAAGATGGTGCGCCAGCCGTAGTTCTCCGTGAAATAGCCACCGATGGTCGGGCCGATCGCCGGTGCGAAGGTGACGGACAGCGCGAAGATCGCAAGACCCACCGGCTGCTGCGGCTTCGGCAGCTTGGTCAAGACCAGCGTGAACGCCATCGGGATCAGCACGCCGCCGGCAAAGCCTTGCAAGCCGCGCATCGCGATCATCGACGGCAGGTCATGTGTGAAGGCGCAGGCGACCGAGAAGGCCGCGAACAGCACCGCGCTCGTCAGCATGTAACGGCGGAACGAGAACACGCGGCTGAGATAATCAGTCAGCGGGATCACGATGATCTCGCCGATCAGATACGACGTCGAGATCCAGGAGCCGTTGTCGGCGCCGGTGCCGATGCCGCCCTCGATGTTGAGCAGCGAGGCATTGGTGATCTGGATGTTCAGGATCGCCATGAACGAGCCGATCATGGCGGCGAGCACGGCGATCCAGGTCGCTACACTCGCGCGGTTGGGATCGGCGACGGTGCGATCAGACGTCGCGGCCGGTATTGCGGGCGTCGAAATTGAGAGGCTGTTTGACATGGCACGACCCTCCGGAAACGAGCTTTGCGTTAGGCGCGGCCGCGGCGTTCGCACTCGGCGCGGTCGAACGTGTTGCGATGGTCGGAATCACGGACATGCCGGGCCGCAGCGCAATTGCCGGTCCATGCTCGGCATCGAGCGCGATCTTGACGGGGATACGCTGCACCACCTTGGTGAAGTTGCCGGTGGCATTGTCGGGTGGCAGAAGCGCGAACTCCTGGCCGCTGGCCGGTGCGATGGAATCGACGTGGCCGTGCACGATTTGGCCCGGGAACATGTCGATTTCGATCTCGACGGCTTGGCCGGATTTTACGTGGGTGAGCTGCGTCTCCTTGAAATTGGCGACGACATAGGCGCCCTCGGCCGGCACGATCGACATCAACTGCGTGCCCGCCTGCACGAACTGGCCGACGCGCAAGGAGCGGTTGCCGACCCCCCCGTCGATCGGCGAGACCACGCTGGTGTATCCGAGGTTCAGTTCGGCCTGGTGCTGGACGGCTTCCGCGCGTGCTGCGGCCGCCTTGGCTTGCACGATCTCGGCCTTGAGCAGATCGATCTGTTTCAGGGCGGAAGCGAGATTGGCGGTGTCGCGCTCGAGCGTCGCTTGCGCCGATGCAATGCGCGATTGCGCCTGCTGCGCGTTCTGCACACTGCCGGAGCCGCTGGCGGCGAGATCGGTGTAACGCTTGTTGTCCTGTGCAGCGAAGGTGAGGTTGGCCTGGTCGACATCGAGCGTGGCGCGCGCGGCCTTGATCACCGCCTGCTGCACGTCGAGCTGTGCTTCCTTGCTGGAGATGGTGGCGCTGGCGGCCTGAACATCAGCGCGGGCCTGGTCGAGCGCGACCCTGAAGTCGCGATCGTCGATCCGGGCGAGCACTTGGCCGGCCTTCACATGCTCGTTATCGGCGACCAGGACGCGATCGAGGTAGCCGCTGACCTTGGGCGCGATCGTGGTGTTGTCCGCCTTCACATAGGCGTCGTCGGTGGAGACGAGGTATTGGCCGACGGTCCAGTAATCGTAGCCATACCAGCTCGCGCCGGCCAGTACGACAGCAGCCGCACCTGCTAGCAATAGCTTGCGAAGATTGAGCTTTTCCTGCCGAACCGCGGTCGGCGGGACGGGCAGAACGCCCGCGGGGGCGCTGGCGGGAACGGCGGTCTGGGCGGTGGCGGTCGGGGCGGTATGGACGGTCATGGGCCGGCTCCCTATTTAGGAAACTTGATAATTTCCAAAATAGGACTAGCTTTAGGACTGTCAATGGAATGACAGGCATCATTTAAAGACATGGCTCAGGAAAAAACCTCACCGGAATGCCGCCCGCGCGGACGGCCGCCAGTGCGCAGCGATGAGGAGACGAAGAGAATCGTCTTCGAGGCCGCGCGGCACGCTTTTGCCGTCGACGGTTATGCCGCGACCAGCACGGAAGAACTCGCGCGCCGCGCCGGCATCTCCACCAAGACGCTCTATCGGCTGTTTCCGGGCAAGGCCGCGCTGTTCGAGGCGATGTGCGCGGATCGGCTCGAGCGGCTGCTCTCCGACGTCAATCTCCAGGCAAACGACGCAGTCGACATCGAAACGGGCATGGGCGCCGCGCTGCTCGCATGCGCCGATCTCGCGCTCGATCCGGAGGTCGTGGCGTTACAGCGCATGGTGCTGCAGGAATCGGCAGCGTTCCCCGATCTCGCCGCGAACTTCTACAAGAACGGCATTTCCCGCACCGCCATTGCACTCGCCGGCTGGCTGCGCGCCCAGGTGAAGAAGAAGCTCATCACGATCGACGACGTCGATGAGGCCGCCGGCATGTTGATTGGCATGGTCGCATCGGCCCCGCAGCGCGCGGCGATCTATGGCGGCAAGCCGCTGCCGACGTGCAAGGACATCGAGCGGCGTGCGCGCACGTGCGCAGCCATCTTCCTCGACGGCTGCCGCCCGCGAGCGCCCTAGCGGCCGCCCTTTGACAATCCTCTCCGCCTCAACTATATATTTCGCATGCGAAATAATGAGGCCGCGGCCAAACACCATCGGCTGATCTACCTGTTGAGCGTCGCGCAGCGGCGGTTGCGGCGCTGGATGGCGGCGCAGCCCGAGAGCGAGGTGACGCCGGCGCAGGCCGGACTGTTGTTCATCCTCGGCAAGCAGGACGGTGCCCTGATGGGCGAGGCGGGCGCTGCGCTCGATCTTGGTCCGGCCGGCATTTCCGGCCTTGTCGATCGCACCGCGGCGGCCAGACTGGTCGAGCGGCGGGCCGATCGCGAGGACGGGCGCGCCTGGCGGGTCTGGCTGACGCCGAAGGGGCGGGGCGCGCTGGCGCAGGCGAAAGCGTCGGCTGGCGAGATCAACGCTGTGCTGACGGACGGATTTACCAGCGCGGAGATCGACATCGTCGCGCGCTGGCTGATGAGCATTCAGGACAAGTTTCCAAGAGACTCCACAAGAGACCCCACAAGAGATCCAGAGGAATAAGAGGAGCGACCAATGACCGAGCATGTCCGGATCGAGAACAACAGCGGAATTCTCATCCTCACACTGGCGCGCCCAGACAAGAAGAACGCGCTGACGGATGCGATGTACGGCAAGCTCGCCGACGCCATCGAATCCGCCGAGCGCGATCCGTCGGCTCGCGTCATCCTGATCCGCGGCGAGGGCGACATGTTCACCGCCGGCAACGACGTCGGCGAGTTCGCGGCCGTCGCGTCGGGCAAGTCGGAAGGCAGCCGCAACGTCGTCCGCTTCATCCAGTCGCTGGCGCGCTGCACGCGACCGTTGGTCGCGGCCGTGCAGGGCCGCGCCGTCGGCGTCGGTACCACGATGCTCTTGCATTGCGACCTCGTCGTGCTCGCCGACAACGCGCAATTGTCGACACCCTTCGTCAGTCTCGCGTTGGTGCCCGAAGCTGCTTCGAGCCTGCTGATGCCGGCGCGCATCGGCTATGCCCGCGCGTATGAGATGTTCGCGCTCGGTGAGACGGTGCCGGCCAAGGCCGCGCTGGAATGGGGGCTGGCCAACAGGGTCGTGCCGCTCGACAAGCTCGACGCCGAGGCGCTCGCACTCGCGCGGCGGCTCGCCCGCCAGCCAGCCGGCGCGCTCACCGCGACCAAGCGGCTGATGCGCAATGGCGAAGCTCTGGTCACGCAGATGCAGGCGGAAGGCGAGCAGTTCGCGCAGCGCCTGCGCACCGCGGAAGCGCGCGAAGCGTTCACCGCGTTTGCCGAGCGCCGCCCGCCGGATTTCACGAAAGTTTCGTGACGATCGCGGCCCGCCCAAAGGTTCGGCAAATCGGGAACTCTCGCCAATTCGATTAAAACCTTAACGAAACATTGGCATGTCGCTGAGCAAGGTGGCCACTCTTGAAGTGTAAACCTTGTGACTCATGGCAATGTTTAAGAAATCGGTAAGTTCGCTTCTCCTGGTGTTGATGGCCTTGCTGGCGGCTGGTGCGCTGGCCAGCACGGCCATCCAGATGGTCGGGGCCTTCGGTCGCTATACTGACAGTATCGAGACGGCGCGGCTTGCCGCAGCCGACAAGGCGATCTTCCACGGCGTGCTGTCCCTGCGCAACAATCGCGGCGACGCCCAAAGCGCGCTGCTCGGCGACGACGACCCGCGGGCAAAGCTCGAAGCGGCGGAGAAGGCTGAGCAGGCCGCCTATGAAGGCATCGGCGCCGCGATCGTCGGCGTCGACTTTGCCCGACGCGACGAACTTGCGAGCACGCTGAAGCAGCGCTGGAGCGAGGCCGCGCCGCAGTTCCAGCAGTTCTACGACGAGGCCAGGCATCCGCGCGCCGAGCGCAAGATGGAACGTACCGCCTCGTGGTACGACGCCGTCACCAAGGCGATCGACACGGCGAACCTCGCTTCGACCGCGGTGTCGAACCGCGCATGGATGAACGATCCCTTCATCGCACGCATGATCCAGGTCCGTCGCCTCGCCTGGCAGGTCCGCGACCGCTATGGCAGCCAGTGCTCGACGCTGCGTCCAAACATCAATGCGAGCAAGCCGCTCGACGAGACCCAGAAGCAGACGTTAGGCGGCTGGAACGGCGGGATCGCCGCTGGCTGGTCCGGCATGGACGAACTGCTGGCTGCGCCCGATGTGACCGGGGAAATGGTCACTGCCGCGAAGGAAGCGCGCGCCAAGACCGAAGGCGTTCTCAAGCAGATCGGCGAAATCACCAAGAATCTCGACGGCAGCGGCAAGCCCGCGATGCCCGCCTCGGAATGGAACACGCTGTGCCAGTCGCCGTTCCCCTTCATCGTCGCGGTTGCGACCAAGGCGCTGGACCAGTCGATCGCGCGTGCCGAGACCATTCAGGCCAAGGCCCTCACTAATCTCGTCGTGCAATCGCTCGCATTCCTGATCGCGCTCGCCGTGACGCTGGCCGGCGTGTACGTGGTGCGCAATCGCCTGATGCGCCCGGTGCGCGCTATCCTCGACGCCATCGCGCGGATCGGCGCCCGCGACTATGCGACGCACGTCCCGCAATCGAGATATCCCGACGAGTTCGGCACCATGGCCGCCGCGCTCGAAAGCCTGCGCGAGAGTGCCGCGACCGCTGAGCGGTTGGGCCAGGAGCGCGAATCGCAGCAGGCGCTCCAGCTTGCCCGGTCCGGCAGCGTAGATGACGCGTGCCGCAGTTTCGACGACACCGTGCAGGCGGTCATCCATAGCGTTGCCGCGTCGGCCAAGGAGCTCGATGCAACCGCGACCGACGTGCGCTCGCTTGTGGCGGAATCGAGCAGCCAGACCACGGCGGTCTCCAACGCGGCCGAGCAGGCCACCAACAATCTCGAAACCATCGCGGCCGCGACCGAAGAACTCTCGGCGTCGGTCGGCGAAATCTCCGCACAGGTGCAGTCCAGCGCGCGCGAGGCTCGCGAAGCTGTTTCGCAGGCCACGCAGACCAACGCCACGGTCGAGATCCTCGACCAGACCGCGAGCCGCATTGGCGAGGTCGTGAAGATGATCAACGCCATCGCAGGCCAGACCAACCTGCTGGCTTTGAACGCGACCATCGAAGCGGCGCGTGCGGGTGAAGCGGGCCGCGGCTTCGCGGTGGTTGCCGGTGAGGTCAAGAGCCTCGCGGCGCAAACCGCAACCGCGACGGAAGAAATCTCGCGCCAGGTCGCGGAGATCCAGGGTGCGACGGGCCAGGCGGTCGCCGCCATCCGCTCCATCGGCGGCTCGATCAGCGGCATCGACGAGAAGATGACGGCGATTGCGGCCGCCGTCGAGCAGCAGCGCGCGGCTACCACGGAGATTTCGCGCAACTTCCAGCAGGCAGCCCAAGGCACGCGCGAGGTCACCGACACCATCGGCAGCGTCGCCAAGCTCAACCAGGAGACCGGCAACGCCGGCTACGTCCTGTCCCAGTCCGTGAAGAAGATGTCGGCCGATGCCGATCGTCTTCGCGTCGCGGTCGAAGGCTTCCTCGGCGCGGTGAAGACCGCGTAGCTTCGATAGCCTCCATCCCGACGTCGCGCGATCGGCATTGCCGCCGGTCCGCGCGGCGGCTACATCTATGACGCTGTGCTACGCGCCGTAGTCATAAGAGTAGATCAGGGATGGAGAGTCCGATGCCGGTTACGCCTCACAACAAGGCCCAGCGCCCCTATCGCGGCGTATTCCCGGTCGCGCCCACCATCTTCGACGAGCGCGGCGAGCTCGATCTCGACGGACAGCGTCGCTGCATCGATTTCATGATCGACGCCGGCTCGCACGGCCTCTGCATCCTCGCCAACTTCTCCGAACAGTTCGTGCTGACAGATGCCGAGCGCGAGACCGTGATGCATGCGGTGCTGGAGCACGTCGCGGGCCGCGTGCCCGTCATCGTTACCACCACCCATTTCAGCTCGGCCGCGTGCGCGGCGCGCAGCCAGCAGGCCGAGGCGGCGGGCGCCGCCATGGTGATGGTCATGCCGCCCTATCATGGCGCGACCTTCCGGGTGCCGGAGAAGGGCGTTGTCGAATTCTTCAAGGTGCTCTCGGGCGCGATCAACATCCCGATTATGATCCAGGATGCGCCGGTCGCGGGCACGCCGTTGTCGGTCGATCTGTTGGCGCGGCTTGCGCGCGAATTCTCCAACATCCGCTATTTCAAGATCGAGGTAGCAGGCGCTGCTTCAAAACTCAGGAGCTTGATCGAGGCCGGCGGCAAGGACATCGAGGGACCGTGGGATGGTGAGGAAGCGATCACGCTGCTGGCGGATCTCGATGCCGGCGCCACCGGCGCGATGACCGGCGGCGGCTATCCCGACGGCATTCGCCAGATCATCGATCCCTATTTCGCAGGCAAGCGCGGGGAGGCGAAGGCCGCCTACGAGCGCTGGCTGCCGCTGATCAATTACGAGAACCGCCAATGCGGCCTGATCGCCTGCAAGGTCATGATGCAGGCCGGCGGTGTGATCAAGTCGGATGCGGTGCGGCACCCGTTGCAGCCGCTGCACCCGGCCACGCGGGCGGGGCTATTGGAGCTGGCCAAGGAGCGCGATGCGCTGGCGTTGCGGTGGGGGAAATAGGTCTCTCCCCCGTCATTGCGAGGAGCCCTTGCGACGAAGCAATCCAGGCTGCTTCCGCGGAGGCAGCCTGGATTGCTTCGCTTCGCTCGCAATGACGGAGTTTGTTGAGGCTTACCTCGCCAACGCCCACTCGCCCACGATGCGGAATCTTGCCTTCGCATCATCCTGCTTGAACAGCGCGATGCGGTCGATCGCGAGCGTATCGAGCTTCAACGCAGCAAACCGCGCCCGCAGCATCTCCAGAATCGGCCCGCGCCGTTCCGCGTCCAGCCGGCCCGTCAGTGTCATGTGGAAGCGGAATTCCTCCATCACGTACGGATATCCCCAGCGATCGAGATAGTCGTGCTGCCGCTCGCTGAGTTTCTCGGGCTTTCGACGCGCGCGGTCTTCCGCCGTCAGGATCGGACGGAACGAATCGAAATCACGGACGCAATCAGCGGCGAGTTGCTGCAGTTCGCCGACCGGCTCGGCCGGAATGACGGCGATGAAGCCGCTGATGGAATCGACTACCGGGCGGATCAGCGGAATTGCCCGCGCCTTGCCGGCGAATGTCGCGCAGGCCGCCATAAGCTCGGCTTCGGTCTTGCCGGGCGCCAAGGCCATCGGCGCCTTGAGCGTGGCGTGATAGCCGTATTTGCGGGGATCGGCGCTGACGTCGCGCCAGTCCGGCGCCGTGCGCAGCGCCTCGTCCGGGAACGGCAGCTCGAGGCCGGTGTGGGCGTCGTAGCCGAGAAATTCGGCGCCGAAGTGCGATAGTGCACTGTCGGCGGCGGCGGCGAAATAGATCGCGTAGCGGGGAAAACCTGTCATTGCTTCAGCATAACCGATCTATGCCGCGACAACAGACTCGCGCGCCGCCGGCGCCGCGCTGAGCAGTCGCGTCGCATCGCTGAGATGCACGAGCTTTCCGGCGGCGATCACCGCGACGAGCCGTGGCCGTAGCGGCACGGCGCCGTCGACGAGCAGAATGTCAGCCCGGCGTCCTGCGGCGAGCGTGCCGCGATCGGTCAGTCCGGTCGCTTGCGCCGGTGCCGAGGAGACCAGCTTCCAGGCCTCCGTCAGCGGCAGCACGCCGTCGGCGGCGAGGCGGAACGCGGCCAGCAGAGGCGCGGGATAGTAATAGTCCGACGCCAGCACCGAGCACAGTCCCTTGGCGATCATGTCGGACGCTTTGGTCCAGCCGGTGTGGCTGCCGCCGCGAAGCACGTTCGGCGCGCCGTAGACAATGGCATCGCCGCTGCTTGCGGCTTCTCGCGCGGTCTCCTCGTTGATCGGAAACTCGGCGAGGGTCACGCCGAGGCTGCGAAAACCCCGGCGCATCGCCGGCGTCGCATCGTCATGCGAGAGCATCCGCACCCCGGCCGCACGGGCCGCAGCAGCGAGCCGGGTGATCGCTGCCGGAACGTCGGCGGCGCGCGAAACGATGTGCGCGACCAGCCTGTCAAAATCCTCGCTCGACAGCCCGGTGCGCTCCACCATGCGGTTGCGCTTGCGCGGATTGGAGATGTCGGCAACGACCCCGTCCATATGGTCGTTGAAGGCGAACAGGTCGACGCGGCCTTCCGCCAGCCACTGGCTGATCTCGTCCTCGGCATCGAGATTGTAGGTCTCATGCCGCAGATGGAAACGGGTGTCGGCGGAAAATTGCGGGCGCTGCCGTTCGATCGCCTCGAGCAGGCGCCGCGCATTGTCGCCGCTGCGCAGGCCCGGCTCCCACGACCAGGTCGTGGCGTGGAACACCGTAGTGACGCCGTTGCTGATGACCTGGCGGTCGGTGTCGGCGAGCGCGACGTCGATCGGAAAGTCGACGCCGGCGCGCGGCATCATCTGCCGCTCGAAGGCATCGCCGTGCAGATCGACGATGCCCGGCAGGACCAGCAGATTGCGCGCATCGATCGCCAGCCGCGCGCTGCTGCGAGAGGCACCGATCTGCGCAATGTCCGTTCCGGACACGCTGAGTGACGTCTCGATGAACTCGGAGCCGATCAGGGCTCGGCCGCCCTCAAGCAGAATGTCTGTCACGCGACCGCGCTTCGTTTGCTGGCTGTGGAACTCGTGCGTGCTTCATACGTGGAGAGGAAATCTTCAATCCCGAGCTTGCGAAAATCGGGCAGCGCTTCACGCAATTTGTCGTGATCCCACTCCCACCAGGCGAACCTGGCAAGCCGCCCGGCGACGTCTTCCGAAAATCTGCGGCGCACGATGCGCGCTGGATTGCCGGCGACGATGGTGTAGGCCGGCACGTCCTTGGTGACGATGGCGCCGGCCGCAATCACCGCACCGGTGCCGATGTTGCGGCCGGGCAGCACGACCGCGCCATGGCCGATCCAGACATCATGGCCGATATGGACATGGTGCTGGCGCCGCCAGTCGAAAAACTCGGCGTCGTCGCTCTCACCCTCGAAGTAGGCGCTGGAGCGGTAGGTGAAATGCGCCTGCGTCGCGCGGTGCATCGGATGATTGCCGGGATTGATCCGCGTCATCGCCGCGATCGAGCAGAATTTTCCGATGGTCGTGTAGGTGATCTGGGCGTCGTTCACGACGTAGGAGTAATCGCCCATCGCGACGTCATGCAGGATCGTGCGCGCGCCGACCTCGGTATAGACGCCAAGCCTGGTCTCATGCAGCTTTGCCGAAGGATCGATGGTCGGTTGGACCGAAAGCACCTTGGCGGCCATGTTGCATCCGAAAGCTCGAGAACGGGCGTACCTCTTCGAGTGGCTTGATGACAATGTTATGACGCCGTGATGACAGGGGACGAGGTGTGTTGGATCGCCGCACCGCAGCGGGTGTGTCACACAAGTGTCAAGCGCCAGCGTTAGCGGTGGGTCCGAGCTACTCTGGAGCCCTACATGCTGGTGGTTGAAGGTCTGACGTGCCGCTTTGGCGCAAAAGCCGCGGTCGACGACGCTTCGTTTCAAATTGCCCCCGGCGGCTTCGTCGGCGTGATCGGGCGTTCCGGCGCCGGCAAATCGACTTTGTTGCGGACCATCAACCGGCTCGCGACGCCAACACAGGGCCGAATCCTGTTCGACGGCATCGATGTCACCGCGCTGCGCGGCAAGGAGCTGCGGCAGTGGCGCGCGCGCTCGGCGATGATCTTCCAGCAGTTCAACCTGGTCGGGCGGCTCGACGTGCTCACCAATGTCCTGATGGGACGCCTTGCAAAGATGCCGGCCTGGCGGTCGCTGTCGCAGACCTGGCCCGAGCAGGACAAGGCGCTGGCGATGTCGGCGCTCGAACAATTCGACATCGCCTCGCTTGCCGCCCAGCGTGCTGATCAGCTCTCCGGCGGCCAGCAGCAGCGCGTTGCGATTGCCCGCGCGCTGGTCCAGCAGCCCGACATCATCCTTGCCGACGAGCCGATCGCCTCGCTCGATCCGCGCAACACCAAGATCGTCATGGATGCGCTGCTGCGTATCAACAAGCATTTCGGCATCACCGTGCTCTGCAATTTGCATTCGCTCGATCTGGCGCGCAGCTATTGCGACCGCCTGATCGGCATGTCGGCAGGCCGCGTGGTGTTCGACGGCGCGCCGTCCGCGCTGACCGATCTCGTCGCGCGTGAGCTCTACGATCTCGAAGCCACCGATGTCATGGGTGGCTCGCATGCGCCGGCGCCTGAGGGCGTCCCGGCGCTCGGAACCGCCGCGGCCGCTTAAGCCGCGTCAGTATCTTCAGTTTCGCGTCAACCGACCCCAACCGATGAAGAGAGTATCATGATCACTCGCAGACTAGTCCTTGCCGGCGCCGCCGCGCTTGCGTTCACGACTTCCGCCTCCGCCGACGACTGGAAAGCCAAATATCCCGAGCTGACCTTTGCGGTCATTCCGGCAGAAAACGCCTCGGGCGTTACCGAGCGCTGGGCGCCGTTCATGAGCTATCTCTCCAAGGAATTGGGCGTGAAGGTCACGCTGCGCATCGCCAACGACTACGCTGCTGTGATCGAAGGCCAGCGTGCCGGCAACATCCACATCGCGAGCTATGGCTCGGCGTCGTTCGCGCGCGCCCGCCTGACCGGCGTCAAGACCGACGCCTTCGCCAACGACATCAACGCCGACGGCTCGACCGGCTACTACTCGGTGTTCTTCGTCAAGGCGAGCAGCCCCTACAAGAGCGTCGATCAGCTCAAGGGCAAGAACCTTGGCCTCGTCGACCCGAATTCGACCTCCGGCAACAACGTGCCGCGCTTTGAGCTCGACAAGATGGGCGTTCCGGACGCCGACACCTATTTCAGCAAGGTCGTCTTCACCGGCAGCCATGAGAACGCGATCCTGGCGCTGGCGCAGGGCACGGTCGACGTTGCGGCCAATCAGTGGACCAGCGATGATGATTCCACTCTGGCGCAGATGCTGACCAAGGGCATGCTGAAGAATGCCGACGGCTCGGCGATGAAGAAGGATGATTTCCGCATCATCCACAAGTCGGCGCCGATCATCAACGGCCCCTACGCCTACAACTCCGACCTGCCGGAAGAGGCCAAGGCGGCGATCGCGAAAGCGTTCTTCGACGCGCCGGCCAAGGATAAGGCGGCCTTCGATCGCCTTCAGGACGGCCAGAAGAAGGGTTTTCATCCCGCCACCACCAAGGACTGGGATGGCACGATCGAGCTGATCAAGTTCGTCGATGCATTGCGCAAGAAGAAGGCGTCCTGAGTCTCGGGACGACGCCACTGGAGCCGGGTCGATGGACCCGGCTCTTTCTCTTTGATCGACCACCTTTCCTGACCAGATGACCGTTGCGGTTTCGATCCTCCCCCAGCAGCAGCTCGCCGTGCTCAACGCCGCCTATCGCCAGGCGGTCGCGCGCAGGCGGCTCCGACTCCTGCTGGGAGTCGTGATCTTCGCAGCAGCACTGTTGCTCGCCGCGATCGGCGCGGAAGTGAACCTGCGCACCCTGTTCGCCCATTTCGGCAATTTCGTCAGCTATTTCGATCGCATCCTCACACTCGACAGCGGCCAGCGGGTTTGGACCGATGTCGGCGAGTGGCTGTGGGGCTGGCGCAAATGGCTGAAGATGCTGGGTGAGACGCTGCTGATCAGCTATGTCGGCACATTGATCGGCGCCACTTTCGCTTTCGCCCTGAACTTCCTTGCCGCTGAAAACACCTCGCCCTCACCCTGGCTGCGCTTCGTGGTGCGGCGCTTGCTCGAATTCGCCCGCACCGTCCCCGGCATCGTCTTCGCGCTGATCTTCGTGATCGCATTCGGGCTGGGTCCGATGGCTGGTGTGCTCGCGATTGCAATCCACTCCACCGGCGCGCTCGGCAAGTTGTTTTCGGAGATTGTCGAGAATGCCGACATGAAGCCGGTCGAAGGCATCCGCTCGACCGGCGCGAGCTGGCTCTCCTGCATGCGTTTCGCGATCCTGCCGCAGGTCACCGCAGGTTACGCCAGCTACGCGCTGCTCCGGTTCGAGGTCAATGTCCGCGAAGCTTCCGTCATGGGCTTTGTCGGTGCCGGCGGCATCGGCCAGGAGCTCGTCGTCGCTATCCGCAAATTCTACTATTCGGACGTCAGCGCCATCCTGCTCATGATCATCGTCACCGTCTTCATCATCGACATCTCGACCGGCTGGCTGCGCGGCCGACTGTTCGGCAAGGAGGCGCGGACGTGACGAAGCCGCAGCAGGTCGACACCGCGCAAATCCGCGCGCGCTATCCGGATGTGTTCAACCGCCCAGCCTCGGCGCGGCTTGCGACCCCGGCAATGATCGTCGCGGCGCTTGGCATTTTCATTTACGGACTCGTCGATCTCGATTTCTCGCCATCGCGTTTCGTCGCCGGCCTGAGCCAGCTTGGCTGGATCAGCATGATGATGATCCCGCCGGATCCCGGCTCGTCGCTGCCGATTTATCTCAAGGCGCTCGGCGAGACGCTGTCGATCGCGCTGCTCGGCACGACCCTGGCCGCAATATTCGCGCTGCCGGTCAGCCTTCTCGCCGCGCGCAATGTCGTGCCGAACATCCTGCGCTTCCCGGTCCGCCGCTTCCTCGACTCGATCCGCGGCGTCGACACGCTGATCTGGGCGCTGGTGTGGATCAATGTGGTCGGACTCGGCCCGTTCGCCGGTGTGCTCGCGATCGCCGTGTCGGATTTCGGCGCCTTCGGCAAGCTGTTCTCCGAGGCGATCGAAGGCGCCGACCAGAAGCAGGTCGAGGGCATCCGCGCCTCCGGCGGCAGCGCCCTGCACGAGATCCGCTTCGGCCTGCTGCCGCAGGTGCTGCCCGTGATCGCCGGCCAGGTGCTCTATTTCATCGAATCCAACACCCGTTCGGCCACCATCATCGGCATCGTCGGTGCCGGCGGCATCGGCCTCCAGCTCGCCGAGCAGATCCGCGTGCTGGAATGGCAGAAGGTGTCGTTCCTGATTCTGATGATCTTGGTCACCGTCGCCGCGATCGATTTCGTATCGAGCAAGCTGCGTTTCGCCATCATCGGGCGGCGGGCTGTGGCTTAGTCTTGGCCTCTCCCCGTAAGAACGGGGCGAGGGAGAAGAGGCAGCCCGCCCTACGATTCCACCAGAAACTCCACCCGCTCCGCCACAAAACGCGAGTGCTTGGTCACCAGCGGCTTGCCGTCGAGGTCGAGGTCGGTGGCATCGACCACCAGGATCGGACGTCCGAGCGGAAGATCGAGCCGCGCAGCGTCGGTCGCATCGACGATGCCCGCGGTGATCCGGGTCGCGCCACGGCGATAGTCGCGAACCCCGTAATGCTCGAGCAGCTTCGTCATCGAGCGCGTCGCGGCGAACACGTTGCCCGCTCCCGGAAATAGCTCCGCCGACAACCAGGTGGTTGAGACGCAGATCGGCGTGCGGTCGGCGAGGCGAATGGCCTCGATCCGCACCAGCGGCGCGCCGACCTTCAGGCCAAGCTCGCGCGCCAGCTCGCGGGTTGCGACGTCCTCGGAGGCTTCGATCAACTGTCCGCGCGGCTCGCGCCCGCCGGCGCCGACGATCTCGGAGAAACGCGTGCGCGAACGTAGCGGATAGGCGAGCTTCTGTGCCTCGACATAGGTGCCGCTGCCTCGCTCGGCACGCACCAGGCCGCGTTCGGCAAGGGCTGCGAGCGCGCGCCGCACCGTATGGCGGTTGACGCGATAGGTTTCGGCGATCTCCATCTCGCCCGGCAGCTTGTCGCCTGCGGCGAAGCGACCGTCGGCGATGCCGCGCTCGATGCCGTCGGCAACGAGGCGCCACAGCGCGACGCCCGAAGAGGCGGTGTCCTGCATGCTCATATCGCCGACCAGCCTAGCCCGAAAATCATACGCTTGTCACGAAACAGTCATGGCGCTTCCGTATCAAGTTGTCTAGTATCATAGACAACTTGAGTTCGGCAAGGTCGGTGGATTCGGTGACCCAGCACAATACCCAGCAAGCCCAGCGCAAGGCCGCCATGGCCGTGCTGGCGCACGCGGAGGCGGGCGAGATCGCCGCCCGCCTCCGCACGATTCCCTTGCCCGGCCATCAGGATCTGCGTGAACCCGAGAACGGCCTGGTGATGTTGCGCGGCCGGGTCGGCGGCGACGGCGCGCCGTTCAACCTCGGCGAGGCGACGGTGTCGCGCGCCGCGGTCCGACTAGCGAGCGGCGAGGTCGGTTTCGGCTACACGCTCGGGCGCGACGGTGAGAAGGCTCGGCTGATCGCGCTGTGCGATGCGCTGGCGCAGTCGCAGGACTTTGGCGCAGCTGTGGAGCGCGATGTTATCGCGCCGTTGCGCGAGCAGCTTATGATTCGGCGCAAGCAGGCGGCGGAAGAGACCGCCGCGACGAAGGTTGATTTCTACACCATGGTGCGCGGTGAGGGGTGAGGCCATGACCACGATTGCGGAACTGCCGCCGGGTTTCGTCGACAAGGTGTTGTCGGCGCAATCGACCTTTCGCTCGGTGATGGACGCTATGGCGCGGCCGGGATCGGTCCAGCGCATCGTGCCGATGGCGGGAACGCCCGGACCGATGATGCGCGGCACCGCCGCGATCGCGCTGACGCTGTTCGACCACGATACGCCGCTCTGGCTCGATGCCCGGATGTCGGAGAGTTCCGACGTGGTGAAATGGCTGAAGTTCCACACCGGCGCGCCGGTCATCCAGGACTCCTCGATCGCGAGCTTTGCGTTGATCAGCGATGGCGCCTTGCTTCCGGCGCTGGAGCGTTTTGCGCTCGGCACCAGCGAATATCCGGATCGCTCGACCACGTTGATCGTTCAGGTCGAAAGCCTGGATGCGGGCCGCAGTTTCGAGCTGCGTGGCCCCGGCATCGATGGCGTCACAGCCCTCCAGGCAGCGATCAGGCCCGCCGATCTGTTCGAGCGGCTGCGTATGAACGAAGCGCTGTTTCCGCGCGGCATCGATGTGGTGCTGGTCGCCGATGACTCCGTGGTTGCGATCCCGCGCACCACGCGCGTCGTGAGCAAGGGAAGCTAAGCATGTATGTCGCAGTCAAAGGCGGCGAGCGCGCCATCGAGAACGCCCACCGCCTGCTCGCCAATGCGCGGCGCGGCGATAGAAGCGTTGCGGAAGTCACGCTCGACCAGATATCGGAGCAGCTTGGCCTCGCCGTAGACCGCGTCATGAGCGAGGGCTCGCTGTACGACCGCGAGCTCGCGTCGCTCGCGATCAAGCAGGCGCGCGGTGATCTGATCGAGGCGATCTTCCTGGTTCGCGCCTTCCGCGCTACGCTGCCGCGTTTCGGCGCCAGCGAGCCGGTCGACACCGGCGCGATGCGGGTGCAGCGGCGGGTGTCATCGACCTTCAAGGACATTCCCGGCGGCCAGATCCTCGGCCCGACTTTTGACTACACGCATCGCCTGCTCGATCCCTCGCTTGCTGAGGGCTTCGTGCCAGAAGTGCCGGCTGTGGCCGAAGCCTCGACCGCGCCGACGCCGCGCGTGACCGACATTCTGGGCCGCGACGGGTTGATCGAATCCTCACCGCAAGCCGAAGACGGCGCCAGCGTCGGCGATCTCACCCGCGAGCCGCTCAACTTCCCCGCGGACCGCGATTTGCGCCTGCAAAATCTCGCGCGTGGTGACGAAGGCTTTCTGCTGGCGATGGGCTATTCCACCCAGCGCGGTTATGGCCGCAACCATCCCTTTGCCGGCGAGATCCGCTTCGGTGAGGTCGAGGTCGAATTCTCCGCGGAGGATGTGGGCTTCGCCGTGCCGCTCGGCTCGATCGAACTCACCGAGTGTCAGATGGTCAACCAGTTCAAGGGCTCTGCAACGGAAGCGCCGTGCTTTACCCGCGGCTATGGCCTTGCGTTCGGCCAAAGCGAGCGCAAGACCATGTCGATGGCGCTGGTCGATCGTGCGCTGCGCGCCCGCGAACTCGGCGAAGAGGTGGGAGCACCGGCGCAAGATGAAGAATTCGTGATGTCGCATTCGGACAACGTCCAGGCCACCGGCTTCGTCGAGCACTTGAAGCTGCCACACTATGTCGACTTCCAGTCCGAGCTCGGCCTCTTGCGCAAGCTGCGGAAAGAATTTGCCGAGGCCAATGCTCCTGACGTCATGAAGGAGGCCGCGGAATGAACGCGCCCGCCTACAACTTCGCCTATCTCGACGAACAGACCAAGCGGATGATCCGCCGCGCCATCCTCAAGGCGATCGCGATCCCCGGTTATCAGGTGCCGTTCGCCAGCCGCGAAATGCCGATGCCCTATGGCTGGGGCACGGGCGGCGTGCAGGTCACCGCCGCGATCCTCGGACCCGCCGACGTGCTGAAGGTGATCGACCAGGGCTCCGACGACACGACCAATGCGATCTCGATCCGAAAATTCTTCGCCAAGACCGCCGGCGTTGCGACAACGACGGCTACGGAAGATGCAACGGTGATCCAGACCCGTCACCGCATTCCCGAGACGGCGCTGCACGCAAATCAGGTGCTGGTCTATCAGGTGCCGATCCCGGAGCCGTTGCGCTTCCTCGAACCGCGCGAGACCGAGACGCGGCGCATGCATGCGCTCGCCGAATACGGCCTGATGCATGTCAAGCTCTACGAGGACATCGCGCGCTTCGGTCATATCGCGACCGCCTACGCTTATCCGGTGAAGGTCAACGCGCGCTATGTGATGGACCCGTCACCGACGCCGAAATTCGACAATCCCAAGATGGACAATTGCCCGGCGCTGCAATTGTTCGGCGCTGGCCGCGAGAAGCGCATCTACGCGATCCCGCCTTACACCCAGGTCGTATCGCTCGATTTCGAGGACCACCCGTTCGAGCCCTACCGCTTCAACGCGCCCTGCGCGCTATGCGCGGCCGAGAACTCCTACCTCGATGAGATCGTGACCGACGACAAGGGCGGGCGCATGTTCGTCTGCTCGGACACGGACTTCTGCGAGGGACGTCAGGCCGCCGGTCATCATGGTAGCCTCAGCGCGGCGCCGTACAAGGAGAAGGCGCATGGTTGATCAAGCTGTTCTCGAAAATGCCGAGCCGTTGCTGGTCGCAAAATCTCTCAGCAAGTCCTACGGTCGCATCGCGGCGTGTCGCGACGTTTCCTTTTCGCTCTATCCCGGCGAGGTGCTGGCGATCGTCGGCGAATCGGGCTCTGGCAAGTCGACGCTGCTCCAGCTGCTGTCGGGCCAGCTCGCGGCCAGCGGCGGGCATGTGTCCTACCAGATGCGCGACGGCGTCACCCGCGATCTTGCCAGCTTGGGCGAAGCCGAGCGTCGCTTCCTGTTCCGCACCGATTGGGGTTTTGTGCATCAGGATCCCGCGCAGGGCCTGCGCATGGCGGTCTCGGCCGGCGCCAATGTCGGCGAGCGGCTGATGGCGGTGGGGTGGAACCACTATGGCCGCATCCGCGACACCGCGTCCGACTGGCTCACCCGTGTCGAGATCGACGTCGCGCGTATCGATGATGCGCCGCGCACCTATTCCGGCGGCATGCGCCAGCGCCTCCAGATCGCGCGCAATCTCGTCACCGAGCCGCGGCTCGTCTTCATGGACGAGCCGACCGGCGGGCTCGATGTCTCCGTGCAGGCCCGCCTGCTCGACCTCCTGCGCAGCCTCGTCGCCGAGCTGAACCTCGCCGTCATCATCGTCACCCATGACCTCGCGGTCGCGCGGTTGCTGTCGCACCGCGTGATGGTGATGAAGGGCGGTCGCGTCATCGAGACCGGCCTCACCGACCAGGTGCTCGACGACCCGCGCGAGCCTTATACGCAACTCCTCGTCTCCTCGATTTTGCCGCCATAAGCCTTCCAATATGAGTCTTCCAATGACCGCCATGATCGACATCGCCGACGCCAAGAAGACCTTTACGATGCACCTGCAAGGCGGCATCGAATTGCAGGTGGTGAGCGGCGTGACCTTCCACGTCAATCCCGGCGAGTGCGTCGTGCTGTCCGGCCCGTCCGGCGCCGGAAAATCGTCGATCCTGAAGATGATCTTCGGAAATTACCGCTGTGACTCCGGCCGGATCGCCATCCGCCATCGCGGCGAGGTGATCGATCTCGCCACCGCCGAGCCGCGGCAGGTCCTCAATGTGCGCCGTGCGACCATCGGCTATGTCAGCCAGTTTTTGCGGGCGGTGCCGCGGGTTGCGACCATCGACGTCGTCGCCGAGCCTTTGATCGTGAACGGCATGGCCCGAGCCGATGCGCAGGCGCGCGCGGGCGGCCTGCTGCATCGGCTCAACATCCCCGAGCGGCTCTGGCAGCTGCCGCCCGCGACCTTCTCCGGCGGCGAGCAGCAGCGCGTCAACATCGCGCGCGGCTTCATCTCGGATCTGCCAATCCTGCTGCTCGACGAGCCGACTGCCTCGCTCGATGCCGCCAACCGCGCCGTCGTGGTCGAACTGATCGCCGAGAAGAAGCGCCAGGGCACAGCGATGGTCGCGATCGTACATGATGACGAGATCCGCCATCTGATCGCCGACCGCATCGTCGACGTCACCAGCTTTGCCGCCGCGGCCTGAAGGAAGAGAACGACATGAAGCCGAAGGACACCGTGATCGCCAACGCCAGGATCGTGCTGGCTGACCGGGTGATCGAACAGGGCTGGCTCGCGCTTGCGGATGGCCGCATCGCCGAGATCGGCCAGGGCAGGGCGCCGGCGGGTGCTGACGACACCGGCGGCGATTTGATCATGCCCGGCCTGATCGAGCTCCACACCGACCATCTCGAAGCACACTATGTGCCGCGGCCAAAAGTGTTCTGGAATCCGGTCGCAGCCGTCATCTCCTATGACGGCCAGCTCGCCACATCAGGCATCACCACGGTGTTCGATTCGCTCCGGGTCTGGCGCGAGGACGGCGCCGAGGAGGTCGATGGCCGCGCCGGCGTGCTCGCCGCCGCGATCACGACCGCGCGTGACGCCGACCTCTTGCGCGCCGATCACTTCCTGCACCTGCGCTGTGAAATCCCGATGCCGAGCGTGGTCGAGGAAGCCAAGGAGCTGATCGACCGTCCCGACGTGCGCCTGATGTCGTTGATGGATCATACCCCCGGCCAGCGCCAGTTCCGCGACGAGGTCAAGCTGCGCGACTATTATCGCGGCAAGGGTGGCGGCAAGACCGATGCCGAGCTCGACGAATTGTTCGCGAAGCGCTTCGAATATCAGAAGACCTATGCCGCGACCAACATGCGCGAGATTGTGGCGCTGGCGCACAAATACAACATCCCGCTCGCCAGCCATGACGACACCACTGAGGAGAACGTCGTGGATGCCGTGCGCGATGGCGTTTCGGTGGCGGAATTTCCGACCACGCTGGAGGCCGCGCGCGGCCTGCATCAGGCCGGCATCGACATCCTGATGGGCGCGCCGAACGTGGTGCGCGGCGGCTCGCATTCCGGCAACATTGCAGCGGTCGATCTCGCCCGCGAAGGCCTGCTCGATATCCTGTCGTCGGACTACATTCCGTCGAGCCTCCTGATGGCTGCGCTGCAATTGCCGGAGCACGCGCCCGCGATCAGTCTTCCGGCAGCGGTCCGCACCGTGACCAAAGCACCTGCCGAGGCCGTCGGCCTGTTCGACCGCGGCGAGATCGCAATCGGCAAGCGCGCTGATTTGATCCGCGTGCACGTGGCCGGCAGCGTTCCCGTCGTTCGCAGCGTCTGGCGCGAGGGAGGCCGTGTCGCATGAGCGAGACCGTCACGGCAGCTGGCAAGCAGGTGAGCGCGATCGGCCCCGGGCGACTGGTGCTCGTGGTCGGCCCGAGCGGCGCCGGCAAGGACACGCTGCTGCGGCTGGCGCAGGCGGCCTGCGTCGATGATCACGAAATCGTCTTCCCGCGCCGTGTCGTGACGCGCGCATCCTCGGCCGACGAGGACAATATTGCGGTGAGCCCTGATGAATTCGGTCGCGCGCGCGATCACGGCGATTTCGCCGTGCATTGGGACGCGCATGGGCATTCCTACGCGCTGCCGATCGAGATCAACGACGACATCCGTGCAGGCCGCGCCGTCGTCGTCAACGTCTCGCGCACGGTGATTGCGGCGTTGCGCGGGACTTACGCCAATGTCGTCGTAGTCGCGATCACGGCGCCGCCGGACGTGCTGGCGCAGCGGCTGGCCGCGCGCGCCCGTCACAGTGACGGCAATATCGCGGACCGCTTGTCGCGTAGCGTCGATGATACGACTGCGGCTGCCGATGTCACCATACTCAACGCCGGCAGCGCGGACTATCACGGCCGCCAGCTCGTGCGCGTGATCAGGAATCAATGCTGGCGCGATTAGGCGCTGGCGCAACCTGGAGGGTGTGGAATGACGGTGATCAATACGGTCGAGGAGCTAGAGGCCATCTACGGCGCCACCAACGACGCCTCGACCGTGAAAGTCGCCGACCATGTCACGCCGCTCTACCGCATCTTCATCGAGAAGGCGCCATTTGCAGCGCTCGCCACCATCGGCCCGGAGGGGATCGACTGCTCGCCGCGCGGCGATCTCCCCGGCTTCGTCCGCATCCATGATTCGCGTACGCTAATGCTGCCGGATCGCCGCGGCAACAACCGGGTCGATTCCCTGCGCAACATCGTCCGCGATCCCCGCGTGTCGCTGATGTTCTTGATCCCCGGCTCCGGCAACGCGGTCCGCGCCAATGGCCGCGCGAATCTCTCGGTCGATCCCGAGCTGCTCGCATCGTTCAAGGTCGAGGGCAAGGCGCCGCGCAGCGTGATGGTGATGAACGTGGAAGAGATCTACTTCCAGTGCGCCCGCGCCATCGTCCGCTCCGATCTCTGGAATCCCGACAAGCGCATCGATCCGAAGACCTTGCCGACGCCGGGGCAGATCCTCGCCGAGATGAGCCAGAACACGGTCGGTGGCGATGAGTACGATCGCATCTGGCCTGAGCGTGCTGCGGCGACGATGTGGTGAGTTCTTACCCTCTCCCCCTGTGGGAGAGGGTGTCTCGCGGCGAAGCGGCGAGACGGGTGAGGGGTCTCTATCCTCACGAAAAGCGTTGCTCGCGGATAGATACCCCTCATCCGGCGCTTTGCGCCACCTTCTCCCACAAGGGGAGAAGGAAGAGCCTCCTCAATTAAACGCCATCCCGCCGCTCAACGCGATCGTCTGGCCGGTCATGTAGGCATTGTCGACCAGCAGCATCACGGCTTTTGCCACCTCCTCCGCCGTGCCGAAGCGGCCGAGCGGAATGCGGCTGACGAGTTGCGGCTGGCCGCTCATCATGTCGGTCTCGATCAGCGACGGCGCCACCGCATTGACGGTGATGCCTTCCTTCACCAGCCGCGCTGCGTAACCTCGCGTGAGGCCCTCCATGCCGGCCTTGCATGCGTTGTAGTGTGGACCGATCGACCCTGCGCCGCGCGCGGCGCCGGAGGAGATGTTGACGATGCGGCCCCATTTCCTGGCGCGCATCGCCGGCAGCACCGCTTGCGTGCACAGGAAGACGGATTTCAGATTGACCAGGATGGTGCGGTCGAAATTGTCTTCGGTGAGATCGTCGATGCCGCGTGTGATCGCAATGCCGGCATTGTTGACGAGGATGTCGATCGGCCCAAGCTCCGCCGTGATGTGCTCGACCATCCCGGCCACGGCGCCGCGCTGTGACACGTCGGCAGCAATGGAGATCGCGCGATCGCCGCGCTTGTTGATCTCGCTCGCCAACTCCTCGGCCTGCCCGATCCGCTCACGGCAGTTGATCGCCACGGCTGCGCCGGCTTCCACCAGCAGGCGGCAGACCGCAGCGCCGATCCCGCGCGAGCCGCCGGTGACGAGTGCCGTGCGTCCCTTCAGATCATTCGCCATGTCTGGACCTCCCAAATTGTCTGCTTTGTGGCTCCTGGAAGCGTATCATGCCGGCCGCGCGCCCGCGTTGAACTCATCGCGAGATGAATCCGTCTGCCGGTGCTTGCGGCGGGAGAAGTGCCAATGCGCGCCCGTGGCAATTATGGATAGCCATTTCATTGACCAATTGGCGCGAACCCTCGATATTTAGAGGATCGAAACTGCTCTCCTTGAGTCGAAGCCGCGATATGAGAACCGATCACCAGCGTAGCCCGAACGACATGCACGAATGCATGACGCGACGCTGTTTCTCGGCGGCCACCGGCGCCTGTTGTTGTTGCTGATCATCCTCTAGCAACACCTCACACCGCAAATCTTAAGACAGGAACGCCGAACTCCCGGCGAGCGAGCAGTCATGTCCCAAGGCCAATTTCAAGCCCAGTCAAACGCCTACATCATCGAAATCCACGACCGCGCCGCCGGCATCGTCACGAGGGATGAGCGGGGCTTCCGCTTCTTCTCCTCCGAGCGCCTGTTCGACAGCCTCGAAGGCCGGCAGTTCCGCTCGGCACGCGAGGCCGAGCGCGCCGCCCGCGCCGTGTACTCCGAGCGGAGCCGGCGCTTGAATTCTCCACTCCTAGCCTACTGATCCCACCGAAAGGGGCCACATATGATCACGCGCCTACACATTCTCGCAACGACACTCCTGCTCGCGACTGCCCTGGCCGCACCCGCGCACGCCGAGGACAAGCCGACTGAGATCCGCATCGGTACACAGAAGGGCGGTTTCTTCCCGGCGGTGCGCCAGCGTCAGACGCTCGAAAACGCGTTCAAGCCGCTCGGCATCGAGATCAAATGGATCGATTTCCAGTTCGGTCCGCCGCTGCTGGAGGCCATCAATGTCGGCAGCGTCGATTTCGGCTTTGTCGGTGATACCCCGCCGATCTTTGCCCAGGCTGGTGGCGCCAAGATCCGTTACGTCGCGGCCGTGAAGTCGGAGGGCGACAATCAGGCGATCATCGTTCCGAAGGACTCTCCGATCAAGACACTCGCCGACCTCAAGGGCAAGCGCGTCGCTTTCGGCAAGGGATCGAGCGCGCACAATCTGCTGGTCGCGTCGCTCGAGAAGGCCGGTCTCTCCTGGTCCGACATCACGCCGGCGGCGCTCGCGCCGGCCGATGCGACGGCGGCCTTCGTGAAGGGCTCGGTCGATGCCTGGTCGATCTGGGATCCGTATCTCGCGCTCGCCGAATTGAAGGAGAACGCGCGCGTGCTCGTCTTCGACAAGGACGTCCACAAGCCGAACGCCTTCTACATCGCCGGCAGCGACTTCGTAGAGAGATATCCGTCGCTCGTTGCGAAGCTCAACACGACGTTCGCGTCCGAAGGCGTGTGGGCGGAGGCACATCACGAGGAAGTGGCGAAGGCGCAGGCCGAAGTGACCGGCGTTGACATCGAAGCGATCCGCCGCTTCGTCAACCGCTCCAGCTATAGCGTGGTGCCGCTCGACGCCGAGGTGATCAAGAGCCAGCAGGCCGTGGCGGACCGCTTTGCCAAGCTCGGCCTGATCCCGAAGCCGGTCAATGTCTCCGACATCGTCTGGACGTGGACGCCGGGCTCCTGAGCGGGGCGCTAGCCTCTCAGCGCTGCAAGTAACTCATCCGGTCGCTCGGCCATGATCATGTGGCCGGCGCCCGGCACCACGATCGTCTTGGCATGCGGGATCGCCGCGGCGAGCGTCTTGCCCGCCTTCGCCGGTGTCATCATGTCGCGCTCGCCGAGAATGAACGTGGTCGGCACCTTGACGCTCGCCGCGGCGCTGAGCGCACTCGCATAGGAATTGCAGGCCGACAAATCCTTGAACAGCACGCCCGGCTCGCAATGCCTGAGCACCGCTTGCGCGCCGCCATGCATCCACAGGCCCGGCGCGAGGCTGCCACCGAGTTCTGCGTTGAAGCCGAGGCCCCAGATCGAGACCATGTCGTTGGCATCCTGCGAGTTTGCCTCGGCCGCCTTGAGCAGATCCGGGCCGACCGTCATGGTCGCTGCCGTGCCGATCAGGCTCAGCGCTGACACCTTGTCGGGATGCCGCGCTGCGGTCTCAAGCGAGATCAGCGAGCCCATGGAGTGGCCGATCAGGTGGGCCTTCGCCGCACCGGCCGCATCGAGCAGCGCCGCGGTCCAGTCGGCCATCTCGGCGATGCTTGCAAGCGAGGGGCCGGCCGAGCGGCCATGGCCGGGCAGGTCCGGCGCGAGCACGCCAAAACCGTGATGCGCGAACCAGCGCGTATGCAGCGCCCAGGTCGAATGATCGAAGCCGGCACCATGGAGGAAGACCACCGCGGGCAGGGACTTGTCGAATTCCCGGCCGCCGGTTGCGACAAACACCTCGGCGCCGTTGACGGAAAGCTTCATGGTGTCAGACCTTCTGCGAGATGCGCAGCGCCTGCGCCAGATCGTCGATGATGTCGGAGGCGGTTTCGATACCGACCGACAGCCGCACCAGCTCCTCGCCGATGCCGGCGGCCTTGAGCTGCTCGGCATCCATCTGCTGATGCGTGGTCGAGGCGGGGTGAATCACCAACGTCTTGGCGTCGCCGACATTGGCAAGATGGCTGATCATGCGCAGCGACTCGATGAACTTGCGGCCCGCGGGCCGACCGCCCTTGATGCCGAAGGAAACGATCGAGCCAGCGCCGCGCGGCAGCAGCTGTTTTGCGAGCTGATAGTCCGCGTGGTCCTCAAGCGAAGGATGCAGCACCCAGTCGACGGCCTTGTTGGACTTCAGTGCTTCCAGGACCAGATGGGTGTTCTGGATGTGGCGGTCCATGCGCACGCCGAGTGTTTCCACGCCTTGCAAGAGCTGGAACGGGTTGGTCGGTGACAGGCAGGCGCCGAAATCGCGCAGGCCTTCAGTGCGCGCGCGCATGATGAAGGCGGCGGTGCCGAACTGCTCGTCGAAGACGATGCCGTGATAGCCGCCATAGGGCTCGGTCAGCACGCCGAATTTTCCGGAGGCGCGCCAGTCGAAGCGGCCGCCGTCGACGAGAGCGCCGCCGATCGCGATGCCGTGGCCGCCGATCCATTTGGTCGCGGAATGCATGACGATGTCGGCCCCGAGCTCGATCGGACGGCTGAGATAGGGCGTGGCAAAGGTGTTGTCGATCAGCAGCGGAATTTTTGCGTCATGCGCGATCGCCGCAACCTTCGGAATGTCCAGCACCTCCAGCCCGGGATTGCCGATGGTCTCGCCGATCACGAGCTTCGTGTTCGGCTTGATCGCCGCGCGGAACGCGTCGAAATCGCGCGGCTTCACAAATGTGGTGGTGATGCCGAAGCGCGGCAGCGTGTGCGCCAGCAAATTGATGGTGCCGCCATAGAGCGAGCTCGACGCCACGATGTGATCGCCGGCATTCAACAGCGTGGCGATGGCGAGATGCAGCGCGGCCATGCCGCTCGCAGTGCAGATCGCGCCAACGCCGCCTTCCAGCGCCGCGAGCCGCTCTTCCAGCACGCCGGTGGTCGGATTGGAGATCCGGGTATAGATGTGGCCGGCACGCTCGAGATTGAACAGCGCGGCGGCATGGTCGGAATCCTGGAACACGTAGGACGTGGTCTGGTAGATCGGCACCGCGCGGGCGCCGGTGGCGGGATCCGGATGCTGGCCCGCATGCAGGCTCAGGGTTTCGAAGGCAGGCGGCTTGGGCGCGGGCATGCTTGGCCTCGTTGGTCTGTCGGCGGTGGCGGCCCTTGTGCCACAAAATGGCGGGGCGCGTCAGCCCATTGACAGGGCTGCGCGGGGGCTCGCAGCGCTAGCCAACACTGCCGCGGATTGCCTGCTCAATCGCACGGGCTTCCCGCAGCAAAATCTCCGCGACCTCCTGCTCGCGGCGTGGGCCGAGCCTGGTCCGAACGGCGGAGACTGTCATCGCCGCGGCCGGTCGGCCGTCCGGGGTCTTGATCCAAATGGAGATCGATTTCGTGCCCTGCACGAGGCCGATCTCCCGCATACCGTATCCGCGCCGTCGCGCCGCGCTGACCTGGGCGAGCACAGTCGCGACGTCGGCACGGTAGGCCTCGAGCCGCTTCTCATTGGCTGCGACGATTTTTCGCGCGTCCTGCGCCGGCATTGCGGCGAGGATGGCGACGCCTGCGCTGCTGACGCCGAGCGGACGGCGCGCGCCGACCTCGATCGACAGCACCTGGATCGGGAAGGCGCCAATCCTGCGGTCGACGCACAGTGTGTCATTGCCGGTCCGCACCGTCAGAAACAGCGTGTCGCCGATCTCGGCGGAGGCGCGCCGCAGCGAAGGCCCTGCCGCGACCAGCAGCGGCGAGGGCCGCGGGCGCGCGAGCGCCAGCTCCGGCACCTGGTTGCCGATTGCGTAGCGGCCGGTCCTGCCGTGTCGCTCGACGATGCCTTCCTCGATCAGCACGTGGACGATGCGATGCACGGTCGGGCGGGTGAGGCCTGTCGCCTGCACGACCTCGACCAGCGGCACACCGTCTTCGCGCCCTGCGGCAAGAATGCGCAGCACCGAAAGCGCGCGCCGGATCGCCTGCGCGCCCTGTCGCGGTTCCGTCATGCCGCGGGTAGATATCGACGAAGGTCTCTTGTCCATAATATGGACAAGAACGCCACAATTCACTCGACAGGTAAAGCACGCATCTGGAGATTGCGGTCCGATCGAGATGCTGTGCGCGACGTCATGGCAGTCGACATGAAATTGGAAGCGCCGCCGGGAGGTTAACATGAGATTAATCTGGATTGCCATTGCAGCCGCAGCTGCGATGCTGGCGGCGCCCGCGGCGGCCCAGCAATGGCCGGCGCGCAGCGTCAAGCTGCTCGTGCCCTATCCGGCCGGCGGCAATGTCGACAGCGCGGCGCGCATCATCGCCGACAAGCTCCAGGAAAAGCTCGGCCAGCCCTTCATCATCGAGAACAAGGCCGGCGCCGGCGGCATGATCGCGGGGGAGGCCTTTGCGAAATCAGCGCCCGACGGCTACACGCTGTTCGTCGGCGCCAACGGCCCGGTGCTGTTCGCGACCGAGATCAACAAGCGCGACGCCTATAGCTGGAAGAAGGACTTCCTGCCGATCTCGACGATCTCGATGACGCCGCTGGTGCTGGAGGTTCACCCCTCGGTCCAGGCCACGACGCTGAAGGAGTTTCTCGATCTCGCCAAGCGCGAGCCCGGCAAATTGACGATGGCTTCGCCAGGCCCCGGCACCACCAATCATCTGGTCAGCGAATTGATGCAGTCCAGCCTCGGGCTGCAATGGGTCACCGCGCACTATCGCGGCAACGCGCCGGCGACCAATGATCTGCTCGGCGGGCAGGTGCAGTTTGCATTCGACCAGCTCTCGGTCAGCCTGCAATACATCAAGAGCGGCCTGTTCCGCGCGCTCGCCGTCACCAGCCCGCATCGGCTGAACGCGCTGCCCGACGTGCCGACCTTTGCCGAGCTCGGCTACAAGGATTTCGACGCCCAGACCTTTACCGGCCTGTTCGCGCCTGCGGGCACGCCGGCGCCGATCGTCGACAAGCTGCATGAGACGCTGGTCGCGATCCTGAAAGACCCCGCCGTGGTCGACAGGTTCGACAAGCTTGGCGCCGAAGCGGTGCCGATGACGCCGGCCGAGTTCACGGCCTATCTCGAGCGCGAGGACGCCAAGTGGATTCCGATCGTGCGCAAGGCCAACATCAGGGCTGATTGACCAATGCGGATCGACCCTACCGAACTCGGAGCGGAGCGCATCTACCGGCTGATGACCGGCATCGTGGTGCCGCGCCCGATCGCCTGGGTGACCAGCCTGTCGCGCAGCGGCGTGCTCAACCTCGCCCCCTTCAGCGCCTTTACCTTCGTCTCGCAGAAGCCGCCGATGCTCGCCATCAGCGTCGGCCGCAAGGGCGCCGATTACAAGGACACCGCATACAACATCCTCGACACCGAGGAATATGTGATTCACATCGCCGATACGCCGCTGATGAACGCCGTGCATGACAGCTCCGTCGAGCATCCGCCCGAAATCAGCGAGGTCGCGGAGCTCGGCCTCGAGACGATCGCCAGCGAGCGCATCAAGGTGCCGCGGCTTGCGGTCGCACCCGTCGCGATGGAGTGCCGCTTCCGGCAATGCCTTGAATTCGGTGATGCCCGCAGCCGGTTGATCGTCGGTGAGGTCGTGATGTTCCACATCCGCGACGGCCTCGTGATCGACGGCAAGGTCGAAACCAAAGCGCTCGACCCGATCGCCCGTATCGGCGGCCCCCGCTACGCCCGCCTCGGCGAGATCGTGACACTTGGCGCCGTGTTCCAGACCCCGAAATCGACCGACTGAACGCGCGGGCCGGGCGCGCTCGCCAGACCGCACGAAGATCATTGGAGAGAACGACAATGCGATTGCTGAGCTATCTCCTGGACGGAGAACCGCGTTACGGCGCCGCGGTCGACGGCGGTGTCGTCGACCTGACCAAGCGGATTGGCCAAGATTTTTCCGATGTGAGGGCATTGATCGCTGCCAACGCGCTCGCCGATGCGCAGGAGGCGGTCGCCGGTCAAAAGCCGGATTATGCGCTCGAGGACCTCATCCTGCTTCCGCCGGTGCTGGCGCCGGAAAAGCTTTGGTGCATCGGCGTCAATTACGCCGAGCGCAATGCCGAATATAAAGACAGCTCGGATCTGCCCAAATATCCGAGCCTGTTCGTGCGCAGCATGTCGTCGATGACTGGCTCCGGCCAGCCAATCGAGAAGCCAAAGGTGTCGGAGCAGCTCGACTACGAGGGCGAGCTCGTCATCGTGATCGGCCAGGGCGGCCGTCATATCCCGCGCGAAAAGGCCTGGTCGCATATCTTCGGCATGACGCTCTGCAACGAGGGTACAATCCGCGACTGGCTGCGTCACGGCAAGTTCAACGTCACCCAGGGCAAGAACTTCGATCGCTCCGGCAGTATCGGTCCGTGGATCGTCACGGCGGACGAGCTCGACCCGCGCGGGCCTCATGACATCATCACCCGCGTCAACGGCGAGGTGCGGCAGCAGGATACGACGGAACGGCTGATGTTCCCGTTCGATGTCCTGATCTCCTATCTCTCGACTTTCGCCACCCTGAAGCCAGGCGACATGATCGTGACGGGCACGCCGACCGGCGCGGGCGCCCGCTTCGACCCACCGCGCTGGCTGAAGGTTGGCGACGTCGTCGAAGTCGAGTCGAGCCGCATCGGCGTGCTCAGCAACACCGTCGCAGCGGAGCAATAGATCATGCTCGACGCTGTCACGATCGAACGCCTTGCCGCGCGCCTGGATGAGGCCGAGCGCAGCAAGGTGCTGATCCCGATGTTCTCGAAAGAGTATCCCGATTTCGCCATCGAAGATGCCTACGCCGTCCAGCGCGCCTGGACAAAACTCCAGCTCGGCCGGGGCCGCGTCATCAAAGGCCACAAGATCGGCCTGACCTCGAAGGCGATGCAGAGCGCGGTCGGTATCTCCGAACCCGATTATGGCGTACTGTTCGCCGACATGTTCTATGCCGACGCCACGCCCATACCGTTCGACCGCTTCCACGCGCCGCGCATCGAGGTCGAGCTCGCCTTCGTGCTAAAGGCGCCGCTGCGCGGGCCGGACTGCACCATCTTCGACGTGCTCAACGCCACTGACTATGTGACCCCGGCGCTCGAGATTCTGGAGACGCGCATGCATCGCGTCGATCCCGAGACCGGCAAGACGCGAAAAGTGATGGACACGATCTCGGACAATGCGGCCAACGCGGCGCTGGTGCTCGGCGGCCGGCCGTTCCGTCCCATGGACGCGGATCTGCGCTGGATTGGCGCGCTGCTGTTCCGCAACGGCGAGGTTGAGGAGACCGGGCTTGCCGCCGGCGTACTCAATCATCCCGCCAACGGCATCGCCTGGCTCGCTAATCGTCTCGGGCCGCATGATGAACATCTGGCGGCCGGCGAGGTCGTGCTGGCGGGATCGTTCACGCGTCCCGTCGACATCCGCCGCGGCGACACCTTCCACGCCGACTATGGCGCGTTCGGCTCGGTGTCGTGCCAGTTCGTCTGAGCCAACAGATAAGAAGGAGCGCATCATGACAGGTCAAACGCGTCGCAAGAGCATCCATATCGGCGGCTTCAAGCACGCCAATCCGATCCCGAACGCCTGCCGCATCGGCAATCTCGTGATGTCAGGCGTCATCCTCGGCCGCGATGGTGCGACCGGCGTGATGCCGGAGAGCCTCGACGCGCAATGCGCCAACATGTTCGCGCATATGAAGGCCACGGTGGAGGCCGCCGGCGGCTCTACTGACGACATCATCAAGATGACGGTGTGGCTGAAGGACCGTACGCAGCGCGGCCCGGTGAATGTCGAGTGGCTCAAGATGTTTCCGGACGCGCATTCGCGCCCGGCGCGCCACGCGCTGCCGATGGACAACATGGACGGCGGCGCGCTGGTGCAGTGCGACTTCACCGCCGTAATCGACTGAGGGAGCGTTGCGCATGCCGGCCTATCTGCCTTTCGACCCGAATCCGCGCCGTCCGATCAAGGCGCCGCCGCCGAAGACCGTCGACAGCCAATTTCACGTGCTGGGTCCGCTGGACAAATATCCGATCCGTCCCGGCGCAGCCTACCAGATGCCGTCGGCGACCTGGGAAGCGGCGCTGCGCGTGCACAAGACGCTCGGCATCGAGCGCGGCATCATCGTGCAGACCACGACTTACGGTGCGGATCATTCCGTCGTGCTCGACGCTCTTGCCGCCATGGGCCCGAACTATCGCGGCTGCGCCAACGCGCTGGTGTTTGCGGAAGCGAACGACGCTTATCTTGCGAAGCTGCATGATGCCGGTGTGCGCGGTGCCCGCTTCAGTTTCCGCCAGGAACTCGGTGCTGTGCTGTCGGACGCCGACTTCGCCCGCGCCATTGCGCGAATCCGCGAGCTCGGCTGGTACGCAAAAATCCAGCCGGAGAAGGACGGCATCGTCTCCAGCGTCGCGAAGTACGAAAATCTCGACGTGCCGGTACTGATCGACCATATGGCCCGTCCCGAGCCCTCGCGCGGCAAGGACGATCCGAACCTGCGCAAGATGCTCGAGCTGCTCGCCAAGGGCAATTTCTGGGTCATGCTCTCACTCGGCGAGAAGACCTCGCAAGCCGGGCCCCCCTATGACGACGTGATCCCGATCGCGCGCACCTATATCGAGGCCGCAATCGACCGCTGCGTCTGGGCCAGCGACTGGCCGCATCCGGTCTCGGTGAAGCAGCCGCCCAACGACGCCGACCTGCTCGAGCTAATGTTCCGCTACGCGCCGGACCACGCCGAGCTGGAGAAGATCCTGGTGCACAATCCGGCGAAGCTGTTCGGGTTTGCGGATTAGAACCGTCTCCGGCGTCATTGCGAGGAGCTCTTGCGACGAAGCAATCCAGACTGCTTCCTCGGAGATAGTCTGGATTGCTTTGCTGCGCTCGCAATGACGCGCTGGGCCGCATTAATCCTTTGGTAACGCCGGAGGCGCCGTGCGGCGCATTCGTGGCGTAACTGAGTTCTTAACGAATTCCCTCTAGTTTGCGCATTCCCACCTCGTGACGGCCTGCCGCCTGATTCGCTCTGCGCGCGGCGCCCAGCAACTTCGAAGAGGCAGAATGCCGGCTCTCAAGAATCTGTTGTCGCTTCGTTCGATCGGCGCCAAGCTCGCGCTTATGACCGTGGTCGGTGCGATCTGCATGGCGCTGGTCGCCTCGACCGTGCTGTGGATCGCGCGCAATCAGCTCGTCACCGAGCGGATCGAGAAGGCGCATGCCGCCGTCGATATCGTCTGGAACCTCGCCGACGGTTACTACAAGGCCTACAAGGCCGGCCAGATGACGGAGGAGGAGGCCAAGAAACGCTTCCTCGAGGCCAATAATTACGTCTGGTACGAAGACCACAGCAACTACGCCTATATTTACGACTACGAGACCGGGCTGTGCGTCTCCAACCCCGGCATCCCGAATTTCGTCGGCAAGGACATGCGTCCGAACAAGGACGCCAACGGCATGCTGTTCGCGGTCGCGCTGATGGATATGGCGAAGAGGGGCCAGGGCACGCTGCGCTACTCGTTCCGCCGCAGCGGCGCCGATCCCACCCCGCTCGACAAGGTCGCCTTCACGCGCGGCTTCGCGCCGTGGAATCTGATGATCGGCTCGGCCGAATACATGTCGGAGGTCGACAATTCCTTCTGGTCGATGGTGCAGACCGCGTCCGTCGTCATCGCCGTCCTGATGCTGATCTCGATCATGATCGCCTGGGCCGTCGGCCGCAGCGTGGTGAAGCCGCTCGCGAGCCTGAAGGAGCGCATGGCTTCGCTCAGCACCGGCCAGTTAGAGGCGCCCGTCGCCCATGCCGATCGCCGCGACGAGATCGGGGAGATGGCGCGCACTGTCCAGGTATTCCGCGACGCCATGATCGAGACCAACCGCATGCGCGAGCAGCAGTCGATCACCGAGCAGCGCCAGATCGAAACGCGCAAGGGCGACATGAACAGGCTTGCCGATCAGTTCGAGCGCGAGGTCGGCGAGATCATCGAGCTGGTGTCGGTTGCCGCCGGTCAGCTCGAAACGTCCTCGACGACGCTCTCGAAGACGGCCGACACCGTCGCGAAGGTCTCCGGCCGCGCCTCGACGGCGTCGAACGAAGCGTCGGCGAACGTGCATTCGGTCGCAGCGGCAAGCGAAGAGCTCGCCTCGTCGATCGGCGAGATCAGCCGCCAGGTCGAGACCTCGGCGAAGATCGCAGGCGAGGCCGTCAGCCAGGCGCAGAAGACCGATACCCGCATGAGCGAGCTGTCGCAGGCAGCCAGCCGGATCGGCGACGTCGTCGATCTCATTCAGACCATCGCCGGGCAAACCAACCTTCTCGCCCTGAACGCGACCATCGAGGCGGCGCGTGCGGGTGAGGCAGGCCGCGGCTTCGCCGTCGTCGCCTCCGAGGTGAAGTCGCTCGCCGAGCAGACCGCGAAGGCGACCGACGAGATCAGCCAGCAGATTTCCGACATCCAGTCGGCGACGCGGGATTCGGTCGCGGCGATCAAGGAGATCGGCTCGACGATCGGGCGGATCTCGGAAATCTCGGCGGCGATCTCGACCTCGGTCGGGCAGCAGGGCTCCGCCACGCAGGAAATTTCCCGCAACGTGCAGCGCGCCGCCGAAGGCACCTCGCAGGTCGGCACCAGCATCGCCGACGTCCAGCGCGGCGCAGCGGAAACCGGCGGGGCCTCGGCGCAGGTGCAGTCAGCCGCGCAATCGCTCGCCACTGAAAGCACCCGCCTGAAGCGCGGCGTCGCCAGCTTCATGAACTCGATCAGGGCGGCGTAAGCGCCGCCTCCTGATCACACTGCCGGCTGCGCCGTCAGCCGATCCCGCACGCCGGCCGCGATCTCGAACGAGCGCAGCCGCGCGGCGTGATCGTAGATCTGCCCCGTCGTCATCAGCTCGTCTGCAGCGGTGTCGGCGATCAGCGACTTCAGCCCGCGCTCGATGACATCTGGCGTGCCGACCACCGAGCAGGACAGCGACTGGCCGACCATGGCCTTCTCCGCAGGCGACCACAGCGCGTCCATGTCGTCGACCGGCGGCGGCAGCGGGCCCGGCGTGCCGCGGCGCAGATTGATGAACTGCTGCTGGAGCGAGGTGAACATGCGCTGCGCCCCGACGTCGCTGTCGGCTGCGAACACGTTCACGCCGACCATCGCATAGGGCTTGTCGAGCTGCGCCGACGGCTCGAAGCGCGCCCGGTACTCGCGCAGCGCCGGCATCATCATCGCGGGCGCGAAATGCGAGGCGAACGCGAAGGGTAGCCCGAGCATGGCCGCAAGCTGCGCGCCGAACATGCTCGAGCCGAGAATCCAGAGCGGCACCTTCAGCCCCATGCCGGGCACGGCGCGAATGGCCTGGTTCGGCTGGGCGTCGCCGAGCAGCGCCTGCAATTCCAGCACGTCATGCGGAAAATTCTCGGCAGCGGTCGCAAGATCGCGCCGCATCGCCCGCGCGGTGAACTGGTCGGTGCCCGGTGCCCGCCCCAGCCCGAGATCGATCCGCCCGGGATAGAGCGACTCCAGCGTGCCGAACTGCTCGGCGATGACCAGCGGCGAATGGTTCGGCAGCATGACGCCGCCGGAGCCGACGCGGATCGTCTTCGTCCCGCCCGCGACATGCCCGATCACCACGGACGTCGCGGCACTCGCGATGCCCGTCATGTTATGATGCTCGGCCAACCAAAAGCGTTTGAAGCCCCAGGCTTCCGCATGCTGGGCCAGATCAAGCGAATTGCGAAACGCCTGCGCCGCATCGCTGCCTTGGCGAATCGGAGCGAGGTCGAGCACGGAGAAGGGGATCATGCGTGGGGTCCGGGTGGAGGGCGCAAGAAGCGCGCGGAGCCTCACATATAGGGACCCGCCATCGGAATGTTAGCGGGGCTGTGTCCAACCCGACGGCCATCAACCGGCAATATCGGAGGATCGGACGCGAATGCGCCCGAGGCGAACAACGCGAAGCAAGTGCCTTCGATTATGGGCAGACGCCAATATTTCGGAGGCGCTTTACCCCGATCAAGGTTCGATATTCAGCGAGCTCGGAGGCGCAGCGGACGTGACTGAATCGGGCGTCCTGAGTTATGACTACACGGACCAAGCGGAGTTCCGCTGCGGCTTTTGCTTTCGTGGCGGCGCTGCGCCGCCTCGAGCCCGTGTCCCAGGTCACAGCGATTGACCGCGGGCAATGGCCACGGTAGGTGCGGGCTCTCGTTTGAGGTGTACGATGATTTGATCGCCACTCGTTATGGCCTCCGCTGCGATCCGTTGCTCGTTTTCCTGTAAAACAATCACCAGACCTCGCTCGGCACCCGCCTGCTCAATCGCGGTGCGCATGAGCGTGTCGAGCAGTTTCTCAAGAACGATCTCGCTCGAGACCGCCTGCGAGACCTTGATCACGGTCGCGATCGAGGTGCTCGACTGGCGCCCCGATCGTGCTCGTCGGCCCGGCTACAGGCCGCTCATGCTTGAGCTGCGGAAATAACCGATCAAGCTGCCTTACCTTGCCACCAGCTCCCCAGCGGACATAGCAGCAACGAGCATTTCGCAGATAGAGATCCGCGATTTCATCGAAGCCACGTGCGGCGTAGAAGCGCGCAGCCAGTTCGTAAGCGAGCGCCTCATTATGAACAAAGCCGTTGGCGCGGGCCGAGCGGATAGCCTGCTCGTAGAGACGCCCGGCATCGAACTCGCGACCCTTCAATCGGGCAATCTCGGCGCCGACCAGCGCGGCACGGTTCTCGAAATTGTCCGGGCAATTCTCCGCCCAAGCCTGGAGTTGTTTGTGATGCTCTGTAAGAGCCTGTATGTGCTGCCGCCGCTCGCCGGCTCGTGCGGAATCGCAAGAGGCGGCTCGGGACAGCGCACCGTAAAAGTGATATTCTGCTGTTTCGAAATGTGAGACCAAGGTCCACAGCAGAGATTGCGCCCTCGATGAGGCCTCGACGGCTGCAGGATAATCGCTTGCAAAGAAGCGCGCCTGCAGCTTGCGGATCCAATACCAGCACGCGGCATGCGCCAGATCTGGACTACGAGCGAAACGGCGTTCTATCCCAAGCTCATCAAACTGCCCATCATCGAAGGATCCAAATTTCGGCGTCAATCCGCTAAGAGTCCGAATCAGCCCGAGCTGAGTGGCAGCGACATCAATGACAAATCCAAACCGAGCCTTCTGCGCAAACGCGAGCACATTCTCGGCTTCACGTTGCGCATCAACGAGCGGGTCGCCGGCCGCGAGAAGGTTCGTAGTGAGGTGGTCGCCGCTGTAGGCCACGTAGGTGAGGTCGCCCATCTTGTTCGCTGCCTGTAACGCGCGATGCAACAAATCACGCCCAGCCCGGACATGTCGCGTCCACGGCAAGACGAAACTTCCGAAGCACATATAGGTCCTGGCCTGGTAGCGCTTCAGTCTGTGCTGTTCGACCAGATCATGGCCGAGCTGGCCGAATCGAAGTCCGGCCTGGTAGTCGCCGAAGCGCGGTCCAGCGACCATGCCAAGGCGAACATAGGCGAAGCACGAGCCGTCGCAGTTGCCGTCCTCAAGGCTGAGATTGACTGCCCGACAGATGACCAGGGGAAACAGGTTCGCATCCGTATGTAAGGTAGGCGGTCCGAGCTTGGTCAGTACATCGAGCGTCGCGAGGCATGCCGGGTCGCTCATCAAAGGCAGCTCGATCAAATCCTCGATAGTGCGGTTCCCGAGCTGCGACCATATCTGCTCATATTCGCGTCTCGCTTCCTCTTCTGTCGGATGCGGCGACCAGTCGATGCCGAGATAGCGGAGGTAGTCGAGCCCGACAGCAACGGCGCGGCTGCTCTGACCGAGGGTCGTGTACAGGTCCACACGCAGGCAGGCGACGGTGGCTCTTTCCAGCGTGTTCGCAGCGCGGGTCGAGAGCACATTCAGGCGCTGCTCCGCCGCCGGCAGGGCGCCGGTAAGGAACTCGCATTCCGCCCGGTGCAGCTCCAGCTGGAAGACGAGCTCGTGCTGGCGTTCCCAGTAGTCGCCCACCAACAATGCCGCGCCGGCATTGAGATAGGTGAGCGCCGAGGTATACGCGGTCGCGGCCTTGGCGCGTTTGCCCGCGATCAGGTTGAGCTCGGCCAGTTGCTCGCGCTTATCCGGTGCAGTGATCAACGCGGCCCCGCGGTTGAGCTGATTGACGATATCGAAGACGGCTTCCTCCCGCTGCTGCGGCGGTGTGTTCGCCACCAGCAGCTGGCCGATCCGCAGATGGGTCCCGGTGCGTCGTTCCTCCGGAATCAGTGAATAGGCGGCCTCCTGCACCCGGTCGTGCACGAACCTGTAAGAGCTTTCCAGGGGCTCGATCAACTCCTGGCGGATGGCCTCCCACAACGCCGCCTGGACCTGCTCCGCCGAGACCTCCAGCACGATCGACAGCATGGCGATCTTGGCGGCATTGCCGAGACAGGCCAAAAGCTGCAGCGCTGTCTGCGTTTCGGCCGGCAGGCGGCTCAGCCTCCCGACCATGAGGTCCACCACATTATCGGTGTATCTCTTGGCGTGGATGCGATGTGGATCCCAGGACCAGCACATCGCGCCATGATCGAAGGTGAGCAATCCCTCTTCGGCAAGCGCATAAAGAAACTGAATGGCGAAGAACGGATTGCCGTCAGTCTTCTCATGCACCAGCTGCGCCAGCGGCGCGGCGTGCGCCGGCTCGCAACGCAGCGCATCCGCTATCAAATGCCCGAGGCGGTTGCAGTCAAGCGGCCCAAGCGCGATCTCCTCTACCCTTCCGCCGGTGCTCTTGATGGCGTCGAGCTTGCGCCTCAGCGCATGGGTGGCATCGACCTCGTTGTCCCGATAGGCGCCGATCAGCAGCAGGTTCGACAGATCCGACCGGGTCAGCAGATTGTCGAGCAATTCAAGCGTCGCCACGTCCAGCCATTGCAAATCGTCGAGGAACAGCGCCAGCGGGTGCTCTGGCCGGGCGAACACGCCGATGAAGCGCCGAAACACCAGCTGGAAGCGGCGTTGCGCGTCTTGTGGCGGAAGCTCGGAGACCGGTGGTTGGTCGCCGATGATGAGCTTGAGCTCGGGGACGAGGTCGATCATGAGCCGTCCGTTCGGACCCAGCGCCTCGAGAAGGGCGTCGCGCCAGCTCGCTAAGTCGGCGTCGCTCTTGCAGAGCAGAAGCTGCACGAGGCCCTCAAAAGCCTGGGCGAGCGTCGCATAGGGGATGTCGCGCTTATATTGGTCGAACTTGCCGGCGGCGAACAGCCCGCGCGGCGGCACCAATGACTTATGCAGCTCATTGACCAAGGCGGACTTGCCGATGCCGGGACAGCCGGAGACCAGCACAAGCTCCGGCCCGCCGCTTTTGACGATGCGATTGAAGGCGGCGAGCAAAGTCTCGGCCTCGCGCGCCCGCCCGTACAGCTTCTCGGGGATCAGCAGCCGGTCGGGCGTGTCGTGTTCGCCGAGCGGGAAGTCGTCGATCCGCCGATGATCCTCCCATGCTGCAAGGCAATGCCGGAGATCGCTCTCCAGGCCGACAGCGGTTTGGTAACGTTCCTCGGCGGCCTTGGCGAGCAGCCTCATGATGACGGCCGAGACGGCGCCGGGCACTTCCTTGCGCCGCTCGCCGGGCGCGACCGGTCGCCTCGCGATGTGGCAGTGTACCCATTCCATCGGGTCGGACGCGGTGAACGGAAGCTGCCCCGTGAGCATCTGATAGAGGGTGATACCGAGCGCGTATAGATCGCTGCGGGAATCGATCGACCGGTTCATTCGTCCGGTCTGCTCGGGCGCCATGTAGGCCAGGGTTCCGGCGATGGTCTCGGGAGCTTCGGGGGCCTGCCGCTCGCGCGCCCGGCGGGAGGCGATGCCAAAACCCGTGAGCCTGATTTCGCCGGTCGTCCGATTGACGAGGACGTTGTGTGGTTTGATGTCCTTATGCACAAAACCGTGCTGATGGACTTTGCCGAGCGCTGCCGTGATCCGGATAGCGAGACGCAGGAAGCTTCCCATTTCCATCGGCGCGCCTAGCAGCAGCTCGAGCGGCTCGCCGCCGGGATCTTCGAGCACCAGCATGGTCCGACCGCCTTCGCAGATCAGTTCGAGCGGTCTCACCGCCCATGCCTCATCCAGTTCGTCCTTCAAACCATATTCGTGCGCGAGGCGATCGAGGGTGGCGGGTGTCGGATGCTTCCCAGCGGGAAACACGGCCAGCACGGCTGAGCGATCACCGTTATTGGCGTAGCCAGCACCTTTGCAGAAGACACGTTCGCCGTCCTCCCAGAGGACCTGGAAGTTGCTATATCCATCTGCGCCGAATAGGGTGGATAGACTCACTGCCGGACTCCGCCATCAAGCGGGTCGTCGCTCTCGGGCTAAGAGAGGTCTTACGACATTCGTCCGCCCGGTTGGTCACATCAAGCTTCAACGGTAAGTCTGCCACATACAATGAGGCATGACAATTTCAGATCCTGGGGCCTGCCAGCGGCACGATCGCCGCGTCGTCGCCTTCCAGCGGTAGACCAGACTGGTGATCGAGAAGTCGCAGACTTCGCCCTTTGGGCCCAGCGCCGTAATCTCAGACCTCGCAGTCGCCACAATCAGGCGACGTTGAGGCACCGATGGTCAACGACACAGCGCAAGCAAAAATTAGTGCGCGATTCTGATCTTCCGAGGTAAATCAGATGGCCACTGGTATGGAGTGCCGCCTGTAGCGCATTCTGACATGCCTGGTCTGGTGAAAGCCTCGTCAGTCCAGCAACTTGGCCTCAACTCGGCCAGTCCCGAGTTGGGGCCTATTCTTGCTGGCAATTGACGTTGGGAATGGGCCATCGCAGCGATGCTGGCAATTGGCCCTTGGCGAGCGGCGACGACGTCCCGTTCATCTCTAGAAGCCGTAGTTCAGGCCGACGCGCACCAGATTGCCGTTATTGTGAAATCTGTACGTGATCGTATTGTTCGCATCGCCTGGAACCGGGGCGTAATCCAGAGTGAGGTTTTGCGCACCAAGATCGTAGTAGAGGTATTCGACCTTGGCCCTCCAGTTGCTGGCAAATGCGTACTCGAGGCCGCCTCCCGCCGTCCATCCGATGCGAACCGCCGCCGAGCTGGCGCTGATCAGAAAATGGGCCAGCACCGTTTGGCACGCCAATGGTATAGATGCTGTCATCGACCTTGCCATAGGCTAGGCCAGCGGTCGCAAACGCAAGCAGCCTGTTGTTCAGGGTTGTAAACCCAAGGCGACCGCGTAGGGTCCCAAGCCAGCCCAGCTTCTGGGTAGCGGATTCGGTATTGGCGTCGATGATGCCGCCGCCGATGAAAGGGGTCGCCGGGAACACGCGCGTGTCGGTCTTCTTCAGACCGCTGGAGTTGATATCGGCTTCGATACCCGCGACCCAATTTGACCCGAATTGGAAATTGTATCCAACCTGAACCCCGCCGGTGAAAGCGGTATCACCAACGTCGAACCTCGGAAATTGGCCAACGGCCTGGCGCCCGGAAAAATCAACGCCGGTGGTCGTAAAAGACACGGGATCCGCCCGTGTGTCGTTCCACATGACGCCCACGCTCCCGCCCAGGTAGAACCCGGACCAGCTGTAGGCGATCGGTGCCGCAGGCGGCGCCTTGTACACGGGCGCGAGATCGGCCGCATTGACCGAACCAGTGATCACGATCGCGGCGATCGCAGCAGGAACCCACGTCTGCACAGACCTTACTCCGGTTACCCCCGCGGACTTATCTAACCACAAGCGCGAGACGATGCCTGTGCACTTCAGGCAACACCTTGTAAAATAGTGCAAATCGCCTCCCAGTGCGCGGGCCGAGAAGTCTGCATTTGCGCCGTCACCGGGCTCACCGATCCGGCAAATCGCGGGCGCCAATCCAACCCGTCGGGCAAAACACCCACCCCTCATGAAAACCCGTCAAGCCTCCGCCACAAAAATATTCTACTTTACCGAAATTCGGAATTGCGGCATATGTCCTTTATCCCGACCTAGGGAGAGGGACGATCGTCCGTCGTAACGAACGTGGGTCGGGGAGCGGTGGACGCGGCAGCGACGGGCACGCGTAGGCGGGACCAGGGCGAGATGAACCTCGTGAGGTCCTTCTGCGTGCGGACGAACGGCGCCTATGTCCGGCGAAGCCTCTGGGCGAAGCCGGATTGCTGCGTACGGCAAAACCGTGTGGTCCTGGCCGTCGTTGCTACGGTCAAGCCTTGCGGAGATGGATCGGGGCTCAACCGGGTCGCGAGGCATCGCCAATTCGCAAGGTGACGGTGACAAAAAGAACTCGTCGCCGGGGAGAGCGCGCATAAGCCGTCAAACCATCGCGCAGGGAAGGCCGGGTGTTTTCCGGCCCACCTGTTGTCCCGTTGTGCATTTGCGCGTGTAAATCTTCGCACAGCGGACCATGGGTGCCAGCCGGCACCCGGTCTTCCCTGCGCCCTCTTCACCGATGAGGGCAAGGCGATCCGCAAAACTCGGGCGTTGCGAGCCGCGAGAACGCTAATGCATGTCTGCTGAAAATGAAATGGTGCTGCCAGACAGGATTGAACTTATGCATCAATCCTATTGATCGTTGATTTTATTGCGTTTTTCGGTCCGGCGATCTGTTCTTGTGTGGCACTCTTGGGGGGCGCCACACGATAGTCACTACCACAGTCAGGACCCAATAGTCACGTCTGACTCAATCGCCGAGAGCTCCTTCTGAGATGGCGTCTATGCGGCTCGACCGGCCTGGGATGCGCGACAGTGCTCAGATCGAGATTTTGGTCGCGGTGTTGGTGAGAAGGCACCGGCTTGGTATGGCCAATGACAAGCCGTTCGCTTTGCACTGACTATAAAGCAAATCGACGATCTCGTTCTTGGCAGTTGCTCCAATGGCGAGGCTATCGACCCGGAATTGCAGTTCGGCTTCAATCGCGATCGCATCGATGGCTTTTAGGGCAACGGTTGGTGATGGGTTTCTGGTAATGCACGTGCTGGCTTCGAGCACGGACCGCAGGACATCCACGACAATGCATGGCCTTTGCGTCGCAGCGATGCGGACGCTCAGCGCTATCAGGTGAGTCTCGTCTGGACGGCTGAGATTCGTTACGCCCTGCCGTGCTAGAATGCTGTTAGGTAGCACCACGATGTTGTTCTCGCCGGTCAGCAGATTGGTCGAGCGCCAATTGGTCTCGGTGACCCTGCCTTCCGTACCATCGCTCAATCGGATCCAGTCGCCGAGCACGTATGTCTTGCCAAGCGCCAACGCGATTCCCGAGAAAACGTCGCCAAGGGTATTCTGCAAAGCGAGGCCAAGGATGACGGCCACGACTCCCGAAGTCGTCACCAGCGTGCCCAATGGCAACCCAAAAACGAAACGGATGATCGAGAGCGTTGCGCCAAGATAGATAACGGAGACGGCCATGTCTTGGATCAGATGCGCTTCGCTTGGCTTTCGGTTCAATCTGACACAGATATGGACGAGGCCAATGATGGACCATGCGAGGTGGGTCCACCAAAGAATGCCTGCCAGTTTAGATACGAGCGCGGCAAATCCGTGTGTGTAGAGGTGATCCGTGCGATGCGGAGCAATTTTGGCCACGAAAAGCACGAAGCTCATACTTCCGAAGAACAATATCTGCACGATCAATCGTTCCGTCGGGCGGCTTCGTCCCTGGATATGCCAGATGCAGATCCCGGCGAGCCCCAGGACGTCGATTAGGATCAGGGGCAGCAAGCGATGGTCGCTGGACATTTTGCAGGCGGGCCTAAGTAGTCAGGCCGACCCTGCATGGGCCGGCCGTCGACTGAGTTGTGAGGTCCGGAAGGCTCATCGCCTTCGTGCGATTCGCAGTCGGTCCGGTCAATAATCCCAGTAGATAGGAACCCACCGAAAGACATTGCCGTCGGCTGCCACCCGTCCGACGGAGGGAAATGGCATGTGCGTGGCCACCAGCAATTCGCCGGTCGCGGCTAACTCATTCAAGAGGCGGGTACGAACGCGAACAGCTTCTTCGGGGTCGTGTTCAAAGCCATTGAACCAATCGGGGTGATCGAATCCGACCGTAAAGACCGCATCGCCGGCAAACGTAAGCGCAGCGTCGCCCGCAGCCACGCGAACGATGCTGTGCCCGGGTGTATGGCCACCGGTGCGGCGGACGATCACGCCCCGTGCCACTTTGTACTCCTCATCGAATTGCCGCAACTGGTTGTGGTACTCCTTCGCGAACTGCTTGGCGGTGGCCCGAAGCGCGTCCGGGAATCCCGGCGGCATGGACGTGTGCGTGAAATCCGGCGAGTCCCAGAATTTGACTTCGGCGGCGGCCACGTGAATTTGCACGTCCGGGCGCAAGCGGTCCTTGACGCCTGGAACGAGCAGCCCGCCAATGTGATCCATATGCATGTGGGTCAAAATCACGTCGGTGACCGACGCGAGATCGATGCCGGCGCTCTCCAGTCGCTTGATCAACTGTCCGGCCCTCGGCAGGTTGAGGTTCGGATCCGACCCCAGCCCCGCATCGATGAGTATGGTTTGGCTACCGCTGCGGACGAGCACTGCGTTCAGCGCCCAATCGAACGCATCCGGTGGTAGAAACATGTCGTGCATCCAGGCAGCACGGACTGCCGGGTCGGCATTGTGTCCCAACATGGTGGTCGGGAGGGGGAGGACGCCATCGCTGATGACCAGCACGTCAATCTCGCCAATCTGTAGCGCGTAACGCGACGGCACCAACTCGTCCGGCCCCGACCGAACCGGGCGCGAGGCAGCATCTAAGCTCATGTCTATCTCCTGTTAATTACCGCGCAACACGCGGGTGTTGGCGACACTATGTCTTGGACGCACACTTAATCGATTGGGTCAGTGAATAGGTCGAGCAATACTTCGGCATAGGTTGCCGGCTTCGATCTGAAGAGGTTCTCTCCATACGGCCCGCGAGTGGTCGATCGAGGCAGATGCTGCGGTCGGACCGCGCCATCGCGACCGCTTGTATCAACCTAACCCGAAGAACAGGTTGGACTAGTCACAAAGCCAGCCCAGTTGATCCGAGGTACGATATCGCCACGTTGCTTGCGCCGTCATGTTCGGCAGCGTTCACGCGCTGCGCGCTTCTGCCTGACATCACGGAGATAAAACGAATGACCTGGATGAGCTCGATCAGCCGTCTGGCAACTCTTTCACGACGAAAACTGCTCGCAACCTCGTTGCTCTACTCCGCGTCGATGACCGTCCGTTCCTCGGCGGCGGCCGGAGAGGAGACCGGCATTCTGTCTCACACAGCGGAGACCACGGATCCCATGTCGTCGATCACGACAAATGACGGCGTACGGATATTATATCGCGATTGGGGCGCAAGATCCGCTCAACCTATCGTCTTTCATCACGGCTGGCCGCTGTCGTCCGATGATTGGGAGAGCCAGATGCTGTATTTCCTGGGCAAGGGCTACCGCGTGATCGCGCATGATCGTCGTGGCCATGGTCGCTCCAGTCAGGCGGCCGATGGGAACGACATGGACCACTACGCCGCCGATGTTGCGGCACTTGCAGCGCATCTCGACCTTCGCAATGCCATTCATATCGGACATTCCACCGGAGGCGGCGAGGCAGCACGTTATGTCTCGCGCTTCGGCCAGGGTCGCGTCGCCAAGCTTGTGCTGATTGGCGCCGTCCCGCCATTGATGCTGAAGACAAACGGCAATCCGCGCGGCCTGCCAATCGAGGTGTTCGACGGCCTGCGGCAACAGCTCGCGGCCAATCGACCCCAGTTCTATTTGGAGTTCGCGAGCGGTCCCTTCTATGGCTACAACCGGCCCGGTGCCAAACCGTCACAAGCGGTGATCTGGAACTGGTGGCGCCAAGGCATGATGGGCAGCGCCAAAGCTCATTACGAATGCATCAAGGCATTCTCCGAAACGGACTTCAGCGACGACTTGAAGAACATCATGGTCCCGACGCTCATTCTTCATGGCGGAGACGATCAGATCGTGCCAGTGGCGGATTCCGCGCCGCTCTCGGCAAAGCTCCTCAAGCACAGTGTGCTCAAGATCTATGATCATCTGCCGCACGGGTTGTGCACGACCCATGCCGACATCGCCAACGCCGACGTGCTGAAATTCATCTCGGCCTAATCCTCGCGTCTTCGCAAATCCAGGAGCTTCACCATGCGAATCCTTATTGTCGGCGCCGGCTTTGCCGGCATGTACGCCGCGCTTTCCGCCGCACGACTGCGCGACATCCAGGGCGTTGCGCCCGAAACACTCGAAATCGCACTCGTCTCTCCGAAGCCGACGCTTGTCGTGCGCCCCCGTCTTTACGAAGCAAAGCCGGAAACCCTGACGGCACCGTTGCAGGACGTCTTGAAGGAGATCGACGTTCTCTATCTACAAGGGCAGGTAGAGTCGGTTGATACCCGATCCCGTGCCGTGAAAATCACGACAGACGAGCGAACGGAGCAGACCATTGCCTATGATCGGCTTATCGTTGCCACCGGCAGTCGGCTGTTTCGACCTGATATTCCCGGGCTCGCACAGTATGGCTTCAGCGTCGATCAGCTTGATGATGCGGTCGCCCTCGATCGGCATTTGCACAATCTGGCGAGGCAGCCGGCATCGAGAATGCGCGACACGGTTGTAGTTGCCGGCGGTGGCTTTACCGGGATTGAAACTGCGACGGAGATGCCCGCCCGCTTACGCGCAATCCTCGGCAGGGCTGCCAATCCACACGTCATCATCGTCGAGCGTAACGACGCGATCGCACCCGATATGGGCGCCGGACCGCGCCCGATCATCGAGGATGCTTTACGCGAACTCGGTGTGGACATGCGCCTTGGCGTCGGCGTCGCGTCGCTCGATAAGTCCGGCGTGCAGCTGTCCAGTGGCGAGCATATCGAAACGGCGACCGTGATCTGGGCGGCCGGCATGCGTGCTGCACCGCTTACCGGGCAGATTCCTGCTGAACGCGACAAATCCGGCCGGCTGGTGGTCGACCGTGAACTGCGCGTTCCATCGGTGGACGGCGTGTTCGCGACTGGCGATGCCGCGAAAGCGCTGTGCGACGACAAAGGCACCTATGCGCTCATGTCGTGTCAGCACGCTACGCGGATGGGCGCCTTTGCAGGCAACAATGCCGCAGCCGAATTGCTCGGCGTGCCTACAAAGGCATATCACCAGCAGGCCTATGTGACTTGCCTCGATCTCGGTACTGCGGGCGCGCTGTTCACGCGGGGCTGGGAGCGCAAAGTAGAAATGGTTGGCGAGATAGCCAAAAAAACGAAGCGCGATATCAACACCGTGTGGATCTATCCGCCTCGCGCTAACCGTGCCGCTGCGCTCGCTTCCGCGGATCCGGAGCGGGTGACCGACCTCTGATCGACATCAGCACAGGAGCCGCTTCGCCAGAAGTGGCTTCAAATCAGCAGCATTTCGGAGAATTGAGCATGCAAGATGAGAAAGTCGTAATTCTGACGGGCGGCGGATCGGGGATCGGACGGGCGGCAGCGCTTCGCTTCGCGAGACAGGGCGACAAGGTGCTCGCCACTGGTCGTCGGGCCGGTGCACTGGACCAGTTGGCGGCGGAACATCCGAACATAGTCGGTTTGGTGGCCGATGCGGGTTCTGCAGCGGATGCGGGGCGCACAGTCGCCAAAGCGCTCGAGCTCTGGGGCCGCATCGATTCGCTGATTAACAATGCCGGCGCCGGCGCAATCCTGCCGCTGGCAGACATTACTGCTGAGAAAGTCGCGAACATTTTCGCGGTGAATGTTTTTGGGCCGAGCCTGCTGGCCTCGGCGGCGTTGCCACATCTGCGTGAGCGGCGGGGTTCGATCGTCAACGTTTCGAGCACATTCGGGCATAAGCCGGCTGCAGCGCTGTCACACTATGCGGCAAGCAAATCAGCGCTGGAACATCTGACCCGCTGCTGGGCGCTGGAACTCGCGCCGTTTGGGATTCGCGTAAACGCGGTAGCGGCCGGGCCAACTGAGACTGATGCCCTGACTGGAATGATGGGTCTCACGCCGGAACAGGCCGCCGCTGTCAAGAAGCAGGAGCGTGAACGCATCCCGCTGGGCCGACGCGGTATGCCTGACGATATCGCCGAATGGCTCGTGCGGCTCACCAGTCCGGCCGCGGCATGGATGACAGGTCAGGTAATCGATGTCGATGGCGGCCTGGGGCTGGCATAGCCCCATTTTTTGGCAGATTTCGGCAATGTATTTCTCCGACTGCTTCGCTTCCGACCGGCGTCGCGCCAGATGACGATGGATCAGTGCACAAGTAAAGATCCGGTGTCCTGCGGGGTCGAGTATGCGCGTCTGCAGGAAGAGTTGACGATAGCACTAGAACGGCAGGTGGCGACCGCGGAAATCCTCAACGTCATCGCCAGATCCCGGACCGACGTGCAGCCGGTGTTCGATGTCATCTCTAGTAGCGCGCGGCGGTTGTTGGGTGGCCAATCGGCGCTCGTTACGCGCGTCGTTGGCGACATGCTCCACCTAGCAGCGTGCACGGCCGGAAGTCCTGATGGTGACGAGGAGATTCATGCCTCCTTTCCGGCGCCGCTGACGGCAGGAGGGATGCACAGCCGGGTCGCAGCGTCTGCGACAATTGCGTTTCGGTTCGACATTGCAACCGAAGCCGGCGTCTCTGAGGCCGTCAAGAACATGGCACGCGCAAGAGGTTATCGCAGCATCGTCGTGGTGCCGATGCTGCGCGAAGGCAGTGCCATCGGCACGATCGGGGTCTCACGCGCCGAACCTGGCGCATTCGGCGAAAGCCAAATCGATCTTCTCAAGACATTTGCCGATCAGGCGGTGATCGCAGTGGAAAATGTTCGGCTGTTCGAGGAGGTCCAGTCGCGCTCGACGCAGTTGTCGAGATCCCTTGACGATCTGCGCGCCGCTCAAGATCGTCTCGTGCAGACGGAGAAGCTCACTTCGCTCGGCCAGCTCACCGCTGGAATCGCGCATGAGATCAAGAATCCCCTCAACTTCGTCAACAACTTCGCCTCGCTGTCCGCCGAACTGACCGAGGAGTTGAGCGAGACGCTGGCGGATATCGTCGTCCCGCCCCCCGTTCGTGAGGAGATCGCTGAGTTGAGCCACCTGCTCAGGGACAATCTGGACAGAATCGTGCAGCACGGCAAGCGCGCCGACTCCATCGTCAAGAACATGCTGCTGCATTCGCGAGGCGGTGGCGGCGCGCGCCGGCCGACCGATCTCAACGCGCTGGTTGATGAAAGCCTGGCGCTCGCCTATCACGGGGCTCGCGCGGAACAACCACAACTCACGGTCGGCTTCGAGCGCGCCTACGATCCGGCGGTTGGCTCGATCGAGATATTTCCTCAGGAGATCACCCGGGTGCTGCTGAACCTGGTCTCCAATGGTTTTTATGCAATGACCCGGCAGCTTGGCGAGCGCGGGCTTGGCTTCGCCCCGACGCTGAGCATATGCACGCGCAGCCTCGGTGCTTTCGTGGAGATCCGTATCCGCGACAACGGAAGCGGTATTCCAGCCGACGTCAAGGAAAAGGTGTTTGATCCGTTCTTTACGACCAAGCCGCCCGGCGAAGGCACGGGTCTCGGCCTCTCGATGAGTCACGATATCGTGGTGAAGCAGCACGGCGGCAGGATCGATGTCGAAACGGAGCCCGGTGCTTTTACGGAGTTTATCGTCACGTTGCCGCGTGGCAGCGGCACGCGGAGACAACAGTCGTGACGTCCGTGATTTTCGTGCTCGATGACGAGCCGGATATCGAGTTGCTCTTCCGGCAGCAATTTTGCCGCGATCTGCGCGCCCGTCGCTTCGATATGGATTTCGTCAGACCGGCCGCACAGGCACTAAGGCGTGCTCTCGAGACCGACGACCGGACGTTGGCTCTCATTTTGTCGGACATCAATATGCCCGGGATGAGTGGCCTCGACATGCTGCCGCAAATGCGCGCGCGCCTGCCCGATGTTCCAGTCATCATGGTCTCGGCTTATGGAGACAGCCAGACTTGCAAGACCGCGCTGGAGCGTGGCGCGGATGATTTGCTGGTCGAGTCGATCGACTTCGGACGGCTTTGCCACGAGATCGAAGCGAGATTGGGGGCCGCCGCATGACGGCTACGATCCTGATGGTCGATGATGAGCCCGACCTGGAGACACTCGTTCTGCGAAAGTTTCGCCGCCAGCGCCGCGACGGGCTCATCGACTTCATGTTCGCACGCGATGGCATCGAGGCCCTCGATGCGATCGACCGGCACCCTCACGTCGATCTCGTCGTGCTCGACATCAACATGCCGCGCATGGATGGTCTCTCTCTGCTGGAGAAATTACAGGAGCGGGACGTTCGGAAGTCCGCAATCATCGTTTCCGCCTATGGCGATATGAGCAATATTCGGACCGCGATGAACCGCGGAGCGTTTGACTTCCTGACTAAACCGATCGACTTCGTCGATCTGGAGGCGACGATTCTGAAGACTCTTCGCCACGTGGAATCCCTGCGCGAGGCGCACCGCCGCCAGACCGACGCCGAGCGCGCGCATGCTTCGCTGTCCCGCTATTTTTCTCCCGAACTCGCCAAGCGTCTCGCCGCGGAAGGCGAAGACGGCATGTTCGTGCACTGGCGCCAGATCGGGATCATCTTTACCGACATCACGGGCTTCACGTCGCTCGTCGAGATGATAGCACCGGAACAGCTCGCGGAACTGCTCAACGAATATGTTGGAGGGTTGACCGATGTGGTCTTCGACCATGAGGGGACGGTTGCCAAAGTCATTGGCGACGCCATTCAGGTCCTCTTCAACGCCCCAGGCGAACAGCCGGATTACGCCGCGCGCGCAATTGCCTGCGCGCAGGCGCTGGACCGCTGGGCCCAGATGTTTCGTGAGCGGTGGAGACTGAAAGACATTGATTTCGGTGCAACACGCATCGGCGTGCATGCGGGGCCGGCGCTCGTCGGAAATTTTGGCGGCGGTCGCTATTTCGATTACACGGCCTACGGCGATACAATCAATACGGCAGCCCGGCTTGAAATGGCGAACAAGGCGCTTGGAACGAGGTTGTGCGTCAGCGACGCCGCCGCCAGCGCCGCACGAGGATTTCGAGGGCGTCCGATCGGCGATCTCGTTCTGCGCGGCCGCAGGGAAGCCTTGCGTGTGCATGAGCCGCTTTCACCGGACGAGCTCGACGATCCGGCCACAGCAAGCTATGCCGCCGCATTCGAACGGCTCGAGGCGGGCGATGTCGCGGCTTTGCCAGCCTTTGCGGGGCTTGTGGGCGCCCACCCCGACGATCCGCTCGCGAATTTCCATTTGCGACGATTGCTCAACGGTGCGAAAGGGACGACGATCCGATTAGAATGACACCTTCTGTCGGAAACATTCAATCGTCCCCCGGGCGCCTCGATCCTTGGGAGCGGTGAATCCACGGGCCAAGCATCCGGGCTGCATAGCGGCGACGGTACTGGCAATACATGGATTTCCATGGGATGCAGCCGGCGGCTCGCATAGCTAGACTTGCCACCGGGAGCACCGACGGGCGCTTTTTCGCAAAGCCAGGCAAGAGGCCGGTAAGTGTCAGGTTCTTTCAGGAAGGGGCATGCAAACATGGCGGTGGGGCGTTCCCGAGAGTACTGGCTGCCTGCGATCGTGGCCCCGGCAATCGGGATTTTGTTGTGCTGGTTCCTGAATGGGCCGTTTGGATTGCTGGCGCCTGTCGCAACGGCATATCTGTACGTGCCTGGCCGGGCCATATGGTTGCTCCGCGCCGTTTGGACGGTCGCTCTTCTGGGGACAGTCGTAGCCGCGGCGCTTCCGGGCACAAACGGCCGCGACTACATCCTCGAATGGACTGCGTTCTTTGCTCTTGCGCTTTGCCTCGGGGAGATCATCGAAGTGAGGGCGTCGACGGCTTTCGGCGCCGATGCGTTGGAAGCGATGCGCATTGTGACTAGCATGCCGGCGCATACGTGGTCGGCAAGCCCGGATGGTCATTTCACTTATGTCAGCGCGGGTACCTTCGCATTCGCCGGGCTTCAACCGGCCAACTCCGGTCTGTTCCAGCTGCTGGACAACGCGGGATGGCGCCAGATCATACATCCAGACGACTATAGCGGCGTCATGGACGCACGACGGCAATCGCTGGATCTGAACCGCCCCTTTGATACGGAACTGCGAATCCGCCGGCACGATGGGGTCTATCGATGGTTCAGGCTGTTCGGCTCGCTGTCGCGTGACGACAAAGGCAAGCTGGCCGGCTGGTATGGCACCATGATCGATATCGAAGAGAGAAAGGCCGCCGAGGAATCTCTCCAGCGCAACGAGCGCGAACTTCAGCAACTGATCGACGCCGTTCCAGCGGCAATCTGGAGCACCGGCCCTGATGGCAGGCCGACCTACGTCAACATTCGGTTCACTCAGATGACTGGCGCAACGGTTGCGGACATCACTGCTTCCGATGGCTCGCCCTCATTGAGTGTCGTTCACCCGGAGGACCGTGACCTCGCAGTGGCAGCCTTTCGGCGCGCATTCACGACCGGCGAGCCCTATCTCAGGCGGTATCGCCAGGTCCGCGCGGATGGTTCGTATCGTTGGACCGAGACGCGCGCTGAGCCCTTGCGGGATCAATCGGGAAACATTCTCAAATGGTATGGGCTTAGCGTCGACATCGACGACCTGATCATCGCTCAGCAGGCACTGCAACGGAGCGAACGTCGCCTGCAGCAGTTGGTCGATGCAGTTCCAGCCATGATCTGGAGTACCACCCCCGAGGGTAATCCCGTCTTCGTCAACAAGCGATTCATGGATGTGACCGGTACGACCCTCGAAGACGCCACCGGGGCGGATGGCATGCCGACCCTTTGTACGATCCATTCGGACTATCGGGATGACGCCCGGCGCATGTTCATGGAATCGTTCGCAACGGGTATTTCCTGCATGAGCCGCTATCCGCAACTCCGACGCGATGGTTCGTATCGCTGGAGCGAGGTTCGGGTTGAGCCATTGCGGGGCGAGAACGATGACGTGCTGCAATGGTACGCTGTTTGCGTCGACATCGACGATGAAGTCCGGGCGCATGAAGCTCTTCAGCAGAGCGAGCGTTCGTTACGCCAATTGGTTGAAACGCTACCCGCCATGATCGATTGCGCCACGCCCGACGGCGAACCGATCTACCGCAGCAAGCAGTTGCGGGAGTTTCTCGGATATAATTTGGAGGATCTCGATGGGGAGCCGTCCCGGCTTGGCGCCACATTAGATGCCGGGGTCCATCCCGCAGATTTGGAGGGCGTAAAGGAGCGGTATGCACGTTCACTGGCAACTGGTGAACCTTATGCAAGGCGCCACCGGTTGCGCCGCTTCGACGGTGAGTACCGCTGGGTCGAGACACGCGCGGGCCCGATGCGTGATGAAGCTGGCACGATAGTGCAGTGGAACGTTATTTGTCTCGATATCGACGGCGAAATGCGTGCGCAGGAGGAACTGCGCCAGGCCCAGGGAAAGCTCGCACGGGCGAGCCAGGCCGCGAGTCTGGCCGAGTTGTCTGCGTCCATCGCCCATGAGGTGAATCAGCCATTGGCTGCCGTCGTTGCTAACTCACACGCTTGCGAACGCTGGCTCCGTGCAGACCCGCCGAACATAGACCGCGCGCGTAAGACAGTCGAGCGCATCATACGGGATGCTAATGGTGCTGCGGATGTCGTGGGCCGTATTCGGGCATTGTTCAAGCAGTCGACCGAAGCCCGAAGCGCCACCCATATATCCGGTCTGATTGCTGAAGTTCATGACCTCATGGCCGAGGAACTGGCTCGCACGCGCACGCAAGTAAACGTCATTATCGACCAAGGTCTGCCGCAGCTTTCGCTCGACCGTATCCAGGTACAACAAGTTTTCAGCAACCTGATCCGCAACGGCGTGGAGGCAATGGACCGGAGTTCCGGCGATCGATACATCCGGATTCATGCTCGACGAGACGAAACGTCTGTCCGAGTGGAGATTAGCGATCGCGGGCCTGGCCTACCGTTTCCAGACAAGATCTTCCAACCGTTTTTCACCACCAAGGAAACAGGTATGGGAATGGGATTGGCCATCAGTCGCTCGATCATCGAGTCTCATGGCGGTCGCCTATGGGCTGAGAAGTCCGAACGGATCGGTGCAACATTCGTGTTCACACTACCCATACTGGCGAATGCAGTGTGATGACGGCACCTGACCAAATCGTATTTATAGTCGACGATGACGAGCGCATCTGCGAAGCGTTGAGCGAACTGTTGGCATCTTACGACATACCGGCACTGGTATTTCGCTCCGCCGGAGCGTACATCGCTGCTGAAAAGCCGGACGCGACCGCTTGTCTGGTCCTTGACGTCGAACTGCCAGACATCAACGGTCTGGATCTGCAGAGCGCAATCATTCAAGGCGATCACCCGCCGATCGTGTTCATAACGGGGTACGGAGACATCCCATCCTCAGTTCGGGCGATCAAGCACGGTGCCGTGGATTTCCTGACGAAGCCGTTCAGCGATGAGGCAGTCATGTCGGCGATCCGTGCGTCCTTTGCACAGGATCGGACAAGAAGGGTGGATCGCTCCGAACTTGCCGTATTGAAGCAGCGGTATCAGAGTCTTACGCCGCGTGAGCGCGATGTGCTTCCGCTGGTGGTCGGCGGTCTCCTGAACAAGCAGGCCGCCGCCGAATTGGGAATCAGTGAGGTTACGCTGCAAATTCACCGAAGGAACGTCATGCAGAAAATGGCTGCGGCTTCGCTTGCCGATCTCGTGCGCGCTTCGGAACGCCTGGCTATTCCGATAACCCGCTCGCGGCGAACGGGAGGCGATCGGTCGTGAGGGGTAAGCGTCCAATTGTTGCTGTGGTGGATGACGATCCACGACTAATTGAATCCCTGGAGAACTTGCTGGAGTCTGCCGGCTACCAGACTCGCTGCTATTCGCTGGCCTCACCGTTGCTTGCCGAAGGCTTGTCCGAGGTCGATATCCTCATTACAGATATTGGACTTCCAGATATCGACGGATTTGAGCTTCGAAGCCGAGCGCTTAGTTCCCGTCCCAATTTGCCGGTATTTCTGATTACCGGTCGTCACGAGTTGACGTATCAGAGCCGTGCTCGAGGCATCACCCGGCTCTTCTGCAAGCCGTTTGACGGACAACTTCTCCTCTCTGCTATCGGTGATGCCTTGCAAGACCGGAACGATGGGAAGAAGAATGAAAGTTGACCGGCTCGTCAGGCGATCTGACAAAGCGCCGCTGCAACAACAGGAGCGAGCCGATCAGCCGCTGGTCATCATAATCGATGATGATTCATCTGTTCGCGAAGCGCTATCCGACCTGCTTCTCTCCGCGGGCCTGCATGCGATTAGTTTCGCGTCGCCAACGGCGCTGACCGAGGCCGGCGACGTTCTAGATCGACCAGGCTGCATCATTCTTGACGTACGGATGCCGGGAACAAGCGGTCTGGATCTGCAAAATCGGCTTCTTCGAGACGGCAATAGCAAGCCAATCATTTTCCTGACAGGTCACGGTGATATCCCGATGACAGTTCAGGCCATGAAAGCTGGCGCAGTGGATTTCCTCACTAAGCCAGTGCGCGATCAGACGTTGATCGATGCCGTGATTGCAGCATTGGAGCTAGATGCGACGCGACGTCGGATAACTGCACTGGTAAGCAAGAATATCAATTGCTTCAATTGTCTGACTCCGCGGGAACGAGAGGTCTTCGGTCGGATAGCAATCGGTCGGGTTAACAAGCAGATTGCGTTCGATCTTGGCATCAGCGAGGTGACGGTGAAGCTTCATCGCTCGAACGTGATGCGAAAGATGCAGGTGGCGTCGATCGGCGAACTCATCCGCGCATGGGAAGTGCTTCCGATTTCCTTGCGCGGGACGGCCTCCGGTTAGTCAAATCGACAGGTGTGAGCCTGACGATTTGGGGGTGGCGAAGACGGGATGTCGAGGAGAACGATCTCGCCGACATCCGGCCAGCGTAGTGCCACGTGATCACGCTGCGCGCGAACTCGTTGCCTTTTTCCTGAGCCCGAACTCATAATTCAGGTGGAAATAGTCTCCGTTGGCTGCTCGACCGTCGACAGCAAGGCCGGGGCGGCAGCGGACGAACTCACGGATCAACGTGTCCTTAACGCCAAACACCACGTCGGACTCTAGGTACTTGTCGCCCGCCGCGAACACGTGCGTAACCAGCTGCTCAAATCCGAGGGCAGAGATCAAGAAATGGACATGCGCTGGACGCCACGGATGTCGGCCTTGCGCTTCGAGCATTCGCCGACGGGGCCATCGTGCGGGATCGGATAGGCTGCAGGCATGACCGACCAGAAGTGGAAGCGGCCATCTGAACCGGTGAGCAACCGCGCTCTCATGGCGTGATGACCTATCTCGTCGAGCTTCTGTACGTCGTAATTGCCGTCCTCGTCGGAGTGCCAGACTTCGACGACCGCCCCGGCAAGAGCCTTGCCATCGACCGTCGTCACCGAACCGGTGACGAGCATGGGATCGCCATCGATGCCACCGGAGATGTCGTTCTGCTTCTCGGGCGCGGCCTGGACAAAGAAAGGACCGAGCACCGTAGTCTCTGTGGCACCTTCCGGTGCTGGATGATTGATTGCGTCAACAAGCATGGAAACGCCTAGTGTGTCGGAGAGCAGGGTGAACTCTTGGCGCTTGTCGTTGCACATGTGGCCGGTTCGGGTGAGAAAATTGATGCCGTATTCCCATTCCTCTTGAGTCGGGCGTACTTCACGCACAAAAGCATGCAAGTGATGAGTCAAAGCTTCGCTGATTTGCCGGACACGCGGATCCTTCGCGCTGGCGACCCGCTCAAGTACCGCAACGGTGATCGTATGTTCGTCAAAGTTTCGCATGGAGCCTCCATTTAGCAGAGTCTAGTTTGCTGCCGCGGGGTGTGATGAACCCATCGTCTAGATGGTGATCTTTGTGGGGGCGGGCGGTTCGCCGGACCAGGCGTGCGCGATCAGGTCTCGGATGGCGTCGCGTTCGAGGCGACGCAGACTCCAGTAGGCGTCGGTCGCCGTGAGGTCGGTGGCCTTATCAATCCCAGCTTCGGGCATGCCAATGTCGCGAAGCGCCAATCTTGCATCGAGCCTTCGTGCTAGATCGTAGAGTCCGTGAGCGGCATCGGCTGAGCCAACGGCCCGCGCGACGCGCGTGATCGCATCAGGCACCGCCGGCGCGTTGTAGGCCAGCGCATGCGGAAGTACGATGGCATGCGTCTCCGCATGAGGCAGGCCGAATGCTCCGCCGAGCGTATGGCAGAGCTTGTGATGCAGCGCCATGCCGACGGTGCCGAGGCACATGCCGCACAGCCATGCGCCATAGAGTGCCTTGGTCCGGGCCGCGCGGTCGTCGAGTCTTCGCTTGATGGCGGGAAGGGCATGCACGAGCGCACGGATGCCTTCCTCCGCGATCAGGGTGATACGCATTGACCACATTGCGAGCGGTGGCGGCGGTGTGTGCATTGCCTTACGAAGGAGATGCCGCAGGTTCTTTGCAGATAGCCTTATTGTCGCATTGGCCAATGAGAGGATAATCAATGAATCGCCTGGAGATCGCTCGCATCGGTGGGGAGCTCGCAAATGCCACTGCTGACTGGCTAGCAGAGAGGAGCCATGAAGGGTTCAGCGTATCGCTTTTAAGTGAGGCCTTACTTGTCATTCCGATCTTCTACTACTTCAAGCAACCAAATTGGAAAGATTACAATTTACGCGGGGAATGGGGAGATTGGGGCAGGCCCGACATACGGCCTGGCGACGTAAACATCGATTTCGTTGCCGAGTACGGCGACGATAAGCTGCTACTTGAGTTCAAATACCTCAAGAAATCGAACGATTCGAGGCTCATCAAGGATGTCGTCAAACTCGCTTTGGCGACAGATCCAAGATTCGCTCGTCTGCTACTCGTTGCTCATTCCAATGACCATCACGTTGATGGCCAATCGAAATCAGAGCTTCTAAAACATCTGTTGTCGGCTAAGCGTGCCGTTACGTTCAAGTTGGATCAGATGATTGTAACGAAGAAAGACAAGGAGATGAGAATCGCAACTGTTACAAGCGATCTCGACACGCCAGCGAGGCGCCACATCTTATCGGAAAAGGACGGAGAGGCCGTTGCAAAGATAATGAACTTCGAGCCCAGAACGACAGCTTTCAGCGTTGAGCATATTTATAGCTGCGCCAAGGATAAGCCGCTTGTAACTGTGCTATCGGTCACAAGACAGTAGTTTCCGGGAAGCAAGGCGGCAAATCTCACTAGACCTCGATCGGTATGGCCCGCACGGTCGCCGCTTGTAGTGTTGGTGGTCTTGATCTCGCCGAATGGCTTGTGTCGAACGGAACAAGGCTCCGAAGAAGCAGGCGAAGAAGGCGGCAGCTGGCCAGAAGGAGATGCTGATGCCGATCGCAGAGAGGCGTTGGCGAAGAAGCCCACTGCAAAGGCAAGGGAAGTCCGCCAGATGCCGGGCGGCCCTCCTTGTTGTGTATTCGCCGAAGCAGATAGAGTGTCATGAAAAACGCAAAAGCCCGGCCACCGGGACCGGGCTCTCGTAGCTCGCGGAAAGTAGCTTAGCTGAGGATCGTGGCCACGACCTTTACGCGCTCGACCGGAACACGAAGCTGAGTGGCCATCTTTTCCGCCAGATCGCGCAACAGCACGTCGAAGTCATAGCCCTCAGCGGAAGCCGCGACCTCGTCCTCCTCATCGCGAAGATAATCGACGGAGACGCCGAGAACGTCTGCGATCTTCTCCAGCATGGCATCACGCGGCGTCGAACCGGCCTCCCAGTTTCGAACAGATGCGACGTGGACTTGGGTTGCATCCGCCAATTGCTGCTGAGTAAGGTTTTTGGCGTGACGGGCGGTTTTGATTTTGATAGCAGTAGACATGGTTAGTTCTCCGATAGAGTTTTGAATGCCGTTACAGCGGCGAAACTCTATTTAAACTACCCATCGGGTATTGCAATAACTATTTTGCAATACCCGTAACTATTTGTTTTGACGCCATCTCTAGTTTGATGCCCGCACCTTGGCGACACAATCACTTCGCCGATCGGGCATCAGAGGGGTAAGGAATTTTCGGTCGGACATTCCGGGCAGGTACCGCCGATCGGATCCAGTACATCTCTGTTGTACTCGTCGGTCGTGGTGAGGATCAACGCGCGATAGGTTGCTTCGACCGGGACGCTTCGATGACCTTCACGATCGGCATCATCTCGGATACGCACGGCCTGCTTAGGCCGGAGGCTCTTCGCATGCTGACCCGTGTGGACCACATCATTCACGGCGGCGACATCGGCGATCCCGAAATCATCACCGCGCTGCGGAGAATTGCCCCCGTCACGGCAATCAGGGGGAACGTGGACACTTGCGACTGGGCCACCGAATTTGCCGAAACCGCGTTCGTTCGGCTTGCCGGACGACTGTTCTACGTTCTGCACGACCTCAACAGTCTGCAAATCGACCCCGTAGCTCAGGGCATCGATGTCATTGTTTCCGGCCACTCCCATGTGCCGAAGATCAACACCGTAGACGGCTTGCTCTATGTGAATCCCGGTAGTGCCGGGCGCCGGCGCTTCAAGCTGCCGATCACGCTTGCGAGTCTCGAAGTCACGCCCGTCGGATTGAAACCGATCATCCACAATCTTAAAGTCGGATAGCCCGGGCCGCGGCACGTCCAGCCAGGCGAAGCGTTCGGCGCCATCTCGGCCGCCAGGCTGTAGGTTGCATCCATGGGCCGCGTCAGATGGGCAAATCGAGCTGAGGTTCGACATCGTCGTTCCCCAGCGTTTGCAGCGAGGACAGTGACACGCCCAGCAGGCGCACCGACTTCGGGAGGGGCATCTCGGCCTGCAGCAGGGCGATCGCCAAGCTCTCCAAGTCGTCCCGGCTTGACACGACCGTCGCGACCGACCGGCTCCGCGTGATGATCTCAAAATCGAAGAACTTGATCTTGAGCGTCACCGTCCGTCCCCGGTTGCCGGTGCTCTCACAGTGTCGCCAAACCTTGTCGATCAGTGGTAGGAGTTCGGCGGCCATGGCGTCAAATGTCGTGAGGTCCACCGAGAACGTGTTCTCCGCGCCGATGGACTTGCGGATGCGATTGGCTCGAACGGGACGGTCGTCGACCCCGCGCGAGATCCAGTAGTAGTAGGCGCCGGACTTGCTGAAGTTGGCATTCATGAACTCGAGCGTCTGGTTGCGGATGTCCTTTCCGGTGAAGATGCCGAGGCCATTCATCTTCGCGCTCGTCGCCGGACCGATGCCGTGAAATCTGCCGACCGGTAGCGACTCCACGAACGCGGCCCCCATCTCCGGAGAGATGACGTACTGGCCGTTCGGCTTCCTTTGATCTGACGCGAGCTTTGCCAGAAACTTGTTGTAGCTGATGCCGGCCGAGGCGTTGAGGCCCGTCTCGGCCTTAATCTTCTCGCGGATCCGACGTGCCACGTCGCGGGCGAGGGGTATGCCCTGAAGGTTTTCGGTGACGTCCAGATAAGCCTCGTCCAGCGACAACGGTTCGATGATCGGCGTGTGCTCCGCGAAGATGTCGCGGATTTGCCGGCTGATCGCTTTGTAGACCTCGAAGCGCGGTTTTACGAAGATCAGGTCCGGACACTGCCTCTTGGCGGTGACGGACGCCATCGCGGAGCGGACTCCGAACTTGCGGGCCTCGTAGCTTGCCGCAGCCACTACGCCGCGTTCCGCCGAGCCGCCGACCGCGACTGGCTTGCCTCGAAGATCCGGATTGTCCCGCTGCTCGACCGATGCGTAGAAGGCGTCCATGTCGACGTGGATGATCTTGCGGTGGGAAAGGCCGGTGTCGGGTCGGCTTTCGGCCGGTGCGTCCATTTCTACGGGTCCGTCCTTCGGTCCGCCTTGACAAATAGAGCTGTTAGAACAAAAAAGGAACGATAAAGCCGTATTTGGCTGGTCGTTGCGAACAGATTCGTTGACCAGAATTGATGGGAACCCGGCGCGTCAAATGAAGCCTACAACGTTGCCGGTCTACTATTATCTCGACCACTTCGTCGAAATGCTCCACTTCGTCGAAAAGACGTACGGCGAGATCCTCACCGACGAGCATCGGTCGTTCACCGCGCGCTTTCGCGGCCTCTCGAAGGACGCACAGTGTCTGCTCATCCGGATGGTCAACCGGCGAGGGGCGATCTTCAATCGCGCGCTCTTCAAGTACCCCGAGATAACCGACCTCGAAACCGCGGCTGGTGACTTGATCGAGAGCGGCCATGCTCGCGGCCTGCGCGCCGAAGACTATTCCGCCTTCGTACTTTGCCTGCCGAAGACCGCGCTTCTCGACGGCGCCCGTGCGGCGGGGTTCGGCCGCGACGTCCGTACCTCATGGCCGAAACCGGTGCTGGCCGACTTCATCGTCGCCGCGATTCCGTTCGATCTTGCCGCCAAGCATTGCGGCGCCGGCGGCTTCATAGCGCTCGACAACACGCGGTCGATCGAATTCCTTCTGTATCTTTACTTCGGGAAAACGGCCGACGACCTCAAGAACTTCGCTCTGCGCGATCTCGGCGTCCTGCGTACGAACATGGAGACGTCGTTCAGCGCTCGCTTCACCGACGCCGACGAGGCGCATGCGTGCTTTCACTACAGTCAGGTGCTGGATCGCATGGAAGTCCGTTCCGCCGACATCTACCAAAGGGCGGTCGAGGCGATCCTGGACGGACCCCCGCGGACGACCGGATACGCCGCCGACCTTGCGGCCCGCGCCGCGTGTCAGGTTGGGCAGTTCTTCGAGAAGCAGGGCAGCAAGGATTTGGCCGAACGGCTTTATCGTTTTGGCGGCTCGGCCGATTGCCGCGAGCGCCTTGTCCGGTTGCTGTATGCAAAGGGCGACAAGGAAGCGGCTGAGAATCTGCTGCGGGACATGATTGACGACCCCGAGAGCGACGACGAGCACCTCTTCGCGACGGACTTCTACGCGCGCAAGTTCGGCGGGCGGCGGATGGGCCTGTGCACCGAGTTGCTACGGTCGGGCCGGTCGATCGTCGTCGACGACACGCATCGCGGAAATCCCGAGGCGGGCGTCGCTGCCGTGCTGCGGCGCCAGGGCGGGAAAGTCTACTTCGCGGAGAACACGCTTTGGCATACGGTTTTCGGGCTGTTGTTCTGGGATGAGCTTTTCGAGTCAGGCCAGCTTCACAGCGGCTTCGACTGGGTACCGCATTGCCTACGCGACCGGACCTTCCATCGGCGATTCGCCTCGCAGATCGATGGCAAACTCGCGGCGGTCAGATCCGGCAATGCGCTTCCGATCATCTTGCGCACCGTCGCCGCCAAATGGAGCCGGCCCAACGGAATCTTCGCTTGGGACCACGTGCAGATGGGCGCACTGCGTGCCTTGCTCGAAGGCGCCAGCGCGGACGGCTTGGCTGAGATTGTTCAAGCGATGTGCGGCGACTTCAGCGGCATGCGGGACGGCTTCCCCGACCTGATGCAAGTGCGCGACGGCAAGGTGTCCTTCGTCGAGGTCAAGGCTGAGGGCGACGCCATACGCCGCAATCAGTTGACCCGTTTGCGCCAGTTGGAAAACGCCGGCATACCGGCTGAGATTGGCCGCGTGGAGTACCGGTTCGACCCGGAGCAGGACTACGTGGTCGCCGACATCGAGACCACGGGATCCTGGTCGTCCGGTGATCGCATCACCGAAATCGGAGCGGTCAAGGTCCGTAACCATCAGGTGGTCGACGAGTGGCACTCTCTTGTCAATCCGCAGCGGCCGATCCCCGCGAAGATCGTCGAGTTGACCGGCATCACCAACCAGATGGTTCGGGATGCACCCGTGTTCCACGAAGTTGCCGACAGTTTTATGGCGTTCATGGGCGACGGTATCTTCGTGGCCCACAACGTGAACTTCGACTACAGTTTTCTGTCGTACGAGTACGAACGGCTCGAACGGCGCTTCCGCTTCCCGAAGCTGTGCACTTGCGTGGGAATGCGGCGTCGATATCCCGGGCACAAATCGTACGGGCTCAGAAAGTTGTGCGCGATCTACGACATCGAGCTCGAAGAACACCATCGAGCGTTATGCGACGCTCGTGCGGCGGCCCGGCTGTTGAATCTCATAAACAAGAAGCGTGACGACGGAATCTCGGTAGAAGCGGTGCAGGCCGCTTAGTCGCTCCAGGCAAGTATCGGGGGCTATGCCGTCCAGCGACGCGAAGCTGAGGCTCGCTAGATCGAAGCTAGTCCGGTGGACACTCGGGGCAGGTGTCCCCGATCGAGTCTAACACCTCGTAAGTGCGGCTGCGGCGGCCGCCGGCGAGACGCCAGTCGGCGGCGCTTCACGGGCGATCTGGAAAGCGCGGTCGCGGGCATGAGGGTCGGCCCGGTCCTGCATCCAACCGTGCTCCTCGCATTCGCGGATGGCGCCAGCTTCGCTCAGCACCGAGATCGCCATCCGCGCAGTGTCCCGATCTCTGGCCGCTTGTCCCTGGTCAAAAGCATGGAGCGCTCCTGCCGAGACGAATCCTTTTGCCCCTTGCTCGTTCAAGCAGATAGCACGGGACAGGGATTCGCAATCGGCAGAGCTTCGGCTTGTCCACATTTGGACTTCAGTAGTCTGTGCTGCTATCGAGCGCGGCATCGGTCGCGAGCATCATGGCAAGCAAGACCGGAGGCAAAATTCGAAGCAGTTGGGCGCTCGCGCTAAAACTACGCGGCTAACGCGGCAGCGGAATGGATAGATTAGCTGGCGCTGTAAACCGAACTTACCGAAGCGTGCCGTACAGGGTTGAACTGACTTTGATCCTGCTTGATGTTGATTTTATTATACTATTCGGTCCGGCGAGGTGAATTTGTGTGGCACTCTTGCGTGGCGCTTTAGCGATGCAGATTACCTTACTTGGACCCGGATCACACCACCAGTGGAAGGCTATCCATGCAGGTGAGCAGGATAGCATTCTTGAGCAGAAGGGGACTGTGAGAGGCGACCAAAAAGCCAAGCCAGTTGCTTGATCAGGAAGGAGCGGCTTTTAGAAATCAGTCGCTCCAACTCGTTGTGAGATCTTGCCCACCCAGGTTGGCATCCTTCTCTCGCGAAATCACACCAAAACATCTTCTTTTGAAGCTGCTTCACATTCGTCATCGCCGATCTTGATGATCTTACCAGATTCGATTTTCAGGGATTCATAGACGGGCTCGCCAGTGTGTTCTGGCGGGACGCTCTCCGGAATGTTAGCGACGGAGGTTTCGAATCTAAGCGGATTGTCGCTGGTTTGCTTATCGGTCCGCAACGAAAGTCCAGGAATCTCTTTAGAGATCACGCCGCCAACGAGATCATCAAAGTATGCGATGAATTGTCCGAGACAATCGCCAACTAGCTCATTGATTTGAGCGCGACCGAACACGGGCATCTCAACCGACTGAGGTAAACTTGGCGTTCCTATATTGAGCTTTATTGTGGAACTCTTGTCTGCATCTACGTAACTGAAAAATATGCATTTGACGGGATAGCGAAGCGGACGACCCGCGAGACGCTCGACGTCCGCTTCAATCGTTCTGGCGACGTCGTACAGTTTTCTACCGCTCGCTTCGGCAGCGTCCAATCGAACGTTACTCATGTCTCGCTTAGTTTCGATGAGATATATTTGACCTGAGCTATGCAGGAAGAAATTGTCGATGCTGACTTTGCTGCCCGATAGAAAGCCGAACCTCATCTCGGTTTTGGTATACCCGCCGATATGGCTATTGAGCGCAATACCAAGGGCTCTCTGAACTATATTGCCGTGAGTTTTCGGAAAGTCACGAAATATGATGGCAGGCTGGGCGTACGTGGGATCAAGCTGGAGCAAAAATTCCTGAGAACGTTCAGAGGCAGAATGCTTCAGAGTTGTAATCGAAGCTTCTAGGGTCTCTATTAAAGTTTCGATATGGGCGCGTTCGACACTGATGCACATTCCGCTGCTATCCCCGGCAAGTTGTGTTCATGAAAATCATGCGGCTCTTGAACTCCCTGTGAATGCTGATCGAAAAATGACCCCCATCGGCGTCGTCGGGACCCCTTCAGGCTATTGATTCCATTGAATTGGGATGATGGGACCCCGCGCCGATCATGGTTGAGAACCGCCGCCAAAACACAGCCATCACGAAATATCGCCACTCGCGCGGCTTCCGCCAATCGAGCGCGGCTTATTCCAGAAGAACTTGCGGTTGCCCCTAGCATCAGCTGTCCTCAGCGAAGAAATCTTCGTCCAGCCGCTTGAACTCGATCGCGCGGCTGGTTCGAACGCCGATGCAGTGCTCGATCATCAGATCGGCCAGACTTGCGCCATCGAGAAGAACTACGCGCTGCGAAAGGTGTTGCACGAAGTCGCGCGCCTGCGCGCTGAAAGTCGACGTAGTGACAAAGACCCCCTTCGTCGCGCCGAGGCCGACAAGACTGCCGACGAAGGCTTGCACGTCCGGTCGGCCGACCGGGTTGCCAGCCGCGTATCGCTTGGCTTGAACATACACGCGATCGAGTCCGAGCCGATCCTCGTTGATTACGCCGTCAACCCCTCCGTCGCCCGATCGACCAAGCTGTCTCGCGGCATTCTTGTGCGAGCCGCCATAGCCCATCGCAACTAGAAGATCGACGATTAGCTGCTCAAAAAAGGCCGGGCTGTTCTTCGCAATCCTGTCTAGGAGATCGGCGCGAAGGGTGCGTTCAAGGGTCTGGTAGGCCGCCTCGATCTGCTCTTCGGGTGTGGTTGTCCCGGAGTCGATCGAATCGGTGGGAGAGGCAGTCTCGGCTGTGCTGGATGCCGCACTACCCTCATTTCGATAAAACTCGCGAAACTCGGGCTGCCTCATCAAGATCGAAACGTCTATGCGGGCCAGGTTTTCGGCAAGTAACTCTCGGCCCGCTTGGGTTACAGAGAACCGTCCTCTTCCGGGTGAGGTGAGGAAGCCGGCCTTAGTTAGATAAAATTTGGCCCAGTGGATGCGGTTATGCAGAACCCGCTGCCTTCCGCTTGGCAGAAGCTTCTGTCGTTCCTCCTCACTCAGGCCGAGCTTGTCCGCGAGAAGATCAACGACATCGGCGACACGCTGCTCTCCCTCGTTGGCAAGTTGAAGCACCGGCAACATCAGCTTTTGGTAGTCAGGAATCGCCATGGCCACTGGGTCTCGGTTGGAAAGGCTTTCTGCCGTTGGAGGCCGCCCGTTCATCGCCACTGCTCGTTGTTTGTCGCGTGCATCCAGGACGACGGACGCCGGTACTTCCATGTTTGGCGGGTCTCGCTTACCTTCCGTCAATCTTGTCGATCAGCTGGCGCCGTACATCGCGGCCCCCCACATCCTTCTCAATCATCGCGAATAGACCTTTACCCGCACTGGCCGTCTCCCACAGTGCTCCCACCAGTCGCTTTTCGTTGGTGTCGTCATTGCCGGAACCCGCAAGGTGTTCACCCTTGTACTCCACGACGAAGATACGCCCGTCCTTCAGCTTCGCCACGAAATCGGGGTAGAAAAATCCAGATGCCAACGGCAATCGGAATGAGTTGACGTGCTGGGCGACGTTCCTAAGCCAAAATTCGATCCTGTCATTGAGGCTGTCCAGCATCTGAGCGCATGCAAATTCTTCGCCTCCATCACCATATTTGCCGCTGAAGGCGGGTACGCTATCCGGGCCTAAATAGTGGTTGCGGAATCGAAATGCACCGCCGCGGTGTTTTCGAACATCGAAATACATGTTCTTCGAGAAGTGGAAACCTTCGTCGAACGAAATGTTTGTCCTTGCCTCAGGAGAGAACAAGCAAAGCTGATATGCTTTGCTGCGAGCTTCTTGCCGGATGGCCTTGATCTTCGCCTCAAGTTTTTGAGCGAGCGGATATTTGGCCCTCCAAAGGGCGGCGATGGCGATGCCCCGCGTTGTGGTCAGATGGGTAATCGCCTCACGAAGCCAGCGCAGGAGTTCCGATGGAGGCACGTATATTTGGCGAACCTGACGGTCGAGCCAGACGCTCAAATTGACCTCGTCCCAACCGTCCACCGGGCCATCGAGTGTCAGCCTGTCCTGTTCGTTGACAAACGAATAAGCAAGCTTTCTTCCATCAAGGTCGATTTCAAATTCCATTTGGCTCTGACGAATGAAAAATTCGCTTTCAGTGAGGGCAGCCGGCGTATCAAGCAGAGACCACTCGAAATCCTCCATGAACCGGTCCGTGTCGGCGAACACAAATTCATCCTGCACGCAGGCAGTTAGAGCTGGTGCCACGAAGCTCTCGCCGCGCTCGGCTGCCGACATCATCGCGTGAACCTGCGCACGATATCTCGTTGCTGCTGCAGCAATGTCGCGTCGGGCACTATCCGGCACGGCCAGAAGAATTGCTGCCTCCACCTCGGGAGCTAGATAACCCGTAACTGCAACTTCAATGTTGCCGTCACCCATTGTGCGGACCGTGATGGCATCGCCAACATCACGATGAAGAGCTTCGACGGTTTCGAGCGATGCTTCGAACGTGTGCCGGAACACCGCAGCAGGGCGCTCGCGCGGCGAGAAAAGTCCGTCTACGGCGAGTTCATACTGAGGATTTTCGATGTTCTCACGGGCCTCGGAGTCGTCAAAGCCCATATCCACCAGCCGATCGACCAGCGCCTTTGCTGCTTCGGTGAACACCGGTTCCGCGATATGGGCGTAAGCCTTATTCAGTTCCGAGGAGACTCGTCGTTTCGCATAGGGCATTCGCAGCACGCGCCCGAGCAATTGCTCGACGGCGGTTGCGCTCCTGATCCTCGAGACGGAGCAGAACACGTAGGCAAATGAGCAATCCCAGCCCTCTTTCAGAGCCTCGACCGTAATGATGTATTCGATCTTCGTTGATGGATTGAACAGGTCGATGGCATCAAGTTCGCGCTGGTCACCTGTGGCGACCGCTATCTTGTCCTCGGGAATGCTCTCGGTCTCGATCAAATGCTTCTTTAGAACTTCGACAGTGACTTCTTCGTCGCGCGGCTGCGCCTGAAACAAAGCGATGGGACGGACATAACTTGTGGCATCCAGCAGCGCCTTCTGGGCAAGCGTTGCCCGGGTAGCTACCGCACCGCTCACGGCGCTCCGCCAATCGGCGTGCTCGGTGAGTACGATTGGAAGCTTGATCATTTCCTCGCGTTTGAGTTCCTGCGCCGTAACGTTGTGCAAAATGTTCGAATTGAGATGCGGAGTCGCGGTAAATTCGACGATGGCACACGGATTGACCCGCGCTTGCATTTCCCGGGAAAGACCGGTCATCGCGTTATGTGCCTCATCGACGATCATGAGCGGCCGATACAGGTGCATTAGGTTGGCGAATGAAAACTTGATCCGGCCACTGTTTGGACCGCTCTCGCTCCGCTCTAGATCTGGAGCGTTGGACGGCACAGTGCTGAAATGCGGCTCTAAATCCTCATGATGAGCGTAGACCTTGCGGCCCTCGGTGTTTGATACGCGAAGGGTTTGGATGGTGCCGACGACGATGCAGGTCTGATCACGCAAGTCTTGCGGTCGGATCATCGAAAAATCAGCGATGTCGAAGATGCGGACCCGTCCGTCGAATGCTTCATCGAGCGCCTGCCGATAAGCATGGCGCGTGTTCTTCAATGCCTCGACGGTCTGCAAGCGAATCGTGTTAGTTGGCACCAACCAAAGCACCAACGGATGGTCTTTTTCGATCCAGGCATCGCGAGCAACGGCCACCGCGCGGGCCGCGAGCACCGTCTTGCCGCCGCCGGTTGGCAGTCTCAGGCACACATACGGCGCCAACGGCACGGCTTCGAGCGGCCGATAGGCGCCGGCATAGCGGCCTAGACGCGCCTTCTGAGCCGGCTCATTGACAATGGTCTCATAGGCAGCCTTCGGGCCAACGACCCGAGCGTCTCGGAAAAAGCGCGAGAGGGTTGAGAGGGTTTCCTTTTGATAGGCTTTCAGCTCCATCGCGCCCTCATTTCCGCGCCTTCACTTCATAAGGCGTTTGCTTGAAAACGATACCCTTGCGGGCCAGAGTGGCTGCAGACAATCGCGAAGCCTCGCCATAGACCGTCAGCGTCCCTTTAAAATCAGATCTTTTCTTCGCAATTTTCTCGCTGATGATGGCGAGAGTTTCGCGTGTCAGCACATTGCCCCCTTTCGGCGTCTTGTCGCCGAGAATGCCATTGTACAGCAGCGCGAAGGCTCGCTCGCCATGAAAGCCCAAAAGTGGGCTTTTGCCTTTGCCATTCCAGGGCGTGCCCGTTTCCGAGAACCAGACGTGAGCGGCGAGAATCGGAAAGCGTATGTCGTCGCTAATGCGACCCTCGGGATCGAACGCAGGCTCGCCAAGCCGATAGAAGCGAAACCCGCCGCCGCCCTTCCAATTGAAGCTCGCTGAAACGCCGCCCTGTTCGCCCTCGACGACCTTCTTTAAGCGCGGGTAGCAAAGGGTGACGGCATGTTCACCCATCTCGATTCCAATGTATCGACGGCCCATCTTCTGCGCCACGGCAGCGGTCGTCCCGGACCCTAGGAAAGAATCGAGTACCAAATCACCAGGATTGGTAGCGATCGAAACAATCCGACTGAGCAGCCTTTCAGGTTTGGGGGTCATGAAGTTTTCAGAACCGAAGATTGCCACCACTTCTTTCTTTGCTTCCTGGGTGTTTCCAACCTCGTTGTTCATCCACATAGTCTGCGGAACGACGCCCTGCTTGACCTCACTGAGAAATCGCTTAATCCGAGGCGTGTTGTTGCCTTCCTTCCCCCACCAAATTCGACCATCCGCGTTCATCTCAAGAAATTTCTCTTTCGAGACGCGCCAATACATCCCATTCGGCGGGCCAGCGACGACACGCCCACTAGGACAGGTGATCGGATAGGTACCCGCTCCGTAGAAGTTGCGCGCTGACAAGTCTCCCGAGGTCCAAGGACCGCGAGGGTCCTCATCGGGATTTTTGTAGCTCGCATTCAGTTTGTCGGACCGCGGCATTTCATTCGGCCGCCATGTCTCGCCCCTCTTCGAGTAGACGAGGATATGGTCGTGATCTTCGGAAAAGTGCTTCGCGGTGTTCTTTGGTGAAAACACTTTCTGCCAAATCACATTCGCGATGAAGTTTGATCGACCAAATACTTCGTCCATCACTACCTTCAGGTAGTGCGCCTCATTGTCGTCAATCGACACCCAAATCGATCCGTCTTCTGACAGGAGGTCCCGCAGCAGTTCCAGCCGCGGCCACATCATTGCAAGCCACTGCGTGTGCTCCAAGCTGTCATCGTAATGGTCGAATGCTGATCTGGTATTGTAGGGCGGATCGATGAAGATACATTTCACCTGACCAGCATAGAACGGAAGAAGGGCTTTCAATGCATCCAGGTTATCCCCTTGGATGAGGATATTGCCGGTGTCGCGATCTCCAGCGCAGAGATCGGACAGTTCCTCCAGAAGGCGATAGGGGACTTTGTCAGCGATCGAAAGGTCGTGGTCGCGTGTGAGCCATTGCAGGGTCGGCATGTTGGGGAATTTCCTAGAAGGGGCTCAATGATTGGAGCTACCATTTGTTGAGTGATTCCAAGTCATAGCTCACCCACCATCCTGCTGCCGCTGTGTAAGGCTTACCTGTACGGCCCACAAATCCTGCCTTCGCCATCTCTGCGGCTTTGCAGTGAGCGACGGCCTGCTTTCAGCGCCTTCACAGATGGCGTCAATCGCCGTGCGCCGCGTCTGTCGCGGTGCTTCTCGGCACCCACGTTCGCTGCGTTGGAGGTCCACAGATTGGAAAGTGTTTTCCTATTTTTTCTGTCAATTCAATACGCTGGACGAGTTTGCGTATCAATCTCCACATAAATTTGGGGAATGAGACCTGGATTTCACCCTGTAATAGAGTCGTTGCGCTATCTAGGCGCCCGGTGGCGGTGCTCGAAAGGAGCGAATCGCACCATCCGGTGGAGGGCCCTCTATGTCGAGTGCGAAGCTGAAATCCGTCGCTGAAATGATCCTCGCGTGGTCGGCTACTCGACCTGCTTGGCAGCAAGACGCGCTTCGCCGTATCGTTGTCGGGGGCGCACTCGATGCGGCCGGCATCGCAGAACTGGTTCAGCTCTGCAAGAAGGGATGCGGCGCCCCGGACATTGCCCTAAGCCCTATACCGTTGTCTCCTGCTCATTTTCCTGCCGCTGCAGCCGTTCGAGGCCAAGACATCGTATTGACCACCATCGCGGATGTAGAGGGCGTCAATCGCCTCGCGGCGGGCCAGGAGCTTCTGTTCGCCGCGCAGGGCATCACGGTCGTCTACGGTGACAACGGCGTTGGCAAGTCGGGTTATTCCCGCATCTTGAAGCGCGCATGCCGAGCCCGCTTCCCTGGGGAAATTCTGCCCAACGCCTTCGATCCCATGGCGCCAGAGCAAGCCTGCGCAACGATCGCCTATATGGCTGGCGGGATACCTGCGGCCCCGATCGCGTGGAGGGATGAGGGCACACCGCATTCGGTTCTCGCGGCGGTTAGCGTGTTTGACCGCGACAGCGGTCAAGTCCATGTCCAAGGGAAGAACGAAGTCGCCTTCCGTCCCTTCGGCCTCGATATCCCGGACGATCTCGCTGCGCTTACCGTCGCTGTGAAGGAAGCGCTCACGAGTGAGCAAGCCAGACTGGAAGGTGCGCGAGATGGTGCCTTCACGCAGCCGACGTTCAGCGCTGAAACCGCTGTTGGTAAATTCCTCAGGGCCCTCTCGGCTAACACCGATCTGGCGCCGTTGGAGGCCCTTGAGACGCTTACGTCGGAGGAGGAAGGCAAGCTTCAACGGCTCAATGCGGACCTGCTCCGCGATCCTTTGAAGGCATCGGAGGAGCAACGAATTTTGGCCGGTTCGCTCACGCGCCTCGCCAATGATCTGGCCGCTGTGCTCGCCAGGACGGCTGACTCCCCGCTATCGCATCTGCTCCTATTGAGCGACGAAGCCCGAAGCAAGCGTGCGGCAGCGGTCCTTGCAGCAGAAACTGCCTTCGCTGGTGCCGCCATGCCCGGAGTCGGGGAAGCAACGTGGCGCGCTCTCTGGGACGCAGCCCGGCGTTACTCGTCCGAGGTTGCCGGCAAGAGTTTCCCGCACCCAGGCTCGGACGCAGTTTGCGTTCTATGTCATCAGCCCTTGTCAGAAGCCGCCGGTAGGCGCATGAGCGCGTTCGAGGCGTTCGTCAAGGCAGACACAGAACGACAGGCCAAGGAAGCAGAAGCGGCGCTCGCCGAATGCTATCAAGAGCTGTTGGCTAAGCCGGTGAAAATATCTGGCTTCAGTGTTCGTCAGCAACTCGTGGTTAGGAAACCCGACCTTGCCCGCTCGATCTTGCGCTGCTTGGCGGCAGCACGCCTCCGGCGAGCCAGCGCACTCGCTTCAGCAATGACCGGTGGCGAGGTGCACATGCCGGAACTGCCGCCTAGCCCTGAAGCTGCGATCCGGCAGCTGGCAAGCGAAGCACTGGTCTATGCGAACGAACTGGCGGAGGTAGCCAGTCTGGAAGGGCGCAAGCGTCTCGAACATGAACGCGATGAGTTGCGTGACCGAGCGGCCTTGGCGGAGTTGTTGCCAAAGGCACGAACGGAGGTGGCTCGGCTCGCTTCACTTGCCCTGCTGAAGAAATGCCTGTCCGAGACGGCTACAAATGCTATCACTGGCCTGGGCAACAGCATCGCGGACGAGGTGATCACCCCGCGCGTGAGAGACCGCTTCCAAGAAGAAATTCAAAAGCTGGCAGCCAGCCGAGTTCGGGTCGATATCGTCAGATCCGGTGGCAAATATGGATCGCCCCACTATCAAATCCGGCTCTTCGCCAACGAGAAGGCGAGAGTGGGTGAGGTATTGAGTGAGGGGGAGCAAACCTGCGTCGCACTCGCCGCATTCCTAACGGAGATGGCGACCAGCGCTGACCGATCGACTCTGGTTTTTGATGATCCTGTGTCGTCCCTCGACCATCGCTGGCGGCACAAAGTAGCAGAGCGATTAATCGAAGAAGCGGGCGTCCGACAGGTCATTGTCTTCACCCATGACCTGATCTTTCTGAATGACTTGCAATCCCTCGCTCTGGAGAACGGAGTCCCGCTCAGCGCATTCTCGCTGAGACAGTCCGCGGATGGCGCGGGAATAGTTAGCACTGACCTACCCTGGATCGCTGCGAAAGTACCCGAGCGCGTCGACAATCTTGAGAAAGAGGCTTGCGCCGCCAAGATACTTTTCGACACCCAGGACGATGCCGGCTACGCGGAAGCAGTTGCCAAGATATACAACAGACTTCGCAGCACCTGGGAACGTGCTTTGGAAGACGTGGCATTCTGCGGCGTGGTGACGCGACACCGCGATTATATTAACTCCAAGGACTTAATGAAAGTGACTGCGCTGGAAGAGCCTGACGTGAAGCTCTTCCAAGCCGGTTACAAGAAATGCTGCGACCAAACTAACGCGCATGATCCTTCTCGCGGCCGGAACGCACCTTCACCGCCTCCCGATGAAGTCTTGGCCGATATCGGACAGTTGCGTCCATGGGTGGACGGAATCCGGAGCCGCCAAAAGGCGATCAAGTGAGGTCAACTAGCCCGGCGAGATTGCAGACCGCAACCTTGTAGTTTCTCGCTTGGATCGTTGCGGCGTGGCCCGCTGACTTGATCGGCCAAGTCAGCAATCGACGGCGACCCGTGCGAAATTCAGGGCACGCGCATTCGCGCCCGAAAGTTCGCAGTTCTGCCGGGGTAATGACAGCCTGCAATATCGGTGCGGCGCAAAAAGCGCTAACATCCTTGCCGATTTCATTGCGCGAAGGCGGTCGCTGTGTGCCCATGCCGTTGGATCAGTACGGGCGCATGGCGGCAGCCTGCTCAGTGGTCGGAATCGACGTCGCGGACCGACTTGTGCGAAATGGGCTCGCATTTGATTAGCCGCGCTACTCCAAGGGCAAGTACGCGGCTGTTCAGCACGACGCCGAACGCAGCGGGCGCGGCATGTGGTCGGACAGCTATGTTCTGCCTTGGCTTTACCGAACGTGCATCAATCAAGGCGGGAAGCTGGCCGACTGCTCTGACGACCAGAACGCGCATCCCTGAATTGGCTAGACGGTCCCATGAGAGCGAACCGATCTGCATGGCGTGGCCGGGCCGGATTTCGCACTCATGAGATGGAGCCGGCACCACCATCGGGACCGAAGGCGGTTGCCCGATCGCCGCAGCCCGCCATGAAGAAGAGAGAACATAATGCGAACGCGAGATCGGTGCGTTAAGTTTCCAACGGATCTTCAAGGTTAAAGGAAAAAGCCCATGGCAATGCTCTTCAATCCTGACCGCACTCAAGGCTTCGTCGGATTCCATCTGCCGCCAGATCAGCTTGCCAGGCTGGATCAGGTGCGCATCGAATTGCGGCTGAGCCGATCAGAGTTGATGCGGCAGGTGATCACTGCGCATCTGCAACGGCTTCAGACGGCCGCGAGAAAGCCCACGGCGTTGGCGCGCCATGGGCTTTAATTCATCCATCATTTGTTCAACCTGCTCAGATCGAACTGAAATCAACATGCCTGAAAAACACTTTGAAATCAACATCAGTCGAGTGCGCCGCGCGATCGACTTCTGGCCGGAGTTTACCGGCGGTGAGAGATCGGTCGCTGGGGTGATCGCCGATCACTTCAATGCCGATGAAGGGTATGCCTTCCCGTCTTATCAATACCTTGAGTTCGTATACGGATTCAGCAGCGCCACGATTGCAAGAACCGTGGAAAAAATGCGCAAAGGATTGATGACGATCGACCAATCAGGAGGAAACACTTCCGAACATGCTGAAGGTGGAATCCATACTGGCCGACTGGAAAAAGAAGCGGAAGGAATGGAATGAGATCAAGGCGAAGCGGCGTGCTTCGCGAGGTAAAGCTGCTTCACGAGGTGAAGTACCCACTTCACTAGGTGAGGTACCCGCTTCACTAGGTGAGGTAGGAGCGCTTCGTGAGGTGAAGCGTAACGTCCAATCCAACGCCCAACCGAAAGCCCAACACGAACGCGCGAAGACTCCCGCCTCCGGCGAGCGTAGACCGGTTGATTTGGATGGGGATGATGTAACCCTGCCCGAGTGGGCAAGTCACCCTCAAGGAGTCCTTGTAGGAGATTGGGCGTGGGATGATAGGCAGTTTCAGCCGGCGATCGATTTGCTAGGTTTCGACGAATACGAAATGGACGCTGAAATCGATCGTTTCATCAAGCACCATCGAGGCGAGCGACGCCACGATTGGAATCCCCACTGGCTGGAATGGATTCAAGCACTGAATGCGCGCCAGTCATCGGCTCGACTGCCGGAGCAGTGCGAAGAAGAGCCGTTCTAGCCGGTCATTTTCATCTTATCATTCGACCATACAGGCCAGCCCTCAACCGAGAGCCGCGAAGAATTTCGATGATCACCGAGGCCATGATCCGCACCGGCAAGACTGACCGCCGGCCTTATGGCAGAGACGCTGTATGCTGGCTCAGCCACGGGCTCCGTGCCGGATGGTCGGATCTACATCGAGCGGATCAACCACCCCTTCATTTCGCGGAGGCGGCGCTGAAGATCCGGAAGACCCAGTTCGTGCTGGACGGCGAAGCCGTCGTGCTCGGGGTCGATGGGGTCTCGGACTTCAACGCGCCCCAGTTGCGCCGGCACGATCACGAGGTCCAGCTCTACGCCTTCGACTGCCTCGCACTCGGCGGCGATGACCTCTCCCGCCTGCCCCTGTTCATGCGCAAGACCAACCTGGCGCAGCTGCTGCGCGGGCGGCCAGAGGGCATCTTCGTGGCGCCGTTCGAGCAGGGCGAGATCGGGCCCGGCCTGTTCGACGCGGCGTGCCGCATGGGGCTCGAAGGGCTGGTCTCGAAGCACCGTGAGCGCGCCTACCGACCCGGCCGGTGCGACCATTGGGTCAAGGTGAAGAACCGGAAGCACCCGGCGTTCAGCCGCGTGAAGGACCAGTTCAGCGCGTAGGCGCCCCGCCCTCTATGGATCGTTGTCCGGCTCGATGGTCCATGTGCGGCGCAGCCGCCGCCACTCCAGCCAAAGCAGCACCCGGCGCGCGCGACCGGGGCGTGGCTCAAGCACCCGCAGCAGCTCTTCCCGCAGGCTCAGGAGCCGGCTCAGCTCGTCAGGTTCGTGCCCGAGTAGATCCATCGGCCTCACTAAACCAGCGCGGCGCGCCCAGCGCAATTGCCCTAGAGTCCAGCGCGGAGCGCTCGCTACACTCGGTCGCAGGAACATGGCGCCGCCCAGCGCTTTGGCAGCCATGGACGACAGAAAGTGGATCGCAGTCATGGTCGCGGGGATGCTGCTTCTGATCGGCGTCGCGGGCCTGCTTGTGCATCAACCGGAGCTGGTCACCAACACCCACGCGGTGATGAGCCGATAGCGCGGCCGCGCTCGCTACCTAGCGTGGTTGTCCTCTTCGAGCATGTCGAGTTGGTGCGCCAATCCCCTGAAGCTTTTCGAGATGTTCGACAGAAGCGCGACCCGCCTCGCCGAAATGCCAGGCTCGTTGGCCTGGGCTTTGTGTTCGTCTGCGAGCTGCCGGCACTGTGTTGCGGTGATCGTGACGCGGCGCTCTGTCATGCTGGCAAGCATGACCGCAGATATCGGTAGCGGCACTTACATTTGTTAGCGCGGAGCGCTCGCTACACTCGGGAACCGGTGGTAGGATGGTCTCGGCACAACCGAGGGGATGATTCATGACCGACCGCTCCGCTGAGACGGCCAGATTGATGAGCGTGTGCGAGGCGATCGTCGACGAGTTTGGCGCCAGGGCGTCCACACAGTCCTCGCGGATCTCGGGTTCGATCCGATGCAGTTGGCCATTGCGGTGATCCGGGCGGCGGATGGCGTCGTGATCCCCTTCCCCTTCCCCGTCAGCCGCGGCTGACCCGGCGGCGATCGCCCGGAAACTCCCCCGGCGCCATGGTCGGGCGGCCGGCGCGGATGTCCTCCAGGATGGCCGCACCGTCTTCTGCGCATCCCATAAAAGCGAATTCCATTTCGCGCTCCATGGGGAGCCGTTTGCATCCGGACTTGACAAAACAGACCACCCGTGGTAGGAATTGGGACACGATACGAGAATATCGCAAGCAAGATCGCCCACCCGAAAGGTGGGTTTTTTCATGCCTAAATCCAACCAAGCCCGCCGCCTCAAAAATTGAGCGCGCGGGCTTTTTCTATGGAGAATCGAATGGCGAACAAATTTGACGCCGCCGAACTCGTTAGCTCGCCTATGCGGAATACCAGCCTTCTGTTGCCCCAGGTGCTCCTGGACGAAATCGATCGAGCCGCAGTGCGCGACGATCCTAGCGCACCAAACCGTTCATCTTGGATGCGACGTGCGCTAGTCGAACGTCTCAAGCGGGAGGCCGCGTGATAACCGACCCAATTGAAGATTTGATCGCTTCTGAGGCTGTCCGTCAGGGCCTTAAAATGAACGCGGAAGCCATGCGGACGGCAGCAACGGACCTCGCTGGCAGCGCCATGACGAAGGATAAGCTAATCCACATGCCCGGGAAAGGCAGCATCAGCCCGCGTGACTACGTCAACTCGCTCCGCGATCTCATGCCGACCGCCTTCACGCCCGCCGTCACCGACAAGACGACTGACCCCGATGAGCGCCGAACCGACGAAACACTGACCACTTACATGCGCCGTCAGATCGGGGCTGGCCGGAAGCAGATTCTGCTTTCCGATGACTTCGACCAGGTTCGAAGCCGGTACGCTGCCAGCACTCTCACTGCCAAAATGATGGATGAACTAGCGGCATCCCGTCGCCACCCAGGAAACAACAACCAATGACCCAACCCTATCGTCGCTTAGCCAGCATGGCTGCCACAGTCGCAGGGCTCGCAAGCGTGTCTTCCGACGTCCGGCAACAGCGCGTTGCCCATCGGCAAGATCGTGAGCGCCAGCAGCGCCTCGCAGAGGCGCAGGCTGACGTTGAAGCCGCTCACCGCGCCCTCGCGCGGGTCCGCGATACCGCGGCGGAGGAAGCCGCGCTTGCTGAGGCTCAGAAACGCCTTGTCGAGATTGAACGCGAGATCGCGAAAGCCTGATCAGTCTCTGCCTGCTGGCATCGCACCGCGCCTGCTCACTACTCAACAGGTGGCCGCATATCTTGGGTTTGGCAATACCAAGTCGGTCACCGACCTTGTGCGGGGCGGCGTCATTCCGCCGCCCGTATTCGGCAAGAAATGGGACCTACGCGCGATCGATGCTGCCCTCGATCGCGTTTCCGGTCTAAGTTTGAAGGAATAGGTCTGGACGGCGGCTTGGTTTCTTTCGAGAAATGCCGTCCAAGGGGAAGGCGCGCCGTGATTTCGAGACAACTCGCAGCAATGTTTATAATCGCAGCGTTGGCATTCGCTGGCGCGCCCCTCCTTGTACTTTCGACACCGGGCATGGCTGAAAGCCCATATCCGACACCAACTCAAGATGGCCGAGAGCGCATCCAACGTACCGGCGCTTGCTCTACGGGCTACATTGGCAAGGGACAGTTCTGCGAGGCGCTGCACCAGGACACGCCGCGTGCCTTTCCGGTCATCCCAGGAACAGCATGTCCGCCCCGGACGTTCCGGAGCGGCGGGGCGTGCGTCGCGTTTCGCTAATTGGCGAGCATCGACGCAACGGCTGACGCGCTGTAGGGGTTCCCATTGGGCGTCTTGTAACCGGCCGTCGATAGCTCCGCGCTGATCTGGCGTAGGGATAGGCGAGGGCGCTGATCGCTCAGCCTGCGGGCCAGCGCTACCAGTTCAGGATTGGACTCAGCATAGGTCCGGCGACCCTCGACCTTAACGCCAGTGCGGCGCTTGCGCTCGCGAGCCCCGCGCAACTTTGCAACAGTCATTGCCTTATCAAACTGTGCGACTGCACCTAGTATCTGCCGGACCATTACGGCCGTTGGGCTGTCATCTGCAAAGCTGTCCGGCTTATCAGCCGCGATCAGGTCGATGCCCTCGGAGCGCAGTCGCGAATATCCCATTTCCTGAACCATCAGGTCACGGGCGAAGCGGTTCGCCGTCTCGACGATGATCGTGCGGACACCATTGCCAGCAATCTTCTCAAGCGCAGCGGCAAAGCCGGGACGGCAATCGATGGCGTCGGTGCCGGTGACGGCGGGATCATCGAACCAAGCGACAATGCGGAAACCCGCCCGGTTCGCGTAGTCCTGTATCGCCTTGCGCTGCCGCGCGACCGAGTCCTTACCCTCACCGATATTCGCGGCTGAACTGGTCCGCGTGTAACCGATCGCGGGCTTTCTCTGGCGTTTCTCTTGATCTAACATCGGCTTAGTCGTGATTTGTACTGAATTCCTGAGAAAACAGTACAATGCAGGTTTGGCAGGGTCAACGAAAATCTTCCTCCAGCCTGCCGGCTGTGCGGTGGTCCTGGTGGCCCCTGTGCTGGCCGCGCTGTGGCGAAGGCTGCCGAGATGCCCACGGCTAAGGCGGTGCTCGGTCGCCAGCCTCCAGCGCTCAGCGATCGTCCGCGCTCGCGTGGTGGCTGTCAGTCATCACTAGGCTGGTGACGCCGTCCGTCCATGGTCTGATGGCTGCCATCTACTCGACGGATCGTTCGTCCCTTGGGTGATCCAGCACGACGGTGACGGGCAGCGCAGCCATGACCGGGACTTGCACGCCCTTCCACTGTCTGCCGGCGCGCGCCACTACCTCCGCCATCGTCATCGCCACTCCACGCGCTGCGAAGGTTTCCCAGCGGTCTGCGAGCCAGAGGGGCAGCATCGAAGTTTTTGTAAGGACGTGCCGCCCTATCGAGAGTCCGCCCGAAATTTTCGATTTGCAAAAAGCGAATTACAGACCCCACCCCGCCTTCAGATGTACCCCCACCCATCTTTGGAGGTTCACGTATCCGGTCGCATTTGCCAGCCGTGATCATGTGATCACCATCAACTAGAGACAGATCACTCCCAATGTCCGAAGAAACCTTAGAAGTCCGCGCTCGGTTCGTCGCCGTCAACGAAATGTCGCCAGCGATCAGGCGCGTTATCGCTGACTTCAAGAAACTTGAGTCCGTAGCCAATAGCGTTAGCGGCTCATTCGCTAACGCCGGTCGCGCCGACATGGAATCCTTCGCCGGTCTCAACCGCACCGCTCAGGCAGCAGTCGCGCAGATGCGAGGTATCAGCAACACCGCCAAGGCAGCCAGCCACTCCTACGTCAGCGATTGGCGAAAGGCGACTGATCAGCGGTTGAGCGACGCGCGCAGAATGTATACGCAGCTTGACCGGCTGGAAGCGCAATATCAGCGGCAAATCGTGCACCGCGTTGCTGCTGAGCGTCGGGCCGAACGAAGCGCCACCGGCCGAGTCGGCATCGGCAGCACCGGCCGCATTCCTGCGCCACGCCTCGGTGTGATCATGCTAGGCGGCGGAGTGATCGGAGCAGGCGTCGCCGGTGTCCTCAAGAAGCGCATGGAAGTGCAGAGCGCCGAAGTTCGATCGCAGATGTTTGGCGACCTGAGTGCAAAGGAGGTCCAGGATTTACGCAAATCTTATGCCGACCGCGCGGGCATCAGGTTCGGCGTCGGCACTTCGAAGGCGCTCGACGTGGCGACGGAAGGGCTCAAGGCTGGTATCGCGAAGCAGTTTGCCGGTGACTTCGGAGAACTCGCCCTCAAAGCGCAGGCTGGTCTAGACATTCCGGTTGAAGATACAGCCAAGCTTATGGGCCGGCTCAGTTCTCAGATGGCTTTCAACAAGGCCCGCTACAATCAGACCTTGAATGCAATCGCTGTTGCCAACAACGCCACTGCAGCTGACGGAAAAGAAATTGTGGAAGCCATGCGCCGGAGCCTGTCGGCGCTCGCGACCACTAGGATGACACCGGAACAACTGGCAGCGCTCGACTCCACGGCTATCTCGCTCGGGGTTCAACCCTTCAAAGCTGGCACATTCATATCGTTTCTGACTTCGCAAATTGCCGGTGCGGACAGCGCCCACGGCCAGAACGCGAAGGACCTAAACAGCGCTGCATCTGCGCTTGGTTTCGGCGGTCGCGGCGCTATGGCCGCCATGATGCGCGACAACCCCGTCCAGGCTATCCAACAGATCCTGGATGGTCTTGCGAAGATGCCAGAAAAGCTGCGGACAAAGGTCGCCAAACAAATCGGAGGTCGCGAGTGGATGGACGAATTGCTTACGCTTGTTCTCGGCAAGGACAAGCTGAAGGACGTGCTCCAAGACGTGGCGACAAAGCAGGGCTTCATCGACAAGGTTGCCTTGCAAAAGATTCGATCCATGCAAGGCCGATGGGCAAGCATCCAGGCCGCGTTCGGTCTGGTCTGGGAGAAGATCGGGGCTGGCTTTGAGTCCATCTTCGAGCAGATCAGCGATGCTGTCATTGAGCTTGCGGACAGATTCAGCTTCGACAGCATCAAAGATCACTTCGCCGCGTTGATTGATGGTCTCCGCGAGGGCTTTGGGCTTCGTGACTGGGGCGAAGTGGTCAAATCCGTTGCTGACAATTTCGATGCCGCGACGGTTGCGAAGTGGCGCGAGTTCGGTAAAGGCTTCGCGGAAGGCATTCGCGAGTTTGCCAGCGGACTGAAGTTCGCCCTTTCAGCGCTCAGTTTCCTCGCCGGTAAAAATCCAGCTGACGCGCGAGAAATGGGAAACTTGGTCGCACAGTTGACCGGGCTCACCGTCGCCCTCGCTGCATTGTCGCCGCTGCTGTCCGTTTTTAGCGCGGTTACCCTTGGCCTGAACGGACTCGGAACTGCGCTCGCATTCATTGCCGGCATACCGGCTGCTGTCGCATTGCTGAGCATGTTTGCGGTACGGAATCAGAATGCAGGAGTGCCTGACGCCAACGTGAAGCAGCCTGGTGAAACCACAAGCCAATGGCGTGAGCGTCAGCGAGCCCACAAGAATGGCCTCTATCACAAGAGCAGCTACGAAGGCGGCGCGACAGACTTTTCGGGCATGCGGCGCAGCAGTGTGGACGATCTAACTGACCAGCTCCAGAAATTCGGTGGCGCAGTGCAGCGCGCGGCCTTCATCGGCAGCGGCTTCAGCAGCAGCAGCTTTGGTGATGCCTTCAACGATGGCAGGGTATCCACCAGCTTCACCGCTCTCGGCAACGGCAGCGGCAGTCCAACGGCGCTGTTCAACAGCACACCGGGCGGCAGGCTTCCGGACTTCAGCGTCGGCTCTCGCGGCATCATTAAGCGCGGCGGTATCCCGTCATTTTCTGCCGCTGGTGGAGGCGTTGGCGGACTCAACCGCGCTGCCTTCGACCGCAAGTTTGCCGGCACCGCTTTAGCTGGCAAATATGCTCAGATTGTTGCCGCAGCAGGGGAGAACAATATTGATCCGGCCTTGCTTGCCGGGGTGATGTCGCACGAAACCGGCAATGGATTGGTCCTCTCGGGAAACAACCCTGGCGGCATCAAGGACCGCGCCACTGGCATGTCACGCAAGATGCAATTCGGCAGCCTCGACGATGGTATTCGGAAAACTGCGCAGGTTGTCGGCAAGCGTTACCGCGAGGCCGGTGGTGACCTTGACAAACTTGGAGGCGCCTACGCCCCGCCCGGTGCCGTCAACGATCCTCATGGTCAGAATGGCGGCTGGGCCAGGGGTGTTAGGAAGCAAATGAACGCGATGGCCGGTGCAGACGTTGGATCAGCCGGTCCCGGTGACGCAGTTGGATGGGCCGAAAAATACAAAGGCATGAACGAGTATACCGATTACCGAGTGCTGGCATCCACACTCGGCGGCGATGTCCGCGGCAAGTCTAATGCCTGGTGCGCACGCTTCGTCAACACAGCGCTTGCGCAGGCCGGCGGCAAGGGCACGGGCAGCGCGGTGGCTAACAGCTACCAGCGCTGGGGCACGACCATCAATCCGCCTGACGTGAAGCGCAACGACGTTCTGCTACAGCCGAACGGCCGAGGCTATAACCGCCCCGGCGGGCATGTTGGTCTCGCGACTGGCGAAACGCGCATGGCCAATGGCCGTCTACAGGTCAAGATGATCGCTGGTAACGACGGTGACTCCGTGCGGGAACGCTGGATCGATGCAGATAGGAACCTGATGGTTCGCCGCGGAAACTCGATCGGCAACGTGCCGACGCCTGCCGAGGCCATCCGCAACGTTCCTGAGGCACCTTCGGCTGGCGCTCTCGGCGGTGGCATGATGCGGGGTGGTTTCGGCCCCTCGACCATCAACATCAACGGCAACAGCCATGATCCGGAAGCCCTAGCCAACCTCGTGCAGCGCCGCATCGACGAGTCAATGCAGTGGCGCATGCACGACACCGAGTCCGAGTACACCTAATCCTCAAGCAGAGGATGATAGAGCCATCATGCGCAGGCGGATGTAACTTCGCGTGGTGGCTCTATTAGCTTGAATGCAAACGTGACCTTCAGCACGGTAGAGGTGCTTCCGGTTGAACGCCGAAAAGGGATTGCTATGAACCAGACATATCGAAACTACAGTATAGCCAACGAGAATGGACGTTACGTCGCCAGACCGACAGACGGGGACCGGTTGGAAATTTCCTCTATACAAGAATTCAGACTACGGGGTGGCATTGATACTCTCTGGCTCACCGCGTCCAAAGTCAACAAGTCTGGCATGGACGTGGACAGGCTCGCCGTGCCTCTTTGGGTTCGGGAATGGTTGATGCGTCCTGTCGGCAGTATCGACCTTGACGACGCTTACAAGCGCGGTGCCTGCTGATCGATCATTGAATTTAAGAGAACCCGACAAATCCTGCCGCGGTTTTTCACTACGAAAGGAACCATCACTCTGTGGGAGCTCACTACTTGAAACCGATTAATGAGATGATCTTGGCGACAGTTGCCAATGATTCACACATGCGCAGGGATGATCACGTTGTCGCCGGTGCTCTGCTCTCGGCGTTCAACAAACACCTTGGCTACGCTCAGGTGTCCTATTCGCAGCTCGTCCAAAGGACAGGCCTTACCCTTGGAGTCATTCGTGGCTCGGTCAATCGACTTGAACGGCATGGCTACTTCAAAAGCTTGAATCTGACACAGCGGGAGATTAGCGAAGGCCTACACTGTCTCGGTCATCGTTACGTTCCTGCCAAGGACCAGAGCGTGCACTCGTAAACCCGGGCTGCAGTCATGGCGGATATGAAGTCCGCTTTCTCCCCGATAGCGGTGCAATAGCCGGCCTCGCCAGGTCCGAGTTGGGCCAAATCGAGCCTATAATGGGCTGGCGTCATCGCTGGGTAAAGCGCGATCTGCATGCACCTGCACGGACCCGAGGCATTTCGCGATTCAGAATGCGCTCGCCGCCGACCTGCGGGATCGGCAAGAATATGCTAGTCTCTCCGGCGCTCTTGTGTGGACCTCAGACGATGAAGCATGATCCTAATTTTGAGCGGGAAAAGTGGCGTGTTGAGGCGGAACTACGCCAGCGCGAATTGAGCCTAAGGGAACGTGATCAAGCCAATCGGGACGCCGAGCTTGATTTAAAGCGGAAGGATCTCGCCGGTTCGAAATGGCGCAGCCCTTTGGTGGTGGCGATTTTCGCTGCTGCAGTTGCAGCACTAGGCAATGCCGGTGTCACGTTCGTCAACGGAATACTTCAACGCGATCTGGAGAATGCGAAGAGCGATGCAGAATTGAAGGTCGAAGAAAGCAAGGCCGAATCAGGCCGCATTCTCGAAATGATCAAGACCGGCAACACTGATGAGGCAGCCAAGAACCTAACATTTCTGCTTGATACTGCCCTCGTCTCCGACCCCAAACGAGCAGAAAAGCTGAGAGCGTTCTTAAATTCACGCGCAGCCCCAGTCTTGCCACCAAATTCTCGGCCGGGGCCTGATCCATTGAAATCATTTAAGAGCAGGGAGAATCGAGACTTCGAAGGGCATGATTTTCGAAAGTTTCCGAATTCGGATCTAAACACCTGCGCGTCGGAATGTGAGGGGAATTCGCAATGTGCGGCCTTTAGCTTCGACCACTTGAATCGGTACTGTTTCCTAAAAGATGGCGTTCCAGACGCGCTACAACTAAATCCAGGAAATACAGTGGGCGTTAGGCTATCGTTGGAGCTGCCAACGATATCGGCGGCGCCGGTCACAATCGCGATTTATAGCAATAGGCGGATCGTTGATCAGCCAACTGACGTAAAGACGACAGCCAATCGGTTTACATGCCAAGCTTCCTGCGCGAATGATCTTCGCTGCGTTGGGTTTAACTTCTTCAAAGAGACGAAAAGTTGCGAACTGTTTAGTTCCATCCTTGGTGTTGAGCGGAACGATACAGTGGACAGTGGAATCAAAAGACAGCTCCCGCCTTAACCGGCGTTAGCAATCCGGGGAATATCGTTGATCACGTGGGCCATGGCGATCACCGAAACATCGCCATAATCCTCGCCGGACGTTCGCGGTGCGTGACCTTGAATGGCGTCAACGACTCGTGGATCGAATCTAAGGTTGCGGGCGATCGTCTTGAGTCGGTGTCGCCATGCGTGGTTCGGCTGGACGCGCTTGTCGGTCACGACTGTCCGAACAAAATCCAGAACCCGCTTGTAGCTGCCTTTAGCAAACAGCGGACCATCGCCCGAGTCTGCAACAAAACGTAGCAAGCCAAGTTCGATCAAATGCGGATGGATCGGGACCAGCCGGAACGTTCCGGTTTTGATGCTACCGGCCAAGGGATTGAGATCGAAGACATGGTGGCCAGCCTCATTTCGGATGTCTTCTTTGCGAAGCTGTAGCACCTCGGCAATTCGAGAGCCGGTATAAGCCGCTATAAGCGGTGCCCATTTCTTAGCGGCTGCAGTCTTACCATCCTCTTTCGGCTTCTTTGCATAGGCGCGGCAAGCCTCGAACAACGCGCTTGCTTCCTGATCGGTGAAGCCCTTCGGCCGACTCCGGATTTTCTTCTCCGACTTGACCTTGATTGCATCGGCCGGATTCGCTGCCAACTTACGATTGTCTACAGCCCATCCAAACACGGATCGGATTCCCGGCAGATCACCATCCTTCAATGTCTTTGCCGATACCACCTTGAGCCGCGCATCCTTGAAGCCGAGCATGTCGTCCTCGGACACGCGGCCAGCATCATCGTGCCCCAGGTGTTTAGTCAGTCGGTCGATGGCCTGCTTGTAAGTACTATAAGTTGACTCGGCCCTTCCCGTCGCCTTGGCTTCCTTCCACCACGACTCTAACAAGCCGCTGATCGTAATCTTTGGCTGCACCGCTCTCACGGTTTCGATCGCAGGAAAGCGTTGCGCTTTTGGATCAGGCGAGTAGTCGCCTTCGGCATTGCGCCTTAGCTGCCATCCTGCATCAAGCGCAGCGGTCCCGATAAGCCTTAGAAAGCGATGCCGATCACTCCCGGCAAGATGAATCCGGTGCCGTATGAGAACCCAATCGCCAATCGGCCCAAACCGATCTTCTAAAGCGTCATATTGTCCGACTGGTAATGCATTCACAGCTTCGGTCAGATTGTCGATGGTCCCAAATTGCTCTATCGCGGCTGCAGCTTCGTTCGGCATCAAGACGGCAGCAGGTGGATTCTTGATACGCCCTTCAAGCGCCGCGCGGTGAAATGCCTTATGATAGGCCCAATCGCTTGGCTCGCCGGGATTGCGGCCGTGTATCTCGGTGTAGAGCTGATACGCGGTCCCAGATAGCGCAACCAGATCTTTGTGCGAGAGGTTGACCGGGCTGGCCTGCGTCATCTCGAACAGCCTGCGAAGGTGATCTAGGGCGTTGGCCTGTCGTGCCTCTGCAATGGTCGTGTCGTCAGTTCCGAGGCTAAACGCTACGTCGTTTCCGATCGTCACCGTTCGGACGAATGGAGAGTCATCCGAGTTCGAGAGACTGAGCAGGATACGCTTGCCGCGCAGCTTATCGACGACTTTGGCAGGGACCCGGATTCGGAATTGGGGAACGGTTGATCTGGCTCGTTTGGACATAGAATGCTTCAAGGAAACCATTGGTCTGTGTGGCACTTTCGTGTGGCACTCAGGACCGAATTTCCAAGAAAATCAATGCAGCCAATAGGATGGATGGTGCTGCCAGACAGGATTGAACTGTCGACCTCTCCATTACCAATGGAGTGCTCTACCACTGAGCTACGGCAGCAGGTGCTGGGATGAGAATCGGCCGCCACGAGGGGCCTACCAAGCGGGCCGATATCTGCCACATGCCCCTCCACTGTGCAAGCTTGCCGGCCGCGTGAAATCGATAAAATCGGCCCGCTTGCGGGCCGGAATCGGCTATTTCGTCCCGAAATGACCGGCTTTCGGCGGATCCGGTTCCGCAAAATCCCCAACCAACTGGCCAGTTGGCCGATGCATCGGTTTCGTCCCATTTTGGAGTTTCGCACGATCGGATCGCGCGGGCCTCTTGAGCTGCCGCTATTCGGTGGCATCCTGCCGCCGATCGCTGTGATGGACCCGTGATGGCTGACGAGAACGACAAGAATACGAGACAGGCGAGGGGATCCCGGGACGACCGGCTGAAATCGGCGCTGCGTGAAAATTTGAAGCGGCGGAAGGTGCAGGCGCGCGAACGCGCCGCAAGCACCGACCCCTCGCAGAATGACGATGCCGCCCTAGATGAGGGGATCGCCGGCAGGAGCTTCGACAAGACCGGCGATTAGATTTTTTGGAGTTAAGTGGACGTGGCAATGGGGCAGGACGGACCGGAACGAACCGACGAGGATACGATGATGTCGCGGTTCTCGCGCCCCGAGCAGACCTTTCCGGCGCTGACATCAGCCGAGATCGCGCGGATGCGGAATTTCGGCGAGCTCCGCTCTTATTCGCATGGCGAGCTGTTGTTCGAGACCGGCAAGCCGGGGCCGGGCATGTTCGTCGTGCTGAAGGGCCACGTCGCCCTCACCCAGCGCGACGGGCTTGGTCATGTCACCCCGCTGATCGACCAGGGGCCGGGGCAATTTTTGGCTGAGCTCAGCCAGCTTTCCGGCCGGCCGGCGCTGGTGGACGGCCGCGCCGAAGGCGATGTCGAGACGCTGCTGCTGCCGCCGGAGCGTCTGCGCGCGCTGCTGGTCGCCGAGGCCGAGCTCGGCGAGCGCATCATGCGCGCGCTGATCCTGCGCCGGGTCAATCTGCTCCAGGGCGGCGTCGGCGGTGTGGTGCTGATCGGACCGTCGAATTCGGCCGGCGTCGTCCGCTTGCAGGGCTTTCTCACCCGCAACGGGCAGCCGCATCATCTGCTCTGTCCCGAGCGTGATCGCGACGCCGCTGAGGTGATCGCGCGCTATTCGCCCAAGCCTGAAGACTGGCCGCTGGTCGTCACCTCCGGCGGCACCGTGCTGCGCAATCCCGGCGAGACCGAGCTTGCGCGCGCGATCGGCATGATCGGCGGCCCGCGCAACGATCGCATCTACGACGTCGCGATCGTCGGCTCCGGACCGGCAGGGCTCGCCACCGCGGTGTATGCGGCGTCCGAGGGCCTCTCTGTTGCCGTGCTCGACACCCGCGCCTTCGGCGGCCAGGCCGGCGCCAGCGCGCGCATCGAAAATTATCTCGGCTTTCCGACCGGCATTTCCGGCCAGGCCCTGACCGCGCGTGCCTTCAACCAGGCGCAAAAATTCGGCGCCGACATCATGATCCCGATGACGGTGAAGTCGCTCGACTGCACGCGCACCGACGGCGCATTTTCGGTGGCGATCGACGGAGGCGATCCCTTGCGCTCGCGCGCGGTGGTGGTCGCAAGCGGCGCACGCTATCGCCGGCCGGAGATCGAGAATCTCGACAAGTTCGAAGGGCGCGGCGTCTGGTACTGGGCCTCGCCTGTGGAAGCGCGGCTTTGCTCCGGCGAAGAGGTCGCTTTGGTTGGCGCCGGCAATTCGGCGGGCCAGGCCGCCGTGTTCCTGTCGGGTCACGCCAAGAAAGTGCTGATGATCATCCGCGGCGGCGGCCTCGGGGCCAGCATGTCGCGCTATCTCATCGAGCGCATCGAGGCGACGCCGAACATCGAATTGATGTTCAACACCGAGATCTCAGCGCTCGAAGGCGACGAGGCTTCGCTGCTGCGGCGCATCCGCTTGCGGAGTCGGCTGTCCGCGGACGAGGATTCCGTCGACATCCGCAATATGTTCCTGTTCGTCGGCGCCGATCCCGCCACCGGCTGGCTCGACGGCTGCGGCGTGACACTCGATCGCGGCGGTTTCGTCGTCACCGGCGCGCAGTCCGAGCAGAACCAGGGTCGGCTCGTTGCGCCGCTCGAAACATCCGTGCCCGGCGTCTATGCCGTCGGCGACGTCCGCTCCGGCTCGGTCAAGCGCGTCGGCGGCGCCATCGGCGAGGGCGCACAGGTCGTGGCCGCCCTGCACGGCTATCTCGGCGACGCGGCAAAGCCGGCGCTTTAGTCAAGGACAAGACAAGCAAATGGCAAGTCGAATGTGACTTGCCATCTTGCCGTGTCCCACGGACTATCACCGCGTCGCGAAACCAATCGCGCGTGGAAAAACAAAGATTCAACGGGAGGACTAAATGGCCGAACTCGTCGTGCTCTACAAGACGCCCAAGGATGCTGCCGCCTTCGACAAGCATTATGCCGAGACCCACATTCCGCTCGCCAAGAAATTGCCCGGCCTGAAGAAATATGCCGTCAGCAGCGGGACGGTCGGCTCCCCTGCCGGGCCTTCCGGAGTTCACCTCGTCGCCATTCTCACCTTCAACAGCGTGGCCGACATCCAGGCGGCCTTCGGCAGCGTAGCAGGCAAAGCGGCAGCGGGCGACGTGCCGAAATTCGCCAGCGGCGGCGCCGACCTGCTGATCTTCGACACCAAGGAAGTGTGAGACTCAGCGCAAGCGCGGCCTGCACATCGCGGGCCGTGCTTGTGAGATCGGATTCAACTTTCGTCGAAAACCTGCCGTCGTTTGTGACAACGCTGCAAAAAATAAAAGCACGGCGTTTGCCGATTCGCACGATGACGCATGGCTTGGCACGCATGTGTGATACCGGCGCATGTGGCAATCCGATGAGGACCGTAATACTAATCTCTTGATCTCAATATTGAGAGTAGGAGAGATGCCATGGTTCTTGGGTTGAGCCTGCCCGCCTTCACGTTAGTCCATGTCATCATCAGCCTGATCGGAATCGCCGCTGGCCTCGTCGTGATGTTCGGCCTGCTCGGCTCGAAGCCGATGCCGGGCCTCACCGCGATCTTCCTCGTCTTCACCATCCTGACCAATGCGACGGGCTTCCTGTTTCCATTCAAGGAGCTGCTGCCCTCGTACATCATCGCCGCCATCTCGCTGGTGCTGCTCGCGATCGCATGCATCGCGCTTTACGGCATGAAGCTCAAAGGCGCCTGGCGCCCGGTCTACGTCGTGACCGCGATGATCTCGCTCTACTTCAACGTCTTCGTGCTGATCATCCAGTCGTTCCTGAAGGTGCCGGCGCTGGCCGCGCTCGCACCGGCCGTGCCGCCGGCGCCGCCGTCGGGCCCGGTGTTCGCCGTGGTGCAGGGCGTCGTGCTGGTGTTCTTCGTCCTGGTCACCATCGGCGCCTGGCGCCGCTACAGGCCGATGGCGTTCGCTTGAGCGTTTCTGACTAAGGGAGGGTCCAATGCCCACGATCACCACCAAAGACGGCGTCGACATCTTTTACAAGGATTGGGGCTCGGGCCAGCCGATCGTGTTCAGCCATGGCTGGCCGCTGTCGGCCGACGACTGGGACACGCAGATGATCTTCTTCGCCAATCAGGGCTACCGCGTCATCGCACATGACCGCCGCGGCCATGGCCGCTCGTCGCAGGTCTCTGACGGCCACGACATGGATCACTATGCCGACGATCTCGCGGCGGTGACCGCGCATCTCGATCTGAAGAACGCCATTCACGTCGGCCATTCCACCGGCGGCGGTGAAGTCGTGCGCTACATCGCCCGTCACGGCGAAAGCCGTGTAGCCAAGGGAGCGATCCTCTCCGCGGTGCCGCCGCTGATGGTCAAGACGGCAGCCAATCCCGGCGGCCTGCCGAAGAGCGTGTTCGATGACTTCCAGACCCAACTCGCCGCCGGCCGCGCGGCGTTCTACCGCGACGTCGCCGCGGGTCCGTTCTACGGCTACAACCGTCCCGGCGCAAAACCCTCGGAAGCGGTGATCCAGAACTGGTGGCGGCAGGGCATGATGGGCGGCGCAAAGGCGCATTACGACGGCATCGTCGCGTTTTCGCAGACCGACTTCACCGAGGATTTGAAGAAGATCAGCGTGCCCGTGCTGGTGATGCATGGCGACGACGACCAGATCGTGCCTTATGCCGATTCCGCGCCGCTGTCGGCCAAGCTGCTCAAGAAGGGCACGCTGAAGACCTACAAGGGCTTCCCGCACGGCATGCCGACCACGCACGCCGAGACTATCAACGCGGACCTCTTGGCGTTCTTCAAGGAGTGAGGCTGAGGCACCTCACCCCAGGATTTCCCTGATCGCGTCAAACGTCCGCTTCACGAAAGCTTCCGGTTTGTCGCGCGGACCTTCGCTGAGCCAGCTCTCGCCGCCGACGCGCATCGCGCCGGTGGCGATCATGGCGACGAGCCGCGCCTTCAGCCGGTCCGATTTGCGGCCGGAGCGTTGCGCAAGCCCGTCCGCCAGCGCGCGCTCGAGCTTTTCGTATTTGAGCTGGTCGCGTGCCTGCAACGCGGGATTGTCGCGCTTGAGCCGCGACATCGCTGCCGCCTCGGTCGGATCGATCCGCTTGACCGCCGCCGCAATTGCATTCTCCGCCGCCGTGAGCATGGATTCGTCCGCGGGCCGCGCCAGGATCTCGGCTACCAGCGCGGCAGCGGCATCCTCCTGCCAGGCGGCGACGACGTCCTCCTTGGACACGAAATAATGGAAGAAGCTGCGGCGCGACACGTCGGCCGCAGTCGCGATGTCGTCGATGGTCGTGGCCTCGAAGCCGCGCTCCAGGAACAGCGCCATCGCCGCGCGCTTCAGTCGCTCGCGGGTCTGCTGCCGCTTGCGCTGCCGCAGGCCGGCTGCCGCCGGTGATTTCTCTCCGGGGGACAAGGGCTTGGCGCGTGTCTTGGTCGGCTTCGAAACCTTCAAATTCTTTCACCTCTTGCAAATTTGCACTAAGTGCACATTTAGACCGGTCGCGGGCCTCTTCCAACCCCCGAAAGCCTGGAGATCAAGGCATGACCGACTGGACCACGGCAGATATCCCCTCGCTCAGCGGCAAGACCGTCGTCGTCACCGGGGCCACGGGCGGCCTTGGCTACGAGACGGCGCTGGCGCTGGCGGGCGCCGGAGCCATCGTCATACTCACCGGGCGCAACGACGCAAAGGGCCTGCGGGCGATCGAGGGCATTTGCGAGCAGTTTCCCAACGCTCTGATTGCCTATGAACATCTCGACCTCGCAAGCCTTGCCTCCGTCGCCGATTTCACCCGGCGCTTTGCCGCCAGCAACGAGCAGCTCGATCTCCTGGTCAACAATGCCGGCGTGATGGCACTGCCGAAGCGGCAGCAGACCGAGGATGGTTTCGAGATGCAGCTCGGCACCAACTATCTTGGCCATTATGCGCTGACGGCGCGGCTGCTGCCGCAGCTTCGCCGCGCCAAGGCCGCGCGCGTCGTCAATCTCTCAAGTCTTGCGCACCGTTCCGGTGCGATCAATTTTGACGACCTCGAGAGCAAGCGGTCCTACCGCCCCTGGCGCGCTTACTGCCAATCCAAGCTCGCGATGCTGATGTTTTCGCTGGAATTGCAGCGTCGCAGCCTTGTCGCCGGCTGGGGCGTGCGAAGCGTTGCCGCGCATCCCGGTTATGCGCGTACCGATCTCATTCCGAACGGTCCGGGTCAGGACCGCTGGCTCTGGCAGATCAATAAGCGGCTCCAGCCTTTCATCAGCCAGTCTGCCGCCGACGGTGCGCTGCCCACCCTGTTCGCGGCCACTGCACCGGCCGCAGAGCCCGGCGGCTATTATGGTCCGAACTGGTTCTACGAATTGAAGGGGCCGCCAGCGCCGGCGCGGATCATGGCGCAAGCAAAGGACTTCGCGTCCGCCGCCATGCTGTGGGATGTCTCGGCGACGCTGACCGGTGTATCCTTCGACGAGATCGCGGCCGCCGCATGAGCCGCGACATCGTTGGGGACGTCCCGATGCAGGTCATCATCTTCGGCGCGACCGGTATGGTCGGGCAGGGTGTTTTGCGCGAGTGCCTGGTCGATCTCGGCGTCGAGCGCGTCCTGGTGGTCGGCCGCAGTCCGACCGGCGTGCGCAACGCCAAGCTGACCGAAATCATCCACGACGATTTCACCGACTATTCGGCGATCGAGGCGCATCTCACCGGCTTCGATGCCTGCTTCTTCTGTCTCGGCGTTTCCTCGATTGGCATGAGTGAAGAGCGCTATCGCCACCTCACTTATGACATCACGCTCGCAGCGGCGACGACGCTGGCGCGGCTCAACCCACAGATGACCTTCACCTATGTTACCGGAACCGGCACCGATTCCACCGAGCACGGCTCGCGGATGTGGGCGCGCGTCAAGGGCAAGACCGAGAACGATTTGCTCAAGCTGCCGTTCAAGGCGGCCTTCATGTTCCGGCCCGGCGCGATCCAGCCGCTGCATGGTGCGCGCTCCAAGACCGCCTGGGTGCAGGTCGTCTACGATTTGAGCTGGCCGCTCTGGGCGGTGCTACGCCGCCTTGCGCCGCGCCTGGTCACCTCGACCGAGCAGATCGGCCGCGGCATGATCCGGGTCGCCCGCGAGGGTTATCCGCGGAAAGTGCTGGAGATGGAGGATATCAATGGCCTCTGATCCATCCGCTGGTTAGTTTCGCGGATATTTTTGCACCTCAGCGCGTTGTGCCGCAGCTGCATCGCAGGAGAAAGGTCGGCGAATGTCTCCCCAGCTTAAACTGATCGCGCTCGACGCCGATGATCTCGCCGTGATCTCGACCCATGTGCAGGATGCCCTGGTGCAGGCCTCCGACATCATCTGGCGGCAGGGCGAGAAGCGCCTGGTGGTCGGCATGAGCCGGCTGGACTGGGAGCAGACGCTGGACGGGGAGGCCGAGCCGCGCCGGCTGGTTTCAGCGCTCCGTTTCGACCGGGTGCTCGCCTGCAAATCGCGCAACATCGACCTTGCGGCGTCCCAGACCGTTCTCGACCTCGTCGGCATCGAATTTCACCCCCAGGACGGCCGCGACGAGGAGCCCGGCGGCAGCGCGCTGCTGCTGTTCGCCCAAGGCGGCGCCATCCGTCTCGACGTCGAATGCCTGGAATGCGAGCTCACCGATCTGGGGACGGACGAACTGGGAACGGAGCTGGGGGTCGAGGGGTGAGGCGGTATACCAGCGAAACTTGCTCCGACGTCGCCCCGGCCAAGGGTTGACGGCGGGGGGCCGCCGCGCCATTGAGCAGGGGGTCTTGTGATGCCGATCCGCCCCGAACACCAGCCAAAAGACCATCGAAAAATGCCCGTTCGCCTCGACCGCAGCAGCGCCGATTTTGACCAGCGATTCGCGGCCTTCCTCGTCGCCAAGCGCGAGGTCTCGGCTGACGTTGAGGCCGCCGCGCGCGCCATCGTCGACGATGTGGCCAAGCGCGGCGACGCGGCCCTGCTCGAGGCCACGCAAAAATACGACCGGCTGACGCTGGATGCGGCCGGCCTTCGCGTCACCGCCGCCGAGATCGAGGCCGCGGTGAAGGCCTGCGATGCCGCGACGTTGGATGCGCTCAAGCTCGCGCGCGACCGCATCGAGACCTACCACGCCCGCCAGCTGCCGAAAGACGAGCGCTTCACCGACCCGCTCGGCGTCGAGCTCGGCTGGCGCTACACGGCAATCGAATCTGCCGGCCTCTACGTGCCCGGGGGGACCGCTGCCTATCCATCCTCGGTGCTGATGAATGCGGTGCCCGCAAAAGTCGCCGGCGTCGCGCGCCTTGTGATGGTGGTGCCATCGCCCGACGGCAAGCTCAATCCGCTGGTGCTCGCGGCCGCCAAGCTCGGCGGCGTCAGCGAGATCTACCGCGTCGGCGGAGCGCAGGCCGTGGCCGCGCTCGCGCACGGCACCGCGACGATTGCGCCGGTGGCAAAAATCGTCGGCCCCGGCAACGCCTATGTCGCCGCCGCGAAGCGGCTGGTGTTCGGCAAGGTCGGCATCGACATGATCGCCGGCCCCTCCGAGGTGCTGGTGATTGCCGACGACACCGGCAATGCCGACTGGATCGCCGCCGACCTCTTGGCGCAGGCCGAGCACGATACTAGCGCGCAGTCGATCCTGATTACCGACTCCGTGCGCCTTGCCGCCGATGTCGAAAAGGCCGTCGCAGCGCAGTTGAAGACGCTGTCGCGCGCAGCGATCGCCAGCGCCTCCTGGGCCGATTTCGGCGCCATCATCATGGTGAAGAGCCTGAGCGAGGCGATCCCGCTCGCGGATGCCATCGCCGCCGAGCATCTCGAGATCATGACGCAAGATCCTGACGCGCTCGCGGCAAAGATTCGCAATGCCGGCGCGGTGTTCCTCGGCGCGCATACGCCGGAGGCGATCGGTGATTATGTCGGCGGCTCCAACCATGTGCTGCCGACGGCGCGCTCGGCGCGATTCTCTTCAGGCCTGTCGGTGCACGACTTCATCAAGCGCACCTCCATCCTGAAATGCGGCCCGGATCAGCTGCGTGCGCTGGGTCCAGCCGCGATGACGCTCGGAAAAGCGGAGGGGTTAGATGCCCATTCGCGCTCGATTGGATTGCGCCTCAATTTGTCATGACCCAGCCGCCCGAACAGGACGACTCGACCAATCGCATCGTCGCGGTCACCCTCGACGAGGACTCGATCGGCCGTTCCGGGCCCGACATCGAGCATGAGCGCGCAATCGCGATCTACGATTTGATCGAGCAGAATTTGTTCGCACCGGAGAGCGCGGACGGGAAGGGGCCATTCACGCTGCATATCGGCATCACCGGCAGCCGGCTGATGTTCGACATACGCCGCGAGGACGGCACGCCCGTGGTTGCGCATCTGTTGTCGCTGACGCCGTTCCGACGGATCGTGAAGGACTATTTCATGATCTGCGACAGCTACTACCAGGCGATCCGCACGGCCACGCCGGACAAGATCGAGGCCATCGACATGGGCCGCCGCGGCATCCATGACGAGGGTTCGCGCACGCTCCAGGAGCGGCTGAAGGGCAAGGTGCGGGTCGATTTCGAGACCTCGCGCCGGCTGTTCACGCTCATCACCGTCCTGCACTGGAAGGGTTAGGGCATGGCCCGGAAAAGTGTGCAGCGGTTTTCCGACAAGGCCATGCCCTCCATCAAAGAAGGCTAGGCGCGATGGCGGGTCCGCCACGCGCACGCGATCCGCAATCGGTGCTGTTCGCCTGCGCGATGAACAGCGTGCGCTCGCCGATGGCCGAGAGCTTGTTGCGGCACATGTTTCCGCAAGGCCTCTACGTGAAATCGGCCGGGGCGAGGAAGGGCGAGCTCGATCCTTTCGCGGTCGCAGTGATGGACGAATTGGGGCAGGACATCTCCACCCACAAGCCGCAGACCTTCGAGGAGCTCGAGGACTGGGAAGGGCTGAATTTCGACCTCATCATCACGCTCTCGCCCGAGGCGCACCACAAGGCGCTGGAGCTGACCCGGACGCTCGCTGCCGACGTCGAATATTGGCCGACGCATGATCCCACCACCATCGAAGGCAGCCGCGACCAGAAGCTCACCGCCTATCGCGACGTCTGCGACCAGCTCCTGATGCGGATCCGCCGGCGGTTTGCCAAGGTCGGTGCTGCCAGCGGGTAGCATTCGCCGCCCGTAACACCCGCGTCACAGACTATGGGCACACGCATCGTGGGCCCATCGAATCAGTAAAGTCCGGGTTCCCGGGTTGTGAAATCAGCCCCCTTCCGATAGGTTCCGCGCGCAATTCACCCCCTGCTTCATCCCCAAAAATCACCTGATGCTCGGCCGCCCCAAATTCGTTCTTGCCTCCGGTTCGCCGCGGCGCCTGTCGCTGCTCAACCAGGCCGGCATCGAGCCGGATGCGCTCCGGCCCGCCGACGTCGACGAGACGCCGAAGCGGGGTGAGCTGCCGCGCGCCTGCGCCAACCGGCTGGCCCGGGCCAAGGCCGATGCGGCGCTCAAATCGGTCCAGCTCGACGACGAACTGCGCGGCGCCTTCATCCTCTCTGCCGACACGGTGGTGGCGGTCGGCCGCCGCATCCTGCCCAAGGCCAACCTCGTGGATGAGGCCGCGCAGTGCCTGCGGCTGCTGTCGGGGCGCAACCATCGCGTCTACACCGCGATTACGCTGGTGACCCCGCGCGAGGCCTTTCGCCAGCGCCTGGTCGAGACCCGCGTTCGCTTCAAGCGCCTCTCGGAAGACGACATCCAGGCCTATATCGGCTCCGGCGAATGGCGCGGCAAAGCCGGCGGCTATGCCGTACAGGGCATCGCCGGCTCCTTCGTGGTGAAGATGGTCGGCTCCTACAGCAACGTCGTCGGCCTGCCGCTCTACGAGACCACCACGTTGCTCGGCGGCGAAGGTTTTCCGATCCGCTTCGGCTGGCTCAACGCCGTCGGCGTGTGAGGGCGGCGTTGGCCTCGCGCCAACAAAAAACTCGAAAACAACCCCATGCAAAGTAGAATAGCCGGCGGCCCCTTGGCGGGGACGCCCGCGCCGCCGCCTCAGGAACCTGTTTACGGACAGGCTCTTGAACTCCCTCACCTCGCAAACGCTGCCCGGATCATGGACGACCACGTCAAAAAGCCCGCCAGTCCCCTCAAGACCTGCTCGATCTGCGGCAAGCCGCAGTCCGAGGCCACCCGCCCGTTCTGCTCGTCGCGCTGCCGCGACGTCGATCTGAACCGCTGGCTGAAGGGCTCCTACGTCATCCCCGGCCGGGATGACGAAGCGGACGGCGAAGAATAACACTATTATATCAATTATTTAAATGCCGAAGGCCCCGCCGTGCGCCGTTCCCTCCGAGCCACGCCCCGTCTTGTGCACAGCCAGGCCGCGCCCCGCTAAACCATCGGCGAAGCGTGGGTGGACAGGCAGCCTTCAGCCCACTATAAACCGCCCGCTCGATGGGCTTTGGCCCCTCTTTGGAGCACGCCCAGGTAGCTCAGTTGGTAGAGCATGCGACTGAAAATCGCAGTGTCGGTGGTTCGATTCCGCCCCTGGGCACCAAATTACGCTTTTCCACGCTGGAGCACGATCTTGCAGGATTGTGTTCGCGGGACGGTCGGCGCTAGCGGCGCTCGCCGATTTCTCTCCCCAGGGGTCGTTAAGTTCACGTACGTTTAAATCCTGCCTCGCAACACCCGGATTCTTGCGATATCGGCGCAGACGACCCGTGAGGGGCGCCTTTCGCGTTTTGGCGACCACTTCGCAGAGATCGGGTGTTGCGCTCCCCGCAACCAAGTTAGAAAACCCGGCAATCTCAATCGATTGTCGCGCACGAACCGGCTGCCGTTAAAGCGGTCTGGCCGGGCAGTCTCTTTCATCTCGACTCGGTAACATCCTCTGGAGGATTTCCTCGATCGAATGTGGCGAAATGCCAAGCTCGGCAAATCCAGGCATCTCCGGTGATGACACAGAGTCGATCCGCATCAGCTCGACCTGATTGCGGGTAAGGGGTGGACGAGGGAGCGTTTCGGAGGCCCATGCCAGCGCGTGCCAAACGGCAAACGGGATCGGAATCAGGAGAGGCGCGAGGCCAGCTTGATGCGCAATCGCTGTGAGCAATTGCTCGTAAGAGGTGGGGGTCGGGCCGCCGAACTCAAAGACCGTCGGGTGAGTCTCGGCTCGCTCCATGATTCGGGCAATCGCCTCTGCAACATCTTCGACATAGGCCGGTTGCAATCTGGTCTGGCCGCGGCCGAACATCGGATAGATCGGAAGCCGACGAAGGAGCTTGAGGACGGTGCTAAGAAACGCGTCGTCCGATCCGAACATCACAGCCGGGCGGACGATAAACGCATCGGCGAATTCCGCACGGACCGCCTGTTCGCCTTCGCCGCGCATTCGGATGTAGTGGGATGGCGAGCCGGCATCGGCACCGATCCCCGAAACGTGAACAAGCCGTTCGACTCCGGCCCGGCGGGCCTGGGCTGCTACAAGTTGAGCCGCCTCAACGTGAACGGAGTGAAAAGTCTCCCCTCCGCGCTCGCGATAAAGGCTGACCGTGTTCACGGCGCCGTAGGCGCCGGCCAGCGCGTTCGCGACGGATCGCTCGTCGTGAATGTTGGCCGCTACGGATTGAAGCTGCACGTCCGGATGCCGTGACGCGATCCGGACGGGATTTCGTGATTGCACAGATGGCGAACGATGCGGCTACCGAGAAACCCGGTTCCGCCGAACACAGTGATGGTGCGCGCGTTCGTTGCTGCCTCCGGCTAGCGTTCGCGGCTCCACGGGAAGAGTGAGGCCGGGAAATCCGCCGCATAGCGGTGACCTATCGGTGGGCGGGGCTGTTGTTCCGGCGGATTCGGGTCAGGCTCGACCACCTTCCGATAAAGATGCCAAGTGGCATGACCGAGCACCGGCAGTACGACGGCGAGGCCGACGAAGAACGGCAGCGAGCCGATCGCCAGCAGTGCCGCGACAACCAGACCCCATGCCGCCATCGGAATTGGATTTTCTCTCACGGCCCGCAGCGACGTCCGGATTGCGTCGATCGCAGTTGCGTGCCGATCGAGCATCAGCGGAAACGACACAACGCTGATGCACAGGGCTACGACGGCGAACAGGAAGCCGACGCCGCAGCCGACGATGATGAGCGACCATCCTTCCGGTGTCGTCAAAACACGCGTTGCGAAGTCAGGGATGCTTGCAGCCGGAGCATGGCCGAAGGTCGCAACGTAGATCGCGTCCGCGGCGCCGATCCAGACCCCGAACAGAACGAACAGGAGGGCGCCGAGTTCGAGCATGGCGCCGAAGGACGGTGCACGCAGCACCTCCATTGCATCCCAGGCCGCGGCTTCCTCTCCGCGCTCGCGGCGGCGGCTGAGCTCATAGAGGCCAAGCCCGGCAAAAGGACCGATCAGGGTAAAGCCGGCGGCGAGCGGAAACAGCAGCGGCAGCACCGAATAGCCGACGACAAGTCTGAACAGGACAAGTCCGAGAACAGGATAAATCACGCATAGGACGATGGCGTGAGTCGGGATAGCCTTGAAGTCTTCCCAGCCCAGGCGCAGCGCGTTGCCCAAATCGGAAAGGCTGATCTTGCGAACGACAAAGGGGGTAGAGACGCCAAACACTTGCAGTTTGGGTCTTGCGAATACTGTTGCCATGGCTCCGGTCTCCTTGCCTGTGATCGCAGGGGAGCGGAGCGCACTCAAATCGCACGCATCCGTCTCGTGCGCGAAATTCGCGATCGAGCCCGGCAAATCAGGTTCAACGTGAAGGAGCTTTGCCGGACGACATCTGTCGCGACCGGTACAGTCAAATTAGTCCGATATGCGATAGAAGCAAGATAGCGCTCGTCGTTGGGTGAATTGTGCATCCGCACAAATCGATTTGCTGCATCGCGCCATCGAATGGTGGCGTCGGCGGGTGTCCGTCGGCTGCGTTGCATCCGGGCCAGTCCGCATCCGGACTGAGGCGGGCATACTCCTCTATTGACTCTATTGACGCCGGGCTCGACGGGGACCATCTTAAAAGCACTGAACGGCCCCGGCTCCTGTGAGATGATCGGTTTTGACGTGCAGTTCGTGTCGACCTTTTACGTCGCAACCGGCCGAATGGGCGAGACAAGAGGCACGATGATGGCGAAGATGACATTCGCCATTGCCACAGACGTGAGCTCCGCCCTCTAGCTCGTATCCGCAGCCTTAATTGGCAAGGATGCATAAGGGATGGCTGTAGCGATCATACTGCTTTTGGTTGCACTGGCCTCGGTGCTGTTTCACATTTTCAGCCCGTGGTGGTGGACCCCGCTTGCCTCAAACTGGCGCTACATCGACGACACGATTACCCTGACATTCTGGATCACCGGGGCGGTTTTCTTCGCGGTCGTCGCTTTCATGGCCTATTGCGTCTTCCGCTTTCGACACACGGAGGGAAGGCGGGCAGCCTACAATCCCGAAAACAAGAAGCTCGAATGGTGGCTCAGCGTCGCGACCGCAATCGGCGTCGCAGCCATGCTCGCACCGGGCCTGGTTGTCTGGCACCAGTTCGTCACGGTTCCGGCCGACGCGACCGAGGTCGAGGTCATGGGACAGCAGTGGCAATGGAGCTATCGGCTTCCCGGAAAGGACGGCCGGCTGGGGACTTCCGATGCGCGCAATATCAGTGCCGAAAATCCCATGGGGTTGAATCCCGGCGATCCCGCCGGACAGGACGATGTCGTCATTCAGAATGACGACCTGCACCTGCCGCTTGGGAAGCCGGTGAAGATATTGCTCCGCTCGATTGACGTCCTGCATGATTTCTATGTGCCCGAGTTTCGGGCGAAGATGGATATGATCCCGGGTTCGGTCACATATTACTGGTTCACGCCCACCCGCACCGGAACATTCGAGGTTCTCTGCGCCGAACTCTGCGGAGCCGCGCACGCGCAGATGCGGGGCAAGGTCGTCGTAGAGGAAGAGAAGGAATATCACGCGTGGCTGGAGAAGCAGCACACGTTCGCCGAGCTTTCGGGGCAGCGCGACGTCGCGAAAGCGGCTTACAAGTCAGGAAGCGAATGAAAACACCGACGAGGAGATCCCACCTGTCGTAAGGCGAACTCCTCACTGAAGCGAGACCAAGGAGGGTATTCCGATGGTCGATGTCCCGTTTGACACGGTTGCAGGCGTTCCACCGGCTGAAGTCGGCGAGGTCGAGCTCTATCATCCGAGAAGCTGGTGGACGAGGTACGTTTTTTCGCAGGACGCCAAGGTCATCGCCATCCAGTACTCGATCACGGCGATGTCCATTGGAATGGTTGCGCTGGTGCTGTCATGGCTGATGCGGCTGCAACTCGGATTCCCCGGCACGTTCTCATTCATCGATCCGAACCAGTATCTCCAGTTTATCACCATGCACGGCATGATCATGGTGATCTATCTTCTCACCGCGCTGTTTCTGGGAGGCTTTGGCAACTACCTTATCCCGCTGATGGTCGGCGCCCGGGACATGGTGTTCCCCTATGTGAACATGCTGAGTTACTGGGTCTACCTGCTTGCGGTCGTGGTGCTGGCCTCGACCTTTTTCGTGCCCGGCGGGCCCACCGGGGCCGGCTGGACGCTATACCCGCCCCAGGCGATCCTCTCCGGCACGCCCGGGCAGGAATGGGGCATCGTTCTGATGCTGGCCTCCCTGATCCTGTTCATTATCGGCTTCACCATGGGCGGGCTCAACTACGTGGTGACGGTGCTGCAGGCGCGCACGCGCGGCATGACGTTGATGCGTTTGCCGTTGACGGTGTGGGGCATTTTCACGGCCACCGTCATGGCGCTGCTGGCCTTCCCGGCGCTGTTCGTCGCCTCGGTGATGTTGCTGCTCGATCGTCTCCTGGGGACCAGCTTCTTCATGCCCTCGCTGGTCGAGATGGGCACGCTGACGAAATATGGCGGCGGCAGCCCGATCCTGTTCCAGCACCTGTTCTGGTTCTTCGGCCATCCCGAAGTCTATATCGTCGCCCTGCCGGCCTTCGGCATCATTTCCGATCTGATCAGCGTCCACGCGCGGAAGAACATCTTCGGCTACCGCATGATGGTCTGGGCCATCGTGGGAATCGGCGCTCTCAGCTTCGTCGTGTGGGCGCACCACATGTATGTCAGCGGCATGAACCCGTATTTCGGGTTCTTCTTCGCCACCACTACGCTCATCATCGCCATCCCGACTGCGATCAAGGTTTACAACTGGGTGCTGACCCTGTGGCGCGGCGACATTCATCTTACCATCCCGATGCTGTTCGCGCTTGCGTTCATCGTCACCTTCGTAAACGGCGGACTGACCGGCCTGTTTCTTGGCAACGTGGTCGTGGACGTTCCGTTGTCGGACACGATGTTCGTTGTCGCCCACTTCCACATGGTGATGGGTATTGCGCCGATCATGGCCGTGTTCGGCGGAATCTATCATTGGTATCCGAAAGTCACCGGACGCATGCTCAATGAGGCGCTCGGACGATTCCACTTCTGGGTCTCGTTCCTCGGGGCCTATGCGATCTTCTTCCCGATGCACTATCTGGGCCTGTTGGGCATGCCCCGCCGCTATCACGACATCGGCGAAACGGCCTTCGTTCCGGCATCCGCCCATGACCTCAATGCGTTCATGAGCGTGGCGGCCCTGATCGTCGGCTTCGCCCAGCTCGTGTTCCTGTTCAATCTGATCTGGAGCCTGTTCAAGGGAAGAGAGGCTGGCAGCAATCCCTGGGGTGCGGCGTCCCTGGAATGGCAGACGCCTGAGACACCGCCGGGGCATGGCAACTGGGGCAAGGATCTCCCGATCGTTTATCGCTGGGCCTACGATTACAGCGTCCCCGGCGCCGCCGGGGATTTCGTGCCGCAAAATGAACCGCCGGCCGGATTGGCGGCGCAGGGGTCCCATCCATGAGCGCCATCATCCTGTTCATGGCCGGAATAGCGGCAATTGCGGGTTGGTGGCTCTCCCATCAACGGTTGACGGCCAAGCCATGGCTGGAGGAAGGAGTGATGGTCGATCTTCGCGAGGAGCGCACGTCGTCCCTTCCGCCGGCGAAAATCGGATTGGGCGTGTTTCTCGCGGTCGTCGGTTCGTTGTTCGCACTCTTCATCAGCGCTTACTCCATGCGCATGAACATGGTGGACTGGCGGGCGCTGCCGATGCCGGGGCTGCTATGGTTCAACACCGTCGTCCTGGTCCTGAGCAGTGTGGCGCTGCAAGGCGCACACGCGGCCGCGCGCCGGAACAATATCGACGGCGTCATCGTCGGTCTGTGCGCAGGCGGAGCATCCGCCGTTACATTCCTTATTGGGCAGCTCCTGGCGTGGCGCGAACTGAGGCTTGAGGGGTATTTCCTCGCGTCCAATCCAGCCAACTCGTTCTTCTACCTGATCACTGCCGTGCATGGGTTGCATCTGATGGGCGGTCTGGTGGCCCTCGGCAGAACGACTGCCAAAGTGTGGCACGGCGCGGCGGTGACCGACGTGCGCCTGAGCGTGGAGCTATGCGCCATCTATTGGCACTTCCTGCTGTTGGTCTGGCTGGTCCTGCTCGGCCTGCTGACGGGCTGGACAGACGATTTCGTCGACATCTGTCGCCAGTTGCTGAGCTAGGGGAGGCAAGGACCAGATGGCAGAAACGGCGCTGATAAACAACGTAGAACCGCCGGCGCGGCCTGCAGGTTGGCGAGGCATCGCCGCCGACTGGTCCTCGGATCAGCGCGCCTTCAAGAACGTTTCCTGGGGGAAGGCCATGATGTGGATCTTCCTCCTCAGCGACACCTTCATCTTCAGCTGTTTTCTGCTGTCGTACATGACGACGAGAATGACCACGACCGTGCCCTGGCCCAACCCCAGCGAAGTCTTCGCCCTCGCGATCGGAGATAAGAAAATCCCGCTCATCCTGATCGCGATCATGACCTTCATCCTGATCAGCAGCAGCGGGACGATGGCGATGGCCGTCAACTTCGGTTATCGCCGCGACCGCGCCAAAACTGCAGCCTTGATGCTGGCGACAGCGGCATTCGGTGCGACGTTCGTCGGGATGCAGGCGTTCGAATGGACCAAGCTGATCATGGAGGGCGTCCGGCCCTGGGGCAATCCGTGGGGTGCGGAGCAGTTTGGATCAAGCTTCTTCATGATCACCGGCTTCCACGGCACCCATGTGACGATCGGTGTGATTTTCCTGATCGCTATCGCGCGAAAAGTTTGGCGGGGAGACTTCGATGTCGGAAGGCGCGGCTTTTTCACGAGCCGGAAGGGGTATTACGAGATCGTCGAAATCACCGGCCTGTACTGGCACTTCGTCGATCTCGTGTGGGTGTTCATCTTTGCGCTTTTTTATCTGTGGTGAGGTCGCAGCATGACAAACGTCGCGGTACATCTGGAGGCGCAGCAACCCTCGCTGCAAGCTCACGCGCATGACGCACTGGCATTAGGAACCACACACACAAAGGGCCAGCAGCATCCGATCAAGCTTTATCTCGTGGTCTGGGGATGGTTGTTCGTTCTCAGCACCTGCTCCTATCTCGTCGACTACTTTGGCCTCCAGGGCCATCTACGATGGTCGCTGATCCTGCTGTTCATGGTGTTGAAGGCTGGCCTGATCGTCGCGGTCTTCATGCACATGGCCTGGGAGCGGTTGGCTTTTGCCTACGCGATCCTGCTGCCGCCGGTGCTGGTGTTGGTATTCGTGGCGATCATGGTGTTCGAATCCGACTACACGCATCTGCTCCGGGTCATGTTCTTCGCGCCAACGGCGTAGCTGGGAGGTTCGTGGATGCAATTTACCGTTGGGCTCAAGCTGAATGGAAAAGCAGACCATGTCGTCTTGGACGCACAGGACGCGCTCGCCGCCGCGCTGAAGGTGAAGACAGAGTTTCCGGAAGCCGTCATCATATACGTGCGCCCACAAAACCGGCGTGGCGATACACGTCATCCGTCACATCCGCTCGCCGAAGACGTTCTTCGGCGAGAAAGGCCGGCGGAACCGGGATAGCGACATAAAAGATGAACCGGAAATCTCCGTCGGGCCCATGATGGATCGAGCCGGGAGCGGAGCTTTTTCGATCGGTTAGCGGCGGGTAACCTGGCTGGATCGGAACCATCAGCGAATGTCGGTATCGGTGATTGCGCCTCCCGGAATTGGACCTAGCCAGGGATTCGCACGAGGGGCAGCTCCCGCGATTGCGGGTTTCGCGATGCATCGAAAGGATTCGCAATCGCTGGTTCGAAGCCCAACGCCACACTGTCCCAACGCGGCTGGTCGTTGCCGATCGTAGGCTTGTCGAACGTCGGGAAGATTTCCCAACACACCGCGGGCAGGGCTCGTTGGACCGTTCTTGTCCGCTCTGATCCAATCCAGCCGAACGGCTTTCTCGCGGGCTGCGTGATGAGTTCGCTCTTCGGTCGGCGAAGCAGCATGCATGTCGTGAGCAGCGCCCGGATCCACGAACTCCGCTCCAGCGATGAGTAAGAGCTTGCGCACGAACGCTGCCAGAGCGGCAATCCTTGCTGTGGGACTTTTCGTCACGACCTCTTTGCTTGCTGGTGATCGTCAATATGGTCAAGGCGCAAGTGATGCTGCGATCAAGATCGGCCAGACGATGCCCTATAGCGGTCCGCTCTCGGCATCCTCCGTGATCGGCAAGGTGCAGGCAGCCTATTTCCGAATGATCAATGATCATGGCGGCGTCAATGGACGCAAGATCACGCTGATTTCCTACGACGATGCGGCGGCGCCGTCCAAGACTGTCGAGCAAGTCCGCAAGCTCATAGAGAGCGACGAGGTGTTGTTCACATTCCAGACGCTCGGCAATGCCTCGAACATCGCAGTCCAGAAATATCTCAATGACCGCAAGATCCCTCAGCTGTTCGTGGCCGGGCGGTCGACGCGTTTCGAGGATCCGATCAACTTCCCTTGGACGATGGGATTTGCTCCCAATCTGCGCACGGAGGTTCGCGTCTACGCGCGCTTCATCCTGGATAACTATCCGAATGCCAGAATCGGCCTGCTCTATCAGAACGATGAGAGCGGCAGAGATTATCTGACCGGGTTGAAGGAAGCGCTCGGCGCAAGGACAGCCGAACTCATCGTCAGTGAAGCTTCGTACGATGTGTCGGACCCGACCGTCGACTCGCAGGTCGTGCGCCTCAAGGCGGCCGGTGTCGACGTCCTCGTCAACATGGCTGCTTCGAAATTCGCCGCCCAAGTCATCCGAAAGATGGCAGAGCTTGAGTGGAAGCCCGTTCACCTCCTTGGCGTCGGCTCGTCCTCGATCGACGCGGTCCTGAGCCCCGCGGGCATCGAGAACGCAAAGGGCATCATCTCGGCGAGCTCGTTCAAGGAGGCCGATGACCCGACCTGGCGAGATGACGAAGGCATGAAGCGATGGAGCGCCTTCATGGACGGCTATTATCCGGGAGGCGACCGGAAAAGCATCTTCACGGTCTATGGCTATAGCGCCGCCGAGCTGCTGGTGCAGGTCTTGAAGCAATGCGGCGACAATCTCTCGCGCGAGAATGTCATGGCACAAGCGACGGGCCTGAAAAACGTGAAACTTGATCTGCTGCTCCCGGGGCTCTCCGTCAACACCGGCCCGACCGACTATCGTGTGGTCAAGGAGTTCCGAATGATGCGTTTCACGGGCGACCGATGGGAGGCGTTTGGGCCGATTGTCACCGATTGATCCCGTGCGGCCGCCGTTCCCGCCACGTTGGCCGTTCTACCGGCGTAGACGTCGTCCATGCTGAGCCGGCTGAAGTGGTCGGGATTGAAGGCGCCACCATGCTAAGGACAAACAGCGGTTCGTCCTGTCGGTGGTTGCGTATGATTCCCTCCCTGGGCACCATGGCTCTTCCGCAAGGGCTCGCCGGTACGGATCTGAACCCAGGTTCAGCTAGCCTCGGCTCAAAGTCACTCCCTACACCGGGAACGTCAGCGACTTCGCCAGCCTGACCAGATCGACCTGGCGCCGACACCCCGTCTTTTCGAAGACATGAAGAAGGTGGCTTTTCACGGTGCTGACGGAGATGCCGAGCAATTGCGAGATCTCGGCCCGTGTTTCGCCTTCGCAAATCAGCTCGAAGATACGAATCTCGGCCGGCGTCAGATCATAGATCTGGTTGAGAGCATCGTGAGGGAGCTGCGGCGGCCCGGAGGCCGACGCCACGAACAGGGCGGCGGCGGCTCTCTGGTTCAAACCGGATCGCATGTGACTGCGTCGCAACGGCAGAACGTGGATGACAAGAGGCGCACCGCCGAGGCCAGGGATCGGGATGCCAATGCCCTTTTGGCCGAGCGTTGCCTCGTCGTTCGCGGCCTGCGCGATGGCTGATTGCAATGTGCCGGTGGTCGCCGCGGATCGAACGGCGATCCGGCCATCTCGAACCACGATCGGATCACCGGCTGCGAGCATGACTGTGGCTGCGGCGTTGCTGTGAACGATCTTCGAATTCTCGTCGGCTAGGACGACTCCGACCGTCAGGGCCTCCACTGTCGCGGCAAATGTCGCGGCTTCGACCGTCTTCATGTCGAATAGATTGCTGATCGTCACCGCGCGGCGGATGTGAGGTGCCAGAATGCGCAATCCGTCGAGCTGCGCATCGCCGATGGGGCCGGCCGACTCATGTTGGCTGAAGATCGCATTGCCAACCATCATCCTGTCGCGCACGAGGCCGACGGCAACAGCGTCGAACAAGCCCTTGGGCAGGGCCCACTCCCGATAATAGCGATTGCTGGCAATGACGTCCTGCCGGACGGCCTGGGATTGAACGATCGGTTCTCCGAGCGGGTATTGCTGAATGCGCTCGACGCCGCCCCAGAGTTCGATGATGTCAGCCCCATAGGCGACCCCGTTCTGGGCCATCTCGGCCAGGTCGCTCCCCGAGACCGCATTGACGCCCGCCCTCATGTTCGAGAGGCTGGCGACCGAGAGCGCACCGGTGGCAAACCCGAACTCTGCACAAATCTCGTCCAGAACCCCGGTCCATCGTTCGGGCGTGATCACACAATCGTAAATGGCGCCGATGAGGTCTGAGTATTTTTCGAACGAAGCCTGCTGCATTCCGAATTGCCCGCTTGGTCGTCACTCACTTCACTTGAAAGTCGCCTCGCGAGCAGCATCATCCGATGGAGGGTGTCACAGCCTGCCAGCTCTGGTCTTTAACACCTCGATTCCGCAACACAACAGGAACGTCGAACACGATGTCTTGGGCGGCTGCGATGATTCGCGCATGGTGGGCCGTTCGCGCCTTTGCGGGAAATCCGGCTCTCGGTCCGCTCGGGGGGCTGATTAAAGCTGAGGCAGATACGTCGCTGTTGGCGCGGCGGCAGAGCTGCGATGAGATGCATGATCCGACGATGCAACTTCAACTGACGCGTGATAGAATTCGGCTCCGGGATGGAATTGACTGTCCCCGCATTTGGAAGGACATGGCCATGACGTTGTCTTTTCGCTTCGTTGCGCGTCCCGCTGTCGCTATTCCATCGATTGCACTGCTGCTGTGCGCGCTGAGCGGCACTGCAATGTCTCAACCGACCCCCACCGACAACCAGCTTCCCGGCGTTACGGTCGATGCGCCGAAGCAAGTGGCGAGGCCTCACAGGCCGGCGCACCATTCGGCAGCGCGCAGCACGACGTCCCGACCAGGATCAGCTGCTCCGACGATCCCGGCGTCGTCGGTGTCGGAAGCCGCGCAGCTTGCCAAGCTTGCGACTACGATGGGCAACTGTGTTGATGGTTGCCAGACGAGCTTCAGATATGGCAACGCCCCCTGGCACGGATGTTCCATTTCGAGTGGCGGCTATTCGCAAACGTGCCGAAACGCCGGCAACTTCAAGACCTACGACGAGTGCAAGGAGGCCGGCCGGATCACCGGTTGGAGAACCGCTGAAGCCTCCTGGTATTGCACCAGCCTGGCGTTGAAGTAGCGACGTCGCGGGTTGCTGACGAAGTGATTGCGGCGACAGTGCACTCAATGCGTGGCCGGACTATCGGTCAGTTTGACCGCCGGCAGAAATCGCTGAGTCGAGTGCACTGTCACCGTCGTTCGGTCATTTGACGTTACATCGGTGGCACGATGCCGTTGGCGCCGACGATCACGAAGCCGGCAGTGAGCGTGCCGTCGGTGCCGCGTTCGGTGGGCACGAAGACGGTGGCACCCGGCTTCAGATCCGCCGCGATGGCGGGCGCCAAGGTGACGACGACCGTGCCGTCCGCAACTGAAATCGTCTTGTCCTTGCCGTTGACCTTCACCGTTATCTCATGCCCATCGACTTCCTTGACGGCGTTCGAGACGGTGGCATTGGTCATCGTGCTCTGGGGTTTGAGATCCCAGGGATAGCTGCCCTCGCCGGTGCCTTTCATGGCCGCCGGGAAAATGAGAACTTCAACGGCACCATCGCCACCCTTTGATTTCGGCAATGAAGCGATGCCTACGAAATCGCCAGGCTTGATATCTTCAACGGACGCCTTTGCCACGGCCATGACCTTGACGCCGGTGGCCAATGCGATCGCCGTCGATGCGCCCTCGCGGGTCTTGACGGTCATTTTCGATCCGTCCGACGTCTCGATCACGCCGCGAACGCGCACGATGTCTGCTGCGTTGGCTGCAGCATTGAAGCCGGTGAGGATTACGGCGCCGATGCTCAGCGCTGCGGCAGTCAACTTCCAATTCATAACTCTTCCTTTTGATGATGGATCATCATTGGCAAGTACGTTCTGCTCGTCAGAACGTTACGCATCGGAATTCGCAGCGCGGTCACGAAGGGGTGATATGGAGGTCGCCGCTTCCACAAATATCGACGCGGTGACGGGTGATCGAAGGGGCCTCAAAACGAAAACCGGCCCACCGGCGAACGCGCGTTCGACGATGGACCGTTCCGGGTGGATGTCGCGAAACTCGTATCGCGCCACAGACCGTTATCCCAACTCCTCAGTTGGATCGACGTTCCTGTCAGGCGCCTCGAGCACAAGTTAGAGCACTCCCAAGCGCCACGCCGGGGGTGTCGATTGGAACTCAGGGAGGTGGCCCGTGTTGCCGTGCGCAACCCACCAAGATGTCATGAATCAGAAAAATTCGATCAACGAGCCAATTTCGGATCTCCGAGCAGGCAAGGCGTCTGATCCCGCGCCGCTTCCCCGAGGCAACAGCTTTGAGCACCTGAGCGATCAGAGCGTGCTCCAACTGTATGAAAGCATTCGACATCAGGTCGAAGCCGATAGAGCGATGGGCAACAGGTATCGGCTGGTCGGCAATGCGGCTAAAGAACGGGCGGAACGATTGCGATCGGAACTGGTCCAAAGAGAACTGAGGTTCATGCCGATCATCTGGCCGCGACTCGAGATGATGGGCACGACCACCGCATCTTCCAGGGGGCCATGGCCGCTCAAGAGCCCGTGTCGGGTTGTGACAAACCATAATGCAACTCGCAACGGAGCGTGATATTCTTCCGTTCAGGGATGGAATTGACCGTCCCTGCATTTGGAAGGACATGGCCATGACGTTGTCGTTAGGCTTCGTTGCGCGTTCCGCTGTCGCACTCCCATCGATTGCACTGCTGCTGTGCGCGCTGAGCGGCACGGCAATGTCTCAACCGACCCCCACCGACACCCAGCTTCCGGGCGTCACGGTCGATGCGCCGCAGCAAGTGGTGAGGCCTCACAGACCGGCGCATCATGTGGTCACCCGCAGCACCGGGTCCCGCACGTCGTCAACCATTTCGACGGCGACGGGGGCGCCGATGTCGGACACCGCGAAGCTTGCCAAGCTTGAACGCGAAACCGGCAGCTGCGTCGGCGGTTGCCAATCGAGCTTCAAGACGGCTAACGCGCCGTGGGTCGGCTGCAACGCCACGGGTGGCGTGTACTCGGCGACATGCCGAAACGTCGGCAACTACAAGACCTACGAAGAGTGCAAGGAAGCAGGACGGGTCACCGGCTGGCGATCCGGCGAAACCATGGCGTATTGCAGCAGCGTGGCGTTGGCGGCGGGCTGGCGTTGACGTCGCGTAGGCTGCGGCTGGAGCCTCCGAACTGAGAGCCGTTCGGGGGCGCCAGCCTATGTGATCCTGGCAAAGCTGACGACCCCACGCCCCTTGTTCACCGAGCGGTCGAAGACGGTGAAATAGTTGTTCATCAGCGGCAGCCCGAGAATCGACGGGCTGTCTCCAGTGTAAAAAACCAGCGAGGCATGGCCGGCTTTTGGGGCATTGGTCTGCCAGTAGGTTTGCGGGGTGACGTGCAAGGTGACGTCGCTGCCCAGCGCGCCTTCCAGGACGAAGGTCAACACCGGCCAATCGGCCAGCTTGAGCTTGCTCATGGGCAAGTACCCGGCGTGAAATTCATCCTCGAGACCGAGAGACGAGAACCGGGCGAGGACCTCCTTGAAGACGGGCTTGTCGAGATAGATTCCGTTAGTGCCGCTGTCCACGATGGCATTGGACGCGTTGCCGCTGGCCTTTGTCGGCGGCAAGACCTGGATAGGTGCGCTCTTGCCGACCTGGACGGATTTCAAATTGACGTTGTAGTAGATGTCGTGAACCACGCGCGCGACCTGGAAGGTCCCGGTGTAGAGATCCGTTTGCTCCTCACCCCCTCCGAGGATGAGAAATCCGCTGTTCAGCGGATCGGATTTGGGCTTCGCCGTCGCCATGCTGACCATTGAGCGCAGCGTGTAGAAGGCGAATTTGTTGGCGACCAAGCCTGTGGCCTCGAGTTGCGAGAAATAAGGCTCGACATGGGTGACGTGGCCGGTCTGAATCTGGTTGTAGGTGTAGTGAGGCGGAATGGTGGGGCCCGGCATCTCGTAGGCATCGTTGAGCTTGGTGTAGGCGAGGCCGAGGATGCCGTGCGACAGCCCGAACATGCTCTTGGTCGCGTGATACGCGACAGCGGTATGGACCTTGGGCAGGACGAGGGGCTGAGCGGAATTGACGCTGATGTCGGTCAGAACGATGCCGCCGACCCAGCGGCTGCCGTCGTCATAGCCGATCTCCTGGCCGATGTTGGTGAGCTTGGCTGCGCTGTCCTTGGTGGGATCGTAGACATGGCCATCCACCGCCAAGGTGCTGCTGCCGGTATCGAGAAGCACGTCGACCTCAACCCTCTTGCTGCCGACATAGATCTTGCCGCTGTAGTCGCCGTCGTTGAGGACGTTGGTGATGGGCATCCGCACGGTGGTTGCGGAGATTTTTCCGCCGAGGGCCGCCGCAGCGCTGCGGATGTTGGGAGTCGCTTGTGGTGCGATCATCGACTTTGGGAGAAAGGCCTTCTTCGTGGCTTTGACCATCACGCACCTCTCTGTCTTGCGGCTTGGCCGCGTGCAATCAGGTTGTGGCGAAATTCTCAGCGGATGCTGGCGATGACTCCCCGGGCAGGCGAAGGCGTTGCTGCGAGTCGCTCCTGTTCGGGGTATTGCTTGATCAAAATCGATATTTCAAATTCCATCGGGAAGAGCTTGCGATCACCCCGAGGCGAGTTTCAGCATAAAGCGAGAATTCAGGCGGTGCAACGTAAACGTGATTCAGTGATCTCTCGCGGCAAGTTGTCGAGCAGCACAATTTCCGTGACTGGCCACCGCGTTGCGATCGTCTAAGATAGGCCCGCGGTTCGCCGTGGCCGTCCCCGCAATCCCGTGAGATTCCCGCAATGCTCCCCATTCCCGCCGACATTTTCACCGAGCAAGAGGACGTCTCGCCCGACGGCCTTGCCAATCTTGGCCCGCTCCGCCGTCTCGCCGGCGTGTGGCAGGCGGACAAGGGCATCGACGTCAATCCGAAGGCGGAAGGGCCGGAGCGGCGGGTGTTCATCGAGCATATCCGGATGGACCCGATCGATCCGCAGGCCAACGGGCCGCAGCTCCTTTACGGGCTGCGCTATCACATCCATATCAACACGCGCGAAGAGGACATCACCTTCCACGACCAGGTCGGCTACTGGCTGTGGGAGCCCGCGACCGGGCTGATCATGCAGACGCTGGCGATCCCGCGCGGGCAGGTGCTGCTTGCGTCAGGAAAGGCCAAGCCGGATGACAAGACAATTTCCGTCACGGCGAAGCGCGGCGATACGGCTTACGGGATCTGCTCGACCGATTTCCTGGAACAAGCCTTCCGCACCGACAGTTATCGTTGCGACATCACCTTCAACGACGATAACAGCTGGAGCTATTTGATCCAGACCGAGCTTTTCGTGCGAGGCGCCCCGTTCAACCATCATGACAGCAACACGCTCAAGCTCGTCGCGCCGCCAAAGCTCAATCCGCTCGCGGTGATCGTGAACGATCGCGCCAACGGCAAAGGGCCGGCGGCTTGAGAAACGGTTGCGGAGAATTGGCATGAAGCCGTACGTCATCTGTCTGATGCACTCGAGCCTGGACGGCCGCACCCATCCCAGCCGCTGGCGCCCGAAGAGCGCGGGCACCGACTGGTTCGAGAAGATCCATGACGAGCTCGGCGGCGATGCCTGGGTGATCGGCCGCGTCACCGGCTCGGAGTTCGCCAAGGGCAAGCCCTATCCCGCGACGTTGAATGAGAGGCTTCCGCGCGAAAACTGGTTCGCGCGGCGCGATGCAAAGACCTATGGCGTCGTGCTCGACGCGCAGGGCAAGATCGGCTGGGGCCGCTCCGATATCGGCGGCGATCCGATCGTCGTGGTGCTGACCGAGAGTGTGCCGGATTCGCATTTGGTCGGGCTGCGCGGCGAAGGCGTGTCCTACGTCTTTGCCGGGAAGTCCGAGATCGACCTGGCGCTGGCGCTCGACATCCTCAATCGCGAGCTTGGCGTGAAGCGCCTGCTGGTGGAGGGCGGCGGCGTTGCCAATGGCGCGTTCCTGCGCGCCGGTCTCATCGACGAATTCAACCTGATCCTCAGTCCCGCGGTGGATGGCGCCAGCGGCGCGCCCTTCGTGTTCGATTCGACGGAGGCCGACAGCGACAAACGCGCGCCACTCACCGCGATGACGCTGGAAAGCACGCGGCAGCTCGGCGGCGGCGTCTTGCTGCTGCGCTACCTGATCCAGAACGACGTCGCGGGCAAGTAAGCAGCGGCAATGTCGGACAAGTCAGAGCACATCGTCATCGTTGGCGCGGGCGCCGCCGGCCTGATCGCCGCGCGCGAGCTTGCGCGCGCGGGCAAACGCGTCACGATTCTGGAAGCGCGCGACCGCTGCGGCGGGCGTATCCATCCGTTGCCCGCTTCGCAGTTTGGCTATGCCGCCGATGGCGGTGCCGAGTTCGTCCATGGCGAGGCGCCGGTCACGCGCGGTCTGCTGGGCGAGGCGGGGCTGTCGCTGCAGGCGATCGAGGGCACGCAATGGAGTTTTGGCGGCGCAAAATTTTCGCGTGAAAGCCGCGATGATCCGCATGAGACCGAGCTTCATGCGGCGCTGAAGGAGCTGAAGGACGACCTCACCGTCGCCGAATTCCTGCGCCGGCATTTTTCCGGTGATGAATATGCGCGGATGCGGCGTTCGATCGAGCGAATGGTCGAGGGCTACGACGCTGCCGACCCGGAGCGCGCCTCGACGCTGGCACTGCGCGAGGAGTGGATGGATGGCGGACACCACACGCAGGGGCGTATCGTCGGCGGCTATGGCGCGCTGATCGCGTTTCTCGCGGCGGAGTGCAGCAGGCATGGTGTTGCGATTCGCCACGGTTGCGTGGTGGCAGCCATCGAGGAGAGCAGCGGCGATCTTGCCGTCCGCTGCGCCGGTGGCGAGGTGCTCTCGTGCGGCAAGGTGATCCTCACCGTGCCGCTGCCGCTATTGCCTGAGATCGCGTTGCCGATCGGCGCGCGGGAGAAGGCCGCGCTCGCTGCCGATATCGGCTTCGGCAATGTCGTCAAGATCCTGCTGCGCTTTACGAAGCCATGGTGGCTCGACTGGACGGATGATCTCACTTTCCTGCTGTCGGATAAGACGATCCCGGTGTGGTGGACGCAGCGTCCCGCCGAGTATCCCGTGCTCACCGGCTGGTTCGGCGGTCCGCGGACGGCGGAGCTCGCGGGCCTCGATCCGCACGCGTTAATCGACGCCGGGATCTCTTCGCTGGCAACGATATTTGGACTGCCGCGTCATGATCTCGCACGCGATGTCGTGGCGGCCGTGGCGACGAACTGGGCGCACGACCCGTTCGCGCGCGGCGCCTATTCCTGGGCCAGGCCGCAGACGCGTGCGGCGCAGACGATTTTGGCGCGCGCCGACGGCCCCGTGCTGTTCTCCGGCGAAGCGCTTTATCGGGGCCGCGACATGGGCACGGTCGAGGCCGCGCTGGCGAGCGGGCTCGAGACGGCGGGGATGATCTTGCGCGGATGAAAAAAGGCCCGCGAGCTTGCGGGCCTTTCGTTCACCAATGATGACCCGTTTACCAGCGACTGCCACCGTAGCCGAAGGTCACGCCGGGGCGGCCGCCGCCGTAGTAACCGTACGGTCCGCCGCCATAGTAGCCGTGCTGGCGCGGGTAATAGCCGTAGCTTCGGTAGTGCGGGCGATGATGATGGTGGTGCCGGTGTTGCGCGCTGATGTCGGTCGATTGGCTGGCGTTCGGTTTCGCTTTTCCGCTGCCGGCCGCGTTCGCCGCGGATCCGCCGGCGAGCGCCGCAGCGCCGACAGCCATCGCGACAAAGAGATACTTCATGTCATCACTCCAGTTGAGATGTCGAGTGACAACAGATGGGCGTTAGCCGCGTTCCGGCGAGAGCGGGCGTCGAAACGACGCAGACGCGAATTGCTGAAGCGCGTTGAGGTTTATTGTCGCACCGCTGCGAGCGAAGTGATCACGTCATTCGCAGTCACAATGCGGGCGAATTCGCCGTTCAGGTTCGACAGCGTCATCGCGTGGATCGCCTCGGCCGAATGCGTATCGCCGTCAGGCCCGACGCGGTCGAACGTCCAGGTCGCATCGCGCACCAGGCCGGCGTCGAAGCCGAGATTTCCGGCCATGCGCGTCGTCGTCTCCACGCAATGATTGGTGGTGGCGCCGCAGATGACGAGCGTTGAGATGTTGCCTGCGCGTAAGCGCCTTTCGAGATCGGTGCCGATGAAGGCGCTGTTGACGCGCTTGACGATCACGGGCTCGCCGGCCTGTTCGCGCGCCTCGTCCTTGACGGCATAGCCGGAGTTTTCGGGGCGGAACGTCGAGTTCGGCTTGGTGCCCTCGTGTCGGATGTGGAAGATCGGCGCACCGCTCGCCCTGAACGCCCTCAACAGGTCGGCGATACGCGCCACCGCGTCCGGATTGTTGCGCCGCTTGCCTGCCGCCTCCCATTCATCGAATGCGCGCTGGACGTCGACGACGATGAGAGCGGGGAGGGAGCGGGCCATGGGAAGCGGATTCCGGTTTTTGTCGAGACCAGTATGCGAGGCGGTGGCGGGTGCACGCAATGCCGATTTCCCCTCGTTTCAAGACGAGTCCCGTAGCCCGGACGAGCGAAGCGATATCCGGCACCACGGCTCCCGCATGTCGCCGCGCTCATGCGGGCTTCGGGTGAAGGCTCACCGCAGCAGCGTCACAAAATGCTGGCGCACCATGTGAAGCAACGCCTGGGCGGTGCGCGACAGCGGCTTGTCGCGCCGTGTGATGACGCCGAGGCTGCGGTGGATGCTGGGGTTGCGCAGCGGCACGGCTGCAAGGCCCGTCACGCCCGGCAGATTGCCGGCGATCTTGGGCACGATCGCGATGCCGACATGCGACAGCACCATCCCGACTGCGGTCTGGAGGTGCTGGACCTCGTAGCGCCAGTTCAGCTTTTCGCGGCGGTGTCCGAGCGCATCGTCGATCAGCACGCGGTTGCCGGCTTGCGGGCTGATGCGGATCAGCGGTGCGGTGCCGAGTTGCGACCAGTTGATGAAGCGGCGCTTGGCCAGCGGGTCGTCCTTGGCGCACAGCAGCACGAAGGGCTCTTTCGCCAAAACCTTGACCTCGACGTCGGCGACGTTCGGCGACACGATGGTCAGGCCGAACTCGGCGGTGCCGGATTGCACGAGCTGCGCGATTTCGCGCGCCGAATTGTCGTAAATCTTCACCGACACGTTGGGGTAGGCCGCGCTGAAGTCGTGCAGCACCCGCGGCAGCTGATAGGCCGCAATCGTCGGCAGGCATCCGATGGTGACGCGCTCGACCTTCTTGGCGCCGTGCCCGCGCACACCTTCGAGCGTGTCGGACAGCTCGTCGAGCAGCGCGCAGGCTCTTGGCAGCAGTTCGAGGCCGACTGCCGTGAGCGAGACCTGCCGCGTCGTGCGCACGAACAGCGCGACGCCGAGATCCTCCTCGAATTTCTTCATCCGATGACTCAGCGCCGTCTGCGACAGATTGAGATGGGCGGCCGCGCGCAGGAAGCTGCCGCGCTCGGCCACGCTGACAAAGGCCTGCAAGCCCAGAAAATCGATCCGCATTCCCGTCCCCGGCACTCCTGCCGCCGGACCTTACTCTGCCGGCGTTTGCGAAAGCCACACTGCACGCGCCGGAACCAACATTCAACTCGTGCGCGTCGCGGGAAAAGGCGGGAAGATCAGAGACGCTGCAATTAATGCGATCCGGCTTCGCCCTGCCGCAGGACCGCGGTCCAGTCGAAGGCTGCGACGGGGATGGGCGCGAGCGGCTTCGGCCGCGTCCCCGCCGGCTCCGCGACGACTTCAGGGCCGAGGGTGGCAGCGGCGGCGCTGCGGGAGGCGAGGCGTCCCGCGGCGCCAGCGTCAGCGCGACCCGCGCGCCGTCCTTTTCGAGCACGGCACGGCCGCGCTGTACCTGCCGGACCGCCCAGCCATTATGCTGCTCGCCGACCTTGAGGCGTATCGCGCGCTTGGCGTTGTCATCGATGAAGATGCCGATCCCTCCGGCTGCGTCGGCCGCGGTCACTGTCCCGAGCAGCGACAGCGCCGGCCTGTCGGGCTGCGCCTGCGTCTGCTGCGGGGCGGATGTTGCTGGATCTTCCTTCGCCGGTGGGCGTGGCGGGCGGCGCGTGGCCGTGAAGATCGGACGCTTGCCGGTTGCGCTCAGCTCAGCGAGCGGCACGGCCCAGAGCGGATTGCCGCTTCGCCTCGTTGGCGCGGGCTCCGGGTTTTGACCGGGCTCGGCGCCGGGCAACGCGGCCACCATTTTCGCCTGGCCGAAGATGAGCAGGCCCGTCAGCACGAGCGCAGGGAATCGCATCGTCAATTGTCACGCGGGAAAGTGGATTGGTCTGGAAAGAGACGCTGCGCGCCAGCCCTTAAGTCGGGGCGTGGCGCGCAGCGCGTTGGCGTCACCTCTGGGCTTCGTCGCGCCGCCCGTCGTCGTCATGCCCGTCGTGCCGCCGGTCGTTCGTGCACACCAGCGTGGTTCCGTCGGCATGGCACCGGGCCTGCGGATAGTCGGGCGAGAACAAATAATTCCCGACGAATTCGCTGACCGGCGGCTCCTTCTTCGGCGTATAGGCGACGAAGTTGGCGGCGACCTTGGGATCGAGCCCGGGTGCCTTCAGCCGCGCCACCGCCGGATACGGATAGACCGGGCGCGAGGTCGACGTCGATGTGTTACTGGCAACGATCGCGTTCGGCGTGGTGTTGGTCTCGACCCAGGACATCAGCGGTGTGACGATGTCAAAGGTGTTCGGCCCGAGCCCGCCGCCGCAATGCGCCATGCCGGGGAACAGATAAAACCGCGCGAACCGGTTGACTTGATCGTCGCCCAGCAAATCGTTGACGGCGTGCCAGTACTTGATGGTGCCGCACGGCGGGATGTGCTGGTCGGCCCAGCCGTGCCACAGCAGCAGCTTGCCGCCGCGGCGCGCGAACGGCCCGAGGTCCGGATTGTTCGCGGCATAGACGGTCGAGGTCGCGACCGTGTTGTTGAAGCCGGATACGGTGAGCTTGAGGTCGTTCAGCGTCCAGCTCGCATTGTAGGTGTTGAAGAAGGTCTTGTAGGCCGCCCACGAGGTGACGAAATTCTCGCTGCCGACGGACGCGCCCTGGGCGGCCGGCACGAACAGGCTCCAGTCGAGTTCGCCGCCCCATTCGGAATTGGCGGTGGGCTCGAGCCGCTGGCCATCAGCAGTCACCGCGCCATCGTGGATGCGTCGGACCACATCGGCTTCCGCTTGCGTCAGGCAGCCGGTCTCGTTGCCATTGTTGCTGCACACGAGTGTCTTGGTGTCGAAGTTGCAGGCCCTGGGATCGTCGATGACGCCGTCGGCGAGGCCGTCGATTGCGTCACAGGCGGCCACCGTCTTGGCGTGGACATAAGCGAGCTTGGCGGCCAGCAGGACATAGGTGTTCCTGGCCGGAATCGGGATCGTGCCCGGCGTGGTCTGGTTGGTGAGAACGCGCCAGCCATGGTGATAGGTGTTCTGCACGTCCATGTCGCTTGCCGGCGCGCCGGCGGCGATGCCGTCGAAATCGTGCGGGTAACGCTGCGCAGCCATCAGCGCCTCGCGGCCGCCATCCGAGCAGCCGCTGAAATAGGAATAGGCCGGCTTCTTGCCGTAGAACTTGGCGATGATTGCCTTGGCGACCTCCGAGGCGACGTGCACGCCGCGATAGGCGAAGTCGATCTGCGCCTGCGGATTGTTGACTGACCAAGTCGGATCGGGCGGGCCTGGCGGGCCGGCATGACCCATATTGGTCGTGGCGCTCGCGATCGTGCCGTTGGTGATCGGCACGCAGCCGGTCGACTGGGTGTAGCCGATGTTGTCGTTGCCGCACTCGCCGCCGCAACCAGTCTGGAGATAGCGCTGTGTCCAGGCATTGGTCGGCAGCCGCATCACAATGGAGTTGGCGCCGGGCCCGATGTTGCCGCGCACACCACAATAGTCGGCTGGATTCGTCGCCGACGCCGGCACAATTGCGGCCGAAGTGATGGTGACGGTGCCGCCGACCTTCTTGCCGACGTCGCTCAGGTCGACGCCGACGAGCGAGCTGCACGTCATCACCGGTGCGATCGACGGCAGGTCCTTGAGGCCTGCGGCGCTTGCGCGCGTATCGGGCGCAAGCATCATCGCTGCGGCCGCGAGGCCGAGCGCGATCTTTCCGATAGATGCAAATTGAACACTGGCACGCTTGTCTGTCATAAATAGTCCTCTCTCTTGGTTCGGTACTTCGGACAGCAGATGGCGTCGTCGCATCCGGCCATGACGCGTCGATCCGGCAATCCAGCAACAGCGTTGCCGGATCGTCAGCGTCGGACGTCTGATCGGAGAGCGAGATCGATGAAATGGTGCGCCGGACAGGCGAGCGCAGCATCCCCCCAGGATCGTGTCGTGTTATTTCACACGAAAGTCGGATTTGGCGGCCGACAAAGCAAATGAATTGTTTGGTGACATTTATGAGCGGATTGCATCCTTCGCGGGGATGCGAGCGCGAGTGAACTTGCGAAGGTGCAAGCGAGTCTCACCGCTGTCGGCAGGCGCGTGTGGATCGTCGCCGCGATCAATCGCCTATTTGAACGGATCCTGGATCGACGGCACCGACTGCCGGATGCGGCGCACGCTCACCGGCTTGCCGTCGGAGACGAACAGCAGCTCGTATTTGCGGCCCTCGCTGTCGGTCGCAGAGCAGGTGACGTCGTTCACCTTCTTGGCGGCGAAATTGCCGGTCTGGCGGCAGACTCCAGTGGAGGACTGTTCCGTCGGCACCGGCAGGCCGTCGACCTTCGGCCGGTCCTTGGAGTTGAGCAGCATGCGGTCGATCAGCAGCTCGTAGGAATTGTCGTCGGCCCGCTTGCCGTTCTCTCCGGAGAACGACACCACGTGGTTCTCGTCGCTGGGGTCGTCGACGGCGACCGCGAAATTGACCCGGCCACCGTCGCCATGGGCGTAGGCCACCGTCTTGCAGGCGAAGGTCCGCCCGGCGACTTTCAGCGTCTTGCAATGGCCGGACATCAGCGCCAGCAGGTCGACAAAAGAGCTCTGCTGCGCGGGCGGATTGTTGACCGGGATCGCGCTGGAAGTCCCAGCAAAACAAGGGCTTACGAGGCAGACGAGGATTGCAGCCAGGACCGGTCGGCGGAGGCGCATCATCAGGCTCACGTGCCAGGGGGCCATGGAATCATTCATGGACAAGTTCCGTCCGACAACCATCCAACCACGAATTGGTTGCGATCCCGTTTGTTCGGCCAAGCCCGTCTGGAATACCACCGTGCCACCCATCCGCGATTCACTACGATCGCCCCGACCCGTCCCGGCAGGCACTTGCCGCCAGACCGGTGTTTTTTTCGTGGCAGAGCTCAAGCCGTCGCCTGCCGCCAGCGAGTATCGCGCAAGGACGGGCGGCGGTGCAAGCGGGCATCGAGCAGGGTGCGGGCGCGCGGCAGGGCGCCGCTGCGCATCAGGGCGACGACAAACGTGTCCTCGAGCAGTTCGCGCTGGGCGTGGCTGCCGCCGATGCGCACGACGTCAGCGAGGACAGGGGAGAGCGCTTGCACGCAAGCGGCATAATCCTCATCCGCAAAAGCCGCCAGCGCGCGGCAGATCGCCGGCACCACGGGACCGGCCGGCAGCTTACCGTCGGCAAGGCGCTGCTCGATCACGGCGAGCCGCGCGGCAAGTGCCTCACGATTTTGCGTCGCGGCGGCGAACAGCGCCATGTGGACGTCGGCGAAAGGCAGGCTCGATTTCGGGAACAGTTTTTGCGCGGCAGCGTCGGCATCAAGCCAGAGCGCCGTCGGCACGGCATGGCCGTAAGCCGACAGGCGCCACAGCAGCGAGGCGCCGTCCGTGATGATGTTGAGCGGCGGCGCCTGCGTCGCGGAAGGCTGAAGCACGTCGGAATAGATTTTGAGCGCCCGTGCCGCATCGCCGTGCTCGAGCGCGCCGAGCGCCTGGTGCCAGAGGATGTGGCCGTGCAAAATTCCGGCGCGGCCGTAAGAGGGGATCCAGTCGTCGATGAGACGGTCGGCCTCGTCGATCGAGCCGTCCTCGAACATCGCATGCAGCACAGCGTGGGCGGCATGGGCATTCTGCCGCCGCAAACCGAAGCCGCGCTCCGTGACTACGCGGCCGCGCGCGACGTTGCCATTCTCGGTCATCGCCCAGCCGTACAGCGTGAGAAACCACCAGTCCTCGCCGTAATGCTGCGCGACGCGTTCGCACAGATCCTGCCGCGCCTGGTCGTGATCGGCCATGCCGGAGAAGGCAAACAGCCCGAACGCGCCGAGCGGCAGCGACAGCACCACTGCATCGCGCGGCCATGTGTCGATGTGCCTCAGCGTCGCTGACCGTGCTTCCGGCAAACGTCCTTCGATCGCGAGCGCCAACGCTTGGACATGCGAGCGCTCGCGACCGTCGCCGCGCTTCGCCACGAGCTCGCGTGCTACGGCGGCCTTGGCGCGTGCGAGGTCGCCCTGCTGATAGAACGCGTGCAGCCGCGCCCGCGCGATATGGGCCAGCGCAAAATCCGGATCGGCAGCGATGGCGCGCTCCAGCACCTCCGCCGTGCCGGTCCAGCCCGCGAGCATGAGATCGACGCCCTCGCGATAGGCGTTGGCTGCCTCATGCGACGAGGTGGAGAGCGGCAGGCCGCAGCGATCTTCCAACGCCATCGTCGTCTCCCGCTCTTACGCCGTCCGCGCGCGGCGGCCCTCGATCGGATATGCGGGGTCGTTGTAGCCCGGTGTCGAGGGATGGCCCGGCGTCACCAGGCGGTCGATCAGCGCCTCGTCCTCGGCGGTGAAGCGATAGTCGAGCGCGCGGATGTAATCGTCCCACTGTTCTTCGGTGCGGGGACCGGCGATCACCGAGGAGACGAAGGCTGAGTTGAGCACCCAGGCGACCGCGAGTTGGCCGGCGGTGATGCCCTTCGTCTCGGCGTGGCTCTTGATCTCTTGCGCGAGCTTCAGCGATTCCGGCCGCCATTCGGTCTGCATCATGCGGGTGTCGTTGCGGCCCGCGCGCGTCTCCTTGTCCGGGGTAGTGTCCGGCCGGTACTTGCCGGTGAGCACCCCGCGCGCCAGCGGGCTATAGGCGACGATGCCGAGGCCATAATAGCCGCAAGCCGGAAAGTGCTCGACCTCGGGCATGCGGTTCATCGCATTGTAATAGGGCTGGCTCGCCACAGGCCGGTCGATGCCGAGCCGGTCGCAGATGTTGCAGATCTCCGCGACGCGCCAGGCGCGATAATTCGAGACACCGAAATAACGGATCTTGCCGGCGCGGATCAGATCGCCCATCGCGCGCACCGTCTCCTCCAGCGGCGTCGCATGGTCTTCCTTGTGCAGATAGTAGATGTCGATGTGGTCGGTGCCGAGCCGCTTCAGGCTCTCGTCGGCCGCCTGCAACACCCAGCGCCGCGACAGCCCGACGCGATTGGGATCATTACCCGTACCAGTGTTCATGGGATTGGCGAGTTTTGTCGCCAGCACCCAGGCATGACGATTGTTGCCGATGGCGCGGCCGACTACCTCTTCGGAGCCGCCCTTGGAATAGGCGTCGGCAGTGTCGATGAAGTTGATGCCGGCCTCATGCGCCTTCGCAATGATCCGCTGCGAGGCGGCCTCATCCGTCGGCCCGCCGAACATCATGGTGCCGAGACAGATCGGCGAGACCTTGAGGCCAGTGCGGCCGAGTTGGCGGTATTGCATGGGCGGGTCCTTTGCTTCTTGTGGCGCCACCATAGCCGCGCAGTCCCGTCATTGCGAGCGCAGCAAAGCAATCCAGAGATGCGCCTACTTCTCGTCGTCCCGGTCTTCGACAGGCGACAGGGGAGTGTGCGGCGGCAGCGATGACCTACCCCGGCCCCTTCAAGATCTTGAACACGCCATTCGCCATCACCACGCAGCGGCCGTCCACCGTCACCTCGGTACTCATGAAAATCAGGCTGCGGGTCGCGCGCACCACGCGCGGGCGGGAGATCAGGAGGTCGCCGATCTGGCCGGCCTCGACGAAATGGGTGTCGAGCTGCACGGTGGCCATGAACTCCTTGCCCGAGACATAGCGGGCAGTCATGCCGCAGGTGCGGTCGGCAAATGTCATCATCACGCCGCCCTGGACCATGCCGCGACGGTTGTGGTGCTTGTCCTCGGTCGCAAGCGCGAATTCGTATTGGCCGTCGACCTTGCGCTCCCAGAGTGGGCCGACCAGGTGCATGAAGCCGGTGGTCTCGAGAATGGTCCAGCCGTCTGATTTTAGCTTTGCGGCGGTCTTGTCGATCATCTCCCGGTCCATCCTTGCAACGCGATCTCTCCTCGTTTCATCAGATGCGGTCCTGGTGTAGTCAAGCATCATGAGACCTTTCGACGATGCCACCAGACGGAATATCGCAAAGGCCTGCGCGGCATTCTCGCGGCTGCCTGATGCGGCCGACCCGTCGGCATTGAAGCGTGCTGCGGTGGCGATTGCGTTGACCGCGACGGGGGAGGGCGACGGCACCGCGCTCCTGCTCACGCTGCGCGCATCACACCTGCGCGCGCATCGTGGTCAGTGGGCGCTCCCGGGCGGACGCTGCGACGTCGGCGAGACGCCGATTGAGGCTGCTCTGCGCGAGCTCGATGAGGAGCTTGGTCTCGCGCTCGGAAGCGGCGAGGTGCTCGGCACGCTCGACGACTATCCGACGCGCTCCGGCTATCTGATCACGCCGGTGGTGGTGTGGGCCGCCGACAGCGGCGTGATCCGGCCTAATCCGGATGAGGTCGCATCCGTCCATCGCATCGCGCTCGATACCATCGAGCGCGATGACGCCTTCGACTTCGTCGCGATCCCCGAAAGCGCGCGCCGCGTGATCCGCTTCCATCACGAGCGGAGCCTGATCCATGCGCCGACGGCGGCCCTGATCTATCAGTTCCGCGAGATGCTGGCGGGGCGGCAGACCCGGGTGCGTGAGCTGGAACAGCCGGTGTTCGCCTGGAAGTGACGATGGTAAACGGCACGTTAACGTGACGGTTACCGGAAGCTTGCTAAGAGGGCGGAATGCACCCGTCCCCGATTCGACGCGCCCTGACGCTGGTTCCATTTGCGCTCGTACTGCTCGCGCCCGTCGCGCGAGGCGGCGACGCCGAGGCGCTGCCGCCGGCTGTCAGCAATGCCAAAGCCCAGCTGTTGTCGCAGTTTTTTGCGCAAGGTGGCGCGTCCCCGGCCGTGCTCGAATATCGCCGCAAGCTGCAAGAATATCAGGCCGTCCGCGGCGCCTTCGATGCCGAGGCCGGCGCCTATTGGACCCAGATCTCCGAGAAGCGGCGCGGCCGCAACGCCAAGCGACGCAGCGGACAGCAGATCACGCTCGACGATTACGTGCTGGAGCAGGCGCCGCTCTATAACGGGCCGAAGCGGCCGGTGAATCCGGAGCCGGAGGAAACGCCGGAGCGTCCCGCCCGCAAGCCGCTTCCGGTAGCCGCGGATCTCGTGCGCGCGGCGCAGGATCTCTATCAATTCACGCCGCAGCGGCCGGCGTCCGAGGTGGAGTTCAAGCGCGTCTATGCGCGCTATGCGCTGGCGTCAGGACTCACACGCGAGCAGGCCGTGCGGGTCTATTCGTTCGAGACCGGGGGCACCGGCAATTACGACGTGCAGGCGGGCATCGAGCATGGCGGCAAGCGCGCGATCTCGACCGCGATGGGCTACAATCAGCTCTTGACCACCAATAGCGTCGAGCTGCTGGCCGAGCAGGGCCACGAATTCATTCGTGCGCTGAGCGAGAAGGTGGCGCAGACCTCGGGCCCGGCGCGAAAATCGCTGGACTACAAGCTGTCTGTGCTGAAGCGCATGGTGGCGCAGGCGAAGTCGGTGCCCGACACCTGGTCGGAGCACGAGAAGATCGGCGACACCGCACAGGGCTGGGCCATGCATGCGATGGTGCTCGACATCGATATCGGGCCGATGCTGCAAACCCACAAGCTGCTGACCTCGGTGCTGTTCGCGCGCGCCAAGGGTTACACCCGTCCGCTCAGCGCCGCCGAGCTCGAGATGATGAACCTCACCGGCGACGGCACCGGCCTCGACATGGTGACGATGCCCCAGGCGATGCGCGAGCAGGTGCCGACCGCGAACTTCTTCCAGCGCGGCGGCTACGAGCGCAATCCGGTCGCGATCCGCCACAACACGGTGGCGAAGCTGCTCGCGGTGACCGATGCGCGGATGGATTCGAACAGCAACAATGCCGGGGCAAGGGAGCTGGCGGCGGCGTTTTAAAGCTAGCTGTCCTGCCCCGCGAAGGCGGGGCATCCAGTACGCCGCAGCCTCTCGGCTCAACAACGACCGCCTCTGGAATACTGGATCGTCCGCCTTCGCGGACGATGACACCGACTGTTTGGCGGACGGCCTTGCCGTCCCCTACTGATTGGACCCGAACTTGAACTTGCCGTCGCCTTCCAGATACGTGCCGCTGCGCATATAGAGCTGGCCGTTCTGGCCGATGAAGAACAGCGTGCCCTTGGGCACCTTCTTGGCGCCCTTCAAGAGCTCGCCGGCATTGCTGGTGCCCATCTTGTAGGAGAAGGTCTTGCCTTCCTTGTCATAGGCATAGCCCGTGTCGGGCTTGAGCTCCCACGGCGTCGCCGCAGTTTGCGCGAATGCGGGGGCGGCGAACGCGCCCAGCATGGTTACAAGCGCAAGGGTCTTCGTTGAAAAAGCCATCATCCCATCCTCCCCATCATTGGGGTACCCTGACTGAACAAATCACGAACGGTGTCTCCGGGTCAATTCTCAACTGCGCCGCAGCGCATCACGTCTTGCCCAGCAGTTTGTGATTTTCACTTCGTCCCCTCGCGACTATGTTCCGCTTTCAGTCTAGAACGCAACTCGACAAAGATATTGGTGGGGGATGATTCGAATGCGCCACGTCATTAAATTTTGCTGGGCTGCTGCACTGTCGCTGACGGCGCTGGCGCCGGCCGCCCGGGCCGACGAATTCCAGCTCAGCCACAACCAGCGGATTTCGTGCAGCCGCGGCCTTGCTCCCGGCAAGCTCAACACCGCGACCTGCAAGTCCTACACCTATCTCTTCAACACCAAGACCTCGGAATATTTCCGCTGCCAGGTCTCGCTGGCGCTGACCCGCGACAACAAGGAAGTCATCAACGTCCAGACCGACGGCGGCTGCGCCAAGAAGCCGCGCATCTTCGAGACCGACGGGCATTATGATTTCGACGCGACCGAGACCGAGCCGCCGAACACCAACTCGTTCTTCGGCCCCGGCGGCTACTCGGTCTGGGCTGCCGACATGAGCGCGCAGAAGATCCGTGGCTGCATCACCATCTCCTCCGGCCTCGGCTCCGACATCTCCAAGTGCCTGGACATGACGTTTCAGTAAGAACTTGCCAGTGAGAGCAAGGCGCGCGTAGCCCGGATTACACTTCACTCCGTCCGGGCTACAAAGAAAATAACAAGGGAGAACGCGCGATGGACCGGCTCAAGGGCAAGGTTGCGATGGTGGTGGGCGCCGGCTCGATCGGGCCGGGCTGGGGCAACGGCAAGGCGACCGCGGTGACCTTTGCGCGCGAGGGCGCGCAGGTGTTTTGCGTCGACCGCAACGGCGCGGCCGCGGAAGAGACCGCCAAGATCATCACGGGCGAAGGCGGCAAGGCGACGGCGTTCACCGCTGACGTGTCGCGGGCAGCCGAGGTCGAGGCGATGGTTGCGGCATGCCTCAAGGCCTATGGCCGCATCGACGTGCTCGACAACAATGTCGGTATCGCCGAGATGGGCAGCGTGGTCGAGGTCACTGAGGAGAGCTGGGACCGCGTCTTCAGCGTCAACCTCAAGAGCGCCTATTTCGCCATGAAGCACGTCATCCCTGTCATGGTGACGCAGGGCGGCGGCTCGATCATCAACATCTCCTCGATCGCCTCGATCCGCCACATGGGGATTTCCTACGTCACCTACGGCACCTCGAAGGCGGCGATGAACCAGATGACGCGCACCACCGCGATCGAATTCGCGCGCCATCATGTGCGGGTCAACGCGATCCTGCCGGGCCTGATGAAGACGCCGATGGTCGAACATTCCGCAGGTCTCGCCGCGAGCTACGCCAAGGGCGATGTGGAGGCAATGTGGCGCGCCCGCGACGCCCAGGTGCCGATGGGCCACATGGGCGACGCCTTCGACGTCGCCAACGCCGCGTTGTTCCTGGCGTCGGACGAGTCGAAATATGTGACGGGGATCGAACTGGTGGTGGATGGCGGGATCACGTGCAAGGCGGGGGCGTAGCCTACGTCGTCCTGGACAAGCGCAGCGAAGCGGAGCGCAGATCCAGGACCCATTACCCCAGCAGCTAGTTTGACGAACGCTGTGGCTGCAGCCAGTTTGAACAATCGGCATTCGGGGTAATGGGTCCTGGCTTCGCCAGGACGACAGTGGAGAGTGTGGGCGCACCCAACTCATCCCCCCGCGCTCAACTCCGCGCGATCGAGCTCTTCCTCCAACCGATGAAACGCGTCGTCGCCGATCACCTCGGTGGCGCGCAGGCTGAAGATCGATTTTCGTGCGGCCTCGATGGCGCGGCGGCGCAGGGGATCGGCGGGGAGTTCGCCATTGGCGATGCCGCCGTTCGGATCATCGTCGGCCTGCATCAGGATGGCGCGATATTCGAGTCGCAGGATTTCCGCCTCCTCCGACGGATCGTCATCGATCGCATCGAGCGCCGCGCGATAGGCCACCGCGCGTGCGCGCGCGACCTCGATGCCGACGGGATCGTCGTCCTTGAGGCCGAAGGCCAGGATCAGCGGCCGCAGCGTCAGGCCCTGGATCACCAGCGAGCCCAGCACCACCGCAAAGGCGACGAAGACGATGAAATCGCGATAGGGAAAATTCTCCGGCAACGCAAAGGCGGTGGCGAGCGTGACGAGGCCGCGCATGCCGCACCAGGAGATGATGAGGCCGCCCTTGGGCGAAGCCACCTGCTTTGGATCCTTGGGATGATAGACGCCGTGCCCGATCAGCACGCGCAGCGTGGTGCGGTAAAACGTGATCCAGGCCAGCCGCACCAGAATCACCGTGAGCAGGATCCAAGCGGCCGCCACGCAATATTCCCAGCGCACCTGCTGGTCGAGGCGCGTCCAGATCGGCCGCATCTGCATGCCGATCAGCATGAAGGCGAGCACGTTCAGCACGAATACCATCGTCTCCCACACCGCATAGGACGGCACCCGGAGCCGCGCCGGCATCCGCGCCGGCGCCGTTTGCGCCATCGTGATGGCGTAGACGACGATGGTGAGGATGCCGGAGAGGCCGAGATGCTCGGCGGCGATCCAGACCATGAACGTGGTGGCGAATTGGACGATGATCGCGCTCGGCACCTCCCTCACGCGTTCCAGGAACAGCGGGATGATGCGGCCTGCGAGAAGACCCGCGAGGACACTGCCGACCAGCCCGAGCGCGATCGTCGGCGCCACCTCGCTCCATTTCAGATGCTGCATTGCGACCGCACCGACGGCGATACGATAGATCAGCAGCGAGGTGGCATCGTTGAGCAGGCTTTCGCCCTCCAGCACCTTCATCATGCGGTAGGGCAGCTTCACCTGGCTCAGGATCGCGACAGCGGCCGCGGCGTCCGGCGGCGCTACGATTGCGCCAAGCGCAACCGCGGCAGCCCAGGGCATGTCTGGAAACAACCGGTGTGCGACGAAGGCGACGCCGACGGTGGTCAGGCCGACCGCGGCCACGACCAGGGTCGAGACCGGAACCCAGTTGTTGCGGAGATCGCGCAGCGAGGTGTCGAAGGCGGCATCCAGCAGCACCGGTGCGACAAAAAGCGCCAGCGCCAGGTCCGGCTCCAGCGTCCAGGACGGGCTGTTCGGCACAAAGGCGATCAGCGCGCCGCCGATGGCGAGAAAGGTCGGGTAGGGGACCTTGATCCGCCGGGCCAGCGCCGATAATGCAACGGCGCCGAGGAGGAGCGCGATGGTCCATTCGAATGTCGACAATTGAGAGCCCCGAAACCGATTTGAGCGACGCCATAGGCTAGCATCAATCCGGCCGTATGATGGATAGTGTGGTTACAAAGCAAGAGCTCCCGACTGCGACGCGCATGCGTTTTTTTGCGCGGATTCAATTTTCCGGTGCTGTGCTGCTGTTGGCGCTGTCACTCGTTGCAGCCCACGCCGCGACCGGGGGCGAGCCGGCCGCGGTCCCGCAGGTCGACGTCGCGTCATGCCTCACGGCTGCAGCGGCCGACGATATGGACAAGGCGGCCTCGGCCTGCGCCGCTGTCATCGACAACGAGAAGACTGCAAAATCCCACCTGATCAAGGCGCTGATCACGCGCGGCGCACTGTTTGCGCGGCATGACCAGATCGACCGCGCCATTGCCGACGACAGCCGCGCTCTTTTGCTCGATCCCACGCTCGCCGACCTCTTCAACGCGCGCGGCGAGCTCTGGCTGAAGAAGGGCGACAAGCCCAGGGCCGTGCAGGATTTTGGCGCAGCGCTGAAGATTGACCCGAACCACGAGAAGGCCAAGGCCAATCACAAGGCAATGGCGCGCGAGCTCGAGCGGATCGGTGCGCAGATGGCGGTTGCCGGCAAGCCCAGCTTCAATTGCGGCAGCGCGCGCAGCCCGCTGGAGAAGGCGATCTGCGCCAATCGGGAGATCGCCGATCTCGACCGCGAGGTCTATGCCGCCAACGCCCGCGTGATCCGCGAGGCGCGCAACGCCGGCGAAGCCAAGGCACTCCAGCGCGAGCAGGATGAATTCACCGCACGCCGGAATGCCGGGTTCGGCCGGCCTGGGTACGATCTGAAGAAGGCGATGCAGGACAGATTGCAGCGGCTGAACGGGGTGGACGGGTATTAGCGGCGCTCTTCTTGAGAGGTCGTCATGCCCGGCCTTGTGCCGGGCATCCACGTTCTTCGTCATCAAGCCAAGAAAGACGTGGATGGCCGGGTCAAGCCCGGCCATGACGGTGTGGAGTGTGGACAGGCCCGATTTGAACCCGTACCTCGCCAGCCGCGACAATGTTGAACACCTGATGTCACGGAGTGCTTCGGCATGCGCACGCGTTCTTCCGCGCAAATATCCAAAATCTCGCTGCGCGCCTTGCTCTTGGGTGCTGCACTGAGCCTCGTTCTCGCTGGCTCAGCCTCGGCCGCCGTCGATTGCGTGGCCGGCAGCAAGGCTGCGCCTGCCGAACTGATCCCGGCATGCAGCGCCATCATCGACCAAACCACAAATTCGACGTCCGACCGTGTTGCGGCGCTGCTGGTTCGCGCTGACGCCAATGCCAGGACCTCGGGCGGCCTCACGGCGGCGCTGCGCGATATCGACCGCGCCATTGCGCTCGACAGCAAGAATGCGCGCGCCCCTGGCGTCTGCGCGGCGACCTGCTGCGCGAGGCTGGCGGCGATCTCAATCGGGCGACAGCTGACCTGAGCAAGGCGATCGAGCTCGATCCGCAGGATGCGGAAGCCTATGAGCTGCGCGGCGTCGCCTACACCAATCAGCGCCGGCTCGACCGTGCGATCGCCGATTACAATCAGGCGATCAAGCTGAAGCCGGATTATGCGCAGGCCTGGTCCGACCGCGGCGCGACCAATTATCTCAACGGCGACAACGAGAAGGCGGTCAGCGATCTCAGCGAGGCCTTGCGGCTCGATCCGAACCGGGCGCGCAGCTACACCAATCGCGGCGCGGCCTACATGAAGCTTGGCCAGCTCGACAAGTCCGTCGCCGACGACAGTGAGGCAATCAGGCTCGATCCAAAAGTGCCGGAATATTACGACAATCGCGGCCTGTCGCTGGCCGCGATGGGCGAGCACGACAAGGCGATCGTCGATTACGACTAGGCGCTGCGGCTGGCGCCGCGGCCGAATTTTTTCACCAACCGCGGCGATGCCTACCAGTTCAAGGGCGAGTTTGGTGCAGCGCTCAGCGACTACGATGACGCGCTGAAACTCGATCCGAATTTCGCGCTGACCTACAACAACCGCGCCGTGCTCTACAAGAAGATGGGCGAGCGCAAGAAGGCGCTGGCCGATTACGAGACTGCGCTCAGGCTCGATCCAGGCAACGAGAACGCCGCTGGCGGACGCCGCACCATGATGGCGGAGATCGCAAAGTTCGGTGCCGAGCCGCCGCGTCCGCTGGCCGCGAATTCGGGCAACGGCCCGTCGTTCGATTGCGCGAGTGCGAAGCGCGAGGTCGAGAAGGTGATTTGCGCCGATCCGCAGCTTGGCGTACTCGACCGCCAGATCGCGGAGACCTATGAGCGCGTGCTGAAATCCGCGAGCGGACGCATCGCGAGTGACCTGCGCAAGTCCCAGCGCGATTTCCTCGTCACCCGCGATGCCAGCTTCCGCCGCCCCGGCTACGACCTGAAAAAGGTCATGCAGGATCGGTTGCAGCGGCTGAACGCGATGGATAGCTGACGGGTGTGCTCTTCACCTCTCCGCGCAAGAACGGGGAGAGGGAGAAGATGGGTTCTTTTCAGCTTGAACCGCGGCCCGTTCCCGGGAAAATACCCCTCAAACAACGCCGGCAGTTGATCTTGGTCATGGCGGGACGAAAGTCCTGCCGTCAGGTCAAGGCCAGGCGAATAAAGGGAACGGGAGCGCGGGAATGAGTGTCCGAGGAAACGTCGACGGAAACAGCCGTTATCACGAGGTCCATGCGCGTTCGCTGGCCGATCCCGCGGGCTTTTGGGCCGAAGCGGCGCAGGAGATCGACTGGATCGAGCCGCCGAAGACGATCTTCGATCCCGCGCAGGGCGTCTACGGCCGCTGGTTCAGCGGCGGCGTCGTCAACACCTGCTATAACGCGCTCGACCGCCATGTCGAACGCGGCCGCGCCGACCAGATCGCGCTAATCCATGATTCGCCGCTGACCAATTCGGTCACCAAATTCACTTATGCCGAGCTGTTGGCCGAGGTGCAGGCGCTCGCAGCCATCATGCAGGATTTCGGCGTCGTCAAGGGCGACCGCGTCATCCTCTATATGCCGATGGTGGCGGAAGCCGTGGTCGCGATGCTCGCCTGCGCGCGCATCGGCGCGGTGCATTCCGTCGTGTTCGGCGGCTTTGCCGCCAAGGAACTCGCCACCCGCATCGACGATGCGCAGCCAAAGCTCATTCTCTCCGCAAGCTGCGGCATCGAGCCCGGCCGCATGGTGCACTACAAGCCGCTGCTCGACGAAGCCATCAGGCTTGCGGGCAGCAAGCCGAGGGCCTGCATCGTGCTGCAGCGTCCGCAGCACATCTGTGATCTCACGCCAAAGCGCGATTACGATTGGGCGAGCCTGCGCCGCAAGGCGATGAATGACGCCAAGCAGGCCGCATGCGTGCCGGTCGCTGCGACCGATCCGCTCTACATCCTCTACACGTCGGGCACGACCGGCATCCCCAAGGGCGTCGTGCGCGACAATGGCGGCCATCTCGTCGCGGTGAAGTGGTCGATGTTCAACCTCTATGGCGTCAAGCCGGGCGAGGTCTGGTGGTGCGGCTCCGACATCGGTTGGGTGGTCGGCCACAGCTACATCATCTACGGCCCGCTACTGCATGGCGCGACCTCGATCATGTATGAGGGCAAGCCGATCGGCACGCCCGATGCCGGCGCGTTCTGGCGCGTGATCAGCGAGCACAAGGCGGTCGCCTTTTTCACCGCGCCGACCGCATTCCGCGCGATCCGGAAAGAAGATCCGGAAGGCAAGTTCATCCGGCAATACGATCTCTCCAAATTCCGCACGCTGTTCCTCGCCGGCGAGCGCGCCGATCCGCCGACGGTGGAATGGGCGGAGCAGCAGTTGAAGGTGCCGGTGATCGACCATTGGTGGCAGACCGAGACCGGCTGGTGCATCGCGGGCAATCCGGTGGGCCTCGGCCAATTGCCGGTGAAGCATGGCTCGCCGACGGTGCCGATGCCGGGCTACCAGGTCGACGTGGTGGATGAAGCGGCCAAGCCCGTCGCCCCCAACACTATGGGCTCGATCGTCATCAAGCTGCCGATGCCGCCGGGCTGCCTGCCGACGCTGTGGAATCAGGATGTGCGCTTCAAGGAGGCCTACCTCACCGAATTCCCCGGCTACTACAAGACGTCGGATGCCGGCTACAAGGACGAGGATGGCTACGTCTTCGTCATGGGCCGCACCGACGACATCATCAATGTCGCCGGCCATCGTCTCTCCACCGGCGGCATGGAAGAGATTCTGGCCTCGCATCCCGACGTCGCCGAATGTGCCGTGCTCGGCGTCAAGGACGCGATCAAGGGCGAGGTGCCCTGCGGCTTCCTGGTGCTCAAGTCTGGCGTGAAGCGCGCGCCGGCCGAAATCGAGAAGGAGATCGTCGCACTGGTCCGCGACCGGCTCGGCCCCGTCGCCGCCTTCAAGCTCGCCATCACGGTCGGGCGCCTGCCCAAGACGCGCTCCGGAAAGATACTGCGCGGCACCATCAAGAAGATCGCCGACGGCGAGGCCTGGACCATGCCGGCGACGATCGAGGATCCGAAGGTGCTGGATGAGATCGGGGAGGCGCTGAAGGGGCGGGTGTGAGGCGCGGGTGTTGCGGACTTACATTTTCCTCATTCCACGCTACAAGTGCCGCCAATAAGGGACCTCGTATGCCGATCTCGACCGCGCCGCGCTTGCTTACAGCGCTACTCCTCGCCATCGCTCTCTCCGCCTGCGCCGCGCGCTACCAGACGCCGACGGCGATGGGCGGCGACGACGACGATGCGGTGTGCCAGGGCCGCGGCTATGCGTCCGGCTCGCCCGAATACGTGGCCTGCCGCAAGGACCGTGATGTCCAGCGCAACGCCGCGGTCGCCCACTCCGATCGCCGTCAGCGCGATCTCGGCGAGTACATGCTGAACCATCCGGATCGGCCGTAAGGCGTGACCTCCTGGCTTTCACCAGGACGACGCCGGGAGGGGATGCCGCCTCTCGACCAAGTGGACACCCAAAACAAAAACGCGGCAGGTCACCCCGCCGCGTTCAAATTGCAATCGATCGCGAAGACCGAGGACTACTCCTCTTCCTCCTGCTTCTTGCCGCCGAGTGTCTTCAGCTTGGCGAACACGGCGTCGACGTTGAGGTCGTCGCTGGATTTCTCCGACGGCTCGAACTCGTCCTTCTTGGTGGTCTCGGAGGCCGGCAGCAGCGTCGCGCCGCCATAGGCTGTATCGATCGGCTTTTCCTTGGCCGCGCGCGCCACCTCGAAATCGAGCTCGATCTGCGAGCACAGACCGAGCGTCACCGGGTCGATCGGCGTCAGCGACGAAGTGTTCCAATGGGTGCGGTCACGCACGCTCGCGATCGTGCTCTTGGTGGTGCCGACCAAGCGCATGATCTGGGCATCCTTCAGCTCGGCATGGTTGCGCAGCAGCCAGAGGATGGCGCTCGGGCGCTCGTGGCGGCGCGACACCGGGGTGTAGCGCGGACCCTTGCGCTTGGGCTGGGGCGGCAGCACCACCTTGCTCTCCTGGAGGCGGAGCCGGGCGTCCGGGTTCTTCTCGCCCTTCTCGATCTCCTCGCGGGTCAACTGGCCGTTGGAAATGGGGTCCATGCCCTTGATGCCCTGGGCGGCGTCGCCATCCGCGATCGCCCGGATCTCCAGGGGGTGCATCTTGGTGAAATCGGCGACCTGGTCGAAGGTCAGCGCCGTGTTGTCGAGCAGCCAGACGGCAGTCGCCTTGGGCATCAGAGGTGCGTTGCTCATGGCAAATCTCCTTTGTGCTTCGCCCACCCCTTTGGAGGCGAAGCCGGTGGTCATCAGCGATGACTGGGAATTCGCGCTATATAAGCCCGGAGGGGGTAGCCACGCAATGGTTCTGCTATAGATAGTGCCTTGACAGCGCCCGAAAGGGGGCCCAATTCCCTGTAAGCCCGTACCCAATCCCTATTCCATCCATCGACCGCTTCCCGCCCATTTGGCGAGGTGATTCGGTCCCGAGATTGCTCAATGTCAGCCAAACCAGACCTCAAGATCGTGCTTTGTTCTCCTCGCGGCTTCTGCGCCGGGGTGGTCCGGGCGATCGATACCGTGGAACGGGCGCTCGATAAATATGGCGCCCCGGTCTATGTTCGCCATGAGATTGTGCACAACAAATACGTCGTCGATGGGTTGAAAAAGAAGGGTGCAATCTTCGTCGAGGAGCTCGCCGAGATCCCGGTAAACACCACCGCGCCGGTGGTGTTCTCGGCCCATGGCGTGCCGAAATCGGTTCCGGCCGACGCTCAGTTTCGCAATTTGTTCTCGCTGGACGCAACCTGCCCGCTGGTGACCAAGGTGCACCGCGAGGCCGCGATCCATTTCAAGCGCGGCCGCGAGATCTTCCTGATTGGCCATTCCCATCACCCCGAGGTGGTCGGCACGCTTGGCCAGCTTCCGGTCGGCGCCGTGACGCTGATCGAGACCGCCGATGATGCCAAGACCATCGCCCCGAAGGATCCGAACAACCTCGCCTTCGTGACCCAGACCACGCTGTCGATCGACGACACCGCGGAGATCGTGGCGCTGCTCAAGGAGCGCTTCCCGAACATCAACGGGCCGCACAAGGAAGACATCTGCTACGCCACCACCAACCGCCAGCTCGCGGTGAAGAAGGTGGCGCCGGTGGTCGACGCCCTGATCGTCGTTGGTGCGCCGAACTCGTCAAACTCGCAGCGCCTGCGCGAAGTCGCCGAGCGCGAGGGCTGCAAGGTTGCGGTGCTGGCGCAGCGCGCCGCCGAGATCGACTGGAAGCGGTTCGAGAACATCACCAGCCTTGGCATCACCGCGGGCGCCTCGGCGCCGGAGGTGATCGTCGAGGAGATCATGGACGCCTTCGCCGAGCGCTTCACACTGCATGTGGAGACGGTCTCGGCCGCGGAAGAGAACGAATTCTTCCCGCTGCCGCGCCAGGTACGCCCCGAAGCCGCCGCCGAGTAGACTTTTATGGCGGTCTACACCGACGTTGCCGCCGACGAGCTTGCGGATTTCCTCAATCGATACGATCTCGGCGAATTGCTCTCCTACAAGGGCATCGCCGAGGGCGTCGAAAATTCAAACTTCCTGCTGCACACCACTCAAGGCTCGTTCATCCTCACGCTCTACGAGAAGCGCGTGGCGAAAAACGATCTGCCGTATTTCCTCGCGCTGATGACGCATCTGGCGGAGCACGGCATCAACTGCCCGCTGCCGGTCAAAGCGAAAGACGGCGAGGCGCTGCGCGAGCTGTCGGGACGGCCGGCGGCGATCATCACCTTTCTCGAAGGCGTCTGGCCGCGCAAGCCGAGCGCCGCCCATTGCGCCGGCGTCGGCGATGCGCTGGCGAAGATGCATCTGGCCGGCGCCAATTTCGCGGTTCGGCGCGCCAACGCGCTTTCGGTCTCGGGCTGGCGGCCGCTGTTCGATGCGGCCTCAGCGCGCGCGGACGAGGTGCAACCGGGCCTGCGCGCATTTCTCGCCGCCGAGCTCGACCATCTCGAGAGCGGTGTCTGGCCGAGCACTTTGCCCGAGGGCGTGATCCACGCCGATCTCTTCAACGACAACGTCTTCTTCCTCGGTGACAAGCTGTCGGGGATCATCGACTTCACCTTCGCCTGCAACGATATGCTGGCCTATGACGTCGCGATCTGTCTCAACGCCTGGTGTTTCGAGCCGGATCACGCGTTCAACGTCACCAAGGCGCGCGCCTTCCTCAACGCCTATGGCCGTGTGCGCAAGCTCAGCGACGCCGAAGAGGCTGCGCTGCCGCTGCTGGCGCGCGGTGCCGCGATCCGCTTCCTGCTGACGCGGCTGGTCGACTGGCTCAACGTGCCTCCAGGCGCGCTGGTGAGACCCAAGGACCCGCTGGAATATGTCCGCAAGCTGCGCTTCCACCAGAGCGTTGCCAGCGCGCGCGATTACGGGCTGATGCCGTCAGGACTGGTCGCGTGAGCGAGCTTCCCACTGTCACGATCTATACCGACGGCGCCTGCTCGGGAAATCCCGGGCCTGGCGGCTGGGGCGCGATCCTGAAGTTCGGCGACAAGGAAAAAGAGCTGCACGGCGGCGAGCGCCACACCACCAACAACCAGATGGAGCTGATGGCGGCGATCTCGGCGCTGGAAGCGCTGAAGAAGCCGTGCACGGTCGATCTCTACACCGACAGCCAATATGTGCGGCAGGGCATCACCGGCTGGATTCACGGCTGGAAGCGCAACGGCTGGCGCACCGCCGACAAGAAGCCGGTCAAGAATGTCGAGCTATGGCAGCGGCTCGATGCCGCGCTGAAGGCGCATGACGTGCGCTGGCACTGGGTCAAGGGTCACGCCGGCCACCCCGAGAACGAACGCGCCGATCAATTGGCACGCGACGGGGTCGCGATGGGCCGGTTGAAGGCGTAGGTGACGGAGTAGCGAGGGCGCACAGTCCCTCCGCTCGTCATGGCCGGGCTTGACCCGGCCATCCACGAGCTACCAAGAACGTGGATGCCCGGGACAAGCCCGGGCATGACGTCGTGGTTGCAGTTTTGCGAAGCTTACAGCTGCCCGAGCAGCGTATCGCCGCCGGACACCTCGACCTTGCCGGGCATCGCCTCGAGGTTCAGCTTCTTGACCACCCCGTCCTCGATCAGCATCGAGTAGCGCTTGGAGCGGATGCCGAGTCCGTTGGCGGAGGCGTCCAGCTCCATGCCGATCGCCTTGGTAAAATCGGCATTGCCGTCGGCGAGGAAGGTGGCTTCGTCGCGCTGGTCGGTGTCGCGCTTCCAGGCGTTCATGACGAAGGCATCGTTGACGGAGACGATGGCGATGCTGTCGACGCCCTTGTCCTTGATGGCGTAGGCGTTGAGGAAGATGCTCGGCAGATGCATCTTGTGGCAGGTGCCGGTGTAGGCGCCGGGCACTGCGAATAGCGCCACCTTCTTGCCCTTGAAGATATCGTCGGTGGTCTTCACCTGCGGGCCTTCCGCCGTCATCACGCGGAATTTCGCCTCGGGCAGCTTGTCGCCAATCTGGATCGCCATCGTCGTTTCTCCTGAAAAGGGGTGGGCAAGTTCTAGAGCATTTTACCGGCTGAGGGAAACGGCTTCACCGCGCTGTGATGGGATCGGTTTGCCGATTTTCTCGTCATTGCGAACCAACGGGTCCGCGCGAAGCGCGGCCCGATTACAGGCTCCGCGAAGCAATCCAGAAATGTCGCCGCGGAGACACTCCGGATTGCTTCGTCGCGAAGAGCTCCTCGCAATGACGGCGGAGAGGGCTAGCTTACGCCGCCTGCGCCTTCTTCTCGTCGCGAAGCTCCCGGCGCAAGATCTTGCCGACATTGGTCTTCGGCAAATCGGCGCGGAATTCGATGTGCTTGGGCACCTTGTAGCCGGTGAGCTGCCCGTGACAGAATTTGATCACGTCCTCGGCGGTGAGGTTGGGATCCTTCTTCACCACAAAAGCCTTCACTGCCTCGCCCGATTTGGAATCGGGGATGCCGATCACGGCGCATTCCAGCACGCCCGGATGGCTCGCGATCACTTCCTCGATCTCGTTCGGATAGACGTTGAAGCCGGAGACCAGGATCATGTCCTTCTTGCGGTCGACGATCTTGGTGTAGCCCGTCTCGTCCATCACGCCGATGTCGCCGGTGCGGAAATAGCCGTCAGCGGTCATCACCTTGGCGGTCTCGTCGGGCCTGTTCCAATAGCCCGCCATCACCTGCGGGCCCTTGGCGCAGATCTCGCCGGGCTGGCCGAGCGGGACCTCGTTGCCGTCATCGTCACGGATCGAGATCCAGGTCGACGGCACGGGGACGCCGATGGTGCCGTTGAACTCTGAATTGGTCGCGGTGTTGCAGGTCAGCGTTGGCGCCGTCTCCGACAGGCCATAGCCCTCCGCGATCGAGCATCCCGTGAGCGCCTTCCACTGTTCGGCCACCGGGCGTTGCACCGCCATGCCGCCGCCGTTGGAGATCTTCAGCTTTGAGAAGTCGAGCTTCTTGAAGTCGGGATGATGCATGAGCCCGTTGTAGAGCGTGTTGACGGCCGGGAAGCTGTTGACCTGGTACTTCGCCAGCTCCTTGATGAAGCCCGCGATGTCGCGCGGGTTCGGGATCAACAGATTGCAGCCGCCGGCGCGCACCGCCAGCAGGTAGCAGGCCGTCAGCGCGAAGATGTGATAGAGCGGCAGCGCGCAGACGATCATGAGCTGTTCGACATGCGGCGGTGCTGCGATCGCCGGCTGGAGCCAAGCGTCGTTTTGCAAGACGTTGGCGACGATGTTGCGATGGAGCAGCGTGGCGCCCTTGGAAACGCCGGTGGTGCCGCCGGTATATTGCAGGAAGGCGACGTCGCCGGGCGAGAGCTTTGGCTTGTTGAAGGGCAGGCCGCGGCCGGCCGAGAGCGCGTCGTTGAACGACACTGCACCCGGCAGCGAATAAGACGGCACCATCTTCTTCACGCGGCGGACGACGAGATTGACGATCACGCCCTTGAGGCCGAGCAAATCGCCCATGCTGGCGACGATGACATGCTTCACAGCCGTCTTGGCGATCACCTGCTCGACGGTGTGGGCAAAGTTCTCCAGCACGATGACCGCTTCGGCGCCGGAATCCTTGAGCTGGTGCTCGAGCTCGCGCGGCGTATAGAGCGGGTTGACGTTGACCACCGCGAAACCGGCGCGCAGCACTGCGGCGGTCGCGACCGGATATTGCAGCACGTTCGGCATCATGATCGCGACGCGCGCGCCGCGCTGGAGGCCGCGTCCCTGCAGGTAAGCGCCGAGCGCCAGCGACATCTGGTCGAGGTCGCGGTAGCTGATCGACTTGTCCATGCAGATGAACGCCTTGCGGTCGGCGAACTTGGCAAAGCTCTCCTCAAGGAGATCGACCAGCGATGCGTATTGGGTCGGCTCGATATCAGCTGGCACGCCGGGCGGATATTGCTTGAGCCAGATGCGCTCCATGGAAAACTCCCCTCATCTACCTGAGCCCGTTGTATCTCGGGCTTGCCTCATTGCCGGCAGTATCGAGCCTGCCGGAACTGCTGGCAAGCGGTCGTGGCTTAAGGCAAAGGCCGGAGAGGGGCTACTGGAATCCTCGCAAATCGCTGCCGCAGGTGCGAAGCGCGGGCGCAACGGAATAGGCTCGCGCCGTTAACCTAACTGTTGTTGGGCGCGGGTTTAGGCGCAGGCTTCGTGGCCGCCTTGGGCTTGGCGGGCTTGGCCGCCTGATCGCCGCTCGCCGCCGGCTTCGCCGCCGCATCGGGCTTGGCTGCGGCGTGCTTTGTCCCTGCCGGCTTTGCCGCGCTCTTGGTATCGCCCTTCGCATCAGGCTTGGCGGTATCCGGCTTCGCCGCTGCCGTCTTGCCATCGCTGCCGGCGTCGGGCTTCTTGGCGACGCGCGACTTCTTGCCACGCGCCTTCGGCGTGGCCTGCTGGTCGGCGTCGGCGGCGACTGCCGCGACCAGGGCGGCACCGGTGCGGGTCGGACCGGTATAGACAATCACGGGCTCTGCGGCCGCCGGGGCCGAGGCCATCAGCTCGGAGGCTTTCATCAGGGGCGGTTGCAGCCCCGCGGTGAAGAAGGTCACCTGGGCTTCGCCGCCAGTGGCCGAGGCCGATCCGGTCGCGCCGCCATTGGTCGCGATCAGCGCATCGTCGTCGTCGCTGGCCGGCCGCTTGCGGTGACCGCCGCACATCTCCTCGCGCAAATTCGGCGGCGAGGCGTCGACCGGCACGAGGTTCTCGACGGTGCCAAGCGAGGGGCGCAGCCACGACAGATTGTCCTGGCTGAAGCCGCGCTCCAGAAGCTGCGCCGCCTTCACTGCGCGCGCGGTGCCGGAATTGGCGCCGAGCACCACCGCGATCAGCCGGCGGCCATTGCGTGTGGCGGATGCCACGAGGTTATAGCCGGAGGCGCAGATGAAGCCGGTCTTGAAACCGTCGGCGCCGGGATAGCGGCCGATCAGCTTGTTGAAATTCCCCGTGACGCGCTTGCCCAGGCGGATCGCCGGGATGTGCACGAAATATTCGTATTCCGGCAGGTCGCGCAGGAACGAGCGTGCGAGAATGCCGAGGTCGCGCGCGGAGGTGATCTGGCCGTCGGCGGGCAGGCCGTTGGGATTGACGTAGCTCGTCTGCGTCATGCCGAGCTTCTTCGCGGTGTCGTTCATCATCACGGAGAAGCCGTCGATCGAACCGCCGACGCCTTCGGCGAGCACCACGGCCATGTCGTTCGCCGACTTGACCAGCATCATCTTGAGCGCGTTGTCGACGGTGAGCTGCGTTCCCGGACGGAACCCCATCTTCGAGGGCGATTGCGAGGCCGCCGTCGGCGACACCGTGACCAGCGTGTCGAGCGTGATCTTGCCGTCCTTCACCGCCTTCAGCGTCACATAGGCGGTCATGATCTTGGTGACGGAGGCCGGATACCAGGGAATGGTCGCGTTATCCGCCTGCAACACCTTGCCGCTGTCGGCCTCGATCAGGAGCAGCGCTTCGGCATTTGCCGTGCGCGGTGCGAGCAGCGCAGCGACCGCCAGGGTCGCAGCGAACAGGTTGAACAGCGAATTGCGAAGCAGCGGGCGAAAGGCGTGCACTATCCGATTTCCAGTCGTTGGAGACCCGCCGGTTCCGGACGGCTCTCGTGATCTCTGTTCGGTTCTGAAATCCAGCGCCGCCGCTTGCGGCAGCGCAAACCTATACCGGCTGTTGCGTCGAGAATAGGGGTCTCTGCCTGGTATTCCGCGATGAAATAGGCCGAATTTCGGCGGTGCTACGGCGACCTGCTATGGGGATTTGGCCGCGGTCGCGATAGCCTCAGCCGGCGTCACGCTGGCCCGTGCATTCGCTTGAGATTGTTCCTGCACCATGAACTGGGCCTTGGCGAGCTCGGCGAAATAGCCGCCTTTGGCCACGAGTTCATCGAAAGTTCCGCTTTCGATCACCCGCCCATTCTCGAACACCAGAATCCGCGTGGCGTTCCGGATGGTGGAGAGGCGGTGGGCGATCACAAAGGTGGTGCGGCCCTTCATCACTTCATCGAGAGCGGCGTTCACCTTGGCTTCGGTGACGGCGTCGAGCGCGCTGGTCGCCTCGTCCAGGATCAGGAGCGGCGGGTCCTTGAGCAGCGCACGGGCAATCGACAGCCGCTGCCGCTCGCCGCCGGAGAGCATACGGCCGCGCTCGCCGGCATTGGTCTCGAAGCCGCCGCTGCGGTCGATGAATTCGAGCGCCTGGGCGCGCTCGGCCGCCTTGCGCATCTCGGCCTCGGTCGCATCCGGCTTGCCGACGCGCAAATTCTCCGCGATCGAGCGGTTGAACAGCAGCGCCTCCTGGAACACCACGCCGATGTTCCGCCGCAGCGATGTCAGCGTGACGCCGCGCACGTCCATGCCGTCGATCCTGATGAAGCCGGATTGCGGATCGAAGGCGCGATGCAGCAGCGCGATCGCAGTCGACTTGCCGGCGCCGGTCGCGCCGACCAGCGCGATGGTCTGGCCGGGCAGCGCGGTAAAGGAGAGGTCCTCGACCGCCGGCCGCTTGCCGTCATAGGAAAAGGTGACGTCGTTGAACTCGACGAGGCCGGAGAGCCGGCCGGCGTCGATCGCGTCCGGCCGGTCGTGCACCGCGGGCACCGCATCAAGCACGTTGAAGAATTCGCGCAGGCGCGGCGCTTCCATGAACACGTTGTTGATGAAGCTCACGACCTGTTCGAGCTTCTGGATCAGCAGTGTCGCGAAGCTCACGAACATCACGATCTCGCCGACCGAAGTCAGCCCCTGGTCGTGCAGCGAAATACCGAGCGCGAAGATCGCGAGCACCGTGATGGTGGTCGAGGCGCGCGTGATGACGGTGACGAGCGCCCACCACGACAAGACCGGCATCTGCGCCGCGAGCAGCTGGTCGGCGACGGAGCGCAAGCCCTTCACCTCGGATTCGACGCGCACAAAACTCTGCACCAGCGCGACATTGCCGAGTGCGTCGGAGGCGCGCGCGGAGAGCTCGCTATAGTGCTCCTCCACCTCCATCTGCATGCCGAAAGTCCTGCGCACCACGAAGGTTGTCAGCGCGGTAAAGACGACGCAGAGCACGAACAGCAGGATCGCCATCCGCCAGTTCAGATACAGCGACAGCGGCAGCAGCACCACGACCGAAAGAATCGCGGCAAAGTGCTCACGGAAGAAACCGAGCCACAGCCGCCACAGCGCGTCGGTGCCGTTGAGCATGACCTTCATCAGCCGACCCGAATGGGTGCCGGAATGGAAGGTCAGCGGAAGTTGCAAAATGTGCTCGAAATAGTTGGTCAGCACCGCCTGGCGCTGGCGGTGGGAGAGCCGGTCGGCTTGCAGCGCCACAAGCGCGCTACAGGCGATGGTGAACAGCCCGAATGCCACCCAGGCCATCAGGAACGGCCAGGCCGAGCTCGATCCGGACACCGTCTTGCCGGAGAGCACATCGACGATCCGGCCGAACAATACCGGTTCGGCAAATTGCGAGGCGGCCAGCAGCAGATTGGCGAATGCCAGCAGCCAGCCCAGCCGCGCCTCCTTGCCGAGCAGCTCGAGGACGCGGGTGTAGAGGCTGAAAATGGACATGCGGGCGCGAACTCGAGCGGATAGAACGAAGTGAGCCCTTATTCTAATCAGGGATCGTCCGCGAGATACAGGGGAAGCTGTCAGTTTTGCTCAATTGATCAGCCGCCCTCTGACCGGCGGCAGGAACCGGTCGTCGAAGATATCGCCGGCCGCAGGCCGCTTGTCGAATTTGAAATCCTCTGCGATCTGGTCGATCGAGCGCTCCAGCCGCGCCGGGTCGACGCCGCCGAGGCCGTTGCGCCTGACCTCGTCGGTCAGGATGTTGTCGGCGAGCACGGTGCGCAGGCGTGAGAGCTCCAGGTCGCGGTCGCCATCGTCGATCCGGCTTGCGGCCTCGTCCGCCGCGCGTGCCGGCTCTCTGACGGTTGCGTTGATGCCGGCGATCAGTGCACGCACAAAGCCTTTCACCGCGTCCGGCTTCGCAGCGGCAAAGGCGGGATTGGCCACCACGGCGAAGCCGTAGGCTTCGCAGCCATAGTCGGCATAGCGGAGCACGGCGAGATCATCGGCCGGCACGCCGCGATCGCGTAGGTTCACGGCCGAGAGATAGGAGAAGCCCGCCACCGCATCGACCTGTCCTGCCGAGAGGACCGGCTCGCGCACTGCCGCGCTCATCTTGAAGAACTTCACATGCGAGGTGTCGATGCCGTTCTGGCGCGCGAGTGCCGGCCACAGCCGGATCGACAGATCGCTGTCGGCGACGCCGACGGTCTTGCCGTCGAGATCGGAGAGCAAATGAATGCCGCGGCTCTTGCGCGCGACGATCGCGTAGGGCGCGCGGTTGAACAGCACGAACATTGCCTTGACCGGCGGCGCATCGGCCTTGTCGCGAAAGCGAATGAGCTCGTTGATGTCGACGAGCGCGAGCTCGCTGTCGCCTTTGGCGACGCGTGCGAGCGCTTCGGGCGATCCGGCCGCGCTGTTGAAGGACACGTTGAGACGCTCGGCGGCGAACTTGCCATCTTTTGCTGCGATGAAGAACGGCGCCATGCTCGCATCGAGCGGACGATCGAAGGTGAAATGGATCGCCACTGACGCCGCGGCAGTTTCGGCCGCATTGACGTCGCGCGCGGCCAGTGCGGCCAGCGCGATCGAGAGCGCCAGCAGGCAGCGAGAGGCGATCGTCTTCAATCCCAACATCGGTCGCGCCGGTTCCGCATTGTTATGGTTTCGTGACGCTCGCAGCCCCGGCCGGTGATCATCGTGTCCGCATCAACATGAACGGCGGATGAGCGGCGGCTGCGTCATGATTACGCAACCCCGTTCAGCTTCTGTTGGGGTTGGGGAACCGAACATGGGCTGCGGGTGTTTGAGTGACATGAGCCTGTCGCGAGGCACCATTGAAGGTCCCAAGGAGGGTCCAAAGTATGTTTGACCGATTTTCGAAATTTGCTGGCCGCAAGGCCGTTTTCGCCACCGCCGCGGTGCTGGCGCTGACCACGGTTGCTCCCACCGCATCGTTCGCAGGCGGCCGTCATTGGCATGGCGGCGGCGGCGCGGCATTTGCCGGCGCGGCCATTGCCGGCATCGTCGGCACTGGCCTTGCGATCGCGGCGAGCCGCGACGCCTACGCCTATGACAACGGGCCCTATTATGGCGGTCCGGCTTATGGCGGTCCGGCCTACTATGATGGCGGGCCGGGCTATTACGGCGGCGATTCCTATTATGGTCCGCGCCCGTACCACCGTTGTGGCGGTCCCTATCAGTCCGCGCAGGGCGGCCAGGGCAACATTGCGACCTGCTACTAGGTCCGGCTGCCAAAGGTTGACCATAACAGGCCGTCGCGCTTGCCGCGCCGGCCTGTTTTGCCTTTTATCGTCGGCGTTAACGCGCTCGCCATTGGTTTAGAGTAGTTTCGAGTCCCATGAGTGATTCGCTTGAGCGGCTATATCTGGCTGTGCTCGCGGCCAGAGACCTTGATCCGGCAACATCGCGCACCGCGCGGTTGTTTCAGCGCGGCCCGTCCAAAATGGCGAAGAAGCTGGCCGAAGAGGCCATCGAGGTCGTCATCGACGCGGTCAATGGCGATAGCGAAGCCGTGATCCGGGAAAGCGCCGATCTGCTCTACAATCTCACCGTGCTCTGGGCCTCGGCCGGCGTGCGTCCCGAAGACGTCTGGCGCGAGATGGCGCGGCGTGAGGACATGCTCGGTATCGCCGAAAAGCTGCCGAAATCGACGATGAAGCTGCCCAAGGCCGCGTCACCGCGTGTTGCCGCGCGGCGGCCAATTGTCGCCCTCGAGGGCCGCGCGGCACGCAAGCGCCACTAGAAACGTCACAAATCGCTCAAAAACTGGCGATGGACAAATCCGTCCCATGGTGCTTCATCGCGGCGCCATGCTGAAACGTATCTACGACTGGTGCATCGACGCCGCCCACAAGCCCTACGCGCTCTGGATCATGGGGGCCGTGGCTTTCGCAGAAAGCTCCTTCTTTCCCGTCCCCCCGGACGTGATGCTGATTCCGATGTCACTGGCGCGCCCGCAGCGCGCCTGGATGTATGCAGCAATCTGCACCGCGACCTCGGTGGTGGGCGGCCTGCTCGGCTACGCCATCGGCGCGCTGCTGTTCGACTCGGTCGGCCACTGGCTGATCCAGGTCTACGGCCTCGGCGACAAGGTCGATGCCTTCCGCGCCTCCTATGCACAGTGGGGTGCCGTGATCATCCTGCTCAAGGGGCTGACGCCGATCCCCTACAAGCTCGTCACCATCACCTCGGGCTTTGCCGGCTACAATATCGGACTGTTCATCCTGTGCTCGATCGTTGCGCGCGGCGGACGTTTCTTCATCGTCGCCATCCTGCTCAATCGCTATGGCGACTGGATCCGGGTCAGGATCGAGAAGCATCTCGGCCTGTGGGTCGCGCTCGGCGCCGCCGTGCTGGTGCTCGGCTTCGTGGTGGCGATCAAGCTGATCTAAACCCCAATGCTTTGACGATGGGCCGGCTTCGGTTACGGTTGCCGTCATGATGGTTCGATCCGGCAATCCGGCGGTGCGGCTGGGGCGGCTTACTTCAGCGGTGCTGCTGTTCCTGCTCGGCTCCGGCGCGGCGGGATGGCCGCAATCGGCACCGCCGGCGCTCGGTCTCCAGGAGCAGGGGCCGCAGGCCGCGCCGCCGCCATCGACGCCTGCCCCATCCGCGCCGCCGGCGCGCGAGGACAATCCCGGGCTGATCAATGAAATGGGCAAGCTGTTCGACAAGCTGCCCTCGATCCTGCCGCCGATCAAAAGCCCCAGCGAGACCATGAACGATTTGTCGCGCTTGGCGAAACCGTCGAGCATGGTGTCTGGGCGCGTGGCCTGTCCGGCCTCGTCAAACGGCGGGCCGGACTGCAAGCAGGCCGCCGACCAGCTCTGCCAGAGCAAGGGCTACAAGGAAGGCAAGGGCCTGAACGCCGACTCCGCCGAAAAATGCTCGGCCAAGGTTTTGATCCCGGGCAGGCAGCGCAAGCCGGACGACTGCCGCACCGATACTTTCGTGACCAGCGCGCTGTGCCAGAACTGACGCGATGACCTGCGCGCATGCAACAAGGAGCGCACATGAGCCGTACAGAGCAGGATTTCCTCGGACAGCGTGAGATCGCCGACGACATCTATTACGGCGTCCAGACCATCCGCGGGAAAGAGAACTTCCACATCACCGGCATTCCGATGAACCAGGAGCCTTACTTCGTGAAGGCGCTCGGTTACGTCAAGAAGGCCGCCGCCATGGCCAATCGCGATCTCGGCGCGGTCGATGCAAAAGTGGCCGACGCGATCATCCTCGGCTGCGACCGGGTCATCGCCGGCGACATGATGGATCAGTTCGTCACCGACTTCATCCAGGGCGGCGCCGGCACATCCACCAACATGAACGCCAACGAGGTGATCGCCAATCTCGCGCTGGAATCGCTCGGCTTCGCGAAGGGCGACTACCAGCATGTGAGCCCCAACGACCACGTCAATTACGGCCAGTCCACCAACGACACCTATCCGACCGCGTTCCGGCTGGCGCTGATCCTGCGGCTCGAAAGCTACATGACGGCGCTGCGCCAGCTCCAGGAAGCCTTCTTCACCAAGGGCCGTGAGTTCGAGCGCGTGCTGAAGATGGGCCGCACGCATCTCCAGGACGCAGTCCCAATGTCGCTCGGCGCCGAATTCCGGGGATGGGGCACCACGATCGGCGAGGAGGTCGACCGCATCTCGGAAGCCCGCGCGCTGCTGCGCGAGATCAATCTCGGCGCCACTGCGATCGGCACCTCCGTCACCGCGGCGGTCGGCTATCCCAAGCTCGCGGTCCGGCATCTGAGTGCGCTGACCGGCGTCGACTTCATTCTGGCCGGCGATCTTGTCGAAGCGACGTCCGACACGGGTGCCTATGTGCAGCTCTCCGGCGTGCTCAAGCGCACTGCGAGCAAGCTGACCAAAATCTGCAACGACATTCGCTTGCTCGCCTCAGGTCCGCGCGCGGGCTTCAACGAGATCAACCTGCCGCAATTGCAGCCGGGCTCCTCGATCATGCCGGGCAAGGTCAATCCGGTGATCCCCGAAGTCGTCAACCAGACCAGCTTCCTCGTCATCGGCCTCGACATGACCGTCACGCTGGCAGCAAGTGCCGGTCAGCTCCAGCTCAACGTGATGGAGCCGGTGATCTCGTTCGCGCTGTTCTTCTCGATCCGCACCATGGAGCGCGCCGTCAATAGCCTGCGCGAGAACTGCATCGTCGGCATCACCGCGAACGACGAGCACACCCGCAACATGGTGTTGAACTCGCTCGGTATCGTCACGGTGCTGAAGCCGCTGCTCGGCTACAAGCAATGCGCCGAGATCGCGCGCGAGGGCTACAAGAGCGGCAAGTCGCTGCACCAGATCGTCGTGGTCGAGCGCAAGCTGCTGACGCAGGAGAAGTGGGACGAGATGTTCTCGTTCGAGCGGCTGATCAATCCGGATATGATCGGGTAGCTGTTCGCTATCCGCAGCTCTCGCACCGCGAGGAGCTTGCGGCAAAATTGCGAAGCAATTTTCGCGCGGATGCGACGAAGCAATCCAGCGTCCCTCCGCGGAGACAGTCTGGATTGCTTCGCTGCGCTCGCAATGACGGTGAAGACGGATAGGTTGTACAGGGACGGAATTCCGCGCGTTGGAATTGCGGTAGCCGCATCCGCCGCGGCGACAAAACGCAATACTTGACAGTGGAAAGATTGCCTTGTTGGTATGGCCTCCAGCTTTCGATTTGCTCGCCAACCCAAGGATCGTTTCGCCTATGTCCATGCCTGCTCTGTTCAAGGGACGCCTGTCGATCCCCGTGATCGGTTCGCCGCTCTTCATCATCTCGGTGCCCGATCTCGTGATCGCGCAGTGCAAGGCGGGCGTGGTCGGCTCGTTTCCGTCGCTGAACGCCCGGCCGCCGGAGCTGCTCGACGAATGGCTGGCGCGGATCACCGAAGAGCTCGCGGCCTATGATCGCGCGCATCCCGACAAGCCATCGGCGCCGTTCGCAGTCAACCAGATCGTGCACAAGTCGAACAACCGGCTCGACCACGACATGCAGCTTTGCGCCAAGTACAAGGTGCCGATGGTCATCTCGTCGCTCGGTGCGCGCGAGGAATTGAACCAGGCTGTGCACGGCTGGGGCGGCATCGTCTTCCACGACGTGATCAACCAGAAATTCTCGCACAAGGCGATCGAGAAGGGCGCCGACGGCCTGATCCTGGTCTCGGCTGGCGCCGGCGGCCATGCGGGCACGATCTCGCCGCTCGCCTTCGTTGCGGAAACGCGAAAATGGTTCGACGGTCCGATCGCGCTGTCGGGCGCCATCGGCAACGGCAAGGCGATCCGCGCCGCGCGCATCCTCGGTGCCGACTTCGCCTATATCGGCTCGGCCTTCATCGCCACCAAGGAAGCCAACGCGGTCGAGAAGTACAAGGAGATGATCGCGGGCTCCACGGCCGACGACATCGTCTATTCCAACCTCTTCACCGGCGTGCACGGCAACTATCTGAAGCCCTCGATCCTCGCCGCCGGCATGGATCCGGAAAGCCTGCCGACGTCCGATCCCTCCAAGATGAACTTCGGCACCGACGCTTCCGGCGAGCGGGCCAAGCCGAAGGCGTGGAAGGAGATCTGGGGCTCCGGCCAGGGCATCGGCAGCATCGACAAGGTCTTGCCCGCTGCCGAACTGATCGCGCGCTTCAAGAAGGAATACGACGAGGCGATCGATCCGCCGTTGTGATGGGCCGTTGAGATTTCAACCGTCGTCCCGGCGAAGGCCGGGACGACATTGATTTTCGAACGCCGAGCGGTTCAGCCAACTGAGATTTGAACGATGCCCGCCATCTATCGCGTCGACGGCAACAGCGTCTTCACCAGCCCTGACGCCGCAGGGCCGTGGGACCGGCGCATGCAGCACGGCTCGGCGCCGGCTTCGCTGGTGACATGGGCGGCCGAACGTATCCCGACGCCGGTGCCGATGGCGATCGCGCGCGTTACCATCGATCTGATGCGCCCCGTCCCGGTGGCACCGCTGACAATTGAGACCGAGGTGCTGCGCGAGGGACGCAAGATCCAGCTTTGCGAAGTCAAGCTGCTCGCCGACGGCGTGCAGGTGGTCAACGCCACCGTGCTCAAGATCAAGACGCAGGCGCTGACGCTTCCCGACGATGTCAGGGAGCTGCCGGTCAATCTGCCGTCGCCCGAGGACTCCCTGGTTGAGGACGGCCACGCCGCCACCAGCCCGTTCGTGCGAGCAGTCTCGATGCGCGCCGCGCGCGGCCGTTTCGGCCAGGCCGGCGCCGGCGCGATCTGGTTTCGCGTCGATCATCCCCTGATCGCGGGCGAGGCGATCTCGCAGGCGATGCGGGCCGTGGTGGCCGCCGATTTCTCCAACGGCACCGCCTCGACGCTCGACTTCCGCGCCTGGACCTACATCAACGCCGATCTCACGGTGAATTTTTCGCGCCAGCCGGTCGGCGAATGGATCCTGCTCGACGGTGAATCCTCAATCGGCCCTGACGGCGCGGGTCTCGCGATGTCGCGCCTTGCCGACAGGCAGGGCTATTTCGGGCGAGCGGTGCAGAGTCTGGTGATCGAGAAGCGGTGAGCGTGACGGCTTTGGCCGCGCCAAGTCCGGGTGCTGTTTGTGCGGGCGCCATTTGAACGGCAGACTTCCGCCGCCGCGGAAGGGATGCCCTGGTCGCGAACCTCTTCTTGTCCGGAGGCCCTCTTGTTCGACGCCAGCGTCCTGCCAGTTCAGATGCCGTAGAAGATCTTGATCTCCCACAGCACGACAACGATAGCCGTGATCAACGTGACCGCAGCCACCGCACTTTCCAAGGAAGCGACTCTCATTTGCTACTCCGCTTCCCAGCCCCATTTAGCGATCTAGTTGATTCGTGGATTCGACGGCAATTGCGCGCGCACCGCCTCCACACGCTCTGTGGCGCGCTGTTGTTTGCCGGCCACAATAACCCCGTAAAATCCCGGGTGCGGACACTGCCATGCGCCGACTTTCGCGCGGCATGTCGGCGGGGAGGGAGAGCGGGCTTCGGCCCCGAGCACGGTTAATCCCGCAGAGCTCCGCCCGGCCGCACTTAACGGCAGATTAACCATCGCCCGCCAACAATCCCCCTCACGGCCGCCAATCAGGACCGAGAGAGACAGGCGATGGACTTCGATTTTCTCAACTCCAAGACCCAGGCGTCGCTGGACGAAATCCGCGTCCGCGTGGCGCATGCGCTGGCCCGTCATCCGATGTGCCGCAATGTCCGCTTTGACATCCTCAGCGTTCCCCGCACCCGCCGCGGCGGCAACTGGACGGTGACGCTGCAATCGGTCGAGCCGCGCGCGGTCTGGGAGGCTTCCGAGATCGTCGCCGACATCCAGGACGCCTATGATCTGGCACTAGCTGCCTGATTTTATTGGATTTTTCACGCGGTGTCGCCGCAGTCCCGGCGATTGCCGCTGCCAAGGCACGGTTAGGCCATATTTCTCGCCCAGTTTCCGGGCATTGATCACATGGACTTGAAGTTGGACGCGGAGGGACGTTTGTCCAGAGCCATCACCATCATCGTGCTGACCTGCTTCCTTGTCCTCGGTGCCGCCACCACTGCCATTCTCGGGCGCGACAGCGTGCCCAGCGTCAGCGCCGAGATGATCACGCCGGCACCCAAGTCGCTCGCCGCCAACCGTGCTGCCAAGGCCGACCGGCTGGTTCCCACGCTGGCGCTGGCCTCGGCCGCGATCAACCCGGTGCAGGTTCCCGCCGACAGGCTGTCGCAGACGCCCGTGCTGACCGAACCGCTGCGCCAGGCCTTTGCCGCGGCGACGCCGTCCGATTTCCCGATGTCCAAAGCGAGCGTGAACGAGGCCCCCGAAGCGCCCGCCGCTGTCGAGGCTCCGGCCAAGACGAAGGTCGCCGCGAAGCCGCAGCCGCAAAAATCCTATTCGCTGCTCTCCGACGTGCAGATCGCCGGCATCCGGGATCGCCTGAAATTGTCGTCCTCGCAGGAATATTACTGGCCCTCGGTCGAGACCGCGCTGCGCAACGTCGTCCGCAAGATCTCGGCCAACAAGCTCTCGAATCCGAACGGCCCGAGCGTGCCGATCGATCCGAATTGCGACGAGGTCCAGCAGCTGAAGTCGGCCGCAATGCCGCTGCTGTTCCAGCTGCGTGACGATCAGAAAGAGGAAGTGCGCAAGCTCGCCCGCATCATCGGGCTCGAGCAGGTTGCGCAGCAGATCTGACGCGCGGTTTCCCTGGAGGGAACCGCCGATATCGGGAACATCCGGCAATCCTCATGCGTTGCCCGCTCCGAACAGGGAGTGGACCAATGCGCGCCTCGACAGCCTATTTCGTCGGTGCCGGATCGATCGTTGCGGCCATCGCCATTGGTCTCGGCGGCGGTATCGTCGCCGGCAACATCATGCATCCGATCGCGCCCAAGCAGGGGCCGGATACCGGTAAGATGGCGCAGCGCGCTGAACCGGCGGCCACCACGACCGCGACGAACGCGCCGTCCGAGCACGTCCAATATCTCACCGGCTCGCAGACCTTCGGTGGGCTGATCGCTGCGCCCGTGCAGGCGCAGGACGAAGCCAAGCCGGATGTTAAGCCGGATGCGCAGGCGACACAGGCCAACGCTGAGCCGCCGGCGCCCCCACCTCCGCAGACGACAGTCGCGGTCGAGCCGCCGAAGCCGTCACCCGCGTCGCCTCCGCACGTCGCAAAACCGGTCGAGCAGCAGGCATCGACAGAGCCGGCTTCCGCACCTGACAACGCCTATGCCAAGGCCAGGGATTCTGACGTGAAGCGTACCGCGACCGAGCGGCGGCGAGCGGAGCGGCGCGAACGCTGGGCCGAGCGCCGCCATTATGACGCGCGCGATGCACGCGGCATGCGCGATCAGACCAATTGGGATGATGTCGCGCGCAACGTCCGCCAGGATTCGGATGTGCGCGATGGCACCAGCCGTCCACGCAGCGGCTTCAGGCTGTTCGGCAATGGCGACGATTAGCGCTTGATGCGCCCGCCGCCGCGCACGCGATCGTGAGCGGCGGTTCGTTCTGTGGCAGCGCCTGCCGCAAATTTCAACTTCCGGATGATCTTCGTTCAAGGCATGATTGACGCTCGCCAGCCAGAGGCCGCGTCATGGGAGTACCGCTGCTAGCTTGGGGACGCTTCTTCGGTCCGCACGGCGAGCGCGTGACCGTGCCGGCGCCCGTCGATGGGCACGGCGCGCCCTGGTTGCTCGATTTCCTCGCCACCCATGTTCGCGCGCTGCGCAATGTCGGCTTCACCGCGATCCAGCTGCCGCCGACGTCGAAGGCGCAAGGCGGCGCGGGTCCCGGCTGTGACGGCTATGGCGTGTTCGATCCCCGCGACATCGGCAGCAAGAGCCAGCAAGGTTCCGTCTCCACGCGTTACGGTCCGAAAGCGTCGCTGACGCGTCTGGTCGCCGTTGCGCATGCCTGCGATATCGACGTCTATCTCGATCTCGTTCTACACCAGCGCAGCGGCGAGAATGGCGGCCCCGGCGTGTTCCGTTATCTCGGCGCGGACGGTGGGACGCTGAACGGCAGGAGCACCACCGCGCCCGGCTGGTTTCGCGGTGTGCCGCCGGACGATCTGCCCGACGATGACGTGCCGAGCCCGCCCAACGATTTTCCGTTCGGCCGCGAGCTGTCCTACCAGCACTGCCGTCCGTCGCGCGTCACCATCGAGGATGCGCTCGACTTCGGGGAATGGGTGTTCCGCACCACTGGCGCGGACGGCGCGCGCTTCGACGACGTCAAGGGCACCTGGGCGCCGTTCGTGCGGGAGTTCATGACCCACGGAATCATGGCCTCGAAATTCTTCTACTCGGAGTATTTCGACGGCAATCGCGCGGTCCTCAACGGCTGGACGACTCAGCCGCCGCTCAGCGGCCGGTCGCTCGTCGCCGACTTCCCGATGCATTGGGCGCTGCAATCCGCCTGCGACGGAGGCAATGCGCGCATGCTCGACGGCGCCGGCTACACCAGTTGGCGTCCCGATCTCACCTGCACCTTCGTCGACAATCCCGACACCGATACGTCGCCGGGCCAGCAGGTGATCAGCAACAAGCTGCTCGCCTATGCCTTCCTGCTGTCGATCGAGGGCTACCCCTTCGTCTACGGCAAGGACTATTTCCCGCCCAGCGTCTGGCCGGGCGCCTACGGGCTGAAGCCGTGGATCGACAATCTCGTCTGGATCCACGAGCACCTCGCCGTTGGGCCGACCAGCGGCCGCTTTCTCGATGACAAGGTTATCGTCCTCAACAGGACCGGTGCGCCCGGCCTTCTGACCGCACTGAACTTCGACACTCTGAATGCGCGCACGATCAGCTGTCAGACCGCATTTGGGGCCAACGTGCATCTGCACGACTACACCGGCCATCACGACGATATCTCGACCGATGAACATGGCGTCGCGAGCTTCACGATTCCGAGCAACGGCTTCAGCAAGGGCCAGAGCTATCTCTGCTTCTCCCGCGCCGGCTTGAACCTCGCGTCCATCCGGCCTGCGCGCCACACCACGCAAACGATTTTCGGCGCCGCCGATCTCGATACGCGGCCTGCCACCAATGCCGAGACGGAGGCGGGACGGATCTGGGTGGAGCAGGGCTCTGGGATCGCCCTGCGGGTCGGCCTCGATCGCCGCGGCGTGCCGGCCGATGGTTCGCTCAAGGTCACCGTCACCGATGCGCAAGGGCGTAGCGTGGTCGAGGCATTGTGCAGCGGCGACCATGTCAGCGCGGAAGGAAAGGCCGGTGTGACCGGCGAACATCATATCCGTGTCGCGGGCCGCCAGCTGCCGGAGCACGGCGCGGCCTTTTCGATCGACGTCACTTATCTTGCTCCACAAGTCATTTGAGTGGATCTCATGTCATTGCATCTGTTGTGGACGTCCATCGACAGCCTGATTGCCGCCTTCGCGCTGTCCTTCGTTGTGTCGGGGCGGCACGCGTTACCGCTCGCTTTGATGTTCGGCCTGTGCGACGGGCTTGGCTCGGCACTCGGCGTTAGCTTGCCGCTCGCGGGTGGGCTCGCCGCCATCCTGCTGACGGCGTCAGGTGCGGCGCTCCTCGTCGGCCTGCTCATCGCGCAACGTCTATTTGCGACGCCGGGCTGGCTCTACGCATTGCCGCCGCTGCTGGCGATCGACAATGTGGTGTCGCGCACGCCGGATACGCCGGCTTTTGCGGTGCTGTCGAGCGCGATGATGGCCGGCCTGGGCTTTGTCTGCGGGGCCGTCGTGTTGAACTGGTGGCGCGCCGGCTTGCGCGATGCGCGGCCGCTGGCGGCGGGTTGCCTGATCGCGGCCGGAAGCTTGCTGGCCTGGGGAGCCTGACCATGGCCGTCTCCGTCACGACTCGCAGCTATGATGCTGCCAGGACTGGTGCGAACAATGCCGAGACGGTGCTGACGGCGACCGCCGTCCGCACCAAGGGCATCGCAAAACTCTTCAGCATTCCCATACCCGACGATTCCCGGCTCGAGGCGCAACCGCTGGCGGTCGGCGCCGTGCACACGGTCGATGGCAACACCCGCGACCTGATCTTCCAGGCCACGATGGGCAACTGGGTCTATGCGTTCGATGCGATGACCGGCGAGAAAATCTGGGCGACGAATCTCGGCCGTCCCATCGTCGGGACGCCGGCCATCGACGGTCACATGACCAACGTCGATTGGGGGATCCTGTCGACTCCCGTGATCGACGAGGGCGCCGGCATTCTCTACGCCTGCGCCTGGATCAGCGATGATGGCAGCGTTGCCAGAGCGCAGCATTTTCTCGCGGCGCTGCGGATCAATGACGGCTCGAAGGTACACGGGCTCTTGAACCTCGAAGGCGCGGTCTACGCCCCGCCGGGCGGCCTTCCCGTGCAGAAATTCGTCTCGACCCAGCGCAAGCAACGCAGCGCGCTGACGCTGACGCAGAACCACGTGCTGATCCCCTTCGGTACGGTCAGGGAGACTTCGGCGACGGCGCGGGGCTGGCTGATCGCGGTCGACGTTCACGCCTGGCATCTTGCGGCCGCGTGGTGCTCCACCGTCACGGGCTCCGGCGGCGGGCTGTGGCAGAGCGGGGCCGGCCCGGCCATTGCTCCCGACGGTTCGATCTATGTCATCACCGGCAACGGGGCGTTCTCGCCGCAGCTAGGCGATTTCGGCGAGAGCGTGGTGCGGCTGGCCTTGCACACCGGACCTCGCGCGCATTTCGAGGTGCTGTCGTGGTGGACACCATGGACAGACGCCAACCGGGTCGGCGCTGCCGCCGCTGCGCTCCTCGACGATGATGATGACGCGCACGCGCTGCCGTCGAACGTTTCGCTAACCGCGGTGATCGGCCATGCCAAGCGGATGGGAATGGCGCTCACGCCGCTTCATGCGAGGGAGATGGCGCATGTCGCGGTGACGTCCGGGCCCGACGCCATGGATGCGCAGATCGCACCGGTCGTGGCGCGACATCTGGCGGCGATGAATGAGTCGATGTGGAGCGACCAGGACTTTGGCTCGGGTGGCCCGGTCTATGTCGGACCGTCCCACGCCGTGCTCGCAGCGGGCAAGGACGGTATTCTCTATACCGGCAATGCCGAGGCGCTCGGCAATACGCAACAAGTCGATCTTGCAGCGGGTCACTTCGCCGCCAATTATGCCAAGCTCAAGATGCCGCCGATCCTCTACACGTTTTTCGATCCCGCGGTGCCGCCGGCGCCGGCCTCGCCAATGCAATTGAATCTGTATCCGGGCGGCGCGACGCGGCATCTGCATGGCACGCCGCTGCTGTTTACGTCTGCCCTCCATGGCGTGATGCATTTCGTCGGCGGTGAGAACAGCGCATTGCGGGCATGGTCGATCGCGGCCGACGGGACGTCGACCTATCTCGCCGGATCGAACGAGATCGCTTCGCCGCAGTCGCCGCGCCCGTCGGGCGGCATGCCCGGCTGGAGCATCACGCTCGCCGCCAACAACGGCACTGATGCCATTATCGTCGCGATGGTCCCCTACAAGGACAGCAACATGCTGCTCAGCCCGGGCCGCTTCCTAGTCTATGACGCGCAGAATTTTGCCGTCAATCCGGACGGCTCGCAACGGCTCCAGGTGATCTGGGACAGCGAGAACTGGGGTCCGGAGCACGCCTTCACGCATCCGAAGTTCAACCGCCCGATCATCTGGAAAGGCCGCATCTATCGCCCGACCTATGACGGGCGCCTCGACGTCTATGGTTTGACCAACTGACGCGGAAGAATCACCCGCCTGTAACATCATGCGGGGATCGCGGTCGGCTGTGCCGAGCGCATCGCGGCGTAGCGCACCGCTACTTGCTCGCCAGCGGCGACGCCGTCTTCGCCGAGGGCAGTGCCGGTGCGGGTAGGCGCTGCACCGTGATCTTCGCCGTGCCGGTGTTGTTGTGGTAGTAGAGATCCGGCGGTCCTTGGAGGATCTGGAGCCACGACGGGACCATCCACTCCGGCATGAGCTGCGGGAAAATTTGCACGGCATTGTTGACGTAGAAAAACAGCTCGCCCGAGTCGGGCGCGACGAACTCGGCGACGACGCGGTCGGTCAGTCCTTCCTTCCTCCAGACCTGCCCTGCATCATCGAGCATGGACTGAGGGATTGGTTCGAAATTGCCGAGCGTTTTAAGGCCGCCCTTGAACTGGTCGATGTCGTCGAGGCTCACTGGATATTGATCCTGTCCTTTAACATCGTCCTCGGCAGGAAGCGTTGGATTCGTCCGACGCGGCAATGCGTCAGCCGGGATCACGTTGACGGCCTGCAACGGCAGATCATTCATGCCTTTCGTTCCGATGCGAACCACTGGTTGGAACCAATTTGCCGCGTATAGACGCAACTCCGGCAAAGCGACGTAATGGCGTAGCCCGTGCGTCTGGAAGCCATTCGCTCCACTCAGGGTGGTACGGTCGAACCAGGGGTCCTTGACCTCTACAAAGACGCGGTATTTGCGGCCCTTCTCGACGGCGAGCCCGCTCCACCAGCAGAAGGTCTTGGTATCGAACAGGGCGGTTGCGTCGGTCGGCTCGTCGCGCACCGGCGTGCCGATCTGAGGTGCGGCAGGATACTGGCTCGTCGTGCAGACCTTTCCGAGCGCAACGCGCCCGGTGAATAGGCTGTTCGACAGCAGAAGCGCCGCCGAACCGAAGACGGCGAGTAGGAAGACCGCCGGCACCAGCCCTTTGGTGATGACCAGGCCTGCCGGTCCCGCATTCATCCGCATCCGGTGGCCGAACTTCAGGAGCGGGCCCGGCTCGTCGATGTGACTGAGGCTCGCCTTGCGGCGCGGCGTATTCCAGGCGAGACGCGCGCGCTCCTGGATGGAGTCGCGCAGCTCCGAGTTCTTGTTCCAGACCCACCAGGTCAGGGCCACCATGATCGAGGTCAGGAAGGGATAGTAGATCGCGATGTTGAGCCAGGGCGCGGCATAAGACGGCAGCACGTCCCTGACGAGGTTGGCGAGCGGAGCCACCACGGCGCCAAACACCCAGTCGATGTTGCCGATGATGGAGATCCCTTGGTGGCCCACCGGATCTTTGGACCATTGCACCAGCGGATGCGCGATCAAGGGCCAGGCGGCGATCAAGCCGACCATGAACAACAGCGAGAAATAGGCGACGCGCCGCCACCAAACGGTGTCGCGCGCGAGCGAGGCCATCGCGGCGTCCGGCATGCTCATCGCGGTGAAGGCGTCTGCCTCCTTCTGCCGTCGCGGTCCCCTGGCCTTCGCCAGATAGGCCGTCTTCATCGCCTCGCGAGTCCCATCGTGGGTGAGATCGAGCTCGTCGCCGTTCGGCATCAGCACCCGGGCGTCGGCAGGAAGCATGATCGGCGCATAGTCGTCGCAGCCGTGCAGCATGCGCTCGACCACAGCGAAATGCACCACAGGCGCGCCGCCATTCGCTGCGCCCGCCAGGACCGGACGCGGGCCGTAGCGGTACAGCACCGCTGCGCCGCTGCGTGAATCATGCCTTGGCCCGATCGCCGATTGATAGTCCTTGAAGTGCTGGATGGTGCCGCCCTGGAAGCGGAGCTTGCCGCCGAGCTGATCGACCATCCAGACCAGCGGGACGAAGGACAGTGTGCATTCCGGATAGCCGCCGCCGATGTCAGAATGGACGCCGACGAACCATACCTCCTTGACCGTCTGGTCTGCCGCCAAATGGCTCTGGTCGATCCGCAGCGGATGGAAGGTGGTGCGCTCGTCGTCGAGCGCGAGCGCGTGACAGATGTGCTTCGCCTTGTGCGAGGGCCGGTGATTGCGGAACGAGATCGGCCAGATTGCCCAGTCGATCGCGACGCGCAGCTCCTCGACTGGAACGCCAAAGGCCTCGACCGTGTCGAACAGCCCGAGAAATTCGATGTTGACGTTCTTGCGGCCGTTCATTGCCGCGCGAACATCGGCGTAGGAGCGGTGTCCGCAGATCAAATGATAAAGATAGAGCAGGACGTCACGGATGAAACGCGCGATCCAGATCGTCGGCAGGCTCTTCTTCAGCGGCACGGTGTCGCGGCGGTATTCCCGCCAGGCGGACATGGCATTGCGCTCCATCTCTGCATGCGACACCGGGGTGTCTCCGATCACCGCAGGCACCAGACCCTGGCTCGCGATCAAGGCTGCCAGCGTGCGCGCGGTGAAGGCGCCACGGCTGAAGCCGAAGATGTAGATCTCGTCGCCCTCGCGCCAGTTCCAACATAGGAAGCGATAGAGCTTGCGGACGTTGGAAGGCACGCCAATTCCGGTGGCGCCGTCGATGGCCGCAAGTGGCGCCCAGCCTGCAGTGCCGACGCCTTTGATGTAATGCGCAATCTGGTCTGGCTGGGTATGGTCGAGCGCCTCGTAAAGACGCCAGATGCTGGATTCCTGGGCCGTGAATGCGTTGCCCGTTCCGTCCGCGAACAACACGAGCTTGCGCTTCGCCTGACTGGCGCCGGCATTCGCCTGGTTGCAGTCGTCGTCTTGAGCGGAATGAACAGCACGATCTTCCACGTCGTGGTGCGACATGAGCCCCTCCGGCAATTGCGGGAACGCGTCCGATTCCGGATCGGGCGGTGCCCGAATTCGATCAATGATTGCGTAATCAAAATATGAGTGCATTCTGTGCACAGACCCGCCGAGGTAGCAAGTGCGATTGCGGTGCCTCGCCGTGGCGGCTCGCAGCGGAATGAAGACGAAAATGCCCGGGGCAAGCCCGGGCATGACACGTTTTGTGACGCGCCCGTTCGCGGCGCTGCGCAGCAGCGCGGCGAGGCCGCGTGCTCAGCTCTTATCTGCCGTTGCCGCGGCAGGCGCCGCCGGGACCGATGTGGTAGCCGCGCGGGCAGGCATGCGCGGCGGGATCTTCGAAGTTCTTCAGGCAGCCGCCATTGGGGCCGCGGTGCCAGCCGGCGCCGCAGCCACCGGCGACGGCGATGACAGCGCCATTGGGCTGCGCGCCAAACGGCGCCAGCGGCATGGCCTGCGCAGAGCTTGCGATCGCGCCGAGCGCGAGCGCCGCGGCAAAGAAAGTCCGTATCATGCGTGTGCTCCCTGATGTCAGTGGGTGGCGGCGAAGGCGATGCCGGCGCGGACTTCGGCGATCGCCTGGTCGATCAGTCCCAGCGCCCGTTCACGATGGCCGCCCTTGTTGGGCTCGGCCTTGGCAAGCTCGGCGCGGGCCGACTGCAGGATCGCGACGGCTTCGTCCATATGCGGCTGCGCGCCGAGCGCATAGCCGATGCAGAGGCTGGTCGCGATGACGCCGCCGAGCACGAGGCTGCGGGGTAGAGAGATTCGCATGTCGTTGTCTCCTCCAGCGGGCGTCAGGCTGGGGCCGCCCGGTTGCCCGGACGCGATTCGCATGTGGCGGGATGTCGCATCCGCTGCCTGAATAGGCTGGGGGTGTACGGTTCGTCTTGGACTCTCCGGCGCCGGTCGCACGCCGGCTTGGACTGACCGGCGCCGCTTGAATCAGATCGCCGTGCTGGTAGCCTGTGACCGTCGGCCTTCAGCGCGGGTTCATCCCCGGCCTGCAAGGCTCGGCCGTTTCGCGCACGATTTTTTCCGAAAAAGTCTTTCCTGGAAGTCCATATCGATGCCCGTCATCAAGAAGACGCTCTCGACCGACATGCTGCCGCAGGGTCTGTCCGACCGGCAGCGCTTCATCCGGTTCGCCGAATTGTTCGAGCACTTTTCCAACACCGGGGAGCTCGACCCGGCCGCCGACGTGCCGTTTCGCGCGACGATGAATTCGATCCACATCGGCACCACCATGCTCGGCCGCTGCGATGGCAGCTTCGTCACGGTGCGGCGGGAAAAGCGCCAGGTGATTGAGACCGGCGACGACCGCTATTGCCTCGCGCGCAACACCGGCGACCGTCCCTCGCAGGTGATCCATCGCGGCCGCGAATTCACCATGCGGCCGGGATCGATGGTGCTGTTGAAGCTCGACGAGCCGTTCTCCGCAGCCGACGGTGCCAGCCACAAGCGTTTCACCAACGTGCATCTGCCGGTCACCACGCTGCGGGCGATGGTGCTCGATGTCGACGATCTCGTCGGCTGCGAGCTCGAGCCCGGCGGCGCACTGTCGCTGGCGATGGATTACAGCGATCTCCTGCTGCACCATCCGGCTGCCGCCGACGAAGCCGGCATGGCGATCGCCGCCCATTTGCTCGATCTCACCGCGATCGGCCTCGGCGCCCGCAGCGACGTCGCCATCGCGGCGCGGCGCCGGGGCTTGCGCGCGGTGCGGCTGAAAGCCGTGGTGACGATCCTGGAGGCGCGCTTCCACGAGCCGGATTTTTCCGCGCAGAGGCTCGCGGCCGGCGCCGGTCTCTCCGAGCGTTACGTCAACGAGCTCTTGTTCGAAGCCGGCGCGAGCTTCACCACCCGCCTGACCGAATTGCGCCTGCGCAAGGCGGTCGACCTGCTCGCCCATCGCGAAGGCCGCATCAGCGACATCGCGTTCGCCTGCGGCTTCAACGATCTCTCTTACTTCAACCGCTGCTTTCGCCGCCGGTTTGGGCTGACGCCGACGGCGGCGCGGGGGAAGTGAGGTCTTCGTTTTCGCGACTGTCAGAGGGGGGTTACGCCTTACAGGTTTACCCGTTGTGCGACCGAGATCGTAAATAGGCTAATCCACCCTACGAAATCTCTACCCGCGGCGGCGGATAGCGCTGGGCCAGCATCGATAGCGGCAAGCGCCGCTCGTCAGCCGGCAGCTCCAGCCAGGCCAGCACAAGCGGCCGCTTCCAGTCGCCCACGCCGAACTCCATCGCCACCCATTTCTGCGGCTCGGGCCCTTCGAGGCCCCGGACCCAGACGAAATAGCGGGGAAGCGCGTCGGCGTCTGTCTCCGTCGTGCGTCTCCTGGCCATCACATGCTCGCTATATCGACACGCGTTGCCGGTAGGATATAGGCATCGGCTCGGTGAAGTCGAACCGGCCGGTGAATGCGCAGGTCCAAAAGATATGAACGAAGCCGCGATGGATAGCTGGGGTGACGCCTCGGAGGTGACGACAAAGCTGATTGGCTCCTGGTCCTTCGACCGACTTATCGAGGGTCAAGCCACGATGCAGGGCATCGCGACCTTCACGCCATTGGACGAGGGAAGCCTGGCCTATCGGGAGCAGGGACATTTGAAGCTCCAAAACGGCACTGAGCTTGCGGCAGAACGCGAGTACATCTTCAGCAACAGCAACGGAGGATTCGAGGTCCTCTTCAAGGAGAATCCGCCGCGGCTATTCCACGCGATCTCACTGTCTGCCTCCATGGGAGGAGAGCTGAGCGGACGCGCGGGCCATCTGTGCAATCTCGACGACTATCAGTCGACTTACACGTTCCTGGCCGATGGCCGCATCGTCATTCGTCATGTGGTGTTGGGTCCACGCAAGGACTACACGATGACGACGACCTACACGCGGGTCGGATGATGCGCGCCGCCGCTTCGTGGCGTCACTGCCAGAGCTCGCAGGTCGCCACGCGATTGATGTCGGCGAGCCTGCGGTTGGGATCGCCGCGAAGATCGAGGCTTGCGACCAGCGTCAGCAGGCGATGATAGGCGTCGTTGGCGATTTCGACCGGGAGCGGGGCCTCGTCAAAGGCCTCGACATAGCCGCCGACAAGGTTGCTGAGGAGACGGCACAGGCCGCGCTGGGCGGGGTCGTTCCGGCCGAGCGTGTCGAGCTTCTGCTGAAAGATACGGAAGGTCCGCAAACCGTGGTGCTGTTCGGAAAGCCACGCGTGCAGGTCGTTCATATGAGCCTCTTCGGTCAAGGGAAGAAGCTGCCGATTTATATAGTGGGGATGTGACGTTTGCTAGGGAGAGGGGATGGCGCTTCATCGCGGCAGTCCGTCTTCGCCAAGAGGCTTCGCCGGACACGCTTCGCTCTTTCGGTCTCGCATGGCCGCGCCACGCGAAGCCCGAAAGGGCGAAGCGTGGTGCCCCTGGCCGGAATCGAACCAGCACTCCTTGCGGAACTCGATTTTGAGTCGAGCGCGTCTACCAGTTCCGCCACAGGGGCCCTCGGTTGGTCCCAGGAAGGTTCCTCGCGAAGCCGGCGGACTATAGCCATGAACAAAGCGAGGTCAACCCGCGCCAAAGTGATCCCGGCCGTTCTCGACAGGGCTGCGGGCCGGAGTTAGAGGCTTGGGGCCACGACCCATCCGGAGGGCTGCCGTGACGAGCCATAGTGCCGCAATACCTGCCTTCAAACCGGCTTCCAGCGCGCCTGCGCTGACGGCCTCGCTGGCCGTCACCCTGATCGCCGCGGCGACGATCGCGGGCGCCTGGTTCTTCCAGCTCGTGCTGGAGATCCTGCCCTGTCCGCTCTGCCTCGAGCAGCGCTACGCCTATTATCTCGCGATCCCGCTCGGTGCGCTCACCGTGCTGGCGGCAAGGAGCGGCGCGCCGCGGCCGCTGCTGCTCGCAGGGCTGGCGATCCTTGCGCTGGCGGCGCTCGCCAATGCTGGCCTCGGCACCTATCACTCCGGCGTCGAATGGGGGTTCTGGAAGGGGCCGACCGATTGCTCCGGCCCCGTCGTCAATCTCGGCAGTGCCGGCGACCTGCTGTCGCGGCTCGACACGGTCAAGGTCGTGCGCTGCGACGAGGTGCAGTGGCGCTTTCTCGGCCTCTCGCTCGCCGGCTACAATGTGCTGATCTCGCTGCTCATGGCCGCGATCGCCGCCTGGGGATTTGTGCAGACTGCGAGGCGCGTGTAGCTAAAGCGCGCTTGCCGCTTCGTGCTGGAAGCCGAGATAGCTTGCCGCAACCTGCTCGTTTGCGGCGACGTCGCTGGCCTTGCCGCTGAGCACGAACTCGCCGAGCTCCATCACGTAGGCCTGGTCGGCGATCTTCAGCGCGGCCTGCGCGTTCTGCTCGACCAGCAGCACCGAGACGCCGCTGGCGCGCAGTTCAGTGACGATCCGGAAAATGTCGGCGACGATGATCGGCGCGAGACCGAGACTCGGCTCGTCCAGCATCAAGAGTTTCGGTTCGCCCATCAGCGCGCGGCCCATTGCGAGCATCTGCTGCTCGCCGCCGGACAAGGTGCCGGCGAGCTGCTTGCGCCGCTCCTTCAGGCGCGGAAACAGCGTGTAGATCCGCTCGATCGAGGCCTTCGCCCGGCTCCGCTCGATGCGGAAGGCGCCGAGCTCGAGATTGTCCTCGACATTCATGGTCACGAACAATTCGCGGTGCTCCGGCACGAGCCCAAGCCCCATCGCGACGCGGTCTTCGATATCGAGCCGCGCCAGGTCTTGTCCAGCAAAGGTGACGCGGCCCTTCAGCGGGAAAATGCCCATGATGGCGGAGAGCAGCGTGGTCTTGCCGGCGCCGTTGGCGCCGACGATGGTGACGATCTCGTTCCGCCCCACTTCGAGCGAAACGGAACGGACCGCCTCGACCTTGCCATAGGCGACATGGGCATCAGTGACGGATAACAGCGCGCTCATGCCGCCACTCCGAGATAGGCCTTGATCACTTCGGGATTGGTCTTGATCGTGGCAGGCGTGCCTTCCGCGATCTTGGTGCCGAAATCGAGCACCACGATGCGGTCGGCGAGGTTCATCACGAAGCCCATGTCGTGCTCGACCAGCAGCACGCTCATGCCGCCGTCGCGCAACTCGCGCAGCAGTTTTGCGAGCTGCTGCTTCTCCATGTGACGAAGGCCGGCGGCGGGTTCGTCGAGCAGCAGCAGCATCGGATCGACGCACAGCGCGCGCGCGATCTCGACGATGCGCTGCTGTCCCAGCGACAGCGAGCCTGCGAGCTGGTGCATCTGATCGGCCAGGCCGACGCGCTCGATCTGGCGCGCGGCTTCCGCGAGCAGTTTTGCCTCGTCGGCGCGGTCGAGCCGCAGCATCGAGGCGATCGGGCCGGAATGGCCGCGCAGGTGCGCGCCGATCGCGACATTTTCCAGTACGGTCATGTCGGGCACCAGCTTCACATGTTGGAAGGTGCGGGAGATGCCGAGCTTGACGATCTCCTGCGGCGGAGCCCTGTCGACCTTCTTGCCGAGCACCGAGATCGAGCCGGACGTGGCCGACAGCACGCCGGTGATCAGGTTGAACGTGGTGCTCTTGCCGGCGCCGTTCGGGCCGATCAGCGCGACGATCTCGCGGGCCTGGACCTCGAAGGAGACGTTGTTGACCGCAATTACGCCGCCGAACTGCTTGCGCGCCTTCTCGACCTGAAGCAGGACGCTGGACTTATCCGCCGCGCGGGTGCGCGCCTCGAGCTTCAGCGAAGTGTCGGGCTTCCTGCCACTGGTACGCTCGGGCAGGAACGATATCAGCCACGGCCAGACACCGCCGGGCGCAAGTTGCAACAGCGCCACCAGCATGATGCCGAACACGATGGTCTCGACCTGGCCGGAGCCGGGCAGGATCAAGGGCAGATAGCTTTGCAGCACCTCTTTCAGGATCACGACGATCGCTGCGCCCAGCACGCCGCCCCAGACATAGCCGGCGCCGCCGACCACCGCGATGAAGAGATATTCGATGCCGGCCTGTGCACCGAACGGCGTCGGATTCACTGCGCGCTGGAGATGGGCATAGAGCCAGCCGGAGAGGCCGGCGAGCACGGCGGCATGGATGAACACCAGCATTTTGGCGCGCGGCGTCTGCACGCCAAAGGCTTCGGCGGCGACGTGGCCGCGCCGCAGCGCGCGGATGGCGCGACCGGTGCGGGAGTCCAGCAGGTTCATGGTGAGCAGGGCCGAGACGATCACGGCGACCCAGATCGCGTAATAGATCGATCCGGGTGAGAGCATCTTGAACGAGCCGATCGACAAAGGCGGGATCGCCGAAATGCCGTCGTTACGCCCGAGGAATTCCAGCTTGCTGAACAGATAGAAAAGCCCGAGCCCCCAGGCCAGCGTGCCGAGCGGCAGATAGTGGCCGGAGAGACGGACCGTGACCAAGCCGAGCAGCACCGCCAATAGTCCGCTGACCAGCAGCGACAGCGGTAGGGTCAGCCAGGGCGACAGGCCGTAGGTCGTCGACAGCACCGCGGTGGTGTAGGCGCCGAAGCCGACGAAGGCCGCCTGACCGAATGAGGTGAGGCCGCCGACGCCGGTGAGCAGGACGAGGCCCATCGCGACCAGGGCGGTGAGGCCGATATTGTCGAGCAGCACGATCCAGAACGGCGGCATGCCCGGAACGAACGGGATCGCCGCCATCACAGCTGCGAAGATGAGAATGGGAAGCCGGCTCTGCATAGCGCCTCAGTCCTTCTCTTCTTCGACCGCGGGGGCTGCGAGCGAACGCAGCAGCAGCACGGGGATCAAGAGCATGAAAACGATCACCTCCTTGTAGTTGGAGGCATAAAAGGACGAGAACGCCTCGACGATACCGACGAAGAGCGCTGCGACGGCGGTGAGTGGATAACTGACGAGGCCGCCGATGATCGCGGCGACGAAACCCTTCAGGCCAATCAGGAAGCCCGAGTCATAGTAGAGCGTCGTGATCGGCACGATCATGATGCCCGACAGCGCGCCGATGACGGACGCCAGCAGGAAAGCGATCTGCCCCGACAAAGTGGTGCGGATGCCGACGAGCCGCGCGCCGAGCCGGTTGACCGCGGTGGCGCGCAGCGCCTTGCCATACAGCGTCAGCCCGAAGAACAGCCAGAGGCCGACGATGAAGGCAACGGTGATGCCGTAGACCGTGAGGCTCTGGCCGGTGAAGCGCAGCGAGCCCGCGGTGAACGCGCCGGACAGCACTGCAGGTCCGCGCTGGCCTTCGGCGCCGAAGAACAGCAGGCCCAGTCCCTGGAGCGCGAGATGGACGCCGACCGAGGCGATCAGCAGCACCAGCACGGAGGTATGCGCCAGCGGCTGGAACGCAATCCGATAAAGAAACAGGCCGATCATCGCGACGATCAGCAGCGACAGCGCGATGCAGACCGCGACCGGCGGCTTCTGGCCGGCGAAGTAGAGCGTGATCGCCAGCACGATGGCCGGCAGCACGATGTTGGTGAGGAAGGTCCGCACGATCAGCCGGCCATGCAGCGCCTTGCGGGCCACGAACAGGTCGAACGCGAAGGCGACGATGCCCATGGCCAGCGCGAGCTTGGCCGTGCCCGGCATCTGGCCCGAGGCCAGCGAGGCATAGGTCAGCGCGCCATAGGTGACGAACTCGCCCTGGGGGATCAGGATGACGCGGGTGACGGCAAACACCAGCACCAGCGCCAGGCCGAGCAGCGCATAGATGGCGCCATTGGTAATGCCGTCCTGCAACAGGAACAGCATGATAGTGGTGTTCAAGACCGGACGCTCCCCCTCAAAGATCCGGACCCCCGATTGCGGTGGACGGTCCGTTCACAGCCATTGAAAAACGCTGGCGATATTTGATATAGTCCATAACAATTATCAAATATAATCTCAAGGGCAGCAAACGACCTGTCCCGAATTTAGCGGGATTACGAGCACGAGGCGATGACCGTTTCCAAAACCGTTGAAAAGTCTGCTGAAAAATCCGCTGATACGGCCAAGGGCCGCAAGGACCCGCCCGAGGGCTTGCCGGAAGCCCTCCAGCTCGGCGAGCTCTCCGAACAGCTCGGCTATGTGCTCAAGCGCGCCCAGCTCAAGGTGTTCGAGAATTTCTTGCGCTGCATGGCCTCGCTCCAGCTCACGCCGGCGCAGTTCTCGGTGCTGCTGCTGGTCGAGAAGAATCCCGGCCGTAACCAGACCGAAATCGCCTCCACGCTCGGCATCCTGCGCCCGAACTTCGTGGCCCTGCTCGACAATCTCGAAAGCCGCGACCTCTGCGCCCGGATCCGCTCCACCAACGACCGCCGCTCGCACATCCTGGTGCTGACCGACAAGGGCAAGGCCGTGCTGACGCGGGCGAAAAAGCTCGTCGCCACCAAGCACGAGTCGCGGCTCAACCAGCTGCTCGGGCAAGCCAACCGCGAAGCGTTGCTCGAGATGCTGTCCAAGATCGCCAATGAGTTTTGAGCGGGCGGTCTCCCACCCCTCCCTCCAGGGGAGGGTAAGAGCTCAATCCACCAAGATCACTCGAATATCGTTCACGTTCGTGAGCGTCGGACCCGGCATCAGCAGATCGCCCGTCGCCTCGAAGAACGTCGTCGCATCGTTGTTGTCCAGGTACGCCTGCGGCTGAAGCGCCAGCGCCTTCATCTTCGCGAACGTCGCCGCGTCGATCAGTGCGCCGGCGGGATCGGTGGGATGGCCGGCGCCGCCATCGGCGCCGTCGGTGTCGCCGGCAAGGGCCGAGATCCCGGCCGTATCCTTCAACAGGTCCGCAAGCGCCAGCGCGTATTCCTGGTTCGGGCCGCCGCGGCCATTGCCGCGCACGGTCACGGTGAGCTCACCGCCGGACAGGATCGCAATGCGCTTGCCTTCCGCGCGGGCCTGGAGCGCGCGTTTGGCGTGATCGGCGGCGACCTCGCGCGCCTCGCCTTCGAGATCGGCGCCGAGATCGATGGTCTCGTAGCCGGCGTCTTTTGCGAGTTTCACCGCGGCGTCGAGCGATTGCTTCGGACGCGCGATCAATTCGAAATGCGCGCGCGCAAACGCGGCGTCGCCCGGCTTGGCGCTTTCGTTGGCGGGATCATCGAGCGCGCGGCGCACGGCATCGTCGATGTCGAGCTTGTACTTCGCCACGATCGCGCGCGCATCGGCCAGCGTGGTCGGATCGGGCACGGTGGGGCCGGAGGCGATCGCGGACGGATCGTCATGCGGCACGTCGGAGATCGCGAGCGTCACGATCTCGGCGGCATTTTCGCCGGCGCGCGCCAACCGTCCGCCCTTGATGCGCGACAGATGCTTGCGCACGATGTTCATCTCGCCGATCGGCGCGCCCGAACGTAACAGCGCCTTGTTGACCGCCTGCTTCTGCGCAAAGCTGATGCCGTCCACCGGCGCGATCCAGTTGGCCGAGCCGCCGCCGGTGAGCAGCACCAGGAGCAGATCGTCAGGACCGGCCTCGCTTGCGAGTGCGAGCGTGTCGGCCGCGCCTTTCAGGCCAGCCTCATCCGGCACGGGATGGCCGGCCTCGACCACGCGAATGCGGCGCGTCGGCACGCCGTAGCCGTGGCGGGTGGTGGCGATGCCGACCAGGCGCTCGGGCGCAAGTTTCAGCGTATCGAGATAATGCCGTTCCGCGGCCGCGGCCATCGCGGCTGCGCCCTTGCCGGCGGCGAGGCAGATCACGCGCCCTTTCGGCGCGGGCCGCAGATGCGGCGCCAAAATCGTGTTGGGATGAGCGGCGGCAACGGCGGCGTCGTAGAGCGCGCGGAGCAGGGGACGTCGGTCGGTCATGACGATGGCCTTCGGCAGAGCAGACTGAAGTGATGGCGATGAACGCGCCATTCACCTGCCTACCGCATCGGGCGCGAAAGCGTAAGCTGGCTTTGCCGTCATTCGATTGTGCAATCGCGTAATCATAATCGGCGCACAGCAAAAAGCCCCCCGCGATGGTCTCGCGAGGGGCCTTTGCGCTTCTGTAGTTGAGGCGGCTAGCCGCCGACGTCGGCGCTGATCACGTCGCCGAACAGATCCCACTTCTCGCCCTTGAATCGCTCGAGCTGGAGCTGGCTGATCGGCGCAAAGTCGGTCGGGGAGGTGTTGATCTGGATCCCCGGCAGCAGCACCTCGGTGCGGAAGTTCTTCAGGTTGGCGGCCTGCCTGATGACGTTCTCGCGCGTGAGATCGTCGCCGCACTGCTTCAGGATCTGGACCAGGGTCTGCGCCACGCCGTAGCCGACGATGGTGCCGTGGTCGAGCTTGTCGCCTTCAGGGAAGTATTTGGTCATGAAGGCGAGGAAGTCCTTCATGCCGGGATCGCTGTTCCACTGCGGGTCCGAGACGTCCTTCAGATAGTCGGCGGAGACGATGTCCTGCGCATTCTCGAAGCCCGCGGGCTTAAGCACGCTTCCGACCGAGCCCGAGACGTTGTTGAGGAAGTGCAGCGGCTTCCAGCCGACCTCCGCAACCTTCTTGATCGCTTGGGCTGCGAATTTCGGCGTCGTGATGTTCATGAAGACGTCGGCGCCGGTCGATTTCAGCCTGACGATGTGGCTGTCGATGGTCGGCTCCGATGTCTCGTAACTCTCCTCGGCAACGATCATCGACGCGGCCTTGGCACCCAGGCCGTCCTTCAGGCCCTTGAGATAGTCCTTGCCGTAATCGTCGTTCTGGAACAGCACGGCGATCTTGGCGTCCGGCTTGTTCTTGAGCAGCCATTTCGCGTAGATCTGCGTCTCGCTCTGGTAGGAAGGCTGCCAGCCCATCGTCCAGGGAAAATTCTGCGGATCGTTCCATTTGGTAGCGCCGGTGGCGACCAGGATCTGCGGCACTTTCTTCGAGTTCATGTATTTCTGGATCGCCGAGTTCGACGGCGTGCCGAGCGAGTTGAAGATGAACAGCACCTCGTCGCTTTCGACCAATTTGCGGGCCTGCTCCACCGCCTTGGGCGGTGAATAGGCGTCATCGTAGGAGACGAAGTTGATCTTGCGGCCATTGATGCCGCCTTCCTCGTTGATCTTCTTGAAATAGGCGGCCTCGGTCCGCCCGATGATGCCGTAGGCGGAGGCCGGTCCGCTGTAGGGCATGATGTTGCCGACCTTGATCTCGGTATCGGTCGCGCCAGTGTCGTATTTCTTCTGGGCCGATGCGATGGAGGTCGAGGCCGCAATGAGCGCGAGCGCCAGTGACGCGGCCGCAAGCTTACCGGTGACAGCGGGCATTCCTATCTCCCTCTTGGTGTGTGTGCGTTCCTCTTTTTGTCTTGATTGTTTTTGGCCGACGCGGTCGCAATTCAATACGATTTGGCTGGTGCCTTCAACAGAAAGCCCCTGCGACCGAGTCGCAGGGGCTGCTTCTTTAGTAGTCAGGAGCGCCTGAGATCGGCGTGTGCGACTGCGAGAAGGCGGACTTCCTTGAATTGTTTTATGGTATCCAGACTATTTTGAGTTGCCGGCCCTTAATGGCTCAATTCGCTCGAGATGATCTCGCCGAACAGCTCCCATTTCTTGCCCTTGAACCGCATCATCTGCAGCTGCTCGATCGGCGCGAAATTGTCCGGCGCGGTGTTGATCTTGATCCCGGGCAAGAGCGTATCGGGTTCGAAATCCTTCAGATGTGCGGCCTGCTTCATGATGTTGTCGCGGCTGAGATCGTCGCCGCACATCTGCAGCACCTTCACCATGGTCTGCGCGGCGGCATAGCCGAACACGACGCCGGCATCGAGCTTGTTGGCTTTCGGATGGTACTGCGCGAGGAAGTTATAGAATTTCTTCATGCCGTCATCGGAGTTCCATTGCGGGTCGGATCCGTCCTTGATGTAGCTCGCCGACAGGATGCCTTGCGAGATCTCGAAGCCCGCCGGCTCGATCACACCGCCGACCGAGGCCGAGACGTTGGAGATGATGTGCATCGGATGCCAGTTGATCTCGGCCGCCTTCTTGATCGCCTGGGCGGCGAATTTCGGCGTGGTGATGCTGATGAAGACGTCGGCGCCCGCGGCCTTCAGCTTCACGACGTGCTCGTCGACCGCAGGCTCCGAGGTGTCGTAGCCTTCTTCCAGCACGATCATCGAGGCCTTGGCGCCGAGGCCGTCCCGCAGGCCCTTCAGATAGTCCTTGCCGAAATCGTCGTTCTGGTAGAGCACGCCGATCTTCGCGTCCGGCTTCTCCTTCATGATGTATTTGGCGTAGATTCTCGCCTCGCTCGCGTAGCTCGGCTGCCAGCCCATGGTCCAAGGATATTGCTTCGGGTCGTTCCATTTCGAGGCGCCGCTTGCCACGAACAGTTGCGGCACCTTCTTGTCGTTCATGTATTTGCGGATGGCGCCATTGGTGGAGGTGCCGAGCGAGCCGAAGATCAGCAGCACCCCGTCGCTCTCGACCAGCTTGCGCGCCTGTTCCACCGTCTTCGGCGGCGAATAAGCATCGTCATACGAGATGAACTTGACCTTGCGGCCGTTGATACCACCCTCGGCATTGATCTTGTTGAAATAGGCGTCCTGGGTCTGGCCGATCGCGGCATAGGCGGAGGCCGGGCCGCTATAGGGCATGATATTGCCGATTTTGATCTCGGTATCGGAAGCGCCGCTGTCGTATTTCTTCTGCGCCAGCGCCGGGTTGCACATCGCAGTGCACAACGCGAATGCGGCCAAAAGGGCCGCAACCTGAAATCGAACGGCAGTCATTGCACTCCCACCTCGGCTGGATCGGCCCGCATTGAACAAAATTGACGCATCACGTCAACAAAAAGCCCCCGCGTTCGTTCGCGGGGGCTTTTCAGGCTTTGGACTTAAGCCTTGGACTATTGCGTCAGCGAATTATTCCGGAGCGACGTCGCCGTTCAGGATCTCGCCGAACTGTTCCCATTTCTCGCCCTTGAAGCGCTGCATCTGGAGCTGGCTGATCGGGGCGAAATCGCTCGGGCCGGTGTTGATCTTGACGCCGGGCAGCAGGGTGTCAGGCGAGAAGTCCTTCAGGCTCGCCGCCTGCTTCATCAGATTGGCGCGGGTGAGATCGTTACCGCACTGCTCCAGCGCCTTGACCAGCGTCTGTGCGGCACCGTAGCCGTAGACGACGCTGGAATCGGTCTTGTCGGCGCCGGGCATGTACTTGTCGAGGAACTCCACCCACTTCTTCATGGCCGGATCGTCGTTCCAGCGCGCGTCGGCGCCGTCCTTGGCATAGGCCGCCGACAGCACGCCCTGGGAGGCTTCGAAGCCCGCCGGCTTCATCACGCTGCCGACCGAGGCCGACACGTTGGTGATGATCTGGAGCGGTTTCCAGCCGAGCTCTGCGGTCTTCTTGATGGTCTGGGCGCCGAACTTCGGCGTCGTGTAGATCAGGAGCACGTCGGGATTGGCGGCCTTGATCTTGACGATGTGGCCGTCGATCGAGGGCTCGGACACCTCATAGCTCTCCTCCATGATGATCATGGACGAAGCCTTGGCGCCAAAACCGTCCTTGGTGCCCTTGAGGTAGTCTTTGCCGAAATCGTCGTTCTGATAGAGGATCGCGACCTTGGCGTCGGGCTTCTCCTTGATCAGCCATTTCGCGTAGATCTGCGCTTCGCTCTGATAGGACGGCTGCCAGCCCATGGTCCAGGGGAAGCTCTTCGGGTCGTTCCACTTGGTGGCGCCGGTGGCGACGAACAGCTGCGGGATCTTCTTGCTGTTGAGGTATTTCTGGATCGCGCTGTTCGAGGGCGTTCCGAGCGGGTTGAACACGGCGAGGACCTCGTCGCTTTCGACCAGCTTGCGGACCTGCTCGACCGCCTTCGGTGGCGAGTAGCCGTCGTCATAGGTGACGTAGGTGATCTTGCGGCCGTTGATGCCGCCCTTGTCGTTGATCATCTTGAAATAGGCTTCTTCGGTCTTGCCGATGATGCCATAGGCCGAGGCCGGACCGCTGTACGGCATGATGTTGCCGATCTTGATCTCGGTATCGGACGCGCCGGTGTCGTATGTCTTCTGAGCAAGTGCTGCGCCGGAGGTGAGGGTCGCGACCGCCGTTACGAGTGCGGTGGTTCGCAGTATTCTTCCAAGAAACAAATCTGGTCTCCTTCTCTAATGAGGTTCAGTTCTTTCTGAGCTTTCCGGCGAGTTGCTGGCCCAGGATTGCGATTTGCCTTGCGCCATGCGGCACGAGGTAGATGACGCCGAACAGAAGCACGCCGAACACGGCGCCGGAGAGGCCCTTCGAGATGCCCTCCGCGATGTTCGGCACGAAGATGATGAAGGCGGCGCCGACGATCGAACCGGGCAGCCAGCCCACCCCGCCGACGACCATGCCGAGGAACAGCTGGATCGCGAGCGTGATGGTGAAGCTGTCGGGCGCGACGAACTGCACCGCGATGGCGCTTAAGCCCCCGGCGACGCCGGTGATGGCCGCGGAGACGCCGAAGGCCAGCGTCTTGTAGAGCGCGACGTTGATGCCCATGGCGGAGGCCGCGATCTCGTTGTCGCGGATCGCCATGAAGGCGCGGCCCGAGCGGGAGCGCAGCAGGTTCACCGAGAAGATGTAGATCGCGAGCACGACAGCGAGCGTGAAGTAGTACAGCCACATGTCCTGCGACATCTGCAGCCCGAACGGCGCATCAGGCTTGGTGACGACGAGACCCTGCACGCCGCCGGTCCACTTCTCGAGGAAGTTCAGCTTGAGGAGCTGCGGCATGGCGGTGGCGAGCGCGAAGGTCGCGAGCGCGAGGTACACACCGGAGAGCCGCAGCGCTGGCTGGCCGAACAGGAAGCCCGCGCCGAAGCAGACCACGGCCGCGGCCGGCAGGCAGAGGAAATAGGGGACGTTGAACTGCTCCATCATCACCGCGGTGACGTAGGCGCCGATGCCGTAGAAGGCGCTCTGGCCAAGCGAGAACTGGCCCGAGCCGCCGGTCAGAATGTTCAGCGCCAGCACCGCGAGACCCAGATACAGCAACTGCGTCAGCTGGAAGATGACGAAGTTTTTCGCAAACAGCGGCACGGCAATGAGAAGCAGCAGCACCAGCAGCGAGGTGCCCGTGCCCAGCGTCATGGCCCGCTTCGGAACCGCCTCGACCGCCTCGTGGCCTTCGGCGACGACTTCTTCTGCTGCGCTCATGATCAAACTCGCTTGACGATGTGCCGGCCGAACAGACCAGCGGGTTTGACGACCAGGACGGAGATGATCAGCGCGAGCGCGATCGGGAGCTTCAGCTCATTGCCGACGCCGGGGATATAGGTGCCGGCGAGGTTCTCGAAGATGCCGACGAGGAAGCCGCCGACCACGGCGCCGAACGGGCTCGTCAGTCCGCCGAGCACCGCGGCGGCAAAGCCGTAGATCAGCACGCCGCCCATCATGTTGGGCTCCAGGAACACGACCGGGGCGATCAGCATGCCGGCGATGGCGCCGATGGCGGACGCCATGCCCCAGCCGAGCGCGATCATCCAGGAGGTGTTGATGCCGACCAGGCGGGCCGATTCAGGCACCGAGGCGGCCGCCCGCATGGCGAGGCCGATCCGCGTGTACTGGAAGAAGAAATAGAGCGCGATCAGCAGCAGCACGGTGACGCCGATCATGCCGGCCTGGTGGGTCGAGATCAGCTGGCTGCCGAGGAACGGCGAGGAGCCGAACGGGGTCGGATATTGCTTGATGGTGAAGTCCCAGATCAGGCCGGCCGAGGAGTTGATGATCGCATAGAGTGCGATGAAACCGGCGACATTGGTCAGGATCGGCGCCTTGGCGAGCGGCTTGAACAGGATGCGTTCGATCGCGATGCCGCCGACGAAGGAGAGCGCCAGCGCGAGGACGAATGCGCCCCAATAGGGCACGCCCCATTGCATCAACTGCCAGGAGATGAAGGTCGAGAACATCGCCATCTCGCCCTGCGCGAAGTTGAGATGGTCGATCGCCTGGTAGATCATGACCACGGCGAGCGCCATGCAGGCATAGATCGCGCCCGTAGCGATGCCGGCCAGCACTTGATTGGTGAAAAGCTCCATCGTGCCGGCTCCTCAGTAACCCAGATAGGATTTGCGGATTTCTTCGTTGTTCGCGATGTCCTTGGCATTGCCTGACATCACGATGCGGCCGGTCTCGATCACATAGGCCTGGTCGGCGAGCTCGAGTGCGAGCTGGGCGTTCTGCTCGACCACCAGGATCGACACCTTATCCTCGCGATTGATCTTGCCGAGGATGCCGAACAGGTCGCGCACGACGAGCGGCGCAAGGCCGAAGGACGGCTCGTCCAGCAGCATCAGCCGCGGCCGCAGCATCAGCGCACGGGCGACCGCGAGCATTTGCTGCTCACCGCCGGAGAGCGTGCCGGCCTGCTGGGTGTGCCGCTGCTTCAGAACCGGGAAATGCGCATACATGCGCTCGATGTCGGAGACGATGCCGGCATTGTCCTTGCGGGTGATGGCACCGAGCTGGAGGTTTTCCTCCACCGTCATGGTGGTGAAGGTGCCGCGGCCCTGCGGCACATGGGCGATGCCGAACCGCACGATGCTCTCGGTGGAGCGGTTGTTCAGCGGCTTGCCGTCGAACTCGATGCCGCCGGTGGAGCGCACCATGTTGCAGATCGCGCGCAAGGTCGTGGTCTTGCCGGCGCCGTTGGCGCCGAGCAAGGTCGTCAGCGAGCCCTCGTTGAGCGAGAACGACAGGCCGTGGAGCGCCTGGACCTGGCCGTAATAGGCGCGCAGGTCCTTGACGTTGAGCAGCGTCGTCATTGGTCCTTGCTCCCGAGATAGGCCTTGATGACGTCGGGGTCCACCTGCACCTGGGCCGGCGTGCCTTCCGCGAGCTTCTTGCCGAAATTCAGCGCGACGACGTGGTCGGCGATCGACATCACGAGACCCATGTGGTGTTCGACCAGAAGCACCGTCATGTGGCGCTCGTCGCGGATGCGGCGGATCAGGTCGCCGAGCACATAGACTTCCTCATGGTTGAGGCCGCCCGCGGGCTCGTCGAGCAACAGGATCTTCGGGTCGGCCGCGAGCGCACGCGCCAATTCGACGCGCTTCTGCGTGCCGAAGGGCAGGCCCGACACGATGCTATGGGCGACGTCCTCGAGGCCGAGATAAGCGAGAATCTCGTGCACCTTCTTGTTGATGCTGCTCTCGCTGCGGCGGATCCAGGCCAGGCGCAGCGAGTCGCTGATGATGTCGCTGGAGGTGCGGGCGTGCGTGCCGACGCGGACATTGTCCATCACCGAGAGGTTCGGAAACAGCGCCACGTTCTGGAAGGTGCGGCCGATGCCGATTTCGGCGATCCGGTGCGGAGGCCGCTTCAAGATGCTTGCGCCGTCCATCAGGATGTCGCCGGAGGACGGCTGGTAGAGCCGGGAAAGGCAGTTGAAGAGCGTGGTCTTGCCGGCGCCGTTAGGGCCGATCAATCCGAGGATCTGGCCCTTGTGCATGTCAAAGGACACGCCATTGAGCGCGACGATGCCGCCGAACACGACGCTGACGTCGCGAACCGCGAGCAGAGGCGATGTCCCCTGCGCGAGCTGTGCCTGCGTCATCTCGTCTCGCCCACACCGTTTTGTGGGCGATGGGGCGATGCGAACCGCTCCCGGCAATGACAAAGGCTATCTGAATCCCTCGGCCACACGCGCAACTTTTCCTCCTGATTTCAGCTTTTTGCTGACTTCTTTTTTGGATTGCGGCACCAGTCCCCCGAGTGCCGCTTCGATGTTCCTTACCATCGCAAGCAGACGCGGTCCAATGTCGTTGATCAAATGCTCTTCCGTGAAGCGGAATGCAGGTGCGCCACAATTGAACGCATAGGGCCCGGTTCCGTCGTTGAGCTTGAGCGCGACGCCGGCGGCGCCGATGTCGTCGTGCCAGTCGCCGACCGAAATCGCAAAGCCGTATTTTGCGACGGTCTCGCCGGAACGCTCCAGCCCGTCGCGCATCTTCGGCCAGCGGCTGCCGTAATGTTCGCGCAGGACGCGCGACAGTTCGGCGCGGTCGTCTTCACCCAGCGACCAGAAATAGGCACGGCCCATCGCGCTGGTTGCAATCGGCACACGGGAGCCGACGTCAAGTTGAACGCCAACCGTCTCGCTGCCGCGGCTCTGGCCGAAATAGATCATGCTGTGTCGGTCGCGGCCGCCGATCGCGACGGCGCCACCGGTCGCGCGCATCATGTCCTCGCGGAACGGCTCGGACAAATGCCGAACGCCGAGATTGGCTAACGCCGCGTAACCGAGCGCCATTGCGGCCGGTGCGAGCTGATACTTCTCGAAGCGGGGAACCGGTGTCAGATAACCAAGCCTCGTCAACGTGTAGGTCAGCCGCGAGACGGTTGGCTTGGGCAAATTGGTGCGCGCCGCGATTTCCTGGTTGCCGAGAAGGCCGTCGCTGGGGTGGAATGCGCGCAATACATCAAGTCCGCGGGAAAGCGCGACGACGAAATTCCGATCGGTCGCGGTCTTCTTTCCTGTACGCTTCATCCCGGATCTGCTTCTTGCGCGGAGTCGTTGACAACGTCCGTGCTTCAAAATAACCCTGCCGTCAAGATGCGGAATTAAATTCCGCACCGCGAAATCGAACAAAAGTACATCCCCACCAAGGAGGGACACCGTGAGCGAAGTGGTCAAGCTTGAGCGTCATGACGAAGTCGGGATCGTCACGGTCAACAGCCCTCCGGTCAATGCGCTGAGTGCCGCAGTCCGCGGTGGTATTCTGGAGTGCATCAAGGCCGCAATCGCCGATCCCGCGATCAAGGGCATCGTGCTGACCTGCGCCGGCCGCACCTTCATTGCCGGAGCCGACATCACCGAATTCGGCAAGCCGCCGAAGCCGCCCGGCCTCAACGAAGTGCTGGCCGAAATGGAGAATTCGCCGAAGCCGATCGTGGCCGCGATCCACGGCACTGCGCTCGGCGGCGGCCTCGAGGTCGCGCTCGCCTGCCATTTCCGCGTGGCTGTGAAAGAGGCAAAGCTCGGACTGCCCGAGGTGAAGCTCGGCCTGCTGCCGGGCGCCGGCGGCACCCAGCGCCTGCCGCGTGCGGTCGGTCCGGAGCTCGCGGTCAAGATGATCGTCGGCGGTGACCCGATCGGCGCAGCCGAAGCACTCAAGAACGGCCTGATCGAGGAGATCGTCGAAGGCCCGGCCTCCGGCGGCGAAGCCTTTGTCCGCAAGCTGCTGGCCGAGAAGCGTCCGCTGCGCCGCCTGCGCGATGACGATTCCAAGATCGCGGCGGCCAAGGCGGACCGCTCGATCTTCACCAATGCGGTTGCCGCCATGACCAAGAAGTCGCGCGGCCTGGAAGCGCCGTTCGCGGCGGCCGACGCCGTCGGCGCAGCGATCGATCTGCCGTTCGACGAAGGCCTGAAGAAGGAGCGCGAGGGCTTCCTCAAGCTCGTCGCCAGCGACCAGTCCAAGGCGCAGCGTTATGCCTTCTTCGCCGAGCGCGAAGCCGCCAAGATCGCAGGCGTGCCGGAAGGAACCAAGTCGCGTCCCGTGAACCGCGTGGCCATCCTCGGCGCCGGCACCATGGGCGGCGGCATTGCGATGTCGTTTGCCAATGCCGGTGTTCCCGTCACCCTGATCGAGACCGGCGAGGAACAGCTCAAGCGCGGCCTCGGCATCATGCAGAAGAACTGGGAGGCGACCGCGGCGCGCGGCGGCATCCCCGCTGATGCGCCCGCCAAGCGCATGGCGCTGATCACCGGCGTCGTCGGCATCGAGAATGTCGGGGATGCTGACCTGGTGATCGAAGCCGTGTTCGAGACCATGGCGGTCAAGAAGGAAGTGTTCGGCAAGCTCGATCAATACGTCAAGCCGGGTGCGGTGCTCGCCTCGAACACCTCGTACCTGAACATCGACGAGATCGCGAAGGCGACCAAGCGTCCGCAGGACGTGCTCGGCATGCATTTCTTCTCGCCTGCCAACGTCATGAAGCTGTGCGAGATCGTGCGCGCCGACAAGACTGCGCCGGACGCGCTGGTGACTGCCGTGACAATCGCGCGAAAAATCGCGAAGGTGCCGGCCGTGGTCGGCGTCTGCGACGGTTTTGTCGGCAACCGCATGCTCGCCCAGCGCGGCAAGCAGTCCGAGAAACTGTTGTTTGAAGGTGCGTTGCCCCAGCAGGTCGACGCTGTCGTGACAAAATTCGGCATGCCGATGGGGCCGTTCGCGATGGGCGATCTCGCCGGCCTCGACATCGGCTGGCGCTCGCGGAAAGATCGCGGCATCAAGTCGGAGATCGCGGACGCGCTGTGCGAAGCCGGCCGCTTCGGCCAGAAGACCGGCAAGGGCTACTACAAGTACGAAGCCGGCTCGCGCTCGGCGCTGCCCGATCCGGAGGTCGAGAAGCTGATCGACGAGACGCTGCTGCGCCTCGGCCGCAAGAAGCGCGTCGTCAGCGACGACGAGATCCTCGAGCGCATGATGTATCCGATGATCAACGAGGGCGCGAAGATTCTGGAAGAGGGCATCGCGGCGCGCCCGTCCGACATCGACGTGGTCTGGCTCTACGGCTATGGCTGGCCGATCTACCGCGGCGGCCCGATGTTCTGGGCCGACACCGTCGGCCTCAAGCACATCGCCGACCGTCTGGCCTTTTACGCCAAGGAGACCAACGATCCGAGCCTCGAGCCCGCACCGCTGCTGAAGAAGCTCGCGGCAGAAGGCAAGACGTTTGCGTCGCTGGCCGCGGCGTCGAAAGCGGCGTGATCGAATTGGGTGCAGTGGCCGCGATGACTCGTTCTGGGCAATACTCTCTGCGTTCCCTCCCCCCCTGCGGGGGAGGGTCAGGGAGGGGGGTAGCCCCGAGCGAGATCAGTGTTTGTGGCCACCCCCTAACCCTTCCCCGCGAGGGGAAGGGAGCCCAGCCGTCCGTGCCCGCCTTACGTGGAATTGCTGCCTAGGCAGCGCAGAGTAGCTACCTAAATGACCCATCCCGGCGAACAGTTTTATCCTGAGGGCGTGCATTGGGACGACACCATCGTCCAGGGCACGCTGCCCGACCTCTTGGCGCAAGCCGCCGCCGATTACGGCCCGCGCACTGCGCTGGAATTCCGCGATCGTCCGATCAGCTACACCGAGCTCGCCGGGATGGCCGAACGCGCGGCCGCGGCCTTCCTGCGCGCCGGCTATGGCAAGAACACCTCCGTCGCGCTGTTCCTCGGCAACTCGCCCGATCACCCCGTCAATTTCTTTGGCGCGCTGAAGGCCGGTGCCCGCGTCGCGCATCTGTCGCCGCTCGACGGCGAGATCGCGCTGACGCACAAGGTCTCGGATTCCGGCTCGCGCGTGCTGGTCACCTCGAACCTCGCGGCACTGCTGCCGACCGCGCTGAAGTTTCTGGAGAAGGGCCTGATCGACCGTCTCGTCGTCTGCGAGGACGACAATTGGGGCAAGGTCGGCACGCCGCAGGCCGCGATTCCGAACGATCCCCGCATCGTGACCTTCAAGATCTTCGTCGAGGGTGCCACGCTGCCCGCGCAATGGCCGCGGATGACGGCCGACGACGTCGCGCTGCTGCAATATACCGGCGGCACCACGGGCCTGCCCAAGGGCGCAATGCTCACGCACGGCAATCTCTTTTCGGCGGTGTCTATCTACGACGTCTGGGGCAAGCCGGCGCGCGCGACGCGCGGCGACGTCGTCGAACGCGTGATCTGCGTGCTGCCGCTGTTTCATATCTATGCGCTGACCGTCGTGCTGCTGTCTTCGCTCCGCCGCGGCAATCTGATCTCGCTTCATCAGCGCTTCGATGTCGAAGCCGTGATGCGCGACATCGAGACCAAGCGCGCGACCTATTTCCCGGGCGTGCCGACGATGTGGATCGCGATCGCAGCACTTCCCGATCTCGACAAGCGCGACTTCTCCTCGCTCAATTCCATCGGCTCTGGCGGCGCGCCGCTGCCGGTCGAGATCGCGAATTTCTTCGAGCGCAAGATCGGCAAAAAGCTCAAAAGCGGCTGGGGCATGACCGAGACCTGCTCGCCCGGCACCGGTCATCCGCCGGTTGGCCCCGACAAGCCGGGCTCGATCGGCCTGATGCTGCCCGGCATCGAGCTCGACGTCGTCTCGCTGGACGACCCGACCAAGGTGCTGCCATCGGGCGAAGTCGGCGAGATCCGCATCAAGGGCCCGAATGTCACCAAGGGTTACTGGAACAAGCCGAAGGAATCGGCGGAGTCCTTTACCGACGGTCGCTTCCTCACCGGCGACATCGGCTATGTCGACACCGACGGCTATTTCTTCCTGGTCGACCGCAAGAAGGACATGATTATCTCCGGTGGCTTCAACGTCTATCCGCAGATGATCGAGCAGGCGATCTACACCATTCCCGGCGTGCACGAGGTGATCGTGCTCGGCATTCCCGACCAGTATCGTGGTGAGGCCGCAAAGGCCTTCATCAAGCTCAAGCCGGACGCAAAACCGTTCTCGCTCGACGAACTGCGCGCGCAGCTCAGCGGCAAGGTCGGCAAGCATGAATTGCCGGCAGAGGTCGAGTTCGTCGAAGACCTGCCGCGCACGCCGGTCGGAAAGCTGTCGCGCCACGAATTGCGTCAGCAGCAGAAACCATCACAATCCACTCCACACGCATCAGGAGGTCGCTCTTGACCGACGCCGTCATCGTTTCCACCGCCCGCACCCCGATCGGCAAGGCCTATCGCGGCATGCTCAACGCCACCGAGGGCGCGACACTGCTCGGCCACGCCATCGGCGAGGCCGTTGCGCGCGCCAAAGTCGATCCGAAGGAGATCGAGGACGTCGTGATGGGCGCGGCGCTTCAGCAGGGCTCGACCGGCGGCAATATCGCGCGCAAGGCGCTGCTCCGCGCTGGTTTGCCCGTCACCGTCGCCGGCACCACCATCGACCGGCAGTGCGCCTCGGGCCTCCAGGCGATCGCGCTCGCCGCGCGCTCGGTGATCTTTGACGGCGTCGAGATCGCGGTCGGCGGCGGCGGTGAGTCGATCAGCCTCGTGCAGAACGACAAGATGAACGGCTTTCACGCCCAGGACCCGGCACTGCTCAAGATCAAGGGCGAGGTCTACATGCCCATGATCGACACCGCCGAAATCGTCGCCAAGCGCTACAACATCTCGCGCGAGAAGCAGGACGAATATTCGCTGGAGAGCCAGCGTCGCACCGCGGCTGCCCAGCAGGGCGGCAAGTTCAAGGACGAGCTGGCGCCGATCACCACCAAAATGGCCGTGACCGACAAGGCCACCGGCGAGGTCTCGTTCAAGGACGTGACGCTGTCGCAGGACGAGGGTCCGCGCCCCGAGACAACCGCCGAAGGCCTCGCCGGCCTGAAGGCCGTGCGCGGCGAAGGCTTTTCGGTCACCGCCGGCAATGCCAGCCAGCTTTCCGATGGCGCCAGCGCCTCCGTGATCATGAGCGACAAGGAAGCGTCCAAGCGCGGCCTCAAGCCGCTCGGCATCTTCCGCGGTTTCGTCTCCGCCGGCTGCGAGCCGGACGAGATGGGCATCGGCCCGGTCTTCGCCGTGCCGCGGCTCTTGAAGCGTCACGGCCTCAAGGTCGACGACATCGATCTCTGGGAGCTGAACGAAGCCTTCGCGGTGCAGGTGCTCTATTGCCGCGACAAGCTCGGCATCGACCCCGACAAGATCAACGTCGACGGCGGTGCGATTGCGGTCGGCCATCCCTACGGCATGTCCGGCGCGCGCCTGACCGGCCACGCTCTGATCGAAGGCCGCCGCCGCAAGGCCAAGTACGCGGTCGTCACCATGTGCGTCGGCGGCGGCATGGGCGCGGCGGGACTTTTCGAGGTGTTGCAGTAATCGTCGTTCCGGCCTTCGCCGGACCACACATTGACAGGAGGATCCGATGGATCTCGCATTCACGAAGGAAGAGCAGGCGTTTCGCGAGGAAGTGCGATCATTCTTCCGCGGTAACGTGCCGCCGGATACGCGGCGCAAGCTGGTCGAGGGCCGCCACCTCTCGAAGGACGAGATGGTGACGTGGTGGCGCATCCTCAACAAGAAGGGCTGGGGCACCAGCCACTGGCCGACGCAATATGGCGGAACGGGGTGGACCTCCGTGCAGCATTACATCTTCAACGAAGAGCTGCAGTCCTATCCGGCGCCGCAGCCGCTCGCCTTCGGCGTCAGCATGGTCGGCCCCGTCATCTACACCTTCGGCAACGAAGAGCAGAAGAAGCAGTATCTGCCGCGCATCGCCAATGTCGATGATTGGTGGTGCCAGGGATTCTCCGAGCCCGGCTCCGGCTCCGATCTTGCTTCGCTCAAGACCAAGGCCGAGCGCAAGGGCGACAAGTGGATCATCAACGGCCAGAAGACCTGGACCACGCTGGCCCAGCACGCCGACATGATCTTCTGCCTCTGCCGCACCGACAACAATGCGAAGAAGCAGATGGGCATCTCCTTCATCGTGTTCCCGATGAAGTCGAAGGGCGTCACGGTGCGCCCCATCCAGACCATCGACGGCGGCGTCGAGGTCAACGAAGTGTTCTTCGACGACGTCGAAGTGCCCTACGAGAACCTGATCGGCGAGGAGAACAAGGGCTGGGATTACGCAAAATTCCTGCTCGGCAATGAGCGCACCGGCATCGCGCGGGTCGGCGTCTCCAAGGAGCGGCTGCGCCGCATCCGTGATCTCGCCTCCAAGGTCGAGTCGGGCGGCAAGCCGATCATCCAGGACGCTGCGTTCCGCGAGAAGCTGGCGGCCTGCGAGATCGAGCTGAAGGCGCTCGAGCTGACGCAGCTGCGCGTCGTCGCCGACGAAGGCAAGCACGGCAAGGGCAAGCCCAATCCGGCCTCCTCGGTGCTGAAGATCAAGGGCTCCGAGATCCAGCAGACCACCACCGAGCTGCTGATGGAAGTGATCGGCCCGTTCGCCGCTCCCTACGACGTGCACGGCGACGACGGCTCCAACGAAGCCATGGACTGGACCGCCCAGATCGCGCCGAGCTATTTCAACAACCGCAAGGTCTCGATCTACGGCGGCTCCAACGAGATCCAGCGCAACATCATCGCCAAGGCAGTGCTCGGACTCTAGGTGTCATTCCGGGGCGCGACGAAGTCGCGAACCCGGAATCCATCGGGCCGCACAGGCTGAGGCGAAATGGATCCCGGGCTCGCGCGATGCGCGCCTCGGGATGACGAAGCAAAAATTCCGGGTACGAGGAACCTAAGAACATGGATTTTGATTTGACCGAGGAGCAGCGGCTCCTCAAGGACAGCATCGACGGCCTGCTGACCGATTCCTACGATTTCGAGAGCCGCAAGAAGTACATGAAGGAGAAGGGCGGCTGGAGCAAAGCCGTCTGGGGCAAGCTTGCCGAGCAGGGCCTGCTTGGCCTGCCCTTCGCGGAGGCCGATGGCGGCTTCGGCGGCGGCGGCGTCGAGACCATGATCGTGATGGAAGCGCTCGGCAAGGCGCTGGTGCTCGAGCCTTATCTCGCAACGGTCGTGATCGGCGGCGGCTTCCTCCGCCATGCCGGCACCGACGCGCAGAAGGCCGCGCATGTGCCGGGCATCGTCGATGGCAGCAAGACGCTGGCGTTTGCCCAGCTCGAGAAGAACTCGCGTTATGACCTGTTCGACGTCGCGACGACGGCGAAGAAGAAGGGTGACGGCTGGGTCATCGACGGCGAAAAGTTCGTCGTGCTCAACGGCGAGAACGCCGACACGCTTGTAGTGACCGCCCGCACCAAGGGCGATCGCCGCGACACCAGCGGCATCGGCGTGTTCCTGGTGCCCGCGAGTGCCAAGGGCGTCACCAAGAAGTCGTACCCGACGCAGGACGGCCTCCACGCCGCCGACATCACCTTTACTGGTGTCGAGGTCGGCGCGGATGCGGTGCTCGGCAATCCCGAGGACTCGCTCGCGCTGATCGAGCGCGTGGTGGACGAAGCCCGCGTCGCGCTCTGCGCCGAAGCTGTCGGCCTGATGGACGAGTCGCTCAAGACCACGGTCGAGTACATCAAGACGCGCAAGCAGTTCGGCGTCGCGATCGGCTCGTTCCAGTCGCTCCAGCACCGCGCCTCCGACATGTTCGTCGCCGCTGAACAGGCTCGCTCGATGTCGATGTTCGCGACCATGGCGGGCGAATTCGAAGACGCCAGGGAGCGCGCCAACGCCATCGCCGCGGCCAAGGTGCAGATCGGCAAGTCGCTGAAATTCGTCGGCCAGCAGGCGATCCAGCTTCACGGCGGCATCGGCATGACCATGGAGGCGAAGATCGGTCACTACTTCAAGCGCCTCACCATGATCGAGAACAGTTTTGGCGACACCGACTATCACCAGCGCCGCGTCGCGGATGGTGGCGGGTTGATCTGATAGCTCCACCGTCATTGCGAGCGAAGCGAAGCAATCCAGAATCTTTCCGCTGAGACAGTCTGGATTGCTTTGTCGCTTCGCTCCTCGCAATGACGGAGGCTGTTGACGCATCGAGGCAACAATAATGAAAAACACCCCGTTCGATCTCACCGGCAAAGTCGCAGTCGTCACCGGTTCCAGCCGCGGCATCGGCCGCTCTTCCGCCGAACTGTTGGCAAAGCTCGGCGCCAAGGTCGTGGTCTCGTCGCGAAAAGCTGACGCCTGCAAGGAAGTCGCCGACGGCATCATTGCGGCCGGCGGGGACGCCACCGTGATCCCATGCAACATCGCGCGCAAGGCCGAGGTCGAGGCGCTGATCGCCGGCGCCACAAAACATTACGGCAAGATCGACATCCTGGTCTGCAACGCCGCGGTGAACCCGTATTACGGCCCGCTGCTCGACATCACTGACGAGGCCTTCGACAAGATCATGGGCTCGAACGTCAAGAGCAACATCTGGCTCTCGGCGCTGGCGATCCCGCAGATGGCCGAGCGCGGCGGCGGCTCCGTCGTCATCATCTCCTCGATCGGGGGCTTGCGCGGTTCGACCGTGATCGGCGCCTACGGCATTTCGAAAGCCGCCGACTTCGCGCTGTGCCGCTCGCTCGCTGGCGAATGGGGCCCGAAAGGCGTGCGCGTCAACTGCATCGCACCCGGCCTCGTCAAGACCGATTTCGCCCGCGCGCTGTGGGAAGACGAAGCCAACCTCAAGCGCCGCACCGCCACCACCCCCCTTCGCCGCATCGGCGAACCCGACGAAATCGCCGGCGCAGTGGCGTATCTGGCCTCCGATGCATCGAGCTTCATGACGGGCCAGACCATCGTGATCGACGGCGGCGTGACCACCGCGTCGGTGTAGCCGCGACACCACTTGCAATTGCATCGGCGACAGCGCTCCTCTTGCCCTCCAGGGGAGGGTAAGAGAGAGCCACCTTGACCTCTCGGCGGCAATCCCGTTTGTTTGGCGCGACACAATGACCCCTCGCCGGGACACGCCAAGAAAACGTTAAGCAAACGCCAAGGGTGCTTCCATGTCTTTCGTCCTCGCCATCGATCAGGGCACCACCTCCTCGCGCGCCATCGTGTTTCGCAGCGACATCTCGATTGCGGCGCGCGCGCAGCAGGAGTTTCCGCAGCATTTTCCGGCGTCCGGCTGGGTCGAGCACGAGCCCGAGGATATCTGGACCTCGACCGTGATGGTCTGCCGCGATGCGATCGAGCGGGCCGGCATCACCGCCAAGGACATCGCCGCGATCGGCATCACCAACCAGCGCGAGACCACCGTGGTGTGGGATCGCGCCACGGGCCAGGCCGTGCACCGCGCCATCGTCTGGCAGGACCGCCGCACCGCCGATATCTGTGCCAAGCTGAAAGCCGACGGCCGCGAGCCCGTGATCTCGCAGAAGACCGGCCTGATCATCGATCCCTATTTCTCCGGCACCAAGGTGGCCTGGATCCTCGATCATGTCCCCGGCGCGCGGGGACGCGCTGCGCGCGGCGAGCTGATGTTCGGCACCGTCGATTGCTATCTGCTGTGGCGCCTCACCGGCGGCAAGGTGCACGCCACCGACGCCACCAACGCCTCGCGCACGCTGCTGTTCAACATCCATACCGGCCAGTGGGACGACGAGCTCCTGGAGATCATCGGCGTGCCGCGCTCGATGCTGCCCGAGGTGAAGGACTCCTCTGCCCATTTCGGCGAAAGCACGCCGGATCTGTTCGGCGGCACGATTGCGATCTCCGGCATCGCCGGCGACCAGCAGGCCGCTACCATCGGCCAAGCCTGCTTCCGTCCGGGCATGATGAAGTCGACCTACGGCACCGGCTGCTTTGCGCTGCTCAACACCGGCACCACGCCGGTGGCCTCGAAGAACAAGCTGCTCACCACCATCGCCTATCAGCTTGGGGGAAAACGCACCTACGCGCTCGAAGGCTCGATCTTCGTGGCGGGCTCAGCCGTGCAATGGCTGCGCGACGGCCTCGGCATCATCAAGCACGCCGCCGAGACCGGGCCGCTTGCCGACCAGTCCGACTCGATGCAGAGCGTCTATCTGGTGCCGGCCTTCGTCGGCATGGGCGCGCCCTACTGGAATCCGCGCGTGCGCGGTGCGCTGTTCGGCCTCACCCGCAACACCGGGCCGGCCGAGCTTGCGCACGCCGCGCTTGAAAGCGTCTGCTATCAGACCTTCGATCTCTGGGCCGCGATGCGCGCCGACTGGCCGAGCTCGGAAACCGCCAGCGTCGTGCTGCGCGTCGACGGCGGTATGACCGCGTCGGACTGGACCATGCAGCGCCTCGCCGATCTCCTCGACGCGCCGGTCGATCGCCCCGTGATCCAGGAGACGACCGCGCTCGGCGCCGCCTACCTCGCCGGCCTCCAGGCAGGTGTGTATCCCGAGCCGACAAAATTCGCCGACAATTGGCGCCTGGAGCACCGGTTCAAGCCGAACATGAGCCAGGCCACGCGCGATCGAAAGCTCGCCGGCTGGGCGAAGGCGGTGAAGGGCGTGCTGGCGAGCGACGAGGGCGAATAGCGGGCGCGCACGACGCGCCCCAATCAACAACAACGGGAGAAACGACAATGAACGCGGATTTCAACCGGGTCATCCAAAAACTCTTCGGCGCTGCGATCTGTGCCGCGCTGCTCACTTCGACCGCGATCGCGCGCGAGAAGGCGAACCCGCTCGGAAGCGCACGGCAGGTCAAGACCGACGTCGCCGGTCTCAACGCCCCCGCCCAGATCCTGGTCGATGTCTGGGGCATCCCGCATATCTATGCCGGCAATGAGCACGACCTGTTCTTCCTGCAAGGTTTCAATGCCGCGCGCGACCGGCTCTGGCAGATCGACCTCTGGCGCAAGCGCGGCCTCGGCCTGCTCGCCAAGGATTTTGGTTCTGCCTATGCGGAGCAGGACAAGGCGCTGCGGCTGTTCCTCTATCGCGGCGACATGACTGCGGAGTGGGCGGCTTACGGCCCCAAGGCGAAGACCTATGCGGACGCGTTCGTCGCGGGCGTCAACGCCTATGTCGCCGATGTGCGCGCGGGCAAGCGCCCCTTGCCGATCGAGTTCAGGATCGCCGGCACGATGCCGGATGCATGGACGGCGGATGACGTCGTCCGCATCCGCAGCCACGGCCTGACGCGCAACGTCGCCTCCGAGGTCAAGCGCTCGCTGGTCGCCTGTACGGCCGGTCTCGATGCCGATCGTTTTCGCGTCAAGCTGGAGCCTGCCTGGACGACGAAAATCCCCGAGGGTCTCGATCCCTGCAGCGTGCCCAAGGGCGTGCTTGCAGCCTACGATCTCGCCACGCGCCCTGTCGCCTTCGCGGCGCCGAAAGATCGCCAGGCCGCGCTCGCGCATGATCCGGACAAATATCTCACCGAGGCTGACCAGCAGCGCGACACCATCGGCTCCAACAATTGGGTGATCGCGGCCTCGCGCACCGCGACCGGGCGGCCGATCCTCGCCAATGATCCGCATCGCGAGCACACCGTGCCCTCGCTGCGCTACATCGTCGGCCTCAATGCGCCCGGCATCTCCGTGATCGGCGCCGGCGAGCCGGCACTGCCCGGCATCTCGATCGGCCACAACGGCACCATCGCCTTCGGCCTCACCATCTTCAACGTCGACCAGGAAGACCTCTACGTCTACGAACTCAATCCGTAAAATCCCAACCAGTACCGCTACGGCAATGGCTGGGAAGACATGCGCGTCGTCCACGAGACCGAGCAGGTCAAGGGCGAGGCCGATCGCGACATCGAGCTAAAATTCACCCGGCACGGTCCCGTCATCTTCGTCGACGATGCGAACAAGCGCGCCTTCGCGGTGCGCTCGATCTGGTTCGAGCCCGGCACCTCCGCCTATTTCGGCTCGTCGGACTACATGACCGCGAAGGACTGGACCGGTTTCCTCGCCGCGATGCGGCGCTGGGGCGCGCCCTCGGAGAACCAGGTCTATGCCGACACCAAGGGCAATATCGGCTGGGTCGCCGCCGGCAAGACGCCGCGCCGCGTCAATTTCGACGGCCTGATGCCGGTGCCCGGCGACGGCCGTTATGAGTGGCAAGGTTTCCTCTCGCTCGACGAGCTGCCGAAATCCTATCAGCCCAAGCAAGGCTTTTTCGCTACCGCCAACCACATGAACCTGCCGCCCGATTATCCGATTAACGAACGCAAGGTCGGCTTCGAATGGTCCGACAGCGCCCGCTGGCAGCGCATCACCGAAGTGCTCGGCGCCAACACCAAGGTGACGCTCGCCGACGCCATGGATTTGCAGAACGACGACACCACGATGCTGGGGCGCCGGCTGGTCAAGCTGTTGCAGCCGCTGTCGTCCGACGACGCCAACGTGAAGCAGGGGCTTGATCTGCTCAAGCCATGGGACGCGCGCGACGCCGCCGACAGCGCTGGGGCGGCCTTGTTCGAGGTCTGGATATCAAATCATCTGGGGCCGGTGCTGCTGAAGACCACGGCGCCCAAGGCCGCCGAGCTGATCGCGCCCGAGGCGTCCAGCATTTCGGCGCTCGTCGCCGCGCTGGAATCTCCTGATGCGTCGTTCGGCTCCGATCCCGCTGCCGGGCGCGACCAGATTTTGCGCGAGAGCCTGGGGGCTGCTGTTGCCGATGTCGCCAGCAAGCTCGGCCCTGACGCGTCCGCCTGGCGTTGGGGCCGGCTGCACGTCGCAAAGTTCGATCACGCGCTGATGCCGCTCGCCGACAAGGCCACCGCGGCGCAATTGTCGGTGGGCCCGCTCGCTTACGGCGGCGCCGCCAACGTGCCACGCGCCGCCACCTACCGCCGCTCGGACTATCAGCTCACCGCGGGCGCCTCGTTCCGCATGGTGCTCGACGTCGGCAATTGGGATGCGAGCCGCACCATCAACACGCCGGGCCAATCCGGCGATCCCTTCAGCGGCCACTACCGCGACCTCGCCCCGCTCTGGGCCACCGGCCAATACGTCCCGCTGCTCTACAGCCTCTCCGCCGTGGAAGCCGCGACCGCGGAAGCCATCACGCTGACGCCGAGGTAAGCGGGGCGGCGCATCCACAAACACGCTGTCGTCGCGGCCCCCGTGCGCAAGTGCGCACTAGGCCGGGACGACGTAGAATATGTGGCTCGCGCTCGGCTCCATAGGACCCCCCCATGACCCTCCCCGACGGCTACTCCGACATCCCGGCCGGCAAGATCGCCGCCGTTGTCACCCATCTCGAGATGACAGCGCGCCCCTCGCATCGTGACGATCCGCCGGTCGCGTGGACCCTGCGCAAGGTCGATGCGCCTGCGCTCGACTGGTACCGCGATCTCCACCGCCGCGTCGGCGAGGAATGGCTGTGGTTCTCGCGGCTGCGCATGCTTGATGCGGAGCTTGCCGCGATCATCCACTCAGCCGGGATAGAGATCTACGCACTCGTCGTGGACGGCCGCGACGAAGGCCTGCTCGAGCTGGACTTTCGCGAGCCCGGCCAGGGCGAGCTGGTCTATTTCGGCGTCACCGCAAACCTGATCGGCACCGGCGGCGCCCGCTTCCTGATGAACCGCGCGCTGGAGCGCGCATGGTCACGCGACGTGCGCCGTGTCTGGGTGCACACCTGCACCTTCGATCATCCGTCAGCCGTGGCGTTCTATCAGCGCTCCGGCTTCCGCCCGTTCCGCCGCCAGATCGAGATCGCCGACGATCCGCGCCTCGATGGCACGCTGTCGCGGGCGGCGGCGAAGCATGTGCCTGTTATCGAATAGGGCGCGGCCGCCCCACGCCGTCATTGCGTCTTCAGAAATTCCACCAGCGCCTTCCGCTCCCCCGGCGTCAAGAGGCGCCCGATCACGCCGTCCTTTCCATTGTTGAACTCGTGCCCGGTGTTGTGATTGCCCCGGATCTGCGTATCGAGCTCGAATCCGTTCTCCAATCGGTCAGTGCGATATCCGACATTGACCGGGTCATATTCGCGGTTGCCGAGGTAGAACTTCGCCGGCCGCTCGCCAATCGGCGACAACAGAGCATAGAGGTTGGGCACCGAGCCATTGTGCAAGTAGGGCGGCGTTGCCCATATCCCGTTGAGCGGACGCGCCTTGTAGGCCAGGGGCGCCTGGATGCCGTTATCGCGGTATCCGTCCAGTTCATCGCGCTGTTCCGGTCCAACCGGTGGTGTCTGCCCGTCATACCAATGCGTGATGGTCTTTGCGGTGACCTCGCCGAGCGCAAGGCCGAAACTGTCGGAGGCAATATCGAGCTCCCTGGGAATCGTGACCTTGCGATCGGCCATGTCCTGGGCCTGCGCCGGGTCGGTGCCGATCCGCGTGATCGGGACGACCGTGAGGCGGAGATAGCGCTCTCCCGGATAGTGCTCGTCCTTCCGACCGTCCGGCAGCGACCAGCGGTCGGACTTCCAGAACTCCGCACTGCTCACCGGCGGCAAATGGCATCCCTGACAAAGCTCCTTGTAGAGTGCCCCGCCTTGCCCGGCGAGCGTCTTGTCGACAGGAGGAAGCTCGGAAGGCCATTGTGGCGAGTTCAATCCGGTGAAGCCCGTGCTTTCGTTCGGCTGCTTGCCGGCCAGCGATTTCTCGATCCTGTCCAAATTCATCAATTCGATACCGGAGTTGAAAAGGCCTCCCTTCGCGTCCGTCAGATTGATCATCGCGGACACGCCCATGGCTTCACCGGCATTGCGCACCATGGGCTGTTCGATCGATGCGTTGTACTGGACCCAATCGAACCACGAGGAATCCCAGATGCGCGGGAAATGCACGGGCGCCGACGTGGCGGCATAGTTGGCGGGAATCTTGAGGTCGACCGCAAAGACCTCGTTGCCGATGCGATTCAACGCGTCGAGCCTGCCGAACCCTTCGACCACGCTCTGCGGGGCAACCATGGTGTCGAGATCGGCGAGCCCCTTGCCCTGCGCCAGGATCTTGTCGAGCTGCGCCAGCAACTGGCTCTTTTCCACCTCGCTTGGGTTTGCTCCGATCACCTTTTCGGCGAACCGGTCGAAGCGGAAGGGCACGAAGCGGGTGAACGCCAGCGAGAGGCCAAGCGCGGTCCGGAACTTGCCAAGATCGGTGAGTGCCGGGCCGCCGTCGACCAGCAGTTCCGTCCCCTGATAGGTGAAACGTCCGGTGTGGCACGCCGCGCAGGTGAGCCCGATCCGCGTCATGTCATTGTAGGGCGCCCGCGGATTTTTCCAGGGTTTTGCGGTGGCATCGACCATCGCCTTGCCGCGCGCCATGCCGACAGGCAATCCGAGCTTGGGATCGGCCGGATCGGGAATGAAGCCGAAGCGGTCGAGATAAGCGGGGTCGCTCAGAAGTCCCACCGACGTCAGCGATATCTCCGGCTGTTCGAGCGCCATGAACCATTCGTAAGGAATGTGGAACGTCGCCGTGCCCTGATCGGCGTGATGAACCCATTCGCGCTTGTCCGTCCAGTTCTGGTCGAGCCAGCGGGTCTTCTGGGCGGTTGGATATTCCGGCAACTTCACCTTGATCCCGTCATAGGCCTTGGCGACATAGGGGTAGCCCACCACGCCCGCGATCACGACGAGTGCGGCAACAACGACCGAGAAGAGCAGCGCCAGCGCGCCGACAATTGAATTCCGTTTCCCCACCATGTTGTTCTCCTTGGCAGACTGTTGAAGAGCTCAGCCTGAATCAATCATGAGGCCGTGTCCGCCAGTGACCGCAACGCAGCGATACCCGGCAGGAAGAAGTACTCCCCGCCGCGCGTGCTCACGAAAGCCGGCAATCTCGGCAATCGACGCCGCGGCGGCTGGACACGCGGGATCGTGAAGGTCCCGCTCCCGTCATTGCCGCCAATAATCGGATCCTTGTCGTTCTCCAGTCCGGCGAAGTCGCCATCGTTGATCCAGACCTTCTGAACGAATTCGAATTGACGGGCGATGTCGGCGTTCACCAGCACCATGATGGCGCCACGCTCGGCGCCGTCATCGGCGGCCGCATCCGCAGGCAGGTGCGACCCATAGGGCAAACCCTGGCGCAGCAGCCGATGCCGATGCACGGATGCGCCATTCGGGCCCGTCAGCCCCGAGCGCGGATTGACGCGCCGCACGTGCGCCCCGACCGGGCAGCTCGTTCCTTTCAGGTCGTCGAGATATGTAAAATCATTATTCCGCGTCGGATCTCCGGCGAGCACCGGGTCGTCCTTCTCCGCTGTCAAAGCCAGCGGTGCGCCGCTTGGCCAGCGCCCCATCATCTTCGCCGCCACCAGCGCGGCGTCGGCCTGATCCTTGGCGGAGCTCCGCAGAAAATTCCGAAATGCCCAGACATGCTGGTGCAGCTTGCGCAATACGACGAAGCTGCCGTTGCCGCTGAAACTCGCCGGGGTGGGCAAGTCAGGGACTGCACCGGTCTCATCGGGCTGCCCCAGTACGAACTCACCAGCCTTCAGGGCGCGCCAACCGCCTGCGTCCGGAATGCCCGCGCCGGGCAGGGCGGGCTCCCCACTGCCCTCGATAGCAGGCTGCGTAATTCCGTCACGATAGCCAAAGTGCTCGACGGGAACGAGCCTGCCATCTGGCCCGGCCAGCAATTGCGCATCGATGGCACCCGCTGCGGTCAAGCCGTTGTCGCTCAAATCAGACAGCAATGCTGCCGAAGCGGCATCGCGATCCGCGAGCGTCATCGCACTCACTACGACGAGCGCGTGTACACTCGTGTTGAACGGTGCGTCCCACCGTGCCGGAGCGCTATCGCCGACATCGCCGAGCCGATCGGCGCGCGTAGCCATTCCCTGCTGGAATTCCTGCGGAAAACTCGACAGGCTGGCCTCCGGCAGACCTATCGCGGACAGACCTTGCCACGAGAGGGCGACGTTGAAGGCCGGCGAAGGCGATGCGTCCAGATTTGCCACGGTCGTGCATCGCCCGGCAACGCCACCGAACCATCGTCGGGCGCGAGCCGGGTCGCTCACGTTCAGCAGATGATAATGCGCGAACGGGAAGCGATACGGCCGCATCGCCATCCCCTGGATATCATTCCGATCCAGGTCGCCGGCTGCGGGCTGGGCAGCCATTCGCGTCAGCCGATCTGGTCGAGGAACGTGTCGAACTTGCCCTTCCAGTCCAGCGCCTTGTTGATGTCGGTGACGGTGGAATTCGGATAGGCGCAGTAATAGCCGGTGGTCTCGATGGCGCTTCCGAGAATGTAATCGCGCAGCTTGGGATAATCGCGCGCGCCCGGATATCCTTCACAATGGCCCCAGATCGCGTCGATTCCCTCGGGTGCCCGCTCGGCGAAATCGCGCATATAGTCTTCGACGCTGCCATCGAAATTCGTCGCAAACAACAACCGCGTGTCATTGTCGAAAATGACCCAGCGCACGATATGGATCGTCCCCAGAGAAGCGATTTTGCCGCCGTTCGCAGCCGTCAGTCCCTGAAGTGTCTTGCGTAACGCTTCGGCATGATCGGGAAGGATCTTGGTGATGGCGGTCAGCGCGCTGATCTTACCCGTGGTCAGGACAACGCCCATGGCAACTTCTCCCTGTTATCCGCGAGAGCCGTTGCGAACGGCTCATGGCGGCGTGGCTGCATATGTGACCTCAATTGCCTTGCGAATGTATCTTAGCACAATTGCAACTACAGTTGGTGATCTGCTTCACGATCCCGACGGACAATCCGAGCCTCGACGTCACCGCGCCCGCGGCGAAGCACGTACCGATCATCGAATAGTACAGCGCTGCTTCCCCACCGTCATTGCGAGCGCAGCGAAGCAATCCAGAGTCTTTCCGCTGAGGGATTCTGGATTGCTTCGCTGCGCTCGCAATGACGAAGTGTGTGGGCCCGATCGCTCTTCAAATCGGCGCATCATCTCGCGGCTACGCCGTCATTGCGAGGAGCCCTTGCGACGAAGCAATCCAGACTGCCTCCGCGGAAAGATTCTGGATTGCATCGCTGCGCTCGCAATGACGGTCTGAGGCGATCGCGTTCGCCCCACGCTCAATAATTATAGCGCACGCCGAAACTAAAACCCTGCGCCACCAGGTTCGTGGTGTTGAACACTGGAGCGGGCCGGTTCGGCCCGCCGCCGGCCGGCGGCGGCGTGAGGTTCGGATTGACGGTGGTGTCGATCAGGCCGCCTGAACGCTGCACGCCGGTCCAGTACAGCAAATCGTAGCCGACGGTCAGGCGCCAGGCGGGCGCAACCTGATAGCCCGCCTTCAGCGACAGCTCCGGCACCACGGCGAAGCGGGTCTGGTCGTAATGGCCGATATTGCTGGACAGCGCGAGGAAACCGCCCGGGGCCGTCGTGGTGACGCCGCCCACGGTCGAAATCGTCGAGCCCGAAATGTCGGCGCTGTTGAAATTGGCGCCGAGCGCGACCTTGCCGCGCCACTCCAGCGACCACGGGCCATTGCGCCAGTCGCCGGTGAGACCGAGGTCAAGACCGTGGAAGTTGCTCGCCGCCTTGAAATTGTCGGTCGGGCTGAAGGTGCCAAAGGCAGGAATGGTCGCGGTATCCGAGATCGTCAGCGTGTCGGACGATCGCAGATAGCGATAGCCAATTAGCGCGCTGACGCGCTGTCCGCTCCACATGCCGAGATCCTGGCGATAGAGCGCGCCGGCGCCGAGCAGGCGCGATGTCTCGCTTGCGCTGACATTGCCGGTGGCGAGGCCCGGAAAACCTGCGATCAGCGCGTCGGGAAATCCCGTCAGCGCGTTGGTGAAGGGCCGTGTCAGGATCGGATTCGCGTTGGTAGCGGTCGCAAATCCGGTCGAGAGGTTCTCCAGCCCGAAGAACGAAGCCTCGATGCCGCGGCTGCGCTGCGGGTCGAACCAGTAGCCGGCGGTGATGCGTCCGCCCGAGCGCCAGTCATTGTTGACGCTGGAATTGCCGAACAGCACGGTGGTGGTGGGCGCCCCGAGCACGCCGGCCACGCCCAGCGGCGTGCCGACAGGAGCCGTCGTCACCAGCGCCGGCAGCTTGTCGCCGGTCACGCTCCAGGCGAGGTACTCCGCCTCGGCCCAGAACGGATTGAAATCAACAGGTTTTGGTTGCGCCTTCACCGGCAGATCGGCCGCAAGCGCGCCGCCGGTCAGCGAGACCGCGCCAAGCGCCACGCAAACCGCTGCCGCCCCCAACCGCCGATTCATTTGCCTTCCCCAAGGTTCCACGGAATGAACCATGCGACTATTTGTTCGGCAAGGTGGAGTTGAGGCGTGGGGGACGCGAAAACGTCCGGCTGTTGCCATTGGGCACCGCCTTTAGTTTCGTGGCCCAGTTGGTGCGAAGCGAAATCCGCCGGGGTCAAGCCTGGCAATGACGAGAGGTTACCATGTTCCTGATCGGCCAATTCGACTCCCCCTTCGTCCGCCGCGTCGCGATTGCGCTCCGGCTTTACGGCCTCGCCTTCGAGCACAGACCGTGGTCCACCTTCGGCGATGCCGACAAGATCGCGCCGTATAATCCGCTGCGCCGCGTGCCGACCCTGGTGCTCGATGACGGCGAGGTGCTGATCGAGAGCACCATCATCCTCGATTATCTCGACGAGCTCGTCGGTGCAGACAAGGCGATGCTGCCGCGCAGCGGCGCCGAGCGTCGGCGGCACTTGCGCATCTGCGCGCTCGCTTCTGGTCTCGGCGACAAGGCGGTCAGCCTGCTCTACGAGCGCGTGCTGCGGAAGGAGCAGCTTGCGCTGTGGGTCGAGCGTTGCCAGGCGCAGATCGGTGACGTGCTGAGCGTGCTCGAAGCCGAGCGCGCCAAGGTCACGACGTCATACTGGCTGGGTGACCGCATCGGCCACGCCGACATCGCGGTCGCCTGTGTTGTGCGCTTCACCCGCGAAGCGCATCCGCAGCTGTTCGATGCCGCACATTACCCGGAGCTGTCGGCGCATGCCGAACGTTGCGAGGCGCTGGCGCCGTTCGCGGAGATCGTGCAGCCGCTGGCGCCGCCGAAGGGGTGAAGGGCTCACAGTGACAGCGCGGACGCCGTCCGCGTTCAGCGCGCGGGCCTAGAGCTTGTCCTTGCTGCTCTCTGCGCTCGTCTGTTCCTGAACCTCGAGCATCGTCCTCAGTGTGCCGGAGCTCAGCTTGCCGGTGGTTGATGCGATGTGCTGCTCGGCGGCGTTGAATGGTGGCGCGCCTTGCGTCGCGCGGCCGGTGCTACCGGCAAGGGTCGGCTGGGCGGGCGCGCTGCTGTCTTCGGTCTCGTCAGCTTCGTCGGCAGCGAAGATGCCTTGCGCGGATCCGACGCCGCGGCGTCGTCGGGTCTCCCTTGGCTTGGGAGGCGCAGGCGTATGGACGATCGGCGGCAGCGTATGATGGCGCGACACGGCATGGCTCCGTTGGCCTCGTCTCGCGATGGGCTGCTGATTCGCCCGCGAGCGCCACTTACAAATCCGTCATCTCGGGAGTGAAGGCGGAAGCGCGAGCCCGGAATGATGGCGATGGGCGAGGCGGTGAGGACCAAGCGGGCGCGGCTGGCGATCATGCATTGATACAGGTGTTTTGCCCGACGGAGCAAGCCGTTTCGGCAAGACCGAAATTACTCAAACGTTTCAACCCCATTTCTACTGTGTATGGGGTTGTTTTTCGCTTTTTGCGTTGGAGGAGCCCGCTTCCCCTGCCGTCGCCGGGACGACAGCGAGCGCCTACCCCGCGCCCGCGCGTTTCTTCTGCCAAACAAGATGCACCGCGCAGGTGCAGCCCTGCGGATGCGAGGCGAGGTCCTTTGAGGTCTCGTCGTTTGCCGGCGTCGCCGCAAAAGCCTTGTCGGCCTCTTCTCGCGACGGGATGTAGTTCAGCACCGGCGCGAGCCAGCGCTCGGTCTCGGCCACCGTCATGCCCTTGCGCGCGGCGTAGTCTTCGACCTGGTCGCGCTCGATCTTGCCGACGCCGAAATAGTAGCTCGCGGGGTTCGCAAAATAGAGCCCGGACACGGATGAGCCCGGCCACATCGCAAAGCTCTCGGTCAGTTGCACGCCGGCGGTGGCTTCCGCATCGAGCAGCTCGAACAGCGTCGCCTTCTCGGTGTGATCGGGCTGCGCGGGATAGCCGGGCGCGGGGCGGATGCCCTGGTATTTCTCCAGGATCAGGTCATCGGGGGAGAGCGCCTCGTCCGGCGCATAGGCCCAGAACTCGCGGCGCACGCGGGCATGCATGCGCTCGGCGAAGGCTTCGGCCAAGCGGTCGGCCAGCGCCTTGCACAGGATCGAGGAGTAGTCGTCATTGGCCATCTTGAACCGGTCGGCAATCACATCCTCGCCGATTCCCGCGGTGACGACGAAGCTGCCGATATAGTCGGGTACGCCCGTGTCCACCGGCGCGATGAAGTCGGACAGCGCAGCGTTGAAACGGCCCTCCCGCTTCTCGAGCTGCTGGCGCAGCGTGTGCAGCGTCGCGATGCTTTTGGTGCGGCTCTCGTCGGCGTAGAGCACGATATCGTCGCCTTGCGCATTCGCCGGCCAGAAGCCGACGGTCGCGCGCGCCCGGAACCATTTTTCCTTGACGATCAGGTCGAGCATTTTTCGCGCGTCATCATAGAGCGAGCGCGCGACTTCGCCGACCTTGGCATCGTTGAGAATGGCGGGGAAACGGCCAGCGAGCTCCCACGTCTGGAAGAACGGCGTCCAGTCGATATAGGGCACGAGCTCGGCGAGGTCGTATGCGTCAAAGCTCCGGATGCCGAGGAAGGTCGGCTTCACCGGCTTGTTCGCGGCAAAGTCGACCGGCACGCGGTTCTTGCGCGCTACATCCAGCTTCAACCGCTTCTTGTCGGCCTGGGCGCGGAAATGTGCGTCGGAGATCTTTGCGTATTCGGCGCGCACATCAGCAGCGTAAGCCTCGCGCTTCTCGGGGCTCAGCAGCGAGGAGGCGACGCCGACGGCGCGGCTGGCGTCGTTGACATGCACCACGGGGCCGGCGCGATAGCTCGGGTCGATCTTCACGGCGGTATGCACGCGGCTCGTCGTTGCGCCGCCGATCAAGAGCGGCAGCTTCAAGCCTTCGCGCTGCAATTCGCCGGCGAAGAACGCCATCTCGTCGAGCGAGGGCGTGATCAGGCCGGAGAGACCAACGATGTCGGCCTTCTCCGCCTTCACGGTCTCGACGATCTTCGAAGCAGGCACCATGACGCCGAGATCGATCACCTCGTAATTGTTGCACTGGAGCACGATGCCGACGATGTTCTTGCCGATGTCGTGGACGTCGCCCTTGACGGTCGCAAGCACGATCTTGCCGGCCGACGAATTCTTGCCGGTCTCGATGCCGTTCGCGGCGTTGCGCGCCTTCTCCTCCTCCATGAACGGCATCAACCAGGCCACCGCCTGCTTCATCACGCGCGCGGATTTCACCACCTGCGGCAGGAACATCTTGCCGTCGCCGAAGAGATCGCCGACCACGTTCATGCCGGCCATCAGCGGGCCCTCGATCACGTCGAGCGGCCGCGACGATTCCTTGCGAGCTTCTTCCGTATCGGTTTCGATGAATTCGGTGATGCCGTGCACGAGCGCGTGGGACAGCCGCTTCGCCACCGGCCATTCGCGCCAGGCAAGATCGGCTTCCTTGGTCTGGGTCTTGTTGCCGCGGAATTTCTCGGCGAGTGCGAGCAGGCGCTCGGATGCGCCGGGATCGCGGTTGAGGATGACGTCCTCGCAGACCTGGCGTAGCTCCGGATCGATGTCGTCATAGACGATCATCTGCCCGGCGTTGACGATGCCCATGTCCATGCCGGCCTTGATGGCGTGATACAGGAACACCGAGTGCATCGCCTCGCGCACCGGCTCGTTGCCGCGGAACGAGAACGACAGGTTGGACACACCACCAGAAATGTGCGCGCCCGGCAGGTTCTTGCGGATCCAGCGCGTCGCCTCGATGAAGTCGACGCCGTAATTGTTGTGCTCCTCGATGCCGGTCGCGATCGCAAAGATGTTGGGATCGAAGATGATGTCTTCTGGCGGGAAGCCGACGCGGTTCACCAGGATATCGTAGGCGCGCTTGCAGATCTCGGTCTTGCGCTTGAAGGTGTCGGCCTGGCCGACTTCGTCGAACGCCATCACCACCACAGCCGCGCCGTGGCGCCGCGCGATGTTGGCCTCGTGGATAAACTTCTCCTCGCCTTCCTTCATCGAGATCGAATTGACGACCGGCTTGCCCTGCACGCATTTCAGGCCGGCCTCGATCACCGAGAATTTCGAGGAGTCCACCATCACCGGGACGCGGGCGATGTCGGGCTCGGCGGCGACGAGGTTGAGGAAGGTCACCATCGCGGCTTCGGAGTCGAGCAAGCCCTCGTCCATGTTGACGTCGATGATCTGCGCGCCGTTCTCGACCTGGTCGCGGGCGACCTGCAGTGCCGCCGTGTAGTCGCCGGCGGTGATCAGCTTGCGGAAGCGGGCAGAGCCGGTGACATTGGTGCGCTCGCCGACATTCACGAAGGGGATGGCGTCCGTCAGAATAAAGGGTTCGAGGCCGGAGAGCCTTAAGCGCGGCTCGATCTCCGGCACGATGCGCGGCTTGTGCGGAGCGACGGCGGTGGCGATCGCGGCAATATGGTCCGGCGTGGTGCCGCAGCAGCCGCCGACGATGTTGACGAGGCCGGACGCAGCGAACTCGCCGACCAGCCGCGCCATGTATTCCGGCGTCTCGTCATACTGGCCGAACTCGTTGGGCAGGCCGGCATTGGGATAAGCACAGACGAGAGTATCGGCGACGCGGCCGATATCGGCGATATGCGCACGCAGGTCTTCGGCACCGAGCGCGCAGTTGAAGCCGATGGTCACGGGCTTGGCGTGCTGCACCGAATGCCAAAACGCTTCGGGCAACTGTCCTGACAGCAGGCGGCCGGACTTGTCGGTGATGGTGCCCGACACCATCACGGGCATATCGATGCCGCGGGCTTCCGTGATCTCGGCGATCGCATAGAGCGCCGCCTTGGCGTTCAGGGTGTCGAAAATGGTCTCGACCAGGAGAATGTCGACGCCGCCGTCGATCAGGCCGCGGATCTGCTCGCCGTAGGACTTACGCAAATCGTCGAACGTGACGGCGCGGTAGCCGGGGTTGGCGACGTCGGGCGAGATCGAGGCGGTGCGGTTGGTAGGTCCAAGGGCGCCGGCGACGAAGCGCGGCTTTCCATCTTCAGCCTCGACACGCCGCGCGGCATTGCCGGCGAGGCGAGCGCCTTCGCGCGCCATCTCGTAGACGATGTCGGTGAGATCGTAGTCGGCCTGTGCGATCGAGGTCGTGGAGAAGGTGTTGGTCGCGACGATGTCGGCACCGGCGCGCAAGTACGCAGCGTGGATGTCCTCGATCGCCTGCGGCTGGGTCAGGATCAACAGATCGTTGTTGCCGCGGAGGTCGCGGTGGAAATTCTTGAAGCGCTCGCCGCGGAAGGCGGCTTCGTCGAACTGGAGGTTCTGGATCATCGTGCCCATGGCGCCGTCGAGCACGAGGATGCGTTCGCGCGCGGCGTTGAGCAGGGCAGTTCGCTTGGGCGAAACGGGTACTGTCATGTTGTCTTACGCAGCCTTCTGGACGGTCTTGGCGCGAATGCCGAGCAAATGGCTGATCGCGAACACGAGATCGGCGCGGTTCATGGTGTAGAAATGGAAAGTGTCGACGCCGCGCTTCGCCAGCTTCTGCACCTGGCCAGCGGCGACGGTGGCCGCCACCAGCTTGCGGGTCTCCGCATCGTCATCGAGGCCCTCGAACTTTTCGGCGAGCCAGTCCGGCACGCTGGTGCCGGCGCGGGTGACGAAATTGCGGGCCTGCTTGAAATTGTGCATGGGCATGATGCCCGGTACGATCGGGATGTTGATCCCCCGCGCACGCACGCGGTCGAGATAGCGGAAATAGAGGTCGTTATCGAAGAACACCTGGGTGATCGCGCGCGCAGCGCCCGCATCGACCTTGGCCTTCAGCGTGTCGATATCGGCGTCGAAGTCGCGGGCTTCGGGATGCTTCTCGGGGTAGGCCGAGACCGACACCTCGATGTCGCCATGCCGCTTCTTGATCCCGGCGACGAGCTCGGCGGAGCTCTGATAGCCGTCGGGATGGCTGGAATAGGGCGTGCCGATGCCGCCGGGCGGATCGCCGCGCAGGCCGACGATATGGCGGACGCCGACCTCGTGATAGCGGTCGACGATCTCGTCGATCTCGCCGCGCGAAGCGCCAACGCAGGTCAGATGCGCGGCCGGCAGCAGCGCGGTCTCCTTGAGGATGCGCGAGATGGTCGAATGGGTGCGCTCACGGGTCGAGCCGCCGGCGCCATAGGTCACCGAGACGAATTTCGGGTCGAGCGGGGCTAGGCGATTGATTGTGTCCCAGAGATTCCGCTCCATATCTTCGGTCTTGGGCGGAAAGAACTCGAAGGAGATCGCAGGCCGCTTCGAAGCGAGGTGCCCGTCTTGACCATCGGCTTGGGCAGGATTCGTCGGATCGGTCATGGCACCACTTACTCCAGTCTCAGGCGGCCGGCGGGTCGAGCGCGAGAGACGCTAAGATAGGGCAAAGGGGTTTCCTCGACAGCCCATCGATAGTGGGAAGTGGCCCACTTACCGGATTAATATGCCAAATATTGCGCCGCAGTCGGGTTGGGTGGGAATGTCCGAAAATTATAAATAAGTAAATAAAATCAATGTATCGATGAATTTCTGCGATCGATTAATTCGTTTTTCGTTGGTGGGCAATGTGAATCTCCTGGCGACGGACTAGGTGCCTATCCCAACGTCATGCCTCGACCGGGTGGACCGGTTCGCGGCCCGCACACGTCAGATCTGCGCACTCTGCCCATTGCTGCCGCGCGGCCCTTCACTACGTTAGCGCGCCATGATCCCGCTCTCAGTCCTCGACCTCTCCGTCGTCACCACAGGCACAAAGCCCGCCGCGTCGCTGCGCAACAGCATCGATCTGGCGCGCCATGTCGATGGGCTCGGCTATGTCCGCTACTGGCTCGCCGAACATCACAATCTCGCCTCCGTCGCGAGCCCGGCGCCTGACGTGATGATCGGGCAGATCGCGGCGGTGACGAAGCACATCCGCGTCGGCTCAGGCGGCGTGATGCTGCCCAACCACGCGCCGCTGGTGGTGGCCGAGCGCTTCAAGATGCTGGAGGCGCTGTTTCCCGGCCGCATCGATCTCGGCCTCGGCCGTGCGCCGGGTACCGACGGCGCCACGGCCTACGCGCTGCGCAGCCGGCTCGACCGCCGCGAGGGCGATGATTTCCTGGAGCGGCTGCACGAACTGATCCTGTGGCAGACCCGCGAATTCCCCTCGGGACATCCGTACCACAACGTCGTCGCGATGCCCGACGACACGCCACTGCCGCCGATCTGGCTGCTCGGCTCCAGCGACTACTCGTCGGAATTGGCCGCCCAGGTCGGCATGGGCTTCGCCTTCGCCCATCATTTCGCGTCCCACGACGCGATCGACGCGATGGTGCATTACCGTAACCGTTTCCAGCCGTCGGCGTGGAGCGCGAGCCCGCAGGCGATCCTGGCGGTCGCCGCTATCGCGGCGGACACCGACGAGGAGGCCGAGAGGCTCGCGAGTTCTTTCGATCTCAACCGCCTGCGCCGCGACCGCGGCCAGTATCTTCCGCTGCCGAGCGTCGAGGAGGCGCTCGCGTATCCCTATACGGACTCCGAGCGCACCTCGATTGCCCGCAACCGATCGCGCCTGTTCGTCGGCAATCCGGCGACGGTGCAGAAAAAACTTCAGCCGCTGATCGATGCCAGCAAGCCGGACGAGTTGATGGTGATCACGGCGGTGTACGACCACGACGCGCGGAAGAAGTCGTATTCGCTGCTGGGGGATGCGTTCGGGCTGGCGAAGCAGGCGGCGTAAGCCGCTACTCCATCGTCGCGCGGAAAGGATGCCCCGGATACACGCCGACGATGCGGAATTCGCGCGAGAAGAATTTCAGCTCCTCGATCGCGAACGCGAGGCCCTTGTCGTCTGGATGGCCGTCGACATCGGCATAAAACTGCGTGGCGAAGAAATTGCCGTCGACCATGTAGCTCTCGAGCTTGGTCATGTTGACGCCGTTGGTGGCAAAGCCGCCCAGCGCCTTGTAGAGCGCTGCCGGAAGGTTGCGCACCCGGAAGACAAAAGTGGTGACCAGCGCGCTCGAGCCTTGCGCGGCCCATTTCGGCTCGCGCGCCAGCACCACGAAGCGCGTCGTGTTGTGCGCCTCGTCCTCGATGTCCTCGGCCAGGATGTCGAGGCCGTAGATTTTTGCGGCCAGCCGCGAAGCGATCGCTGCGACCGTCTTGTCATTGCGCTCGGAAATGTCGCGGGCGCTGCCGGCGGTGTCGGCGTGCACGATGCCCTTGATGCCGAGCTTGCGGATGATGCGCCGGCACTGGCCGAGCGCATGCACATGGCTCTCGACGCTCTTGATGTCGGACAGCTTCGTCCCCTTCACGGCCATCAGCTGGTGCCGGACCGGCAGAAACCATTCGCCGATGATGAAGAGGCCGGAGGCCGGCAGTAGATGATGAATGTCGGCGACGCGGCCGGCGACCGAATTCTCGATCGGGATCATGCCGAGATCGGCTTCTCCCGACGAAATCGCCGACAGCGCGTCCTCGAAGGTGGCGCAGGGCAACGGCTCGGCGTCGGGATAGGCCTCGACGATGGCGATGTGGGAATTGGCTCCGGGCTCGCCCTGGAATGCGATTTTCAGCTTGCTCATGCTCGGCCTTGTAACAGCGGCTCAGGATTTGGAAAGGATGCTGCGGGCGGTTTCGAGGTCGGGCGGAGTGTCGACGCCGCGCGGCACGCTGTCGACGATCATGATGTCGATCCGCATGCCGTCCTCCACGGCCCGCAGCTGCTCCAGACTCTCCTGACGTTCCAGGGGCGACGGCGGCAGGGACACGAACCGCTCCAGCGCGGCGCGGCGGTAGGCGTAGACGCCGATATGGTGGTAGCGCGGTCCGTCGCCATAAGGTGCGGTGGCGCGGGTGAAATAGAGCGCCCGCAGCCGTCTGGGGCCGATGCGGGTGCCGACGGCCTTGACGACGCTGGGAGCGAGGTCCTCCTCATCGGTGTGGATCTGCGAGGCCAGCGTCACGATGTCGACCGCGGGATCGGCGAAGGGGGGAAGCACCTCGCGGAGGCTCTCGGGCGCAATCGTCGGGAAATCGCCCTGGAGATTGACGACGATCTCGGCCTTGCCGTCCGGATCGAGCTTCAGCATGGCTTCATGGATGCGGTCGGAGCCGGAGGGGTGCTCGGGGCAGGTCATCACTGCCTCGCCGCCATGGGCGGTTACGACCGCGGCGATTTCCACTGTGTCGGTTGCGACTGCGACCCGGCCGATGCCGGCGGCCTCGGCGCGGCGCATCACATGCACGATCATCGGCAGGCCGGCGATATCGGCAAGCGGCTTGCCGGGCAGGCGGGTGGCGGCCATGCGGGCCGGGATCAACACCAGGATGCGAGGATTGGTCATCGGTTCAAGGGCCTGGAAACGGGATGTTTTCCGCGTCGAGAAATGGAATGGGGATGGGGCGAAAGCCGGGTCGCTTATACGGGTTGCCAGACCCCGGGCAAACCGATATCTCAATGGCAAAACTCGGGGAAACAATAAGGAACGATTGATTCTCCTGAGGCTCGTCTGGCGGCCGTTGGGGCCGTTCGATCCTTCTCGCGGTGTGGGGCCTGGCCGGAAATGGACTCCTTCGAACTCAATAAGATCCTCGGTGCCGTTCTCGGCACCTGTCTCATTCTACTGGTGACGAGCTTCACCGCTCAGGCGCTGTTTTCGCCGAAATTTCCGGAAAAGCCGGGCTTCGAGATCGCCGTGAAGGAAGTGGCCGGCGACAAGGGCGGCGCTGCCGCTGCTGCGCCCTCCGAGCCGATCGAAAAGCTGCTCCAGACCGCCTCCGTCGAGAAGGGCGCGGCCGCCGCCAAGAAGTGCGGCGCCTGCCACACCTTCGAAAAGGGCGGCCCGAATCGTGTTGGCCCGAACCTCTTTGGCGTCGTGGGCGACCATGTCGGCGAAGGCCGCGGCGGCTTCAACTTCTCGGCCGGCATGAAGAGCAAGGGCGGCACCTGGGACTTCGAGGCGCTCAACAAGTTCATTTCCAATCCCAAGGCGGCTGTCCCGGGTACTGCGATGGGCTTTGCCGGCATCCCGAAGGACAGCGAGCGCGCCGACGTGATCGCCTACCTGAACAGCCTCTCCGACAGCCCGAAGCCGCTGCCGACCGCAGCCAAGTAACGCTTCTCGGCCATCGATCTTGGAATGCGCGGCCAGGCTGAAAAGCCTGGCCGTTTCCGTATCTAGGCCTCGCGGCCTTGTTATCGGGGCGTTTGGCCGCAGCGAACCGCCCGGCGGGACTTCCAACATGAGGAAAAAGCAACATATTCGGTCGAAACCTCGCCTATATTGAGCCCTTAAAGGGGTAACCTCCTTCAAGACTGGGATGTTGATTTGGCCATTACCCGACGCGATCTTCTGCTCACCGGCGCCGCTGTCGCTGCGCTCCCCGCCCTCGGTTCCGCAGCGGGCGTCTCCTTCATCGGCGCGGCCGAGGCGCAATCCACGGGTGAACTGCCCTGGCGGCATGCTTTGTCGCTGTTCGGCGACGTCAAATATCCCGCTGATTTCAGGCGCTTCGACTACGTCAATCCGGACGCGCCAAAGGGTGGCTCGGCCCGCCTGATCTCGATCGGGACCTTCGACAATTTCAACATCGCGGTTGCCGGCATCAAGGGTTCGCTCGCGCCTGCCTCGGCGCTGATCTACGAAACGCTGATGACCCGCGCCCAGGACGAGGTCGCCACCGAATACGGCGAGCTTGCAGAATCCGCGCAGCACCCGGACGATTTTTCCTGGGTGACCTACCGCCTGCGCAAGGAAGCGCACTGGCACGACGGCAAGCCGGTGACGCCGGAGGACGTGATCTTCTCGCTGGAGACGCTGAAGAAGCAGTCACCGATGTACGCGTCCTACTACCGTCACGTGACCAAGGCCGAAAAGAGCGGCGAGCGCGACGTCAAGTTCACCTTCGACGCGCCGGGAAATCGCGAATTGCCGACCATCGTCGGCGAACTCACGGTGCTGCCGAAGCATTGGTGGGAAGGCACCGATGCACAGGGGCGCAAGCGCGACGTCGGCGCGACCACGCTGGAGCCGCCGCTCGGCTCGGGTGCCTACAAGATCAAGGAGTTCGTCGCCGGACGCTCAATCAAGCTCGAGCGGGTGAAGGATTATTGGGGCGCCAATGTTCCGAGCCAGATCGGTACCAACAATTTCGACGAGCTGCGCTTCGAGTTCTTCCGCGACAACCTCGTCGCACTGGAGGCGTTCAAGGCCGACCAGGCCGACTGGATCGCGGAAAACTCCGCAAAGCAGTGGGCGACGGCCTATGACTTCCCTGCGGTCGCCGACAAGCGAGTGCTCAAGGAAGAGTTTCCGATCAACGATTCCGGCCGCATGCAGGCGTTCGTCTTCAACATCCGCCGCGACCAGTTCAAGGACGCCCGGCTTCGCCGCGCCTTCAACTACGCCTTCGACTTCGAGGAGATGAACAAGCAGCTGTTCTACGGCCAGTACAAGCGCATCAACAGCTATTTCGAGGGATCGGAGCTCGCCTCGTCCGGATTGCCTGAGGGGCTGGAGCTACAGATTCTTCAGACCATGAAGGACAAGGTGCCGGCCGAGGTCTTCACCTCGGCCTACCAGAATCCGGTTGGTGGCAATCCGGAAGCCGTGCGCGCCAACTTACGCGAAGCGGCGAAGCTCCTGAAGGACGCCGGTTTCGAGGTGCGTGACCACAAGCTGGTAGATAGCACCGGCAAGCCGCTGACGGTCGAGATCCTGGTGCAGGATCCGTCGTCCGAGCGCATCGCGCTGTTCTACAAGCCGTCGCTGGAGCGCATCGGCGTCAGCGCCTCGATCCGCGTTGTCGACGACGCACAATACCAGAACCGGCTGCGCAGCTTCGACTTCGACGTGATCATCGATCAATGGGGCGAGTCACTCTCGCCCGGCAACGAGCAGCGCGAGTACTGGGGCTCGCAGGCCGCCGACATGCCCGGTGCGCGCAATACCATCGGCATCAAGAATCCCGCGGTCGATGCGCTGATCGAGAAGGTGATCTACGCCAAGGACCGCGGCGAGCTGGTCGCCGCGACCCACGCGCTCGATCGTGTGCTGCTGTGGAATTTCTATCTCGTTCCGCAATTCACCTACGGCTTCTCGCGCTACGCCCGCTGGGACCGCTTCAGCCATGCCGAACCGCTGCCGAAATACGGCCGGTCCGGCCTACCGACGCTGTGGTGGTACGACACTGAGAAGGCGGCGCGCATCGGAAAACGCTCTTGAGGAAGCATTTGCGCATGGCGCAGCTTTCACGCCGGCATGTGCTGAGCCTCGGTATCGGCGGTGCGATCAGCGCAGCTTGGGTCCGCGGCGTGGGTGCCTCGGAGATGCCCACCGAGATCCACGGCATGTCGGCCTTCGGCGATCTCAAATATCCAGCCGACTTCCGCCAGTTCGACTATGTCAATGTCGAAGCGCCGAAGGGTGGCGCATTCTCGCTGATTCCGTCGGTCAAGGCGTATAACCAGTCCTACCAGACCTTCAACTCGCTCAATGCCTTCATCCTCAAAGGGGATGGCGCGCACGGCATGGACATGACCTTTGCGCCGCTGATGGTGCGAGCAAATGACGAGCCGGACGCTATGTACGGGCTCGCTGCCAGGTCCGTAAATATATCGCCTGACAAACTGGTTTATCGCTTCAAGATGCGGCCCGAAGCGAAATTCCATGACGGCACGAAGCTCACCGCGCACGACGCGGCGTTTTCGCTGACGGCGCTGAAGACGAAGGGCCATCCACTGATCATCGTACAGATGCGCGACATGGTCAGCGCGGAAGCTGTCGACGACGCAACACTCGTCGTCACTTTTGCCAAGGGGCGGGCGCGCGACGTGCCGCTCTATGTCGCCAGTCTGCCGATCTTCTCGAAAGCGTACTATGCCTCTCGCCCGTTCGACGAAACCTCTCTGGAGGTCCCGTTGGGCTCGGGTCCGTACAAGGTCGGGAAGTTCGAGGTCAACCGTTACATCGAATATGAACGCGTCGAGGACTGGTGGGCCGCCGATCTGCCGGTTTGCCGGGGCAGCTACAATTTCGACGTCGTGCGCTATGAGTTCTATCGCGATCGCGATGTCGCCTTCGAAGGCTTCACTGGCAAGAACTATCTCTATCGCGAGGAGTTCACCTCGCGCATCTGGGCGACGCGCTATGATTTTCCTGCTGTGAAGGACGGTCGCGTCAAGATGGAGGTCGTGCCCGACGACACGCCGTCCGGCGCACAAGGCTGGTTCATCAACACGCGACGCGACAAGTTCAGGGATCCTCGGGTGCGCGAGGCCTTGATCAATGCCTTCGACTTCGAGTGGACCAACAAGACCATCATGTACGGTGCTTACGCCCGTACGGTGTCGCCGTTCCAGAACTCGGACCTCATGGCGGGCGACGAGCCTCCGTCGCCGGAAGAGCTGAAGCTGCTGGAGCCATTCCGGGCGCAGGTTCCCGACGACGTGTTCGCGGCACCGTTTGCGCCTCCGGTATCTGACGGCTCCGGGCAAGACCGCAGCCTGTTGCGCAAGGCCCAGCAACTGCTGAGCGAGGCTGGCTTGCCTATCAAGGACGGCAAGCGGACGCTGCCGAACGGCGACGTCTTCAAGATCGAGTTCCTGTTGGACGAACCCTCCTTCCAGCCGCACCATGGGCCCTACATCAAGAACCTCGGGACGCTCGGTATCGAGGCGAGCGTGCGCATCGTCGATGCCGTGCAACACAAGGCGCGCCAGGAAGATTTCGATTTTGACATGACGATCCAGCGCTTCAGCATGTCGGCGACGCCGGGCGATGCGATGCGCGCATTCTTTTCTTCGCAGGTCGCGGCAACCAAGGGCTCATACAATCTCGCGGGTGTCGCCAGTCCGGCCATCGACGCCATGATCGAGAAGATCATGGCGGCCGACAGCCGCGAAGAATTGACCATCGCCTGCCGCGCCTTCGACCGCCTTTTTCGCGCCGGCCGCTATTGGGTGCCGCAATGGTACAACAAGACGCACCGACTGGCTTACTGGGATCAATTCGGTCATCCGCAGAAGCTGCCGCGTTATGCCAACGGCGTCGGCGCTCCCGACATTTGGTGGCATGATGGTGCCAAGGCGGCCAAGCTCGAGCAGGCGAAGTAATCATGAGCGCCTATCTCGCCCGTCGTGTCCTCCTGATGATCCCGACTTTGCTCGGGATCCTCTTCGTGTCCTTCGTTGTCGTGCAATTCGCGCCCGGTGGGCCGGTCGAGCGCGTGATCGCGCAGCTCTCCGGTGCGGACACCGGCGGCAGCTCGCGCATTTCGGGCGGCGGTGATTTCGCGCAGCGTGCGCCGGGACAGTTGGGAGCCGGCGGCGACGCCATCAACTCGAAATATCGCGGCGCGCAGGGGCTCGACCCCGATTTCATCAAGAAGCTGGAGGTGCAATTCGGCTTCGACAAGCCGGCGCCGGAACGCTTCGCGCTGATGGTCTGGAACTTCGCCCGCTTCGATTTCGGCAAGAGTTATTTCCGCGATGTCAGCGTGATACAGCTGATCAAGGAGAAACTGCCGGTCTCGATCTCGCTTGGTATCTGGCTGACGCTGATCACCTACCTGATCTCGATCCCGCTCGGCATCCGCAAGGCGGTCAAGGACGGCACGCGCTTCGATACCTGGACGTCGGCGATTATTATTGTCGGCTTCGCGATTCCAGGCTTCCTGTTCGCGATTCTCCTGATCATCCTGTTCGCTGGCGGCTCCTTCTTCAATCTGTTCCCGTTGCGCGGGCTGACCTCGGACGGTTGGTCGCAATTCCCCTGGTACTGGAAGATCATCGACTATTTCTGGCACCTGACTCTGCCGCTGATCTCGATGGGACTGAGCGCGTTCGCGACCATGACGCTACTCACCAAGAACTCGTTCCTTGACGAGATTCGCAAGCAATATGTCATGACCGCGCGGGCCAAGGGCTGTAGCGAGAACCAGGTGCTCTATGGCCACATCTTCCGCAACGCGATGCTGATCGTGATCGCCGGCTTCCCCGGCGCCTTCATCCACGCCTTCTTCTCGGGCTCGCTTCTGATCGAGACCATCTTCTCGCTGGACGGGCTCGGGCTGCTCAGTTTCGAGAGCGTGCTCAACCGCGATTATCCAGTCGTGTTCGGCACGCTCTACATCTTTTCGCTCGTTGGCCTCGTGGTTAATCTGATCTCCGATCTGACCTATATGTGGATCGATCCGCGGATCGACTTTGAAGCGCGGGAGGTCTGATGACGCTGACCGCCCCGACCCCGATCGAGACCACCACAGGCACACCGCTCGGCGAGGCCGTGCCGATCACGCGCAAGCCGTTCGCGCCGTCGCCGCTCAACAGGCGGCGCTGGGAGAATTTCAAGGCGAACCGGCGCGGCTACTGGTCGTTCTGGATCTTCTTGGTCCTGTTCGTGGTGTCGCTGTTCGCCGAGCTGATCGCCAACGATCGGCCGTTCCTGATCAAATATGACGGCCATCTCTACTGGCCGGCCTTCGTCACCTATTCGGAGACGACTTTTGGCGGCGACTTCGAGACCGCCGCCGACTATCGCGATCCCTATTTGCAGAAGCTCATCAAGGACAAGGGCGGCAGCATCGTCTGGCCCCTGATCCGCTACTCCTACGACACCCATAATCTCGATTTGCCGACGCCCGCGCCGTCCCCGCCGACCTGGATGCTGACGGAGGCGCAGTGCAAGCCGGTGGTCGAGAAAAAGGGGCTGAAGAGCTGCCGCGACCTCGAATACAACTGGCTCGGCACCGACGATCAGGGCCGCGACGTGGTGGCGCGGCTGATCTACGGTTTCCGTATCTCGGTGTTGTTCGGCCTCTGCCTCACGATTTTTTCCTCGATCGTCGGCGTCGCCGCCGGCGGCATCCAGGGCTACTTCGGCGGCTGGGTCGACCTGTTGTTCCAGCGTTTCATCGAGATCTGGACTGCCATCCCGTCGCTCTATCTGCTGCTGATCCTGTCGTCAGTGCTCGTGCCCGGCTTCTTCGTGCTTCTCGGCATCCTGCTCCTGTTTTCCTGGGTATCGCTGGTGGGACTCGTGCGCGCGGAATTTTTGCGCGGACGCAATTTCGAGTACATCCAGGCGGCGCGGGCGCTTGGCGTGTCGAATGCCGTGATCATGTTCAAGCATTTGCTGCCGAACGCGATGGTCGCGACGATGACGTTCCTGCCATTCATTGTCTCCTCGTCGGTCATGACGCTCACGGCCCTCGACTTCCTCGGCTTTGGGCTGCCGCCCGGCTCGCCGTCGCTCGGCGAGTTACTGTCTCAGGGCAAGTCCAACGTCCAGGCACCTTGGCTCGGTTTCTCCGGCTTCTTCTCGGTCGCGATCATGCTGTCGCTTCTGATCTTCATCGGCGAAGCCGTGCGCGACGCCTTCGATCCGCGCAAGACGTTCAAGTGAGGGCGTGATGGACGCGATCAACCAGCCCCTGCTTGCCGTCCGCGACCTCTCGGTGGCCTTCCACCAGGGCGGCGCCACCACGCTTGCGGTCGACAAGGTGTCGTTCCAGATCAAGCGCGGCGAGTGCGTGGCGCTGGTCGGCGAATCCGGATCCGGCAAGTCGGTCAGTGCGCTCTCGATCCTGAAACTTCTGCCGTATCCGAATGCCTCGCACCCTTCGGGCAGCATCCGCTTCAAGGGACAGGAGCTGATCGATCGGTCCGAGCAACAGATGCGTGAGGTTCGCGGCAGCGACATCTCCATCATCTTCCAGGAGCCGATGACCTCGCTCAATCCGCTGCACACGATCGAGGCGCAGATCGGCGAGATCATCCAGCTGCACAATCCGACCAGCAATGCGCGGGCACGTGAGCGGACGCTGGAATTGCTGACGCAGGTCGGTATTCCCGAGCCGGAGACGCGGCTGAGGAGCTATCCGCACCAGCTCTCCGGCGGCCAGCGCCAGCGCGTGATGATCGCAATGGCGCTTGCCAATGAGCCTGATCTGCTGATCGCGGACGAGCCGACCACGGCGCTCGACGTCACCGTGCAGGCGCAGATCCTGACGCTGCTGGCTGAAATCCGTGCCCGGCTCGGCATGAGCCTGCTCTTCATCACCCACGATCTCGGCATCGTGCGCCGCATCGCCGACACCGTTTGTGTGATGAAGGGCGGCGTGATTGTCGAGCAGGGGCCGGTCGAGCAGGTCTTCACCGGTCCGAAGCATCCTTATACGCGCGACCTGCTCGCCGCGGAGCCGAAGCCGGATCCGGCGCCGCCGCAGCCGAACGCGCCGGTCGTGATGTCCGCCGATGATCTGAAAGTGTGGTTTCCGATCAAGCGCGGACTGATGCGTAAGACGGTCGGTCACATCAAGGCGGTTGACGGCGTCAGCGTTGCCGTGCGCAAGGGCGAGACGCTCGGCGTTGTCGGCGAATCCGGCTCGGGCAAGACCACGCTCGGGCTGGCGCTGATGCGGCTGATCTCCTCGAACGGGCGCATTGTGTTTCTGGGGAAAGACATCCAGGGCCTGCGTTTCAAGGAGATGCGCCCCTTCCGGCGCGACATGCAGATCGTGTTCCAGGATCCATTCGGTTCGCTCAGTCCGCGCATGTCGGTCGCCGACATCGTCGGCGAAGGCCTCTCCGTGCATCAACCAAAACTGTCGCGCGAGGAGCGCGAGGCGCGCGTCGTCAAGGCGCTCGAGGATGTCGGGCTGAAGCCGGATATCCGCTACCGCTATCCGCATGAGTTCTCCGGCGGCCAGCGCCAGCGCATCAGCATTGCGCGCGCGGTGGTGCTGGAGCCGGATTTCGTGGTGCTGGACGAGCCCACCAGCGCGCTCGACATGCTCATCCAGGCGCAGATGGTCGACCTGCTGCGTGAATTGCAGCGCAGGCGCGACCTCACCTACATGTTCATCTCGCACGATCTGCGCGTCGTCGCCTCGCTTGCAAGCCATCTGATCGTGATGCGCGGTGGTAAGGTGGTCGAGGAAGGGCAGGCGGCCGAGCTGTTCAAGAATCCGAAGACGGATTATACGCGCGCGCTGTTTGCGGCCGCGTTCCGGCTGGAGACGGCGGGAAATGGGTCGGTCGCGACGTAGCCTCGGTCAGAGCCGCTTGATCGCGACGACCTCGCTGCCCGCCCGCTTGATCCGCGCAATCGCCGGCTCGATCGGCTCGATCACCGTCGCCATGTGATGCGCATTGGCGTGAACCATGGTGCCGCTGTCGCGGACGATGGCGACGTGGCCCTTCCAGAAGATCAAATCGCCGCGCTGCAGAATGCTCCGTTCATGCGGCTCCAGCGCGCGGCCGAGGCCCGCCTGCTGCATGTCGCTGTCGCGCGGGCAGCCGATGCCCGCGGCGGTCAGCGAGACCTGCACCAGGCCCGAACAATCGATGCCGAGGCTGCTCTTGCCGCCCCAGAGATAGGGCGTGCCGACGAAGCGCTCGGCGACCGCGGCGAAGTCCGGCTCGCGATGATCGAGCGCTGCGAGATGCGCCTTGGGCAGATATTTTCCATCGCGCGTTACGGCGAAGGTGCCATCCTCGCGCGCCGCTGCGAGCTTCGATCCCAGCACGAGCGTATCGGTCGGCGGCAGCTTGATCGAGGGGCCGGGGAAGGCAAATGTTCGGAGCGCGCTCACCTTGTGCGTCGGCGCAGCCGCCGGCTTCATGAGCGCGGCATCAGGCAGCCAGCCGACATAGCCGTCGCCGGCAAGCTGGCCCCAGACCCAGCCTTGGCCGTTGCGGTCGTAGACCGTGACGCGCTCGCCGCGCAGCGCTTCCGTCATCAGCATCGCATTCGACGACGGCTGCTCGCGCACGGCCGCGATCGCCTCAACCACCTCGAACTCCTCGCCGGCGACGAAGCGGTCCGCCTTCACCTTGCCTTCGAGATATTTCGCGGCGAGGTCGCCCCGCGCCGGCGTCAGCCGCGGATCATGCATAGCGCTCGCTCAGCAATGTGTAGATGGCGCGTGCGGCCTGACACTCGCCGCCTTCGGGGCGCGCCGGCCTTGCCGATGGCGTCCAGCCGTAGATGTCGACATGCAGCCAGCTCTTCGCCTGCTCGACGAAGCGTTGCAGGAACAGCGCGCAAATGATCGAGCCGGCAAAGCCGCCCGAAGGGGCGTTGGTGATGGTGGCTGTCTTGGAGTCCAGCCACGCATCGTAAGCGGGCCACAGCGGCATGCGCCACAACGGATCGTTCTCCTTCACTGCGCAGCGCGCGATGTCTCCCGCAAGCGTCTCATCATTGGTGTAAAAGGGCGGTAAATCCGGCCCGAGCGCGACGCGCGCGGCACCCGTCAGCGTGCCGAGGTCGATCAGCAGGTCCGGCTTCTCCTCGTCGGCCAGCGCCAACGCGTCGGCGAGTACGAGCCGGCCTTCCGCGTCGGTATTGCCGATCTCGACCGTGATGCCCTTGCGCGAGGTGAAGATGTCGAGCGGGCGGAAAGCGTTGCTGGAGACGGCGTTCTCCACCGCCGGAATCAGCACGCGCAGCCGGACCTTCAGCTTGGCGTCCATCACCATGCGTGCCAGCGCCAGCACATTGGCGGCGCCGCCCATGTCCTTCTTCATGATCAGCATGCCGCTCGACGGCTTCAGATCGAGCCCGCCGGTGTCGAAGCAGACGCCTTTACCGACCAGCGTCACCTTGGGATGAGCAGGATTACCCCAGACGATGTCGATCAGCCGCGGCGCGCGATCCGAAGCCATGCCGACCGCATGGATCAGCGGAAAACTCGTCTTCAGGTCCTCGCCGATCGTGCAGGCAAAGCTGGCACCGAACTCGGTCGCGAGCGCCTGCGCGGCTGCGGCCAGTTCCGCCGGGCCCATGTCGTTGGACGGCGTGTTGATGAGGTCGCGCGCCAGCATCGCAGCATCCGCGATGCGGCTGATCTCGACGGCGTCGACGCCATCCGGCGGCACCAGCCGGACGTCGGGGCTATCAGCCTTGCGGTAACGGGCGAAGCGGTAGCATCCCAGAGCAAAAGCGAGCGTGGCCAGCCGCGCATCGTGCGGTGCATTGGCAAAGCGATAGGTGCCCGCCGGCAGCAGGCCGGGCAGGGCGCCCGGCCGGAACAGGTCGCGCATTCTGATGCCGTCGTCCTCGAGGCCGAACAGGACCTGCGCGATGGCTCCGTCGGGCGTGGGCAGCGCGAGATAGCCGCCCGGCTTGGCGGCAAAGGCGCTCGCAATGGCGAATTGGCGTTGCGCCGGCGGCAGCGTTTCGCGCACCGCATCCCAGCTCGACTTGGTGACGAAAGTGATCGGGGTGGCGGTCGAGGACGTCTCGAAGACGGAAGGCATTGGCGGGTCCGGGTCATTCGGTTGGAGAAGACTTCGCAGAGTTTTGCCATAGCTGCAATCGGCTTTGCCGTCACCGTTCAGCGAGCCGCTACTCGCGGATCAGGAGCCATGCTAGGTTCCGGACAACGGTCCGCCAGATGCGCAGAGAACGCCGGTGACCGTAGACGAAGCGTGCCGGGAGGAATGCAATGGAATTTGTGTGGAGTGTGGTCACATTCATTGGCCAGGCCATCGAGGCTGTCTTTGGCTATGTCGAGCATCACCACTGGGTCTTCGCATTCCTTGCCGGCGGCTACGTGTTCTATCTCCACGACCGTTCGGTCCACGCGCGGTTCGATGCGCTCGACAAGCGCATTGACGAAATCCGCAAGCGTCTCGCCATCGAATATTGATCGGTCTCGCGAAACCGGGTTTGGGCTGCCCTCGTAGCTCCGTTGAGAACTGCCGTTCACGAGAGTGCTGCCGCAGGGCTTTACTAGCGCTGCGGGTGTGGCATTATTACAGAATATTTTAGATTGTGCCGTGCGTCTCTGCATGTACCGAGCGCAGGCACGCGCGTGCATCCCGGCTGATGCCGATCTGGATTGATACTGGCCTGAATCTCTTCGTCGAAGGCATTTCTCTCAATCGTTTGGGCGACGCAGCATTCGCAATGAGCGGCGCAATATGGATAGATCGTTTGTCGTTGCGCAAATATCCGACCTGCATCTGGACGGGTCAGGACGGCTGCTTGCGACAGTTGAGGCCCTCACCGGCGCGATCCGCGAGGCGATGGCAGAGTTCGCGGATGTTCCCGATCGAATCCTGCTGATCACGGGCGATCTCGTGAACGACCCGACGCCGCGGGCGCTCGACGAGGCGCTCGCGGTCATCGCGTCGTTCCGGCAGAGCGGCCTGTTCACCGACATCCAGGCGGTCGCCGGCAATCACGATGTCAAGCGTCCGAGCCAGCGCGGCGGCCGGCACGACGCCTACGACTATCTGCATCTGCCGCGGACCTCGAAGAGCGTCTACTACCGCCAGGCCGGTCTCGACCTGGTGCTGCTCGATTCCAACAGCGCAAGCCTGACGATGCTTGCGAGCGGCAATATCGATGAGGGGGCCTACAACGCGCTGGTCGCGGATTCCGCCCGGCTGAGCATCGAGCTCGCGGGCAGCCTTGGCTCGGGTGGACGCGCCGATTATGCCGAGCCGGTGGAAAATCTGGTGCGGTTGCTGGCGCTGCACCATCATCCGCTGCCGCAGGCGACCGGCGAGGGAAAGCGGTTTCTCGGCGCCCCGGACGAGCCGCTGATGTATCTCGCCGCGCCCGCGACCTTTCTCGAAGCGGCCACCTCGCTCAACGTCAATCTGGTCCTGCACGGACACCGGCATGTCGAGGGTCTTACCCGCTATTCGATCCCCGATCCGCGTGCGACCCGGAGCGGCGCAGGTGAGGATTTCTGGCGCACGATCTATGTGCTCTGCTGTCCGTCCTCGACCGGGCAGGCCGGCGATGATGCCGGCTTCAACATCATTCATTTCGGCCCAATGTCCGGGGACGAGCGGCCCGGGTACCGGTTCGCGATCGCCCGGTATTCACGGCCGCGCAACGATGGCGGCTTCAGGGTGCTCGATTCGAACCTGCCGGGCGGCGTCATCATGCTCCCGGTGGGGCGGGATTTCTCCCGCGACCCGGCTATCCAGTCGGCGATCGAGATCGCCTCATGCGCGTCGTTGAAGCGGGAGCAGTTCCTGGAATTGGCCCGCCGGCTGCTGTCGCGCCGCGCCTTCTACGATGACGGCGGGCAGAGCTGGGCGGACACGCTCTACACCCATCTCGTCACCTCCCGTGTCTGGGCGGATCTCGACGGCAAGTTCGCAAGGTCCGGGCCCAATACGGAGATCGAGGCGCTGGCAGCAGTGGGGGCGCTGCTCCGTCAACTGATCGGGCAATCCGCCGATGTGCTCGGCATCGATCGCGTTCAGCTCGACGAGCTCCGCGCCGATCGCCTGATCAATCGTGACGACTTCCTGCGCCGATGGCCGAGCTTGCCGCGTGAGGGTGTCGATAGTCAGGGCCAAGCCCGCGAGAGACTGCAATTGCTGCGGGACTTGAACCGGCAAGCGAGTGCGCTCGGCCTCGATCTGGGCCTCGGCGGTGAGGTGCGACCGGATACCCTGCCGTAAGGCAGCGGGACCCCTGCGTTAACCGGCCATTAGGGTTAACAGTTTATTGCTGGCGCGTTCGGCTCGATCAATCGGCTCGAGAGTCAAAGCGCCATGCGTCAACGGTTCAGTCCTGCCCGGCTTCTTGCGTCTGCCTCGCTGATCGCGGTGGTGGCCGTCAGCCTCGGCGGCTGCACGGCAATGTCAAAACTCTCTGATGTCACCGGCTCGATCGGATCGAAGGCGGAAGCCGCCGCACCCACCGATCCCACGCGCGCCGTCGAGGTCTATGGCGAGCGCTACCGCGCCAATCCCAAGGATGCGGAGGCTGCCCTCGGCTATGGCCAGGCCTTGCGCGCCAACGGCCAGCGCGCCCAGGCCGCCGCCGTCCTCGAGCAGGCGACCATTGCCAATCCCGGCAACAAGGCGCTGCTCGCCCAATACGGCCGCGCGCTCGCCGACAATGGTAATTTCCAGCAGGCGTTTGACGTGCTGTCCAAGGCGCATTCGCCCGACAATCCGGATTGGCGCCTGCTCTCGGTGCAGGGCGCCGCGCTCGACCAGATGGGTCGCCACGACGAGGCGCGCTCCTACTATGCGAGCGCGCTGAAGATCGCGCCCGGCGATCCCGGCGTGCTCTCCAATGTCGGCCTGTCCTACATGCTGTCGCGGGACCTGCCCAAGGCGGAAGATGCGCTGCGGCAGGCCTATGCTTCGCCGCGCGCGAGCGCCCGGGTGCGACAGAATCTTGGCCTGGTGGTCGGTCTCCAGGGTCGCTTCACTGAGGCCGAGACCATCGTGAAGGCGGACCTGCCGCCGGATCAGGCCGCAGCCAACGTCGCCTATCTCAAGGAAATGCTGAGCCGCAACGATTCCCCGCGCGGTGCGCCGAAGCGGACGCCGGTCGCCTCGCTCAGCCAGCCCGACTGATCTTCATAATCGATCCTGAAGCCGCCCATGCGGACCGCGTGCGGTCCGCGCTCCGCGTCAGTGCAACTCGGAGATCTTGATGCCGGTCGGCCCGAGAATAACGACGAACAGCACCGGCAGGAAGAACACGATCATCGGCACCGTCAGCTTCGGCGGCAGCGCGGCGGCCTTCTTCTCGGCCTCGTTCATGCGCATGTCGCGGTTTTCCTGAGCCATGACGCGCAAGGATTGGCCGAGCGGGGTGCCGTACCGCTCCGCCTGTTGAAGTGCGAGACACACCGATTTGACGCCTTCGAGCCCTGTGCGTCGTGCCAGGTTCTCATAGGCCACTTTGCGGTCCTGCAAATAGGACAGCTCGGCGGTGGTCAGCGTGAACTCTTCCGACAGCGCGATCGACTGGCCGACGATTTCGGTGGCGACTTTCCGAAACGCCATTTCCACCGACATGCCGGATTCGATGCAGATCAGCAGCAGGTCGAGCGCATCGGGAAAGGCTCGCTTGATCGAGAGCTGGCGCTTGGAGATCCTGTTCTTGAGGAACAGCATCGGCGCCTGGAGGCCGGCATAGGCGGCGCCGACGCACATGCCGATCTTGATCGGCATCGATTTCTCCATATGCGCGATCAGGAACACGTAGACGATCGAGCCGACGAACAGCACGAGCGGGGCCACCATGCGGGCGAACAGGAACGTGACGTAAGGCGCATGGCCGCGATAGCCCGCCATGATGAGCTTGTCGCGCGCGGCCTCCTGCGCCAGCCATTTGGTGAGGTTGAAGTCCTCGACGACCCTGGAGACGAGTTGCTTTGGCGTCTGGCGCAGCGAGACCTTCTCGCTCTTGTTGAGGCGTTCGCGCTCGCGCTGCCGGATGCGCTCACGCTCGCTTGCCACCGCCTTCATGCGCTTGGAGAGCCCTTCGCCAGCGAACAGCGGCATCACCAGCGTATACACGGTGGCGCTGGCGGCGATGGCCGCCATCAGCATGGTCATGAAGTGGACGTCGTGCAGCTTTGTGACGAGTAAATCAACCATACGGCACCATCAGAAATCGAAGTTGATCATCTTCTTCATCACCATGATGCCGACCGACATCCAGACGACGCAGCCAACCAGCATGAGCTGGCCGGTAGGATGGGTCCACAGCAGCGAGATGTAGCCGGGCGTCGTGAGATAGACGAGGAACATCACGATCGGCGGCAGCGAACCGATGATGCCAGCCGAGGCCTTGGCTTCCATCGACATCGCCTGGATCTTTTCCTTCATCTTCTTGCGGTCGCGCAGAACCTTGGAGAGGTTGCCCAACGCTTCGGAGAGGTTGCCGCCCGACTTCTGCTGGATCGACACAACGATGCCGAAGAAATTTGCCTCTGGCAGCGGCATGCGATCGTAGAGCCGGGCGCAGGCCTCGCCGAGCGGCATGCCGATCGCCTGCGTCTCGATAATTTGCAGGAACTCGCTGCGCAGCGGCTCCGGCGCGTCGGCGGCGACGACCTTGATCGATTCGAACAGCGGCAGGCCGGCCTTGATGCCGCGAACGATCACGTCAACCGCGTCGGGCAGCGCCGCCAGGAACTTGTTCTCGCGACGCGTCTTCAGGAAACCCAGCGCCCAGCGCGGCAGGCCGAAGCCGCCTGCAAAGGCCAGACCGGCGGCGCCGAGCAGGCCGCCACCGCCGAACAAGGCACCGAAGAAAAACACGCCGGCCACGACCGCGGACGCGATCCAGAATTTTTGCGGCGTCCAGTCGAGTCCCGCCTGCGACAGGCGGATGTGGAGCGGAACGCTCTTTTCCTGCGCCCGCCTCGCCTCGAGATCCTTGAGCGAACTCTCGACCTGCTCGCGGCGCGTGCGCTGGCTCTTCTCCGCCTGCTTGGCCGCGGGCGCTTCGGCGCGCCCGATCGAGGCGCGGCGGCTCTCGGCCTTCCGCTCCCCGGACAGCAATGGATAGAGGAAGACCCAGGTAATGCCACCTACGGCGGCGGTGGCGAGGAAGGCGAGGGCGAGAACCTGCATGTTCATGGCTGTACAGACCTGCTCACGTCGTCGGCGCCACTTCCGCGGCGTCGAGCGCAGCGGCAAGACGTTTCTCTTCGCCGTAATAGCGCGCGCGTTCCCAGAATTTCGGACGGCCGATGCCGGTCGAGCGGTGCTTGCCGATGATCTTGCCGTTGGCGTCCTCACCAACCAGGTCGTAGAGGAAGATGTCCTGGGTGATGATGGTATCGCCTTCCATGCCCATCACCTCGGTGATGTGGGTGATGCGGCGCGAGCCATCGCGCAGGCGCGCGGCCTGCACGATGACGTCGATCGAGGCGCAGATCATCTCGCGAATGGTGCGTGAGGGCAGGGAAAAGCCGCCCATGGTGATCATCGATTCGCAGCGCGAAAGGGCTTCGCGGGGATTGTTGGCGTGCAGCGTGCCCATCGAGCCGTCATGGCCGGTGTTCATGGCCTGGAGCAAGTCGAAGGCCTCGGGGCCGCGGACTTCGCCGACGATGATGCGTTCGGGACGCATACGCAGGCAGTTTCGCACCAGTTCGCGCATGGTGACCTGGCCTTCGCCCTCGATGTTGGGCGGGCGGGTTTCGAGCCGCACCACGTGGGGCTGCTGGAGCTGAAGCTCGGCGGCGTCCTCGCAGGTGATGACGCGCTCGTCGTGCTCGATGTAATTGGTCAGACAGTTCAGCAGCGTGGTCTTGCCCGAGCCGGTACCGCCGGAGATCAGCACGTTGCAGCGGACGCGGCCGATGATCTGGAGGATCTCCGCGCCCTCCGGCGAGATTGCGCCGAACTTGACCAGCTGATCCAGCGTCAGCTTGTCCTTCCTGAATTTGCGGATGGTGAGCGCAGGACCATCGATCGCGAGCGGCGGCACGATGGCGTTGACGCGGGAGCCGTCGGCGAGGCGCGCGTCGCAGATCGGTGAAGATTCGTCGACGCGCCGGCCGACCTGGCTGACGATGCGCTGGCAGATGTTGAGGAGCTGCTGGTTGTCGCGGAAGCGGATGCCGGTTTTCTGGATCTTGCCGTTGACTTCGATGAAAACGGTGCCGGCGCCGTTCACCATGATGTCGGCGATATCGTCGCGCGCCAGCAGCGGCTCGAGCGGACCATAGCCGAGCACGTCATTGCAGATGTCGTCGAGCAGCTCTTCCTGCTCGGCGATCGACATCACGATGTTCTTGATCGCGATGATCTCGTTGACGATGTCGCGGATTTCCTCACGCGCAGACTCGGAATCCAGCTTGGCGAGCTGAGCGAGGTCGATGGCCTCGATCAGCGCGCCGAAGATGGTCGCCTTGACCTCGTAGTAATTGTCCGAGCGGCGGTTCTCCATGGCCGGCGCGGGCCGGGCAGGGGCGAGTGGCGGCGAAGCGACGGCCGGCGGGGGCGGCGCGCGCGACACCGTCGGCGCCGGAGCCGGGGCAGGCTCTGGCGACACGGCGCCGGGCTTGGGAGCCCGAGGGTCGGTGTCTGTTCCGCTACGCTTACCGAACACTTAACAACTCCATGGGGCGGCTTATTTTCCCCGAAATTTCTCAATCAGCGGTGAAAGTAGGGACGATTTTTGCTTCTTCGTCTCGCTGCGGCCGGTCAGCCGCTGGGCGATCTGGAGGAACATCTCGATCGACTTGTGGTTGGCGGAGATCTCCGCGATCATCTGGCCGTTGTTGGCGGCCGAGCCGAAGATCTGGGGCTCGAACGGGATCGAGACGACCGGCTGGCTCTCGATCGCCTTGGCGAATTCGGCGGCGGCGATCTCCGGCCGCTTGGGAATGCCGACCTGGTTCAGGCAGTAGAGCGGCGGCCGATCGTTGGGCCGCGCGGCCTTCAGGAGGTCGAACAGGTTCTTGGTGTTGCGCAAATTGGCGAGATCCGGTGCCGCAACGATCAGGATGTCGTCGGCGCCGATCAGGGCGCGCTTGGTCCAGCCCGTCCATTGATGGGGGATGTCGAGCACGATACAGGGCATTGTGGAGCGCAACGTGTCGAACACGGAATCGAAGGCGTCACTGCCGAAATCGTAGACCCGGTCGAGCGTCGCCGGCGCCGCCAGCAGGCTGAGATGATCGGTGCACTTCGACAGCAGGCGGTCGATGAAGGCGGTATCGACGCGATCAGGCGAGAACACGGCGTCCGCGATGCCCTGCGGCGGGTCCTGGTTGTAGTCGAGCCCGGCAGTGCCGAAGGCGAGGTCGAGATCGGCAACCACCGCGTCCATCGCGAGGTCCCGTGCGATCGCCCAGGCGACGTTGTGGGAGATGGTGGAAGCGCCGACGCCGCCCTTGGCGCCGACCACGGCGATGATGCGGCCGACTGCCTTGGCTTCCGGCGCCGAAAACAGGTTGCAGATCGAGCGCACGACGTCGATCGCGCTGACCGGCCCAAGCACGTAGTCGCTGACGCCGCGGCGCACGAGCTCGCGATAGAGCATGACGTCGTTGATGCGGCCGACCACGACGACGCGGGTGCCGGCGTCACAGACGGTGGCGAGCTGGTCGAGCCCGGCCAACAGATCGTTGCGGGCGTCGCTCTCGAGCACGATCACGTTCGGCGTGGGCGCCGATCGATAGGCTTCGATCGCAGCCGCCATGCCGCCCATCTGGATCTTCAGATGGGCCTTGCCGAGACGGCGATCCTCGCCGGCCGATTGCACGGCGGCGGCGGTCTCGACGGTCTCGCAGAAGGCCTGCACCGAGACGCGCGGTGCGGGCGCGATATGCTCCTCGACCGGCGGCGGAGGGAGGGCTCCCGGCTGCTCTTCTTGAGTCTGGCGAGCGTAGCTGATCATTTGCCGGTGTCGCTGAGTTTGGCCTTTTCGGCTTCGGGATAGGTGACCGCCGTCGGAATTCCCTTGCGATACTTCTCGAAGGCGGCGGTGCGCCGCGCCGTGTAGGCCGGTGTTTCAGGCCGCGGCTGCTCGAGGTCCGACGGATTGTCGACCATCGCCGCGAGGTTGCGCTGATAGGCGCAGCCGAAATTGTAGTAGTCCTTGTTCTCAAACCAGCTCTTGTTCTTCATCGAGGGGCCGATGTCCTCCGGCCACAGGCCGCAGGGGCCCGCGACCGCGGCGATCTTGGAATAGGTCATCCGGATCGGCGGCAGGAAGCGCTTGTCTTCCGGCTGGTAGGGGCGGGCGATGACGCCGCGCGGGGGAACGCCCGCCGCCGCCAGCATCGCCTGAATTTCACGCATCGATTCGGCGACCGGACGCGCATTGGGCTTTCCGGATGGCACGTCGATATGGATGGCGCCGGTGCCCTCGTGCAGCCAGGTCGACGCCAGGCCCATCACGTCGGCGCGCTGGGCCGCGGTCAGGCCGCCGCGGGCGTGGCCGACGAAGACGACGATCGATCGGTTCTGCTCCTCGATCGCGATCGGATGACGCTGCTTGTAGTCGTCGGGAATGGACGCGATCGCCGCTTCGTCATGCTGGCAGCCGCCGAGCGCAAACGCGATGCCGACCAGCGCGCCACCGAGGCCGATGGCGCGTTTGCGAATCTGGGGTGGTCTCGTGATCATAACTAAGTCCCCGTTCCGCTTCAGTCGGTGATGAAGCCGTAAGTGCCGCGGTAGTTCTTTGCCGGCTCGGTTTTTCCGGGCACGCCGTAGATGCGGTTGATGTTGCCGATCAGCTCGGCCTGCGGGTCCGCGGGCGCCGAGAAACCGTCATCCGGTCGCGACAGGTCCTTCTGCGCCACCGCGCGCACGATATAGGGCGTCACGATCACGACCAGCTCGGTCGTGTTGTTGACGAAGTCGCGGCTGCGAAACAGCGAGCCGAGGATCGGGAGCTGCATCAGGCCGGGCAATCCGCTGACCGCCTGCTTGGTCTGCTGCTGGATCAGGCCGGCCATCGCCATTGCGCCACCGGAGGGAATTTCGAGCGAGGTCTCGGCGCGGCGGGTCCTGATCGAGGGCACCGTCAGCGAGTTCACCGATGTCGAGGTGACGGCCTGCGACAGCGTGATCGCGTTGTCGTTGGAGAGCTCCGACACCTCGGTCATCACGCGCAGGCTGATCTTGCCTTCGCTCAGCACCACCGGCGTGAAATTGAGCGAGATGCCGAACTTCTTGAAGCTGATCTGGGTCGTGCAGACGTGCGTGGTGGGGTCGCAGGCATAGCCTGCCGGCACCGGGAATTCGCCGCCGGCGATGAAGGTCGCCGATTCACCCGAGATCGCGGTCAGGTTCGGTTCGGCCAGCGTGCGGATCACACCCGCGGTTTCCATCGCGCGCAGGGTGGCCTGTACGGACGGGGCCGCGCCAAACTTGGTGGTCAGAGCGTTGCCGTCCACGAGATTGTGGCCAAGCGCCGTGAACGGGTTGGAGTTGGAGAAGCTCACCACCGACGTGCCGTAATTGAGGTTGGCGGTGAGGTCGATGCCGAGCTGCTTGACGATATTGCGTGCGACTTCGGCGACCGTCACCTTCAGCATGACCTGGTCGCGGCCACGGACCACAATCGAGTTCACCACCTTGTCGGCGCCGCCGGCGAGGCGGGCGGCGAGATCGTTGGCCTGCTGCGCCTCGACCGGGTTGGCGGCCGAGCCGCTCAGGACGACGCCGTCGCCGAGGCCGTCGATCTGGATGTCGGAATTGGGCAGGATTTGCTTCAGCGCGGCACGCACGCCGTTGAGGTCGCGCTTGACCGCGATGTCATAGGCCGCGATCTGCTGGCCGGCGGAATCGAAGAAGACGATGTTGGTCTGGCCGACCGAGGCGCCGATGATGTAGGCGCGCTGAGACGAGCGCACCACCGCATTGGCGATCTTGGGATCGGCGACCAGCACATCCTTGATGTCGCGCGGCAGGTCGATCACGATCGACTTGCCGACGCCGAGCGAGAGGAAGCGCGCGTTCATCTGGCCGTCGGCCGCAACCGGCGCCACGGGACGGTAGTCTGCGGCGATCACAGGGGTCAGCACAGGGTTGAGCGTCAGCGCGACAGCGGCCGAAAACGACAGGGCGCGGACCATTGGGGTTCGCATCGTCGCCAGATCCGCCCTGTATTTCATATCGCCGGTCCTCATTGTGCCTTCGCCGCCTGGCTTGGAATGCCGTAGCGAATGATCGAAACGCCGTCGCGCTTCTGCGCGGAATCATCGAGCGTGATCTCGCTCATCTTGACGTCGGCAATGCTGCGCAGTGCCAGCGACAGCGTTCCGGCCTGGCGGGACGAGGAAAGCGTCTGGGTCTGAGCGGGATTGAGTTCCAGGGTTACCGTCTTGCCGACCACAGTGTTCTGGCCGTCCTTCTCTTTCGGCGCCTGGTCGATCGCCAGCACGCGGACATTGGCCAGGATGATCTCGGACTTGACGATGTCCGGGGCGCCGGCGCTCTGGTCCGGGTTCTTGAGGCGGCGCGTGAGCAGCACGTCGACGCGGTCGTTCGGCAGGATGAAGCCGCCGGCGCCGGTCTCCGGCGAGATTTCGGTGGAGATCGCGCGCATGCCGGTCGGCAGGATCGCGGCCATGAAACCGGAACCATCGGCCTTGACCAGCTTCTGGTCGCGGATCGGCTCACCCTGGATGAACGGGGCGCGCGCAATCGAGCCCACGACCTGGGTCGCGCCGTCGGGGCGCTCGCTGCGGCGGATGAAAGTGGAGCTGGCGGTCGCGGTCGGCCAGGTCTGCCACTGCACGTCTTCTGGCTTCACGGTCTGCCCGAGGCCGATGTCGTTCTTGGCGACCAGCACGTCAGTGGTGGGAAGCTGCGCGACCGGAGCCGTCGGAGGCGGCGCAGAGTTCGAGCCGCTCGCCAGGTACGCAGCGATGCCGCCGGCGCAGATGGCGACCGTCAGGACGACAATGCGTGCCCTATTCATACGCTTCACTTTCCAACAAAACGCCGCGACGCTGCCGCCGCCGTAATCGGCAGTTGACCAGCTATTCGTCAAAGCATGGTTAATGAGGCGTATCTAAATCGGCTTGGCGCCGGGTTGATCCGGTGCTGTCAGCGCAGTGCGAGGTGAGCGAGGTCGATCGCTTTCACCCATTCGGTCTCCGGGTAGACCATCAGCGCGCTCATCGCGAGCGCGATGCCGTAGGGAATGCCGCTCTCCTTGGCGTGCAGCCGCGCGAGCCAGGCCTGGCCGGCGAGCCCGTAGGGCAACGGCCATTGCCGGAACTGGAGCAGCAGCAGCGTCAGCGCGCCGCCGAACAGCGAGGCGTAGAGCAGGAAGTTCATCAATTGTGCGAAACCGAACCAGAGCGCCACGGAGGCCGCGATCTTCGCGTCGCCGCCGCCGACCCAGCCCATCGCAAAGCAGGTGAACGCCACGACCAGGAGAAGCGCGCCGGCGCCGACATGGCTCAGCATGCCATAAGGTGCCATGCCACCGGCAATGGCGAGCAGGAAAAAGCCTGCAACCAGCGCCAGCGAAACGCGGTTCGAGATGGTCATGGTGAAGAGATCGCTGGCCGCGGCGAACGCGATCAGGGCCGGGAAGAGCAGAAGGCGCGCGAGGTCGAGGATCATGGGCTGCGTCTTGAGGCCAGGGTCTGTCGCCGGATCGGGCGTCGCCGCATGCTAGCCGGCAGTGCTAAATAAACCGACAACGGAGGCAGCGCTTCGGAACCGGCGATCCGCGCCGACGGTCTCACCAGATGCTGGCGATGCGCGTTGCGAGCGTGACGACCGCGAGCAGCAGCGCAAGGCAGACCCAATAGGCCGACGCGTCGGCTCGCGCCGCTTCCGCCTCGTTCGCCGCAACTGCGGCATCGGTTCTGTGCTTGCGCAACGCCACTGGAACTCGCCGTGTCCAAAAAAAACAAAGGCCCCGGAAGTCCGGGGCTTTTGCAGTCGCTTGCCGGTCGCTTACTTCAGCGAGGAGCTGATCGAACCGAACTTGGTGTTCAGCGTGCTGCCGAGGTTGTTGACGACGGTGATGATGGCCAGCGCGATGCCGGCGGCGATCAGACCGTATTCGATGGCGGTAGCGCCGGATTCATCCTTCACGAAACGCGAAATCAGGTTTTTCATGAACTAAACTCCATCTGAGTTGGGCCGCCTCGTTCGGCGCTGTCTTGACACGACGACCATGTGAGCCGAGCTCTTTCGGTAGCGTTAATTCGACCGGGCAAACGCGGCCGCGACGCGATGCTTTTTGCCAGAGTGAATTTCACCTTAAGGCGGCCCTCGCAATTCGCTCCAGTTGCAAACGCGCCGTCAACTTCATCCTCCCTTAAATTTCGCGGAGTAGGCGTAGTGGGATCAGCAGCCTGGAAGAGAAGCGATGATGTCGAGCCTGCCCATGCAAGTCGCCCTGATGCTCGGCGAGACCATCGAGAAGGTGATCCCCGTCACTTTCATGCTCGCGGTCGTTTTCACGGTGCTCGAACATTTCTGGGCCTGTAATTCCGGTCCGTCGTGGTGGCGCAAGCGGGAGATCGTGACCGACATCTGCTACTGGTTCTTCGTTCCGGTGTTCGCTCGCACCATGCGGATCGGCCTCCTGATCGTCACCGCCGGCGTGGTCTTCAACATTCACGACGCCGACGAGCTGATCGCCTTCTACGACAATGGCCACGGCCCGCTGGCGCAACTGCCGCTATGGGTGCAGGGCGTGCTGTTCCTGGTGCTGGCCGACTTCATGCTGTACTGGCTGCACCGGCTGTTCCATGGCGGCGGGTTCTGGAAATACCATGCGATCCACCACTCCTCGGAGGAGATCAGCTGGATTTCGGCGGCCCGCTTTCATCCGGTCAATCTGATGCTCGGCACGATCGGTGTCGACGTCGTGCTGCTGATGGCTGGCATTTCGCCGAACGTCATGATCTGGGTTGGCCCGTTCACCACCTTCCACTCGGCCTTCGTGCATGCCAATTTGAACTGGTCGTTCGGGCCGCTCAGATATGTGCTGGCGACGCCGGTGTTCCATCGCTGGCACCACACCTCGCTCAAAGAGGGCGGCGACACCAATTTTGCCGGTACCTTCCCGATCTGGGACGTGCTGTTCGGCACATTCCGCATGCCGAAGGGTGAGCTGCCGCAGGATTACGGCAAGGACGAAGCGACCATGCCGAAGGAGATCGCGGGCCAGCTCGCCTATCCGTTCCGCCAATAGGACGGCATCCGGGGACGGGGGCCGCAAAGCGTCAGTCTGTTCAAACAATAGTCGACGAATTTGCGGAACGTTCACGAATTGCGGGCAGGTTAGCCAGTGTCGGGCGCCGGCTCCGCTTTTCGAATCGCTTCTGCCGGCTTGTACGTCCCGGGGTAAGAGTATGCGTAAAGAGTTCCTGCGCCGTCATGCGCGCGTCTGTCTTCTGGCTGCGGCCGCCGTGCTGGCTTCGCCGGCTGCTGGCCTTGCCGAACCCACCGCCGACACCATCGCCGTCAATGTCGACCAGGCCAAGCTCGTGCGGCTGCCCGGCAAGGTGGCAACGATCGTGGTCGGAAATCCCCTGATCGCCGACGTCACGCTTCAGCCCGGCGGGATGATCGTCGTGACCGGCAAAGGCTACGGCGCCACCAACTTCATTGCGCTCGACCGTGGCGGCGAGATCCTGGTCGACCGTCAGATCCAGGTCGAAGGCCCGAGCGACCGGCTCGTCACCGTCTTTCGCGGGGTCGAGCGGGAATCCTATAGCTGCATGCCGGTCTGCCAGCGCCGCGTGACGCTTGGCGACAGCGAAGGCTACTTCAACACCACGATGGGTCAGGCCGGCATGCTCAGCAACAATGCCAGCGGCAACGGCGGCGCGGCCGCCAAGACCAACTAACAAACGAACGAGCAAGACCGGCCGGGAAGCCAAAGCGCGGGACCATCCGGTCCCGCGCGGCGCTGCCGTTTGCGGCGGGATTTCTGGGCCTGTACGACATACTGAGCGCTTCCGCTTGGCACAAAAAAAGGCCGTGCATCTCGCACGGCCTTTTCCTTTGGTCTGTTGGCGCGATCCGGGCCGGGGCCCGGAGGGCTCAGCCTGCGTCGCGCAGGTTGTCGGCAGCTGACTTGCCCGACCGGCGATCTGCAACGATCTCGTAGGAGATCTTCTGGCCTTCGCGCAGCGTGCCAAGGCCGGCACGTTCAACGGCGCTGATGTGGACGAACACGTCCTGTCCGCCTTCGTCGGGCTGGATGAAGCCAAAGCCCTTGGTCGCGTTAAACCACTTCACGGTTCCCATGCTCACGGGGGTAGTTCCTTCTCAGATAACACAATGTAAGAGCCCGCTCGCGCAGGCAGGTTAGATCGAATTTCTGGAAGGGTCGTCAGCGTGTCTGAACCGGCTGTACCGGTGGATGCCAATGTCGTCCGGCCGAAAATCGATGAGCTGATTTTATTGGAAATAAGGCAGCAAAACAATCCTGACGCGCACGATTTTTTGATCCGCCGTGATGTCCACGGCGGATCAGCATACAGGTCAGAATTTTACTTCCGCACTGGCGTGCCTGAAGCGGATCAACGGCGGCGGAACTGGCCACCGCGCTGTCCGGGACGCGGAGGTCCACCCGCCCCACTGGGACGTTCGTCCTTGTGACGGAAAATCAGCCGGCCCTTTTCGAGGTCATAGGGCGACATTTCCACCGTCACGCGGTCTCCCGCCAGCGTCTTGATGCGGTTCTTCTTCATCTTGCCGGCGGTGTAGGCAACGATCTCATGCCCGGCGTCGAGCTGCACGCGGTAGCGCGCGTCGGGGAGGATTTCGGTGACCAGTCCTTCGAACTGGATCAGCTCTTCCTTAGCCATGAATTTCTCCAGGTCGTGGACGGCTAGTGCGAATAGGGTTTGCGGGTCGGTTGGCCCATCGGCCGACTGTCGCGGCGCAAAAAGGCAACGCCTTGTATCCCATCAGGCTTGCCGGCGCTATGCGCAGAACGCTGCTCCGGTCGGTCGTTTGACGAAGAATGCGGCTTGCCACCGGACGGGCGACGGCGAGACCCCTTCGAAGCCTTCTGGCTACCGCCAGGCCGTCCCTCGGCATGCCTGCCGTCACCGTGCCGACCTTCGCCGGGCCTTCCGTCGCTCGGCTTGCCGGCGCTGTGCCGTCCGTCACTACGCCTGTCGTCACGCCGTCCGTCACCTTGCCTTGCGCCTTGCGGGCGCTGGCCCGGGCGGCCGGAGCGACCCTGCCGTTGCTGTGACGGGGGCGCGCCCGCATCGTTGCGGCCGGCGTCCGTGCGGTTGTCTTCCCGCGGCAGCGCCACCTTGATCAGCCGCTCGATGTCGCGGAGGTAGCCGAGCTCCTCACCACCTGCGACCAGCGAGATCGCGGTGCCCTCGGCGCCGGCGCGCGCGGTGCGGCCGATGCGGTGGACATAGGTCTCGGGCACATTCGGTATGTCGAAATTGATGACGTGGGTGATGCCGTCGACATCGATGCCGCGGGCGGCGATGTCGGTGGCGACCAGCGTGCGGATTTCGCCGGAGCGGAACAGCGCCAGCGTCCGCTCGCGATGGTTCTGCGACTTGTTGCCATGGATGGCGCTGGCGGCGATGCCGGCCCTCTCAAGCGTCTTCACGACCTTGTCGGCGCCGTGCTTGGTGCGTGTGAACACCAGTGCGCGGTTGATTGGCTCGTCTTTCAGGAGCTTGGTCAGGACGGCGGGCTTGGCCGAGAAGTCGACCTGGATGATGCGCTGATTGATCCGCTCGGCGGTCGAGGACACCGGAGTGACCGCGACGCGGGCGGGATCACGCAGCATGGCGTCGGCGAGCTCGGCGATGTCCTTGGGCATTGTGGCCGAGAAGAACAGCGTCTGTCGCTTGATTGGCAGCTTGGCGACAATCTTCCGGATATCGTTGATGAAGCCCATGTCGAGCATGCGGTCGGCTTCGTCGAGCACCAGGAATTCGACGCTTCCAAGCTTGAGCCCGTTGCTCTGGACGAGATCGAGCAGGCGGCCGGGGGTTGCGACCAACACGTCGACGCCCGGCATGAGCGCGCGGACCTGGCGCCCCATCGGCACGCCGCCGATGGCCAGCGTAGAGGCGAGGCGGACGTGGCGGCCATAGGCGTTGAAGCTGTCGAGGATCTGGCCGGACAATTCTCGGGTCGGCGAGAGCACCAGCACGCGGCAGGTTTTGGGCTGCGGCTTGATGCGGTTCTCGAGCAGGCGGTGCAGGATCGGCAGCGCGAACGCCGCGGTCTTGCCGGTTCCGGTCTGGGCGATGCCGACCACATCGCGGCCGGTCAATGCCAGCGGGATGGTCTGTGCCTGGATGGGGGTGGGTGTGACGTACTTCTCTTCGGTGAGAGCGCGCGCGATCGGTTCGGCGAGGCCGAAATCCTGAAACGAAGTCAAAAGATGGGTTCTTTCCATGTCAAATACGAGCGCCCGGCGCAGTCGGCGGGGCACGCGCGAGAGGGTGTCGAGAAGACACCTGCGTGTTTGGGGTGTCGGATGGCTTGATGGGATGGGGCAAGCCAAACGCCCGTAAGGGCTTAAGAACACGCGGCTCGCAGCGACCACTCGATTCGCGAGCGATCTCAAGTCCTATATGGAACATCGGCGCGGCGCTTTCAAGGCGGGCGTTCTACTGGCGTCGACTGCGGTGCAAAAATACTTATGCCGGATTTTTAGCCAGAAGCAGCGTTTTGCTTACAAAATAGACTGGCTGCCACATAAGCATACATTTTATTCGCCCAAATCTTGAGCAGTCAGACTGCGGCGAAACTTTGATTGCGACCAGATTATCCAGCTTTAACAATGGCTTGTAAGGTATCCAGCCCATGGCATGGTTCTTGCGATTCCGTTAATCGCAGGCGGCCGTGGGGCCGTTTCGCAGCGTCTTTTTTCACGTCTGCGTCAGGGAGATGATAAACTCATGCTTAACAAATCCACTCACGATATAGCGGCGTCATTTAGCCGCCGCGGCGTGCTCGCCGCGACCGCCGGGCTAATGCTCGGCCTGGCTTCCATTTCCGGCGCGAAGGCCGCGGACGACACCATCAAGGTCGGCGTGCTTCATTCTCTCTCCGGCACCATGGCCATCAGCGAAACCACGCTGAAGGACACGATTCTCTTCCTGATCGACGAGCAGAACAAGAAGGGCGGCGTGCTCGGCAAGAAGCTCGAGGCCGTCGTCGTCGACCCCGCTTCGAACTGGCCGCTGTTCGCCGAGAAGGCGCGTGAGCTGATCACCAAGGACAAGGTCTCGGTCGTGTTCGGCTGCTGGACCTCGGTGTCGCGCAAGTCGGTGCTCCCGGTGTTCAAGGAGCTCAACAACATCCTGTTCTACCCCGTGCAGTACGAGGGCGAGGAGAGCGAGCGCAACGTGTTCTACACGGGAGCGGCGCCGAACCAGCAGGCGATCCCTGCCGTCGATTACCTGATGAAGGAAGAGAAGGTGAAGCGCTGGGTGCTCGCGGGCACCGACTACGTCTATCCGCGCACCACCAACAAGATCCTGGAAGCCTATCTGAAGTCGAAGGGTGTCGCCCAGGAAGACATTATGATCAACTACACGCCGTTCGGTCACTCCGACTGGCAGACGATCGTGGCCGACATCAAGAAGTTCGGCTCGGCCGGCAAGAAGACCGCGGTGGTCTCGACCATCAACGGCGACGCCAACGTTCCCTTCTACAAGGAGCTCGGCAACCAGGGGATCAAGGCGAAGGACATCCCGGTGGTCGCGTTCTCGGTGGGTGAGGAAGAACTCGCCGGCATCGACACCAAGCCGCTGCTCGGCCATCTCGCCGCCTGGAACTACTTCGAGTCGATCAAGACCCCGGCGAACGAGAAGTTCATCAAGGATTGGCAGGCCTACACCAAGAACCCGAAGCGCACGACCAACGACCCGATGGAAGCGCACGTGATCGGCTTCAATATGTGGGTGAAGGCGGTCGAGAAGGTGAAGTCGACTGATCCGGACAAGGTGATCGCTGCCCTTCCCGGCACCGAAGCGCCGAACCTGACCGGCGGCGTGTCGAAGATGCTGCCGAACCACCACATCACCAAGCCGGTGTTCATCGGCGAGATCAAGGCGAACGGTCAGTTCGACGTGGTCTGGAAGACGCCGGGTCTCGTTGCTGGCGACGCCTGGTCGAAGGAGCTCGACGGCTCCAAGGACCTGATTGGTGACTGGGTCGAGAAGAAGTGCGGCAACTACAACGTCAAGACCAACAAGTGCCTCGGTTCGGGCTCCTGATCCGGATCTGACGGCCTGTTACACGACCGGAGAAGGCGGCGATCCCGCCGCCTTCTCCACCCATTTCTGCCGGGGTCATTCACAGTGCCAGCCAATTTGTCTGCCCGTCTCTGTTCGCTTGTGCTCTCCTTGTTCCTGATCGCGTTCGCATTGCCGGCTTTCGCCGGTCCGTTCGAGGACGCGGTCGCCAAATTCGCCAACGACGATTTTTCCGACACGGAAGAGGCGATCGGCGTGGTCGCGAGCAGCGGCAATCCGCTGGCTTTCCCCATCATCAGCGCGCTCCAGGACGGCCGTCTGATGGCCGATCCGGACAGCAAGAAGGTTTACGTCACCGGCGCCGACGGCAAGTCGATCGATGCCGCGACCGGCCAGCCCGTTGCCAGCGTGCCTGACAGTGCAAGCGCCGTCCGTCTCAACAATCGCCTGCGCCGCAGCGTCGACGCCGCAGTCGGTGGTCTCACACTCCAGTCGCCGGATCTGACCACGCGCCTCCAGGCCGCGCAATCCGTCTTCAAATCGCATGAGGAGACTGCGCTCGAGGCCGTCGAGGGTGCGCTCGCCAAGGAAACCAACAAATCGGTCAAGAGCGCGCTGGGTGACGCCCGCGCGGCCATCCTGCTGTTCAAGTCGGACGCCACCGAGGTCGATAAGCTCGAGGCTGTCGCGACCCTCAAGGCCCGCGGCGACCAGGAAGCGCTGGCGCTGCTCACCGGCATGGGTGACCAGCCGGCCTCGGTGACCAAGGCGGCGGCGAGCGCGATCGGCTCGATCCAGAGTTCGCTTGCGGTCTGGTCCACGGTGCAGAATGCCTGGTACGGCCTCTCGCTCGGCTCGGTGCTGCTGCTCGCCGCGATCGGGCTTGCCATCACCTTCGGCGTAATGGGCGTCATCAACATGGCGCATGGCGAGATGGTGATGATCGGCGCTTACACGACTTTCGTGGTGCAGGAGGTGATCCGCACCCGCTATCCCGGCCTGTTCGACTATTCGTTGCTGATCGCCGTGCCGCTCGCCTTCCTCGTCGCAGGCGCGATTGGCGTGCTGATCGAGCGCAGCATCATCCGCTTCCTCTATGGCCGTCCGCTGGAGACGCTGCTCGCGACCTGGGGCCTGTCGCTGGTGCTCCAGCAGGCGGTGCGTACCATGTTCGGCCCGACCAACCGCGAGGTCGGCAACCCCTCCTGGATGAGCGGTGCGTTCGAGCTCGGCCAGATCACCATCACCTATAACCGGCTCTGGATCCTTGTCTTCACGCTTGCGGTGTTCGCGATCCTGCTCGCGATGCTGCGCTATACCGCGCTCGGCCTCGAGATGCGCGCCGTGACGCAGAACCGCCGCATGGCGGCCTCGATGGGCATAGCCACCTCGCGCGTCGATGCGCTGACCTTCGGCCTCGGCTCGGGCATCGCCGGCATTGCCGGCGTGGCGCTGTCGCAGATCGACAATGTCAGCCCCAATCTCGGCCAGAGCTACATCATCGACAGTTTCATGGTCGTGGTGTTCGGCGGGGTCGGCAATCTCTGGGGCACGCTGGTCGGCGCCTTCACGCTCGGCATCGCCAACAAGTTCCTGGAGCCGATGGCCGGTGCCGTGCTTGGCAAGATCGCCATCCTGGTCCTCATCATCCTGTTCATTCAGAAGCGCCCGCGCGGCCTGTTCGCGCTCAAGGGCCGTGCGGTGGAAGCATGACCCCTCACATGCTGACGCGATCGCTGGACCGCGGCGCGACGATCTTCCTCGCCGTCGTCGCGGCCTGCGGGATTTTGATTCCGCTCTCCAACCTGCTGCTGCCGGCAGGTTCGTTCCTGCAAGTGCCGACCTATCTGGTCGCGCTTTGGGGCAAATATGTCTGCTACGCCATCCTGGCGCTCTCGATCGACCTGATCTGGGGCTATTGCGGCATTCTCTCGCTCGGCCATGGCGCGTTCTTCGCGCTCGGCGGCTACGCGATGGGAATGTATCTGATGCGGCAGATCGGCACCCGCGGTGTCTACGGCAATCCGGTCCTGCCCGACTTCATGGTGTTCCTGAATTATTCGAAGCTGCCGTGGTCCTGGTACGGCTTCGACATGTTCTGGTTCGCCGCGCTGATGGTGCTGTTCGTGCCCGGCCTGCTCGCGTTCTGCTTCGGCTGGCTCGCCTTCCGCTCCCGCGTCACCGGCGTCTATTTGTCGATCATCACGCAGGCGATGACTTATGCGCTGCTGCTCGCCTTCTTCCGCAACGATTTCGGCTTCGGCGGCAACAACGGCCTGACCGATTTCAAGGACATTCTCGGCTTCAATGTGCAGGCGGAGGGGACTCGCGCCGCGCTGTTCGCGCTGAGCTGCCTGGCACTGATCGCCGGCTTCCTGATCTGCCGAGCCATTGTCTCGTCCAAGCTCGGCAAGGTACTGATCGCGGTGCGAGACGCAGAATCGCGGACGCGCTTCCTCGGCTACCGCGTCGAATCCTACAAGCTGTTCGTGTTCACGGTGTCGGCCTGCATGGCCGGCGTCGCCGGAGCGCTCTACGTGCCGCAGGTCGGCATCATCAATCCATCCGAGTTCGCGCCGGGCAACTCGATCGAGGCGGTGATCTGGGTCGCGGTCGGCGGCCGCGGCACCTTGGTCGGTGCCGCGCTGGGGGCCGTCGTCGTCAATTACGCCAAGACGGTCTTCACCTCAGGCATGCTCGCGCCGTACTGGCTGTTCATGCTGGGCGCGATGTTCATCCTGGTGACGCTGCTGCTGCCGAAGGGCATCGTCGGCACCTTCAACGCCTGGTGGGAATCGTCGAAAGAAAAGCGCTCCGCTGAGACCACTGCGAGCGCAGCGGCCGAAGACGGCGTCACCGAACCAAAGATGGCGGAGTAGGCGCGATGAACGTCATGGATACCCGCGCAACCTCCGCAATGCTCTATCTCGACGGCGTGCACGTCTCGTTCGACGGCTTCCACGCCATCAACAATCTGTCGCTGACGCTCGCGCCCGGCGAGATGCGCGCCATCATCGGCCCGAACGGCGCCGGCAAGACTACGATGATGGACATCATCACCGGCAAGACCAAGCCCGACGAGGGCACGGTGCTGTTCGACGGTGTCACCGATCTGACGCGGCTGGATGAGACCCGTATCGCCGAGCTCGGCATCGGCCGAAAATTCCAGAAGCCGACCGTGTTCGAGAGCCAGACCGTGCAGGACAATCTCCTGCTCGCGCTCAATGTCGATCACAGTGTCAAGGGCACGCTGTTCTGGCGCGGCAGCAAGGCCGAATCCGAGCGCATCGACAAGGTGCTGGAGACGATCCGCCTGACTGACGCGCGCAATCGCCTCGCCGGCAGCCTCAGCCACGGCCAGAAGCAGTGGCTCGAGATCGGCATGCTTCTGGCGCAGGACCCGAAACTGCTCCTCGTCGATGAGCCCGTCGCCGGGATGACCGACGTCGAGACGCATCTGACCGCCGAGCTGCTCAAGGAAATCAACAAGACCCACACCGTCATGGTGGTCGAACACGACATGACGTTCGTGCGCGAGCTCGGCGTCAAGGTCACCTGTCTGCACGAGGGCACCGTGCTGGCCGAAGGAACCATCGACCAGGTCTCGTCCAACGAGCGGGTCATCGAAGTGTATCTGGGACGCTGAGCCATGCTTGAAGTCAAGGACATCAACCTGTTCTACGGCGCGGCGCAGGCGCTGCGCGGCGTCTCGATTGCGGCCGAGCCGGGCAAGGTGACCTGCGTGCTCGGGCGTAACGGCGTCGGCAAGACCTCGCTGCTCCGCGCCATGGTCGGGCAGTATCCGATTTCGTCGGGCGCGATCGTGTTCGACGGCAGCGATATCAGCGGCCTCAAGCCGTATGAGCGGGCGCGCAAGGGCATCGGCTTCGTACCGCAGGGCCGCGAGATCTTTCCGCTGCTGACGGTTGAGGAGAACCTCAAGACCGGCTTCGGCCCGCTCAAGCGCGAGGACAAGCACATTCCGGACGACGTGTTCTCGCTGTTTCCGGTGCTGCAAACCATGCTCGGCCGGCGCGGCGGCGATCTCTCCGGCGGCCAACAGCAGCAGCTCGCGATCGGACGCGCGCTGGTGATGCGGCCGAAACTGCTGCTGCTCGACGAGCCGACCGAGGGCATCCAGCCCTCGATCATCAAGGACATCGGCCGCGCGATCTCCTATCTGCGTAACCTCGGCAACATCGCCATCGTGCTGGTCGAACAATATCTCGACTTTGCCTGCGAACTCGGCGACAGTTTTGCGGTGATGGATCGCGGCGCGGTGAAGTTCACCTGCGACCGCACCAATCTCGATCCGAGCGAAATCAGCCGCCAGATGGCGCTGTAAGCCGGAAAATCCTGCCGCGACCGGCTGGGGAGACGGATGCGCAGCGAACTGACAACCGCATCGCCTGTGTTCGAGGCCAACCGCGCCCGCGGCGCGGTGCGCTTCGACGTGCACGCCCGCGACGGCGTGACACGGCGTGGCACCTTGCATGAATCCGGCTCCCTGCGCGTGCGCTTTCCCTCGCCGGAGGACGACGGCCTGTCCGGCGTGTTCGTCAACACGGCCGGCGGCGTCGCGGGCGGTGATCGCTTCGACATCGAGATCACCGCTGCGGACGCAGCGCGGCTGACGCTGACCACGGCGGCCGCGGAAAAGGTCTACCGCGCGCCGGGTCCGGCGGCGCAGCTCAACATCGCGCTCAAGGTCGCCGCAGGTTCGCATCTCGGCTGGCTGCCGCAGGAGACCATCCTGTTCGACCGCGCGCGCGTGCAGCGCCGCTTCGACATCGAGATCGACGAGGGAGCCTCGCTCCTGCTGTGCGAGATCGTGGTGTTCGGCCGCACCGCCATGGGCGAGCGGATGGAGCAGGGAGAATTCGTCGACCGCTGGCGGTTGCGTCGTGGCGGCAAGCTGGTCTTTGCCGAGACTGTCAGGCTCGACGGCAATATCGGCGCAAAACTTGCGCGATCGGCGGTCGCGAAAGGCGGCGCGGCGATCGGCACGGCCTTGATTGCTCCCGGCGACGAGGCGCTGGTCGAGCGCCTCCGCGAGGCGTCGGACTCTTTCTCCGGCGAGGTCGGGATATCGGCCTGGAATGGATTTGCAATGGCGCGGTTCTGTGCCCAAGATGCGGCCCGCTTGCGCGCCGACATGATGGCCGTACTGGCGCGCACCGGCGCGGCGCTGCCGCGGCTGTGGCTGAATTGACGATGGCTGAATTGACGTGTTGAACGGAAGAGATTTCGCATGAACCTGTCTCCCCGCGAAAAGGACAAGCTTCTGATCTCGATGGCGGCCATCGTGGCGCGCCGCAGGCTGGAGCGCGGCGTCAAGCTCAACCATCCCGAGGCGATTGCAATCATCTCCGACTTCATCCTCGAAGGCGCGCGCGACGGCCGCACCGTCGCCGAGTTGATGCAGTCCGGTGCGCAAGTCTTGACCCGCGACCAGGTGATGCCTGGCATCCCCGAGATGATCCACGACATCCAGGTCGAGGCGACGTTCCCGGACGGCACCAAGCTCGTCACCGTGCATGATCCGATCAGATAGGAGCGAGAGCATGATTCCCGGCGAACTCTTCATCAAGGACGGCGAGATCGAGCTCAATGCCGGCCGCAAGACCGTGACGCTCACGGTCGCCAACACCGGCGACCGCCCGATCCAGGTCGGCTCGCACTACCATTTCTTCGAGACCAACCCGGCTCTGAAGTTCGACCGCAAGAAGGCCCGCGGCATGCGCCTCAACATCGCCGCCGGCACCGCCGTCCGCTTCGAGCCCGGCCAGACCCGCGACGTCCAGCTCGTCGCGGTGGCCGGCAAGAAGACGATTTACGGCTTCCGCGGCGACGTGATGGGGAAGCTGTGAGCGTAAGTTGAGGCGAGTGCGGTGATCCACAGTGAGGTGAGCACAATGGTCGGGCTCCCTCCCCCCTTGCGGGGGAGGGTTGGGGAGAGGGGTATGCCACACGACGAGGTCTCTCCGTTACAAAGAGCTCGAGCCAGACAGCTGCGGCGCGCGATGACGCGTGCAGAGACGCTGTTGTGGCGCCATCTCAAGGCGCATCGCCTGGCTCGCCTCGGCTTTCGCCGGCAGGCGCCCATGGGCAATTACGTCGCCGATTTCGTCGCCCATTCAGGCAAGCTTATTGTCGAGGTCGATGGCGAAAGTCATGATTTCGAGGAAAGTCTCCGTAAGGACGCGCAGCGCGACAAGTGGTCCGCATCCCGCGGCTATCGCGTGTTGCGCTCCACCAATGAAGACGTGATGAAAGACCTGGAGGGTGTGGCTCTCGCCATCCTTCAGGCAGCGGAGCCCGGAGCACCCCCCTCCCTGACCCTCCCCCGCAAGGGGGGAGGGAACGGAGAGAGCGGTGCGTCCGATGGCGTCGAGGAGACGTAAGGCATGCTCGCCGCCGTCCGCCTCATCTCCGAAGCTGCTGAGCTGGCTGCGCGCCGGCACAACGGGATGGCGCGCAAGGGGCGGGGGGATGAACCTTATATCAACCACCTTGCCGAGGTCGCGAACTTGCTCGCCGCCGCGACCGATGGGGCCGACGCCGAGCTGGTGGCGGCCGGGTGGCTGCATGATGTGATTGAAGACTCCGACACGACGCGGGAAGAGCTCGCGCAGAAATTCTCCGATCGTGTGGCCGCTCTCGTCGTCGAGTGCACCGACGACATGAGCTTGCCGAAGGCCGAGCGGCGACGGCGGCAGGTGATCGACGCGCCGAAAAAATCGGCGAGCGCCAGGTTGATCAAGATCGCCGACAAGATCAGCAATATTGGCGCGCGTATCCATGCCGACCCGACCGGGGAGGAGCGCGACGACCTTCTCGATTACACCGGCTGGGCCGAGCAGGTGGTCGCCGGTTGCCGCGGCGGCAATTCGTGGCTCGACACAAAATTCGACGATGCAGTGCGTACGGCGAGGGCCTCGCTGTGAGCACTGACACAACATTCAAACGCAAACGGGGCTTGTGATGTCCGTCAAGATGAAGCGTTCCGTCTATGCCGACATGTTCGGCCCGACCACAGGCGACAAGGTGCGGCTCGCCGACACCGACCTCATCATCGAGGTCGAGAAGGATTTCACCACCTACGGCGAGGAGGTGAAGTTCGGCGGCGGCAAGGTGATCCGCGACGGCATGGGGCAGTCGCAGGTGACCAACAAGCAGGGTGCGGCCGACACCGTCATCACCAATGCGTTGATCGTCGATCACTGGGGCATCGTGAAGGCCGATGTCGCGATCAAGGACGGCATGATCGCTGGCATCGGCAAGGCCGGCAATCCCGACATCCAGCCGGGCGTGACCATTATCGTCGGCCCGGGCACCGACGTGATCGCGGGCGAAGGCAAGATCCTCACCGCCGGCGGCTTCGACAGCCACATCCATTTCATCTGCCCGCAGCAGATCGAGCATGCGCTGATGTCGGGCGTCACCTCGATGCTCGGCGGCGGCACCGGCCCATCGCACGGCACCTTCGCGACCACCTGTACGCCCGGCCCGTGGCACATGGGGCGGATGATCCAGTCGTTCGACGCGTTTCCGGTCAATCTCGGCATTTCAGGCAAGGGCAATGCGTCGCGCCCAGCCGCACTGGTCGAGATGATCAAGGCCGGCGCCTGTGCGCTGAAGCTGCACGAGGACTGGGGCACGACGCCGGCGGCGATCGACAACTGCCTGTCGGTTGCCGACGATTACGACATCCAGGTCATGATCCACACCGACACGCTGAACGAATCCGGCTTCGTCGAGGATACGATCAAGGCCTTCAAGGGCCGCACCATCCATGCCTTCCACACCGAGGGCGCGGGTGGCGGGCATGCGCCTGACATCATCAAGGTCGCGGGCCTGAAGAACGTGCTGCCGTCCTCGACCAATCCGACGCGGCCGTTCACGCGCAACACCATCGACGAGCATCTGGATATGCTGATGGTGTGCCACCATCTCGATCCCTCGATCGCGGAAGATTTGGCGTTCGCTGAGAGCCGTATCCGCAAGGAGACGATCGCGGCCGAAGACATCCTGCACGATCTCGGCGCGCTCTCGATGATGTCCTCGGACTCCCAGGCCATGGGCCGCCTCGGCGAGGTCATTATCCGGACCTGGCAGACCGCCGACAAGATGAAGAAGCAGCGCGGGTCGCTTCCGCAGGACAAGGGCACGGATAACGACAATTTTCGCGTCAAGCGCTACATCGCCAAATACACGATCAACCCCGCGATTGCGCATGGCGTGTCAAAATTGATCGGCTCGGTGGAGAAGGGCAAGCTCGCCGACCTCGTGCTGTGGTCGCCGGCCTTCTTCGGCGTCAAGCCGGACTGCATCGTCAAGGGCGGCATGATCGTCGCCGCGCCCATGGGCGATCCCAACGCCTCGATCCCGACGCCGCAGCCGGTGCACTACCAACCGATGTTCGGCGCCTTCGGCAAGGCGCGCACGGCAACTTCCGTGGTCTTCACCTCGAAGGCTGCGATCACGGGCGGGCTGGCGCGCAAGCTCGGCATCGACAAGAAGCTCTATGCCGTCCAGAACACCCGCGGAAAAATCTCGAAGAAAAGCATGATCCACAACGACGCCACGCCCAATATTGAGGTCGATCCGGAGACCTATGAGGTGCGCGCCGACGGCGAACTGCTCACCTGCGCGCCCGCCGAGGTGCTGCCGATGGCGCAGCGATATTTCATGTACTGAAATAGCGCCTCGACGCATGTTCCCGGCGCATGTCCCAGTTGCGTGTCTTGGGGCGGCTTTTCCGGTTTTGCGTTCGAACCCGCCTGGTTTAAGGTCCCGCCCGGTATCTTAACCCAGAAGAAAAGCCGGGAGGATTTCTCGTGATCTACGTCGTTGCCACCCTGACCATCAAGCCCGAGACGCGCGCCGAATTCATTGCAGCCGCCACCGCCTGCATCAAGGAGACGCGCAAGGAACCCGGCAATATCGCCTATGATTTGCATGAGAGCGTCACCGATCCCTCCAAGATGGTGTTCGTAGAGCAGTGGGAGAATGCCGAGGCGCTGGTGCCGCATCGCGGCCAGGAGCACATGAAGACGTTCGGCCGCGTCGCGGTTAAGTGTTTTACGGCGCCGCCGAAGATCGAAGTGATCACGCCCGAGAAGGTCGACGTTCGCTAACAAGAACAACAGGGAATAACCCTCATGATCTATGTCATCGCCACCACGCCCATGAAGCCGGAAAACAAGGATGACTTCATCAAGGGGCACAAGGCCTGCACCGTCGAGACGCTGAAGGAGAAGGGTTGCCTCTCCTATGACGGCAATGTCAGTGTCAACAACCCCAATCAGTACGTGGTGGTCGAGCGTTGGGAGACCCGCGAGGATCTCAACGCCCACGGCAGAGCACCGCACATGAAGGTGTGGCGTGAATATTCCGCGCAGATGAAGACGGCGCCGACGGTGATCGAGATCATCAGCGACGGCAAGGTCGAGAAGCTCTGAGGATATAGCGCATGATCCGGGCGACGCAGGTCAAGGGACAGCACCGCTTCACGGAAGCGCCGGCAGATACGATCGTGCTCGATTTCGACGATCGGCATCGGCGCCGCATGGCGATGACGGGGACGCGGGGTCTCGAATTCCTGCTCGACCTGGAGAATGCCGTCGCGCTGCGCGGCGGCGATGCGCTGGTGCTGGAGGACGGCCGGCTGGTCGAAGTGGTCGCGGCGCCCGAGCCGCTGCTCGAGATTCGCGGCCACGATCCGCACCACCTCATCCGCGTCGCCTGGCATCTCGGCAACCGTCATCTGCCGACGCAGCTCACGGCCAAGAGCCTGCGCATCCGCCGCGACCATGTCATTGAAGAGATGGTCAAGGGCCTTGGTGCACGTGTGGTCGAGATCGAGGCGCCGTTCGATCCCGAAGGCGGTGCTTACGCCGATGCCGGCCATCCGCACGGCCACGACGATCATGCGGATCACGATCACGATCATGGCCACCACGATCATCACGGCCATGACCACCATGCCCATGATCATGCAGCGCATGACCATGGGCACGACCATCATCACCACGACGAGCATTGTGACCACCCCGACCATCACCACGGCCACGGCCATGCTCATGACCACAAATGAGCCGGTCAGTGCCGGCGACCTCGCCAAGCGCGAGGCGGCGGCGCTGTATCGGCTCATGACCTGGCTGTCGCCGGCCTTTCCGGTCGGCGGCTTTTCCTTTTCCAGTGGCATCGAATGGGCGGTCGAGGCAGGCGACATCGTCGACACGGCAACGCTGGCCGATTGGCTCGATGCCATGCTCGGCGACGGCTCGGGCTTTTGCGATGCGACCTTCCTGGTCCATACCTATCGTGCCGCCGAGGCGGGCGAGGATGCCATATTGCGTGATATCGCCGAGCTCGCCGCGGCCTTCGTGCCATCGCGCGAGCGGCAGCTCGAGACGACCTCGCAGGGACGTGCCTTCATCGATATCTCCCGCGCGGCGTGGGATGCGGACGGGCTGGATGTCATGGTCGCGGCATGCAGCACGCCACTGGTCTATCCCGTCGCCGTCGGCGTGGTCGCCGCGATGCATGGCGTGCCGCTGGCGCCGACGCTGCACGCCTTCCTGCACGCCGTGGTCTCGAACTGGATTTCCGCGGCCAGCCGCCTCATTCCGCTTGGCCAGACCGATTGCCAGCGCGTGCTGGTGAGGCTGGAGGCCGCCGTCGCCGCGACCGCAAATCGTGCGCTCAGCGCGACGCTGGACGATCTCGGCAGCGCAACCTTCCGCGCCGATCTCGCCAGCCTGCGGCACGAGACGCAATATACGCGGCTGTTTCGGTCGTGATCACATCATGTTGGCTTTCGCCAGGACGACGATAGGAAAGAATCAATGGCGACTTCTCACGGCCCCTTGCGTGTCGGCATCGGCGGTCCGGTCGGATCGGGCAAGACCGCGCTGATGGACCTGCTCTGCAAGACCATGCGCGAGCGCTACGACATCGCCGCGATCACCAACGACATCTACACCAAATGGGATGCGGAATTTTTGGTGCGCTCGGGCTCGCTGACGCCGGACCGCATCGCCGGCGTCGAGACCGGCGGCTGCCCGCACACCGCGATACGCGAGGACGCTTCGATGAATTTGGCCGCGGTCGCCGACATGCGCGCCAAATTTCCCGGGCTTGACCTCGTGCTGATCGAGTCCGGCGGCGACAATCTGGCGGCGACTTTCTCGCCGGAGCTTGCCGATCTCACCATCTACGTGATCGACGTTGCCGCCGGCGACAAGATCCCATCAAAGGGCGGCCCCGGCATCACCCGGTCCGACCTTCTGGTCATCAACAAGATCGACCTCGCGCCCCATGTCGGGGCGTCGCTGGAGAAGATGGAGACGGATGCCAGGCGGATGCGGGGCGAGCGCCCCTTCGTCATGACCAACCTGAAGAAGAGCGACGGGCTCGACCGCATCGTCGGCTTCATTGAGGCCAAAGGCGGGCTGAAACGGGCGGGCTGACGGGCGCGGCGACATGGCGCAGGCGTTTTCCGCCGTTAACGTCTGGGGCAAAGCCGTAAGCTGCGGAACAAATTTCGGACACGGCGATTAACTATCTCCGGTGCCCGGAGCAAGGCCGTTCTGGCCGGTCGATCGGCCGGGCGTATTAAGCTTTTTGGGCGACCCACGTTGCGTATAGATGCCTCCTCCTTCATTATCCCGGCGACTGGGGTCCACCCTGTTTCGGCACATGGCCGTTCGAGCGGCGTTCATATGCTCCGTGTTAATTGCCGACCTCCTGCCTTCGCCTGAGTAGTCGCGTGGTCCGGCTGGGTTTCATCATCGGCTTTATCGCTCTGCTCGGAGCCTTGCTCTCCGGGCTTGCGGCTTATCGCGTCCACGACCAGGAGCTGGCGCTGGACCGGATCGCGCTGGCCCGCGCGATCGACGTTCATGCCAGCCTTGTCCAGGACAGGTCGACCGAACGTGAGCTGCTGGCGCGTGTCGCCTCAGGCCTGTTCCGCGCGCCGTCCGTGCTGAAGCCGAACATGCTGGAGCCGCTCCGCTCGGCGATCTACGCCTTCAAGACCGATTTCGTGGTGGCCGGCTGGGTGGCCCGGCTTCAGCCGAACGAGTTGGCCGCGGCGCAGGCCGCGATCGCAGCCGCCGGCTTCCCGAATCCGCAGATCCGCGACTACAACGACAAACCGATCGACCCGGCCGGCCTCACCCAGCCGATCGACGTGCTGATGGACCTCGAGCCGCGCAGCGACGAGACCAAGGCGCTGCCCGGCCGCAGCTATGACCAGGACCAGGTCCGCAGTGCGATGCTGGCGCGTGCCAGGATCGAGAAGCGGTCGGTCGCCTCCGACCCGGTTCCTCTGCTGCGCGGGGACGGGCCGATCGGTGTCATCGTCGCTGCCCCCGTCATTCCTGAGGGCGCGACCGAGCCGGCCGGCTTCATTACCTTTTCCTACGAGTTGGCTTCGCTGATGCTGACCAACGACGATATGTCGTTGTTCTCGGTCGCCTTGAAGGATCCGCGCAAGGAAGGCAGCGAGCTCATTTCCAACGACCAGGGCGTCGTCTCCACACGCGTGACGACGCCGGAGGGACCGGCACCATCGGCGACGCGCACCGTGAGCTTCGGCGGCCGCGACTGGCAGCTCGGCTATTACGCGAAGACCAACTCCGCGCGCCGCGCCGAGCAGACCGCCATCATCGTGGCGGCGATCGGCTTTGCCATCACGGCGATGGTGTGCGGCCTGTTCGGTTATGTCGCCTACAACAATCTGCGGCTCAGCCGCGAAATCCAGGTGCGGATCGGCTTCGAGCGGCGGCTGACGGCGGTGATCGACGAGCTCAATCATCGCGTGAAGAACATCCTCGCAGTGATCCAATCGATCGTGACGCGCACGCTGCGCCACGGTTCGGACATCGACGTCGCGCGCGAGCTCCTGATTGGCCGCATCCACGCCATGTCCAACGTGGTCTCGCTGCTCAGCGAAAGCCAGTGGCAGGGCGTCAAGCTGAAAGGCCTGTTCGAGGCGCGTGCCATCCCGCATGCCGATCGCATCGCCGTCAGCGGCCCGGACATCGCAGTCAGCGCGCGCGCCGCGCAGAGCCTGTCGCTGTTGTTCTTCGAGCTCGCCTCGCATTCCGACGAAGGCCTGTCGCTGGTCGGCAAGCATCCGCATATCACCGCAAACTGGACGGTGACGGGTGAGGAGGGCAGCGAGGTCTTCCAGTTTCGCTGGGAGGAGTTCAACACCAGCGAGGCGACGCGCCGCCCGGATTCCGATTTCGGCCTGATCCTGCTGGATCGCGTCGCGCCCGAAGCGCTTGGCGGTGCCGCCAAGCGCTATTTCACCGACGTTTCCTATGTCTACGAGCTGACCGCGCCGATGGAAACGGTCGTTGACATGTCCGAGCGCGACCGCACCGAAAAGCTTTCGCAGCCGGTGAAGCCGGCGCGGTGAGTCTCGCGGCCTTCCAATTGTGAGTCAGCTAGCGGCAGGCGTTTGACGAGCATGCTCCGCGCCTGGGCTTCAGGTCGAGGTCAGTCGAGCAGCGATTGCGGTCATCTCAAGCTTCACGCCTGCTCCGAGGTCGGCCACGCCGACGACGGCGCGCGCCGGCAGATGAGCTTCCGCAAAGTGCGCCTTCCAAGCCGCATTGAACGCAACCTTCTCGCCAAGATTCGTAACGAAGATGGTCACCTGCAAGACGTTGGCGAGGTCGGATCCGAGAGCCTTCAGCAGACGCGACAACTGGCCAAGCACATCGTTTGCCTGACCTGACATGTCAAGGCTCGTGTCCTCGGCGACGATTCCGCCGATGTAAAGCACGCCTCCATGCTCGACCACTTCGTGAAGCAACCCTTCGTATGGCAAGATGCGTTTGATCATGATGAGACTGATGCTCCTGTGGAATGAGGCGTGAGGTTTCCGCGCATTCTTATCACCAAAGCGTGGAACGTGAATCGGGGGCGGGCGTCGAGCATTTTCAGCGCTTGGTCTAGCCCTTGATCTAGGCCTTGGGCCGCAACACCAGGTCGACCAGACTCCGCGCGTAGGCGGACGTGATCGGTGCGATGCCGAAGACGTAGCGATAGAACAGGCTGCCATAGATCGCGTCGTAGAGATCCTCCGCCGGCGCCTCGGCGAGAATGCTGCCGTCATTCTGGCCGGCTGCGATCATGTCCACCAGGGCGTCGCGGCGGAATTGCAGATAGCGTGCGTAGAACAGCTCCGCCGAGCCGGTCTTGGAGATGGATTCGGAGATGACAGCAAGCTGCACCTTTCCGAATTCACCTTGCAAGGCTTCGGCATAGGCTGCGGCGTGGCGTCTTGCGCGGACCGCGGGGCTGCCCGCGCTCGCCGGCGGTAGCGGCAGCATTTGCGCGGCGTGATGAAGAAAGGCGTCGATCAATAGCGCCTCCCGCGACGGCCACCATTTGTAGATCGTCATCTTGGAGACGGCGGAGTGACGCGCGATGGCGTCGATGGTGGTGGCGGCGAGACCGGTCGTGGCCATCAGCGTATAGGCGCTTTCGAGGATGGCGTTGGTGGTCTCGATCGAGCGCGGTCGGCCGCGCCGGGGCGCGCTCTCGGCCACATCACTCGTGCCTTTCGCCATGACCAAGCCGGTCTCCTTGCGGGGAGCCGCCATTCCTGCGGCCGATCAGCCCCGCATAGCGCAGGCGCGGCGTCCAGCCTAGCGGATTCGCGCGATCTCCGCCGCTAGGCCCGCTGCCGCAAGGCCGCCGGCTCGTCCTGCCGCTTCGACCAGGAGATATAATAGGCGACCGCCATCATTACCGCGAAGCCGGCCAGGCTCACCCCGATCTGCATTAGGACCAAATTGGCCCCGGTGATCAGGATGAGATGGGCGGCGAAGGACAGGAATACGCCGACGCAGAATACGGCGAGCCATTCCTCGCCGCATCGGATCACCATCTGAAGCGGCTTCCATTGTAGCCCCGGATGGTCGGACGGAATGAGGTGAGTCGCGAGGAAGGCGAGCGCGAGGAAGTGGATCACGCGATAGGGCGCGAGGTTTTCCTTGTCGGTCGGCGAGATGCTGTTGATCACGATATCCGGCAGCCAGGCGGACAGCGCCGGTGAATGGCGCATCAGCGTGATAGCCAACGCGAATACGAGATAGGCGCCCGAGAGTATCCGTAGCCAGGCCATATTGTGCAGCGTGCGACCGGATGCGCCGGTCACAGCGAACCAGCCGCCCAGCACCATCAGCATCTGCCAGCAGAACGGATTGAAGGTCCATTCCTGGTCCGGATAGGCGCGAAAATTCCAGTCGAACCACCGCGCGGCAAAATAGAAGGCCACAGACAGCGCCAGCGTCAGGTTCGGCCGTCGCAACAGCCCCCACAGCGCAAGCGGAAAGAACGCCATCAGCGGAATCATCAGTTGCAGAAGATCAAGGTTCAGCGGCTCTTCCTGGAGCACGAGGCCACGAACCAGGATGCGCAGCGGATGTTCGAGGATCCCCGAGATGTTGTATTCCTGGATCAGCTCCGGCGCCATCGACTGCGAGGCGACGTAGGCGATGGTGTCGATATAGATGACGAACAGCACGACATAGGCGGCATAGAGCCGCCAGACGCGGCGGAAGATGCGCGTTGCCGCGACGACATAACCGCGCTCCAGCGCCATCCTGCCGTGGATGATGGCGACGCCGTAACCCACCACGAACACGAACAGATCAGCGGCGCCACTGAATCCGAAGTTTCGCAGTGTCAGCAGGTTGACGACATTGTTCGGGATGTGGTCGACGAAAACCGACCAGTTCGCGATGCCGAGCGTCAAATAGAGCCTGGCGTCGTGATGGAAGGCGGCGAGGTTCGCTTTAACGGACGGCTTCATCTTTGAAAATGGCTTTTGGAATCAGGGCGCTGCTTTTAGCGGCAACCGTCTGCCTCTCCGAGTAGCGTTTGCGTGAATGGGAGCGGTTTTTTTGCCGGCTGATGAAAAATTGCGCAAAAGACCGCCGTCGAATTCCGGCGAACCTGCTCGTCCAGTCGGCGGCGCAACTTTCTTAACGCGGTCTCATCGTTATTCGGCAGGCTCGGGCGAAGCCTCGTCGGTTGCGCCGGCGCGGCTTGCCATGATTCCGAGAGCGACCCCGCCGATCGCCAGGATCGGTATCAGCCTTTTGACCCCGATGGCCCGGACGATCTGCAAGCCGGTGGCGATCAGCATAGGGTCGGCGAGCATGCTCGAGGCGGCCGACTTCGCGGCGCGTTCGGCGGCGATGCGAGTGCGCTTCCGCATCTCCCGCTTGTAGCCCCAATAAGTCCCGGCTGCGACGAGGGTGAGCAGAAAGAAGATGCCGGCGCCCGCAAGACAGGCCTGCACGGGGCCGTACTTTTCCAGGACCGAGATGAAGGCCGCCGCGCAGAGGAAGCATGTGGTGATGAAGAGCGCGAATGCGGCACCTGCCGCGAGCGAGGTCAGCCGCATTGTCGTGCTCGTCGATGCGCTGATGCTGTCGATGATGCGCTGAAACACGGCCTTGCTCCTCAGATCCCCACAAGCCAACAGCGGCGGCGCTCAAGCGCCGCCGCAACCCCGCGCGTTACCGGCGCCAGACCGCGCCGATCAGGAAGCCGATGCCGAGCGCGATGCCGACGGTCGCGAGCGGCCGCTGCGTGATCGCATCTTCCAACGTCTCCTCGATCGAGCCGTAGGCGTCCTGCGCGGCGCCCATCATCGCGTTGCCGCGCTCCGACATGTCGTCGAGCGTGGAATCCATGTTTTCGCGCGCCTGCTTGTAACCACGCCGGGCCTGCTTGCCCGTGGCGTTGGCGAACGTGTTGAGGGCGTCGGTTATCTGGTCGGTGAGGGCGGCGATATCGTTTTTCACGGCTGCTACATCCTTCTCGAGGCGTTCTGCGGTGGCTTTTTCGGTCCAGTCTCTCATCTTGGCTTCGCCGTCGGTTATTGACATTACGGGCTCCGAACTGTTGGCGGGGCGATGGGCGGAAAACGTTTCGTCGTGATGGAAGTTCCGTCGTCGAAATCCGTCATCCCTGCGGAAGCTGCGGCGAATCCTCCGGGATAAGATGCTCCTTCAGGATGAGCCCCACGATCAGGAGGGGCGACGACAGGAATGCGCCCATCGGTCCCCACAGCCAGGTCCAGAAGGCGAGGGCGATGAAGACGGCGAGCGCGTTCAGCGCCAACCTGCGGCCGATGATTGTCGGTGTGACGAAGTGCCCCTCCAGGAAGGTGACACCGCCGAAGGCGAGCGCCGCGACCAGGCCGCCGCTGATGGTCGGGAAGGCGACGAGCCCGACGACGGCCAACACGACAAACATCGCGACCGGCCCGATGATCGGGATGAAGTTGAGCGTAGCCGCGAGCGCGCCGAGGCCAGCTGGATTGGGCATGCCGGTGACCGCGCAGACGATGCCGGCTGCAACGCCCACGCCGATATTGATGACGGTTACCGTCAGCAGATAGTTGCCGAGATGGACCTCAATTTCGTTGATTATCCGCAAAGTGCGGAGCCGCGCGTCGCGTTCGCCGAAATTCATAATCATCGCGCGCCGCAGGTCACGCCAGCTCGCGATGAACAGGATCAGGGTGGCGAAGAACAGCAGGAATTCGGCAAAGGTCGGCGACAGGAATTCCAGCGTTGGTTGCACCCATTCGATTTTCGGGAGCTGAACGCTCGGCAATCCCTCCGAGCCGCCAACCATGGTTTGCAACTCCTTCCACAGCGCCAGCGGCCGGTCGAAGACGTGGGCCTTGTCCTTTAACTGCGCGCCGAGCTCCGGGAGGCGTGAGCTCCAGTCCATCGCGGGTACGGCAATCAGCGCCACGACGAAAGCGACCACCGTCGTCACTGCGATCACGATCAGCACGGCGCCAAGTGCCCGCGGCACGCGCCGCCGTTCCAGAAAGCTTGCAGCCGGCGACAGCATGGTTCCGGCGACGATGGCCATCACGACCGGGAGGAAGAACGCCTTGGCGACATAGAGCACCGCAACTATGGAGATCAGGAGCAGCCCGGCGAGCGCAAAGGCGACGAACTCGCTGCGGCGGATGACCGGCGGGAGCTCGCTCGGGCTATCGGGAAGCGGTTCGCCTACGCTCTTGCTGGGCATCAGACGTTCAGAGGGAGCGACGCGCACAATATCTCTCTCCCCGCTCGGAAGGCTCCGCGCGCTCATTGGATGACGAGAAAACGCCCAAGCGGCGCCGCGGTTCCATCGCGGCTTCGTGAAGTTAAGCTCGCTTGACTGTGACGTCGCTGCCGCGACCGGCGATGGAACTTGAATCGGTTCTGCTGCGTTTGATGAAGAGCCGCATCACTCGGATGCACACATCCAACGGGGCAGCACATGACCAAGTTCTCTGCAGTCCATCGCCGGCTTTCGCCGCGCGCGCTCACCGCCATTGCCTTTGCGACAGCTTTGCTGACGGTGCCGTTCGCAGCACAGGCCCAGACGCTCGGCTACGCGCCGATGCAGCCGCAGAACCTTCCGCAGGGTCAGGGGTATTCGCAGGGCTACACAGGCCAGGCGCCGCAGGCCGCCGACGAGGATGCGGCGCTGCCGGATCGGCTGCGCCGGCAGGTCGTGAGCTTCGACCGCAACGAGCCGGCCGGCACCATCGTGATCGATACTGCCAATACGTACCTCTATTATGTGCTCGGCCAGGGCCGTGCGATGCGTTACGGCGTCGGCGTCGGCCGCGAAGGATTTACGTGGTCGGGCGTGCAGAGCATCACCCGCAAGGCGGAATGGCCGGATTGGCATCCGCCGGCCGAGATGATCGCGCGCCAGCCCTATCTGCCGCGTTTCGTGGCCGGCGGCCCCGGCAATCCGCTCGGTGCCCGTGCGATGTATCTCGGCTCCAGCGAATACCGCATCCACGGCACCAACGACCCCACCACGATCGGCAAGTTCGTCTCCTCCGGCTGCATCCGCCTGACCAATGAGGACGTCAGCGACCTCTTCAGCCGCGTCAATGTCGGCGCCAAGGTCGTGGTGCTGCCGAAGAACGCGCCGTTGATGGCGAGAGGCGGTGATCCCGTTCGCAAGCGCCCGGCTGTGACGACGCTGCCCTCCGGCCGCCAAGCGCTCAACGTCTCGACGTCGTCGGTGGACTGAAGAGTTAAGCGGGGCAAATGATGACACGTTCGATCAGCAAACTGGCCGGCGGTGCGGCCGCGTTCCTCACGATCGCTTCCCTGGGCCTCGCGCTGACGCCGCCGGCGCATGCGGAAGACTTCTTCTCGGCGCTGTTTGGCGGCTTCCGCGCCCGGCCGGCGCCGGAGACCCGCATGCCGTTCCCGAACGACGACATGCCGCGCTATGACGCCCCGCGCCAGCGCGCGGCCTATGGCGGCGGCACGGCCTATTGCGTGCGCGGCTGCGACGGCCGCTATTTTCCAGCGCAAGGCAGCGATGCCGAGAGCAAGGCGCAATCCTGCAAGAGCTTCTGCCCGACCTCGGAAACCTCCATGGTCTATGGCAGCAGTATCGACGAGGCTACGACGGAGACAGGCAAATCCTATTCCGACCTGCCGAACGCCTTCCGCTACCGCAACGAGACCGTCGCGGGTTGCACCTGCAATGGCAAGGACTCGGCCGGGCTCGCACCGGTCAAGGCCGAGGCCGATCCCACGTTGCGCAAGGGCGACATTGTCGCGAGCGCTGATGGCCTCGTCGTCGCCAACCGCAACGCCAACGACCGGCGCGGTATTGCGATGAACTTCTCGCCCTTGCCGGACTCGGTGCGGGCAAAGTTCCGCCAAGTGCCGGTGGTGGCGAAGGAGTAGGGCATTCTTGTCGTCCTGGCTTTCGCCAGGACGAGGCCACTGTAGCGCCAGCGTGCCTTACGCCGCGCGAATCTTGCCGAGGAAGTCGCTGACCTGATGGCCGAGCTGACGGCTCTGGGTCTCCAGGGTCTCGGAAGCCTGCTTGACGTTCTCCGCGGTACCCGCCGCGGTGTCGGCATCGGCCTTCACGCCCGTGATGTTGTCGGAGACGTTCTTGGTGCCCTGCGCGGCATATTGCGTGCTGCGGGTGATCTCCTGCGTCGCCGCACCCTGCTCCTGCACGGCGGCGGCAATTGCGGTGGCGACCTCGTTGACCTCGCCGATGATGCCGCCGATCGCCTGGATCGCGTTGATGGCATCGCCAGCGACTTTCTGGATGTCGGCGATCTGCTCCGAGATTTCCTCGGTCGCTTTCGCCGTCTGGCTTGCCAGCGACTTGACCTCGGAGGCGACAACGGCAAAACCACGCCCGGCCTCGCCGGCGCGTGCAGCCTCGATGGTGGCGTTAAGCGCGAGCAGGTTGGTCTGCGCCGCGATCGTATTGATCAGGCCGACGACCTCGCCGATACGGCCTGCCGATTGCGCCAGCCCCTGTACGGTGCCGTCGGTCTCGCGGGCCTGGTTGACAGCGCGGCTGGCGATGCCTGCGGCATGTGCGGCCTGCTGGCTGATATCGTTGATCGAGGCGCTGAGCTCCTCGGCGGCGGCCGCGACGCTCTCGACGCTGGTGGACGCATCGTTCGAGGCCTTGCCGGCGACCTCGACGCGTTCATTGGTCTTGCGCGACACCGCGGAAAGGTCGCCCGAGGTCTTGCGCATCTCGCCGGAGGCTTCGCTCAACTCGCCCAGCGACTTGCGCACCACGTCCTCGAACTCGCCCACATAGGCTTCCATTGCGCGCTGGCGCGCGGCGGCGCCGGCGTTGCGCTCGCGCTCCTGCTCCTCGATCTTGAGCTTGTCGATCGCCTGCTGCTTGAAAGTTTCCAGCGCACCGGCGAGCGAGCCGATCTCGTCGTGCCGGTCGAGGTAGCCACTGTCGACGCCGAGGTCGCCGCCGGCGACCTTGAGCATGGCATCGCGAATCCGGTGCAGCGGCGTGATCACGCGTCGGCTGACCGCCAGCATCGCGGCGCCGGTCAGGACGATTGCGGCGACCAGAAGCGCCAGCTGGACGAGCAGCGATTGCAGTGCGCCGGCGCGTTGGTTGGCAGCATGATCCTTGGCGGCTTGCAGAGCGGTGTCGGCGAGCTTGACCACGACCCCCATGCGGCCAACCGAGTAAGGGCTCCACTGATTGGCCGTCATCGTCGGCTTCTCGCCCTTGGTGATCGTCGCGATGATGCCGTCGCGCGTCGCGGTATATTGTGGGTCGAAATAGACCGATTTGGTCTCGCTCAAGGCGGCGGACAGCGCCGGGGGGAGCTGCATGCCGGTGGCGGCAAGCTCGATCGCGCTCCAGGCGGCGTCGGTGGCGCCGACAAACCTGGTAAAGGCCGACTGCGTCTCGGGCGTGACCTTGCCGCTGCTCAATGCATTGCCGACGATAAGGGAGGATTCGCCGGCGTTCTGGCGGAGCAGCCAGGCCATCTGCTTGATCATCAGGAGCTGGTCGATGGTGGCGTCCTGGTGATTGACGCTCGCAGCCAGCACGGGCGAGAGCTTTTCGAGGATCACCATCAGGCCATCCTCGCTCTCGAGATATTCCGTGGCGAGCGCCGTGCGGCGCGCGGCTCTGGGCTTGGCGACCTCGGTCCAGAACTCGGCCTGTTGCGCCAGCAGCGCCTTGTTGAGCCGGGTGAGATCGACCACGATCGAATCGCGCTGCGGGATGTCGATCGAGGGCAGGATGTCGATCGCGCGGGCCAGCGCTGGCATCAACTCGTCGCGAATGCCGCGAATGTATTTCTCGATGTCCGCATCGACCTTGATGTCGCTAGTCAATTGCCTGTTGGTGGTCGAGCGGTCGGCCCGGATGTTGGCCATCGCCTTGAACACATCGGCTGAAGCCGCCGAGACCGCGACGATCCGGTTGGCCTGCTCAAGCCGGCCCCAGGAGCTCCATGCGCTGATCGAGAAGCCGAAGACGACGACGAGCGCGGTGGAGAGGATCACCGCCTTCAGCAGCGTGGATACGGTCAAGCGATTAAGCATCGGACACCCCGGTACGCGTATCGAAGTTCGTGGCCCCGAACGGCAGCCCCCACGAACTTCGAAACCAAAGGGATGCACGCATCAACGCGCATGCCTCTGGCAGGCGCTTGATGCGCATTTGGCCTGAAAAGGGTAAAAACTTAGACAGCAGCGCTGCCGTAAAATTACCTAGGTATCAAGATTGGCGGGCGGGTGTCGCGCGTTGCCGTTGTGAGGCACGTTTTGCCCTCATCGTCGTCCTGGCTTTCGCCAGGACAACACCGGTGTATGTAGCGACTTTTGTATCTCCAACCCGCGCCTTACGCCGCGCGGATCTTGCCGAGGAAGTCGCTGACATCGTGGCCGAGCTGCCGGCTCTGGGTCTCCAGCAGCTCGGAGGCGTGCTTCACATTGTCGGCGGCGGCCGCCGCGGCATCGGCGTCGGCTTTGACGCCAGTGATGTTGTCCGAGACGTTCTTGGTGCCCTGCGCCGCGTATTGCGTGCTGCGCGTGATCTCTTGCGTTGCTGCGCCCTGCTCCTGCACGGCGGCGGCGATTGCAGTGGCGACCTCGTTGACCTCGCCGATGATGCCGCCGATGGTCTGGATCGCATTGATGGCATCGCCCGCGACCTTTTGGATGTCGGCGATCTGCTCGGAGATCTCCTCGGTCGCCTTCGCCGTCTGGCTTGCCAGCGATTTCACTTCGGAGGCGACCACGGCAAAGCCGCGGCCGGCTTCGCCAGCGCGTGCGGCCTCGATCGTGGCATTGAGCGCGAGCAGATTGGTCTGCTGCGCGATGGTGTTGATGAGGCCGACGACCTCGCCGATGCGGCCGGCCGACTTCGCCAGGCCCTGCACGGTGCCGTCAGTCTCGCGCGCCTGCGTGACGGCGCGGCCGGCGATGCCGGCGGCGTGTGCCGCCTGCTGGCTGATGTCGTTGATCGAGGCGCTGAGCTCTTCGGCAGCGGCGGCGACACTGTCGACGCTCATCGAGGCATCATTGGAGGCCTTGCCGGCGACCTGGACGCGGTCGTTGGTCTGGCGTGACACGGCGGACAGATCGCCCGAGGTCTTGCGCATCCCGCCCGAGGCTTCGCTCAATTCGCCGAGCGTCTTGCGGACCGCGCCCTCGAACTCCCCGACATAGGTCTCGACCGCGCGCTGGCGCGCGGCGGCACCCGTATTGCGCTCGCGCTCATGCTCTTCGATCTTGAGCTTGTCGCTGGCCTGCCGCTTGAAGGTCTCCAGCGCGCCAGCGAGCGCGCCGATCTCGTCGTTGCGATCGAGATAGCCGCTATCGACGGCAAGATCGCCGCCAGCGACCTTGAGCATGGCGTCGCGGATGGTGTTGAGCGGATTGATGACGCGGCGGCTGACCAGCATGATCGCACCGACGGCGAGCCCGATGGCGAGCGCCAGCAGCACCAGCTGGACGGTCAGCGCGCGCTGCGCGGCGCCGCGCTGCTCCAACGTGTGGGTTCTCGCGGCGTCGAGGGCGCCTTCGGCAACCGCGACTGCGCTCGCCATGCGGCCGACCGTGATCGGGCTCCACTGGTTTGCCGTCATCTCGCCCTTCTCGCCCTTGACCAGGGCATCGGCGAGGCGGTCACGCAAGGCCAGATATTGCGGATCGAAATAGGCGGTCTTTGCCGCGGCCATGGCGGAGGCGAGCGCCGGCGGCAACTGCATGCCCGAGGTCGCCAATTCCAGCGCTTTCCACACCGCGCTCGTGCCGCCGACATATTGGGTATAGTTGTAGCGCGCTTCCGGCGTGATCTTGCCGGCGGCAAGCCCCATCGAGACGATCAGAGAGCCTTCGCCCGCGGTGTTGCGCAGCAACCAGGCGTTCTGCTTGATCGATAGCAACTGGTCGATCTCGGCGTCCTGGTGATTGACGGTGGCGGCGAGCGTGTTCGACAGTCTGTCGAGCACGTCGAGCAGGCCTTGTGTTGTGTCCATGTATTCCTTGGAGAGAGCCGCGCGGCGCTGATCCTTCGGCTTGGCGACCTCCTCCCAGAACTGCTTCTGCTCCTCGATCAGCAATTTGTTGAGGCGCGCGAGCTCCGGAACCAGCGTGCCGGATTGCGGAAAGTCCATGGTCGGCAACAGCTCGAGCGCGCGAGCCATCGCCGGCATCTGCGCATCGCGCAGCGCACGCAGGTATTTGTCGATCTCGCTGTCCATCGGCTCTGCCGCGGCCAGGAGCCGCGTGGTGGTCGAGCGGTCCGTGCGAAGATTGTGTGCAGCCTTGAACAGATCGGCGGAAGCGTCTGCAATATGCGAGATGCGGTTGGCGGTCTTGAGGCGATCCCAGGACTCGTAGGCGGTGAGCGAGAGCGCAATCACCACGCAGATCGATGTGATCGCGATCACCGCTTTGAGCAGCGCGGACACGGTCAGACGATTCAACATCGAAGTCCCCCCAATTCCCATTTCAAAGTTCGTAAAAGGCGCCCCGGCAACATCAAAAAAACAGGGGGGCGCGAAGTATCGGCAATTGCATACCGTTCGCTGCTGGCGAGGTACGGTTTAGGCATCTGAAACGAAAAGGGTAAAGTTTTAGGCAGTCGTCATGGCGGTAGAAGTACGTATTTACTAGAAGTTGCAACGGGTTGCCGGAATGGAACCGAAGCGAGCAACAGGCGTTAGGATACCATTAGCAATTTGCCTGAAGGGGGCCGTGCGATGCTGGTCGGCGTACTCGTCACTTTTCTCGTCATCATCCTCGTTCTCTATCTCATCAACATGCTGCCGATGGACGGTCGCGCCAAGCAGATCGCGCGCGTGGTCGTCATCATCATCGGCATCGTGTCGCTGTTGAAATATCTCGCGGTGTTTTAGCGGGCGCGTGGTCGTAGCCCGGATGGACATCCAACAAAAAAAGCCCCGGCGTGAGCCGGGGCTTCTGGCGTTCGAATGACCGGGCTCAGCCCGCCGCCTTGTTAGCCGAGAGCTTTGGCCTCGCGCCGACGCGCGGTAAGAATGTATTCGGTGTAGCCGTTCGGCTGCTCGCGGCCCTTGAAGATGAGGTCGCTAGCCGCCTTGAAGGCGACGCCATCGAAGGACGGCGCCATCGGCTTGTAGATGACATCGCCCGCGTTCTGCTTGTCGACGACGATGGCCATGCGCTTGAGCGATTCCATCACCTGCGCTTCGGTGATGACGCCCTGGTGCAGCCAGTTGGCGAGATGCTGGCTGGAGATGCGCAAGGTGGCGCGATCCTCCATCAGGCCGACATCGTGGATGTCGGGCACCTTGGAGCAGCCGACGCCCTGGTCGATCCAGCGCACGACGTAACCCAGAATGCCCTGGCAGTTGTTGTCGATCTCCTGCTTGACGTCGTCGGGCGCCCAGTTCGACTTCGACACCGGAATGGTGAGGATGTCGGACAGCTTTGCGCGCGGCCCGCCCTTGGTCAGCTCCTGCTGACGCGCGGTGACGTTGACCTGGTGATAGTGCAAGGCGTGCAGCGTCGCGGCGGTGGGCGAGGGGACCCAGGCGGTGGTGGCACCGGCCTGCGGATGGGCGAGCTTCTGTTGCAGCATGTCCGCCATCTTGTCCGGGGCCGCCCACATGCCCTTGCCGATCTGGGCATGGCCGGGTAGGCCGTCGATCAGGCCCATATCGACGTTCCAGTCTTCATAGGCCTTGATCCAGGCCTGCGCCTTCATCTCGTTCTTGCGGATCATCGGACCCGCTTCCATCGAGGTGTGGATCTCGTCGCCGGTGCGGTCGAGGAAGCCGGTGTTGATGAACATGATGCGCTTGGAGGCACGCTGGATGCAGGCCTTGAGGTTGACGGTGGTGCGCCGCTCCTCGTCCATGATGCCGACCTTGAGTGTGTTCTCCGGCAGCGACAGCATCTTCTCGACGTGGTCGAAGATCTCGCAGGTCAGCGACACCTCGTCCGGGCCGTGCATCTTCGGCTTGACGATATAGGCCGAGCCGGTGCGGCTGTTCTTGGACTTGGAGTTACCCTTGAGGTCGTGGATCGCAAGCAAGCCCGAGACGGCAGCATCGAGCAGACCTTCGGGGATTTCCTCGCCGGTCTCGTCCAGTACCGCATCGGTGAACATGTGGTGGCCGCAATTGCGCATCAGCAGCAGACTGCGGCCATGCAGCTTCACTTCACCCTTGCCATCCGGCGTCTTGTAGCTGCGGTCAGCGTTGAGCGAACGGGTCAGCGTCTTGCCACCCTTCTCGAAATCGGCTGACAACGTGCCATTCATAAGGCCGAGCGTGTTGCGATAGACCAGCACCTTGTCCTCGGCATCGACGGCAGCGACCGAGTCCTCCATGTCGAGGATGGTCGACACGGCAGATTCCATGATCATGTCGGCGACGCCGGCCGGATCGTCCTTGCCGATCGTGCTGCTGCGGTCGATCTTGACCTCGACATGCAGGCCGTTGTTGGCGAGCAGCACCGCGGAAGGCGCAGCCGCATCGCCCTGGAAGCCGGCAAATTGTGCGGCGTTCTTCAGCGCGGTGGCGTTGCCGCTCTTGAGTTTGACCGCAAGCTGGCCCGCGACGACGCTGTAGCCAGTGACGTCGGTGTGGCTGCCGGTCGCGAGCGGCACGGCGGCATCGAGGAACGCCTTGGCCTTGGCGATCACCTTGTCGCCGCGCGCCTTGTTGTAACCCTTGCCGCCCTCGGAAGGATCGTGCGGGATCGCGTCGGTGCCGTAGAAGGCGTCGTAGAGCGAGCCCCAGCGCGCATTCGCGGCGTTCAGCGCGTAGCGGGCATTGGTCAGGGGCACGACGAGCTGCGGGCCGCAGATCTTGCCGATCTCATCGTCGACATTGGCGGTCTCGACCTTCTGCGTCGCGGGTTCAGGGACGAGATAGCCGATCTCCTTCAGGAAGGCGGTATAGGAATTGAGGTCGAACGCCTTGCCCTTGTTGGCGCGGTGCCAGTCGTCGATCTTGACCTGAAGCGCGTCGCGCAACGCGAGCAGCGCGCGGTTCTTCGGCCCCAGCTCCTTGATGATGGCGGCAAGCCCGGCCCAGAACGCGTCCGGCGCGATCCCCGTTTTCGGGGCCGCTTCCTTGGCGATGAAGTCAAACAGGACGGGAGCGATCTTCAGTCCGTGGGCGTCGACGCGTTTCATGATGGTCTTTCTTGTTGGAAATGGCTGTTTTTGGCTGCTTTTGACCCGACAGCAGCAAAATGCGCCCATAAAGGGCAACTTTCGGGGCTCTATTAGCCCCAAAATCGGGGCCGTGAGAAGGCCCACGACGTCTGTCAAAATGTCAAGAAGAGGTGGACGCGGAGGTCGGGCACAAATGTCGTCCTGGCGAAGGCCAGGACCCATTACCCCAGGGAGGGGTTTGGCGATGACTCGTCGTCCGGTACGGCTATCGAATTCTATGGATAGATCACGCGGTATGGGTCCTGGCTTTCGCCAGGACGACACTGGTGATGTGGCGCAGAAATCGGCAGCTCAAATATTCGCCGCGAGATCCACGACCTCGTCGAACAGCACACCGGTCGCCTTCAGCATCTGCTCGATGTCGTCGGCCGCGTCGGCAACCGTCCGCGTCGACGTGTCGATGATGAGCTCGGCGGCCTGCGGCGCCTCGTAGTCGTTGCCGATACCGGTGAACGACGCGAGCGCACCGGCGCGGGCCTTTTTGTAGTGGCCCTTCGGGTCGCGCTCCTCGCAGATGTCCGCAGGCGTTGCGACATGGATCTCGCGGAACGCGGTGTCGGCGATACGGCGCGCGGTTGCGCGATCCTCGCGGGCGGGCGAGACGGCGGCGACGATGGCGATATGGCCGTTCCGGGCAAGATGCGTTGCGACTTCCGCGAGGCGGCGGATGTTCTCGCTGCGATCATGCGCAGAGAAGCCGAGATCGCTGTTCAGCCCCGCACGTACGGTGTCGCCATCGAGCAGGATCGGCGAGCCGCCACTGGTGAACAGCCGCCGCTCCAGCGCCTTTGCCAGCGTCGACTTGCCGGAGGCCGGCAGGCCAGTGAGCCAGACCACCGCGCCATTGTGCTGGTAGCGCGCCGAGCGCTCGTCGGGCCGCAGCGCCGATTCCACCGGCACGATGTCGACCGGCACGGCGCGCTGGCCGGCATCGACCGACAGCACCAAACCGCCGCCGGCAATGCGGCCGGACACCTCGATCACGAGACGGCCGGTGCGCGGATTCTCGGTATAGGGATCGGTCGCGATCGGATTGGACAAGGAGATGTCGATCTCGCCGACATGGTTGCGGCCGATCGCCTTGTTCTCGCGGCTTTCGAGCTCGCCGGGGTCGACCGCCTTCTCGATTGCAACGACGGTGGCACGGCTTTCCTTCGGCCCGCACCGGACCAGGAGCTGCTCGCCTTTGACGAGCGGCTTGTCGTGCAGCCAGAAGATGCGCGCGCGCAGCCGCCGCGTCTCGCGCGGAGCAGCGTTGGCATGCGCAATGATGTCGCCGCGCTCGATGAACAGCTCGCGGTCGAGCGTGATGCCCACCGAGCGGCCCGCGCCATGGCGGCCCGCGACCGGCGTCACCGGCCAGCTTTCGACACTCTTGATTTTGGCGATCTTGCCGGCCGGCATGATCACGATCTCGTCGCCGGCAATGAGGCTGCCGGATTCGATGCGCCCGGCGACGATGCGGCGGTCGTCGAACTTGTAGATCGCCTGCACCGGCAGCCGCAGCGCCAGCGCTTCCAGCGGCCGCGCGGGCTCAAGCTGGTCCAGCGCCTCAACCACGGTCGGTCCCTTGTACCAGCCGATCCGGTCGGTGCGCTCGGCGACGCCATCGCCATCGCGGGCGGAAATCGGGATCACCGCCGTCGGCGTCACGCCGAGGCCTTGCAGATGCCCCGAAATCTCGTCGCTGATTTCCTTGAAGCGCTCGGCGGAGAAATCGACGCGGTCCATCTTGTTGACGACGATCGCGACCTGCTTCACGCCGAGCAGATGCAGGAGATAGCCGTGCCGCCGGGTCTGGTCGCGCACGCCTTCGAGCGCATCGATGATCAGCACCGCGCCGTCGGCTTGCGAGGCGCCGGTGATCATGTTGCGCAGAAATTCGGCATGGCCGGGCGCGTCGATCAGCACGATGTCGCGCGAATTGGTGCGGAAGCGGATCTGGGTGGTGTCGATGGTGATGCCCTGGTCGCGCTCGGTCTGGAGCGCATCGAGCAGGAACGACCACTCGAACGGCATGCCGCGCCGCGCGCTGACAGCTTTGAGCATTTCGAGCTTGCCGTCGGGCAGGCTGCCGGTCTCATGCAGGAGGCGGCCGACCAGCGTCGACTTGCCGTGGTCGACATGGCCGACGATGACGATGCGCACTTGCGGACGCGTGGTGCCGTTCGGTGTGGCCGGCGACGTGGAGGTGACGATCATGTTCATAGCCGCGGTGCGTCCTTGAATCACAGATAACCGGCGACGCGCAGGCGCTCGAAGGCGTCCTCGGTCTCGTGGTCGAGCGCGCGGCCGGCACGCTCCGGCACCTTGGTCTGCTCGAGCTCGATCAGGATCTCGTCGATATTCGAGGCGGTCGAGTTCACGGGGTTGGTGATGTCCTGATCGCCCAGCGAGCGGTAGCGCTTGCCGTCCTTCGCCAGATACAGCGGAATGATCGGGATGTTCTCGCGCTTGGTGTAGGCCCAGATGTCGGCCTCGGTCCAATGCAGGATCGGGTGGATGCGCAAATGTGCGCCCTGCGGCGGCGACGCATTGAAATGATCCCAGAACTCCGGCGGCTGGTCGCGCACGTCCCAATTGCCTTCGAGTCCGCGCGGCGAGAACACGCGCTCCTTGGCGCGGGTGGCCTCCTCGTCGCGGCGGATGCCGGCGATCAGGCCGTCAAAGCCGTATTTGCCGAGCGCCATCTTGAGGCCTTCGGTCTTGCGTGCGGCCGAACGGGCGGCCGGAGGCAGCGTTGGGTCGACAGCATCGATAGGCGGGCAGGGCTCGACGCGCAGGTCGAGTTCCCACTCCTTGCCGTAATGATCGCGGAAGCGATACATCTCTGGAAACTTCTTGCCGGTGTCGACATGGAGAGCCGGGAACGGCAGGCGGCCGAAGAACGCCTTGCGCGCCAGCCAGATCATGACGTTGGAGTCCTTGCCGAGCGACCACAGCAGGGCGATCTTCTTCAGGCGGGCGAAGGCCTCGCGAAAGATGTAGATGCTCTGCGCCTCGAGCTGGTCGAGATGGTCCATGCTGGGGGCGGTCGGCTCGACCGAAATTTGCTGGGAAATGGGAGTCGCGGAGCCCAGTCGATCTGCGCCGGATTCAGTGCTGAGGAGATGCATCTCTGCCACGTTGCGTTTGGAGGCGAAAATTCTATAGTTGCGGTGCAGAAGAGAAGAAGAAATTTTCTCTTTGCGCGCTCGAAACGACACATATATAGAAAATAATTCCAGTCAACCCCGTATGTGGGGGAAGCGAGTATCGCATGCGGTTCTTGCCGGTGTTCCTCGATCTCAAGGCCGGTCCGGTGGTTCTCATCGGCGCGGGTGAGCTTTTGCGCGCCAAGCTGCGCGTGCTCACTGCTGCCGGTGCGCGCATCCGCGTGCATGCGATCGACGGCAATCATGATCTGAGCCTCAACTCCGAGGACGCGGCCCGTATCGAAATCGCGGCCGGCGATCCTCTGACTGCTGATCTGGCTAGCGTCATCGCGGTCGTGTGCGCCGGTGCGGGCGATGTCGGCGTCGCGATGTCGGTGCGTGCCAAGATGCTCGGCCTGCCCGTCAACGTCATGGACGATCTCGAACATTCCAGCTTCATCTTCCCGGCGATCGTCGATCGCGGCGATGTCGTGGTTGCGGTCGGCACCGGCGGCACCTCTCCCGTCGTGGCGCGTCGTGTGCGGGAGAAGATCGAGGCGTTGCTGCCTGCGCGCATCGGGGAGCTCGCTGAGTTCATCGGCGGTTTCCGCAAATCCATCAACGAGCGTATCGCCGAGTTTCCGCTGCGCCGCCGCTTCTGGGAACGCGTCATCGATGGCCCGATCGGCGCCTCCGTGCTCGCGGGCCGCAAGGACGAGGCCGAAGCCGCCCTCAAGCAAATTTCCGATCTGTCCGACTTCGCGCGCGCCGACACGCCGGAGGGCTCCGTCGCGCTGGTCGGCGCCGGTCCCGGTGATCCCGATCTTCTCACCATCAAGGCGCTGCGCGCGTTGCAGGATGCCGATATCGTCTTCCATGATGAACTGGTTTCGCCAGAAATTCTCGATCGTATTCGTCGCGACACGACGCGCGTTCCGGTCGGACGCCGTGTCGGCAAGCCCGGCATCGGCCAGGACGCCATCAACAAGCGCATGATCGAGGCCGCGCAATCCGGCCAGCGCGTGGTGCGGCTCAAGGGCGGCGATCCCTTTGTGTTCGGACGCGGCGGCGAGGAGGTCGAAGCCCTGCGCACAGCCGGTGTCGCCTATTCCATCATTCCCGGCATCACCGCCGGCCTCGGCGGTGCCGCCGATTTCGAGGTGCCGCTCACTTACCGTCAAGAAGCGACCCGCATCACCTTCCTCACCGCGCACAGGGCGCGCGACACCGAGACGGTGGATTGGTCGACGCTGACCGACACCAGGATGACCGTCGTCGTCTATATGGGCATGACTGCAGCGCCTGCCGTGCGCGCCGGCCTGTTCGCCGCCGGCCGGTCGCCGGAAACGCCGGTCGGTGTGTTTGCCCGCGTGACGCGGCCCGACGCGCAAGGTGCGATCGGCACGCTGCGCGACCTGCCCGAGCTCGTGCGGCGGATCAGCGGCGGTCCTGCCATTCTCATTATCGGCGACGTGGTCCGGCATGCCGGTTCGCTTCGCCGTGAAACACCCAAACAAATCATCTCTGACCTGCTGGATGCTGCCGAATGACCTCTCCCCTGCAAAAGAAACTTAAAATCAGCGATTCCTCCGTGGTGACCGCCAACCGCACCTGGGATGGCGTTGTCGTCTACCGCACTGCTGCCAAGGGCTGGTCAGCTGACCTGGCGGACGCTGCGATCGTGCGAAACTCCGATGAGGCAAAAGCGTTGCTCGCCGAAGCCGTTGCCGATGACGTCGGCGCGATTGGTCCTTATATCGCTCCGGTCCAGATCGGCGAGGATGGCAAGATCGTGCCCGGAAACCTGCGCGAGCAGATTCGCCGCGATGGCGTTACCATCGACTTGCCGGTTTAATCGCAGGTCGGGCTGTAAGGCACTTTAATCATGTACGCTTACGACGAAATCGATCGCACGCTGGTCAACGAGCGCGTCTCGGAATTCCGCGACCAGGTGCAGCGCCGTCTCTCGGGCGAGTTGACCGAGGACGAATTCAAGATGCTGCGCTTGCAGAACGGCGTCTATCTTCAACTGCACGCCTACATGTTTCGCGTCGCGATTCCCTATGGAACGCTGGCGTCGAACCAGTTGCGGCAGCTCGCCCATGTCGCGCGCAAATATGACCGCGGCTATGGCCATTTCACCACGCGCCAGAACATCCAGTTCAATTGGATCAAGCTTTCGGACCTGCCGGATGCGCTCGCCGATCTCGCCGAGGTCGGCATCCATGCGATGCAGACCTCCGGCAACAACATGCGCAACGTCACCTCGGACCAGTGGGCCGGTGTCGCCCCCGGCGAGATCGAGGACCCGCGCATCTGGTCGGAGCTGATCCGCCAGCACACCACGCTGCATCCGGAATTCTCGTTCCTGCCGCGCAAATTCAAGATCGCGATCACCGCGTCGGACCACGACCGCGCCGCGATCAAGGTCCACGATATCGGCCTGCGCCTGATCAAGAACGAGAAGGGCGAGACCGGCTTCGAGGTTCTGGTCGGCGGCGGTCTCGGTCGCACCCCGTTCATCGGCAAGACCATCAAGCACTTCGTCCACGGCCGCGATCTCCTCAGCTATATCGAGGCGATCCTGCGCGTCTACAATCAGTACGGACGCCGCGACAACATCTACAAGGCGCGCATCAAGATCCTGGTGCACGAGCTCGGCATCGAGAAATTCTCCCGCGAGGTCGAGGAGGAGTGGCAGCATATCCGCAACTCCTCGCTCCAGATCGACGACGAGGTGATCGAGGACATCCGCTCGCGCTTCATCTACCCGGCGTATGAGAAGCTGCCGCACATGCCGGACGAGCTGCGGCAGGCCGCGGCCGATCCCGAGTTCGAGGCATGGCGCAAGAACTCGGTCGCCGCGCACAAGAACCAGGGCTACTCCATCGTCACGATCTCACTGAAGCCGATCGGCGCACCTCCGGGCGATGCCACCGCCGAGCAGATGGATGCGCTGGCCGATCTCGCCGACAAATACTCCTTCGGCGAGATCCGCGTCGGGCATGAGCAGAATTTGGCGTTGCCGCATGTTGCGAAGCGCGACCTGCCAGCGCTGTGGAAGGCGCTCGACAAGCTTGGCCTCGCCACGCCGAACGTCAATTTGATCACCGACATCATCGCTTGCCCGGGGCTCGACTATTGCTCGCTGGCGAATGCGCGCTCGATCCCGATCGCGCAGGAACTGACGCGGCGCTTCGCCAATCACGAGCTCGCCAATCTGATCGGCCGGCTGCACATCAACATCTCCGGCTGCATCAACGCCTGTGGTCATCACCACGTCGGCCATATCGGCATTCTCGGCGTCGAGAAGAACGGCGAGGAGGTCTACCAGATTACCATCGGCGGCCGCGCCGACGAGAGCGCCGCGCTCGGCAATCTGATCGGCCCCGGCGTCAAGTTCGACGAGGTCGCCGACGTCATCGAAGATATCGTGGAAGCCTATCTGGCGCTGCGCGAGCGGCCGGAAGAGCTGTTCGTCGACACGGTGAAACGTCTCGGCGTCGAACCCTTCAAGGAGCGCGTTTATGCCACTCGTTAATGGCGGAAAGATCGCCGACGACAGCTTCGTCAAGCTCGCCGTCGACACGCCGCTGCCCGAGGGCGGCGACATCCTGGTGCCGGCCGAGCGGTTCCTGAGCGAAGCGGACGCATTGCTCAAGCGCGGCGGCAAGGTCGGCGTGATCTGGCCGAACAACCGCGATATCGCCGAGCTCGTGCCTTATCTCGGCAAGATCGCCACCGTCGCTTTGGTATTCCCGAGCTTCCGCGACGGACGCGCCTATAGCCAGGCGCGCCTGCTGCGCGAGCGCTACGGTTATCGCGGCGATCTGCGTGCCACCGGCCAGGTGCTGCGCGACCAGTTCGTGTTCATGCTGCGCGCCGGCTTCGATTCCTTCGAGGTCAAGAAGCAGGCCGACGCCGAAGCCTTCATGCAGACGGCGAAACGCTACTCGGTGTTCTACCAGCCGACCGGCGATGGCCGGATCACGGCACTGCACCGGCGCATGCAGCTCCGCCACTCCGAAGGTGTCGGCACGTGAACGCACTTGTGCCCCAGGTATCGTCAGTCTCTGGGCTGCCTTCAGCGGAGGAGCTCGACCGCGGCTTGCGCAATGCCTCGCCCGCCGAGGTCATCGCCGCGGCCCTGAAGGCGGTTGGGCGCGAGAAGCTCGCGCTGGTGTCGTCGTTCGGAACGGAATCGGCGACGCTGCTCAAGGTGATGGCGGATGTCGACCCGTCGATCCCGGTGATCTTCCTCGATACCGGCTGGCTGTTCGAGGAGACGCTCACCTACCGCGACACGCTGATCGCGACGCTGGGGCTGAAGGACGTCCGCTCGATCAAGCCCGCGGAAGAGATACTGTCGCGCGAGGATGCCGACCGCGACTTGTGGTTCTCCGATCCCGACGCCTGCTGCCGCATCCGCAAGGTGGAACCGCTGGCACGCGCACTCAAGCCGTTCTCGGCCTGGCTCAACGGCCGCAAGCGCTTTCAGGGCAACGCACGCGCCGACATCCCCGTGGTCGAGGCCGACGGCGCGCTGTTGAAATTCAATCCCTTCGCCAATGTCTCGCGCGAGGAGCTCGAAGCGATTTTCGTCCGCGCCAAATTGCCGCGTCATCCACTCGCGGAGTCCGGTTTTCTCTCGGTTGGGTGTATGCCTTGCACGAGCAGAACGACTGAGGGCGAGGATGAGCGCGCGGGTCGTTGGCGCGGCCGAGCCAAGACAGAATGCGGCATCCACACGATGAAGACTTCGTAGCACAGTCGAGCTGCAACGCTGCGAACAAGAAAATCCGGTTCCGTTGACTTGAACGCGTTTCGCCCTGAGTTATGCCCGCGTGCCATCGATGACGCCGGTGTCGTCGAGGTGAATGGAGATGGACATGATGCGCCGTATCGTTCCGCTCGCGGCTGGCCTGCTCGTAGCAGGCGTCTGGGCAAGCTCGGCTCTCGCTGCTGACATCAATCTGCTGAACGTGTCGTACGATCCGACGCGCGAGCTCTATGTCGATTTCAACAAGGCGTTCGCGAATGCCTACCAGAAGGAGACCGGCAAGAGCGTCGAGATCAAGCAGTCGCATGGCGGCAGCGGATCGCAGGCGCGCGCCGTGATCGACGGATTGCAGGCCGACGTGGTCACGCTTGCGCTCGCCTATGACATCGATGCGATCGCGGGCAAAGGCCTTACCGCGGCGGATTGGCAGAAGCGCCTGCCGCAGAATTCATCGCCCTACACCTCGACCATCGTGTTCCTGGTGCGCAAGGGCAACCCGAAGGGTATCAAGGACTGGGACGATCTGCTCAAGCCGGGCGTCGCTGTGATCACGCCGAACCCGAAGACCTCGGGCGGCGCGCGCTGGAACTACCTCGCGGCCTGGGGCTATGCGCAGAAGAAGTACGGATCAGTCGACAAGGCCAAGGATTTCATCGGCAAGCTCTACCAGCAGGTGCCGGTGCTCGATACCGGTGCGCGCGGCGCGACCGTGACCTTCGTCGAGCGCGGCGTCGGCGACGTGCTGCTCGCCTGGGAGAACGAGGCCTATCTCGCGCTGAAGGAGTTCGGCCCGGAGAAGTTCGAGATCGTGGCACCGCCGCAATCGATCCTGGCCGAGCCGCCGGTCGCGATCGTCGACAAGGTTGCCGACAAGAAGGGCACTCGCAATGTCGCCGATGCCTATCTCCAGTACTGGTACACCAAGGAAGGGCAGGAGATTGCGGCGCGCAATTTCTACCGTCCGCGCGATCCCGAGATCGCCAAGAAGTATGAAAATTCCTTCGCAAAGGTCGAGCTATTCACGATCGACGAATTGTTTGGCGGCTGGACCAAGGCGCAGAAGGAACATTTTGCCGACGGCGGCGTCTTCGATCGGATCTACAAGAACTGATCGGGCGCTGTCGGATTAGCAGGGGGCCTGGTGAGCGCAATCACAGCACGACGACGGACATTGCCGGGCTTCGGTCTCACGATGGGACTGACGCTGACCTGGCTGTCCGTCCTCATCCTGATTCCGCTCGCCGGGCTGTTCCTGAAATCGTTTGAGCTAAGCTTCGAGCAGTTCTGGGCCATCCTCTCCAGCCGCCGTACGCTGAACGCACTGCGGGTCTCGTTCGGCCTCGCCTTTGCGGCAGCCTGCGTCAATCTGGTGATGGGCAGCATCATCGTCTGGGCGCTGGTGCGCTACCGCTTCCCCGGACGGCGCCTGTTCGATGCCATCGTCGACGTGCCCTTTGCACTGCCCACCGCGGTTGCCGGCGTCGCGCTGACCTCGCTGTTCGCCGAGAAGGGGTGGCTCGGCGCCCCGCTTGCGGCGCTCGGCATCAAGGTCGCCTTCACGCCGCTCGGCATCTTCGTGGCCATGATCTTCATCGGTATTCCCTTCGTGGTGCGGACGGTGCAGCCGGTGCTCCAAGATATCGATGCCGAGATCGAGGAAGCCGCGGGTAGCCTCGGCGCCAGCCGCTGGCAGACCATCATTCGCGTGATCCTGCCCTCGCTCGCACCGGCGCTGTTGACGGGCCTCGCGCTCGCCTTCGCCCGCGCGGTCGGCGAATACGGCTCGGTGATCTTCATCGCCGGCAATCTGCCCAACGTCTCCGAGATCGCGCCGCTCCTGATCGTGATCCGGCTCTCTGAATTCCGCTACGCCGATGCGACCGCGATCGCGGTCGTCATGCTCGTCGTGTCCTTCGTCATCATCTTCGCGGTCAACCGTTTGCAGCGCTGGGCGCAGAACCGAATTCCGGTGCATTGAGGGGGATGCGATGACGATGCAGCTCGCCGATTCAGTCCCGCTCTCCTCGCCCGACGCGAAAGCGCGCACCTATGCGGCCGCCGCGCGCAACAACCTTCGCACCGAGCCGAAAGCGGTACGGATCGCCATCATCACGCTGGCGATATCGTTCCTTACCGTATTCGTGATGCTGCCGCTCGTCTTGGTGTTCGCCGAGGCGTTCTCGAAGGGGATACTTGCCTATCTCTCGGCGCTCGCCGAGCCAGAGGCACTGTCCGCGATCAAGTTGACGCTGTTGGTGGCGGCAATTTCGGTGAGCCTCAATCTCGTCTTCGGCCTCGTCGCCGCCTGGGCGATTGCAAAATTCGAGTTCAGGGGGAAGACGTTCCTGATCACGCTGATCGACCTGCCGTTCTCGGTCAGCCCGGTGATCTCGGGTCTCGTCTTCGTGCTGCTGTTCGGCGCGCAGGGCTATTTCGGTGGCTGGCTAAGCGATCACGATATCCAGATCCTGTTCGCAGTGCCCGGCATTGCGCTCGCAACCACCTTCATCACCTTCCCCTTCGTCGCGCGCGCGCTGATCCCGCTGATGCAGGAGCAGGGCACGCAGGAAGAGGAAGCGGCGATCTCGCTCGGCGCCTCCGGTCTTCAGACCTTCTTCCGCGTCACGCTGCCGAACATCAAATGGGGCGTGCTCTACGGCGTCCTGCTCTGCAACGCGCGCGCGATGGGCGAATTCGGCGCGGTCTCCGTCGTCTCCGGCCACATCCGCGGCGAGACCAACACCATGCCGCTGCTGGTCGAGATCCTCTACAACGAATACCAGTTCGTCGCGGCCTTTGCGATCGCCTCGCTGCTGGCGATGCTGGCGCTGATCACGCTGATCGCGAAAACTGTTCTCGAACGTCATCTGGACGAAGGACAAGACGCCCGTGACCATTGAAGTCAGGAATCTCGTCAAGAAGTTCGGCAGCTTCGCAGCCCTCGACGGCGTCGACCTCAAGGTCAATGACGGCGAGCTGCTGGCGCTGCTCGGCCCATCCGGCTCCGGCAAGACCACGCTGCTGCGGATCATCGCCGGGCTCGACTGGCCCGATGCCGGCGAAGTCGCCTTCAACGGCGAGGACGCGCTGGCGCAGGGCGCGCGCGAGCGTCACGTCGGCTTCGTGTTCCAGCACTACGCGCTGTTCCGGCACATGACGGTGTTCGAGAACGTCGCCTTCGGCCTGCGCGTGCAGCCCCGCGCGATCCGCAAGGACGAAGCGACCATCCGTGCGCGCGTCAAGGAGCTGCTCGATCTCGTGCAGCTCGACTGGCTCGCCGACCGCTATCCGAGCCAGCTTTCCGGCGGCCAGCGCCAGCGTATTGCGCTCGCCCGCGCGCTCGCGATCGAGCCGCGCATCTTGCTGCTTGACGAGCCCTTCGGCGCGCTCGATGCCAAGGTGCGCAAGGAGCTGCGCAAATGGCTGCGCTCGCTGCATCACGAGATCAACGTCACCTCGATTTTCGTTACCCATGACCAGGAGGAGGCGCTGGAAGTCGCCAACCGCGTCGTGGTGATGGACAAGGGCAAGATCGAGCAGATCGGCTCGCCGGACGATGTCTACGAGAGCCCGGCGACCGCTTTCGTGCACGGCTTCATCGGCGAATCCATCGAGCTGCCGGTCCAGGTCGAAGGCGGCGTTATCAGGCTCGGCGACCGGCCGCTGGCCCTGGCCGCAGACGGCCTTGCGCCTGGCGCGTCAAAACTGTTCGTACGGCGACATGACATGCTGGTCGGTCCGCCCGGCAGCGGTGCCTTCGAGGGCGCCGTGCAGCATGTGCGGAATTTCGGTCCCGTGCAGCGCGCCGAAATCGCCTTGCTCGGCGGCGAAACCATCGAGATCGACGCTCCCCGCGACAAGGAACTGCGCGCCGGCGACACGATCGGGCTGAATCCCCGTCGCTACCGGATATTTGCGGGCGCCTGAGCCGCCACGACAGCGCAAATTTTCCTCAAAATTCACCTTTCAGCCACGGTTGGTATGCAACAACGGCCCCTCATTTGGGGGCCTGATTCATGCGCGCCGCGGCCGCAATTCTCATCCTATTGCTGCTCGCCGGCTGTGCAGGCAATGAAGCGCCGGTCCAGCAGCCGTCCATGTATGCCGATATGTCCGTGCCGGGCTCCAAGCTCGATGCGCAGGCGGCGGCGATCATGATCTCGCAGTATCGCCAAAACAACGGCCTCGGTACCGTCGTCATCGATCCCGACCTGATGCGGCTCGCGGAATCCCAGTCCCAGGCCATGGCGGCTGCCAACAAAATGGACCACGACGTCCGCGCGCCGCTGGCCAAGCGCTTGAGTGCCGGCGCCTATCCGGCCACCGTGGCGGTCGAGAACGTCTCGGCCGGCTATCATACGCTGGCGGAAGCATTTTCCGGCTGGCGCGACTCGCCTCCCCATCGCGCCAACATGCTCAAGGGCGGTGTCACAAAATTGGGCATAGCGGCGGGCTATGCTCCAGGCACCAAGTACAAGGTGTTCTGGACCATGATCCTGGCATCGACGGACCCCCGATAAGCCAGACTTGATCCCGGAATGCATTGACGCCGCGGCGAACTGTCGCCACGGGCGCTCGCCATCTGCTATTGTTCCTGCATGATTGATCATACCAGCCCGGAATCCACCAGCGTCCCCGCCAATGCGCAACGCGTCCTGGTTCTTCAGGGCGGCGGCGCGCTCGGCTCCTATCAGGCCGGCGGCTATCAGGCGCTGTGCCATGCCGGCTTTGAGCCGGAGTGGGTCGCCGGCATCTCGATCGGCGCGGTCAACGCCGCCATCATCGCCGGCAACGAAGGCCAAACCCGGGTCAAGCGGCTCAAGGAATTCTGGGAAATGGTCTCGGCTCCGGTGCCGTGGAAACCGATCGGCAAGAGCGATCACAGCCGCGAGCTGTTCAACTCCAGCAGCGCCGCGCTGATCGCGACCTTCGGCGTGCCCGGCTTCTTCGTGCCTCGCCTTCCTCCCGCGCCGCTCTGGCCCCCCGGCAGCCCGCAGGCGCAGAGTTATTACGACACCGCGCCGCTGAAGAAGACGCTGGAGCGACTGGTCGATTTCGACCGCATCAACGACCTCAAGACGCGCCTGTCGGTCGGTGCCGTCGGCGTCACCTCGGGCAATTTCAAATATTTCGACAATTACGAGTTCAAGAGACTCGGCAAGAAGATCGGCCCAGAGCACATCATGGCCTCCGGCGCGCTGCCGCCGGGCTTTCCGTCCATCGTCATCGACGGCGAGCACTATTGGGACGGCGGCATCGCCTCCAACACGCCGCTCGACTTCGTGCTCGATGCGGAGACCGATCGCGACCTCCTGATCTTCCAGGTCGACCTGTTCAGCGCCCGCGGCGATTTGCCGACGTCACTGCTCGAGGCCGCCGAGCGCGAGAAGGACATCCGCTTTTCCAGCCGTACGCGGATGAACACCGACAAGAACAAGCAGGTGCACAATGCCCGCAGGGCGGTGCGCGACCTGATCAGCAAATTGCCGGATTATCTGAAGAACGATCCGTCCGTCGAATACCTCGCGAAAGCGTCGCGCGAAAGCACCGTGACCGTGGTGCACCTGATCTACCGCAGCAAGAACTACGAATCCTCGTCCAAGGACTACGACTTCTCGCATGTTGCCATGGTCGAGCATTGGGAAAGCGGCGTGCGCGACGTGCATCTGTCGATGCGCCACAAGGACTGGCTCGAGCGGCCGCAGTCCGGCGAGACCATGGTGACCTACGATCTCACGGGGGACGTCACCGCGCCCCCGCCAAAAAGGAGCGAATAATATGGGTAGTCTGTCAGGCAAGAATGCGGTCGTGACCGGATCGACCAGCGGCATCGGGCTCGCTTATGCGCGCGCCTTTGCGGGGGCTGGCGCCAACGTCGTCATCAACGGCTTCGGCTCGCCCGAGGACATCGAGAAAGAGCGCGCGAAGATCGAGTCCGATTTTGGCGTCAAGGCGATCTATTCGCCCGCCGACATGACCAAGCCGGCCGAGATCGCCGGCATGATCGCGCTCGGCGAGAAGACCTTCGGGTCCGTCGACGTTCTCGTCAACAACGCCGGCATCCAGTTCGTCTCGCCGATCGAGGAATTCCCGGTCGAGAAGTGGGACCAGATCATCGCGATCAATTTGTCCTCGGCGTTCCACGGAATCCGCGCCGCGGTACCCGGCATGAAGAAGCGCGGCTGGGGCCGCATCATCAACACAGCGTCGGCGCACTCACTGGTCGCCTCGCCCTTCAAGTCGGCCTATGTGTCGGCCAAGCACGGCATCGCCGGCCTGACCAAGACCGTGGCGCTGGAAGTCGCGACCAACAAGATCACCTGCAACTGCATCAGCCCCGGCTATGTCTGGACACCGCTGGTGGAGAAGCAGATCCCCGACACGATGAAGGCCCGCAACCTCACGCGCGAGCAGGTCATCAACGACGTGCTGCTCGACGCGCAGCCGACCAAGGAGTTCGTCACCTCCGAGCAGGTCGCGGCACTCGCGCTGTTCCTGTGCAGCGACGATGCCGCGCAGATCACCGGCACCAATCTCTCGATCGACGGCGGCTGGACGGCGGAGTAGGGCGCTCTTCGTCATGCCCCGCGCAGGCGGGGCATCCGGTACGCCGCGGCGTCTCGGCCTAATTACAGCCGTCTCTGGAATACTGGATCGCCCGGTCAAGCCGGGCGATAACAGCGAGCTTTTCGTTCAATGGCTCCAGGCCAGAGCCGTCACGATCGCGGATGACAAGTTCAATTCCGCGAACATGATCCGGCCGGCGACCACGAAAAGGACGCAGGCGAGCGTCAGCCGCAGCACCGTCTCCGGCACGCGCGTCGCGCTGTAGCTGCCGAGGATGATGCCGGGCAGCGAACCCAGCAGCAGTACGCCCATCAGGTGCCAGTCGACCGAGCCGAGCATCCAGTGCCCGGTCCCGGCCACCAGCGTCAGCGGGACCGCATGCGCGATGTCGGAGCCGACGATGGTCGCCATCGGCAGGCGCGGGTAAAGCAGCAGCAGCACGGTTACGCCGACCGCACCGGCGCCGACCGACGAGATCGAGACCAGGACGCCGAGCACGATCCCGGTGACCACGGTCGCAATCGCCGTGGTGCGCTCGTCGACCTGCTCCAGGCGCCGGCGACAGCGCCCCATGATCGACTTGCGGAAGATCAGCGACGTCGCCGTCAGCAACAGCGCAAAGCACAGCACCACATTGACGAGGTTGCGCTCGGAATCGTTCCTGAGATCGAGCTTCCACAGCACGAACAGAGTAAGCGCACTTGCGGGGATGCTGCCGCAGGCGAGCCGCAGCACCGCCGGCCAATGCACGCTGCGCGACCATCCATGCACGACGCTGCCGCCGGTCTTGGTCGCGGCGGCATAGAGCAGATCGGTTCCAACGGCGGTGGCGGGGTGGATGCCGAACAGCAGGATCAGGAGCGGCGTCATCAACGAGCCACCTCCCACGCCGGTCAGCCCAACAAGGAGGCCGACGCCAAATCCCGAGGCGACGTAGAGAGGATCAATCATGGTCTGGGGAATCTTAAGTTTATCTCGTCAGCAGGGCAATACGACGTAGAATAAACTTTCCCTCGGAGGCAACAGCTTCCGTCGAATAAGAAAAATCGTGCCTATATCGGGCAATGGGCAGTCATTTTGCCCCATTCGCCGGCTTCCTGTGAAACAGCGTTTTCGGGGGAGCGAGAGGCGGCCTGACTATTTGCCAAACGCCAGCACGTGCAGGCCGAGGCGCTGCCGCACGATCCAGAACAGCAGCACGGTCTCGAAGGTCAGCGAGATCGAGGTCGCGGCCGCGGCGCCGTGGCCGCCGAAGCGCGGCACCAGCGCAATGCAGAGCACGAGGTTCATCACGAAGGCGAGCGCATAGGCCAGCGCGCAGATTTTCTGTTGGCCGAGCATGTTGAGCAGGCGCTCCACCGGCCCGATCGCGGCGCGCACCACCAGGCCAATCGCGGCGACGAACATGATGTCGTAGCCGATCACGAATTGCGGCCCGAACAGCCAAAGCAGGGGCTTGCCGAGTGCGAGCAGCACGGCGGTCGCCGCCAGCGATGGCCAGAACGTCCAGTTGATGGCATGCGCGACATAGGCCGACAGCCGCGCCTTGTCGCCGAGCGCGTTGTATTCGGCGAAGCGATGCGCCGTTGTCGCCGACATCGCGTAGTGAATGAACGACACCAGCGCCAGCGTCTTCACCACCGCGAAATAGACGCCGACTTCGTCGGACGGGCGGAACTGCTGAAGCACCAGCACGTCGGTGTAGGACAGCAGCAGGTAGAAGCTCTCGACCAGCAGGATCGGCAGCGACACGGCGAGCCAGCCGCCGATATCGTAGGCCTTGGGGCCGGGTTCGATATGATCGGCGAGCTTGCGGTTCAGAACCACCATCTGCCCGGTCATCGCGATCCACACCGCGCCGGCGCTCGCGACCATCGCGGCCACCGCGCCGAGATGGTAGCCGAGCAGGAAGGCGCAGGCCGTGATGCCGATGATCAGCGTCTGGCGGATGATGAATTGCGGCATCAATCCGAGCTGCACCCAGTCATGCGAGCGCGCGATGCCGTCCTGGGTATTGGCGACGACGAAGGCGGGCAGCGTCATGCAGCCGATATAGAGTGGCAGCTGCTCGGCCGAATCGATCCAGGGCGAGAGCAGCTTTACGATGCCGGCAAGCGCCAGCGACACCAGCGTGGACACGGCGAAAGTCAGCCAGCGGCTGCCGGACAGAAAGCCGCGCAGCAGCGCATGCTCGCCGCTGGTACGATATTCCGGAATGATTTTTTGCGCGGAGGCCGAGATGCCAAAGTCCATCATGCTGCCGAGCAGCAGCACCCAGGTCCAGACATAGACATAGATGCCGTAGTCGGAGGTGCCCATCCAGCGCGCCAGCAGCACTTGCGAGAAATAGGCAAGGCCCGCGCTGATCACGCGGATCATGAAGATGGTGCCGGCCAACCGCCGCGTCAGCGAGGCTTCGCTCGAGCCGCCCGCCAATTTGCCGCGCAGCCGTGCGATCAGGCCGGCCGGTCCGGTCGAGGCAGGTTCTGCATCCATCACGGCCAATTCGAAGCGTCCCCAGCGTCCCGCATGCAGCGGCAGCCTTGTGCGATAGCCTTGGGGATTAGCAACGATTCGTTAAGATTCGGTTGGGTCACCGGTGTCGTCCCGGCGAAGGCCGGGACCCATAATCCCAGGGAGAAGTTGTGGCGCGAAGCTGGTAACTCCGAATTTTCGCAAAACTATTGCTGCGGCGTATGGGTCCCGGATCTGCGCTGCGCTTGTCCGGGACGACAGCTGAACGTATGGCGCTAGCAGAGCAACTCTCTTGCTGTCGTCCTGACTACCGCTGGCACGACTACTCCAAATTCGTATTGAACTCGTACGACTTCTCCGGCCCGACCAAAGTGAACTTCAGCGCCGCGCCATCGGGCTTGGCGCCCGGCGGCAATCCGTCGAGCTCGAACGTGAAACGCTTCACGCCAGGCGGGCTGTGCTCGACCGGCGTAGGGATCGGTAGCGACCAGTCCGGTGTCGGTCCTTCCACGAACAGATTGACGCTGCTTTTATCCGGCGCAACCACATCGACCACCACGTTCTTAGGCCCGTCGCGTTTGACGTCACGGATGGTCAGCGGACTGGGATCGCCGATGGTCGCGGGCTTCGGCACGGTGTCGAGCGCGGCGAACAGCGCGCCGTCCTCGGTCGAGGCGACGCTGTTGAAGCCGAGCTCGGCATTGGCCTCGACGGGAATGCAGAGCTTTTCGCACACCGCGTAATTGATCTCGGCGCGCAGCGTCACCGGCTTGTCGGCCGTCTTGGGGACGATGCGCAGGGGCAGCACGATCTGGTCGTGATAGCCGATCGAATGTCCGCCGGCGCCGTCGTCGAATTTCAGCGGCGCCGGCCACATGATGGTCACGGCGTCGACATTTTCCGACTTGGAGAAGTCGAACCGTGGTGGAACGCCGGAATCGCCGGGGTTGCGCCAATAGGTCTTCCAACCCGGCTGGATCTGGAAGGCGATACCGCCAAGCAGGACCGCTCCGCTGCGCGATCCCGCGAGCAGCCGCACCGCCGAATGTCCGTCGCGCTGCCATGGCGAGGCGTCGTCCGCGCGCGCCGCAAACGCTAGGGACGACGCGAGCAAGATTGTCGCGACGCCAAACGCCGCACGCAGGGGAACTATGCTGAGCATGGTACGTCTTTACAGGGTCGTTCCGGGCCAAACCATTGAATTGCTTGTGATGGATGCACTTCAATCAAGTCTCTGCAAGCCTTGATTTGACAGCGGCCGAGCCCGACATCAGGATAGGAATTGAAACCGGAGTGCTTCAGCGATGGCTCCCGTAGGCAAAAGAACTGGCGGCAGCACCCGGAGCGCAGGCCCGGCGTTCCCGAATTCGGCCGGCTATCTCGACGGCCGGCTGCTGATTGCGATGCCGGTGATGGGTGACCCCCGTTTCGAGCGCTCGGTGATCTACCTCTGCGCCCATTCCGCCGAAGGCGCGATGGGTATCATCGTCAACCATCCGGCCGGCAGCATCGACTTTCCCGAGCTCCTGCAGCAACTCGGCATCGTCAAGAAGGGCGAGCACATCAAGTTGCCGGAGAATGCCGAGAGCATGAAGGTGCTCCGCGGCGGACCGGTCGACACAGGCCGCGGCTTCGTACTGCATTCCAGCGATTTCTACATCGAAAATGCGACGCTGCGGATCGACGACGGCGTCTGCCTCACCGCGACCGTCGACATCCTGCGGGCCATCGCCAACGGCTCCGGCCCCAAGCACGCCATCCTCGCGCTCGGCTACGCCGGCTGGGCGCCGGGCCAGCTCGAGACCGAGATCCAGAGCAATGGCTGGCTGCATTGCGACGCGGATGCGGACCTGATCTTCGGCGACGACGTCGACGAAAAATACGGCCGCGCGCTCCGCAAGATCGGCATCGATCCCGGCATGCTCTCGAACGAGGCAGGGCACGCGTAGCGCCATCCTCGCTGTCATGCCCCGCAAAGGCGGGGCATCCAGTACGCCGCGGCCCATCGGCTCTATCACTACCGTCTCGGAGTACTGGATCGCCCGCCTGCGCGGGCGATGACCACGTTCGTTGGCCGTAGCTACTCCGCCGCTTGCTGCTGCACCGTCGGCTCCGTTCCCGCCACCGTCGCACGCCGCATGTCGCGGGGCTGGGACTGGTCGTAGCGGCGGACGCGGTGCATGGTCTGGCGGTTGTCCCACATCACGAGATCATGCAGCTTCCATTTGTGGACATAGACGAACTCTGCGTTGGTCGCGTGCTCGTTGAGATCGCGCAGCAGCAGCCGACCCTCCGGCACGCTCATGCTCACGATCTTGCCGGCATGTGATGAGAGATACAGCGATTTGCGGCGATGGACGGGGTGCGTTCGCACCAGCCGCTGCAGCACCGGCTTGAACATCGCCTTCTCGTCGTCGGTGTATTCGGTGAAGCCGAGCGAGCCGCGCGAATACATCAGCGAATGTTCGCAGACGAGGTCCTTGATCTCCGCCTTGGTCTCGTCGTCGAGCGCGTCATAGGCCGCGCGCATGTCGGCGAATTCGGTGTTGCCGCCCTTCGGGTTCACCACGCGCGCCGACAGCAGCGAGAATTTTGCGGGGATCGGGCGGAACGAGCTGTCGGAATGCCACAGGCAGTTGCCGAGATTGAACAGATGCGTGCGGCTGTCTTTCGCCAGCGGCTTGCCGTCCTTGCCGAGATTGGAGACGTCGTTGAGGCCGGATTGTAGCCGGTAGTCCTGCGCCTTCGTGACAGTGCCGCCGCGGGCATCTTCGCGCTGGCCGAAATTCAGCGCGAATCCCATCTGCTGCTCGTCGTTGATGTCCTGGTCGTGGAAGACGAGCACCGCGTATTTATCCATCGCGGACTCAACCTCGCGCGCCTCGTCCTCAGTGAGAGGCTTGCGCAGGTCGAGGCCGGAAACCTCGCCGGCAAAATGCGTCTGAAGCTGCCGGATGGCGATCGTCATGGCGTTTCTCCCGCGGACCGCGAGCGGTTGGCCCCGCTCTATTGAAGAAAAAATTACTCCCGCTTCGGCAGATGTCAACGCTCGGCGCGCATGCCTCTTACGCGTTGCGCGCCATCAACCCGCCATCGACCGGGATCACCGCGCCGGTCAGGAACGACGCCGCCGGCAGGCACAGGCTCAGCGTCATGTGCGCGACCTCCTCGGGATCGCCGTAACGGCCGAGTGCGGTGCGGCGCTTGGCGTAGATGGTCTTGTGCTCCTCCGAAATGCGATCCGTGATCGCCGTGCGGATCGGGCCCGGGCAAATGCAGTTGACGGTGATGCCCTCGCGGCCGAGCTCCACCGCAAGCGAACGGGTCAGGCTCGCGACGCCACCCTTGGCCGCCGAATAGGGGCTGTGTAGCGCGGTGGCGCCGAGTGCCTCGGTCGAGGCGATGTTGACGATGCGCGGGCTTTTCGATTTGCGCAAGTGAGGCAACGCAGCGCGGATGATGCGCGGATGCGCGGTCAGCATCACCGCGATGCCCTTCGCCCAGGCGTCTTCGTAGGCCTCATCGTCGATCGCAACGCGAACGGAGATGCCGGCATTGTTGACGACGGCATCGAGCCCGCCGAAATATGCCGCTGCATCATTGACCACGCGCTTGATTTCGCCGCCGTCGGCAACGTCGAGCTTCCAGGCTTTCGTCGCTCCGCCGCTTGCTGCGATTTCTTTCGCAACGGCTTGAGCGCCTTGCTCGTCATAATCTGTGACGGCGACGTTCGCGCCTTCAGCGGCGAACACGCGCGCAGTCGCGCGTCCCATGCCGCTGGCCGCGCCCGTGACAAAAACGGTCAGGCCTTTCACGGAACGGCTGAGCTGTTTGAAGTCGGACATGCTGTTTCCTCGCGGCGTGCTTGTTTTTTGTTATGAGATTGACGAGGCTGGCATCGATCCGCAGACAGGTCAAACAGGCAAAACAAAAAGGGAGGCCGCGATGGCGAACGAGCTCGATTTCTCAGGCAAGCAGGTGCTGGTCGTCGGCGGCTCCAGCGGCATCGGTAACGGCATTGCGCAAGCGTTCCGCACCCGGGGCGCGCATGTCGCGGTGTGCGGCACGCGTGCTCGGCCTGCGGAATATTCGGCGGAGGAAGGCTCCGATCTGACCGGCCTCGACTATGCGCAACTCGATGTCGGCAATGCCGGCGCGATCGAGGCGTTCAAGCCGTCCTTCGACCGTCTCGATATCCTCGTGCTGGCGCAGGGCGCGGTGCTCTATCGCCGCGGCGAGTTCGAGATGACCGGCTTCCGCAAGGTCGTCGAGGTCAATCTGATGAGCCTGATGGCCTGCGCGACGCGCTTTCATTCCATGTTGCGGGATACCAAGGGCTCGCTGATCATGGTGTCGTCGACTGCGGCCTATCATTCCACCATGGGCAATCCCGCCTACAACGCGTCGAAGACCGGCGCGGTCGGATTGACACGGACGTTGGGCGAGGCGTGGGCGGAGGACGGCATTCGCGTCAACGGCATCGCGCCCGGTCTCGTCGACACCAAGATGACGAAGGTGACGACCGACAATCCCAAGCGGCTCGAAGGCGCGCTCGCGCGCATTCCGCTGCGCCGATTGGGCACGCCGGCTGACATGGCGGGCGCGGCGCTGTTCCTGGCGTCTCCGCTGTCGTCCTACATCATCGGCCAGACATTGGTTGTTGACGGCGGACTGATTCTTTAGGCGATTGGAACTGCACCGCGCCTGATCGGTTACCTCGGCTGACCCCCGAGGAGGACTGTCATGGACAAAGATCGAATTGTCGGATCTGCCAAGGAATTTGTCGGACGCGTCGAAGGCGCCGTCGGCGATGTCGCAGACGACTCAAAGACACAGGCGTCAGGCAAGGCGCGCGAAGCCGCCGGCACAGTGCAGAATCTCTATGGCCAGGCCAAGGATGCCGTGCGCGACGCCGGCGAGACTGCGGCCGGCTATGCCAAGGATGCTTACGACAAGCCGGGCGAAACCTTGCGCGATGGTTCGCAGGCGATCGCCCAGAAGGTGCAGGACAATCCGCTTGGGTCACTCCTGATCGCCGGAGGCATCGGCTTCGCGCTCGCGCTTCTGATGTCGCGCCCCGCGCGCCGCCCGCCGCCGCGCTGGCGTTATTACGGCTGAGGCAGTCGTCATTCCGGGGCGCGCCGCTCGGCGCGACCCGGAATCCATTCATCGACATCGATGGTGGCGCGATGGATTCTCAGATGCGCAATTGCGCATCATAGCTCGCGCGTCGCGCGCCCCGGAATCACATCTCAAATCAATTCAGCAAATTACCGGATCACTTCCGCCGACCGCCCGACGTTACCCGGCGGACGCGGGATCGCGGGATTGGGATTGCGCGGCCCAGGTGCCGGCGCAAATTGACGCGGCGGCGGCTGCGGAGCGCCGAAGCCAAAGAAATCACGAAATGACGGCGCCGCCTGCGCCGGCTGTTGCACCGTAGGTTTCTTGGGCGCGAGCTTTGGCGGCGCGATCGCAGCCGCAGCGCCCGGCGTGCCCGAAGCAGCAGCGCTACCGTCAGGCGTCGTCGCCGCCATCGGCGTGTCGCCCTTGGCCTGCTCGCGGCCGACTTCGCGGCGCGGCCAGGCATAATCGTCGGCACGGCCTGCGGGCGCCGCCAGCGGCTCGCCCTTCACCAGCGTCTTCGCAGCGAGTGCATCGACGGCGGCAGGACGCGTGCCCGGTCCGCCCAGCAATTGATCGGTCGAGATCGAGGCCGCAACCAGCGGCACGATCGGGCCCGCCAGCGGCCGCGGCGCAGGCTTGCCGGGCTCGGCGCTGGTGTCGGGGGTCGCGGGCTCGCTCGGCAGCGCAATCGGGCCGGAGCGGCCTGCGAGCAGGCGCGTGATCTCGCGCTCGACATAGTGCGCGAGCTTGCGCGCGCCGGGCTTGGTGAAATAGACGCCGTCATAGCTGCGGAGCTGGCGGATCTGGCCTTCGAAATCCGGGCCCTTCTGCAGGAAGCGGCCGGCTTCGTCGACAAAGCCGTCCCAGACGTCGACATAGGTGATGCCGGCCTTGGCCGCGCCTTCGCGATAAAGCGAATCCAGGAACAGCATGTCCGCGGTGCCCTTGGGTCCGCGGATCGCGGGCAGGCCGACCCAGAGCACCGGCACGCCCTTGCTCTTGAGCAAGGCGGTCAGTTCTTCGATCTTCTTGCTGTAGAGCTCGACCCAGCGGTCGTCGCGAAATTCGTAGAGGCCATTCGGATTGCGCGCCGCCTTTTCGGGCGTTGCCGCAGGCGTATCGGCGTTATCGGCGTCGTCCTGCGGCAGGTCGGTGTCCGCCGGCTTGTCCTCGGGCTTGGCAGCGGTGTCCGGCTTGGCATCGCCGGGCTTGGCGTCACCTGGCTTGCCCTGCGGCTTGGCGCGCGCGCCCTTGTCGTTCTTCTTGTCCTTGTCCGAAGCCTTGTCAGCTTTGTCTGCTGCGGGCTCGCGCATCGAGACGCGGTCGTTGAGGCCGAGCATGACGACGATGACGTCGGGCTTTTCGGTCTCGAGAATACCCTTCGCTGCAGCTGTCCAGTCCGACGGCTCGCCCTTCGGCTGGTACTTGATCAGGCCGGACGTGGTCTTGTGCTTGCGGATCACGCCCATGTCGGGCTGCTCGGTGTAGGCGTCTTCCAGACCGTAAGCGAGCCAGTCAGCCATGGCGTCGCCGATCACCAGCACGTTCTTGTCGGGGATCGTCTCGCGCTTGGCCGGCGAGGGCGCCCGCGAGAAATCCTGCCGCGGCGCCTGCTGCTGTTGCTGCTGGAATGGTGCAAAGAAATCGCCGCCGAACCATCCGCCGCCTCCGCCGTTTCGCGGCGGCGGAGCCGAGCGTTGCGGCGGGCCGCCGAAGCCGGGGAAGTTGAAGAACTGCGCCGAAGCGGGCCCCGCGATCAAGACCAGCATCGCAAGCGCCGTCCCCAGCGCGATCAACGGGCCGGTCTCGGTCAGCGCCTTGAAGAAAGACTTTGGCTTCGACATGCGATCTCGGGCACGCGCAATGGGGTCGGGAATAGGCTCGATATAATAACGGAATCGGGCCGCAAACGGGCAGATTCTATTGCAAATTCTGTTGCAGATTCTCTTGCAGATTCTTGCCCCATACACCGGGGATCAGCCACCCTCGTCAAGGCTATCGGGCAAAATCCCTGTTCAGGGTTACTTTCGGCGCGATTTTACCGACCGCGCAGCCGTTCCAGCACGTCGGAGGAGGCAAAACCGTCCGCCGGCACCCCGATCGAGGCCTGGAAGTTGCGCAGCGCGTCCCGGGTCTGGCCGCCGAACTGGCCGTCCGGGGTGCCCTTGTAGAAGCCGCGCTGGACCAGCAGCTGCTGGAGTTCCAGCCGCTCGGTGCGGGACAGTTCCCGTTCCTGCCGCGGCCAGGGCTGCACGAAGGGCTGGCCGCCCCGGAGACGGTCGGCGAAATGGCCGATCGCCATCGCATAGGCCTCGGCCGGATTATATTTCATGATGACCCGGAAATTCTGGAGCATCAGGAAACCGGGTCCCTGCGCGCCGGCCGGCGCCAGCAGGTAGGCTTTTTCCGCCGGATGCGGGAAGGGCTGATTGGTCGGACGCTTGAGCCCGAGCTTTTCCCACTGCGCGATCGTCATCGCCTTGGCGCGGTCGGCCAGCATGTAGTTGAAGCCCTGCGGCACCACGACCTCAAAACCCCAGGTCTGGCCGCTCTGCCAGCCGTCCTTCTTCAGATTGTTCGCGGTCGAGGCGATCAGGTCGGTCGGATTGTCGACGACGTCGCGCCTTCCGTCGCCATCGCCGTCCACGGCAAACCGCTTGAACGCGGTCGGCATGAACTGCGTCGGGCCGAAGGCGCCGGCCCAGGAGCCGCGCATCTGTTCTGGACGCAAATCGCCGCGGTTGACGATCTCCAGCGCGGAGAGGAACTCGTCCTTGAAATAGGCCTGGCGGCGGCCGACGCAGGCGAGCGTCGCGGTCGATTGCAGCACGCTGCGGTCACCCATCTGCGTCGAGTAATTGGACTCGATGCCCCAGATCGCGGCGATGATGTAGCGGTCGACGCCATAGGCTTTTTCCGTGGCGTCGAACTGCGCCTTGTATTTGGCGAGGACTTCCTTGCCCTTGGCGAGCCGGTTGTCGTTCACGAGGATGTCGAGATAATCCCAGATCGACTTGGTGAACTCGGGCTGCGAATCCATCAGGTCCATGATGCGCAGGTCGGGCGCGAGCCCTGCGGTGAAGCGCTGGAAATTTTCCTGCGTGATGTTTCGCCGTGCGGCATCAGGCCACATCCCGGCAACGCAATTGTTGAAATTGCCTGCCGCCTCGCGGATCGCGGCCGCGGTCATCAGCGGATGGCCGGAGGCGCCGTCCTCGCCGCTCCAGGGCTGGGCGCCGCCAGGGCCGGGTGCGGGTTGCGATGGCGCCGGGTTCGAGCCGGAGAAAATACCGCCGAACAGGTTCGACAGGCCGTTTTGCGCCTGGGCGTGTGCGGAGACAGGGAACAGCAACGCGGCCCCAAGTATTGTTGCGCCGGTCAAAGATAAAGCTACCGCTGTCACCAATTGCCTCATGTCCCACCTGTCCGGGCGAAAATCCGCCATCAGGAGGCCTCGTTACGGTTGCCAATATCTTAACAAAGGTGAATTTTTGCTGGTGACCTTTTTCTCAGATTCCCTGAGAGGGAGCCCTACATCCGCCTTTGTTGCCGGCTGCAAAACGGCTAGCAAGATGACATTGCTTCTTTCACATGTGCCCCAAGGTATTCGATCAATCACATGAAAATCCGCAAAGCCGTATTCCCCGTCGCCGGCCTCGGCACCCGTGTCCTGCCCGCCACCAAGGCGATGCCGAAGGAAATGCTGACCATCGTCGACAAGCCGCTGATCCAGTACGTCTATGACGAGGCCAGGGAAGCCGGCATCGAGCATTTCATCTTCGTCACCGGGCGCAACAAGAACGTCATCGAAGATCATTTCGACAAGATGTTCGAGCTCGACGCCACGCTGGCTGCGCGCGGCAAGAAGGCCGAGCAGGAGATCCTGGCGCAGAACCAGCCGGAAGCCGGCGCCGTCAGCTTCACCCGCCAGCAGGCGCCGCTCGGCCTCGGACACGCGGTCTGGTGCGCGCGCGACATCGTCGGCAACGAGCCGTTCGCGGTGGTGCTGCCCGATGAGCTCGTGCTCAATTCGCCCGGCTGCCTGAAGCAGATGATCGAGACCGCCGGCAAGCTCGGCGAAAAATCCAACGTCATCGCGGTCGAAGCGGTGCCCGACCATCTCACCCATCAATACGGCATCTGCGGCGTGGGCAAGCGCACCGGCAAGATGTTCGAGGTCGACGGCATGGTCGAGAAGCCGGCCAAGGGCACCGCTCCCTCGAATCTCTCGATCACCGGCCGCTACATTCTCCAGCCGGAAATCTTCAAGATCCTGGAGACCCAGGAGCGCGGCGCCGGCGGCGAGATCCAGCTCACCGACGCGATGATCGGACTGGCCAAATCGCAGAAATTCTACGGTGTCGAGTTCGAGGGCGAGCGCCATGATTGCGGCTCCAAGCCCGGTTTCCTCCGCGCCAACATCGCCTACGGCCTGAAGCGGCCGGAGCTGCGCGACGGGTTGATCGCGGAGATGAAGAAGTATCTGGGGCAGTAGCGCTCGCAATAACGGGGAGAGAGCCGCTCACGCCACCAGCGACAGCTTCTGCATGCTTGCGACCACGGACTGGTTGCGGCCGCCGGCTTTTGCGGCGTAGAGCGCCTTGTCGGCGGCGGCGACCAGAACGGCCCAATCCATGCCGGCGGTGGGCGTGAGGCTGGCGATGCCGCAGGAGACGGTCGATCCCGCCCCGCCGTCGGACCAGCCCTGGACCTTGCCGCGGATCGTCTCGGCGACCTCAAAGGCTTCGGTGACCGAAGTGTTCGGCAGCAGCACGGCGAATTCCTCGCCGCCATAGCGCGCGGGGCAATCACCGGCGCGGCGCACGGAATCGGAAATGCAGATGGCGATGCCGACCAGCACCTGGTCGCCGGCCTGGTGGCCGAAGGTGTCGTTATAGGCCTTGAAATGATCGGCATCGATCATCAGCAGCGCGACTTGCGTTTTCTGGCGCATGGCGCGCCGCCACTCGATGTCGATGACATTGTCGAACTTGCGGCGGTTGCGCAGGCCCGTCAGCGCGTCCGTCGTCGCCATCTCCTCGAGCCTGCCTTCGGCCTCGGCGCGCCGGCCGATCTCGCGGGCGAGCACGATCGCCGACCCCAGCACGAACAGGGCGAGCGCCAGGACCACGGCGCCGATGCGGAGCGCCTCCCTCTGCCACAGCGCGAACACGGAGCCGAGCGGCTTTCCGGCCACCACGAACAGCGGATTGGTCCCGCTGCTGCGGACATAGAGCCGCGGCGTGCCGTCGATCGGTCCCTGTCCGGCAAACGAGCCGCCCGCCTTCAGGTTGTCGGGCTTCCAGACCTCCTGGTCGCCGAGGTTCCTGCCGATCACGTCGAGATCGAATGGTCGCCGCATCATGATGGTGCGGTCGCGCTTGAGCACGGTGATGGTGTCCTCGGGATCGAGGCTCAGCCGTTCGAACAACTCGTGGAAATAGCTGAAGCGGATCGAGCCGGCGACCACGCCCATGAAGCCGCCGTCGGTATCGCTGATGCGACGGCTCAGCACGATCGAATAGGCGCCGCGGAACAGCATCGGGCGGCTGATGAACAGTCCGACGTCGGGGTTGTCACGATGAACCCTGAAATACTCCTCGTCGCCGCGGTTCTCAGGCTGGGGATCGAGCGTGGAGGCGTCGATGGTCAATCTGCCGTCGGCATCGAACACCTGGATGGCGCCGAAATGCCGGGCCGTGGTCGCATGATCGAACAGGATGAGGTGACGGATCGGCTTGGAGACCGCGGCGATCTCCGGCAGCAGCATATTGTTGACGACCGCCTTCAGGGACAGGTCGTAGATCTCGATATTGCGGCTGACGTCGGCCTCGATCGTCGTGGCCAGGTTTTCCAGCGTCTGGCGCGCCAGCGCCTCCTCGCCGCGACGCATGTCCAGCATGACGTTGACGCAAATGGCGGAAAAGCCGATCACCGTCACGACGGACGAGATGATCAGCAGTTTCGCCGAAATCCGCCAAGGCCGGCGGGCCCTGACTTCGCGCCATCCAGACAGCATCGCTTGCTCCCGACATTAGTGGATGCGCCTGAAATCTTGCGTAGTGTTTAAGCCGGGACGGCGCTGCCGCAATGAGTTAAGAATTGGTTTCCGCCAGCCTCGCTTTTGGGCAGATGAGGCTGCGGACAAATGGATAGAGGACGACGGTGACCGACTACGACGCGTTGCGCGATTACCTGCTGCGGCACAAGCAGGCGGAATTTGTGCTGAGCTTTGAAGAGATCGAGGAGATCATCGGCGCGGCCCTGCCGCGCGCGGCGAATCGTGCCTCCTGGTGGGACACCTCGCGCAGCCCGGATATCCAGATGCCGCAGCGCGAAGCCTGCCTCGCCGCGGGTTTCAAGGCCACGCGGATGCCGGACGGCCAGACCGTGCGGTTCACGAAGCAGAAGAGTGACCGGCGGCGCGTGGCGGCAAAGAGCGACTAGCTTGCCGCTTCCAGCCGCACTTCCGTGAGCAACCGCATCGCCGCGTCCGCGTCCATGGGCTCGCCGAAGGCAAAGCCCTGCGCGTATTCGCAGCCCAGCTGGTAGAGCTCGACCGCGTCGGAATCGGTCTCGGCGCCTTCCGCCACCACGTCCATACCGAGATCATGCGCGAGCGCGATGATCGACTTCAGGATCACGGGCCGCGTGCCGCGGTTGGTGGTGCGCACGAACGACTGGTCGATCTTGATGGTGTCGAACGGGAAGCGCTGCAGATAGGCCAGCGAGGAGTGGCCGGTGCCGAAATCGTCGAGCGACAGCCCTGTGCCGAGTTCGCGGATCCGCGTCAGCATCTGCGCTGCATGCTCCGGATTCTCCATCACCAGCGATTCCGTCAATTCCAGCTTCAGCGTGCCGCGCGCCACCGACGAGCGCGACAGCACGGTGCGGATGTCGTGGATCAGGTCATGGCGCAGCAACTGCCGCGAGGAGACGTTGACGGATGCGAAGATCGGCTCGCGCGAGCGCATCGCGCGCTGCCAGATCGAGAGCTGCTTTGCGGTCTGGTCGAGCACGAACATGCCGAGGTCGATGATCAGCCCGGTCTCTTCCGCAATGGTGATGAATTCCGACGGCGCCATGCGCCCGAGCTTCGGATGATCCCAGCGCACCAGCGCCTCGAAGCCGGCGACCGAACGATCCTCCAGCCGCACGATCGGCTGATACAGGATGGTGAGCTCCTGACGCTCGATGGCGCGGCGCAATTCGCTTTCCAGCGTCAGGCGGTCGGTCTTCCGGGCGCGCATCGCCGACTTGTAGACGTCGATGCGGTCGCCGCCGATGCGCTTGGAATGGTACATCGCAAGCTCGGCGTCCTTGATGATCTCATCAGTGAGCTGAACCTGCGGATCAGACAGGGCGAGGCCGATCGAGGCGGTCAGGAAGATCTCACGGTCGTTGAAGGCGATCGGCGCGCGGATGGTCTTGCGGATGGTCTCGGCAAACGCGGTGATGCGGGCGGGGTCCTGCTCCGAGAGCAGGATCAGGCCGAACTGGTCACCGGCGAGCCGCGCCAGCGTGTCCTGCGGCTTCAGGATGCGGGTAAGGCGGCGGGCGAGCGTCAGCAGGATGGAGTCGCCGACCGCGATGCCGACGGAATCGTTGACCTGCTTGAAGCGGTCGAGGTCGATCACCATCAGCGTCGGCCGTAGCGTCGGCATGGTCTTGGCGAAATGCGCGACAGCACCTAACCGGTCCATGAACAGCTTGCGGTTGGGCAGGCCGGTCAGATTGTCATGCACGGAATCGTGCAACAGGCGTTCCTCGGCGTTGCGCAGCTCAGTGACGTCGGTGAGCGTGCCGACCACGCGCGAGACCTCGCCGTCGGAGCCGACCACCGGGCGCGCCTTCAGCGCGAACCACATGAAATGGCCGTCCGGGGTACGCAGGCGGAAATCCTGCACCAGGCGCCCGCGGCGCTGGTCGAGGACGCTGTCGAGCGCTGCGCGGAAACGGTCCTGGTCGAGCGGATGCAGCACCTCGAGCCACGACGCGGCCGGGCCTTCCAGCGTGCCGCGCTTGAGGCCGAGCAGGGCTTCGGTCTCGGGGCTGGTGAAAACCTTGTCTGCGGAAACGTCCCAGTCCCAGATCAAATCGCCGGAGCCGGCCAGCGCCAGCGCCCGTCGCTCGATGTCCGAGACGACGCCCGTGGTGGCGCCGCCACCGGCAAAGGCGTGCTGCATGACCGTGAAGCCGATCAGCATCACGATCAGCACGAGGCCGCCGAGCAGCGCCGGGCCGACGATGTCGTTGGTGACGGAGCCCGCCACCGTCATGCCGGCCGCGATCACCCAGATAACCAGCAGGAACCATGTCGGGATCAAGAGCACCGCGCGGTCGAAGCCGTGGGTGGAGAGATAGACGATCAGCGCGAAGCCGGCGAAGGCGATCAGCACCAGCGATATGCGCGCGATGCCGGAGGCCACTGCCGGGTCGAACAGAGCCAGCGCCACCAGCGAGCCGAGGAAGGCCAGCCAGCCCACAGTGATGTGCGAATAGCGCACGTGCCATCGACTGAGGTTGAGATAGGCGAACAGGAACACCAGCAGCGTCGCCGCCAAAATCGCTTCACCCGCCGCGCGCCAGATGCGCTCGGCGTTGTTCGACATGTCGAGCACCTTGCCCCAGAAGCCGAAATCGACGCCGATATATACCAGCACCGCCCAGGCCAGCGCCGCGGCCGCCGGGAACATGATGCTGCCCTTGACCACGAACAGAATGGTCAGCACCAGCGCAAGCAGGCCCGAGATGCCGATCACGATGCCCTGGTAGAGCGTGAAGGAGTTGACCTTGTCCTTGTAGGCTTCCGGTTCCCACAGATAGAGCTGGGGCAGCTTGTCGGTACGCAGTTCCGCGACGAAGGTGATGACGGCGCCGGGGTCGAGCGTGATGCGGAACACGTCGGCGGTCGGGCTTTCCTGCCGCTCCGGCCGGTCGCCGGTCGACGGTGTGATGGTCGCGATGCGCGACAGTCCGAGGTCGGGCCACAACAGCCCCGAGGAGACGATGCGGTAATGCGGGGCGACGATCAGGCGGTCGAGCTGGTCGTCAGTGTTGTTGGCGAGCGCGAACACGATCCAGTTCTGGCCGCCCTCGCGGGCGCGCACCTCGATGCGGCGGACAATGCCGTCGGTGCCGGGCGCGGTGGAGACCTGGATGCGGTCGGCGTCGCTGCGCTGGTGCTCGAGCACGCCGGTGAGGTCGATCGCGGGCGCATCGCCGCGGACGCTGACAGCGTCAAGCGCGCGTGCTGGCGACGCGGCGACAAGAATCATGAGGCCCAGCGCGATGGGCGCGAGGCACCTGATCAGACGCAAGGTCAGTTCTCCGCGTTCGACGCAAACTTGGCGTGCAAGGCTGGCACGCAATGGCGATTTCAGGCCGGACGGAAGTGGTTCGGCACATCGCGATAGATGCCACGAAAGCGAGGAAAATCAAAGGGTTTCCGCCTTGCCGGGTGGGCCAGAGGCCTAGACCTCCAACACAATTTTGCCAATATGTGCTGAGGTCTCCATGCGGCGGTGCGCATCGGATGCCTTTTCCAGCGGGAAAGCGCTGTCCATCAGGGGTTTGACGCGGCCTTCGCGCAGCAGCGGCATCACTTTGGCCTCGATCGCGGCCACCATCGCCGCCTTGTCCGCATTACTACGGGGGCGCAGCGTCGAGCCGGTATGGGTCAACCGCTTCACCATCACCTTGGCGATGTTGACGCTGATCTTGGGGCCGTTGAGGGTCGCGATCTGCACGATCCGGCCGTCGACCGCGGCGGCGTCGTAATTGCGGTCGACATAGTCGCCGGCCACCATGTCGAGGATCAGATTGACGCCGGCCTTGTTGGTCTCTTCCTTGACCACGGCGACGAAGTCTTCGGTCTTGTAGTTGATGGCGCGGTCCGCCCCGAGCTTGAGGCAGGCATCGATCTTGTCCTGCGAGCCGACAGTGACGAACACCTTTGCACCGAACGCTTTCGCAAGCTGGATCGCCATGGTGCCGATGCCGGAGGAGCCGCCGTGGATCAGCAGCGTCTCGCCGGCCTTGAGGCCGCCGCGCTCGAACACATTGTGCCAGACCGTCATCAGGGTTTCCGGCAGCGCGCCGGCTTCCGTGATCGACAACGCGGGCGGCACGCTCATCGCCTGGGCGTCTTGCGCGATGCAGTACTGCGCATAGCCGCCACCGGCGACGAGCGACATCACCTTGTCGCCGATCTTGTGCCGCTTGGCATTGCTGCCGACGGCAACCACTTCGCCCGCGATCTCGAGGCCCGGCAGGTCGCTGGCGCCGGGCGGCGGCGGATAGGCGCCGGAGCGCTGCGCGACGTCGGGCCGGTTCACGCCGGCCGCTTGCACCTTGACCAGGATCTCGTCGGGACCGGGCTGCGGAACGGCACGTTGTTCCGGCACCAGCACCTCCGGTCCACCGGGCTTGGAAATGGCGACCACGGTCATTTGCGCGGGCAGCTTGTCCATGATGTGTCCTTGAGCAAAGGTGCGGGATGGAACGAGGCCTTTGCTTAGCCAGCGCGGTTCAAGCTGGCAACCGCTTCAACGCATGGAGGAACCACGATGGCGACGGAAGACGACGACCGCCCGCGCAAGAAAATCAGCCATGAGATCGGACAGGACCTCTCGCTTTTGTCGGTCGAGGAACTGACCGAACGCGTCGCCCTGCTCAAGACCGAGATTGTAAGGCTCGAGGAAGCCGCCACCAGGAAGCGCGCCTCGCGCGATGCGGCCAACAGCGTCTTCAAGTCGTAGGGCGGGCGACAGCGGGGCCTTCATGGTTCACCCGGCGATGCAAAGCATCATCCAGAGACGCGCGCGAAGAGCGCGCTCCTCACGATGAGGGGCAAGTCCTTGCCTGCCGCGCCTGCACCGAGACCGTTCCGCAATGCACTCAGCCAGCGGCCGACATGGCTAACGAATCCTCAAAAAAATCGTTCGTTTACTCCTAATTAAGCTTTCGAGTTTATGACTGGAACTGTCCTCGTTTGGACACCGAGTGGCTCCTGTCCACTCTGTTTGACGCCTCCCTGTTATCAACTTTCAAAGCCGCCGGTTTTCCGGCGGCTCTTTTTTTGCGTTTCTTTCCAGTTGAACTTCGAGGAAAGACCCGCGGAAACCATATCCGCGCTTGTCGCTGGACTCCGGGTCCGGCCCGCGCAATGATTTGTTCATCATAAGCCGGCGCCTAAGCCGGACCGGTAAACAGTTGCGTAAGGGGCGTTAACCATGGAACGTTTGCAAGCCGAAGGCGCTCTCGTTCAACTCAGCGAGCGGTTCACCAATTCTGCGGCGTTCGGCGTCCTGTTCCGTGAGGGCATGGACCTGGTCGAAGAGACCGCCGCCTATCTCGACGGCGCCGGCCGCACCGAGGCCAAGGCGCTCGACCGCGCCGTCAGCCTCACCTATGCCACCGAGAGCATGCGTCTCACCACCCGCCTGATGCAGCTTGCCTCTTGGCTGCTGCTGCATCGCGCGGTCAAGGAAGGCGAGATGACGCTGGGCCAGGCCAATCGCGAGAAGACCAAGGTCAAGCTCTCGGCCGCCGATCCCGGTGCCGCCGACAGCATCGACAAGCTGCCGTCGCAATTGCAGGACCTGATCCATCGCTCGATGAGCCTGCAGACCCGCGTGCGCCGCCTCGACACCACCATCCACACCCCGCCAGCCGATTACCCCACGATCGGCAACCCGCTGGTGCCGCATCTCAACGCGCTGAAGGCCGCGTTCGAGCGGTAAGCGCAACCCCGTCATTGCGAGCGAAGCGAAGCAATCCAGAATGTCTCCGCAGAGGCAGTCTGGATTGCTTCGTCGCAAGCGCTCCTCGCAATGACGAGAACCCCCAAACAAAAACGCCCCCGGTCTCCCGGGGGCGTTTTTCGTCTCCAGCCTTGCGGCCGGATCAATCCTTTTTGAGGAAGCCCGAAAACTTCTTCTGGAAGCGGGAGACGCGGCCGCCGCGATCCATCAGCTGGGCGTTGCCGCCGGTCCAGGCCGGGTGCGACTTCGGGTCGATGTCGAGGTTCAGCGTGTCGCCTTCCTTGCCCCAGGTGGAGCGGGTCAGGTACTCGGTTCCGTCGGTCATCACGACCTTAATCGTATGATAATTCGGATGAATCTCGGCTTTCATGACAATTCCTAGGGCGACCGGCGCCGCTCGCTTGAGTGATGATCGATGACGGATTTGGCGGCTCTATAACCCACGGGGGCCCCTAAAACAAGCCATTGTGGGGCAAGGAGAACCGGCCGGTCCCCTAAGTGACATCCCGGATTTGCCACTCCCCCTGCGCGGGCCTATGTGGAGCACACCTTACCTCTTTTGCCTCTTTTGGTCGGATCTCATGAGCGCAGTAGAACGGCTTGAAACCGGGCCTGTAGAAGACGCGTCGATCGAAGCCGAGCTGCTCGAGCAGCCGGCGAAGAGCCGCGCCAAGCTGCGGCCGCTGCTGGCGCTCGCGCCTTATGTCGCCCGCTATCGCGGCCGCGCCGCACTCGCCTTCGTCTCGCTGACGGTCGCCGCACTGACCACGCTGCTGGTGCCGGTCGCGGTGCGCAGGATGATCGATTTCGGCCTGACGCCGGAAGGCATCGCCCTGATCAACAGCTACTTCTCGGTGATGATCGCGGTCGTCGCGGTGCTCGCGCTCGCGAGCGCGTCCCGCTACTACCTCGTGATGACGATCGGCGAGCGCATTGTCACTGACTTGCGCAGCGACGTCTTCGCCCATCTGCTTTCGCTGTCGCCGGCCTTCTTCGATTCCGCGCGCAGCGGCGAATTGGTATCGCGGCTTACCGCGGACACCACCCAGATCAAATCCGCGGTCGGCGCCTCCGTCTCGATCGCGCTGCGCAATCTCATGATGTTCTTTGGCGCGGCAGCCATGATGGTGATCACCAGTCCGCGCCTGTCGGGCTTCGTGCTGCTCGCAATCCCCCTGATCGTGCTGCCGCTGGTCGCCTTCGGGCGCTGGGTGCGGCGTCTGTCGCGCAATGCGCAGGATACGCTTGCGGATGCGTCCGCCTATGCCGGCGAGCTGATCGGTGCGATCCGCACCGTGCAGGCCTATACCAGCGAAGGGCTGGCCGCGAAGCGTTTTGGCGGCGAGGTCGAGCAGGCCTATGAGGCCGCGCGGACCTCGACGCAGGCGCGTGCGGTGCTCACCGCCGTCATCATCTTCATCGTGTTCGCAAGCGTGGTCGCGATCCTCTGGATCGGCTCGCATGACGTGCTCACGGGCACCATCACGCCGGGCCGGCTCGGCCAGTTCGTGCTCTATGCGGCGTTTGCGGCCGCCGGCCTCGGCCAACTCAGCGAGGTTTGGGGCGAGGTTTCGGCGGCTTCCGGCGCTGCCGAGCGCCTGTTCGAGATTTTGCATGTGCAGCCCGAGATCGCAGCGCCCGCTTCCCCGCGCGCGCTGCCGGTGCCGGCGCGCGGCGAGGTCGGGTTCGATCATGTCAGCTTCTCTTATCCGGCGCGGCCCGACGTCAACGTGCTCGACGCCGTGTCATTCACGGTGCGGCCCGGCGAGAAGGTCGCGATCGTTGGTCCGTCCGGCGCCGGCAAGAGCACGATCTTCCATCTGCTGCTGCGCTTCTACGACCCGCGCAATGGCGCGATCTCGCTCGACGGCGTGCCGGTGAAATCGGCCGATCCGCGCGACTTCCGCGCCCGCATCGCGCTGGTCCCGCAGGAATCGAACGTGTTTGCGGCCAGCGCCCGCGACAACATCCGCTTCGGCCGGCCCGACGCGACCGACGCCGAGGTCGAGCGCGCCGCCGAGCTCGCGCATGCCACCGAGTTCATCCGCCGCCTGCCCGAAGGCTTTGACACCCCGCTCGGCGAGCGTGGCGTGACACTCTCCGGCGGCCAGCGCCAGCGCATCGCGATCGCCCGGGCGATCCTGCGCGATGCACCGCTGTTATTGCTCGATGAAGCCACCTCCGCGCTCGATGCCGAAAGCGAGACACTGGTGCAGACCGCGCTCGAAGAGCTGATGAGCCACCGCACCACGCTGGTGATCGCGCACCGGCTGGCAACCGTCTTGTCCTGCGACCGCATTCTCGTGATGGACCAGGGCAAGATCGTCGAACAGGGCACGCATGCCGAGCTCGTGGCGGTGAACGGGCTCTATGCGCGATTGGCAAGGTTGCAGTTCGAGGGCGCGTGAGGCGGCGCCTCATTCATGGTGTCATCGCCCGCGAAGGCGGGCGATCCAGTACTCCGTGACGGTAGTGAATCATCGATAGGCCGCGGCGTACTGGATTCCCCGCCTTCGCGGGGAATGACGTGCCCTACGGCTTCCACGCCATCTTCAATACCGGCCGCCCCGAGGTCGGATTCAAATCGTCGCCGGCATGGCCAAAGCCGTTGCGTTCGTAGAAGCGGATGGCGCGGGAATTGTCCTTGTTGACGAGCAGGGTGACGCCGGTCGGTGACAGGCGCTTGGCTTCGTCTACCAGCAGCCTTGCCGCGTCCGAGCCCCAGTGATCGGGGTCGACCACGAGCTGGTCGAGATAGCCTTCGCTATCGATGGTGACGAAGCCGGTCAGCGCGCCGTCCTGCTCAGTGACGACGATGGAAGCTTTCGGCACCAGATCCTTGCGCCAGCGTTCGCGCCACCATTCCAGCCGCGCGGCGAAGTCGATCTGCGGATAGGCCTGCTGCCAAGTGCGATGCCATAGGTCGATCGCGGCCGCTTCGTCGGCAGCCACGTAGGGACGGAGGTGGAGGGCGCTCACTACCGCTCCGTCAGCTTCAGTTCGATGCGGCGGTTGCGCTTGTAGGCGTCTTCGGTATTGGCGGTGTCGAGCGGCTGGAATTCACCGAAGCCCGCCGCGACCAGGCGCTGGGCCGGCACGCCGAGTGTGATCAAATACTGCACCACCGAGATCGCGCGCGATGCGGACAGGTCCCAGTTCGACTTGAAGTTCGCACCGCTGACCGGCCGGACGTCGGTGTGGCCGTCGACGCGTAGCACCCAGGCGATCTCGTTCGGGATCTTCTTGTCGAGCTCGATCAGCGCATTCGCGACGGTGTCGAGCTCGGCGCGGCCCTCAGGCAGCAGCGTCGCCTGCCCGGTGTCGAAAAACACTTCGGACTGGAACACGAAGCGGTCGCCGACCACGCGGATGTCGGGGCGGTTGCCGAGAATGGCGCGCAGGCGGCCGAAGAATTCCGAGCGGTAGCGCGACAATTCCTGCACCCGCTGCGCCAGCGCGACATTCAGGCGTGAGCCGAGATCGGCAATTCGATTCTGCGATTCCTTGTCGCGCTTCTCGGAGGCGTCGAGCGCCTCTTCCAGCGCCGCCAATTGCCGGCGTAGCGCGCTGATCTGCTGGTTCAGCACCTCGATTTGCGCGAGCGCCCGCGCCGAGACCGACTTCTCGGAGTCCAGCGCCTTGCCGAGTTCGGTGCTCTTGCCTTGTGCGTCGTTGCCGGCGGCGGCGAGCCCGTCGTAGAGGCCTTTGATGCGATCACGCTCGGTCTCGGCCGAGGCGAGGCCGGCCTTCAATTGCGAGACCTGGTCGTCGAGCGTGAGCTTGCCGAGCTTTTCCAGCGACAGCAGCTCGTTGAGCTGCGCGATCTTGGCGTTGAGCTGCTCCAGCGCCTTGTCCTTGCCGGTGACCTCCTGCGACAGGAAGAACTGCACGACAAGGAACACCGACAGCAGGAACACGATCGACAGCACCAGCGTCGACAGCGCGTCGACGAATCCGGGCCAGTAGTTGAAGCCGGCTTCGGTGCGGCGGCCACGGGCTAGAGCCATGATGCTCAGCTCTTCTCAGGCTGGCGCGCGATGCGCTCCAGCAGGCGACGGATCTCGCGGTTCTGCTCGCCCTGGCCGTCGGCCCATTCGCGGATCATCTGCTGCTCGGTCCGCATATGCGAGACCAGCGCCTGGATCGCTTCGGCGAGACTGGCCATCGACGCGGTGGTGCTGCGGCTGGCGGTGCCTTCCTCGAGCACGAGGCGCAGCCGCTCGACCGCGGCCTGGAGCTCGCCGCTCGCAACGCCGCTGCCGCTCGATGCGACGGCGACCTCGCCGCTGCCATATTCGCGCACGGTGGTGGCGAGCCAGTCTTCGAGGTCGGTGTAGAAACGGTTCTGCGCCTGGCTCGATTGCAGATCGAGGAAGCCGAGGATCAGCGAGCCGGCGAGGCCGAACAGCGAGCTGGAAAACGAGATGCCCATGCCGCCGAGCGGCGCGGCGAGGCCCTCCTTCAGCGTGTCGAACAGCGCGCCGGAATCGCCTCCGACCTTGAGGCCGTCGATTACCTTGCCGACCGAGCCGACCGTCTCGATCAGGCCCCAGAACGTGCCGAGCAGGCCGAGGAAGACGAGCAGGCCGGTCATGTAGCGCGAGATGTCGCGGGCCTCGTCCAGGCGGGTCGCGATCGAATCCAGCAGGTGCCGCATGGTCGTCTGCGTGATCGACATCCGCCCGGTGCGCTCGCCGCCCAGGATCATCGCCATCGGCGCCAGCAGCTTGGGGTGCCGGGCCGGCGCCAGGCCGGGATCGGAAATCCGGAAATTGTTGACCCAGGAGACCTCGGGATAGAGCCGGATCACCTGGCGGAAGGCCAGGATGATGCCGATGAACATCACGCCGCCGATCAGGGCGTTGAGCCCGGGATTGGCGAAGAAGGCCTGGATGATCTGCTTGTAGAGCACCACGCCCACCAGCGCGCACAGCACCAGGAAGACCAGCATCCGCACCAGGAAGACGCTGGGCGAGGATAGCTTGGTGTATTCGATGTCGAGGGAGGAGCGAGGCGAGGCGCCTGACGGCATGGCCGGTATCATCCGTTACGAAGCTTGCTTGCAGCGCGCACTATGGCACAGCGCCAGCCCAAAAAAAGCGCCGGTTGTGCCGATTTCGGGACGGCGCGGGGAACCCAGGGCTGAAACCGCGCTTTGATACCAACGTATTTTGTAAAACTTCGGCGTTCCATTGGCTTAGGTCGGATTTTTGCATGGCGATGTTTCTTGGGGGACTGGCGGCCATCGCGATATCGCTCGCGGTCCTGATGGCGTTCGCCTGGGTGGTGCAGCAGCGCACCGGCAATTCCGGCTGGGTCGATACCATCTGGACCTTTGCGCTCGGTCTGACCGGCGCAGGTGCGGCCCTGTGGCCGATGGCCGGCGAGGGACCCAATGCGCGGCAATGGCTGGTCGCCAGCCTCGTTGCCCTCTGGTCGGTCCGGCTGGGGGTGCATATCGCGATCCGCACGGCGGGGATCACCGACGATCCCCGCTATGCCGCCTTTGCCGCCGAGTGGGGCCTCAACGCGCCGTGGCGGATGTTCGTCTTTTTGCAGAACCAGGCGCTGGGCTCGGTGCCGCTGGTGTTTTCCATTTTCGTCGCCGCGCATGTCCCTGAGTCCGCCTTGCGCATTCAGGATTTCCTTGGTGCGGCGATCCTGCTGATCGGGATTGCGGGCGAAGCGCTGGCGGATGCGCAATTGCGCCGCTTCCGGCACGACCCCGCCAACCACGGCAAGGTGTGCGATGTCGGGCTGTGGCGCTGGTCGCGCCATCCGAACTACTTCTTCGAATGGCTGGGCTGGCTTGCCTATCCCGTGATCGGCCTTGCTATCGGATATCCGTGGGGTTGGGCCAGCCTGCTCGCGCCGGTCTTCATGTACTGGATCCTGGTCCACGTCACCGGCATCCCGCCCCTGGAAGCGCAGATGCTGCGATCGCGCGGCGAGCGCTACCGCGCCTATCAATCCAGAACCAGCATGTTCTTTCCCCTGCCCCCCAGAGAGGGAATGGCCGCATGAGCGTCGTGTCCACGATCATCGGCACTGCCGAACGCGTGCCGCTGCCGGACCTCGTGGTCCGTGCCGCGATCCAGCGCCTCTGCTCGCGCACGGCGACGCGTCTGGCCGCGCACACTGCCGTTGACGATGCCGCTTTCGCCGGGCGGATGATGATACGGCCGATCGCCGAGTACACCGACGCCGCCAACAGCCAGCATTACGAAGTGCCGTCGAGCTTCTTTGCGCAGGTGCTCGGCCCCAACCGCAAATATTCGTCCTGCTTCTACAGCAACGATGCGACGACTTTGCAGGAGGCCGAGGAGGAGGCGCTGCGCCAGACCGCCGAACATGCCGCTCTCGCCGACGGCCAGACCATCCTCGAGCTCGGCTGCGGTTGGGGCTCGCTGTCGCTGTGGATGGCGCGGCAGTTTCCGCATGCCAAGATCACGGCGGTGTCGAACTCGCAATCGCAGCGCGCCTATATCGAGGAGGAAGCGCGGCTGCGCGGACTGCTGAACCTGCGCGTGGTCACTGCCGACATGAACGTGTTCGCGCCCGACGGCCAGTTCGACCGCATCGTCTCGGTCGAGATGTTCGAGCACATGATGAATTGGCGCAAGCTGATGACGCGCGTGCACGCATGGCTCGCGCCCGAGGGGCGCTTCTTCATGCACATCTTCACCCATCGCTCGGGCTCCTACCAATTCGACCGCGCCAACCGCGAGGACTGGATCGCGCAGCACTTCTTCACCGGCGGCGTGATGCCGAGCCATCAGCTCGTCAGGCAATATGCCGACGTCTTCGCGATCGAAAAGGAATGGCGCTGGAGCGGCACGCATTATCAGCGCACGGCCAACGACTGGCTCGCCAATTTCGATGCGCATCGCGACGCGATCGAAGTGTCCTTGCGCAACGTCTATGGCGAGGACACCGCGTTGTGGATGCGGCGCTGGCGCTGGTTCTTCCTCGCCACCGCCGGTCTGTTCGGTTACGCCGACGGAACGGAGTGGGGTGTCAGCCACTATCGGATGAAGGCGGCGGGTTAGGCGTCTCATCAAGCATTCCGCGCCGAAAATCACGATCCATTTTCCGCCCGGGTTTGATCTAGCGCAAGAAGCTGAGATGTTTTCACGCTAACGTGGATGCTTCTCAATGCTTCATCAGAGGCTGCCATGATCATTGAGCGGTTGTCCCGGGAACATCGCAATATCGAGACACTGCTCGCCGTCCTCGAGCGCGAGCTGGAAGTTTTCGATCGCGGGGATCGCCCTGACTATGAGGTCATTCGCGCGATCATCAGCTATTTCGAACTCTATCCCGAGCTGTACCATCATCCGCAGGAAGATCTGGTCTTTGCCAAGCTGAAACTGCGCGATCCCGCTGCGGCTGCAAAGATCGGTAACCTCACACGTGAGCATCAAAAAGGAGCCGAGCGTTTGCGCCGCGTCGCTCAAGCGGTCGACGGTGTCCTCGCGGATCGTGAAATTCTGCGGCAAAATGTCGACAACATCGTTCGCGATTTCATAGAAAGCGAGCGGCGTCACATCATGATGGAGGATCGTGATTTCTTTCCTGCGGCCCTCAAGGCTCTAGAGCCTCAGGATTGGACGGAGATCGCTTCGGCCTCGATCAATCATGACGATCCGCTGTTTAGCGAGGCTGCCGAAGAAACCTTCGACGAGCTACGAGCGCGCATCTTGCAGTTGGAACAAGAGGCTGAAGCCGAGCGACATTAGTCGAGCGCGCATCGCATCTCGATTCTTCAAAAGCGGTAGTTCACGCCCAGACGAACGGTGTGGAAGGTGAGGTCGGCGGGGAAGCTGTCGGTCGTGTGCGGGGTGCCGACAAAGGTCGTGCCAATGAAGCGATTGCCCGCCGATCCCAAATCTACGTAGAGGTATTCCGCCTTAACGGACCAATTTCGGGAATACATCCACTCGGCGCCCGCCCCTGCCGTCCAGCCAATATGATTGTCGTGGGCCGACGCCGTCGCGGTCACCAGGCAACAAGGAATTACGTTCGTGACCACCTCGTCCGCCCTGGTCTGCCCGAAGGCAACGCCGGCCGTGCCGTAGAGCAGGACATTACTGACAGCGACGCCTGCACGGCCGCGCACGGTGCCGAACCAATCCAGCCGGTTTTCGATGGCCCAGTTAACGTCGCCGGGAATGGTGTTGAAGCTCCCCCGACCTTTCAGGTTTGTCCACGACGCATCGGCTTCAAGCCCGAACACGAGTGAGTTGACCTGATAGTTGAAGCCGATCTGCCCACCCGCGAGCCAGCCCTCGGCGTCGATTTTTCGATGGGACGGATCGAAGACCTCGAGCGGGCCAGTGCCGGGGTCGAAGGTGAGGTCGCCATCCGAGCGCCCCCAGGCATAGCCGGCATGACCCCCGACATAGAGACCGGTCCAATTGACGGCTTGCACGGCTGGAACGGGGAGTGCCTTGACGGGCAGATCCGCGGCCAGCGTCGAATTTGCCAAAACGCAAAGTCCAAGTGCAGCAAATGATGCGCGCATCACACGCCCTCCATTTACGCCCGCCAGCGCTGCATGCTGATGCAGCCAAAAGGTGCATTTTATGGACGGGGCACGTGCTTCACCGAATTTATGCGCAGCGTGGCATCTCGGACACAACAATGTTCCGACCGCGCGTCCTATCGGGTTCGGTCTAAAGCTGTCGCTGGGGCAGCGACGATTTCACGTCAGCCATCGGCTAAGCGCACACGGGCCGCTCTGACAGCGCTAGATCGGCAAATTGTCCGTCATGCCGGGTGGCACCTCGCCCTGCTCGGACCGCTCGGCTACAAGCTCCTTTTCGGCCTCGTACCAGAGCGTGTCCATTTTGCCATTGGGTTCGCCTGCAGCTTTCCAAAGCTCATAGGCGCGCTTGCGGATTTCTTCCTCGCTTAAACCTGCCATGCGCTGGCCTCCCTGGTCTCTCGACCTCCAAGCCGCGAATGTGCTGATAGTTCCGCTGTCGGGCCACTTGCACTCGCATCTGCGTTCAGTCTGTCGAGGAAAGCCCGCTCGAAGCTCTGTCAACTGGCCGCCGGAACGGTCAGAAAGAGTGCGCGTTGATCCCAGGTTGAATGGGAAGGACCTCGGATCCCTCGCACGGTACTGGTTGTGGATGACGATGCCAGCGTCCTCGAAGTCGTCGCGGCCATGCTCGAGGACCTCGGCTGCGAAGTCATCAGCGCTGAGAGTGGCAGCGAAGCCCTGGACCAGCTGAAGCGACACGATCGGATATCGGTCCTGATCACGGATATCAACATGCCCGGCATGGATGGGCATGAGCTGGCCGAGCTCGCGACGCGTCTTCGCCCGGCGTTGAAAGTTCTGCAACTCTCGGGGCGAGAGCGTCGGCGTGACGGCTTTCCGATGATCAGAAAGCCGTTCTCTGAAGAAGATCTGGCCAAGACGATGCAACAAACGACCGGCCTTTGCTGACGATCTCCACGCTGCGTCGGGTGTGTTCACAAGTGGACAGAACTTTCCCTTTAGCCGGCGTTAATGCTCCATCACAGCCCGACCCGTGGCTTTTATCTGTGATGAGACCGCCAGCAAGCGCTCCCGCCTTCCTCTCAATGGAAAGGAGCAGCGCCATGCTTTCGCGGCGTCGTTTCATACATGTAAAAACGCTCAAACAGCGACTGCTCGAAGAGGCTCGAAATCTCCGGGAGGAGGCGAAGTTATTGCCTTATGGACCGCTTCGCGATGCTGTCTTGATGAAAGCACGGCAGGCCGAAACTGCAGCCCACATGGACGATTGGCTTTCTTCTCCCGGCCTGCAGCCGTCGAAAAAGGACGATACGCCCGGTCCCAGCTAAACTCGGTCTGGCCCGCCTCAATTGGCAAACATGTTTCCGCTTGCGATGTTCTGTCGCAGAACGCCGCGATGGAACCCGACTCACAATCCGGTGACTCCCAAAAAGCGGCCTGAACTCAGCGCGATAGGGCGTGTGACATTGAGCCGCCTGCGCGATGCGTTGCGTCGCAGCAAGTCCATTCTATTTTGATCGCATCAGTCGCGCAGAAATTGCCCAGAACGGGCGTGGCGCGGTGTGTGATCAGTTTCAACAATTTTGGGGCACCCCACTTCATGTCAGGACTTCGAGCGCGATCGGCATGCGTTGCAGTGATGCTCGCGGCCTTTGCGCCGCTGCTGGGTGCTTGCAATGAATCCAGCTCCGCCGTCTCCGCCGCGCAGGCCCTCGAACCCGATGTCAGCGTCGTCACCGTCAAGCCACAAGCCCGCGCCGTGGTGCGCGAGCTGCCGGGCCGGATATCGCCGACGCGCGTCGCCGAAGTGCGCCCTCGCGTGTCAGGCATCGTGGTGGAGCGGCTGTTCCGCCAGGGCAGCGAGGTGAAGGCAGGCGATGCGCTCTATCGCATCGATCCGCGCCCGTTCGAGGTCGAGGTGATGGCCAATGACGCGGCGGTCGACAAGGCCGAGGCCGCGTTGATGCAGGCGCAGCAGCAGGCGCGCCGCATCGCGACGCTCACCAGCCAGCGCGCCGCGCCGGAAGCCGAGAACGAGAAGACCATCGCGGCCGAGCGCCAGGCGCAGGCTGAAGTCGAGGGCCGCAAGGCCGACCTCGCGCGCACAAAGCTCAATCTTGATTATGCGACCGTACGCGCGCCGATCGACGGCGTCGTTGGCGCGGCGCAGGTCAGCGAGGGTGCGCTCGTGGTGCAGAACGAGACCAATCTTGCCACCGTGCAGCAGCTCGATCCGATCTATGCCGACTTCACCCAGTCGGTAACCGAGCTCAACCAGCTTCGCCGCGCCCTCGAGAGCGGCGACCTCGATCGTATCGAGGCCGATGCCGTCAAGGTACGCCTCGTGCTCGACGACAACTCCGTCTATTCGCTCGATGGCAAGCTGCTGTTCTCCGAAGCCAAGGTCGATGCCCATACCGGGCAGGTGACGTTGCGCGGCGAGTTTCGCAATCCCAAGCGCGAGCTGCTGCCGGGCATGTATGTCCGCGTCCGCCTCGACCAGGGCCTGGATTCCGACGCGATCGCCGTGCCGCAGCAGGCGGTTCAGCGCAATGGCGGCGGCGGTAGCGAAGTGTTCGTCGTCAAGGACGACAACCGCATCGCGGTGCAGCCGGTCCGCACCGGCTCGGTGCAGGACGGCGTCTGGTTCGTCACCGAGGGCCTGAAGGCCGGCGACAAGGTCGTGGTCGAAGGCTTCCAGAAGTTCGCCGCCGGCGACAAGGTCAAGCCACAATCCTGGTCGGAGGCGGATGCGACCGCCGACAACCGGCACGCCCTCAAGGTCGCGCGGTAACCGACCATGGCAAGCTTCTTCATCGACAGGCCGATCTTCGCCTGGGTCGTCGCGCTGTTCATCTGTCTGATCGGCGCGATCTCGGTCCCGCTGCTGCCGGTCGCGCAATATCCGATCATCGCGCCGCCCTCGATTTCGATCTCGACGAGCTATCCGGGCGCGTCGCCGGAAAACCTCTACAACAGCGTCACCCGGCTGATCGAGGAGGAGCTCAACGGTGCCTCCGGCATCCTCAATTTCGAATCGACCAGCGACTCGCTCGGCCAGGTCGAGATCACGGCCAATTTCGTGCCGGGCACCGACACCAGCGCTGCTTCCGTCGAGGTGCAGAACCGCATCAAGCGCGTCGAGGCGCGGCTGCCGCGCGCGGTGATCCAGCAGGGCATCTTGATCGAGGAAGCCTCCAGCGCGGTGCTCCAGATCATCACGCTGAATTCGACCGACGGCAGCCTCGACGAGGTTGGCCTCGGCGACTTCATGATCCGCAACGTGCTCGGCGAGATCCGCCGCATTCCCGGCGTCGGCCGCGCCACGCTCTATTCGACCGAGCGCAGTCTTCGTGTGTGGGTCGATCCGGCAAAACTGGTCGGCTATGGGTTGACCGCCGACGACGTCAACAAGGCGATTGCGGCGCAGAATGCCCAGGTCGCCTCGGGCAGCGTCGGTGCCGAACCGTCGACCGAAAGCCAGCGCACCTCCGCGCTGGTGCTGGTCAAGGGCCAGTTGTCCTCGCCCGATGAATTCGGTGCCATCATCCTGCGCGCCAATGCCGATGGTTCAACCGTGCGGCTGCGCGATGTCGCGCGCGTCGAGGTCGGCGGCCTCAGTTACCAGTTCAACACCCGCCTGAACGGCAAGCCGACCGCCGGTCTCTCCGTGCTGATGTCGCCGACCGGCAACGCGCTGGCGACCGCGGGTGCGGTCGAGCAGAAGATGAAGGAGCTGTCGCGCTTCTTCCCCGCCAACATCGGCTACGAGATTCCCTACAACATCACGCCCGTGGTCGAGGCCTCGATCAAGAAGGTGCTGACGACGCTGCTCGAGGCCGTGGTGCTGGTGTTCGCGGTGATGTTCCTGTTCTTGCAGAACATCCGCTACACCATCATTCCGACCATCGTGGTGCCGGTGGCGCTGCTGGGCGCCTGTACCACGCTGCTGCTTGCCGGCTACTCCATCAACATGCTCTCGATGTTCGGCATGGTGCTCGCGGTCGGCATCCTCGTCGACGACGCCATCGTCGTGGTCGAGAACGTCGAGCGCATCATGACCGAGGAGGGCCTGCCGCCGAAGGAAGCGACGCGGAAAGCGATGTCGCAGATATCAGGCGCCATCATCGGCATCACGCTGGTGCTGATGGCGGTGTTCGTGCCGATGGCGTTCTTCCCGGGCTCGGTCGGCATCATCTACCGCCAGTTCTCGGTGACCATGGTCGCGGCGATCGGCTTCTCCGCGTTTCTCGCGCTGTCGCTGACGCCGGCGCTGTGCGCGACGATTCTCAAGCCCGTTGCGGCTGGCCACGGCCATGCCAGGAAGGGCGTGTTCGGCTGGTTCAACCGCATGCTCGAAGGCGGCAAGGAAGGCTATTCGCGCACCGTCGGCTTCTCGCTGAAGCGCACGGGCCGCTTGATGCTGGTTTATGTCGCGCTGCTGGCCGGCCTGTCCTGGGCTTTCGTCAAGCTGCCCGGCGGCTTCCTGCCCGTCGATGACCAGGGTTTTGTCACCACCGACGTGCAGACTCCCTCGGATTCGTCCTATGGCCGCACCGAGGCCGTGATCGAGAAGGTCGAGAAATATCTGGCGCAGCGGCCGGGCGTCGACAACGTCACATTTCTCACCGGCTTCAGCTTCTCCGGCCAGGGCATGAACACCGCGCAGGCCTTCATCACGCTGAAGGATTGGTCGGAGCGCGGGCCGAAGGAGTCGGCTGCGGCTGTCGTCGCCGACATCAACCGCGATTTGTCCTCGTCGATCCGCGACGCAAAGATCTCGGCGCTGCAGCCGCCGCCGATCGACAATCTCGGCAATTCGTCCGGCTTCTCGTTCCGCCTCCAGGATCGCGGCCAGAAGGGCTATCCGGCCCTGATGCGCGCCGCCGACCAGCTGATCGCGGACGCCAATGCGAGCTCTGTATTGCAGAAGGTCTATGTCGAGGGCCTGCCCGAAGCCGGCGTGGTCAATCTCGTGATCGACCGCGAGAAGGCCGGTGCCTTCGGCGTCACCTTCGAGGACATCAACAATACGATCTCGACCAATCTCGGTTCGAACTACATCAACGACTTCCCGAACCGCGGCCGCATGCAGCGCGTCGTGGTGCAGGCCGATAGCCGCGACCGCATGAAGACCGAGGACATCCTCAACTACAACGTCAAGAACTCCTACGGCCAGCTCGTGCCGTTCTCCTCCTTCGCTACCATCGAATGGGCGCGCGGGCCGACCCAGATCGCCGGCTTCAACTATTATCCGGCGGTGCGCATCTCGGGCGAAGCCAAGCCCGGCTTCACCTCGGGCGATGCCATCGCCGAGATGGAGAAGCTTGCGGGCAAACTACCGCGCGGCTTCGGCTATGAGTGGACCGGCCAGTCGCTGCAGGAGAAGCTCTCGGGCTCGCAGGCGCCGTTCCTGCTGGCGCTGTCGGTGTTCGTGGTGTTCCTGTGTCTGGCCGCGCTCTACGAGAGCTGGACCATTCCGCTTGCGGTGCTGCTCACCGTGCCGCTCGGCATCGTCGGCGCCGTGGTCGCGGCGATGCTGCGCGGTCTGCCCAACGACGTCTATTTCACCGTCGGCCTCATCACCATCATTGGCCTCGCCGCCAAAGACGCGATCCTGATCATCGAGTTCGCCAAGGATCTGCGCAAGGAAGGCAAGCCGCTGGTGGACGCCACCCTGGAGGCCTGCCGCCTGCGCTTCCGCCCGATCCTGATGACCGGCCTTGCCTTCATCTGCGGCGTGCTGCCGATGGCGATAGCTCACGGCGCCGGCGGCGCCAGCCAGCAATCACTCGGCACCGTCGTGATGGGCGGCATGATCGCGGTGGTGATCCTGGCGCTGCTGATGGTGCCGGTGTTCTTCGTGTCGGTGCAGCGTGTGTTGGCGGGAGATCGGGAGAAGGTGGCGAAGGAAGGCGAGGCGTATGGGCCGCCGGCGCCAGTGCGGCCGTAAGGCACGCTGTCATGCCCGCGAAGGCGGGCATCCAGTACGCCGCGGCCTCTCGGTTCAATCACCGCCGTCTCTGGAATACTGGATCATCCGCCTTCGCGGATGATGACAGCTGAAATGTGGAGAGGCCTTTGCCTTAAGCCTACTTCCGCAGCACCTTCACCAGCTCCCCATGCACGAATTCGTTCCCGCACACGACGTGCCCGGTGACCAGCGCATCGCCGGGCGTGTCGATGTCACTCACCGTGCCGCCCGCTTCGCGCACCATCAGCAGGCCGGCGGCGATGTCCCAGGATTGCAGATTGCGCTCCCAGTAGCCGTCGAGGCGGCCGGCGGCGACGAAGGCGAGGTCGAGGGAGGCGGCGCCGAAGCGGCGCAGGCCGGCGACACGGTCCTGGATCGCGGTCATCTCGCGGCGGAATTCTTCGTGGTCGCCACGGCCGATATGGGGCAGGCCGCAGGCCACCACGCATTCGTTGAGCTGGCGGCGGCCGGCCACGCGCAGGCGCTGGTCATTCAGGAAGACGCCCTTGCCGCGCTCGGCGATGTAGAGCTCGTCATTGGCGGGATTGTAGATCACGCCGGCGATCACCGTGCCCTCGCGCACGAGGCCGATCGAGATCGCGAATTGCGGGATGCCGTGCAGGAAGTTGGTGGTGCCGTCGAGGGGATCAACGATCCAGGTGTGGCTCTTGTCGGAACCTTCCCGCGTGCCGCCTTGCTCGCCGATGAAGCCGTAGCCGGGGCGGGCCTTGGCGAGGTCCTGGTAGACGATCTCCTCGGCGCGCTTGTCGGCGAGCGAGACGAAGTTGGCCGGGCCCTTCAGCGAGACCTGCAAATGCTCGATCTCGCCGAGATCGCGCTTGAGGCTGCGGCCGGCGCGGCGCGCCGCCTTGACCATGACGTTGATAGTGGCGGAATACAGCATGAGCTCTGGTCTTGATCGGGGGGAAGGGGCACGAACCGCGCCATTTGAGGGGATTGGGTGCCCCGCGAGGGGCCAAACGTCAAGTCATTTGGTCCCTAGCCATTTTTTGGCGGCGGCCTCGGCCTTGGCGCGGTCGTCCGCGGGCAGATCGGCCAGTTGCTTGTCGAGTTCAGGATCGCCCTTGCCGCCGGTTTTTGCCACCAGGTGCCATTTGAACCCCTCGACCTTGTCCGCGGTCGCGCCCATGCCGTTGATCAGGACCCAGGCCAGCCGGTTCTGCGCGATCGCGCTGCCCTGGCGGGACGCCTTGCGGAGCAACGCTACGGCCGCTGGCTGGTTCTTCGGCGTGCCGGTGCCGTTGAACAGCGCGATGGCGTATTCGACCTCGGCATCGACATTGTCGGCCAGTGAGGCCGCCTGGAGCAGTCGCACGGCCTTGTCGGCGTCCTTCGGCACGCCGGTGCCTTCCTTGTAGAAGGTCGCGAGCGCGTATTGCGCTTCGGGCAGGCCCGCGTCCGCCGCCTGGCGCAACAGCTCGGCGGAACGATTGACGTCCTGCGGCAGGGTCTGGCCGTCGAGGTAAAGCAAAGCCAGGTTATAGGCCGCCTTGGGCTCGCCGAGTTTGGCGGCGGACGCCATCAGCTTGACCGCTTCGCCCTTGTCGACCGGGCCGCCGCGGCCGGCGATGCGCATCATCGCGAGCGCGAACATGCCCTCGCGATCGCCGGCATCGGAGGCGCGCTTGTACCATTGCACCGCCTTGGTGTAATCGCGCCGCACGCCCATGGCGTTGGAATAGAGCTCGCCCAGCATGGTCATCGCCTTGGCGTCGCCGGTCGCGGCACGGGCGGTGGCGAGATCGAACGCGGTCTTGTACGCGCCGCGCTGATAGGCGCCGAACACCAGATCGACGTTGGAATTGTCCGTCGGCGGCGCGGGAATCACGGTTGCGGCCGGGCTCGGCGAGGCCGACGGCTTTGGCGCCGGCGCAGCTTCCTTTTTCTTGGTGATCGTGTGCGGCGCAGTCTTGGGTTTTTCCTTGGGCTTCTGCTTTTCAGCCGACGGGCTCGGCGTCGTCGCCGGCGGCGCGATCTGGAGCTGCGCGGCTGCGGGCGCCGTCAGCAGCAGCGTGGCCAGAAGGGTGATGCGCGAAGAATTCATCGCGGGCGCTAGCTCTGGCTCACGGCAAGCGCCGCATAGCCCTTCTTGATCGCAGCGTCCGCCTCGTTCAGCGCAGCCTTGGGCCCGCGCGGGTCGGCCCAGACGAGATCGCCGACCAGCACGAAATCGGCGCCGCTGGCCGCGAACTCATGGGCCTCTTCGAACGACATGGCAAAGCCGACGCAAGGCGGCTCGAACAGCTCCGCCCACCAGTCCAGCCGCTCGGCGATAGCCTGCGACGACGGCCGCTGGCCGTTGGCATCGGGCTCGCCGAACAGCAAATAGTCTGCGCCGATCTCGCCCGCATCCATGGAATGGTGCCGCGTCGTCAGCCCGCCGACGCCGGCGATGCGATCGGGCTTGAGCGACGGCAGCGCCTCTTTCAGTGCGGCGATGCCGGGCAGGTGCGCGCCATCGGCGCCGCCGCGCGCGACGAGCTCAGGATGGCCTTCGACGAGAAGTGCTGCGCCCGCGCTCTGGACGACCGGCGCCAGCGCCTTAATCCGCGAGATCATGGTGCGCTGGTCGGTCTCCTTCAGCCGCAGCAGCACGGCCGCGACATCCGCGGAGGCGAGCAGGGCCGGCAGCTCGGCGAGAAGCGAAGCGGGATCATCGACGACCGGCGTCGCGAGGTAGAGGCGCGGCACCGGGCGCGGCGGAGGCGGTTTGTTCGACAAGATCTAGGCTGCCTTCTTTTCCAGGCTGCTTTGCCATTCGCCCCGTGAGGCGAGGCCATTCATGCGCGCGCGATGACTGAATGCGGTCTGTCCGGCGGCAACATTCTCGGCCTTGCCCGACCAGGCCTTCTGCGGCGCGGCCTGCAGCGCGCGGCCATAGGAGAAGGTCAGGCCCCAGGGCAGCGGGCCGAGCTTGTGCATGGCATTGAGATGCGCGGTCGCCTCTTCATCCGACTGGCCGCCGGAGAGGAAGGCGATGCCGGGCACCGCGGCGGGCACGCAGGCCTTCAGCAGCCGGATCGTCTTCTCCGCGACCTCATCGACGGAGGCCTGCTTCGCGCATTTCTTGCCGGAGATCGCCATGTTGGGCTTGAGCACCATGCCTTCGAGCGCCACGCGCTGCACCCGCAATTCCTGGAACGTCTTGTTGAGCACGCGTTGCGTCACCTCATAGCAGCGATCGATGTCGTGATCGCCGTCCATCAGCACCTCCGGCTCGACGATCGGCACGATCTGCGCGGCCTGGCACAGCGCGGCGTAGCGCGCCAGCGCGTGGGCATTGACGCTGATCGCGGTCATCGAGGGAATGCCGCCGCCGATGTCGATCACCGCGCGCCATTTGGCGAAGCGCGCTCCGCGCTCGTAATATTTCTGCAAGCGCTCGGCGAGCTTGTCGAGCCCGACGGTGACGAGCTCGCCCGGGCACATCGGCAGGGCTTGCGTGCCCTCGTCGACCTTGATGCCGGGGATGGCGCCGCTCTGTTCGATCAGCTTCACCAGCGGCGTGCCATCCTTGGCATCCTGCCAGATCGTCTCGTCATAGAGGATCACGCCGGAGATGAACTGGCTCATGGCCTCCTGCGACCGGAACAGCATCTCGCGATAGTCGCGGCGGCTTGATTCCGTCGATTCCACGCCGATCACATCAAAGCGCTTCTTGATGGTGCCGGAGGATTCGTCGGCGGCAAGGAGGCCCTTGCCGGGCACGACCATGGCGGTCGCGATCCTGTTGAGCTCAGTCAGATTCATCGAGAGGTCCTCCCAAAACGATTCTGCCCTTGCCTGTGAAGTTAGACCGTTATCGGGCGGTTGCCGAGTTAACGTTCGTCGCAGGGTAATAAAGGGGAGGCCGGCCGTTCACCTCTCCCCGCCTGCGGGGAGAGGGGGAGGACAGGGCGTGCCAGGGCCCTTACGCCACCACGCGATCGCTACGCGACGCGGGGGTCGAGCTCGCCCTTGGCGTAGCGCTTGGCCATGTCGGCGGGGGTCAGCACCTTCTTGAACTTGGAGGCCTGGCCGGCAGTGTTGAACTCCTGGAGCCGCTGCTTGCACAGCTTGGTCATGGCTTCCATGGCCGGCTTCAGGTACTTGCGCGGGTCGAACTCTTCCGGATTGTCCTTGAGGACTTTGCGGATCTGGCCGGTCATCGCCATGCGGTTGTCGGTGTCGATGTTGATCTTGCGGACGCCGTGCTTGATGCCGCGCTGGATCTCGGCGACCGGCACGCCCCAGGTCGGCTTCATCTTGCCGCCATAGGTGTTGATGATGTCCTGGAGGTCCTGCGGCACCGACGAGGAGCCGTGCATGACGAGATGCGTGTTGGGCAGCTTGCGGTGGATTTCCTCGATCACGTTCATGGCGAGGATGTCGCCGTCCGGCTTGCGGGTGAACTTGTAGGCGCCGTGTGAGGTGCCCATCGCGATCGCGAGCGCGTCGACCTTCGTCTCCTGCACGAACTTCACGGCCTCGTCCGGATTGGTCAGGAGCTGGTCGTGGGACAGCTTGCCTTCGGCGCCGTGGCCGTCTTCCTTGTCGCCCATGCCGGTCTCGAGCGAGCCGAGCACGCCGAGTTCGCCCTCGACCGAGATGCCGCCGAGATGGGCCATGTCCGTCACCGTCTTGGTGACGCCGACATTGTAGCCCCAGTCGCCGGGGGTCTTGCCGTCGGCCTTGAGCGAGCCGTCCATCATCACCGAGGTGAAGCCGGCCTGGATCGCGGTCATGCAGGTCGCCGGCTCATTGCCGTGGTCGAGATGCACGCAGACCGGGATGTGCGGATAGATCTCGGTCACCGCGTCCATCATGTGCTTGAGCATGACGTCGTTGGCGTAGGAGCGCGCACCGCGCGAGGCCTGGATGATGACGGGCGCGTCGACCTGATTGGCGGCGTCCATGATCGCCAGCGCCTGCTCCATGTTGTTGATATTGAAGGCCGGTACGCCGTAATCGTGTTCCGCCGCATGGTCGAGCAATTGACGCAACGTGATCCGAGCCATCTGTATCTTTCTCCGTTTGGGCCAGTTCGGCCGCTAATTACTTGACGCGCAAGACTTCGACGCCGGGCAGGGGTTTGCCCTCCATCCATTCAAGAAATGCGCCACCGGCGGTCGAGACATAGGTGAATTGACCGGCTACATGGGCCTGGTTGAGGGCCGCGACCGTGTCGCCGCCGCCCGCGATCGAGATCAGCTTCTTGGCCTTGGTGCGCTCGGCGGCATGCTTGGCGGCCGCCATCGTGCCGCGGTCGAACGGCTGCATCTCGAAGGCGCCCAGCGGTCCGTTCCAGACCAGCGTGGCGGCATCGTCGATCGCGGCATGGATGCGCACGATCGACTGCGGGCCGACGTCGAGGATCATGCCGTCGGCCGGGATTGCATCGAGGCCGTAAGCATGCGACGGCGCGTTGGCCGCGAAATGATAGGCGACGGTGGCGTCCACCGGCAGGATGATGGCGCAGTTGGCGGCTTCCGCCTTCTCCATGATGCGCAGCGCAGTGGGGGCTAGATCCTTCTCGGCCAGCGATTTGCCGATGCCGACGCCCTGGGCGTGCAGGAAGGTGTTGGCCATGCCGCCGCCGATCACGAGCGCGTCGACCTTGGTCACGAGGTTCTCGAGCAGGTCGATCTTGGTCGAGACCTTTGCGCCGCCGATGATGGCGATGACCGGCTTGGTCGGCGACCCCAGCGCCTTCTCCAGCGCGACCAGCTCGGCCTGCATGGTACGGCCGGCGTAGGCCGGCAGCTTGTGGCCGAGGCCTTCGGTCGAGGCGTGGGCGCGGTGCGCCGCTGAGAACGCGTCATTGACCCAGATGTCGCCGAGCTTTGCGAGCTCCGCGACGAAGGCCGGATCGTTCTTCTCTTCCTCTTTGTGGAAGCGGGTGTTTTCCAGGCACAGGATGTCGCCATCCTTCAACGCCGCCACGGCCTGGGCCGCGGGCTCGCCGATACAATCGTCCGCGAAGGCGACGGGCTTGTTCACGACCTTGGACAGCGCCTCGGCGACGGGCTTGAGCGAGTCCTTGGCATCGCGGCCTTTCGGCCGGCCGAAATGCGCGAGCAGGATGACCTTGCCGCCCTTGCCCGAGATTTCGGTGATGGTCGGCGCGACACGCTCGAGCCGGGTCGCGTCACTGACGCGCCCATTGTCCATAGGCACGTTGAGATCGACGCGCAGCAGCACGCGTTTGCCCTTCACGTCGACGTCGTCGAGGGTGCGGAATTTGTTGGCCATCGGACACTTCCTTGTCCCGGGCGCATTGCGGCGCGAAGTGCCGCTGTGCTGAACCGGGACCTACGCGGTGAGAACCTACGCGGGTAAGACATGGCTCCCGGCTCTGCGGCGCACCGTGGAGCCACGCTGCGCCGCGTCCGGGACACGAGACGCTTAGATCACCTTCGCCAGCGCGACGGCGGTGTCGGCCATGCGGTTCGAGAAGCCCCACTCGTTGTCGTACCAGGCCATCACGCGCACCAGCGTGCCGTTCTGCACCTTGGTCTGGTCCATGTGGAAGGTGGCCGAGTGCGGATCGTGATTGAAGTCGATCGAGACGTTCGGCGCGGTGGTGTAGCCCAGGATGCCCTTGAGCTGCTGCTCGGAGGCGCGCTTCATCGCCTCGTTGATTTCCTTGGCGTCGGTGGCACGCTTGGCGACGATCTTCAGGTCGATCACCGAGACGTTCGGGGTCGGCACGCGGATCGAGACGCCGTCGAGCTTGCCCTTCAGTTCCGGCAGCACCAGGCCGATCGCTTTCGCAGCACCAGTCGAAGTCGGGATCATCGACATCGCCGCCGCGCGGCCGCGATAGAGGTCCTTGTGCAGCGTATCGAGCGTCGGCTGGTCGCCGGTATAGGCGTGGATCGTGGTCATGAAGCCGGTCTCGATACCGACTGTCTCATTCAGCACCTTGGCGACCGGCGCGAGGCAGTTGGTGGTGCAGGAGCCGTTGGAGACGACCAGATGCTCCTTGGTCAGCACGTCGTGATTGACGCCGTAGACGATGGTCGCATCGGCGCCATCCGCGGGCGCCGAGACCAGCACGCGCTTGGCGCCGGCGGTCAGATGTGCGGAGGCCTTGTCCCTGGCGGTGAAGATGCCGGTGCATTCCAGCGCGATGTCGACGCCGAGATCTTTCCAGGGCAGCTTCGAGGGATCGCGCTCGGCGGTCACCTTGATCTTGTTACTGCCGAGGCTGATCGAGTCACCATCGACGGTCACGGTGCCGGGGAAACGGCCGTGAACGGAATCGAAGCGGAGCAGATGGGCGTTGGTTTCGACCGGGCCGAGATCGTTGATGCCGACCACTTCGATATCCTTGCGGCCGGACTCTGCGATCGCCCGCAGGACGTTGCGGCCGATGCGGCCAAAACCGTTGATTCCAACGCGGACTACCATCTTTCGTCTCCTTCAATGACCGTTGTCATCCCGCCGGACGCGCGATTAAAGCGCCAGCGAGGGTTTTTTAGGGCGGACGCCCGGTTCGGCCGGGCGGAGCTTGATCATATGAGAAGTTACGTAGTCCTTTTTTTTGGCAAGCTCAACTCTCAGGTAACGCGCTTCAGCACAGCGTTAACCGCGGCCTCGGCGGTAATGCCGAAATGCTTGTAAAGGTCCTTCGCCGGCGCGCTCGCGCCGAAGGAATGCATGCCGATAAATTCGCCATCCTGGCCGATCACGGCATCCCAGCCCCAGCGTACCGCGGCCTCGATCGCGACCTTCACCGGCGCGTTGCCGATGATGGCGGCCCGCTTTGCCTCTGGTTGCGCTAACAACAGCTCGAGCGAGGGCACCGAGACCACCCGCGACGCGATGCCGCGCTCGGCGAGCTGCTTCTGGGCGGCGACCGCGATCTCGACTTCGGAGCCCGAGGCGAACAGCGTCGCCTTGGCTTCGCCCTGGGCTGCGACCAGCTCGTAGGCGCCCTGCTGGCAGGGAGTTTCGTTCGGAGCATTGGTGCGCAGCTGCGGCAGGTTCTGCCGCGTCAGCACCAGCACGGTCGGTCCGTCGATACGGTTGAGCGCCAGCTCCCAGCACTCGGCGACCTCGATGGAATCGCAGGGACGCAATACGCGCATGTTCGGGATGGCGCGCAGCGCTGCGAGATGCTCGACCGGCTGATGGGTCGGGCCGTCTTCGCCGAGGCCGATGGAATCGTGCGTCATGACATAGACGACGCCGGTGCCCATCAGCGCGGCCAGCCGCATCGCGGGACGCGCATAATCGGTGAACACCAGGAAGGTCGCGCCGTTCGGCGCGAAGCCGCCGTGCAGGAAGATGCCGTTCATGGCGGCACACATGCCGTGCTCACGGATGCCGTAATGGATGAAGCGGCCCTTCGGCGTCTTGGCAGAGAAGCCGGTTGCCGACTTCGCCTTGTTGTTGTTGGAGCCGGTGAGATCGGCCGAGCCCGCGAGAAATTCCATCGGCATCGCGCCGGCAATGACTTCGATCACGGCTTCCGAGGATTTGCGGGTCGCCGCAACAAGCGGCTTTTCCAGCAACTCCTTCTTGTAGGCGCGTACTGCTTTCGCGAGCGCCGCCGGGCGTTCGTGGCGCAGGCGGCGCTCGAACTCGGCGCGCTTGCGGCTGCCGAGCTCACCGAGCCGGCCTTCCCATTCCTGCCGTGCGGTTGCGCCGCGGCTGCCGGCCGCGCGCCAGGCCTTCAGCACGTCGTCCGGCACCGAGAACGGCTCGAGCGAGATGCCGAGATTTTCCTTGGCGGCCTTGAGCTCGTCGGCGCCGAGCGCCTCGCCATGCGCCTTCGCGGTGCCGGCCTTATGCGGCGCGCCGAAGCCGATGGTGGTGCGGCAGGCGATCAGGGTCGGCTTGTTGGATTTCTTCGCGCGGGTGATCGCGGCGGCGATCGCGACCTGGTCGTGGCCGTCGATCTTCTCGGCGGCCCAGCCGCACGCCTTGAAGCGCTTCACCTGGTCGACGGAATCGGAGATCGAGGTCGGGCCGTCGATCGAGATGCCGTTGTCATCGTAGAGCACGATCATCTTGTTGAGCTTCCAGTGCCCGGCCATCGCGATCGCTTCCTGCGACACACCTTCCATCAGGTCGCCATCGGAGGCGATCACATAGGTGTGGTGGTCGACGATCTTCTTGCCGAACTCGGCGGCCAGCATCTTCTCGGCGAGCGCCATGCCGACCGCGGTCGAGATGCCCTGGCCGAGCGGGCCCGTGGTGGTCTCGATGCCCTTGGTGTGGAAGTTCTCGGGGTGCCCCGGCGTCAGCGAGCCGAGCTGGCGGAACTGCTTGAGCTGGTCCAGCGTCATGTCGGCATTGCCGGTGAGATACAGCAGCGCATAGAGCAGCATCGAACCGTGGCCGGCGGAGAGCACGAAGCGGTCGCGGTCGGGCCAATGGATTGCGGCGGCGTCGAATTTCAGGAATTGCGTGAACAGCACCGTGGCCATGTCGGCGGCGCCCATCGGCAGGCCCGGATGGCCCGATTTCGCCTTCTCCACGGCGTCCATTGCAAGGCCGCGGATCGCGTTGGCCATACGGTTGGGATCGACCTGCGTCATGTCTGAAATCCGTCTGAAATGAGGCGCTTGTGGCAGCATTCGCCGCGCCGGAAGGAGCCTTTCGGCCGCTGGGGTCGCGGCTGGGATAGCATCTCGGTTCCGACAGGCCAAGGCAATCAAACGCCGGTTTGGCCGTAAAAGTTGCTTAGCAGTGCATAGTTTCGCGGCGACGTTGCGCTTCGCAAGCTTGCCACGTAAATTTCTGCTTCTAACCGCTTGCCGAACCGAGTCTTTTGCCGGCCGGCAAGCCCCGAAACAAAGGCCACCAAGGTCCGCCGCTGACTGCATGAACGATCGCGTTTCCAACAGTTCCGCCATGACAGAGTCCTCGGCCGTCGAGATCGAGATCGCGACCCGCAGGCTCATGGCGGCGCTCGACTCGCTCGAAAGCGCGGTCGAGCGGCGGCGCGATGCCGATCGCGACGAGAACGAACTCGCGACGCGGATTCAGGCGCTGGGCGCAGATCGCTCGCGGCTTGCAGACGAGCTCGACGGCGCGCTGGTGAAGGCGCGCAAGCTCGAGCGCACCAATCGCGAGATTTCCGACCGGCTGGATTCCGCGATCGTCACGATACGTTCGGTGCTCGATACCGGAGAGGACGGATGAGCCACATCAACGTCACCATCAATGGCCGGCAGTACCGCATGGCCTGCGAGGAGGGCCAGGAGGTGCGGCTGCTGAAGCTCGCCGAAAGCCTGGAGACGCGGATTGAGTCGCTCCGCGGAAAATTCGGCGAGATCGGCGATGCACGGCTCACGGTGATGGCGGCGCTGACCGTCTGCGACGAACTGGTCGACGCCGGCAACCGGATCCGCACCATGGAGCAGGAATTGGCCGAGCTGCGGGATTTCCGCAATGCCGCCGTCGAGCGCGCCCGGATGACCCAGACCGCGGTGGTGAACGCCCTGAATGCCGCCGCCGAACGCATCGAGAAGTCGACCCAGGTCCTGAACCGGACCGTCGGCAACGGGATTGCGATCGGGTAGAGGGCGTGTTGCCGCGTGGCCAGTGCGCTCCCTCCCTCGCTTGCGGGGGAGGGTTGGGGAGAGGGTGTTTCCACGATCGAGGACCCCCAAGAGGAGAAAGCCCTCACCCGCGCCTTCGGCGCGACCTCTCCCGCAAGCGGGAGAGGTTAAGCGAGCCCGCGGCGCGAGCAACTCACCCAAACACCATCCCGCCCGATGCATCGCTCTGGCGATTCGTCAGTATCGTTGTTACATTGCCCAGGCGAGGCTGCGACGCGCGTCCGGAGCCATAATATCCCCGGGGCCTTATCGATCCTTAAGGGAACTGTCCCTGGCCGGGCCCGTGGGCCCGGACATATGGTGCCCACCTACTTTCGTAGGGAACTCCGGGATCGAGCGCTTCAACGGCGTTTGCGGCTTCGCACTTTGTTTTCTGTTTGGCTTCTGCTTGTCGAAACGACCGCGGTCAGTTCAGTAGGTGCCATGCCCCGGCTTGACCGGGGCATCCAGTACGCTGCGGCCCTTGTGTGAATCACCACCGCCTCTGGAATACTGGATCACCCGCATTCACGGGTGATGACGGCAGACAGCTCTGCCTCGGGACCAACGCGCATGTCCAACTCCAAAGCCGAACTCCGCGCCAGGGCCCTCGCCAGACGCGACGCGCTGAGCGAGAAGAAGCGCAGCTCCGCCGCCACCAAACTCGCCAAGCGCGGACTGCCGTTCAAGCTGCTGCCCGGCAGCATCGTCTCCGGCTATTCGCCGATCCGCAGCGAGATCGACCCAGTGCCGCTGATGAAGAAGCTCTTCGAGGAGGGCGCAAGGCTGGCGCTGCCTTGCGTCACCGCGCGCGGCCAGGCGCTGGTCTTCCGCATCTGGCACCCGAACGACCGGCTGATGCTCGGTCCGCTCGGCATTCCCGAGCCGTCGCCGGCGGCCGCTGAAGTCATCCCCGATATCATGCTGACGCCGCTTGCGGCCTTCGACCGTCTCGGCCACCGCATCGGCTACGGCGCCGGGCACTACGACCACACATTCGCGCATCTGCGGAAAACCAAGCAGATCGTCGGCATCGGGCTTGCTTTTGCCGCGCAGGAGATCGAGGCCGTTCCGGCACTATCGCACGACGTGGCGCTGGATTATGTGCTAACGGAATCGGAAGTGTTTGATTTCCGGAGTTCTGAAGTTGCGCATTCTCTTCGTGGGTGATGTCGTCGGCCGTAGCGGCCGCAACGCCATCGCGGAATACCTGCCCGGCATGGTCAAGGACTGGTCGCTCGATTTCGTCGTCGTCAACGGCGAGAATTCGGCCGGAGGCTTTGGCATCACCGAAGCGATCTACCAGGAGTTTCTCGATGCCGGCGCCGACGCGGTGACGCTCGGCAATCATTCCTGGGACCAACGCGAAGCCCTGGTGTTCATCGAGCGCGCCGACCGCCTGGTGCGGCCGACGAACTATCCGCGCGGCACGCCCGGCCGCGGCGCCGCTTTGGTCGAGACCAAGAACGGCAAGCATGCGCTGGTCGTCAACGCTTTGGGGCGCGTGTTCATGACCCCGTTCGACGATCCCTTCGCAGCGCTGGAGCGCGAGCTCGGCGCCTGCCCGCTCGGCGTTGCCGCGGACGCCATCGTCGTCGATTTCCATTGCGAGGCGACCAGCGAGAAGCAGGGCATCGGCTTCTTCTGCGACGGCCGCGCCAGCCTCGTCGTCGGCACGCATACTCATGTGCCGACCGCCGACCACCAGATCCTCACCGGCGGCACCGCCTACATGACCGATGCCGGCATGACCGGCGACTACGATTCCATCATCGGCATGCAGAAGGAAGAGCCGCTGCGCCGGTTCACGTCGGGGATTCCGTCGGGCCGGTTTGAGCCGGCGGCGGGTGTTGCCACACTCAGCGGCGTTGCGGTGGAGACGGACGACGCGACGGGCCTCGCACTACGAATTGCGCCGGTGCGTGCAGGCGGCCGCCTGGAGCCGGCGACGCCGAGGTTCTGGTTGAGCTAGTTCTACAAGCTCAGTGTCGTCCCGGCGAAGGCCGGGACCCATACCCACAGGGAGCAGTTGTGGTGCGACGCTGGCAACCACGAGTCTTCGCCAAACCACTCCCCGTGGTTATGGGTCCCGGATCTGCGCTTCGCTTGTCCGGGACGACAGTTGAGATTGACGCGCGCAACTGCCCATCACTCACTTGCGATACCTACTCCGCCGTCTGCTCCCTCAATTCCGCCACATCCTTCGCCGTCAGCTTCGAGCCCTTCGTCCCGAACCGCGCCGTGACGTAGTTCGCCACCGCCGCGATCTCGTCGTCGCTATACGCATTGCCGAACGCCGGCATCGACAGCGCGCCGTCCGGCGTGTCGCGCTTGGTGCCCGACAGCACGATCTGCGCGACATTGGTGGCGGCGGGGTCGTTGACGGCCCAGGTCCCGGTCAGTGTTGCCATCGGCGACACCGGGCTCTCGCCGCTCCAGCCGTGGCAACTGGCGCAGGCGCCGGCGAACAGCATCTTGCCGCGCGCATCCGCCGTGACGCCGTCCTTGTGCGAGGCGGGCGCGACCGGCGCCGTGGTGGCGGGCAAATCGGGCGAGGCTACTGGCGGCACGCTGCGCAAATACGCAACGATGCCGCTGATGTCCTCAGGCGCGAACTGGCTGAAGCTGTGGTCGACCGCTTCGCCCATCGGACCCGAGGCCGAGCCATGGCCCGGCGCATGGCCGAGCGACAGATACGAGGTCAGATCCGCGTCGCTCCAATTGCCCAGGCCGGTCGCCTTGTCCGAGGAGATATTGAACGCGTGCCAGCCGGCCGTGATCGCGCCGCCGAACTTCTTGCGGTTATCCAGCGCGAAGCCGAGATTGCGCGGCGTGTGGCATTCGCCGCAATGCGCCAAGGCTTCCGCGAGATACGCACCGCGATTCCATTCCGGGCTCTTCGACGTGTCAGGCGCAAAGCGCGTGTCCGGATTGAACACCGCCGACCAGAAGATCATCGCCCAGCGCTGGTTGAACGGGAACGATAGCGTGTTCTCCGGCGCCTTGGCGCGGATCGCCGGCAGGCTGAACAGATAGGCCTTCACCGCCAGCACGTCCTCGTCCGTCATGAAGGTGTAGGACGTGTAGGGCATCGCCGGATAGAGCCGCGCGCCGTCATGGCGCTTGCCGCGCTGGACCGCGTTGAGAAAGTCCTGGTCGCTGTAATTGCCGATGCCGGTGTCCTTGTCCGGCGTGATGTTGGTCGAATAGAGCGTGCCGAACGGCAGCTTGAAGCCGAGCCCGCCGGAGTATTCCTTGTCGCCTGGCTTGGTGTGACAGACCATGCAATCGGCCGCCTTCGCCAGATACTCACCGCGTTCGACGAGGCTTGCCTTTTCGAGCTTTGCCGGCACGCCCGTCGGCTTGCCGGCGCGATAATCGGCCAGCGCCACCTTGGTGCCGCCGGCGAAATCGAGCGGGCCGGGCCCGCGGATGATCCAGACGCCGAGTGCCACCGCGACGATGGCGATCACGACGAGGCTTGCGAGGATACGCATTGTCCTGCTCATGCCTTTTTCCCCGCAGCCAGCAGTTTCCGGTCGATCGGCAGACGCCGCAGCGCCACGCCGGTTGCGGCATAAATCGCATTGCGCAGCGCCGGCGGTCCGGCGTTGACGCCCGCTTCGCCGATGCCGCCGGGCGCCTCGCCGCTCTTGACGACGGTGACGTCGATCTTCGGCGTCTCGTTGATGCGCATCATGCGGTAGTCGTGGAAGTTCGACTGCTGCACGCGACCCCTCTCGATGGTGATCTCGCCATAGAGCGCGGCGGTGAGGCCGAAGATCAGGCCGCCCTCGATCTGCGCCTTCACCGTGTCGGGGTTGACCGCGATGCCGGTATCCACGACCGAGGTGATGCGGCGGAGCACGATCTCGCCGATGTCGTCGATCTCAGCCTCCACCACGGTTGCGAGGAAGCTTGCAAACGACGGCTGCACGCAAACGCCGCGGGCGACGCGAGGTGGCAGCGGCTGGCCCCAGCCGGATTTTTCAGCGGCGAGGTTGAGCACCGCGAGCATGCGCGGGTTCTTTGTCAGATTGGCGCGACGGAATTCGACCGGGTCCTTGCCGGCCTTGCGCGCCAGCTCGTCCATCGCGCATTCGAACGCGAACACGTTGTTGTTCGGGCCGACGCCGCGCCAGAAGCCGGTCGGTACCGCGGGCGGCTCGGCGCGGACATATTCAACGTGAAAGTTGGGGAAGTCGTAGGGCATGTCCACCGCGGCATCGACCGCGTCGATATCGACGCCTTTCTGGAACGCCGGCGGCAGCCAGCGCGCAATCACCGCCGAGCCGGCGATCTTGTATTTCAAGGCCGAGACCTTGCCATCGACGACGGTCGCGGTGACCTGGTCGCGATAGACCGGGCGGTAGACGTCGTGCTGAATATCCTCCTCGCGGGTCCATATCACCTTGACGGGATAGTCGACCTGCTTGGCGATCTTCACCGCCGCAACCACCATGTCTGGCTCGAGCTTGCGGCCGAAGCCGCCGCCGAGCAGATGCTGGTTGACGATGACCTTGTCGACGGGAAGGCCGGCGGCCTTCGCCGCCTCCGACTGCACGCGCGTCATGATCTGCGTGCCGGTCCAGATCTCGCAGGCATCCGGCCGGACGTGGACGGTCGCGTTGATCGGCTCCATCGAGGCGTGCGCCAGAAACGGTAGTTCGAAGCTCGCCTCGAATCTGTCGCCGCTCGCGAGCCCCTTGGCGATGTCGCCGACTGACTTTGCGACCGCGCCGTCCTTCTCGCTGGCGGCGCGCAGATCCTGCCAGATATCCTTGGTGCTGATCCTGGCGTTCGGTCCCTCGTTCCACGCGATCTTGAGCGCTTCGAGACCTTTCTTCGCGGCCCACATGTGGTCGCCGATCACCGCAACCGTGTCCTCGAGCACCACGATTTTGCGCACGCCCGGAATCTTCGTCGCCGCGCTGTTGTCGACCTTGCCGACCTTGCCGCCGAACACCGGGCAATTGGCTATCACGGCGATCTTCATGTTCGGCAGGATCGCATCGATGCCGTAGACCACCTTGCCGTTGGTCTTGTCCGGCGTATCGAGCCGCTTCAGCGGCTGCCCGATGATGACGAAGTCCTTGGGGTCCTTGACCGGCACGTCCTTCGGCGGCGTCTGGCTCTGTGCGGCCAGCGCCAGTTCGCCATAGCCGAGCTTGCGGCCGCTTGCCGCGTGCACGATCTCGCCTTTCGACGCCGTGCAGCTTGCAGGATCGACCTGCCATTGTGCTGCTGCGGCCTGGACCAGCATCGCGCGCGCGCTGGCGCCTGCTGAGCGCAGCGGTTTCCACCAGGCGCGGATCGAGGTCGAGCCACCGGTCGCTTGCAGGCCGAATACGGGATTGGCGTAGAGCTTGTCGTTGGGTGGCGCGTGCTGGACCTCGACCTTGCTCCAGTCGGCATCGAGCTCTTCGGCCAGGATCATCGCAATCGAGGTATAGACGCCCTGGCCCATCTCGACCTGCGGCATCATCAGCACGGTGCGGCCGGTGTCGTCGATGCGGATGAAGGCATTGGGTGCGAACTTGCCGTCGGTCGCATCCTTCTGCTCCGGCTCGTTGCCGGCGGCGTGCAGCGGCAGATGGAAGGCGAGCAGGAAGCCGGTGGCGAGGCCGCCGGTCAGGAGCGCGCGGCGGGAGACGTTCGAAAGAGTCTTGTCTGTGATCATGGCGGACCTCACGACTGACGGCCGGAGGCGGCCTGCTTGATCGCCTCGCGAATGCGCACATAGGTGCCGCAGCGGCAGATATTGCCGGCCATCGCCGCGTCGATGTCGGAATCGTCAGGGTTGGGCGTTGCCGCCAGCAGTGCGGCGGCCGACATGATCTGGCCGGACTGGCAGTAGCCGCACTGGATCACTTCAAGATCGAGCCAGGCCTTCTGCACCTTCGCGCCCGACGGCGTGCTGCCGACATGCTCGATGGTGGTGATGGCGCGGTTCGCGACCGCGCTGACCGGAAGCACGCAGGAGCGCACCGCCTTGCCGTCGACATGCACGGTGCAGGCACCGCATTGCGCGATACCGCAGCCGAATTTGGTGCCGGTCATCCCCAGGATATCGCGCAGCACCCACAGCAACGGCATTTCGGGTGGCGCGTCGAAGGATTTCGTCTCGCCGTTGATGGTGAGATTGGTTGCCATATGCATCTCCTGGCTCGTCGATCGCTTACGGCGATCAGGTCGCGCAAGCATAATCATAACGATGCGAAACGATGAAGCATCGAATTTTCTGGCAATGCATATTTGCGCGGCTGAAGCGTCAGGCCATGACGTTCACGAATTTGTGCGGCGATCGCTGCAACGGTTTTGGGCTAGTTGATATGATAAGCGTCATGTTTTGACGCGTTTTCATCAATGCGCTGAGGCTCGTCGTAGACAATCGTGCGAACGCGCAAAAGCGTACGAAGACGAAACTCGTGCGATTGCGAAAATCGGCGACCTCAGCCAACGTGCGCGATGATGCCATCGTGCGCCTGTTTTGCCCGACGGGTCAACGGCTCCGTCTAGCGGCTGGAGCGCGATGAGTTGAGGTCGGATCGAGTTCGACCGACGCCGTCATGGCCGGGCTTGTCCCGGCCATCCACGACTTGCCCCGCGGCGCAAAGAACGTGGATGCCCGGGACAAGCCCGGGCATGACGACCCGTCGTGGATGTTCAAATGCGATTGTCCTGCCGACAAGCAGGGAGGGAACGCACCTCCGTCAGGGTGCTAGACGAGTCTCATTTCAGCTGGCGTTAAGCCATTGATTCCGTGCGCCCCGGCTACTGTGCATGGGGTTGTTTTCCAGCTTTTTGATTCAGGGACGCCAGAGCGCGGTCGCGCGAGGTGCGTCGCTGCGGTCGTCAGCCCTGCCGGAATCCCATCCGGAAGGCGCCCCAGTGCTTGCCGCGGATCACGATCGGCGACGACAAATCCTTCATCAGCACGAATTGCCCGCCGCCCATGTCGCGGCGATAGGTCTGGAGCAGGAAGGGCTTTGTGTTCGCGGCGACCTTCTTCACCGCGCGATCGGTGAACAGGCGGCGGTTGCGGCAGTTGGCGTTGTTCCAGACCGGGTCCTTGCCCTGCGGCAGGCGGTAGTTCGGATTGTGCGTCGGCAGATAGCCGCTTCTCGCCCAGGCGACGCAGAACGCGATGCGGGGATCGGATTTCTGGATCGGGTCCTGGATCGCAGGCAGCAGGCGATCGGTGAACTCGACGTAGTTGGTGTTGTACTGCTTGGGATCGGTGCCGGGAATTTCCCGGTAGTTCTCGTCCATGAGCTGGTCGAGCGTGATCTCGCCGCGATCGATCGCGGCCTCGAACTCGGCCGAGATGCGCTTGGCGGTGTCGACCACGGCGCGGATCAGCGGGGCATCCGACGTCTCCACCCCGCTGTCGGCGATCAGCGCGATCAGTCCCTCGGAGGTGTCGAGCAGCTTTGTCACCCGCTGGTCGGCGTTCTTGAGATCGCGCGAAGAGAGGTCGACGCCCTTGGCGAGCTCGTTGAGTTCAGAGATGACGGTGTCGCAATGGCCGAGATTGGAGGTCGCGGCGCGCGTGACGCTGTCGATCTCGGCTTCCACCGAGGCAAAACCCTGCTGGACGCGCGAGATGATGCCGGAGATCCGCTGGGCGCCTTCGCCGGCGGTCTTGGCACGCTGCGAGGCGTCGCTGCTCTCGCCGATCAGGCCTTCGATCTGGCCGTCGAGATCGCGTACGGTGTCGGAGATCTGGTGCGTGGCCTGGCGGGTGGCTTCCGCAAGGTTCTTCACCTCGCTTGCGACCACCGCAAAACCGCGGCCGGCATTGCCGGCGCGCGCCGCTTCGATGGTGGCGTTGAGCGCGAGCAGATTGGTCTGCTTGGCGATCGCCTCGATCGAGCCGGACACCTTTGCGACCTGCGCCAGCGCGGAGCCGACGGCGCTCAAGCGCGCCTCGATGCGCTCCACTGCGGCGACGAGTTCGGAGATGTGGCTGACCGCGGCGTCGACCGCGCCGCGCGACTGCGCGATCTCGCCGACGGCTGCCGACGTGGTCGATTGCACCGCCTGCGAGGCATTGGCGATGTCGTGGTTGGCGGAGACCATGGTCTGCGCCGTCTCCTGGAGGTGATGGAACCGCTCGGACTGGTTCGCGACGCGGTTTGCGACCTCCTGGACGTTGCCGGCGATGTCGGCAAGCTCGACGCCGAGACCGCCGATGCGGTCGGCGAGCTGGTCGATCAGGCGTTCGGCCAGCGTCCGGTTCGATCCGGTGTCCATTACTGCAAGCTGCGCGAGGGACATGCTTGGGCTTTCTCCAGTCAGAGCCGTTCGCGGGCTCTCCGCGGCATTCCCATTCCAATTCCAACTTTAAGGGGTGATTCGCGCCCGGCGTCTTGCCTGAGCGTGCACTACAGCTTGTACGCCGTGCGGAATCCACCCCAGTGCCGGCCCTGCACGCGGATCGGGACGTCGATCTCGCGCATCATCACCGTATTGCCGTTGCCCATGTCGCGCGCATAGCTCTGGATCAGATACGAGCGAAGGTTGCGCGCGGCGGCCAACCCCGCCGGATCGTTGAAGATGCGCCGGTTGCGGCAATTGGCCGTGTTCCAGGCGGCGTCGCCCGGTCGCTGCGGATGCGAATAGATCTTGTTGTGCACCGGCAGGAAGCCGTTGCGGTCGACCATGGCGCAGAACGCCATGCGCGGTTCCTTGACGAGAAACGCTTCCTGGAACGGCGGCAGCGCGCGGTCGGCCCAGTCTAGATATTTCGTGCGGTATTGCTGCGGATTGGTGTTTGCGATGTCCGCGTAGTCTGTGTCGAAGAGGTCGTCGCTCCTGACCTCACCACGCGCGACCGCCTGCTCGAATATCCTGGTCAGCGCGGTGCCCGCCTCCATCGCGCGGGTGACGAACTCCGTATTCTCCTCGTGGATCGACCAGAGCCTGTCTTCGATCTTCTCGCTGAGCGCGGCATTGGGGCTGACGAATTGCGTTCGGGCGCCGGCCTTGGACTGCTCGATCACGCGCAGGCGGCAGGCGCCGACGCCTTCGAGGTTACCATCGATGATCGCCTGCGGCGCGAGCCTGGCCGCATCCGGACCTCCGATCAGCACGCCGTCCATCGCGATCTCGTAAATTGGCATCACACCGCGCGCGCTCTCAAACTTCAGATGGCAGGGCAGTCGCTCGGTCTTGCGGCGGTCGTCATGCTCGCTCTGCTTGAGCAGCACCGCGCAGCGCGATTTTAGCTTCTGCGCGAAGGTCGTCACCGCTTTGCCGGCGCTGGCGACGTTCTCGCCATGGGTTTCGGCCGCCTTGGTCGCGGCGTCGATCTCGGCGGCACTCTCGCCGACCGAGATGATGAAGTCCGATGCGCTTGCCGCGTTGCCGGAGACCTCGCTGGTGGTGGCGTTCTGTTCGGCCACCGCGCCGTTGACGGTGTCGAACACCGGGCGGATCGCCTCGATCGCCTGCGAGATGCGGTGGACCGCGTCCGCGGAGCCGGCGGCATCGCGCTGGAGCGCGTCGATCTTCCTGGAGATCTCTTCCGTCGCGCCCTGGGTCTGTACCGCGAGTGCCTTGACCTCGGTGGCGACCACGGCAAAGCCCTTGCCGGCGGCACCGGCGCGTGCGGCCTCGATGGTCGAGTTGAGCGCAAGCAGCGTGGTCTGCCGGGCGATCTGCGCGATCAGATTGACGACATTGCCGATTGCCGCGGAGGACTCGCGCAGGCGGTCGACATTGGCGCGCGCCTCCTGCGCCGCGGCGCTGGCCTCATCGGCGAGCTTGCCGGCCTCGCGGACCTGCGCGCCGATCCCTAGCGCGGATTGGGTGAACTTGTCGGCGGCATGGGCGAAGGTCGAGGCGTTCGACTGCGCGGCATTGGTCCGCCCGGTCAGCGCGTCGGTGCGCTGGCGGATGTCCGCGAGCGTCGTGGCGGTCGCTTCGGCGCCGCCAGCCACGGAATTGGCGGCGCGCTCGAGCTGGCGGATCATGGCGCCGAGCTCGAGTTCCAGGAGTTCCAGGATTTCCCGGGCCGAATCGCCATCAGTGGCCGGAGCGGGCTCGGAATTGGCCGCCGGCGCAGCCTGCGGGGCCGCGGCGGGCGAAGCCACGTCCGGCAGACGCTTCCGAAATAATGCGAACGCCATCAGGTCACTCTTGTCGGGGGACAGGCGGACGCTATTTTTGCAGGCCGGAATGAAATCAGGGTTAACGATGCCTGACTTTGAGGCACGGATCGCTACGGTATTACCTTAAAGTCGTAGAGCCTCTTTCATTCCGGTGGGTTGGCGGCCTATAAGGCCGCGCTTCCCACGCTCACCTTGGCTGACAATTCCTTTACGAGACCACGCATGGCCGGACATTCCCAATTCAAGAACATCATGCACCGCAAGGGGCGGCAGGATGCCCAGAAGTCGAAGCTGTTCGGCAAGCTGGCGCGGGAAATCACTGTCGCAGCCAAACTCGGCACGCCCGATCCCAACATGAACCCGCGCCTGCGCGCGGCCATCATCGCGGCGCGCCAGGAGAACATGCCGAAGGACAATATCGAGCGCGCCGTCAAGAAAGCGCTCGGCAGCGACGGCGAGAACTATGACGAGATCCGTTACGAGGGCTACGGCCCCGGTGGCGTCGCCGTCATCGTCGAGGCGCTGACCGACAACCGCAACCGCGCCGCCTCCGACATCCGCTCGTTCTTCACCAAATCGGGTGGCAATCTCGGCGAAACCGGCTCGGTGTCCTTCATGTTCGACCGCACCGGCGTCGTCGAATATGACCGCAGCGTCGCTTCGGACGACGCCATGCTCGATGCCGGCATCGAGGCGGGCGCCGACGACGTGGTCTCTAGCGAAGGCGGCCACGAGGTCTACGCCTCGACCGAGAGCTATCGCGACGTCGCCAAGGCGCTGGAAGCCAAATTCGGCGAACCGCGCAAGGCCGCGCTGATCTGGAAGCCGCAGAATACAATCGCGGTCGACGACGAGACCGGCGAGAAGCTGCTCAAGCTGATGGACCTGCTCAACGAGCACGACGACGTCCAGCACGTCTACGCCAATTTCGAGGTGTCGGACGCCCTGATGGCGAAGATGGGCGGGTAGGGCCCGCTTTCCCCTGTTACTTCCGTTCTGTTTCTGTTTCCCCCCGCAGCAGTCAGCCGCTATCACTGGCGCATGACTGCGCTCCCGATTCGTGGCCCCGTTCGCATCATCGGCATCGACCCCGGCCTGCGCCGCACCGGCTGGGGCGTGATCGAGTCCGAAGGCAATCGTCTGATCTATGTCGCTTGCGGCTCGGTGGAACCGCCGGACGATCTGCCGCTGGCGAGCCGTCTGCTCGCGATCCATGAGGGGCTTGCGGCCGTTCTGTCCGATCACAAGCCGATGGAGGCTGCGGTCGAGCAGACCTTTGTGAACAAGGACGGCGTTGCGACGCTCAAACTCGGCCAGGCCCGCGGCGTCGCCATGCTGGCGCCCGCGATGTTCGGCATCAGCGTCGCCGAATATGCGCCGAACCAGGTCAAGAAGACCGTGGTCGGCGCCGGCCACGCCGACAAGCAACAGATCGCGATGATGCTGAAGATCCTGCTGCCCAAGGCCGAGCCGCCGTCGGCGGACGCCGCCGACGCGCTCGCCATCGCCATTACGCATGCCCACCATCGCCAGAGCACGGCGCTGAGGCTGAAGGTGGTGGGGATATGATCGGCAAGCTCAAGGGCCTGATCGATTCCTACGGCGAGGATTACGTGCTGCTCGATGTCGGCGGTGTCGGCTATCAGGTTCACTGCTCGGCGCGCACGCTCCAGCACCTGCCGTCGCCGGGCGAGGCCGCGGTGCTGTCGATCGAGACTTACGTTCGCGAGGATCAAATAAAGCTGTTCGGCTTCCGCACCGACCAGGAGCGCGAATGGTTTCGCCTGCTCCAGACCGTGCAGGGCGTCGGCGCCAAGGTCGCGCTCGCCGTGCTCGGCACGCTGGCGCCCTCTGATCTCGCCAACGCGATTGCGTTGCGCGACAAGGCTGCAGTGGCGCGCACGCCCGGCGTCGGCCCCAAGGTCGCCGAGCGCATCGTCACCGAATTGAAGGACAAGGCGCCGGCCTTCGCCAACGTCGATCCCGCCGCCGTGCATCTCGCCGGCGCCATCGACGACCAACGCGCGCCGCGGCCCGTCGCGGATGCGATCTCCGCGCTGGTCAATCTCGGCTATGGCCAGCCGCAGGCCGCAGCGGCGATCGCCTCGGCCTCGCGCAGCGCGGGTGAGAATGCCGAGACGGCGCAACTCATTCGCCTCGGCCTGAAGGAGCTCGCGAAGTGAGCGACCCCAAGGCAAACCGCATGGTCACGCCCGAGCGCCGCAGCGATGATGTCGGCGACACCTCGTTGCGCCCGCAGTCGCTGTCCGATTTCGTCGGTCAGCAGCAGGCACGCAAGAATCTCTCGATCTTCATCGAGGCCGCGCGCAAGCGCGGCGAGGCGCTGGATCACGTGCTGTTCGTCGGTCCCCCGGGCCTTGGCAAGACCACGCTGGCGCAGATCGTGGCCAAGGAGCTCGGCGTCGGTTTTCGCGCCACGTCGGGCCCGGTGATCGCCAAGGCCGGCGATCTTGCGGCACTGCTGACCAATCTCGAAGAGCGCGATGTGCTCTTCATCGACGAGATTCATCGCCTCAGCCCGGCGGTGGAGGAAGTGCTCTATCCCGCGATGGAGGATTTTCAGCTCGACCTCATCATCGGCGAGGGCCCGGCGGCGCGCTCGGTCAAGATCGAACTGTCGAAATTCACCCTGGTCGGCGCCACCACGCGCGCCGGCCTGCTCACCAATCCGTTGCGCGATCGTTTCGGCATTCCGGTCCGCCTCAACTTCTATACGATCGAGGAGCTGGAGAGCATCGTCACCCGCGGCGCGCGCGTGCTCAATGTCGGCATGAGCGCTGACGGCGCCAACGAGATAGCGCGCCGCGCCCGCGGTACGCCGCGCATCGCCGGCCGCCTCCTGCGCCGCGTGCGCGATTTTGCCTCGGCCGCCGATGCCATATCGATCGACCGCAAGATCGCCGACCACGCGCTGAGCGCACTCGAGGTCGACGCCGCCGGCTTAGATGCCATGGACCGCCGCTATCTCACGACCATCGCGATGAACTATGGCGGCGGTCCGGTCGGCGTCGAGACGATGGCCGCCGCGCTGTCCGAACCGCGCGATGCGATCGAGGACATCATCGAGCCCTATCTGATCCAGTGCGGTTATCTCCAGCGTACCCCGCGCGGGCGCCTGCTCACCTCGCACGCCTTCCGTCATCTCGGGATAGCCGAACCCTCGCGAGATGCGGCGGCGCAGTTCGGACTGTTTGGCACGGACGAGAGCGACGACTGATCTGCGCAAGAGCTCAGCGCTTCGATTGTCATGAACTTCCTGTAACCTCCGTGCAGACGGCCTGCACAAGCACACCCCAATTCCGCTCCAATCGGGCCGCATCACGGACGCGCACCACGATCGGGTTTCCATGATCTCTCGGCGCCATCTCATCCGTTCCATCGGCGGCCTCTCCGCCCTCGGCGTCTCGACCGCGGCTTACGGCGTCGGTGTCGAGCCGGTGCTGCGGCTTCGCGTCACCCGCTATCGTCCAACGCCGCGGCAATGGCCGGCGGACTTCCCGCTCAAGATCGCCGTCATCGCCGACATTCATGCCTGCGATCCCTGGATGTCGTTGGATCGGATCGAGGCCATCGTCGAGCGTAGCAACGCGCTCAGCCCCGATCTCATCGTGTTGCTCGGCGACTACGTTGCCGGTCATCACCATGTCACGCGCATCATCCCGGCCGATGAATGGGCCAGGGTGTTGACCGGTCTGAAGGCGCCGCTCGGTGTTCATGCCGTCATGGGCAATCACGACTATTGGGACGACAAGGTCGTGCAGCGGATCGGGCATGGGCCGACGGTCGCCCACCGTGCGCTGGAGGCGGCCGGCATTCCCGTCTACGAGAACGACGTCGTGCGTCTCACCAAGGATGGCCGCCCGTTCTGGCTCGCCGGCCTCGGCGATCAGCTCGCTTATGCGCCCTCGCAACGCTACGGCCGCGCGCAGCGCTTCGGTGCCGATCTCAATGCGACGCTGGCAAAAATCACCGACGACGCGCCAATCATCCTGCTCGCGCATGAGCCCTATATCGCGACGCGGGTGCCTGCGCGCGTGGCGCTGCAGCTCTCCGGCCACACCCATGGCGGCCAGGTCCGCCTGTTCGGCTGGGCGCCGGCGCTGCCGCCGCAGCATGGCGTCCAGCTCGTCTATGGCCATCTGCGGCTGAAATGCGACGTCATCATCTCCGGCGGGCTCGGTTGCAGCATCATGCCGGTCCGCGTCGGCGCGCCGCCGGAGATCGTCGAGGTGACGCTGGGGCGGGGGCCCGTGGTGGTGTAGCTACGCTTGCGCAGCCGACCGTTTTTGCGCAAAACGGACTGGAAGCGAAAAGCGAAGAGGCTCGCGACGTGACAGCCCATCTTGACGGCGATATTCGCGACGGCCGCCACCACATGCAGGTCCGCGTCTATTACGAAGACACGGATTTTTCCGGGATCGTCTATCACGCCAACTATCTGCGCTTTATGGAGCGCGGGCGGACCAACCATCTGCGGCTGATGGGCGCAGAGCAGCAGGCGCTGTTCGAGCAGGCCGAGACCGAAGATTCGAGCTTCGCCTTCGTGGTGCGGTCGATGCATCTTGATTTCCTCAAGCCCGCGCGGATGGACGACGTGCTCGATGTCGTGACCTGGCCGATCGCGGTGAAGGGCGCCTCCATCATGCTGGCGCAGGAGGTGCGGCGCGGCGACGACGTGCTGGTCAAGGCCGAGGTGCGCGTCGCCTTCATCAGCGGCGGCCGGGCCCAGCCGATCCCGAAATCGATCCGCACACTGATGAAGCCGATCTGATTTCATGATCGCCCGATAAGTGATCAGTCGATAGGCAATGGCCTATCGACTCCGCCAATTGCGGCGATAGATTTGCGGCCTCAACCAACCGATGAGGCCACCATGTCGCGCCCGCCGCTTCCGCCCTTCACCCGAGAGACCGCCGTGCAAAAGGCGCGCATGGCCGAGGATGCCTGGAATTCGCGCGATCCGGTCCGCGTCTCGCTCGGCTATACCGAGGACAGCCGCTGGCGTAATCGCTCGGAAGTGTTCCAGGGCCGCGAGGCCATCGTCGAATTCCTTACCCGCAAATGGGAGAAGGAGCACGACTACCGCCTGATCAAGGATCTCTGGGGCCTCGACGGTAACCGCATCGCCGTGCGCTTCCAGTACGAATGGCACGATGCGTCCGGCCAGTGGTATCGCTCCTATGGCAACGAGCAGTGGGAGTTCGACGAGCACGGCTTGATGAAGCGGAGAGAAGCGTCGATCAACGACATTACGATTGCGGAGAAGGATCGGCGGTTTCACTGGCAGGCGCCCGGGCCGCGGCCGGCGGATGTCGCGGGGCTGGGAACGGATCCGTTCTAACTCTCACCCCTCATGGTGAGGAGCCGCGACGCGGCGTCTCGAACGATGCAGGCCCTGCTGCCGCAGCTGGGCCTCTATCCTTCGAGACGCGCGCAAGAGCGCGCTCCTCAGGATGAGGAGATGGGCTTTTTCGCCAGAAACCGCGTAATCGCCCCACCGAGTTTGGCGTTGTCCATCGGCTCTGCCAGTGACGCCCGCGCCGTGGCAACGACATCCTCCGGCGCCTTGCCGTCGCGTAGCTCGCAGCACACTTGCGCAAAATCCACGTCGAATTCCGGATGCGGTTGCACCGACAGCGTAGTCCCGTTGGCGTAGAGCAGTCCGGCATGCGGGGTGAAGTCGGACGAGAGGATCGTCTGCGCGTCGCGCGGGGCTTCGACGACCTGGTCCTGATGCGAGCAGGCGATGGCGACCGCTTCACCGCCGACAACACCGTTGTCCTGCGCCACGCGATAGACGTGCCGCCCGATGCCCCAGCCCTTCTCCGACTTACGCACGGTGCCGCCGAGCGCCTGGGCGATCAGTTGATGGCCGAAACAGACGCCGACCATCGGTGTGCTGTTCGCGTGTGCAGCGCGCACGAAATCTTCCAGCGGCGCGATCCAGTCGAGCCCGTCATAGACGCCGGCCGCCGCACCGGTGATCAGGATGGCCTCCACCTTGTCGGGATCGGGGAGTGTATCGCCATTCGGGATGCTGACGACCTCGACTTCGGCTGACGGATCCTCGGCGCGGACCATGCGTTCGAACATGTCCGGGAACGAGCCGTGCCGCTCGCGATATTTAGTGGGAACCTGTCCCGTCTCGATGATGGTGATGCGTGCCATGTGCGCTAGCTCAGTCGCTTCCTGACTTGTATTCGTGTGGCGTTGCGGGCTCCAAGAGTGCGCTCTCCTTGCGGACCTCGCCGAGAAAGGCTTTTGCCAGGCGCGACAACGGTTCGGCCTCCGACCATAGCATATAGGCGACCGCGCGCGTCGTCGGCGTGAACGGTCGGACCACGAGACCGTGGCCACCGTTCTGGCGGGGCGAGAAGGGATCGACCACCGCGGCGCCGACGCCGGCGGCCGCGAGCACGCAGGCCGTGTTGCAATAACGCACCTCGACGGTCGGCTGGAACGGCGCGCCGGCGCGGGCAAAACTGTCGCGCACGGCTTCGCCCAGCCGCGTGCCGCGCTCGAGCCCGATGAAGGGCATACCGGACAGGTCCGCCGCCGATATCACCGCTCTGTCGGCAAGCGGATGCCGCGGCGGCAGCACGCACACCATATCGCCCGTGTGCACCACCTCATGCGCGATGCCGGGATGATGCGTCAGCCCGAGCGCGAAGCCGAGCTCGGCGACATGGCTGAGCACGCCTTCGATGATGCCCTCATAGCGCCGCACGTCGAAGAACACCCGCGTCTCCGGGCGGCGGCGCAGGAAGCCCGATAGCGCCGAGGGAATGATGCTGTAGGCGAGCGGCGGCGTCGCCACGATCGAAAGATGCCCGGAGCGGTTCTCGCGCAGATCGCGCACGCGGTTCTCGAGCTTGGCATGCAGCGCGAAGATCGCCTCGCTCTCCTTGTAGAGCGCCATGGCTTCGGCGGTCGGAAACAGCCGGTTGTTGACGCGCTCGAACAGCGCAAAACCCGCCTGCGTCTCCATCGTCTTCAGCGCGTTGCTGACCGCGGGCTGCGACAGCGCCAGTTCGTCCGCCGCAGCCACCGTGGTGCGATGGCGGATGACGGCACGCAGGATCTCGAGCTGGCGCAGGTTCATATCACTGCCAATTATACTCAGGGCCAAAAGATCATAGCACGATGAATTGCTTTTGCAGCCCCGCTTGCGCCTAATGCCTACGGATTTGCACGCTGGATCAAAGGGTTCGATCGCCCATTGAGGCAGCAGCGCGCACATATTGGAGGCAATCTTGGTTCGTGTCCTTCGCGCCGCCGCAGCCCAGATGGGGCCGACGCAAAAAGCCGATACGCGCGCACATACGCTGAATCGGATGCTCGGCATGCTGGAGGAAGCCGCCAGCCGTGGCGCCAGCCTCGTGGTGTTTCCCGAGCTTGCTTTCACCACTTTCTTCCCGCGCTGGCTGCTCGAAGGCGATGCGCTCGACCATTATTTCGAGCACGGCATGCCGAACCCGGCCGTGGCAAAGCTGTTCGACCGCGCGCGCGCGCTGCGCGTCGGCTTCTATGTCGGTTACGCCGAGCAGACGGCGGATGGTCGCCGCTACAATTGTGCCATCCTGGTCGATCGCGACGGCGAAATTCTCGGCCGCTATCGCAAGGTGCATCTGCCGGGTTCGGTGGAGCCGCGCACCGGCGCGCGCTACCAGCAGCTCGAGAAGCGCTATTTCGAATATGGCGATCTCGGCTTTCCCGCCTTCCGCGCCGGCTCGGCCTGGGCGCATGCGATCATGGGCATGATGATCTGCAACGATCGCCGCTGGCCGGAAGCCTGGCGCGTGCTCGGCCTGCAAGGCGTCGAGCTCGTCTGCATCGGCTACAATTCCGCTGCCTACGATCCCAATGGCGGCGTCACGGAAGACGCGTCCTTGCGCACCTTCCACTCGACGCTGGTGACGCAAGCGAACGCCTACATGAACGCGACCTGGGCGATCTCGGTGGCCAAGGCCGGCGACGAGGACGGCTCGGGTTTGATCGGCGGCTCCTGCATCGTCGATCCCAATGGCTGCATCGTCGCGCAGGCCGCGACCTTGACCGACGAGGTGATCGTCGCCGACATCGATCTCGACCTCTGCCGCCAGGGCAAGGACAAGATGTTCAATTTCGCCGCCCACCGGCGGCCGGAGCAATACCGGGTGATCACCGAGCGCGCCGGCGTCATCGAGCCGGCCGTTCTCGACGCGGACTGACCAAATGGCACGGCGCTGGCAAGCGTCGTCAAAAGGAAAAGATCGGCACAGGAAAAAGATTGGAGTTGACATGATCCGCCTCTCGCTTTCTCTCGGCCTTGCGGCGCTCGCCGCGATCGCCTCCGCGCGAGCTGCCGAACTGCCCGCGGAGATCAAGCAGGCGGGCACGCTGAAGCTCACGGTCAACGCGACCTACGCGCCGATGGAATATCGCGATCCCGCGACCAGTGAGCTGGTCGGGCTCGACATCGATCTTGCGAACGAACTCGCCAAGCGGCTGGGTGGCCTCAAGATCGTCTGGAGCGAGACGCCGTTCGCCGAGCTGATCCCATCGCTCCAGACCAAGCGCGCCGATTTCATCATCAGTGGCATTCAGGATCGCAGCTCGCGGCGCGAGACAGCGGACTTCGTCGACTATCTCACGACCGGCCCGCAATTCTTCGTCCTGACAGAGAGTGAGGCCAAGGCCGCCACCGATCTTTGCGGCAAGAAGGTTGGTACGACGCGCAGCACGGCATTTCCGCTCGAGATCGAGAAGTGGAGCAAGCAGAATTGCGAGGCGGCCGGCAAGCCGGCCATCCAGTATGTTCCCGGCGAGAACTCGATCGACGTCCGCAACCAGCTCAAGCAGGGCCGCATTGACGCCGCCGTGCAGGGCAGCGAGACGCTGCCCTATGCGCAGTCGCAGGAGGCCGGCAAATATCGCGTCATTGGCGAGCAGTTGTCGACCGGCTATCAGGGCATCATGTTCCGCAAGAACGATACAGCCTTGCGTGAAGTCGTGACGGAAAAGCTCACCGCCATGATCGCCGACGGCGCCTACAAGGCCGTGCTCGACAAATGGGGTCTCGGCGCAAATGCGGTGGCCCAGCCCATGCTGAACGCGGCGCCGCAATGAAGCCGGCGCCGGCACTCGCGGAGGGTTTTCCCGATCTGTCGGGCATGCGGATCGCGCGCGAGCCGCACTGGTTTCGCTGGCTGAGCGCAGCCCTGATCGTGCTCGTGCTGGCCGCGATCGCGCGTGCCTTCGCCAATGGCCAGATCGAATGGTCCTATGTCAGCCGCTTCATCACTGCGAAGGTCATCATCGAAGGCATCGTCAACACCATGGTGATGGCGGTGCTGGCGATGGCGCTCGGCATCTTCCTGGGCGTGGTCGTTGCGATCATGCGGCTGTCGCCCAATCCGGTGCTGAAGACGGTCGCGGCCGGCTACACCTGGCTGTTCCGTGGCACGCCGCTGATCCTGCAACTGCTGCTGTGGTTCAACCTTGCGCTGGTGTTTCCGAGCATCGGCATTCCCGGCCTGTGGAGCGCGCGCGCCGTCGATGTCATGACGCCGTTCCTCGCCGCGCTGCTCGGGCTCGGCATTAACCAGGGCGCCTATACGTCGGAGGTGATGCGTGCCGGCATGCTTTCGGTTGATGTCGGGCAATATGAGGCGGCGCAAGCGATCGGCATGGGACGGCTGCGCGCGCTGCGTCGGATCATCCTGCCGCAGGCGATGCGCGTGGTGATCCCGCCGCTCGGCAACGAGTTCATCGGCATGGTCAAGGCGACGTCGCTCGCGAGCGTGATTCAGTACCCGGAAGTGCTACACAACGCCGAAAACATCTACTACGCCAATTCACGCGTGATCGAGCTCCTGATCGTCGCTGGGCTTTGGTACCTGCTCGTCGTCTCGATCCTGACGCCGCTCCAGATGCTGCTCGAGCGCCGATTCGCGCGCGGCACCATGCAGTTCGCCCGATGACAAAGCCCCTCGTCGCGATCCGCTCCGTCAGCAAAAATTTTGGAGAGTTCCAGGCTCTCAAAAATGTCTCGCTCGACGTTTGGCCCGGCGAGGTGATGTGTCTGATCGGCGCCTCCGGTTCGGGCAAGACCACGCTGCTTCGCTGCATCAACCAGCTCACCACGATCGACAGCGGCGGCATCTGGCTCGACGGCGAGCTTTTGGGTGTGTGCGAGCAGGGCGGGCGGCTCTATCGACTCAGCGAGCGGGAGATCGGTCGGCAGCGGTTGAAGACCGGCATGGTGTTCCAGCGCTTCAATTTGTTCCCGCACAAGACCGCGCTGGAGAACATCACCGAAGGTCCTCTCCAGGTACAGGGTCGGAAATTCGACGAGGTGCGCGGCGAAGCCATCGAGTTACTCCGTCGCGTCGGGCTCTCGGCCAAGGCGGACTCGTATCCCGCGCAGCTCTCCGGTGGCCAGCAGCAGCGCGTCGCCATCGCGCGGGCGCTCGCGATGAAGCCGATGCTGATGCTGTTCGATGAGCCGACCAGCGCGCTCGATCCCGAGCTCGTCGGCGAGGTGCTCGCGGTCATGAAGGAGCTGGCGAAGAGCGGCATAACCATGATGGCGGTGACGCATGAACTCGGCTTTGCCCGCGAAGTCGCCGACCGTGTCGTCTACATGGACCAGGGCGCGATCGTCGAGCAGGGGCGTGCCTCCGAGGTGCTGGCTGCGCCGCGCGAGGAGCGCACCAAGGCATTTCTTTCGGCTGTGATCTGATATGGGGGCGTGTTGATGAAGAAAGTTCTGGTTGCGGCGGCGCTTTTCGGCGCCACGAGCGCGTTCGCTCTGGGTGTTCAGGCTTGGGCGATCGAGCTGCCGGCGGAGATCGCCAAGCGCGGCAGCATCAAGATCGCGCTGGTGCCGAATTATCCGCCGATGGAGTTCCGCGATCCCGCCACCAACGCGCTGTCCGGCTTCGATATCGATCTCGGCGACGCCATCGGCCGCAAGCTCGGAATCAAGATCGAATGGCAGGAGACCAGTTTCGACCAATTCATGCCGTCGATTGCGACCGGCCGTGTCGATGCGATCCTCTCGGGCTTCACGGACTACGCCAGCCGGCATGAGACTGCGACCTTTGTCGACTACCTCAAGAGCGGTCCGAACTTCTTCGTGCAGCAGTCGCGGGCCGCCGAGTTCAAGGACCTGGCCTCGCTCTGCGGCAAGAAGGTCGGCGCCAGCCGCCGCACCATGTTCCCGGCCATGATCAATGCCTGGAGCGAGAAAAGCTGCGGCAGCAATCCGGTCGTGTTCGTCGGCACCGACGGCTCGGCAGATGCCCGTACCCAGCTCAAGCAGGGCCGCATCGATGCCGCCGTGCAGGGCAACGAGACGCTGCCCTATGTCATGGACCTCGAGCCCGGCGCCTATGCGCCGGTCGGCGCACCCATCGCGCAGCAATTCACCGGCATCGCCATTCCGGTCAAGGAAAAGGCACTTGCGCAGGCCATGCTCGAAGCTGTCGACGCGCTGATCGCCGACGGCAGCTATCGTACCCTGCTTGCCAAGTGGAAACTGACTGACAACGCACTCGAAAAGGCGACCATCAATGCTGGACAGTAAGGCACTCCAGAGCATCCCGCTCATCCCAGCCAACACCGCAGATCCCGCGCCGGAATATCCCTGGCCGAAGCCGTATAACTCCGCGATGTTCCTCTCCTTTGACGTCGACGCGGAAAGCGCGTGGACCAGCAAGGACGCCGTGCATGCGCAGCGGCTCATCACCATGAGCTATGGCGGCTACGAGGCGCGCGTCGGCACGCCGAAACTTCTGGAGCTGCTCGACCAGCTCGACCTCAAGGCGACGTTCTTCGTCACGGGATGGTCGGTCGACGCGCATCCGGCGATGGCGGAATCCATCCTCAAGGCCGGCCATGAGATCGGCCATCACGGTTATCATCATCTCTTGCCCGATCCCGGCGATCCCTGGATCGAGGAGGAGCTGGAGCGTGGTTTCGAGGCGCTCAAGCGCCGGCTCGGCGTCAGGCCGACTGGCTATCGCGCGCCCTATGGTGAGTTCACCGAGGAACTGCGTGTCGCGCTGGTGCGCCACGGCATCGTCTATACGTCGTCGTTCCGCGACGACGTGCGGCCCTATCGCCATCGCCTCGCCGACGGCAAGCCCGGCACGATCGAATTGCCGGTGACCGCGAGCTATGACGACTGGATGCACGGCCTCTCCGCCCGCTTCAGCCCGCGCTCGATCTTCCCCAAGGAGCATGTGCTCTCGATCTGGAAGGACGAGCTCGACGAAACCAGGGACTGGGGCGCGATGGTGACGACGGTGCTGCATCCGCAATGCAGCGGCCGCCCGATGCGGCTGCGCCTGCTGCGCGAGTTCCTGACCTACGCAAAGTCCTGCCCGGATGTCTGGATCACGACCGGCGAGAAGATCGCGGCCAACTTCGTGCGCCACGAGGCCGGCAAAAGTTGAGCAATGCCATGACCCGTATCCTCGTCATCAACCCCAACTCCTCCGCGTCGGTGACGGCGGCGATCGATGATGCGGTGGCGCCGCTTCGGATCACCGGCGGCCCGGAGATCGAGGTGGTCGGGCTCGCCGAGGGGCCCCTGGGCATCAGCTCGCAGCGCGATGCCGATAGCGTCGTGATGCCGCTGGTCAACCGTGTGTCGCGCGACGATGCCGACGTCTTCGTGCTCGCCTGCTTCAGCGATCCCGGCCTGCATGCGGTGCGCGAGGCGGATGGCGGCCGTCCGGTGCTAGGCATCGCCGAGTGCGGCATCTTTCGCGCGCTGATGCTCGGCGAACGCTTCGGCATCATTGCGCTGTCGCCGTCGAGCATCCGCCGCCAGCAGCGCATGGCGCGGGTGATGGGTGTCGATGGGCGCTATGCCGGCAGCTGGTCGGTCGGCGCGAGCGCGGCGGAAACGGCGGGCGCGGACATCCGTGGCCGGTTGATCGAAGCCGGCCGCGCGCTGGTCACGCAATGCCGGGCCGATGTCGTCGTGATGGGCTGTGCCGGCATGGCGTCGCATCGCGCGGCGATCGCGGAGGCGATCGGCGTGCCCGTGGTCGAGCCGGCGCAGCAGGCGGTGGCGGCCGCGATCGGCGCGGTCTTGCTCAACACATGAAACGCCAATGATGCAGTTCGTCAGGAGCCCTTTGTAATGCCCGTCTCCCGCCGCTCGCTCCTCAAGGCTGCCGCAGCCGTTCCGGCGCTGTCATTCCCTGGTATCGTCCGCGCCGAATCGCGGACCACGCTGCGCTTCATCCCCGTCATCGATCTCGCCTTCGTCGATCCGATCTATTCGACCGCGCAGGTGTCGCGAAACCACGGCTTCATGGTCTACGACACGCTCTATGGCATGAGCTCCTCGCTCCAGGTCTCGCCGCAGATGCTGTCGGGCCACGCCATCTCCGGCGACGAGCTGCAATGGGACCTCAGCCTGCGCGATGGCCTGGTCTGGCACGACGGCGAACGCGTGCTCGCGCGCGACTGCGTCGCCAGCATCCGCCGCTGGGCCGCGCGCGACGGTTTTGGCGGCGAGCTGATGGAGGCGACCGATGAGCTCTCGGCCGCCGACGACCGCACCATTCGTTTCCGCCTCAAGCGTCCATTTCCGTTGTTGCCGCAGGCGCTCGGCAAGGCGGCGATCAACGCCTGCTTCATGATGCCGGAGCGGCTGGCGAGCCAGGACCCTTTCAAGCCACTGACCGAAGTGGTCGGCAGCGGCCCGTTCCGCTACCTCGCCGACGAGCGGGTGCAGGGCGCCCGCAACGCCTATGCCAAATTCGAGCGCTACCAGCCGCGCACCGACGGCAAGCCGGATTGGACGGCGGGTCCGAAGATCGTGCATTACGATCGCGTGGTCTGGACCACCACGCCCGATGCCGGCACCGGCGTCGCAGCGCTCCAGACCGGCGAGCAGGACTGGCAGGAAACCACGCCGCACGATCTCTTGCCGATCATTAAGGCGGCCGGCGATATCGAGACGCGCATCCTCGATCCCCGCGGCTATGCCTGCATGCTGCGCCTCAACCATCTCCAGCCGCCGTTCGACAATCCCGCCGTCCGCCGCGCGCTGCTGGGTGCGATCGACCAGTCCGCGTTCATGACCGCCGTCGCCGGCACCGATCCGGCGTTTCAGGTGTCGCCGATCGGCTACTTCGCGCCGGGCACGCCGATGGCGAGCGAGGTCGGCCTCGACGTGTTCCGCGGGCCGCGCGACTACGCCAAGGTCAAGGCCGATCTAAAGGCCGCCGGTTACAATGGCGAGAAGATCGTGGTGCTCGTTCCGACCAATTCGCTGGCGCAAAAACCGCTCGGCGAGATCGCCGTCGACTCACTGCGCAAGGCCGGCATGAACGTCGAATATGCCGGGCTCGATTTCGCCGTCGTCCTCCAGCGCCAGCTCAAGAAGGATCCGATTGGGCAGGGCGGCTGGAGCGCCGCGGTCGGTAACTGGCAGGGCATTGACTGGCTCAACCCGGCCGGCAACACCAATTTGCGCGGCGAGGGCAAGGTCGCCGGCTGGTATGCGAGCGAGAAGATGGGAGCCTTGCGCAGCCAGTGGCTCGCGGCCTCCGAACTTGCCGAGCAGCAGCGCATCTGCCGCGAAATCCAGGCGGTCGCATTCCAGGAAATCCCCTATATTCCGATCGGTCTGTACAAGCAGCCGACCGCCTATCGCAAAGCCATTACCGGCATTCTCGACGGCACCGCCGTCTTCTGGAACGTACGCCCCGCATGAGGACCATCGCAATTTTTGGCAGCTATGTGCTGTCACGCAAGGACGGCGCGCAGGATGTGTTGCGCGACCATTGGGTTCTGGTCGAAGGCAAGAAGATTGCCGCAATCACGCGCGACAGACCAAGCGCGGATCAGGTCTACGATCGCCCCGGCCGCTTCGTGCTGCCCGGCCTGCTGAACCTGCACAATCACTGCTTCTCTGAAGCGGTGGCGCGCAGCCACAGCGAGGATGGCAACGGCCGCAAGAACAACCAGAGCATCGTCTACACAGTGCTGTTGCCGCTGACCAAGCGCGGCGCTGAGATCTTGTCGGCGGAGGAGCGCATGGCCGTGGCGCGGCTCGGCATTCTCCAGCTCCTCAAGGGTGGCGCGACCACGGTGATGGAGCCGTTCCGCAATTCGATCCCGGAGATGTTCGACGCGGCGGAAGAGATGGGCATCCGCTTCTACGGCGCGCCGTATCTGTTCTCCACCTCCGACGCCAAGGCGGGTCCGGACGGTGTTGTTCAATATGCCGGCGATGATGGCACCGCCGACATGGCGACTTGGGATGCGCTGTATCAACGCTGGAACAATCGCGGCGACGGCCGCATCAGCCTTGCGATGAGCCCGCATGCCACCGACACCTGCGGTCCCGATCTGCTCAAGGCTTGCGCGACGCGCGCGCGCGAGCTCGGCGTGCCCATCACGACGCACATGGCGCAGAGCCGCACCGAGGTCGAGACCATCGGCAAGCGCTATGGCGGCCGCACGCCGGCGCAATATCTGGACTGGCTCGGCCTGCTTGCGCCCGATCTCATGGCGGCGCATTGCATGTTCAGTACCGACGACGATCTCAAGTTGATGGCCGCGCGCGGCATGACCGTGCTGAATTGCCCGCGCGTATTCGCACGCGCCGGCGTCACCGCGGCGTTCAGCCGATTTGCGGAGCATGGCGTGCGCACTGTGGTCGGCACCGACGGCTACAACATGGACCTGCTCGGCGAACTCAACGCCGCCTCACTCATCTCCAAGATTACCTCGCAGCGCGCCGATGTTGCGAACTCGCCCGAGCTGATCGAGGCGAACACGGCTGTTGCCGCTGACGTCATCAAGCGGCCCGATCTCGGCCGGATCGAACCCGGCGCGACCGCCGATCTGACCGTGGTCGATCTCACCCATCCGCATCTCCAGCCGCTGTTCGATCCGCGCCGCGCGCTGATCGCGCTCGCCAACCGCGCCAATATCGACCAAGTCATGGTCGATGGTCGCGTGCTGGTCGATGCCGGTCGCTATCTCGGCGCCGACGAGGCGGCGATCATGGCGGCCGGCACCGCCGCGATCGGCAAGATCTGGGATCTGCCGGAGGCGCAGGCGGCGTTCAACAGCTAATCGTCGAATTCGATAAGCGCTTTGCGCACGGTTTCGACCAGATCCAGCGCCACCGGCGAGGGGCTGCGCTGCGCGGGAAAGACCGCAGAGAATTCGAAGTCGACGCGCGGCAGGAAGCGGCGCACGACGACGCCGCGGGTAGAAAATTCCTGCGCGGTGAAGGGATCGCAAATCGCGACGCCAAGCCCCGACGACACCATGCCGCACATGATCTCCGACAGCGCGGTCTCCACCCGCAGCACGCGGCGGACGTCGTGACGGTGGAAGATCTGGTCGACGAGGTGGCGGCTCGACGATCCCGCCGACAGCGAGATGAAGGTCTCGCCTTCGAAGTCGCGCGGCTCCAAGACTTCCTTTTCTGCGAGGCGATGTCCCGTCGGCAGCACCGCAACGCGCGCCGGCGCCGGCAGCTTCTGGCTCGGCAGCCCGGAATGCGCGATCGGCACCTCGGCAAAGCCGACGTCGCACTGATTGTTCAGCACCCAATCGACCACGATCGGCGAGATCACGCCGAAAAAGGCGAGGTTGAGGTTGGGCCGCTCCTTCAGGAAATGCCCGGTGAGCCGCGGCAAATAGCCGTTCGAGAGCGCCGGAAGTGCAGCGATCCGCAGCGAGCCGGTGCGGCGGCTGCGGATTTCCTCCGCCGCCGCGGTGATGCGTTCGAGCCCGACGAAGGAACGCTCCACTTCGGTATAGAGCGCCATTGCTGCGGCGGTCGGCACTAGGCCGGTGCCGCGCCGCTCGAAAAGCTCCATCTTCAGCAGCGCCTGGAGGTCGCGCAGCAACCGGCTCACCGCCGGCTGCGTCACGGTCATCAGCGCGGCCGCCTCGGTCACGCTGCCCGTGAGCATCGTCGCGCGGAAGGCCTCCACCTGCCGCGAATTGATCCGCGCCATCCCAATTTCCATCCATAACATTTTGGCATGCAGAGGGTGCCATTATTCATTGGACGATGGAAGCTCAGGTTTGCGATCTTTTTCATCAGAGCTGGAGACAGCCCGCTTTTTCGGCAGATTGGAGGGGTTCGAACCTCCGGATCGCGCCAGAACCCGCCGAACAGGGGCCGGAGCCCTGGTGGATACGGGATTTGCGCGGAAGGAAATGCGGAAGGCGCTTTGGCCTATGAGACTCGTCGGCACGTCACCTCATTCCGGTATTGGAGATCGGTCCACATGAAGACTTTTCGCCTTCTGACAGCGGTCAGCATCGCGGCGCTCGCCGTCCTTCCGTCGGCCGCCTCGGCCCAGCAGAAAACGCTTTATGTCGCCGGCTATGGTGGCTCGTTCGAGAAGACCATCCGCGACGAGGTGATCCCGGCCTTTGAGAAGGAGAACGGCGTCAAGGTCGAGTACGTCGCAGGCAACTCCACCGACACGCTGGCAAAACTCCAGGCGCAGAAGGGCAACCAGCAGATCGACGTTGCCATCGTCGACGACGGCCCGATGTATCAGGCGATCCAGCTTGGCTTCTGCGGCAAGCTCGACAGCCTGCCCGCCGATCTCTATGACACCGCGCGCTTCAAGGATGATCGCGCCGTCGCGATCGGCATCGTCGCCACCGGCCTGATGTACAACACCAAGGTGTTTGCCGAGAAAGGCTGGGCGCCGCCGACCTCGTGGAATGATCTGAAGGACACGAAATACGCAAAACAGCTCGTGATCCCGCCGATCAACAACACCTATGGTCTCGAAGCGCTGGTGATGCTGTCTAAGATGAACGGCGGCGGCGAGGCCAACGTCGATTCCGGCTTCAAGATTTTCAAGGAGCAGATCAATCCGAACGTGCTGGCCTATGAGCCGTCGCCGGGCAAGATGACCGAGCTGTTCCAGTCCGGTCAGGCCGTGATCGCGGTGTGGGGTACGGGCCGCGTACAGAGCTTTGCCAACACCGGCTTCCCCGTCGACTTCGTCTACCCGAAGGAAGGCGCTGCGACGCTGCTGACGACGGCGTGTCCGATCACCAAGCCCAATGCCTCGCCGCTCGCCGGCAACTTCATCAAGATGTTGCTCGACGCAAAAATCCAGCTCGTGATGCTCAGGGATTATGGCTACGGCCCGGTGCTGAAATCGCTGGTGGTGCCGCCCGAGCTCGGCAAGATGGCGCCGATCGGCGAGCGCGCGGCAAAGCTCTATAATCCGGACTGGACGGTCATCAACGACAAGCGCGAGGAATGGACCAAGCGCTGGAACCGCGAGGTCGAGCGCTGATCTGATCATCCGTAGCGGAGACAGCGTATGGCCTTTCTCGAGCTCGAAGGGGTCGCCAAGCAGTTCGGCGCGCAGACTGTAGTCGATGACTTCAGTCTGTCGGTGGGCAAGGGGGAGTTCATCTCCTTCCTCGGCCCGTCCGGCTGCGGCAAGACCACGACCCTGCAGATGATCGCGGGCTTCCTCGATCCTACGCGCGGCGCGATCCGTCTGGAGGACAAGGACCTGGCCGCGATCCATCCGGCCAAGCGTGGCCTCGGCATCGTGTTCCAGAGCTACGCGCTGTTTCCGCATATGACCGCGGCGGAGAACGTCGCGTTTGGTCTGGAGATGCGCAAGGTCGCGCGCAGCGAGCGGGCCGAGCGCGTCCGTGCCGCGCTCGCGATGGTGGGCCTTGCCGGCTACGAGGACCGTCACCCGCGCCGCATGTCCGGTGGCCAGCAGCAGCGCGTGGCGCTGGCGCGTGCGCTGGTGATCAAGCCGAGCGTGCTGCTGCTCGACGAGCCGCTGTCGAACCTCGACGCAAAACTGCGCGAGGAGATGCAGATCGAGCTGCGCCAGATCCAGCGCACCATCGGCACCACCACGATCCTGGTCACGCACGACCAGAACGAGGCGATGTCGCTGTCCGACCGCATCGTGGTGATGAGCCAGGGCAAGATCGAGCAGATCGGCACGCCACAGGAAACCTATGAGCGGCCGGCCTCGGCCTTCGTCTCGCAGTTCCTCGGCAAGACCAACGATTTTGCCGCGACGATTGATCGGACCGTGACGCCGGCCCGGGTGACGGCGGGCTCCTGGAGCGCGCCGGTGCCGGCAGGACTCAGCGGTGGTCCCGTGACCGTCAGCATTCGTCCTGAGCGGATCGGGTTTGGCGATGCGGGCCTCGGTGCGAAAATCGTCACCCGCATTTTTCAAGGAAATCATTGGCTGTTCCAGTGCGAGAGCGAATGCGGGCCCGCAATCGTGATCCGTCAGAATGACGGCCAAGCGCAGCCGGTCGAAGGCGAGGCCGTTCGCCTCGTTTGGCGGCCGGAGGACATGAGCGTGAGGGGCGTCGCATGAGCACGGCCGCCGACGAGCGCGACGCGCGTGCGCCGTGGGCGCTGACCGCGCCCGCTTTGATGCTGTTCGTCGGCGTGCTGCTGATTCCGCTGGCGATGACCGTGATGCTGTCGTTCCATGATTGGGGCCAGTACAAGGGCATCGAGCCGGTCTTCATCCTGAAGAACTGGCGAGAGATCGCGACTGATCCCTATTACGCCGAAATGTTCTGGCGGACGTTTCGTATCGCGATCCTCACCACATTGCTCACCGCCGTGTTAGGTGCGCCCGAAGCTTACATCCTCAACCGCATGAGCGGCCGCTGGAGGAGCATTTTTCTGCTTGTGATCCTTGGGCCGCTGCTGATCTCCGTGGTGGCGCGCACGCTCGGCTGGGCGCTGCTGTTCGGCGGCAACAACGGCCTCGTCAACAAGCTGCTGATGTCGGCCGGGGTGATCCGCTCCCCCATTCCCTTCATGTTCACCGAGACCGGCATAGTGGTCGCGCTCGCGCATGTGATGATGCCGTTCATGGTGCTGTCGGTGTGGGCGGCGCTGCAACGGCTCGATCCGCAGATCGAGAATGCCGCGATGTCGCTCGGCGCGGGCCCGATCACCATTATTCGCCGCATCATCATGCCGCAGATCATGCCGGGCGTGCTGTCCGGCGCGATCATCGTGTTCTCGCTCTCGGCCAGCGCCTTTGCGACGCCCGCGATTATCGGCGGCCGCCGGCTCAAGGTTGCGGCGACGCTCGCCTATGACGAATTCCTCAACACGCTGAATTGGCCGCTCGGTGCGGCCGTCGCCACGCTGCTGCTGGTCGCCCTCGTGCTGATCGTCGTCGGTAGCAACGCGCTGATCGAGCGGCGCTATGCGGAGGTGTTCCGATGAGACGGAACGGCCCGCTGGCACTGATCTTCCACACCATCTTCGTCATCGTCATGGTGGCGCCGATCCTGGTGGTCTGCCTCGTCGCCTTCACGCCCGAAGGCTTCTTGTCGCTGCCGACCAACGGTTTTTCGCTCCGCTGGTTCAGGGCGATTGCGAACTATCCTGAATTCATCCATGCGTTCTGGGTCAGCCTTGGCCTCGGCGCACTGTCGTCCTTCGTCGCACTTCTGTTCGCAGTGCCGGCGGCGCTCGCGATTGCGCGCTATCGTTTCCGCGGCCGTGATGCGTTGGCGGCGCTGTTCCTGTCGCCGCTGATGATCCCGCATGTCGTGCTCGGCATCGCCTTCCTGCGCTTCTTCACCTCGGCAGGCCTCGGCGGCAGCTTTGCGGCGCTGATCATCGCCCATGTCATCATCGTGTTTCCGTTCGCGCTGCGGCTGACATTGGCGGCCGCGACCGGCATGGACCTCTCGGTCGAGATGGCCGCGGTCTCGCTCGGCGCCGGCGGCTGGACACTGTTCCGCCGCGTGACGCTGCCGTTGATTTTGCCGGGGGTCATCAGCGGCTGGGCGCTCGCTTTCATTCAGTCGTTCGACGATCTCACCATGACCGTCTTCCTTGCAGCACCCGGCACCGAGACATTGCCGGTGCGCATGTTCCTTTATATCCAGGACAACATCGATCCGCTGGTGACGTCGGTCTCGGCCTGCGTGATCGCGATCACCATGACCGCCCTCATTCTGCTCGACCGCTTCTACGGGCTCGACCGCGTGCTCGCCGGCAAGGGCGATACGGGACGATAGGAGAACTCATGTCAGGAGATTACGACGTCGCCGTGGTCGGCGGCGGACTGCTCGGCTCCGCCATCGCCTGGGGCCTTGGCCGGCTCGGCAAAAGCGTGGCCGTGCTCGATGAAGGTGACATCACCAAGCGCGCCTCGCGCGCCAATTTCGCGCTGGTCTGGGTTCAGAGCAAGGGGCTGGGCATGCCGGCCTATACGGTCTGGACGGTGCAGGCGTCGCAGGCGTGGGGCAGGCTCGCCGCCGAGTTGAAGCAGCAGACCGGCCTCGATGTCTCGCTACAACAAAACGGCGGCTTCCATCTCACGCTCGGCGAGGACGAATTCGGCCAGCGCATCGAACTGGTCAAGCGTATGCACAACCAGACCGGCGCGGCCGACTACAAAATGGAGATGATGTCGGCATCGGACGTGAAAAAGTCGTTGCCGCTGATCGGGCCGGAAGTCTCCGGCGGCAGCTTTTGCCCGCTCGATGGCCACGTCAATTCGCTGCGCACTTTTCGTGCCTTCCACACTGGATTCAAGGAATTCGGCATCGACTATTTCCCCGAGCGCCCGGTCTCTGCGATCACGAAGAGCGACGGCGAGTTCCGGCTGACCACGCCGAAGGGCGAGCTCCGCGCCGCCAAGATCGTGCTTGCCGCCGGCAATGCCAACCAGACGCTGGCACCGATGGTCGGTCTCTACGCACCGATGGGCCCGACCCGCGGCCAGATCGTGGTGACTGAGCGCACCATGCCGTTCCTGCCGCATCCGCTGACCACGATCCGCCAGACCGACGAGGGCACGGTGATGATCGGCGACAGCAAGGAGGACGAGCTCGACGATCGCGCGCTGAAGCATTCGATCAGCGGCGTGATGGCCGATCGCGCGCAAAAGATGTTTCCGCATCTGGCGCGGCTCAACGTGGTCCGGAGCTGGGCCGGCATTCGCGTCATGCCGCAGGACGGCTTTCCGATCTACGACCAGTCGGAGACGCATCCCGGCGCCTTCGTCGCCTGCTGCCATTCCGGCGTGACGCTCGCCTCCAACCACGCCTTCGAGATCGCGCGGATGGTTGCGCAGGGCGCGCTCGAACCGGAGCTGGTCGGCGCGTTCTCGGCCAGCCGTTTCGGCGGCGCGGGCACGGCGAACAACAGCGGCTATTAGAGTTTTTGAGAAGGAGCCAAGAGGCATCCCATGTTCAAACGATCCGAACAGGACAAACGGCCACAAGTTCAGATATTCGTCGACGGCGTTGCCATCGCTGCGCGTCAGGGCGACACAGTCTCCGCCGCGCTGCTGGCGTCCAGCCTTGACGTGCGCCGGTCGACCGCGGTGAGCGGCGCGCTGCGGCTGCCCTATTGCATGATGGGCGTGTGTTTCGACTGCCTCGTCACCATCGACGGTGTCGGCAACCGCCAGGGTTGCCTCGTGCCCGTTGCCGACGGCATGCAGGTCGAAATCCAGAAGGGCAAGCGGGAGATCGGAAAATGACCATGGCTCCCAAGCGCGAAGCCTACGACGTCGTGGTGATCGGAGCCGGGCCCGCCGGCCTCGCTGCGGCTGCGACATCTTCTGAGGCGGGCCTGTCGACGCTGCTGCTCGACGAGAATATCGGCCCGGGCGGCCAGGTATTTCGTGCCATCGCCTCCACGCCAGTGACCGAGCGCAATCAGCTTGGTGCCGATTACTGGGTCGGCGCCGATCTCGTGCAGTCATTGCGCGCGAGCGATGCGGAAGTTGTCCAGCGCGCGACGGTCTGGAGCCTCGACCGCAATCTCGACATCGCCGTCTCCGTCGGGGGCGCCTCGGCCTTCGTCAAGGCGAAGCGCGTGATCCTGGCGACCGGCGCGCTGGAGCGGCCGTTTCCGATTCCCGGCTGGACGCTGCCTGGCGTGATGACCGCGGGTGCCGCGCAGACCATGCTGAAATCGTCGGCGCTGGTGCCGGATGGCCGCACGGTGATCGCGGGGCAGGGGCCGCTGCTCTGGCTGCTCGCTGCGCAAATCTTGCGGCTCGGCGGCCGCATCGACCGCATCCTCGACACCACCGAGCGCAGCAATTATTTCGCCGCGCTGCCCCACGCCTTCGCGTTCCTGACCTCGCCCTATTTCGCCAAGGGCCTGTCGATGATGCGCGAGGTGCGGGCCAAAGTGCAGGTCGTCTCCGGCGTCACCGAGCTAGCTGCGTCTGGTGACGGCCAGCTCGCAAGCGTGAGCTATGTCGCCGGGGGCAAGCGCGAGACCATTCCCGTCGATCTGCTGCTGTTGCATCAGGGCGTCGTGCCCAACGTCAATCTGGCGATGGCCGCCAGCGTCGAGCATCGCTGGGACGATCTGCAATTGTGCTGGTCGCCGGTGCTCGATGCCAGCGGCAATTCGTCGGTCGCCGGCATCGCGATCGCCGGCGATGGCGCTGGCATCGGCGGCGCGAATGCGGCCGTGGTGCGTGGTCGCATCGCCGCGCGTGCTGCTGTTGACGCGCTGGCGCCGGCTGCTGCTGCGAAGCTTCCGTCAATGGCGACACTTCGTGCCGATCTTGCCAAGGCCGAGCGCGGGCGGGTGTTCCTCGACACGCTGTTCCGTCCCGCGCCGCAGTTTCGCATTCCCTCCGGCGATACCATCGTCTGCCGCTGCGAAGAGGTGACGGCCAAGGACGTCCTCGACTCCGTCGCGATTGGTGCGACCGGGCCTAATCAGCTCAAGGCCTATCGCCGCACCGGCATGGGGCCGTGCCAGGGCCGGCTCTGCGGCCTCACCGTCACCGAGCTGATCTCGCAGGCGCGCGGCAAGAGCCCGCAGGAGATCGGCTATTACCGGCTGCGCGCGCCGGTCAAGCCGATCACGCTCGCCGAGCTCGCGGCCGTTCCGAAGAGCGAGGAGGACGTCAAGGCGGTGGTGCGCGGATGACCAGGAACGTGGATGCGATCGTCGTCGGCGGCGGCATCCACGGATGCTCGACCGCACTGCATCTGTGTCTTGCTGGCCTGAAACCGGTGCTGATCGAGAAGGACTATGCCGGCCGGCACGCCTCGGGCGTCAATGCCGGCGGTGTCCGCCAGCTCGCGCGGCACATCCCGGAGATCCCGCTCTCGATCCGCTCGATGGTAATCTGGGAGAAGATTTCAGAACTTCTCGACGATGAATGCAGTTTTGAGAGCTACGGCCAGGTCCTGGTCGCGGAGAACGAGGACGAGCTCGCGGTCTGCCGGGCGCGTGTCGCCGAACTCAACGCGCTTGGCTTCACCCATGAGGAATTGATCGACGCGACTGAACTGCGGCGGCTCGTGCCTGCGGTGGCGGAGACCTGTCCCGGCGGCGTGGTCTCTCGCCGTGACGGCGCGGCCAATCCGGCGCAGACGACGACCGCGTTTCGGCGCAAGGCCGAGCAGCTCGGCACGACTGTGCGCGAGGGCGTGGCCGCCAGCAACATCCGGTACAGCGACGGTCTTTGGCATGTCGATGTGGGTTCGGAGAGCTACGCCGCGCCGGTGCTCGTCAACGCCGCCGGTGCCTGGGCCGGGAACATCGCCGCCGCGCTCGGCGAGCCGGTGCCGGTCGAGACCGTGGCGCCGATGCTGATGATCACCTCGCGCGTGCCGCACTTCATCGACCCCGTCGTGATCCTGCGCGGCCGAAAGCTCTCCTTCAAGCAGTTCAAGAACGGCACCGTGCTGATCGGCGGCGGCCATCTGGCAACGCCCTATCAGGACCGCAACGAAACGGTGCTGGACTGGAAGAGCCTCGCCACCAGCGCCCGCACCGTGTTCGAGCTGTTTCCGGTGATGCGCGATGCGACGATCATGCGCGCCTGGGCCGGCATCGAAGCCAGGATGAAGGACGATATTCCCGTGTTCGGGCCGAGTTCACGTCACAAGGGCCTCTACCACCAGTTCGGCTTCTCGCTGCACGGCTTTCAGCTCGGCCCCGGCGCCGGCGCCGTGATGGCGGAGTTGATCGTCAACGGCGGCACCCAGACTCGCATCGGCGATCTCGGCATCGATCGCTTCCATCCTTCCACGCTCTAGCAACAAGAGGACATCATGAGCATCACCCGCAGCATCCGCACGCCCATTCAGCACCGCGCCGTCGAAGCCAACGGCTTCGTCTTCATCGGCGGCACCATCGCCGACGATATCTCGGGCTCGATGGGCGATCAGACCCGCAACATCCTCGGCAAGATCGCCAGCTATCTGAAGGAGGCCGGTACCGACAAGTCGCGCGTGGTCAGCACCTCGATCTTCGTGACCGACCTCTCCAAGAAGAAGGAGATGGACGCGGTCTGGACCGAGTTTTTTGGCGACAATCTGCCGACCCGGGCCACCGTCGGCGTCGCCGATCTCGGCGGCGCGCTGATCGAGGTGGTGGTTACCGCGCTCAAGGGCTGATCTGGTCAGTCCGATCTGGCGAACATCCCGACCAGGGTCTCGCGCAGCCAGCGCTGCGCGGGCACGGTGTCGTTGCGCTGGTGCCAGAACAGGCTGACGATGCGCGCCGGCGCCTGGAGCGGCAGCGGCATCGTATGCAGGAACGGCGCGTGGCGCGACTGCGAGCGAAGATCGCTCGGCAGGACGGCGATGAGATCGGATTGCCGCACGACCTCGTGGGCGGCGCTGTAATGATTGACGGTCGCCACCAGATTGCGCGACAGCCCGCGCGAGGCGAGAAAGAGATCGTAGGACGGCAGCGTCTTTCCGGCGAGGCTTACGTCGACATGCCCTGCGTTGAGGAAGGCGCGCGTGTTCAGACGCTTTTGCGCGGCGAGCGGATGATCGCGCCGCTTCAGCCGGAATTGCTGGCGGGCCATGACGTGCTGGTCGAGGACAGCCTGATCAAGGAGGTCTCCGATCGGCCGCTGCAGGCCACCGCCGATCGAACCATCGATCTCAAGGGCAAGACGCTGATGCCTGGCCTGATCGATCTTCATGTGCATGCCATCGCCGTGGAGCTCAATCTGGCGCAGCAGGTCCACATGCCGAACGTGCTGGTGACGCTGCGCTCGACGCTGCTGCTCCGCGGCATGCTGCGACGTGGCTTTACCACCGTCCGCGATGCCGGCGGCGCCGGTCATGCGCTGAAGCAGGCTATCGACACCGGCCTGACTGATGGTCCGCGGCTGTCCGTCTCTGGCCCCGCGCTGAGCCAGACCGGCGGGCACGGCGACATGCGGGCGCGCTCGGATTACCTCGCGAGCGACGCGCCTTGTCCCTGCTGCGTGCGCGTCGGCGCGCTGGCGCGCGTCGCCGACGGCGTCGACGGCGTGCGCAAGGCTGCGCGCGAGGAGCTGCAAATGGGGGCCGACCAGATCAAGATCATGGCGTCCGGCGGCGTCGCGTCTCCGACCGATCCGGTCGGCGCCTTTGGCTATTCCGAGGACGAGATCCGCGCCATCGTCGAGGAGGCGCAGGGACGCCAGACCTATGTGCTCGCCCATGCCTACACTGCCGCGGCAATCGCGCGTGGGGTCCGCTGCGGCGTCCGCACCATCGAGCACGGCAACCTGGTCGACGAGCCGACCGCGCGCCTGATGGCGGAGAAGGGCGCCTATGTGGTGCCGACGCTCGTCACCTATGAGGCGCTTGCCAACGAGGGCGCGCAATATGGCCTGCCGCCGGAGAGCGTGGCCAAGATCGCGGACGTGCGCGACGCCGGCCTGCGCTCGCTCGACATCTATCGCAAGGCCGGAGTGAAGATGGGGTATGGCAGCGATCTGCTTGGACCGTCCCAGCGCCTCCAGAGCGACGAGTTCCGCATCCGCGCCGAAATTCTCCGACCCCGCGCAGTCATCGCCAGCGCGACCGTGATCGGGGCCGAGGTGCTCGGCATGGAGGGCAAGCTCGGCCAGATCGCGCCCGAGGCGCTTGCGGATTTGCTGGTGGTCGACGGCAACCCGTTGCGTGACGTCGCCTGCCTGCTCGGGCAGGGCGAGCACATTCCGCTGGTGATGAAGGCGGGCAAGATCCAGTTCGACAGGTTGGCTGCGTAACGGCGCGGCGCACGCCGGCTATCAAAACATGACGAAGATGTAATGGTCAGGACGCGTCGCCGGGCTTCTACGCGCGGCAGTTTCCGTTTATCGCTAGGGGACTCGGCTGGAATGCCCAATGTCCTCGCAGACCAATAACAACAAGCTGGCGATCAAATTTCGCTGCCCCAAAGAGCTGGAAGGCCTGCTGCCGCAGCCGGTCCCGGCGAACCTCGGCATTCCCGATTGGCTCAAGGCGATGCCGACGACCGCGTTCAGCGCGCTCAACCAGCAGGACGACGAGACCATCAAGCGCTGCCCGCCCTTCATCGATGCGATGACATGCGGATTCTTGATTCCCTTGATTTGCGACCTCCGGGTCGAGGATGGCGAGATCATCTGGGACAACGATGTCCCGCCGGGCGGCGAAATCGACTTTCCGCGCTCACCGATCAGTTTTCACGACCAGGGCCAGCTCACAGGCACGCCGCTGTTCGAAGCGGACCGCTTCGTCGTCAAGTTTCACAATCTCTGGACCATCGAAGCGCCGGAAGGCTATGCGCTGTTCTTCACGCATCCGATCAACCGCTTCGATCTGCCCTTCACGACGCTCAGCGGCCTGGTCGATTGCGATCGCTATCGCGACAGCTGGATTCACTTTCCGGCACACTGGCACAACACCAGCTTTCGCGGCGTACTGCCCAAGGGCACGCCGATCGCGCAGTGCATTCCGGTCAAGCGTGAGGATTGGACCCGGCAAACCTCCGCCTTCACCGAGGACGAAACGCAGAAGGTTCATGCCCTGCGCGCCGCGCTGAAGCGCGAGCCCGGCTTGTACCGGCGGAAATTCAGGGCGTAGCCGCCCGCTCGGGTTCGCGTTCCAGGAACTTCGCGGCAGCGCTCGGGCGGAAGAAGAAGCGGCCGTGCGACGAGGCGGCCATCGCGAATGCGGCGCGGCCAAGCATATGCGGCCGTCCGCGCAACACCGAACGCAGTGCGGCCTCGCCGCCGCTGCGCTCGCCCATCTCGCAGAGGCAGATCGCGAGATTGGCGCGGGACAACGTGTCGTCCGGGCGAAGCCCGAGCGCGTGACGATAGGTGTCGGCGGCCTCTGCATGGGCCCCATCGAGAAGCTGTGCCCAGGCAAGCTCCGTCAGGATATCGGTGCGGCCCGGCGCGGTGTGGCGTGCAGTGGTCAGGACGCGGCGGGCCTCTGTGCGATGGTTGTTGCGGACAAGCATGCGGCCGAGGTCGAGTTGCAGGTCGACGCTGGCAGGGGCGAGCGTGAGGGCGTCCTCGATGATCCGGACCGCGTCGCCGACCTCGCCGGCGTTCGCGAGCTGACCGGCCAGCTCCTGAAATGCAGGCAGATAGGGCGGCCGGCGCGCTGCGGTCCGGCGCAGTTGCGCGATGCCGTCCGCGGTGCGCCGCGCTCCACACAGGGCATGACCGAGAAGGGTCTCGATTTCCGGATCATTGCCGCGATGCGCAGCCTTTTCGAGCGGCACCACCGCCTCGTCCGCGCGACCCAGGCCCAGCAGGGCATGGGCGAGGATCATCACGGCATTCCGATCCGTGCGATTTGATTTCAGGGCTTCGGTCGCAAGCCGTGTTGCGATGTCGAACTGCTTTGCGCGCAGTGCCATGAAGGCTTGCTGAAGCAGTTGGGCGAGGGCGTTGTTCAGCTTGCCGTTCACGAACTGGCCTCTTGATTGAGACACGGATTTTGTTCGCCTGTATCGCGCCGCCTGCGGGGCGTCCATCAACGAGTTCGTGAGGCGTCGAGGGCGTCGTTCGGAATGCGCCTTGATCTCGCGCCCCGGCAGGATTATGAGCGGGTTATCAATCAGGAATTCGAAGCCATGGATTTTACCCCGACCGCAACGCCGACCTGCCTTGCACACGGGGAATACCATGCCTGCTTCGATCATCCTGTCGCGCCTGTCGCTGTCTACGCCTGACGGCCGCTCTCTTCTTTCCGACATCGATCTGACCTTCGGCGCCGAGCGCGCCGGCCTCGTCGGCCGCAACGGCGTCGGGAAAACGACGCTGCTCGCGTCGATTTCGAAAGAACACGGTCCTCAGTCCGGCCACGTCGTGGTCAACGGAACCGTTGGGCTCCTGCGTCAGGACGCTCAACTCCTGGCGGGCGCGACGGTCGTTGACCTGTTCGGTGCGCGAGGCGCGCTGGAGCTGCTTCATCGCGCAGAGCGCGGGGAGGCCTCGGTCGACGAGCTTTCCGATGTCGACTGGACCCTCGAGACGCGGCTGGCGTCCGCTCTCGCCCGTGTCGGATTCGATGTCGCCCCCGACATGGCGTTGGACCGCTTGTCGGGCGGGCAGGTCACGCGCGTTCGTCTTGCCGCGCTGCTCTTCACCGCGCCGGACTTCCTGCTGCTGGACGAGCCCACCAACAATCTCGATCGGGACGGGCGCAGGGCCGTGATCGAGCTCCTGGCGACCTGGCGCGGCGGCGCGATCGTCGTCAGCCATGACCGGGCATTGCTCGAGACCATGGACGCCATCGTCGAGCTGACCTCGCTCGGGGCAACGCGATACGGCGGCAATTGGAGCGCTTACCGCGACCAGAAAGCCGTCGAGCTCGCGGCTGTCAGGCATGACCTCGCGCACGCCGAGAAGCACCTGTTCGAGATCGACGGAAGAGCGCAGGAGGCCGCCGAACGGAAGGCGCGCAAGGACAGCGGCGGCAAGAAGAAACGCGCCAAGGGCGACATGCCGCGTATCCTGGCGGGTGCGCGCAAGGATCGCAGCGAAGACAGCGGCGGAAAGAACTTACAGATCGCCGAAAGGCGGCGCGCGGAGGCACTCGGTGCGGTCGACACGGCGCGCGGGCGCATCGAGATCCTTCAGCCTCTGTCCGTGAAACTTCCCTCGACACATCTGCCGGCGGGGCGGGAGCTGGTTTGGCTCGATGGTGTCAGTGCCGGCTATCAGCCGGAGCGGCCGGTGCTGCGCGATCTATCGCTCACCATCGTTGGACCGGAGCGTATTGCGCTGGTCGGGCTGAACGGCTCCGGCAAGACGACCTTGCTGAAACTCATCGCGGGCGAGATGCGTCCCCTGTCGGGCATCGTGCGCGTGAGGCCGGACTTCGCGCTGTTCGACCAGAAGGTCAGCCTGCTCGATCCCGCAGTCTCGATCCTGAACAATTTTGGGCGTCTCAATCCGGACGCAGGCGCGAATGAATGCCACGCCGCCCTCGCGCGCTTCATGTTTCGCGCCGATGCGGCCTTGCAGATGGTCGGCAGCCTGAGCGGCGGGCAGCTGTTTCGTGCGGGCCTCGCCTGCGTGCTGGGTGGGTCGGCGCCGCCGTCGCTGCTGATCCTGGACGAGCCGACCAATCATCTGGACCTCCAGTCCATCGAAGCCGTCGAGGCAGGCTTGAGGGCTTATGACGGCGCACTGCTCGTCGTCAGTCATGACGAGGCGTTCCTGCAGGCGATCGGGATCACGCGCCGGCTCGATTTCGCCGGCTCAGACTGATTGTTCGAATCGAACGAACAATGATGCCGGCCGACAGCCGATTATCTTTCGCCGGAAACGGGGTAGATCCTCCCCTGTCAGCCGCAGGCAGCGGCCCGGAACCACGGAGAAGGCAAGTGTCCAACGCAAACAAAAAAGTCGCTGTTGTCACCGGTGGCTCGCGCGGCATCGGCGCTGCGATCGCCGAACGGCTCGCCGGCGACGGCTTTGCGGTCGTCATCAATTATGCCGGTGGTGTGGCAGAGGCGGAGGCGCTCGCTGGCAAGATCGCGCAGGCCGGCGGCCGGGCCATCACCGCGCAGGCCGATGTCAGCGACCCCGCCGCAGTCGCACGCATGTTCGACGCGGCGGAGTCCGCGTTCGGCGGCGTCGACGTGCTCGTCAACAACGCCGGGATCATGCGGCTCGCGGCGCTTGCGGACGCCGACGACGCCGTCTTCGACAGCCAGATTGCGATCAATCTGAAGGGCACCTTCAACACGCTGCGCGAGGCCGCGCGCCGGCTCCGCAATGGCGGCCGCATCGTCAATTTATCGTCGAGCCAGGCCGGCCTGCTGTCGCCGACCTACGGCATCTATGCCGCCACCAAGGCGGCGGTCGAAGCCTTGACGCATGTGCTGGCCAAGGAGCTGCGCGGCCGCAACATCACCGTCAACGCCGTGGCGCCGGGGCCGACCGCCACAAAACTGTTTCTTGACGGCAAGTCGGACGAGTTGATCGATCGCCTTGCCAAGCTCGCGCCGCTGGAGCGGCTCGGCCAGCCCAACGATGTTGCTGCTGCGGTCGCGTTCCTCGCCGGCCCCGACGGCGGCTGGATCAATGGTCAGGTGTTGCGCGCCAATGGCGGGATCATCTGATCGCGCCGCTCGAAGATCGATCAAAAACCCGACGCTCTGCCCCCAGCGCGCCGGGTGGAATGAATGAGTATCAATCGGTGATCCCAACACAGACTTTGTGACGCGTGCTGCACCGACTTTCCACTCTGCGAAACTACCGCAACGGAACCGGGCCGCGCCTTCCGTCGATCTGTGCGACCTCAGGCACTGCCGCCCGGCTCCAACGCCTCGCCCATCTCTAGCGGATGCGCCATGGCCTCGTGCAGCGCGTCGCGGTCGAGCTCGCCTTCAGAGATGCTGATGACGACGCAGGCGACGCCGTTGCCGATCAGGTTGGTCAGCGCGCGGCATTCGCTCATGAACTTGTCGATGCCGACCAGGATCGCGATCGACTGGATCGGGATATCAGGCACGATCGAAAGCGTTGCCGCGAGCGTGATGAAACCGGCGCCGGTCACGCCCGAGGCGCCCTTTGAGGTGATCATCGCGATGCCGAGGATGCCGAGTTCCTGCCAGATCGTCAGATGGGTGTTGGTCGCCTGGGCGAGGAACAGCGTCGCCAGCGTCATGTAGATATTGGTGCCGTCGAGGTTGAAGCTGTAGCCGGTCGGTATCACGAGGCCGACGACCGAGCGCGAGGCGCCAAGGTGCTCCATCTTCTGGATCATCTGCGGCAGCACCGTCTCCGACGACGACGTGCCGAGCACGATCAAAAGCTCGTCCTTGATATAGGCGATGAAGCGCAGGATCGAGAAACCGGCGAGCCGCGCGATCGAGCCCAGCACGATCAGCACGAACAGGATGCTGGTGAGATAAAACGTGCCGATCAGGGCGACGAGGTTGAGCAGAGAGCCGAGGCCGTAGGCGCCGACGGTGAACGCCATCGCGCCGAACGCGCCGATCGGAGCGACGCGCACGATCATGCGGATGATGCCGAAGAACATCTTTGCGGCCTTGTCGACCGCCTCGGCGATCGGTTCGCCGGCCTTGCCGAGTAAGGCGATGGAGAAGCCCGACAGGATCGAGATCAGCAGTACCTGGAGCAGGTCACCGCGCGCGATCGCGCCAACATAGCTGTCGGGGATAATCCCCAACAGATGGGCGACGATGCCATCTTCCTTGGCCTTGGTGACGTAGGTCGCGACCGACTTGGGATCGATTGTCGCGGGATCGATGTTGAAGCCGTTGCCGGGCTGGAGAATTTCACCGACCAGCAGGCCCATCGCAAGCGCGAGGGTCGAGACCATCTCGAAATAGATCAGCGACTTCAGCCCGACCCGGCCGACGCGCTTGAGGTCACCCATCGAGGAGATGCCGTGCACCACGGTGCAGAAGATCACCGGCGCGATCATCATCTTGATCAGCGCGATGAAACCGTCGCCGAGCGGCTTCAGCTCCTTGCCGAGATCGGGATAGAAATAGCCGATGAGCACGCCGAGTGCGATCGCGATCAGCACCTGGATGTAGAGAACTTTGTACCAGGGCTGATGCCGGCGGTGGACGGCTGGCTGGATCGCGACTTGTGTCATAAAGTGAGCCCCGGAACGCATTGATTTTGCAGGATTTGGATCTTGCAAGGTTCGCATCATGTGACGCTCGCCGCAGAAGCGACAATCACATTTTTGTCTGTTCGCACGAAGATTGATCGCTGCACTGCAACGGGGGAAACATGTCGACAGCAACGGGCCCCGAAGAGCAGGTACAAGACCGTTCTTCACAAGGCTATTTTCCAAATTGGAAGCCGAAGACCTCCGGCGTGATCATGCCGGAGGAGCGGCTGTCATGGGGCCAGACCGTCGTCTCCGGTCTCCAGCATTGCGTTGCAATGTCGGGTTCAACGATCATCGCGCCGCTGCTGATGGGGTTCGATCCCAATGTTGCGGTGCTGTTCTCCGGCATCGGCACGCTGATCTTCTTCGTCATCGTGGCGGGACGCGTGCCGAGCTATCTCGGTTCAAGCTTCGCCTTCATCGCCGTCGTCATCGCCGCCACCGGCTATGCCGGGCATGGGCCGAACCCGAACCTGTCGGTCGCGCTAGGCGGCATCGTCGGGGCCGGCGTGCTCTACGGCCTGATCGCGCTGATCGTGATGTGGTCGGGGGTTGGCTGGGTCGAGAGGCTGCTGCCGCCGGCCGTCACCGGCGCTGTGGTCGCCGCGATCGGCCTCAACCTCGCGCCCGTGGCGGTCAAGGCGGTGAGCGCCGGCGCGTTCGACACCTGGATCGGGCTCGCGACGGTTCTGATCATCGGCGTAGTTGCCGTTGCCGCGCCAAGCCTGTGGCGCCGCCTGCCGATCATCCTCGGCGCGATCGGCGGATATCTTTTGTACCTGCTGTTCGCGAACGGCCTCGGCTTCGGCAAGCCGGTCGACTTCACCCAGCTTGCGGCTGCGCCGTGGCTCGGCCTGCCGAGCTTCACCACGCCGACCTTCCAGGCCGATGCAATTGTCCTGATCGCGCCGGTTGCGATCATTCTCGTCGCCGAGAACCTCGGTCACATCAAGGCCGTCGGCGCCATGACGGGCCGGAGCCTCGATGACTATCTCGGCCGTGCTCTGCTCGCCGACAGCATCGCGACGATCGTGGCGGCCTGCGGCGGCGGAACCGGCGTCACCACCTATGCCGAGAACATCGGCGTCATGGCGGCGACGAAGGTCTATTCGACCTTGCTGTTTGCCTTCGCTGCCATTGTGTCGATCGTGCTCGGCTTTTCGCCCAAATTCGGCGCGCTGATCCTGTCGATCCCCGGGCCCGTGATCGGCGGGCTCTCGATCGTGCTGTTCGGATTGATCGCCGCGATGGCGGGCCGGATCTGGGTCGAGAACAAGGTCGATTTCGCGAATCCGGCGAACCTGATCACCGTCGCCGTGGCGCTGACCGCGGGCGCCGGCGATCTCACGCTCAAATTCGGTGCGTTCACGATCGGCGGGATCGGCACCGCGACCTTCGGCGCCATCATTCTCTATCAGATCCTGACCTCGCCGCTCGCGCGTCCCGCGCAGTGAATCCCAGGGATGCGCCGAGGGGATGGAACAAAACGCGCCGTCGGCCGATGATGAAGCATTCCGGAGAGAACCCATGACCGATCGCTCGCCCCCGTTTCCCTCGCGCCTCACTGGCCAACACGCGCTGGTGACCGGCGCCTCGCAAGGCATTGGCCGCGCCGTCGCCATCCGGCTCGCCCAGGAGGGCGCGACGGTTGCCATCAACTATTTCGGTCATCCCGAGGGGGCCGAGGAGACGCTCGCGCTCGCGCGGACGGCATCGGGCGACCGCGGCCACAGCAAGCTCGATCATGTCATCGTCAAGGCTGACATCGGTAACGAGCAGGACATCGCCGCGATGTTCGAGACGATCCTGGCGCGCTGGAAGCGCCTCGACTGCCTCGTCAACAATGCCGGCTTCCAGAAGGAGTCGCCGAGTGAGGCGCTCGACGTCGAAACCTATCGCCGCATCATCGACGTCAATCTCAACGGCGCGGTGCTCTGCGCGCAGAAGGCGCTGGCGCATTTCGTCGCGCGCGGCGCAGGCGGCAGCATCATCAATTGCTCCAGCGTCCACCAGATCATTCCGAAGCCCGGCTATCTCGCTTATTCGATCAGCAAAGGCGGCATGGCCAATCTGACGCGCACGCTGGCGCTGGAATTCGCCGGCCGCGGCATTCGCGTCAATGCGGTAGGTCCCGGCGCGATCGACACGCCGATCAATGCCACTTGGACAGGCGACGCTGATAAGCGCGCCAACGTCGCAAGCCACATTCCGCTAGGCCGTGTCGGAACGCCGGAAGAGATCGCGGCCGTGTTCGCCTTCCTCGCCTCGGATGACGCCAGCTACATCACCGGTCAGACGATCTATGCCTGCGGCGGTTTGACGCTGTTTCCCGAGTTTCGGGAGAACTGGGCGAGCTAAAGCATGATCCGGAAAAGTGCGAAGCGGGTTGCCGAAAAGATCATGCTCAAACAATAGCCTAAAGCGCGATGACGATTCATCCTAACCTCATCGCGCTTTAGGGTACGGATTTGCGGTGGAACGCCAACTCAGGCGCGGCTGAGCCGGCCGTGTCAAAAATCTGCGGCGACCAAATTGTAGGACCCCCTGCTGCCCCGGACATACTTCCTGGCCGCGGCAGCACATATCAAGTCGCGATTGGAATCGAACGCGTTCAGAAAGCCCGATTCGTTGGAATGGGCGCCGGGCTGGATGCGCTGCAATGCCCCTTCTTCTATGAAAAATGAGGCCTCAATAGCGCTGTCGTGTCCCCAAAACCGCACGGCATGTCGCGTCCGGTCATATGAGCGGCTGTGATTTGGAAAATCAATCATGGCTTGGGCCGATCAAGTTGCAGGTGCCGCGCCGGCCTGTAGGCCGTTTAAACCAGGGTACGCTGGGCGACACGCGGCTTGTTTATGTCAGGAACGCGGACGCTTTGTCGAGACGCTGACAAGATCTGGCGTCGGGAAACCTTTTGGCGAAAGCAGAGAGGGTGCAGCGAACCGGTTGCGTTTCTTTCAAGTGATGATTGGCAACGGGTTATAACGCGGTTCGTTGCTTATCGTGTCAAATAGGCTCTGCCAGGCCTCGCTATTCGGCGGAAGGTCACTATATCGAGGTCATCACCGCACGCCCCTCGGCTGTTACCGGTGACTGAGAGCGTTGCGCTCCCGCCGCGACAAGAGGCGGTCAATATGTCGGATTCCCCCGGGTTCAACCTTCGCGAGTGGCTCGTACCTCGAGTATTGCTGCCGCTCTTCTTCGTGCTGTTGGTCGCCGCTTCAATGCTCATTCAATGGTAGTCGGTTTCGGCGCGCCGCCGCCATCGGATCAGGCAAGCAGCTCATTGGATTCGGGTCAGTCGTCGTTGGCTTGCGAGCTCAATTCCAGGGCGATCGACGCCCTTGGTAGAGCTCACGAGATGCCGTCAGGAGACAAGCGCACGGCGGCAATGCGCAGCGCGGCGATCCTTGGAAACGCCGCCGAAATCCTCGCGTATTTCGCGACAACGAAGCAATGCAAGCAAAATGATGATGCCGTTGAAATCTCGCTTCGTGACGGAACGGTCCGCGGACATCAGGTCCGGCAGCAGCCCACGTGATGTAGTCGCCAATGCTCGAGATCGATCTCCGTACGGGCCAGCACCCCGGCGCCACAGAATCGTACGAGGATGCTCTGGCGGCAGAGAATGTCAGCCTGCGGCTTCTCCTCGCCCAGGCCGAGATCGATACGAGGGATCTGCTTGCCAGGGCGGGCATTGACGCCAAGGAGCGAGAGACGTCCGACAAGCTGCAGAAGCTTATGCTTGAAGAGCTGCACCACCGCGTCAAGAACACACTTGCTACCGTCTCCGCCATCGTCTCGCAGAGCTTGCGCAACGTGCAAGGCGCAGATCACGCGCAGCAGGCTATCGAGGGCCGGTTGTTGGCACTCGGCCGGGCACACGATCTCCTTCTGCAGACAAAATGGTCAAACGCCGATCTCGGCGCGGTTGTCCGCAATGCCATCGAAGCTTTCGACGATCGCAATGAGTCGAAGTTCTCGATTTCGGGACCCGATATCCGGATTAATTCGGGCGCTGTCATCGCCGTCGCGATGACGCTCAATGAGCTTTGTACAAACGCCACGAAATATGGCGCCTTTTCTGTCTCACGGGGGTGCGTTGACATCGTCTGGACGATCGACCCGCAGACGTCACGCTTGCACCTGACCTGGACCGAGAAGGATGGTCCGTCGATCGAGCCACCCGTAAAGCGCAGCTTTGGAACGAGATTGATCGAAACCCTTGGCCGTCAACTTCAGGGCAACGTGCAATTGAGCTATGCGGCGCGGGGCTTCGCGTACACGTTCGACGCTCCGCTGGTTTCTCTGAGTGTCCCGATGCAGGTATAGCCGGCAAGCGGGGATACGCGGAGATTTTCAACGAAAGGAGCCCGCATGTTTAAATTCTTACAGTATCGTGCAAGAGCGGCCGCGTACGGCGAACTAGCCAGGAGTTCGTCCGGCAAGGACGATACTCGTAAATTTGAGAAACTGCAGGACAGCCTTGCATCGCGCGCGGACAACGAGCAGGCCCTCGCGGACAATTACGTGGATGCAGTCAACGCCGGGGAGACCGAGCGATCGCGCGGCGCTGCCCTTGCCACGGAGGAGGAGCATGTTTTGCGCTGTCTCGGCGCGGCGATCATCATGCAATGGAATTCATTGCCGACGCCCCTTCAGCGGGAGATTTTCGACACCGCCGGGTCGGTTGGAACATTGTTGGAGACAGCGGCGCTCCGCGGGCAGATCGCCCGGTTTCTTCACAAGCACAAGCATGACGTCGGTCCCCACAAGGTCTGACGGGTGATGTACTCGGGGGCAGAATAAGAGGTGCGGCCCGCGAAGCACGCGAACGTATGTCCGTCGGTCATTCTGTGCCCGCGAAGCACGTTCCGATCTTCCCGGGTCCTGTGTCGCCGGCCATCATGACGCCCTCGATTGCGCGCTAGAACTCGCCGCCGAGGCCCAGATAGGCGGTGTGCTCGGTGCCGCCACCATTGCCGTAGCCGCCGACCACGCTCAGCGGCATGGCGGTGTTGAGCCGATGGGCGAAGCCGAAACCGAAGCCGCCTTCGCCGTGATAGACCGAGCCACGCATCTGCCAGGTGGTCTTGCCGGGGGCTGACGGCATCGGCGCGCTCGCGGTTGCGACGGCGGCCGCGATGCCGCGGCGTGCCTCTGTTTGGTTGTTCCAGATCTGCGATTGCAGCCCGGAGAGCTGCGATTGGAAGCCCGAGGACATGCTGCTCAGCTGGCTCATGTTGACGGCGTCCGTCGCATTGATGCCCGCCGCGACGTTGGTCAGCCGGCGCTCGTTGCCGGCCGTGCCGAACGACACCGTGTTGGGAGCGCTCGCCACCGAATTTGCGCCGATCGCGACCGAGTTTGACCCTAGCGCCTGCGCCCCGGCTCCAAAGGCACTCGCAGTCGCGCCATTGGCAACGCTATTTGCGCCCATAGCCGTTGCGTTGATTCCAATCGCCTGGCTGGAAGAGCCCGTTGCGGTTGCGTTGTCGCCGGTCGCTTTGCTGAGGAAGCCCGTGGCGGTTGCGTTCAGGCCGGTCGCATTGCTGAAAAAGCCGGCTGCAGTCGCGTTGTCACCGATCGCGCTAGCCTGGCTGCCGAGTGCGGTGGCGTCGCCTCCAGTGGCCACCGAGTTGCCGCCGATTGCCGTGGCGATCAAGCCGGTTGCGTGGCTGAATTGACCGACCGCAGTGGCAGCCGAGCCGTCTGCGTTGGCCTGCTCGCCGTAGGCTGCTGCGGCATTGCCGTTCGTAGAGGCAAGGCTTCCCACCGCCGTCGCGTTGCCTGCGGCTCCGTTGTTCACGCCGCCACCCGCGGCGTAGTCGGCCGCCGCTGCCTCTTTTGCCGCCAGTAGCGGGACCGCCGCGGCCGCGAGGACGAAACTTGCCGATACAAGGCGACGGATGAAGATCGCGTGGCCCGCCCTGGACCGCGTGCGCTCGTGTTGGCGACGATCCACATCGTCCAGTCGGCGAAGCAACCTGAATGACATTCTTTGACGCCCCATTTGATTGTTGACGCCAACGTCCGGAAAGCGCGCCAATGGCGCATCAACCGTTGGGTTGAGAGCGCCTCGATACCGCCATGCGGCGGTTGGTTTTCCGCCGGGTGTTGCAGAATTACTGGCGCCGTTCCGGATGCATTTCGGCAACAGCCCGACGAAAAGCAGGTGCCAGAGACCGGCAGTGCTTCGACTTCAGCCGAACGGTTGATGTTCGACTTGTCGCCTTGGCCCACATTCGCAGCAGCCCACGGTATCCGGTCAAAGATCGGGACAGACCCGAGTTCTGGAGCTGAGAGCGCAAATGCTTCGTGCGATCGCTAAGTCGATGTTTCGTGTGACCAAATCCGTCGCGGGCGCAGCGCTTGTTCGTTACGTCAGGCTCGCCGGCATCGTCCTGGTGTTGGGCATCTCTGCGCTGGGCGTCTCTCCAGCAGCGGCCGATTGCTATTCCAATGGAAGTGGATTCCTGGGCAGCTGCGACGCCTCAACGTTGGGGCCAGGCCAAGCGACCGCGGTCGGCAACGGCGCTGCCGCGTTTGGAGCCGGCGCTACCGCGTTTGGCGATCAGGCGGGCGCAACGAACAGTGCGGCGACGGCGATTGGCGCTGGCGCCATTGCGACCGCCTCTAGCACATCATTGGGCAGCAATGCCGGCGACATCTTTATCGGTGCTGGACAGGGCGTGACGAGCATCGGCGCATACGCGAATCACAGGCAAGCTGACTTCGCCGATTGGAGCACGGCAATTGGTGCCGGTGTCGACGGCACGGCTGCTACGTCGTCCGGAGCGTACAGTGTTGCGATCGGTGGGGGCGATGGAGTATCCGGCCTGACTGGTGCAAGTTCCAGCGGTGATAAATCGGTCGCGATCGGCGTGAGCAGCGTCGCGGCGGGGGTATCTGCCACCGCGATCGGGAGCGGTGCGAGCGTCACGGCTGACAACGCCGTTGCTTTGGGCAACGCGGTCACGGCGAGCGGTACCAACGCCTTTGCGGCCGGCAACAACTCGCACGCCACAGGGACGAGCGGTATCGCCATCGGCGATGGTGCGAATGCCGGCGCCGGCGCCAATGCCATCGCGATCGGGACCAACGCCACCGCAGGCTTTGCGAACTCGACGGCCATCGGATCCGGCGCGACGGCGACGGCTCCCAATCAGGTCGCGATCGGTACGGCAAGCAACACTTATCGCATGGCCGGCGTCGCATCCGCGGCGAGTCTCGCGGCGCAGAGCGGGCCGGTCTCCTTCGTCACCACCGATGCGGCCGGCAATCTGGCGACGTCGAGCTTTAGCTCGGCGAACATCACTTCATTGCAGTCGCAGGTGACCTCGTTGCAGTCGCAGGTGACGGACAACCGGCTGGAAGCGCGCAGCGGTACCGCGGTTGCGCTGGCGGCCGGCTCGATGCCGGCGTTACAACAGGGGCGCAAGTTCGCGCTCTCGGCCGGCTATGGCAATTTCGAGGGAGCCAATGCCTTTGCGGTTGGCGCCACCGCACTGCTCTATGACGGCAAGAGCTATGCGATCATTGCCAATGCCGGCGGCGGCATCGGGCTCGAGCGTAACGTTGCGGGCGGGCGCGGTGCTGTTTCGATCCAGTGGTAAAAAGAACCCGTTCATCATGATGCTGCGCTGGGTGAGTGCCGGCTTCGGGCTTGTCCTGCTCGGGCTCCTGATCCTGGGCGCAGTGACGACATCCGCGCAGCAGACGCCGCCGCAACCGCAACAGGCGTCACCACAGCAGCAAGCAGCAAAGCCCGCCAACATCGACCGCAACGGCGTGCTCATGCTGATCCGCTCGACTTTGCTTGCGCTCGACCAGGCCAACAAGACCGGCAACTACACCGTGCTGCGCGATCTCGGCGCGCCGGGTTTCCAGGTCAACACCGCCGCGCGGCTCGCGGAGATCTTCGCCAAGCAGCGCGGCGACAAGCTCGATCTCTCCGGCGTCGCCGTCATCGATCCGCAGTTGTCGTTGCTGCCGCAGATCGAGCCGAACGGTCTGTTGCACATGGCAGGGTTTTTTCCGTCGGTGCCGTCGCAGGTGAATTTCGAACTGTTGTTTGCGCCGGTCGAAGGGCAATGGCGCGTGTTCGGCGTGTCGTTGTCGGTCGGACAGTCCGCGCCGGTGGCTCCCCCCGCGCCGGAAGCTGCGCCGGGCAAGGCGGTCGTTTCGCAGAAACAAGCCTCGCCGCCAAAGCCGAGCGGGTCCTCGAAACAGCCGACTCCGTCGGCAACGCAATGATCAGCCGAGCGCGGGTGATCTGGCAAAACCGGCCGGCACAGACTACATCTGCGCCATGGCAAATGCTCCGCTGGCAAACCACCCGCTCCAGGATTTCGTCGACCGGCACGAGCGTCTGTTCGTGCTGACCGGCGCGGGCTGCAGCACCAATTCCGGCATTCCCGACTATCGCGACAGCCACGGCAACTGGAAGCGGACCCAGCCGGTCAACTTCCAGGCCTTCATGTCGGAGGAGCATACAAGGCAGCGTTATTGGGCGCGCAGCCTGATCGGCTGGCGCCGGTTCGGCCAGGCCCGGCCGAACGATGCGCATCATGCCCTCGCCCGGCTCGAGGCCAAGGGTCGCTGCGAGATGCTGCTGACCCAGAACGTCGACCGGCTGCATCAATCCGCCGGCCACCGGCAGGTGATCGATTTGCACGGTCGGCTCGATCTGGTCCGCTGCATGGGATGCGGCGGCAAGACGCCGCGCCACGAATTCCAGGAAACCCTCGGCCGCGCCAATGCGGAGTGGCTGACGCTCGATGCCGCGGATGCACCGGACGGCGACGCCGATCTCGAGCATGCGGATTTTTCATCGTTCAAGGTGCCGGCCTGCGAGGCCTGCGGCGGCATCCTCAAGCCTGACGTCGTGTTCTTCGGCGAGAACGTCCCGCGCGAGATCGTCGCCACCGCGCAGGACCATCTGGCGCAGGCCGACGCGATGCTGATCGTCGGCTCATCGCTGATGGTCTATTCCGGCTTCCGCTTCGTGCAGGCTGCCGCGCAGCGGCAGATCCCGATCGCGGCGGTCAATCTCGGACGCACCCGCGCCGACGACCTCCTGACGCTCAAGGTCGAGGAGCGCTGCGAAGCGGCGCTCGCGTTTTTGCTTTGAACGCAGCCAACCGTACGCCCTCTATCGCATAGGTGCCACGCGCTTCACCATCGGAGCCGTCGCTGGTATGAGAATTGCTGCCATTTTCGCGCAATTTGACGATCAGTACGGAGAGTTTTGGAATGCTTGAGGGAGCCGAGGTGCGGCTTGCCGTCGATATCGGCGGCACGTTCACGGATATCGTGCTGGACGTGGGCGAGGCGCGCAAGACGCGCAAGCTGCTGACGACGCCGCAGCGGCCCGAACAGGCGGTGCTGGACGGGATGCGCCTCATCCTCGCCGATGCGCGTGCCCATATCAGCGACATCGACGTCTTCATTCACGGCACCACGCTCGCGACCAACGCGATCATCGAGCGGCGCGGCGCCAAGACCGCGCTGATCGCGACCGACGGCTTTCGCGACGTGCTCGATATCGGCACCGAGAGCCGCTACGACCAATACGATCTGTCGATCGACAAGCCGAGGCCGCTGGCGCCGCGCAATCTGCGCTTCACCGTGCCCGAGCGCATCGACGCGCACGGCGCCATCCGCCTCCCGCTCGAGGAAGCAGCAGTGCGCGCGCTCGCGCCGAGATTGCGTGCGCTCAACGTCGAGAGCGTCGCCATCGCATTCCTGCATTCCTACGCGAATCCCGAGCATGAGCGGCGCGCCGCCGCGATCATCAGTGAGGAGATGCCTGGCATCGCCGTGACGATGTCGTCTGCGGTGTGTCCGGAAATCCGCGAATATGAGCGGACGTCGACGGCAGTTGCCAACGCCTATGTGCAGCCGCTGATCGACGGCTATCTCGCGCGGATGTCCGATGCCTTGCAGGTCGAGCAGTACCGCGGCGCGATCTATCTCGTGACCTCCGGCGGCGGCGTTACCTCGATCGAGACGGCGCGGCGCTTTCCGGTTCGTCTCGTCGAATCCGGCCCGGCCGGCGGCGCGATTTTCGCGGCGCAGATCGCAGCGCGTCTTGGTGAGAGCAAGGTGCTGTCCTTCGACATGGGCGGCACCACGGCAAAGATCTGCCTGATCGAAAAATATCAGCCCGAGACCTCACGCGTGTTCGAGGTCGATCGCGCCGCGCGCTTCCTCAAAGGCTCCGGCCTGCCGGTTCGCATTCCCGTGATCGAGATGGTCGAGATCGGCGCCGGCGGCGGCTCCATCGCGCATGTCGATGCGATGAAGCGCGTTACCGTCGGCCCCGAGAGCGCCTCGTCAGAGCCGGGACCGGCCTGCTATGGCCGCGGTGGCCAGCGTCCCGCCGTGACGGATGCGGACGTAGCCCTCGGCATGATCGATCCCGACGCCTTTGCGGGCGGCACGATCAAGCTCGACCCGGAGCTTTCGAAACAGGCACTGCTGCGCGCCGTCGGCGAGCCGCTGGGCCTGTCGGCGGAGACAGCGGCCTATGCCGTGCACGAGGTCGTCTGCGAGAACATGGCGAGCGCCGCACGCGTGCACGCCGTCGAGCGCGGCGCCATTGTCGGCCAGCACACGCTGATCGCCTTCGGTGGTGCCGCACCGCTGCACGCGGCGCGCGTCGCCGAGAAGATCGGCGTCTCCCGGGTGATCGTGCCCTCGAATGCCGGTGTCGGCTCGGCCGTCGGATTCCTTGCGGCTCCGATCGCTTATGAGCTGGTGCGCAGCCGTCACGTCCGGCTCGATGATTTCGACACTGATGCGGTCTCCGACCTCCTGCAGGAAATGGCGACCGAAGCGCGTGCGCTGGTCGAGCCCGGCGCAGCCGGTGCACCCGTGCGCGAACGTCGCGCGGCCTTCATGCGCTATGTCGGCCAGGGTCATGAGATCACGATCGAGCTGCCGAACCGGCGGCTGAATTCGGCCGATCTCGCCGGCTTGCGCGAGAAGTTCGAGGCGAACTACTCTGCGATGTTCGAGCGTCCGATCCCGGGCGCTGCGGTCGAGGTCCTGAGCTGGTCGGTGCTTGCCACGACGGACGCGCGCAATCCGTCTGTTGTTGCCGCCGTTGCGCGCAAGCCTGCCGGTAAAGCATCCGGCAGCCGAAAGTTCTTCGACGGCCGGGCGGGCCAGGTGATCGACATCCCGCTTTATCGCCGCGAGGACATGGCGCCGGGCGCGACCATCGCGGGCCCTGCCGTGATCGCCGAGGACGAGACATCCACTTTCGTCTCCACCAGTTTTGACGCCCATATCGACGGGGCCGGCAGCATCGTCATGGAACGGAAGGCGGCCTGATCATGAGCAAGGCAAGCGGCGCGAGCCTGATCGACCTTCAGATCATGTGGCACCGGCTGATCGCCGTGGTCGAGGAGCAGGCGCAGGTGCTGCTCCGCACCGCCTTCAGCCCGATCGTGCGCGAATGCGGTGATCTCTCCGCCGGCGTGTTCGACCTCAAGGGCCGGATGCTGGCGCAGGCGGTGACGGGCACGCCCGGCCACGTCAACTCGATGGCGGAATCGGTCAAGCTCTTCATCGCGCATTTCCCGATCGAGACGATGAAGGAAGGCGACGCCTACATCACCAACGATCCCTGGATGGGCACCGGCCATCTCAACGATTTCGTCGTCACCACGCCCTGCTTCAAGGACGGCAAGGTCGTCGCGCTGTTCTCCTGCACCAGCCATCTGATGGACATCGGCGGCATCGGCTTCGGGCCCGACGCCACCGATGTGTTCATGGAGGGGCTCTACATTCCCATGCTGAAGCTGATCGACCAGGGCGTGGTCAACGAGACGCTGATGGCGATGATCCGCACCAACACGCGGCTGCCGATCGACACCGAGGGCGACACCTATTCGCTCGCCGGCTGCAACGACGTCGGTTGCGAGCGCCTGGTCGAGATGATGACCGAATTCGAGATCGATACGCTCGACGAGCTCGGCGACTACATCTGCGATCGCTCGCGCGAGGCTGTGCTCGCCGAGATCGCAAAGCTGCCGAAGGGCAGCTGGCGCAACTCCATGATCGTCGACGGTTATGACGCGCCGGTCACGCTGGCCGCGACGCTGACGATTTCGGATACGGGCATTCATGTCGATTTTGAAGGTACCTCGGCCGCCTCGAAGTTCGGCATCAACGTGCCCTTGTCCTACACTACGGCCTACACGGTGTTCGGCCTCGGCTGTGTCGTCGCCTCGCAGATCCCGAACAATGCGGGCTCGCTCTCGCCGCTGACGGTGTCGGCGCCGCTAGGCGCCATTCTGAATGCACCAAAACCCGCGCCGGTGGCGTCGCGCCATATCGTCGGCCAGATGCTGCCCGACGTCGTGTTCGGCTGCCTGCGCCAGATCATTCCCGAGCGCGTGCCGGCCGAAGGCACTTCGTGCCTGTGGAATCTCAACGTGCGCGGACAGACCCGCAGCGGCGCCGGCGGCAACTACGGGTTCTCGATGGCGGTGACCTCCAATGGTGGCACCGGCGCGCGCTTTGCAAAGGACGGGTTGTCGGCGACCGCCTATCCCAGCGGCGTGCGCGGCACGCCGGTCGAGATCGCGGAGACGCAGACGCCGCTGATCTTCTGGCGCAAGGAGCTGCGTCCTGACTCTGGCGGGGCAGGGCGCACGCGCGGCGGCCTCGGCCAGATCATCGAGGTCGGCAGCGGCATCGATGCGCCGTTCGACATCCTCGCAGCCTTCGACCGCATCGATCATCCGCCGCGCGGCCGCGACGGTGGCCGAAACGGTGAGGCCGGCTATGTCGGCTTGAAGTCCGGACAGAAGATGCGCGGCAAGGGCTTTCAGACCGTGCCGCCTGATGACCGGCTGGTGGTGATGACGCCGGGCGGTGCCGGCATCGGCGATCCCCGGGAACGCGCGCCGGAAAGTGTGTGCGGCGACATCGAGAGTGGATTGGTGTCTTCAGACAATGCGGTTGCGATCTATGGACGCGCGGGATGAGGTGACGGGCTCGGCTGTATCGTCTGCGTCACGCCGCCGTATCGCGTCATCATGATCGGCTTCGTGCTGCTGCTGACGCTCCGGCCGCGCACCGTCACGGTGCTGCCGCGCGTGCTGTACGGATAACCCGCTCGGTTCGAGATTTGTCGATTGAGACGAAACGGTCAGCGCCGCTGCCGTTTTAGTTCGCTCTCACGCATCAAATTCACGCCCTGCGCGCATTCCGTCTTTGCACTCTCTTTGATCAGGCGTACTCTATATCCGCGCGCAGAAGTGCAACAACAACCACTCCAGTGAACGTAGCTCCTTTGGCGATATGCGTCGAAAGAGGGGGACATCCGTTGGCAGCTCATGTCCGATGGAGAAAGATCAACGCGTACTGAACTGCAAACATCCCTCGCAGCGGCGCTCATCACGCAATCAACAAACACGAAAGCGGGAGGAAATGCATATGAGGAAGCAGTGGCGTAACTCGGGTTTGCCTGCTCTTGTCGGTGCAACGCTTGCGGCGTCGGCGGCTTTGGCTCAATCCGTGGACACGGCCCGGATCGAGGCCGCCGGTCAGAACGATTGGCTCACCTATCACGGTTCATACAAGTCGTATCACTACAGTCCCCTCTCACAGATCAATACCGGTAATGTGAACAATCTGGGTGTCGCCTGGATCCACATCCCCGGACGTTCGACCCGGGGGCTGCAATCGATGCCGCTCGCGGCCGATGGCGTGCTCTACTACACCGGCTCCTATAGCCGCACCTTTGCGCTGAACGGCGCTACCGGCGAGGTGATCTGGTCCTACTTCCCCGAGCTGGATGAAGCCTTGGTCGCGCGGCAGACCCATTCGCCCTACAATCGCGGTGCCGCCCTCGGCGAGGGAAAGGTCTATGTGGGGACAATGGATGGCCATCTCATCGCGCTCGACATGAAGACCGGAAAGGTCATGTGGGACACCAAGCTGATTGATTCCCAGAAGCTGACCGTTGGGTTCACCGGAGCGCCGCTTTACGCCAAAGGCACGGTGGTGATCGGCTCGCAGGGCGGCGAGTGGCCGGGCCGGGGTCCGATCTTCGGTGTCGATGCCACCACCGGCAAGAAGAAATGGGAATTTCTGACGGTTGCCGGCACCGACGACGCCATGAAGACCTGGGGCAATGACTCCTGGCGCACTGGCGGTGGCGGCGGATGGATGCCGGGGACCTACGATGCCGAGAACAACACAGTCCTGTGGGGCACTGCCAACCCGGCGCCGCTCTACGACTGGTCGGGAACCGACTACAAGACGCAGGGTGCGCGTCCGGGAGACAATCTCTACACCACCTCGGTAATCGCGCTCGATATCGATAGCGGCAAGCTGAAATCCTATCACCAGGAGCTGCCTCACGACGCCTGGGACTTCGACAGCGCGGTCGGCGAGTTCGTGATGCTCGATCGCGACGGCCAGAAGTACGTCATCCATCCGAACAAGAGCGGATACATCTTCGTCTATGACCGCAACCTCGGCGTCAAGAACGTCTGGCGGATCACGCAGAACAGCAATTTCGTCAAGGACATTGATCCTAAGACGGGTGAGCTGATTGGCCGTCGCGACTTCCCCGCAGGCAAGGTTTCCGAGCCGTTGTGCCCGCACATTTCCGGTGGAGTGAGCTGGAATGCCGGGTCGTACAACCCGAAGACGGGGCTCTACTACAAGCTCGGCCAGGAATGGTGCATGACGCTCGAAGTTCAGAAGACGACTCCGATCGTTGCTCCTCAGGCTCAGCTCAACATCGGCGCCGACTTCAAGATCGCGCCGCCGCCTGGTGGTGAGATCTATGGCCATCTCGACGCGCGCGACCCCATCACCGGCGCCAAGAAGTGGGAAGTCCGCTTCCCCGAGCCACCGCTCGGAAGCGTATTGTCGACCGGAGGCAATCTGGTGTTCGTGCCGGATTCGCGGGGCACAGTTCATGCCTACGATGCCGACTCCGGTGCCGAGCTGTGGAGCCACGGCGACGGCACCGGCCATCAAGGCGGCATCATCAGCTATTCCGTCAATGGCAAACAGTTCATCGCGGTCGTCGCCGGCTTCGGCGGCATGGCTTCGGATGACTACGCGCCGACCTTCGGCGGCGTCTACAAGAGCATGCCGCGCGACGACGGCGCGCTCGTCGTCTACAGTCTGAAATAAGGGCCTCGTGACATTGAGAGGGAACGGCGTGATGCCGCTCCCTCCCGTCAAAGCGGGGCTGATGAGCCTTGAGGCGAATTGGAGTCCTGAGAGGTAGTTTGGCCGGTATGCGATTGGCTCGGAACATTGCGACATTGTCGACGCCGACACTTGCCGTGCTGCTTCTCACGATTTCAGCCCTGCCGTCTCGCGCGCAGCAGCCTCCGCCGCCCGCGCCCGATAGTGGAGAGCTCGATGTCGGACAGTTGTTCGCGACGACCTGTGGCTGGTGTCACTCCGCCGGCGGTCGCGCCGCCGGCAAGGGGCCGCAGCTCATGGACACCAGGCGAGATGACGACTTCATGCGCAACCGCATCAAGAACGGCAAGGAAGGCGCGATGCCCGCCTTCGGCGCGTCGTTCAGCGATGCGCAGATCGACGAAATCGTCAAATACATCCGTGCCCTGAAGCCAACTGAAGGCTGAGCCAGCAAACCAGTACTGATCCACACCGGAAATCTCATGAAGACCTGTCTCCTCTTCGTGGTCGGCGTCCTGCTGGGACTAATTGGCGTGGCGCAGGCCCGTTCCCTCGGTGCGATCCGCGACTCCGGTGTGCTCGGACTATGCGCCCACCCCAACTCGCTGCCCTTCGCCAACAAGGCCGGCGACCCTCCGGGATTTCAGATCGAGTTGGGCGGCGCGTTCGCACGCGAGCTTGGCGTCTCGCTCAGGCTCGACTGGATCATCACGCAGTACCAGATGCGCAGTGCCGGCTGCGACATCGTGCTCGACGTCATCGCCGACCGCGAAGCGCAAGGCGAAACCCGCTTGAGGATATCGAAACCGTATTATCGCACGGGCGTCGTGCTGGCAGTGCCGTCATCCAGCGCGCTGACCTCGCTCGGGAGCCTCAACGAATCCACCAAGGTGGGAGTGCAGGTCGGGTCCGTCGCAGCAATGATCATCGGTCAACGGCGCGTACCGACATCGACGTTCGGCTTCGAGACCGATAGCCTCGATGCTGTGTCAAACCATGAGATCGATGCCGCCGCGGTCACGCCCACCGCGGCAAGCTATTTCAACCTGACGCATCCGGACAAGGCACTTCGGATACTGGATCGCGACGAGGGTGTGGCCGACCTCAACTGGAATGTCGCGGTCGGCATGGTCCGCCCGGATGATGCGTTGCGCGAGGCGATCGACGGAGCGCTGGAACGGCTGCACAACGACGGTACGATCGATCGGATATACGGTCGCTATGGGATCGTGCTGCAACCGCCGAGGTAGTGACCGGTTCCGGGTGCGGTCCTCTGATCCGCCACGTCCATGGCGGCAGCCTAGCGGCCGCAGTCGTTGGGCGCCGCCTTGCCCGCAAAGCGATCGGTCATCCAGTTCATCGCGGCCATGGTGCTCGCCTGCGCGGCGCGGCCGTGCCCGATGTTGCGAAGGACGACCATTCTCACCGGACTGCCCGCCTTGCACAGTCGGTCCATATAGGCGCGCGTGACCGCCGGCCGGATGATCTGATCGACAGTCCCCTGCGCCAGGAACACAGGGAGGGCGGGCGGCAATGTGCCGGCGCTGTTCTTCTCCAGCAGCGAGTGCCAGGGCTCACCTTTGGTCGGATCGGGGACGGTCAGGAAATATTGCTGGAGCGGCCGCTCGGTGCGCTGCCGGACGAAGATGTCGAAGGGTCCCTCGATGCATTCGCGCGCCAGCCGGTTGATCACCGGCAGCGCGCGCGGATCGACGATGTTGTCGAGCGCAACGTCGTAGACGCGATGCCAGGACCACAGCGTCATCGCCGTGATGTTCTTGCCGCCGACCGAATTGATGTCGTCGCTCATCAGCGTGGCGAGGTCGGTCGCGGGCGCAGCCGCAGCGACGCCGAGCAGATGGAGATCGGGCGCATAGGTCGGCGCCAGCTGTCCGGCAAACAACACCGCCTGTCCGCCCTGCGAGTGCCCCCACAACGTAAAATCCTTGGCCCCGCCCGCGCCGGGCAGGTCGCGCGCCGCCCGCACGATGTCGAGCACGGCGCGGCCCTCGCTCTCTCCGACGAGATAAGGATGCGGGCCCGGCGTGCCGAGCCCAGGATAGTCGGTCGCAGCGACGATGTAGCCGCGCCCCACCATCGAGCGCAGCCCCTGGATCTGCTGGAACAGGAAGATCGCGAGCGACGGCGCGCAGCGCGGCACGATGCCCGACGTCGGATGCGCCCAGGCGACGATCGGACGACCGCCGGGCGGCGGTGGGCCCGGCGGAACGATGACGACGCCTGAGACGAGGATTGGCTCGCCCCTCAGTCCGGTCGAGCGGTAAAGCACGCGATAAGTCGAGGCCCCGAGTGGCGCGCCGTCCATCGGCTCCTGCCGCACCAGGCTGCCGGGCGGGCCGTCGGCGAGCGATGCCGGCGCGTCGTAGAAGGCCGACTGCGCGCGGGCTGCCGCGACACCGGCGGCGAATATGACGAGTGCAGCTATGGTCGCGCGGGCGATGAAGGGCATCTGTGATCCATTCCTGCTCATGGTCACATCCCGTACAGGATCTTCAGGTCGCCGCTGGCGCGCAGCGCGAGCGTGATGCCGTCGGCGAGCAGCAGCGCCCTGTCGAACTGCACCGAGGACAATTTGCCTTCCATGCGAAAGCCGTCCTTGAGCGGGCGCGTCAGCCGCTGGTTCGCCGCCATCAGCAGGTTCTGGTAGGAGACGCCGTAGTCGATGTTCACGGCCTGCTTCAACTGCGCGGCGATCGCTTGCAAGGCCGGATTCGGTTCGCCGTCCTGCGCGGCGATACCGAGATCGGCAAGCGCGACGCTCTTGCTGGCATCGTCCACCCTGAGCGCACCGGAGAGGTAGGTCCACTGGCCCGCATTGGGATCGCTATCCGACGTCTTTGCAATGCGCAGGCCGATCACCAGCTTGCCCGAGGACGGATAGACCTGCACCTCGCGCAACGCGATGTCCTGCGCCGGAAGCGCGGCGATCGCCTGGCTGATCTTGTCCTTGATCGCGTCATATCCGATGCGGACGGGCAGGATGACGTCGAACGTTCCTGGCGCGGTCACATCGGTGCCGAGCGGCGGTAAGGCCGTCGGCGTGACGCTCGCGCCCTGCGGCCCGATCGACGTCACGGCGGTGCCGGAGAGTTCGAGCGAACCCGACAGAACCTTGTCATTGGCGCGCACGCCGGCGAAGGCAGCGTTCTCCGGCGTCACTTGCAGCCAGACAGGTGGTTCATCGGCAAGCTTCACCGGCTCGAACGCATGCGCCCAGGCCGCCGTCGCCTTGTCGCGAAGATTGAGCTTCTTCACGGCCGCCAGAGCGCGCGATCGCACGCGCGCGAGCTGGGCGCGGATGCGCGGCTCGACGTACGGCGCAAGGTCGATCTCGCGGCCGAGCACGTGCAGATAGGGCGCTTCGCTCCAGTGGAAGGAGTCGCTGAAGTTCAGGTCGAGTGACCAGTCCTTGCGCAGCGCGGGCCGCGCCTCGGCCTCGATGGTCGCGCGCGCTTCGGTCTCACCGCGGATGCGCGCGGTGAAGCGGTTGGCGCCCTGGCCTTCGGCCGCGCCGTAGATCGAGACTGCGCCAAAGACGCGGTCGCCGCGGCCATAGAGCGAGACGCCGCTGGTGCGGTTGACGAAGCCGAACACGTCGCAATTGGCGTTGACGCGAAACATCAGCACGCGGCGATGCACGCAGTTGACGCGCTCGTCGATGGTGGCAAGCCGCTGCGGGATATCCTGCTCGATCGCCTTGGCGAGCGCAGGCAGGCCGAACTCGATGGTCGCAGACACGCGCGAGGTCGTTGCGAGCGGCGCCGGCGGATCGGGATTGAGTGGCGGCTTGTCGGCGGCGAGTGCTGTTTGCGTGAGTGCGGTGAGGGCGAGCGCAGCAAACGCGGCGCGTTTCGCTGAACGAAAAATTCGCAGAGGATCTGGCATTGTTCTTATTCCAGCTTGGCCCATGCTTCGCGTTTAAGGCCGTCGGCAACGGTGCCGTGTCGTCCTCAGAGCAAAATCGCGGAAGGAGAGGGCATTCAGCAGATCAATTATTGCTTGTATTCGATGGTCGCGTATCGCGACGCTTGTATGGCGCGACATCGCGCTTTGGGCAAGGTGCGGCGCGTAGGCACGGTATGATGGTGGTTTTTGAATCGCTCAAAAAAATTTGACGCCGCCCCGGTTGGCCGGGGCGACGTCGCTGGTATGCGAAATATCAGGCGTGACTTTGGCTTACGCCGCAGCCTTCTTCCGCGCGAGCTCGGCCTTGTAAAGCTCGAACTCTTCCGCGACTGCTTTCGCGACCGAAGGCCGCTGGCGCAGGCGCTCGTAATAGGCCTTCACGTTCGGCCATTTGGCGAGCTCGATCGGTGGCGTCGCCATGGTCCAGTTGATGACCGTCACGAGATAGGCGTCGGCCACGCTGAAATGGTCGAGCAGGAACTCGCGTCCCTCAAGGTAGTTGTCGAGATAGTCGAGCCGCGACAGGTTCTTTTCCAGCACGTAGGCTTTCACTTCCTGCGGCGCCTTGCGGTCGAGCACGGGCACGAACAGGCCCTTGTGCAGCTCGGTGCCGATGAAGCAGAGCCATTGATGCAGCCGCGTGCGATCGATGCCCGCTGCCGCGCCGAGGCCGGATTGCGGAAAACGGTCGGCGACATATTGCAGGATCGCCGCGTTCTCGGTCAGCACCACGCCCTCGTCGGTGCGCAGCGTCGGGACAAGGCCGATCGGGTTCACGGCGCGGAAGTCGGAGCCGTCGCGCAGCACTGTCTTGGTCGGCGGATCGACTTCGAGATAGTTCGCCTTGGCGCCAGCCTCATACAGCGCAACGCGCGTCGCCATCGAACAGGCGAGCGGCGAGAAATAAAGATCCATCTGTAACCTCCTTGGGCAATTCCTCGTTGTGAGTGTCGCTCAACCTGGCCAGATTGATTTTTGTACCATCTTGCATAGTATGGGGGTGGTCAAGGATTATTTTGCGAAATGGTACAAAAATCAAAGCCGCCAGCTACTGCCAACGAACCGAAGCGCCGCGGCCGTCCGCGCGCCTATGAGCCCGATGTCGCGCTTGGCAAGGCGCTAGACCTCTTTCGCAAGCAGGGCTTTGCGGCAACGTCGCTCGACGATCTCAGCGAAGCGACCGGTATGAACCGGCCGAGCCTCTATGGCGCCTTCGGCGACAAGCGCGAGCTCTACATCAAGAGCTACCAGCGCTACCGCGAGGACGCGCGCGCATCGATGGTCGCGATCTTTCGCGAGGAGATGCCGGTGCGCCAGCGGCTGGAGCGCATCTACGCCTCCGCGCTGAACATCTATCTCTCCGGCGAGACCGGCCCGCGCGGCTGCTTTACGGTGGTGACAGCGGCCTCCGAAGCGGTCGGTGATCCCGAGATCCGCGCCATGGTGCTCGAGGGCCTGTCGGAGCTCGACAAGGCCTTTGCGAGTTGCTTCCGCCGCGCCAAGGAAAAGGGTGAGTTGCCGGAGAGCGCCGATCCCACCGTGCTGGCGCAACTCGCATCAGCCACAATCCACACCGTCGCCATCCGCTCGCGCGCGCGCGTGACGCGCAAGGAGCTGGAAGCGATCGTGAAGGGCGCGATTGATGTGATGGTGGGCTCCGCTGTCGTCCCGGCGAAGGCCGGGACCCATAACCCCAGGGAGTAGTTTGGCAGGCAATCGTCGTTCGGTACTGCGACCAATCACGATCGATGGATCACGCGGTATGGGTCCCGGCCTTCGCCGGGACGACACTGAGTATGTGTTGCGCGCCGGGGCTAATACCCTCTTATCCGGTCCACCACATTTTCCAACGCCCCACCTGCCTCAAACCGCGCGATCTGCTCGGCGACATAGGCCGAGATCGCGTCGGCGTCGGTGTCGGCCGCATTGTGCGGGGTCAGCAGCACCTTCGGATGGGTCCAGAACCGGCTGTCTTTTGGTTGCGGTTCCTGCACGAAGACGTCGAGCGATGCGGCGCCCAGCGTGCCGTCGTCGAGACAGGCCAGCATGTCGGCCTCGTTCTGCAAGCCGCCACGGCCGGCATTGATCAGCACGGGCGCGCCGAGTGGGCTGGTGCGATTGAGCTTTGTGAAGACGTCGCGGTTGAGGATGCCGTTTGTATCAGGCGTCAGTGGCAACAGGCTGACGAGGATGTCGGTCGCGCGCAGGAAGGTGTCCATCCCAGCGGTGCCATGGAAGCATTCGACGCCTTCGATGGTGCGCGGGCTGCGGCTCCAGCCGACGACACGAAAGCCGAGCCGCCGCAGCACATCGGCCGCATCAGCGCCGAGCGTGCCCAGTCCCATGACGCCGACCGTGACTGCGCTCGCCGGCCACTGATACGTCGGCTCCCAGCGCTTGTCGCGCTGCGAGGCCCGCAGATAGAGCTCCTGGCGGTGATGCATCAGGACGTGCAGAACGACATATTCGGTCATGCGGTTGGTGAGATCAGGCACGGCGACGCGGACCAGCGGCACATCAGGCAGGCTCTTGTCCGCCATCAGCGCGTCGACGCCAGCGCCGAGATTGAAGATCGCGCGCAGATTGGGGAAGGAGCCGAGGTCGCCCGGCACCGGCTTCCACACCGCGGCATAGTGCACCTCGGCCGGATCGAGCCCGGCATCGGGCAGCAGCACCACGCGGCGGCCGCCGCAGACCACGTCGAACCGGGCCTTCCAGCGCTCCGGCAGCCAGTTCTGCTGCGTGCTGTTGATCAGGACGGCCAGTGTGCCTTTGGTCATTCCAGGTGCCTCGTCGGTTCCGCTTCGAAAGGCCCTCCTTGGCACGATCTGCCGGATTTTTCTTGCAAATTTTTTCCGCAGCTCTGTCGGGGCCGGGCATATTGGATCGTCTTCAAAACAAGAGTTCAGGGAAGGTGCTGCCCATGCTTTATGCGATCCTTTGCTATCACGATGAGGACTTCGTCGGCTCCTGGAGCAAGGACCAGGACGAAGCCGTGATGAAGAAGCTCGCCGTGGTGCAGGAGAATCTCGCAAAGCAGGGCCGGCTCGGCCCCGTCGCGCGGCTGCTGCCGACCACTGCGGCGGCGACGTTGCGCAAGGAAGACCCGCCGCTGGTGCTCGACGGCCCCTATGCCGAGACCAAGGAGCAATTGCTCGGCTTCTACATCGTCGACTGCAAGAATCTCGACGAGGCCCTCGACGTCGCGCGCGACCTCGGCGCGGCCAATCCCGGCGGCGCCTATGAGGTGCGCCCGGTCGGCGTGTTCAGGCCGGGAGGGAGTTTGACGTGAGCGAGACCGACACCGCCTGGATCGAGACCGCGCTGACCTCGGCGCGTCCGCAGGCGGTCGGTGCACTGCTCCGCTATTTCCGCGATCTCGATACCGCCGAGGAGGCCTTCCAGAACGCCAGTCTTCGTGCGCTGAAAACCTGGCCGCAAAACGGACCGCCGCGCGATCCCGCGGCCTGGCTGATCATGGTCGGCCGCAACGTTGCGATCGATGAGGTGCGCCGTGCCCGCAGGCAGCAGCCGCTGCCGGAGGACGACCAGGCGATCTCCGATCTCGGCGACGCCGAGGGCGCACTCGCCGAGCGGCTCGACGGCTCGCACTATCGCGACGACATTTTGCGGCTGATGTTCATCTGCTGCCATCCGCAACTGCCGGCGACGCAGCAGATTGCGCTCGCGCTGCGCATCGTCTCCGGTCTCACCGTGAAGCAGATCGCGCGTGCCTTCCTGGTTTCGGAAGCCGCGATGGAGCAGCGCATCACCCGCGCCAAGGCCAAGGTCGCGGATGCCGGCGTTCCCTTCGAGACGCCCGGCCCGGTCGAGCGTTCCGAACGGCTCGCCGGCGTTGCGGCGATGATCTATTTGATTTTCAACGAGGGCTATTCGGCGAGCGGTGACACCGCCGAGTTGCGCAAGCCGCTGTGCGAGGAGGCAATCCGGCTGGGGCGTCTGTTGCTGCGCCTGTTCCAGAGCGAACCGGAGATCATGGGGCTGACAGCTCTGATCCTGTTGCAGCATGCGCGCAGCGCCGCGCGCTTTGCCGCGGACGGTTCGCTGATCCTGCTGGACGACCAGGATCGCTCGCTGTGGAACGGCACCATGATCGCGGAGGGCCTGGCGCTGATCGACAAGGCGATGCGCCACCGACGCAGCGGGCCCTACCAGATCCAGGCCGCGATCGCCGCGTTGCATGCCCGCGCGTTGACGCCGGAGGAGACCGACTGGGCCCAGATCGACCTGCTCTACGGCGCGCTGGAAGTGGTGCAGCCTTCGCCGGTGGTGACGCTCAACCGCGCGGTCGCGGTCTCCAAGGTGCGCGGGCCGCAAGCCGCGCTCGATCTGATCGAGCCGCTCGCCCCCAGGCTCGCCAACTATTTCCACTTCTACGGCGTGCGCGGCGCCTTCCTGATGCAGCTCGGCCGCAACGACGAAGCCCGCATCGCCTTCGACCGCGCCATCGCGCTCGCCAATACCTCGGCGGAAGCCGCCCACATCCGCATGCACATCGATCGCCTGATCAAGGACAGCCAGCCGAAGGGGACCAATGGCGGCGCCCGGCAGGGCGCGAAGGCGAAGTAGGGCGACCGTGCCATCACGTCGTCATGCCCGGCCATGACGGGTGGATATGTCTTGAAAAAAATCCCATTTCGAATTGTCGGCCCCAGCCCTTCCCCTTCGTCCTTAGCCCGTATCCAGGGAGCCACTTATGCTGAAAGCCGTTGCCGTCATCGCCATCGTGCTCGCGGTCGGGATCGCGGCCGTCCTCGTCTTCGCCCTCACCAAGCCCGATACCTTCCGAGTCGAACGCTCGCTCGCCGTGAAGGCGCCCGCCGCTGCGATTTATCCCCAGGTTGCCGATTTTCGTTTCTGGATGAGCTGGTCGCCTTATGAGGATCGCGACCCCGCCATGAAGCGTATCTTCGGAGCAACCGCGTCAGGCAAGGGCGCGACCTATGCCTGGGACGGCAACAACAATGTCGGCGCCGGCCATATGGAGATTCTCGAGGCGACCACGCCGTCGAAGCTGCGCATCAAGCTCGACTTCGAGCGGCCGTTCGAAGGCCACAACACCGCCGAGTTCACCTTTGTGCCGCAAGGCGATGCCACACTGGTCACATGGGCGATGTACGGTCCGGCGCCCTTCATGTCCAAGCTGATGCAGGTTTTCATGAACATGGACAGCATGATCGGCAAGGACTTTGAGGCAGGTCTCGTCAGCTTGAAGAAGCTGACCGAGAAGTAACGCTCTGTACGCCCGAGGAAAGCAAAAGGAGAGAAACGATGCTCAATCCCTATCTGTTCTATCAGGACACCTGCGAAGCGGCGTTCAACTTCTATGCCAAGGTTCTTGGCGGCAAGATTGAGATGCTGTTGCGGGTCTCGGACGCGCCGCCGGACATGCCGTCGGGGACGCCCGGCCGCGAGAAGACGATCATGCATGCGCGGATGTCGCTGCCCGGCGGCAGCGTGCTGATGGCCTCCGACGCGCCGCCGGAGCATATCGAGAAGCCGCAGGGCTTTTCGATCTCGCTGACGGTCACGGACGTCGCGGACGCCGAGCGCAAGTCAACGCGCTCGCAGATGGCGGCACCGTCACCATGCCCTTCAGCAAGACCTTCTGGGCTAAGGGCTTTGGCATGTGCGTCGACAAGTTCGGCATTCCCTGGATGGTGAACTGCCCGGCCGAGGGGATGTGAGCCGGGGCGTGATGCGTTGAGCCGCCCTCTCTCGATATCTTGTGAGAGAGGGGGCGGGCAGAGCCGCAATCACGTCGCCCGCCGGACATTGTCTCAGCGGATCGGTCTCAGCGGATTGATCCGGTCGTGTCCTCGCTCGGCGGCTCGGCAACGCAGCGACGGCAGATCACGAGCTTCGAGCCGAGCTGCCTGTCGTTCTCGGCCTCGATCTCGTCATGGACCGCCCACCATGCGTTGGAGTAGGGGCGCAGCGTGGCCAGCACGCGTCGCCGCTCCGGATTGGGGTCGCTCTCCGGCGCTGCGCGATTCGTAACGCGGCGGTTTGTGACAGCCGGACGATTGGGATCCTGGCCGAGCCCGTCCCATGCGATCGGACGACGCTCCGCCGCCGGTGCGGCTGTGCATCCCGCGAGCGTTGCGCAAAAACTGAGCAAAACAAGAATGTGTCGGGTCATGCCGGACCTGCTGTGCGGTACGCACCACGCAAACCGCGTGGAAAACTTTGCATCGCAACGATTAGTCGGGACTTAAGGGAAAACGACGACGCCGACATGGCCGAATATGGATTCGTGCTCTCGCCTCACGCCGCAAGAACAGTGCGAGCGTCTTCGCCATGAAGCGGACTGCATCGCACAACAACTGGCGCAATAATAGGCTGTGAACTTCGCGACAGAATCGCTAATTCTATTCACAATAACTACAAATTGGGGCGGGCGTGACTTGGAAGGGAGCGACCGATGGCAGCGGCGCTACAAATCAATTTTGCTCTTTGGGGAATGCTCATCTGCGCCAGCATGAAACTTGCGCCGATGATCCAGATTCTCTTCTATTAGAAGAACAGCCAGTTTGTGGCGGCCATGGCTCCCTGCGTGAGCGCGTAGAGCCAGCCGATGGTCATGACGGCGCTCGTGATCAGGAATGTCAGGGTGAAAGCTTGCTCGCTGCCTTTCCGCAAAAATGATGACTGAGCTTGCGAACCGGCATCTCCGTCGGTTCCGGTGCTGGTCATGAATATCTCCGCGGACGTCGGTGTCGCTTCGTCTGATGTATGCCAATCCAACTGGGCTTTAGTGTGACGCGGTTCACAGACGTGGTTGCATTCTGCCGGCGCAACGCGTCGTTCGTCAGCTGATGAACAATGCAATTAGCATGAAGCTCATGCCCATCACGACGATCATGGGAACGACATAGTTGCGGTGCCGCGACGGTCACCGCCATCTGTGAGCGACATCTGCTCAATCATCGGACGGCAGCCGCGTCCGCTAGGGTCACGATACGCGCAGGGAACCGATTGCCGCCCGTCGTCGCCGCATCATCGACAGAGCGGATAGATCGCGGCGAGGTCGCGTCCCTTCAACAGAAGCAGCCGCGCAGTCAGGCCGCCGCGGCGGCTGATCCAGTCGCGCACCGGGCCGGGATAGGCCTGCAGTACGGCTTCGGACGCTTCCGGTTCCGTATAGAAACGCCCGCGCCGGTCGACCGAGCGCGCCGCATGGAAGCCGAGCACGGCGCGCCTGGTGACGCAGATGCGCTCGCCCGGCACGATGCTGAGCACCAGCGTGCAGGCGGAGAGGCAGGGACCGTCGATCACCACGCGCTCGCCGCTGGCGCGCACCTTCTCGAACAGATCGAGGAACGGCCCGACCTGTCCGCCGGGGCTCTGGATGATGCGGACCTCGGCGGAAGCGGGCGTTGCCGCGAGCAACGCGGTCGCGAGCATCGTGAGCGTGACGAAAGCGGCGCGTTGCATGCAGCACTCCTACCCGTTCCGCCGCTGCCCGCGCAGCGTCGGCAGGCCGATACCCGCCGCATCGAAGCCGCCATCGACGGCCAAAATTTGGCCGGTGATGTAGCTCGACCGCCCGGAACACAGAAAGAAGATCGCCTCCGCGAGTTCCTCTTCGAGACCATAGCGGTTGAGCGGAATGGCGTCGTGATAGTCGGCGCGGATCTCCTTGGTGTGCACCTGCTTCGCCATCGCGGTGTCGACCGGCCCCGGCGCCACGGCGTTGACGCGGATGTTGAGCGAGGCGAGTTCGACCGCGAGCTGCTTGGTCAGATGGGCGAGGCCCGCCTTGCTGGTGCCGTAGGCCGAGCGCAGCGTCGAGGCGCGCACCGCCGAGATCGAGGTGATGTTGACGATGGCGCCGCCATCGCTGTCGCGCAGCAGCGGCACCGCGGCCTTGGTGCAGAGGAACGGGCCGGTCAAATTGACCTCGAGCACGCGGCGCCAGTCGGCCTCCGAGGTCTCCATCAGCGGCGCGAACACGGCAATACCGGCATTGTTCACCAGCGCATCGAGCCGACCGAAGCGCTGTTCGACGGCCTTCATCGCTGCGCCGACCGCAGCTACGTCCGAGACATCGCAGGTCAGCGCCAGCGTCACCTCGCTTTGGCCGATTTCGGCAACGGCACGGCCGAGCAATTCGCCCTCGATGTCGAGCAGCGCCACGCGCCAGCCCTCGATCAGGAATTTCTTCGCGGTCGCAAGTCCGATGCCGCGCGCGGCTCCTGTGACGAGGGCGACTTTTTGCGGGGCTTGAGGCATTGGCTGGTCTGTCCTTCTGTCGGAACGGAAGCCGCACGGGCGGCCAGCGCTTTTACTTCGCTTTCGTTCTGGCAAGAAGGGCGACGGCCCGGCTGGATCTGGGGCCAATCCATGCTTCGAGGCTCACCGTGCTTTGCACGGCGAGCGCCTCAGGATGACGGGTGGAGAGCAAGGGCTACTTAGGACAGCTCCGCCGCCGCGCGCTGCATGTTCGAGGACATGTCCGAGGTCACGATGCTCTGTTCCTCGACCGCGGCGGCGGTGGAGGCGATGAACTCGTTGACGCCGGCGATCGCGACCTTGATCGCGGTCAGCGAGCTCGCGACGTCGCCCGAGATGGTGTTCAGCGCGTCGATTTCCGACGTGATCGTGTCGGTCGCCTGCTTGGCCTGGTTGGCGAGGTTCTTCACCTCGGAAGCGACCACCGCAAAGCCGCGGCCGGCCTCGCCCGCGCGCGCCGATTCGATCGTGGCGTTGAGCGCGAGCAGGTTGATCTGGCTGGTGATGCCCGCCGGCGCGCCGGCGGCCGGCGCAATGACCTTCAAAATAATTCTCGTAGCCGTGTCGGTTCCATAAAAGGCCATTCGTCTTACAAAGGTACCGTTGTCATTCCGGGCTTGCGCCTGACGGCGCGTCCCGGAATCACGAAGCCAAAGAGGACTTCCATGCGATTCATGATGCTGATGATCCCGCTCGGTTACGAGAGCGCGCCAGCGGACGTGCAACTCGATCCCGAGCGCGTCGCCGCGATGATGCGCTACAACGAGGCGCTCAAGGATGCCGGCGTGCTGATCACGCTCGACGGCCTGCATCCGCCCTCGACGGGCGCCCGCGTCTCCTTTGCGACCGGCGAGCCTGTTGTGACCGACGGCCCCTTCATCGAAGCCAAGGAAGTCCTGGGCGGCTACTGGATGATCGAAGTCGCCTCGCGCGCGGAGGCGATCGCCTGGGCCAAGAAGTGCCCGGGATCACCCAACGAGGTGATCGAGATCCGCCAGGTACAGGAGATGAGCGACTTTTCGCCGGAAGTGCAGGAGGTCGTCGCCGGCTTTGGGGACCTGAAGAGGAAATAACCAACGCGGCCTCGCGGCCGTCGTCAATCCGTCAACACAGGGAGAGAACCGATGAGCACTGACACCTATCTCGCCGTTTTCCTCGGCAGCAAGACGAGCTCGAACATGGCCGCGTGGAATGCGCTGTCCGAGGCCGAGCGCAAGGCAAAGGAAATAGAGGGCATCGCCGCCTGGAAGGCCTGGGTCGAAAAGCACCAGGGCGCGATCCAGGCAATGGGCGGGCCGCTCGGCAAGACCAAGAAGGTCGACGGGAAGGGCACAACTGACATCGCCAACGAGATGGGCGCCTTCACCGTGGTCCGCGCCGCGTCCCACGAGGCCGCCGCAAAGATGTTCGAGAACCACCCGCACTTCGCGATCTTCCCCGGCGAACGCGTCGAGATCATGCCGGTGCTGCCGATCCCGGGCGGCTAGAGCGTTTTCGAGCGCAGTGGATACCGGTTCGCGTAGAGGAAATGCGTCAAAACAGGAAGCTAGAGCCCTGTTCCGATTCCATCGGAACGGGGCTCTAGAGCCTCGTCTGCGGCAAATACGGGTTAATCAAATCCGGTCGGCGCTAGTGACCTTCACATCCAGCTCATGTAAAGCTCGTTCACATGAGCTGGCGCAAGGAAGAGCGCCGCGCCGAGCGCGGCTATCACCACGGCAATCTGAAGGAAGCCTTGTTGCAGGCCGCCCTCGGGCTGATCGCCGAGAAGGGCGCGGCGGGCTTCACCTTTGCCGATGCCGCGCGCATGGCCGGCGTCAGCGCGGCGGCGCCTTACCGGCATTTTCGCGATCGTGACGAGTTGTTGTCCTCGATCGCGCAGCGCGGCTTCGAGCAGTTCGAGGCGCGGCTGACGGCGGCCTGGGACGACGGGCGGCCCGACACCGTCACGGCATTCGAGCGTGTCGGCCGGGCCTATCTCGCCTTCGCCCGCGAGGAGCCGGCTTTCTACAACGCGATGTTCGAATCGGGTCTGCCGGTCGACGCCAATGCAGCCCTGCAAGCCGCAAGCGAGCGCGCATTTAACGTCATTCGTGCTGCGGCCGAGCGGCTTGCAGCACTCGCTCCGCCCGGCATGCCGCGGCCGCCGGCGATGATGATGGCGCTGCACATCTGGTCGATGGCGCATGGCGTGGCGTCACTGTTCTCCCGGGGCGACGCCGCGCGGCGAAAACTGCCGATGTCGCCGGATGAGTTGCTCGAAGCCGAGGTGCTGATTTATCTGCGAGGGCTCGGCTTTCCGACTGACCGCCGTCCGCCGGCGAACAGCGCCGAGCCGCCGCCGGTGCCACCGGAGGCCCCCTCCGGTTCTGGCGTGCCGCCCGGCGGCCCCTGGGGCAAACCGAAATAAAATTGCGCAAATAATTCGGCAGACCTGTCGGGCGGCCAGCTTGACAAAATCGCGGGATGGGCTAGCTATGTAAATGTTATTTACATTCACAACGGCTCAGACGCCTTGATGGAGACGGAAATGGCCTACACCGCAGATGTCAATCGCTGGCGCGGCCCTTCAGACGACCAACAGTATGAGCGCCCCCATATGCTCGATACGCCCTGGCATCCCGGCTGGATCGCCGTGACCATCCTCGGCTTCATCATCTGGTGGCCGATCGGACTTGCACTTCTCTTTTTCACACTCGGGAGCAGAAAAATGGGTTGCTGGAGCCACCAGGATCGCTGGCAGAACAAGATGGAGCGGATGCAGTACAAGATGGACCGCATGCGCGGCCGCATGGAGCGCCGTGGCTTCGGCTTTGGCTTCGGTCCGCCGACCTCCGGCAACCGCGCCTTCGACGAATACCGCAGCGAGACCATCCAGCGTCTCGAGGAGGAGCAGGTCGAATTCAAGAACTTCCTCGAGCGTCTGCGCCACGCCAAGGACAAGGCAGAGTTCGACCAGTTCATGGCCCAGCACAAGACGCGTCCGACCCCGCCGCCGACCGACCAGCCGCAAGGCTGATCTGGAAAGGTTGATCCGGGGACTGACACCTCTCAAAGCCTTCAGGCGCAAGCCCCCAAAGTCCTGATGGCCCCGAGCCGCCCGCCTGCGCAACCCGCAGGCGGGCGGTTTGGTTTTTGGGGGAGAACCAACGGCCGGCGATTCGACACTAAGACTTGTGCGCACTGTCTCGCTCCGCCGCGCTGCTCATGTCTGGACGACGCGCATCATGGACCTCACCACCCGCTTCCTGCTTGGACTGACCGCCGTCGCGGTGCTGGGCTACATCAGTTTCGTCTACGGCAGCTGTGCGTCCGATCTCGACTGTCATTTTCGCTCTTGTGCCGGAGGTCGCCAGTTTTGCGGCGTTATCCACGCCCGTGTTCAGGAATATCAGACGCCTTAGAACCCGTTTCCCGCGAGGCCCGACCAAATCCTGACAGCGCCTCCCGCGCGCCAACGGGTACGACCATGACCGACGCCGCACGCAAGCAGATCACCCAGCGCATCGCGGCTCTCGAGCGCACCACCGCGCTGTTCGGGCGGTTCGGCGGCCTAATTCCGATGGCGATCGCGTTTCTCAATAAATGGCCGGCGGAAGTTGAACTCTATCCGCACTGGCAGGTCGGCGAGTCCTGGAAGCTCTTTATGAGCCTCTATCTTTATTGGTTCGCCTGGCTTGCACTCGGCCGCGCCATCTCGTTTGCGAAAGCGAGTATCGACCCATGATCCCGCTCCGCGATTTCGCGCTCTTCATACTTCCGGCTCTGGTCGCGGCGGGCGGCTGGCTCTATGCGCTCAGCCTGCGCAAGCGGGCCCGAACCACCCTCGAGCCCGCGAGCAATCGCGCGCCGGCGGCACGACTGGCGCCTTGATGCAGACCGCCTATATCTCCCGGTGCAAACGCGAACGGATCGGGGGCGGCGATGGCGGAAGCTGCGATCATGGCGAGCGACGGCCTCTGGCGGGAGATCCGCAGTGAGGCGCAGCGCGCGGCGGAGGCCGATCCGGTGTTCGGCAAGGCTCTTGCCGGCACCATTCTCGCCCATGATGGTTTTGCCGCCGCGCTCGCCGATCTGATCGGGCGCCGGCTCGGCGGCAGCGCGGTCGGGCAAGCGCGCTTCGCAGCCTTTTCTCTCGATGCCTTTCGCGACGAGCCGAACCTGATCGAAGCGGCGAGCCGCGATCTGCGGTCCATTGCGCTCCGCGATCCCGCCATCACCGCGTTGTTGCCGCCGCTGCTGCACTACAAGGGCTATGTCGCGTTGCAGGCCTGGCGCGTCTCGAACTGGTTCTGGCGCCGCGATCATCGCGATGCGGCGCTGCTGTTTCAGAACGAGGCTTCGAACCTTTTGCAGGTCAGCATTCATCCCGCAGCCAGCATCGGATCGGCCGTCTATCTCGACCATGCCACCGGCATCGTGATCGGCGCCAACGTCGTGATCGGCGGCGAGGTCACCATCCTCCAGAATGTCAGCATCGGCCGCCGCGGTGAACTGCCGACGCGCTCACCGCGCATTGGCCGCGGCGTCTACATCGGCGCCGGCGCGACCATTCTCGGCGATATCAGGATCGGCGATCTTGCAAAGATCGGCGCGGGCACGGTCGTCACCAGTGACGTGCCCGGCGGCTGCACCGCGGTCGGCAATCCCGCGCGACTGATCAACTGCCCCGAGCCCGCCTCGGCGGCATGAGCCCCATCGTCAGCTTTCAATCTTTGGAGATGTACAATGAAGACGGCAATCGTGATCGGCGTCGGCCCGGAGCGCGGGCTCGGGGCCCAGCTTTGCAAGCGCTTTGCAGCCGATGGGTTGAAGGTGATCGTCGCGGGCCGGACGCAGGCGGCATTGCAGGCGGTCGTGGATGACATCACGAAGGCGGGTGGTGTCGCCGTTCCCTTCGTCGCCGACGCGACCAAGGAGAGCGACATCACCGCTTTGTTCGATGCCGCGGGCGAAAACCTCGATCTCGCCGTCTACAATGCCGGCAACAATACGCCGGGAAAAATCATCGAGATGGAGGCCGATTACTTCGAGACCGCCTGGCGCGTGATCTGCTTCGGCGGCTTCCTGTTCGGCCGCGAGGCGGTGCGCCGCATGGCGCCGAAGAGAGCCGGCACGCTGCTCTTCACCGGCGCCAGCGCCTCGCTGCGCGGTCGCTCCGGCTATGGTGCGTTCAATTCGGCCAAGGCAGGCCTGCGCACGCTGGCGCAGGCCATGGCCAAGGAATACGCGCCCGACGGCATCCACGTCGCCCATGTCGTGGTCGACGGTGCGATCGCTGGCGACAAGATCTTTTCGCGCTTCCCCGACGCCGCAAGCCGCGAAGACAGCCTGATCAGCATCGAGGGCATCGTCGACGCCTTCGCCTTCCTCTACCGCCAGCCCGAACGAGCCTGGTCGTTCGAGCTCGACGTGCGGACGTCGAAGGAGAAGTGGTAGATCACGTCCGACGGATCAGGCGGCAGCCTTGTTCTTGAAGGCGCCGATGATCGCGGTGAGTATCGCCCCGCCGGCGCCACCGGCGACAACCTGTGACACGACGCCGCCAACGCTGAGATTTCCCGATTGCGCTGCGGCCATGACGGACGGAAGCAACAACGTCACGATCTGGCCGAGCACGCCACCGCCGACCAGACCGGAAATGACGTTTCCAGCCATTCCGAGATCAAATGTCGGCGAAGACTTGCCCGCGCCAATTCCACCAAGCGCGCCTGAGACGAGGTTGATCAGAATCTGTTCCATGGGGATCTCCCGTATGACGGGCAGCTCATCAGCCACCACCATCGGTTGACGAGCGGCCCATCCGGCACTCTCAGGCGGTTTGCAGACAAAAACAATAGAGCTGTATCGCCGATCGCGAGGTGGAGTTCCGTCGCGCGTGGCACAAACTGCATAACGATGCTTCCGACCGCGCCTTCACCGAATTTCGGATTCGGCGTGTGTGATGCGCCCCGCTCGGACGGAATGCGCCGCGAGAACGCCAACCGAAAAAGTGTGCCGTGTGGGCCTCCCCTGACCCTCCCCCGCAAAGGATCCGCAAGGGGGAGGGAACGCAGCTCGCGCGGGGGACAGCCTCGATGTATCCAAGACTCCCGCCAACCGCCTGCTCCGCCTACCTTTCCGGCTGCCTAATTCACTCCCGGTAACCCCGCATTAACTATCGCTGGCGTCTGGTAAATGACGGAAAGTCGCGCCCGGAGCCCTTAGTTTTGACATCTTGGCGGGGAAAGCAGACGGCCGGCTTCGGACGGGCCGCTGCAAACCAAAAAGATAAGGCTTTGAGCAGGCTTGCGAGCTGCGCCGTGACGCGCGGCCTTGGGGAACCGGCAGCCATTTTGCTCCCGGGAATACGTGGAACGATCGCCTTGAGAGGATATTGCTGATGAACCCGGCCGATGTGGCTCAGTCCGCCCTTCCGGTTGCCGCTTCCGCCGACGTGTCGCTGATCGCGCTGTTCTGGCAGGCTCACTGGATCGTGAAAGCGGTGATGCTGGGGCTGCTGTCCTGCTCGGTCTGGGTCTGGGCGATCGCCATCGACAAGATTTTCCTGTTTGCCCGCACCCGCCGCTCGATGGACCGATTCGAGCAAGCGTTCTGGTCTGGCGAGTCGATCGAGGAACTCTATCGCACGCTCTCGGCCAAGCCGACGCATTCCATGGCGGCCTGCTTCGTGGCGGCGATGCGCGAGTGGAAGCGCTCGTTCGAGAACCAGGCCCGCTCGGTCGCAGGCCTCCAGATGCGCATCGACAAGGTCATGAACGTCTCGATCTCCCGTGAGGTCGAGCGGCTGGAACGCCGGCTGCTGGTGCTCGCGACCGTCGGCTCCGCCGGCCCCTTCGTCGGCCTGTTCGGCACCGTCTGGGGCATCATGTCGAGCTTCCAGTCGATCGCGGCGTCGAAAAATACCTCTCTGGCGGTGGTGGCCCCCGGTATCGCGGAAGCGCTGTTTGCGACCGCCGTCGGCCTTATCGCCGCCATTCCTGCCACTATTTTCTACAATAAGTTCACCTCCGAGGTGAACCGGCAGGCCCAGCGGCTCGAAGGCTTTGCCGATGAATTTTCAGCCATTCTGTCACGTCAGATCGACGAACGGGGCTGACGGACGGCATGTATAGTGTGAAGGGCAATTTGGGCACCAAGCCATGGGCATGAACGTCGCGGGTTCGTCCGGAGGCGGCGGCCGTCGCAGCCGGCGCAAGCCGGTCATGGCCGAGATCAACGTCACGCCGATGGTCGACGTGATGCTGGTGCTGCTCATCATCTTCATGGTGTCGGCGCCGCTGCTGACCGTCGGCGTGCCGCTCGACCTGCCGCAGACCCAGGCCAAGAGCCTCGAACAGAACGACCAGAAGCCGATCCAGATGTCGGTCGACATCAAGGGCAAGGTGTTCATCAACGATTCCGAGATTGCGATCAACGAACTGATCCCGAAGCTGAAGGCGATCACGGACGCGCGCGGCGGCCTCGAAGAACGCATCTATCTGCGCGCCGACAAGAAGGCGGATTACGGCACGGTCGCAAGGGTCATGGGCCTGTTGTCCGGGGCGGGCTTCAAGAAGCTGGCACTCGTCACGGAAGCGGATCAGGGGTCCTAGACCGGTGAAGGTAAACGTCGACAAAACACTCGTTGCGTCGATTGCCCTCCACGTCCTCGTGCTTGGATGGGGACTGGTCACCTTTAGCAGCAAGGCCTTCATCGCCCCGGAAGAGTCGCTTCCGATCGATATCATTTCCACCGACCAGCTCGCACAGATGATGGCGGGGCAGAAGACCGGCAAGAAGGAAGAGCCGAAGCCCAAGGTCGAGAAGATCGCGGAGGCCAAGCCCGAGGAAGACGCCGTCGGCAAGGTCACCCAGAAGCAGGAGCTGATCAAAACCAATTCGACGCCGGAGCCGCCGCCAAAGCCCGTCGAGAAGCCGGTCGAAAAGAAGCCTGAGCCGCCCAAGCCGGTCGCCGAGGCCAAACCGAAGGAAGAGCCGAAGCCGCAGGAGAAGAAGCCTGATCCGGCCAAGGAAGATCCGATCGCCGAACTCCAGAAGAAGCTGGAGACCAAGAAGCCGCCGCCCAAGCCGCCTGAGCAGAAGGTCGCGGCGGTGCAGCCACAGCAGCAGCCGAAGCCCAAGGAGCGTTCGTTCGATCCAGCGCAGATCCAGCGCGACCTCGACAAGCGCGATTCGACCCGGCACGAGCTCACCGGGACAGCGCTGAATGCGTCCGCTTCGCTGGGATCGACGACAGGGACCGCCGCCAACAATGTCGCGACCTGGCGCGGTGCATTCCAGAACAGGGTCAAGCAGTGCTTCACGCCGACCTATAATGGGCAGGACGCTGACCAGTACGAAGCCGACATCGACATTCCCATGAAGATCGATGGCTCGCTGGCGTCGGAGCCTATCGTGGTTGCGGTCAGAGGTCCGTCGCGGTCGATTGCGCAGGCGGTGGCGGAGAGCGCCAAGCGCGCCATCGTGCAGTGCCAGGTCTATACGTTCATGCCAAAGCAGCAGTACGAGAGCTGGAAGACCATTCCGATGACTTTCGGCCTGAAAGATATGTTGTGACATCCGAGCAAAAGAATTTTCCGATGAATGACGTCCGATCGATGAACCGCCGCCGCTTCATGACCCTGACCGGATCGGGGCTCGCGATGCTCGGAGGCGGACGCGCCTTCGCCCAGGCCCAGGATCGCATCCGCATCGACCCCAATGCATTCCAGCCGATCCCGATCGCGATCACCAATTTCGTGGCGGGCTCGCCGTCCGATGCCGACGTCGGTAACGGTGTCACCCAGGTCATCACCAACAATCTGAAGCGTTCGGGCCTGTTCGCGCCGATCGATCAGGCCGCCTTCATCGAGCGCATCGGCAATATCGACGTGGCGCCGCAATTCCCGAACTGGAAGACCATCAACGCGCAGGCGCTTGTCACCGGCCGCATGACGCGGCAGCCGGATGGAAGGCTCAAGGCCGAATTCCGTCTGTGGGACGTCGTCTCCGGCCAGCAGCTCACCGGCCAGCAATATTTCACCTCGCCGGAATATTGGCGCCGCATCGCCCATATCATCTCCGACCAGATCTATGAGCGGATCACCGGCGAGAAGGGCTATTTCGACAGCCGCGTGGTGTTCGTCGACGAGTCCGGGCCGAAGGAGCGCCGCGTCAAGCGGCTTGCGATGATGGACCAGGATGGCGCCAATGTGCGCTATCTGACCCGTGGCGCCGACCTCGTGCTGACGCCGCGCTTCTCGCCGAACTCGCAAGAGATCACCTATATGGAGTTCGGGCAGGGCGATCCAAAAGTCTATCTCTTCAACATCGAGACCGGGCAGCGCGAAATCGTCGGCAATTTCCCCGGCATGACCTTTGCTCCAAGGTTCTCGCCGGATGGTCAGCGCGTCATCATGAGCTTGCAGCAGGGTGGCAATTCCAACCTGTTCGCAATGGATCTGCGTTCGCGCTCGACCACGCGCCTCACCGATACGCCGGCGATCGACACCTCTCCGTCCTACTCGCCCGATGGCACCCGCATCTGCTTCGAGTCCGATCGCGGCGGCAGGTCGCAGATCTACGTGATGGCGGCGGGCGGCGGACAGGCGCAGCGCATCTCCTTCTCCAAGGACGACACCAACGCCACCTATTCGACGCCGGTGTGGTCGCCGAAGGGCGACTACATCGCCTTCACCAGGCAAGGCGGCGGGCAGTTCTCGATCGGCGTCATGAAGCCGGACGGCTCCGGCGAGCGGCTGCTCACGTCCGGCTATCACAATGAGGGCCCAACCTTCTCGCCGAACGGCCGCGTGCTGATGTTCTTCCGCGATCCCGGCGGCGCCGGCGGACCGTCGCTGTTCTCCGTCGACATTTCCGGTCGCAACGAGCTGAAGGTGCCGACGCCGGGCTTCGCCTCCGACCCGGCATGGTCGCCGCTGCTGTCTTCGACAGCGGGCCAATAATGGCTGGCCCCTGGCGCGCAATCGTTTGAACGTGCGCCTTTTTCGAAAAACTTTGCGAGATGTTTTCCCGCCGAAATCATTCCTTTAGGTTGTGCTCGGCAAACTTTTCCTAGTGCATTGTTTCCATTTATGAATTTCAATTACTTGCGTTGTAAAACAACTCGACTTTAACGATGTTCCCTCAGAAAGACTTCATACCGGCTCGCTAAAACTACGTTCCAAACACGACGCGCGTGCGGGCCAAATGCAGTTTGCAAATCAGAGCGGAGAGCCGGAGCAGGGGCAGCCGTCAAATTCGGCGGCGCAAATTGATTCGTTCTTCGAAGCGCCCGGTCCGTTGCTTGCGGGGCTGATCTTCGTGTCCATCGGTGCGGCATTGACCGCGTTGAAGACGGGCGAACCTCTCGTCTGGGCATGCGTGGCACTTCTTGTCCTGGCCGGGACCGTCCGGGCGATCGATTTGCGCCTCTATCAGGCGCGCAAGGCGAACCTGACCGCTGAGGCGGCCGAACGCTGGCAGAAGCGTTATCGGATCGGCGCAAACATCCAGGCGGCTGCGATCGGCATCTGGTGCTCCACCGCCCTGTGGGCGACGAACGACGCGGTGGCCCACATGATCGCCTTGTCGGTCACCACCGGCATCGCGGCGGGCGGTGCGGGCAGGGCGTACGGACGGCCGGCGGTGTTCCATCTCCAGGCTTTGCTGATCTTCGCTCCGGCGGTGATCGCATTGGCGTGGCGTGGAACGCCCTACTACATCGCGATGGCTGTCGTGAGCGGCGCTTTTCTGATGGCGATCATGCAGCTATCGGTCAACCTGCACAGAATATTCATGCGCGCGGTCGTGGCACGCGAGCGCGAGGCAGCGCTGGCCGGTCAGTTCGACACGGCGTTGAACAACATGCCGCACGGGCTTTGCATGTTCCGCCCCGACGGACAGCTGGCGGTGATGAACTACCGCTTCGGCGCGATGATGAATCTGCCAGACGATCTCGCGCAGAGCGGCACAAACGCGCGTGACATCGTCGCGGCGTGCGTCCGCGCCGGATCGATCTCGGCTGCCAGCGGCGAACTGATTATCGGCGAAATAGAGCGCTCACAGGCGAAAGAAATCGTCACCGCAGATCCCGACATGAAGAGGAACCGGTCGCTGTCCTGGACCGTCCAGCCGATGGTTGACGGTGGCGCGGTGGTGTTGCTCGAGGACATTACGGACCGCCGCAACGCCGAGGCGAAGATCACCCATCTCGCGCGTTACGACGATCTCACGGCTCTGCCTAATCGCGTGAATTTTCGCGACGAGATCGAACATCTGCTGGCGGTGTCGCACAATGCGGAGCGACTCTCGGCGTTGTTGTTCGTTGATCTCGACCAGTTCAAGCAGGTCAACGATACGCTCGGCCACCCCTGCGGCGACCAGCTCCTCTGCGCGGTCGCCAACCGCCTGCGCGAGATGCTGCGGCCGGAGGATTTCGTCGCCCGCTTCGGCGGCGATGAGTTCGTCGTGTTCCAGCAGAACATCAACACGCCCGAGGACGCGGCAAGCCTCGCCCGCCGCATCGTCGAGCGGCTGAGCGAGCGCTATCGCATCGATAATCATCTCGTCGAGATCGGCGCCAGCGTCGGCATCGCTCTGGCCCCGCCAGAGGGTGTCAGCGCAGATACCCTTCTGAAGAACGCGGACATGGCGCTCTACCGCGCCAAGGCCGATGGTCGCGGCACCTTCTGCTTCTTCCGCGACGAGATGGCGGCAACCGTCGAGGCCCGCCGTATCCTCGAACTCGATCTGCGCAAGGCGCTCGCCAACGAGGAGTTCGAGCTGTTCTACCAGCCGCTGGTCAATCTGAAGTCCGGCAAGATCACCACTTGCGAGGCTCTGTTGCGCTGGAATCATCCGGTGCGCGGCACGGTCTCGCCGATCGACATCATCCCGGTTGCCGAGGACATGGGCCTGATCGTCGATCTCGGGCGCTGGATCCTGCGCCGGGCCTGCATGGAATGCATGAAGTGGCCCGAAGGCGTCAGCGTCGCCGTCAACTTCTCGCCGCAGCAATTCCACCAGCGCGACGTGCTGAGCGAGATCCGCTACGCGCTCGAAGTCTCGGGCCTGCCGGCGCATCGCCTCGAGATCGAGATCACCGAATCCTCGCTTTTGCGCAACACCCAGCTCACCCACGACATCCTGTCGCAACTGCATGCGCTCGGCGTACACATCGCGCTCGACGATTTCGGCACCGGCTATTCGAGCCTGAGCTATCTTCACAATTTCCCGATGCAGAAGGTGAAGATCGACCGCTCGTTCCTCGAGGGCATCGATACCGACCGTCCGCTCACGCTTTTGCGCGGCGTCGCGCGATTGTCCGCTGACTTGGGCATGTCGGTTGTCGTCGAGGGCATCGAAACCAACGAGCAGCTCGAACTGATCAGCGCCGACGGCACCGTGACCGAGGCGCAGGGTTACCTCTTCAGCCGGCCGGTTCCTGCGGTGCGCATCCGCCAACTGCTCAATGCCTCGCACAGCCGCCGCATGCCGGACGGCCAGTTCACCGTGGTGTCATCGCGGTCCATCGCCTGACCCTTCCCGAATAGCTCTCCAGTCTTTCAACTCTCAACGCGCTGCCCGTGTTTTGCGGGCCACAAAGGTTAACCTTAACACTTCTAAGGCTTTGCAATTCGGTTAAGGAACTATTAACCTCTGGCTACTCGCGGAAGTTGCTTGGAGTCTAGAGGTATCAGATGAAGTCCGGAGCCGAACCGAACACGGCGCTCCTTCCGCGGGGGGCCGCGTTGTTTGACCGCATCGACTATCGGCTCATTGAAACTCCGGAAGACAGAGACAACCTCTATTTGATGCGTTACCGGGCCTATTTGCATGCCGGGCTGATCGATCCGTCGGAGTCACGACGGGTCACCGATCGCTTCGACGAAGCGCCCAACACCTGGAATTTCGGTGTCTATGTTGATCGGGAGCTTTGCAGTTCCGTCCGCATCCACGTCCTGACGTCGGAATGGCGGACGTCCTATACGACCGAAGTGTTCGGAGACGTCCTGCATCCGCGTCTCGACCGTGGCGAGGTCTTTGTCGATCCATGTCGGTTTGTTGCTGATCCCGAAAAACACCAGCGGTTTCCGGAACTGCCCTATCTGACCGTGCGGCTGGCGTTTATTGCATGCGATCATTTTAATGCCGATACCGGCCTTGCGATGATCCGTACCGACCACCAGGCATTTTATCGCCGCATCTTTCTCCACGAGACGATCTCGCCCGAACCGCGTGGATTCCCTGGCTGGCCGACAAAAAAGGCGGTCCTGATGGCGTCGGATGTCCGCAACCAGCGGGAAAAGGTCCTGACGCGTTTTCCCATCCTGCGCTCCAGTGCGTTCGAGCGTCGGATGCTGTTTGAGCGCAGCAACCCGCGCGCGGCTGTTCATCGGCCGGTGCTGTTGTCCACGTCGCGAAACGCGGACGTGGTAGTGTCTGCGGTCGGGACCGCTCGCTAGACGCGATCCGCGGGTCCGCGTTCCGCCCTCTCAGGCCCAAAATTCAAGCAAAACAAGCGTTTTGCCGGCTGAAGCGACTTGCCTTCACCCTCGCGCCACATTTACAACCCATTAACCATCGCGGGTGCTTTTCGCCGGTGGGGGGCATTTGACCGGCTGCAGCAACGTCCCATCAAGGTTGACGGAACGTTCGCTTAACCAACCCCCTGTAGACCGGAAAGCAGTGGACGAAACGTGAGCGTGGAGGCTCCGGAATGAAACATCCTATGCGTATCCTCCAGGGATTGAAGCTGGCCGCGGTGCTTGCCGTCGCACTGTCGATGGGCGCTTGCGCCAACAAGAACCTGGGTGCCGATGCGATGGCCAGCGCGGCGACGCCTGGCAGCCAGCAGGATTTCGTGGTGAACGTGGGCGACCGCGTGTTCTTCGAAAGCGACCAGACCGATCTGACCCCGCAGGCGACCGTGACCCTGGAGAAGCAGGCGCAGTGGCTGCAGACCTATCCGCGCTACTCCTTCACGATCGAAGGTCACGCCGACGAGCGCGGCACCCGTGAATACAACATCGCGCTCGGCGCACGTCGTGCCCAGTCGGTGCGTTCGTTCCTTGCCTCGCGCGGCATCGATCCGAACCGCATGCGCACGATCTCCTACGGCAAGGAACGGCCCGTGGCCGTCTGTAACGACATCTCCTGCTGGTCGCAGAACCGTCGCGCCGTCACCGTGCTGAACGCGAGCTCGTAAAGCTCCCGCGCCGTCAGCCAAGTGTAAACAAATTCATCGGCCGGCGCCCTCTCGGGCGCCGGTTTCGTTTCAGCGATCTGTGACCGAAACCCCGTGGTGCCAGTCACATTTTTGGCGTACTCCCCTTCAATGTGTGGCGCGTCGAAGGTTCCGTCGCAGGCCATTTCGCTTTCGTCGTCAGGGCAAGATGTCATCGAAATTCAAGGCAATTACCGGCACTGTGGCGATCGCCGCGCTGCTCGCGCTCGGCTCGCCCGTCCTCGCGCAGTCGGACGATGCCGACCCGGAGATGCGGATCGAGCGGCTGGAAAACCAGCTGCGCCAGCTCACTGGCCAGAATGAAGAGCTGCAATATCGCAACCGCCAGCTCGAAGATCGCGTCCGGCAGCTCGAAGGCGGCGCGCCCGGCCAGGCCCCAGTTCAGCCCAACGCCGCCGCCGTGCCGCCAGCTCAGGTCGCGCCGGCCTATCGCCAGCAGCAGCAGGCCGCCCAGCCGAATTACGAGCAGCCGCAGATCGCTGCTCCCGCGCCGATCGTTCAGGAGCAGCCGGCGTCTGGCGCCCCCGGCACGCGCCGCCGCGGCGATGCGTTTGACCCGAACCAGAATCCGAGCGCGCCGGGCTCGCCGCGCGCGCTTGGCGGCGGCCAGCAGCCCATGTCGGCTGGAACGTCGGCGGGAGCGCAGGCCGGCGCGCCCGGCGGCCGCGGCGCCGGCGAGCCGCTCGATCTCAACAACAATGGCGGCCGCTATCCGCAAGCAGCAGTGCCTGGCGCACAGCCGGCCCAGCCCGGTTATCCGCCGCCGGCCGCCGGCGGCACCCTGGCGACCCTGCCGCCCTCGGCCACGCCGCGTGACGAGTTCGACCTCGGCATCGGCTACATGCAGCGCAAGGACTACGCGCTCGCCGAACAGACTATGAAGAACTTTGCGCAGAAATATCCGAGCGATCCGCTGCTCGGCGACGCGCAATACTGGCTCGGCGAAAGCTATTTCCAGCGCCAGCAATATCGCGACTCCGCGGAGGCCTTTCTCGCCGTCACCACCAAATACGACAAATCGGCCAAGGCGCCGGATGCGCTGCTGCGGCTCGGTCAGTCGCTCGCCGCGCTCAAGGAGAAGGAGGCCGCCTGCGCCGCCTTCGGCGAGGTCGGCCGCAAATATCCGCGTGCGTCAGGTGGCGTCAAAGCTGCCGTCGACCGCGAGCAGAAGCGGGTGAAGTGCTGACACGCGGCGTTAGAACCTGACAATTCGGGTGGTGCTGCGCTAAACAGTCTGACGATTGCCAGGCAGCGTCATGTCAGACGACGACAACTCACCGATCTCGGCGCGCGAAGCCAAGCGGCTCTTCGCCGATCTCAAAAGCGCCCCCGCGCTGGTGCTCGCGGTCTCGGGCGGGCCGGATTCGGTCGCGCTGATGTGGCTGGCGGCGCGCTGGCAGCGGAGCCTTGCCCGCGGCCCGAAGCTCGTGGTCGTCACCGTCGATCACGGCCTGCGGGTGGAGGCGGCGCGCGAGGCGCGCGAGGTCAAGCGGCTCGCGACTGCGCTGGCGCTGACGCACCGGACCCTGCGCTGGCGCGGCGCAAAGCCGAAAACAGGTCTGCCCGCCGCGGCCCGCGAGGCCCGCTACCGTCTGCTCGCGCAAGCCGCGCGTGCCGCCGGCGCGAGCCATGTGCTGACCGCGCACACCCGCGACGACCAGGCCGAGACGTTGTTGATGCGACTGCTCCGCGGCAGCGGCATCGCCGGACTGTCGGCGATGGCGCGCCTCACGATGCGTGACGGCATCGTGCTGGCACGCCCGCTGCTGGATGTCCCGAAGTCGCAGCTGATCGCGACCTTGACGCGGGCGAAGATCGGCTTTGCCGATGACCCCACCAACCGCGACACCACCTTCACGCGGCCGCGGCTGCGGGCGCTGTTGCCGCAGCTGGCGAGCGAGGGCGGCGATGCGCGCAATCTGGTGCGGCTCGCCGCGCGGCTTGCCCGGGCCAACACGGCGGTCGAGGTGCTGACCGACGGCGCCGAGCGCTTCCTTCACCTTCGGGATCGTGGTCTTGATCGTGGTCTTGGGGATCGCGGCGATGCGCCGCATGGCCCGGGCGCGCGAAGTTTCGAGGCCAAGGCCTTCGCCTCCCTGCCGGAGGAGGTCCGGCTGCGGCTCCTCTGGCGGGCCATCAACGCCCTTGGCCATGAGGGGCCGGCGGAACTCGGCAAGGTCGAAACCCTCCTGGCCGCGCTCGATCAGGCCATCCTTGATCAGACCATGGCCGCAAGTCCCCGTGCACCCGCAAATGGTCGTGCGATCCTGAAGCAGACGCTGGCGGGAGCCTTGATCAGCCTTGTCGGAGGGCGTATCCACGTCGCGCCGGCGCCGGCCCGGCGGCGCAAAGCGGCGGATAAGGGCGGATCATGACACCGGCCATTTCGGCAGGGCGGCGTCAGGCCACCCTTAACCAGGCGTGAAAAACCCCGATTCCGGCGCCATTATTTCAGCGGGAATCGCTCTAAGATGGGATAAATAGTCCCATCTCGTTCCCTTGGCAGCGACCGGGGCGGCACCTAAATTGTATGCGTCTAACCGAGAGGATTCCTTGGGGATTTCCTCGTGCTGACCAGATAGCTACCCAAGACAACTACCCAAGATAACTACCCAAGGATCAGGCCGCGATCCGCGCGACCACGAAGGAAGATCGATGAACGCCAATCTGCGCAATTTCGCCCTCTGGGTCATCATTGTCCTGCTGCTGCTCGCGTTGTTCACGCTCTTCCAGAATCCGGGTCAGCGCGCCTCCTCGCAGGACATCGCCTTCTCCCAGCTGCTGAGCGAAGTTGACCGCGGCAATGTGCGCGACGTCGTGATCCAGGGCCCGGACATCCACGGCACCTTCACCAACGGCTCCAGCTTCCAGACGTATGCGCCGAGCGATCCGACGCTGGTGAAGCGCCTCTATGACAGCAAGGTTCAGATCACCGCGAAGCCGCCCGGCGACAACGTGCCGTGGTTCGTCTCGCTGCTGGTCTCCTGGCTGCCGTTCATTGCGCTGATCGGCGTGTGGATCTTCCTGTCGCGGCAGATGCAGGGCGGCGCCGGCAAGGCGATGGGCTTTGGCAAGTCGCGCGCAAAGATGCTCACGGAAGCGCATGGCCGCGTCACCTTCGAGGACGTCGCCGGCGTCGACGAGGCCAAGCAGGATCTCCAGGAGATCGTCGAATTCCTGCGCGACCCCGGCAAGTTCCAGCGCCTCGGCGGCCGCATTCCGCGCGGCGTGCTGCTGGTCGGACCTCCCGGCACCGGTAAGACCCTGATCGCGCGTGCGGTTGCGGGCGAAGCCAATGTGCCGTTCTTCACCATCTCCGGTTCGGACTTCGTCGAGATGTTCGTCGGCGTCGGCGCGAGCCGCGTCCGCGACATGTTCGAGCAGGCCAAGAAGAACGCGCCCTGCATCATCTTCATCGACGAAATCGACGCCGTCGGTCGTCACCGTGGTGCCGGTCTCGGCGGCGGCAATGACGAGCGCGAGCAGACGCTGAACCAGTTGCTGGTCGAGATGGACGGCTTCGAAGCCAACGAGGGCGTGATCCTGATCGCCGCGACCAACCGTCCCGACGTGCTCGATCCCGCGCTGTTGCGTCCCGGCCGCTTCGACCGTCAGGTCGTGGTGCCCAATCCGGACGTCGTCGGCCGCGAGCAGATCCTCAAGGTCCACGTCCGCAAGGTGCCGCTGGCGCCGGACATCAACCTCAAGACCATCGCGCGCGGCACCCCGGGCTTCTCCGGCGCCGACCTGATGAACCTCGTCAACGAGGCCGCCTTGACCGCCGCCCGCCGCAACAAGCGGATGGTGACGCAGGCCGAGTTCGAAGAGGCCAAGGACAAGGTGATGATGGGCGCCGAGCGCAAGTCGCTCGTCATGACCGAGGAAGAGAAGCTGCTGACGGCCTATCACGAGGGCGGCCACGCCATCGTCGGCCTCAACGTCGTCGCGACCGATCCGATCCACAAGGCGACCATCATTCCGCGCGGCCGTGCGCTCGGCATGGTCATGCAGCTGCCCGAGCGCGACAAGCTGTCGATGTCGCTCGAGCAGATGACCTCGCGCCTCGCCATCATGATGGGCGGCCGTGTCGCCGAAGAGCTGATCTTCGGCCGCGAGAAGGTCACCTCGGGTGCGTCGTCCGACATCGAGCAGGCCACGCGGCTTGCCCGCATGATGGTGACGCGCTGGGGCCTGTCCGAGGCGCTCGGCACCGTGTCCTATGGCGAAAACCAGGACGAGGTTTTCCTCGGCATGTCGGTGTCGCGCACCCAGAACGCCTCGGAGGCGACGGTCCAGAAGATCGACACCGAGATCCGGCGTTTCGTCGAAGAGGGCTACAACGAAGCGACGCGCATTCTCACCGAGAAGCGCGCCGATCTTGAAGCTCTCGCCAAGGGTCTGCTCGAATTCGAGACGCTCTCCGGCGACGAGATCATCGACCTGCTCAAGGGCAAGAAGCCGAACCGCGAGTCCGTGCTCGAGCCGACCACGCCGCGCGCCTCCGCCGTGCCCCCGGCTGGCAAGCCGCGCCCGCGGCCCGATCCGGATCCCGGCCTGGAGCCGCAGCCGCAGGCGTAACGCAAGCGGCAGATCGAATTGAAAAACGCGGCGGAAACGCCGCGTTTTTTGTTGGCGGTGACGATTTGCGGATGGTGGCAACTGAGCGCCCCGTCATTGCGAGCGCAGCGATGCAATCCAGAGTCTTTCCGCGGTGGCAGTCTGGATTGCTTCGCTGCGCTCGCAATGACGGAGGAAAGTAGGGTGGGCACCCCACCCTACAAGCTTCTCATTTCGGCGCCGCTCCCTGCGCACGTTCCAGAAAATGCAGCACATCGTCGTTGAACTGCTCGGGGTCCTGCAGGAACGAGAAGTGACTGACCTCCGGCTGGATCAGCAGGCCGGCCCCCGGAATGTTCGCCGCCATGAATTCGGTGTTCTCGCGCTTGATCGCCTCGTCATGATCGCCATCCACGATCCAGGTCGGGACCTTGATCGCCGCGAGATCGGAGGCCGTCCATTTCGGCTGGCTCTCCCACATTTTGGTAATTTCCGCGACGAAGCTTTTGTACTCGGTCGGGGTCGGCGACAGGCGCTTGTACTCCTCGCCGGCTCTCGCGATGTAGGCGTTGAAGACGTCGCTCGACGCGATATCGGCAACGCCTGATGGATCCGAGTTCGCGGCGAAGGCGAACAGCTTGCTCACCCGCTCCGGGTGCTTCATGGCGATGTCGAGACCGATGATCGCGCCGTCGCTCCAGCCAACGATTGCTGCCCTTTTGATCTTGAGATGATCGAGCAGCCCGACCACGTCCGAGGCCATCAGATCGTAGCCATAGGGCTCCTGATTGCGGCTGCTGCGCCCATGGCCGCGGCTGTCCATGACGATGACCTGATAGTGCCGCTGCAGCGCGCGGACCTGGTGGCCCCAGTAATTGGCATTGGCGAGTCCGCCATGCAGCAGGATGACCGGCTCGCCGCGGCCGAACATTGCGTACCAGACCCTGATGTCGTTGACGGGCGCGAAGCCGCTCTGCGCCGCCTTTGGCAATGTCGGCGTCGGCGGCAGGCTCAGCCATTGCGGTGCCGCATGCGCCGCATTGATCGAGACCGCGACGAGCAGCGCGACGAAGAGACTGCGAAGCACCATGATGCGCCTTCCTGTTCGACCGCCCTGCGATCGCCGTCGCGATAATGATTGGAGTCTGCCGCGATGTCATGGCATGCTCACGTCAAATAAAGGTGCGGCGTGATCGCACCAACAAAGGGGAGGGGATACCGATGCGCTTTACGGCGGCATTGGGCGCGCTTGGCGCCGTTTCGTTCCTGTCATTCACGATTCCATCCATCGCCGCCGAGATGCGCGGCGTCACCGCGACCGAGATCAAAATCGGCCAGACCATGCCCTATAGCGGGCCGGTCTCTGCCTTCGGCGCGCTCGGCAAGGGCGAGGTCGGCTATTTCAAGATGCTCAACGACAAGGGCGGCATCAACGGCCGCAAGGTCAATCTGATTTCGCTCGACGACAGCTATGCGCCGCCGAAATCGGTCGAGCAGACCCGCAGGCTGGTGGAGAGCGACGAGGTCGCGCTGATCTTCTCCTCGATCGGCACCGCCCACAACACGGCGATCGCGAAATATCTCCAGTCCAAGAACGTGCCGCAGCTGTTCATCGGCTCCGGCGCCTCGAAATTCGCCGACATCACGCAATATCCGCAGGCGACCATGGGCGTGCAGGGACCGTTCCGCTACGAGGCCCGGCTCTACGCGCGCTATGCGCTGGCGAAAAACCCGAACGCGAAATTCGCCGTGATCTCGCAGAACGACGATTACGGCCGCGACTATCTCGCCGGCCTCAAGGACGTGCTCGGGGAGCAATACGATTCTGTTGTCACCAACGCGACCTACGAGATCCAGGACCCGACCATCGATTCCCAGATCGTGAAGTTGAAAGCATCGGGCGCCGACGTGTTCGTGATCGCGGCGACGCCCAAATTCGCGGCGCAGGCGATCCGCAAGTCGTTTGAAATCGGCTGGCGTCCCATGACGTTCCTCTCCAACGTCGCGGTGTGGATCTCGACCGTGATGGAGCCCGCAGGCCTGGAGGCCGGCACCGGCATTCTCTCCACGGCTTACGTGAAGGATCCCGACGATCCCGACTGGAAGGACGATCCAGGCGTCAAGGACTGGCGCGCGTTCATGACGAAATATGTGCCGGAGGCCGACCAGCACGACACCAACTACGTCAATTCCTACAACAGCGCGATGGCGCTGGAAGCGGTGTTGAAAGCCTGCGGCGATGATCTGTCGACCGGGAACATCCTGAAACAGGCGTTCGCGATCCATGACCTCGAATTGCCGATGCTGCTGCCCGGCATCAAGATCAATACCAGCGCGACCGACCATGTCCCGGTCGACCAGATGCAGTTCATGCGCTTTAACGGCAAGACCTGGGAGCGCTTTGGCGAATTGCGGACGGGGAATTGATAGCTAACGCGGGATCAGCGACCTCAAGGGAGGCTTCAATGATCCTGCCCGTTCAAGGGGGGCCCGCCAGATCACGAGGAGGGCATCGCGGCGGGGCCAAAATGCCTCGCCTTGGCCATGATTTCGAGCGTAGATCCGCCCAATCTGGGCGATGGCAGGGCAGTTGCAATGACGGCTCAGTCCCACAAGACGGCAGAAGAGGAGTACGAGGAGCAAGTTCGCATCCTCGTCCGTATCGTTTCAGCCTCAACTTTGGGGCTTCTCGCCTTCGCTGCGGGCCTGCTGATCGGGACCTTTCTGTTTTCGTGATCGATGGTGAATGATGGGCTCCCCACGAGCTGCGTCTTCACTTCGACGTCGTGGTGGCCGCGCCACGCACGCGACCGTCCTGACGTGCCGACCTGCCGCAATTGCGTCCAGGCAGGATTCAAGGGTGCTCCTCTCTAGCGGTGTAGCTGTTCTTTTGATTGACGCGCCGCCGCGAGTAGAACATTGCGCTGGGACTATTCGCCCATTCTCCGTATTCGAAGTTTGTCTCTGGGGTTGCGGGAGCGATGGTTTCAAGGCCATCGTCAGGCGGAAGATTGGCGCCTTCCGCTGTGGCCGAGACGAGCCGAGGGTCGCGTGGGCTCTGGCTGTCGAAGGTAAATCCTCGCCATTTTGTCGGCGTATCTGCGCTGTCGACAATGTAACCGTCGTATCCATACCCGCCTTCGGTCGGCCGTTCGCGAATGATGCCGCCGCAAAGGGCGATCAGGTCGACCTGCTTGTGCTCCTTCATCGCGGCAACGAAATTGTCATCCGCGCGAGCTTCCTCGTATCCCTGATCAGTCGGCCAGGCTTCGTGCCCACCTGCGAAATCAGAGACGGCCGCGCGGCATAGCCTTGCGCGGAGAAGCACAAGGCGGCTATCGGCCAAGCGAAATGCGACAATGGACCCAATAGGCTGATTGCACCAACCTCCAGTATTGATCCGATTATGCTGTAGCTCGCTGATGGCGTTCGACGCGTACTGGCGGCCGTCGACCTCGATCGTGACATCCAGGCGATATGCAAAGCGGACGCTGCAAAACGGGTTCAAGGAGATCCGGGGGCGATCCCAATGGTAGAAGACGAGCGCTGCAACGACAACGACGGGAGCAAGTCCTAGAAGCCACGGCTTGAGACGAGGCGACATCGGCGCTACCGGGGCTGCATCATATCGGCCCGCCCGTGGTGTCCCGCACATGCACCACCGCGACCTTGTCCGTATACACCCGCTTCCAGCCCCTGATATGATCCAGCATCTGCGCCGCCGGAGAATCCGGCATCAGCAGCGTTGCGTCGATCCGGTTGTCGTCGAGCATGCGTAAAAGGCCCGACACGTCGCGACCGTCTTCGGCGGCAAAATAGTCCATCAGGAATTTTTCGCCGTAGAGCTCCGATCGTCCGTCGACGAAAGGCTTGATGTCGCGAACGATCAGATAGCCGCCGAAGCCATAGGAATTGAAGATGCGCGCGGCCTTGCGTTCAGTCAGAACATCGACAGCGGCAACCGGTGTCTGCGTCGCGGAGAATTCGAAGGTGTGATGTGCAGCAAAGGTAGCGGTTACGCTTGCGGTCGCGAGCACGATGGCCACCGCAGCCAGCGCCGCCGGCGCCATCCGCAGCGTACGCGGCGCATCCGATGCGGTGCGCCTCATCCAACCACCCAGCGGCTGCGCCAGTACCAGCGGGACGAGCACGCCGAAGGTTTCGATGCTGCGCACATGCGCCAGCGCCATCCAGGTGACGACCAGGATCAGCAGCACGCGCGGCGGCGATAGCAGAAGGCCGCGCGAGAGCCCGAGACCGAGCAGTGCGAGCAGCGCGGCCGCGAACGGGCTGAACGAGCTGAAATCGGCCGGGCGCCATTCGGCGATGACCGCGAAGGATTTGCCAAGGCTGAGGATGCGCGCAGCACCCAGCACGGTGTCTATGCCGTAGGGCGTGCAGCAGCTCGCCACCAGCGCCGCTAGCCCGAATGCGGTCCAGCGCCATGCGAGCGCCAGCCGTCGCGCCGGCGCCGCGCGCCAGAGCACTTCAAGCCCGATCGCGCCAATCAAGGCGAGTCCGAGCACGAAGCCGCCGTGAAGGTTGGCCCACAGCGCCATCAGCGGCAGCAGCAGGAAGGAGGGCGCGCGGCCGCGATCGGCCGCGGCCATCAAGGTGCCGGCCCAGGCGACCATGACCGGCAGCGCGAGCACGTGCGGACGGGCCAGCAGATGCGGCGCCGCCAGCGTCATCGCCAGCAGGCAAAACACCAGCGCGTAGGGCAGATCGAGATGCCGTTGCAGCAGGGCCAGCAACAATCCCATCGCCAATGCGATCGCGGCCGCGGTCAGGACGACCGGCCCGGCCCATCCCCAACAAGAATAGGTCGTTGCGAACAGCACCTGGGACAGCCAGGACGTCGAGAGCCAGACCTCGCCCGCGTGCGTCAGGGAATAGAAGTCGGTCCAGGGCACGGCGCGGTGATCGAGAATCCATTGACCGACCTTGATCTGCCAGAGCGTGTCTGGATCGTGCAGCAAACTGTCGCCGCTCACCAGCAGCAGCAGATAGGTCGCAGCCGCAACGCACAGCGGCGCCAGATTGCGCTGGCGCCGCGCGATGGGAAGACTGGCCGCGATCGTCATGGTTTCGCCGGCGTGGCCGGCTCTCGCTCGCCGTCCCGCACATGGATCACGGCGATGTTGTCGGCGTAAAGTCGCTTCCAGCCCTTGATGTGGTCGAGCACCTGCGCGGCGGGGGCATCGGCGACCATTAGCGTGGCGTCGATCCTGTTTTCCTCGAGCAGCCGGGTCAAATTGTCGAGCTTCTTGACCTCCACGGCCTTGAAGAAGTCCATCACGAATTTCTCGCCATAGAGCTCGGCGCGGCCGTCGACGAACACCGGGATGTCGCGCGAGATCAGGTAGCCGCCGAACTGGTAGGCGTTGAAGATGCGCTGCGCCTTGCGTTGCTGGAGCAGATCGACGGCGGCGACCGGCGTCTGTCCCATCGTGAAGGTGAAACGATGATGCGACATGTAGATCGAGGTCGAGGTCCAGGCCGCCGCCGCGATCATCAGCGCGCCCGTCACGGTGACATAGCGGGCCGGCCAGCTCTCGGCGCCCCGCTCGGTATCTTGCGCGTCGAGTTGCGGGAGCGGAGATTTTTCACCAAGTGGCTTGGCCAGCACCAGCGGCACCAGGAACGCAAAGGCCTCGATGCTCCTGACATGGGTGAGCCCCATCCAGGTGAAGAGCAGGATCAGGAGAATGCGCGGCGGCGACAATGTGAGGCCGCGAAACAGGCCTATTGCGATCAGGCCGAGCAGCGCGCCTTCGAACGCAGAGAACGAGGCGAAATTGGCCGGCATCCATTCGGAGATGACCGACAGCAATTCGCCGAGATTGAGGATGTTGGTCGCGCCCAGCAGCGTGTGCCAGCCATAGGGCGTGACGCAGGCAGCGAGCATCGCAGCGACGCCGAACAGGAACCAGCGTGCGAGCAGCCGGACCTGCTTGCCGGAATCGAGAGTCCAGATAGCCTCGAGCGCCATCGGGCCGATCAGCGCGAGGCCGAGCACGAAGCCGCCATGCAGGTTCGCCCACAGCGACATCAGCGGCAGCCAGTACCAGGACGGCGTGCCCTTGCGGTCGGCCGCCGCCATCAGCATGCCGACCCACGCGATCATCACGGGCAGCGCCAGGATGTGCGGCCGCGCCAGGATGTGGTGCAGCGACAGCACGACCGCCAGCATCGCGAACAGCACGGAGCGCGGAATTTCGAGATGGGCATCGAGCAGGTAGACGAAAACCGCGGCCGACGCTGCAATCGCAAGCGCGGTGAAGACAACCGGCCCGGCCCAGTCCCACTGCGCATAGGAGAAGGCGAACAGCACCTGCGACAGCCACGATGTCGAGATCCAGGGCGCCCCCGGCCGCGTGAAGGAATAGAAGTCGGTATAGGGCAGGGCGTGGTGGTCGAGGATCCACTGCCCGATCTTGATCTGCCAGAACGAGTCGGAATCCTGCAGCAGCGTGTCGCCGATATAGAGGAAGAAGAGATAGGCGCCAGCGCCGACACACAGCGGCACCAGCGCTCGCGCGCGGCTCTGCACCGCAATGCTGTTGGTGAAGGAAATGGACATGCCGCCTCGTCTTGTTCTTGTCGGGTTGGCCGAGCGGACGGCATTGGACCATGGCGGTCATAACTTCGGGTAAACCGCTAGAGCTGCGCCGGTTCGTTTCCTGGCAATTTAACTGATCGTTTTACATTTCGGTTTACCATCGTCGAATACACGCAAACCGCTCTGTGTTTACGCAGTCGAATTAACTGCGGCGCAATTTTTTGCCCTTACGTTCGGTTCCATGGTCAGAAGGCGCTGGGAAGCCAAAAAGACCAGACCAGTTGTAGCCTCGTGTCCTCTTTGGGAGCAGTTTTATGAAGAACCTCGTTTCGCGTTTCGTGAAGGATGAATCCGGCGCCACCGCCATCGAATACGGCCTGATCGCTGCCGGCATCGCGCTGGCGATCATCACCGTCGTCAACAACCTCGGCTCGACCCTGAACACCAAGTTCGGTTCGATCTCGTCCAGCCTCAAGTAAGAGCTGACGAACCAGGAATACAAAGAGCCCCGTCCTGGACGGGGCTCTTTTCGTTTGGGCGCACGACATCGGGAAGCCCGTAGCTCGTAGGGCACGCCGTAGACGGTGAGCACGGTGTACCCACAACGTCATTGCGAGCGCAGCGAAGCAATCCAGACTGCCTAGGCGGAGAAACTCCTGGATTGCTTCGCTGCGCCCGCAATGACGAGGAAGCGCCAGCGTTTCGAAGGATGGCCGCAGGGGAAGCGCCCACCACCACATTCGGATGAGATTGCGTGCCGCGAGAAGACCGGCCTGTCGCGCCGCTATTCCGCGAGGCTGGGCTGCCAGGCCGCGGATGGGGCAGTTGCCGCAGAGGCCCGCGGCGCGCGCCCCAACCATGCGAGACAGAATTTCGCGGCCCAGATCGAGCCGGCTGCGAGCGCGATGCCGCCGGCGACGTCGATGATGTAATGCGCGCCGATCACCGGCGTCGCCGCGATCATCAAGAGGTTGAGCGCAGCGGCAATGCCGCCGATGCGGCGCACCGGCCACAGCGCCCACACGTAGAGCGCGGCGGATGCGGCGTGGAAGCTCGGAAACGAGACGATGCCTGCGAGCTTGAACAGTTCGAGCTCGTGCAGGCTGCCGTCGCGCAGCGCCAGGATGTCGCGCAGCTGTCCGGCGTAGACCGCGGTGTTGATGTCGGGGAAATGCGCGGCCGGCAACTGCAGTCCGTAATAAGTGCCGATGGCCGGCACGAGCGCCGAGATCGCGATGGTGATGGCGAGCGCGAGGCTCATCGCCAGCATGAACAATTGCAGCCGCACGTAACGCGCCGTCAGCGCCAGCACGACGGGGATGCCGAGCAGGGGCCATTTGATCAGACCGTAGCCGCGCGCAAGAGCGTCCGCGAGCCAGGGATGATCGTTGACGTAGCGCGCGATCGGCTCGGGATCGAGGCCGAGCGCACGATCGATCGCGAGCAGCGCCTGGTCCTGGAGTGGCCAGCCCATCTTGCCGGCGACATAGCTGAGCGGTCCGACGATGGCGCAGGTGAGGATGACCTGACCGATCGTGCCGAGTGAGAACACCAGTTTCGGATCGGCGAGATCGCCCTTGGCGATGCGGTGGTGATAGGCGATGGCGATGAAGGTCGCCGCGATCGCGAGCGTGATGCCGTAGGCGACCGGCTCGAGCCTGAGGTCGGTGACGGAGAGGCCGAGCGCCAGCAAGCCGCCCATGGTTGCGATGGGAAGCCAGTTCAGGTGGAAGAGCTGCCAGGCAGTTCGGGCGTCCGTGTCGACCATGCTGCACCGATATGGATCGCGGTCACAGTCGCGGACCCGCTTTAAGACTGCGGTAATAATTGTGGTTAGTGTTCGCCAACCGATACGCTGCAATTTGAGCGATCTGCGATCCCGCCTCCGGCGTGTGACGCTTTACGCATTTGCTTCTTGTCATCCACCCTGAATAGTTGTTCAGTCCTTGCGGGGCGATTTGTAGTAATTCGATGACGAAGCGTTCGGCCGCGGCGTGCGGTTGGCGGGTGGGACAGGAAGCGCGCCATGGTTTATCGGCGGACGCATCAAGTGGTTAAGCGCCTTGCGGCTCGGCGCAGCGCCATTCTGGCGGCGGCGAGGGAGGCTGCGGCCGAAGGCGGAATGGCGGCGGTGCAGATCGCGCCAGTCGCGGTCCGGGCCAGTGTGGCGGCAGGCACCGTCTATCGCTACTTCCCCTCCAAGGCCGAGCTGATCTCCGAATTGATTTCCGAGGTGTCCCGCGACGAGCTCGCGGCGATCCGCCGTGCGGCCGATGCCGCGCCCGGCCCGTCCTCGGCGCTGGCGGCTGCCGTGACCACCGTGGCCGTCCATACGCTGTCGCAGCGCCGGCTGGCCTGGGGCATCCTGGCCGAGCCGGTCGATGTCGATGTCAGTGCCTCCAGGCTTGCGAGCCGGCGCGAGATCGCGGGCGAGATGGCGGGGCGGATCGACGCCGCCGTGCGCGCCGGCCATCTGCCGGCACAGGACACTGCGCTCGCCGCGACCGCGCTGCTTGGCGCGCTGCATGAGGCGCTGGTCGGGCCGCTCGCGCCCGACAATCTGGAAGATCCCGGCAAGATGCGCGATGCCGTGCAGACCGTGACGCTGCTCGCACTGCGTGCCGTCGGCGTCATGGACGCCCGCGCCCGCGGTCTGGTGGTGCAGCAGACGCTGCTGCCGACCGCGAAAGCACTGGTCGGAGCCTGAGCTATCGGCCGGTGCGCGTCGCGCGCTGATTGGCCCGGCACATCAATGGTTTCGCCCGGTCCGTAAGGCACCGTGCCGGCACTTGACGGCTACTGTGCATGGGGTTGTTTTCGACTTTTTTTGTCGAAGGGCCCGCGCGAGATCAGATATCCGGATTGCCCTCGGGGCCAACGGTGGCGATGCGCACCATGTTGGTGGTGCCGGGGATGCCGAGCGGCACACCGGCGACGATGATCACGCGCTGGCCGGCCCTGACGAAGCCGTCGCGGAATGCGATCTGGCCGGCCCGGCTCACCATGTCGTCCTGGTCGCGCGCATCTTCCGCCACCACGCAATGCACGCCCCAGACCACGGCGAGCCGGCGGCCGGCCGTGATGTTCGGCGTGATCGCCACGATCGGCGGCTTCGGCCGCTCGCGCGCCACGCGCGAGGCGGTCGAGCCCGAACTGGTCCAGCAGATCAAGGCGGGCAGGTCGAGCGTTTCGGCGATCTGCCGCGCGGCGTCGGCGATGGCGTCGCCCGCGGTGGATTCCGGCGGAGGCCGTTGCGCGGTGAGCACAGAACGATAGATCGGGTCGCGCTCGACCTCCTCGCCGATGCGGTTCATGGTCGAGACCGCCTCGACCGGGAATTTGCCGGCCGCCGATTCCGCCGACAGCATGATGGCGTCGGCGCCTTCATAGACGGCGGTGGCAACGTCGGAGACCTCGGCGCGGGTCGGCACCGGCGACTGGATCATCGATTCCAGCATCTGGGTTGCGATCACCACCGGCTTGCCGGCGCGGCGCGCCATCCGCGTCATCTGCTTCTGCAGGCTCGGCACGCGCTCCAGCGGCAGCTCGACGCCGAGGTCGCCGCGCGCGACCATCAGCGCGTCGGAGGCTTCGATGATCTCGGCGAGGCGGTCGATCGCCTGCGGCTTCTCGATCTTGGCCATCACGGAGGCGCGGCCGCGGATCATCTTCTTGGCTTCGATCACGTCGTCGGCGCGCTGCACGAAAGATAGCGCGATCCAGTCGACGCCGGTGACCAGTGCCGCTTCGAGGTCGGCGCGGTCCTTCGGCGTCATCGCCGAGACCGGAAGGTCGGTATCCGGCAGGCTGACGCCCTTGCGGTCGGACATCCGGCCGCCGACCACGACGCGGGTTACTGCGTGCTCTTTCGAAGTCTCTTCGGCGATGAGCCGCACCTTGCCGTCGTCGAGCAACAGCGCATGGCCAGGCCGCAGCGCGGCCAGGATCTCGGGATGGGGTAGGTTGACGCGCGTGGCATCGCCCGGCGTCTTGTCGGAATCGAGCGTGAAGGTCTGGCCGTTCTGGAGTTGGACCGCGCCTTCCGCGAAGGCGCCGAGCCGGAGCTTCGGTCCCTGAAGGTCGACCAGGATGCCGATCGGGCGGCCGTAACTGCTTTCGACGTTGCGGATCGTCGCCACCAGCTCCCGCATCTTGTCATGCGGGGTGTGGCTCATGTTGATGCGGAACAGGTCGGCGCCGGCCTCGAACAGGCGGCGGATCATCGCGAGGTCTGAAGAGGCGGGTCCCAGGGTCGCGAGAATCTTGATACGGCGAAGACGCCTCATGGCTTATTTCCAGACGGGGGTGGCAGGCCGGGCGAGCCCGGGGGCGTAGCACCGGGCGGGCCATTGGGCAAACCCGGAACGCCGCCACCCGGGCCAACCGGGCCGGGCATGCCGGGTACGCGCGGCTGTGCCGGCTGCTCATTGGCGTCGGTGAGTTGCACCGTCCAGGCTCGCTGCTCGCCGGTATCGACCTCGAAATAGCCTGTGCGGTCATAGCCGCGCGTCAGGCAGTCCTCGGTGCCGCGGATGGTGAATTCCTTGTCGCGCGAGCACATGAAGGCCTGGCCGGACCATTCACCGCCGCGGTCATAGTCGATCGCGTAGATGTAATAATAGCGGGCGACCAGCGTGCCCCGCAGCAGCGTCTCGCAGGAACGGGACGAGATGTTCCACCAGCCCTCGGTGGTCCAGCCCTCGGCGTCCTTGTAGCCGAGCGCGATGCCGACCCGGCTGGAGGTGTTGTTGCAGAGGCGGAAGTCCGCGGAAGCCGGGCTGCTCCAGAAGCAGAACAGGGCAAGCACCAGCACCGGAGCGAACCGGGCGAGCAGGCGGAGGAGGAAGCGGGGAGATTCGGCGATCATTGTCGCGGAGGCTATATCAGATCATTGACGATTTGGCGTAGAGGCGCCGGAACCCGGTTTGGGCCGGCCTCAGGTCCGTTTGCGCCGCGATATGGCAAAATCTGTGACAGGGTCTACCTAAATCCGTAAGGGTGACCATCAAACCCAAGGGGATCCAGCTATGGCAATCGACGACAAAACCAGAACAGAGCTCGAGGCGGCCGCTTTCCGGCGCCTGGTCGATCATCTGCGCGACCGGAGCGACGTCCAGAACATCGATCTGATGAATCTGGCGGGCTTCTGCCGCAACTGCCTGTCGAACTGGCTCAAGGACGCAGCCGACGCGCAGGGCGTGGCCCTGAGCAAGGACGAGAGCCGGGAGGCCGTCTACGGCATGCCCTACGAGACCTGGAAGGCGAAACACCAGGGCACGGCCACGGCCGAGCAGCTCGAAGCGATGAAGAAAGTCCATCCCGGGCACTGAACGGCGCGCGCGCTGAGTCGCAAACACAACAGCTTTCTTTGCTTCCCTGCAGGAAGGTGTGGGCGCGCTGTGGACGAGCGCGATGCTGCCTTGAACGTCGGAGGTCCGAACCCTAAGGGTCTAGCCAGCACGCGCGGTGAGGATGCCGGCGTCACCTCGTTTTGCCAGTTCCATTGGGAGTACCAAGATGGCCACCTCCGCCGCCGTTCGCGACGACGAGCCCGCGACGAAATTTGCAAAAGACCAGCTCAAATCCATCATCGAGCGCATCGAGCGGCTGGAGGAGGAGAAGAAGGCGATTTCCGACGACATCCGCGACGTCTTCGCCGAAGCCAAGGGTAACGGCTACGACGTCAAGGCGCTGCGCACCATCGTGCGCATGCGCAAGCAGGACCCCAACGAGCGCGCCGAGGCCGAGACGATTCTCGAGACCTACATGCAGGCGCTGGGAATGATCTGAGGCTGACCCGGGCTGCAGTTGCAGCGCACCAGATTTGGGCAAAATCCGGTCGTCTGCTATGGTGCTCGGTGAAGGGACCGAGCCATGGATGTGCCTGGGCCAGAGCGCAGGCTCGCAGCGGTCCTCGCGGCTGACATGGTCGGCTTTAGTCGGCTCATGGAGGCCGACGAGGCTGGCACGCTCGCGCGCCTCAAGACCCACCGGATCGAGCTGATCGATCCGGCCATTGCCAAAAATCACGGCCGCATCATCAAGACGACGGGCGACGGCATGCTCGTCGAATTTCATAGCGTCGTCGACGCCGTGCTGTGTGCTGCTGAGATTCAAAGCCGGATGGGGCGACGCAATGCCGACGTCCCGCCGCCGCGATGGATACAATTCCGTATCGGCATCAATCTGGGCGACGTGATCGTCGATCAGAACGATATTTTCGGCGACGGCGTCAACGTCGCGGCACGGTTGGAGGCACTGGCCGAGCCTGGAGGTATCTGCATCTCGAGCGCGGTACGCGACCAACTCGGCCTGCGCCTTGATGGCGTTGCATTCGAGGATATCGGCGAGCAGAACGTCAAGAACATCGTCCGTCCAATCCGCGTCTACCGGATTCGACTGGAGGAGGGGCCGGCAAGCGCATCAGACGGCACAAGGGACACTGCAAAGGCGACGGGCAACTCGAAGAAGCCGTCCATCGCCGTGCTGCCCTTCGCCAACATGAGCGGCGACCCCGAGCAGGAGTTCTTTGCGGATGGCTTGACCGAAGACATCATCACCGAGCTTTCGCGCTTCCACGACCTGTTGGTCATCTCCCGCAACTCGACCTTCGTGTACAAGGGCAAGGCGGTCAAGGTGCAGGATGTCGGCCGCGAATTCGGCGTCGATTATGTGATCGAGGGCAGTGTGCGAAAGGCCGGAGATCGCGTCCGCGTCACCGTGCAGCTGATCGATGCGGAAACCGACCGGCACATTTGGGCCGAACGCTACGACGGCGAGCTCAAGGACATCTTCGCCATCCAGGACGAGATGACACGGGCGATCGCCGCCACGTTGCCCGGCCGCGTCGAGGCGGCCACGCACGATCGCGCGAACCGCAAGCCCACGGACAACATGGCGGCTTATGAATGCGTGCTGGCCGCCAAGGTCTTGCACCATCGCTCCAATCGCGAAGACAATGCGCGGGCGCAACTTCTGCTCGACCGGGCGGTCGAACTCGACGCGAACTATGCTCACGCGCACGCGTGGAAGGCGTGCGTCCTGGGCCAGACCTGGGTCTATAGCTGGTGCGCGGATCGCGACGCCACCTTCCAACAGGTGGCTTCGGAGCTGGAGACCGCGCTGGCCCTCGACGACAATGACAGCGACGTCCACCGCATCCTCGCGGCGCTCAATCTGAACCGCGACGACCATGACAAGGCCACCTACCATCAGGAGCGCGCGCTCGCGCTCAACCCGAACTACGATCTCGTGGTGGTGCAGCAGGGCGAGCTGCTGACCTGGCTGGGGAGGCCGGAGGAGGGCATCGACTGGATCAAGAAGGCGATGCGGCTCAACCCGTATCACCCGGAACGCTTCTGGAGCCATCTCGGGCGCGCCTATTATAGTGCCGAGAAATATGCCGAAGCCGCCGAGGCCTTCTCACGGATCACACGCCCCGATCACACCCATCACGCGTTCCTTGCGGGGATCTTCGCGCAAATGGGCAACGCGGTTGCGGCCGGCGCGCACGCGGCCGAAGTTCTCAAGCGTGAGCCGGCATTTTCGGTGGCCAATCATCTCTCGACCCAGCATTATAAGCGCGACGTCGACCGTCAGCGCTACGAGGCGGGCCTTCTCGGAGCAGGCCTGCCGGCTTGATCCGGCGCAGCACAGGCCGATTGGCGATCCATCGAGAGTGAAACCGTGACTGAGCCGCTGTTGCCGCGTGAGGTGAGCCGGGCCTTCGACGCCTTTCCATTGCCGATCCGCCGGCGTCTTCTCGACGTACGCAAGCTCATTTTTGCGACGGCCAAGGCGCATGACGACGTCGGTCCGCTGACCGAGACGTTGAAATGGGGCGAGCCTGCTTATCTGACCGATGAGACCGGCAGCGGCTCAACCATTCGACTCGGGCGCGTGAAAGACAGCGAGCACCCCGCGATTTTGTTCAACTGCAAGACGACGCTGGTCGATACATTCCGCGAGCGCTTTCCCGATCAATTCGAATATCGGCAGACCAGGGCTTTGCTGCTGCCCGTATCCGGCGCGCTGCCGAAGCAGGAGCTCACCGTCTGCCTGTCGCTGGCGCTGACGTATCATCTGGATCGCCGGCGCCGGAAAGCGGGATAAAAGTAGCGGGGTTGTAGCCCGGATGCAGCGCATCGAAATCCGGGATCTCGTCAGCGTTTGGAGTCTCGTCGGGCCTGCGCCCGCTTGTTGGCCTGCGAGACTCTTCCGATTGTTTCCGGTGGAAGTTTCTTGATTCGGCGGCGGCTTGGGATGGACCGCATGCCGTCATGCGAAGTTGGGGTCGTCTGTGGTCGAGAAAACTGACGCGCCCGACGGAGTGCTAACGCCCGTCGCGCCGCTTCCCCGAGCTCCCGCCGTGCTTCAAACTTTCGGATGCGCCTCAGCTCGTTCTTAACGCGCTTGATGGCAGCAGCGAAAACCGATTGGCGCTGGTTTGCGTGCTCTGCCGTTCCGGAGAAACTCTTGCCGCGCGGGTCGGCTGTTCCCTTTGTTTCGCGGCGTCGATGCCGCGACAATGTACGCTCCCTGTCGCGGAGATCCCGAAGGCGGGCGCGAAGGCTCTCAAGTCCATCGCGCTCCATCTCTCCAACCAGGGGATGGTGCGTCTTCAATATGACTTCGCGCTCGTCGTCCTTCAGAAGGCTGAGCTCAGACTTGCATGGAACTGACATCGCACGCTCCTCCTTCGCTGTAGCGACATTTCCCTTGAGATGCGGCGCCGCTACGGAAACGCGGACACCAAGGCAAACGCAATCGCGTCCTCGGATTTTGTCATGGCGTCCGTTCTGGGCGCATTGCCACAATGCGCGTTTGGAATGCGTAGCGATACCGGGTGGATTACCCGTTGGAAGTGGGGGAATCTCCCTTAGTTCAGATGCGCACCACGCTGGGACGGCACTGGGCGTGTGGCGCTGTCGTGCCGCAGGATGGCGCCGCGTTTCATCCGCGCTGCGGGACTACCGAACGGTGTAAGGGGAAAGATCTCAGCGCAACGCGGCGGTGCGCACGACAAAGGACGTCGTTGCGAGCTTGGCGGTGGCGCTGCCCGAGAAGCTGTCGCAGGACAGGCCCTGCATCGGATCGTCGGCAAAGCCCATCGCAACCACGGCCTGCGGCTTGACGAAATAGGCGCGCAGCGCCGCCATATCGAGCTCGCCCATCAGCGTGACCGACATCGCGCGGCTCGCGCTCGGGGACAGCATCACGATCTTCAGCCAGACGCTCTCGCCCTTGGCGGCGGAGAGCCGGGTCGCGGTCGCGATCATGCCGTCGGTGCTCTTGCTGACAACGGTATTGATCTCGGTGGCCGGCGCGGAATTGCGCGCTGCGGACGCGGGGCGCGGGGCGCGCGGGATCGGCGCGGAGGCGGCAACAACGTTGGCGCGGTCGACCGGCGAGGCGGCCGCCGGCGCATAGGCCAGCGCCTGATAGGCAGCGCTGGAGACGCTCGCGGTCGGCTGCGGATCGGTGGCGGCGGCAAGCGCCTGGCGCGCCTTCAGCGCGGCGACCTGGGCTGGCGTTGCCTGCTGCGGCGTGGCTGGGGCATCCCAGAAGCCGCGGGCATTGATGATGTCTGCCGGCGTCTCCGGCTTGTTGTCAGCAGATTTGCCGGCAGCCGGCTTGTCAGCCACAGCCGCGGGCTTCGGCCTGGGCGGCGCAACGATCTGCATGTCGGCCGAAGCAAGCTGGATCGCGGCGGCGACCTGTGGCTTGGCTCGCGGCGTCGGCACCGGATCGGCCGGCTTTGCAGCGGCTGCGACCACGACGGGCGCCGCCGGCCTCTCGGCCACGGCGGGTGCGCCCTCGTCATCCTCGTCGCTGCTCGTGGCGGCCGGAGCCGACTTGCCCTTGAACAGGGCCGCAAAGAAGCTCGGCTTGCTGCCGGCGTGGTCGCTCCGCTTCTCGATGTCGGCCTTCGCGAGCTCATAGCCCTTCAGCGGCGTACCATCGGTCGGGACATGGACGGTGCGGCCATCCGGGAACACGCGGACGAGTTGGTCATGCGTCATGCGCGGCCAGTGCCGGATGCTGCCGGTGTCCAGATGAACGAAAGGCGAGCCGGAGGTTGGATAGAAGCCGACGCCGCCGCGCTGGAGGCGCAGGCCGGCGAAGCGGATCTGCTCCAGCGGCACGTTCGGAATGTAGAAGTCCATCGCATGACCCAGCATGTGCTGGCTGAAGCGCGCGACGCCCGAGGAGCGGCGGCGGAGCATGGCGTTGGTGGCCGGGGAGCGATAGGAGGAGATGATCTGGATTGGCTGCTTGCCGTCGACGTCGCGGTAGACTTCCCAGAGGATGTCGAAGAGGTGACGGTCCATCACCGTCTCGTCCTGGGTGCGCCAGTCGCGCAGGAAGTGGTTGAGCGTCTTCAGCGCGGCTTCGTCGTAGCGGCCATCGCGCTTGAAGGTGACGGTGAGGTCTTCGCCGGAATGGGTGTGATGGAACGAGAGCGTCTTGGTTTCGTTCAGCGCGGCGGCGTTATGAACCGAACCGGCAGCCGCAAGCAGCACCAGCGAGGCGAGGCCGATCCGAGATCCGACCTTCACTCCCGCATGGGACAACGACGACGCAGCGAATTGGCGTGCGAAACCAGCCAGCACGTATGAGCCCACCCAGTCGACGAGCGTTCAATGGACTCTCCCGCCAAACCCCGCTAGCGCGCGAAAGAGGATGAACACTTTGTTAAAGCGAGAAGGTTAATTGGAGGTTTACCTTCCCGCCCCCCAAGCCAAGTCAGAATACGGACCTAAGCGGTTGAGTGTGGCAAAAAAACGCCCGCTGCCCGAACGGGAGTGGAGAATGGTTAACGTTAAGCGATCCCGCCCGGAGGGCGAGATCGCTGATTTTTTTGAAGAATCTTGGAAGCCGAGGTTCCGAGCGGGGCTCAGCGGGTGAATACCCGCTGAGCCTTGCGGCCGACCGGAGCCGGCGGCGGGGACGGCGCCCCGAACAGGCGTTCGAAGAAGTTCGGACCGGACGAGCCGCCATTGTTGGCCACCGCCACGCCGGGCGGCAGCGTCGTCGCCGGGCGCGAATAGCCCGGCTGCGAATGCGCAACGACGTTTTCGAGATCCTTGCCGCGGCTGTTCTTCAGGATGTTGATCATGGTCGCGTCGCGGCCATAGACGTCCTTGCGGAATTGCAGCTTGCCGCCATCGTCCACGAACGCGGTCTGGTAGGTGATGTTGACCGGGATCGGGGTCGGGAATTTCAGGTCGACTTCACCCGAGCCGTACATGCTGCGTACGCGCTCCGGCGTGTACTTCTCGCCCGGCAGGGCGATGTTGAGCAGGATCGAAGCGTACTGATCCGGATACTGAACACGCATGCAGCCGTGGCTGAAGGCGCGTTCGTCCTTGGCGAACAGGTTTTTGTCCGGCGTGTCGTGCTGATAAACCAGGAACTTGTTCGGGAAATTGAAACGGATGCGGCCGAGCGCGTTGGCTTCACCGGGCGGCTGCGAGATGTGCACCGAGCCGTCGCGGTTCTGCTCGAGCTTCAGGCCCATGCGCTGAAGCACGGTCGGGTCCTGCTGCAATGCCGGCAGATATTCGCCATAGACGATCGACGGCGGCACGTTCCAGGTCGGGTTGACCGTGATGTACTTCATCGTCTCGGTCAGCAACGGCGTGGCGTGCTGGCCGGGTTTGCCGGTGACGACACGGGTGCTCCAAACCTGCTGGCCGCGCTGCATCACCTTCAGCGTATAGTCGGGAATGTTGAGGATGACATAGGCATCGCCCAGCGAGGGCACGCCGAGGTCGCGCGGCAGCCAGCGCCAGCGCTCCATGTTCACCAGCACGGTGTCGATCTGCTTGTCGCGCTTCGGGCTGTTCAGCGCCTTCACGGTCGGCGCGTCGAGCACGCCGCTAGCCTTGATCTCGGCGCCGTCCTGGAATTTCCGCACGGCTTCAGCGACCGTGGCGTCGTAATGCGTGTCGTTGGCGTTTTCGGTGATGCCGAGCTTGGCGCGGAGCTGCGGCACGCGCGGATCTTCCACGACGATCTCAGCCTGCTTCCTGCCCCTGGCGGGCGTGTATTTCAGCGCCGGGCCGTCGGTGATCTCGACCACCGGGCCTTCGCCCTGGCCGCGGAGCTGCGCGAGCTTCGCCTTAAGTTCCTTGTAGAGCTTCTGCGGCGGGTTGTAGCTGTCGAGCGCGGCGGACGCGTCGGCCGCGGTCGCGACCTTGGTGAGCACCTCGTTCGGATCGATCGGATGCTCGGGGTAAAGGATGTCAGCGCTGACCTGCGACCAGTGCATGCGGCCGCTTTGCGCCTGGCGCGCATAGTCGAACATGCCGGCGGTGAGCTTGAGCTCCGCGTCGGCTAGCGCATCGGGCGTCGTGGCGGCGGCGAAATCCGGCACCGGATAGTCGGTGGCGTTGAGACCGTCGGAGGCCGCATCCTTGAGCCGCGCGATCACGCCCTTGGCCGCAGCGGTGAGGTTGCCAGACTGGGTCCAGACCGGCGCATAGTCGCGCGCGCCGTAAAACTTCTCGACGGCGGCGCGCTCGTTCTTGCGGTCGAAATAGCGCGAGGTCTTGGCGCCGAGGGCGTCCTTGAGCTTGTCGGCGACCGGCTGGTCGGCCGCGGGAACGTTGCTCGCGGCCTTCACCGGCTCGGCGGCCGGGGCCGCTGCTGCGGCGGCGGGTGCTGCGGGAGCAGCCGGTGCCGCGGCAGTGTCAGCCGTGGCTGGTTCAGATTTGACGGGCTCAGTCTTCGCGGGTTCGGTCTTGGCCGTCTCGCTCTTCGGCGCCTCAGCGGCGGGCGTGGTGGCGACGTCGGAGGGCTTGGTTTCGACCTTCTCGGGGGCCGGGGCAGCAGCTTCGGCCTTCACTGGTTCCTTGGCTGCATCCTTCGGGGCGTCTTGCACCGTTGCGGTGGTGTCGAGCTTGATGTCGGCGGCGCTCGGGGGCGGGACGTTGGCGGGCTCGGGGCGTGGGATCGCGGCCTCGATCGCAAGCTCGGCGGCGCTGCTGCGCGCCTGATCCTGCGCCAGGGCTGAGCTGGCCGATACCGTGAGGAAGGTCGCCGCGACCGTCATCAAAACGCGGTCAAAGCCTGCACGGTGGTTCAAACAGTCACGCATTGTGTCACACCCCTTGGGTGAACTGTCCCTCGTGGAACAGCTTTGTTTATCGTCTTCAGCTTCGGCAAAATTGCGCCGGCCTCACGCCTGCACGCAACGATTCTTACGCAGACGATATACAGGCCCCGATTTCGCAGCCAGCGCTACCCGGGACAACTCACGACAAACTGACTTCAAGGAAGCCGCTTTGCAACGGATTGTGCGCCTCTCGCACGCGCTTTTCCCGCCGTCTGTCACTTCCAAGTCACGGTTCCTGAACGGGGCGGATTCTTCCGTCATACGAACGGCTTACGGCCCCGTCGCAGCGTCCGGCAAACCACTGTTCACAGTGCGGCTCAGTGCGTCTCCTCGCCGCTTTTGCCGCCATGCCCCTGCACGCCGGCCTCGTCGAGTTTGCGGTAGAGCGTGGAGCGGCCGATTTTGAGGCGGCGGGCGACTTCGGACATCTGCCCGCGGTAGTGCGAGATCGCAAAGCGGATGATCTCGTTCTCCATCTCCTCCAGCGGGCGGACATCGCCGGTCGCAGTCAGCAGAGCGAGGGTTCCCACCGAGGAGAGCGGCGCGATTGGTATTTCATTACCTGAGATCATGGCCGGCGCCGCGATCGGCTCGATCATCAGCGGCGCGGTCGGGATGTCCGTTGCAGAATGCGGATGCGAGGCCAGTAGCGGGAAATCGTCGAGACCAAGCTGGTCGCCTTCGCTCATGACCACGGCGCGGTAGACTGCGTTTTCGAGCTGGCGGATGTTGCCGGGCCAGTCGAGTTGGGCGAGGTGCGCTACGGTCTCGCCGCTGATGCCGCTGATCGGGCGGTTCTCCTCGGCGGCAAAGCGCGCCAGGAAATGCCGCAGCAGATTCGGGATGTCCTCGCGCCGGGCCCTGAGCGAAGGGATCGTCAGTGGCAGCACGTGCAGACGATAGAACAGATCCTCGCGGAAATGGCCCTGCTTCACCCGCTCCAGAAGCTTACGGTTGGTCGCAGAGATGATGCGGACGTCGACCTTTACAGGCTTGCGGCCGCCGACCGCCTCCACTGCGCCTTCCTGGAGCGCGCGTAGCAGCTTGACCTGCGCGGTCAGCGGCAACTCGCTGACCTCGTCCAGGAACAGCGTGCCGCCATGGGCCTCGACGAACTTGCCCGTGTGCCGATCGGTCGCCCCGGTGAAGGCGCCTTTCTCGTGACCGAACAGAATGGACTCGACGAGATTGTCGGGGATCGCGCCGCAATTGACCGCGACGAAGGGCTTTGCCTTGCGCTCGCCGCTGCCATGGATGGCGCGCGCGAACATCTCCTTGCCGACGCCGGAGTCGCCCTCGATCAGCACGGGAATTGAAGAGTTCGCCGCCTTCTGCGCGGCGCGCATCACCGGCGCCATCGCCTCGGCGCGGGTGATGATGTCGGAGAAGGTCAGCCGGCCCTCGCGGCTGTGACGGATGCGCTGCAATTCGCCCTTGAGCGCGGAGGCGTTGAGCGCGTTGCGCAAGCTCACCTGAAGCCGCTCGACGCCGACCGGCTTGACCACGAAATCGGCAGCGCCGGCGCGCATCGCCGAGATCACGTTGTCGATGCCGCCATGGGCGGTCTGCACGATCACAGGCACGGTCATGCCGGCTTCGCGGATCTTTGCCAGCACGCCCATGCCGTCGAGGCCGGGCATCACGAGATCGAGGATCACAGCGTCGATGGCTGGCGCGTCGGGGGCGGTGAGCACGGCGAGCGCGGCGTCGCCGGACTCCACGACGATCGTCTCATAGCCGCATTTCTGCACCATGTTCTCGACCAGGCGGCGTGCCACGGCGTCGTCATCGGCAATCAAAATACTGGCAGCCATGGTGTTCCCCGCACGCTACTACTATCTGTCTCGAATCGGGGCACTCTGGCCGAAGCCGATTAACGCACTCTTAAACCTTGCCGACCCCAGCCATTGCGATCCCTGCCATTGCGATCGTTGAACACAGGTTTCCAACACGATGACGTCGCGCCCCTCCGCACTCCGCAAGTCGAACACCAAAAAAGCAGCCACCAAGGCAAAATCCTCCAGCAAACCTGCAAGCAAGACCGGCAGGCTTCCGGAGTGGAACCTCGCCGATCTCTATTTCGGGATCGACGCACCGGAAGTGGCGCGCGATCTCGAAACCATGGATGCCGATTGCGTCGCGTTCGAGACCGACTTCAAGGGCAAGCTCGCAACAGGCACAGCAAACGAAGATGGCGGAAAATGGCTCGCGCAAGCCGTGCGTCGCTATGAGGCGATCGACGATCTCGCCGGCCGCCTTGGCTCTTATGCCGGCCTCGTCCATGCCGGCGACAGCGTGGACCCTGCGATTTCAAAGTTTTACGGCGATGTGTCCGAGCGGCTGACGGACGCGTCGACGCATTTGCTGTTCTTCGCGCTCGAACTCAACCGGATCGATGACGATATTTTGACCCGCGCGATGCAGGCCCCGGAGCTCGCGCATTACCGTCCCTGGATCGAGGATTTGCGCAAGGAGAAGCCGTACCAGCTCGACGACAAGCTCGAGCAGCTCTTCCTGGAGAAGTCGCAGACCGGCTATTCCGCCTTCAACCGGCTGTTCGACCAGACCATCTCGGGTCTGCGTTTCAAGGTCGGGGCCAAGGAACTCGCGATCGAGCCGACGCTCAATTTCCTGGCGGACCGTGACGGTGCCAAGCGCAAGGCCGCGGCCGAAGCGCTGGCGAAAACCTTCAAGGCCAATGAGCGCACCTTCGCGCTGATCACCAACACGCTCGCCAAGGACAAGGACATCTCCGATCGCTGGCGCGGTTTCAAGGACGTCGCGGATTCTCGCCATCTGAACAACCGCGTCGAGCGCGAGGTTGTGGATGCGCTGGTCGCCTCCGTGCGCGCGGCCTATCCGAAACTGTCGCACCGCTATTACGGGCTCAAGGCAAAGTGGTTCAAGAAGAAGCGGCTCGCCTATTGGGACCGCAACGCGCCGCTGCCGTTTGCCGCGACCGGCACCATTGCCTGGCCCGAGGCGCGCAACATGGTGCTGTCAGCCTATCGCGGCTTCTCGCCCAAGATGGCCGATATCGCCGAGCGCTTCTTCACCGATCGCTGGATCGACGCGCCGGTACGTCCGGGCAAGGCGCCGGGCGCCTTCTCGCATCCGACCACGCCTTCGGCGCACCCCTACGTGCTGATGAACTACCAGGGCAAGCCGCGCGACGTGATGACGCTCGCCCACGAGCTCGGCCACGGCGTGCACCAGGTTCTGGCCGCGAAGAACGGCGCGCTGATGGCGCCGACGCCGCTGACGCTGGCCGAGACCGCAAGCGTGTTCGGCGAGATGCTCACGTTCAAGCGCCTCCTTGCCCAGACCAAGAATGCAAAGCAGCGCCAGGCGCTGCTCGCCGGCAAGGTTGAGGACATGATCAACACCGTGGTGCGGCAGATCGCGTTCTATTCCTTCGAGCGCGCGGTCCACATCGAGCGCAAGAACGGCGAGCTGACCGCGACGCGCCTCGGCGAGATCTGGCTCTCGGTGCAGGGCGAGAGCCTGGGCCCCGCGATCGAGATCAAGGCTGGCTACGAGAACTACTGGATGTACATCCCGCATTTCATCCACTCGCCGTTCTACGTCTACGCCTACGCGTTCGGCGATTGTCTCGTGAACTCGCTCTATGCGGTCTACGAGAACGCGGCCGAGGGCTTTGCCGAGCGCTATCTCGACATGCTGGCCGCCGGTGGCACCAAGCACTATTCCGAACTGCTGCGGCCGTTCGGGCTCGATGCCAAGGACCCGAAATTCTGGGATGGCGGGCTGAGCGTCATCGCGGGCATGATCGACGAGCTGGAGGCGATGAGCTGAGGCGGAGCCACGCCACCTGGCGTGCCGGCTCGGTTGGCTTTTTCGAACGAAAGGGCTGAGAGCGTTTTCGCGAGATCGGCTCTTGCCCCGCCGAGGGCGCTGGTTGACGGGTCTGGAGATCCTGCCGCACGGGAATGAACGTTCGTGCGGGTGGCAAGACTAACCGTGTAAGGTACTTTATTTTAAGAATGCAATTTTTGATTGTTGATTGTCTGAGTGCCCTGGCAGGGAGGCGGACATGGCCAGCTTTGGCCCTCACGTCCAGCAACCGGATACGAAACGGGTCGTCGAAGAGCAAAGATCCTGGGGCCAGCAGCACGGCGACATGGTCCGGCAGGAGCTCGAGGCGATCAATACCCGTCGTCGCGCCGAAGGTCTTTCAACTGTCGAGTATGTCAGTGCCGAGAAGCCGAGCGAGACCGTTGGGCTTGCGCTCTCGGGCGGCGGCATCCGCTCGTCCGCCATTTGTCTCGGCGTATTGCAGGCGCTCAATCATCACGATCTGATCAAACGGATCGACTATCTGTCGACGGTTTCGGGCGGCGGTTATATCGGCTGTTCGCTCACGGCGACGATGACCAGGGCGCGTGAGTTCGTCTTTGGTGGCGCCTCCGGAGGAAGACCTGCCAATGAAATCAGCGACACCCCCGCGGTCGGACACATCCGCAACTATTCGAACTATCTGATCCCCGCGGGTGCGCGCGATCTCGTCACCGGAATTGCGATCGTCGTGCGCGGCCTAGTCGCAAATCTCAGCCTGACGCTTCCGGCCGTGCTGATCGTCGCGGCGATCACAATCCTCTCCAATGCCGCTCGATCCTCGCTCTACGTGCCGAATCTCTTCGGGCTCAGGGTCGATGACGGGCAGACGCTCGGGTTCTTCGCCAAGCTTGGAGCGGAGCTTGCTTTCATCCTCGCCGGTGTGGCCATCGCTGCTGCCGCGCTGCTCATCGGCTTTTTTTACCGCCGGATCTTCAAGGTCGAACGCCGTGACTTGTTTTCCTATGTGGCAGGGATTGCACTGGCGATGGGGTTCGTGTGCACGATCGCACGCCACCTGAAGGTCGATCATTTTGCGCTCACGCTCGCGGCCGCGCTGTTCGGTTTGTTGATCTTTTTTGCCTGGGCGCTGCTGCGATCGATGATGCCCAGCACCAGAGGTGAATTTCGCGGCTATCCACCGACGGCCGGCGCCACATACCTCGTGCTGCTCGCGGTGATCTGCTTCTTTGAATTCCAGCCCTTCATGATCGCTCAAATGTTCGATGTCGCCGAGGCGAACGTGGCGCAGTCGGGCGGCATCGTCACGGGCCTGGCGGTCAAATGGATACAGTCGCTTGCCGCCGTCGCGGCGCCGGTTGCCGTGGCGGTCACGCTGTTCAGGCAGCAATTCGCCGAACTGCTGAAGGGCGTCGGAGCATCAGACTTTTCGTCGCGACTACTTGCCTATGTGGCGAGAGCGGCTGTGTGGATCGCTGGCCTCGCGTTGCCGCTGTTGATTTGGGTCGGGTATCTCTATCTCTGCTATTGGGGCATAGCCAACGACAAGGTGCTGATAGACACGGACCGCCAATACGCGATGGCGGAGGAGTGGGGTGACAAGGCCGTGCTGCCGAATGCGGCGAAAGCCGCGGCAAGCGTATCGGGCAACGTTCAATTCAACAGCGAGGCTCGAACGCTTTCGGCGAACATCGACAGCAAGGAGGAAGCCAAGCCCGGCATCACCAAACCGGTCAATGCTGTCTCCCACGTTCCCCAATGGTTGTATGCGATCGGCTGCTGGTGCAAGCCCGTCGAGTTCAAATGGTCGAAGTACGAGTTCGGCAACAACGTCAACTGGGCGATGGCGCCTCTCTACCTCGTTGCGGCCGTCATTCTGTTTGCGTTGTCCTGGATCCTGGGGCCCAACGCCAACTCGCTGCACCGCCTTTACCGTGATCGCCTGAGCAAGGCCTTCCTGTTCAACCCGAGATTCTACGCGGATGGCGAACCGTCGCGCAACGAACCCAGCCTGGACCAGGGGCGGGACTTCCTGCCGCTCGACGAGGAGAAGCTGAGCGAACTGCTTTACCCGACCGTTTATCCCGCCGACGCCACGCCTGCCGGGCAGGCGATGGCGGGCGTGAAATCGCCTGACCGCCTTTTGGCCTCGCCCTATCACATCGTGAATGCCGCGCTGAACATTCAAGGATCGGATTTCGCCAATCGGCGCGGTCGGAATGCCGATTTCTTCATGTTCTCGCCCTTGCACGTTGGCAGCGAGGCGACCGGCTATGCCGACACCGAAGCATTCCCGAATCTCGACCTGGCGACCGTCATGGCGATCTCCGGTGCTGCAGCTTCCTCGAACATGGGGTCGGGCTCGATCAAACCTCTGACGCCGACACTGGCCTTGCTCAACGTGCGCCTCGGCTACTGGCTGAAGAATCCGCGCTACGTCTCGTCGAACGGCAAGCCGCAGCATCACTCGACGCCGCTGTTCCTGTGGTCGGAAATCTCCGGCCGCCTCTACGAGAACGCCGACGCGGTGTATCTCACTGATGGCGGCCACATCGAGAACCTGGGCGTCTATGAATTGCTGCGCCGGCGCTGCCGGGTGATCATCGTGGTCGACGCGGAGGCCGACGCGCCGATGAATTTCTCCGCGCTGGTGACCCTGCAGCGATATGCGCGCATCGATCTCGGCATCATCATCGACCTGCCGTGGACGCCGATCCGCAACGCGACGCGGGAATGGATGAAGTGCAACGCCGGCAAGCCTTCCGATCCGGCACCGCGGTCGTCAGCGGGACCGCATGTTGCGGTCGGCAAGATCGACTATGGCGGCGGCGAGACCGGGTATCTCGTCTACCTCAAGTCGTCGCTGAGCGGTGACGAGAACGACTACATCCGCGACTATGCCCGTCGCAACGACACCTTCCCGCACGAGACCACGGGTGACCAGTTCTTCTCGGAAGAGCAGTTCGAGGTCTACCGGGCGCTCGGCTTCCACATGGCGCACGGCTTCCTGACCGAGGATGCCGGTGCGGACGCGATCGTGGTCGACGTCCCGGGCGAGCGCTGCGCGAAGCGGGGTTTTTGCGACAGCAAGGTGGACGCGATCCGGGCGGTTCGCCGCGCCCTCGGGCTGTCGGTCGACGAGCCGCCACCGTCGACGTTGACCATGGCGGTCCTGGATATGGGGTAGGGTCGGCGGGGGTCGGCGGCCTAAAGAAGTGCTGAGCATCTGATTGAACGGCTCTCACCGGGCGCCGCGCCGCTGGATCCGCGGCAATCTGGATTCCAAATGAGCCGATTTGCGGGAAAACGGCCCGCCCGTGCCGTTGCCCTGCCCGAAGGTTTAAGGTATCCCAGCCCAAGAATTCGACTTTCGACTGGGGACAATCCATGGCTGACCATAGCGAAGTGGCCTACACCACGGCCGACGGCAACGACTACGTTGCCCACGAGCAGACCTATGAGGGCTTCATCAAGCTCGTGAAGTACGGCACGGCCTCGGTCGCGCTCATCGTGATCCTGATGGCGATCTTCCTCACCTGATCCATCGCCTTTGCACCGCCAGCGTCGTCGGTGCCCATAATATTTGCATTCAAGCCGGTCCCAAAACCGGTATCCAACGTTGCGGGAGTAACGCTAAGTTCGCGTGCGCGTTTTTGCCCGCGTCGCCGGAGGGCCTATGAAGATCGCCGTTGCCAAGGAAATCGACCCGTCGGAGCCGCGCGTCGCCGCTTCGCCTGATACGGTGAAGAAGTTCAAGGCGCTCGGCGCCGAGATCGCCATCGAGCCGGGTGCTGGCCTCAAGTCGGGCTTGCCGGATTCCGAATTCACCGCAGTCGGCGCCACCGTCAGCGCCGATGCGCTGAAGGACGCCGACATCATCATCAAGGTGAAACGCCCCGAGGCGTCCGAGCTCGCGCAGTACAAGCGCGGCGCGCTCGTCATCGCCATCATGGACCCCTACGGCAACGAGGCTGCGCTGAAGACGATCGCCGATGCCGGCGTCTCCGCCTTCGCGATGGAATTGATGCCGCGCATCACCCGCGCGCAGGTGATGGACGTGCTGTCGTCGCAGGCGAACCTCGCCGGCTACCGCGCCGTGATCGAGGGCGCCGAGGCCTTCGGCCGCGCCTTCCCGATGATGATGACGGCCGCCGGCACCGTGCCCGCGGCAAAGGTGTTCGTGATGGGCGTCGGCGTCGCCGGCCTCCAGGCGATCGCGACCGCGCGGCGCCTCGGCGCCATCGTGACCGCGACCGACGTGCGTCCTGCGACCAAGGAGCAGGTCGAATCGCTCGGTGCGAAATTCCTCGCCGTCGAGGACGAGGAGTTCAAGAACGCGCAGACCGCCGGCGGCTACGCCAAGGAAATGTCCAAGGAGTACCAGGCCAAGCAGGCCGCGCTCACCGCCGAGCACATCAAGAAGCAGGACATCGTCATCACGACGGCGCTGATCCCGGGCCGGCCCGCGCCGAAGCTCGTTTCGGCCGAGATGGTCAAGTCGATGAAGCCGGGTTCGGTGCTGGTCGATCTCGCCGTCGAGCGCGGCGGCAATGTCGAGGGCGCGCGGCCGGGCGAGGTCGTCGATCTCGATAGCATCAAGATCGTCGGCTACACCAACGTTGCCGGCCGTGTCGCGGCGTCCGCTTCCAGTCTCTATGCGCGCAACCTGTTCAATTTCATCGAGACCATGGTCGACAAGGGTAGCAAGGCCCTCGCCGTGAACTGGGACGACGAACTGGTCAAGGCTACCGCACTGACCAGGGACGGCGCCGTCATCCACCCGAACTTCCAGCCGAAGGTTTAAGGAGAGCCGCCATGGAGCATGTTGCACAGGTCGTCGACCCCTTCGTCTTCCGGCTGTCGATTTTCGTCCTCGCCGTCTTCGTCGGCTATTTCGTGGTGTGGTCGGTCACCCCTGCGCTGCATACGCCGCTGATGAGCGTGACCAACGCGATCTCCTCGGTGATCGTGGTCGGTGCGCTGCTCGCGGTCGGTGTCGGCATGATCTCGAGCGGCTCGGGCTGGGCGCGCGGCTTCGGCTTCATCGCGCTCATCTTCGCCTGCGTAAACATCTTTGGCGGCTTCCTTGTCACCCAGCGCATGCTGGCGATGTACAAGAAGAAGGTGAAGTGAGCGGCGTGCACCTCGGGGTGACGAAGACAAAGGGGACCTGAGATGAACGCCAATCTGGCTGCAGTTCTGTATCTCGTGGCGGGTGTGCTGTTCATCCTGTCACTGCGCGGGCTATCCAGCCCCGCCTCATCCCGGCAGGGCAATTTCTTCGGCATGATCGGCATGGCGATCGCGGTCGCCACCACGCTGGCAAGCCATCCGCCGGCGGACGGTCTCGCCTGGATCCTCGTGATCCTCGGTATCGCCATCGGCGGCAGCGTCGGCGCCGTCATTGCGCGCCGGGTGCCGATGACTTCGATGCCGGAACTGGTGGCTGCCTTTCACTCGCTGGTCGGCATGGCCGCGGTGCTGGTTGCCGCCGGCGCGTTCTACGCGCCAGAAGCCTTCGACATCGGTACGCCCGGCAACATCCATCCGCAGAGCCTGGTCGAGATGTCGCTCGGTGTCGCCATCGGCGCGCTGACCTTCACCGGCTCGGTGATCGCGTTCCTGAAGCTGTCGGCCCGGATGAGCGGTGCGCCGATCATCCTGCCGTTCCGCCACATCATTAATATCGCGCTCGCCGCGGCGCTGGTGTTCTTCATCGTCGGTCTCGTGCTCTCCGGCAGCGCGCTGGACTTCTGGCTGATCGTCATCATTGCGCTGGCGCTCGGCGTGCTCATGATCGTCCCGATCGGCGGCGCCGACATGCCGGTCGTGATCTCGATGCTGAACTCCTATTCCGGCTGGGCTGCGGCCGGCATCGGCTTCACGCTCGGCAATTCTGCGCTGATCATCACCGGTGCACTGGTCGGCTCCTCGGGGGCGATCCTGTCCTACATCATGTGCCACGCGATGAACCGGTCGTTCATCTCGGTCATCCTCGGCGGCTTCGGCGGTGAGACCGCGGCGGCCGGCGGCGGTACGGGCGAGCAGAAGCCTGCCAAGCTGGGCTCGGCAGACGATGCCGCCTTCATCATGAAGAACGCGCAGAAGGTCATCATCGTGCCCGGCTATGGCATGGCGGTGGCTCAGGCGCAGCATGCGCTGCGCGAAATGGGCGACATCCTGAAGAAGGAGGGCGTCGAGGTGAAGTACGCCATTCATCCCGTCGCAGGCCGTATGCCCGGCCACATGAACGTGCTCCTGGCTGAAGCCAACGTGCCTTACGACGAGGTGTTCGAGCTCGAGGACATCAACTCCGAATTCGCGCAGGCCGACATCGCCTTCGTGATCGGCGCCAACGACGTCACCAACCCGGCGGCCGAAGACGACAAGACCTCGCCGATCTACGGCATGCCGGTGCTCCAGGTCTGGAAGGCCGGCACGGTGATGTTCATCAAGCGCTCGCTGGCGTCCGGCTATGCCGGCATCGATAATCCGCTGTTCTATCGCGACAACACCATGATGCTGCTCGGCGATGCCAAGAAGGTGACCGAGAACATCGTCAAGGCGATGTAGCATCCGAGCGCCGGCGCAGCGATGACCTTCCTGAAATGGATCGCCATCGTCGTTGCAGCCGGTTATCTCGCGGGTCTCGTCCTGCTCTATGTGAAGCAGCGGGACATGCTGTTTCCGATTCCGACCGCCGAGCGCAAGGCGCCCGCTGCCGCGGGATTTCCGGAGGCTGAGGAACACGTCCTCACGACATCAGATGGCGAGAAGGTCATCGTCTGGCATGTGCCGGCGAAGCCCGGCCGTTCCGTGGTGCTCTTCTTTCCAGGCAACGGTGATTTTCTCGCCGGACGCGTCAGCCGCTTCAGGGGTATCACGGCCGATGGCACTGGCCTCGTCGCGCTGTCCTATCGTGGCTATGCCGGCTCGACCGGCGCGCCGAGCGAGCAGGGCCTCGTGCGGGACGCTGTGGCCGCCTACGCCTTTGCGGCCGAACGTTATGACGCAGCGCGTATCGTCGCCTGGGGTTTTTCGCTTGGGACCGGCGTTGCTGTTGCAGTCGCATCCGAGCATCCGGTCGGCAAATTGATTCTGGAAGCTCCCTATACATCGACGGTCGATGTCGCAGCTTCGCGCTTTCGCTTCGTTCCGGTTCGTCTCCTGATGCGCGATCAATTCCGGTCCGACGAGCGCATCGCAGGCGTCGCGGTGCCGTTGCTGATCATGCACGGCACCAACGATCCGGCGATCCCCATCACATTCGGCGAGCAATTGTTCGCGCTGGCCCGCGAGCCCAAGAAGCTGGTGCGGTTTCCCGGCGGAGGGCACGAAAACCTTGATGACTTTGGGGCTATCGAGACGGCGCGGCAATTCGTCAATGACGGCTAAGGGCTGACGGGCGCGGTGTTCTCGCGCATAATCAGCGGGCACCTTTTGGAGGAACTGTTGGTATGAGCGCACACGGACCGATGCCGCGGTCGTCCTGGATCTTCCCCGCCTTGGCGGTGCTGCTGTTCCTGATCGTCACCGTGACCGGCTATGGCTTCACCCTGTCGGCCGGCGGGGGCGCCTTTGCGGTTGTCCTTCTGGTGATCCTGTTCGGCACCGTGTTCGCGGCCGTTCATCATTCCGAGGTAATCGCGGAACGGATCGGCGAGCCGTTCGGCACGCTGCTGCTCACGCTCGCGGTCACCATCATCGAGGTCGCACTGATCACGACGATCATGCTGGGCGACAAGCCCGCGCCGGCACTGGCACGCGACACCGTGTTCGCGGTCGTGATGATCGTCTGCAATGGGTTGGTCGGGCTCTGCATCTTCATCGGCGGCCTGCGCTATCGCGAGCAGGGCTTTCAGGTCTCGGGCGCCAACGTCTATCTCAGCGTGCTGATCGCGCTCGCGACCCTCACGCTGATCATGCCCAATTACACGCTGACGACGCCGGGTCCCTTCTTTTCGACGCTTCAGCTTGGCTTCGTCGACCTCGTGACGATCGTGCTCTACGGCGTGTTCCTGTATACCCAGACCGTCCTGCATAAGGATTATTTCGTCCACGAGCGGGCGGACGGCGAAGGTGCGGAGGCGCATTTGACGAGCAAGATGCTGGCGCTCAGCATCGCGTTGCTCCTGATCTCGCTGCTGGCCGTGGTCCTCCTCGCCAAGAAGTTCTCGCTGGTGGTCGACGCCGTTGCAGCGCAGATCGGTGCTCCGCCGGCGTTCGCGGGCCTTCTGGTCGCGCTCCTGATCCTCTTGCCGGAGGGCGTCTCGGCGATCGCCGCCGCACGCAAGAACGACCTCCAGAAGAGCATCAATCTGGCGCTCGGGTCGTCGCTTGCGACCATCGGGCTGACAATTCCGGCGGTCGGGCTCGCCGCCTATGCGCTCGACCAGCCGCTGGTGCTGGGCCTCAATTCCCAGAACACGGCGCTGATGATCCTGACATTCCTGCTGAGCATGCTGACCTTCGGCACCGGCAGGACCAACATCCTGTTCGGACTGGTCCATATGGTGGTATTCGCGGTTTTCGTGTTCATGGTTTTCGTGCCCTAAAGCGCGATCGCGCTTTAGGTTATTGTTTGGGCATGATCTTTCCGGAAAACCGCTGCACACTTTTCTGGATCATGCCGTAGAAGGAAATGCCAATGCTTGCCGCCCAATCCGAGGTTCAGGTCGACAACGAAGAGGTCCGGGTGACTGAATGGCGGCTGGCGCCGGGCAGTGCGACCGGGCATCACACCCACGGGATGGACTATGTGATTGTTCCCGTGGTCGCCGGCGAAATGACCATCGTGGCGCCTGGCGGCGAGCGCTCCAAGGCGAAGCTTGCGGCCGGAAAGTCCTACTTTCGCAAGGCCGGCGTCCAACATGACGTACTTAACGAAACCTCAACCGACATCGTGTTTCTTGAGATCGAGCTGAAGCGGTAGCTGACGTTACCGATTGCCATCGATCCGTCGCACTTGATCCCTTACTATGCCTCAAAGTTCCCGCATCAGATCACGCGGGGAGTGGCCGGAATGCTGAAATACATCGCTAAAATCTCGATGGATATCTTCCCCTCGGTGCTCGCCACGATCATCGGGGCCTACATCGTCAATCATTACATCAACGCCAGGCCGGCGGCGGATGCGCCGTCTGCCGTGGTGGCGCCTGCCCAGACCGGCAAGAACGGCAAGCCAGCCGATGTGGCCAACCTGCCGGCGCCCGGCGTCAAGGCCAAGGGCATTTCCGAGAAGAACGTGACGGAGAAGGCGGTTGTCGAGAAGTCGGCCGACAAGCTGGTCGACCAGCCCGCCGCTGAGACCAAGGCTGCGGACGTCAAGGCTGCGGACGCGGCACCCGCCGAAACCGCGCCCCATGGTCGCGCCCCGGCGCGTGAGAAGCCCGCCGCCAAGTCAACTCCAGCGTCCACCCCGGCCGTCGCCGCTCCCGCCACCGTTCCCGTGGTGGAGGCCAATTCGGCTCCCTCGACCTCGCCTGCGGCCGCGACCCCCGACGCCAACGATCTCGCGCGCGCTGCGATCGAGCGCCTGCGCAAATTCCCCGAAGCCAAGTCTCTCGAGGCCAAGTCCGCTGAGAAGCCGGCTGAAGCTGCGCCGCAGGAGGCCGCTCGCACGCCCGAAGCGCCGCGCGCTCAGGAGGCTCCGCGGTTCGTGACTGCGGCTCCCTTGGCCGTGCGGCCGCTGCCGCCGCCGATCACGGTGTCGACGCCGTCAGTCGAGACGCCTGCCAGCCCGCCTTACACGGCCTCGGTCGGCAATGACGACCCGAACCGGCTGACGCCGCCGGCTGATATTCCTGTCCCGGTGATTGCGCCGCCGCTCGACCTGCGCGCCGACGCAGGCGGATCCATGCCGCGGCCAAAGACCAATGTCGCCGACGAGATGTTGTCCGGCGTCAAGTCGATGTTCCACGCCGTTCTGCCCAAGAGCGCCACCCCCGACTGAGCGAGCGCTTGCGCCGCGCCAGATCTTTCAGCCGCCGACGCGGGCAAGACCGCTACGGGCGGCATCGTCGCGTGGACGAAGTGAGACTGCCTTGGTGTAGGACGCCGCCGCCTTGGTCTTGTCGCCCAGCCGCTCATAGGCTTGCCCCCGAATCGTCCAGACCTGGGCGTTGTGCGGGTCCGCGTCCGAGGCCTCATCGAGATCGGCCGCGGCTTCCTTGACCTTGCCGATGGCGAGATAGCTGATGGCGCGGCCGAGCAGCGGCTCGACCTTCTGCGGATTGAGCCCGCTCGCGGCACCGAAATCGGCGATCGCGGAGTCGTGCTCGTTATTGGCTTGGTAGACCAAAGCACGGCCATAGAGGGCCTGTGCATTGTAGGGATCGAGCGCAACGGCGCGATTGAACTCGTCGAGCGCTGCGGCCGTGTCCCCCGACTTTGCAAGGGCCTGGGCCTTTGCGGCGTGGTTCTGGGCTTCGCTGACGTTCCCTGCGCTGACGGCGCTCTCGGCGGCTGCGACCGGCTTGGCCTCTTCCCGCGGCTTCTCCTTCTCGGGCATCAGCGAGCCCATGTCGAAGGAGCAGCCGGACAGTGCGATCGCTATCAACGCCAAAGCGAGCGGGCGTTGGCAGGGTCGAAGTGACCATGCAAAGCCGGGCTCGGGGGAAGGGTCGGCCATCTACGGTTCGCTCGCGCGCTGGTGCCGCATCTGTGGCGCCCCGTCCCGGAAAAGGCACCGCTATAAAATAATAACGCGGGCCCGGGGCCCGCGTCATTGAAAACTAAAGTCTTGGAAAACCCAGTCTTGCCACTTCGGCAAAATCAGCGGGGTCCGCGCGGACCTGCACCTGCACCGGCACCTGCGCCCGCACCCGGGCCACCGCGACCGCCACGATCACCGCCGGGGCCGGCGCCGAACACCGGCTTCGGCTTCATCGGCAGCAGGCCTTCACGCTGCAGCTTCTTGCGGGCCAGCTTGCGCGCGCGGCGCACGGCTTCGGCCTTTTCGCGGGCCTTCTTCTCAGAGGGCTTTTCGTAATGGCCGCGGAGCTTCATCTCGCGGAAAATACCCTCGCGCTGCATCTTCTTCTTCAGCGCCTTGAGAGCTTGGTCGACATTGTTATCGCGAACGAGAACCTGCACGCGGCATCCTCTTCAGTGGATCGGATTTGAATTCTTGTAAGTCTAAGGGGATGGCAAACGCCCGGCCCTTAACCTTGAGGGCGCGGATGTATCAGACAAAACCCGGCATGTCCACCTGCGAGGCGGCTTTTCGGGCCAAGTTCAGCCACTAAATGGGGCGAAAATACTCCTGTGCGGCCTGATTTGGGTGGTTTGGCGCCAAGGACGGGCCGTTCCCGGACGCTTTGCGCCGGAAATCAGAAAATCAGGGGAGACGCCACATGGACATGAAGAAATACGCTGCCGAGGCCATAGGCACGTTCTGGCTCACATTCGCAGGCTGCGGCAGCGCGGTGATCGCGGCCGGCTTTCCGCACGTCGGCATCGGCCTGGTCGGCGTGTCCCTCGCCTTCGGCTTGAGCGTCATCACCATGGCCTATGCGATCGGACATATCTCGGGCTGCCATCTCAACCCGGCCGTCACGGTCGGCCTTGCCGCCGGTGGGCGCTTCCCGGTGGGCCAGATTCTGCCTTACGTGATTGCGCAGGTCTGTGGCGCGATCGTCGCCGCCGAGCTGCTCTATATGATCGCCAGCGGCGCTCCCGGATTCGACGTCACCAAGGGCTTTGCCGCCAACGGCTATGGCGCGCATTCGCCCGGCCAGTACAGCCTGGTCGCCTGCTTCGTCACCGAGGTGGTGATGACCATGATGTTCCTGTTCGTCATCATGGGCTCCACTCACGGACGCGCGCCCGCGGGCTTTGCACCGCTCGCGATCGGGCTCGCGCTGGTGATGATCCATCTCGTCAGCATCCCCGTCACCAACACGTCGGTGAATCCGGCGCGGAGCACAGGCCCCGCGCTGTTCGTCGGCGGCTGGGCGCTGGCGCAGCTCTGGCTGTTTTGGGTCGCCGCCTTGATCGGCGGCGCGCTCGGCGGAGTGATCTATCGCTGGCTCAGCGAGGAGCCGGGCGGCATCGTCGCGGGCGTGAAGACGGCTTGAGTGTAAAGCGGGATCGCCGGCGTCGCCGCGGTCCCGTCACTTGAACTTTACTTGTGAGCTTTACTTGGCTTTCGAAGGCCGGACTTCGGTGACATGGCCCATCTTGCGGCCGGGGCGCGGTGCGCCCTTGCCGTAGATGTGCACGGTGGCGCCGGGAACGTTCAGCCATGTCTCGTAATCGTTGATCTCGTCGCCGATCAGATTGGTCATGGTGACGATTTCGCCGTGGCGCACGGGCTTGCCGAGCGGCCAGCCGGCGATGGCGCGAATATGCTGCTCGAACTGCGAGACGGACGCACCGTCGAGCGTCCAGTGCCCGGAATTGTGCACGCGCGGGGCGATCTCGTTGACCAGCACCTTCGGTCCGGTGCCGTTGGTGAGCACGAACATCTCGACCGCCAGCACGCCGACATAGTCGAGCGCGGTTGCGATCTTGCCGGCGATACCGCGCGCTTCCTCGGCCAGTGCGCCGGGAATCGCTGCGGGGGCGCGCGAAATCTTCAGAATGTGATCGCGGTGCTCGTTCTCGGTGACGTCGAAACACTCGACCTGGCCTGAGGCCGAGCGGGCGGCAATCACGGAGATCTCACGCTCGAACGGCACGAAGGCTTCCAGGATCGCCGATTTGGTGGCGAGGCTGGTCCACACCTTCGCGATGTCGTCGCCCTCGCGGACGATGGCCTGGCCCTTGCCGTCATAGCCAAAGCGGCGGGTTTTCAGCACGGCCGGGAGGCCAATCTTTGCGATTGCCTCGCGTAACGATGCGACCGATGTGACATCGGCGTAAGCGGCGGTGCCGATGCCGAGCCGCGTGACAAAATCCTTCTCGGCAAGACGGTCCTGGGTGGTCTCCAGGATCTTGCGGTTGGGCAGCACCGGGCGGCGCGCGTCCAGTATCATCGCGGCCGCGGACGGCACGTTCTCGAACTCGTAGGTGATGAGGTCGACGTCGTTGGCGAACAGCTCCAGCGCCTCGACATCGGCGTATTCGGCGCAGGTCGCGTTCAGCACGACGTCGAAGGCCGGTGAATCCGGATCGGGCGAGAACACCTGGCAGCGCAGGCCGAGCCGCGCCGCGGCCATTGCCAGCATCCGGCCGAGTTGTCCGCCGCCGAGGATTCCGATGGTGTCGCCGGGCTTCAGCTTCACCTGCCTTGAGTCAGTCACGCCTTGTCCTCCGGGCGCTCGGCGACCGCCTCGGTCTGCGCCTTGCGCCAGGCGGCGAGGCGATCGGACAGGGCCGGGTCGGACAGCGCCAGCACGGCTGCCGCCAGCAGCGCTGCGTTGATCGCGCCGGCCTTGCCGATGGCCAGAGTGCCGACCGGGATGCCGGCCGGCATCTGGACGATCGAATAGAGCGAATCGATGCCCTTGAGCGTCCTGGATTCGACGGGCACACCGAAGACCGGCAGTTCCGTCAGCGCCGCCGCCATGCCGGGCAGATGCGCAGCACCGCCGGCGCCGGCGATGATGACCTTGAAACCTTGAGCCTTGGCCCCTCTGGCGAAAGCAAACAGCCGATCCGGGGTCCGGTGGGCCGAAACGATGCGGGTTTCACAGCCGACGCCGAGCGCTGCAAGCGTGTCGGCGGCATGCCGCATGGTGTCCCAGTCCGACTGGCTTCCCATAATGATGGCGATCGGCGCGGTCATGTCGTCAATTGTGCTCGGGAAACAGAAACATAGGCCAGATTAACGGTTCCGGCCGGCGGCTCGCAAGGCGGTGGCAAGGAGAAGGGAATGCACTATCCTGTCTTGGTGAATCCCCGCAAGCCTTCATTGAGCAAGATGCCCATGAAGAAACCAAAAAGGGCGACCGCTGCGAAGGCCAAAAAGGGCCGAAAAACCAGCGGAAGCCGAGCCAAAGCCGCTCCCAAGCGTTCAGCCGCGCCGGCGCGTCGCCGCGCGTCTGCCGTTGATGACGGCGCCAAAGAAACCGTCAAGAAAACCGACAAGGCAACCATCCGCGGCCTGCGGACCAGGCTCAAAGGGGCCCTGCGGCGGGTCGCGGAACTCGAGGCGGCCGCCGACACAGATTTCCTGCTCGACATTCCGAACCGGCGCGGTTTCGAGCGCGAGCTCAATCGGGCCATCGCCTATATGAAACGCTACCGCGCCAGCGGCGCGCTGATCGTGCTCGACGTCGACCGGCTGAAGCCGATCAACGATTCCTTCGGCCATGCCGCCGGCGACGAAGTGCTCAAGGCGATAGCCAGCACGCTGACGCGGCAGATCCGCGCGTCCGACGTGGTCGGCCGGCTCGGCGGCGACGAGTTCGCGCTGCTGTTGTGGAATCTCAGCGAGACCGATGCCAAGGCGAAGGCCGTGATCTTCGAGCAGGCGGTCGACGAATTGTCGTTCGTCTTTCGCGGCCAGCATGTGACGGCGGGCGCCTCCGCCGGTGTCGCGCTGCTTGGGTCGCAGTCCGATGCAGTTCGCGCGCTGGAACAGGCCGATGCTGCCATGTATGTGCGCAAGGCGCACCGCCGGCACGAGCCGCGGATCAGGCTCGTTGGCAGTTGAATTCAGAGTGTGGCGAGATCTTCCGGCACGTTGCCGAATTTGCGCAGTAACGTTGCGTCGCCGAATTCGCCGGTCATGGGATCACCGCTGCGGCTGAATGCGACCGCGCCGATGTGGCCGGCACCGTGCGACAGAATCTCGGCGCGCCGCAGCGCGGCCGTTGAGGACTGACATTCCTCGGCCGCGCCCGCGACTGGTGATCCGTCAGCATCGATCAGAAAGGGCATTGCAACGTAATAGGTCACATCCGACATGGCGTTGCTCCAATACTGAAATCAGGCGGCGCTGCTCCGCGCCTTGCTGCGTGAGGTTTCCGGAATGCAGCCGGCCGAGATCGCCGCCTGCAATTCCTCGAGTTCGGTTTCCAGATATTCGTTGGCCATGATCAGCGCCTTGATGGTGCTGCGCAGATTGCCGTCGCACATCGCGATGGCCTGGTCGCAGGCTTGTTCATAATGGCTGTTGTCGAAGAGGGCGGTTGCTGACATCTGCGTTTTCCTGAGCCGGTTGGGTACAAATGTTCCCTCTTTGTTCTTTTTGAGTCAAGCGGAATCAGGGGACGCAGCTTCGCTGCGAAACGATGCCTGTGGATCAGGCGATGATGTCGGGCGTGATCTGGTCTTCGATGAAGGCGATACGGTCGCGCAACAACAGCTTGCGTTTCTTCAACCGCTGCAACCGCAATAGGTCGGGGGCGGGCGATTGATGCAGTGCATCGATCGCCGCATCAAGATCTCGGTGTTCCTGGTGCAACCGGGCGAGTTCGGCTTCGAGCTCGCGCTCGTCTTCATTGGTCATGTCTGCGGTGGCCGAAAACCGATAGGCTTGAGATTAAAGGCTGTGGATGCCCTGTGGAAATTATCGTCCTTGCGCGTCGTGATCGCAAGCGATCTGGGTCGTCGGTTACCGTTCTCTCGAAAGATATTTCGGTGGATCGCTCAACGCGGCTTGCGCAAGCGTATTGATATCATGGATTTTTCGCCGCGTGGTTCCTTACTCACGTTTCGTTACATATGAATTTTCAAAAATGACACTGCGACGACGGATATCGATCGACAGAACGAATCGGTGATGTAGACTTGCTCGTCCGGATCGAATCCAAGGTCACCCCTACCGAGGAGGTTTCGAATGACAATTCAGGCACATCTGGTTGAATTGGAACGGAAGCACAAAACTCTCGAAAACGAATTGCACGAAGCTCTCGTGCACCTTTCAACAGACGACCTGCAAATTGTTGAGTTGAAGCGCCGGAAATTGCTGGTCAAGGACCAGATCGAGCGATTGAAGCACACCGGTGCCACGCTCCACTAGTAACCCCCATACAGCGTAGAGTTTGATCGTACCCTTTCCGCAGGGATGGGAGCTTTTGCGCTCATCCCTGCCTAAAGGTGTGCACTGCGTAACCATCGTCGTGTGGCGCTTAGAGTCCCGCGAGCTCGGCGACGTGATCGGCGATCGCGAGCGACGACGTTAGTCCCGGCGATTCGATGCCGAATAGATTGACCAGGCCCTCGACGCCGTGGTCGCGCGGACCCTGCATCAAAAAATCCTGCGTGGCGACCGCCGGGGGGACGATCTTCGGGCGAATGCCCGAATAGCTTGGCATCAGCGCGCCATCGGGCAGCGTCGGCCAGTATTTGCGGATCGCCGGATAGAAGCGTTCGGCGCGCGACGGATCGACCTCATAGTCGATCGTTTCGATCCACTCGACGTCGGGGCCGAAACGCGCCTGACCCGCCATGTCCAGCGTCAGATGCACGCCGAGCCCGCCGGGCTCGGGCACCGGATAGATCAGGCGCGAGAACGGCGCCTTCGCGTTGCAGCTGAAATAGTTTCCCTTGGCGAGATAGGCCGGCGGGATCCGATCCAGCGGCATGCCGTCGATGTGGCGCGCCACGTTCGTCGCCGAAAGCCCGGCGGCGTTGACGAGAAGGCTGCATTGCAGCGTCATCGGCGCCTCGCCGCCGGCCTCGACCTCGATGGCGCCGCTGGTCGCCTTGGCGCGAATGAGTGGTGTGTGAAACGCAAAGGCCGCGCCGGCCGCCTCGGCCTCGCCGCGCAGCGAGAGCATATAGGCATGGCTGTCGATGATGCCCGTCGATGGCGACAGCAGCGCAGCGTCGCAGGCCAGTGACGGCTCCAGCGCGCGCGCGGCTTCGCCCGGGAGCAACTGCATGTCGAGCACCCCATTGGCCTCGGCATGCGCCTTGATCGATTGCAGCTTCTCGCTTTCCTGGGCATTGGTCGCGACGATCAGCTTGCCGCAGTTCTTGTGCGGGATATTGCGCTCGCCGCAATAGCGGTAGAGCGCGTGCTTGCCGCTGACGCACATGCGCGCCATCCAGCTTCCGGCGCGATAGTAGATCCCGGCATGGATCACCTCGCTGTTGCGCGAGGAGGTCACGGTGCCGATGGCCTCGGCTTCCTCGAGCACGATCACCTCGCGCCCGGCCTGGGCCAGCTTCCGGGCCACCGCGAGCCCGACCACGCCGGCTCCGATGACGACGCAGTCGACCCTATCCATGGTTGTGCAGGATTCTCGCTGAAGGTGCCGATGGAGCCGGTTTGCCTGTGAAACGTGCCGTGCGGCCGTTTTCCGTTAAGGAAGCATTTATCATGTCAGGGCAATTGCCGTATTTCGCGTCACATTTTTCTGCTGGGCGTACAGGCGTTTACCCGATCCAAACGCGTGAAGCCAGACAATCCGCAGTTGAAATCGCGGGTGGCTGATGGCTGAGAAGAACTGGCACGCTGGCAGCACTATTCTGATTGCTGTGCAGGCCGTCGCGTGCCTAGGCGCGGCGATCGTGCCTGCGCGTGCTTTTGCGCTGTCCGAACCATTCGCTCCGGGGGCCTATCTTGCCGAGCTCGATCCCAGCTTGATCTGGGAAGGCCTGATCGGCGGTATTGCGGTTTGCTCGCTGCTGACGGCCATCGCTCTGTGGATCAATTCCGCATTGCGTCGTGCCAGGCGTTCGCAGTTGCGGCGCAACGCCTTCGTCTCCTCTGCCATGAACAATCTCAACCAGGGCGTGGTGATGACGGATGCGCAGCGCCGCATCATCTTCTGCAACGACCGCTATCTCGAGATCTACAGCCTGTCACGCTCGGACCTCTGGGCCGACATGAGCGGCTACGACATCCTCGAGCTGCGACGCCAGCGCGGGGTTCTGGGCGGCGTCTCCGACGACGAGTTTTACGAGAAGGCGGCCAGCCCCAACGGCTTGATCACCGAACTGCCGGACGGGCGGGCCATCTTGGTGAAATATTTCGTGCTGCCCAACGGCGGCTCGGTGGCGACCCATCTCGACGTCAGCGAGCAGCGCACGCTGTCGCGTCAGCTTGCCTCCACCAAGAAATTCCTGGAATCGGTGCTGGACAACGTGCCGGGCTGCGTCGCCGCCAAGACGATCGAGGATGGCCGCTACATTTTCGCCAATAGCGCCTATGAGCGCTTTTGGGGTTTCTCACGGGACCATGCCGTCGGCAAGAACGCGCGGGAGTTGTTTCCGATCGCCTCGGCGGCGAGCATCGAGGCTGCCGACCGGGCCGCGCTCGTGGCGCCCGCCGGCCAGTATCGCAATGAATTCGAGGTCGAACTCGGCGGAATGCGCCGCATGGTCGCCTCGATCCGGATCGTGGTTCGCAACGAAAGCAACCGGCCCGAATTCCTGCTGCTGCTGTTCGAGGACATCACCGACCGCCGCTCGCTCTCACAGGAGCTCGAGAGCACGAAAAAGTTCTTGGAGCTCGTGGTCGACAACATCCCGGTGGCGCTGATCGTGGAGCAGGTCAAGGATGGCCGCTATCTGCTCGCCAACCGCAGCGCCGAGACGATCCTGAACCGCAGGCGCGAGGAAGCCACCGGCCTGACCGCGTCCGACATCTTCAATCCCAAGGAAGCCAAGCTGATCATCGCGCGCGACGAGGCCGCGATCAAGAAGCGCGGGATGGTCACCGAGGAGCATCCGATCTCCACCAAGGATGGCCTGCGGTTGTTCCTCACCCGCCGCGCCACCGTGCTCAACGATGGTGGCGAGCCGCAATATCTGATCAAGACCCACGAGGACGTCACCGACCGGCGGCAGACCGAGTCGCGCATGGCGCATATGGCCTATCATGACGGCCTGACCGATCTGCCGAACCGGGCCGCTTTCCTTCAGGCGTTGACCCAGATGATCGAGGCCTGCGAAGGCACCGACGAGGAGTTCGCCGTTCTCTGCATCGATCTCGACGGGCTGAAGGAGGTCAATGACGTCTTCGGCCATGCGCTTGGCGACAAGCTGCTGGTCGAGGTGGCCCAGCGGCTCCAGGACGTCGCGCGTGGCGGCGTGGTGGCGCGCCTCTCCGGCGACGAGTTCGGGCTCATCATCGACGGCAAGCAGCCGGAGGCGGGCCTCGTGCTGGCGCAGCAGCTGGGCGACGCCATTGCCCAGGAATTCCACATCGACGGCCGCGCGGTCCGCGCCGGCGTCACCACTGGCATGTCGATCTTCCCGCATAATGGCGCCGACGGTGCCTCGCTGCTCGCGAACGCCGGTGCTGCGCTGTTCCGTGCCAAGCAGAAATCGCGCGGCACGATCAGCCTTTACCAGCCCGAGATGGACCAGCAGATCCGCGACCGCCGCGTGCTGCATCAGGATCTGTCGAAGGCGATCAAGAACGGCGAGCTGTCGCTCGCCTTCCAGCCGCAGGGTATCGCGCGTCACAGCGTGGCCGAGAGCGAGATCATCGGCTTCGAGGCGCTGGCGCGCTGGGCGCATCCGGTGCGTGGCCAGGTCTCACCGGCCGAATTCATCCCGATCGCGGAGGAGAGTGGCCTGATCGTCGAGATGGGCGAATGGATTTTGCGCCAAGTCTGCCGCGAGGCGGCGTCGTGGCCGAAGCCACTTCAGGTCGCAGTCAATCTGTCGCCGGCGCAATTCATGCACGGCGACGTGGTCGGCCTCGTCCATTCCATCCTGCTCGAGACCGGGCTCGCGCCCGGCCGGCTCGAGCTCGAAATTACCGAGGGCGTGCTGATCGAGGATTTCGATCGCGGCCTGGCGCTGCTGCGCCGGCTGAAGGCGCTCGGCGTGCGCATCTCCATGGACGATTTCGGCAGCGGCTATTCCTCGCTGAGCTATCTCCAGGCGTTCCCGTTCGACAAGATCAAGATCGACCGCGCCTTCATCATGAATCTCGGCCGCAACCCGCAATCGGCGGCGATCGTCCGCGCCGTGATCGATCTCGGCCACGGTCTCGAAATGTCGATCATCGCCGAGGGCGTCGAGACGGTGGACCAGCTCGCCTTCCTCGCCAAGGAGGGCTGCGACGGCGTGCAGGGCTATCTGCTCGGCAAGCCACTGCCGATCGGGCAATATGCCGGCCTCGTCGGTCGCGCCGAGGCCGTGGCGCTTGCGCTCAAGACCGGCTAGAGCGTTTTCCAGCGAAGTGGATACCGGTTTGCGCCAAGAAAACGCGTCAAAACAAGAATCTAGAGCCCCGTTCCGATTTCATCGGAATAGAAATGGCTCTAGTGATGAGGAGCGTCCTTTTCGCTCCCTCTCGACGGCTTCATGGCGGATTACGACCTTGCGATCATCGGCGGCGGCCTGAACGGTGTCAGCCTCGCGCGCGATGCGGCCGGCCGCGGCCTGCGCGTCATCCTGGTCGAGCAGGGTGATCTCGGCGGTGCCGCGTCGTCGGCGACGCCGCGGCTGATCCATGGCGATCTGTCGGTGCTGGAGCGCCGCGGATTCTGGCGGTGCGCCGGGCGCTGGCCGAGCGCCGGACCTGGCTCCGGATCGCACCGCATCTGGTGCGGCCGATGCGCTTCATCATCCCCGCCCATTCCGACGAGCGTCCGCCCTGGCTGCTGCGTGCCGGCCTGTATGTCTATGACAGCCTAGCGAGCCGGAGCGGCCTGCTGGGATCGACCACGCTCGACATCACCCATCATCCGGTCGGCAATGCGCTGAAGCGTCCGTTCGGCATCGCCTTCGCATATGCCGATTGCGTCGTCGACGATTCCCGCCTGGTGGTGCTCACGGCGCTGGACGCCACTGAGCGTGGCGCCGCGATCCACACCGGGGCGCGCTGCGTCCGCGCTGACAGGACCGATGTCTGGCGGCTCGCGGTGGTCGATCGCGGCCATCGCCGGGTGATTACTGCCCGCGCTCTGGCCAATGCCAGCGGCGGCTGGACCTCGATGGTTGCGGACACCGTGCTGCGGCAGCCGCAACCCGCCATGGCGGCGATGCAGATGAGCCAGATCGTCGTGCCGCGGCTGTTCGAATCCGACAACGTCTATGTCTTCCAGAACAATGATGGCCGGCTGATCTTTGCGAGCCCGTTTGAACGCGACTTTACCCTGATCGGCACGGTCACACACGACTTCACCGGCGATCCCGCGATCGTCGCGATGCCGGGTGCCGACGTGACCTATCTCTGTGAAGCCGCGAGCCGCTATTTTCGCGAGCGGGTCGCACCGACCGACGTGGTGCGGACGGTCTCCGGCGTCAACCTGACGCCGCCAGCAGCGCAGCGGCGCGACGGGACAACGCTGTTCCACGCGCGCCGGCGCAAGGCGCCGCTGCTCACGATGTTCGGCGGCGACGTCACCACCTCGCGCCTGCGCGCGGAGCGAGCGGTGACAAAACTGGCGCCGTTCTATCCGATGTCGCCGCGCTGGACCGCAGGCGCCGCGCTGCCTGGCGGAGATTTTGCCTGGGATCGTTTCGACACCGAGGTCGACCTCGCGCGCGACCGCTGGCGGTTTCTCGGGGAGCCGCAGGCCCAGCGGCTGGTCGCGGCTTATGGCTCGCGGCTGCCGGCCGTGCTAGGCGAGGCGAAGACACGCGACGACCTCGGCCCAGCCTTCGGCCCCGAGCTGACCGGCGCCGAGGTGCGCTATCTGATGAATCAAGAATGGGCGCGCTTCCCCGACGATATCCTCTGGCGCCGCTCCAAGCTGGGCCTGACCATGCCTCAGGTGGACCGCGACGCGCTGGCCGCGTTCATGGCTGGCGTGAACGATCCACCTCGAACCGGTTGAGCAAAGGCCGATCCGCCGCTAGCGTGCGGCGGCATTGGGGTTGGCAGGGAATATGGCTGAACAGTTGCCCAAGACGGACGTCGCGGTCGATGCGGTTGGCGGAAATGCGCATCCGGCGGCCGACCAGCCGTTGCTGCGCATCGAGGGTGTGGCGAAGACGTTCGGGACGTTCCGCGCGGTTGACGGCGTCTCGCTCGACATCAAGGCCGGCGAGTTCTTTGCGCTGCTTGGGCCGAGTGGCTGCGGCAAGACCACGCTGCTGCGCATGCTCGCCGGCTTCGAAGCGCCCGACGAGGGGCGCATCCTGCTCGGCGGCCAGGATATCGCGCAAGCGCTGCCGCATGAGCGCCCGATCAACATGATGTTCCAGAACTATGCGCTGTTTCCGCATCTGTCGGTGCGCGACAACATCGCTTTCGGCCTGAAGCGCGCCGGGATGGCACGCGCCGACATCGCCACCCGTGTTGCGGAGATGGTCGCGCTGGTGAAGCTCGAAGGACTGGAGAAGCGCAAGCCCGACCAGCTCTCCGGCGGCCAGCGCCAACGCGTCGCGCTGGCGCGTGCACTGGCGCGTCGGCCGCAACTGCTGCTGCTCGACGAGCCGCTCGCCGCGCTGGACAAGAAGCTGCGCGAGAGCACGCAAGGCGAGCTGATGGAGCTGCAACGCCGGCTCGGCATGACCTTCGTCATCGTCACCCACGACCAGGAGGAGGCGATGACAATGGCGAGCCGGATCGGCGTGATGAACGCCGGCAAGCTTGCCCAGGTCGCCGGCCCCCGCGAGCTTTACGAGGCGCCGCGCTCGCGCTGGATCGCGGAGTTCGTCGGGGACATCAATCTGTTCGACGGCGAGTCCAAATTGCGCGACGGTCATCGTCTGGTCATTGGCACGCGCGATGCGGGTGCGCTGGTGGTGGCCGAGCCGCGCGAACCGGTCGGCGCGGGTAAATTTTCGGTCGCGATCCGGCCCGAGAAGGTCAAGCTGTCGCGCCGCGGTCCGGTGAACGAGGCCGGTCATGAAACCGCGATCAACCGACTGGACGGCGTGATCGCAGACATCTGTTATCTCGGCGGCACCACCACCTACCAGGTGAAGCTCGATACGGGCGGGATGATACAGGCTTCGGTGGCCAACAGCGCGCGCATCGACGTCGATGCCTACAGCTTGAACCAGCACGTCGTCGCCTGGTTCACGCCTGACGATTGCGTGGTGCTGCCGTCATGAGCGCGCGCCGCATCTTTGCGCGACCGGCGCGCTTCGCTGCGATCGCGCCCTATGTCTGGATGGTGCTGTTCTTCCTGGTGCCGTTCGGCTTCGTTCTGAAGATCAGCCTGTCGCAGACGGCGATCGCGCAGCCGCCTTACGAGCCGGTGTTCGACCTGACGGCGGGCTGGACGGCGATCCAGGCGGCCTTCGCCGCACTGTCGGTCGACAATTTCAGGCTGCTCGCCTCCGACGACATTTATGTGTTCGCCTATGTGCGCAGCCTCACCGTCGCTCTCACGGCGACCGCGCTGTTACTGCTGATAGGCTACCCCATCGCCTACGGCATGGCGCGATTGCCGACGCGCTGGCAGGCGGTGGCGATGGTGCTGGTCATCGTCCCGTTCTGGACCTCGTTCCTGATCCGCATCTATGCCTGGATCAACATCCTCCAGCACGACGGCCTGCTCAACCAGATCCTGCTGGCGCTGCATCTGGTCAGCCAGCCGGTGGTGTGGCTGTCAACCGACAGTGCGATGTATCTTGGCATCGTCTATTCGTATTTGCCGTTCATGATTCTGCCGCTCTACGCCACGCTCGCCAAGATGGAGCCGGTGCTGGAGGAGGCGGCTTCCGATCTCGGTGCGCCGCCGTGGCAGGTGTTCTGGCTCGTGACCTTTCCGCTGTCGCTGCCCGGCGTTGGCGCCGGCGTGCTACTGTGCTTCATCCCGATCGTCGGCGAGTTCGTCATTCCCGACCTGCTTGCCGGCTCTAATTCGCTGATGATCGGCCAGACGCTGTGGCTCGAATTCTTCACCAACAAGGACTGGCCGGTCGCATCGAGTGCGGCGATCGTGCTGCTGGTTGTGCTGCTGTTGCCGCTCCTGCTCTATGAGCGGCTCCAGCGCCGGCAGCTGGAGGTGCGGTGAGATGCGCAAGCTCTCTCGCCTGTCCCGCTTCAACATCGCCTCGCTCGCGCTGGGGCTTGCGTTCCTCTACCTGCCGATCCTCATTCTCGTCATCTACTCCTTCAACGCTTCGCGGCTGGTGACGGTGTGGGGCGGCTGGTCGCTGCGCTGGTATCACGAGTTCTTCAATGACAGCGCCATGATCGAGGCGGCCTGGATGAGCCTCAAGGTCGCGGTCTCCTCCGCAACCATCGCCACACTGCTCGGCACGCTCGCCGCGGTGGCATTGTCGCGCGGCGAGCGCTTTCGCGGCCGCACGCTGTTCTCCGGCATGCTCTATGCGCCGCTGGTGATGCCGGAGGTGATCTCCGGCCTGTCGCTGCTGCTGCTGTTCGTGGCGCTGGACGCCGAGCGCGGCTTCTGGACCGTGACGATCGGGCATACCACGCTGACGATGTGCTTTGTTGCCGTGGTCGTGCAGTCCCGCCTCGGCTCGCTTGATCGTTCGCTGGAAGAGGCGGCGATGGACCTTGGTTGCGACCCGGTCCGTGCCTTCCTGTCGGTGACGCTGCCACTGATCGCGCCCGCCATCGTCGCCGGGTGGATGCTGGCCTTCACGCTGTCGCTCGACGATCTCGTGATCGCGAGTTTTACCACCGGTCCGGGCTCGGCGACCTTGCCGATCCGGATCTATTCGGAGGTACGGCTCGGCGTGAAGCCCGAGATCAACGCGATCTGCACCCTGGTGATCGGCCTGATCGCGGTCGTCATCGTCGTCGCTTCGCTCGCCGCTAAACTGTCGAGCTCACGAGGCGAGAGCGCGGCGCCGTTGTGATTCGAGGGGCATCATGACATTCGCCTACCAGGTCCTGACCCACACGCCGCTCTGGGTCTTCGCCCTGTTTGCCTATCTGGTGTGGCAGGGTATCCAGGCGATGCAGCCGCGCACGACGCCAATCTGGCGTGCGCTGATCGTGCCGGTCGTGTTCATCGTCTGGGGAGTTTCGCGGATCGGATTCAGGCATCAGGGCAGCGCATGGCCGCTGCTCGCCTGGATCGCGGCCGCGTTGGTGCTCTTGCCCCTTGGTGTGCTGACGCCGCGCCCATTTGAAGTCGATCACACCACCGGGCAGATCATCCGTCGGGGCAGCGCGTTTGCCCTGATCCGCAACCTGATCGTGTTTGTCCCGCAATATGCGGTCGGCGTGATCTCCGCGATCGACGCCAGCGACCGTGCGCTGGCGCTGATCGCCGGCCGCGCCGTTTCCGGCGCGACGGCCGGTTATTTCATCGGCTCGACGATCGCATTACTGATCGCATATCGACGCAAGCACCCAGTGGAGTGACCGGCGCGTCCGGGACGCCCGTGTCGAGACTTCGCGGCAGCTAGGTTAACAATTCATATAGCATATCTGGTTATCGTCGCGGCGCTTGGGGAAGAGGGGCGATGAGGCGACTTTATATTGGTGTGGCCAGCACGGTTCTGGCGTTGTTTTGTCTCGCCGTTCGGCCGTCGGATGCCGCGACCCAGATGGTGTCGCTGCTGTACAATGGATCGCCGCAGTCGCCACAGCAGATTGGCTCGGACGAATTTCGTCGCAAGCTCGTCGAGATCGCGCAGGGCCGCATCATCATCGATGAACGCGCCGGCAACGCGTTGGGCAGCGAGACGGCGCTCCTTGCGGCAATGCGCAGTGGCGTGGTCGACATGGCGACGCTGTCTGGCTCGGTCGTCAGCTCCGCCGTGCCGGAATTCGGTGTCTTCGACGTGCCGTTCCTGTTCCGCGATGCTGCGCAAGCCAAGGCCGTCGCTGACGGGCCGGTCGGCGCTCTGTTCGCCAAGCATTTCGCCGACAAGGGTTTGGTGCTGCTCGCCATCGGCAAGCAGGGCTTTCGCAACGTCACCAATTCGAAGCGGCCGATTCAGACACCCGCGGACCTCCGGGGGCTGAAGATCCGCGTCCTGCCGAACGAGGTCTATCAGATGACCTTCAAGGCGCTGGGCGCCGAGGTCGTGCCGATGGAGTTCACGCTGGTGTATTCCGCGCTGAAGGACGGCCGCATCGACGGGCAGGAGAACCCGGTCACGACGATTGCCGCCAGCCATCTTGAGGAAGTGCAGAAATATGCCAGCCTGACCGGTCATTTCTTCGCCCCCATTGCCTTCGTCGCCAATCGCGATGTGTTCCAGGCCCTCAAGCCCGCGGACCAGGCCGCTATCATCGCCGCAGCAAAGGCCGGCGCGGAGGCGACTTGGCAGAGCGGCGTCGCGGACGAGACGAAGAAAATCGAGGAGCTTCGCAAGGGCGGCATGGAGATCATCGAGAAGGTCGATCGCCAGCCCTTCATCGATGCCGTGAAGCCCCTGGAGCCCGAATTCGAGAAGCGCTTCGGCAAGGATCTGCTCGCCCGGATCCGGGCTACGCCGTAATTCTCCGGAAAACATCATGAACCTCTCTTTGCTTCTGTCGCGCATCGGCATCCGCCCGCGCATCTTCGGCGGCTTCGCGCTGGTCCTGGGTTTCCTCTGCGTGTTGGCGCTGCTCGCCGTCCTGCGGCTGTCCGAGATCGGGGGCACCGTCGGAGAGCTCGTCACCAGCGCAGACGGTGATGCCGGCATGGCGAGGGTGCATGCCGCGCTGCTCTCGGCGAACGTCACCGTCGAGAAATTCATCCGTACGCGCAATCTCGGCGACCGCGACAGCGCCATCAAGGCGATCGACGGCTTTGGCCAGACTTTTGACCAGGTCGACCAGCAATTCGGTCGCCTGCCGGCGATTGCAGCTGGCCGAGGCGCGCTGGTGGATGCGCTTGGGACCTATCGAAAATCCTTCACATCGGTCGCCGGCGCCGTCGATCGTCTCCGCAACGCAAGCACCAAGAGCGAATCGCTCGGCGCCTCGGCGGGCCTCGACGTCGGTGCGATCAATGTGACGCTCGCCAACCAGCCCGATCGTCTGCTCCAGCCGCTGCGTCTGGCCGGCACGGTGGATGCGATGCGCGTCGCGGCGCTGCGTTTCACAATTACCCAGGCCCAGGTCGACGCCGATGATGTTTCGCTGACGATCGGCTACGCGTTGGCCGCGGTTGCCGATAGCGAGGCAGAGATCGCCGATGTCGAGGCGCCGCGACTGAAGAGTCTGATCGCAGCCTTGAAGAAGGTGCTCGCCGATCAATCGGCGACGCTGACGGAGCTTTCCGCCGCGATGGGCGAGCTGCGCAAGGCTCAAGCCGATCTCGTCAAATCCAGCAGCGCGATCGACGCAAAGGCAGCCGAGATCAGCCGGGCCCTCGGCGCGATGCGCACCGAGCAGAGCCGGTTGACCGCTGAATCGGTTGATCATACGCGCAATCTCGTGTTCACGGTCTCCGCGTTTGCGCTCGTCCTTGGAGCATTGTTGGCGTGGCTGATCGGACGCAGCGTGTCACGGCCGATCGGCCAGATGACCTTGCGCATGCAGAGCCTTGCGAAGGGCGAGCTCGATGAGGCGATTCCGGGTGGCGAGCGCGGTGACGAAATTGGCCATATTGCCGGCGCGGTCGAAATATTCCGCCAGAATGCGCAGACCGTCCGGCGCATGGAGCAGGAGGCTGCCGCGCAGCGCGCCGCTGCCGAGACAGAACGCGCATCGATGATGGCCCAGCTTGCCGATCGCTTCGATAGCGGCATGGAGGGCGTCATCGGCGGCGTCTCAAGCCGTGCCGAGGAGATGGGACACAGCGCCCAGAGTCTCGCCCGCGTCGCCGAGCGTGGCCGCTCGCTCGCCGAGCAGGTCGCTGCGACATCGGCCCAGGCGTCCTCGAATGTGCAGACCGTCGCGGCCGCGACGCATCAACTCGCCGCATCGATCAAGGAGATTTCGAGCCAGGTGGCGCGCTCCGTATCGGTTTCGGACCAGGCCAAGGAAGAGGCGTCCCGTACCGAGGCGCTGATGCGCGCGCTATCGGATTCCGCCGAGCGGATTGGCACGGTGGTCCAACTGATCCAGGCGATCGCGAGCCAGACCAATCTCTTGGCTCTCAATGCTACGATCGAGTCGGCGCGGGCCGGCGATGCAGGCAAGGGCTTTGCCGTCGTCGCAAACGAAGTGAAGAGCCTTGCGACCCAGACCGCGCGCGCCACCGAGGAGATCGCAGGGCTCGTCGCCGAGATCCAGGGCTCGACCGGACAGTCCGTCGCCGCGATCGGCCAGATCGGCAAGACCATCGCCGAGATGACGGAGATCGCGACCACGATAGCCTCCGCCGTCGAGGAGCAGGGAGCGGCAACGAGCGAGATCGCCCGCAATGTCGAGCAGGCGGCGAACGGCACGGCGGCCGTGACTGACCAGGTCGGCTCCGTCCGCACCGTGGCCGGAGAGACCGATGCCGGCGCTGAAGCGACGCTCACGGCGGCTTCCGCGTTGCAGGATCAGGCACGCGCGCTCAAGAAAGGTGTCGCAGAGTTTCTGCAGACCGTGCGCAAGGCGGGGTGATCAACGCGACCGGGGTGCCCGTTTCGACGCTTTTGGGCCTGTCGCGCGCCGGCGCGATGCGGAGGCTGACACGGGCGCGGCATACCGCGTCCGCACTGCGCCCTGAACGGCGGCGACGAGCTGCCGCAGCGCGAGGCTGTCGAGCGGAAACTCCAGCAGGATGTGGATCAGGCTCAGCGCCAGCAGGAAGGTGAAGCCGAACGCATAGTCGTAGAAGTACAGCGCGGTGGAGGCGGCGCTGGCCGCAATCATCGCTGCCAGCCGCGCCTTCGGCACTTCCGCCCAACGGATCACGTCAGCTTTGATGAACCAGTTGAGGTAGTGATAGGTGTAGACGAAGGCGAGCAGGCTCGTCAGCCTGGTGTCGAGCACGAGGCCGGGCACGCCGAACAGCCGGCCCAGCGCCGGACCGACATTACCAAAATAGTCCTGCCCGACGCGGGCGAAGCTTGCGATGCGGATTTCGGCCGTCGGCGGCAGCAGCAGGATCGTCGCGATCGCGAGCAGGTAGACGGCCACCAACGCGGCCTGCAGGCGGCTGCCGGACCGGTTGGCGCCGAGCACCATGAAGATCAGCGTGAACAGGCAGACGTGGATCAAGGTCGGAATCAGGACGCCGATGACGGCGAGCGAAGATCCGCTTGAATACATGATCGCGGACAGCGCGAGCGCCACCATGAACAGCAGCATGCTTTCGATCGCCGAAGTGGTCGCCGCCAGCATGGCGCAGACAATCAGCGCGCCCCACATCGCGAAGCCGAACCAGGAGGCGTTGTCGATCAGCGCCGCGACCACGGCGACGATCACGAGCGCGGCCGCGATCCCGCGGTGAGGCAGATAGTAGCTGCGATCGTGCAGCCACGAGATCTCGGTGAAGTAATGCGCCGGGCCGAGCACGACATAGGCCAGCAACAGGAGCTCGAACGGGACCAGATAGGCCGCGGCGAGCGCCAGTAGCATCAGGCCGAGATGGAGTGCATCGTTGCTTCGCATGAGGAGCCCGCTGGCTTTGCGGACTGCAGGTTAGAGCAGGCGCGGACAACTGACAATTGTCCGCGGACCTGCTCGAACGCTGTGTTTGCTGCGCTCCGATCCGTCCTGACGCGTCAGGACTTCACCGCACCCGCCGTGAGCCCGCCCACCATGTAGCGGCGGAACGCGTAGTAGATCGCGGCCGGCGGCAGCGCGTAGATGAAGCCGGTCGTCATCAACAGCTCCCAGGGCGAGTCGTCGGCGGCGAGGAAGTTGCCGAGCGCGACGGGGAGGGTGATCTCGCGGTCGTTCGAGAGCAGCAGGAACGCGTAGAGATATTCGTTCCAGGCCAGCAGCACCGCATAGGTGCCGATCGCAACCAGCGAAGGCATCATCAGCGGCAAATAGACCAGGCGGAAGATCTGGAGCGTGGTGGCGCCATCCATGACGGCGGCCTCGTCGAGCTCGACCGGCAGCTTGTCGGAGGCCTGCTTCAGCACCCAGATCGCGTAAGGGCTGGCGATCGTCACCATCGCCAGGATCAGCGACCAGTGATTGTTGAGCAGGCCGTAATTGCCCATGGTGCGGTACATCGGCACGGCGAGGAACGCCGCGGGGATGAAATAGGTGAAGAGCGCGAGATTCATCACGATGCGCCCGCCCGGCACCCGCAGCCGCGAGATCGAGAACGCCGCCGCGGTCGCGATGAACAATGTCAACACGCCGACGGCTGCCGCAATCACCAGCGAATTCCAGAACTGGATGTAGAAGTCGCGCAGGAAGTAATGCTGCTGCTTGAACACGATCTCGAAGTTGTGGAGCGTCGGATGATCCGGCCACAGCTTGCCCGAGAACGCGTCCTCCTTCGGCGAGATAGCGAACAGGAACATGTGGTAGATCGGTATCATCGTCCACAGGAAGACGGGGATGCCGATCAGGAGCAGCCGCGTTTCGGTCGCGACTTCGCGTAAGGTAGGGATCTTCATCGCGACAGCCGTTTCATCATGAAGTACATCAGCGGGAGGACGAACGGTATCGCGCAGACGATGGAGGCCATCGCGAGCGAGAGCTGGTCGAGCCGGAGAAAGCGGATGCCGAGGGTCGACAGCACGTGAGTGAGGTCGGCCGGACCGCCGCCGGTGAGCAGATAGACGCTGTTGAAGTCCCCGAGCGTCCAGATCATCGAGAGCAGCGAGCAGGTGATGTAGAGCGTCTGCAGGGAGGGCCAGGTGATGTAGCGGAATTTCTGCCACCAGCTCGCGCCGTCGACCTCGGCGGCCTCGAACAAATCGTGCGCGATCGCGAGCCGGCCGGTCATCAGGATCAGCGTCCAGAACGGCAGCGATTTCCAGATGTGCACGCCGATCGCCATGGTCAGCGCGACCGTCGGGTCATTCAGCCAGTTCGGGCCGTCGTCGCCGGTCAAGTTGAAGATGAGGTGGTTGACCATGCCCCATTCGGGATTGAGCATGAAGCGCACCGACAGGATGGTCGGGATCGACGGCACCGCCCAGGGCAGGATGAAGATCACCGAGAGCCATTTGATCCAGGTGCGCTGCTGCGCGAAGAAGCCAGACAAAAACAGCGCGATCAGCATCTTGACGTTGATGCCGATGACCAGGAAGATCAGCGTGTTGAGCGCGGCGCGCGCGAAGATCGGGTCGTTGTAGAGCGCGACATAGTTCGCCGGAGCGCGCGCCAGCCAGAGCCCGTAGCAGACGGGATAGACGACGAAGGCCAGGAAGACGAGCAGATAGGGCGCGAGCAGCACGATGCCCCAGACCTGCGTCGGGGTCAGCCGCGACGACAAGGGCGGAGAGGGGATCGCATGATCGTCAGAGAGCGTGATCGCCATTCGTTAGGACTCTTCAAAAGGGCTGCCGGCCGCGCGAGGCGGCCGGTGTTAGCATTTCACCTCTCCCCGCGAGGGCGGGGAGAGGGAGGGATACAGTCTAACCCGCGACCTGCTTGATGCGGACGATCAGTTCGTCGACGGCCTTGTCGACCGGGACCTTCTCGCTGACAACCCGGTTCATCGCCTTGGCCCAGACGTTCTCGTTGTTGAGGATCGTGAACTTCCAGTTCTTGGTGAAGTCGAACGGCGCGGTACCGCCGGTGAACTGGGCGTAGACCGCCTTGCGATGCCTGTCGGCCTGCCAGAACGGGCTCTCCTGGCTCGCCTTGGTCACCGGGAACCAGCGGCCGAGCGCGCCCTCGATATAGGGACGGACGTTCTCTTCCTGGAGCAGGAAGCTGATGAACTGCTTGGCCTCGGCCTTGTTCTTGGCCGCGGTGAAGACCAGTCCGGTCTTGACGTCGGAGCGGTAGCGGATGGTCGAACCATCCGGTGCCTTCGGGAAGGACGCGGTGACGATGTCCTCTCCATAGGCCTTCTTGCCGGCCTCGCGCTGTTCGGGCGTCAGCGCCTGGTTCTGCGAATCCTCGAACCACTTCGCCGCGATCGAGATCGTGAAGTTGTGGGTCATCACGATCGTCTTGTTGTGGAAGGCGACGTTGTTGTCCGGATCCTTCCAGGTCGTCGAGGAGGGCGGGGTGCAACCCTTGATATAGGTGTCGGTGTAGTCCTTCAGCGCATGGATCAGGCCGTCGCGCACCTTGGGATCGTCGACCAGCAGCTTGCCGTCGTCGTCGACCAGCTTGACGTGATACGCGTCCATGAAGGTGTAGAACGACTGGAAGGCGTCGGTGGATTCCACGCCCATCGGCTGGCCGACGCCGTAGATGCGCTGGCCGGTGGCCTTACGGATGCCCGGCTGCACCTTGTCGCACCAGAACGACCAGTAGCCTTCCCAGTCGGTCGGAATATCGGCGATCTTGAAGCCGGCCTTCTCCAGCATGTCGCTCCAGATCTCGACATGCATGCTCTGCTGCTTCAGCGGGAAGCCGTAATAGGCTTTCTTCTTGGTGACGTCGTTATAGAGGACCGATGCGTCCAGCGTGTTCTGCACGAACCGATCCTTGATCGGCTCCATGACATCGGTCAGATCCTCGAGCTTGCCCTCGAAGGCCCACTTGCCCTGCGCCTGCACGTCATAGGAATCGGAATAGGCGACGTCGGGCACGGTGCCGGCATCGAGCGCGGCGACCGTCTTCGGAATCATGTCCTGGATCGCGTACTGCGACAATTCGACCTTGATGCCGGTCTTGGCTTCGAACTTCTTGATCGTATCGAGCAGTGCGTCGTCTTCGGAGCGATAGAAGCCCTTGCCCCACCAGACCGTAATCGTCTTTTGCTGCGCAAATGCGGGTGCAGCGGCTGCGAACAGCCCGGCCGCAGCGACCGCCAATGATAGTGCGCCAATAACCTTGGATTTCACGTTTTTCTCCCTGAAGCCGCCGGTGTTTTAACCGGTCGGATAAAACACTAGCCCATGGCCGCTATCCGATCTAGCGGCATGTTGTCAGACCTAGGTCGTGGGGTATCAGGCTGTGGGAGGATGCTTAACGTGGGCATCGATGCGATCGCCGCATCAATTCGCCCGGATCAATTCGCGTTGTCGCGCTGCGTCGGACGAGGCCTTCGTCAGTTGGATTTCGCGCCACCTTTGGCGTTGTCCGCTGTTGGCGATCCCTCCTCGGCGGGGCGATTTCCGCCGCCGGTGATGCGCCGCTTCAAGAGGTCGAGGAAGGGAGACGCCGCGGGCGACTGACGGATCAGGCTCTCGGGATCGGGGAAGATCAGGGGATCGTCCCAAGGGCCCTGCACAACGAAAGGCAGGGCGAAGCTGGAGTTGTTGAGGCTCGCGACACCCTTCATGTCGTATTCTCGCGTCGGCACCGACGCGGTGCCGGTCAGCGTGATCTTCGTCGCCGGCCCCTCGATGCGGATGTCCTCAGCGGTCGCAACGCCGTCGGCGAATTTCACAGCAATGGAGAGATTGTCATAAGGCGTCGAGCCGTTGCGGAAATTGCCGCCGCCGGACAGCGGCTTGCGCTCCAGCCGCTTCAGGAGCTGTTCGGCATTGAATCCCGCGATCGCGCCGTCATGCCCGGTTACGGTGGCGCTGCCGTCGAGCGACTGCACCAGGCCGAACGGGCTCGAGCCGGAGGCGAGCAGGGACACGTTGATATTGCCGCGGCCGGACAGCTTGTTGAGGCCGAACAGTTCGGAGGCGCAGGCCTGGAGGTCGACGTCGGTGAACTGGAATTGCGCCTTGATGTCGGCGACCGTGTCGGAGCGTGAGATACCGAACGAGCCCTTGGCGATGCCGCCATAGACCTGCGCCTCGCCGACCGAGAGCGCCAGCGTCCCGTTGCGCAAGTTCGCGCCGATCGCGGTGCGGCCGAGCTTCGTGGGGCCGACAGTCAGCTTGGCTGCCGAGAGGCGCATGTCGAGGTCGGTGCTGGAAAGCCCGTTGAGGTCGAACAGCTGCCTGTTCCAGTCGCGTGCGCCGCTCGCGAGCAGGCGGAAGGTAGAGATGTAAGGCGTGAAGTCGAGCGCGTCGGCCGCGAGCGTGGCTTGCAGCGTCTGCCGGCCGTTATTTGCGTAGGTCATCACGCCCTCGGCGGTATTGCCGTCGAGCTCGACATTGACGTTGGTCAGCGCGATCGAGGCGCCCACGACATTGGCGCGCGCCTTCAGCGCGAAGCGGCCGAATCCGCCGCTGCCGGGCTGCGGCTGGCCGGTCCAGCGCAGCGCGTTGCGCAAGGACGGGCTGTCGATGGTGAGCGTGCCTTCCATCATCGGGCTGGTACGGTTGGCAACGCTGCCGTCGAAGGCGAGCTTGAGCGGGGCGCTGGCGATCCGTGCCTTCAATCCCGAACGGTCGCCGGAGAGGGCCGCGACGAAATCGGCGAAGCTGATCGAGCCGTCGACGCGCTCGCCGCGCCAGTCGAATTGTCCGGTCGCGGCAAAGGAGCGCGAGATCGAGGGCCAGGCCAGCGACAGGTCGATGTCGTCGAGCTGCTCGGTGGCGTGGGTGGCGGCGTCCTCGTAATTGAGCACGCCGTCCTGGATCCTGATTTCGGAGAACGACACCTGGCTGTCGGCGCCGGGCTTCATCGTGCGCGCGATGGTCTGGATGAAGGGCGTCCAGTTGCTCTCGCCGTCCGGTTTCAGGCTGACATGGATGTGCGGCCTGAGCAGCGTCAGGTCGGCGATCTCGAACCGTTGCAGCAGCAAGGGCAGCAGGCGGAGATTGGCCGTGAGCACGTCGACATGGAGGGCGGGGTCGCTGGTGCCGCCCCCCTTCAGGCCGACGTCATGAAAGGAGATGTAGCTCGCCGGCAGCACCGAGATGTCGATCGCGCCGGCCACGCTGAGCTCGAGCCCGGTGACCTCGCGGATCTGGGTTTCCACCGCCTTGCGCAGCGCATCGCGGTTGATGAGCCAGGAGGTCGCGATCAGGGCGATCAGCACGACGCCGAGCAGCGCCGCGATCGGCGTCCCGAGGCGCTTCATTCCTTGGGCCATGGTCAATGGCATGTCCTGAACGGGTTGGTCGTTGGAGTCAGAAGGGCGGGGCGGGAAACCTGCGCGCCCCAAGCCCAACCCCCGCAACTTGATGGGTTTTCTTGTCTCTTTCAAGGCCGCGGACGGTTCTGCCGACGGCGTGGGCAGCTTCTACCACCGGCTGCCGGAACGGAGAACCCCGTATCATTGACGGCTTCGGACGATTTCGCCTAATAATCGCCGCCAACAAGGCGCGACGCCTGCAAGCCGAAGCTTCAGTCGAGGGTTTTTTGCATGAACAAGGTCTATCCCGACGCCAAGTCGGCGCTTGAGGGTGTTCTCAAGGACAACATGATGATCATGTCGGGCGGCTTCGGCCTCTGCGGCATTGCCGAGGTGCTGTCGGATGCGATCCGCGAATCCGGTGTCAAGGGTCTGACCGTCGTCTCCAACAATGCCGGCGTCGACGGCATTGGGCTGAGCCGCCTGCTCGAAACCCGCCAGATCAAGAAGATGATCTCGTCCTATGTCGGCGAGAACAAGCTGTTCGCCCAGCAATTCCTCGCCGGCGAGCTGGAACTCGAATTCAACCCGCAGGGCACCCTGGCCGAGCGCATCCGCGCCGGCGGCGCCGGCATCCCGGCCTTCTACACCAAGACCGGCGTCGGCACGCTGATCGCCGAAGGCAAGGAAGTGAAGGAGTTCGACGGCGAGAAATATCTGATGGAGCGCGGCCTGTTCGCCGACCTCGCCATCGTGCACGCCTGGAAGGGCGACACCGCCGGCAACCTGATCTACCGCAAGACCGCGCGCAACTTTAACCCGATGATGGCGACCGCCGCCAAGGTCACGGTGGCCGAGGTCGAGCATCTGGTTCCCGCCGGTGAACTCAATCCCGACCACATCCACACGCCCGGCATCTTCGTCAAACGTATCGTCGAGGTCGGCACGACCAAGAAGCGCATCGAATTCCGCAACACCCGCCCGCGCACGGCAGCTTGAGATCAGGAGAACCACATGGCCTGGACCCGTGAACAGATGGCCGCGCGCGCCGCGAAGGAATTGCGTGACGGCTACTACGTCAATCTCGGCATCGGTATTCCGACGCTGGTCTCGAACTACATCCCTGACGGCGTCGACGTCAGCCTCCAGAGCGAGAACGGCATGCTCGGCATGGGCCCGTTCCCCTATGAGGGCGAAGAGGACGCCGATCTCATCAACGCCGGCAAGCAGACCGTGAGCGAGCTGCCGTCGACCTCCTATTTCTCATCGGCTGATTCTTTCGGCATGATTCGCGGCGGTCACATGGATCTGTCGATCCTCGGCGCCATGCAGGTGGCCCAGAACGGCGATCTCGCCAACTGGATGATCCCCGGCAAGATGGTCAAGGGCATGGGCGGCGCGATGGATCTCGTCGCCGGCGTCAAGCGCGTCGTCGTGGTGATGGAGCATTCCGCCAAGGACGGCGCCAAGCTCCTGAAGACGTGCAATCTGCCGCTGACCGGCGAGCGCGTGGTCGACATGGTCGTCACTGATTTGGCCGTCTTCACCATCGACAAGCATGGCGACGGCGGCATGGCGCTGATCGAGCTCGCTGACGGTGTCACGCTCGACGAGGTCAAGGCCAAGACCGAAGCCGAATTCCGCGTCGCGCTGAAGAACACCTGAGATAGCGTTCCAGATCATCGTGAAATAGCCGGGCTTTGTCCCGGCCATTTTCGTTTGAACGCGCGAGGCACATCGTCATTGCGAGGAGCGCTTGCGACGAAGCAATCCAGACCGTTTCCGAGGAGGGATTCTGGATTGCTTCGCTGCGCTCGCAATGACGGAGTGTGAGGCACCGCCGTCGCTTTTTCAATTCGCACACCTGTAGCCCGCATGCGCGAAGCGACATGCGGGACCTTCCCGGGTGTCGCTTCGCTCACCCGGGCTACGCGATCACGACCGCGCCCACACCTTGCCCCATCGCGCCGACACGCTTGCGACCCATGACGGCTGTTCGCGCACCAGGCGGAAGCCGAGATTGGCGGGCGGCACGCCTTGTGCGCAGCCGCCGGCGCGGGCGTCGCGGATGAAGTCGGTGACGTAGGCGCGATGCGCGCCCTCGGCGACGCGCACGCCGCAGTTCACAGTCTGCCGCATGGGCTTGCCGGCCTCGTCGAACCGCGAGCGCACGAAGCAGGTCGAGGTCCACTCCCACACATTGCCGGCGAGATCTTCGACGCCGTGCTCGTTCATGCCGAACCGGCCGAACGGATAGGCCGTCGTGTCCGAAAGGTCGCGCTCAGATTCGCGTTCATAGCGGCTGATCCAGCGTTTTGCGGGATTGCTTGCGTCGACCGGTGATCCGTCGTCCTTGAACTTGCTGCCGGCCGCAAAGGCCCATTCCGCGTCGCTCGGCACGCGGTAGTGGTGACCGGTCTTGCGTGACAGCCAGTCCGCATAGGCCTGCGCATCGTGCCAACTCACTTGCACAGCGGGACGGTCCGGCGCGATCGCTATGCCGCGATCGAGCGCGCGGCAGGCGCCGTCCTGCACGCAAAGCTGATAGTCGGATGACGAGACCTGATCGCGCATGATGTGCAGTGGCCTGCTGAACCGCAACGCCCGCAGCGGCGCTTCCGCCTGCTGCCCGGCCCGCGTGAAGTCTCCGGCTTCGCGATAAGCGAGAGTGCCCGGCGAGATTTCGACGATGGCCGGCTCGGTCGTGGTGCCTCGGATGGCCATGTCCGAGACCAGCGGCGCCACGGCGATCGGCCCTGCGAGCCCGGCCGCGCAGGCGAGTAGCAGTTTCAGCTTGAATGCGATCAGCATGGTGATCCCCCGAAAGAAGAAGGGGCCGGCGATGGCCGGCCCCTTGTCGCCTCTAGTTGGTGCTGGCGGCCGGTATCTCCGCAGGTGCCTTTACCTGGGTCATCAGATCTTCGTTCCACTTGCCTTCGACCTTGAAGTGCGCGGTGGCGCCGAGGTCGGCGGCCTCGATCAGATTATGCGTGACATAGGCGTAGATGCCGGGTTGCAGGAACTTGTACATCGCCGCGCCCGCCGAGCCGCCGCGGATGAACCAAGTTTCGAGCCCGGTCTCCGGCGGGTTGGAGAACTTGCCAGTCTCCCAGACATAGTCGCCATGGCCGCCGATCAGGTGTGGACGGCTGTCGCGATTGGCCTGCGAATGCACGATCAGCACGTTCTCGCCGACATTCGCGGTCAGTGCATTCTTGCCGGTGAGTGCGCCGACCTTGCCGTTGAACACGACGTGGGACGGGATCAGCTTCTTCATCACCTCCTCGGTGTCGGTGAAGGCTTCGCCGGGCGAATCGTAGGACCTGAAGTTGCCCTTCTCGTCGCGCGGCACATACATGTCCTGCTCGCCGATATAATAGACCTTGTCGTATTTCAGCGGGTGGCCCTTGCCGTCGTTCAGGCCGTCGCGCGGCAGCACCATCACGGCGCCGTTCATGCCGGAGACGACGTGCCAGGGGATCATCGGGCCGCCCGGTGCGCAGTGATAGACGAACACGCCGGTCCGCGTCGCCTTCCAGCGCAGCACGGTCTGTTCGCCGGGATTGACCAGGGTCAGCGCTGCGCCGCCGAGCGCGCCGGTCGCGGAGTGGAAGTCGATATTGTGCGGCATGGAGTTGGTGGCGGGGTTGACCAGCGTCACCTCGACATAGTCGCCCTCATGCACGACCATCAGCGGGCCCGGCATCGAGCCGTTGAAGGTCATGGCCTGGAAGGTGGTGCCCTTCTCGTCGATGACGACCTTCTTCTCCTCGATGGTGAGCTTGAACTCGAGGATCTTGGGACCCTGCTTGGTCGCCTGCTCGTGCGCATGCACGAAGGGCGGGGCGACCAGCTCTACCTTCTGGCGCGGCAGCTTGAGATCATCGGCGGCAAAGGCGGGGGTTGCCAGCATCAGGGCGGTCACGGCGGCGCTGATCAATGCGGCTCTGCGGGTGAACATCGGAAGCATCCTTCATCTGAAAAGGGTTTTGATGACGGGATGCAGTGTGCGCCGATCGGGGCAAGACGATTTGCGCTGCGACAAGCTTTTCCCGGATTCGCCTCCGCAACAATCCTTAAGAGGTTTGCCGAGGTGCAGCTCCCGCGCCACGCTTTGAGCGAGCGCAAGGTCGCCGGTCCGAAAACGGGTAATCCAATGCCATCCGGGATTTGCCGCGGTCCTGCGCGGCGTCAATTTACGAATGGGAAAGACATGAGGACTGATCTCGCGGCGAGCTATGGCAAGGAACGTCTGCCGCGCTACACGAGCTATCCGACCGCACCGCATTTCTCGCCTGCGATCGGTGCGGATGCTTACGCTGGCTGGCTGGCCGAGCTCCCCGCCGGTAGCAGCGCGTCACTTTATCTGCACGTGCCGTTCTGTCGTGAGATGTGCTGGTATTGCGGTTGCCACACCCAGATCGTTCGCCGCGACGGGCTCATCGCGGCCTATCAGCGCACGCTGCGCAGCGAGATTGCGCAGGTCGCGGAAACCATTGGCCGCCGCATCAAGGTCGAACACATCCACTTCGGCGGCGGTACGCCGACGATCATGGCGCCGGACGCCTTTGCCGAATTGATGGCGGCGATGCGCCACGCGTTCTTCGTGCTGCCCGCGGCCGAGATCGCGGTCGAGATCGATCCGCGAACGTTGACCGCCGACATGGTCGAGGCCATGCGCCTCTCCGGCGTCAATCGCGCAAGCCTCGGCGTGCAGAGCTTCGATCCGGTCGTGCAGCGCGCGATCAATCGTGTGCAGAGTTTCGAGCAGACGGCCTCCGTCGTCGACATGCTCAGGCGCGCCGGCATCAACGGCATCAATTTCGACTTGATCTATGGACTGCCGCACCAGACCGTCGCCTCGTGCCTCGATACCGTACGGCGCGCGCTCACGCTCGCGCCCGACCGCTTTTCGGTGTTCGGCTACGCGCATGTGCCGGCTTTCAAGAAGCACCAGCGCATGATCGACGAAGCCGTCCTGCCCGATGGCCTTGCGCGCCACGATCAGGCCTGCGCGATTGCCGACGCGCTGAAGGACGCCGGCTATGTGCAGATCGGCCTCGATCATTTCGCGCGGCCCGATGATGCCATGGCCGTGGCCTTCGCGGAGCGGACGCTACGACGCAATTTTCAGGGCTACACCACCGACCAAGGCGAGGTCCTGCTCGGCTTCGGCGCCAGTGCAATCGGACATCTGCCTCAGGGTTATGTCCAGAACGAAGTACAGATCGGAGCCTATGCGCAAAGCGTTGCCGCCGGTCGCCTGGCCACCGCGAAGGGCTATGGGCTCACCGACGATGACCGGCTGCGCGCCGATATCATCGAGCGGATCATGTGCGAGTTCGGCGCCGATCTCCGCGACATCTGTGCACGCCATGGCGCCCCGCTAGATGCGATGCTGAGATCGGCATCGCGGTTGACACCGCTGATATCGGATGGCGTCGTCAGCCTCGATGGTGACCGGCTCGCAGTCGCCAATGACTCACGCTTCCTGGTCCGCAGCGTTGCCGCCGCGTTCGACGCGCATCTGGATCCGGCGAAGCAGTTGCACAGCCGGGCGGTGTAGCCTAGCCGAGAGGCGAGCCCCGGAATGACGACCCAGCTTGCGCTTCAACAAAGAGACCGCCGCCCGCTCCGCTATCGTCTTGTCGGAAAGGAGTTGTCCATGCCTTTCCGATCCGACGATCTGGTCGATGACATCATGCGTGCGGCGCCGCACTCGATCCGCGTGTTCCTCGCCTTCAGGATGGCCTGCGTCGGCTGTCCGATCGCAACGTTCCACACGGTGGAAGATGCCTGCCGCGAGCATGGCGTCGACCGTGACAAATTCCTGGCCGCGCTGTGCGAATGCGTGCCGGCGTGAGGCGGGTTGGAGTTCGCGCGGGCCGCGCGGATTCCCGGGTGAGGGCGAGCTTTCGCCGTAAGCGGAAGCGTCCTCACCCCTATCCTTAGGCTGGACCGCCGCTGTCCGGGGTCCGCTCCGACAGCACGACGATCTTGTGCGGATCCCGCAGGATGATGCGCTGGCGGCCGCTCTCGACGAGGCCTTGGCTCTCCCAGCCACTCAGGATGCGGCTGACGGTGTGCAGCGTGGTGCCGGTCATCTGCGCGATGTCCTGGCGGCTGATCGGGAAGTCGATCTCGATGCCGTGGTCGAGCTTCTTGCCGGATTGCTTGGCAAGCCGGAGCAGGGCATGCGCGACGCGCTGCTCGACCTGTTGGGTCGACATTTCCAGGATGCGGGTGTGGCTCTCTTGAAGTCGCGTGCCGACGGTCTGCAATGTATTGGCGGCAAGCGCCGGAAATCGCTCGGCCAGCCGTGGCCATGCGGCGGTCGGCCAGGTCAAGACGACGCTGTCGTCGACCGCGGTCGCGGTGGCCGGATACTGCGCGAGCCCGACCGCCATCGCGAGGCCAAAGGTCTCGCCGGGGGCGACATAGCGCACCACGATCTGCTCGCCGGTCGGCGTCGTCTTGGTTGCGCGGACGTGGCCGTGCAGCAGCAGGAAGAAAGATTGCGCGTCTGCGCCCTGCTCAAAGATGGCGCTGGCCCTCGGGTAACGCACTGAGCGCGCCTCGCGCAGGATCTCTCCGAGGTCGTCCGGCCTGACGCCGGCGAACAGCGGCAAATGCGCAACCAGCGATGTGTCGACCTTGGCCATGCTGCCTCCTTGGCGCTCGGGAGTGTGATGGCACCTGCAATCGTGCGGGAGTTTGCGATAGCGCAAAACGGACCGGCCAAACGGCAGTATTTTTCCAGATGACGGTCCGATTTCACAGGAGTTGCCCCATGGCTGGCGCCCGATCCCGCAATTTTCAGGGCTGGCCGCTGTTTGCGAACAGCTTTCGGCCCTTCTTTCTGCTCGCCGCGGTCCAGGCCGCGCTGTCGATCCTGGTCTGGCTGCCGGTGTTCTATGGCGAATTGTCGATGACATCGGCCTTCGCGCCGCGCGACTGGCACGTTCACGAGATGCTCTATGGCTTCCTGCCGGCGGTGATCACCGGGTTCCTGTTCACGGCGATCCCGAACTGGACCGGGCGGCTGCCGATCCAGGGCACCTCGCTGGGCGCGCTGGTGGTGGTCTGGCTCGCCGGGCGTGCAGCGGTGACCCTGTCCGCCGATATCGGCTGGGCGATTGCGCTTGCCGTCGATGCCGCGTTCTTGGCGCTGGTCGTGGCGGCCGCAACGCGCGAGATCATCGCGGGCGGCAATTGGCGCAATCTGCCCGTGGTGGTGCTTGTGCTGGTGCTGCTCGCCGGCAATGTTGCCTTCCATCTCGAAGCGCACTTCGAAGGCGCGGCGGATGTCAGCATCCGTGTCGGCATCGGCGTGGTCGTGTTGCTGATCTCGCTGATCGGCGGCCGTATCATTCCGAGCTTCACCCGCAACTGGCTGGTCAAGTTCAATCCCGGCCGCCTGCCGGTGCCGTTCGGTCGCTTTGACGGCGTGGTGGTCGGATTGAGTGCGCTCGCGCTCATCGCGTGGATGGTCGCGCCGTTGAGTATGGTCACCGGCGTCGCGATGGCCTTGGTCGGCGTGCTGCATCTGGTCCGGCTCGCACGTTGGGCCGGCGATCGCACCTCGCGCGAACGGCTGCTCTTGATCCTGCATCTCGGCTATATCTTCGTGCCGCTCGGCTTCCTTCTACATGCCTTGGCCGCCTTCGGTGCGCTGCCGCCGAGCGCTGGCATTCATGCCTGGATGGCAGGCGCAGCCGGAACCATGACGCTTGCGGTGATGACGCGCGCGAGTCTCGGCCACACCGGACAGGCGTTGACGGCCTCGCCTGCGACGCAAGCCATCTACGTCGCGATCACCGTCGCGGCGCTGGCGCGGGTCGCAGCCGTAATGTTGCCGGCACATAGCGATGCGCTGCTACACATCGCCGCCTGCGGCTGGGTCGTCGCCTTCCTCGGCTTTGCGATTGCGTTCGGCCCGCTGCTGGCCGGCAGCCGTCGGCGCGCGCTTGCCATCATGGGGGTGCCTGCTCCGGCCCGCTGAGCTTAAGCCGCGGTCGCCGAAGGCACGGCAGCAGGCTTGGCAAGCGGTCGCACTCCCTTTCGCCATGCGGTGATGGTGCAGCCGAAGCGGCTACGGAACCAGCGCGCCATGGCGCTTTGTGCAGAGAAGCCGAGCTGCACGGCGATATCGGCCAATGGCCGGTCCGGATCCTCGATCAGCTGGATCACCAGGTCGGCGCGCTGCGCGTCGAGGATCGCCGAGAAGCTGGTGCCGGCCTCGGCAAGGTGGCGGTGGATGGTGCGGCGGGTGCAGGCGAGGTGCTCAGCCACGCGCTCGACCGAGCAGTCGCCGCCGGCGAGGAGGGTACGCACGACTTCGTCGACCTTCTCCTCCCAGCTTGCGGGCCGGTTTTCGATCGCCTCGATCCGCTTGCGCAGATAGCTCGCGATCAGCGGATGCGCGCTCGGGATCCGGCGCTCCATGTCATGCGCCGACAATAGGATCGCATCGTCGTCCGCGTTGAAGGTCACGCGGCAGCGGTAGAAGTCGCGGTAGCGCTTGCGGTCGACGGGCGGTGCGTAGTGCAGGTGCACCTCCAGAGGACGCCAGTCGCTGCCGAACAGCGACTGGATGATGCGGTGGACGCTGCCGAGCGCCATGTCGATCGACTGGCGCGGCGCGGTCGGCTGCCGGCCGCGCAGATGCAGCGCGATGGTCACGGTCTGCTTGTCGCGGATGACGTCGAGCCGCATGCCCTCGTGATGGATATGGATGAAGCGCGAGAACGCCTCGATCGCCTCGCCGACGGTCGCCTGTTCCCGCACGATGAGGCCGACCGCGCCGAAATTGATCAGCCCGCCGCGCTCGGCGAGGCGCAAGCCGAAATCTTCGGCGCCGGACTCCTTTGCCGACAATTCGAGCAGGCGACGTAACGCTGTGACCGCAATGGGCGTGTCGGGCTTGTCGAGGATGGCCAGCGGCAGTCGGACCCTGCGCATCATCTGCCTGGGGTCGAGCCCGACCGACCGGGCGACCTCCGGGTAACAGCTCAAGCCTGCGCTGCGAATGAGGTCGGTCATGCGAACCGTTCCTGCCAGCCATTCCTGCAGATGTCCCGAAATGTAAAGTTTCTGTCCCGATCCGTCAAATCCGGGAACAGGGTGGAACATACATAAGGGAAACCGAAGCACTGGCGCGAATGCCGTGCTGATGACGGCGGGGCGCGATGGGGCCCCCGGCCGTCTCGGACCATTTGACCAAGACATTATTGGATCGGGATTATGCCGGGAAACACGCTTTCCAAGGGTGAGGTATTCGTCATTGACGCTGACGCTGCCTCCCGCGAACAACTTTCAACGGCGCTTCAACAGAGCGCCTATGAGGTGATCTGCTTTGCCGACGGCGCATCGCTATTGTCGGAAGCAAAGACGCGGATGCCGGCCTGCGTGCTGCTGGAGATGCCACAGGATCGCTCCGCCCTCGACGTGCTCAAGCGGCTGCGCGAGGAAAATTGCATGGCGCCGGTGCTGGTGACCTCGGCCAACGGCAGCATCGCCATGGCGGTCGACGCCATCAAGAGCGGCGCGGCCGATTTCATCGAAAAGCCATTCCGCACCCACGACATCATCGACCGGATCGATGCTGCGATCGACGAGTTCGCGCAGCCCGATGCGAACCGGCAGCGCTGGCTGCCCGGCTGCGAACCGCTGACCGCGCGCGAAGGCGACGTGCTCGAACACCTCGCGGCCGGCCTGACCAACAAGGAGATCGCCCGGCGCATGCATCTGAGCGCACGCACGGTCGAGGGTTATCGCGCCAGCATCCTGAAGAAGGCCGCCGCGCGGAACGTGACCGATCTGCTCCGCCGCATCTTCGGTCAGGGTTCGCCCAGCCCGATCTGAGGCTCGCCTTCTGAGGCGAGACCGCAGCTGCGCGATGACGCGTTCCGGGGCCTTGGTGCCGCCGCAGCGGCGCCCCACGGAAACCCCAATCGAACCGGTTCCTTCCCCGCCGCGTCTCACCACGATGGCGCGACATGTTTTCGCGCGTCCGGCTGTCGACGCGGCGATATCGGCAGGGAGGAGTTTTATGCGCACGATCGCAAGATGTCTGGCGGCGACGAGCCTGGTCCTGGTGACCGCAACACTCGCTTCGCGCACTTGGGCCGCGGATGTGGACGCCACATCGGCCATCGACACCGTCACGGTCTATCCCGATGGAGCGACCGTCACTCGCGTGATCGCGCTGAATCTTGCCTCCGGCGACAGCACGCTGGTTGCCAATGACTTTCCGCTCTCGCTCGATCCGTCCTCTCTGCGCGTCGAGGGTGAAGCGGGCGCCAAGCTCACCATCGGCACGATCGATGCGCGCCAGCCGCTCGCGGCGCAGCCCGTCAACCTGCCGGAGCTCGACAAGCGCATTGAGGCGTTGAAGGATCAGCGCGCCGATCTGCAAGGCGCGATCGATGCAGCGAGCGCCCGGCGCAAATTCGCGCAGCACTTTGCCGAAGCCTCTCCGGCTGGTCTCGGCGACAAGGGCGAGGCTCGGCCAATCACTGAATGGCGGGCGGCCTTTACCGCGGTCGCCGAAGAAGTCGCGGCCGCAGACACCGCGATCCGTGACGCCTTCCGAAAGCAACGCGAGATCGATCGCCAGATTGCACAAATGGAAGCGGAGCGTTCGGCCAAGCCGCCGAGCAAACTCGAGGTGAGGATCGACGTTGCCTCCGCAGCGGCGACGAAGGCGACGTTGCGGGTGACCTATGCCGTGCGCAATGCGCGCTGGCTGCCGCTCTATGACGCCCGGCTCGACACCGGCGCCAGGGACCGCAAGCCGCAGCTCGAGCTGGTCCGGCGCGCCGAGGTCACGCAGTCGACCGGCGAGGACTGGTCGAACGTCACGCTCGGCGTCTCCACCGTTCGGATCGGTCGCGGCGGCAGCGCTCCGGAGCTCGGCTCGCTGGTCGCGCAATATCCGCAAGTCCCGAAATCGCTTCCGCTGGGCTCTGTCGCGGATACTGCCATGCCAGCGGCGGCGCCGATGCTGCGAAAGATGGAGGCGGCACGAAGCCGGGAGGAATTTGATCTGCCGGCCCAACGAGCCGACGAGCAGCAAGCGGCCGCCGAGATCGGCGGCTTCCAGGCCACCTTCAAGATTCCGGGCCGCGTCAGCCTCGGCGCCGCCGAGGGCGCCAAGAGCTTGCGCATTGCTTCAATGAGCGTGCCCGCCGATCTCACGGTGCGCGCCGCGCCGGTGCTGGACGCCACCGCGTTCCTGGAGGCGAGCTTCAAGCAGACCGACGATACGACATTGCTGCCCGGCAAGGTCGCGATCTATCGCGACGGCGTTTTCGTCGGCCGCGGCAAGCTCTCGGGCTCGGCCAAGGACGACATCGTCCGGCTCGGTTTTGGCGCCGACGATAAGGTCAAGGTCGAGCGCGCGGTGCTCAAGCGCAACGAGGGCTCGGCCGGCCTCCTGGTTACGACGTCGAAGACCGACGAGCGCACGTTCAAGACCACCGTCCGCAACGGCCACGACTTCCCGATCAAGGTCGCGATCGAGGACCAGTTGCCGGTCAGCGAGAACGAGGACATCGTCGTCGAGATGCTGCCTGCAACCACGCCCCCGACCGCGAGCAACATCCGCGACAAGCGCGGCGTGCTGGAATGGTCGTTTGACGCCAAACCCGGCGAGGCCCGGGACATCAACTTCGCCTGGCGCGTCCGTTGGCCGAAGGACAAGGGCATGGTGATCGTGCCGGCGGGCTAGGTTGCTAGCCACGAAGGAGCTACGCTCCCTCTCCCGCTTGCGGGAGAGGGTTGGGGTGAGGGTTCTTTCCTCTAGGGGTTTCTCGATTGCGGAGACACCCTCTCCCCGACCCTCCCCCGCAAGCGGGGGAGGGAGCGCACCTTCACTGTGTTGGCATAACGGCGCGCATCGACTGCGGCAGTACGTAAGGCACGCCGTCGTCGGCCTGGTGCACGACGGCGTCGATCTCGAAGATGTCGCGGATGGTTTCGCGCGTGACGACCTCAGTGCGCGGGCCGTCGGCGGCGAGCCGGCCGCTGTTGAGCACGATCAGCCGGTCGGCGAAGCGGATTGCGAGATTGAGGTCATGCAGGATCGCGATTACCGCCGTCCCGCCCACCGCACGGCGGCGGGCCGCCTCGACGAGGTCGATCTGGTGGCGCAGATCGAGGCTCGATGTCGGCTCGTCCAGCAGCAAAAGGCCCGGTCCGCGCTCGGCCTCGCCGCAGGAAAGCTGCACCAGCACGCGGGCGAAATGCGTGCGCTGTTGCTCGCCGCCTGACAGTGTCGGCAATTGCCGTTCGCGAAAATGCTCGAGGCCCACCTCATGTAACGCGGCGTCGACAAGCCGTCCCGCATCGCCCGGGCTGCGGTCGCCCGCGCCCATCAGTACGATTTCCTCGACGGTGAAGGGGAAGCTGACGTTGATGTGCTGGGACAGCATCGCGCGGCGCGCGGCGAGCTCGCGCGGGGTGAAGCTGCGGATGTCGCGCTGCTGCAGCCGCACCTCACCCTCGCTCGGGCGAAGATCGCCGGACAGCAGGCGCAGCAGCGTCGACTTGCCGGCGCCGTTCGGACCGATGATGGCGACCATCTCGCCGGCCGTGACGGTCAGGCTAACGCCGTCGAGCAGCTTTGCGCGGCCGGCGCGCTTGCTCAAGGTCCGCGCCTCGATCACCACGCTCACAGCGAAGCCAGCCCGCGCTGCCGCAGCAGGATGCCCAGAAACACCGGCGCGCCGACCGCCGCGGTTAAAATGCCGATCGGCATCTCTGCCGGGGCCACGATCGTCCGCGCCAGCGTGTCGGCGCCGACCATCAGGATCGCGCCGAGCAGTACGGACGCCGGCAGCAGCAGACGATGCGCCGGTCCGACGATAAGGCGCAACAGATGCGGCACGACGATGCCGACGAAGCCGATGACGCCGCTGATCGACACCGCGACACCGGTCATCGCGGAAACCATCACGATCGAGATGCGCTTGAGACGTTCGACGTCGACGCCGCCGTGAAAGGCGTCGGCTTCGCCGAGCACCAGCAGGTCGAGGCCGCGCGCGATGAACGCGCAAGCCGCAAGCCCTGCTGCAAGAACAGTCGCAAGTATCGCAGCCTTGGTCCAGGTCGCGCCGCTCATCGAGCCCAGCAACCAAAACGTAATGTCGCGGAGCTGGCGATCATCGGCAATGAAGACGAGCAAACCGATGCCGGCATTGGTGATGGCGGTGATGGCGACGCCGGCGAGCAGGAAGATCGCGATCGAGGTTTTGCCGGCGCGGCTGGAGATGCCGTAGAGGATCGCGGTCGTGGCCAGCGATCCCGCGAACGCCGCGAGCGGCAGCAGCTCGGTCTGGAGGAAGCGAAACGCCTCGCCGAAGCGCGAGTCGGTGAAGACGATCGCGCTTGCCGCGGCGAGCGCGCCGCCGCTGGAGACGCCGACGAGGGCGGGATCGGCGAGGGGGTTGCGAAACAGCCCCTGCATGATCGCGCCGGCCGCGGCGAGCAGGCCGCCGACCATCGCGGTCGCCGCGATCCGGGGAATGCGGATCGACCACAGCACCAGCTGGTCGCGCGCCGTCATGGCATTCGCGGCGCTGTCCGAGGCGAGGCCCAGCGCAGCGGGCAATCGCGCGAGCGGAATGCCGGCCGCGCCGACAGTGAGTGCGATGATCGCGATCGCTGCGAGGGCCGCCAGCAAAACGGACATCGCCAACGATGCGGATCGCCGTCCCGCGCCTCGTCGTGGACCCCGCGCCTCCGTCCCGATCGCCACGCTCATTGCCGGCAATTCGCCGCAGACAGAGCCGAAGTGAATGCGCCGCCCTGGTCGGCCAACGCCGGATAGAGCTTGACCAACAGATCCCGCGCTGCCGCCGCGGTGCGCGGCCCGAAGCCCAGCAGATAAAGACCGTCCATCGTGACAAAGCTCTTGTTGGCCGCGACCGGGGTCAGGGCAAACCCGGGATGCGCATAGACCGCGTCGGCCTGGAGCGATTCCTTGCCGCGCTCGATCGAGAGCACGAATTCAGGCTTCGCTGCCACGATCGCCTCGTCGCCGATGATCTTGTAGCCGTCGTAATCGTCGACGGCGTTGGTAGCACCCGCAAGCTGGATGATCTCGTCGGCGGCGGTCTTGTGGCCGGCGACCATCGCACGCCCGTTCTGGAGCGACATCACGAACATCACCCGCACCGGCTTCGTCACCTTGGCGCGTAACGCGCGAAGCTGTGCAAGGTCGGCGCCGACCGCGGTGCTTAGGCACTCCGCGCGCGCATCGACGCCCATGGCGTGGCCGACCAGCCGGATCTTCTCGACCAGACCTTCCTCGGAGAAAGTCTCCGGCACCAGCACCAGCGGCACCTTCGCCGTCTCCAGGATGTCCATGGTCTCGCGCGGTCCCGCTCCCTGGATGGCGAGGATCAGCGTGGGGTTGAGACCGAGCACACCCTCGGCCGAGATCTGGCGCATGTAGCCGACATTGGGTTTGTCGTGCAGCGCCGCCGCCGGGTAGAGACTCGTGGTGTCGACGCCGACCAGCCGGCTCTCGAGCCCGAGCGCATAGAGGATCTCGGTGATGGCGCCGCCGATCGAGACCGTCCGCGCGATGTCGCTGACGGCGACATCGCGGTTGCGCGCATCATGCACGGTGATGCCGGCGGAGGCGAGCGCGATGGTGCCGGTGAGCAGGAGCTGTGCGAGGGTGCGACAAAATGTCATTTCAGGCTACTTGGTCAGGATCAGCTTGTGCTGCGAGGTCAGGCGAAGGCGATAGCTCTCCTCGCCATGCGTGATGATGATCTCGCGCTCGGCGGCGAACAGCTCGCGGCTGTCGATCCTGCTCCCGCGCATGGTCAAAGTTCTCGTTGTTGCAGAAGGGTTTTCCGCGTGCCCTCCGGCGTCGCCGATGTTGTCTCCGGATGCGGCTGACATGGGTCTCGTGATGCGCTTTCGAAATTTCAGATGCAGCTTGTCTGTATAAGCGGCATCAGGCGCATTCCAACCGCAGTAAATTACAATCGATGTAAACTGCAACCTCGCGACATTGACCGTCAGAGTGTTGCCACGTAACCAATCATGACGCGGAGCAACTTGCCCGCGACACGACAAATCAGCCAGCCAGTCGTTCGTGTTCCGCGAACGCACGCCAGCCAACCAACAAAGTGAAGTGCAGGCTGGGGCTGATATGGCTGACGGGGCTAGGTATTCGCGCGCCCTCATTTTGGGCGCGTCGGTGGTTTCAATTGCGGCAATGGCGACGGAGAGCAGTCTGGCGCAGACTGTTCAACCCCAGGCCGAACACACGTCAACGGAACGAGCGAAACAGGCCAAGCGCAAGCAGGCCAAGCCGCAGGTCGCGCAGGCAGCATCTGAAGTGATGAATGCCCGCGCCCAGGCCAGCGGCACCGCGCCGGTGCAGACGCTCGACACCATCACGGTTGCTGCAACCAAGACCAAGGAGCGCGCGATCGACGCGCTCGCGCCCGTGAGCTCCATTTCGCTCGACCAGATCCAGGGGCTCCAGCCGAACCGGCTGTCGGATGTCTTCTACAGTGTCCCCGGCGTGTCGTTCCAGGAACGCGGCGACGATCCTGCGACCGTCATCAACGTCCGTGGTTTGCAGGATTTCGGCCGCGTCGCGGTTGTCGTCGACGGGGCGCGGCAGAACTACCAGCGCACCGGCCACAACGCCAACGGCTCCTTCTTCCTCGATCCTGAATTGATCGGCGGCGTCGACGTGGTGCGGGGGCCCACCGCCAACATCTATGGCTCCGGCGCGATCGGCGGCCTTGTTTCTTTCCGAACCAAGGACATCAACGACGTGCTGCGCCCCGGCGAGCGCTGGGGTGTCGATCTCTCCGGCTCTTACGGTTCCAACAACGCACGCGGCCTCGGCTCGGTGTTCGGTGGCGTGCGCGCGACGCCCGACGTCGATATTTTCGGCGGCGCGGTCTACCGGACGCAGGGCAATTACAAGGACGGCAACGGCACCGAGATCGGCAACACCGGCAATCAGGTCGAGGCCGGATTGATGAAGGTCACGGTGCGCCCAGCCCTCGGCCACGAGGTAAAGTTCGGCGCGGTCTTCCAAGACTATCAATACGACATCGGCCAGATCAACCGAGGTCCAACGACATCCGCGGCGTTGATCGCGTTGAACCGAGGTTCGTCGGTCTATGCGTCGGATGCCAAGAACTATACCGGCACCGTCACCTGGAACTACGCGCTGCCAAGCGACAATCTGTTCGACTGGCACATGTCGGCCTACGCCAACCGCACCGAAAACGACCAGATCAAGATCTATGATTACGGGGCTCCAACGGCCTACTGCAATGGCGGTCTCGGAAACAACATTTCGGGTTGCGTCGGTAGCAGCCGTGCCTACGTGCTGGATACTTTCGGCTTCGACGCCAACAACACCACGCGCTTCAATGTCGGCGACTGGCGCAACGCGTTCACCTATGGCGTCGATGCGTTCCAGGACGACGTGATCACGACCGACAGCCGTGGCAACTCGAACGTCACGACGCCGAGCGGCATCCGCACCGTGTCGGGCGGCTTCCTCCAGCTCAAGCAGAATTACGGCACCTGGTTCGAGGCGGTGAGCGCGATCCGCTATGACCGCTATAATCTGCAGTCGGGCAGCACCAACACTGGTGGCGACCGCTTCTCGCCGAAGATCACCCTCGGCGTCACGCCGGTTGCAGGCTTCCAGCCCTATGTCAGCTATGCCGAAGGCTATCGCGCACCCTCGATCACCGAGACCGTGATCTCCGGCGCGCATGCGACTGGTGGCGGACCGGCCCTCTTTGCCTGTCCCGACGGATCCGCCGGCGTGTTTTGCTTCCTGCCCAATGCGAAGCTTCGCCCCGAGGTTGGCAAGAACAAGGAAGTCGGCTTCAACCTGAAATACGACAACATCTTCACCGCGTCCGACTCGTTCCGCGGCAAGATCAACCTGTTCCGCAACGACGTCAGCGACTATATCGACCTCGTCCCGTTTGGGTTCGTGGCATTCCCGGGTTTCGGCTCGTTCGCTCAGTTTTATCAGTACCAGAACATCGCCAATGCCCGTATCCAGGGTTTCGAGGCCGAGACGATGTACGATGCCGGCGACTGGTTCGTCGGTGTCGCCGGTCACTACATCCAGGGCAAGAACGCCGCCACGAACATCGGGCTCGCGACCATCACTCCGCGCAAGGTCGTCACCACCGGCGGCGTCCGCCTGCTCGATCGCACCCTGATCCTGACAGCGCAGTGGGCCTCGTTCGGTCCGAACAACGACGTGCCCGCCGGTTATCTGCCGGCGACCGGATACGAGCTGGTCAATCTGTACCTGACCTACAATGCGACCAAGGACATCGTGTTCTCGGCTTCGATCGATAATCTATTGAACCAGTACTACCGACCTTACGCCATTCCCGGCAGTTCGGTGGACGGCACCACGCAGAATGACGTGCTGTGGTCGAGCCCGGGACCGGGCCGGGTCTACAAGGCCGGTTTGAAGATTCACTTTGGAGGTGCGTAGCCGCTGCCGCCGCACACCATCAACCTCCGCCGGGCCGCGCTGATGCTCAGCGCGGCTTCGGCGTGTATTCGTTTCAATGAGAAGGAGAGACTCTTATGTTCATCGCCATGAACCGGTTTCAGGTGAAAAAAGGCGCGGAGACCGCGTTCGAAACCGTCTGGGCCACCCGCGAATCCTATCTCGGCAGCATGCCGGGCTTCGTCGAGTTTCATCTATTGAAGGGCCCGGAAGCCGAGGACCACACGCTCTATTCGTCGCACACCACCTGGATCGACAAGCCGGCGTTCGAGGCCTGGACGCGCTCGGACCAGTTTCGCCGCGCCCATGCCCGCGCCGACAATCCGACCGGCGAGAGCCTCTATCTCGGCCATCCTAAATTCGAGGGTTTTGAGGTGATCCAGAGCGAGCGCAAGGCCGCGGCCGCCTGAGGCGGCATAGCACGAAAGGAGCCGGACATGCTGAGCACCGATCTCGCCGATCTCAGGGCGTATATGGCCGACAATCCCGGCGCGGTGATCGAGGACGTCGCGCGTGAGCGCAAGGTCTCGCCGCGCGCCGTGATCGAGGCGCTACCGTCGTCGATGGTGCGCATCGGCAGCGGCGAGCATTTCGCCGCTGCCATGCAGGACATCGCGGCGTGGGGCGAGGTCACGCTGATCGTCCACACCGACGATGCGATCTTCGAGTTCACGGGTACCATTCCCGCAGGCGAGATCGGCCGCGGCTATTTCAACCTGATGCAGCCGAAAGGATTGCACGGCCATCTGCGCCACGAGCGCTGTGCGGCCGTGGCTTTCGTCGAGCGGCCCTTCATGGGCAAGAATTCGGCCTTTGTCGCCTTCGTCAATACCGATGGCGGCATCATGTTCAAGGTCTTCGTCGGACGCGACGAGACCAGGGCGCTGCGTGGGGATCAACTGGCGCGATTCCGGCAGCTTGCGGACCGGATCGCGGCGTAACGTCCCTCTGTCTGTCGGGAGATCAGGATGCAGGGCAATTTCTGGCTTCGGCACACGATCACAGCAATCGCGCTCGCGCCGGCACCAGCCTTCGCGATTGACGATGCGCTGTTGCCGCGCAATTTGTCACCTTGGGGCATGTTCGTGAGCGCCGACATCGTCGTGAAGGCAGTCATGATCGGGCTCGCCTGCGCCTCGTTGGTGACGTGGACGGTGTGGCTAGCCAAGACCATCGACCTGCGCCGCAAGGGCGCTCTCGCTCTCAAGCGCACGCGTGCGCTGGAAGGCAATTTGAAACTGACCGAGGCGGCAGAGCGAGCCGGAGATGCCCATGATGCGGTGGCCCAGCTCATCCAGTCCTGCGCCAAGGAAGCGGAGCTCTCTGGCGGCGTCCTTGACGATGGCCTCCAGGAGCGCGTGGCGCTGCGGCTGGAACGGGTCGAGGCCGCAATGTCACGGCAGATCGCGCGCGGCACCGGCGTGCTTGCGACCATTGGCGCCACGGCGCCGTTCGTCGGCCTGTTCGGAACGGTCTGGGGCATCATGAATTCCTTCATCGGCATCTCCGAGAGCCACACCACCAGCCTTGCCGTGGTCGCACCCGGTATTGCCGAGGCGCTGCTCGCTACAGCGCTCGGTCTCGTCGCCGCGATTCCGGCGGTCGTGATCTACAATCATCTGGTCCGCGGCATCACCAATTACCGCGCGTTGCTTGGCGACGCGTCGGCGCAACTCATGCTGCTGGTCAGCCGCCAGCGAGACCATCGCGATTTTCGCCTGTCGCGGGCGGCGGAGTAGGCCATGGCCGCGAAGCTCGGCGGACGCTTGGGATTGCCGCTCAGGTCGCGTGGAGACCCGGGCGATCTCGAGGTCACCCACGAGATCAACGTCACGCCGTTCATCGACGTGATGCTGGTGTTGCTGATCATCTTCATGGTGGCAGCCCCGCTTGCCACCGTCGACATTGGCGTCGAGTTGCCGGCGACCGCTGCCGAGCCGGCGCCGCGGCCCGACAAGCCGATCTTCGTCACCGTGAAGCCGGATCTCTCGATCGCCGTCGGCGAGGACATCGTTGCCCGCGATGCGCTCGGCACTTCGCTTGACGCTGTCACCAAGGGCCGCAAGGACGAGCGCATTTATCTGCGCGCCGACAAGGCTGTTTCCTATGGCGACCTGATGGAAGTGATGAACAGCTTGCGCAACGCCGGCTATCTCAAGGTCGCTTTGGTCGGCCTCGACGGACGCAGTTGATGGGGGCCGCCAACGCCTTTGCTCTGCACGGGCCGCTCGGCGAGCGTGAGGGCGCGCGCTGGGGCGTATCGGCGGCGGTGATTGTGGCGCTGCATATTGCCGCCGTGCTGGTTGCGATGAGCTGGCTCAAGTCGCAACCGGAGCTGGGCGTCAGCCTGCCGGCGATCATGGTCGATATGGCACCGGCGACGTCGGCGCCGCGGCCGACGCAGGACGATGTCGCGCCAGGACCGGTGATGCAGGCGGCCGACGCCTCGCCGCCGGAGCCGATGCAGCAGCAGGCCGTCGACGAAACCATCGCACCGACGCCGCCGCAGGAGAAGCCGGAGGTCGTGGCGCCGCCGGAGCATAAACTGGAGCCGACGCCGGCCAAGCCCGAGCCGGCGAAGATCGTGCCGGTTGAAAAGCCGGCGCTGGAGAAGCCGAAGGTGGTTCGCCGCGAGGCCAAAAAGCCGTCGGAAGCAACACCCGCGCCGCGCACCAGCGCGCCGTCGCGCGCCGAGCGCGAGGCGCCGATGGCGTCGGCCATGAGCGCAGGCGCGGTGGCCTCAGTGATCGCGTCGTACAATCAGCGCGTTCGCGCGCATCTGATGCGCTTCCACCAATATCCTTCCAGCGGCGGTGGTCAGCGCGGCGTCGCCAGGTTGAGCTTCACGCTCAGCCGGAGCGGGCAGGTCACATCCAGCCGTCTCGGCGGCTCGTCCGGCGTTGCGGCCTTCGATGCGCAAGCGATGTCGATGGTCCGTCAGGCCTCGCCGTTTCCGCCGATCCCGGACGAGATCAAGAACGGCGCGATGAGCTTTTCGATCCCGGTGGAGTTTACGGTGAGGTGACGGGGCTCTCTCACACCCTCTCCCCGCAAAGAGCGGGGAGAGGTTAACAGAGGAGAGAGCCGGGCCTTACTTCGCCTTCAGAAAATCCGCGACGTCGAGCAGCATGAACTCGTCGTCGTCGGCCTTGTTGGGATCGCGGCTGGACGAGAACGGCAGATTATTGTCGTTGCCGACGATGATGTGGGTCTCGTCGACGCGATCGACGTTCTCAATGGTGAAGAACGGGAAAGTGTAGACACCGTCATTGAGCGGCTTGCGCGCCTTCTTGTCGGGGTCCTGGATCTTCAACAGGTCGATATAGCCGATCTTGCGCACGGGCTTGCCGACATTGGCCTCCGTCAGCTCGATCTTGTAGACGCGCTTGAACTTGGCGACGTCGGGGAAGCAGTTCTCGCCGCGAGTGCCTTGCGGGCAGGCCTTGTCGGGCGTGCCCTCGCCATTGTCGCGCTCGATGACGAGGCCGGCGCTCGGGTCGATCATGTTGAAGTCGCCGATGGCGTTGCCGTTCTGCTCGAACACATATTGCCAGTAACGGCCGGTGAACTTTTCAGCAGTGACGTCGAATTCGAGGATGCGGGAGGCTTCCTTGCCGTCGACCCGCTCCCAATCCTTCTTGTCGGCATCCCACAGTGGGCCCTCGAGCAGGCCGTAAAGAAATTTTCCGTCCTTGGAGGACGCAAAGCCCTCGAAGCCCTTTGAGCGGCGGAGGTTGACATTGGTGTAGGTCGCGCCCGGCGCGCCCGGGGTCCCCACCGCCCAATGGTCGGGCGAGCGCACCGGCTTGCCGTCGGCGATGGTCTCGAACACGCTGAGGATCTTGCCGGTCTTGTCGGCCTTCAGGATGTAGGGGCCGAACTCGTCGCCGATCCAGAAGGTGTCGCCGATGATCTGGAAACCTTCGGTGTCGAAGTCGGAACCGGTGAGGTAGCGCTTCTGGGTGTCTTCGTGAACGATGCGGAAGGGCACCTTCTTGTCGGGATCGTGCAGGAAGATGGTCTCCTGACGCTCGATCTTGCCGCTGGCCCAGTCCATCTTGTAGCGGTTGAGGTACAGCATCGAGTCCGGCGAGTTGGCGCGCGCGCCCATGCCGTTGTCGGTGATGACCCAGAAGGTGCCGTCGGGCATCTTCTTGATGCCGGAATGGCCCTGCAGCGGCTGGCCCTTGAACGGAAGCGAGATCCCGGTCGAACGCTCAAAGGACTTGCCCATCACGGTGCCGAGTGCGTCGACGCGCTTGCCAGTGGTGTATTTGCCGGAGGTCTTGAGATCGGCGGGCGCATCCGCCGGCGCGTCGATGAAGGTCGCGGCGGGCATCACCACGTGGCCGGCGAGCTTGGCGGGGAATTCGCCTTCGCTCTGCGCGAGCGCCGTGCTCGCGGTGAGAATGATCGTTGCGACAGAGGCAAGAAAAGTCGCGCGCATGTGCGTCTCCTGTTAGCGGAGGCCGTCTTATGCGGATTGCATGTTGCAGTTTTGTGAAACCGGGCCAAACGCCGCAGCGGCCGGCTATTTTCTCGGCGGAGTCGGCGAGGTGACGGGGATCTCGAAACTGATCGTCTTGCTGTCGATCACGTGGTGCGTGGGATCAGCGAGCTCGAACAACACCTTGTGCGGGCCGGCGGGCAATCCGACCACGATCACGGTCTCGCCGCTCGCATCGACAAAATGCCACGGCGCGTCGTCGACCGTGATATGGAGATGGCCGATACGCGGCGATACGTCGAGCGCGCCCTTGCCGAACACGGGCACGACACGCAGATTTTCCGTGGTGTACTGGATGAAGACGAGACCCTTTGCCAATTGTTCGGCGAGCGGCGGATCGACGATCAGCCGAGCGGGTGCCTCGTTTTCGATAGCAACCAGCGGGGAGGGCCCGCGCACGTCTCGCGCGCTTTGAGCGATGGCGGCCGCTGCAAACATCGTGGAGGCTCCCAGAACGGCCATGAACTCAAGGGTGGCGTTCATGCTCTTTCCTTTTGAGAGATTGGATGGACGATTGACAGCACGTTCCGGAGAGACGCGGAGCGCTTCTCCGGAACGATCATCACCGGTTGATCACCCAAACACGCGATGACGGTTCATCCCGATCTCGTCGTGCTTCAGGCGATCTTGCGAGCGAGGAAATCGCGGATCAGCGGGGTCATTTCGTCGAACTTGTCCTCGAGTGCGAAATGCCCGGTATCGACGAGGTGAAATTCCACCTCCGGCAGGTCGCGCTTGTAGGGATGGGCGCCGTCGGCTGGGAAGATGAAATCGTTCTTGCCCCAGACGATCAGCGTCGGTGGCTTGTGCTTGCGGAAGTAGGCCTGCACCGCCGGATAAAGCGGCAGATTGGTCCGGTAATCGTAAAACAGGTCCATCTGGATCTCATTGTTGCCCGGACGGTCGAGCAGCGCCTGGTCGTGAACCCAGTTGTCAGGGGAGATCCGGCTCACGTCCGACATGCCGTCGGTGTACTGGAATTTCGTTGTCTCCGGCGTAACCAGTTTCATCAATGCCTGGCGGCTCGCATCCGACCCGTCGGCCCAGTACTGCTTGATCGGATTCCAGAACTCCTTCAGTCCTTCGTCATAGGCGTTGCCGTTCTGCACGATCAGGCCGCTGATCCGCTCCGGATGCTTCAGCGCCAGCCGCCAGCCCACGGGAGCGCCGTAATCCATGACATACATCGCATAGCGGGCGACGCCGAGCTGGTCGAGCAGGCCGTCAACGAGTTCACCGAAGCGGTCGAACGTGTACTTGAATGACGAGCGTGCCGGCATGTCGCTCTGGCCATAGCCGGGGTAGTCGGGAGCGATCACGTGGTACCGGTCTGCCAGAGCCGGGATCAGGTTTCGGAACATATGCGAGGATGTCGGAAAGCCATGCAGCAGCAGCACCACCGGTGCATCTTTCGGTCCCGCTTCGCGATAGAAGATATTGATCCCGTCGACAGACTTGGTTCGATGGTAGGTGACTGGATAATCGCTGCTCAAGTTTTGGTCGTCGCGTTGCGGTTTCGCCATTACGCGCGGCGAAGCCGCGGCAACCGCTATTCCGGACAATCCGAGAACGAGGTGGCGACGATGGAGGCAGGTTGATGGGGTCGTAACCGCAACGGTGTTCATGTCGATCTCCTCTCTAAATCGGGGGTTCGTGGAGGTCAGTCGTCCGCTATTCAAACGCCTTCATAGACCAGCCTGGTGAAGAAGCCGGGGTCGATGACGAACTGGCCGAATTTTGCGTCGAACGCGGCCGTCGGCTTGGCCGCAACCGTCTCGTCGCGCGTCTTGCCCTGCTTCTTGAGATTGCCGACGTTGTCCCGGATTGCGACCAGCATGTCGCGGAATTCCTGGAGCTCGGCCTTATTGCTGACGGGCTTGCCATGACCGGGAATGATGATGGTGTCGCCCTTGACCATGGCGAGATTGGCGTCGGACGCCGCAATCATGCCGTCGATGCTGCCGCCGGTCGAATAGTCGATGAAGGGGTAGATGCCGTTCCAGAACGTGTCTGCGACATGCAGAACATTGGCTTCAGTGAACATCACCGAAATATCGCTGTCGGTATGTGCGGGCCCGTAATGTTTAAGGGCAATCGATGCGCCGTTGAGCTTCAGATGATGCTCCTTGGCGAACACTTCCGTGGGCAACGCGTCGGCGGAAAGGGGCAGGAAATTGTAGTCCCAGTCTTCGACCCGCTGGACACCGGCGAGATGCTTGCGGGTGTTTTCGTGGGCAATAATTTTGGCACCTGCCCCGTGCAGCCACTCGTTGCCGTCGGCATGGTCAAAGTGCCAGTGTGTGTTGATAAGATGCGCGACCGGCTCGCCGCCGAGCTCGGCCAGCGCCTTGCCGAGCTGAGGGCGCGAGACGCCGATGCCCGCATCGACCAGAAGCTTGCCGTCTGACCCCGTAAGCACGGCGATGTTGCCGCCGGACCCTTCCAGGACGCTGATATTGTTGCGCAGCTTGTAGGTTGTGATCGGCGACGTTGCGGCGCTGTCCTTGATCAGGCTGACGAGGCCGCGGGCTTCTGCGTAAGCTTGCCGAGGGCTAAGCCACCCCGCACTAGCGGCATACGCTGCGCCGCCGACGCAACACAGGCAAAAGCCGCGGCGGGACAATGAATTAAGTTTTGGCGATCCCATGCAATCCTCGCTTTCTCGGGCGACAATCGACGGCGCCAACGGTCGACCCTCCCGCCGCGCGGGCAAGATGGGACCAAAGGAGTTAGCAGTCTATCAGGATTGCACGATCGGCTGCGATCGCGCTGCTACTCCTTGACCGCGCCGGTGAGCGAGGACACGTAGTAATCCACAAACAGCGAGTAGAAGATCGCGACCGGCAGCGAGCCGAGCAACGAGCCTGCCATCAGCGCGCCCCATTGGTAGACGTCGCCGGTGACGAGCTCGGTCAGGATCGCGACGGGCACGGTCTTGTTGGCGCCGCTCTGGATGAAGGCGAGCGCGTAGATGAACTCGTTCCAGGATAGCGTGAAGGAGAAGATGCCGGCCGAGATCAGGCCCGGCACGGCGAGTGGCAGCGTGATCCGCCGCAGGATCTGCAACCGCGTCGCGCCGTCGACCAGCGCGCATTCCTCGAGCTCGTAGGGGATCGACTTGAAATAGCCGATCAGCAGCCAGGTGCAGAACGGCACCAGGAAGGTCGGATAGACCAGGATCAACGCTAGCGGTGAGTCGAACAGGCCGAACTGCACCACGACGGTAGCGAGTGGAATGAACAGGATCGACGGCGGCACCAGATACGCCATATAGATGCCGAGGCCGACATAGGGGCTGCCGCGGAAGCGCAGCCGCTCGATGGCGTAGGCGGCCAGCGTGCTCGCGAACAGCGACAGCGTGGTCGAGCCGATCGCGACCAGCATCGTCGTCCACAGCCAGCGCGGATAGGAGGTTTCGAACAACAGATGCTTGATGTGGACGAGCGTCGGCGAGGTGATCCAGAACGGGTTGTGATCCTTGAAGTTCATCAGCTCCGCGTTCGGCTTGAACGAGGTGATGGCCATCCAGTAGAACGGAAACAGCAGGATCAGCACGAAGCAGCCGAGCGGCAGATAGATCATCATCAGCCGCCGCAGCCCGGAATCCCAGGCCATGGTATCGGGCGGCGCGGTGGCGACGGCGGCGGGTTGTGCGACGGTGTCAGTCATTGCTCTCTCCCTGCTGCCATTTGCGGCGCGCCAGGCCGAAATAGGAGAACAGCGTCGCGAACACCAGGAACGGGATCATCGACACCGCGATCGCCGCACCTTCGCCGAGCTCGCCGCCGGCGATGCCGCGCTGGAAGGCCAGCGTGGCGAGCAGATGGGTCGAGTTGCCGGGGCCGCCACGGGTGATGGCGTAGACGAGCTGGAAGTCGGTGAATGTGAAGATGATCGAGAAGGTCATGACGATGGCCAGGATCGGCATCATCATCGGGAAGGTGATGTAGCGGAAGCGCTGCCAGGCGCTGGCGCCGTCGAGCATCGCGGCCTCGTAGAGCGAGGGCGAGATGGTCTGCAGGCCCGCCAGCAGCGAGATCGCAACGAAGGGAATGCCGCGCCAGATGTTGGCGGCGATCAGCGAGAAGCGCGCCGGCCAGGGCATGCCGAGGAAGTCGATGTTGGTCGTGCGCCAATGCAGCACGTCGACCAGCAGATAGGAGATGATCGAAAATTGCGGATCGAAAATCCACCAGAAGGCCAGTGCCGACAGTACGGTCGGCACAATCCAGGGCAAAAGGATGATCGCGCGCAGCAGGCTCTTGAACGGGAAATGATTGTTGAGCAGCAGCGCGAGCCAGAAGCCGAGCGCGAACTTCCCAAATGTCGCGATCGCCGTGTAGACCACGCTGTAGAACACCGCGCCCCACCACAAGGGATCGGTGAGCAGATACTGGAAATTCTCAAGGCCGACGAAGACGCCCTTCCGCCCGATCGTGGTGTCGGTGAAGGCGAGCCAGATGCCGAGGCCGAGCGGATAGGTCAGGAACACCCCGAGCAGTCCGATCGCGGGCGCGAGGCACATCACGATCAGGAACGGCTTGTAGTCGAACAGGCGTAGCAGCCAGGACGGCTGCCGCTGCGTCAAAGCGGGGGAGGCGAGTGTGGTCACGGACATCGGGTCGTTGTCCTGTTCCGGGCTGTTACCGCGCCGTCATTGCGAGCGAAGCGAAGCAATCCAGTCTGTCTCCGCGGCGATAGTCTGGATTGCTTCGTCGCAAGTGCTCCTCGCAATGACCGCTGCTTTCGTCGTCGGTCGCTACTTCTGCCGCCGGAAGTACCGCTTGCAGCGCTGCTCGGCTTCCGCTGCGGCGGCCTCCGGCGTGGCCGCGCCGGTCGCAACGGAGGCGAACATCTGAATCAGCACGTAGTCGGCGCTGACGGCGCCGGTCGCGGTCGAGATCGGACCCGCGTAGCCGTCGTAATAGGTGCTGTTCATCGTGTCCTTGAACAGCTTCACCTTCGGATCCTGCGACCACACGGCGGCATCCGCATAAGCAGCCAGCGGCTGGGCCCAGTAGCCGGAGTTGGCGTTGAGCCACGGCTCGTACTGGTCCTCTTCCAGCATGTATTGCAGGAAGGCCTTTGCGGCGTTGGGGTACTGGCTGTGCTTGAATGCCATGGCGTTCAGCGTCAGGCCCGCCATCGGCGAGACCTTGGCCACGCCCTTCGGCAGCAACTGATGTTCAGTGTCGTCGGCGATCGCCTTGGTCGCCGGATCGTTCTTGAGAGAGAAATACAGCGAGACGCCGTTGGCGGTCAGCGCGATCTCCTGCGCGGCGTAGGCGCGGTTGTTGCTGACGTCGTTCCACGACGTCGTGCCGGCGATGAAGGTCGGGTAGAGCTGCTTGACCCAGTTCAGTGCTGCGATCGTCTCCTTGCTGTTGATGACGACGTTGCCGTCTTCATCGAGCAAGGAGGCGTTGTGCGACCACAGCGCCCAGTTCGCGAAGCCGTTGCCGTCGCCCTTGGCGTTGCCGAGCGCGAAGCCGGCCGGCTTGCCGGCCTTTTGGAGTTTCTGGCACAGGTCGAGGATTCCGGCATGGTCTTCCGGCACCTTGTCGAAACCGACCGATTGCAGGATCGATTTGCGGTAGAGCAGGGGACCCCCGGTGGCGCCGAACGGCAATCCGATCCAGGTGTCGCTCTTGTTCTTCTTGCCGTAGCGCTGTGCCAGAGGCAGCCAGCCGCCATAACGCTTGCCGACATAGTCGGCCACGTCGGTCAGCTCGATCAGCTTGTCGATATAGATGTGCGGAGCATCGGAGAAGCCGATGATGATGTCGGGGCCGGCGCCTGAATTGGCGGTCACCGCGGTCTGCTGGTTGATGTCCTCCCAGCCGACGAAATCGACCTTGACCTCGACGCCGGTGTCCTTGGTGAACTTGGCCGCATTGGCGCGGAACACGTCTTCGTCGGCCTGGACGAAGCGCACCGGCCGCAGCATGCGCAGCGTTGCGCCCTTCTCGATCGGCAGTTTCGGGGCGGGGACGTCCGCGGCCTTGATCGCGGATTGGGCATTCGCCGGAGCACCGGTTGCCGCGACGGCCGCAGCGGACAGGCCCAGCGCCAAGGCATCACGACGTGTGATGTCGTTCCTCATCAGTTCCTCCCTGTGATGTTTCCCTTCCCGGCGTTGATCGCCGGTGAAGGGCCGTTCCGGACTTTTGCCGGTCTTTCAGCGCGTATTGCGCCGGCCGCCTAGCTGTTCGGTCCGCGATCCATGCTGACGGGCTGCCAGCGGCGGAGCGCGGTGTCTTGCAGCACCGACGGGTTGACGCAGCTTACCGGCCACATGCCCTGAAGCACCAGTGACAATTCGTAGCCCACGCGGCGCTTGCGCGCCTCGTCGAACCGTGCCGATGCCGAGGCGACATGGGCGGTCAGGGTCACGTTCTCCATGCTGAGAATGGGATTGTTGTGGGAGGGCGGCTCCTTCTCCAGCACGTCGAGCGCGGCGTGCGCGATCCAGCCTTCCTGCAGCGCCTTGATCAGGCTCTCCTCGTCCACCGTGGCGCCGCGGCCGGTGTTGATGAAGATCGAGCCCTTCTTCATCTGCCGAAAATGCTTCTCGGTCAGCATGTGATGCACCTCGGGCCGGGCGGGCGCGTGCATCGAGACGAAGTCGGATTGCGACAGCACCTCGTTCAGCGTCGCCGGCATCACGCCGTGATCGTACATCAGCGTTTCCTGGATGAAGGGATCGTAGGCCATCATGCGCAAGCCGAACGGGGAGGCCCGCTTCGCGACCGCACGCGCGACGCGGCCGAACGAGATGAAGCCGAGCGTCTGGCCCATCAGCCGGGGAATCTTCAAGAGTGCCGGCCGGCCCTCGGCCCAGCGCCCGGTGCGCACCATCTTGTCCTGCTCGACCAGGCGGCGGAAACCGGCCAGCAGCAGCGTCATGGCGTGGTCGGCGACTTCCTCGATGAAGGTATCGGGGATGTTGGTGACGGGAATGCCGCGGGCGGTAGCGGCCTTGATGTCGACGCTGTCGACGCCGACCGAGCCGAGCGTGATGACTTTGCAACTCTCCAGTGCGTCGATGATGGTCTTGGTGATCGGGATGCCCTTGGCGTAGATGGCATCGGCGTTTTTCGCGGCGGCGATGAATTCGGCCTCGTTGGCGGGTGCCTCGACGATCTCGGCATCGATCGGATCGAGCGCCTCGCGCTCATACGAATAGTCGCTGCCGGCGACCGTGAAGCTCGCGCCCTTCGGCGTCACCACCCTGTATTTCGGCATTTCCCGCTCCCGATTTGGTTTGTCGGTTCTTGTTGTGACCCGTCCCTGTGGGCGGGCCTTTACGTCTTTTACGCGAAATCGAGGCGGTCGCGTACAATCATCGGTTGCCGGTGCTGCGATTTGTTCGGCGGTTTAGGCGTTTCTACCGGGCTTCTACGGAGCCGCCCGTAACAGGTTGATAAGGGGTCACATACTAAAAGTTGATTCAATTTCCAATCGATTCACTCGCGCGCCCGTATCCCTTTTACCTCCGGAGCCATCCCTTGAAGTTGAGCAATCTGAAGATCGCCCCCAAGCTTGGCATTCTTGTCGGCGTCACCTTGTTCGGCCTGTGCATCTCCGGGGTTCTCGCCGGATACCTGATGAAGCGCGAAATGGTGAACGCGCGCATCGACCAGGCCAAAGCGATCGTCGAGATGGGCCGCAACTATGCCATCACGCTGAAGAAGCGGATCGATGCCGGCGAGATGACGAAGGACGCGGCCATGGCCGATCTTCGCCGTTACGGCAACGCGATGACCTATGACAACGGCTCGGGCTATCTGTTCGGCACGTCTTATGATGGCATCACCCAGCTCGCGCCCGATCCGAAGCAGATCGGCACCAACCGCATGGAAGTTCTCACCAACGGCCGCAAGCTGTCTTGGGAGCTCATGGACGGCGCAAAGGCCAACGGCTCGATCCTGCTGTACTATGAATATGCGAAGCCGGGTGTGGAAGGGCTGATCCGCAAGATCGGCTACGCCGTCGCCGTCCCCGGCCTCGACATGTATCTCGGCACCGGCGCCTATCTCGACGACATCGACGCCAAGATGAGCCCGGTGTTCTGGTCGCTCGGCCTCGCGATGCTGGCCATCGTCATCGTCGCCGGCAGCGTCGCCTGGATGATCGGCCGCAGCATCAGCCGTCCGCTGGCGCAGCTCGGTGCCCGCATGAAGGATCTTGCCGACGGCAAGCTCGAGGGCGACATCCCCGGCGTCGGCCGTGGCGACGAGGTCGGTGCGATGGCGTCGACCGTCCAGATCTTCAAGGACAATGCTGTCCGCATCCGTGGCCTCGAGCAGACCGAGGCGGCGGCCAAGGAGCGTGCCGCGTCGGAACGCCGCAGCGCGATGGAAGGCATCGCCAGCGACTTCGAACGCAGCGTCAACGGCATCGTCCGCTCGGTCTCCTCGGCCGCAGCCGGCATGCAGTCGACGGCACAGTCGATGACGGCGACCGCCAGCGACGCCTCGTCGCGGGCGGCGACCGTCGGTGCGGCTTCGCAGAAGGCCTCCGGCAATGTCGGCACGGTCGCCGCCGCCGCCGAAGAGCTGTCGAGCTCGGTTGCGGAAATCTCCCGCCAGGTGACGCGCTCGACCGAAGTGGCGAGCCGCGCGGTCAACGACGCCGAGCGTACCAACGCCACGGTGCAGGAGCTCTCCACTGGAGCCGAGAAGATCGGCGAGGTGGTCAAGCTCATTCATTCGATCGCGGCGCAGACCAATCTGCTCGCGCTCAACGCCACCATCGAGGCGGCGCGCGCTGGCGAATCCGGCCGCGGCTTCGCGGTCGTCGCCTCCGAGGTCAAGGCGCTGGCCAACCAGACCGCCAAGGCGACCGAGGAAATCTCCGCCCAGGTCGCGGCGATGCAGACCTCGACAAGCGACGCGGTCTCGGCCATTGCCGGCATCACCCAGACCATTGCCGAGATGAGCGAGATTACCGCCGGCATCTCCTCGTCCATCGAGCAACAGGGCGAAGCGACCCGTGAGATCGCCCGCAACATCCAGTCGGTCGCGGCCGGATCGAGCGAGATCAATGCCAATATCGGCAGCGTCACCTCGGCCGCGGAAGCGACCGGCAACGCAGCCACCGACGTGCTCACCAACGCCCGCGAGCTGGACAGCCAGTCCGGCGCGCTGCGTAGCGCGGTCGACGGCTTCCTCGCCAAGGTGCGCGCGGCGTAAGCCTAGTGCATTCCACTCTGTCGTCATGCCCGGGCTTGTCCCGGCCATGACGGAGAACGATTGAGCGGTTACGCCTCTACTGCTTCTCGATCCCGGCGTCCTTGATCAACTTCTCCCACAGCACGAGCTGCTCGTTCACAAACGTGCCGAGCTGCTCCGGCGTGCCGGAGAAGGCGTCCATGCCCAGCGTTGCGAGCTGCGCCTTGATCTCCGGCTTCTCGACGATCTTCCTGATCTCGGCGTTGAGCCGTGTCACGATCTCCTTCGGCATGCCGGCCGGGCCGAAATAGCCCTGCCACGACGAGATGTCGAAGTCGGGCACGCCGGCCTCCTGCATCGAGGGGAGGTTCGGCACCAGCGGCGTGCGGTCCTTGGTCGTCACCGCGAGCGCCCGCAGCGCGTTGCCGTTGACGTGCGGCAGGCCGGTCAGGATGTCGACGAACATCATCGAGACGCGGCCGCCCATGACGTCGTTGAGCGCGGGCGGCGAACTCTTGTAGGGCACGTGCAACAGGTCGAGCCCGGCATTATGCGCAAAGGTCGCACCCGACACGATCGCCGAGGACGAGCCCGAGGCGTAGCTCAGCTTGCCCGGATTGGCCTTGCCATAGGCAACGAGCTCACCGACGGTCTTGGCCGGCACCTCGGGGTGAATCACCAGCATGAATGGCAGGTCGCCGGTGCGCGCGATCGGGGTGAAATCCTTCACCGGATCGTAGGTCAGGCTCTTGAGCAGAAACGGATTGGCCGAATGCGTGGTATTGGTGGTGACCAGCAGCGTGTAGCCGTCGGGCGCCGAGCGCGCGACATAGGTCGCGGCGATCATGCCGTTGGCGCCGGCCTTGTTCTCGATCACGATGCCGACGCCGAGCGCCTGCGACAAATGCTGCGAGATCAGCCGCGTCGTGGTGTCGGTGCCGCTGCCTGCCGCGAACGGCAGCACCAGCGTGATGTTGCGGCTGGGCCAATTGTCGGCCTGCGCGGCGGACGCGGCGGCGAGACACAGCATGGCCGCGCCGGCGGTGCGCAGGGCGCGGGTGAGCGATGACAGCATGTTTGGACGTTCCCTCTTTTTAGTTGGCGGGGAACCTAGCGGGTCCAAATCGAAACCGGAAGACGGCAGAGGCGCGCACTCGCGCCCGCGGCGCGGAATTACTTCACCGCCGAGCCCTGGCGCGATGCGATCACGACGCCCGCGAGCACCAGCGCGTAGCCGATCAGGTGGAACGGCTGGAGCTTTTCGCCGAGCAGGAGGATCGCCATCGCCGAGCCGACCACCGGCACCAGATGGAAAAACGGCGCGGCGCGGTTCGGCCCGATCAGCGCGACGCCGCGGTTGAAGAAGAGATAGGCGAGCGTCGAGGGAAAGATCAGGATGTAGCCGAGCGTCGCCAGCGTCACCGTGTCGAATTGGATGACGTGGCCGCTCCAGGCCTCCCAGATCGCCGTCGGCAACAGCATCATCGCGCCGCAGCAGGTGGTGAAGGAGAGAAACGACAGCTGATGAACCTTCGGCCGACGCGGGATGAAGGCGGAGTAGATTCCGAACGCCACCAGCGAGGAGGCGAACATGATGTCGCCCCTGTTGAAGCTGATGCTGGCCAGCGCGGCGAAATCGCCGTGCAGGATGATGACGAGCACGCCCGCAAGCGAGATCGCGATGCCGGCGAGCTGTGCACCCGTCAGCCCCACGCCGAACAGCACCAGCGACCACAGCGCTACAAACAGCGGTCCAGCCGACTGAATCAGCAGCGCGTTCAGCGCCTCGGTATATTGCAGGGCCCAGTACGAGATTGCATTGTTGAAGGCGAAGCCGACCAGCGACAGGAACAGCATCAGCGGCAAGCTCTTGCGCAACGCCGGCCAGTCGCGCTTCAGATGCGGCCATGAGAACGGCAGCAGGATCAGGAAGACGCCGAACCAGCGGATCGTGGTCACCGTCAGCGGCGGCACATGCGCGCCGACATGGCGTGCGAGCACGATGTTGCCGGCCCAGAACAGCGAGCTCAGGCTGAGCAGCAGGTATGGTTGGTTATTGAGCCAACTGGCCGCATTCGAGGCCGGTGGCGCGGGCGGAGCGATCGTCATTGGCGTTGGATACGACCTTGCGCCGGATCGCTGTCGTGACACAAGTCACGCGGCCGCAAGGCTACAATGCAGCATGACCTGAGGAGGCGTCATTGGCGGTTAATATGTTGAACATCGAAGGCCTGGAGCGGCTCGATTCAAGCGCGCCGGTGGTCATGCTGAACCTGATGCGCTTCCACGCGCGCTCGCGCGACGGCGACGGTTCCGGCTGGGACGCGTACTTGCGCTACAGCGCGATCACCGTGCCCATGATCAAGGCGCGCGGCGGCACGCTGCTCTGGACCGGCGAAGCCAAGACGGTCGCGCTTGGCCCGCACGACGGCAATGAGTGGGATTTCGTCGCGCTGGTCTTCTATCCCAGCGTCGCGGCCTTCCTCGACATGATGACGTCGGAGGCCTACGAGACCGAGGCCGATCCGCATCGCGTCAACGGCTGCGCCGAGCACGTGATCATCGCGACCAGCGAGGCGTACAGCAAGTTCACGACGCGTTAGCTCGTCTGCTTCCTCGAAGCCACGAACACCCCCGACAGCACCAGCGCGAAGCCGATGAAGTGGAACGCCTGCGGGTGTTCGCCCAGAAAGGCCATCGCCATGATCGAGCCGAACACCGGCACGACGTGGAAGAACGGCGCGGCGCGGTTGGCGCCGATCAGCCTGACACCGCGATTGAAGCAGAGATAGGCGAGCGTCGACGGAAACAGCGACACATAGAACAGCGTCAGCAGGTTCGGCCCGTCGAGCTTCATCACCGGACGCGCGGACAATTCCCAGATCTCCAGCGGAATGAGACAGGCCGCGCCGGCGCCGAAGGTGAAGGCGAGGAACGACAGGCCGTGCATCGGCGGACGTTTCAGGGTCAGCACCGAATAGAGCGCGAAAATGATGAGCGCGACGAGGAAGATCAGGTCGCCCTTGTTGAAGTCGATGTTCGAGAGCGTGGTGAAATCGCCGTGCAGCAGGATGATCAGCACGCCGCACATCGAGAGCAGCACGCCGAAGGCCTGCGCCGGGGTGAGGCGGATGCCGAGGATGGCCAGCGACCACAGCGCCACGACCAGCGGCGCGGCCGACTGCAACAGAAGCGTGTTGAGTGCCTGGGTATGCTCCAGCGCCCAATATTGCAGGGTGTTGAAGGCCCCGATGCCGGTGATCGACAGCACGATCATCAGGCCGAGCTTGCTGCGGATTGCGGGCCAGTCCTGTGCGAGATGCTTCCAGGCGAACGGCAGCACCAGCAGGAAGGCGAAGGTCCAACGCAGGAACGACAGCGTGACCGGCGGGATGTGGCCGGCCGCGAGCCGGCCGACAACCGCATTGCCGGCCCAGCACAGCGCGGTGATGCTGAGCAGGAGATAAGGCTGGTTGGCGATCCAGTTCTGGCCGGGCTCGTCGGTGCTGGTGGTCTGGCCGGTGGCGGACATTTTGCTTGTTATTGCTCCGCGTGGAGTGCGCCGGAGCCTTCGGCCCGGCGATGTCCGGGCCGGTCAATACCCGGCCCGGTTCAAAGACACGGAAATCGACGTTGCGGCAACGGGTGGCGGATGCATCGCGACCATGCAGCGGCTTGGGCTGCCTCTCACGCTTTGGTCGAAGGGAGCGCATCGTCTTGGAAGGTTTCCGGATTTTCCGGGGATATCAAAGGCTTGGAGTGGCCTCCGAGCCCTGAAAAAGCCCCGTTCTTGCTTGCCTAGAGAGGCCGCTTCCTTTATCCGGTTGGGCTGCCTCGCGTGCGAACGGCCTTGGGCCGGGAATTGGGCTGGGCGCAGGCATGATTCCGGAAAAGTGGGTACCGGTTTTCCGTTTGGATCATGCCACTTACAGAGAAATTCTTCGAAGGATTACCCGCGAATGGCCAATGTTGTCGTCGTCGGCGCCCAGTGGGGCGACGAAGGAAAGGGCAAGATCGTCGACTGGTTGTCGGAGCAGGCGGACATCGTCGCGCGCTTCCAGGGCGGCCATAATGCCGGCCATACGCTGGTGATCAATGGCGAGACCTACAAGCTCGCGCTGCTGCCCTCCGGCGTGTTGCGCCCGTCGAAACTGGCGGTGATCGGCAACGGCGTCGTGTTCGATCCGCAGGCCTTCCTCGACGAGGTCGCCAAGCTGCGCGGACAGGGCGTGGCGGTCGGCCCGGAAAATCTGCGCGTCGCCGAGAACGTTACCCTGATCCTGCCGTTGCATCGTGAGCTCGACGCCCTGCGCGAGTCCTCCAACTCCGCGACCGCGATCGGTACCACCCGTCGCGGCATCGGGCCGGCTTACGAGGACAAGGTCGGCCGCCGCGCAATCCGCCTGATGGACCTCGCCGACCTCGACACGCTGCCGCACAAGATCGACCGGCTCCTTGCTCACCACAACGCATTGCGCCGTGGCCTCAACCTGCCTGAGTTCGACGGCAAGGAGATCCTGGCCGAACTGACCGCGTTCGCGCCGCAACTGCTGCCCTACGCCGAGACGGTGTGGCGGCTGCTCGACATCGAGCGGCGCGCCGGCAAGCGGATACTGTTCGAGGGCGCGCAGGGCGCGCTGCTCGACGTCGACCACGGCACATATCCCTACGTGACTTCGTCCAACACGGTGGCGGCGCAGGCTGCGATCGGAACGGGCATCGGTCCGGGCGGGGTCGGCTACGTACTCGGGATCTGCAAGGCCTATACGACCCGGGTCGGCCAGGGTCCGTTTCCGACCGAGCTCCTGAACGAGATCGGCGAGGAGATCGGCCGTCGCGGCCGCGAGTTCGGGGTCAATACCGGACGCAAGCGCCGCTGCGGCTGGTTTGATGCCGTGCTGGTCCGTCAAACCGTGCGGACCTGCGGCATCAACGGCCTGGCGCTGACCAAGCTCGACATCCTCGACGGCTTCGATTCGATCGAGGTCTGCGTCGGCTACAAGCTCGACGGCAAGGAGATCGATTATTTCCCGGCCGGCGAGGGCGCGCAGGCCCGGGTCGAGCCGATCTGGGAGACCATCGAGGGCTGGAAGGAGCCGACCGCCGGCGCGCGGTCCTGGGCCGACCTGCCGGCCCAGGCCATCAAATATGTCCGCCGGATTGAGGAATTGGTGGGGTGCCCGGTCGCACTGCTTTCCACCAGCCCCGAACGCGAGGATACTATTCTGGTGCAAAATCCGTTTGAGGCTTAACGATATCTTACCGGGACGTGCGCTAGTTGAGTTCAAATGGCTGATTACTATCCGCTGATCGCCCGCGCTATTGCCGCCCTGGACCCCAACGCTCCCGGCGAAAGCCGTCGCGCGCTCTATGAGCGGGCGCGCACGGCTCTGATCGCGCAGCTCCGCAGCGTGCAGCCGCCGCTCTCCGAATCCGAGATCACCCGCGAACGGCTGTCTCTGGAAGAGGCTGTCCGCAAGGTCGAATCGGAGGCTGCCCAGCGCGCCCGCGAGGCCTCGCGTCCGGGTGGCGGCGCTCGCAGTGGCGGCAGCAGCGGCGATGCCTTCCGCCGAGCCAGCGCCCGCGCCACTGAGAGCAATCCGCCTGCATCGCCTCAGCCGGCTGCTCCCCCGCGTGCCCGTCCGGCTGCACCGCCGCCGCGCACCGACCGACCGCCTCTTGGCGACGACGACCAGGGCGATGCCCAGCGTCCGCCGCGCGCCCCGCGTTTCGATGCGCCGCGCCAGCCGGCTCCGCCCGAGCCGCCCAGCCCTCCACCGGCCGGACGTGATCGCCCCGCCGCGCGCCGACCTGAAGCCGGACCGCCGCCACCGCCGCCGCCGGCCCCGGGCGTGCGCGGCTTTCGTGACATTACCGCTGACGTCAATGATCTCGGCGGTGCCGCCGCGCAGGCCAACCGCGCCGCGCGTCGCACCTACGCCAACGTGCCCTCGCCCTCGCCGGAATTCGACCGGCTCGAGCCGAGCCTGGAAAACCGCGCCGCCGAGCCGGACGCGCCCTATTCCTATGACGAGTCGGTTGAAGAGGCCGAGCGCTATCCGCCGCGGCAAGCGTCGGGGCGCCCGCACATCCCCGTCCTCGGCCGCGATGCCAAGAAGCCCAAGCGTGCCGGCTCGATCTTTCCGTTCAAGAGCGCGATCGCCATCGGCATCGTACTGATCCTGGTCGGCGCCGGCATCCTCTGGGGCAAGTCGCTGGTCCAGACCGCGAGCGGCCTGTTCAAGTCCTCGCCCACCCAGGTGGTGGAGGCGCCGAAGGATACCTCGCAGCCGCAGAGCAAGCCCAAGATTCCGGATCGCGTTGGCCAGCCTTCGGCGAGCGATCAGCCGGTCGCGCCGGTGGCGCAGAAGGTCGTGCTCTATGACGAGGATCCGTCCGATCCCAAGGGCAAGCAATATGTCGGCTCGGTGGTGTGGCGGCTCGAGCCGATCAAGGCGTCGGGCAACCAGAAGGCCGACGTCGCCGTGCGCGCCGACATCGAAATTCCGGACCGCAAGTTCAAGATGACGATGTCGTTCCGCCGCAACACCGACTCGTCGCTGCCTGCGAGCCACACGGCTGAGCTGACCTTCATCCTGCCGCCGGATTTTCCGGGCGGCAGCGTCGCCAACGTGCCGGGCATCTTGATGAAGTCGAACGAGCAGGCGCGCGGCACGCCGCTCGCGGGCCTCGCCGTGAAGGTCACCGACGGCTTCTTCCTGGTCGGCCTCTCCAATGTCGACGCCGACCGTGCCCGCAACGTCCAGCTCCTGAAGGAGCGTTCCTGGTTCGACGTGCCGCTGGTCTACGCCAACCAGCGCCGCGCCATCATCGCCATCGAGAAGGGCGCCCCCGGCGAGCGCGCCTTCAACGACGCCTTCGCCCAGTGGGGCGACTAGGTCGAACCTAAGCCAATTCTGTCATTCCGGGGCGCGCGAAGCGCGAGCCCGGAATCCATTTTTCCGCATCACGTACTGCACGATGGATTCCGGGCTCGACGCTACGCGTCGCTCCGGAATGACGTCCAGATGGACCTACTGCGCGGCCGCTTCCCGCTTGCGCGTCGCTGCTGCGGCCGCTGCCTCGCGGTCCATCACGGCGCGGCAGCCCGGGCTAACATTCGCCTTGTTCCGCACCATGCAGGCCCTGATGCGCGGGATGTCGGGGATTTCACTGGAGCACAGCCGCATCGCATCGCCCGAGCACATCTGCTGGGCTTCGGATGAGAAGGCGAGGCCGGGCGATGTCTGGAATGCGATGGCGGTGGTGGCGAAGGCGAATAGCGTGGCGATGGTCTGGTAGCGTGTCATGAAAATGCGTCCCCGAGTTCAGTGGGCTTGAGCCGCTTGGTTTTTGGGGCGCCGCACGCAGCTTGATTTGCCGCATGTCACAGCCTTCACGCAGGGAGAACCCTGCATGTGGTCGCTCGATCTCTCGTGATGTTCGAATCGAAAAGTGCTGCGCCGCCCGAGCCAAGTATGCGCCATTGTCGCGAAGCTTCAATGGGAGGCGCAAAGGAATTCGCAATTGTTGCGCGTTCGTCACGCAACATGCCTGCACGAACTCACATGCCGTGGCTCTCGAACACCTTGCTGCAAGATCTCGACAGCTTGGCCCGGTTGCCCATCAGGCACGACTGCACTGCACCGTCATTGCCGAGATCCTTGCGGCATAGCCGCGAGGCGTCGCGCGAGCAGGCCTTCTGCTCCTGCGGCGAGCCCATATGGCCTTGCGCCAGAACCGGCGCATTCGTCAGGCCGCCGAGGGCCGTCAGTGTGATCGTCGCCAGGAACAACATTTTACGAGACATCGGCAGCTCCAAAACGGACAGGTGAATTTCAACTCCTGTCTGAACTCGTCGCCTTGCCGCTTGTTCCTCCAAACAGCCCGCAACCCCGCTATCCAAGGTTCCCGCCGCGCTGCTATAAAAGGCGCTGAGTATGAGGAGTACTTGATGAAACGCTATCTGGTGTTTGCGCTCGTTGGTCCGTTCGTGGGCGGGTTCTTGCTGCTGCTGACGACGACCTACCAGTCCGGCTACTGGACCCAGACCAATCTCGGCGAGGTCGGCAAGCTGTTCGTGGTGTTCTTCAAGACCCTGCAATACAGCTATCTTTTCGGCTTCCTGCCGTCGCTGATGATCGGCGCGGTGGACGACATCCTGCTCCACATAAGGCGGATCGGGCCGGCGCTGCGGATGCTGCTGGTCGGCCTGTTCGCCTTCATCCTGGCTGCGCTGACCTACAGCTCGCGCGGGTCGGATTCGGGCGCGGTGCAGTTCATCCTGTATGGCCTGGTCGGTTTCGTGCCGGCGGTGCTTTCATCCTGGCTGGTGCACCGATATGTCGAGGAGCCGCTACCGGCGGCGGCAGCGACCTGAGCGCGCGACCTTCGGGCGCAGTGCAGCAACTTCCGCCGCGCTGGCGCGTTTCCTCCAGGCCATGACCATGTCAGACGACGACATTATTGCTCCGCGCCAATCCCGTTCCGGAGGCCGTTCGCGCGCCCCCTTTCCGGGCGGCGAGGCGCGAGGGCCCATCATCGACCAGGAGGGCCACGAGATCCGGCCCGAGGCGCTGGAGCAGGGGTTTCGCGAGTTTCGCTTCGAGTTCGGCAAAGATAGTCCATTCGCTGGCAACCCGTTCGGCAACCTGACGCGGGAACAGCGGATCGCGCGGCTCGAGGCGCTCGCAAAGCTGCTCGACGTCGCCTTCGTCCTGCCCGGCACCAACATCCGCTACGGCATCGACGGGCTGATCGGGCTGATCCCGATCGTCGGCGACATCATCACCACCGCGATCTCGCTGTGGCTGGTGCGCGAGGCCCGTGCGCTGGGCGCGCCCTGGTATCTCACGGCGCGGATGCTCGGCAATGTCGCGGTCGACGGTGTGGTCGGCATCGTGCCGCTCGCGGGCGACGCCTTCGACGTCATGTTTCGCGCCAACATGCGCAACGTCCGCCTGTTGCGCCGCTGGCTCGACAAGCAGCCGCGTATCTGAGCCGTTTCTTTCCCTACAACGCGAAAAGCGCGACGGCCGTTTGGCCATCGCGCTTTCAGCGCATATCGAAAGGATTGCGAAAAGTTTACGCCGCGTCGGCGTCGGCGCTCTCGACCGGCTCGGGCTTGCGGTGGCGCTCCAGCGGGAACGCTTCGCTCTCATAGAGCGAACGGATGCCGTTCTGGTCGAACCGGGCTTCCTCGACCTGGAGATAGGCGCCGTTCAGCGAGTCCGTCGGCAACTGCTCCATCGCGAACTGCACGGCTTCGGCCGCGGTGCCGAACCGCCGATAAGTAAAGCCCGCCCGCTTCTTCTTGCGGATCGCGGCAGGGAAGAGTTCGGCGGATGTGTTGAAGTTGAACGGACGCAGTGGACGCATGGTCAAAGACCTCGTGATCTCTCTGGGGCTTTAAGCGCGTGGGGTTTGGGTGGGCGGTGGCCCCGATCCCTGGAGCCCGCCGCGCACGTCATTTTCGTCCTCTAATATAGTCCGATTTGACGGAAATGCGACCCCCGCGATGGGAGATGATGAATCCGCGCATGGCAGGTCCGCAAGTGTCATAAACCAAGCATTTTCAATGCTTTATATGGTTTACAACTTGCCGAGGAGCAACAGCACGACCAGCACTACGAGCACGACTCCGCCGATCCCCATGCCGGAATGGCCCATGCCGTAGCCATAGCCGCCGATGCGGCCTGACATTCCGCCGAGCAGATAGATGATCACCAGGATGATCAGGATGGTCCCGATTGACATGGCATCCTCCCTGGCGGCCGCCGAAATGCGATGACCGGCCGACCGCCAGAGAAGAAAAGCACATCGCGCCGCCGGGTTCCATGCCGGAACTGGCGGCGCGCGATGTTATTTCGGCTCGAGCTTCAGCGAAGCCGAGTTGATGCAGTAGCGCAGGCCCGTCGGCCCGGGGCCGTCGGGGAAAACATGGCCAAGATGGCCGCTGCATTTGGAGCAGAGCACCTCGGTGCGGACCATGCCGTGGGTCGCATCGTGCTCCTCGTCGACATGGCTCTCGACGGCCGGCTGGGTGAAGCTCGGCCAGCCGCAGCCGGAATCGAACTTGGCGTCGGATTCGAACAGCGCATTGCCGCAGCCGGCGCAGACATAGGTGCCGGCGCGGTGATCGTGCTCATACTCGCCGGAGAAGGGACGCTCGGTCGCCTTCTCGCGCAGCACTGCGTACTGCATCGGCGTCAATTCACTGCGCCACTGCTCTTCGCTCTTGATGACCTTGTCGTCCGTGGTTTTCGTCTTGGTGTCGGGCATGGGTCTCCCGTTTTTTTGGTGATGTTGTTTTCGATGATCTCGCGATCAGTTGGTCGCCTTGCTGGCACTCACCAGCGTCGGCTTTTCAATATAGTTATCCGCGAACAGTTTTTTCAGGTTCTCAAGCTTCGGGATGTCGTTGTAGGCGATATAGGGCTGGCTCGGATGCAGCGTCAGATAGTCCTGGTGATAGGCCTCCGCCGGGTAGAACGCCTCCAGTGCGCCGACCTTGGTCACGATCGGCTTGCTGAAGACCTTGGCGCCGTTGAGCTGGGTGATATAGGCCTCTGCGACCTTCTTCTGCTCGTCGGAGGTGGTGAAGATCGCCGAGCGATATTGCGTACCGGTGTCGGGGCCCTGGCGGTTGAGCTGGGTCGGGTCGTGTGCCACCGAGAAGTAGATCTGGAGGATCTTGCCGTAGGAGATCTTCTTCGGATCGTATTTGATCTCGACAGATTCCGCGTGCCCGGTCGTGCCGGACGACACGGTGTGATAGTCGGCGGTCGCCTTGCTGCCGCCGGCATAGCCGGAGACCGCGTTGACGACACCGGCGGTGTGCTGGAACACACCCTGCACACCCCAGAAGCAGCCGCCGGCGATCACCGCGGTCTGGATGCCGCTTACGGGCGCAGCGTCCACGGCGGGGGCGGGGATCACGACGGCGTCTTCAGCGGCCCGGGACGGCAAGGCAAAGGCCAGCGTCAGGGCGGTGGTGGCGGCAAGCAGGGGCAGGAGGGCGGGGCGGCGCATGGCGGATCCTCTTTCGGAAGGCCTGATAGTCTAGGGCGGTTGGGGGCGGGCGAACAGTCTGCCCGGCGGCGTATCGGCTACCTGAGATACGGCCGTAGCCCGCGATTGTTACGCCCGGACGGACACGAGTCTGTGAAAAACGCCGCCCAAGATAGTCCGGCTACGGCCCGGCTTGGCGAGATGAGGAACTCCGCGCTAGATGAACCCGCGCGATCGCCGATCGACTTAAAATGTGGTGGCTGGAGCTGACCTGACAACATGCTGCGCATCGTCCCCCTGACATTCGTCATACTCGTCTCCGGCGCCGTAATCGCCGCGGCCGAACCCCAGCCTGGCGACGATCTCGCCACCTGCCGCGATCGCCAGGCGGAGGTTCAGGCCCGTGCGGCGGCCTGCGACAATCTGCTCAACGCCGACCGCGTGACCGGCAAGGACAAGTCGCTCGCGCTCGTCGTGCGTGGAAATGCGCTGATCAGCAAGCGCGACTATGACCATGCGATCGAGGCACTGACATCCGCCATCGAGATCGATCCGGACAATGTCGGTGCCATCAACGTGCGCGGCGTCGCCCACGAGCACAAGGGCGAGGATGAGCTCGCGCTGGCTGACTACAATCTTGCCATCCAGAAGCGGGCGAATTTCGGTTTCGCCTACAACAATCGCGGCACCATTCAGCTGCGCCGGGGCGCTCTGCAAAGCGCGCTCGACGATTTTAACCTGTCAATCAAGTACACGCCCAAATTCCTGCTCGGCTGGACCAATCGTGCCCGCGTGCGCACGCTAATGAAGGACTATGACGGTGCGATCGCCGATTTCGCGGAAGCCGAGAAGATCGATCCGACCGCGCAGCAGATCGCGGGTAATCGTTGCATCACCTACGGCCTGATGGGCAAATATGATCTGGCCTTTGCCGATTGCAACGGTCTGGTCGAGCGGCAACCGAAGAGCGTCTTTGCGATCAACAATCGTGCCGATGTCAGCATGATGAAGGGCGATCTCGACGCGGCGCTGAAGGACTACAACACCGCGCTTCAGCTTAACCCGAACAATGTACGCGCCCATTCCGGCCGCGGTCAGCTCTACGAGCGCAAGAAAGATCTCGCCCAGGCTCGTGCCGACTACCGCGCGGCGGCCTATTCGCTGACGAAGTTCGACGAGTTCGACGTCGCGCGTGCCCGCGCGATCGCGCAGGAGCGGCTCGCCGCATTGACGCCGCAAACGCCGGGGCGCGCGCCCAGCGGGCGCCGCGTTGCGCTGGTGATCGGCAACGGCGCCTACAAGAACGTTCATGCCTTGCCCAATCCTCCACGCGACTCGAAACTGATCGCGAGCGTGCTGCACGATGTCGGATTCCAGACCGTGATTTCGGCCACCGATCTGACCCGCGACAAATTCTTCGACGCGCTGAAGACTTTTGCTGACGAAGCGGAGAAAGCCGACTGGGCGGTGGTCTATTACGCCGGCCACGGTTTCGAGATCGGCGGGGTGAATTATCTCGTTCCTGTTGACGCCAAGCTTGCTGCCGACAGGGACGCCGAGACTCAAGCCGTTGCACTGGAGCAGGTGATCGCCGCCGTCGGCGCCGCACGAAAAGTGCGCCTCGTGATTCTGGACGCCTGCCGCGACAATCCGTTTGCGCCGACCATGCAGCACACCTTGTCGCTGAAGCTGGTCGACAAGGGCTTTTCCAACATCGAGCCTGGCGCTGGTTTCATGGTGGTCTACGCCGCCAAGCACGGCGAGACCGCGATCGACGGCGACAATGGTGCCGACAGCCCGTTCTCCACCGCGCTCGCGCGCGAGATCAAGGAGCCGCGCATAGAGATCCGAAAACTATTCGACATCGTCCGCGACGACGTCTGGACCGCGACCAAGCACGAGCAGCAGCCGTTCACGTATGGCTCGCCTTCGGGGCGGGACGATTTTTATTTCGTTGCGGGGAAGTGAGGAATCGTAAGGTGGGTTAGATTAGCGAACGTAACCCACCACTTCTGTCGCCGCGGAGATTAAAGAGGTGGGTTACGCCTTCGGCTAACCCACCCTACGACACTACACAACAATGCTCAGCCGCTTCGCCGCCCTCGTAATCCCCGTGTACAGCCACCTCGCCCTGGACTCTTGGAACGCGAAGCTTTCGTCGAACAGCACGACGTCGTCCCATTGCGAGCCCTGCGACTTGTGCACGGTCAGCACATAGCCGAAGTCGAACTCGTCGTAGGGCTTGCGCTGCTCCCAGGCGATCGCCTCGACGCCGCCCTCGAAACAGTCGGTACGCACTGAGACCTTCGTCACCTTGTGCCCAAGATCCTCGTCGGGCGACAACCGCATGCTGAGGATGCGCGACTTGGAGCGCGAGGTGTTGCGCGACTTCACGCGCCACAGGCCGCCGTTGAATAGGCCCTTCTTGCGGTTGTTGCGCAGGCAGACCAGCTTGTCGCCAGCGACCGGAAACTGATCCTCGATGTTCTGGCGCTGGCGGAAGCGGGTGTTGTAGGCACGGCGGGTGTTGTTGCGACCGACCAGGATCTGGTCGGCGCTCATGACGCGGTCGGGATCGAGCTCCTTGCGCGACACCACCTCGCTCTCGCCGTAGCGGCCGATATCGAGGTTACGGCCTTCGCGGACGTCCATCGACATCCGCACGATCGGATCGTCCTGGGCCTGGCGATGCACTTCGGTCAGCATCGCGTCCGGCTCGGTGTTGGTGAAGAAGCCGGCGCCCTGGATCGGCGGAAGCTGCGCGGGATCGCCCAGCACCAGCAGCGGGCAATCGAACGACATCAGGTCCCGCCCAAGCTCCGCATCGACCATCGAGCATTCGTCGATCACGATCAGCTTGGCCTTCGAGGCCGGCGCGTCGTCCCAGAGCTCGAAGCTCGGCTGCTCCTCGCCGGATTCACGGGCGCGGTAGATCAGCGAGTGGATGGTGGAAGCGTCGTCGCAGCCCTTGTTGCGCATCACCAGCGCGGCCTTGCCGGTGAAGGCAGCGAATTTCACCTCGCCGTCGACGCCGTCGGCGATGTGCCGCGCCAAGGTGGTCTTGCCGGTGCCGGCAAAGCCGAACAGGCGGAACACCGGCGGCGTGCCGTTGCGGCCGGGCTTGGCCTTGAGCCAATCGCCAACAGCTTTTAGCGCGGCATCCTGATGCGGGGTGAAAGTGGCCATGTCTGTCTTGAGGAAGGGCGAAATCGAGGCGATTCGCCATCCCCCAAAACTAACCATTCCCCCCGCCGGTTCAAGCGGCCCAGTCCCCTATTGCCAGCCGGGAACGCCGCGCATGTCGGGCAGATGGTGGGCGATGCCCTTGTGGCAGTCGATGCAGGTCTTTTCGCCCGTGAACAGGAAGCGCTGATGCGCCACCGAGGCCCGCGGCGACTGCTTTGTGATGTCCATGGAATCGGCGCTGTGGCAATTGCGGCATTCAAGCGAATCATTGGCCTTGAAGCGCGCCCATTCATGCGCGGCAAGCTCGAGCCGGTGATCCAGGAACTTCTCGCGCGTGTCGATCGTGCCGAAGATCTTGCCCCAGACCTCCTTGGAGGCCTGCATCTTGCGCGCGATCTTGTCGGTCCAGTTGTGCGGCACATGGCAGTCCGGGCAGGTCGCGCGCACGCCGGAGCGGTTGCTGAAATGAATGGTCGATTTCAGCTCGGCGAAGACGTTTTCGCGCATCTCGTGGCAGCCGGTGCAGAATTTTTCAGTGTTGGTCAGCTCCAGCGCGGTGTTGAAGCCACCCCAGAAGATCACGCCGGCCGCAAAGCCCGCCAGCACCAGCACGCCGAGCCCGAACACCGAGCTTGGCCGGATCAGCACCTGCCACAGCTCGAGCGCAAAGTCCCAGCAGCGCAGAATGAAGCTGCGCTTTGGCTTCAATTTTTCCGGGGACTCGCCGGGGGTCGTCGTCATCGCCGGCCACCAGGGCTGGCGCGCGACAGCAGCGTGTCGATGTCGATGAAGTCGTTGCTAACAGGCGGCGTGGCGGTGTTCTGCGGTACGTGGCATTCGGTGCACCAGAAACGCCGCGGTGAGATCGAAGCCAGGAACTGGCCGTCGCGATCCATGAAATGCGTGATCGAGACCATCGGCGCCTGCGATTCCGCGGTGCGCGCCCGCGCGTGGCAGGACAGGCATTTGTTGCCGTTGAGATCGATCTGGTAGCCGTCGATCGTGTGCGGGATCACCGGCGGCTGCTCCGGATAGTTGCGCGACTCCCTCTCGGACGTATTGCGGTTCGGCAGCATCGGCGGCGCTGGTGCTTCCTCGTTGAGCGGGGTCGGGCCGCGCAGGCCCGATGTCACCGTCTGCGCGGTCAGCGAGCTCGCGCCCGCGGCGATCGCGACGGCGAGCAGCACGATTGCGGATCGTTTCATCATGACAGGCCCACCCGTTCGATGCGCACGGCGCACTTCTTGAAGTCAGCCTGAAACGAGATCGGATCTGTGGCGTCGAGCGTCACCTTGTTAATCAGCTTGGACTCGTCGAACCAGGGCACGAACACCAGGCCACGCGGCGGACGGTCGCGGCCGCGCGTCTCGACGCGTGCGCGGATGAAGCCGCGGCGGGATACCACCTTGACCTCGTCGCCGCGCCGGATCTTCGCTTCCTGTGCATCGTCCGGATGCATGAAGCACACGGCCTCGGGGAACGCCTTGTAGAGCTCGGGCACGCGGCGCGTCATGGTGCCGGAATGCCAGTGCTCCAGCACGCGGCCGGTCGAGAGCCAGAATGGGTAGTCGCTGTCGGGTGATTCCGCCGGCGGCTCGTAAGGCAGGGCGAAGATGCGCGCCTTGCCGTCCGGGTAACCGTAGAACTGTACGTCCGCGCCCTGCTTGACATAGGGATCGCTGCCCTCGCGGAAACGCCATTTCGTTTCCTGGCCGTTGACCACCGGCCAGCGCAGGCCGCGCTCCCGGTGATAGCTCTCGAACGGCGCGAGGTCGTGGCCATGGCCGCGGCCGAACGAGGCGTATTCCTCGAAGAGCCCCTTCTGCACGTAGAAGCCGAACGCCTTCGACTCCTCGTTGAGATAACCCTGCTCGATCTCCGAGGCCGGAAATTTATCGACCTGCCCGTTGCGGTAGAGCACGTCGAACAGCGTCTTGCCGCGAACGTCCGGCTTCTTGGCAATCAGCTCCTCCGTCCAGACCTCCTCGATCTTGAAGCGCTTGGAGAACTCCATCAGCTGCCAGAGGTCGGACTTCGCTTCGCCCGGCGCGGTGACGAGTTGATGCCAGAACTGCGTGCGACGCTCGGCATTGCCGTAGGCGCCTTCCTTCTCGACCCACATCGCTGTCGGCAAAATGAGGTCGGCCGCGAGCGCCGTCACCGTCGGATAGGCATCCGAGACCACGATGAAATTGTCGGGGTTGCGGAAGCCCGGATAGGTCTCTTCGTTGGCGTTCGGTCCGGCCTGGAGGTTGTTGTTGACCTGCACCCAATAGGCGTTGATCAGGCCGTCCTTCAGCATCCGGCTCTGCAGCACGGCGTGCGCGCCGTTCTTGTCGGAAATGGTGCCCTCGGGCAGCTGCCAGATATGTTCGGCCTTGTCGCGATGCTCCTTGTTGGTCACGACCATGTCGGCCGGGAGCCGATGCGAGAAGGTGCCGACCTCACGCGCGGTGCCGCAGGCCGAGGGCTGGCCGGTGAGCGAGAACGGGCTGTTGCCGGGCGAGGAGATTTTTCCGGTCAGCAGATGGATGTTGTAGACGAGGTTGTTGCACCAGACGCCGCGGGTGTGCTGGTTGAAGCCCATGGTCCAGAACGAGACCACCTTGGTCTTGGGATCGGCATAGAGCTCGGCGAGTGCCTCCAGCCGGTTCAGCGGCACGCCGGACATCTCGGCCGCCTTCTCCAGCGTATACTCCGAGACGAACTTGACGAATTCGTCGTAGCTCATGTCGGTGGAGTCGTTGGCCTTGGCCGCGCCTGTCGCCTTCTTCTGGAGCGGATGCTCGGGCCGCAAACCATAACCAATATCGGTCTGGCCGCGCCTGAAAATGGTATGGGCGGCAACAAAGTCCTTGTTGACCCGGCCGGTCTTGATGATGTGGTTGGCGATGGCGTTGAGAAGGTAGAGGTCGGTCTGCGGCTTGAACACCATGCCGATATCGGCGAGGTCGAACGAGCGGTGCTCGAAGGTCGAGAGCACGGCGACGCGGACATGCGGCGCGGACAGCCGGCGATCGGTCAGGCGCGTCCACAGGATCGGGTGCATCTCCGCCATGTTGGAGCCCCACAGCACGAAGGCATCGGTGGCTTCGATGTCGTCATAGCAGCCGGCGGGCTCGTCGATGCCGAAGGTGCGCATCATGCCGGCGACCGCGGAGGCCATGCAGTGCCTTGCATTGGGGTCAAGATTGTTGGTGCGGAAGCCCGCCTTCATCAGCTTTGAGGCGGCATAGCCTTCCCAGACCGTCCACTGGCCGGAGCCGAACATGGCGACGCCGTTGGGCCCGCGCTTCTTCAGCGTCTCCTTCCACTTCACCTCCATGATGTCGAAGGCTTCGGTCCACGACACAGGCGTGAAATCGCCGTTCTTGTCGTACTTGCCGTTCGTCTTGCGCAGCATCGGCTGGGTCAGGCGGTCATGGCCGTACATGATCTTGGAGAGGAAGTAGCCCTTGACGCAGTTGAGGCCGCGATTGACTTCGGCCTTGATGTCGCCATGGGTGGCGACGACGCGGTTGTCCTTGGTCGCGACCATCACCGAGCAGCCGGTGCCGCAGAAGCGGCAGGCGGCCTTGTCCCATTTCAGTTCGGATGTCTCGCGCTCGGTGACGAGATTGGCGGCGAGCGCCGGCGCCGGCATGCCGGCGGCGGCGGCTGCGATCGCGGCGGCCTCGAGCTTCAGCATCTGGCGGCGGTCGAGCTTTGGCGATGTCATGATGGCTCTCCCGGCCGTTAGGTCGTTTCGATGGCGTGAAACACCAGCGCTGCTGAATAGACGTTGGGCAGCGACTGGATGGTGTTAAGCAGGGTGCCGAGGCTGCCGGCGTCCGGTGCTTCGGTCACGACGACGAGTTTTCCGCGCGGATCGCGGCCGTGGATCTCGCAGCCAGGAAGGGCGACGATGTCGGCTTCAACCTCGGCGAGACGTTCGGGGCGCGCCTGCACGATGATGCTGGCGATCTCGTAGCCCGGCGGGGACACGATGCGGTCGGTGCTGAGCACCCGGCCGGTGATCAATGCGCGGCGGTTGAGTGTGGCTTTACTCAGTGAGGCTTGGGCCATGATGCCTGTTTTTCGCTGGCGAGGATTAATGCGGGGAGGGCGGCGGGCCGGGCGGGCCTGCGACCATCTGGTAGATCCAGACGCCGAGCCCGTAGGAGCCGACCGTTCCGACCGCGAGGACGGGCATCACGACCGCGGTCAGGAACAGGAACGCAAAAATCTCCATGCGCTTACGGCGCACGCGCGGAGTCGTGTCGTCAGGGGCCGACATATTCGGTCTCTCTGAAATTTTGGGAATCGGGACGGCATCCGGGCCGTTGCCTTGCTGCACTTTAGATGCATCAGGGCCGCTGCCGCGTTGATCTGGATCAATCGATCGGCTTGACCGGATGTCGCAGCGCGGCCAATGGGCGGAGCTTACGTGCGCGCTGGGGAACTAAGCGGCAACGATCGTTACCCAAAAAGCGAAGACGCTCTGCGGCTCCGGGGCCGCCAAGGCCGCATACTTCTTCTCTTGCCTCGGAAGTGCCTGCGACTTACACCCAGTGGTAGCGGGCGCCGCAACATCCATCGCTGCTGCGTGGGGGAGCTACATATGAGGCGAATCCGAATCATTCACAAGACCGAATATTTTTACAATCAGCCCGTCACCTTCGGCACTCATCGAGCCATGATGCGGCCTCGCGAGGGACATGACGTCCACATCGTGAGAGGGTCGGTCGATATCGAGCCGAACGCGGAAGTTCGCTGGTTGCGCGACAACTACGACAATGCCATCGCAGTCGTGACCTTTTTGGAATTATCCGACAAGCTCAGGATCGCAAGCGAGGTCGACGTCGACCTTTACTACGACGACCCCATTGAATGGCGGATTGCGCCATTCGCCAGTTCATTTCCCTTCCAATATCCTCCAGAAGAGCAACTTGAGCTGACGGTGTATCGTCTCCCGAGCTATATCTATGACGCGACCGCCCTGTTCGAATGGTTGCGCGACCTCTACAAACCCGGCCAGTTGATCGGCACGCTGGACCTTCTGAACAATCTGAATACTCACATCTACCGATCGTTCAAGTACGTTTCCCGCGAGGCTTTCGGGGTTCAATCACCCAACGAAACGCTGCGGCTCGGCAGCGGGACCTGTCGCGACTATGCGGTGTTCATGATGGAGGCTGCCCGCTACTGGGGATTTGGTGCGCGCTTTGTCACCGGCTACATCCAGATGGCCGAGGGGCAACACGGCGCCACGCACGCCTGGACCGAGATCTATATCCCCGGAGCCGGATGGCGCGGCTATGATCCTACCAACAACAAGATCGTCGGCAGTGAGCACATACCCGTCGCCGTGACGCGCGAACAGGAAAGGGCCTCGCCGCTTTCCGGCACGTGGGATGGTCCGGCGGATGCATTCAGCCGAATGAACGTCTCGGTGCAAGTCGTATCAATACCAGCATCACCATGATCGCAATCCACCGTCGATCACGGCAAGTGCGCGTTGACGGCCAGTCGACGTGTCCTTGATTCCCTCGCCGTCTTGTCATTATCATCTGAATTGAAGTCGGCGACCTCCATGGCGGACATTCATGTTTGATCTGACGATTGTCCTGGTCCTTCTTGGGGCGGCGATCGTGATGTTCGCGATCAACAGGCCGCGCCTGGACGTGGTCGCGCTGATCATGCTCCTTGCGCTCCCCTTCACCGGTGTCCTCACCATGGGTGAGGCATTGGCAGGTTTCAGCGATCCAAACATTGTTCTGATAGCCGCTCTCTTCGTGCTTGGCGACGGCTTGGTCCGAACGGGTGTCGCGCAGCGGCTGGGCGACTGGCTGATTGCGAAGGCCGGAGACAGCAGGATCACGCTGATTGTCCTGCTGATGACGGTCGTCGCTGGCCTCGGTGCGACGATGAGTTCGACGGCCGTTACCGCCATCTTCATTCCAGTCGCGTTGCGAATTGCAAACAGCACGGGTGTCGGACCGGGCCAACTGATGATGCCCCTCAGTTTCGCGGCGCTCATAAGCGGAATGCTGACGCTTGTTGCGACGGCACCAAACCTGGTCGTCAACGGTGAACTCGAGCGTCACGGGATTGAAGGATTTCGTTTCTTCAGCTTCACGCCGTTCGGCTTGCCGATCCTCGCCCTGGGCATTCTGTACATGTGCTTCGCGCATCGCTGGCTGCCCAACAAGGTGGAGGCGAAGAACGCCGGCAGCCCGAACTTCTCTGTCTGGATCGATGAATACAAGCTCGCGGAGCGCGAATACCGGCTTCGCGTGACGGAACAATCATCCCTCGCCGGCATGACCATCGAAGCCCTGGACCTTCGCGGCTCGTCCGGAGCAAGCATTGTGGCCGTAGAACGCAGCCGCAGATTTTCAAAGGAGGTTCTGCGTCCCACCGCCAAGCTGGAGCTCGCGGTCAATGATGTCTTGCTGATCGATCTGTTTGCAAACCACAGCAACATAGCTGAGCTTCGTCATCAATTTGCGCTGGAAGAGCTTCCGTTGAGCGGAAGCTATTTCACCGATCGATCGCAGGAAATCGGCATGGTGGAGGTCTTGTTGGTGCCGACTTCGGATCTCATCGGCAAGACGATCGTCCAGGCAAAGTTTCGCAGTCGGTTCGGATTGACCGTGATCGGCCTGCGGCGCGGCGTGGCTGCGCATCAAGACGACCTTCTGAACGATGCGCTGGCGGTCGGCGACATGCTGTTGCTGATTGGCCCCTGGGGGGACATCGAAGAGCTCCAGTCTGCCAATACGGATTTGGTCACGATCAGGCTGCCTGCCGAGTCCGGGCAGGTTCTCCAGGTACCGGGCAAGGCGCCGCAGGCGGTGATTTGCCTGGCGCTCGTCGTTGGTTTGATGGTCAGCGGCCTGATCCCGAATGTGCAGGCCGCCCTGATCGGATGCATGCTGATGGGCGCACTGGGCTGTATCGACATTACCAGCGCCTATCGTTCGGTCGACTGGAAGACCATTGTCCTGATTGTCGGGATGTTGCCGTTTTCGGTCGCACTTGAGAGAACCGGCGGGGTTGAACTGGCGGCTGATGGGCTAAGAGCCATCACCAGCGGTGCCGGCCATCACGTCATGCTGGCCACGCTCTTTGCCATGACGGCGCTGCTTGGGATGTTTATCTCGAATACCGCGACGGCAGTGTTGATGGCCCCCGTCGCCATCGCTGTCGCGAATGAAATGCATGCCTCGCCGTATCCGTTTGCAATGACCGTGGCCCTGGCTGCTTCGACTGCGTTCATGACGCCTGTGTCGTCACCGGTTAACACGTTGGTGGTCGCCCCCGGACATTACACGTTCGGTGACTTTGTGCGCGTTGGCGTGCCGTTTTCCCTGGTCGCTTTGATAGTCTGCACCTTGCTCGTGCCCTGGCTGTTGCCGCTCTGAACCGGGCAACGTCTTGAATTTGTTAAACGTGATTTGCTTCGCGATCTCGTCGGTCGCCGAGAACGAGGAGCATGATGGGCGCTAACGGCCCGACGCAGAACGCGATCCAGAACCAAAGCTTGCGCGATCTGCCACGCTCCCGGGCCATCTCGGTGGCAAGGGGCATCGCCGCAAAGAAAACGATAAAAATGAAAATCGACCACGCGTCCATCTGACCGTCTCCGACCGCCATCGCAACCATAACACAGAACCCGCGCTCGAATGCCGGGCTCAGCGAAAAGTGAGGTAGCCCCTAGTCGCGGGCTCCCGTTTTGGCCGACCTTCCAGTTCGGATGAAAGAGCAGACCGTTCTCCCGCAAGGCGGAATTGCGACCGCGTAGACAGCGCCGCCCCGCTCACTAAGATGAGCGCAACAAAAAATAGGCGGGAGGGGCGTCATGAAGTTCGGCATCTTCTACGAGCTGCAGCTGCCACGGCCCTGGGTGGCCGGCGACGAGCTCAGGCTCTACCAGAACGCGCTCTCGCAGCTGGAACTCGCCGACAAGCACGGCTACGACCACGCCTGGGTCGTCGAGCATCATTTCCTCGAGGAATATTCGCACTCGCCCTCGCCGGAATCCTTCCTCGCCGCGGCCAGCCAGCGCACGAAAAACATCCGGCTCGGCCACGGCATTCTCCAGCTCACCACCAATCATCCCGCCCGCGTCGCCGAGCGTGTCGCGGTGCTGGACCTGCTCTCGAACGGCCGCTGTGAGTTCGGCATGGGCGAGAGCGCCTCGATCACCGAGCTGACGCCGTTCGGCCGCGACATGGAGACCAAGAAGGAAGTGTTCGAGGAGGCCGTAGCGGCGATCTTCCCGATGTTCAGGGACGCCGGCAGCGAGCATCACGGCAAGCATTTCGACATCCCGTTGCGCAATGTGGTGCCGAAGCCGGTGCAAAAGCCGCATCCGCCGCTGTGGATGGCTTGCTCGCAGCTGCCGACCATCGAGCGCGCCGGCCGTCACGGCTTTGGCGCGCTCGGCTTCCAGTTCGTCAGCGCTGATGCCGCGCACGCCTGGGTGCACGCCTATTACAACGCGATGACCAAGCGGCTCAAAAAGCTCGCCGACTACGAGATCAACCCGAACATGGCGCTGGTGTCGTTCTTCATGTGCGCCAAGACCGACGAGGAGGCACGCGCCCGTGCCGATGGCGCCACCTTCTTCCAGTTCGCGCTGCGCTTCTACGGTGCTTCGCAGAACCGTCAGCGGCCTGCGCCCTACACCGTCAACATGTGGGACGAGTACAATAAGTGGAAGCGCGAGAACCCGGAAGCGCAGGAGGCGGCGCTGCGCGGCGGCCTGATCGGCTCGCCGGAGACGATCCGCAAGAAGCTCAAGCGTTTTCAAGGCTCGCATATCGACCAGGTCATCCTGCTCAATCAGGCCGGCAAGAACAGCCACGAGCACATCTGCGAATCGCTGGAGCTGTTCGGCCGCGAGGTGATGCCGGAGTTCCAGAACGATCCGGCGCAAGCGGCCTGGAAGCAGGGTGTCATGAGCGGCGACATCAAGCTCGAGGAGATCGACACCGAGGCCTTCACCGACCGCTACGGCAAGCTCGCGGTCAGCGTCGAGCCGGCGAAGGCGGCGGCGGGGTAGGCGGACTTCCGGCGTGCTGCCTTTGCTGATAAGTTTCGGCAAAACGCGGCAGGGAGAAAACAATGCGGCCCCACGGGACAGGCTCAGGCTTGGCGGCTGGCGATGTCACGCCCGCGGTGCTCGCCATCGGCCGGCCGGATTTTCCCAACGTGCTGATCGAGACGCTGCGCCGGCAAGCCGGAGTCGGCCATTGCATGGTGTTTGCGCTGAGCCGCGCGGGCGCGGCGAGTTGCCTGCTCGATGCCGGTAACATCCCGACCGGCAGCGATCTCGGCGCCGCCTATGCCGGCCAGTTCCACGAATCCGATCCCAATCGCGATGCACTGTTCGAAGGCGCGGGCAGCGCGCCGATCATGCTGCCGTCGTTCGCGCCGCGCATGTATGGCGCGCGCTACCGGAAAATCTTCTTTGCGGATTCCGGCATCGTCGACAAATGCGCAACCGCGATCTGGGTCGACGACACCTGCTTCTATGTCAATTTCTACCGCATCGCCGCCCAGGGCCGCTTCAGCGACGCCCAGCGCGCGCAGCTCAGAGCCATCGCGCCGGCGATCGGCGCAAGCGTGGCGCGCCATTTCCAGCACAGCACGGCGGCACCCGAGCAAAATCTCCCCGCGCTGTTTGCGACCCGCGTTCCACTCGCCGATCTCACGCCGCGCGAGCAGGAGGTCTGCCGGCACATCCTGCTCGGTCTCAGCTCGGAGGCGATCTCGCAAGCGCTTGGTATCAGCCTGCATTCGACGCTGACCTACCGCAAGCGCGCCTATGAGCGGCTCGGCATTTCCGCGCAGAACGAATTGTTTTCGATCGTGCTGCGCCTGCTCGCGGGGCCTAGCCGCCTGAACTAAGGGGTACGCTAAGTCCGTGATCTCTGCTTCCGAGCGCAAAGCGGACGCTCTATCGCTGGTGGGCGGGAATACGGCGGGACATCCCATTAGCGGACATTTAAACAGGCAGCGGTGGCTGCGGCCGACTTCGAAAACGGCTCTCGAACAGCAAGACTTCTTGTGTCTTCGTAGTGAGCGATTTACGTTGAACAGCCCGACAAACAGCGTACCGAGTTCGTGGGCGGCAGGGACGTCATGCGATTGCAAAATGTCCTTATTTTAGTTCTTGCTGCCGCGACCTTTGGAGCGCGTGGCGCAATTGCGCAGATTTCCGATGATGTCGTCAGGATCGGGGTGCTCAACGACCAGTCCGGCCTTTATGCTGATCTGGGCGGTCAGGGCTCGGTCGTTGCTGCGCGCATGGCGGTCGAAGATGCCGGTGGCGCCGTGTTGGGCAGGCCCGTTGAGATCATTTTCGCCGACCATCAGAACAAGGCTGATATCGGGATGGCCGTCGCGCGCCGCTGGTTCGAAACCGCCGGTGTTGACATGGCGATCGGATTTGACAATTCAGCCGTGGCGCTCGCGGTCGAACAACTTGCCGCCGACCACAGCCGGATCGTCATCGCCGGCGCGGTGGGGAGCACCGCCTTTACCGGCAAGGGATGTACGCCGACGGAGGCATCCTGGGTCCACGACAGTTATGCGCTCACAACCAGTCTGGCCAGGTCCATCGTGGCGGAAGGCCGCGATACCTGGTTCTTCATCACGGTGGATTATGCGTTCGGCCATTCGCTGGAGGCGGATGCAACCAGCGCGGTGCAGGCTGCCGGAGGCAAGGTGCTCGGCAGCGTACGGCATCCGCTCAACACTTCGGACTTCAGCAGCTACCTGCTTCAAGCGCAGGCGTCCGGTGCGAAGGTGGTGGCTTTCGCCAACTCCGGCGGAGACATGATCAACGCCGTCAAGCAGGCCAACGAATTCGGGCTGACGAAAAACCAAACTATGGTCTCTTTGCTGGTCTTCATTTCCGACGTTCACAGCATGGAGCTGCAGGCTGCGCAGGGCTTGAAGTTCGTGACGGCGTTCTACTGGGATCGCAACGATCAAACTCGGGCGTGGTCGAAACGCTTTTTCGAGCGGCACGGGAAAATGCCGACGATGGCGCAGGCCGGTACCTATTCGGCCGTCCGTCATTACCTCGCATCGATCGCCGCCGCCGGTACGGACGAGGCGAAGGCAGTCATGGTCAAAATGCGCGAACTGCCGGTGAACGATTTCTACACCAGCAACGGCCGGGTCCGGGAAGACGGCCGGATGGTCCACGACATGTATTTTGCGCAGGTGAAAAAGCCGTCGGAATCGATCGGGCCCTGGGACTATTACAACATTCTGAGTGTGATCCCGGGTAGTCAGGCGTTCCGTGCGGCGGCGGACAGCGGTTGTCCGCTGGTCGTGCACTGATTTTACCTGAGAGAGATTTAGCTACCCGCGGTAAGCACCGGGCGCACGCTGTCGATCTCCTCAATGATGAAATCAAAGAATGTCCGGACGCGCGGCATGTGCCGGAGGTCGGGGTGGGTCAGCAGGTAAATTGGCGAATAGAGTCCGGGCAATGGACCCAGCACGGATACAAGATCGCTGTCCCGAATTGCCAGCGGCACGGGTAGCGGTGCGAGACCCGCGCCCGACTTCACGGTCATGAGCAGTCCCGGCACAGTGTCGCTTCGGGCAACTACCCTAGCCGTGGGCGCCACCGACCGAAGCCATTTGGCGGCGTGGTGGTCCCTGATGTCGCCGTCGAATTCGATCACTGAATGCTTCGCGATATCTTCAGTCCGCTCCACCCGGCCGTGGCGCGCGAGGTAGCCGCGACTGCAATAGAGCGCCCAGGGCACATCCGCGATTTTGCGTCCAACGAGCGCTTCTTCATTCGGCACGCCGGCGCGGATCGCGACGTCGGCTTCGCCCTTGGCAATATTGAGGAAGTGGTCGCTCATGATCAGTTCGACCCGCAGGCCAGTGTGGCGACTATGAAAGGTTTCGAGCAGCGGCGACTGCATCAAGCGGAAACCGATCGACTCCGAACATGTCACCCTGATCGTGCCGGTCGGTGTCTCGTCTGCCGCAACGAGATAGCGCTCGAGCGAGCCGATCGCCTTTTCGACCTGTTCAGCCCAAGGCTGCAACCGCGTGCCGAACTCGGTCAGGCGATAACCCGTCGCATGCCGGATAACGATATTTCGCCCGACACGTTTTTCCAGTTCGAGCAGCCGCCGATGGACGGTCGACTGGCTGAGATTGAGCGCCTTCGCGGCTGCGATCGTGCTGCCATGCCGGGCTACCGCCAAAAAATACCGAAGATCGTCCCAGTCAAACATGAGTTATTCAATCTTGACTTGGCGCGACGCAATCTTGCTGCTGCCGTCTGTGGGAAAATGCGCCTAAGGCTGCTTCATTGATAGTCGATACTAAGGGAGGCAGCCTGTCATGCTTAAGAAATCGCATTATCTATTTGCGGTGTCGGCCTTCGCTGGTTCGTTGTTTGCCGGCGATGTTGCGGCGCAAGATACAGTCAAAATCGGGCTCGTCATGCCGCTCACCGGGGCATTGGGTCCGGTCGGAAAGCAGGCCGTAGCCGGCGCCCGCCTTTATGTGGCGCAGCACGGCGATACGGTCGCCGGCCGCAAGATCGAGCTGATCGTCAGGGACGACGCCAGCCTTCCCGACAATTCGAAGCGGATAACCCAGGAACTGATCGTCTCCGACAAGGTCGCCATTCTTGGCGGCGGCCTGACGCCGAACGTGCTGGCCATTGCGCCACTGGTCAACGAAAGCAAGACGGCGACGGTGGTCATGGTCTCGGGGACGTCGATCGTTACGGAGCGATCGCCGTATTTCGTCCGCACCAGTTGGACCCACGCCCAGCAGGCCAGCGTACTTGCCAACTGGGCCGCAAAGAACGGGTCGAAGCACGTCACCATCATCGCGTCGGACTGGGCGCCGGGGTATGAGGCTTCCGGGGTGTTTTCCTCCACCTTCACGCAAGCGGGCGGCGCCATCGTGGAAGCGCTCAAGGTGCCTCTCGCGAACCCGGACTTCGCGCCATTCCTGCAGCGCGCGCGCGATGGCAATCCGGACACACTTTTCGTCTTCGTCCCCGCAGGTCAGGCGGCCGTGCTTGCGAAGCAATTCGTCGAACGCGGGCTGGACAAATCGGGCATCAAGCTAATCGGTCCGGGCGACATCACCGATGACGAAGACCTGCCAGGCATGAGCGATGCGATGATCGGTACCGTCACGGCCGGCTTCTATTCCGCCTATCATCCCTCTGCGTTGAACAAAGAATATGTCGCGGCCTTCCAGAAGGCCAACGCCAACGTGAGACCGAACTTCATCAGCGTCAGCGCCTATGACGGCATGCACCTCATCTATGAGGCACTCAAGAAGACCGAAGGCAAAACGGATGGTCCTGCGCTCGTCGAGGCCATGAAGGGAATGGCGTGGGAGAGTCCGCGCGGCCCGATGTCGATTGATTCAAGGACGCGCGATGTTGTCCATAACATCTATATTCGCCGCGTCGAGAAGGTTAATGGCGCGCTTTACAGCGTCGAATTCGAGACCTTCAAGGCGGTCAACGATCCGACCAAGGTCGCAAACAAATAGTCTTGTCTGTCCCTATCGCTAGGGACAGACGTCGGCGCCTGGGTTCGCTAGTCTGGCCTGGAGCACACGAGAATCCAGGGAGACCGCCTTGAGCACCGCGCCGCGCATCGACATCGACCCGGCCGCGTTCTGGGCCGATCCCTATCCGATGCTTGCGAAGCTGCGGAAGGAGGCGCCGATCGCCTTCGTGCCGCAGCTCGGCTCGACGCTGCTGAGCTGCCGCGACGACATCTCGATCTCCGAGAAGCAGATCGACGTGTTCTCCTCGCACCAGCCCGCCGGCCTGATGAACCGGCTGATGGGCCACAACATGATGCGCAAGGACGGCGAGGCGCATCAGGTCGAGCGCCGCGCGATGTTTCCGACGGTGTCGCCGAAGACGGTGAAAGCGCACTGGACCGCGTTGTTCCAGGCTCATGCCGACCGCATCCTCGAGGCGATCGCGCCGGGGCGGATTGATTTCATGCGCGACTTCGCGCTGCCGTTCTCCGGAGAGTGCCTGAAGTCCATCACCGGCCTCACTAACATCGACTTCCACGACATGGATGCCTGGTCGCAAGGCATGATCGAAGGCATCGCCAATTACAGCGGCGATCCCGCGGTCGAGGCGCGCTGCCATGCTGCGACATCAGGCATCGATGCGGCGATCGACGACATTCTGCCGGTGATGCGCAATAAGCCGGACCAAAGCATCCTCGGCGTGCTGCTCGCTGCGGGCATGCCGATGGAGAGCGTGCGCGCAAATGTAAAACTCGCGATCTCCGGCGGTCAGAACGAGCCGCGCAAGGCGATCGCCGGTACGGTGTGGGCGCTGCTGACCCATCCCGACCAGCTCGACCTCGTGCGCAACGGCGAGGTGTCCTGGCTCGAGGCGTTCGAGGAATACGCCCGCTGGATCTCGCCGATCGGCATGTCGCCGCGGCGCATCGCAAAGCCGTGGAGCATTCGCGACGTGTCGTTCGAGCTTGATGAGCGCGTGTTCCTGATGTTCGGCTCGGCCAACCGCGACGAGAAGCATTTTGAGCGGGCCGACCAATTCGACGTGCGGCGTGATACGGCCAAGAGCGTTGCCTTCGGCGCCGGTCCGCATTTCTGCGCCGGTGCCTGGGCCTCCCGCGCCATGATCGCCGATGTCGCGCTGCCGACCGTGTTCGCAAAAGTAAAGAATTTACAAATCGCCGACGACGAGCCGGTGCGGATCGGCGGCTGGGCGTTTCGCGGGCTGCTCAATTTGCCGGTGAAATGGTTGCATTAGGCCGGCAGGTGACCGTGCGCGCCACAACAGCGCCCAGTCCGCGACGATGTCATCATGCTCCTGTTTTGCCCGACGGCGCAAACGACTTTGTCTGCCGCGTAAGTCATTGATCCGACTATCGTGGGCTACTGTGCATGGGGTTGTTTTTCACATTTTATGCCTGGCCTCGGAGCGTTGGCCCTAATCCGGGCGGCTCTCACATTCGCGTGCGGAAAAAAATCCCTCTGCGTGAGCGCGACCGCTTGAAAGATTAATCATGCGCTTTTCGGAAGCGCAGTGCTCGCATCGCTATTTTTCCGCCTGTCTCGACACCTCCGACAACCCGCACCATCATTCTTCAAACGTGAATGATGACGGCCATGTGCGGCCGGGAGCTCGGAATGCAGCGTCGGAACTTTCTGAAATTGTCCGCTGGAACCGCAATCGCGGCAGCGTTTGCGTCGCGCGCGACCGCGCAAGCGGGCGTGAAGGAAATACGTATCGGCTACCAGAAGACCGGCGTGCTGGTTATCACGCGCCAGCAGGCATCCTTGGAAAAACATTTCACCCCGCAAGGCATCGAGGTCAAATGGGTCGAATTCTCATCGGGGCCGCCGATGATGGAGGCGATGAATGTCGGCAGCATCGATTATGGTGCGGTCGGTGATTCCCCGCCGGTGTTCGCCCAGGCCGCGGGCGCCGCGATCGTCTATGCCGCCGGCCAGCCCATCACCAACGGCCAGGGCATTCTGGTGCCGAAGGATTCGCCGATCCGCGTCATCGCCGATCTCAAGGGCAAGCGCATCGGCTTCACCAAGGGGTCCAGCGCCCACAACGTCGTGGTGCAGACGCTGGAGAAGGCCGGTCTCACCTATGCCGACATCACCCCGGTCTATCTGACGCCGCCGGACGCGGGCCCTGCCTTTGCCAATGGCAGCATCGACGCCTGGGCGATCTGGGATCCGTATTTTGCGATCGGCGAGACCAAGCAGAGCGGCCGCATCCTGATCAATTCACGTGAAGTCACCAAGACCAATTCCTTCTACATCGCCAATCGCGATTTCGCCAAGAACCACGGCCCCATCCTGCAGCAGATCGTCGACGTGACGACCGCGACCGGTAAATGGGCCGAACAGCATCGCGACGAGGTCGCCAAATCGCTGGCCGCGGTGACCGGCGTCCCGCTGGACATCCAGACCGTCGCTGCCAACCGCTCGAACTTCGTGATCGGTCCCGTTACCGACGACATCGTCGCGACCCAGCAGGGCGTCGCCGATCGCTTCTACAGACTGGGCCTGATCCCGAAGCCGGTCGTCATCCGCGACATCGTCTGGCGCAGCGCGGCGACCTGATCGTGCCGACCAATCTCCCCATATCAAAAGGTCTAGACATGAGGCGCATCGTTCAACGTCTGATCGCAGCCATCGTCCTGTCGATCGGCATCGTCGCAGCCGCAGTCGGCACGTCCTATGGCCAGGATAAGGTCGTTCGCATCGGCTACCAGAAATACGGCAAGCTGGTGCTGCTCAAGAGCAAGGGCACGCTGGAGCCGAAGCTTGCTGCCGACGGCTACAAGGTGGTGTGGACCGAATTCCCCTCGGGCCCGCCGCTGCTCGAAGCGCTCAATGTCGGCGCGATCGATTTCGGAAACACCGGCGAAGCCCCGCCGATCTTCGCGCAGGCCGCCGGCGCGCCGATCCAGTATGTCGCCTATGAGCCGCCAGCGCCGAAGGGCGAGGCGATTTTGGTGCCGAAGGACAGCCCGCTGAAGTCGGTCGCCGACCTCAAGGGCAAGAAAGTCGCGCTAAACAAGGGCTCCAACGTCCACTATCTCCTGGTCAAGGCGCTGGAGAAGGCGGGTGTCAAATATTCGGAAGTTGAGCCCGTGTTCCTCGCACCGGCCGATGCGCGTGCCGCCTTCGAGCGCGGCGCGGTCGATGCCTGGGTGATCTGGGATCCGTTCCAGGCGGCGGCTGAAGCCGCCACCGGCGCGCGCACGCTCGCTGACGGCACCGACATCGTCGCCAATTACCAGTTCTATTTCTCCTCGAAGAAATTCCTCGAAGCCAACCCGAAGATCGTCGATGCCGTGCTCGCCGAGCTGAGCTCCGTCGACGATTGGGCCAAGGGCGACATTCACGCGGTCGCCGAGCAGCTGGCGCCGGCGATCGGGTTGTCCGTTCCGGTGGTCGAGGTGGCGCTGAAGCGGCAGTCCTACGGCATCAAGCCGTTGACCGATGCAGTGATCGCCGACCAGCAGCAGGTTGCGGATGCGTTCTTCGCGCTCAACCTGATCCCCAAGACAATCAAGATTTCCGACGTGGCGCGGAGGCCAGGTTCATGAGTCAGCAAGACAAGGCCAACATCCTCTGGTTCCTGCCGACCCACGGTGACGGCCGCTATCTCGGCACCGGCATCGGCGGCCGCGAGGTCAATTTCAACTATCTGCGCCAGATCGCACAGGCTGCCGACCAGCTCGGCTATTACGGCGTACTTCTGCCCACTGGCCGGAGCTGCGAGGATTCCTGGGTCGTGGCCTCCAGCGTCGCGCCGTTCACCGAGCGGTTGCGCTATCTCGTGGCGGTGCGCCCCGGCCTGCAATCGCCGACCGTGGCAGCGCGCATGACGGCGACGCTCGATCGCATTACCAACGGCCGGCTGCTCGTCAACGTCGTCACCGGCGGCGATCCCGTCGAGAACAAGGGCGACGGCATCTTCCTCAGCCATGACGAGCGCTACGAAGTCACCCGCGAGTTCCTCAACGTCTATAGCGACCTGCTCGCGGGCAAGACGGTCGATGTCGAGGGCAAGCACATCCATGTCGAGGGCGGCAAGCTGCTGTTTCCCCCGGTGCAGTCACCGCGGCCGCCGCTCTATTTCGGCGGCTCGTCGGATGCCGGGATTGACGTTGCCGTCGACGCTGTCGACAAATACCTCACCTGGGGCGAGCCTCCGGCTCTGGTCGCCGAGAAGGTCGCGAAGGTGAAGGCGGCCGCAGAGGCGCGCGGCCGAAAGCTCTCCTTCGGCATCCGCCTCCACGTGATTGTCCGCGAAACCAACGAGGAAGCCTGGCGCGCCGCCAACGAGCTGATCAAGCATGTCAGCGACGATACGATCGCGACTGCGCAGAAGAACTTCGCGCGGATGGACTCGGTCGGTCAGCAGCGCATGGCGCAGCTCCATGGTGGCAAGCGCGACAAGCTCGAGATCGCGCCAAATCTGTGGGCCGGCGTTGGCCTGGTGCGCGGCGGTGCCGGCACGGCGCTGGTCGGCGACGCCGAGACCGTGGCGGCGCGCATCAAGGAGTATCAGGACATCGGCATCGATACCTTCATCCTGTCGGGTTACCCGCATCTCGAGGAAGCCTATCGCTTCGCCGAGTTGGTCTTCCCGCTGCTCTCGCTGGACCTGCCGAGCAACGTGACCAGGCTTCACTTCAATGGCGGTCCTTTCGGCGAGACGGTCGGCAGTGATTATCGTCCGCAGCATCGGGTGTCGCAGTCATGAGCCTGATCGACAGTATTTCGCTCCCGCGCAACTTCCGCCTGCCGCGCGTCGACGGCCTGATCCAGTGGATCGTGCCGCTCGCCATCGTCGTGGTCTGGCAGATCGCCTGCGTCACCGGCTTCGTGCCAACCCGCGTGCTGCCCGCCCCGAGCGACGTTGCGCTGGCCGGCTGGAAGCTGCTGCTCTCCGGCGAACTCATCCGCAACATCTGGGTGTCGTTCTGGCGCGCCTCGATCGGCTTTTTGATCGGCGGCAGCATCGGCTTCGCGTTCGGGCTCGCCAACGGCCTGTCGCAGCTCTCGGCAAAACTTACCGACACCACGCTCCAGATGGTGCGCAACGTGCCGCATCTGGCGCTGATCCCGCTGGTCATTCTGTGGTTCGGCATCGACGAGAGCGCAAAGCTGTTCCTGGTCGCGCTCGGCGTTTTCTTCCCGATCTACCTCAACACGCTGCACGGCATCCGTACGGTCGATCCCCAGCTGATCGAGATGGGCCGCATCTACGGCATGAGCGACAGCGAACTGTTCCGCCGCGTGATCTTCCCGGGCGCGCTGCCCTCGATCTTCGTCGGCATCCGCTTTGCGCTCGGCATCATGTGGCTGACGCTGATCGTGGCAGAGACCATCGCGGCCTCTTCGGGCCTCGGCTACATGGCGATGCAGGCGCGCGAGTTCATGCTGATCGACGTCGTCGTGCTCTCGATCCTGATCTACGCTTTGCTCGGCAAGCTCGCCGACAGCGCCTCCCGCGTGCTGGAGCGCCTGACGCTCTCCTGGCACCCCGCCTTCCAGAAACGCTGAGAGTGACATGCAGACAGCTCTTCGTACCTCCCTTCCGGAAACCGAGCTCGCCAGCCGCGCCAATTTCGCGCCGACGGCCCGTGTTGCCCGCGAGGAACGTCAAGTGCAGAGCAGCGGCCTGCCGCTCAGCATCCGCGGCCTGCGCAAATCCTACGGCGATAACGAGGTGCTGCGCGGCATCGATTTGCATATCCCCGCCGGCCAGTTCGTCGCGATCGTGGGCAAAAGCGGCTGCGGCAAGAGCACGCTGCTGCGCCTGATCGCCGGCCTGGAAAAGATCGACGCCGGCAGCATCAGCTTCGGCGATGCGGCGGTCCAGCCCGAGGACATCCGCGTGATGTTCCAGGAGCCGCGGCTGCTGCCCTGGGCGCGGGTGCTCTCCAATGTCGAGGTCGGTCTCGGCCGCGATCGCTCATCCAGCGATGCGCATGTACGCGCGGAGAAGGCGCTGGGCGAGGTCGGACTGACCGACAAGCGCGATCAGTGGCCGTCGGTGCTGTCGGGCGGCCAGAAGCAGCGCGTCGCGCTTGCCCGCGCGCTGGTCTCCCATCCGCGCGTGCTGGCCTTCGACGAGCCGCTCGGTGCGCTGGATGCGCTGACCCGGATCTCGATGCAGCGGCTGCTGGAGCGCGTCTGGCGCGACCAGGGCTTTACCGCGATCCTGGTGACCCACGACGTTGCCGAGGCGGTTGCGCTGGCCGATCGGGTGCTGGTGATCGACGAGGGCCGCATTGCCCATGATGTCATGGTTAACGTCGCCCGGCCGCGCGAGCGCGGCTCGGTCGAGCTCGCAGGCCTCGAAGGCTCGATCCTGAGCCACCTTTTGTCGGCGGACGATCGTATATAAATAGAGAGGAACCCCGCTTCCGGGGAGAATGCCATGAATGTAGTCCCCCGCGATCTCATGACCGAAATTCCCGTCTCGTCTGCCGATTTCCGCGGCGCCATGCGCCACCTCACCGGCGGCGTCAGCGTCATCACCGCCGGACGGGGCAAAGACATCACCGGCATGACGGTGACCTCGGTGACCTCGCTGTCGGTCGATCCGCCGACCCTGCTGGTCAGCATCAGCCGCGACGCCTCGTCCTTCCCGCTGATCCGCCGCTACGGTGCCTTCGGCGTGAACATCCTGGCCGCCGACCAACTGGACGTCGCCGAGCGCTTTGCCGGCAAGGGCGGCCTGAAGGGCGCCGATCGCTTCGCCGGTGCCCAGTGGGTGACATCAGTCTCGGGCGTTCCGCTGCTGGTCGGCGCATTGTCCGCCGTCGATTGCGAGGTCGAGGAGATCGTCGAGCGGCATTCGCACGGCATCGTCATTGGTCGCGTCAGGAACATCAGGAATTCGACTCGCAATGCTGCGCTGGCCTATTGGCATGGCCAGTATGTGGCGGTCGATCAGGACGAAGATGCGGCCAGACTCGCGGACGTCAGCCTTCCCGTGCACGGCCGACGCGGCGTTTGAGCGCCGCCCACAGGCCGCGCAGGCTGGCCTTTTCGCTCTCATCGCTCTAGAAGCGCTGCCTGAGCCTTCCCGCCGGGACGGCAATGGAGCGCAATGATGAAACGCGTCGCGACCTGGGCTTTCTACGCCGTCGGCGCGCTGGCGATCGTCTATCTCGCGCTCTATGCCTATGCGATGTTTCGCGGTCAGCCGTTCGTGCCGGGCGATCCCATCCACATTTTCCGCCGGCCGGACGCGCCGAGCTATTCGTAGGACCCTCTCTCCTCGTCATGGCCGGGTCAAGCCCGGGCATGACGATGGAGGGCGTGGCGATCACCCCCGCAAGATCGCCAGCGCCAGCGCCTGCGCGCGCGGCACGATGCTGTCGAGCTCGAGATATTCCTCCGGCGAATGTGCGAGTCCGCCCACGGGTCCGACACCGCAGATGGTCGGCGTGCCGACCGCGGCGGTGAAGCCGGAATCGGCGCAGCCGCCGGAGAACTCGCCCTGGAGCGTGGTGAGGCCAGCCCGCTTTGCGGCCGCCTGATAGCCCTCGAACAGCGCCTTCGAGCTCTCGCTCTGCACGACCGGCACGAACTCGCCCTTGATCGTCAGCACAGCACTTGTGCCCGGCACGTAAGGCGTGGCGACGATCCGCTCGAGCTCGGCCATCACCGTGGCGCGATCCTTCGGATCGACGTAGCGCATGTCGATCTGGCCCTCGGCGTAGGGCGCCGTCGTGTTGACGGACTGGCCGCCCGAAACGAGGCCGACATTGAGTGTGATGCCCTTGGTGAGATCGGTCAGTGCGTGGATCTGGACGATCTTATGCGCGAGCTCGCCGATCGCGCTGATACCGGCGGCGAAATTGGCGCCGGAATGCGCGGCTTTGCCGGTGATGGCGACATGCATGAAGATGCCGCCCTTGCGGCTGGTGACGACGTTGCCGGTCGGGCGGCCCGGCTCGGAATTGAACACTGCGCGCGCGGCGCGCCCTTCGCGCTCGATCACCGGCCGCGACGAGGGCGAGCCGATCTCCTCGTCCGAGGTGATCAGCAGCTTGATCGGATGCGGCGAGCCGCCGAATTTATGGAACGCGGTCGCCACGAACACGTTCATGACGAGGCCGGCCTTCATGTCGGCGACCCCGGGCCCATAGGCGCGCTTGTCGCGAATCGTGAACGGACGGCGGGTGGCTTCGCCCTTGCCGAACACGGTGTCGCGATGCCCCATCAACAGCACCGGCTTCTCGTTGCTGCCGGGTTTTGCGACGTCCGCATGGAGCGCATCGCCAAAGGTGCCGTGGCTCTCCCGCCGGGAGGGAATGCCGTGCTCGGAAAAATGCCGCTCGAACCGCGCACCGACCGCATCGACACCTTCCTTGTCATAGGACCCGGAATCGATGTTCACGACATCGCGCAGCAGATCGATCATCGCCTGCCGCTGCGACGCCAGCCAATCCGTGATTTGAGCTTCAGACATGTTTATCCTCGCGTGGTTCTCGGTGGCGCTTATAGGGCTTTGCGCGGGCGGGACCTAGTCGGAGAACGCGGTGCGGCCATGTCCACCAATGTCGTCCCGGCGAAGGCCGGGACCCATACCGCGGAATCTATCGATTGTGGATGGTCAGAGTACCGAACGAGCAATCTTCGCCAAACCACTCCCTGTGGTTCTGGTTCCGGCCTGCGCCGGGACGACACCGAAGATGTGGCGTCAGTGTTCGCACTTCTCGCAAAAAGAAAATGCCCGGGACCAGCCCGGGCATTCGCGTCTCTCAATTTTTGCAGAAGCCCTACGCCCCCACCATCGGCATGCGCGGATATTCGCCCGGCGTCCCCGCAGGCGTGATCGGGATGCCGCCGTCGGAATATTCGTTGAGCTTGTTGCGCAGCGTGCGGATCGAGATGCCCAAAATATTCGCGGCGTGGGTCCGGTTGCCGAGGCAGTGCTTCAGCGTCTCCAGGATCAAATCGCGTTCGACATCGGCGACGGTGCGGCCGACCAAAGCGCGTGTCACCTGCTCGGCGGCGAACGTGGCATGGGCGACCGCGGGCACGGTCTTGGCGAGGTCGAGGCGGTCGCCGTCCGGCGTGAGGATCGCATCGGGCCCGATCTCGTCGCCCTGGGCCATCAGCACGGAGCGGTGCATGGTGTTTTCGAGCTCGCGGACGTTGCCCTGCCAGCGGTTGCTGGAGAGCACGCGACGCGCGTCCGCAGAGATCGGCCGCACCGGCACGCCGTTGGCCTCGGCGTATTTCTTCACGAAGTGCTGGGCGAGCTCCAGAATGTCGGCGGGGCGCTCGCGCAGCGGCGGGATCTTCAGGTTCACGACGTTGAGGCGGAACAGCAGATCCTCGCGGAACGTGCCTTCGCGCACGGCCTCGACCAGATTGCGATTCGAGGTCGCGATGATGCGGATGTCCACCGGCACCGGTTTGGTGCCGCCGACGCGATCGATCACGCGTTCCTGGATGGCGCGCAGCAGCTTCGATTGCAGGCGGACGTCCATCTCCGAGATTTCGTCGAGCAGCAGCGTGCCGCCGGTCGCTTCCTCGAACTTTCCGATGCGGCGGGCGATCGCGCCGGTGAAGGCACCCTTCTCATGGCCGAACAGTTCGGACTCCAGCAGATGCTCGGGGATCGCGGCGCAGTTGATCGAGATGAACGGGCGCTTGGCGCGGGCCGAGCGGGTGTGGACGTAGCGCGCCAGCACTTCCTTGCCTGTGCCGGATTCGCCGGTGACCATCACCGAGGCGTCCGAGCCCGCGATCTGCTGGGCGAGCTTCACGACCTTCGCCATCGCTTCGTCGCGATAGATCAGCTCACGGGAATCGTTGGCGACCGCGGCCAGCACCGCGGCGATCAGCTCCGGATCCGGCGGCAGCGGGATGTATTCCTTGGCGCCGGCGTGGATCGCAGCGACCGCGGCGCGGGCGTCGTTGGTGATGCCGCAGGCAACGATCGGGGCGTGGATGTGCTCGGCCTCGAGCCGCATCACGAGGTCGCGGATGTCGAGGGCAACGTCGACCAGCAAGAGGTCGGCGCCCTTGCCGCCGCGCAGCACGCGCATTGCCTGGTCGTGATCCTCGGCGTGGGTCACGGTGGCGCCGTTCTCCATCGCGATCTTTGTGGCGGTGGTGAGCTGGCCCTTCAATGTGCCAACGATGAGAAGCCGCATGTCAATCTCCTGTCCGTCTGTTCGCGCTGCCGCGCTTTATTCCTGTGCGTGCGCTAGCCGCGTTCAGTTTTGATGATTTCCGTCATGGTGACGCCGAGCTTGTCCTCGACCAGCACCACCTCGCCGCGAGCGACGAGCTTGTTGTTGACGTAGATGTCGATGGCCTCGCCGACGCGGCGGTCGAGCTCGAGCACGGTGCCGGGTCCGAGCTTCAACAGCTCGCCGACATCCATCTTGGAGCGGCCGAGCACGGCCGAGACCTGCACCGGCACGTCGAACACGGCTTCGAGGTCGGCGGCGACGCGGGCCGCATATTCTTCCTCGTTGTAGCTGACGTCGTTGCCGGTCGGCGGCATCGGGCCGTTGAGATCGGGCAGCGGAACCTGTCCATCGGTGTCGCTCATGGCTTAATTCCCTCTGCGGGACGCGATATAGCGTCCGACCAGCTCGTCCACCTTGGCCGCGATGGCGCCGCGCTCCAGCACGACACCGCCATCGGCCCATTCGATCCGGCAGTCGCCGGTCGCAATCTCCGGCTCGGCCAGGATCACCAGTCGCCCCTCGAAGCCGTTCTGCTTGGCGAGCCGCTCGATCTTCTCGCGCGCGCTGTCGTAGAGCGCGTCGTTGATGCGGACGACGAGATGCGGCGTCGCGACCAGATGCGAGAAACAGTCCTTGACCAGCGCCATGATCTCGCCGAGCGGCTCGGCGGCGACCAGATCGGCGCACAGCTTGCGCGCCACCGCGACCGCGACGTCGACCGCCTCGGTCTCCATCTTGCTCTCGATATTGCCGATGCCCGACGCGATGCCCCGGATCCCGATGTTGATCTCTTCCATGGCAAGCGCGACGCGGCGGTCGCTCTCGGCCTTGGCCTCGCGCTGGCCCGCGGCAAAGCCATCCTGATAGGCGCGTGCTTCGGCTTCGGCGACCTTCTGCGCGATCTCGGCCGCGGTCGCGGCCTTCTCGCGCGTCCGGTCGGGCGCGGCGAAGTCGGTATCGAACAGGAATTTTGCCGGAGCGCCCATCAATACACCAGCTCGTCGTCGGCGCGGTTCTTGGTCAGCATGATCTCGCCCTTGGCGGCGAGGTCCTTAGCGAGGTTGACCAGCAGCGCCTGGGCCTCGTCGACGTCGCGCAGCCGCACCGGGCCCATCGCGGCCATGTCGTCCTGGAGCATCTTGGCTGCGCGCGAGGACATGTTGCCGAAGAAGAAGTTCCGGACGTCCTCGTTGGCGCTCTTCAGCGCCACGCCGAGCTTGTCCTTGTCGACGTTGCGCATCAGCGTCTGGGCCGAGCCGGAATCGAGCTTGACGAGGTCGTCGAAGGTGAACATCAGCGCCTTGATGCGCTCGGCCGATTCCCGGTTCTCCTCTTCGAGCGAGGTGATGAAGCGGGTTTCGGTCTGGCGGTCGAAATTGTTGAAAATTTCCGCCATCACCTCGTGGGCGTCGCGGCGGCGGGTTTGCGAGAGGTTGGACATGAACTCGGTGCGCAGCGTCTTCTCCACGCTCTCGATCACCTCCTTCTGCACCGCCTCCATCTTCAACATGCGGTTGACAACGTCGAGCGCGAGGTCTTCGGGGAAGATGCCGAGCACGCGCGCGGCATGCTCCGGCTTCAGCTTCGACAGCACCACCGCGATGGTCTGCGGATATTCATTCTTGAGGTAGTTGGCGAGGACCTCTTCCTGCACGTTGGAAAGCTTCTCCCACATGTTGCGCCCGGCGGGGCCGCGGATCTCGTCCATGATCCCGTTGACGCGCTCGGGCGCCAGATATTGCTGGAGCAGCCGCTCGGTGGCGTCGAAATTGCCCATCAGCGCGCCGGAGGCCGACATGCGCGAGACGAATTCGAGCAGCATGTCCTCGACCGTGTCGACCTCGACGGTGCCGAGCGTCGACATTTCCAGCGAGAGCTGGCGCACCTCGTCGTCGTCGAGCAGGCTCCAGATCTTGCCGCCATATTGCTCGCCGAGCGCCAGCATCAGGATCGCGGCGCGCTTCGGCCCCGCCACCGCTTCGACCTTGGCGCCGGCGCGGCTGCCGGCACGCTGACCGAGCGTGGAGATCACGCTGGTGATGTCGTTCGAGTTGGCGTTTTGCAGATTGCCGGCCATGTCAGTTCACTTCTCGAATCATTTCGCGGGTTCGGTCAGCCATTGACGGATGATGGCGACCGTTTCGTTGGGGTTGCGTTCGGCAAGCTCGCCGACGCGATGAACGGACTGGGCGTGGACCTGGCCCTGGACGGTGGCGACGTCGATCGCGCTGGCGGCACCGCTTGGCAGGAGCGCCTGGCCGCCTGAGCCGGAGGCCGCCGCTCCGTCGTCCGAGCCGGCAGGGCCGGTGAGGACGCCGGAGATCGCGGCGGCGACTTCGTCGGAGGCGAGGATGCGCTTGACCAGCGGACGGATCACCATGAACAGCACGACCAGGCCGAGCATCATCATCACGCCGAGCTCGACGAAGTACATGACGTCGTCCTTGGTGAACTGGAGCATGCCGAGGAAGCCGGAGGGCTCTGCGATCGGGGCGGTGGAGGGGGCATCGGCAAAACGCAGATTGACGACCTCGACCTGGTCGCCGCGCTTCTGGTCGAAGCCGATCGCCGAGCGCACCAGCGTGGCGATGCGGTCGAGCTGCTCCTTGGTGCGGTCCTGATAGGCCAGGTCGCCCTTCTCGTTCTTGGAATAGATGCCGTCGACCAGGACCGCGACCGAGATGCGGTTGACGCGGCCGGCCTCGGTCACCTCGGTCTTGGTGGTGCGGGAGATCTCGTAATTGTTGGTCTCTTCGGTCTTCTTGCTCTGGTCCTTTGCCGCCGCGCCGCCATTCTGCTGGTTGCCGGGCAGCTCGTTGTTGACCGTGACCTGGCCGTTATTGTCGGCGGTCATGCTCTGCTCTTCGCGGGTCTGGCTCGAGCGCAGCACGCGGCCTTCGGGATCGAACTTGTCCGAGGTCTGGGTGACCTTGTTGAAGTCGAAATCGGCGGAGAGCTGGACGCGGGCGCGGCCGGAGCCGACCACGGAGGAGACGATGTCCTCGACCTGCTTGCGGATCCGCTTCTCGTAGGTGGTGCGGCGCTCGTCGCCGACCGCCTGCTCCGGATCGGTCGCGGCGCCATCGGCGAGCAGCGTGCCGGCCTCGTCGACGATCGAGACCCGCTGCGGCTTCAACCCGTTGACGGCGGAGGCGACGAGGTGGCGGATGGCGCGGATCTGCTGGGCTTCCAGCGAACCGCGGACCCGCACCACGATCGAGGCCGACGGCTCCGGCGCCTCGCGCGAGAACAGCGGGCGCTCGGGCAGCACGAGATGGACGCGGGCGGCCTGGATGCGGTCGATGGCGCGGATGGTGCGGGAGAGCTCGCCTTCCAGCGCGCGGAGATGATTGATATTCTGGACGAAAGAGGTGGTGCCGAGCGCGTCCGACTTGTCGAACACCTCGTAGCCGACCCCGCCGCCCTTGGGCAGGCCGCCTTCGGCGAGCTTCATCCGCAGCCGGGTGACCTTGTCCTTCGGCACCATGATGACGCTGCCTTCATTGCGCAGCTCGAACTGGATGCCCTGGCGCTCCAAGTCCTTGATAATACCGGAGGAATCCTCGACGCTGAGGTCGGTGAACAGCGTCGTCATCTGCGGCGTGGTGACGCGCATGATGACGAAGGCAAAGAAGCCGATGAGCGCGGCGGTGACCGCGATCATCGCCCCGAACCGGGCGGCGCCGATACCCTTTAAAAAGTCCGCAAGACCTTGCAAGCAACCGCCCCGACAGATTCGGCTGCTTTCACTGGAAAGGCCGACTGGGCAATTATTGCCTAGGTGATGGTTTCGATATGGTTAACGAAGGTTAAGAGCTGGGACAAAAGTAGCGTCATGAAAAAAATCGGCCTCGCGCGGCGAGACCGATTTTCGTCAAAAGCCGCAGATTTCCGGATCGCCTACTGGCGATATTGCTGGATGCGCGTGGTGCGAAGCCCCGCCAGACCGTGCTGGTCGATGGAAAACTGCCAGGAGAGGAATTCGTCAACCGTCAGGGTGTAACGGCTGCAGGCCTCCTCCAGCGAGAGAAGTCCGCCGCGGACGGCGGCAACGACTTCAGCCTTGCGGCGGATGACCCAGCGTTTGGTACCGGGCGCGGGCAGATCTGCAATCGTCAGCGGACTGCCGTCCGGCCCGATGACGTATTTTACCCTCGGGCGATGGGGTTCTGTCATGGCGTACTCACAAACTCTCAACCACTGAACTCACTTCACGACCGTACCCACCTCGGCTTAAAAATCCGCTAAGCCTAAGGCTTCAATACAATTCTCGTTGAAACTTGCGGGAACACGGCCGGCCCGGCGGGCTGAAAACGCGATTTCAGCCGGCCGAGCGGGGTCTTCGTAAATACTTTACTAACTTTGACTGTCGTCCCGGCCTGGTGCGCAATTGCGCACGGGGGGCCGGGACCCGTAACTACAGGAAGCAATTTGGCGAAGACTCGTCGTTGAGTGGTCTTTCGCGGTACTGCTACCTGCGCCTCATCGATAGATCACGCGGTATGGGTCTCGGCCTTCGCCGGGACGACAATTACTTTAGCTGCCGGTGCTGGTGCTGGTGGCGACGATGGTCTTCACCTGGCTCAGCGTGTAGCTCTGGCCATCGATCGTAAGCAGCGGCGGCGACTGGGTCAGGTCGACGGACGACACCGTGCCCTGCACCTGGGCGGCGATGCCGACATTGTTGCCCGCGACATCCTTGCCGGTCGCAGTGATCGTGTATTTGCCGTCCGGCCATTGCGTGCCGTCATTGCCCTGACCGTTCCAGGTGAAGGGAACGTCGCTGGCGGCGCCGGCGGTATATTTGCCGGTGAAGACGGTCTGGCCGCTGGAATTGGCGATGGAGATATCGACGGTGGCGTCGGTCGGCACGTTGAGGTGCCAGGTCGCGGACGAGCTCGTCATCGTCGCGGTGGTGCCGTCGACCACTGCGGTCTTGCCGACAAAGCCCAGCGCCTGGGTCGCCTGCGTGGTTTGTTGCAGGGTGACGAGCTGGGACAGCGAATCGTTGGTCTTGAGCTGCTGCTCGACACCGGCGAACTGCACCAGCTGCTGGGTGAACTGGTTGGTGTCGAGCGGATCGAGCGGGTTCTGGTTTTGCAGCTGCGTCGTCAGCAGCGTCAAAAAGGTCTGGAAATTGCCCGCGAGGGTCGCGCCGGTGGTCGAGCCCAGGCTCGAGCTCGACGAGGACGACGACGATGAGGTTTGGGTCGTGCCGGAGACGACGGCAGGTGCGGTGGCGGAATTCGTGGTGGTCATAAGCGAATACTCCTCACACTCTGATGTCGACGCCGCTGCTCGATCCGAGCATGCGGCCGTAGCTGCGGCTCACGGGCGCCGCAGGCGTTGCGTCTTCGTCGCTGATGATCAGCCGGCGGGCGTTGCCGCTGTTGTCGTTGTTCTGGCCGGAGTTCTGCCCCGACGAATTCTGGTCGCGCAGGCTGAAGGAGAGCCCGTTGCTGCCGGTCTTCAGCCCGGCATCGTCGAGCGCGCGCTGCAATTGCGGGGCGTCCTGCTTCAGCAGCGACAGCGTCTCCGGCTTCTCGACGGTGAGATGCGAGGTGACCTGACCGTTGCGATCGACATTGATGCGCACATCGATGCGGCCGAGATCGACCGGATCGAGGCTGATGTCGAAGCGGGTCTTGCCGGAACGCGCGGCCGCCGCGATCTCGACCGGGATGCCGCTGATCGGCACGGCGGTGGATGTTGCCGCAGTCGCGGTGAGCGTCGCAGTGGAGGCAGTGGCAGTCGACGTCGTCGTGGTCAGCGGCGCCTGCACGGCGTTGGCTGCCTGCGCGCTGGTATCGGTCGCTGCCGCAACGGCCTGCGTGTCGGCATGGACGTGCGCGGTTGGTGCGGCCTGCGTGGCGTCGGCAGTGCTGTTAGTGGCCGCGGCCTTCGCATCGGTCGCATTCGCGTCAGCCTGCGGTTTTGCGGTCTGCGGATGCGCGGCGGCGTTGGTGGCCGCAGTCGTCGCGGGATTTTGCGTGGCGGCTGACGCCGCGGTCTTGGCCGCATCCTGGCCGATATTGGAGGCGTCGGCCTGTCCCTGTGCCGTGGCGGCCGCCTTGAATGACGTCTTCGGCGTGCCCTGGTCGACCGCGACGAGTTGCGCGGCGTTCGCCTTGGCATCGGCCGCGGTGGCGTCGGCCGTTGCGGTCGCCGCATCGCCAAGCGAGGCCTTCGCGTCCGTGGTCTTGGCGTCGCCGGTCTTGGCCGTCTTGTCGCCGGTGGCGGTCGCATCAGGCTTGCCGCCTGCGATCTGCGCCGCGGTCGAGGCGCTGGCGGCGATGCCGGCAGCGGCAATCGTCAGCGGCGAGGTCGCAGTGTTGGCGGCCTGGTTCGCCGCTGCATTCGGATCGACCGGCACGACGGGTGCGGCGACCGCAATCGCGTTCGGATCGGGCACGGCGGTTTGCGTCGTCGCGGTCTGGGCACTGGCCGAGGCATCGACCGCGGCGGCAAGGCCGTCGGTCTTGTCACCCTTGTCACCTTTGGAGCTGTCGGATTTGTCGCCCGACTTGGTGCCGGAGGCGTCCGACTTGTCCTTGGTCTTAGTCGTTGTCTTGGCCGGATCGGTCGTGGTGTCGGTGCTGGCCGGCGTCGTGGAATTGGTGCTGTCGCTCGCCTGGTTCTGCGAGGATGGGTCGGTCGAGGACGAGTCGCGCGTGCTCCGGTCGGACGAGGAGGACGACGACGATGACGATGAATCACTGCGCCGCGGCGAGGTGTCCTGGCTCGAGGACGACGCGCTGTTGCTGATCGCCTGCGTATTGCTGTCGACCAGCGAACCGAAGGAGTCGCTCGGGGAGGTGTTCGCACTCTGCGACCGGGCAGGCTTCTGCTGCACGCTGGAGACCTGCGCACTCGCCGCTACGTCTGACGTGACACCAACCACAGGCGACCTCTCAAAAACATCTTCGGACAAGAGGTAGCAAGGAGCGGGCCAGCCCCGCGCAATGTCATTTTATATAATAAAATCAATATCTTGATGAATCGGCGCCAGATCGGTGCGGCCCTCGCGACCCCCGCTATTTCTGCCGCCCCGGCAAGAATTGCCCTAAGCTTATGGCCCGCGCGATTGCTTCACCGGAAGGCCGCCTATATTAAAGGGTGCTCTCAGCCGCTTTCGACCGGGCACGTCAGCCCCCGGGGGAACCGAAGTTCCCGGGGACCGCCGAATATCCCGGCGCAAGGCATCAGGAACCCATGCTCAACAGTCTGGATCTCGAAGGCCGTCCGCAGGACACCAGGGTCGTCGTCGCCATGTCGGGCGGCGTCGATTCTTCGACGACGGCTGCGCTGCTCAAGGCTGAAGGCTACGACGTCGTCGGCATCACGCTGCAGCTCTACGACCATGGCGCGGCGACCCATCGCAAGGGCGCCTGCTGCGCCGGCCAGGACATCCACGACGCCCGCGACGTCGCGGCAAAACTCGGCATTCCCCATTACGTGCTCGATTACGAGGACCGCTTTCGCGAGTCCGTCATCGACGTCTTTGCCGACAGCTACGCGCTCGGCGAAACGCCGGTGCCGTGCATCGAGTGCAACCGCTCGGTCAAGTTTCGCGACCTCTTGAAGACTGCGCGCGAACTCGGCGCCACCGCGCTCGCCACCGGCCATTACGTCGCCTCGCGCCGCCGCGACGACGGCTCGCGCGCGCTGGTGTGCGCTGCGGACGCCGATCGCGACCAGAGCTATTTCCTGTTCGCGACCACGCAGGAGCAACTCGACTATCTGCGCTTCCCGCTCGGCGACATGACCAAGCCCGAGACGCGCGAGCTCGCGCGCCGCTTTGGGCTTTCGGTCGCCGACAAGCACGACAGCCAGGACATCTGCTTCGTACCGACGGGCCGCTACACCGACATCATCACCCGGCTGCGGCCGAACGCGATGGACCCCGGCGACATCGTCGATCTCGATGGCCGCGTGCTCGGCCAGCATCACGGCATCGCCAATTTCACCATCGGCCAGCGCCGCGGCCTCGGTATTGCCGCGAGCGCGCCGCTGTTTGTGGTGCGGCTGGAGGCCGCCAACCGCCGCGTCGTGGTCGGCCCGCGCGAAGCCCTGAAGATGCACCGCATCAACTTGCGCGACGTCAACTGGATCGGCGGCGGCGATATCGACCGCGCGATCGGCAATGGCCTCGAAATGTTCGTGCGCGTGCGCTCGACCCGCAGCCCGCAGCCGGCGTGGCTGCGCGGCAGCAACGGCCACTATGAAGTCGAGCTCGTCGCCGGCGAAGAGGGCGTCTCGCCCGGCCAGGCCTGCGTGTTCTACGACGCGCCGACCGGCCAGGCCCGCGTGCTCGGCGGCGGCTTCATCCAGAGCGCCGCGGCGAAAATCACAACGAACGCGACGAGACCGCTCGCGGAAGCCGTGCGCGGCTAAAAAAATTCAGGGCAGGGGGCATGGCAGCAGACATCTCGCGGGCCGGGGTCGAGAAGGCCTATGGCCGCTGGGCGCCGGTCTACGATCTCGTGTTCGGCAAGGTGTTTGACGCCGGCCGGCAGTCGACCATCGCGGAGGCCGACCGCATCGGCGGCCGCATCCTCGACGTCGGCGTCGGCACGGGTCTCTCGCTGTCCGACTATGCGCGCACCACAAAAATTTGTGGCGTCGACATTTCCGAGCCGATGCTGCGCAAGGCGCAAGGCCGCGTGCGCGCGCTGCGGCTAAGCAATGTCGAAGTGCTCTCGGTGATGGACGCCAAGAACCTCGCGTTCCCCGGAAACTTCTTCGACGCGGTGGTCGCGCAATATGTCATCACCGCCGTGCCCGATCCCGAAGGCACGCTCGACGAATTCGTGCGTGTGCTCAAGCCCGGCGGCGAGCTGATCCTCGTCAACCACATCGGCGCCGAGAGTGGTTTTCGCAAACTCTCCGAGCTCGCCTTTGCGCCGCTCGCCCGCCGCCTCGGCTGGCGCCCGGAATTCCCATGGCAGCGCCTGGTCGATTGGGCCGCCAAGCATGGCGGCATCACGCTGGCCGAGCGCCGCCCGATGCCGCCGATGGGGCACTTTTCGCTGATCCGCTACGTCAAATCGTGATCGCAATTTGCTGTTGCTGTGCAACGTGACCTCATCCTGAGGGCCCGCCGCAGGCGGGCGTCTCGAAGGATGGCCGCAAGCGAGCTTCCCAAAACGCGATCACTTCGCGCTTAAGCCCGGAACATCGGGCTTGCCCCGCGCGTTTCCCACCCATGCGCAAGAGATCAAACATCATCCTGGCCAGCCTCCTGATCGCCGCCTCAGGCAGCGCGATCGCGCAGGCCCCGCCCGCCCCGGCCACGCCGCCGCAAGCGATCGCGCCGCAATCCCCGCAACGCGCCGCCGACTGCGCGCCGCAGGACCGCCCGAACCGGGCGACCGCGCCTGACGGCACCACCACCGGCCAGTCCCGGGAACTGCTCGGCGACAAGCTCGCCAAATCCGACGGCGTGCTGTGCCCGCCCCCCGGCGTCGACCCCGAAATGCACGCCCCCGCGCCCACGACCGACGGCGCCATGCCCGTCATCCCGCCCCCCGGCAGTCCCGGCGGCGACCCCACGGTCAGGCCGAAATAAGAGACTCTTCGCCTCTCCTAGCTCGCGGGGAGAGGCCGAAATTCGCGCAAAAGCGCGGATTTCGGGTGAGGGGGACTATCCGCGAGTCTGGTGCCGGAAAGCAGGCGAATACGGTGCCAAATCGGCCCCAGCTTCGCATCTGCGTTGCTTGACAGCGCGCCGCCCCCTTCCTTATATGCCGCGCGTTCGCGAGATCGGCCTGTTTCGGCCCCCGCGAGCCCTGTGGCGGGGTAGCTCAGCTGGTTAGAGCACGGGAATCATAATCCTGGGGTCGGGGGTTCGAGTCCCTCTCCCGCTACCAGATTTTTCAGTTTTATCAGTTGCTTAGACTTAAGTGTCGGCTAGTTGCCAAGTAGTTCGACTGCGTCGTAGCAAATCGGTAGCAGCGACTATTCGCTCAAGCTCCAAACGAGTCCTTGATGCTGCGTCACGACAGGAATCCTTGCGTCGTTCGGGAGAGTATGAGCCTTCTCGGCTAGGTCGCCTTATGCCAATGCCCCGGCTTGAAGGATTCGCTGCGCGCCTTGCATGAGGCGAAGCGCGAGACGCGGAGTGGCGGGCACTCCGGAGCAGTTGACTCTTAATCAGCGGGTCCCAGGTTCGAGCTCTGGTGCGCCCACCAAATAAATCAAACACTTAGCGGTTTGAGCAAGCGGCAAAACTGCCGCCGTTTACACCACCGTTTACAGTTTTGTTCTCGCTTCGAGCTTCAGAACTGCCGCTTCAGCAAGCTGAATGTCGCGGCCGAGGTAGTGCGCGTCGAGAATCGCCTCGACGTCTTTCAACGAATGGCCGGTCACGGCAGCGATGTGCGGTACGCTGGCGCCGGCTATCGCGAGGCGAACCACCGCTGTGCCTCTCAGGTTATGAAATGTCAGGCTATCGATGCCGGCGCGCTCGCAAGCCTTTCCCCATGACGTACGAAAGCCGTCAGACGTCCATGGCCGACCAAGAGTGTTCGTCAGGATGAGCGGCCCGCGACGCTCCATCGCATCGAGCAGAGTTCGCAGAGGGCCACCGGCAGGCATCGCAACGCGCCGACCACCTTTGGATTGGCGCAGGCGAATATATGGGCTCTCGTACGACGACCAAGGCAACCGCAAAAGGTCACCCTGTCGTTGCCTACTCCACAAGGCAAGGATCAACGCTAGCTGGATCTCGCTAGAGGCGACCACCGAGAGAACGGCAGCAATGTCTTGCTCGGTCCAGATCTTATCCTTGCGGTCTGCTACGTAGAGGCGGCCGCCGCGTTCGCACGGGTTGGTCGCGATGATGCCGCGGTCTTTTGCGAACGACATGATCCGCGCCAGGGTGGTCCATGCATAGTCCGCCTTACGTGGCGTCTCGGCGAACGAGTCGCGCTAGGTTTTGAATTCACCACGCACTCGACGGTCGGCCAGGGCTGCCACCGGCAGGTCGCCGAACCCATCTTCGATCAGCTTGATATAAGCGAGATACGCGGGTCGGGTCGACGCCGCCAGGCCAGTGAACTCTGGAGCGGTCTTGTACTGCGCAATTGGCCGCGATGTCGCAGCCGAAAACCAAAGGGAGCCCTTACATCCGCTACCATGCGTCAAAGAGGGGGCGTTCGCAGAAGCCATCCTCGCAGTCTCGGCATTCAGACGGCGTAAGGCCTTACGAGACTTTCGGTCGACTGATAAGATCTGGTCGCAAACGGAGTCAGTTCTTCGACTGATAAGGTTTCTAACAAAAGCTTATCAGTCTGATGAAAAGCATATCAGTTTCGCAATTTTCTTACTTGCTGATGTTCGCGCTGCTCGTTGTGATCATCATCTGCAAATACTACACAAGTTACGCCTGAGCCCGATTTATAAATGTCGCCTCTTGGCCCATCAGCGAAGTGGCGACACGCCTCCTTGAGGTCTGTTCATCGCGGCATAGCCGACTGGATTGTCTCACGTTCAGTTCCTCGCATTTTGACCTGCAGCAGACGTTAGGGCACTGCGTCCTGATCAACGGTTCACGTCAACGTCGCGCGATTCCGGAAGCGTCCACATCGCAAGGGTACTCACTGCGCACATGACCGCAACGTACCAGGCTGGCGCCATTGGATTGTGGGTGACCGCCAGTAGCCAAGTCACCACGAACTGGGCTGTTCCTCCGAAGAGCGAGGTGCCTATCGCGTAGACCAGCGAGAGACCGGTGCTGCGCACCGCGATGGGGAGCAGCTCCGGCACCTGGACCAGTCCTGCGCTGCCGAACATCGCGGTGAGGGCCGCAAGCACGGCAGTCACGGTCAGCAGGGTCGCGGCGCCTGTGGCGCCGGACAGCCACATAAACATGGGCACGATGAGGAACATCAGCGCTAACCGCGGGAGCAAGTTGATGGTCCGGCGCCCGAACCGGTCGCACAATGCGCCACCGGCCAGGGCGAAAGCGAAGGTCATCACTCCGCCCATCAGTACGCTGCCCTGCGAGAGGGCCACAGGCAGCTTCAGCACCTGCACCGCATAGGTTACCATGTAGTTACCCACTTGGGAGGCGACCGCCGTAGCCGCCGTGGCCAGTACGCCGAGAATCAGGATCCTGCTGTGGTTGCGAAACACCGATCCGACAATGGCCGCGCCGCTGTGCTCTTTGGTGCCGGCGTGCGTTTCAGGCAGGTCGCGGCGAATATAGACGGCGATGGGCACGAGCATCAGGCTGACAAGAAACGGCACGCGCCAACCCCAGGCCGCCAGATCTTGCGGTGACAGCAGTAGCGATAGCACCACACCGAAGATGCCGCCGACCGCCACCGCCAGGCCTTGGCTCGCGATCTGCCAGCTCGAATACAGGCCCCGGCGTCCCGGCGGCGCAGCTTCGATCAATAAGGCGGTGGCCGGTCCCACCTCACCTCCAAGCGCGAACCCTTGCAGCAGACGGCATAGCACCACAATGATGGGTGCCGCCATGCCAATGCTGGCGTAGCTGGGCGTGGCGGCTAGGCCCAAGGTTCCAACGGTTATCAGCACGACCGTGAGAATCATCGCCGGCTTGCGCCCAGCCTTGTCGGCAAAAGCGCCGATCAGCGCGCCGCCCAGCGGGCGTGTGAAGAAGCCGACGCCAAAGGCAGCCACCGCCGCCAAAAGGCTGCCGAACTCGCCCTCCACGGGGAAGAAGGTCTTTCCGATGTATACGGCGAAATAGGCGTAGATGACGAAGTCGTAAAACTCCAACGCGTTGCCGGTCACCGCGGCGACAACAGCCTTGCGGCTAATCGTTGTCCCGGACAGCGCGCCATCGCTTGCAATCGCGGCGCTCTGGGGCGCGAGATCGGAATTCAGGGTGGTAGTGCTCATGGGGGAACTCGCGAGTTTAATGGACAGGAGCTGCTTCAGGCTTCGACGGGGCAATCGGTCTGCAGGCCTTTGATCGCCTGCAGGCAGGCCTCGCGGCCTTGACGCCAGATGTCGTGCTTCCAGTCGTCGGCGTCGGGGTAGAAGGCCTCCTTGAGATCGCGCTTGATCTGGCGAGCAAGCAGCGGATCGGGCGTACCGCGACGGTGCAGCCAGTGCTCGGCGCGCAAGGCCGGAATGATCCGGTCGCTGGGATAGGTGCCGTATTCAAGACAGATGCCGATCTGTTCGGCCTGCGGGCACTCCTCGAACAACGCGGTCTGGATCGGTCCGGTCATCGGAATGCTGGTCGAGCTGCCGGTGTGGACGTCGGTCAATTCGCCCCACCATTGCCTGGCGCGCGGCAGCACAGCGGCATCGAAGCTTGCGAAGATGCGCTCGCCGTGGCCGCGGGGCCCGAGCCCGGTGTGGATGTCGACCGAGGCGAGCTGCCGCACCTTCGGCGTATAGCGCTTCAGGACCGAACGGAAGGTCAGGTTGCTCCAGGTGGGCGCATGTCCGCCGAAGAACATGCCGTCGGCACGCTCGTACTGGCCGAGGCTGATGGCGCGCTGCAGGCCACGCGCACCGTGTCTGGCGGCGTAGGCTGCCAGCCCAGCTTCCGCATCTGCTCCGGGCGGCCAGGTGATCGGTAGTAGCCAATCGTGGATCTCGGCGTAGCCGGCGTTGACCGGCAGCGGCTTCGCGAAGTCGACGAAGTTGCGGTTGAGGTCCACGTTCTCCTGCGTCACGCGTCGCAGGTGTGAAAAGCCGTAAGGGTTGATCGCATGCACGTGCAGCACGGCGGTGTCGGCATGCGCCGGTGCCCCCTCGGCCAGTAGGCCGGTCTGCACGGCGGAGCCGCAAAAGCCTTCCACCCCGTGCACGCCGCTCAGCACGATCAGCATTTTCGATGCGTCGGCCGGACCGTCCAGCACCACGTCCATCGCCAGCGTCTCCCCTTCGGCGCTGGGCATGTCCAGCACATGGCTGGCCAGCGCCAGCCCGCGGGCGCTGGCCGCGCCCAGAAACTTGCTGCGCGCGATCGCGTAGGTCGGGCTGAAAAGATCGAGGGGTCGGGAAACCTTGTCGTTCATGTCTGCTCCTGACGGATTTACGCCAACGCCGGCGCCGGCTCGACGGAACGCAGCCGACGCAACAGCCGCGCGCGGCATGCGACACCGAATGCGGTGAAAATGGCCTGCGCCAGCGGACAGTCGTCGACGCGCATCTCGGGATGAAACTGCACCGCGAGCGCAAAGGCCGGCGCGCAGGCGACCGAGAAGGCTTCCACGAGGCCATCGGGTGCCGTGGCTTCGACGCGCAGGCCTTGCCCCAGCCGGTCGATCCCCTGGTGGTGGAGGGAGTTGACCCGCACGCGCCGCTGGCCGAGCAGGTTCGCAAGCACGCCACCTGGCGCGATGTCGATGCTGTGGCTGTCCTCGTACCACTGCTCGATCGGTCGGTTGTGGTCGCCCTCACGATGGTCGAGCCCGCCGGGGCGCGTGTGCACTGCCGGATCCAGCGTGCCGCCGAAGGCCACGTTCATTTCCTGAAAGCCGCGGCATACGCCGAGAATAGGTACGCCGGCGGCTACGACTCGCCGAACCAGCGGCAACACGGCCTCATCGCGTGCCAAGTCGAGCTGCATCTCGTCGGGTACGGCCGTAGCTCCATAGCACGCGGGCGATACGTTGGAGGGACTGCCAGTGAGTAATAAGCCGTCAATGCTGTCGATGAGGCTGTCGGTATCGAAAGCTCCCGCCTCGGCGGGAAGGCCCAGCGTCATAACGCCAGCGCACTCCGACGCTGCGCGGACATAGCCGTGCAGTACGGCATGCGCAGCGTGGCCATGCCGATCAATCCGATCGGCGGCGACGACCACGAGAGGACGGCGGAGAGCGTCGCAGGTCATGTTCAGGGCGATCTCTAAGGGATGCCCAGAGTGTAGGGTGACGATATATTTGCGTAAATTGCAATTTAACTCTAGTTTAGTTGCTGAATCTGCAAGTGAGCGCATCTTGAACACTCGCCAGCTCCGCCACTTCCTCGCGGTATTGGACCGCGGCTCGCTCAGCGCCGCCGCCAAGGTTGTGCACCTGAGCCTGCCGGCACTGTCGCGCAGCCTGCGCTCGCTCGAGGATGAATTGCGCGTGCCGCTGTTCGACCGTCAGGACCGGCGCCTGCGGCCCACGCCTTATGCGCTGACCTATGCAGAGCGCGCTCGGCGAATTGTCTTCGATGAGACGGAAGGCGCGCGCGCGCTCGCTCTTATGCGGGACGGAGAGTCGGGGGCACTGTATTTCGGCATGGGCTCGTCAGTTGCGCGAATATTGATGGCACCGATGTTGCAGCAACTTCTATCGGATGCGCCGCGGTTGCGGCTCAACACCGTTGTGCAAAGTACCGATGCTCTGCTGGCCGCACTGCGGCGTGAAGAACTCGACTTCTTCATCGGCGACATACGTTCTGTCGCGCATGACAGCCAAATGCGGTTTGAGCCTGTTTACCGTTGCACACTCGGCTGGTTTGCTCGTCGCGGCCATCCGCTGGATGGCCGGGCAAAGCTCCCTATGGATGCCCTCAAGTCATATCCGCTCGTTGGAGCCGGATATGCCGACGAGGCGCTGTTTGAGCAGATGGCGGCGCTATATGGATTATCGCTACCGTTTCAGGATCATTTTGCGGTCAACACCAATGATGCGCCCACCCTGCTAACACTGCTCAACTCCAGCGACGCGATCGCTCCGGCCACAGACGTTTCGGTGTTCACGGATCTGCGGGACGGCGCGCTAATTAGCCTCGACGTCAATCCGCCACTGAACTTGCAGCTCACCTTGGGCATCGTCGAGCGCGACGGTCGAACCCGCGTGCCCGCGGTTGAACGAGCTTTCAAGATCATACGGGCGCACTTCGCATCTATGGAGCAGGCTGTTGGCCTCCGAATACCGCGGGCCAAGATGCACCGCAAGATCACGGGCAAGAACCAGACACGCACGAGGATCACGCGATAGTCTTGCCGTCAGCACGAAAAGTTTAGGCTCGGCCGCTTATACAAACTTCCGGTTATGGCGATTAACCGATAGGCATTGGTCGCAAGTGGAGTCGGTTTGCCAACTGATAAGGAAATACGCAAAAGCTTATCAGTTTCGAGCGAAAGAGCTGATCGAGCAGGCGAGAGTTTTCTCCGACCCGTCACAAGTTTAGGCGGCTACTTCAGGTAACAGCCTGCTGGCCTTTGCTGTGTGGGTTGACGACAGAGGACCATCAAGTTTGCTGACAACTTCGAGTTTACTAGGGAGCGGAAGTCCCCTCGCATGTTCATTTGTGTTGGGGCATACCGGCTGGAATGACTGTTTGAACGATCGAGGAATCCAGAGCTTCGTAGTCGTGCAGTCCGATCGTCGCGTAGAGCTCGGCGCGCGTCTGCATTTGCTCGACGACCTTGTGCGTGCCGCCGTCACGTGAGATCGCCGCGTAAAGCTCCGCCTGAGCCTTGTTTGCCATTCGCAGCGAAGAGACCGGCCAGATCACCATCGCGTAGCCCATGGTCTCGAATTCTGCGGCGGTGAAGAACGGCGTCTTGCCGAACTCCGTCATGTTGGCGAGCAGGGGCACGCCGGGCATGCGTTCGGCAAAGGCGCGGAACATCTCGGCAGTGTTGAGCGCTTCGGGGAATATCGCGTCGGCGCCTGCCTCCATATACAGCTTTGCGCGCGCGACCGCGCCGTCGAGGCCCTCGCTTGCGGCCGCGTCGGTCCTGGCGATGATCACAAGATTGCGTCGTGCTTTTGATGCCGCCGCGACCTTGGCCGCCATGTCGTGCGCATCGGCGATCTTCTTGTCGTTCAGATGGCCGCACTTCTTGGGCAGGATCTGGTCTTCGAGGTGAAGCGCGCCAGCGCCGGCATCCTCGAAAAGACGGGTCGCGTGCATCACGTTCAGCGCCTCGCCATAGCCCGTGTCGGCGTCGACGAGAAGGGGCAGTCCTGCCGCACGGACGATCTGGCGGACGAAGAATGCGACCTCATCCACGGTGATAACGCCAAGATCGGGAAGCCCCATCGATGCCGTCATGGCTGCGCCCGAAAGATAGAGCGCGTCGAACCCGGCTGCCTTGGCTTGCAGCGCCGCCATGCCGTTGTGAGCGCCAGGCAGTTGCAGGATGCCGGGGCGCTTCAACAGCTCGCGAAAGTATCGGCCGGCGGATTCGCGGGGAAGGTCGGCGGCAACAAGATAAGTCATCGTGAAGAGCTCCGGGACATTTAAGCGCTGCGCCGTGCTTGCGCAGTGGATGTGACAGGTCGATAGAAGACATTTCCCTCGAACAGCCGCCGCGCTGTGCGATAGACCGCGCCATGAATGGCGCGCACCTTTGCGGGGTCATCGGATTGTTCGACGGCGGCATCGACCACGGTCGTGCCGGAGGGGTGGGCGATGGTGATCGGGCCGTCGCCGCCGCGCGCCATCCGGTTCGCAAGCGTGCCTTTGATCCGCACCGCGATGGCAAGGCAGGTCGCGCCCGTGATCGGGACCGCGCGATGGGGCTGGCCGATCGAGATCATCCGGATGCCGAGCGACATGTCCGAGGGCTCGAGCCGCCGACCCGACAGCGTCATCATCTGGCGCGGCGGCACGATCATTGCGACCTTTGGAACGCTCGGGATTTTGGCGGCTTCCGCGACGTCAGGTGCAAGGCCCATTGCCACCGAAGCCGCGCAACGAATCGCCTCCATCCGTTCGAGGAAGATCGGATCGCGCTCGAGTGCTTCGGGCATTTCGCTGCCATCCTTGCCGACCGAGGCGGCTGCTACAAAGACGCAAGGGTTGGCGGCATCGACCAGAGACGCCTCGATCGAGCCGAGACCGGGGATTTCGAACTGATCGCAGGGCCGTTCGGTTGGCAGCAGGCGTCCGGTTCTGGTGCCGCCGGGGTTGATGAATTCGAGCCGGACGGGCGCGCCCAGTCCGCCGACGCCATCGATGCTCATGTCGCCCTCGGTCTCCACTTCGCCATCCGTCATCGGGAAGCGAGAGACGATGATCTTGCCGGTATTGGTGTTGTGAATGCGCACCACGGCTTCGCCATTCGCGGGCGCCTTTACAAGCCCCTCGCTCACGGCGAACGGCCCCATCGCCGAAGACATGTTGCCGCAATTTGCACTGTAATCGACCGCTGCGCTCTTCACGGAGATCTGCGCAAAGGTGTAGTCGATGTCGGCATCGGTGCGCGTCGATGCGCCGACGACGCAGACTTTGGAGAGAGACGACAGTCCGCCGCCCATGCCGTCGAGCTGACGGCCATTGGGATCAGGCGAGCCCATCACCGACAGAAAAATTGGACCCCATTGCGAGGGATCCGCCGGCAGGTCCTGTCTGTTGAACACGACGGCTTTAGACGTGCCACCGCGCATGAAAGTCGCCTTGAGCTTGTTTTGTGGCATAGAGTGATCCATTGCATACTGTTGTATACCTTGGATACTATTGTATACATCCGTTAACCGGCCTGCTACCCTTAATTCTAACCGGTGGACGCTGATGGCCTTGTTCCAGACAGGCGGTGCGACGCTGAATATCTTGCGTCGGTCGTGGGCTTCGGGCGATCGCAAGGATCAGGCGCAGATCAATGATGGACGGCCTGGCACCTTACGCTCGCAAGAGAGGTGGCTGCTGCCGAAAGAGATCGGGATGACTTTATGAACGACGAGATGGTGTTGCCGGACCGTACGAAGTTCGCATCTGCCGCTGATTACGCTTACGCAGCGCTGCGGCGTGAGATCGTCGAGGGGCGGTTTGCTCCGGGACGGCGCATGCGCGAAGTCGAATTGGCGGAACACCTCGGCATCAGCCGAACGCCGACGCGTCAGGCTTTGACGCGGCTCGAGCTCGAGGGCCTGCTCGACCTTCGGCCGCGAACCGGGCTTGTCGTTTCGGTTCTCGACATGGATGCAGTTGAAGAGCTCTACGAGATGCGCGCAGCGCTCGAAGGCACTGCGGCTGCGATGGCCGCGAAGCATGCTAGTCCGAAAGATCTTGCTGCATTAGCCCGGCTTGTGACCGAAGGCGAAAAGCTCGATCGCGATCCGGTCAGGCTCTATCGGCACAACAGGGAGCTGCACGACGCCATTCACGTCGCGACACACAACCGCTATCTCGAAAAGAGCTTGTCCGCTCTTCAGGATGCGATCGCGCTTCTGGGGCCGACAACATTGGCTGACAAGGGGCGTTTCGCCGTCGCTCAGGCGGAGCATGCTGCGATCGTGCAGGCCATTTCGCAAAGGGAAGGCGAGAAGGCCGATCGCCTGGCGCGTACGCATGTCTTGAATGCACTCGAGACCCGCCGCACGATCTTGGCGAAGGAGCGTGAGCTGGAGGCCCGCCTCGAACGGGACGGCGCCTGAAACTCACTCGCGAGCTGCGCTGACTCTTCCGCCCGCAACGCAGTCTTGAGGGCGTCCCACCCGCATTGAATTTTATATCACGCTGTTTTCATGGAGTTTTTCCTTGAAAACCGCCAGGTCAGAATTTTCTTGCATTCCGATGTATACATTAGTATCCATTAGAATACAGAAATTCATAAGGCGCAGGCCGGGCGGGAAGGAACGGAAATGCACGAAGAGTTCGATGTGATCGTCGTTGGCGCTGGAAACGCTGCCTTGGCTGCGGCGGTCTCGGCGAAGGAAAACGGCGCGGATCGTGTCGTCGTTCTCGAAAAGGCTCCCCGCGAAATGCGCGGCGGCAACACGCACTGGAGCGGCGGTGTGCTGCGCTTCGCGTACGACGAACCGCGCGAGATCGGCGCTTTGCTGCCGGGCATCGAGGACGAGTTCGACAATTTCTACGACGGCATCTCGCCCTACACGCAGGAAGATTTTCACGGCGACCTGATGCGCGTCACCAACGGACGTACGGACCCGATCCTTTCCCGTCTCCTCGTGTCGAACTCGCAGGCGACCGTTCGCTGGATGAAGGACACCGGCGCCATCAAGATGGAGCCGGCGATCAGCTTGTCCGCCGTCAAGAAAGACAATGTCATGGTCTGGGCGCGCGGGCTGGTCGTGCGCGCGGCGCATGAGGGGGTTGGCCTTTCGCGCAGCTGGTTCTCGACCTGCGAGCGCATGGGCATCGAGGTGCGATACGGCAATGCCGTGTCGGAGCTGCTCGTCGATGACAATGGTCGCGTCGTCGGCGTCAAAACCAAGGACGAGGAGGGCGTTCGCTCACTCGGCGCTAAGGCCATCGTGCTCGGCTGCGGCGGCTTTGAAGCCAATGTCCAGATGCGCACGCAGCACATCGGCCCGCTCGTCGGCGCCGCGAAGGTCCGCGGCACCCCTCACAATCAGGGCGACGGACTGCGGATGGCGCTCGCGATCGGCGCGATGCCATGGGGACAATGGAGTGGCTGTCATGCCACGCCGATCAGCGCGGACTGGGGCGATTTCGCGCCGCGTGAAATGACTGACCGCAGCAACCGCCTGTCCTACGTTTATTCAGTGATGATCAACCGCAAGGGCAAGCGCTTCGTCGATGAAGGCGAAGACGGCGCGCTCTTTACCTACGCCAAGTTCGGCCGCGCCATTCTGGCTGAGCCGGGCGCCAAGGCGTACCAGCTATTCGACAGCAAAGTCCTCCACCTGCTCGAGCCGCGCTATTCGACCAGCGATCCGATCAAGGCCAATTCGCTCGAAGACCTGATCGCGCAGCTCGACATCGACGACAAGGCGCAGGCGCTCAAGACCGTGTTGAACTACAACGATCATGCGCGCGCGGCGGACGAGGGCTTCGATCCCACGAAGAAAGACGGCCTCTCGACAATGGGCCTCGATCTCGAAAAGACCAACTGGGCGCTCCGTCTCGACAAGCCGCCCTACTATGCTTACAGCGCGACCGGCGGCATCACCTTCACGTTTGGCGGCCTGAAGATCAACGAGAACGCCGAGGTGATCGGCACCGACTGGCGTCCGATCAAAGGTCTGTACTGCTGCGGTGAGCTGGTCGGCGGCCTGTTCTACGACAATTATCCTGCAGGCACCGGCCTCGTCTCGGGGGCGACGTTTGGCAGGATCGCTGGGCGAAACGCTGCGAGCCAGCAGAGCGTGGCGCCGGTCAAAGCGGTGGCGTCGCGATGACCGTCAGCGCCACGACGTCGAGCTTGGCGGAGCGGATCAGTACCTATGATCCGCAGCCACGAGATGCGAAAGCCCTGGGACGCGCGAGGGCGGCAATCATCACGGCGTTCGGCCGGACGCTGTCCGGTGCGCCGGCTGCCGTCACGAAAGCTTTGCTGGCGACCCCCGGTGTTGCGGTGAGCGGCGGCTGCTCTCTGGTGTTCGGCACCGAACGGCGCACGAGCGCGGTCGATGCCGCGTTGATCAACGCGACGGCGGCCGTCGCCGGATCCGACGCATCCCCCGATGCTGCTAACGGAGCCTTTGTCGTTTCCCTGTTCGGGCTCTGCGAGGAGCGCGGGAAGACCGGACAGGAGTTCGTTGACGCGTTGATTGCAGGCGCTGACGTTTCGCGTTCACTTGCGCTGTCAGCTGGCCAGCTCGGATGTGCCTTGCTGGGCAGCGTCGCAGCCGCGGCGCGATTGCTCGAACTGAGCCGCCCGAAGATTGCAGCTGCGCTGCTCATGGCGAGCGTGGCGAATGCCGGCAATCCTGCGCTCGAGCAGGGCGGAGCGGAAGCTCTCGCGGTCGGTCAATGCCTGAGACATGGATTGCTTGCCGCGTTGCTGGCCGAAGCGATGGACGAAGCGTCCTGCCAACAGATGATCGGAGACGACCAGCGCGCCGCTGGCGGCGGTCTGCCTGGTGAGGAAGCGCTCGATCTTCTTACGGTCCTATCTCCGCCGGGCGCCGATCTCTGGGATCAGTTCGATCAGCAGGCCGGCGCTGTCCTGCCGCGCGATGACATCGCTCCGCTGTTCGAGCGGCTCGAGACGATCGACAAGGTAAAGGACCTCGCTATGGTTTCGCGTCTGTTGCAGGGACGCGGCACCCGAGCGGCTTCGAAGAAGGTCGTCTTCGCTCCGCGCGGGACGCATGAGTCGGAGGAGACCAACTGGGTTCCTTGACCTGCGAATGAGGGCGATGGCGTCGGACCGTCATCGTGAACAACAAGCATCACTGACACGAACAAGCCGAGCCTCAAAAGAAACGAGCAAGGCAGACAATAGCAACATCTGGGGAGAGATTGGAATGAAGCGTTTTGAGTTGGTTGCCGTGCTGGCGGCGTCCGTCGTCTGTTCCGCCGCGAAGGCCGATGACAGTGTCACGATCGGCGTGCATGCCAGCTTTTCCGGTGCAGGCGCCGCGTTCGCGGAAGGTATGCTCGCCGCAACCGATTTTGCCGCCGAAGACGTCAACAAGGACGGCGGCCTCGAGGTTGGCGGCAAGCGCTACAAGATCCTGATCAAGCAATATGACGACCGCTATCGCGCTGCGGACGCGGTCACGGCCATGGATCGCCTCATGATCCAGGACGGAATCCATTTCGTGGTCGGTCCCATGGGCTCGGCGGCGGCGGTGGCGACGAAGGACCAGACCACCTCCGGGAAAGTCATCACCATGACGCTGGCCTTCACGCCGCGGGCGCTCGGGGCCGATGCGCCGTTCGCCTATCGGCCGGTGATCACGACTGGCGAATTTTCCGACCCGCAGGTCGCCTGGCTGATGAAGAGCACCTCGGCAAAGCAGGTCGTATCGCTGCTTCCCAACGATGAGACCGGGCAGCAGATTGGCGTCGCGAACTTCAACTCCTACGCCAAGGCCGGCGCCAAGCTACAGGTCGAGTATTTCGAGCGTGAGCGCGTCGACTTCGTGCCTGTCCTCACTCGCATCCTCATGAAGGCCGATGGCCTCGAGCTCGGTGGCAACTCCCCGACCACCGCAGGGCTGATCCTGAAGCAGGCGCGCGAACTCGGTTACCGCGGTCCGGTTTTCGTCACCGGCGGCGATGTTTCGGCCGAGATGCTCAAGGTTGCGGGCAAGGACGCGGCTGAAGGCACCTATGTCCACCTGCCCATTGATGCCGGTCTGCCGGATACGGCGGCCTACGTTGCCCGCTTCAAGGCCAAGTATGGGCCGAACATGAACGGCTTCAGCCCATTCTTCTATGCCGGCCTGCAGATGCTGTTCACCGCCATGAAGAAGGCAGGAACTGTGGACGACACCACGAAGATCGCAACGACGCTCGACGGATTGTCGGACGTGCCGACCGCGATGGGCAAGGCGGGTTGGACCGGCGAGCAGAAATACGGAATCAAGCACCAGATCAATCTTCCTTTCTATGTCGGGCAGATCAAGGATGGCGTGGTGGCGAAAGTCGCGACCTGCGATGCCAACGCCTGCAAATAAGCGGCAGCCGAAGCAGGCGAGGCGTCTCTGGCGCCTCGCTGATACAATTGGAGTCGTCATTCCGTGAACATGGACATCATTTTAGCCCAGACGGTCGTCAATGGCCTTATGGTCGGCATGATCTACGTGCTGATGGCCATCGGCTTCACGATGGTGTTCGGAATCATGCGCATCGTCAATTTTGCGCATGGTGAGTTCTACATGATCGGCGCATTCCTGTTCGCTATTCTCTATGGCAACAACGATATGCCGTTCGCCGTCAGCGCTCTGCTCGCGATCGGCGCAACGGCCTTGCTCGGGCTGCTGATGGAGCGGGTGGTGTTCCGCCGATTTCGCGGCAACGAGCTGAACGGAATGATCGCGTCCGTCGGCGTCGCGCTGATTTTGCAGAACAGCGCTTTGCTGCTGTGGGGATCTTCCGCCCGCACCGTGCCGCCCGTCGTCTCCGGCATTTTATCCGTCGGCGGCATCGTTTTCCCGTGGTCACGCCTGGTCGTCATCATTGGGGCGATCGTTGCCGTCGTGTCGCTCAATCTCTTGATCGGGTATACCCGAATTGGCCGCGCCATGCGGGCGGTGGCCCAGGACGCCGAGATTGCCCAGGTGCAGGGCATTCGCGTCGACGTGATCTTCCCCGCCGCCTTCGTCCTGGGCGTGAGCCTCGCGGCATTCGCCGGCGTCCTCATGGCGCCGGTGCTGTCGGTCTCGCCCTTCATCGGTCTAGCGCCGACGTTGAAGGCTTTCGTGATCGTCGTCATTGGCGGCCTTGGCAGTGTTCCGGGCGCGGTTGTCGGTGGACTGCTCATCGGCCTGATCGAGAGCTTCGCCGGCACCTTCGTCAGCGCGTCCTTGTCCGAGATTCTCCAATTCCTGGTCGTGATCGGCGTCGTGTTGCTGCGCCCGCAAGGCTTGCTCGGCCGAAAGGAGCGTGAGGCGTGAAGTCTCCAACCACCAAGCCCGCACACTATGTCGGGATCGCCGCGGCAATTGGTGTTTCCGCGTTGTTGCCCTGGTTCGCGCCGAACCAGTTCTACATTCACCTGGCGACGGTCGGCTGCATCAATCTCATGCTCGTGCTCGGCCTCGCCATCATTGCCCGGGCGGGGCAGCTATCCATGGGCCATGGCGGCTTTGCGCTGGTCGGCGGATATGTCTCGGCCTTGCTGTCGATGAAGGGCTGGCCACCGCTGCTGACCCTGTTCATCGCAGGGCTGGTCGCGGCCGTCATCGCCGCAGCCCTTGGCTGGATCATCTTGCGTCTGCGCGGCGTGTATTTCGTGCTGGTGGCCTTTGCGTTCAGTCAGATTGCAGTGCTGCTCGCACTGGACATGAGCTCCATCACGGGCGGTGCGAACGGGCTCGTCGGCGTGCCTTCGATTTCGATCTTCGGCTATGTCCTTCGCGCCAAGCCGCAATTCTATCCTTTCGCGCTCGGCTGCGCGTTGACGACGCTGCTTCTGACCTGGTTGCTCTATCGGTCGCCTCTGGGGACAATGATGGCGGCCACGGCCGAGAATCAGCGCCTCACCGAGTCCAGCGGCATCGATACCCATCGTGTCCAGGTGATCGCCTTCACGATCGGATCCGGCATCGCCGGCTTTGCCGGAGCGTTGTCGACGCACTATCTCCGATTCATTTCTCCGGACTCATATACGTTCTGGGAGTCCGTGTCGTACCTGACCATGCTCGTCGTCGGCGGACGTGATGGCGTGCTGGGGCCGGTCGTCGGCGTTCTCGTCCTCACGCCCTTGCCGGAGCTGCTGCGATCCACCGAAGGCCTCCAGCACATCATCTATGGGACAGTGCTGGTGCTCTGCCTGATGTTCGTGCCGAACGGCCTGGCGAGCCTTGTCCAGATCTGGCGTACGCGCCAACTCGTTGCAACAACCCGCGCAACGCTCGTGGCGGAGGAAGTGCCATGAGCATGCTGCAAGTCGACAGCCTGAAGCGTTCCTTTGGCGGCCTTGTTGCCGTCCGAGACGTCACCTTTGATGTCAACGAAGGCGATTTTCTCGGCCTGATTGGTCCGAACGGCGCAGGCAAGACCACGTTGTTCAACGTGATCTCCGGTGTACTTCGACCCTCGGCGGGAACGGTCCGGTTCAGGGGCCGCGATATCTCGGGGCAGCCCGCCAACCAAACGGTGCGCCAGGGGCTTTCGCGAACCTTCCAGGCAGCAACCATCTACCCCGAGGCGACGGTCATTGAAAACGTGTCGCGCGGCACGCTGGGCTCGGACTTGACCGGCTTGTGGGGCGGGTTTCTCTCGAACAAATGGCGGGTGGCGGCGGAAGAGAAAGCGCTGCATGTGCTCGACCTGCTCGGGTTGACGCGCCGCGTGGGCCTGAAGGCGCGCGAACTGTCCTATGGCGAGCAGCGACGCCTGGGCGTCGCGATCGCGCTCGCCAGCGAACCCCGGTTGCTGATGCTTGATGAGCCGGTGGCCGGGCTCAATCCCGAGGAGGCGGCCGAGCTCGCCTCGGTGCTGCGTCGGGTCAAGGCCGAGCGCGGCGTCACGATGGTGATGGTCGAGCACCACATGCGCACCGTGATGGGCCTGTGCAATCGTGTCGTGGTGCTGGACCATGGCACGCTGATCGCGCAAGGAACGCCTGCGGAAGTCGTGTCGAACCCGGTCGTGATCGAAGCATATCTCGGCAAGGAAGCGGTCCATGCTTGATGTTCGCGGGATCAGCGTCGCCTACGGCCCCCTCACGGCGGTCCGTAATCTGAGCCTGTCTGTCGCCGATGGCACGATCGTCTCTCTCATCGGCTCGAACGGAGCCGGCAAGACCACCACGATGAAGGCAATTATCGGCCTCAAACCGGTGAGCGGCGGGGAGATCTATTTCGACGGCGAGCGCATCGATGGCGTTTCCGCCCCGCAGCGGGTCGGGCGCGGCATTGCGCTCTCGCCTGAAGGGCGGCGCGTATTCCCGCAGATGAGCGTCCTCGACAATCTCCTGGTCGGTGGCTACTCGCAGCGCGACAAGGCGCAGCAGAAGAAGACATTAGATCAAATCTACGGATACTTCCCCCGCCTCGTGGAGCGGCGGAGCCAGATGGCGGGTTCGTTGTCGGGCGGCGAGCAGCAGATGGTCGCCATCGGCCGCGCCCTCATGGCAAAGCCCCGCCTGCTGCTTCTGGATGAACCCTCGCTCGGGCTGGCTCCGATCATCGTCGACGAGATCGCGCGCATCATCGCCGAGATCAACCGTGATATCGGTGTGTCGATCATCCTGGTCGAGCAGAATGCAAAGCTTGCGCTGAACCTCTGCCATAAGGCTTTTGTGCTGGAAACCGGCGCGGTCGCGCTGAGCGGGAAGGGCCAGGAGCTGCTGGCCAGCGACTATGTGCGGCGGGCCTATCTCGGCATCTAAATGTTTTCTCTGTCTGGAAATTCCGGAGCTTTGACATGACTGGCACTTCGACCTTCGGCTTCATCGGTTTGGGCGTCATGGGTGAACCCATGTGCCGGCACCTCGTGCAGAAGACGAAGCAGAAGGTGTTGATCCACGACCTCAATGCCGAGCCCGTGGCGCGGCTGGTTCAGGCGGGGGCCATCGATGCTGGCTCGGTTGCCGCGGTGGCCAAGGCCGACACCGTCTTCATTTCGATGCCGAGCGGTGAGCATTTGAAGAAGATCTGCGAAATGCCGGGCGGGCTTCTCGAATCTGCACGCGCCGGTCAGACCATCGTCGACCTGTCCACGAGCCCGCTCAAATTGACGCGCGAGTTGGCCGGAGTCTTTGCCGCGAAGGGAGCCGACTATGCCGATGCGCCGGTCGCCCGGACGCGCGCGGCGGCTGAGGCGGGGACACTGGCGATTTCCGTCGGCGCGACGCCGGACGTGTTTTCGCGGATCGAGCCGCTGCTGCGATGCTTCGCGTCCGACGTGACCCATTGCGGCGATATCGGAACCGGCCAGATCGTGAAAATCCTGAACAACATGGTCGTGGTGGGGACCGTGACGGCGCTTTGCGAAGCCGCTGCGATCGCGAACGCGGCGGGCATGTCGACCCAGACCTTGTTTGATGCTCTCTCCAAGGGCTCCGCGGACAGCTTTGCGCTGCGCAATCACGGATTCAAGGCGGTTGCAGCGCGCGAGTTTCCCGAGCGGGTGTTCTCGACCGACTACATGCACAAGGACGTGTCCTATGCGCTGGACATGGCAAAGGATGCAGGCATCGAGGCCAGAGAAGCGGCACTTGGCGCCAGTCTTCTGACGGAAGCGTCCCGGGCCGGCTTTGGGGCGAATTACTGGCCGGTCATCGTGAGGATCATCGAAGGCAGCTCGAAGAAGTCATGATCCACGCGTGAAGGCCAAATTGCAAAAATAGCGATGGGAGGGTTCTGTGCGAGTGTTGTTGTTGGCGATCGCGCTGCTGCTGTCACATGGGAATTTGGCGGCAGCAGCTGAAACCTATCCCTCACAACGGATTACCGTCATCGCCCCGTTTGCTCCCGGGAGCGGGACCGATGGCGTGGCGCGCATCGTGTTTCAGCGGCTGTCGGAGCTGCTGAAGGCGACGATCATCATCGACAACCGCGTCGGCGCGAACGGCGCGCTGGGAGCGACGGCCGCCGCGCGTTCTGCGCCCGACGGCTACACATTGCTGGTTGGCGGAACGTCCACGCACGCCGCGAACCCCAGCCTGCTGAAATCGATCCAGTATGACCCCATCACGGACTTCGTTCCGATTTCGCAATTCGGCGTGTTTCCTTACTTTCTGATTGTTGATCCCGCACTCCCCGTCAAGAACGTGGCTGATCTCGTGGCCCTCGCGAAAACCAAGCCCGGCACGCTGACGTTCGGATATGCCAATGCACTCGGCCAATTGTCCGGTGAGGCGTTCAAGCGGCGGGCGGGGATCGACATTGCCGCCGTGCCCTACCGGAACAGCCCGCAGGTCGTCACCGACATCATCGCCCAGCGCGTCTCGATGACCTTCATGGACATGGCCCCCGCGGTCTCCCAGGTCGAGGCTGGTTCGGCCCGCGCGCTTGCGACCACGAATCCGGACCGCGCGTCCCTCTTCCCGCAGATCCCGACCATGAAGGAGGGAGGCGTCGCGTTCATCAATATCTCCGCATGGTCCGGCTTGTTTGCTCCCAAGGACACGCCGCCGGAGATCGTCGCGAAGCTCTCGGAGGGTGTGCGCGAGGTGCTGGCGGAGCCCGAGATCAAAAACCGTCTCGGCGATATCGGCTTCGAGATTCAGTGGATGGCACCGACCGATTTCGCCAGGCACGTCAAGGACGACATCGAATTGTGGGCCACGACAACGAAGGAAGCTGGCATCGAACGCCAGTGAAGGATCGATATGTCCGAGTATGAAATCTATGCAATCCGATACGCCAGGAAGGACCAGCGCCGCGCATCGGAGAATTTCATCGACAACAGCGATGTACCCGATACGCCGATGCCACTGGATTTCTTCGTCTGGGCGCTGGTTGGTCAGGACTGCACAGTAATCGTCGATACCGGCTTCGACGAGAAGGCGGGCAGGCCGCGGAATTATGCCGTCACACGGCCGGTCGCCGATGGCCTCAAGCAGATCGGTGTCAACCCCGATAAAGTCAAGGACGTCATCCTGACCCACATGCATTGGGATCACGCTGGCAACCACGACCTGTTTCCGCAAGCGCGCTACCACGTGCAGGAACGCGAGATGCATTTCTGCACCGGCCGCTGCATGTGCGACGCCGAGCAGAAGAAGGCCTACAACGCTGAAGACGTCAGCCATATCGTTAGGCGGAATTTCGAAGGGCGCGTGACCCTTCATGATCCCAACTCCGATTTTGACGACGGAATATCCCTGCACTGGCTGGGCGGCCATACCGCGGGACTTCAGGTCGTGAGGGTGAAAACGCGCCGCGGCCACGTGGTGCTGGCCTCGGACGCGTCGCACTATTACGCCAACATTCTCCAGCGCCGGCCGTTCCCGGTGTTGTTCGACACGAAGCAGATGCTGAATGGCTTTGCGGTCATCCGGAAACTGGCCGACAGCCCGTCGCACATCATTCCGGGGCACGACCGGCAAGTGCTCTCGCTGTTTCCCGCTGCCCGCGAAGGGATCGACGGGATTGCGCGATTGGACGCTGATCCCCGCGGAAGCCCCGCCTAAGCACCAACCGAAGGCCGGCGCGGGATGCGCCGTCCGGACCAAATACACCACATTCGCCAGTTGCGGAGATGATCGACCATGTCGAAGAAGTACGGAATTGCCATTGCCAACGAGACGGTGACCGCGCCAAACCAAGAATGGTTTGCGGCCATAAACCCCTACAGCCGCGAGGAATGGGCCTTGGTGCCGCAGGCAACGCCGGCGCAGGTCGCTGATGCGATCGCGGCGGCGAGGCGAGCCTATGAAACCGTCTGGAGCAAAACCACCGGTCTTGGCCGCGCAAATTTGCTGAACCGGCTCGCCGATCTGATCGATGCCCAGGCCGAGCGCATCGCCATCATGGAGAGCACCGACAACGGAAAGATCATCCGGGAGACGCACGGGCAGATGCACTTTGCCGCCCGCGCCTACCGGTTCTTCGCGGGCTGCGCCGACAAGATTTTTGGCGATACGATTCCGCTGGACCAGCGCGATGTGTTTGACTTCACGCGTCGGGAGCCGATCGGCGTCGCCGTTCTCATCACCGCCTGGAATTCGCCGATGGGCCTGCTTGCTAACAAGCTGGCCCCGGCACTCGCGGCGGGCAATTGCGTCGTCATCAAGCCGTCCGAGCATGCATCGGTGACGACGCTGGAATTCGCCGAACTGGTCCGCGAGGCAGGTTTTCCGGCAGGTATCGTCAACGTCGTAACCGGCGATTACAGGACAGGGCAGGCGCTGCTCACGAGCGACCGGATCGATCGCGTGAGTTTCACAGGAAGCCCGAATGTCGGTCGTCAGATCGCGGCGGAGGCGGGCCGCACGCTCGTGCCCGTGACATTGGAGTTGGGCGGCAAATCTCCCAATATCATCTTCGAGGACGCCGACCTCGACAAGGCGACTGTCGGAGCTCTCGCCGGCATTTTTGGCGCGACAGGGCAGACATGTATTGCTGGTTCGCGGCTTCTTGTTCAACGCTCGGTTCACGATGAAATCGCCAGGCGCCTCGTCGATCGCGCGGGCAAGATCCGCTTGGGGAACCCCCTGGAGAAGACGACGGATATGGGCACGGTGGCGAACGAGCCTCAGTTCGACCGTATCCTGAAATGCATTTCTGACGCCAAGGGGGAAGGCGCCGTTCTCGCTTGCGGGGGAAAGCCCGCGTCCGGAGACGCTCTCGGGAAGGGTCTCTTCATCGAGCCGACCATCTTTACCGGCGTGAACAACAAGATGGCGATCGCCCAGGAGGAGGTGTTCGGACCCGTGCTGTCCATCATTCCCTTCGACACCGAGGAAGAAGCGATCAGCATCGCCAACGACACCAAATACGGATTGGCGTCCGGGGTCTGGACGACGAACCTGTCGCGCGCTTTGCGAGTCTCTCGTGCGGTTCATGCCGGAACTGTCTGGGTCAACACCTACCGCGCCTCGAGCGCGATGGCCCCATTCGGCGGGTTCAAGGACTCTGGATTCGGCAAGGAGCGCGGCGTCGCGGCGCTGGACGAATTCCTGCAGACCAAGAACGTGATGATCGACTTCTCGAACGAAGAGCGTGATCCGTTTGCTCTTAGACTGTGAGAGAAATCTGAGGCTTCAAATAGGCTGTCGATGACGTAACGAATCCAATTCGTGCTGACTGGGCGAATACATCGGTCAGACGAAAGATAAGGTTTGGTCGCGGGCGGGCAGTTAGCAACTGACTGGCCCAATATGAAAATGGACCGAACTGATAAACTTTGGTCGCTAAGGGAGTCAGTTAGCCAACTGATAAGGTTCGCACAGCCAGGAGGCGAGATAGCCAGACAAGGGGCCGTGGCTGCGGCCGATTAGCTGGCGCAAGAGTGGCTGCCAATCCTGCGCCCGGTGGGCAACGTACGCCATCAGCTCGTGCGCCGTTCTCGGCAACTCGGGTTGCGGCTGCCTTGCGAAGCCAATGCACTCACTTGTCGATGACGCCGGCTTCGACGTGGGCGTTCTTGAAAGCGTTGCCCAGCGACTCATTGATGTACGGCATACCGTCTCGACTGCAGATGAATGGCTCCTTGCTGGTGGAGCTGGCGGCGATTCGGATGGGCATTCCTGCCGCCATCAAGTTTGCGCCGATGTCAGCTAACAGCCAGCCAGCTGCGGATTTGGCCAAGGAGAAGAGATATCTGTCCGAAGCCATCGCTCAGGAAGATCGGCGGATTACGTCCTTGGATCTTTAATGCGGATAGGGAAACTGCTTCCTGATTGACGATGTCGTCGTGAGCGCGTGCACCTTCTCGCACCTAAGCGGCGCGCGGCGAACTTGAACTCATTTACATCTGTTCGCCGGGAGGCCAGCACCCTTCCCGCCGGCTGCAGCTACAGCAAGCCACGCTTGTGCTGGGTGATGATTATAACGCGAATGATGCAGTCCGATATTGACTCGCCGGACCGGCGTATCTTGTGCAGCCGTTGCCACGTTTCCTCATCGATCACTAGCTGCCATTTGCCGCTTGATAGGCGCTGTCCGGTATCGTCGGACGGGAACTCGGCCGCAATCAGAGCGCGGCACTCGTCGGTAATTTCAATATCCGGCATTGTTGGTAGTTCTCGCTGACGGCGTCGGGTCGCGCGTAGCCCTCGCCCGATCCGGAGAAATCAGCCAGTTAAATCGCAGTAACAACCGACCTGGCCGGATCCAATGCTGGTCATCCTGACATTGACGCGGGGCGCGGCATCTGGACGCAGTCGCCGCTGGGCGCCGCGGCGGCGCCAATGGACGACCTGCTGAATATTGAGAGGCGCTGCGCAGACAATGAAGATCATTCAGTGACTTAGGTTCTCACTCCCGCAGCCATGACGCGGAGTGTGCCGGGCTCTCGCCGTCGCAAGACATTACCGATACTTCACAACCTTGACGCGATTTAACAAGGCATACGTGGACGGCGCGGATAAACCACGAGTCGCGGGGATGTCCTCTAAAAACGAGATAACGCCGTGAAGTTTGACGAGCAGGAAAGCACAGCGCTGACGGATGCCGGCTTTACCGTCGCCGACAACCGCAAGGCGGCTTACGTCGAAACCGTCGTGGTGATTGCCGCACACGACGACGAAACCTATTGGTTGACGTTCTCCCTGCCGAATGATGCTCGGATCGTGTGCGTTGTGCCACGCGACCAGATCGCCGCCGCGATCACGGAGACCTACGCAGCTCGTCGGAGCCAACTTCAATGAAGCTGACGTTTCCTCATGCAAGACTGCAAATGCTCTGGAATGAGGCCATCTTGCAATGGCCGGTTTCGGTGCGCGCCATGAAGGGCCGATATTTACCCGGTTTCTGGCTTGTCGGTAGCCAAGGCATCTATCTCGTGCGTAACGGCGTCAAGCCTCGCGGCAGCGTGGTTGTAGCCTACGCAAACGAATGCGACCCCCTCAAGGTGCCGGTCCAAAGTTGGTTAGCCATCAAGCGCGCTATCTTCGGCGACAGCGACGGCCTGGAATTTGTCGAGGTGGTAATGATCGGAACTGCTGTCGATGCTGGCGCTGACATCGAGGTGACGTTCGAACATGACACGATGACCGTGACTGTCGTAGAAAAAGGTAGGGCGAGTGTAAGACTGCAGTCGTTGCGCGACCGAGACAATATGATGCTGCGTAAGGAGGGGAGTCTATGGACACTTGGGTCCCCGTGTTCGCAACTCGCCCTTTGATCGATTGCTAAACCATCGCGTAGCACCCTCGTGTGACGAGAAGTATCGCTGTCTAGGTCAACGCCAGCAACCGCTTGCCAGAAAGGAGCGGCTCATACTCGACCAGATGGGGCTCGAACTGAGAAGGGCACTGGAGAAACCAGAAGCGGCCTCGATCGCTCGCACGTGCCCCCAGGCCTGTTCCGCCAGGAAGGCGAGCGACGAGGCATCGTGATTGGCAAGGTCCTCGACATTGGTGTAGCCGAACAGAAGCTCGGCAAAGCTCCGAGGAGCCCTGCCTGGCTGCACGCTTCCCGCTGCATCGCGGATCAGGGTTGAACGGGCCTTATCGTCACGCCAAGCCATAGTGTCCTCCAATTGCCGCGCCGTCCGACCGCGGTCTTACGTTCACACCGGCGCAAAGTGGAGCACGTCGGGCCGCCGCTCTCGCGCCGCGCGATGGTTCCCTGTTAAACGCATGGCTCGGGCTCAGCTCAACGTCGGATCGAGCGGCGATCGTGAGAGGAGCCTGGCCGTATTTCCCTGGCCGAATTTCAGTGATGCGCCGAAACACTCCTGACGGTCTCGGTCAGCACATCACCTGACGCGGAATGGCTGACGTCACCCAGACTGATCATGCCGACCATCCGCTTGCTCTTGTTGATCACCGGCAGCCTGCGGACCTGCAGCTTCTCCATATGACGCATCGCCTTTGCGAGGTCATCGTCCTCCCGGCAGCAATGGATGCCTTCAGTCATCACATCGTGCGCCGTCGCGCGGCCGGCATCGAAGTTGTGGCTTGCGAGCCCTTTGCAGACGATGTCGCGGTCGGTCACCATCCCGACCAGCTTGTCGTCCGCGCCAACCGGAATGCAGCCGATGTCATGCGCCCGCATCAATTTGGCGAGCTCGGTGATAGGGGTGTCGGGGCTGACCCAGTCGACACCCTTGTGCATCACGTCTTTGACTTTCATGGCGAGCCTCCGTTCCTGGGTTTCAGGTGCATTGATGCAATGCAGCAGCGCCCCCATTTTCTGAACTGTACAACCGATCGGGTGCGGGGTCGCAGGAGAAAGCATCACTCCTTGGCGATCCGACCAGACAAACGCCAACGCTGTCGCCGTCACCTTCCCCAACAATTTAACAGCGACTTCGCGTCCAGGGTTCCCCGCCCAGGATCGCAAAGGCAATGGGCGGTGCGCAAAATCCTCAGTCGTGCGCGCTAAAGCGCCCGTGCGGTGCGTTGGCCGTCAGGCGCGCAAACTGCGCGTGACCCATATGAAGCAGCGTCTCATGATCGCCGGCCTCCATATAGATGTCCGGCTGTGCCTCGATGCTGTCGTCGACGATGATATCCAACCCGTAGCATTTGCCGACGGCAGGAACTGCACCATGTGCACAGTCGCTGAACAGCCGATTGATCTCGGGTTCATCGGCCATGTGGACATTGTCGCCGAGACTTGTCCTTAGGTCCGACAGGCGGAGGTGATGCGATGCGGGCAAGATGGCCAGCATGTATTCGCCGTCGCGCCGCAACACGATGCCCTTGGCGAGGCGATCGCCCGAGATATGGCATGCCTCAGCCGTTCGCGCGGACGTCATGATGAGCTCGTGCGGGATCACCTCGTATTGGATGTTTTCAGCGGCTAGGTATTTCTGGAGCGTGGGAGCAATGGCCATGACATCACCTCCGGTGCAAAATGCAAACCATCCACCGTGAGATCCTCCCTGCAGACTCTCGCCATACGATGGGCGGCTGCCTGACTATAGACCCAACATAGGTCTTCCATCCGCAATTATATACGGGTTCGCAATTTTATTCAGGTAGTGCGCCAAGTTGCGCTATTTCGCGATACTATACGGTCCGGCTCCGCTGCGAGAGCGCCCTGTCGCCTGACGACTGACTGGCAGCGCGGCTGCATCAGCCGACCTCGCCACTTTGCGCTGTTCCGCGATCCCGGCGATGCAGGTTCGAGCACCCGTGTCCTCGCCTCGAGGCGCTAATCCCGACCGCGAAATCGAGCGGCGGGCTTCTCCCATTTCCGCTATAATGAAATCATGACGATCGGGATTACCGGACCCGGACGCAAGGTGCCAAGGCAAAATGCCGTGGTCGGGTTCATCGTTGCGGCCGTCGTCAGTGGGACTTGCCTCATCCTGCTCGGGCTCGCGAGCGACCTCCTGGTCGACTGGTTGTGGTTTTCCTCGATCGGTTATCTGCAGGTTTTTTGGACAACATTCGGCGCCGAAGCCGTCGTCTTTCTTGCAGTCTGGACAGGAACCACCGTCATCCTTTGGTTGAACGGATGGCTCGCACTTCGCTTTGCCCGACAGCGGTCGACGCAGCTTGTCGCCGCTCCGGCGTGGAGCGCCGCGGGCAACGCGCCGCCGGATCTGCTTGCGCTTGTGCGCGATCGACTGCCGTGGCCCCGGTTGATCGCAGGCGGTGCAGCGTTGCTCGCTCTTCTTGTTGCATCTGCCGAAGTCGGCAACTGGGGCGTCTTCCTGCGATTTGTCTATCAGGTACCCCACGGCGCAGACGATCCGCTCTACAACAAGGACATCGGCTTCTACCTCTTCTCACTGCCCGCCTATATCCTCATCAAGAACTGGATGATGCTCGCGCTCGTTCTGAACGGGCTTTTCGCCGCGGCGATCTACTGGGTGCACGGCGACATCGAATACGACGTTCACCGCCGATCGATATCGCCAACAGCGATCGCTCATGGTTCGGCTCTCCTTGGCTTTCTCTTCGCGGTAAAAGCCTGGTCCTATGTTCTCGACCGCTATCTGCTGCTCTACGGCGACAATAGCGTCGTCGTCGGTGCAAGTTACACCGATGTGCATGTGGGGCTGCCGGTGTTGTGGCTGATGATCGCACTTTCGATCATCGCGGCGCTTGCCGCCTGGGCGAACATCCGGGTTCGCACCTACCGGCTTCCGGCCGTGGCGATCGTGCTCGTCGGCGTCGGCACGTTCGTGCTGTCCGGCGTCGTCCCTGGGCTATTCCGGCAGTTCTTCGTCAAACCAAGCGAGTTGGAGCTGGAGAAGCCCTACATTGAACGCAACATCGCGCTGACCCGGCAGGCATACGATCTCGATCAGATCGCAGCCAAGCCGTTTACCGCCGAGCAGAAGCTTACCCCCGAGGTGCTCGAAGCCAACAAGGCGACAGTTGAGAATATCAGGCTGTGGGACTGGCTGCCGCTGTCGGATACCTACGCGCAACTCCAGGAAATCCGCACCTACTACAAATTCCATGACCTCGACGTTGATCGTTACTGGCTCGATGGCTCCTACCAGAGCGTGATGCTCTCGGCCCGCGAACTGCGGTCCTCCCTGCTGCCGCCGAACGCCCAGACTTGGGTCAATCGCCACGTGCTGTTCACCCACGGCAATGGCGCGGTGATGAGTCCGGTCACACGCAAGAGTGCCGAGGGACTGCCGCTGTTCTATCTGCGGAATATTCCTCCCGTCGCAGACGTCGGTCCCAAGATCGACGAGCCGCGCATCTATTTCGGCGAGCAGACCGACGACTACGTCATCGTCAAGGGCAGCACGCCGGAGTTCGATTATCCGAAGGGGAAAGAGAACGCCTATGCGGCCTATGGCGGCGCCGGCGGCATCCCGATCGGGGGAATGGCCACGAGAATGCTGTTTGCTTACTATTTCAGCGACCCGAACCTGGTTCTTTCAGACTACATGACGATCGATAGTCGGATCATGATCCGGCGCAATATCCAAGAGCGGGTGAGCACGATCGCTCCGTTCCTCAGGCTCGATCATGATCCTTATCTGGTTGTCAGCAGTGGGCGCATGTTCTGGATGCAGGACGCCTACACGACGAGCTCCTATTTCCCGTATGCAGAGCCCGCACCGGGTCTCGATCTCAACTACATTCGCAATTCGGTGAAGGTTGTCGTTGATGCGTATAACGGGACTGTCGACTTCTACCTGATTGATTCCGGCGACGCGATTGCGGCGACCTATCAGCGCATCTTTCCGAGCTTGTTCAAGCCGTTCACGACGATGCCGCCGGACTTGCGGAAGCACATTCGCTATCCGGAAGACCTGTTCCTGATTCAGGCCCGACTGTACCAAGCCTACCACATGGAGGCGGCCGACGTTTTCTACAACCGCGAGGATCTCTGGCAATTCCCGCGTCAGCCGGGCGGTGACGGCACCTCGGTGATGACCCCCTATTACATCATCATGCGGTTGCCCGGCGAACCGCAGGCCGAGTTCTTCCTCATGCTTCCCATGGTGCCGAGCCGCCGTGACAACATGATCGCGTGGCTCGCCGCGCGCTGCGACGCGCCCGACTACGGCAAGCTGATTGTCTACGAGTTTCCCAAGGACAAGCTCGTCTACGGGCCGTTCCAGATCGAGGCGCGCATCAATCAGACGACCGAGATCTCGCAACAGCTCACGCTATGGAACCAAATGGGCTCGCGGGTGATCCGCGGCGCCAATTTGCTTGTGATCCCGATCGACAACTCGATTCTTTATGTATCGCCACTGTATCTGCGGGCGGAGCACGGACACCTGCCGGAGCTGAAGCGCGTGATCGCAGCTTATGGTGAGCGCGTCGTGATGAAGGAAACGCTCGCTGAGGCGTTGTCGGCCCTGTTCACGGAATCCGGTTCTGCGCCTGTCGCCTCGAGCAGGACGGAGGAGACGCCTCTGGCAAGCCCCACGGCAAATCAGTCCAGGGAGGCGCTTGATCGCTATAACCAGGCAGTGGAGCGATTGAAGGCAGGGGATTGGAAAGGCTTCGGCACGCAATTCGATGCGATGCGCGAACTCCTGGAGGACATGAACCGACGCCCCGTCGGCCAATAACGCCCCGCGCTATCCGCATCCTTAGGTCCCTCTCTGGCCGAAGCCTGGAAACTATGCCGCTAAGAATTACAGCGTGATTTCAATAGTATAAGAGTTCGCAGTTTTATTCTGACTGGCGCGCCATAAAATCAATGATTTACAAAAGTTGGAGTGCATTCGTCGAATCTGCGACGAATAAGCGTCTGCGCACGAAGATGGACGCCGCCGCTCTCACGCGTATCAATCAACCATTCGATGGTGAAGTCGCCGACGGGCTATCCCATCCAGTCGCCGTATCTCTCGATTGCCAACAGACAGGCAGAGCAGTCTACGACCATTCTTTTACAGACATCGCTTTGATTTCACTGGCTAAACTGCTTGCGGGTCCCAGGTTCGAGCCCTGGTGCGCCCACCATTTGCAAAATCAGGCACTTGCGGCTGGTTGTGGGTCGACATGGTAGCTCAATTCACCCCCCACCAGGTTGACGCGCGTCGGCTTCACGCCCCGATATTTTGATACCGGGTTTACGCTGCTGGTCCGCAAGGACAGCACGATAAAGGCGCTCAAGGATGCGGATAAGGCCGAGATCACCATCGGAACGTTGACGGTTCCCGAGCAGATCGATTCTATGAAACGATTTGTACCGCAGGCAAAAATTGCGAGCTTTGACAGCGTCGACCAGCAATTCCTGGCGCTGCGGTCGGGGCGAGTGCAGGCGATTGGCGTCGATCTGCCGATTGGCATGTGGTATGCGGCCCAAAACCCGGAACTCGCTGTTGTGCCGGAGCTCTTTAGCGGCTTTCAGAATTACGGCATCGCCTACAAGCTCGGCGAGTTGACGTGGAAACAGTTCCTCGATGGATTCGTGTCCGAGTTGACCAGCGGTTACTCGTACAATGAATACGAGAAGATCTACGTCAAGTTCTTCAAGGTGGGTCCGCCGCCGCAGCGAGCCTACAAGCTTGAGATGAAGTTCTAAAGGGGTCAGCGAGTGCTGCGGGATCGATCCCGCAGCAGTGCCCTGTTTCGCCACCCCGTCAACCCCTCCCCCCATAAATATTCAGATTTACCGAAATTCGGAAGCGGCGTATGTATCGCCCATCCCGGCTCACCCAAGAGGGGCGATCTTGTGTCGTCACGTTTCGCGAGCCGGGCTTGCGGTGGACGCGGCAGCGTTGGGTGCGAGAGGTGCGGGCAGGGCGGGTAGTCCCTGTGAGCCCGAAGCTTCGTGCCGACGAGCGGCGCTGTTAGGTTCGTCTCGCCAGCATTCTTTCGGCAACGTCGACAACGCCGGAGGATAATGCTGCGAACAAGCGGGCCGTGCGTACGGCAAAACCGTGTGGTCCTTTCCGCCAGCGATTTTTTCGACCTTTTGGAGGCGGCGTAAGTATTGGAAAGTAAGCGCATATTTCGGTTGTTGCCCGGCTAACGAACGGCCCGCCCGAACCTGCCGGGCCCTATTAGGCCCTAGTTTCACATCCTGCCGTTTGGGCGCGAACTGGGGCTGCGCCCGGCGGCCCGGCTGATTGCGCCGACCTCGCCGCCTGAAATCCCGGCTTTGGCCTGCACCGAAAATATTGAAATTTGATCTATGTCATTTGGGCTCGGCAACCCTCGTGCAAGCTTGGGTGCGCTGGGGATTTCAGCGCCTAGCCATGGAAATACCAACACCGCCGAGCGATCATAGTCCGCTCCCGGCGGTGTTGTGCCTTTCGCCACACGTCACGGCGAGCGCCAGCGTCACGCTGGCGCGGCTTGCGCGGTTTCCTGTAGCCCGGCGCTCCCGGCGCGCTGTGCAGGCTTCTTGCGACCTCGACGCTGACCGGCCTCACTGAACTCAACGCACGATTAGGGTGGGCACTTTGCTGTACGCGAGGACTTCATTGGCTTGGCTGCCGAGTACCAAACGCCCTAAACCGCGACGCCCATGAGAGGCCATCACGATAAGATCGCAACCCTGCTTCTCAGCCGTTGCGATTATCCCCTCGGCGGGAGCGCTTTCTGGTACGTGAACGAGTTCGAAGTTGACGCCAACCGCCTTTGCTTGCTCGTCGGCTTCGTTCAGAATTCTTTGGGCCCACGCCGCTGCCGAGCCTTGGTAGCTTTCAATCGGATTGGCCTTGGTGAGCCTCGCTTCGTGCGCGATCTCCAAGGCCGACCACATGGGGGTCACGGTCACAACAACTACGGGGACTTTGAGTTCTTTCGCCAATTTGAGGCCATGCGCCACAGCGCGGTTCGCCAACTCCGATCCGTCCGTCGCAATCAGGATTTTCTTGTAGATCATTGGGGTCCTCCCGTTGTTTCCTTATTGAGTTCAACCTAACGACGAACCAATCCCGGGGCGCTTTATTTCGGGACGCACTCCACGTTGAAGGCAATAATGATCTGCGCTGGGTCGGCCTTACCAAGGCTCTTCAAGTCTTCCAAACCACTTCTCAGCTTGGTTCCTGCCTCCTTCAAGCTGCCCTCGAGTTAGAATTCCTGGAACACCACGGTTGGGAGCAGCCTCCATTCCGCTCTGTCGTTTGTAGCGGCTGGACTAACTGAGTAGGAGAAGAAGTACATCAGGACCCACATCGGCATGCTCCACTTGTGACGCGATGGCAGTGCCGGGACGGGGCCTCCCTCCCTTGTTTAGACGCGGATCGCCTTGGCCTCCGTTATTCCGTTGACTTAAGTGCGGCCGAGCACGCGGGCGACAATTCGGCAACTCGCGCCTTGAGGCAGCGTATGATGCGATGGCCACCGGGCCGAAGTGCTTTGCACAAGCGCTCCACATCGCTTTTGCATTCTCGTGCAATCTTAACGGGGTCGGTCAACCGGTTTTTGGCGAATGCATCTTGACCAGACAACGCGATTGCAATGCCGAACAAGGGGCTGAGCCAGTTCATCTAACTCTCTTCTACAAAGCTGTTCACGTGCCTGAGCCCGAGGGCACAACGTTGACCTAGATCAAACCATTGATGTCGGTGACGTTCTTCCAAACGGAGAGGGCCGCCGGGTGAGTGTCCGGCTGAGCTTGTTCTTTAATTCCCAGGATTTTGATCTATTTCGCCAAATGCGTGAGGGATGCAGATGTCGGACAATCCCATCGACGTGATCGAAGCCGCCATTCGCTCCGCATTCACCAGTTACCCAAAGGAGGACGACCCGGATTGGAGAAGTCCGCACTGGATCAAGCCCGAAGAGTGCACTCACTTGGCACAGGGCATACTGCTGGAATTGCAGGCAAAGGGATTTGAAATCGTGAAGAGGCAGACCTGATAGATCAGCGGAAGCCCGCGCAATTGGTCATTTGATGGCCGAAGTTTACAGCGGCGGTTTGGCGTACTTCTCGGCGGCTTGCCGTGGCACCACGCGCGCGCACGTTTGGAAAGATTTGAACCTCGCACAATTTTAGAAAGTTATGGTCCCTTACTTTTAAATCTAAATCGTCGCGCTAGTCTGCGCCGATCATCGCGTTAGTTTTTTGATCCAATGACTTTTGGAGTTGGTCCGATGATTGAGCGGCGAGCATTGGCGCGCATTGAAATCAACCAACCCGCGATGATTCACTTTGACGGAATTGACAGCGTTTATGGCTGCGTGGTGAAGGACGTGAACGATCAGGGGGCGAAGTTTCACTGCCCGTTCTACGTGTTTTCTCGCGATTTCGATCTGTCGCTGGATGGCTTCAAGACGACGAGGCGTTGCCATGTAGTGTGGCGGCACGGGACTACGTGCGGCGTCAGATTTGTCTTTTGATACCGCACTCCAATTGTTTGCAGGTAAATCACGCACCGAGCCAGACGTGGAGCACCCCCTCACGGAAGCCGCCAACGAAGTGGTCCGATACATCGGGCGGCATGATGCGGCAAACGTCGTCGAACGATCCGCTGACCACGGTGGCAATCTCATGTGCGGTCGCGACCTTGGCCCAACGCCGGCCTGCGTCCAATCCGCGCTGACGTTCCCGATCCACGCCCATACCTCCCCCAAATGAAATCTGCGGCGCGTGGGCTCAGGCCCGACCGCTACGTGTGTGCACGATTATCATGAGCTTTTCTGCCGTCGCCTTCGCCAGCACGGCGCCCGTGGTGCGATCAAGCTCCTTGGCGATCAGCGAGAGCGGCATGGTGCCCGCCAGCAATTTGAGCTTTTCGACCTCTTGCTCGGTCCAACTTACTTTCCAGCGCGCCCTGGGTCCCGATTCATCCTTTGCAAAAAGCGGCCAATTCGCCCGCACACACTATGGTCGAAATCTCGCTTCGCAACACCGGTTCCTGTGTATCCATCAGCGACAATGGCTTTTCCGTTGTTGATACGCCGAATGGCACAAACTGCACTTGCTGACGACGGCTAGTTACCTCAGCGTTTCACCGCCCTCGCCCCTGACGGATGTCCTACCTCCATAGATCTCTCTGACGGCGGGCGAGGTAGCGGCTCCGGCGCCTTTCCAGCCCCCAGCCCCGGCGCCGGGGCCGACGTTTGCCCCGTGTTCCTACGCTCAAAAGTGGGCCATCATCAGCTATGGTTCGCGGCCTAGTTTCCTTCAGGACGGCAATGTTGGAAGATGGCGCAGGAATTTCCGGACGACATAGGTCTGACCAAGTCGCGGCGAAGGGCGCTGGAAGCCGCCGCGCGAGGCGAAGTCACGCATGACCCCCACGTGTTCTCGTTCGGCTTTGTGAATCGTGCGAGCCGCAGCTCACAGTCGGTGTGGTGGCTTTGGCGCGCCGGGCTGATCGAGTATGGACGGAAAATCGATGACCACACGGTGATGATGGAGCCGACAGCCCATGGATGGGCGGCGCTTGGACATACGATGTGCTCGCCGCCGAGGATGCTGAACGACGCGCGCCACAACGAAGCGCACACCAGAAAAAGGCCGTCAGGGGATGCATAACCAACCACTGACGGCCCTTGCTGGTCGCCGTGCGAGCACGGCTGGTACACCAGCGCATCAGCGCTTCTGATCGAGGCGCGAACATAATCGCGCGGCGGTTTTTTCATGGTTGTCCACCGGAGCCGATGCGATCCGCCTTATCCTGCTTGGTTGCCCGCGATCCGCCGGCGCAGATCCAGCCAGCGGTCGATAACGACGCCGAAATCGTCGCGATAGCGCCATGTGAGCCGGCATCTTGCCACCGTCAGAAAGTCGTCGAACGTGATGTAAAAATCGATCGGTAGCAGGCCGAGCCGGTCTGAGTGGACGACGGCGCCGGTTCGGCTGACATCGTAAGCAATGATCTGCAAATCCTGGCGGCCATCAAAAAAGAGCAGCCCTTCGGTAGGATGCTTGTTCATGTGCAGTCCTCGGTACGTTGGCCGCGCTGGCTTTTGGTACGTAACGGAAGCGCATGGTTTAATGAGACGCACCATACGCCATAGGACTGGCCTGAATATTCGGAACCCGATTTAGAGTTAAGTGGACAATTTTACAAAACATTTGCTTATGACAAGGCTGGCCGGCTTTGAACTCAGCGCGCGGGCGCGTTTTATTTCCCGTCTTCGTCGTGCTCGTCAGCGCCGCGCGCGTCACATCGACGATGGATCGACCTTCGCGCGGCCAGCGACGACATAGATGCTCGCGATGGATTTCTCGAACGCCGAATCGCCCGGATCGTCTTCCTTCGCGGGAGGGTAAGGTGAGAAATCGAGATGCACGCTGCAATAGTCAGCGCAGCTGCTGGAAATCTTCAAGGACGGTCATCGGTTCGCGCTCAAGCTCGGCGGCGCATGTCCGGTTTGCCCCCAACAGCAATCGCACGCGCGCGCCGTCCTTTGCCCCGAGCCCGATGCGGATCGAATTCATCAACGGCGTTCTGCCAAGCCACGATCTCGTCTTCATACCAGACGCGCCGGTTCGGGCTGATGTAAGTGCACTTCGGAAACCGACCTGCCTGTTCCATCCTGTAAAGCGTGGTGCGGCTCAGCGGAACGATGTCCAGAAGTTGTTTCTCGTTGAGCATGCGTCGAGGCCGGGAATTGTCCGGTGTGCCATACTCGGTTTCGACTTCCGGGTCTGCGATCATCGTGAACTTACCCCAAACTTCGGCCGCGCCGTTCTTCACCTCGGCATCATTTGAAAAAGCATGGATACGCACACGATATAGCACGGCAGAGAGTGGTGATCGACCAATTTTTGGGGCTAAGAAAAAAATAGCGATTCAAAAAAGCACTGTGCTGCAAGCAGTTCTTGAATTGCGCAGAAAAAAATAGCGCGCGCTGCTCTCAGATTTTCTCTTGCGCATGTTCCTAAATATCTAGGTGCCTGAAGGCACCTCCGCGCCTCGACAGGCAAGCGGCGAAGATACTCCGTTTTGATCGCGCGGGTACCGTCCATTGTATCCGCAGCGTCCCTCATCGCCTCGGCGGCACAGTGGCCGAGCCGGACACGGCTATGGGCGTGATCTATGAAGCTCTACCCGGCCGATCGCGTTGCAATTGGTGATCGGGTTTACGGCGCATCTGCCTGCGCTGTGACGCATTCATGCTAATCCTGCGCGAGACATCGACGTGGTGATCGCCTTGATGGCGACGAGCAGGCATGGCCAGCGTGCAGCCGGTGCGAATCGCGCTTCTCTGGAACCACGCGCTAAGAGCTAACACAAGCTTATTTTGCGATAGTTGATGTCTATACAGCACGTATAATAACGGCCGGCCAGGGCGGCTCTAAACGCCCTGACCGACCTAACTAAGCCACGGGGTAGAGCCATGGCTAAGTCTAACAGCACATCTACCACAGTCGTTTGGATCTGGCTGCATGAGGCCCTGGCACTTGCAACCAAAGCCTGTGGGTCGGAGGTGTTGGCGAAAGAACGGCTGACGGAATGGATGGCTAGCGGTCGGCTGCCATGGGACTGCACGTCATTTGAGGGACCGAACGCGGATGACATAGCAAGGCTGCGGGAGGAAGAGAAGGAATCGGAGGTCGGTTACCTTCTTCCTTCGGCTGCATACCACAACGGTGACCCTGCATTCTGGCGCGCGAGTCTAAACATCTGGTGGGATGAGAATAAGAACGGGGCGCGCGAGAAATCAATGTTTGGCGCGAAAGCCCTAGGGATCAGGGTGCCGTCCCCCCATCTGCGGGCGCTGCTGCCAGGAGCGCCAGACGAAAACAAGAAAGTAGGCTCGCAAAAGGGCCGCGTTCTGTCGGTGCTGAAAAAGCTTTATCCGCCCGACGGCAAGGTGCCCGACGACATCCCGACCGAGGTTGTGCGAGGGCAGGTCGCCGGCGAACTGTCGGACGACAGCAAGAAGCGGGAGATCGCGACTCCCTCCTGGGACACAGTCAGTCGCGCGCTTGGTCGCAGCTAATATTTCCGTCCGCAGCATCCGCACGATCCGCATTGCGGAACGTGCGGAGTGCAAACTTACATTAGGTGCTGTCTCCTGCGCATTGAGCCTGTTGATGCTCGTTGCGGAGAAGATGCAATGACCACGCCCACCGACAACCATTTCAAGCTCCCATCAGCATTGGAGCTCGATCGGATCATCAGCATGCAGGAAGCCGAAGAGGTTTCCAGCCTCTCGGCAGACTCGTGGAAACGTCACCACCACGACAAGCTGGTCGAGCTGAGCCCGCGCCGTCTTGGCGTGCGGCTGCGCGACGCGCTGATGCTCCGCAAGCCCCGCTAAACGAAAACGCCCCCGGAGCTGAGGCCGCCGGGGCGCTTCTGTGTTGGCCTCGTCTCCTGGGAATGAACGCAGGTGGCCTGACCGCCAAGTCGAAAGCCACCTGCAATCTCGGCAAATACCGACCCCCCGAGAGGTAACAACAAGCGGGCCGGAGCGCGCCCGGAGGCGCAGGTAGATGAGTATCATCTATGCGAAGAAGGCAGGGGCTGCAAGCCTCTGCGGCACGATCGGCAACGCGATCCTCGACCGGACGATCGGCGAATTGATTTTCGGTCTGGATATGGCGGCCGGCCGCATCCCCCCGGACGATCTCGGCGGCGCGAACGAGGCGCATGTCGCGATCAACGCCGCCGTTCAGTTCCTCAACGAACTGCAGGGATGCCTGCACGAGTTGCGCGGGGCGGCCTAGACGACTTGACGGCGGCACCGTGACGAGCGGTGCCGCCGTATTTTTTAGTGAGCAAGGAAGAGGAGAAAAGACAATGGCCGACAACGTAAACAACGCTGACGCTGGCACTGCCATGCAGGCCTACACACTCGTTGATGATGGTTGGAACAGCCCCATCGACGACGATGGTGCCGGTCGTCAGATCCAGGGCACGCTGCTGCGCTTTGACGACAAACAGTGGTTTGCCGGCAAGGAAAAGGCGGCGATCCCCAATGGCAGCCGCTACATCGCTTTGGGTATCAAGACAGGCTGGAAGCGGTGGGAAAACGGCAAGGTCGTCGACTTCGTGAGGGAGATCGATGGCCACTATCCCAAGCGTCACGAGCTCGGCTACACCGACGAGAGCAAGTGGGAATGCGGTCCCGACGACAAGCCCACCGACCCGTTGCAGAACTCGCGAGAGGTGCTGCTCATCGACCCGCACACGTGTACGGCATACACCTTCTGCACGGCCTCGGCCGGTGGACGCAGCGCGGTGGACGATCTCAAGAACGCCGTACGCATCGCCCGCCGTCTTCGCCCCGGCGTCGTGCCGTTGGTGTCGCTGGAATGGCGGGTCATGCCGACAGACTACGGCATGAAGTCCAAGCCGTATTTCAAGATCGTGGACTGGAGCATTCCCGGCGCGGAGGTGATCGCCATCGCGCACGATAGCGGCGGGGTGAACGATCCCATCCGCTAACCAAGGTTGCGAAGGCGAGGCTTCGGCCTCGCTCTTTCCTAGTCTCAATTTCGACGAGGCCAGCCGTGACACCCACCGACGTACGCCAGCACATGATCAAATCCGGGTACGTGCCGACCCCGGTGGAGGGCAAAGCGGCGGTTCTCGAGGGCTGGCCGGAGCGCGTCGGGGTCTCCCAAGACGATCTTGCTATCTGGAGCAGGCTGTACCCCTGCGCCACCAACACCGGCATGCTCTGCGCGCATTGCCCGACATTGGATATCGACATTCTGGACGAGGCCGCCGTTGATGACGCTGTCGCGCTGGTGCGCGAGCGGTTCGGTGAGCGCGGCAAGGTCCTGCTGCGTTATGGGCGTCGTCCTAAGGTCGCAATTCCGTTCCGCACCGATATGCCATTCGCGAAGGTACACGTCCTGCTGACCGCGCCTGACGGTGACACCAACCAGAAGGTCGAGTTCCTCTGCCGTGGCCAGCAAGTTGTCGTCCACGGCGTTCACCCCGACACTCAAGAAATGTACCAGTGGAGCGGCGGCAATCCCGGCAACACCAAGCGCGCGGAGTTGCCGTTGATTGACGAGGCCGAAGCGCAGGCATTGATGGACGATCTTGCAGCGGTGATGCTGCACCACGGCTATCAGCGCAGCAGGAACGACAACGCCAACGGCAAGCAGAGTGATGCGCCTGCTGGTGGCGAAAGTACCGACGGCAGCGATGCGTCTGGCAACTGGGGCGATCTTTATGCGAACATTCTCGCCGGCCATGCCCTGCACGACAGCTTGCGCGATCTCGCCGCCAAGCTTGTTAAGGCGGGAACCGATCCCGGTGCGGTGGTCAATACGCTGCGTAGTCTGATGGCGAGATCGGAGGCACCGCACGACAAGCGCTGGAAGGAACGCCACCGCGAGATCCCGGAACTGGTGAAGAGCGGGTTACGGCTGTTACGGGAAAACAGGCAAAGGGAGGAGGACGTCGCAATTGACGCGGTGGCCGAGCACGACGGTGCCCCTTTACTCGACGATGTGCGCACCTATTTGGATCGGTTCGTCTGTTACCCGTCTGAGCATGCCACCATCGCGCACACGCTGTGGATTGCGCATACGCATCTGATGTCGGCGTGGGAAAGCACGCCGCGTCTTGCGTTTCTGTCGGCCGAGCCGGAAAGCGGAAAGACGCGGTGCCTCGAGGTAACCGAGCCATTGGTGCCCCGTCCCATCAACACCATGAACTCGTCGGCCTCCTACCTGTTCCGCAAGACCGGCAGCGATGAGGGACAGCCGACCGTGCTGTTCGACGAGATCGACACCATCTTTGGTCCCAGGGCGAAGGAGCACGAGGACATCCGGGCCTTTATCAATAGCGGTCATAGGCGCGGCGCCAAGTTTGGCCGCTGCGTGGTTCGCGGCACGATTGTCGAGACTGAAGAGATCGAGAGCTATGCCGCCGTTGCATTGGCCGGGATTGGCTGGCTGCCGGACACCATCCTGACCCGCAGCATCATCATTCGTATGCGCCGGCGTTTACGCGGCGAGCGCGTTGAGCCTTTCCGTCACCGCCTTCATACCCCGGAAGGTGCGGCCCTGTGCCGACGCTTGATCGGCTGGGCGCGCATGGTGGCCGCCGACGCCGAGGAAGCGCGACCCGTCATGCCGCCATCTGTCGAGGATCGTCAGGCCGACGGCTGGGAGCCTTTGCTGGCGGTGGCCGATCTGGCGGGCGGCGCGTGGCCGACGTTGGCGCGTGAGGCCGCTGAAGCCCTCGTTGCCGTGAGCCGGGACACGCCGGTTAGCCTGAACCTGAGACTGCTGGGGGATCTGCGTACGGTGTTCCTGAACAACCTGGTGGCGGTCTCGCAGGCGACCCCGCATGGCCTTCCCACCAAGAGGATACTTGAGGAGCTGTACGGGCTCGAGGATGCGCCGTGGCACACCGTCAACAAGGGGCAGGCCTACACACCCAGCCAGCTCGCGGTCACCCTGCGCGATTATGAGGTGAGGTCGGAGAACCTTCGGCCCCATCCGAACGTGAGGACGCAGGCGAAGGGCTACCCCATCGCCGCTCTCGCCGATGCGTGGCGCCGCTACCTCCCGCCTCTCTCCCTTCCGCCAGACGCCGTACCCAACGTCACCACCGCAACCAAGGACGTATACGAGCGCTTCTTCGAGGTGGTGGTTACGCCGGTTACGGTGGTTACGCCATCTAGCCAGAGGGAGGGAGGAACGTCGCCGCCGTCCGAGCTGGACCCGTCCCGCATCAATCAGCTGGCTGGCTGGTATTGCAAACGGGCCAAGGCTCTCCAGGCCGAGATGAGCCCAGCCATCCTGAAGGCCCATCTGGAACAGCAGCTGCGCGAGACGCTCGGCAACGAAGTGCTGGAGAACGCCCTCGATACCGAGGTAGGCCGCGTCGTGTGGGCGGCAAACAAGTCGAGATCGTCCACGCGAAACAAGTCATAAAGGGATGGACAGGAAGAGCACAGACGGCAGCGCATCGAGTAGCTTGGCGCCGCGCGGCACAAGACCGCGCTTAACCCCCGACGCCGGGCGCCGAGTCTCGCTCAGATGCGCAGTAACTCTGCTCCAGAAGGAAGGTGATGTGATGCGGCGGTGCGGTGAACCGCACACCCGCTGTCGCGCTGCACGGCGCACGCAGGCAAGTCTGATGGACGCGGCATGCCAGCGCAGCGGTTATCTTGCTGCCGTTACTCTCAACTCAGACATTCACAGGTCCGGACGAATGGCGCTATATTGGGCTCACGCTCCAATGAACCGGCCGAATGTCATTGAACCAGAAGCCAAGAGCCGAGGTCCTAATGCAATGGCGTTGGCTATCCTAGGCACCAACAGGAGGGGGTACCCAACCCATAAAGCATTGGCACGCAAAACAATACCAGCAGACATACGGTCACTGTGCCGGTCTTATACCAGCGAGGCTGTGCGATCTCTTGCCGCCATCATGCGTCAACCCGATGCGCCACCCAGCGCGCGCGTTCAGGCCATCGGCATCCTGCTCGACAGGGGCTGGGGCAAGGCAGTGCAGCCCGTTGCCGGCGAGGACGGCGAACCGCTTCGCGTCGTCATCCGACAGATCACCGAGGTGAGTGACCCCGATCTCACGCCGACTGGCACGACTGCCGGGCTGGTAAACTGAGCACCCATCGGGGACTGATTTGGGAGCCGAAAGGGCGCTCACGTTGGGGCCACGCGGCCGGGTCAGAGAAATCCTAGAGACCACGAGCCAAGACGTTTTTAACGCTGCTCGCGTACCAGGCGCCGCCACGGGGGCCTGCGATCCCCTGATCATTCAATCGATCAGCGATCTCGCGGAGCGACTTGGCTCCCGTTCCTTGGATCTTATGGATGAGAGGCATCACCTCGATCGCGCGGGCTTCGGCGGCTTCCCGATTTTGCTGGATAGCGCGCTGACGGGCGTCATTGAGGCTTGGATTGCCAAGCTTGACCCCACGCACCTTTGCCGCGGCCAGGGCGTCGCGGGTCCGCGTTGCAATCCACGTACGCTCCTTCTCGGCCAGTGCGGCGAACAAGTGCAGCACGAACGGATCAACGTCGGGACCCAGCTCCGCCACCACGAACGGAACGCGATGCACCATCAAGCCGCTAATGAAGTGCACGTCGCGGCTGAGGCGATCAAGCTTGGCGACGGCGAGGTGACATTTTGCCTTCTTGGCTTTCGCCATCGCGGCTCGGAGGACTGGACGACGCTCCAAAGCATCGTGGCCCTTACCGGAGTCGACCTCGACGAACTCGTCCATGATGTGGAAGCGCTCGGCTTGAGCAAAGTTGGCCAAGGCCGCGCGCTGCGCCTCGAGACCGAGACCTGAGCGACCTTGCTTTGGTCGGGACACACGCAAGTAATTCACAAGGGGACGCTCGGGAGTCACGGGATACCTCTCAGAAAGCCGCTGTAGTTATCTATACGACCGTTTAGAATCTGTACGATCCGCGTTTTCGGAATCGCAGCGATTCATTTTTGCTGTATCAACGAGTGCTGAGTCTTGCAGACTGATGCCCGGTCACGAGTGACGGTGATCTCGTTGTCTCAGGTCCCGATTTTCTGGACGTCTTTTCTTGATGGAGGTATTTCCCACGCTCGAGTTTCTGTGCGCATTAGAAGCGCTGGAGAGCGCGCTGCGTGGTATGAGCCGCAGGCGCATCAATGAATAGGCAGGCCGCCACACGCATCTGTCCAACGCCTCTGGCGGCCCTGCGGTAGACAACAGTTGCTGAGGGGGAGGGTGACCCCCGGGGCGTTCAGCCGGGATTGAAACGGCCATGGTACCGGTACCGGTTACACAGGCAATCGTTCGAGCAAGGTAGCAAACAATGAAGCATCCTGGCGAAAACGATAGGTGAGGTTGGTGCGAGTCACTCGGCCTGTATGCTGTAACCGTGCTGCGCGAAGAACATCTTAATCGCAGCTTGCTGCGCCTCCAGACCGAGGCCGCTCCGCTACCGGATCGATGACAATTCGGAATCCACTGCCATGCGCTTCAAAGATCATCCACGATGTTTCTGGCCGAGGGGGAGGGAAAAATTTGCGGAAAAGCATGCTTATATGCGAATGAGTCTCGTCCAAAGATCGATTGCTCGAAAGGACCAGATCGTGTGGTGCGACAATTGTGACAGGGTTCCAGGACGTCCTGAACGAGATACGGTTCCGTAGATCAAAAGGCTGGAATGGCACAGAACCGGTCGCACCCTGTGATGGCACAGCGCACCGAAGCCAAGGACGCTTCCTGACGCCGCCATGCGCGCTCTCATTAGTACGTCTCATCCCAACTTCAGATCACTCACCCCACGATGCGCGGTAGAGCCCGCCCCTGGCAAAGTACTTATGACCAAGGTGCTGTCGGAGTATTTCGGAGAGGTGCGAGCATCTGATGCTTATGCCTACGGGTACGGCTCCGTGCGCGACTATCTGGAGGCGTTTGACGTCCGGCGGCTCTAAACGATTGTCTCGACACTCACGGCCTTAGTCAGATCCGTCTGCTTCAGATCATCCTTTCCCCATGGCATCCCGAGGCTGGACCCAATTGATGTGGGACTGAATATCAGCCAGATTGTCCCAAGCTTAGAGGGGATGGCGGCCAGGGGCTGTCGGCTCACACAGCAACCGACACAACCCCGAAGCCCGTGCCCTTTCGCTTGGTCGTCCCGAGTTGTTGCACCCTACCGGCAAGGTTGAGCTATGCTGAAACACTTGCTCCTTGAAGTCATTGGACACGTATCCGGTCTCAGCGATACGCAGCTTGAGCAAATTGAGCGGTCATTGCCAGCAACCAAAGCGCTGATCGATCTTCTCAATCAGGCACATCCAATCATCGAACAGGCGGAAACGCTCTATAATGAAGCGCAGCCGCTGATCGATCAAGCCAAGAAGGAGTGGCAAGCAGTCGGCCCTGCAGTGCAAATCTTGATCGATGCGATCTCCCATCATCTCGACAAAGGCAATTCGCCGGTGGAGGCCGCTGAGACAGTGCGCGCATCGCTCGGCGCATCAATACAGAACGTCGCACAAGGTCGCGGGATGGACCGGGGAATGAACCGAGTAACCGTGTTTGGTGGGACTGGCTTTGTTGGTCGCCGCGTTGTGCGCAATTTGTGCGACTCCGCCGTGATGGTGCGCGTAGCTTCGCGGCATCCCACGCGGGGCGAGGGCGACAACGTGGAACAGGTCATCGCTGATGCGCATGATGAGCGCTCGATAGAGGCCGCCGTTATGGGGGCCGACGGTGTTGTCAATGCGATTAGTCTTTACGCTGAGCATTCAGGCGACACATATCACTCGGTGCACGTCGAAGCGGCCGCTAGAATCGCCAGAGTGGCGCGGCGCGCCGGTGCCAAACGGTTTGTGCACCTGTCAGGAATAGGTGCGGACCCCGCATCATCTTCACCCTATATTCGCAGTCGCGGCGAGGGAGAGGCGGCCGTACAAGCCGCATTTCCTGGCGCAGTCGTTGTCCGGCCTGCGGTAATGTTCGGGCCGGACGACGTCTTTCTCACGAAAATTCTTGGGTTGCTTCGGACCTTGCCGGCTTATCCGCTATTCGGCGACGGCAGGACTAGGCTTCAGCCGGTACATGTAGACGACGTCGCCGCGGCGATCGCACAAGTCCTGCCGCAATCGCAAAGACCGTATCCTATCTACGAACTGGCCGGGTCGCGCGTTTACTCATACGAGGAACTGCTGCGGACCATTGCGCGCACCGTTGGATTGCGGCCAACGCTGGTACGAATACCCTTTGCTTTCTGGAGTGCAGCCGCGGGCCTCGCTGAGATCCTGCCGCACCCGCCGCTTACGCGCAATCAGGTTGAGCTTATGCAGATCGACACGGCGGCCTCGGGCGGTCGGCCGGGATTTGGCCTACTTGGAATTTCGCCGCGATCGCTCGAAGAAGAACTCAAAGCAATGCTCGAGCAAACCAACGAGAAAACTCAAAAGCCAAAAGAGACGCGCACAGCTAGGTGCTAAGGGGACTGGGATTGTCTTTGAGACCCGCACCATCGAGGTCGATTGCTTGCCCCAGTTCAGGAGGCCTTGCACGTGAGAGCTAAGCAATAGATAGATCGTGTAATTGTGCATAGGCCGCGATCACCGGGGCCTGATTCTCGATCGAGTATCGTTGGTAGTCCGTGGACATGCGGACGTACTGCGCCGCCCTACTGACTTTCTGTGACTGAGATAATTCATCTCTATGGACGAAAGCGCGTTTGCCATGGCGCGTCTCCGCGGTCGCTATCATCTCAAGTTCCGCAGCGCTGCACCACGGGCGATATTCTTCAGAACGATTTCCGTCTATCTCCTAAAAGGCGTGAGCCAGCGCACTTTTTGTTTCCGCTGCTGTCCTTTTCGGACCTCGCGCTGAGCCCGTGATGCGCAGCAAAGCGGACACTTGCGGTCCATTTTGATCTCCGCCTTCCTTTGATAGACTACAGATCATCCGTCAGGAGATTATAGTCCTGACGCAAAACAGTTTGGACGTGAACCGCCGCGCGCGCGGCGGTATTGGCATCTGCCGCACCGGCTGCGAGCACACAGAGCGACCAGTTATTTTCAGCGTGCTTTGCAACGCGATTGATCGCTATTTCCAGGACGTTATGACAGCCGGGCTGCTTTCTCACTTCTAACAACGCTCGACGTTGCAATTCCTGGATTGAAATGCGGATCTTGGGCATAGGGCTGGCTCGGCAATCTTAATGGTTGGGGGGCCGCGCGCCCTATACCTAACAGAACAAGCGCAATTCGGGTTCCACTTGCGGGAGGCACGAACCTTCGATCGCAAGTTCGGCACCCGATATCCTGCGGCAGCGTGACACTCGCGATGTCGGCTCATCGGGGTAAAGTAGACCTCGCAACAGAGCGCGGCCAAGTCCTAAAATGACCCAAAGCCGGCCTTTGGCGTGGCCGTCGCTCGTGACGCAGCGTTCTGCTATAGTTGCGTTTTCATCGTTGACTATTGGCGAATGGAGCGCGCGATGACAAACAGCAAGGAGATCGAGACGAAGTCGCACAAGCCGACGCCGCAGGGCTATGTGCTTGGTGCCAGAGAGGGTGAACACCTGATCCATTTTCGCGATGGCGGCAACATCTTCATAATGGTCGACCCCGCAAAGGAGGCCAATAACCTTGCCTTGGGCACTCAGCAGCTACCCAAGGGCTCAGGCATTCCGGTTCACCGGCATCCCCAGAGGGACGAAGTCTTCTACATTCTGGAAGGCCGCGGCACGGTCACACTCAACGATGTGCGTCATTCCTGCGAAAAAGGTGGAATGATTTTCATACCCAGAAACACCTGGCATGGCTTCAGCAGTGCAGATCAGGAGCTGGTTCTGCTGTGGATCATGGCGCCACCAGGCCTCGACGGTTTCTTTCGCGAAACCTGCAGCCGACCTGGCGAACACCGAAAGGAATTGACGCGGGAGCAGATCAACGCGATTGGTCTTAAATATGGTGCAGAATACCGATAGGCGTGCTCAAGCATTTACTCCAGAAAGCTCAGACGTTAGGTCGGAGATCGGCCCTCGATCGCCGGGCTATAAAATCGACGTACAACGGCTTTTCTATCGCGCTACTCAGAGGCGGCCCGGTCGCCGTCCGTAAGCCGAGGCCGGGCCTAACCAACCGCGCGGGGGAAGTACTCGCGCAGCGGCTAGCCGAAATATGCTTCACCTTCGCGGCAGAGAAAAGGTCAAGCCTTCGCTCACATCCCGCTTGCCCGTTTGCATTGGGGCGACTTCCGCTTCTGGCCACCTAAGCCGAACACCGCAAGAGCCGCCGCCACTTCCGCTATCAGGGAGAGAGACGACGTTACGAGTCGTTGGGCCGACGGCCGCTTCTGACCCATAGCGGAGGCTATTAAACGTTCCGTCCTATGGAGATGGAGGTACTGGCCTGCTTCCCGGCTCTTGAAACGTGAGTGGCCCAACTCGATTTTCGGGCGCACTATGGCGCCGTGGATCAGCAAGACGAATATCGTCGCAATGCTGCGGAAGCTCAGCGGCAGGCGGACCGGGCAATCAATGAACCGGATCGCGCTGCTTGGCTCCGGCTTGTCGAAGGATGGTTAAGCCTGCTTCCGAAGCGACGGCGGTCGCCTCAGGAAAGCTTCGAGCAACAGCTTTCCGACGAGGGAACCGGGCAGGACGAAAACAACGCCTCGAATTGAGGGCCGCGTCCACGGCCTGCGTCCATTCGTTCCTATCCAACTCGTTAATAAATGACTCGCCGCCTGCAACTTCCGGGCGCACACTCTCGCCATCACAGACAGGAACGTGGCTTACATCTGTGATGAGAACGCCCGTTGCGCTCCCGCCTTCCTCGAATGGAAAGGAGCAGCGCCATGTTTGAGCGGCGTCGTTTCAAACAAACCATATCCGTTGAAGAACGGCTCGCCGAAGAAGTGAGACGTCTCCGCGAGGAAGCCGAATCGCTCCCTCATGGCCCTGTACGCGAGGCCGCCCTGCGCAGGGTGCGGCAAGCCGAAACCGGCTCGCACATCCGCGACTGGCTGCGCTCCCCCGGCCTACAGCCGCCGAAGTAGACCGGTCATGCCACTCGGATACTATGCTTACGCCATCGGTGACGATGGCCACGTTGTCAGTCGCATTGACCTTCTTTGCGACAGCGACGAAGACGCGCTTCGCAATGCCGAGCAGCTAGTGGATGGTCACGCCATAGAGCTATGGCAAGGGGCGCGACGGATAGCGGCGCTCAGGCCAAGGTCGAACGAAGGTGCGCATTAAGCTACGTCACAGATTTCCACCTCCGAAACCTTGGGTGTGGGAGATTCATGTCGGCAAGCGTCTGATCACAGCGTCACACGAATCCTATGCCTCACAAGACGAGGCTCACGGCGCGGGAAGGGCCGCGCTCGACCGCATAGTCTTGGAGTCTGTAAACCGGCCCGCAACACGACATAGACGGTAAAGCCACCTCAGCTGGCGGTTTTCTCCCATTTGCGGATGCGTCTCATGTCGCCTGCTGGCCCTTCGCGATTTTTTGCGCCCAGCCGAATATGTCCGAAGTGCGGGTCAGACCGGAAGTCAATCGTCGAAGCTTAAACCGGCGCTGTTGACCCGCAGCGGACATCGACGCTATGCGCGACGACTCGCGATCAGACGTTCGTGCCAAACCGATTTGATTGACCCGCCACAAACCAGAATGCGGCTAGAGGTTCATAATTCGCTGTTGAACGCCGTATTACGACAAGCCGAGATAAAGCGAGATTCAACATCCAAAGGCTGGACGAATTGAGCGATGATAATAAAAAAGTGCCCCGCGTGAGCAGGGCCATTTTGTTCTGACATCGCGGGTAGGTCTTACTGATTTGTCGGGGTCATCTTTGCGACAAGGCCAACAAATGGCTCGTAGGATTGCTTGGCAAGATCGCCGTACAGCGCGCCAATCTTCTGCGACTCCGTTACGAAGGTTTCGTAAGCCGTCTTCGCAAATTCGGTTTGAACTTCAATCGCCTTGTCGAGCGATCTGACGCCTGACAGCTTTTCCACAAAGGCTTTTGTGTCTTCAAACGATTTCTTCGTATAGTCACCATAGGCAGTGGCAATCGCCTGAAAGCTGGCTAATGGCGTCCCTGTATCAAGCCGTTTTTCGCCATCCTGTTGATGTGAAAACTTCTTAAAGCTGCTCTGGTTTTCATTCGACATTTTGAGTCTTTCCTTTTTGTTTAGCTTCAAACCAATGGCGCGCGTTACTAATGGTTCAGTTCCCGCTTGTTCGTTGGTAGATCATTGTGTGTTCATGTGATGATATCGGAACTCAAACTTGGCTGTCCGCGCGACGCAACTGGTCGATACAAGCCCGAATACGTCAGGTGGACCTTGGCAGCAATGCAAGCTGCCATTTTCTTTTATCGGAACAGCGCGGACTCCGAGCCGTTGTTATGATGTTCCCATGAAAGGAAACAACATGACGAACCAGAACCAACCCGGCCAGCAGAATCAAGGGCCGGGTCAGAAGTCCGGTCAACAACAGGGCGGTGGCTCGAAACCGGGCCAGCAGAGTCAGGCTCCTGGCAAGGACAATAGAAATCCCAAAGAGCAGTTCGACCAAACGAGCGACACCGATACGTAACTAACAGAAACGGCCCGCTTCGCGGGCCTGTTTTTGTGCCATTCCGCGGTTAACTCACACTCGGTATTTCCAACCACGTTCAGTAAATTTCAGTATGAGAGTCGACTTCTGTTATTGGCCCTTAGCGGACCAATCGCGGCACGGTGCGCGACGGCGGCTTTTGACCCATCTGCGACATGGGCAGGTTCAGCCGACCAGCTGGCAGTGCCCGCTGATGACAGTACCGTCGCGTTTATGCGCCTTAAGCGTGCCGTCGACGCGGTTGATGAAACCTTGCCAGACAGCGGTCGGGTCGAACAGATGTTGCCAAATGTTGCCGAGCGTAAGCGCCGTCTCAAAGAACAAGTGCGTATCCGTGACGTGGACGGCCAAATTGCTTCCGAATGTCCGAGAGTGCATCGTCCCCTCGTCCAGATTAACGGTGACCTGTTCCCCGTTTATGTAGACCGAGTTGCGCTCGCTACCCGTAAGGCCCCGCGCCCAGCATTTCAGATCGATCGTCTCGGCATGTGCAGCCGTTGCAGCTAGCAGCGCTGCGACGATGATGGTTGCTTTCAGCTTCACAGTTATCTCGTCGCTTTGTAGCGGCCCTGCCGGGGGTTCGGACACGGCAGGACATTCGATGACTTTGCCGAAATTTCGGTGTCGCCTTCGAAGGATGTGCAGAGGACTCAGTCGTTCAGAGATGAGCACGCGGCAATAGCCATCCCATGATCTTCTCATGCGGATCGCGACGACTGCGGACGAATGCTTTCTCGTTCTGCTGAGCGGCGATCCTGGCGAATTCAGAAATCCCCTCCATAGACTGCCGTTTATCCTTCGGAAGCTTCGCCCATTGGCGAATGATCTTCCGGCGGGCTTCGCGTTGCTTTTCCCTTACGTCATGCATCGGTACGCTCCTTGAAGTGGATTGTTCCGGTTCGGCCTACTATGGTTTGGGCTCACTAGAACTTCAACGTCCAATCAAGAACTCTTAGCCCCTCTGATCGTGCAGCGCTATACACGGGAGCTTGTCTCATATTGGCTTTGCAGGCCGGCCGCCCTAGAATTTTGCGCGGCGATCGCAGGACGGGCGAAATGCAGTACGTTTGCGACGCGCCGAAGGGTAAGACCTGGTTCCGTATCGAGACGGAAGGTGAAGCGGCGCATGAGTCGCGCCTGATGAGCCACACAGTCGAGAAATATTTCTGCCGCGAGCGGGAGAAGGCAGTCCAGTCCTGGCGTCCGGAGCGGCCCAACGCGATCGAGCGCGACATCGGCCTCGAGGCCCATGTACAGCGAGAGATGCCGCTTTTCCTCACGTTGCGCGACAGGGAGGGCAATGCACTGACTACAGCGATGCTGCCACCGGGTGGCAAGGATCGCGGCGGGTTCCGGATCATCATCGTTGCCGCATCCAATGCCGATCCTTATCCTCAGCAGGAAGCGGCCATCGCTGCGCTGGGAGCGCATTTCGGTCTCACACTCGATCGCAACCGCTGCTTCCCCTACGGCCGCTAAGGAGCCTGACAAGTACCGCCGCTTGATTGGAGCGATGTCGGCTCATGGCCCATAGCAGAAGGTCGCTTGAACCTGTGTCATGTCGGCTTTCAGAGGCAAACCCGACGGCAATCCGGCATCGCCTCGACCGCTGCTTGTGACCCACAGCCGACGTCGAAGGGCTGACCTAGTGCATCTTACAGGTCGATTTGCAGGGACTTTGCGCGAAATCGAGGAACAAACTGTCGTGCGTCCTCTTCGCACCTTTATTCGCCTCTTCAGGCCCAAACAGGAGTGCTTTTAGCGACCCAGTTGGGTACCGAGGTGGCGCGCCGGAGGACCGACGGGTTGGTTGGCGCGTAATGGCCTCATGCGACGGGAAGCACGGCGCGTCATGGATGAGTTGCGGCAGGCGATTCAGCTCTGCCTGAGAGCGAGGCCGGATCATCGAAATCATAGACGTTCAGGCCCTTCGCAGGATTGTCCGTCACACTGTCGAGAAGAGTGGACATAATTTTCTGTCCCACTGGCGAAGCGAGGGCGCCAGCGGACAGAACCACTACGCCATTGCACGACGGAGCGTTTGCGCCGTTCTGAACCCAGCTCTCAAACCCCATCCACGAGCTGAAGCCTGGTACGCCCCCATCTTTCGACAGGACACGTCCCGCGGCGCCGGCGATATTCGGAAAGAACCATCCAATTCCGACCGTGGGGCCCTGCGCCTGCACGCTGCAGGTGCCCGTCGTACCGCATTGGCCACGGGCCGAGCCGGTCTGCTGCTGCTGCGTTTGCAGGATGGCGAATTCCGTTGGCGAAGGCTGCAGTTGGCCCATGTTGTAGAGCAGCCATTGAAGCATGTCCGAGGCGCTACTGACGATCGATCCGCTCCCGAATACCATCGGTGGGCACGGCAGGTAGCTCTGGTTTACGGTGAAAGCCGTCGTCCCGTCATATCCACACGCCATGCTGGGAACTTGGCTCGTATTGAACAACGCGGTGTTGCCCATGCCCAGATCCGCGCACAGCTCCGCGAGTTGCCCGTTGTACGCATTATAGACGTCGACGTAGGGGTTCTGCGGGTTGAGGCCGACGATAGCCAGGGGGGACCAGGCAAGGTTTGAATACGTGTAGCACTGGCCCGCGGGGCAGATCCAAGCCGAGTTCTGTCCGCTGTTGAACCAATCGACGAGCTTGGCGAAGGTCTGCAAGTTACTGGCCGGGCAGAATTGTCCACGCGGATCGGGAGGCAGGCCATCGTCCTGCGGAAACCCCGAAGCATAAGTGATGATGTCGGCAACCGGAATCCCGCTGATTGCTGCAGGCAGGGAAATCGAGGGCATGCAGGACCCAACCGTATTTCCATCATATGTGCCTTGAAGACCGTAAAAAATTCTGGATGTGAAAACTTTTGAAATGGATCCGATTTCGAACAGAGTATTTGGCAGGTTCGCAGCGCTCACGAAACTATGGCTTGAGTCCCAAACCTCAATCTTAGAGGGAGAGAAGAACTTTGCAGAGGGGACGCCGGAGCCGTCAAAATCCGTAAAGACGTATACTGCCATCGCCATGTAATCGCTGACAGCAGCGTCTATGATGCTTTGGATCGCCGAGCTTGGGTTCGATAAAGCCATGAGCGCCTCTCCCCATTACACGCTGGATCGCAAGCAAACTTTAGCGCCTTTCGTTTCGGTTGTCTTTATTATAATAGAACCGTAGAGGTTGATTATAAATGCGTGGTGAAGGGCGTCCTAAGTCCCGTGTAGGCGCTATGTCTGGGTTTGGCCCTTAGCAGAAGGTCGCTTGAACCCGTGTCATGTCGGCTTTCAGAGGCCAACCTGACGGCAATCCAGCATTGCCTCGACCGCAGCTGTGACCCGCAGCGGATTGCAGTGCGAGGCACGCCTTTTGCGTAGCTGCTCTCAGACCTTCCGTACTTGATCTTGGAATGTTTGAGGTTATTCTGACCGATGTTTAGCCGCTTTAGGCAGCCCGAAAGATGCGCAAGGCAGTGGACCTAAAAGATTGGGCTTGGCAAGTCGCGGCAGACGCCTACCGGCTGAACTTATTCAGTCAGCTTACAGGGCGTACGCCCCCTAAGAAGCCATCTGTCAGCGATGATGAACTCACCGAAGCCATAAGCCAAAGCTTCACGCAGGTGAGCAACGCACGGTTCCGGGAGATGATCGAACTATCGACCGACGCTGCTCTCGAAGCCTACGACAGGGCCGTGTCTGCGACCATCAGGCTCTCGCGCAACCGCCGTCCCAACTGATTGCCCCTTGCGCTCTCGCATGGCGAGGCTGGCGGTAAGCCAGGACGAGGATATGAGCTGTTGGCCCTTAGCCGACACTCCTGCGCTCCGGGTCGTAAGGCCGCATTTGACCCAGAGAGACATGTGGTTATCGGCACAACATCTGGGCGGGTTCGGAGTAGATTCGGTTGCCGAACTGTTCCTATTGAGCCCGAGATGCTGGCCTACTTCCGACCTCGGTGGCCTCATTTGAGATCGCTATTGGTCTGTTTGCTTTTCAGGCGCATAAACGGGGATGCCAGAATCTCATCACCGGTCCTGTCAGTGCGGCGCAGTTTACAGCCGCACCGAATCCATGGCTCCGGGCCGACAAATTGCCAGCTTCGAATGCGCGGTTTGCGGAACCACCCTTGAGAGCTGGAACAGTGCTTGGGTCCCAAACTACCGCTTGATCGCTGGTCCTGTCCGGCTTCTGGCCGAGTGAAGTTCATCATCGAGATTTACGCGACGGGCCCGGATGCTCGGGGACCCTGCTTCACCGAGAGACGATCACTGCCATCAACCCGCTCGCAGCACGCAAGCAAGCGTCGCTCTTGCTCGCGGGCAGGAAGAAGGCAACCGGGGCGCGCGTGCTGAACGGACAGGGCGAGGTAATCTATAAAATCGGGTAAGTAAGGCCGCTTCTTTAGTTCGCCACATTGGCGGTCGACTTTTGCACACAGTGATTATCACTCGTCAGCCCGCGTCGCAGCAGCTCCCTAACTGCCGCCGCGCGGCTCGGAAACCGCTCCGCGAACCAGAAGTCGTCAATGACCTGCTTGTCTTGCTTCGACAGTTCCACCTGAAGGCGGACGATGCGATTTTGCTGTTGCATAAGCACTGAACGCAAAACCGAAATTACAGTTCCGGTCAGGAGCGATTAAAGCCGCCTCAGTTGGCGGCCTGTCGCTTCGTCAATTTCAGCACTTGGCCCGTCGGTGAAGTGGCAGCACGTCTCGTTGAGGTCCGGTTAGCGTGGTGCAGCGGACCGGGTTCACGTACGTTGCGTTTATCGTTTTTGAGCCATGTCGGACAATTGGTCACCCGATAAACGACGCCTTGCCAATTGTCCGTGTGCTAAGCTCTGTTCAGACCATTTTCGTGCTTCGGAGCGGAGATGAGGCGCCGCGATTTCATCGTATTGCTTGAAGGCGCATTCGCCTGCTTGCTCGCGACCTCCGGGCAAGCACGTGGGTCGCGCCCACTCATCGCCATTTTGTCCGGGACTTCGCCAGTATTTGTGTCGTCGCTCCTCAAAGCTTTTACGAAGCAGATGGAGGTGCTGGGACACGTTGAGGCGCGGGATTACGACGTTGTGGTTCGTTACGCAGAGGGGGACTTGTCGCGCTTGCCAGCGCTGGCGCTAGAACTGGCCGGGCTCAGGCCAGACATCTTTGTGGCTGCCAACACCACCGCTGCCGTCGCTGCGAGAGGTGTGACCACAACTATCCCGATCGTTTCAGTAGCGTTGATTGAGCCCGTACAGAAAGGGCTTGTTGTGAGTTACGCGCGTCCCGGGGGAAACTTGACCGGGATATTAATCTCGCTCGACACGCTATTGGGCAAGCAGCTTCAAATTGCGACCGAGCTGCTTGCCGAAGTCAAGAAAGCTGGCGTGCTTATCAACTCGCATTCCGCCTCCAGTCCCGTGCAGCGACCGGATATAGAAAAGGTCGCCGCGGCCTTGCACGTAGAGCTCGTATTCGCCGATGCCACCACAAGCAATCAGATCGAGCCCGCGCTTCACCAGCTTGCTCGCGATAAAATGGGCATTGTGGTTATACCTAGCGATCCATTATTTGTGAACGAGCGCCTGCTGATTGCTGCGGTTTTAGCAAAATTGCGTCTGCCCGCTGTGTACGGCCTACGCCAACACGCCGAAGTAGGAGGCTTGATCAGTTACGGCATCGATTTGCTTGCCAATTGGCGCCACACAGCCGATTTCGTGGACAGGATTCTAAAAGGGCGGACCCCGGCCGATCTTCCGGTCGAGCTGCCTCACAAGTTTGAGCTGGTGGTCAACCTCAAGACTGCGAAAGCGCTTGGCGTTGAAGTGCCGCCGGGGCTGCTCGCCCGCGCGGACGAGGTGATCGAGTGACGACGGCTTCTGGTCCAAAGGCGAAGGGAAACAATATGTCCCGCATGTCAGCATTCGAGGCCACGGCGGAGATCACGCGCGCGCTGCCAAATGATTCGATCCGTTAGCAGAGGCTGCTAAAGGTCGGCATGGACTGATTTGCTCGCTGGTCCCGAGCGAGGATGCCGCAATCGATGCCTGTATGAGCGAAGCAAGAGGCATCGTTCCGTACAGCCGTTCCACAATGATCGTTTTTAAAAAATCCCGACCGGAACTCGGTTGCGCGAACCATTTGTAGCGATGGAGCAGATTCCTCTATCGCTCTCCTAATCGAGGAGGAGTTGGTTGCAAGCGCTGATCGATCGCTTTTGTTGGGTGAGCCAAACGCTGTTGGGCGCTCCGGGCTGGCGGTTTTTCATTCGCAATATGCACGTTGGTGGGTATTTGGTTCCCCGTAAGTGATTAAAATCTCTGAAGAATTATCGTTCACATCTGAGCCGAGTGTTGCGGCTTAGCTACATCAACCTGCCGGCGAACGGGATAGCCTTGACGACGCAGGTGGGCGACATGCCTTTTTTGAACTTCTTCCTGGGAGATTTCTCGTAATGAAAAAGCTTCTGATTGCCGCGGTCGGGATGATGGCCGTGGGTCTATCCGCTCCTGCGTCGGCCGCTGATATGGCGGCGCGCCCGTACACTAAGGCGCCACCTCCGATCGTCGCTCCGATCTATGACTGGACTGGCTTTTACATCGGTGCCAACGGCGGCTGGGGTCAAAGCCGCGGTTGCGTGGATTTTGTCACGCCGGCAGGGACAGTCGCCGGTGGTTGCGCTTCTCGCTCCGGAGGTCTTGTCGGCGGACAGATTGGGTATCGCTGGCAAACAAATCAGTTTGTGCTCGGATTGGAAGCGCAGGGTGATTGGGCCGACATCAAGAACACGCGTGTCAGCCTGATCGATCCGCTTCTTTCGACTACAGGGAAAACCGACGGTATTGGTCTCTTCACGGCGCAACTCGGTTGGGCGTGGAACGCGTCACTGCTTTACGTAAAGGGTGGTGCGGCCGTGACCCACAATCGTCTTGATGTCTTCAACAACCTGACTGGGGTCGGTCTCGACTCGGCAAGCCACACGCGCTGGGGCGGTGCCTTGGGCGTTGGTTGGGAGTATGGCTTCGCGCCGAACTGGTCGGTCGGTGTTGAATACGACCATCTCTGGATGGGGAATGACAACCGCACCTTCGCAGGCGCAGGCGTGCTCTCACCCGGTGGCGTTACCATCCTCGGCGATAGGGTGAGCCAGGATGTGGACATGGTCACCGTTCGGTTGAACTATCGCTTCGGTGGCTTTGGTGCCCCGATCGCGGCGAGATACTGATCGCACTAGACTGCGCGAAGGCCTCGGCTCGCCGGGGCCTTCGGTCGCGAAGCCCTTTCCGTGGCGTCGACTGTATGGCGCTGAGTGGCACTTGGCTGTGAATTTTCAGGTCACGGTGTTGAAGGTCTTGGTGTCTTATCCCGGTGGCTTCGCCCCGATGGACGACATCAAGCGCGACATGGCGATCTTGGCGACCAGCGGCCGGGACTGGAGCGACCAGACCAAGCGGCTGGCGGCGCGCGTGCCAGACCTCGATATATTTTCGCAAGGTCTGGTTGATCGCGAAAGCGGCGGGTGGAAGATCACCAACAAGGGGCGGGCGGTGCTTGAGTTCATGGAGGCACGCACTGTGCTCGACCAACCGCTCGAGGTGGTCCCGGCCGAGACAGTCGATGCGCCCGTGCCTCCGCTGCCGCCGCTCGCGGAGCGGGCGAAGCGAAGTCGGGAACGGCGCGAGCGTCGTCGCGAAGGACGCGAACGAGCTCGAGCGAACGCGTCCTGAAGGAGCAAGCGCGTCAGAAGGTCATGAAATCCGGGCCGTAGAGCATGGCCGCGACGAGCGAAAGCAACAGTTCTAGGCCGCAGAAGATCGCGATGGTCTTGAATTCCTCCGCCCCGTCATTCGAGCGGACCGTACTCGACGCTATCCTTGCCTCTGCATTCATCGGTCGGTCCCTTCGCACGAAGTTGATAGCGGCAATTTACCGGCCTTCGCCCGCGGCGCGTGTGAACTGGCTCTCACGTCGAGAATGCCTCGGCGGCATTTATTGACCGACCCGCATGGACAGGCCTCGCAACGTCGCCGTGATCGTCGGCAGCCTCTTCCGACCGGGTTTAGGGGCCCTGGAAGCGAGCGTTCCGGCGCTCGATCTGCTTGCGCCGGTTTGAGAAAAGGGAAAAGCTTCCTTTCGCTTCAAGTCCTGCGATGGAGTGGCCCATGTCCGATCCCGCACTAGGCAACCTTGATGCCATGCTTCCCGACCTGGCCGAACTCTACAAGGATGTGCATTCACATCCCGAGTTGTCGATGCAGGAGACCCGCACCGCGGCGTTGGCCGCCGATCGACTTCGCGCTGCGGGTTTTGAAGTCACGGCGGGCGTTGGCAAGACCGGCGTGGTCGGCTTGCTCCGGAACGGCGAGGGGCCGACGGTGATGCTGCGCGCGGATATGGACGCGCTGCCCGTCGAGGAAGCGACCGGCCTTCCCTACGCGAGCAAGGCGACGGCTACTAATCACGACGGCAATTACAGTCCCTGTGTCGCACATGTGCGGCCACGACATGTACGTTACCTGGCTCGCCGGCGCCACCAAATTGCTCGCCGAGGCTCGGACCACCTGGCGCGGGACGATCATGGCGGTCTTTCAGCCCGGCGAGGAAACGGCGGAAGGCGCGCAGGCCATGATCGACGACGGCTTGTTCAAGCGATTCCCGAAACCCGATGTCATCCTCGGCCAGCATGTCATGGTGGGGCCATCGGGCACCGTTGCCGGACGAGCAGGTGCCATCACCTCCGCGGCGGACAGCTTACAGATTCGCCTGTTCGGCCGAGGTGCCCATGGATCGATGCCGCAGGCCAGCATCGATCCGGTCGTGATGGCGGCAGCGACCGTGATCCGGCTGCAGACTATCGTTTCGCGCGAGATTGCCGCTGCCGAGGCAGCAGTTGTAACCATCGGCGCCCTGCAGGCCGGGACGAAAGAAAACGTCATTCCGGACGAGGCGATCATCAAGCTGAACGTGCGGACTTTCGATGCCGGGGTAAGGACGCGCGTCCTGGCTGCCATCGAGCGGATCGTCAATGCCGAGGCGGCGGCCTCCGGTGCGCCTCGCAAACCGGAGATCACGTCGCTGGACCACTACCCTCTTAACGTCAACGACCGGGACGCCAGCGAACGCGTGGTGGAAGCATTCAGGGGACATTTCGGCACCGAGCGGGTAAGGGCGACCGGACCCGCCCCTGCGAGCGAGGACTTCGGGTCGTTCGGGACCGAATGGCACGTGCCCTCGGTTTTCTGGTTTGTCGGCGGTACCGATCCGGAGACCTATGCCAAGGCGAAAGCGGCGAACAAGCTCACCGAGTTGCCAGTGAACCACAGTCCGAAATTCGCGCCTGTTCTTCACCCCACCCTGCAAACCGGCGTGGAGGCGCTGGTGGTCGCGGCTCGCGCCTGGTTGCCGGCATAGTGCCGGAAAACGGCATCATGGAAGCGCTTCCGCTCGTGCTTGATCTGGCCGGCACCTTTGTCTTCGCGCTCAGCGGGGCGCTGGCGGGGGTCAAGCGAAAATTGGACTTGTTCGGCATTCTGGTGCTGTCGTTCGCCGCGGCCAATTCGGGGGGCATCACCCGGGATCTCCTGATCGGCGTCGTTCCTCCCGGCGCGATCGCCGACTGGCGCTATCTCGGCGTGTCTCTTTTCGCCGGCATCATCACGTTCTTCTTTTCGTCCTTGATCGTGCGGATGTCGAACTCGGTCCTCATATTCGACGCCGCAGGTCTCGCGCTTTTCGCCGTCACCGGCGCATCGAAGGCAATGGCTCACGGGCTGAATCCGCTCATGGCCATAGTGCTGGGCATGGTCACCGGGATCGGCGGCGGGATGGTGCGTGACGTGCTGCTCGCCGAGATTCCTACTGTGCTCCGTGCAGAGCTATATGCGGTCGCGGCGCTTGCGGCCGCAGCCGTCGTGGTGGTTGGGCACATGCTGCAGTTGCCGGTCGCGCCGGTGATGGCGGTGGCGCTGATTTCATGCTTCTCGCTGCGCGTCATGGCAATGAAGCGTGGCTGGCGGCTTCCGGTTGCGAAGATCACGGACTAGCGCGACCCGGCCGGCCGAACGCGGTCGGAGGTTCGGAGAGGTGCTAGTCGGCGCTCGCCAGCCCGCTGTCGATCGCCTTGCGCTGCGCACGGAACGGAGTGTGTTCGACTCCGTTGCACTCTTAACCTTCAGGACGGAGAACGGTCATGAGATTGATTTTGGCAGCGGCTTGCGCGGCCGCTATTTCGCTCGCTTTCGCACCCGGCGCGGACGCCAAGGGCTGAATCAAGGGGGCCATCGTCGGCGGCGTCGCCGGGCACATGGCGGGACACGGCAAGCTCGGCGCTGCGGCCGGGTGCGTCGTCGGTCATCACGAAGCCAACAAGACCGACGCCAATAAGGCAAACGCACAGGCGCCTGCGGACCAGAAGTGATCGACTTCTGCCTCCGCAAGGCAAGCCGGCGCATGTCCTCCCGATGCATCGTCATCGGCCTTGTGCTGGCGGGCGTCACGAGCTCCGCGCTTGCCGCCGAAATGAAGCCGGCCGCGATCGACTCGGCCGAGTCCTCGCCCCTCTCCAACGAGAAGCCGACCCCGGCGGGGGTCCGGCTGCAGGTCCTGCTTGATCGGGCGCACTTCTCGCCCGGCGAGATCGACGGAAGGTTTGGAGAGAATGCGAAGAAGGCGCTGCGGGCCTACGAAGAGGCGCAGCAATTGCCGGTCTCCGACGACCTTGGGGAAAGCTTGCTGCGGACGACCGCCCGGTGACGATGAACTACACCATCGCGGAGGAGGACGTCGCAGGGCCGTTCCTCAAGAAGCTGCCTGCGAAGATGGAGGACATGAAGGACATCCCGAAGCTGTCCTACTCCAGCCCGCGAGAAGGTTTGGCCGAGAAGTTTCACATGAGCGAGGATCTGCTGTCCGACTTGAACCCGGGACGGCACTTCGATCGCGCCGGCGAAGCTATCGTCGTGGTCGACGTCAGCGCTGAACAGAGATCGGAGAAGGCCACCAAGGTCGAAGTCGACAAGAGCCGACAGACGGTCAAGCTATTCGACAAGTCGAACACGCTGATCGGGTTTTATCCAGCGACGGTTGGCAGCGAGGAGAAGCCGTCCCCCTCCGGCACCTTGAAGGTGACGGAGATCGATCGCAATCCGAACTACCGCTACAATCCGGCTTACCATTTCAAGGGCGTTCACTCCCGCAAGCCGTTCACCATCAGGCCGGGCCCGAACAATCCCGTCGGCTCGATGTGGATCAATCTTTCCGGTGACGGCTACGGGATCCATGGCACGCCGTTCCCGGGAAAAGTCTCCAAGTCGGAGTCGCACGGCTGCGTCCGGCTCACTAATTGGGATGCCGAGCGTGTCGCGGAACGGCTCTCTAAGGGCACGCCGGTGGAATTCGTCGACCGCATGAAGTGATCCCCCGACGACTCTGGTCAGGTCGGCGCTTATAGCTCCAAAGGCCACGCCGCCCCCCGCGGTTGCCTAGAGTTGCGCTTCCAGGGCCGCCTTATCGATAATCGATCGAACACGTACGATCTTGTTGTTGTCGAATTGGTAGAAGACGTTCTCGTGGAATGAAACGCGCCTGCCATTCACTGGTAAGCCGAGAAAGACGCCTTTCGGAGAGCAATCGAAGTCCAACCGACTTGCCAGATAGGGATACTCGCTAATCACGATTTCCACGTTGAAGCGAAGATCGGGAATTGCTGCGTAATCCTGTTGGAGCATTTTTCGATAACCAGCCAGGCCGAGGGCATTGCCGTTGTGGGTGACGTCGTCGGCGACGAATGTTCCAAGGTTTGACCAAGCCTGCTCATTCAGACAATCAATATAGTCGCGGTATATATGCTTGAGGTCCGTCACTGAAGGACCTTTGGCATCACCACGACAATGTCGACGGGCTTCTTCACCACGTGTGTCGTGAGAGTGGCGATGTGGAGCGAGTAGTTGTCCTCGACCTCAGCAGCCGTTACTTCGTTCTCAGCAACAACGTACAGCATCGTTCCGTCGATCCATCAAATCGGATACCAGCGAAAGGCGATCAAACACCTCGGCGCTGACGACGGCAGCCACGAGAGCCTGTCCTGGTCCTGCATTAAGGAGAGTTTCATCATGCCGGCATGATATGAGGCGGCCGCACCAACGCAAGAATTTAGGGGTCGGGCAGCTTGCTTCCGTGCAGTCCTTGAGTGGACCGCATAGCATCGGGCCCAGCCGAAGCAGTAGTGACATTCCCTAGACGAGCTGTACCGGATAACAGTGAATGCGCGACTCAGTTTTGACTAAGTCTGGAGATCAGGCGGTCACATCCATCCGTTAGTAGGCCTGATGGAAAGAAAAATCATGATGCGATTAGTGTTGGCTGAAGCTGCGGGCGAGCTTTCGGTCAGCCCAGCCACACAGACGAAAATGGCTCAAACGATTGTAACCAAAGCGGCGGAGGGAGCTTCACGGGGGGAACTGAAGGCTGCTGCACTCGAAACGGGTAAAACACCCTCTGCTTAATGAGACCAATAAGTTCCGGCAAGTCAGGGGCCGAGATCGTTGAGATGGTGACATGGTCGCTCGATGGTTCCCCTCAAGCTCAGGGACGAACTGGCGCGCCTGTCGAAGAGCGAAGGCGAACTTATGCTCAAGGCTGTGGGGAACGCTCTCGATGGGCTGCCAGTGAAGCGCCGGCGCAGACAGCACAAGAAGCGCGACCGGCAGCGGCTGATGCACCGTTGGCGGCTGAAGCTGTAACGACGAAGGCCGCAGCGATCAACTCGCTGCGGCCCGCGCCGTGTCAAAAAATGCCGGGTTAAAAGGTCTAAGTGAAATATGCAGCCAGCCCCGGTAAACAAAACCTTAATGCGGGCGGGTGCATACAGCGAATCAATTCGCACTATGGAACAGGAAAAAGTGGCAATTGCTTAATGCACCTCCGGTGCGCTGAGGGAGAGCGCCGCTGGGGCTGGCAAGCTGGCGGGCTCTCACCCAAGCACAAAGCCGCGTATGTCCCCCACGGCTCCGTCCCAAGGCACAGACTGCCAGATCCTCATTTAATGGACGGCTAAGATCTCAACCGAACCGTGGAGAGATCTAGGCCCGCCGGTTTCCGCTGGCGGACTTTGATCTCACTCTTGACTTGGGTTGTGGAACGAACTGTCCACTTTGGTACTTAGGAACCTTGCCGCGACGCGTGGTGATTCGATGCTCGAAATGATCCTGATAATGTTCGCGTTCGGGACAGCGGTCGTTGGCAGCATAATCATCGTGATGGAGTGGCGCGCGCTGGTCGGTTACTGGCGCCTCAAGCGGCAAACGCGAGCACGCTAATTTTCCCAGTGGACGAGGCTCTCGCAATTAGCCAAAAGCAGCTTTAGAGCGGTTCCCAAAAAGTTCGGGCTGTACGCAAAAATATAGTTCCGGCGTCTCCCACAAATGTTGTTTTGCTGGCTCCGGCCGCAAGTACAGTGGCATTATCGCCGCCCGACCCCTTGGCAAACATCGGTGATGAGATCGCCCATCACAGCGCTCCGCCTTCCTCTCATGGAAAGGAGCGCGCCCATGCAGCGTCGTTTCACGCAAACAGTTTCACTTGAAGACCGCCTTGCTGAAGAAGCCAGACGACTTCGCGAGGAAGCTGACTGCTTCCTCATGGGCCTGTACGAGAGGCCGCCATCCGCAGGGCTCGGCAGGCCGAGACAGGCTCTCAAGTAAACCAGTGGCTGAAATCCCCCTCGCAGCCGCCAAAGTGACGGCAGTGATTCAAGACCATCAAGTCGAATCCTGCGCGTTCCGCGCGCGCATGTGTCTTGGCATCGCCGCCATTGGCCTCGTCATGTTGCTCGCCGGTTTACTTATGAGCATCTTCTAGCAGCGCTGTGCCGGTCCATTGCCCTATGGAAAGAGTGCCCGCCCAAGCGACCGGAAGTCCCGCCCGCTAAGCTCTCGCGGGCGGAGGAAGCGCGCCGGATCATTGAGGAGTATGCGAACGACCTTCGTGCAATAATTCGGAAGCTAGCTCGCAAGATGAATTGAAGGGCCGGCCTCAGTTGTCGGCCTCGATCTCACGCTGCAATTCAACTGCGTTAATGCGGGCTCGTCCAAACAGGCCCAGCCGCGATCGCAAAAGAAAGACCCTCGGCGGTAGGGGGCAACGCCGGGGTCCTGAAGTTTTGCTGCTCCGAATCGTGACCGCTCGAAGGAATCTTTAACGTGGGACCGCGGCAAGACGTTCCTGTAGAAGGTCGGCAATCTTCGATCACGGCCGCTATGCTGACCCTATCGGCGGCCATTGCCTTTGCACAGCCCGCCGGCGCCCCGAGCGGGCGAGGGGCCGTCGCTGGTGACCCGCGCCAGCTCGACGGCGCCGAGCAGAGACCCGCGTGGTACCACCGGCATGTCTCCTGGTTCGAGCAGTGGAAGTGGTACGTCCACTTCTGGCGGCAAAGACGACAATGGAGATCAGGGTCGAGACAGAATGCCGGATAGCAACAAGACGGTCCGGCCTGAGAACCAGCAGCCGGCAAAGCCGCACTAACGCCTAGAGTCCCGCGAGGATCGACTCTCGTCGAAGTTCTGGCGTGCCAATCGGAAGGAGCAAGCGACCTCAGCTCTGGAAGGGTGATGAGCTGAGGCCGCTTGAGCTTCGGAACGGAGGCGAATCCAACCGACGCTCAGCGAGGGTAGACTGCATCCATTCCCTCGCATGGTCCACTTGTGAACGAAGCCGCGACGATGTTAGCGCGCGTGCTTTACGTCTCGTGAATGTCCTCCGTCTTGCGCGAAGGGCCTCACGTTGAAGCTGCCGAATTTCGATAGGCCTCGGTATTTCAACGGGGATGTGCTTGGCGCCACTCAAAACTATCTTGCCGCGCTCGGAGTGAGCGTGGAAATGACCGGCCGCCGCAATAAGGACAATCCACCCGTTCTCATCTGCCAAGAATGCGGACGGCCGATGGTATATCTCGCTACACTTCCGAAGATTGCTAGCCTGCCCGCGGTACACGCTTACTTGTGTCGGCCATGTCAACGGGTCGACACCATCAAGCTGAAGTAAGAGCCGGGAGGCACTTTCTAGCCGTCTCGGCACCGAATGCCGAAGTTGTCGCGGGTCAACGCGAAGGCTTCCTTCGCCTTTGCATCCTCAAGGCAGAAGCGAGTGCCGATGTCTGCGCGGTCGGTCCACCACCCCAATTCGCCGCCCTTCGCAATGCGAGCGGCCTCTCCGCGCAACAGATCAAACGGTCTTCCGGCCGCGTGGACCACTAAGCAATTTTCCTTTGTCATGAATGTGGTCTTCAAAATGAAGCAATGCTCCCATTCTGATTCCGACAAAAAATTAAATGGCGTGGTGGCGTCAATGCTGGCGCTACTAACGCGGAAGCAGGTCGGCACCTGGCGGCAGCAGTCGCACATAGGTGCCGCTTTCGTGCAGCTCGAGCCAGCCTTTCTAGATCGCATATCTGATGCCGGCGCCAAACTCCGACCCGCTCGCATTGCATCCGGTCTTGGAAAGGAACGGGCCGTTGATCTTCTCGATGTGGATGCAGTCGTTGATCACCTGGACGCTAGCGGCAAGCTCGAGGAGCTTTCGTGCGGCGGCTTCCGGTTCGGCGTAGGGGCGGGCTTCAGCGTGTTTCATATAGCGGCCTGATCTTCTTTCACGCCACGTGCCACGATTCGCAACGCGCAGTCTGCAAGAGGACGCTGAAGTATTTTGGCTTCTTCCCAAGGCGCGTTCATCCAGGTGTCAACTTCACCCGGCGTCGTCAAATAACGGGCATTGCCTTCGGATGGATGGCCTCTACTTCGACGGCTGGTTGGGTTGTTAGAAATCCATAGAGGTCGTTGGTGGTCTCGCCTTCCTTGATCTTCCGGACCGACGTCCAGTTTACCCAGATGCCAGCGAAGCAGGCGAGGGGACGGGTTTCGTCGAACGCAAACCAGATGTCGTCGCCTGCGGCCTTTTTGGACTCGCTGAAGCTGGTGAACGGCACCAGGCAGCGATTGTCCGTCTGCGTTCGATCGCGCCGCCGCCAGTATCGATGGGCATCACGCCACCGCCATCATGGTACCTCCTACACTGGTTGTGGTTCCGCAATTGGCCCATCAGCGAAGTGGCGACACCGTTCATTGAGGTCAGCTTAGCGGGGGTAGCGGACGAGATTTGCTCACGCTGAGTTCTTCGCCTTCTGACCCGGAGCAGACCAAGGCTTGGGGAATATCCACGACAGCCGAACTGTTCGAGCTGGACTAGGGCACGGGCACGGAGCGTAACGCCTTTCGTGGTTAGCTCTTAGCCAGTGTTCCTGACCGCCTCAGTTAGAATGGCGTACAGCTGCTGCTTGCTGAATTCCTTGGGCTGCTGCCTCTCTGCCGTGCTCCGCGACGCCTTCTTTTCTACTCGACGTGCGAAGGCGGTCGACGACGTCGGCCTTAGCTTCGGGGGCGGCCTGATCTTGGGTCTTGCTGTTGGCGGCTTGTGGCCACGCTTCAAGCCCAAACGGGTTAGCATCCCGCAGACCGAGTTACGGCTATACCCGAGACGGCGTGCAATCTGTGCCGCGCTCTGTCCTGCGGCCCATAGCCTTTTGAGCAATGCTACGTCTTTCGCATCCCAGCCCATGCGAGATTATAGCGCTGACTGGCCGACACCGGCTAGTCTAGTCTTCATCCGGCTCGCGTACGACTGCCGGTTCGTCGGCTTCATCCTCCTCTTCGTCGTCCCCCTCGTCCTCCCCGTCTTCATCAGGATCTCGGGGCGGCATCGCGGCGTCCATAGCTACGAGCGGCGTCGAGGCGGTTGCTGTGATGAAAAATGCTTCGAAATCGTGTTGCCTCATGTTGTTATTACTCCTCGGAAAGCATGCACAGTCGAATGTTCCCGACGGACGGCATCCGGATGCCCCCAGGGCGCGATCGCTCCTACGCGACGGCGACCAGTTCGACAGCAGCGGCAAGGGGCGGCACCCAACACAACTGGCGGCGTTTACGAATACTTTGTGCCCGAGGACACATCAGGTTCTATATCTACCAAAACTTCGCCGGCAGTGATCTCGGGATCTCCAAGATCGAGGTCATGCAGACTTGCTTGAATAAACTCCAGTATCTTAGCGTTCGCTGCATTGGCGCTTTCGCGGTCCTCGAACATCATCACAGCGGCACCAACGCCGTCGCCCCCATCGAGCACGTAGTAGGATCTGAATCCGTGCGATTGCCGCAGGATCTGACCGATGCCGCTCTTGGCGCGGCGAGCAGCGTCCGCAACCGAACGAACCTTGCTGTACTTGCGAATGACTATGTACATGAGGTCACCACGCGTTACAGTTCCCGCCCCCCGCATCAAATCATCCAGAGCACCACTTCCCGGATGGCCGCGCCCGTTTCTCCAGTGAGCTAACCTCGCCCCGCAAGCGGGGGCGAGGTGCTGAGGCTCAGGAACCCTCGAACTTGAACGATACGTTGAGCTTGGCGCGATAGGCCTCTATTTTTCCCTTCTCGTCCAGTTGCATATCGAGTTTGACGACCTCTGCAATGCGAAGATCCCGGAGAGATTTTGCAGCTTGCCCGACCGCATTGGCGGCCGCCTTCTCCCATGAGTCGTTGCTGGTACCGATCAGTTCAATGACCTTGTAGACGCTATCAGGCATGTCGTCCTCCTGTTCGGTATGAAGCAGGAAGCAGATGCTCCCCGCCGACGCGAAATCTAGCATCAGGATATCGGTCGCCGATACGACGCGATACGGTCCCGGACGTCACCGGGGGTCCGCTAAGGACAAACGGCATTTGGCGGCGATGTCGCCTCTTGGCCCGTTTCGGACATGCCCCGCTGCGCTGACGATGTCCGTTGACAGGACAACAGCAGACCTTGGGAGTCCAAGCGCTGGGCGTGAGGAAACGCTGATAGCGGCTTGCCTGTGTCCATCGTTGGCGGGCGCATGCCCCTAGGTTGATTTAGATCAACACCCACTCTCCGGAATTTGGGCGACTTACAAGAGGGCGGGAGACCGGGAGTTAGAGATATGGGTCAACGTTCAGGATCGATGATCGGCCGTCGAAGCGTTCTTGCTCTTTGTGGATACGCAGCCGTGTTCGGACTCGTTGTCTCGCCTACCATGCTGATGGTGTCAGATGCTGGCGCTCAGACCTCAACCGCACCGACCACGCCCGCCGCGCCTTCCGCTGAGACACCGCAGTCCGGTACGGAGCGGCGTCAGGAACGACGCACAGGGCGCACAGAACGGCGTCAGGATCGACGGACGGGGCGAACAGAACGCCGTCAGGAGCGACGGACGGGGCGCACGGAGCGGCGCGAAGAGCGGCACGACGGCGCCGCCGAAGAGAAAAAGTAGCCGCGCGTCCACCGGCACGCCCCAAGAAATCAATTAGGAGTAAGAACATGAAAAGTTCAACGGTGCTCGGAGTGGCCCTCGGTGCAGCGATGTTCTGCTTGACGCCCGTGTCGTTTCACTGGTCACCAGCCGGGTCTGTCGTTATCTCCGTCGACAAAGCTGACGCTCGTGTCGGTCGTCCGCTCACACCTGGCAGCGTTGCGGGGGTTAATAGGCGAGTGCATCGGCGCGCGTATCGGCGCGGGTACTATGGAGCTGCTGTAGGCGCAGCTGCCGTCGGAGCAGCGGCCACGGGAGCGTACTACAATCGCCGGCAATGCGGTTATTATCCATACCCCCCGTGCTATTGAGAGCGACGTCGCATCCAGCGTTGACCCATCACCTAGTTTCCTTACCAGTCACAAGTGCTTGGCCGCGGTGCATCTCCATCGGTTCGCGGCGAAAGGTAGGATCACCATGCATCGGACAAAGAGTCTCTCGATAAAGTCGGCGACGGTTGCCCGGATTGCCGCCAGCGTCCTGTTGGGGGTGGCGGGTCTCACGCTCAATCCAACGCCAGCCAAGGCGGTCGTGTATTGCCAGTACGTTGAATATCCGGTGGGGTGCGTTGCGAGGGCTGGCGTCGTGCTCAGGCCTCGTCCGGTGGCGCGCGCTGCGGTCCGTCATAACGTCGGAGGCAACGCAAATGGCGGCGTCAATCGCGTTGGAGTGCGGCGGTAAGGCACTGTGTTGGTCAGTGCCGCATTGTTGAAAGATGCAGCCGCCTCAATTGCGGCTAGGGACTCAGCTATTGATTCGGTCGGTAGTCCAGCGTTCGCCGGCTTGTCCAACGATCCCTAGAACTCACACCTGGATCGGCCAACAATGGGAGTGCAAGGGCGCTTGGTCTCCAGACCGGGCGCCCCTGTGCTAAGCTCCGCGCCAGACGCGCGACACGCCTTCGCGGAAGCCACCACGAAATGATCGGATAGGGCCGGTGGCATAATTTTGCTGAGGTCGTCGAACGAACCGCTCACCATGGTCGCAAGCTCATGTGCCGGAGCATGCTCCGCCCAGCGGCGCCCAACTCCCAACCAGTTGGTGATCTTCCTCCACGTCCATCGCCTTGGGCCTTCCTGCGTTAATCGGCCCCGACGACGTTTGCTGACCGCGCCGGGGCCTTCGACGTTCTCGCCTATCTAGGAAGCTTGGGGGCTGGGAAGATCAGCGAGGCGTATCCCAGACAAGCACAATCCCGCTGCTTGGCTAGTGCACTTTGTGCCAATTCGATGCGGGATGACCGGCATCCCTCAATTCTACTGGCTGCCTCCAAGCGCACGCCACAGTCGCTCAAGTTCTAGCGTGACGCAGAATAGCGCGAACAGCGACGCCACCAGTTGCAGCCCACGACGGAACATGAGCCAAAGGTCGGCGCCTTGATGGATCTCCGGCAAATGTCTGAAGAACACGACGCCGAACAGCGAGCCTCCGAAAATAAAGGCAGGTCGCCCCAGAAATAGGAACAGGTGACTCAGGATCGGGTTCGTCGCGGTCATCGTGAAAGACGAGGTTAGTCGAGCCGCCGCTGCAGGCGATGGAACAGGCCGAGCAGCGGCAAGCGGTGAAGTAAGTCATGATAACATCATGAGTTGGAACCATGCCGCTCTCGCTCTCCGATGAAGAACTCGCCGCCGTCATGGACGCCGCCACGCCGCTGCAGCCGCACCAGCGCTCCGAATTTTTGCGCGACGTCAGCGCCGAGCTGGCAAGCTATGAGGTCGTCGGTCCCGGTGTGATCCATCGCATCGTGCGTGAGCTGCAGCGCGCGCATCTCAACCGTCACGGCTTCACCACCACGGCGTCAGCAAGTCCGGCTGTTGACGGCGTCCAATCTACCCGGCGGCTTACGAAGTGTTCACTTGACCAGTGAGCCTGCGCAGCCAAGAAGGTGGACAGACCAGAATTTCATTAAACAGTCGCAATGAGTCGCCCCAATTCTGACGCCGAGTCCGCCATGCAATACTTGGTTTGGGCATTCGAAATGATCGAAAAGACCGACAACAGTAAAGCTGCCAAGCACGCTCGCAATGCCTTGGAAGCGTTGTGCGACGCTAATGATCGATCAGTCGATCAGAACGACGAGCGCGCAAGCTAGTTGTGGTCGGCATGCTGCCGGTGGTGCTGCTCGCAATCCTGCTTTTCAAGATGTGATCCAAGTGGACCGTCACGACTGTCTTTTTGGTCATCCTCGATCTCTGGTGACGTCCTAGTCCATCTCCCCGATTGTGCTCAAAAGGTCCCCGATCTGATCAGCGGCCCATGCGGCGGCGAAACAGTTGACCGTCAACGGCTTTGGTCTGCAGCGGCCGCAAATATCGCGGGGGATATCTTCCCGGAAGTTCTACCGCCGCGAGCAGAGAGCGTTAAGCTCACGCCGTGGGGCGGGGACCCTAAACATCATGGCTTGGGCGACTCCTGAATATTCGAAACGCCGCGTAAATGACGCCGGTGCGTTTGTGGCGAACTACGCGTCGTCGCAAATAGACGAAGACTTCGACAAATATCTCGGTGCACTGGAAATCGTCAACAATTGGCGAACCGCTCATAATTTTCCGCTCAATACGTTCCATGTTGGACTGAAGAGGAGAGGAAAGTTGATCGACAGCGGAATCATCACCGCGCAGCGGATCAAGCGTCTTACTTCAATCGAGCACAAACTTTCTCGCTTCCCCACCATGACCCTTTCGCAAATGCAGGACATCGGTGGGTGCAGAGCGATCATGCGCTCGGCAAAAGCAGTCAAGCAACTCTGTGAGGCCTACGCATCAAGTGACATTAAGCACGCGCTGGCCGCGAATGACGATTATGTTTTGACACCAAAGCCTTCTGGCTATCGAGGCGTCCATCTAGTCTACAAGTATTTTTCCGACCGTAAGACCGACTACAATACGCTCAAGATCGAAATCCAGATTCGATCCCAACTCCAACACGCTTGGGCAACTGCAGTTGAAACTGTCGGCACGCTTCAGCAGCAAGCGCTCAAATCCAGCCAAGGCGAGAAGGACTGGTTGCGTTTCTTCGCCTTGGCCAGCAGTGCTTTCGCACTTCGAGAGGGGACCGAGCCAGTGCCGGGGACACCAATCTCCTATCGAGACCTTGTGTCTGAGATGCGCGACTATGTGCGCAGCCTCGATCTGGCGAAGCGGCTGCAGGCTTATGGCCATGCCATGCGATTTCTAGCCAGCCCTCAGCACAATAAAAACGATAACCACTATTTCCTGCTGGAGATGAATCCAGCGCAAAAGTCCGTTCAGGTCACGACTTTTAAGTTCAGCGAATCCACCCTTGCCAACCAGAAATACTTGGAGGTTGAGCGCAAATTGAAGGGCACGATGGGAGCGGAGGCTGTGCTCGTCTCGGTGGACTCGCTCGATGCGGTGCGGAAGGCTTATCCAAATTACTTTCTCGACACCGAGGTGTTCGTGCGATTGATCCGAGAGGCGACGAGGACACTATCACCGCCGCCTCGACTCAAAAAGGCGGCAGACAAGAGGCAGCTCAATCTGTTCAACTGAGCGCGCAGCATCGGGGCTGGGGGCCTAAATGGACTGGACACTTGTTGTCGTGCTGGCGCTCGCGGGCATCTTCTTCATGTGGCGGCAATCAAAGAACACGGAGAAGGCGAAAGCTGCCAATGAGCGGCTGAAGCGGGATACCCGCCTCTATCGAAACATCAAGGCAGGGATGCGAGAATACCATTTTCGAGAACGCGAACAGGATTTCTGGCGAGTGAAGGACGGCGAGTTGCTGTTTGAGACCGCCCACCTGTCAGCTTTCGGAGTCAGCCACCCCGCAGAAAGCCGAGTAGGGTTCTATTTCAAAGACAGCGAAGAGTTCGGGCTCTACGGCTTCTTCGCTGGCAACGACGACGATGTTTACCACAGCTATTACCGCACTGACCGCACCTTCCAAAAGGAAGAGATGCTGCTGACGAATGACGAGGATTGAGCTTGTAGTCGCGGCAATAAATCAGCACATCGCGCGCGCCCATCTCGCGCATCTCACCGAAGGTGATCTTTTGGGGATAGGTCGTCATGGCGTCAACCTTCATCGCCGGAGGTGGTTTCGACAGGGGCGGCGAAATGGAGGACTTCGATGCTTAAAGGGAACGATATTTGAGCGCAGGGCTTTGTGTTTATGATGGTTTCGCGCAACCCTCATTTAGAAGGTGCCATACAGTCGTTGGTGTGGGCCATCGAGGAAATTGCAAAGACTGGCAACAAAGACGCCGAGCATCACGCGCGCTTAGCGTTGAAGCACCTCCAGCCGCCGCCGACCGCTGAGCCAACCCCTCCCAAACATCGTTGACCGTGCCGCGCATCGCAGCCGTCGCCGCCCATGCGCTAAATCGAACCGCCCGTCACCCAAACCGGGCGGAAGGCCTTCGCCTGCCTCTGTCGCGGCGCGGGCCCAGGCTCGGCGCGGGGCCAGTTTAGCGCCCGCATCATGTCGATCCGCGCCAGCATCTCCGGGCCGTCGCGCTCGGCGACCAGCAACACTTCCATCGCGGCACATCGCGCGCGCCGGACTGACGCATCTCGCCGAAGGTGATCTTGACGGGGTAGGGAGTCATGGCAGGAGCGTCAGATGTCAGCGCCGCGAGACGCTTGCGCCATCGCCTTCTCGACCTCATCGGCAAGCTGATTCAGATGCTGCGCCAGCCGGCCGAACATGTCCCGCTTTGTGGGGTTGGTTGCGAGGTCGCGGATCAGGGCGGCTTCAGCCGCATCCCTGCGGAGCTTTTCCAAGCTGGCTTGGTAATCCTTCATGGGTGGACACTACACCGCGCTACACCGGCATTCATATAATTTGCGTTGTCGGCCGCCCCCTCGGATCGCGACACAAATGTAAACACAACGGCGTCAGCGCATTGATATATCGTGGCTTTTTGTTCCTGAAACTTCCCTGCGCAGGGAAGGAGGTCCGCGAGAGCTGTGACCGGGCTCAGAGACGGTCGGCATAGGCAATCAGGCGGCGAGCCGTGGGCCCTGCCTGCCCCAGGGCCTTAGCGACGGGCGCGCCGACGATCCGCCTCAGCTCAGCCGCGACCCCGTCCAGTACGGCGCGCTTCTCCTTCATGCGCTTGCTGTGATTGTAGACCTTGCCGGTAACTGTAGGCACGATCTGCTCGGAATTCTTGCTGGCAGCATGATCGAGGCATTTCGCGATCCAGGCGTCGTCAAATCCGAGATCACCGGCCAGCGTCGCTCCGGTCCGCCGCAGGTCGTGCGGCGTGAACGGTTTGAGGCCGAGCAGCTGGCAAATGCCGAGCGTCCTCACCTTGCCTTTGCGCTTGTCGCCGCGCAACGCGTCCGCCATGGCCTTGCGGTGCAACGGATGATCGCCGAGGGGGGAGGCGAAGACGTATTGCTTGTTCGATCCCCGCAGGGCTTCCTTGATGAGATCCACAGCGAGATCGGAGAGGGGCTGCTGGATCACTCGCCGCTTCTTGACCCGCTTAAGCGGCACGTCAAAGCGCGGCTTATCGGCATCGAGGTCGAATAGTTCGTCGCGGTGCGCGCCAAGCAACTCGCTTGACCGCAGCATGGTCACCAACTCGAACTTCAGTGCCAGCCGCGTCCTGCGATCCCATGACCGCATCAGATCCTCATCGTCGAGGCCGTGCTAGAATATGTTGATTTCATCCTCGGAAAGAACGCGGGTGCGGGCATGCTCCGCATCGAGCTTCGGAAGATTAATGCAAGGCGACGCACTGACGTAATCGCGGCCCGCCTCGGCCGCCCAATTGAACAGGGCACTGGCCGCCTTCCGCATATGCCGCGCATTGCTGACCGAGGGCTTGCCGTACGTGCCCGCGACGATGTCGTTCGAGAGCGTCGCGATGTCGTTCTTGGTGACCTCTCCCACGAGTTTCTTGCCGAGCCGGGCACCAAGGAAGCGCCGCAGATGGCTGGCGGTGTTCTCCCATGCCTCCAAACGGGGCCGCATCGCGCCGTCCGGCTTCTTGACTGGGGTCTTCATCCAGTCGATCCGCTCCTCGATCACCTCGGAGACGGTCTTGCCGCGCTTAGCCTTCGCCATCTTCTGGTCGCGGAAGGTCTCGGCGAGCGCGCCGCCGCCCATGCCCTTGAGGCCATAGACCTTGCTGCGGGCGTCCTCGACCGTGAAGGTCTCGGGATTGTAGACGCCGAGCCAGCCGGTACGCTGCTTGCCGGTCCCCCGGTCGGTGAACTTGAACGAGAAGGTCGCCACCCCGGCCGTCGTGATGCTGACGTAGAGGCCAGGGCATTTGCGGTCGTAGAATTTCGTCCGCTTGCTGAGGCGCTTCTCGCATAGGCGGTCGGTCAGGATGACGCTGCTATTGCGGCCCCGCTTGCCGGCGGGGGAGGGGGTGATGGTAGTATTCAGGTGGTTTCGGCTCCTAAGGCTTGGGACCAAAGGGCTCGGCTTTGAGGCTTTCAGTTTGTCGTGCGGACGCTGAAAGGCTTAGGGCCGGGCCCTTATTTTGGTGAAGCCCGCTGAAACAGCCCGCATCAGGGTAGTCGAAAAGCCCTTATTTTAAAGGGTTTTCTTAGTTTCGGCGTGTTTCACCGAACACCAAAATATAGACGTGTGGTCCTGGCCGTCGTTGCTACGGTCAAGCTCTTGCGGAGGCGGCATTCGCGTCAACCGGCGTGATGCCTTCGAATTTCGCAGGAGTGAGGGAGGCCAGAACGAACTCGGCTCCCGGGAGAGCACGGCATAAGCCGTCAACCTACTGCGCAGGGAAGGCCGAGTGATTGGTTACACCTGTATGCTGCTGTGCGGCTTCCTTGCGCTACACCTGCGCATGGCAGACCGCGGGTGCCAGCCGGCACCCGGCCTTCCCTGCGCCCTCTTGGATTTGAGAGGGTGGAGCGACGAAGCAAAGCTCGGGCGATTTGAGCCGCGAGAACGCGAAAGTGTGTCTGCAAGTTGAGAGGAGAATTGGGGGATGCCGAGAATGCCTCTCGCTCCGTCATTGCGAGCGCAGCGAAGCAATCCAGCCTGCCGCCGCTGAGGGATTCTGGATTGCTTCGCTGCGCTCGCAATGACGATGCTGAGGCCACGAGCGCCTGCCTCTTCCACCGTCACCTTCAGCGGCAACGGTTTGGCCATTGCACAGGGACCTCAACGCTCGACTTCACGGCAGATCGCGCTATTTTCTCGTCGTCATTCCGATGTCCCGCGCAAGGAGACCTGCGAGTGCTCGATCATATTCTCAGATTCATGACGCTCGGGACCGTCATCGTTGGCAGTATCGCGATCTTCACCGCGCTGCATACCAACAACCGGCGTCTGGGGGCCGACATCTTCCTGAGATATTCCGACCGGATCTCCGACCTGCGGCGTCGCCTCCCGGTCACTGCGTTCCTCGAACGCGAGGCTCATGGCGGCACCGAGATCACAGCGGAAGAGCGGCGGGCCGTGCATGAAATCATCCACTCGATCTGCGAGCTTTATGAACTCAAGGTACATGGCTTCTTTCCAACGGGGATCTGGAAGATCAGAGAGCCCGATATCGAAAGGTTGCTCTCGCTGCCACTGTTCCAGCAGGAATTGGCGAGCCTCGAAGACAGATTTAGGGGGCATCCACGCCTTGCCGATTGGCTCAAGTCGATCAGGCAGCACAAGATAGCCTGATTGACTGGGCAAGCGGCGTGCCATCCGACGCGCCTCATCCACCCGTCACGTCCGGATCACAAACCCCTTCGCAAGGTGGTTCCTTACAAAATAGATCATCGCAATTCCGGGGACGAGCGCGAGAACGGTCATGGCCATGACGAGGCCGACATCCGTTCGGAAGCCGAACAGCGCGTTGATGGCCATGGTGATGGGCTTGCCGCCGGTCGTCGTTAGAATGCGGGCAAGCACCACCTCGACCCAGGAGAAGATGAAGCAAAAGAACGCGGTAACGCCGATGCCCGGCGCTATGGCCGGAATGAGATGGCGGAAGACAAAGCTGACAAGAGAGTGGCCGTCGAGAAATGCTGTTTCGTCGAACTCGCGCGGTACGGCTGAGATGAACCCCTCCAAGATCCAGATCGCTATCGGAATGTTAAAAACGCAATGCACGAGCGCAATGCCGACCGGGGTGTTCTCCAGGCCGACCTGCGAGAACAGGACGAAGATCGGCAGTGACAGCACGACAGTCGGCGTGATGCGGAACACCAGCAGCAGGAAAAAGATCTGCCGATCGCCGACGAAGCTGTAGCGCGCGAACGCGTACGCCGCGGGCAATCCGACGCCGAGGCAGAGCGTGACGTTCAACACGACGTAGACGATGGAGTTCAGAATCGCCTGTTTCAGAACAGGCGAATGAAGAATGTTCTGGTAGTTGACGAGGCTGAAATGCCCCTCAGCGATCCCGTCTCTTGGAAGGGTCGAGACAAAGCTGACGATGATCGTCTGCGCCAGCGGCACGAGGACGAAGGCGCCCACCAATCCGAATACGATGATCCGCCCTACCCATGACAGCGACTTCACCGGGCGGGCTCCGTGGCGACCGGATTCCGCGCGCTGGTTGCTGCCTTGAAAGTCCACGCGACGGTCATGACGATCAGGAAGTAGACGATCGAGCGGGCAGCGGCCGGTCCGTAATTGAAGGACTGGATCTCTTCGCCGAGGTCGAGGCTCAAAAATGCGGTGGCGCCGTTCGGCCCTCCGGCATTGATGCGGAAGGCTTCGATGTAGATCATGAAGCTGTCCATGAACCGAAGAAGAAGCGCCATCGACAGCACGGTCTTCATTTTCGGCAGCTGGATGAAGCGAAAGATGTGCCATTGCGACGCGCCGTCAATGGCTGCCGCCTGGTAATAGGCCGGCGGAATGCTGGAGATACCGGCATAGGACAGCACGACGACCAGCCCCAGCCAATGCCATGTGTCCATCACGACAAGCACGATCCATGTGTGCAGGGCATCGAACTTGTAGTCGAAGCCGATGCCCAGCCATCCCAGCATCCGGCCGGCGAGACCGGCATTGGGATTGATGAAGTTCAGCCAGATCATCGGGATCATGTTCCAGGGCACCACCAGCGGAATGGTGATCAGAACAAGGACGGTGCTGACGACGAATCGATGCGATCGTTGCAGCAGCAGCGCAATCCAGATGCCGAGCGGCAGCTGGATCGACAGCACGATGGCCGAGAACAGAAAGCTCCGCCCCAGGCTGCCGTAGAAACGCTCCGAGGAGACGATGTTCCGGTACCACTCGACGCCGACCCAATAAGGATTGGTCAGGCTGAAGAGGTCCTGGAAGGAGTAATTCGTCACCGCGATGAGCGGAATGATTCCGACGAAGGTCATGATGACCAAAGCGGGAAGCAGCAGGTACCAGGCTCTATTGTCGTATGGCTTCATTATCGAACGATTGCGACGGGCGGGACGAGTAAGCCTCAGGAAACACGGAATGAGCAGGCGGCAGGATGCGCCGCGGGCATGCAAAAGGCCTCGATTGACACCGAGGCCTTCTGCTGCGCGCCGTCGCGGAGGTGGGCAGCTTCTGCCGGGACAGATTTGCCGGCGTGACGAACCTGCCATCTGGAATTCGCGATAACCCCTTGATGGCAATGACTCCCTGAGCTGGCACGCTCGTTGCACGCAGAACGTGCGTTTGCAATGACAGTGGAGTGTTCAAGTATGAGCGTCAGCAGCACGAGCAGCATCAATGGTGGAAGCGCGGCGGGTGCGTCTTCCTCGGTCGGCCAGTCGAAATCGACCGATGGTTCACAGGCGGGCGGCTCGACGTTTGCGTCTCTGATGCATGACGGCACGCCTTATGACGAGATCAAGGTCGATCTGCCCAACGGCATGTCGGTCGGCATCGTCCACTTCGGGGGCGGCGGCTTTGACAGCAGCGCGCTCAAGTCCATCGAGGATTTCGTGCAGAAGATGGCGAGCCAGCAGACGAGCGGAGCGTCGTCCGCAAATCCGGCGTCCAGCGCCGACCAAGCGGGGAATGACGGGACGCCTGATACCGTCGGGATCGACAAGATTCATGTCGATCTGCCCAATGGCATCTCGTACGAGGTGCTTCATTCCTCCGGCAATCAGACGACCGACAGCGCCGCCGTCATGAAGGAGCTCACCGAGGCTGCCGAGGAGCTCGGCGAATCCCTCGCGCAATATTCACCGGCATCGACCGCAGCGTCTGCCTATGCGACGCAGCAGGCCACGTCATCCAGCCGTACCAGCCAGGTCGACGCTCAGGGCTGAATACGTAGGATGGGTCAACTGCGATACCAACTCCCCAAATTCCACGTCGTCACATCCCATCCCGAGATATCCGCCATCAGGCCATTGACGGCGCCGCCGACGATATTGCGAGAGAGGATCGGCAGGAACACGTTGGCTTCGCAGAAGATCTCGTCGACCTTGATCAGCAGCGCGGCGCGCTTGACCGGGTCGAGCTCCTTCTGCGCCTGCTTGTAGGCCTTGTCGGCCTCGGGATCGGACCAGCGCGAGACGTTGCGGCCGAGCCATTTGTTCTCCTTGGTCGATATCTCCCAGGAGACGCACTGGTTCAAGAACCGCTCCGGGTCGGGCTGCGGCTGCGTCGCGTTGTACATTTCCATGTCGCAATAGAATTTCGAGTAAGTGTCGGGGTTGCCGACGTCTGATGAGAAGAACACCGATGCGGTGACCGATTTGAGCTCGATGTCGATCCCGGCACGCTGGCAGGCTTGCTTGATGATGGCCTGCGTCTTCTGGCGTGGCGCGTTGATCGAGGTCTGGAACACGTATTTGAGCTTGTTACCGCCCTTCTCGCGAATGCCGTCCGCGCCCTTTGTCCAGCCGGCCTCGTCGAGGATCTTGTTCGCCTTGTCGACGTCGAATTCGTATTTCAGCTTGCTCGACTTGAACTGCCTGGGCTGGTTGACGGAGCTCGCCGTTGCGATGCCGCCGCGGCCGTAGATGAATTTCTGGATCGCGTCGCGATCGATCAGGCAGTTGATCGCCCGGCGAACGGCCGGATCGGACAGCGTCGGGTGCCTGGTCTTGACACTGGACCGTTCGCCGTCGACCTCGGTCCACGGGTCGGTCGTGTTGAGGACGATGAACTCGATGCCGCCGGCGGGCGTGTATTCCACCCTGCCTTTCCCGCTGGCCTCCATGCGCTTGAGGACCTCGTCCTCCACCAGCAGGTTCCAGGCATAGTCGTACTCGCCGGTCTGCAGCACTGTGCGCGCCGCGGAGACCGCGTCGCCGCCACCCTTGATTTCGAGCGTGTCGAAATGCGGCTGGTTCCTGACGTGATAGTCGTCGTTGCGTTCGGCTCGGATCATGTCACCTGGCCTGAACTCGACGAACTTGTAGGGACCGGTGCCGACCGGCTTCAGATTGCCCGGCGCGTCGCGCGACTTGGCGCCGACATAATCGCCGAAATGATGCTTTGGCAGGATCTGGCCGACCGAGCCGACGAAGGCGTCGGCCCAGAACGGCGTCGGGTCCTTGAAGGTCACCTTGACGGTGTGGTCGTCGATCTTCTCGACCCTGATGTCCTTGTAGGACCCGGTGGTGTACGCGGCGGTCGCGAGATCGGCCGCGTATGTCCAGGTGAAGATGACGTCGTCGGCGGTGAAGGGCTTGCCGTCATGCCAATTCACGCCCTGCTTCAGCTTCCAGGTTACGCTCATGCCGTCCGCCGCGAGGCCGCCGTTCGCCTTGGTCGGTACCTCGGCGGCGAGGCAGGGGATGAGGTTGCCTTCCCTGTCCCAGCCGGCGAGCGGCTCGAAGAAGATGCGCGAGGCGACCTGGTCCTTGGTGCCGAGCGCGAAATGCGGATTGAGCAGCGTCGGAGCCTGCCAGAGCAGGATCTTGAGCGGGCCGCCGCCGCCGGCCTTGGTCGGCTTGTAATGCAGCGTGGCGTCCGCCAATGCCACGTCGTTCCAGATCAATATCTGGCTCGCGACGGGCGCGGCGATTCCGACCGCAGCCATTGTCTGGATGAACGAGCGCCGCGATAGCGAGCCTTGCTTCACATCCGCGACCAGGCCGCGAATCTCGTTTTCGTCCATCAGATGGCCTCCACCCGTCAAAGAAAGGTCGTCACCGGCCGCAATTGACAAGCACTCTAACGCGGGACGTCGGGCCGCGTGGAGTCAAAGATGAGGCAATTGGCTTGAAATGGTGTGCTTGCGATGAAAGGCCGCAATGACAATGTTGAAGTAGAATGCCTCAAAGGGCTGCAATCTCCGCGAGGCCGCTATGCTCCGAGCCGCGGCCATGACCGAGCCGTTGCCCTTCATGGGGCCGCCTCATTATAGTGTCCCCCTGACGATGACCGGAGCAGCCTGCGCGGCGCTCCGCGATGAGGGCCACGCGATGGACGATACGATTGGCTTCCCCGACCCCGGCCTCGATCTGTCGGACGGTTTCAAGCCGCACACTTCGCATTGGGGCGTGTTCTCGGCGCGGAACAGCAAGGCCGGGCTCGAAGTTCGGGCGTACGCAGGCGATCCCGATCCGAACGGCATCATCGATAATTTTCTGGGCGCGTTGCGCCACCAGGCGCGGATCACGCAGCCTGCCATCCGACGCGGCTGGCTCGAACGTGGCCCCGGTCCCGACGACCGGCGCGGCCGCGACGAGTTCGTCTCCGTCAGCTGGGAGAAGGCGCTGGACCTGCTCGGCGACGAGCTGTCGCGCATCCGCGACACCCACGGCCCCGGTGCTATCTTCGGCGGCTCCTATGGCTGGTCGAGCGCGGGCCGCCTGCATCACGCGCAGAGCCAGGTGCACCGCTTCCTCAACATCGCCTTGGGCGGCTATGTGCGTTCGGTGAATTCCTATTCCTCCGGCGCGTCCTCGGTGCTGCTGCCGCAGATTCTGGCGGGCTACGAAGACATCACCAAGCGCAACGTCACCTGGGAGCAGATCGCGGCCGAAACCGACATCGTGCTGGCGTTCGGCGGCATGGCGCTGAAGAACTCGATGGTGGCTGGCGGCTCGATCAGCAAGCATGTCGAGCGCGGCGCCATGGAAGTTGCGCGCAAACGCGGCTGCGAGTTCATCCTGATGAGCCCGCTGCGCGAGGATCTGCCGGTCGAGGCCGGCGCGGAATGGATGACCTGCATTCCCGGCACCGATACCGCGCTGATGCTCGGCATCGTCCATACGCTCGTGAGCGAAGGCCTGCATGATCAGGCCTTCCTCGATCGCTACACGGAGGGGTGGCCCGTCTTCCTGCGCTATCTCACCGGCGAGAGCGATGGCCAGGCCAAGGATGCCGCATGGGCCGCCGCGATCTGCGGTGTCGATGCGGAGACAATCCGCACCCTCGCGCGCCGCCTTGCCGGAAAGCGCGCGCTGATCACTGTCTCGCATTCGCTCCAGCGCGCCGAACATGGCGAGCAACCGGTGTGGATGGGCATGGTGCTGGCGGCCGCGCTCGGCCAGATTGGCCTTCCCGGCGGTGGCTACGGTTATTCGCTCGGCGCGATCGGCTATTACGGTCGCCGCGTCAACGACGTGCCGGGGCCGACGCTGGGGCAGGGCCGCAACGCTGTCCGGGATTTCATTCCGGTCGCGCGCATCGCCGACATGCTGCTCAATCCCGGCAGCACCTATCGCTACAATGGCGAGACGCGCACCTATCCGGACATCCGCCTCGTCTATTGGGCCGGCGGCAATCCCTTCCATCACCACCAGGACATCAATCGCCTGCGCAAGGCGTTCGCGAAAGTCGACACGCTGGTCGTGCACGAGCTTGCCTGGACCGCGACCGCGCGCCACGCCGACATCGTGCTGCCCTCGACCATGACGCTGGAGCGCGAGGACATAGGCTATTCCACCAACGATCCCCTCATGGTCGCGATGCATCGCATCGCCGAGCCGTTTGGGCTGGCGCGCGACGACTACGAGATCTTTGCCGATCTCGCCGATCGTCTCGGCGCCCGCGAACCCTTCACCGAGGGCCGCACGTCAAGGGAATGGCTGGAACATCTCTACGAGCCGACCCGTGCCTCGCTCGCCAAGCGCGGCCTCGAGGCGCCGAGCTTCGATGAATTCTGGCAGCGCGGCAGCCTGGTCGTGCCGCAACAGCCCGACGATGGCGGCCGGCTGCGCTCTTTCCGCGATGACCCCGTCGCTCATCCCCTGCCGACGCCGAGCGGACGAATCGAGATTTTTTCCACGAAGATCGCGGGCCATGGCGACGCGGATTGTCCGGGACATCCGGTCTGGCTCGAGAAGAGCGATATGCCGAGGCCGGGCACACCGTGCTTCCTCGTCGCCAACCAGCCGGTGACGCGCCTGCACAGCCAGCTCGATTTCGGTGGTCATTCGCTCGCCGCAAAACATCGCGGCCGCGAGGTCGCGCGCATGAATCCGCGTGATGCTGATGTGCGCGGCATCAAGGACGGCGACATCATCCGCCTGTTCAACGAGCGCGGCGCCTGCCTTGCCGCGGTGAACGTCACCGACGGTATCGCGCCCGGCGTGGTTCAGCTGCCGACCGGCGCCTGGTACGATCCGATGGATCCCGAGGACGAGGCGCCGCTCTGCGTCCACGGCAATCCGAATGTGCTGACCCGCGACATCGGCACCTCGTCCTTCGCGCAAGGCTGCACCGGCCAGCTCACCACCATGGAGGTGGAGAAGTTTACCGGCAATCTGCCGCCGATCCGCGCGTTCGATCCGGTGTAGCTACCCGCGCGAGATTCGCGTCATCTCCGCGCGATACCAGTCGCCGATCTCGCTCGCCGTCATCAACGCGACGCCGTCGTGGCCGATGACATAGTCGAGCAGCTGCTCGAGGTACTTGATCCGGTGCGGCACGCCGGTGATGTAGGGGTGGATCGAGATCGCCATCACGCGGGCATTCTCAGTGCCCTCGAGATACAGCCGGTCGAACTGATCGATGCCGCGCTTCAGGAACTGGTCTGACGGCAGATGCTGGAGCGCATGCACGACGATGTCGTTGGTCTCGACCGAATATGGGATCGTCGTGATGGTGCCGTGCGGCGTCGCGATGTCCTGCGGCAAATCGTCGATCACCCAGTCCGCAACGTATTCGATGCCGTTGAGGCGCAGCAGGTCGAGCGTCTCGTCGGTCTCGGTCAGGCCCGGAGACTCCCACGAGCGCGGCGCGCGCCCCGTAAAGTTGGCGATCGTCTCGACCGAGCGCTTGATCGCGTCGGCCTGGTCGGGAAGTCTATGCATCGGTCCCTGCATGAATCCGTGGCCCATGAATTCGAAGCCGGCCTCGCGCGCGGCGGAGGCGACCCGGGGGTAGGCGTTGCAGACATCGGCATTCGCGGCCAGCGTGACCTTCATGTTGCGATCGGTCAGCGCCTTGAATTGCCGCCAAAAGCCCGCACGCATGCCGTATTCGTGCCACGACCAGTTCGGCACGTCAGGCAACAGCGGCTGTCCCATCGGCGGGCTCAACACGACGCGCGGCATCGCGTTTTCGATCCGCCATTCCTCGACATTGAGGATCACCCACACCGCAAGCCGCTTGCCGTTCGGCAGCGTCAACTTCGGCCGGTCGATCAGGGCCTGATAGGGAATGCGGTCACTGAGGGCCATCGCGAGCCTCCTGTTGTCAAGGGCTGAAACTATCTTGTGCCGGCGGTGACGCGCGGCATCACCTGCTCGGCCATCAGGATCATTGAGCGGCGTCCGAGTTCGCGGTCGCTCCAGTCCTTGCCGGCGTAGAGCAGCGTGCCGAACCGCCCAACCTCGTCCTGAAGCGCCAGGATCTGGTCGGCGACGCTGTCAGGCGTGCCATAGATGATCAGCTTGTCGCAGACGGATTCGAGCGTGACCTCGTCATCCGGCTGGTCGCGCCGCGTCTTGAACAGCTCGATGCGCCCGTTGCGCTTCAGCTTGGTGAAGAGCGAGCGGTAATAGTAGACGTAGGGGCTGTCCGGATCGGTGGCATAGGCCTTGGCGGTCGCCATGTCCTCGGCGACGAACACGCTTTTGGCCACCCGCCAATTGTTGAAATCGACCGTCCTGCCGACGCGCTCGCAGCCCTCGACATATTTCGGCCAGTGGCTCTTCACCCACATCGGCATCAGGAAGTTGGCCGAGATCGGATCCCAGCCGCGCGCGGCGGCCTCGGTGACGCCCTTCGAGAACGGCGCGACGGCGGTGACGACGATCGGCGGATGCGGCCGCTGCAAGGGGCGGCCGATGAAGCCCTGGCCGATATCGGCCATCAGCGTCTTCTGCGTCGTGATGTTCCAGAACTGGCCCTCGATATTGTAGGGCGGCTCGCTCGCCCAGATCTGCAGCACCTGGTTGATCGCCTCGAGGAACATCGCGTTGCGATCGCGCTCGAGCGTGCCGAACAGCTCGGCGTCCGAGAGCAGGCCGCCCGGGCTGATGCCGAAGATCAGCCGTCCGTCGAGCATGTGGTCCAGCATTGCGATGGTGGCGGCAACCGTCGCCGGATGAACGTTCGGCATGTTCACGGTGCCGGTACCGAGCTTGATCTGCTTGGTGGCGGCGGCGATCCAGGCCAGGAAGGCCACGCAGGAGGTGATGTTCTCCGCCTTGTCGGTGACGTGCTCGCCGACATAGGCCTCGGAGAAACCCAGCTCGTCGGCCAGCAGGAACGCCTCGCGATCCTCCTGCAAGGACACCCGCCAATCCTTGTCGAGTGGATGGATCGGCATCGTGAAGAAGCCCAGTTTCATGGCCGGCACCTTATTGGTTTTGTGGGAAACTCAGGCCTGCGTTCCCATCAGCTTGTCCACGGTGGTCCGCAAATGCCGGCGCATCGCCTCCATCGCGCGGATGCGATCGCGCTGCTCGATCGCATCGATCAGCGCATCGTGCTCGGCAAAGGAGGAGTAGTCTTCAGGCGGACGCTTAGGCCTGGTATCGAGCCATCGCCAGACCACGGCGCGCCGCACGTCGTCGACCGTCTGATGGATCGCCGACAGCAGCGGATTTGCGGTGGCCTCCGCAATCAAGCGATGCAGCCGCCCGTCCAGCATCTCGTAGTCCTTCCACGTTTCGGCCTCGCGCATCTGCCGCGCCAAGACGCGCATCCCCTCGATCTGCTTGAAGGTGGCGTTGACCGCGGCGAGGCTTGCGATCTCCGGCTCGAGCACGAGCCGCGCCTCCATCGCATTGCGCGGGCTGGTGCTGTCGCGCAGCGCATCGAGATTCGAGGTGCCGGCTTCCGCAGGTGCGCGGATGAACGTGCCGCGGCCGACTTCGCGCGAGAGGCGCCCATCCAATTCCAGCCGCGCGAGCGCCTTGCGAATCTCGTTGCGCGAAACGCCGAACTGCGCTGCGAGTTGCCGCTCTGGAGGAAGGCGCGTGCCGGGACCGCCTTCGGTCAATCGAGCCAACAAATCGAACACCGGTTCAATCCTCTTTCGCAACCAATATCAACCAATCCGCATTTCACGCGCATTGTGTTCATAAATGCAAGACCAAAACGACAGTTCTGAAATTTAGGCGTTGACAGCAATGGATTTGAACGCGAGGCTTCAACCAATCAAAAGGCCAATTATAAAATTGGTTGACCAATAGGTGAGGATCGTTGCGATGGTCGAGGCTGCTGACGTTCACACGTCAACCGACATGCCGATTCCCGACACGATGAAAGCCTGGGTGCTGGGCGACCCCGGCCAGTTGCGCCTGACCGAAAAGCCCGTGCCAATGCCGAAGCGGGCGGAGGTGCTGGTGCGCATCGATGCTGTCGCGATCTGCGCGACGGATCTGGAGATCATCGAGCACGGCACGCCGGCGCTGATCCAGGGCGGTCCGCCCTTCAACAAGAACTTCACGCCCGGCCACGAATATATGGGCACGGTCGCAGCACTCGGCCCCGGCGTCGATGAATACAGGATCGGCGAGCGCGTCACGGTCGAGATCCATGCAGGCTGCGGCCAGTGCAAGCGCTGCCGGCAGGGCATGTACACGTCGTGCCACAATTACGGCCTGAACTACGGCAACGTCGACAAAGGCCATCGCGCCAACGGCTTCACCACGGATGGCGGCTTCGCTGAATATGCCGTCAACCACATCAACACGCTGTCGCGCGTGCCCGACAACATGAGCGACGAAGAGGCAACGCTGGTCGTCACCGCCGGCACCTCGATGTACGGTCTCACCGAACTCGGCGGCCTCGTCGCTGGCGAAAGCGTTGTCGTCACGGGGCCGGGTCCCATAGGCCTTCTTGCTGTGGCTGTTGCGAAGGCACTCGGCGCCAGTCCGGTGATCCTGTCAGGCACCCGCGATGCGAGGCTTGCCATCGGCACCAAGCTCGGCGCCGATCGCGTCGTCAACGTGCGCAATGAGGATCTCGTATCGGTCGTCAAGGAGATGACGGGCCGCGGCGCCGACTATGTCGTCGAATGTGCCGGCACCGACACGGCGATCAACGAAGCGGCGAAGATGGTCAATCGCGGCGGCAAGATCTGCCTTGCGGCGTTTCCGCACGAACCGGTGCTCGCCGATATTGGCGCTCTCGTGAAGAACAATGTCTACGTTTACGGCATTCGCGGCGAGGGCAAGAGCGCGACGCATCGTGCCATGGCGCTGATGGCGGCGAAGCGTTTCGATGCGACGCTGATCCATACCCACACGTTCCCGCTGGCTGATTTGCCGATGGCGCTGCACTATGCGCGCAATCGCATCGACGACGCTATCAAAGTCGTGGTCAGGACGCGGGGTGTGGTGACCCAGACGAAGAAGGAAGTGGCGTAGCTGCGACAGCGGCTAGCATCTGGAAGGAAACGGCTCATGTCAGACTCAAATCCCCGTACTCATTGGCCCGTCGAAGTGCAGCGCGAATATGAGGAGGGGCGCAACAGTGGCTGCGTCGGTAGCGTGCTGGTGTCGGAGACCGATCGCGTACGCGTCTGGCATCTGTCGATTGCGCCGGGGAAGCGCTGCGGATTCCATCGCCACGTGCTGACCTATTTCTGGACGGCGCACAATCCGGGCAAGGCGCGTGGCTATTTCGAGGATGGCCGCATCGTCGATGTCGAGCACCACAAGGGCGAGACCAGGCATCTCGCCTTCGGCGCCGGCGAGTATATGGTGCATGCGGTCGAGAATATCGGCACCACGGACCTGTTGTTCACCACGGTCGAGTTCCTCGATAGTGCCAACAAGCCCCTCGCGGTCCCCGATAGCGTGCGGCTGACGATTCCGCAGGGCGCCGACATCAAGATGGCATCGTAAGCGGGCAGCATTGGCACACAGGAATTCTTGCATGGGTACGAAAGCCAAGGCAATTCGCATGGCCGCGCAGGGCGGCCCGGATGTCCTGAAACTGGAGGCGGTCGAACTGGCCGCGCCCGGCAAGGGCGAGGTGCTGATGCGGCAGACCGCGATCGGCCTCAACTTCATCGACGTCTATTTTCGCGACGGCTCCTATGCGCTGGATCTGCCGGCCGGCGTCGGCGCAGAGGCCGCGGGTGTCGTCGAGGCCGTCGGCGAAGGCGTGACCGAGTTCAAGGTCGCTGACCGCATCGCCTATGGCGGCTCGGCACCGGGCGCCTATGCAACCCACCGGGTGATGCCGGCCGCCCGGCTCGTGCCTATTCCGCAATCCGTAAGCGACGAAGCTGCCGCGGCCGTGCTGATGAAGGGCATGACGGCGGAGTACCTCCTGAACCGGTGTGTTCCGGTGAAGCCGGGGCAACAGGTGCTGTTCTACGCAGCCTCGGGCGGCGTCGGCCTGATTGCCGGCCAATGGGGCAAGCATCTGGGCGCGCGCATGATCGGCGTGACCAGCGGCGGAGAGAAGGCGGCGCTGGCGCTCTCGCATGGCTACGACGCGGTGATCGATCGGAAGACCGAACGGATTCCGGAGCGGGTGAAGGCACTGACCGGGGGCAAGGGCGTCGCGGTCGCCTATGATTCCGTCGGCAAGGACAGTTTTGAGGCGACGCTCGCCTCACTCGCCCCGCGCGGCTTCTTCGTCACCTTCGGCGCCACCACCGGCGCGCCGCCGCCGCTCGAGGCAGCGTTGCTCCAGAAGAACGGATCTCTCTATTATACGAGGCCGACGCTTGCGACCTACATCGCCGCGCGCGACGATCTGGTAGCATCGGCGGCCGCGGTGTTCGACCTGGTCGGCAAGGGCGTGATCAAGCCGATGATTGGACACCGCTATGCCCTGTCCGAGGCGGCGACGGCCCATCGTGATCTCGAGGCCGGATCAACCCGAGGGTCGTCGTTGCTGATACCCTGACGCTAACGATGGAGGCGGAAAAGTCCCGCCTCCATGCCACCGCCGAAACAAGAACAACACGTCCATTGCGTGCGCAAACAGGAGGAGGCCGGGAGCGGATGGGACAAGTTGCAGGATTATTGCTCGATTCCATCGTATCCGGGATTCTCGTCGGGGGCTTCTACGCGGCCATGGCGGTCGGCATCTCGATTGCGTTCGGCATGCTCGGCATCAGCAACATCGCTCATCCGGCGCTCATCCTCCTCGGATCGTTCATCGTCTATGTGCTCAATTCCAAGTTCGGCTGGGATCCGATCCTGGTCGGCGTGCTGGCGACGGTTCCCTTCTACTTCATGGGCACGCTGCTCTACACCGCCTACGAGATCGCATTCGAGCGGCGCGGAACGCAGTTGATCCGGGGCCTTGCGTTCTTCTTCGGCCTCTTGTTCATCACCGAAGTCGGGCTTCAGCTGATCTTCGGCGTCGACTATCGCCTGGTCGAGGCGCCCTATATCGGGCCGTCCTACAATTTCGGGCCGGTCTCGCTGCCGGTTCGGATGCTGATTCCGTTCCTCTCCTCGGTCCTGCTCCTGGTCGGTCTGCAACTGTTCTTCACGCGCACCTTCACCGGGCGCGCGATCATGGCGGTGGCGCAGGACAAGTTTGCGCTTCAGCTCATGGGCGCGGCACCCGTTCGCATCAAGCGGATTGCGTTCGGCCTCTCGACGGCGACTGCGGCGATGGCCGGCGCCTTCCTCATCATTCTCCAGCCGGTGGAGCCGTCCATGGGGCGCGACTATATCGGCCGCATCTTTGCGATCTGCGTCCTCGGCGGCATCGGCTCTCTGCCGGGCACCTTCATCGCGGCCGTGATCGTGGGTGTCGCGGAGAGCATCACGGCGACCTTCTATGGCCCGTCATGGTCGCCCGCCATCGCATTCGGGTTCCTGCTGATCGCGCTGGTGGTCAGGCCGGCCGGCCTGTTCGGGAGAGCCTGATGTCGAACGGACGGTTCATCGCTCTCGCCTGTCTGGTCGGCATAGCGCTGGTCGCCGGCAGCCTATTCGTGACTAACGAATACTATGTGTTCGCGGCCTATTTCGTGCTGCAATACGTCGTGCTGGCCACAGCCTGGAATATCCTTGGCGGGTATGTTGGCTACGTTAATTTCGGCACGACGGCGTTCCTCGCCATCGGGCTCTACAGTGCGGCGGCGCTGAACAAATGGCTCGATTTGCCGATCCCGGTGCTCATTCCCATTGCGGGCGTGCTGTGCGGGGCCGTTGGTCTTGCAATGGGCTATCTGACGATCCGCCTGCGCGGCGTCTATTTCACCATCGCCACTCTGGCGCTCTCCGTCGTGGTCCAGACCTTCATCACCAACTGGGACTACGTCGGTGGATCGCGCGGCATCTACATCATGCGGCCGAGCGACGTGCCCGTGTTCGGCAGCTATGTCGCCTATCTCTTCTTCCTCATGACGGTACTTGCTGTGGCTGCCGTCGTGACCGCGCGCGTGATCGAGCGCTCGACCTTCGGCTTCGGCCTTGCCGCCATTCGCGACGATGAAACAGCGGCGGCTGCATCCGGCGTTCCCGTGCTGCGGCTCAAGCTGATCGCCGCCGCCATCAGCGGCGCCCTGATGGGAATGGCCGGTGCGCCGCTGCCGTTCTATCTGACCTATGTCGAGCCGACTTCGTCGTTCAGCCTCGCCTATACCGTGAACAGTGTCGCGATGCCGCTGGTCGGGGGGACCACGAGCTGGCTCGGGCCGGTGATCGGTGCGGTCCTGCTCGGGACCATGCAGCAGGCCATGACGGTGTTGATCTCGTCTTCGGTCAATCTGCTCGTGGTCGGCGTGCTGCTCGTGATCTTCGTGATCGCTGCGCCGAACGGGATTTTGGGATTGATCCGCTCCATGGGCGGCAAGAAGCCAGACCCCGAGACCAATCCGCTCGCCGCGATGCTCGTGACCGAGAAGCGGAGCGGCCAATGACAATCGAGGCGAGCGCAGCGGCGGCGAACGAGCTGATCCTCGATGCACGGGGCATCACCAAGCGCTTTGGCGGTTTCGTCGCGCTGAACAATGTCGACCTCGCAGTGCGGCCCGGCGAGCGGCTCGGATTGATTGGCCCCAACGGATCGGGCAAGAGCACGCTGACCAACTGCCTGTGCGGCGCTCTGAAGACCGATGGCGGCTCGATCGCGTTTGCGGGCAGGGCGATCGACAATCTATCCTCTTACCGGCGCGCGCGGCTCGGACTTGGCCGCAGCTTCCAGCTCCCGCGCCCGTTTCACAGCCTGTCGCTGCTCGACAATCTCCGCATCCCGCTGGTCTATGCCGTCAACGCGCGGGGCGGCAACCGCCTGACCGAACCGCAGATCCGGGCCCGCAGCACGGACTTGCTCGGCGAGTTCGGTCTTGGCGGCAAGCTGCATCGATTGCCCGGTGATTTAACCCAGGTCGAGATGCGCAAGCTGGAGCTGGCGCGCGCCATGGCGACAGATCCGACGCTGCTGGTGTCGGACGAGGCGCTTGCCGGCCTGTCGCATTCGGAGGTGGACGAGATCCTGGCGCTGCTGCTCGCGCTCAACAAGCGCGGCGTTGCCGTGATCTTCATCGAGCACATCATGCGCGCCGTGATGGCATTCTCGGAGCGGCTCGTGGTGCTCGTCGCCGGCGAGAAGATCGCCGACGGTGCGCCGAAGGACGTCATCGCCGATGAGCGGGTGATAGGGGCGTATCTTGGCCAGTAGCATTCGCATCGACAATATCCATGCCGGCTACGGTGCGGTCCGCGTTCTCCACAACGTGTCGATGAACGTGGGCGCTCGCGAGACGGTGACGCTGCTCGGAACCAACGGCAACGGCAAGAGCACGCTGATCAAGACCATCATGGGCGTGGTGCGGCCGACCTCGGGGCGCATCGTCGCGACCATCGATGGCAAGGACCACGACCTGATCGGCAAGGAGACCGAGGAGATCGTCGACCTCGGCGTGGCGCTGGTGCCGGAAGGCCGCCGGCTCTTTCCACGCCTGACGGTCGAGGAGAACCTTCTGCTCGGCGCCTATCGGCCCACGGCGCGGGCGCGGCTGAAGGACAATATGGCCTATTGCTACGAGGCGTTCCCGCGGCTCGCGGAACGCCGCACGCAGCTCGCGGGCACGATGAGCGGCGGCGAACAGCAGATGCTGGCGCTGGGGCGGGCGCTGATGTCGGCGCCGAGCATCCTGATCGTCGACGAGCCCTCAGTCGGGCTCGCGCCGCTGTTTGTCAGCCGCACCATCGACATGATCGCGCAGCTGAAGGAGCGCTATCATCTGACAGTGCTGATGGCGGAACAGAATTTCACGCAGGCGATGCGGATCGCCGACAAGGGCTATGTGATCGTCCACGGGGAGATCGCGTTTCGCGGCGAAAGCCCCGAAGAAATGCAGCAAAGCGATCTGATACGACAGCATTACCTCGGCATGTAGAACTCGAAACAATATGACAGGGAGGAAAACGTGAGGATGTTTCGGCTGAACGGCTTGAGGGGCGTCACACTGGCGCTCTCGACAATGATTGCAGCGTACTCGTGCACAGACGCAGCGCGCGCGGCGGATCCGATCAAGATAGGATTCGGCATGCAATTGACCGGCCCGCTTGCCGGCAACGGCAAGGCGGCGCTGCTCGGCGCACAGATCTGGGCCGATGAGGTCAACAAGGCCGGTGGCTTGCTCGGCCGACCGGTCGAGCTCGTGGCCTATGACGACCAGAGCAATCCCGGCCTCGTGCCTGGCATCTATTCGAAGCTGCTGGATGTGGACAAGGTCGATCTGCTGCTGTCGAACAACACCAACCAGACCGCGCCGGCGATGCCGACGATCATTCAGCACAAGCGGCTGCTGATGGGCATGTTCGCGCTCGCCATCAACGAGCAGTTCAAATATCCCGGCTATTTCCAGATCCAGCCCTATGGGCCGAACGGCAAGGACGCACTGACCCGCGGTTTCTTCGAGAACGCGATGGCGATGGACCCGAAGCCGACCACGGTGGCGCTGGTCGGGGCGGACGCGGAATTCTCCAAGAACGCGCTGGAAGGCGCCCGCATGCATGCCAAGCGGCTCGGTCTCACCATCGTCTACGACAAGGTCTATCCGCCGACGACGGTGAACTTCACGCCGGTGCTGAAGGCGCTGCAGGCGACGTCACCGGACCTGGTGTTCGTCGCGTCCTATCCGTCGGATACGGTCGGCATCATCCGGACCGCGCACGAGATCAACCTCGAGCCAAAGGTGTTCGGCGGCGCCATGGTCGGCACCCAATATGCGGCGATCAAGCAGCAACTCGGCGAGGCCCTCAACGGTGTCCTCTCCTTCGAGCAGTACATCCCCGAGCCGACGGTCAAATTCCCCGGCATCGAGGACATGCTCAAGAAGTACCAGGCCAAGGCGGCAGAGGTCGGTGTCGACGCGCTCGGCTATTACGTGCCGGCGTTCGTCTACTCGGCGCTCCAGATCTTAGGCGAAGCCGTGACCAAGACCGGCGGCGTCGACCAGCAGCAGCTGATCAATTACATCCACGGCCACACGTTCCAGACCGTGGTCGGGGATATCACCTTCGGCCCTGACGGCGAGTGGGTCGAGCCACGGATGTTCGCGGTGCAGTTCCGCAACATCAAGGGCAACGACATCCAGCAGTTCACCCAGGCCGGCAAGGAAGTGATCATCTTCCCGCCGAAGTACAAGTCCGGCGACCTCGTCTATCCCTTCGCCAATGCACAGAAGGCCGCGCAGAACTGAAGCCGGATACGTCAATCAAAAAGTAGAAACGAGACGTCATGACTGAAACGATCGGCATGCTCGGCATCGGGATCATGGGCTCCGCTATGGCGCGGAACCTGATCAAGGCGGGCTTTGCCGTGGTCGGCTACGATCCCGTGCCCGCGGCACGGGATCGTCTTTCCGATATGGGCGGCACAACGCGGTCGTCGCCGAGGGATGTGGTGGAGGCTGCCGCGATCAGTTTTGCATCGCTGCCGAGCGCGGCGGCTCTCGCAGAGGCCGCAGCTAGCGTCACCGGCGCGAGCGGCTCCGGGCAGATTTTGATCGAATGTTCGACGTTGCCTCTCTCCGCAAAGCGTGCGGCGCTCGCCGCGATGGAGAGCGCGGGAAAGATTCTGCTCGACTGCCCTGTCAGCGGCACCGGGGCGCAGGCGGCAACGGGCGATCTGGTGATCCTCGGAAGCGGCGACGAGCGAGCCTATGTGCGCTGCGCGTCTGCGTTTGCAGGGATGTCGCGACGGCAGGTCTATGTCGGCCGGTTCGGCACCGGCAGCATCATGAAATACATTGCCAATCATCTCGTGACGATTCACAATGCCGCGGCGGCGGAGGCGATGCTGCTCGGCATGAAGGCTGGGATTGATCCTGGCCTGGTCTACGAGACGCTTGCCGACAGCGCGGCAACATCGCGCATGTTCCAGATGCGTGGACCGCTGATGTGCGACCAGAACTATGACACCCCGACCGCGACCATCCGGACGCATCTCAAGGACCTCTCCATCATTTCAGGATTCGCCGCCGAGCTCGGATGTTCGCTGCCGGTCTATGCCGCCGCGGAGCAGCTCTACCACGCGGGTGAGGAGATGGGTTTTGCAGCGCGCGATACTGCCTCGATCTGCGCCGTGCTAGAACGCATGAACGGCTTCGACCGTCACGGCGGCGCGAGCGCCTCCACAACCCAGTCCTCCCAATCGTAAAGGAAGATCCATGTCTGCCTATTGGTGCGCACGCGTTCACGTGACCGACGCTGAGACTTACGCGAAGTATGCCGCTCTCGCAGGGCCTGCGATCGAAAAGCATGGAGGGGTGTTTCTCGCGCGCGGCGGAAAGCAGGTGATCCTCGAGGGAGGCAATTACGAGCGCAGCATCGTTGCCCGCTTCCCGAGCCTCGATGCCGCAGTAAAATGCTACAACTCGCCCGAATATAGCGAAGCTCTCAAGTACACGATCGGCTCGTCCGAGCGCCACATGGTGGCTGTCGAAGGGATAGAGTAGGTCGTCGCGATAATGTCCGCTTCTGGTGAAGCGGTAACCGGACCGCCGCCTGACAGCAGGTTCAGGCGACGGTCCAGTGCGAGCTAGACGAACTTGGGGAAGTTGTAAGGCCGCGCGCAGACGCTAACCCGGTCGATGCGGGCACATCAAGTTTCGCTGTGTTGCTCCGGCAAGAGATTTATTGCCGCAGCCAGGAAATTGCCACAGATGGCTGTCCGGGCGGCGAATGCGTCAACGCCCGTTCGCGAGCGCCACTGCGGCGTCCACCGCGTTCCCGAGGATCTCCTCCGACAATTGTTTGTCGTTGACGGCGCGCGACAATTGCAGAGCTCCGACCATGGTGGAGTAGATCGTGATCGCCTTGCGCCGGCGCTCCTCTGCCGAGCCATGACGAATTTGCTCTGCCACCAGCGAGAGAATGTCGGACATCTTGCCGGTGAAGGCATCACGCGTCGCCTTCGGATGCCGCGCGATCTCGGCGACGAGCGCGGCAGTCGGGCAACCGGTTCCGGCGCGGTCGCGATGCCGGGTCGAGAGGTAGTCGCGGATCGTGGTCTCGAGGGCGACACCAGTCTCGAGGTTGGCCTTGTGCCGCTCCTCGCGTCGGGTGAGCGCATCGGTCAGCATCTCCCGGACCAGATCCTCCTTGGAGGAGAAATGCGAGTAGAAGGCGCCGTTGGTCAGGCCGGCCTCCGACATGATGCCGGCGCGTCTCGTCCTTGTGACCCTTTTCGTAGCGCATCGGGCTGGACTCCCTCCTGCCGCCCCGCCCGGAAGGCGCGGCCACAGGATCGTGAGTGATTTGTCTATTGCATTACGACCATAATAATGAATTATGATCGTAATGCAATAGCTGCCCGATGGGCGGCAGGCTCCCGTGAACAGGACCGTAACGCATGTCAGTTGAGGACGTCGCCGCATCGCCCTTGTCCGCAATGGAGCCTCCAGCGCGGACCGCTGCCCCGCCTCGCCCCGCGGCGACGGCGGCCCAGAGCGCGGGTGAGCAGCGGCGCGCCGCGCTCCTGACGGCGCCGATTTTGCCGACACTGTTCAAGCTGGCGCTCCCGACGGTGACGGTCCTGGTGGCGCAGACTGCGGTCAACATCGCGGAGGCCTATTATGTCGGCTATCTCGGCACAGATGCGCTGGCCGGCGCCGCGCTGGTGTTCCCGATCTTCATGCTGATGACCATGATGTCGAATGGCGGGTTCGGCAGCGGCGTCGCCTCGTCGGTCGCGCGCGCGGTCGGCGCCGGCCGCCGCAACGATGCCGATGCGGCATTGTTCCACGCCATTGTGCTCGCGATCATCGCGGGCGGGCTGTTCACGTTGGGCGCAGCCCTCGGCGGCCCGGCGCTGTTCCGCGCGCTCGGCGGCCGCGATGGGGCGCTCAACGCCGCCGTCACCTATTCCAGCTATCTCTTCGCGGGCGCGATTCCGGTCTGGATCGTCAATCTCCAGGCGGCGGCATTGCGCGGCTCGGGCAACGTCAAGGTGCCTGCGCTGGTGACGCTGATCGGTGCGATCGTGACGATCCCGGTCTCGCCGCTCCTGATCTTCGGCTTCGGACCGGTCCCGAGGCTTGGCATTGGCGGCGCCGGCATTGCCTTCGGTCTCTATTATGGCGCGGCGATGCTGTTCCTGCTGCGCTACATGTCGTCGGGCGCCGCCGGGCTGACGCTCCGCATCGTGCCGCTGCGCGCAAAGATCTTCGGCGACATGCTGAAGGTCGGCATCCCCACTGCGTTCAATGCGGTGCTGACCAACCTCACCGTCATCCTCGTGACCGGCGCGGTCGGCCTGTTCGGGACCTCGGCGCTGGCCGGCTACGGCATCGCCTCGCGGCTCGACTACATCATGATCCCGCTTCTGTTCGGAATCAGCACGGCGACGCTGACCATGGTCGGCGTCAACATGGGTGCGGGCCAGACCGCGCGGGCGCAAAAGATCGGCTGGATCAGCGGGGCCGCCGGCATGATCATGACGGGCACAATCGGCCTTTTGGTCGCGATCTTCCCGACCGCCTGGCTCAATCTCTTCAGCCATGACGCTGAGGTCGTCAACGATGGCATGACGTACCTGCGCATCGTGGCGCCGGCCTACGCCGCGCTCGGCTTTGGTTTCGTCACGTCCTTCGCCGCCCAAGGCACCGGCCGCGCGATGGGTCCGCTGGTCGGCGCACTCGCGCGGATCCTGATCGCGGCCGGCGGCGGCTGGATCGCGGTTGCGAGCTTTGGAGCTGGAATGACGGGGCTCGCCACCATGGTCACGGTGTCGCTTGCTGCCTATGCCGTGATCTGCGTGCTGATCATGCTGTCGCCGGCAACCTGGCGGATCGAGCAACGCGCCTAGCGCGGTGCCTGACCCTGGATTCGTTTCCCATTTGACTGCTCACGGAGAAACGTTGTCCGCGGCAGGCGGCAAATAGGAATTTTCTTTTCATTGATTTCGCACTCCGGGCAGGGGAATACGGTTCCAACCGTTGTCACAGCCTTCACGGAGACCAAAGATGTCGTTTCGTTCCGCCCTGATCCTCTCAACCGTGCTCGCCGCATGGTCGGCCGCGGCTTCGGCCGAGACCATCAAGATCGGCGTGACGCCGGGCCCCCATGCGCAGATTTTCGAGGCCGTGAAGCCGGTCGCCGCCAAGCAGGGGCTCGATATCCAGCTCATCGAGTTCTCCGACTACGTCGTGCCGAACGCCGCGCTCGATGCCGGCGACATCCAGGCCAATTCGTTCCAGAACCAGCCTTATCTGGACAACCAGAAGGCCGATCGCGGTTACAAGATCGAGCCGGTCGGCCTCACCGTGAATTTTCCGATCGGCGTGTACTCGAAGAAGCACAAAGCTTTCGCCGACATTCCCGAGGGCGGTAAGGTCTCGATCCCCAACGATCCGACCAATGGCGGCCGCGTGCTGCTGCTCTTGCGCGACAAGGGCGTGATCAAGCTGAAAGAGGGCGTTGGCTTCAAGCCGACGGTGCTTGATATCACCGAGAATCCCAAGAAGCTGAAGTTCATCGAGGTCGATGCCGCGCAGGCGCCGCGCGCGCTCGACGATGTCGATGCCGCCGCGATCAACACCAACTACGCGACGCAGGCCGGCCTCGATCCCGTCAAGGATCCGATCCTGCGTGAAGATCCGAAGGGCCCGTATGTCAATCTGATCGCGGTGCGAACCGCCGACAAGGACAAGCCCTGGGTCAAGATCCTGGTCGACAGCTACCACACGCCAGAGGTGAAGGAGTTCATCCTGACCAAGTTCAAGGGTGCGGTGCTGCCGAGTTGGTAGGCAGTCTGCCTAGCCAAGGTCCAGCGCGGGGGCGCGATCCGGGCGGGCAGCTTTGCGCAATGCCCGCTTGTCTCGGGCCACGGCAACCGACATCATCGGGGTTGTTGTGGCCATCCTCGCCCGGCAGGGGTCGTATGAAACGCTTTGCAAACCTGAAAAGACTGGGATTCTTCACGCGGCTGCTCGACGAGGCGCCGCCGGCGGAACGCTATCGCTTCGCGGCCGAGCAGATCGTGCGCGCCGAGAAGGCGGGTCTGGATTCCGCATGGATTGCGCAGCACCATTTCCACGAGCGCGAGGGCGGACTGCCGTCGCCCTTCACCTTCCTCGGCTACGTCGCCGCGCAGACCTCGCGCATCCGCCTCGGCACCGGCATCGTCACCTTGCCGCTGGAGAGCGCGGTGCGGGTGGCGGAGGACGCCGCGGTACTCGATCTCCTCTGCAACGGCCGCTTCGAGCTCGGCGTCGGCACAGGCGGCAACCCGTCCGCCTTTGCCGCCTTCGGCCTCGACAGCGCCCAGCGTAACGATATCTTTGCACGCAATCTGGAGGTCGTGCGGACCGCGCTGACCGGGAAACCATTGGTCGGCGGCGATACGCTCTATCCGCAACGCCCGCAATTGGACGGCCGGATCTGGCAGGCAACATTCTCTGTGGCGGGAGGCGCACGTGCCGGCAAAGCCGGCGACGGCCTGCTGCTGTCGCGCACCCAGCCGCGGAGCAAGGACGCGCCGAAGGCTACGCTTGCCGAGATCCAGAATCCGGTCATCGATGCCTATCTCGAGGCGCTGCCACCGGGCTGCGAGCCGCGCATCATGGCGTCGCGCAGCATTTTCGTCGCCGACGATCGCCGCGAAGCGATGCGTCTTGCTGACATTGGATTGCGACGTGCGCTGCCGCAGTTCATGAAGGGCGGTCACCTTCCTCCGGGCGAGACGCTGGAGGAGATGATCACGGCGTTTGACACCCATGTCGGTGCGGCCGACGACGTTATAGCCTCGCTGCGTGCCGACGCCACGCTGGAGCGGGTGACCGATCTCGTGTTCCAGGCGCATTCGGTGGATCCGCCGCACCCCTACATCCTGCGCTCGATCGAGCTGGTCGCGGACAAGGTCGCACCGGCGCTGGGCTGGACCAAAACAGCGCCCGATGTGGCCCTGGCGGGCTGATCGGGATTTCGCGGAATTGCATGAGGCTGCATGATGAGTACCAAGGATATCATTGACACGCTCGCCGGGATCGAACCGGGATCGGCCCTGGACGCCATCCGCGCGAAGCGCGTGCAGGCGCGCGACAACGCGCAGAAGAGCTATCTCTCGTTGTTCGAGCCGATTGACGCCAGCGAGGTCTCGCTTGCGGAGCGTGCTGCGGTCGCATTCTTCGTTGTCGGTCTCCATGGCGAATCCCCGGTGACCGCCTTCTATCGCGCGAAGCTTGCGGCGAGTGCGAATGGCGCGGCGCTGGTCGAGGCGATCGACGCCGAGATCGCGCGGGGCAAGACCTCGGGGCCGTATGGCTCGTTTCCAGCAGGCCCGCTGTCGGCGGAGAACACGGCCGGCTTGATCTATCGCGTCAGTGCGAACGGCAAGTCGGCGCTCGGGGGCCGGCTCGTCGCGGCGCTCGAACATGCGCATTTGCTGGTGTTCCGGCCGCGCGACGCAGCGTCGGCCGACATGAAGGCGCTGCTTGCCGCCGGCTGGTCGAACACCGGCATTGTCACCTTGTCCCAGCTCGTCGCGTTCCTGTCGTTTCAGGTGCGCGTCGTCAGCGGCTTGCGCACGCTCGCCGCGGTGAACGCTTAAGAGGAAGCTGCATCATGAGCGCCACCGTCAATCCGCCCGTCGTCTTCACCCAGGATGAACTCGGATGGGTGTCCTGGATCGAGCCGCTGCCCGAGGCCGAGCTGACCGAGCGGCATTTCGCCGGCCTGGTGGATCGGTCCCGTGCCAAGTCCGAATATTTCCGGCTGCTGGTGCGCGATCCCGAGGTGCTGGAAGCCCGCACCAAGACCGACAAGGACATCTTCTACAACGTCGCTGACGGCCTGCCGCGCGCCGAGCGCGAGCTCGCGGCGGCAGCCACCTCGCGCTACAATGGCTGCATCTACTGTGCGTCCGTCCATGCGCGATTTGCCAGCACCTATTCCAAGCGCCGCGACGATGTGCAGCGGCTGCTCGACGAAGGCGTGGGCGCCGATCTCGGCGAGTGCTGGAATGCCGTCGTCAAGGCGTCGGTCGCGCTCGCCGCGACGCCGATCGCGTTCGGGCCGGACAACATCGCGGAGCTGCGCCGCGCCGGTCTCGACGATGCGGAGATCGTCGACGTCATCAACGGCGCGTCGTTCTTCAACTGGGCGAACCGGCTGATGCTGTCGCTCGGCGAGCCCTCGAAATAGGCATCTTCACTGGCACAAGAATTGCCATTTATCTCTAACATCTGACGGGATGGAGCCGTGCATGAGCAACATCAATCGCCGAACCCTGGTCAAGGGCTCGCTTGCCGCCGTGATGGCGGGAACAACATTTTCGCGCGCCGCCTTCGCTGACACCTCCGAGCCGATCCTGCTTGGCGTCAGCGGTCCGCTGACCGGACCGAACGCGCAATATGGCACGCAATGGAAGCAGGGCTTCGATCTCGCGCTGGACGAGATCTTGGCGAACGGCGGCGTCAACGGCCGCAAGCTCGCCTATAGCTTTGAGGACAGCCAGAGCGATCCGCGCCAGTCGGTCGCGATCGCCCAGAAGTTCGTGTCCGATCCCAAAATCGTCCTGGAGCTCGGCGATTTCTCGAGCCCAGCCTCGATGGCGGCCTCGCCGATCTATCAGCGCGGCGGGCTGGTGCAGTTCGGCTTCACCAATTCGCATCCCGATTTCACCAAGGGCGGCGACTTCATGTGGAGCACCTCCGTCAGCCAGGCCGACGAGCAGCCGCTGCTGGCGGCCTATGCCGTGAAGAAGCTTGGCCTGAAGAAGCTCGCCGTGCTGCACCTCAATACCGATTGGGGCCGCACCAGCCGCGACTACTTCACCAACGCTGCCAAGGAATATGGCGCGGAGATCGCAGTCACTGAGGCCTACATCGCGGAGGAGCGGGACTTCCGCTCGACGCTGGTTCGCGTCCGCGACGCCAATCCGGACGGGCTGATCCTGATCTCCTATTATTCGGATGGCGCGTTGATCGCGCGCCAGGCACGCCAGGTCGGACTGAAGCAGGTGATCTGCGCGGCAAGTTCGGTCTACTCGCCGAAGTTCCTGGAGCTTGGCGGCGAGGCCGTCGAGGACGTCCATGTTGGCACGCGCTACTTCCCGGAAGACCCGCGGCCCGAGGTGCAGAAATTCATCACGGGCTTCAAGAAGAAGTACAATGGGCTCGAGCCCGACGCCTTCAACGCCTATGCCTATGACGCGATGAACATGGCGGCCGCCGTGGTCAAGATCGGCGGTACCGACCGCCGCGCCATCCGCGATGCCTTCACGAAGGTGAAGGATGTCTCAAGCGTCATCTTCGGCACGGCGACGTTCGACGTCGCGAGCCGTCGCGTCAAAGGCGCGATGAATGCCGAGCTCGTCGTGCGCAAGGGCCAGTTCGCGCTCTGGGACGGCAAGCCGACCTGACATGATGGCCGGAGCCGTTGCTCCGGCCTTTCTCCCTTTATTAGGAACGCTGCGTGTCTTCCTGGCTCGACTACACGATCAACGGGCTGATCGTCGGTAATGTGTACGCCCTCGTTGCAGTCGGGCTCGCGCTGATCTTCGGCGTCAGCCGGCTGATCAACTTTGCGCAAGGGTCGATCTATCTCGTCGGCGCCTATATCGGCTGGGTCGCGGTGGTGCAGCTGCACACGCCGCTGCCTCTCACCATCATTGTGGTGGCGGTGGTGGCTGCGCTGGTCGGGCTGATCATCGAGCGCTTCGGCTTGCGTCCACTCCAGAACTCGGTGCGCATCGCGCCGCTGCTCGCGACGATCGGCATCAGCTTCGTGCTCGATCAGCTGGTGATGCTGACCTTCTCGCCCAATCCGCGCGCGCTGCCGAGCCAGCTGCCGGACCTGCGCTTCCAGGTCGGCGGCGGCACGATCGGGCCGCTTGATCTCTTGATCGCCGGTGTCGGCCTCACCAGCGCGATTCTGCTGTTCGTGTTCCTGCGCTACAGCAAGCTCGGCTGGGCGGTGCGCGCGGCCTCCCAAGACCGCGATGCGGCGATGCAGATGGGCGTCGATGTCAACCGCGTCAATCAGGCTGTGTTCGGCATTGCGGCTGCGCTCGGTGGTGTCTCCGGCCTGCTGGTCGGCATGTACTACAACCAGATCGACACCGCGATGAGCCTTCAGGCGACGCTCAAGGGCGTCGTCGCTGAAGTCGTCGGCGGCGCCGGCAATGTGCCGGGCGCCGTGGTCGGCAGCCTGCTGCTTGGCCTCGTCGAGAGCTACGGCGTCGCCGTGTTCGGTACCAGCTACCGCAATCTGTTCGCGTTCCTGCTTTTGGTCGTTGTGCTCGTGCTGCGGCCCAACGGCCTGTTCGCCAGCGCGCGGCAGGCGCCGCCGGAGCCGCTCACCGGCACTTTCATCGCGCCGAGCCGGCCCGTGCGGATTCCGCGCTGGGCCCTGCTGGTCGCGGTCGGCGGCTTTGCGATCCTGCCGTTCTTCCCGGTGTCTTTCTACGTGCTCCAGACCCTGATCAACGCCTGGCTGCTCGGCATGCTCGCGCTCAGCCTGACGCTGGTCGCCGGCACGATCGGCCAGGTCTCGCTCGGACACGCGGCCCTGCTCGCAATCGGCGCCTACACCTCCGCGCTGCTGTCACTGACTTTCTCCGTCCCTGTCGGCCTCGCCATCATTGCCGGCGGCCTGATGAGTGCCGCGCTCGGCACCGCGCTGATCTCGCCGTCGTTCCGCCTGCGCGGGCATTACGTCTCGATCGCGACGCTCGCGATCGGCGAGATCGTGTCGCTGGTGATCCTGAACTGGGAAAGCGTCACGCGCGGCCCCATCGGCATTTCCGGCATCCCGCCGCTGTCGCTGTTCGGCTATGAGCTGATCAGCCCAACGTCGATCTACTGGTTCAGCTTTATCGTGATGGTCGCACTTGCGTTGCTCCAGGCGCGCCTGCTCTCATCGCATCTCGGCCGCAGCTTTCGCGCCATTCGCGACGACGACATCGCCGCGCGCGCCTATGGCCTCAGCCTGAACCGCTACAAATCGCTCGCCTTCATCTTCGGCGGGTTCGCCGCCGGCGTCAGCGGCGGCATCGCCGCGCATCTCTATTCCTACATCAACCACGAAACCTTCAACACGCAGCAATCCATCCTGGCGCTGACGGTCGTGATCCTCGGTGGGCTCGGCAATGTCGTCGGCGCGGTCGTCGGATCGGTGGCACTGGTCGGCCTGCCGGAAGTGTTCCGGATCGCGGCAGAGTACCGCATCCTGATCTACGGCATCGTGCTCCTGCTGCTGGTGCGGTTCAGGCCGCAGGGCCTGCTGGGGACGATCTGATGGCGGATACGCTTCTATCCCTGCGTGGGCTGACGCGCCGTTTCGGCGGCCTGACTGCCGTCGACGGCATCGATCTCGATCTCGCGAGGGGCGAGCTGATCAGCATCATCGGCCCCAACGGCGCCGGCAAGACGACGCTGTTCAATCTTGTGACCGGGCTCGATCGGCCTGATGCCGGCAATGTTCGTTTCGAAGGGCGGGACATCACCGGTCTCTCGCCCGAGCGACTCGCGGCCCAGGGCATCGCTCGCACGTTCCAGCTCGGCCGCGTCTTCGGCAATCTCAGCGTCATGGACAATGTGCTGATCGGTGCGCATACGCGGCTGCGTGCGGTGAAGCCGGCCGTTCCGATCATCGGCCCGCTGCTGGAATTGGGATTGGCGCTGCTGCGGCCAGCCAGCGTCAAGGCGGAGGAAGAGCGGCTGCGCGAAGAGGTGAAGGCCATTCTCGCCCGCTTCGGCGAACGGCTGCTGCCGCGGATCGACCAGCCCGCCTACAGCCTGTCCTACGCCAACCGCCGCCGCGTCGAGATCGCGCGCGCACTGGCGCTGAAGCCACGCCTCTTGCTGCTCGACGAGCCGACCGCCGGCATGAATCCGAGCGAGACCGCCGAGATGCAGGGCCTCGTTGCCGAGCTGAAGGCGGAAGGGCTGACCATCCTGCTGATCGAGCACAAGCTGGAGATGGTGATGCGCCTCTCCGACCGCGTCATCGTCATGGACGAGGGCAAGAAGATCGCGGAAGGCGCCGGCGAGGCGGTCCGCAATGATCCCAGGGTGATCGAGGCCTATCTTGGCCACGGCCTGTCGGGGACGGCCGAGCAGGAGAGTGCGGCATGACGACACCCGATCCTCTGTTGACGCTGTCTAATATCAACACCTTCTACGGCCAGGCCCAGGTGCACTTTGATCTCTCGATCACGGTTGCGCGCGGTCACATCGTCTGCCTGCTCGGTGGCAATGCCAGCGGCAAGTCCACGACCATGAAGATCATTCTCGGCCTGGTGAAGCCACGCTCGGGTGAGGTGACGTTCGACGGCGCCTCGCTGATTGGCCTCACCACGCCGCAGATCGTCCGCCGGGGCATCGCCTCGGTGCCGGAGGCGCGACGGCTGTTTGCGGATATGAGCGTCCGCGAGAACATTTTGATGGGCGCCTTCGTGCGCAACGACCGCGACGCGGTGGCGCAGGATCTCGACAAAATGCTGACGCTGTTCCCGAAGCTCGGCCAGCGACTGTCGCAACGCGCTGGTTCGCTTTCCGGCGGCGAGCAGCAGATGGTCGCGATGGCGCGCGCGCTGATGAGCCGGCCGCGGATGATCGTGATGGACGAGCCGACCATGGGTCTGTCGCCGCTCTATGTCGATCGCGTACTCGAGCTGATCCGCACCATCAACCAGGAGGGCGTCTCGGTGTTCATGGTCGAGCAGAACGCCAGCCTCGCGCTCGAGATCGCGCACGAGGCCTATGTGCTCCAGACCGGCAAGATCGTGCTGTCCGGCTCGGCGCGCGCGCTGAAGGATGACCCTCGCGTCCGCGACGCCTATCTCGGCGGCGCTGAGGCCGCGTAGCGCGGCCATGCACGAAAACTGTCCCGGTCGCCCGGGATTGCACTGGTCCGTATGATCATTCTATGAAAATATCATACCGTTGACGCAATGAGGCGTGCGGCGGGATAAATTTCGTGACGAGATGGACTTTGCGAGCGGTCGAGCCCGCCCCCGTGCTGCTGTTCGGCGGGCTCATCGCCGCCAACATCGCCGCATGGATCTGGGCCTTCGCGCTGTTTGCCGACCGGCCCACGGTGATGGCCACCGCGCTGCTCGCGTGGGTGTTCGGCCTGCGCCATGCCGCCGATGCCGACCACATCGCCGCCATCGACAATGTCGTGCGCAAGCTGATGCAGGCGGGCGAAGCGCCCCGAAGCGTCGGCCTCTATTTCGCCCTCGGCCATTCCAGCGTTGTCGTGATCGCGACCATGCTGCTCGCCCTCGGCGTGGTCAGCCTTGGCGGCGACAGCCTGCTCAGGGATATCGGCGGTCTGATCGGCACCTCGGTGTCGGCGCTGTTCCTGCTGGTGATCGCAGCCATCAACTTTGCCATCTTCGTCGGCCTGTGGCGGACGTTTCGCGTCGCGCGGGAGCAGGGCGTTCATGACGCCGCGCAGCTCGATGCGCTGCTTGCGAACCGTGGCTTTCTCGCGCGCCTGCTCGGCCCGATGTTCCGCCTGGTGACAAAGCCCTGGCACATGCTTCCGCTCGGACTGATGTTTGGGCTCGGCTTCGACACCGCGACGGAGATCGGCCTGCTCGGCATCTCTGCCACCGAGGCCGCGCACGGCGCCTCGCTCGCCGACGTCCTGGTCTTCCCCGCTTTGTTCGCCGCCGGTATGGCGCTGGTCGACACCGCAGACTCCGCGCTGATGGTCAGCGCTTATCGTTGGGCCTTCGTCGATCCCTTAAGAAAGCTTTGGTACAACCTCACCATCACCGGCGCTTCCGTCGCGGTCGCGCTGTTCATCGGCGGCATAGAGGCGCTTGGGCTGATCGGCGAACGTCTCGGTCTTTCCGGCGGCTTGTGGGCGCTGGTCGATGCGCTCAACGAGTCGCTCGCCAATGTCGGCTTCGCGGTGATCGCACTCTTTGCGATCGCCTGGCTCGTCTCCGCCGTGCTCTACCGTCGCATGTCTGCGGATGACGAGCGCCGTGCCGCGCCAAAAGTCCTGGAATGCGCCGATGCGACCGAGGCGGGCTGAGCTCGGCCGTCGCTGCGGCGCGCGGACGGCACTCTCGGCTTTCGTCCTTCTCGCAGATGGCGGCGAGACCATTGCACAGGATAGTGACGCCTCGCACCAGCTGCCACCGATCCAGGTCACTGGCGGCGAGACACCGCGTCAAAAGCAGCCGTCGATCCCACGACGCGCGAGCAGACCGGCCGCGATCAGCCGTGTCATCGCTCAGCCGACCCCAGCTCCGGCGTCGTACGCCGCCAGCGTCGCCGTCAGCGTCGCCTCCGGCGCAAAGGGCCCGCCAGGCATGGCGAGCGAGCTCACCGTCTCCGGCGAAGCGCTTAATGCCCGCACCTTCATGCGACCGGGCGAGGCGCTCGAAGCCGTGCCGGGCCTGATCGTGACCCAGCACTCCGGCGAGGGCAAAGCCAACCAGTATTTCTTGCGCGGCTATAATCTGGACCACGGCACCGATTTCGCGATCACCGTCGACGACGTTCCCGTCAACATGCGGACCCACGCGCACGGGCAAGGCTATGCCGATCTCAACTGGCTGATCCCGGAAACCATCGCCGCGATGGACGTGCGCAAGGGGCCGTATTTCGCCGACGAGGGCGATTTTGCCTCGGTCGGCAGCATCCACATCAGCCTGATCGATCGCACTGAAGAGGGCCTCGCGCAGATCACCGTTGGCAGTTTTGGCTATCGCCGGTTGCTCGGCATGGACTCCGCGAAAGTCGGCGATGGGTCACTGCTCGTCGCCGGCGAGATCGGCACCTACAACGGCCCCCTGGGACAATCCCGACAATGTGCGAAAGCTAAACGGACTCGTGCGCTACAGCCAGGGCACCGCGACGGACGGTGTGTCCGTCACCGGCATGGCCTATGCGAACACCTGGAATTCGACCGACCAGGTGCCGCAGCGCGCGATTAAAAGCGGTCTGCTCGACCGGTTCGGCTCGGAGGACCCGAGCGACGGCGGCAACACCAACCGCTTCGCGCTCTCGGGCCGCGTGGCGCAGAGCGACGATGCAGGCTCCTGGAAGGCCAATGCCTATGTCGTGAAGAGCCAGCTCGATCTCTTCAACAATTTCACTTATTTCCTCAACGATCCCGTGTTCGGCGATCAGTTCCACCAGCATGACGACCGCCTGATGGCGGGCGCCAACATCTCGCGTACGCTGAACGGCTCCTTCACGGGACTGCCGATGCAAACGACCTTCGGCCTGCAATCGCGCTACGATGCGATCGATCTGGCGCTCTCCAACACGTTTCAGCGCAGCTTTCTCTCCGGCATCCGCAGTGACAAGGTCGGCGAAGGCAGCGTCGGCGTCTATGCCGAGAATACCGTGCACTGGAGCGACTGGCTCCGGACCACTGTCGGCTGGCGCGGCGAATATTATGTGGCTGACGTCACCTCGCTGTTCAATTCGAGCAATTCCGGCCACGTCGATGCGTCGCTCGGCAGCCCGAAATTCAGGATGGTGCTCGGGCCTTTCAACCAGACCGAATTCTTCATCGGCGCCGGCTACGGCATGCACTCGAACGACGCGCGCGGTGCGACGACGACGGAAGACCCGAGCGATCCCGCCACAAGGCTCTCGCCATCGCCGCTGCTGGTGCGCACCAGGGGTGCCGAAATCGGCGTCCGCACGAGGATCATTCCCGGCCTCGATTTCTCGTTCAGCGTCTTCATTCTCGACCAGGATTCCGAGATCCTGTTCTCCGGTGATGCCGGCGACACCTCGGCGACCCGCGCCAGCCGTCGTTACGGTTTCGAGTGGACCAACCATTATCGCGCGCAATCCTGGATCGACATCGGCGCCGATCTGGCGATGACGCATGCGCGCTTTCGCGGTTATGACAGCGACCAGGCGCAGGCCTATGCCTCGCTCGGCGGCTATCCCGCGGCGCAGATCGGCAATGCGCCCGGCAATTACATTCCGAACGCTCCGACGATGGTGGCTTCCGCTGGCATCGCGCTTGGCGAGAAGACCGGCTGGTTCGGGACCTTGCGCTGGCGCTATCTGGCGTCGAGCCCGCTGACGGAAGACAACGCCTTTCGCTCATCCGCAACCAGTGTCTTCAACGCCCGCCTCGGCTATCGCATCGACAATGGCTGGCGCATCCAGCTCGACGTGCTCAATCTCTTCAACTCCAAGGCGAACCAGATCACCTACGCCTATGGCTCGCTGCTCAAGACCGACACGCTCACCAATCTCTGCAACGGCGGTACCGCTCCATCAGCGGTCTGTCAGAACGGCGTGATGGACTACGTGCTGCACCCGGTCGAGCCGCTGACTTTTCGCGTAACGGTGGCGGGCGCGTTCTAAACCGGACTCAGGCAGAAGCTGCGCTCGGAGCCTGCTCCACCGGCAGGTCATCCGCATTGGGATCGCCCGGCGCCGTCGCCCAGGCGAGCTCCACAAGCGTCACGAACCTGCGTCCAGCGCCGTCGAGCTGGCAGACGATCAGGCCCTGCTCCTCCATGTAGCTGAGCAGGCGCTGCGCCCGGCGCAGCGAGTGCGAGCCGTAGGCGCGGGCGATCGCGGCATCGCCGGGGCAGGGCCAGCCTTCCTTGGCGGCGCGCGCGATCATCATGAATACGCCTTGCATGTCGTCGGGCAGGATCGAGGCGCGCAGCGACACCTCCTGCCAGGCGTCGTCGTCGGCCAGATCAGTGCCGAGCCCGGCGCGCGCGTGCGTCAGCATGCGGCGGAAGTCATTCAGATCAGGTACCGCCGAGCCAAGGCCCTCGATGCGGCAGCGGACCACGAACTCCTGGTAGAGCATGCCGATGGCGCGGAAGCCGGCATCGGGCGCGGCGAGCACGGCGCGAAGGGTCCGATCCACGCGCTCGCGTCGCTCCGCGAGCTCCTCGGCACTGACCGGCACCTCGACCACCTCGGGCCCGATCTCCGGTGCAGCAGCCTTCGCGGCGCGGAGCTGTTCGAGCAGGTCCGGTGCCGGCCGGCGCTGCGGCCGGCTGGCATCGGGCGGCGGCGCGGCCAGGATCACCGCGCGCATGTCCTCAAGGGTGGCTTCCGGCATCGGCATCAGCCGCGGCGTCGAGTTGCGCGCGTGGGTATCGGTCGGGCCGATATTCAAACGCAGGGGACGGCGCGACAGCGCGGGGCCGAGCGCCATGAACTGTCCACGCTCGAGATCGCGAAAGGCTTCCGCCTGCCGCCGCTCCATGCCGAGCAGATCGGCGGCGCGCGCCATGTCGATGTCGAGGAAGGTGCGGCCCATCAGGAAGTTCGAAGCTTCCGCCGCGACGTTCTTGGCGAGCTTTGCCAGCCGCTGGGTCGCGATGATGCCGGCAAGCCCGCGCTTGCGGCCGCGGCACATCAGATTGGTCATGGCACTGAGCGATAGTTTTCGCGCCTCGTCGGAGACCTCGCCGGCAACTGCCGGCGCAAACAGCTGCGCCTCGTCCACCACCACCAGCATCGGATACCAATGGTTGCGGTCGACGTCGAAGAGCCCGCCGAGGAAAGCCGCCGCGCGCCGCATCTGGTTTTCGGCATCGAGACCTTCGAGATTGAGCACGGTCGAGACCCGATGCAGCCGCGCGCGCTCGCCCGCGACCTGAAGGCCGCGCTCGGTGTGGTCCTCGGCCTCGATCACCAGGTGGCCGAAATGCTCGGCCAGCGTGACGAAATCGCCTTCGGGGTCGATGATGGCCTGCTGCACCCAGGGTGCGCTCTGTTCCAGCAGCCGTCGCAATAGATGCGACTTGCCGGAGCCCGAATTGCCCTGAACCAGGAGGCGGGTCGCCAGCAGTTCCTCGAGGTCCATGGCCGCCGCGGCGCCCGCCGTGGTCTGCCCCATCTCGATTGCAACCGTCATGTCCGACTCAGACCCCGTCCTTCGCGGACTGCGGCTTATCAACCTGATCGGGATGCGTCGAGCGAAACAGGGCGAATCATGCCGCGTTGCCCACGGCGGAGTTCAGGCGAGATTCGACAACAGCAGAAGTGCAGGCCGATAGGGCGGGGTGGGATCGTCGTCCTCATTCGCGGGGATAGCGCAGGACCCGAATTCCTGCCTAATCCGCTCGATCTCGGCGATGCGTTCGTGCAGCCGCTGCAAATGCTCCGGCGAGTTCGCCCTCCAGAACCGGAAGGTGTCGGCTGTGAGCGGAAGGAACGCAGTTCCGAACAGCGTCGGTTCGGGAACGATGGTGCGCCCGAGCAGCAGGAACTTGTCGGCGCCGGAGACGACGAGGGTGGCATAACCGCGGTTTCCGATTCGCCTGATGCCGTTCAGCGACCATTCGGCAAGCTTGCTGAAATACGGCTCCTCGCGCCAGCGATCGGGGCAATCATCGTCGACCGTCACGTTGACCGCGTCCTGGCTGAAATGCACCACGATGCCCGCCCTTGCGGGAAACCAGTCGTCGTCCAGATGGCCTTGCAGCCAGGCGCAGACGAAGGACCGGCACATCTGCGGGCGGCGCTCATAGATGGTGCATCCCGTGCCAGCCTGCCAATGCATGCACAGCTGGTTCACCGGCTTGTCGACGCCGGCGACCTCAAGGATATCGCAGCAGGCGTTGCACGACCCGCATTGTCGAGCGGGCCCGGTCGTCTTCGGCAGACCGGTCGGTCGAAAGCCCTGGCCATCGCGAACCAGGAGCTTCTGCTTCTCCAGCGCATTCAACGCACGCTCGATTTTGAGGCGGGACAGTCCGGTGGCGTCAATCACGCCTTTCATCGTCGTCGCGCCCGCCTCCATCGCGCGGACGACGCTCAGCATCGCCTGATCCATTTTTTTGCTGTTCTTGTTCTTGTTTTATTTTTCTTGTCTGGCGTATCGAACGTCAGCCGCGGAACCCGTCGCCGAAAATCGGCATCCGAAGCATGACGTCGCCGAAGAAATATTCGGGAGCAGCATGTTGCTCACGCATAATCGGAGAGACAAGAAGACGAGCCCGACATACGCGCATGCAGCTTTGCGCAAATGAAGGATCACGCATGAAGGAGCGCGAGCTCGTTCGCATCGCGACGGGCGGGAACGTGATCCGATCTGGATCAATTCGCGCGGTAATAGCTCACTTTAGTATCGTGCGTGGTCGAGATATGACGAGCAACATGCATTTGCGTCACGCAGACGTGATATTTTTAGGTAAGTGCGAGAGAGAAGCGCGGACGACACGATTGCGTGATGCCTGAGATGCAGCTGCCTCTTGTCAGCCGCAAGTGATGTCGTTGATGCGCGCAGTGAGCATCGGGAAGCGACTGCAGCGCTCGCACTGAGTTGGCTCCGTGTCACGCCGGGAACTCGGTGCCACTCTTCTCACGTGCGAAATGGCTATTGCGTGATGAACTCGACACGCGTCTGCGCATGCGACCAAAGTAGTGTATGCGACGTCGCAGGAGTGAGGCCGCGGCGCGTGCTCTTACTGCGCGCCGGAACCACCCTGCACGATCTTCTCGTTCAGCTTCTGGTCTACCGTCTCGACCGTGCGGTCGATCTCGGCGTTGGGCGCGCCGATCTGATGCGAGATCAGTTTCACCAGAAGGTCGACGCGTTCGATGAAGGGCGCGCCGCCGGCGACCGCGCGCGCCGCCGATGACGGCTTGAGCAGGCTCTCCGCGGCCTTGGCATATTTTGCGAATGGCACCTGGTCCTGCGGATCGGCGCCGAGGCGGCGCGCGATCGCGTCGACATGGTCGTAGATCGTCTGCGAGCGCTTAAGATCGCCATGCACGGCGTCGCGAATCGATTGCGGCTCATGCGGCGTGATACAGCGGTAGTTGCCGGTCAGCAGCATCGACCATTTCGCCAGCGGCACGAACAGGGAAGAGAACACTTTCAGCTTCACCGGGACGTCGTGGCCGTCGAGCGTCACTGCATCGATGTCCGCTTCGAGCTCGCGCAGCACCTTGTTGTGCTTGTCGTCGGCAAACACCGACGCCTTGAAATTCGTGGGCAGGCCGACATGAAGCACGTTCGCGGCTTCTTCCGGCGGACGGAAGGCCTGCGGATCGGGCGAGCACAGCGTCACCAGTCCGGGTTCGAACCGCTCCCACACCTGCGCATTGGTGTAGGCCTCCTCGAGATCCATGTCGGCCAGCGCCGGGATCCGCTTGAGATAAGGCAGCGGCGGCATGTTCATGATCGAGAGGCACGGCAGTTTCGCCGCGGCGATCCTGACCATGAGAACGCGAACGGTGTGGTTGGTGTATTGCGGCTCCTGCATCGCAAGGCCGACCAGATCGTAACGGGAGAGGTCGACGTCGGCGGGCGTCACCGCGTCCAGTTTGCCGGGCAGGTCGCGCGAGAAGATGGCACGGTGCACGGCTTCGTCGCGCAGCTTGATGCGCACCTCGGTACCTTCGCGATTGATCAGCTCCGCGGTCTTGGCGCGGCAAACCAGGGTCACGTTGTGTCCCGCCATCAGGAGCTTCGTGCCCAGCAGGGAGCCGTAGGAAGCTCCCAGGATCAGAATGTTGCGCGCCATGCCTCTTCCCTGTGACAAATCGTGCGATTTTTGCGCCCTGGCCGTTAGCTTGGGCGGATTGCGGGCATCTAAAGCGAAGTGCCCTGTGATGGCAACTGGGATAATGCATACAAGGCGGCGCCGATATTTTCCGTAGCCCGGATTGCGCTGCGCGCTCCATCCGGGCTGTGTCGGCCCGACGGGCAAAACACCTCGAGAGGACCGTCAAGCCGCTCGTGCAAAAATATTCCACTTTACCGAAATTCGGAATTGACGTATGTGTCGCCCATCCCGGCTCACCTTGAGGGGCGATCATGTGTCGTCACGTTTCGCGAGCCGGGCTTGCGGTGGACGCGGCAGCGTCGGCACGAGCGGCCAAGGGCAGGGCGGATTGCTCTCCGTGAGCCCAGGGCTTCGTGCGGATGAGCGGCGCTGAGGGGTCGTCTCGCCAACATTTTTCCGGCCGGGTGTACACCGACGGAGAACCCTGTGGCGGTCAGCGAACGTGCGTACGGCAAAACCGTGTGGTCCTTGCGTCCAGCGCTTTTTCCGGCCTGTCGGAAATGCCGGAAGCGCTCGAAAAGGTAGGCATAATTTGACTATCGCCGGACTAACGGAAGGCCCGCCCGAACCTGCCGGGACCCAATAGGCCCTGGTTTCACATGATGCGCTGGCGCGACCCATTCCAGTGCCGCTGACCCTATGGCCCGGCCGCGCTCTACGGCCTGTCCTGCGGCCTCGCCTATCTGCTGGCTCGGCCACTTGTCGTCTGCCGCGCGATGCTCGGCGCGGTACGTCGAGCACCCGCCCTCGACGCGAACGCCATCGACGGCGAAAGCGCCCCGCCGAGCGTGCTTAGCCCTCGCATCGGCCCTTGTGGATAATCGCCAGAGACCGCTGCTCACGCCGACGGCTCGGGTTTAGCTTTCGGTGGGCCGGGGATCGCAATGAATTCACAAGATCGGGACTACTATATCGAGACCGTCGATACGGGTGCTCGTCCGTACCCATGGCGCTGGGAATTGAAGCGGCGTAGCTCCCCGATGGGCATCAAGCTGGCCGCGGGTGGCTATCAGCTCGCGGGGCAGCGGGCGCTGGCGGAATTTCTCAAGGACTTATCGAGAGAGGAACGGCGCAAATGAACCCGGGGGAGCCGGGTCAACGCCAGTCTGCTAAAGCGCATGTGTCGCTTAAGGCGATCTCACCCTTCGGTGAGCTTCTTTTCGATGTAAGCGTTCACGGTCTCGGCGAACGACCGCTGCACGCCGAGTACAGCATTGTATTGGGCCAGCACGTCTTGCTGGATGAGCCGAAGGCCGCTTTTGCGAGCGCCCGAAGGGGTGGCTTCCAGATACTCGTTGACCGCCCGTTCGGCTAACGAGATGGCGTTGGGATCGCCCCTGGCGATCAGCCGACGAAGGACGGCCTGACAAGTTTGCAAGTGTGGCATGGGGTGAGCAACTAGCTCTCGGCCGCTTGGCTCGCGACCGACATCGGTATGCGCCCTGCGATCATACCCTCGATCTCGTCGCGGTCGTGCGGTGACAGCCGATGAAGCTTGCTGAGGCGCGCGCCTGCGACGTGCCAAAAGCGGTCACGCTCGGCGGGATCGTTCAACCGGTCCTCGATCACGGAGGCGACGCGGCAGAGGATCTTGAGCGTCGGTCGGCCTTCGACCAGCACGCGCTCGAGCAGGATGGCGTCTTGGATCAACGGCGCGCGCTTTCTGTGTTGACCTGCTAAACGGCGGCGATTCCAAGCGATCTCGAATTCCGGCATGATCGACTCTCCATATCGATATGCCCCAGCCTCGGCAAATGATCACAGCGTGTGGTTAACGCTCTCTTAAGAAGTGCATTGTCGCGGGTCCGACCGCCGCCTTCGCGGCCTGCGCTGCATGCCAGTAGGAAGCGCGGGGTTGCTGCGCCTCGCCATGCCCGCTGCCTGCCGCCGTCGTGACGCTGGGGGGCGTCTCTGCGCGCTGCTGCTGGACAGGGGCGTCGTGGGATGGAGGGCCTCCGCAACGACCGCTCGGGTCCTCTAGGGACGGTGACCGGGGCGGGGACCGCGAGACCGCACCTACCGAGGATATTTGTTACGAGAAAATCCGTGGTTGCAGTTACAGGAGAGGCAACGCGGCTACTGCCTACAAACCAGTCGCCAGGCTCGCCAGAAAAGTCCGCCATGCCTACGGTTTTTACCCTTGCCGTAAGTGGGCCCGTTCATCATCATTGGTGCCAATTCTCGACCCAGCTAGGTGGTGACGATGCCCAGCACGAGTATTTGGCAGCTGCGGGACGGCGAACGGATCATTGCTTGCAACGCAAGCCTAGTGGGCAAAAGGCACTTTCTGGTCGGCATCACCCGTGTTCGCAATGAAGCGCTTGTTCTCCAAGACACGCTTGACTACGTCGGCAAGCAAGTCGATGCGATAGTGGCGTACGACGACGCAAGTACGGATCGAACGCTGGAGATCCTTGGCGCACACCCGAAGGTCGCTCTGATTGTCGCAAATCAGGCATGGGAGGCGGACATCGAGGCACGCCGCATTGCGGAGGGGCGACATCGCGGACTTTTACTGCAGACGGCGCGTGAACAATTGTCGTTCGACTGGATGATTTGCTTCGATGCGGATGAGCGCGTTACTGGTGATCTACGCGGATTTATAGACGCAACGCATTCTAGTGATTGCGAGGGCGTGCAGGTTCAACTGTTCGACGCATATATGACCCCTGGCGATCATGCGCCCTATCGAGCGGATCGAGAGCTGTTGGGCTTTCGCCGTTTCTTCGGTCCGGAACAGCGAGACATCCTGATGCTGTGGCGAAATCGGTCGGAGGTCATCTTCACGGAGCACCACGGGCGGGAGCCGGGCGGCGTAGATCGCATGAAGACCGGCCTTTACTGCCAACACTATGGCAAGTCGTTGTCGGTCGATCATTGGGAAGAGACCTGCGAATACTACATGCGACACTTTCCGTTTGATACCTACGGAAAAAAATGGCGCGAGCGCAAAGGTCGAGCAATCCACACCCAATCTGATTTCATGCGACCACTGTATGAGTGGGGTGACGCGCTCTTCGCGAATGCGGTCAAGATCTAACTTGTTTGACAAACGAGCTTGCTTTCGTACCAACGTGACCGCTTTGGGCAAGCCCAGGCTTGGTCCGTTATGCCGCTGAAAGCCGAAGTGAGCCTGCGGCGACGCAGCAGGAACCGACACGATGTCTGAGGCCGTTCCCGTAAAGTGCGCCCATCGCCAACGGGGCCTTGACCGTCAGCGCGTCGGCACTGGCGCAGCATCTCGATTGCAGCCCACCTACATCGGCAAGCTGGAAGCTGAAGGCGTGATCCAGCGGCACGGCGACCGCTTCGATCTCGATGCGGCGCGGGTGGCTTACCTGCGCTTCCTGCGGCGTGAGCGCCAGAGGTCGCCGCGCCATGAGGCCGACGCTGACGGAAATGCTGCGCATCCAGATGGCGCTCATCGATCAGATCGCGGGCACCGTGCTCACGCATCTGAGCGGCATGGCGGCGCTGTGCTCGTCCGATCTAGCAGTCAGGGCGATCGGATCGATGAGGTGGTGCATCAGGTCCGCACCGAGATCGCGATAGCCTTCACGTCGATGGCCGATAGCGATCAGGTCGGTGAGCGCCGATGGAGCAGCAGGGCTGACAGCGTGGACGCTGACGCGCCGTGACAGACCGTGGCCTTCGTCGCGGCGGGCGCCGTCATGATGGCGCTGCTGTTGGTTTGATAGTTGACCGGACGTTCACTCCCTGCGAGACCGTAACTGTGATCATGCAATGCAGTGGAGACGAGATATGATGAAGGCCAAGGCCATTTTGCTAGGTCTGATGCTATGTGCAATAACAGCGCCGGTCGGCCACGCGCAGGTTACCATCGACGTGGCCAAGATCACATGCAATCAGTTCGCCACGTACAAGATCGCGAACCCGGAAAACATCGCATTGTGGCTTAGCGGATATCACAAGGGCAAAACTGGCGGGAACACTCTCGTCGACCCCCAAGCCTTGAAGGCTAAGTCAACCGAAGTGGTCAATTACTGCTTGCAACATCCTGACACACCGGTGATGCAGGCCGTCGAAACTTTGTTTGGCATAAGCAATTAAAATCGTCGCTCCCTGCGTCACCAAGTCCAAGCCGGAGCCGCGCCGTATTAGGTCTACGGCTTCCTGACCACGACACCGAATGCGGTGGTCGAGCCGATCCACGCCAAGGCCATGCCCGTGATCCTGACCCCCGATGAGGAGCACGACGTTTGGATGCCCGCGCCGTGGGCCGAGGCCAAAGCGTTGCAGCGGGACGATGCCCTCAGTATCGATTTACGATTGCGTTAGGCGAACCGCCGGCTGCGTCCTTTGCCGCGACCGCGGCGCGGATTGAACTCATCCACTACGTTCTGCCACGCTACAATCTCGTCTTCGTACCAGACGCGCCGATTCGGGCTGATATAGGTGCACCTCGGAAATCGGCCTGCTTTCTCCATACGATAGAGTGTGGTGCGGCCCACGGGGATGATCGCCAGCACCTGCGCCTCGTTGAGCATGCGGCGAGGGCTGGACCCACGCGCCGCGTCAGCTGCCGCTTCGATGTCTGCCTGCTTTGCTGCAATCATTGCGAACTCTACAAAGATCAATCCCTGTGCGCGCTAAGACTCAGTAATCCTTTCCGTTCACGAGAGGGGATCAAGCCCCGGCGAGCCCTTTCAAATTGCCAACCTGCAGTTGCTTAAACGCTAGCTCTGCGCCGTGCTGTGCAGCCTTCGTGAGCAACCCCGCCAATTCCATGGATGTTAGGATCGATATGCTGACTTCTGATGGAGCGAGACGAAGAGCGATTGTGCGATAGCCTCGTTTCTCAAGTTCTTCGTCGGCATGAATTTTGCGAACAAATCCATCGAGAATTTTATCTGACGTCTCTACCTCGTCTGCGAGCATTGGATACGTAAGAAGACGACGAGCCGCGAGTTCCGAGATTGTCAAATCCTGCTTTGCGGCTGTCTTGGCCAATTCGCGATAGTCCGCTTCAGGAATCCTGAATTGCAGAACGGCTCGCTTTCTCGTCTTTCGCTTCTTTTCATTCTGATCAGTACGTGAAGGTCTCGTAGCCATCGGCGTCCCCTTTTTCGTGAGCGTGTAGTGATAACACTACGAATCGTCGTTGACAAACGAATCTTGAGGCGTACGCTAAGCGCATGTAGTGAAATCACTACATGCGACCGCAGCGAGCAGGAAGAATGGTCCGCTGCGCAAACATAGCTTTGCGCGATGGGCTTTTTTGGTCCTCTTTTTGGGCGGGCGGTTAGCGAGATGCCGCGTGCGGTCGGGACAAGTCTGATCAACATCCGAGCCTCGAAGTTCGAAGCACAGCAGCAGACAACAGGAGGAACGAAACGATGACTGGAATTGCAAAACGAGAATCAGCGATTGCTCCCAACGATGGCTGGGAGGACACGGCGGCAGAAGCGGAGGCGCGGGTGATCCGCGGCTCGCTGGTCAAATTCTTGGAAGGGCGGTGGTTCATCGGCAAGGAAAATGAACCGGTGAAGGAAGGCCGCCAACTGGTTGCCGTGGCCACCTCCGCTGCTTGGGTGAAGTGGCAGAGCGGCAAGCCAGTCGAGTACCGGCTGCGGGAGCCGCGGTCACCCATGCCGGAGCGCGAAGGGCTTGGTGATTGCGAACGCGAGGGTTGGGAGAATGGCTCGGACGGTCAGCCGCGCGATCCCTGGCAGAGCACTCGCTTCGTGCACTTCACCGATCCGAAGACCGCCGAGGCTTTCACCTTCTCCACCTCGAGCGGGGGCGGCATCGACTGCGTGGTGAATCTTGCCGACCAGACCAAGCGCATGCGGAACAAGCACCCCAACGCCGTGCCGCTGGTCGAGTTGGGCAGCGCGCCGATGCGGACCAAGCATGGTTGGAAGTCGAAGCCGGTGTTGAGGGTGGTCGACTGGAAGAATGCAGTGAACGTCGTGGTCGACCAGCCAGAACAACTGCTGCTGTCCGGTGCTGAAGCCAAGTCAGCACACGCCGCGGCGACGCGCGTCGATGACATGGATGATGACATCCCGTTCTAGTCGAAGTGTCGATGGGAGCGGGAGAGCCTCTCCTTCCGCTTCCAACTTTTCGACTTTTTGCAACGCGTCGAGCCTCCGCCATGACGATGCTTCAGGAGAACCTTAGCGCTGCTCTGGCGCTTGCTTTTGCCGGCATCAAGATTTTCCCGGCGGGTGCGGACAAGCGGCCGCTGCTGAAGGGATGGCAGGACGCAGCGACATGCAATGCAGATCAGATCAATGCGTGGTTCGAGCACGCAGCCGCGCTGCCGGCGATTCCGTGTGGGCCGAATAATCTTTTGGTGATCGACTGTGACCGTCATGGTGGAGGCGCCGACGGGGTCGCCGCCTTCAAGTCCCTTGTGGCCGCGCATGGCCCGCTGCCGCCTCATGTGCCGTTGGTGAAAACGCCCAACGGCGGCCTGCACGTTTATTTCCAGCAGCCGGTGGGAGAGGCGTTTGGCAACGGACACGGCTCGTTGCCGCCGGGGATCGACGTGCGCGGGGTCGGCGGCTTTGTTGTCGGCCCCGGCGCACAACTGCCGGATGGTCGTGGTTGGACGTCAGTACCTGAACGTGCCGCGATCAAGGACGCGCCGCCTCTCCCGCAATGGCTCGGCGCCATACTGCGCCCGCCGCAGCGCGAGGCAGCTCGTCGGAGCGGAACCGACACCAGCGAGGAACGCGGCCGCGCTTTTGGAGTGGCGGCGCTTAATGGAGTTGAAGGTGAGCTCGCAGCGGCTCCGACTGGTGAACGAAACGACCGCCTCTACAGGACCGCATTTCGGCTCGCCACGATGGTGGCGCGCGGCTGGCTGATGGAAAGCGAAGTCATCGAGACGCTGGTAAGGGCCAGTGAGGGTAATCAATATCTGCGCGAGCATGGTCGCGGCGCGACGATGAAAACGATCGAGAGCGGCATCCGCGATGGACTCGGTATGCCGCACGACGATCTCGACGACCGCGACGAGTGTGCAGGCCATACGAGACGCGGGAATGGCGTGGACCACAAAGAGCAAGGGCAATCGTCAAAGGACCATCCCCGCCGCGCCCGAACCACCGGAGAGTGGGATGAGCCGGATATGTCGATCCTCGACGACCGCCGCGGTGAACTGCCGGAGCTGCCGATGGAGGTGTTTCCGCGAAGCATGCACCGCTGGATGGATGATGCGGCGCGTGGCGCTGGTGTTACCGTCGGGCATATTGCGCAGCCGCTGATCGGAATCTCCTCTGGTCTGATCGGCGTGGCGCGGCGGGTGCAGGCGACCCGTTCATGGCAGCAGCCGATGACGTGCTGGACCAGCCTGATCGGTGTCTCTGGTTCGGGCAAGACCCCGTCGCTCGACGTGGTCAAGCGCGCATTGTTGGTGGTGGAGCGTAGCCGTCAAGACGAGAATGCCGTGCGCCAGCTCGCGCACGAAACCCGCATGGAACGCGCCAAGGCGGCGCAAAAGAAATGGAAAGAGGAAGTCGCCGCCGCGGTTGAAGCCGGGCAACCGCCGCCCGTCAAGCCACTCGAGGCTCAGGAGGTACGCCCGTTCGTCGTGCCACGACTCTATGTTTCCGACTGCACGATCGAGCGGCTCGCGCCTCTCCTTGAGGCGCGGCCACGCGGTGTGACATATGTGGCCGACGAACTCGCTCGCCTGTTCCTGAATCTCGAGCGCTATAGCGGGGGTTCGGATCGTGCCTTCTGGCTGGAGGCGTCGGACGGCAACAGCTTCGTTGTCGAGCGCCTCGGCCGCCCGCCGGTGATGTTGCCCCATCTTCTTGTCGGCGTCGTTGGTGGCTTCCAACCGGACTTGCTGGCGCGGAGTTTCGCCGGTGACTCCGACGGTATCTATGGCCGTTTCCTCTATGCTTGGCCGCCGGAGGCGCCGTTTCGTGAGCCGACCGATGATGCCGACGAAGTCGATCCAGAGGTCATCAACGCCTTTGCGCGGCTGGTGAACCTTCAGGCTGGCGAAGAAGGTGCGTTCGCACCACGAAGTGTTCCATTGACTGCGGACGCCAGGCATGAATTTGCGCAGTTTGCGCAATTCGCGCACCAGGAAAGGCAATTACTCGAGGGGCGCGACCGCGAATACTGGTGCAAGGGGACAGCACATGTGCTGCGCCTGTCTGGCACGCTGTGCTTCCTCGAATGGGCTTGGAACGGTGGGGCGGAGCCACAAGTGATCGACGCCCGGCACATGAGTAGCGCTGTGACACTGTGGCGGAGGTACCTCTGGCCGCACGGCCGCGCTGCACTGCGCCTTGTGGGGATTACCGACAAGCATGGCCACGCCCGCACTGTGCTGCGCTGGTTACGTGCAGGCAATAAGGCAATGGTGTCGCGCGAGGAAGTGCGCCGCGAGGCGCTAGTGCAGCGGCTCGACGCCGGTGAGACACAGGCGCTGCTCGACATGCTGGTGCGCGCTGGCTGGCTACGTGAAGCCGCCATGATGGTGTCGGGACCGGGACGGCCGCCCCGGAGGTGGGAAGTTAACCCGCGCCTTAATGAAGTCACTATATAAAGCGGAAACTGCGGAGAATGCGGAAATTCGATCCAAGCAGCATTTCCGCAATTCTCGCAATTACCGCTGTGGGGTGGGCATTTGATCGTGGTGACCATCGCAACCGGAAGCGAGAAGCAGGGGCTCGGAAAAATGAGCAACATAGATGCAGATGGAATTGGCGGGCTAAGGTACAAACCGCAGCGGTTGCACCCTGATCTTGAGCCGTATTTAAGGACGGGGCCGTTTGGCGGCCAGTGCTTGGATCACCCGCTTGTTCAAGAACTTGACATAAATCGGGAGTTTGCCGCACTGCCGAACTGGGCATACAACGACAAGCGCGGACACTTGGATGAAGCACGTAAGCAGGCCGATTGGCATAGCTATGTGTTCTTACATATGCGCTCGTATCGGTTAGAGGCGCTTATGGAGATCTTACTCAACATCTCGAGCGCTAAAATATACTGGGAATTGCTCAGCGCAGTATGGATCGACAGCAAGAACGTGGCCCGACATGCTGATGAATGGTTTTCGCTTTGGAACGACCGCCGACCATACAAGCGTTTCGCAATGGATGCTAAGGAGCGCAAGGCACTCAGGCGACTTGATGAGGAGTTGACCATCTATCGCGGCATTGAAGAGGGCGGAAACCCGGAAGGGATGTCGTGGACGCTGGATCGCAAAAAAGCGATATGGTTCGCGCGAACGGGCAGCAGTAGATCGCGGTCAATTCTGCTTACGGCGCGTGCTCACAAGCAGAATGCCCATGCGCTATTGCTTGGTCGCAAGGAGAGCGAGATTGTGATTGATGAATTCGACATTATCGCAACAGACCATCTTACCGTGGACGTAGGTAACCCTTGACGTCGGGAAGGGCGTCACAGAGATAAAAGATCGAAATAGTTCCATCGCCAATTTTGATTCAGGATCAGCAGGTTTTTTCTGGGCTAACAGGCGACGGAGGATATCTTGGGAAGGCCGATTGGAAGTCTAAATCGGGAAAAGCCGTTCAACGATGCGCTCCGGATCGCGCTTCGGAGCCGTCCGCTCGCGCTGCGGAGGGTCGCGGACCAACTCCTCGACAAGGCGGAACAGGGCAACCTTGCCTACATTCACGAGCTGATCGATCGCCTCGACGGCAAGCCTGTCCAAGTCATGGACCAGCCCGACGCGCCGGCCGAACAACTCAGCGACGCCGAATTGTATCGCATTGCAGCGGGTGGCGGATCGTGCAGAGAGTCCTCAAAGATGCTGCTTATTCCGCCAGCAAAGATCAAGTCGGACGATCAGATCTGAGCCCATTCAGGTCGTCACCTGAGAAGTGCAGGCGACTAAGAAGTCTGATGACTTGAGTGGCTTGCCATGTGCCGCCTCTCGGTGTGGTAACCCCTCGCTCGTTCAGGATTATTGAGATGCGTTTGGCCGGCAGGTTGCGTAGCGGCGCTATCATCTGGCGGAAATGCTCCGCGTGTAGGTCAGCTTCTGCTTTGCGGGCTTCTCCGATTCCGGGATTGCCGAGCATCTGACCGCGAGCCTTGGCCGCCGCAAGGGCTTCCCTCGTGCGTTGAGCGATCCTCTCGCGCTCTTTCTCGGCCACCGCAGCATGAATGTGCAGCATGAAGGGATCGACATCAGGCCCGAGCTCGGTGACGATGAACGGAGTACGCTGAACCATCAGGCCGCTGATGAAGTGAACATCGCGACTGAGCCGGTCCAGCTTGGCGATGATGATCGGAGCTGCGCCAGCCTTGCCAACTTTGCCAACCTTACGGGCGTGTTTCATGGCTGCGGCGAGCTCTGGTCGGCGCTCCAACGCATCCGCGCCCTTCCCAGTCTCAATCTCGCGGTACTCTGCTTCGATGCTGTAACCGTGCTGCGCGCAGAAAGATCTGATCGCGGCTTGTTGCGCTTCGAGCCCAAGACCGCTGCGACCTTGCTTGGGTTTTGAAACGCGGATGTAGGAAACGGCTGCCCGCATAGAAGATTTATCCTCTCAAACTTTACGTGCGATCGAGCGTCTATGTGTAAACGTCGATAGCCTATCGGATCGATGCGCAATTCGGAATCCACTTTTCTTCGGAAAACGCAATTTATCGAGAGCGTGTCGGTAGTACGCACCTCCCGCTGCTAATCGCGCATGGCGAGATCCCGCTCGCTCAGCGGCGCGAGAGGAAGCGCAGCGTGGAAAGGACAGCCGATGCCGTCCCAGACAACCGCATGTGGATTTATCGAACAGCGAGATGTGTCTCGAGCAGCGAGATCCCCGGGTCCCCTTTTGGTCGAGGGGAGGGGGAGAGGGAAAAATTTGCGGAAAAGCATGCTGACATTTTTAAAGTCGCCTTAAAAAACCTGCACTCACATTCCGCTTTCTGGAGTAAAGCGGAAGTCGCCCCGCGCCGCAATCATCGACGGCTTGTGACCCTGGCTGTGTGAAAACGCTGCGTTTGACGTGATTCGCGCGATATGATTCCTGCACGATTTACGGGGGGCTGGAATGAAGCGCTTCGTTGCGGAGGCGGATCGTGGGCAGTCGACGTTATTGCCCGAATGCCTCGACGATTTCATTGACGAGAGCAACCCTGTTCGGGTGATCGATGTGTTTGTCGATGCGCTCGATTTGGCCGAGTTGAGCTTCGACGGGGTGAAGCCGGCGGCGACCGGTCGGCCGTCATACCATCCCTCGGTTCTCCTGAAGCTTTACATCTACGGCTATCTGAACCGGGTGCAGTCGAGCCGGCGGCTCGAACGCGAGGCCGGGCGCAATGTCGAGATCATGTGGTTGCTGGGTCGGCTCGCACCGGATCACAAGACCATCTCGGACTTCCGCAAAGACAATGGTCTGGCGCTTCGTAAGGTATGTTCCCGTTTCGTTGAACTCTGCAGCGAGATGGGCCTCCTCGCGACGGCGAGCGTCGCCATCGATGGCAGCAAGTTCAAGGCCGTTAACAACCGAGACAGGAACTTCACGCGCGCGAAGGTGGAGCGGCGGCGTGATCAGTTGGAGGAGAGCGTCGCGCGCTACCTCAGCCAACTTGACACGGCCGACCGGCAGGAGCCGAGCGAGGCGCTCGCCACGAAGGTGACGAGGCTCACCGAGAAGCTGACAAAGCTGAAGGAGGAAATGGGCAAGCTTGCTGTCTACGAGAAGCAGATGCTTGCTTCGCCCGACCATCAGATCTCCCTGACCGATCCCGACAGCCGCTCGATGGCCACGAGCGGTCGCGGCTCCGGCGTTGTCGGCTACAACGTGCAGGTCGCCGTGGATACCGAGCACCATCTGATTGTGGCGCACGAGGTCACCAACAGCGGCTCAGATCGTGCGCAACTGGCCAATATGGCCAAACAGGCGAAGGCCGTTCTCCAGACCGAGACGCTTGAGGCGGTTGCCGATCGCGGCTACTTCAGCAGCCTGGAGCTCCTTGCGTGCCACGAAGCCGGCATCACCGTAACTCTGCCCAAGCCGCAGACGTCGGGCGCCAAGTCGGATGGCCGCCTCGGCAAGCAGGATTTTGTCTATTTGCCAGAGAAGGACACCTATCGCTGTCCAGCCGGGAAGCAACTGCCATATCGCTTTACGAGTGAGGAAGACGGCAAGCGGCTACGGCGCTACTGGACCACAGCCTGCCGAGATTGTTCGCTTAAATCGCAGTGCACGACGGGGCCAGAGCGGAGGGTTCCAAGATGGGAGCATGAGCATGTGCTCGAAGCTGTGCAGCAGCGCCTTGATGCCAACCCACAAGCCATGCGCCAGCGTCGAGAGACGGTCGAGCATCCATTCGGGACGATGAAGGCGCGCATGGGAGCGACACACTTCCTCACCAAAACGCTTCCAAAAGTAGCCGCTGAAATGGCACTCTCGGTCCTGGCCTACAACCTGACACGAGCGATGAACATCATCGGGATCAAGCCGTTGATCGCCGCGATCGCGGCCTGAGACACGCGTGGCTCTTATCTTCCTGGATGGACGCGCTCTAAGATCGTTTTTACACGACCAAGACCCGTTGCAGACATCGTGACGCCTCTACCCAGGGTGAGAGAATCCCGAGCGGTCGGTGCCAAACAGTCGAGGGTCGGCGTCCTACCCCTTAGCGGCGGGTCCGGGCGGCACCGGCAGAATGATTTCGGAGGCGACCTTCCAATCATTCCCGACGCGAAGCCAATTGATGATCATTAGAAACGGCCTGGCTGTTCCATCTTGCCCCGCATAGGAGACCGTGATGTTCAACGGCACATAGGATTCGGCGACGTCGCGCGTCAGGCTGACAACCTTGAACTTCGAATAATCTGGCTCAAGCAAGACCGGACCGGAGGTGCCGATATCGTGCAGCTTTTGATCAACGGCCTCGTTGCCCCAAAAGCCGGCCCAGTTTCCCTCGGACTGGATCGCACTCTTGGCCACCAATAGGGTCAAGGGGGATTGCCAGAACATCTCATGCAGAGCTTTGAAATCGTGCTTCTTGGCCAACTCCATCAGCCTACCGAACTTCGATTTTATCGCGCTGAGCGTCGAAGCATCCAGCGGCTCTTTGCTGACAGCGGGAGCAGATGCGGCACCCCCGGTGGAAAAGGCCAAGGCAGATAGAGTGACGATAAGTATCTTGTACATACAGGATTTTCCTTCCCAACGCCCGGCTCGCATCATGACGACGCTCGTCGTGTTCAGCGATTGGCATACCCACTTCGATCGGCCGAAGACGTCATCACGACGTCTCAGCCTGCACATTCGCGGAGTAAAGTTGTGATTTTCGTATCGAGAGCGCGGGCGACGGCAAGGGCTTCCGGGCTGCCATAATGCAGCAGATAACTCTCCATCTTGTCGTAAGAGACGTGTACGCCATCGGGACGCTCATCGATCAGCACTGTGACTGGAGCATAGGAGCCAGCATCGGGCACGTGCTTGACCATTTCTTTCATGATGAGTGGGTTGCCAACCACGAACCGTTTGATCTTGGGCGTCCCGGATCCAGTTTCGCGACGTAGAATGTCGCCCAGGTCGAACTCCGCGAAGAGCATAAGGTCCGTTCGGCCGAGGCCGCGTTGTACGACGCGCTCCAAATCCGGGAAGGAATTTGTCGCCCTCGTCTCCCTAAAAAATTCGACCATGTCGGGCTGCCCGACCGCGGACTTGAGGGCGGCCACAATAGCGTCGAATGATTTTGAGCTCGTGAGGCTCAAACGTTCCACCTCGACTTTAGCGATTGTCATTTGTACTCCGTAACAACTCTCATTGATGGAATGCGTCTAATGGCGTCGGAACGCGCCGGGATCATGCAGCCGCGGGCTGTGATTCCAGGAATGTCCGGACATGGCTGACGAACATCTCGTGGTACTGAAACAGGGCGCCGTGCCCGGAATCGGGATAGAGCATTAGTTGAGCGTTGCTGAGTTGCTTGAACATTGCGTAGGCGTTGCTCGCGGGCAGCATGGTGTCGTGGCTGCCGCTGACCACAAGAGTGGGCTGGCGGATGGCGCGCAGAATGGCGTGCCCGGGATCAGGTGTGGCACACCAGGTGATCAGCGCCTTCGCCTGCGGATCGGTGACCGCGCTGCCGTTATCGCTGTCCCGATCGTCCTTGCGCACCTTCGCCCGCTTCAGGAAGGCCAAGCCAGACGACCGGCTGGCGGCTGAATTCGTGAAGAACAGCGGCAGGCGGGGGTCCGGCGCATCGGTCTGGGAAAACGCGTCCTGTAGAACCGCCAACAGGTGCTCCTCTCCGCCTTTCGGCGCGGTGCCGACGAGGATGAGCTTGCGGACCAGCTGCCCGTGCTCCGCGGCGATCTGCTGAGCGACGCAGCCGCCGAGAGAAAAGCCCAGCAGGTCGACCTCGGAAAGGCCGAGCAGATTGATGAAGGCGACTGCATCTCTCGCCATCGTCGCGACATTGTCAGGCGTTTGCCCGCTCGAGCGACCGACCCCGGCGTTGTCGAATGCGATTACAGGGCGATCGGTTGCGAGAGCGTTGACGACGGCGGGGTCCCATGCGTCGATGTTGCCCGAGAAGTGCTGCAAGAGAACAAGCGGCGTTCCGGTAGCGGGACCGAGGCGGCGATAAGCGAAGCGGATTCCGTGGCCTTCTACGTAACGGGTCGGCGCCGTTTCGAGCGCGGCGACGTCCTGGCTCGCGATGTCGAGTTGAGTCATGTCATTCTCCGGATGCTTGGCATAAAATAATCGAGTGGGGGATCGGTGCGACGCTGCGGATATTGCTGGCGCTTCCGTTGCTTTGACTGGTTTCGCCATCGCGGTCCGATGCGTTCTGGCTCTGAGCGAGCGGGCGCGCTCCCGGCGCGAAAGCGCCGGGAGCGGTACCGTCACTTCGCGAGTGCGGCCTTTTCAATCACCGCGGCGACATCCTTGGCATGAACGACGAGCGAAGCGTGGCTGCCGGCGACTTCCGTCGTCTGCGCCTTCATCCCGGCGGCGAATAGCTTCTGGACCTCGGGTGCGATCACCTTGTCCTTGGTGCTAATCACGTAGAACGTTGGCTTGTCACGCCAAGCGGCCGTATCGACCGGTGCTTCGAACGCCGTGTGATTCAACGGAAGCTGATGGCTTGCCAGGGATTCGGCGATCTGCCGGGGAAGGTCAGCTGCGACCGCCGAAGGAAACACCTTGGGATCGATGTAGAGGTTGCCTTTGTCGTCAGGATGAATCGCCGCGGTACCCTCGGTTGCAGGACCGCTCTTGGCGAGGGTCGCCAGAGACTGGCCCACGTCAGGCGCGAAAGCAGAGACGTACACCAGCGCCGACACCTTGGGATCGTTACCGGCTTGCGTGATGACCACGCCACCCCAGGAATGGCCGACCAGAACGGTCCTGCCGTCCTGCTTCGCGAGCGCGTGTTTGGTGGCATCGACGTCAGCAGCGAGCGAGGTGAGCGGATTTTCGACGAGCGTGACGTTGTAGCCTTTTTTCGTGAGAATATCGGCGACGGGCTGCCAGCTCGTCTGGTCCACGAAAGCGCCGTGCACGAGCACGATGTTGTGGGCTGCTCCTTTGGGCAGTTCGGCAGAATGGGCTGAGCCGACCAATGTCGATCCGGCCAGCAGTGCGGCGGCTGAGAAGAGGATATTTCGCATTGAATATGGTCCTGTTGCATATCGGACGGAATGAGGTCCGCGGGGGAATGGGCAGGCGTTTCCACAAGGTCGCGGTTCTTCCATCTGCCGTTGGCGAGATGGTTGCCGCACGCCGTCCGTTCGGAGCGGCACGGCAGAGGATGGCATGGCGGCTATCGAATGGGTTGTTACGAGGTGTAAGACGATGCAACGCATTGTTAGTTACGACAAAACCACGATGTACTTCATCCGTGCCCTCGTTGAGCCGCGGCAAGAACAGTTCTGACGGAGGCGGATGCACTGAGCGGCTGACGTTGTGCTATGCCCATTCGCTATTCGCCGACCCAAAGAACCTTCAGGACGGCTGCACGGCGTTCGTCGGATGCCGACTGATTGCGCAGAATGATAAGTTGAACGTTTTTGTTGAACGCTTATGGTGCTCGACAGATTCTGGGTTTGCAGGAGGTGTCCGAGGAGGACATGTTGTGCGTTAAGCAGCGTTAAACGATGTCATCGTCCATCGTCCTGACTCAGACCGCCCTGTTAAGGGGAGCGGCGCGCTGGCTTCCGTCGTCTTCGAGGGTCGAGCGCGCGACATTGCCTTTATCGACGGGCTGATTGACCGGATAGACCAAGGTGGATCGTCATCAGTGGCGAGCCTGGGATCAGGAATTCATCGCTCCTCGCAATCGCCAAGCAGCCAGCCGAAGAGCGCGGCGTCGCCATACTGAGCATGACCGGCGTCCTTGCCGAAGTCCATTTGCCGTTTGCCGCGCTCGAACGGGCGGTCCGTCGTGGAACGATGCCGAGGCGATGTACAACATGACGCCGATCGCGTCACCCCTTGCACCGAGACCGAAATCGAAAAAGCCTTCTTCGGAACGCGATCTCTGGTCGGCGCGGCCTGCTCCTCAAGGTGCTGATGTGGTTGCTTTGGCCTCGTCAGCGGCCTTGGCGACGTAGGGCCCGACCATCTTGGCGGGATCGACCACGCGGTCGACGCCGCCGCAATGCCGATCACGTGCTCGCAATTGTCGGGCACGAGAAGGATCTTCTTATCGCCAATAAAGGCCAGCAGACTCAGAAGCGGGTCCTTGGTCTGCACCGTGAGTCCCAATGTGGACGCGACCGCTGTCGGAACGAGATGGGGATCGGTCAGCACGGCCAGGTCGATGAAGAAGGCTGCGCCATGGAACTCGTCAATCAGCGCATGGGCGACAGAGATTGCCACGGTGGTTTTGCCGACACCGCCGGGGCCGACGATGCTGATGAACCGCCACATCTGAAGTTGCTGCACCAGCGCTCGAACGGTGTCATCGCGACCGACCATTCGCGGCAGTCGCGGCGGCAGCTTTTGAACGTGTTCTGTGGGGGTGATCCCAGTAATCGAAACCACCGGCTTGGCGCTCGAGCGTGTGACCGGCACCAACAAACAATAACCGCGCCGGGAAACATTGGATATGTAGCGTGCGCCGTCGCGTCCGTCGCCGAGCGCCTTTCGAAGGGCCGCGACGTGAACGCGGAGATTGGCTGCCTCCACGTTTATACCAGGCCAAACGCTGGAGATTAGCTCCTTGTGAGTGACGACTTGCCCAGCCCGCTGCGCGAGTGCGATGAGGACGTCGAGCGCCCGGCCACCAAGCGGTATCGCCTCGCCGGTCTTTTTGAGCAGTCTCTCGGCCACAAGCAGATTGAACGGGCCAAGAGACAAAACATCCTTGGGTTGCGGATTGCGGCGATGACTCATATTCGTTGTCCGCCCTTTGGCTAGAAAGCCGCCCTCCAGCTGAGCACTTTTCCCGATACCGGGCATGGCGCCATCTTTGGCGTTGATCCTGTTGGTGTGGATGTCGGCTCTTAACAAGCTCAGAGCTGCCAACGCCAGTTAAGCCGCGTTACACGAAGTTAAATGTTGTACTCCCGCGTACCACTCTGGCTGGGACCAACGCCGTAGATGACGCGCTTCAAGCGGGTAGCGAACGAAACGGCGGCGCCCCGCAGGCAGTTTCGCGGACCGTAGCGCGAAGCAACACAGCTTAACTCGGATCGCAGACCGGCCTATGCGAGGGTCAGCACGTTTCCCGTCGAAAAACACTAAAAAGGTGTGTCATGAACGAACTCCTCGCCACAGTTATCGCAACTTATGGTGGCCTCGACCGTTGGCGGACTCTGAAGCAAGTCTCATGTTCCCATCTTGTGGGCGGTCGCCTATGGGGCATCAAGCGAGTTGAGATGCCGACCTCACCGTTGCAAGTGACCTGCCAACTTCACGAGCAGCGGACTGAGGTTGAACCTTTTGGAAGTCCGGATTGGGGGATGACGTTCACGCCGAACCGCGTGGTCATCGAAAGCACGGCCGGCGAGACCATTGCCGAACGCGATAACCCGAAGGCCTCCTTTGCCGGCCACAAATACGACACACCGTGGGATCCACTGCATCTTGCCTTTTTCGAAGGTTATGCTCACTGGACCGGCCTGGCCTCTCCCTGGATTTTTTCCGAGCCTGATTTCGAGACCTGGGAAACCGAGCCGATGTCCGAGGACGGCGAGACGTGGCGCAGCCTCCGCGTGCGCTTCCCAGATCGGTTCGTCAGCTATCACAAAAAACAGACCTTCCGCATCGGGCCGGACGGCCTCATCCGCCGACATGACTACGAGGTAGAGGTTTGGGCAGCCTCCCGTGCCGCCGACTACCTGTTCGATTACGTCGAAGTGCAAGGTCTGAAATTCGCCACGCGCCGGCGCGTCTACATGCGACGGCAGGACAATACGCCTCAGAAGGATTTCATGACAGTCTCGGCAGACCTATCCGATTGGAAGCTGAGTTGAGGCAGGCGGCAGTAGCGGTTTGGTAGGGCGTCCAGCCGCGTTCTAGGCAAAACTTGACTTGACCCGTCTTTTGGCAGACGCCTACTGTCGCGGGAATGCGAGCCGCTGCCGCGGCTTGTCGCCACGCTGCAACGCTGAGCCAAGGTGCCCATATGCGCTCGTCGGCGAACATAGACAGCCGCGAAGTTTTCACCTTTGGTCCATTTGAGTTGGTCCCGAACGAACGATCCTTGACGATCGAGGCTCGGCCAATTTCTCTTGGGAGCCGAGCTTTTGACATTCTGGTTGCACTCGTCGAACGGGCACCCGAAGTGGTGTCGCAGCGGGAGCTGATATCTCGCGCGTGGCCCGACCTCGTCGTGGTGGACGCAAGTCTGCGGGTCCATCTGGTGCGGCTGCGTAAGACGCTCGGCTGCGGTAAAAATGGTGTTCGCTATATCACCAACGTTCCCGGTCGTGGATACAGCTTCGTTAAGCCGGTTCGGCGTCTTGCCCCTTTTGCAGAATCTGTCAGTCAAACAACGCCGGCCGGTTCAGTGGCGCGGCGCGATCATCTACCCTCGCGTCCAACCGGCGTGGTTGGCCGCGACCAGACGGTTGCCGAAATTCGCAGCCTGCTGTCGTCGCGACGTTTTGTCAGCCTAATCGGTCCCGGCGGCATCGGCAAAACGACGGTTGCACTTTTGGTCGCGCACGCCGTGCAGGAAGATTTCCCTAGGGCCGTCCATTTCGTCGACCTTGCCTCCATCACCAGAGAAGAACTCGTCGTGTCAGCAGTCGCGTCCGCTGTCGGAATGGCACGTATGGAAGATACGCTTTCCGGCCTTGTTTCCTGGCTGTCCAGCCGGCGTCTGGTAGTCGTCCTCGACAATTGCGAACACGTCATCGGAGCCGCCGCGGATCTTGCTGAACGGCTGCATCAGGTGGCGCCGCAGCTCCATCTTCTTGCAACCAGCCGCGAGACGCTGCGAGTCTCCGGAGAGCATATTTACCTCCTGAAATCGCTTGCGGCGCCACCACCCGGCAATCTGACCTACGCTGAAGCCGTCACATGGCCGGCGGTAAAGCTGTTTATGGACAGGGCAGCGATGAGTGGACACACAGCGCCGCTTCGCGACGAAGATGCAGACATGGTGGCCGAGATCTGCCGTCAGCTCGATGGCATCGCGCTTGCCATCGAGCTAGCTGCGAGCCGTGTCGGCAGCTACGGGTTAATCGGCACGGCCAACTTACTTCGAAATAGATTCAAACTTTTGTTGCAAGGACGGCGCAGCGCGATACCGCGGCACCAAACGCTTACTGCGATGCTCGAGTGGAGCTACAATCTATTGACAGAAAACGAGCGCCGCGCGCTCAATCGGCTCTCGGTTTTTGTCGGGTCATTTACGCTGCATGCAGCCGGTGTTGTTGCCGCCGATTCCATCCTGCCAAGCCTCGACATTGACGAATTGCTCGGCAGTCTCATCGAAAAATCGTTGCTGAGCGTTTCCGTCGACGCAGGGATGATTGAATATCGGCTGCTTGAGATCACTCGAAACTTCGCCTCCCAAAAGTTGCAGCAGAGTGGAGAGGCCGGCCCGGTCTCGCACCGGCATGCCGACTATTATGCAACAAGCGCCGAGATCGAGCCGCCTTCCGCCGATGGAATTGCGGCGACGCCTCAGCTGGCGAATATCCGAGCGGCGCTCGAATGGAGCTTTGGCCCATCGGGCGATCCCGGGACCGGCGCTCGGCTCGCGGTCCGGGCCATACCTTTGTTCCTCGCGCGTTCTCTCTTGACGGAGTGCCGACGCTGGAGTCGCGCGGCGCTTGGGGCATTGCCACCAGAGATCGCGCATACCTCGGGCGAGCTCACGCTTCGTGAGGCGCTCGCGAGTTCGTCGATCTTCACGCGTGGCCAGGTTGAAGATATCGGTCGGCTTATGGAGGACGCGCTGCTCACCGCCGAGCGGCTCGGAGAAAACAGCCGACAGCTGACTCTGTTGATTGGTCTTCATACCTATCACACGCGACTTGGTCAGTTTGCGAGCGCTGTCGGTATCGCAAGGCAGGGAATGGAGGTTGCCAAGAATCTCAACGATCCCACTTCGCTCGCAATTGCATCATGGATGATGGGATGCGCGTTTCACCATGCCGGCGACCAGACATCCGCGCAGTTTCATTTGGAAGTAGGTTTCCGTGAGGCGGAGCAATCGGACCGATCGCATTTTGACACGTTCGGTTATGACCAGCGTATGCGCGCGATGCTTGTTCTGTCGCGCGTGCTGTGGTTGCGCGGGTATCCAGATCAATCCGCACGAGTTGCCAATGAGGCGATCGCTCTCGCCGAACAACGGGAAAGTCCCGTCAATCTCTGCATCGCCCTATTGACCGTTAGGCCCACTCTCTGGAGAGGCGATCTCGATCTCGCCAAGCAGCGGGCGAATCGCTTGTTCGAGTTATCATCGATCCATCAGTTCGCGCCCTATATTGCCGACGCACTTGACACCAAAGGGGAAATTGCGGTTGCTGAAGGTGATGGGCAAGGCGCAATCGAACTGCTTCGGCGATGCCTCGAACTCATGCGTATCGAGAATTACCACAGGGATGCGGGGGCCTGTTATCGCGCGCTAGTCGAAGCCCATCTGCTGTGCGGCGACGTCGATGCTGCCCGGCTCGCTTCGGCGGACGCCTTGGCATGGGCCGCGCGGACGGGAGAGGCTGTTGAGCTTCCCAATATGCTCCGGGCTCACGCGGCTGTGCTTCTGGCCTCCTGCGAGCCCCAATATGCCGCCGCCGAAAGTGCCCTGACCCAGTCGCTGAAGGAAGCGACGCGTCAGGGCATGCTCAGCATCGAACTGAAGTCTGCTACGGACCTCGCGCGTTTGTGGAGGCTGACTGGACGTTCGCGCGACGGGTGGAGTCTCCTTGACCCAATCTACCAACGGTTCGCGGAGGGATTTTCGACCCCGGATCTCGTCAACGCTCTTCATCTTCTTAATGAACTCAAACCGACTGACGCTATCGGCACCACTTGCCCGCATAATCGGCCGTGACGACGCCGTAGACACCTTGTCGATGCTACTTGCCTCCGCGCTTTGTTAGATGATTAGTCGCTCGGTTAGTTCGAGCATCAACACCAACCTGACGTCCATCCATGGGAGCGCGGATGCCAACTTTTGGCCCATCGCGACATTGCGGTTACACAGAGGCGGTCGACGTCGGGGCGAACCGGACATCGAGGAAGGTCTATGAGCACGCGCCCCAATGAAAATCAAAGCGCTTGAAATCCCGCGCGGCGCCGAGCGCGCATATCTGATCGTCTTCGGGGTAGCTGCGATCTATATCGCGACCGTTTCGGGCAGGAAGGATCGAATAGCAGGCCCATGTCCGCTTCTGATGCTGTGGACGGCTCCTCCACCGGCACGAGAGTGCCAAGGAGTGGGCGCCGTTTGAGGCTCCCACGATTCGGAGGAGCTAGCTATGCAGTCAATTTCGACGATTGGACTGGATATCGCGAAGTCGGTCTTTCAAGTGCACGGCGTTGATGCGGCCAGCCAAGTGGTCCTGCGCCGGCAGTTGAAGCGCGGGCAGGTCCTGGCATTTTTCCAAAAACTGCCACCGTGCCTGGTGGGGATCGAGGCTTGCGCGTCGTCGCACCATTGGTCCCGCGAACTGCAGGCACTCGGGCATACGGTACGATTGATGCCTCCGGCCTATGTGAAGCCCTACGTCAAGCGGCAAAAGAACGATGCCACGGACGCGGAGGCGATTTGCGAGGCGGTCGCGAGACCCAACATGCGGTTCGTGCCGACCAAGACGGTCGAGCAACAGAGCTGTCTGATGCTTCACCGGGCGCGCCATCTCTGCATCCGCCAGCAGACTGCCGTCATCAATTCGATCCGCGCCTATCTCGCCGAGTTTGGGATTGTCGCCCCTGTCGGACGCAGGGGTGTCGAGCAGCTGCTGGAAGTCGTCGCCGATACAGCCGACCGCAGGCTTCCGGAACTGGCTCGCGCTTGTCTTGCTGCTCTTGGCAGCCAATTGCGCGCATTGAAGGCTCAAATCCTGGAGTTCGATCGACGCATCATCGCCTGGCATCGATCAAGCGCGACAAGCAAACGGCTGGACGCAATCCCCGGCGTCGGGCCAGCGCTGGCAACAGCTCTGGTCGCCAGTATTGCTGATCCCAAGGCCTTCCGATCGGGACGAGACTTCTCGGCCTGGGTTGGGCTCGTGCCCAAGCAGCACTCGAGTGGGGGCAAGGACAAGCTTGGCAGTATCAGCAAACGAGGCGATCGCTATTTGCGCAGCCTGTTCACGGCTGGCGCGCTCGCCGTGATCCGCTATGCCAAGATCCATGGCACCGATCATCGGCCCTGGCTCACTCGATTGTTGGCCCGGCGACCCACCAAGGTCGCTGCCATCGCGCTCGCCAACAAGCTCGCCAGGATGGCATGGGCGATGATGGCCAGAAACGAACCTTACCATGAACCCGCCGCTCTCACGGCGTGACGAGGCTACACCGGACATCCGGTGTGATGTAACGGTTGGGAGGGCGAACAGCACTTAATGCAGCGCCGGTCGATCCGGCGATCAGGACAACCCACTTGGGCCACAGCATCTTCGAATGCGTGCTTTTGACCGGGACCTGATCCGCGGAGGGCATTATGGCCAGCGGTGATGTGAACCGCGAAAACAGGCCGAACACATGGCCGCTCCGACCAACGCCGCAAAGTGAAGATTCTTCTTGCCAACCCGGAGCCGTCCACACATGGCCCATCGCTTCACTCGGTGCGATGCGGCGACACTTTCGGAGTTTTGGGGTAGACCGGAAGTGGCTGGCAGATGGCCAAACCGACGCGATTGACCCTCAACAGACATTTACTTCTGTTCCGAGTCCTGTCGATCCCACGGGATGATGACGCGTTTGCGCCGCTGGGGAATGGTCCCGAAGGCTACGAAGCGAATTGACTAGCTATTGGTGCGAATTGCGCGCCCAATCATTGCTGGGGCGCCGCGAATGGTTTCGACCGATCACTTCCGACACGAACTACGAGCCCAGTTGGCTCGTGCGGCCACAGGCGGTCTGATAGACCTTCTGGTCAACTCGGCGGAACTCTGTCGCTCTATCGTCAATGGTGGTTCCGGGACGACTTCCTGCTGCGACGCCATGGAAGCAGAATTTATGACGGGCGATACGTTGCTTCTCGACCGAGCCAATGGTGCGGGGATGACGGTCCGTTATCTTCTACCTCGAACCGTCGGCATCCAGATCTACCCCTCGCCAAAATCAAATTAGGCCACTGCCGTTTTTAAACTAGGCCCCTAGGGGTCATGTCAAAACAGGCCAGCGCGGAACGGTGAGGCCCTCTCAAGGTAAGCAATTATGCTCGGGCCCAACAGCAAAGATGTGCAATTTGTGCGACCATCGGGATTGCTCTGTCCGGCGCTAACTCAACGCCACCAAGCAACATTTCGACTTGGGGCGTTGTGAGCGTGGCTTTGTGAGCGTGGCCACCTAGCTACTAGCGAGTTGCTTCGCAGATATTCGGCTTTATCGCCAATGTCACCTTGTGGCCCATCGCTTCCGTTGACGCGATGAAGCGACATGTCGGCTTGTAGAGGCAGACCCGAAGTTTGCCGCCGGGGGCCAAACCGACGCGAATGACCCGGAAGTCGACGGCTTTCAGCAGTGCTAAGTATCGCGCCGGAAGGAGCCCGGCTTGCGTCCCCCTCAAATCAGTCGTTCCGGTTCCTGAGATGTGGATTGTCGTGCAAGACCACGTTCAGCAGAGAGTTATGGACCTCCAACTTTCCGTTGTACTGGATAAACCCCAGCTTGCGGAACTTGTTCATGAAGGTGCTCACCCGCGACCTCGTGGTACCGACCATCTCTGCGAGCGTCTCTTGGCTTATCTTCGCTATGACAGGCATCGGCTTGCCCTCCTTGCCAAAGTTCGCCATCAGAAGGAGCAATCTTGCAAGACGCTTCTCGCTCGAATTGAAGAGTTGGTCTACCAGGTCCTCCTCGACGCGGGCGTTCCTCGCCAACAAGAACGACATGAACATCTCGGAGAACTTCGGTTCGGTCTGCAGGATTCTCACCATTGCAGCCTTATCGAGCCGCAAGATGACGCTCTCTGTAATCGCCGATACCGATGCCAACCGCAGCGGCTGGCCGGTCAAGCAGCCTTCGCCAAAGAAGTCCCCATTCCCTTGAAGGGCGACGACCGCCTCCTTGCCCTCGTCCGATACGACATAAACCTTGACCCTGCCCCTTTGGATGAAGAAGACCGAATCCGCGGGGTCGCCCTGCGAAAAGACCTTCTGATCCTTGCGGTACGTCGCCACGGTCCTTCCGCCGTCAACCGTGTTGAGGAAGACCTTTACGTTGAATGGTTGCTTCTTCGCCTTAGCCACGACGCATAGCACCTCCTGCTCGGTGAACTGATATTCTAACGCGGGCCGTACGCCGGGGAAATCCCTGATTCAGTCGACAGCCATCCGGTCCTGACAAGACGTTTCGACAAGCCAGACCGCCACGGGCTCGACCGCAAGAAAATCAACCGGGGTGTTCAATAAAGAACATCCTGCGCGACCCTTCTGTGCCCTAATGCTGCACGCATTTCATCACCTGAACATTCTCGCGATAGGGCCCGGCCGGTCACCGGGCTTTTTCGTTGGCGGCGGGTTGCCGGTCAGGAGACGCCAGCTTACCGAGCGGTCCGAGGGGGGAGGGGGATGGACGCTGTTCCGAGAATGGCAGGGACCCGGACAAATCCTCTTCGGGTCCCGCCTCTTACTTTGCGGAATTGAGGCGTTAGACCCACAAGAGCCTAACGACGACATGCCAGATCGAGGCCACTCATGTGCGATCAGTGCGACAAACTCGAAGAGAAGATCTCGCACTATCGCTTATTTCTGAATCAGCGGTTCGATCCGCTCACCGAGGAGCGGATAAGGGCGCTGATCGCCGATTTGGAGAGGCAGAAAGAGACGATGCACTCTTGGGCGACTTTGCTCTCCTTGCCGGAACAAGGTTCCAAAGGCCGCGCATCCGACAGCCTTCTTCCTGCCAAGCGAAGCCTTGTATGTCGCCTGTTGGCCCTGAGCAGACGTTAGAGTCACTATGGAATGACAAAAAAGCCGCCCGGTTCATGGGCGGCTTTTCGGTCTCATCTCATACGGCGACCGTGCCCGGTTGGGTCGGTCCGTCTCACATTTGATCCTGATGATGGTGATGATGGTGGTGGTGTTCATGATGATGGTGGTGGTGATGATGTACCTCCACCTTCATGCTACCTTTATCCGCCATCGGCTTTTCCATCGGTTTTTCCATTGGCTTTTCCATTGGTTTGTCTGTCGATTTGTCTTGCGCGTTAGCAATTGAGGGTGCCGCTGCAAACGCAAGAGTGCCTAACGCCGCCAGCACATAACCAAACTTCTTCATGGAAGCCTCCAGAGTGCAAAATTGCACCAGGACGGAACAGGGTCATGAGCAAGAGGTTCCACATATCGTTCCTCTTCGCGCAGAAAAGTTCCATCGTGCTCAGGAATAATCGCTCTGGTGGGGCGCGCTTGCGCCGCCAGTCTGCCCACGCGTTGCACGATCGAATCGGCGTCGTCCTGCGCCGTCGAGGCTATCGAATAGGTACACTGTCGCTTGCTGGCTTGCTGGCCCTTGGCCGAACTGTGCTGATCCTATTGTGACGTCGGCTATCGTCAGGAGAGCGGACGCGGGACGGCGGTCGCTTTGATCGCTCCTTGTGACCCATCTCCGACCTGAGCGTCCAATTTTTGTTTGTGGTGCAACCGCTGATCCCCCTCAAAAGCGTGCTAGGTTTGACCTCTACCGAGGACGAAGCCATGAGACGGCGGGAGTTCATCAAGCTAATTGGCGCTGCGGTCGCTGCGCCTTCGATCTTACGACTAGACGGTGTGCGTGCGCAACAACCGGCGAAGATACCTACCATCGGTTTCGTGGGCTCGCTATCGCAGTCTGCGCAAAGCGAATGGACCAGTGCATTCGTACGGAGGATGCAAGAGCACGGTTGGATCGAGGGCCGCACCGTCACGATCGAGTATCGTTGGGGAGAAGGACACAGCGAGCGGTTCGCCGAAATCGCAGCCGAGTTCGTCCGACTGAAGGTCGGCGTCATCGTGACTGTAGGAACCGCATCATCTATCGCAGCGAAGCAAGCGACATCGGTCATTCCAATCGTCTTCGGGACGGCGGGGGACCCAGTTGGTGCCGGCTTGGTCGCAAGTTTGGCGCGGCCAGGCGGCAATGTCACCGGCCTCTCAAACGAGTCGGCAGACCTTGCGGGCAAGCGACTTGATATCTTGCGAGAGGTCGTTCCCGGTCTTCGCCGGTTGGCAATTTTGGCCAATATCGGCAGTTCTATCGGCCTGCTGGAGATGGGTGACGTCCAGGCCGCAGCCCGGACACAAGTACTTGAGGTCGTCAAAGTAGAAATCCGACGTGCGGAAGATATAGGGCCCGCCATCGAGGCGCTCAAGAACCGTGCCGATGCGCTTTATGTCGTGACAGAGCCGCTCGTAAACACCAATCGGATACAAATCAACGCCTTGGCGCTGGACGCGCGACTACCGACGCTGCATGGTCAGAGGGGCTATGTCGAAGCGGGCGGTCTCATGTCCTATGGCGCAGACATTCCGGACCTATTCCGGCGCGCTGGCGACTATGTCGATAAAATTCTGCGCGGTGCTAAGCCCGCCGAACTTCCTGTTGAGCAGCCAACTAAATTCGATCTGATCCTCAATCTCAAGACCGCCAAGGCCCTCGGCCTAGAACTGCCGACCTCTATGCTCGCCCGCGCCGACGAAGTGATCGAATAACGATGTGATTTGGTGCGGTGCATGAGTCCGTTGATGGCCCGTTGCCGAAGATCTCATGGTCCATCCGCAGGTCGGCTCGCTGGGTTTACCCGGACATAGTTCAGTCCGAGCGGGATCGCCGCTTTTGACCCTGGCTGCGTGAAAACGGGCTGTCTGCTATGATTCGCTTGGTGATTTGCGGGGGCAATTCATGAAGCGCTTCGTTGAGGGTGCCGATCGCGGACAATCGACGCTGTTGCCGGAATGCCTCGATGAGTGGGTCGAGGAGAGCAATTCCGTTCGTGTGATTGATTGCTTTGTCGACTCGCTCGATCTGGCCGCTCTCGGCTTCGAAGGCGTCGAGCCTGCAGCGACAGGCCGGCCTGCCTACCACCCCTCGGCTCTTCTGAAGCTATACATCTACGGCTATCTCAACCGGGTGCAGTCGAGTCGCCGGCTTGAGCGCGAGGCCGGCCGTAACCTGGAAGTCATGTGGCTACTCAGACGGCTGGTTCCCGACGACAAGGTGATTGCCGATTTCCGTAAGGACAATGGCGCGGCGATCCGCAGGGTGTGCGCGAGGTTCGTCAATCTCTGTCGCCAGATGGGCCTGCTGGCGAAGGCGAGTGTCGCGATCGACGGCAGCAAGTTCAAAGCGGTCAATAATCGGGATCGTAATTTTACACGAGGGAAGATCGATCGCCGGCGCGCGCAGCTCGAGGAGAGTGTGGCGCGGTATCTCTCCCAGCTCGATACGGCGGATCGACAGGAACCGTCCGACGTGCTCGTGCTCAAGACGACGCGGCTCAGGGAGAAGCTCGACAAACTGAAAGAGGAAATGGGCAAGCTCGAAGCCTACGAGAAGCAAATGTTGGCCTCGCCTGACGGCCAAATCTCGCTCACTGATCCCGACAGCCGCTCGATGGCAACGAGTGGGCGGGGCTCGGGCGTCGTCGGCTACAATGTGCAGGTCGCGGTCGACACCGTGAACCATCTGATCGTAACGCACGAGGTGACAAATACTGGCTCGGATCGCGCACAACTTGCGAACGTGGCGGGGGGGGCCAAGGTTGTCCTGCAAGTCGATAAACTCGATGCCGTTGCCGACCGCGGCTACTTCAATGGCGAGGAGATCCTGGCCTGCGAGCAGGCGGGCATCTGCGTGACGTTGCCCAAACCGATGACCTCGGGCGCGAAGTCGGAAGGCCGCTTCGGCAAGCAGGACTTCATTTATATGCCGGTGGAGGATGTCTATCGCTGCCCCGCCGGCGAGAAGCTCAAATTCCACTATGCCAACGAGGAACACGGGCAGAAGATGCACCGCTACTGGACGAATGCCTGCAAGACCTGCGCAATTAAAGATCAGTGCACCACAGCCAAAGAACGCCGGATCACGCGATGGGAGCACGAGCACGTTCTCGAAACCGTGCAGCAGCGGCTGGATCAAGATCCCCAGGCCATGCGCCGCTGGCGCGAGACGGTTGAGCATCCTTTCGGTACGCTCAAGATGCGGATGGGCGCGACGCACTTCCTGATGAAGACGCTGCCGAAGGTCGCGAGCGAGATGGCGCTCAGCGTGCTCGCCTACAATCTGACGCGCGTCATGAATATCGTTGGTACAAGGGCATTGCTGGCAGCGATCAGGGTGTGAGCGTGGAGACCCCATTACGTGCCGATCTTGAACCAGACCTTCCCAACACTCCCCACAATGGCTCAGAGGCAGCCCCTGATCGTCCAACAGGAAAAAATGCTCAAATCGGCAGTGTCGGACTACATTGGACCGGATCGTGGACCGCGCCAGCGCGTTATCACGCAACCAAGACCCATAGCCGACCTTGTCGGTGCTCAGATGACGATCGAGGGAGCTGAAAGGTCGTTGTAATCAACTACGATTGTGGCCTTCGCTTCTGGTTGGCAGCTCCGAAGACAAAGCCGCTGTCCCTCAACGTATCGTCGGTTCGATGGAGCGGTAGGGTCGGGTGATGAGCCATCTCGCGAAGCGCACCGGGCAACGGACACAGCAAAGTCCGTTCTGAGGAAGACCGAAGCGTCCCAGTAGGCGAGCAGTTCGGCCGATGCAAAAAGATGCCGTCTATCAGCAAGACGGAAGACGGCAGTGCCTCCAGATCATCGGCAGGCACGATGTCGTCCGTCACATGGTCGAAGAATGCTCGACGATACCGGCGAGAACCGCCGGGGCTTAGTGGGTCTAGCAGGTATCGCTTCAATGCTGAGTAGTTGTAAGAGTCCTCGAAAAAGCCTTCCGGTGAATGCCGCCCCCGCCGATATCTGTCCGCCTTGGGATTATGAAATCCGTCTATAGATGCTCGAATGACAGACCGCCCCTTGGCCGCGACGAGGCTTCCGAGTTCATCGGCGAATGTGGTCTTTCCGGCCCCATCAACCCCGTCGATGGCCACGCGGAACGTCCGATCTGGCGACGCCACGACAAGGCGAGCGGCCAGCTCGGAAAGTAATTGCCTTCTCTTTTCCATCTGAATTGAAATGCGCCGTGACCAAGTCCGTTTGAATTTACAACGGAGCAATCCACTTCCGCAATTGATGCTGTGGACGGCTCCTCCACCGGCGCGAGAGCGCCAAGGAGTGGGCGCCATTTTGAGGCTCCCACGATTCGGAGGAGCAAGCTATGCAGTCAATTTCGACAATCGGTCTGGATATCGCGAAGTTGGTCTTCCAAGTACACGGCGTTGATGCAGCCGGCCAAGTGGTCATGCGCCGTCAGTTGAAGCGCCGCCACGTGCTGGCGTTTTTTCAGAAGCTGCCGCCCTGTCTGGTGGGGATCGAGGCTTGCGCATCATCGCACCATTGGTCTCGCGAGTTACAGGCGTTAGGGCATACGGTACGGTTGATGCCTCCGGCCTATGTGAAGCCTTACGTCAAGCGGCAGAAGAACGACACCACGGACGCGGAGGCAATTTGCGAGGCGGTCACGAGGCCCAACATGCGGTTCGTGCCGACCAAGACGGTCGAGCAACAGAGCTGTCTGATGCTTCATCGAGCGCGCCATCTCTGCATCCGCCAGCAGACTGCCGTCATCAATTCAATTCGCGCCTATCTTGCCGAGTTCGGGATTGTCGCCCCCGTCGGGCGTAGGGGTGTCGAGCAGTTGCTGGAAGTCGTCGCCGATACAGCTGACCGCCGGCTCTCAGAGGTGGCCCGCGCGTGTCTTGCGGCTCTCGGCAGCCAATTGCGGGCCCTGAAGGCCCAAATACTGGAGTTCGACCGACGCATCATCGCCTGGCATCGATCAAGCGCGACGAGCCAACGGCTGGACGCGATCCCCGGCGTCGGGCCGGCGCTGGCAACGGCGCTGGTCGCGAGTGTTGCCGATGCCAACGCCTTCCGATCGGGACGGGACTTCTCGGCCTGGGTTGGGCTCGTGCCGAAGCAGAACTCGAGCGGGGGCAAGGACAAGCTTGGCAGTATCAGCAAGCAAGGCGATCGCTATTTGCGCAGCCTGTTCACCGCAGGCGCACTCGCCGTGATCCGCTATGCCAAGATCCATGGCACGGGGCATCGGCCCTGGCTCACGAGACTGCTGACGCGCCGACCCACCAAGGTTGCTGCGATCGCGCTCGCCAACAAGATTGCCCGGATGGCATGGGCCATGATGGCCAGGGGTGAGCGCTACAGGGAGCCCGTCGCGCTCGCGGCGTAACCTATCGCGCCGGACATCCGGTGTGACGTAACGGTTGGGAGGGCGAACAGCACGTAATGCAGCGCCGGTCGATCCGGCGATCAGGACAACCCACATGGGCCATGGCATCTTCGAATGCGTGCTATTGACCGGGACCTGATCCGCGGAGGGCATTATGGCCAGCGGTCAAGTGAACCGCGCAAACAGGCCGAACACATGGCCGCTCCGACCAACGCCGCAAAGTGAAGATTCTTCTTGCCAACCCGGAGCCGTCCACACATGGCCCTTTTCAGAAATGGCGGTTGCCGTGGCTGACGTCCGTTGTCGAGGGTAAACCGGAAGTGGCGCAGACCGGCCGCGACTTCCGGGTTTTGACCCGTAGCAGACTTGGCATACTTGTACTCGTATCGTACAATTGTTCGGTCGCGACCCGTTCCGCCTAGCCTAAAACAAATGGGAGCCCCGGTATGTGGCGAGCCATTTTGTCTGGGACCGTCCTTGGCACAGCTTTGTTTCTGATCGGCGGTCAAATCACCGTGGGACAACAAGCAACCGCGATCAAGCGGACCGACCTTCTCAAGACTGCCCTTCCGGAAATGGAGAAGGACATGAGCGTCTGGGTTGCTGACATTCCGCCAAACTCGTCTACCGGCCGACATTCACACCCAACGCCGAGATTCGTGTATGTGCTTGAGGGCGCAGTGATCTACGAGGTCGATGGAAAGCCGCCGCAGACCTTCAAGGCAGGCGAGGCATACGCGGAGATGCCGGGCGAAGTCCACAACTTTAGAAACGCGAGCCCGACACAGCCAGCGAAGGCTCTCGGTTTCCAATACGCTAACAAAGGCCAGCCGCTGCAGTCTAATGCCCCCTGATGTTACTTATGAAGCGACAGGGCTTCAAACTCTCCCGCTTCTGGTTAGAGTAAAAGCGGACTCCTTGTGCTCGTAGCGCGGCAGCGGCAGTCTTGCTGACCGGCCACGTCACGTAGTCTATTTGGTATCTTGATCCTGGCTGGGTCACATCTTTCAACTGCGAACGCATTATTCCGCCGTGTTCTTGGAGGAGGCGACCATGATCGTCCGTGCACGAAGGCATTTTTCTTTTCTTGTTTTATCCTTGCTGCTGGCGATGCCTGGTGTAGTCCGCGCGGGCAGCGAAGACGAAGTGAAAGCTCTTTTCACAAGGTTTGTTGCGGCACAAAACGCTCACGATCTCAAGGAGGTTGAGGCGCTGTTGCAGGATTCAGCGCAATTTTTATGGATCACGCGTGGCGCGCCTATCTGGGGCCACGACACGGCAATCAAGCGTTTCGAGGCGCTGTACCAAGGCACTTGGTCGCTCGACCCGAAGATGGACGAACTGAAGGTAATCGAATTGCAGCCGGGAGTGGCGCAACTCTACGTGCCAATAACGTTTATGATTTCTCCGGCCGGGCAGACTGCCCAGCCGGCACGCTTTCTGATGAATCAAGTGCTGGTGAAGACCGGTGATGCTTGGAAGATAACGAGCATTCTTCCAATTCCTGCGCCGCAACCATAAGGCAGGAATGGTTCGCGTTCTTCGGAACGGTGGTGACAACGTTTTGGCTCATGTCTTCTATTCGCCGATTTTGTTACAAAAGTCGGCTGTAACCGGTGGATGTCGTTGGGCCATTCGCTAAGGGTCGATCGGTTTTGGTCCGCCGACCCTGACGCTCTCAATCCTACGCTACGCGATACACAGGGTCTGAGCAGGTGGTGGTCGCGCAACCAGCGAAGCGAGGCGCCTCAGATGCTGAGCGATGGCAGCCAGAACAAACTCATCCTGGGCGCCTCGTGGGCCAAGAAGCCGAAGCCGACCAAGCCTCAGGATGCGCTTCAAATGCGCGAACTGAATCTCGACCTTCTTGGGCTCGCGGCGGGACCGCTCAAAGCTCTCGGTGCCAGCGAACGACCGGGCGACGTCTCGGGCATTCTCATGGATGTCTCGCGGGATCTTGCGCGATGGCTCCTTTGGGCAGCACTGAGGTTTGAGCGGACATCCATCGCAGTCGAGCTTGCTGGCGCGATACAGAAGGGTTTTGCCCTCGTGCCCGGTGCCGCTCGTCCCAAGCCGCTTTCCACCCAGGCAGTGGTAGATGTCGCCGGCCGGGTCATATGGAAGTCGCTGCGCGAGAAGGTGCCATCATCGATCGGACGGATGCGCTAGCGGCATCGAGCAAGATCGGTCTCCTGTGCGGGGCCGCTCGGTCATTTTAACCTGGGCATTTTCGCTCCAGCTGCGGCCCAATTGTCGTAGGTTCGGAATTGCAAGCCAAGCCTGTCGTAGTGGACCCGAAGATAGCCATCACGCCCGCGGTCGACCACGTCGGGCCGAAGCGTTTCGACCTCTTGCGCCACGACTCCGACATACGCTTTGTGGCCGCCGTTATAGGTGAAGCGGTAGTAGCCGAGCCCGTTCTCCAAATGGCCGAGCAGCACGATATCGTGCTTGAGGTTGAAGTCCGAACGGCGTCCACCGCCGCCACGACCTCCACCTCCGCCGCCACGGCCTCCACCGCCGCGAGCGCCGCCGCGGTATCCGCCGCCACCGCCGCCGCGGAAGCTTGCGCCACCCCGAGATCCGACAGCACGATGTCCCCCGCCTGCATATCGTCCGGCGGACGGTCGGGAACGCCCGGCTCGCGAAGCAGGTCGCGGCGCCACGCGCCCCGACCGCGCGCTGCGTCCGGCAGATCCACGGTTTCTGTTGACCGCTTGCCGGTTGCCGGCAGACGTTCTTCCGCCTCGCGCCTGCCTTCCACGATCAGCGCGTTGGCCGTGATGGCCGACCTGAGGCCGGTTTGCTCCCCGGCCGGCGTTAGGCCGGTTCTGTCCCTGGCCTATCCCCTGGCGGCCGCCGCCCGGACGCTGGTTGGCATTGCCAAACCTCTGCTGCAGGTTCGAATTGTTATAGCGCGCACCCTGACGATGCGCCGGATTGTGCTGCCAATGTTCGACGCGGGCGCCGCGATTGATATCGATGGCCCCACCGCCCCAGTTCACGCGGCTGCCACCCCAATAGCCGCCACCGCCCCAGTATCCACCACCTGAGGCCCAGCGGCCCAACCCATAGGCTGCGCCGAATGCGATACCCGTGGCGATGACGCCGGCGGCGATGTAGCCGGGGTATCCCCAGTAATAGGGGTAGGCAGGAGAGTCGGCGTAGGGCCAATCCCCAAACATCACGGACGGTTCATAATAGGGGACGTAAATTGAGTCGGGCACCGCAGGCTCGATGTAGATGGCGGACCTGTTTTGCTCCTGCCGCACCGTCACGACCTGTTCCCTGGTTGTCGATAGCTTCTTCCTGTCATAGGCCCTGGAGCGCAGTCGTTGCACGGCGTCCATCACGTCCTGCTGCTGGGCGAGGAATGCTTCGCCAAGCTTCTGCGTCCACTCGAGCCGCTCGTTCATCATCTGCAGCACCGAAGGTGTGGCAATCAGCGCCTTCACGCTGGAGTCCCAGCTCTGCTTCTCGGCAGCGGCCTTGAGCTCGTCGCCGTTCAGTTTGCCGTTGTCTTTCAGCCATCGCTCGGCCTTGACGACCTCGAGCGGATACGTGGCGGCCATCAGCACGTTCGCCAGAAGCGTGTCAGGATAAAGTGCAATAGGCGCAACCAGTCCATCCAGATCGGCCGGCTTGAGCGTCGCCGCCAGTTCCGAAGGCGCTGCCGCGGCAGGCTGAGCGGTCTGGTCGCTAGTCTGGCTGAGCGCGGGCTGACCGAAGAGCAGTGCACTCAAGACGGCTGGGAGGTAGAGCGTTCTGAACGGACGCATGCACGCGCGCCTTTTGGTTGGTTGCCACGTTCTAAATCGAACGCCGCTGACCCAGATCCAAAATTGATCTAGATCAAAGAATTCGTGGTGGTATCGAGGGTTCCATGATCGAAACGAGATGCGGCTTCAGCTGCCGTGGGGGGTGGGCCCTTGGTCCGAAGATAGCCAGTGAGAGGCGCGGACCCATGAACGAGCCAGCTCGCTAGAACGCAACCCAGGTCTTGGCGACGATCGTTGCACCGCACCAGTTCGAGACCAGGCCGGCCGGGTCAGTCACGAGATCGAAGCGGCCACCCGGTTGCGCGATTGGGTCGCCGGTAAAGACGAAATTATAAGTTCGGTCGCCGATGTTTACAGGTCTCCCCCGAACGGAAGATCTAAGGGCACCGGCAGCATTTACGATTGCCGACCCGCGGCAGTTTTTCGAGCGGTATCATCTCGCGCTCGCATTTCTCGCACGCGGGAGGTCGTGGAGCAGCATCGTTTGGAGGCATGGCGGCGAGATCGCCATTCTATTGCGGCATTTCAAATGTGTCGATTGGTCCCATCCAATCCGGGAAACTGTATCGGCTACCCCACCAACGATGGACCTTGGCGTTGCAGCTTTTGCAAACGAAGAGGTCGCGCAGATATGTCAGCTTTTTTTCGTGCGCGGCGCGATAAACGGCCTCGCAGGACGCACAACTAAAAAAGACGTGCAACGGTTTCTCTCGTTTTGGCCTGCGGGTGAAGGTCAACCGAAATCCGCTAGACGAAAAGCGCGCGAGCATCTTGTGAGTTTGAGCCAATTATTTGTTAATGCGGGCCGACGACCGTCGTTGGGGCGGCGCTCGTGGAGATGGTCGCGGCGAGACGGCAGCGCGTGAAAGCCGAAGGCCGGCACGAAACCGGACTGGCATCAGGATACGACCCGATCCTCTTTGTCGGCCCCGCACATGACGATCCTGAGCGAGTCATCCATCAACGGCCGCTGCAACGCCTTCGCCTCGTCCCACGGCGCACGCAGCCAAACATCGCGCTCCTCATCGGTCGTCAGGATCACCGGCATGGCTTTCGGGTGGATCGGCTCGACCAGCGCGTTCGGTGCGGTCGTCAGAAAGCCGTAGACCTGATGCGGGCCCTAGAAAGTACCATTACACGAGAGTGCGCGACCGTTACGGCCGTTCGCATGGATGAACGGCGAGGTTTGATCTAGGTCAAGCATGGGAAGCTTCAGAGCGCGACGCTTCGGACAGCGGCGTCAAAGAAGGAGCACGCCAATGTTGCGTTCAATTCTCCTCGCTTCAGCAGCTGCTGGTCACCTTCCTTCCTGACGACGCGTTCGCACGCGCTGGCAACAATACCAAACCTAGGAGCTTGCGATGATGATCGATAAAATAGCCGTTGCGATAACTGCAATTCTTTTAACGGCATCTCCTTTTGCCCAAGCAGCGGAGATGTCTTCCACTGTCGGAACGCCGCATCTTAGCGCCACGGACCTGAAGGCCTTGACGGATGCGCGCGTCGGCATAATCAAGGCTGCTTTGCAACTCACATCTGATCAGGAACAATACTGGCCGGCCATTGAAGAAGCTATACGCGCAAGAGCGAAGAGCCGACAAGCGCGGTTGGAACGGTTGGCACAACTGCGCGACTCCGGCCCCCTGGAAGTGCTTGGTGAACGCAATCCGGTTGAGCTTATGCAGGGCCGAGCGGAGATGCTGGGTCAACGTGCAGCCGACCTTAAAAAACTCGCCGACGCGTGGGAGCCGCTTTATAAAACGCTAACCGCGGATCAGAAGAAAAGGATGGCCTTCGCGACATACGCAGCCATGCGGGGAATACGCGATGCGATTGAAAATCGCATGGAACCCGAGGATGATGACGACTAAGCGTAGATCTGCATAAAGCGGCCACCGTCGCGGACAAAGTTGTTGGTCAGCGGTGGCGCCATCGCTTTGATACCTGAACAAGCAACTTTCCCGGGCAGTTAATCCACTCGTCATTCCGCTGCGAAGTAGCTGGCTGTCTGCAGTGCTCCGTGAGCCGAGGGGCGGCATGTGGCTCCTTCTTCACGTTTGCGGGCATTCGGTTCCCCGTAAGTGCTAACAGAAATAAAGAATTGCTACTGAACATCTGAGCTGAGTGTTGCGGCTTGGCTACATCAATAGGCAGCGAATTAGATAGCATCCATTGCGCAGGTGGGCGTTGCGCCTTTATCGAACTTCTTTCTGGGGAGATTTCTCGAAATGAAAACGCAGCTTTTGATTGCCGCGGCCGGGATGTTGGCCATAAGTTTATCCGCCCCCGCGTCGGCGGCTGATTTGGCGGCACGTCCCTACACCAAGGCGCCACCGCCGATGGTTGCCCCGATCTATGACTGGACTGGTTTCTACATCGGCGCCAACGGCGGTTGGGGCCAAAGCCATAACTGCGTGGATTTTGTCACTGCGGTCGGAACAGTTGCAAGCGGTTGCGGCGATGGTTCCGGAGGCATTGCTGGCGGGCAAATCGGGTATCGCTGGCAAAGTAATCAGTTTGTGTTCGGACTGGAGGCGCAAGGCGATTGGGCCGACCTCAAGAACACACGCGTGAGCCTGCTCAATCCGACGCTCTCGACCACGGCGAAAACCGACGCCATCGGTCTTTTCACCGGCCAACTCGGTTGGGCGTGGAATTCGGCCCTCCTCTATGTCAAGGGCGGCGCGGCTGTAACCGGAAATCGCTTTACTATATTCGACAACGGCACCGGGATCGGCCTCGTCTCAGCAAGCAGCACGCGCTGGGGCGGCACCGTGGGTGTGGGCTTTGAGTATGGCTTTACTCCTAACTGGTCGGTCGGTGCTGAATACGACCATCTGTTCATGGGACACGCCAACAATTCCTTCTCTGTGGTCGATCCGCGTCTCGCGGCCGTACTCAACGACCGGGTCGGTCAGGATGTGGACATGATCACCTTGCGAGTGAACTATCGCTTTGGCGGCTACGGCGCCCACTACTGATCTCTCTCCAATCTCCAGCGAACTTAAGCCCCGGCATCGTCCGGGGCTTTTTCTTGTCCGCTACGCGCAGTTGGATTGTCGTGAACAACGCTTCTGAGGCTGCTACCGTGACCCCGACTTCTCGCGCCCCAGCATCATCATCGCGACGGGCGTCCTGTCAGGAAACCCTGAATTTCTGTGGTCTTTTGCGGTCGCGCGGCACCGTCACGGGCGCGCGACTGGATCGCGGGCGCATCGGCCTCAGCTTGAAGGGTCGGCTCCGTCGCGCAGCGCCTCCATCGCAAGGCGGGCATGGCGGGCGGCTTCTGGGCTGCCGGTCCGCTCGATATGTTCGAGTGCCCAGATCAAATACTGCATGGCGGTTCGAGCGTCAGTGCTGTCGGACACCTTCATGGGCGGTTCGTATCCAACTCTGATCAGGGCGTCCACACGCTGACGCGCATAGACGAAATGCATCAGATTTGAGATGGTTCATTCTACAGCGCGACAGGGACGGAATGATCCGGTCGAAGAAGCGGGCGGACCACGCATCAGCGATACCCCACCCCGCCTCCGGCTTCCCCTGCCGCCATCATCTCGATGTGGTTGCCGCATCTGTAGTTGGCGCAATAGATCAACACGCCCCGCACGCCGCTGGAGCGCATCTGGCCGAAGGTGATCTTTTGCGGGCGCATCGAGCACTGGGCACAACAGACGTGTGTCCGCTCCAGATATGGCGACGTCGCGGCTTCCGACCATGCTTAGCCTGGTATATCGAAACTCGACAGCCGCAGGCGATCCAGGATCACGATCTCCCGATGAGTTTTTCCGATGAACTTCAGCACGGCCTCTCTCTGAAGTTGATTTACGGCGCGGGACACAGTTTCAAGCGTCAGGCCAAGGTAGTCGGCAATATCGCGACGGCCCATCGGCAACGACAACAGTCCAGCGCTGGTCAGCCTCCCGTCCATCTCAAGCAGGAAGGCAGCTACTTTTTCAACCGATGACTTGCGACCCAATAAAAGCATGTGGTCTTCGGCGTGCCGCAAGTTCTTGGTCGTCATGCTGAGCAGTCTGTGAAAGACGTTGGCGTCGGTCTCGGCTCCATTCTCAAGGCTTTGCCGCTTGAACAATCGAACGCTCGTCTCGACTACCGCTTCCGCGCTAAGCCGGTGGACGAGAGCGTTTTCCAACCCAAAAATGTCACCACTCAAGTGGAATGCTCCGATCTGACGGCGGCCGTCTGAGAGGAGCTTGTAGCGGCGCACGGCCCCCTTTCGCACTTGATAGACGTACTCGGCCGGATCGTTTTCGCTGTAGACTTCCTGGCCTTTCCTGTAGGTAAACTCACTTATTCCGACGGACGCGCTCAAGCCGCTCGGGATATCGAGATCACCGAGCAAATTGGGACGAGACGCCCGGTCTGCTTTGCCGCGCACAAGCACTGCTCCACTACCTATGTTTCGCGCTCTTAGGCGCGATCCGACCTGATATTAGTATCCAATGGTTGCATTGGCGCGGATGCACTACAAGCACTCAATCGATGTTCATTTACTAAGGCTACGAGCGCATTCGCCGCGCGTTCTGGAACTATGCAATTCCGTTTTTATCCGGGTCAAATATGCAGGGTAACTGCCGTCGCGCGTACCCGGCACCCGCTCTGCGCCCCAAAGTAACTTGAAGCCCCGCAGTCCCCCGCAGCGTCATCGCAGGCGTGGCGACGTGAGCGACGTTGAGCGCGACACCCAGGTCGCGACCGTGTCAGCATCGAGTACACTATCATCCGCTGCGCGGGTCTCTCGCCGTTAGCGGATCGTTAATCGACCGCGAGCACCATCGGTCTCGTCCATCTCTGTAGGACACAGCGTTACGTGCGTGAGCAGCAAGAGGCCGTCATCGTTTCGGCACCCCCAAGTCCGCGGTGACGGCTTTTTTGTGCCGACGTGACGCGAGCGGCACGCGCATCACCGTCACGGCGCGGACAGGCGACGGCGCAAGGCAATTAGCGCCAGAATAGAACGATGACCGTCAGGATGACGGGCGTAAGCCCGAGCACGCCCACCCAGAACTTAAACCACAAGTCTCGCCCCATCCGCACAGAGTAGCTTCTGGCGGAAGGTCGGGCAGACGGAACTGCACGCGCCAGCCGCATGAGCCTATGCGAGCCGAACTGCTCTGCACGTGCTGTTCTGCTTTTGGACACGGTAGTTCTCCGGGGAGAACAAGTGATCAATCCGTAGATGCGTCCAAAGCTCATCGTCGATGCGCACAAGTGCCGTCGTTCTTTCGGCCCCAGGTGGCGCTTGACTGAAACACACCACAGGTAAATTTCCCAAGGGTCGGCAACACCGCTGCCCCAAGGGACAATGGTCCCTCGCGGGGTCTCGCTTCATGATCGGCACGCCGTTGATCAACGGATCGATGCGGTGGATACCCGTCCTTGGCCTTCGAGCCCCCAAGCCCAGCCGAGGGCGGGACCGCATCGGCTCAGTTGGCGTTCTCCACTAGCTTTGTCCTCGTCTAGATTGCTCCGCCACGTCGTCGGCCAGCATTTCAAGTTGGCTTGCTAGTGCGCTGAAGCTTCGAGCGATGTTCGACAGCAAAGTGGCCCGCTTTTGAGAAATCCCAGCCACTTGCGCTTGCGCCTTCTGCTGGTCAGCAAGTCGACGACACATGGCGGCAGGTTGATCTAAATCAATCACGTCCCCGGGTGTTCTTTCAGCATTCCAAGCACCGCAACGGAGAACTGCCATGAGTGATCTAATCGTGATCGCATTCCCGACCGAAGCGAAAGCGGAAGAGGTTCGCCAGAAGTTGCTCGCAATGCAGAAGGAGTACTTAATCGAACTGGGCGATGCGGTAATCGCCGTCAAAGACGCCAAGGGAAACGTCAAGCTCAATCAATTGATCAATACCACCGCCGCCGGTGCGGTTGGTGGCGCCTTTTGGGGATCGCTGATAGGACTGATCTTCTTGATGCCGCTGGTTGGCGCGGCGCTCGGCGCCGCCTCTGGCACGCTCGGCGGATATTTGACGGATGTCGGCATCAACGACAAATTTATGAAGGATACCGCTGCCGCAATCCAGCCCGACACCGCAGCGCTGTTCGTCTTGGTTCGCAAGGTCACCGCCGACAAAGTACTTGAAGGGCTCAAGGGCGAAGGCGGCACTGTCCTGAAAACGTCTCTCGACCATACCAAGGAAGCGGCGCTGCAAGCTGCACTTGCTGGCGTCCAAGCTGCTGTTCCATCTGCGCCCGCTTAGCGCGGTTTGTCCTGGCGCCAACCACAGCGCAGACCGCTCGCTTTGGTTTGAACTGATGCCACTTGGCGCCAACGCCGCACAGGGCCGCGTCGTAGAGCGTCGTCTGCCCCATTGCGCATCGAGGACGCGCTCAGCTCATCGAGCGCACCAGCGCGCGTCCCTGCGACGCTGGGCACGCGAAAAGACAATGACAAATGAGGGGCTAAGACAGGCTGCAACTAAGGCCTGCATGCGTTCGAAGCGGGAAGTTATGCACAGCTACGGGTCGCTCATCGGATCGCGACACAAATGACGACACTCGATCCGCAGACCATTGATTTATCTACGCTTTTTGTCACCTGACATTTCATGCGCAGGGGGAGCGCCCGGTCAACGGTAGCCGGGACCGGGCTGGATGATGCAGTTGATCGGGGCAGCGGGCCGTGGCCCACTTTGTTCCAGGACCTTCACCATAGGTTTGCCGATGATCCGCCGCAGCTCCATCGCGACGCCGTCCAGCACCGCGCGCTTTTCCTTTATCCGCTTCGAGTGGTTGTAGACCTTGCCCGTAACGGTTGGGACGATCTGCTCCGACTTCTTGCTCGCCGCGTGATCAAGGCACTTCGCGATCCACGCATCGTCGAAGCCGAGGTCGCCGGCTAAAGTCGCTGCCGTCCGGCGGAGATCGTGCGGCGTGAACGGCTTGACGCCGAGCAACTCGCAAAGACCGGCGGTCTTGGTTTTGTCCTTGTTCGTCTCATGCTTGGTGCCGCGGAGCGCGTCGGCCATCGCCTTGCGGTGGATTGGCTGGCCTTTGTACATGGGGCTTTCGAAAACGAACTGCTGATCATCGGAGACGAGCGCTTCCTTGATGATCTCGACCGCCAGATCGGACAACGGCTGCTGGATCACGCGCCGCTTCTTGACCCGCTTGAGAGGTACGTCGAAGCGCGGATGCTCGCCGTCTAGGTCGAACAGTTCGTCGCGGTGCGCACCAAGCAATTCGCGCGAGCGCAGCATGGTGACCAACTCGAACTTGAGCGCTAGCCGTGTCCGGCGGTCCCAAGGAAGATCCTCGCGGTCGAGGCCGTGCCAGAAGGTCTTGATCTCGTCTTCTGAGAGAACCCGTGTGCGCGGATGCTCGGGGTCGAGCTTCGGCAGGTTGACGCAGGGGCTGGCCGTTACATAGTCGCGACCGGCTTCCGCCGCCCAGTTGAACAAGCCGGAGGCTGCCTTGCGCATATGACGCGCGTTGCTGACGGAGGGCTTGCCGAACGTGCCAGCGACGATGTCGTTCGACAGCGTCGCGATGTCGTGCTTGGTGACTTCCATGGCCAGCTTCTTGCCAAGGCGAGGCCGAACGAAGCGGTTGAGGTGGCTTGCCGTGTTCTCCCAGCTTTCCAATCGCGGCCGCATCTCGCCATCCGGTTTCTTGACCAGCGTCTTCATCCACGCGATGCGCTCGTCGATGATCTCGGCGACGGTCTTTCCGCGCTTCGCCCTTGCGGTCTTCTGGTCTCGGAAGGTTTCGGCGAGGGCGTCCCCACCCATGGCCCTGAGGCCGTAGACCTTGCTGCGGGCGTCCTCCACCGAGAAGGTCTCCGGATTGTAGACGCCGAGCCAGCCGGTGCGCTGCTTGCCGGTCTGTCGGTCGGTGAACTTGAACGAGAAGGTCGCCACCCCGGCCGCGGTGATGCTGACGTACAGGCCAGGGCATTTGCGGTCGTAGAACTTGGTCCGCTTGGCGACTCGCTTCTCGCACATGCGGTCGGTCAAGATGACGCTGCTGTTGCGGCCCCGCTTGCTGACAGGGGAGGGAACAATGGTAGTATCCATGTGGTGTCGGCTCCTAAGGCTTGAGACCAAAGGGCTCGGCTTTGGGGCTTTCAGTTTGTCGTGCGGCTCAGGGCCGGGCCCTTATTTTGGTGAGCCCGCTGAAACAGCCCGCATCAGGGTAGTCGAAAAGCCCTTATTTTAAAGGGCATTGTTAGTTTCGGCGTGTTTCACCGAATGCCAAAATATAGACGTGTGGTCCTGGCCGTCGTTGCTACGGTCAAGCTCTTGCGGAGGCGGCATTCGCGTCAACCGGCGTGGTGTCCGCGAATTTCGCGGGGGCGAGGGAGGCCAGAACGAACTCGGCTCCCGGGAGAGCACGGCATAAGCCGTCAACCCACTGCGCAGGGAAGGCCGTGTGTTCGGCTTCACCTGTATGCCGCTGTGCAGTTTTTCTGCATGTGCCTTCGCACAGCGGACCGTGGGTGCCAGCCGGCACCCGGCCTTCCCTGCGCCCTCTTGGATAAGAGGGGGGAGCGATGAAGCAGAACTCGGGCGAATTGAGCCGCGGGAATGCGAAACCGCGTCTGCAAGTTGAGATGCGAGTTGAAGGATGACGCCTATGCACCTTGCTCCGTCATTGCGAGCGCAGCGAAGCAATCCAGAGTCTTTCCGCGGAGGGATTTTGGATTGTTTCGCTCCGCTCGCAATGACGATTTGGAAGCAGTGCAAACATGCCTCCCCATCGTCGTTCTGGAGAAAGCCAGGACTCATTACCACCGAATTCCGAGATGAAAACACCACGCGGCCCGAGCTTGCTGCAACAACATTCTCTTGGGGCAATGGATCCTGGCTTCGCCAGGACGACGTCAGAGCATCGCGGATCTTGCTCATCCGCCTCTCAAAGAATGACGCGGCCGCGAAATATCCGGCAAGCGTCGCCAGCGCTATTCACCCGGAAATTGCGCGCTGCCTTAGCCCTGGCTCGCCACGCGCGCGCGGTCGAGGTGCTCCTCGATCTTCGGGCGATCGCGGGTGCGCTCGAAACTTGTGCAGAGGAGCTCGGTTTCCGCGAGCGAGACCGGAGCGCGATACAGCCGACACATGAACTCGGCCGTCGTCCGCCCCTTGCCGGTGCCAGGGCCGCGCTCGGCCAGGAACATGCAGTCCCGGCAGATGCTGGCATCAAGCCTCTGATGGGCCGCGTCGAGGTGATTGAGGACCTTCCGGAGCGAGTCGCGCAGCCCGATGCATTCCTCGGTGCCGAGCGCCGTAACCGCATTCACCACATGATTGATCGGATCATGCTGGTTCAGGCATTTCTCACCCTGTGGGGTGACGTCGAGCACGACGGAGCGCTTGTCCTCATGCGACGGCTTTCGGACCAGAAAGGACTTGCTCTCCAGCGTCTTCACGATCTGCGATGCGGTCGCCCTCGTGGCGCCGATGAAACCGGCCAGAGCGGACGGCGTCCGCGAGAAGCGGTTGGCGCGTCCGAGAAAACGCAGCGCCATCCACTCCCGATCGCGCAATCCGTGTTGATTGCCTTCGAAATACCAGGCTCTGGCCGCCTGAACCAGCAGCTCGACTGCTTCGCGTGCCAACGGCATGAATTTCCTACCTCGCCCCGGGAATCACGTCTGCGGCGCCCCGAAGCCGCTTTCCGTTCTGGCTCGCGAATCCGTCGAGAAACGCCAGGCAGCTGGAGCTGTGCAGTGAGAACGTTATCTCCCGCGCCTGCTCGAAAGCATGGACTGCAAGGCACCCGACTTGGACTGATGGGCACTGCAGGATATCCCGCGAGAAACGGCGGCTCCGATGGTGCGCCAACCGCAGCGTCGTCGAACGAAAGCCCGAATTGCCGTCACGACCGGACGATGGATCGGAATTGTTCAACCGCAGCCCCTGAGTTCAAGTCATAAGCAGACGTTTCTTATCTTCCGCCGAAACGATGGATGAGCTTCTCAACAAAATCAAGTAGAGACACTTCTTCGAGACTGATGTCGTTGCGAACGAATGTAACGTTCAAGACCATCTCGTTCCTCGGGACACGTGATGGTGAACGCAATACGCGATCTAGCAGGCTAGACGCACGCAACTCTACGACGGTTCGATATGCACGCATATGCTGTCCTTCGTTGATGCAAGTTGATCGAAGCTTGTGCATGAAAGGCGATGTAGATCGCGAAAGTCATCCACAACTTGCGCGATCTGCTTCGGAAAACGTCAAGAGAACTTGGTAGGATTACACGCGGCGGTTGTTGTGGCGTTATCTTCGGAGTATGGTCCCCGCATCGTTTTCCACGACGATGCCGATTTGCTCATCCGAACGGCTGAGATTCGCGTGGCGAACATTGGCGGCAACCAAACGCGTACGCGGGCAGCGCATCGCGACGACATGCGTTGCGCGAGACTCAGGATGCGCACGCGCGCGTCGCGTGCCGTCTCGCCCGGCTAGTCGCCCTTGAGCATGTCTCTCAGCTCGCGGAACGGATCGGCGCTCGGAGGGGCTGAGGCGTCTTGCCGCATTGCGTTGTATATTCGCGGGACCATGTCGACCGCCTGGTCGAGGCCCGAATCACGGCCCGACTGATATCCGCCCATCAGGCGAAGGTCGCGCGTGTCCTCGTATTTGGCCATCAGAGTGCGCAATTTGCTCACTAATTCGCGCTCCTCGGGGTCCCAGACGTTATGGGCGAGGCGGGAGACCGAGGCCAGCACATCCACGGCCGGATAGCGCGCCTGGTCGGCGATGTGCCTGGAGAGCACGATGTGACCGTCGAGCGTGCTGCGGATGGTATCGGCGACCGGCTCGTTGTGGTCGTCGCCGTCCACCAGCACGGAGAAGATGCCGGTGATGGTCCCGGATCCCTCCTCGCCGGGCCCGGCACGCTCCAGGAGGCGGGGCAGGTCGGTGAAGACCGTCGGTGCATAGCCGCGCGCGACCGCGGGCTCGCCGGCGGCAAGCGCGACCTCGCGGGCCGCATGGGCGAAGCGGGTGATCGAATCGACCACGAGCAGGACCGATTCGCCGCGGTCGCGAAAATATTCGGCGACGGCCATTGCCGTCTTCGGCGCCAGCCGCCGCATCATCGGACTTTCATCTCCCGTCGATACGATGGTGACGGAGCGGTGGCGGTCGTTGCCCAGCACGTCCTCGATGAACTCGCGCACCTCACGGCCGCGCTCGCCGACGAGTGCCAGCACGACGGTGTCAAAACCCTGGCTGCGGGCGAGCATTGCAAGCAGCGTCGATTTGCCGACGCCGGAGCCGGCAAAGATGCCGACGCGCTGGCCGGCGCAGATCGGCGCGAACAGATCGATGACGCGGACGCCGGTGCGCAGCGGCTTGTGGACGCGCGCGCGCTTCATCGCCGGCGGCGCCTCGGTCTCGGCCGAGACGGGCCGCGATCCCGGCGTGAGCGGGCCCTGTCCGTCGAGCGGCGTGCCGAGCGCGTTGATGACGCGGCCCTTCCAGCTCGGATCCGGCGCGAACGTCAAAGCCGGCATCCGGTAGGCGACCGAGCCGAGGCCGCCGGCGAACTGCCGGTCGAACGGCTTTGCGACGATGCCCTCGCTATCGATCCGGACCACCTCGCCGATCTGGGCCTTGCCGGCCGTATTGACGCCGATCAGCTCGCCGAGCCTGACGAAACGCGACAGGCCGGAGACGCGGAAATGCGTCGGCGCGATCTCGGAGATCGCGCCGCTGATGCTAGCCAGCGGCGTGCTCTGCTGGAGCTCGAGCAGCGCCCACTCAAGTTGCCGAAGAGCGTTCAAGGAAACTGTCCACCCAAATTACGCGCGACGCGCAGTCTACTTGCTGGGATCGCCCAGCGTCCGGATTGCATTGTTGAGCTCGCTCTCGGTGCCTTCGATCATCGAATTGGTGCCGTCGAAGGCGCGCGAGGCCGACATCAGCTTCGTCAATTCCATCATCGGATTGGCGCCGGAGCCCTCGACATAACCCTGCTTGAAGCCGTCCCGGGAGAAATCCGCGATGGCGGTCGCAGGTCGGTCGGGCGTGACGCCGGAATTGCCGTAGCGGTCGAGATTGGCGTCAGCCGGAATGTTGAACAGGCCGATGGTGCCGATCTCGTTGTTGTCCTGGGTAATCGCACCGCCGCGCGAGATCGAGACCGGGCCGCCGTTGGGGTCGAGCGTCAGCTGCGCGCCGCCGGAATCGATGACGGGGAAGCCCGACACCGTCTGAAGGTCGCCATTGGGGGCGATCTGGAGGCGACCGTCGCGGGTATAAACCGTGCCGTTCGGGCCGGCGAAGGCGATAAATCCCTGTCCGACCACGGCGACGTCGAGCGGGTTGCCGCTCTCGGTGATATTGCCCTGCTCGCGCGAGATGATGTTGTCGCCGGGCGAGGAGAACGCGACCGGGTTGGCACCGGCTTTGGACAGTATGGTCTCGAACTTCACCACGTCGGGGCGAAAGCCGGACGTGTTGACGTTGGCGACGTTGTTGGCGATCGTCTGGAGTCGCTTTTCGAGGGCGACCTGCGCCGACAATCCCACATAGAGAGCCGATTGCATGACTTACCTGTTGAACCGGATGTTCTGAAGCGTCGTGAGCATGTCGGTATCCAGGCCGACCGACGTCGAGGCGCCGCCGATCAGGACCAGCGCGGGATTGGTCGAGGTGTCGCTCTGGGCCTGGTTCGCATCCCACATCGCCGCGAAGCGCTGCACGAATTTGGTGACCTTGGTCGGGTCCTGGAAATCGGTGAGATTGATCTTGTCGGTGATCATCTTGGCCTGCATGTCGATGTCGCCCGAGCTGACGGTCGACGACCAGCCCATTGCGGTCTGCACCACCTGGGTCAGGGCCTTGTCGGCGAGGATCTGGTAGGGGCTCGTGATCGAGGAGGCCTTGCGTGTGAAATAGAGCGCAAGCCGCAGGCCCTCGTTCTGGTCGCCCGCGTTCTGCTCCATCGTCTGCGTGACGTATTGGGTGGCCGTGCCGGTCGTGGCCGCGGTGGTCGAGGTCGCGTTGGCGCCGTTGGCGGCGAAATTGAAGGCTGTGGCGAAGTCCCGGTAGCGGGTGTCGCTCAGCTTGTTGGCGAAGGCGTCCTTGTCCGTGATGCCCTCGGTCAATACCTTCCGCATGAACGCCTTGGCATATGTCATGTCGCTGAGGCCATAGGCCTTCATCGCATAGGAATAGAGCCGATAGTCACCCAGGAAGTCGTCGATCGTCTTCACGTTGCCGATATGGCTCAGGAAGTAGTCGGTGTCGCGGCTGACGTCCGGCTCCTGCGCCACCTGGGTCATCGACTTACCCATGTCCTTGGTCAGTCTGGTGTAGTCCGCGATGGTGGATAGCATGGCGCGCGCCCCTCTAGCCGCTTCTGCGACATCATCCCAAGTTGACGCGAATTGCTTGCGCGGGGCTGGCGACAGGGAAGCCAGCTTCGCGCAAGCGTCGCCGACTAGATATTCCCGGTGGGATCGGCGATGGAGCGGCGCGTTGGGCAGTTTCGTGGGGATTGTCATCACGGTAGCGGCACTGCTGGGCGGATTTGCCGCCATGGGCGGGCATCTGGGCGTGCTGATGCAACCGTGGGAGTTCGTGATTATCATGGGCACCGCGGCAGGCACCTTCATTATGGCCAATCCGTGGAAGACGGTCGTGGATACCGGGCTTGCGTGCGTGCAGGCCGTCACCGGCGCGGTGCCCGGTCAGCGTTACTATCTCGATCTGCTCGGAGCGCTCCACGCCCTGATGCGTGAGCTGCGGGGCAAGGGCCGCAACGAGGTGGAAGCCCATATCGACGATCCATCGTCCTCCGAGATATTCAAGGCGTTCCCGAGCGTGCTTGGCGACGCGTCGCTGCTCCAGTTCATCTGCGATTATGTGCGCCTCATCATCATGGGCAATGCCCGCACGCATGAGATCGAAGCGCTGATGGACGAGGAAATCCACACCATCGTGAAGAGCAAGCTGACACCCTACCACGCGCTGGTGGTGGTGTCCGAGGCGCTACCGGCGCTCGGCATCGTCGCCGCCGTGCTCGGTGTCATCAAGGCCATGGGTGCGCTCGACCAGTCGCCGAAGCTGCTGGGCGGCTTCATCGGGGCGGCCCTGGTCGGCACCTTCGCTGGTATCTTCCTGTCCTACGGCATCATTTCGCCGTTCGCGCTGAAGATCAAGATGACGCGCGAGAAGAAATGCCGGCCCTACATCATCGTCAAGCAGACGCTGTTGGCGTTCATGAACGGCGCCATGCCGCAGATCGCCGTCGAGCACGGCCGCAAGATGATCGCGAGCAGCGAACGGCCGTCGATCGACGTGGTCGAGAATGAGACGATCGCCGGGCCCAAGGCTGTCGCGACCGAGGTCGAACCGAAGGCTGCACGCGCATGATGACGGAAGACCTCGACGTCGATCAGCGGAAGCAGCTGCCGAACTACCTGCTGGACGCCGCCGGCATCTCGATCGAACGCATGCCGATGCTCAATGTGATCTTCGATCGCATGGCGGCATCGTGCACGGACAGCCTCCAGCCGATCGCCGGAACGCCTTGCTACTTCTCGGTCAATGGCATCACCAACGACCGCGTCGGCGACATCGTCAAGGACTACGAGGGCAACGCGGTCGCCGCCGTGCTCTATGCCGAGCAATGGGACTCCCGCATCATCATCGTGCTCGACCGCGACTTCGTTTTCACCATGGTGGAGGCGATGTTCGGCTCCGACGGCGCCGAACCGCCGCTCGACGTCGAGCGCTCGTTCTCGAACATCGAGATCCGTCTGGTCCAGGCGCTGTTCGAGCGGTTTGCCAAGGCGCTGCAATCCTCCTTCGCCGGCACCTCCAACGTCACTTTCCGCGTGGAGCGGGTCGAAACCGCGATGGCTTCGCTGGCGATTGGGCGCAGCGGCAACATGTCGATCTGCGCGAACATCATGTTGCAGGCGCTCTATCGCGGCGGCCAGATGTTCCTGATCATTCCGCACTCCGCGCTCAATCCGCTGCGGCAGAAGCTCGCCCATGTCGTCGTCAGCGACGGCCGCGCGGCCGATCCGCGCTGGCGCGAGCAGATGGAGAGCGAGGTCCACCGGACCGAGGTCACGTTGAGCGCGGTGCTCGACGAGAAGATGATATCCCTCGAGGACGTCGTGAAATTCAAGGTCGGGCAGGTGCTCGAGCTCGAAGCCACGCCGCGCACGCTCGCTAGGCTCGAAAGCAACAACCAGGTGCTGTTCTGGTGCCAGATCGGCCAGCTTGATGGCTACTATGCCATGCAGGTGGCAGATCCGGTCGATCAGAAGCGGGAGTTCGTCGATGATATCCTATCTCGTTGATGCCGTGCTGCTGATCGCGCTGGGTTTCACCAGCATGCGGGTGACCCGGATGCACCGCGAGCTGGCGCGGCTGCGCAGCTACCAGGGCGAATTCTCGACCATCGTCCACGAGACGGCAGGTGCCTTCGACACGGTCATCACCGCAGCGCACGACTCGACCGCAAATCTCGGGCGGCTCGCCAGCGTGCTGAGCACGAAGATCGATCAGGCCCACGAGGCGATCGCGGCGCTTGACGCGCGAAGCGGGCTTGCGCCGGTGGCGGCTACGAACGGCGTTGACGCGAACAAGCACTGAAACCGGGACTGACAGAACAAATACCATCGGAACGTCGCGGCGCTCCGGGAGTGGAAATACCAAAAGGCGAGACCAAATGGCGCAATCCTTCGACTATGAAGCTGCATCTGCATCGGGAGATGCCGAAACGTCTCCGCTGGAGCGGCTGGCGGAAATCGCCGCGCGCACCGCGGAGGAGACCGGCAAGTTCGCCAATGTCGATGCGATCCTGCGCATTCCCGTCACCATGCAGGTGGTGCTGGGATCGGCGACCATTCCGGTGGCCAACTTGATGAAGCTCGGCCGCGGCGCCGTGGTTCCGCTGGATCACCGCGTCGGCGAGCCCGTCGACGTCGTGGTCAATGGCCGCGTCGTTGCCCGCGGCGAGGTGGTCGTGGTCGAAGAGGACAATTCCCGCTTCGGCGTCTCGCTCACGGAGATCGTCGGGCCACTGGGGCAGGGTGATACCTGACCATGGCGGCACAGGTCGGTATCGCTCCCATCAAGCAGCGAGGCGTTGCCACGCTGCGCGGAACGGACAAGGTCGCGGCGCTCCTGCTGGCCATGGGCCGCCAGGCGGCCGCGAGCGTGCTCCAGCAGTTCGAGCCGCAGGATATCCGCATCGTCACCAAGGCCGCGGCCGAGCTGCGGCCGATCACGGCGCAGGAGCTGGAGTCGATCGTCGAGGAGTTCGCCCAGCAGTTCTCGATGGGCGCCAACATCCTCGGTACGATCGGCGGGCTCGAGGCCGTGCTTGGCGACGTGCTTCCCGCCGACCAGGTCTCGGCGATCATGTCGGACCTGCTCGGCAACTCGAGCAGGTCGGTGTGGGACCGCGTCTCGTCGGTGTCGGAAAATTCGCTGGCGACCTACCTCTCCAAAGAGCATCCGCAGACCGCGGCGTTGATCCTGTCCAAGGTCAAGCCGTCCTGCGCCGCCAAGGTGATGAGCCAGTTGCCGTCGAGCCTGCGCAACGAACTGATGCGGCGCGTGCTCAGCCTCAAGCCGATCGTCGACGACGCCATGAAGGTCCTCGAGAAGACACTGCACGAGGACCTGACGCTGAACTTCGCCCGCAACCTCGGGGCAGACACCTACGCCCGCGTCGCCGACATCATCAACAAGATGGAGCGCGGCCACATCGAGGACATGCTGAAGAGCCTGTCGGAGAAGCGGCCGAAGTCCGCCGAAGTGCTAAAGGAGCTGCTGTTCACCTTCGACGACGTGATCCACCTGACGCCGAAGGCGCGCACCATGATCTTTGATCAGGTGCCGACCGACCGCATCGTGATCGCGCTGAAGGGAACCGACAAGCATTTCCGCGAAATGATCCTGTCCTCGGTCGCCTCGCGCGTTCGCCGCGTCGTCGAGCACGAACTTGCGATCGGCGAGCCGTCGAACCAGCGCGACGTGCTGGAAGCGCGCCGCGTAATCACCGACCTCGCGCTCGACCTCGCGGAGAAGGGCGAGATCGAGCTCAATCCCGAACAGGAGGATGAGCTGGTCTTCCGCTGACCGCTGAACGGGCATGGCAGAATCATCCGACCAGGAGAGCAAAACAGAAGAGCCGACCGAGAAGAAAGTCCGTGATGCGCTCGAACAGGGCAATATCCCGGTCTCTCGGGAGGCGCCCATTTTCGCCTCGATGGCGGCGCTGCTGGTGATCCAGACGTTCCTGATCGGCCCGGGCGTGCAGCAATTGACGCCGACGCTGAAGAGCTTGCTCGACGACCCCGACGGCTTCCGTCTCAGCAATGCGGCGGATGTGCAGAACCTCCTCACTGTGGTGGGCCTCGATGCGTTGCGATTCCTGCTGCCGATGGTGGTCATCCTGACCGTGTTCGGGCTTGCGGCGCAGTTGCTGCAAAATGCGCCTAGCCTGGTGCTCCAGCGCATCATGCCGGACCTCTCGCGAATCTCCCCAGTCAGCGGCTGGAGCCGGATCTTCGGTAGCCAAGGCCTCGTGGAATTCGCAAAATCGATATTCAAGATCGTGTCGGTGACCGTCGTGGTCGCGTTCGTATTGCGCTCGTCGGAGGCGAGGGCGTTCGAGGCGATGTACACCGATCCCGTCGCGTTGCCGGAGATGATCCTCACCGTCGCGATGCGGATCGTGTCGGCGATCTGCATCGCGACGATCGTGCTGGTCGCGATTGATCTCGCCTGGGCGCGCTTCCACTGGCGGCGCGAGCTACGCATGACCAAGCAGGAGATCAAGGACGAGCACAAGCAGTCGGAAGGCGATCCGCTCATCAAGGCGCGCCTGCGCTCGCTCGCACGCGACCGGTCGCGCCAGCGGATGATCGCCTCTGTGCCGCGCGCGACGCTGGTGATCGCCAACCCGACGCATTTCGCGATCGCGCTGCGCTACAACCGCGAGGAAAACCCGGCGCCGCTCGTGGTGGCCAAGGGCATGGATGTGATCGCGCTGAAGATCCGCGAAGTCGCCGAGCAGAACAAGATTCCGGTGATCGAGAACAAGGCGCTCGCGCGCGCGCTCTATGAAGCGGTGCAGGTCGACCAGGTGATTCCGTCGGAGTTTTTCCGGCCCGTCGCCGAGATCATCTACTTCCTCCAGTCGAAGCAATCGCCGAGCCCCGAGAAGGTTCAGTAGATTTCGGAGGACAGTGTCCCCTGCATCAGCCTGGGGAAAGCTTGCAGCCCTAGGGTTGCTCCGAACAGACCAGAATGGGGCTGCCGTGGGACCGCTTTATCTCTTCGAACTGGCATCGTCGCAGGCGCGCTGGCTCGAGCTTCGTCAGTCAACCATTGCCACCAACGTCGCTAACGCCAATACGCCGGGCTTCAAGGCGCGCGACGTCGAGCCGTTCAACAAGGTGCTCGACGGAATGCCGGTCCGGCTCGCGACGACATCGCCCGCGCACATGCAGCTTTCCGCGACCGAGACCGACACGCGCGCGACCGCGAAGAAGGATAGCTGGGATGTCGTTCACTCCGGCAATTCCGTCAGCCTCGAGCAGGAGATGATCAAGGGTAGCGACGTCAATCGCGACTACTCGATGAACTCGGCGATCGTGCGGTCGTTTCACCGCATGGTCCTGACCGGCGCGAAGACTTGAGGTAAACTGACATGCTGGATGCTCTACAGGCTTCATTGACGGTCGCGAGCTCCGGGCTCGAAGCGCAATCGACGCGCATGCGCGTCGTCTCGGAAAACCTCGCGAATGCGAGCTCGACTGGGCGCAGCGCCGGTGCTGATCCGTATCAGCGCAAGACGATCACCTTCGACGCCGCAATGGATCGTGCCTCCGGCACGCAGCTTGCGAAGGTCAAGGAGATCGGGGTCGATACCACGCCTTACCGTGTCGAGTACGATCCGGGTCACCCCGCCGCCGACAAGGCCGGCTACGTCAAGATGCCGAACGTCAACATGATGATCGAGATGGCCGACATGCGGGAGGTCAATCGATCCTATGAAGCCAATCTCCAGGTCGTGAAGCAGGTGCGGTCGATGCTGGGCATGACCGTCGACCTTCTGAGGAGCTGACAATGCTAGAGGCGATTTCATCCACAGCGATTTCCGCAGGGCAGGCGGCGTCTCGAGCGACCGAGACGCAGGTAATCGCGCCCGCGGCGCCGACCGCGATCCAGTCCGGCGACGAGGTCGGCTTCGAATCGGTGATGAAGCAAGTAACGACCGATGCGATCGGTACCCTGAAGACGGGTGAGGCAGCTTCGATTTCGGCGATGCAGGGCAAGGAATCGACCCGGCGCGTCGTCGAGGCGCTGATGTCGGCTGAGCAGGCCTTGCAGACGGCGGTCGCGGTTCGCGACAAGGTCGTGCAGGCCTACCAAGAAGTCGTTCGTATGTCGATTTGATCTGAAGGAATGACATTGTGAAATCGCTTGCCATCGCGGCCACGGGCATGAACGCCCAGCAGACCAATATCGAGGTCATCGCGAACAACATCGCCAACATCAACACGACGTCGTACAAGCGGGCGCGTGCGGAGTTCACCGATCTGTTCTACCAGATGGACCGCATGCAGGGCGTCGCCAACGTCAACGGCTCCTCGCCGATCCCGGAAGGCGCCAATCTCGGCCTCGGCGTCAAATCGGCGGCCATCCGCAAGCTGCATATCCAGGGCGCACTCACGCAGACCGGCAATCCCTACGACATGGCGATCAACGGCCGGGGCTGGTTTCAGGTGTTGGGCCCCAACAACGAGGTGCAGTATACCCGCGCGGGCTCATTCAACACCAATGCCAACGGCCAGCTCGTGACCATGGACGGCTACCTGCTGGATCCCTCCATCACGGTGCCGCAGGGAACGGTGCAGGTCACGGTCAACCAGACCGGCCAGGTGTTCGCCAAGCTGGATACGGAAATCAATCCGCGCCAGATCGGCCAGCTCAACCTCGCGAACTTCGCCAACGAGGCGGGCCTCGAGCCGCTGGGCAGCAATCTCTATCGCGAAACCACTGCGTCTGGCACGCCGGTCGTCGGCCTGCCGGGTGATGCCGGCTACGGCAAGATCAACCAGCAATATCTCGAAGCCTCGAACGTCGATCCCGTCAAGGAAATCACCGAGTTGATCTCGGCGCAGCGCGCTTATGAGATGAACGCCAAGGTCATCCAGGCGTCGGATGAGATGGCGCAGACGGTGTCGAAGAATCTCAGTCGCTAGTTTCGGTGTGTCGATGTTGAACAGGGTGAGTCTGATCGCGCGCGGGTTGGCCGCCGCGCTGCTGGTTCTCGTCTCCGTACGGCTCGCCGTGGCAGACGAGCGGCGGCTTCCCGTGCCGGCCGTGTCGATTCGCGCCGGCGAGCTGATCAGGGACGACATGATCACCGAGCGTGCCTTTGCACCGAACGTGCTCGGGGTCGCCATGTTCATCGAGGGGCGTCAGGTGCTCGTCGGTCGCATGGCGCGGCGTGCGCTGCTGCCGGGCCAGCCGATCCCGACCAATTCGGTGGAGGATCCCTTCACCATCGCCCGCGGCGCCATGGTCAAGGTCGTGGTCGAGGATAGCGGGCTGTCGATCGTGACTTACGGCTCGGCGATGCAGTCGGGTGCGCCCGGCGCGCTCATTCCGGTGCGAAACACCGACACCGGCGTGATCATCAGGGCCATCGTTCAGCCGGACGGTACCGTCAAGGTCGCGGACGGGTCATGACCAGATTCCTGATCGCGCTCGTCCTGATCGTTTCAGCCGCCAGCGCCCACGCCGCCGTCCGCATCAAGGACATCGCGGACATCAAGGGACTGCGCGAGAACCAGATCGTGGGTTACGGCCTCGTGATCGGCCTGAACGGCACCGGCGACACCCTGCGCAACGCGCCCTTCACGGAACAGTCGCTCCAGTCGATGCTCGAAAACATGGGTATCAATGTCAGGAACGAGACCACCAGCACGACCAACCCGGCGCGGCCGACCACGCTGCGCACGCGTAACGTCGCCGCCGTGATGGTGACGGCGGACCTGATGCCCTCGATCGGGCCAGGTGAACGGATGGACGTGACCGTATCGTCGCTTGGCGATGCGACTTCGCTACTCGGCGGTACATTGGTGATGACGTCGTTGCGCGCGGCCGATGGTGCGGTCTATGCGGTGGCGCAAGGGGCCGTCACCGTCGCAGGCTATAGCGTCGGCGGCCAGGCGCAGAATGTCAGCCAGGGCACGCCGACCGCGGGCCGCATCCCGAATGGCGCGCTGGTTGAGCGCGAGGTGCAGGGAAACCTCCATGAGATGGAATTCCTGGTGCTGGAGCTCAAGAATCCCGACTTCGTCACCGCGACGCGAATCCTCGACGCCATTAATCGCTATGCCGGGGGCCGCTATCGCGCCCAGATCGCCTTCGAGCGCGACTACCGGACGGTCGTGCTGTCCAAGCCGCGCTATATCGGTCCGGTCCGCTTTCTCGCCGAAATCGGCGAGCTGACCGTCGAGCCCGATACGCCGGCGCGGGTGGTGATCAATGAACGCACCGGCACGGTGGTGATCGGACGGGACGTGCGGATATCGACGGTTGCGGTCACGCACGGCAATTTGACAGTCCGCGTCACCGAGATGCCCGTGGTGTCGCAGCCGGCACCGTTCTCGCAAGGCCAGACGGTGGTCGTTCCGCAAACCGTGGTCGAGGCCAACGAGGCCGGATCGCAGGTGGCGATCCTGAGCGGCGTCGATCTCCAGCGTCTCGTCCGCGGGCTGAACCAGATCGGATTGAAGCCGTCAGGCATCATCGCGATCCTCCAGGCGATCAAGACGGCCGGCGCGCTCCAGGCCGAAGTCATCGTCCAATGATGCATAAGCGTCGTGCAAGCTTGGTCGCTCAATGCTCTGGTCTTGACCGAGAATCGCACGCGGCCTGATGTTGAAGCTGGATCACAAAGCGCAAGTCTTCCTCCTGGTCGCGGTCTCCGCGCTGGTGAGCGGCTCGCCCGTGCGGGCGCTGGACGAGGCGAAGCCGTCGAAGCCGCTCAACCTGCTCTCGTTCGCGCGCGCCCGCGCGCCCGGGCCGCAGAAGCCGAATGCGCCGGCCACGTCGATTCCGAGCGACAACGCTCGGGCAACGGCCTGGGCGGCTGAAGACTCGGGTCCCGCGATTACCGGCGCGGTGCCGACTTCGGAGATGCCCCCTCCGACGCCGGCAGCGGCACCCGTGCGCCCGGCCAGGCCCGGTAGCGTCACGGCGCTCCCGAAGCCGGCGCCGGCCCAGGCTGCCGCGCCGGCGGACAACGAGGTCGCACTGTTCTGTAGCAACGTGGCTGACCCCGCTGTCGACGCCAGGCTGGCCTGGCAGTTGAAGGAGCTGGAGAAGGCCGAGGCCCAGCTGCGGGAGCGGATCGCCGAAGTCGAGGCCAAGCGGGCCGAATACGAGAAGTGGATGGCGCTGCGCGACGACTTCCTGAAGAAGGCCGAAGCGAGCGTCGTCGAGATCTATTCACGCATGAAGCCGGATGCGGCCGCTACCCAAATCGCCGGCATGGCGGACGAGACGGCCGCCGCCGTGCTCGCAAAGCTCAGCCCGAGGAGTTCGAGCGCGATCTTCAATGAGATGGAGACGGCGCGCGCGGCACATCTCGCCGATCTGCTCGGCGGAATGCGTCGTGTGGATGACGGAAAGACCAAGTAGATGAAGAAGCCGATCCTCATCCTGTCGCTCGTACTTCTCGCCGGATGCTCCCATGACCCGGCCGAGATCCTGACCGGCCCGCAAGTGTCGCCCGTCGGCAGCGGCCTGAGGAGTCAGGCCGATCCTATCCCGGTGACGCCGCGCGTCCGCACGCCCGTGAGCTATCGCTCGACCTGGGACGACGGCACCGATCTCTACCGCGACCCGCGTGCCCGGCGCACCGGCGATGTCGTGACGGTGATCATCTCGATGCAGGACAAGGCGAAGCTCGACAACAAGACCGACCGTTCGCGCGATTCGCAGATCAAGTTCGGCCTCGACTGGCTGATGAATGTCGCCGGATGGAGCGACACCGGCCAGGCCAACGCCAATCTTTCGACCAACACCCAGATCAAGGGCAACGGCCAGATCGACCGTGCCGAGGACATCAAGCTCTCGATCGCGGCCATCGTCACCGACGTGTTGCCGAACGGCAATATGATGATCAGCGGATCGCAGGAATTCAAGGTCAACACCGAGATGCGCGTGCTCAACGTCGGCGGCATCGTGCGTCCGCGCGACATCTCGCGCACCAACACGATATCTTACGAGAAGATCGCCGAGGCGCGCGTCGCCTACGGCGGTCGCGGAAATCTGTCTGATGTGCAGCAGCCTGGATGGGGACATCGGATCTATGACGCTGTTGCGCCGTTCTGAGGCTCGAGCGTCGCGGGGGCAGGGGGCACCATGCGCTTGATTGCTGCCATCGTGGTGTTGACCCTGATCGCGATCGGTGCGGGCGCGCTTGCGGGCCTGCACCTGTTCGCGACCGCCGAACGCGTCGCCGACGCGAAGAAGGGCGCCACCCCGCCGCCGCTCGCGTCGAGCTACGCCGGCAGTGCGCGGCTCAGAAAGCTGTCTCCGATCGTGACCAATCTCGCGGCGCCCGCCAACAACTGGGCCCGGGTCGAGGCCTCCATGGTGACCGAGAGCATGAGCGACGAGGATGCTGGCATCCTGGCCGCCCATATCAGCGAGGACATCGTCACTTATCTGCGGTCCGCGTCGGTCGCGCAGTTCGAGGGATCGCGCGGGCTCCAGCATCTGCGCGACGACCTGTCCGAACGCGCCAGCATCCGCTCGTCCGGCAAGGTCCGGGAATTGATCATTGAGACGTTGGTGATCCAGTGAAATTGAGAGTTCTGCTGCTCGCGTTGCTGCTGGTCGTGCTGCCTGAGGTGGCATTCGCCCAGATCCCGGATCTCAACTCGCTGCTGCCTCCGGGCAACGGCTCGACCAGCGGCCGCATCATCCAGCTCATGGCGCTGCTGACGGTGCTGTCCGTCGCGCCGGGGCTGCTCATCATGATGACTTGCTTCACGCGGTTTGCCGTCGCGCTGTCGTTCCTTCGCGCCGGTCTCGGCCTGCAGACGACGCCGCCAAATCTCGTTCTGATCAGCCTCGCGATGTTCATGACTTTCTACGTCATGGCGCCGACCTTCGACCGCGCCTGGGAGACCGGCGTCCAGCCGTTGATGAAGAACGAGATCTCGGAGGAAGAGGCCTATTTGAAGATCAGCGATCCCTTCCGCGAGTTCATGCTCGCCCATGTTCGCGACAAGGATCTCCAGACGTTCGAGTCGCTGGCCGCGGAAAGCTTTCGCAAGAAATTCGACGACAAGCGCATCGACATGCGCGTCATCATCCCGGCCTTCATGATCTCCGAGCTCCGGCGCTCGTTCGAGATCGGATTCCTCATCATCCTGCCGTTCCTCGTCATCGACATGATCGTGGCGACGCTGACCATGTCGATGGGCATGATGATGATGCCGCCAACGATCCTCGCACTGCCGTTCAAGATGCTGTTCTTCGTGCTGATCGACGGCTGGAACCTGCTGGCCTCAGGCCTGGTGCGGTCGTTCTCGTAACAGCCGGCGATCGCCGGCCGGCTGGTTATGGTTAGCGAGAAGTACCGATTTATGGTTAGCGCAGAGTACCGTTAACCATCTGATATTGCAGCGAAATTCAAGCCGATCTTAATCTCGGGGCAAGATTCTGCGTGCTAGCAATGCGGCACGGCGGGTTGGACCCCACCCACTTCAGTCCAAAGGCATGATGCCGCCCCTCCGTACCGGTGAAAGCCCGGTATGTCCCCTCGTGAAAATGTAACGCGTACATAAAGGGACATTCGCAATGTCAAGCCTGCTTACGAACTCGACCGCCATGACCGCACTCCAGACCTTGCGGTCTGTGAGCTCGCAACTCGCCACCACGCAGACCCGGATCTCCACCGGTCAGCGCGTCTCGACCGCTTCGGACAACGCCGCCTACTGGTCGATCGCGACGTCGATGCGCGCCGACAACGCCGCGCTCTCCGCCGTCTCCGACTCGCTCGGACTGTCGGCCGCGACCGTCGATACCGAATATACCGCTCTGACTTCGGTTGTCGGCGACAGCACCGGCGGCCTGACCAAGCTCCAGTCGCTGCTGGTCGAAGCCAAGACCGCCGGTATCGACCGTACCAAGATCCAGGCCGACGTCACCCAGATCCAGCAGCAGATGAAGGGCACCGCCGATGCGGCAACCTTCAACGGCGTGAACTGGCTGAGCACGACGACTGCCACGCCGACGACGGTCGACCTGGTGTCGTCGTATTCTCGCGTCGGCTCCACGCCGACCACCGGTTCCATCAACCTGACCGTTTCCACCTATTCGCTCTATACCTCGTCCACCAGCGGCATCCTGGACACGGTGAGCGGCGGTGCGTCGGTCAACACGATCGACATCTCCACACTGACCGACGCGGCGACTGACCAGGCCACGCTCGATACCTACATTGCGAAGGTCACCGGTGCGATCAACTCGGTGGCTTCGGCCGCCGCCAACCTCGGCGCCGTCAAGAACCGAATCTCGACCAACACGGACTTCGTGAAGTCGCTGATGGACTCGGTTGATCGCGGTATCGGCCAGCTCGTCGACGCCGACATGAACCAGGAGTCCACCCGCCTGGCGGCCCTCCAGGTCCAGCAGCAGCTCGGCGTTCAGGCGCTCTCGATCGCCAACAACAGCAGCCAGAGCATCCTGTCGCTGTTCCGCTAAGCCTCAAACAATCCGGGGAGGGCCGCGCTTCTCACGAAGCGCGGCCCTTTCGTTTGACGTGACGTCCCGCGCACGCCGTAATTTCGGCTGTCCTGTTGCGGCCGGGGCACACAGCCACAAGCCTCGCACAAGCTTCGCGGGTTACGGTCGCCGCTACGACAGGTTGGGCCCTAACCGCTTTTCCGGAGCCCAAAGGCATGACGCCGCCCTGTCGTACCGGTGCAAGCCCGGTATGTCCCCAAATCAACTCAATCTTCAAAGGGACATCAAAATGGGTTCAAGTCTGCTTACCAATTCCGCAGCAATGACCGCGCTGCAGACCCTCCGCAACGTCAGCTCCAACCTCCAGACCACCGAAAACCGGATCTCGACCGGCCAGCGCGTGGCTACTGCTTCGGACAACGCCGCCTACTGGTCGATCGCAACCTCGATGCGCGCCGACAACGCCGCGCTCTCCGCCGTCTCCGACTCGCTCGGTCTGTCGGCTGCGACCGTCGACACCGAATATACCGCTCTGACCGCGGTTGTGGGCGACAGCACCGGCGGCCTGACCAAGCTCCAGGCGCTACTGGTCGAAGCCAAGACCGCCGGTATCGACCGGACCAAGATCCAGGCTGACATCACCCAGATCCAGCAGCAGATGAAGGGCACCGCCGATGCGGCCACCTTCAACGGCGTGAACTGGCTGAGCACGACGACGGCCACGCCGGCGACCTTCGACCTGGTGTCGTCGTTCTCCCGCGTCGGCGGCACGCCCACCATCGGCTCCATCAACCTGACGATCTCCAACTATTCGCTCTATACCTCGTCCACCAGCGGCATCCTGGACACGGTGAGCGGCGGTGCGTCGGTCAACACGATCGACATCACCTCGCTGACCGACGCGGCGACTGACCAGGCCACGCTCAGTGGCTACATCACGCAGGTCACCGCTGCGATCAACTCGGTGGCTTCGGCCGCCGCCGACCTCGGCGCCGTCAAGAACCGCATCTCGACGAATACGGACTTCGTCAAGTCCTTGATGGACTCGGTGAACCGCGGTGTCGGTCAGCTCGTCGACGCCGACATGAACGCGGAGTCCACCCGCCTCCAGGCGCTCCAGACCCAGCAGCAACTCGGCGTTCAGGCGCTCTCGATCGCCAATCAGAACAGCCAGAGCATCCTGTCGCTGTTCCGCTAAGCCTGAAGACCATCTGAGGGGGCCGTGCTTCTCGCGAAGCGCGGCCCTTTCCGTTTTGGCGCGCGTCGTTCTCGCGCCGGAACCTCAACCTGGCATCTCGACTTTGCTCGTCGCTTTGCGAGCTCGAATTGGCTCACCTTGTTGCGGTCCGGTCACGGAGCCGCAAGCCTCGCACAAACTTCGCGTGCTATCGCCGTGGTTACGACAGGTTGAGCGCACTTTTCCGCAGCCCAAAGGCATGATGCCGCCCTGTCGTACCGGTGCAAGCCCGGTATGTCCCCAAAAATTCAATCCGTTTCAAAGGGACGTCAAAAAATGAGCTCTAGTCTGCTTACCAACTCCGCAGCAATGACCGCGCTGCAGACCCTCCGGAACGTCAGCTCCAGCCTTCAGACCACCGAAAACCGGATCTCGACCGGCCAGCGCGTGGCTACCGCTTCGGACAACGCCGCCTACTGGTCGATCGCGACCTCGATGCGCGCCGACAACGCCGCGCTCTCCGCCGTCTCCGACTCGCTCGGTCTGTCGGCTGCGACCGTCGACACCGAATATACCGCTCTGACCGCGGTTGTGGGCGACAGCACCGGCGGCCTGACCAAGCTCCAGTCGCTGCTGGTCGAAGCCAAGACCGCCGGTATCGACCGGACCAAGATCCAGGCTGACATCACCCAGATCCAGCAGCAGATGAAGGGCACCGCCGATGCGGCCACCTTCAACGGCGTGAACTGGCTGAGCACGACGACGGCCACGCCGGCGACCTTCGACCTGGTGTCGTCGTTCTCCCGCGTCGGCGGCACGCCCACCATCGGCTCCATCAACCTGACGATCTCCAACTATTCGCTCTATACCTCGTCCACCAGCGGCATCCTGGACACGGTGAGCGGCGGTGCGTCGGTCAACACGATCGACATCACCTCGCTGACCGACGCGGCGACCGACCAGGCCACGCTCAGTGGCTACATCACGCAGGTCACCGCTGCGATCAACTCGGTGGCTTCGGCCGCCGCCGACCTCGGCGCCGTCAAGAACCGCATCGCGACCAACACGGACTTCGTCAAGACCTTGATGGACTCGGTGACTCGCGGCGTCGGTCAGCTCGTCGACGCCGACATGAACGCGGAATCCACCCGCCTCCAGGCGCTCCAGACCCAGCAGCAACTCGGCGTTCAGGCGCTCTCGATCGCCAACCAGAACAGCCAGAGCATCCTGTCGCTGTTCAAGTAAGCTCCGGCTTTGGAAACGACCGTGCTCCCGATGGGAGCACGGTCCCCGCCGTGAACGGCGGATGTGACGGCACATGACGTGCCCGTAATCGACCTCCTGACGCCAGACCTCATGCCATACGCTAGGCCGATCGCGCGGTAACGCGTTCGATCGTCCGTTCGTTGCCATCGAACTGCCTGCGTCACCCAAAGCTCTTGTAAAATTGCAACGCCTCGCTTGCGAAGCGGCACATTCGCGTGGTTGCGCAACCTTCAGACAAGGTTCGCAGCGGAGTGTCCTCTACGTTCGCATTGGTACGAGGTCATATGTTCAGTCGCGCGCAGCTACAGCAGCTGCTCAACAATCTGCTGGAACTTGGGCCGCGACGTCTGATGGCCTTGGGATTGATCGGCTTTGCCGTCCTCGTCACCGTCGTCGGGGGCGCCTATTATCTGAGTCGCCCTGAATTCGAGCCTCTCTACACCGGTCTCGCCCGCGAAGACGTAACGCGCATCGGCGCCGCGCTGCGCGAGCAGAACATCCCCTTCGACGTCAACGCGGCCGGCGATACCGTCTCGGTGCGGCCGAGCCAGACCATGCAGGCGCGGATGCTGCTGGCCGAGAAGGGGCTGCCGACCAGCGCCAATTCCGGCTACGAGCTGTTCGACAAGATCGGATCGCTCGGCCTGACCTCCTTCATGCAGGAAGTCACCAAGCTTCGCGCACTCGAGGGCGAGATCGCGCGGACGGTTCAATTGATGAAGGGCGTCAAGGCCGCGCGGGTGCACATCGTGATGCCGGTGCGCGGCTCGTTCCGCGCCACCCAGCAGCCGCCATCGGCTTCCGTCGTGCTGCGCACCGATGGAGCGATCGAGGCACGTACCGCGCAATCGATCCGGCATCTCGTCGCGGCCGCCATTCCCGGCATGACGCGCGACAAGGTCACCGTGCTCGATGCGGACGGAACAATGTTGCTAGCAGAGGAGGACGAGGCCAGTGCCGCGCCGACCAAGATGGCGAGCCTCCAGAAGACGGTCGGCGGCATGGTGCAGGAAAACATCCGCAAGGCGCTGACGCCCTATCTGGGCCTGGATAATTTCGAGGTCAGCGTCTCGCCGCAGCTGTCGACCGATAAACGGCAGACCAACGAGACCGTCTACGATCCGGAGACCCGCGCCGAGCGTTCCGTCCGCAACGTCCGCGAAAACGAGAAGTCACAGAACGCGGATCGCTCGACGCCGACCACGGTGCAGCAGAATCTTCCGGACCAGCAGGTCAATGCCGGCGGCACCAAGAACTCCAGCGAGGACAAGACCCGCCGGGAGGACGTCACCAATTTCGAGGTCTCGTCCAAGACCACGACGACGGTGAGCGACGGCTATTCGGTCAAGAAACTCTTCATCGCTGTGCTGGTCAATCGCACGCGGCTCGTCGCCGACCTCGGCGACAAGACCAATCAGGCCATCGTCGACAGCAAGCTCGCCGAGATCAGCCAGCTCGCGGCGACCGCCGGCGGACTGGACAAGGCGCGCGGCGACCAGATCCAGGTCACGGCGGTGGACTTCGTCGAAGGATCGCGCGAGCTCGCGCCGGTGCCGCCGATCAGCTTCGTCGAAATGATCAACAAGCAGCTCGGCAGCGTCATCAATGCGGTGACGATCCTGGCCGTTGCCTCGATGCTGGTCTGGTTCGGACTTCGGCCCGCGGTCAACGGCATCCTGACCCATCGCGCGCAGCAGGAGCAGACCGAGGCGGCGGAGGCTGCGCAGCTCGAGGCGGCCGCTGCCCTTGCGCTGCCGGACGGCGAAGAGGCGGAGCTCAATCTGGTCGAAGACCTCGAGGGCAAGATGCAGCGAACGCCGCAGAAGCGGCTGGAGCAGATTGTCCGGCTCGATCAGATGCAGGCAGCAGCGATCCTTAAAGACTGGATGCGACGCGAGGAGGCGGCATGAACGCGGCAATTGGAAAACTCCTGACGCAATTCGACGCGAACGGCCGGGTCAAGTCCCCGCCGCCTCCGCCGCCGAAGATCCAGGACGTGCTGACAAGGTCGAAAGACGTCCGGCGCGAGCCGCAACCTCAACCTCAACCTCAACCGCAGCGTCAGGCGCAATCGCAGCCGCAACTTCAGCCGCCGCTTTCGGCGCCCGCGGCCGAAGCCGCACCGGTCAATCTCCTGGATGACGCCCATCGGCGCGGTTACACCGCCGGCCTCGCGGAGGGCGATAGCAAGCTCGCCGAAGAGCGCGTGCGCAGCGCAATCCGGCTCGGCGAGGAGCGGGCCAAATGGTCCGACCAGCAGGCGGTCGCGATCGTCAACGGCTTTGCCACGGCGTGCCGAGAGATCGAAAGCAACATCGCAAGCTCGGTTGCGCGGATATTGCTGCCGTTCCTCGCTGATGCGGTCCGCGACAAGGCGATCGGCGCGCTGGTCGAGCAGATCGCGGCGTTGACATCCAATTCGCCCGTGCCGGTGTTCCGTGTGACCGGGCCGAGCGATCTCCTCAACCTCGTCAAGGCGCAACTCGATGCGACCAGCCGCTCCGCCATCGAATACCAGGCCGCCGACACCGTCGAGGTTCGCGTCCTCGCCGATCAGACCACGATCGAGACGCAGATCTCGACGTGGATCGATCGCCTGAAAGAGGCGCGCCGGTAGTCGGCCATGGAGGAAGTCAAGCACGAGCTCGTCATCATCCGCCGGCGCAGCGCCTTCGAAGATGAGAAGCCGCACGGTGGCGTTTGGAAGATCGCCTATGCGGACTTCATGACCGCGATGATGGCGTTCTTCCTGGTGATGTGGCTGATCAATGCGCTCAACCAGGACCAGAAGCAGGTGGTTGCAAGCTATTTCAACCCGATTCAGCTTGCCGAAAATGCGCCGGCGCCCAAGGGGCTCAAGGATCTCAACAAGAAGGAGCCGACGACGTTCGAGGGCCAGGACGGCAAGCGCCAGCCCTCCGGCCCGAACGAGGAGCGCCGCGGCGATTCGCCGACGGCCGAGAAGCCGCCCTTCTACGAAGAGAAGGTCTTGTTCCGCGATCCCTATGCGACGCTCGCCGAGATCGCGGCCAGCTCGAACCAGGCCTCAGGCCAGCGCCGCGCCGGCGCCCTGACATCAGCGGAGGAAGACGGGCTCAAGGGCGGCGACGCCTATCGCGATCCGTTCGATCCCGGCTACTGGAAGCTCGCTCCGGAGGCGTCCAAGGAAGCGGACCGCATCATGGACGGCGAACCGAAGCCGAATCCCTCCGCGCGAGACAATGCGGCCGGCGCAAACCAGGGCGAGCCGCGCCGCGGCAAGACGGATGATGCCGGCGGCAGCGTGGCTCCCAACGCGGAGGCGTCGTCCGCAAGTATGTCGCCCCTGCTACCACCGGGGCCGGCGCCATCGTCGTCTGCGCGTGAGACCAGTGGCCAGCCGAACGCACAGGCCAACCTTCAGACTAACGCCGCGCCGCAGACGCGTCCGGCTGACGCTCCGAAGGAGTCCGATCCGCGTGATGCCGCCCAGACACAGCAGCTGACCGTCAAGCAGCTTCAGTCCGCGATTGCCGATGCGCTGTCGGACATCAAGGCCGGCGCCGGACCGGTGGCCGAGGTCCGCCAGGTCGAGGAGGGCCTTCTGGTCAGTCTGACCGACGATGCAAGCTTCGGCATGTTCGCGGTCGGCTCGGCCGAGCCGCGGCCCGAGCTCATTCGCGTCATCGACAAGATCGGTCCGCTGCTGACCAAGCGTCCCGGCACGATCATTGTCCGCGGCCACACCGACAATCGGCCCTACAAGTCGGAGACCTACGACAATTGGCGGCTGTCCACGGCCCGCGCGCAGATGGCCTATTACATGCTGGTTCGCTCCGGCGTCGATGCGCAGCGGATCGAGCATGTCGAAGGCTATGCCGACCGGCGGCCGAAGCTTCAGAACGATCCGGCCGCCGCGCAAAATCGACGGATCGAGATCCTGATCCGGGAGAAGCGCCCTTGATCAGGCCGTTGCTCCGCGCCGTGCTGCTGGTGCTGCCGTTCACGGCCACGCACGCATTTGCCGAGCCGGTGCCGCCGTCCGGCGAGCCGTATGAACTTGTCCGCGCGCTGCAAGCCGTTCAGGACGGCATCGCCAATGGCGACACCGCCGCGCATGGCAGCCACATCGCGCTGATCCGGCAGATCGGCGAAAAGCTTCTTGCCGCGGATCCGCGCGTATGGAGCAACCCGCAGAACGGCCAGGCGGTCGTCATCTACCTGCTCAGCGGCGGCGCGCCGCAGGTCGTCCGCAAGCTGCCGCGCGACAAGATGAATGTCGATGCGAAGCTGTTCGACGGCGCGCTTGCTTATGTCGAGGGCCGCCAGGAGGAAGCGCGCGAGCTGCTCAAGGACGTCCAGCCGCGTACGATTCCGTCCGGCATGGGCGGGCAGGTCGCGCTGGTCCAGGGCGCGCTGTTCGCACGTTCCGCGGCATCGCTCGCGATCGAGCGTCTCGACGACGCGCGTCTGCTGCTGCCGGGCACGCTCGTCGAAGAGGCGGCGTTGCGGCGCGAGATCCTGCTGGTCGGGCAGGCGGAGGATTTCGACAAGTTCGAGTTCTTGACGCTGGCCTATATCCGCCACTACCGCAATTCGGTCTATGCCGGCGATTTCTGGCAGCGCTTCTCCACCGGCCTGACACAATCGAGCCTCGCTCTGGACGATCGCCGCTTTGCGCGGATCGCCGCCCTGCTGGAGCAGATCGACCGCGCCAGCCGCCTCAAGCTCTATCTGGTGATCGCGCGCGCCGCGTTGGTGCGAGGCAAGCTCGGTGTGACGCGGCCCGCGAGCGAGCGGGCGCTGACGCTCAGCGCCGATGCCACCTCGGATCGCGAGCGCGCGCATTTCTTCCGCGGCGCATCCCGTGCGCTCACCGACGAGTATGACGGCGGCTTCGCCGAGCTGAAGGCGCTCGACAAATCGAAGCTGCCGGAGCGCGACGTCCTGCTCCTCAACGCAACCGTCCAGCTCGCGCTCGATGTCCGCAAGCCGATCGCAGGCCCAGCGGCCATCGTGGCCGCCGACAAGCCTCCGCCCACGCCAGCGCGGATCGATCTCGCGTCGTCAAACGCAATGCTCGCCCGCACCCAGAAGCAGCTCGGTGAACTGGAGCTACTCACCAAGGATCGCCGTCCATGACCAAACTCGAGGGAACATCCGGACAGGTTTTCGCGGGCCTGGCCGAAAGCCTCACGCGCGGGGTATCCCGTTCGGCGAAGGGCACCGGCGCTGCGGGCGCGAAATCGGCCGACGATTCTTCGTTCAACGATCTGCTCCACACCGTCTCGAACCTGGCAAAGCGGGCGCTGAACGACCAGGGAAGTGGCGCAACCGCGAAAGTGGGTTCGCTCCGCCCGCGCCTGGCGCAACTGACCGAGCGCGACACGTCGAAGGATGAGCCGGTGCATGAGCGCACCGAGGCCGCCGATGAACCCAAAACATCGGACAAGTCGTCGGATAAGCAAAGTTTGATCGACCAGGTCGCGAAAGCGGACATTCAGAGTCGATTGGGCCTTCCGGCGATCGTTGGCCAGGAGCTCGCGATCGCGCCCGCTGTAACGCCGCAGACGCCGCCGCCGTCGAATAACAAGAACGGCACGTCTGCGCGCGATGAACGCTCCCCTGCGACAACGCGCGAGGTTCAAGGCACGAGTGTGACGAAGGCGGCAACGACGGATGTCGCCCGGTCCGCCGCTGCTGCACCCAACGTCGCTCTATCCACGACCCCGCCATCGACGGCATCCCGATCGACGGTCTCGCCATCCAATATCTCTCCGTCCGCGGTCTTCCCATCCACCGTCGTTCCGACCTCCGTCGCCCCATCGATTGTCGTGCGATCCGCGGCCGCGCCATCCGGAACGCGCTCGCAGGCCGTGGCCTCGCCGACAACGGCGGCTCAGCGAGCCACGGCAACCGCGCAGACGGTGTCGTCGGAAGACGAGGCTCAGCCGAACGCGATGCCTAGCACACCCGGCTTCGAGGCTGTCACGGCCGATGTCGAGCGCGCGGCCAAGGCGTCGTCGCGCGAGACCTTGCCGGAAGCGACCAAGGTCACAGTGCTTCAGCAGGAGACCCATCTGCCGCCCGTGTCGCAGTTCAGCGCGCCGCAGCAGGTCGCAAACGCGGTCGTGTCCGAGCTGAACGGCTCGCCCGCATCGGCCTCATCCGCCGCGGCCGATCTCGCGGGCACCCAGAGCAACGCCCAGGACCAGCCGCTCAAGATACTGACTATCACCCTCGAGCCGCCGGCGCTCGGCAATGTCACCGTGCGCCTTCGTCTCGTCGGCACGGAGGTGACGGTCCAGCTTGCCGCCGAACGCAAGGATACCAGCCAGATGCTGGACCAGCAGCGCGACTCGATCCGCGACCTGATGCAGTCGGCGGGCTACGTCGCCGAGGTTGCACCGGTACAACACGGCTCGTTGGATGGATTTCAAACCGGCTCCGGCCAGTCGCAGCTCTCGGGTCAACAGCAGCAATCACCGCAGTCGCAAGGCACGTTCGGCGGCGCAAACACATCGTCCGGTCAATCGGACAGCGGAGCCAGGCAGGCTCGGCAGGAGCAACAGCCCAACCAGGAGACACGTCATGACCAGGACGTGGCGCCGCTTACTCGTCGTGGCCCTGTTTATCTGTAACGTCGGCGCTGCCGAGGCGGCGGCGACCGATACTGCGCGCCCCTGCGAGCGCGAGATGGCGCGCGCGTCGCAGCAGCATGGGATTCCGCTCGGCATTCTCTATGCCGTCGGCCTCACCGAGACCGGCCGGCGTGGCGCACTCTATCCTTACGCACTCGGTGCCGAGGGGCAGACCGTGTTCGCCAGGGATATGGATGACGCGATGGCGAATTTCGAGGCAATGCGAGCCAAGGGCATCAAGCTCATCGATCTCGGCTGCATGCAGATCAACCATTACTTCCACGGCGACAAGTTCGCGTCGGTGCGGGCGATGTTCGACCCCGCCAAGAACGTCGACTATGCCGCGCGCTTCCTGAAAGAGCTGAAGCAGCGCGAGGGAAGCTGGACCATGGCGGTGGCGCGCTACAATGCCGGCCCCAACAACCAGCCCGCGCAGAAACGCTACGTCTGCCATATCGTCGCTCATCTGGTGTCGAGCGGGTTCGGCGCGTGGACCGACAAGGCGCGCTCGCTCTGTCAGCCCAAGACGACGTGAGGCGACGACATGAAGTTGTGCATCGTCACTTACCATCAGCCCCGCGCAAGCAAGAACCCTCATTGTCAATACAACCTACCTAAGGAGTCCAATCCATGAGCCTGTTTGGTGTTATGCGCACTGGCGTTTCCGGAATGTCTGCACAGTCCAACAAGCTGTCGACCGTCTCGGACAATATCGCGAACGTCAACACCACCGGTTACAAGCGGGCTTCGACCGAGTTCTCCTCGCTGATACTGAAGAGCGGTTCGGGCAACTACGACTCCGGTGCCGTCGAGACGACGGTCCGTTACGCCATCTCCGATCCCGGCAATCTCAGTTTCACGACTTCGACGACGGACCTTGCGGTCCAGGGCAACGGCTTCTTCGTCGTGCAGGACGCCCAGGGCAATAACTTCCTGACGCGCGCCGGCGCGTTTGTGCCCGACAGCCAGGGCAACCTCGTCAATGCGGCCGGCTTCCAGCTCATGGGCTACAACGTCCAGAACGGTGCCACGCCCGCCGTCGCCGCCAACGGCTACGCTGGCTTGCAGGTCGTCAACGTCAATCAGATGACGCTCCAGGCGTCGGCTTCGACCACGGCGACCGTGGCTGCCAATCTGGATCCGAGTGCTGCGAATGTCGCCACACCGGCCGCAGCCGCTGGTCCGACCAATTACACGTCGAAGACCTCTATGGTGACCTACGACAATATCGGCAATGCGGTAACGCTCAGCGTCTATGCGGCTAAGACCGGGGCGAATACCTGGGATGTCGAGGTATACGATCCGGCGGGGAATGTGCTTACGACGCACGGCGCTGCGACGACGTTCAAGTTCGACGTAAGCTCGACCGGGAAGGGCACGTTGGATCTGGTCGGGCCGCCGCCGAGTGCGACGTCGCTTACCGTGGCGATCCCGGGCGGCTCTGGTGCCTTCAAAATTGACCTCTCGGCCATGACCCAGGTCGCCTCGAGCTTCGATTTCAAGGCGACCGTCGACGGCAACGCCCCGTCCTCGGTCGAGAAGGTGAACATCGACAAGAACGGACTGGTCACTGCGGTGCTTCAGAATGGATCGCAGCTGCCGAGCTACCAGATCGCGCTTGCCACCGTGCCGAGCCCGGATCACCTGACGCCCGAGGTTGGCAACGTCTATTCGACGAACCTGGACTCCGGAAACGTGCAGGTCGGACTGGCCAGCCAGAACGGTCTCGGGACCATCCAGTCGGGCGCGCTGGAGGACTCCAACGTCGATCTCGCGAACGAATTGACCTCGATGATCGAGTCGCAGCGCAGCTTCACCGCGAACTCGAAATCGTTCCAGACCGGCGCCGATCTGCTTGACGTCGTCGTCAACCTGAAGCGCTGAGTCCTCCAGCGCCGATCCCGGGCAAGAGCACGCCATGTCCCTTACGTCAGCCCTCGACTCCGCCCGCTCCTCACTCATGGCGTCGGGCGTCCAGTCGTCGTCCATTTCGCGCAACATCGCCGGCGCCAGTACGACCGGCTATTCGCGCAAGATCACCGTGCTGGACAACCTCCCTGGCGCAGGCGTCTATGTCGCGGCGATCCAGCGCGCCGCCAGCTCCGGCCTGTACAGCAATGTCCTGACTGCGACCTCCGCGGCCGCCACGCAGAGCGCGATCTATGACGGTCTCCAGAAGATCGCAACTGCCACGGTGGACGATCCGGAGCTCGATCAGTCGCCGACGGCGCAGCTCAATGCGCTGAAGCAGGCGCTCCAGCAATATGCCAACGCCCCGGACAACGCCACGCTGGCGCAGGCGGCCGTCACGTCCGCCAAGGACATGGCGACCGCGCTCAACCAGGCGACCCAGACCGTGCAGTCCGTCCGTGAGGGCGCGGACGCCGACATGAAGACGTCGGTTCAGAACATCAACCAGTTGCTCTCCCAGTTCCAGACCGTCAATACGGCGATCGTGAAGGGAACGATCGCCGGCGACGACGTGACCGACTATCTCGACCAGCGCGACAGCATCGTCTCGAATCTGTCGCAGGAGGTCGGTGTCACGATGTCGATCCGCACCAACGGCGATGCTGCGCTCTACACCGATAGCGGCGTGGTACTGTTCGACAAGACGGCCCGCACGGTCAGCTTCGCGCCGGTCACGTCCTATTCGGCGGGCACCACGGGCAACGCGGTCTTTATCGACGGCGTGCCCGTGACCGGCGCCAATTCGGTGATGCCGATCAAGTCCGGCAAGCTCGCCGGTCTCGCCCAATTGCGCGACAGCGACACGGTCACCTATCAGAGCCAGCTCGACGAGATCGCCCGCGGCCTGATCAATAATTTCAAGGAAAGCGATCAATCGGGCGCGGCGCTGCCCGACGTTCCCGGTCTCTTCACCTATCCCGGCGCGCCGGCGATGCCCGCGAGCGCCACCGTCTCGGTGGGCCTCGCCGGCACGATCTCGGTTGCGGCATCGGTCGATCCGGCCGTGGGCGGCAACCCAAATCTGCTGCGCGACGGTGCGATCAGCGGCAGCGCGGCCTACCAATACAACACCGCCGGCAACGCCGGCTATTCGACCCGGCTGCAGCAGCTCATCGGCAACATGGATGCGTCGCAGCCCTTCGATGCGACCACGCAAGGCAAGCCGAACGGTAGCGTGATCGACTTCGCGTCGTCATCAACGAGCTGGATCGAAAACCAGCGCAAGGCCGCCAACGACAGCTCAACATACCAGAGCACGCTGCTCGACCGCAGCACGACGGCGTTGTCGAACGTCAGCGGCGTCAACATGGACGACGAGATGTCGTTGATGCTCCAGGTCGAGCGTACCTATTCGGCGTCGTCGAAGATCATTTCGACCGTCGACCAAATGTTGCAGAGCCTGCTGGCAGCCGTGGGAACTACGTGATGATGAGCGCAAACTACATTTCCTCCCTGATGCTATCCTCGTCATTGAGGTATTCGATCACGAACAACCAGAGTGCGTTGAGCAAGGCGTCGACGGAGGCGACCACCGGCCGCTTCGCCGATGTCGGCCTCCAGCTCGGTGCCACGACGGGTGGCGACGTCAGCCTGCGAGCGGACTGGAACTTCGCCGGTCAGCTCGTCGATACCAACGGGCTCGTCGCGGGGCGCCTGGACGTGACCCAGAACCGCATGACCGAGCTCGGCTCGACTGCATCGGACTTCCTCAAGGACCTGATTGCGGCCCGCAGCACCGACGGCGGCGGGCGGATCGTTCTGCCGCCTGCGTCCGCCAACCTCCAGGACCTGATCGGCGCGCTGAACGTCTCCTACAACGGCTCGTATCTGTTCTCGGGCATCAATACGCAGAACCAGCCGATCACGGCTTACACCGCCGGCTCGGCCAGCAAGAACCAGGTCGATGCGGATTTCCTTTCGACCTTCGGCTTTTCGCAATCCTCGCCCAGCGTGAGCAGCATTACCCCTGCTCAGATGCAGACGTTCCTCAACACCACCTTCGATGCAGAGTTCGCGAGCCCGGCCTGGAACACCAACTGGTCATCGGCCACCGACCAGGTCATGCAAAGCCGAATCTCCACGACCGAGGTGGTTGATACGTCCGTCAGCGCCAACCAGACCGGCTTCCGCAAGCTCGCCGAGGCCTATACCATGATGTCCGATCTCGGAAACGTGAACCTGGACCAAACGACGTTCCAGACCGTCGTGGATAAGGCCATCGGCCTCGTCGGCAGCGCCATCACTGACCTCGCCACGCTCGGCGGCAATGTTGGCGTGGTCCAGCAGCGGCTCACCACGGCCACCGACAAGCTCAACGCGCAGAAGGACATCCTGAACAATCAGATCGTCGACATGGAGAAGGTCGATCCGGCCGAGGCGTCGACGCGCGTCAGCGCCCTGCAGACCCAGATTCAGACTGCGCTCGCGCTCACCTCGCAGCTCCAGAAGATCAGCCTCATCAACTACCTCTGAGCGAGAGCGGCAGTCGCTTTCGCTTTTAGTTTCCTGCAATTTCCTGCGCAGAGTGGTCCGGATGACTTTTGAAGCCTACGAAACGGTCGTTGAAGACAGCGGCCACGAGGCGCGGGGACGCGAGCGCCAGGCGCTCAGCCTCGGCATCGACCGGCTGGAGCGGCTCCAGCAGGGGCGCTTCAGCGCGGAGGATCAGGTTCAGAGCCTGCTCTACGTCCGGCGGCTGTGGACGATCTTCATCGAGGATCTCGCGCATCCGGAGAACGGACTGCCCGAGAAGCTGCGCGCCGACATCATCTCGATCGGCCTGTGGGTCGTCAAGGAAGCCGATCGCCTGCGCGAGGAAAGATCGAGCGACGTGATGCAGCTCGTCGAAATCAACCGCCTGATCCGAGACGCGCTTTAATGAAGATTTCCTTGCGGGCGGGCGAACGGGTCTACATCAACGGCGCGGTGCTGCGCGTGGACCGCAAGGTCTCCGTCGAGCTCGTCAACGACGTGATGTTCCTGCTCGAAGGGCAGGTCATGCAGGCGTCCGACGCCACCTCGGCGATGCGGCAGCTCTATTTCATCGTCCAGCTCATGCTGATGAACCCGACGGACGTTGCCGATGCAGCCGCGCTCTACGGGCAGCATTACGCCGCCCTGTGGGCGGTCTGCGAGAGCAAGGAGATGCTGGAGGGGCTCGCCGCGGTCGACGAGTTGGTCGGCGCGACCCGCTATTTCGAGGCGCTCAAGCGGATACGGGCGCTGTTCCCGGTGGAGGAGGCGATCTTGGCCAGCGCCACCGCCGATTCCCCATTTGAGGCTGCCTGACAGCGGAGAGGCACATGAACGTCCCTAGCGCAACCGATACAACGAGCAACACCTCGTCGACGACCGGAACTACATCGACGACGTCGAGCAACAGCGTCGACTACAACACGTTTCTTCAGCTCCTCATCGCCGAGATGAAGAACCAGGATCCAACCAATCCGATGGATACCTCGCAATATATGAGCCAGTTCGCGCAGCTCTCAACGGTCGAGCAGGCGACGCTAACCAACTCGAAGCTCGATTCGCTGCTGTCCTCGCAGGCGCTGACGCAGGCGGACGGGCTGATCGGGCGCACCGTGAGCTTCACAGATACGACCGGGGTGGCCGTTACCGGCAAGATCGCGTCGGTCTCCATCAACAGCGACGGCTCCGTCGCGACCCTCGAGGACGGCACGAAGATCGCGGTCGGACCCGGGCTCACGCTCAGCTAGGCCATGAACGAGCGTGACGCCCTCGACATCGTCCAGGCGGCGATCTGGACCATCATCGTCGCCTCCGGACCCGCCGTCGGTGCGGCGATGCTGGTCGGCATCCTCATCGCGCTGGTGCAGGCCCTGACCCAGATCCAGGAGGCGACGCTGACCTTCGTTCCGAAGATCATCGTCATCCTCGTGGTCGTGGCCATCACCGGCTCCTTCATCGGCGCGCATCTCTCGACCTTCACCGAGATGGTCTATTCGCGGATCGAGCACGGCTTCTGATCCGCGAGAGCCCGGCCACCACCCTCGCGTAAGCTTTGCGCGTCAGATTGAGGTCCGGAATCTGCTGCCGGTGACCCATGTCCGATACGTTAGCTGCTAGCCTGCCGAACCCGCGACGCCTCGGGGCGGACGCCTTCTTCGCGGGCGGTATCGTGACCATGCTCACGATCCTGTTCCTGCCCATACCGCCGATCCTGATCGATCTCGGTCTGGCCTTCTCGATCGCGCTGTCGGCCCTGATCCTGATGGTCGCGCTGTGGATCCAGCGGCCGCTCGATTTCTCGGCCTTTCCGACCGTGCTGCTGATCGCGACCATTCTACGGCTCGCGCTCAACGTCGCGACGACACGCCTGATTCTGTCGCGTGGCGGCGAGGGGGAGCAGGCCGCGGGCCACGTCGTGGCGGGCTTCTCGAAGTTCGTCATGGGCGGCGACTTCGTCATCGGTCTGATCATCTTCGCGATCCTGGTCACGGTGAATTTCGTCGTGATCACCAAGGGCGCGACCCGTATCGCGGAAGTCGGCGCCCGCTTCACCCTGGACGCCATCCCCGGCAAGCAGATGGCGATCGACGCGGATCTGTCCGCGGGCCTGATCGACGACAAGGAAGCTCAGCGTCGGCGCCGCGAACTCGAGGAGGAAAGCTCCTTCTTTGGCGCGATGGACGGTGCCTCGAAATTCGTCCGCGGCGATGCCATCGCCGGCCTGATCATCACGGCGATCAACATCTTCGGCGGCATCATCATCGGCGTTACCCATCACGGCCTGACGCTGTCGCGCGCCGCCGACGTCTACACAAAACTCTCCGTGGGCGACGGTCTGGTAACGCAGATGCCGGCGCTGATCGTGTCGCTGTCGGCGGGCCTCCTGGTCTCCAAGGGCGGCACCAGGGGGTCGGCGGAGCAGGCGGTGCTGCGGCAGCTCGGCGGCTACCCGCGCGCGGTGTCGGCGGCTTCGTTGATGATGTTCGTGCTCGCTCTGATGCCCGGATTGCCGATGGCGCCGTTCCTGCTACTTGGCGGCGCGATGGCTTTCGTCGGTTACTCGCTGCCGAGGCGGCAGGCGGCGCGGGATCGGAAAGAGGAGGCGCGCAAGGCCGAGGAGCGGTCGCTGACCGAAGCCAAGGATTCGGTCAAGGAATCGCTCAAGACCTCAGAGATCGAGCTGTCGCTCGGCGGCCATTTGTCGGTCCACCTGCTGGGATCGCGCAACGAGCTTGCGCACCGCGTCAGCAAAATCCGCAAGAAGTTCGCCAAACAGTATGGCTTCGTCGTTCCCGAGATCAAGCTGTCCGACAATCTGTCGATCGATCCCAAGGGATACCAGATCCGGATTCACGATACGCGCGTTGCCCATGGCGAGCTCAGGCTCGGCGAGGTGATGGTGCTGGTCGACAAGGACGGCAAGCCCGACGTGCCCGGCGACGAGGTGATCGAGCCCGCTTTCGGCATGAAGGCGCTGTGGGTGACGGAAGCCTTCGCCGACGAGGTCAAGCGACAGGGCTGCAAACCGGTCGACAATTTGTCGGTCCTGCTCACGCATCTGAGCGAAGTGATCAGGGCCAATCTCGCCCAGCTTCTGTCCTACAAGGACATGCGCGGCCTGCTCGACCGCCTCGAGCCCGAGTACAAGCGCCTGGTCGACGATCTCTGTCCGTCTCAGATTTCCTATTCGGGGCTGCTGGCGATCCTGAAGATCCTGCTGGCCGAACGCGTGTCAATCCGTAACCTTCACCTGATCCTCGAGGCGATCGCCGAGATCGCGCCCCATGTACGGCGCTCCGAGCAGGTCGCCGAGCATGTGCGGATGCGTCTGGCCCAGCAGATCTGCGGCGATCTTTCCGACAACGGTGTGCTCAACGTAGTCCGTCTCGGCAATCGCTGGGATCTCGCCTTCCACCAGAGCCTGAAGCGCGACGCCAAGGGCGACGTCGCCGAGTTCGATGCCGACCCGCGGCTGATCGAGCAGTTCGCGACCGAAGCCAGCGCCGCGATCCGGAAATTCACTGACGACGGCACCAACGTGGTGCTGGCAGTGACCCCGGAAGCCCGCCCCTATGTCCGCATGATCCTGGAACGGGTGTTCCCGACCTTGCCGGTCCTGTCGCATGTCGAGGTCGCGCGCAGCGCCGAGATCCGGGCGCTCGGAGCCATATCGTGATCAGCGGCCTCGCCGACAATGTGCTCGCCACGTTCATCGTGTTCTGCCGCATCGGCGCCTGCCTGATGCTGGTGCCCGGCTATTCCAGCGTCAACATTCCGCCCCAGATCCGCCTGTTCGTCGCGCTTGTCACCACGTTTGCGCTGACCCCGATCCTCGCTGCGATCGTGAAGCCGCTCGTGGACGACGCACCACCGCTGACGCTGGCGCTCTTGATCGGCACCGAGCTCCTGGTTGGTTGCGTCATCGGTCTCGGCGGGCGCGTGTTCTTTCTCGCGCTCCAGACCATGGCAACCGTGGTGGCGAGCGCGATCGGCCTCAGCAACATACCGGGCACGCCGGTGGGTGACACCGATCCCGCCCCGGCGGTGGTGCCGCTGATCATGGCGGCCGTCACGGTGTTGTTCTTCATCACCGACCAGCATTGGCAGGTCCTGCGCGGGCTGATGAACTCCTACGAGGTCTGGCATCCCGGCGAGAAGTTGAGCGGCGAGATGGCGCTGAATCAGCTCACGAGCCGCCTTGCGGAAGCATTCGTGCTGACGCTGCGGATCACCAGCCCGTTCATCGTCTACTCGGTCATCGTCAATCTGGCGGTCGGCCTCATCAACAAACTGACGCCGGCCGTTCCGGTCTATTTCATCTCGGTGCCCTTCGTTCTGTTCGGCGGCTTCCTGCTGCTCTACCTCACCAGCGACGAGCTGCTGACGCAGTTTATGCTCGGCCTGTCGACGTGGCTGGTGGAATGACCGGTCATGACATCGCGCGCGGACAAGCTTGTTCGGATCGTTTCGCTGGTGAAACTCCAGCTCCGGCTGTCCGAATGGCAGCTCGCACATTTGCGGCAGCAGGAGCAGACCATGCAGGATGAGCAGGCCTGGCTGGTGGGGACTCTGAACGAGGGTAAACCGCCGGCGGGCTCGTCGAGCGAGTCGATCGCGCGGCGCCTCAATAGGACGACCGTCGGCGCGCGCGCCGTGCAGGAGCGGGCGTCGCGTCAGCTCGACCAGGTCCGGTCGGAGAGCCGCCGGGTGAAACAGCTCGAGGAAGTCGCCAAGGTGGCGCTCGCCGACAAGCTTCGTGAGGCAGAGAATCGCTCGCTTGAGGAAATGACGGGGACACATCCCGCCGTGCGCGACTGGGCGCCACGGCCAGCTAGCCGGAACAAGACATGATCGTGACAGCGACACCCGACCTCGTTCTCGACGTCTTGGACGCCGCCGACCCCGTGACGCAGCGCGCGGCGACCGCGAAGCTCGATGCGCTGAAATCGTCGGACGCCGATTTTGCGGCCACGATGGACGCCGAGGTCAGCAAGGCCGCCGCAGCGGCAGCCGATCAATCCGCCGCGAAGGTGGCTGAGGCGCAATCGGGGGTGGTGAACGGGGCGCCGGTGCAGGTGATCAAGAAGCCCGCCCCGGGTGAGGTGTATCGCAAATTCGAAGCGTTCATCCTCCAGACCTTCGTCGAGACGATGCTGCCGAAGGAGTCGGAAGAGGTCTTCGGCAAGGGCACCGCCGGCAGCGTCTGGAAATCGATGCTGGCCGAGCAGCTCGGCAATCAGCTCGCGAAGGGCAAGGGGATTGGCATTGCCAAGCAGCTCGCCTCGGCGCATCCGGCGGTTCCGGACGTGACGGGGAAGGCCGGCTGATGGATCTGGAAATGGGTGACGAAGGTTGAGGGGTGAATTTTCTATGCAGGCAGAAGAAGGCGCGACAGCTCCGGTGATGGAGCAGCCGGTCGCGGACGATGAGGCGATGACGCAAGCCACGTCGGGCGATGCTCTGTTGCCCGTGCTGCTGCCGATCGTCGGCAGCGAAATGGCCTTCGACGGAACCGATGTAGCAAGGTCGGAAAGCGAAAGATCGGACGAGGTGCGCGGCCTGCTGATGGCTATTCGCCGGCTCGAGAGTATCATCGAGGAGGAGACCGCTGCGCTCGCGACCGGCAAGAAGATCGATTTCGACGACTTCAGCGGGCGGAAGAGCCGCAGCATGCTGGAATTCGTCCGCCTGATGCGGGCGCGGATGCATCTCGGCGGCGAAACCGAGATCACCGAAGAAATCCAGCGGTTGCGCGAGAAGCTCGAGCGCAACCGTTCTATCCTCGAAATGCACTATGACGCCGTGCGCGAGGTCGCGAGCATCATCGTCAGGGCGATGAAGGAAGCCGAGTCGGACGGCACCTATACCGGCCGTGCGGCGAAGGACGCAAAATGATCAGGCTGGTGCTGGCCGGGCTCTGGGTATGCATCCTCACCGCGGGCACGAGCTATGCCGTGGCCTATTGGAAGGAGAACGGCAGCCTGCTGCCCGCGAAGGACGAATATCTCGACGGGTTGCAATACCAGAAGACGCGGCCGATGAGCGTGCCCATGGTCGAGAACGGCGGTGTGCAGGGCTACATCGTGGCGCGTTTCGTCTACACCGTGGAGGCGCGGACCATGCACCAGCTCACCGTTCCGCCCGAGCCGTTCGTCGTGGACGAGGCCTTCCGCAGGATCTATGCGGATGAGCGTCTCGATTTCAGGAGGCTCGCCCGTTACGACCTCTCCATCCTCACCGCTTCCATCAAGCAGCGCGTCAACGAGCGGATGCAGGCCGACGTCGTCCAGGACGTTCTGATTGAGGACTTCAACTACGTCTCGAAGGACGAATTCCAGTCGAAGCCGTAACAATTCCCGCCGCGCATCCGCGCCGGCGCCGTGACCTTCCTGCCACTGAAAACAAAGCGGCCTCTGCGGGGTATCCCCGCAGAGGCCGGTCGTCGTTTGGTATCGCCACTTTGGCGTGTCAGTTTCCTGCCGAGTAGGCTGCCGGGGCGGTATGTGCCCGATTCAAAAGGATGCCGACCTCGTCGAGACCCTGGATCGGCTCGTCGATGGTCTCGCCGGCCGGGATGTTGAGGCGGTATCCGACGTAGCGCCGTGCCACGATCGCGTCGAAGCCGAGGCGGTCGCGCAGTTTCTTGCGCAGCTTGCTGACGTGGCTCTCGATCACGCTCTCGTCGAACGTGGATTCGAAGATGCCGTAGACTGCGTTGAAGATCTGCGTCTTGGTGATCCACTTGCCGTGATTGCCGACCATGTATTCAAGGATGCGCAGTTCGCGGCGGGGCAGTGTGAGGGCGTGGCCTCCGATCTCGGGATCTCGTCCGTTGAAGAAGACCTGGATCCTGGTCTCGCAGGGCCTCGGCAGGTCGCCGACCCTGCGGCGTGCGATCGCCGCGGTCCGCGCGAGGATCTCGCGAAGATGGATCGGCACGTGAACCACATCGTCCACGCCCGATTCGAAGAGCTCCAGCGTGTTCTTGAGCATCTTCTGGCCGCTCATGGCGATGATGGGAGCCGCGGACCGCTTGCGCATCGCCCGTGGCAGGCTTCCGCGGGCATCGCAGTCCCCCAGAAGGAAGGCATCGACGGCTGCGAGGTCCGATTCATTGGCGGATTGCAGCCAGTCCCAGAATTCTCCGGAGGAGAAGCCGATCGACGATACGCCTTCACGAACGAGCCCTCCTACGTAGCTGTTCGTGACGCTCTCGCGATCATCAACGATAATATACATCAGTCTTTCGCCCCTGTTTCGCACTTGCTGCGGCCGGGTGGTTTTGTGATGCCCCGGCGCGGCAGCCATGCTGTTTGACGATATTCCCATCCCGCGAACCGTTTTTATGGTTTGCATATTCGCGGGCAGCCCTACGCATTCAGCGCCCACGCTTTTCGCGGGCCTGTTACTTCGACTCAATACTGAACGCTTACTGCGTGATGCCCGGCGGGTGTCTTACGGATCACCTCGCGGAGCGGATTGAGAAAGCGACCTAGAACAGTTGCGTCACGTTGCTCTTCGCGTCCGAACACTACTGAACTCAGTCGATCTCCTCGCCAACTGGCGAGAATCACTTGAGTAGGACCGTAACAATTGCCGATTTCCGATCAAGCGTGCGGAACAAAGCGGTTGCTACGTGTGCTTGATGCTCTTGGTTTGTTTCCAGTTGTTTCTTGATATATCTAATCGCATCAGTTGATTTGAAATTCGAACTAGTTTTGCACCGTAGCGGTTATAAAGTTCCGCACACCCGTGGAATTACAGCTATTTTGGGTAGTGTCGCAGGTCCGTCACATTGAGGGGTTTTCAACCCCGGATTGACTCTCCTGGTCACGCACCCACATGCGACAATTCGACTCATGTATGTCGTTGAGACTCCAGCTTGGTGAAATCTTGGCGAGTGTGTGTCTTTCGAGTCGCACTTTCGCCTCGTGCATGACGCGTTTGACTCATTCGACGTCGCATCGCGCGTGACGGAACGTTTTCGATGCGCACGTTTCAGGCAAGCTTCGGCAATTAGCTTCGTTCAACAGATCGAAACGAACGGAGCATTTTCACATGTTGTCCGATGGAAAAACGCGTCCCAGCGAAACCGCAACTATGTCTGCGCCGCCGCAGCCTGCTCAAGCGGCGCGCGATGCGAAGGACAATAAGCCGGCTACAGGCACGAAACCTGCGGCAACAAGCGACGAAGTTGCGGCAAAAGAAGCGCTCGAGGGGTTGAAGCGGATTCGCGCCAAGGCGCGCCTCGACAAGATGGCGATCCCGAAGCCCGCGCAAGTCGTGATCAAGCCGGCCGTGATCGTGGCCAAGCCGCCGCCGCCCCGTCCAACATGGGTCGCACCACTCGCGACATTGGCGGTTGCCGCCATCCTGGTGGTTTGCGCCTGCACCGGCGTCATCGCCTATCTGACCATGCAGCCGAGCCAGACCAATGTCGCGGCCAATGCCGAGATGAGGAATCTGCGCGAAACGGTCGCGCAATTGCGCAAGCAATTGTCCGGCATGTCCGAAAATCTCGATGGCTTGCGCACCGCGGTCGATTTCTCGAGCAAGGCGACCAGCGACCGGTTCGGCCGGTTCGCCGAGAACCTGGATCGCATCGAGCGGGTGAGCTCGTCCTCGACAGCGAAGCTCGACAAGCTTGCCCAGGCGCAGGTTCAGGCGCAGACGACAGTCGCCGCGCTGCCGTCATCATCGACGCCGATGATGGCCTCGCTCGCCGTGCCCGAGACCACCGGTTCGGTGTCTCCGGCCGAACGCAGCTCGGCGCCGCGAAAGGTGATCAAGGGCTGGTCGGTTCGCCAGGCATATGAGGGGATTGCGATCCTGCAAGGTCCGAACGGCGTCGTCGAGGCCGTGTTGGGGCAGCAGGTGCCGAACCTCGGCCGCATCGAGGAGATCCGGAACGAGAACGGCCGGCTCGTGGTGGAAACCAGCGGCGGTTCCGTCTATTCGCCGCGCAAGGGGACGCCGTAACCGGCGGACCCGTCTATTGGCGGTGATGCTCGAAGCTGGTGCATAACAGGTCGATCTCCGCCTCGGCGATCGGCGCGCGAAATAGACGGCAGGTGAACTCGACCGTCGACTTGTTCTCGGAAGAGGTGCGGTCCTCCCGAAGGAAGATACATCGCTTGCAGACGTCGGTATGGTGACGCTGTTCGGCCGCGTCCGCCTGGTCGAGCACGTGTCGCAATGTGTCGCGAAAGCGGATCTTGCCGTCATCATCGAGCACGTCAATGGCCTCGACGAGGCCATTGACGGGATCGCGCGCGAGGAATTTTTTGCCCTGCTGCGTCACGCTCAGCATCACCGAGCGCTTGTCCTTGGCGGAGCGCTTCCGCTCCAGATAGCCCAGCCGCTCGAGTTCGCCGATGATGAACGAGGCGGTGCCGCGCGTGGTGCCGACGTAGCTCGCCAGTGCCGAAGGCGTCCTGGAAAACCGGTTGGCACGGGAGAGGAAGCGCAGCGCCATCCACTCGCGGTCGCGCATGCCATGCTTGGTGCCTTCGAACCAGAGGATCCGAGCCACTTGTCCCAACAATTCAATCGCTTCGCGAGCCAAATTCATTTCTGTGCCAGATCGGATAAAGCTATATTCAAGTGAGCGCTTGGTAGCGCAATCTATGCGGGTCGCAATAAAGCACTCGAGCGCTGCGTCGCTCGAAGCGGAAACACGTGCTGCGCTTGGAAGACGCCTCTCCGTTCTGGAGATTGAACGTTCGAGAGTGGAACTAGAGCGTCACAAAGAAAGTTCGAGTAAAGTACAAGGCTCAAGTCTTCTGAAAATTTCAGTCAAATGGCGGAGATTCCCGCGCAAATTCCGTGCTATGTGCGATGCCTGGGCAACATGATGTGTCGTTGCAGCCACGATCGAGCCCGATTGTTGCTGCGAGACGTTTCGAATTGCGCGTAAGCGCTCATGGGTTGCAACGCGCGATGGTGCGGCGGGCAGTGGGTGAACCGCCTTTTTCGGTTAATGGATGTTGCGACGCAATGCGACCTGACGGTTAAATCGGGCACGTAATCAAATCGGGAAATGCGGGAGTCTCGTCGGCAACGCGTCCGCCGCCGATTGGAGTCCAGTGCGGGCACGGCGGAGCGGAGACGAGTCTAGACGCAGAAACTCTTGTCCCTATCGTTCTTCACTCGCGCTCCACAGCGCATCCAAGCCCTGCCGATAGGTCGGATAAGCGAGCGTCACGCCAAGCTCGTGCTTCAATTTCGCGTTGGAGACCCGGGCATTGCCGGCATAGAAGCTGCGCGCCATCGGCGACATTTCGGCAGCCGCAAACGCTTCTTCGGCCGGCGGTGCAACACCCATCAGCTTCGCCGCATAGGCGATCACATCCTGCGGCGGCGCAGGCTCGTCATCGCAGACGTTCCATAGGCCGCCGCCCTGATGGCTAATCGCGGCCAGGATCGCGCCTGCGATATCGTCGACGTGAATGCGGTTGAAGACCTGGCCGGGCTTGATGATGCGCCGGGCCGTTCCCGCCCGCAACGTCGCGAGCGCATTGCGACCGGGGCCGTAGATGCCCGCAAGCCGCAGGATCGCGACATCGCCGCGCGCGGTCTCCGTCCACGCTTGTTCAGCGGCAAGCCGCATCCGCGTGCGGTCGAAGCTGGCCAGCGGAGGCGTGCTTTCGTCGACCCATGCGCCGCCGTGATCGCCATACACGCCGATGGTGGCCAGATAGATGATCTTGCGGCGGTGGCCCGCCGCCAGGACCTCGCCGAACGCGGCGATGGCGGGATCGCCGTTACCTCCCGGCGGGATCGACACGAGAACGACATCGGCGTCGCGAATGCGTTCGACCGTCTCGCGAGCCGGGCCGCTGCCGGAAAAGGCATGCAGCTCGACGCCGGCGAGGTCTTGCCGTGTCGCGGGATCGCGCACCGTTGCGGCGATGTGCGAGAAGGTGCCGCCGAATTTGCGGACAAAGCGCCGGGCGCTATAGCCGAAGCCGAGGATGAAGAGCCGCATGCGTCTCCCGTTCCGATGAGAGTTCCGAGCGCGCCGCCGCGCGCATGTCCGCTCATAAGGGATTTTTGGGTCCGGCAAAAGATATTGCGATTTTACTCGCCGGCCGCCTTGGGCGATGGTCGCCCGTCATGGTGTCATGAGGGAGGCGTCGATCATGCAGCCAGGCGCTGCAGAACTGGTCCGCCGCGCGGCCGCGCTGATCTTCGATGTCGACGGCACCCTGGCAGAGACCGAGGAGCTGCATCGGCGGGCCTTCAACGCAGCCTTCGTTCACCACGGCCTCGATTGGCGGTGGGACCGTGCCGTCTACAAGGACCTGCTGCGGGTCACCGGCGGCAAGGAGCGCATTCGCGCCTATCACGCAAGACAGAGGATCGCGTTCCCCCTGCCGGACGGGGACATCGCGGAACTTCATCGCATCAAGACCGCGCATTATGCCGAATTGGTCGAGACCGGCTGCTGTTCGTTGCGGCCGGGCGTGGCGGAGCTACTCGGCGCGGCGAAGGCGCGGGGGCAGCCGCTCGCGATCGCGACCACCACCTCGCACGGTAACATCGACGCGCTGCTGTCGCGCGCGCTCGGAAAACGCTGGGCCGCCGACTTCGACGCGATCGTCGCCGGCGATGATGTACGGCACAAGAAGCCTGCGCCGGACGTCTATCTCGAGATCCTGGCGCGGCTGAAGCTTGAACCTGCGGACTGTGTTGCGATCGAAGATTCTGGCAACGGCCTGATCGCGGCTTCACGGGCGAACATTCCGGTGCTCATCACCCGCAGCATGTTCTTTCGGGATGATGACTTCGCCGAAGCCCAGTTCGTGCTGGACGATCTGTCGGAACTCGAGGCCGCCGACAAAAAAACTGAAAAACAACCCCATGCACAGTAGATCACGCCGGCGTGTTCGCCGCGTTCAGTGGACGCGGTGGCTCGTTCTATCGTCTTCGGCCTGCTCGACAATTTGCGCGATTGGGCTCGACTGGTGGTGCACGAGGCGCCAGCCGTCGCCGACACGGCGAAAATGGTTGGCGGCGGCCAAAGCAGTGCCGTCGACGATCTCGATGCAGAGCACGCGCGCGCAGTCGCCGTCGATGATCGCCTGTGGTTCGGCACAAACGATCTGCGGCCGCTCCGGATTTTGCAGGATATCGCGCCAGCTCCCGATCACGGTGGCCCGCCCGACGATGGCCGGCCAGCCGGGATGGATGCAGGAAATGGCGTCGTCATCCGCCCACATCTGTTCCATGCCGTCAAAATCGCCCGTCGAAAAGGCGGCGTAGAAGGCCGCGTTCGCGGCGATGACCTCGGTGTCCTTTGCCATGCCTCTCGGGTGGGGCAATGACGGGCAAAAATCAAGCGCGACTTCCGTTGGAATTTGACCGCAGTGCAGCATGCAAGACGCTGCTGCCCACTTTGTAGTCACGCGGACACGTGCGCCTCTACAGCCCGCCGCGCACCCTCTGAATAAAGACGGCCGAGCGCTGCGGTCACGGCTTCGCGCAGGCGCGGTTCGGCGCCTAACGGGCCGAAAACCTTTGTCACGCCGAGCAGCACGGGCGCGAGCCGTTCGGCGACGGGACCTGCCTCGCGCGCCAGTGCCGCGAGTTCGCCGGCGAGCGGATCACGAACGTCGATCGCGCGGCCCTGCTCATCGATCGCGGTGACGTAACGCATCCAGCCGGCCACCGCGAGCGCATGTGTCGCGATCGGCAGATTCTTGAGCAGGCGGTCCTGCATTGCGCCGAGCAGCCGCTGCGGCAGCTTTTGCGAGCCGTCCATCGCGATCTGCCAGGTGCGGTGATGCAGCGCCGGATTGGAAAAGCGCTTGAGCAGAGAGGCGCGATAGGCGGCAAGGTCGGTGCTGACAGGCATCGTCAGCGTCACCGCGGCCTCCTCCATCACCCGCGCGGCGAGCCGCGCGAAATGCGGATCTTTCATGGTGTCGGCGATGGTCTCGTAGCCGGCGAGATAGCCGAGATAGGCCAGCGCCGAATGGCTGGCGTTGAGCAGCCGCAGCTTCATCAGCTCGAACGGCTTGACGTCAGTGACGAGCTCGACGCCCGCGGCGGCGAGATCGGGCCGGCCTGCGGAGAAGCGGTCCTCGACCACCCATTGCGTGAACGGCTCGGTCATCACCGGCCAGGCGTCGCGCATTCCGAGCGCAGCCGAAACCGCGTCGCGATCGGCATCGGTCGTCTCCGGCACGATGCGGTCGACCATGGTGCACGGGAAAGCGGTCGTATCCGCAATCCATTTGCCGAGATCCTTCGACCGCAGCGCTGCGAACTGCGCCACGATCCGCTGCACGGTGTGGCCGTTGGCTGCGAGGTTGTCGCAGCACAGCACGGTGAAGGGCGAAAGCCCCTGCGCGCGCCGGCGCGCCAGCGCAGCAACGATGAAGCCGGGCGCCGAGCGCGGCGCGTCGAAATTGTTCAGATCGTGCATCACGTCCGGATGCCGCTCGTCGAGATCGCCGGTCTGCGGCGTGTGGCAATAGCCCTTCTCGGTCACGGTGAGCGAGACGATGCGGATGGCGGGATCGGTCATCCGCTCGACCAGCGCTGCCGGCTTCTCGCGCGCGACAACGCTGTCGAGCAGTGCGCCGATCACGCGATGCTCGGTGCCTTCGGCGGCGCGTACGGCAACAGTATAGAGGTGATCCTGCGGGGCGAGAGCGTCGCGCGTGTCCGGACTGCGCAGGCTCGCGCCGATGATGCCCCAGGCGGTGGCACCAGTTGCAAGACAATCGTCGATGACGACGGCCTGGTGGGCACGATGAAAGGCACCCAAACCGAGATGCACGATGCCGGGCGTGACGCGCGAACGGTCATAGGTCGGGCGGCGGATGGCTGGCGGCAGCCGGTCGAGATTGGCGCGGCCAAGGCGTGTTGAACTAAGCCGCATCGTCGTTTCTCCCTGTGTTTGGCCGCTGCTTGACATGGCGCCCGTGCTCGGTCAATGCTTCGGTCAATTGGTAAGGCCAATTATCCAAAATTGGCGGGCCGCCGGGGTGGAAGCCTCCCCGGCGAGACCCTTTTGGGGAGGCCAGCGTGCCGCTGGAAGCTGTGGAGGCGAGACGGCTTTATCGCCAAATCGCCGATCAATTGCGAAGCCTGATCGACAGCGGCGAGTACGCGGTCGGCAGCCGCTTGCCGACCGAGCGCGAGCTCGCCGAGCAGCTCAAGGTGTCGCGGCCGACGGTGCGCGAAGCCCTGATCGCACTCGAGGTCGAGGGCCGCGTTCGCATCCGCGTCGGTTCCGGCATCTATGTGATCGATCCCGCGGGCGCAGCGCCCGTGTCGGCGGCGGTCGTCATTGAAGGCCCGTTCGAGCTGCTGCGCGCCCGCGAATTCCTCGAAAGCGCGATCGCCGAACAGGCCGCGCGCGTGGCGACCAAGGATGACGTCGCGCGCATCGACGCCGCTCTCGTCGCGATGGAGAATGTCGACCATCCCGGCGAAGCCTCGATGGTCCACGACCGCGCCTTCCATGTCGCGATCGCCGGATGCCTCGGCAATGCGGTGCTGGTGCGCGTGGTCGGCGAGCTGTTCGACCAGCGCCTCAATCCCTATTTCGCGCAGCTTGCGCATTATTTTGAAAATCCAGGCACGTGGCGCACGGCGCTCGACGAGCATCGGACCGTGCGCGATGCCATTGCGGCGCGGCAACCCCAGGCTGCCCGCGATGCCATGCGCGATCATCTCGCGCATTCGCAGGAGCGCTTTGCGCAGAATTTTGGCGCCGAGGCCGTAGCCGGATCGTCATCCGGCCAGAAGCGGACGGCGGGATCCAAGGCGAAGCCGGCAACGGCAAAACGCTTGCCGAAAAGGCAGGCCAAGAGCGGCAGCGCGCGACGGCGATGACATCGGGCGGCCCGCATTGTTTCGGCGCGGGTGAACAAGAAGCAGACTTAAAAGATGGAGGAAAGTCAGTGTTGAAGAAGATGACGATGGTGCTGGCGACGTCAGTCGCGGCGATGCTCGCGACAACCAATGCCGGCATGGCGCAAACCAAGCTGAAATGGGCCCATGTCTACGAGACCTCGGAGCCGTTCCACACCGCCTCGGTCTGGGCCGCGCAGGAAATCGGCAAGCGCACCAACGGGCGCTATCAGATCGACGTCTATCCGGCGTCCCAGCTCGGCAAGGAAGCCGATATCAACCAGGGCCTTTCGCTCGGCTCGGTCGACATCATCATCTCCGGCTCGAGCTTCGCGGCCAAGAGCTTTCCGCCGATCGGCGTGACCTATTATCCCTACACCTTCCGCGATGCCGACCATCTCCTTGCCTACACCAAGAGCGACATCTTCAAGGAACTCGCCAAGGGTTATGAGGACAAGAGCGGCCACCACATCATCGCGGTGACCTATTACGGCGTGCGCCAGACCTCGTCGAACAAGCCGATCAAGACCTGTGCGGACCTCAAAGGTCTGAAGATGCGCGTACCCGACGTTCCCGCCTATCTGGCGATGCCGCGCGCCTGCGGCGCCAACACCGCGCCGATTGCGTTCGCCGAAGTCTATCTCGCGCTTCAGAACGGCACCGTCGAAGCCCAGGAAAACCCGCTGACCACGATCGAGGCCAAGAAGTTCTACGAGGTGCAGAAGCACATCGTGCTGACCGGCCACATCGTCGACCACCTCAACACGGTGGTGGCGGGCGCGCTCTGGAAGAAGCTCTCCGACGAGGACAAGAAGATCTTCACCGACGTTGCGCAGGAGGCCGCCGCCAAGGCGACCGACGAGATCAAGCAGAACGAAGCCAAGCTCGTTGCCTTCTTCAAGGAGAAGGGCCTGACCGTGACCGAGGTCGACAAGAACGAGTTCCGCGACATCGTGCTGAAGAACGTTCCGTTCGAGACCTTTGGCTATCGCAAGGCCGACTGGGAACGCATCCAGGACGTGAAGTAACCGACGCGGTGATTCCGGGTTCGACGCTCACGCGTCGGCCCGGAATGACGTTCACGTCCTCTAAGGAGTAACCCCATGTCGACCGCCGAAACCCACCGGCAGATCACCGCGGACGAGATCGCCCATACCTTCGAGGAGGAGGCGACGCCGAAGGTCGATCTCGGCATCTACGCGTTCGAGGACTGGATCGCGCTGGTGATCTTCTGGGTGATGGCGCTTGCCGTCTTCCTCCAGTTCTTCACCCGCTATGTGCTCAACGACAGCTACGCCTGGACCGAGGAGATCGCGACCTACTGCCTGATCGGCGTGGTCTTCATCGGCGCGTCGATGTGCGTGCGGCTGTCGCGGCACATCCAGGTCGACCTGATCTATCGCTATCTGCCGCATCTCGTGGCACGCGCGCTGTCGTCGGCGATCGACCTGATCCGGATCGCCTTCTTCGGCTACGCCATCAAGCTGGTCTGGGTCTACATCCAGATCATCGGCGACGAGAACATGACCACGATCAATTTTCCGAAGAACTACGTCTATTACGCTGTGCTGCTCGGCTTCGTGCTGATGTTCGTGCGCTCCGTTCAGGTCGCTTTGCAGCACCTGCGGCAGGGCTATTCGATCCTCGAACGTCCTGGCGCCTACGACGGTTTTGAAGGGTAAAGTCATGCTGCTGTTGCTTGGAGGTTTCCTCGTCCTGATGCTGCTCGGCGTTCCCGTGGCGATCGCCATGGCGTCGTCGTCGCTGCTCTACATCCTGGTCAGCGGGGTGACGCCCGACGTCACGCTGGCGCAGCGCATGATTGCCGGTGTCGAGAGCTTTCCGTTGCTCGCCGTGCCCTTCTTCATTCTGGCCGGCAATCTCATGAACATCGCCGGTGTCACCGGGCGCATCTACAAATTCGCTGTGGCGCTGGTCGGCTGGATGCGCGGCGGCCTCGGCCACGTCAACATCATCGGCTCGGTGATCTTCTCCGGCATGTCCGGCACCGCGATCGCGGACGCCGCCGGTCTTGGCACCATCGAGATCAAGGCGATGAAGGACCACGGCTACTCCACCGAGTTTTCGGTCGGCGTGACCGCGGCCTCCGCGACGCTCGGCCCGATCATACCGCCGTCACTGCCGTTCGTGATCTACGGCATGATGGCCAACGTCTCGATCGGCGCGCTGTTTCTCGGCGGCGTCATCCCCGGCGTCGTGATGACGCTGCTGATGATGGCGACCGTGACTTACTTTGCGCACAAGAACAATTGGGGCAGCGATGCGCCGTTCTCCTGGCCGCAGCTCGGCTCGGCCGGGCTCGAGATCGCCATCGTGCTCGCTTTCCCGCTCGCGATCTGGCTGATGACGCTTGCCGGCATGTCGACCAATATGGCGGTGGTTATCGGCCTCGGCACGCTTCTCGCGATCGACTGGTATTTCGACTTCTCCGCGGTCATGGCGCTGATGGCGCCGGTGATCCTGATCGGCGGCATGACGCTCGGCTGGTTCACGCCGACGGAAGCCGCGGTCGCCGCCGTGATCTGGTCGCTGTTCCTCGGCCTCGTGCGTTACCGCACCATGACGCTGAAGACGGTGGCGAAGGCGACCTTCGATACCATCGAGACCACGGCCTCGGTGCTGTTCATCGTCACCGCCGCCTCAATCTTCGCCTGGCTCCTCACGGTGTCGCAGGCAGCCCAAATGCTGTCGGACTGGATGCTCAGCATCACCCACAACAAATGGGTGTTCCTGGCGCTTGCCAACATCCTGATCCTGTTCGTCGGCTGCTTCATCGACACCACGGCGGCGATCACCATTCTGGTGCCGATCCTGTTGCCGATCGTGCTCAAGCTCGGTATCGATCCGATCCATTTCGGCCTGATCATGACGCTGAACCTGATGATCGGCCTGCTGCATCCGCCGCTGGGCATGGTGCTGTTCGTGCTGGCGCGGGTTGCAAAACTCTCGGTCGAGCGCACGACGGTCGCGATCCTGCCCTGGCTGGTGCCGCTGATGCTCGCGCTGATCGCGATCACCTACATTCCTGAACTGACCCTCTGGCTGCCAAAATACATGGGACTCTCCAAATGACCTCAGTCGCTCTCGCCGCAACCCTGTTCGGCCCCGAAGATCTGCGCATGATCGAGCATCCGCTCGACAAGCTGGCAGCGGGCATGGTGCGCATCCGCTTCGGCGCCGGCGGCATCTGCGGCTCGGACATGCACTATTTCCGCCATGCCCGCACCGGCGATTTCGTGGTGAAGTCGCCACTCGTGCTCGGGCACGAGATCTCCGGCGAGGTCGTCGAGATCGCAGGCTCGACAGCGAACCTGAAGGTCGGCGACCGCGTCGCCGTCAATCCGTCGCGCTGGTGCGGCCATTGCGTTGCCTGCCGCGAGGGCCGGCAAAACCTCTGCGAGAATATCTACTTCATGGGCTCAGCCTCGAAGACCCCGCATATGCAGGGCGGCTTCGCCAATTTCTTTGACGCGATCCCCGCGCAGTGCGTGAAGATCCCAGACCACGTGTCTTATCAGGCCGCGGCGCTCGCGGAGCCGCTCGCGGTCTGCCTGCACGCGGTCGCGCGCGCCGGCAAAATCGAGGGCAAGCGTGGCATCATCTTCGGCGCCGGCCCGATCGGACTTTTGACCATGCTCGCCGCGCGCCGCGCCGGCATGGCCGACATCACGGTGGCCGACATCGCGTCGGCGCCGCTCGCCTTCGCGACCCGGCTTGGTGCCTCTCACGTCGAGAATGTCGCGGGTGGGGAAGAGGGCCTGAAGGCGCAGGCCGCTTCGCGTCCTTATGACGTCGCCTTCGAGGTCTCGGGCACGGCCGCGGGCCTTGCCAGTGCTATCGGCACAGTTCGGCGTGGCGGCATCGTCGTGCAAATCGGCAACCTGCCGGGCGGGCAAATTCCGACGCCGGCGAATGCGGTGATGGCCAAGGAGATCGACCTGCGCGGCTCGTTCCGCTTCGGGCTCGAGTTCATGACCGCGGTGGAACTGATTGGGGCCGGCAGTGTCGACGTTTTGTCGCTTGTCACCGCCGAGCGGCCTTTGTCGAGCGCGCCGGACGCGCTGCGGCTGGCGCTCGACCGCTCGCAGAGCGTCAAGGTCGTGTTGACTGCCAACTGATTGGAGACAACTCATGATGCTAGAGGGATGGCGCTGGTACGGGCCGGATGATCCGGTCTCGCTCGACGATGTCAGGCAGGCCGGGGCGACGGATATCGTCTCGGCGTTGCATCAGGTGCCGATTGGTGAAGCCTGGACGCGCAAGGCAGTCGAGGAGCGCAAGAACTTTATCGAGCACGGCCAGCCCGGCCGCTCGCAACTGACCTGGTCGGTGGTGGAATCGATTCCGATTCCCGACGACGTCAAGCGGCTCGGGGCCAAGGCGACGCGCTCGATCGAGGCGTGGATCGCGAGCCTGGAGGCGGTCGCCGCCGCTGGCATCAAGATCATCTGCTACAATTTCATGCCGGTGGTCGATTGGTGCCGCACCGATCTGGAATGGGAGCTGCCGAACGGCGCCCGTGCCATGCGCTTCGACCAGGATCGCTTTGCCGCGTTCGAGCTGCATATCCTGAAGCGGCCGGCAGCACTCCAGGAGTATTCGCCTGAGCAGCAGGCGCGCGCGAAAAAGCTCTTCGACAAGATGAGCCAGGCGGACATTGACTACCTCATCATGACTATCGCCAGCGCGCTGCCTGGCTCGACCACCGAGCCGATGACGATTCCGCAATTCCGCGACCGGCTCGAACAATATCGCGACATCACGCCGAAGATCTTGCGTCAGCACCTCGCTGAATTTCTAGGCCGCGTCGCACCCGTCGCCGAGCAATTCGGCGTCTCGCTGACGCTGCATCCGGACGACCCGCCACGTCCGCTGTTCGGCCTGCCTCGCATTGCCTCGACCGCCGACGACTATCAGGCGCTGTTCGATGCCGTGCCGTCCAAGGCCAACGGCATCTGCCTGTGCACGGGCTCGCTCGGCGTTCGCGCCGAGAACAATCTGCCGGCGATGGCCGAGCGCTTCGGCCCGCGCATCGCCTTTGCGCATCTGCGCGCGACCAAGCGCGAGGCGGACGGCCTGTCGTTCTACGAGTCCGATCATCTCGACGGCGACGTGGACATTGTCGCGGTGCTGAAGGCGCTCTTGAAGGAGAACGCGCGGCGTTCGCCAGACAAGAGAATCGTGTTCCGTCCTGATCACGGCCACCGCATGCTGGACGATCTCGCCGCCACCAAGCGGACTAATCCCGGCTATACTGCAATCGGCCGCCTCCGCGGCCTCGCCGAGCTCCGCGGCGCGATCCGTGCGATCGAGCATCAATAGGAGATCCGCAGCGGTGCGTGAGCGGAGGTAGGAAATGCGCCTGGCACAGTGTCATAACTTCCACGATTTCCGGCGGCTGGCGCGTCACCGGCTGCCCGGCCCGATCTTCAACTATATCGACGGCGCCGCCGACGATGAAACGACCCATCGCCGCAACAGCGCCAGCTTCGAGCATTGCGATTTGCTGCCCAACGTGCTGCGCGGCGTGCAGCAGGTCGACCTTTCGGTGACGGTCATGGGCCAGAAGCTCGCGCAGCCGTTCTACTGTTCGCCGACCGCCTTGCAGCGGCTGTTCCATCATGACGGCGAGCGCGCCGTCGCTGCGGCCGCTGCGAAATATGGCACCATGTTCGGTGTCTCCTCGCTGGGCACGGTTAGCCTCGAGGAATTACGCAAGGCCTACGACACGCCGCAGGTCTATCAGTTCTATTTCCACAGGGATCGAGGTCTCAACCGCGCCATGATGCAGCGCGCCAAGGAGGCGGGCGTCGAGGTGATGATGCTGACGGTCGACAGCATCACCGGAGGAAATCGCGAGCGCGATCTGCGCACCGGCTTCAGCATTCCCTTCCGCTTGACGCTTGCCGGGATGCTGCAGTTCGCGATCAAGCCGGCATGGGGCATCCAGTATGTCACCCACGAGAAATTCAGGCTCCCGCAGCTGGAAGAGCATGTCGACATGAGCGGCGGCGCCATGTCGATCGGCCGTTATTTCACGGAGATGCTGGATCCCGCGATGAACTGGGACGATGTCGCGGAGATGGTGCGGACCTGGAACGGGCCGTTTTGCCTGAAAGGGATCATGTCGGTGGAAGACGCGCGCCGCGCGGTTGATATCGGCTGTGCCGGGATCGTCCTGTCCAACCATGGCGGGCGCCAGCTCGACGGCTCCCGTTCAGCCTTCGATCAACTCGCCGAAGTCGTCGATGCCGTGGGTGACCGCATCGACGTGATGATGGATGGTGGCATCCAGCGCGGAACCCATATCCTGAAAGCGTTGTCGCTCGGGGCCAAGGCAGTAGGGCTTGGACGATACTATCTCTATCCGCTCGCCGCCGCCGGCCGGCCCGGCGTCGAACGGGCCCTCGGCCTGCTGCGCGCCGAACTCGAGCGCGACATGAAGCTGATGGGGTGCACGTCGATCAGCCAGCTGTCGCGCGCCAATCTGCGCTTCAGGTAGCGCGCCTCGGTCGCCCGTCGTCAATAACAAGCTGCCGTCGTGCCGCCACCAAGCGCACCAATCCCGGCTACATCGCGATCGGACGCCTGCGCGGCCCCGCCGAGCCGTGCGGCGTGATCCGCGCCATCGAGCATCGTTGAGGCCAAGCTCTATCCAATCGTCATTGCGAGCGCAGCGAAGCAATCCAGAATCCCTCCGCGGGAAGACTCTGGATTGCTTCGCTGCGCTCGCAATGACGTGGAGGGAGTGGTGCCGATGCTTCCACAGCGTCATGGCCGGGCTTGTCTCGGCCATCCACGTCTTGCCCCGCGGTACGGAGAACGTGGATGCCCGGGACAAGCCCGTGCATGACGACCTCTCGAGAATGTTCGTTCGCGGCCTAGTAACAAGCCGCCATCGCGCCGAGCTTCGGATAGAGCCGGTCGATCGCAGCGATCTCGCTTTGCATCTGTGCGAGGATCCAGTCGCGGATCTCGGCGGCGATCGGGCGCATGGGGCGGTTGCGCGGTGGCAGGAATTCGCAGATGCGCCGGGTGGTGGTGAGCGTCTCCGACGCCGGCACCAGCGCGCCGGTCAGGAGCCAGTGCGAGGCGACGGTCAGCCAGCCGAGCGCGATGCCCTGGCCGAGTAGGGCCGCCTGCACCACGACGGCATAGTCGGTGAAGCTCAGCGCCTTGGCCGCACCGCGGCGCCCGGTGAGAAGCGAGGAATAGTCCGCGGCCCAATCGCCTGGTGTCTCGGCGAGACGAATGATGGTGTTGCCCTCGGCGGAATCGGTCTCGCCGAGATAGCCGGGACTGCACATCGGCAGCATGACTTCCTTCATCACCAGCGTGCCGCCCGACGACGGTTCCTCGCGATCGCGAAAGCGCATGCCGAGGTCGACATTCTCCACCGGTCCGCGCAGCGCGCCGGAGATGAGCTGGAAGCGCAGATCGACTTGCGGAAATTGCCGCTGCAGCTTGTCGATGCGCGGCATCAGCCAATGCGTCGTGAAGGCGGATGAGACCGACAGCGTCACCGTCTCGGTGCCCTTGCGGCGCCGCTCGATCTCGACCAGCCCACTCTCGATACTGCGAAAGCCGTCGAGCACGCGGCGATAGAGCAGTTCGCCTTCCTCGGTCAGTACAGCGCGTCCTGCCTTGCGGTCGAACAGGCGTACGCCGAGATGCTCCTCGAACTGTCCGAGCATCCGGCTCACCGCAGGCTGCGTGACGTTCAGTTCCGCTGCTGCTGCGGTGAAGCTGCCGTTGCGCGCCGCTGCGTCGAAGACGAACAGGGCGTTACTGGAGGGCAGCATCCGGCGCAGCTCAGACATAACGCCATGTTATGAGCCGTGTGAGAATTTGGCAATTGCCGAGTTCTGCCAAGTCTGGTGTCATTGGCATGACAGCCTAAACTCAGGGTCTTCGAGAGAAGATTTGGTGCGGCGCACGCTTCGAGCGTGGGTGCTTCAAAACCCTGTCTATAATGCAGGCTTATGGCGCGCAGTGAGGCACGCCAGCTAGGGACATGGGCGAGGTCGATCGTTGGACAAACGAGCGGAAAGCGTCGAGATCAGGTCCGCGAGCAAGGCTTACGGCGCGGTTCGCGCGCTCGATGACGTGTCCCTCAATGTCGGCGCCGGCGAGTTCGTCTCGCTGCTCGGTCCCTCCGGTTCCGGCAAGACCACGCTGCTCGGAATCCTCGGCGGCTTCATCCTGCCATCGAGTGGAACGATCCTCTTTGGTGGCCGCGACGTCACCTGGATGCCGCCGCACAAGCGCGACATCGGCGTCGTGTTCCAGAACTACGCGCTGTTCCCTCATATGAGTGTCGGCGAGAACGTCGCCTTTCCCTTGCGCGCGCGCCGCCTGCCGAAAGCGAGCTGGCCGGACAAGGTGCGCGCGGCGCTCGCGATGGTCGGCCTTGCCGGCTACGAGGAGCGCGGCATCGCACAGCTCTCCGGTGGCCAGCGCCAGCGTGTAGCGCTGGCGCGCGCCATGATCTTCGAGCCGCGCCTGATCCTGATGGACGAGCCGCTCTCGGCGCTCGACAAGCAGCTGCGCGAATCCATGCAGATCGAGCTGCGCACGCTGCACAAGCGCATCGGCGCCACCATCATCTACGTCACCCACGACCAGCGCGAAGCCCTGACCATGAGCGACCGGGTCGCCGTGATGAAGGACGGCAGGCTGATCCAGATCGACGAGCCCGAGCGGCTGCACGATCACCCGGCGGATTCGTTCGTCGCAAGTTTTATTGGCGAGGCGACGATGTTGCCGGTCCGCCGTGTCGATGCCTCCAGCGTCGCGCTCGGCAACGCGCTGCTGCGCAGCGCCCGCGCCATTCCTGACGGCGATGCGCTGATGCTCGCCGTGCACAGCGAGAAGCTGCTGATCGACGACGGCGCGCAGGATGCGGCCTGCAACCGGCTGACCGGGACGGTCACCGACATCGTCTACCAGGGCGAGAGCCTGCGCATCTTCCTGGCGCTCGCCGACGGCCTCGCGCTCAGCCTGCGCCAGCCAGCCTACCACCAGGCCTATAGCCGCATTCCGCCGCTCGGCGGCAACCTCACCGTCACCCTTCACCCCGAGGACACCATCGTCGTGCCCAGGGTGGGGGACTGAACTCAAGCCTTGTCCAACCGAGAGAAGAAGCCAAAATGTCGTCAGCAGCCTCGTTCAGCAATTTCAAGGTCCTCACCTTCGACGTCGTCGGCACCTTGATCGATTTTGAGACCGGCGTGCTCTCCGCGGTGCGCAGGATCTCGGGCAAGACGCCGGCCGAGCTCAGCGACGACAAGATCTTCGAATCCTACAAGCGCGGCCGCGACCAACACTATGAGCGGTCGAGCGAGGTGATGTTCCACGTCTACCGCTACCTCGCCAAGGAACTCGGGCTGCCGGCTGATGATGCCTCCTGCGATGTGTTCCAGCTTTCGGTGCTGCGCTGGGGACCGTTCCCGGATTCCGTCGAGGCCCTGAAGCGCCTGCGCACGAAATTCCGGCTGGTTGCGATGACCAATGCCGATCGCGTCGCGCTGTCCTGCTATGCGCACGCGCTCGGCGATCCCTTCGACGACACCGTATGCGCCGACGAGACCGGCGTTGCCAAACCCAATCCGGAATTCTTCGCCTACAACAAGGGCCGGCAGTCTGCTTTCGGCTACAAGCAGTCCGACATTTTGCATGTCGCCCAGAGTCAGCATCATGACATCGGGATCGCGCGAAAGCTCGGCTACAAGGTGTGCTGGATCGAGCGGCGCCAGGGCATGGCGGGCTTCGGCGGCACGCCCGCCGTCGAGACGCTGACCAAGCCGGACTTCCACTTCCCAACACTGAAGGCGCTCGCCGACGCGGCGATCGGACCGGCGGCGTAAATCCGTGAGCGCGGGCATGACACGGGACTGGAGCGCACTGCCATCGGCCAACTCGCTGTGGGAAGCCACAGCGGAGCCGGCGCGCGCGTTTCCGGTCCTGTCGGGCGAGAGCCAAGCGGATGTGGTGATCATCGGCGCGGGCTATACCGGCCTGTCGGCCGCGCATCACATCGCCAAGAGCGGTCTTTCGCCCATCGTGCTCGAGGCCAACCGTCCCGGCTGGGGCGCGAGCGGACGCAATGGCGGGGTAATCACCGCGAAATTCCGTCTCTCGTTCCGCGAGGTCGATGCCGTGCATGGCCGCGCGATGGCGCGGCGCATGTACGAGATCGCACATGAGTCGACCGACATCGTCGAGGAACTGGTGTCGGAGTTCGGCATCACCAGCGCGGCGCTGACGCGCACCGGCCAGGTCAAGGCTGCGCACAATGAGACGACGCTGAAGGCTGCGATCGACGAAGTGGAGTGGATGAAGCAGGAAATGGGCTCCGCCGAGGTCCGCATCCTCGACAAGCGCGGTGTGCGCGAGGAGACCGGCTCCGACATCTTCGTCGGCGGCGTGCTCAATCCCGGCTCCGGCGGCATCCATCCGCTGAACTATCTGCGCGGCCTCGCGGATGGCGTTGCGCGCCGCGGTGTCCCCATCTTTCAGGAGTCGCCGGTCGTCAAACTTCGGCGCGAGAACGATGGCATCGTGGCTGAAACGCCGCAAGGCGCTGTGCGCGCAAAGCAGGCGATCATCGCCACCAACAGCTATTCCGATCTCACCGGCGCGACCGCGCAGTTGCAGCGCACGCTGATCCCGTTCCGCAGCGCCATGGTCGCGACCGAAAAGCTGCCACGCAATCTCGCCGGAAAGCTGATGCCGACGGGACGCACCTACACCGAGACCAAGCGCATGATGCGCTGGTTCCGCATGGTCGACAATCGCGTCATTTTTGGCGGCCGCGGCGCCTTCGGCAAGCAGGATTCGGAATCCGCGTTCGATGCGCTGCGCAAGGCGATGATCGGCATCTTCCCGGATCTCACTGAGGTGCCGCTCGCGTATAAATGGTCGGGCCTCGTCGCAATGACGATGGACTCGGTGCCGCATATCGGCCGGCTCGACGACCGCACCCTGTTCTCGATGGGCTACAACGGCGCGGGCGTTGCGATGTCGAGCCTGATGGGCCGTTATCTCGCCGCCTTCGTCCGCGACGAGACGCCCGATGTCGGGCTGCTAGATGCGCGGCGCCTGCAAGCCATTCCGTTTTATCCGTTGCGCGAACCTGCCGTGCGCATGGTCGCCGGCTGGTACCAGTTTCTCGATGCGATCGGTCAATGACATTTATTTGGTGACAGAGGAGGCGAGGATGACGATGAAACAGCACTTTGGCTACGCCCTGTTGGGCGCTTCGCTCGGCGCGATTGGGCTCAGCGGCACCGCGGCCAGCGCCGCCGAGCAGATCACCTTCGTCTCGCAAGGCGGCGCCTATCAGCAGGCGCAGACCGTGGCGATCCTCGATCCCTCGGCGAAGAAGCTCGGCATCACCATCAACCAGGATTCCATTCCCGACGCCTGGCCCGCGATCAAGACCCAGGTCGGCAGCGGCAAGCCGATCTGGGATGTCGTCGACACGCCGACCGGCTATTGCCTGCGCGGCGGCGAGCAGGGGCTGATCGAAAAACTCGACTTCTCGAAGATCCCGAACGCTGCGGCGATGCCGGAGGCGTATCGCAGTCCCTATTCGGTGTCCTACGAGTTCTATTCCAGCGTGCTGGCCTACAGCCAGAAGACCTTCCCGAAGGACGCGCCGAACAGCTGGGTGGATTTCTGGGACGTCAAGAAATTCCCCGGCCGCCGCGCGCTACGCAACCATCCGATCGCCACGCTCGAGGCGGCGCTGATGGCCGACGGCGTCGCGCCCGACAAGCTCTACCCGCTCGACGTCGATCGCGCCTTCAAGAAGCTGGACGAGATCAAGCCAAGCATCACGGTGTGGTGGACCTCGGGCGCGCAATCTGCGCAACTGCTCAACGACGGCGAGGTCGACATGGAGATGGCCTGGAACGGCCGCGTCAGCGCCGTCGCCAAGGAAGGCGCAAAAGTCGCATTCACCTATAACCAGGGCATCTTGCAAAGCACCTCGCTCTGCATCCTCAAGGGCGCGCCGAATCTCGACACGGCGGTGAAATTCCTCAACGAGGCCGTCGATCCCGTGCATCAGGCCAATCTGCCGCTCAATATCGACTACGGCCCGGGCAATCCGAAGGCGTTCGACACCAGCGTGATCAAGCCCGAGCGCGCCGCGCAATTGCCGAGCGAGCCGGCCAATGCGGCCAAGCAGGCGCTAATGTCCTACGCCTGGTGGTCCTCGCCGGCCGGCGAGGCCGCCGAGAAGCGCTGGGCATCGTTCATGCAGAAGTGAGCGAGGCAGCGTTGACGACATCCGTGCCAGATCCATCGCAGAAGCATCAGCGCCGTGAGCACGGCCTGATGCTGGCTTTGGTGTCGCCGGCGCTGCTGGTGATCTTGGCTCTGATCGTGTTGCCGGTCGGCTGGCTCGCCTGGCAGTCGATCTACCACGACGGCTTCACGCTGGAGAACTACCGCCGCATCTTCACCGAGGACATCTACTGGCGTAGCTTTGCGCTGACCTTCGAGATCAGCCTCGCGGTCACCGTGATCGCGCTGCTGCTCGGCTATCCCGTGGCGTATCTCGCCAATTCCGTGCCGAAAGGATGGAGCATCCTCATCCTGGCGCTGGTCGTGCTCCCGTTCTGGACCAGCGTGCTGGTGCGGGCCTATGCCTGGCTGGCGCTGCTCCAGCGCACCGGCGTGATCAACCAGCTTTTGCGCTATCTCGACGTCATCGGCGAGCCGCTCGCGCTGGTGCACAACACGTTTGGCACGGTGGTCGCGACTGTGCACATCCTGCTGCCGTTCATGGTGCTGCCGCTCTATGCCACCATGCAGAAGATCCCGGGGGATCTGATGCAGGCCGGCGCCAGCCTCGGCGCGAGCCCATCGCTGACGTTCATGCGCGTCTTCCTGCCGCTGTCGCTGCCGGGCATGCTCGCGGGCTGCACCATGGTGTTCGTGCTCTGCCTCGGCTTCTACATCACGCCGGAGCTGCTCGGCGGCGGTCGCACGGTGATGGTGTCGATGCTGGTGAGCCGGAATGTCGAGCTCTACAACCAGTTTGGCGCGGCCAGCGCGGTTGCGGTGGTGCTGCTCGCCAGCGTGCTGCTGATCTTCGCCGTCGTCAGCCGCTTCATTTCGCTCGATCGCATCTTGGGGCAGAAATGACGCGTGTATCGCCAGCACGGATCGCTCTCTACGTGATCAGCGCGCTGGTGCTGATCTATCTGATTCTGCCGGTACTGATCATCGCGCCGATCTCGTTCTCCAGCGCGCGCTTCCTGACCTTCCCACCGCCGTCGTTCTCGCTGCGCTGGTATCAGCAATATTTTTCGAACCCGGCCTGGATGCAGGCGACGCGGGTGACGCTGACGGTCGCGTTTCTCACCGTGCTGATCGCGACGCCGCTCGGCGTCGCCGCCGCCTACGCCATCAGCCAATCCAAGCTGCGTATCATGCGGATCTTCCACATGGCGCTGCTGCTGCCGCTGGTGGTGCCGATCATCATCACCGCCGTCGGCATCTTCTTTGTCTACGCCAAGGTCGGCCTGGTTGCGACCTTGCCGGGCCTCGTGCTGGCGAACGTGATGCTGGGCTTGCCATACGTCGTCATCTCCGTGCTGGCGGGCATGCAAAGCTTCGATCCGGCGCAGGAGATGGTGGCGCGCAGCCTCGGCATGAGCCGCCTGCGCAGCTTCTTCGCTGTGACCTTGCCGCAGATCAAGTCCAGCGTGCTCGCGGGCGGCATCTTCGCTTTCATCTCGGCGATGGACGAAACCATCGTCGCGCTTTTCATCTCCGGCGGCCAGTATCAGCCGCTGACCAAGCGCATGTTCACCGCGCTGCGCGACGAGATCGACCCGACCATCGCCGCGATCTCGACGCTGATGACCACGGCGTCCTTCATGCTGGTGCTGCTGGCGAGCACACGGCAGAAGAAGGGTGGATGAGGAGCCTCTATCGCCTGCCTTTTCGTGGTGAGACGAATAGTCATGCCGTACTGAGTGCGCTCTTTGTCCGACGATCCACGCAGAGCAGCTCGCTCCGGAGCTTGCCGCCGTCATCCTCGATGCGGACGTAGTTGAGCTCGTATGGATAGGTGTTGTCGTCCTCGAGATCCCGCAGCGTGAGAGAGGAAGGGTCCTCGATATATCGCGTCCATGAACCGGGATTGTAGTACCGGCGCCCGTTCTCCTCAACGGACTCTGGCAGGTGGGTGTGGCCCAGCACGACGATTTCCGCGAGCGCCTTCCATTTGTTTCGAGCAATGGTCAAACATTCTGCCCGCGCGTCGATCCGTGAGGCGTCGTGCAACATCAGCGTCGCTCCGCCAGGCTCTTCGGCTGAATTGACAGCGGGCTTGGCGATTTCCAGAACATCGGTCCATTTGGTCAAGGTCGGGTCCGCCTTCAGCAGCAAGTCGAGAAGCTCTGCGACCTGCTCCTCGCTTGCGAAGCGCTTGAGGACGTCGGCTTCGGTTGTTTCGTGCCAACCAAGCAGGTCGCGGCAGAGCCCGGCAAGCTTCTCGCGAAAGAAGACATCGCCCCGTATGGCGCCCAGGAGCTCCGGTCCGATGTCGTCTCTGCTCTCGGCGGAGAGCGATGCGCCGAAATGCTGGATGACGAACCTGGCGCCGAGCCATCCAACCGTCCGCAGTCCCCATCGGTCTTCACGAAGCAGGATCCGAACCAACTCGGTCTGGGGATGCACGTTGTCGACGAAGGGGTATTTGTTCTCGAGCAGGTTCACGAATCGGACAACGAACAGGGTCCCAACACACATCTCCAACCGCGGCGCTTCCTTGTCGTCCGGCATGTGAAGAATCGGATTGCGCCAGTGCTTGAAGCCGTTGACGGGATCGATCGACGGGAACAGATGGCCATGGCTGATGTGCAGCCTGCCGTCGTAACGCACGTAGGTATCGTCACCGAGTTCGATGTTGACGTTGCCAGCCTCGCGGCGGAGGCGGTCTTGCACCTTTGTCCAGTAGAGGTCTATGTCGTGGTTTCCGGCAAAGATCGTCACGATGTTGCCGGGCTTCTGGAATTCGGCGAGCGCGGCAAACGCCTCCGGATGACCGGCGAGGATGCAATCCAGCTTGGCCAGCGATTCCTCTTCCGAGCACCAGAAGTCGGGCGAGTTCAAGGTATATCGTTCGGGGAGAACCTGAACGAATTCGAGAAGGTCGCCATTGATGATCAGCTCGATCTCGCCGCGCCGGCCTTCGTCGGTCTGTGCCTGTTGATGAACAAAGTTCGCAAACTGCTGCCTGTCGTCGACAAAATCGTCGCCGCGTTTTCCATCTCCCATGTGAAGATCGCTCACGATGAGCGTGACGGGTTTCTGAGCCATCAGGTCGGTGCCTTCAGGTCGAGAGGGCATTGCAGCGAATACCACAGGCCGAGCGGATTATCCCTGGCGAGCAACTCCCGGCGAAGATCGAACAGAATCTTGCCGACGGGGATCCGCTCGGCATAGCGTTCTATGAACGTCCTCGCCAGCACGGCGGCGAACAAGGTCGGAATTGGAAACGACGGCGCCACGAGACCTGCAGATCGTCGCTTCCGGAATTCCTTTCGGAAGGACAGGAAGGAGACCGGGGATATATTGCCGGCGTCGCACGCGTTGACGAACACCAGTGGCCAATTCTCGAAGGGAGGGCCGCTGACGTGGAACGCCGTAAAAGGCTTTGATTTCTCGAACTCGAGGATATCGGCAGTCCCGTGGCAGAAGAAATAGATCAGGCTCGCGTTGGCGGATTGGTCGCGAAATGCAGTCATGACCTGATTGAAGCCGCTTGCATAGTTGCCGCGGTGCGCGAGCTTCAGGTCGAAATAGTCCTTCTGCAATTTCACCGGAAGCAGCTTGCGGCCTTCCCAGGCCTTTTCAAGGTCGATGCCCTCGTTCAGGCCCATGGTGACGTGAAGTGGGCGGGCTTGCTGGCGATTCGTCGGTAATTTCTCTTCCGTTGACGTCACGATGAGCAGCGATTCGATGACGAAGCGGTTGCCCCAGAATTGTTCCGGCTGGTAATTTTCGGCCGGATAGCCGTCGATATAGTCGAGAGGATAAAGCATCTCCCAGGGAAGGACGACGGAATCGGTGATTACGGCGATCTTGGCCCCCAGGGGCAGCGCTTCGATTTGTTGGAACATCTTCTGAAAGACGGGATCTTCCGAGAACAGGCGGTACAGTTTCGATCCGACGGTAACAGCGGCCTGCATCGCTTCCCGCGCCAGGTCGCGCGAGATGTCGTCGGAAGGCAAAGTCAGCTCCTCATCAATGCTCTTCCACAACGCGTTGTTCGCGATCTTCCTGATGTCGTCGACGATGAGGGAATCGTAGGCAGCTTTCAGCTTCGAAGGGGTTACCACCGAGGTGACCTCGGGCTCGCCGCGTACGCCGTCGACGTTCCAGTAGACCTGCCAGGAATCCCCCTTGCTGGTGATGACGAGCTCGGCGATCCGCTCTTCCAGCTTGGCTGCAGCAATTGCCTGCAGGTCGAAATCAATCACGACGGGAGCGTATGCAGTTGATCCCAAAGCATCCACGAGATGGATTTCGAGAAAGAACGTGTGTATCAGGGCGCCGGCGACCGAGAGGACGATGTGAATGCCGGATGGTTCAGCTTCGGCATCCAAAGGCTCGGATCGAGACGGGGCTGCAAGTTTGAAGCGCGGCGCCTCTCCTGTCAGCGTTCCATTTTCGAAGCGTGCTTCGCGCGTAGCGATGCCGTCGGCCAGAAGCAGCCCTTTCGGCACGATCGTGATGCCGAGCTTCATTGAAGGCCGGGCGATCAGACGATCAATTTCCTTGCTGAGAACACCTCCGAGGTCACCCTCTCCAGCCAGTCCATAGCTGACAGCGAGGTCAAATTGGCTTCCCCAGACGGCTTCGCTCTGGCGCGCCTGCTCGCCCTCCAACGTGAAATTCAGGCTTTGCCTTTGCGGCGGTGATGGTTCCCGAGCGGAGCGTCGCGGCGCGCCAATGAGATCCTTAAACGCCTTTCTGTACGCCGGATCTGCACCCAAGATGCTTGTCAGATCATCCGATGCATTCGCGCTCGTACCTGAACGCACCTCGTCGGTTCGCGAGGGATGTATTGCAACGGGTGAACCTCGGATTGGCTCATCAGGAAAAGTCTTTGTCGAAATGCCTCCGCCGATGATTTTGTGCACGGCCGCGGATGTTTCTCTCGGCCGATCCCAGGGAGCCTCTCGCGTTGCGAGGCTGACCATGTCGCGGGTTCTTTGACTTTCCCTGATGGCCGAATCTGGTTCCGGGGCGCACTGGACGTCGCGCGCAACGACCGCATGGATGATATCGAGTCGGCTTGGTTCGGCCGTGGCGGCGGAAAGCGGTTTGAACGAGTTGTCGCGCGCAGCAGCCTTCAACGAAAACTGATTGGCGACGGAATCGATATTCTTGACCACCCGGGTCGCGCTGGTGATTTCTTTCGCGCGCGAGCGCTTTTCATTCAGCGACACAGGAGACCGAGCGACCCTGCTCCAGGGGTCGACAACGAAGGCGATATGGTCGCCCGGCTCGCTGTCCAGCAGTCCGTCGAGCGCCGTGAACGGAAGATGCTCATCGTTCCAGTAGAGCTGGCCGTCAATGGAGACGCCTATGTTCTCAGGCGAAGCGAGGCTACTCGCCAGCACGTGCTCTGGACTGATCCTGGCGTGCCGGTTGTCGAATATCCTCCAGCGTCCCGACGCGGCGTTCGTCGCCACCATCGTCAACCGCACCGATCCTTCGTTAATCAGGTCGAAATCGACCAGACGCAAAAGCATTTCGCGGGCGGCGGTGAATCTGCGTTGCTCGTTTCGGCTTGCGAAGCCGAACTGCCCGCGTACGCCGCGAATTAACGGCGAAAGCTGTGATGGGGCGCTCGCCAGCGGCGCGCGCATACAGAGTTCGAGATATTCACGCAATGCGCGCTGGCGCCTCTCGGGTGAGTTGCCGGCAATGATAGCTGCGGCGATCGACCCAGCCGAACTGCCACAGAGCCAGTTCGGCGTCAGGGTCGGGTCCTGCACCAGGCCTTCATATGCGCCCACATGATACGGGGCGTGGCAAGTATCGCCCAGCAGCGCGAGAACGATAGTGGCGGGTCGGTCGAAATGCGGCATCTTGGTTGCTGCCCCGAGACGCGTTTGCCTGACTTTCGGACGGTATCCTAGCGACCATCCGATCCCAAATCCAACCTGAAGTAGTCCGGCCGGATGGTTGCCTCGATAGATCGCCGCAGGTGCGCAGGCGGGTGGATAGGCGACGCGATCAGCCGCGCTTCACTTCCCCGCCCCCAGCCACGCCAAAATCATCTCCACGATCTGCGCACGGCTCTTCGCCAGCACCTTCGGCTCGCTCAGATCACGGTCGAACAGAGCGCCGAAGGTGTGGCGGTTGGCGACGCGGAAGAAGCAGTAGGAGGAGATGGCCAGATGCAAATCGATGGCGTCGACGTCGTCGCGGAAGGTGCCCTCAGTGCGGCCGCGCTTGAGGATGCCGTCGAGGGTCGCGATGACGCTGGCGTTGAGCTGGCGCAGTTGCAAATTCTGCTTCAGGTGCTTGCCATGGTGGATGTTCTCGATGCTGACGAGGCGGATGAAGTTCGGATTGCGCTCGTCATGGTCGAAGGTCGCCTCGATCAGCCGGCGCAGTCCCTCGCGCGCGTCGCAGCTGGCGATGTCGAGCTGGTCCTCCAGCGCGCGGATGCTGCGATAGGCCTCTTCCAGGACGGCGAGGTAGAGCTGCTCCTTGCCGCCGAAATAGTAATAGATCATCCGCTTCGAGGTGCGCGTCCGCGCCGCGATCGCGTCGACGCGGGCGCCGGAATAGCCTTCCGAGGCGAATTCGGCCATCGCCACTTCGAGGATGTCGCGCTTGGTGCGCTCGGGGTCGTTGGTGCGCTTCGATGGGGGCGGCATGCGCTTGAGCATCACAATTTCTCCCGCCGGTTTCTATGGATCACCTTGAAGGTGAAGGCAAATTTCGCCCAATCCGATGTCTTTCGATGTCGTCTTGCATAAACGTACTAGTTCGTACATTATGTTCGAAACGAGATTGCGGCAACCAAACAAAAAAGCGCGCACGGCCGGACGGCCAGAAGCGAGCCGCGACCAACATCTCACACGGGGAGGAATTTCATGAGCTCGACCTCAGTCGCATCGCTGCACGCGCCGTCCACCGCGGAAGCCACACCTGGCATGCTGCCGAAGCGCGCCGCGCTCGTCAGTTTCGTCGGCAGCATGCTCGAATACTACGACTTCTTCATCTACGGCACCGCGGCCGCGCTGATCTTTCCAAAAGTGTTCTTCGCCAATGTCGCCCCCTCGACCGGGACGCTGCTCGCGCTCTTGAGCTTCGGCATCGGCTATATCGCGCGGCCCGTCGGCGCCGTGATCCTCGGTCATTTCGGCGATCGCATCGGACGAAAGACGGTGCTGTTGTTCACGCTGGTGGTGATGGGTGCCTCGACGCTCGCGATCGGATTGTTGCCGGACGCCAAGACGATCGGCAATGCCGCGCCTGTCATCCTGACGCTGCTCCGCCTGTTGCAAGGTTTGTCGGCCGCCGGCGAGCAGAGCGGGGCGAATTCGCTGACGCTGGAGCATTCCGCCAATTCCAACCGCGCCTTCTTCACGAGCTGGACCTTGAGCGGCACGCAGGCCGGCGCGATCCTGGCGACGCTGGTGTTCATTCCCATCTCCAGCATGCCCGAAGATCAATTGCTGAGCTGGGGCTGGCGCATTCCGTTCCTGCTCTCCGCGCTGGTGCTGCTGGTCGCCTATCTGGTGCGGCGGACCATGCCGGAAACGCCGGTATTCGAAGACATCAAGGACAAGGCGCAGGTCGCGCGCTTCCCCGTCGTCGCACTGCTGCGCGACTACTGGCCCGACGTGCTGCGCGTGATCGCCTGCGCGCTGATCGCGACGGTGAGCACCCTGACGGCCGTATTCGCGCTCGGCTACGCAACGAGCAAGTTCGGCGTCGCGCGTCCGACCATGCTGTGGGCCGGCGTGCTCGGCAATGTCACAGCGCTGATCACGCAGCCGTTCTGGGCCTTGCTCGCCGACAAGATCGGCCGCAAGCCGGTATTCATCGGCGGCGTGCTCGGCTGCGCGGTGCTGCTGTTCCCCTATTTCATGCTGATCACGTCGGGCAACACGATCGCGATCTTCGCCGCGGCGATGATCCTGTCCGGCGTCGTCTACGCTGCGCCGAACGCGATCTGGCCGTCGTTCTACGCGGAGATGTTCGAGGCGCGTGTGCGCTATTCCGGCACCGCGATCGGCACCCAGCTCGGCTTCCTCGCTGCCGGCTTCACGCCGCTGGTGAGCGCGAGCCTGGTCGGTGACGGACCGAACGGCTGGATTCCGGTCGCGACCTTCGTCGCCTGCTGCTGCGTGATCTCGGCGGTCGCGGCCGCGACCGCGCGTGAAACCCATACCGTCGATATCGCCGATCTCGGCAAGCGGCGCGCTTGAGCGAAGAGACAGGATAATAGCGCATGCTGACCAACGCAGTTCCGACTACGCGCGGCCCCGTCGTCGGCGCCGAGCAGGCGGGCGTCCGCGCCTTCAAAGGGATTCCGTTCGCGGTCGCTCGGCGCTTTGCCAAGGCGACGCCGCCGCCCGCGTGGACGGAGCCGCGCCGCTGCACGGACTACGGCGCTTACGCGCCGCAGCCCGGGCACCTCGATCATGCCGTTGAGGAGTCCTGTCTCAGCCTGAACATCTGGACGCTGGCGGGAGCCGATCGGCCGTTGCCGGTGTTGTTCTTCATCCACGGCGGCGCCTTCGTGACCGGCGGCGGCGCCGACTACGACGGCGCATTCCTCGCCGCGCACGGCCCGGCGGTGATCGTCACCATCAACTACCGGCTCGGGCCGCTCGGCTTCCTGCAACTGCATCGCCATGGACTCGGGGAGGCGAACAACCTCGCGATCTCGGATGCGCTCGCCGCGCTCGACTGGGTGCATGCCAATATCGCCAATTTCGGCGGCGATCCTGAGGCCGTGACGCTGTCGGGACAATCGGCCGGCGCGTCGATGGTGATTGCGCTCGCAACCCTGCCTCAGGCCAAGGGCAAGTTCAGCCGCGCCCTGGCGCTCAGTGCGCCCGGGCGGAATATCATGAGTGCTGACCATGCCGACGACGTCGTGCGCCGTGTGCTTGCCGAGCTTCAGCTCGAGCGCGACACCAGCGCGATCACGTCCGTGCCGTTGCCGCAGCTGTTCTCGGCGGTCGAGAAAGTCGGCCGGAGGCTCGCGGAGGAGACGACGTCAGGCACCGTGTACGGGCCGGCGCTCGACGGCACCGTGATCCCGCGCGAGCCGCGCGATGTCTTTGCCGACGGGAGTTTGCGCGACATTCCGCTCTGGCTCGGCTCCTGCCGCGACGAGATGGTGATGTTCCTGAAGAGCACCCCGCCGGCCGCGATGATCCGCACCACGGAGCGGAACGTGCGCGCCGCCTTCGGCGATGCCGGTTGGGAGCGCCTGCTGGCTTACTATCGGGGCACCGCACGCCTCGACGAGGACCCGTACAAGGCACTGTTGTCGGATGCTTTCTGGCATCGCCCGATGGCCGATCTCGCCCGGCATCACGCAGCCGCCGGCGGCGCGGCGTGGCTGAGCCGGTTCGACCATCGCCCGGCGCTGGAGCCATTCCTGTCGCAGGGGCCAACCCACGGCGCGGACAACGCCTGCCTGTGGGCGCATCTGCCCAACTTCATCGATCGTCCGATCCTGAAGCGCAAGGGCGGGCCGATGACACCGGCCGACATCGATGTCGCAGCGCGGTTCCAGACGAGCTTGCTACGCTTCGTCACGACCGGCGTACCGGATGTTGCGGAAGCCTGGCCGCGATTTGAGCCCGGCAAGGAACCCCTCGCAATCTTCGGTCAGCCGTTTCATGTTATTCCGCTCAACGAGGGCACGCGCTTTCGCTTGTGGGCGGAGCTCAGCCTGAATACCAACGACAAGAAGAAAATGAGGGAGGCCGGATGAGCCTATCGAACAACAACGCCGGGCACTCTCGGCGATTTTCCGCTTTTTCGATTGCGACCGTCCTTGGCACGTTTGCGATGCTGGCCGCCTGGCCCGCGCCGGCGCAGATCGTCGCGACGCCTATTCCCGGAGATCCCGTCAGCATCGATTCCGGCGCTGTCTCCGGCAAGGTTTTGCCGTCGGGCGTGAAAGCCTATTTCGGCATTCCCTTTGCCGCGCCGCCGCTCGGCGATCTTCGCTGGCGCGCGCCGCAGAAGGTCGAGGCGTGGAACGGCGTCTATCACGCTGACCGATTGGCAGCCGAATGCATCCAGGTGCTGCGCCGGCACAATCTCAATCATTATTTCGGCGAGGAGGCGACCAGCGAGAACTGCCTCTATCTGAACATCTGGGCAAGCGCTGGCGCCAAATCAGGCGCGAAGCTGCCGGTGGTGGTCTGGATCTATGGCGGCGGCTTCACGCTCGGTTCCAGCGGCATGGCGATGTATGACGGCGAGAACGTTGCGAAGAAAGGCACGCTCTTCGTCAGCTTCAACTATCGCGTCGGCATTTTGGGCAATCTCGCCCATCCCGAGCTGACCGCGGAATCGCCGAACCACGCCTCCGGCAATTACGGCCTGATGGATCAGGTCGCGGCCCTGCAATGGGTCAAGCGCAACATCGCGCAGTTCGGCGGTGATCCCGACAACGTCACCATCACGGGGCAGTCGGCCGGCGCCATGTCGGTGTCCGCGTTGGAGGCGAGCCCGCTGGCGAAGGGCTTGTTCAATCGCGGCTTCGCGATGAGCCTGAGCATGTTCGACAACCGCTTCAAATTCCCGGCGCTGCCGGCCGCCGAGAAGATCGGCCTCGAGGTGCAGTCGGCGCTCGGTGCAGCATCGCTCGCCGAGATGCGGCTGATCCAGGCCGACAAGATTTTGGCGGTCCAGAAGGACTGCCAGCTCGGCTGCGCCGGCACCATCTCCGTCACGCCCGATATCGACGGTTACGTGTTGCCGGATACCGTGCCGAACATCTTCGCCGCCGGCAAGCAGAACGACGTTGCCACTGTCGCAGGCTTCACGAGCGACGAGAGCTCGAATGATCTGCGCACCGGCGGAAATCTAGAGGCCTATGTTGCCGCCGCGCGAAAACTCTATGGCGACCAGGCCGACCGCTTCCTCGCGCTCTATCCTGCCAAGACCGACGGTGAGGCGAAAGCCATGGGCCTGCTCGCCGCGCGCGAGGGGCTGGTCGAGATCGGCACGCGCAATTGGGCCGTTGCACAAGCGAAGACCGGCAAGGCGCCGTTCTACATGTACATGTTCTCCCGCGTGCACCCCTTTGCGCCAGGCATCGAGTTCTTCGACAGCCCGCAGAAGATCGGCGCCTATCACACCTCCGATGTGCCTTACTGGTTCGGAACCCAGGACACCTTCAACAAGTTCCGCACCACGCGCGTCTGGACCGAGTTCGATCGCGCGCTGTCCGAACGCATGATGGATACGCTGATAGCCTTCGCGCGAACCGGCGATCCCCGCACGCCGGCGACGCCATGGCCGCAATGGAAGCAGGACGCGCAGACATATATCGAGTTCGGCGACGAATCCGGAGTGCGCGAGGAACGCCGGGCGCGGCTGGACTTCCACACGCCGGCGAACGTCACGCCATCGACGCCGCGTGTGTCGCGGGATTAACGCAGGGCTGACTTACGAAGGCGCTTTGCAGGATCACCTGTAATCTGCCTCACACGCAAATGCGCCAAACAACGCTAGATAAAGTCAGGTCGCGCGACCGCGCGGCCAGGCTCGGAGCTGGCGATGATGGTTGCATTGGCAAAGGCAATATCCCGCGCGACGAGAATCAACGTTGACGTCGAAACTCTGAAAGTGCTGTTGATTTTCTCGGGAGCGGGCCTGCTGCTCTCACTTGTGGCCGCAATGATCTACGGACAGGCCTTCGACGCCGCCTTGTTCTGAAATCTTAGAAGCCGGCTCTCCAAATCCGGCCTGCCGGGCGTCAGAACTGGATCTCCGGCGGAATATCCTCCGCGCTGAGGCCGATGGTCTCAAAGGCCTTGAGCATCCACTCCCGGGTCTGGCCGAGCGCGCGGTTGTAATCGGCCCAGGCGCTGAGGAAATCCTTGTAGCGGCGATCGCCTTCGGCACGGATGCCGAGGTTGGTCGGCAGCGTGAGCAGCGGCCGCGGCACCGCGAGCTCGCCGAGCGTCGGGTTCTTCTTCAAGGTCGCGACCGAAAGCACGGCGAGCGAGATGTTGCAGTCCGCGCGCCCGGTGGAGACGGCGAGAATCGCCTCGTTCCGCTCCTTGAAGCCGAGGATCGTCGCCTTCGAGCAATAGCGGCGCGCAATGGTCTCATGCGTGGAGCCGATGTCGACGGCGATCTTGACCTCGGGCTTGTTCAATTCAGCCCATGTCTGCGGCTTGGCAAAACCCTTCTTGGTGATGACGGTGAAGGAGTGCACCAGAAAGGGCGAGGAGAAGTCGATCACCAGCGCGCGCTCGGGCGTCGGATTGACGGCGAAGGCGAGATCGATCTTCTCGGCCTGAAGATCGAGGATCTGGTTGCCCCAGGTCGATTCCAGCGTCTCAACCTTGGCGCCGAGCTTGCCGGCGATGTCGTTGGCCATGTCGATGCAGGCGCCCGACCATTGATTGGTCGTGAGGTCCTTGTGGAAATACGGATCCTGGCCAGCGATGACGGCGATCCGTAGCACGCCGCTCTTCTTGATACGGTCGAGCGTGGAGGTCGGCGTGGTGTCGGCCTTGGCCGAACCTGCCGCGGCCATCGCCGCGCCGGCGAGGGCGACAGTGGTGAGTGCGTCCCTGCGATTCATGGCAGTTGCTCCTGAAGAGAGGTTCAGTCCGGCTTCTGGACTATTCTTGTATTCAGGACTAAATGCAAGATAGTATTCTTTCTCCAGAACATGAAAGATAAGCCCGTGCGCGCCCTGTTCGTCGATGCCAACGACACGCTTGCAGCCGTGACTGAAAAGCTGCTGCGAGCCAACCAGCTTCCGGTCAGCATCAACCGCAACCCGGCCGTCACGCCTGACGATTTGCCGCGCCTGATGGACGGCGTCGAGATCATGATCGTCGATCACACCGCAGTGCCGACGGCGGTTGCCGCGAAATGTGCGGCCCTGAAACACGTCGTCTTCCTCGGCACCGGGGCGCGCAGCTACATGAATCCGGACGAGCTTAAGCAGCGCGGCATCGCCGTTCACATCATCAAGGGCTACGGCGACACGGCCGTGGCCGAATGCGCGATCGCCCTGATGTGGGCCTCGGCAAAAGGTTTTGGCGAGATGGATCGCGGCATGCGCGAGGGCAATTGGCTGCGTCGCGACGCGGTCCAGCTCACCGGCAAGACGCTTGGCCTGGTCGGGTTTGGCGGCATCGCCGCGGAAGCCGCGCGCATGGCGGCAGGCTGCGGCATGAGGGTGATCGCCTGGAATAGGTCGCCGAAGACGCATCCCGGCGTCGCGTTCGTTTCGCTGGATAAGCTGCTCGCTGACAGCGATGTCGTCTCGCTGCATCTGTTGCTCAACGACGAGACCAAGGGTTTCCTGTCGCGCGAGCGCATCGCGATGATGCGCAAGGGCAGCATCCTGATCAACACCGCGCGCGGCGCCGTCGTCGACGAAGACGCGATGCTCGATGCGCTGCGCTCGGGCCATCTTGGGCATGCCGGCCTCGACGTCTTCACCGTCGAGCCGCTGCCTGCCGGTCATCCCCTGACAGAACTGCCGAACGTAACGCTGTCGGCGCATTCGGCGTTCCGCACCCCGGAGGCGAGCGACAATTTGATCGGCGCCGCGCTCGATCACTGCCGTCGCATCATCGCGAATGGCGGGTAGTGCAAACATCAGGGACGGGCATGATGCCAGCGCAGGGTCCGGAAAGCCTTTCGATCTTGCGCGCTATGTCCGCCTGTCCTACGCCACCTCGGAACGATACTTGCGCGAGGCCGTGAAGCGCATCGCCAAAGCCTGTAGGGAGATGTCATGACCATTCGCAACACCCGGACCGGGGGCCAGATCCTGATCGATCAGCTCGTCGCCCAAGGCGTCGAGCGCGTCACCTGCGTGCCGGGCGAGAGCTATCTCGCAGCGCTGGATGCGCTGCATGACAGCCCGATCGACGTCATGATCTGCCGCGCCGAAGGCGGCGCCGCGATGATGGCGGAAGCCTATGGCAAGCTCACGGGCCGGCCCGGCATCTGCTTCGTCACCCGCGGCCCCGGCGCGACCAATGCCAGCCACGGCGTCCACATCGCGATGCAGGATTCGACACCGATGATCCTGTTCGTCGGCCAGGTCGACACCGGCATGCGCGAGCGCGAGGCGTTCCAGGAGCTCGACTACAAGGCAGTGTTCGGCACCATGGCGAAATGGGCGGTCGAGATCGATCGCCCCGACCGCATTCCCGAGCTGGTCGCGCGCGCCTTCCGCGTCGCCATGCAGGGCCGTCCCGGCCCCGTCGTGATCTCGTTGCCGGAGAACATGCTGACCGAAACCGCTGCTGTTGCCGACGCCATGCGCATCGAGCCGGCGGTGAGCTGGCCCGCGCCATCAGATATCGAGCGTGTCAGCGCCATGCTCGCGCGCGCCAAGGCGCCGCTCGTCATTCTCGGCGGTTCGCGCTGGAGCGATGAGGCGACCAAGAGCATCGCGCGCTTTGCCGAGCGGTTCGACCTGCCGGTTGCGACCTCGTTCCGCCGTGCGTCGCTGATCGACGCCGATCATTCGCATTATGCCGGCGATCTCGGCATCGGGCCGAGCCCGGGGCTGAAGGCGCGCATCGACGGCGCGGACGTCATTCTTCTCATCGGCGGCCGTATGTCGGAAATGCCGTCGTCGTCCTACACGCTGTTCGATATTCCGACTCCGCAGCAGAAGCTGATTCACGTGCATCCGGGCTCGGAAGAGCTCGGCCGCATCTATCAGCCCGAGCTCGCGATCCAGGCGACGCCTGCCGCATTCGCCGCCGCTGTGGAGACGCTGAAGCCGGCTGGTGCGGTCGCCTGGAAGGGCGAAGCGGCCAAGGCGCACGCCGATTATCTGGCCTGGACCGAGAAGGCACGCGAGCTGCCGGGGACGTTCCAGTATGGCCAGGTCATGACCTGGCTGCGCGACCGGCTGCCGAAGGACGCGATCGTCTGCAACGGCGCTGGCAATTATGCCGGCTGGATCCATCGCCATCACCGCTTCCACAGCTTTGCGTCCCAGCTCGCGCCGACTTCGGGCTCGATGGGCTATGGCGTGCCGGCGGCGGTGCTGGCGAAACGGCAATACCCGGATCGCACTGTCATTGCCTTTGCCGGTGACGGCTGCTTCCTGATGAACGGCCAGGAGTTCGCGACCGCCGTGCAGTACGACGCAGCGCTGGTCGTCATCGTCGTCGATAATGCGCAATACGGCACCATCCGCATGCACCAGGAGCGCGACTATCCCGGCCGCGTCGTCGGCACCCAGCTCAAGAACCCCGATTTTGCGATGTACGCAAAGGCGTTCGGCGGCCATGGCGAGCGCGTCGAGCGCACCGAAGAGTTCGCGCCGGCGTTCGAGCGTGCGCTGGCCTCGGGCAAGCCGTCGATCCTGCATTGCATCATCGATCCGCGCGCGATCTCGGTCGGCAAGGATTTCGCGCCCGCTGTGAAGGCGTAAGCGATGCCGCAAGGCCGCCACGTTGCCATCATCGGAGCCGGCGCAGTCGGTGTGATCAGCGCCATCGAGGCGCTGCGCGAAGGCCATCGCGTCACGATGATCGATCCCGGCGAGCCCGGTGGCGAGCAGGCGGCGAGCTATGGCAATGCGGGCTGGCTGTCGTCGCATTCGGTGATCCCGCCGGCGGAGCCGGGCATCTGGAAGAAGGTGCCTGGCTATCTGATCGACCCGCTCGGTCCGCTCGCGATCCGCTGGTCCTACTTGCCGAAGGCCTTGCCCTGGCTGATCAAGTACCTGCTCTCGGGTTGGACCGAGGCGCGGGTCGAGAAGACGGCCTTTGCACTGCGCGATCTCCTGAAGGATGCGCCGCTGCTGCACAGGAAGCTCGCGGAAGAAGCCGGCGTGCCCGAACTGGTCGAGCGCAACGGCGTGATGCATGTGTTCCCGTCGCGCGGCAATTTTGACAATGATCTCGGATGGCGCCTGCGCAAGCGCGTCGGCGTCGAATGGCTGGAGCTCAACGCCGACGAAATGCGCCAGCGCGAGCCCGATCTGCATCCGCGCTACACGTTTGGCGTGGTGGTGGAGGAAGCCGGCCGCTGCCGCGATCCCGGCGCTTATGTTGCAGCCCTTTCTAATCATGCGCTGGCAAACGGCGTGAAGCTCGTGAAGGCCAAGGCGACGGGCTTCAAGCTTTCCGGCAACAAGCTCGTCGCGGTTCTCACCGAGACCGGCGAGATTCCTTGCGACGCTGCGGTGGTCGCGGCCGGCGCGCATTCAAAGCGGCTCACTGCATCCGTCGGCGATCCGCTGCCGCTCGAGACCGAGCGCGGCTATCACGTCATGATCGAGAACCCGGAATCGGGACCGCGCAGCTCGATGATGGCGTCGGATGCAAAGATGGTGGTGAACTGGACCGACAAGGGCCTGCGCGCCGCCGGCACAGTCGAGATCGCCGGCCTCGAGGCCGAGCCGAACTGGAAGCGTGCCGAGATCTTGCGCAACAACCTCCTCAGCATGTTCCCAAAGCTGCCGAAGGACATTCCGGCCTCGCGCATCAAAACCTGGTTCGGTCATCGTCCGAGCATGCCGGACGGCCGGCCCTGTATCGGCTATGCGCGCGCCTCCCGCGACATCGTCTATGCCTTCGGCCACGGCCATATCGGGCTGGTCGGCTCGGCCCGCACCGGCCGTCTCGTCGCCCAGCTTCTGAGCGGCAAGGAGCCGGAGATTCCGCTGGCGCCGTTCGCTCCCACTCGCTTCTTCTGAGATCGCATCATGACCACTCCAGCCAACACATCCTCCCGCACCGCCCGTGGCGGCAAGGCCATCTACGGCGCGCCGCTCGGCATTCTGATGCTGGAGGCGCGCTTCCCCCGCATTCCCGGCGACATGGGCAACGGCACGACCTGGCCGTTCCCTGTGCTCTATCGCGTGGTCAGCGGTGCCTCGCCGGAGAAGGTGGTGCTGAAGGGCGCGGCGGGTCTGCTGCCTGATTTCATCGATGCGGCCAAGGATCTCGTGCGGTTAGGGGCCGAAGCCATCACCACCAATTGCGGCTTCCTCTCGCTGTTCCAGAAGGAGATCGCGGCGGCCGTCGGCGTACCGGTTGCTACCTCGTCGCTGATGCAGGTGCCGTGGGTGCAGGCAACCTTGCCGCCGGGCAAGCGCGTCGGCCTCGTCACGGTGTCCGGCTCGACCTTGACGCCGGCTCATCTCGAAGGCGCCGGCGTGCCGCTCGACACGCCGCTGGTCGGCACCGAGAATGGGAAGGAATTTTTTCGCGTCCTGATCAAGGCCGAGAAGGACGATATGGATGTCGCCCAGGCCGAACGTGACGTGGTCGAAGCCGGCAAGCAGCTCGTTGCCGAAAATCCGGACGTCGGCGCCATCGTGCTCGAATGCACCAACATGCCGCCTTATGCGGCAGCGTTGCAGGCTGAGGTCGGGCTGCCCGTTTATGATATCTATTCCATGATCACCTGGTTTCATGCTGGGCTGCGGCCGCGTCGGTTTGGTTAGAGGTCGAGAAGCTGCCCATGAACAAGCATTTGGAACTCCCTTCCGACAGCATCGTCGATCGCGTCTATGAACAGCTCAAGGCGATGGCCGTGAGCTATGAGTTCAAGCCGGGTGAACGGCTCAACGAGGGCGAACTGGCCAAACGGCTCGGCGTCAGCCGCACGCCGCTGCGCGAGGCGCTCAATCGTCTCAACACCGAGGGCTTCCTGCGCTTCACGCCAGGCAAGGGCTTTTTCTGCCGGGAGCTCGACGCGCACGAGATTTTCGATCTCTACGAATTGCGCAAGTCGATCGAGGTCGCTTCGATCCGCCTCGCCATCAAGCGCGCCAAGGACGAGGACATCGACGCGCTGCTGAAATTCCTCGAAGCCACCGGTCCCGATCCCGGCGAGCGCTCTTCGGTCGAGCTCGTCGAGCTGGATGAGACCTTTCACGAGCGGCTGATGGCGATGTCGAACAATGCCGAGATGCTGCGCGTGCTGCGCAACGTCAACGCCCGCATCCGCTTTGTGCGCTGGATCGACATGGACAGCATCAATCGTTCGAATACGCAGGCCGAGCACCGCGCCGTCGTCGAGGGGCTGAAAGCGCGGGACGAGGCCGCTTGCGTCTCCGTGTTGGAGAAGCACATCGACCGACGCTTGGATCGCATCACATCGGCGATCAAGGAAGGCTACGCGCAGATTTATATGCCGGCGACGGCGAGGACCGCGGCGAACTGAGGTTTCTTGTTCCGTTCTCCCCTTGCGGGAGAAGGTGGCGCGAAGCGCCGGATGAGGGGTATCTCTCCGCGTGCACGGATGCGCATGAATGCGCGGAAACAGACTCCTCACCCTAGCGAGTTCGTATCGACCTGCGGAGATGCCCTCTCCCACAGGGGGAGAAGGCGCAGCAATGCGCACCGAGAAAGACGCAGCTATACAATCCTTCAATACCTGATCATGCCAGACGGTCAGAGCCTTCGCGCGGAATAATCGCTAGCGTCCGCTCGAATTTCACGGAGACAAGCGGTGCACAGCCCCCAACCGAATCTCGAAACGCGCACAAGCGACGACTGGCCGTCCGAGCTCTATCGCATCCTCAAAGCTGCCGACGTGCGGCAGATGTCCTACGTGCCGGATGCCGGCCACAGCCAGCTGATCCGCATGTTCTCCGCCGACCGCGATGTCACCACCAATGTGCTGACCACGGAAGAGGAGGGCGTCGCCATTGCCGCGGGCGCCTGGCTCGGCGGCCAGCGCAGCGTGCTGCTGATGCAGTCGAGCGGCGTCGGCAATTGCATCAACATGCTGTCGCTGTCGGCGATTGGCCGCTTTCCGCTGTTGATGCTGGTGACGATGCGCGGCGAATGGGCTGAGTTCAATCCCTGGCAGGTGCCGATGAGCCGGGCGACGCAGCCATCGCTGGAGGCGATCGGCCTTAAAGTGATGCGCGCGGAGACGGCGGAAGATCTGGTCGAGACCGTCGAATCCGCGGCGGCGCTCGCCTACGATTCCGACCAGCAGATCGCGGTCCTGATCGGACAACGCCTGATCGGCAAGAAGAAGTGGTGATGTCGATGTCCAATCCCTCTCAACTCGATCGTCGCGTTGCCGTCGCGGCTCTTCTCAGGAATCGCAAGGACACGCTGGTCGTCTCCGGCCTCGGCTCGCCCACCTACGACCTGCATTCCGTCGGCGACCATGACGGCAATTTCTATCTCTGGGGCGCCATGGGCGGTGCCGCGCTGATCGGGCTTGGGCTGGGACAGGCCCAGCCGGGAAAGCGCGTCCTCGCTTTGACCGGTGACGGCGAGCAATTGATGGGGGTCGGCGGACTTGCGACCATCGGTGTCGCGCGCCCGCGCAACCTCGACATCGTCGTGATCGACAACCAGCATTTTGGCGAGACGGGGATGCAGGCGAGCCACACCGGGCGCGGCGTCGATCTCACAGCGATCGCAGCGGCCTGCGGCTTTGTGGCGACCGGAACCGCGCGGACGATCGCGGAGGTGGAAGGCCTCGCGGCGAAGCTCGGCGAGCAATCTGAGGGCCCGCGCCTGTTCGTGATCAAGGTGGCCGCCGAAAATCCGCCGCGTTCGCTGCCCTCGCGTGATGCCGTCTTTATCAAGAACCGGTTCCGTGCTCATCTCGGCTTCGCGGCGGCTTGATCCGGGGTGCTCTCCGGGATAGCCCGTTGCCCAAGCAGCTATTCTGGAGTGAGCCCCATGAAACTATCCGGCAAGGTCGCCGTCATCACCGGCGCGGCGCGCGGCATCGGCAAGGCCTGTGCAAAGCGTTTCCTCGATGATGGGGTCAAGGTCGTCATCTCGGACGTCGATACGGATGAGCTCGAGAAGACCGTCAACGAGTTGGGGCGGCCTAAGGAGCTGTATGCTGTGCCGTGCCACGTCGCACGGCGCGCGGACGTCGACCGTGCGGTTGCGACCGCGGTCCGGAAGTTTGGCCGGCTCGACATCATGGTCAACAATGCCGGCGTCGCCCGCAACCGGGATATCCTGGAGATTTCCGAACAGGAATTCGACGAGATCATCGGCATCAATCTAAAAGGCGCATTCTTCGGCGTGCAGGCGGCGGCAAAGCAGATGATCGCGCAAGGCGGCGGCGGCGTCATCATCAACATGTCCTCGGTGAATGCGCTGCTTGCGATCCCGACGCTTGCGACCTACGCCATCTCCAAGGGCGGCATGAAGCAGCTCACTTCTGTGGCCGCCGTGGCGCTCGCCCCGCACAACATACGTGTCGTGGCGGTCGGGCCGGGCACGATCCTGACCGACATGGTGGCGTCCTCCATCTACACCTCCGAGGATGCCCGCAAGACCGTGATGTCGCGCACGCCGGCTGGTCGCGGCGGCGAGCCGAGCGAGGTTGCTTCCGTGGTCGCGTTTCTTGCCAGCGACGATGCGTCGTATATCACCGGACAGACCATCTATCCCGATGGCGGCCGGCTGATCCTGAACTACACGGTGCCTGTGAAGGATAAATAGTGCGGCGTTACGACTTCACCGCGCCTGACGTCATGCCGTCGATGAACTGGCGCTGCAGCGACACGAAAATCACGACGATCGGCAGCACGATGGTCACGGCGGCAGCTAACATCTCGCCCCAGTCGGTCGAGTACTGGCCGGTCAGATTGTAGAAGCGCACGATCGCCGTGACGTTGCTGTCGTTCTGGAGGAACGTCACGGCGATGACGAATTCGTTCCAGGCGTTCAGCCCGACGATGATCGCGACCGTAAGCAGCCCCGGCCGCATCATCGGCAGGATCACGTACCAGAACGTCTGCCACGGTTTTGCTCCGTCGACTTGCGCGGCTTCCTCCAGTGCGACGGGGATCGCGAGCGCATAGGTGCGCAGCAGGAAGATCGCGAACGGCGAGAACATCGCTGTGTAGATCAGCGCCACGGCGGGAATCGAATTGACCAGCCCAAGCTTCGCAAAGATGAAATAGAGCGGGTAGAGGTAGAGCTGCACGGGCACGGTGATCGTGGCCATGAAGTAGAAAGTGATGAAGCGCCAGAATTTGCCCTTCTGTCGCGCCAGCATAGGCGCAGGGCGTCGCGGTGATGCACACCATCAGAATGGTGAGGGTCGCGACCTCGGCGCTGTGCAACAGGCTCGGGCCGAGCTGGGCGTTGCGCCAGGCAGAGGAGAAATTCTCCCAGTGCAGTTGCGTCGGCAGCGCCAGCGGATTGCTGCCGATCTCGACGGTCGTCTTCAGCGCGTTCATCACAGCAAGCACGATCGGCAGCAGCGAGCTGAACGATGCGACGCCGATCAGCGCGAGGCTGAATGTCCTGCTCCAGCGGTCCCCGATCATGTCGATTGCGCGTCGTCGGTGATCTGGAGCCAGAGATAGACGGCGGTGGCGCACAGGCCGAACAGGCTCATGACGCAGGCGGCCGCCGCGGCCTGGCCGACATCGCCCTCGAAGAAGGCGTGACGGTAGGCGAATGTCGCCAGCACCTCGCTGCCATAGGCGGGGCCGCCGCGGGTGACGATGAAGATGAACTCGAACACCTGGAACGACCAGATCACGGTCAGGATCAGCATGAGGATGAGCGTCGGACGAATACCCGGGATCAGCACATAACGGAACAGCGCGAAGAAGCCGGCGCCGTCTAGGCGTGCCGCCTCGATCTGGTCGACGCTGATCTGCCGCATCGCCGACAGGAATACGACCGCAAGAAAGCCCCACCAGTGCCAGATGTCGACAGCGGCAACGGCGTAGAGCGAGCGGTCGGGGTCGGCCAGGGGATCGGAGATCGAAAAGCCGCGCTCATTCAGCCAGGCGACGATGCCGGTGGCCGGACTGAAGATCATGCCCTGGAAGATGCGGCCCGTGACCGCGACTGCTATGATGCGCGGCAGGAAGATGATGGACTGCACGACGATGCGCGCATTCGGCGCCATCAGGAGTGCCGCGGCCATCACTAACGCAAGGCACACGGGTACAGTGAGAAAGATCGCTGTCCAGATGAAATTATTGGTCAGGGCGGACCAGAACACGGGATCGGCGACCATGTTCTGGAAATTGGCCAGTCCCGCCCAAGCCGGCGTGCCGACACCGTCCCACATGAAGAACGCCGCCGTGAATGTCAGCACGGCGGGCACCAGGATGATGCAGATATTGATCAGCAGCGCCGGAAGCGCGAACAGCCACATCTTAAGGTCAGGCCGTCCGCGGCGGCAGCGGCGGCACCTTGCCTTCCTTGGCTTCCTGGCTGAACAGCGTCTGCATCCGGGTGAGATAAGCGTCCGGCGTGATCTTGTTGAGCCAGACCTGCTCGATGCCCTCGATCAGATAGGAATTGGTGGCGCCGGGCCAGAACGTCCAGGTGGTGAAGCCGTATTGGCCCTTGCTGAAGGCCTCGTGCAGATTCGCGATCGTCTTCTCGAACAGGGGATAGCCGATGCCCTGGAGCATATCCGGCGGCAGATCCTTGACGGGCAGCGCCCATTTGCCGGGCCAGTCGCGGTTCATGGTCTCGTAGAATTTGCGCGTCAGCATGAACTCGAACACGGCGGCCGCGCCGTCCGCGTTCTGCGAGGTCTTGGCGATCGACAGGGTCGCGCCGCAGGCAAGATGCACCAGCGGCCCGGTGAAGGCCGAGCCGAGGCTCGGCGTCGGCATCACGTCCATCACCGTGTCGGGCTTCGACATGCCGTAGGATTTGGTGCCAAACGACCAGGTGCCGCTGAGTGCCATCGCCGCCTTGCCGTTCACGACCTGAAGAAAACTTTGCTCGATCGTCAGCGAGAAATAGTTCTTGCCGAAATAGCCTTTGTTGTACCAGACCTTTGACAGCTCGACGGCCTCGACGAAGGGTGGGGCGGTCCATGGCAGTTCGCCCGCGAGCGCCTTGCGGACGTTGTCGGGGCCGGCGACGTTGTTGAAAAACACCGTCATCAGCCACTCGTTGACGCCCTTCCAGTCAGCATTGCCGGCGCCAAAGGGGATGATGCCCTTGGCCAGCGCGGCATCGGCGACCTCTTCCATCTCCTGCCGGTTGGTCGGCAGCTTCCAGCCGTTCTGCTTGAACAGTTCCTTGTTGTAGAAGAGATGCATCGACTCATAGTCGCGCGGCAGCGCATAGAGCTTGCCGCCATAGACGCTGGTGTTGAGAAGCGGCGCGAGGAAGCGGTCCTTCCACTTGTACTTCTCGGCAAAATCGTCGAGCGGGAGCACCTGGCCGGCATTGGCGATCGCAGTGAGATAGGCGGGGCCCGCGGTCTGCACGATGTCCGGGCCGTTGCCGGCGACGAGTGCTACCTTCAGCAGGTTGTTAACCGCGACGCCCTTCACTTCCATCTGCAGCAGATATTTGTCCTGCGAAGCGTTGAACGCCTCGACCAGATCGTTGCGCAGCGCGGCCTGGCCGTCCGAATTCGCCTGGCCGAACCAGAAGGTGACGACCTTGCGCCCGTCCTCGGCGCGGGCGCCGCGCGGCAAATTGGCTGCAAGCGCTGCGGCAGGAATGGCGGCGACAAGCTGGCGTCGGGTCATGGTCATGGCGATGAACCTCGGTTTCCTCGGGCGCGGATGGCGGTTGTTGATTTTCCTTTAGTTATACGTATAACTAAGCCAAATGGCGACGTCAACAACGAGGACGACGCGGGGGACGAGGCGCGACAAAGCAGCGCCGACCCGCCCCACGCAGAAGGATATTGCACTCGCGGCCGGCGTTTCGCAGGCCGCGGTGTCGCTCGTCCTGAACAAGACGGAGACGCCGTCGGTTCCGCCGGCGACGCGCACGCGGATCCTCGAGGTTGCCGAGGGGCTCGGCTATCGACCGAACCATCCGGCGCGGATGCTACGTAGCGCGCGCACTATGACTTTTGCCTGCGTCATCCCGGATATCACCAACCCATTCTATCCCGGCCTCGTGCGGGGATTGCAGACCGTTGCCGCGCCTGCCGGCTATGACGTCATGATCTTCGACACCGACGGGCGGCCAGAGCGCGAGGCGCGCGCGATCGACTGGCTGCTACAGGGGCGCGCCGACGGCGTCGTCGCGACGTTCTTTCATCTGCGAGTGCCCCAGCTTGCAGAGCTTGCGCGGAAAGGCATTCCGCTGGTGCGGCTGGAAAGCCAGCACAAGCCGGACGGGCCGCTCGCGATTGACAGCGTCTATATCGACAACGCGGAAGCCGCCGCCGAGATGACGCGGCTCCTAATCGCGCGCGGGCATCGCCGCATCGCCATGATCCAGGCCGAGTTCGGCCCGAGCCAGCGCCGCGCACAGGGATACAGCGCAGTGATGCGGGAAGCAGGGCTTGCCCCTGACTTCGTCACCGACAGCGCCTATTCCGAAGAGTCCGGCGCGCGCGCGATGAAGCGGCTGCTTGAGCGAAAGGGCCATCGTCCGACCGCCGTGTTCGGTGCCAGTGACGTGCTGGCACTTGGCGCAATGGAAGCGGCGCGCGGCGCCGGGCTCTCGATCCCCGGGGACATCGCGATCGCCGGGTTCGACGACATTCCGGTCGCCAAGCTGCTCGGGCTCACCACGGTGCGGCAGCCGGAGTTCGCTCTCGGCGCGCTTGCGGCGGAGACGCTGGTCAGGCGGTTGCAGCCCGGCGGCCTCGAGTCGCCCGGCAAGAGCCATGAGTTGAAATTCGAGATCGTGACACGTTCGTCGGCCTGACCGGTGAGCCAAAGAAGTTGATATGGGAGTGAACAAGTGACGGCAATTCCTCATGACTACGCGGAGCGCGTCTATGCCGGCGTGCTCGGCAAGCTCATCGGCGTCTATCTCGGCCGGCCCTTCGAAGGCTGGACCTATGAGCGCATCATGAAGGAGCTCGGGCCGATCAACTATTACGTCAACGAACGGCGCGACGTCGCGCTACGCTCGCACCACCTCGTCGTCACCGACGACGACGTCTCCGGCACCTTTGCGTTTCCCCGAGCGCTCGCCGACAACGGCTACCCGAAGCGCCTGACCTCGAAGCAGGTTGGCCAAGCCTGGCTGAACTACATCGTCGAGGAGCGCGCGATCCTGTGGTGGGGTGGCATCGGCAATTCCACCGAGCACACCGCCTATCTCCGGCTGAAGTCCGGCATCCCTGCGCCGCAGAGCGGCTCGATCGAGCTGAACGGTGCGACCGTGGCCGAGCAGATCGGCGCGCAGATATTCATTGACGGCTGGGCGATGGTGAGCCCCGGCAATCCCGAGCAAGCCGCCTATCTCGCCGACCAGGCCGGCCGCGTGAGCCACGACGGCGAATCCGTGCATGCCGCAAAGCTGCTCGCCGCGATGGAGGCGCAGGCCTTCGTCGAGCGCGACGTGCAGAAGCTGATCGATGTCGGCCTCGGCTTCGTGCCGAAGGACGCGCTGATCCGGCGCGTCGTCAACGACGTCCGCGACTGGCATGCCGGCGACAACAGCAATGACTGGGAGCGCACCCGCGCGCTGATCGCCGAGCGCTACGGCTACGACAAATTTCCCGGCAATTGCCACGTGGTGCCGAACCACGCGCTGATCATCCTGGCGACGCTTTATGGCGAGAATAGCTTTCAGGAGGCGATGCGGATCGCCAACACGGCCGGCTGGGATACCGACTGCAACGCCGGCAATGTCGGCTGCCTGTTCGGCATCCGCGCTGGATTGGCCGGCCTCGATGCCGGGCCGGATTTCCGTACCCCTATTGCCGACCGCATGTATATCTCGACCGCCGACGGCGGTGCTGCGATCACCGATGCCGTGATCGAGACGCAGTCGCTGGTCGCGGCGGGGTTAGCGCTCGCGGGCGCGCCGGCGCTCGCCGTTGCCAAGGACGGCGCGCGCTTCAATTTCAATTTTCCAGGTAGCTTGCAGGGCTTTCAAGTGCATCGCGGTTCGCTGGCGCGGCTGCATCAGGTCGAGCTCAGCAACGTCGCCGGCCACAGCCGCTCGGGCGAGCGGAGCCTCGCAATCGACTTCCGCCGTCTCGCGCCCGGACGCGTGGCGAGGGTCGCGAGCCCCACCTTCTTCGACAAGGAGGTGTTCACGATGCCGACCTACCAGCTGGTGTCTTGCCCGACGCTGTATTCAGGGCAGCGCGTCGAGTGCCGGCTCGAATCGGAGACGGACAGTGGCCGCGTGGCGGTGCGGCTGTTTGCCAGCGTCTATGACGAGCGCGATGAGCTGGTGCAGATCTACGGCGATACGCAGGAGCTGATCGGCGGTTGTCAGACCGTGCTGAGCTGGCGGCTGCCGGAGACGCACGCCTATCCGATCTTTGAGATCGGCGTCGAGATCGAGACGCATGATCCGCTCGGCGTCGACGGCACGCTTTATCTTGATTACCTGACCTGGGGTGGTGCACCCGACATCGTGCTGAAGCGTCCGGACAACAATCTGAGCGCGATGTGGAAGCACGCCTGGGTCAACAATGTCAGCCAGTTCCAGACGCGCTGGGAGGGCCTGCGCGTCACCAATGGCGACGGGCTCGGCTTCATCGCGCAGGGTTCGCGCGACTGGAAGGACTATCGGGTAACGTCGGAGATCATGCCGCTGCTCGCGAACGCCTGGGGCCTCGCCGCGCGCGTGCAGGGACGCGAACGCTATTATGCGCTGATGTTCGATCGCGCCGAGGGCGGCCGCGTCCGCCTCATCAAGCGCGTGCATGACGAGGTCGTGCTCGCTGGCGCGCGTTTCGACTGGCAGCTTGACCGGAAATACGAGGTCGAGTTGCGCGTGGTCGGCAGCGAGATCGAAGCGCGCGTTGGCGGCAAGACACTGTTCAGCGTACAGGATACGGGTTGGCTGCCATTGACCGGCGGCGCGGTCGCGCTGGTTGTCGACAGCGGCTCGATCTCCGCAGAAGAGGTGCGGGTAGCGCCGATCTAGGTCGGCGTCACTCCGCGGCGATCGTCATCCCGTATCCCAGCCGCTTCGAGATGCCGGCGGCGCAATCGCGCAGGGCATGTGCGATCGGGCTGTCCCAGCGCGCGTCAAACGTGCCCTCCGGCCCCATCGCGGTAATGACGAGCGCGACATGGCCGGAATGATCGAACACTGGCGCCGAGAAGGCGTTGACGCCGGGCAGGGGATCGCCGAGCGCGCGGGCGAGGCCGTGCTTGCGGACCTCGGTGAGCATCTCGGCGACCTTTGCGCCTTTGACAGGCCGCTTCGGATTGTAGCCGACACCGTGACGGTCGAGGCCGTTTTCAAGCGCGGCGCTGATGGTCTTCTCGGGCAGGTAGGCCGCGAACGCCCGGCCCGTCGCGGTTTCCAACAGCGCCATCACCGAGCCGGCCCGCATCACGATGTGCACGGGCTGGCCGGGTTCTTCGAGTTGCACCACGGTCGGACCGTGCGTGCCCCAGACCGCGAGCGAAACTGCGTGGCCGATCTGGGCCGCGAGCGTCGCGATCTTCGGGCGTGCGATGCGCACGCCCGAGAGGCGGCGCAGGCTGATCAGGCCGAGCTCGAGCGCCAGCGCGCCGATCTCGTAGTGGCCGGTGATCTCGTCCTGCTCGATCAAGCCGATGCGGGAGAAGCTGGCGAGATAGGGATGCGCCTTGGCCGGCGTCATGCCGGCTTCGCGGGCGAGATCGCGCAGCATCATCGGCTCGCCGCTTCTCGCGAGGGCGCGGAGCAGTTCTCCGCCGACCTCGATCGACTGGATGCCGCGGCTTTCTCTCTTCATGCGCCTCCGATGCGCGTTGCTTACGCCGCGTCGCGCTTGGCGGCGCTATCGGCAAGGTGTCGTCCGGCAATGTAGCCGAAGGTCAGCGCCGGCCCAAGGGTGATGCCGGCACCGGGATAATTGCCCCCCATGATGCTCGCCATGTCGTTGCCGGCGGCATAGAGCCCGGAAATGACGCGGCCCTCGGAATCCAGCGCCCGCGCATTCTCGTCGGTGACGATGCCGGCATAGGTGCCGAGATCGCCGATTACCATCTTGATGGCGTAGTAGGGGCCGTTCTCCAGCGGCGCCACGCAGGGGTTCGGCCCGTGCATCGCATCGCCCTGGTAGCGGTTATAGGCCTTCGAGCCCTTGCCGAAGGCGGCATCGTGCCCTTGCGGCGCAGTTGCATTGAATTGCGCCACGGTCTCGGTGAACACCTTTGCATCGATGCCGGCTTTTGCCGCAAGTGCCTCCAGCGTGTCACCGCGCATGAGATAGCCGGTGTGCAGATGATGGCCGAGCGGCATCGGGAAGGGCGGCACGCAGCCGAGGCCGTATTTACGCAGCGTCTTGTGATCGCAGACGAGATACGCTGCGATCTCCTCGCCGGGCCTGGCCGCCTTGACCATGGCCTGGACGAAGTCGTGGTAGGAATTGCCCTCGTTGGCAAAGCGCTTGCCGTCGCGCATCACCGCGATCACGCCGGGTTTGGCGCGGTCGATGAAATGCGGCATCACGCCTTTTGAACCGTCCTTGCGCGTGGTCAGTGACACCGGGACCCAGGCCGCCGCGTTCGGCAGCCGATCCTCGACGTGGCCGCCGGCGCTTTCAGCAAGGCGCAGGCCGTCGCCGGTGTTGCCGGTCGGGCCGGGCGAATAATGCTCACTGCCGGTCGGCGCGTGTGGAAACATTTTTTTGCGCCGCGCGACGTCATGCGGAAAACCGCCGCAGGCGAGCACCACGCCGTGGCGGGCGCGGACACGGACATCGCGTCCCTCGCGGGTGACGATGGCGCCGGTCACGGCGCCGTTCTCGACGGTCAGCTCGCGCACGGGCGAGGACAGCCACATGGGAATCTTGAGATCAAGTGCGGATTTTGCGAGACGGCCCGCGAGCGCGTTGCCGTTGGTCAAGGTCATGCCGCGACCATAGCGCAGTACGTCCATGAAATGCCGCGACAGGCGCTTGGCGACATAGGCCGCCGAGGTCAGCGACTTCGTCACGCGCATGAAATGGATGATCTCCTTGCCAGAGCCTAACATCATGCCGAACACGGTGAGTTCGGGGAGCGGCATGCCGAGCGTCTTGATGAGGTCGCCAAGCTCGCGGCCGTCGAACGGCCGCGTCACCATCGAGCGCCCGCCTTGCGCGCCGCCGGGGGCTTCGGCGTGATAGTCGGGAAATACCAGCGGCATGTCGAAGCGCAACGCGGTCTTGGTCGTGAAGAAGTCGACCGCCTCGGGGCCGGCGCTCAGGAATGCGTCGACGCGCGCGGCATCGAAATTGTTGCCGGCCTCATGCCGCAGATAGGTGCGGGCCTGGTCCGGCGTCTCCTTGATGCCATAGGCCTTTGCGAGCGAAGTGCCGGGGATCCAGAGCCAGCCGCCGGAGCGGGCGGTGGTGCCGCCGAAGCGCGGCTCCTTCTCGACGATCAGCACGTCGAGGCCGCGATAGCGCGCGGTGATCGCCGCCGACATGCCGGAGGCGCCCGATCCGGCCACGAGCACATCGCACTCGTAAGTCTCAATTGCGCTATGCTCGTTGCCGGTCATCTGGGCCTCACTTCTTGAGCAGTGGACATTTGGATTCGGAGACCGGGCGGAAGGCGTCCTCGCCCTTCACGGTCTTGATGATCTCCAGATAGTCCCAGGGTTCCTTGGACTGCTCGGGTGACTTCACCCTGGCCAGATACATGTCGCGAATGACGCGGCCGTCTTCACGCAATTTACCGCCATGGACGAAAGTGTCCTCGATCGGCAGCTCGCGCATCTTGGCCATCACCTTGGCCGGATCGTCGGTGCCGGCGGCCTTGATGGCCTTGAGATAATGCAGCACCGAGCCGTAGACGCCGGTCTGGATCATGGTCGGCATCACGTTGGTGCGCGCGTAGAACTTTTTCGACCAGGCGCGGGTCGCCTCGTCCATATTCCAGTATGACGCCGTCGTCATGTAGGTGCCCTGTGCGGCCTTGAGGCCGACCGCATGCACGTCGGTGTCGAACATCAACAGGCCGACGAGCTTTTGGCCGCCCTGGACCAGGCCGAATTCGCCGGACTGCTTGATGGCATTATCGGTGTCCTGGCCGGCATTGGCGAAGGCGACGACGTCGGCTTTCGAGCTCTGCGCCTGGAGCGCGAAGGAGGAGAAGTCGGGGGTATTGGTCGGATGCTTCACGCCGCCCAAAACCTTGCCGCCCATCTCGTTGATGAAGCGGGTGGCGTCCTTCTCGAGCTGCTGGCCGAAGGCGTAGTCCGCGGTGATGAAGTACCAGGATTTTCCGCCTTCCTTGATCACGGCGGACACCGTCACCTTCGACAGCGCATAGGTGTCGTAGGTGAAATGCACGGTGTTCGGGCTGCACAGCTCGTCGGTCAGGGAACTCGCGCCAGGACCGGAGAGCAGGGCGATCTTGTTGCGCTCGCGCACCATGTTGTGGACGGCGATCGCGATGCCGGAATTGGGGATGTCGACGACGGCGTCGACCTTGCCGTTGTCGAACCAGCCGCGCACGATCTGCACGCCGACATCGGTCTTCATCTGGTGATCGGCGCTGATGATCTCGATCGGCTTGCCGAGCACGGTCGGCCCGAATTCCTCGACAGCCATCTTGGCGGCCTCGACCGAGCCGGGCCCGCTGTTGTCGCGGCCCCAGCTCGACAGATCCGTCAGCACGCCGATCCGCACCGCGTCGTCGGAGACTTGCGCGGTGGCCACGGTCGTCGTCGCAGCCGAAGTCATGGCCGCGAGCATGGCACAGGCCAAAAGCCCTCTCATGGTCGTTCCCTCTCTTTTATGGGCCGCTTGGCGCGGCCGGTTATCAGTTGGCGTCTAGTTAGATATTAGCGAATGAGTTTGTCAATGGCGAATTATGGGCTTTGGGCGAGTTCCAGGACCGCCGGGAGACACTGGTGAGATGCACGCGACCGCTTCAACGCCCGTCATTGAGAGCGCAGCGAAGCAATCCAGACTTTCTCCGCGGAGACAGACTGGATTGCTTCGTCGCAAGAGCTCCTCGCATTGACAGCTGTGGGAGCAGCTGTGCGCGAAACATCGCGCCGTGATCCCGCGAAGAGCCAGCACCCCCGCAGGTTGCAACCTCCATCGCGATTGGCCATGATGCGCCCCGGAATCATGGGGCGTGGCAATGACGGCAGCAACGGGGGTCTCCAGCGCGACGGAGAGATCGACGACGGCACATGTAGTGTGGGCGAGCGCACTCGGCACCGCGATCGAGTGGTACGACTTTCTCATCTACGGCACGGCCGCCGCCCTCGTGTTCAACAAGCTGTTCTTTCCGAGCTTCGATCCCTTCGTCGGAACGCTCGCGGCGTTCTCGACCTATGCGGTCGGCTTCGTCGCGCGACCGATCGGCGGCGCCATCATCGGACATTATGGCGACCGGCTCGGACGCAAGACAATGCTGGTCGCGACCATGATCGCGATGGGGCTCGGCACCTTCCTGATCGGCTGCCTGCCGACGTATAGCCAGATCGGTGTCTGGGCGCCGATCCTGCTTATCATCCTGCGCTTCATCCAGGGCATCGGGCTTGGCGGCGAGTGGAGTGGTGCGGTGGTCATGGTGGCCGAGCATGCCGGCAACCGTCGCGGCTTCTACGGCAGCCTGGTGCAGATCGGCTTTCCCGTCGGCGTCGCCGCATCCACCGGCATCTTCGGGCTGATGACACAATTGCCCGAAGCGGACTTCCTGAGCTGGGGCTGGCGCGTGCCGTTCCTGATCAGCATTCTGCTCGTCGGAATCGGCTTCATCGTGCGGCTCAAGCTTGCGGAAACGCCGCACTTCAAGGAGGTGGTCGAGCGCAAGGAGGTGCTGGCGCAGCCGGTGTGGGAGGTGATCCGCCGCGACTGGCGCAGCTTTCTGCTGGCGATCGGCATCACGGTGTCGGAAGTCGGGCTCGCTTATCTCCTCACCGTCTTCACTGTGGTCTATGCGACGACAAAACTCGGCTTGCCGCGCCAGGTGATCCTCAATGCGGTGGTCTACGCGGCTCTCGTCGAGTTCGCGACGCTGCCGCTCGCCGGCTGGCTGTCGGACATCTTTGGCCGCAAGGCGTTGTATCTCGCCGGCGGCGTGTTCTCGGTGGCGCTGGCGTTTCCGCTGTTCTGGTTCCTCGACACCAAGGAGCCGGTGCTGATCACGCTCGCGCTCGTCGTCACGATGACGCTGACGCATGCGTTGCTGTTCGGCCCCAAGGCCGCGTTCATGCCGGAACTGTTCCGGACGCAGGTGCGCTACAGCGGTGCGTCGCTCGGTGCCAATGTCGCGGCCGCGCTGAGCGGCGGCTTCTCGCCGCTGATCGCGACCGCGCTGCTCGCCTGGGCCGGCTCGTACTGGCCGGTGTCGCTCTACATCATCGGGCTCTCGATCATCACGATCATCGCAACGCTGATGGCGCCGGAGACGGCGCGCGACACGCTGAGATCGTAAGAGCCGCTACCGGCAGGCCGGATTTACGGCGTCCGGAAACAGCAGGAAGGTGATGGTCGCCGGCGCAAGTCGGATCGTTCCCGCTGGTGTCGCGCGCGCGTCAAGCCGGGGCAGTTCGTCGTCGGCCGTCAGCGCGAGCATCTCTCCGTTTAGCTGCACGGTCGCGTCTTGCAGCCGCGTCGCATGCAGCGTGTATCGCCCGGCGGAACGTGACAGCGTCAGCACGTCCGACGCGAGCCGAGACGTGTTAATCGCGAGCACCGACACCGCGCCCCGCATGCCCGGATGGCAATGCGCATAAAGATGGAGATCGGGCGCGGCGGCGGGCGCGGCGAGCACGATCGTTCCCATCAGCCGGTGCCAGAGCAGCGCAGCCCAATAATTTGGCCGCGGACGGAACGTCCCTTCGTCAAGCAGGCCATAGTCGCTGGCGGCGAATGTGTTGTGCATCACGACGTGGACGCCGTCTCTTGCCAGTCGTCCGAGCTGGTCGAGATAGCGAAACGTGTCGAGAAAAGTTGCATCCCAGCGGTTGCCGCCGCAGGCCGCATTCGCCGTCTCCGTCAGCCAGATCGGCTTGCCAGGCTCGAATGCGTCGCGTAAGGCCCGATAGGTCGCAAGCGTCGCATCGGTGCGGGCAAGCCATTGCTCGGAGAGCGCCTGCGCCGGATCGTCGCGGCCGCCGCAGCGCGGCGAGAGGGTGTTGTAGTGATGATATGAGAAACGATCGATACCGGGGCCGGATGCGGCGAGCAGATCGCGCGTGGTGATGCCCGACCCGGATGGCGACGGTGCGTCGCCGATTGAACCCGGACCGATGGTCAGCGTCTCGGGCGCTGTGCGTTGCATCCATTCGCGAAAAATCCTGAAGTCGCGTCCGTAAGCCTTCGCATCATATCCAGGCGGTGCACCGTTCGTCGCAGCGAGTGTTGGCTCGTTCATGAATTCCACCGCCGCGATGTGGCCACCCAGTGAACGCGTCGTATCGATCAGGCGTTGCGCCTGATCTGTCGTCCACACGCCGTCCGCATCGCGACTGCCGGGACTGATCGCGAAGGAGGTGACAATTCTTGCATCGACCGCGCGCGCAAAATCGATGACGCCGCGCCACTGTTGACTGCTGAGCACCGTGTCGAATCCCGGCGGTGGCTTGCCCGGCGCACGGTCCGTGTCGGCAAGGAACGCCGCATTGGCCCACGTGCCGCTCACGCGCAGATAGGCCGGCGACAGGGCCGCCGCGAGCTTGCGCAGGCGCGCATTGGCTAGATCGATCGGCGGCCTCGCGCTGTAACGATCCCGCTCATCGAACGCGCGGATCGTTCGCGGATAGGGCTTCCAGAACCGCCCGCCGGTCACCTCCACCATCTCGATGTTGTAGGATTGAAAGCGCGCATCGATCGTGCCGATTGCCTTCAGTTCCGCGGGCGCGATGGACACATCGCCGGCGTGTGCCGCGCACAACCTTGCGGCAGCGAGCAGCGCAATTGTTGTCGCGCCTGCTGCGCGAACGAGCCCGCACGATCGAAGCCGCCGCCTTGTATGCACGTCCTGACGCCTTCTTATGCGCCCTGCCAAATCCAAATGCATCGGCGCGAACCATTAGCCCCGTTTATAACGCGAATTGTTACTTCCAATTTTACTTCGCAAAATCCTGCCCATAGCCTCGCGCACAATTGATCACATCCGCAGCCGGTCAATGCCGACCGGAGCGAACGTTCATTGTAGCCAACGAGGGTTGCCATGCTTGACAGGGATAAGCGGACATCCACTTCCGTTTCAACGGGAACGGAAGCCAAAGCGGACGTCAGATCGACGAAAAAGCTGTGCCGGCGCACGCTGTTGAAGGGGGCAGCCGCAGTTGCAGGCGCAGCCGCAGGGTCGGATGCGATCCGCGGATTCCCGACCATCTGGGCGCAGGAGATCAAGGATATCGAGCTGCGCCATGTCGGCGTCTCCTATTCGGTGGTGAAGGCGATCGGCGACCAGGCGGCCAAGGATCTCGGCGTCAAGGTCACGATGCAGAACCTCGATACGTCGGCTGCCATCAACCGCTTCATAAGCCAGCCTAATACGGTCGACATCGCCGATCTCGAAGGCTGGCAGGCCAAGCTCGCCGCCAAGCGCAGCGTGATCCAGGGCATCGAGGTCAAGAAGATCAAGGAGTTCGACAATATCCTGCCGATCTTCACCAAGGGCGAGATCGACGGTCACAAGATCCCGCGCCAGGGCATCTCGCCCTATGAGGCCATGTATATCGCGAAGCCCGATTCCACCGACCTGAACGATGGTGTCACCGAATGGGCGACCTTCCTGCCGCAAGTCTACAACGCCGACTCCATCGGGTATCGGCCTGATCTCGTCGGCCACGAAGTGACCGAGTGGAAGGACCTGATCGATCCGAAGTTCAAGGGCAAAGCCGCGATCCTCGATGTGCCCGCGATCGGCATCATGGACGCCGCGCTCTGCTTCGAAAGCGCCGGGCTGATCAAGTACGGCAACAAGGGCAACATGACCAAGGAGGAGATCGACTTCACCTGCAACAAGCTGATTGAGCTGAAGAAGCAGGGCCAGTTCCGTGCAACCTGGACTACCTTCGACCAGTCGGTGCAACTGATGGCAGCGGGCGAGGTCGTCATCCAGTCGATGTGGTCGCCGGCGGTCGCGGCGGTGCGTGTCAAGGAAATCCCCTGCGTCTACGCGCCGGTGAATGTCAAGAACGGCAAGGAAGGCTATCGCGGCTGGTGCAACGGCATGGGCCTGATGAAGCATCTTTCCGGCAAGAAGCTCGACGCCGCCTACGAATATCTCAACTGGTATCTGTCGGGCTGGCAGGGCGGCTTCGTCGGACGCTACGGCTATTACAGCCCGGTGCCGTCGACGGCCAAGAAATTCCTCACCGCGGCGGAATGGGACTTCTGGTACGACGGCAAGCCGGCGCCCGCGGTGATCAACGATCCCTACGGCGTGCCGATGGAGAAGGTCGGCACCAAGCGCGACGGCGGCTCGTTCCTCGATCGCGTCAAGAACATCTCGTGCTGGAACACGCTGATGGACGAGGCGGCCTACATGAATAAACGCTGGAACGACTTCAAGGTGGCGTGAAACCTGCTTTCCCTGACGTAACGAAGCACCGGCGCCGCAACGCGCCGATGCGAGAAGACCGACTTCGAGGCGTTCGTTAATATGCAGCCAAGTCCAGCTCAACCTCCGTCACGCGCCAATCTCGCCGGCTGGCTCTTTGTCTCGCCGCTGGTGCTGGTACTGGTGCCGTTCTTCGTGGCGCCGATCCTGGTCGTGCTGACCGCGAGCTTCTTCGCCACCGACGGCTTTGGCGGGCTGACGCCCGACTTCACGCTGGCGAGCTACATCGATGTGCTGCATTCGGCGCTGACGTTGAAGCTGTATCTGGCGACCATCAAGTTCACGGTGCTGACCTGGGTCTTCACCCTGATCATCGGCTTCTTCGTTGCCTACTTCCTGGTGTTCCACGTTCGCAACCAGCTCTTGGCGATCGGCCTGTTCCTGCTCTGCACGGTGCCGTTCTGGACCTCGAACATCATCCGGATGATTTCCTGGATACCGCTGCTCGGCAAGGAAGGCCTGATCAACCAGGCGCTGCTCGCGCTCGGGGTGATCCGCCAGCCGCTGGAAGTGCTGCTGTTCTCCGATCTCGCGGTGGTCATCGCCTATGTCCACCAGCTCACGATCTTCATGATCGTGCCGATCTTCAATTCCATGGCGCGGATCGACAAGAAGCTGATCGAGGCCGCGATCGATGCCGGCGCCAGTCGCTTCGACATCATGCGGCTGATCGTGGTGCCGATGTCCAAGAGCGGCATCGCGCTCGGCACCATCTTCGTGGTCTCGATCGTGATGGGCGACTTCTTCGTGGTCAAGGTGATGTCCGGCGGAGGCTCCGCCTCGGTGGTCAGTGCATTCTACGAGGACGTCGGCGTGCTGCAATATCCGACCGCGGCGGCGAGTGCCGTGCTTCTAACCCTCGTGCTGGTCGCGATCGTGTCGCTGATTCTGCGCACCGTCGATATCAGGCAGGAGATCACGCGATGAGCGCGGTTCTCGCCGACATGCCCAAGACTGAAACGTCAGAGACGGCCGCGTCCGCGACGACCAAGGCGATTGCGCCGAGCAAGGGTGGACGTCCCTGGACGTTCTACGCGCTGGCATCGCTGTTTGCGCTCTACGTGATCGCACTCTATGGCCCGATGTTCTGCATCTACATCCTGTCGTTCCAGGACATCCGCGGCGGCCTCGTGTTCCCGATGAAGGGTCAATCACTGCACTGGTTCGTCGATCTCTTCACCCAGGTGCGCACCGGAGACGTCAAGGGCTCGTTCGACCGCTCGATCAAGCTCGCGGTCATCGTGACCATCATCACCGTCGTCGTCTCGTTCCTCGCCGGTCTCGGCTTCCGCAAGCGTTTTCGCGGCGACACCGTCGTGTTCTACATGATGATCGGCAGCCTGGTCGCGCCCGGCCTCGTGCTGGGTCTCGGTACCGGTCTGCTGTTCCAGGCGCTAGGGCTGAATGCGAGCTGGTACACCTCGGCACTCGGCGCGCAACTGTCCTGGACGCTGCCGTTCGGCGTGCTGGTGATGTTCGCGGTGATGTCGCGCTTCAATCACGTCTGGGAGGAGGCTGCCTATGATTTGGGCGCCAGCCGCTGGCAATCGATCTGGCTGGTGATGATCCCGGTGCTGGCGCCTGGCCTCGTTGCGGTCGCGCTGTTCGGCTTCACGCTGTCCTATGACGAATTCGCGCGCAGCCTTCAGACGGCGGGCTCGTTCAACACGCTGCCGCTGGAAATCTGGAGCATGACGCTCAACGTCACCTCGCCCTCGCTCTACGCGCTCGGCACGGTGACGACCATCGTCTCCTTCGTCGTCATCGGCGCGAGCCTCGGCAGCATCGTGCTGATCCAGAAGAAGCGCGGCAGCGGGGCAAAGGGTTAGGCTGGGAATGAAGAACGATCGCGGCGATATCGAACTGGCGGGCGTCTGCAAGAGCTTTGACGGCGCGACCTACGTGGTTGACGGCGTCAATCTCAAGATCGCGGACGGCGCCTATTGCTGCTTCATCGGCCCCTCCGGCTGCGGCAAGACCACGATCCTGCGCATGATCGCGGGCCATGAGGATCCAACGGCCGGCGAGATTATCATCGGCGGCCAGAATGTCGTCGGGCTCGCGCCGGTGCAGCGACGGACCGCGATGATGTTCCAGTCCTACGCGCTGTTTCCGCATCTCACCGTCCGCGACAACATCGCCTTTGCGCTCCGCGTGCGCGGGATGTCGAAGGCTGATCGCCTGCGCGCCGCCGACGCCATGATCGAAAAGGTCCGGCTGACGCAATTCGCCGACCGTCTGCCGGCACAGCTTTCCGGCGGCCAGCAGCAGCGCGTGGCGCTGGCGCGCGCGGCGATCACCGAGCCCCGCGTGCTGCTGCTCGACGAGCCGCTCTCGGCGCTGGACGAGCAGCTCCGCGTGCAGATGCGCCAGGAGTTGCGGCGGATGCAGCGGGAGCTTGGCATCACCTTCATCCACGTGACGCATACCCAGCTCGAGGCGATCGCGCTCGCCGATCTCGTGGTGGTGATGGAGCAGGGCAAGATCAAGCAGGCGGGCGCGGCGCGCGACGTCTATGCCCATCCGCACGATCGTTACGTCGCCGAGTTCATGGGCGGGCAAAACGTGCTGTCCGGGCGCGTCGAAAAGGTCAACGGTGCGAGCTTCACGCTGGCGCAGGCCGCCCCTTCGGGCATCGAAGTGCCGCTCCAGGCGCGCTCAACTATCAGCGTCGGCGACAAGGTCGATATCGCCGTGCGCCGCGACGACGTCGCGCTGGTTCGGCCGGGCCAGGAATTGCCGCCCGGCTGCACCACCTCGCTGCCAAGCCGCGTTCTTGCGATCGAATACCAGGGCTACTTCGTCAAGGTCATGCTCGACACCGTGCCGGACGACGCGTTCGTGGCCTATGTGCCGGAAAAGACCTTCTTCGCAGATCCGTTCACCGTCGGCGATGTCGTGATGGCCACATGGGCTACCGGCAGCGCACTTCCACTCGCCTAAGACCCGTCGCGCACAGGAGTATGACCGTGCAGATATCCTTCACACTCAACGGCCGGCCAACCACTGTCGAAGTCGAGCCGGCGACACTCGTCGCCGAACTCCTGCGCGAGCAGCTCAATCTGACCGGCACCCATATCGGCTGCGACACCAGCCAGTGCGGCGCGTGCGTGGTGCATCTCAACGGCTTGCCGGTGAAGAGCTGCACATTGCTCGCGCCGGCGCTCGACGGCGCGACGCTTCTGACCATCGAGGGCTTGCAAGGCGCGCCCGGCTCAAACCAATTGCATCCGATGCAGGAGGCGTTCCGCGAGCATCACGGCCTGCAATGCGGCTTCTGCACGCCCGGTATGCTGATGACCGCAGTGGCGCTTGCGACCGAGAAGCCGTCGCTGACCGAGGCCGATGTCCGTCACGGCCTCGAGGGCAATATCTGCCGCTGCACTGGCTATCAGAACATCGTCGTCTCGGTGATGGCCGGCGCTGCCGCCATGAACGCCGCCAAGGGAGAGTGACCATGGGCAATGTGATCGGCATCGGCGCCTCACCGAAGCGCAAGGAAGATCAGCGCTTCCTCACCGGACGCGGCAATTACGTCTCCGACATCAAGCGCCCCAGCATGACGGCGGGGGCGTTCGTTCGCTCGCCGCATGGCCACGCAATCCTGCGCGGCATCGACAAAAGCGCGGCGCTGGCCGCGCCCGGCGTCATCGCGGTCCTGACCGGCGAGGATGTCGCCGCCGACAAGCTGGGCTCGCTGCCCTGCGGCTGGGGCATTTCGGATGCCAAGGGCGTGCCGATGAAGGAGCCGCCGTTCCCGATGCTGGCGCAGGGCAAGGTGCGCTTCGTCGGTGACATGGTGGCCTTCGTGATTGCGGAGACGCCGGAGCAGGCCAATGCGGCGGCCGAGCTGCTGACCGTCGATTATGAGGTGCTGCCCTCGGTGGTCGGCGTGCTCGAAGCGGTGCGGCCGGGCGCGCCGCAATTGTTCGATGACGTGCCGAACAACATCTGCTGCGATTGGGAGCTGGGCGACAAGGGCGCGGTCGAGACCGCATTCCGCAAAGCCGCGCATGTCGCAAAGCTCAGTCTCGTCAACAACCGCCTTATCGGCAACCCGATGGAGCCGCGTGCGGCGATCGCCGAATACGAGCCCGGCACCGATCGCTTCACGCTATGGACCACCAGCCAGTTCCCGCACGTCGTGCGCTTCCTGATGGGCGCGCTGGTTCTGAACATTCCGCAGCACAAGCTGCGCGTGGTCGCGCCCGATGTCGGCGGCGGTTTTGGCGTCAAGCAGTTCCATTACGGCGAAGAGGCCGTGATCACCTGGGCCGCCAAGCGCGTGATGCGCCCGATCAAATGGGTGGCGAGTCGCTCTGAAGGCTACGTCTCCGACCGCCACGGCCGCGATCACGTCACCGAGGCCGAGCTCGCGCTGGACGAAAACGGGAAGTTTCTCGCCTTCCGCGTCAACACGCTCGCCAATATGGGCGGCTATCTCTCGACCTTTGGGCCGAACATCCCGACCAACCTCTACGGGCCGCTGCTCGGCGGCGTCTACACCACGCCCGCGATCTACTGCAATGTGAAAGTGGTGTTCACCAACACCGTTCCCGTCGACGCTTATCGCGGCGCCGGCCGGCCCGAGGCAACTTTCGTGCTGGAGCGCATCGTCGACGTCGCAGCCAGCGAGATGGGCATTGACCGCGTCGAGATCCGCCGCCGCAACATGATCCCGAAGGAGGCCTATCCGTATCAGACACCAGTGCTGGTGCAGTACGATTCCGGCGATCCGATGGGATGCCTCGACGGCGCGCTGGTCGCGGCCGACGTGAAGAGTTTCGGCGTGCGCAAGGCAGCGTCGGCGAGCAAGGGCAAGTTCCGCGGGCTCGGTTACTCGACCTATGTCGAGGCCTGCGGCCTTGCACCATCGCGCTTCGCAGGGCGGCTCGGCGCGCGTGGCGGCCTCTATGAGAGCGCCACGGTGCGCGTGCATCCGACTGGCCAGGTGACGGTCATGATCGGCACGCACAATCATGGCCAGGGCCACGAGACGACGTTCGCACAGATCGTCTCGGAGAAGCTCGGCGTGTCCTTTGAGAATGTCGACATCGTGTTCGGCGATACCGATCGCGTGCAGTTCGGCATGGGCACCTACGGCTCGCGTTCGCTGGTGGTCGGCGGTGCGGCGCTGTCGAAGGCGACGGACAAGGTGATTGCGAAGGGCAAGAAGATCGCGGCGCATCTGTTAGAGGCGGCCGAAGTCGATATCCAGTTCGAGGCCGGCAATTTCTCGGTCGCGGGCACCGACCGCATGAAGTCGTTCGAGGACATCGCGGGCGCCGCCTACGTGCCGCATAACTATCCGCTCGAAGTGCTGGAGCCCGGGCTAGAAGAGCAAGCCTATTACGATCCAGTCAACTTCACCTATCCCGGTGGTTGCCACATCGCCGAGGTCGAGGTCGATCCCGAAACTGGCACGGTGACGCTGGTGAACTACACGGCCGTGGACGACGTCGGCACGGTGATCAATCCTATGATCGTCGAGGGCCAGTTGCACGGCGGCATCGTGCAAGGCGTCGGCCAGGCACTGTTCGAGAACGCGGTCTATGACGAAGGCTCCGGCCAGCTTCTGTCGGGTTCGCTGATGGACTACTGCATGCCGCGCGCCGATCACATGCCGATGATGAAGGTCGCGACCCATTCGACGCTGTGCACGCACACGCCAATGGGGGTGAAGGGCTGCGGCGAAGTCGGAACCATCGGTTCGCCGGCCGCCGTCATCAACGCGGTGGTCGACGCGCTCGCGCATCTGGGCGTCACCCATGTCGACATGCCGGCGACGCCGAACCGGATCTGGCGCCTGCTGCAAAACGCATCGCTGCCGGTCGCGGCGGAATAGGGAGGACAACAATGAAACCGTTTGCCTATCACCAGCCCGACCAGATTCCCGACGCGGCAAAGTTGCTGATCTCGATCGAGGACAGCAAGCTTGTTGCTGGCGGCATGACGCTGATCCCGACGCTGAAGCAGCGGCTGGCCAGTCCAGTGGCGTTGGTCGATCTTTCCAAGCTCGGAAACTTGAAGGGTATTACCGATGACGGGGCGACCATCACCATCGGCGCGATGACGCCGCATGCGGTGGTCGCCGCTTCCAAGCTGGTGCAGGCAAGAATTCCTGGCCTTGCCGCGCTCGCGTCCATGATCGGCGATCCCGCCGTGCGCAGCCGCGGCACCATCGGCGGCTCGGTCGCGAACAACGATCCAGCGGCCGATTATCCCGCCAGCGTGCTTGGCCTCGGTGCCACCATCGTCACCAATACGCGCAAGATCGCGGCTGATGAATACTTTCTCGGCTTGTTCGAGACGGCGCTCGAGCCGGGCGAGATCATCACTGCGATCCGATTTCCGGTGCCGCTCAAGGCGGGCTACGGAAAGTTCAAGGCGCCGGCCTCGCGTTATGCGCTGGTCGGCGTGTTCGTCGCGAAATTCGCCGATGGGGTCCGCGTCGCCGTAACCGGTGCAGGCTCCGGTGTGTTCCGGGTGCCGCCGATGGAGGCGGCGCTGTCGCAAAATTTCGATCCGTCCGCGATCGCGGCGATCAAGATCGACACCGACGGCCTCACCTCCGACATCCACGCCGAAGCCGATTATCGTGCGCACCTCGTCACGGTAATGGCCAAGCGCGCCGTCGACGCGGCGCTCAGCTAGCTCTTTAGGGTTGATGATGACTGATGGTTCCGGCCGAACGGCCTTCCCGCCGGCGCCGACTGGCCTCGGCGCGCTTTCTGCAACCGAGATCATGGCCGGCTACCGGCGCAAGGCGTTCACCCCGCGCGATGTCGTCGATGATACCATCGCCGCGCTCGAGGCGACGAACGAGGCCTGTAACGCGGTGGTGACGCCGATGTACGAGCAGGCGAGGGCAGACGCCGATAGACTCTCCAAGGAGATGCGCACAGGCGAAGCCAAGGGGCCGCTCGCCGGCGTGCCTGTCACGATCAAGGATCTCGTCTTCGTCTCGGGCGTGCCTGCCTATGGCGGTTCGCCGATGAACAAGGCGTTCGTGCCCGAGGTCGATGCGGCTGTTGTTTCGGCGCTGAAAGCATCCGGGGCGATCATCACCTGCAAGACCACGACCTGCGAGTCCGGCTACAAGCTTACGGCCGATAGCCCTGTCACGGGGACGACGCGAAACCCATGGAATCCCGGTCGCACGAGTGGCGGGTCGAGTGGCGGCGCGGCGGCGGGGGTTGCGGCCGGCTGCGGGCCGATCGCGATCGGCACCGACGGCGTCGGTTCGATCCGCGTGCCATCGTCCTTCTGCGGTGTGTTCGGACTGAAGCCGACCTTCGGCCTGGTGCCGCGCTCGCCTGGCTTTTCGCCGCCGTCCTGGGCCTCGCTCGCACATACCGGGCCGATCACGCGCACGGTGGCCGATGCTGCGCTGACGCTGGAGATCATCGCTGCTTACGATCTGCGCGATCCCGCCAGCCTGCCGGTATCGCCGCGTCGCTTCGATATCAATCCCGCCTCATTGAATGGTATCCGTATCGGCGCCAGTGCTGATCTCGGCTACGCCGCCGTCAATCCCGATGTACGTGCGGCCTTCAGCAAGGCGCTCGCCATTCTGGATGCCTGCGGTGCGCAGGTCACCATGGACGGCCCGGGTCTCGATCCCGGCATTTTGGAGCACACGCTGAAGCCGATCGCCTTCATCGAGCAGGCGGCCGCGGTCGCGAGCAAGACCACGGCTGATCTCGCAAGTTCCGAAGCGGATTATCGCGACGTCGTCAGCGCCGGACGGCACTACAGCGGCACGGACTATATCGAAGCTGGCTACCGCCGCGGCCAGGCGCGCAACGCCTTTCTAAAGCTGTTCGAGCGGGTCGATGCGCTGGTGACGCCGACGGTCGCGGTGACCGCGTTCGAGGCTGGCCAGATCGGCGTCGACAGGATCGACGGCAACAAAGTCGATCCTCATCTCGGCTGGTCGCCCTTCACCTGGCCGATCAACCTCGCCGGCCTCCCGGCGGCAACGCTGCCCTGCGGCTTCGATCGCGACGGCATGCCGATCGGCCTTCAGATCGTCGCGCCCTGGCTCGACGAGCCGACGATCTTCCGCATCGCCGCCGCGTTCGAAGCGGCGCAGCCCTGGGCAAAGTTCTGGCCGTCGCTGGCGCTGAGATAGGAGGCGTAAGCTAGGACAGCTCGATCGGAACGCCCCTGCCGCTAAGCTCTTCGTCGAGGCGCAGATAATGCGCGAGGTAATCGTGCAGCGCGGTGGCCGCCTTCGACGTCGCGCCGCTCGACTTGTAGAGCAGCAGCTCGATCTTCGGCAGCGGCGGCAGTCCCTCGTTGGGGCCGATCTCCCGCATCGCCGGCACCAGCGCGCTGCGGCCAAGCACGGTGACGGCCATGCCGGCAAACGCCGCAGCTTGCAGGCCGCCGACACTTTCGCTGACGCAGGCGATGCGCCAGCGCAGGTTTGCACGTTCCAGGGTATCGATGGCGTAGTCCCGATAGATGTTGCCGGGCGGCAATAGCGCGAGCGGGATCGGGCGTTCCTGGTGCGCAGCGGACTGCTCGCCGGTCATCCAGACCAGCTGCTCGCGCCGCACCACCTGGCCGCCGGTGAAATCGTTCATGCGGGTGACGAGCGCGATGTCGACGTCGCCGCGCTTGACGAGACCGACCAGCGGCGTCGACAACGCGCAGTTGAGCTCGACCTGGACACGCGGAAAGGATTTTCGGAACACGCTGAGAATCGACGGCAGCATGAATGCCGCATAGAGGTCGGGCGTGCCGAGCACCACCTGGCCCTCGATCTCCTGCGAAGCCAATTGCGAAATCAGCTCGTCGTGCAGCCGCAGGATCGATTTGGCGTAGGTGAGAACCGTGGTGCCGTCGTCGGTCAGCATCAGCCTTCGGCCGGCATGCTCAAACAATTGCTTGCCGGTCAGCTCCTCCAGCCGCTGCAATTGCAGGGTGATCGCCGGCTGGGTGCGGCCCAGCCGTCGCGCGGTCTCGGTGATGCTGCCGGTCTCGACCACCGAGATCAGCGACCGAAGCATGCGGATGTCGAGACTGATGAGGTTCATGCGGCGTCCATGTCGCCCAGAATTTATGCAAGTTCCATGCTAACGCCAGCACAAACGGCCCGGAAGTCGATCCCGGCTTGGGATGCGACGCAGTTATCGCGTCCGCGGCGTGGCGGAGGCGGATTTCCCTCCCGGCCGGCCCTTGCGCGCCGTATTCCAGAAATTCTCGGCCGCCCGGGTCATGCGTGCGCGCGTGCGGAACAGCGAGACGCTGATCGGAATGTCCCATTCGCCGCCGCCCGCCCGCAGCAGGCGGCCGCTGTCGAGATCGGCGCGGACAAGGCTCATCGGCGCCCATGTCACGCCGCGCCCCTCACGCGCCATGTCGATCAACAGCATGACCGGTGCGGCGAAGCCCGGAACGAGCCAGGCCGCTGGATCCTTGACCGCCAGGAATGATGTGACCAGTCGCCCCACACCAGAGCCCGGGTGGTAGGCGAGATAAGGCAGCGGCGCACCGGCTGCGCCGGGCAGGGCGTAGCGAGGCTGTGCCTTCTTGCTGCGGCGTCCGCCGCGCGCGTGGCGCGTCAGCGGCGCGCTGATCGGGATCAGCACGTCGGTTGCGAGGTCGACGCGCTGGAAGCGGTCCATGTCGAGCCGGCTCACCAGCGACGGATGATAATGCGCGAGCATGAAATGCGCCTGGGCGTCCAGAAGCAGCTTCTCGCAGCCGGCGAAATTCGAGGCGACGAGCTGAACGGCCGCGCCGGCGCGTGCGCCGTCCGAGTTACGGATCCATTCCGCAAAGAAGGTCTGCGACAGCGAATGGGTGGCCGCGAAGGTGATGGTCTCGGCCTTCAGCCGCGCGACTTCGAGAGCTTCCTCCCGTCCGACCAGGACCCGGCGCAGCACGTCCTCCGCGACGGGGCGAAAACTTTCGCCGGCGGCCGTGAGCGTGATGGTGTGCGTCGAACGTTCGAACAGCGGCGTTCCCAGCCACTCCTCGAGGGACCTGATGCGGCGGCTCAGCGCCGGCTGGGTTACGTGCCGCCGCTGGGCGGCGCGGGAGAACCCGCCCTCCTCGGCGATGGCAAGGAAATCCTCCAGCCAGACCAGGTCCATAAACGTTTTGTCCTCAATTCATACCGATACGGCATTAGCGCCTGATACGCCGCTGGTCCAATGTAAACGGCATCGCAAGACAAGAACAAAGCGCCATCCATGGCGCGACGATGCCGTTGGAGGAAAGCACATTGCAGGTCGCCGTAACGCCGCTGTCTGAGCCTGCCCCGAGCGCCATGTCCGAACGGCGCCGCAAGCCGCTGTGGCGCGAGCAGTATGTCCTGGTGGTCGCCGGCGCCGCGCTCGGCGCGCTGTTCGGCTTCCTGCTTCCGACCGTCGCGGTCGAGTTCAAGCCGCTCGGCGATGTCTTTATTTCTCTGATCAAGATGACGATCGCGCCACTGATCTTCCTGGTCGTGGTCACCGGCATCGCGCAGGTCGGCGACATGAAGGCGGTCGGCCGCATCGGCCTCAAGGCCTTCGTCTATTTCGAGGTGGTGACGACGATCTGCCTGCTGATCAGCTTCGTCGTGGTGCGCTGGGTCCAGCCCGGTGCGGGCGTGGCCCACGCCACCGCACAGCAGGCCGAGGCCGTCGCGCGCTATTCGCAGGCCCATGTCGGGTCGCTATCGGCCTATATCCAGCACATGATCCCGGAAAGTTTCGTCGGCGCGTTCGCGACCGGCGACGTGCTTCAGGTTCTCGTGCTGGCACTGCTCTGTGGCATCGGCCTGCTGCTACTTGGCGACAAGGGTGCGCCGCTGCGGACCGGCCTGGAGCGCGTGACCGAGCTCGTCTTCAGTGTCGTCCATGTCGTGGTGGCGCTCGCCCCGATCGGCGCCTTTGGTGCCATGGCATTCACAGTGGCGAAATTCGGCGCGGCCACGCTCTATGCGCTGGCACTGCTGGTCGGCACCGCCTGGGCGATGATGGCGTTCTTCATCTTCGTTGTTCTCGGCACGATCTGCCGCCTCGTCGGCATCCGCCTGATGGATCTGTTGCGCCTGCTGCGCACCGAGTTGCTCGTCGTGCTCGGCACCTCGTCGTCGGAGACCGCGATCCCCGGCATGATGGAGAAGCTGCCGAAGGCAGGCGTCGGCCGCGCGGTGGCGGGCCTCGTCATTCCCTCCGGCTATTCTTTCAATCTCGACGGCGTCGCGCTGACGCTGCCGCTTTCGACGATCTTCGTCGCGCAAGTTTATGGCATCGAGCTGACGGCCGCGCAGCAATTGAGCCTGTTCGTGGTGATGCTGTTCACCAGCAAGGGTGCAGCCGGCGTCACCGGGGGCGCGTTCGCCGCGCTCGCTGCCACGGTCGTCGCCGCGGGATTGCCGGCGGAGGGGCTGGCGCTGCTGCTCGGCACCGACCGCTTCATGTCGCTGGCGCGCGCCATCACCAACACCATCGGCAACGCCGTCGCCTCCATCGTGGTCGCGAAATGGGATGGGGAATTCAACCGGGAGGACTGGGCTCGGTCCGCCGCTCAAATCCAGGCAGTGAAGTAAGGATCCAAGGTTTCTCATATGGCTACCAACAACAACGGACTTCCCGTCATCGCGCTGACCCCGGGCGATTGCACTGGCATCGGCCCGGAACAGATCGCGCGCGTCCTTTCCGACGACCGGCTCGCGGACGTCGCGCGCCTTGTCGTGGTCGGGGATGCCCGTGTGCTCGAGATGGGCATGGCGCACGCCGGCGTGAAGCTGAAGGTCGAGCGGATTGCCTCGCCCAAGGCGGCCAATTGGGGCAGTAGCACGGTGCAGCTTGTCGATCTCGACAACACCGATCCCGCCAAATTCCCGATCGGTAAGGCCAGTGCCGAATCCGGCCGGCTCACCGGCGAGACGCTGTCGCGCGCGATCGATTTCTCCAAGGCTGGCGAGGTAGACGCCATCACGTTCGCGCCGCTCAACAAGCGCGCGATGTTCGACGGTGGCTGGAAGTTCCCCGACGAGCACAAGATGTTCGCGAGCCTGCTCGGGCACACCAGTTACTTCTCCGAGATGAACGTGCTGGACGGCCAGTGGATGTCGCGGGTCACCGGGCATCAATCGCTGCGCGAGGCGCTGGACGGCATTCATCCGGCGAGCATCACCGAATCGATCGTGCTGGTTGACCGGATGATGCGGAAAGCGGGCGTTGCCAAGCCGCGCATCGCGGTCGCAGCCCTCAATCCGCATGCCGGCGAGGGCGGCCTGTTCGGTCGCGACGAGATCGAGATGATCCGGCCGACGGTGGAAGCTGCCGCAAAGATGGGGATCGACTGTACCGGGCCTTATCCCGCCGACACCGTCTATGTCCGCGCTTTCGCCGGCGAGTTCGACAGCGTGGTCGCGATGTATCACGACCAGGGCCAGATCGCGACCAAGCTGCGCGGCTTCAACCGCGGCGTCACCGTCACCGCCGGGCTTGAAACCGTTTTCACCACGCCGTCGCACGGCACGGCGTTCGATATCGTCGGCACCGGCGTGGCCAAGACCGGCGCGCTGGAGAGCGCAGTCCGCCTCGCGGCGCAACTGGTCTCGATCAAGGTCAAGGAGGCCGCCTATGCGAACTGATCGCAGGACCCTGCTCCAGGCGGCGGCTGCGCTGCCGCTTGCCACCGTCGGCGCCAACGCCGCCTTCGCGCAAGCGCCCGCCACAGCGCCTGCGGCTGCGCCGCCCAAGGACGTCACGCGCGCGCTGGCGCATTATCTCGTGACCGCAAAATACGACGACCTGCCGGCCAATGTCCGGAAAGAGGGCGTCCGCACGCTGCTGAACTGGGTCGGCGTCGCCATCGGTGGCTCGCATCACGAGACCGTTGATATCGCTGTCTCGGCGCTCGGTCCGTTCTCCGGGCCGCAGCAGGCTTCCCTTTTCGGGCGGCGCGAGCGGTTCGACATCATGAATGCCGCTTTCATCAACGGCGTATCGAGCCACATCTTCGACTATGATGACACGCATCTGAAGACGATCATCCATCCCGCGGGTCCTGTCGCCTCGGCAATCCTCGCGCTGTCGGAAATGCAGCCGGTCTCGGGCAAGGAGTTTTTGAACGCGCTGGTGCTCGGCGTCGAAACCGAGTGCCGGATCGGAAACTCGGTCTACCCGAACCATTACGATGTCGGCTGGCACATCACCGGCACGGCCGGCGTGTTCGGGTCGGCAGCTGCTGTCGGCAAGCTGTTGAAGCTGAACGAGCAGCAGATGACCTGGGCGCTGGGCCTTGCCGCGTCGCAGCCCGTGGGCCTGCGCGAATCCTTCGGTTCGATGAACAAGAGTTTTAACCCGGGCCGCGCCGCCTCCAGCGGCATCTTCGCGGCCATCCTGGCCTCCAAGAACTTCACCTCGTCCGACGCGATGATTGAGGCCAAGCGCGGCTGGGCCAACGCGATCAGTACCAAGCAGGACTACAGCGAGATCCTGGGCGACCTCGGCAAGCGCTATGAGGCCGCGCTCAACACCTACAAGCCGTTCGCCTGCGGCATCGTCATCCATCCGGCGATCGATGCGGCGATTCAGCTGCGCAACGAGAACAAGCTGACCGCGGACCAGATCGAGCGGGTCGACCTCAAGATCCATCCGCTGGTGCTGGAGCTGACCGGCAAGAAGACGCCGAGCCAGGGCCTCGAAGGCAAGTTCAGCATCTACCACGCGGTCGCGGTGGCGATCGTCGAGGGCGCCGGCGGCGAGAAGCAGTTCAGCGATCGTGCCGTCACCGATCCGACCATCGTCGCGCTGCGCGGCAAGGTCAATCCGGTCATCACGCCAGGCATCAAGCCGGAGCAGGTCGATCTCACCATCGTGCTCAAGGACGGGCGCAAGCTCAACCGCTACATCGAGCACGCCATCGGCAGCGTCGAGATGCCGATGACCGACAAGCAGCTCGAGACGAAGTTCTCCGACCTTGCGGAGGGCATCATTCCCACGGCGATGATCCGGCGTGTCATGGATGCATGCTGGAACGTCGAAGGTCTGGCCAGCGCGGCGGAAATCGCCAAGATGTCCGTCTCATCCTGATTCTGGAGTCACTTAGGGATGCCGTCACGCCGCCGTTTCCTTCAATCCTCCGGCTCGATTGCCGCGCTCGCTGCAACCGGCGGCCGCACGGTTCGTGCGGCGGGCCTTGGTGTCACCGAACGGCTCGCGCACTACATGGTCGCCGCGCGCGACCAGGAATTGCCCGAACAGGTGCTGCGCGAATGCAAGCATCGCATTCTCGACACTCTCGGCGCGATGATATCGGGCTCGCGGATGAAGCCGGGCGAGATGGCGTTGAAATACGTTCGTACGCTCGGCGGCGATGCGCAGGCTTCCGTGGTCGGTTCTGATTTCCGGACCACTGCGGTCAACGCGGCACTGGCCAATGCGATGTGCGCGCATGCCGACGAGACCGACGATTTCGAGCCCGTCACCAAGGCGCATCCGGGATGCTCGGTGGTGCCAGCTGCGCTGGCTTTTGGCGAGCGCGAGCATCGCAGCGGGCAGGACGTCATCCGTGCTGTTGCGCTCGGCTATGATCTGACCTGCCGCCTATTGATGGCGCTGGGCCCCGATCTCGTGCGTGGTTCGCATAGGAGCGCCGAAGGAACGTCGTCAACCTTCGGCGCGCTCGGCGCCGCCGCTTCACTGGCGCGGCTCGACGAGACCGGGATGCGCTATGCGATCTCCTATTCGTCGCAGCAGGTCGCCGGTCTGTGGAGCTGGGTGAAAGATCATGATCATATCGAGAAAGCCTTCGACTTCGCCGGCATGGGTGCGCGCAACGGCGTCATGGCCGTCGATATGGTGAGCAATGGCCTGACCGGCGTCGATGACGTGCTCGACGGCACGCACAATCTGTTCATTGCGCTGTCGACCGATCCGAAGCCGGAGGAGATGGTGAAGGATCTCGGTAGCCGCTTCTACGTCACGGAGACGGCGATCAAGACCTTCTCGGTCGGCTATCCCATCCAGTCGCCGCTGGATGCGATGCTGACGCTGCGCAAGCAGCATGGTCTCACGCCAGACAACGTCCGCAGCATCCTGGTCAAGCTTCCGACCGACGCGATGGGGATCGTGGGCGAAAGCGCTATGCCCGACGTCAATTGCCAGCACCTCGTGGCGGTCGCGCTGGTCAAGGGCGCGGTCTCTTTCAACGACAGCCACGACGTCCCGCTGATGCATGATCCCAAAATTCTCGCGCAGCGAGCCAAGGTGACGCTGGCCGGCGACAAGACGCTGATGGATCCCGCTGCGCCGCGCGGCGCTGTCGTCGAGGTGACATTGACCGATGGCAATAAGGTCGAGCACTTCACCAAATATCCGCCGGGCACCAAGGAGAATCCCCTGAGCACCGAAGCCGTCGCGGCGAAGACGCGGGACCTGATCGCGCCGGTGCTTGGCGCCGACAGGGCCGAGAAGCTGATCGAGCAGATCGGCGGTCTGGAACGGCTTGACGACGTCGGCAAGCTGCGGCCATTGCTGACCGCGTGATGCAACAACAAACAACAAGACAAACATCGAGGAAATGCCCATGCGCGGGGTTCTCCGTCGCTCCTTTCTTGCCGCCTGCGCGGCGGTTCTGTTCTCTGGCTTCGCGGTAGCGCAGGATTATCCCTCCCGGCCCGTCAAGATCATTGTGCCGTTCCCGGCCGGCGGCTCCAACGACATCATCGCCCGCATCGTCGCGCAGAAACTGGCGGAGCGATCCGGCCAGACCTTCATCGTGGAAAATCGCGGTGGCGCCGGCGGCAATATCGGCGCCGAGGCGGTCGCGAGCGCGGAGCCCGACGGCTATACACTGCTACTCACTGCACCGCCGCCGCTGACGATCAACGCTTCGCTCTACAAGAAGCTGCCGTTCGATCCGGCCAAGGCGTTTGCGCCGGTGGCACTCGTCGCCTCCGTTCCGATCGTGCTGGTCGTCAATCCGTCATTGCCTGCGAAGAACGTGAGCGAGCTGATCGCACTCGCCAAGGCCAAGCCTGGCACGCTGAATTTCGGCTCCTCCGGCATCGGCTCGACCAATCATCTTGCGGGTGAACTGCTCAAGAGCATGGCCGGCGTCGATATCGTTCACGTGCCCTATCGCGGCGCGGCGCCGGCGATGAACGACCTGCTCGCCGGGCAAATTCCGTTCATGTTCGACAACATGCCCGCGGTGTTGCCGCAGGCTCAAGGCAAGGCCATCAACGCGATCGCGGTCGCCGGCGCAAAGCGCGCGGACGCGCTGCCTGATGTGCCGACGGTGGCCGAGACCATTCCCGGATTCGAGGCGTCGTCCTGGTTCGGATTGGTGGCCCCGGCGAAGACGCCGGCTCCGGTCCTCGCCAAGCTGAGCAGCGAGCTCGAAATCATCCTGAAAATGCCCGAGGTCAAGAAGCGGCTGGCCGAGCTTGGTGCCGAGCCCGGCACCGTCTTCGGTCCCGCATTCGGGCAATTCATGACGGACGAGACCACGAAGTGGGGCAAGATTATTCAGGCTTCGGGCGCTACGGTAGACTAGGCGGGAATGGCGACGTCATGGATTTAAATCTCGGCGGCAAGGTGGCCGTCGTCACCGGCGGCAGCATCGGCATCGGCCGGGCAATCGCCGCCGAGCTCGCGCGTGAGCAGGCGCATGTCGTGATCGTCGCACGCGACGCCGAGCGGCTGGCAGCGGCCGCGCTGGAGATGTCACGCGAGACGGGCCGGCGCGTGATGGCTTGTGCCGGCGACATGACCAAACCCGACGACATTGCCCGAGCGATGGCGGCCGCACGCGAGGCCTTCGGCCGCGTCGACATCCTCGTCAACAACGCCGGCGCCTCACCGATGGGCCGGATCGCGGAGACGCCGGATGCGATTTGGGCCAAGTCGATTGAGCTGAAGCTACTTGGCTACATGCGATGTGCGCGCGATGTTTTGCCCGCGATGCGCGATCGCCGCTGGGGGCGAATCATCAACATCATCGGCCGCAGCGGGCATCAGCCGCGTGCGGCCTATATGGCGGGTGGCGCGGTCAACGCGGCGCTGCTGAACTTCACGCTCGCGCTCGCCGAGGAATGCGCGCCCGACAATGTGCTGGTGACCGGCGTCAATCCCGGTCCGGTGCAGACCGAGCGCTGGGATAGCCTGGTCTCGCAGGGCGCGGCGATCGCGGGGCAGGATCGAGGCGCGGCGAATGCCGCGGCCATCGCTTCGGTGCCGCTCGGCCGCGTCGGCCAGGCACACGAAGTCTCGGGCCTTGTTGCCTTCCTCTGCTCCGATCGCGCATCCTTCATTACGGGCACCTGCATTAATGTCGATGGCGGTGGAACGAGGTGTATCTGATGGCTAGCGAACTGCGGAAGATCGGTGTCAGCGACGATTGCGAGCTTGCGGTTCGCATCGACGACTATCTGCTGCCCTGGGACATCAAACCGCCGGTCGTGATGCTGCACGGCCTTGCCGAAAGCGGCGAGGCGTTCCGGCGCTGGGTGCCGTATTTTGCCACGCATCATCTGGTGGTGCGGCCCGATCTGCGCGGTTACGGCGATTCGACCCCGATGCAGGGCGACTATGTCTATCGTTTCGCCGGCCTTGGCGACGACATCATTCGGATGCTGGACGCGCTGAAGCTCGACCGCGTGTTTCTGGTCGGTGGCAAGATCGGCGGAACGCTGGCGATGCATCTGACGGCGAAGCATCCGGATCGCGTCATCGCAGTCGCAGCGGTCGGCGCGCCGGCCTCGCTGACATCGTTCTCGGAGCGGGCGCCGACCTGGCGCAAGCAGATCCGCGAACAGGGCGTCGAGGCCTGGGTGCGCGAGACTACGGCTGGCCGCCTTGGCTCGTCGCTGCCGCCGGCGGCGCTCGATTGGTGGATCAGCCTGATGTCGAAGACCAAGGCATCGACGCTGGAGGCCTTCCTCCAGATGGTGCCGACGGTCGATGTGACCGGCGAGCTTCCGTCGATCAAACGCCCGGCTCTGGTCATCACCACGACCGGATCGGGTCTCGGCAGCGTCGATTCCGTGAAGGCGTGGCAGGAGACGATTCCGGGCTCGAAGCTCGAAGTGCTGCCGGGTGATTCCTATCACGTGGCCGCCACCGACCCCGACGTCTGCGCGCAGAAGGTTCGTGCGTTCTTCGATCGCGTCGCGACTTAAGGCTTAGCAAGCGGGCCATTGGCCCGCCGACCGTTTGGTTCTATGACTGGCGTCAGAAAAGAGCGGCAAAAATCAGGGAGTGGAGCCATGACAAAAACCACGCGACGCGACGTGCTCACCGCCGCAGCTGCGATGACAGCCGCAGGCCTTGCCGATGCGACGCCAGCCGCAGCGCAGGCTGGGCCGAAGCCGATCTTTCCGGTGCCGATGGTCGCGATCCCGATCGTCGGCGAGACCCAGGTGTTCCAGGTGCGCCGCATCTACTGCATCGGACGCAACTACGCCGCGCACGCGATCGAGCGCGGCTCGGATCCGAGCCGTGAGCCCCCGTTCTTCTTCCAGAAGCCGACCGACGCGATCCAGAACGTTGCGGTGGGCGAGGTCGCCGATCATCCCTATCCGTCGCTGACCAAGAACTATCATCACGAGGTCGAGCTGGTTGCCGCGCTGAAATCCGGTGGCAGCAACATCCCGGCCGAGAAGGCGCTCGACCATGTCTACGGCTACGCGCTCGGCCTCGACATGACCCGGCGCGATCTCCAGAACGGCATGGCCGCGGAGAAGAAGCCGTGGGAGATCGGCAAGAGCTTTGACCATGCGGCGGTGATCGGGCCGATCCACCCGGCCAGCAAGACCGGCCATTTCGACAAGGGCGCGATCTCGCTGGCCATCAACGGGACCGTGAAGCAGAGCTCGGATCTCAGAAAAATGATCTGGAGCGTGGCCGAGCAGATCGCAAAGCTGTCGGAAGCGTTCGAGCTGAAGGCCGGTGACATCATCTATTCCGGCACACCGGAGAATGTCGGGCCGGTGGTGAAGGGCGACGTGCTGCTGTGCAAGCTCGAGGGTTTGCCGGATATGTCGATCAAGATCGTCTGAACGCTGCTGCGGCTCTTGGGGCCTGGAGTTGTAATATGTTGCGGTATGCTGTGATCGCTACGTTGAGTCTCGCCTTTGCCGTCGTCGGCGCAAAGGCCGAAGGCGCGAGCGACATCGCGCCCACGGGAGCACTGCGTGTGGCGGTGGCCGTTGGTCCCGCTGCATCGGCGTTCTGGACGACGCGCGATCCGGCGACGGGCAAGCCACGCGGCGTCACCGTCGAGCTCGCCAAGGCCGCCGCGGACAGACTGCACGTTCCGCTGCAACTGGTCGAGTACCGTAGTTCTGACGAGATCGCCGCGGCGGGCGATAAGGATGTCTGGGATCTCTCCTTCATGCCGGCGGACATCAAGCGCGAGCCGTTTGTCGACCAGGGGCCGGCTTATGTCGCCTATATGAGCGGCTATCTCGTGCGCGCTGGTTCTGAGATCCGCTCCGTTGCGGATGTTGACCGCGCCGGACTACGCGTCGGTTGCATCGAGGGGACGTCGACGTCGCGTACGGTTGAAAAATCCCTGAAGCAGGCCAGGCTAACAAAGTTCGTGAAGCCGGAAGAGGCGGCAGAGCTGATCGGCAAGGGCGAGCTCGACGCGCTCGCGATGGGCATGGGAGCGTTGGAAGACCTTTCGCGAAAGCTGCCGGGAACCAAGGTACTGGACGAGGTGATTCAGTCGACCGGTGTGGTCGTGGTCGTTCCCAAGGGCAACACCGTCGCGAAGGCCTGGGCCGCGCATTTCCTGGATGAAGCCAAGGCGGACGGCACGGTGCGCCGCGCGCTCGACGGCCACGGATTTACAGGCGACAAGGTCGCGCCGTAGGGACGCTGTTGCGCTGGTCGGCCTGTGCCGGAACCGCGATTGGCGGCAGGGCTCTTTGAATTGCCGGAGTTCCATCGGTCATTGCCCTTTGTCGGGCAACGAACAGACCTCCTGCGGCCATATTTGAGGAAGAGTGATCTCCCGCAAGGGAGGCGCTCCGATGAAGAAGATTCTGATCACTGCCGTCGTGATGCTGGCTGGGGTCCCCGCAAGCGCCGCCGCGCAGGAGCGCGCTGGCGCTGCGGCATTGGGCGCCGTGTCCGGCGCCGTCGTGCTGGGCCCGATCGGCGCGGTCGCGGGCGCAGTCGTCGGCTACACCGCCGGACTTTCGATCTCCCGGTCATGGGGCATGAGAGGCTCGCGGTCGGCAAGATATCGGCAGCCGCAACGTCGCGAGGCCTATCGCGGCACTTCACCGCGCACGCGCGAGGCGATGGAGGCCAACGGTCAGATGCGAGCTGCCAGCAATCCGCCGGTGCAAGCCGTGTCTGCGGCGCAGCCGGCTCAAGCTGCTCCTGCAGCGGCCGTGCAGGCCACGCCGCCGCCTGTTCAGGGATTCGACTGACCCTTTAGGCCGCGCTAGTTTTCGGGCGCAGCCGATCTACCGTCCTGGCGATCAGCGCAGCGACCTCTTGAACCCTCGGCCCAATCCGAAACTCCGGGCCTGCGACAACAACGGAGAGCCTGCGGCCGCCGATCGGCAGCGGGATCGCCGCGCCGGCGAGATCGCGGCTGTAGTCGCCAAAACTCTGGCAGAAGCCGCGGTCGATCGAATTGCGCAGCTCCGCTTCAACCGCGTCGATGCTGATCGGCGTCGACGGGCCGTACTGCTTGAACTCAATTTTGCGGTAAACCGAGTCGCGCTCCTCCTGCGAATATTGCAGCAGCAGCGCGCGGCCGCTTGCGGTGGCGTGAATCGGCACGCGGTGGCCGATGGTGGCGAAATAGCGGATCGCAGCCTGGGACTCGACGACGTCGATGAAGACGGCCATCACGCCAGCCGGCGCCACGATCGACGCAGTCTCGCCGGTCTCTGCCGAGAGATTGGCCACAAGCGTGTGCGTCCACGGCGGCAGCGGTTCGACCTCGGAGATCATCTGCGCCATCGCCAGCAACCGCGGCGTCGGATAGAATCCGGCGCGCGGTCGCGGTTCGTAGAGATAGCCCTTCTCCGACAGCGTCGCGAGCAGGTTGAAGGTCGACGAGCGCGGCCAGCCGAAATGATCGGCGATCTCGGCAAGCGTCGCCGGCTTCCTCGTTTGCGCGAAGAACTCCATGATCTCCAGGACGTTTGCGGCTTGGCGAACAATCATGGCGGCGCTGTATCCTGATCTAGGGCTGGCCGAGGATCTTCGTCGCGGCGCGAAGATGCGGCTTGTCGATCATCTGTCCGTCGAGCCGTAGCGTGCCGGAGTTGGGATTGCTCGCGAACGCCGCGATCACCTTCTCCGCCCAGTTACGCTCGGTCTCGGTGGGCTCGAACGCCGCGTTGACGACATCGACATGCTTGGGATGGATCAACGCCTTCGCCGAAAATCCATCGCGCCTTGCCGCGCGCGTTTCCTGCTCGAGGCCTGTGAGATTGTCGATGTCGGTATAGACGGTGTCGATCGGGGCAACTTCAGCCGCGGCCGCCGCCATCAGGCAGAGATCGCGGGCGAGACGATAAGGGCTGTGAAACACGCCGCCGCTCGCCTTCTCAGTTGCGCCGAGCGAAGCGGAGAGATCCTCCGCGCCCCACATCAGGCCGGCGAGGCGAGGGGAACAACCCTTGTAGGAGCCGAGGCCGAAGATCGAGCCGGCGGTTTCAGTTGCGACGCAGACGATGCGGGTCGCGCCGACCGTGATACCTGCTGCTGCCTCAAGCGCTTCCAGCCAGGTCGCGACCTGGCGTACGTCGTCGCCGCCCTGCGATTTCGGCAGCACGATGCCGTCGGGCTTGCCCGGCATCACCGCGGCGAGATCGGCGAGCGTCATGCCGGTGTCGAGCGCGTTGACCCGGACATAGAGTTGGTGCGGCTTGCTGCGCCCTTTCAGCATCGCGAGCGTCAAGCCGCGCGCCTCCACCTTCTTGTCGGTGACGACGGAATCTTCGAGATCGATGATCAGCGCGTCGGCGTTGCCTTCGCTCGCCTTCTCGAATTTGCGCGGGGAATCGCCCGGCACGAACAGCATCGAACGCATCAGACCGGCCTCTTGTGCATCATCGCCATGCGGCGGCATTTGCCGACGATCTCGTCGTTCTGGTTCAGGGCGTGGTGCTCGAACTCGACGATGCCCGCCTTGGGGCGCGATTTGGATTCCCGCAACGAAAGCACTTTCGTCGTCGCCCGCAAGGTGTCGCCATGGAAGACCGGTTTTGGAAAGGTCACGTCGGTCATGCCGAGATTGGCGACGGTGGTGCCCATGGTCGTATCATAGACGGTCATGCCGATCATGATGCCGAGGGTGTAAAGGCTGTTGAAAATGCGCTGGCCGAATTCGGTCTGGGCGGAGAAATGCGCGTCGATATGCAGCGGCTGCGGATTGAGCGTCAGCAAGCTGAACATGGTGTTGTCCATCTCCGTGACGGTCCGGGTCAGCGGATGCCTGAACTCCTGGCCCACGGAAAAGTCTTCGAAATAAAGTCCGGCCATCGCCATTTCCTCCCTGCGTCCTGCGATTTGGCTGGCGCTGCGCTCAAGGCGGCGCTGCCAGGTGAACTGCCTTCTGCTCCGCAAGCTTTTCGATCTCGTCCGCCGAGAAGCCGGCCTCCGTCAAGATGTCGTGGCCATGCTGGCCGAGCGTTGGTGCGGGACCCTGCGCTTCCGGCTGGGTCACACTCCAGGTGGATGGCACGCGCATCTGACGGATGCGGCCTTCCACGGGGTGATCGACCGTTCTGAAGAAATCGATCGCCTCGAGGTGCGGATCGTCCAAAATCGTTTCCAGCGTATGCATCGGCATCACCGGAATGTCGGCCCGTTCCAGTAGATCGCGCCATTCAGCCGTCGTGCGCGTCAGGAAGATGTGGCCGATCTCCTCGTAGATCTCATCGATGTGCCTGGTGCGCGCGGCGTGGTTGGCAAAGCGCGGCTGCTGCAAGAATTCCGGCCGGCCGATGGCCTCGAAGAAGCTGCGCCAGTGCTTGTCGTTGTAGACGAGGACGCAGAGATAGCCGTCGCTGGTCTTGTACGGTCTTCGATAGCGCGAAAGCAGGCGGGCGTAGCCGCCATGGTCGAGCGGCGGATCGTAGGTCAGCCCGCCCAGATGGTCGATGAGCACGAACTCCGTCATCGATTCGAACATCGGCACGTCGATGCGCTGGCCCACACCGGTGCGCTGCTGATGCATCAGCCCGCCCATGATGGCGTTGACCATCATGAGCCCGACGATGCGGTCGGCCATGGTGACCGGAACGTAGCGCGGCGTTCCATCGCCGGCGGCGGCGAGCAGCGTGGGAATCGTGGCTGCGCCCTGGATCAGATCGTCGTAGGCGGGCTTGGCGGCATAGGGGCCGGACTGGCCGTAGCCGAACGCGCCGACATAGACGAGGGCGGGATTGATCGCGGCCAGCGTCTCATAGTCGAGGCCGAGCCGCGCCATCGCCTGCGGGCGCACATTATAGACCAGCGCGCTGGCACTCTTCGCCAGTCGCAGCAGCGTATCGCGGCCCTCAGGCTTTTTTAGATCGAGCACGATGCTGCGCTTGCCGCGATTGGCATTGAGGAACATCCCGCCCATGCCGGGCGTGCGGCCGGGACCGATCTGGCGAACGATGTCGCCCTCGGGGCTTTCGACCTTGATGACATCAGCGCCCATGTCCGCCAGCACCTGGGTGCCGTAGGGGCCCATCAGCACCGAGGTCAGATCGAGAATGGTGAAGCCGGCGAGCGGTCCCATGGAGCCTCGTTGTAGTAATTCATATACGTGGAGTTAGAATTCATAGATATTCGGTGTCAATTCGCTGACTGCAGCCCTAGGTGCATAGCCCTATACACAGTTCATATACTTGACATATAAATTCACATATATGTACTTTCTTCGCAAGCAAGAATTGGAGTGAGGGCCGGACGGCCGGCAGCGGCAGGCTGCCGCCTTCGGCGTGGGGACGCGTCAGGGAGAAGCAAATGAAGAAGAATTTGGTCTGGTCCGTCGCCGCGTTCGCAGTGGCGCTGCCGGTCTCGATGATGTCGGCGCAGGCGCTGGAGCTGAAGGTCGCCGACAGCTTCCCCGCCGGCCATTATCTCGTCCGCCTGATGCTCAAGCCCTGGATGGATGACGTCACCAAGCGGACCAATGGCGCGGTGACCTTCACCTATTATCCGAACCAGCAGATCGGCAAGGCAGCCGACATGCTGCGGCTGACGCAGTCAGGCGTGGTCGACATCGGCTACATCGGGCCGTCCTATGTCTCCGACAAGATGCCGCTGTCGGAAGTCGCGCAATTGCCGGGTGCGTTCGCGACCAGCTGCCAGGGCACGCTCGCTTATTGGAAGACCGCGCGCGAAGGCATTCTGGCCAAGCAGGAATATACGCCGAACAAGATCAAGCTGCTGATGGCCGTGGTGCTGCCGCCCTACCAGGTGTGGACCGTCAAGGCGAGGGTCGAGACCACCAAGGATATGCAGGGCCTGAAGCTGCGCACCACCGGCGGCGCGCAGGATCTGACGCTGCGCGCGCTCAATGCCGTGCCGGTGCGCATGGCCGCGCCCGATGCCTATGAATCGCTGTCGCGCGGCACGATGGATGGTCTGCTTTTTCCGCTCGACAGCGTCGTGGCCTATGGTCTCGACAAGCTGGTCAAGCACGCCACCGAGGGCGTCAGCTTCGGCAGCTTCATCGTCGCCTATTCCATCAACCAGTCGGCCTGGGACAAGCTCCCCGACGACGTGAAGAAGGCTATGGACGAGGCGTCTGAAGCGATCACGCCAAAAGCCTGCGCCGACGTCGACAAGGAAGGCGAAGTAACCAAGAAGCACATGCAGGATGAAGGCGTCAGCTTCGATCCGCTGCCGGAGGCGACGCGCGCCGAGATGAAGGACAAGCTCAAGGGCGTCGGCCAGGAATGGGCGAGCGGTCTCGACAGTCGCGGCAAGCAGGCCTCCGCCGCGCTGAAGGAGTTCGAAGGCTTGCTCGCCGCCGGCAGCAAGTAATCCGGGATCGAAGAGGGGAGGCGCGCGAGGTGATCAAGCAGGCAGGGGCTGTGCTCGGCGCGCTGGAACGCGCGCTGACAGTGATCGCGGTCGTGTTCATGTTCGTGATCATGATGCTGGTCGTGACCGACGTGTTCATGCGTTACGCGCTGAACCGTCCGTTCTCCTTCACCTATGATCTGATCGGACTCTATCTGCTCGCCGGCGTGTTCTTCTTCACGCTGTCGGACGCCTTGCGCGAGCATGTCCATGTCGGCGTCGACATTCTCTTGTCGCGCTTCTCGCCGACGGGACGGCGGCTGTCCGAGATCGCCACCGCACTCGCCGGCCTGTTCGTGTTCGTCCTGATCTGCAAGGTCGGCTTCGAGCGCGCGCTGGAGAATTACGAGCAGCACGACGTTCTCTCCGGCGCCATTCCTTGGCCAACCTGGATATCGGCGGCGCTGGTGCCGTTCGGCTGCGGCGTGCTGGTGCTGCGGCTGGCGCTCCAGCTCGTCGGCAATGTGCTCAGCCTTGTGAGCGGTCGCGACCTCTATCCGCTGCCGCCGGTCACCGGCGTCGGCGAAGCGCGCGGCTTTGAGTAACGGCGGATATCCATGACACCTCTCATCGTTCTCGCTCTGCTGTTTGCCCTGCTCGCGCTCGGCACGCCCGTGGGCATCGCCATGGCCTTTTCCGGCTCGGTTGGCCTCGTCATTGTCGGCGGCTTCCCGACCCTGTTCGGCATTCTGGAAACGGCACCGCTCTCGACCGTCTCCTCCTATGAGCTGATCACCATCCCGATGTTCCTGCTGATGGCGGACCTGGTGCTGCTGTCGGGCGTGGCGGACGATCTGTTCAAGACGGCTTCGGCCTGGGTCGGCCGCGTGCCCGGCGGGCTCGGCATGGCGACCGCGCTCGCCGGTGCCGGCTTCGGCGCGATCTGCGGCACCTCGACGGCGTCGGCCGCGACGCTGTCCTCGACCAGCCTGCCGGCGATGATCCGCCAGGGCTACGAGCCGAAGATGGCGGCCGGCGTGGTTGCGATCTCCGGCACGCTGTCGATGCTGCTGCCGACGAGCGTCGCGCTCGTGATCTTCGGCCTGCTGGCCGAAGTGAATATCGGCAAGCTGCTGATCAGCGGCATCATCCCCGCGATTTTGGTGACCTTCACCATCATGGCCACGATCTATTTTCTGGTCTGGCAAGATCCGTCACGCGCGCCGGCCGCGAAGTCGGTGCCGTGGCGGGAAAAATTCGCGCTGCTGTGGCAGGTCTCGCCGATGGTGGTGCTGTTCTCGATCGTCACCGGCACCATCTATCTCGGCGTCGCGACGCCCACGGAAGCTTCGGCCTTCGGCGCGTTCGGCGCCTTCCTGCTTGCGATCGTCAAGGGCAAGATCACCCCTCGCTCGCTGTATGCGACGCTGCTGCGCGCATCCCACGGCACCTGCATGATCATCATGATCTTGGTCGGCGCCTCGATCTTCGGCTATTTCTTCACGCTCACCCATGTCACGCAGGACCTCGTCGCCTGGATCGGCTCGCTGCCGACCTCACGCTGGGTCATCATCACGCTGATCCTGTGCGGCTATATCGTGCTCGGCTCGTTCATGGACCAGATCGCGATCCTGGTGCTGACCGTGCCGATCGTGCTGCCGCTGATCAAGACGCTCGGCTTCGACCCGATCTGGTTCGGCGTCATCAAGATCGTCACCGCCGAGGTCGGCATGATTACGCCGCCGGTCGGGCTCAACTGCTTCATCGTCGCCCGCTATGCCAAGCGTCCGGTCGCCGAAGTGTTTCACGGCACGCTTCCGCACTTCATTGCGCACCTGTTCGCGATTGCGATCCTGGTGGCGTTTCCCTCGATCATTCTCTGGCTGCCTTCCCAGATGGGGCGCTAAGGCCGGAGCCCTCGCGGCTCCCAATAAGGAGATCAAGAGCATGGATTTCGCGCTTACAGACCAGCAGGAAGCCATTCGTGATGCCATCGCCAAGATCTGCGAAGGCTTTCCCGATTCCTATTGGCTGAAGAAGGACCACGACGGCGGCTTCCCGCATGATTTCCACAAGGCGCTGGCGGATGCCGGATGGCTCGGCGTCTGCGTTCCCGAGGAATATGGCGGCTCCGGCCTCGGCATCACTGAAGCGGCGATCATGATGCGCGCGATCGCCGAATCCGGTGCGGGCATGTCCGGCGCCTCCGCCGTGCATATCAATGTGTTCGGTCTCAACCCGGTCGTGGTGTTCGGCACCGAAGAGCAGCGCAAGCGCATGCTGCCGCCGATGGTCGAGGGCCGCGAGAAAGCGTGCTTCGCTGTCACCGAGCCCAACACCGGCCTCAACACTACGCAGCTCAAGACCCGTGCGGTCGCCAAGAACGACCGTTACATCGTCAACGGCCAGAAGGTCTGGATCTCCACCGCGCAGGTCGCGCACAAGATCCTGCTGCTGGCGCGGACCACGCAGCTGGAAGAAGTGCGCTCGCCGACCCATGGCTTGAGCCTGTTCTACACCGACTTCGACCGCAAGAAGATCAAGGTCCACGAGATCGAGAAGATGGGTCGCAAGATCGTCGATTCCAACGAGCTGTTCTTCGAGGACTTTGAGATCCCGATGGAGGACCGTATCGGTGAAGAGGGCAAGGGCTTCCAGTACATCCTCGAAGGCATGAACCCCGAGCGCATCCTGATCGCGGCCGAGGCCGTCGGCCTCGGCAAGCTCGCGCTGTCGCGCGCGACCGAATATGCCAAGACGCGCGTGGTGTTCAACCGCCCGATCGGCAAGAACCAGGGCATCCAGCATCCGCTCGCGATCAACTGGGTCGAGCTCGAGGCCGCCTGGCTGATGGTGATGTCGGCGGCCTGGCAATATGACAGGGGCTTGCCCTGCGGCGCTGGCGCCAATGCCGCAAAATATTTCGCAGGCGAGGCCGGATACCATGCCTGCGAGCAGGCGGTGATGACCCATGGTGGCTTCGGTTACGCCAAGGAGTTCCACGTCGAGCGTTATATGCGCGAGAGCCTGATCCCGCGCATCGCGCCGGTCAGCCCGCAGCTTGCGCTCTGCTTCATCGCGGAAAAGGTGCTCGGGCTGGCGAAGTCGTACTAGCCGCGGGGGGCGGACCACTGGCGGATATACGATGCTCGAGAACACGACTGCGATCGACTATTCCGGCTTGATCCGGGAAGGCGATCTCGTCGTGTGCGGGCAGGCGACGGCGGAGCCGGTCACCCTGACCGAAGCGCTGGTCGCGCAAGCCGGACATCTGCCCGCGTTCCGCATGATGGTCGGGCCGATCTTCTCGGAGACGTTCTCCGCAAGCTACACGCCCAACATCTCGTTTCAGAGCTACGGGGTGATCGGGAGTGCGCGGCGGCTTGCCAAGGCTGGGCGGCTTGACGTGATCCCAAGCAACTACAGCGCCTTCTGTGCCGACTTCGCGTCGCGACGCCACAAGGCGGATGTTGTCCTGGTGCAACTCGCGGAATCCGGCGACGGACGGCTGAGCGCCAGCCTGTCCAACGACTATGTCATCGATGCCGCGCGCGGCGCGCGCCTCGTCATCGCCGAGATCAATCCGGATGCGCCCTTTACGTTCGGGGCAGAATGGCCCGCGGATGTGTCGATCGATATCCGCGTGGCGGGCCCCCGTCCGCCCGTCGAATTGCCGTCGACGCCGCTCGACGATGTCTCGCGGAAAATCGCCGCGCATGCTGCGAGCCTGATCGCGGACGGCAGCACGCTTCAGTTCGGCGTCGGCCAGATTCCGGACGCGATCCTCTCCTCGCTATCGCATGCGCGCGATCTCGGCATCCATTCCGGCCTGATCAACGACGCCGTCGTCGACCTGATCGAGCGCGGCGCGGTGACAAATGCGGAGAAAGGTATCGATCTCGGGATCACCGTCACCAACCAGGTGATCGGCACGCAGCGGCTCTACCGCTTCGTGCACGAGAACAAGGCGGTCGCGGTGCGGCCGACATCCTATACGCACGGCCAGGGCGTACTGGCCCGGATCAATCGGCTGGTCGCGATCAATTCGGCACTTCAGGTCGGGCTCGATGGCAGCCTGAATTCGGAGACGCTGAACGGTGTTGCGATCGGGGCGATCGGTGGCCAGCTCGATTTCGTGCGTGGCGCCAATGCCTCCCCCCGAGGCAGGGCGATCATCGCGCTGCCGTCGACGGCGTCCGACGGGACCAGCCGGATCGTCGCTGATGTCGAGACTGTGACGACGCCGCGTGCCGATGTTGACGCCATCGTCACCGAATGGGGCATTGCCGAGCTGCGCGGCTGCGGCCTTGCCGAGCGCGCGCGGCGCATGATCGCCATTGCGGCGCCCGAGCACCGCGATGTGCTGTCGGCGCAGCTCCACGGCGTCGCGCGTTAACTCAGTTCATCATGGCAAGCGTCGGACGCTGGCTCTCGCTGGAGCCGATGATCGCGGGAAGATCCGTCGCCTCGCCGGCGATCATTCCAGACATCTGCCAGAACAGGTGAGCCAGGCGGGAGAACACCAGCCGTTCGCGCTCGGCAGGAACGGTGCCGTCCGGGATCGTCACGGTTTCCAGGCCGACCACGTTCTTGAAATCTGGCCAGATCGTCATCGACTGCGCGATCACCGAGTAGCAGCGCGGATCCTCATCGCTCTCGTCGGACGCCGGCGGCAAGCCCGGATACTGCACCGGCGCCGCATAGAACTTGTAGGCGCCATAACCGAGCCGAAGCAGGAATTTTTCCGAGACAGCGACGTCGGCGGCAAAGGACACCAGCCGCGCTTCGCTCAATACGTCCGGGTCGATCGCGTTGAGGTCCGATGCGCGCAGCGCCGAGCAGAACGCGAGCTCGCGATGGTGTTCTCTCAGCAGATTGGCCAGCGGCTGCTGCTGTTGCACGGTGTCGGTGAGCAGGATGATGGTCTTGAGCATCTGTGATGTCCGTCAGGGGAAGAGATGGCGGGCGGTCATGACTGCGTTGTCGGCCGCATGGTGGACGAAGAAGTCGTTGGCGATGCGCTGTCCCGGCGCGATCTCCAGGATGCGGTAACGCGCCAGCGCCGCCGCGTCGCGCGCGGCGCCGACGTCCTCCTGCCAAGCGCAGAGCGACAATTCGAGCCGGCCGTAGCCACCGCAGTCGGCGGCATAGGCGCCGGTCACAGCCTCGACGGTGGCGGCCACCGCGCCGGCGTCGCTGGCCGAGATGTCGCGCAGGATCACTGAGATGCCGTTTGCGGCTTCGGCTTTCGAGGTCATCACCATGAAGGCGTCGCGGGCGCCGGTGCGGCCGGCCCGGCGGGCGGTGCGCACGAGGCCTGCGAAGGCGGGATCGGGGCCGAGCTCCAGCGTCGTGGTCTGCTGGTCATGCAAAATCGTAGCGCGCATCGCGCCGAGATCGCCCTTCATCGCGTGATAGGATCGCGGCAGCCACACCGTGTCGAGCGGCACCTGCGCCGAGGTCAGGCTCCAGGCCTGGTCGAGCAGATAGCCTTCCCAGATCGCAGGGTAGGATGCGGCGAGCTGTTGCCAGGTGCGCAGCAGCATTTCAGCGCTCCTGGAGCGGCCGAGATAGAGCGTGCGCGCCGACATCTCCCAGCGATTCCACTTGTGCAGCGCGACGTCGCAGCCGAGAAAGGACGGCAGCAGCGGCGCCTCACGCAGCACGGTGCCGACCTCGACGAACAGCAGCGGCTCGCGATACTTGTTCCACATCCGCAGCATGAACTCGGCTTTCTCGAAGCAGAGGATGCGGTCGCCGAGCTGGGTATCGATCGGCTCGATATGACAGGCGAGCTCGAACCGCTCGAGCGAGTGCCGAAGCGCGAAGGCTGCGGTCGCGTCGCCGCCGCGCGGATAGCAGGAGACGATTCGTGGACGAACGGCGGACGTATCGGCCGCGGCGAGGAACTTCGACCAGCCGATGCCGCCCCACCACATCTCGTGCGGGCCGTCGGCGCCGCAGTGGCCGACGGTGCCGAACTCGGTCAGCTTGGACTTGAGAAAATCGAAGCCGGGATTCTCGCTTGTTGGAATGACGACGGCGCAGCCGGGATTGAGCGAGCGGTAGAACAGCTCGGCCGCAGCACCACTCGGCGGCTCCTTGAGGATGATGACGCCGTTGCGCCGTCCGCCGGGAATGCCGTCCAGCGTCGGCGCACCGTATTGGCCGGCTAGCCAGCCCAGGCGATCGCGCTGGGCCCATCCGAGCCGGACGCCGCCAGCTTGCAGCAGACGATCAAGGTTGTCGTGCGTCCCGTCCGTCAATTCCGTGCCCCTCACGTCACCTGCCCTTGGACTTCAACGGTCAAGGCGGTGCGATCAGGCGGACTATTTGGTGCTGGAGCCCATCGGGGTGATCGCGATGGAATAGATCGCGATGTCATGCGTCATCGCGGCGACGGGGATCAGCAGGCAGGCGTCTTCGTTCTGGGCGCGATAATACGCGCCGTTCCGCTGCACGCTGGCTGAGATCAGGCTCTCGGCGGCGATGCTGGTCACATCCTGGCTCTCGGCCACGTCGCGAATGTCGTCGCCAGATTGGACGGTTACGCCATGAAGCAGGCCTTCGGCGGCGAATTTCGGTAGCGGAAGCGCAACCGTGGCGATGCCCATGGTGCGCAGGAGGGGAATGCGCAGGCGCAATTCGCCGAGGCCGGTGCGGTGGACGGTCACGTTCTCGAGCGTCGCTTTGCCATTGGCTCGGAACAAGCCAATCTGAACCGTGCCGCAGGGATGCTCTTCGAAGACGTCAGCGGGCAGACGGTTGGCGCCGAACAACGTATAGAGATAGCCATGGGACGGCGACAGCTGCGCAAAGCTGCCCGCGAGCCACATCGGCGGTGCGGCTGATGTGCAGGCGGCGGACAGGCCGCGGGCGGTGATTTGATCGCGGATGAAGTCGACGTCGAGCATCGGCGCCAGCGCATGCGTGCCGAGATTGACGTCATGCTTCATCCCGCCGAGCAGCGCCAGTTCGTCCTCGTCGGGCAACAGCAACAGCCGCGCCAGCGTCGCCGCGCACCAGCGCGCCGCGACGTCGGGCGAGGCATAAGGGTTCAGGCAGAAGTCGAGCGCGACGTCATCCGCCGCCTCTGCAAAGGCCAGGGCACCGGCCTGCAGCTCCGCGGCCAGCGCGATCTGGCTTGCCGGACGCGGATTGATCTCGCGCAGCACACGGTCACCGTCGTAGTCGCGCACCGAGCCGTCGGCTGAGCAGCAGGCCTGTTCCAGCAGCGCGATGTTGCGGATCAGCATGCGCTTGGCATGGGGCGTGACCACGAGGTCGGAAATGAAGCCTGCGGCGCTGTCGCCTTCGGCGACATCGTCGAAGGCATCGTCGAGCGACAGCAGATAGGCGCCGTGGAGGTGGATCTTGACGCCCTCCAGGTCGAGGACGCGGCGTAGCGCTTTCTGCACGCTGCCGGAATAGCCGAGATCGGCGAGCACGAGATCGGTGCAATCGTCGAAGTCGGGGATGGTATGGCGCAGATAGGCCAGCAGCCGGGCGCGCAAGGCCGCCGCGAGGGCGACGATCTCGCCGGAATCCATCAGCTCGGGGAGTGCCGCGGCCAAATCCTCGCCGGGAGCGATCCCGTCGGGAAAATCTGCGAAGAAGGCGGCAACCTTCGGCGGCATGATCTTCACGATGTCGCCGAAGGTTGGTGCGTCGATCTTGAACACCTTGCTGAGGAGATCGCAGAGCGGCTGCATCGTGTCGGCCGAGGCGATCAGGCTGACGCGGCGGTTGATCTCGAGATAGGCCGATGTGGTGCCGCGCAGCTCATGCCAGATCCGGTGCGGCAGAAAGCCGTCGCGGCCGAGGAAAGCGAGAGCGACCTTCCGGTCCGGGCCCGCAACCTCTTCGCAACGCCCGGCGATAAAGGCGTCGAACGCGGTCATCACCGGGCCGAGCACGGTCGCGCCGAGGTGGAAGGCGGGAGATTTTTCGACGCTGCGAGCGGCGACCATGCGCCGCAAGGTGCGTGCGCCATGATCGAGCCGGGACGGCGCGCACGTGCACAACAATTCGAACAATGCGGTCTCGCGCTGAAATTTCGAGGCCAGTTGCGGCGTGGCCTGCGGATAATAGCGCGGCCGAATGCCGTGACGCTTCGCACCCCTGATGTCCGCTTTGTCATTGTCGCCGACGTGAAAGGAGGAAGCGGCGTCGATGCCCTCTTCAGCCAGGTATTTTGCGAACAGCGTCTCGCTCTTGCTCATGCCGTGGTCGCAGGATGCGTAGAGGAAGTCCCACGTCAGTTCGGGACGGCAGGCGCGCAGCAGTCGCGCCAGCTGGGCGGAATCCCAATAGGTGTCGGAGATGAAGCCGACGCGGTGGCCGGCACGCTTCATGTCCAGGTATTGCCGAAGCATGTCCGGGTTGGCGCGGCAGAGCTCGAGCTCGGCTGCGAACTCTGATTCGACGAGGTCGCTCAGATGGCCGCGCGTGAGAGCGAACAGCCTGAACGGAAAATAGGAATAGATTTCATCGATGCGCACTTCGCTTGCGCCGCGTTTGTCCTTCGCGGTCCTGCGTGCGCGTGCTTCGGCCTGGATACGATGCTGAACGAAACTCGCGGAAACATCCGGACAAGTTCTTGAAATGCTGGAAAGCTCGTAAGCCCTTTCAAATACGCCATCCGGCGTCGTGCAGGCGCGCATCAGAAATGTATCGAAAACGTCGAACGACCAAGCAGAAACAATTTGCGCGCGGCGCTCGAGGCCGGCCGTTGCTATCGTCATGCGAAGAATCCCCGCTCATCAGAGCGATTAACGTTGGCATCGGCGGAGTCAGGCGCCACAAGTGCGAAAAAAGTTCGCGCGCGATTCAAAATCGCGCTCGTCGCGACTGACAGATTCAAAAAAATCGCTAGGTTCGAAAAAGGTGATTCGGAAAAAATTGCCGAGTGCAGAAGTCGTCTCGCGTTCATTCACACTCGGAAACAATCGCTTCTTGATGCGCTGTGCGTGTGTCGCGTTGGTCACCTAGTGCCGCGTAATGTCAGCGTTTTTTCTCACGACATCTGTTCAGGAGGGATGATCCGCCATGGCGCGAGACGATGTGATGATTGCAGACGTGATGCGCAAAGGGAATCGCGCAGTCGGCAATTATTGCCTTCCACTCGGCAAAACATTCCAGCTAACATCTTGAAAAATAACAAAAATTATCCGCCTGGATTGTTTTGGCCCCGCGTTCAACGCTTGGAAGCCGTGTGGCATGTGCGTCGCCGGCATTGCGGTTTGGAGATTGCGGGATGAGTTACGCTGCTGATGTCTGGGCTCCCGCCGAGGCCGAGATCACGACGATGGTGCCGGCTGAAGTGACCGTGCCGGTGATGCCGTCGGTGCCGCTCGCGCCGGACTGTCCGGTGGTTGCCGCAGACGTCGTGTTCGATGAGGACAGCGAACTCCTCGAAAAGCTCGCCGCCGGCGACGAGGCGGCGTTCCGCATGCTGGTCGAGCGCCACATCGATCGCGCTTACGCGATCGCGCTTCGCATCGTCGGCAACGCGGCCGATGCGGAAGACGTGGTGCAGGACACCATGCTCAAGATCTGGAGCCATCGCGGACGCTGGCAGCATGGCCGCGCCAAATTCTCGACCTGGCTCTATCGCGTCATCTCCAACCGCTGCATCGACCTGCGCCGCAAGCCGCGCACCGAGAATGTCGAGAGCGTCCCGGAAGTCGCCGACGGCCAGCCGGATGCGGCTGATATCATCGAGCGCAACGAATTGAACAGGATGCTGGAGCTCGCGATGCAGCGCCTGCCCGAGCAGCAGCGTATCGCGGTGATCTTCTCGTACCACGAGAGCATGAGCAACAGCGAGATCGCCCAGGTGATGGACACCACGGTGGCGGCAGTGGAGTCGCTGCTCAAGCGCGGCCGCCAGCAGCTTCGCCAGCTCCTGCGCAAGCACGAACGCGACATCCGCACCGCGTTTACCGATTGCTAATCATAAAAATCGCCTCACGAAAATTTTCGCGCCTGATCTCCTTGCGCTCTACCGTTTGAGCGAACGGACGGGGCTGTGGTCCGCGTCGTCAATCGTCTTCAACGATGCGGCACGCTTGCCCATCAGCACAGGAGTTTCCAATGCCTGCAATTTCCACCAATACCGCGGCGAACTCTGCGGTCCGCTACCTCAACATCAATTCCGCGCAGGAGAGCAGCGCGCTGGCAAAGCTGTCGAGCGGTTCGCGCATCACCTCGGCCTCCGACGACGCCGCCGGCCTCGCGATCTCCACCCGCATCTCGTCGGACGTCACCACGCTGCAGCAGGCCGCGACCAACGCTTCGCAGGCGACCGCGATCCTCCAGACCGCTGACGGCGGCGCCTCGAATATCTCCGACATCCTGGCGCGCATGAAGTCGCTGGCTTCCGAGTCCGCGTCGGGGACCACCACCGATTCCAGCCGCGCCTACATCAACTCGGAATTCTCGCAGCTCACGAGCGAAATCGATTCGATCGCGACCGGGACGCGCTATTCCAGCCAGAGCCTTCTGGACGGCTCGAGCGTGTTCTCCTCGGGCGTCTCGGTGCTGGTCGGCTCCTCCGGCTCCGACACCATCACCATCACGCTGACGAGCCTGACGGCGTCGACGCTCGGCGTGTCGTCACTCGACGTCAGCTCCCTGTCTGACGCGACCTCGGCGCTGACCACCCTTGATACCGCAATCGATACGGTCTCCGGCGCCCGCGCCAGCATCGGTGCGCAGGAATCGCGGTTCAACTTCTCGTCCGACTCGATCTCGACCCAGACCCAGAACCTGCAATCCGCGAACTCGGCGATTAAGGACGTCGATATCGCGGCCGAGCAGGCCACGCTGTCCTCGGCCGAGGTGAAAACACAGGCCGCGGTGTCGGCCGAATCCGCGGCGAACCAGATGCCGCAGTATCTGCTCAAGCTCCTCGGCTAAGGCGCAAGGTCCAGGCGACCGCCTAACGACCGTCATGCCGGGCCGGCTTGATGCCGGCCCGCTCCACCTCGCGATGGATCGGGCAGCAAAGTGACCAGCGTCAGTTCGAGTACCAGCAGCACGGCGAGCACGAGCACGTCTAGCGCCTCCTCGGTGACCACGACCGGTACCACCACGTCCACCAGCCTCGACTGGAGCGCGCTGATCACGGCGGCGGTGGACGCCAAGCTCACCCAGGCGACCACGATCTCGACCACGATCACCAACAACGAGGCCAAGGTCACGGCCTACCAGGCGCTCCAGACCGACCTCTCGACGCTGTCGAGCGGGTTGTCCTCGCTCGCGACCTCCGTCGTTAATTCGCTGGCAACCAACGTCTTTGCCACGCGCTCGGCGACCATCAGCTCGACCGGTGACGTCAGCGCCTCCTCCGCGCTCTCCATGTCCGTCGGCAATGGCGCGGCGACCGGGGACCACACGCTGACCATCAGCCAGGTCGCGACCGCGCAGAAGGTGGTCGGCACCGCGCAATCAAGTGAAACCACGGCCCTCGGCTATTCTGGAACGTTTTCGCTTGGACTCGGCAGCGGCAGCACCGCCAGCATCAGCGTGACGAGCACGATGTCGCTGCAAGACGTCGTCGACACTATCAACGCCCAGACCTCGACCACCAATGTGCAGGCTTCGATCGTCCAGGTGTCGAGCGGGTCTTACGAAATGGTGTTGACGGGGACCGAGGATGCCGCCGACATTTCCTATTCGAGCGCGTCCGGCAACGACATCCTGAACGAGCTTGGCGTGACCGACAGCTCCGGCGCATTTTCCGATGTTCTGCAGACGTCGCAGGCCGCCAAATTCACCCTCGACGGCATCTCAGTGACCAGGGATACCAACGACATCACCGACGTGCTGACCGGCGTCACTTTCAACCTCTTGCAGGCGACGACGAGCGGGGCGACGCTGAACATCAGCATCGGGACGGATACCAGCCAGATCACATCGGCGCTCACGACCTTCGTCACCAATTACAACGCCTATCGCGATGCGGTCATCGCACAGCAGGCGACTGGTTCCGACGGCACGGCCTCTTCGAGCGCTGTGCTGTTCGGCGACGGCACCATGCGCGACATCATGGATACGCTACAGAATGCCATGAACAGCACCGTCGGCGGCCTCACCATGGCCGACCTCGGCCTGTCCTTTAACGAGAACAACGAGCTCGAGCTCGATACCTCGACGCTGTCGAATATCCTGAGCACGAATCTGAGCGGGGTCACCACGCTCCTCTCGGCGCAGACCAAGACCTCGTCGAGCCAGCTAACTGTCGTCAACACCGGGACGTCGCCGCAATCCTTCACCCTGGACGTAGCGGTCGATTCCTCCGGCAATCTGTCCTCGGCCTCGGTCGGCGGCGATTCCTCGCTGTTCACGATCAGCGGCACCACGATCATCGGCAATGCCGGAACGGCCTATGCCGGCATGGCCTTCACCTATTCGGGGTCGACGTCGCAGTCGATCACGGTGACCTCGACCTCGGGCCTCGCCACGCAGGTCTACCAGATCGCCAAGAATTATTCGTCGAGCTCGGGTGCATTGCAGACGCTGATCACGAATTTGACTGACCGTGACAGCGACCTCCAGCAGAAGGTCGACGATATCGACAGCGCCGCGTCGGCCTACCAGACGCAGTTGCAGGCGCAGTATGCGAAGTACCAGGCCGCGATCGAAAGCGCCAACAACACCCTGACCTATCTCAAGGCCTTGCTTAACTCCAGCTCGAGTAGTTGATGATGCATAATCCGATGGCGTACATGGCCAACCAGGCCTATCGGGGCGCGGCAACCAGCGTGCCGCCGCTCAAGGCGATCTCGATGCTGCTTGGCGGCGCGATCACCTTCCTCCAGAAGGCGCTGTCCGCGCAGGAGGCACGGCGCTTCGAGGAAGGGCACGAGCACCTGATGAAGGCGACCGCGATCCTGCGTGGTCTCAGCCACAATCTCGACTTCGCCAAGGGCGGGGCGGTGGCCGAGCGTCTGTTCCAGACCTACAACGCCCTCATCCTAGCGAGCCTCAAGGCCTATGGCCGGCCGCATGCGCGCGAAAGCTTTCGGCGAATCATCGCCGGGCTGACCGAGTTGCGGGAGGCCTGGGAGTCCGTCGACGCGACGGTACGCGGAGCCAAACCTGCCCTCGCTGATTCGCCCGGCAAGGGCTAAGGAAGGCCCGGCGCCCCGATCCCGAGGGGGGCCCCCGAATCGGTCGGACGACGTTTCGACCGCCTTCCACAAGGCTCCGGGCACTTTTGGCGCAGGACACCGCGCAAATCCGGTTTCCGCCGCGCCGGCAATGCTTTATGACGGGCCTGACCGAGGCGGGACCGGCGGGCGATGGACGTCACCGAGTTTGAGGAACTGATCGACCGGCTGGGCGAGGATCTCTCGCTCTGGCCCGACGACCGGCGTTTGCCTGCCGAAGAGCTGCTTGCGCAATCCTCCGCCGCCCAAGCCCTGCTGGAAGAGACCCGCGCCTTGCGCCGCGCACTCGCCGCGCCTCCGGTCCGAGCGCCCGCAGGCCTCGCCGACCGCATTGTCGCCGCTGCTGCGAAACTGAAGAGCGACACCGCCGAGCCGCGCACGGAAGGCGAGACGGCGGGAAGCTGAACGGCTTTCTCGACTGAATCTCGTCGCTGTCTTCACCTCTCCCCGCTTGCGGGGCGAGGAAGCGCGCACCGCTGCGGCATACATCATCGCATAACTAAACTCCCGCGCACGGCAGATTTTGCCTAATCGAAAGCGATTTTCGCAGCGGTGAATCCGCGCCTGAATCCGCGCGCCCACGCGTTTCATCAGCACACAGATTTCAAGCGCCACGGAGCGACATCGTTGTCGCCGGTTGCGCGAGAAAGCCGGAGTTCCTGATGACGACAGTTTCCGCAACGAGTTCTGCTTCGACGGCCACGACATCGTCGTCGTCGAGCACGTCGTCCAGTTCGACGCTGACCTCCAGCGATTTCCTGAGCCTGCTCGTGAGCGAGCTTCAGAACCAGGATCCGCTGAACGCGACCTCGACCACCGACTTCATCAACCAGCTCACGTCTTACGCCAATTTCAGCCAGCAGCAGTCGATCAACTCCAACCTGACCTCGCTCTCAAGCTCGTTCTCGAGCCTCGTGACGCTGAACTCGGTCAACTATATCGGCCACACCGTCGAGGCGAAGACCGACACGTCGACCTTGAGCAGCGGTTGGGCGACGTTCGGCTATTCGCTGTCCTCGGCCGCATCGGATGTCGCGATCACTGTCAAGGATTCCTCGGGCAACACGGTCTACACCGGTACCGGCACCGGCAATTCCGGCTCCAACACCTTCACCTGGGACGGCAAGAATTCCAGCGGCACCCAGCTCGCGGACGGCGGCCAGTACACCGTCTCGGTGACCGCAACGAACTCCGCCGGCACTTCGGTCCTCAACTACACGACGATCACCGGCACGGTGACGGGCATCGACACCTCGACCTCCACGCCGTCTCTGACCGTGAACGGCGTCTCCGTCAGCGCCGCCAACATCATCGGCGTCACGTCCTGATCTCACGTTCCGATCTCTCTGGAGTTTCATCATGAGTCTCACCGGTGCTTTGTCCTCGGCGATCTCGGCGCTCAGCGCGCAGAGCCAATCCCTGTCGATGATCAGCGACAACATCGCCAATACCAGCACGACGGGGTACAAGACGACCTCGGCGATGTTCGACGATCTCGTCACCGCGTCGAGCAACACGACCTCTTATGCCTCGGGCGGCGTCACCGTCTCGGGCCGCGCCAACATCACGCAGCAAGGCCTGCTTGCGGCAACCTCCAACGCCACCGACGTCGCGATCCAGGGCTCGGGCTTCTTCGCTGTGACCAATGCCACGTCGGGCGGCACGACCTCCTATACCCGCAACGGCGCCTTTACGACCGACAATGCCGGCTATCTCGAGGACAACGGAAGCTATCTCGAAGGCTGGCGCACCGACGCCGACGGCAACGTCGTCGGCAGCGAGTCAGCGAGCAATCTCCAAGCGATCAACAACCAGGTCGCTTCGACCAGCGGCAGCGCCACGACCAAGACCACGATCGCGGCTAACCTGCCGTCCGATGCAGCAACCGGCGAGACCTATACCAGCTCGATGACTGTCTACGATTCGCTTGGTGCCGCGAATTCGATGCAGGTTACCTGGACCAAGACCGGCTCCAACGCCTGGAGCGCGAGCTTCGCCAATCCGACCTCTACCTCGGACACAACGACCGCGACTGGCACGGCTTCGGGCACGATCGCCATCACCTTCAACAGCGACGGCTCGCTGGCCAGCACCAGTCCAAGCCCGGCGACGGTCGCGGTGACGGGCTGGACAGACGGCGCGACCGACAGCACGATCGCGATGAATCTCGGCGCCGTCGGCAAGACCGATGGTCTGACGCAATACGCGTCCGGTGAGACGACGCCGTCTGTGAACGTCACCAGTATCGACTCGGACGGCTTGTCCTACGGAAAACTGTCCAGCATCGCGATCGGCAAGAACGGCATCGTCGACGCCACCTATTCCAACGGCCAGACCATTGCGATCTATAAGATCGCGGTGGCGACTTTCGCCGACCCCAACGGGCTTTCGGCCTCAAGCGATGGCATCTATTCGGCGACGGTGGCGTCCGGCAACGCCTCGTTGCAGGCCTCCGGCGAGAACGGCGCGGGCACGATCTACGGCAGCGAGCTGGAATCCTCGACTACCGACACCTCCAGCCAGTTCTCGAGCATGATCTCGGCGCAGCAGGCCTATTCCGCCGCGTCCCAGGTCATCTCCACCGTGGACAAGATGTACGACACCCTGATCTCGGCGATGAGGTGAGCGATGCCTGGAGAAAGGGCGAGTGCCGCCGGAGAGGCGCTGCTGCGCCGGCTGCGTCGGCTGGTGGCGCGGGCCGGAGCCGTCAAGGGCAGCGACCGCAAGCAGTTGGTCGCGCTGCTCGACGATTTCGAGACGAGCCGCCGCGGCCTGTTGAAGGAATGCGCGGATGTCGAGGGCGAGATGAGGCAGGCGACCGTCAGGACCACCGCGATCAGCGCGTATTTGCGCAACTCGCAGGTCGGCCGCGGCAAAACGGCATAATTAGAAGAAGGCGATGACCATGAGTGTAGCCCAAGCCAACAGCCAAGCCACGAGGACCAACGCCGCAAACGGCGATGCACGGATCAAGTCGCTGATCGCGCTGATCGACGTGCTGACCGCGCTGGTCGCGGAGGAGAATGCAGAGCTCGCCAAGGGACTGCCGGCCTCGCGCCTCAAGCAGGTCGACGAGAAAAACCGCCTGGCGGAGGTCTTCGAACGGACCGTCGCCGAATGCGCGGCCGGAACGACCACCCTGAACGTACGGGACCGGCTCCTGCGCGAGCAGTTGCTTGAGCGGATTCTGAAGCTGCGCGCCGCGATGGACGAGAATTTGGTGCGCCTGCGCGCGGCGATCGAGGCCAGCAACCGCCGGATCGAGGCCGTAATGCAGGCGATCCGCGAGCAGATCGCCGCGGTGTCGCCCTATGGCGCCTCCGGCCGCGTCGCGGCGCGCGCCGTCTCCAGCGGCACCAGCCGCAGCGCCTGACCAAACGAGGAGCCCGCCGTGTCACTCGACATCGCACGATCGATCGCCTTCAGTGGGCTGTCGTCCACGTCGGTCCAGATCAGCGTGACGTCGTCGAACATCTCGAACGCCGACACGACGGGCTATACCAAGAAGACCGCGAACCAGTCGAGCAGCGTCACCAACGGCGTTGGCACCGGCGTCACGGTGACGGGCATCACCTCGACGGTCGACAAGCTGCTGCTGAAGTCGCTGGTCAGTGCGACCTCCGACCTCGGCTCGGCGGACACGACGAACACCTATCTGACGTCGCTCGAAAAGCTCTACGGCGCGACCAGCAGCACCGACAGCTCGTCGACCGGAACCTCGCTCGCCAACGGCATCGCCTCGCTGGAATCGGCGCTGTCCTCGCTCGCGAGCACGCCGAGCAGCGCCTCGCTGCAGTCCAACGTGGTCAGCGCGCTCGACGACGTCACGAGCCAGTTGCGGGAGACCTCCAGCGGCATCCAGAAGCTCCGCTCCAATGCCGATCAGGACATCTCGTCCTCGATCGACGACGTCAACACGGACTTGCAGTCGATCGCGGACCTGAACGCCGCGATCAAGCAGACGGCGGCGGCCGGCCAGTCGACCGCCGACCTGGAGGACCAGCGCAACACCGTGCTGCAGGACGTCGCCTCCAAGATGAACGTCAGCTATTACACGGCGTCGAACGGCGATCTCCAGATCTACACCACGACCGGGCAGGCCCTGGTCGATAGTTCCGCGCACAAGATCAGCTATACCGCCGCGGCCAATGTGTCGTCGTCGACGACCTACACCGCCGGCTCGTCGTCGAGCGGCTTCAGCGCCATCACAGTGAACGGCGTCGACATCACCTCGCAGATCACGGCGGGAGCATCGGCGGACTCGTCACCCTCCGCGACAAGACCCTGCCGGCGGCGCAATCCCAGCTTGACCAGCTGGCAACGCAGCTTGCCTCCGCGGTGAACACCGTCTCGAACAGCGCCTCCTCGGCGCCGGCCCCGACCAGCCTGACCGGAACGACCAGCGTCACCAGCAGCACGGCGCTGTCCGCCACCGGCACGGTGCGCCTGGCCGTGACCGACAAGAGCGGCGATCTTGTCTCCTACAGCGATCTCGATCTGTCGTCCTATTCCACGGTCGGCGATCTCGTGACGGCCATCAACGGCATCTCCGGGATGTCGGCGTCGGTCGATGCCAACGGCCATCTCTCGATCACGGCGACCGGCTCGGGCAATGGCGTCGCCATCAACGAGATGACGAGCTCGGTGGGGAGCTCCAGCGCAGGATTTTCCGACTATTTCGGCCTCAACGACCTCGTGACGGGAACGAGCGCGTCGGATATCGCGGTCAACAGCAGCATCCTGTCCGGCACCAACGAGTTGCAGCTCGCGACGCTGGATTCGTTCTCGAGCCTTACGGTCGGCAGCAGCGTGCTGTCATCGGAGTCGGCCACCACGGTCAATGCGTTCTACGACGCATTGACAGCCTCCCGGACGTTTTCCTCCACCGGAGGGCTTGCCGCCACCACCGGCTCCTTTGCCGACTATGCCTCGGTCATCGTGGCCGACGTCGCGAGCAAGTCTTCGCAGGCTTCCACCAACTATACCGCCAAGGAGACCGCGCAGTCGACCTATGCGAGTTCGCTGTCGTCGCAATCGGGTGTCAACCTCGACGAGGAATCGGCCAATCTGAGCACGCTCCAGAACCAGTATTCGGCTGCCTCCGCGCTGATCTCGGCCATCAACACCATGTACACGGCGCTTATAACCGCCGTGCAGTCGTCCTAAGGCGCGGGAGCAGGCCCATGGTCGCGATGCGGATCGCCACCTTCGCGCAGTCGAACAAGATGATCGCCGACGCGATGCGCGTGGAGTCGGTCATGGCCAACGAGCAGGTCCAGGAATCGTCGGGCATGGTCTCGACCGATTACGGCGGCTATGGCTCGAACGCGCAGCATGTCGTCAATCTCCAGGTCTCGGTGACGCGTGCGCAGTCCTATGTCGATGCGGCCACGCTCGCCGACAGCAAGGTCCAGGTGATGTATTCCGCGGTCGGCTCGATGACCGACATCATCACGCAGCTGCGGTCCCAGCTCAGCGCCGCCTCGACCGGAAGCTCGACCGAGTCGAATTCGGTGATCTCTTCCGCCCAGCAGATGCTGGAGCAGATGGGCTCGCTGACGAACACGCAATATGACGGCCAGTATGTCTTTGGCGGCGGCAAGACGGACACGGCGCCGGTCGATCTCACCAGCTTTTCGTCGGGCACCGGATCCACAACCACGGCGGACACCAGCTATTACAAGGGCGACGATGAGATTGCATCGGTGCGCGTCGCCGCCGATGACACCGTGTCCTATGGTGTCACCGCCGACAATTCGGCGTTCGAGGAGGTGATGCGCGTGCTGAAGTTCGTGGCCAATAGCACTTCGCTGTCGTCCTCGGACATCTCCAGTGCGCTTAACCTCGCCAGCACGGCGCTCGACGACACCGCGGCCGTGCAGGCAAAGCTCTCCAGCTCGGCGTCATCGATCGAGACGGCGAGCGCGCGCCAGACCGATTACAAGAGCTATGCCGAGACCCTGTCGAACGACCTCACCGGCGTCGATGTCGCCGCCATCACGGCGCAGCTGTCGACCTATCAGGCGCAGCTCACCGCGTCCTATTCGGCGATGTCCAAGATTCTCGGCATGAATCTCGCGAGCTATCTGAAATAGGAGGAGCCTATTCGGCGGCGATCCGCTCCATCGCCATGGCGCGGAGCCTGGCGCGCTGGATCTTCACGCCATTGGCGCTGTCGGTGACAGGGAAGGCGTCCACGATGTAGACCCGCGCCGGGATCTTGTAACCCGCGAGCCGCTCGCGCAAGCGCGCGACTAACGCCTCCTGAAGAGGTGGCTCCTGGTTCGAGTCTCGGGCCGGGATCACGAAGGCGACGCAGCGCGCATGGCCCTTCAGATCGACCGCGACGACCTGGGCGTCGGCGACGCCAACGCAGGATTTGAGCTCGTCCTCGATCTCGCCCGGTGCAACCAGGAAGCCGCCGAGCCGCATCGCGTCGCCGGCGCGGGTCTCGTAGACGAAGGAGCCGTCGCCTCGCAGGCGGCCGATATCGCCGGTGTGGAAGAAGCCGTCCGCGGTGATGGCGTCGCGCGTCGCTTCCGGATTGTTGAAGTACCCAAGGAAGCGCGAGGGCGCGCTGATCTCGATCTCGCCGGAGACGCCTTGGGCCACAAAGTCGCCGGTCTCGGTGTCGCGCACACGGACCTTGGCCTGCTGCGACATCGGCCAGCCGCCACCCTCGATGCGGTCGGCGAAGACGTCGCTGGCGCGGCTGATCGAGAACAGCGCCTGCACCTCGCTCGAGCCGTAGAGGCCGAACAGCTGCAGGCCGCGCGCCTGCGCCTCGGTGGCAAGCTCGCGCCAGCCCGGCTGGAACGCGGCGAAGCCGCAGACTTCGAGATGCGGCAACGGCCGCGGCGCATCGGTGAGGGCGAGGATGCGGCGGAACATCTCGTCAGAGCCGAAGGTGTGCGTGATCTTGTGTTCGCTGAGGATTGTCAGCGCCGGCGCGGCCTCGAAGGCGTCGAGCACATGGACGGTCGCGCCGGCTCCGATGAAGCCGAGCAGGCTCGTCATGCCAAAAGTGCCGCAGAACGGCAGCATAGCCAGCAGCGCATGACGCTGTCGATCAAGCTTGAGCGCGTTGGCAACGGAGACGGCGTGCGTGGCCAGCGTCCGCTGCGAATGCGCGACCAGTTTTGGTCCCTTGGTCGTGCCCGATGTGGTGTAGAGCAGCACCGGCAAGTCGACGTCGCCTTGCGGCAGCGGGGCAGGCGGGTATGGCTTGTCGAAGGCGTCGAAGCGCACGCACGGCCAATGGGCAGTAATCGCATCCGCGCCGATCACCGCGAGTTTTTGCAGAGCGGGCACGTCAGACCTGGTGATATCAGCGAGAATGGCAGCGAAATCGATGGTGCGAAACGCGGCCTCGACCACCATCAGCCTGGCGCCGGAAACCTTCAGCAGATGCGAGACCTCAGCACTGCGGTAGCGCGTGTTGACCGCGGCGACGACCGCACCGAGGCGGGCGGCGGCAAACAGCAGCGCGATCCATTCGATCCTGTTGACGAGCCAGACCGCCACCACGTCGCCCTTGCCGATTCCTTGCGCGGCAAGCCAGGCCGCAGCCTGCTCGACCTTCCGAGAAAATTCCGCGCGCGAGACGGGCGTGCCGTCGAACACGAAGGCGGGATCGGCAGCGGTCTCCGATCCGATCAGCGATTGCAGTGAAACATCATCGGCGCGCATGGCAACCGGAGTAGCCCGATCGCGCAGACCTGTCTACTTGGTGCCGAACATCCGGTCGCCTGCGTCGCCCAGGCCCGGTACGATGTAGCCGTGGTCGTTGAGTCGCTCGTCGATCGCGGCGGTCCAGATCGGCACGTCGGCATGCTCGCTCTGGAATTGCGCAATGCCTTCGGGCGCCGCCAGAAGGCAGACGAAACGGATGTCGCGGGCGCCGCGGTCCTTGAGCAGGGACGCGCCGGCGCAGGCAGAGTTTCCGGTCGCCAGCATCGGGTCCATCAGGATCACGGTGCGGTCGGACAGGTCCTGCGGCGCCTTGAAGTAATATTCCACGGCCTGCAATGTCTCGGGATCGCGGTAAAGCCCGATATGGGCAATGCGCGCCGACGGCATCAGCGCCAGCATGCCGTCGAGGAAGCCGACGCCGGCGCGCAGGATCGGCGCCAGCGTGAGCTTCTTGCCGGCGATCTTCGGCGCCCGCATCGGCGAGATCGGCGTCTCGATCTCGACCAGCTCCAGCGGCAGGTCGCGCGTCACCTCGTAGCAGAGCAGCATCCCGATCTCGTTCAGGATCTCGCGAAAGCTCTTGGTCGAGCGGTCCTTCTCCCGCATCAGGGAAAGCTTGTGCTGGACCAGGGGGTGGGCGACGACATGGACGTTGCTGCTGCTCATGAAACCGCTCTACACGGTTCCGCGAAACTGCGCCAGATCGGCCGGGTTCTTTCCGCGGGATACGCGGCCTGTCCCGGCATCGCAACCGCGGTTCACGCCCGATTGCCCGCCTCGTAGGCAGCCATGGTCAATTCGCGGTCGGTCGCGGTGCGAAGTCTAGACCCCGAGTCCGCGCGCCACGAGCGTGATCACGAGCGTCAGGATCGCGCCCCAGACCAGGCTCAGCGTCATGGTCAGGACGGTCGTGGTGACCGCGTGTTCGAGATTTCCCTTGAAGAGATGCACGCTAGCCCCTCAGTAATCGTGCCGCCAGCACGATCAGCGGATTGCCGCGGTTCTCGATGTCGAGTTCGAAGGTCTCTGTGGGGAACACCAGCGCGCATCGCACGGGCTTGCTCTGACGATTGGCGAAACCGACTGCGGAGCTCTTGAACAGGAACAGGCCGCCGATGCGTCCATTCGCCTCGCGTGCGACCCAGAGCCCGGCCTTGTTGCGGCCGATGAAGAACGCGGGAATGGAGGCGCTGACGACGTCGGGATCGAGCGGTTTGAGCGTCGCCGCCTGCGTCTGCTGGGTCTCGGTCCGGCGATGGACGGCTTGAAGAGCGATCGCGGCCATGGCGGCCTCCTCACACATCTGCAAAGTCATGATGGTCACTGTTGCGTTCAGGCGTGAAGGTGCCAGACATAGACTGCGGTCTTCAGCGCGATGACCGCCGCGAGCAGCGTGCCCATCGACAGCACGGCCAGCGTGCGCAGCGCGACGCGCTTGAGCTGGGCCTTGCGCGGCTTCGAGATTCGCGCCGGGCGTTCGGCCTCGTCAAAGGGCCGGTCAAAGCCATGTGTCAGCACCGACATTTTGGAAGTCCTTGTCCAAGGTAGGGCGAGACGCCGCCCCAACCTGCCTCGTATGATGTCCATCGTTGCGTAGGATTGCGAGATGAGCGCCGAGGCGGCCGCATAAGAATGTCATAAAGACGCTGATCGGCGCGCCAGCAGCCCTCTGAACAGGTCGGGATTGCGCTTCGGTCGAGCCTGAGACGGTGCAGGGTCCGCACGCGTCATCCCGATGGCTGCGGTAAAGGCGAGCCGCAGTCGCGGTTCCTCGATCGCCTCGCAGAAGCATTGCAGGGTTGCTTCCGCGTTCTGCTGTTGCCCGCTGATCGCCGCACAGAGCTGGGAACTGGTTCGCCGGAAGAAGTGGAGGGTGTCGTCGGCGTTGCGGCGGCCGCCCTGGCGATCGAGCTCCGCCGCGAGAGCCGCGGCACTGAGCCGGTCGGAATCATCCAGTGTCACGGCAAAGCGCAAGAGCGCCAGCTTCCAGGCGCGGAGCAGCCTGTGAGATCCTTCGGTTGATTGCAGCATGCGATATCCGGATGGCGCAGCGACGCGTCAGGCTCTGACGCTGTCGATCAGCTCCTCGTCAGCGATCGCAGCGAATGCTCGCGCGACCTCCGCCTGCATGGCGGCGTCGAGCGGCACGATTGGCAGCCTCGTGGCCGGCGACATCAGGCCGAGCGTGCTCAGCGCGCTTTTGAGCGCCGCCGGACTTTCCCTGGAGAGGCAGGCGATGAGCGGGATGAGGCGCTTGTGCAGGTAGCGCGCCGATTGCAGACGGCCCTGCCTCACCTGTAAGGAGATCGTGCGGCAGAGATCCGGCGCGACGTTGGCGACTTCCGAGATTGCGCCGTCACCGCCGCTCGCGATGAAGCCGAACGCGGTGGTGTCGTCGCCGGAGAGCAGGCGAAAGCCGGTGGGCAGCAGCCGGTTCAGGCGCATCGGACGGGTGATGTCGCCGCTGCCGTCGCGCAGGCCGGCGAACTGGCGGGATTCGACCAGACGCAGCAGCGTCTCGTCGGCGAGCGGACGCAGCGTGCGGGAGGGAACGTCGTGCAGGATCACCGGCAATCCGATCGAGCCGGCGACGGCGCGAAAGTGCGCAAGCATCCCTTCCTGCATCGGTTTGTTGTAGGCGGGCACCACCAACATGATGGCATCGGCGCCGGCCGCTTCCGCGCGCCGCGCGAGTTCGATGGCGCGACTGGTTGAATTCGACATCGCGCCGGCGATGATTCGCACGCGGCCGCGGACGACATCGACCGCGGTGCGAATGACGAGCTCCTGCTCGGCCGGCGAGAGCGTCGGCGCTTCGCCGGCCGTCCCGCAGACCACAAGCGCGGGAACGCCGGCCGCGACCTGGCGCTCGCAGAGCGCGGCGAACGCCTTGAGATCGATCGCGTCAGCCGCATCGAACGGCGTCGGCAGGTCCGGAATGAAGCCGGTGAACCAGACAGAAGGAGGGATGAGCATGGCTTTTCGCCGGGAAGGCGCTCAGGCGGCGCACTGCGAGATGTCAACGTTGGGGGTCTTGCCCATGTCGAGCTCGATCTCGCGCGGCAGTTCGACGATGGTTTCGGGATGCTGTCCGTTTTCGAACAGCGCGTATTTGATGGCTTGAGCTCGGCTGACGAACAGGCCGCCATAGAGGCCGTTCTGCTCTTGCGCGATCCACTGTCCCCTGTGGTTGCGGCCGATGAAGACGATGGTCGAGGGGGAGCTGCACGAGGGAGGTTCGACGAGTTTCACTTTGGTATTCCTTTTGATCGATGCAGGCCGCGGGAGCAGTCCCGGGGGCCGCCCGATCAATATCTCTTCTCGCAGGTATGAATTCGAGGTCGGCCAAACGACGATCTCATAGGAGCGTCATAAAGCTGGGCGCTTAGGCCAAGCTGTCCCTAGCCGAAATGGTCGCAGGCGACCGGCTCGTAGAGCGGGTCCAATGCCGAACGCACCGAGGGAACGCTCGGCCGCGAGACCTCCACGGCCAATGCCTGGACCTCGATGAAGGCCGACAGCAAAGCGATCGCAAGGTCGCCATGACATCCCTCGACGGCGGCGTCCAGCCAGTCCGGCAGTTCGCGTTCACGCGAGAGTGCGCAGTGCCATTCGCCTTCGTCATAAGCGATGCGGCGGACCTGCCACAGCGGCAGCTCCAGCTCCATCAAGGCCAACGCAGCATCGGTCCAGGCCTCTGCATCAACGAGGCGCATGACGCGTGCTGTCCGCTCATTCTGTCCGAGCGAGGGGAAGCGCCGGCAGGCCTTGTCGATGATCTCGAGCATCAACGGCCGCGTCATTGCATCTACCGTGCGAAGCCGCTCGCTGAGTGAGGGCGGGTCATAGCATCGAGGAGCGGCGGTCATGTCAGCCTCCTAAAAGGGGCGTCGGTCAGTCGGCCGGCGTCCCCAAGATGGCTGGAAGGGCATTTGAAAACGAGATGAGGATGGGGTGGGAGATATAGGGATTTCATAAGTGTGCGGATGCTTCCGGGCGAGACGCACAGACAGCGCTCATACTCGACTGTCGTCTTTGCCGAAGGTGGAGGCTTATGGAAACCGGCGTTTTGAAAAGACCTTGTCCACAGTCTGCCGTAACAATCACTAGCTAGGGTGATGGTGGATCGCGTCGCTGCAATGCCTGCCCGGAACGACCGCCCTGGAATGCGTTATCAGTGTCGCATGGCCGCCGGCGATGACGTGCCGGCCTTTATGAGATTCCTATAACTTCGTCATAGGCCTCATCTCGAAAATCTATGTGCGCGGTGGCACTTCAGCACGGTGAAAATTCCGGGCGGGCGCGGACACGTGTTGCATTCGCACGCAGCAAGCGGTCGGCCGGGATCCGGGAGACAGCTTACGCCGGATATCGTCTCGCAATGAGGAGTAATTCCATGATGGACATTCTGATGCTGGCGCTGGGCTTCGTCTTCTTCGCCCTTGCGATCGGCTACACCTATGCCTGCGAACGGTTGTGAGGGAGCGGACCATGATCTTCGATTATGCGCTTGCCGGGACCGTCTCGTTCGCCCTCTTTATCTACCTCACCTACGCGCTGCTGCGGCCCGAGCGGTTCTGACCCGTGCTGCTACTTCTCGAATTGCTGCTGGCGGACGCTGCGCTGGTCGCCTGCCTGCTTACGGTGCTCCTGCCGCTTTTGCGCGAGACACAAAGCCTGAAGGGTTAATGCCATGACTATGATCGGTTGGCTCCAGATCATTCTTTTCTGCGCGATCATCGTCGCGCTGACCAAGCCACTCGGCTGGTACATGACGCGGGTCTTCAACGGCGAGCGGACGTTTCTCTCGCCGGTGCTGCGACCGATCGAGGCCGGCATCTACTGGATTTCGGGTGTCGACGAGAGGCGCGAGCAGCACTGGCTGACCTACACGGTCGCCATGCTGTTGTTTCACGTCGGCGGCTTCCTCATCATTTACGGCGTGATGCGGTTGCAGGCCGTTCTGCCGTTCAATCCGGCAGGCCAAGGAGCGGTCGCCGAGGATCTCTCCTTCAACACCGCGATCTCCTTCATCACCAATACCAACTGGCAGAATTACGGCGGCGAGAGCACGATCTCCTATCTCGTGCAGATGGTGGGCCTGACGCACCAGAACTTCCTGTCGGCGGCAACCGGCATCGCGCTTGCGGTGGCCCTGATCCGCGGCTTCTCGCGCGCCTCGATGCGCACGGTCGGCAATTTCTGGGTCGACGTCACCCGCACCACCCTCTACGTGCTGCTGCCGATTTGCGTCGTCTACACGCTGTTCCTGGTCTGGCAGGGCATCCCGCAGACGCTCGGCAATTATGTTGAGGCGACCACACTTGAAGGCGCCAAGCAGACCATCGCGGTCGGCCCGGTCGCCTCCCAGGTCGCGATCAAGATGCTCGGCACCAATGGCGGCGGCTTCTTTAATGCCAACGCCGCGCATCCCTTCGAGAACCCGACCGCGCTGTCGAACCTCGTGCAGATGCTGTCGATCTTCCTGATCGGCGCGGCCATGACCAACGTGTTCGGCCGCATGGTCGGCAACCAGCGCCAGGGCTGGGCGATCCTGTCCGTGATGGGCGTGCTGTTCATCACCGGTGTCGCCATCACCTATTGGTCGGAAGCGGGCGGCACCTCGATCATGCATGCACTCGGCCTGACCGGTGGCAACATGGAAGGCAAAGAAGTTCGCTTCGGCATCGTTGCATCCTCGCTGTTCGCCGTGATCACCACGGCTGCCTCCTGCGGCGCGGTCAACGCCATGCATGACAGCTTCACCGCGCTTGGCGGCATGATCCCGCTGATCAACATGCAGCTTGGCGAAGTCATCATCGGCGGTGTCGGCGCCGGCCTCTATGGCATGCTGCTGTTCGTGGTGCTTGCGATCTTCGTCGCAGGCCTGATGGTCGGCCGTACGCCGGAATATGTCGGCAAGAAGATCGAGGCGCGCGAGGTCAAGATGGCGATGCTGGCGATCCTGGTGCTGCCCCTGATGTATCTCGGCTGGACCGCGGTCGGCGTGGTCTACCCGGCGGCGGTGGCCTCGATGGCGAATGCCGGCCCGCACGGCTTCACCGAGGTGCTCTACGCCTTCACCTCGGCGACCGGCAATAACGGCTCGGCTTTCGCGGGCCTCACCGGCAACACCTTCTTCTACAACCTCACGCTCGCAAGCGCGATGTTCGTCGGACGCTTCTTCATGATCATCCCGGCGATGGCGATTGCGGGCTCGCTGGCCGCCAAGAAATCGATCCCGCCTTCGGCGGGCACGTTCCCGACCACCGGCGGTCTGTTCGTCGGCTTGGTTGTCGGTGTGATCCTGATCATCGGCGGCCTCACCTTCTTCCCGGCACTCGCACTCGGCCCGATCGTCGAGCAGCTCGCGATGAACGCCGGCCAAGTGTTCTGATCGCCAGCCTTCTGAGTTTTTTGGAGTGACCTCCATGGACACCATGAAACTACAAAAACGTGCATCGATGTCGGCGATGCTGGATCCGAAGATCGTATTACCCGCGATCCGCGCGTCCTTCAAGCTCGATCCGCGGCTTATGATCAAGAACCCCGTGATGTTCGTGGTCGAGATCGTGGCCGCGCTCACCACCGTGATCTTTCTCCGCGATCTCGTCACGGGCGGCGCGAATCTCGGCTTCACCTTCCAGATCATTCTCTGGCTCTGGTTCACGGTGCTGTTCGCCAACTTCGCTGAAGCCGTGGCCGAGGGCCGCGGCAAGGCTCAGGCCGACTCGCTGCGCAAGACCCGCACCGAGAGCCAGGCCAAGCTCCTGAGCGGTGCCGGTCGGGCGTTCACGCTCGTGCCAGGCACGAGCCTCAAGGTCGGCGACATCGTGCTGGTCGATGCCGGTGACACCATCCCCTCGGACGGTGAGGTGATCGAGGGCGTCGCTTCCGTCAACGAAGCCGCCATTACTGGCGAATCCGCACCCGTGATCCGCGAGTCCGGCGGCGACCGGTCGGCTGTGACCGGCGGCACGCAGGTCCTGTCCGACTGGATTCGTGTCCGGATCACGGCGGCTCAAGGGTCGACCTTCATCGACCGCATGATCAAGCTGGTGGAGGGCGCCGAGCGGCAGAAGACGCCGAACGAAATCGCGCTCAACATTCTGCTCGCCGGCCTCACCATCATCTTCGTGTTCGCCACCGTCACCATTCCGAGCTATGCGGCCTATGCCGGGGGCTCGATCTCGGTGGTCGTGCTGGTCGCGCTGTTCGTGACGCTGATCCCGACCACGATCGGCGCTCTGCTGTCGGCGATCGGCATCGCCGGCATGGACCGGCTGGTGCGCTTCAACGTGCTGGCGATGTCTGGCCGCGCGGTCGAGGCTGCCGGCGACGTCGATACGCTGCTGCTCGACAAGACCGGGACGATCACGCTCGGCAATCGCCAGGCAACCTCCTTCCGCCCCGTGCGCGGCGTCACCGAACAGGAACTCGCGGACGCAGCTCAGCTCGCCTCGCTCGCCGACGAGACGCCGGAAGGCCGCTCCATCGTCGTGCTCGCGAAGGAGAAATACGGGATCCGCGGCCGCGACATGGCCGAGTTGGGCGCCACCTTCATCCCGTTCACCGCGCAGACCCGCATGAGCGGCGTCGACGCCGGTGGCTCGTCGGTACGCAAGGGTGCGGTCGACTCCATGCTCAGCTATGTCGGCGGTGGTGCGCCGCTGGCCGTTGCCTCCGGCAACACCGCCCGCACCATCCAGCCCGCCGGGCTCTCGGACATCGGCCGCGAGGTCCAGACCATTGCGGACGAGATCTCCAAGGCTGGCGGCACGCCGCTTGCCGTTGCCAGGGACGGCAAGCTGCTCGGCGTCATCCAGCTCAAGGATATCGTCAAGGGCGGTATCCGCGAGCGTTTCGCCGAGCTGCGCCGCATGGGCATCCGCACCATCATGATCACCGGCGACAATCCGATGACGGCCGCCGCGATCGCGGCGGAAGCCGGCGTCGACGATTTCCTGGCGCAGGCTACCCCAGAGGACAAGCTCAAGCTGATCCGCGACGAGCAGGCCAAGGGCAAGCTGGTGGCGATGTGCGGCGACGGCACCAACGACGCGCCGGCGCTCGCCCAGGCCGACGTCGGCGTGGCCATGAACACCGGCACCCAAGCCGCGCGTGAGGCCGGCAACATGGTCGACCTCGATTCGAACCCGACCAAGCTGATCGAGGTGGTCGAGATCGGCAAGCAGCTCTTGATGACACGCGGCGCGCTGACGACCTTCTCGATCGCCAACGACGTCGCAAAATACTTTGCGATCATCCCGGCGATGTTCCTGGCGTTCTATCCGCAGCTCAACGTGCTCAACGTCATGAACCTGTCGAGCCCGCAGAGCGCCATCCTGTCGGCGATCATCTTCAACGCGCTGGTTATCGTCGCGCTGATCCCGCTGGCGTTGAAGGGCGTCGCCTATCGCGCGGTCGGCGCCGGCGCGCTGCTCCGGCGCAATCTGTTGATCTACGGGCTTGGCGGCATCGTCATTCCCTTCATCGGCATCAAGGCGATCGACCTCGTCGTGACTGCCCTGCATTTGGCGTAACCCCGTGATTGCGAGCGAAGCGAAGCAATCCAGAAATGCCTCCGAGGCCGAGAGCCTGGATTGCTTCGTCGCTTCGCTCCTCGCAATGACGAAAGAATTAGGAGAAACATATGCTCAGAGAAATTCGCCCCGCCATCGTCCTGTTGCTGGTGCTCACCGCCATCACGGGCCTGGCCTATCCGCTCGCCATGACCGGCATCGCCGGCATGCTCTTTCCCGCGCAGGCGCAGGGCAGCTTGATCGAGAAGGACGGTAAGGTCGTCGGCTCCGCCTTGATCGGGCAGGAGTTCAAGGACGACAAATATTTCCACGGCCGCCCCTCGGCGACGCTGGCGCCGGATCCGAATGATTCGACCAAGACGGTCTCGGCGCCCTACAACGCCGCCAATTCGGGCGGCTCCAACCTCGGCCCGACCAGCAAGGCGCTGGCCGACCGGCTGAAGGAAGATGTGGACAAGCTGAAGAGCGAAAACCCGAATGCTGCCGTCCCGGTCGACCTGGTCACGACCTCCGCCAGTGGCCTCGACCCGGACATTTCGCCGGAAGCGGCGCAATTCCAGGTACCGCGCATCGCCAAGGCGCGGAATATGCCGGACGATCAGGTCAAGCAGCTTGTGGCCTCCGGCACCCAGGGCCGTCTGTTCGGCCTGCTTGGCGAGCCGCGCGTTAACGTATTGGCACTGAACCTCGCGCTCGATCGCGCCGCCGCGAAGTAGCGGTCTAGGCTCGCGGCGCCCGGATGCTTATATTGACCTGATGGTCCGAGAGCGCCGCGATCCCGAACAACGTCCGTCTCCCGAGGCGCTGCTGGAAGCGGCCCGGCGGGAGGAGAGCGCGAGCGGCAAGCTGAAGATCTTCGTCGGCGCCGCCCCCGGCGTCGGAAAGACCTACGAGATGCTGCAAAGTGCCCATGCCAAGCGCAAGGCCGGCATCGATGTCGTGGTCGGCTTCGTCGAGACCCATGGCCGCGCCGAGACCGAGGCGCTGGTGCGCGGGCTGGAAGTGATCCCGCGCAAGAAGCTCGACTATCGCGGCCAGATCGTCGAGGAGATGGACCTCGACGCGGTGATCGCGCGCCGGCCTCGGATCGCGCTGGTCGACGAACTCGCCCACACCAACGCCGCCGGCAGCCGCCATCCCAAACGTTATCTCGACGTCGAGGAGCTGCTCTCCCACGGCATTGACGTCTATACTGCCGTCAACATCCAGCACATCGAGAGCCTGAACGACGTCGTCGCCCAGATCACCCATGTGCGGGTGCGCGAGACGGTGCCGGATTCGGTGTTCGATCGCGCCGATGCGATCGAGCTGATCGACCTCACCCCCGACGATCTGATCCAGCGGCTGAGAGAAGGCAAGGTCTATGTCTCCAAGCAGGCCGAGCGGGCGCTCGATCATTATTTCTCACCGGGCAATCTAACTGCGCTGCGCGAGCTCGCGCTGCGGCGCACGGCCGAGCGGGTCGACGAGCAACTCCTCACTCACATGCAGGCGAACGCCATCGCCGGCCCCTGGGCCGCGGGCGAGCGCATCCTCGTCTGCGTCAGCGAGGATCCGCGTGCCGCTGGCCTCGTGCGCTACACCAAGCGATTGGCCGACCGCCTGCATGCGCAGTTCACCGCGGTCTCGATCGAGACGCGGCGGTCGCTCCAGCTCTCCGACGAAGAGCGCGACCGGCTTGCCGATACACTGCGGCTTGCCGAATCACTGGGTGGTGAAGCCTTGACCATTCCAGCCATCGGCCGGCGCATCGCCGACGACGTCATTAATTTTGCGCAAGGCAACAACGTCACCCAGATCGTGATCGGCAAGTCGACGCGCTCGCGCTGGTTCGAGATGACGCGCGGCTCCGTCGTGCATGATCTGGTGCGCCGCTCCGGCAATATCAGCGTTCACGTCATTCCGGGCGACGAGCTCACGAGCGAGCCCGCGCCGAAGACGGCGTTGCAAATCGCGGCGCGCTCCGAGCCGTTCGATGCACGTCCCTATCTGAAGGCGCTTGGGATCACCGCGCTCGGCCTTGCCGCAGCTGTGGTCATCAAGCCGTATTTTGGCGTCGAGAACGTCGACCTGATGTTCCTGACCGCGGTGGTTGCCGTGGCGGTCCGCTATGGGTTGTGGCCGTCGCTGCTTGCCAGCGTCGCGGCGTCGCTGGCGTATAACTTCTTCTTCCTGCCGCCGGTCTACACGTTCACCATCACCGATCCAACCAACGTAGCGGCGTTCTTCTTCTTCATGCTGATTGCGTTTGTGGTGTCGAACGTTGCCGGGCGAGTGCGCACCCAAGCCGACAGCGCGATCGGCCGAATCCGGACCACCGAGCAGCTCTATGCGTTCAGCCGCAAGCTCGCCGGCACCGCCACGCTCGACGACGTGCTGTGGGCGACCGCCTATCAGATCGCGCTGATGTTGAAAGTTCGCGTCGTGCTGCTGTTGCCGGAGGATGGCCTCTTGACGGTGAAGTCCGGCTATCCGCCGGAGGACCAGCTCGACCAGGCCGACCTCGCCGCCGCCAACTGGGCCTGGAGCAACGATCGCTCCGCCGGCCGCGGCGCGGATACGCTGCCCGGCGCCAAGCGGCTGTTCCTGCCGATGCGCACCGGGCGGGGCCCGATCGGCGTCATCGGCATCGACAATGATCGCACCGGTCCGCTGCTGACGCCGGACCAGCGCCGGTTGCTCGACGCGCTGGTCGACCAGGGCGCGCTCGCGATCGAGCGTGTGCTGCTGGTCGAGGACATGGACCGCGTCAAGCGCACCGTCGAATCCGAGCGGCTGCGTTCGGCGCTGCTGACCTCGATCTCGCATGATCTGAAGACGCCGCTAGCCTCCGTGCTCGGCGCGGCCTCGACCATGCGCGATCTCGCCGGCGCGCTGTCCGACAGCGAGAAACGCGACCTGCTCGCCACCGTGATCGACGAATCCGAGCGGCTCAACCGCTTCATCGCCAATCTGCTCGACATGACCAAGCTCGAATCCGGCGCCATCGTGCCCAACACGGCGCTGTATGATCTCGGCGAAATCATTGGCAGCGCGCTCCGGCGCGCAGCCAAGATCCTGACCGCGCACAAGGTCGAGCTGGTGCTGGCCGCCGACCTGCCGATGCTCCAGCTCGATGCCGTGCTGTTCGAGCAGGTGCTGTTCAACCTGCTCGACAACGCCGCGAAATATTCGTCGCCCGATACCACGATCTCGATCCGCAGCCAGCGTGAGCGGGACCAGGTGGTGCTGCAAATCGCGGACGAGGGCGGCGGCATTCCGCCGGACGAGCTCGAGAGCGTGTTCGACAAGTTCTATCGCGTGCAGAAGGGCGATCACGTTCGTCCCGGCACCGGGCTCGGGCTCGCCATCTCCCGCGGCTTCGTCGAGGCGATGCAGGGTACGATCTCGGCCGCCAACCGCAGCGACAGGAGCGGTGCTGTTCTCACCATCCGTCTGCCCGTTCCGGCGCAGACCCAGGCATTGGATACCGCCGCATGAGTGCTGCTCCGATCAAGGTTCTGGTCATCGACGACGAGCCGCCGATCCGCAAATTGCTGCGGATGGGGCTTTCGACGCAGGGCTATGAGATCCTGGAAGCGTCGAACGGCAAGATCGCGCTGGAGAAGCTCACTGAAGACCCCGCACTGATCATCCTCGATCTCGGCCTGCCCGACATCCAGGGTCATGAACTGTTGCGCACGATCCGCGCCCGCAACGAAGCCGTGCCGATCGTGGTGCTGTCGAGCCGCGGTGACGAGGCCGGCAAGGTGCAGGCGCTCGATCTTGGCGCCGACGACTATCTGACAAAGCCGTTCGGCATGGACGAGCTGTTGGCCCGCCTGCGCGCCGCGCTGCGGCACCAGCTCCAGGTGCAGGGCGAGCGCCCGGTGTTCCGCACCGGCGATCTCTCCGTCGATCTCGTGCGTCGTATCGTCAAGCTCGGCGAGCGCGATGTGAAACTGTCGCCAAAGGAATACGACCTGCTGCGCGTGCTGGTTCAGCACGCCGGCAAGGTGCTCACCCACCGCTTCCTGCTCAAGGAGCTCTGGGACGAACTGACCGACGCGCAATATCTCCGCGTCTATGTCCGCCAGCTCCGGCAGAAGATTGAAGCCGACCCGGAGCGTCCGCAATACGTACTGACCGAGACGGGGATCGGGTACCGGCTAAAGGCGGGGGATTGAGGCTTGTGCGGTGGCCACGACTGAGGTTGTGGCGCGAGCCTGCATCAACATCGTCCTTGCGAGCGCAGCGAAGCAATCCAGAATCTTTCCGCGGAGGGACTGGATTGCTTCGCTGCGCTCGCAAGGACGGAGTATCAACCCGCCTTCTTGCGCCTCGCCGCTGTCCGGTGCGCCTTCTTCGCAGCGACCTGCCGTCCCGTCGCCCGGCGTGCATGGGATTTGGCCGACGGTTTCCCTCTGCGGCCCCCCTTCAGGCTCTGCTTCAGCGCATCCATCAGGCTGACCACATTGCTCGGCTTCTCTTCGCGCTCCGGCAGCTCGATCGTCTTGCCGCTCGCCTTCCGTTTCACCAGCGCTTTCAGCGCGTTCTCGTACTCGTCCTTGAATTTCGACGGGTCGAAATGAGAGGCTTTGGTGTGCAGGATATGTCCGGCGAGCTCGACCATGTCCTTGGTGATCTTCGGACTCTTGATGTCGTCGAAGAATTCGCCTTCGTCGCGCAGCTCATAGGGGTAGCGCAGCGTGGTGCCGAGCAGGCCTTTGCCGAGCGGTTCGATCGCGATGATGTGCTCGCGGTTGGTGAGCACGATTTTGGCGAGCGCCACGCGCTGCTCGTCCTTCATGGCATCGCGGATCACGGCGAAGGCGTCGGTCGCCGCCTTGCCCTCGGGTGCGATGTAATAGGGGTGGTTGAGATAGCGCTGGTCGATCTCGTCCCGAGGCACAAAGCTCTCGATGTCGATGGTATGGTTGCTCTCGATCTGGACCGCCTCGAGCTCTTCCGGCTCGATCTCGACATATTTGTCCTTGCGCAGCTCGTAGCCGCGGCCCTTCTGATCGCTCTCGATGACGTCGCCGGTCTCCGAATCGACCATCTGTTGCTTCAGCCGGTTGCCGGTCTTGCGGTTGATCATGTGAAACCGCGTCTTCTCGGCCGCCGTGGTCGCCGGATAAAGCAAGACCGGGCAGCTGACCAGCGACAGCTTCAACGTTCCCTTCCAATAGGCGCGGGGGGCCATTCCATTCTCCAGTGATTTCAAGGCTTTTCAGGAACTCCAACCGGGCTCCGGGGTTTTGGTTCCGGCTGGGACTTTTGCCGTGATAGGCTTCCACGCCGAAAAGAAATGCGGGACCGGTCGTGCTGCGAAAGCTTTCCTCCTATCGACAGAAGCGGGATTTTGAGAAGACGCCGGAGCCTTCCGGCGAGACCGCAGTGGCGCCATCGAAGCAGCGGCGCTTTGTCATCCAGAAGCATGATGCCACGCGGCTGCACTACGATTTCCGGCTCGAATTCGACGGTGTCTTCAAGTCCTGGGCGGTCACAAAGGGCCCCTCGCTCGATCCGCACGACAAGCGGCTCGCAGTCGAGGTCGAGGACCATCCGCTCGACTATGGCGATTTCGAAGGCACGATTCCGGACGGCCAGTATGGCGGCGGCACAGTGATGCTGTGGGACCGCGGCACCTGGGAGGCTGATGATCCGGAAGCCGGCTTCAAGAAGGGGGACCTGAAGTTCACGCTACATGGTGACAAGCTGCACGGGAGCTGGGTGCTGGTGCGCATGCGCAACGATCGCACCGGCGGCAAGCGCACCAACTGGCTGCTGATCAAGCATCGCGACGAATATGCCAGCGAGGGCGAGGATGTCCTTGCCGAGGACAAATCGGTGGCTTCCGGCCGCGCCATGGCGCAAATCGCCGATGGCAAGGGGCGCGCGCCAAAGCCCTTCATGCTGGCGAGGGGCACAGGCAAGGCCGATGCGGTCTGGCAGTCCAACCGTGCGGAAGAGACGAAGGGGCACACGGTAAAGCCGGCGCCACATGCGGCATTGAAGGGTGGCAAGGTGGCAAGAAAGAAAGCCACGACCGCGACGAATGCCAGCAAGGTTTCTGAAATGCCGGACTTCGTCGCGCCCCAGCTCTGCACGCCGGTCGAGCGCCCGCCATCCGCTGGCGGCTGGTGCCACGAGATCAAGTTCGACGGCTACCGCGTGCAGCTCCGGGTCGAGGACGGCAACGCGATGCTGAAGACCCGCAAGGGCCTCGACTGGACCGAGAAGTTCGCAGCGATCGCGAAGGAGGCTTGCGTGCTGCCGGACGCAATGATCGACGGTGAGATCGTCGCGCTCGATCACAATGGCGCGCCGAATTTCTCCTCACTGCAAGCTGCACTGTCGGACGGCAAGACCGATGATCTCATCTTCTTTGCCTTCGACCTCCTGTTCGCTGAAGGCCTCGACTACCGCCGCATGCCGCTGGGCGAGCGCAAGGACCGCCTCAAGGAGCTGCTGGCGGCGCGCAAGCGGAAGTCGAGCCAGATCCGCTATGTCGAGCATTTCGTGAGCGGCGGCGACGCGGTGCTGCAATCCGCCTGCAAGCTCGAGCTGGAAGGCATCGTGTCGAAGAAGCTCGATGCACCCTATCGTTCCGGCCGCACCGAGAGCTGGACCAAGGCAAAATGCCGCGCAGGCCATGAAGTCGTGATCGGCGGCTGGAAGACGACGGCGGGAAAATTCCGCTCGCTGATGGCCGGCGTCTATCGTGGCGATCATCTCGCCTATGTTGGCATCGTCGGCACCGGCTTTGGCGCAGACAAGGTCAAGCGCATCATGCCGTTGTTGAAGGAGGCTGCGTCGAGCGAGAGCCCGTTTGGCGGCAAGAATGCGCCGAAGAAGGCCCGTGATGTGCATTGGCTGAAGCCGGAGCTGGTTGCCGAGATCGAGTTCGCCGGCTTCACCGCCGATGGTAATATTCGCCAGGCTGCGTTCAAGGGATTGCGGCAGGACAAGCCGGCCGAGGAGGTCGAGGCGGAAACGCCTGTCGATACCAAACTTGCAAAACCCTCTGCCGGAAAGCGCGTCCCTGCGAAGCCCGGCAATGGGAAAGGCGCCGGTAGTGCCGAGGTCATGGGCGTCGCAATTTCAAAGCCGGACAAGGAGCTTTGGCCAGATGCGGGCGACGGCGAGGGCGTCACGAAGCTCGACCTCGCGCGCTATTTCGAGGCGGTCGGCAGCTGGATGATCGAACATCTGAAGGGCCGCCCCTGTTCGATCCTGCGCGCGCCTGACGGTATCGGCGGCGAAAAATTCTTCCAGCGTCATGCCATGCAGGGCTCATCGAACCTGCTCGAACTCGCAAAAGTCTCGGGCGATCGCAAGCCTTACTTGCAGATTGACCGCGTCGAAGGGCTTGCGGCCGTGGCTCAGATCGGTGGCCTCGAACTGCATCCCTGGAATTGCGCCCCTGACGCTTACGACACGCCGGGCCGGCTGGTGTTCGATCTCGACCCTGCGCCGGATGTCGATTTCGCCGATGTCGTCGAGGCCGTAAAGGAGATGCGGCAGCGCTTGACCGCTCTCGGCATGGAGAGCTTTTGCAAGACCACAGGCGGCAAGGGCTTGCACGTGGTGGTGCCGCTGCTCCACGGCGCGCGCGACAGAGTGGGCTGGAAGGAGGCCAAAGCCTTCGCGCAAGGCGTCTGCCAGTGGATGGCGGACGAGGAGCCCGAACGCTATCTGCTCAACATGTCGAAGAAGCTGCGCAACGGAAAGATCTTTCTGGACTATTTGCGTAACGACCGCTTGTCGACGGCGGTGGCTCCGTTGTCGCCGCGCGCGCGCGACGGTGCAACCGTCTCGATGCCTGTCACCTGGGCACAGGTGAAGAGCGATCTCGATCCGAAGAAATATACCGTGCGAACGGTGCCGGGCCTGCTGGCGCGCTCGAAGGCCTGGGACGGCTATGACGATGCGGCGGCGTCGATCAAGGCGTCGATCAAGAAGCTCGCGGGGAAAAGGAAGTAGGGTGGGTTAGCCGAAGGCGTAACCCACCCTACGTTTCGTACTTGCGGCTAGATCCGTCCCAGCAATAGCAATATCAGCAGGATGACGATGATGAGCCCGAGGCCGCCGCCGCCGTAATAGCCGGTGCCGTAGAACGGGCCGCCGCCGATGCCGCTGAAGCCGCCGAGCAGCGCGATGACCAAGATGATCAGAATGATCGTACCGATAGACATGCTATTCTCCTCCAGCCCTTTGTAAAAAGGGACGTTTCAATCTGTCCCGTTGTGCGAGGGCAACTTGCCGCAGGTTTTAAAGTTCCAACTATGAAACACGGCCGCGCGTCCAACTTGCATGGAACCTTTGCCGCTCCGTCCGGCATGATTAGGTGAAGATTAATCAGCACGAGTCAGGGCCATGTCAGCACCGCTAGTCGTTTCCATTCCGCATCGTCTCGGCCGCGAGGAGGCGGTGCGCCGGCTCAAGACCGGGCTCGGCCGTGCCGCAGCCAGCATTCCCGTGATGCAGGTCGAGGAGGAGCGCTGGAGCGGCGACTGCATGAATTTTCGTATCCGCGCGCTGGGGCAGATCGCGAGCGGCCAGGTCGACGTCGCCGACGACCACGTCAAGATTCAGGTGGTGCTGCCGTGGCTGTTGCAGCGTTTTGCGGAGATGGCACAGGCGACCATCCGCAAGCGCGGCCAGTTGCTGCTGACCAAGGACGACGGAAAGTGAGTTTCAGGTGGTCACGCGCCGCCGCGCGGGCCTGACGGCGCTCGCCGCGGGCGCCGCGATGACCGCAACGGGGAAATCACGGAAAGCCCGTGCCAGCGGCAATTGATTGCCGGCAACGCCCGGCACGATGTAGCCGGTCGTATGGACGGTTGCGTCAAACCCTTCCAGCACAGGCCACTCCCGGCCCGCCTGCGTGAACGGTGCGTATTGGCGTCCGACCACGACAACCGCCGCGGCGCGGCCATGTCGGCGGGCGAAGGCGATCACATGGTCGGCGTGTGCGCCGCGCACGTCCAGCGGCTGGTAGTCGCCTTGGGCGAACACGTTGGCGAGGTCATTGCGCAGCTTGAGCAGGTGTCGTGTCCAGGCGAGCTTGAGCCGCCCGTCCGGCCAAGTCTTGGTCAGGTTACGCCAATCCGGATTGTCGAGCGAATTCAGTGCCGCGTGCCGCGCGGCAAAGTTGACCGGGCGGCGGTTGTCGGGGTCGACCAGTGAGAGATCCCAGAATTCGGTGCCTTGGTAGAAATCAGGAACGCCGGGAAGCGTTGCTTTGAGCGTGAGCTGGCTCAGCGAGTTCAACGCGCCGAGCAATGCGACGCGGCGGGCCAGGGTTTGCAACGCCTCCAGGAATTCGGCGGATTGCGCGGGATCGAGGATCTTTTCGATAAAGCTCCGCACCTCGGACTCATAGGCCTCGTGCGGGTTGAGCCAGCTCGTTTCTTCCTTGCCCTCGCGCGCAGCCTTGAGCGCATAGGCTTGAATCCGCTCGACGAAGCTTGCATCGGGTCCGCCAAGCGGCCACGCGCCCAGCAAGGTCTGGTACAGCATGTATTCGAACGTCGCCGACGGCGCGCGCAAATTGTCGTGGAGGGCGAGGTGCGGCGCGTTCAATACTTTCCAGCGTGAGACCGCACTGGTCCATTCGCCAGTGACCTCGCTGAGCGCGGCGATCCGCGCGCGCGCGTCTTCGCCGCGCTTGGTGTCGTGGGTGGCGGTTGCTGTCATCCCCTGCGGCCATTCCTTGGCGCGGGTGCGCATGATTTCGTGAAAGGCAGGAATCGCCAGGCCGGAGCTTGACGGATCGCCGCCGACCTCGTTGAGGGCAATCAGCCGATGGAATTGATAGAAGGCGGTGTCCTCCAGCGACTTCGCCATCATCGGCCCGGTGAACTGCTGGACCTTCAGCGCGAAGCGGCGCACGCGCGGGGCGCTGTGCGGCGGCCGGTCCGGCTTGAGCAGATCCATGGTCAGGGCATCGCGCAGGAAATCGAAAATGCCCTCGTCGGCGGCGAACCATTCGGCACGGGCGCGTTCGATGGTCTCGTCGATCAGCTTGCGATCAAGCGCAGTTGGACTGCTGTGCGTCAGATAGGTGCGGTAGACCGGGAAATGCAGCACGTAGAGCTCGAGCGCCTGCCGCAGGCTGTCGGCCGAGAAGTCGCGGGTCGAGTAATGCCCGTTGGCGATGCGTGCGAGCAAGCGCGTCAGCACGATGAATTCGCTGGTGAGCAGCGTCTCCAGCACGCGGCGCTTGGCATCCTTCACATAGGGCGCGAGCCGAGGCGGCCGGTTGCTGACCTGGCGCCAGGTCTCATCCAGCGCTTCCAGCCCCTTGGCATCGACCAGAACATGAGTGATGACATTCATCCACTCATAGCCGGTGGTGCCCTGAACGCCGGCAAAGTGCGGCAGGCGCTCGTGCTCGCAGAGGATCTTTTCGATCACGGTGTAGAACGGCTTTGTGGTGCCTTGCGCATCGCGCACCAGCCGGCGCAACCGCTGGCAATATTGCGCGGGATCGCGCAGGCCGTCGATGTGATCGAGGCGAATGCCTTGCAACTTGCCGTCGGCGACGAGCTGCTTCACCAGCCGGTGCGTGGCGGCGAATGTGCCGGGATCCTCGACGCGCAGGCCCGCGAGCCCGTTGACGTCGAAGAAGCGGCGATAATTGATGTCGCTGGAGGCAAGCCGCCAATGGCCGAGCTTGTAATTCTGACGCTCCAGCAGATGATGCAGCGTCAGCGTCTGCGCCGGGCGATCTTTTCCTGAGCGATAGGCGTCAAGGCCGCGAGCGATGATGTCGGCGCTGCCTGCGATGTCCTTGAGCTCTGCCTTGAAGCCAGGCGCTTCCTTGCGGTTGGGGCGGCGCAATCCGGTGTAGCGTGCCCCGAGCGCAGACAGGCGCTTGCCGGCCTCCGTCTCTGCGGCGTCGGCCTCCTTCACGACCATCCGCAGCACTTCGCCATAGCGCTCCGGCGCGATCGGCAGGCGATGCTCGAAATACCAGGCGGAAAGACTGGCTTCGTCGGGATCGTAGCGCAGCTCGATGTCGCTGCGCTCGAGCGCCTCGCCATAGGACGAGCCGAGGATCGGCAGCAACACGCCGCCGCGGGCGCGGTGCGGCAGCAGATCCCAGTCGATATCGAAGGCGGCCGCATGCGGTGATGCCTGGCCCCATTCCAGTACGTCCAGCCACCAGGGATTGTCAGCAAAGTGCACGCCGACATGGTTGGGTACGAAATCGATGATGAGGCCAAGATCATGCTGCTTGAGCGCCTCGCTCAGCCGCGCAAATCCGGCCTCACCGCCGAGCTCTGGATTGAGCTGGCTATGATCGACGGTGTCGTAACCGTGGGTCGAGCCCTTGCGGGCCTTCATCACCGGCGAGGTGTACAGATGCGTGATGCCGAGCGCCTTCAGATAGGGCACCACCGCGGCGGCCTTGTCGAAGTCGAAATCCGCGGTGAGTTGCAGGCGATAGGTGGCGAGAGGAATGGCCGGAGGCATGCTAACCTCCGAGACGCCAGATCACCGACCAGGGCGGAAGCCGGTCGCCGGCCACGCCGCCCCAGATCGGCGTGCCTGCATTGTTGTCGGAATGCGTGATGTCCTTGTCCGACAAATTGGCGGCGAGGCGCAGCGTCGCGCCATCACCCATGCGCCAGTGAGCAGTCAGCAAGCCATTGTCGGTGGCCACGGCGTCGCCGAAGGTCGCGCCCTTCAGCCGTGGCGCGATCTCTTCGCGGCGGAGCGCGAGCAGGTCGCGCACGAAAGCAAGCCGCGTGTCCTGTTCCGGGGTGCGGCCGGTCCAGTCGAGCACGGCCGATTGCAGCGTCGCGGGATCGAGCGGGTCGGGCACCTCGTCGCCGTATTTCTCGTAGGCCCAGGCGTATTCCTGCTTGCGACCCTTGCGCACGGCGTCGGCCAGCCCGCCCTGGAAGTCGCAGAAGAACGGGAAGGGCGCCGTCGAGCCCCATTCCTCGCCCTGAAACAGCATCGGCACCATCGGCGCGAGCAATGTCACCGCAAGCGCAGCCTCGATCTGCTGAGGCGATGCCAGGCTCTCAAGCCGGTCGCCCAGTGGGCGGTTGCCGATCTGGTCGTGGTTCTGGAGAAAATTGACGAAGGTCGCCGGCGGCAGCTCGCCGCTTGCTTCGCCGCGCGGCTTCTTGCCCCAGAACTCGGAGATCTCGCCCTGATAGACAAAGCCCGACGCCAGCGCGCGCGCAAGATCCATGCGCGGGGTCTGGTAGTCGGCGTAGTAGCCGCCGAGTTCGCCGGTCAGCATCACATGCCAGGCGTGGTGATAGTCGTCGTTCCACTGCGCGCGGTATTTGCCGTTCGGCGGATCTTGCGCAGCATCGAGCAGGCTGGCGCGATTGTCGCCGTTCTCCAGCACGAGATGGATATGCCGTCCCGTGGCCTTGGCGAGTTCGCCCGCGGCGACGCTGAGGTCCTGCAGCATCGATTGCTCGCCGGGCAGCGTCATGATGTGGTTGGCAGCGTCCAGCCGCAGGCCGTCGAAGCGGTAGTCGGTGAGCCAGGACAGCGCATTCTCGACTGCAAAGGCTCGCACCTGGGGCAGGCGGTAATCGATCGCGCTGCCCCAGGGCGTGTGCGCGTCGGCGAAGAAGGTCGGCGCATAGCGGCCGATGTAATTCCCCTCGGGGCCGAAATGATTGTAGACGACGTCGAGAAACACCATCAGCCCGCGCAGATGCGCCGCGTCGATCAGGCTCTTCAGATCCTCGGGACGGCCATAGGCGCTGTCGGGCGCGTACCACAGCACGCCGTCATAGCCCCAGCCGCGACGGCCAGCGAAATCGGCAAGCGGCATCAATTCGAGTGCCGTGATGCCGGTCGCGACCAGATGATCAAGCTTGTCGATCATGGCGCGGTAGGTACCTTCCGCCGTGAAGGTGCCGACATGGGTTTCGATCAACACCGTCTCTTCCCAGGGACGGCCGCGCCAATCGCCCGCGCGCCAGGCGAAGGCGTCATGATCGATCACCTCGCTCGGGCCGAACACGTCCTCGGGCTGAAATGCAGACGCCGGATCGGGCACATCGATCTCGTCGTCGATTCTGAACTTGTAGGAACTGCCGACGGTGAGGCCGGCAATGTCGGCCACATACCAGCCATCCTGCCGGCGCTGCATCGCATGTCGTGTGTCGAGCAGCAGATCGACGCGCCGCGCGGCTGGCGCCCACAGGCGGAACGATACGCCGTCCTTCGTCGGCCTGGCGCCGAAGGATGGCCTCATAGCGCCCCCGCGAAGGCGAGCACGGAGCGCGGCGGCGCCTTGCTGTCGCTGCCGGGCAGGAAGTCGATCGTGTTCAGCTTGGCATCGGTCGTGTTCAGGATCTGCTGCCAGCTCTTGTATCCGGGCATCTTGGGCAATTTGAATGCGATCTCTTCGGGGGCGGCGTTCAGGATGATAAAGATCGCGGCGTCACCCGGTTCCATCGGCCCCATCACATAGGAGAGGAACCTACCTTCCGGGAATTTCCAGTCGTTCTCCGTCATCTCGTCACCGGCCGGCGTCAGCCACAGCACGCCATAGGAGACGCCGTCCGCGGGGCGGCCGTCGAGCCAGCGATGGCTGCGGAGCTGCGAAAAGCGGCGACGGATGTCGGCGAGCTGAGCGACGAAATCGATCATATCGTCGCCGTCCTTGCCGAGATTTTCCCAGCCAACCCAGCCGACTTCGTTGTCCTGGCAATAGGCGTTGTTGTTGCCGGACTGCGTATTGCCGACCTCGTCGCCGGCCAGAAGCAGGGGAATGCCCTGCGCCAGCATCAGGCAGGCCAGCACGTTCTTGCGAAGCTGGCGGCGCAGGCCGAGGATCCGCGGATCGTCGGTCGGGCCTTCGACGCCGCAATTGTTGCTGTGGTTGTCGCTGGAGCCGTCGCGATTGTCCTCGCCATTGGCCTCGTTGTGCTTCTCGTTGTAACTGAACAGGTCGGCCAGCGTAAAACCGTCATGCACGGTGATGTGGTTGATGCTGGCGCGCAGCCTTCGTCCGTCATGGTTGAACAGGTCGGACGACGCCGTCATGCGGCTGGAGATGTCGCCGATCAGGCTGCCTTCACCGCTCCAATAGCGGCGCATGGCGCTGCGGTAACGGTCGTTCCACTCCGACCATTGCGACGGGAATGCTCCGACCTGGTAGCCGCCGAGGCCGAGGTCCCAGGGCTCGGCGACGAGCTTGACGGTCGCAAGCACCGGGTCCTGCCGGATCGCGGTCAGGAACGAGATGCCGCGATCATAGCCGTTCGGTCCCCGCGCGAGCGTGGTGGCAAGATCGAAGCGGAAGCCGTCGACATGGCAGACCTCGACCCAGTAGCGCAAGGAGTCCATCACCATTTGCAGCACGCGCGGATGGGTTAGGTTCACCGACGAGCCGCAGCCGGTGAAGTCGTCGTAGAAGCGCGGGTTCTCGCGGTTGAGCCAGTAATAGGACGCGTTGTCGATGCCGCGGTAGCACAGCGTCGGGCCGAGGTGATTGCCCTCGGCGGTGTGATTGTAGACCACGTCGAGCATCACCTCGATGCCGGCATCGTGCAGGCGCGCGACCGTGGTGCGGAAGGAGTCGAGCGCATTGTCCTGGGCGTAGCGCTGCTCCGGCGCGAAGAAGGACAGCGTGTTGTAGCCCCAATAATTGGCGAGCTTGTTTTCCACCAGCACACGATCGTCCACGAAGGCGTGGATCGGCAGCAGCTCGACCGTGGTGACGCCGAGCTTCTTGAGGTGTTCGATCATCGCGGGCGACGACAGGCCGCCATAGGTGCCGCGCAAATTCGGTGGGACGTCGTCGCGCTTCTGCGTCAGCCCCTTGATGTGGGCCTCGTAGATGATGGTGTCTTCCCAGGGAATGTTGGGCCGGATCTCGCGGCGGCCCCAGTTGAAGGTCTCGTCCACCACGATACCCTTGGGCATGCCGCGGGCATTGTCGCGCCGGTCGAAGGACAAGTCTTCGCGCGCGCTGCCGGTGCGGTAGGCGAAATGTGCATCACTCCAGACCAGCCGCCCGGCAAGCCGTTTGGCGTAGGGGTCGAGCAGCAGCTTGTTGGCGTTGAAGCGGTGGCCGTGCTCGGGCTCGTAGGGGCCATGCACGCGATAGCCGTAGAGCTGGCCCGGCGAGACGTCGTTGAGATAGCCGTGCCAGACGTCTTCGGTGCGTTCCGGCAGCTCGATGCGTTCGAGTTCGCGACGGCCCTGGCTGTCGAACAGGCACAGCTCGACCTTTTCGGCGTTGGCGGAGAACAGCCCAAAATTGGTGCCGCGTCCGTCCCAGCTTGCACCGAGGCGTGCGGGCGATCCAGCAGTCAGGCGCATGTGTCAGCTTTCCGGAACGAGGAAGATCGCGGCGAGCGGTGGAATGGTGAGGCGGAGCTCGGGCGTCTTGCCGTCAACCGCCTGAACCTCGCCGATGTTCCCGACATTGGTGCCGCCATAATGGGCGGAGTCCGAATTGAACACCTCTTTCCACTTGCCGGCAAAGGGTACGCGAACGCGATAGTTGCGGTAGACGTTGGGTGAGAAGTTGACGATCACCAGACAGCGCGCGTGTTCGTCAATGCCCTTGCGCATCCACGCGAACACGTTGCGGTTGGCATCGTCCGTGATCAGCCATTCGAAGCCGGCCTGGTCGCAATCCATCTGATGCAGCGCCGGCACCGCGCGATAGACGCGGTTGAGATCCCGGATCAGTGACTGAATGCCGGAGTGGTTCTTGTGTTCGAGCAGGTGCCAGTCGAGCGACTGGTCGTGATTCCACTCGCGGCTTTGCGCGATCTCCGCACCCATGAACAACAGCTTCTTGCCGGGATGAGCGAACATGAAGCTGTAATAGGCGCGCAAATTCGCAAAACGCTGCCACTCGTCGCCGGGCATCCGGCCGAGGATCGAACGTTTGCCATGCACGACCTCGTCATGCGACAGCGGCAGGATGAAGTTCTCCGAGAAGGCGTAGTGCAGGCCGAACAGGATATCGCCGTGATGATGCTTGCGGTGGATCGGATCCTTGCTGATGTAGTTCAGCGTGTCGTGCATCCAGCCCATGTTCCACTTGTAGCCGAAGCCGAGCCCGCCAAATTCGACCGGGCGCGAGACCTGCGGCCATGCGGTGGATTCCTCGGCGGCGGTCGTCGCCTGCGGGAAGCGTGCGAACAGCTCGGTGTTGAAGCGGCGCAGGAACGCGATCGCCTCGATGTTTTCCCGCCCGCCATACTGGTTCGGAATCCAGGCGCCCGGCGGGCGGCTGTAGTCCAGATACAGCATGGATGCGACCGCATCGACGCGCAGGCCGTCGATGGCGTAGCGCTCCAGCCAGAACAGCGCGTTCGACACCAGAAAGTTCGTCACTTCGGTGCGGCCGTAATTGTAGATCAGCGTGCCCCAGTCGAGGTGGCGACCCTGCAGCGGATTGGCGTGCTCATAGACCGAGGTGCCGTCGAACTGGCCGAGCCCGTGCGGATCGTCGGGGAAGTGACCGGGCACCCAGTCGAGCAGTACACCGACGCCTTCGCGATGGCAGGCATCGACCAGCGCGGCAAAATCCTCCGGCGTGCCGAAGCGGCTGGTCGGCGCATAGAGGCCGGTCGGCTGATAGCCCCAGGAGCCGTCGAACGGATGCTCGCTCACGGGGAGGAATTCGAGATGAGTGAAGCCCATGTCGCGGGCATAGGCCGGCAATGTCTCGGCCAACTCGCGATAGGTCAGCCATTCATTGTCGCTCTTGCGCCGCCACGAGCCGAGATGAACCTCATAAATCGACATCGGCGCCGACAATGCGTTGATGCCGTCGAGCGCCGGTCGCGGACGTGGCAGATGTGCCTCGTCGAAGACGATGGAGGCTGTCTTCGGTCTCACCTCGCTCGCGAATGCCATCGGGTCGGATTTCAACGGCAGCTGATGGCCGTGCGGCCCGATGATGTCGAATTTGTAGTGGTCGCCGGCCTTGGCGTGCGGAATGAACAACTCCCAATAACCGGCACCGCGCACCCGCATGGCATGCCGCCGCGCGTTCCAGAAATTGAAATCGCCAACGACGGCGACGCGCCTCGCATTCGGCGCCAGCACCACGAAGCCGATGCCGTCGACGCCCTCGAGCGTCATCGGATGCGCGCCGAGCTTGTCATAGAGGCGCTGATGGGTGCCTTCGCCGAGCAGATAGAGGTCGAAGTCGGTCAGGATCGGCGGAAAGCGGTAGGCGTCCTCGAACTCGACGACGTCGTTGCCGAACTTCGCGCGCAATTGGTAGCGCTTGGAGCCATTGGGCAGGGCGCCGATGAACAGGCCGGCATCGTGGACACGATCCAGCCTTGCCACCTCGCCATGCTCGCCGACCGCCTCGACATCGGCGGCTTCGGGCAGGAAGGCGCGTACCACGCTCTTGCCGCCCTCGGGATGCAGCCCGAGATAGTGGAAGGGGTCGGAGTGGCGGCCCTCGATGATCGCGTAGGCCTCAGCAGGCAGTTTAGGCATGTGCTTCGCTCTCGGCATTGGACAGAATGCGAAGCAGCCGGGTCAGCGGTGCATTGAGCCCCTCCGGCCGGTGGGACAGCTCGTACTCTACTTCGTCGAACGCTTGATCAAGCAGGAAAAACCTTAACAGGCTTTCTGCGGAATGGGGATCATGGGGCCACAGCCGCCGGTCGGTCATGGTCTCGCGATAGGCGGTCAGGAAAGTGGCGGTGGCGCGCTCGCGCCATTCGCCGAGCGCGGCCGCGAGCCGGCCCTGCTCGTCGGAGGTGCCGTTGAGCGCACGATTGAGCGCCGCGGCTGCCGCGAGCTCGATCGAGCGGACAAGGCCGGCAACGTCGCGCGCGGCAGGTAGCTTGCGCCGCTTCTCCGCCAGCGGCAGGCGCGGGTCGCCGTCGAAGTCGATGATGAAGATGTCGTCCTTCACGATCAGAGTTTGCCCGAGGCGGAAGTCGCCATGATGACGGATGTTCAACCCGCCGATGTCGGATGGCAATAGTCCAGTCAGCCGCGCGGCCAGGGTCTCGCGGACTGCGGCGATCTGGTCGACCAGTGGCCGGTCGGCCTCCCGCAGGCTGTTGCGGCCGGCTGCCAGTCGTTCGAAAACCCGCTCAGTGCGTGTCTTGAGGTCCGAGGCCCAGCGCTTGACGTGGGCCGGGCTGATCGGCTCGGGGGCGAGATCGGCGGGCTTTGCGGCCGCCAGAGCCATGTGCAGCTCGGCGAGCCGCCGGCCAGTCTGCGCCAGATGATGCAGGTAGGGCGCCTGGTCCTGGTTATCGCGGGGTGTGTCGCTCGTGGCCAGCAGCCGCTGTTCGTCGATATGACGATCGAGATAGCTCGCGGTCACGGCCCAGCCGTCGCCCTGGTTCTCGACATAGGCATGCAGGACGCCGAGCGCGCTACGGCAGTCCCCTTCCACCAGCTCGATGCTGCCGAGCAGCGCCGGCGCATGAGCAAAGCGCGCGACCTCGGTGAGATAATGGCCGAGCTCGATCTCGGGATTGATGCCGCTCTCGAGCTGACGATGGATCTTGGCGACGTATTGATTGTCGACCAGCGCGGTGCTGTTCGACTGCTCGATCGCGCGGATGCGCTCGGGCTCCTTGATGGTGTATTCGGAGAACAGGCTGGTCGGCTTGAACTCCAGCCGCAGATTGTTCTCCTCCACCACCAGGTGCTGCGACAAATTGCGCAGGAACAGGCCGATGAAGATCTGGTCAGTCGCGACATCGAGCAGCGTGCCTTCGCGCGCGCCCTGTCGCACGGCGGCGAGCGCCTTGGGGTTGAAGCGCTCCCGGTCGAAGCGCACCCATTCGATCTGCATCGGCACCACGTAGCGCGTAATGACATCGTGCTGCGTCGCCTCGAAGAAAGCGATCCACGGCCGGTTGTCGCCGATGTCGCAGAACGGCACCGCCGAGGTCAGCGTGGGCTGGATGTGCTTGGGATTGTGCTCGGGATACCACCGCGTGCGCGACAAAAATCCCGGGAGCACGTCGCGCTCGAACATGCCGCGCTCGCGGGCAAGCGAGACCCAGGTCGAATTGACGGGCACTACCAGGGTCTCGAATTCCGGCACCGCGGTTGGCGTCACCGGCTCGGACTTGTCGCGCTCCAGCAGGTGGAACCAGTAGAATCCGTAGGGCCCGAGCGTGATCATGTAGGGCACCTCGCCGATCGCCGGAAAGCGCGTGCGGCCGAGCATCTCCTGCGGGATGCGATCTTTCCACGGCGACAGGTCGAGCTCGGTCGCCTGCGCTGCGCGCGAGAGGTTGGCGACGCAGAGGATCACCTCGTCCTGGTACTGTCGGACATAGGCGAGCACCGCGCGGTTGGTCGGGCGGATGAAGGTCATGGTGCCGCGGCCGAAGGCGAGCGTCGACTTGCGCACCGAGATCAGCCGCTTGGTGGCGCTGAGCTGTGACGACAGGCTGCGCGACTGCGCCTCGACGTTGACCGATTCATAGCCGTAGACGGGATCCATGATTGGCGGGGCGTAGAGGCGGGCCGGATCGGCGCGGGAGAAGCCGCCATTGCGGTCCGGACTCCATTGCATCGGCGTGCGCACGCCGTTGCGGTCGCCGAGATAGATGTTGTCGCCCATTCCGATCTCGTCGCCATAATAGATGATCGGCGTGCCGGGGAACGACAGCAGCAGCGAGTTCATCAGCTCGATCTTGCGCCGGTCATTGTCCATCAGCGGCGCGAGCCGCCGGCGGATGCCGACATTGATGCGGGCGCGGGGATCGTTGGCGTAGGTGGTCCAGAGATAATCGCGCTCGACGTCGGTGACCATTTCCAGGGTCAGCTCATCATGGTTGCGCAGGAACAGCGCCCATTGGCAGCTCGCCGGAATGTCCGGCGTCTGGCGCAAAATATCGGTGATCGGAAAACGGTCCTCTTGCGCGATCGCCATGTAGATCCGCGGCATCAGCGGGAAGTGATAGGCCATGTGGCACTCGTCGCCGCGGCCGAAATATTCCTGCACGTCTTCCGGCCATTGATTGGCTTCGGCCAGCAGCAGCTTGCCCTTGGAGTAGGCATCTAACTCCCGGCGCAGGCGCTTGATGATCGTATGCGTCTCGGGCAGGTTCTCGTTCGAGGTGCCTTCGCGCTCGCAGAGATAGGGAATGGCGTCAAGCCGGAAGCCGTCGACGCCGGCGTCGAGCCAGCGTTTCATCACCTGGATGAGGGCGCTGACGACGCGCGGATTGTCGAAATTGAGGTCCGGCTGGTGCGAGAAGAAGCGGTGCCAGTAGAACGCGCCGGCCTCCGGATCCCAGGTCCAGTTGGATTTCTCGGTGTCGGTGAAGATGATCCGGGTGCCCTGGTACTTCTGGTCGGTGTCGCTCCAGACATACCAGTTGCGGGCGCTCGAGCCGGCAGGGCTGCGGCGCGCGCGCTTGAACCAATTGTGCTGGTCCGAGGTGTGATTGACGACGAGTTCGGTGATGACGCGCAAGCCGCGCTTCTGCGCTTCCTGGATGAAGCGCTTGAAATCCTTCATCGTCCCGAAATCAGGATTGATCGAACCGTAGTCGCCGATGTCGTAGCCGTCGTCGCGGCCGGGCGAGGGGTAGAACGGCAGCAGCCACAGCGCGGTGACGCCGAGATCCTGGAGATAGGGCAGCTTCTCGGTCAGACCGGCGAAATCGCCGATACCGTCATTGTTGCTGTCGGCAAACGCCTTGACGTGGAGCTGGTAGATGATGGCGTCCTTGTACCAGAGCTCATCCACGGTCTCGGCAGCCTCAGCTTTCTTGGTGTCGACGGAAGACAATACATTCATGGCGTTGAGCCTTTACGCCAGGCAGCGGAACAGCAGCGCCGGATCGCGGTCGGGATCGATACGCAATGTGACCCCGCCCCATTCGATGCGGGACTGTTCGCCGGTGAGGAGATTTTCGAGTGCGGTGACGTTGCGGCGCTCGCCGCCGACGTCGATGGTGAGGTCGCCAAGCGGCAACCAGAACTCGCGCACATGGCGCGAGAGTGCGATTGTCGCGACGACGGTGTTGGCCGGGTCGGCCGCCTCTTTCACGAAGGCGATGGTCTCGCTGTCCTCGATGCCGAGGAAGCGCAGGTTCGCCGTCTGCTGAAGCGCGGCGTTCTCGTTGCGGATGCGGTTCAGCTCGGTAATGTACGGCTTGATATTGCCCGGCTTGTCCCAGTCGCGCTGCCTGATTTGGTATTTCTCGGACTCGAGATATTCCTCGCGGCCGGGGATCGCATCGTGCTCGAGCAGCTCGAACCCGCTATAGACGCCGTAATTGCCCGACAGCGTCGCAGCCAGCGCGACGCGCGACTTGAACGCCCAGGCTGCACCGCTCTGGAGGTGATAGGGCAGCAGGTCGGGCGTGTTGACGAACAGGTTCGGCCGATAGAAGTCACGCTCGGGATAATGCGTCAGCTCGCCGAGATATTGCTCCAGCTCCCACCTCGAAGTGCGCCAGGGGAAATAGCTGAAGGATTGCGCGAAGCCGAGCTTGGCAAGGCCCTTCATCAGCTTTGGCCGCGCAAAGGTCTTGGAAAACAGGATTACCTCGGGATGCCGGCGGCGGATGTCCAGGATCAGCCATTCCCAGAACGGCAACGGCGCGGTGTCGTCGTTGTCGATGGCGAAGATAGTCACGCCATGGTCGATCCAGAACAACATCGCGTCGCGGAAGGCGTTCCACAGTCCGATCCTGTCGACCGAAGCGAAGTCGGGGATGACGATGTCCGAATAGGGCCCATCCGCGGTTCGCACCGAACGGTCCGGCCGCCATTTGAACCATTCCGGATGCTGCGCCAGCCAGGGATGGTCCGGCGAGCACTGCACGGCGAAATCGAGCGCGAGCTCGACGCCGTATTCCAGGCAGGTTGCAACCAGCGCGCGGAAATCTTCGATCGTGCCGAGCTCGGGATGCAGCGCATCGTGCCCGCCCTCGGCCGTGCCAATCGCATAAGGCGAGCCAGGATCACCCTCAGTCGCCACGGCAGTATTGTTGCGGCCCTTGCGGCGGGTGCGGCCGATCGGATGGATCGGCGTGAAATAGAGCACGTCAAAGCCCATTGCAGCGATGTCGGGGACGCGCGCGATGCAGTCGCGGAGCGTGCCGTGCTGGCCGGGTACTTGACTCAGGTTTTGGCTCTGGCTGCGCGGCATCATCTGATACCAGGCGCCAACGCGCGCTCTGTCGCGGTCGACGATCAGCGGGAAGAGCGGCGAGCGGGTCAGGTCGGGGCGCGACTGGCTCTCGGACATCGCATCGTTCAGCTCGGTGGCCAGCAGCGGGGTAACGTCGCCAGTCTGAAGATAGTCCTCGCATTGCCTGACGATGACATCCGCGGCGTCTTGCCGCGCGCCATGCGCCTTGGTCAGCAGGCCGGCCCCCTCGATCGCATCGAGGCTGACATCGGCGCCGGAGAGCTGCTTGCGCTCCATCCCATGACGCCATGTCGCGAACTCGTCGGTCCAGGCTTCGATGGCATAGACATACTGGCCGGGCTCGGCCGGCACGAACGCGCCGGACCAGCGATCATTGCCGTGATGGATCATCGGCTCGCTCCGCCATTCCCGGTCCTGCTCACCGCGCCAGATCAGCGCGGCGCTGATCACGGCGCCGCCGTCGCGATAGATGTCGGCCCAGACCTCGACCCGTTCGCCCGCGATCCGCTTCACGGGGAAGCGGCCGCTCTCGACCAGCGGATAGATATCTTCGATGAGGAAAGCGCTGCCCGAAGCGGCACTCTCGACAGTTTGAATTGTCTTGTTCACGGTGATGCCATTGACAAGAAAGCAGGAGCCCGTTTCCCTTGCCGGGAACCTACGCTTGATACCTATATAGAATGCCGCTTGTGTGTCATTAGTTCCCCTTGGGAACGGCAGGCGCGGTTTGCGAGTTAACCCTGACTAACGTCTTCCGCGACCTCGTTAAAATCGATGCCCCCGGCCAAACAATGGCCTGCAAACCGCGTGCCGAATGGATCTTTTAGCTCAAGCCCAGATCAAGGGCGTTCAGTCCGAATTCGTCGATGCCCTCGGAAAGCTGCGGATCACCGATCCCGTGGCCCTCAAATCCATCCTCGACTCCCTGCCGGAGAAGCGGGTCTACCGCTTCGTCAGCGGACCCGTCGTGGTGCGCGCTTTGGGCAATCCGCGCACCGAATTGGCGGCGATCGGTGCTGTGCCGCTTAAATGGAAAGTCACCGGCAGCGGCAACGTGATCGCGCAGGGTGAGACGCGCGAACCTGTGATCGCCTGGCCGGCCGGACTTCCGCTCGGTTATCACCGGTTGACACTGACCGACGCCGCCGGCGCGACGGAAGAGGTGCCGATGATTGTGGCACCCGAGCGTGCCTTTGGCGGCGATTTCGACCGCGGCTGGCTGCTCGCCGTGCAGCTTTACAGTGTCCGCTCTGACCGCAATTGGGGCATCGGCGATTTCACCGACCTTGCCGGTCTCGTTCGGCTGGCAAAACAGCTCGGCGCCGACGGCGTCGGGCTCAATCCGTTGCACGTCCTGTTCGACAACCACCCGGGCGATTGCAGCCCCTATTCGCCGAACAGCCGGCTGTTTCTCAATCCGCTCTATATCGACGTCGAGGCGATCCCGGAATTTTCGGCCGACCTCGTCCCTGCCGCCGCTGTCACGGCCGCGCGGCTGCGTGCGGGCGATCGAGTGCCCTACGTGGAGATGGCGGCGCTGAAATGGCTTGGCCTGCGCGCTGCCTTTGACGGCTTCGTGAAAAGCGCGAGCGCTGTCCGCCGCAACCAGTTTGACGCCTTCCGCGCCGACCGCGCGCCGCTGTTGTCCCGCTTTGCCTGCTTCGAGGTGCTGCGGCATCGTTTCACCGGACCGTGGTGGGAATGGCCGCCGGAATGGCAGCAGCCGGAGGCGGCAAAGTGCGCGGGCTTGCGCAATGGCCGCGACAAGCACGACGTCGAGTTCGTCGAATTCGTGCAATGGACGGCAGATTCGCAACTGTCTGCGGCCAAGGAGCTCGCGAGCCAACTCGGCATGCGGGTCGGGCTTTACCTCGACGTCGCCGTCGGCGTGCAGTCCAACGGCTTCGACGCCTGGAACGAGCAGACGGCGATCTCCCGCCATCTTGCCGTCGGCGCGCCGCCCGACGTGCTCAACACGGTCGGCCAGGACTGGGGCCTCGCCGGCTTCAATGCCGGCGGCCTCGAAGCGCAGTCCTTCGTGCCGTTTGCCGACATGCTGGCGGCTTCGATGCGCCATGCCGGCGCGATCCGGATCGATCATGTGCTAGGGCTGAAACGGCTTTATCTGGTGCCGCGCGGCTTCAAGCCCGACAACGGCGCCTATGTGCAGATGCCGTTCGAGGCGCTGCTGGGCGCAATCGCGCGCGAGAGCGCGGCCCACAAATGTATCGTGATCGGCGAGGATCTCGGCACCGTGCCGGAAGGTTTTCGCGAGATCATGCAGGATTTCGGCATCTGGTCCTATCTCGTCATGATGTTCGAGCGTGATGATGCTGGCCATTTCCGCGATATCGACCATTACCGGCCGAACGCGCTGGTGACGCTGAACACGCATGATTTGTGCACCTATGCGGGATGGCGCTCGTTCGGCGACCTCAAGATGAAGCGCTCGCTCGGGCTCGATCCCGGCGAGAACGACCAGGCGCGCTGGGATGCGCTCGGCCTGCTCGACGAGATTTTGCGGCAGAACGGCATTGGCGCCAACGACCTCTATTCGGTGCTCGCCTTCCTGTCGCGCACGCCGTCACGGCTGCTGGCGGTGTCGCTGGAAGATCTGCTCGGTGTGATCGACCAGCCCAACATTCCCGGTACGATCGACGAGCATCCGAACTGGCGCCAGCGCTTGCCCGTCGCGCTCGACAAGATCGCCGCCAAGGTCGATCTCAAGGCTTTGAAGGCCGCGACACGGGAACGTTCCCTGACCCGCGGGAGTTGAAGCGCCGGGGATTGCTCAGGTTCGTAAAAAATTGTCCCAGAAGATCGAAGACTACGCGCTGATCGGCGACTGCGAGACCGCAGCGTTGGTCGGGCGCGACGGCTCGATCGACTGGCTGTGCTGGCCAGCTTTCGATTCCGACGCCTGCTTTGCCGCCATCCTCGGGACCCGCAAGAACGGCCGCTGGCTGATTGCGCCGTCCGAAGAGGTCACTGGAACCTCCCGCCGCTATCTCGGCAACACCCTGATCCTGGAAACGCGGCTTGAGACCAAGAGCGGTACCGTCGCGCTGATCGACTTCATGCCGCCGCGCGGCAAGGCGTCCGATATCGTGCGGCTGGTCCGCGGCGTCAGCGGCACGGTCGCGATGCGGATGGAACTCGTCATCCGCTTCGGTTTCGGTGTCGACATTCCCTGGGTGCGTCGCTGCGAGGACGGATCGCTGCTGGCGATCGCCGGCCAGGACATGACGGTGCTGCGGACGCCGGCCAAGACCCGCGGCGAGGATTTCACGACAATTGCCGAATTCGAGGTGAAGACCGGCGAGACCATGCCGTTCGTGCTGACCTATGGCCCCTCGCATCTCGATCCGCCCAAGCCGATCGACCCGGAGATCGCGCTCCAGGAGACTGAAAAGTTCTGGAAGGAATGGTCCAGCCGCTCCACGCACGACGGCGAGTATCGCGATCTCATCATGCGCTCACTGATCACGCTGAAGGCGCTGACCTTCGGCCCGACCGGCGGCATCGTCGCCGCGCCGACGGCGTCACTGCCGGAAAAGCTTGGTGGCGCCAGGAACTGGGACTACCGCTTCTGCTGGCTGCGCGATGCCACCTTCACGCTGCTGGCGCTGATGAACTCAGGCTATACCGAGGAAGCCTCGGCCTGGCATAATTGGCTGTTGCGTGCCGCGGCCGGCTCGCCGTCGCACATGCAGATCATGTACGGCATCTGGGGCCAGCGACGACTGCTCGAATGGGAAGCGGACTGGCTCGACGGCTATGAGGGTTCGCAGCCGGTGCGTATTGGCAATGCCGCGCATGCGCAGCTCCAGCTCGACGTCTACGGCGAATTGATCGACGCCTTCCACCAGTCACGAATGGCCAAGCTGAAGCTCGACGATGAGGCGACCTGGGCACTGGAATGCGCCGTGCTCAATCATCTCGCCGAGGTCTGGGACCAACCCGATCACGGCATCTGGGAGCGGCGTGGGGAGCCCCGGCACTACGTCTTTTCCAAGGTGATGACCTGGGTCGCGTTCGACCGCGGCATCAAGAGCTCCGAGACCTTTGGCCTGAAGGCACCGCTGCTGCATTGGCGCGCGCTGCGCGAGGCCATTCACCGCGACGTCTGCAACAAGGGTTTTAACGCAACAGAGAATGCCTTTGTCGAGTCCTATGGCTCGAAGCTGCTTGATGCCAGCGTGCTGCTGCTGCCGGCCGTCGGCTTTCTGCCGGCATCCGATCCGCGCATCCGCGGCACCATCGGAGCGATCGAAAAACACCTGATGCGCGACGGATTTGTGCTGCGGCACGACCCACGCGAAGTGTCGGAAGAGCAGCAGCCGATCGAGGGCGCGTTCCTCGCCTGTACCCTCTGGCTGGCCGATGCCTGGGTGCTGTCAGGCGATCTCGACAAGGCGCAAGAGCTGTTCGACCACGTGGCCGGGCTTGCGAATGATGTCGGACTGCTGGCCGAGGAATACGATGCCGTTGCGCGCCGCCAGACCGGAAATTTCCCGCAGGCGCTAACCCACATCGCGCTGATCAATACCGCGCATAATCTCTCGACGGCGAGGGAAGCCAGCAAGAAGCCGGCAATGCAGCGGTCGAAATGACGCCTTAGCCCGCCCCGTTCCGCGTCAAGATCATCTCCATCGCCTCGGCAAAGCCGTCCTGCTCATTGGTGGCGGTGACGTTGGTCGCCTGTTCCTTGACGCTGTCCGTGGCGTTGCCCATGGCAATCGACATGCCGCTGACGCGGAACATCGCGAGGTCGTTCTGCATGTCGCCGATGGTGGCGACCGCGTCGGTCGCGATGCCGAGGCGCTTGGCCATGGCCTGCACGAAGGTGCCCTTGTCGAAGCCGGGCGGCGTGATGTCGAGATAATAGGTCTGCGAGCGCACCGCGGTCGCTTGGCTGCCGAGCGCCTCCTGCATCGCTTTTTCGCAACGCTCGAGACCGGCGGCATCGGCGCTGGCGCCGACGATCTTGCAGGCGCTCGCGAGGTATGGCGAAAAATCCGTCACGATGGTCGGATCGGACCGGATGGTATGTTGCTCATGCGCGACGTATTTGCCACTCGGATTGTCGATCAGCCATTTGTCGTATGTGAACAGCCAGATATCGGCGCCGAACTCGCGGAGGATTTGCAGCGACCGTTCGGCGGCGCTCGCGGGGATGAGATGCTGCTCGACCGGATTCATCTCGGGGTCGACGATCGAGGAGCCGTTGAACGGGCCGACCGGCAGCCAGAGCGCGAGCGGCTCGATCAGGAAGCGCATGCCGATGGCAGGGCGGCTGGAGGTGATGGTGAAGCCGAGGCCGGCCTGGTGCAGCCTCTGCACCGCGGATCTGGCGCGGTCGGTCAGGGTCTTGTCCTTGGTCAGCAGCGTGCCGTCGACATCGGAGACCACCAGTGAGATTTTCGTCATGGCTTGCTTTTCCCGCCATCGAGTTTCAACTGCCGCACGATGCCATCCACGATCGCCTCGACGGATTCGTCGATGGACGCCGTGATCACGTGCTCGTTCGGCTCGGGCGCCTCCAGCGTGTTGAACTGGCTGGTCAGGAGCCCGGGCGGCATGAAATGGCCCTTGCGGTTGGCGAGCCGGTCGGCGATCAGCTCCTGCGTCCCCTTCAGGAACACGAAACGGACGTCGTCGCGGCCGCGCAGCAGCACGTCGCGATAAGTGTGCTTCAGCGCCGAGCAGGCGATGATGACGCGCTCGCCCGCCTCGCAGACGCGCGCAATCTCGTCGGCGATGGCGTTGAGCCAGGGCCAGCGGTCCTCGTCGGTGAGCGGGTGGCCGGCCTTCATTTTCGCGACATTGCTGGCGGGGTGAAAGCTGTCGCCGTCCTCGAACCGCCAGCCGAGCCGCTTGCCGAGTAATTCCGCAACCGTGCTCTTGCCGGAACCCGACACGCCCATCACGATCAATGCACAAGGTGCTTTAACGCCCGCCACGAATTCCCTCCGGAAGCGCGGCCTGGTCGACCAGCCAGACGGTCTCACCATTCGAGCGCGCGCGTACAGCGGGCAGAGTCTCGCCATTGAAGAGGCGCGTCAAGATCGGCTGCTTGTCATGCCCCGCAATCTCGAACAGCATTTCGCGGCAGGACGCCAAAGCCGGCAAAGTGAGCGAGACCCGGGGCACGAAAGGCGCGACATTGGCCTTGGGGACGCCGACGACCCAGCGCTGCGTCTCCTCGATCGCGGGATAGCCCGGGAAGAGCGAGGCGGTGTGGCCGTCCGGCCCGGCGCCCATTAAAACCATGTCGAACAGCGGTCGCTCTGGATCAAGCAGTTCCGCGCCGTAGAAGACATGCAGCTCACGCGCATAGGCTTCGGCGCTGCGATCGGGGCTCTCGGCCGTGGTCGGAATAGGGTGGATATGTCCAGAGGGCGCGCTGCGATCGAGAAAGGTCGCACGCGCGATCGCCATGTTGTTGAGGGGATCGGTCGAAGGCACGAAGCGTTCGTCGCCGATGAACCAGTGCACGCGATCCCACGGGATCTTGGCGCAATACGCATCACTGCCGAGCAGCTCATAGAGCTTCTTCGGGCTGGAGCCACCGGTGAGGCAGATCGCGATGCGGCCGGGATTGGCCGTGATCCGCGCCATCACCCGCTCGGCCGCGGCGTGCGCCAGGGCCTCGGCATCGGCGACGACGATTGGCCTCGGCTGGTCGGCCGCGGCCATCACGTAAACTTCCGCCAGCTTCGCCCGTCACGCTTCAGCAACTCATCGGCGCAGGCCGGGCCGTCGCTGCCGGCGGTGTAGGTCTCGATGCCATTGGTGCCGGCCTGCTTCCAGGCATCCAGGAACGGCTGTACCGCCTGCCATCCGGCCTCGATGCCGTCGGCGCGCTGGAACAGGATGTTGTCGCCGATCATGCAGTCATAGATCAGCGTCTCGTAGCCGGTTGAGGGATCGGCCCTGAAGTAATCGCCATAGCGGAATTTCATCTCGACGCCGTCGATGGTGATGCTCGGCCCCGGGATCTTGGCGTTGAACTGCAGCTCGATGGTCTCGGTCGGCGCGATGCCGATGGTGAGAAAGTTCTGCGAGAGACGGTCGACCGCCGTGCCCGAGAACATCGACAGCGGCGCCTGCTTGAACTTGATTGCGACTTCCGTTCGTTTATGGCCCAGCGCCTTGCCGGTGCGCAGATAGAAGGGCACGCCGGCCCAGCGCCAATTGTCGATCATCAGCTTGAGCGCGACGAAGGTCTCGGTGGTGCTGCCGGGCTTGACGTCCTCGGTCTTGCGATAGTCCGTGATCTCGTCGTCGCCGATGCGGCCGGCGAGATATTGCGCGCGAACCGAATTCTTCAGCGCCTCTTCCCGGGTCGGCTCCTGGATCGACGTCAGCACGTCGGCCTTTTCGGAGCGCACGGAATGCGCATCGAACCGTGCCGGCGGCTCCATCGCGACCAGCGACATCAACTGGAACAGATGGTTCGGCACCATGTCGCGCAGTGCGCCGGTGGCATCGTAGAAGCCGCCGCGATGGCCGACGCCGAGCTTCTCCTCCACGGTGATCTGGATGTGATCGATATGGTTGCGATTCCAGATCGGCTCGAACATGCCGTTGGCAAAGCGCAGCACCAGGATGTTCTGCACCGTCTCCTTGCCGAGATAATGATCGATCCGGTAGATCTGGTGCTCGTCCATGATCTTCAAGAGCTCGGCATTCAGCGCCTTGGCTGACGCGAGATCGGTGCCGAACGGCTTTTCGATTACGAGCCGACGCCAGGCGCCGTTCTCCTTCATCATTCCGGTGCGGCCGAGCTCCCGCGCGGTCGGTGCGAACGCGGCGGGCGGGGTCGCGAGATAGAACAGTCGGTTGCCGCCGGTGTCCTGTGCGCATTCCAGCGAATCCAGATGCGCGCGCAAGCGGTCGAAGGAGGTGGGATCCTTCGGATCGGCCTCGACGAAGGTCACGCATTCCAGCAGCTTCCGGGCGATGTCGTCGTCCACGGGACGGGTTGCGAACTCGCGCAGCCCCTTCAACAGGCTGTCGCGCAGCTCGTCATCCGACTGGCGGTTGCGGGCCACGCCGACGACGCAGAATTTCTCCGGCAACAGGTGCTCGGCGGCGAGATTGTAGAGCGACGGCATCACCAGCCGATGGGTGAGGTCACCGGTCGCGCCAAAGATGACGAAGGCGCAATTTTCGGGCTTGCGCTTGGCCTGCGGGTCTTTTGTCACGAATGATCGGCCTTCGCTCTGTTACTTGTTACTTCAGCTTTTATTTGGGTTTCGAAGCGCCCGGCTGCTTCGGCTCCTTGTGGCCGCCGAAACCCGCACGCATCGCGGAGAGAATTTTTTCGGCGAAGGTGTGTTCCCGGCGGGAACGGAAACGTGCGTAGAGCGCCGCGGTCAGGACTTCGGCGGGCACGGCTTCGTCGATCGCCGCATTCACGGTCCAGCGTCCTTCGCCGGAATCCTCCACGAAGCCGGAATATTCGGAGAGCGTCGGGTTATCGGCGAGCGCGGTCGAGGTGAGGTCGAGCAGCCAGGACGGGATCACGCTGCCGCGCCGCCAGACTTCGGCGATGTCGGGGAGATTGAAATCGAAACGATGATCCGCCGGCAGTGCATCGATATTGGCATTCTTGAGGATGTCGAAACCTTCGGCATAGGCCTGCATCAGCCCGTATTCGATGCCGTTGTGGATCATCTTGACGAAATGGCCGGCGCCGACCGGGCCTGCATGGATATAGCCCTGCTCGATGCGGGGATCGCGCCCGTCACGTCCCTCGGTGCGCGGAATGTCGCCTGCGCCGGGTGCGAGCGCGGCGAAGATCGGATCGAGCCGATCGACCACCTGCTTCTCGCCGCCGATCATCATGCAATAGCCGCGGTCGAGACCCCACACGCCGCCGGACGTGCCGACGTCGACATAATGGATGCCGCGCTCCTTGAGCGCCTTGCCGCGGCGGACGTCGTCCTGCCAGAAGGTGTTGCCGCCGTCGATGATGACGTCGCCTTCCTGCATCACGCCTGCGATCGTGTCGATGGTCGCTTCCGTGATGCGCCCCGCAGGCAGCATCACCCAGGCCGTGCGCGGCCGCTCCAGTTTCGCGATGAACTCTTCCAGCGTCGCGGAGCCCACAGCCCCGTCTGCAGCCAGGCCGCCGACGGCCTTGGCGTCCTTGTCATAGACCACGGTCGAATGGCCGTGGCGCATCAGCCGGCGAACGATGTTGCCGCCCATCCGGCCGAGGCCGATCATGCCGAGTTGCATTGAGGTATTCCCCTAGTTCAGTGCGTTCGTGAGCGCGGCGTTGAGGGCCGCGAGGCCTTTCTTGAGCGGACCCTTCAGGTGCACCCGAAGCGCGCGCCGGCCGCGCTCGGTGAGCACGTCGAAATCGCCGCGGGCTTGCGCCGCCTTGATCACACCAAAGCTTGCCTTCTGTCCCGGCACCGGAAGATCCTTGGCATCATCAGCAGTGATCTGGAGGAATACGCCGCTGTCGGGCCCGCCTTTGTAGGCCTGCCCGGTGGAGTGCAGGAAGCGCGGGCCGAACTCCGCGCAAGTCGCGACGTGACGCTTCTCGCGCACTTCGAGCCGCATCGCCTGGAGCGCATCGATGGTGGCCTTGTCGCGCGCGATGTAGCCGAGCAGGGCGACATAGTCGCCATGGTTGGAGCGCGACAGATGCGCCTTCAGCCAGGAGGCGAGGTCGCCATTGGCGCCGGCGGCGCGGAGTGCCGCGGCGTTAGTCGCGTCGGTATAGAGATCGACGTCCGCGGTGCTGACCACCGGCTGTTCGGCCGGCAATGCGCCGGTCTTCTCATACGCTGTCGTCAGCTCGCGGGTCTTGATCTTGGCCGCTTCCACGTCCGGCTGGTCGAACGGGTTGATGCCGAGGATGCTGCCTGCCACGGCGGTCGCCATCTCGAAGCGAAAGAATTCCTGGCCGAGATGGTCGATCGATTTCATCACGATGCGCACGACGGGATGACCGGCCGCTTCGATCGCGGCAAGCTTCGAGTCATGGGCGGCATCCGCTTCGCCCTCGGTGCGGATATCGATGAAGAAGCGGTCGTTGCCGTAAAGCGAGGGTTCGCCGAGCGGCTCACCGGCGATCGGGATCAGGCCCTTGCCTTCCTTGCCGGTCGATTCCGCGATGAGCTGTTCGGCCCAGGCGCCGAAATCGGCGATCTTGTTCGACGACAGGATCGTCACCTTGTCGCGGCCTTCGAGGCCGGCAAGGCCCATCGCAAGCCCAAGCTGCACGCCCGGATTTTCCTGCGGCGGCACGTCCGGTCCGCAGGAGCGGGCCATCGAGAGCGCGTGCTTGATCAGCGTCTTGACATCGATGCCCGCGGTTGCCGCCGGCACCAGGCCGAACGGCGACAGCACGGAATAGCGTCCGCCGATCGAGGGTTCGCCGTGGAAGATGCGCGCATAACTCAGCTTCTTGGCGGCCTTCTCCAGCGACGAGCCGGGATCGGTCACCGCGATGAAGCGATAGCCGGTCTTGACCTTCGGGCCGACCGCCTGCGTGACGCGTTCATGGAAATAATCCTTCATCGCGTTCGGCTCGGTGGTGCCGCCGGATTTGCTCGACACGATGAAGACGGTGTTGGCGATGTCGATCTTGGCCTCCATCGCCCGCACCTGTGCAGGATCGGTGGAATCCAGCACATGCAGCTTCGGGAAGCCCGGCTTACGCGCAAAAGTCTCCGCCAGCACCTCCGGCCCGAGGCTCGATCCGCCCATTCCGAGCACGACGGCGTCGGAGAATTTCTGGCCCTTCACGCGGTTGGCATAGTCCTCATAGTCGGCGAGGTCGGCCTTCGCCGCGCTGTCGAGCCAGCCGAGCCATTTGTCCTCATCGGTGCCGGTCCAGACCGATTTGTCGCGCTGCCACAGCCTGCGGATCTTTGCGGACGCGCGCCATTCCTCGGTGCTCTTGGCCACCGCCTTGCCGAGCCCGTCGCCCAGCGAGAGAAGCTGGCGGTCGATCGCCGGTCCGAGCACGGTGGCGCGCTTGTGCGCGACCGCGCCATAGAGCTTGTCGGCGGCATCCGCAAACTGCTTGACGCCGTCCTTGACCAGCTCCTCGGTGATCGCGTTGAGCGAGACACCGGAGCGCTCCAGCTCTTCCAGCACGCGATAGGCGTCGTCGACATTCTCCTCAAGGCTGTCGCGCGGCTTGCCGTGGTCGCGGAACGCATCGAGCGTCGCCGGCGGTACGGTGTTGACGGTGTCGGGGCCGATTAGCTCCTCGACATAGAGGACATCACTGTAGTCCTTGTTCTTGGTGCCGGTGGAAGCCCACAGCATGCGCTGCGGCTTGGCGCCCTTGGCGGCGAGCTTGTCCCAGCGCGGGCCCGAGAACAGCCGCTTGTAATCCTGATAGGCGACCTTGGCGTTGGCGATCGCGACCTTGCCCTTCAGCGCGGCAAGCCGTTCCTTCTCACTGGGGTCGTTGGCGCGGGCGATCTTCTCGTCGAGCTGCTTGTCGACCACGGAATCAATGCGGCTGACGAAGAAGCTCGCTACGCTCGCGACATGCGACGGATCACCGCCGCCCGCGACATATTTTTCCAGGCCGGCGAGGTAGGCCTCGGCGACCTCGAGATAAACCGCCTTCGCGAACAACAGCGTGATGTTGATGCTGATGCCGTCGCCGATCAGCGTTTCGACCGCCGGCAGGCCCTCCGGCGTCGCCGGCACCTTCACCATCAGGTTCTTGCGATTGACGTCCTTCCAGAGCCGCCGCGCCTCGGCGACCGTGCCGGCGGTGTCCATCGCCAGATAGGGCGAAACTTCCAGGCTGACATAGCCGTCATGACCCCCAAGCTTGTCATAGACCGGGCGGAGCACGTCGGCGGCGTTCTGGATGTCCTCGATTGCGACGGCTTCGAACAGATCGGCCACGGTCCGGTCGCCGCGCTTGAGCGCCTTGCCGATCGGGGCGTCGTATTCGTCCGAGCTGCCGATCGCCTTCTCGAAGATCGAGGGATTGGAGGTGACGCCCTTGACGCCGTCGGTGTCGATCAGCCGCTTCAAGTCGCCCTTGGCGATGAAGCCGCGGGCCAGGAAGTCCAGCCAGACGGCTTGTCCGTGCTTTTCCAGTTCTTTGACGGGATTCATGATGCTTATTTATCTCCAAGCCTGCGGGCGAGGGGTTTCCGCGCCGGTCCTGACGCGCTATCCTGTAGCTTACATGCTCCCGGGAGGGAACCAATCAAGGGCATTGGCGTCATACTCTCAGTGTAACTCCGCTGCGGTCATAGCGATCCAGGCGGCAGTGGTGGATTTGCGTAATTAAAATCATTGGCCGGGACGGTTCGGCCGAGGTCTTGTTGCGTAATTTTGACCTGTCGCGTCACGGAGTGTCGTCAGGGGATTCCGATCCGCCTGATGCATCATTGGCTCGGTCGCGAATGGCCATGCTTGGGGGAAAGCATGCACGCACATCCTGATCGCGTCGCACTCGCCGTCGCAGACGATTCGCAATCGGCCGCTTCGGCCGTATGCATCGATGCAACCCACGATCTCGAAATCGGTCAATGCGCCACGCGCCTGCGGCTGCTGGTCGCGGCTGGCTTCGCGATGACCCTGCTCAGCGCAAGCCTTGCCTTTCATTGGTGGCATGGCCTTGCCGATTATGATGTGGCGATGGGCTATGTCGGCGTCGCGGTGTTTGGCCCGGTCACCTGCTGGCTGATCTGGATGCTGCCGGCCGAACGGGGCCCGGTGGTGATGGTCACGACCTACGGCATCCGCGATCTCCGCGTCGGCAATGAATTTCTGCTGTGGGACTCGATTGCGGATGTTTCGGTTGAGGAATGCCGCGGACACAAGGCGATTGTGCTGACGCCGATTCCGGCCTTGCAGCGCCAGCTTTCCTGCATCCGCGCCGCCTCGCGCGGCGCGCAAACCGATCGCATCCTCATTCAGTCCGACGGGCTGGCGACGGATTTTGGCACATTGCTGCGGGCCTGCCGCGACTGCCACGCTGCCAGCGATTCACGCACCGCATTGCGGCGAGACCGCGATCAGGTCGCGCAAAGCCAGGCCGCACAAGCGTCATAAAGCTGCCGCCGGCCGGCTTCTATGCTGCGCTGCCGGATGACCGAACCCCGGTAACGCCCGGATGTTGCGGCGAGGCGACATTTGCTGGAAATTAGCAAATACAGGTATAGATTCGCATAAATAACAGGCAGGTGCCTGTTCGTAACTCACCCGATGCCTACGTTGTGCGTTGCGTGGTGAAGGCCTGCGGGTGTCGAATGATCGTCATGTGCTCACGCTGATTCGAGAGTGGCGCTAAGGAACGGTCCGGTCGCTGCTTTAGTTCAGTCGTGTAGCGGAACTCACGCGGAGAGGGATCATGTACAACGATTCTCTATTCAACGCTTTCGCTAAGTCGTTCGAGGCGAGAAGCCAGCACGACATGTCGATGGCGGAATACCTGGAATCGTGTCGAAGCGATCCCATGAAATACGCCAACGCGGCCGAACGATTACTAGCGGCGATCGGCGAGCCCCAGACGATTGACACGGCCAAGGACCCACGCCTTGGCCGTATTTTTTTGAACCGCACGATCCGCACCTATCCGGCCTTCGCCGGCTTCTACGGCATGGAAGAGACCATCGAGCGCATCGTCGGTTTCTTCCGTCACGCCGCGCAAGGCCTCGAAGAGCGCAAGCAGATCCTCTATCTGCTCGGCCCGGTCGGCGGCGGCAAATCCTCGCTCGCCGAGCGGCTGAAGTCGCTGATGGAAGTGCATCCGATCTACGTGCTCAAGGCCGGTGATGAACTCTCGCCCGTGTTCGAGAGTCCGCTCAGCCTGTTCGATCCCGATCAGCTCGGGCCGATGCTGGAAGAGAAGTACGGCATTCCGCGCCGGCGCCTCACCGGCCTGATGAGCCCGTGGTGCTACAAGCGGCTGGAAGCCTTCGGCGGTGATATCTCGCAATTCCGCGTCGCCAAGATTCAGCCGTCGCGGCTGCGCCAGATCGGGATCGCCAAGACCGAGCCCGGCGACGAGAACAACCAGGACATCTCCTCGCTGGTCGGCAAGGTCGATATCCGCAAGCTCGAGACTTACGCGCAGAACGATCCCGACGCCTACAGCTATTCCGGCGGTCTCAACCGCGCCAATCAGGGCGTGCTCGAGTTCGTCGAGATGTTCAAGGCGCCGATCAAGATGCTGCACCCGCTGCTCACAGCGACGCAGGAGGGCAACTACATCGGCACCGAGAATATCGGCGCGATCCCGTTCACCGGCGTCATCCTCGCGCACTCCAACGAGGCGGAGTGGTCGAGCTTCAAGGCCAACAAGAACAACGAAGCCTTCATCGACCGCATCTGCGTGATCAAGGTGCCCTATGTCCTGCGGTTCACCGAGGAGCAGAAAATCTACGAGAAGCTGATCCAGGGCTCCGAGCTCGCCTCTGCGCCCTGCGCGCCGGCGACGCTGGAGACGATGGCCCGGTTCTCGGTGATGTCGCGCCTGCGCAAGCACGAGAATTCCACGGTGTTCGCCAAGATGCGGGTCTATGACGGCGAAAGCCTGAAGGAATCCGATCCGAAGGCGCGCAGCGTGCAGGAATATCGCGATGCCGCCGGCGTCGACGAGGGCATGGACGGCGTCTCCACCCGCTTTGCCTTCAAGATCCTGGCTGCGACCTTCAATCATGATCCGCAGGAGGTCGCCGCCGACGCCGTGCATCTGATGTACGCGCTGGAGCAGTCGATCAAGCGCGAGCAGCTGCCTGAGGAAGTCGAGAAGCGCTACCTCGAATTCATCAAGGCGGATCTTGCGCCGCGCTATGCCGAGTTCATCGGAAACGAGATCCAGAAGGCTTATCTCGAATCCTACTCGGATTACGGCCAGAACCTGTTCGACCGTTACGTCGACTATGCCGATGCCTGGATCGAGGACCAGGACTTCAAGGATGCCGATACCGGCCAGCTGCTTGATCGCGAACTGTTGAACCAGGAACTGACCAAAATCGAGAAGCCGGCGGGCATCGCCAACCCGAAGGATTTCCGCAACGAGGTGGTCAAATTCTCGTTACGGTCGCGCGCCCAGAACGGCGGCAAGAATCCGACCTGGATCTCCTACGAGAAGATTCGCGATGTGATCGAAAAGCGGATATTCTCTCAGGTCGAGGACCTGCTTCCGGTCATCTCGTTCGGGTCGAAGAAAGACGGCGAGACGGAGAAGAAGCACGGCGAGTTCGTCGCACGCATGGTGGAGCGCGGCTACACCGAGCGTCAGGTTCGCCGACTGGTCGAATGGTACATGCGCGTGAAGCAAGCCGGTTGAGACGGATGAGAAAGTGGCCATTCACATTATTGACAGGCGCCTGAATCCAGGCGGCAAGAGTCTTGAGAACCGGCAGCGGTTCTTGCGTCGGGCCAAATCCCTGGTGCAGAGCGCCGTCAAGAAGACCTCGCAGGAACGCGACATCAAGGATGTCCTGGAGGGTGGTGAGGTCACCATACCGCTCGACGGCATGCACGAGCCGCGGTTCCGCCGTGAAGGCGGAACGCGCGACATGGTGCTGCCGGGGAACAAGAAGTTCATCGAGGGCGACTACCTCCAGCGCTCCGGCCAGGGCAGCGCCAAGGATTCCGGCCCGGGCGAGGGCGACAGCGAGGACGCCTTCCGCTTCGTGCTCAGCCGCGACGAATTCGTCGATCTTTTCCTCGACGATCTCGAACTGCCCGATCTCGCCAAGCGCAAGATCGCGCAGAGCGAGAGCGAGGGCATCCAGCGCGCCGGCTACACCACCTCGGGCTCGCCCTCCAATATCTCGGTGAGCCGGACTGTACGGCGCGCGCTGGCGCGCCGTATCGCGCTCAAGCGTCCCAGCAAGGACGAGATCGAAGAGCTGGAAGCTGCGATCGCCGCATGCACGGATGAGGATGAGCGTTTGGTGCTTGTCGCCCAGCTCGAAAAGCTGAAGGCGAAATTCAAGCGGATTCCCTTCATCGATCCGCTCGACATCCGCTATCGCCGCTTCGAGACGGTGCCCAAGCCCGTCGCACAGGCGGTGATGTTCTGCCTGATGGACGTCTCCGGTTCGATGTCCGAGCACATGAAGGATCTCGCCAAACGCTTCTACATGCTGCTCTACGTGTTCCTGAAGCGCCGCTACAAGCATGTCGAGATCGTCTTCATCCGCCACACCGACCGCGCCGAGGAGGTGGACGAGCAGACCTTCTTCTACGGCCCGGCGTCCGGCGGCACGCTGGTCTCCAGCGCGCTCCAGGCGATGTACGAGATCGTGCGCGAGCGCTTCAATCCGTCGGACTGGAATATCTATGCCGCGCAAGCCTCCGACGGCGACAATTCCTATTCCGACGGTGAGCTCACCGGCATGCTGCTGACCGACAAGATCCTGCCGGCCTGCCAGTTCTTTGCCTATCTCGAGGTCGGGGAGTCCGGCGGCAGCGCCTTCGATCTCTCCGATTCCTCGCTCTGGACCCTCTATGAGCGCCTGCGCAACAGCGGCGCACCGCTCTCGATGCGCAAGGTCAGCGAGCGCAGCGAGATCTTCCCGGTGTTCCACGACCTGTTCCAGCGCCGCGAAGCCACCCAGGAGAAAGCCGCCCCATGACGGAACGCTTGTTCGAAGGCGCCGATTGGGATTTCCACACCTTGCAGCGCATTACGGACGCCTGCGAGGAGGTGGCGACGAACGATCTCGGCCTCGACGTCTATCCGAACCAGATCGAGGTCATCACCGCTGAGCAGATGCTGGATGCCTATTCGTCCGTCGGCATGCCGCTGTTCTACAAGCACTGGTCGTTCGGCAAGCACTTTGCCTATCACGAGGCGTCCTATCGCAAGGGCCTGATGGGGCTCGCCTATGAGATCGTGATCAACTCCTCGCCCTGCATCTCTTATCTCATGGAGGAAAACACGGCGACGATGCAGACGCTGGTGATCGCGCACGCCGCCTTCGGCCACAATCACTTCTTCAAGAACAACTATCTGTTCAAGCAGTGGACCGATGCCGACGGCATTCTGGATTATCTCGACTTCGCCAAGAAGTATGTGATGAGTTGCGAGGATCGCTACGGCCGCATCGAGGTCGAGCGCACGCTCGATGCCGCGCATGCACTGATGTCACACGGCATCGACCGCTATCCCGGCAAGAAGAAGCTGGATTTGCGCGAGGAAGAGAAGCGCGCCGGCCGTCGCCGCCAGCACGAGGAGGAGGTCTTCAACGATCTCTGGCGCACCGTGCCCAAGGGCGCCTCGAAGACCCGGTCCGCGATCTCGCTCGAGCGCCGGCGCAAGCTGCTCGGCCTGCCGCAGGAGAACCTGCTCTATTTCCTGGAGAAGAGCGCGCCGCGGCTGGCGCCCTGGCAGCGCGAGCTTCTGCGCATCGTCCGCCACATCGCGCAATATTTCTATCCGCAGAGCCAGACCAAGGTGATGAACGAGGGGACGGCGACCTACGTCCACTATCGCATCATGACCAAGCTGCACCAGCAAGGCCGCATCACCGACGGCAACTTCCTCGAATTCCTGCAATCGCACACCAATGTGGTGTTCCAGCCCGAATTCGACGATCAGCGCTTCTCCGGCTTCAACCCCTATGCGCTGGGCTTCGCCATGATGCAGGACATCGAGCGCATCGTCACCAGTCCGTCGGACGAGGACCGCGAATGGTTCCCTGACATCGCCGGCAAGAACGACGTGATGGGCGTGCTGCGCGACGTCTGGGCCAATTACCGCGACGAGAGCTTCATCGCTCAGTTCCTGAGCCCGAAGCTGATGCGGCAGCTCCGCATGTTCCACCTGCACGACGATCCCGAGGAGCGCGCCGGCATAAGGGTCGATGCCATCCACGACGAACGCGGCTTCCGCCGCGTCCGGCGCGAGCTGGCACGCCAGCATGATGTCGGCTACATCGACGCCAATATCGAGGTGGTCGACGTCGATCTGTCCGGTGACCGCCGGCTGATCCTGCATCACCGCGTCATCAAGGGCTCGCAGCTGAACGAGACCGATGCCAAGCGGGTGCTCCAGCATCTCGCCGATCTCTGGACCTATGACGTGGCGCTGATCGAGGTCGACGCCAACGACAAGGTGCTGCGCGAATACGTCGTGAGCCCGCGGCCGATCACCGCGGCGGCCTGACGCCGCGGTCTAGGCCGAAGCCTTGGCCGGCTTCTTCTTTGCCTTGGACGTGTTCAGGGCTATGGCCGCCCGGATGAGCGCCTTCAGCGCCTTTTCGTTGATCTTCGCGCCCTCGGGAAAATCAATCGCGCGCCGCACATTTCCCTCGAGGCTCGAATTGAACAGGCCCGCCGGGTCATCGAGCGCAGCGCCCTTGGCAAATGTCATCTTCACCACCGCCTTGTAGGTCTCGCCGGTGCAGATGATGCCGTCGTGCTCCCACACGGGAACGCCGCGCCACTTCCACGTCTCGACGATTTCAGGATCGGCCTCCTTGATCAGGCCGCGGATCCGCTTGAGCATTTCGCCGCGCCAGTCGCCGAGCTCCTTGATCCGGCCGTCGATCAGCTTCGAAGCTGAAACGCTGTCCGTGTCCTTTGCTGCGCTCTTCTTCACCGCCACGGCCTTCTTCATGATCTCGCCTCGCTTGATGCGCCGCTGCGCCGGCCGACATAGGGCAGCGCGAACAGATAGAGCCCGGTCGAGAGCAGCGGGATCAGCGGAACGAAGGCGAGCAGCCCGATCCATGTGGCTTGAAGCTGCATGGTCAGAGCAACGATGTTGGCGACGACGGCGATCGTGAAGGCGATGGACAGCCAGCGATGGATCTGCCGAATCCACATGTTCGAACTCAATGGGACCTCCTAAAAAGATGATCGGAATGAACGGGCTAGTCGGCTCGCGCCAGCAGCTCGTCCAGCTTTGCGAAAAACTGCTTCCAGCCGGCGTGTGCGCCGCCATAGGCCTGCTTCTGGCTGGGGCGGAAGCCTGCCTGCTCGACGCGCAAGTGCGTGCCCGCGCCCGTCGGGGTAAGCGTGAACGTCACCACGCTCTTGAGATCGTAGGCCGCGTCCTCATGCGTAAAATTCCAGGTGTAGGCGAGCGATCGCTTCGGCTCGATGGCGAGGACCTCGCAGTCCAGCACGCCGCCCCATTCGCCGCGAAGATTGAAGCGGTGGCCGACGCTGGGCTTGAAGTCGTTCTTCATCAGCCACTCCTCGATCAGGTGCGGCTGGGTCAGCGCGCGCCACAGCCGCTCTGCCGGGAAGGCAAATTCGCGCTCGATGACCACGGAACGGGTTTCGGTCTCAGTGTCTGTCATTGGTCCATCCTCTTCAGGAGATCGTCGAGCGCGTCGAGCCGGTTCTGCCAGAACCCGGCCATCTGGCTGGTCCAGTCGATCAGCGGATTGAGTGCGCCGGGTTGCGCGCTGTAATGGGTCTGGCGTCCCTCGTGGCGGTCGCGCACGAGGCCGGCCTGCTTCAGCGCGCCGAGATGTTTCGAGACCGCCGGCTGGGACACGCCCGACCGTGCCGTCAGTGCCCCGACCGTCTGCTCCCCCTCGCGGCACAGCCGCTCGAAGATCGCCCGCCGGGTCGGGTCGGCGAGCGTTCTGAACAAAACATCGGGTGTGGTGGACATGCGAAACCCATAACCAGAAAGTTATGGATTAATTCATAACCGCATGGTTATGGATAAGTCAAGCGCGATGGGGCTTTCTTTCGGTGCGGCTTTCCCGGTGCCCTAAGGCCGCAAATAGAGATAGCCCTGCGATTGAAGCTCGGCCAGGCGGACCACGCCGCCTTTCTCCGCGCTGACGAAGCCCGGCAGCAGGTCGCTGAGCGTGATGTTCTGCGCCTTCATGGTGTTGCCGCAGGCGGCAAGCTCGACGCCATCCTTGGAGAAATCACCGATCCGCTTGCTGATATCGGGATTAGCCTGCGCCAAGTGGAACGCCTTCAGCGCAGGGCCGTGGATCACCAGCGCGATCGTCACGTGCTCGGGCCCGCCGACGCCGTCGATGTGGTTCTGGATGTTGCCGAGCACGAAATTGACCTTCTCGGCGTCGCTCAGATGATAGACGACCTTGAGCTTGTCCGATGAGGCGGTCGCGGCCTTGGCGCGCGAGGCGGCCAACGTCGCGCCCAAGGCAGACAAGGCCGAGACGGTGCTCCACAAGATGTTCCGGCGGTTCATGGCGATCTCCCTACACTGGCCCTGACTTTGCCGGACTCATATCATTTGCGGCGGAGCGCGGCGAGTTCCTTGCGGTCGGTCACGAGCGAGGCGCACTCGCTGGCGTCGGTCCGGTCGACCCGAAAAATCCCGTCGTCAGCGCCTGCGACCAACGATCGTTCGGCATCTTCATCCGGCTTGTTGTGCTGCCAGACTCTGACCTGCTCGAGCCTCACGACGGCGGATTTGTCGTCCTTTGACAGCGCCACGCCGATGCCGCCGCCCTCGCAATCGACGCCGCAGCCGAGGCGGACCTCGTTGCCTTCCTTGGCGAAGATCACGTGGTGACAGGAGCCGCTGGAGTCGAAATCACCGCTGCGATGGCGGTATCTGAAGCCGAGCCGGAAGGAATTGTGGAGCTGCCTGTCCTCCTCGTCGACTTCCGCCGAGACCAGCAGCTTCATGGACGCGACCTTCTGTTTCGGATGCCGCGCCAGATGCTCGGCATCGTAGCGGCGCACGAAACAGGCATAGGCCTTGTCGCCCGGTGCGCCCGCATACATGCGTGTGTTGAAGGTCCCGGCTTCGGTCTTGTTGGCCTCGCGGATGTCGTCGGCCTCTTCGGCATGGCCGGCGCCGGTCAGCGCTACCAAGGTGACGGCGGCAAAGAGAGCGAGCTTCATGACGGCCTCGAGCGCGTGAGAACCCTGCCCTGGCAGGACGGAGCTGTTGGCTGTTAGACGCAGGCCATGTGCGCCCCGTTCACGTCCGGCAGTCCCTGACATGATCATCACGAAGCGGAGCAAGGTGGAGTTCCGTGCAGGGCGTTAGTCACTGGCTCGGCGAAGAAAGTTCAATCGATGTAGCGCTTTCACCCCCCGGTAATTCGATGCCGGCGCTTCCTTCGACATTGTCCCGGTTGATCAATGTGATAGCCTTCACAGACTGCCTCTGTTCGAAGCGGTAGGCTGGGGCGGTTTCTTGCAAGTTTGTGGAGTCCCAGGAATGGGCGAAATTCGCAACTTCAGATCCGGGAATCAGGGCGAGCCGCCTTCGCACGGCGCGATGCCTCGCCGTCTCGCAGCGATCATTGTCGGTGACATAGCTTCCTATAGTCGCTTGATGGAGGCCGACGAGGAGGGCACGCATGTTCGCGTCAAGAGGATCGAGCGGGATCTGATCGAGCCGAGCATCGCCGAACACCATGGAAAGCTGGTCAAGACGACGGGTGACGGTTTCATCGCCATCTTTGACAGCCCTGTCGAAGCGGTCAGGTGCAGCATCGTCATTCAGCAGAATTTGGTAGGCCGAAACGCTTCGCTTTCGAAGGACTCGCGCATCGAGTACCGCATCGGTGTCAATCTCGGCGACGTCATCGTTGAAGCAGACGACATTTACGGCGACGGGGTCAATATCGCCACGCGCATCGAAGGTATCGCGGAGCCCGGCCAAGTCTATATTTCAGGCGCAATCTACGAGCAGATCAAGCACAAGGTGGTTTGCGGTTACGAGTCGCTTGGGGACCGTAAGGTCAAGAATATCACCGATCCCGTGCGCGTTTATCGCGTGCTGCCGGACGCGGGTGCGATGGGCAGGACGCGAGGCCGCCGCGAGAATACCCTGATCTTTCTCCTGAGCATTACGCTGATCGTCATCGCCGGCGGCGTGCTCTGGTATCTTCTGACGCAGCCGGGCGTTAGGGTGAGGGAACAGGCCGCCGCGCCGACTGCTGCTCCGGCCCCATCTCCGAGCCCGCAGCCTCCCGCGCGGGAGGCCGCGACGCAGGTGCCGCAGCCGTCTCCCTCGGTGACCTCGTCACCCTCAGTGACCTCGTCACCCTCGCCCTCCGTCCCGCCGCCCAGCCCATTGGCGGCGGCTGTCCGCGAACCCGAAGTGATCGCCGTTCGCGGAGGCAGCTTTGCAATGGGGAGCAACGATGATCCGACCGAACGGCCTGTCCACCAGGTCACGATCAAGCCGTTCTCGATTGGCAAATATCCGGTGACGGTGCAGGAGTGGAACGAATGCGCCGCTGCCAAGGCGTGCGGCTTCACCGCCGCCGGCAAGGATGATGCGCCGATCACCAATGTGAGTTGGACCGACGCGCAACAATATGCCGCCTATCTCGCGCAGGCCACGAAGAAGCCCTATCGGCTTCCGAGCGAAGCCGAATGGGAATATGCGGCGCGCGGCGGGACGCAGAGCAAGTATTGGTGGGGCGACAAGCTTCAGCCGGGCGTGGCCGGGTGCAAGGATTGCGGTGATGCCGCGGCCGAGCAGCCGGCGAAAGTGGGCAGCTTCAGGCCCAATCCATTTGGGCTCTACGACATGGGCGGCGGCGTCGATCAGTGGATCGAGGATTGCTGGCACAAGACCTATCAGGGTGCGCCCGGCGACGGCTCGGCATGGACCGGCGGGGACTGCACCTCGCACGTCCTGCGCTCGGGCTCGTGGAAGAACGATGCCAGATATGTGCGGCCGTCGAACCGCGATGCTTACGATACCAATGTTCGTTACCCGACGCATGGATTCCGCGTCGCGCTCAGTCCTTAAGCGCTGGAGTAAGTTTGATGCAGATCTTTCGCTGCGTTGCGCTATCGGTGGCGGTCGCATTGCTCCCGGGCGTCGCCTATTCGCAAGGCAAGACCGCCCCCAAGGACGCGAAGCTTTATTTCATCACCCCGCATGACGGGCAGAAGATTCGCGGCGGATTTTGGGTTCGGTTCGGCTTGCGCAACATGGGCGTGACGCATGCCGGCGACGAGTACCAGAACGCCGGTCACCATCATTTATTGGTCGACGTGAACGATCCCATCGATTCCAAGGAACCGATCCTGCAGGACAAGTCGCATCTGCATTTCGGGGCGGGGCAGACTGAAACATTTCTTGAGCTTCCGCCGGGGACGCACACGCTCCAACTGGTGCTCGGCGATGCGAAGCACTATCCGTTCGAACCGCCCATCGTGTCGAGCAAGATCACGGTGCGGGTCAGGTAAAGCCCTCGGCCGCAAAGATCTGCCATTCGCCGGGAATGCCCTTCAACGCGCTCGTGCCGCGGCCGGCGAAGCGCAGGCCTGAGCCGGCCACGAGATCCTTCACCGTCCCCGAAACCAGTACTTCGCCTGCGCCGGCAAGCGCTGCGACGCGTGCCCCGATGTGGACTGCAATCCCGCCGACATCGTCGCCGATCATTTCGCATTCGCCAGTGTGCAGGCCCGCGCGGACATCGATGCCGAGCGACTTGATCTCATTCGCAATCGCGCAAGCGCAACGGACGCCCCGTGCCGGTCCGTCGAATGTTGCCAGAAATCCGTCGCCCGTGGTCTTGACCTCGCGTCCCCTGAATCGCGTGAGGATGCGGCGGACCATGGCGTGATGCTCATCCAGCAATGCGCGCCAGCGGCGGTCGCCGAGAGAGGCAGCCTTTTCGGTCGAGCCGACGATGTCGGTGAACAGCACTGTGGCAAGCACGCGGTCCGCCACCGGGGAACCACGCGTCCCCGTCAGGAATTCCTCGACCGTATCGGAAATCTCGTCGGCATTCTCGCCGACATAGAAAAGATGATCGGTGCCAGGGAATTCCACCAGACGCGCTCCGGGAATTTTCGCGGCGACGTCGCGCCCGCCCTCGACGCTGACGACCTGATCGTCAGTTCGGTGGATGACGAGTGCAGGCACGCGAACCGCGGGCAACACGCCGCTGATCTCGATCTGGCTATTCATGCGCATCAAGGCCACGACCGCGGACGGACTTGCGCCCAGACGCTCGTTTCGTCCCCACCAGCGCTGGAAGGCTGCGTCATTCGCACGCGATGGCGCAAATCTCTGAATGCTGCCGCCGGTTCCCCAGGCTTTCTCGACATAGCCGAAGAACGTCTTCAGCGCCTCCTCGGTGGGAAACCAGTAGGAAAAGCGCGAAAAGCTTCCGTAGAGTACGATGGCGCTGCACCGATGCGGATAAGTAGCGGCATACAGGATGGAAAGCGGCGCCCCTTCCGAAATGCCGAGCAGTGCCGCATGCTCCATGCCGGCCGCGTCCATGACCGCACGCAGATCGTCCATCCGCACGTCGAGCCCGGGAAGCTCTCCGACACGGTCGGACCCGCCAGTACCCCGTTTATCGAAGGTGACGACCCTGGCGTAGCTCGCCAGGCGCGTCAGGAAGCGAGCAAAGTCGGGTTGATCCCAGTAGTTCTCGACGTTGGACACGAAGCCCGGCACCAGAACCAGATTGATCGGCCCGTCGCCAAACGCCTGATAGGCGATGTGGACGTCTCCGCTCCTGGCATATTGCGTAACCGGCTGCATCCTGATCCCTGCCCGCCGGTTCACCATAGCAAACAAGCTTTGCGGGCGGATAGCCGTCCCGCGGGGAGCCTCGCACAAGGTTCCAGCCTTAAGCCTCTAGAAGATGGGGCATTGATAAACCCCGGGTTGCTGCAAATGGCCGGTGGCAGTCGAAAATGTCCGTAGATCAGACCCTGCCCAACCTTTCGATCGGCTATTCCCAAGGGCGGTTGCTGAAGTTTTTCGGCATCGGCCTGCTGGCGACGCTCATGTGCACCGCGGTCGCATTCAACTGGTATCGCGGCAAGGACATCAACGCGTTCCAGATGACGGCCTGCTATGTCGGCGTCGCGTTGTTCGGCTTCGCCACTTGCAAGACCCTCTGGATGTTGATTTCCTCGAGGGGGCCGGTCGTCTTCATCAGCCGTGTCGGCATTCGCGACACCAGGATCGCCGATGAAACCATCGCGTGGCAATCCGTCCGGGACATATTGATCTGGCAGTATCGCGGTCAAAAGATCGTGGTGCTCAAAGTCGACCACCTTCTCGCCCAGCGGTTTGCCGGAGGCCTTCTGAAGGGCCTGCTGTCGCTGATGAACAAGGCGCTTGGCGCGGACGGCGTGGTCGTCAACGCCGGAGGCCTGACCATGGACAGCCAAACGCTGTTCGATACCTGCAGGCAATACTGGACCGCCGGCCGATTTGCATATTCGGGCCGATCCGTGTCGGAGCCCGAGCGCATCAACTAGAACGACGCGGCTCTTCAGGCATGGGCTGAGCCGATGCCTGACCTATTCAGACCGTGCGTCAGCGCAGGCTGGCGTTGAACTTGTCCAGCGCCGCCGAGCCCGGGCAGAGCGTGTCGGCTTCCAGCGAGTTGAGCGGCGTCTCGACCGTGTTGAGATGGGTGTGCAGATCGTCCGCGTCGGGATCGACGTACAGCAGACCGGTGACAATCTGCCCTTTGGCGGCGTGCTTCTGGAGAAAGGTCTGGGCGCCGAGCCGATCATGCGGATCATAATCGGCATCGATCTTGCGCAGCGCGATCTTGCTGCCGTCATGCTGCTCGACCACCTGCACCGTGCCCGGCGCGTAATCGACGGCAATCGGGTCGCGGCCGACCAGCACGTCGAGCCGGTTCACGGCGTCGTTGTGCTCGCGGACATAGTCGAAGCTCTTGGTCGAGCCGGCGTGATTGTTGAAGGCGATGCAGGGGCTGATGACGTCGATGAAGGACGCGCCCTTGTGGCCGATCGCCGCCGCGATCAGCGGCACCAGCTGGCTCTTGTCGCCGGAGAACGAGCGCGCGACGAAGGTGGCGCCAAGTTGCAGCGCGATCGCGACGAGGTCGATTGCGTTGTCGGTGTTGGTCACGCCCTTCTTGCTCTTCGAGCCGCGGTCGGCGGTCGCCGAGAACTGGCCTTTGGTCAGGCCGTAGACGCCGTTGTTTTCGACGATGTAAGTCATGTTGACGCCGCGTCGGATCGAATGCGCGAATTGACCGAAGCCGATCGAAGCGGAATCGCCGTCGCCGGAGACGCCGAGATAGATCAGGTCGCGATTGGCGAGGTTGGCGCCTGTCAGCACCGACGGCATGCGGCCGTGCACGGAGTTGAAGCCGTGCGAATTGCCGAGGAAATAATCCGGCGTCTTCGACGAGCAGCCGATGCCGGAAATCTTCGCCACCCGGTGCGGCTCGATCGAGAGCTCGTAGCAGGCCTCGATGATGGACGCGGTGATCGAATCATGGCCGCAGCCGGCGCACAGCGTCGAGATTTTGCCTTCGTAGTCGCGATGCGTATAGCCGAGCTCGTTCTTCTTCAGGGCCGGGTGATGGAATTTCGGCTTTGCGATGTAGGTCATGATACGGCCTTGCGGAGCGGGGTCACCTTGAGGTGATCCTGGTGGTCGCCAATGGCTTTTGCGATGTAGCGGGCGGTGATCGGAGTACCGTCGTAGTGCACGATCGGCACGAGACGCACCGGGTCGATGCCGTTCTCGTTGACGATGAGCTGGCGCAGCTGGCTGTCGCGGTTCTGCTCGACGACATAGACGAAGTCGTGCTCGGCGAGGAAGCTCGCCACGCTCGAATGGAACGGGAAGGCGCGGATGCGCAGCCGGTCGAGCTGATGCCCGCGCGTCTCCAAAAGTCCGATCGCCTCGTCCATCGCCGGCGAGGTCGAGCCGAAATAGATCACGCCATATTTGGTCGGCCGTTCCGCGTTGGCCTGAAGCGGCCGCGGCACGAGGTCTTGCGCAGTCTCGAACTTGCGCATCAGGCGCTGCATGTTGTCGGCGTAGACCGAGCCTTCCTCGGAGTAACGCGCATAGCGATCACGCGAGGTGCCGCGGGTGAAATAGGAGCCCTTGGTCGGGTGCGTGCCGGGATAGGTACGGTAGGGGATGCCGTCGCCGTCGACGTCGAGATAGCGGCCGAAATCGCGGCCCTCGTCCAGCATCTCCGCGGTCATCACCTTGCCGCGGTCGTACTGCTTGGCATCGTCCCATTTCAGCGGACGGCAGAGCCGGTGGTTCATGCCGATGTCGAGGTCGAGCATCAGGAAGATCGTGGTCTGAAGCCGCTCGGCGAGATCGAAGGCGGCTGCTGCGAACTCGAACGCCTCGGCCGGATCTTCGGGGAACAGCAGCACATGCTTGGTGTCGCCATGCGAGGCATAGGCGCAGGCGATGATGTCGCATTGCTGGGTGCGGGTCGGCATGCCCGTGGAGGGGCCGGCGCGCTGGACGTTCATGATCACGGCCGGGATCTCGGCAAAATACGAGAGGCCGATGAACTCGGTCATCAGGGAGATGCCGGGGCCGGAGGTCGCGGTAAAGGCGCGGGCGCCGTTCCAGGAGGCGCCAATGACGATACCGATTGAAGCCAGCTCGTCCTCGCCCTGCACGATGGCGTATTTCGCCTTGCCCGTCTCCGGATCGTGCCGGTATTTCTTGCAGTGGGCGGTGAAAGCCTCCGCCACCGACGAGGACGGCGTGATTGGATACCAGGCGCAGATGGTGGCGCCGCCATAGACGGCACCGAGCGCAGCCGCGCTGTTACCTTCGATGAAGATGCGATCGCCAACCTTGTCGGATTTTTTGATGCGCAGCCCGATGGGGCATTTCAGGTTTTGCAGCGCCCAGTCGCGGCCAAGATGCAGTGCGTGGACGTTGGAGGAGAGCAGCTTCTCCTTGCCCTTGTACTGTTCGCCGATCAACTGCTCGATCAGCTTCGGGTCCATGTCGAGCAGCGCCGAGAGGCTGCCCAAATAGATGATGTTCTTGAACAGCTGGCGCTGGCGCGGATCGGTGTAGGTCGAATTGGTGATCGCGGTCAGGGGCACGCCGATCACATTGATGTCGTCGCGGAATTTGGTCGTCGGCATCGGCTTGGTGGAATCGTAGAACAGGTAGCCGCCGGGCTCGATGCCGGCGACGTCCTTGTCCCAGGTCTGCGGGTTCATCGCCACCATCATGTCGACGCCGCCGCGGGCGCCGAGATAGCCTTCTTCCGTCACCCTCACCTCGTACCAGGTCGGCAGGCCCTGGATGTTGGAGGGGAAGATGTTGCGCGGTGAGACCGGCACACCATGGCGCAGGATCGCGCGCGCAAACATTTCGTTGGCGCTGGCCGAGCCCGATCCGTTGACGTTGGCGAAGCGGACGACGAAGTCGTTTACGCTGCTGATCGGCTTTTTGTCGGACATGCTGAACCTGCGTGAGTCATCTCGATGAAATATTTCTGCATGTCCCAGGCTCCGGTGGGACAACGCTCGGCGCACAGCCCGCAATGCAGGCAGACATCCTCGTCCTTGACCATCACGCGCCCGGTCTTGAGATCGCTGGACACATAGAGATCCTGGTCCGGATGGAGCGAGGGCGCCTTCAGGTGCTGGCGCAGATCGGCTTCCTCGCCATTATCAGTGAAGGTGATGCAGTCCATCGGACAGATGTCGACGCAGGCATCGCACTCGATGCAGAGCGAGGTGGAGAACACGGTCTGGACGTCGCAGTTCAGGCAACGTTCGGCTTCACCGAGCGCGAGCTTGACGTCGTAGCCGAGCTCGACCTCGGTGCGGATGTCCTTCAGCGCAATCACCTTGTCGCGGTGCGGCACCTTGAAGCGCTTGTCGACGGAGATGTCGTTGTCGTAGCTCCATTCGTGGATGCCCATCTTCTGCGAGGAGACATGCACCTCCGGCAGCGGGCGCTCGGTGATGTCCTCGCCCGACAGCAGCTTGTGGATCGACAATGCGGCGTCATGGCCTTGCGCGACCGCCCAGATGATGTTCTTGGGGCCGAACGCGGCGTCGCCGCCGAAGAACACTTTTGGATTGGACGAAACGAACGTCTTCGGATCGACCTTGGGCATATGCCATTTGTCGAACTCGATGCCGCAGTCCTGCTCGATCCAGGGGAAGGCGTTCTCCTGGCCGACCGCGACCAGCACGTCGTCGCATTCCAAGGTCTGGTCGGGCTCGCCGGAGGGAACGAGGTTGCGGCGACCCTTGGCATCGTATTCGGCCTTCACCTTCTGGAAGGTGATGCCGGTGAGCTTGCCGTTGTCGTGAACGAAGGCGACGGGGACGAGGAAGTTGAGGATCGGGATGTCCTCGTGGAGCGCGTCTTCCTTCTCCCACGGCGAGGCCTTCATCTCCTCGAAGCCGGAGCGCACGACCACCTTGACGTCTTCGCCGCCAAGCCTGCGCGCGGTGCGGCAGCAATCCATCGCGGTGTTGCCGCCGCCGAGCACGATCACGCGCTTGCCGATCTTGTCGGTATGGCCGAATGACACCGAGGAGAGCCAGTCGATGCCGATATGGACGTGGCTTGCTGCTTCCTGGCGGCCGGGAATGTCGAGCTCACGGCCGCGCGGCGCGCCGGAGCCGACGAAGATCGCGTCATATTTCTCCGCGAGCAGCGCCTTCATGCTCTCGATGCGATGGCCGCCTTTGAAGTCGACGCCGAGATTGAGGATGTAGCCGGTCTCCTCGTCGATCACCGAATTGGGCAGGCGGAATTTCGGGATCTGCGTGCGCATCATGCCGCCGGCTTCAGGATCGCCGTCGAACACGGTGCAGTGATAGCCGAGCGGGGCGAGATCGCGCGCCACGGTCAACGAGGCCGGGCCGCCGCCAACGAATGCAACGCGCTTGCCGTTTTTCGCGGCGGGCCGCGGCAGACGGTGCGTGATGTCGTCTTTGAAGTCCGCGGCGACGCGCTTGAGGCGACAGATCGCCACCGGAGTCTCCTCGACCCGTCCGCGACGACACGCCGGCTCGCAGGGACGATCGCAGGTGCGTCCCAGAATTCCGGGAAACACGTTCGACTTCCAGTTGATCATGTAGGCGTCGCTGTAGCGGCCCTGGGCGATCAGTCGGATGTATTCGGGAACCGGGGTGTGTGCAGGACAGGCCCATTGGCAGTCGACCACTTTGTGAAAGTAGTCGGGGGCCGCAATATCGGTCGGTTTCATTCCTACCCTGTCCGCGCAGGCTCAAAGACCCGGCGGCCTTTTCTTGAGCTTGTCGAACGCTAGCGCGCGGCGATCTGGTTTCTGAATGACGTCATTGGGTTAGCTTATTAGAACCATTCCGAAGCACAACGGCAAATTTGGGTGATCACCCGCTTTCATGGGAGCTGCGCGCGCACAGCATTAACGGCCGCGCGCAGCAATGCGGCGGTGCAATATGTTGCGTTGCGGATGGCAACTTAGCTGTGCGCGATATCGCTCTTCGCGAGATCCCACATCAGGCTGTAAGTGCCAACGGACACGGGCAGCGGGAAGGGCGCTGCAGCAGGGCCGGTGAAGCGCTCGGCGATGACGGCGGAGACCGCGCCGACATGCGTGCCGTCGATCAGCACGAACCAGTCGCGCGCGCCCTCGTTGCGTACCGCCGGGATGTCGGCCGTTGCACCCGACAGCTCCGGCTCGCTCTCGAGCAGATGCATCGAGATGATGCCCTCGCGCTTCTCCGGCGCCAGCTTGTCTTGCAGTGCATCACGCCACGCCCCTGCATTGTCCGGCGACGGCCGCAGCCGCACGAGGCCGAGCGCAGCTCCGCGGCCGGTGCCGTTGCTGACGGTGATGCGCACGACCACGCGCAGCATGTCCTTGAAATGCGCCATGGTCCGCCGCGACCATTCGGTCTGGTTGGCGAGCCGCGCCCGGTAGGCGGGACTGTCGAGCACGTCCAGCGTCGCGGTCGAATAGAGCGAGAGATATTTTGGCTTGGCGGCGTGCGCGACATAGCGCCGTGCCTCCAGAAAGCCCTCGATCGCGACGCGCTCTTCCAGATGCTCGCGATCGTACCAGCGGTTGAAATCGGCCTCATCGGCCTCGTCGATATTCATCGACGTCAGCAACATGCCTTTCCCGGCGAGCGGCATTTTCTTGTCCTTCTATCGCGCGGCCTTCGAAGCGAGGTCCGCGATCGACTTCATGACCGCGTCCCTGACGCCGGCATCATAGAGCGAATGCCCGGCTTCTTCCACGATCCGAATCTCGGAACGCGGCCAAACCTGCGCGAGCGCCTGCGATGTCTCAGGCGGGCACAACAGATCGTAGCGGCCCTGCACGATGATGCCGGGAATGTCGGCGAGCCGGCCGGCGTTCCGCAACAGCTGGTTCTCGGTCATGAAGCTGTCGTTGACGAAATAATGCGCCTCCATGAACGGCGTCGCGGGCAATGTGCGCCAGACGTTCAGCGAGGCGAGGTTGATCCGCATCTTGGCGGGCTTGTGCTCAGAGAGCGCGCGTTCGGTGTCGTGCCAGGCCCGTGAAGCTGGTCCATGCACGGCCGGATCGGCATCGAGGATGCGGCGATAGTAGGCGTCCACGGGCCGGTCCCGCTCTTCGAGTGGCAGCACGCTCAGGAAATCCTCGTAGAGCGCCGGATAGAATTGCGGCAGGCGCAGCGTAAATCCCGCTTCGACTTCCGCCCGCGTGCCCAGGAAGGTCGCGCGCAGTGCGATGCCCGAGACGCGCTCGGGATGGGCCTGCGCATAGGCCAGCGCCAGCGTCGCGCCCCAGGAACCGCCGATCACCATCCAGCGCTGGAAGCCGAATTTTTCGCGGATCTTCTCCATGTCCGCGATCAGATGCGCCGTCGTGTTGTGTTCGCGCGATCCTTTCGGCCGGCTGCGGCCGCAGCCGCGCTGGTCGAACAGCACGGCATGGAAACGGTCAGGATCAAAAAGCCGGCGATGATCGGGCTGGCAGCCGCTGCCGGGCCCGCCATGCAGATAGACCGCGGGAACACCGTCAGGGCGGCCGACGCTCTCGACATAGAGCTCGTGGCCGTCGCCGACATCGAGCATTTCGGAGGTCAGAGGTGCAAAGGGATCGGCGCGTTTTGCCGCTGCAGCCGCGTCGGCGTCAGGCATCATTCTCGGATTCCAGAGTGCCGCCGGCGAAGTTGCGGTAGAGGAAGCGGTTGGTCTCGCCCTCGGCCTCGCGCTCGGCCTGCTTGAAGATGGTCTCGTGCAGCGGCGACAGCGCGCAAGCTGGATCGGTGTTGGCGGCGTCACCCGTCAGCGCAAAGGCCTGGCAGCGGCAGCCGCCGAAATCGATCTCGCGGAATTCGCAAGACTTGCACGGCTCCTTCATCCAGCCCGTGCCGCGATAGCGGTTGAAGGCGTCCGAGTTCTGCCAGATCCAGGCGATTGAATGATTGGAGCGGACGGATTCGAAGTCGAGCCCGGTGATGCTTTCGGCGGCGTGGCAGGGCAGCACCTTGCCGGCGGGGGAGATGTTGAAGAACTGCCGGCCCCAGCCGCCCATGCATTTCTTTGGCCGCTGCGCATAATAATCCGGCACGACATAGTCGATCGCGAGTGTACCCTTGAGCCGTTCCCGCGCCTCCTCGACGATGCGGGTGCATTCATCTAACTGCGTCACCGTCGGCATCAGTGCGGCGCGGTTCTTCAGTGCCCAGCCGTAATACTGTACATTGGCGACCTCGAGCCGGTCGGCGTCGAGATCGATCGACATCTGGATGATGTCAGGAAGCTGATGCAGGTTCTGCCGATGCATCACCGCGTTCACGGTCAGCGGCAGATCGAGTTCGCGCGTCCATTTTGCCGCTTCGAGCTTCTTGCGATGCCCATTCTTGTAGCCGGCGACGCGATCGGCGAGACCCTCTTCGACGCCCTGGAAGCTGATCTGGACGTGACACAGCCCGGCATCCGCCAGCTCGCTGAGCTTGTCTCGCGTCAACAGCACGGCCGAGGTGATGAGGTTGGTGTAGAGGCCGACGTCGCTGGCGTGCTTCACCAGCTCGACCAGGTCCTTCCGCGCGGTCGGCTCGCCGCCGGAGAAATGCACCTGGAGCACGCCGATCTCGGCGAGCTCGCTCAGCACCTTCTTCCATTCCTCGGTGGTCAGTTCCTTGCCGGAGCGGTCGAGCTCGACCGGGTTGGAGCAGTATGGGCATTGCAGCGGGCAGCGATGCGTGATCTCGAGCAGCACTGCGAGCGGAATGCCAAAGGTCTCCGCCGTCGAGCGCTGCTTCTCCAGCACCGCGAGGCCATCGCTGGCATCGGGCGGAATGGCGGGATTGCCGAGCACATCGCTCATTGCGTTTTCTCCCGGGCCTCGGTGAGGAAGCCCTTGTCGGCGAGATCCTGCAGCATGACGATGACGTCGGCGAGGATCGCCTCGCGCGGCGCGGCATATTTCGCCGCCAGCAGGTCGGAGACGTCGCCGACATTGCGCTCGCCGTTGCAGAGCTGCAAGACCTCGACCGCGATCTCGTCCGGCGCCAGCACGCGCTCCGGCGCCAGGATCACCCAGATTTTTCGCGTCTCGTCGTATTTCAGCTTGGCATGCCGCGGCAGCACGGGGCGGCTTGCCTCGCTGACGCTGATGTTCCGCGGCCCGGCCATTGCTCTATCCCTTAACTCGCTTTGGGCACGAACGCGCCCGGCGGAATGTTGCCCTCGACATAGGCGTGATAGAGCGCGTCGAGCTGCACCCATAGCACGCTGGTCTTGAAGATCAGCGCGTTGCACACCTGCGCGCGCTGCTCCGGCGTCGTGGCATGCGCCTTGACATAGTCGAGCGCAAAGCCGGCATCGCGCGGCGCCTGCGCCAGACGCCGCTTGAAGTAGCTCATGATGTCGGGATTGACGAAGTCGTAGTGCTCCAGCATGCCGGAGATGCGCTCCTCGTGCAGGTTCGGCGCGAACAATTCGGTGAGCGAGGAGGCGATCGCCTCCAGCGGCGACTTTTCGCGGCAATAGTGGACATAGGCCTCCACCGCGAAGCGCGTCGCCGGCAGAATGCCTTCGGTGGATTCGACGTAAGCCGTGTCGAGCCCAAGGCCGTCGGTCAGTTTGAGCCAGCGCTCGATGCCGCCCTCGCTGCCGACATCGCCGTCATGGTCCTCAATGCGGTGACGCCATTCCAGCCGCGTGGCGCGGTCGCGGAAGCGCGAGATCACCACCGCGTCCTTGATCGGGATCGTGCTCTGGTAATAGTAGCGGTTCAGCGCCCAGGCCTGCACCTGGCCCTTGTTGAGCTTGCCGCCATGCAGCAGCTTATGGAATGGATGCAGGCTGTGATAGCGCGTCGCGCCAATATGGCGCAGCGTCGCCTCCAGCTCCTCGGCGCTAGTGAGCCTGATGTCCTTGCCGATCGAGAGCGCAGTCATTCCAGTCATGGACGCGGCATTCACAGCACGATCTCCGTTCCGTCGGCGGGTATCTGCCAGCCCGCCTGCTCCGCGGTCTTGCGCTCGATTGAGCCGGGCAGCAATGCCGGGTTCGAGTTGTTGATATGCAGAAACATCTTCCTGTCGATCTTGAGGTCGGCCAGCCGTGCGATCGCGCCGTCGTCGCCGGACATCGCGACATGGCCCATGCTCTTGCCGGTCTTGTGGCCGAGGCCGGCCTTTATCATCTCGTCGTCCTGCCACACCGTGCCGTCGAAGAACACCAGCGCTGCGCCGTCGATCGCGGCCTTGAGCGCGTCGGTGATCTCGGCGCAGGCGGCAATGAAGTAGAAGCATTTGCCGGTCGACTTGTCGGTGATCTTCAGCCCGAGCGTATCGCCATCGCCGGTCTCGCCGCCGGGATGCGCCTTGCCTTCGAGGTACCAGGCCGACTTGCCAGGCACCGCGAAGGGCAGCACCTCCAGTCCTGAGCGCGCGCCATCGGGCAGCCGCGGCTCGAACGGCTCGCTGATGTCGATCGGCTGCCGCCGCACGTTCTTTTCGTTCAGCACGTTGAAGATGCTGTTGCTCTTCAGGATCGCCAGCACCTTCTCATGCGCATAGATCGTGAACGGCGAGCCCTCGCGCATCGACAGCAGGCCGGCCACCGCATCCACTTCGCTGTTCGTCAAGATCACGCCCGCAATCGGCGTATGGCGCAACGCGCCCATCTTGGGATGCAGCTGCGGCGTGGCGTTCAATTGCTGGCGAAGGTCGGGCGAGGCGTTGATCAGGAACCAGTGCTCGCCGTCGCCGCTGAAGGCGACCGAGGCCTGGGTTCGATAAAGCTCCTGGCCGCGGCTACGTGCCGCCCGGCAGCCCTCGCAACCGCAATTCCATTGCGGGACACCGCCGCCGGCCCCGGCGCCCAGGACGACGACGCGAAGCATGATCCGTCTCCTGGAGGGAACGCCGCGAGGTGACTCTCAGGCCGACACAAATCCTGTCTTTCGGAAACGCATCGTGACCGAAAGGGACAAGGACTCGACCGAGAGAGCCACCTGCGCTGAACGCGAACTCACCAACCGCTTACTTGCGGGTGGCGCTCACATACATGTTGATTTCCATGCCGCAGGGCACTTCGACGATCTTCGGGGTTTTCCAGGCCATTTCGGCTCTCCATTTTCAAGAATTCGGACGTATCCGCCCAAAGGTTAAACTAATGCGGGCAGAAAAGTTCGCCAGTGAAATTTTCCCGATAAAAGCATGTTGCGCCGCGAAAAATGATGGGGGAACATCAGTTTCGGTGACGCTGCCTTGCGCCTGGCGCATTCGGTCGCGAACTGTCCTGATAAAGCAGTTGTGAGTGCAATGCAGCTTTCAATCCGGTACAGGCGACCCAATTGGAATTCGTGATGCCCAAATATTTCTTCAACACCCGTATCGGCAAGGAGTTGATCGTGGATCCCGAAGGCGAGGATCTGCGCAATCCTGATCGTGCCTGGGAGGTCGCCCGCCAGATGATCCTGGAGGTGCTGAAATCCGAGGGGACCCAGCCGGCGCTCATGGAAGCGGTGATCGAGGTCACCGACCTCGAAGGCGAGATCGTGCTGGAATTCCCCTTCACCGAGGCCCTTCTGGACGTGCCGGACCAGTCCGCGACCCGGCATTAGGGGCCACGGCTCCCTCCACCCGTCATTGCGAGGAGCTCTTGCGACGAAGCAATCCAGAGTGCCTCCGTGCAGGCAGTCTGGATTGCTTCGCTGCGCTCGCAATGACGGCGTAACCTTGCGAAATCCGCATGGCTTTGCCGCGTTCCCGGCGCTAAAAGACGCCGGTTACACGGAGCAACCCATGCAAGACCTCTGGCGCCTGTCGGCTGCCGACCTCGCCACCCTCGTCAAAGCCAAAAAGGTGTCCGCCAGGGAGGCCGCCAAGGCCGGCCTCGCCCGGCTCGACGCGGTCAATCCCCAGCTCAATGCGGTGATCGACCACCGGCCGGAGGACGTGCTCAAGCAGGCCGACGCCGTCGATGCGGCCATCGCGAGGGGAGAGGACCCCGGCGTGCTGGCCGGCGTGCCCGTCACCATCAAGGCCAATGTCGACCAGGCCGGCTTTGCCACCACCAACGGCCTGAAACTCCAGCGCGACCTGGTCGCGCGCGAGGACAATCCGGTGGTCGCCAATTTCCGCAAAGCCGGCGCGGTTCTCCTTGGACGCACCAATTGCCCGGCCTTCTCCTATCGCTGGTTCACCACCAATCTGGTCCATGGCGACACCAAGAACCCCCGCGACGCCTCGCTGACCCCGGGCGGCTCGTCCGGCGGCGCCGGCTCGGCGGTCGCGGCCGGCATCGGCCACATCGCCCACGGCACCGATATCGCCGGCTCGATCCGCTATCCCGCCTATGCCTGTGGCGTGCACGGCCTGCGCCCGACGCTCGGCCGCATCCCCGCCTTCAACCCGGTGCTGCCGGAGCGCCCGATCGGGCCGCAGATCATGGCGGTGTCGGGACCCTTGGCACGCACCGTCAATGATTTGCGGATTTCGCTCGCCGCGATGTCGGCGCGCGACGCGCGCGATCCCTGGTATGTGCCGGCGCCGCTGGAAGGCCCGGCGCGGCCGAAGCGTGCCGCGGTCTGCCTCAACCCGGATGGGCTCGCGACCACGCCGGAGGTAAAGGCGGCCGTGACCGACGCCGGCAAGCGGCTGGAGCGCGCCGGCTGGACCGTCGAGCTGATCGAGAACACGCCGCCGATGCGCGAGGCGGTCGAGTGGCAGGTCAAGCTCTGGCTTGGCGACGGCTACGAGGCGCAGCTCGAAATGGCCGAGCGCGAAGGCGATCCCGGCGCGCTCGCCTGCCTGCGCGGCAACCGCGCCAAGGTGACGCCGTTCGACCAGGCCGACTACGCCAAGGCGCTGACCCGCCGCGCCACGCTGACCCGCGACTGGATGCTGTTCTTCGAGCAATATGCGGTAGTGCTGACGCCGGTCTCCGGCGAATTGCCGTTCCCGGATCATCTCGATCGCAAGGACGAGGCCTCCTTCAAGCGCGTTTGGGAGGCGCAGCTGCCGCAGATCGCCATTCCCTTCATGGGACTGCCGGGCCTTGCGGTCTCGACCGGTCTCGTCGGCAAGGCCCCCGTCGGCGTGCATATCGTGTCCGCGCGCTATCGCGAGGATTTATGCCTGCTCGCAGGCGAGGCGATCGAGGCGGGCGGCGTTCCGCCGTCGCCGATCGACCCGGTGGGTTAGCGATGTCGGCGATCTACGAATTCAAGGCCAACTCGCTTCTCGGCGACGAGATCGCCCTGCGCCATTTCGAGGGCCAGGTGCTCCTGATCGTCAACACCGCGAGCAAATGCGGCTTCACACCGCAATATCGCGGCCTCGAGGATCTGCACCGCGACCTGTCGCCGCGCGGCTTCTCGGTGCTGGGCTTTCCCTGCAACCAGTTCGGCGCGCAGGAGCCGGGGCAGGCGAGCGAGATCCAGTCGTTCTGCTCGACCAATTACGACGTCACCTTTCCCCTGTTCGCGAAGATCGACGTCAACGGCGCCAAGGCGCACCCTTTGTATGAGTACCTGAAGCGCCAGCAATCCGGCCTGTTAGGGGCCTCCATCAAATGGAATTTCACAAAATTCCTGGTGGATCGCGCCGGCCGAGTGATCGCGCGCTATGCGCCGACCGCACGGCCCGAAGGATTGCGGCAGCAAATCGAGACCCTGTTATGAGCGAGACAATCATGAGCGACGAATTCCCGGACCGCCTGTCGGTCAATCCGAACAGCCCGTTCTACAACGCGGATATCCTGTCGCGCGACGTCGGCATCCGCTTCAAGGGCGTCGAGAAGACCAATGTCGAAGAGTACTGCATCAGCGAAGGCTGGGTCCGCGTCACCGCCGGCAATGCCAAGGATCGCCATGGCAACCCGCTGACCATCAAGGTGCACGGCCCGGTCGAGCCGTATTTCAGGGATAAGAAATAGGCGCTGCGCGCGCTCTTTCTCCTCGTCATTGCGAGGAGCCCTTGCGACGAAGCAATCCAGACTATTTCCGCAGTGACAATCTGGATTGCCTCGCTTCGCTCGCAATGACGAAAGGAAACCCCATGTCCGTCCGCATCGTCGACGTCCGCGAGATCACCAAGCCGATCTCATCGCCGATCCGCAACGCCTATATCGACTTCACCAAGATGACGACGAGCCTGGTTGCCGTCGTCACCGACGTGGTGCGCGACGGCAAGCGCGTCGTCGGCTACGGCTTCAATTCCAACGGCCGCTACGGGCAGGGCGGCCTGATCCGCGAGCGCTTTGCCTCGCGCATCCTGGAAGCCGATCCGAAGTCGCTGCTCAATGCAGCCGGTGACAATCTCGACCCCGACAAAATCTGGGGCGCGATGATGACCAACGAGAAGCCGGGCGGCCATGGCGAGCGCTCGGTCGCGGTCGGCACCATCGACATGGCGGTGTGGGATGCGGTGGCGAAGATTGCGGGCAAGCCGCTGTTTCGGCTGCTGGCTGAGCGTCACGGCCTCACAGCCAATCCGCGCGTGTTCGTCTACGCCGCCGGCGGCTATTACTATCCCGGCAAGCACCTCTCGGCGCTGCGCGGCGAGATGCGCGGCTATCTCGACCGCGGCTACAACGTCGTCAAGATGAAGATCGGCGGCGCGGGAATCGAAGACGACCGCACCCGCATTGAGGCGGTGCTGAAGGAGATCGGCAAGGACGCCCAGCTCGCCGTCGACGCCAACGGCCGCTTCGATCTCGAGACCGGGATCGCCTACGCAAAAATGCTGCGCGACTATCCGCTGTTCTGGTACGAGGAGGTCGGCGATCCCCTCGACTACGCGCTGCAAGCCGCGCTCGCGGAGTTCTATCCGGGCCCGATGGCGACCGGCGAAAACCTGTTCAGCCACCAGGACGCCCGCAATCTGATCCGCTATGGCGGCATGCGGCCCGACCGCGACTGGCTGCAATTCGATTGCGCGCTGTCCTACGGCCTCTGCGAATACCAGCGCACGCTGGACGTGCTGAAGACCTACGGCTGGTCACCCAGCCGCTGCATCCCGCATGGCGGCCACCAGATGTCGCTCAACATCGCAGCCGGCCTCGGCCTCGGCGGCAATGAGAGCTATCCGGATCTGTTCCAGCCCTATGGCGGTTTCCCCGACGGCGTCCGTGTCGAGAACGGCCACATCACCATGCCTGACCTTCCGGGCATCGGCTTCGAGGGCAAGTCGGATCTCTACAAGGAAATGAAGGCGCTGGCGGAGTAGCTCGGCTGCGGCAACACGCTCCGTCATTGCGAGCGCAGCGAAGCAATCCAGGGTCTTTCCGCGGACGCAGCCTGGATTGCTTCGCTGCGCTCGCAATGACGATGCGGGGCGAGCAGGCCGTCTCTTGACGCAGTCGTATGTCGCGCCACTTTCACGCCCGTTGCAGCAGCGGCCTCAGGCTACGGATATCCGTCACAGCCTCGATCTCATACACCGACTTGATCAACCGCGCCGCCTTCTCGCCGCCGACCACCGGCGCAATCAGATCCCGTGCCTTGTCGATGACCTCGTCCCGCGTCATCGGGTTGCGCGGGGTGCCGCGGACTGCGGTGACGCGTTCGGAAAGGTGGCGGCCGTCGGCGAGCTCGATCTCGACGATGGCGACGCGCACCGGCAACAGTTTTGCCAGCTCCTCGTCGCGCACCAGATTCACCTTGGCGCGTTCCTTCAGCACTGCAGCATCCTGCATGCGCGGCTTGTCGTGTGCGGCGTGGAAGGAGGCGGTCTTGTCGAGCAGCATCACGGCGACCATGTGCTGGAGGCAGATGTCGGGGATGTCGCGGTTGTCCACGACCTCGGCGACCGACGGGGCAAGCCGCACCGTCACGCGCTTGACCTGATCGGCCTCGAACGCCTGCTTGCTGCGGATTGCATAGACCGCGTCCAGCGGTCCCTGGATCGGCGAGCCCACGGTCCATTTCTTGATGTCGGTGCCTGCGATCTCGTAACGCTCGCCGAGCTTTTCCACCAGCTTCCCGGTCGCAGCCTTCGGCGCATAGGCCAGGAAGTAATTGTCCGGCCCCGAGAACACGTCGTCGACGCCGTTCCAGTCCGATCGCACCAGCAGCGCCGCCGTCACGCCGTTGCGGGCCGGCATGCCGGCGAAGACAAAACCCTTCTCGATATGGTCGACGTCGCGCCGCCACACGATAAAGCCGGAGGATTGCTGCGCGGCGTAGTCGAGCACCCAGCGCATCCGGCGCGAATCGAAGCCGGCGACGCAAGCGGCCGCAGCGGACGCGCAAAACGTGCCGGAAATACTGTGCGTGCTGAGCACGCTCTCATAGCTGAAATCGGCGCCGCCCATCGCCATCACCACGCGCGTGCCGACGTCGTAGCCGAGCGTCACCGCGCGCAGGAAATGCGCGCCGTCGATGCCGAGGTGTTCGCCGAGCGCAAGCGCTGCGGGAACGACCGAGCTGCCGGGATGCGAACGCGATGGGCTGTGAGAATCGTCGGTCTCATCCGCATGCGCCATGACGCCGTTGGCCAGCGCAGCCTCGACCGGCGATGCGGTGAGCGATGTGCCGGCGACGGTGGCCGTGCCCGGCGCGGCATTGGCACGGATGTAGCGTTGCGCCGCCTGACCGGGCGGCAGCTCCGATCCGGAGATCATCGAAGCCAGCGTATCTAGAATGTGGTGTTTTGCTTGTTCGACGACTTCGGGCGGCAACACGCGGGTTTTGGCCGCGCTCATGTAGTCGCACAGCGCCGTCATTTCCGGCCCGGAGCCGGATCCCTCCGCGAAACTGCGTGCAGGCGAGAGCGAGAAGCTGGTAGCCGCCGCTGCGGTCAAGCCGAAAAAATCACGTCGGTTCATGGTGTCCCGTTCTTTGGTGCAGGAATCCGATGAACCGTCTAGCGCTTATGACAGCCGCATGTCCAGCAGCCGCCGTCGACGGTGAGGCCAGAAGCGCCCGAGGTGTCGCCACATCCTCCGTCATTGCGAGCGCAGCGAAGCAATCCAGTCTCTCTCCGAGGAGACAGTCTGGATTGCTTCGTCGCAAGGGCTCCTCGCAATGACGGCGGAGGGAGTCAGCCTTTCGACGCCGCGCTCGCATTGACGATGTGGAGCGAGCGTGTGTCTTATGACAGCCGCATGTCCAGCAGCCGCCGTCCTTCGCCCTTCAGCAGCTTCTTCACCGCGCTGGACGCCACGACCTCGCCGTCATTGGCGTAGGCTTCGTGGTTCTTCTCGATGTCGTCGAGGCGGTAGAGATAGTTGACCATCACGCCGGCGGACTCCCGCACGCCCTTCGGCGAGAGATCGCCGAGCCAGTTGATGCGTTCGAGCCTCGCGCCGTTGCCGAGATGGAAGCGGGCGACGGAGTCGATCAGCTTGCCCTTCGGCGTGCGCGCCTTCAGGAAGTAGTGCGCCGCGAGCGGTTCGATCACGCCGCGGAGCAGCGTCGTCGTCTCGGGATTCTCGAACCATTTGGGATCGTCGAGACGCTTCAGGATCTCGCGATCCTCGTCCGACAGCGGCAGGTCCTTGTCCTGGTTCACCCAGTGCATGAAGCCCGGCACCGGCGACAGCGTCACGAAAGTGTCGAGCTTCGGCGTCTCGCGCCTCAGCTCCTCGACCACCTGCTTGATCAGGAAGCTGCCGAAGGAGATGCCGCCAAGGCCGCGCTGGGTGTTGGAGATCGAATAGAACACGGCAGTGCGCGCTTTCTCGATCGGCAGGTACTGGCGGTCGACCGTGAGCAGCGGCGCGATCGCGCCGGGAATCGTCTCGGTCAGCGCTACCTCGACGAAGATCAGGGGTTCGTCGACCATCGCCGGATGGAAGAAGGCGTAGCAGCGGCGGTCGACCGGATCGATGCGGCGGCGCAGGTCGTCCCAGTCGCTGATCTCGTGCACGGCTTCATAGCGAATGATTTTTTCGAGGATGTTGGCCGGGGTCGACCAGTCAATCCGGCGGAGCACGAGAAACCCCCTGTTGAACCACGAAGAGAGGAGATGGGAGACGTCGCGGTCGAGCGCGGCGAGGTCGGTGTGTCCGTTCATCATGCCGAGCAGATCGGCGCGCATGCTGACGAGATCGCCGGTGCCGCCGGGCGCGCGGTTGAGACGCCGGATCAGTTCCTGCCGCCGTGGTTCCGATGCGAAGTGCAGAGCGCTGGCGTCCTCGTCGGCCGGCTTCGTGCGCCATTTCTCGATCGCCTGTGCCAGCCGTTCCCGGTCCGGGCCGAAATCGCGCACCAGCGCCTCGAAGAAGGCGCGGCGTCCGGCCTCATCCAGTTCCTGGTAGACGTCAAGCACTTCGCGCGCCATGGCTGTACCGGAGGCTTCGCCTCGGCCCGACAGCAGCGCGCCGCAGAGCTCGATCAGCCCGTCGGCGTCCTGTTTGGTATCGGCAGAATCGCGGCGAAGCAGCGTGCGGCCGCGTTCGGAGATGGTGGCGAGCAGGTCGGAGAAGAAGGCGTTGGCCATCTGGGCTTTTCGAATCCGGGTTTGTGCAGTGCGCAATCTTACACGGGATTTGGGCGGAAGCCGATCACAATCGAGCGGAGGAATTTTGCAACTTCAGCTGGGCCATGCGCTCCAACAAAGCTGTCATGCCCCACCAGTGGCATTTGGAGAACGAGGCGGCTGCCTCGCACGCCGCCATTGCGAGCGCAGTGAAGCAATCCAGACTGCCGCCGCGGAAGGATTCTGGATTGCTTCGCTGTGCACAGCAATGACGAGGTGGAGTTACCCCTTCCTCGCAAACTCCGTCGGCGTCCGTCCCGTCACCTGCCGGAACGCCGCCGAAAAAGCCGGCACGCTGGCGTACCCAAGCTGGGTGGCGAGCTGCTTGACCGACACCCCCGCATCCGTGGACAACCGCTGGATCGCCGCTGCAACCCTTGCGTGCTGGCACCAGCTCTTGAAGCTCAGCTGCGTCTCGGCAGAGAACAATCGCGACAGCGTCCGCGCGGAGGTTCCGACCTCTCGCGCCAGAGTGTCGATGTCGTGCAGGCCGGTGGGATCGTCGAGCACGATCATCGCGGCGCGCCGGCAGCGCGGCTCGTGCGGCAGCGGCACGAAGGTCGCGGAATCCTCGGCCTGGTGCAATTCCAGCATCACCAGCCGGACCAGCAGCTCGGTGCGCTCTTCCGTGTTGCGGGCGTCGAACAAAGCGAGGATCGCCTGATTGAGCAGCGGCGACACCCGCACCACGAATTCCTTGGTCAGGCCCTCGTAGCGCTGCTCGCGCTTCAGCCAGGGCAGGTCGAAATACAGCGTACGCATCTCGATGTCGGCAAGCAGATCGATGGCATGTTCGAGCCCGGCCGGGACCCAGACCGCGCGGTCCGGCGGCACCAGCCAGCGGCCCTTGGGCGTGGTCACCTGCATGGTGCCCTTGGCGGCATAGATCAGCTGCGCCTCGCGGTGTAGGTGCGGATCGATCCGCATGGCCTTGGGATAGTCGCGCGCGACCAGGTGCACGCCCGCGGTCGAGCGGTGGTTACCCCGGACCTCCCTAAGGATTGGCGTTTCCAAGACAGTCATTGGCAGCATCCCGTCATGCCCAGGACATATAACTCATTTTCGAGCAAGAGAGGATTCGTATGAACAGCCCCAGCCGGGTCATCAGTTTCGTCAACGCAGGCCATTTCATCGACCATTATGCGATGCTGATCTTCGCCGCCGCCGTGATCATCATGGGGCCGGCGCTTGGCATGGCCTATTCGGAGCTTTTGCCTTACGCGACGCCCGGCTTCATTGCCTTCGGCGCCGGCTCGCTGCTCACGGGCTGGCTCGGGGATCGCTGGAGCCGTCGCCACATGATGCTGATCTTCTTCATCGGCATCGGGCTTGCCATGATCTCGGTCGGCTTCGTGCAGACGCCGCCGCAGCTTGGCGCGGCGCTGTTTGCGATCGGCATCTTCGCCTCGATCTACCACCCCGTCGGAACCGCGATGATCGTCTCTTATGCCGACAAGCTTGGTCGCGAGATGGGGCTGAACGGCGTCTGGGGCAATCTCGGCGTTGCCTCCTCGGCGCTGGTCACCGGCGTGGTCGGGCAATACTTCGGATGGCGCCTCGCCTTCATCGTCCCGGGCGTGGTCACCATCCTGATCGGCATCGCGTTTGCGATGATGGTCGTGCACGAAGACCGCAAGGGCTCGAAACAGGCGGCGGCGCAGGCACGCGTCGCCAAGCAGGACATGTGGCGCGTGATCCTGTCGCTCCTGATCGTGGTCATCGCGATCTCCACAACGTTCAATGCCGTCACCGTCGCGCTGCCAAAGTTGTTCGCGGAGCGGCTCGCGGATCTGACGAAAAGCCCGGCGATGCTCGGCGTCATCGCCGCCTGCGTCTACGTGTTCGGCGCAATGACGCAGTACACGATCGGCCGGCTGCTCGACCGCTATTCCCTGAAGACGGTGGCGCTGCCGCTGTCCTTCATGCTGGCGCCGTTTTTGTATCTCGCCGCGAGCCTGTCCAATCTGCCGCTGATATTGGTCTCGATCGGCATCGTGATGGGTGCGTTCGGGCAGGTCACGGTCAACGACGCCATGGTCGGCAAGTACACATCCGAAGAATGGCGCTCGCGCGCCTATGCCGTGCGCTATTTCGTCGGCTTCACCGCAGCCGGTGCGTCGGTCGGCCTCGTCGCCTGGCTCTACGAGCAGGGCGGCTTCGTCACCATGCTGCACGCCTTCGCCGCCCTCTGCCTGCTGGCGATCGCCGCCGCGATCATCCTGCCGCGCGAGACCAGGACGCCACAGGCGGTGTGACCGGTTGACGTGAGGCCGCCAGCTCGCGCCCCATCGTCATTGCGAGCGCAGCGAAGCAATCCAGAATATTTCCACGGCGGCAGTCTGGATTGCTTCGCTGCGCTCGCAATGGCGGAGAATGGGGTTGGCGGCGGAGGCATGTAGCGCCACTCCGCTCACGGCCCGCCCACAATGCCATTCTGCCAGTGTTTTGCCCGACGGAGCAAGTCGCTTCGGCAAGTCCGAAATTTCTCGCGCGTTTTCAACCGCATCTCTACTGTGCATGGGGTTGTTTTCGACTTTTTTGTCGGTCCGCCCCCGGCACGCCGCTTGCATTTCCTCCCTGCGGGTATCTGTCCTCTCACCGAGGCCCGCATGGATCTGCCGTCCGATCTCCCGGTCCGGAGCCTGATCGATCGCGCCGCGACCGGCGTGGTCTACGATCCGCTTGCGGCAGCCACCGAGCACCCAAAGTTTGTCCATCACCTCGGCAGCCCCTGGTTTCTGGCGCTGACGGCGCTCGGTGTCGTGTTCGGCGACATCGGCACCAGTCCCCTCTATGCCTTCCAGGTCGCGCTCTCCGGCCTCGGCCACCCCCTGCCTGTCGCGGCCGAAGTGACCGGCATCGTCTCGCTCATTCTTTGGGCGCTGATCGCGATGGTCGCCCTGAAATACGTCGTGTTCATTTTGCGGGCGGACAACGACGGGGAGGGCGGCATTCTGGCGCTGTTGTCGCTCGTCGCTGCCGGGAAGGTCGCGAACGGGACAAAGCTTCCGATCCTGGTCCTGCTCGGCGTCATCGGCGCCTCGCTGCTCTATGGCGACGGCGTCATCACGCCGGCGATCTCCGTGCTGTCGGCGATGGAGGGCCTGAAGCTGGTGGCGCCCGACTTCGAGCACTTCATCCTGCCGGCGACGCTGGCCGTGCTGATCGCCCTGTTCGTGATCCAGCGCCATGGCACCGGCATCATCGGGCAACTGTTCGGACCGGTCATGGTCGTGTGGTTCGTCGTGATCGCCATGCTCGGTGCGGTCAATGTGTGGAAGGCCCCGGCGATCCTGCTGGCCGTCAATCCGCTGGCGGCTGGACATTTCCTGCTCGCCGATCCAAAGATCTCCTTCGTGGTGATCGGCGCCGTCTTTCTCGCGCTCACCGGCGGCGAGGCGCTCTATGCCGACATGGGCCATGTCGGCGCCACCGCGATTCGCCGCGCCTGGTTCGCGTTGGTGCTGCCGGCGCTGATGCTGAATTATTTCGGGCAGGGCGCTCTGGTGCTGTCCGATCCCACCGCCGCCGACAACCCCTTCTACAAGCTCGCCCCTGGCTGGGCGCTGATCCCGATGGTGATCCTGGCGACCTTCGCCACCGTTATCGCCTCGCAGGCGTTGATCTCCGGCGTGTTCTCGCTGACACGGCAGGCGATGCAGATGGGGCTGGTGCCGCGGGCGCGGATCACGCCGACCTCCTATGACGAAGCCGGCCAGATCTACGTGCCCGCCGCCAATTGGCTCTTGATGACCGGCACGCTGCTCACGGTGATCATGTTCCGCTCGTCGGAAAACCTCGCCGCCGCCTACGGCATCGCGGTATCCGGCACCATGCTGATCACGACCATCCTGCTCTATCACGTGGCGCGGACGCGCTGGAAATGGTCGCGCAGGCTGGCGCTGCCGGTGATCCTCATCTTCGGCGCGATCGATGCGACGTTCCTGGTGTCGAACTCGCTCAAGATCGTCGAGGGCGGCTGGTTTCCGCTGGTCGTCGGCACGGTCATCGCCGCGCTGATGCTGTCCTGGCGCAGGGGCTCGTCCACAGTGCGGCAGCGCCTCGACGACATGTCGATGCCGCTGAATGCATTTCTCGGCTACGCCGACACCGCAGTGATCGGCCGTGCGCCCGGCATGGGCGTGTGGCTGACAAAAGTCGAGCATGGCGTCTCGCCGATGCTGCTACGTCATATCGAGCACAACCGCGTGCTGCACGAGACCGTGGTGCTGCTGACTTACGTTTCCGATCGCCGGCCGCGCGTGCCGTTCGGCGAGCGCCATTCGGTGCATCGCCTCGGCCGCGGCTTCTATCGCATCCAGGTCCGGCTCGGCTTCATGCAGACGCCGGACATTCCGCTGACGCTCGACAATTGCAACAAGCTCGGCTTCGACGCCGATCTCGAGCACAAGAATTACTACCTCGCGCATGAGACCATCGTCCGCCGCGAGACCGGGTCGGCGATCGATCCAGTCTCGTTCGGCATCTTCTCGTTCCTCAACCGGATCGCCAGCCGCGCGCCCGACTTCTTCAAGATTCCCCACGACGCGGTGATCGAGGTCGGCTTCCGCGTCGATGTCTGAGGATCAGGCTTCCGTCTGCGTCGCGGGCTTTGCCGCCGGCTTCTTGCTGGAGGCGAGCCAGTTCTCGAAGCGCTGCACCACCACGAAGAAGGCCGGCACGAACAGCACCGCGAGGCAGGTCGAGGCCAGCATGCCGGAGAATACCGTGATGCCGATCGATTTGCGGGCGCTGGCGCCGGCGCCGGTGGCGATCACCAGCGGCACCACGCCGAGGATGAAGGCGAACGAGGTCATTAGGATCGGACGGAAGCGGGCGCGCGCGGCCTCGATCGCGGATTCCAGCACCGGCTTGCCGTCGCGGCCGTGCAGCTCGAGCCCGACCTCGACGATCAGGATGGCGTTCTTGGCCGACAGCGCGATCAAGAGGATCAGGCCGATCTGGCAATAGAGGTTGTTGTCGATCTTCAAGCCGTTGAGGACCAGCATCGGTCCGATCAGCGACAACGGCACCGCCAAAATCACCGAGATCGGCGCGTACCAGCTCTCGTACTGGCCGGCGAGCACAAGATAGACCAGCAGCATGGCGAGCCCGAACACCCAGTAGATCTGGTTGGAGACCGCCTTCTCCTGATACGACATCGCGGTCCATTCAAAGCCGGTGCCCGGCGGCAGTGTCTTGTCCGCGATTTGCTCCATCAGCTGCAGCGACTGGCCGGACGAATAGCCCTGCGCCGGCAGGCCGACGATGGTCGACGACGGATAGAGATTGTAGAGGCTGATCAGCGATGGTCCGGTGACCGGCGTGATCGTGGCGACGGTGCCGATCGGGACCATGTTGCCGTCCTGGTTGCGCACCTGCATGTTGGCGATGTCGCGCTCGGTGACGCGGAACGCTGGGTCGGCCTGGGTATAGACCTGGAACACGCGGCCGAATTTGTTGAACTGGTTGACGTAGGACGAGCCGAGATAGGTCGATAGCGCAGAGAACACCTGGTCCGTCGTCACGTGCAGGGTCTGGGTCTTGACGCGGTCGATCTCGACGTTGAACTGCGGCACCGAAGAGCGGAACGACGACGACACGCGCTGGAGCGCGCTCTGGCTCTGGGCATTGGAGACCATCGCGCCGGTGATGGCTTGCAGCTTGGCGAAATCGCTGTTGCCGTCGCGCAGCTCAACCTGCATCGAGAAGCCGGCGGCGTTGCCGATGCCCTGGATCGGCGGCGGCGGCAGCACCAGCGTGCGCGCCTCCATGATGGTCGCGACCTTGTCGTTCAGCCCGTACACCAGCGAGCGTAGATCCTCGCCGGGGCCTTTGCGCGCCCCCCAGTCCTTCAGAATGATGTAGGCGACGCCGGCATTGGCAAGGCTCGCGCTGCTGTCGAGCGCGGAGATGCCGGCGATGGTGATGACCTGGGCAACGCCCGGCGTCGCCTTGATGAGCTCGCTGGCCCTGTCGAGCACCTTCTGGGTTCGTTCGAGCGAGGCGCCGTCGGGCAGCTGCACGGCGGCGATCAGATAGCCCTGGTCCTCGATCGGCAGGAAGCCGGTCGGCACCCGCGACAGGCCGTAGCCGCCGATCCCGATCAGCACCAGGGCGATCGCGACCGAGATCGTGCTGTTCCTGCACAGCACGCCGATCAGCCGGATATAGCCCCGCTCGACCCGGTTGTAGACGGCGTTGAAGCCACGGTAGAAGAAATTGCGCTGCTCCGGCGGCACCGTCGGCCGCAGCCACAGCGCGCACTGCGTCGGCTTCAAGGTCGCGGCGTTGATGGCGGACAAAAGCGCGGTTGCCGCGATCACCAGCGCGAATTGCGAATAGATGCGGCCCGTCAGGCCGGCGAGGAACGATGCTGGCAGAAACACCGAGATCAGCACCAGCGTGATGCCGACGATCGGCGCAAACAGCTGGTCCATCGCCTTGATCGCGGCGTCATGGCCGTTCATGCCCTGCTCGATATTGTGGGCGGCGCCCTCGACCACGACGATGGCGTCGTCGACGACGATGCCGATCGCGAGCACGATCGCAAACAGCGTCGACATGTTGATGGTGAAGCCGAGCGCCGCCATCGCAGCGAAGGCGCCGATGATGGTCACCGGCACCGTCGTCGCAGGCACCAGCATCGCGCGCCAGTCCTGGAGGAACACCAAAATCACGACCAGCACCAGCAGGCCAGCCTCGATCAGCGTCATGTAGACCTCGTGCACCGAGGCCTCGACGAATTTGGTGGTATCGAACGGCGTGTCGTATCTGACGCCTTCCGGGAATCGCTTGGCGAGCTCCACCATCTTCTTCTCGACAGCCTGCTCGACCTGGAGCGCGTTGGCGCCGGGCGACTGGAATACGCCGATGCCGACCGAGGGCTGCTTGTTCAGCGAGAAGATCTGGCTGTAGGTCTGTGCTCCCAGCTCGACCCAGCCGACGTCGCGCACCCGGGTGACGTCGCCGCTGGTGCCGGTCTTGACGATGATGTTCTCGAACTGGCTGGTGTCTTCGAGTCGGCCGTTGACGTTGAGCGTGTACTGGAACGCTTGGCCCGGCGGTGTCGGCGGCGCGCCGACCTGGCCGGCGGAGATCTGCTGGCTCTGCTGCTGGATCGCCTGGATGACGTCCTGCGGCATCAATGCGCGCGCCTGGAGCTTGTTCGGATCGAGCCAGACCCGCATCGAATATTGGCCGGCGCCAAACACCGTGACGTTGCCGACGCCGGGCAAACGTGACAGCTCGTCGCGAAGGTTGATGGTCGCGTAGTTGCTCAAAAAGAGGCTGTCGAACCGGGAGTCCGGCGAGGTCAGCGTGACGAACAGCAGGATCGAGGTCGACTTCTTCTGGACGGTGACGCCCTGGTTCTGCACCGAGGCCGGCAGTTGCGATAGTGCGCTGGAGACGCGGTTCTGCACCAGCACCTGCGCGAAGTTGAGGTCGGTGCCGATCTTGAAGGTCACGGTCAGCGTATAGGTGCCGTCGGAGGCGCTGAAGGACTGCATGTAGAGCATGTCCTCGACGCCGTTGACCTGTTGTTCTATCGGCAAGGCAACCGTGTCGATCACGGTCTTGGCGCTAGCGCCGGGATAGCGGGTGGTGACCTGCACGGTCGGCGGCACCACGTCCGGATATTGCGCGATCGCGAGATTGAACAGCGACACGCCGCCGATCAGGATCATCAGGAGCGCGATGACGTTCGAGAGCACCGGCCGCTCGATGAAGAATTTTGAGATCATGACCGGCGGCCCCTCACTTGGCAGATCGTTTGGCAGATCACTTGGCAGAGGCCTGAGGCTGTTCGATCTTGGTCAGTTGCGGGTCGATCTTCTGGCCCGGAATCACCCGCAGCAGGCCCGCGGTCACGACGCGGTCGTCCGGCGTCAGGCCGCCCTCGATCACGCGCAGGCCGTTGTCCACGGTGCCGATCTGTACCTTGCGCTGCTCGACCACGCTGTCCTTGTTGACCACTAGGAGATAGCGGCCGCCCTGGTCGCTGCCGAGCGCCGTGTCGGGGACCAGGAGGGCATTCTTGTCCTGGTCGAACGGGACGCGGACGCGGACGAAATAGCCCGGCAGCAAAACCCGCTTGTCGTTGGGGACCAGGCCGCGCACCGCGAGCGTGCCGGTCGCCTGGTTGAGGGTCGGCGCGACATAATCGAGGTGGCCTTCATGCGGATAACCGGTTTCGGTCTGGAGGCCGACCTGGATCGGAAACTGCTTGAGGTCAGCGGCGGTCAGCCCGCGACGCTGCGCTTCGGCGCGGATGCGCAACACGTCCTGTTCGTTGACGGTGAAGTTCACCCAGATCGGGTCCATCGCGACGATGGTCGCGAGCTGGGTTGGCGATGCGACGCCGACGAGCTCGCCGATCGAGACCAGGTGAGCGCTGACGATGCCGTCGAACGGCGCGCTCACCTTGGTGTAACTATAGTTGAGCTCGGCAAGCCGGGTGTTGGCCTGCGCTTGCTGGAGATTGGCCTGGGCGTTGTCGCGGGTCGATGTCGAGGTGTCCAGCGTCGCCTGCGAGACTGCCTGGCGCTGGACGAGATCGACCTGCCGCTTGTAGTCGGCTTCCGCCTGCCGGAGCGAGGCCTGTGCGCCGGCCTCTGCTGCCTGCGCCTGGTCAAGCTTGAGCTTGTAGGTCTCAGGCTCGATCGTGAACAGCTGGGTGCCCTGCTTGACGAAGGTGCCGTCCGTGTAGTCGATCGATTGCAGGAAGCCTTGCACGCGCGCCACGAGATCGACGCTCCTGATCGGCGCGGTGTTGCCGGTGGCCTCGACATAGCGCGTCACGGCGCGCTGCACCGGCGTGGCGACGTCCACCTTGGGCGGCGGGGGCGCCACGAAGGTGTTCTTGTCCTCGCAGCCGGCGAGCGCGACCACGGCTGCTGCTGCAGCCAGTGTCCGACCGATATGTCTCCACTGTCCGTAGCGTCGAGCGGGACGAGCGAGATTCGCGCAGGTCATTCGATGGCCTCCGATTGCTATCTGTCGGTGCGACAGGCTAGCAACAAACGAGCGGCCGTGGAACACCATAGCCATGGCAGTCACAATCCTTGCACTGCAAACGGCGGCATGGCCTTTGACGGTTTGTCATGACAAATCGCTTTTCACGGAGCGCATGATCGACCAGGATTGTGTCAAAGGCCGCGTGACGGGCGCGAGGCAGGCGGAATGAACAAGACAAGAAGAGAGCATAAGAAGAAACGTGAGGAGAAAATGACATGCCAACGCCACTCTGGTCGGCCTGCGCCGGCCTCGTCCTCGCAGCGGCGGTCGCCATGCCCGCGCTAGCTGATGGCCTGAAGGACGAGATCGCGCCAACCGGCAAGCTGCGGGTCGCGATCGCGAGCAGCCCGGCGGGCGGCGCTTTCTGGTCGACCAAGACCGAAGCCGGCTATGCCGGCGTTCCCGTCGATCTCGGCAAGGAAATGGCCGCCCAGCTCGGCGTCCCCGTCGAATATGTCGTGCACCAGAATTCCGGACAGATCACCGACGCGGCGGGCAAGGGCACCTGGGATGTCACCTGGCTGCCCAAGGATCCCGAGCGCGAGACCAAGATGATGTTCGGCCCGATCTACGAGGTCGCGGATGCTACCTATATCGTCAAGGCCGGTTCGACCGTCACTAATTTTGCCACCCTCGACCAGCCCGGCATCAAGGTTGCGGCCGTCAACGCCACCACCACCATGCGCGGCGCCGTCGCGCATCTGACGAACGCGAAAGTCACGGGCTACCAGACATACGATGAAATATTCGGTCTGTTGAAAAGCGGCGAGATCGACGCCTTCGCGCTGTCGCGCGACCAGCTCAACAAGATGGCGCAGAAGCTCCCGGGCACGCGCGTGCTGGATGAGACCTTCAAGAAGACCGTGACTGCCGTCGCCGTCCCGCTCGGCCATCAGCAGTCGCTGACCTTCGTCGCGAAGTTCATGAACGAGGCCGTGACGAACGGCACGTTGCGCAAGGCCTATGACAATAACGGTCTGAAGGATGCGCCGATCCGCACCGAATAAGACGCGCGGCGCAGGATGGCCGCGCCGCGCCCCGGCCTATGGCTCCGCGGTGCGAATCCCCGCGGGGCTCACCTGCATCTTGAGCGTGGCGGTTTTGTTCAGTGTCTTGCCGTCGAACGAGAACGCAATGAGCTCGCTCTCGACCATGCACTGTGCGACGAGGTATTTGGAGTCCTTCGACCACACCATGCCCTGGCACCAATGGCCGATCTTCGCCTCCGCCACCGGCGCGAGCTCGGTGCCGGAAATCTTGTAGACCTTCAACAGGCCAAAATCGTTGAAGAACGGCGAGGCCGACGGCTTGTTCGAGCCGTTCATGACGGTCACGGCGACGTAGTTGCCGTCCGGCGACATTTTCACGCCCTCGGGCGTCTGCCCGACGCTGACCGTGTTGACGACGTGGATCGGTTTTGCGGTCATGTCGATCAGGCTGATCGTATCCGTGTCGCCGCCGCTGGCGCCGACATTGCCGACGATCGCGGTGGCGCTCCCGGTGAGATCGATGTCGTAGGGGCGCACACCGGAATAGAGGTCGCGCTTGGCGTATTCGACCTTGCTGCCGTCCACCGTCAGCAGCGAGATCCGGCTGTCTCCGTCGCGGGTGACAAGGGCAGTCGCGCCGTCGTAAGAGAAGACGGCGTGGCTCGGACCTGACTTGGCGTCGCCGAGCTGGATTTTGCCCGCCGGCGTCAGATTGTTGCCGCTGATCGTGAAGACCGAGACCGTGCCTTCACTCCGGTTGGCAACCAGCGCCAGCGTCGCTGTACGGTTGATCGAGACGCCGGCAGCGCCTGCGCCGGCCTGGAGCGTCGCGAGCACCTTGGGCGGCGACGATTTCAGGTCGATGACCGAGAGCTTGTCATCGGGCACCGTCTTGGTCGCATCGGCCGGATCGACCTTCATGGCGCCCGTCACGAGCGCATACGCACCATCCGGCGCGATCGCCACGCTTGGCGGCGGGCCGACGACGCTGGCCGGGGCCGGTATCTCGGCGAGCAGTTTTAGCTGGCCGTCGGTGAAATCGATCACGCTGACTGTGTCCGGCAGCGGTTGCTTGCGCACCACGGCGTTGCCGTTCTCCAGCGCCATCTTGCCGTCATTGGCGGTGACGACGATCTCGGCATGGCTCGTTGAGGCCGCAAGGCCGGCGAGCGTCGTTGCAACCAGGGCCGAAGCGATGTGACGTGCTCTCATATAAGCCTCCCATTTTGGCGGACCTCTTTCGGGCCTCGCCTGATCAGACTGTAACATTAGTTCGCGGGCTTCGCGCGGCCACCGATATCTTGCAGGAAGCCGCGGACCTCGCGATTCAGGAACTCGACGTCCGCCGCATTGAACCCGCCGGCCGAGGCGTGGCCGGTGACGGTGCCAGGGCTGATCGTTTCCATCTTCACGTCGCGGATGTTCTTGCCCATCTCGGTCGGTTCGAACTCCGGATTGAGCAGGTCCTTGGTGCCAGTCAGAATCAGGGTCCTGGCCTTTATCGAGGCCAGCGCCTTCGCGGTATCGCCGTTGAACCCGGGAGAGGTGCCGACGTCGTGACGTTCATAGGCCCAGGTCTGGTAGATCCAGTCGTTGGCGTCGAACGCCTTCAATGCTGCGTCCTCCTGCTCCTTCATCCAGGGCAGCGCGTCCATGCCGTTCTTGAACTGCGCCTGATACATGTCCGGCGTGCGCGCCGCGAGCAGATTGAGAATGTCGCGCCAGAGGCGGACGCCCTTTTCGGGCGGCGCATCATAGTTTCCGCCGTTCCACGCGGCATCGGTCATGATCGCCTTTCGCGAGGCTTCGACCACCGCCACGCTCCAGGCCGGCGTCTTGGCGAGCGGGACCATGGCCACCAGTGCATCCATATCGTCCGGATGGCTGACGCCCCATTGCAGCGTCTGCATGCCGCCCATCGACGGACCGATCACGGCGACCAGATGCACGACGCCGAACTTCTCCTTCACCAGGCGGTGTTGCGACTCGACCATGTCGCGGATCGTGAATTTCGGGAATTGCATGCGCGGCTGCGCCTTGGAATTGCTCGGCGAGGTCGTCAGACCGTTCCCGATCGCGTCGGTGCAGATGATGAAGTACTTGTCCGGGTCGAGTGCCTTGCCGGGGCCGATCATGAAATCGATCCGGTGATGATTTCCCGAGATCGCCGTCACCATCAGGATGGCGTTGGATTTCTCGGCGTTCAGCGTGCCGTGGGTCACATAGGAGATCGAGAAATCCTTGATCACTTCACCGCTTTCCAGCGCGAGGTCTCCCTCGCTGTAGAGCTGGTGAGGCGGCTGTTGAGGTGTGTGTGCCGCGACCGGCGCAGACATCAAAAGGCTCAAGGCGGCCACGCGGATGATGTTTTTCATGATTGCCCCCCATAGCGACATATCTTTGTTTTGCTTAGCTAAAAGCAATCGGACGATTTCCGCAACGATTTGAACGCCACGATTTTTGTTCTTGGTCAGGGAATAAACGAGGTTGCCGCGATCTGGATCGCGCTCGGCTCGAGGTCGCGGTGTGGCGAGAATCTCCGGCAAAACGGGCCTGTGGAAAATTTTGTCCGAACAACCGCGCAAAGTGTCTCTTGCGTCAAACTGACACAGCTTTGTCACTCGTGATCGCTAGGGTTCCCGCGTCATTCCTTCCGGGGCAAACAGAGATGAAATCTAAATTTTTGACGACGGCTGCGATTTTCGCGGCCGCGACTGCACTTGCGTGTGCCATGCCGGTTCTCGCAGACGATTTCGGTCGGGACCGGGATCATGACCACGATCGCGATCATGATCGCCATCCGCATGAGATCCACACCGAGACGCCGATCAAGCATCTCGTGATCATCTTCAACGAGAACCGCTCGTTCGATCATTACTTCGCGACCTATCCGAACGCGGCCAATCCGTCCGGCGCGATCCCCTTCGTGCCGAAGCCGCATACGCCGAAGGTCAACAACCTCGCCAACGCCAATCTGCTGGTCAACAATCCGAACAACAACGCCGCCAACGGCACCGGCGCGACGGATCCGTTCCGTCTCGACCGCACCCAGGCCAATACGCGTTCGCAGAACCACGCCTATACGCCCGAGCAGCAGGCCGTCGACAACGGCAAGGAAGACCTGTTCCCGAAATTCACCGGCCGCGGCACTGCCGGCGGCGCCGGCGCGTTCGGCACCAACGGGCAGGTGATGGGCTATTTCGACGGCAACACCGTCACCGCGTTCTGGAACTACGCGCAGCACTTCGCCATGAGCGACAACCACTGGACCGACACTTTCGGCCCGTCGACGCAGGGCGCGCTCTCGGTGGTTTCCGGTCAGACCAATGGCGCGCAGAACATCGTCGGCAACACATCGTCGATCGCCGACGGCCAGGGCGGCCTGACGCTGATCGGCGACACCGATCCGGCCTACGATTCCTGCTCGAGCACGACCAGCACCGTGCTGATGACCAGCAAGAACATCGGCGACCTGCTCAACGACGAGCACATCAGCTGGGGCAGCTTCATGGGTGGTTTCGATACCACGCTCAAGAACACCAACGGTACCACCGGTTGCGTGCGCAGCACCTTCTCGGGCAATGTGAACGGCACCATCGTCGATTACATCCCGCACCACGCCTGGTTCCAGTACTACAAGTCGACCGCCAACCCGACCCATGCGCGGCCGAGCTCGGTGCATGCGATCGGCCATACCTATGCGGATGACCATAAGACCCTCGATCCGGCCAATCACGCCTACGATCTCGAGGATTTCTACGCGGCGGTGAAGGCCGGCCATCTCCCGGCCGTCTCCTACATCAAGATGCCGGCCTTCCAGGACGGTCATCCCGGCAACTCCGACCCGCTCGACGAGCAGGCCGGCAATGTCGAGCTGATCAACTTCCTCCAGAAGCAGCCGGAGTGGCGCGAGACCGCCGTCATCATCACTTATGACGACTCCGACGGCTGGTACGACCACCAGTACCTCGCGCCGAAGAACGCCTCCTACGATCCGACCGCCGATCAGGTCAACGGCCCGGGCCTGTGCGGCCTCGGTCCGCAGAAGCAGCCGGCGCCGAAGGGCCTCAGCGGCCAGCCGGTGAACGGCCGTTGCGGTCCGGGCACCCGCGTGCCCTTCATCGTGGTCTCGCCCTACGCCAAGACGAACTTCGTCGGCCACACCTATATCTCTCAGGCCTCAGTGGTGCGGTTCATCGAGGACAACTGGCTGCGCGGCAAGCGTCTGGGCGGCGGTTCGTTCGATGCCTCGACCGGATCGATCGCGGAACTGTTCGACTTCGATCAGGACCACAGCCACGACTTCCGCACCGACGCGCTGTTCCTCGATCCGACCGCCGGCACGGTTATCGTCAGCCCGCCGGACGAGCATCATCACCACTAGTCCGACAGGACGACATATGCACAGCCGCACTCTGTGGCTCCTCGGCGCCGGCCTGCTCTCGCTGGCCGGCGCTGTCTTTGCGGTCGAGACGCAAGGACTGGCCGAGGCGACCCCGTCGGGCCTCAACCCGAACCCGGTTCATCTCTATCGTCCGCCGGTCGCGCCGCTCTCGGCGATGGCGCAGCTCGGCAAAGCAATCTTCTTCGACGCGTCGCTGTCCTCGTCCGGCGCGCTGTCATGCGCGTCCTGCCACAGCCCTGATCAGGCCTACGGCCCGCCCAACGACGGCCCGGTCATGCTCGGCGGCGCCGCCCTGTCGCGGCAAGGCGCACGCGCGGTGCCGTCGCTGACCTATCTCGATCGCCACCCGAATTTCAGCATCGGACCCGATAAGGGCGACGACGACAACATTATCGATCTCGCGCAGATGGCCGCGCTCGGCCAGCAGGCTGCGCGTACGACGAAAACCGCGGGCGGCTCCGGCGCGTCGGCGAACATCGTGCCGCAAGGCGGCCTGTTCTGGGATGGTCGCGCCGACACCCTTCAGGACCAGGCGTTGTTCCCGCTGCTCGATCCCAACGAGATGGACGGCGGCAGTGCCGAGATCGTCGCGGACAAGCTGCGCCATGCGCCTTACGTCCAGCGTTTCGTCGAGCTATTCGGCGCCGGCGTCCTCAAAAATCAGGGGCTCCTGATCTCGGAGGCGATGTTCGCTGTCGCGCGCTACCAGGTGGAAGAGCAGAGCTTCCATCCCTACAGCAGCAAGTACGACAACTGGCTCGAGGGCAAGGCGCGGCTTTCCGAGAGCGAATTGCGCGGCCTGCAATTGTTCAACGATCCCGACAAGGCCAACTGCGCCGGCTGCCACACTTCGGCGCCGACCCGCGACGGCCTGCCGCCGCTGTTCACCGACCACCAATACGAGGCGCTCGGCGCGCCGCGCAACGCTACGCTCGCGAACAATCGCGATCCCAATTACTTCGATCTCGGCGTCTGCGGCCCGCATCGCACCGACATCTCCGAGCAGACGCAATTCTGCGGCATGTTCCTGACGCCGACGCTGCGCAACACCGCGACGCGTCACGCCTTCTTCCACAACGGCGTCTTCAGCACCCTCGAACAGGTGATGGATTTCTACAATTTCCGCGACACCAATCCGGACAAGGTGTTTCGGCGCGGCGCGGACGGCACGGTGCAGAAATACGACGACCTGCCGCAAAAATATCACGCCAATGTCGACGTGACCGATCCGCCTTTCGATCGCCACCCCGGCGACAAGCCGGCGATGACGGAGCAGGACGAGGCCGACATCATCGCGTTCCTGAAGACGCTGACGGACGGCTACAAGGCGGAGAACTAGGAGCGCCGTGCTGCTCTCCTAGCGCGGCTTGATCTCTGCATATTTCGCCATCGCCTTCTCGAACTTCCGCTTGAACAGCCACATCGCGCCGAGAATCTCACGGAAGCTGGCTGAGCTCCGCGCCCGGTCGGCCTGCCCGAAGGCGAAGATGCTGTTGTTGCGCAAGTGTTTCATGATGGTGGGACTGGACACCCTGTAGCCGAGCAGATCGCCTGACTTGAGCGCGGACCGCGTCGGTGTCGGGATGATCTGGATCAGCTCGAACAGCTTCATCTGGTCGATCGGATCGGGCAGTGTCTTCACGATCGCGGGGATCTCGGCAAACAGCTCTGCATGCGCGTTCATCAGGCCGTCGCGCACGTTGGTCCAGTGGTTGAAGCGGAAGTCGGTGCCGCGGGCTCGCGCTTCCTCCTTGTCGTCGCGCGCGCTCAGCCCGGGATCGGTCGCCGCGATCGCGCCCTTGATGGCCTCCCATTTTCTCCGGCCGTTGCGGTCCTCGGACGGCCCGGTCTGCAAGCTGCCCATATAGGTGTTCGAGCGCCCGTTGCGGACGTTCTGCTTGCCGTTGGTCTCGGCGAAGAACAGCCCGAGGCTGATCCGGCCGGCTGCGTCGGCGTAGGCCGGTGCAAGCCCCTTGGCGCGCGCGATCGCCGCGGCGAGATCGACGACGTCCTTGAACGGCGTCGCCGAGTTCTGCGCATTGGCGGGCGGCGCCTCCATGATCTCGAACAGCAGAGCGTATTCGTCGACCAGCGGCTCGATCTCGGCATCGAAATAGGCCGGCGGAATTTCGAACTTGTTGGGCTTCCCGATCCTCGACGGCACGGCGTCGGTGAGATCCTTGTAGCTACTGATCACCGCGACGCGCGCCAGATAGAGCGCCTGGCCCGGCAGGTTCGGCAGCGGCTGCTTTGCTTCGATCTGGCTGCGCCGCTCGGCAAGGATGGATTTGAAATCGCCGAGCGCGCGATCGTAGGCCGCAAGCGCATCCGATTGCTTCGCTGTGAGCGTTTGCGCCTGGCTCACGGAGAACGATGTGAGGATCAGACCGAGCGCCGCTATGGCTGCGGTGGCATGACGTCGTGCACGCATGGCCGGTTCCCCCAACGATTCGTCAGTCGGGGGATCGTAAGCATCAGATGCGAGGGCTGGCGAGATGGAATCCGATCCGGCCGCCTAGTCGTTGGCTTCCGGCGGCAGGAAGTCGACCTCGTGCAGGGCCGAGATGCGCACGACCTCGGCCGGGTCGGTCAGATTGTGGAGCTGGGTGAATAGCGCCTCCAGCTTCTGCATCGGGGAGACCCAGAACAGCGCGCGGGCCGGTTTGTCGGATTTGTTGAAATAGCCGTGCGGGATGCCGCGCGGCAGGCGCACGAGATCGCCGGCGTGGGCCTTGACCCATTTGCCGTCGAGCTTGAGGTCGAGCGTGCCCTCCTGCACCAGGATGAATTCGTCCTGGGTCGGATGGATGTGCACCGGCACGAACTGGCCCGGTTCGCTGTTGGTCTCGAATGCGAAGGTGGATTCGGTGACGGCCTTGGGGAAATAGACCTGGCCCAGGATGTTCCAGCTCTTGCCGCCATAGCCCGTGCCGTTTGCGGTAATGCCTTTTTCGAGTGCAGTCATGGCTCGCCTCCAAAGGAATTTTGCCGGTGTCGGAGTTTTGCCCAGGCGCCGCGCGAAGTCCATCCGCCAGCTACCGCCCGTCGTGATCAGAGCCCTGCTGGCGCAAAAAGGCTTCAACCTCGGCCTGCACCGAGTAGGGCGTCGGGATCGGGTCGCCTGCGGCATCGACGGCGGTGTCGAGGGAGCGGCGCAGCATGCGCGCGAGCTCGGCCTTGCGGTAGGGCTTTGCCAGCAGCGGCGCGCTCATTGTGGCACGTCCCTGTGCATGCGAGTCGTAGGCATAGCCCGACGTGAACAGCACTCGCAGCGAGGGCCGCGCGGCCACCATCTGCTCGGCGAGCTCCCGCCCGTTGAGGCTGCCGGCCATCACGATGTCGGTGAAGAGCAAGTCGAACGGCGTGCCCTCGGCCGCGATGGCGAGCGCTTCGGTCGCATTGGCGGCGGGGACGACCCTGTAGCCGAGGCTCTCGAGCTGGACCGTGACGTAGTGGCGGACGTCGCGATCGTCCTCGACGCAAAGGATAGTTTCCGTGCCGCCCACGACCTTGCGTTCGTCATAGCCTGCGGGGCGGAGCGTGCTGGTTTCGGCCTTGGGCAAATAGATCGTGAATGTCGTGCCGCGGCCTTCCGCGGAATTGACCTTGATGCCGCCGCCGGACTGCTTGACGAAGCCGAACACCATGCTGAGCCCGAGCCCCGTGCCCTTGCCGACCTCCTTGGTCGAGAAGAACGGGTCGAAGATCCGCTCGAGGATGGCTTGCGGCATGCCGGTGCCGTTGTCGGCGATCTCGATCTCGACATAGTCGCCGGCATAGCCGGCGCCGACCGCGACGGCTTCGCGCACGCCGAACACGACGTTGCGCGTCGTCAGCGTGAGCCTGCCGCCGTCCAGCATCGCGTCGCGGGCGTTGATCGCGAGGTTGAGCAGCGCCGAGCTCAATTGTCCGCGGTCGGCGAAGGCGAGCCAGATCTTGCCGTCGAGCCGTGTCACGATCTCGATCTTCTTGTCGAAGGTCGCCAGCAGCAGTTTTGCGAGCTCTTCGAGCAGTTCATTGACGCCGATCTCGGCCGGTTGCAGCGCCTGCTTGCGCGCAAAGGACAGCAGGCTCGATGTCAGCGCGGCGCCGCGGTCGGCGGCTTCGCTGATCAGCTTGGTGATGGTCGCAAGCGGCGGGTTGTCCTTCACGGCATCGGCGAGGATCTCGATCGTGCCCGTGATCACCGTTAGCATGTTGTTGAATTCGTGCGCGATGCCGCCGGTGAGCTGGCCGACCGCCTCCATTTTCTGGGCCTGGATCAACTGCTCTTCGGAGGCGCGCTTTTGCGTCACGTCCTTGACGAAATTGTTGATGATGGTGCGGCCGCCGAGGCGAAGCGCCGTGCTCGAGGCCTCGATCAGGATCTCGTCGCCGTTCCGGTGCAGCAGGCTTGCCTCGAAGCGGATGCCGATCGGGGTATCCGACAATTCCGGCAGGAGCCGCATCATGCGCTGCCGAAAGCCGTCGCGGAGCGGCTCGGCGATGAGGAGCTCGACGACGTCGGCGCCGAGCGCCTCCTGCCGCGACCATCCGGTCAAGGCCTCGGCCTGCAGGCTCCACTCTAGGACGATGCCGGTTTCGTCAGTCTGAACGAAGGCATCGAGCGCGGTCTTGATGACGGCTTGCGTCATCTGTGCGCCGTCCGCGCGCGCTTGCGCGTACCCGGCCGCCAGCGCGGCGGCGCGCTTGTCCTGTGCTATCTCGATCGAGCCGGCGCAGAGGCGAGCGACCACCATCGCGACGACAGCGCTCGCCAGCAGGGCGACGATCTGGGCCATGCCAAACGCGCTCGTAACGGCATAGGAGGCGACGAGGGCCACAGCAGTCACGATGGCCTGCGCGGCGATCGCGAGTGTCAGAAGCCCCCTGAGTTTCATGCTCTCACACCAAAGACTTCAGCCGCGGACTGCCCCGGCCGCGCTGCCGAGGAGTCCGGCATCTCGTGAGCTACAGATTCCGTGCCGCTCCGTCGAGGGGCAATTTACTGCGGAGCCGAGCGGCGAGGGCTTTAACCTGCGGGCGAATCAGTCTGGCGCAGCGTTGTGACCCAGATCACGCGCGCTGCGTGCTGGGTCGGGTTGTCGAACATGTGCGGCACGATGCTCGGAAAGCGGAAACTGTCGCCGGCCTCGAGCAGATGGGCCTGGTTGTCGAGCCAGAGCCGCAGGCTGCCGGACAGAATGTAGCCGGCCTTCTCACCGGTGTGCTGGAGGAAGTCGGTGCCGGACGAGGCGCCGGGATTGAGGGTGAGCTCGTAGAGTTCGAGCTGGCCTGTGTCAGCCGGTGTCAGCGCTTCCTTGACGACGCCGCTGGCGGTGAGCCGCAGCAGGCGCCGGTTGTTCTTGCGCACGATGTAGCGCTGCACGTCGGCGGGATCGCTGGTCTCGAAGAAGTAGGAGATGGGCACGTCGAGCGCGATGCTGAGCAGGCGCAGCGTGCGGATCGACGGCATGGCGCGCGCGCGCTCGAGCTGGCTGATCATGCCGTTGGAGAGGCCGGTCTTGGTTGCGACATCCTGGATCGAGAGGCCGGCCCGCTGTCGCAACAGCCGCACAGTCTCGCCGAGGCGCTGGTCGACCGCATCGTCGGCCTCGATCGTCGGGGCGTCCTTCGGAGGCTTCGTATCGCCGCGACCATCCATGTCGCTCTCCCATGCATTGCCTCGCCGCCGGAATGGCCGGCGGCGCTCAGTCAGAGTGAAAACGTCGCGCATCCTAGCAATCCGATTGACAGCTGTATTTAGTCATGATGAACTTTTGATCGAAAAATGTAGAAGCACTAAAGCCCACTCCTGCCCCCGCCGGGGTTTCGGGGGCGCGGGAGAGGTGCCGCGTGCGGGAACGGAGACTGGTCATGGCAGACAGCACCGGCAAGTTCGGCGTTGGAGCAGTGCATCTCGGCATTCCGAATCGCCGTCAGTTTGTCCAGCTCGGCGCAGGCGCCGCGGCGGGATGGACGCTTTCAGGCAACGCCTTCGCCCAGACCGAGCGTCCGAGCAATCCGCCGGACAAGCCGCGCGGGCAGGTGATCGCCGGGCTGTCGCAGGAGCCGACGGTCTTTCATCCGCTGATGCCCGGCATCGAGGTTGATCAGGGCGTCTGGTGGCAGGTGTTCTCGCCGCTCTGGTTCATCGATCCCGACGGCAAGTTCGTTCCCGACCTCGCGCGCGAAGTCCCGACGATCGAGAACGGCGGCCTTTCAGCCGACGGCCTGACCTGGAAGATCAAGCTGCGCAGCGACGTGAAGTGGCACGACGGCACGGCGTTCACGGCCGACGACGTCAAGTTCTCGCTCGATCTGATCAACAACCCCGATTTCCGCGTCCGCAACCGCGTTGGCCACAACCTGGTCAAGGACATCACGATCGTTGCGCCCGACGAGATCCACTGGCGAATGGAAGCTCCCTATTCGCCTTACATGTCGATCCTGTCGCTCACCTTCATCGTGCCCAAGCACATTCTCGAGAAGGTATCGGATCCGAACGCCTCGCCGTTCCACAATGCGCCGGTCGGCACCGGACCGTTCCGCTGGGGCGAGCGCGTGCCCGGCGACCACATCTTGTTCAATGCCTATACCGGCTACCACGGCAAGGGACCCTACGTCGAACGCGTGGTCTTCAAATACATCCCGGACCTCACCGTTCTCTACACCCAGTTCCGCACCGGCCAGGTCGACTACACCGGCCTGCAAGGCATCTTGCCAAACTTCGTGCAGGAGGCGAAGACGCTGAAGGGCCGCAAGATCTTCGTCTCCGCGATGCCCTCGGTCGAGCACATCGCGCCCAATCTGGAGTTCGGTCCTTTTGCCGATCGTGCGGTACGTGAGGCGCTCTATCTCGCCATCAACAAGCAGGCGATCATCGATGCGCTCAACTACGGCCTGCCGACGCAGACCGAAAGCTTCGTGCCGCAGCAGGCGTGGTCGTTCCAGCAGGGCCTGCCGCAGCACGAGTACAATCCGACCAAGGCCAATGCGCTGCTCGATGCGGCCGGATGGGCGCGCGGCTCTAACGGCATCCGCGAGAAGGGCGGCGTCAAGCTCGAGTTCACGAATTCGACGACGTCAGGCAATGCGGTGCGCGAGCAGACCCAGCAGCTCCTGATCCAGGACTGGCGCGCGATTGGTGCGACGATGCGCGTCAACAACATGCCGGCCGCCGTGATCTGGGGGGATTTCTGGCAGCAGTCGAAATTCAATTCGGTGATCGTGGGAGTGAACTTCATGCTGGGCAGCGACCCCGATGTGACGCCGCGCTTCGGTTCCGGCGCGATTCCCGCCAAAGGCGGCCGCGGTTACAATACCTATCAATACAACAGCCCGGAGGCCGATCGCCTGCTCGCCGAGGGCGCGAAACAATTCGATCTGGCGCAGCGCAAGACCATCTATGGCAATCTGCAAAAGCTGATCCGCAACGATCTGGCGATCTTGCCGCTGTTCCAGGGCTTCATCGCCGAAGGCGTCAAGGAAGGGCTGCAAGGCTTCCGCCCCAATATCAACACGTCGATCAATAGCTGGAACATCCGCGAATGGTACTGGGCCTGATGCGTCCGGCGCGCGGAATCGCCTGAGATGGCCCGTTACGTCGCCAATCGCCTCGCGCAGGCGGTGATGCTGCTGGTGATCGTCTCGGCGATCGGCTTTGCCATCCTGCATCTGGCGCCGGGCGGTCCGCTCTCGCAATACGCGGCGTCTGCGCAGATGACGCAGGAGGATCTCGATCGCGTCACGAAGCAGCTCGGGCTGGATCGTCCGCTGCCGGTCCAATATCTCGACTGGTTCGGCCGCATGCTCAGAGGTGATTGGGGCAAGTCGTATCGCGACGGCGAGGCGGTCCTGTCCGTGATCTCGTCGCATCTCGGCGCCACGCTGGAGCTGATGGCGACGGCCACCATCATCGCGGTGCTGCTCGGCTGCTGGATCGGCATACTCGGTGCGCTGCGCCGCTATTCGCTGTTCGATACGCTCGCAACCGTTGGCGCCATGATCGCGCTGTCGATCCCGACCTTCTGGTTCGGGCTCGTCACCATCTACGTGTTCTCGGTGAAGCTCGGCTGGCTGCCGGCCGGCAACCGCGAGACCGTCGGTGACGGCTCCCTGCTCGACCTGCTGCATCATCTCATCGCGCCGGCTTTGGTGCTGGCGCTGGTCGAGACCGCGATGTGGGGCCGCTTCATGCGCTCCTCGATGCTCGAGGTCATCAACCAGGACTACATCCGCACTGCGCGCGCCAAGGGCATGCCGGAATGGCGTATCCTCACCGTGCACGCTTTGCGCAACGCGCTGCTGCCGATGATCACGGTGGCCGGCCTCCAGTTTCCGACGCTGCTCGGCGGCGCGCTGGTCGCCGAGACCGTGTTCACCTGGCCCGGCATGGGCCGTCTCTTTCTCGATTCCATCGGCTATCGCGATTACCCCGTGGTGATGGGCATCCTGATGTTCTCGGCAATGATGGTGCTGATCGGCTCGCTGCTGGCCGACATCTTCTATGCCGTCGTCGATCCGCGTATCCGGGTGGGCTAGGCGATGACGATCGCGACCCTCTCCACGGACCAGCCCGCGCCCGGCCAGGCGGCGTGGCGGCGATTCCGCCGGCACCGGCTCGCGCTCGCGGGTGCCGTGATCATTCTGGTTCTCCTACTCGGGTCGGTGCTTGGTCCTTATCTTTTGCCGTTCGACGACACCTATATCGACATCATGAAGCGGTTCGCGCCGCCGTTCTCGGGTGCACACATCCTCGGCACGGACGAGCTCGGCCGCGATGTGCTGGCGCGGCTGATGATGGGCGGGCGGGTGTCGCTCTCAATCGGCATCGTCGCGATGGTAATGGCGATGGCGGTCGGCATCGTCGTCGGCGCCTTCGCCGGCTTCTATGGCGGCGTGGTCGGGGCGGTGCTGATGCGGCTCGTCGATGCCGTGCTGTGCTTTCCGACCATCTTCCTGCTGCTCGCGCTTGCGGCGCTGACCGAGCCGGGCCTCGTCACGACCACGGTGTTGATCGCGGCCACCGCGTGGATGGCTGTTGCCCGCGTCGTCGAGGCCCAGGTGCGCTCGCTACGCGAACGCGAATTTGCAGTCGCGGCGCTCGCCTTCGGCTCGTCGAATCTGCGGATCATGTTCCGTGAGCTCGTGCCCAATGCAACGGCGCCGATCGTGGTGGCAGCCACGTTGAATGTTGCGAAAGCGATCCTGCTGGAATCCTATGTCAGCTATCTCGGCTACGGCATCCAGCCGCCGGCCGCGAGCTGGGGCAACATGCTCAACAACGCGCAGATCTATCTCACCAGCGCGCCGTGGCTCGCGATCGCGCCGGGCCTCGCCATCACGCTTGCGGTGACGAGCTTCAACTTCCTCGGCGATGGCCTGCGCGATGCGCTCGATCCGCGAATGAACATCCCATGATCTGCAAACTAGCGACGAGCCAATTTACTTTGTTCGAACTGAATAGCTGGAGTGTCCGATGTCCCCGCCGCTCAACCGTATAAACAGCGATGAACGCCTGCCGGCACAGGTGGATGTCGTCGTCATCGGCGGCGGCGTCATCGGTGTCTCCGCGGCCTATCATCTCGCGAAGAAGGGGCTTTCCGTCGCCCTGGTCGAAAAGGGGCATGTCGGCGGCGAGCAGTCGAGCCGCAATTGGGGCTGGTGCCGCCAGCAGGGGCGCGCGCGTGAAGAAATTCCACTGGCTCGCGAGGCGCTGCGGCTGTGGGACGACATGCAGAACGATGCCGGCGTCGATGCCGGCTTCCGTCGCACTGGCGTCTTGTTCCTCACCAAGAGCGAGGACGAACTCGCCAGCTGGGAGCGCTGGGCGGCGATGGCGCGCGAGCAGCAGGTGCATTCGACGGTCCTGACGCCGGCGGAGATCGCCGAACGTCTGCCCGGCAATGCCGAGACATGGGTCGGCGGCCTGCACACCCCGAGCGACGGGCGCGCCGAGCCGTCGATGGCTGTGCCGGCGCTTGCGACGGCCGCGCGAAAACATGGCGTCACCATCCATCAGGGCTGCGCCGCGCGTGGGCTGGAGACGCAGGGCGGCCGCGTCAGCGCCGTCGTCACCGAGAAGGGCACCATCCGCACGCAATCCGTGCTGCTGTCGGGCGGCGCGTGGTCGTCGCTGTTCTGCCGGCGCCACGGCATCGAGCTGCCGATCGGCCTCGTCAATGCCACCGCATGCCGGACCACGCCGGGGCCGGAGATCACATCGGGCGCACTCGGCACCGACTTCTACTGCATCCGACGCCGCCTCGACGGCGGATTTACGCTCGCGCTGCGCAACCGCGGCACGGTCGAGCTGTCGCCCGACCTGTTCCGCTATGCGCGCACCTTCTGGCCGACCTATCTGCATCGTCGCAACGGCTTGAAGATATCGTTCGGAAAGTCGTTCTTCGACCAGATCGTGCGCGGCACGAGCTGGGGTTTTGACAAGCCGTCGCCATTCGAGACCGAGCGCGTCCGCGATCCTGCGCCGGACATGTCGTTGGTCAATGCGGCGCTCGCCTCGCTGATCAAGTCGAACCCCGAATTAAAGGACATCGAGATCGCGGAGGCCTGGGGCGGCACCATCGACTGCACGCCGGACACCATTCCGGTGATCTCGCCGGTTGATGCGCTCCCTGGCTTCTTCCTTGCCACCGGCTTCTCCGGCCACGGCTTTGGCATTGGCCCCGCCGCTGGCAAGCTCGCCGCCGACATCGTGACGGGTTCGACGCCGCTGGTCGATCCCGCGGCCTACAGCCACAAGCGGCTGATCGACGGCCGGCGCCTCGCGCCGGTCAGCCCGTTCTGAGAGTTTTGCGGCATGACGGTTCTCTACAAGGCCAACATGGTGCGCGGTGCGGAGTGGGCGACCTTCTTCGCGGAGCGCGCACCACATCTGCCGTTCCGGCTCTGGCCTGACATCGGCGATCCCGCAGACGTGCGCTATCTGGTGGCATGGGTGCCGCCGGACGACATCGCGACGAATTTTCCGAATCTCGAACTCGTCTTTTCGGTCGGCGCGGGCGTCGACCAGTTCGACGCGACAAAAGTTCCACTGCACATCCCGCTCGTGCGTATGCTGGAGCCGGGCATCGCCGAGACCATGGTCGAATACGTCACCATGTCCGTGCTCGCGCTGCATCGCGATCTCCTGCACTTCATGGCCCAGCGGAAGGAGCAGGTCTGGCGCGAGATCCGGATCACGCCAGCGAAGCGGCGGCGTGTCGGCGTGATGGGGCTCGGTCAGCTCGGCCAGGCCGTGCTCGACCGCCTCAAGACGTTCGGCTTTCCGCTTCTCGGCTGGAATCGCTCGCCGCGCGAGATCGAAGGCGTCACCTGCTATGCAGGTACGGAGAAGTTGTCCGAGTTCCTCTCGCAGAGCGACATTCTCATCTGCCTGCTGCCTTTGACCGATGACACCCGCGGCATTCTCAATACAGACCTGTTCGCGCGCCTGCCGCGCGGCGCTTCTCTCGTCAATGTCGGGCGCGGCCCGCATCTCGTCGAAGCCGATTTCCTCGCCGCACTCGACAGCGGCGCGGTATCGGGGGCCGTGCTCGACGTCACCGATCCCGAGCCGCTGCCCGCGGGCCATCCGTTCTGGAACCATCCGCGCATCCTGCTCACACCGCACAATGCCAGCATGACGAGCCCGGACACGGCCGTCGACTACGTGCTCGACGTCATCGCACGTCACGGCCGCGGCGAGGAATTGCCGGGGCGTGTCGATCGCCGTCGCGGCTATTAGGGCTTTGGCATGAGCATCGGCGCAAACGCACCCGACCAAGTCGCTGCCGAGATGCAGGCGCCCGTGCTCTCGGTTGCCGGCCTGACCACGTCCTTCATGCGCGAACGGCAATGGATTCCTGTCGTCCGCAACGTGTCGTTCGACATCGCCCCCAAGGAAACCGTGGCGATCGTGGGCGAGTCCGGTTCGGGCAAGAGCGTCAGCGCGCTCTCCATCATGCGGCTCATTCCGAAGGAGAGCGGTCGCATCGAGGGGCGCGTCACGCTCGCCGGTCGCGATCTGATGATGCTGCCCGAAGCGAGCATGAAGAATATTCGTGGCAATGAGATTGCCATGATCTTCCAGGAGCCGATGACGAGCCTCAATCCGGTGCTCACCATCGGCTTCCAGATTGCGGAGGCGCTGATCCAGCATCGCGGCCTGTCGCGGGCGGCGGCCGAGGCCGAGACCATCCGCCTGCTCGACCGCGTCCGCATCCCCGCGGCAAAATCGCGGTTTCACGAGCATCCGCATCGTTTTTCCGGCGGCATGCGCCAGCGCGTGATGATCGCGATGGCGCTCGCCTGCAAGCCGAAGCTCCTGATCGCGGACGAGCCGACCACCGCACTCGACGTCACGATCCAGTCCCAGATCCTGGAGCTTCTGAAAGAGCTTCAGCAGGAAGAGGGGATGTCGATCCTCTTCATCACCCACGATATGGGCGTGGTCGCCGAGATCGCGGACCGCACCGTGGTGATGTATGGCGGGCAGGCGGTGGAGACGGATGCGACCGCTCGCATCTTCGCAGCTCCCTCACATCCCTACACCCGTGCGCTGCTCGCGGCGGTGCCGCGCCTTGGCTCGATGGAGGGACGCCCGCGGCCGATGCGCTTTCCGATCGTCGACAAGGTGACGGGGACATCGGACGAGCCCACGGAGACGCCAGATACGGTCTCGACCGCCGAGCGCCCGTTGCTGGAAGTCGCCAACCTCACCACGCGCTTCCCGATCCGCTCGGGATTGTTCGGCAAGGTCTCGGGCCGCGTCCACGCGGTCGAGAATATCTCCTTCACTTTGCGCGCCGGCGAGACGCTGGCGCTGGTTGGTGAATCCGGTTGCGGCAAGTCGACGACCGGCCGCTCGATCCTCAAGCTGGTCGAGCCGGACGCCGGCATCGTTCTGATCGACGGCCAGGATGTGCTTGCCATGAACGGCCGCACCTTGCGCGACTTCCGCAAGCACATGCAGATCGTGTTCCAGGATCCGTTCGCGAGCCTCAATCCGCGCATGTCGGTGGGAACGGCGATCGCAGCACCGCTGCTGGCCAACGGGCTCGCCACCGCCGCGCAGGCGCGGGAGAAGGTCGCCGATCTGCTCACGCGCGTCGGGCTGACCGCCGACATGGCCGCGCGCTTTCCGCATGAATTCTCCGGCGGCCAGCGCCAGCGCATCTGCATCGCGCGCGCGCTCGCGCTGGGACCGAAATTCATCGTCGCCGATGAGGCCGTGTCGGCGCTCGACGTCTCGGTCAAGGCGCAGGTCGTCAATCTCATGCTCGATCTTCAGGCCAGCATGGGCCTCGCCTATCTCTTCATTTCCCACGACATCGCGGTGGTCGAACGCATGAGCCATCGCGTCGCGGTGATGTATCTCGGCGAGATCGTCGAGATCGGCCCGCGCGCTGCTGTGTTCGGCAATCCCCAGCATCCCTATACCAAGAAGCTGATGGCGGCGGTGCCGGTGCCCGATCCTGCGCGCCGCGGCACCAAGCGCGAGGCTGCGAACGACGAGATCAGAAGCCCGGTGCGCGCGCCGGATTATCAGCCGCCGGTCCGGCAATATCGTGAAGTCTCACCCAGCCACGTCGTGCAGGTCTGGGGCGACGAGTGGTCGGCCTGAGGCTGCGAATGCTTTCAAGAACGCACGTTGAAAATCGCGAATTGGTTCGCCAAGCGAGTTAATAGTGCTGTCCTTCGCGATTCCGTGCCTGCGAAATCATGCTGAAATCACAGTGAAAATCATCTCGTCGCGATGCGTGCGACAGCCTGCCACAACACTTCATGTTGATGCGGTAAAACTGGACCGTTAGCCGGCAATCCGATAATGCATCGACTTCGAAGGGCCGGAGAAGACGCGCTCTTCACGGATAGGTTGACTGAAATGACACAAGCCGGCGTCTACGGACAGAGGTTCGGGCAGCGCCTGCACCTGAAGCATGCGCCGGCGCTGGTCGCGCGTTCGCTGCGCAGCGCCGAGCTCGCGGTCACTGAAGTGCGCAATGACGAGCCGACGCCGAGACTCTCAGGCTCCTTGCCTGCGGAAGATGCCTATCTCGTCAGCCTGAAACTTCGCGACTATCCGGATTGCGAGTGCTGGGAGCGGGGTAGTTGCGTTACCAAGGCGGACGTTCGCGCGGGCGCAACCTATCTCTACGATCTCAAGCGCGACCCGCGTTATGTGATCGACAAGCCGTTTCACTCGCTGTTTTTCTATTTGCCGCGCTCGGCGCTCGACGACATTGGCAGGCAGCCTGGTGCGCCGCGCATCGGCGAGCTGAGCTACGAGCCCGGTGTCGGCCATGACGACGAGGTCATCCGTCAAATCGGAGCCTCCTTGCAGCAAGGGTTGCGTCGGCCGGACGAGACCAACCAGATTTTTGTCGATCACATGATGCTCGCGCTCACGGCCCACGTCGTCCAGACCTATGGGGGACTGACGCCCGTCGCAGAGCCGAGCCGCGGCGGCCTCGCGCCATGGCAGGTGAAGCGCGCATGCGATCGGCTCGAGTCCGATCTGGCCGGCAAGGTCGCGTTGCAGCAGATCGCAGCCGACCTCGACCTTTCGGTCAGCCATTTCTCACGCGCGTTCCGGATCTCCACCGGCCTGCCGCCGCATCAATGGCTGCTGCGCCAGCGCGTGAAGGCCGCCAAGCAATTGATGACCGTTCGCGACCTGCCGTTGTCCGAGATCGCGATGTCGGCCGGATTTGCCAATCAGAGTCATTTCACGCGGGTGTTCTCGTCCATGGTCGGCGTCAGCCCTGGCGCGTGGCGTCGCGAAGCGCAAGGCGAGAGCTAAATCAGCGGCGCTTCGCCAGCGAGATTGTGTAGGCCGCGCGGCGCGCCGCAAAGATTTCGTCCGGCGGGTGGCCGATACCGTTGGCAAGATTGGCTGGATTGAAGATCGACCCGTCGCAGGCATCGTCGGCCTCAAGGCTGGTGATGACGATGGTCCCCAGCCGCACCTCCTCGCGATTGTCTTCCTCCGGCCAGCGTGTGGTCACGTCCATGGTGGGATCGCCGGGACGGTCGAGCAGCGCCATCACGTTGAAGCGGACGTCGCCGGCTGCGATTCGCCGCGCGAGATCGTCGTGCAGGAAGTCGGCGGACTTCGCCTTGGCTTCGTCCTCGCTCAGTGTGACGTCGCTGCCGACGGGCGCGACCTTGAACTTTATGAACCTCGTCTCGCCCTTCGCATTGGTCGCTGGAAAGGCGTGCACGCCCCAATAGGTCGTGCCGGCAAAGCTTCCGGGCAGGTGCCGCGCGGCGATGAAATTTGCCTGGTTCAGCGTTTCGGGATTGGCGGCGGAGAAGGCCTTGACCTTCTCCATGTCGGGCTTGCCGTCCGTTCCCGGAATGCGCGCCTTGAGGAAGGCCAGCATCTGGTCGAGCGTTCTTGCAAAATGCACCGGCGCGCTTTCCACCAGGATGTCGGAGCGGTGATCGTCGTCGCCGAGTCTGAAGCTGAAGCCGAGCAGCACGAGATTGTTGGTATCGGCGACCTTGGGATTGCCGCCGCCGACCGAGAAGCGCGCCAGCACGCGCGACGGCTTTGTGAAGCTCAGCGACCGCGTGATCTCTGCCGCGCGGTCGGACGGCGTATAGGTGCCGCGCACGCATCGCCCCTTGGCAAAGCTCGCGCGCACCCTTGGCGGATTGCCGGCGACTGCCTTCAGCACGTCGACGATCGCGGCGGGTGTTGCAGCGGCGGTTGGGAGTTCGGACATGGCGCGGTCTCCGGCTCGAACGGCGGGCCCCTGTTCTAGTCTTCGTGCCGCGCGCGTCTTTCCCAAAGCCGCGATGCTTAGTCCGATCCTGCTGAAGAAGTTCTGCGCCTACGAATTGACGTGCACGAAATCCCGCAGCAGCGGATAGATCTCGTTGTTCCAGCGCTTGCCCGAGAACACGCCGTAATGGCCGACGCCGGCCTGCATGTGGTGCACCCGGCGATAGGCGCGCACGCCGGTGCAGAGGTCTTGCGCGGCAAGCGTCTGGCCGATCGAGCAGATGTCGTCCTTCTCGCCCTCGACGGTCATCAGGCCCATGCGGCCGACGGCCTTGGTGTCCACGGGGCGTCCCCGATGCATCAGCTTGCCCTGCGGCAACAGGTGCTCCTGGAATACGTCGCGCACGGTCTCGATGTAAAACTCGGCCGGCAGGTCCATCACCGCGAAATATTCGTCGTAGAAGGTCTTGATGCTCGCGGCCTTCTCCTTCTCGCCCTTGGCGATGTGGTTGGCGAGATCCATGTGCTGCTTGATGTGGCGCTCGAGATTCATTGAGACGAAGGCGGTGAGCTGCACGAAGCCCGGATAAACCTTGCGCAGCGCGCCGCGGCATTGCACCGGCACGTAGTTGATCAGGTTCTGCTCGAACCAGTCGATCGGCCTGCTCTTGGCGAACTCGTTGACCCGGGTCGGCTGGATGCGCGTGTCGATCGGCCCCGCCATCAGCGTCAGCGTCGCCGGCCGCGAGGGATGGTTGCCTTCGCACATGATCGCGGCCGCCGCGAGTGCGGAGACTGAAGGCTGGCAGATCGCCACCATATGCGGGCGCGGGCCGAGCTGTCCGAGGAAGTCGATCAGGTGCTCGGTGTAATCGTCGAGGCCGAAGCGGCCCTCGCTGCGGGGAATGTCGCGCGGATTGTGCCAGTCGGTGATGTAGACGTCGTGGTCCTGGAGCAGCGTCTTCAAGGTGCCGCGCAGGAGTGTGGCGAAGTGGCCGGACATCGGCGCCACCAGCAGCATACGCGGCTGCTCGCCCACGCCCTGCTTCTTGAAATGCAGCAGCGAGCCGAACGGCGTAGCGTAGGCGACCTCCTCGGTGACGGCGACCTCGCGGTTGCCCACCATGACGCTGTCGATGCCGTAGGCCGGGCGGTGATAGGTGAGGGTGGAGCGCGAGATCAGCTCCAGCGCGGCCGAGAGCCGGCCGACCACCTGATCCGACATGCCCTGCGGCACCAGATGGAGGAATTTAAGCGCGGACGAGGCTCCCGCCCGCCACGGCGCTGTCAGGTCCATTTGGTTCTGAAAGGCTTGATAAAACATCGACATCATACTGAATCGCCCACCTGTCCCATGTTGCCATGCAATATCGAAGCCAAAGCTGAGTCAAATCGCCCGGAAAACTGGCACATCGCTTGCTCTTCAAGCTGAGCGAACATTTTGGGAAGCACAGGTAATGGGCACGCCTGAGGGCCGGGCAGGGTGCCGGTCACAGGCGTGAGGGAAGGGCCATATGGCGAAAGCGACACTGACCATCAGCAGCAAGAACTACTCGTCCTGGTCGCTGCGTGGCTGGCTGCTGACAAGGTTTTCCGGGCTCGATTTCGAGGAGGTCGTCACCGCGCCGGACGACGCGTCCGCGCGGGCTGAAATCCTGCTGCTGTCGTCCTCGATCCTGGTGCCGTGCCTGCGGCACGACGGCGCCACCGTCTGGGATACGCTCGCAATCGCCGAATATCTCAACGAGGCGATGCCGGACGCCGGCTTATTGCCGGCCGATCGCGTCCAGCGGGCGCATTGCCGCTCGATATGCGGCGAAATCCATTCCGGCTTCACCACGCTGCGCGCCTCGTTGCCGGTCAATCTGAAGGGACATTTCCCCGGCTTCAAGATCTGGTCGCGCGCGCAGGCCGACATCGACCGGGTCTGGGCGATCTGGCGCGACTGCCTGGAGAAGTCGGGCGGACCTTTCCTGTTCGGCGAGCAGCGCACCATGGCGGACGCGATGTACGCGCCCGTGGTGACGCGCTTCGTGACCTATAACGTCAAGCTCGAGCCGCGGCTGCAGGCCTATGCCGATACCATCATGGCCATGCCCGAGATGAAGGAATGGGTCGCGGCGGCCAAGGACGAGCCGGCCGAGATCGAGGAGCTCGAGGTCGAATATTAGGCAAAGCGCGCGCCGTCCTGCCCGTTTCGGCGGCGCAAGTGCGGGAGCGCAGGCCGCGCTTCAGGAATTAACGTTTGGGGCCGGCGACCAGCCCGGGCTCGCCCGCGCGGCTCGCAGATATGGTACGCGCGAGCGAGCCTACTTCGACATCTAGCCGTGAACAGGTGTGGACAGAGCTACACGGCTGATTCGGACGCGATTCGTTCGAACCGCGTTCCGAAGGTTAAGGCGGCGCGCGGCCCCGTCGCATTTTGAGACAGGCGCGAGCCTTCAGGCCACCCCTGTGTGCTTCATGCGCGGCAGGCGCCAGCCGATCACGGTTGCTTCCACCGCGACGCCGGCCGCGTCGTTCTGCCAGCGTCCCTCGACATAGCGGCACGCGAACGGCAGCTGATACGTTCCGCTGTGGTCCTCGCACAGCACTTCGACCGGAAGGCCAGGCGGTGGTTCTCCGGCGCCATCGAATTCCGCAAGACGTCTGTCGCGCGTTGCCATTCCAAAAATCTCCCCTCATCAAGCCGCGGAAAGAGCGCCCACTTCGTCCGCGCGCGATTCACTGCTCCCCTGTCCAAAGGGAACAAGCCAAGCTCAACGCGAGAATGCGGTACGAGTGTGGTAGCTTCGAGAAGCCGCGCCCAATAGGCGCAAATTGCCGTGATTAATTTGACGAGGAACCTGGATGCCGCGACGGACTGCTGCCGTGTGTTTCACGATGTTACCGCTCGTCGCGCTGGCGCAGACGCCGTTGCACGCGCAGGACGTGCCCGGCATCGAAATCTGCACGGTCGAAAAGACCATGGAGCGGCGCACGAGCTGCCTCCAGAGCAATGTCGATTTTCTCCAGAAGACGATCACGAAGCTCAACCTCGATCATCAGCAGAAGATCGACGCCGCCAATCGCCAGATCGATGCATTGAAGGTGACGCTCGCCGGCTTGCAGAAGACGCTCGGCGATCTCCAGACGGCGCAGGCGAAGACGGCGGAGGATGTGAGGAAGAAGCAGGACGCCCCGGCGCCGAAGGATGCGAAGGACAAGTAGGGTCCGACCGCAACGCCGATCAAGCCAAGCCTCTGGCGACCGCCTAAACCGGCCTCGCTTCGAACGAGAGCCCAACCACCATGAACCCAGCCCAGCGCGCGCTCTGGTATATCGAGAGCCATCTGGCCGAGCCGATGACGCTCGACGAGATCGCTGCGATATCAAGCGTGTCGCGGTTCCACATCGTGCGCGCGTTTGCCGCAGCCACCGGCCATCCGGTGATGCGTTACGTGCGCGCGCGGAGGCTGACGGAGGCTGCACGGAGCCTCGCCAGGGGTGCGCCGCACATTCTCTCACTGGCGCTGGAGGCAGACTACGGCTCGCACGAAGCATTCACCCGCGCGTTCCGCGACCGGTTTGGCACCACACCCGAAGCGGTGCGGGCCGCGACATGCGTCAACGATCTCAAGCTTCAGGAGCCGATCCTCATGGACTCCACCATGCTCGACCATCTTGCTGCGCCGCGTTTCGAAACCGCCAAAGCTTTCCTCGTCGCCGGGCTTGCCGAGCGCATGTCCTGCGACAACGGCGCGATCATTCCGGGACTATGGCACCGCTTCCATCAGGAGGTGGTCGACATCCCCGCGCGCATTGGCAATGCGGCATACGGCGTTTGCTGCAACGGCGACGATGCCGGCAATTTCGACTACATCGCCGGTGTCGAGGTCGCCGATTTCTCGGACCTCGCTCGCCGCTTCGGTCGCATCCGCATCCCCGAGCAGCGCTACGCGGTGTTCACGCACGCAGACCACGTCGCCTCGATCCGCCGCACCGTCAACACGATCTGGAATCAGTGGCTGCCGGCCTCCGGCCTGAAGGCTGCGGACGCGCCGAACTTCGAGCGCTATGACGAAAAATTCGATCCCGCGACCGGCAGTGGCGGCTTCGAGATCTGGGTGCCGGTGAAGGAGTAGGGCGGCGCAACGCTGGCATACCTGCCCGCTTGCTTGGCAAGCCGGACCTACTTTGTCATAACCGCAGGCAAATCTTGCGTGCGGGCCCGTGCCGGACATCCTGCGCAAGCCATAACAAGCAGCCGGGAGGGTCCCACCATGTCCAACGTTCGCGTTCTCGCCACCGACCTCGAATTTCCCGAAGGGCCGGTCGTGATGCCGGACGGCTCGGTGGTGCTGGTGGAAATCCGCGGCCAGCGCCTGACCCGGGTTTATCCCGACGGCCGCAAGGAGATCGTGGCCAAGGTCCCGGGCGGCCCGAACGGCGCGGCGCTTGGGCCCGACGGCAAGATCTACATCTGCAACAATGGCGGCTTCTCCTGGATCCCGACCCGCAACATGATCATGCCGGGACCGCAGCCGGACGATTATCTCGGCGGCTCGATCCAGCGCGTCGATCTGCAATCGGGCAAGGTCGAGACCGTCGTGACCAAGTGCGGCGAGCACGATCTGCGCGGACCGAATGATCTCGTCTTCGACAAGCAGGGCGGCCTCTGGTTCTCGGATCTCGGCAAACGCCGCGCGCGCGAGATGGATGTCGGCGGCATGTATTATCTGAAGCCCGGCATGAGCGAGATCGTTGAAGTCGTGCACGGCATACTGCCGGCCAACGGCATTGGTCTGTCGCCGGACGAGAACACTGTCTACATCGCGGAGACGCCGACGGGCCGGCTCTGGGCCTACGAGCTCTCCGCGCCCGGCACGCTCAAGCCGCGCGATGTGATCTATCGCGGCGAGCGGGGCAAGCCGATCTGCGGCCTCGGCGGCTATCAGATGTTCGACTCGCTCGCGGTCGAGGCAGGTGGCAATGTCTGCGTCGCCACGCTCGTCTCCGGCTGCATCTCGGTGATCGCGCCGGACGGCACCCTGGTCGAGCAGGTCCCGACCGGCGACCGCGTCACCACCAACATCGCGTTCGGCGGCCCGGAGCTCAAGACCGCCTACATCACGCTGTCCGGCAAGGGCGAACTGGTCGCCATGGACTGGCCGCGCGGCGGTTTGCCTCTCAATTTCCTAAACAAGTGAACGGTGCTAGTTACCGTCATTGCGAGCGAAGCGAAGCAATCCAGGAATGCCTCTGCGGAGACGGTCTGGATTGCTTCGTCGCTTCGCTCCTCGCAATGACAAAGGAGAAAGTCTCAAATGCCCTGGCCTGATCCCGTCACCCTGCGTGGGCAGCACGCCCGTCTCGAACCGTTGTCGCAGCAGCATCGCGAGGGGCTGGTGGAGGCCGTGAAGGACGGCGACCTCTCCACGATCTGGTACACCGCGATTCCCCTTCCTGAGAACATGGCGAAGGAAATCGACCGCCGTCTCGGTCTTCAAGTCGCGGGCTCGATGCTGCCGTTCACCGTGTTCGACGCCGGCGGCAAGATCGTAGGCCAGACCACCTACATGAATATCGATGCCGCCAACCGCCGCGTCGAGATCGGCTCGACCTGGTATGGCAAGAGTGCGCAGCGCGGTCCGCTCAACACCCAGTGCAAGCTGCTGCTGCTCACCCACGCGTTCGAGACGCTGAACTGCATCGCGGTCGAGTTCCGCACGCATTTCTTCAACCAACAGAGCCGCCGCGCGATCGAGCGCCTCGGCGCCAAGCAGGACGGCATTCTGCGCAGCCATCAGGTCGCGCCGAACGGCACGTTGCGCGACACCGTGGTCTACAGCATCACCGCCGCAGAATGGCCGACGGTGCGAACGCATTTGAATTATCAACTCAACGACAAGCCGCGCTAAGAAGCGGCCGAGGCATCATGGATAGATTTGACTATGTGATCGTCGGCGCGGGCTCGGCGGGTTGCGTGCTCACCAGCCGGCTGAGCGAGGATCCCTCAACCAGCGTTTGCGTGCTCGAGGCCGGGCCTAACGACTGGCATCCCTACATCCATCTGCCGGCGGGCTTTATCAAGACCTTCCACATGAAGAGCATCAACTGGGCCTACCAGCAGGAGGTCGGGCCCTGGACCGGCGGGCGCAGCATCTACGCGCCGCGCGGCAAGACGCTCGGCGGCTCGTCCTCGATCAACGGCCACATCTACAACCGCGGCCAGCGCATGGATTTCGACACCTGGGCGCAGATGGGCAATCGCGGCTGGGGCTATGCCGATGTGCTGCCTTACTTCCGGCGGCTGGAGAAGCGGGTCGGCGAGGGCGAGGACATTTATCGCGGCCGTGACGGCAACCTCACCGTCACCACGATGAACTGGCGCGATCCGCTCTGCGAGGCCTTTATGGAAGGCGCGGTGAGCCTCGGCATTCCGCGTAACCCCGATTACAACGGCGCGAAGCAGGAAGGCGTGTCCTACTGCCAGCGCACCATCGACAAGGGCCTGCGCGTCTCCGGCTCGACCGCGTTCCTCAAGCCCGCGATGAAGCGGCCCAACGTGCATGTGCATACGCACGCACATGCGACCGAGATCATCTTCGAGGGCAAGCGCGCCGTCGGCGTGCGCTACATGAAGGGCGGCAGCGGCGGTACGCCGGTCGAGGTCCGCGCCAACAAGGAAGTGATCCTCTCCGGCGGCACCTATAATTCGCCGCAACTGCTCCAGCTCTCCGGCATTGGCTCGCCCGATTTGCTGGGCGCCCACGGCATCCAGGTGCGTCACGCGCTGCCCGTCGGCGAAGGCCTTCAGGATCACTACGCGCCGCGCACGGTCGCCCGCGTCAAGGACATCAGAACCATCAACGAGCTCCGGCGCGGCTTCTCGCTGTGGATCGAGGCGCTGAAATGGGCCACGACGCGCGGCGGCCTGCTCTCGCTGTCGCCGACCATGGTCTATTGCTTCTGGCATTCCGGCGAGAGCGCGGACTCGTCCGACCTGCAACTCACCTTTACGCCGGCGAGCTACAAGGAAGGCGTGCAGGGCCAGCTCGAGGACGAGCCCGGCATGACGGTGGCCTCCTGGCAGCAGCGCCCCGAGAGCCGCGGCTATGTCCGCATCCGCTCCAACGATCCCTTCGCGCCGCCGATCATCCAGACCAACTATCTCGACGCCGAGCTCGACCGCCGCGTCATCGTCGGCGGCATGAAGCTCGCGCGCAGGCTTTTGAAGTCCGCGCCGCTGTCGCCCTATTACGCCTATGAGGATTTCCCCGGCCCCAACATCAACACCGACGACGAATTCCTGGCCGCCGCCACCGAACGCGGCACCACCACCTTTCACCCCGGCTGCACCTGCCGCATGGGTCCGGCGGACTCGACCTGGGCCGTCGTCGACGACCAGCTCCGCGTCCACGGGCTGGAAGGCCTTCGTGTTATCGACGCCTCGGTGATGCCGCGCATGATCTCGGCGAACTTGAATGCTTCGACCATGATGATCGCCGATCGCGCCTCGGATTTGATCCGCGGCAAGCAGCCGATGGAATCCGCGCGTGTGCCGGACGCAGCGGTGGCGTGATGCCCTTCGTCTCTCCCGGCTTGCGGGGGGAGGCCTGATCGCATCGACAGATGCGATCAGGGTGAGGGGGACTCTCCGCGAGTCGAACTCTTCTCTTTGTGTACGAACGGGACGATTACGGCAGTTCGGCTAGGAGAGATGACACTCGACCCGATCGCACCAGTTCTTCGGCGGCGCTTTCCATGCGAGCTCGCGTTACGGCGCGTACAATGACCAGGTTCGGTTCAAAGAATATTCGATCGCTCTCCAGATCGGCTTCTACGTGTTGAATGAGCCGCGCCAGATCATAAAAGTTGATTCGGTAGCGCGTATTCGCCACGATGATCCGAGCCTCGGAAAACCATCCCTTTGCTTCGACTTCCGGGCCGTAGTCTTCAAAATTAGCTGGCAACTCGAGATACGAACTTCGCACTTCGATCGTTCCTTCCGGATATCATTCGCGCGGACTCTGAGGTAGCGCGCCACCACGCTATAATGTGCCACTATAAGTAGTCAAAGGTGTCTCGATGCTGAGCGTGGAAGAGGAAATATTGCTCAATCAGCTGGCGCAGGGAATCGTCAGCGGTTCGGAGGGCGACGCGTGGTTCGAGGCGAAGAATGAAGACGACAAGCGAAGGCTGCTTCGCGGCTTAAGCAACTTCATACAGCAGGCAAGGCCTAAGCCAGACGATGTGGCAGGTGCAATTGCCGAGTCGCGGCTGAAGCCGACGCTTACTCCGTGTATCTTGATCGCAATGCCTAATCTCAATGTTCAATTAGCGAAGCTCTTGACGCTGCCAGAGTTTGAGTTGCCTCGCGTATTTCGGCTCCTCATCAAGTTGCTCGCAGCCGCAGACAACAGGCGCCGTAGGGAGCAGCCGCTGGATCTCGTAAATCATTGGTGGCACCGGGATTTAAGTGATCTGGACGTCGTGAATGACATCAAGCGAGCCCGGGGGGCGTAACTGCGGTTACCTGCCGCTTGCTAGAGTGCGATCTTGTTCGCCGTCGGGCAAAACACCCCGCCATCCCGTCAATCCCTCTCCGCAAAAACATTCCACTTTACCGAAATTCGGAATTGCGGCATAATCGAAGCAGCCCGGCCGGTTGATGAGGGGCGGTTCGCGAGTCGTTCGAAGCGCGGGCCGGGTTGCGGTGGACGCGGCAGCGTCGGCACGAGAGGCTAAGGGCAGGGCGGATTGCTCTCCGTGAGCCCTGAGGCTTCGTGCGGACGAGCGGCGCTGTGTGCGTACGGCAAAACCGTGTGGTCCTGGCCGTCGTTGCTACGGTCAAGCTCTTGCGAATGCGGCAGTCGCGTCAACCGGCGCGGTGCCGGCGAATTTCGCTGGGCGAGGGAGGCCAGAAGGAACTCGGCTCCCGGGAGAGCACGGCATACGCCGTCCGACCACTGCGCAGGGAAGGCCGTGTGTTTGGCTTCACCTGTATGCCGCTGTGCAGTTCTTCTGCGTGTGCTTTCGCACAGTGGACCGTGGGTGCCAGCCGGCACCCGGCCATCCCTGCGCCCTCTTTCTTGGGGGCGTGACGGAGACAGCAAAGCTCGGGCGAAATGCGCCGCGAGGATGCGAAGGCGCGTCTGCGAGTGAGGTGCGAGTTGGAGAGTGACGGTGATGCCGCTTGCTCCGTCATCGCGAGCGCAGCGAAGCAATCCAGACTGTCGCTGCGGAGGGATTCTGGATTGCTTCGCTGCGCTCGCAATGACGAGTGTGGAGGCAGTGGTGCGTCGCACTGCGCTCTCGTGCCCCGGACGCAGCGCAGCGCGGCTTTAGCGGTGCGCTGCAGAGCCGGGGCCCATGTCTCCGAGCAATCCGTGTCGCCTTCTGGGTCCCGGCTCTGCGCAGCAACGCTTGCGCGTTGCAGCGCGTCCGGGACACGAGAAGCCTACACTTCCCTTCGGCTCAGAAACGCCAGCCGCTCGAACAGATGCACGTCCTGCTCGTTCTTGAGCAGCGCGCCGTGCAGCGGCGGGATCAGTTTGCGCGGGTCGCGCTCGCGGAGCTGCTCGACGCTCATGTCCTCGTTGAGTAGCAGCTTGAGCCAGTCGAGCAGCTCCGAAGTCGAGGGCTTCTTTTTCAGGCCGGGCACCTCGCGGACCTCGAAGAAGATCCGCAGCGCCTCTTCGACCAGGCGCTTCTTGATGTTGGGGAAGTGGACGTCGACGATGCGGCCCATCGTGTCGGCGTCGGGGAACTTGATGTAGTGGAAGAAGCAGCGGCGCAGGAAGGCGTCCGGCAGCTCCTTCTCGTTGTTGGAGGTGATCATCATGATCGGGCGCTGCTTCGCCTTGATCGTCTCGCCGGTCTCGTAGACATGGAATTCCATGCGGTCGAGCTCGAGCAGCAAATCGTTCGGGAATTCGATGTCGGCCTTGTCGATCTCGTCGATCAGCAGCACCGGGCGCTGCTCGGCGGCGAAGGCGTCCCAGAGCTTGCCGCGCTTGATGTAGTTCTTGATATCGGACACGCGGGCATCGCCGAGTTGGCTGTCGCGCAGGCGCGACACCGCGTCGTATTCATAGAGGCCCTGCTGCGCCTTGGTGGTGGACTTGATGTGCCAGGTCAGCAGCGGCGCGTTCAGCGCCTTCGCCACTTCCTCGGCCAGCACCGTCTTGCCGGTGCCGGGCTCGCCCTTGATCAGCAGCGGGCGCTCCAGCACGATCGAGGCGTTGACGGCGACCTTGAGGTCTTCGGTCGCAACATAGTCCTTGGTGCCGGTAAATTTCATCGCGCGTCCTTGTTGGTCGTCGGCCGGGCATCGCCCTGGTCCAACAAAAGGAACGGCCGCACATGGCGGCCGTTCCTGGTTCGGTCAGGCTTTCAGACCCGTTTTATCAGCGAAAGGATGACGAGCACAATCACCGCGCCGACCGTGGCGTCAATGATGGCGCCCAGTGTGCCCGTGGCCAGCGCAATGCCAAGCTGCGGCAGCACCCAGCCTGCGACCAGCGCGCCGATGATGCCGACTACGATGTTGCCCAGCAGTCCAAATCCCGCGCCGTGGACAATTTTTCCGGCGAGCCAGCCGGCGATGGCACCGATGATGAGTGCTGCGAGAATTCCCATTGCAAACGTCCCCAAAACAACCCCTTGAGGCCGCCAATTCTAGCGCAAAAAGCCTCCCGGTCCAGCGCCTGGCGGCGGCTTCCGCCCCTTGACGTTCGTCCCCCGACGGGCAATCTGTCACCCATGTTCCTGCAATTCTTTACGTCTCTGCGCGATGCGCAGGTCCCCGTGACGCTGCGCGAATACCTCACGCTGATGGAGGCGCTCGACGCTGATCTGTCGGACTATTCGGTCGAGAATTTCTACTATCTGTCGCGCACCTCGCTGGTGAAGGACGAGCGTAACCTCGACAAGTTCGACCGCGTCTTCGGCACCGTGTTCAAGGGGCTGGAAAGCCTGCTCGACGCCATGGAGGGGGCTGAGATCCCCGAGGAGTGGCTGAAGAAACTCGCCGAAAAATACCTGACGGAAGAAGAGAAGAAACAGATCGAGGCCATGGGCTGGGACAAGCTCATGGAGACCCTGAAGAAGCGCCTCGAGGAGCAGAAGGGCCGGCACCAGGGCGGCTCGAAGTGGATCGGCACGGCAGGCACCTCGCCGTTCGGCGCGCACGGCTACAATCCCGAAGGCGTCCGCATCGGCCAGGAGAAGAATCGCAATAACCGCGCCGTGAAGGTGTGGGACAAGCGCGAATTCAAGGATCTCGACGGCAATGTCGAGCTCGGCATCCGCAACATCAAGGTCGCGCTGCGCCGCCTGCGCAAATTCGCGCGCACCGGTGCGCCGGACGAGCTCGATCTCGACAATACGATTCGTGAGACCGCCAACCACGGCTATCTCGACGTGGTCATGCGCCCGGAGCGGCGCAACGCGGTCAAGCTGCTGGTGTTCTTCGACATCGGCGGCTCGATGGATTCGCATATCGAGCAGGTCGAGGAATTGTTCTCGGCGGCGAAGAGCGAGTTCAAGCACATGGAATATTTCTACTTCCACAACTGCCTCTATGAAGGCGTGTGGAAGCAGAACAAGCGCCGCTTCACCGACCGCACGCCGACCTGGGACGTGCTGCACAAATATCCGCACGACTACAAGGTCGTGTTCGTCGGCGACGCCTCGATGTCGCCTTACGAGATCATGGTGCCTGGCGGCTCGGTCGAGCATGTCAACGAGGAGCCCGGCTCGGTCTGGCTCGATCGCATCATCCGCACCTATCCGCATTCGGTGTGGCTCAATCCGGTCGCGCAGAAGCACTGGGACTATTCGGAATCCACCACCATCATCAAGCGCATCTTCGCCAACCGCATGTTCCCGATCACGATCGAGGGGCTTGAGGGTGCAATGAAGGAATTGACGCACTAGCTGTTGTCATTCCGGGGCGCGACCAAATCGCGAGCGCGGAATCCATCAGGCCGCAGCGCGTGTAGATAAATGGATTCCGGGTTCGCGCTGCGCGCGCCCCGCAATGACGAGAAGAGGGAGATACAAAATGCCCCAGACCATCACCCGCGGCATCAAGGCGCTGATCGACGAGGCCAATAAGGAGATCGAGACGCTCACCGCAAAGGACGCCATCGAAATCTCCAAGAACGGCGACGTCGTCATTGTCGACATCCGCGATCCCCGCGAGATCGAGCGCGACGGCCGTATCCCCGGCGCGTTCGCTTGCACCCGCGGCATGCTCGAATTCTGGATCGATCCGCAGAGCCCTTATGCGAAGCCGGTGTTCCAGGAGGACAAGAAGTTCGTGTTCCACTGCGCCGGCGGTTTGCGCTCCGCGCTCGCCGCCAAGACCGCGCAGGACATGGGCCTGAAGCCCGTCGCCCACATCGCCGGCGGCTATGCCGCCTGGCGCGACGCCGGTGGTCCGGTGGAGCAATGGGAGCCGAAGAAGAAGGGGTAGATCTTTCCCTTCGTCATTCCGGGGCGCGACGAAGTCGCGAGCCCGGAATCCATTGATCCACCGACCCTACCGCACAATAGATTCCGGGCTCGTGCTGCGCACGCCCCGGAATGACAAGGAAAATGCCGTATGACCACCGATCCCCTCGTTTCCACCGAATGGCTCGCCGCCCACATCAACGACGCCAATGTCAAAGTGCTCGACGCCAACTTCAAGCTGCCGGGCGTGCTGCCGCTGCCGAAGGACGACTACCTCGCCGCGCATCTGCCGGGCGCGGTGTTCTTCGACGTCGATGCGGTGTCGGATCATTCCAACCCGCTGCCGCACATGTATCCGAGCACCGAGCAGTTCGGCCGTGACGTCGGCAATCTCGGCATCTCCAACGCCGACACCGTCGTGCTCTACGATGCTGGCGGCTGGGTCGCCGCGCCCCGCGCGTGGTGGATGTTCCTGGCCTTCGGCCACAGCAATGTCCGCATCCTCAATGGCGGCCTGAAGAAGTGGCGCGCCGAGGGACGTCCGGTCGAGAGCGGCGAGGTGAAGCCGAAGCCCGCGAGCTTCAAGGCGAGCTACGATTCAAAACGCGTGCGCAGCATGCAGCAATTGATTGCCAACGTCGAAAGCCGCGCCGAGCAGGTGATCGACGCGCGCGCAGCCGAACGTTTCGAGGGTCGCGCACCGGAGCCACGCGCGGGCATCCGCTCCGGCCACATTCCGGGCGCGCGTAACGTGCCCTACAGCCAATTGTTCGATGCCGCGACCGGCACCATGAAGCCGCTCGACGATCTCCGCGCCGCCTTCACCGGCGCTGGCGTCAAGCTCGACGCGCCGATCGTGACCAGCTGTGGCTCCGGCGTGTCGGCCGGCGTGCTGACGCTCGCGCTCTATCGCTTGGGCATCGCCGACACCGCGCTCTATGATGGCTCATGGTCGGAATGGGGCCAGGAAAAAGGCCCGCCGATCGCGACCGGGCCGGCCTGAGTCGCCCGATTTTGGCCGCGCTGAAGGTGCGCTCCCTCGCCCCGCTTGCGGGGAGAGGGTTGGGGTGAGGGGGAGTCTCCACGAGGGCTGTGAGAGTGAGACTCGCGGAGAGTCCCCCTCACCCGGATCGCATCTTGCGATGCGATCCGACCTCTCCCCGCAAGCGGGGCGAGGTGAAGCACGTCACCGCGCTCGCGTGGTCGTTGCGGCGAGCGTGGGCTGCGGCTGTCCAAACGGATCGAGCTGCTGAACCGGTGGCGGAGGTCGCCGGACGATCCGGCGGCGCTTCTTCACCCGATGCGCGTGCGGCTTGGCCACCTTGCTTGCAGGCGTGGCGCTGTCGACCTTAGCCTTCGCAGGCGGATCCTTCCAGGCCGTGGTTGCGGGGTCGTTGAGCGCTGCCACCCTGGCGCTCGCGATGTCGATTGCAGACGAAGCCTGGGCTGCACTGTTGTCGGCCTGCGCCGGCTCGCTCGCGGTCATCGTCGGAGCGGGTTTGGCCTCGGGCATGGATGCAATTGTGTCGGCCGGGGTGAGCGTGTCAGCCGGAGCTGGAACTGCGGTCTCCGCCTTGGCCGGCTCGGCAGCCGATGGCTCAGCCTCGGCGACCTGGGGTTCAGGCGGAACGCTGGTCTCAGTGGTCACCGCGGCCACCTGCTCGGGCTCGCTCGCCGGCAAGGCGACAGTCGGAACCTGATCCCGCAGCGACGGCGCGGGCTCAGTCGCCTCGGGCTCGGCGCGCAATGCGGCGAGCACCGGCTGGGCCGGCTCCGTGACTTGCACGAACACCTGCTCCTGCGGGCCGTTCCGCCAGGACGGGTTGCTGACGTACTGCTCATGGGTCGCCCGCAGCAGTGCGGCCGCGCCGAGGCCGAACACCAGAATGGAGGTTGACAGCAGGATCGCGGCAAACAGGAAGCGAAAGCCCGGAAGCATCGGACAGGTACGAATTTCCGCCCCGGCGGGTGGTGGCCAGGGCCCATGAGCCATCTGAACGCGGTGACGGTACTGATTGCCGCGTTCGCCACGCAGGGATTCGAGCTCAAATCGGTGGCGAATCAGGCTGATTCGACCATATCGCAAGGCTCAAGCGTCGTTCCGTAAAAATCAGGGCCGAAGACTCGGGCAATCTGCGGCGTGATGCGATTTCCGCCCCGTGATGCAACGGAGCAACGGTGTGCATTCACATCACAATTCGCCAAATCGGCCCAATTCGGCCTGTCATGTCTTGAATGTGCCGCTATCTTCGGTCATGTGGCCGTTAGCGGTCCGATAGGGCTTGGGGACTATACAAGAGCGATGATGATCAAACATTTTCTGACGATATGCGCTGCCGCAACAGTCGCTGCGGCGGGAACCTCGCTCGTACAGGCCCAGTCCTATCCGGTGCAGCAGGCGCCGAGCTACGGCGCCCCGTCCGAATATCGCCCCGGCGACCGCACGCCGAATTTCGACGCGCTGGAAGATGACGACGACGCGCTGCCGCAGGCGTCGCTGCCGCCGCCCGGTCCGGGCGGTCCGATGATGTCGCCGAACGATCCGCGCTATGGCCGCCCCGTTGGTCCTCCGGTCTATTCCGCCGCCCCGCCGCAGGGGCCGGTGATGTCGCCGGACGATCCCCGTTATGGCCGTCCTGCAGGTCCCCCGGTTTACTCCGCCGCCCCGCCGCAAGGCCCGGTGACGTCGCCGGACGACCCTCGTTACGGCCGCCCTGCCGGTCCGCCGGCGGTGATCTATGCCGACCGTCCGGGCCAGGCGCCCAGCGACGATGGCCTGCGTCCGCCCGAGGCCGTTGGCGGTCCCGGCGCGACCGGAACGGTCTCGCAGCCTGCCGTCGGCGCCGATGGCCGGCCGATGGCGATTGCCTCGCTGCCCCCCGAGGAGCAGCCCGACGCCGCTCCTGCGCAGCTGGCGCCGAACCTGCGCCGTCAAGAAGTCTCGCTGGCGACCAAGGAGCCGGCCGGGACGATCATCGTCGATACCCCGAACACCTATCTCTATTACGTCCTCGGTAATGGTCGCGCGATCCGCTACGGCGTCCGCGTCGGCCGTGACGGTTTCACCTGGACCGGCGTGCAGAAGATCACCCGCAAGGCGGAGTGGCCGGATTGGCATCCGCCGACGGAAATGATCGAGCGTCAGCCCTATCTGCCGCGTTTCATGGCGGGCGGCCCGGGCAATCCGCTCGGCGCGCGTGCGATGTATCTCGGCTCGACTGTCTACCGCATCCACGGCACCAACCAGCCGTCGACGATCGGCAAGTTCGTGTCCTCCGGCTGCATCGGCATGCTGAACGACGACGTCTCGGACCTGTTCGAGCGCACCAAAGTCGGCACCCGCGTCGTGGTGATGCCGGGTGGCCCGGCGCCGGGAACGGCGACCGCATCGGCTGCGCCCGCGCCGGTCGCGGCCCAAGCGGGTCCGGTCGGGGGCACCCAGCCGACGGTGGTGCCGCCGCTGCCTGCGCCGGTCACCGTGCGCTAAGCGCGTCGCGACAATTGGAATTGTGAAGGGCGTGCTATCGGCGCGCCCTTTTTCGTTTCAGGCCAGCTTCCGCGGCAGCTCGCCGCCCTTGCTCCAGGCGTCGATCGCCTCGACCATCTGGCCGTAATGGATGCGCAGTCCGTCCTCGGTCGCGTAGCCGAGATGCGGCGTCAGGACGAGGTTGTCGAGCTTGCGGAAGGGATGGTCGACCGGCAGCGGCTCGACCGAGAACACGTCGATGCCGGCGCCCGCGATCTTCCTCTGCTGCAAGGCCTCAAGCAGCGCCTGCTCGTCCACGATCGGCCCGCGCGCGGTGTTGACGAGGAAGGCCGTCGGCCTCATCCGCGCGAGATCGGCAGCGCCAACCAGCCCGCGCGAACGCTCGCTCAGCACCACATGGATGGTGATGATATCAGCCTTGGCGAACAGTTCCTCCTTCGTGGCGTAGCCGACACCGGCCTCCTTGCACTTCTCCGGCGTGAGGTTCGGGCTCCAGGCGATCACGTTCATGCCGAACGCCTTGGCGATATCAGCCATCTTGCTGCCGAGCTTGCCGAGCCCGACGACACCGAGGGTCAGGCCCTCGATCTCGACACCGGCAAAAGTCTGCCAGGGCTCGCCCGCATGCATGCGCGCATTCTCTCGGCCGATGCCGCGGGTCAGTTCCAGGATCAGGCCCATGGTGAGCGGTGCGGTGGGATCGCGGGAATATTGCGTGCCGCCGATGGCGACGCCACGCGCCTTCGCGGCCTCCATGTCGATCGAGGCGTTGCGCATGCCGGAGGTCAAAAGCAGCTTCAGCTTCGGCAGCGACGCGAACAGGCTCTTGGGGAACGCCGTGCGCTCGCGCATCGCGCAGACGATGTCGAAATCGGCCAGCGCGCTGGCCGCGGCCTGCTCGGAGGCGAAGGGATGGCTGAACACGGTGACGTCGACCCGGTCGGACAATTTCGGCCAGTCGGCGACGTTGAGGGCGATATCAAAATAGTCGTCGAGAATTGCACAGCGCAGCCGCGTCATCAGCGTTCATCCATGTCGAGAGGTGACGGCGCGAGCGGGAGCGCCATCGTCGGAACCGGGCCATGGTTGCGCGCAATCACACCTGCGCGCAAGACGCTCGCGTGTTCAAAAATCCGACAGGAGAGAGCGGCTCAGAGGTCGCGGGGCTTCAGCCGCAACGGCGCGTCCATGCCGTGCTTGGCACGCCAGGCGGGGCCGGGGCCGCGCATGTAATGCAGCTCGGGCCGGTAGGGATTGAAGGCGGTGGCGAAGAAGCGCGTCCAGAAGCCCTTGATCTCGGACACGAGTCCGGACGCGTTCCCGGCTTCTACCGGAACTGCGATGGAGTGGGTCTCGATCAGAGCCATGATGGGCCTCGCTGTGCTCCCGTTCATTCTGAGCGGGTGGCGCTGTTTCCGCGCGAGGACGAGCTTTGGCCTGATTTATTAAAAGATGGTTTCAATTGTCCGGACCGGGGTCCGGATGGTGTCCGTCCCGTATTCATCCGTGGTGAACGGAGGGAAAACATTGCCCTTTGGGGGCCGGATCGCTACATCGGCAGCAAGCAAATTTCCTCAAATCGAAGGTTTTCGGGACCGATGGCGCGCCAGTTCGTCTATTTCATGCAAGGCCTGACCAAGAGCTACCCGACCCGCAAGGTGCTCGATAATGTCCATTTGAGCTTTTACCCGGACGCCAAGATCGGCGTGCTCGGTGTCAACGGCTCGGGCAAGTCGACGCTGCTCAAGATCATGGCCGGCCTCGACAAGGAGTACAACGGCGAGGCCTGGGTCGCCCAGGGCGCCCGCGTCGGTTATCTCGAGCAGGAACCGCATCTCGACGCCAGCTTGTCTGTGCGCGAGAACGTCATGCTGGGCGTCGCCAAGCAGAAGGCCATCCTCGATCGCTACAATGAGCTGGCGATGAATTACTCCGAGGAAACCGCCGACGAGATGACCAAGCTGCAGGACGAGATCGAGGCCCAGGGCCTCTGGGATCTCGACAGCAAGGTCGACCAGGCCATGGACGCGCTGCGCTGCCCGCCTGACGATGCCGACGTGACGAAACTGTCGGGCGGTGAGCGCCGCCGCGTCGCACTGTGCAAGCTGCTGCTCGACCAGCCCGAGCTGTTGCTGCTCGACGAACCGACCAACCATCTCGATGCCGAGTCGGTGTCGTGGCTCGAAGGCCATCTGCGCAACTATCCCGGTGCGATCCTGATCGTCACCCATGACCGCTACTTCCTCGACAACGTCACCAGCTGGATCCTCGAGCTCGACCGCGGCAAGGGCATTCCCTACGAGGGCAATTATTCGTCCTGGCTGGTGCAGAAGCAGAAGCGGCTCGCGCAGGAAGGCCGCGAAGACGTCGCGCATCAGAAAACGCTTATCCGCGAGCAGGAATGGATCGCGTCCTCGCCCAAGGCGCGCCAGGCCAAATCCAAGGCGCGCTACCAGCGCTACGAGGACCTGTTGAAGCAGGCGAGCGAGAAGCAGACCCAGACCGCGCAGATCACGATTCCGGTCGCCGAGCGGCTCGGCCAGAACGTGGTCGACTTCGAGGGTCTCAGCAAAGGCTTTGGCGACCGCGAGTTGATCGACAATCTCACCTTCAAGCTGCCGCCCGGTGGCATCGTCGGCGTGATCGGCGCCAACGGCGCTGGCAAGACCACGCTGTTCCGCATGATCACCAAGCAGGAGACGCCGGACAAGGGCTCGATCACCGTCGGCGAGAGCGTGCATCTCGGCTATGTCGACCAGTCGCGCGACGCGCTCGATGGCAACAAGAACGTGTGGGAGGAGATCTCCGGCGGCAACGAGCTGATCCTGCTCGGCAAGAAGGAAGTCAATTCGCGCGGCTATTGCTCGTCGTTCAACTTCAAGGGCGCCGACCAGCAGAAGAAGGTCGGCGCGCTCTCCGGCGGTGAGCGCAACCGCGTGCATCTGGCCAAGATGCTGAAGTCGGGCGCCAACGTGCTGCTGCTCGACGAGCCGACCAACGATCTCGATGTCGACACGCTGCGCGCGCTCGAAGAGGCCCTGGAGGACTTTGCCGGCTGCGCCGTCATCATCAGCCATGATCGCTGGTTCCTCGACCGCATCGCGACCCACATCCTGGCCTTCGAAGGCGACAGCCACGTCGAATGGTTCGAGGGCAACTTCCAGGACTACGAGAACGACAAGATGCGCCGCCTCGGCCAGGACAGCATCATTCCGCACCGCGTGAAGTACAAGAAGCTGACGCGGTGATGTCGGCATGATGCGGCGGGCGCTCATTGCTGCGGTGATCGTGGTCACCTGCGGATGGTCGCCGGCCCGCGCCGCCGACGCGGCCTTCACGCAGTTCATCGCTTCGCTCTGGCCGGAGGCACAGGCCGCGGGCGTGTCGCGCGCAACGTTCGACGAACAGACGCGCGGGCTCGAGCCGGATTACAAGCTGCCCGATCTGATCCTGCCCGGACGGCCCGCGACCGGCGCGCCGTCGCAGGCCGAGTTCGTGCAGGTGCCTGCGGACTATGTCCGGGAAGCCTCGATTGCGAATCTTGCGAGCGAGGGGCAGCGGCTGCTGCAGAAATACAATCCCGCGCTGACGAAAATCGAGAAGAGCTCTGGCGTGCCCGCGACCGTGATGCTCGCGATCTGGGGCCGCGAGACCGACTACGGCCGCTACACGCTGCCCTACGATCTCGTGCGCGTGCTGGCGACGCAGGCCTATGTCGGCCGGCGCAAGGACACCTATCGCAACGAGTTCATCCTCTCACTGAAGATTCTGGGCGACGGCGTGGTGACGCGCAAGGACATGCGCTCGTCCTGGGCCGGCGCCACCGGGCTCACGCAATTCCTGCCGTCCGAATATTACAAGCACGGCGTCGATTTCGACGGCGATGGCCGCATTGACATCTGGCATTCGGTGCCGGATGCGCTGGCTTCGGCCGCGCAACAGCTCGTCAACAAGGGCTGGCAGAGCGGCGCGCGCTGGGCCTATGAGGTGCAGGCGCCGGCGAAGGTCGATTGCACCAGCGGTGTGCCCGAGGTGGTGAAGCCGATCAGCCAGTGGCTGCGCGAAGGTTTCGTGCCGGTGCGTGGACAAAAGCTCAGCGCCGCCGAGCAGGCGCAGCCGGCCTCGCTGCTCCAGCCGGAAGGCATCTATGGTCCGTCGTTCCTGACCACGAAGAACTACTTCGTCATCAAGGAATATAATTTCTCCGACCTCTACGTGCTGTTCGTCGGTCATCTCAGCGACCGCATGACGAGCCCACAGCCGTTCGCGACGGCATGGTCGGCGTCGAAGCAATTGCGAACAAAGGATGTCGAGGCGATGCAGCGCGGGCTGACACGCGTCGGGCTCTACAAGGACAAGATCGACGGCAAGGCCGGCATGCAGACGCGCGCAGCACTCGGCGCCTATCAGAAATCGGCAGGCCTGAAAGTCGATTGCTGGCCGAGCGAAGAGGTGCTGCGTTCGATCCAGTCAGCGCACTGAACAAGCTTGCCAAAAGAAAAAAGCCCGGCCGATGCTCTCGGCCGGGCTTCGATCGCGGCGCTCATGAGCGCCGTGCGATCATATCAGTAGCAGACGCGAACCGGGCGGACGGTCCAGCCGTAGCCGTCCCAATAGCGCTGGCGCTGCCAGTAGCAGGGCGGGGGCGGCGGGCCGGGCTCGGCCACATAAACGGGGCCGCCATAGGCGGGACGGCTCGAGGCGATGGCGCCACCGATGATCGCGCCGCCGAGCAGGCCGGCGGCGATGCCGACGCCGACGCCGTCATGGGCCTGTGCGGACGGAGTGGCGGTCACCAGCGAACCGGCGACCGTCGCAACCGTGAGGGCGGCAACTAAAGTCTTCTTCATACTCTTGGCTCTCCTGAGAGATGGACGCTCTCTGTTAGAAGCGTCCGGGGTTCAAAGGTTCACGCACACTCAGATGGAATTGGCCTTGCAGCTAGGAAGCGCGCAAATGGTCAATCCGCGGTAAACGCGCACGGAGCTGTGACGAGAAAAAGCGGTCTTTTTCGGGCCCTGAGATGAACGGCGCATCCGTAGTGAACCGGCGCAACTGAATCGATTCAAGCGAGCCGGTCTAGCGCGCCTCAGCCACAGACTCTGACGCGGCGAGCGCGCCAGGCATAGCCGTCCCAGAAGCGCTGCTTCTGCCAGACACAGCCGTCGCCGTAATAACCGTCGGCGGCGTAACCGGGACCCGGCGCGTAATAGCGGGGCGGATAGTAGCCGGGGCCGTAGCCCGGACCATAGGCGTAGCCGGGTCCAGCTCCGTAATAATACGGGGAGGCCAGCGCGCCACCGACGATGGCGCCGCCGATGATGCCGGCGGCGACGCCAGCGGCGACACCGCGCTGTGCATGGGCCGGCGTCCCGGCCGTCAGGACCAGGGTGGCGGCGGCAGCGATTGCCAGGAGCGTTTTCTTCATGGGATCGACCTTTCACGCACGAACACGGAACAGCTGCGGCCAAAGTTCCATACTTCGTTTGAACGATCAATGAACGGCCCATCTGCCAGGTGCGACCAATCGGTAGAATTGGCGAGCTTTCAGCCTGGGGAGACGATGATGAACGGCGTCCTGACCAATGCCCTGATCGCCGTCGGAGCCATCGGCGTGATTGGCTATGCCCTGATGACCCATTTTCAGAATCGCGCCCCGCATTCTCGCGCCAGGGCAGGCGGCGATGACGGTGGCGGCGACAGCTATTCGGATACCGCGAATGACGGCTTCTCGCTGGGAAGCTGGTTTTCCAGCGACAGCTCGGGCAGATCGAGCGACGGCGGCAGCTGCTCCACAAGCGACACTGGCGGGGGCGGAGACTGCGTAGGCGGCGGCGATGGAGGGGGAGGCAGTAGCGGCGACTAGGCCCAAACCGGCTGCATCTTGATTCAGCGCAATACCCTATTTTAGAGCCGTTCTAGGCTGGTTCCAGGCCAGTTTGGAATAGCTTGAAATACCGGTTTTTCCTTTTGCATCCGGCCGGCCCCTTGAATATCGATATTGGCGCATCACCAAGGGCCGCCGCTTTCCATGATCGTCTGTTCCTGTAACGTGCTGAGCGATGACGACATCCGCGCCGCCGTCGCCGAGTCCGACGACGCCGTGCGTCATGCCAAGCAGATCTACGGATGCCTCGGCTGCAGCGCCGAATGCGGCCGCTGCGCGCGCACCATCAAGACCATCATCGATGACGCGCTCGGCCCCTGCGCCAAGTCCTGCTGCTCCGGCTGCCCGCACAACCACACCGTGGCCGCCAATGACGAGACGGCTGAACCCGCCCAGTTCGCCCTCGCGGCTTGCTGAAAATCTTCCACCTCGTCGGCTGAGCTTTTCCCCGGCTGCGTCCCCGTAGCCGGTTGCCCTCATTCCCAAACTCTTTTAGAAGTGTTCTAAATTCGGTTTCCAGCCGGATTGGACTGCAAAAGCTGGAGTGGAATCATGCAGGGCGACGCAAAAGTTATCGATTATCTCAACAAGTCACTGCGTCACGAGCTGACTGCGATCAACCAGTACTGGCTGCACTACCGTTTCCTCGACAATTGGGGCCTGCTGGACATGGCCAAGGTCTGGCGCAAGGAGTCCATCGAGGAGATGGAGCACGCCGACAAGCTCACCGCGCGCATCCTGTTCCTCGACGGTTTCCCGAACATGCAGGTGCTCGATCCCCTGCGCATCGGCCAGAACGTCAAGGAGGTCATCGAGTGCGATCTCGCCGCCGAGATGAGCGCGCGGGCGCTCTACCAGGAAGCGGCGACCTACTGCCACAGCGTCAAGGACTACGTCACGCGCGACCTGTTCGAGAAGCTGATGAGCGACGAGGAGCACCACATCGACTTCCTCGAGACCCAGCTCGATCTGATTGGCCGTATCGGCCTCGAGCTCTACACCCAGAAGCATGTTGGCGGGCTCGAGGGCGACGGGCACTAAGCTCGTCTAGTCCACCAAGGCTGCCACACACTCCGCTGTCGTCCCGGCGAAGATCGGGACGACGTTGCGGTTGTTGCGCTAGCTAAAGCTGCGTCTTGTACCGCGCTTCCACAACATCCTGGCTCTCCGGCTCGCCCAGGGTGGTCTGGTCGTGGATCACCTCGCTGATGCTCGGCATCACCGAGCGCTGCACCTTCTCCGGCGCCCACAGCTTGGAGCGCATCAACGCCTTGCCGCAGTGGAAATAGACTTCGCTGACGACGACGCTCAGCACCGCGCGCGGCGGCTTGTCGAATTCCACCATCGCGGCGAGCAGATCCGGATCGGCCGACAGGGTGCCGCGTCCGCCGACGCGCAGCGTCTCGTCGATACCGGGCACGAAGAACAGCAGATGCACGAAGCCCGAGCCTTCGACGACGTTCCGAAAACTGTCGATCCTGTTGTTGCCGGAACGATCGGGCATCAGCAGCCGGTTGGGGCCGGCGACATGGACGAAGCCAATGCTCCCGCCGCGCGGCGAGGCGTCGACGCTGCCGTCGGCGTCGGAAGTCGCGAGCACGCAGAACGGCGACATCTCGATGAATTTCTTCGCATGCACATCGATCGCGGGACGCGCTTTCGCGATCACGCGCGGGGTCGGCTTCGAATAGATGGTGGCGAGGTCCTCGGCGCAAAGCTCGGTGGTCACGAAGGTCTCCCTGCTTGGATGCGTGAGGATATCATTCCCCGGTCTGATCGCTATCCCTTTTGTCGCGGCCGCCACGGCCAGTCGATCACGCCGGCGCAGTACAGCGCCCACCAGATGATGACGGGCTGAAGCGCCAGCCGCGGCCCGTGATAGAGCCAGCTGTTGGGGATGGGCGGAAGGTCGATGCCGTCGATGGCGTGCTTGATGTTCGCCGGCCACACGCTGAGCGCATAGAGCGCGAGCCCGACACCGGCCCACCAGCGCAGTGGCTTCGTCACCAGCGCGATCGCGCCCAGGATTTCGCAGACGCCGGTGACAAGAATGATTTGCGGCGCAAACGGAACCCATGTCGGTGTAATCGCGAGCAGCTTGTCAGGGACCCGGAGATGCGCGACGCCGGCTGCTAGGAAAAACGCCGCCAGCACAAAACGCATCACGGCGCGCGAACGATCGTTTGCAGGAGTGGTGTTCATCAGCCGAACTAGCACGCGCGGCGCCAAGGCGCCATCGCGGAGCGGGCCTACACCGCGTCCGCCGGCACGAAGCAACTGATGATGATGGCGCCGCGATGATGGACGTACCACACCACGGCCTGGCCGACGGGATTGCCGCGGTCGCGGATGATGGCGCGCTCGGGCACTGCCATCCACTCTCCTTCGATCGGCACCCAATAGGTGCCGCCGCGCACGTCGTATTCGGTGCGGTGGCCGTCGGAGATGTCGCAGCAGGGCACACCGTTCGGCGCCATCACGCTCTTGAACCAGGCGCGGATGTCGGGCGCGACGTTGTCATATTGCCCGTTGTCGAACGCGAATGAGGCGCTCGCAAGCGCGGGCATTGCGGCCAGCAGAGCGAACAGCGCAAGCTTGCGCATGCGATCCTCCTCACCGTGTCTCGCGCCTGCGGCGCGCAATCGCGTCGCGTGTCGATTCGTATCGTTGATGCAATTAAGCCCGAGCCGCCGGCGCATTGCATGCTCAAAATATATGCGGCGCCAATGCGCCGCATATAATGCGCTGCGAGATGACGGCGCGGTCCGCCGTCCTACATCGTGCGCTGCGGCGCGGTTTGCAGCAATTGCCGGATCTGTTCGCTGTAGAACTTTGCGTTGCCGGTGGTGCCGTGGCCGCGCGTCTCGGTGCTGGCGGGGATCAGGTAAAGGTGCCCGCTTTTGACCCGCTTCATCGCAGTGTCCGTGACTCCGGTCTCGGGCGGATTGCGCTCGTCATCGGCGGAATTGATCAGCAGCAGCGACGCCTCGATTCCCTCCAGCTTCTCAGCGGCATTGTAATCGTGCGAGGACTCCCACTGATAGACGAAGTCGTTGGCATCCGCCGTGATGGGCGTCGCCAGCCGCTCGTCGACGATCATGTCCGCCTTCGCCGCCGTCGGCGCCTGGGACTGATAGGCCAGCGTGCCGCCGATGCTCGCGATGCCGTAGGCGGTGATCGCGTATTTCATCATCCGCGGCTGGCTGGTGTAGTTGCCGCTGTTGTAATCGGGATCGTTGCGGATGGTGTCGAGCATGATCCGCCGCAGCATCCAGTTGCGCGATGCCATCTCCGTCGGCTGCGAGGCCATCGGGATCAGCGCGTCCATCGCCTTCGGGTATTTCTCGCCCCACAGCCAAGTGTGCATGCCGCCCATCGAATTGCCGATGACGAGCCGCAGATGCTTGACGCCGAGGCCCTCCGTCACCAGGCGGTATTGCGCCTCGACCATGTCGTCATAATCGTATTTCGGGAAGCTCGTCTTCATCCCGTCGGACGGCTTTGACGATTGACCGTGGCCGATACTGTCGGGAATGATGATGTAATATTTGGACGCATCGAGCGGCTGCCCGGCGCCGAACAGCTCGCCCGCGAAGCTCGCCGCCAGCATGCTCGCGGCCGACCCGCCCGATCCGTGCAGCACCAGCACGGGCTGGCCGCTCGGCTCGCCGACGGTGGTGTAGTGCAGCCGCAGCTCCGGCATCGTCTCGCCGGTGTGGAATTTGAAGTCCTTGGCGATCCAGTCGCCCTGCTTTGGCGCAGGAAAGTCGGCGGCCATGGCTGGGATTGCGATGGACAGGAAAACGGCCGACAGCGCCGCGCAACGAGCTTTCATGAGTCTCTCCCCATGCGGCTCATACCGGGCGGCCGCGTTGCCTGGACCTTAGCAGAACTACCCGGAACGATGTAGGATTTTAGCCCCGCCGATCGTCTTAGAGGAAACTTCGGGAGAGACTGCATGTGCCGCAACATCAAGACGCTGTTCAACTTCGAGCCGCCGGCGACGGAGGATGAAATCCATGCCAGCGCAATCCAGTTCGTGCGAAAGCTGTCCGGCTTCAGCAGGCCATCGCAGGCCAATGAGGCGGCGTTCGACCTTGCGGTCGCCGAGGTCTCGGAGGCTGCGCGAAAACTGCTGACCTCGCTGCACACCCACGCGCCGGCGCGCGACCGCGAGATCGAGGCGGAAAAGGCGAAGGAGCGTTCGCGGCTGCGTTTCGGCTAGCCAAAGCCTTTCCGTGATCTGGCTCACGGAAAGTGCGGTCTCAGCGCGCGATGGTGTTCGCCGGGGTTTTGACAACCCGGAGTACGACCATGAGCCGCCCCCTTCTTCCGCTGAAAGCAGGTGCCATCGTCTTCACGCTGCTGTGGACTGCCTGGATGATGTGGTGGGGCGGCTCGTTCTCGAGCGCGAACGTCGTCATCCTGGCCTTGTGCGGCGCTGCGGTCGGCTATCTCTGGTATCGCGCCATGCGCTGGCAGTTCGAGCGCATGGGCATGCTGCCGCGGCGGGAGGATCAGGCGAAGTAGACGCGCCTAGTCGTCCTTGTAGCCGTGCTTCTTCTTTTTCTTCTTTTTCTTGTGCTCGTCGCCTTCGGCATCGTCGCCCTCGTCATCGAGGGGCAGATCCTCGGCCTCATGCACGGCGGCCTCTAACGCCGCGCGCTCGGCAGCCTCCTGTTCACGCTGGCGGCGACGTTCGTCCCAGGCGTCGAACAGCTGGTCGAGCCACGGCAGCACCTGCTCGATCGACGGCAATTGGCCGGGCGGACCGGCCTCGCCGCGCGGGCCTTGAATCCCGGCGGGGCCTTGGCTCCCGGCGGGGCCCTGCGGGCCTGCTGCTCCCCGCGCACCGGCTTCGCCTGGCTTGCCTGGCAGGCCGGCCTTGCCCTGCGCTCCGGCCTTTCCGGTCGGGCCCGGCTTGCCCTGCGGTCCCGGCTTGCCGCGTGTGCCGTCCGGCCCGCGCTTGCCCGGATGACCCTGCGGCCCCGGCCGTCCCGGCTCGCCCTGCCGCCCGCGCGGACCCGGAGGTCCCTGCCGTCCCTGATCGTCTGCCACGCCACTGCTCCCTCTGCGGAAGCAAGCTACTTAGCGGCGTTTGACGACAGCGGCAATTCCGCCCGCGCATCGCGCCGGGCTTGATCAACATCAATCGACGCCGCGGCGCACAGCTTCACGCGCTAGTCGTGATAGGCGGGCACGTCGATGCCGGAGGCGGCATAGAGCCTGATCTTGTTGCGCAGCGTGCGCACCGACAGGCCAAGCACGCGGGACGCGCGGGTGCGATTGCCGTCGCAGCGCGCGAGCGTCTGGAGCACGAGCTCACGCTCGACCTCGCCGACGGTCGCGCCGATCAGCAGTGGAACGATCTGGTTTGGGGCAAGGAATTGCGCGCCCTGCTCGGGCGCCGCGACATGAACAGTGGTCATCAACATACTCCCCGATCAACGCCCGCTTCCATTGTTGGAAGCGGATCGAGAACAAACGACCCCCAAGCCGTAGATCTACGGTGGGAGGGTTTGGTTAATGAAAGGTTAATTGAGGGATGGGCGCACCAATTGACCTTGGGAATGCCGCCGCGCCGCCGCGATTGGCACAGGATGCATAGCGCTGCGGACCGATCTCGCGCGGCAAACTCGCCGCCGCGCTCACACCGTCCGATATCCGCCATCCACCATCACGATCGTTCCCGTGACGTAAGACGACAGATCGGAGGCAAGGAAGATCGCGGGGCCGACGATGTCCTCGGGCTTGCCGGTGCGCGCGAGCGGGGTGTGGTCGACGAAGGCCTGCACCAGTGCCGGATTGGTGGCGCGCACATTGGCGTTGATGTTGGTCTCGATGAAGCCCGGCCCGATCGCGTTGACGCGCACGCCCTCCTTGCCGAGTTCGACCGCCAGCGCCTTGGTGAAGCCGAGCACACCGTGCTTGGAGGTGGTGTAGGCCACCGAACTCGGCGTGCGCAGATGCACGAAGGACTGGATCGAGCCGATATTGACGATGCGGCCCTTGCTCGCGCGCAACGGGGCAAGGAACGCCTGCGTCATGTTGAAGACGCCGTTGAGGTTGAGCGAGATGATGTCGTTCCAGTCCTTCGCCACCGTCTCCGGCTCGGCGGTGAAGGCATTGCGGCGGGTGATGCCGGCATTGTTGACGAGGATCGTGACCTGTCCGACCTTGTCCGCAACCTGCTTGGCCAGCGCAAAACAATCGTCGCGCTTGGTGACGTCCAGCGCAAAACTCTCGGCCTTGCCCCCGGCCTTGCGGATCTCCTGCGCGGCTTCGGCAACCGTATCGGCATTGACGTCGAGCAGCACCACTTGCGCGCCCTCGCGCGCGTAGCCGGCCGCGATCGCCCGGCCAATGCCGGAACCCGCGCCCGTGACGACAGCGATGTGATCTGTGAGCAATGCCATGACATTTTCCTCCCGGATTCGTTTCGAAATTTCATGAAAGGCTAACTCGAAATTAAGGGGTCGGAAACGGCGGCCTTGGCATACTGATCTCCATTGCTAAACGTTGCGCGCATGATGGAACGGCTTGAATCCTGGAAACTGGCGCTCGAGCGCCTGCGATCGGCGGAAGCGGTCGACTGGACCGAGGCGGGTCGGCTCGTGGCCGAGATCGCGCGGATGAGCACCGACGCCACGCTGCGGCAGGCCGCCGATCAGGCGTTGCCGGTGCTGCGCCAGGCCGTGGATAACGACGATCGCAGCGTCACGCTCGCGGCCCAGCGCCGGATCGGCGTGATTCTCGATGTCGTCCATGGCCTGACCGCGCCGCGCTTCGGCCGCCGCAACGGGGCGCCGAAAAAGCTCTCCAGCGAGGACCGCGCCCGCAAGATGCTCGGCCTGCCGCTCGCCGTGCAGCTCACCTGCGACGACATCAACCAGGCCTATCGCCGCGCCGCCAAGGGCAAGCATCCCGACCAGGGCGGCAGTGCGCAAGCCTTCATCGACCTCGCAGCCGCGCGCGACATCCTGATCCATCCCGGCGCCCACAAGGACGCGTGAGAGCGCTCAGCTCTTGTTCACGCAGCTCGGATAGGGCGCGGCTTCGCCTGATACAATCGGGCAGAGCTCGATCGGGCTCAAGTCGCGCAGGCGGGCTTGCCAGCGCTCGTCATTGACCGGCGGCTCGTCGGCCTCCGGGCCGCGCTCGGCCCATTGAATGGTGTAGTAGTCGGTCGCACCCTTCAGCGTGACCAGGAGCGCGGTCTCGCTGTGCCGCGTCGGACCGCTGTCGACGCGGCCGCAGCCGATCACGGCAGCAAATCCCTCGAAGCGGCCGAAATTCATGGCGCCGAACGGTCTTGCCGCAAAGCTGTCGGGACAGGCCGATTTGAAACCGCCGGCGATCGAGCCTGCAAACTTCTCCGGCGATGCGCCCGGCGTCAACGTCATGCCCTTCTCGCCGGTCACGGTGATCATCTGCGTCCAGAGCTCCGGCGTCTCGCCCTTGAGCACGGCCTCGCGGATGTAGTGGCCGCCCTTGGTGTTCTCGAACACAACGGCGAAATTCGACGGCATCGTGAAGCTGACGAGCTGGCCGAAGATCGGCGAAATCACGCGGAACGACTCCGGGGCCTGCGCCTGCGCCGTTGCTACGAGCAGGAGCGATGCGGCCAGAACTGCTGCTGTCGTCGTCCGTGCGCGCATCGATCCGCTCCACATCCGCGTGGTGAAAAAAACGACCGGGCAAGGAAGCTAGCATCGCATCCTTGCCCGGCTCTTTCGTCCGCCGATCGAATTCCTACCAGGAGCAGTGGCCGGCCTTCAAGGCATGGTCCTTCAGCTCGAGCGCGTCGAGGAGGGTCGGAACGCTCGTGCTGGCGCGGTGGTAGCCGGCCGGCCACGGCGTGGTCGGAATGCTTTCGTCCCAGATCTGGCACACGCCGCTGTCATGCCAGCGGATCAAGTGATAGCCGGCTTCGGCCGGGCTTGCGGCGACGAAAGCGGCAATGGCGAGACCGGTGGCAGCGCACAGCATGGATAGACGACGCATGGATCAGCTCCTCAAAATGAAAGATGTGATGCGCCTCCCGACAATGACGGGGAGGGGTGGTGCGGGACGCTTTCGGGCCTGCGCCCCGGACAAGACGTGAGTAGTTCCGCATGCTGACAAGGTTCAAAGCGTGCGCGTGGGAAATGCTGGAAATTGGCTGAATAAAGCGGCCGGCGACGTCGCGCCTGGCGCAAAAAGCGAAGGGCGGGCTGCTCGCGCAACCCGCCCTCGAATTCGTTCGGCTGTGAGCCTGCTCAGAGCGTGCAGCGGCGCTCCGAGCGCAGCTTGATCTGGAGATCCGAAGCCGCGGTGAAGGTCGGGAGCGGCTTGCTGACGACCTTGTAGGTCGATGCGCCCCACTGGAACGGCTTGTAGCGGAGGTCCTCGTTCCAGACCTGGCAGATACCGGTGTTGTCCCAGCGGATCACGTAATAGCCGACCGCCGCCGAGGCCGGCGCGGCGAACACGGAGGTAGCGATGCCGGCAACGGCACAAAGGGCGAGAACGCGACGCATTAAAAATCTCCTGATGGGGAAGTGTGACCCGAAAATTCGTGCGGTAAAAGCAGGTCCTTTGCAAGCTGAGGAGCGGCCGTTCACGGATATGTCAGATGGAGTCACGCACTTGGTTCGGCCGAGTGCCCGGCAGGACACACGTGCTAAGCGTGGCTCACTTCGCCAGCGATGCAACTGCCTCGATCTCGATCAGCATCTTTGGATCGGGCAGCGCCTGCACCACGCACGTGGTGCGTGCAGGGTAGGGCGGTGGACCGAACGCGCCGGCATAGAGCGCGTTCATGGCGGCGACGTCGGAGGCGCGGGTCAGGAGCACGTTGAGCTTGACGAGGTCGCGCGTCGTCGCACCGGCCTCGTCGAGCACGCGCTTGATGTTGACGACGACGTTGGCGAACTGCGCGTCAAAACCGTCCGGCAGCGCGCCATTGGCATCGAAGCCGGGAATGCCGGAGACGAACAGGAGGTCGCCGACGCGCGCAGCGAAGGACAGCGGCGGCGCCTTGACATGCGGCGGGGGCGCAAAATGCTGGATCGGCATGGGATCACCTCGAATGCTGGAGTTCGCACGAGCGTAGCGGCATGCGGGGCCTGCTCCAACAAAAAACGCGAAAACAACCCCATGCACAGTAGAAATTGTTGGCAAAAATCGAATTTCGGGAAGAGAGAAGTTGCGGTTGACGCGTCGGGCAGAACAGGGCCAGAATGGGATGGTGGGAGATGTTCGCGAGCGCAGGCGGCTTGCTTCGCTTCTCCCCGCGTGCGGCCCGTTGGCGGGAGAAGCGGAAATCCATCCACCCCGTCATTGCGAGCGCAGCGAAGCAATCCAGACTATCTCCGCGGAAAGATTCTGGATTGCTTCGCTGCGCTCGCAATGACGGAGAATGAGGACCTTCCCTGAGTCTAGCCGCCACCGCACTTGCAGAAACTCTCCCCATCATGTTGCCGCCGCGATCCATCGGATAGATTGCTGCATCTGATTCGAATCCATCCCTTGAAAAATAGCCCCGGAGACGCCCCATGAAGATCGCTTCCACCTTGCGCGCTGCGCTGGTCGCCATTGCCGCGCTGGCCGGCCTCTCGACTGCGGCGCAGGCCGACGGCGGCACCGTGGTGCTGACGATCTACAAGGCGGGCTGGATCATCGGCGGCTCGGGCGGTTCCGGCATGCTCAACTTCCGCGGCCGCTCCTATTCGCTCTCGACCGGCGGGCTCGATTACGGCCTCGTCTTCGGCGGCTCCAAGACCGTGCTGCGCGGCCGCGTCTCCAACATCAACCGTCCCTCGGATGTCGCCGGCGTCTACGGCGCCGCCGGTGCCGGCCTCGCCGTCGGCCGCGGCGCCCGCGCCATCGTGCTGACCAACCAGAAGGGCGCGGTGCTGGAGCTGTCGGGTACGCAGGTCGGCCTGATGGCGAATGCGGATCTGAGCGGGCTTGCGATCACGATGCGGTAGGGACAGCCTGCATCAACGTCGTCATTGCGAGCGCAGCGAAGCAATCCAGACCGTCGCCGCGGAAGGATTCTGGATTGCTTCGCTACGCTCGCAATGACGGAACTGGTTAAGATCCACTCACCGCCGCATGAATCCTCTCGCAATGCGCGACGAGATTCCGATGCGCATCGACGAACGCTTTCAGCGGCGTCGGAATCGGAAAGTAATAGATATTGGCGATGAAGCCGTAGATGCCGGCATCGATGCTGGTCGGCGCTTCGCCGTGCACGAAGCCCTGCGCCGGCACGATCTCGGCTAGCACCTGGAGATCCGCGAGCCCCCGGGCGTAAGCCTGCTCGGGCGTGTAGCGGCCGATGCCCTGGAAATGATAGCGCTGCGCATTGTAGGCCTTCGCCTTCTCGAAGCCATCAGCGTCGATCTGCGGATGCTGCGCGATGAAGCCGTCGCGAAACGCCGGATAATAGCGGTCGTCCTTCCAGCGCGAATACGACATCACCCAATAGAGATCGTCGAGCATGCGGGTGACGAGATGATTGATGCGAACCTGCGCAGGTGACAGCGCGGCGTCGATGGTCAGTTGATATTTTGTGATTGTCTGCGCGATGATCGTCTCGCTGTCGCCGATGGTCTCGCCGTCGTCGACGACATAGGGCAGCTGCCCGCGCGGTGCGGCGGAGGCATCGAACACATGCTCCTGCACAAAGGGCACGCGCGCGAGCTTCAGGAAGGCGTAGACCTTGAGGCCATAGCCGTTGTTGTCGGCGACACCGAACAACTCCGGATAGGAATAGAGCGTCAGCATGATTGCTCCCTTACTCGCGGGCCGGCGCCCTGGCGCGTTTGCCGGTGGTGGCCGCCTGCGCAGGCTTGCTGGAACGGATCATCAGGAACGATCCGGATGTGCCGGGCAGCCGCCAGCGCCCGTCGATCTCGGTTGCCTCCACATTCATCACGCCGTCGTAATGGACCGTCTCGAAGCCGTATCCGGGCGGTTCGTAGCGTTTGACGAACGACACCACGCTGCCGGAGCGATGACCCGTGATCGAGGCGCTGTGGGTTCGCAGCGGACATCGCGGGTTCGAGCAGGGCTCGGTCACGTCGCCGATCAGCGCGCCGCCGGTCTCGACCAGCGTCGCGGTGAACGTGACCATTCCCGTGCCGGGTTGGATGTAAGTGCCGTCCCAGACACCGGAGAGATCATCGCTCACGGCAGTGGTTTCCTGGACATGATGTGCGCCGGGTGACGCCCCGGCTGGTCCACCCCAAGTTCTTCCACCCTAAGTCGTATCGCCGTCGGGACGCGCTTGCAACAGGTCTGCGCATCGTGCGGGGTCGATCGATCGGAGGATGCTTGGCATTGCGCCGCGGGCTGTCGTGCCAGACCAGCCCCGCCGGCCAATCGGGCGCGCAAGACCTCGACAAAAATGATACGCCTCAGTCGGATCGTCGTCCGCTCGTTCGTCCTTCGAGCGACCGCCCGCGCTGGGCGCGTCTCGTTCCACATCCCGGGGTATCAGCACATGACGTCCATCACGCCGTTTCTCTGGTTCGACAACAATGTTCCGCAAGCCGTCGCTTTCTACAAATCGGTGTTCCCCAATGCCAAGGTCGAGACCGTCAGCGACTTCATGGCGGCGTTCGAGCTCGAAGGGCAGCGCTTCAACGCGCTCAATGGCGGGCCGATGTACCGCTTCAACGAGGCGGTGTCGTTCTTCATCAGCGTGGAGACGCAAGCCGAGGTCGATTATTTTTGGGACAGGCTCACCGCCGACGGCGGCGCGGAATCCAAATGCGGCTGGCTCAAGGACAAGTTCGGCCTGTCCTGGCAGGTGATCCCGACCGCCCTCGGCCGCTATCTCGGCGATGCCGATCGAACGAAGGCCAATCGCGTCATGCAGGTCATGATGGGGATGAGGAAGATCGTGATTGCGGAGTTGGACAAGGCGTATGCGGGGTGAGTGTTAGCTGCGTAACTGCACTAACTCCTCATGGTGAGGAGGCGCGAAGCGCCGTCTCGGGACGATGCTTTGCATCGCTCGGAGAACCATGCAGGCCCCATCTCGCACGCGGCCATCCTTCGAGACGACCGCTCAGCGGTCTCCTCAGGATGAGGGCGGTGTATGTGGCGCGTTCAATGCCCACGCGCCGCCATCAGCTGGTCGATGCGGCTGTAAAAACCGCCAGCTGCGCACCGAACGCGCGGCGAAAGGCCGGCCGCGCTTCGCCGCGGGCAACATAGGACGAGAGGTTCGGATAGTCGCCGAGGATGTGCGATGAATTCAGCCTGCGCAGCACTGTCACCATCAGGAGATCGCCGGCGCTGAACGCGCCGTCGAGCCAGTCGGCCCCGCCGAGGTGTCGGGACAATTCGTCGAGCCGGACAGAAACGCGATCCCTCAGGTTGGGCAGGCGTTCCTCGTACCAGCTCTCGTCACGTTCAAGCAGCGTCGCCATCCCGAGATCGACGATCGGTGGCTCAACGGTGTTGAGCGCGGCAAACATCCACGCGATGGCGCGCGCCCTGGCGTTCGTCTCGGTCGGCAGCAGCCCGTCATGATGTTCGGCGATATGGAGCACGATTGCGCCGGTCTCGAACAAGACAAGATCGCCGTCCTCGAAGGTCGGGATTTGTCCGAACGGATGCAGCGCAAGATGCTCCGGCTCCTTCATGGCCTCGAACGACACCAGGCGAACGTTGTAGGGCAGACCCACCTCCTCAAGCGCCCAGCGCACCCGCATGTCGCGCGCCTGTCCCATGCCGCGGTCGGGTGAGGTTTCGAAGGCGGTGATGGTAGGGGACATCGGGAGCTCCGGAGTGATCGCGCTTTGGATCCAGAGGACGAACGTGCGGAGTGGATTCCGACAGCCTATCGCGTTTTCTGACGGGCGTGTACGCAGCCCGTAGCCCGCATGAGCGCAGCGATATGCGGGAACAGTCGCCCCGGATATCGCTTCGCTCATCCGGGCTACGCATCCTCGTAAGGAGCAATCCACGCCGCCAACTCCCGCCACGGCTCCAGCGTCCAATGCCCGGACGCGGCGCCGGACGGCGAGGGCAGCACGAATATCTCCGGCAAGCTTCCATCGCGCGGTTGCTGCCCCAGCGCAATCCCGCTCGACGGCCTGCCATAAAACAAGCTCGCCGCCTTCTTGCTCGTGAACGCAATCGTCCGCGGCCGATACTTTTCGATCTTGGCCCTGAAGCCGGGCACGTCGATCGACGCGGTCGCGATCTGGTGATCCATCCCCGCGCCCGACTTGGAAAGATCAGTGAAGCCGATTCCGAACTCGATCAGCGCGGCGAACTCGCTCGGCTGATAGCGCCGCGGCGTGATGCCGGCCTCATGGATCGCGCGCCAAAAGCGGTTGCCGGGATGGGCGTAGTAGTGCCCGAGCTCGGCCGAGCGCGTGCTGGCGGCGGTGCCGACGAAGACGAGGCGGAGGTTGGGAAGGAGTTGGTCGGGGAGGCGGTCGGGGGAAGCTTTGGGCACGTCAAATATCCGCGGCATTAGCCCGCATGAGCGGAGCGATATGCGGGACGACAAAGATCCCGGATGTCGCTACGCTCATCCGGGCTACGATTGCTAGCGGTAAATCGGGAAGAGATTGAGATGGCGATTGGTTTTGCTCAAAGCTTTGATTTTAACCCCATCATAGGATGGGAGCTCTATCAGGTGACGATCGATAAATATCACATAATGTTCTGGTTTGAGGACGAGCATGCCTTGCTGAACGTGGCGGATCGTTTCTCATTCAGGTCCTCAGATGGCGCAGTCAATTTCTTCTATGAGATCTATGGCAGTCATAAATCTCTGAATGTTGATCGAATTCTACGGACGAAAATCGCCGAAGCGCGGACCATTAGTAAGGACCAGCTCGATCTCGTGTTCGGAAATGGAGACGTCCTGTCGATCTACGATAATCCGGAATTCAGATCCTGGTGGTTTCTCGGGGGACGCCAAAACGACCCGATTACCAAGAGGACGAGTTGGTCTTTTGCACTCGGCGATCAAGAGTTAGAGGACCTCACGGAGCAAGAGTACCAAGATCGACGCACCTAACGAGTCCAAAGCTATCCGACGCCATTCATCGGAGGCTCGCTGTTGGATCGACTCTCAGCCAAAAAAGAGGCCAGACTTTCGCCCGGCCTCTACGCGTCCTTCGATGCCCCGATCAGCCCCGAGAATGGTTATGGAAGCGCCGGCGGCGTCCTTTACAGCACCCGATTGCTCTCCTTCACCTTCTCCGCATCCAGATACACGCTGCTTCCCATCTCCTTGAACTTCGCGCTCATCTTCGCCATGCCGTCCTCGGCGGTGCCGCTGATCGACATGCCGATGCTGTTCGGATCATTCAGCGTCGCCGCATAGTCCCGGACGTCCTGCGTGATCTTCATCGAGCAGAATTTCGGGCCGCACATCGAGCAGAAATGCGCGACCTTGTGGGCTTCCTTCGGCAGGGTCTCATCGTGGAAGTTCTTGGCGGTCTCGGGATCGAGGCCGAGGTTGAACTGGTCGCTCCAGCGGAAGTCGAAACGGGCGCGGGAGAGCGCGTCGTCGCGCAGCTGAGCTGCCGGGTGACCCTTGGCGAGATCGGAGGCGTGGGCGGCGATCTTGTAGGTGATGACGCCGACCTTGACGTCGTTGCGGTCGGGCAGGCCGAGATGCTCCTTCGGCGTGACATAGCAGAGCATGGCGCAGCCGAACCAGCCGATCATGGCAGCACCGATGCCCGAGGTGATGTGGTCGTAGCCCGGCGCGATGTCGGTGGTCAGGGGTCCGAGGGTGTAGAACGGCGCTTCGCCACACTCCTTGAGCTGCTTGTCCATGTTGATCTTGATCTTGTGCATCGGCACGTGGCCGGGGCCTTCGATCATGACCTGGCAGCCCTTGTCCCACGCAATCTTGGTCAGCTCACCGAGCGTCTCGAGCTCGGCGAACTGCGCGCGGTCGTTGGCGTCCGCGATCGAGCCCGGGCGCAGGCCGTCGCCGAGCGAGAACGAGACGTCATACTTGCGCATGAGGTCGCAGATCTCGTCGAAATGCGTATAGAGGAAGCTCTCCTTGTGATGCGCCAGGCACCACTTCGCCATGATCGAGCCGCCGCGCGACACGATGCCGGTGACGCGGCTGGCAGTGAGGTGGATGTATTGCAGGCGCACGCCGGCGTGGATGGTGAAGTAGTCGACGCCCTGCTCGCACTGCTCGATCAGCGTGTCCTTGTAGAGCTCCCAGGTCAGCTGCACCGGATCGCCGTTGCACTTCTCCAGCGCCTGGTAAATCGGAACGGTGCCGATCGGCACCGGCGCGTTGCGCAGGATCCATTCGCGCGTGGTGTGGATGTTGCGGCCGGTCGAGAGGTCCATCACGGTGTCGGCGCCCCAGCGGATCGCCCACACCATTTTCTCGACCTCTTCCTCGACCGACGAGGTTACCGCCGAGTTGCCGATATTGGCGTTGATCTTGGTCAGGAAGTTGCGGCCGATGATCATCGGCTCGAGTTCTGAGTGGTTGATGTTGCAGGGAATGATGGCGCGGCCGCGCGCAATCTCAGCTCGGACGAACTCCGGCGTGATGAAGGCGGGGACTTCGGCGCCGAAGCTCTCGCCGTCGGCGAGCGCTGCTTCCGCGCGATCGAGCTGCTGCTTGCGGCCGAGATTTTCGCGCGCGGCGACGTAGATCATTTCCTTGGTAATGATGCCGGCGCGGGCGAATTCGAGCTGCGTGATCTTGTGGCCGTCGAGGCCGCGGAGCGGCTGGTGATAGGCCGAGAAGGCGCGCGCGGCCTTGTCGGTGGAGACGCTGCCATTGTCCTCCGGCTTGATCTGCCGTCCCTGATATTCCTCGACGCCGCCGCGCTCCAGCACCCAGGCCTTGCGGCCGCGCGCGAGACCGGCATTGACGTCGATGGTGACGGACGGGTCGGTGTAGGGGCCGGAGGTGTCGTACACCGGCAGGTTCGGCTCGCCGGCGCCTTCGGACAGGATGATCTCGCGCAAGGGGACGCGAATGTCGGGCGCCGCGTCCGGGGATGCGAAGATCTTTCGCGAGGACGGCAGCGGGCCGGTGGTGACGGCGGGGATGGTCTTGTCGGGGTTGGAGCGGATGTTCATGGGATCCTCCTTTTAGTTCGTAAGCGAGTGCGTCGGGACGACGCTGGTGAGTTCTTGCTCCGTCATTGCGAGCGCAGCGAAGCAATCCAGAATCTCTCTGCGGAGACAGTCTGGATTGCTTCGTCGCAAGTGCTCCTCGCAATGACGAGTGGAGAGAGGGCGCATCACGCCGCCTCCTTCGACAGGCCGAGCCATTGCCGCACCCGCGCATCGGGGTCGGCGTTCTGGGTGACGTCGCTGACGACGGCGATGGAATCCGCGCCTGCGGCAAAGATCTCCGCGGCGTGCTCGAACTTGATGCCGCCGATCGCGACCAGCGGGATGCTGCCGATACGCTTCTTCCAGTCCGTGATCTTCGGAACACCCTGCGGTTCGAAGCGCATTGATTTGAGCGTGGTGAAGAAGATCGGGCCGAGCGCGACATAGTTGGGCTTTGCGGCGAGCGCGGTTTCAAGCTCCGCGTCGTCATGGGTGGAGACGCCGAGCGACAGGCCGGCCTCGCGGATGGACTTGAGGTCGGCATCGGCCAGATCCTCCTGGCCGAGATGCAGATATTTTGCGCCGGCGACGACTGCGGCGCGCCAATAATCGTTCACGACCAGCTTGGCCTGCGTACCCTCTGTGATCGCCAGCGCGTCGCTGACGATCTGCAGCGCGTCGGCGTCGTTGAGGTCTTTTGCGCGCAGCTGGATGGTGCCGACGCCGAGCTTGGTCAGTCGTTCGACCCATTTGAGGCTGTCGACGACGGGATAGAAGCGATCAGGATACGCGTTGCGATCAGGATACGGCATGCCAGAACGGGGTCCCAACGACAGGGGTTGAAGGGGAGGCGAAGTCGCGGGCGTTCATCAGCCCGGCCTCAAAAGCGGTGCGGCCGGCCTCGATGCCGAGGCGGAAGGCATTTGCCATGGCGACGGGATCGGCGGCTTTTGCGATGGCGGTGTTGAGCAGCACGGCGTCATAGCCGAGCTCGAGCGCTTCGGCCGCGTGCGAGGGCGCGCCGATGCCGGCATCGACGACCAGCGTGATGTCGGGTAGGCGCTCGCGCATCAGCTTGAGCGCGTCGCGATTGGTAATGCCCTTGGCGCTGCCGATCGGCGCGGCCCACGGCATCACCACCTTGCAACCAGCATCGACCAGGCGGTTTGCGACCGAGAGATCCTCGGTGCAATAGGGGAACACTTCAAAGCCGTCCTTGATCAGGAGGCTTGCCGCCTCAACCAGGCCAACGACGTCGGGCTGGAGCGTGTCGTTGTCGGCGATGACCTCGAGCTTGATCCAGGACGTAGCAAACAATTCGCGCGCGAGCTTGGCGGTGGTCACGGCTTCGCGCACGCTGCGGCAGCCGGCGGTGTTCGGCAGCACGGTGACGCCGAGCTCGCGGATCAGATTCCAGAAGGTGTCCCCGGTTTTGCCGCCGGCGGATTCGCGGCGCAGCGACACCGTGACGATGTTCGAGCCTGAGGCTCGGATCGCCGCCTGCATGATCGCAGGCGAGGGATAGAGCGCGCTGCCGATCAGCAGGCGGGAGGCGAAGGTTTTGCCGTAGAAGGTCACCATGTGGGAGGTGTCTCCTCGAATTCAGCCGTCGTCCCGGCGAAGGCCGGGACCCATAACCACGAATGGCCGTTGTGACGGCAGGTCTCTCCCCGCGTGCCCGAAGTGAAATCACGCGGTATGGGTCCCGGCCTTCGCCGGGACGACGTGGGGTTAGAGCTTGCCATCACCATCACCCTCCCTGCCGCGGCGTGATGATCTCGATCTCGTCGCCGGCCTTGAGGTGGGTCTCGGCCCAGCGGCTTTTCGGCACCACGTCATAATTGAGCGCGATCGCGAAATGCGTACCCTCGTAGTCGAGCTCGCTGAGCAGCGCGTCCACGCTGGCCGCAGTGATTTCGCGGTGCTCGCCATTCACGATCACGCGCATTGCATCACCTCATTGTCGATCTGGCCGCGCTCGACATAGGCGAGCGTCAGCTCGGCAAGCGCCGGCGCGATCAGGAAGCCGTGGCGGTAGAGCCCGTTGACGGCGATGGTCTCGCCGCGGACGCCGATGCGCGGCAGATTGTCGGGGAAGGCGGGGCGAAGGCCCGAGCCGAACTCGACGATGCGGGCCTCGCCGAAGGCCGGATGCACGGCATAAGCCGCGCCCAGCAGCTCCAGCGCGGAGCGCACGCTGACGCCGGTGTCCTCGGCCTCGATCGAGGTCGCGCCCAGCATGAACAGATTGTCTTCGCGCGGGATCACGTAGAGCGGCCAGCGCGGATGGATCAGCCGCACCGGGCGCGCGAGCTGCACCTCGCTGCTCTCAATCAAAATCATCTCGCCCTTGACGCCGCGAAGCTCGCTTTGCTCCTCGCGCGCGGACAGGCCGCGGCAGTCGATCACGAGGCCGTCGAGGCCTTGCAAATCTTGGGCCGTGACGTCGCTGTCGAACTTGATGGTGCCGCCGGCGGCGCGGATGCGCTCGTGCAGTTTTGGTAACACGCGGCGCGGCTCGACATGGCCCTCGGTCGGGAAGAACAGCGCGTCGCGGAAGCGGCCCTCCAGCGACGGCTCCAGCGCGGCGAGAGCGGCGGCATCGAGCCGGCGGTGGCCTTCGGTCATGCGCGCAAAGCGCTCGAAATCGTTGCGCTCGCGCGGATGCGCCACGACGAGCGAGCCGTTGAACGGCGTGTCCGGCAGTTCGCGCCGCCAGATGTCGAGCGAGCGCAGGCCGAGCCGGCTGATGATCGGCTCGGAAACTTCCGCCTCGCAATAGGGCGCGAGCATGCCGCCGGCCCAATGGCTGGTGGAGTCAGTCATGGCGGCGTCGCCGCGCTCGTGCAACGTCACGGTATGGCCGGCCTGCGCGAACAACAGCGCCTGCCAGGCTCCGGCAATGCCTGCACCGATGATGGATACCGGGGAATCCGGTCGCTTGGTCGTCTGCAACATCCCTGTCCCTTCGCCGGCATGACCCGGATCAGGTTCAAAGGGTCACCGCGGTCCTGGGCCGGCTTGCTGAAGTGCAGGCTTGCCCATTTAGCGGTATCTCAGCTCCTCCTCGGAGCACCCCTCGGAACGGCTCTAATGTAGGCCAGTGACGGCCTGTGTCAACGCATGTTCCCGGGAACCTGCGCCCGCGCATTGCGGACGTGCTGGGCCAGCTTCCGGTGCGGCACGGCGCCTAACATCGGCTGCGGATTGCCGTTCGGCTCCAGCCAGGTCTCATTGCTCGCCTGTTGCACGGCCTGTTGCGCCGTTTCCTGGCGCTGCCGCTTTGCAACGTAGTAATAGCCGCCCGCGAAATAGCGAATGGCTCGGGCGTGGTCGCCATTGGCGGCGTGATAGGCGCCGGCGAGGTATTTCACCGCATAGGTGAGATTGGTGTCGGGATCGCGCAGGCCCGCGGCATCGCCGGTGTAGCCAAGCCCGCGGGCGGTCGCGAGCTTGATCTGCATCAGCCCGATCGTGCCGCCACGGCCGATCAGCTGCGGCTGATAGCGGCTCTCGCGCATGATGACGCGATGCACCAGCACCTCCGGCACGCCGTTGGCGCGCGCATGCGCCGCGACCATCTCGGCGTATTCGGCCTCGCCCGCGAAGGCGGCCTGCGGCGACACCAGTCCGGCCGCAATGAACGCGGCAATGCGTAAAATCTTCATCAGATATCCCAGATGTCCCTGAGTAACCTGCGCCTGGCTGCCGTTAGGCCTCCCGAACGCGGCGATGATGTGACCGAACGCCGCCGTTAACGATTGTGCGGCGCAGAGCCGTTGTTACGACTCAAAGGTCGCGTAAGGGTTCCCGTCGGGTCGAAAAGCCCGCTCGCGACAGCACGTCTGTCTATTCGCGCTGGTCTGCGAAAGCGAGTACGAACGGCCTGCGAATCGGGAGAGGTGCCATGACAAAATCAACCATGGTCAATGCGCACGCCGGCGACATCCCAAGACAAAATCCCTGCGCCCAATGCGGCACGCTGATCGCACAGCCCGACTGGATCGAGCCCGGCGAGGGGCGCATCTCATATCTCTGGATCTGCCGCGCCTGCGACTATCACTTCGAGGCGGTGGCGATCTTTGATGAGATGGCCGTCGCGCATCCGCCGCTGGCCGCTTAAGCGGAGATCTAAGCCGCAATCCGCGGCTGCTGCCACACCGGCAATTGCATCCGCACGATCAGCCCGTGCGGCTCGCGGTCGTGCAGCGACAGCTGGCCGCCATGGGCGATCGCGATCGCGCGCGCAATCGACAGGCCGAGCCCGAAGCCGGTGGAATCGTCCATGGTGCGGGCGTCGTCGCCGCGCACGAACGGCTCCAGCATCTCCTGCTTGCGCGCATCCGAAATGCCGGGGCCGTCGTCCTCGACGTCGATGACGAGTTTCGTGCCGGCGACATCGAGGCGGATCGTCACTTCGGCGCCGAAGCGTACCGCGTTCTCGACCAAATTGGTGACGCCGCGATGCAGATCGTCGGGACGCGCGACGGCGGTTGCAGAGAGCGGACCGTCATAGTGCACGACGTGGCCCATGTCGCCGAACTGGTCGGCGATGAGCTGCAATGTGCTCGCGATGTCGACCAGGGTCACGGCTTCGATCTTGCGGTCGTTGCGCAACAGCGACAGCACCGATTCCAGCATCGAGCGCATCTGGTCGAGATCGATCAGCATGCGTTTGCGGTTGCCGTCGTCCTCGATGAACTCGGCGCGCAGGCGCAGCCGCGTGATCGGGGTGCGCAGATCGTGGCTGATCGCCGCCAGCATCCTGGTACGATCCGACATCAGTCGCGCGATCCGCTCATGCATGCGGTTGAGCGCGCGCGCGACCGAGCGGATCTCCTCCGGGCCGCGCTCGGGCAGCGGATCGGCCGCCCCGTCGAGGCTGAAATTCTCGGCGGCCTTGGCGAACGACGACAGCGGCGCGGCCAGCGCGCGTGCCGCCCACAGGCCCAGCACGCTGATAGAGATGAATGCGGTCATCAGCGTCACCAGCCACGGCGCACCCCAGAACCAGGGCCGCGGGCCGTTGTCGACATGGCCGGCGATCACGGTGCCGTCGGGCAATTGCACGCCGATGCGATCCGCGCCGCCGTCGTCGGACGCAAGCTGCACCACCTTGTAGCCGCGGCCGAGGTGACGGCGCATCCCGTGCAGGTGCTGGATCTCGCTGTCCTCGACGACGCTCACCGTGCCGGACGCATGCGTCTCGATATTGAGCTTCGGGAAGGCGCGCGCGAGATCGGCGACGAGGCGCGGCCGCTCGCTCTCGCTTGCGGAGCCGAGCAGCAGTGCGGCGTCCGCCAATTGCGGGGCGCCGTCCGGCGGCGTGTCCGGGCGGTCCGGCCGGCTGATCAGGAAAGCGGTGGTGACGACGAGATGCAGCGTCACGGTCGAAGCCAGCACCAGCCCGGCGATCTGCCCGCCGATGCCCTTGAGGTGAAAGAACCCGAACGGCCTCATGGTCGCACGCCCCGTCAGTTGCTCAGGGGCGCCGTGACCGCTTCCGCGCTCGCTGCTTCTGTTCTCGGCGTGAACAAATAGCCGCCGGAGCGCACCGTCTTGATGATGGTCGGATCCTGCGGATTGGGCTCGATCTTGCGGCGGATGCGGCTGACCAGCACGTCGATGGAGCGTTCGAACGAACCGGTGTTGCGGCCCTGGGTGAGGTCGAGCAGGCTGTCGCGCGACAGCACGCGGCCGGGCCGCTCGCAGAATGTCCGCAGCAGATCGAACTCGGCGCTGGTCACCGCGACCCGCGCGCCGTCCGGATTGCGCAGCTCGCGCAGTCGCAAATCGATGCGCCAACCTTCGAAGGCGAGTGCAGAGGCGCCTTCGATCGAGCTTGCAGCCTGCGCGGAAGCCTGGCGGCGCAGCACCGCGTTGATGCGGGCGAGCAGTTCGCGCGGGTTGAACGGTTTTGGCAGATAGTCGTCCGCGCCCATCTCGAGGCCGACGATGCGGTCGACGTCCTCGCCGCGCGCCGTCAGCATGATGATCGGCGTCTGCGCCTCCGAGCGCACCTTGCGACACAGGCTGAGGCCGTCCTCGCCGGGCAGCATGACGTCGAGGATGATGAGATCAACGCGGTGATCGGCCATGGCACGCGACATCTCGCGGCCATCGCTCACGGCGGTGACGTTGCAGGAGTTGTTGCGCAGGTACTTCGCAATCAACGTCCGGGTTTCGCGGTCGTCTTCGACGACCAGGATGTTGGGAGAGGGGTTCGCCATGGGCTTTGTTTGTCCAAGATTCGGGCAAAAAGGCGAAGATTTTTGTTTCAGACTGTTTCTGAATGTTTTTCCGCAACACCCGGCAACGACTGGGCAGTGGAACGGCAAGCTCCCGTTAAGACCGTTAACCATATTGTGGCCGGGTCAAGCAAGAAACCCCGCAAATCCACGGAGCCATCATGACCTCCATTTCGGCGGCCTCCGCCGGCAATTATCAGTCCCCGCTGCAAAAGCTGCAGCAGGAGCTGCAATCCGAAGTGTCCGACGGGACGGTTTCCTCCTCGGACCAGTCCGCGCTCACGACCGCCCTGCAGGACATCGATTCGGCGCTTCAGCAGAGCAAGTCCGGCGATCAGTCGAGCGGCACCAAGCCGTCCAAGGACGGCCTGAAGTCGAAGATCGACGACCTCATCTCGAACGAGGTCTCGAACGGGACGCTGACCTCCGACCAGGCCACCGAGCTGAAGGGCGTGTTTCAGTCCGCCTTCGGCAAGGGTCCCGGTGGTGCGGGTGGTGCAGGCGGCCCGCCGCCCGGTCCACCGCCGTCGGATGACAGCTCGTCTTCGGATTCGTCGTCCACGGATTCGACGAGCAGCAGCTCGACCGAGTCCAGCACGGCCAAGATCCTCGAGCAGTTCCTCCAGGCACTCCAGCAGTCGCAGTCGTCGAGTTCGTCTTACGGCGCCAATGGCAGCACGACGACCTCGTCGAGCAGCTCCGATTTCTCGGCACTTCTGATCGACTACCAGAGCTGACCGGAGCGACGCCGGTTGGCGCATTCCTCGCCGCGATCGTGCTTCACCCAGGGCGCATGATCGTCGGCGGGGAACTGTGCATCTCGAACGTTCCTGTGTGACTTGCCTGAGTAGTCCGGGAACTTTCGTCGCGACGCAGTGCCATCATCACGCGACGAAATTGCCGCAGCTCAGGAACTGCGCGTGATCGTGGCTGTTCTCTCTGCACAAGTTTGCTGAAGGAGAGGACAACATGTTGATGAAATCGATCGCCGCCGGCCTTGCCGGCACCGCGCTGTTTGCGACCGTTGCGATTGCGCAAGCGCCGACCGCCACCACAGACAAGACGCCGACCGCGGCCACCACCGCGACGACAACCACCACGACCGCTTCCGGCGAGTGGCGGGCGTCGAAAATGGCTGGCCTGAAGATCTATAACGACGCCCACGAGAATATCGGCTCGATCAACGACCTGCTGATGGACAAGAACGGTGACGTCAAGATTGCGGTGATCGGCGTCGGCGGCTTCCTCGGCATGGGCGAGCATCTCGTCGCCGTGCCCTATGACAAGCTGAAATTCGTCAACGAGGCTGTGGCCTATACCGGCACCGGCACGAATCCGAACGCCAGGCCAGCTGCGACCACCACCACAGGCGCCGCGACCGGCACCGACAAGACCGTAACGACGAGCACGACCGCGTCGTCCACCTCCAAGTGGTATCCGGACCACGCGGTGTTCAATGCGAGCAAGGACGAGCTGAAGAACATGCCCGAGTTCAAGTACGCGGAGTAATGCGGCCCGCGTGAGTGTCTAAACGAAGCGCGCCCGGTTTTCACCGGGCGCGCTGTATTCTTGTCATTGCGAGGAGCTCGCGACAAAACTGCGCAGCAATTTTGCGCTGATGCGACGAAGCAATCCAGGCTGTTACCGCGGAGGGACTCTGGATTGCTTCGCTGCGCTCGCAATGACGGATAACCTCAATTTCCCTTCACCAGCGGGCAGCCGCCCTTGTCGAGCGGGCGGAAGGCTTCGTCGCCGGGCACGGTGGCGATCAGCTTGTAGAGGTCCCACTCGTTCTTGGACTCTTCGGGCTTCTTCACCTCGAACAGATACATGTCGTGGACCATGCGGCCGTCGATGCGGATCTTGCCGTTCTTGGCGAAGAAGTCGTTGACCGGCGTGGCGCGCATCTGCTCCATCACCTTCGGCGCCTCGTCGGTCTTGATGGCCTCGATCGCCTTCAGATAGTGCATGGTCGCCGAATAGAGGCCGGCCTGGATCATGGTCGGCATGTGGCCGACTTTTTCGTTGAAGCGCTTCGAGAAGGCGCGCGTCTCGTCGTTCATGTCCCAGTAGAACGCGTCGGTGACGATCAGGCCTTGCGTCGCCTTGACGCCGAGCGAGTGCGTGTCGGTGATCTCCTGGAGCAGCGCGATCATCTTCTGGCCGCCCTGGACGAGTCCGAACTCGGCGGCCTGTTTCAGCGCGTTGGTGGTGTCGCCGCCGGCATTCGCCAGCGCGACCACCTTGGCCTTGGAGGCCTGGGCCTGAAGCAGGAAGGACGAGAAGTCCGACGAGTTGAGCGGGTGGCGGACCTCGCCCAGCACCTTGCCGCCGCTCTCCTTGACGACGTTGGCGGCGTCACGCTGAAGCGCCATGCCGAACGCGTAGTCGGCGGTGACGAAGAACCAGGTGTCCTCGCCGCGCTTGACCATCGCCTTGCCGGCGACGTTCGACAGCGCATAGGTGTCGTAGGTCCAGTGCACCGTGTTGGGCGAGCAGGCGACGCCGGTGATGTCGGACGATCCGCCGCCGGAATTGATGTTGATCTTGTTCTTCTCGCGCGTCAGCGCCGAGATCGGCAGTGCGACCGAGGACGTCGGCACGTCGAAGATCGCATCGACCTTCTCGTTGTCGTACCAGTTGCGGGCGATGTTGACGCCGACGTCGGGCTTGTTCTGGTGGTCGGCGGCGACCACTTGCACGGGCTTGCCGGCGACCTTGGCGCCGTAATCGGCGACCGCCATTTCCACGGCAGCGAGCGAGCCCTTGCCGGTCGCATCCGCATAGAGGCTCGACATGTCCGTGAGCACGCCGATCTTGACGACGTCGTCGGAAATCTGCGCCTGCGCCGTGCCGCATGTCGCGGCGATGGCGAAGCTGGCCGCGACAGCGGCAATGAGTTTTTGCATGGTGTTGTTCCCTCAGCGTTGTTGTTTTGGGTCTTGTTGCAAGGAGGTTCTAGCCGCAATCGACGCCGGCCGCAAAGCCAAGGACGTGCGGGGAGATTGAGAATAAGTAGGGGGCAGCGGTGTTAACCCTGTTCCCTTGTGCGCGAGAATGCTCGCGCATCGCGAGCGCGGGTAAGGGGTTCTATCCGCGAGTGATCTGGCTCGCGATGAATTCGCGGAGGCAGATCCGGGCGCCGCCCTTTACGCGCTGCTGCCCTTGAGCCGTTCGTTGCGTCGGCGCAAGCCTTCCAGGGTGGCGAGGAGGATGACCGATACCGTCGTCAGAATCACCGCTGCTGCCGTGATGGTCGGGCTGATGTTCTCGCGGATGCCGCTGAACATCTCGCGCGGCAGGGTGCGCTGCTCGGGACCTGCCATGAACAGCACGATCACGACCTCATCGAAGCTGGTCGCGAATGCGAACAGCGCGCCCGACGCCACGCCGGGCAGGATCAGCGGCAGGATCACGCGGCGGAACGCCTCAAGCGGCGAGGCGCCAAGCGAGGCGGCGGCGCGAGCCAGATTGGTGTCGAAGCTTTGCAGCGTCGCGCCGACCGTGATCACCACAAAGGGCGTCGCCAGCGCGGTGTGGGCCAGGATCAAGCCGAGATAGCTGCCGGTCAGTCCGATCGGCGCGAAGAAGAAATACAGGCCGACCGCGGTGATGACACCGGGCACGACGACCGGCGACAGCACGAAAGCCAGCACGAGCGGTTTGAACCGGCTCTTCCACTGCGCCAGCCCCAGCGCGGCCAGCGTGCCGAGAACCATCGACAGCAGGGTGGAGGCGACGCCGATGATCATGCTGTTCTTCAGCGAATTCATCCAGCGCGGCGAATTGATGAAGTCGTCGTACCAGCGCAAGGAGAAGCCCGGCAGCGGATAGGTCAGGTACGAGCCCGAGCTGAAGGACAGCGGCATGATCGCGAGGATTGGCGCGATCAGGAAGATGAACACCAGCGTGGAGATGGCGATGGTCGCAGTCCACGCGATGCGCTGGCTGGGCGTGCGCAGGGAGGGATTATCGCTCAATTCTTCATTCCTCCCGTGACCTGCTGACCCTGCACCAGCTTGCCGTAGACGAGAGCGAGCAGAACAGTGGCCAGCAGCAGCACCGCGCCCAACGCCGAAGCAAGGCCCCAATTGGCGGTCTCGGTTGTGTAGAGCGCGATGAAGTAGCTGATCATCTGGTCGGCGGCGCCTCCGACGAGTGCCGGCGTGATGTAGTAGCCGAGCGCCAGGATGAAGACGAGCAGGCTTCCGGCGCCGATGCCGGGCAGGGTTTGCGGCAGGTAGATCCGCAGGAAGGCGGTGGTCGGTGGCGCACCGAGCGAGGCGGCGGCACGCATGTAAGCAGGCGAGATCGCCTTCATGCTGCTGTACAGCGGCAGGATCATGAACGGCAGGAGAACGTGGGTCATGGCCACGCAGACACCGAAGCGATTGTAGATCAGGCGCAACGGCTCGTCGATGATGCCAAGCCAGTGCAGGCTGTCGTTCACGACGCCCTTGCTCTGCAACACCACGATCCAGGCGCAGGTGCGGACCAGAAGCGACGTCCAGAACGGCAGCAGGACGAAGATCATCAGCAGATTCGAGCGGCCCGGCGGCAGCGTCGCCAGCAGGTAGGCGACCGGGAAGCCAAGGATCAGGCAGAGTGCCGTGACGCCAAGGCTGATGAGGAAGGTGCGGGCGAAAACGTCACGGTAGATCGCCTGATCCGGCGGGGCTGCGACGATCGCGCCGTCCACGTTCCGCGTCAGGTCGAGTGCCGCCAGAAGGTAGAAGCCGGTCACTGGACCACTGGCGTCCTTGATCGTCGTCCAGGTGGTACGTTCGCGCCAGGCCGGGTTGATCTTGCCCAGCGTCTCCTTGGCGGTGCCCGACTCCGGCACCGCCTTCAGATTGCGTGCCGTGCTGGTCAGGATCGTGCGGAAGCCGTTCATTGCGTAGTTGAGCCGCTTGGCCGCGATGGCGATGGTGCCGGAGGCGCGCGCCGCCAGGATGTCGCTTGCCAGCGCCGCGTAGGCCTTTTCGTCCGGCAGGTCCTTGCCGTCCCAGCTGGCGAGAGCAGCTATTGTTTGAGGTAGAGCCTGACGCACTTCCCTGTCATCGAGCGCGCGCCACAGCATGCCGGCGATCGGGCCTGCGAAGGTGAAGAGCAGAAACAGCAGAAGCGGCAGAACCAGCGCCAATGCCTTGACCTGGCGTGTCCGCTCCGCTCGCCTCAATCGGCGCTTGAGCGGGACTTCGGTCGATGCATCGGCGCCGGTCAAGAACGCATCCGTCATTGGTCGAGCCTTCGGTCTAGCCTTGGGTCGAGCCCTGCGGGGCGCGCTACTTCGCGGCCCATTTGTTGAAGCGCTCGGTCAGGCGGTCGATATTCTCGAGCCAGAAGGCAACGTTGATTTCGACCGCGTTCTTGATGTTGTCAGGCGCGGTCGGCAGGTCCTTCAGAACCGCGGGCGCGAGCAGAGCGGCTGCGTCCTTGTTCGAGGTGCCATAAGCAATGTTCTCCGACAGTTTGGACTGGTTCTCCGCCTTGCCTGCGAAGTCCAGGAACTTGTAGGCCGCGTCCTTGTTCGGGCTGCCCTTCAGGATGACCCAACTGTCGAGGGTGAAGAGCGCTCCGTCCCACACCATGCCAAAATTCTTCTTCTCGCTCTTGTTCGCGGTGTCGATGCGGCCATTGTAGACCGAGGTCATCACGACCTCGCCAGAGGCGAGCAATTGCGGCGGCTGAGCGCCGGCCTTCCACCAGACGATGTCGCCCTTGATGGCGTCCAGCTTCTTGAACGCGCGCTCGATGCCCTCGTCGGTCGCCAGCACCTTGTAGACGTCCTTCGGTGCGACGCCGTCAGCCATGAGGGCGATCTCCAGCGTGGTCTTCGGGCCCTGACGCAAGGCCCGCTTGCCCGGAATCTTCTTGATGTCGAAGAAGTCGGCCCAGCCGTGAGGGGCGTCCTTCAGCTTGTCCTTGTCGTAGCCGAGAACGAAATCGTAGAGGATGGCGCCGACGCCGCAGGGATTGACTGACGGCGGGATATAGGCGGCCTCGCCGCCGATCTTGGAATAATCCAGCTTCTCGAACAGGCCTTCCTCGCAGCCGACCGCGAGTTCGTCGCTCTCGACCTGGACGACGTCCCAGGTGGCGGCGCCGCCCTGCACCTTGGCGCGCAACACGCCGACGCCGCCGTCCCAGGACTCGTCGTTCATCGGCGCGCCGGCTGCCTTCTTGAACGGCTCGAAATAGACCTTCTTCTGGGCATCCTGATACGCGCCGCCCCACGACACCACGGTGAGGTCACGCGCATGCGCGACCGTGGCCAGCGCAGCGCTGGCGCTGAACGCTGCGACGAAACCCAGGGCAATCTTGCCAATCTTGCGCTTCAGCATGGCCTTTGTTCCTTCTTCATATCAGTTGCGTTGAGGTTGATTGATGCCGGTGCCGCTTGTGTTGGATCAGACGGGATCGAGGGCCAGGCAGTCCTCGGGGCGGAAGGTGATGAACACGCTTTCACCAGGTCTTAGGTTGCCAGGTCTTGGGCTGCCAGATATTGGGCTGTCATGTGCGCCTGGCTGAAGCTTGACCATGAACTCCCCGTTGCCGGCGACATCGAGCACGGCCAGCGCGTGGTCGCCGAGATAGATGGTGTTACGCACCTTGGCCGGCAGGTGGTTCGGTCCCTCGCCGGTGCCGTCCGTGACAATGGCGATCCGCTCCGGCCGCACCGACAGGGAGGTCGATGCGCCCGCGCCTGATACATTGACCGCCCGTGCGGTCACGGCGCCGCCACCCGCCAGCGCGACGCGGCAATATTCTTTTTCGACAGTCTCGACGGTGCCGGCCAGCACGTTGTTCTCGCCGATGAAGTGGGCGACGAAGCTGTTCACCGGATGCTCATAGAGCGCATCGGGCCTGTCGATCTGCTGCACGATGCCGTCGTTGAACACGGCGATGCGGTCCGACATGGTGAGCGCTTCACTCTGATCGTGGGTGACGTAGACGACGGTGATACCCATCGTCTCGTGCAGTTGCTTGATCTCCAGTTGCATCTGCTCCCGCAGGCGCTTGTCCAGGGCGCCCAGGGGCTCGTCCATCAGCACGAGTTGCGGATTGAAAACCAGCGCGCGGGCCAGCGCCACGCGCTGCTGCTGACCGCCGGACAGCTGCCCGGGGCGCCGCTGCGCCAGGGTTTCCATCTTGATCATGCGCAACGCCGCTTTGACGCGTTCCTGCGCTTCCGCCTTGTTCGTGTTGCGAACGGACAGCGGGAAAGCGATATTCTCCGCGATCGTCAGGTGAGGAAACAAGGCATAGTTCTGGAACACCATGCCGATGTCGCGCTTGTGGGGCGGGACGTTCTTGATCGACCGGTCAGCGAGGTAGATCTCGCCCTGGGTCGGAACCTCGAAGCCAGCCAGCATCATCAGCGTGGTCGTCTTGCCCGAACCCGACGGGCCGAGCAGGGTGATGAACTCGCCCTTCCTGATGTCGAGATCGAGGTTCTTCACCACGAGGTGCTCGCCATCATAGGTCTTCTGAATGCCGGAAAAGCGCACCAGCGCCGACGCGGCTGTGACCATGCCGGCTTCCATGTCGTCCTCGCGTCATCAGCTACAGTGCTGTCAGCACCTCGTCCGAGGTTGCGAGGAATAGCTTAGCATCGTCCGACGAGAATGCCAGCGGCGCAAGCGACGAGCGCGCGGGCCCGGTGAGGGGAGGCGCGCTACATCCCCGACAGCTTCGTCACATACACGTTCAGTGTACCGCCGGCTTCCGCGACGATGCGCAGTGTCTTGGAGTCGAAGGCGATGTCGGCCAGCGTCAGGCTTTCGATCTTGGCGTCCACGCGCAGGCCGTCCTCGCTCTTCTGGTAGTCGGCGATCACGGCCGCGATCTTCTCGCGCGCGTTGGCGGCGATCGGCTTCAGGTCGAGCGACGCCTTTTGCACCAGTGCCTGTTGCATCTGCGGTACCACCGCGCGCGCAGCAGCCCCGAGCAGGCCGAACGCGGCTTCGGATTCCACCGCGAGCTGGATGTCGGCGAGCCGCAGAGTCTGCTGCTCCTGGTCGAGCATCGGCCGCCCCCAGATGTGCACGGTCGCCTCGGCGCCGAGGCCGAGCCAGCTCTTCTTCTCCTTGGCGCGCACCAGCAGCGAGATCAACAGCCGCTCGCCCGACGGGATCACGTTGACGCTCTTCACGGTGACGTCGACCGGACCGGAGCCGTCCTCGGGATAGGTGTGGCCGACCATTTGGGCTGCGATCAGCTTGTTGATCTCGGTGAAGGGTATGTCGATCGGCACGCCGATGTTCACGCCGGTGCCGGTCGGCGGCACGATCGAGATCTTGTCGGGGAACGGGCAGTCCGGCTTGGTCTGCGCCGTGGTGACGCGCGTCTCCGCCTCGAGCCCCAGAAGCAGCGTCACGGCCTGCGCGTCGACGCGCGGCTGCGCCGCGATTGCCCGCACCGGCTTCATCTCGAGCCAGAGCGGCGGCAGCGTGGCCGAGGATCCCGTGCCTTGCAGCGGGATCGAGCGGCAGGCCTTGGCCCATTGGGTCTTCGCGTTGTCGCGCAAGCTCGGGTCGTTGCGAATACGCTCGGAGACGGCGTTGAGCTGTTCGCCGACCGTCTTGTCGATCAGCGGCTTGACCTGCGCCGGCACGTTGACCTTGGCGCCAGCGACCGACAGATCGGTGTTGCCGAGATTGACCTGCGCGCCGAGATTGGGCTCGAGGTGCCAGTTCGCCGCGAGCTTCGGGCGCGAGGTCACGACCACATTGCCCTTGATCTCGGCGCTTGCATTCAGGTTCTTGATGTTGACCGCGCCGATCCGTTTTGCCGCGTCACCGCCGAGCACGCTGCCCAGCGCATCGCCAAGCGCGCCGGTGGCTTTCGACGACAGCGACCCCGTCACGTTCAGCTTGCCGGTGAGCGGCGTCGATAGCGTCAGCACGTCCTTGTCGCCCGTGGTCGATATCGGTCCGCGCACAGCCGTCCAGCCGATATCGGCGTTTTGCAGGATCTGCGAGATCGGATTGTCAGCCTTGCCGGCGAAATTGCGCGGCGAGGCTTTCTCGGCCTGGTCGCGGATGGCCGACAGCGCGATCGCCACCGGCGCCACCACGATCGAGTTGCGCGAGGTGGGCGGCAGCGGCGGCAGTTGCGCGATCGCCGGCGCCGGATTGGTCGCGCGCGGCGATAGCCAGTCCATCGCCTTCAGGCTGACGAAAAACGACGCCGCAAGGACCACGACGGCAATCAGGACAGTCTTCAAGTTCAACGTCAGACGCATCTCACCCCCAGGCCGCCCCGGTTGGGATTCTATAGGGCTGCCGAGGAGGGCGCTAGAGCGCACCGATGGGGTGGAATTGGGGCGAATGGGTTTAACGGCTGCCACCTTGCCGTGACCGTCTATTCCTCATTGAGGATCACCTCGCCTGGGACGGCGGACCGCCCTCACCTTGCCGGCGCTTCCGCCGCCGCAGAACAAGCGATCGCCGCCGTCGGACTCCAGTCCCGAGACCATTGTCCCGGACGGCAGGTCGAGCTGCTCCAGCACCTTTCCGGTGTCGGGATCGATCCGCCGCACGTCGCTGTCGTCGCCTTCCCAGGTGCCGTGCCAGAGTTCGCCATCGACCCAGGTCACGCCAGTGACGAAGCGCTTGCTTTCGATGGTGCGAAGCACCGCCCCCGTGTCCGGATTGATCTGATGGATCTTGCGCTCGCGATACTGTCCGACCCAGAGCGAGCCTTCGGCCCAGGCCAGGCCGGAATCGCCGCCGCCACCCGGCGCCGGGATGGTGGTCAGCACCTGGCCGGTCGCGGCGTCGATCTTCTGGATGCGATCCTCGGCGATCTGGAACAGGTGCCGGCCGTCGAACGCCGTTCCTGCATGTGCGGCGACATCGAGCGAGCGGGAGATCTTGCCGTTCGCCGGGTCGACCGCATTCAACTTGTCGCCCGATGCGAACCAGACATGGGTGCCGTCATAGGTGACGCCATGTACGTTCTCGATGCCTTCAAAAGGCCCGTACTCCCGGATGATCTCGGCGGCTGAACGTTTCATGGCTTGGTCCTTGTGAGGCGATCCATCATCTTACGTCTTCAGCAGCGGTCCGGGGAGTAACAAGCCTGTCGGGAAGCCGGGGACAGGCGGGGTCATCCAGCGGCGCGCCCGGCCGTGTCCGAACGACTGCACCTTGTTCGATCGCGCGAGCTCCTCGAGCGCCCGTTGCACCGTGCGCGTGCTCATGCCAAGCGCAAGCGCGAGCGCCGAGCTCGACCAGGGCTCGCCGTCGGCGAGAATGGCGAGGACGGCGGCGTGCTTTTCCTCGACGGGCCGCGCCAGCACGAGGACGTCGCGCGTCTTCCGCGGCGCCAGAACAAAACCCAGCTTCGTCGCGCTGATTTCGGCCAGCGGCTTGAGCTTGGTGCGGAGCCGCCCGATCTCGACGCGCAATCGCGCGCGGTGCGACTCATCGGCGTGCTTCGCTTGAAATGCACCTGATATCAACGCCTCTCGCGAGACATCCGCGGGCCATGCCTGCGCCAGGAGACGGGCGAGCGCGAACAGCACTGGCCGCGTTCCGAACGACACGACAGTGCCTTGCCTGCGCACGACATGATGGAAGGTGTCCATGACGAGCGCTGTCGAGGTCGCCAGTCTTTCGACCTCTCCGAGCAACAACGGGTGTTCGCTGCCGCGCGCGATCAGGCGCGCGGCCGGCGTGTCGAGGACGAGATTCGCAGCGTTGACCTCGGCCACGAGCGCCGGGATGTTAGCCAGCCGCGCTGCGCGAGCCGCCAGGTCGAGCGCCGCGCGTGCATCTTTTGTTTTCAGCCGCCTGATTGCGATGCCGGCGACCACCAGCTCGCGGACGACCTGAGATGCAGGCGGGAGCGGGGAGGCGGGAAGCTCGGCCAGCGTCCGCTCGGCGTCGTCGGGGCGTCCGATCAGAAGCAGGCGGCGCGCCTCGATATGGCCTGCATGGGCGGCATTGGCGAGATCGCCATGCCGTTCGAGTGTCGCCCGCGCCGCCGCGAGCGTCCGCGCCGGCCAGCTCAGGTCGCGCGAGACGAGCGCGATCTCGGCCTCGGCCACCACGCATCTGGCGCGCGCGACGGCCTCTCTCGGCCCGAAGGCGCGCGCCGCGCTTCGCAGCAGTGCCTTGGCCCGAACGAGATCGCCGAGCTGCGCCATCGCGATGCCGCGCAGCGCGAGCGAGGGCGCATCGTTGCGGAGCGCCACGCGGTTCAACGCGCCGAGCGGATCGCCGGCTTCGAGCGCACGCGCGGCGGCGGTGATCAGCGACTCCATGAAAATCCCGCCACACTTGTTACTCCCACCGCGCCATCGTCCGGTGCGAGAACTGGCTCACGGCCGACGATGTGCGGTGAGACGCGCTTCGGTCTGCGCCGGTGCGGCGCAGGACGATCGCCCAAGCAAAAGGTTCGGAGAGCCATGACGACAGCCACTAAATCAGCCCAGGACAAACGGAACAACGGACAGCCCGCCATGCAAACACCGCCAGTGGTGTCGCCGCAGGACTGGGAGGCAGCCCGTCAGCAACTGCTCGTGAAGGAAAAGGCGCATACCCGCGCCCGCGACGCTCTCGCCGCCGAACGCCGGCGCATGCCGTGGATGGAAGTCGACAAAACCTACGCATTCGATGTGCCTGCGGGCAAGGCCAGTCTGCTCGATCTGTTCCAGGGCCGGCGGCAGCTCATCGTCTACCGGGCCTTCTTCGAGCCGGGCGTGTTCGGCTGGCCCGACCATGCGTGCCGGGGCTGCTCCATGGTGGCCGACCAGGTCGCCCATGTCGCCCATTTGAACGCCCGCGACACCACGCTCGTCTTCGCCTCCCGCGCGCCCCAGGCGGATATCGCGCGGCTGAAGCAGCGGATGGGCTGGGAGATTCCGTGGGTCACCATCACCGACAGTTTTGACGCCGATTTCGGCGTCGGCGAATGGCACGGGACCAACGTGTTTTTCCACGACGGCAATCGCATCTTCCGCACCTACCTCATCAAGAGCCGTGGCGACGAGCAGATGGGCGGCACCTGGAACTATCTCGACATCACCCCGCTCGGCCGCCAGGAGCCCTGGGAGGATTCGCCGGCGGGCTATCCGCAGTCCCCGACCTATAAATGGTGGAACTGGAACGACAGCTACGCGGAAGGTGCTGCGCCCGACAAAAAATGGGTCGAGGTGTCGGACGCCGGCGAGATCGCGCTGCGCGCGGCCGGCGCGCAGTGACCGAGACCCATCCCGCCAGCCCGGTCGCCGGCGCCGTCGGTGATGGCAGAGAGGCTGTGGCCGCATCTCACCTCGCCGGATGGCTGGGTCTTGCTGCCACCCCGACCTTCGCGATCATGGCCGTGCTGACGGCTGTCTTTGGCGGCGGTCCGGCGGAGATGCTCTGCGCCGCCGGACACGGGCTGTCCGTCGGCGGGATGGTGCCGATGTATCTGCTGATGAGCGCGTTTCATGCAGCGGCGTGGCTGAGGCTGGTTTCGGAGCGACGAGGTGGGGGCGGGAGGTGAGGAGCCCCCGCCCGCGTGAACGCCTCGTCCTTCGAGACGACCGCTCCGCGGTCTCCTTGAGGAGCCCGCCCTTGCGGGCGTCTCGAAGGATGGCCGTGATCACCGGCGAAAAACGAAAACGGCCCCGGTCTCGCCGGGGCCGTTCGCATCTCAATTCTATTCGCCGCCTACCGCGTTGCAGCTCCGAGGTCCGCGCGGCGCTCGCTCATCGGCAGCACGATCACCTTGGTGCCGACATTGACGCGGGAGTAAAGGTCGGAGACGTCCTCATTGGTCAGGCGGATGCAGCCGGAGGAGACGTGCTTGCCGATCGTGTCGGGGGCGTTGGTGCCGTGGATGCGGTAGACGGTGCCGCCCAGATACATGGCGCGCGCGCCGAGCGGGTTGCCGGGGCCGCCGGCCATGTGGCGCGGCAGATAGGGCTGGCGCTGGATCATCTCCGGCGGCGGGGTCCAATCCGGCCACTCGGCCTTCTTGGTCACCGACTGGGTGCCGGACCAGGTGAAGCCGTCGCGGCCGACGCCGATGCCGTAGCGGACAGCCTGGCCGTTGCCCAGCACGTAATACAGATAGGTGTTGGGCGTATCGATGATGATGGTGCCGGGCGCCTCGCGCGTGGCGTAGCTCACGGTCTGGCGGCGGAAACGCGCCGGCGTCTCGACGGCGTCCTGATCCTCGGACGGCGCGGCCTGGTACGGCGCCGCCTGATAGGGTTGAACCGGCGCAGTGAACTGCGGCAGCGGCTGGAAGAAGGGGAAGAGCTGCACGGGCGCGGCCTTGGCCGGGCCGGCAAACGCGATTGCGGTCACAGCCACGGCACTGAGCGCCACGGCGCGCGAATAGTTCTTGAACGTGTCCAGATTGAACATTGGTCGCCCCTGTTTGCGCGGTGTTTCTTGGTCACCCGGCACCGTTTCGGTGCTCCGTTGCCTAATTCACTAACGGCAAAAAGTTTCGGGACGTTTGCGCGGAAAACCGAAAACGGTTTCGTCGCGGAAAGGATTGTTTCATGACAGTTTCGTGGCCCGGCGAAGCTGTTAACGATCAAAACAGCGGGCCGACACTTATGTGACGTCACACGCCTGAAATATCCGTGGTTGATGGTCCTAAGCCGAGAATCATCAAACTCTCGGGATTTCCCCATGCGGGTATTAATCGCGACTGACGCCTGGCATCCGCAGGTTAACGGTGTGGTCCGGACGCTGACCTCGCTGGCGGCCGCCGCCAAGGCCCTCGACGTCGAGATCGACTTCCTGACGCCGGACGGTTTTCGGTCGTGGCCGTTGCCGACCTATCCGGGCCTGCGCATCGCGCTGCCAAGCGGCAAAGAGATCGCGCGGCGAATCGAGAAGGCCGCGCCTGAAGCGCTGCACATCGCGACCGAGGGCCCGATCGGCTGGGCCGCGCGGGCCTATTGCCGCCGCCACCGGCTCGCTTTCACGACGTCCTACACCACGCGCTTTCCGGAATATGTCTCGGTGCGAACCGGCATTCCCGCGGCTGTCGGCTATGCCGTGCTGCGACACTTCCACGATGCCGCGGCCATGACCATGGTGGCGACGCCCTCGCTGCGGCAGGAGCTTTCCGAGCGTGGCTTCAAGCGGCTCGGATTCTGGACGCGCGGCGTGAACACCGAACTGTTCCACCCGGACGCTCCCGCCAAGCTCAATCTGCCGGGTCCGATCTTCATGACGATGGGGCGCGTAGCGGTGGAGAAGAATCTCGAAGCGTTCCTCTCGCTCGATCTGCCCGGCACCAAGGTCGTCGTCGGCGACGGGCCGCAGAAGGCGGCGCTCGAAAAGAAATATCCGGATGCCGTCTTCCTCGGCGAGAAGAAGGGCGCGGAACTGACCGCGCATCTCGCGGCTGCCGACGTCTTCGTGTTCCCGAGCCTCACCGACACCTTTGGCGTGGTGCAGTTAGAGGCGCTCGCATGCGGCACGCCGGTTGCTGCGTTTCCGGTGACGGGACCGAAGGACGTCATCGCCGATCATCCGATCGGCGCGATCGACCACGATCTGCGTGCAGCTTGCCTCCGCGCGCTCACCATGTCGCGCGAGACCTGCCGCAACTTCGCGCTGGAGCGCTCCTGGGAGAACAGCGCGCGCCAGTTCGTCGGCAACCTAACCTCACTCCAGCCCAGCCGCATTCTGCGCGCCTCGCCGGTGATGGCGCGGCGGCCGGTGCGCGGCTGATTCCTTTCCGTTTGAACCACAGCGAGAACCTCATCGATGGCTAAGATCATGAACCTTGACGGCACCCAGCAGCTCGACCTCACCCGCGGCACAGTCGAGCAGGCCTACGATCGCTGGGCGCCCGTCTACGATCTCGTGTTCGGCGGCGTATTCGCCAAGGGCCGGCAGGCGGCGATCGCGGCCACCAACAAGATCGGCGGCCGCGTGCTCGAGGTCGGCGTCGGCACCGGCATCTCGCTGCCGCTCTACGCGCCGCATCTGCGCATCTTCGGCACCGATATTTCGGAAGCGATGCTGGACAAGGCGCGTCAGCGCGTCACCGAGGGCAAGCTGAAGAACGTCGAGGGTCTCGCGGTGATGGACGCCGAGAAGCTCGAATTCCCCGACAATTCCTTCGACGTCGTGATGGCGCAATATGTCGTCACCGCGGTGCCGAATCCGGAAGTCGCGCTCGACGAATTCGCGCGCGTGCTGCGCCCGGGCGGCGAGCTGATCATCCTCACCCGCGTCAGCGCCGATGCCGGCGTGCGTCGCTTCATCGAGCAGAAGCTCCAGCCGGTGGTGCGCCCGCTCGGCTTCCGCACCGCCGAGTTCGCCTGGTCGCGCTATGTGAAGTGGCTGGCCGGCGCCAACGGCATCGAACTCGCCGAGCGCCGTCTGATTCCGCCGCTCGGCCATTTCTCGCTGGTACGCTTCCGCAAGGTCGACGTCGCCAAGGCGGCTTGAGAGAGGCGGCTTGAGCACGGCGGCGTGAGCCGCCGCTAGCGTTCGCGTGCGTCATCGCGTCGCTGCGCATCGTCACATGACAAAATGATGATGTCACACGACGTACATCGAATCTCTGTAAATCCCGTACCCGAAAGCATTTTGGGGGAGAGCATGATCAAGAATTATCTCGAGCAGCTGCGGATCCAGCGCTGGGACGACCATCGCTACTATCACCACAGCCGCATCAATCAGAGCCTGCACTTCGTCAGCGCGCTGAGCTTCCTCTTCGCCTATCTCTGGCTGTTCGTCGATCCGATGATCTCCGCCCTGGTCGGCTGGCTGGTCTCGATGACCTCGCGCCAGGCCGGTCACTTCTTCTTCGAACCGCACGATTTCGACCACATCAACCAGGCCACGCACGAGTACAAGGAAGACATCAAGGTCGGCTACAACCTTCAGCGCAAAGTGGTGCTGATGGCGATCTGGGCGCTGTCGCCACTGGTGCTGTTAGTCGATCCGACGCTGTTCGGCCTGTTCACGCCCTGGGCGAGCGCGACCGATTTCATGCGGCAGGTCGCCAAGATCTGGCTCGTGATCGGCGGCGGCGGGCTGCTGTTCCGCACCGTGCACCTGTTCTTCATCCGCGACGTCGAGACCGGCCTCGTCTGGATGACCAAGATCCTGACCGATCCCTTCCACGATCTGATGCTCTACCGCAATGCTCCGCTGGCGCTCATGCGCGGCGAGCTGATGGACCCCGGCCTGCATCTCAACCCCGAGCACACGCTGGGCCTGATCTCCGAGCCCACGCTCGAAGAGCAGCACGCCTGAGCGCGCTGTTCTCACCAAACGCTCCGATGTCTGATGGTTGCGTCATGCCCGGCCTTGTGCCGGGCATCCACGTCTTGGGACTTTCGCGCGGAGACGCGTGGATGGCCGGGACAAGCCCGGCCATGACGGCGTTGGACGAATTAGCCTCGGCGCCCAAAACGCTTGGCCAGCATCTCTTTGAGGATCTGCCGCTTGATGCTCTTGTTGGTGAGCACGCCATCGTGCCACCAGAAGCCATCGGCCTTCATCTTTTCGGCGGCGCGGACGAAGCGTTCGGAGACCTCGGTGAAGTCGGCATCGGTGTAGTTCAGGCTGAAGATCAGCCGTCCGCTGCCGACCCAGCTCAGCGACAGGCCCTCGGCGCGCAAATAATATTGCAGCATCCAGTTGTAGCGGGACGGCGTGGTGTATTTCACCGTCCAGATCGACGACAGATTGGCGACCTGCACCGGCAGGCCCGCGTCGGTCAGCATCTGGTTGAGCTTTTCCGCGCGGCCATTCCAGGTCTCTTCCAGCCCGTCATAGATGGCGCGGAAGTTCGGGCTGGCGAGCCGGCTCAGGAATTCGTCCATCGCCGTCATGACGTAGGGATGCGAGTTGAAGGTGCCCCGGGCGAAGCAGACGTCGGCGGGACGATCGTCGCGGAAGCGGCGCATCAGCTCCTTCTTGCCGCAGACCACGCCGACCGGCAGGCCGCCGGCGAGGCTCTTGCCGTAGGTCACCATGTCGGCGCGCACGCCGAAATATTCCTGGGCGCCGCCGGCGGCGAGACGGAAGCCGACGAAGACCTCGTCGAAGATCAGCACGATGCCACGCTCGGTGCAGACCTCGCGCAGCTTCTTCAGCCACTCGGTATAGGCCGCGCGGTCGAACTTGCCGCCGCGGGAAGAATCAACCAGCGCGGAATCGCCGGGGGCGTTGGAATTCGGATGCAGCGCCTGGAGCGGATTGACCAGAACGCAGGCGATGTCGCGGCGCGTGCGCAGCACGTGCAGCGTCTTCTCCGACATTTCGGCAAGCGTATAGGTCTCGTGCGCGGTGACGGGGTTGCCGACGCCGGGCTGCACATCGCCCCACCAGCCGTGATAGGCGCCGGCAAAGCGGACGAGATGGGTTCGCTTAGTGTGGTAGCGCGCGAGCCGCACGGCCTGCATGACGGCTTCGGTGCCGGACATGTGGAAGGAGACTTCGTCGAGGCCCGAAATCTGGCAGAGCCGCTGCACGTTTTCGAGGATGACGGGATGGTAGGGGCCGAGCACGGGTCCGAGCGCATGCGCCCGTTTCTCGGATCCCTCGATGCACTCCTTGTAGAAATCGTTGCCGAAGATGTTGACGCCGTAGGAGCCGGTGAGGTCGTAGGAGACGTTGCCGTCGACGTCCTTCACGGTGACGCCGCTCGAGGACTCCATGAAGGCCGAGGTGCCCAGATTTTCGCGCACCAGGCGCGAGAACTGGAACGGCACGCGGTAAGTCTCGGTGAAATTCAGGTCGGAGATCTTTTCCGCCGCCTCCTGCGTCATCGCGCGACCCTTGGGGTAGCGATCGGCGTAGATGCGCGCGAGACGGAAGAAGGCGTCCTTGCGCTGGGCGGCGATGTTCGCCGGCGCGCCGTCGCAGGAGAAGTAGTCGCCGTCTCTGAACTCGTAGAACGGGAGCAGCCGCGCCACCCGGCGCGACATCTTGGAGTGCCCGGCGAGCGACCGGTGCTTGGCGCGGGACAATGCGAGCCGCGCCTTCAGCTTCGGGAAGGCGGCGGCAGCGGACGCTGCGGCGGCCACGGACAAAGAAAGAATCGGGAGTGTCGTTTCCATGACAACAAGCGCTAATACTGCGAGCTGACAGATTCATGACAGTCAAAGCCCTCATCGCCTCTTTCACCCAGCAGGAAGACCTCAACTTCCTGTTGACCAACCGCATCCCCCGCGCTGCGCTGACCCGCTTCATGGGCTGGTTCTCCAAGATCGAGAATCCGCTGGTGCGGGACGGCTCGATCGCCCTGTGGAAGCTGTTCTCCGATCTCGATTTGTCGGAGGCGCGCAAGACCCATTTCAAGAGCCTGCACGATTGCTTCACCCGGGAGCTCAAGCCGGGCCTGCGGCCCTTTGATCCCGACCCTTCCGTTGTCGCCAGCCCGTCCGACGGCATCGTCGGCGCCCATGGCCGGATCGCAGACACCGAGCTGTTCCAGGTCAAGGGCGCGCCCTATTCGCTGCTCGACCTGCTCGGCGATTCCGCGCTGGTCGAGCAGCACCGCAACGGAAGCTTCGTCACGCTGCGGCTGACCTCGAGCATGTATCACCGCTTCCATGCGCCCTACGATGCACACATCGAGCGCGTCACGCTGATCCATGGCGACGTCTGGAACGTCAACCCGATCGCGCTGAAGCGGGTCGAACGCCTGTTCTGCAAGAACGAACGCGCGGTGATCCGCACGCATCTCTCATCCGGCGAGGTCGTGACACTGGTGCCGGTCGCCGCGATCCTGGTCGCGAGCATCCGCCTGCACTTCCTCGGCATGGTGCTGAACGCGCAGACCAGGGGGCCTGTCAACTTCCCCTGTGACGTCAACGTGACCAAGGGCGAGGAGCTCGGCTGGTTCGAGCACGGCTCGACCATCATCATCCTCGCACCCGGCGATTTTACCTTCTGCGATGGCATCACTGAGGGCACGCGCATCCGGGCCGGTCAAGCGTTGCTGAGGAAAAACTAGCCTTCAATCTGCCGTGTCGGCTGTCTATATCATCCGCGGGGGTCGATCGACACGGATTTGGTGATGGCGCGGGCGCCGGTGATGGCGGCGGGTGGTATTGTGCTGCGGCGTGGTGCTCCGCCGCTGATCGCGATCGTGCGCCAGCGCAAGCGCAACGAATGGGTCTTGCCCAAGGGCAAGCTCGATGACGGCGAAACGCCGAAACAGGCCGCGCACCGCGAGGTGCTGGAAGAAACCGGCCATGAGGTCGCCATCCACGAGTTTTTGGGCACGCTGGTCTACCAGTCCGGTGGTCGCTCCAAGGTCGTGCATTTCTGGCGGATGGAGGCCGAAGGCGGTCCTGTCCGCAAGCTGATGAACGACATCAAGGCGGTCGACTGGCTGCCGCTGGAAGACGCGATCGCGCGCCTGTCGCGCGAATACGAACGCGCCTTCCTGGTGCAGATCGGCCCGATCGCACTCGCTGCTGCCGGCCTTGCATCTTCGCCTGCAGCCGAGCCGCCGCCGCTGGCGACCGACGATATCGATGCCGCCTTGCAGACCCTGACACCCGCCGAAGCCGCCTCCGTCGACGAACTGCGCCACGGCTTGTTGCAGAAGGTAAGGGCGTGGCTGCGCGGCGAGGCGTGAGTTCTCTTCATCTCGCGCCGCTTGCGGGTGAGGGAGCATCCGCGAGCTAATATCGTTGGGGAGCGCCAGCCCCTTCCAAGTCGTCATTGCGAGCGCAGCGAAGCAATCCAGAATCTTTCCGCGGAGGGACTCTGGATTGCTTCGCTGCGCTCGCAATGACGGCAGAGGATAGAGCGGGGCGCGCCGAGCGCTTCGGCGCACACTAGACTCTACCGCTTCTTCTTTTCCTTCGGCGGCGCGGGCTTGCGCGGCGCGGCGGGGCGCTGTGCGCCGGGCAGGCGCTGCTGCACGCCGGGCGGGCGCTGCACCGCGCCTTGCTGCGGCTGGGCCGCCGGTTGGGCGCCGGGCTGCAATCCCGTGCGCGGGGTCAGCGGCGTCGCGCCCGGCTGCGCGGGCGTGACTCCGCCAGGCTGCGCCGGAGTTTGGCCGGCGCGTGCCGGCTGCGTCGGCGCTGCGCCGCCGGGCTGCGTGCCTTGTCCGGTGCGCGGCTGGCCTGCCGGCTGCCCCGCACCTTGTTGCTGCTGGCTCTGACCGGCGCGCGGGGTACCCGGCTGCAAGGCGCCGCCCTGTCCTTGCCGCTGCGGCGTCTGCGTGCCTGGTTTCGTACCTTGGCGGTTCGGTGTACCCGGCTGTTGCTGACCCGGACGGTTGTTCTGACCGGGCTGCTGCGGCTGTTGGCCCGGCGCTGTGTTCGGACGCAATTGCTGTTGCTGCGGCGGCTGGGCCGGCCGCGGAATCCGGCTGCTTGCGGTGGGATTGGCGCGGCGGAAGTCGCGCTGCTCGGTGACGATCTGCCGGCCCGTGGTCTGCGCCGCATGCACCTGGCTGACGAAGCCGCGGTCGCGCGCGATCTGCTGCGGCGGAATCGTGATCGGCACCGCGGCAAAGCGCATGCCGCCCGGGCCGCCTGTGCCCGGCCGGATCGCAAAGCCGCTCGATGCCTCCGTCAGCGCACCGAGCCGCGCGCCGCTGGTGCGGTCGTTGACGTCGATATGCCCGACCCGGCCGTCGGCGTCGGGATAGAGCTTGATGTTGACGTTGTTGGCGGGGCTCGCGGCCGCGCCCTCGGGCACGTCGACGACGCCGGTGGTGCCGCGGATGCCCAGCGTTGCGGTCGGCGTCGCGATCTTCATGTCGCCGTTTTTCGCCACCGCCGCTGCAACGAAGGCGACCGTGCCCTTGCCGATGTCGAAGATCGCCGAGTTCTGCTTGCCGCCGTCCTCATAGACGTAATTGTCGATGGTGATCTTGGCGCTGGCCGAGAGGTTGAACGTGGTGGCGTCGTTGAAGGTGATGCCGAGCGCGGAGTTCGACGAGGTCTGCACTACGTCGTTGAGATAGATGTCGTCGCGCACTTTCAGCGGATAAGAATTCTTGTCGCGGACCACGGTCGCGATCCCAGTCACCGTCGCGACATTGCCGATCGGCTCGACCGCGGCGGGCTGCGCATCCGCAGCCGGTGCTGGCGAGGCTGCGGGCGTCGGCGAAGGCGCGGGCGTTGGCTGGGCCTGCGGCTGCGCTTGGGCAAGCTCGATCGTATCGGACGCGCCTGCATCGCCCGCGCCGGCCAGCGGCAACGCCAGCAGCGGAACAGCAAACACGAAGCGGCGCCAAGCCACCATCAAAGCCACAATGAGGTCCCGGTGAGAACGCGAGGCAGGATCGACCGATTTCAACTGGAGCCGGCTGAACGGCGGATGAACATCTGTCGCATGGATGAGGTCAACGTTCAAACGCCACGTCCCGGGCAGGGACGTGGCGCCATGATAAGAACAGGAAAATTGGCCAGCCGCGAAGGATGACCCCTTCGCCCTCAGCTCACCCGCTTCCAGGTCTGGCCGCCGCAGAACATGCCGCCGAAGGCACAGCCCTGCACGCGCATCGCATTCGGGCCCTTCATCGCGATCGTGGAGTCGTAGTTGCGGCCGGAGTCGGGGTCGTGGATGCGGCCGCTCCACTTGGCGCCGTCGGGCTTCATGTTGATCAGAATCCGCTCATTGCTCTTCTCGGCATAGCCGCAGAGATCGGTGCCGCACTGCTCGACGCGGACATTGCCCTTGTTCTCTTCGGTCGCCCACACGCCGAGCGGCGTGCTCGCGATCTGCGCCGGCGCGGCGGCGGCAGGCGCCGGAGCGGGCGCATAAGCAGGTGCAGTCGCGACCGGCGCCGGAGCCGCAACCGGCGCAGGCTGCGTGGTCGTGTCGACGGACGGAGCCGCGGCAACGGTCGTGGCCGGGGCAGCAGGAGCAATTGCGGGGGCTGCCGGAACAGTTGCCTGCACCGGCTGCTGCTGCACCGGAGCCGGCGCGGGCTGCGCGGTCGTCGTGCTCGGCGTGGTGTCGTCGTCGTCCTTGGAGCCAAGGCCGTTGAGATTGATGTTGTTCAGCTTGATTGGCTTGTTCGACAGGCCGGGCGCCACGATGGTGACGCAGTCGAGCGAGGCGCAGTTGCGCGGCGTCTCGATGCGGACGCGCTGGCCTTCGATCTGGAACGAGATCGAATTGCCCGCATGGGCTGCGGCGGTCGAAGCGAGGAAGAGTGCGGTGGCGGCGATGTAGAGCTTGTTCATGACAACCTCCCAGATGTTGCGTGGTCCCGGTATGGCCTGAAGTCGGCGCCGGACTGAATGTGGTTCGACCCTATCCCTGGCTTATCCGGTCTTCTGTGATGGACCTCACAACGGCCGCGTCAGGGCTTGGGTGAGCCAGCGCACATTCAGCCGCCGTTCCCTTGCGTAACGTCGTCGCGACACGGAGGGAGGCGTCGATGAAGCGGCTTGCGACTTCGCTTGGCACATTGATCGCACTGATGGCGGTCGCGCCCGCAGCGCAGGCCGGTTCCTATTCCTTCTCGATTGGCGGCCACCGGTTCCATGTCGAAGCACCTCGGAATTGCCGGTCGACCTCTTGCGTTTCGATTTCCACCAATCCCGGCATCAAGCGGATAGAGGATGTCGACACCACACCGGCCCCGCCGCCCGCGCCTGCGCCGGCCATCGTGCAGCCGCAGCCGGTTTGTGTCGCATCGCCAGTCAGACCGCCGCAGGCGACAATTGTCGTGGCGCCGCCCGCACCGCCGCTCGCGCCTGTGGTTGCGGCCACGACATCACAGCCAATTGTTCTGCCGCTGCCGCCAAGGCCCGCGCCGCCGAGTATCGACCCGCCTCGAACGACATCTCTCGATCCGCCACGCGTTGCACCCCCGGTCATCGCGCCAAAGCCAGTCGCGATCTCACAGCATACCGATGACGAGCCTGCGGACGCGCCGCTCGGTCAATGGGAGAGCGCGGGTGCCAAGGGTACGGTGCGCATCGAACATTGCGGCCCCGCGCTGTGCGGTTATGCACTGACGGAAGCTTCGACCAAAGGCGAGAGCGTGCTCGTCAACATGAAACCGAAATCGGACGACGTCTGGACCGGCAACATCTACAGCCGCTCCAGCGGCAACACTTATTATGCCACGATGACGCTGAAGGCCTCCGGCAGGCTCCACGTCGAGGCTTGCGCGCTCGGCCACTTCTGGTGCTCCGGCAGCGATTGGGTGCGCGTCGAGGAGGGGCAAGAGAAACTGATCACGACGTCGCGGCAGTGGGGCGCGCGGTCGTAGCAACGCGCACCTCTTACCCTCCCCTCCAGGGGTCCTCCAGGGAAGGTGGCAGTTTTGCCTGTCTAATTTGTAATCGTCTCGCACCGAACCCGCATCTGCCTTGCGCGCGACCGATGGCTGACGACGCACGCAAGGAGAGCCTACATGAAACGTCTTGCCCTCATCGCTGCGCTGCTGATCGGCAGCGCGATCTCGGCGCACGCCGACACCGATATCTGGACCAACGTGCTGAAGCAGAAGCGCGGCGACGACGCGCTGAACGTTGATAGCGGGTTCTGCGACGCGCAGTTCGGCGCGCCGCAGAACGGCACGGCGACATCGGCAGGCTACAAACGCTGCATGCGCGCACGTGGCTGGCGCTTCAGCTATACTCGCCGCGAGAAGGACGATCGCTATCCCGATCCCGACAACCCCGGCATGATGTGCCGAAGTTTCAAGATTGGCGGCATCACGGGATCAGACTGCTCGAATTTTGAATGCAGCAGAACGCCCGGCGAACGCAACCGGGCTGGTCCTGCAATGCGGTCGGTAGTCGCTGCTAGATCATCCCGAGCACGATGGCGCCGACAAAGGCCATGGCGATGTACGCAGTGATAACGCTCAGTCTCCCGACGAACGTCATGACGTTGCTCCCTGAGATCCCCTTGGGATTGCTCCCTCTGCGCGCGCCGCCTCGCGCGCAACTATTATGGTTAACAGAGAGTGAACTTCCAAAAAAGTCAGCCGTGCTGTCGTTCAACCGGCGCGGCAATCTCACGCCCGCGCCCGGCATGGTTAAAGAAGGCTGAAATCAACACGTTGAAGAGTCTTTAAGTAAATTCACCGAACGTGCGCGCATGACGCGCGGAGTTCGTTTGTATCTCGTCGGCTCCATCGTCCTTGTTTCGCTCGCGGGTTGCGGACGCGGCTTGTTCCAGGCCGAACGTGAACCGTGGCGGGCCGAGGCCGAAGCGGCGTGCCTGAAATCCGGCGCCGTAAAAGAGAGCGCGGAGATCGTTCGGATCGAACCAATCTCCGGCCCCGGCATGTGCGGCGCCGAGTTTCCGCTGAAGGTCGCCGCCATCGGCGAAGGCACCAGCAGCTACGGTTTTGCCGACGAGGAATTGCGCCCGCCCGGAAACGTCGGCAACCAGCCACGCTGGCCGGTGACGCAGCCGCAATCGAACTATCCGGCATCCTCCTATCCGCAGCGATCGAACTATCCCGAGAGCGCGGTGCGCCAGCCCTCTGGCTATGGCGCATCCTCCGGCCCGGTGTCGCTGAGTGCGCCTGGCGTCGCGCCTCAGGAAGACGAGATCGACCTGCCGGCCGAAGGTACCGATGCCGCCGGCGCGGCGCGCTACATGAATGCACCGAGCTATCCGCCGCGGCCGGCGCCTTATTCGCAAGCCCCTGCGCAACAGCCGCCGCGCCTCGGCCCTGCGCAAGGCAATCCCGTCACCGCCGTCGGGCCGGTCGCGATCAAGCCGACCGCGACGCTGGCCTGTCCGATCGTGTCCGAGCTCGACCGCTGGTTCGCCGACACTGTGCAGCCATCGGCGATGCGCTGGTTCGGTGCCCGCGTGGTCGAGATCAATCAGATCTCCGCCTATTCCTGCCGCGGCATGAACGGCAACCCGAGCGCCCACATTTCCGAACACGCCTTCGGCAATGCGCTCGATGTCGCCGCCTTCGTGCTTGCCGACGGCCGCCGTATCTCCGTGAAAGACGGCTGGCGCGGCATGCCGGAAGAGCAGGGCTTTTTGCGCGACGTGCAGTCGGGCGCCTGCGCGCACTTCACCACGGTGCTGGCGCCGGGCTCCAACGTCTATCACTACGATCACATCCACGTCGATTTGATGCGCCGCGCCAGCCGCCGCCTGATCTGCCAGCCCGCCGCCGTCTCCGGCGAAGAGGTCGCCGCGCGCGCTGGCGGACGCCGTCCCTATGCGAATGCGCGCGATCCCTCGGTCACCGGCGCGCTCGGTGCGCGCAAGACCAACAAGCGCGAGAAGGTCAACGAGGAAGACGAGTTCTCGGACGATTAGGCGCGCAATGCGCGCGCCCCTTGTCGCCCGGATGAGCGAAGCGATATCCGGGACAGCATTCCCGCATATCGCTGCGCTCATGCGGGCTGTGACCGCGTGAATCGCATGCCCGACATCATTCGCTATCTCACCCACCCGCAGGTGCAAATCGATCCCGACGTGCCGGTGCCGCAATGGCGCCTCAGCCCGGTCGGTCGCACGCGCATCCAAGCGCTCGCAAAAACAAGCTGGCTTGCGCGCACCACGCAGATCATCTCCAGCGGCGAGCGCGAGGCCATCGAGACCGCTGAGATCATCGCGAGCCCGCTCGGCCTCATGATCGATATCCGCGAGGCCATGCATGAGAACGACCGCTCAGCGACGGGTTTTCTAAAGCCAGCCGAGTTCGAAGAGGTCGCCAATCAGTTCTTCGCGCAGCCGCATCTCAGCATCCGCGGCTGGGAGCGGGCGATCGATGCGCAGGCACGCATCGTGCGCGAGGCCGAGGCGGTGCTGGCGCGCAACCGGTCGGGCGACGTTTTGTTCGTCGGGCACGGCGCCGTCGGTACGCTGCTGTTCTGTCACTATGCCGGCCATCCGATCGATCGCGTCCACGATCAGCCGGCGGGAGGCGGCCACGTCTTTACGTTCACGCGCGATGCGCGCCGGGTCCTGCATGGTTGGCGCAGAATGGAAGAGATTTAGGTGGGGACGAAGACGCTACTTCGCCCGGTAGGCCGCCAGAAACATCCGCGTCGCGCTGTCGACCACTTCGGCCATGCGTTCTTCCGACGGCGGCGGCGCCGCCTGGAAGACGAAGGGCAGAAACAGCGAGGCCTTGGACAGTTCCATGAACTGCGTGGCGGCAAGGTCGCAATCGTCGATCTTGAGATCGCCAGAGGCGACATGGGCTGCGAGATATTCGGCAAGCCTGTTGATGGTCTTGTCCAGCACGCGCACATAGTAGCGGCGGCCGACATCGGGCATGCGCTCGGCGATCGCCATCACGGTGCGGATCGCGGATCCGCCGCCGGGCCGGCAGAGCAGATGGATGTAAGCCTGGCCGAAATCCTTCAGCGTGGTCTCGACATCGCGGGCCGGGTCGAAATTAAATACAACCTGACCGTGCTGGAGCGCCTCCTGCTCCAAAATTGCCTCGAACAGAGCGCTTTTGTCGGCAAAATAGACGTAGAGTGTGCCCTTGGAGACGGCGGCCGCCCGCGCAATCTCGCCCATGCTGGCGCCGTCGAAACCGAGATCCATGAAGACCTTGCGCGCGCCGTCCAGGATCTGGCGGCGTTTTGAGCTGTCTTCTTCGGAGACAACACGCAGATGTTCGCGGTCGGCTGCAACCATTGGTTTAGGTTCTCGAAAGGTTTTGGTCAGGTCCTGGCTAGTTCTTGGCCAGTTCTTGGACCATGGAAACCTAAAGAAAGGATTCGGACCAGTACGGTCCGATGCGGGGTACAATTTAGATTGACCGAACCGTTCGGTCAATTATATTTGGATGCGTGAGAGGGGCCAGGGCCGCGCGACGGCGTGTCCCGGCTCGCGATTTTTTGTTGGGGAGGCCTTTATGGCCGCATCGAGAGACCAGGCTGCGCGCGTCGTCCCGCTGGATCAGGCGCAGGACCACGCGCCGGAGCAGGCGGGTGGCGACGCTGCGCCGGAAAAGTCCGCTGCGCTGGCCGAGCAGTTGCGCTCTCATGTGGCTGAGGAAACCAAGCGCCGCATCAATGAGGCGCCGGAGAGCCCCGTGACCGACGAGCCGGCCCCCGCCGCAACCGCACCAGGCACGCCCAAACCCGGCAAGCGCAAATTCGTCCTGATGGGCGTCGGCCTGCTGCTCGCGCTCGCGGCCGCAAGCTATGCCGGCTACTACACGCTGGTCGGCCGCTTCTACGTCTCCACCGACGACGCCTATGTCCGCGCCAACAACACCATGCTGGGCGCGCGCGTTGCCGGCCACATCTCCTCGATCCTCGCCGGCGACAACTCGCTGGTCCGTGCCGGCGACACCGTCTTCCGTATCGACGACGGCGACTACAAGATCGCGGTCGACGCCGCCGCGACCCGGATCGCGACCCAGCAGGCCACCATCGATCGCATCGGCCGCCAGGTCGCCGCGCTCGAGAGCCAGGTCGCGCAGGCCAAGGCCCAGTTCGTCTCCGCCGAAGCCGGCCTCAAGCGTGCCGATCTCGATTATGAGCGCCAGCAGGCGCTGAGCAGCAAGGGCTTTGCCTCGCGCGCCACCTTCGAGTCCTCGGAAGCCGGACGCGACCAGGGCGCCGCCGCGGTCAAGGCCGCGCAGGCCGCCTATGACGCCGCGCTCAGCAATGTCGACGTCGCCAAGGCGCAGCAGGCCGAAGCGCAGGCGCAGCTCGCCGAACTCAAGACCACGCTCGCCAAGGCCGAGCGCGACCTCAGCTTCACCCAGGTGCGTGCGCCCGTCGACGGCACCTTCTCCAACCGTCTCGTCAGCGCCGGCGACTTCGTCGCGGTCGGCCAGCGCCTCGGCAACATTGTGCCGCTCGACGACGTCTATATCGACGCCAACTTCAAGGAAACGCAGCTCAAGCGCATCCGTCCCGGCCAGCCGGTGACGATCAAGGTCGATGCCTACGGCATGCGCAAGTTCAGCGGCGTCGTCGACAGCATCGCGGCGGGCGCGGGCTCGGTGTTCACGCTGCTGCCGCCGGACAACGCCACCGGCAACTTCACCAAGATCGTGCAGCGCGTGCCGGTTCGTATCCGCGTGCCGAAGTCGGTTGCGAGGCAGAACCTGCTCCGCGCCGGCATGTCGGTCTACGCGAGCGTCGACACCAACAAGGGCGCGGCCGACGCCGACAGCGAGATCGATCTCGACGATCCCACCATGATCCATCCGCAGTAGGCGCGTATCTGAAGCGCTGCGAGGTCAGACCATGGCGAACGCCACGACTGCTTCACCTGCCATGATGGCGGCAGCCGCCGCTTCGGAGCGCATTGCGCCGAAGCGGATGATCGCCTTCATCATCATGGTATTCGGGATGTTCATGTCGATCCTGGACATCCAGATCGTCTCGGCCTCCTTGAGCGAAATCCAGGCCGGCCTGTCGGCGAGCTCGAGCGAGGTCTCCTGGGTCCAGACCGCCTATCTGATCGCCGAGGTGATCGCGATCCCGCTGTCGGGATTCCTGTCGCGCGCCTTCGGCACGCGGCTGTTGTTCGCGATCTCGGCCGCCGGCTTCACCTTCGCGAGCCTGCTCTGCGGCTTCGCCACCACGATCGAGGAGATGATCCTCTGGCGCGCGCTGCAGGGCTTTCTCGGCGCCGGCATGATCCCGACCGTGTTCGCCTCGGCCTACACCGTGTTCCCGCGTACCAAATTCCACATCGTCGGTCCGATCATCGGCCTCGTCGCGACGCTGGCTCCGACCATCGGGCCCACGGTCGGCGGCATCATCACCGACGCGATGTCGTGGAACTGGCTGTTCTTCATCAACGTCATTCCCGGCATCGGCATCACCATCGGCGTGCTGGCGCTGGTCGATTTCGACGAGCCGCATTTCGAGCTGCTCGACCGTTTCGACTGGTGGGGCCTGATCTTCATGGCCGGCTTCCTCGGCAGTCTGCAATATGTGCTGGAGGAGGGCCCGCAATATGAATGGCTGCAGGACACCTCGGTCGCGATCTGTGCCGCGATCTGCGCCGTCTCGGCGGTTGCCTTCTTCTGGCGAGTCTTCACGGCGGCCGAGCCGATCGTCAATCTGCGCACGTTCACCAACCGCAATTTCGCCGTCGGCTGCACGCTGCAATTCTGCATCGGCATCGGCCTCTACGGCCTGACATACATCTATCCGCGCTATCTCGCCGAAGTGCGCGGCTACAGCGCGCTGATGATCGGCGAGACCATGTTCGTCTCCGGCATCACCATGTTTCTGGTCGCGCCGCTGGTCGGCCGGCTGATGGCGAGCGTCGACATGCGCTACATGATCGCGTTCGGCCTGGTCGTGTTCGCGATCGGCTCCTACCAGATGACCTGGATCACGCGCGATTTCGACTTCTACGAGCTGCTGATCCCGCAGATCCTGCGCGGCGTCGGCATGATGTTCGCGATGGTGCCGACCAACAACATCGCGCTCGGTACGCTGCCGCCAGACCGGGTGAAGAATGCTTCCGGCCTCTTCAACCTGATGCGCAATCTCGGCGGCGCGGTCGGACTCGCCGTCATCAACACCGTGCTCAACGACCGCACCGACCTGCACCTCACGCGCCTGCAGGACCGCGTGACCTGGGGCAATACGACCGCGACCGAAACCCTGAACATGTTCATGCAGAAGTTCCAGGGGCTCGGGGACTCGACGCTGATGGCGATGAAGCAGCTCAGCCAGATGGTGCACCGCCAGGCCGTGGTGATGAGCTACGGCGATACCTTCTTCATACTGACGCTGTTCTATCTCGGGCTCAGCGTGCTGGTCACATTGCTGAACAAGCCGGCCTCGCCGTTCGGCGGCGGCGGCGACGCGCATTAGTCGAGCCACATACGCGCTGTGATCGCTCGACAAGCCAGGGCATGACAGAGTCGGCGGCTCCGGCACCAAATTGCAACACTCGCGTGTGATCTCGCGCAGGCCCCGTTGCAAATCGCAAACGACACATCTATAAAGTGCACCTCATTCATTTGAACCGGGGAGGGATTTGCATGATTTCGTCGCATTCGCAGATCGTACGCCCGCGCTCGATGATGCTCTGGCTCGGTATGTGCTCGGCCTCCTAGAGGCCATTTCCGCCAGCTTCGATCGGGTTTTGTGTCCCGGTCGCTCAACTTTCCAAATCCCGACTTTTAAAGTCAAACCCAACTTTACGTGACGCCGTTTCGGCCCTCGCGGCCGGCCTGCGTCCATCGATGGAGCCGGCCCGCGCCAAGGCGGCCGGATGATGCCATGACCGCTCTGTCCAAAAAGCCCGCGGCGATACGCGTGGTGCTGCCCTTCGTATTCCGGCACTGGCTGAAGCAGCCGGGGCGGACGCTTGCGATCGCCGGCGGCCTGCTAGGTGCGACCGTCGCCGATTTGTTCATGCCGGTGTTTTCGGGACATCTGGTCGACGCGTTGACGCGCGGCCCGTCCGATCCCGATGCGCGCCACGCTGCGCTGGTGGCATTGGGCGGCATCGTTGCGCTGGGCGCGGCCTCGATGGTGCTGCGGCTGACCGGCCTCCAAATGATCGTGCCGTTCACGCTGAAGATCATGGCCGAGGTCGTACAGGACGCTTTCATGCGCGTGCAGCGCTTCTCGACCGACTGGCACGCCAATTCCTTCGCTGGCTCCACGGTGCGCAAGATCACCCGCGGCATGTGGGCGCTCGACCTGCTGAACGACACCATCCTGCTGGCGCTGCTGCCGTCGCTGTTCGTGCTGATCGGCTCGATGATCCTGCTCGGCGTGCACTGGGCCTCGCTCGGCGGGGTGATTGCGCTTGGCGCGCTGGTCTATGTCGTCACGACGGTGCTGTTCTCGACGCGCTACATCGCGCCGGCCGCGCGCGTCTCCAATGCCTGGGACACCAAGGTCGGCGGCACGCTGGCGGATGCGCTGACCTGCAATGCGGTGGTGAAATCCTTCGGCGCCGAAGCGCGCGAGGATGCGCGGCTCGCCCGCGTCATCAACCGCTGGCGCGTGCGCGTGCGGCGGACCTGGCTGCGTTACAACTACACCGCCATGTCGCAGCTCTCTTTGCTGCTATGCCTGCGGGGGTCCGTGATCGGCGGCTCGGTGCTGCTGTGGATGTCCGGGCATGCCTCGCCCGGCGACGTCACCTATGTGCTGACCAGCTATTACGTCATCCACGCCTATCTGCGCGACGTCGGCATGCACATCAACAACCTGCAGCGCTCGGTCAACGACATGGAGGAGCTGGTGGCGATCCATGCCGAGCCGATCGGCATCGCGGATGCCGCCGAAGCGCGGCCGATCGCGATTGCGGGCGGCCAGATCGTGTTCGACGACGTCACGTTCCACTATGGCGGCCATCGCGCGCCGCTGTACGACGGGCTGTCGGTCACGATCCGCGCCGGCGAGAGGGTCGGCCTCGTTGGCCGCTCCGGCTCCGGCAAGACCACCTTCGTCAAGCTGGTGCAGCGTCTCTACGACGTCACCGACGGCCGCGTGTTGATCGATGGACAGAATATCGCGCTGGCCACGCAGCAATCGCTGCGCAGCCAGATCGCGATCGTGCAGCAGGATCCGATCCTGTTCCACCGCACGCTTGCCGAGAACATCGCCTATGGCCGGCCGGGTGCCAGTCTGGAGGCGATTGAGCAGGCGGCGCGGCTGGCGAACGCGCACGACTTCATCCTGCGCCTGCCGAAAGGCTACGGCACGCTGGTCGGCGAGCGCGGCGTCAAGCTCTCGGGCGGCGAGCGGCAGCGCGTGGCGCTGGCGCGCGCCTTCCTGGCAGATGCGCCGGTGCTGATCCTGGACGAGGCGACCTCGAGTCTCGATTCGGAATCGGAGGCGCTGATCCAGCAGGCGATGGAGCGGCTGATGAAAGGCCGCACCTCGATCGTGATCGCGCACCGGCTGTCGACGGTGCGCAGCCTCGATCGGATCCTGGTGTTCGACCGTGGCGAGATCGTCGAGCAGGGTACGCACGCGATGCTCGCCGGGAAGTCCGGCGGCATCTATCGCAGCCTGTTCGAGCGCCAGGTGGTGGAGCTTGGGCATATCGCAGCGGCGGAATGAGAGGCGCGCGGCAGCGGGGCGAAAGTCCCGCTGTCACACCGCCCAAGGAATGGAATGAGATGAAAGACCTGACACGCGGCTCCATCGTGAGCCACATCCTGCACATGGCGCCGCCGATCATGGTCGGCATGATCACGATCATGATCTGCCAGCTGGTCGACCTGTATTTTGTTTCGGGATTGGGCGATGCGGCCGTGGCGGGCGTCGCCGCGGCCGGCAATGCAGGTTTTCTCGTCAACGCACTGATGCAGGTGCTCGGCGTCGGCACGGTGGCGCTGATTGCGCACGCCGTGGGACGCAAGGACCGGCCGGATGCCAATTTGATCTTCAACCAGGCGATCGCGCTTTCGGTGCTGTTCGGCCTGTTGACCCTGGTCGCAGGCGTCGCGCTGTCACGCCTCTACATGCGCGCGATTGCCGCGGACCAGGCTACGATCGAGGCGGGGACCACTTATCTGCTGTGGTTCATGCCAGCGCTGGCGCTGCAATTCGCGACCCAGGTGATGGCATCCGCGCTCCGCGCCACCGGCATCGTGCGTCCCGCCATGCTGGTGCAGGCGCTCGCCGTCGTCATCAACATCGCGCTGGCGCCGGTGCTGATCACGGGCTGGGGCACGGGCCATGCCCTCGGCGTTGCCGGCGCCGGGCTGGCGAGCTCGATCGCGGTGCTGATCGGCGTTCTGATGCTGCTTGCGTATTTCCGCAAGGTCGAGCGCTACGTCGCCTTCAATCCGGCACAGTGGCGTCCGCAGTCGCGGCATCTCAAGCGCATCCTCAATGTCGGATTGCCTGCCGGCGGCGAGTTCGCGATGATGTTCATCCTGATGGCGGTGGTCTACTACGTGCTGCGCGATTTCGGCGCGGCCGCGCAGGCAGGATTCGGGATCGGGCAACGGGTGCTCGGCCTGATCCAGATGCCGGCGCTCGCGGTTGCGCTGGCCGCCGGGCCGATCGCCGGCCAGAACGTTGGCGCCGGAAACGGCGAGCGCGTGCGGGAGACCTTCGTCAAGTCGGCGCTGATCACCAGTGTCGTGATGATCGGCTTCATGTGCCTCGCGCAATTGAAGCCGGAGCTCTTGCTTGCGGGGTTCTCGAACGACCAGGAGACCATGGCGATTGCCTTCCTGTTCTTGCGGATCATCTCGCTCAACATGGTGGCGCAGGGCCTGATCTTCACCTGCTCGAGCATGTTCCAGGGCCTCGGCAACACCAAGCCGGTGCTCGTGAGCTCGGCAACGCGCGTGTTCACCTATTCGCTGCCGGCGATCTGGATGTCGACGCGGCCGGGCGTCCGGATGGAGTACGTCTGGTACCTGTCGATCGGGGCGACAACGCTACAGGCCGCCTTGAGCCTGTGGTTGCTGCGCCGCGAATTCGGCAAGCGCCTGGTGTTGCTCCGGCACGAGGAGGTTTCGGAGCAGACTGAGCCTGAGCCCGCGACGTCTCCTGCCCGCGCGCCCGCGTAGCGAGCTTGTCGCCCACCCACGGCTCCGGCTAGTTTGCCGCGCCGCGGGAACGGCATGCGAATCTGCGAGGGGCTTGGATGAGCGAAGTTTTGAACGAACAGCGGCCGGCGCCCTGGCTGTCGGCGATCTGGGCCGCGCGCTACCGCACGCCGGCCCGTTTCGTCGCGCTGGCCGCGCTGCTGTTGCCGTGGTCGACCACCGGGTGACCCTGGCGCTGCTGCCCTGGCTGATCACTTTCGCTTTCGTCGATCTCCGCGACTTGCCGCGCTCGCTGCTCCGCCCGGTCTGCCTGCTGCCGATCGCGCTGTTTGCGCTGGCCGTCGTCGGCACGCTGTGGTCGGAGGCGTCCTGGCCCGAGCGGCTGCATGCGATCGGGCCATCAGCGAAGCTGCTGGTGCTGCCGCTCCTGATCTACCAGTTCGAGCGCTGGCCCTACGGCAATTGGGTGCTCAAGGCCTTCCTCGCATCCTGCACGCTGCTGATGCTTTACTCCTTCGCTGTCGCGATCGACCCCAACCTTTCGCTGAAGCTCTATCTGTCGCGCGGGCCCCACAAGTTCGAGAGCGGGGTCGCGGTGCGCAACTATATCGACCAGAGCCACGAGTTCGCGCTCTGCGCGATCGCGCTGGTCTATCCGGTCGTGACGCTATTCCGCGCCGGCCGCATTCGCATCGCAGCGCTGCTTGCGTTCATGGCGATCGGCTTCCTCGCCAACATGATGTTCGTCGTGGTCTCACGCACGGCGCTGGTGACGCTGCCGATCCTGCTAATGGCGTTCGCGCTGCTGCATCTGCGCTGGCGTACGGCCGTGCTCGCCGCCGGCGCGATGGCGCTGTTGACGCTCGTGCTGTGGAATGTCTCGCCGCACCTGCGCGCGACCGTCGCGAAGTTTCAGGGTGATTACGAAAGAAGCATTGAGAAGGACAACAATTCGATCAGCGGCATGGGCTCGCGGCTGGAATATTGGCGGAAGTCGGTGCAATTCATCGCCACCGCGCCGCTGCTTGGTCACGGCACCGGATCGACCCGCGGCCTGTTCGCAAGCGTGGCTGCCGATGCGGAAATCGATCCGTTGCATGGCGAGGTCGTCAGCGATCCCCACAACCAGACCCTCAATGTCGCCGTGCAATGGGGCGCCCTCGGTGTGCTAGTGCTCTACGGTTTGTGGTTTGCACATCTCCTGATGTTCCGCGGCGAGGGGCTGGCCTGCTGGATCGGCCTCCTGGTCGTGGTCCAGAACATGCTGTCCTCGCTGTTCAACTCGCATCTGTTCGATTTCACCGAGGGCTGGATCTACGTGCTCGGCGTCGGCGTTGCCGGCGGCATGGCACTCGCAGCGAAGAAGACATCGAGCTAGTGCGTGCCCAAACTGTTCCAGACGAGAGTGGCTCCCGACAGGAACAACAGGCCGAGCACGACATCGCCAAAATGCTTGTCGCTCAGCGCGTGATAGACGCGTGCACCGGCCCATGCGCCGATCAGCGTGCCGGGAAAGGCGACCAGTGCGAGCCACACCACCTTGAGCTCGACCAGGCCTGATGCGGTCTGCAATACCAGTGCGGTGGCCAGCACCGTAAAATTGAAGAGCTGGAAGATGCCGCGCCGCTCATGCTTGTTCCAGCCGCGGATATTCGCCCACAGGATCGGCAGGGGTCCGGATAATCCGGCGAGGCCGCCCAATATGCCGCCGGCGAAGCCGATGACGCCGTCGGCAATGCGGCCGCCGAATTTGTATGCGAGCGGCCGCTTGTTCAGGTAGAGCGCAGCCGAGAAGACGAGGATCAACACTCCGACGCTCAGCTTGAAAACTTTTGGGTCGGCGGAAGCCACCATCATGGTCCCAAGCGGCACGCCGATCAGCCCGCCGATCAGGAACGGCCAGACCAGCGAGAGGTCAAAGCTCTTCCACATCGACGGCAGCGTCGAGCTCTGCGCGATCACCGAGCAGATCAGCACCAGCGGCACCGCGAGCGAGGGCGGCAGCACGTAGAGCCAGATGCCGAGCGCCATCAGCGCCGTGCCGAAGCCGGCTAGCCCCGAGACGAAGCCGCCGGCCAGCGCGCCCAACAGCAGCAGCGCAATGTGGGACGTTTCCACCAATCAAATCCTGTCGTTACCGGCAATCGCGAGGCGTAGATCGCCGTTTGGCGCATAGCACAAATGCGACCCGAGGAGGTCAATTTCAAAACCGCACGCAAGCGTGATCCCCAAGGGCGGGCGTTCTCGGAAGACGCGCCTACATGACGCTCGTGCAGCAATTTGGGGGACCGCAAGCGGATCTGCGCTTCGTCAGTCCCGATGAGACGAAGGAGCATGATCATGACCCGCACGAGCATTGCCATTGCGGCCACGCTGTTGTCGGCGGCGGCCTTGATGCCGACATTGGCGCAGGCGCAGTTTTCGGAGCCCGCTGCCTATCAGGCCGCCCATCCCGATCGCGACGTTCTGAACGGTGGCCAGCTCACGCCCGCGGGGCGCGCGGCTCGCGGCGAGACAGTGGCACCGAGCGAGGCCTATGCGGCTTATCCGTCACCCGCTGCGCCAGTCGTCCGCACCCGCCACCGCCGTCAGCAGTAGGTTTCTGCTAGACGATCTGCCTGGTATCGGCGGTCTTATGCATCGCGCCGACCAGGATGCGCAGCGCCTCCGTCAATTCCGATCTGTTGCGCGCTGCGCCAAGCGACACGCGCGCCGCATGGGGCGGTACCCCATCGACTGCGAAGGCATCGCCGGCAACGACCGCGAGCCCGTTTCGCAACAGATGCGCCGCGACATCGGGGCGGCCGTCCGGCAGTTTTAGCCACAGGTGGTGGGCGGCAGGCTTGGCCTGGAATTGAAAACCCTTCAGCGCCCGCTGTGCCAGCTGCTGGCGGCCGACGGCCTCGTTGCGGATCGCGGTGATGATGCGGTCGGCGATGCCGCTCTCGAGCCAGTGCGTCACCAGCGCGACCATCAGCGGCGCCGGCATCTGCACGGTGGCTTGCAAATAGCTCCGCATCTCCTGCTGCGCGTCGGCATCGGGCGTCAGCAGATAGGCCACGCGCAACGCCGGCGCGATGCATTTTGACAGCGTGGTCGCCAGATACGTCCGCTCCGGAATGAGGTTGGCGATCGGCGACGCCGCGCGGTCGAGCAGCCCATAGGCGTCGTCCTCGATCAGCACAGTGCCGGCCTCGCGGATGATCTTTGCGATTGCGCTGCGCCGCTCGGCAGACAGCGTCGCGGTGGTCGGATTGTGCAGCGTCGGAATGAGATAGACGGCCTTCGGCTTGTGCGTGCGACAAGCCTTGGCAAGAGCATCAGGCAAAATGCCGCCCTCATCCATCGTCACGGCGACGAGCTTGACGCCGAGCCGTGCGGCGGCGGCCTTGACGCCGGGGAACGTGAGGGCCTCCGTCAGCACGATATCGCCGGGCCGCGCGAGATAAGCGAGCACGTTGAAGAGGATTGTCTGCGTGCCCGGAAAGATCACGAGCTTGTCGGGATGTGCATGCGGAACGCGTGCGCGCAACCATCGCGCCGCGACCTCGCGCTCATGTGCGCTGCCGCCGGGCGGCTGGTAATTCAGATGCGCAGTCAGTCCCGACTGTGCGCGGATCGCCTCCAGACCTGCGATGATGCGTTCGTCGAGCTGCGCTTCGAGCGGATGCGGCGGCACGTTCATCGAAAGGTCGATCGCAACGGGATGCGGCAGGTCGACCGCGCGGCGCGCACTGGTCTCCGAGACGAACGACCCTTGTCCGACCCGCGCCTCCAGAATCCCGCGGCGCCGCGCCTCGGTGTAGGCGCGCGTCACCGTGGTCAGGTCGATGCCGAGCGCTTTGGCGAGCGCGCGCTGTGTCGGCAGTTGCTGGCCGCGGACCAGCCGGCCGGCCGCGATGTCGGCCTCCATGGCCTCGACGATGCGCTGGTAGCGCGGGCCTGACAGCTCCGAGATTGTAGGGGTCCAGTCCATGCAATTCAGGTCCATATCCTTTGAATGTATGGATACAAGATACTATTGTATGGATCAAAGAAAAGGAAGAGGTGCTGTCATGGCAACGGGTTCAGTCTCTCTCTCGAAGGCGATGTGGCGCGGTTTTCTGGGCAAGTGCCCGAACTGCGGCGAAGGGCACGCGTTCGGCCGTTTCCTGAAAGTCGCCGATAGCTGCGACCATTGCGGCGAGGAGCTGTTTCACCAGCGCGCTGACGACTTCCCGGCCTATCTGGTAATGGTCGTGGTCGGCCATCTCGTGGTGCCCGCGATCCTCGCGGTCGAGACGGCCTATGCGCCGGCTGTCTGGCTGCAACTCGCGGTATGGCTGCCGGTGACGCTGTTCGCTTCGCTCGCCCTGCTGCAGCCGACCAAGGGTGCCATCGTCGGCCTGCAATGGCAGATCGGCATGCACGGTTTCGAGGCGGGCAAGCTACGGCGCGAGGCCACCGAGTTCGCTCCGGCACTTGTGAAGGATTCGCGCGCCGCCTGAAGCAGTCGTGAAGTTTATTTGGCGCGACCCACCACTACACTCCATCGCACCGACACCAACGATGGAAAATGTAGATGGCCGGATGCCCGAAGATTTTTCTACTCTGTCATGGCGCATGGTCCGGCGGATGGTCCTGGAAGAAGATGCATCCGTTGATGGCACAGGCCGGTCATCGCCTAGTGGCGCCGACTTATACCGGGCTCGGCGAGCGTGAACATCTCGCCAGTCCCGGTGTCGATCTCGACACGCATATCCAGGATATCCTGAACGTCATCAGGTTCGAGGATCTCAATGACATCGTGCTGATCGGCCACAGCTATGGCGGCATGGTCGCCACCGGTGTGGCCGATCGCGCCCGCGAACGCGTGACGCAGCTCATTTATCTCGATGCCTTCGTGCCGCGTGACGGGCAATCGCTGTTCGATCTCAACGAAGGCGGGCGCGAGCCGATGCGCAAGGCAGCCGCCGCGGGAGACGGCTACCGCATCCCGCCGAACCCCCCACCGCCGGATACGCTGCAGGCCGATCTCGACTGGCTGGACGAGCGCCGCGTCAACATGCCGATCAAATGCTGCGAGACGAAGCTGAAGCTCGCACATGGCGAGCCGTCGATGCCGCGCAGCTACATCTATTGCAAGCGCATCCCGCCGAGCGATGTGTTCGGGCAATTCGCGAAGCGCGCGAAGAGCGAGGATGGCTGGCGCTATTTCGAACTCGATGCGAGTCACGCGCCGAACGTGACTGCGCCGGAGGCGTTGAAGGGCGTGCTGGAGAAGATCGTCGGTTAGCTCACGTTCGCCATTCCGGGGCTTGTGCTGCGCACGCCCCGGAATACGGCCTTTGAAAATGGTGAGGGGTCCGATGCGTTAGCATCGAACCCCTCGTCACTTCTTTAGCAAGACGCATTTTCTTCACGCGAACCGGAAAACCACTTCGCTCGAAAACGCTTTAGAATATCAGCCGGCCTGTAAGCCGGGTTCTGTAAGGCACCGCCTGCTTGCGCAAACGATACGTGACGGCCATTCCTCTGGGACCATGTTTGCACATGGCCTCGAGCAACCTACCCGGACGGCGGGCCTGACATCGCCCCGCGGCGTTATCGCTTGCGCGATCGGCCCGCATTTGCCGTCCCTATTCGGTTTTGCTCCCGGTGGGGTTTACCATGCCAGCTTCGTTGCCGAAGCCGCGGTGCGCTCTTACCGCACCTTTTCACCCTTACCCTCCTGCGCAGCTTGCGCTGCGGAGGCGGGCGGTTCGTTCTCTGTGGCACTTTCCCTGGGGTTGCCCCCGCCGGACGTTATCCGGCACCGTATGTCAAGGGAGCCCGGACTTTCCTCCCCGGCGGCCTTTCGGCACTTGCCGGAGCGGCCGTCCGGCCGACTGACGGGTTACGCATGGGCATTTGTGACGGTTTCGTCAAGCACAGATCGTCGCGCACGCCGGCTGCAAATAATTTATCCTGAAGATGTCGTTGGGCGTGGGGCCCGGTTCGACTGGATGCCGGCAATCCAGCCGAGCAACAGGAGTGAGCCATGCAGTATTTGCTGCTGATCTACCGGAACGAAGCTCAACAGAGCAAGATGGACCCCGCAGACTATCAAAAGCTGTTGGCGGAGTATTCCGCGTACACCCAGTCCATCGTCCAGAGCGGCAACTTCAAGGCCGGCGACGGGCTCCAGCCGACCTCGACCGCGACCACCGTTCGCGTTCGCGAGGGCAAGATCTTGGCGACTGATGGTCCCTTCGCCGAGACGCGCGAGCAACTCGGTGGCTACTATCTGGTCGAGGCCAGGGATCTCGATGCCGCGATCGCGATGGCTGCGCGGATTCCCGGAGCCAGGGACGGCTCGATCGAAGTCAGGCCGGTCATGATCTACAAATGACCTCGGTCCGAAGGGTGCGCGAAAAAAAATCTCCCGACGATGTCGTTTGATGTTGGCCCCGTTCGACTGGATGTCGGTGATCCCCCGAACAACAGGAGTTAAGCCATGCAGTATCTGCTGCTGATCTACCGGAACGAACAAAAGCTGATCAACATGTCTCCCGCGGACCGTCAGGCGGTGTCAGCGGAGTACGGCGCCTATACGCAGTCCATCGTCCAAAGCGGCAATTTCAAGGCCGGCGACGGGCTTCAGCCGACCACGACGGCGACCACCGTGCGGGTGCGCGAGGGCAAGACCCTGACGACCGACGGTCCGTTCGCGGAGACCCGCGAGCAGCTCGGCGGCTACTATCTGGTCGAGGCCAAGGATCTCGACACCGCCATTGCACTGGCAGCGCGGATTCCCGAGGCCAGGGAAGGGTCGATCGAGGTCAGGCCGGTCATGATCTACAAGTGATCTCTCCTGCCGACATCGACAAAATCTTCCGCGACGAGGCGGGGCGGGCGCTCGCCACGCTGATCCGCCTCGTCGGTGATTTCGATCTTGCCGAGGACGCGCTCCAGGATGCCTTCGCGGTTGCGCTGGAGCGCTGGTCGGCGGGCGAGGTGCCCGACAATCCGCGTGCCTGGCTGGTCAATGTCGGCCGCAACAAGGCGATCGACCGCGTCCGGCGGCAGGCTGTGTTCCGCGGCAAGCAGCAGGCGCTCGTGCATGAGCTCGAGCTCAACGCGCAAGCGCCGGCCGAGCCGCCGGCGATGCTCGACGACGACATGCTGCGGCTGATCTTCACCTGCTGCCACCCGGCATTCGCCGCCGAGGTTCAGGTCGCGCTGACGCTGCGCACCGTCTGCGGGCTTTCCATGGCCCAGGTCGCGCGCGCCTTCCTCATCGGTGAGGATGCGATGGCGCAGCGTCTCGTCCGCGCCAAGCAGAAGATCAGGCTCGCCGGCATTCCCTACGAGGTGCCGGAGCACGTCGCGCTGGCGCCGCGGCTCAACGGCGTGCTCGCCGTGATCTATCTCGTCTTCACCGAAGGCTACGTCGCAACCTCGGGCGCGGATTTGATGCGGCCGGATCTCGCGGTCGAGGCGATCAGGCTCGGCCGGTTGCTCGATCGTCTGATGCCGGATCGCTCCGGGATCAAGGGCCTGCTGGCCCTGATGCTGCTGCATGATGCGCGCCGCGCCGGGCGCGCGACATCGGCCGGCGACATCGTGCTGCTGGAGGAACAGGACCGTTCGCTCTGGGATCGCGCACAGATCGAGACGGGTCTGCGTCTCGTGGACGACGCGCTGCGGATGCCCGGCCGGCCGCAACCCTATGTGGTTCAGGCCGCGATCGCCGCGCTGCACGCCCGCGCGCCGAGCTACGAGCAAACCGACTGGCCGCAAATCGCCGGGCTCTACGAAGTGCTGCTGCGCATCAATCCGTCGCCGGTGATCGAGCTCAATCACGCCGCTGCGGTTTCGATGGTCGACGGTCCGGCGCGCGCGCTCGATCTGGTCGACGCGACCGCTGCGCGCGGCGGGCTCGCGGGTTACGAGCTGTTGCCGGCGGTGCGCGCGGATCTGTTGCGGCGATTGGAGCGGAAAGAGGAGGCGCGCGAGGCTTATCGTGCGGCGACCGGGGCGACGCAGCTGGAGCCGCTGCGGCGGCTGTATGCGCGGCGGGTGAGGGAGCTCGGTTAGAGCGTGGATAGCAGCAATCAGATGCCGAGCGCGCTCTGGTAGGCGAAGAGGGCGGGTGCGCCCCCCGTGTGCAGGAAGACGACATCTTCGTCGCTCCGCCAACGCCCCTGGCGGATCATCGCGATCAGGCCGGCGAGCCCCTTGCCCGAATAGACGGGGTCAAGCACAAGAGCTTCCGACTTTCCTGCAAGCCGGATCGCTTCGATCGTGGCCTCGTGCGGCACCCCGTAGGCTGGTCCGGCATGACCGGCGACCACCTCGACCAAAGCCTCGTCGAAGTCTGCACCGAGCAGATCCGCCGCTTGCCGTGCAAGGGCCACCACATCAGAGCGCACCCGCGCAGGCTCGGCATCGATATCGATCCCGACGATTCTCGTGCCCGGCATAGCCACGGCCGCGCCGACGACGAGACCCGCCTGCGTGCCGGCGCTTCCGGTGCAATGCACGATTGCGGCCGGCGCGAAGCCCGACAGCGCCGCCTGCTGCTCGATTTCGGCGATCGTGGTGGCATAGGCGACCGCACCCAGCGCATTCGAGACGCCGTAGGGCACGAAATACGGCCTGCGCCCCGACGCCCGGAGATCGTCGACGAGCGTGCGGATGGCCGCATTGCGGTCGCCGGTCCATGGCACGTCGTGCAGGCGCGCGCCGAACAGCCGGTTGAGAAAGGCGTTACCCGAGCTTTCGTATTCCGGCGTCGGCGGCGCGAGCCGGCCGTGATAGACGGCCAGATGACAGGCCAGGCCGAGCTTTGCAGCAACCGCGGCAACCTGCCGCTGGCTGTTCGATTGCACGACACCGCCTGAGACGATCGTATCGGCGCCTTTTGAAACAGCATCATGCAGGACGTAGTCGAGCTTGCGCAGCTTGTTGCCGCCGAATCCGAGCCCGGTCGCATCGTCGCGTTTGACCCACAGTCGCGGCCCGCCGAGATGAGCCGTCAACCGTTTCATCGGCTCGAGTGGCGTGGGAAGATCGGCCAATCCCAGGCGCGGAAAAGCTGCGAGCCGGTCAATCAGCGGTTTGCGATCAATCTGCATCGTTTCGTTCGTCCCGCTCGCGCATGACCGTCGGACAATAGCCCGACGCCCGCACTTGCAGCGACGATCGCGCGATCACATTCAAGCGAACAGCGGTAGAATTGTTATCGTGAAGGAAAGCAACAGCGCTACTTCGCGGCGAGCGTCGCCGTTCCTTCAGCCGGCAGGCTCGCCAGCAGCGCCTGCAAGGTCGACAGCGTCGAATGATCGGCGACGCCATCCAGCCGCGCAGGGCGGAAATGCCGCTGGAAGGCGGTGACGACTTCCATCGTCGATGCGTCGTATTTACCGGTCAGCGGCAAGCCGTAGCCATATCTTGCGAGCGCCTGCTGGAGGCTCAAGACCTCGTCGCTGATGGTGCCGAGCATCAGGCTCTCGCCGCGCACGACCGGTGCCGGCGTCACCCAGTGACCGACGCCGGAATTGGCCAGCGAATGCCACGGAAACTTTTCGCCGGGGTCCTTCTTGCGCGCGGGGGCCACGTCGGAATGACCGAGCACCCGGTGTGCCGCAACTTTGCGGCGGAGCATGATGCCGCGGCACAGCGCGATCACGGCCGCGATCTGGCGCAGCGGAAATTCCGGATAGCCCCAATCGTGGCCGCGATTGATGATCTCGATCCCGATCGAGCAGGAGTTGATGTCGTCCTCGCCGGCCCAGGCCGAGACGCCCGCATGCCAGGCGCGCCTCGCCTCCGGCACGCATTGCACGATGCGGCCGTCCTCGAGCACCACGTAATGCGCCGACACTTCCGTACCTGCCGTGCACAGCCGTGCCAGCGCGCCCTCGACGTCGGGCATGCCGGTGTAATGCAGCACGATCATGTCGGGCTGCCGTCCCTTGCTGCGTTCGCCATGATTGGGCGATGGGATGATGTCGGAGACGATCGAGGAATCCGGGTCGAACGTCCGCATGGCCGCCGCGGTCTTGGGAACCGGGAGAACGCGTTGACGCTTCGAATCAGTTCCAGATGGCGTGGACGAACCGGACGACATAAACAGCTCTAATCCGACAGAAGAGGTGGGCCGAGCCCTCCTCTTTACCATTCCTTTACCCTCCGCTTCGCGCAATCGCGCAGCGCGGTTAACGGGCGCATTTTGCCCGGGGTGTGTGGATGGGGCATCACCGGCGAGCGCCCTTTTCGACTTGTAAGGAGGCGATCAACGCTTTCTTAACGCTAAGGGCCGTTACTGAGAGGTGAAGAGCCGACCTGCGTCCGGAGGCGGCCAAAAGCGTTTTTGGCTCGAAATCCCATGGCTGCCCGACAAATTCCACTGGGAACACCGGGGGTGCCACCTGGGACGACCGGGCTCGGCATGCTGGACAGGGGTTGGGTCGTGGAACCGCCGCGACGCGGAATTATTCGAGGCGTAATGGGCTGGCTCGCCCCCGATTTCAGCTGTCCGTTCGGCAGGCGCGAGGCATGAGTTCCGCGCCTCACATTCCCGTGCTTGGCCGCGAGGCGATCGATCATCTCGCCCCGCGCGAGGGCGGCATCTATGTCGACGCGACCTTCGGCGCCGGCGGCTATAGCCGAGTCATCCTCGATGTGCCGGGAACCCGCGTGATCGCGATCGACCGCGACACCACGGCGATCACCGGCGGTGCCGAGCTGGTCGAGCGCTCGGCGGGCCGGCTGACGCTGGTCGAGGACCGCTTCTCGAATCTCGCCGAGGACTGCGCGGCGCAAGGTATTGATGCCGTCGACGGCGTCGTCATGGACGTCGGCGTCTCCTCGATGCAGCTCGACCAGGCCGGCCGCGGCTTCTCGTTCCGCCTCGACGGTCCGCTCGACATGCGGATGGGGCGGACGGGACCGACCGCGGCTGATGTCGTCGCGCGCGCCTCGGAAGCCGATCTCGCCGACATCATCTATCTCTTCGGCGAGGAACGCCATTCGCGCCGCGTCGCCCGCGCCATCGTGGCGGACCGGCAAGAGACGCCGTTCACCACCACGCGCGCGCTGGCCGATCTCGTCGGCAGGGTAGTTCGCTCAAAGCCGAACGATATTCATCCGGCAACGCGGACGTTCCAGGCCTTGCGCATCTTCGTCAACGAAGAGCTCGACGAACTTCAGACCGCACTGTCCGCGGCCGAGCGCGTGCTCAAGCCCGGCGGCCGTCTCGTGGTGGTCTCGTTCCATTCGCTGGAAGACCGCATCGTCAAGAATTTCCTCTCGGAGCGTTCCAAGACCGGCGGCGGCTCGCGGCATCTGCCGGAAATGGCGCAGACTGCGCCGAGCTTCCAGCTTCTGACGCGGCGGCCTGTGGTCGCCGGCGAAGAGGAGGTTTCGCACAATCCGCGCGCCCGTTCCGCAAAATTGCGCGCCGCCGAGCGCACTGATGCGCCCGCGCATGACGATGCCGAGCCGTCGTCCTGGCCACAACTCTCCGACATCATGAGGGGTGGCTAGCGCATGCGCATCATCCACCTCCTCGTCATCGGCGCGCTGATCTTCGCCGCTGCCTATGTCTACCGGATCAAGATGGATTCCACGGCCCGCACCGAGAAGGTGCTGCGGCTGCATGCGGAGATCCGCGAGCAGCGCGACGCGATCGCGGTGCTGCGCTCGGAATGGGCCAAGCTCGATGCGCCCTTGCGCCTGCAAGGCCTCGCCGAGCGGCATCTGCCGCTCAAGCCGGTCAACGCCACGCAATACGACTCCCTGAAGAACCTGCCGGAGCGTCCGCCGCGGATGTTCAGGCCGGGCGAGCCCGATCCGATCGGGGCCATGCTCAACACCATCGAAGCCGCGAGCGATCCCGATACGGTGACGGGCTCCGTGCCTCAGCCCGAGGACAAGCAATGAGCGGCACGCCTCCGGCCAAACCTGCTGAGAAGTCGACCGAACCTTGGCGGCAGCGTCTGATCCGCAGCCTGCTCTACGGGCGCAATGTCGATCGCGCCGCGAAGGCGCGCGCGCGCGTGGGCCTGGCAATGCTCGCCTTTGCCCTGATCTATACCCTGATCGGCAGCCGGCTCGTGATGTTCGCGATCGGCGCCGACGCCCACAGCGCGCGACGCGCCGCATCGCAGGAAGTGGTTGCGACCGCGCGGCCCGACATCGTCGACCGCAACGGCGCGATCCTTGCGACCGACGTCAAGGCGGCCAGCATGTTCGGCGAGCCGCGCCGCATCATCGACAAGGACGAGGCGATCGAGCTTCTGACCGCGACCGTGCCCGATCTCGACGAAGCCGAGGTGCGCGAGCGCCTGTCGTCGCGCAAGGGTTTTGTGTGGCTGAAGCGCGAGATCACGGCGAAACAGCAGCTGGACATCCACAAGCTCGGTATTCCCGGCATCGGCTTCCTGCGTGAGAACAAGCGCGTCTATCCGACCGGCAACGAGGTCGCCCACCTCATCGGTCTGGTCAATATCGACAACCAGGGCATCGCCGGCATGGAGAAGTGGCTCGACAATCAAGGTCTCGCCGATCTCCACCGTGCAGGCTTCGCCACCGACCGCCTGCAAAAGCCGATCGAGCTGTCGGTCGATCTGCGCGTCGAGCACGCGCTGCGCGACGAGCTTTCAAAGGCCAAGGAAAAATTCCACGCCAAGGCGGCCTCCGGCATCATCTCCAACGTCAAGACCGGCGAGATCGTGGCAATGGTGTCGCTGCCGGACTTCGATCCCAACAATCCGAAGGAAGCCCACGATCCCGATCGCATCAACCGCCTGACCACGGGCGTCTACGAAATGGGATCGACATTCAAGGCGTTCACGCTGGCGATGGCGCTCGACTCCGGCAAAATCAACTTGAACTCGTCGTGGGATGCGCGCGGAAACCTGCACTACGGCAAGTTCACCATCCACGACAGCCACAACCTGGGACGTTTCATCAATACCAAGGAAGTGTTCACCTACTCGTCCAATATCGGCGCCGCGCGGATCGCACTCAACCAGGGTGTCGAGGCGCACAAGGCGTTCCTGGCCAAGATGGGACAATTGACGCGGCTGCGCACTGAGTTGCCGGAGAGCGCGGCTCCGCTGGTGCCGCGCCGCTGGGGTGAGCTGAACACGGTCACCATCGCTTTCGGTCAGGGCCTGTCGGTCGCGCCGCTCCAGGCGGTGATGGGCATCAACGCCCTGATGAACGGCGGCTATTTGATTCCGCCGACATTCATGAAACGCAGCGAAGAAGAAGCGCGGGCGATGGCCAAGCGCGTGATCAAGCAGGAGACCAGCGACAAGATGCGGTATCTGATGCGGCTCAATGCCGAAATCGGTACTGCCAGGTCCGCCGACGTGAAGGGCTACTATGTCGGCGGCAAGACCGGCACGTCCGAGAAGGTCATCAACGGCCGCTATGCCAAGAAGCGGGTGCTCAACTCCTTCACCGCGATCATGCCGTCCGACGATCCGAAATATCAGATTCTCGTCATGCTGGACGAGCCGCAGGCGCTGCCCGAGACGCATGGTTTCATCACCTCGGGCTTTAACGCGGTGCCGACCGGCGGCAAGGTGATCGAGCGGATCGCGCCGCTTCTGGGGGTCGAGCCTCGCTTTGACCTGCCGCCTGCGGACCGCCTTATTCTTGCAGCATCCAGGACAACCCAGTAATCAAAAGGGTAGGCCGTTGCCGCTGCTGAGTCGGGGGTTTCCCGAAGATTCGGCTTTCCGGCACGGCATGTCGACTGGAAGACCATGAAGCTGCGCGACCTCTTAGGTCAGGATGCCTTGGGCAATGATGCCGAACTCGAGCCTGCCGTTGCGGCGCTCGAGGTGACGGGTCTTGCGCTCGACAGCCGCGTGGTCAAACCCGGCGATCTGTTCTTCGCGCTCGCTGGCAGCAAGACCGACGGTGCGCGCTTCGTCGATGCCGCGATTGCGGCCGGCGCGTCGGCGGTCGTCGGCGATCATGCGCCGGCTGCCTGTAACGTGCCATTCATCGCGGTCGCCAATCCGCGCCGCGCGCTGGCGTTGGCCGCGGCAAGGTTTTTCCCGGCGCAGCCTGCGACCATCGCGGCGGTGACCGGCACCAGCGGCAAGACCTCGGTCGCCGCGTTCACGCGGCAGATCTGGCAGCGGCTTGGTCATGTCTCGGCCAGCATCGGCACCATCGGCCTCGTTTCGCCCAAGCGCACCGTCTACGGTTCGCTGACGACGCCGGACCCGATCGCGCTGCATCGGCAGCTCGACGAGATCGCGCATGATGGTGTCACGCATCTTGCGTTCGAAGCGTCCTCGCACGGGCTCGATCAATATCGCCTCGACGGCGTGCGCGTCTCCGCCGGCGGCTTCACCAATCTCTCGCGCGACCACATGGATTACCACCCCTCGGTCGCGCATTACCTCGCGGCCAAGCTGCGGCTGTTCCGCGAGTTGGTCCCGCCGGGCGGCGCGGCCGTGATCTCGGCCGATCATGATTGCTCGGCGGAGGCGATCGACGCTGCGACGGCGCGCGGCCTGCGCGTGATGACGGTCGGCCGTCACGGCGACGGCGCAGGCGAGGGCATTCGTCTCGCCGAGGCCGAGGTCGAGGGTTTCTCGCAAAAGCTTACGCTCGAACATCGCGGCAGGCGGCATGCGGTCCGGCTGCCGCTGGCCGGCGAATTCCAGATCGAGAACGCGCTGGTGTCGGCCGGCCTTGCCATCGGCACCGGCAGCGATGCGGCCGATGTGTTTGCGAGCCTCGAGCATCTCGAAGGCGCCAAGGGCCGGCTCGAACGCGTCGGCGAGCGCAATGGCGCGCCGATCTTCGTCGACTATGCGCACAAGCCCGACGCGTTGGAGAAAGCGTTGCAGGCGCTGCGCCCTTACGCCAGGCGCCGGCTGATCGTCGTGTTCGGTGCCGGCGGCGATCGCGATGCCGGTAAGCGTCCGATCATGGGCGAGATCGCGGCGGAGAACGCCGACCGCGTCATCATCACCGACGACAATCCGCGCAGCGAGAAGCCGGAAGCCATTCGCGCCGCGATCCTCGCGACTGCGAAGGGCGCCCGCGAAATCGGCGACCGTGCCGCCGCGATCCGCGCCGCGATCGAGGAACTGGAAGAAGGCGATGCGCTGCTCGTCGCCGGCAAGGGCCATGAGACCGGGCAGATCGTTGGCAGCGAGGTGCTGCCCTTCAGTGATCATGAAGCGGTCGCTGCCGCACTCACATCGAGGGTTGCATGAGCGTGCCAATATGGACGATTGCCGAAGTGGCGCGCGCGCTGGGGGTGGCCGGATCATTTCCCGACACGCCGATCGATTTCGTCACCCAGGACAGCCGGCTGGTGAAACCGGGCAGCCTGTTCGTCGCGCTGAGCGGCACGCCGAGCGGCGGCTTCATCTCGGCCTTCGCCAGCGCGCGCGACGGCTGGGAGTTCGCGGACAAGGCGGAAGCCTCGGGCGCGGTCGCGATGATCGTGCCGCATGTGATCGCGGGCATTCGCATTCCTCAGATCGTCGTCAAGGACACGCTGATCGACGGGCTCTGGGGCCTTGCCCGCGCCGCCCGCGCGCGCTTCAACGGGCCGGTGATTGGCCTCACCGGCAGCGCCGGCAAGACCAGCACCAAGGAATTCCTCGCGGCTTATCCCGGCGCGTATGCGAGCCCGTCGAGCTTCAACAATTTCTGGGGCGTGCCGTTGACGCTGTGCAACGCCAGGCTAGATGCCAGCCTCTGGGTCGTCGAGATGGGCATGAACCAAACCGGCGAGATCGCGCGGCTGAGCGAATTGACGCGGCCGACCACGGCACTGGTCGTCAACGTCCAGCCGGTGCATCTGGAAAAGCTCGGCTCGCTCGAAGCGATCCGCCGCGAGAAAGTGTCGATCGCACTCGGCCTGCACCAGGGCGGTGTGCTGGTGCTGCCGGTCGGGATCAAGGCGCCCGACTGGAAGGGCAAGGTGATTCGCTTCGGCGACAAGGCCGAGGTGCACGAGGTGACGCACGCCCCGCATGGCGAGAGCTGGCAGGTCGTCGCCGCGATCGGCAAGAAGGAGATCGCGTTCAGCCTGACGCCGGGTGCGCCGCACCGCGTTCAGAATGCGCTGGCCGCGCTTGCGTCGATTCATGCCGCCAAGCTCGATGCCGCGACGCTTGCGATCAAGCTCGACCGCGTCGGCATCATGACCGGCCGCGGCGTCGAGCAGGCGGTCGGCGGCGTCACCGTGATCGACGACAGCTTTAACGGCAATCCGGCCAGCGTGGCTGCTGCACTGCAAAGTCTCCAGGCGCGTCACATGACCGGCGGCCGCCGCATTGCGGTGCTCGGCGACATGCTTGAGCTGGGCGACGACGCAACTCGCTATCACACCGGCCTTGCCGCGCATCTTGCCGGCATCGACGGCATCTATTGCGTCGGGCCCCTGATGCGCCAGCTCTATGATTTGCTTCCCGCGGGCAAGGGCCTCGGCTGGCACCACGATCCCGCCACACTGAAGCCGAGCGATGTTGCGGCGCTTCTGAAGGCAGGCGATGTGGTGGTTGTCAAGGGCAGCAAGAAGATGTTCTGGGTCAACAAGTTTGTGCCGGGCCTAGTGGCCGCCTTGCAGGCAAAGGCGTAAACTGCTTGGAAGGCGCTGTTCCCGATCCTACCATTTTGCGGCGCGAAGCCGGCAGGTTTCTGGCCGTCATGTTTCCTGGAGGTCGCCCGCCCCATGATGAAAACCAGCGAATGCGCGTGAGGCGAAATCTGCTTCTGCAAGCCCGCGTGCGAAAGGCGCCATAGGACCGTCTGAATGTTTTACTGGCTGATCGAGCTCTCCAACACAGTTCCGGGCTTCGGTGCATTTCGCACCGTTCTGAACGTCTTCCGCTACATCACCTTCCGCACCGGTGGCGCCGTCGTCACCGGCGCGCTGTTCGTGTTCCTGTTCGGACCCTGGATCATCGACCACTTACGCATCCGCCAGGGCAAAGGCCAGCCGATCCGGGCCGATGGCCCGCAATCGCATCTTGCCAAGAAGGGCACGCCCACCATGGGCGGGCTGATGATCCTGTCCGGCCTCACGGTCGGCACGGTCCTGTGGTGTAATCCGCTCAACCCCTATGTCTGGATCGTTCTGGCCGTGACGCTCGGCTTCGGCTTCGTCGGCTTCTATGACGATTACCTCAAGGTGACCAAGCAGACCACGACCGGGTTCGGCGGCAAGCTGCGCCTGCTGATCGAGGCGCTGATTGCGCTGGTCGCCTGCTATGCGCTGGTGCGGCTGAACCGCGATCCCGCGTCGACTGCGCTGACGATTCCCTTCTTGAAGGACACGGTGCTGCATTTCGGCTGGTTCTTCGTCGTGTTCGGTGCCTTCGTCATCGTCGGCGCCGGCAATGCGGTGAATCTCACCGACGGTCTCGACGGCCTCGCGATCGTGCCCGTGATGATTGCGACCGCGAGCTTTGCGATGATCGCCTATCTCGCCGGCAACGCCGTGTTCGCCGACTATCTCCAGATCAAATATGTCGCCGGCACAGGCGAGCTCGCGGTGCTCTGCGGCGCGCTGCTGGGCGCCGGCCTCGGCTTCCTCTGGTTCAACGCGCCGCCGGCCTCGATCTTCATGGGCGACACTGGCTCGCTCGCGCTCGGCGGCATGCTGGGTTCGATCGCGGTCGCGGTGAAGCACGAGATCGTGCTCGCGGTGATCGGCGGCCTGTTCGTGCTGGAGGCGGTCTCCGTCATCGTGCAGGTGGTGTCATTCAAGCTGACCGGGAAACGCATCTTCCGGATGGCGCCGATCCACCACCATTTCGAGCAGCTCGGCTGGACCGAGCCGCAGATCGTGATCCGGTTCTGGATCATCTCGGTGATGCTGGCGCTTGCGGGCCTCTCCACGCTGAAGCTGCGGTGATCGATCGATGATCCCTGTCACGTCCTTCGCCGGCAAGACGGTCGCGGTGTTCGGCCTCGGCGGCTCGGGGCTCGCGTCCTGCCACGCCTTGAAGGCCGGCGGCGCCGAAGTGGTTGCCGGGGACGACAGCGCCGAGAATGTCGCCAAGGCTGTGCAAGCCGGCTTCATCACGGCTGACTTACGCAACGTCTCCTGGGCCAATTTCGCAGCGCTCGTGCTCGCCCCTGGCGTGCCGCTGACCCATCCGGTGCCGCACTGGAGCGTGCTGAAGGCGCGCGAGGCCGGCGTCGAGGTGATCGGCGACATCGAGCTGTTCTGCCGCGAGCGGCGGCGGCATGCGCCGGATGCGCCGTTCGTCGCCATCACCGGCACCAACGGCAAGTCGACCACGACGGCGCTGATTGCGCATCTGACCAAGGTCGCCGGCTACGACACTCAGATGGGCGGCAATATCGGCACCGCGATCCTGTCGCTGGAGCCGCCGCGCATGGGCCGCGTCCACGTGATCGAGATGTCGTCCTACCAGATAGATCTTACGCCTTCGCTCGATCCCTCCGTCGGCATTTTGCTCAATGTCAGCGAGGATCACATCGATCGTCACGGCACGATCGCGCATTACGCCGCGGTGAAGGAGCGCCTTGTTGCGGGCGTGCAGGCCGGCGGCACCGCGATCGTCGGCGTCGACGACGGCTTTTGCCGCGACATCGCCGACCGGCTCGATCGCGCCGGCAAGAAGGTCGAGCGCATCTCCGTCAAGAATCCGCTGGCCTCCGGGACCTATGTCGAGCACGGCGCCATCGTCCGCGCCTCGGGCGGCGCGAAGAGCGAGGTCGCCAAGCTCGGCGGCATCGGCTCGCTCCGCGGCCTGCACAATGCGCAGAACGCGGCCTGCGCGGCGGCGGCTGCGCTCGCGATGGGCATCGGTCTCGATGTCTTGCAGAATGGCCTGCGCAGCTTTCCCGGCCTTGCGCATCGCATGGAGCAGGTCGGCCGCCGCGCCAACGTGCTGTTCGTCAACGACTCCAAGGGCACCAACGCCGATGCCACCGCGCATGCGCTGTCGTCCTTCGCGGACATCTTCTGGATCGCCGGCGGCAAGCCGAAGGCGGGCGGCATCACTGGCCTCACCGGCTTCTTCCCACGCATCCGCAAGGCCTATTTGATCGGCGAGGCCGCGCAGGAGTTTTCAGGCACGCTCGGCGCGCAGGTGGTGCATGAGATCAGCCAGACGCTCGACGTCGCCGTCGAACATGCCGCACGCGATGCGGAGGCATCGGGCCTCACCGACGCCGTCGTGCTGCTGTCGCCGGCCTGCGCCTCCTTCGACCAGTACCGCAACTTCGAGATCCGCGGCACAAAGTTCCGCGAACTGGTGCAGGCGCTGCCGGGTGTGAAGCCGGTGGTGTGAGGATGTCGCGGCGACGCTGGATCGGAATTGTCGTCGCTGCTCTTGCTGTTCCGGTCGCCGCGGGTTTCTTCTTTGTTGTCCTCATTGACAACCTCATGAGCGGATTCGGCGCGTGCCGCGTCGTTCGCCAGAGTTCGTTCGCCTCCCCAAGCGGCAGTCAGTTGGTTGTCGTGGTCTGGAAGGAGTGTGGAGCGACGGTGCCTGACAGCACTCAAGCCAGCATCGTGGCTCGCGGTCGGACGTTCTCGCCTGAGAGCACGCCGACCTTTTTCAGCGTGCGCGGGCATCTTGATGTTGTCGTCGCTTGGAGCGGGGAGGGGGCGGTCAGGATCGGCTTCATTCCCGGGGCAGACCAAGTCTACAAGCGCGATCAGCATGTGGGGGACATCACGATCAATTACGAATAGGGCCGCAGGTGGATCTATCGCCAAAGATATCCATTCCCTTAACCCCCCGTAAACCAACCTCGGCGACCAATGGACCGACCTCTGTCCGAAAGCGGCCGCCCATGCTCTCCCGTGAAGAACGCACCCCCTTTACCGAGTGGTGGTGGACCGTCGACAAGCCGCTGCTCGGCGCGATCCTGGTGTTGATGCTGACCGGCGTCATCCTGTCGCTGGCGGCCAGCCCGCCGGTTGCGACCCGCATCGGGCTCGATCCCTTCCACTTCTTCAGCCGCCACGTGATGTTCCTGGCGCCGTCCTTCATGGTGCTGGTTGGCGTCTCCTTCCTGTCGCCGCGGGCGATCCGCCGCTCTGCCCTGATCATCTTCGCGGCCAGCATCATCCTGATCGTACTGACGCTCGCGATCGGTCCCGAGGTGAAGGGCTCGCGGCGCTGGATCACGCTGCTCGGCGTCAACATCCAGGCCTCCGAAGTCGCCAAACCCTCGTTCGTCGTGATTGCCGCGTGGCTGTTCGCGGAATCGACCAAACGCCCGGAGATGCCGGCGACCTCGATGGCGCTGGTGCTGCTGTTGATGCTGGTCTCGCTGCTGGTGATGGAGCCGGATTTCGGCCAGACCATGCTGATCCTGATGGTGTGGGGCTCGCTGTTCTTCATCGCGGGCATGCGCATGATCTGGGTGTTCGGTCTCGCCGGCATCGGCGCGGCCGGCCTGTTCAGCGCCTATCTTTTTGTTCCTCACGTGGCAGGACGTATCAAGCGCTTCATGAATCCGGGCTCCGGCGACACCTTCCAGGTCGATACCGCGATGGAAGCCTTTTACAACGGCGGCTGGTTTGGATTGGGACCGGGCGAGGGCATCGCCAAGCGCAGCCTGCCGGACAGTCACACCGACTTCGTGTTCGCGGTCGCCGCCGAAGAGTTCGGGATCATTCTGTGCCTTGCGATGCTGGCGCTGTTTGCCTTCGTCGTGATCCGCACGCTGTCGCGCGCCTATGCCAATGAGGACATGTTCTCGCGCTTCGCAGCCTCAGGCCTTGCGATCCTGTTCGGCGTGCAGGCTGCGATCAACATGTCGGTCAACCTCCAACTCATCCCGGCCAAGGGCATGACGCTGCCCTTCATCTCCTATGGCGGCTCCTCGATTGTGTCGCTCTCCTATGGCGTCGGCATGATGCTCGCGCTGACGCGGCTGCGCCCGCGCACCGAGGTGGAGTCGATCGGCCGCGCCGAGGCGATGCGCAGCTACGCGTAGTTCGTCATTGCGAGCCAACGGGTCCGCGCGAAGCGCGGCCCGATGACAGGCTCCGCGAAGCAGTCTGGAATCTCTCGGCGGAGGTAGTCTGGATTGCTTCGCTTCGCTCGCAATGACGGGAGAGACCCTGTAAAAGCCGTCTTCATGGACACCTCCCCCTTGATTCTTCTCGCCGCAGGCGGCACCGGCGGCCATCTGTTTCCGGCCGAGGCGCTCGGCGTCGAATTGATCCGGCGCGGCTATCGCGTGCGCCTCGTCACGGACGAGCGCGCGCTGCGCTATAGCGGGCTGTTCAGCAAGGACATGATCGACGTCGTCGCAAGCGAGACCGCGCGCGGCCGCAATCCGCTGCAGCTCGCCTATGCCGGCCTCACGCTCGCCACCGGCACGCTGTCCGCGTACCGCCTGATCAAGCGATTGAAACCGGTCGCCGTCGTCGGCTTCGGCGGCTATCCGACGCTGCCGCCGCTGGTCGCGACAAGATTCGCCGGCGTGCCCGGCATCATTCACGAGGCCAACGCCGTGCTCGGCCGCGCCAACCGGTTTCTGTCCGGCCGCGTCCGCGCCATCGCGACGTCCTTGCCCGGCGTGCTCGACCGGGATCCGGCGCTCGCCGGCAAGACCACGACGGTCGGCACGCCGATGCGGCCGGCGATCCTTGCGGCTGCCGCCGTGACATATGCCGCACCCGAGGTGAACGGTCCGCTGCGCCTGCTCGTCGTCGGCGGCAGCCAGGGCGCGCGCATCATGGCCGACATCGTGCCGGGCGCGATCGAGCGGCTCGAGCCCGCTTTGTGGGGCCGGCTCATCCTCACCCAGCAGGTGCGCGACGAGGACATGGCGCGGGTGCGCGCGGTCTACGACAAGCTCAAGATCAAGGCCGAGCTCGCGCCGTTCTTCACCGATTTGCCGGCGCGGCTCGCCTCCAACCATCTGGTGGTGTCGCGCTCGGGCGCCGGCACCGTGGCCGAGCTCGCCGCGATCGGGCGGCCCTCGATCCTGGTGCCGCTGCCCGGCTCGATCGACCAGGACCAGTTCGCCAATGCCGGCGTGCTGGCCAAGGTCGACGGCGCCATCCGCATTCCCCAGACCGAATTTACCCCGGACCGGTTGGCCGCCGAAATCTCCGCCTTCGCCGCCGAGCCCGCGCGCTTGGCCGCCATGGCCGATGCCGCCCGCGGCGCCGGCCGGCTCGATGCGGCCGAGCGGCTGGCCGATCTGGTGGTCAAAGTCGCGGGAATCTGACGCGAAAAAGCCCTTGTCTTCGCCTTCTAAAGCGGGGCATCCAGTAGGAAAGGCGCGCGGCTGATTTGGCCGTGACCTTCGCCAGAGGCCGCCTTCGCGGGCGGCGAGGTCAGGGAACACCGCATGAGACTGCCGCGCGAGATCGGACCCATCCACTTCGTCGGGATCGGCGGGATCGGCATGAGCGGCATTGCCGAGGTGCTGGTCAATCTCGGCTATTCCGTGCAGGGCTCGGACGCTTCCGACAATTACAATCTCGACCGGCTGCGCAAGGCGGGCGCAAAGGTTTCGGTCGGCCACAAGGCGGAGAATGTCGACGGCGCCGACGTCGTCGTGGTGTCCTCGGCGATCAAGCGCGACAATCCGGAATTGATGGCGGCGCGCGAACGGCGCATTCCCGTGGTCCGCCGCGCCGAGATGCTGGCCGAGCTGATGCGGCTCAAAAGCTGCGTCGCCATCGCCGGCACCCATGGCAAGACCACGACGACCACCATGGTCGCGACGCTGCTCGATGCCGGCGGTCTCGATCCCACCGTGATCAATGGCGGCATCATTAACGCCTACGGCTCCAATGCGCGGCTCGGTGCCGGCGACTGGATGGTGGTGGAAGCCGACGAAAGCGACGGCACGTTCCTGAAACTGCCCACCGAGGTCGCGATCGTCACCAATGTCGATCCCGAGCATCTCGATCACTTCAAGACCTTCGAGGCCGTGCAGGACGCGTTCCGTCACTTCGTCGAGAATCTGCCGTTCTACGGCTTTGCCGTGATGTGCATCGATCATCCCGTGGTGCAGACCCTCGTCGGCACGATCGAAGATCGCCGCATCATCACCTATGGCGAGAATCCACAGGCCGATGTGCGGTTCGTCGATCTCACTCCGATGGGTGGCGGATCGAAGTTCAAGGTCGCGTTCCGCGATCGCAAGACAGGTCGCGTGCACGAGATCGCAGATCTCATGCTGCCGATGCCGGGCCGTCACAACGCCTCCAACGCGACGGCCGCGATTGCGGTGGCGCGCGAGCTCGGCGTGTCGGACGAGGCGATCCGCAAGGCGATCGCCGGCTTCGGCGGCGTCAAGCGCCGCTTCACCAAAACCGGCGAATGGAACGGCGTCACCGTGATCGACGATTACGGCCATCACCCCGTCGAGATCGCGGCGGTGCTGAAGGCGGCGCGGGAATCCAGCAACGGCCAGATCGTCGCCGTGGTGCAGCCGCATCGCTACACCCGCCTGCAATCGCTGTTCGAGGAGTTTTGCACCTGCTTCAACGATGCCGATGCAGTGATCGTCGCCGACGTCTATGCCGCCGGCGAAGCGCCGATCGAAGGCGTCGACCGCGATCATTTCGTCGCCGGCCTGCGTGCGCATGGCCACCGCGAAGTGATTCCGCTGCCGGCGGCGCCGGAGCTCGCGGGCATCGTCAAGGGGCTCGCGAAGTCGGGCGATCTCGTCGTGTGCCTCGGCGCCGGCAACATCACGCAATGGGCGTATGCCTTGCCCGGCGAATTGAAGGCGCTGGGGTAGGCGCTCTTATGAGAGTCTCACGGACAGCCACACGGCAGACTGCGCTCCCTCCCCCCTTGCGGGGGAGGGCGGGGGAGGGGGGTAGCCACGAACTCCCATCTCGCTTGGGGCTACCCCCCTCCCTGACCCTCCCCCGCAAGGGGGGAGGGAACGGAGAGAGCTTGCCTTCCTCACTTGAGGATGCGGCATGAGTTTTCCCGACATCACACCCGACCTCAAGGCCGCGATGCCTGACCTGCGCGGCCGGCTGCTTGCCAACCAGTCGCTCGCCGAACTCACCTGGTTTCGCGTCGGCGGTCCGGCGCAGGTGCTGTTCACGCCGGCGGACGAGGACGATCTCGCTTATTTCCTCGCGCATCTCGCGAGCGATATCTCCGTCTATGTCGTCGGCGTCGGTTCCAACCTCATCGTGCGCGACGGCGGCATTGCGGGCGTGGTGATCCGGCTGGCGCCGCGCGCATTTGGCGAGGCGAGCGCGAGCGGCGATGTCGTCACGGCAGGCACCGCCGCGCTCGACAAGCGCGTGGCGGAAGTGGCGGCCGCCGCGAATATCGGCGGGCTAGAATTCTATTTCGGCATTCCCGGCACGATCGGCGGCGCGCTGCGCATGAATGCGGGCGCCAATGGCGGCGAGACCAAGGATGTGCTGATCGAGGCGACCGGCATCGCTCGCGACGGCAAGAAGCAAATCTTTTCCAATGCCGATATGAAATTCGTCTACCGCAACAGCGGCGTCGATCCCTCCATCATCTTCACCTCGGCGCGATTTCGCGGCGAGATCAGGGATGCGGAAGCCATCCGCGCGCGCATGGCGGAGGTGCAGACCCACCGCGAGACCGCGCAGCCGATCCGCGAAAAGACCGGTGGTTCGACCTTCAAGAATCCGCCCGGCCATTCTGCCTGGAAGCTGGTCGACGCCGCGGGCTGCCGCGGCTTGCGCGTCGGCGGCGCGCAGGTCTCGGAGATGCACTGCAATTTCCTGATCAACACGGGCGATGCCACCGCGCACGACATCGAGACGCTGGGCGAGACCGTGCGCGAACGGGTGAAGGCAAATTCTGGAATTGAGCTACACTGGGAAATCAAGCGGATCGGAGTTTCCGCTTGATTGACGACGCAGACAGGTGACGAGAGAACATGCGCATCACCATCCTCTTCGGCGGCTCCAACCGCGAACGTCTGGTTTCGGTCGCTTCAGCCCAGGCGCTGCATCAGGCTTTGCCCGAAGCCGATCTCTGGTTCTGGGACATCCAGGACCGGGTGCACGTCATGCCGTCGAAGCAGCTCGTCGAGCACGCCCGTCCCTTTGAGGATGAGCTCAAGCCCGCGACAAGCGGCGTTCCGCTCGCGCAGGCGCTCGACCAGGCCAAGGCGGAAGATCGCGTGCTCGTGCTCAGCCTGCATGGCGGGTGCGCCGAGAACGGCGAATTGCAGCTGATGTGCGAGGCGCGCGGCGTGCCGTTCACCGGCTCGGGCTCGGCCTCCTCGCATCTTGCCTTCGACAAGATCGCGGCCAAGCATTTTGCTGCGCTCGGCGGCGTGACGCCGCCGGCAAGCGTGGCGCTGGACAACATCGATGATGCCTTCGCCGAATACGGCCGGCTGATCGCCAAGCCGGCGCGCGATGGGTCGAGCTACGGCCTGATCTTCGTCAACGCCAAGCAGGATCTCGTCGCCGTTCGCAATGCCGCCAAGCACGAGGAATATGTCATCGAGCCCTATATCGCCGGCGTCGAGGCCACCTGCGGCGTGCTGGAGCGCACCGACGGCTCGATCATCGCGCTGCCACCGATCGAGATCATTCCGGGTGAGGGCAATTTCGACTACGCCGCAAAATACCTGCTGTCGACGACCCAGGAGATCTGCCCGGGCCGTTTCACGACGGAAGTCACCGCCGCGCTGAAGGCGCAGGCGATGCTGGCGCATCGCGCGATGTCCTGCACCGGCTACTCCCGCTCGGACTTCATCGTCTCGGACAAGGGGCTGGTTTATCTCGAAACCAACACGCTGCCCGGACTGACGAAGTCCTCGCTCTACCCCAAGTCGCTGAAAGCCGAAGGCATCGCGTTCGTCGACTTCCTCGGCGGCCTGATCGAGCTCGCCGTGCAGCGGGTACGGAAATAGTTAGGACTGGTTAACGGCCAAATGGGCGAAAACGCCCGGTTTGGCGGCCAAAACCGGTAAAATGCCGGACATCGTGGCATAAACGCCTCACAGGGCTGGGCAAAAAGCGTCCGCCGTTAACGAACTTTACCTTTTGTTTACCAGGACGTCCGAAGGTTAACGCTGGCGGCGCATATGGCGTTTTGGCTGCCGGCGCGTGAGCTGTTGGAGATGTCTCCGACCAGCGAACGCTTTGAAGGGGAGCGGTTTCTTCTGCTGAAGACCAGTACCCGGCCCGGCAAGACCGAGACGTCATGTTCGCCAGGACCCGCGCGATGTCGCGGGCAAACTGTTGACGAGCTCGTGCAATGGATGGTGCAGGAAGCCTCACCCGGTCGTTTTTGAGATCGCTGAGGCCCCAAGCTGACCTGAAGGCGGCCGCTGTTGGAGCGGTCGTGCTTCTGCGCGAGTGGGTCCAGGACAGGCGCCAGGAAAGACTTCACGAGAAGCGCACTGCCGCCAAGGACAAGATCAGGGCCAAAGCCCAAGCCGCGGTCGAGCGCGCGCCCCCGCCGCGCGTGATCGCGCTGGTCGAGCGTCATCTGCCGCGCCGGGTCGGGATCAGCATGACCGTGCTGCTGCTGATCGGAAGCTGCGGCTTCGGCATCGTCAAGGGCGGCCATCTCCAGGATTTCATCACCGCCGTCAGCGACGCGCGCAACGCGATGGCCAATTCCGCCGGCTTCCGCATCACGTCGGTCGTGATCAACGGCCGCAAGCAGCTCAGCCAGGACGAGATCCTCGCGATCGGCGGCGTCAGCGGCCGCTCTTCGCTGCTGTTCCTCGATGCCGACGGCGTCCGTGACAAGCTCAAGGCCAATCCCTGGATCGCAGATGCGACCGTGCTGAAGCTCTATCCGGGCCAGCTCATGATCGAGATCACCGAGCGCAAGGCGTTCGCGCTGTGGCAGGAGGCCGGCCGGCTCTCCGTCATCGCCGACGACGGTGCGCTGCTCGAGCCCTATGTCTCGCGTCGGTTCCTGTCGCTGCCGCTTGTGGTCGGCAAGGGCGCCGACACGCAGGCTCGCGACTTCCTCGCGCTGCTGGCACGCTATCCGCAGGTGAATTCGGTGACCAAAGCCGCGATCCTGGTCGGTGAGCGGCGCTGGAATCTGCGGCTGAAGGACGGTCTCGACATCCGCCTGCCCGAGCAGGACGTCGGCAACGCGCTTGCTGCGCTGTCCAAGCTCGACAAGGACGAGAAGCTGTTCTCGAGGGACATCGTCGCGGTCGACATGCGCCTGCCAGATCGCCTGGTGGTGCAGCTGTCCGACGACGCCGCCAAGGCGCGCGAAGATCTCTTCAAGGACAAGAAGAAAAAGAAGGCCGGGGACGCCGCATGACCGGTCTTGATCGCACCCAGACGCCGAAGACACGTCAGATGCCGCACAAGCGCGGCGGCCTCGTCGCCTGCCTCGACATCGGCACCAGCAAGATCGCCTGCATGATCGCCCGGCTGAAGCCGTCGGCGCCGAGCGAAGCCCTTGGCGGCCGCACCCATGCGGTGGAGCTGATCGGTTACAGCCAGATCCAGTCGCGCGGCATGAAGGCCGGCGCGGTGGTCGATCTCGCCGAATGCGAGCAGGCGGTGCGCCAGGCCGTCGGGCTTGCCGAGAAGATGGCCAAGGTGCGGGTCGAGTCGGTGCTGCTGTCGGTCTCTGGCGGCAGGCTCTCCGGCCAGCTGGTCGAAGCCGCAGCCGATATCCGCGGCGGCGCGGTGGCGCCCGCCGATGTCAGCCGCGTCACCTCCACCGGCATGCGCCACGCCACCGGCGATGGCCGCACCGTGCTGCACGCGCTTCCGGTCGGCTACACGCTGGACGGCGTCAAGGGCATCCGCGATCCCCGCGGCATGGTCGCGCGCCAGTTCGGCGTCGACATGAACGTCGTCACCTGCGACGCCACGGTGGCGCGGAACCTGATGCTGGCGGTGGAACGCTGCCACATCAACGTCGAAGCCATGGCGGCGAGCCCCTATGTGGCCGGACTGTCGGTGCTGACCGACGACGAGGCCGATCTCGGCGCCGCCGTCGTCGAGATGGGCGCGGGCACCACGACCATCGCGGTCTATGCCGGCGGCCGCTTCGTGCACGCGGCCGGATTTGCGGTCGGCGGGCAACACATCACGATGGATCTTGCGCGCGGACTCTCGGCGACCATTGCCGATGCCGAGCGAATCAAGACGTTATACGGAACGGTCCTCACCGGCGGATCGGACTCGCGTGAGCTGATGTCTGTACCGACGGCCGGTGACGAGCAGGATCTGCCGCAGATCGTTTCGCGCGCTACCATTGCCAACATCGTCAAGCACCGTGCCGAGGAAGTCTTCGAAATGGTTCGGGACAAGCTGAAGGATTCGCCCTTCGCGGCAGAGCCCAAGGGCCGTGTCGTGCTCTCGGGCGGCGCCTCGCAGCTCACCGGCCTCGTCGAGCTCGGAACACAAATTCTCGGCCGGCCCGTGCGGGTCGGACGTCCGCTCGGTTTCGGCCGGCTACCCAACGAGGCGAAGAACGCCGCGTTCGCGGTGCCAGCCGGACTTCTCGTCTACCCGCAATATGTTCACCACGAACATGTCGAACCGCGGCATACGCGGCAGCAGGTCAAGACAGGGACGGGCGGTTATTTTGGAAAGGTCGGACGATGGCTACGCGAGGGCTTCTGATGAACCGGTTCCGCAATCTTCGAATTTCACCAACTCCCGCGGCCGCCGGCCGGGGCGAACCCACGCGCGCGTGATCGAGAGGCAAACATGACCATCAGCATCAATGTTCCTGATATTCACGAGTTGAAGCCGCGGATCACCGTGTTCGGCGTCGGCGGCGCCGGCGGCAATGCCGTCAACAACATGATCACGGCAGGCCTCCAGGGGGTCGACTTCGTGGTCGCCAACACCGACGCGCAGGCGCTGACGATGTCGAAGGCGCAGCGCATCGTGCAGATGGGCACGGCGGCGACGCAAGGGTTGGGCGCAGGCTCGCAGCCGGTCGTCGGCGCGGCCGCGGCCGAAGAGGTGATGGACGAACTCCGCGACCATCTCTCCGGCGCCAACATGGTGTTCGTCACCGCGGGCATGGGCGGCGGCACCGGCACCGGTGCTGCTCCCGTGATCGCCAAGATCGCGCGTGAGATGGGCATCCTCACCGTCGGTGTCGTGACCAAGCCCTTCCACTTCGAGGGCGGCCGCCGCATGCGCACCGCGGAAGCCGGCATCAACGAGCTGCACAAGGTCGTCGACACGCTCCTGATCATCCCGAACCAGAACCTGTTCCGGGTCGCCAACGAGAAGACCACCTTCGCCGACGCCTTCGCGATGGCCGACCAGGTGCTCTACTCCGGCGTTGCCTGCATCACCGACCTGATGGTCAAGGAAGGCCTGATCAACCTCGACTTCGCCGACGTCCGCGCCGTCATGCGTGAGATGGGCAAGGCGATGATGGGCACGGGCGAGGCCTCCGGCGACAAGCGGGCGCTGACCGCCGCCGAAGCCGCGATCGCCAACCCGCTGATCGACGACAGCTCGATGAAGGGCGCCAAGGGCCTGCTGATCTCGATCACCGGCGGCAAGGACCTGACCCTGTTCGAGGTCGACGAAGCTGCAACCCGTATCCGCGAGGAAGTCGACCAGGACGCCAACATCATCGTCGGCGCGACCTTCGACGAAGCACTCGACGGCCTGATCCGCGTTTCGGTCGTCGCCACCGGCATCGAGCAGGCCGCGATCGCTCGCAATACCCAGGTCACCAGCACTCCGGTTGCGAACGCAGCGCCCCAGGTGCAGCAGGCTCCCGCTGCTCCGGCTGCCGTTGCCGAGAGCCGTCTGGCCGATTTGACCGCGCGGCTCCGCGCCGACAACCAGCGCCTGGCCGAACGTGCCCAGAAGCTGGATGGGCAGATCCCAGCAGCGCCCGTCGCGCAGCGTCCCAATGTCGAGCGTGCGGCGCTCGCTGCCATCGCCGCGGCGGTCGCGGATGTCTCGCAGGCGCCCGCGCCGATGCAGACCTATGGCGACGTCACCGTGCGCCCGATCGCGCAGAAGCCCACGCTGTTCCCGGAGCCCGAACAGGCGCCGATGGCCATGCATGAGCCGATGACGCCGGAAAACTTCATCCCGCCGCAGGCCGAGCGTGCGCCGATGCGGGCGCCGCGGATGCCGCGCCTCGAGGAACTGCCGATGCCGGCCCAAGCCGAGATTCGTCAGGCCCGCGGCGAGCTCGAGGAGGAGACTCCGCAAAAGACCCGGCTGTCGCTGCTCCAGCGCCTTGCCAATGTCGGCCTCGGCCGTCGCGACGAAGAGACCGAGGCGCCGATCGCGGCCCGCACCGCCGGCCCGGCGATGCCCGCGCTGCCGGAGCGCAAGCCGCAGCGGTCGGTGGCACAGCAGATCGCAGCCAGCGAACCGGTCTCCGAGTATGCCCGCAGGCCCGCGCCGCAGGGTCTCGACGCCCATGGTCGCCCCGCACCTGTTGCGCCGGCGCCACAGGGAGACGACCATCTTGATATCCCGGCCTTCCTGCGGCGGCAGGCGACCTGAGGATTGTTACAATAAGGCCGACGAAAAAAGGTCCCGGCAGCAAGCTTGCCGGGACCTTTCCTTTTGCCGATGCGTGAGCGGATTTGCACGCTCAAGCAACTGATTTTAAATCATTAATTACTTATTTTGTGGTTCTGTAAATCTGCCGATAAGTGCCCAAAACCCCGGCGTAATTTGGTAAAGCCTTGGCGCGAATACGGCAGGTTTGGGGTAACAATCGGTAAAAAAGCGTGAGTTGGCGCTGTTTGAGGCAGTGACTATGGTTTGCCGTGACTTGGGGATACGGATTCGGACGGTCGGCCTTCGCCGGTTAGTCGGGACTTGTATAAGTCGCAGTTGGTCGTAGTGGGGCGGTTCCTGATGAAATTTAGCCGGCAAACAACGCTTCGTGCGCAAGCCACCGTGGCCGGCGTCGGCGTTCATTCCGGTCTTCCCGTCACCCTCACGCTCGGACCTGCACCTGTCGATGCAGGTTTTATTTTTATCCGTACCGGCCTCGAGGGAAGTGACCGCGAAGTTCAGGCGACCGCCGAGCAGGTGATCGCGACCGATTTCGCGACTGTCCTCGGTGATCGCAGCGGTCCGCTGGTCTCCACCGCCGAGCATGTGCTCGCTGCGCTGCGAGGCATGGGCGTCGACAACGCCACTATCGAGGTCGACGGTCCTGAAGTACCGATCATGGACGGCAGCGCCGCGGCTTTTATTGCGGCGATCGATCAGGCCGGCATCGTCAATCAGCCGGCGCAGCGCCGGTTCATTCAGGTTTTGAAGCCGATCTCGGTCAAGATTGGCGACTCCTTCGGCGAGCTCCGGCCCTACGCCAACGGGTTCCGTGCCGAGGTCGAGATCGACTTCACCAATCCCGTCATCGGCCAGCAGAGCTACGCCTTCGATCTCAGCCCGGAGCGCTTCCGCCGCGAAGTCGGCCGCGCCCGGACTTTCGGTCTGATGGGTGACGTCGCCCGGCTCTGGAGCGCGGGCTACGCGCTCGGCGCCTCCTTCGACAACACCGTCGTGTTCGACGACGAGCGGCTACTCAACACCGAGGGCCTGCGTTACGCCGACGAATGCGCCCGTCACAAGGTGCTGGACGTGATCGGTGACCTCGCGCTGGCCGGCCTGCCGTTGCTGGGCGCCTATCGCTCGGTGCGTGGCGGCCACAAGCTCAACCACGCCGTCCTGACTGCGCTGCTCGCCGACCGTACGGCTTGGCGGGTGGTCGAGGGCGAGGCGGCGCGCCGTACCTCGCGTCCTGTGGTCGAGGTCGGCAGCGGGATCGTCGGCGGCCGGATCGCCGCGGCCTACGGACCAGACGTGTCCTGACCGCCTTGCTTTCGCAGACGTTTGGCCGGCGATTATCCCCCGGGAAACTCCTGGTAACACTGATCGGCTAGGATTGCGGCAAGTTCGCCTTAATCCGGGCGGAATGCCTGCCTATCCGGTTGGTTGGAGATCGTTTTTCGGTTACACCGGCGTGGTCGCATGGCAGGCACCACGGCTACATTTTGCGCCCATGACGAGGTTCGTGGGCTGGCGGGCACCGCATCACAGGGCGACAGGTCTTAAATTCATGTCGGCACAGCGTATGACGCGCGGATATCTTTCGGTTTCACCTCGCGCCCGTGGGCTGTTGCAGGTGGCCACCCTCGTCTTGCTCGCACTGCCGCTGGCCGGCTGCGGTACCGGCGCGCTCTGGGACAAGTTCACCGCCAAGGACGACACCTTCGTCGAAGAGCCTGCCGACAAGATCTACAATGAGGGCTTGTACCTCATGAACGAAAAGAAGGACATGAAGGCGGCGAACAAGAAGTTCGAAGAGGTCGACCGCCAGCATCCCTATTCCGACTGGGCGCGCAAATCGCTGCTGATGTCGGCCTATGCGTCCTACCAGGGCGGCGACTATGACGGCTGCATCGGTGCGGCCACCCGCTACGTCACCCTGCATCCTGGCAGCCCGGACGCTGCCTACGCGCAATATCTGATCGCCGCCTCGCACTATGACCAGATCCCGGACATCAGCCGCGACCAGGCCCGGACCGAGAAGGCGATCGCCTCGCTGGAAGAGGTGAACCGCAAATATCCGACGTCCGAATATGCGACCTCCGCCAAGGCCAAGATCGAGGGTGCGCGCGACCAGCTCGCCGGCAAGGAAATGAATGTCGGCCGCTACTACATGCAGAAGCGCGACTACACCGCCGCGATCAACCGCTACAAGGCCGTGGTGACGCAATATCAGACCACGCGCCATGTCGAGGAGGCGCTATTCCGCCTCACCGAGGCCTATCTGGCGATCGGCATCGTCGGCGAGGCTCAGACTGCGGCCGCCGTACTTGGGCACAATTTTCCTGACAGTCGCTGGTACAAGGACGCCTATAATCTTGTAAAATCCGGCGGTCTCGAACCGAGCGAGAATCAGGGGTCCTGGATTAGCAGGACCTTCAAGAAGATGGGCCTCGGCTAGGAAATTTGATTCCATGCTGGCGCGTCTGTCGATCCGTGACATCGTCCTGATCGAACGGCTCGATATCGAATTCGCCACCGGACTTGCGGTTTTGACCGGCGAGACCGGTGCGGGCAAATCCATCCTGCTCGATGCCTTTGCGTTGGCGCTCGGCGGCCGCGGCGACGCCGGCCTCGTGCGCCATGGCGCGGAGCAGGGCCAGGTCACGGCCGTCTTCGATATCCCCAAAAATCACCCTGCGGCGAAGATCCTGGCCGAGAACGGCCTGGACGACACCGGCGAGATGATTCTCCGCCGGGTTCAGCTCGCTGACGGCCGAACCCGCGCCTTCATCAACGACCAGTCCATCAGCGTGCAGACGCTGAAGGCGGTCGGCGCCGCGCTGGTCGAAATCCACGGCCAGCACGACGAGCGCGCGCTGGTCGATGCCGCCACCCACCGCCGCCTGCTCGATGCCTTCTCCGGACTGGAGAAAGACGTTGCGGCTGTCGAATCGCTCTGGGATGCGCGCCGCACCGCGAACGCTGCGCTGGAAGAGCATCGTGCCGGCATGGAGCGCGCCGCGCGCGAGGCCGATTATTTGCGCCATGCCTCCGACGAGCTGAAGCAGCTTGCGCCCAAGGACGGCGAGGAAACCTCGCTCGCCTCCCGCCGCACCACCATGATGCAGGGCGAGAAGATCGCCTCCGACCTGCGCGAGGCGCAGGAGGTCGTCGGCGGTTACAATTCGCCGGTTGCGGCGCTCGCGGCGGCGGTGCGCCGGCTGGAGCGCCGCGGCGTCAATTCGCCTGCGCTGGTCGAGCCCGCGGTGAAGGCGATCGATATCGCGATCAACGCGCTGGAGGAGGCCGACCAGCATCTTCAGGCTGCGCTCGCAGCAACCGATTTCGATCCGGCCGAGCTCGAACGCATCGAGGAGCGGCTGTTCGCGCTGCGCGCCGCCTCGCGCAAATATTCGACCCCGGTCGATGGCCTCGCCGCACTCGCCGCGAAATACGCCGCCGATGTCGTGCTGATCGACGCCGGCGCCTCGCGGCTGAAGAAGCTGGAGCAGGCCGCGATCGAGGCCGATGCCCGCTATGCGGCTGCCGCCAAGAAACTGTCGATGGCGCGGCAGAAGTCGGCTGAAAAACTCAACAAGGCCGTCAACGCCGAGCTCGCCCCGCTCAAGCTCGAACGCGCAAAATTCATGACCCAGGTAGAGACCGACGAGAGCGCGCCGGGGCCGCAAGGGTTCGATCGCGTCGAATTCTGGGTGCAGACCAATCCCGGCACCAAGCCGGGGCCTCTGATGAAGGTCGCCTCCGGCGGCGAGCTGTCGCGCTTCCTCCTGGCGCTCAAGGTTGTGCTGTCCGACCGCGGCTCGGCGCCGACGCTGGTGTTCGACGAGATCGATACCGGCGTGGGCGGCGCGGTCGCAGACGCCATCGGCGCGCGGCTCGCGCGCTTGGCCGGCAAGGTGCAGGTGATGGCCGTAACCCACGCTCCGCAGGTCGCCGCCCGTGCCGACCAGCATCTCCTCATTTCCAAGGACGCGCTGGACAAGGGCAAGCGCGTCGCCACCCGCGTCAACGCACTCGCCGCCGACCACCGCCGCGAGGAGATCGCGCGCATGCTCGCCGGCGCCGAGATCACGGCCGAGGCGAGGGCGGCCGCGGACCGGCTGCTCAAGGCGGCGACGGCTTAGGTTGCTTCTCCCGGGCGTAGCGTCCGGGGCACGAGATTTCCACACGCCTTTACCGTCCTACCCGCTCCGTCGTATCCAAGCACCATGGCAAGAGCAGCAAAATCCAAACCGCTTCGCGACGTCGCCGACCTCACCATGGCGCAGGCCAAGGTCGAGCACATGCGGCTCACGCTCGAACTCGAAGGGCACGACAAGCGCTACTATCAGGACGACGCGCCGACCGTTACCGACGCCGAATATGACGCGCTACGCCAGCGCCTCAACGCGATCGAGAAGCGCTTTCCTGACTTCGTCAGCGCGGACTCGCCGTCGCAGAAGATCGGCGCGGCGCCGTCCGGACGCTTCAAAAAGGTGCGGCATGCCGTGCCGATGCTGTCGCTCGACAACGCCTTTGCCGAGGAGGACGTGCGCGACTTCGTCGGCCGTATCGTGCGCTTCCTGAAGCTTGCGGACGACGCGATCGATTTCTCCGCCGAGCCGAAGATCGACGGCCTCTCGATGTCGCTACGCTATGAGGGCGGTGAGCTCGTCACCGCGGCGACGCGCGGCGATGGTGCCGAAGGCGAGGATGTCACCGCCAACATCCGCACCCTCGAGGACGTGCCGCAAAAGCTGAAGGGCCGCAACGTCCCCGACATCTGCGAGGTGCGCGGCGAAGTCTATATGACCAAGAAGGCTTTCCTGGCGCTCAACAACAAGCAGGTCGAGGCGGGTGAGGCGCCGTTTGCCAATCCGCGCAACTCGGCCGCGGGGTCGTTGCGGCAGAAGGATCCGACCATCACTGCCTCGCGCCCGCTCGGCTTCTTCGCCTATGCCTGGGGCGAGATGAGCGCGATGCCCGAGGGCACCCAGAGCGGCATGATCCACTGGTTCGAGCGTTGCGGGTTCAAGACCAATCCGCTGACCAGACTGTGCCACTCCGTCGAGGACCTGATCGCGTTCCACCAGAGGATCGAGGAAGAGCGGGCCGAGCTCGATTACGACATCGACGGCGTCGTCTACAAGGTCGATCGCCTCGATTGGCAGGAACGCCTCGGCTTCGTCTCGCGCACGCCGCGCTGGGGCATCGCGCACAAGTTTCCGGCCGAGCGCGCCATAACCGTGCTGCGCGACATCGAGATCCAGGTCGGCCGCACCGGCTCGTTCACGCCGGTCGGCAAGCTCGAGCCGGTCGGTGTCGGCGGCGTGATCGTGCAGAACGTCACGCTGCACAACGAGGATTACATCAAGGGCATCGGCAACAAGGGCGAGGTGCTACGCGAGGGCCGCGACATCCGGATCGGCGACACCGTGGTGATCCAGCGCGCCGGCGACGTCATCCCGCAGGTGGTCGACGTCGTCATCGACAAGCGGCCAAAGGGCGCGAAGGAGTTTCACCTCCCGAAGAAGTGCCCGTGCCCGCTGCACACCGACGTCGTGCGCGGGGAGACGGCGGCGGGCGAGGAGGAGTCGCGGTCCCGTTGCACCGGCGAATTCGCCTGCCCCTATCAGAAGATCGAGCATCTGAAGCTGTTCGTGTCGCGGCGCGCTTTCGACATCGACGGGCTCGGCGAGAAGCAACTCCAGTATTTCTTCGATGAGGGGTTTGTGAAGGAGCCCGCCGACATCTTCACGCTGGAAAAGCGTAATTCAAAACTCAAGCTCGAGGAGATCGAGGGCTACGGCGAGACGTCGGTGCGCAATCTGTTCGGCGCCATCGAGAGCCGGCGCAAAATCGCGCTGGAGCGCTTCATCTATGCGCTCGGCATGCGCCATGTTGGCGAGACCACGGCGCTGGCGCTCGCGCGCGGCTACGGCTCCTGGGACGCCTTCCACGACGCCTGTCTGAAGGTCACCAAGGACGACGAGGAGGCGATCGCCGAGATGGACGCGCTCGACCAGATCGGCGACACCGTGATCAAGAGCATCGCCGATTATTTCGGCGAGAGCCACAACCGCGGCATCGTCGAACGGCTGACCAGGGAAGTCGAGATCGTCGACGCCGAGAAGCCGAAGAGCAATTCGGCGGTCGCTGGCAAAACGGTGGTGTTCACGGGCTCGCTGGAGAAGATGACGCGGGACGAGGCGAAGGCAACCGCGGAGCGGCTCGGCGCAAAAGTCTCGGGCTCGGTGTCGAAGAAAACCGACCTCGTGGTCGCCGGCCCCGGCGCGGGTTCGAAGCTCGCGGAGGCCAACAAGCATGGCGTCAAGGTTCTGACCGAGGACGAGTGGCTGGCGTTGATCGGGGAGTGAGGACTGCTTTCGTCGTTGCGAGCGCAGCGAAGCAATCCAGCATCTTTCCGCGGTGACAGTCTGGATTGCTTCGCTGCGCTCGCAATGACGGGGAGGGAGTGAGGCACCCCTCACATCATCCCCGTCTCTTCCTCCTCCGCCTGCTCGATCAGCGTCTCGCTCACGACCACCTCGCGGCGGGGGACGATGAAGATCATCGTGCAGGCGCAAAGCAGCGAGATCGCGAGGACCGCCGAGGTCAGCGGCAGCGTCGTCGCGGAGTGGCCGCCGAGATAGGCGCCGAATTGCGACATCAGCGCGCCGATGCCCTGCTGGAGGAAGCCCATTGCGCCCGACGCCGTGCCGGCGGCCTCGGGGCGGATGCTGATCGCGCCGGCGGCGGAATTCGCCATCACAAAGGCGTTGCCGACCATCACGATCATCTGCGTGCCGAACAGCCAGGCGGGTGCCTCGTTCCAGCCCGTAAAGCTCCAGATCAGGTTCAGCAGGCTGCCGCAGAGTTGCAGGCCGAGCCCGAACCAGATCAGTTTCTCCAGCGAGTGCCGTGGCGCGAAGCGCACGCAGAGCAGATTGCCGACCAGATACGCAAAGCCGGTCGTGGCGAACCACGCGCCGTATTCGGCACTGGTCCGACCCATCTGGGTCACCACGATGTAGGGACCGCCGCCGGCGAAGGTGAAGATGATTTGCGAGGCGAGCACCTGGCACATCACATAGCCGATGAAGGCGCGGCTCTTGATCAGTGTGCCGACGTCGCCGCGAAAGCCGCCGCCGGCGGCGCGGCTCCGGCGCGTTTCCGGTAACGCAATGGCGATGCCGATTGCGACCGCGATCGCGGCGATCGTGACGGCGTAGAAGATCGCGCGCCAGCCGAACGCGGTCTCGATCAGGCCGCCCGTGAGCGGCGAGACCATCTGGCCGATCATCAGGGCGGCAACCACAAGGCTGATCATGGAGGCGACGCGGTCGCGCTCGTAGATGTCACGGATGATGGCGCGGCTGACAACCATGCCGGAGGCACCGCCGAGCGCCTGGAAGAAGCGCGCTGCGATTAACTGCGGCAGGGTTTCAGCGAAGATGCAGGCGACGCTCGCCGCGATCATCAGCGCAAGTCCGGAGAGCAGCACCGGCCGCCGGCCGAACTTGTCCGACAACGGCCCCATGATGAGCTGCGACAGTGCGATGCCGACCATGTAGAGCGACACCGTCATCTGCGCGACCGAGATGTCGCGCCCGAATGTCGTCGCCAGCACCGGCAGCGCCGGAACCAGGATGTAGAGCGAGATCGGCGCGATCCCGGTCATGACGACCAGCAGCAGCAGCACCAGGCGCGAAGTCGCGAGGTTTGCCGTCGCCGTTCCCGGCGGTTTGCTGATCATGCCGTGCATGCGTATCCGTCTTTCGAATTCGAATCGGACTGTAGCGTGCGCGCACAAGACGGATATCGGCGTTTCGGAATGCGGCTATACGGATTCCGGGACGGTTATAATAACGCCGCGGTGGCGACCGATTGGGCGCGGCATTCGTACCGCAGACTGGCCGCGATCACCCGAGAAAGCGGGTGATCACGTATTCCAGAGGCAGGAGTCGCCTACGGAGAAGCCGCGGCGTACTGGATTCCCCGCCTTCGCGGGGAATGACAGCTATCGTGGGGAAAGAGCCTTGCGCAAATTCGCGTAGTGCTATGCGTCGCATTCCCGAATGACGAGCTAGGCCTTCAGCTCCGCCGTCGCCTGATCGAGCCAGGCCTTCGTTGCCTCGTCCAGCGCCGGCCGCACCTCGGCGCGGACGCGGGCGTGGTAGGTATTGAGCCAGTCGAGCTCGTCCTTGTTCAGCATTGCGACGTCGATCAGCTGCCGGTCGATCGGCGCCAAGGTCAGCGTCTCGAACGCGTTCATCGATTTCTCGGCGCCCTTGATGTCGGCGGCGACCACCAGCTCGAGGTTCTCGATGCGGATGCCGAAGCTGTCGGTCTTGTAGTAGCCGGGCTCGTTGGAAAGGATCATGCCGCGCTTCAGCGGCGTGGTGCCGAGTTTCGAGATCCGCGCCGGCCCTTCATGCACCGAGAGGTAGCTGCCGACGCCGTGGCCGGTGCCGTGCTCGAAATCGACGCCGGCGGCCCAGAGATATTGCCGCGCCAGCGTGTCGAGCTGCGCGCCGGTGGCGCCGTCGGGGAACACCGCGCGCGCGATCGCGATATGGCCGCGCAGCACGCGGGTGAAGCGGTCGCGCATCTCGTCCGTCGGCTCGCCCACCGCCATGGTGCGGGTGACGTCGGTCGTGCCGTCTTCGTATTGCGCGCCGGAATCGATCAGCAAGAGGTCGCCGCGCGTGATCCGCCGGTTGCTCTTGCGGGTGACGCGGTAATGCACGATGGCGCCGTTCGGACCGGTGCCTGAGATGGTCGGGAACGACACGTCCTTCAGCGCGCCGGTGTCGCGGCGGAACGTCTCCAGCGCCTCCACCGCGTCGATCTCGGTGAGCTTGCCGCTTGGTGCCTCGCGGTCGATGAAGGCGAGGAAGCGCGCCAGCGCGATCGCGTCGCGGCGGTGCGCCGTCTGCGTGCCCTTGATCTCGGTCGCGTTCTTGACCGCCTTGAGCAGCGCAATCGGATCGCTGCCGCGCAGCGGCTTGCCGCCGGCTCCCGAAATCAATCGGCTGAGCGCGTCGGCCGCGGTGGCATTGTCGAGCGCGATCGCGGCACCGCTCTTGGCGAGCGCCATCAGCGTCGGCGCCAGCGCATCCGGCTCGCGCACGTCGGCGGACTGCTCGAGATGGTCGCGCGAGAGATTTGAGAGCTTGCGGTGGTCGATGAAGATCGTCGGCCGGCCGTCCTTCAGCACCAGCGCATAGGACAGCGGCAGCGGTGTATGCGCGACGTCGGCGCCGCGGATGTTGAAGGTCCAGGCCACGGCGTGGCTGTCCGACAGCACCAGCGCATCGGCGCCGAGCTTGTCGATCTCGCTCTTGATCTGCGCAAGCTTCTCGCCTTCGGCGGTGCCGGCATGTTGCAGCCCGTGGACCGCGACCGGCCCCAGCGGCGGCTGCGGCCGGTCCTGCCAGATCGCGTCGACCGGGTTGCTGTCAACCGCCACCAGCTCGGCGCCGGCCTTGGTGCAGGCGGCGGAGAGGCGCTCGGCTGCCGCAAAAGTGTGCAGCCACGGATCAAATCCGAGGCGGTCGCCGGCTTTCAGATGCGCCGACACCCAGCTCTCCGGTGGCGGATCGATCAGCGATTCCACGGCCCAGGCTTTCGTCTCGACCTGCTTAGGCGCCTGGAGCGTGTAGCGGCCGTCGACGAAGATTGCGGCTTCCCGGGCCAGCACGACGGCAAGTCCCGCCGATCCGGTAAAGCCCGTCAGCCAGGCGAGCCGCTCTTCCGAGGGCGCAACATATTCATTCTGCTGCTGATCGGCGCGCGGAACGACGAAACCGGTCAGCTTGCGGCGGGCGAGTTCTTCACGGAGCGCGGCCAGCCGCGCCGTCAATGCGACGCCGGCCTCGGGCTCTTCGAATGTCTGGAAGTGTGCTTCGAACATGGCTCAGTTTAGGATCATGGGGACCGGTCCGCAATGTGGACGCATTTGAGGTCGTATCTGGCATGGACTGTGCTTGAAAAGGTTCCATTCGAATTGAGTGGAGTAATGGATGCGGCTGTTGCGCTTCGTCCGGATAACAGGGAAATTCGAGCAAGTGGTTCATCTCAACGGCGAGGGGACACACGATGCCAGCGTTTACGTTTGAGAAGATTTCGCCGCCGGTGCGCCGCGCCCCCGCAGCAACGCCCCCGCAGAAGCCACGTGGCCTGATCAGCCAGATGATCAACCGTTTCGCCGAGCGGCGCGCAAGGCGTGCTTTGCGCGCATCGCCTCGCGGTGACGAGAAGCTGGCGAAATAGCGCCACATCGACGATGCCGTAGGGTGGGCAAAGGCGCAAAGCGCCGTGCCACCATGTCTCCCTCGATCGCAATGAATATGGTGGGCACGCTTCGCTTTGCCCACCTCACGAAGTTCACCCCATCTTCCGCAGCAGCAGACTGCTCCACCCCTCGATCCGCAGGTGCCGCAACGGCACGAGGCCGCGGGCGCGGTAGGCAGCGATCACGGCGGGCGCCTGGTGCGTCAACAGGCCGGAGAGGATGGCGCGGGCGCCTGGCGCCAGATGCCGCGTCATCGGGCCTGCCAATTGGCGCAACGGATTGGCGAGGATGTTGGCCAGAACCAGGTCGAACGGGCCGCATCTGCCAAAATCCGGCGCGGCGAAGCCGGTGGCGCGGATCACCCGCACTTGGTTACCAACTTCGTTCAGCGCTGCGTTCTCGGTCGCTACCCGCACCGAGGGCGGGTCGATGTCGGAGGCCAGCACCGCGCGATGCAGCGCCTTCGCCGCCGCGATGCCCAACACGCCGGTACCGGTGCCGAGATCAAGCACGCGCTTCGGCCGCGCGTGTTTCAAGACATGGTCAAGCAGCAGTAAACAGCCACGCGTGGTTCCGTGGTGGCCAGTGCCGAAGGCGAGCGCCGCCTCGATCTCGATGGCGAGCTTGTTCGGCGCCACGCGATCCCGGTCGTGGCTGCCATGGACGACGAAGCGCCCTGCCGGCACCGGGACGAGGTCTTCCAGGCTCGCCTTGACCCAGTCCTTGGCCTCGATCGTGTCGAAGGCAAGCCTGGCGGCGATGTCAATTCCTGCTGAGGTTGCAACGAGTTCGCGTAGCAATTCCTGATCCGGCGCCTCGGCAAAATGCAGCGTGACATACCATTCTCCGTCCGGCCGCTCGAACGCGGCGACGGCGGCGTCGCCCTCGAAAAAGACCTCATTGAGCACGTCGACGACGCGCCTGGCGGCGGCCTCGTTGCCGATCGAAAAGCTGGCGCAATGGGTCGGGGAAAGCTGCATCTAGGGTTCCGATGGGTTCAATTTTTGGAACTTTTGTTCCAATTTTCCGCATAAACTTGCAGTTCCCACGTTAACCCGACCTCAGGTTGTAACCAGTAGTTTCCCGGATGTTGGAACCAACCAACACATCCTGGAACGGAAATGGAGGCGAGACGTGAAGCGTATGGTTCAAAAGTTCTGGTCCAATGAGTCCGGTGCAACCGCGATCGAATACGGCCTGATCGCTGCGGGTATCGCGCTGGCGATCATCACCGTGGTGAACAGCCTGGGTACCACCCTGAACGACAAGTTCGGTTCGGTTAGCAGTTCCTTGAAGTAATTTCTGCCTCCCATTTCCCGGCGGGGGTTACTTTCTTTGACGCGCGCCCGCTGGGGGAATTGCACTCCGGCGGGCGAATTCGTTTTGGGGGGCATTACGCCAAGTGTTCAAAGGACGTCGTCCACTGACGTCCACAGGCTATTCGCGCATTCTCCACGTGCCATCCACAGCCTTATGCACCATTCATCCCGGCTTTTTCCACAGCCTGTTCCGGGCTCCTACCGTGAGACCCCGCCAGGTTTCCACCGCTTCATCACAGCTCGCTCACAGGCCCGTCCACAGTCCATCCACAGACCTATCCACGGCTTGTGAACAGCCCGCGGTGATCCCGCAAAATCGCCTGCGCCGCGTTGTGGCCGGGGGCGCCGGTGACGCCGCCGCCGGGGTGGGCGCCTGAGCCGCAGTGGTAGAGGCCCTTGAGCGGGCCGCGATAATCCGCATGGCCCAGCATTGGCCGTGCCGAGAACAGCTGGTTCAAGGTCAGCGCGCCGTGAAAGATGTCGCCACCCAAGAGGCCGAACTGCCGTTCGAGATCGAGCGGGGACAGGATCTGGCGGCAGAGCACGCTGGCCGCAAAGCCCGGCGCGTATTGGTCCACCGTCGCGATCATGAGATCGGCGACCTCCTCGCGACGGTCGTCCCAGGATTTTCCGTCGGGCAGCTCGGGCGCGACGTGCTGGCAGAACAGGCTCGCGACGTGCTGTCCCGCGGGAGCCAGCGTGTCGTCGAGCGTCGAGGGGATCAGCATCTCGACGATCGGCTTATGGCTCCAGCCCTGCGCGCGCGCATCGAGATACGCGCGGTCCATATAGCCGAGGCTCGGCGCCAGGATGATGCCGGAGGAGAGATGATCGCCGTCGCCCGGCAGCGCCGTGAAGGAGGGCAGGCGGTCCAGCGCCACGTTCATGCGGAAGGTGCCGGAGCCGTTCTTCCAGTGGCGGATGCGGGCGAGGAAGTCCGCGGGCAGGGCGTCGGCCGCAATCAGCCGCGTGTAGAGCAGCTTTGGATTGACGTTGGCCGCGACATATTTCGCACGAATGGCCCTACCGTTCTCCAGCACCACGCCGACGGCGCGGTCGCGCTCGACGATGACCTCGCGCACGCCGGCGTCCGTCTCGATCGTGACGCCGCGGCCCTGCGCGGCGCGCGCCATCGCCTGCGTGATCGCGCCCATGCCGCCGATGGCATGGCCCCAGACGCCCTTCTTGCCGTTCACCTCGCCGAAGGCGTGATGCAGCATCACATAGGCCGAGCCGGCCGCGTAGGGGCTGGCGTAATTGCCGACGATGGCGTCGAAGCCGAACAGCGCCTTGACGAGATCATGCTCGAAACGCTCGTCCAGCATCTCGCCGGCCGAACGGGTGAAGAGATCGAGCAGGCTGCGGCTTTGCTCCAGTGTCAGGGCGCGCAGGATGTTGGCCGTCGTCAGCGCGTTCACGGCTTCGCGGATTGCGTTCGTGCCAAAACCGGCGAGCAAGTTCGGCGGCGCGCGCAGCACGAACTGCCGCAGCACATCCGCAATGTCCTCAAGCTCGTGCGAAAACCCGTCGAGCGCGTCTGCATCATGCGTGCTCAGCCGCGCGACTGACTCCTTCGTCCGGCCCTCGCCGGTGAGGAGATAGCTGCCGTCGGGCGCGGGCAAGAAATTCTGCGCGCGCCGCTCGACGATTCGCAGGCCCTGCTCGGCGAGTCCCAAGTCGCGGCTCACCTGCGGATTGAGCAGGCTCACAGTGTAGGCCGCGACCGAATTCTTGAATCCCGGATGAAACTCCTCCGTGACCGCTGCCCCGCCGACCACCTTGCGGCGCTCGACGATATGCACGCGCAAGCCTGCGGCCGCGAGATAGGCCGCGCAGGTGAGGCCATTATGGCCAGCACCGATGATGACGACGTCGGTTTCAGTCATGAAGGTTTCTGAACGTTCCATGGTCATTCCGGGATAATCCGAAGAACCGGACCCGGAATGACATCTCTATATCAGGCATTTCTCGCGGCAACATCACGAGACCATTTATTGCCCGTTCAGGCGCCGTGTGCTCCATTGCGCGCGCCCGGCGCCGCCGGGGGTAAGCCGGAGCTCCCATGGATTCGATCGTGCAACCCGCCGCTACGGAGCAGCCGTCCTCGTCGCGCAACCGGCTGCTGCTGACGGTCTATACGGCTGCGATCTTCGTCAGCGCGCTGCTGCTGTTCTCGGTGCAGCCGCTGTTCACCAAAATGGTGCTGCCGCGGCTCGGCGGCTCGCCGGCGGTGTGGTCGGTGGCGATGGTGTTCTTCCAGTCGCTGCTGCTGGCCGGCTACGCCTATGCGCATATGCTGATGCAGATCAAGAGCCGTGTCGTTCCCGTGGTGGTGCATCTCGCATTGCTGGTCGTCGCCTTCGTCACGCTGCCGCTCGGCATCGCCACCGCTTGGGGCGAGCCGCCGGCCTCCGGCTACGCCTTCTGGCTGCTCGGCCTGTTCGTGATGTCGATCGGGCTGCCGTTCTTCGCGCTCGCCGCCAACAATCCGCTGCTGCAAGCCTGGTTCGTCCGTACCGGCCATCCCGACGGGCGCGATCCCTATTTCCTTTATGCCTCCTCCAACATCGGCAGCTTCCTCGCGTTGCTGTCCTATCCGTTCCTGCTGGAGCCGATCTTCACGCTGCACACGCAGAACCGGCTCTGGACCGGCGGCTATGGCTTTTTGATCCTGCTGATCGCGGCCTGCGGCGTGCTGTTGTTGCGTTCGCCGAAGCTGGCTGTGGTCGACGCGCAAACCGAGGAGGCGAATGCGCCAGCGCCGGGCGTGGTGACACGGCTGCGCTGGATCTTCCTCGCCGCGGTGCCGTCGGGCCTGCTCATCGCCGTGACCGCGCACATCTCGACCGACGTCGCCGCAGCGCCGCTGCTGTGGGTGCTGCCGCTGTCGCTTTACCTCCTGACGTGGGTGGTGGTGTTCCAGTCGCGGCCGCTGCTGCCGCACAAATGGATGCTGATGCTCCAGCCGGTCGCGATTGCGGGCGTCATTTTTCTGCTCGCCTTCGGCGGCGAACAGAATCTGCTGCTCACGCTCGGCGGTCATCAACTCTGCTTCTTCGTCATCGCGATGGCCTGCCATGGCGAACTCGCGCGAACCCGGCCGCCCTCAAAATATCTCACCGGCTTCTATGTCGCGTTGTCGTTCGGCGGCATGGTCGGCGGTCTGTTCGCTGGCCTCGTCGCGCCGTTCACCTTCTCCTGGATCGCCGAATATCCGATCCTGGTCGCGCTCGCCGCGCTGTGCCGGCCTTCAGTGAACGAACGTTTTGCCGGCATCGTCAAATGGTACTGGCTGGTGCTCGCCGCGCTCGCGGTGGCGCTGGTCGTGCCGTCATACATGACGGGCGATCTTACGACCTGGCTCGAGGATCATCGAGTCTGGCTCGCCGGCGCCGTCGGCGTGCTCGCGGCACTTCTGGCGCTCGCGGTCAACGCCGATCGCTGGAAGATCTTTGCAACCGTCGCGCTCGCGCTCGCATTGATCCGGATCTATCCGGCGGACGAGGGCCGTGTCACCACCGTGCGCAGCTTCTTCGGCGTGCACAAGATCGTAGTGACACCCGGTGGTTATTTTCACGTGCTGATGCACGGCACCACCATTCACGGCGCCGAGCGCTTCCTCAACAATGACGGCACGCCGGTGACTGGCCGGCCCGAGCCGATCACCTACTACCACAAGGATGGCGGCATCGGTCAGGCCATCACGGCGATCCGCGAGCGCAAAGGCGCGCCGCTGAAGGTCGCTGCGATCGGCGTCGGATCGGGCACGCTCGCCTGCGCCGCCGAGCCCGGCGAGGACTGGAAATTCTTCGAGATCGACCAGTCCATGGTCGACGCCGCGCGCGATCCCAAAAATTTCCGATATATCTCTAGCTGCCTGCCGGACCTGAAGCCGGTGATCGGCGACGCCCGCCTCACCTTCGCGAAGGAGCCGGACGGCGCCTACGACCTCATCATCGTCGACGCCTATTCGTCGGATGCGATTCCGATTCACCTGGCGACCGAAGAAGCCATGAAGATCTACAAGGACAAGCTCACCCCGCATGGCGCCGTGGTGATGCACGTCTCCAACCGCCATCTCGATCTCGAGCCCGTCGTGGTCGGCATTGCCGATGCCAATGATCTCAAGAGCTGGGTCTACGACGAGGATTCGGGCCGCGACGGCGACTACATCTTCTCCACCGACGTCGTCATCTCCGCGCGCGAGGCGGCCGATGTCGGCAAGCTCGCTTCCTCCAAGCAGTGGGAGGAGACCGACGCCGACGAGAAGGTGCGGGTCTGGACCGACGACTATTCCAACATCCTCGGTGCGCTGTACCGGCGTTTGCGGTACGGGGAGCAGTAACTCTCCGTAGCCAGGATTTCGTTGCGCTCCATCCGGACTACAAAATGAAAGCTTACGGCACCACCGGCGTCCCGGCCGGCAGTGCAATTCCCTTCTCGCCCGCGACCTGCCGCAACAGATCCGGCTTGTCCGAGATAATGCCGTCGACGCCGGTCTCGATCATGCGCGCCATGTCTTCGGGCTTGTTGACGGTCCAGACCACGACGCGCAATCCGAGCCGGTGGGCTTCGGCAACGAGCACCATGGTCACATCGCCGAAATAGGGCGACCACACCGCACCACCTGCAGCCTTGATCGTCCGCGGCAGCGAGCCGCCGTGATCGGCGGGATTGAAACCCGCCGTCCAGCCGGTCGCATTGCCGAGGACGATCGTCGGCGCCGAGCCGCGCTGGATCGTCAGATACACGGTCGGAATTTTCGGTGCCTGCTGCTGGACAAGAAGCAGCGTCCTCCAGTCGAAGGACTGGATCATGACGCGGTCGGAAAACTTTTCGGCCTCGATCACCCCGAGCAGCTTTGCGACGAAGGCCTGCGGATCGAGCGATTCGTCGGGGTGGTCCGGATCGATCTTGGTCTCGATATTGAACCGCACGCGGCTGTTGCCGGACTTGCGCACCAGCGCGAACAGCTCCTTCAGCGTGGGAATGCGCGTCCCCGGCACGGCACGCTGGTCGGGGAATTGTTTTGCATAGGCGCTGTCCGGCCGGATCTGGCCGACGTCGTAGCTCCTGACGTCGGCGAACGCTAGCTTTGCGAACGGCGTGCCGGGCGGCGCGACATAGGCGCCGTTCGCATCCTTTGCGAGATCGGGATTGAGCCCGCGCTCATGCGAAACGATGACCTCGCCGTCGGCAGTCACGCCGACATCGAGCTCCAGCGTATCCACGCCCATCGAGAGCGCATTGGCAAAGGCCGGGAGGGTGTTTTCCGGCAGCAGTGCCCGCCCGCCGCGATGCGCCTCGAGATCGAATCCCATAGCCCGTCCCGCCATCAGAACCGAGAGCACGGTCAAAATTGTCGCAGCACGTGAGGGCATGGCGGCTCGAAGGGCAAGTGAAAAGGGGAGTATTTGAACGCAGTTTGGCGCGTGTGGCCCATTCTACAGGCTTTTGCGCCTGTTGAGACCTTCGGCAGCGGCTTGGGTTGCGCTCGCCCGGCGGTTATGTACTCATAGTGGCCTTGGAATCCCGCCCGTGCACCAGAAACGCGATCACCGCATCATCCGCAGCCGGCATTTTCACAAGATGCAGCGGCGGCATTTTATCCTTTTCGACGTGCTGCCTTTTGCCGGTACGCTGGTTGCGCTTGGAATGTTGTTCTATCGCCCGATCGGCGTAACCGAGCTCGGCCTGTTCTTCGGCTTCTGGCTGATCACGGGCCTCGGTCTGACCGTCGGCTATCACCGCCTCTTCACCCATCGCGCCTTCGCGACCTCCACGGCGATGAGCGCGATCCTGATCATCATGGGCTCGATGGCCGGGCGCGGTCCGATGCTGTCCTGGGCGGCGATGCACCGGCGTCACCATGAACTGTCCGATCACGACGGCGATCTGCATTCGCCGCGCCTGCATGGCGATGGCCTGCTCGGCCGCCTGCGCGGCTTCCTGCACGCGCATTTGACCTGGATGATCGAGCACGATTATCCCAACGTCGCGTATTACGTTCCGGATTTGATGGCGAACCGCACGCTGGTCGCGGTGAACAGCTACTACACCAGCTGGGTTGGGCTCGGGCTGCTGCTGCCGGCCGCGATCGGCGGCCTTGCCACGATGAGCCTGTGGGGTGTGTTGACTGGTTTGCTCTGGGGCGGCGTGGTGCGCATGTTCGTGGTCGAGCAGACCATGTCCGCCATCAACTCGATCATGCACAGTTTTGGCGCGCAGCCGTTCGTCACGCGCGACGACAACAGCAGGAATCTCGGCGTGATGGCCTGGCTCGCCTGGGGCGAGGGTTGGCACAACAACCATCACGCTTTCCCGTATTCCGCCGCCTTTGGCTTGCGCTGGTTCGAGTTCGATCCCGGCTTCATCTTCATCCGCGCACTGGAGGCGCTCGGGCTCGCCTGGGACGTCAAGGTGCCGAGTGAGGAGAAGATCGCGCGACGCATGTTGCGGCAGCCGGGCGATGCGACGCCCGACCTGGAAACGGGCTGAGTACCATCGACCGGCGACAGTGCCGGCGATGGTGCGGCTTCGATCGGATGCTGTTCAACGACTACCCATTCCTTCTGGTCTTCCTGCCGGCGGCGCTGCTGATCTACCGCCTGGCCGATCCCTATCCACACTTGCGGATCGTCGTGCAGGTGGCGCTGTCGCTTGCCTTTTATGCCTGGGGCAGTCCGTCGTTCATCCTGTTCCTGGTCGCCTCGATCGCGATCAACTGGCTCGCCTCGGTCGCCTATGGCCGGGTGAAGTGGAAGGCGGTGCTGACGCTCGTGATCGTGCTCGATATTGGCGTCCTGGCGCTGTTCAAATACGCGAACTTTATGCTGGCCAATCTCGGCCTCGTGCTTGGCACGACGTTTCCGTCGCTCGATATCGGGCTGCCGCTCGGCATCTCCTTCTTCACCTTCCACCACATCATGTATCTGGTCGATCTCAGGCGGGGCAAGGCGCCGCTCTATACGCTCGACCGCTACGCGCTCTACATCGCTTTCTTCCCGCAAGCGATCGCGGGGCCGCTGGCGCGCTGGTCGGAGGTGATGCATCAGTTTGGCAGGCAGGTTTACGTGCCGGGCTGGCAGCGCCAGTTCTGCATCGTGACATGCTTCATCGCGCTAGGCCTGTTCGAGAAGGTCGTGATCGCCGACAGCATCGCGCACCTGCTCGATCCGATCTATGCGCAGGCGGCCGGCGGGCAGCTCGCAAGCGGCGATGCCTGGCTCGCCTTCTGTTTCTCCTTCCAGATACTGTTCGACTTCTCCGGCTATTCCGACATTGCGATCGGCCTTGGTCTGTTGTTCGGCGTGCAGCTTCCCTACAATTTCAATGCGCCGCTGCGCTCGACCAATATCCAGGAGTTCTGGCAGCGCTGGCACATTACGCTGATGCTATTCCTGCGCGACTACGTGTTCTATCCGCTGGTCAATCTGCGGTTCCTGCCGCGGCGATGGCTGCCGGTCCAGTTCTTCGGCGCAATGCTGATCACCATGGCGCTGTGCGGCCTGTGGCACGGCGCGAGCTGGACTTTTGTGCTGTGGGGTGCGCTGCACGGTCTTGCGCAGGTCGTTTGTTCGTTGTGGCGGCGCTACGGCCCGCACGTCCCGTCATGGCTTGGCTGGGCGCTCACCGTGTTGTTCGTGCTCGCGACCGGTGTGATTTTTCGCGCAGGATCGGTCGAGGCGGCATGGCACGTCTTTTCCGGACTGACTTCACCGCTGCCGCTCGCGCGCGGACAGCATCTGTGGCCGCTGATCGCAGCGCCGCTGGTTGCTTTCCTGCTGCCGGCGAGCCAGGACATCGTGGCTGTGCTCACGCGCCGCCCGAATCCGTGGCTGGCGGGTTTGCTTGGCCTTGGCCTGTTCGCATTGCTGCTCCACATGGGTGGTCGGGATCTTCATGAGTTCGTCTACTTCAAGTTCTGAGATTGACCCCGGCTGGGGCCTGAGCCTGCTCGCGTGCCTCGGCACGATGATCGGTGCTGGCCTGCTGGTGCTCGCGCTGATGGTGCTGGTCGACCCCTATGACAGCGGCAAGCTCGGCCTGCTTGATATCAACGGTGTCGACAACCGCCTCACGCAGGTCACGGCCGCGAGCCGGGCACGAGATCCCGACTTCAACGCCGCCATCCTCGGAAACTCGACCGCGCAAATGATCGACCCGGCCACACTGTCGCGCGCAACGGGCCTGCGCTTCGTGCAGCTCTACATGACCGGTTCAAGTCCGCGCGAGCAGCTTGCGGTGCTCGACTTCTTCCTGCGCCATCACAAGCAGGTCGGCGCGCTGGTGATCGCGGCGGATCCCGGCTGGTGCGTGCATGCGCAGCCGAAGGAGGAGGGCGCTCCGTTCCCCTATTGGCTCTACGACAAGAGCGTCGTCACCTATGCGGTGCGGCTGATCTCCTGGCAGGCGATCGAGCAGGCTTTCCAGCGGCTCAGCATCGGGCTTGGCTGGCGGCAGCGGATGAACCCGGAGGGCTTTGTCAGCTATGAAGACATCTGGCCGCCCGGCCAATTCGAAGAGATCGGATGGCCCAGGGATCCCGCGCCGGCTACGTCCGCAGAGATGCGGGCAACGTTTCCCGAGATCGCCGCGCTGGACGACATCGTCAGGAAGCTCCCGGCCGAAATCCCCATCGTCATCATCGTACCTCCAACCCTTGCGGCCACAGTGCCGAACCCGGGGACGGACACGGCGCTGGAGCGCGGGGCTTGCGATGCCGCGTTGAAGAGGGTCGTGACGGGACGGTCGCGCAGCAATTTCATCAACTATCGCGTCGACAATGAGCTGACCCGCGATCGCGGCAATTTTGCCGATTTCATCCACTACCGCCCGAAACTCGCGCGAGCGATCGAGCAGGGTCTTATCGCGAGCCTGCGCGACGGGGAGAAGGCGCGGGTCGATTTCTGAGCCGTCGCCGGATCAGACGATCTCCTCAAAGCCCCCGTCAAGCCAGAGCCTGCGCGCCTGCTTGCGCTGGATCTTGCCGCTGGTGGTCTTCGGCAGCGCGCCGGGGCGGATCAGCGCGATGTGGCGCGCGGAGAGTTCGTGTTGGTCCGCGATGGCCTCACGGATCTGTTCCTTGATCTCGGCAGTGTCGATGGTGTGACGGGCGGTGCGCTCGACCTCCTGGATGATCACGAGCGTTTCCTCTCCGCTCTCGTCCGGGACCGTGAACGCCGCGCCGCCGTTTTCGCGCAAGTTGTCGTCGAGCGACTGCACCGTGCGTTCGATGTCCTGCGGATAATGGTTGATGCCGCGGATGATGATGAGGTCCTTGATCCGGCCAGTGACGAACAATTCACCGTCCGCATCGAGGAAGCCAAGATCGCCTGTGCGAAGCCACGGGCCGTCCTCGCCGGCGATCTCGGCGTTCAGCCCCTCGCGCGTCGCCTCGTCGTTACGCCAATAGGCGCGTGCGACATTCGCGCCGCTGACCCAGATCTCGCCGACGCGGTCGGCGGCAAGTCGCGCCCGGCGTTCCGGCTCGACGATCGCGATCCGCTCGCCGGCAAGCGCGCGCCCGCAGCCGACCACGATCTGCGCATCGTCGGGATCGGCCGGCGCCTCCGCCGCATGCGCCTGGAGCGCCGCGCGGCTCACACTGCGTGTGGCATGGCGACCGCCGCGCATCCCGCCGGAAATCAGCAGCGTCGCCTCCGCCATGCCATAGGCCGGATACATCGCGCGCGCATCAAATCCGTGTCGTGCAAATGTCCCGGTGAACCCTGCGATAGTCTCCGCGCGCACCGGTTCGGCGCCATTGAGCGCGATTTTGAGTGAAGACAGGTCGACGCCCTCCATCTGGTCGGCGCGATAGCGGCTGACGCATAGGTCGAAGCCGAAATTCGGGCTGCACGCCACCTCCGCGCGGTAATGCGAGATCGCGCGCAGCCAGCCGAGCGGCCGCTGCATGAACGCGTTAGGCGCCATCAGCACGCAAGTCGCGCCGACATAGAGCGCCTGCAGCGCGTTCAGGATCAGCCCCATGTCGTGATAGAGCGGCACCCAGTTGACATAGGTCGATTGCCTGGTGTTGCCGAGTGCGAGCCGGATCATCTCGAGATTGGCGAGCAGATTCGCATGGCTCACCATCACGCCCTTGGGCGTGGATGTGGAGCCGGAGGTGTATTGCAGGAAGGCGATGCCGTCCGGCGCAGGCTCGGGCAGATCGACCGTCGCGCTTGAGTCCGCGGCAAGATCGACTTCGATCCAGCGGATGTTCTCCTGCCCGAAGCGGGTTTGCAGGTCGCCGCGCAAAGCGAAGGCGGACGTTGTCAACGCGAGCGCGGGCGTACAATTGGCGAGGATCGCGGCGCTTGCATCGCGCGCGCCGTTTCGCCGCGGCATCATCATTGGCACGGCGATCACACCCGCCATCAGGCAGCCGAAGAACGCCACCATGAATTCGATGCCGGGCGGAAACACCAGGATCGCGCGATCGCCGGGCCGCGCGGCCGCGGTCAGGCGCGACGCGAGCGCGGTTGCTGCGTCATGCAACTGCCGAAAGCTGAGGACCGCTTCCTCCGTAGCGCGATCGGAGACGAAGATGTAGGCGCGGTCGTCACCCTGGTCCACCGCACGCCGGGCCAGCAGTGCCACGAGCGAGCGGAAATTGTTCATGAGGGTTGCGCCGACTTCAGCCGCTCTCAGGCGGCGGAGCGAAGCGCGCGCTTGTCGGCGAGAAATCGCGACAGCGCCTCGACGGTGGGGTGGTCGTAGAAGTCGTCCGTCGACAGTTCGAGGTCGAGTTTCTCCTCGAGCTCCATCATGAGGTAGACGAGCATCGCCGAATCGAGGCCGAGACGGTTGAATTTCGTGCCGGTGTCGATCCGGTCCTTCGAAATCCGCAGGATATTGGCTAGCGCGGTCACGCAAAAATCCGAAATCTGCTCGCGTGTCATGTCATTTCCCAGAAACATTCGGAAAGACAATACGGGCGGCCCCTAGGTTGTCAATTTGGCCGAAACGCCGCAGCGTTGAAGGTTGGGGACTGTTGCATTCCTGCGTCGTTTGCTGCCCATTTCGTGCACAGGATGGCGCGATTTCCCGCGGTCGACAGGGCAAGCGGCCGCCTCTATCCTCCCAAAATTGCAGTTTGACGCGCGTGACGGGATTTTCGCATGAACCGCGCCCGCTTGTTCGCCACCCTTTTTCTTCTGGCCCTCATCGTATCGGAGCCGGCCTCCTCCCAGCGCGGCAACGATTTTGATTCGCTGCTCGCGCAGATGAATGCGGCGACGCAGTCCGGACGCTGGGCTGATGGGCTGACGGCGGCCCAAAAGCTTGAAAACCTGGTGCGGCGCCGGCAGGGCGCCGACAACATGAACTATGCCGGCGTGCTGCATAACGAAGGCATGTTCCTGCACAATCTCGGCCGCTTCCCCGAGGCTATCGACAGGCTCAATGCGGCGCTCGTCATCAAGCTGCGCAACAATGACGTCGCCTCCACGTTGCGTACCTCGAATATCCTGGTCGCATCGCTTGGCATGCTCGAGCGCCGGGCGGAAGCGACCACGGTCGCCGAGCGTGCGCTGGCACTCGGCACCGGCGCGTTCGGGGCTAACGACGTCCGCCTCTCCGACACGCTGTCGGCGCTCGGCGGGCTCGCGCGTGACAAGGAGAATTTGACGGAGGCCGTCAGCTATTTCGAGCGGGCGCTGGCCGGCCTGCAAGCCGCCAATTCGTCACCGTCCGATGTCGCGTCCGCAATGGATAATCTCGGGGATGTCTACGGCCTGCTTGGGCGCTTCGACGACGGCGAACGCATGTTGAAGCGGGCGCTTGACCTATTCGACCGCAGCTTTGGCAACGACGCTGAGGCCGCGCCGACTACGACAAGATGCTCAACGATCTCGGCAACCTGTATCTGGACGCCGGGCGACTGGCTGATGCCGAGGCGACACTGCGCCGCTCGCTCGCGATCACGCGGGCGCGGAACGGCGAAGCTCATTTGAATGTCGCGGGCACCATCGGCAATCTTGCGACCGTTCTCGAGCATGAGGGACGCTATGCCGAGGCCGAAAAGCTCTACCAGCAGGCACTTCAGACCTATGAGCGGATCTTCGGTCCGAACCATGCAACGACGGCGATTGGGCTGAACAATCTCGCCAATGTCTACTCAGCTCAGGGCAGGAACGAAGCGGCAGCAGGCCTTCAGGAGCGCGTGCTCGCCATCTACGAGAAGGCTTTTGGCCCCGAGAGCCCCGACGTCGGGCGGGCCCTCAACAATCTCGCGAATAGTTACGCAGAGATGGGACGCGCCGCACCGGCGCTCGATCTTTACCGAAGGTCGTTGGCCGTGATGGAGCGCAAATTCGGCGAGGGCAGTGGCCCGACCGCGCTGGCGGCGGGATCGCTCGGACAGGCTCTCGCGGATGCCGGCCGGACGGACGAAGCTCGGCCCTATCTGGTGCGCTGCCTCGACATCGACGAGCGCATGCTTGGCGGCAAGCATCCGCAACTCATCAAAGATCTGCGGAGTTTGGCTTTGTTGGATCTCAAGACCGGCAATTTGGCGGATGCCCGCAGCCGGCTCGACCGGGCGCTCCCGATCGCACGGGACAGGCTCGGTCCGCGCCATCATGACACCATCGCCGCGCTGATCAACCTCGCCGATGTCGATCGCCGTGAAGGCAAATGGCAGGATGCGCTGGCGCGGCTGCAGCTCGCCGCCACCGCGCTCAATGCGCAGCAGAATGTGCAGTTCATCCGTTTTCCTGAGATTGATCCCTGGCTGATCGATGCGATCTGGCGCGTCTCCGACGGTCAGCCAGATAGTGCGGCAAAGGATGAGGCCTTTGGCGCTGCGCAGCGCGCGCATGAGACCAGCGCCGGCGCAGCACTGTCGCAGATGGCGGCCCGCTTCGGAGCCGGCAACGATGCGATCGCGGGACTGGTGCGGCGGCAGCAGGACCTGAAGGCAAGCCTCGAGACACTCGACAAGCGCGTGACCTCGGAGCTCGGGCAGGCGGATGGAAAGCGCAAAGACACGCTGATTGCAAGCTTGCGCGCGCAAACGGCGCAAACGCAAAAATCGCTCGACGATGTCTCGGCGCAGCTCGACCGCAGCTTTCCGGCCTATGCCGAATTGTCGAGTCCGCAGCCGCTTTCGATTGCGCAAACGCAGGGCTTGTTGAAACCCGACGAAGCTCTCGTCGCGTTCATCGTGCTCGGCGACAAGAGTTATGCTTTCGCGGTGACGCGAGAGGCGAGTGCGCTCCGCCAGATCGCGCTCGGCAGCCGCGAGATCAGCGACCGCGTCGCGCATCTGCGGCAAGGGCTCACTGATCCGGAGGCTGGCCGGTCGTCGTTCGACCTCGATGCGTCCTTGGAACTTTACAATGGGTTGTTCAACCCAATCGGAGCCGATATTGCCGGCAAGCCGAAACTGCTGATTGTCCCGGCCGCTGCGCTGACCAGCCTGCCGTTTCATGTGCTGGTGACGAAGAAGCCCGATGCTGCGTCCGCCGATCGCTACCGGAAGGTGGCGTGGCTGCTCAATGAGCGCGCCATCACGGTGCTGCCGTCAGTGCCGAGCCTGCGCGCGCTGCGCAGCTTTGCCAAGGATTCGCGCGCCCAGAAGCCCTTCATCGGCTTTGGCGATCCGGTGTTGCAGCGGTCGTCCGGCGATAAGCGCCCAGGACGCAACGTGCAGCCCTACCAGAACTACTACGACGGCTCCGCCGTCGATCTCGAACGTCTGCGCACCGGTCTGCCGGCGCTGCCGGAGACCGCGGGCGAGCTCCAGGCTGTGGCGCGTGCGCTCGGCGCTTCGCCACAGGACGACGTCAAGCTCGGTGCGGCCGCGACCGTGACCAGCGTCAACCAGCTGCCGCTTGATCAGTATCGCGTCGTCGATTTTGCGACCCACGGCCTCGTCGCCGGCGAGGTCAACGGCCTCAGCGAACCCGCGTTGGTTCTGACCCTGCCGGACCGGCCGACCAGCGATGACGACGGCCTCCTCACCGCGAGCCGCATCGCCAAGCTCAAGCTCGATGCAGACTGGGCGGTGCTGTCGGCCTGCAACACGGCCGCAGGGGACAGGCCGGGTGCTGAAGGGCTGTCGGGTCTTGCACGTGCGTTCTTCTATGCCGGCGCGCGCGCGCTGCTGGTGTCGCATTGGCCGGTCGATTCCGATGCGGCGGTGCGCCTGACCACCGTTGCCTTCTCCGAGCTCACGGCGCACCCCGGCATCGGCCGCGCCGAGGCGTTGCGCCGGTCGATGAAGGCCCTGATCGCGGATAGCTCGTCGCCGCGCAACGCCGATCCCGCGGTCTGGGCGCCGTTCGTGCTGGTGGGCGAGGGCGGTTGACGACGGCCGCTGAAGGGCGAAACTGGTCATCAAAAGGGACCGGGAGCGATTCACATGCGGCTCATCTTCCTCGCAACGATGGTGGCTCTCATGGCCGGGTCTGCTGCAGCCAAGGATGTACTGTCGGGCGCAAGCCTCTATGAAGATGTGGCGCGCTACGCCTCCTTCGGTCTGCACCGCTTCGGCTCGCCCGGCGATCACGCGACCGCCGACTGGATCGCCGGCGAGCTATCGGCTGCCGGCTATGCGATCAAATTCCAGCCCGTCGTGCTCGGCCGGCAATATGTCGTCGAGCGGGCCAGCGCGGAAGCCGCTGGCACGACTGTCGAGGCGACGCCGTTCTGGTGGCCGCCGGAAAACAAAGCCAGCTTTCATCTTGCCGCCCCGCTCGCGCGCGACGGCGACGTCAGCGGCAAGATTCTCTGGATCGACCTGCCATTCGATCGCGGCGCCTATCTCGGTCCCGCCCATCGCGCGGCGATCGCCGAGGCCGCGGCGAAGAAGCCCGCCGCCATCCTGCTGACGATCGGCAATCCCGCCGACGATCGCTTCGCCTACAATGTCACGCAGGAGGACGCGCCCTGGCCGGTGCCGGTGATGGTGGTCGGCGCCAAGGCGCGGGCGACATTCGAGCGTGCGCTGACATCAGGCACGCCGGTGACGTTTGACGTCGCCGGCCATTACGAGCGCAACGTGTCAGGGCGCAATGTCGTCGCCGAGACCGGCATCGGCCGCGGGCCGACCATCGTCGTTTCCACGCCGATGACCGGCTGGTACACTTGCGTCTGCGAACGCGGCCCCGGCATTGCTAATTTTCTTGCACTCGCCCGCACAGTCGCCGCCGAGAAATGGCAGGCCCATTTTATCTTCATCGCGACCGCCGGCCATGAGATCGGCCATGGCGGCATGGAGTTGTTTCTGAAGGACGGCGCGCCTGCGCCGAAGGACACGCTGGCCTGGATTCATTTCGGCTCGTCGAACGCCTGCTACGGCTTTGCGGAAGGTGCCCGCACCAACCGGCCCGAGGAGGAGCGCTATCTCGTGCTGAGCAAATCGGCCGTCGCGCTGACGGACGAAGCCTTCGTTGCGGTCGCGGCAAAACGTCTGGTGACGGAGAAGCAGGCCGTCGGCGAGCTGCGCGACGTGCATGCGGCGGGCTACGCCAATTTTCTCGGCATGGCCGGCCGCCATCAAACGTTCCACACGCCGGCAGATGATCTCGGCGCGACCGGACCCGAGATCCTCGAGCCGGTCGCGCGCGCTTTCGTCGATGCTGCGCGAAAGATCGTCGAACGCGGCGACGCCGCGTTCAAATAGGCATGATCCGGAAAAGTGCGGAGCGATTTTCCGAAAGGATCATGCTCAAATAATCGCGTCAGTTCTGGTAGTAATAGCCGCGCGGCTGATAATACTGCCGGGGCTGTTGCTGCTGCTGATAGTAATAGCCCTGCTGGCCGTTGACCTGGCCGTAAGACGGCGGCTGCTGCTGGTAGACCTGCGCGCCAAAGGCGCGGCTGGTCGGGCGCGGGGCCGGATAGCGGGCGCCGGTGTCGCTGCCGTCGGCCGGATAGATGTAGTTGTCATCCTGCGGCATGTAGCGGCGGGCGGGCTGCGCCGGCGGCGTCAAATTCACGGGATCGCCTGAGGTGGCGTACTGCTGCTCATCGGCCGGCTGCGGGGCGCGGGCCACTGCGTTGGTGGAGCGGCCGCGTGGATTGCGCGCCAGTGCCACCTGCGCCGAGCCGGTCAGCGTCACCGAGGTGTTGAGCACGCCCTGCTCCTGGACCAGCGCATAAAGTGTCGTGGCGTTCTGGCGCGATAGCCGCACGCAGCCATGCGAGGCCGGCGAGCCGAGACGGCCGACCGAGTCGGTACCGTGGATGGCGTGCCCGACCTTGGTGAAAAAGATCGAGTGCGGCATCGGCGCGTCGTCGAATTCCTTGGAGTAATGATCCTCTTCCATCCGGAAGGCACGGAAGGCGCCGTTCGGCGTCTCGCGCGAGGGGATGCCGGTCGACACCGGCCAGTGGTAGCGCGTGACGCCGTCGACCACGACGGTCATCTGCTGATTGTCTTTGTCGACGGTAATGTCGACCTTGGCCTGCGCGGTGCCCGCGCTCAAAAGCATCAAGGAGGTGAAAGCAATGAAAAAGGAACGCATCTGACGTCTGGCCTCCGGCCTGTTCACGCAAGCGCCGCGGCTCTCCGTCCCCCGGTGTGCACTATGCCTGCAATCCGGCTTTCGTTCCAGCGGCCTGCCCACCCATCGTTAACGTGATGCCGGGCGTAAGCAAGGCCGCTTTGTGCCGCGCCGACCGCGGCGGTGCTGACATTTTCGCGAGCGCACGAGCGTTCACAACGCCGACAATTCGTCACAAAGGCGCAACCATTTGGCCGCTCCAGGCGTTGAACATGGCCTACCCCGACAGGCGGCTTTCGCCGCTTTTACCCCTTAGGACCAAAGATGAACAAAGCCCGTGTCGCCGCCGCGCAATCGCCGGCGGGTTTAACCGTCCGCCTGCTGTTTGCGGGCGCTGCCCTCCTTCTCGCCCTGGCTTGCTTGCCGCAAGCCAGCCACGCCCAGGGCATCGTCCGCGGCGCCCAGGAAGGTTCATATGAAGGCAACCGCATTGCCGGCCCCGTGGGCGGCGCGGTCGGAGGTGTCGTCGGTGCCGGTGTCGGCGGCGCTGTCGGTGCCGTAGACGGTATCCTGGGCATTCCCTATCACGGTCACCGCCGTTGCCGCGGGTACTACGACGGGTACAACCGCTTCCACTGCTATCGGTAGATTCACTACCGTCGTTCTGGGGCGGCCAAAGGCCGACCCCAAAATCCATCGGCTGGCAGAGTTGGTGGATGAGTGGATTCTCAGATGCGCAATTGCGCATCTTGGCTCGCGCTTCGCGTGCCCCGGAATGACCGTCAGCTCTTCAACCGATACCCCGTCCGGAAAATCCACCAGATCACGGCGAGGCAGATCGCCAGGAACGCCAGCGTCATGCCGATGCTGACGAATACGCTGACATCGGCGATCTCGTAGAAGCTCCAGCGGAAGCCCGAGATCAGATAGACGACCGGGTTGAGCAGCGCCACCGTGCGCCAGGTGGGCGGCAGCATGTTGATGGAATAGAAACTGCCGCCGAGGAAGGTCAGCGGCGTCACCACCAGCATCGGGATCATCTGGAGCTTTTCGAACCCGTCGGCCCAGATGCCGATGACGAAGCCGAACAGGCTGAACGTCACCGCCGTCAGCACCAGGAAGACCAGCATCCAGACCGGATGATGGATGTGCAGCGGCACGAACAATCCGGCCGTGGCGAGGATGATCATGCCGAGGATGATCGACTTGGTCGCGGCGGCGCCGACATAGCCGAGCACGATCTCGACATAGGAAATCGGCGCGGAGAGAATCTCGTAGATCGTGCCGGTGAATTTCGGGAAGTAGATGCCAAAGGAAGCGTTGGCGATGCTCTGGGTCAGTACCGAGAGCATGATCAGGCCCGGCACGATGAAGGTGCCGTAGCTGACGCCCTCGACCTGGCTGATGCGCGAGCCGATCGCAGCGCCAAACACCACGAAATAGAGCGAGGTCGAGACCACCGGCGAGACGATGCTTTGCAGCACGGTGCGCCAGGTGCGCGCCATTTCAAACAGATAGATGGCGCGGACAGCGCGATAGTTCATGACGTCCTCACGAGGTCGACGAAGATGTCCTCGAGCGACGATTGCGTCGTGTCGAGATCGTTGAAGCGGATGCCGGCGTTGCGGAGATCGCTGAGCAGGCTGGTGATGCCGGTGCGCTCGCCCTTGGTGTCGTAGTCGTAGATCAGCGTCGCGCCGCTGTCGCAGAGGTCGAGCTCGTAATGTGCGAGGCTCTCCGGCAGCGCGCTGAGCTTGCCTTGCAAATGCAGCGTCAGCCGCTTCTTGCCGAGCTTCTGCATCAAGGTCGCCTTGTCCTCGACCAGCACGATCTCGCCCTTGTTGATGACGCCGATGCGGTCGGCCATCTCCTCGGCTTCCTCGATGTAGTGCGTGGTCAGGATGATGGTGACGCCGGACTGCTGGAGGGTGCGAACGACTTCCCACATGCCCTTGCGCAGCTCGACGTCGACGCCGGCGGTCGGCTCGTCCAGGAACAGGATCTGCGGCTCGTGCGACAGCGCTTTCGCGATCATCACGCGGCGCTTCATGCCGCCGGAGAGCGTGATGATCTTGCTGTCCTTCTTGTCCCAGAGCGAGAGGTCCTTCAGCACCTTCTCGATATGGGCCGGGTTTTTCGGCTTGCCGAACAGGCCGCGGGAAAAGCTTACGGTCGCCCAGACGCTCTCGAAGGCGTCGGTATGCAGCTCCTGCGGCACCAGCCCGATCAGCGAACGCGCCTTGCGGTAGGAGGTCTGGATGTCCTCGCCGCCGACGAGGACCTTGCCCTCGCTCGGATTGGCGATGCCGCAGACGATGGAGATCAGCGTGGTCTTGCCGGCGCCGTTGGGGCCAAGCAGCGCGAAGATCTCGCCGCGCTTGATGTCGAGATTGATGTTTTTGAGCGCCTTGAAGCCGGACCCATAGGTCTTCGACAAATTGGCGACGGAGATGATGGAGGACATGATGGCCGGCGGGCTGGGGAGGGGGGCTGGAACCCGCCGGGGAGGCAGGTCAGCAGAGCCCTGAAATAGGAATGCACTTGCCCGGCCGCAATTGGCCGGAGAAAAATGGTCTCAAAACAGGCCATTCTGGGGCAGGTTTCGAGCTAGTGTTGCGCGATGGTCACGGGCTGCGGCTAAGATGGTCGCTCACGCGGCTCTTGGTTGCGTCTGCGAGCAGGCCGTGGCTACGATTCCGGCCAATTGCGAAGTGTCCCCAAGGAAAAGATCGATGAGACCGAACGGCCGTCACACAGCCGGCGCCAGCCAGTTGACCACTCTCCGCATGTGGGCGACCTGCCTGCTCCTGCTATCAGCTGTTGCCATGAGCCCGACCACTGCCAAGGCGGCGCCGAGCCAGGCGGCTGCGACGACGCATGTCTATCTGCTCCGCGGCGTGCTCAACATCTTCTCGCTCGGACTCGATACCATTGGTGCGCGGCTCGAAGCGCAGGGCATTCCGGTGACAGTTGCGAACTTCGTCTCCTGGTCCTCGCTCGCCAATGAGGCCGCAGCAAACTACAAGGCCGGCCGGGTCAAGACCATCGTGCTGGTCGGGCACTCTTCGGGCGCGACCGCGCTGCCCGACATGATCGCCAAACTCAATCAGCTCGGCGTTCCCGTGAAGCTCGCGATTGGGCTCGACTCCGTGTTCAAGACCAAGCTGTCGACCGGTGCTGAACGCTACATCAACATCTATATCGGCGACGGTCCCGGTGAGCCGGTGCGGGCCGCGACTGGCCTGCGCGGCAAGCTCGATAATGTCGACGTGCGCGGCACCGGCGTCGGCCACATCTCGATCGACAAGAACGAGGCCATCCAGCGCCGCGTCATCGCCGAGATCGACGCCGCGATCGCGCGCTCGCGCGCGCCGGCGGGACCGGTTGCAGAGCCCGGCGCGCCACGGGCAGCGCGCTCCGCTGCAGCAACGGCACCGGGGCGGAACTGAGCCCTCTCGCCGGGACGGCTGACTTCGTCATACCGCCGTCGGCGCGCAAGTCGACGGCGGCTTTGTTTTGCTTGTCTCGAAATGGCGTTAGCGCCGCACCGGCTGAGCGTCGAGACAGGACTTGTATTGGGGGGCCGTGAGCAGGCTGCGCACGCAACCTGTCGCCCGCGCCTCTTCGCAATCCGCAGCGCTCAGGTCATCGCGGACCGTGCCGTTGAGGATGCAACTGGCGCGCTTGTTCCTGTTTGCCGCGAGACAGTTCGTGTATTGCTCCGACGTCAGCATGTGTCGCACGCAACCCGTTCGTTGCGCCTCCACGCAATCGTCGTCGGAAATGTCGTCGCGCCGCACGCTTCCGATCAGGCAGCGTGCATGCGCCGGCGTGGTGATGGCGACCGAGAGGCCGGCGCCGCCGACCAATCCCGTCACCGAGAGACCGATCGAGCCGACACTGATCGTGACGGCGGCGGCTGCCGCAGCCGTGGCCCGAGTGAGACCCTTCAGTGTTCGCGAAGCCGACATTGCATACGTTCCAGTGGCGTATTTCATGGCGTCGTCTCCTCATCATGTTGATCCGCCCCCGCTGTGAATCTTCAGCAGTTTAACGTTCAGCATGCATTCCTAAGGTAGCAAAAGATATTTGCGGCACGTGTGAGCTGGCTCATAAGACGGTCACCGGCGCAGGGTTTTTGGCTGGATCTGTACCGGTTCGACGACGCGACTTTGTCAACGGGAACGGCTGGGATCCCATGGCAGGAGCGGAGATTGTCGCTGGCAAGAGTGCCCGGACCGGTAGCAGCGGCGATTGCCAGTTACACATGAAAAAGGGCACGCCGCGCGAGCGGCATGCCCTTCCAAAACATCGATCGAAACGACGACTTATTTCTTCTCGGGCACCCAGGTCGTGCTGGCCTTGTCGTATTTGAAGCCCGGTGCGTCCTTGAGCGTGTCCTTGGTCTCGTCCACCGTCAGCCACCATTTGTCGTTCTTCTTGGCGGTCTTGACCGCGGTGAAGGGAATGATGACGTCCTTTTCGCCGACGCCGAGGAAGCCGCCGACGCCGAGAACGAGGCCGGTGATCTTGCCGGACTTGTCGACGAGCACGTCGTCGATGTCGCCGATCTTGCTTTCCTTGGGATCGTAGACAGCCTGCTTGTAGTAGTTGGTCACCGTCCAGCTTTCCGACGGTCCCGATTTCATCGTGGTCGTTGCTGCATGGGCGGAGGTAGCGGCGGCAACCGCGAGAGCACATGCCAAAGCAAATTTCTTCATTCTGGTCTCCTCAGCTAATCAATCGCCGTGGCAACAAGCGGTTGAGGCAAAGGTTCCTCGGTCGCGTTCAAAGGAACCCGGCGCACAGTCCGGTGTTGTTAAACCATGGCAAAGAGACGAGACGTCGGCCCAATGGTCGTGCAGCCCGAACGGGTATGGGCGGCTCAACCGATTGCCGAAAGTGCGCCCGCGAAAAAGTCGCAGCCGCGGTCGAGCCGTTTGAACGCGACGCGGGCCGTTGTGCTGAGACAGCATGCGCTCCGAATGCAGCGCGCGCTGCTCGCCGGCAAGAGCGACAGTCGCAAAGGTTCCGCGAAGTGATAGCCTGTCTTTCGGCGAGACGTCTGTTTGGACCATAGCACGTGAAAGAATTTCAGTGTCCGTCGTGCCGACAGCCTCTTTCGTTCGAGCACGTCGCGTGCGCGAATTGCGGCACTTCGTTGGTGTTCGATCCCTCGTGCATCAACATGGGGAAACTTGCGTCCAATCAGGCCTGCCGCAACCGCGAGATCATCGGTTGTAACTGGTGTGTCGAGGGTGCGGATTGGTATTGCGGCTCTTGCCGCCTCACGCGCACCATTCCACACCTTGGCAGCACCACGAACGTCATGCTCTGGCGGCGCGTGGAGGAAGCCAAGCGCCGTCTGCTCTACGATCTCGGTCGGCTGGGACTTCCTCTGGCATCCCGCAGCGGTGAACACGTAGCATTCGACATTCTCTCCGACGAGATCAGTCCGATCCTGACGGGGCATCTCTCGGGCGTGATCACGCTTAATCTCGCGGAAGCCGACGATGTCGCGCGCGAAGCCCGTCGCGTGGCGTTCCGGGAGCCGTACCGTACCCTGCTCGGACATTTCCGGCATGAGATCGGCCACTTCTACTGGGACTTGCTGGTCAACCGCACGACATTCCAGGCGCCGTTCCAGCTGATCTTCGGCGACGAGGCGCAGGACTATCAGGCGGCGATCAGCGGCTATTATCAACGAACCGATCGTTCATACGACCCGAGCGGCTTCATCAGCGAATACGCAACGTCGCATCCCTGGGAGGATTGGGCGGAGACATTTGCGCATTTTCTCCACATCCTGTCGACACTCGACTCGCTGGCAGGCTTGCCGCTGGCGCTTGATGAGCGCGCCCGGCAAACCTTGTCGGATCCCTATCTCGAGAGCGACTTCGAGGCGCTGCTGGCGTTGTGGACGCCGCTCTCCCGGGGCCTCAACGAGCTCAACCGGTCGCTTGGGATGAGGGACGCCTATCCCTTCGACATATCGCCGGCGGTGAAAGGCAAGCTGCATCTCGTGCACATGGCGATCAGCGCGTTCCGCGATCAGCAGAGGCTGGCGGCGTAACGCCGCCGAGCCCGGCTCCCGTTAGGTCAGGAAGGCGCGAATGGCATCCGCGATCTCCCGCGCATGCGTTTCCAGCGCGAAATGGCCGGTGTCGAAGAACTGTACCACCGCATTGGGATTGTCGCGCTTGAACGCCTCGGCGCCGGGCGGAATGAAGAACGGATCGTTCTTGCCCCAGACTGCCAGGAACGGCGGCTTGTGCGTGCGGAAGTAGTTCTGGAATGACGGATAGAGCGCGACGTTGCTCTTGTAGTCGCCGATCAGATCGAGCTGCACCTCGTCGGAGCCGGGGCGCGCGAGATAATAGTTGTCGAGGTTCTGGCCGTCCGGTGACACCAGTGTCACGTCGGGAACGCCGTGCGTGTACTGCCAGCGCGTCGCCTCCGGCGTCTGCATGGAGCGCAACACCTCGCGGTTGGCCAGCGACGGATCCTGCCAATAGGCCTTGACCGGAGTCCAGTCGTCGCTGAGGCCCTCCTCATAGGCGTTGCCGTTCTGCGAGATGATCGCGGTGATCCGCTCGGGATGGCTGAGCGCGAGCCGGAGGCCGGTCGGCGCGCCGTAGTCGAAGACGTAGACTGCAAAACGGTCGAAGCCGATCACCTCGATGAAGCGCTCGATCACGTGCGCGATGTTGTCGAAGGTGTAGCGGAAGGTTTCGCGGGAGGGCATGTCGGACTGACCGAAGCCGGGAAGGTCGGGTGCCACGATGTGAAACTTATCCGCGAGCAGCGGGATGAGGTCGCGGAACATGTGGCCTGCGCTCGGGAAGCCGTGCAGCAGCAGAAGCTTTGGCGCACCGGGAGTGCCGGCCTCGCGATAGAACACCCTGAAGCCGTCAACGTCTGCCGTGCGGTACGTGGTCGGGGTCATGACTGTCTCGATTTCGGACGTAACCTGTTAAATGCTATTTTTGAGGTTACGTTCCTAGGGAGTAACTTGTCAATAGCTAGTTTACAGGTTACTTAGAGCTGGCTTCTTTCAGACCGGCCGAGGACCGCTCATGGACCACCCGCCCGCCATGTTCATCGCCGACTCGCTCGGCCTCGATTTCCTCAACTCGGTGGCGACGCCGGTCGATACGCCACTCGACTGGATCGATGATGGTGATGGCCTGATCGATTGGCTTGCCCAGGCGAAGCTCGTTCCATCCGACGAACTCGACGCGATGAGAGCGAGCGCCTTGCCGGGCGAGCTGGACAAGGTCGCGGACCAGGCGCGCGCCTTGCGCGAGTGGTTTCGAGGCTTCGTTCGCAAACATGCGGGCCGGCCGCTCACGGCGAAGGTGCTGCATGAGCTCGGTCCGCTCAACAGCCTCCTGGAACGCGATGAGGCGTTTCGGCAGATCACGCCGCGTCACGACGGCAGTGACGGCCTTGCGCTGCAAAGGATGCGACGCTGGCGGTCGCCCGAATCCCTGCTTGTGCCGGTCGGTGAAGCGCTGGCAAGATTCGTCTGCGAGGAGGACTTTTCGGACGTGAAGGCGTGCGAGGGCCATCACTGCACGATGCTGTTCGCCGACCACACCCGCAGGCGCGCGCGGCGCTGGTGCGTCATGGCGGTCTGCGGCAACCGCGCCAAGCAGGCCGCACATCGCAGCAGGCTCAAGAGCAAGCAGTAACGGAGCAGAGCTTTGATAGGGCGCGGGGCGAGACCCGGGCCGTAGCCCGGGTCTCCTCATCACTTACGCGACATCAGCGAGTTCGTTGTAGCGGGGATAGTCGGTGTAGCCCCGCTCGTTGCCGCCGTAGAAAGTGTCCCGATCGTGCGGGTTGAGCGGCAGGTCGCGGCGCAGGCGCTCGACCAGATCAGGGTTGGCGGCAAAGTGCCGGCCGAAGGCGACTAGGTCGGCATCGCCGCCATCGACGATGACTTCGGCGCTGTCACGCTCGAAACCGCCGGCGGCGATGATCGGTCCCTTGAAGACGCGGCGAAGCTGATGCGCGGCGACCGGGGGCAGGCCATCGGCGCGAAGCTTCGAGCCGTCGATGCGCGGTTCGATCAGGTGGAGATAAGCCAGACCGAAGCGGTTGAGCTCTGCGGCGGCGTGGCCGAACAGCGCATCCGGATTGCTGTCGGACATCGAGCCGAACGTGCCGCTCGGGCCGAGTCGCACGCCGACTCGATCGCCGCCCCAGACCGAGGTGACGGCCTCGGTCACTTCCAGCAGGAAGCGCGTGCGGTTCTCGATTGAGCCGCCATAACGATCGGTGCGCTTGTTCGAGCCGTCCTGGAGAAATTGGTCGATCAGATAGCCGTTGGCGCCGTGGATCTCGACACCGTCGAAACCGGCCGCCTTGGCGCGGATCGCGCCCTGACGAAATTGCTCGACGATCTCCTTGATCTCCGCAATCTCAAGCGCACGGTTCGGTGACGTCTTGATCCAGCCGTCCTTGGTGTAGACAAGATCCTGCACAGGGATTGCCGACGGTGCGAGCGGCGCGCCGCCGCCGGTCAGCGAGACGTGGCTCTGCCGGCCGACATGCCAGAGCTGGAGAAAGATCACGCCGCCCTTGGCATGCACGGCATCGACGACCTTGCGCCAGCCTTCGGCCTGCGCGTCACTGTAGATGCCGGGTGCGCCGAGATAGCCGCGGCCTTGAACGGACACCGGGGTCGCTTCGGCGATTTGCAAACCGCCCTTCGAGGCGCGTTGCGCATAGTACTTCACCATCATGGCGCTCGGAACGTCGCCAGGTTGGTCCGAACGCAGGCGCGTGAGTGGTGCCTGCACGATGCGGTGGTCGAGATGGATCGCACCGATCTGGACGGGTTGGTAGAGCTTGGACATGGTCAACTCCTGTTGGTTGGGTTCGTGGCGGCGAGCGCCGTCATCCGGCGCCCGCCGGTCGCTGTGCGAGGTGAGTGATGGGAAAGAGAAGTGTTGCTTAGTGAGACGCGACGGCGGCAGCGGCCTGCTCGATCACCTTCGCCACGGCCTGCGGCTGGGAGATGTAGACGGCGTGGCTTGCGACGATTTCCGTCGTCACTGCCTTTGAGCGCGCATACATCGAGCGTTCGAGATCGGGATTGATGGCGCGGTCCTGCGTCGCAACGATCGCGAAGCTCGGCTTGGTCTTCCACGCCGGTGCGGTGATCGGCGTTGACAGGGCCTTTCCTGAGGTCGCCACCTGGGAGTCGCCGATGAAGTCGGCTTCGGCCTTGGGAAGGTCGGCTGCAAAAGCATCCTGAAAATGTTCGCGCTGGATCGTCAGGAAGCCGTCCTTGGACGGTACGATATAGTTGGTCGCGGCCGGCTTGCTCGCGAGCAACTGACCGGCACTCTCGCCGGCGTCAGGCTGCAGCGCGGCGACGTAAACCAGGTTCTTCACCTGCGCATGGTTGCCGGCCTGCGTGATGATCGCACCGCCATAGCTGTGGCCGACGAGCACGGCGGGGCCGTCAAGCTGATCCAGCACGCGATTGGTTGCGGCGACGTCGTCCTCGAACGAGGTTTCCGGCGGCTGCACGATGCTGACATTGTAGCCGCGCTTGCGCAGGATCTCGGCGATTGCCTTCCAGCCGGAGCCGTCGACGAAGGCGCCATGCACGAGCACGATGTTCCTGGTCGCGCCGGCCGGCGCTGCATGTACGGCCGTGACGCCAAGCGCGGTCGTCAAAGCCGTGGTGGCGGCGAACAGCGTGTTGATGAGCTTAGACATGTTACGAGTCCTTTGGGTTTTGCAGTTTGATTGAGGATGTTGGGTGGGGCGAGAGAAGGCGCGCTCAGCTGAAGCTGAGCTTGCCGAAATCGAGGGAGACCAGCAGCGGGTCGGGCACCTTCCGCATCGCATCGTCATAAGCGTAGATGCGGCGCTTCGTCGGCATCTTGATGCCCTGAAAGCTGCGATAGTCGCTGGTGTAGTTGGCTCCGGTCGCGCCGCCGAGGATATCGACGGTGTAGTCGTGGCGGCGCATCAGCCCGTCGGGGCCGAAATGCGTGACTTGCGTGCGCGAGTGGCTCTTGATGTAGTCGGGGAAGGTCACCTTGAGGCGGCGCCAGGTTTCCCCGTTTTCCTGCCACGGCTCGATCTCTTCGCTGACGAACCCGGGATAGGTGTAGAGAAACGGCGAGGTCAGGTAGGTCCAGAGCGCTTCGCTGGCGAAATAGGCGACGTGGAATTTGTCCCACGGTGTCTCGCGGACATGACCTTCGAAGGAGGCGTCGGGATCGTTGCGCATCTCGCAGACATTGCCGTCGAGCGTCTCCAGCGTCAGGCGGTCCGGCACGAACACGCTGCGGTGCCGGGGCGTTGCGAATGGCGTGATCGACAGCCGCTCGGCATGGGTGTCGATCTCGAACACCTTGTTCTTGAGCAGGTCTGGCTGCTGCTTGAGGTGCCAGATGGCACCGTCGACCGAAAGCTCGGCGCGCAGCCTGGAAAAGGCGTTCCAGCGGGCGAGGCCGCCATGGGCTTCAACGGCGAAGGCGAGAAGGTCGTTCATCTCTGTTCTCCTGTCGGGGGCGGGTCGAAGCCCGTCGTCGATGGAGAATGGGTATCCGGCGCCAGACCCGGCCTGTAGCCATCCGTTTCCGCTAGGATTTATGTACAGCCCGCATAAGCGATGCCGGTGGGGTGGCTTCCGCCCGTCAGCTCGCCTTGGCGTCGGTTTCTTCTTGGCTGCGAAACTCGGCGGCGAGGAAATCGGTCAAAGCGCGGGCGGCGGCGCGGGTGGCACGGCCGGCCGGGAAATAGGCGTGCACGGGAATGTCGCGGGTCTTCCACTCGGGCAGCAGCCGGACCAGCGAGCCATCGCGCAATTCGCGGCGGCAGGCCCATTGCTGTGTCGAGGTGATGCCCATGCCGGCGGCGGCCGCGGCGACGGTCGCCTCATTGTCGTTGGTGGTGAGATGCGTCGACAGTTCGAGAGTCTCTGTCTTGCCGTCGCGCTCAAACACCCATGCATTGGGGACGGCCGTCGCCGGACCGCCAATGATACGGTGCTGCGACAGATCCGCAGGTGAGGCGGGCGTGCCGGCGTCCTTGAGATAGGAGGGCGCGGCGACGACCACGCGGTTGACCCTTGCGATCAGCCTGGCGGTCGCGCTGGAATCGGTGAGACGGCCGATGCGGATCGCGACATCGACGGCTTCGCGCACCAGGTCCTGGCGCTTATCGTCGAGCAGAATTTGGATGTTCAGCTTGGGATAGCGCGCGGCGAACGGCGTCAGGCGCGGGATGACCTCGCGAATCGCCATGCTGGAGGGCAGGCCGAGGCGCAAGGTGCCGCGCAGCTCGCCGCCTTCGCGCACGCTCTGCTCGGCTTCATCGAGGGCGTCGAGGATCGGCTCCATCCGGGCCAAAAACTCGGCGCCTGCCTCGGTCGGCACCACCGCACGCGTCGTGCGGGAGAGGAGGCGGGCGCCCAGCGAATCCTCTAGGTCGGCGACGATGCGGGAGGCCTGGGATTGCGAGAGGTTGCACTCCCGCGCGGCGGCCGAAAAACTGCCGAGGCGCGCGACCCGCGTGTAGAGCTTCAGAGCGAAGATATCTTTCATGGCGGCCCGCGCATTCATGTCAAAAACGGGCAACTGACCAGTCCCAGCCGCCGTATTCATGTAATTAGTGCATAGAACATAGCGGGAAAGGCCGGCTACTGGCCAGTCCCGGAACCGTCGAAATCTCCTCTGCCCAGACAATCAGGAGATTTTGCCGTGTCCGACAGAACGCTCGCCAAGGCCCGCGACGACATTCGCGGCGTCGATGCCGCCATCGTCGCTCTCAACGAACGCCCCTCGCGAACCGGCGCGCTCTATGCTTTGGCGCTCGGCACCTTCGCCGTCGGCACCGAAGGGTTCATGATCGCGGCCATTCTTCCGACGATCTCGCAGTCTCTCGCCGTGACTGTGTCGGCCGCCGGCCTCCTCGTCACGATCTTTGCGCTGGTCTATGCGGTGAGTTCGCCGATCCTGACGGCCCTGACCGCGTCCGTTGGCCGCCGCCAATTGCTGATGGGATCGCTGGCCGCCTTCGTGCTCGCCAATCTGGTCGCCGCGATCGCGCCGGGCTATTGGGCACTGGCCGCGGCGCGCGTCCTGCTGGCGCTGACCGCGGGGCTTTATGTGCCGAATGCGAACGCGCTCGCCGGCACGCTGGTGCCCGCCTCGCATCGTGGCCGTGCGCTTGCGATCGTCAATGGCGGTATCACGGTCGCCGTTGCCATCGGCGTGCCGCTCGGGGCGCTGGTCGGCGGCCATCTCGGCTGGCGGGCGACCTTCGTGGGTGTCGCCGCGATCTCCGCGATTGCCTGGTTGGTGCTCGCAGTCAAGCTTCCGCGCGATATCGCCGGCAGCCCGCCCGCAACGCTGCGTGCTCGCCTCAGTGTGGTCGCCCATCCCGGCGCGATGATCGTGCTGATGACGACCACGATATGGGCGATCGGCGCTTACACAGTCTATACCTACATCTCGCCGTTCCTGATCGCCGCGACCGGGATCTCGGCGATGGAGGTCGGCTTCGTGCTGACGCTGCTGGGCGCATCTGCGGTCGGCGGAGTGACATTGGGCGGTATCGCCAATGATCGTTTCGGCGCGCGGAAAGTCCAGGCATTGACGCTGCCGCTGATGGCGCTCGCCTTCGCGGGCCTTACGGTTGCCGCCGTGGCCCTTGCTCCGCACGCGCTCGTGGCGGTCCTGCCTCTGGTCGTGCTGTGGGGGCTTTCTGCCTGGGGCTTCTTCCCGCCGCAGCAGAACCGCCTGATTGCCGTCGTCGGCGTTGCCAATGCACCTGTCGCACTCTCCCTCAATGCGTCTTTCATGTATGTCGGCTTCGCGCTGGGCGCGCTGCTCGGCTCGATCATAGTCGCTGTCTTTCCCGTGTCATGGATTGGTGCGGCCGGCGCCGCATTCGTCACGATCGCCGCAATCCTGTCGGCGGCAGGATGGAGGCGGGCCGGGAATGCCGGACATTCGCCCTCGCCACCGTCTTGAGCTAGAGTGAGCCGCGAAGCGACATTGTCTCGTTTCCGGCCACTTCGAATTGCAATGTTCGCGCGAGGAACGGCCTTCACTGAAAAGGCCGTCCCATGTCGGAATTCGTCGTCCATGCCACGCCCGGCAGCCCGTACGCGCGCGCCACCATGGCTGCCCTCGAGGAGAAGAGGGCGAACTGGCGGCTCGCCGCGCTGAAGCCTGGGACCTCACGGCAGCCGGAGCACCTTGGGCGTCATCCGTTCGGACGCATGCCGGTGCTCGATCACGGCGACTTCAGGCTCTACGAGACCCAGGCGATCCTGCGCTATCTCGACCGCGTCCTGCCGCAGCCCGCATTGACGCCGGCCGATCCGAAAGCGGTGGCGCGCATGGATCAGGTGATGAACATCGTCGATTGGTATCTCTTCCAGGGCTGCGGCAACATCATCACCTTTCAGCGCATCGTGCGGCCAAAGCTGTTGGGACAGCCGACTGACGAAGCCGCCATCCTAGAGGCGATGCCGCGCGGCCGCGTCGTGTTCGGTGAATTGTCGCGCCTATTGGGCGATGCGGATTGTTTCGGCGGCGATAGCATCAGCCTCGCCGATGTGATGGTTGCGCCCCATCTCGATTTCTTCGCGCAAACTCCAGAGTGGCGTGAGTTGACTGACAATAACGCCAATCTCGGCCCCTGGCTCGCGCGCATGGAGGATCGTCGCTCGTTTCGCCTGACCACCTGGGCGCGGGTCGCCGACATGGCGGCCCGAGCGATATCGGAGCACGACGGCCGTCCTATCGCTTCCTGACCAGCGTGAGGGGAAGACCGGTCCTCTGATTGCGCGGCTTGCTTGCGGCGCTCTGCGCTGCCGGCGGGCCCAGGAAGCGGACGAGCATCGTCTTCAGATGCGCCGCGCTCTGCTTGATGTCCAGCTTGGGATTGCGGATCGGCATGGCGCGGGATCCGTCGATGATGGCGATCAGGAGGTTTGCTGTCGCGTCCGGGTCCAGTCCTGCATCCACGCGTCCCTGGCTTTGCGCCCGGCGCAGGAAATCGCTCCACATGCAGCGGACCGCCTCGGTGTGCCGTTCGAATATCTTGGCGAATTCCGGATTGCGACCGGCCTCCGCCAGGGCATCCAAATTGAGGATCTGCGCGGGACGAAACCGCAGGCTGGTTTCCTCGATATCGGTGAGCAGCGCCTCGATCACGTCGGGGGCAGCGAGAATCTTTTCGAAATGCTTGGCTGTACGGGCGAGACCCATGTCGATCATCGCCTCGATGATCGCCACCTTGCTCGGAAAGTAGTGATAGAGGTGCCCCGGACTGATCCCGGCTTCAGTGCAGATGTCCGTCGTGCTGGCGCCGCGGAAGCCGTCCCTGGTGAAGCAGCGGATCGCCGCGCCGAGGATCTCGCCGCGCTTCCGCTCATGCTTGACGGGGTCGACTTTCCTCAAGGCTCGCGTCTCCTATCCCTCGAGCGTTTCATTTAGCACGACGGTCCGCCACGATAAAATCTAAATTAGATAGTTCCATCTATTTATGTTGACGGACGACAACGGGCGTGAGAATTATTACTAGAGTATCCTCTCTAATAAAACGCCGGGGCGTGAGCGGGACCATGCGCTTTCAATGGGCGACCCTGATGTCTGTGGCGCTCGCGCTTGGTGGCTGTGCTAACGCGCCGCTCGAGCGGGCCGGTTCGCTCAGTAGCTACGACCGGATGTCGGACGCGAACGGACTGGTGACCCGATCGCAGATCCGCGTGAACAAGAAGGACGTGTTGGCCGCCAAGACAGTCCGGATCGCTTCGACCGTCTTCCCCGCGCGTGCCGATGTCCCCTTGAACGAAAAGGAGCGGCGCCTGGTCGCCAACGCCATCAGCCGCGAGCTGTGTCTGCGCCTGAGCGAGCGCTTCCGCATCGTGGCCGCTGATGACGATGCGGACCTCACGGTGCAGGCGACGGTGACGCATGCCACACCGACCAGCCCGACCGCCTCCGGCGCATCGAAAGCCCTGGCGATTGCCAAGACGGTTGCGCTTCCCGCCGTGCCTGTGCCGGTGCCGCGGCTTCCGATCGGGCTAGGCGGTCTGTCGGTCGAGGCGGAGGCGCGCGATTTCGCCGGATTTCAGAAGGCGGCGATGGTTTGGGCGCGCAACGCCAACTCCATCTCGAATTCTCCGAGGGTCGCCAACGAGGGCGATGCATACGATCTCGCCGCCGATTTCGGCGACGATTTCGCCAAGCTGGTTACGACCGGAGAGTCGCCGTTCGGGGGCGTCCCAGCGCTGCCTCCGATCGAGAACATTCCCGTGCGACTCGGCGGCGCGCCCAAATACGTCGCGTGCGAGGCGTTCGGACGGTTTCCAGGGATCACTGGCTTCGCGGGACAGGGACTCGGCCTGCCGCCGGGCTGGACGGATTCAGGCGCCAAGGAGAGTCCTGCCGACAGTCCTGTTGCGCCACCGGCGCCCGAGGCGAGTCCAGAGCAGACGCTCACGCAATGATGTGGCTGCGCGCCTTGCCACCTGCAAGCTCAACATATTTGGTACCGACGCGAGTAGACGACATGCTGACATCCGGAACAACTCGCCCGTCCCAACGGCTCTTGCGCCAAAGCGCAACGCGCGCCGACGCGCGCGTCAGCGCGAGGATCATTCCCCTGTTCACGGCCGACGAGGCGTGGAGCCAAACCAGCGCGGACCGGCGCGTCGCGATTGAGAAGGATGACGATGAGACGATCCTCGAACCCGGCTTCTGGATCACGGCCCTTGTCGCGTTCCTGCCCACGGTTGCGGGCTGCCTTTACCTCTTCCTGACTCAAGGCTGAGGCGTCCGCATCCAACGCGGCGCCGAGGGGCAGCGATGCATTCACAATACAAGTCGACGCGGTGCAGTCACCGGGCATCTGGCTTCGGCCGCCGCAGGTCGCTGCGTGCGATGGCCGCTGTCTTGACGGTGTTGCTGGCGGGCTGCGCGTCAACCCCGAATCTCCCCCCTGACTATCATCCTTCGCGTCCGCCGAGTGCCAAGGCGGTGCAGGAGGGCATCAAGAAAGCGGCGGCCGAAGCCAAGTTGACCGGGGGCCTTGAGAGCTCCGCCGTCCGTCACAGCGACCACGGGCCAGGATCGTATTTCGTCTGCCTGAAGCAGATCGGCCCATCGACGGTCGGACGGGCCACCTATTCGGTCTTTTTCGACAATGACGACTATAAGGGAATCCAGAGTTCGGTACTGTCCGAGGCATGCGAAGCCGAATCATTGGTTCCGTTCAAGTAAGGCCAGGATCTCGAATTGGTCACAATGAGCGCCCTCGCGGTGCCACGGTCTCGGTTCCGTGCCCCAAAATACGCCCAATCGGTGGTCACTAAGCCCCGCGGGGGAGGCGTCTGCCTCCTGTGGTGGGACTGCGGGACTTGATGATTGATCCAAGGCGACTTGTGGTGCTGGCAGCGATTGCGCTGCTCGCCTTGAACCTTGGCATGGCCGCAGGCTCACCCGCCAAGCCGAAGCCGGCTGCGATCCCGACCGTCGCGCCGCCGCCACCTCCGCCGGCCGAGCCGCTGCCGCCGCCGAAGATTTATCTGTTTCGTGGCGCGATGGGGCCGATCTTCTCGACCGGCATGGATCGGCTCAGCGAGAAGCTGACGCAGGCCGGCTTCTCCGCCGACGTCAACGAATTCACCATCTGCCGATGGATCGGCGGTCGCGCCATCGCGAGCTACAAGGAATCGCCTGCCCCGATCGTGCTGATCGGCCATTCCATGGGCGGGCTGTGCTCGGTCATCATCTCCGAGATGGCGGCCAAGGAGAACATCCCGATCAGCCTCGTCATCACCATCGACCCCGCGCATGCGACCGATGACGTGCCGCTCAATGTCGAGCGCTTCATCAACATCTTCCTCTCCGACAGCGTGCTCGGCGGCGGCAATGTGGTGGCGGTGCCAGGCTTCCGTGGCCATTATGCGAGCTACGATCTGAAGGAGAACAGCCGCGTCTCTCACATCAACATCGAGAAGTCCGACGACATCCATCGCCAGATCCTCGAGATGGTGACGCAGCTGCCGCGCATCCAGGCGCAGGCCCAGGCTGATGCCGTGCCGCTGCGCTATCTCGTGCCCGGGGATACCCTGGTCGAATTGTGGGACTCTGGTGTGCGGCTGCCGGTGCGCCGCGGCGACACAATGGCGAGCATCGCCGCCGCCAATCGCGTGCCGCTGTGGTCGCTCGCGCAGAGCAACTCGCTGCCGGAGAACGCGGCGCTGACGCCCGGCCAGTCCATCATCGTCCCGCGCCATTTGACGCCGCCCGAGCCGACGGCCGCGATGGCGACGCCGGCGCCGGGGCGGCGATAGCTTTTTCTCAGACGTTCGACCCGTGGATCGCGTCGATCACGGCATCCGTCACTTCCTTCGTCGTCGCCTTGCCGCCGACGTCAGGCGTCAGCACGCCGGCTGCACACACTTTCTCCACCGCCGCCATCAGCCGCACCGCCGCGGCCTTCTCGCCGAGATGCTCGAGCATCTGTGCGCCGGTCCAGAACGTCGCGACCGGGTTGGCGATGCCCTTGCCGGTGATGTCGAAGGCCGAGCCGTGGATCGGCTCAAACATCGAGGGGAAGCGGCGCTCCGGGTCGATGTTGCCGGTCGGCGCCACGCCGAGGCTTCCCGCTAATGCGCCCGCGAGGTCGGAGAGGATGTCGGCGTGCAGATTGGTCGCCACGATGGTGTCGAGGCTCTTCGGATGCAAGGTCATGCGCACCGTCATCGCGTCGACCAGCATCTTGTCCCAGGTCACGTCGGGGAATTCGGCCGCGACTTCGGCCGCGATCTCGTCCCACATCACCATGCCATGGCGCTGCGCGTTCGACTTGGTCACCACGGTCAGGAATTTGCGTGGACGCGACTGCGCCAGCTTGAACGCATAGCGCATGATCCGCGTCACGCCGACGCGGGTGAACACCGCGACCTCGGTGCCGACTTCTTCCGGCAAGCCTCTATGCGCGCGGCCGCCCATGCCGGCATATTCGCCTTCCGAATTCTCGCGCACGATCACCCAGTCGAGATCGCCGACGCCGACATTGCGCAGCGGCGAAGCGACGCCCGGCAGAATCTTGGTCGGTCGCACATTGGCGTATTGGTCAAATCCCTGGCAGATCGGCAGACGCAGGCCCCACAGCGTAATGTGATCGGGCACGTCGGGCGCGCCGACCGCGCCGAAATAGATCGCGTCGAACTTCTTGAGCTCAGCAAGACCATCGGCCGGCATCATCACGCCGTGCTTCTTGTAATAGTCCGAGCCCCAGTCGAACGTCTTGATGTTGAAGGCGATGTCGCCGCTGCGTTTGGCAAGTGCCTCCAGCACGCGGATTCCGGCGGAGATGACTTCGGGGCCGATGCCGTCGGCGGGGATTGCTGCAATCGAATGGGTGCGCATGGGAAAGCTCCGTTTGAGAGTTCAGTGAGATTGCGTGATGGGCTCGACGGGCGCGGTCTGCGCGCGCGACAATAGCAGGGTGAGTACGGCCGAGAGAACGAGGAGGCCGCTGACGAAATAGAGTCCGCCGACGAAACTGCCGGTCTGGTCCTTGATCCAGCCGATCATGGCGGGGCCGACAAAGCCGCCGAGATTGCCGATCGAGTTGATGGTGGCGATGCCGGCCGCAGCCGCGGGGCCGGACAGGAACAGCGTCGGCATGCTCCACAGCGGCGGTTTTGCGGAGGAGATGCCGATATTGACGAGCGTCAGTGCGACCAGCACCGCGACCACGCCGGTTGCGAGGCCAGCATAGGCGAGGCCCACGGCGGCAATCAGGCAGGCCAGCACGACGTGCCAGGTGCGCTCGCCGGTGCGGTCTGAATGCCGCGCCCACAGCACCATGGCGACGACGGCGGCGGTTGCCGGCAGCGCATTGAGGAAGCCGACCTGGAGCGTGGACAGGCCGAACTGCTTGATGATCTGCGGCGCCCAGATGCCCAGCGTGTAGAGACCGGCCGAGGTGCCGAAGTAGATCAGCGCCAGCGCCAGCACGCGCGGATCGGCAAGACCACGCCAGATGCTGTGGCTCGCGGTCGCGGCCTTGCTGGTGGTCTCCGCGTTCATGGTCTCGACCAGCCAGCGCCGCTCGTCGTCGGCGAGCCACTTCGCCTTCTCGGGGCGGTCGGTGAGGAAGGCCAGCACGACGAAGCCGAGCAGCACGGCCGGAACTGCCTCCAGCACGAACAACCATTGCCAGCCCTTGAAGCCGAACAGGCCGTCCATCTCCAGCAGCGCGCCGGAGACCGGCGAACCCAGCACGGTCGAGAGTGGAGCAGCGGCCATGAACAGTGCGGTCACCGCGGCGCGCTGGCGCGCCGGGAACCAGTAGGAGAGATAGAGGATGATCCCGGGAAAGAAGCCGGCTTCCGCCACGCCAAGCAGGAAGCGCAGCACGTAGAAGCTGGTCGGGCCTTGCACGAAGACCATCGCGGCCGAGACTAGGCCCCAGGTGATCATCACCCGTGCGATCCAGATCCGCGCGCCGACCTTGTGCAGAATGATGTTGGAGGGCACCTCGAACAGGAAATATCCCCAGAAGAAGATGCCGGCGCCAAAGCCGTAGACGGTCGGCGACAGGCCGATGTCCTTGTTCATCGTCAGCGAGGCGAAGCCGATATTGACGCGGTCGATGAAGGCCACGAAGTAGAGCAGCATGATGAAGGGAACGATGCGCCAGGTGATCTTGCGCAGCACGCGCGTCTGAATCTCGCTCGCCACTCTCGCCTCCCTCAAGTTCCGGTTTTGCAAGTTCCGGCTTTGGTTGTGTGGCAACGAGCCTAGGCGGGGGCAGGAGGTGGATTCAATTGGCGCTGGTTTATACAAAAAAATGATATAATCCTCGCGAAGGCGACGAGAGGATCTGCGAATGGAATTGCATCAGCTCCGATGCTTCGTGGCGGCGGCCGAGCAGCTGCATTTCGGCCGCGCGGCGCAGCATCTCCAGATGCTACCTTCCGCGCTCGGGCGCCAGATCAGGCTGCTGGAAGAGGATCTGGGAACGCGGCTGTTCGCGCGCACGACCCGCGCGGTGTCGCTCACCGATGACGGCACGACGCTCTTGCGCGATGCCCGCGCCATCCTCGCCCGGGTCGAGGCGGTCGAGAGCAATCTGCGCAACCGCTCGCGCGCGGGCGCCGCGCGGCGGCTGCGGGTCGGCGCCATCGACAGCGCCGCAGCCGGGCTGTTGCCGGCGCTGCTGCGCGATTTCCGCGCTGGGTATCCCGAGGTCGCGGTTCAGCTTCTCGAGGACAAGACGATCCGGCTGCTGCCAAAGATCCTCACCGGTGCGCTCGATCTCGCCTTCGTGCGCCCGCCCGACCGGCCGGACAAGCGGCTGGAATTCGGCCCTCTGCTCCAGGAGACCGCGATCGTTGCGTTCCCGCAGCGGCACGCGCTCGCCGGGCGCAAGTTCATCACATTGGCCGACATCGCCGACGAGCCGATGCTGGTGCCGGACCGCCGCTCGCGGCCGCACAGCCACGACCTCACAATCAAACTGTTCGAGCAGGCCGGGCTGACGCCGCGCATCGTGCAGGTCGCCGACGAGAAGCAGACCATCATCCATCTGGTGGCAACCAAGCTCGGGGTTGCGATCGTGCCGCGCTGGACCACGCGGATGGCGGTGTCGGGCGTGCGCTTCGTGCCGCTCCGGCCGAAGCAGAACGGCCCCGTCGGCCGGCTGCCGCTTGCCGCCGCATGGCTGCGCGGATCGCGCGACCCGGCCCGCGATGCGATGCTATCGGTGCTCGAGGCCCGCCTGCGCAGCTATGCGCGGGAGGCGTGAGGGGCTATGAATTTGGCTTGGCGAGAGGGGGTGATGCGATGACTGAACAGAAAGCTTCGAACGAATTGAAGGTCGCCATCGCGGGCCTGGGCTCGATCGGCACCAAGATCGCGACCGCGCTCAATCAGGGCATCGAGGGGCTGGTGCTTTCGGCTGTAGCGGTGCGCGATCCCGCCAAGCATCAGTCATTCCTGAATAGCCTTCGCCGCCCGCCCGCGGTGCTGCCGATCGACCAGCTCGGCGAGGCCGCCGACATCGTGGTCGAATGCGCGCCGAGCAGCCAGCTCCGCGCCATCGTCGAGCCGGCGGTGAAGCGCGGCAAGGCCGCGGTCGTCGTCAGCGTCGGCGGGCTGCTCGATAATTTTGATCTCGTTGACCTCGCCCGCGCCCATGGCGGTCGCATCATCGTCCCGACGGGGGCGCTGATCGGGCTCGATGCCGTCAACGCGGCCGCGATCGGCACCATCCATTCGGTGAAGATGGTCACGCGCAAGCCGATCGACGGACTGAAGGGCGCGCCGTTCATCGTCGAGAACAAGATCGACATCGACAATCTGCGCGAGCCGCTGAAACTGTTCGAAGGCACGGCGCGCGAGGCAGCAAAGGGCTTTCCGGCCAATCTCAATGTCGCAGTGGCGCTGTCGCTTGCGGGCGTCGGGCCGGATCGCACATCGGTGCAGATCTGGGCCGACCCGACCGTGACGCGCAACGTTCACCGCATCGAGGTCGAGGCGGATTCGGCGCGCTTCTCGATGTCGATCGAGAACATCCCGTCCGAAAATCCCAAGACCGGGATCATTACGGCGTTGTCCGTGATCGCGCTGCTGCGCAAGCAGCGCGCCACGCTCTGCGTCGGGACGTAACTTTTACGCGCCGGTAACGCGCCAGATCACGTTGCCGACGTCGTCGGCCATCAGCAGCGACTTCTTGTCGGGGCCGATCACGACGCCAACCGGGCGGCCGTAGGATTCCTTCTCGTCCGGGGACAGGAAGCCCGACAGGATGTCGCGAGCGCGGCCAGAGGGTTTTCCGTTCTCAAACGGGATGAACACCAGTTTGTAGCCGGATAGCGTGCTGCGATTCCACGAGCCGTGCTGGCCGATCACCATGCCGTCCGGGAAGCCCGGCAAGGTGCCGGCGGGCATCCAGCACAGGCCGAGCGAGGCGGTGTGGCCGCCGAGCGCGTAGTCCGGCGTCAGCGCCCTGGCGACCAGCGCCGGGTCCTGCGGCACGCGGTCGTCCACCGTCTTGCCCCAGTAGCAATAGGGCCAGCCGTAGAAGCCGCCGTCGCGCACCGAGGTCAGATAATCCGGAGGCGTCTCGTCGCCGAGGCCGTCGCGCTCGTTGACGACGGTCCAGAGCACACCGGTAGTTGGCTCCCAGGCAAGTCCCACAGGATTGCGCAGGCCGGCACCGAAGATGCGATGTGTGCCGGCGGCGAGGTCGAGCTCGTAGACCGCGGCGCGGCCTTCCTCGACCTCCATGCCCATCTCGGCGATGTTGCTGAGCGAGCCGACGCCGGCATAGAGCTTCTTGCCGTCGGGGCTTGCGAGCAGGCTGCGCGTCCAGTGTCCGTTCGGCTTGAAATTGGTGAGCCTTTTGCCCGGCGCGGTGATGCGGTCGGCATTCGCGACATAAGGGAAGGCCATCACGCCGTCGGTGTTGCCGACATAGAAGGTGTCGCCGATCAGCGCCATGCCGAACGGCTGGCTCAAATTCTCCATGAAGGCGCCGCGCACTTCGGCGACGCCGTCGCCGTCCTTGTCGCGGAGCAGCGTGATGCGGTTGGCGCTGACGCCGAGCGCCGCGGCGCGCCGCATCGTCGCCTGCATTGCATAGTGAAACACGCTCCTCGGCGCGCCTGCGATCTGCGTCGCTTCAGCGATCAGCACGTCGCCATTCGGCAGCACCTCGATCCAACGCGGATGATCGAGGCCGGTCGCAAATGCATTGACCTTGAGCCCGGGGGCGACCGTCGGCTTCTGCCCTTCGCTCCAGCCCCTGGCCGTCGGCATCTTCAACGTCGGCAGCGCCCCTTGCGGCTTCGCTTCGGGAATGGCCGGCGCCTGGCCCCAGGCCGGCGCGGGCGCGGTGCCCGAGAGCTTCCGCCATTGCAGCGCGATGCCGCCGACGACCGCGACGAACTGCGCAAAGATGCTGGAAAATGTCATGAAAATCCCCTGTCGAACCTGCGGCACAGTCCAACGCCGGATCGCCCAAACCCCGCGCGGGTTTAGACCTGATCGTCGATCTCTCCAGATCGAGGATGGAATGTCGTCGTGCCGTTTTGCGCGCGCATCCAACTGGCTAGCGGTAAAAAGGTCAACATGCGCGGGCCCGGATCGGGCCGTTTATGGCCTGCGCGATGGCAGCACGCCGAATTTGCATGGCAAGGATGCAGGCGTGAAAAATTCTGAGTGTCGTCCCGGCCTAGTGCGCAATTCCGCACGGGGGGGCGGGACGACACCAGTGGATGTGGCGCCTTGCTAGCTCAACGCGGAGACAAAAACGGGATGATCATCGGCACGCGGCGGCAATAGGCGCCGTAGGCGTCTTCGCCGAGCTCCTTGGACAGGAACACTTCTTCCATCCGCCCCTTCTGCCACATGCCGAGCGAGATCAGGATCGCGCCGAGGATTGCGGTCACGGTGCCGACCGCGATGCCGGTGACGAGCATGCCGGCGATCAGCCCGGTGTAGATCGGGTGGCGCACGATGCCGTACGGGCCGGTGTCGACGACGCGGTGGTCTTCCTTGTGGGTGATGGTGTTCGACCAGAATTTTCCGAGATGCAGCCGTCCCCACCAGGTGAAGGAGATGCCGGCAAGCACGAGCAAGGCCGCGATGTAGATGCCGGTATCGCCGAACACCCAAAGCGGTTTCTCGCCCAGGATCTCGGCCGTCCACGGCGTGAACAGGATGCCGCCCACCAGGATCGGGATGCGATAGCGGCCGGACTCCAGCGTCATCACCTGCTTCTGCGTGCGGCCCTGCCAGAACGAGGCGCCGACCCAGCTGGCGAGCCAGGCGAGCCAGATCAGGGCGAGCAGTTTTGTCGGCCAGGTCGTGGTCCAGCCACCCCAGGCGACAGAGAGAAGCTTGCTGAAATCAAAGGACATGCGGAAAGGTTCTTTGGGTTGGGCGGGAGCTTAGCTCGCGCGCGAGGAGAGCGCGTGATGCTTGATGGCGCCGGAGGCTGGCTCGCCGCCGCGGGCGAGCAGATGGGTGATGGTGTCGCGCAGTACCGGTTCGATCGAGCGCGGCGAATAGCCGAGCTCGTTACGAGCCTTGCCGATCGAAAGATCGCTCGCGGCAAGCGCGATGCGCACGCCCTCGGCGGTACCGTTCGGCGGCCGGCGTGTGACGTGATCAGACAGATATTCGAGCATGATGCCGGAGAACTCGGCGATCCTGCCGGGAACGACGACCGGAAACTGCCGGCGGCCGCTCATCGCGGACATCATCCGCAGGATCTGGCCGAGCCGCACGCAATCGCCGCCGAGGATGTAGCGCTGGCCGATGCGGCCGCGCTCCATCGTGAGCACCAGGCCCATGGCGACGTCGCGGACGTCGACGAGGTTGACCAGGAAGTCGAGATGCGGCTGCACCTTCTTCTGGAGGAAGTACCACAGCATCGCCGTCGGCGGCGTCAGATTGTGGTCGGCAGCTCCAATCGGCATGGTCGGTGTGCCGATCACGAGCGGGAAGCCATTGGCCGCGGCCTTCGCGGCATGATGCTCGGCGAGCGACTTCGACCGCGTATAGGCGCCGGGCATCGCGTCGGCCGGCTGCAGCGCCTCTTCGGCGGCAACGCCGTTGAGATTCGAATAGGGGAACAGGATCGATTCCGTCGAGCAATGCAGGAAGCGCGAGACGCCGCGCTTCATCGCGGCTGCCAGCACGACCTCGGTGCCGCGGTAATTGACGTCGTGAAAGGCGTGCTTGTCGGCGACCCACATGCCGGGCAGGCCGGCGAGGTGATAGACCTGATCGACGCCGTCAAGCGCCGCATCGACTGCGGCGCAGTCCAGCACCGAGCCGTGAGCATATTCAACATCCGCGTTCGCGGCGGCCGGCGGCCGCACATCGAGAACTCGTACCCGCTGCCCACGGGCGCGGAGCGCTTCGACGAGGTGATGTCCGATGAAACCACTGCCACCGGTAACCAGTACGAAAGTCATGAAGAAGGTTTTACTGTTCCGCTTCTAGCAAGCTATCGGGTTGAAAGGGAGTTGGTCGGAAGAGGCGCGAGAATCGCGGCAAGGTCGCGACGAAAACCCAGTGCAATGAATAATTTTGCCATGACGAACATCGGTCCAAGCAGGAAATGAGTGGGGTGGTCGACCATTGACGGCTGCCGCTCCTCAAATACCTTGTGGCCCACGATCTGCGATGCGATGCCAAACCCGATCAGCAGCGCAAAAATCGACCACATCATGGCAATCGAGACCTGATTGCCAATCGCGGTTGCGACCGAAAGCAGCACAATCATCGCCGCGAGGATGCCGAGCCCAATCCCGGCGTCCAGCATCAGCCAATAGACCAGCACCGGCAGGGCCAAAATCACCGCCAAGCTGACCTCAACCCCGAACACCGGAAAATGGACCAGCGTCAGCGGCAGCGTCGCGCCGGTGAAGAGCAGGAGAATGCCGACCACGTGCATCGCGCAATTCCAGGGATCGCGGTGGTATTCGACATAGTCGGCCAGTTGGCGTTGAAAATAGCCAGCCATCTCGGTCTCGTGCGGCACAAGGGCAGGGAAGGACGAACAGAGGCTATAGCACCGGAGCGGGCAGTGCACAAACCGGCGCGATTGTCGCACAAAACCGTGCTGTCACGCTGTGAGACAGGTCACAAAACGGTCAGGACTTCAAAGGGTTCCGCGGGCGCTGGCGGGTGTCTGCTCAGTGTTTCTTGGCAGGCTTTTTCGTCGCAGGCGCAGGGGCCGCAGTGGGACGCGCGGGCTCGTCATCGGGCAGTTTGGCAAAGGTCAGAATTTGCAACTGGCCGTTGACGGCCGAGGTCGGCTTGGCGCGGTCGAGGAACTGCTCCTCGCCGAGACCGATCGGCTGCAGCCGCTTGGTCGAGATCTTGAACGTGTTCACCAGCACGTCACGGATCGCGTCGGCCCGGCGCTGACTCAGGATTGCGTTCGCTTCCCGCGTCTTCTGATTGGACTCGACATGGCCGACGATCAGGAACGTGTAGGGCAGCAGCGAGGCGTGAACCAGCGCGTCCGCGAGCCGGCCCACGGTCTGGTAGGAATCCGGCTGGATGATCGGCGTGTCGGCGTCGAACTGGATCTGGGCGGTGAAGGTGGGCAGCTTGGCGAGGTCGGGCGCGATCAGCGGCCGGTTCACCGGTCCCGGATCGTTCTTGATCCTGGTCTTGGCCCGTTCCATCACCTGCAGCTTCAGCGCGGGGATGTCGACCTCGGCAGCTTCCTCGAAATGATTGAGCTTGCCGACGATGTCGTCGCGGGTCGGCGCCGTCTGCGCGACCGCTGCGCCCGCGAGCAAGGCGAGAGCAAGAGCACTACCAAGCGCGATGCCAATTCCGGCGGTGGAATGCCTGGCTCTGCGCATCATCGATACCCCGCGTCGTCGACGGCCTTCAGGCAATTGTTGCTGATGCCCTTGGGTGTCGAGATCAGGCAGGGGACCGACTTGCTGGTTCCCTTGGTCGAGCCGCCACAGACCTTGACGATCTCGCGCTGGCAGGCGTTCGCCACCGTGACGCGGGCGGCCACCCGCTTCAGGATGGCGTCGAAGGCCGTGAGGTAGTCGGTCTGGCACTGCGGCGAGAGCACGTCCCGGTTGCGGGACAGGCACTCCTTCAGCCGGGTCGAGTCCGGATTGACGCCGCGGCAATTAGCGACGATTTCCGCACCGCAACTCTTGGCCAGCAGCCCGAGCGAATCGCCAAAGCTCATGGTCTCCGCCGCCGCAAGCGACGGCATCCCCAATGCAAGCAAGATCAGTGTGACGGAGCCCCGGACCATGGCTGCATCTGATACGGGGAAGTTCGCGGTGGTCAAGGGGCGTGGTGGGAAGAAACGCGGCGGCGTAACGCCGCCGCAACAGGGCCGGACCTCACGCCCGCTGCACAAAACTGTCCACGACCTTCTTCTCGCCGGCCTTGTCGAAGGCGATGGTGAGCTTGTTGCCGTCGACCTTGGTGACGCGGCCGTAGCCGAATTTCTGGTGGAAGACGCGGTCGGCGAGCGAGAATTCCGAGGTCGTGCCGGTCGATTTGGCGACCAGTTCGCCCTCAATCGTCATCGGCCCGCGGCGGCGCGAGGAGAAGCTGCCGAAATCGGGCGCGGAAGATGAGGATGAAGAAGACGAGAACGACGAGGCCTCTTCCTCCAGACCGCCGCGCCCGCCGCCATTGCGGCCGCCACCGCGGTTGCGGTTGGCCTGGGCGCGCTGCCAGCCCGGCGTCGAATAGGTCGAGCCGAATGCCTCCATGTCGTCGAAGCGCGAGGCGCCGTAGCCGCCGGTACCGCCCCAGGCCGAGCCGCCCTTGGATTCCGTGATCTCGACATTGGCGGCCGGCAATTCGTCGAGGAAGCGCGACGGGATCGTGGTTGTCCAGGTGCCGTGAATCCGCCGGTTGGTCGCGAAATAGATTTTGGCCCGGCGCCTTGCGCGGGTCAGGCCGACATGGCCGAGCCGGCGCTCTTCTTCCAGCCCGGCGCGGCCCTGTTCGTCCAGCGTGCGCTGGCTCGGGAACAGGCCTTCCTCCCAGCCGGGCAGGAACACGTTGTCGAATTCGAGCCCCTTGGCCGAGTGCAGCGTCATCAGCGACACCGCGTCCTCGTCGGCCCCGTTGTCACGGTCCATCACCAGCGAGATGTGCTCGAGGAACCCTTGCAGGTTCTCGAACTCCTCCATCGAGCGCACGAGCTCTTTCAAATTCTCGAGCCGGCCCGCGGCATCCGCCGAGCGGTCCTTCTGCCACATCTCGGTATAGCCGCTCTCGTCGAGCACGATCTGGGCGAGATCCGTGTGCGCAGTGACCTCGCGCGCAGCACGCCAGCGATCGAACTGGCCGACGAGATCGCGCAAGGATCCACGCGCCTTCGGTTTCAGCTCGTCGGTGTCGACCACGGCGCGCGCCGCCTCGAACAGCGGAATGCGGCGCTTGCGGGCGTGGTCGTGCAGCATCTGCACGGTGGCATCGCCTAATCCGCGCTTGGGCGTGTTGACGATGCGTTCGAAGGCGAGGTCGTCGGCAGGCGAATTGATGACGCGTAAGTAAGCCAGTGCATCGCGGACTTCGGCGCGCTCATAGAAGCGCGGGCCGCCGATCACGCGGTAGGGCAGGCCGAGCGTGACGAAACGATCTTCGAACTCGCGCATCTGGTAGGAGGCGCGCACGAGAATTGCGATCTCGTTGAGCTTGTCGCCCTGGCGCTGGATCTGCTCGATCTCCTCGCCGATGCCGCGGGCTTCCTCTTCCGAATCCCAGGAGCCGGTGACGGTGACCTTCTCGCCGTCCTGGTCCTCGGTGCGCAACGTCTTGCCGAGCCGGCCTTCATTGTGAGCGATCAGGTGCGAGGCGGCGGCGAGGATGTGGCCGGTCGAGCGGTAATTGCGTTCGAGGCGGATGACCTTGGCGCCGGGAAAATCGTGGTCGAAGCGCAGGATGTTGTCGACCTCGGCGCCGCGCCAGCCATAGATCGACTGGTCGTCGTCGCCGACGCAGCAGATGTTTTTGACGGGGGCTTTCTCCCGCTCCCCGCTGGCGGGGAGAGTCTCCACGAGCTCGGTGCTTGGAGAGTCGACCTCACCCGATTTGCTTTGCAAATCGACCTCTCCCCGCACGCGGGGAGAGGTGAGAGAAGACGGCGCCTGCGACAGCAGCCGCAGCCACAGATATTGCGCGACGTTGGTGTCCTGGTACTCGTCGACCAGGATGTATTTGAAGCGCTGCTGGTACTGCCGGAGAATATCCGGGTGCTCGCGGAAGATGCGGATGTCTTCGAGAAGCAGATCGCCGAAATCGGCGGCGTTCAAAATCTTCAGCCGCTCCTGGTAGCTCGCATAGAGCTTGCCGCCCTTGCCGTTGGCGAAGACAGCGGCTTCGCCGGCCGGCACCTGCGATGGCGACAGGCCGCGGTTCTTCCAGCCGTCGATCAGGCCGGCCAGCATCCGCGCCGGCCAGCGCTTGTCGTCGATGTTGTCGGCTTGCAGGAGCTGCTTCAACAGCCGGACCTGGTCGTCGGTGTCGAGCACCGTGAAATTGGACTTGAGTTGTGCCAGTTCCGCATGGGTGCGCAGGATGCGGCCGCCGATGGAGTGGAAGGTGCCGAGCCACGGCATGCCCTCGACGGCCTGGCCGAGCATCTGGCCGAGCCGGTGCTTCATCTCGCGCGCGGCCTTGTTGGTGAAGGTGACCGACAGGATTTCGGCGGGGCGGGCGCGGCCCTGGCTCAGGATATGGGCGATGCGCGTGGTCAGCACGCGGGTCTTGCCGGTGCCGGCGCCGGCCAGCACCAGAACCGGGCCGTCCAGCGTCTCCACGGCGTCGCGCTGCTCGGGATTGAGCCCGGACAAATATTTCGGGCCGACCGAGGCCCGCGCACGCGCGGCGATGCCGCCGGCCGCGGGCTGGTGGTCGGGGACGTCCTGGGAGGTGATTTTGCTGGGCTCGGTCATGCGAATCATTGGCCCCACGATGGCACCGCGGGGTGGTGGAAGGGAGCCTTCATAACAGGGATTGGTGGCTATATGGGGTCGCGGGAACGGGTTTTCCACGTGCGCGGCGGGCCGATTTGTTCCTGCCCGACAGGCGAATTTCCAGATCACGCGGCCCGGAACCATTGTTCCGCGTTGGAGATTGTTTGTGCAAGTGAGGCGCGTCAGCCGCGCCGATCGCAGACAGTCATTCAAACAGAGGTTCGGATCATGCTTAGCTGGGTTGTGACGTTTCTGGTTATCGCCCTGATCGCCGCCATCTTGGGCTTCGGCGGCCTCGCCGGCGCGTCGATCGAAATCGCCAAGATCATCTTCTTCGTCGCGATCGTCCTGTTCCTGGTCTCGGCCGTCGTCGGCCTGGCCCGCGGCCGCAGGATTTAGCCGCTTACCGCTTCGAGGGCATCGTCACGTTCCGGCCGATGCCCTCGGGCCGGGCCAAGGCGCTGTGAGCCTTGGCAACATCAGCAATGCGCGGCTGGATATCGGGCGGAAACGGCGCAACGCGCCGGGCATTCATGTCCATGTGCAGCGACATGTTCTCGGACGTGGCCGACAGCCAGCCTTCGGTGGCGTGCCGCAGCTCCTCGAATGTGTGCAGCCGCTTGTCGTCGGCCTCCAGTAGCCACACCGAAATCTGCACGGGATCGCCGAGATGGATCTCGCGCAGATACCGCACATGGCATTCGGCGGTGAAGGTCGAGCCGTTGCGCTCTTTCTTGTACACAGGACCGATGCCGAGCTCGAGCCAGAACTCGTCGATCGCACGGTCGAACATCACGTTGTAATAGGCCATGTTGAGATGGCCGTTATAGTCGATCCATTGCGGCTCGATCTGCATGATCGAGGCGCGGAACGGCTCTGCTTTGGGCGCAGCGGCAGCGGTCTCCGGCATGTTTCATTCCCTGGCTATGCGTCCGGTCGCTTGACTTGACCGGTGAGATGTCCTTTGCCACGGTTTATCTCGTCGGGAGGACTATCCGTGGGTACGACCATCACCAATAATCCGCCGCGGCCGGCGCCGAAAGCCCTCGCAAGCGCGCTGGAGCAGCTTGCCGCGCGCTTCGGCAACCGCCTGATCACCTCGCAGGCCGTCCGCGAGCAGCACGGCCATACCACCACGTGGATCGTCAACCAGCCGCCGGACGGCGTGGTGATGGCGCAGGACACCGCCGACATCCAGGACGTGGTGCGGATCTGCGCGAAAAACGGCGTGCCCGTCATTGCCTTCGGCACCGGCACTTCGCTCGAGGGCCAGGTCAATGCGCCCGCCGGCGGCATCTCGATCGATTTGCGCGACATGAACAAAGTACTCGCGGTGCATGCCGAGGATCTCGACTGCGTGATCCAGCCCGGCGTCACCCGCAAGGCGCTCAACGAGCATCTGCGCGACCAGGGCCTGTTCTTCCCGATCGATCCCGGCGCGGATGCTTCGCTTGGCGGCATGGCCTCGACCCGTGCCTCCGGCACCAATGCGGTGCGCTACGGCACCATGCGGGACAGCGTGATCGCCCTGAAGGTCGTGCGCGGCGACGGCGAGATCATCACCACCGGCACGCGCGCCAAGAAATCATCCGCGGGCTACGATCTGACGCATCTGTTCGTCGGCGCCGAAGGCACGCTCGGCATCATCTCGGAACTGACGATTCGCCTGCGCGGCATCCCCGAGACGATTGCGGCGGGCGCGGTGTCGTTCGAGACCGTGCATGGGGCGTGTCAGGCCGTGATCCTGGCGATCCAGACCGGCATTCCCGTCGCGCGCATCGAGCTGCTGAATGCAGCCCAGGTGAAGGCCTGCAATTCCTATTCGAAGCTGACGCTGCCGGAGACGCCGCTGTTGCTGATGGAATTCCACGGCAGCGAGATCGATGTCGGCGAGCAGTCCAAGGCCTTCGGCGAGATCGCGAAAGACTGCGGCGGCGGCGATTTCTCCTGGACCACCAAGCCGGAGGATCGCACGAAATTGTGGCAGGCGCGGCACGACGCCTATTGGTCGGTGAAGGCGCTCCGGCCCGGCGACAGCATCGGCGTGGTCGCGACCGACGTCTGCGTGCCGATCTCGCGGCTTGCCGAATGCGTCGGCGAGACCGAGGAAGATCTCAAGCGGCTCAACCTGTTGTCGCCCATTGTCGGCCATGTCGGCGACGGCAATTTCCACTGCTCGCTGGTCTGTGACACCAACGATGCCGACGAGATGGCGCGCGGCGAGGAGTTCATGCACCGCCTCGTCGAACGCGCGCAGGCGATGGACGGCACCTGCACCGGCGAGCACGGCATCGGCCAGGGCAAGCAGAAATATCTCAAGGCGGAACTCGGCCCTGAGGCGATCGACGCGATGCGTGCGCTGAAAAAGGCACTCGATCCGCAAAACATCTTCAATCCCGGCAAGATCGTGCCGGAGGCGTAGCGCACAGCACTGCGCCCGTTTATGCTCGTTCCGTCACCACGGAGCGAGGCAATGCAGTGGTTCGCGCGCGAGACGCGGCAAGACGTCTGGGACGAAACGATCGAATGGCCGCTCGGCGATATCGAAGCGGCTGAGCGCATCCGCGCGATCTGTGAGACTGCTTCTGTCAGCGCTGCCGGTTCGTCGCGCAACAACACGCGCGACAGCGACCGCTATGAGCGCGCGGCGAAGGTCGCGATGGAAATCGCGATGAAGATTTCGGACGGCCTGATGCGCGACGACGCGGTTCATCGCATCGTCGGCCTCTGCATGAACGCGAACGACGTCAAGACGGCGCGGATCCTGTTTCGCGCGATCCACGCGAGCTGGATCCGCGAAACGGTGTTGCAGGATTATCCCGTGCTATCGCAGTGATCGCAGCTATTTAGCCAGCTTGCGCACGGCTTCGTCCACGCTGTGGAACACGTGCTCCTTCGGCAGCACATCGAACAATTTGAAGCGTTCGAACGCGTCCTGCGCACGCACCGATTCCAGCCGCGCCAGCGCGACCGTGACGCCCTGTTCGCTGCACGCCTTGAAGACGTCGAGCAGGATTTGCGCGGCTGTGAAGTCGATCTCGACCATGCCGCTTGCTTCCAGCACCAGCAGTTGCGGCGTGGACGTCGTGAGAACCTTGGTCACGTCGCTGCGGAAGCCGGGTGCGTTGAGGAACGACAGCGGCGCTTGAAGCCCGATCACCGCGATTCCGGCGATGCGTTCGCCGGTGATGTGCGGATGCGCCGGCCACCAGATCGTGGTCCCCGGCACGCGCTCGAACTCGACGAGCCTCGCGCGCGTCGTGCTCCAGATGCCGTGCAGCAGCGACAGCACGATGCCGAGGAACGCGCCCTGCTGGATCGGAAGCACGATGATCAGCGCGGCGGTCGCAACGATCAGCAGAAACTCGCTGAAGGACTGGCGATAGATCGTCACGATCTGCTTCACGCGGATGATCCGCAGCGCCACGAACAGCAGGATGCCACCGAGCGCTGCGTCAGGAACGTGCTGCAACAGTCCGGTGCCGAACGCGAGCAGCGCGAGCACGATGGCCGCCGCGGCAAGGCCTGAGAGCTGCGATTGTCCGCCGGTCTCCGCGACGATGCCCGTCCGCGGCGGACTGGCATTGACCGGAAACGCCCCGAACAGGCCGGCGAGCACGCTGCCGGCGCCCGCGCCGAGAAAATCGCGATCGACATCTGCTGGCTTGTCGGGATCGGACGGAAACGATCGCGTGGTGGCCGCGGTCTGCACCATCACCACGATCGTGATCACGAAGGCGAGCGGCACCAGACGCACCCACAGCTCCGGTGCAAGATCGGGGAAGGTTGGTCGCGGCAGCGTGCCCGGCACCACGCCGACGACATTGACGCCCTTGCTCTCGAGGCCAAGCCCGATGGTGGCCAGCGTCGCGGCGACGAGTCCGATCAGCGCGCCTGGAATTTTGGCGCTGATCTTCTCGGAGATGAAGACCACCGCGAGCACGCCAAAACCGATGCAGAACGTCATGGGATTGGTTCGGCCGAGCTCGGTTGCAAGCACGCCGATCCGATCGAGCGTCGGCCCGCTCGGCGACTGAAGCCCCAGCACGCCCGGCATTTGCGACACGATGATGTGGACGGAGATGCCGGCGAGGAAGCCGACCATGACCGGCACCGACAAGAGGTTCGCGATGCCGCCAAGCCGAAACGCGCCGCTGGCCAGCATCATCGCGCCGACCATCAGCGCCAACGCGATCGCAAGCCCCTGATATTCAGGCGAGCCGGTGGTGGCGAGCGCCGCGAGGCCGCCGGCGAAGATCGGCGTGATCGTGGAGTCGGCGCCGCAGGACAGGAATCGGTTGCCGCCGAGCAGCGCGAAGCCGAGCGATCCCGCCATGAAGGCGAAGAAACCGATCTGCGGCGCGAAGCCGCCGAGCCGTGCGGTGGCCATCTGCTCTGGGATAGCGATCGCGGCCAGCGTCAGCCCCGCCATGAGATCGCCGGGCAGGGAATAGGACGCGAGCGACTGGAACAGCGGCCATGTTTTCTTGGCGTGAGTGTCTTGCGGCATCGATGGGGTGTCCCCGGAAACTTTGCGTCGGTCGATCAGACTACAGCATTTCCAGCTTCAAGGACGACAGACGGTGCAGGCCTGGCGCCATCAACAGAAATGTCCGCAAGCGAGGCTTGCGGACATCAATGCCTATCGCAGTGCGGCAGTGTCAGTACCTGGTGCCGCCGCGGCCGTAGTCGCCGTGTCCCATCTCTCCACCACGGCCTCCGCCACCACCCATTCCCATGCCAAGACCGATCCCGATGCCGATGCCCTGCATGACGGCGCCGGGTGGCGGGCCGGGGGGCGGTGCGCGCTCGACGACGACGTCGTCAGGCGGCGGCGACGCCCGGCGCTTCGGAGGCGTATCGACGACCTTGCGCTTGGTCGGCGGCGGCGTGTCGTCGACGCGCTTCTTGATAACGGGCGCGACAATCGGGTTGATCGGCGTCGCCGGGGTCGTAGGCGCCGTGCACGGACAGGTCGGCGCCAGCGCGACGGCGACCGGCGCAGGGATCGCAGCGGCCGCGACCGGCAAGACATAGTTGCGGTTCTGCACGCGAAGCAGCAACTTGCGCGCAGTCGCCGCAAGGTCGCTGTTGTCCCAGTTGACGAGATAGGCCTCGAAGGAGGCGCGGGTGTTGATCGCGACCGCACGATCCCATGCCAGCATCTGGCGCCGGCGCTCCAGCACTGTGCGCAGGCGCGGCGTGCGGACGTCCTGTGCGTATAACTCGACATAGGCCTGATACGCAGGAACGGTGTCGTCAGCGATCACGAGCTCATAGGCGACCTTGGGGTCCTTGCCCTGCAAATCCCTGCGCCAGTCCTCGACGCTGCGCGTCGCACTGGCGAGCGCCATCGAGCCTGTGCCCGGGGCAGGGGGCTGCTGGCCGCTACTGTCGCCGAAGAATTTGAAGTCGGTCGTCAGCGACGAGCTCTCCCAGGGAATCTGCCGTCCGTCGGTCGATTGCGCCACCGCGATGCGGATGCGCTTGAACACTTCCTCGATCGGGATGTTCGGTTGCTTGGCGACAGTCAGTGCCGCGGTGGTGTAGGGGCTGTCGGCGCCGGAGCCGTCCTCGGCTTCCGCGCCGGGCGAGGTCGAATAGGAAATGAAGGTGCCCTGTGCGCCGGCCTTGGTGTCGACGATCGCAAGCCCGTGGCCAGCACCGCTCAGCGCCGGGAACGGATTGTTGCGGCAGGCGTCGAGCATGAAGATGCGCGCCCGCGTCGGCAGCGCGCCGAGCGTGTTGAGCAGATCGTTCAGCCGCACGCCCTGGAGCGGGATGTCGGCCTCGCGCTTGGGATCGAGATCGACCGGCACCAGATAGTTTTCACCGTCGATCTGCAAGCCATGGCCGGCATAGAACACCAGCGCGATGGTGTCGGCGCCGCTGGCGCTGACCTTCTCGGCAAAGTCAGAGATCGCCTGGCGCATCTCATCCTGCGCAAGGTTCGGCGCTGCGGTGACGTTGAAGCCGGCATTGCCGAGCAGCTCGGCCATGCCCTTGGCGTCGTTGGCGGCGTTGGGTAGCTCGGGCACCGTGCGATAGGCGGATTGGCCGATCACCAGCGCGAGCCGCGCTTCGGCCGCAGCCTGCGTCGGCATCATCAATTGCGTGAGAACGAGAAGACCGGAGGCAAGAACTAGATTGCAAAGGACTGGACGGCGCATGGTGTCACCTCCATCGGCAACGGCGCGAGGATGTCACCATTTTAGTCGCCCGCCATTGTTCTGTCTGTGCGCTATCTCACGCACTCGCGTGCGGCAAAATGGGGCAGCAGGTCTGCCGGAGCCGGCGCGCCACGCGCAGGGCAGCGTCAGAACAGTCCACGGTCCCAGGGCGGATCCGGTGAAAACTGTGCGGCGAGAAAGTCGATGAAGGCGCGCACCTTGGCCGGCGGCCGGCGATCGGGCAGGTAGACCGCATGCACCGCGGAGGACTGAATCTCCGGCTGGTCCAGCGGAAGTGCGACCAGCGTGCCGGCACGCAAATCATCGGCGATGATGAAGGTCGGTTGTCGCGCCAGTCCCTGTCCGGCCAGCGTCGCCGCGCGCAGCGCATCGCCATTGTTGGCGCGCAGATTGCCGGAGACCTGGACGCGGATCTCGCCATCCGCGCCGAACAGCCATTCCGCCGCGCTCGCCTGCTGCGAAAGCGTGTAGCCGAGGCAATTATGCGCGGCGAGGTCGGCGACGCTGCGCGGCGTGCCATGCTTCGCAAGATATGAAGGGGCGGCGCAGACCACGAGGCGGCTCGGCGCGAGCCGACGCGCCACCATGCTGGAGTCGCGCAAGCGTCCGATGCGGATCGCAAGGTCCCAGCCTTCTTCGGCGAGGTCGACGAGACGATCGTTGAGGCCGAGCTCGATCGTGACCTCGGGATGGCGTTCGCTGAACTCCGCAATCAGCGGCGCGATCTGCCGTGTGCCGAACACGACGGGGACGTTGACACGCAACGACCCGCGCGGCTCGACGCGCTCGCGCGCCACAGCTGCGTCGGCGGTCTCCATGTCGGCGAGGATGCGCTCGGAGGACTCCAGATAGAGGCGGCCGGCCTCGGTGATCGACAGCCGCCGTGTGGTGCGGTGGAACAGCTTGATCCCAAGCCGCGCCTCGAGCGAGGCCACATGCTTGGTGACCATGGTCTGCGACAGGCCCATGGCCCGGGCAGCGCCGGACAGGCTGCCATTGGCCGCCACCTTGGCGAAGACTTCCAGGCTGGTCAGCCGGTCGAGCATCCGTCTCACTCTGTTGGTGTGAAGTATAATTCTAAAATAGCTGATTATCGTTTGAATTGAAATAGATCATACTGCATCGCAGCAAAGGAGACTGCCATGATCGATTCCCGTACCGCTCCCTACGCCGCGCTGGTGCTGCGCGTGACGCTGGGCGCGCTTTTCCTGGCCCATGCCAGCCTGAAATTGTTCGTCTTCACCCCGGCCGGGACCGCAAAATTCTTCGGTAGCCTCGGCTTCCCGCCCGAGCTCGCTTATCTCATCATGACGGTTGAAGTGCTGAGCGGCATCGCCCTCATCCTCGGCGTCTGGACCCGCTATGCCGCGCTCGCCGGCGTCCCGATCCTGCTCGGCGCGATCTTCACCGTGCACGGCGCTGCCGGCTTCTTCTTCACCAATCCGAAGGGCGGCTGGGAATTCCCCGCTTTCTGGGCGATCGCGCTGGTCGCACAGGCGCTGCTCGGTGATGGCGCTTTCGCACTGCGGCCTTCGCGTCAGGACGCGCCGGTCGGTGGCCAGTTGAGCGGTGCGCATTCGCGCTGAGGTCGTCGGTTTGCAGGAGCTGCGGGATCGCGCAGGCGATTCCGCAGCTTTCTGCTGAGCGGCGTCTGCGTCCGACCGCACGCACTATTTTTGTCCGGTTGGCAAGAAGCCGTCGCTCAAGGTTTGCATGAAGGCGACCAGCGCATTCTCGTCCGCGTCGGATAGCCCCAGATTTCCGACCTTGCTCTTGTTCATATTCTCGGTCGTTTCCGGAGCCGGCCAGTAGCCGGTGCGATCACGTGGATCGCGCGGCTTACAGCGCGGCAGCACATCGCGCGTGTTAGAAGTGCACGATTTCCTTGAGGCTCTTGAAATAGCCGTTGTGTCCATAATCCTTCACGAAATCCGGGCTCGGACGCTTGTCGACATTGCGCAGCGTCGGGACCTGGAAGCGGCCGTGGTTCTGACCTTCCAACGGCTTCCAGCGAGTGTCGACTGCTGACGGTTCGCTGAGCGGATGGCCCTTGCCAAGAAAACCCCCGACGCCGGGATAGACGAAGGAGGATCCGTTCTTGTTGGCGACATAGCCGCGCTGATCCGGGACGCCTTCCGCATAAAAGGGCAAGTCGGAATTGGCCGGTGTTCCAATATTGGCCGCTGTGAAGTCGGTGAACAGCGGATCTTCGCCAGGACCGCCGTCGCGATGGCAGCCGTTGCACAGCGCCTTGCCGCGAAACAAATCGTAGCCCTGCTGCTCCTGCGGTGTGAACCGCGCCTTCCCGGCGAGCACGGCATCATATTTTGATGAGAACGCCGTCACCTCGTGCGAGGCTTCATAGCCCGCAATCGATAGAGCCATCTGATCGAACGTGGCGGCGGCGCGGCCGCGATCGACCGGGTTGAGGTGGATCGGCGCCGGATCGTCAGCCGGAGGCGGGCCGGGATTGTTGCAAACGTCCTCGGTGTTCGCAGGCCAATTGATCACAAACGACTGCGCCCCCCACACGGCTTCGAACAAGCCGCGATAGGGGCGCTGTGAGGCCCGGTACACCGCGCACGCGAGATCCGGAAGGCCCATCTCGGTCGGGTTAGTCGGCGGTCCTTCCGCCTGTTCGGCCGCCGGATTGCCGAGGCGGCGTCCGGTTGCACGCATGTCCCAAAAGTTACCGCCGACGAGATCGCCCTGGGCTTCGTTGTAGTGGAGCACGGGAGAAAGCGGCGCATAGGTATGGGTCTGTGGCTTGCGCTCACTGAAGCGGGTGCGCACCGAGCCTGGGTACGAGCCCGTCGTTCGGTTGAGCTCCGAGATCGGACCGGTAAAACCGGTCTCGGGCATGTGGCAAAAGGCGCACGCCTCGTTGCGGTTGACCGATAGCTCCTTGTCGAAAAGCATCACCTTGCCGAGCAGCTCGATCTGCTGCACCTGATTGTCTGGCGGAGTTCCAACGCGCTTGAGCGCCTCGGCCTCGATTCGATCGATGTCGGCTTCAACGCGCACGATCTCGCCAAGTATGCTGGGCGAAGGAGACCAACTCTCGCTGATTGCTCGCGAGCTCATTCCTGAAAGTGCGGCGGCTATGACGACAGCCAACGAGGCAACCCTGGAGTTCATAATAGCTCCGATTCAAAAACCTTGTTCGTGCGGGCGCGGCAGCTCGCTCTCGGTCCGCGACAGGACATATCGACCGTTACGCTTGATGAAGGTTTGATGCAGATGCCCGAACGTTGCCGCGCCGCCCGATGCGTCGGGGCATTGAAGCCGTGAGTAGTCGAGATGAATTACGTTCGACTCATGCTCGTAGGTTGCGAAGTAGTGGCCAGCTTCCGCTTCCGCCCCGCACTTCGACTGAACGAGCCGTCGTATTTCGGACGGCAGACGATCAATCCGCTCGGACGTGAAGGGAGGATCGGGAGCCACCACAGGGGTCGCGTTCGCGGCCAGCTCCCATCCGCACAGGCTCACGCAGAGAAGGAAAAAGGTCACGCGCCGCATTCCGCACCTTCCTGAGCCTCAATTGCCGAACGCCACCGATCGTCTTCGAGCGAGGACTTGTCGAATGATCGGCGCGACGTCGTGTCGCGGGGCTCCTATCAATGCTAGGAGGTTGAGAGATAAGGTCAAACTATAATAACAGATCATTATGATCAGAAAATCTGATGAATGGCGATCGCGCTCGTCGCGATCGCTCGTGCGGGGCAATTGACTTCTCGAATTCGTGAAGCTGCTCACGTCGAAAGAGCAGCGTGAACTCGCCAAACCGGCTTGTCCGTCGACGCGCGAGGGACGCTGATCGCGCAGCCGATCAATGTCGCTTCGGCATCGATCCATGCTGCAATCGGATCGATCGGAATCAAATCGGCCTCGCGGCAGTCGGATCACAGCCCGGCGCATTGCGCACTGGAAAACACCGGACAAGATGGGTGTTGAGTGCTCCTGTCTGCCGACGCATCCGCCGACATGAACTCGGTGGTGCGAACTGGCTGCTACTCTTGCCTGTGCAATCGCTTTGGCCCTACAGTTCGTAAAACAAGTCGCGGCAACGATCGCGATCGAACAAGAGAATTCAGGGAGAGACCGCACCATGACCATCGTGCCCGTGAGCCGTCGCACGTTCATCAAATCGTCGACGGCGGTGACCGCCGGCCTCGTGCTCTCTCCCGCGATCATCGGGCGCGCCGAAGCCGCGACGTTGAAGCTGAAATGCTCCTCCTCGCTGCCGAACGATCCCAAATTCGCCAACGGCCGCGTCTACTACGACAACCTCGTCAAGAATTTGAAGGGCAACGGGCTCGGCGAGCAGGTCGAGGTCGCATTCTTCCCGGACAACCAGCTGGGGCAGGAAATCGACGTCATCAATTCGGTGAAGCTCGGCGTCATCGACCTCATGGTGTCGGGCTCGTCGATCTCCGCCAATCTCGTGCCGCTGGTCGGCACCTACGACCTCGGCTTTCTGTTCTCGAGTTTCCCGCAGCAGACCAAGGCGTTCGACGCCGGCGCCGCCAAGCCGATCGAGGATGCGCTGCTCAAAGGCAGCAACATTCGCATCATCGCCTGGGCCTATAATTTTGGTTCACGCAGCGTCTTTGCGAAGAAGCCGGTGAAGACGCCGGAGGATCTCGCTGGCCTCAAGATCCGCACCCTGCCAAATCCCGTCATCACGGAATGCCTGCGGCTGATGGGGGCCGCCGCCACGCCGCTGGCGTTCGGCGAAATCTACACCGCGTTGCAGGCCGGCGTGCTCGACGGGCTGGAGCACGATCCGCCGACGATCCTCGCCAGCAAGTTCTTCGAAACGGCGAAATTCTACGCGCTGACGCAGCACAATTTCTCGCCGCTGGCGATCTACTTCAGCGACATGACCTACAACCGCATGGATCCGAAACTGCGCGACGGCTTTCTCGATGCCGCGAAGAAGGCCGCGGTTGACACCCGTGCGCATGGGCTCGCGGTCGAGAAGGAGGCGCTGTCGGCCTTGACGGAGAAGGGCGTGACGGTGGCCGAATGCGACCGCGAAGCGTTCAAGAGGCGCGTGGCGCCGCAGATCGAGAACTTCATCAAGGCGCGGCCGGAGTCCAAGCCCGTCATCGACATCATCCGCGCGACGCAAGCCTGAGATGGCCAAATCCGAGATGGCGTTGCCAGGCGCCGTGTCTCTTCCGGGCGAGCGCCACGGGAGCATCGCCCTTCTGCTTCGCCTCAGCGACGCCATCGCGGCGATCCTTTTGGCCGCCGACCTCGTCGTGGTCTGCGCCTCGGTGCTGCTGCGTTTTCTCTTCAACGCGCCGGTCGAATGGTCGGACGATGTCGCGCGCGGCTTGATGGTCGGCTCGGCCTTCTTCGGCGCGGCGAGCGCGCTCGCGCGCGGCGAGAATGTCGGCGTGTCCTTCTTCCGCGATTTGGCTCCAATGCGTCTGCGCGCGCTGGTCGACGCGGCGAGCGCGCTGCTGGTGGTGCTGATCTCGGGTTACGTCGCTTATAATGCGATCAAGCTGGGATCGTTGACAGCCGGTCAGACCACCGGCTCCGGCCTGCCGCTGGAGCTGACGTTCTACCCGATGGGCGTCGGCGCGCTGTTCATGACGGTGTTTGCGATCGACCATCTCTGCGCACGGCCGCTGCCTGATATCGTCAGGGGTTTCGTTGCAATTGCGGTGCTGACCGGCCTCTATCTCGCCTGGGACACTCTGTCACCGTCGACCGTGCCGTCGGCGGGCACGCTGATGCTGATCGGTTTTTTCGCCACGCTGTTCGGTGGCCTGCCGATCGGCTTTGCGCTGGCGCTCGCCGCACTGATCTTCATCTGGGTCGAGGGCCCGCTGCCCGGCGTCATCTTCGCCCAGCAGATGGCGCGCGGCATCGACAATTTCGTGCTGCTCGCGATTCCATTCTTCATCCTCGTCGGCTACCTCATGGAAGCCAACGGCATGTCGGTGCGGCTGATCGAGCTGTTGCAGCGCGGGGTCGGTCGCATGCGCGGCGGGCTCAACGTCGTGATGGTGGCCTCGATGGTGCTGTTCTCGGGCATCTCCGGCTCGAAGATGGCCGATGTTGCGGCCGTCGGCTCGGTGCTGATCCCGGCGGCACGGCGCTCGAAGCAGAATCCGGGCTCCGCGGTGGCGCTGCTCGCCGCATCCGCGGTGATGGCGGAAACCATTCCGCCCTGCATCAACCTCATCATTCTCGGCTTCGTGGCGAATTTGTCGATCGGCGGTCTTTTCATCGCAGGGCTCCTGCCGGCAGCGCTGATGGCGCTGGTCTTGATCGCGTTCTCGATCATCTTCGGCAAGCGCCCGGCTGAGGCCGAGGAGGTCGAGCTGCAGGTGCCGGTGTCAGGTCTGTGGAGCGGCGCGATCGCCTCGTTTGGCCTGATCTTCATGATCTTCTTCGGCTTCAAGAGCGGTTTTGCCACGGCCACCGAAATCTCGGCCTTCGCCGTGGCCTATGCGCTGGTCGTCGGCAGCGTCGTGTTCCGCGAGCTCACCTTCAAATCGGCCGCGCACAGCTTCGTGCAGGGAGCGACGCGCGCGGGCCTCGTGCTGTTCATCGTCGCCGCCGCGCAATCGCTGGCCTTCACGCTGACCTTGCAGCAGGTGCCGCATGCGGTCGGCGAGATCATGCTCGGATTGTCCAAGACCAGCGGCGTCTGGATGTTCATGCTGCTGGCAATTGCCGTGCTGATCGTGATGGGATCGGTGCTGGAAGGCGCCGCCGCGCTCATCATCTTCGGACCGCTGCTGCTGCCGGTGGCGGTGCAGCTCGGCATCGATCCCCTGCATTTCGGCGTGGTGCTTGTCATCGCGATGGGCATCGGCCTGTTCGCGCCGCCGCTGGGGCTCGGGCTTTACGGCGCATGCCTGATCGGCAATGTGCCGATCGAGCAGACCGTGAAGCCCATCTTAGGTTATCTGGGCCTCTTGTTCCTCTGCCTGCTCGTCATCGCCTTTGTGCCGTGGCTCTCGACCGCACTGCCGCGGGCATTCGGCTACTGAAGGAGTTTTCCGTGAAGGTCCTGCTGGCCCACACGCCCGAGATGCGTCGCAATTATTACGGTGATCGCAGCCTGAACGGTTTGCGGGCGATCGCCGAGGTGACGCTGCATGAGGGTGACCGGCCGCTCGATGCGGCGGGCCTCGTGAGCGCGGCGAAAGAGGCAGACATCATCGTCGCCGATCGCATGACCGAGGGCCGCGGCGAAATCTTTGCGCAACTGCCGCGCCTGCGTGCCTTCGTCCGCTGTGCCGTCGACATCCGCAATGTCGATGTCGAGGCCGCATCAGCAGCCGGTGTGCTCGTGACCCGCGCCGGCCCCGGCTTCGTGCAGGCGGTCACCGAACTCGCGGTCGGCTTCATGGTCGATCTGTCCCGTGGCGTGTCGCGCGCGACGGCCGATTACCACGCCGGCCGCAAGCCGGAGGCGCAGATGGGTCGCCAGCTCGGCGGTAGCAAAATCGGCATCATCGGTTATGGCGCCATCGGGCGCTATCTCGCCGAGGTCGCAAAAGTGTTGCGGATGGAAGTGCTGGTCTCCGATCCCTTCGCGACCGTCAGCGACAGCGCGATCAGGCAGGTCACGCTCGACGAACTCCTGGCCGCATCGGACTACGTCGTCTGCCTCGCGGTTGCCAACGAGCAGACCGAGAAGCTGATCGGGGAGGCGGCGCTGGCGCGGATGCAGAAGCACGCCGTCTTCATCAATCTCTCGCGTGGCAATCTCGTCGACGAGGCGGCGCTTGCCAAGGCGCTATTGGAGAACCGCATCGCTGGTGCTGCCATGGATGTCGGCCGCGCGCCCGACCAGATGCCGACGCCGGAGCTGGCGAAATTTCCCAACGTCATCGCGACGCCACATGTCGGCGGCCTGACGCCGCAAGCGATCGAATACCAGTCGTTGGAGACGGTGCGGCAGGTCGAAGCGATCGTGAGAGGCGAGGTCCCGCAAGGAGCCGTCAACGCCGAGCGTTGGACGCGGCGGCCGTGAGCCGCCCTGCAACCGGTCCACCGCCCTGAACGTTCCGTCCTTCTGGATTACCGTCAAAAACACCTTTGGCGGCATTTCGACTGCGCGGATGCCGACGGTGATGATGCTGCCGCTGATGTCGAAGCGGCCGACGTCGTTGATGATCCGCATCAGGCCCGCCCGCGTCGGGTTCGGCCCGAGATGTTCCAGCGCCGCGGCGACGAAGCGGCCGGAGAGATAGCCTTCGAGCGACACGAAGTCCGGTGTCAGCGTCGGGTCGAACGCCTTCTGCGCCGCCTGGTAGTCGGCGACGAGCTTGAGCGAGCGATCCCAGGGAAACGGCACCACCTGCGAGACGATGACACCTTCGCCATCGGGGCCGAGTTCGCGCGCGAGCGCATTGGCGCCGACGAAGGAGATGTTGACGAAGGTCGGTGAGAGGCCGCTGCGGCGTGCCAGCTTGATGAATTCGGCGCAGGGCCCGTAGGGTCCCGACCATGACGATCGCCTCGGGCTCGGCGCGCTTGATCATCCGCCAGGCCGAGCCGACCGCGCGGGTGTTGCGCTCGAAGGTACCTTCCGCGGCGAGTTCGAGGCCGCGTTTGGCCAGCGCATTCTTCACGCCCGCAAGCCCGTCACGGCCGAAGGAATCGTCCTGGTAGAAGATGCCGATGCGGGTGAAGTGGCGATCCTCCGTGAGGTGCTTGATCCACGCCTCGGCCTCGGCGCCATAGCTTGCCCGAATGTTGACGACGTTCGGAAGTTCCAGGTCACGCAAAAATTCGGCGCCGCTGAACGGACCGATGAAGGGCACGTTCCGGGCGCTGGTGATCGAAATGGTCGCCTTCGCGGTCGGCGTGCCCACAGCGCCGATCAGCGCGAACACCTTGTCGTCCTCGATCAGCCGCAGCGTCTGCGCCACCGAACGGTCGGGATCGTAGCCGTCGTCGCGGCTGATCAGTTGCAGCCTGCGGCCATGGACGCCGCCGTTTGAATTGATCTCGGTGAAGGCCGCGACGATGCCTTGCCGCATGCGCTGCCCAAGCGCAGAGGAGGGACCCTCGAGCGCAGCCGCCTGGCCGAACAGGATCGCATCCGCGCTGACGCCGGCCTCGTCGCCGCTGGCGGCGAGCGTGGCTGCGGCAAGCAGTGCGAAGCTCACGACGACGCGTGTCGCTGTTCGATACAGGTTCATCAAGAAGTCTTGCCGGATGCAGGAAAAATCGCGGCAACCATAGCCGCGCGGCCTGAATAGCTCGCTAACCGCTGGCGTACCGGCGCCTCCGTAATACTCCGGGTAAATCCGGCAACTTGCCCTGATAAAGCCCGTTCACGCGCGCACTTCGTTAACTAAGGCGGGCAATGCGGGAAAGCCGGGTTCCGAAATTGTGCAGTTCTTAACTGCGGTCCTTGTCCGATCACCACCCCGGCGGTTCAACCAGAAGTTCTGTCCGTCGCGGAGAGGGGACGACGGCTTTACGGATGGGCGATCGCGATCAGAATGATCAGGATCGGAGGCGGATGACCGGATGGTGGCGCGCTGCGCCGCTGCTCGGGCTGTATCGTCCTGCGCTCGTCGCAGCTGGCGTCGGCCTGTTGTTCTCGCTAGCGGGCGCCGCGGCCGTGGCGCGATGGGAAGACCGCGTCAACAGGATTGAGTTCGAGAACACGGCCGAGACCGAATCCATCGTCATGCAGAACGGCATGAACGAATATATCAGCCGGCTGGTCGCGCTGCGCACCCTGTTCGAGTCGACCAACGAGGAAATCACCCGCAGCGAGTTCGAGACGTTCAGCGCCCGGTTGTTCGAGCGCCATCCCGGCATGCTGCGCATTGCCTGGCTGCCGCGCGTCAACCGCAAGGAGCGTGCCGAATACGAGGCCGCCGCGATCGCGGACGGCCTGTCCAGCTATCGCATCAAGTCGCTTCAGGGCGAGGGCTTTGCGACCGCGCCGCAGAGCGACGAATATTTTCCGGTGTTCTACTCGACCCAGGCGAAGACTTCGCCCGTCTACGGCATGGACTACGCGACCGTTCCGGAACGCCGCGCGGCGCTCGAACGCGCGCGCGACAACGACCGGACCGCCGGCATTCGCACGCGCCTGTACGAGCCGCGCGAGGTCGGCCGGATGCCCGATGTCCTCGTCGCCGTTCCCGTCTATGCCAAGGGGACCTCGCGCGAGACGATCGCGGACCGGCGCCGCAATCTCGCAGGCTACGTCGTAGGCGTCCTCGATCTTCCGTTGCTGGTGCAGTCCATTCGCATGACGACCGGCGCAAGCCCCGCAGTCAGCGTGAACGTCTATCCGCCTTTCAGTGCACGGATCGTCAGCCTCGAAGAGGCGTTGCCGGATTATTCGTCGGCGTCATCGTCGCCCCAGTCGATGCGCGATGTCGCGCGGGGCCTGCACTGGTCGGGCCATCTCAGGATCGGGGATACCGACTGGCAGGTGCGCGCGATGCCGACGGCAGGTGGTGCGCTTGAGATGACATACGACCGCGCCGCCACGATCCTCATCGTCGGCATGCTGCTGACGTTGTCGCTCGCGACCTATCTGATGCTGGCGAGCCGCAATTCGCGGCGGCTGTCGCTGGCGAACCGGCGCGTACTCGAGCTTGCGCAGACCGACATCCTGACCGGACTGCCAAACCGCGCCTTCTTCCTCGCAAGGCTCGATGAACTCAACGGCCAGTTGGAGGATCGCGGCCCGACCTTCTCGATCCTGATGCTCGATCTCGACCGCTTCAAGAACGTCAACGACTCGCTTGGCCATGGGGCCGGCGATGCGCTGCTGCGCCAGGTGGCGCTGCGGCTGAAATCCGCGGTGCGGGCGACCGACGTGCTGGCGCGCCTCGGCGGCGACGAATTCGCGATCATCCAGGAAGGCTGCGATGATCAGCGGGTCTGCTCGACCGAGCTGGCAGCGCGGATCGCCAAGCTGGTGACTGAGCCGTTCCTGCTGCCCGGACATCGGGTCGAGATCGGCACCAGCATCGGCATTGCGATCGCGCCGGATCACGGCAGCGACCAGGAGCAGCTTTTGAAGAAGGCCGATCTCGCGCTCTATCGCTCGAAATCGGCCGGCCGCAACTGCTTCACCATCTACGACGAGGCGATGTCGGTCGAACTGGAGGCGCGCAACACGCTGGAAGGCGATCTGCGCGACGCCATCGCGCGCTGCCAGCTCGAGGTCCACTACCAGCCGTTCATGGACGCCAACAGCGGCGCGCGGCGCGGCTTCGAGGCGCTGGTGCGCTGGCGGCATCCGAGCCGCGGCTTGATCCCGCCGGACCAGTTCATACCGCTCGCCGAGGAGACCGGGCTGATCGTGCCGCTCGGCGAATTCGTGCTGCGGCAGGCCTGCGCCGACGCCGCCGCCTGGCCTTCCGACCTGATGGTTGCCGTGAACCTGTCGCCGATCCAGTTCAAGGAAGTCGATCTGTTCGACGTAATTTGCTCGGCGTTGCGCGATTCCGGCCTGTCGCCGCAACGGCTCGAGATCGAGATCACGGAATCCGTCCTCCTGGAGCGCGGCGCCGAGAACCACGCCTTCATGGAGCGGCTGAAGAGTATCGGCATCGAGCTCGCGCTCGACGATTTCGGCACCGGCTATTCCTCGCTCAGCTATCTCACTGCGTTCCCGTTCGACAAGATCAAGATCGACAAGTCGTTCATCCGCAACCTCACGCACCAGCCGCGCAGCTCCGCGATTATCTCCTCGATCGTGACGCTGGCGCGCGGGCTCGACATGTCGGTCACCGCCGAGGGCGTCGAGACAGCTGAGGAGTTCGAGCGGCTAAAGGCGCTCGGCGTCAATTTTGCACAGGGCTATCTGTTCGGGCGTCCGTTGCCGATCGAGCGGGTCGTGTTCGACGGGTGCACCGAGCACTCGCAGCGCGACGCCGCCTGAGCCTGCCGCCCAAAGGGCATTCGCGGAAAGCGCTTGACCCGGGCATCCCCAGATGGTCCGAAGGACCGTCTAGGGGTGAAATACAGAAAATGCGGCTTCCGTTCTTCTACGGCTGGGTCGTGGTCGCGGTGACCTTCGTCACGATGGCCATCGGCGTCAACGCGCGCTCGGCCTTCTCGCTGTTGTTTCCCCCGATCATCTCCGAGTTCGGCTGGGAGCGCGGCGTCACCGCCGGCGCGTTCTCTTTCGGCTTCGTGGCTTCCGGCGTGGCTAGTCCGCTGATCGGCCGGCTGATGGATCGCGCCGGGCCGCGCGCGGTGATGGAGCTCGGCGTCGTTCTCATGGGCGGGGGGATGCTGCTTGCACCGCTGACCACTGCGCCCTGGCATCTCTACGCGACGCTTGGTGTCATGGTCGGTGCCGGCAGCGTCTGTCTCGGCTATTCAGGCCAGTCGCTGTTCCTGCCTAACTGGTTCATCCGCACGCGCGGCTTCGCGATCGGCATCGCCTTTGCCGGCGTCGGCATCGGTTCGGTGACGCTGCTGCCATGGGTGCAGCACATGATCGAACAGACCGGCTGGCGGACCGCGTGCACGGCGATGGGCCTGACGATCCTGGTCGTGCTCGCGCCGATCAATCTGTTCCTGCACAAGCGTCCCGAAGACATCGGTCTTCGGCCGGACGGCGACATTGCCCCGACCGCAGGCGCTGCAAAGCCGGTCTCCAATATCGTCGATCCCGTCTGGGCCAACACCGAATGGACGCTCGCTCGCGCAGTCGCGACAGGGCGGTTCTGGTGGATCGCCCTCGGCTATTTCTGCGGCCTGTACATCTGGTACGCGGTCCAGGTGCACCAGACAAAGTTCCTGCTCGACATCGGTTTCAGCCCGAGCGTGGCGGTCTGGGCGCTCGGTGCTGTCAGTGCACTCGGCATTCCCGGCCAGATTCTGCTCGGCCACGTCTCCGACCGGATCGGGCGGGAGTGGGTCTGGGCGATCAGCTGCGCCGGGTTTGCAATCTGTTTTGCGGCACTCATCGGCTTGAAGTACCAGCCGTCGCTCTGGCTGGTCGGTTTGATGGTGTTCACCCAAGGCGCGCTCGGCTACGGCCTTACCTCGATCATGGGCGCGGTGGTGTTCGAGATTTTCCAGGGCAGGCACCAGGGCAGCATCTTTGGCATGATCATGCTCGCGGCGCTGGCCGGCGGTGCGGCCGGTCCATGGGTGACGGGCTTCCTCTACGATCGCTTCGGCGACTATACGCTCGCCTTTGCCATCGCGATGGTCGCGAGCGGACTATCGGCGCTGTCGATTTGGCAGGCCTCGCCGGGCAAGGTGCGGGCCGTGACCGGACGGCTGCACAAGCTTGGATCAGGAACCGCCGCTGAATAGGTTCCGAACGCACCAAGAAACCTTCGGCGCTTTCGCACTTGCGGTCGCCATCGCCGTAGTGCGCGTAGGGCAGGGCCTCGGCATGACCGTCGTCGCCGAAGGCGTCGAGACCGAAGGCCAGCGCAAGATGCTGGCCGAGCTCGGCTGTGACGTCGTCCAGGGCTTTCTCTACGCGCCCGCACTTCCCCCTGTCGCGTTCGAGCGCTGGCTGATTGAGCATTGCGCCGAGCAGGCGATAGCGATGCTGGGGCGACTCGACCTTGCGCCGGCAGGTCGCGACGCAGTGAAGCGGTCGGCCTAGAGCGCCGCGGCCTGAAAGGCCGGCTCAGCCATTCGGTTGCAGGAACGTGCCATATTGCCTGGTCGCGGCGACCCCGGCTGCGGCCTGTCCAATGACGCGCATCGCCGCCATCATGGGCCACGGCCCAAGGCTGACCCGCCGCACGCCGACACGGGCGAGATCCCCGATTTCGGGAACACCTTGCGTCACCATGATGTTGACCGGCAGCGGCGTGAGCTGAACCAACCGCTCGATCAGCGCGAGGTCGTTGAGGCCGGGCACAAAAATTCCATCGGCACCGGCGTCGGCATAGACCTTCGCGCGCCGTGTCGCTTCATTCAGGCATTGCTCCGGCGAGCCGAATTTCAGCAGGAACGGATCAGTTCTCGCATTGATGAAGAGACGAACGCCGAGTCCTTGCGCAATGTCCCGCACGGCCTTGATCTTCGCGGCGTGCTGCAAGGCGCCGGCGAGTTGCCGTTTTCCCTCCGACAGCCCGTCTTCGATATTGATGCCGACGGCGCCGGCCTGCAGAATCCTGGCCGCCGATTCCGCCGCGGCGTCCGGGGTGTCGCCATATCCTGCCTCCAGATCGATCGAGACCGGAACCGACACGGTCGCGGTGATCCGCGTCACCAGGCCTGTCACCACATCGAGCGGGACGTTTTCCCCGTCCGCGTATCCGAGCGCGGAGGCGACCGCGCCGCTACTGGTCGCGATGGCAGGAGACGTCTTCGCAATGGCTTTGGCGGTGGCGGCGTCCCAGGCGTTGAACAGGACAAGCGGATCGCCTGTCCTGTGAAGAGCGTGAAACGTCTCGGCATATTGCTGCTGTGTCCTGGCGTCCATCGCGCGCACTCCTAGTCAGAAAACCCAAAAAGATGTTGTGCTCATGCCTTCAGTCAGGCGCGTACGTCTTGAACCAGTCCATGATCAGACCGGTGACTTCGGCTTCACGCTCGAGGTGCGGGAAGTGGCCGACATCAGGCAGGGCAACGCGCTTATGCGGCCCCTTGAACAGCGGCTCTTCCTTCACCGAATATTTCGCTGTCGGATCGTTGCTGCCATAGATCGTCAGCGTCGGCGTATGCATGTCATTGACCGGCAGCCGGCCCATGCGCCCCGCATCGGTCAGGCCTCCGTAATACTTGAGCGCCGCCGCCATGGTGCCGGGCGCGCTGAGCGTCTCCTTGATCGAGCGGATGTGCTCGGCATTGTCGAATGTCGGTGACCACAGCTTCCAGAGGTAGTCGACGAAGGGAAGTCCCTCGGTATTGACCGCCGACTCGGCGCCGGCCAGCTGGAAAAAGTAGACATGGAAGATGGATCGGACGATGTCCGGATCTCGCCTGATGCTGCCGAATGTGATCGGGTGCGCGGTGTTCATCACCACCGCGGCCTTGATCGCCGATGGCGCCGTGGCCAGCGCCTGAAAGGTCGACGTGCCGCCCCAATCCATGCCGACGACGCGTGCCTGGCCGTCATCGCTCAGCGCCGCGATGAGCGCCTCGAGATCCTTGCCGAGGGCGATGGGATCGTAAACGCCGTCCGCCGGGATCTCGGTCGGCGCGTAGCCGCGCAAGAACGGCGCGACCGCGCGATACCCCGCATCCGCGAAGACCTGCAGCTGCTTTCGATAAGACCAGGCATTGTCGGGAAAGCCGTGCATGAACAGTACAAGGGGACCGTCTCCCTGTTCGAGATAGGCAAACCGCACGCCATTGGCCGTCACGTATTTCAGTGCGGGTTCGCTGCCGGTGTCGTTCGGCGTTGGTCGTGCTGCGCTCCTCGTATTCAACGTCATTCTCCATGTTGCCTGTTCTGCGACCATATATGTGCGCAGCGCACATATATGGTCAAGTTGTTTTTTGTGCGTAGCGCACATATTATTCGGCGCATGGAAACGGGAATCGCGAATTTGCTGGGGGCGCTCTCGCTCGCCGTCATGGATCGTATCGAGCAGGGCGCGCGCGAGGTGATCGGCCGTGGCGGCGAGACGCCTGCCGCGCTCGTCGTCATCGGCTATGGCCAGGGCATGACCAACGACAAGCTGCGGCGGATCCTCGGCCTGTCGCATTCCGGAACGGTCCGCCTGGTGGACCGTCTGGTGTCGGATCGGCTTGTCGAGCGCCGGCCGGGAAAAGACGCCCGCGAGGTCGCCTTGCACCTGACGGCTACGGGCACCGCGACCCGGAACGAACTGATGGCGTCCCGGATTTCAGCCGTCGCGTCGCTTCTGGATGTGCTGTCGCCGGCCGAAACGAAGCGGCTCGAAACGCTGCTGCACGAACTCTTGGCACGGCAGGACACGTCCGAGATGGATCGCTTCACGATCTGCCGGATGTGCGACGACAGCGTCTGTACGAATTGTCCATTGCCGACGAACAAGGGCAAAGGCGATCGTTAGCGCGAATTGCTCGCATTATCTGCGCCGTTCCGTCAGTAAGATCGGCAATTGGCTAGATGCGCGAAGACATGCCATGTCCGCTCTGTCTTTGGGAGCGGACAGCATCGGTCCCTCTAAACCGGTCATCTAAGGGCCAACAGGCGACATCGGATGATCGCATAAAATGACAGAGACTGCCGACCGATATAACGAAAGATTACTTCACTTCTGTCATCACGGGCTTGTCTTTGGCTTTGATGCGGAACACTAGCGTCTTTGAAAGTTTTTCCGTGGCGTTCCGGCCAAAGTGCTTCGTGTTCGGTGGCGTGTACACAACCTCGCCAGCCTTGACTGTCTTGGTGCCGACGCCATCGATTTCAAAGGTCTGCTCGCCCTCGATCACGTAAACGAACTCGTGACCTTCCTCGTGCTCGTGCAGCGGAAGCCGGTAGGCCACTCCGATGCGTAGATGATTACCTCTTGCCCCGGTAGATTGACCAAGTCCGTTTTGAATACTTGCTTGATCACATATCCCGGCAACTGCGCACGAATGGCCTCGGGCAAACCCAATCCAATGACAATGCCGCCTACCAAAAGGCCAGCCGAAAACAAATGACGTTTCATTAAGCACTCCCGGTTCGAGCCACCTTGTGATGCCGTTTCTGAAATTACGACGCACCAAAAATGGAAACCTAGGTGTCAAAACGCCTTTATGCAACTCGAGCTTTCGCCCCGTGCGGGCACGGCTGATGTCCGTTCGGGGTCAATCTCGACATTCTTGCAGTTAGCCAGCCACGTCCGATCTACCCCTGACTTCAGACATACCACTGCACTGCGCCAATTGAAGCGATGGGCCACTTCCGGACTCATCAGCTCTTGCATAACCCCTTTGGTGTCCAGTCATGATGCGGTGTTGTCGGTGGCTTGTTCGCATCGTGAAGAATGAGCACGAGCGCTCGACGCACCTCCGTTCCCGTTGCAGTCAGATGCATGGGCGGTCCGCCAGGAACGATCACGGGCGGACCGCCCGCTCGCCCGATCTGCTTGCCACTAGGAGTTTCCAAACAGGTCTCTCCAGCTTGGGTATACCAAGCCTCCGGTCCCGCATGGGTGTGCGCCGGCGCTTCCATGCCCGGCGTAAAGATCGCCTCCATGTACTGAGCAGAGTAGGTCTGACCTGCGCTTATCGGAAGCGGGCCGATCTCAGCAATGCGTTCACCCCCGGCCGGCCGCCAACCCTCGTCGGCAATCGTCAGCAGCCACGTTTTTCCAAGGGACTTCACGACGGCGCTCCCAGCAGCCTTTGCTGCTTCAGCCTCGACTTCTGTCGGGTAAGCATCCAGATGCCAAAAGGTCTCTGACTTGGTGAGTTGTCCGATTGGCTGATTGGCGATGATCCAACACCCGACCTCGCCGGTCCGCTCAGCCACTGGCCTACAAATTTGCGCCGACGCTTCTTGGCAAGTTATGAAAAGTACGGCACTCGCTAGAGCCAAAAAAATGTGCGGCATACTTTGCCTCCATATACGCGCCCAACACTATCAACCGACGATAGGTTAGGTCAGCCTAGTACTTTGCATTTTGGTAGCGAGCGAAAAAAATGGCCCTTCGTTGCACCTACGCGCCTTGCCGCAAAGCCATCGCCACTCAGGAGGTCGAAGTCCGTTGTGGGTCATGAGCGTCGGTCGAGAAGGAGCGGCTAATGTCCGGTCTTCCTGATACAGCGGACCTATGCGGCTTCCCGCACCTCTTCGCCTTCGGGCCAACCGCGGACCAGGGCCCCGAGCCCTGCACGAAAAATGCAGCCGTGTTGACGTTTGTCGACGAGGTAATCCGATGAACCTTTGCAGGATTTCCTGGACCCATAGTGAACAGCTTCACATAGCGCGTTCGGGGCCGGGGCTAAGGTGATAATGGAATTCGCCTGAACAGAAGCTCTGCGCGGGAGACACGTTTTCTGATTGCCTCAAGTAAGACTAGTTCAAGCGTGATGGAAAACTGCTGAACTGAAATTTGATCGAATTCCAAGGGAGCTTTCCTATGGATTATTTCAGTGAGGATTCCGCACACGTTACTAATGGATTTTCTCTAAGCGAACGTGCTGCGAGCACTGACGATGACAGTATCACCCACAGGCGTTGGGCAAAGGCCGTGCTGGCCTTCTATGCCTGCGTGCTCACGGCTGGCGCGACCGCAATTGCTGTCTCCCAGAGCATGAGCACGTCCGACGGCATGGAACAACACGCTACCTTGCGTGCCGACATTCGATCTGCCCACTAACAACTCACGCATTTCATAAGTGGAGGGCCGACCGTCGTCATCTAGCGCGCCATATCGAAGGATTAGGCCATGGCAACCACGAGACATAGTCACACCGCGTCATCAGTAAAGGCGACAGGAGCCTACGATGGAAGGATCATCGCTGGTTATTGCCTCTTGGCAGCAATCGCGCTTGCTGCGCTCTATTTTGCGTCAAGCGGTCCGGGGACCGGCGATGCTGCCATTGCCGTTATGGTAGCTATGCCTTGACGTGAGGACGCACGATGCGATGGCTCCTCATTCCCTCTGTAACTTTTTCGGTCCTCTTGGCCGCGCGAGGCCAGCATCAAACAGAGTTCGTGCCGCGCGCGAGCGCATCTATGCCCCCGGTCAACGTGCCCTAGGTTGGAGTTCGAACTACCGTCTGCTTTGAAGTTGCCGCAGTGAGGATAGCCGCCGCCGTTGATCGGGTAATCACCGCCGTGTGCTTTGCCGAACGTCCGCTTTAGGTCCACGAGCAGGCTATCGGATGCCGGACGGCTTTGTACTCTATGGGCCATGTGTGGACGGCTCCGGGTTGGCAAGAAGAATCTTCACTTTGCGGCGTTGGTCGGAGCGGCCATGTGTTCGGCCTGTTTTCGCGGTTCACATCACCGCTGGCCATAATGCCCTCCGCGGATCAGGTCCCGGTCAAAAGCACGCATTCGAAGATGCTGTGGCCCAAGTGGGTTGTCCTGATCGCCGGATCGACCGGCGCTGCATTAAGTGCTGTTCGCCCTCCCAACCGTTACATCACACCGGATGTCCGGTGTAGCCTCGTCACGCCGTGAGAGCGGCGGGTTCATGGTAAGGTTCGTTTCTGGCCATCATCGCCCATGCCATCCTGGCGAGCTTGTTGGCGAGCGCGATGGCAGCGACCTTGGTGGGTCGCCGGGCCAACAATCGAGTGAGCCAGGGCCGATGATCGGTGCCATGGATCTTGGCATAGCGGATCACGGCGAGCGCGCCAGCCGTGAACAGGCTGCGCAAATAGCGATCGCCTCGTTTGCTGATACTGCCAAGCTTGTCCTTGCCCCCACTCGAGTGCTGCTTGGGCACGAGCCCAACCCAGGCCGAGAAGTCTCGTCCCGATCGGAAGGCCTTGGGATCAGCAATACTGGCGACCAGAGCTGTTGCCAGCGCTGGCCCGACGCCGGGGATTGCGTCCAGCCGTTTGCTTGTCGCGCTTGATCGATGCCAGGCGATGATGCGTCGATCGAACTCCAGGATTTGAGCCTTCAATGCGCGCAATTGGCTGCCAAGAGCAGCAAGACAAGCGCGAGCCAGTTCCGGAAGCCTGCGGTCGGCTGTATCGGCGACGACTTCCAGCAGCTGCTCGACACCCCTGCGTCCGACAGGGGCGACAATCCCAAACTCGGCGAGATAGGCGCGGATCGAATTGATGACGGCAGTCTGCTGGCGGATGCAGAGATGGCGCGCCCGGTGAAGCATCAGACAGCTCTGTTGCTCGACCGTCTTGGTCGGCACGAACCGCATGTTGGGTCTCGCGACCGCCTCGCAAATCGCCTCCGCGTCCGTGGCATCGTTCTTTTGCCGCTTGACGTAGGGCTTCACATAGGCCGGAGGCATCAATCGTACCGTATGCCCGAGTGCCTGCAGTTCGCGGGACCAATGGTGCGACGACGCGCAAGCCTCGATCCCCACCAGGCACGGTGGCAGTTTTTGGAAAAATGCCAGGACCTGCCCGCGCTTCAACTGCCGGCGCAGGACCACTTGGCTGGCCGCATCAACGCCGTGCACTTGAAAGACCGACTTCGCGATATCCAGTCCAATCGTCGAAATTGACTGCATAGCTAGCTCCTCCGAATCGTGGGAGCCTCAAACGGCGCCCACTCCTTGGCACTCTCGTGCCGGTGGAGGAGCCGTCCACAGCATCAAAAACGGACTCATGCACTGCAGCAAACGCACACGGTTATTCGACGGGCGGCGCAAAACACGCTAGTTTCCAACGCTCGGAGCTTTCCAAGATCGGGAGCGACGTATGACAGCGCGCCGTTTTGCATTGCTGGCGGTTGTCGGGGCGGCGATCTGGTCGGTTGTTGCGGTAGCGCAACCCTATCCAGCGCGGCCCATCACCCTCGTGGTGCCCTACGCGGCGGGTGGCGTGTTCGACACGATAGCCCTTATCATCGGAGAGCGCATGGGCGAAGTGCTCGGCCAGTCAGTGATCGTGGAGAACGTGACTGGCGCAGGGGGTATCATCGGCGTCCAACGCGCGATCAACGCCAAGCCGGACGGCTATACGGTTCTGCTCGGGACTGTCGGCACCCACGCCTACAATCAATCGATATACCGGAAGCGCCGCTATGATGCGGTGAGCGACTTCACCCCCGTCACGCTTTTCTCTGACCAGCCCATGGTGCTGGAAGGCCGCAAGGATCTGCCCGCTGACAACCTTGCGGAATTTATCGCACTGCTCAAACAGAACGGCGCGAAGATGCAATACGGCTCGGCAGGTGTTGGATCGACTACGCATCTTGCTTGCGCGCTGCTCAATGCGAGGATCGGCGTCGACGTGACCCACGTTCCCTATAGGGGTGGCGGGCCTGCTGCGAACGACCTGATCGGCGGCCACATTGACTATATGTGCGGCAACATGGGTACCGTTGTGGCGCGTGCTGCCGCAAAGCAAACGAAGCTCCTCGCGCTGTTGTCGCGCGAGCGAACACCGCTGATGCCGGAGCTTCCGACCGCGCAGGAGCAGGGTATCGAGGATTACGATGTCGTGACATGGACGGCTTTCTTCCTGCCCAAAGGCGCGCCGAAGGACATTGTGGCCACGCTGAACGAGGCAACCCACGCCGCAATGGATACGCCTGCTATCAAGTCCCGGTTTAGCGCCATCGGCGTGGTCGGCGTTGCACCTCAGCGGCGTGGACCCGAATACCTTGCCAAATATATGGTTGAGGAGATCGCGCGCTGGGAAGGTCCGATCAAGGCTGCCGGTTTGCAGGCGGATTAATGCTGGCTTCTGGAGTCTATGCAGACGGGGGATGGCAGCTCTGGGTCAAAAGCGGCGGTCGGCCCAACGACTCATAACGTCGCGTCTCTCCCGGATAGCGGAAGTGACGGCGGCTCTTGCGGTGTTCGGCTTAGGGCGGCCAGAAGCGGACATTCCCGACCTTGAGCGGCTTACATTTTTCTTACCGGCGGCATAGTCTGTTGGTTGAGCGCCTCTCAGGGAGCGGCCACGGGGGAATTGGCTCTGCGCTATCACTTCCAGAACAGCACACTGGATACAGAGCGGCGCGAGCTGTGTCGCGGCGCCGAGATCATCCCTCTCGCGCCACAGGTGTTCGACCTGCTCGCGTACCTGATCCGCAACAGGGAGCGCGTCGTCAGCAAGGACGACCTCATCCGTGCCATCTGGAATGGCCGCGCGGTCTCGGATGCAGCGTTGACGACTCGCATCAATGTTGCCCGGAACGCGATCGGCGATAGCGGCGAAAAGCAGCAACTGATCAAGACGCTACAGCGCAAGGGCTTCCGGTTCGTGGGCACTATATTCGAAGATCATCACCGCGCGGTCGACTCAGCTAGCTTGGCAACGCACGGCGGCGACCTTGGAAGGATGCCGTCTTCAGCGCCCCATCTTTCCATTATTGTGCTGCCTTTCGCCAATCTTAGCGGCGATCCCGAGCAGGACTACATCGTCGATGGCGTAACCGAGAGCCTGACCACAGACTTGTCGCGCATAAGGGGCTCGTTCGTGATCGGTCGCCACACCGCATTTACCTACAAGGGCAAGTCGGTTGATCTCAAGCAGATCGGCCGCGAGCTGAACGTTCGCTACGTGCTCGAGGGTTCGGTCCAGCGGAGCGGCAAGCGGCTCAGGGTGAACGTGCAGCTTGTCGATGCTGAAACAGCCAATCACCTTTGGGCCGAGCGCTTCGACAAACCTATCGCCGATCTGTTCGATATGCAGGACGAGATCGTATCGCAACTCGCCAACCCGCTGAATGCCCAGCTCATCGAGGCCGAGGCGCGCCGCGCATCAAGCGCGCGACCTTTTCGAGCGTGCCTTGGAAATCGATTCCCGAAATATCAGAGCTCTGGTCGGCATGGCACGTGTCCATCTGGCGATGGGGGCCGCAGTGTTAGCTGATGACCGGGCCGCGCACTTGTCGGCGGCCGAAGCGAATGCGATCAAAGCACTTTCACTCGCCCCGGACTACCCATGGGCCCATTTGGCCTTGGGTGGCGCCCAAATTTTCACAAACCGGGCAGCACAAGCGATCGCGGAATTCGAGCAAGTATTGCGGCTCGATCACAATTCGGCCGATGCACACGCTTACACTGGTTTCGCAAAAGTCTTCTTGGGCAGTGCGGCCGAAACCGAAGCCCATGTAGTCGAGGCTTTCCGCCTCTCTCCTCGCGATATCGCCGCCTACCAGTGGATGCACATTGTGGGGGTAGCCAAACTTCAGCTTGGCGCGGATGCCGAAGCTGTCGCTTGGTTACGAAGAAGCATTGACGCCAACCGAAACTTTCCTGTGAGCCATTTTATTTTGGCCGCTACCTTGGGCCTGCTCGGCGCACTGGATGAAGCGCGAACCGCCGCAAGGGCAGGACTTGCGCTCGACCCAGGCTTCACCATCCGCCGCTTGCGCGCCATTCAAGCAAGCGACAACCCAACTTATGTTGCTTGGCGCGAGCGCTATTTTAAGGGCTTGCGCCTTGCCGGTGTGCCCGAAGGATGATGCCGAGTTGGGTCATGAGCGTCGGTCGAGAACGGAGCGGCTAATGTCCGGTCTCCCTGATACAGCGGACCTATGCGACTTCCCGCACCTCTTCGCCTTCGGGCCAGGAACGGAACTAGGTGTGCTCACATCCCGCTTGCCGACAGGCTCGCTTTTCGGTTTACTTTGGGCGGCGCAATACAAGAGCACTCTCGGCAATTTCAGACTAACCCGCGCGTACAAATCTCCCACATGGAACTTGAATATGACTGCCCCCCGGGTTGAGCGACGTCTTGCGGCCGTGCTCGCGGCTGATGTTGCCGGCTACAGTCGCCTCATGGGCGTGGATGAAGAGGGTACGCTGGCGAGGCTGAAGGAGTGCCGGCGGGCGCTTGTCGACCCCAAGATCGCCGAGCACCGCGGCCGTATCGTCAAGACCACGGGCGATGGGATGCTAGTCGAATTTGCCAGCGCAGTGGATGCGGTTCGATGCGCTGTCGAAGTTCAGAGCGGCATGACGAAGGGCAATATGGATGTGCCTGGAGCCAAGCGCATCGAATTTCGCATTGGCATCCATGTCGGCGACATCATCATTGACGACAACGATATTTTTGGCGATGGCGTCAATATCGCCGCGCGCCTTGAGGGGATAGCCGACGCCGGCGGCATCTGCATTTCGGACGATGCTCATCGCCAGATCCGGGGTAAAACGGAAGTCGCATATGACGACATGGGTCACCAGTCGCTGAAAAACATTTCTGAGCCGATGCGGGCGTGGCGCGCGCGGCCTGCCGGCGAGACCGTGAATCCGCCACCCGAGGTTGACCGGCCCATGCTTGCGCTACCCGACAAGCCTTCCATCGCGGTGCTGCCCTTTACGAACATGAGCGGCGACGTCGAACAGGAGTATTTTGCCGATGGCATGGTGGAAGACATCATAACTGCTCTGTCACGCATGACGTGGCTATTCGTCATCGCCCGCAATTCGAGCTTCACCTACAAAGGCAAGGCGGTCGACATCAAGCAGGTCGGTCGGGAACTGGGGGTACGCTATGTGCTGGAGGGCAGCGTTCGTAAGGCCGGAAACAAGGTGCGCATTACAGGGCAGCTGATCGACGCGTCGACTGGATTGCATTTATGGGCGGATCGTTTTGACGGCAGTCTTGAAGATATTTTCGATCTTCAGGACGAAGTGACTACAAACGTTATCGGAGCGATCTCGCCTAAACTCGAACAGGCCGAAATCGAACGCGCCAAGCGCAAGCCGACAGAAAAATTGGCGGCCTACGACTATTTTTTACGGGGTATGGCGAATATCTATCAAGGAACGAAACAGGCCAACCTTGAGGCGCTGCAGAACTTTCAGCAAGCGATCAGCGCCGATGAGAATTTTTCCACCGCCTACGGGATGTGTGCGTATTGCTACGTCTGGCGAAAGGCAAATGGTTGGATAGTCGATCGTGAACGGGAAACCGCTGAAGCGGAACGATTGGCCCGCGCAGCGGCAAGACTCGGTACCGACGACCCCGTGGCGCTTTCTCAGGCCGGCTTCGCACTTGCCTTCGTGGTTGGTGCCCTCGACGACGGTACCGCCCTGATCGACCGAGCCCTTGTGCTGAATACCAACCTGGCAATGGCTTGGCGGTTCAGCGGATACGTCAGGGTTTTTCTCGGCGACCCGGATCTCGCGATTGACCATCTGGAACGCGCAATCCGCCTAAGCCCGCTCGATCCGCTCATCTTTATTGTGCAAAACGGTATTGTGCTGGCTCACTTCTTCGCCGTCCGCTACGAAGAGGCGCTTTCCTGGGCCCAAAGAACTCTAAGACAGAATCCAAATTATGTCGCGGCGATCATTATGGCCGCGGTGAGCGCAGCCATGGTAGGGCGCGACGACGAGGTGCGCAAGACGGTCGGACGCCTGCACCAGATCGATCCAACTTCGGGTATCTCCAATTTCGCCCACATGTGGCCGCTGCGCCGTCCCGAGGATTTGGCCGCATTTGATTCCGGCCTCCGCCTCACTGGTCTTCCTGAGTGATCGAGTTGAATGCTGCGGCAGGGGCGGAGCAATCTTCATGTCCGTTCAGGGTCAAAAGGCGAAATGCCGGAGTTGTCCGCTTAAGTCTGCCTGATCCCTGGAAGCAGACATCAGACATGTATCGGGCGCTTCAGCCGTGCTCACTCCGATGCTAACCCCGTCCGCCGCCGCAGATCCGTAATCGCCCGCAAAAAACTGTCGGCCGGCGTCGTTTCCGGATCGATCAGCCGGTGCAGGCGAAAGCCGTCTTCGAGGGCCAGCACGACGGAGGCCATCCAGGGCGGGTTCAGCGTGTCGCCCTGCGCGTTGCTCTTCAGCGTGGCCTCGACGATGTCGGCGATCAGCTTGCGGCGCAGGCGCTTCGCAAGCTCGGGCCGGCGTTTTTCAGCGCGCGCGACGAAGAGGATCATCTCCATATGCAGGAGGGGCGAGCGCCCGAGTGGATCCTGTCGGGTGCGATCCATCCCCTTCAACGCCGCGATGAAATCGTCGAGATTCCTGTGCTGCGCGAGGATGTCCATGTTGCGCCGGATCGATTGCTCGACATGGTCTTCGAGCATGGCGATGATCAACTCGTCCTTGCTCTTGAAGTTCGAATAGAACGCGCCGCGGGTGAAGCCTGCCGCCGCCGCGATCGCCTCGATGCTGGCGCCGCCGATGCCGTCCTCCTCGAATACACGCGCGGCCGCCTCGAACAGTCTGTCGCGCGTGTCGTCCCTGGTCGGCCTGGTTCTCACCCTTGACATCGCGCCAGGTTAGGGCAGAATGCAACTCGATACAACAATGTATCGAGTTTATAGTTTTAGGGATGGTTACGCCGCGCAACCAAGGGAGCGATCGGCGTATTCGTGTCATGCGGCAACCGGTTTGAGGTCACCATGAACGAGCAAGTGCAACCCGCCGGCGGCGATCCGCTGTTCAACCCGCTGTCGCCGGACTTCATCCGCGATCCCTATCCGCATTACGACCGGCTGCGCACGATCGATCCGATCCATGTGACGCCGTTCGGCCAGTTCGTCGCCAGCCGACATGCCGATGTCAGCCTCGTGATGCGCGACAAGCGCTTCGGCAAGGATTTTGTCGAGCGCACGACGCGCCGCTATGGCCCTCAGATCCTGAACGAGCCGGTGTTCCGCAGCATGGGCCACTGGATGCTGCAATCCGATCCGCCCGACCACACCCGCCTGCGCGGCCTGGTGGTGAAGGCCTTCACCGCCCGCCGGGTCGAGGACATGCGGCCGCGGATCCAGGAGATCGTCGACCAGGCCATCGATGCCGTGATCGATCGCGGCCACATGGACCTGATCGAGGATTTTGCCTTCCGCCTGCCTGTCACCATCATCTGCGACATGCTCGGCATCCCCGAGGACCATCGCGAGGTCTTTTACAACAGCTCGCGCGACGGTGGCCGCCTGCTCGATCCCGTGCCGCTCACGCCGGAGGAGATCGCCAAGGGCAACGCCGGCAACATGATGGCGCAGATGTATTTCCAGCAGCTGTTCGAGCTGCGCCGTCGCAGTCCCGGGGACGACCTCACCACCCAGCTGGTGCAGGCCGAGGAAGACGGCAACAAGCTCACCAATGAGGAGCTGACCGCCAACATCATCCTGTTGTTCGGCGCCGGCCACGAGACCACCGTCAATCTGATCGGCAACGGCCTCCTTGCACTTCATCGTAACCCAGACCAGCTCGCGCTGCTCAAGGCGCGGCCTGAGCTGATGGTGGGCGCGATCGAGGAGTTCCTGCGCTACGATTCCTCGGTGCAGATGACCGGACGCGTCACGCTGGAGGAGATCGACGATCTCGGCGGCAAGAAAATCCCAAAGGGCGAGAGCGTGCTCTGCCTGCTCGGCTCGGCCAATCGCGATCCGGCGGTCTATCCCGATCGCCCCGACCGGCTCGACATCACCCGTCCCAACGTCAGGCCGCTGTCGTTCGGCGGCGGCATCCATTTCTGCCTGGGCGCCCAATTGGCACGCATCGAGGCCGAGATCGCCATCGCCACGCTGTTGCGGCGGCTGCCCGATCTGCGCATCGACAACGTCGAGACCCCGGAATGGCGGCCGACCTTCGTGCTGCGCGGCCTCAAACACCTGCCGGCGAGCTGGTGAAGGGCGCCGGCATTAACCTCCGCGCGCAACAGTCGCTGTGACTTCGCCACACTTCCCCCTATATAAGGGGTTGTTCCGGCGCGCCTGAAGCCTTTGCGGTCAGGGTTTGGAGGCCAAGGTTGGTCTTGGTGCCGGCTTGGCCGAGGGGAGACCCGTGCAGACGACGCTGCTCGGATTGGCGATTGCCTTTATCTTAGCGCTTTTGGCCGCGCTGATCGGGCCTTACTTCGTCGACTGGAACCAGTTCCGGCCCCAGTTCGAGGCGGAGGCGACCCGGATCATCGGCGTGCCGGTGCGGGTGGCGGGTGAGCTCAACGCGCGGCTGCTGCCGGCGCCGACCCTGCGGCTGCGCTCGGTCACCTTCGGCGGCAACAACGATCTCGGCCGCCTGCGCGCCGACAAGCTCGACGTCGAGTTCAGCCTGAGCTCCCTGATGCGCGGCGAATGGCGCGCCACCGAGCTGTCGGTCAACGGCATGGCGGTGGATCTCGGCCTTGACGCCAAGGGACGGGTCGACCTGCCGTCCACCGCGAGCGGCACCTTCAATCTTGCTTCCCTTGCCATCGAACGGCTGAACCTCACCGGCCGCATCGCCCTGCATGATGCCGCCAGCCGCGCGACGCTGGAGCTGAGCGACATTGCCTTCTCCGGCGATGTGCGCTCGCTCGCAGGTTCCGTGCGGGGCGACGGCAATTTCACCGCCGCAGGCGCGCGCTATCCGTTCCGCATCTCCTCCGGCCCGAGTGCCGATGGCAGCGCCACGCGCCTGCACCTCAACATCGATCCCGGCGAACGCGCCTTCCTGGCCGATCTGGAAGGCGTGCTGGCCTTCGACAATCGCCTGCCGAAATTCGACGGTGCGCTGACGCTGGCCGTGCCCGCGACGAAGAAGCCGGGCGAGGCGGGACCGACGCCCTGGAAGCTGACCGCAAAGCTCAAGGCCGATCCGGCCGGAGCGAAATTCGACCAGGTCGATGCAAGTATTGGCACTGATGACAATGCGCTCAAGGCCGGTGGTGTCGGCGACCTCCGATTTGGCGCTTCTCCGCTGTTGCGCGCAGTGCTGTCGGCACGCCAGGTCGATGCCGACAAGCTCGCCGGCAAGGGCGATGCCGAGCCGCTGCGCATCCTGCCGGCGCTGCGCGCGGGCCTTGCGGCGATCCCGCAGGCGCCGATCCCGGCGCAGATCGAGTTCAACTCCGATCAGATCATGCTGGGCGGCCGTCCACTCCAGAACATCACGGCTGAGCTGACGACCGACGGCCGGTCCTGGACCTTTCAGCGGCTCGACCTGCGCGCGCCCGGCATGACGCAGCTTGCGCTGAACGGCGCGGCTCCGGGCTCCGACAGTTTCAGCGGTCGCCTCAGCGTCGAATCCTCCGATCCCGATACGCTGGTGGCGTGGCTCCAGGGCCGCAACGAGGTCAACCGCCGCAGCACCAAGCCACTGCGCCTTGCGGGTGACGTGACGATCGCCGCCAACCATCTCGCGATCGACAGACTGAAAGCCGACGTCGAAGGCGGCACTGTGGAGGGACGGATCGCCTTCGTTCAGACCGGCGCGAACAAAGGTTCGCGGATCGACGCCGAGCTCAAGGCCGACCGTCTCGATCTCGATGCCGTCGCGAGTTTTGTCCGGGCGCTCGCGGGCCCGCAGGGCGAATGGCCGGAGGAAGCAAAGCTCTCGCTCGACGTCGGCCGCGCGATTTCCGCCGGCCAGGAGCTGCGTCCATTCGCGGCCAAGCTCGGCTATAGCCCGAATTCGCTGTCGCTGGAGCAGTTGCGGTTCGGTCAGGCGAGCGGCGTGACCACGGACGCAAGCGGCAATTTTGACCGCGCCCACGCGACCGGCCGGCTCGCGCTGAAATCGTCGGCCAATTCGCTGCACGAACTCACTGCATTGATCGAGCCGTTCGCGCCGGCGGTGCGCGCACGCTTCGATGCCCTCCCATCGTTGCCCGGTGCGACGCGCCTGAAGCTCGACCTCAGCCTCGACAAGAACACCGAACATGCCGACCGCAGCGACGCGCGAATCGTGCTCGACCTCGATGCGCCGCAGCTCAAGGCCACCGCGACGCTGGCCGCGCAGACACCAGTGGCGGCGCTGAATGGCATCGACCTCGACCGCCTGCGCAACAGCGACTTCACGCTGGACTCGAAACTGTCGACGCCGCAGGCCAGCACGCTGACGGCGCTGCTCGGCCTTGATCGCATGGTCGCCCCAGGCGAGGGCGCCTCGCAGATCGAGGCTAAGCTCAGCGGCGCGTGGCGCCGGCCGCTGCAATTGAACGCCAAGCTCAGTGGCGGCGGGCTGGATGCGGATGCGCAAGGCAGCGTCGAATTGTCGACGCCGGAGCCGAAGGCCAGCGTGAACCTGCGCGTGCGCAACGCCAATCTGGCGCCGCTGTTCGGGACCAGCCCGGCCGACAAATCGGCTCAAAACGTCAGCCTTTCATCCCGCGTCGGCCTGTCCGGCAACAAGCTCACCCTCGACGATCTCGACAGCACTGCCGCCGGCTCGCACCTGCGTGGCCATCTGGCGATGACGCTGAACCAGGAGAAGAGTGTCGACGGTGAAGTCGGGCTGGACTCGCTCGATCTTGCGCCCGCGCTCGCGCTGGTCATCGGCGCGGCCGGACAAGCTGCCGGCGAGCCCCTGAGCGCGGGGCTCGTCACCGGCTGGCGCGGCCGCATCGCCTTTCAGGCGTTGCGCGGAAGCTTGCCGGGCGGAATCGAAATACGCCCCTTCAGCGGCACGCTCAGGAGCGACGGCCAATCGCTCGCGCTCGATGCACTCAAGGGCGGCGTTGGCGGCGGTGAGATGATTGCAAGCCTCGATGCGCGCAATGGCGCCAATGGCCTTGCGCTGAACGCGCGTCTCGATCTGATCAATGTCGATGCGGCAACGCTGCGCTATCGCGATCTCGCTTTGCCGAAAGGGCGCGCGTCGATACAGATGGCGCTGACGAGCCAGGGCCGCAGTGTTGCCGCCCTGACCGGCGCGCTCGCCGGCAATGGCACGGTGACGCTGGACTCCGCCGAGATCGCCGGCCTCAATCCGCGCGCCTTCGAGATCGCAATCCGCGCCAGCGACGGCGGCCAGGTCGTCGACGACAACCGGCTTCGTCAGCTCGTCGAGCCCGCGCTATCGGCAGGTCCCATTGCGGTCGCCTCGGCGCAGATCCCGTTCACGATCCGCGACGGTCGGCTGCGGGTCGGCGCCACGCCGCTGGAAGCGAAGAACGCGCGCGCCATCGTCTCCGGCGGCTACGATATTCCCGCCGACCAGGCTGACATCCGCGCCAGCCTGACGCCAATCATGACCGGCCTCTCCGGCGCTCCGCCGGAGATCCAGTTGTTCGCGGCAGGTCCCCCCGACAGGCTCAACCGCACCGTCGATCTCGCGCCGCTGTCCTCGTGGCTTGCCGTGCGGACGATCGATCGCGAGACGCGTCGGCTCGATGCCATCGAGCGCGGCGAGCCGCCGCCGGCGACCGCGGCTCTGCCGACGCTGGTCTCTCCCGAGCCCGTGCCCGAGCCGTCGCTGACCGACGTGCCGATGCCGGGCCGCGACCCGCGCCGCGCGCCGGCCAGGCCCAGGGTTGAACCCAAGGCCGAATCCAAGGCCGCGCCGATGCCGAAGGCGCCGCAGGCCGCGCCCGCCGTACCAAGCCTGCCGCTCGCGAGCCAGCAGATCGCGCCGCTGCCGCCGCCGATCGAGGTGAGGCCGGCCCCGGGCCCGCCGCCGCCAAGACTCAAGCCGAAGCCGCCGCTGGTCCTGACGCCGTCGAATCCTTAAGAGAAGGCTATCGCATTCGCGGCCGATCCTTCGAGACGCCCGCTGTTGGCGGGCTCCTCAGGATGAGATCTCGTTTCGCGGCGAGATCTCAGACCCTCATGGTGAGGAGCGCCGCCTTACGGCGCGTCTCGAACCATTAGGCCGAGGCATGGCTCACCCGTAAACACATTCCCTCGCATTTTAAGGAATTTTGCTCGGCAAAACTGAGCTGCCGATTTTACCGGATTCTCGCGTTTGATCCCTAGTGTCTGTTCCCAGAGGAATCCGGCGTCGCGCCAGAAGCGGCGGGACGGCTCGCCAAGAACTGGGACCAAGAACTGGGGTGATCGAGATGAACGGGGCGAAATCGATTCTACAGGATCTGGACGACGCAATCGCGCGCGGCACCGACGAAAGCCGGACGCGGGCGTTGTGGCACGCGACCGACCTTTTGATCACCGGTCGCTACGTCGACGACGAGATCAGCATGTTCGGCGAGGTCATCGGGCGGCTTGCCGAGGAGATCGAGGTTGTCGCGCGCGTGCAGCTCTCGGAGCTCATGGCCGCCTGCGATCACGCCCCGCTCAATGTCGTCGCGCAACTTGCCTTCGACGACGAGATCGCCGTCGCCGGCCCGGTGCTGCGCGAATCCACCCGGCTTGACGAGAAGGTGCTGATCGAGAGCGCCATGACCAAGGGCCAGTCGCATCTGCTCGCGATCGCCCAGCGCAAGTCGATCGGCGAGGCCGTCACCGACGTGCTGGTCAAGCGTGGCGACCAGGAGGTCGTGACCTCGGTCGCCAAGAACGAGGGCGCGCGTTTCTCCGGCTCGGGCCTGTTGCACATGGTCAGGCGCGCCGAGGGTGACTCGATCCTCGCCGAGCAGCTCGGCCTGCGCAAGGACGTGCCGCGCCACATCTTCCAGCAACTGATCTCGAAAGCGTCGGAAGACGTCCGCCGCCGGCTCGGGACCGAGCGCCCCGAAATGATGGCGCAGATCCAGAGCTCGGTGACCGAGGTCACCGGCGATCTGCAATCAAAATTCGGTCCCTCGTCGCGCAGCTATTTCGTCGCCAAGCGCGTGGTGACGACGCAGTACCGGCAGGGCAACCTCAACCAGGATTCGATCTCGAACTATGCACGCCAGCACCGTCTCGACGAGGTGCAGATCGGCCTGTCGCTGCTCTCGGCGCTGCCGGTCGATGTGATCGAGCGCGCGATGATGGACCGCAACCGCGAGATCTTGCTGGTGCTGTGCAAGGCGCTCGATTTCTCCTGGGACACGACCATGTCGCTGCTGTTCCTCGGCGCCAAGGATCATCTGATCACGGCGCGGGAGCTCCATGACAACGAGCGCGATTTCGGCCGGCTCAAGATCGAGACCTCACGCAGCGTCTTGAAGTTCTACCAGTCGCGCAAGAACAGCGCCGGCGCCGACCCCACCCAGGGTCGTCAGCCCGAGCTCCAGATCCACTGAGCATCATCCGGGAATTGGCAGGGGAGTATTTGCAATGTTGCCTCAATTCGGCACCGCGATTCGCAAGGCCAAGAGCCTCAACGCCGAGACGAGCGGATCGGCTCCGGAGAGAGCCACCGTCGACGCCGCGTGGCTCGTGCTGGAAGCCGCCAACGATCTCGGCGACCACGCCGCGATCGAAGCCTGCCGCCGCGTCATCGACGCCGAGCTGAACGGCACGGTGGCGGGAAGCTCCGATACCGATCTCGTGCTGGGTTATTTCAGGTAAGGTCGGCGGCTCAGCCGCAATTCCAGACCGCGCCGATCGGTGTCCGCGTCCAGCACGGGCCGAAGCTGCCGCCATTGTAGCGCGGGCCGGCGAAGCCGGGCCGGCCGAAATAGCGCCGGTCGCCGTTATAGCGGTAATAGTAGGGCACCGGGTCGATATACCAGGGGCGCTGGTTTTCGCGCGCGTAACGCTGCAGGCCGTTCTTCTGCATAAAGAGCGGCTGGCTATTGCTCAGCGGTTGACGATAGCCCGGCAGGAAGCCGTAGCCATGCCAGCTCTGTGCTGGCTTCTTGTGCATTGGCGCAGCCGGCGCGGTAACCGGCAGCAGCGACAGTACGACAGCAACAAATAGACATGCGAGGCGCGACATGAATCGACCATAGACAGTCGATGGCGGGAACGCCATTCAAATTCGAGTGCGTATTTCTTGCCGTTCGAATCGGACAAAATCACGCCAGCATCGATAAAACCGCATGAACGAGGTCAGTGCTGCGGTCCACCAGATGATCCGCGCCCGCCGTTTCAAGCTCACCCCGGCTGCCATACCCCCAGAGCACGCCGAGGCCGCGCATCCTGACCGCGTGAGCGCCGACGATGTCGTGCCGGCGGTCTCCGACCATGAGAGCGTCCGAAGCAACCAGTTTCCGTTCGGACAGGATGTGAGCGAGCAATTCAGGCTTGTGATCCAGCGCGCCGCCGTCCACCGAGCCGTAGATGCCGTCGAAATATCCGGTCAAATTCAGATGCTCTGCGATCCGCCGGGCAAAGACCTCCCGCTTCGACGTGGCCATGTAAATTCGCAAGCCGGCTTGCCGCATGCCTTCGAGAGCGTCGCCAATTCCGGAATAAAGCTCGCTCCCGAGATAGCCGATCTCGCCGTAGTGCTGACGATAGGCCAGCACGGCCTCATCGAGGCGGTCGTCGTCATATGTCTGGAGCAAAGCGCGCAGCACGTCTTCGAGTGGCGGCCCGATGAAGGGCGTGATGTCGAACGTTTCGTCAGGGCCGTGTCCCAGCGTACGCAGAGCAGTGAGGCAGCTTGCGGCAATGCCGGGACGGGAATCGATCAACGTCCCGTCGAGATCAAGCAGTACAGAGCGGCTTCCAGACATGTTCGAAGCATAGCATCGTCATGGCCAGCCAGCCCAGATCAGATGGCGTGGCACGAAGAGACGACAATTGCTGTTGTGAAGAACTCGGCCGGGCTAAACCTTGGCCCGGCCGCTTGCTCCCGGCCGCCTACGCGTTCGCGCCGCCGTCCACCGTCAGTGTCGAACCGGTGATGTACTTCGCCTTCGCGCTCGCAAGGAACGCCACGGCGTTGGCGATGTCGTCGGGCGCGCCGTAGCGGCCGAGTGCCATGAACTGCTTCAGCGTCTCTGCGGTCGGGCCGCTCGCAGGGTTCATGTCGGTGTCGATCGAGCCGGGCTGCACGAGGTTGACCGTGATGTCCTTTGAGCCGAGCTCCCGCGCCAGTCCCTTCGTGAACGCGATCAGCGCCGACTTCGAGGCCGAATACAGGCCGAGCACCGGCGAGGGCACGCGGTCGGCGAAATAGCTGCCGATGGTAATGATGCGGCCGCCCTTGCCAAGGTGGCGCAGCGCGGCCTTGCTCGCGACGATCGGCGCGCGGACATTGACGTTCAGCAGCGCGTCGATATCCGCGAGCGAGATATCGTTGAGGCCGCCGAGGCGAAGAATGCCGGCATTGTTGACCAGGATATCAAGTCCGCCCAATGCGGCGACGGTCTTCTCGACCGAGGCCTGGACAGCGGCAACATCGGCGCTGTCGGCCTGGATCGCCACGGCGTTTCGCCCAGTCGCCTTGATGGCGTCAACGACCTTCGCGGCGTTGTCTGCGGACTTTTCGTAAGTGATCGCAACATCCGCGCCTTCCGCGGCCAGCGCCTTTGCGATGGCCGCGCCGATACCTCTGCTTGCGCCCGTCACAAGGGCCCGTTTTCCTGCCAGCGTCATCGTACTCTCCAATTCAATTCTGTAGTGATCGACACAGAATAAGTGGTGGCTTGATCGCCGGCGTCAAGCGAATTATGTGTTGACCATTACAGAAAGAGACGTCATGGCGGGTCGGCCACGGGAATTTGATCGGGAGGCGGCGTTGGAGGCCGCGATGCTGCTGTTCTGGCGCAAGGGCTTTGCGGCGGCCTCGATGAACGATCTGTGCGACGCCATGGGCGTCCGCTCGCCGAGCCTCTATGCGGCCTTCGAGAGCAAGGAGGCGCTCTATCTTGCGGCGATCGAGCATTACGTCCTGACCCAGGGACCTCCGGTCTGGGACAGGCTTGCGGAAGGAGCAACCGCGCGTGACGGCATCGAGAACCTGCTGATCGGGGCGGCCGAGACCCTGCCGAAATCCCGCTCGGCACCGGCCGGCTGCATGGCCGTGCTGGGCGCCGTTGGCGACGAATGGCCGGCCTCGATCGCCCGCGTGGTCAGGAAGGTCCGGCTCGACATGCTCGGAAATTTTCGCGCGCGGCTGGAGCCTGCGGTCGCCACTGGCGAATTGCCCGCCGCAACCGACATTGAAGCCCTGAGCCGGTTCTATCTCAGCGTCTTCCAGGGCATGGCCATCCAGGCCAAGGACGGCGCGACGCCGACGGAGTTGAGAGGGGCAGCCGAGGCGGCCATGGCCGCGTGGCCGGGCGGGGGTGGCAAGTAGCGAAGTCTAGAACTCTAGATTCGACGAAACAGGTGCCCAATGGACGATCGTACCGACGCCGGCATCGGCCCGCATCGAGATTGAAGTGACGGCGATCATCTCGGACTGCCGGGCCTCTTGCGCCAATGCTGGCATCTGGGTCGCGGGGCGTTGGGCCAGGAGATTGATCTATCTCAAGACTATATCCGAAATGCGGGCCCAGCTTGCATACGGAAGGCAGTGATGCATCCAGACGAGCGGGAGGCGAAGCATGTACCGGCACATTCTCATTCCGACTGATGGGTCCGAGCTAGCGGAGCACGGAGTGGCGCACGGGTTGGCGCTGGCGAAATCCCTTGGAGCCAAGGTATCTGCAATCTTCGTTGTGGAGCCGTTTTCAGAAATGACAGGAAGGTTCCGTGAAGCAGTCGCAACATATGCTGAGCTGCGCAAGGAACAGGCCACGAGCGCGTTGGATCGCGCGGCAAAGGCGGCCAAGGAGGCTGGCGTTTCCTGCGAACCGATTCAAGTGGAGAACGGGCAACCCCATCAAGCCATCATCGCAGCGGCTGAGAATAAAGGTTGCGATCTCATCGTTATGTCATCCCATGGGCGTAGCGGACTCTCCATGCTTCTAATCGGCAGTGTGACAAACAAGGTGCTGACGCAAGCGAAAACTCCCGTACTGGTTTGTCAGTGAATGTGTGAACCTGGAGTTCTCGCTTGCCACGAGGGCTGGAAAACTCATCAGTCGCACAAAGCGCCTGCTGCTTTGCGTCATTTGCACGCCTTACGTGCCGGTTAGGCCTCGTCGGCCCGGCACCCCAGAAGCGGACAATCCGGATTTATACTCACCGCTGGATGCGGTAAATCACGACGTCTTCGCCGTGATGCGTCGTGCTTTTCTCGAGCACATAGTTCGCTTTCTCCAGCACGCGGCGGGATGCGCTGTGCTCGACGAAGACCAGGCCGATGAGCGACGGCAGTTTGAGTTGTGACAGGCCGATGTCCGTCAGCGCGATCGCGATCTCGCTCGCAAATCCCTGGCCCCAGAGACCGCGCTTGAAGGTGTAGGCAATCTCGATCTCATCGATGCCGTCCACGCGGATGTGCCGGATTCCCGCCCGTCCGGCGAACGCGCCGTCCTTTGTTCGCAGCGCCCAGAGCCCAAAACCGTGCTGGTCCCAATGGGCCATGTTGGTCGCGAGATAGGTCGTCGTGACCTCGGCCGAACGCACGCCGCCGAGATAGCGGGACACGTCGGGATCGAGGTGGAGTTCGACGAGGTCGGCGAGGTGATCTTCGCGCAGTCGCTCGGCGATCAGCCTCGTCGTGCTGAAGCTATTCATGAAAGCAAATAGTCGCTTTGGATCTGGTCGCGATCTTGATGCCGCTGGGGCCGATGATGCCATCGTGCGCCTGTTTTGCACGACGGATCAACGGCCCCGCAGCAGCGGCCGGCCATCATGCAGTCTAGTGCGCCATCGCAATTTCACCGGGCAACTGCTCGCGCCTTGCATCGATCCGCAGCATCACGACAACGATTGCGCCCACCAGCGCGCAACCCGCCAGCAAGAGCAGGCCCGCGGTAAAATTGCCGGTCAAATCCTTCAGATAGCCCATCGCGTAGGGACCGGCGAAACCGGACAGATTTCCGAGCGAGTTGATCGCGGCGATTCCGGCGGCGGCCGATGCGCCCGTCAGGAAACTTGCCGGCAGTGGCCAGAACATCGGGGGCACCGCGGAGACGCCGATCTGTGCAAAGCAAAGCAACGCCATGATGAGCACGGAGTTGGACACGAGACCTGCCAATCCGATCCCGACCGCTGCCATCAGGAGCGCTGCGGCAACGTGCCCCTTTCGCTCCATGGTCCGATCGGAATGACGACCGAGCACCACCATGCCCGCGGCTCCGAAAACAAAGGGTAGTGCCGCGAGCAAACCGGTCTGGGTGTCACTGACGCCAAAGCCCTTGATGATGGTCGGCAAGAAGAACGCCACGCCGTAACTTGCGGCGTTCAGGCAGAAGTACACCAGAGCGCACGCCAAAATGCGGGGATCGGTCAGCGCCTGTCCCAGGGACAAATGTTCCACGCGCTCCTTGTTGCGCTTCTCGGTGGCCTGCACGTTCTCCAGCCAGGCAATCTCGTCCGGTTGCAGCCAGCGGGCCTGGCGCGGGAAATCGGTCAGATAGAGCAGGACGCCGATGCCGACCAGAACCGACGGCAGAGCTTCGAGAATGAACAGCCACTGCCAGCCTTCCAGTCCCCAGCCGGTCACGCCGAGCAGCATGCCGGAGATGGGTGATCCGATGATGGACGAAATCGGGATTGCCAGCATGAACAGGCTGATGACCCGGGCGCGGTAAACCGCGGGAAACCAGAGCGTCAAATAGAAGATGATGCCGGGAAAGAAACCCGCTTCGCAGGCGCCGAGCAGCAAACGAAGAGAATAGAAGACGCCCGTCGTCGGAATTCCCGTTGCTGCCGATATCGACGGGATGAATGCGAAAGCCGCCGAGACGATCCCCCACGTAATCATGATGCGGGCGATCCAGACGCGCGCGCCGACTTTCTCCAGAAAGATATTGGAAGGCACTTCGAACAGGAAATATCCGACGAAGAACAAGCCGGCGCCGAGCCCGAAGGCGGCTTCACTCAACCCAAGCGCCTGGTTCATGTGCAGCTTGGCAAAGCCGACATTGACGCGGTCGAGATAGGCTACGAAGTAGCACAAGATCAGGAACGGAATAAGCCGCCACATCACCTTGCCAATGACCCGAGTCTCGACGTCTTGCATGGCAAAGCCTCCCGCTTGATCACTAGGCTCCGGTTCGAACATCCGGGCAGCGTTACGAAACTATGACGCTCGGACACGATGAGTGCAAACGGCATTTTGGGGTTCACGCCAAAGCGACAGTTATGCTGCCATGCACGGCACTGTCTTGCCGATGCCTCCAGGTCCGGTGAGCGTGACGATGCGATGGCCGGACGAGGATCCAGAAGGTGCTGCGTGACGATCTCCCGCCCGATCAGCGGCGATGTTGCTGCCGGAAAGTTGTTCCGATGGTGCAGCGATACTCAGCGGCGGGCGTCGGGTTTGCCGGGACCGGCGGCGTATCGTTCTGCTGAACTGTCCACGTTCCCAGCAGCTGATAGCCGCGCCCCGCGACGGTCTTCAATATTGTGCGATCCGACCCCAGCGCCTTTCGAACCGTCGATATGTGGGGCTGCAACGTGTTTTCCTCGACCACGGCACCGGGCCAGACGCCGTTGATGAGATCGCATTTGTTGACGAGGGAACCCGCCGCTCGCGCGAGAATCTCGATGACCTCGAACGCACGGCCGTCAAGAGGCGCGACAACGCCTCGCGAGCGCAATTCGCGCCGGGCGATATCAACTTCCCAATCGCCCGACTTGTAGACCAGCGAACGAACTTCAGCAGGCATCTTCGACAGGGCCTCACGCGGAGAGTTTTCGAAAAAGCACGATAACGTGGCTCGATCAGAGCCACCTTCAGAATTTTTCAGAATTGCATCAGGGCGCTCGCGTTTCGATAGGGGTATCGTGTGATCATTGTAGCGACCTTGAGGACGTCGAGATGGCCGAAGAGCAAAATCCTGTCGGAGTCGTCGATCGCGACCGCCGGCTGGTCAGTTTATCTCGGAGAGGCTTCATAGCGTCATCCACAGGCCTGGTCGGAAGCATGGTCGCTGGTCACGCCGCCGCAGAAACGCTGGCAGATGTGCCGCCGCGCGAGGATGGTACGGATCTCAGTGGCCACAGCGAGCGGTCAAAATATACCAAAATCGCGCGCATTCCCGAGGCTGGTCCGGGCAAGCGCAATATCGATCCAGGCGATGCGATCAATTCGAAGACGCCTCTCGATAAATTATTCGGCAGCATCACCCCGTCGGACCTGCACTACGAGCGAAGCCATTCCGGCGCACCCGATCTTGATCCGGCGCTGCACCGCCTGCTGATCCACGGCATGGTGCGGAAGCCGCTGGTTTTCAATGTCGAAGACTTGAAGGCCATGCCGTCGATTTCGCGGGTTGTCTTCATCGAGTGCACCGGAAACGGCTGGGAGAACTGGAAGAAGGCCGACGGAACTCTGACCGTGCAGAACACGCATGGACTTGTCAGCACCAACGAATGGACCGGAGTTCCCCTCAAATTCCTGATCGATCTGGTGGGGAAGGAATCCAATTCGCGATGGGTGCTTGCCGAGGGTGGCGACGCTGCGGGCGTTGCGCGCAGCATCCCTCTCACCGACGAAATCCTGAACGAAGCGTTCGTGGCCTACGGCCAGAATGGCGAGCCGCTGCGCCCCGCGCATGGCTTTCCGATGCGGCTCATCATGCCGGGCTTCGAGGGCAACCTCAACATCAAGTGGCTCCGGCGGCTCAAGTTCGGCGACCAGCCCTGGATGACGCGCTGGGAGACGGCGCGGTACACGCAGCTTCAGGCCAACGGAAAAGCCATTCAGTTCCAGCTTCGGATGGAGACCAATTCCGTCATCACGTCGCCTTCCGGGACCATGGTGATCAAACCGGGTTATCGTCGCATCACCGGGTTAGCCTGGAGCGGACACGGCAGGATCACGAAGGTCGAGATATCGACCGATGGCGCGAAGACCTGGAAGGAGGCGCAGCTCGGTTCGCCGGCACTGGCCAAGGCGCAGACGCGCTTTCAGATGGATTGGGCATGGGACGGCAAGCCGACCAGGATCGTTAGCCGTTCGACCGACGATCAGGGGAACGTCCAGCCTGATCGAAAGTCCTTCATCGCGGCAACCGGGACCAACGCGCTCTTCCACTACAATGCGCAGCAGACCTGGAGCATCGACGAGACCGGGAGAGTTCGCAATGTCCTCGACTAGCAAGGTCGTTCTCGCAGCCGTCGCAGCACTCGCCCTGGCGATGCCCGCGCTTGCCGATGATTTCGGCCGTCCGGCGACGCCGGACGAGATCGCGCTATGGGACATTGACGTCAGGCCCGATGGACGCGGACTTCCCCCTGGCAGCGGTACGGTGGTTCAGGGCAAGCAGGTGTTCGCGGATAATTGCGCGGTCTGCCACGGCGACAATGGTGTCGGCGGGATCAAGGACCGCGTCGCGGGCGGCAAGGGTACACTCACGTCTGACGCTCCGGTGAAGACCGTGGGAAGTTACTGGCCCTATGCGACCACGCTGTTCGATTACATTCACAGGGCGATGCCATATCAGGCGCCGGGTTCGCTAAGCGCGGACGATACCTATGCTGTTGCCGCCTACATACTGAACCTCAATGGCATCCTGCCATCCGATGGAAAGCTTGACCGCGAAAACCTGCCGGCGGTCGTCATGCCCAATCGTGAGGGCTTTGTGCCCCAGCCGGAGTTCGACCCGGCCACATTGTTCAAACCAAGATGATGTCGGGGTTAGCAAGGACACTCGCCCTCGCTCTCATCGCAATAACGCTGTCGGGAGTACAAGCAATGGCCGCTGATGGATTGATCGCGCTGCGCAGCAGCTTCGGTCCCGAGGACACGATGAACCGTTGCGAGGCCGAGGTCCGCGCCAAGGGCATGACTGTTTTTGCGCATATCGATCATGCAGCAGGCGCCAGTGCCGTTGGGCTGCCATTGCGGTCGACGGATTTGTTGATCTTCGGGGCGGCCAAGGGCGGCACGCCGCTGATGCAGTCGATGCAGACGATCGGCATCGACCTGCCGTTGAAAGTGCTGGTCTGGCAGGACGAGACCGGCGCAACCTGGCTCGGCTACAATGATCCCGCTTACCTCGCGCGCCGGCACGGCCTCGGCGTGGCTGCCAAGCCCGCGGTCGAGATGATGTCGGGTGTGTTGAAAGCGATAGCCGCCAAAGCGACAACCGCCCCCTGAGGAAGGACGTCCACATGGCAATGACTTCGCTTCATCGACACGTGCGGCGTTGCCCGCGCCTTTGCCGGGCCGCGGCGGCGGTCGCGAATGCGGTTGCCGCGATGGCAATTGCGACGGCGGCCTTTGCAGCCGAACTGGTGCAGCCAAAACAGCTTATCGTCGATGGCAGCCTGCCGAGAGCGGAGGCCGAGGCACGGATCCTCGCCGCCAGCAATTACGATACGTTCTGGAACACCGGCGAGGAGAAATTTGCCATGGCGGCACTGGCTCCCGACTTTGTGGACCGGACGCTGCCGGCCGGACGCGCCCAGGGCGTCCAAGGGCCTCTTGCCGCGTCGAAATTCGTGCGTGCGGCCATCCCTGATCTCACCTGCGAGATCGAGCAGATGATCGTCGCCGGAGATCGCGTCGTGACGCACCTCCATTTCCGCGGCCACTTCACCGGCCGGTTCAACGAGAGCCAGGGGAAGGGCGAGGAGATCGACTTCATTGCGACCGATATCTATCGCGTCGCCAACGGGCGCATCGCCGAGAACTGGCATATCGAAGATAATTTGACTCTGCTGCGGCGGCTCCACCAGGTCGAGAAGTGAGTTCAAGTGATGTCGCAATCTTATGAAGGGACTGCCGCGATGAAGATCTGGAAAGCCTCGCTTGTTGCGACGGCCATTGTTGTCGCTGCGTTCGCGACCGAGCATCAATGGGGCCAGCGGCCGGGACATTCTCTCTCAATCATGTCCGAGCTGTGTGGGGACGAGGCCCCGTTCGTCGCCGAAAATCGCGTTGCCATGCAGCGCATGATGGATGGCATGACTGTCGAGCCGTCCGGAGACGTCGATCGCGACTTTTCATCGATGATGATTGCTCATCATCAGGGCGCGATTGAAATGGCGCAGGCCGAGCTTCGTCATGGCCATAATGAGCTGCTGCGCCGGATCGCGCAGGAAATCGTGGTCGAGCAGCAGCAGGAGATTGCGGCGATGCGCCTCTCGCTTGGCGAGAGACCGACGCGTTCGGCGATCGCGTCGACCGCGCTACAGGAATAAGGAGGCAAACATGATGCGCCAAATGCTGAAAATTGCGGTCTCTTCCGTAGTGATGAACATGCTGGCCGTCCCGGCATGGGCCGGGCAGGCTCCCGGGCTTGCGACGGCAGCCGACATTCCGATCAGCCATCACGATCGCGTCTACGCGGCCGAGCAATTCTCCAACACGGTGTCGGTGACAGATCCCGCCGACAACAAGCTGCTCGGCGTCATTCGCCTTGGCTCGCCATCGCCGGCGAATTTCAGTCCTCTCTACCGCGGTCAGCTTCTCGTGCATGGAATGGGATATTCGCCCGACCATCATACGCTCGCGGTTGTCTCGATCGGGTCTAATTCGGTGACGTTCATCGACACGGCGACCAATACCGTCAAACACACGACCTATGTCGGACGCTCGCCTCACGAGGCCTTCTTCACGCCCGATGGCAAGGAGGTCTGGGTGACCGTGCGTGGTGAGAACTACGTCTCTGTCCTCGATGCGACCAGCTATCAGGAGAAGACGCGCATCATTCTGCCGAACGGCCCGGGCATGCAGATCTTCTCGCCGGATGGCAAATACGGTTACGTCTGCTCGTCCTTCAATCCTGAAACCACCGTCATTTCGGTCGCCGATCATGCGATCGTCGGCAAAGTCGCCCAGGCGAGCCCGTTCTGCCCGGATATCGCGGCAACGCCGGATGGCGCGCAGGTCTGGTTCACCCTCAAGGACACCGGCAAGGCGCAGGTCTTTGACGCGCGGCCGCCGTTCAATTTGCTCAAGACCCTCGACACCGGACCGATCACGAACCACGTCAACATTGTCCGCAACGCCAATGGTCAGTTTGCCTACATCACGGTCGGCGGACTCAATGAGATTCAGGTGTACCGCACTGACGATTTCGCGAAGGTCGCGACGATTCCGGTCGGCAAGCTGCCGCACGGCATCTGGCCTTCCGGAGATGGTACACGGGTGTATGTCGGGCTGGAGAACGACGACCAGATGATCGCTGTCGATACGCTCACCAACCGCGTCATCGCCAGTGTCCCGATCGGCCAGGCGCCCCAGGCCGTCGCGTATGTTCCCAATGCCGTGCCCGGCATGGGCATGCAAGGTAACGAAGCGATGAGCGTCATGGACGGCGCAGTGAATCCCGGGACCAATGCATTGCAGCAGCTCGATGTCGCTGGTCATGTCGCTCATTTCGCGATGGTCGCCCCGGGAGCGGCCCAGGCGTCAACCAGCGTGAGCCTGTTCGACCAGGGCCTGTCGCAGGTGTTGCAGGCCGCGGTCACCGGCCTTGAGCCAAGGCGCCCCTATGCCCTTGCGCTTGCCAATCTTCCCGACGGTAGCGGAGCCCTCGAGCCGATCGCGAGCTTCATGACCAACCCCGCCGGCTCGGCAATCGTCAATGCGCTGGGCCCGATCAGGCAAGTCGTTCAGGGGAACGCAGAAGGCGGTCGCCGCTATCTGGTGATTGCCCCGGGCTCGATGGCCGAGCTTGGAAAGCCGGTGCAGGTGCAGGTGCCCTGAAGTTTTGGGGATGATGCCATCGTGCGCCTGTTTTGCCCGACGGGTCAACCGACTCCGTAGCCCGGATTGCGCTGTGCTCCATCCGGGCTACGGCCGGATGATTTTTGTACACGCATAACCCATTGATCTCACAGCCGCCGTCTACTGTGCATGGGGTTGTTTTCGCCATTTTAGTGGGGAGGGGGCTACCCCGCCCCGAGCGCCACCGCGATGTTGTAGGTCACGAGGCTCGCCGCATAGGCCAGCACCAGCATGTACGCAAACGTCGTCGCCATCCAGACCCAGCTTCCGGTCTCGCGCTTGATCACGGCCAGCGTCGAGGCGCATTGCGGGGCGAAGATGTACCAGGCGAGCATCGACAGCGCGGTTGCCAGCGACCATTTCGTCGCAAGCACCTGGCCGATCTGCTCGGCCGCTTCCTTGCCGCCTTCGATCGCATAGACGGTGCCGAGCGCTGCGACCGCGACCTCGCGCGCTGCCATGCCCGGGATCAGCGCGACGGCGATCTGCCAGTTGAAGCCGACAGGCGCGAGCAGCGGCTCGAGCGCCTTGCCGATGATCGCAGCCAAGCTGAAGTTGATGGCGGGCTCGGTCGCGCCCGCCGGCGGCTGCGGGAACGAGGCCAGGAACCAGATCAGCACCATCATCGAGAAGATCGTGGTGCCGGCGCGGTGCAAAAACATCTTTGCCCGCGTGGTGACGCCGATCGCGATCGATTTCAGCCGCGGCATCTTGTAGTCGGGCAGCTCCAGCATGAACGGCGCCGGCGCATAGTCGCGCAGCATGAAGAACTTGATCAGGAACGAGACGGCAAGCGCGCTGACGATGCCGGTCGCGTAGAGGCCGAACATCACGAGGCCCTGGAGGTTGATGAAGCCCCAGACGTCCTTGGCCGGAATGAAGGCCGAGATGATCAGCGTGTACACCGGAATGCGCGCCGAGCAGGTCATCAGCGGCGCGATCAGGATCGTGGTCAGCCGGTCGCGCTTGTTGTCGATCACGCGCGTCGCCATGATGCCGGGAATGGCGCAGGCAAAGCTCGACAGCAGCGGAATGAAGGCGCGCCCGTGCAGGCCGGCGCCGCCCATGATGCGGTCCATCAGGAACGCGGCGCGCGCCATGTAGCCGAAATCTTCCAAGAGCAGGATGAACAGGAAGATGATGATGATCTGCGGCAGGAACACGATGACGCTGCCGACGCCTGATATCACGCCGTTCTGAAGGAAGCTCTGCAACAGGCCGGCGGGGAGGGTGGCGTGCACGAACTCGCCGAGCGCATCGAAGCCGGAGTTGAGCAGCTCCATCAGCGGCTGCGCCCAGGCAAACACCGCCTGGAACATCACGAACAGGATCAGCGCCAGCACGATGAGGCCGCCGACGGGATGCAGCACCACGGAATCGATCCGCGCGGTCCAGGTGTCGGGCCGGCTCGGCAGGCTGACGCAGTCGGCGATGATGCGGTCGGCCTCGCGCTGGGTGGCGCGCAGCTCGGCCACGCTGAGCGCGCGCCAGCTGTTCTCGGCCGGCTCGGCCGCGAGCTTGGCCGAGATCTCGTCGGTCAGCGTCAATAGGTCGGCCGTGCCGCCCTTGCGCACCGCGATCGAGGTGACCACGGGCACGCCGAGCTCCTTGGCCAGCCGTTCGACGTCGACACTGATGCCACGACGGGTCGCGATGTCGAACATGTTGAGCACGAGGATCATCGGCCGGCCGGTGCGCTTGAGCTCGAGCAGCAGGCGGATGGTCAGGCGCAGATTGGTGGAATCCGCCACGCACAGCACGATGTCGGGCAGGGCCTCGCCGGAGGCCTTGCCGAGCACGAAGTCGCGGGTGATCTCCTCGTCGGGGCTGCGGCCGCGCAGCGAATAGGTGCCGGGCAGGTCGACCACCGAGACCTGGCGCCCCAGGGGCGTGACGAAGAAGCCCTCCTTGCGCTCGACGGTGACGCCCGGATAGTTCGCGACCTTCTGCCGGCTGCCGGTCAGCGCATTGAACAGCGAGGTCTTGCCGCTGTTTGGCGTGCCCACCAGGGCGAGATGCAGCAGGGGTGCTTCCATGGATTAAGGGTCCGGTCGCTATCTAAGCGACGATGATGGCCATGGCTTCACGACGGCGCACCGCGATCGTGATGTTGTCGACACGGACGGCGATCGGGTCGCGCCCGACCAGCCCCTCGTGCAGGACTTCCACCCGCGCCCCCTCGACGAAGCCGAGCTCGATCAGCCGGCTCTCGAGCTCGATGTCCGAGAGAGCCGAGCCGGTGTCCTTGGTGGAAAGGTGCTGAATGACGCCGGTGTAGCCGCGCAGGGCCAGACCCAGCGGCATCTCGGGGCGCGTCGTCTTGGTATCGGTCATGCCCTGTATTTTCAACGCAAGGCATTGAGGTCAAGCGCGCTCGCGCGCCGAAGCTGCACCTTAGAGCGATTTTAAAGTGCAGATCACGAACGCGTGGCGAAATCGCCCCGGCGCTACAGGGCCGGGACCTTTTCCGGCTGGATGGCGGCCATGGCGCGGCTCTTGAAATAATCGAGCACGAACAGGCGGATCGCCGAGGACAGATTGCCCTGCTGGCGGCCGCCGTCGATTTCGCCGACGAGCTCGGACAGCGTCATGTTACGCAGGCCCGAGATCTCCTTCATGCCGTTCCAGAACGCCTCTTCCAGGCTGACGCTGGTCTTGTGGCCGGCGACCACGATCGATCGTTTCACGACGGGCGATTTCATGGCTGATCCTCGCGATCGATCCGGTGCTGGTCCAGGTGCTCCTTCGCCTGGTCCGCGCGCGTCTCCTCCGCCGACCGCTCCGCCTTCGTGCGGCCGAACTTCGCCCGGTTGACGTCCGCCTGCTTCGCCGAGGTTTCCCGCTCGGCGCGCTTCCTGAAACGATTCAGGTTGATGACGTTCCCCATGCCGCGTCTCCATCACCCGATCCTCCTCAGACTGGATGAAACACTCAGAAACCAGGCGCCGCACTGCGCCCCATGAGACTTGATCGCCATTCGCTTGTCCTCGTCAATCGGCCTGTCGGCCATCAAACGATGAATTTCGCCCTGCCAAGGGCGGAGAGGCTTGCGTAACACGCATCCCCGCCGCGGCATTGACGGTAATCAAATCCTGCCCGCTTAGCCTTATATTTATGAGCTTTTTGGCTCCGTATCATTACGGATGACTATCGGAATTCGGAATTCACCCGGGTCTCGTCATCTTCTCCGGCTGCACCAGGCGGTCGAACTCATCCGCTGAGACGAAGCCGAGCCGCAATGCCTCTTCCTTCAGCGTGGTGCCGTTGGCATGCGCCGTTTTCGCCACCTTGGCCGCGTTGTCGTAGCCGATCTTCGGCGCCAGCGCAGTCACGAGCATCAGCGAGCGCTCCATCAGCTCCTTGATGTGTTTCTCGTCGGCGCGGATGCCGCTGATGCAATGCTCGGTGAAGGACCGTGCGGCGTCCGCGAGCAGGCGGATCGAGTGTAGCATGTTATAGGCAAGCACGGGCTTGTAGACGTTGAGCTCGAAATGGCCCTGGCTGCCAGCGACTGTGATGGCGGTGTGATTGCCGAACACCTGGCAGCACACCATGGTCATCGCCTCGCACTGGGTCGGATTGACCTTGCCCGGCATGATCGATGAGCCCGGCTCGTTCTCCGGCAGGATCAGTTCGCCGAGGCCCGAACGGGGACCCGATCCGAGCAAGCGGACGTCGTTGGCGATCTTGAACAGGCCTGTCGCGACGGAATTGATGGCGCCGTGCACCAGCACATAGGCGTCGTTGGAAGCCAGCGCCTCGAATTTATTGGCCGCGCTGGTGAAGGGGATCCTGGTAATCCCGGCAACGTGCTTCGCAAACAGCTTTGCAAAGCGCGGCTTGGAGTTGAGGCCGGTGCCGACGGCGGTGCCCCCCTGCGCCAGCGGATAGAGATCCTTCACTGCGACCTTCAGCCGCGCGATGCCGCTTTCGACCTGCGCGGCATAGCCGGAAAATTCCTGGCCGAGCGTCAGCGGCGTCGCATCCTGGGTATGGGTGCGGCCGATCTTGACGATCTTGGCGAACTCCTTCTCCTTCTTGCGCAGCGCGCGGTGCAGCTCGCCGAGCGCGGGAACGAGATCGGCCGTGATACGGCCTGCGGCCGCGATATGCATCGCGGTGGGAAAAGAGTCGTTCGACGACTGGCTCATGTTGACGTGATCGTTCGGATGCACCGGCTTCTTGGTGCCGAGCTCGCCGCCGAGCAGCTCATTGGCGCGGTTGGCGATCACCTCGTTGAGGTTCATGTTGCTCTGGGTGCCCGAGCCGGTCTGCCACACCACCAGAGGGAAATGGTCGTCGAGATTGCCGTCGATCACCTCGCGCGCGGCGCGGATGATCGCGTTGGCGCGACGCTGGTCGAGCAGGCCGAGCTCGCGGTTGGACTGCGCCGCGGCGAGCTTGACGATGCCGAGCGCATGTACCAGCGAAATCGGCATGCGATCGATGCCGATGCGAAAATTCTGGCGCGAGCGCTCGGTCTGCGCCCCCCAATAGCGATCGGAGGGGACCTCGATCGGACCAAAGCTGTCGGTCTCGATGCGGGTCGCGGAGCGAGCGGGGCGGGCAGTCTTCGAGCGGGGAGTCTTGGCCATGAGCACATCCGTTCTGCCGCGCGAAACGCCGCGCGGCTTCTTCATATGCTCTTCTATATAGGCAGTTTGGCCGGGCGCGACGGTCTCGCGCCCAACCTAGATCATTTCTTGCGGAAACGATCGAGTCGCACGACCTCGGCGCCGCCCTGGTTCGGCGGGGTCGGCTCGTCAGCGGTCTCCGCCGGCTCAGTGGCAGGCGCGGGCACAGCTATGGCCGACGGCGCGGCCGGCAACGTCTCGATCGCCACCTCGGCGACATCCGAGGTTTCGAACTGGAGGCCGAATTTCACGGACGGATCGAGGAAGCTCTTGATGGCGCTGAACGGCACGATCAGCCGCTCCGGAATGCCGCCGAAGGACAGGCCGACCTCGAAGCGATCCTCGAGCACGGTCAGGTCCCAGAACTGGTGCTGGAGGATGATGGTCATCTCTTCCGGATACTGCGCCAGCAGCCGCGACGAGATCTTCACGCCCTCGGCCTTCGAGACGAAGGTGATGAAGAAATGATGCTCGCCCGGCAGTCCATGGGACGCCGCATCGGTCAGCACCTTGCGCAGCACGCCGCGCAGCGCGTCGCGGGCCAGCACATCGTATCGGATATGATCGGTCGCCATGGTGGTCCTGTTGCATTCCAGGAGACGGGCCCTGCCGGCCCGACTCGCCAAGCCGCAATAGTACCGCGCCTGACGGGTCAGCAGGAGTCCCCGCCCGGAAGGAAATAAGAGGTAAGTGGAGGCTTCTGTTGCCAGGTGCCTCCGAACCCCGCCTAACGGAGCTTAACCCGTTAGGACTTCAGAATGGTCTTTCAAACTGCGTTACGCAGCCTGAGCAACCGGAGCAAAGTTGTCGTTGGCAACTATTGCATAGCCCGATAACGGCGGAACAATACCGAGAAAAAGAACGCCCTTTACGCCCTCGTCGATCCTATTTCGCCCCCGCCGAAGCTCACTTGTCAGTGGGCCAAGCCCGCCGAACGATGAGCTTTGGTGGAGGCGCCGGGTACCGCCCCCGGGTCCGAATGGTTTATTGCGACGACCGTTTATTTCCATAGCCGGCGAACCGGCACCCCCAATATAGGGGGCAAAGGTTTAGAAAGACAGGGGTTTGGCGCGGCACGGTATTGTTCCCTTTGGATAGGTGCTCGACGGTCTTGGCCGCGAGGCGGTACAGGCTCTAAGTTCCTCCGATGTCCACGGATTCAGCACCGGCCGCCGAAGAACCAGATCAAGAGCCGGATATCGCCCCCGACCACAGCCTTCCGCCCAGCCTGCCGGCGCTGTTCATGGCCTTCGCCCGGATGTCGCTGGCTGGTTTCGGCGGGGTCCTGGTGTTCGCCCGGCGGGCCATCGTCGAGCAGCACCGCTGGATGACGGCGGACGAATTCAACGAGACTTTTGCGCTCTGCCACTTCCTGCCCGGGCCCAACATCGTCAATTTGTCGATGGTGTTCGGGTCGCGGCTGCGCGGGATCGCGGGCGGCGTTGCCGCATTCGCCGGGCTGTTGCTGCCGCCGACGCTGATCATGACCGGGCTCGCGATCGTCTACGCACGGTTCGGCGACGTAGACCTGCTGCGCCGCAGCCTCGCCGGCATCTCCTGCGCCGCGGTCGGGCTCCTGATCGCCGTGGTCTTCCGCATGATGACGCCGCTGCTCAAGCGGATGGATGCCATCGCGCTGATCCTGATGCTTGCGGTGTTCATCGCCATCGGCGTGCTTCGCCTGCCGCTCCAGGCGGTGCTGCTGGTCGCGATCCCGGTCAGCGTCGGCGTCATCTTCCTGATGCGACGGAAGGTAGCAGCATGACCAGTGAGAACCCGATCTGGGCGCTGATCTCCACCTTTGGTCTGATGTCGCTGTTCGCGGTCGGCGGTGCCGCGGCCGCCGTGCCCGAGATGCACCGCATCGCAGTCGATGTGCATCACTGGATGACCGACAAGCAGTTCGTCGACGCCTATGCGATCGCGCAGCTCTCGCCTGGTCCCAACGTCCTTATCGTCACGTTAATCGGCTATGCCGTTGCCGGCATTCCCGGGGCTCTCGCCGCAACGCTGGCGATGTGCCTGCCGACGGCGCTGCTTGCCTATTATGTCAGCCGGCTCCTGAACCGGCCGAGCCAATCGCGCTGGCCCGGTCTGATTCAGGCTGCGCTGGTTCCGCTCTCGATCGGATTGATGGCGGCAAGTGCCCTGATCCTGGCCCAGTCGACCGATCGCACCATTGCTGCACTGCTTCTGACCGTGACCGTTGCAGTGATCGCCGCTGTCTCGCGCGTCAATCCACTATGGCTTTTGCTAGCCGGGGGCTTGTTGGGTTTTGCTGGCATTGTGTGATGAAAATCGCTAGGCAATGATCCGGGCGGGGGATCGATTTCCAGCCGATAGAACAACAATGCTCGTGACTTACCGAGTCGCGGAGGAGACATGCATGGCCGATACAATGGGCCACTCGGCGACGACGACCCGAAACACGTCGGTGGTGATCGCCTTCTGTCTGCTGGCCGTGGCGCCGCAGATTTTCGAATTCATCTGGTCGATCGGGACCTTCTTTGGCTGGGGCGCCGGGCGCGGTCCGGCCACCGTCCTGACGAGCCACGCCGCGGCGCTGGTTGTTGGCGCTCCCGGTGCGTTGCTCAGAGCGGTCGGCGGTGACACCAAGCAGACGTCATCCGATGTGCTGCTGGCACTGGTCTATTCCTATCCGCTGTTTGCGGTGGCGATCCTCACGATCTTCATGACGATCAGGTCGGCACAGGACTATGTCGGCGGCATCGTTCTGATGGCGCTGGCGTTGTTTGCGCTGTGGGCCTCCAGCGATTTGCAGGGAATGCGCGGCTTCTCCTTCGGAGCAGGCACGGCGCCGCGGATGTTTGGCGGGCTGCTCGTCGCACTTGGCGCCGGCATCGCGTTAACGGGACTGCTGACCGATGGGCCGGCGATGGCGCACTATGCCTGGCGCGGGCCGCTGTTCGTGATGATCTCGATCGTCTTCTTCGCGTTGGCGATTCGTCCGCTTGGGGTCGTGGTTACGGCGTTCGCGAGCTTCCTGATCGCGGCGACGGGCACGCATGAGACGCGCTGGGTCGAAGCGATCATCGTCGGCGCCTGCCTGACGCTCGGCTGCGCGCTGCTCTTCCCCTACGTGCTCGGGCTGCCGATGCCGATGTTCCCGCGCTTCCTGGCTCAGTGAGGGTGTGATGTTCGATCTCTTCCACAATCTGGGCCTCGGTTTCGGTGTGGTGTTTCAGATCTCCTGGTGGTCACCCTGGTGGCTCTATGGCCTGTCGCTCCCGATCTCGATCAATATTCTCATGTGCCTGATTGGCGCATTGGTCGGCACGCTTGTCGGCGTGCTGCCGGGCATAGGCACCGTCGCAACAGTGGCGATGCTGCTGCCGATCACGTTCGGATTGCCGCCGGTCGGCGCGCTGATCATGCTAGCCGGCATCTACTACGGTGCTCAGTACGGCGGCTCGACCACCTCGATCCTGGTCAATATTCCCGGTGAGGCGACATCGGTCGTCACCGCCATCGACGGCCACGCGATGGCGAAGCAGGGCCGCGCCGGCCCGGCGCTGGCGATCGCCGCGATCGGCTCGTTCTTCGCCGGCTGCGTCGCGACCGTCCTGATTGCCGTGCTTGGTGCGCCCCTGACCAAGCTCGCGCTGGCCTTCGGTCCGGCCGAATATTTCTCGCTGATGGTGCTCGGCCTGATCTTCGCGGTGGTGCTGGCCAAGGGCTCGGTACTGAAAGCGATCGCGATGATCGTGCTTGGCCTGTTGCTGTCGATGGTCGGCTCGGACATCGAGACCGGCGCCTCGCGCATGGCCTTCAACATTCCGGAGCTCGCCGACGGACTTGGCTTTGCGACGGTGGCGATGGGCGTGTTTGGCTTCGCCGAGATCATTCGCAATCTCGACGCCGGCGCCGAGATGAACCGCGATCTCGTGCAGCAGAAGATCACCGGCCTGATGCCGACCAGGAAAGACCTGATCGACTCCGCGCCTGCGATTCTGCGCGGCACCGTGCTCGGCTCGATCCTCGGCATCCTGCCGGGTGGCGGCGCTGTCATCGCGTCCTTTGCGTCCTATACGCTCGAGAAGAAGATCGCCAAGAACCCGTCGCGGTTCGGCCGCGGTGCGATCGAGGGTGTGGCGGCGCCGGAAAGCGCCAACAACGCCGCGGCGCAGACCTCCTTCATCCCGTTGCTGACGCTCGGCATCCCGCCGAACGCCGTGATGGCGTTGATGGTTGGCGCGATGACCATTCATGGCATCGTGCCGGGTCCGCAGGTGATGCAAAAGCAGCCGGAGCTCGTCTGGGGCATGATCGCCTCGATGTGGATCGGCAATCTGATGCTGATCATCATCAACCTGCCGCTGGTCGGAATCTGGGTGCGGCTGTTGCGCGTGCCCTACCGGCTGATGTTCCCCTCGATCGTGATCTTCTGCGCGATCGGCATCTACTCGGTGAACAACGCGCCGGTCGACGTCGTCCTCGCAGGCGTGTTCGGCCTGGTCGGTTACTGGCTGATCAAGCACGATTTCGAGCCGGCGCCGTTGCTGCTCGGCATGGTGCTCGGACCGTTGATGGAAGAGAACCTGCGCCGCGCACTTCTGATATCGCGCGGCGACTGGACCGTATTCCTGACGCGCCCGCTGTCGGCCGTGCTGCTGGCGATCGCTGCCTTCCTGCTGGTGCTCACGGTTCTACCTTTCTTGCGGGCCAAGCGCGACGAGGTGTTCACCGAATCCGAGAGCTGATCGCGCTGCGCCTGCGTCGGCGCGCCGCATTCGGAAGTCCAATCGACTTGGCCGACAGCTTCGTGAAATGAAAATGCCGGCCGTGAGGCCGGCATTTTTGTTTGTGTCGCAAGGGACCGACAAGGAGATCGAGATGACGTCCATTCGCGTGCTTGCCGCAGGCGCATGTGCAGCAGTGCTCGCATCGCTGTGCGGCTTTGTCGCACCAGGCGCGGCGCAGACCTATCCGACCCGCAGCATCACCATGATCGTGCCGTTCGCCGCGGGCGGCCCGACCGACGTGATCTCGCGCATCGTCACGTCGCATATGGCGCAGACGCTGGGGCAGAGCATCATTATCGAGAACGTGGTCGGCGCCGGCGGCACCACCGCGACCACGCGTGCAGCGCGCGCAGCCAATGATGGCTATACGCTGATCACCGGGCACATGGGCACGCACGCCGCCTCAGTGCCGCTCTATCCGAAGCTCGCCTATCATCCCGAAAAGGATTTTGAGCCGATCGCGCTGCTCGCGGGCACGCCGATCCTGATCCTGGCGCGCAAGGATTTTCCGCCGAAGGACCTCAAGGAATTCGTCACTTACGTGAAGGCCAACGCCGAGAAGGTGAATGCAGCGCATGCCGGCATCGGCTCGGTCTCGCATGTGTCCTGTGAGCTGCTGCACTCCATCCTCGACATCAAGCCGGTCGGCGTGCCCTTCAACGGCACGGGTCCTGCGATGAACGCGCTGGTGGCAGGCCAGGTCGATTACATCTGCGACCAGATTGTCAACGCCGTGCCGCAGATCAACGCGGGCACCATCAAGGCCTATGCGATCGCGACGGCGGAGCGCAATCCGTCGCTGCCAAACGTGCCGACGACAGCGGAGGCAGGCTTGCCCGCGTTCCAGGCCCAGGCCTGGAACGCGATGTTCGCACCGAAGGGAACCTCGCCCGCGATCGTGGCGAGCCTGAATGCCACCGCCGTCAAGGCGCTCGACGACGAGACCGTACGCAAGCGCCTGCTCGAGCTCGGCAGCGTCATCCCGACCCCCGCGGAACGGACGCCGGAGGCGCTCGCTACCCTTGTGAAGAGCGAAATCGCGAAGTGGACCCCGGTGCTCAAGCCGGCAAGTTAATCAGCACAATCAAGCCGATAGGCGAGGGGCGGGACATCAGTTCCGCCCCTTGTCGTTTGTGCCGGGAATGCTCACTTTTCCGGGTATAATCGGTGCGGGCGGCGAATCGACGCTGTCGCAGCACGGGGGTGGCCGGTAAGTTCGCCGCCTTCCCAAAGGCTCATGACACATGCACCAGTATCAGGACCTGCTCGAGCGGATTCTTTCAGACGGCGCCGAGAAGACCGATCGGACCGGCACCGGCACACTATCGGTGTTCGGCCATCAGATGCGCTTCAATCTGTCCGCCGGCTTCCCGATGCTGACCACCAAGCGCCTGCCGCTGAAGGCGATCGTGCATGAGCTGTTGTGGTTCCTGAAGGGCGACACCAACATCAAATATCTGCGCGACAACGGCGTCACCATCTGGGACGAGTGGGCGGATGCCAATGGCGATCTCGGCCCGGTCTACGGCCATCAATGGCGCTCCTGGCCTGCGCCGGACGGCCGCAGCATCGACCAGATTTCGAACGTGGTCGACATGATCAAGCGTAATCCGGATTCGCGCCGACTGATCGTCTCGGCCTGGAATCCAGCCGAAGTCGACAAGATGGCGTTGCCACCGTGTCACTGCCTGTTCCAGTTCTACGTGGCGAACGGAAAGCTGTCGTGCCAGCTCTACCAGCGCTCGGCTGACGTCTTCCTCGGCGTGCCCTTCAACATCGCCTCCTACGCCCTGCTCACCATGATGGTGGCGCAGGTCACGGGCCTGAAGCCCGGCGACTTCGTGCATTCGTTCGGCGACACCCATCTCTACTCCAACCATCTGGAGCAGGCGCGGCTTCAGCTCACGCGGGCGCCGCGTGCGCTGCCGGTGATGCGGATCAACCCCGACGTGAAGGACATCTTCTCCTTCCGCTACGAGGATTTTGAGCTCGTCGGCTACGATCCGCATCCGCACATCAAGGCGGCGGTCGCGGTCTGACGCCAATGTCGCTCAACATCCGTCGCGCGCGTCCTGGCGAAGCCGGGATCGTTCTTGCGTTCATCCGCGAGCTCGCCGAGTACGAAAAGCTGTCGCACGAGGTCGAGGCGACCGAGGCGATGATTGCGGAGGCGCTGTTCGGCAACGATCCGCGGCTCTTTTGCGCACTCGCCGAGTGGAACGGTGAAGCGGTCGGCTTCGCGGTCTGGTTTGCAAATTTCTCCACCTTCAGCGGCCGCTACGGCATCTACCTCGAAGATCTGTACGTGCGGCCCTCACATCGGGGCAAAGGCCTCGGCAAGGCGCTGCTGGTTTATCTGGCGAAGGAATGTGTCGAGAACGGCTGGTCGCGCCTGCAATGGTCGGTGCTCGACTGGAACGCACCGTCGATTGCGTTCTACAAATCGCTCGGCGCCGTGATGATGGACGACTGGACGCTGTGCCGTGTCAACGGGCCTGCGCTGGCGCGGCTTGCGGGGAGCGAGTCTTGATGGAGATCGTCTTCGTTGTTGCGATTGCGGAGAACGGCGTCATCGGCGCAGGCAACGCGATGCCGTGGCGAATGAAATCCGATATGGCGCGCTTCAAGGCGCTTACCATCGGCAAGCCGGTGATCATGGGGCGCAAGACCTTCGAATCCCTGCCCAGGCCGCTGCGCCATCGCACCAACATCGTGATCACGCGCGATGAGGCCTATCGCGCCGCCGGCGCCATTGTCACGACATCGTCTGCGGCTGCCGGCATAGTCGCGCGCGGCGATGCCCTGCGGCGTTCGGTCGCCGAGATTGCGGTGATCGGCGGCGCCGAAATCTACCGGCAATGGCTCGATCGCGCCGATCGCCTCGAAATCACGGAAGTGCATGCGCGGCCCGACGGCGACACGCATTTCGAGATCGACAGGGCCGAGTGGGACGAAACGAGCCGCGTCCGCCACCCGGCCGGCCCGGACGACAGCGCCGACTACTCCTATGTGACATATCGTCGGCGGCCGCCCAATTAACTGCATTCGCCAATGTTTACATTGACTTTTCCGTGCCCGAGCATAGCTCGTGGGACGGTTATGGCCGCGTTGTAAGGGACCTGCCGGTCCCCTATAAAGCCGGACCGGACAATGCGGGCCGGGCAAGTTCTAGTTCTGGTCTGCCGAGGAGAGCGTCGAATGCCGTGGAAGAATCAGGGCGGTGGCCCGTGGGGCTCGGGTCCGAAAGGACCATGGGGCACAGGCCCGCAACCGGTCGGCCCGAGGCCGCCGGATCTGGAGGACCTTCTGCGGCGTGGCCAGGACCGGCTCCAGCAGATCATGCCGGGCGGCTATTTCTCCGGCATCGGCATCACGCTGATCCTGCTCATCATCATCGCGCTCTGGCTTTTGTCGGGCTTCTTCAGGGTACAGTCTGAAGAACAAGGCGTCGTGCTGCGTTTCGGCAAGCACGTGCGCACCGTGGACCCGGGCCTGAACTATCATCTGCCCTATCCGATCGAGACCGTGCTGCTGCCGAAGGCGCTGCGCGTGTCCACCATTTCGATCGGCATGACGTTGATCGACGATCCCGCCCGGCGCGGCCGCTCGATCCGCGACGTGCCGGAAGAGAGCCTGATGCTGACCGGCGACGAGAACATCGTCGATGTCGACTTCACCGTATTGTGGCGCATCAAGCCCAACGGCGTCGGTAACTTCCTGTTCAACATCCAGAACCCCGAGGGCACCGTGAAGGCGGTCGCCGAAAGCGCCATGCGCGAGGTGATTGGTCGCTCCAACATCCAGCCGATCCTGACCGGGGCACGGACGCAGACTGAAGCCACCGTGCAGGATTTGATGCAGAAGACGCTCGACGGCTACGGCGCCGGCATCCAGATCACCCAGGTGCAGATGCAGAAGGTCGATCCGCCAGCGCAGGTGATCGATGCCTTCCGCGACGTGCAGGCAGCGCGCGCCAACCTCGAGCAGCTGCAAAACGAAGCGCAGACCTACGCCAACAAGGTCGTGCCGGACGCGCGCGGCCGCGCCTCGCAGATCTTGCAAGCGGCCGAAGGTTACAAGGAGCAGGCGGTCGCCGAGGCTAAGGGCCAGAGCGCACGCTTCCTGAAAGTGTACGAGGAATACAAGAAGGCGCCCGACGTGACGCGTGAACGGATCTATCTGGAGACGATGGAGCGCCTGCTCGGCGGCTCCGAGAAGTTGATTTATGACGGGGGCTCCTCGAGCCAGGGCATCGTGCCCTATCTCCCGCTCAGCGAATTGACGGCCAAGCGGCCTGCCGCGACCGGCCAGCAGTCGACCGGAGGCACCCGATGAGGTCTCCAGTTACAGGCATTGTTGCGCTGCTTGCGCTGCTGATGATTATGATCGTCGCCTACATGTCGCTGTTCACGGTGCAGCAGACCGAGCAGACCATCGTGCTGCAATTCGGCAAGCCGGTGGACGTCATCACCGACCCCGGGCTGCACTTCAAGGCGCCCTGGAACTCCGTGATCAACATCGACAAGCGGATCCTCGATCTCGAGAACCCATCGCAGGAGGTCATTGCCTCCGACCAGAAGCGCCTCGTGGTCGACGCCTTTGCGCGCTACCGCATCAAGGACGCGTTGCGCTTCTATCAGAGCGTGGGCTCGATCCAGGCTGCGAACCTCCAGCTCACCTCGCTGCTGAACGCAGCGCTGCGCCGCGTGCTCGGCGAGGTCAACTTCATCACTGTGGTGCGTGATGAGCGCGAGAAGCTGATGGGACGCATCCGCGAGCAGCTCGACCACGAGGCCGACGGTTACGGCATCGAGGTCGTCGACGTCCGGATCCGCCGCGCCGATCTGCCGGAGCAGAACAGCCAGGCGGTCTACCAGCGCATGCAGACCGAACGTCAGCGCGAGGCGGCCGAGTTCCGCGCGCAGGGCGGCCAGAAGGCGCAGGAGATCCGCTCCAAGGCTGATCGCGAGGCAACCGTGATCATTGCCGAGGCGAACTCGACCGCCGAGCAGACGCGCGGCGTCGGTGACGCCGAACGCAACCGCCTGTTCGCCGAGGCCTACGGCAAGGATGCTGACTTCTTCGCCTTCTACCGGTCGATGTCGGCCTACGAGAACGGGCTGAAGTCGGGCGATACCCGCTTCCTGCTGCGGCCGGATTCGAATTTCTTCCGGTATTTCAGTAACCCGAGCGGCAAGACGGCGACCGAGACACCGGCGAAGCCGTAAGCTAGACGAAGGGCGGCGCTTCTGCCGCCCTTTGTCCAGACAAGAACAGCATAACGGGAGTTCCAATCCGATGAGGTCCATTGCGTTCGCCGACTTCCTCATCGGCTTAGGCATTCTGTTCGTGCTCGAAGGCTTGATGTTCGCGGCAAGTCCTGCCTGGATGCGCAAGGCCATGAAGAGCGCAATCGCCACGCCGGACAACGTCCTGCGCGCGGTTGGGATCGGTTCGGCTGTCGCCGGATTGATCCTGATCTGGGTGATGCGGCGGCCCATCTGAAGGACGCGCCAACGCCAAAGTGAAGGCGCAGGGCGGGTTTTCGCCGTATTATCGGGGTCTTGAAGCCCGTTAAGCTCCGTGCTTGCGCCGTCCCCCCGTTCGAGCGCAGTCTTCGGGCCGAATCCTTGGCGTCGCATTCTTTTCTCTGGAGACCACAATGACCGCTGCCACCATTGCCCCGACCCGCTTGCGCCCGATCCGCTTGCGACTTGGGCTGGCTGCGCTCGCCGTCGGCGCTGTCAGCGCGTTCGGCTCGCCAGCCTATGCGCGCGGACCGGAAGGCATCGCCGACGTCGCCGAGAAGGTGATCGACGCGGTCGTCAACATCTCGACCTCGCAGACCGTTGAAGCCAAGGGCAGCGGCGGCGGCAGCAACACCATGCCGCAACTTCCGCCCGGCTCGCCCTTCGAGGAATTCTTCGACGACTTCTTCAAGAACCGCAAGGGTCCCGGCGGCGGCGGCAAGGGCGGCGACAGCGGCCCGCCGCGCAAAGCCAACTCGCTCGGCTCCGGCTTCATCATCGACACCTCCGGCGTCGTCGTGACCAACAACCACGTCATCGCGGATGCCGACGAGATCAACGTCATTCTCAACGACGGCAGCAAGATCAAGGCCGAGCTGGTCGGCGTCGACAAGAAGACCGACCTTGCCGTGCTGAAGTTCAAGCCGCCGAAGCCGCTGGTGTCGGTGAAGTTCGGCGACTCCGACAAGCTGCGCCTCGGCGACTGGGTGGTTGCGATCGGCAACCCGTTCAGCCTCGGCGGCACGGTGACGGCGGGCATCGTCTCGGCCAAGAACCGCGACATCTCCTCGGGTCCCTATGACAGCTACATCCAGACCGACGCCGCCATCAATCGTGGTAATTCCGGCGGCCCGCTGTTCAACCTCGATGGCGACGTCGTCGGCGTCAACACCCTGATCATCTCGCCCTCCGGCGGCTCGATCGGCATCGGCTTCGCCGTGCCGTCGAAGACGGTCGCGGGCGTGGTCGACCAGCTCCGTCAGTTCGGCGAACTACGCCGCGGCTGGCTCGGCGTGCGCATTCAGAGCGTCACCGACGAGATCGCCGAGAGCCTCAACATCAAGCCGCCGCGCGGCGCGCTGGTTGCCGGCGTCGACGACAAGGGTCCGGCCAAGCCCGCCGGCATCGAGCCCGGCGACGTCGTCGTCAAGTTCGACGGCAAGGACGTCAAGGACCCGAAGGACCTTTCCCGCGTCGTCGCCGACACCGCCGTCGGCAAGGAGGTCGACGTCATTATCATCCGCAAGGGCGAGGAGCAGACCAAGAAGGTCACGCTCGGCCGCCTCCAGGATCCCGACAAGGTGCAGGCTGCGGTGAAGACCGACGAGCCCGCGCCTGAGAAGCTGGTGACGCAGAAGGCGCTCGGCCTCGATCTCGCGGTGATCAGCAAGGATCTGCGCGCGCGCTACAAGATCAAGGACACCGTCAAGGGCGTGGTCGTCACCAATGTCGACGCCAATTCGGATGCCGCCGAGAAGCGGCTCTCCGCCGGCGACGTCATCGTCGAGGTGGCGCAGGAAGCCGTGTCGAGCGGTGCCGACATCCAGAAGCGGGTCGACCAGCTCAAGAAGGACGGCAAGAAGTCCGTGCTGCTGCTGGTTTCCAACGGCGACGGCGAATTGCGGTTCGTGGCGTTGAGCGTGCAGTAAGAGCCGCTGTTCGCCGCACACTGTCATGCCCCGGCTTGACCGTGGCATCCAGGGCGCGGCTTCTCGGTTCGATCCTCGCGGCCTCTGGAATACTGGATCACCCGCCCCAGTGCGCAATTGCGCACAAGGCGGGTGATGACGCTGGAGAGCAGGCTAGGCCTCCACAAACTCGTCGCGCCGATACCCCTGCGCATACAGCAGCGCGGTGAGATCGCCGTGATCGATCCGCGCGGAAGCTGCAGCCGCCACCGCGGGCTTCGCGTGATATGCCACACCCAGCCCCGCCGCCTGGATCATCGCGAGATCGTTGGCGCCGTCGCCGACGACGACCGAGTCGATATCGTCGAGATCAAACGACTCCATCAAATCGACCAGCGTCGCGAGCTTGGCTGCGCGGCCCAAAATCGGCTCCTTCACTTCGCCGGCGAATTTGCCGTCGCGCACGACGAGCTCGTTGGCGCGGTTCTCCTGGAAGCCGAGCTTTGCGGCGACCGCGCTCGTGAACAAGGTGAAGCCGCCGGAAACGAGGCAGGTATAGGCGCCGTGCGCGCGCATCGTGGCGACCAGCTCGCGGCCGCCCGGGGTCAGCGTGATGCGTTCGGCCAGCACCTTGTCGACGACGCTGGCGGGAAGGTCCTTCAGAAGCGCGACGCGCTCGCGCAGCGCCGGCTCGAACTCGATCTCGCCGCGCATTGCGCGCTCGGTGATGCCTGCGACATGCGCCTTCATCCCGACGAGATCGGCGAGCTCGTCGATGCATTCCTGGCCGATCATGGTGGAATCCATGTCGGCGAGAAAAAGCCTCTTGCGCCGGAAGCCGACTGGCTGCACGACGATGTCGATCGGGAGGTCGCCGCGAAGCTCGCGCAACCGTTGTTCGATGGCGTGGCGGTCGCCTTCGAGGTTACTGTCGGCGCCGAAGGGAATGTCGACCGCGACCCCGTCGAACAGCCAGTGTGCTGGCAGCGCCTGCGGCAGCACGGCGCGGGCGCCGTCGACGATGGTCGAGTCGAGCGCGGGATTGGCGGGATTGCAGATCAGCGTGGCGACGAGGGACATTTGAGGTTTTCGTGAACGAGGGGCAAGTCAGCAGAAGCCATGTTGGCAAGGCCGTGCTTATCGCAGGCCCGACCGCCAGCGGCAAGTCGGCGCTAGCGCTCGAGCTTGCACTGACCACGGGCGGCGTCGTCATCAATGCCGATTCCATGCAAGTCTATCACGACCTGCGCATCATCACCGCGCGTCCCACAGGGGCCGAGGAGGCGCGGGTGCCGCACCGCCTCTATGGCCATGTCGATGCGGCGGTGAATTTTTCGGCCGGCGCCTGGGTGAACGACGCGGCCAAGGCGCTCGAAGAGGCGCGGGCTGAAGGCCGCCTGCCGATCTTCATCGGCGGCACTGGGCTGTATTTCAAGGCGCTCACGGCGGGTCTCTCGGTGGTGCCGCCGATCCCTACCGAGATCCGCGACGACGTACGAGCGCGGCTGGAGCGGAACGGCGTCGAGGCCCTGCATGCGGAACTCGCGGCCCGCGATCCACGCGCCGCGGAGCGATTGAACCTGCGCGACCGCACCCGCATCGCGCGCGCGCTCGAAGTGATCGAAGCGACCGGACGTTCGCTGCTCGATTGGCACCAAGAGGGCGAGCCGCCGCTGTTGCCGAAGGACAGTTTTCGCGCGGTGTTTCTCGCACCCGAGCGCGACGAGCTCTATGCCCGCATCGATGCCCGGTTCGACGCCATGCTCGGCGCGGGCGCGCTGAAGGAGGTGGAGCGGCTCGCTGCGCGCAGCCTCGCCCCGCTGTTGCCGGCCATGAAGGCGCATGGCGTGCCGGCACTGATCCGCCATTTGCGCGGCGAGATAAGTCTCGATGAGGCGGCGACCGTCGGCCGCGCCGACACCCGCCACTACGCCAAGCGCCAGTTCACCTGGTTCCGCCACCAGCTGCCCGAGTTCGAATGGGTGAAGCTGGGTGAGGCGAGGGGGTGGCTCGCAGCCTCCGTCAAGTCAGCAAGGGACGCCGGCTGACGCGCTTTTGTGCCCCGGTTCCCGATTTTACCTCTCGCCGAACTCCGGGAACGCCGCTACACTGCCAAAATCGCGCGGGAACGGCCGCATTGCCTTGACATCCGGGCTTTGGCCGCTATGTTTCGCGCAACCTTTGGGAAGCCGGGCACCTGCCATGCGTAACATTATTACCAAACTCCTTATCGCCGTCGTACCCAGGCACACCGCCGGGGGTGGCTAGCTGCCATCCACATGACAGGCGGTGTGCATGGGCCCTCTTCGGGGCCTTTTTTATTTCCCGAACCCGACACGAACGAAGCCGCTGACAACAGCGCATCCGGAGCAAGCCAATGAGCGACAAGAGCCACGATCCGAACCAGATGACCGGCGCCGCGATGATCGTCCGCGCGCTCATCGATCATGGCGTGACGGATATCTTCGGATATCCCGGTGGCGCCGTGCTTCCGATCTATGACGAGATCTTCCAGCAGAGCGAGGTCCAGCACATCCTGGTCCGCCACGAGCAGGGCGCCGGTCACGCCGCCGAGGGCTATGCGCGCTCGACCGGCAAGCCGGGCGTCGCGCTGGTGACCTCCGGTCCTGGCGCCACCAACATGGTGACGCCGCTCACCGACGCGCTGATGGATTCGATTCCGCTGGTCTGCATCTCCGGCCAGGTGCCGACGCATCTGATCGGCAATGACGCGTTCCAGGAATGTGACACCGTCGGCATCACGCGCCCCTGCACCAAGCACAATTGGCTGGTGCGCGACGTCAACGATCTCGCAAAAGTGCTGCACGAGGCCTTCTACGTCGCGACCACGGGCCGCCCTGGCCCGGTGCTGGTCGATGTGCCCAAGGACGTGCAGTTCGCGACCGGCACCTATCATCCGCCGCGCAAGTCCGACGTGCACAGGTCCTACGCGCCGCGCGTGAAGGGCGATGCGACGCAGATCCGCAAAGCCGTGTCGCTGCTCGCCAATGCCAAACGTCCTGTGATCTACAGCGGCGGCGGCGTGATCAATTCGGGTCCGGAAGCGACCAAGCTGCTGCGCGAGCTGGTCGAGGTCACCGGCTTTCCGATCACCTCGACGCTGATGGGCCTGGGCGCCTATCCGGCGTCGGGCAAGAGCTGGCTCGGCATGCTCGGCATGCACGGCACCTACGAAGCCAACATGACCATGCATGATTGCGACGTCATGCTGTGCGTCGGTGCGCGCTTCGACGACCGCATCACCGGCCGCGTCGACGCGTTCTCGCCGAATTCGAAGAAGATCCACATCGACATCGACCCGTCCTCGATCAACAAGAACATCCGGGTCGATGTGCCGATCATCGGCGATTGCGCCAACATCCTCGGCGACATCCTCCAGGTGTTCAAGGCGGAGTCGAAGCAGCCCGACATCAAGGCGTGGTGGCAGCAGATCACGCAGTGGCGCGCCCGCAACTCGCTCTATTACAGGAAGAGCAACGACGTGATCCTGCCGCAGCACGCGATCCAGAGCCTGTTCGAGGCGACGCGCGGCAGGGACACCTACATCACCACCGAGGTGGGCCAGCACCAGATGTGGGCGGCGCAGTTCTACGGTTTCGAGGAGCCGCATCGCTGGATGACGTCGGGCGGTCTCGGCACCATGGGCTACGGCCTGCCAGCCGCGGTCGGCGTGCAGGTGGCGCACCCGGACAGCCTCGTCATCGACATCGCGGGCGACGCCTCGGTGCAGATGACGATGCAGGAGATGTCGACGGCGGTGCAGTACGAGCTGCCGATCAAGATCTTCATCCTGAACAACCAGTACATGGGCATGGTGCGGCAGTGGCAGCAGCTGCTCCACGGCAACCGGTTGTCGCACTCCTACTCGGAGGCGTTGCCGGATTTCGTCAAGCTCGCGGAAGCCTATGGCGGCGTCGGCATCCAGGTGCACAAGCCGTCAGATCTCGACGGCGCCATCCAGGAGATGATCTCGGTCAAGCGTCCGGTGCTGTTCGACTGCCGCGTCGCCGCGCTGGAAAACTGCTTCCCGATGATCCCCTCCGGCAAGGCGCATAACGAGATGCTGTTGCCGGAACAGGCCAATGACGAGGCCACCGCAAAGGCATTCGCTGGCGGCAAGGCGCTGGTGTGACGTCATGTTCGACCTGAACGAGCTCGAGCGTGCACATGCGATCGTGGGGCAGGCGGTGACGGCAACGCCGGCGCATGCCTGGCCCTTGCTGGCCGAGCGGCTCGGCACGCAAGTTCTGGTCAAGCACGAGAACCACACGCCGATCGGCGCTTTCAAGGTGCGCGGCGGGCTGGTCTATCTCGAGCGGCTGAAGCGCGAGCGGCCGAACGTTCCAGGCATCATCTCGGCGACGCGCGGCAATCACGGTCAGAGCCTCGCATTCGCGGCAAGCCGTCACGGCGTGCCGGCGGTGATCTACGTGCCGCGCGGCAACTCGGTCGAGAAGAACCGCGCGATGAAGACCTTTGGCGCCGAGCTGGTCGAGCATGGCGAGGATTTTCAGGCTGCGCGTGAGGAAGCCGGGCGTCACGCGCAATTCGCCGGGCTTCATATGGTGCCCTCGTTCCACCCGGATCTGGTTCTGGGCGTGGCGACCTACGCGCTCGAGCTGTTCCGCTCCGCGCCCGATCTTGACATTCTCTATGTGCCGATCGGGCAGGGCTCTGGCATCTGCGGCTGCATCATGGCGCGCGACCTGCTCGGCTTGAAAACCGAGATCGTCGGCGTGCAGTCGACGGAAGCGCCGTCCTATGCGCTGTCGTTCGCAGCCGGAAAGGTCGTGACGACCGAGACCAGCAACACGCTCGCCGACGGCATGGCGACGCGGATTCCGGATCCGGAAGCGCTCACCATCATCCGCAAGGGCGCCTCGCGCATCGTAGAGGTCACCGACGACGAGGTCGCCGCCGCGATCCGCGCCTACTGGACCGACACGCATAATCTCGCCGAAGGCGCCGGCGCTGCCGCGCTCGCCGCGGCACTTCAGGAAAAGACAAAACTGCAAGGCAAGCGCGTCGGTCTCGTGCTGTCCGGCGGCAACATCGATTTCGATCTGTTCCGCCAGTGGGTCGGAACGGGCGCGCCGGCGACGGCGTGACGAGAGAATAGAGGGGACGACAATGAACCAGCCGGCATCCGCCTACTTCATCGAAGAGCGTCACGATCCCAACGAGACGCACACGCTTTCGGTGCTCGTGCAGAACGAGCCCGGCGTGCTCGCGCGCGTCATCGGCTTGTTCTCCGGCCGCGGCTACAACATCGAGAGCCTCACTGTCTCCGAGACCGAGAGCCAGAAGCATCTGTCGCGCATCACCATCGTCACCACCGGCACGCCGATGGTGATCGAGCAGATCAAGCATCAGCTCGACCGTATGATCCCGGTCTATCGCGTCGTCGACATGACGCTGACCAAGCGTTCAATCGAGCGCGAGCTTGCGATGGTGAAGGTGCGCGGCCAGGGCGAGCATCGCGTCGAGGCGCTGCGGTTGGCCGACGCGTTCCGCGCCCGCGTAATCGACGCCACCACCGAGAGCTTCGTGTTCGAGATCACAGGCAATACGGACAAGATCAATCAGTTTATCGACCTGATGCGCCCGCTCGGCCTTGTCGAGGTGTCGCGCACCGGCGTTGCCGCGATCGGCCGCGGGCCTGAAGGGATGTGAGCCATGCTGGCGCGCGACTGGTACTATAACGAGCGGAACCGGATGGGCATCGAGCCCGCGGTGGCATCGATCTATGATGCCCACGACGATGCCGATTTGCGCGCGCGCGCCGCACTGAAAATGCTCGAGGTCCAGCGCGGCTGGCGCATCGCCGATATCGGATGCGGTAACGGCGTGCTGGCGACCGAAGCCGCGCTGATGGGAGCGCAGGTCGACGCCATCGACATCTCGCCGGCGATGCTGGCGCTGGCCGAGATCTATGCGCGCGACCGCAAGGCAAAGGTCGCGACGCAGTCGGCGGGCCTCCTCAGCTTCGCCTACCAGCCGGAATCCTATGACCTGATCGTCAGCGAATTCACGCTGCACCATCTGCCGGATTTCTGGAAGGCGGTGGCGATGTCGCGGATCTATCGTGCGCTGAAGCCGGGCGCGAGCTTCTATCTGCGCGACATCGTTTATGTCTCGATGCCCGATGCCGTCGAGCGCGACGTCGATCAATGGGCCGAGTTCCAGACCAAGAACCACGATTTCTCGCGCGAGAGCGTGGTGATGCATATGCGCGACGAATATTCCACCTTCGGCTGGGTCATGGAGCGGATGCTGACCGATGTCGGCTTCACGCTGGTTTCGGCCGACTATCACGCGCCGATGCACGGCACGTATCTCCTGCGCAAACCCAATTCTTCCATGTAACGGCCGGCGAGCAAGACGATACCAGAACAACAGGGCTGCACGACAAGGCAGAACCGGGAACAACAATGAAGCCGGCCGATATCTTCATCGCCATCCTGGTGGCGATCATCTGGGGGCTTGCCTTCGTGGCGAGCCGGATCGCGCTCGACGAGTTTTCGCCGGAGCTGATGACGGCGATGCGCTTCATGATTGCCGCGGTGCCCTGCCTGTTCGTCCGCAAACCGAAAATCGCCTGGTCGCTCCTGATCGCGATCAGCTTCACGCTGTTTTTAGGCCAGTTCCTGAGCCAGGCCTACGGCATCGCCCATGGCGTGCCGGTGGGACTGACCTCCGTAGTCGTGCAGAGCCAAGCGCTGTTCACGATCGGCCTTGCCGCGCTCGCGTTCGGTGAACGGCCGACGCAGGCGCAGACGTTGGGCGTCGTCATCGCGGCGATCGGCTTGCTGATGATCTGCGGCACCGTCGGTTATGATTTCAGCGTCGGTGCCTTTGCTGTGCTGATGATCGCGCCCCTCAGTTTTGCCGTCGGCAACATTCTGCTGCGCGGGGCCCGGGGCGTGCCAATGTTCGACCTGTTTGCCTGGCTCTGCCTCGTCACCGCAGTGCCGCTGTTCGTGCTGGCGCTGCTCGTCAACGGGCCGGCGCCGACCTGGCAGTCGCTGATCCACATGTCGCTCACTGGTCTGATCTGCCTGCTGGTGATCGGCGCCATCTCGACCAGCATCGCCTATTGGCTGTGGGGCCGGTTGCTGCGCGACTATCCGGCTGCGCAAGTGGTGCCGTTCGCGCTGCTGGTGCCGTTCGTCGGCTCCGCCGCGTCCAGCATCGTGTTCGGCGAGCGGTTCGGGCCGTTGCGTCTCGCAGGCATGCTGACCGTCATCGGCGGCATTGCGGTGATGGTGCTGGTCAAGCGGCCGCAGCCGCTTGCGAAGATCGCGTGAGGTGACCATGTCCCAGTCGCTGCTCTATGCCTTCATCATCTTCGCCCTCGTGATGTTCTTCACACCGGGCCCGAACAACATCATGCTGCTGTCGTCGGGGCTGACTTACGGCTTCCGCCGCACCATCCCGCACATTGCCGGCATCACCATCGGCTTCGCCTTCATGGTCGGCGCCGTCGGTCTCGGGCTCGGCACGGTGTTTTTGGCCTATCCGATCCTCCAGAGCATTTTGAAATATGCGGGCGCCGCCTACCTGATTTACCTCGCCGCAATGATCGCCTTCTCCGGCGCGGCCAAGCCGGGCGAGGGGGATGGCCGCGGCCCGATGACCTTCTGGGGCGCCGCCATGTTCCAGTGGATCAACGCCAAAGGCTGGGTGATCGTGATCGGCACCATCACGGCCTATGCGGCGATTGCCCAGTTCCCGATCAACATCGCGATTCAGACCCTGATCAGCCTGCTCGTGGGCACGGTCTCGACCGTGGTGTGGGCCTTTTTCGGCACTGCACTGCGGCCAGTCCTGACCTCCGAGCGGCTGGTCCGCGCCTTCAACATCGTGATGGCGGTCCTGCTGCTCGCCTCCCTCTACCCCGTTTTCATGGATGCATGATGTCGCGGATTTCCATGCAGAAACGGGTTTCCTTAAGGGGCCAAAATGCTCTAGACAGCCCCCGAAATCCGCAAATTTCACCTTTCGGACACCGACCTTTGGCCGATTCTGGCCCTGAATGAGGAAACGACTATGCGTGTTTATTACGATCGCGACGCCGACCTGAACCTGATCAAGGGCAAGAAGGTCGTCATCGTCGGCTATGGCAGCCAGGGCCACGCCCACGCGCTGAACCTCAAGGACTCCGGCGTTAAGGAGGTGGCGATTGCGCTGCGCAAAGACTCGGGCTCGGTCAAGAAGGCGGAAGCCGCCGGCTTCAAGGTGATGGAAGTCGCCGAAGCTGCCAAATGGGGCGACCTCGTCATGATGCTGACCCCGGACGAGCTCCAGGGCGACATCTATCGCGAGCACCTGCACGACAACATGAAGAAGGGCGCAGCGCTCGTCTTCGCGCACGGCCTCAACGTCCACTTCAACCTGCTCGATCCCCGCTCCGACCTCGACGTGCTGATGATCGCGCCGAAGGGCCCCGGCCACACCGTGCGCTCGGAGTATCAGCGCGGCGGCGGCGTGCCCTGCCTGATCGCGATCGCCAAGGACGTCTCGGGCAATGCCCATGACCTCGGCCTGTCCTACGCCTCCGCCGTTGGTGGTGGCCGCGCCGGCATCATCGAGACCAGCTTCAAGGAAGAGTGCGAGACCGACCTGTTCGGCGAGCAGGTCGTGCTCTGCGGCGGCCTGGTCGAGCTGATCAAGGCCGGTTACGAGACCCTGGTCGAGGCCGGCTACGCGCCGGAGATGGCCTATTTCGAGTGCCTGCACGAAGTGAAGCTGATCGTCGACCTGATCTATGAAGGCGGCATCGCCAACATGAACTACTCGATCTCCAACACCGCAGAATACGGCGAGTACGTCACCGGTCCGCGCATCGTTACCGCCGAGACCAAGGCCGAGATGAAGCGCGTTCTCGCCGACATCCAGGGCGGCAAGTTTGCCCGCGACTGGATGCTCGAGAACAAGGTCAACCAGACCTCGTTCAAGGCGACCCGCGCCAAGCTCGCCGCGCACCCGATCGAGGAAGTCGGCGCCAAGCTGCGCGACATGATGCCCTGGATCAAGAAGGGCGCGCTGGTCGACAAGTCGAAGAACTGACGGCATCGCCGTCATTCCGGGGGCGCGACTTCATCGCTTCCCGGAATGACGGGTGAAGCAAATGCTTCGCTCGCCAAACTAATTCTTAAACCTTCGCGACTATTTCTGAGCGAGACCGCAACAGCGGTCTCGCTCTTTCTTTCTCGCGCGAAGCATTGCTGCTTCATTCAAATTCTTCGCGCGTTGAAGCGCCCTCTGAGCACAAAGAACTGACGCTTAAACCACATTCTTGGCCTCGCGTCGTTTCTCAGAGTTTCCCGCAAGCTTCAAATCGTCAAAACATCAGTCTGTTCAAAGTCCAAGATTCGACTCTTCATCTGTTGTCTCATCGCGATCAATCTTGTCGCGTGACGTTCGGTGGGCGCTTCATCCTAAGAACCGACATATGCTGCACCTTCTTGCCGAGCGTCACTCGCGTAAAATCGTGGTCTGTGCCCGGACTGAGAATTGGGCAGCATTGCGCGACAGCGCCTTCCTCCTACATGATCGCCGGAACTATTGGGGGGAACGACTAATGCGATCTGTTGTCATCACCGGCGCGTCCACCGGCATCGGTTGGGCCATTGCAAAACTCCTGATCGGGCGCGGCTATCGCGTCTTCGGCAGCGTTCGTAAGCAGGCCGACGCCGATCGGCTCACCGGCGAATTCGGCGCCAATTTCACGCCGCTGCTGTTCGACGTCACCGAAGAGGCCGCGGTGCTGGCCGCCGCGCGCCAGGTCCGCGAGGCGCTGGGCGGCGAGACGCTTGCGGGCCTCGTCAACAATGCCGGCGTCGCTGTCGCCGGTCCCGTGCTCGAAATGTCGGCCGACGATTTCCGCCGTCAAATGGACATCAACGTCATCGGCCCGGTCATCGCGACGCAGGCTTTTGGTCCGCTGCTCGGCGCGGACCCGTCGCTGAAGGGGCCGAAGGGCCGGATAGTGATGATCAGCTCGGTCGCGGGCAAGAACGGCAACCCATTGTCGGCGCCTTATTGCGCTTCCAAGCACGCCATCGAGGGCCTGTCGGAGAGCCTGCGCCGCGAGCTGATGCTGTTCGGCATTGACGTCGTCATCGTCGCCCCTGGTGCGGTGAAGACGCCGATCTGGAGCAAGGCGGAGCAGTTCGATCTCTCAGTCTACCAGAAGTCGCCCTACCTGCCCGCGCTCAACAAGGTCATGGCCTTCATGATGAAGCTCGGCGAGACCGGCCTCCCGGCCGAGCGGATCGCCGAGGTGGTCTTCGAGGCGCTCACGGCGGCGAGGCCCAAGGTTCGCTACCAGATCACGCCGGACCGGATGCGACACCTGATGACTGCCACGCTGCCCAAGCGCGCGGTCGACCGCATCATCGCCAAGCGGCTCGGGCTGCTGCCGCAGGGCTGAAGCGGCCGCTTAGCTTGCAGCGGCCGTCCGTCCGCGCGGGTGGGCGGCCATCGCGATCAGCCGCAGCGCCACCACGGCGAGTAGCGGAATGAGGAACACGGCATAGAGCGGCATCGTCGGCACGCGCTTGCCGAACGACACCATGAACTGGAACCAGAGATAGTAGCCGCCGACGAGGTGCAGCGTGCGCCAGGCCTGCGGCCCGAGCAGCGCGGCGGTGCGGTCGAACGAGGTCGCGCTCATGGCAATGATGATGGCATAGCCGATGCCGCCGAAGATGTAGGAGGCAGCCGAAGTGGCGTCCGCGAAGCCCGCCGGATCCATTTTAGCGAACGCGACGATCGCGCCTGCGTGGATGGCGTGGGAGGCTGCGAAGCTCAGGCCCAGATAACGGCGGTTGCGGCGCTGCCAGCGCGTCCAGGCGCTGGGCCACAGCCGCGCCAGCGCCGCGGCGCCGAAGGCGAGGCAGAACAGCAGCAGCGAGCTCCGCGCCGTGAAGCGGATCACCATCCGCACGCCGTCGACCTCGAACTGCCGCATCGAGGCGATCCACAGGCTGAGGGCCATCAGGCTCAAGGTGAGGACGGCAAGCAGCCGCCAGCCTTCGAACCAGCCTTGACGTGCGACATGATGATCTCCTCGGTTATGTAATCATCGATTACATTTGGGGCGAACCCCATCGTCAACGGTGTAATCGCCGATTACATTCACGTTCGGGTGATGCTAGAAGGCTTTATGCCCGCCCGTCAGCCAGCTAAGCCCCGCGTCCGTCGTCAAACACAGGAAGACCGGCCCTATCATCACGGTGATCTCCGCCGGGTGCTGATCGATGCTGCGCTGCAACTGGCAGCCGAGGGTGCCGAAGTCTCGGTGCGCGAGGCCGCGCGCCGCGCCGCGGTGTCGCCGGGAGCACCGTTCCGGCACTTCCCCAACCGCGACGCGCTGATGGCCGCAGTAGCCGGGGAGGCGCAGCGGCGCTTCCGCGTCGAGATCGAGGCGGCGCTGGCAGACGCTCCGCCCGCCGAGCCGCTGGCCCGCTTCCGCTCCTTCGGCCTCGCCTATGTGCGCTGGGCCATGCGCAATCCGGCGCATTTCGAGATCATCTCCACCGGGCGATATTTTGCCCATGGCAGCTCGGCCGAACTGACGCGGGACAATGCCGAGGTGATCGCGCTGACTGAGCGGATGCTGGCTGAAGCGGCAGAGCAGGGCTTGCTCCGGTCAGCTGACCTCAAGCGTATCCAGATCGCCGGCCGCGCCTTGGTCTACGGCTTTGCCCGGATGAACCTCGATGGTCACTTTCCGCGCTGGGGGGTGGAGGAGGGCGAGGTCGAGCAGATGGCAGAGGGGGTGATCGACCTGTTCATCGCGGGGATCGTCAAGCGCTAGCGTCGCTCGCCGTGCGGCCCTTCGCCGCCCGCTAACATTAAGCGAAGGTCGGGTCGCCACACGCGTTGCTTGTCCGTGACCGTTCAATTACAGTTTTATGACACGGTGCAGGCTTTCCGGCTGCTCCGAACGTCGCTGGTGCTCCAGTCGGCTTGGCATCACCGCCCCGGACCAGAAGTTGCGTGTCGTCAATGGCGTCCGCGCCCAATCCAGGTCCTTCTGCCGCCACCGCCGTGCTGGCGAGCGTTGCCGCGCTCGGCATCTGGCGCTTGCTCGCTGTTGCCGCGCCGCACCTTGCAGCCATTGGTCTGATGTACGAGACCGAGACCGATTTCGGCTCGCGCCTCTCCTTCGTACTCGCCTGGGGCATCCTCAACTTCTTCTGGATCACGCTCTTGCGGCGGCCGGCGCTGTCGGGCGCGCTGTCGCTGACGATGGTCGTTGTGCTTGTCCTGCTGTCGCGGCTCAAGCACGACGTCGTGCAGATGACGGTCAACTTCATCGACCTGATGATGATCGACCGCGACACCGTTGCGTTCCTGTTCACGATCTTCCCGAACCTGCGCTGGTCGGTGATCGGGGCCGGCCTCGTCACGCTGCCGCTGATGTACGCGCTGTGGTGGCTCGATCCGTTTCGCATCCGACGCCTGCCGGCACTCGCCGCCATGCTTGCCTGTGTAGCCGCGATGGTCGGCTATTCCGTCTACCATCCCGATGAGGCATGGCGCGGTTATTACGACGACGGCTATCTCTCGAAATTCTTTCGCTCCGGCGTCAGCGCGGTCTCCGACTTCGCGCAGTACGGCTTCATGGAGTCGGCGGCCTCGACCAACGAGCGGCTCAACATGCCGCTGGTCGATGCCTGCCATCCCGCCGGCCGGCGGCCGAACATCATCATGGTCCATGATGAATCGAGCTTCGACATCCGCGCCGCGCAGGGCATCAAGGTGCCGCCCGGCTATGGCAGTCACTTCAAGTCCTTGGACGGCAAGCAGCGTACGTTCCTGGCCGAGAGCAATGGCGGGCCGAGCTGGTTCACTGAATACAATGTGCTCGCTGGTCTCTCCTCGCGCTCGTTCGGCCGTTTCGCCTATTTCGTGACGCGCATTGCGTCTGGCCGCGTTGAGCGCGGCCTGCCGCTGGCGCTCCGGCGCTGCGGCTACGACACCATGTCGCTGTATCCGGCCTATGGCGGCTTCATGGGCGCGCGCAGCTTTCAGGTGACGACCGGAGTCGAGCGCTTCTTCGACTCGAAGGATCTCGGCGCCAAGGATGTCGAACCCGACAGCTTCTTCTACGACAAGGCGCTCCGGCTGATGGGCGAGCGCACGCCCAACAAGCCGCTGTTCACCTTCATCTATCTCGGTGCCAATCATTTCCCCTGGGAGACGCGTTTCCGGCCCGAGTTGCTGCCGAACTGGCGCGCGCCGGGCAACACGCCCTCCATCGACGAATATCTGCGCCGACAGGCGATGAGCGCAGAGCAGTACAAGGCTTTCATCGCCGGACTGAAGAAGACGTTCCCGGGCGAGCCGTTCCTGATCGTGCGCTATGGCGACCATCAGCCGGAATTCGCGCCGCAGATCCTCGAGCCCGGGCTCGACGAAGGCGCCATCGGCAAGAAGCTCGACCAATACGATCCGCGTCTCTACGCAACCTATTACGCGATCGACGCCGTTAATTTCGAGCCGGTGAAAAGCGACGCTGTGATGGACACGATCGACGGCCCCTATCTGCCGCTGGTGATCCAGGAAGCCGCCGGCATTCCGCTCGATCCGTCCTTCGCCGAGCAGAAGGAGATCATGCTCCGCTGCAAGGGCATGTTCTACGCTTGCAAAGACGGCGCCGAAGCGCGGCGGCTGAACCGGCTGCTGATCAATGCGGGGATGATCCGGGGGCTTTAGCTGCGCGCATCCTCCTCCGAACGAAGGACGCGATGGACGACGAGGCCGGCTAAGGGGAGCGTTCAATCAACCGCTAACCCTTAGGAGAAGAAATTGCCAATTTCCGTGAAACAGATGATGGAGGCCGCCAACGCGGTCGTGACGAAGATCACTCCGGCCCAGGCCAAGGAAATGATCAGGAAGGGTAACGCGCTCGTGCTCGACGTGCGCGATGCGCCGGAAATCGAGAAGAGCGGCAAGATTCATGGCGCGTTGAATATTTCCCGCGGCATGCTGGAGTTCCGTGCCGATCCGGATTCGCCCTATCACGACAAGGCCTTCGCCAAGGACAAGACTGTGATTCTTTATTGCGCCTCCGGCGGTCGTTCCGCTCTCGCAGGTAAGGTGCTTCACGACATGGGCTACGGCCAGGTCTACAACGTCGGTGGCTTCAAGGATTGGGTCGACGCCGGGGGCGCGATCGAGAAGCCGGTCATGTAGGGATAGCAAGGTGGCGTGCGCGGGAGAGCGCCAGGCGTTGCGAGATAGTATCGTCCTAGCGCCCGCCAACTTTCCCCCATAGCCACTTCGCCACGGCGTCTGGCGATGAGTTCGCATCGTTACCGGCTGCGCGCAGGTTTGCTTCGCGCATGGTGGCGATATCGATCTTCCCCAGCAACGGCTTCAGCGCCTCCTTAAGCTGCTCGTCATCGGCCCGCTTGGGCGCGAGCAGCAGGATCGCGTCGTAAGGCGGGATCGCATGCCTGGGATCGTCGAGCGCGACCAGATCGTATTTTGCGATCAGCCCGTCGCTGGTATAGCCCGCGATCACGTCGACCTCGCCGCTGGCGACCGCGGCATACATGAAGTCCGGTTGCATCTGGCGTTGCGCGCGGAACTGAAGGCCGTAGGCCTTTTGCAACGCGGCCCATTCGGGCCGCGAGAAGAATTCGTAGTCGCCGGCGATCGACAGGGTCGGCGCATGTGCCGCGAGATCGGCGATGGTGCGGATACCTAGCGCCTCGGCGCGCTGCTTCGGGATCACCAGCGCATAGGCGTTCTCGAAGCCGAGCTCGCCGAGCAGGGTGATCTTTTCCTTGGCGAGCGCCGTCTTCAGCTCGGCCAACAGCTCCGCGCGCGGCTTGATGTCGGTGCGGTGCAACTGGTTGGCCCAGAGCGTGCCGGAATAATCGATGTAGAGATCGATATCGCCGGCTTTCAACGCCTCGAAGATCACGCTCGAACCGAGACCCGATCGCGCCGTGGCGGAGAGACCAGCCGCCTGGAGGCGATCCCTGAGCAGGGCCGACAGCACATATTGTTCGGCAAAGGTCTTGGCGCCGACTACGTAGCCGGACGACGAGCGGCCCATCGACGGCACCAGAGTTGCGGCCACGAGCGCTGCGATGCCGACGGCACCGAGCGCGCTGTGCGGGCGGCTGTTGCGACGCAGGCCGCTTTCGATCAGGCCGAGCAGTTGATCGACGGCGAGTGCGAGCAAGGCGGAGGCAAAGCAGCCGAACAGCACGAACACCCAGTTCTGGGTCTGCAATCCTGCGAAGATGTAGTTGCCGAGGCTGGTCTGGCCGATCGGGGTCGACAGCGTCGCGGTGCCGATCACCCACACCGCGGCGGTGCGGATGCCGGCCATCATCACTGGCAGGGCCAACGGGAGTTCGACCATCACCAGCGACTGCCGCGCGGTCATGCCGACTCCCTTGGCTGCTTCGATCAGCGCCGGGTCGATGCCGTTCAGCCCGGTGATGCCGTTGCGCAGCACCGGCAGCATCGAATAGAGCGCGAGTGCGAGCACCGCTGGCAGGAAACCGAACGCCGAGAAGGAGACACCGAACCAGGTGAGTGTCACGGAAGCCAGCGCGAGCAGCAGCGGATAAAACAACGCGAGCAGTGCCAGTCCCGGGACCGTCTGCACGATGCTGGCGAGAGCAAGCAGGATGCTTCGCGGGGCGGGACGGTTGCGCGTCAGGATCGCCAGCGGCAGGCTGACGGTGAGGCCGAGCGCGAGCGCGGCAAGGCTCACCCGCACATGGTTGCCGAGATAGTCGGGCAGATGCGACAGCGCCTCTCCCCAGCGCGGATCGGAGAACAGGTTCATGCCGCACCGCTCTGCGGCAGCAGCGCGTTCAGCCGCTCGACCTGGCGTCGCGGCGTCCGCAGCAGCTCCAGCACATAGGCGTCGCTGCTGTTCGAGAGCTCCGCCGGCGTGCCCTGCGCCAGCAGCTTTCCGCTGCGCATCACCGCAATGCGGTCGGCGAGCACGATCGCTTCCGTCATGTCATGGGTGATCATCACGGTGGTCAGGCCGAGCTTGCGGTGCAGGTCACGAAAATCGTCGCCGAGGGCGTCGCGGGTGAGCGGATCGAGCGCGCCGAACGGCTCGTCCATCAGCACGATCCGAGGTTTTGCGGCGAGCGCGCGCGCGACGCCGACGCGCTGGCGCTGGCCACCGGAGAGCGCTTCCGGGAGGCGGTCGCGATGCGCGGTCCGGTCGAGCTGCACGAGCTCGAGCAGCTCGTCGACGCGCGCAGTGATGTCCGCCGCCGGCTGGCCGAGCAGCTTTGGCGTAATTCCGATATTGTCGGCAACGCTCAAATGCGGGAAAAGCCCGCCGCTCTGGAAGACGTAGCCGATCCGGCGCCGCAGCGCGACGGGATCGACGTTCTGCACGTCCTCGCCCTCGACCGTAATGGTGCCGCCGTCGGCTTCGATCAGCCGGTTGGCGAGCCGCAGCAGCGTCGTCTTGCCCGAGCCCGAGCCGCCGACGATGGCCACAAACTCGCCCTCGGCGATGTCGAGCGACACGCCGTCCACGGCCTTGAGGGCGCCGAAGCTCTTGGTGACGTGTGCATAGCCAATCATCGGCCTGGAAGGCATTGGGCTGGGGCTCACTCTTCTCTTACCCTTCCCTTCCTGCGGAGGGTAAGGGCACAGCAAGCCCTATGCGTATCACGCTTGTCCGGTTGATTGAACTTGGCCGCGCGAGAGGCTAAGGCATCGGTCCGGGTTCGGGAGGAAACACATGTCAACGCCCACGGCAGTGGCGCTGGAAGATGCCAAGGTTGCGTTCCGGCTGGGGGACGGGCGGGTCTATACGGCGGTGGAGAAGGCGCATCTCGCGATCGGCCAGGGTGAGTTCGTCGCGATCGTCGGCCCGACCGGCTGCGGGAAATCCACGCTGCTCAACGTTGCCGCGGGCCTGCTCAAGCCGGCCGCCGGCAGCGTCAAGATCTTCGACCGGCCGCTCGCTGGGTTGAACCGGGACGCCGGCTACCTGTTCCAGGCCGATGCGCTGTTCCCCTGGAAGACCGCGCTCGACAATGTCGCGATCGGGCTCGAGATCAGGGGCACGCCCCGCGCCGAGGCGCTGCCGCGCGCGCAGAAATGGCTGACATCGGTCGGCCTGGGCGCCTTCGCCAACCGTTACCCGCACATGCTCTCGGGCGGCCAGCGCAAGCGCGTGGCCCTGGCGCAGGTGCTGATCCGCGACCCAAAAATCCTGTTGATGGACGAGCCGTTCGGGCCGCTCGACGCGCAGACCCGGCAAGTCATGGGCAATCTGCTGCTCGACCTCTGGAACGCCGACCGCAAGGCCGTGCTGTTTGTGACCCATGATCTCGAAGAGGCGATCGCGCTCGCCGACCGCGTCGTGATCATGTCGGCGGGGCCGTCCTCGCGCATCATCGGCGACTGGCGCGTGACGCTGCCGCGTCCGCGCGACATCTTCGAGGTGCGGCTGGACAAGGAGTTCCATGCGCTGCATCGCGAGATCTGGAGCGTGCTCAAGGACGAGGTGATGAAGGGCTACGCGCAATCCACCCACGCGGTGGAGGCGGTCTGATGTCGCGCGTGACGCTGCTTGCGCTGCAAGTCCTGGTCGCCGTCGTCTGCATCGTGCTGTGGCAGTTGCTGTCGACCGTTCCGATCTTCGGCAAAATCCTGCTGCCGCCGTTCTTCTTCTCCAACCCGATCGATGTGTTCGAGCAGATCGTCAAATGGTTCTGGAGCGGCGTGATCTGGAAGCATCTCGCCATCACCTTGTGGGAATCCATTCTGGCCTTCGTAATCGGCTCGCTCAGCGGCGTGCTGGTCGGGTTCTGGTTCGCGCGGCAGCCGATTGTCGCTGCGGTATTCGACCCCTATGTCAAGATGGCGAACGCTTTGCCCCGCGTGGTGCTGGCGCCGATCTTCGCGCTGTGGTTGGGGCTGGGCATCTGGTCCAAGGTCGCGCTCGGCGTGACGCTGGTGTTCTTCATCGTGTTCTTCAACGTCTATCAGGGCGTCAAGGAAGTCAGCCGCACCGTGCTCGACAACGGCCGCATGCTCGGCATGAGCGAGGGACAGTTGATGCGGCACGTCTATTGGCCGTCGGCGCTGTCGTGGATGTTCTCGTCACTGCACACTTCGGTCGGCTTCGCCGTGGTCGGCGCCGTCGTCGGCGAATATCTGGGATCGGCCGCAGGCCTCGGCTATCTGATCCAGCAGGCCGAAGGTGTGTTCGACGTCGCCGGTGTGTTCGCCGGCATGTTCGTGTTGTCGGCCTTCGTGATCCTGATCGATTATGGAGTTACGCTGGTGGAGCGGCGCTTGCTGGTGTGGCGGCCGACGGCTGTGGATGGCCGCGGCTAGCGGCAACGGGGCCCCCGCGCGTGGCGCGAGCCCCGGATCGCTCAGTCCAGCAGCTTGGTATCGTCCGGGGCCTGCGGCGGCGTCTTGATCGCGATCGCCTTGACCTGTCCGCTGATCGGCTTGGTGCCGCCATGCGGCGTGCCCTTGGGGATGATGACGAGGTCGCCCGGCTTCACCGTCACTTCCTTGTCGCCGAGCCAGATCGTCCCGGTCCCGTCCAGGATATACTGGATCTCGTTGGTGTTGGGATGCATGTGCTTGGGCACATTGCCGAGCTGGATCGAGATGGTGGCGCCGTCGGCGGTCATGAACGTCTTGGAGCGGAAGCCGACCTTGTTGGCCTCCCCCAGCGCGTCGCCTTCCATCTCACCGGTATGGATGATCTGCGGGGCGATGCTCTCGGCGGCGAGCGCCGGCCTCAGCACATGGGTTGCGCCGCATCCGGCGGCAAAGGCGGTGGCGATCGACAGCCCGATTGCAAGGCGATTCATGGATGATCCTCCCCATCAAAAATGGTTGTTGTTCGCGCATGCTATTGCGTCAAAAGGCTGATGGCCAGTGCACTTAGGCGGTGCTTCTCAAGCCAGTCCCGCTGCTCTATGGTGCCGCCAGCCGAACGGAGGAAACCAATGAAGAACACGATTGCCAGGCTCGCCGGCGCGTTGCTCGCGCTGACGCTCACCACCGGTCTTGCCGCGGCGCAAAGCAAGGTGACTGTCGCGATCGGCGGCGGGGCCTGCCTGTGCTATTTGCCGACGGTGCTGGCCAAGCAGCTCGGCGAATACGACAAGGCCGGCCTCAATGTCGAACTGGTCGACCTCAAGGGCGGCTCGGACGCGCTCAAGGCCGTGCTCGGCGGCAGCGCCGATGTCGTCTCCGGCTATTTCGACCATTGCGTCAATCTGGCCGCCAAGAAGCAGGAGCTTCAAGCCTTCGTGGTCTATGACCGCTATCCCGGCCTCGTGCTGGTGGTCTCGCCCTCGCACACCAACGAAATCAAGTCGATCAAGGATCTCGCCGGCAAGAAGGTCGGCGTCAGCGCGCCCGGCTCTTCCACCGACTTCTTCCTGAAGTATCTGCTGAAGAAGAACGGAGTTGATCCCGCCAGCACCGCCGTGATCGGCGTCGGCCTCGGCGCCACCGCTGTCGCCGCGATGGAGCAGGGGCAGATCGACGCGGCCGTGATGCTCGACCCCTCCGTCACCGTGCTCCAGGGCAGCCATGCGGACCTGCGCATCCTCAGCGACACCCGCACGCAAAAGGACACGCTCGAGACGTTCGGCGGCGAATATCCGGGCGGCGCGCTGTACTCGACCGCGGCCTGGGTCAATGGCCACGAGAAGGAAGTGCAGGCGCTCACCAATGCGATCCTGGGCACGCTCGCGTGGATCCATTCGCATTCGCCCGAGGAGGTGATGGCGAAGATGCCGGAGGAGATGGTCGGCAAGAACAAGGACCTCTATCTCGCCGCGCTGAAGAACACGATCCCGATGTTCTCCGAGACCGGCAAGATGGATCCGAAGGGCGCGGACGCCGTGCTAGCGGTGTTCAGCGTCGGTTCGCCGGAGGTGGCGAGCGCCAAGATCGACGTCAGCAAGACCTTTACCAACAAATACGTCGAACAGGCGAAGAAGACCACTGGGATGAACGCCAAATAGCTGACGCGATCTCGAAGTAATCAGGCGTCATGACCTCATCGACCATTCATCGCGTCACGACGCTTGATCTTGCCGTTCGCCCGGTCGTCTGGCCGTTTGCGGAAGAGCGCCGCGCCGAGATCGAGGCGTATTTCGCCGAGAAGCAGCGCGAGCGGCCAAAGATCTGGAACGGCCGAATCCTGCTCGGGCGCGATGCCGTCTTCACGGACGGCCATCTCGCCGCGACCTATTTCGAGACCGACTTCGCAAGCTTCCTTGCCTGGCGCGACTGGGGCTTTCCCGATCCTGCCGTGTTCAACGGTTTCGGCATGGGCGCGCTACGTACCTCCGACGGAGCGTTCGTGATGGGCGAGATGGCCCACCACACCGTCAATGGGGGACGCATCTATTTCCCCTCGGGCACGCCCGACCTCGACGACGTCAGGGACGGCACGCTCGACATTCCCGGCAGCGTTGTCCGCGAGATCGAGGAGGAGACCGGCTTGATCCCTGCCGATTACGCGGCGGAGGCGGAATGGCACTGCGTCGTCACCGGCCAGGCGATTGCGATGATGCAGATTCTCAACCTGGACATGCCGGGTGAGGTGGCGCGCGCCCGGATCGAAGCCAATCTGGCTGACCAGGCCGAGCCTGAGCTGTCGGCCATCCATCTCGTGCGCGGAATGGATGATGTGACGCCGACCATGCCGCGATTTGTCACTGCCTTCATCGCGCAGCAGTTCGCTTCGAGGTGACGCGCGAGGCTTGACATCGCTTCGCTCAGCCCATGTGATGGGCGAAAAAGCAAAAGCAACAGAATTGCAATGCACAATCGTCCAGGGAGGTTTAGATGCGCCTGCGCATGGCTGCCCGCTTGGTCCATGGGCTGTTGATCGCGATTGCGGCGATGGGCTTGGCGATGTCCGCCAAGGCTCAAGAGAAGGCTCAAGACAAGAAAATCAAGATCGGCGTGATTTTCGACCTGACCGGCCCGCTCGCGGGCGGCGGCTCCGAGCTCGAATATCTCGGCACCAAGATCATCCTCGACCATTTCAGCAAGACCGGCGTCGAGGGCTACAAGGTCGAGGCGGTCTATGCCGACGCGCAGAGCAAGCCCGACATCGCCATCAACGAATCCGTCCGCCTGCTCGAGCAGGAGAAGGTCGACATGGTGCTCGGCTTCTTCTCCTCGGCGCAATGCGTGCCGGTTGCAGCGCGCGTCGAGCAGCTCAAGAAGTTCATGTGGATGACGACCTGCATCTCGTCGTCTGTGTTCGCCGACAAGAACTACAAATACGTGTTCCGCCCGCAGGCGAGCGGCGACCAGTTCGGCATGATGACGATGGATTTCATCGCCCAGAACGCCAAGGAGAAGTTCGGCAAGGAGCCGGCTGACCTGCGTGTCGCCATCATTCACGAGGACGGCGCCTATGGCGTCGACGTCTCCAAGGGCAACGAGGCCGGCGCCAGGAAGGCAGGCTTCAACGTCGTGCTGAAGGAAGGCTATTCGGCGACCGCGCCCGATCTGTCCGCACTGGTGACCAAGCTGAAGCGCGCCAAGCCGGACGTGATCTTCCACACCGGCTACAATCCCGACATCACGCTGTTGTTGCGCCAGGCCCGCGAGCAGGGCCTGAAGTTCGGCGCGCTGATGGGGCATGGCGCGGGCTACGGTGTCTACGAGAAGCTGAAGGAGGGCATGGGCGCGGACGCCACCTATCTCTTCGATACCGATCCGATCTCGATCTGGCTCGCCAACCAGAAGACCATGGATCCGAAGCTGTCGCCCGTGATCAAGATGGTTGGTGAGGAGTTCGACAAGATCAGGCCCGGCGTTGCGATCCGCTCGGCCCATGTCGGCATCGGCGCGTCCAACACCTACGTGTTCATGAATGACGTGCTGCCGCGCGCGATCAAAAAGTATGGTGGCGTCGATCCCGACGCGCTGCGCAAGGCCGCGCTCGACACCGACATCCCCGAGGGTGGCACCATGCTCGGCTTCGGCGTCAAGTTCTACGGCGAGGGCACGCCGATGGCGGGACAGAACGAGCGCTCGTTCCCGGTCGTGATCCAGTATATCGACGACAAATCCTCGGTGGTGTGGCCGAAGAGCCAGGCGCAGCGCGAGGCCGTGCTGCCGCTGCCGAAAGGCACCACCTACAGCAACCAGTAGCGGCGGAGCGGGGCAGTGCTGGAGGTCAGCGGGTTGGTGAAGCGTTTTGGCGGCTTCACCGCCGTCAACAGCGTGTCGTTCAAGGTCGAGCAGGGTGAGATCCTCGGCTTGATCGGCCCTAACGGTTCGGGCAAGAGCACGATCTTCAACATGCTCTCCGGCACGCTCTCGCCGAGCTCCGGCTCGATCCTGTTCGCAGGGACTGAGATCGCGGGCCTTGCACCGCATCGGATCATCAACAGCGGCATCGGGCGCACCTTCCAGATTCCGCGGCCGTTTCGCCGCCTGACCATTTTCGAGAACGTCGCACTCGCCGGCTTCTACGGCCAGGGGCGGCACAGCCGGGTCAAAGCGGAGGAAGCCGCCGAGCGCTCGCTTGCGATGGTCGGCCTGCCGACCGATCGTCATGCCAGCGTCGATGGCCTCGGCGCAGCCGGCCTGAAAAAGCTCGAACTTGCGAAAGCCCTCGCCACCGCGCCAAAGCTGCTGCTCGCCGACGAGAGCCTCGGCGGTCTCGACGAGGCCGAGATGGACCAGGCCGCCGACATGCTGCGCAATATCCGCGACGAGCTCGGCATCACCATCATCTGGGTCGAGCACATCATGGGCGTGCTGATGCGCGTGGTCGATCGTGTCATGGTGCTCGACCACGGTGAGAAGATCTCGGAGGGGCTGCCGAGCGCGGTTGCGGGCGATCCGCGCGTGATCGAGGTCTATCTCGGCACCGATGCCGAGACCACGCAGGCCGCGGCCGCCGAAGCGCGCCGCCGCGCGGGAGGCTAGACGATGCTGGAGCTTCGATCGGTCAGCGCCGGCTACGGCACCTTCCAGGCGCTGTTCGACGTCAATCTCGACGTGAAGGCCGGCGAAGCCGTCGGCGTCATCGGTCCGAACGGCGCCGGCAAGACCACGCTGATGCGCGTCATCTCCGGCCTGATCCGTCCCTCGCGCGGGTCGATCAGCATGGAGGCCGTCGATGTCGTGGCGACGCCGGCGCACAAGATCGTCAGCCTCGGGATCGCGCACGTGCCGGAGAACCGGCGGCTGTTTCCGCAGCTCTCGGTCGACGACAATCTCAAGATGGGCGCCTTCATGAAGGAAGCGCGCTCCCACTATGCCGAGCGGCTGGAGGTCGTGTTCGACCTGTTTCCACGGCTGAAGGAGCGTCGCCACCAGATGGCCGGCACCATGTCCGGCGGCGAGCAGCAGATGTGCGCGATCGGCCGCGCGCTGATGTCCAATCCAAAGCTGCTGCTCTTGGATGAACCTTCCGCGGGGCTGGCGCCGGTCGTGGTGCAGCAGGTGTTCGAACTGGTGAAGCGGATCCGCGCGCGCGGTCTGACGGTGCTGATTGTCGAGCAGAACGTGCAGCAGGTGCTGCGTGTGGTCGACCGCGCCTATCTGATCGAGGCCGGCACGATACGGGCATCGGGCACTTCGGCGGAGATGCTGGCGAGCGACACGGTCAAGGAAGCTTATCTCGGGGTGTGAAGGGGGCGGGCGAGGGCATGCAGGGATTCCTGGATATTTTCGACATCTATCTGCTGGAGGCCGTGATCAACGGCATCCTGCTCGGCGGCGTGCTGGCGCTGCTCGCGCTCGGGCTCAATCTGATCTTCGGCGTCATCGACGTCACCTGGATCTGCTACGCCGAGCTCGTGATGATCGGCATGTACGCCATGTATTTCCTGGTTCAGTACTACGGCATCAGCTACTTCATCGCCGCGCCGCTCACCATCCTGCTCGTCGCGATCCTCGGCGCTCTTTTGCATTACCTCGTGATCGCGCCGCTGCTGACCGCACCGCCGATCAACCAGCTGCTTGCGACCGGCGGCGTGCTGTTCGTGCTCCAGAGCTTTGCCACCGTCGCCTTCGGCATCGACTTTCGCAATCTCGGCATCCGCCTGCCGGTGCTCGCCTTCGGCGAGATGAATTTCAGTTACGCGCGACTGTTATCGTTCGCAGCCGCGCTGGTCGGCATGGTCGCGGTCTACCTCTTCATGACCCGCACCTTCACCGGCACGGCGATCCGCGCCATCTCCCAGGACCGGCAGATCATGGCGCTGATGGGTGTCGACACGAGGAAAATCTATCTCATCACGTCCGCGATCGGCGGCGGGCTGGCCGGGCTCGCCGCCTGCCTGCTTGTGCTGCAATACGACGTGCATCCCTTCGTCGGCCTTTCGTTCGGACCGATCACCTTCCTGATCTGCGTGCTCGGCGGACTCGGTAATTTCATCGGCGGCTTTATCGCCGCCTTCGTGTTCGCCGAGATCATCTCGCTCGGCGGCCTGTTCTCGGACCTCGAATGGGGCTATGTGCTCGCGTTCGCCTTCTTCATCGTCATGATGTTCATCCGGCCCGCGGGCCTGCTCGCGAGGCGCCGATGATGGGGCAGGGCCGGCTCGTGGCGTGGGCGGTGGGTCTGGCGGCGTTGATCGCGCTGCCGTTCGTCTATCGCGATCCCTATCATCTGCACATCCTGGTGCTGATCCTGATCTGGTCGTTCGCCTACACGTCCTGGTCGATGATGGGACGGTTCGGCCTGGTTTCGCTCGGCCATGGCGGCTTCATGGGGATCGGTGCCTATGTCACCGTGCTGCTCTGGAACCACCTCGGCTTGTCGCCCTGGATCGGCATTCCCGTCGGCATGGTCGCGGCCGGCGTGCTGGCGCTGATCGTCGGCTATCCCTGCTTCCGCTTCCGCATCACCGGGCACTATTTCGTGCTGGTGACGCTCGCGCTCTCCGGCATCGTGCTCCAAATCATCACCGCGACGCGCGACTACACCGGCGGCTCGCTCGGCTATACGCCGAACCGCGCTTCGGGCAGCAAGTTGCTGGCGCTGCAATTCGACGACAAGACGACCTGGTATTTGATCGCGCTCGCGGTCTGGCTCGGGGGCATCATCATCTGGCACCTGGTCGACCGCAGCATGAGCCGCTATGCGCTGGAGGCGATCTCGGAGGATGAGGACGCCGCGGCTGCGGCCGGCGTCAACGTCACCGCGGAGAAGTTGAAGATCACGCTGATCAGCGCTTTGATGACGGCCTTGGCCGGCGCGATCTACGGCCAGTACCAGATGTTCATCACGCCCGACACCGTCAGCGGCATCGCGGTGTCGCTCCAGATGGTGTTCGCGGCGATCGTCGGCGGCCTGTTCGTCTCGCTTGGCCCGACCGTCGGCGCGGTCATCACCATTCTGCTCGCGGAAACCTTGCGCATCGGCTTCGGCACCAAGGCGGTCGGCTGGGACAACCTCGTCTACGGCGTGCTGCTGGTGCTTTTCATCATATTCCTTCCCAAGGGCATCCTTGGTAGCGTGCTCGACCGATTGAAGCCGCAACGCAAGGTGCCCCGCGCCCATGAGCAAGAAGCCGTCCAAATCGCTCGCCCAGGAACTTGACCGCTACATCACGCCATTCCGGCACGACGGTTCCGGCGAGTTCCATCTGAAAGCGTACAAGACCGACGAGAAGGGCGGCCTCGACAAGGAGAAGGCGCAGGAGATCCTCGACGCCAACAAGAAACGGCTGATCGCGTTCCAGGAGAAGCTCTATGCCCAGGACCGCTGGTCGGTCCTGATCGTGCTGCAGGGCATGGATGCCGGCGGCAAGGATTCCGCGATCAAGGCGATCTTCGAGGGCATCAACCCGCAGGGCTGCGAGGTCCATGCCTTCAAGCAGCCCAGCACCAAGGAGCTCGATCACGACTTTCTCTGGCGTCACGTGATCGCGCTGCCGGAGCGCGGCCATATCGGCATCTTCAACCGCTCCCATTACGAGGAATGCCTGGTGACACGGGTGCACCCGGAGATCCTCGCCAAGGAGAAGCTGCCGCAAAAGCTCGTCACCAAGAACATCTGGAAGGAGCGGTTCGAGGACATCTGCTCATTCGAGCGCTATCTCTGCCGCAACGGCACCGTCGTGCTGAAGTTCTTCCTCAACCTCTCCAGAGAGGAGCAGCGCGAGCGCTTCCTCGACCGGCTGGAGGATCCGGCCAAGCAGTGGAAATTCTCCATGGACGACATCAAGGAGCGTGCGCTGTGGCCGCGCTATCAGGCGGTCTATCAGGACATCGTGCGCCACACGGCGACGTCCCATGCGCCGTGGCATGTCGTGCCGGCCGACCACAAATGGTTCGCACGCGTCGTGATCGGCTCGGTGATCGTCGCCGAACTCGAAAAGCTGGATCTGCGTTTCCCCCGCGCCGACAAGGCCTCGCTGGCGGAGTTCGGGAACGTGCGCGAGGCGCTGGAGCGCGAAGGGAAGGGGAGCAAGAAGCGAGCGAAGTGACAATCAACAGGCGGCAGAGCCCGCGCGCCGGCTGTCACCGACAAGAATCGCGAAAACAACCCCATGCACAGTAGCCGACGATAGCGGAATCAAGCACTTGACGGCCGGCGCGATATCATTCGGATTTGAAGAATCCGTTTGATCCGTCGGGCAAAACAGGGGCATGATGTCACCATCGCGAAAGTCGACCCTCAATAGCCGCGGCCCCACCAGTAGCAGAAGCGCTCGACATTGGCGGGAAGGCCGGCTTCGTAGTTGGCCCACTTCTCGTATTTCGGCAGCTTCACGTCCTTCATCGCGGTGTCGAAGCATTTGCCGGCATCGGCCGCCTTCTTCACCTCGGCGGACAGATCCTCCATGTAGGCGATGTCGTCCTCGACATCCTTCTTGGTGCCGAGCCGGCCGCCGGCGTTGGGGTGACCCGGGATCATCCGCTCCCAATCGAGGGAGGCGAGCTTCTTCAGCGAGGCGATGTATTCCAGCGGCGAGGCATTGTCCGGGATGTTGCGGAACTGCACCGACTCGATCGGCGCGAAGTCGACGACGAAGACCAGTTTTTCCTTCGGCAGCCGCATCACCAGCGAATTGTCGGAATGGTTGCGGCCGACATAATCGAGCTCCAGCGTGGTGCCGCCGAGGGTGATGGTCTTCTTCTCGTCGACCACCTGGTCGGGCATCACAATGTCGGCCAAGAGCGAATTCTGTTTCTTCAGCTCGAGCAGCCGCTCCCTGGTCCGTCGGTGGGCGATGAAGGTGGCGCCAAGATCCTTGAACGGCTGGCCGCCGGCGATGTGATCGTAGTGGTGATGGCTGTAGATGACGTATTTGATCGGCTTGTCGGTGACGGCCTTGATCGCGTCGATATAGGGCTTTGCCGGACGCAAGTAAGAGATCGGATCGGTCGCGATCACGCCCTGCGGCGTCACCACGAACATCGACTGATGCCCGCCATAGCGGAAGATGTAGACGTTCTCGGTGCCGTCGACCTTCCTGGTCGAGGTCTGCGGCGGAGATTGCGCGAACGCTGATCCGGTCACGAGGGCCGCGAGAACGGCGATGCAAAATGATGCTTTCATCTCTCTGGCTTTCTGGAAAAGGACGGAGTGCGGGAGAGGCGAATACTCCCTTCGACACAAACGCTGTGGAGAGGGATTTATTCCGCTGTCTCACGCAGCCAATCTGTCGCGGAACCGAGTCGAGCGCGTCCGCAAATGTGATCCTCAGGCCTTTGATCCCGCTTGACAGTTTTATGTCACGGGAGGACCATCCAAACGGTCGCAAACAAGCGACGCGTATCGTCCACATCGAGAGCAAGGGGAGGTCTATGACACCACCTCCGCAGAGCCAGCCGCGTTGAGTGCGATGGAGCTCATTCGGACTATCGCATAGCGGCAAAACCGCGAACGGCACGCCGGGTCAAGGTCTAGAGGGCTGCATCAGTGTGGCATAGCCCCTACCTGCCCGGCGCTGTGCGTTTTGCGCCGCCCACGCAAACTACGCTTTCTTCTGCACGCCGAAGAGATCATCGAGCCATCGATAGTAGACCGGCTGCTTGTCGTGCAGCGTGGCGCGGTCGTTGGGCGGCCGGTCGACGTTGCCCCGGAGATAGAGACTTCCCGTTACGGCAAAGAACTCCTGCACGTTCTTCAGCACACAGGCGTCCGGCGGATAAAGCTCGTTCTGCCTGGCGATGTCGTAGAAGTGCAGCAAATCCGGATTCTGCATCGCGCCGGGCAGGATGCGGAAGTGATAGGCGTGCAACTGCTCGTGCAGCAGCACCGGCTTCCCCGGCGCAACGACCGCAGCGTCAACCGTGACGCCATCGACCTTGGACGAGAAATGTCCGCCGCCATCGCCCTGTCCGGGCTTGACCGAGACGGGCTGGCTTTTGAAGAAGGTCATGATCTCGGGCTTGGCGCCGCAGTCGACGACGATGTCGATCTGATGCTTCAGCGAGGCCACGATCTCCTTGAGGTTCGGCAGCCCCTGCGCGGCGCTGGTGTCGACGGCGATGCCGCGATAACTGAAGGTCGCTCCGCTCTGCGCGGCCGCGGACGGTGTGCCAAGCAAAGCGGCGGCTCCCGTGAGCACAAGCCGGCGCCGGTCGAACAGTGTCATGCGAAGTCCCCAAAATCCCGCGGTTATGTCGCATGCTTTTGCGACATTGGCCATGGCGCGGTTCCATCATGCCTGTGTTGCAGCAAATGCCAAAGGAAATGCCAAGAGATGGTCGCCTCATCGGCAAACTTCCGACACAGGACGCGGGCGAATAACACCATCCGACATGACGCATGCGCTTTGCACGCTCACGATTTCAATTCCGCCAGGGCGCATCTGTTTTTTCCAAGGAATCCTCGTGTCGCATAAGCTTGCCCCCGCGCTTCTCGCTGCTCTCTTCCTCGCAATCTCATCCTTCTCCGGCGCCCGCGCCGAGCCGCCGCCGCAGGCGGCGAACAATGCCGCCGCACTGTCGCCGGATGAAGCGAAGCGCGCGCTGGAAACGCTGCAGGATGATCAGAAGCGCGTACAGATGATCAATACCCTGCGCGCGATCGCGACAGCGTCGGGTCAGCAGCAGCCCGCGCCACAGACCCTCGAGCCGAAATCGCCGATTCCGCTCTCGGCCGACGGCCTCGGCGAGCAGCTTCTGCTCACAGTGTCGGAGCAGATCGGCGATATCTCGCGGGAGGTCGCCGACGCGGCGCGGACGCTCACGCATTTTCCGGCGTTCTATTACTGGATCGTGCGGACCGCGAATGATCCCGACGCCTATAATCTGCTCATCGAGATCGCCTGGAAGCTCACGCTGGTGTTCGGCTGCGCCCTTTCGGCGGAGTGGGTGATCTTCCGCCTGATCCGCGGTCCCGTTGCGTTCCTCGAAGGACGGGTGCCGCAGACTGCGCGCCTGCCGGCGGGGGTGCTGCCCATTGCCGATCCGCCGTCATCGGTGGCTGATGTCACCCCTTCGCCGGAACTGCACAAGCGCCGCCACAGCCTCGCTCGTGTCTGGCAATTGTTGCTGCGGCTGCCCTTCGTGCTCGGGCGTTTGGTGCTCGAATTGCTGCCGGTGCTCGTCTTCGTTGGTGCCGCAACCGCATTGCTCGGTACAGAGATCGGCGATCCCGCCACCGTCCGCCTCGTGATCCTCGCCGTCGTCAACGCCTATGTCTTCTCCCGCGGGCTCATCTGTTTCGTGCGTGCGCTGGCCGGGCCGTTCGGCCTGTTTCCGGTTCGTGCCGAGACCGCGGCCTATATCGAAATCTGGGCGCGCCGCATCGTCGGCGTCGGCGTGTCCGGCATTGCCTTTGCCAATGTCGCGCTGCTGCTCGGCCTGCATCGCGCCGGCTATGCCGCGCTGCTGCGCATGGTGATGCTGATCGTGCATCTCTTCGTCGTCGTCATTATCCTGCAATGCCGCCGCCAAGTCGCGGACGCCATTCGTGCGCCTGCAGACCGGCAGGGGATTGCGGCGCGCCTGCGCGGCCGCATCGCCGGTGGCTGGCATTATCTCGCCATCGCGCTCGATCTCGCACTGTGGGCGGTCTGGGCGCTGAACATTCGCAACGGCTATTCGCTGCTGCTGCAATATTTCGTCGGCACCATCGCAGTCGTGTTGATCACGCGCGTCACCACCATGGTGGCGCTGAGCCTGATCGACCGCGGCTTCCGCATCAATCCGGAGATCCTCCAGCGCTTTCCGGGATTGGAGATCCGCGCCAATCGTTATCTGCCGCTGCTGCGCAAAATTGTCTCGGGCGTGATCGGCTTCATCGGCTTCGTGGCTGTGCTCGAGGTCTGGGGCGTCGACGCCCTCGTCTGGTTCTATGGAGGTCAGATCGGCAGCCGGCTGATCTCGGCGGCGGCGACGATCGGCCTCGCCGTGTTCATTGCCGCAGCGGTCTGGGAAGCCAGCAATGCGCTGCTGGATCGCCAGATCAACACGCTGTCGCGGGACGGACATTACGCCCGCGCCGCGCGCCTGCGCACCTTCCAGCCGATGCTGCGGACCGCGCTGCTCTGCGTGATTGCGACCGTCGTCGGCCTCACGGCGCTGAGCGAGATCGGCGTCAATGTCGCGCCGCTGCTGGCAGGTGCCGGCATCGTCGGCATTGCCATCGGCTTCGGCTCGCAGAAGCTGGTGCAGGATCTCATCACCGGCCTGTTCCTGCTGCTTGAGAACACGGTCCAGGTTGGCGATACCGTCAGCGTGTCCGGTCTCACCGGTGTGGTCGAGAACGTCTCGATCCGCACCATCCGCTTGCGCGCCGGCGACGGCGCCGTGCACATCGTGCCGTTCAGCGCGGTGACGACCATCACCAATGCCAGCCGCGGCGCCGGCAACGCCTCCGTCAGCGTCAACGTCGCCTACAAGGAAGACACCGACCGCGCGGGGCAGATCCTCAAGGACATCGTCGACGACATGCGCCGCGAGCCGGAGCTCCGTGGGCTGATCCGCGGCGATCTCGAGCTCTGGGGCATCGACAAGGTCGACGGCGCGATGGTGTCGATCGTCGGCCAGATCCGCTGCACCGAGGCCGGCCGCTGGCCCGTCCAGCGCGAGTTCAACCGCCGCATGAAACAGCGTTTCCAGCAGAACGGCATCGAGGTCGCATCTGCCACCCAGACCATCCTGATGCATGTCGCGCCGCCGGCCGATGTGGCCACCAACCTCACGCCGCGGCGGGCGGCCGGGTAGCGACCCTACAAACTTCCAGCTTGCCTCCGCTCACCCGACAGCGTTCACTCCGGCTCCAGTCCGCTGATGACATGCGGGCGACAAAAACGGTGGGAAGAGAATGATGCGGGGGCTGTGGGCCGGATTGCGCGGTCATGTAATCGTCATTTGTGCGTTGATCGTATCCGCGGTGTGGACCGCTCCGGCCGGAGCACAGTCCTTTCCGTCGCGTCCCATCACCCTGGTGGTTCCGTTCGCGGCGGGCGGGCCGACTGATACGCTGGCGCGAATCCTGTCGGAACGGATCGCAGCCGAACTGCATGCGACGGTCGTGGTCGAGAACGTCGCAGGCGCCTCCGGCAGCATCGCCGGTGCCCGCGTCGCGCGGGCGGCCGCGGACGGCACGACCATCACCATCGGCCATTGGGGCACGCATGTGCTCAACGGCGCCATCTTCAAGCTTCCTTACGACGTGATCGCCGATTTCGAGCCGGTTGCCTTGGTCGCGATGGGGACGCAGCTCATCGTCGGCCGGAAATCGCTCGAGGCCAATAATCTGAAGGAGCTGATCGCGTGGCTGAAGGCCAATCCCGGCAAGACGACTGCGGGGACCGCCGGGGCCGGCACCGGCGCGCATGTCGCCGGCGTCTTCTTCAAGGAGAAGACCGGCACCGATTTCCAGTTCGTGCCCTATCGCGGCGCGGGGCCTGCGATGATCGATCTCGTGGCCGGCCAGATCGACATCATGTTCGACCAGGCCTCGAACTCGCTGGCGCAATACAAGAACGGGGCGATCAAGGCCTTCGCGGTGACGTCGCCGACGCGGCTCGCCTCCGCGCCCGACGTCCCGACCGTCGACGAGGCGGGCCTGCCTGGTCTCTACATCTCCTACTGGCACGGCATCTGGGCACCGAAGAACACGCCGAAGGAGATTGTCGCAAAGCTCAACGCGGCCATCGTTGCCGCGCTTGCCGATCCGTCCGTGAAGCAGCGCTTTGCCGAACTGGGGCAGGAGATACCCTCGCCGGACCAGCAATCGCCCGCAGCGCTCGCGGCCTTCCAGAAGGCCGAGACCGAGAAATGGTGGCCGATCGTGAAGGCCGCCGACATCAAGGCGGAATAGCGTCGCGGCGTTAACTTTTGCGTCGCGTAGGTTGCAGCGTCTCGCGAAAATCTCGCTGCGGTGCGAGATCACAATCGCTGCGCCAGGGGCAACGTCCTTGATCTCAGGTGAGCGCTGACCGACAATGTTTGCCCTTCAATAAGAAACTCCCTGGGGGAATTCGTGAATAGACCTGCTCGGGTCAGCGCCCAACCGACATCGTCCGATCCCGCTCACGGCATGACGCTGCTGCGCGATCCCTTGCTCAACAAGGGCACTGCCTTCACGGAAGCGGAGCGCGCCGCGCTCGGCTTGCGCGGCCTGTTGCCGCCTTGCGTGCTGACGATGGAGACGCAGGTCGAGCGCGTGCTCACCAATCTGCGCACGTTGCCGACCGATCTGGAAAAATTCATCGCGCTGAACGCGCTGCACGACCGCAACGAAGCGCTGTTCTTCCGCGTCGTCGTCGACAATATCGACGAGATCCAGCCGATCATCTACACGCCGACGGTCGGGCTCGCCTGCCAGAAATACGGCCTGATCTACCAGCGGCCGCGCGGCATGTTCATCTCCTCGCGCGACCGCGGCCAGATCGCGGACATTCTGAAGAACTGGCCCAATCCCGCAAAACTCATCGTCGTGACCGACGGCGAGCGCATCCTTGGTCTCGGCGATCTCGGCGCCAACGGCATGGGCATTCCGGTCGGAAAGCTCTCGCTCTATTCGGCCTGTGCCGGTGTTCATCCCGAGCATTGCCTGCCGATCGTGCTCGACGTCGGCACCAACAACGAAGAGCTGTTGAACGATCCCTATTATCTCGGCCTGCGCGAGCGCCGCCTCACGGGCGAGGCTTACGACAGCTTCGTCGACGAATTCATGGTCGCCGCGCGCAAGACGTTTCCGGGCGTGCTGATCCAGTTCGAGGATTTCGCCAACCATTCGGCGTTCAAGCTGCTGCACAAATATCGCGACGAGGCCTGCGTCTTCAACGACGACATCCAGGGCACCGCGGCGGTGGCGCTCGCCGGCCTGTTCTCGGCGCTGCGTGTCTCTGGCGGCAAGCTCAGGGATCAGAGGATCCTGTTCCTGGGCGCGGGCGAGGCAGCAACCGGTATCGCGGATCTCGTGGTCTCCGCCATGATGGCGGAGGGCGCCACCGAGGCCGAGGCGCTTCGGCGCAACTGGCTGGTGGATTCCCGCGGCCTCGTGGTCAGCGGCCGGGATAGCCTGTCCGGCCACAAGCTTCGCTATGCGCATACCGACCAGGCGCCGATTGCCGAGTTCCTCACCGCGATCAAGACGCTGAAGCCGACGGCAATCATCGGCGTCGCTGCCGTCGGCGGCGCCTTCACGCCCGAGGTGCTCAAGGCGATGGCCGGGCTGAACGAACATCCGATCGTGTTTGCGCTGTCCAACCCGACCTCGAAGGCCGAGTGCTCGGCGGAGGATGCCTATCGCTATACCGAGGGCCGCGCGCTGTTCGCCTGCGGCAGCCCCTATGACCCGGTGACGCTGAACGGCCGCACCTTCGTGCCGCGGCAGGGCAACAACTCCTACATCTTCCCCGGCGTCGGCCTCGGCGTCATCGCCAGCGGATCGCGGCTGGTCACGGACGAGATGTTCATGGCCGCCGCCCACTCGCTCGCCAATTGCGTCGGCAAGGAGGATCTCGCACAGGGCAGCCTCTATCCGGCGTTGCCGCGAATCCGCGAGGTCTCTGTCGGGATTGCCACTGCTGTCGCAGACGTCGCCTATCAGCGCGGGCTCGCCGACGGACCCGCGCCCAACGACGTGAAGGGCCTGGTCCAGTCGCAGATGTACGAGCCGAGGTACTGAACCTGCGGGCCCGGCCACCCACGCCTGGCCCAGCGGTACCAAGCACGTGGATGCCCGGGACAAGCCCGGGCATGACGACCGCATGAAGCAAGACGACCGTTGGGTCAGCACGGCGATACCATTTCAGGTGGAATCGCCGTTGCGCGGCGGGGTCGTATATGCGACGATCTGTAGCGTTACAAGAAAACTCAAGCCGCTAGGTAGGCCACCATGGACGATCGTTTGCCCGACCTGGGCGACCTCGAGCACGAGGTCATGCAACTGGTTTGGGCCCATGGTCCGGTGACGGCCGAGGTCGTGCGCGAGCGGCTGTCGCGCCGTCTGAAGGAGTCCACCGTCCGCACGGTGCTGCGCCGACTGGAGGAAAAGGGCTATGCTCACCACACCGTAGACGGACGCACCTACGTCTACCATGCCGCCGAAGAGCGCGCGCGGGTGGCAGCCAAGGCGGTGCAGCGTATCGTCGATTGGTTCTGCAACGGCTCGATCGAGGAGGTCCTCGTCGGCATGGTGGACAACGCGATGCTCGATCAGCAGCAATTGCGCACGCTGGCCGACCAGGTGGCCAAGGCGAAGAAGGCAAGGGGAGTGAAGAAAGAATGATCGCAACTCTGGCTGAGGCGGCGCTACGCTCCTTCGTGCTGGGAGGCGTCGTCTGGTTCGGTCTCAATTTGTTTCGCGTGCGCAATCCGCACGTCCACATGACGGCGTGGATCGTCGTGCTGCTGGCGTCGATGGCGATGCCCTTCGTGATGCATTGGCCGACGCTCACCATCGACCGGCTGCCCTTGTCGGTGCCGGTGCCGGACGAATTGTGGCCGGCCGATATCTCGCTGCTCGAGACGCCGCCGCATGCGCTGCCAATCGCGCCCGGTGCAGCCATTGCGCCGACGATGAAGACTGCCATCTCGATCGACTGGCGGCTGGTGGTCAGCATCGTCTATGCCAGTGTCGCCGGCCTGTTGCTGTTGCGGCTCGCTATCGGCCTCTGCCTGACCTGGCGCCTGGCGCGGGCGGCTAAGCCGATGAAAGGCCCGCAGATGATCGATGCCGACGTGCGCGTCAGCGGCGACGTCGGCGGTCCCGTCACCTTCGGCTCGACCATTCTGGTGCCGCCGCAATTTTTCGGCTGGGACGCCAAGAAGCGCCTCGCGGTGCTCGCGCATGAGGGCGCGCATGTCGCCAATCGTGACTTCTATATCCTGCTGCTTGCCTCGCTCAACCGCGCGGTGTTCTGGTTCAGCCCGTTCTCGTGGTGGCAGCTCGCGCGTCTCGCCGAGCTTGCCGAGATCATCAGCGATGCGCAGGCGATCGAGGTGATCGACGACAGGCTGTCCTATGCCGAAATCCTGCTCGACGTTGCGACGTCGGTGAAGCCGCGGCCGGTGGAGCTCGCGATGGCGCGGGCCTCGACCGTGCGTGCGCGCGTCGAGCGCATCATCGCGGCCGCCGCCTTGCCCGTGGCGGTCGGCTGGCGCAAACGGCTGTGGATTGCGGCTGCGATCGTGCCGGCCGTGGTCGTCTCCGCCGGGATGATCGCCTATCGCACGCCGGATCCGGCGCCGCTCGCGGCAGATTTCGGCGAGGCGCCGGCTCAGCACTATCGTCCCTTCGTCAATTTCTACGCCATGGGCCCGGCTTCGGTGTTTGCCATCTTCCGCGAGGGCGACGAACTCTATGGGCAGCTCACCGGGCAGCGCAGACTGCGCGTGACGGTCGGCCATGACGGCACTGCATCCTACGCGGCCTCGTTCGGCGAGATCACGTTCCCGATCGATGCGGAGCGCCGGACGTCCGAGCTGACGCTTCACATGAATGGCCGCGACGTGCGCGCGGTGCGCGTCGCCGAGATGCCGACCGCGGCCGCGGACCCGGCGTCGCTCGACCAATATGTCGGCTGGTACAGGATCGCGCCGAACCGCGTGCTGACCGTGCGGCGCGACGGCGATCGTCTGCTAGTGCAGGAAACCGTGCAGGGTCCGGCCGCGCTTCTCGCCGAAGGGGCCGACGCATTCTCCATCCATGGTGACAATCTGCTGATCTTTCTGCGCGACCAGCAAGCCAAGGTGGCGCGCGTGCTGGTCCAGAACGGGGTCTTCGGCGCCCGCCTCGCGCCGCGGATCGACGCTGCGGCGGCGCAGGCGATCGAGGCGGACTTCGCGCGCCGTGTCGCTGAAGTTCCGGATCGCTTCCGCGAGCAGGTCCCGGTCGACGGCGGCAAGGAGATGATCCTGCGCGGGGTCGAGGATCTGCGCAGCGGCACGCCGAATTACGACCGCATGAGCGCGCCGCTCGCCGCCAAGGTCCACCGCCAAGTGGATGAATTGCACGCGGCGTTCGTGGCGCTCGGTCCGGTCGAATCGATCTTCTTCCGCGGTGTCGGCCCCGGCGGCTACGACATCTATGGCGCAAAGTTCGAGAACGGCACGGCGGAATTCCGCGTGCTGCTCGAGCCCGACGGCAAGGCTGGCGACGTGATCTTCCGTCCCGACGGCAACGACGAACTCGGCGGCATCGTACCTTGCTCCGAGGAAGCGAGCGTGCGCGGCCGCGCCGCCACTTCGCCGATCAGGATCATGGTCTACAACGAGATGGGCGACGACATCCAGGTCTTCAATCTCGACGCTGACGGCAATCGCAAGACGCAGAGCGTCGTCAGGGCCAACGCGTCCTGGGCCGCCTGGACCACTGTGAACAATCCGTGGGTGATTGCCGACAAGTCGGGGCGGTGCATGGAGATCCTGGTGCCGGGACGGCAGACGCGCTTTCACAATGTCGAGGCTTCGAATTTCGGCGCACGGCCGGGGCGCGTGGCGCGCCGTGCCGTTCCGATCGCCAATGGCGAGGAGATGCTGCGCAGCTACATCGACGGCGTCGGCAAGGGGCAGCCGGACTACGAGCACATGACGTCGGAAGTGGCCGATATCACGCGCCAGCAGCTTCCGTTCGACCAGGCGATTCTGACGCGGCTCGGCGCGCTGCGGGCGGTGTCGTTCCGAGGCGTCACCGCGCTCGACAGCGACATCTACGTCGCCCAGTTCGCCAACGGCTCGGCGGAATGGCGCATCGGCGTCAGGAACGGCACGATCACCAAGATCGCGCTCGGGCCGAATTTCTAGGCAACTCCGGCGCATCCGCTGGCTTGCGGATGCGCGCTCGCTTCGTTGGGGCAGCCGGGACCGGCTTTCAATCTCGGCTTGCGCAAGCTTCGCTCTAATGTTACGATCTGTAGCATTACGGTTCGTCGCCTGACGCAGCAACAACGCGCTGCCGTCGGGGTAGCTTGGAGAATTGGGCGTTCGCCATGAGCAATTCTGCAAAGTCCGAAGCTGTGCTGGCGCTTCATCGGTTCGGGATGGGGCCGCGACCGGGTTCGATTTCTGCCGTCGGGACCGACCCGCGCGGCGCGCTGATCGCCGAGCTTGACCGGCCGCTGGTGCTCACCGCAGCCGCCGGCCTTCCCACCAGCGCAAAGGCCTACCGCACGGTGGCCGACGCCAATGCGCGGCGCGCGGCGCGCGCCAAGCAGGCACAGCTGCAGGCAAAGAAGCAGCAGGCGGCTGCGACGCCCGTCATGTCGGAAGACCAGATGCAGGGACAGGCGCAAGCCTCGGGCGCCGAGAAGGACGCTGCTGAAATGGCAGCCAAGCAGGCGGCCGAAGCCGTTCCCGATCCCGGACGGCCGATCTATTTGCAGGAAGCCAAGCTGCGCACGGAAGCCGCGCTCGGCGCCGACATCGGTTTTGCCGAGCGGCTGGTGTGGTTCTGGTCCAACCATTTCTGCATCTCGGCCTACAAGATCCAGAGCATGTCGGGCGCTTACGAGCGCGAGGCCATTCGTGCCAATGCGCTCGGCCACTTCGTCGATCTTCTGCTGGCGGTCGAAGGCCACCCGGCGATGCTGTTCTATCTCGACAATCTCGGCTCGATGGGCGCGAACTCGATCGCCGGCATCAACCGCAGCCGCGGCCTCAACGAAAACATTGCGCGCGAGATCATGGAATTGCACACGCTGGGTGTGCGGACCGGCTACACCCAGGACGACGTGATCAGCTTTGCCAATGTGTTGACGGGATGGACGCTTGTTCCGCCCGGAGACAATCCCGAGCACGGCGGCGAATTCACCTTCAACCCGCGGCTCCACGAGCCCGGCGGGCAGACCGTGCTCGGCAAGCGCTACGAGCAGGAGGATGCCGAGCAGGGCCGCGCCGTGCTGCGCGATCTCGCCGCACAGCCGCAGACCGCGACCCATGTCGCAACCAAGCTCGCACGGCATTTCGTCGCCGACGAGCCGCCTCCGGCACTCGTCGAGCAAATGGCGAAGACGTTCCGCGACACCGAGGGCGATCTCAAGCAGGTCGCGATCACGATGGTCTCGTCCGACGAGGCGTGGCGCGGGCCGCCGTCAAAGCTCAAGCGTCCGGGTGAATGGGGCGTCGGCATGGTGCGTGCGACCGGGATCACGGTCGTCGACCCCGCGCGTTTCACCGGGGGCCAGGAGTTGCTCGGCGAAGGGCTGTGGCGCCCGTCGGCGCCGAAGGGCTATCCGGATGACGAGGCAAGCTGGATCGACGGCGTCGGCCGGCGGCTCGACATCGCCAATAATTTTGCCGAGCGCGTGGCGGCCACTGCGGACCCGCAGGTGATCATCGAGGATGTCTTCGCCTCCGAGATCGCACCAGAGGTGAAGCAGGCTGTCGGCCGCGCCGAAAGCCGGCAGCAGGCGCTGGCGTTGTTGTTCATGTCGGCGGATTTTCAGAGGAGGTGAGCATGGGCTTGGACAATCATTTGCCCACGCGGCGCGAGCTTCTGGTTGGCTCGGGCGCGTTGTTCGCATGGAGCCAGATGCCGCGGATCGCGCGCGCCGAAGGGCGCGATCCGCGCCTGCTCGTCATCGTCCTGCGCGGCGCGCTCGACGGCCTTGGCGCGGTCGCGCCGGTCGGCGATCCCGACTGGATCTCGCTCCGCGGCGATCGCGCGCTGGCGCTGGACGGCAAGCCCCCGGTGCTGCCGCTCGATGCGTTCTTTGCGCTCAATCCGGCGATGCCGAACCTGCACCGGCTCTACAAGAGCGGCAAAGCCTCGATCGTTCATGCCACCGCGACGCCCTATCGCGAGCGCTCGCATTTCGACGGCCAGGACGTGCTGGAGAGCGGCTTCACCAAGCCCGGCGTCACCGGATCGGGATGGCTCAACCGCGCGCTGCTCGCGCTGGAGTCGGGCGGGCGCGTCGACCCGCGCGGCAGCCGCGCGCTCGGCATCGGCTCGGTGACGCCGCTGGTGGTGCGCGGCGCGGCACCGGTGATGACATGGGTGCCGCAAAAACTCCTGCCGGCCAGCGAGGACACGCAGAACCGCCTGCTCGATCTCTACCAGCACACCGACCCGAAGCTCGCGAGCGTGCTGCAGGCGCGCATGAAGCTCGCCTCGCTCGGCGGCGCGCCCGGCGTGGGCGATCCGATGTCGGACGATCCGACATTGATGCCGCCCGGCATCGCGCGTGTGCGCGCCTATTTCGCCGAAGCCGCCGGCACAGCCGCGCGCTATCTCGCCAAACCTGACGGCCCGCGCGTCGGCGCCATGGGCTTCGTCGGCTGGGACACGCACATCGCCGAGGGGGCCGCTTCGGGCCAGCTCTACAATCTGCTCGGGGCGCTCGACGGCGCCTTTGCGGCGATCGAAAGCAACATGGGTGGGGCTTGGCATGAGACGGTCGTCGCCGTCGTCACCGAGTTCGGCCGCACCGCGCGCATCAACGGCACGCAAGGCACCGACCACGGCACCGGCACGGTCGCCTTCCTCATCGGCGGCGGCCTCGCGGGCGGCCGGGTGATCGCGGACTGGCCGGGCTTGAAGCCTGCGCAGCTGTTCGAGGACCGCGACCTCAAGCCGACTACGGATCTGCGCGCCGTGCTGAAGGGCCTGCTGAGGGATCATCTGCGCGTCGAGGAGAAGGTGCTGGCTGAAACGGTCTTCCCCGGCAGCGCGGACGTCAAAGCGATGGGGGGCCTCGTCGGCTGACGACGCGGCCTTCGCAACTTGATCGGGTTCGGGATGTGCACACTGACACAACGGGAGCTCGACTTTCTCGCCAGCCTGAAAACCGGCTGGCGGCTGCTCTATCGGCGTGAACTCATGCGGCTCCTGAGGGGCGACGCCGAGGCCGGTGAGGCTCGGCCGGAGACGCCCCCGATCATCTGGCGCGCCGTATCTAGCTGATTTTTCGCGAGTTTTTGCCGATTCAGGACATCGACTGTGGTGGAATCGTCACAGCCGACGCGAAACGGCCGTGGCCGCAAGGCCGCTTTTCTTCAGCCAAGGTTCTGCCCTCATTGCCTACCGAAACTCAGGGTTGTTCGGAGGGCGTATCATGTCTCGCTTTGCACGTACCGAAAGTGCCCGGATTTCACTCGCATCCCCGTGCCGGTGGCTGCTCGTCATCATCGGCGCCGCATCGCTTGCGGCATGCGCGCAATCGCCGGCCGGCCGCCAGAAGGCCGAATTTTCCAGCGCAAGCCGGCAAGCGGCGATCGTGCATCCGCACAGGGTGGCGATGCTGCATCCGCGGCCAATCTACAGGCCGCGTCCGTCTCATGACACAGCGAGCGCCAGGTCGACGGCGTCGCAGGGCGTTGCGAGCTTCTACTCGGACACCGAGACCGCGAGCGGCGAGAAGTTCGACAAGAACGAGTTGACCGCGGCCCATCCCACTTTGCCGTTCGGCACCAAGCTGCGCGTGACCGATGTGTCCTCCGGTCGCTTCGTGACCGTCAGGGTCAACGATCGCGGGCCCTTTGTTCGCGGGCGCGTGGTCGATATCTCTCCGTCCGCGGCCGAGGCGCTCGGCATGGTCGACAAGGGCCTCGCCAATGTCAGGCTCGACGTTGTGCAATAAGGCGCGGTTCGTCGATGCCAACGCGCTGTGCTTAACCGGCTGTTAGCTGCTCTGTCGCACCATGGCCGCCTAGACAAATCGCGGCTCGAATTCGGAGCCATCGGGGAGGCGGCGCTTGACCACGATCCAGCATCTCGAAGATCAGGCCGCGCGCGCCGAGCGGCTCGCCAAACGGATCACGGATACGCTGACGATCGAAAAGCTCCTGACCTTCGCCGGCGAACGCCGCCAGGAGATCGAGGTCATTGCCAGCAGGCGGCGCGCCTAACTCCCGCAACCCATGCACTGAACGCATTCGCCCTCGCGTCAAAGCTCGGAACTTCTTCTCGTCCCCTGCGTCATGTCAGTCTTGAACATGGAGGAGGACATCATGGGTTTTGGAAAAGGTGCTTTGCTTTGGTTGCTTGGCGTGCCGCTGCCGATCATTCTGCTGCTGGCATTGTTCTGGCATCACTAGAGCATGATCCGGAAAAGTGCGAAGCGGTTTTCCGATAAGATCATGCTCAGACAATAGCGCTGCCACACGAAAAGCGCCGCGGAAGCGGCGCTTTTTTGTTGCGTGTGAGTTGCCGCGCGTCGACGGGGGCGATGCGCGATCAGATGTGGCTCTCGACGAAGTCGCTGAGATAATCGGGAAGCCGGATGCCGTCGATATCGCATCGCGCACGAATTTCGCCGGCGATCTCGGTCGAGATGTCCTTTGTCCAGTGTTCAAGCGTGTTGAACGAGATCACCCTGATGGGATCGTTGAAGCAACCGGCGACAAGATCGCCGATCGTGGCTTCGAGGTCGCTTCGCTCGACACGGATTTCAGTCCCCTTGTCGCGGCGATCGATCACCACGAACAGGGTTTGATCTGCTCCATAGGGCACGCTGGCTTCAAGCATCTCAGGCACTCACGCCTTGGCTTCCGATCTCCGATAACGGGAAAAACCAGAAGAAGGTTCCTGCCCAAGTGACACGAAGCAGGAAAGAAGCCTGCCGCGCTGACGCGCCTCAGAGAAACTCCCTGAGCCGCGACAGCTCGGTAACGTGCTCGGCCGAGAGAATGTCGGTCACCAGCGGCGGCTGCGGCGCTGTGTGGATCTCATAGAGGTGCCGGGTTGCGGCTGGCTTCTCCATGAAGGCCGAGATGCATTCGTCGAGCGTGCCTTGGCTTACCTGATAGGGCTCCCGGTCCGGCCTTCGCTGGTTTGCAAGCGACGGCCATTTATGCAGCGCGGCTAGCGCGCCGAAGTCGACCTTTTTTGAATCCGCAGCCGACACGTCCCCGATCGTCCTCTCCTCACGCAAAAAAGAACCCCAGCACACAACCTAGCGTGCCGGGGCCCACACCAATCGCTGCATCTCAATGCCACATCAATGAACGCAGCGGCCGGGAAATGGTTCCCCGGCCGATGTGCGGCTCAACTCGCGGCCGCTGCGATTTTGTGTCCCGGGCTGGCGTGGCCATGGCTGTTCTCGTCGCCATGCCGAACCTCTGGCGGAAGCCCGGCAAAGCGGCGCAAGGCTTCGGCCATCTGCACCCGGCCCTGGGAGCCCGTGATCACCACGTCGACCATCGCGAAAGACGAGTGGAAATGGCCGCGCGCCTTGAGCTGCTCGACCGGGACGCCGGCACCCGCCATTGCCTCGGCATAGGCGATGCCCTCGTCGCGCAGGGGATCGAACTCGCAGGTCACCACGAAGGCCGGCGGCAACCCTGAGACCTTGCCGCGCAGCGGCGAGACGCGCGGATCGGTGCGGTCGGCCGGCGAGCAGTAGAGGTCCCAGAACCAGTACATCAGCGAGCGCGTCAGGAAGTAGCCGGTCGCATTGTCGTTGTAGGAGGGACGGTCGAAGGTGCAGTCGGTCACGGGGCACACCAGGAGCTGGCCGGCGATCTCCGGCCCGCCGCGATCGCGCGCGAGCTGACAGGTGACGGCGGCGATGTTGCCGCCCGCGCTCCAGCCCGCCACCAGAACCGGGCCCGGCTTACCGCCAAGCTCCACGGCATGCTCGGCGATCCAGCGCGTCGCCGCATAGCCGTCCTCCGCTGCAGTCGGGAAACGATGCTCCGGCGCGTGGCGATAGCCGACGCTGACGAACATCATGCCGGTCCGCCGTACCATATCGCGGCAGAACGGCTCGTCGGACTGCTCGTCGCCGAGAACCCAGCCACCGCCGTGGAAATAGACCACGACCGGGTGCGGCCCCGGCGTTGCGGGCTTGTAGACACGATAGGGAAGCGGACCGTCGGTGCTCGGCAGCGTGCCGTCGACGATGTCGCCGATCGGTCGTCCGGCGGGACGACCCTTGTTGAACTCGTTGATGAAGGCGCACGCGCCCTGTGCACCCATCGACTCGATCGGCGGCAGGTTGAGCGTTGCCAGAAAGTTCAGCACCAGCCGCACATCGGGTTGCAGCCGCACCACTTCGCCGTCATTGCATTGCGCGGCTCCGTCGGGGCCGGTGAGCTTGAAGCCGAGCATGCCGCGGCTCGCGACCTCGTCGCAGATGCTGCGATAGGGGCCGACGCCGCCGGTATAGGGCATCAGGCCCTGCACCTTGCCGGGCACGTTGGCGCCCGTGTACCAAGTGTTGGCGAGCCGGTGCAGCGTCACCATCGAGCAGTCGGTCATGTGCCGGCCCCAGCCGGCCTGCGCCGTCTCAGTCGGCTCGATCGTGGTGAAGCCGGCGTCGCGCAGCGCTTTGAGCCGATCGACGACCCAGTCGACATGCTGCTCGATCGACACCGCCATGTTCGACAGCACCGACGGGCTGCCGGGTCCCGTGATCATGAAGAAGTTCGGGAAGCCCTCAACCGTGAGCCCGAGATAGGTCTGCGGCCCCTGCGCCCAGACGTCGGTCAGCGACTTGCCGCCGCGCCCGGTGATCGGGTGCACAGCGCGGATCGCGCCGGTCATGGCGTCGAAGCCGGTCGCGAACACGATGACGTCGACATCGACGCTGCGCTTTCCGGTCGTGATGCCGCTTGCGGTGATCGCCTTGATCGGCTCCTGGCGCAGATTGACCAGCGTGACGTTCGGCCGGTTGTAGGTGGCGTAGTAATTGGTGTCGAGGCAGGGGCGTTTTGCGCCGAACGGATGGTCGTGCGGCATCAACGCCGCCGCCGTCTCCGGATCCTTCACGGCAGCGCCGATCTTCTCGCGGATCAGCTCGCCGATCAGCGCATTGCCGTCGAAATCGACGCCCTGGTCGGCCCAGAGCTGGGTCAGGATGTGGACGAGGTCGCCGGCGGCCCAGGCGCGTTCGAAGCGTTCGCGGCGCTCGGCATCGTTCAATTGCCAGCTTACGACTGTCTGCTGCGGATACGGTACGCCGGTCATCGACTGGCGTGCCTGCTCGCGGTATGCGGCGCGGTCGCCCTCGAAGAAGGTTTTGCGATCCTCCGGTGCCGGACCGTTGCCCGCCGGCAGGGCGAAATTCGGCGTGCGCTGGAACACGGTGAGATGCGCGGCCTGTTCGGCGATCAGCGGGATTGACTGAATGGCCGACGAGCCCGTGCCGATCACGGCAACGCGTTTTCCCGCGAGATTGACGCCGTCATGGGGCCAGCGTCCGGTGAAATAGACCTTACCTGCAAAATCCTTGACGCCGTCGATCTCCGGCGGCTTTGGCGCGGAGAGGCAGCCGGTCGCCATGATGTAGTGACGGCAGGAAACGGGCGCGCCGTTGTCGGTGCTGATCTGCCAACGCTCAGTCGCTTCGTCCCATTTGGCTTCAGTCACCTTGGTCTTGAAGCGGATGTCGCGCCGCAGATCATAGCGGTCGGCGACGAAGCCGAGATAGCGCAGGATCTCGGGCTGGGTGGCGTATTTCTCGGACCAGGTCCAGGCCGTATCGAGCTCGGGGTCGAAGGTGTAGCTGTAGTCGATGGTCTGGATGTCGCAGCGCGCGCCGGGATAGCGGTTCCAGTACCAGGTGCCGCCGACATCGCCGGCCTCGTCGAGGCCGACCGCCGTGAGGCCGGCCTTGCGCAGGCGATGGAGAAGATAGAGGCCGGAAAATCCGGCGCCGACCACGGCGACATCGACCTGTTGGGCTGTTCCACTCGCCGCTTTGGACTCACGTGCGGCGACCATTGCGTCAGGCATGGCATTCCTCCCGTGCTTTTGTTTTGCCGGCAGGCTATCGCCGCCGGTTCGGCTTGTCATCAGGACCAGTGCAATCTTCGGTAGTCGTTTGCGGCGTCATCGTGGCCGCGCGAAGGTTGCCTCAATGCACGCATTGCGATGCACAATGGCCGTGATTGCCCGGGCTAATCATGTACGATCCGTCTGTGTATGCTTGCGCCTACAAGCCACGCGTACCGACCGGGCGTCATGACAGAGTTGAGTGAACGGACCAAAGCCAACATGGACGTCGTCCTGGAGGAGACGTGTCGCCAATTGCCGCATGGCGGCGATCACGACAGCCGCCGGCTCATCGCCGAGCGCCTGATCGAGGCGGCACAATCCGGCCATTCCACACTCGGCGAGCTCGGCATCATCGCGCGGCGCGCGCTGGCGGAGATTATCGCCAAAGGCGGCTAGTTGCAGTCGCGAAGCTTGCTTCGCCGCGGGCCGCGGACGTAACCTCCCGGGGAATCTTACCGCGCATCGAGATCCCCTGAAGATGCGGTCCCTGCTTGCGCTCGTTGCGGCTTCCGTCGTCCTCTGCTGCGCAGGGTGGGCCGTGGCCCAGCCGGTTGGACAATTTTCATTTGCCTTGACGCGTGAAGGCCAGATGCTTGGCGCCGTCGAAGGCGAGGTGGCCTCCTTCAGGGGGCTCGCCTATGCGATGCCGCCGGTCGGCGCGTTGCGCTGGCGTTCCCCGCAGGCAACGCCCGAGAGTTCGGAGATGCGCACCGTCTACGATTACGGCGCGCCCTGTCTCCAACCTCTGATGACGGGCGCGAGCGAGGATTGCCTCACACTCAACGTGTTTCGGCCCTTTGGTGTCGACGGCCCGTTGCCGGTCATGGTGTTCATTCATGGCGGTGATTTCGTCACCGGCACCGCGAATGATCCGCTGTTTGATGGTGCCAGGCTCGCGCAGGCCGGCCTCATCGTGGTGACCGTGAATTATCGCCTGGGCGCGCTCGGCTGGCTTACGCATCCCGCGTTGTCGGAAGGCGGCTCCGGCAATTACGGCCTGATGGACCAGATCGCGGCGCTGCGTTGGGTGCACGACAACATTGCGGCTTTCGGCGGCGATTCGAGCAACGTCACCCTGTTCGGCAACGGCGCTGGCGCGACATCGATTGCGCTCCTGATGCTGTGCGCGCAATCGCGCGATCTGTTTCAGAAAGCCATTCTGCAATCGGTCCCCGGCCGTGCGCGCTTGCACGCGCCGCAGGAGGCCGAGGCTGTGGGCCGGCAGTTCGTCGCCGCGCTCGGGCAGGGGGCGGATGTCCGCGCAGCTACGCCAGCGCGGCTGCTTGCCGCTGAAAATACGCTGCAGGAAAAATCGCCACGCAGTTTTGCGCCGGCGGTGGATGGAAGCCTGGTGACGGAAGACATCGCCGCGGGATTTTCGGCAGGACATGAGAGCCGCATTCCCATGATCATCGGCTCGAATGATGACGAGACGCGCTTTGACGGTGAGCTGGAGATCAAGGAAGCGTTCTCTTCCTCGGGCACGAGCATCGACGAGTTGCGCAAGCTCTACCCGGACATCGCCAGGCCGTCAGACCTCGCGGCCAGTGTCTACACCGACAAGGTCTTCTCCGAGCCGGTGCGATTGCTGGCCCGGCTTCATGCCGCAACCGGCGCGCCGACCTTTCGCTATCGTCTTGCTTACGTGCCGGAGGCCCGTCGCGGGAATTCCGACGAAGGGCACGGGCGGGAATTGCAGTTCATCTTCGGCGTGGAGGGCGTGCCAGGCGCGGGCATCTTCTCGCGACGGGATCGCGAGGTCGCAAACCGCATCCGCGCTTACTGGATCAATTTTGCAACGAGCGGCGATCCCAACGGCGCCGAGCTGCCGCATTGGGACGCGGCCGCAGACCGCGATCGCATGCTGCTGATCGCGAACGATCGCATCGCGAGCGGCGACGACCCTTGGGTAGGGCGCCTGGACCGGCTCGCGCGCGAGAGCAAAAAATGAGTTGGACTTAGGCCGCGAGTTCGACGCGGGGGGCCGGGCTCAGCCGAGCTTCCTCCAGATAGTCCATCGCGCCGTCCTTCTCGACGGCATAGAACTGCTGGCCTTCTTTCGACCTGTAGGCGGCGCGAACGACGCCGCGGCGGCCCTTGTCACTGTTGACGACGTCCCCCAGCGCAAACTTCTTCATCTCGTACTCGCATGTCTTCCGGCCGATTCCTTCGGCCACGCCTGGGATTGTGGGAGGCAAATCATTAACGACTTGCTAACCATACGGGTTTGCCTATGCTCGCCGACGATTGCGCGGCTGCTACACGCGCATGTTACGAAATAGGCGAGCCGACATCCATGACGCGATTACCGACCTTCTTCCTGTCTCACGGCGGCGGCCCCTGGCCGTTCATGGAGGACAGGCGGGTGCAATATGCCAAGACCGCCGCGGAGTTTGGCCGACTGCCGCAGCTTTTGCCGGCGCCGCCGAAGGCCGTGCTCGTCATCACCGGCCATTGGGAGGCCGATGCATTCACCGTGTCGACCTCAGCGCATCCGCCGATGGTGTACGACTATTACGGTTTCCCCGAGCATACCTATCACCTCAAATATCCGGCACCGGGCAAGCCCGAGCTCGCCGCGGAAGTAAAGTCGCTGCTTGCGCGCGCGGGCGTCGAATGCCGAGAGGATGCCAATCAGGGTTTTGACCATGGCACCTTCGTGCCGCTCGGACTGATGTATCCGAACGCCGACATGCCGATCGTGCTGTTGTCGCTGAAATCGACTTACGACGCGGCCGAGCACGTCAAGGTCGGGCAGGCGATCGCCTCGCTGCGCGACGAGGGCATACTGATCGTCGGCAGCGGCCTCACCTATCACAACATGCGCGGTTTCGGGCGCGCGGAGTCAAAGCCCGTCTCCTACGATTTCGAGGCCTATCTGAACGAGGCGATCAGCGCGAGCGATGCGGCGCGTCGCAACGCGATGCTGGTCGATTGGCACAATGCGCCGAGTGCGCGTCTCGCCCATCCGCGCGAGGATCATCTGCTGCCGCTGATGGTGGCGGCCGGTGCCGCGGGCAGCGACGTGGGCAGGCGCGTTTTCGTCGACGAGGTCGCGAACGTCGCGATGGCGTCTTATGTTTTCGGCGGCTGATCTTCTCCCTCTCCCCGCAAGCGGGGAGAGGGAGAAGAAAATCTCAGCCGTATTTCAGCTTCATCACCAGAATGCCGCCGGCGAGCAGCATGGTGATGGCGTTGGCCGCGACCAGCGGGGCGTCGCCGGAGAGCAGGCCGTAGACGAGCCAGAGCGCCAGGCCCAGCACCATGATCAGGAACATGCCGAGTGAAATGTCGCGCGCCGAGCGGGTCTTCCAGACCTTGATGACTTGCGGCGCGTAGGCGACGGTGGTGCAGGTGGCGGCGGCAAAGCCGATCAGCTTGATCGCGAGGGGTTCCATGCCGGCTCTATAGCATGGATTCGACGGTGGTCACGCCGTGCGGCGGGATGCCATCAGGCCGCGATAGAGCGCGGCGTACTCGCCCGCCCGGTTGCGCCAGGAGACGTCGGTCGCAAGGCCCGTGAGCTGCAATTGTCGCCATGCCGGCTTGTCATGGAAGGCGAAGCTCGCGCGTCCCAGCGCGGCCGAGAGGTTTTGGGATGTGACCGGTCCGAATGTGAAGCCCGTCGCCGCGTCGCTGACGGTATCCGCGAGACCCCCGACGCGCGACACGATCGGTACGGCGCCGTAGCGCAGCGCGCAGAGCTGGGTCAGGCCGCACGGCTCGAACCGCGACGGCACCACAAGCGCATCGGAGCCGGCCTGGATGAGATGCGCGAGCGCCTCGTCATAGCCGATCACGGCCGCGATTCGGCCCGGATGCCCACGTGCGGTTCCCTGGTAGCGGTCCTGTAGTTCGGCATCACCGCTGCCGAGCAGGGCCAATTGCATTCCATCGCCCAGAATCGTGGGCATGGCCTCGAGCAGGAGATCGAGCCCCTTCTGCCACGACAGGCGGCTGATGACACCGAGCAGCAGCGCGTCCGGCCGCGGATCGAGGCCAAGCCGCTGTTGCAGCGCCGCCTTGTTGGCCGAACGAAACGATAGCTCCTCGGCGCTGAAGCGATAGGCGATGTGCGGATCAGTGTGCGGATTCCACACCGAGATGTCGATGCCGTTGAGGATGCCGCTCAGCACGCCTGCGCGCTCACGCAAGAGGCCGCCGAGCCCCATGCCGCCTTCGTCGCTCTGGATCTCCTGCGCGTAAGTCGGCGACACCGTGGTGATGCGGTCGGCGAGTTGCAGTCCGGCTTTCAGGAAGCTGATGCCGCCGAAATATTCGAGCCCGTGGACGTCGAACGTCGCCTCCCGGGGCAGGCCGATCGTACCGGCCAGCTCGCGCGAAAATTTGCCCTGATAGGCCATGTTGTGAATGGTCATCACGGTGCCGGGCCGCGGACGATTGTCATAGTGCAGGTAGGCCGGCGCGAGCCCCGCCTGCCAGTCATGGGCGTGCACGACATCGGGCACGAAAGCCGGAACGAGACCGCGGCCGATATCGGCCGCCACGCGCGACAATGCGGCGAAGCGCACGCCGTTGTCCGGCCAGTCGGTACCCTCTGCGGTCACATAGGGATTGCCCGGCCGGTCATAGAGATGCGGCACGTCGAGTACGAACAGATCGAGCCCGTCGTGTGAGCTTGCGAGTAGCCGGCCCGGGCCGCCGAAATAATCCGGCCAGCGCCGGATTTCCTCCACGCCCGAGAGCAACCGCATCACGTCGGGATAGCCCGGCATCAGTGTGCGCATCTCGACGCCATGCGCCTTCAGCGCAATCGGCAGCGCGCCGGCGACATCCGCGAGGCCGCCGGTCTTGATGATGGGATAGACTTCGGATGCGACCGCGAGGACGCGAACAGCCGTCATGTATTGAGCCTGTCGATCATCGTCTGGGTGATGAGCGAGATGCCCTGCTCGGTGGTGCGGAAGCGTTTTGCATCGAGCTCGGGATCCTCGCCGACGACAAGTCCTTCGGGAATCTCCACGCCGCGGTCGATCACGACGTTCTTCAACTGTGCGCCGCGCCCGACATTGACGTAAGGCATGATCACCGCGTTCTCGACATTGGCGTATGAGTTGATGCGCACACCGGTGAAGAGCAGCGAGCGGCGCAGCGAGGCACCGGAGATGATGCAGCCGCCCGAGACCAGCGAGCTTACAGCGTGGCCACGCCGGCTCTCCTCGTCATGCACGAATTTGGCGGGCGGCGTAATCTCGGAATAAGACCAGATCGGCCAGGCGCGATCGAACAAATCGAGCTCCGGTACCACGTCGGTGAGATCGATATTAGCCGCCCAGTACGCATCGACCGTTCCGACGTCGCGCCAGTACGAGCGCGGTTCGGTGCCGGTCCGCACGCAGGAGGTGGAGAATTGATGTGCGATGGCGCGGCCGTTCTTGACGATATAGGGGATGATATCCCTGCCGAAATCGTGGTTCGACTTCGGATCCTCGGCGTCGCGCTTCAACTCGTCGTAGAGGAATTTCGCGTCGAACACGTAGATGCCCATGCTGGCAAGCGAAACATCCGGCTTGCCCGGCATCGGCGGCGGATCGGCGGGCTTTTCCAGGAATGATTTGACGAGACCATCCTCGTCGATATGCATGATGCCGAAGCCGGAGGATTCCGCACGCGGCATCTCAAGGCAGCCGATCGTGACGTCGGCGCCGCTGTCGACATGCTGCCGCAGCATCACCTCGTAGTCCATCTTGTAGATGTGGTCTCCGGCGAGCACCACGATGAAGCGGCAGGCGTGCGCCTCGATAATGTCGATGTTCTGGTAGATCGCATCAGCCGTGCCGACATACCACATGTTCTCCGACACGCGCTGGCTCGCGGGCAGGATGTCGAAGCTCTCGTTGCGCTCGGGGCGGAAGAAGTTCCAGCCCATCTGGAGATGCCGGATCAGGCTGTGCGCCTTGTACTGGGTCGCCACCGCGATGCGGCGGATGCCGGAGTTCACGGCGTTCGACAACGCAAAGTCGATGATGCGGGATTTGCCGCCGAAATAGACCGCGGGCTTGGCGCGCCGGTCGGTCAGCTCCAGCAGCCGGCTGCCGCGACCGCCGGCCAGGACGAACGCCAGCGCCTGGCGGGCAAGCGGCTCATTTCCGGCTGCACTCATGTCATCCTCCCCTAACTCAGGCGCAAGCCAAGGCCTTCGCGAGAAGCCTCTTGGCCGCGCATCACTGGAACCGATAATAGCGGTACCAATGGTAAATCAGGAAGGTGCTTGTTGGTTGCGAACGCGCGGGAAGCTTAACGCTTTGCCGCCGCTCTCATCGCTCCTGCGGCGCCGTACCGGCGTCACATCGGTGCGGCGGTGTTCTGATCATAATTGAGGCATGCTCCGGCATCTTGTGCGGTGCACTCAAATTCGAGACTTTGACTTAACGCAAAGATACCCGATCACCCCGCCGCGATCCTTCTCCAAGCGAAACGTCAGACAGGGAGAAAGGCGATGAGGTTCTGGAAAACGGCAATTGCCTGTTCGCTGACGGCTGCAGTGATCGTCGGCCAAATCGAGCTGGCGGCAGCGGCCCCAATGCCGACCCATGTTGCGACCATGAAGGCCGCGGCCGGCGACAATGTCACGCAGGTGTATTGGCGCGGCCGCGGCTGGGGATGGGGTTTCGGCGGCCTTGCGGCGGGCGCGATCATCGGCGGCGCCATCGCCAGCAGCACGCCCTACGGCTACTACGGCGGCGGCCCCTACTATGGTGGCGGCTATGAATATGCGGGACCGGGCTATGGCTATGCGCCGGCGTATTATGGTTACGGAGCGGGCTACGCTTATCCCGGCTATGGCTACCGCCGGTCCTATCGGCCCTACCGTCCATATTACGGCTACTATCAGCCGTATGACGGCGGCTATTGGTGATCGCTCCGCGTTAGAGCGAAAACCAGACGATCAGACTCATGCAGGCGAAATGCGCGAGCACGATCGCGGCGAGATGCAGCGGCCCGGCTTTGAGACGAAGCCCGCGCATCACGCCGCCCTCGTTTAGTTTGATCCCGCGGCCGCGGCGGTGAAGCTGCGGTCGACGGCTTTGCTTACGTCGAGCGTCTTCGGCAGGATGCCGTAGCGCGTCGAGCGGTCCGAGGCCTCCTGGACTTCCTTCACCACGTTCTCGTCGATCGGAATCGGGCTGGTGCGCTGCGCGGTGTAGGCTGAGAGCAGAACGTCCTCAGGCAACTTGGTCAGCTCGGCCGTGCTCTTGGCATATTCACCGAGGTGATCCAGCGACCACAGCCGCGCCTTGTTCAGCCGCTGCAACAGGTCCTGCACTGCCGCGCGCTTGGTCGCGATGGCGTTGTCGGTGGCGACGATGAAAGTGATGGTCGGCGTCAGGCCTTCGCCGTCGGCGATGACGCGGGCCTTGTCCTTCAGGGTCGCGAATGAGATGTAGGGCTCCCACACCGCCCAGGCGTCGATCGAGCCCGCGACCAGCGCCACCTTGGCATCGACCGGGCCGAGCGGTGCGAAGGTCGCATCCTCGAGCTTGATCTGCGCCTTCTCCAGCGTCGCATCGATCAGGAATTGGCCCCAGCCGCCGCGAGTGCCAGCGAGGCGCTTGCCCTTGAGATCCGCAGCGGACTTGATCGGCGAATCCTGGCGCACCAGGATCGCCTGCGTCTTCGCATCCGATTTGGTGCCGCCGATCGCCTTGATCGGCGCGCCGGCAGCAAAGACAGAGAGGAACGAGAGATCGCCGGTATAGCCGACGTCGAGCGCACCGGCATTGAGCGCTTCCAGGATCGGCGCTGCGGCAGGGAATTCCGACCATTCGATCTTGTAGGGCAGGTCCTTCGCAAAACCGGAGATTTCGAGCAGCGAGCGATTGCCGCCCTTCTGGTCGCCGACGCGCAGCACGATTTGGTCGGCCGCGAACGATGCGGCGGCCGTCGACAAGGTGACAGCTGCGGCGAAGAGGGATGCCGCGAGCCGGCGCGTGATGGGATGGTCGTAAGAGTTGATGCTCATGTAGCCTGTCTTGTTGCTTTGCTCACGGCGCGTGAGCGAACGATGCAGCCGGACGATCAAGTCTATGAGGGCGCGATGCGCAGTCAATGAAATGGCCAACCGTATTGCACGCGCGTCGGGCAAGGACGTTTCCACGAACGCTCGTTTCCGAGAACGTGCGGTGCGCGCGCGCGAAATTGCGCGAAAATGATGCAGGTGACGGAGTCGTGATCCGGAGTGCGAACCGGTGCTTCAGCGAAAATCGTTTCGTCGTTATCGTTCGCGCCAAAGCAGAGAATGACTTCGCTTCGCGCAACATTCGAAATTCCATTTCATTGACGATGCTGCGCGTGCGCCGCATGATTTGGGCATCACATCAACGCGGCGCGCGATCGTCGGCGGAAAGATTTTCTCTTAACGCAACTCCGTGCGGAATATGCGCAGTGCGAAGCACTGTGCGTACGGCGGAGCTGTGCCAGCGCAGGGGCTGACGACATGAAGAACGACGACAAGCGTGGATCGAGCCTCGACCGGCGGCACTTGCTCCAGGCGGGTTTGGCGGCTGCCTTTGCCGCGCCGCTCGGCGCGCTAGGTGCGCAGGCCTTTGCACCGCAGGCGATCGGGTCCGGCGTCGATCTCACGGAATTCCCGCTGTGCCGCACAGCGTCGGATGCCCCCGCGCTGACCGGCGCCCCGCGCAAGCTGAAACTGTCGTGGAACGCCGGCGCGGTCTGTCTCGCCCCGGTGCCGGTCGCCATCGAGCACGGCTTCTTCCAGAAGCAAAATCTCGACGTCGAGCTCGTCAACTATTCCGGCTCGACCGATCAGCTGCTCGAGGCGATCGCGACGGGAAAAAGCGACGCCGGCCTCGGCATGGCGCTGCGCTGGCTGAAGCCGCTGGAGCAGGGCTTTGATGTCAAGATTGCCGCGGGCACCCATGGCGGCTGCATGCGCGTCTTGACCCGTACCAATTCCGGCGTCGAGAAGCTCGCCGATCTCAAGGGCAAGATCGTCGCGGTCGGCGATCTCGGCGGCCCCGACAAGAATTTCTTCTCGATCCAGCTCGCAAAGCTCGGCATCGATCCGAACAAGGACGTCGACTGGCGCGCCTATCCGGGCAATTTGCTCGATGTCGCGGTCCAGAAGGGCGAAGTGCAGGCCTTCCTGTCGTCCGATCCGCTGGGCTATCTCTGGCTCAAGGACACGCAGTACAAGGAAGTGGCTTCCAATCTCGACGGCGAATATCGCGACAAGAGCTGCTGTATCCTGGGTCTGCGCGGCAGCCTGGTGCGCGAGGAGCCACAGGTCGCGCGCGCCATCACGCAGGCGCTGCTCGATGCCGCAATGTTCACCTCGCAAAATCCGTCCGTAACGGCAAAGTCATTCCAGCCTTACGCGCCGAAGGCGGCGTCGCTCGCCGATATCGAGGGCATGGTGCGCTACCACACCCATCATCACCATCCCACAGGCGAAGTGCTGAAGCGCGAGCTGAAAGCCTATGCCGACGATCTGAAGAGCGTTCAGGTCTTCAAGCAGAGCACCGACACCGCCAAATTTGCGGAGCGCATCTATGTCGACGTATTCGCTGTCTGACGGCCTCGCCTCTGGCGCGCCGAGAACCTCGCGCGCGCCATGGCTTGCGACCTGGGTGCGGGAATCCGGTGCGGGCGTTGCCGCCAGCGCCATCTGGATCGCCTTCGGCCTGTCCTGCCTGTGGTGGGAAGACCTCGGCGACTGGTCGCGCACGCATTCGCTTGGCATCGCGGCCTTTATCATAGCGGCCGTTGCCCTGTTTGGAACCGTCGGCGCCGACTATCTCGGCTCGGCGGGCCGTGCCTTGCGTCAACGCGCGCCCTGGCTGATTGCGCTCGGCGCTTTCCTGACCTTGTGGGAGGTCGCGACCGCAAAGTTCGCCTGGCTACCGCTGCCGTTCTTCCCGCCGCCGCAGTCGATCATCGAAGTCTACACCGATGATCTGCCAAAGCTGCTCGACAGCGTCTTTGCCTCGGTCAAGCTTCAGCTCGGCGGCTATCTCATCGGCGCGGCGGTCGGCTTCCTGACCGGCGTCTCGATCGGCTGGTCACGCGCGGTCGGCTATTGGGTGCATCCGGTGCTCCGCTTCATCGGCCCGCTGCCGGCAACTGCCTGGCTGCCGATCGCGTTCTTCACCTTTCCGTCGAGCTGGAGCGCGTCGACCTTCCTGATCGCGCTCGCGACCGGCTTCCCCGTCACCGTCTTGACCTGGTCGGGCGTCGCCAGCGTCAGCACCGCCTATTACGACGTCGCGCGCACGCTGGGGGCAAAGCCGTCCTTCCTGGTGCTGAAGGTCGCGATCCCTGCGGCCTTGCCGCACGTCTTCGTCGGCCTGTTCATGGGCCTCGGCTCGTCCTTCGCCGTGCTGGTCGTCGCCGAAATGATCGGCGTCAAGGCCGGGCTCGGCTGGTACCTGCAATGGGCGCAGGGCTGGGCCGCCTACGCCAACATGTATGCAGCGCTGATCGTGATGTCGCTGCTCTGCTCCGGAGCGATCACGCTGCTGTTTGCGATCCGCGATCGCCTGCTGGTCTGGCAGAAGGGGACCGTCAAATGGTAGCCGCAGCTCTCGCCGAGGCCATCGCGCATCCGGTTGCTGCCGGCGCCGCGCTCGACATCGAGCAGGTCAGCCACGCCTTCGACATCGACGGTGCCGAACTCCCCGTGCTCTACGATGTCAGCATCTCGGTCGAACCGGGTGAGTTCGTAGCTCTTCTCGGGCCCTCCGGCTGCGGCAAGTCGACCCTGCTTCGCCTCGTCGCGGGCCTCGACAAGCCCAAGGCGGGAAGCTTGCGTGAGGACGAGGTCCGCATCAGAAGCCCGCATCCCTCGCGCGTCGTCGTGTTCCAGGATCCGACGCTGTTTCCCTGGCGAACCGTCTGGGACAATGTCGCACTGGGGCTGGAAGCCCAGGGCATTTTGAAGAGCCAGCGCCACCGCGTCGATGCCGCGCTCGATCTCGTCGGGCTATCGGACTTCCGCACCGCCTATCCGCATCAGCTTTCCGGCGGCATGGCGCAGCGCGTTGCGCTGGCGCGGGCGCTGGTCAACGATCCCAAAATCCTGATCCTCGACGAGCCACTCGGCAAGCTCGACTCGCTCACGCGCATCACCATGCAGGCCGAGCTGGTCTCGCTCTGGCAGCGCAAGGGCTTTACCACGCTCTTGGTGACGCATGACGCCGAGGAGGCGCTGGTGCTTGCCAACCGCGTCATCGTCTTCAGCGATCGCCCCGCACGCGTGAAAGCCGACATCCGCGTCGACCGTCCATATCCTCGCCATCGCGGCGATCCGTATCTTGCCGATCTGCGCCGCCAGATCCTCGGCCTCCTGGGATTAGACGCCACATGGTGACTTCCGTAGCTCAGGGACGGGCGGCCCATAGCGAGCCCGACTACATCGCGCGCGCCGAAGCGCTGGCCGAGTCCTTTGCCGCGCGGGCGGCCGAACACGACCACACCGGCAGCTTCCCTTTCGAGAATTTTCGCGAGCTTTCCGAGGCAGGCCTGCTGTCGCTGACCGTGCCCGCGGTCCATGGCGGTGCGGGCGCGGGTGCAAGATATACCGCGCGTGTCATCGGCATCCTCGGCAAGGCCGATCCGTCGACGGCGCTGGTGTTGTCGATGCATTACATCAATCATCTGGTGATGGGGCGGAGCGCGACCTGGCCGCTACGGCTGGCGCGCAAGCTCGCGCGCGAGACGGTCGAGGGCCTTGCGCTCGTCAACGCACTGCGCGTCGAGCCCGATCTCGGCTCGCCCGCGCGCGGAGGCCTGCCGGCGACGATCGTGCGCCGGACCGAGACCGGCTGGCGCCTGACCGGCCACAAGATCTATTCGACGGGCTCGCCGATCCTGAAATGGTACCTGGTCTGGGCGCGGACCGACGAGGCCGAGCCGCGCGTCGGGCAATTCCTGGTGCCGGCAGGCCTGCCGGGCACGCGCATCGTCGAGACCTGGGACCATCACGGGCTTCGCGCCAGCGGCAGCCATGACGTCATCTTCGACGACGTCGTGATTCCCTTCGAGGCCGAGGTCGATGTTCGCAAGCCTGCGGAGTGGAGTGCCCGCGACATTACGCAGGCGACCGTCCACACCGTGTTCGTTGCGGCGATCTATGACGGTGTCGCGCGAGCTGCACGCGACTGGCTGATCACCTTCCTGAAGCAACGTGTCCCTGCCAGTCTCGGCGCGCCGCTCGCGACGTTGCCGCGCGCGCAGGAGATCCTCGGCGCCATCGAGGTCCGGCTCGCAGTCAATGCGCGGTTGCTCGATTCCTTCGCCGGCGATTTCGACGACGGCGTCGAATTGTTCACGGGCGAATCCAACGCCATCAAGCTGACGGTGACCAACAATGCCGTTGCCGTGGTCGAGGATGCGCTGTCGCTCACCGGCAATCACGGTCTCAGCCGGACCAATCCGCTGGAGCGGCACTATCGCGACGTCCTGTGCGGTCGCGTACACACGCCGCAGGATGATTCCACGCGCACCGGCCTCGGCCGTGCCGCATTGGGCCTTTAGATTTCCGCCAAACAATCAGGGAGATGATCATGTCGGTCGAGTTCATCGGCTTTATCGCTAACAGCAATGTGTCCGAGACCATCGTGCGCAAGGGTCCCGTGCTCGATCCGTCCTATATCGAGACGGTCGCGAAGGCGCACGAGCTTGCCGGTTTCGACCGTGCGCTGCTGGCGTTCCATTCGACCACGCCGGATGCGCTCCAGATCGCCCAGCATGTGCTGACCATCACCAGGAAGCTCAAGGTGATGATCGCGCAGCGGCCGGGCTTTACCGCGCCGACGCTCCTGGCGCGCCAGCTTGCGACGCTTGACCAACTCTATGGCGGCCGTGTCTCGCTGCACGTCATCACCGGTGGCAATGCGATCGAGCTGCGCCAGGACGGCAACACGCTCGACGACAAGGACGAGCGCTACGCCCGCACCAGCGAATTCCTCGATGTGGTGCGGCTGGAATGGACCAGCGAGAAGCCGTTCAACTACAGCGGTAAGTACTACACCGTCGAGAACGGCTTTTCGCAGGTGAAGCCGCAGCAGAAGGGGGGCATCTACACCTTCGTCGGCGGCGGATCCGATGCCGCGATCGAGGTCTCGGGCAAGCATGCGGACACCTTTGCGCTGTGGGGCGAATCCTACGCGCAGGTGCGCGATGTCACTGCGCGGGTGCGCGCGGCGGCCGCAAAGCACGGGCGGCCAAGTCCGCGCTTCAGCCTGTCGGTGCGGCCGATCCTCGCCGACACCGAGGAGAAGGCCTGGAAGAAGGCCGAGACGATTCTGGAACGTGCTACCGCGCTGCAGGACCAGACCGGCTATCGCCGGCCCAATCACGCGACCGAGGGCGCCAAGCGGCTCCTGGCGGCGGCCGACCAGGGCGCGCGCATCGACAAGCGGCTGTGGACCGAGATCGCAAAGCTCACCGGCGCCAACAGCAACACCACCGCGCTGGTCGGCACGCCTGAGCAGGTCGCCGACGTCTTCGCCGACTATTACGACCTTGGCGTCAGCCACTTCCTGATCCGTGGCTTCGATCCGCTTCCCGACGCCATCGACTATGGCCGTGAGCTGATCCCGCTGACGCGCGAGCTCATTGCCAAGCGCCAGGCCGTCCGCGGCGAGGCGGCGGAATGATCCGCCTGATGCTGGCCGGTGCGCTGCTGTTCGGCTCGTTCGAGCTGGCGGCGGCGCAAACGACGTTGCGCGTCGGCGATCAGAAAGGCAATTCGCAGGCCGTGATGGAAGCGGCAGGCGTACTGAAGGACGTTCCCTACAAGATCGAGTGGAAGGAGTTTCCGGCGGCCGCGCCGCTACTGGAAGCGCTGAGCGCCGGTGCGATCGAGACCGGGCTCGTCGGCGATGCGCCGTTTACGTTCGCGGCGGCCTCCGGCGCGCCGGTGAAGGCGATTGCCGCGATCCGGCAGACGCGGGAGGGGCTCGCGATCCTCGTCCCGGAGAATTCACCGATCAAGAGCTTCGCCGATCTGCGCGGCAAGAAGATCGCAACCGGCCGTGGTTCGATCGGCCATCAGCTGATCCTCGCCGCGCTCGAGAAGAACAGCTGGAGTGCGAGCGACGTGCAGATCGCGTTCCTGGCGCCGTCGGATGCCAAGATCGCCTACACCCAAGGCTCGGTCGATGCGTGGTCGACCTGGGAGCCCTATGTGAGCCAGGAGGAGGTTCTGTTCAAGTCGCGCCGTATCATCACCTCCGAAGGCTTGACGCCGGGCCTGAGCTTCCAGGTGGCGCGACCTGACGCCATCCGCGACAAGCGCGCGGAGCTGACCGACTTCATTCGCCGCCTCACCGTGGCACGCGCATGGTCGCTGAACAACATCAACGGCTACGCCGAGACCTGGGGCAAGCTGATGAACATCCCCACCGCCGTGCCGCTCAACTGGCTGTCGCGCGCACAGATCCGGATCGCGCCGATCGACGACAGCGTGGTCGCGGACGAGCAGAGCACGATCGATCTCTATTTCCGCTGGGGCCTGATCAAGCAGAAGCTCAATGCCGCGGAGGTCGTCGACCGCTCGTTTGCGGACGCGATCGCGAAAGCGGGATTGTAACGCTCGTGTCCCGGACGCGGCGCAGCGTGCAACGGTAGGCTGGCGTCATTTCGGGGCGCGACGAAGTCGCGAGCCCGGAATCCATTTATCTACAAACATTGCAGCCAAATGGATTCCGGGCTCGCCCTCCGGGCGCCCCGGAATGACGATGGTGGGTATAAACGCTCACGGGTCTCTCATGCATTCGTGAAGCGAGAAGAACATCATCAAAGCGATCGCTGTTGTCGACACGTTCGTTCTGCATTCCCCTCGTCCGACAACACCCCCATTGCTATTTGCACCACCACCCTTGCACCGCGCCTCATTCCGTCAAAAATCTATCCGACGACCACATCGGGAGACCGGCCATGGGCCTGCAACAAACAAAAATCGAATCGCTTCCCTTCGTCACTGCTGAACTCAACTATCTCGCGCCGGTTTCCGGCAAACCGCGCACCTACGCCTTCGATCCGCCGCCGGGCGAACCGAAAAGCACGTCGCTGCCGGAGCCGCATCAGGTCCCGATCTTCGATGCGCGGCTGATCGCGAATAACATCTCGCTCGATCGCGAGGGTTTTGCACTGGTGCGCCATCCGAACCAGGTCAAGGACTTCTACAACGACGAGGAGATCAGGGCGGTCTACTATCCCGCCGTCGAGGCCTTTCTCCGCGCGACGTTGAAGGCTGATCGCGTCTTCATCTTTGATCACACCGTGCGCAGGCGCGTCGAGGGCGCCGCCGACATTCGTGATGGTGGCCCGCGCCAGCCGGCGACGCGCGTCCATGTCGACCAGACCGCCGTCTCCGGTGCCAACCGGGTTCGCGAGCACCTGCCTGACGAAGCCGAGGAGCTGCTCAAGGGCCGCGTCCAGGTGATCAATCTCTGGCGGCCGATCCGCGGCCCCTTGCGCGATTCACCGCTCGCAATGGTCGACGGCACGACGGTCGCGCCCGAGGATCTGGTCGCCTCCGATTTGATCTATCCCAACCGCCGCGGCGAAACCTATTCGGTGAAACACAGTCCGAACCACCGCTGGTTCTATTTCCCCGAGATGACGGCGGACGAGGCGCTGCTGCTCAAATGCTATGATTCCGCAACGGACGGCCGCACCCGCTTCGGGCCGCACACAGCGTTCGTCGATCCGACCACGCCGGCCGATGCGGCGCCACGCGAAAGCATCGAGGTGCGCACGCTCGTGTTCCACAAGCAGTAACAATGTGTGATGGCACTGCCGGGCATAGCCCGGCGGTGCAGGGGAACTTCGGGGAACAAGGACGTTTGTAGCAGCGGGCAGGGCCAACCGGGAGCGGTGCCGTGCGAGCGCTGACGAAGCTATTGTTCTGTTTTGCTGCTTTTTCGCTTTCTGCCTTTTCTGTTGCACGTGCTGAGAGCGGGCTAGCCTCATATTACGGATACGGGAAAGCCGCTAAAAACGGCGAGTTGACCTGTGCCCACCGTACGCGCCCATTTGGCAGCGTGCTGAGGGTGTCCTATGGCGGCCACTCGATTCAATGCCGCGTCAATGATCGCGGCCCTTTCATCCGCGGCCGGATCGTCGATCTCTCGGTGCCCGCCGCCCGCGCGCTCGGCATGATGAGCGCCGGCGTGGTGCGGGTCTCGGTGGAATAGGCCCGCAAGCGCGCTATAGTGCCGCCCAAATCAGGGGGGCGCGATGGCTGGGATCAGGGTGGGGCTCGTCGGCTGCGGCTTCGCGTCGGAGCTGCATATGTATGCGTTCCGGCGCGTCTATGGCGTGGATGTCGAGGTCGCGGCCGTGGCCGCGCGCGGCGATCACGTCATCGAGTTCGCTCAGCGCCACCAGATCCCGCGCGTCTATCGCAGCTTTGCCGAGCTGATCGCGAACGCTGATATCGATGTCGTCGACATTTGTACGCCGCCCAATCTCCATGCCGGAATGATTGTTGCGGCCATGCAGGCCGGCAAGCACGTCATCTGCGAAAAGCCTTTTGCCGGCTATTTCGGCCGCGACGGTGACCAGCAGCCAATTGGCAAGCATGTGCCGAAAGCATTGATGTATGAACGCGTGCTGGAGGAGATGGACGCGACGCGTGCCGCGATCGAGCGCACCGGCAAGCTTTTCATGTATGCGGAAGACTGGATCTACGCGCCCGCGGTGACGAAAACCGCGGAGATCATCAAGGCGACCAAAGACAAGATCCTGTTCATGAAAGGCGAGGAGAGCCATTCCGGCTCTCACGCGGCGCACGCCGCGCAATGGGCAATGACCGGCGGCGGCTCGCTGATCCGCATGGGCTGCCATCCGCTCTCGGCGGTGCTCTATCTCAAGCAGGTCGAGGCCAAGGCGCGCGGCGAGACCATCCGAGTCGCCAGCGTCACCGGCGATGTCGGCAACGTCACAGCTAGCCTCAAGCCCGAGGAACGGACCTACATCAAAGCCAATCCGGTCGATGTCGAGGATTGGGGCACGCTGACCGCGACGTTCTCCGACGGCACCAAGGCCACCGTGTTCTCCGGTGACATGATCATGGGCGGCGTGCGCAATCTGATCGAGACCTACACCAGCGGTGGCTCGCTGTTTGCCAACATTACCCCGAACACGCATCTGATGAGCTACCAGACCTCTGAGGAGAAGCTCGCCAGCGTCTACATCACCGAGAAAGTCGATCGCAAGACCGGCTGGCAATATGTCTGCCTCGAGGAGGAATGGACGCGCGGCTACCTCCAGGAGATCCAGGATTTCATGGAATGCGTGGCGACGGGGAGGCAGCCGCTGTCGGATTTGGCGCTGGCGTACGAGACGATCAAGGTGAACTACGCTGGCTATTGGGCGGCGGAAGAGGGACGGCGGGTGCTGTTGTAGGGCGAGATGAATTCGCCGCAGGCACACTGCAACCCTTCTCCCCTTGTTGCGGGAGAAGGTGGCGCGAAGCGCCGGATGAGCGGTCTCGCTCCGCGAATTCAGATGTGAGAGGCTCACTCGCCGAGACAACCCCTCACCCGTCTCGCCGCTTCGCGGCGAGCCACCCTCTTCCACAAGGGCGAGGGTGCACCGTCCGCGCGGCTCTATACCCCGTAAGTCGAACCCTTCGGCAGCGGAAACACCGGATCCTGCGTGCGAATATTCGTCGGCCACACCACGGAAATATGCTCACCGGCATTCTGCATCACGACCGGGGTCGAGCGTTCGTTCTGGCCGGAGAGCGGCGTGCCCGGCGGAAAGAACTTTACACCATAGCCCTGGATGGTGCCGCCGGGAGGGATGTCGACGTCGAGCGCGGCTTTGCGGATGGCCTCGGGCTCGAAGCTGCCGTATTTTTCCTTCGCGACAGGCAGCACGTTGTTGAGCAGCACCCAGGTCTGGTTGAAACCCATCGAGCAGTGCGGCGGCACGTCGGTGGCGCCGGTCTTGGCCTGATAGCGCGTGACCATGGTCTTGATCAGGTCGCCGATGCCGGGGGCGAGCTTTGACGGATCAAGCAGCTGTGCGGGCACCGGATCGATGTTGCAGAAATTGTCGATGTCGGGGCCGAAGGTCGCTCGCAGCTTGTCGAGCTGGCTGTAGCCGGCGCCGGCGCCGAACAGCATCTTGAAGCGCAGCCCGCTCTCGCGCGCCTGGCGCAGGAACAGCGTGATGTCGGGGTTGTAGCCGGCATGCGAGATCACGTCGACCTTGGCGCGCTTGAGCTTGGTGACGAGCACCGACAGATCGGGCGCGGAGGCCGAATAGCCCTCGCGCAGCACCACCTGGATGCCGGCTTGTTTTGCATAGGCCTCGTCGGCCGCGGCGACACCGACGCCATAAGGGCCGTCCTCGTGGATCAGCGCGACCCTGACTTCGCCCGGCTCCATGCCGAGTTTTGTCTTCGCGTGCTCGGCGATGAAGCCGGCAAAGGCCTGGCCGTACTGGTCGGAGTGGATCTGCGCGCGAAACACGTATTGCAGGTTCTTGTCCTTGAATACGGCAGTCGAGACCGCGGTCGTGATCCAGAGGATCTTCTTCTGCTGCTCGACCTTGGCGGCCATGGGCACCGCATGCGCGCTGGAGAAGACACCTTCGATGATGTCGACCTTCTCCTGGCTGATCAGGCGTTCGGCCTCGTTGATTGCGACGTCGGCCTTGCTCTGGGAATCCGCGGCGACGGGCACGATCTTGGTCTTGCCGCCGATACCGCCCTTCTCGTTGACGAGATCAATCGCGATCTGCGTTCCGACGGATGAGGCGACCGAGCCGCCCGCGGCAAACGGGCCGGTGAGATCGTAGATCACGCCTATGCGCAATGTTTCGGCTTGCGCCTGCGCCCGGGTCCAATCGAGGCTGAGTGTGGCGGCGGCAGCCGCCGAACCCTTCAGCAGCTGCCTGCGTGAAGTCGGCATTCTATCCTCCCTCAAAACCGTCTTCTGATTGGTTGTTATTTTTTTTCGAAGTATTGGGAGGGGCGTGCGGAATGTCAACATCGCCCAAGGTCGATACGCGGTACGCCGCAGGTCACAACGCATCTGCGAAAGGCAAAGAAAAGGCCCACCGCTCGCAAGCGAGCGATGGGCCTGATGTCAGGTGAAGCGCGATTACTGCGACAGCTTCACGAAGTTCGGAAACTTCAGCTTGCCTTCCGCGATCTTCTCGGGCCAGACCACGACCTGCTTATTGTCCTGCCACTGGAAGACGAGGCCGGTCACGGCGCCGGGACCGTACTTGATGCCGTGGGTGAACTCGTCGTCCTTGCCGTAGAACTGGATCTGGCCGATCGTGCCCTCGAAATTGGTCTTCTCCATCTCGGCGACCATCTTGTCGGGATCGGTCGATCCGGCGCGCTTGATCGCGTCGGTGATGATGTAGACCTCGTCATAGGCGGTGTAGCCGGTATAGGCCGGCGGCGTGCCGAACTTGGCCGCGAAAGCCGCCGCGAACGGCTTCGTCTTCGAGGTCACGGCGACGTCGGCCGTCGACACCGCGAACGAGGGCACGCCGTCGGCAGCGCCATTGGTGTCCTTCCAGAAGGTCGGGCTCAGCGCCTGCGCGCTGATGCCGAACATCGGGATCGGCACCTGCTGGTTCTTCCACTGCACCGTCGGTTGCACGCCGACATGGGAGATGCCAGTGACGATCACGTCCGGCTTCTTGGCTTCGATGTTGTTGAAGATCGGCGTGAAGTCGGTGGTATCCGGCGAGAAGCGCACGTGCTCGACGACCGTCAGCCCGGCCTTGGGCAGGCAGGCCTCGTAGCCGATGTCGAGCGGCTTGGTCCAGGCTGCGTCCTCGCTCATGATTGCGACGGTCTTGAACTTGAGCTTGTCGACCAGCAGGTCCTTGGCGGCGTCGCAGACGATCTGGGCCTGTGCCGCCGAGGTCAGATAGCCATGGAAGCTGTACTTGTTCTTCTCGTAATCGTTGTGGATCGCCTTGGTAATCTCGTTCGAGGCAGCGCCAGGCGTGATCATCGGCATTTTCAGCCGCGCCGCCCAGGGCTCGAGCGCCAGCACGACCTCGCTGATATAGCTCGCGATCACGGCGGAGACCCTGTCCTCGCTCACCGCGCGCTGGAACGCGCGCACCGAGTCGGCCGACGAGCTCTTGTTGTCATAGCTCACGATCTCGACTTTGCGCCCGAGGATGCCGCCCTTGGCGTTGATCTCGTCGGCGGCGATCTGCGCGCCGCCCGGCGTCGCCGCACCCGCGATCGACTGCACTTCGGCGATGACGCCGATCTTGATCGGATCGTTCGACTGCGCGTAGGCGGGGGCGGCGAAGCACAGCGCCAGCGCGGAGGCGAGGAAGCTGCTGCTCAAAATGGTTTGTGGTCGCATGGTCGTTTCCCTTTGCTTGTTTTGTTGTTGATACGCGCGAACTAGAGAAAGTCGGCGCCAGCCTCGGCGGCGAAGCGGCCGGGATCGCCCTCCCAGACGATCCGGGCGTGTTCGAGCACATAGACGCGGTCGGCATGTGGCAGCGCGAAGGTGACGTTCTGCTCGCCGAGCAGCACCGTGATCGAGGTGGTCTGCCGCAGCCTCGTGAGCGCCTTCGACAACAGTTCGAGGATAACCGGCGCAAGACCCAGCGTCGGCTCGTCCAGGATCAGGATCTGCGGCTGCATCATCAGCGCGCGGCCGATCGCCAGCATCTGCTGCTCGCCGCCGGAGAGCGTCTGTGCCATCTGGCCCTGTCGCTCTTTCAGGATCGGGAACAATTCGAACAGCCAGGCCAGTTGCGCCGCGCGCTTGTCGTCCGCGAGGTGCTGGCCGCCGAGATCGAGGTTTTCCCGCACGCTCATCTCGCCGAACAGCTCGCGCGATTCCGGGCACTGCACGATGCCGCTGCGGGCGATCTTGGCGGGGCTGGTGCCGCGCAGTCTGTCGCCGCCGCGCATGATCTCGCCGCTGTAGGGCAGGAAGCCGGAGATGGTGTTGAACAGCGTGGTCTTGCCGGCGCCGTTGAGGCCGACGATGGAGACGAACTCACCCTCGTGGATGTGGATCGACACGTTCTCCAGCGCCTGCGCCTTGCCATAATGGACGCTGACATTCTCTACTTGCAGCAGAGGCACCTTGTCCTTGAAGCTGGTCTCGGGCCGCGCGTGGGTTTCGATCGCTCCGCCGAGATAGACCTTGCGCACCGTCTCGTTCTTCATGACGTCTTCGGCCTTGCCGGTGACGATCTCCTCGCCGAGATACATCGCGAGCACGCGGTCGACCAGTGCTGCCACGCTCTTGACGTTGTGGTCGACCAGCATCACCGCGCGGCCGTCATCGCGAAAACTGCGGATCAGGTCGGAGAAGACGTCGACCTCGGCGCGCGTCAGGCCGGCGAAGGGTTCATCCACCAGCACCACCTTGGGATCGCGCGCGATCGCTTTTGCAAGCTCGAGCCGGCGCAGATCGGCGAAGGGCAGCGTCGGCGGGCGGCGGTTCATCACGGAGCCCAAGCCGACGCGGTCGGCGATCCATTTGGCGCGCTCGACCAGTGCCTTGTCCGGAAACAGCATGAAGAGGCTGTCCGGCAGCAGTGCGACCATGATGTTTTCCAGCACGGTCTGCCGGTTCAGCGGCCGCGAGTGCTGGAACACCATGCCAAAGCCCTTGCGCGCGATCTTGTGCGCGGGCAGGCCGGCGACGTTCTCGCCCTCGAAAATCACTTCGCCGGCGGTCGGGCGCTCGATGCCCATCACGCTCTTCATCGCAGTGGATTTGCCCGAGCCGTTCGGCCCGATCAGGCCAAAGATCTCGCCGCCATTGACCTCGAAGCCGAGATTTTTGACCGCCGTCAATCCGCCGAAGCGTTTGGTCAGGCCGCGGACTTCGAGCACGGGCCGGTTTGCAATCATATCCATCACGAGCGGGCCTCACGCGAGAGGGCCGCTCCGAGGAAGCCGCCGGGGAAGAACAGCACGACGAGAAGCGCGACCGCTGAAACGATGAAGGTCGCAAGCTCGCCGGTGGGGCGCAGGAATTCGCCGGCGACGATCAGGAAGATCGCGCCGAGAGCAGCCCCAAGCACGGTGCGCCGGCCGCCGAGGACGGCCGAGACGATCACGTTCACGCCGACCGCGACGTCGACCACGGTGCCGACCGAGGCGGTGCCGAAATAGAACACCAGCAGTGCACCCGACAGCCCCGAGAAGAACGCGCTGACGATGAAGGCGGCGAGCTTGTGCTTGACGATGTTGAAGCCGAGCGCGCCGGCCTGCACCGGGTCCTGGCCGCTGGCCTGCAGCACGAGCCCGATCGGCGATTGCGACAGGCCATAGAGGATGGCCGCCGAGATCGTCATGAAGCCGAGCGCGATCCAGTAATTGGCGCCGGCGTTGATGGTGATGACGTCGGGGATGGTCAGGCCGATCTCGCCGCCGGTGAGATCGGCGAACACCACGATGAAGTTCTGCAGCATCAACACCGCAACTAGCGTGGTCAGGCCGAAATACGGCCCGCGCACCCGCAGCGCCGGCAGCGCCAGCACGAGGCCTGCGATGACGGAGGCGAACGCACCGAGCACGATACAGAGATAGACCGACCAGCCGAACTGGGCATTCAGGATGCCGGCGGTGTAGGCGCCGACGCCGATCAGGAAGGTGGGGCCGAAATTGACTTCGCCCGCGAAGCCGAACAACAGGTCCCAAGCCATCGCGAACACGCCGAAATAGAATGCGACGGTCAGAAGGCCGAGTACGTAGCCGGAGACATAGAGCGGCAGCGTCGCGGCGATCACGACCAGCGCGAGCGAGACAAAGAACAGCCGAGAAGTAAAAAAGCCGGCCATCTCAGCGCCTCCCCAGAAGGCCCTGGGGCCGGATATACATCACGAACACGAGCAGCAGCAGCGCCGGAATGGTGCGGTAGGCCGGTGAAATCAAATAGGCCGTCAGCGTTTCGAGATAACCGACCACGAAGGCCGCGATCAGCGAACCGGAGACGCTGCCGAGGCCGCCGAGCACCACGATCGAGAACGCACTCGCCGTCAGCGGTCCGACGCTGTAGGAGCTGACGCCCAGAAACATCCCGAGCAAAACGCCGGCGATGCCGGCGAGGACGCCGTAGATCCCCCACACCACGATATAGATGTTGGTGAGCTCGAGGCCGAGCAGCGTCACGCCGCGCGGGTTCATCGAGGCCGCCAGCACCGCCTTGCCGGTGCGGGTGCGGTTCACGAGGAGCCACAGCAACGCGATGACGAGGCAGCACACGATCGCGGTGAAGATCTCGTTCTTCGGCGTGCGGACGCCGAGCACGTCGACGACGCCCTCGACGATCGGCAGCACGGTCTTGGCGTTGTTGGTGAAGAAATAGGCGATCACTTCCTGGATCATGATGCCCCACAGCAGCGTGCCGGTGAGGACGAAGATCTCCTTCTCCTCATTGGGGATGCGCCGGGAGTCCTGAATGGGCTTTACCACCGCGAAGTAGGTCGCAAACGCGGCAACAAGAGCGACCGCGACGCCGATCAGCGCACCGGCATAGGTGCCGACGTTGAAGACACTGGCGGCGGCCCAGGCCGCCACCGCTGCCGCCACCATGATGGCACCGTGGGAGAGGTTGAGGACGCCGGAGACACCGAAGATCAGCGTGAAGCCGGTAGCACCGAGGGCGTAGAGGGCGCTGATGGCAAAGCCATCAATCAGAATCTGGAAAGCTCGCATCTATGATTGGCCAGACGATCTTGCTGGAGGAACGTGCTGCGTACGACGCAGGTGGAAGCTCCCGGGAGGTGGTCCCGGGAGCGTGTCCTGCTAGTTCGAGAGCTTGATGAAGCTCGGGAACTTGATGTCGACCTTGGCGACATCCTTGGGCCAGACCGCGCTCTGCTTGCCGTCCTGCCATTGCAGCATCAGTCCGGTGATCAGGCCCTTGCCGTATTTGATCGAGTGGGTGAACGGATCGTCCTTGCCGTAGAACTGGACGCGGCCAATCGTGCCTTCCCAGTCGGTCTTCTCCAGCGCATCGACCAGCTTGTCGGCATCGGTCGAGCCGGCGCGCTTCACCGCGTCGGCGATGTAATAGACCTCGTCATAGGCGGTGTAGCCGGCATAGGACGGATAATTGCCGAACTTCTTCTTGAAATTTTCTGCGAACGGCACCGATTTCGGCGTCACCGCGACGCCGGGGCCGGAGACGCCCTGGTAGAGCACGCCTTCGGCGGCCTGGTTGCTGTCCTTGCCGAAGGTTTCGTTGGTGGCCTGCGAGGAGATGCCGAACATCGGGATCGGCACCTGCTGGTTTTTCCACTGCACCGTCGGCTGCACGCCGACATGGGAGATGCCGGTGATGATCACGTCGGGCTTGGAGCCCTCGATCTTGTTGAAGATCGGCGTGAAGTCTGTGGTATCGGGCGAGAAGCGGATGTGGTCGAGCACCTTCAGCCCGATCTTGGGCAGGCATTCCTCGTAGCCGATGTCGAGCGGCTTGGTCCAGGCGGCGTCCTCGCTCATGATGACCGCCGTCTTCATGTGCAATCTGTCGACGAGCAGATCCTTGGCGCCGTCGCAAACCGAGAGCGCCAACGCCGCCGACGTCAGATAGCCGTGGAACGTGTACTTGTTCTTCTCGTAATCGGCGTGGACGCTCTTGCTGATCTCGTTGGAGGCGGCGCCTGGCGTCACGAACGGTGTCTTCAGCCGCGCGGCCCAGGGTTCCAGCGCCAGCACGACCTCGCTGATGTAGCTCGCAATGACCGCATTGACCTTGTCCTCGTTCACCGCGCGCTGGAACGCGCGCACCGAATCCGCCGAGGAGGAGTGGTTGTCGTAGCCGATGATCTCGATCTTGCGGCCGTCGACGCCGCCATTGGCGTTGATCTCGTCGGCGGCAAGCTGCGCCGCCTGCGGGATAGAGGCACCGGCGATCGCCTGCGCCTCCGCGATCACGCCGATCCTGATCGGATCCGCCGCAAATGCCGCGCCTGACGCCGTCATCAGCGCGCCGACTGCGGCCGTTCGCAGCGCAATTCGCACTGCAACAGAGAGTCCGCTTCTCATGTTGTTTCTCTCCCTTGAACAGGCCTCTTGTGAGCCATTATGTCGCGACTATAACGGCGAGGGCATTCTCGGCAAGTGAAACTGCATTCAGGATTGTGAGAGGGGAACTAAAGTCTAGCGCTTGCGCAAATCGTGGGCAGCGCCGCGCGCCGCTTTGCCAGCCAGCTTGCTCTCCTCCCGCAACATATCGACGAAGGCGCGAAGCCCCGCCGCCATATGCCGGTGTCCGGGATAATAAAGGCGCAAGCCAGGGAATGGCGGCGTCCAGTCTTCCAGCACGGCCCGCAATGTGCCGTCGGCGAGATGTTTCGCGACCCAGAAATCGCTGACGAACGCCAGCCCCAGTCCTTCAAGTGCGGCTTCCACCATCAGGCTGTCATTGTCGAGCGTGAGCCGGCCAGGCACATCCAGCGCCATTTCCTCGCCGCGCTTCTCGAACTCCCATCGATAAAGCGTCCCGCCCGGCATGCGCCTGCGAATGCATTCATGCTTGAGCAGATCCGACGGCGACTTCGGCAATGAAACGTGTGCGAAATAATCGGGTGCGCCGACGACAATGAAGCGGGACGCCGGACCGCAAGGGACGGAGACCATGTCTTGCGGCACGGCTTCGGCCAGCCGAATTCCGGCATCAAAGCCCTCCGCAACGATATCGATGGTGCGGCCCTCTAAAGTGAGCTCGACATTCATATCGGGATAGAGCCGCAGGAATTTCGCAACGACGGGGCGGAGGATCTGGTGCGCGGCGCGCTCCTTCAGATTGATGCGAAGTGTTCCCGTCGGCGTATCGCGAAACTCGTTCACGTCCTCCATCGCGCCGGCGATCTCGCGCAACGCGGGGCTGACCCGCGCGAGAAAGCGCTCGCCCGCTTCCGACAACGACACGCTGCGTGTGGTGCGATTGATGAGACGCACGCCAAGGCGTTTTTCGAGCCCGGCAATCGCATGGCTCAATGCGGAGGGTGAGATGCCGAGCTCGGTCGCAGCCGCGCGAAAGCTGCGATGCGCCGAAATCGCGGCAACGGCGTTCAGCTCGAAAAGACCAGTGTGAAGCATTGTGCGATATCTTGCATCAGGTCATGCCATTCTATGCCGATTGTTGCATTAATCAACCGGCCTATATGGAGCTGACAATCGAGCCCGGAAAGGCATCTCACATGGCAAAGACATTTCTCGTCACTGGCGTTTCCTCCGGCTTCGGCCGAGCATTGGCGGAAGCTGCGTTGAGCGACGGCCATGCCGTCGCGGGCACCGTGCGCAACGACGCCGACAGGCAAAGCTTCGAAGCGCTTGGTCGGAGCGCGCATGCGGTGGTTCTTGATGTCACCGACACCACGGCCATCGCGCCTGCGGTTGCTGACATTGAAAGCAGGATCGGCGCGGTCGAAATCCTCGTGAACAATGCCGGCTACGGCCACGAAGGCATTTTGGAGGAATCGTCCATCGACGATCTGCGACGCCAGTTCGAGGTCAACGTGTTCGGTGCCGTGGCGATGATCCAGGCCGTGCTGCCCTCCATGCGCAGGCGACGTGCCGGACATATTCTCAACATCACGTCGATGGGCGGCATCATCACGCTGCCGGGCTTGAGCTACTACCACGGCAGCAAGTTCGCCCTCGAAGGGATCTCCGAATCCCTTGGCAAGGAGGTCAAGGAGCTCGGCATCAAGGTCACCGCGGTTGAGCCGGGCGGTTTCCGCACCGACTGGGCCGGACGATCGATGGTCCGGGCAGCCCGGTCGATCGGCGATTACGACCCGATCATCGAGCCGATCCGCAAGCGGCGCATGGAATTGAGTGGCTGGCAGGTCGGCGATCCCAAGAAGGCCGCGCTGGCGATGCTGAAAGTGGCCCTGTCGGCCGATCCGCCAGCGCATCTGCTGCTCGGCAGCGACGCCGTTCGGCTGGTGGACGAGAAAATGAAATCGTTGCAAGCGGAGTTCGATGCCTGGAAAAGCGTCTCGCTCTCCACGGATGTTGCATAACGCAATCGACGTGATCGGATTGGTTTCGAAGGGCGTCAGCAGATCACGCTGACTCCCTTGCGTTGCGCGGCCTCAGCCCGTTCCTGCACCCTGCGTCGCCGTGTAAACGGCATAGAGCGACTGGCTCGCGGCCATGAACAGGCGGTTGCGCTTGGGGCCGCCGAAGCAGATGTTGCCGCAGACTTCGGGCAGACGAATGCGGCCGAGCAGCTTGCCCTCCGGCGACCATGTCGTCACGCCGTTATAGCCGACCGCGCGGCCGGCATTGCTGGAAGCCCAGACATTGCCGTTGACGTCGCAGCGCACGCCGTCCGGCCCGCACTTCACGCCGTCGATCACGCAATCGGAAAAACGCTTCTTGTTGGAGAGCTTGTTGTCGCTGCCGACGTCGAACACGAAGATCTCACCATTGCCGCCAGGGCCGGTGTCGCCCGGTCCCTTGCCGGTCGAGACGACGTAGAGCTTCTTGAAGTCGGGCGAGAAGCACAGGCCGTTCGGGTCGGGCACTTGCTCTTCGGTGACGACGAGGTCGATGCGGCCGGAGGGGTCGATGCGGTAGCAGTTGGTCGGCAGCTCGCGCTTGCCCGGTGCGAAGCCGGCCGGCTGCCCGATCCGCGGATTGAGCTTGCCGCCCGAATTACTCGGGCCGCCCGCCGCATCGGGCTCACCTTCATAGAGCTGGCCGCCATAGGGCGGATCGGTGAACCAGTAGCTGCCGTCGGGATGCGCGACGACGTCGTTCGGCGAGTTCAACTTCTTGCCGTTGTAATTGTCGCACAGCACGGTGGCGGTGCCGTCATGCTCGTAGCGCGTCACCCGCCGGGTCAGATGCTCGCAGGAGAGCTGGCGGCCCTGGAAGTCGAACGAGTTGCCGTTGGAATTGTTGGAGGGCGAACGAAACACGCTGACGCGGCCGTCGTCCTCGCTCCAGCGCATCTGCCGGTTGTTGGGAATGTCGCTCCACAACAGATATCTTCCTTGCGCGCTCCACGCCGGACCTTCGGCCCAGAGCACGCCGGTGTAGAGCCGCTTGATCGCGGTGTTGGGCTGCGCGAGATCGTTGAAGGACGGATCGACCGCGAGGATGTCGGGGTCCCAGAAATAAGTGGTCGGCGCGCCGTTGGGGCCGAAATCGCGCGGTGGCGTGGTGATCGTGGTCGGCGGCGCCGCAGGTCCGGTCTGGGCCAGCGCGGTGCCGGCTCCGGCCATCGTCGCCGCGGCCCCGAGCGCAAGCCCCTGGACCAGAGTTCGTCGTGAAAGCGCAGCGTCCTGGTCACGCTGCAATTGGCGTGTCATCGCGTCCTCCCGGTTATTTTCAGCTAGCCGGTTGATCCGGCCGAGCAACCTTAAGGTTAGTCCCATTCATTCCCGGTTGCGAGGGCGGCTGGGCTGATTTCGAGCGCAACTAAAGCGTGCAGCAGTGAAGCCACCGTCTTTCCTCGCACTGCGTTTTGGTCCAGCATTCGAAACAGGCATGCGAGGAGGAAAGCGATATGGCCGATCCTGCTCCAAATGATGGTTCGCCGAAAACTGAAGACGAGATCAAGGCGGACGAGCTGCGCGTGCGGCGGCTCGAGGCGGAGAAGGCGCTCGCATCCGCGAACGCTCCCTGGTGGCGGCGGGCTGATCCGTTGACGCTCGCGATCCTCGCAGCGGCAGGCTCGGTGTTCGGGAATATCTGGCTGGAGCACAGCAAGGCCAAGGACGATCAGGCGCTGGAGCAGGCTAAGGCGCGATACAATCTGGTGCTACAGGCAATGGCCACGAACGACGCGGCCGTCGCCAAGCGCAACATTCACTTCTTCATCGATGCTGGCCTGCTCACTGATGCCGATTGCCGGATCCGCAATGCCATCGATAGCGACAATCCCGTGCTGCCGTCCTTGTCGGGCACTGCGCCGGCAGGTCCGTCGAATGTTCTTTCGGCGCCCTTGGTCGCCTCGCTCTACAACTTCCCGCCGGGCGTGGATGGCAGGGGGCAGACCATCGGACTGATCGAATTCGGTGGTGGCTTCGACCGGAAGGACCTCGAACAATATTTCTCCAAGTTGAATCTCCCGGTGCCGGAGGTCATCGTCGTGCCCGTCAACGGTGGCGCAAACCGTCCGTCCATCACCGACGGGACTGAAATGCAGACCGCGATGGACATAGAGATCGCCGCCGGCATCGCGCCGCGTGCACGCCTCAAGGTCTATTTTGCTCCACCTTCGTTCAAGGCCGCGGATTTCGCTCAGGCGGTTCGGCAGGCGACGGCCGACCAGGTCTCGGTGCTGTTGATCGGCTACGGCATGACCGAGAGCCAGTGGAAGGACGAGGACATCATCCTGGTTGAAGGTGCGCTGGAGCAGGCCGCCAGGCAGGGGGTCACTGTGATCGTCAGCTCCGGAGACAATGGCGTGACAGATGGTGTGAAAGACGGGCGCCGTCACGTCAGCTATCCGGGATCGAGCGCCTGGGTTCTCTCGGTCGGAGCTACGTCGGTTCAGATCGAGAACGGCAAAATCAGATCGGAGAAGGTTTGGCGCGGCTCCCCCGGTGAGTTCGCAACCGGCGGCGGTGTGAGTGAGAAAGTTGCACGGCCGGACTGGCAGAAAGGCGTCGAGGTGCCGCCCCGGGGCGACGGTAGCGCGGGACGCGGGCTGCCGGATGCCGTCGCCACCGCCGACCCCGCGCTTGGCTACGCAATCGTGGTTCACGGCAAGACGATGCCCGTCGGAGGTACAGGAGCGGTTGTTTCGCTTTGGGGCGGCCTCATTGCGCTTCTCAATCAGGCCAATGGCCGCAATCTCGGCTACGTGACACCGCGCTTCTATCGCGAGTTCGGACCTGCCGGTTTGCTTCGTCCGGTGACCGAGGGGGACAACGGCGTGTCTGGTGTCGCCGGCTTCAAAGCCGGTCCCAGCTGGACCCCGGTGGCCGGCTGGGGCAGTCCAGACGGTGCAAAGCTGATCAATTGGCTGCGCACCCATCCTGACGGGACCACTGCGATCGCGAACACCAATGCGTGCCAAAGCACGGCAAGTCAGTAGGCCACCTCGTCATTGAGTTCGTCACACGCCCGAACAACGGAACCTCGCCGGTTCACCGAGAATTTGTTTGAACCGCTGTTTCGCAAGGCGTGAAGCGACAATTCATCCGCCCTCGCGAGATTAACCGGGGCCACCTTTGGGCCCCATCAAGCCTTGACCTCGCCCCTATTGCTGCTCAAAAACCCTTGAGAGAAAGGCCGGAGCCAATGATGGAAGGTGCCGTCGTATTGATCGCGTTGCTCGGGATCGCGTATGCGGCCGGCTATTTCACGCGTGATTTCAAGTCCCGCAAACGGCGTGCCGACGCCCGCCGCTGGCGCGGCTACACGGAGCCGGAGTGGCTCCGCCCCAGCGTTCCCGCCAACACCAACGAAACTCCGGTCCCCGTCGTCGGCGAACTCGGACAGATGCTGGATCGCTGGGAGACCAGGGCCCGTTCACGCCGCACGGGGTAGTGCAACCGCGAAGCTATTGTCGCTGGGGGGGGGGGGCGCGCTCTTGCGCGCCTTGAACGATGAAGGGGCTGACGGTCCGCCACCAGGTCAGTCCCCCTGACCATCTTTTGGCGTTGCAGTTGCGCCCAATTCTCGTCTAGAAACGCCGCATCGAGCCTCCCGGCAACCAACCGTCAACGGTTTTGACCGAGAATTTGAGGGCTCAAAAGGGTCTGGCAATGCTGATTCGCGGCCAAATCGATGGGATTTCGGGGGAGGTGGCTCTGGCCGCCGCCACGATCCCGGCCGCGTCCCTGCCCACCCTGATTATTGGCGAGCTCCTTCTTAGCTGCCCCTGAGGGCCGGCTGGGCGCACGCGCCTGGGCACTCAGGGGTTGGTCGAGATCACCGGACACCTCCAAGCGCCCAGACGATTGAACGGCGCAAAAGCTCAAAAGGAATCTGACAATGGCCCCCGCGAACAAGTCCGAGAAGGACCGCGTCATCATATTCGACACCACGCTGCGCGACGGCGAGCAGTGCCCCGGCGCCACCATGACGTTCGAGGAAAAGATCGAGATAGCCGAGATGCTCGACGACATGGGCGTCGACGTCATTGAGGCCGGCTTCCCGATCACGTCCGAAGGCGACTTCCAGGCCGTCAGCGAGATCGCCCGGCGCTCCAAGAACTCCGTGATCGCCGGCCTGTCGCGCGCCAATCCAAAGGACATCGACCGCTGTGCCGAAGCGGTGAAATTCGCCAGGCGAGGCCGCGTCCACACCGTGATCGCGACCTCGCCGCTGCACATGCGCGTGAAGCTGAACATGACGCCCGAGCAGGTGATGGAGCTCTCGATTGCCAATGTCACCCGCGCCCGCAACCAGATCGACGACGTCGAATGGTCGGCCGAAGATGCCACCCGCAGCGAGATGGACTACCTCTGCCGCATCGTCGAGGCCGTGATCAAGGCTGGTGCCACCACGGTGAACATCCCGGACACCGTCGGCTACACCACGCCGGATGAATATAGCCGCTTCATGAAGACGCTGATCGAGCGGGTGCCGAATTCCGACAAGGCGGTGTTTTCGGTCCACTGCCACAACGATCTCGGCATGGCGGTGGCGAACTCGCTGGCTGGCATCACCGGCGGCGCGCGCCAGATCGAATGCACCGTCAACGGCATCGGCGAGCGGGCCGGCAACGCTTCACTCGAGGAAGTCGTGATGGCCATCAACGTCCGTAACGATGTGTTTCCGTGGTGGAATAAGATCGACACCACGCAGCTCACCCGCGCCTCGAAGGTGGTGTCGGCGGCGACCTCGTTCCCTGTGCAGTACAACAAGGCGATCGTCGGCCGCAACGCGTTCGCGCACGAGAGCGGCATCCATCAGGACGGCGTGCTGAAGGACGCCTCGACCTACGAGATCATGCGGCCCGAGATGGTCGGCCTGAAGCAGTCCTCGCTGGTACTCGGCAAGCATTCCGGCCGCCATGCCTTCGTGCACAAGCTGGAGGAGATGGGCTACAAGCTCGGTGCGAACCAGCTGGAAGATGCGTTCACGCGCATGAAGGCACTCGCCGACCGCAAGAAGGACATCTACGACGAGGACATCGAGGCGCTGGTTGACGAGGAGTTGGCGGCGTCCCACGACCGCATCAAGCTGACCTCGCTGACCGTGATCGCCGGCACCCATGGCCCGCAGCGCGCGACCATGAAGCTCGACGTCGACGGCCAGATCAAGATCGAGGAGGCCGAAGGCAACGGTCCGGTGGATGCTGTGTTCAACTGCATCAAGGCGCTGGTGCCGCACGAGGCCAAGCTGGAACTGTACCAGGTTCACGCCGTCACCGAAGGCACCGACGCGCAGGCGGAAGTGTCGGTGCGGCTGTCGCATGAGGGACGCGCGATGACGGCGCGCGCGGCGGATCCGGATACGCTGGTGGCGTCGGCAAAGGCCTATCTCGGCGCGCTCAACAAGATCGTCATGAAGCGCCAGCGCGACACGGTGACGACGGCCGCCGCGAGCTGAATAGCTGCCCTGCTAACGGCCAATAGCACGTCTGCGCGCCGGCCTGTATTGGTGCCCGGCATGAGGACAGGCCGCCCGCGCGCCGGGCGGCCCAAAAACAACAGGGAGAGACTATGCGCACCTTCGCGATCGCGGCATCCGTCGCGGCACTGGCCTTGGCGTTGGACTTGGGTCTTGCCGGCTCCGCCAGCGCCGACCCGATCATCATCAAGTTCAGCCATGTGGTCGCCACCGATACGCCGAAGGGCAAGGCGTCGGAGAAGTTCAAGGAACTCGCCGAGAAGTACACTGGCGGCAAGGTCAAGATCGAGGTCTATCCGAACTCGTCGCTGTACAAGGACAAGGAAGAGCTCGAGGCACTTCAGCTCGGCAGCGTGCAGATGCTGGCGCCGTCCAACTCGAAATTCGGCCCGCTCGGCATCCGCGAATTCGAGGTGTTCGATCTGCCCTACATCCTTCCCGACCTGAAGACGCTGCGGAAGGTGACGGAAGGCCCGCTCGGTCTCAGGCTGCTCAAGCTGCTCGACACCAAGGGCATCACCGGCCTTGCCTATTGGGACAACGGTTTCAAGCAGATGAGCGCGAACAAGAAGCTGGTGACCCCGGCGGATTATCAGGGCGTCAAGTTCCGCATCCAGTCCTCGCGCGTGCTCCAGGCCCAGTTCAAGACGCTCGGTTCGCTGCCGCAGGTAATGGCATTCGGCGAAGTCTACCAGGCGCTGCAGACCGGCGTGGTCGACGGCCAGGAGAACACCTGGTCGAACATCTATACCCAGAAGATGCACGAGGTGCAGAAGTACATCACCGAGACCAATCACGGCTACATCGGCTACGTCGTGATCGTGAACAAGAAGTTCTGGGACGACCTGCCGGCCGATATCCGCGACCAGCTCAGTAAGGCGATGAAGGAGGCGACCGACTTCAACAACGCGCAGTCGCAGAAGGAAAACGACGACGCGCTCGCCGAAATCAAAAAGAGCGGCAAGAGCGAGATCATCAAGCTGACGCCGGAGCAGGACGAGGCGATGCGCAAGGCGATGGAGCCGGTCTACAAGGACGCCGCAAGCCGCGTCGGCCAGCCGCTGATCGACGAGTTCCTGAAGGAATCCAAGAGCACGACGAACTAGGCGTACGACGAACCGGTTTGAATGAATTGTGAATGAAGGGCTTCCGTGCTGACTGCACGGAAGCTCTTTTTTGTTACGAATGATGTCAGACTGCGGCTGAACGGACATTCAGGTGAGTTACATCCGCGAAAGAACGCCCTCCCTGTCCAAGTTGTAATTTGCATGAGAGGCGAACGACGCTCATCTTCAACGCATCCTTCCAGAGGAGGTTGTTATGAGGAAGTTCACCATCGCCGCCATCGCCGTGCTCAGCATCGCCGGCTCGGGTGCGGTCTATGCCCAATATCATCGCCCGTGGATGGAGCACTTCCGCCACATCCGCATGAACCCGGAAGACCGCGCCGCTTTCGTCGACGCGCGGATCGCTGCCGTCCATGCCGGGCTGAAGCTCAACGCCGATCAGGAGAAGCTGTGGCCGCCGGTCGAGAGCGCCGTGCGCGACTTCGCCAAGCTGCGCATCGACCGCGCCAATGCGCGGATGAATGCCGGCCCCGGTGATGCTGCGAAGGATGCCGACAAGCCGGAGGATCCGGTCGCCCGCCTGCGCCAGCGCGCCGAGGACATGGGGGCGACCTCCGCCGCCCTGAAGAAGATCGCCGATGCCGCCGATCCGCTCTACAAGACCCTGGATGACGGCCAGAAGCGGCGCCTCGCTCTGCTGACCCGCCACCGCGGTCCGTTCGGTGGCGGCGAAGATGGCACTCCCCACCGGTTCATGGAGCGCGGCATGGACCGCTTCCATGGCGGCGACCGTTTCGACCGGGACGGCGGCCCGGATCGGGAAGGCCGGCTCTGAGCAGCCCGGGATTCCCCGGAAATTAACCCTTGCGAAGCCGCTGGAATCCAGCGGCTTTTCGCATTTCCGGGGCTGTGCAAGAACCCTTGGAAAACCTTCGCCGCATCGCTTGCCAGACCCGGATCGCTTTGCTAAACGACCGACCTCGCAAGGCATTGACCGCCTTTCGGGCGCATAGCTCAGTTGGTAGAGCAGCTGACTCTTAATCAGCGGGTCCCAGGTTCGAGCCCTGGTGCGCCCACCATTCAAATCAAGCACTTAGCATCTGGCTTGGTAGAGTAGGCGGCCTCATTTTACAGGTCGTTTTACAGTTTTGTTCTCGCTTCGAGCTTGAGTGCCGTAGCGTCTGCAAGCTGAATGTCGCGACCAAGATAGTACGCATTCAGAATGCTTTCGACGTCCTTTAACGAGTGGCCGATCACGGCCGCGATCTGCGGTACGCTCGCGCCAGCAATCGCCAGCCGAACCACTGCAGTGCCTCTCAGATCGTGAAACGTAAGGTCGCAAATGCCAAGCCCGTTCGCAGGCATTTGCCCATAACGAGCGAAAGCCATCGGACGTCCAGGGCCGGCCGAGCGTGTTCGTTAGGATAAGAGATCCACGACGCTGCGTGGTGTCGAGCAAGGCCCTCAAGGCAGTGCCGGCGGGCATCACCACGCGCCGCCCACCTTTCGACTGGCGGAGGCGAATGTGAGGGCTCTCGTAGGCTGACCAAGGCAATCGCAAAAGGTCGCCTTGTCGTTGACCGCTCCATAAGGCCAAGATCAGCGCCAGCCTGATCTCTTCGGATGCAACCGATAGAACCGGGGCAATGTCTTGTTCGGTCAGATCTTGTCTCGCCGGTCTGCGACGTAGAGCCGACCACCGCGCTCGCTAGGATTGCTGGTAACAATGCCTCGATCCTTTGCGAAAGACAGAATGCGCGCCAGCACCGTCCAGGCGAGATCAGTTTTGCGTGGCGTGTTGGCGTATTTGTCGCGCCAGCTTTTGAAGTCGTAGCGCTGCAGGCACAATTCATAGGCCAGCGTGCATTCTTCGGGCGAGCGGAGCCTGCCGAGAAATTCAGCTTCTACCAAGCGTGGCTGTAGGTCCGACGCAATGCTAGGTCATTGAATGCAGCAATGCCTTCAGCCCGGCCCGAAGCCCTTCTTCAAATAGTCCGCCGTTGGCGGCGCTCGCAGCATCTGACTGAGCGGACATGGCAAAGCCCGCTCGCCGTGCGGCAGGGTCAAGAGCGCTTCGTGTGAAGACACGATTGCAGTCGGTTGGTCGGTTTTTCTGCACTCTGACCTGTGTTAATGGCACAGGACTAAGCTAAACGGCAAAGGCCATTTCTAACAAGACCGCAGCGGCGTCCCATGAGCGTCTCCCAACTCACGAAGCGCGTTCGGCACGAGCTGACGTATTTGGACTACCCGGCTCGGGAGTGGACCGTTCCTCGATTTATAGACGGCGTGCCAGTTCTGGACGCGCTGATTGTCGGCGCTGGACAGAGCGGGCTGGGAATCGCGTTCGGTCTGAGACTTGAGCGCATAAGCAACTTCCGGATCATTGATCGTAGCCGCCGCGGTTTTGAAGGGCCTTGGCGCAGTTTCGCTCGGATGAAACAGTTGCGCACACCGAAAGAGGTAACTGGCATTGATTTCGGCATCCCGAGTTTGACGGTGCGGACGTGGTACGAGGAAAAATTCGGACGACGAGCATGGGATCGCATAGATACCCTACCTCAGGAAGTATGGCGATCGTATCTGGATTGGTACCGAGACGTCTTGGATCTCGCGGTTGAGAACGAGGTCGAATTAGTGTTGATTGAGCCGGCGGATGATATCCTCATTGCTCATCTCCGGAGATCCGACCGGATTGAGCGGGTGCATGCAAGAAAGATCGTTCTCGCAACGGGCTTTGAAGGAAGTGGTAGCTGGCGGGCTCCTAAGTCTCTGGTCACTCACTTGTCCGCACATCTTTATGCGCATTCGACCGATGATATTGATTTTCACAAGCTAGCGGGAAAACGCGTTGGCATTCTTGGTGCCGGGGCATCCGCCTTTGACAACGCGGCTCTTGCACTTGAATCGGGTGCTGCGCGAGTAGACCTTTGTTTCCGGCGTTCGGAGATGCCGCGAGTCAACCCGCTCACCTGGATGAATTTTGCTGGCATTTTGGGCCACTTCGGGGAGTTGGCGGACCTGGACCGCTGGCGCTTCATGCGCCACATTCTGGAGGAGCTTCCGGTCCCGCCCACACAGGACGCTTATTGGCGATGCCGTAAGTTTGATAATTTCGCCTGGCACCCCGACTGCGGGTGGAGTTTCGTTGACGAAGCAAGCGGTATCGCCAAGGTCCAAAGCAGCGATCGCAGCTTTGAATTCGACTTTATGATCTTTGCGAGCGGAGCCGAGACGGATCTCTCGGTGCGTCCGGAGCTGGCCCTGTTGGTTGATCAAATGGCCCTTTGGCACGACCGCTTTACGCCTCCAGCCGGCGAGGAAAGCGAGTCGCTCGCGCGCTATCCCTATTTGGGTCAAGCATTTGAATTCACGGAGCGGCACCGCGGCGCCGCTCCGTTCCTGCGAGGATTACACAACTTCACATTTGGAGCGATGCTGAGCCATGGCATATCGGGAGCGGCCATCACGGGAATGAAGTATGGAGTGCGGCGACTCGTAAACGGCATCGCGCGTGATCTGTTCTGCGAGGATTCAGCCGCTTACTACCGAGAGCTGCTGTCATACCGGACGCCTGAGCTGCGCACCCTGGACAATGCATTTGATTGGTTGAACCAACTTGGCAGTGACGCTGTTAATTTCGACAGCTTTGCCAACCAGCTCAATCAACATCAGTTTGTCGCGCTCCGTAGCTTGTTGCAGCGACCAAAGCCCCCGCATGAATCTCCGACTGCGAGATCCACCCGACCCGTCCGCGCAAAGCCCACCCCGCGACCGGCGCGGCTCAGGAAGAAAAAGCGGAAGTGAAATACGCCGACATGGCAGAGAGATGGGTGGCGGTACCGTTTGTTCTTGCGCGTCACGGCGGCAACCGCGGGCAGAAAGGCCGATCGAGCATTTCTTGAACAAATGCCGTTTGACTATAGGCCCATGATACTGGACAATATTGCACTTCACGGCCTCGCACATCGTGATCACCGCCTGACGACCACCACCCGCGGGAGGTAAGCAATGGCCTTCATCGCATTTGCGAAGTTGATCAATTCTGCCGCATTGACCGCCGACCAGCGAAAAGAGCTCAAGAGCATTCTTCTAAACCGTGAGAAGCAGCTCAAGCAGGCACTCAAGGATGTCGAGATGGCCCTGAGCAGGCTTGGACGAAAAGGCAGGAAGTCTCGAAAGCGAAAAGCGGCGAAGGGCAGGCGTTGATCGGACGTTGGTCAATTTGCGCCAAGCATGGATGTTGAGCAGCGTTGGCTAGCAGTTGCCGTGATCTAGCCCTCCTTCAGTCCTGAAACCGAGCTTAGTTCGTCCACAAGGTTCCTGGCATCTTCCAGATCGGGCGTGTCTCGACCTTCGGTAAACCAGGCGTATATTGGCTTTATGAGGGACCTAGCTTCAAAATATCTGCCTTCGTTACTCCAATGCCGAGCGAGACAGATCGAGGCGCGCAACTCCCACCAGCGGGCCTGCTGTTGCCGTGCAATCGCCAAGGCCCGCTGCAGTTCCGTCTCTGCTTGGTTTCGTCTGCCAAGCTCTAGGTTGATGCTGCCCCGAAGACGATACAGCTCAGCCTCAAAGAACCTCTCACCTGTTGCTTCGGCAAGCTGAACGCCTTCGTCCAGCAGACGGAGTCCAACTTCAGGCTCTCCGAGCTTGGCATGGGCGAAGGCGAGATGGCCCAAGTAGAGGGTGCGGCGACACCGTTCAGAGTTGCTGTAAGTTGCCGCCAGCGCGCTGCGCATCAGTTCGATTCCGGCTGGAAGCTCTCCTGCTTGGGCTAAGAGTGCTCCGCGGAAAAAACGCGCTCTTCGTTCGACGGCCGCAAATTCATGCTCGATGCTGAGCGATATCGCCTCGTCGGCGTGAGCCAATGCGCGCTTTGCATCGCCCCCGATCGTGCCCAAAACGACTACGTTCCCTAGAGCTAACGCTGTCGTAAAGCTTTGCTCTCTCGTTCGAGCAAGGTTTTCGGTCCGTTCGAGTATTGCTGCAGACTGTTCAGGATAGCCAAGCACGAGCAGCGTCGACGAGAGCCACGCCAGGCTGTTCACCGCGTCATCGACTCCGAAGCGGCGATAGGTCGAGACCGTGGCTGGATTGGTTGAGCACAGCGCGAGGGCGTGCTCGAGGTGCTTGCGTGCGTCTGCGAAAGCACCCGTCAAATGCAACGACTGCCCGATGAAGCGTGTGGCTAGGACGGACACGCCCGGGTGATCATACTCTACGGCCAACGCGAGGCAGTGCCGGGCCTCCTCCAGCGCTGCGCTATACTCAGCGCGCATGCTGTGGGCTAGGTAGTTGCCCCACAGGATCGTCATCTGTTCTTCCAGGCTGGCACTTTCGCCAAGTAGCGCGCGAGCCCGCGAGAAGACCCGGGACGTTTCGGGCGCGGCATCGCCCTCAGTCGCAGCGACTGCAGGCCCAAGGGCCAGATAGAAATCAAGTTCCTTGCGATCGCGTTGTGGTGAGCTCGGCAGTTGCTGGGTCAGTTCCATTCCCCGCGTGAGGTGCTCTACGGCCCCGGCGTTGGAGGAGCGACCGATCGCGCGCTTCCCGGCATTGAGCCAATAGTCCGTAGCCTGCTCAAGCAGGCCGGCTTCGGTGAAATGGTGCGCAAGGATTTCTGGGTCGTTCACGATGATATCCCTGAATCCGTCCTCGAGGACGCGCGCTATTTGAGCATGGAGTTGCCGCCGCCGTCTCTTCAGAAGACTTTGATAAGCCGCATCCCGTACCAGTGCGTGCTTGAAGCTGTAGATGGCATCGGGCAGTTCACCTTGGCGGAAAATAAGCCCGGCCTCCACGAGTTCGGCGAGGGAATGCTGCAACTGTGTTTCCTCTCGAGCAACCACAGCTCGCATCAAGGAATAGGAAAATTCGCGGCCGATGGTGGCACCAATTTGGGCGATCTCCTTCACTGAGTGCAGGCGGTCTAGCCGCGCCATCAGGGAGTCGTGAAGGGTTTCCGGGATGGCGAAAGGCGGTACCGGTCCCTCGAGCTGATAACGATCCTGATATTCGACCAGAATGCCTGCTTCGAGGACTGCCTTTGTGAGTTCCTCCACGAAGAGTGGATTTCCGTCGGTTTTCGTTACGATCTGCTTCATCACATCGATCGGAAGCGCGCGGCCATTCGCCACCTGCGTGGCCACATCTTTGACATCGTCTGGGTTGAGCCGTCCGAGGATCAGGCTTCCGACATTTGCAAGACCGGTCCAGGGAGGCTCGAACTCTGGTCGAAATGTAACGAGCGCAAGGATAGGCAATTGTCGGGCCCGCTCTACGACGAGGTCGAGCAATTCGAGGGTGGTGTCGTCTGCCCACTGAACATCTTCGATGATTAAGAGGATCGGCTGTTTGCGCGAACGGCTCTCGAATTGATCGAGGAGAGCGGCAAGTGTGCGACGACGCTGTTGGGCGGGACTGAGGTGTAGTTTCGGATAGCGGTCTCCGAAAGGAATCGATAGCAGCGCAGCAAAAAGCGCTGCCACTGTCTGAACAGGCGCCGCTCTCAGCGCGAGCAAAGCCTCCAGCTTTTCAAGCCGCATCTCGGCTGTATCGTTCGCCTTGAACCCGGCGCTCCTTTCTAATTGCTCGACCACGGGATGAAGTGCGCTGTTGGTGTGGTAAGGCGAGCACTGATAACGAAATTGCATGTATGGTTGATGCTTGGCTTCGCGTTCAGCTAGAGCGGCGGCAAGGCGCGACTTCCCGATGCCCGGCTCGCCGGAGATGAGAACGATCTGGCCTTCGCCGCCGCGAGCCAAACGCTGACATTCCAATAGGTACTCTAACTCCGAATCGCGGCCGATGAGATCGGCGAGCTCAGCCGGACGCGCCGCGTCAAATCGACTTTCGGAAGCCGAGAGGCCCTGAACGACCCACGCGCTCACGGGCGCGCTGATGCCCTTGAGCTGGTGAGCGCCAAGGTCGCGAAGATTGAAGATATCGCCAAGGAGACGGCGGGTCGAGTCGGCCACGACCACCGTATTCGGCTCGACCAATGCTTGCACGCGAGCCGCAATATTAGGAGCGCCACCAACCACGGAATGCTCCCGAAGCTTGCCCTCGCCGCCCAGGTCGCCGACTACGACCAGGCCGGTGGCGATGCCGATGCGCACGGCGAGAGGTTCTCCTGCGCGGGTTTCAAGCCGTGCGACGGCAGCAATGATATCGAGTGCAGCTCTCACGGTTCGTTCGGGATCGTCCTCGTGCGCAATGGGATAGCCGAAATAGGCGAGGATGCCGTCTCCGCGAAAGTCCGCCAGAAAGCCGTCATAGGAGCGCGTGATACGAGCACAAGCAGCGTGATAGGCGTCTATGACGGCGCCCATATCTTCCGGATCAAGGCGTGCCGCCAGGGCGGTCGAATCGACCAAGTCACAAATCATCACCGTGAGGTGGCGGCGTTCCGCGTACTCCGCAATTGCAGTATTTACGACAGGGGAGGGAGGGCTGGAGGGAACCGCACTGATCGCGTTCATAAGGCGCTTCCGGTCGCCTAGTGGGATGCCAATCTTTTCGAAGTCGACTTCTGTCAATTGCGCCAACACATCGCAATCTATGGCGTTCGCTATGAAGAGGGACTCATGTTGTCCCAGTCCTAGCCTTCTCAGCCAAGTCCCGATTTCCATGGCAGGACCCTGATGTGTGCGAAAAGCTTCGGCATCTCAAAGCCAAGCCTTGGTCCGAGCTTACTTCGTCCTGTTCGGAGATCCGTTCAACGAGCAGTTCGGCCTTGTCGCATCGACAATAGCATGCTGTCGGACCTGGAAAATATGAACAGCCTCGCAATTCGTCGTGTCCAAATACCTGCGAAAATACGGCAAGTGTCTTCCGCCCAAGGCGGCGCAGCCGAAGCTCGACCTTGGCGTGCTCAGGGACCTCTCGTCGAAGGAGATCATGCTCGGCGTGCTCGACCTCGCCGATCCCACGATTGAGAGCGTCGACACAGTGGCCGACCGCATTCGCAACGGCCTGAAATATGTCTCGCCGGACCGTCTTGTCCCGGCGCCGGATTGCGGGATGAAATACATGCCTCGGGCAGTCGCATTTGGAAAGCTGAAGGCGATGTGCGACGCCGCAGCTAGGGAGCGACAGGGCCGCTCAAAAGGGTTGTCTGCCGGCAATGGACTGGGTGGCGTCCGACGATGTCGTGGCATTTCCGTCCGAAGCCCCACAAGTAGCGGAAGGCACGGCGCCACGGATGCGCTTTGCCCTGGCTACGCGATTCCATCATACGGAAAATGCCGACGATGAGGCTCGCCGGGAGTTCGAAGATGGCTTTGGCGCTCTGCGCGCTCGGATCCCCGTGAACGCGCGTGCGCTGCAATAGTGGGCTTTGCTGTGCCTGCGCGATGGGCGCGTGGCGCCAAAATGGTCGAATTTTCTGATGGACATTCGAAGATGCTGATGCAAACTATGGATACATAATTCGGATAGTGAGGTGTGGCCGATGGTACGAACAGTGGTCCGAGCAGGCCATGTCATTGCTTTTCAGGATGGCGGTCATCGGCATTTGCAGAACGGCGTGATCGTCATCGAGGACGACCGCATAACCCATGTCGGCGGTGGCGAATTCGACGGTCAGGCAGACGAGATCATCGATGCCAAGGACAAGATCGTCACACCAGGCTTCATCAACACGCACACGCATCTGAGCGAGTCGCCGCTCGATCGCTCGTTTGTCGAGGATCGCGGCCCGCGGAATTTCTACCTTTCCGGTCTCTTCGAGTTTCTGACGGCACGCGATGGCGCCATCACCGACCAGGCGCGCCGCGCATCGGTTGCAGCGTCCATGCCGGAACTGATCCGTACAGGCACGACCACCGTCGTCGAGATGGGCAGGCAGGGCCAGTTTGTGGCCGAGCAGGCGGAGAAGGCCGGACTGCGTGCCTATATCGGCGAGTTCTACCGCTCCGGGCGCTGGTACACGAAGGACGGCAAGAGCGTTCAATACGAGTGGTCGGCCGACGACGGCGTGGCAGCGATGCAGCACGCGGTCGATTTCATCAAGGAAGTGGATGGCCGCGCCAACGGGAGAATCAAGGGTTTTCTGACGCCGGTCCAGGTGGACACTTGTTCTGAGGCGCTGCTGCGCCGTTCGCGCGAGATGGCGACCGAGCTAAAGGTGCCGCTCGCGCTGCACGTCTCGCAGTCGGTGCCGGAATTCCAGGAGATGGTTCGTCGCAACGGCTGCTCGCCGGTCGAATGGCTGGAGAAAATTGGCTTCCTTGGCAGTGACGTCATCCTCGGCCACGTCATCATGCCGGGCGGATCGAGCTGGACCAATTACCATGCTGACGATGTCGGCATTCTTGCCGACACCAGCACCAACGTCGCGCATGCGGTCTGGGTGTTCGCTCGCCGCGGTATCGCGATGGAGAGTTACTCCAAATACCTTGCGCGCGGTGTCAACATGACGCTAGCGACAGATACTTGCCCGCAAAGCATGATTGAGGCACTGCGCTGGACCGCCGTCATCAGCAAGATCATGGACCGGCGGACGGAGGTGGCGACGGCGGCCGACGTGTTCAACTCTGCGACATTGTCGGCAGCAAAGGCGCTTGGCCGTGACGACCTCGGCCGGATTGCGCCAGGCGCCAAGGCTGACCTGCTTTTCTGGGAAGGCGCAAGCCTGTTCATGACGCCGATGCGCGATCCGGTGCGAAATATCGTCTATTCCGCGCAGGCAGAGGACCTGAACGCAACCATGATCGATGGCAAATTCGTCATGAAGGATCGTGTCGTTCCGGGTTTCGACGTCGATGCGCTGCTGGCTGATCTACAGGCGGGCGCTCAGGACATGTGGGCCAACATGCACCGCGAGGATTGGGCCCATCGCGACATCAACATCCTTTCACCGGAAAGCTATCCGGCTTTCAGACGCTAGCCTTACCGACGACCTCTCCGCGATGGAGTCGGCGCGGAGCTACCGCATCACAGCACAATTAGGGGACTGAAATGAAGCTGCACATGAAGATGGCATCGTCGCTTCTGGCTGTCGTCGTATCGACTTTGTTGATCTGCGCGCCGGCAACGGGGAGCGAGCTCAAGATTGTGATGGAGAGCAGGCTTGGCAATCTGGATCCGATCCTCAGCGCCTCGCACCAGACGCGCGACCACGGCTATCTCATCTATGACACGCTGTTCGCGCTCGATGCGCAACAGAAGATTCATCCCCAGATGGTCGATAGCTACAAGGTGTCCGAGGATGGTAAGGTCTATACGTTCACGCTGCGTGACGGCCTGAAGTGGCACAACGGCGCTCCAGTCACCGCGGCGGACGTGGTCGCGTCGATCAAGCGGTGGGGCAAGCGCGATCGCATGGGCATCGCCCTGATGTCGATCACATCGGACGTTTCTGCCGCCGACGCCAAGACCTTCTCGCTCACGCTGTCGACCCCTTCCGGCGTCGTGCTCGATGCCTTTGCCAAGCCGAGCGGTGTTCCGCTCTTCATCATGCCCGCGAAGGTCGCTGAGACCCCGGTGACTGAGGCGATCACCGACTATACCGGCTCGGGTCCGTTCATCTTCAAGGCCGATGAATATCAGCCGGGCGTCAAAGCAGTCTACGTCAAGAACGAGAGCTACGTGCCGCGCAAGGAGGAGCCGAGTTGGTTTGCCGGTGGCAAGCTGGCCAAGGTCGACCGCATCACCCGAATCGAGATGGCCGATCCGTTGACCTCGCTGAACGCGCTGAACAGCGGCGAAGTCGATTACGTCCAAAACATCAATTCCGATCTGATGCCGCTCGTGAATACGTCGCAGGTGACGACGGCGCGTCTCGATCAGCTCGGCTACCAGATCAGCTATCGCCTCAATCATCTGCAGGCGCCGTTCAACAACAAATTGGTCCGCCAGGCCGCGCTTTGGGCGATCGGGCAGCAGGAGGTCATGCAGGCCCAGTTTGGCGCGCCGGAAAACTACAAGCTTTGCGGTGCGGTGTTCGGCTGCGGGCTGCCGTATGAGAGCGATGTCTCGGCAGAGATGGTGATGAAGCCCAACGTCGAGAAAGCGAAAGCGCTGCTGAAGCAGGCTGGCTACGACGGCAAGCCGGTTGCCATCCTGCATATCTCCGACATTCCCGCACTGTCCTCGATCGCTCCGGTCATGGCGCAGCAGCTTCGTGCAGCCGGCTTCGTCGTCGAATTGCAGGCGATGGACTTCATGACCATGTTGTCGCGCCGTGCCAATCAGGGGCCGACGACGGAAGGGGGCTGGAGCATCTTCATTACGAGCTGGCACAACACGGAAATCCAGGAGCCGCTGCGCAACTTCATGATCGTGGCGGAAGGCAAGAGCGGCTATGCCGGCTGGGCCGACGTTCCCGCCATCCCGCAGCTCACGAAAGCCTTCCTGACCGCGCCTTCGGAAGCCGAGCGCAAGGAGATTGCGACCAAGATCCAGTCGATCGTCTATGACGAAGGCGTCTTCGCGCCTCTGGGTTCCTTCGCGCGCATCAGCGGTTTCAGCAAGGACGTCAAGGGCGTACTGCCGGCGCCGGCGAACATCTTCTGGAATGTCTCCAAGGGCGCGCCGTAGGCTGATGTTTGGCTATATCGTCAGACGCGCCGTAATGACCATCCCCGTCATGGGGGTGGTCGCACTGATCGTGTTTGCCCTGCTGCATTTCGCGCCGGGAGATCCCGCAGCGATCATGGCCGGCGATTCAGCCTCTCCGGCTCAGTTGGCCGAGATCCGGGCACGGCTCGGCCTCGATCAGCCCATCCATATCCAGTTTCTGTACTGGCTGAGCCAGCTCTGCCAGGGCCATTTCGGAACGTCATTGCATTCGCATAAGCCCGTGGCCGAGATGATCTCGTCGCGCATCGGGCCGACGCTTTCGCTCGCCGTGACGACGATGACATTCTCCCTGTTGGTTGCCATTCCCATGGGCGTCTATTCGGCCTGGGCGCGCGGCCGGCTCAGCGACCGCCTGGTGATGATGGTGGCCGTGCTAGGCTTCTCGACGCCGGTTTTCGTAACCGGTTATGCGTTGATCTACCTCTTCTCGCTGAAGGCCGGCTGGTTTCCAGTACAGGGATTCACCCCGCTCGCCAGTGATCCTGTGCGCTTCCTGCAAACGGCAACACTGCCAACATTAACTCTCTCGGCAGTCTATGTCGCCCTGATCGCGCGCATCACTCGCTCGAGCGTGCTCGAGATCCTGGGCGAGGATTTCATCAGGACAGCGAGGGCCAAGGGCGTCCCCGAAGCACGCGTCGTGCTTCGTCATGCGCTGCGCAACGCGGCGGTTCCGATCGTCACGGTGGCGGGCTCCGGCGCAGCCTTCCTGATCAGCGGCGTGGTCGTGACGGAAAGCGTGTTCAACATCCCCGGTCTCGGCCGGCTGATGGTGGAGTCGGTGCTTGCGCGCGACTATCCGCTGATCCAGAGCCTGATGCTGCTCCTGTCGCTGATCTACATCCTCATCAACCTCGTGGTCGACGTCCTCTACATGGTGTTCGATCCGCGCATCCGGGCCTGACCGGTGGGAGAGTTCGACATGAAGATGTCCGCCGTCTTGCCTGCAGCGCGGGAGCGCCGCCTCGGGTGGTGGCGCGTGCGCCTGCGCGGCAACGGGCTCACGATCGCGGCTTCAGCTTTCCTTGTATGCCTCGTTCTGGTCGCGATCTTCGCGCCGCTGCTGACAAGTGCCGATCCGATCCTGATCAACGCTGTGAACCGGTTGAAGCCACCTTCGGCGCAATTATGGTTCGGCGCGGACACGATGGGGCGCGACCTGTTTGCCCGCGTCGTCTACGGCGCGCGGACGTCTCTGATCGTCGGCCTCGTCGCCGCGGGGGCATCGTTGCTGTTCGGCCTCGCGATCGGCCTTGTTTGCGGCTATTTCCCAATCGTCGACAGCGTGCTGATGCGGGTCATGGACGGAATCATGTCGATCCCGTCGATCGTGTTAGCTGTGGCGCTTGTCGCCATCACCGGTGCGAATTTGGTCACGGTCCTGCTCGCGATCGTGCTTCCCGAATTTCCACGCGTTGTGCGCCTGGTCCGCGGCCTCATTCTCTCGTTGCGTAACGAAGCCTATGTCGAGGCGGCGGTCTCACTCGCAACGCCGGCCTGGCGCATCCTGCTCGGTCATATGCTGCCAAATACGCTGGCGCCGCTGATCGTCCAGGGGAGTTTCATCCTGGCTTCGGCGATTCTGACGGAAGCCGTGATGAGCTTTCTCGGCGTCGGCCTGCCGCCCGAGGTGCCATCTTGGGGCAATATTATCGCCGACGGTCGCTCCTATTTCCAGCTCAGGCCCGGCCTGGTCTTCTTTCCCGGCATCCCGCTCGCATTGACGGTGCTCGCTATCAATCTGATCGGCGACGCCTTGCGCGATGCGCTCGATCCGAAACTCGCGCGTAGGGGCTGATCCATGACCGAAGTCAATGCGAACGCGGAAGTGCTGCGCATCGAGGGGCTGACCGTAGCGTTGAAGCAGTCCGGCGCAGCGGTCATCGATGACATCTCCTTTGGCGTTCGCGCAGGCGAGACGCTCTGCCTGGTCGGCGAGTCCGGCTCGGGCAAGTCCGTGACGTCGCTGGCGGTGATGGGCCTGCTGGATCCAGGCGCGCTCGAGGTCACCGGTGGCCGCATTACGGTCGACGGTGCGCACGTGTTGTCGGCCGGCACCGAGGAGCTGCGTCGGATGCGGGCGTCCCGGATGTCGATGGTGTTTCAGGAGCCGATGACTGCGCTGAACCCCGTGGAGAAAGTGGGCGGACAGGTCGAGGAGGTGTTGCGGGTGCACGGGGAGGGCAACGCGACCTCACGCCGGCGTCGCGTGCTGCAGATGTTCGAGGCGGTGCGGCTGCCGAATCCGGAGCGCATCCACGGCTCGTACCCGCACCAGCTCTCGGGCGGCCAGCGCCAGCGCATCGTCATCTCCATGGCGCTGATCATGAATCCGAAGCTCCTCATCGCGGATGAGCCAACGACTGCGCTTGACGTTACCACTCAGCGGCAGATCTTGCTGCTGATCTCGGAATTGCAGCAACGTTTCGGCACGGCGGTTCTGTTCATTACCCATGATTTCGGGGTGGTCTCTGAAATCGCCGACCGGATCGTCGTGATGAACCGCGGCAAGATGGTCGAAATCGGCAGCCGGATGGACGTCCTGTCGAACCCGCAAGCCGACTACACGCGGATACTGGCATCAGCGGTTCCGAGCCTGGTGCCGCCGCAGAGGCGAGCCTCGACCGATGCGGAGGTGCTGAGCGTCTCGAAGCTCGCGATGTCATACAAGGTCGGCGATCTCTTTTCGCCGCGGCCACCGGTGCACGCGCTGAAGGCAACCGAGATGTGCCTGCGACGTGGCGAGATTCTGGGCATTGTCGGCGAGTCCGGCTCCGGCAAGACAACGCTTGCCCGATGCATCACCCGGCTGATCCGCCCGTCCGGGGGCTCGATCGTACTTGACGGAGTTGACATTTCGCGGCTGGGGGAAACAGCGCTCCGTCCGCATCGCCGCCGCCTGCAGGTGGTGTTCCAGGATCCGTTCCGTTCGCTGAATGCCCGCAAGCGTGTACGCGACATCGTCGTCGAAGGCATGCTGAATTTCGGGATGCCGAAGAGGGATGCTTATGAACGCGCCGCCGTGCTCCTCGAACGGGTCGGATTGTCGCGGGACATGCTGATGCGCTTTCCCCACCAGTTTTCCGGCGGGCAACGCCAGCGCATCTGTATCGCCCGTGCGCTGGCGCTCGATCCGGATGTCCTTGTCGCCGACGAATCTGTCTCGGCTCTGGATGTCTCCGTGCAGAAGCAGGTGCTCGAGCTCTTGCGTGGGATCTGCGACGAGCGCGGTGTCGGCATTCTGTTCATCACTCATGATCTGCGCGTCGCCGCGCAGATTTGTGACCGTATCGCGGTGATGCGGGAAGGGCAGGTGGTCGAGGCCGGCACGGCACATGCGGTGCTGGCGACGCCCGAGCACTCCTACACGCGAGAGCTGATCGCCGCAGCTCCGGGTCGCGACTGGGATTTCGCGAATTTCCGCCCCTACGGCCATCCGGCGTGAGGCGGCATCTGCCCCCGGCATGACTGTCGACAATTAGCACAAGAAGACGAGGTGAGATGAAAACGATCGGCGTTGATGTGGGCGGAACGTTCACGGATCTCGTCTGCTGCGACATGAAGAGTGGTCAGGTTGTCATTCACAAGGTGTCCACGACTCCGCACGATCCGTCCGTCGGAGTCATGCAGGGTGTGAAGGAGCTGTGCGAGAGCGCTGGCGCCGAGCCATCTGAGATCGCCTATGTCTTCCACGGCACGACAACGGCGACCAACGCGGTGTTGGAGAACAAGATCGCCCGAACGGGTATGATCACGAACGAAGGATTCCGTGACATCGTGCATATCGGCCGCCACCAACGGGTCGAGCACTATTCCATTATGCAGGAGCTGCCTTGGCAGAACCGGCCGCCGGTCGCGCGTCGTTATCGCAAGACGGTCGCCGGACGCCTCGCGCCGCCCGATGGCAGGGAACTCGTTCCTCTCGATGAGGCTGGAGTCCGCCGCGCAGCCGAGGAGTTGAAAGCAGAGGGTGTTGAGGCTGTCGTCGTCTGCTTTCTTTTCTCGTTCCTCAATCCCGCTCATGAGCTCCGCGCCCGCGCGATCGTTGAAGGGGTCATGCCGGACGCCTTTGTCACGACGTCGTCGTTCATATCACCGCAGTTCCGCGAATTCGAACGCTTCACCACGGCGGCGCTTGCCGCCTCGATCGGGCCGAAGGTGAAGCGTTACATCGCTAATCTGGAAGCTGCATTGGCCAATCTCGGCATCGCCGGCGAACTCCGGATCATGGCCTCGAACGGCGGTGCCGCGACCGCTCGCATGGTGACAGAGAAGCCGGCGCTGACATTGCTGTCCGGCCTCGCCGCCGGCGTGTTGGGAGGAGCCTGGGTCGGCGACCTCGCCGGCCGCAACGATCTGATCACCTTCGATATCGGCGGCACTTCGGCTGATATCGGCATCATCCGCAACGGTCGTTTTGCCGAGACGGATGCCCGATCAACGTCACTCGCCGGTTTTCCTCTGCTGATGCCGATGATCGACGTGCACACGATCGGTGCAGGGGGCGGCTCGATCGCGCACATCGATCGCGGCGGCGCCTTCCGCGTCGGGCCCCAGAGCGCTGGCGCAGTGCCAGGCCCGGCGGCCTATGGGCGCGGCGGCAATGAACCCACGGTCACCGACGCCAACATCGTGCTCGGTCGGCTCGATCCGGATAACTTCCTCGGTGGTGGCATGAAGCTCGATGCCGAAGCCGCGCATCGGGTCATTGCTGATCTTGCCGAGCGGCTTGGCCTGCCAATCGATGAAGCCGCCGAAGGCGTGCTGACCGTACTTAATGCCAACATGGCCAACGCAATCCGTTCGCGTACGGTGCAGAAGGGCCTCGATCCGCGTCGTTTCGCATTGGTTGCGATGGGCGGAGCCGGGCCGCTGCATGGGGCGGAAGTTGCCGCAATGCTGTCGATCCCGGAAATCATCGTGCCGCCATATCCCGGCATTACCTCTGCGATCGGGTTGCTGACGACGGATCTGAAATATGACGAAGTGCGCACGCAGTTCCAGACGTCACAGACGCTCGACATCGAACGGCTGAACCGAAATTTTGCCGAGATGGAAGCGTCATTGGCCGCCCGCCTTAGGGCCGACCGCGTGCCGGACAATGCCGTCGGTTTCCAGCGCAGTGGTGACCTGCGCTATGTCGGTCAGGGCTACGAGTTGAAGATCGACTTCCCGGCAGGTGCGACGACACCGGAAGCAATGGCCAAGGTCTGGGGAGATTTTCACGACAGGCATGCCGAGGAATACGGCCACGCCTTCACAGCCAGCGTCATCGAGATCGTCAATATTCGAGTCACCGGCATCGGCGCACTACCGAAGCTGCCACCGCAAGGGGCGCCCATCGGCGGCTCGCTCACACAAGCAGAGCTGCGCCACAATAGTTGCACATTCCGCATCGGTGGGGTGCTGAAAATGTTCGACACGCCGGTCTATCGGCGTACGGCCCTGCCGGTCGAGGTCCCGTTCGTGGGGCCGGCCATCATCGTTCAGCAGGACAGCACGACGGTCGTGCCGCCGGGAGCAGAGGCCTGCGTCCATCCATCGGGCAGCATCATCATCACTTTGGGAGGCCGCGCATGATCGCAGATCAGCCGACAGGCGAGAGCCGCATCGATCCGATCACTGCTGCGGTCATTCAGGGCGCGCTCGATAACATCGCCATCGAGATGGGCCACAAGCTCATGCGCATGAGCTACTCATCCATCATTCGTGAATCTGAGGATTTCGGCACCGCGTTGACCGACGCCCAGGGCAGCCAGCTTTGCGAATGCCGGATGTCGACGCCGCTGCAGTCCGGGCCGATCCCGGGGTACATTCGTCATCTGCTGAAGACGATGAAGGAGCGGGGCGACGTGATCCGGCCCGGCGACGTCATCATGCACAATGATCCCTATGGCGGCGCAAGCCACGGGCCTGACGTCGCCTTCTGCGTGCCGGTCTTCCATAACGAGGAGCTTGTCGGATTCTCCGCCACGACAGCCCATCATCTCGATATCGGCGCACTCTCGCCTGGGAGCTGCGGCATTGTCGATGCCGTCGACACGTATGCTGAAGGGCTGCAGTTCAAGGCGGTCAAAGTCTACGATCAAGGTCGCCGCGTCGATCCTGTATGGTACATACTGGAAGCCAATCTGCGCGCGCCGCATCTGGTCGTCGGCGACATGGAGGCCCAGATCAAGGCAGCAAAGATCGGGGCGGATCGCTATCTAGAACTGGTCGGTACGTGGGGGCTCGACAAGCTCAAGGCTGCCCATGAGGACCTGATGGATTATTCCGAGCGGCTGATGCGCGACGCGATCCGCGCGTTGCCAGACGGCGACTATAGTGCGCTTGGCCATATCGACGGCTATCTCGACGATTCCGATCCGGCCCGCAAGGATCTGCCACTAGCGGTCACGCTTCGCATTCGGGGCGATTCCATGGTTGTGGATCTCACCGGCACGGCGCCGCAGATCCCGGACAAGCCGATCAACATGCCCTTTGAGGGCACGGTGGACTGTGCAGTCTGGCTGACGCTGCGCTCGATCCTGCTCGACAGCGTGATTTACGGCAACGTTCCGCAAAACGAAGGGTTGACGCGTCCGATCACCATCGTCGCTCCGAAGGGGTGTCTCGCGAATCCCGAATTTCCGGCGCCGGTGATCGCGCGTTTCTGCCCCGGCAATCAGCTCGCCGACACGCTGATGAAAGCGTTGGCGCAAGTGGTGCCGGCCCAAGTGTCGGCGGGCATCGGCAATCTGCGCATTGCGTCGTTCTCCGGCTTCAAGGACGGGCGGCACTGGGTGCACATGGAGATCCTCGAAGGCAGCTATGGCGGCCGCGCCGGCCTTGACGGTATGGACGCAGTGGACACGCTCTATGCCAACACGAGGAACAATCCAATCGAGGACATCGAGATGCACCTGCCGTTACGCGTCAATCGCTACGAGTTGCGGGAAGGCGCTGTGCCGGCGGGCCGTTGGCGCGGCGGCATCGGAAGCGTGCGAGAATTCGCCTTTCTCGATGACGGCGGCTTCTCGATCGAAGGCGATGGCCACAAATACCGGCCATGGGGCTATGACGGCGGTGACGATGGCAGGACCGCATCGATCACGCTCGTTTCTGGCAATCAAGTTGCGAAGGATCTCGTCTCGAAGGTCTCTTATCTCAAGGCGAGGCCGGGTGACCGTCTCATTTGCCTTGGTCCCTGCGGCGGAGGTTATGGCAATCCGCTGGAACGTGATCCTGAGGCTGTGTTGCACGATGTTCGCGAAGGCTATTTTGGTCCCGATACGGCGTTCGAGGATTATGGGGTCGTTGTGAGCGAAACAGGGGTTGATCTCGCCGCGACACAGGCCGAACGGCTGATCCGCCAGTGATCGGCGTGCCGCTGTCGGAGATACTCACGCTTCGAGGAATTCTCGCCAGCGGCGGACCAGATAAGTATGCTCGTCCATAAATGTGTTCCATACGCGCACGCGTCCCATGCGTGTCGCGTAAGAGCCACCCTCGCGCACATGTCCGGCGGGAATCGCGGGCTCGCCGAAAGGATCGGGCAGGGCTCTTGCAGCAGGCAGGCCGTCATACCAATAGTCCCACTCGTCCTGCTCCAGATAGCTGCGCGCACGCTCGGGGAAGAAAGCATAATAGCCTTGACGTGAGAGGCATGCGCTCGGCCATCCCTCGGCCCACCAGTTCAGATAGGCATAGGCTGCATCGAGCGCCTTCCCATGCGTCGCCGACGAGATGCAGAGATCGGAATGCCAGCCGCGACCACCTTCGATGGGATTGGCGATGGTCACAGGCAGTTTTTCTCGGCGCAGACGCGTCGCGCCCGGGGTAAACATGCTCTGCACCAACGCGCCGCGCTGCATGAGACGCGCGGCCTCCTCGTAGTTTGACCAGACACCGCGGAAATGGCCGAGTTTTTTGAGCTGGATCAGCGTATCGGCAACCAGATCGATGTCCTCGATGGAGAGATTGCCGATGTCGTCGAAGCTGATGTTCTGGGAGGCTTCCGTCGCCAGAGCTGCTTCGATCATTCCGAGAACGGGATCGGACAACAGCCCGACATGACCTCGTAGCCGGTCGTCAAAGAGCCAGCCCCAGCTTTCGCGAGCATCTGCGCCTATCAAGTCGCGGACCGCCGGCTGATAGGCGAAGCAATCCACGCCGCGAAGAACTGGCAACATCGATACATGGCCGCTCGGCGCGGCGTCGAGCTCGCCGTCCGCCTGGAGAAATAGCTTGCGCGTGACTGTGGGGGGCGACAATGCATCGAGCGGGGGGCGCGAGATGGCGCGGAGGGCGGCGGCGCAGGTCAGCCGATCCAGCGCGATCGGCTGGATCGCCCTGGACGTCCAGATGAGATCGACCGTATGCCATTGGTGGTAGACATCAAAGGTCTCGGGCGCCGTGACCACGCGGCGCAATCCATCCAGCGTGTCTACGACGTCGAATGCGATATCGATGTCGAGCGCACGCGTGGCCTCGACCTGTAGCGGCTCGGGTACGAATTCCCGGCGGGCGATGACACGGAGACGCGGGCGGCTCATATCAGTGGATTCGCGTTAGATAGGGCAGATCGTTCGCTGCGTCGAAAATCGACAGAACCTTGAGTCTTGCCCGCGTACGCTGATGCTGCAGATCAAGGTGACGTCGCAACGCCTGTCCGGCTCCCTCGGTATCCCTGCGGATGAGATGTGCAAGCACAATGTCATGCTCGTCGAGCAGCGCGGATTCGTCCTGCACGCCGATGTGCTCACGAAACAGGTCATCGACAACCGGCGCAATCTGCAAATTCATCACGTTGGCCACCATACGGCGGTTACGGCATTCACCTGGGAGTTCGCGGTGCAGCGCGCTTTCGGCGGCAACGATCTCCTCGATTGTCAGGACGTCTCGTCCGCGCAATGTCCCGATCTCGCGCCGCATTGCCAGTAGGCGTTTCTGATCCACGCGGGAGGCCGCATCCATCAGCGCTTGCGGCTCGAGAAGGCGGCGCATTTCGTGCGTTTCGTCCAGTGCTCGAGCCGAGAGCGGACCAACAATCCAGTGGGAGCTGCGGCTTTTCTCGACGTGACCCTGCATGTCGAGGCGCGCAAGCACCTCCCGGGATACGGTGCGACTGACCCCGAAATGATCACAGATACCTGTTTCGGAGATCTGAAAGGTGCCGAAAGGAATTGCGCGCAGCACGCCCTGCTTGACCTCTTCGAGGATCGTTTCCCAACGAGGTGCGAGCGGCGTGGATTTACCACTCTCCAGCAGCGACAGATCGAGGTCCAGCAGATGCAGGTTTTCGCGGCCTGGTTGTCCAGTTTCCTTGGTATCGCCTCCCACAATGTAGCCGTGTTGGGGATGGAGGACGAGAACACCTTCCTCCATGAGCTGGTCGAGGGCCCTACGTACGGGCGGAGGGCTTAGCGCCAGCCGATCCGCCACGGCGGCCGTGTAGAGACGCGTTCCATTTGGGATACGCCCCTGACGGATGTTCTCCTTCAGAAGAGTTCGAACAAGACTGTAATACCCTTTGCTGCGCATGGTCCTTGCATAACGGCGAGCGACTACCGGAGCGATTATTGATCCACTATTTGTAGAATGTGTTGCTAAACATCTGCAAGGACCGGTTTCCGCGGCGATTGCATGGTTCGGCGAGCAAATCGCTCGGTGTCACATCATCGGGTATTCGAGATGTTCGCGGACGCCGGGGTCGCGGCTCGGCAGCGCGCCGGACCGCGATTTTCAGTTTGGTCGGAACTTTTGATCTAAGTGGTGCTGGGAATGCCAATTACTTCGACTAAGATGTTGTAATTACTTGATAAATATGTTCCCTCCTTAACCGGAGGCCCTGCCGGGAGGCGGTTGCTTGAGCAAGCGAGCGGACGTCTGTGTGCTCGCTTGTCAGGAATTGCCTCAGGCGCAAGATGGGGTGTGGCATCTAGGTTCGGTTGGTGTGGGGAAAGCCGGTAGCTTTCCAGTGGCTCGAAGACTCGACGCTTCATTATTCATTATTCATTATTAGGTCATCAGCCGGCGCCGCTCGAAATTTGGTGTGCGCCGTTCCGACAAGCGGAAATTCAATTGGAGGTTCAATGCAGGCTCTACGAGGCGGTTGTCGGAATGCCCATCGATCTTGCTGACAAATCATACGCCTCTTAATGAGCGGGTCCCAGGTTCGAGCCCTGGTGCGCCCACCATATAAAGGCCCTGCTGATGCAGGGCTTTTCATTTCCGGGCGACAGAGCAAAGCGCGTCTCGTGCGACGCTTTTGGTGGTCGGACGTCGCACAGTGCGACGACCTGGCGATGTTCGCGAGATGTTCTTGCTGGTTCGCATGACCATCGCGCTCGTCGGCAAGGCGCCCGACCAAGCGTTGGCGTCGTACAAGCTGAGGCCCGCGCGGCATTCGATGTTCAGCGATGTGCATCTCGCATATGGTCGCGAGCATCATCCATGACTTGTCGCACGCCCACAAGAGCGTCGCGTTTCGTCGCAGTTGTGACGTTTCGCTGGCCGACGTCGAGGATTTCCCTAGCGAGATAGGCGCACAAAAACGCTGCCAGCGCCGTGACCATCATGTAGACCGAGACTGGCCAGCTCGAGCCGCCACTCCACAGCACCAGCAGTGTCGAAATCAGTGGCGTAAAGCCGCCGACGACAGCGCCGCTGACTTCTCGTGCGAAGACGAGACCGGTGTAGCGGATCCGCGTGTCGAACAGCTCCGAATAGAACGCCGCAATGGATCCGGAGATCGATGCGACGCCGAAAGACAAGCCGATGACGATGGCAAGCCAGATGACCGCGGTCTCCCGCGTATCGAGCATCCAGAAAAAAGGAAAAGCAAAGAGGGCCGATCCAACGGCGCCGGCCATGATCACCTGGCGCGAGCCCACGCGGTCGGCCAGCGCGCCATAAATCGGTATGGTCACCGCAGCAACGACTGCGGCAATCAGCACCCCTATCGACCCCACGTTCCGGCTCAAGCCCAGATTTGTCGTCGTATAGGTCAGGACATAGGTCTGTAGAACGTAGGAATATCCGACCAACGGAAGGTTGATCCCCATTCCCAGCAGGATGCGCCAGGGATGATTGCGCAGGGCCTCCCAGAGCGGGACGCTGATCTCCGCACGCCGATCCCGGACGTCGCGAGCGAATTCCGGTGTCTCCGGCATTGCGAAACGCAAATAGAGGCCGACGCTGACGGCAACGATGCTGAGAAGATACGGGACGCGCCAGCCCCAGCTTAGAAGTGTCTCCTGCGACATGGTACTGGTCACAAAACTGAAGACGCCGAGAGCGAGCGCAATGCCGATGAAGACACCGGACGCCGCGAACGCACCATAGAATCCACGGCGGCTGGGGTTTTGCTCTGCGAGCAGAAGCGCTGCGCCACCGTATTCCGCTCCGGCTCCCAACCCCTGGATTAGTCGCAATGCGACCAGCGCGATCGGTGCCCAGATCCCCACCCGATCAAACGTCGGCAGCAGGCCTATGAGGCTCGACGACACTCCCATGAGCGCTAGCGTTGCTGCAAGTATCGGCTTTCGCCCGATCCGGTCGCCGTAGTGGCTGAAGACAATTCCGCCAATTGGTCTCGATAGGAAACCGACTGCGAAGGTCGCGAACGCAGCAAGCGAACCGGCGACAGGCGACAGTGTTGGAAAGAACAACGGTGCAAATACCAGCGCCGCGGTAATGCCGTAGAGACTGAAATCATACCATTCAAGGGCAGATCCAATCAGGGCCGTGACGATCACGCGAGCAATCGGCGGGCTTTCGTCTGCATGCCTTTGGGGCGCGATCGTCGGCATGTTTGCCTTCGGAAGTGGCGGGCGACTTCTGCCTAATCTGGCATCCGCCATCAGATATGGAGAGAGCATCGGTCGACACCCGATGCTTCATGCGTTTAGGCATCCACTAGAAGGATTGGAGGCAATCTGAAAACATTCGGCTCCGTTGCGAGCCGGGCTTTTGGCGTTGCTTCGGCGGCGGAAGCCCTGAATGTGCGGATGCGCGCACGTCTGTCGGCGTCATACCGAACTCGCGCTTGAAAATGCGGCTGAAGCTCGACTGATCGGCGAAGCACAGACCTGTCGCGATCTCGCCGATCGGCTGCGCATTTGAAGTGTCACACAGCATGGAAAAGCCTTCGGAGAGACGACGGCGCTGGATGTAACTCGCCACGCCGCCTTCGCTCTCGAGGACGCGGTAGAGCTGAGACCGCGACATGGCCGTTTGGCGACACAGTTGGTCTGGGCCCAAGGATGGAGAGCGCAGACTTTTGGAAACCGCCTGACGGACCTTTTCCAGCAGCGTGAGTCTGATCTGTGGGAGCGCCCATGCCGATCGATCAGCGGAAGGAGCAACGCAGGCCGCCACCATGGCTCGAACGGCATTCGGAAGGCGCGCCGCGTCATCGGTCGTCAGCTTTGGTAGGTTGCGTTCCAACAAGAGCATATACTCTGCGAGCAGCAGGCCTGGTCCCGTATCGAGCATCGAGCCTATCGCCAGGTCCAAGGATCCACCCACCGCGGAAAAGGAGTCTCGCGGAAGGTAGAGTTGAAGGCGGTGCGACGCCGTGCGGCGGCTGTCCGAGACCTGCCCGAGCGACCAGACGAAGGGCACGCCCGCCTTCGCATCCAATTCGACGTTGCTCGTGGAGACCGCCGTCGAGCCACTGCCACTATATGAAATGACCCAGTGGTCTATCGGACTGCGCCGAATATGCGACGATGTCCGCACCGTGCGCGTGGCCGGGGCCGAAGCGCATGTCAAACTGACATCGCCAAGATTCCATACGGAATATTCCGCGGCGAAGCCAGGCTCGCGGGTATCTGGAGCGAGGACATCGAAAACGGGCTGAAACCAATCGGCCCACGCATCCTTCTGACTCCGAGCTTCCAAAAGACGTGTCGCAAATCCATGGGAATCCATGTCACCTCGCCCGAACGCATTGTCCCCATAACCCCTGGTTGCATTCGCCTGGAAGATCGTATGTTTCGAGAGGCGCGTTGACAAGACGCAAAGCTCGTCGTCGCGAGCCTGGGTCTACAATAGATATTCGCGGATGAACCGCCTGCACCGACAGATGCCGCTGTTGATTTCCGAATTACGGTATTTCAAAGAGGCCCCTTGGCGGAATATGGAAAGACGTCTTACCTAAACAGCGCGGACTGTTTTACGACGCAGCAACCTCGCCGGGCTGCTCGATAGCTGCTGCGCCGCCGTCAAGCGGTCGATGCTACAGCGCGCAGATTGACGGACGCATCTTCACAATCGCGTTTTCGACGACCCGTATGGTGCTCCTTGCCTGCAGCTCCTTGATTTGAATCAGGGAGCATCGCGCCAAATTTGGGATGCTCGGCACACGACGGGGACTGGTCGCCTAGAGGATTTCTACGTAGTGGCCTATACTGATTGTGTGGTCGGTGTGTCGCGGCGGTAGGCTAAATTTATCGGAGAGTTGTAGGAAACTAGCAGTTCGAAAGTTAGCACTGCAGGAAGGCGAGTGTATCATGTCCCTTCAGGAGACACCAGTTAGCCGACATGTTCGAAATGGCTGCGGAGGATCGAGGCACGCGCACAAGGCGAATTCCGAACGGTTCGCTCTGCAGGAAAAAGTTCATCGTCAAATTGCGTCGGAGCTTCACGATTCAACGTGCCAGCACTTGGTGGCGGCGAGCCTCATTCTGATGCAAGTAAAGAGTGCGCTAGGCGATCCTCTGAAGGCGACGAGACATTGCGATCAGCTCGAGATCTCGATCGATCGGGCCATGAAGGAATTGCGGTCTCTCACATATCTGCTTCACCCTCAGGACCTCTTTGAAGGAGGGCTCAGGACGACAATCGAGCAATTCGCAGAAGGGTTCGCAGCGCGAACGCCGCTGAATATTGAGGTCTCGATATCGTCCGCGGTCGACGGCCTGCCATACGGGGCGCAGCGAGCGTTGCTGAGAATTGTTCAGGAGGCCTTGACGAATGTTTACCGCCACGCCAAGGCGACACAGGTTGCGATAACTATCGTGACGAGGGACAGGAAGTTCAAGCTCGAGGTTCGAGACGACGGACAAGGCATGGTTGCTGCAGATGGTGCATGCCGCTTTCGCCCGTGGGCACCCGGAGCGGGAATCCGTATCATGCGAGCTCGATTGCGAGAGATGGGAGGGCAGCTTGAGATATTATCGGCACCCACAACGCTGCGGCGCGGAACCATCCTGCGCGCGACCTTTCCATGCGCTCCTGCGCGCGAGCGAGATGGCCCGGTTGGAGATACTGCTGAAACGCAGAGCCCATAGCTCGTCCAGGGTTTCTTGCGACAAGATCATCGAGGCAGCCTTCTCATGAAGCGAATTCTCATTGCTGATGATCATGATGCTGTTCGATCCGGGCTGCGGGCGGTCCTCGAGCAGCGGCCGGGTTGGATGATTGTCGCCGAGGCGTCCGACGGAAAATCGGCATTTGAGGCCGCTCTCAAGGAGCGGCCCGATGTTGCAATCGTCGACTTCTTTATGCCGCGCATGACGGGACTGGAAATAACTCGAGGAATAAAAAAACATCTCCGCGAAACTGAAGTGTTGATCTTTACCGCGCACGAATCCGGAGTGCTGGCTCAAGAGGCGCTTCAGGCGGGTGCGCGCGCGTTCCTGGTCAAGTCGGACGCAAACAAGCTGCTGTTGGCTGCCGTTGAAGCGCTAATGGCACGCAAGCCATTCGTTGACGGACGATTTTGTGGTCAGTCGGGTCGAGAAGACGAAGCTGGCGAGGGGCATATCAAGCTGTCTCCGCGAGAGCGGCTCGTTGTCAAGCTCGTGGCCGAGGGGTACAGCAACAAGGGTATCAGCGCGATGCTGAGCTCAAGCGTGAAAACCACGGAAACGCATCGAGCGTCGGCCATGGGAAAACTGGGTGTCAATTCGATAGCTGGACTGGTCCGCTATGCGATTAGAGCTAAATTGATTGAAGAGTGAACGAGATCAGCGGCCGCCGGTCCACCGCGCTGCGCAACCGATCGCGGCGGTGAAGCAGAGCTGATTACTGCGGAAGCACAGCTCTGTCGTTCCCCGTCCGCGAGGGGATCGCGGACTGTCACCTCCACCGCCACCCGCAATGGCGGCGACCGCGATGCCACCAGCAAACCCAACGGCGCCTGCGCGGTCGGGGCCGCCCCCAACCGGGGCTATGCGGAGGACCCCATTGCGCCTGCGTTGCAAGATCCGTGGTTCTCGCGGCCCGTCCCAGATTTGCGGCGACCGGCATAGCCTCCGCTGACACAATGAAACGAACGCCGATTGCGCCGACGGCTGCTGCGACGATGGCGCCCTGCGCAAGACCAAGGAAGGCGCGACGTGTGGGAGCGTTCATTGTTCTTCTCCTCGCTTCTTGTTGCGCAGCTTCATGCGCGGACTACGGTAGCGGGGAACGACAACGCCGGCATCCGACGAAACCCTGAGCAACAGGCTCGGAATATTCTTGCCGTCCTGGATACTCGGGTCACGTGGTTTGCGCCGGGACCGGTCGTGCCTTCGCGCGCTCGCGCAGGCGTTGAAATGTGACGTAAAGCATCGGCACCATAAAAATCCCGATTGAGCTTGCGGTGAGCATGCCGGCAAAGACAGCGGTCCCGACCGCCCTGCGGCTCAGCTCGGCGGCGCCGGTTGTGAATACGAGCGGGAGGAGTCCGAGAATGAAGGCAACCGAGGTCATCATCACCGAGCGGAACCGCATATGCGCCCCCAGGATCGCGGCCTCCGCAAGCTCTGTGCCGGCTTCCCGTCGTTCCTTCGCGAATTCCACGATCAGGATGCCGTTCTTGGCGGCAAGCGCGCTCAGCACCACGAGGCCAATCTGGCCGTACAGATCGAGATTGAGGCCGGCAATTTTGATGCCGATATATGAGCCGAGAACGCCGACAATGACGGAGAGCAGCACTGGGATCGGGATCACCGTGCTCTCATACAGCGCCACTGCGAACAGATAGGCGAACAGCATGGCAAGCGCTAGCACCACCCCGGTTTGTCCTGCTGCCTGTTGCTCCTGATAGGCCGTGCCGGTCCACTCGAAACTGTAGCCTGCAGGCAGCACGTCGTTGGAGATCTCTGCCATCGCTGCCATCGCGGTGCCGGACGAGACGCCTGGCGCCGGGCTGCCGTCCACCGTCACTGAACGATAATTGTTGTAGCGGGTAATGACCTGAGGCCCGGTTACGATCTTGATGCCGGCGAGCGACCGCATCGGAACCATCTGACCGGTGCTGTTGCGGACATAGATGCGCCAGATATCGGAAAGGTCGGCGCGATCGAGCGCCTCCCCCTGCACAATGACCTGCCAGGTGCGTCCGTAGAGGTTGAAGTTGTTGACGTAGATGCCGCCCAGCGTCGCCTGAAGGGCCGTGAAGATATCGCTGATGGTCACGCCAAGCGCCTGCGCCTTACGCCGATCGATGTCGAGATAGATCGATGGATTGGTCGAGGTGAAGGTCGAGAATACTCGCGTCAGCCGCGGATCGGCATTGGCCGCTCCGATCAACGCACCCGTGACACTGGAGATCGCGGCGGGACTCTATCCTTCCCAGCGCCTGGAGCTGGTACTCGAAACCGCCTGAGGTGGAGAGTCCGATGATCGGGAGCATATTGAACGGCAGTACATTGGCCTGCCGGATTTGCGCGCTGGCTGCGTAAATCTGCCGGATCAACGCCTGCGCCGAATCCGTGACCGCCTTGCGATCGGCAAATGGCTTGAGTCGTGTCACCACTAGCGCGCTGTTGGGCTCGGACGCCCCGTCAAGCAGGGAAAAACCGACGATGGCCAGCACATGCTCGACGGCCGGCATCTCCTTCAGGACGTCCTCGATCTGTTTGGTGACTTCATTGGTCCGCGCAACGGATGCACCGTCCGGCAACCGCACCGAAGTGAAGAAAGCGCCCTGGTCTTCCTCGGAGAGGAACCCTGTCGGCGTCAGGTGCGACATCCCTAAAATGCCGGCAGCGAACACGGCGACCAGGATGAGCGAGAAACTGGCCACGCGCAGCAGCCGTCATACGCTGCCGCTATAGCGATCGCGGATCCAGTTGATGCCGCCAAGGACGTGGCCGATCATGCCGCGCCGGGGTCCAGTACGCCGCAGGAACAGCGCGCACAAAGCGGGCGACAGGGTCAGTGCATTCAGTGCCGAAATCATCATGGCGGCGCTGATCGTCACCGCAAATTGCCGAAACAGCGTGCCGGAAAATGCCGGGAATGAAGGCGATCGGAACAAGGGACGGAGAGCAGCACCAACGTGATCGCAATGATCGGTGCCGTGATCTGCGTCATCGCCTTCTTGCTTGCCTCGCCTGGCGAAAGATCCGGTTCTTCCTCCATCACCCGCTCGACGTTCTCCACGACGACGATGGCGTCATCCACGACGATGCCGATGGCGAGCACCATTGCGAGCAGTGACACGGTATTCGCGGAATAGCCAAGCATCAGCAGCACCGCGAAGGTGCCGACCAAGCTGACCGGTACGGCAATGGCTGGTATCAACGTGGCCCGAAGGTTACCGAGGAACAAATAAGCCACGATCACGACCAGTGCGAAGGCCTCTCCCAGTGTCCGCAGGACCTCCGAAGGACCTCCGAGATGGTGTCCCGTACGAAGATCGTGGAATCGTACTGCACGAGATAGCTTAACTCCGTCAGGAATCGCTTCGATAGCCGCTGCATCGTCGCCGCGACCGCCTGCGCCGTCGTCACGGCATTGGCGCCCGGCGCCAGATAGATCGCGAGAGGCACCGCGGCGCGCCCGTCGATCCGCGCTTCGCTGTCGAGGTTCTGCGCGCCTATCTCGAGCCGGGCGACGTCCTTGACGAGCAACGTCGAACCATCCGGGTCGGCGCGCAGCACGATATTGGCGAACTGGTCGACTGTCGCGAGCCGCCCCAAGGTCTGAACGTTGAACTGGAATTTCTGGTCGTCGCTGATTGGGCGCGCGCCGAAGGGACCGGGAAGCCCGATCAGATAGAGCGCGACCCACACGCACAGTGTCATCAGGATGATGCGGATCAGCTGTCCGACGAACCACAGCCGCGGGACGTTTCCCATCTCGTTCATTACGGCACGTGTTCGGACGCGATAAGAAGGCTTCGTCAGCATCACGAGACTCTCGCAATGGCTGGTGGGATCAAAGGCGAAGAGGATACCGAGGAACGCGATCACCAGCACACCGGTCAGAAAGCTCGACGCTCTGCCAAGGCCGAGCTGGGCGTGGCTGAAGAACCGGCCTTGATCGGACAGCAGCCATTGCGCAAAATCGCGCCCCCATTCCGGACCAAGCAGATCGACGCCGCAGGTCAAAAGGCGCTGCTGCAAGACGTCGAATTGGGTGTCCATGACCTTCAGCAGGATGCGTGTTTGCTCCGGCAACTTGCCGCCTCCCCAGACGAGGCCTAGTCCGACCATGGTGGTGAACAGCAGCAGCACCAATGTCAGCCGCGAGACACGATTGAGTGGAATTAGTAGCGCCAGTGCGCGTGCGGCGGCATCCAGAAAGGCAGCAAACAGCACGCCTGCGAAGATGATGAGAAGATTCGAGGCTGTTTGCCATACGAGGAAGAGAGCAACGCTAATGGCGAGCAGGGCGAGACCCGTTGCGAGAAAGCGGCGCCGCCTGTCGGTCATGCCCTGGTCTGGAGGCTCGCGGACCACGACCTTGCGCAGTTGCTCTTGTTCTGTCCTCACGTCGCCCATCGATCGGGTGTCTCGGGGGCGGATTGCAATGACGAACTGTCGCGCCGGGGCTCAGGTACGAACACGGCGGCTGCCATAATGGGGATGCGAGCCGCCGCGATGACGCCAGTAGCGATGCTTGGTGGGGTTCGTATTCGTATTTGACGCGGCGGTGCTTGGCGCAGGTGTCGTGACCTGCTTTGACATGGATGCGGCCGGATCGGTCGTCAGCGCCTGGGAACTGGTCGACTGCGCGGTCGCAATCGATCCGGCAAGGATCAAGGCACCGCAAATGGTCCGGACATTCATGTTGGTCTCCAACTAACCCACAACACTTCAGATCGAGATAGCGCCGACGGCCAACGCGTAAACGCGGACGACGAGCCCTCAACCCCGGAGATGAGGTGGGCGGAAGGGTCGAATTTGAACGGGGTAGGCCGGCCACCCTCGGTTACGAGACTTGAGGCAGCTTGTCGGTCGGCGCATCAGGGATTCTATGTAGAGGACGAGGCAGGAAATCGGTCGAGCGCCTCTAATGAGGACTTGCCGATCCGGGCGCAGCGGCCGGGGCGACCAACACGAAGCTCGCGCGGAACAACTCGCCTGCCTTAGCGAGTTCAGTCGCGACATGCCTGGCGTGCAGAACGGCGGCGTCATGGTCGGCGCACTCGCATCCAATTCCGTCCGGACAAAGGCCGTATTTGTCGACGATGTGAAAGAAGTAGCGCATGCGAACGGATTAGGCCGGTGCGTGACCAGCTTCCAGTGACAAAGGTGTAAGAGTCCAGGCAAAAAGGGTGAGAAGCCTGGAGCAACCCAAGGTCACGTTTCGGTAAGTCGCTCTGGCGGGATACGGGTATATCGAGATAGGGTGATATATCTTCCGGCGCTCGGGTGATCATCAGGTGTCCCCGCAAGGGCCGAACCGCTAGCTTGATTTGTTCGTGCTCGCGCTGCTCGGCATGATCAGCAAGAACGCGGTCATTCTGATCGGTCAGATCGACGCCGAACGTGCTTTGGGCAAGACGGCCTGGGACGCCGCGGTGGACGCCAGCAGCTCCCGTTTTCGGCCGATCATGTTGACGGCCGTATCGACCGTTCTCGGGATGATTCCAATCGCGCCAACAGTATTCGGAAGACCGATGGCATTCGCGATCATGGGCGGACTCCCGGTCGCCACCGTTCTGACGCTGGTCTTCCTGCCGACGCTGTATGTAGCCTGGTTTGCGCGGGACGAGAAAGAGCAACCGTCCGCGGGATCGCGCCCGGCCTGACGGCCGCTAAAATCGGAGCAGCCAAGGCACCTGCGCCAGGGTCGTTACCATCACGACGACGGCAAAAGGGAAACCAATCTTCAAAAAATCGCCGAAACCGTAATTGCCCGGTCCGACCACCAAGGTGTTCACCGGCGAAGACACAGGCGTCATGAAGGCGGCCGAGGCCGCGATGGCGATAGTCATCGCGAAGGGATACGGCGAGGCACCGATGTCCTTCGCGACAGCGAGCGCTACTGGCGCCATGAGCACCGCGGTCGCCGTATTCGAGATGAACAGGCCAAGGGCAGCCGTGATTGCGAAAAGCAGCGCCAACAGGACTCGCGGTGATGCCTCGCCCGCAAGATGCGTCACCGCGTCGGCGGCGAGATCGACGCCACCGGTTCGTTGCAGCGCCAGCGAAAAGGGCAGCATGCCGACAATAAGTACCAGGCTCTTCCAATTGATCGAGGCATAGGCGCTGTTGAAATCCACACAGCCCAGCAACCCCATCAGCAAGCAGCCGATCAGAACCGCGTGCACGTTCGGCACCACACCGCTGACCATCATACCGACCGTCAAAGCCAGCACCGCGAGAGCCTGAGGTGCGAGGTTTGCGGCCGGCAGAACCTCTTTGTGCTCGGTCGGTAGGTTCAGGACGACAAGATCCGAGAATTCGGATCGCAGCTTGCGGATGTCAGACCAGAAGCCGGTCAGCAGAAGGGTGTCACCGACCTTCAAGGTCTCATCGAGCAGCCCCTGGCTCACGACCTCGCGACCGTGCCGCAACCCCAGCACCGTCAATCCCATTTCGCTACGGACCCGCGCCTGCAAAACGCTCGATCCGATCAGCTTCGACTCCGCCGGAACAATGACTTCGATCATGCCGATTTCCTGCGAACGATCGGTGAAGTAGCAGCCATCACCCAGAGGATTCTTCTCGACCTTATAGTCACGCAGCATCCGGTCGATCTCGACATCGGGCGCGATGACGTCGAGTAGCAGGATCTGCCCGGCGGCCAGTTCGGTCCTCGCATTCGGGCGGTTCACCTCGGTCCCAAAGCGGCCGGGGAGCTCGATGGCGAGCAGATTCACGCCACTGTCCCGGAGCGAAAGCTCTTCCAGACGCTTGCCGATCAGCGGCGAGTCAGTCAGCACGCGCACGCGCAAGGTTCGATCGGTGAGGCCATACTGCGTCACCCAATCAAGCAAGTTCGGCTGACGGCGCCCGCCGTCCTCACGCTTGGCCGAGACGGGCAGAAACCGCCGCGCGAACAGCATATAAGCAATGCCGAGCGCCAGGAATGTGAGCCCAAAGGGCGTGAAGCTGAAAAAGCCGAAGCCAGCCTCACCTTGGCGGATCAGCTCCGCGTTGACCACCAGATTTGGCGCCGTCGCAACGAGGGTGAGCATACCACTGATCAAGGCCGCGAAGCTCAAGGGCATCATCAGCTGGCTCGGCGCGGCACCCGTGTTCTGACAGATGCGCAGCACTACCGGGATGAAGATGGCCACCACGGCCGTCGAACTCATGAATGCACCGAGCCCGCTCACCGTGAGCATCAGCAGCACCAGCATGCGCGTCTCGCTGCTGCCAGCGGTCGCATTCAGCCAATCGCCCAGGCGACGCGCAACACCGGTGCGCACCAGCCCTTCTCCGATCACGAAGAGACCTGCGATCAGCACGATGCTGGGATCACTGAACCCCGCCAGTGCCTCGTTGATGGTAATCACCCCAGTAAATGGCATGATCACGATCATCAGCAGCGCGACCGCATCCATGCGCGGGCGATTGGCCATAAACATCACGATCGCGGCCGCAAGCAGCAGAAGAACCAAAGCAAGATGGGTGTTCATACGGAAATACCCCGTCGGTTAAGACGCAAACCAATCATCCTGCGAAAACTGCTCATCCTGCGAATGGCCAGAAGATGGGCACGAGAAACGTGCCTACCAGGAAGAACCAGAGCAGCAACGGTAGACCCATCCTCCAGAAATCGCCAAATCGATAGCCGCCGGGGCCCTGCACCATAAGGCTCGCCGAGGCGGCGATTGGCGTAAGAAAGGAAGCGGCCGCAGCCACCGCCACAGTCACCAGCGCGGTGCGCGGCGAGACACCGACAGCTTCCGCGGAGGCAATCGCTATCGGAATGACGATGAGTGTCGTCGCTGTGCTGCTGATCAACTGGCCGATTAGCGCCGTGAGCAAAAATAGTCCCGCCAGCAGCGCGTACGGGCTCGCATTGCCAACAATGGCAACGAGTGTATCGGCGATGAGATAGGCTGCACCGGTCTTGTACATGGCGGTCGAGAGCGGGATCAGCGAAGCGACCATGATCAGCACGTTCCAGTTGATCGTCCGATAGGCTCGTTCGATCTTGAGTACGCGAAACAGGATCACCGCGCAGGCCGCTGCCAATCCAGCGACGACTCTTGGCACGACGCCGGTCGCTAGCAGCGTCACCATGACCGCGAGAATGACAATGGCGCGTATGGAGCCGGTGCCCAGGGGCCTGGCTTGGCTGCGGATCATGTCAGGGGCAGCAACGACGAGCACGTTGGGATCGCGCCCGTACTCCTCAAGCGCTTCCCAACGGCCTTGCAGCAACAGCGTGTCACCCGCCGCAAGAACGGTTTCGCCCGGTCCTAGATTCTCGCCGCCGCGTTGAACGCCCAGAATAATCAGATCGCCACTTTCGGTGACCATGCCGGGGAAGACGGTCTCACCGATCAAACGAGAGCGGGGCGGCAGCACCACCTCGGAAAAGCCATGGCTATCGTTAAACAGTGCCTCCCGCATTTTGCCGATCGTCTCCTGGCAGGGCGTCAGGCCATGCTGCTCCGCGAACGCGTCCATTGCTGCCTGTTCACCGCGCATGATGAGCCGATCTCCTTCCACGAGGGAATGTTGCCACGAGATGCTGTTCTGGCGGCGAGGGCGAATAGCGATGAAGCTGAGCTCCGGCCGGTTCTCGCGCTCCAGTCGCGATTCCAGCACTGCCTGCAACGTGCCGAGATAGGGCGAGGCGGCGGTGATCTCGAGCTGGTACACTTGGTCAAACAGCTTGTATTGCTCGGTCAGCATGCGCGAATGGTGGCTCAGATCCTCCGGCATTTCCCGGCTGGCGCGCACCGGCAGCAGCGTATCGCCGAAAAAAATCACGATGGCCACGGTGCCTGCCAGGAGTGGTACGCCGATCACCGTCATCTCGAAAAAGCCGAAGGGCTTGAGACCGATATCGCTCGCCGCGTCGGAAAGCAGCACGTTCACAAGGCTTCCGGTCAGTACCAGCATCGAACCCGAATAGGAGGCGAAGGCGAGAGGCATCATGAGTTGCGCAGGCGGACGCTTGAGCCGGACGGAGACGATCACCAGCACGGGCAGCAGGGCGGCCACTGCGCCACCCGAGCCGATCAGCGCCGTGAGAAACGCCACTAGCAACATCGACAGCACCAACAGGCGTGTCCGGCTTTCGCCTGCGTAACGGATCAGCACCTGGCCTGCCCACGTGGTGACGCCGGACGAATCCAGGCTGGCACTCACCACGAAGAGCGAAGCAATGAAGAGTATCGTGGTGTCGCCGAAACCTGCCAGCGCCTCGGAGAGTTCCAGAATGCCGGTCGCGTAAAGCACGAGTGTCGCACTTAGCGCCACGACCGCGATCGGCACCCGGTTCGAGATAAACAGCAGCACCATCGTGGCGATGATGGCGAATGTAATGAGTATATGCGGCGTCATCGCACCTCGCGAGGGCGGTCTGGCCTGGAGCCAGCGCTGCTTGCCCGTGCCGCTCTACCGCGACAGCGCGTCTAGAATACGTGCCCAGGAGCGGATGCCTTTATGGAAACTCTTGAGATTGTACTTCTCGTTCGGGCTGTGGATGCGGTCATCCTCGAGGCCGAAGCCCGCCAGCACCACATCCATGCCCAGCGATTGTTTGAGCTGATGGGTTACGGGAATGGAGCCGCCACCGCCGATGAAGACTGCGGGCTTGCCCCATTCGGCCGTCAGTGCGTCGCGCGCCTTGCCGAAGGCCGGGGCCTCGATCGGGAAGCGGATCGCCTGACCCGCGCCATGCTCCAGGAATTCCACACGACAATCTGCCGGGACGCGTGCATGCACATGTTCCCGGAAGGCTTTGCGGATGGCATGGGGGTCCTGATCGAAAACCAGGCGGAAAGATACCTTTGCCGATGCCATGGCGGGAATCACGGTCTTGAATCCGGCCCCCTGGTAGCCGCCACCCATGCCGTTGATTTCGCAGGTCGGGCGCGACCAGACCATCTCCAGCGCGTCGCGGCCCTTCTCGCCGGCGGGAATCGAAAGGCCGATGGCGCCGAGGAATAACTTGGCGCTGAAGTTCAGGCTGTCCCATTGCTCGCGCAGCGCCTTGGGAAGTTCCGGTACGCCGTCATAGAAGCCGCGCAAAGTGACGCGTCCGTTGTCGTCGTGCAGGTCAGAGAGGATGCGGGCCAGGATGCGGTTCGGATTGGCCGCGGCCGAACCATAGAAGCCCGAGTGCAGGTCGCGGTCGGCGGCGTGTATGATGACCTCTTCACCGCAGAGTCCGCGCAGCATGGTCTGGATCGCCGGCGTCTCGTGGTCCCACATGTTGGTGTCGCAGATCAGGCCGATATCCGCGCGCAGCTCCGCGGCATGGGCATCGAGAAAGCCCGGCAGGTTCACGCCACCGGACTCCTCTTCGCCCTCCAGCAGGATCGAAACCGGAATCGGCAGTTTGCCGGTGACCGCCTTCCAGGCGCGGCAGGCCTCGACAAAGGCCATGAGTTGGCCTTTGTCGTCCGCGGCGCCGCGGCCAGTGATGATCTTCGCGCCATCGGGCATCGTCTGGATCGACGGGTCAAAGGGATCGCGCTCCCAGAGCTCGAGCGGATCGACCGGCTGCACATCGTAATGGCCGTAGAACAGCGCCGAGGGGCCAGGCCCGCTGCGGTCATGCGCCACGACCATCGGGTTTCCCGGCGTCGGGCGCACCGAGGCGTCGAAGCCAATGCTCGTGAGGTCGGCCACGTGCCACTCGGCATTGGCCGCACATTCGGCCCTGTAAGCCGGATCGGTCGAAATCGACTTGATGCGCAGGATCGCGAACAGACGCTCGAGAGCCGCATCGAGATTTGCGTCGACGTTGGACAGGACATCATCGAGCTTGGTCATGGAGCCCTCCGGAGGGTCTTCTGAGCCGTTGGTCAGTACGCGCGGGCGCGATCGCCACATGGTCCGTCGTCGCAAACGCCGTTCCTTGCCACGAGGTTACGATTGCAATTCGTTCCTTCCGCGCCTACGCGGCGCCGGGTCGGGAATTTCGCCTGGCAGGAAGTTGGGAAGCTTCCCTGCCGGGAAAATCGCAAGCAAGGCAACGCCAGCCATGACGATCAGGCCGATTTTCAAAGCGCGCAATCGCACGACAGTGTTGACGCGCACCGCTTCCGCCACTTGAGCCGGAGAGGCCGTGGTTTGCTCCATCACGCTCTGCAGCCGATCATTGCTGATGAAGGTGATGTTATCCAGGTCCAGCTGCGCCTGTATCTCAGGCGGCAGTTTTGGATTTTCGGCGATGGTCCGCAAAACAGCCGCGCTTAACAGGCCGACGAGGAGGGCCCCGGCCACCGCTGTGCCGACGGCCGCGGCGAGATTGTTGGTCGTGCCGCGCAGCGAGCCGACGTCGCCCGCGAGCTCTTTCGGCGAAGCCGTGACCAGGACGTTGAACAGCAGTGTGACCAGCGATCCCTGTCCAATGCCGAAAATCACCAGCCCAAGGAGAACCGGGACGGCGCTCCAATCATTCCTCACGACAAAGGCGAGCCAAAGGAGCGCCACGGTGCAGAGTATGAAGCCATAGCGTCCGATCTGCCTCGGCGTGAACCGACCATAGAATCGCACGATCAGCATCGCAGCGAAGAAGACGGTGAGGTTGAAGGGCATCATGGCGATTGTTGTCGCCAGCGGCGTGCGCCCCTGCACGATCTGGATGTATAATGGAACCGAGAAATTGAGCATCGCTTCCAGCGCTACGACGGCAAACATCGCATACACCGCCGCCCGCTCCTGCGGGGAGTCGATCACCTCGAGCGCAAGAAGCGGCGTCTTCCCCGCAGCCTGCTGTCTGTGGGTCCAACTCAGAAAGCCCTGACCGAGCACGATACCCAACACGATCATGATAGGGGCGGGAGATACGCCAAAGAGGTCGAATGGCGCATTGGGCCCCGCCAATCCCAGCCCCCACCGATTGAGGTTGTTGAAACCGAAGCTGATCAGAATGATGGCTGCGGCAGCGAGGATGACACCTACGAAATCGATCCGGACCTCGGGACGCGCCTCATCGGGCTTGAGACGAAAGCTCAAAAGGAAAACCACAGCCGACACGGCGATCAGAATCCCGAACGCGGGGCGCCATCCGATGAATGTGCCTAGAGTACCGCCGATGACAAACGCCAGAACGCCCGCAGCGGCGCGCGCGGAACCCAATGCGCCAACGGCTGTTGCCTGCTGCCGCCCCTTGTAGTTTTCCGCGATAAGCGCGACCAACGACGGTACGATCACCGCACCAGCCGCGCCGGACAAGGACTGCGCAGTAATCATGAGATCCGCGGTTGGACTGAACGTCATCAACACCTGCGCGGCGCCGAACACGGCAACGGCAACGCGGAATACGTGCGTCGCCCCGTAACGCTGTGTCAGCTTCGCACCGAGCATGACGAAGCCGGCAACAAGCATCGAATAAGCCACGATACCGGTGGCGACAGTCGTGGGCGGAACGCCAAAACTGTTGACCATCCCTCCCAGCGCAACTGGCAAGGAGGCGACGTTGAAGGACATGATCATCTGGCCGAGGGCGATGGTGATCATCGGCACCCAGGATGCATTCTCTTCTTCAACGGAGTGAACCGTCGTCGCAGCAGCCGTCGTCATGGCGTATCCCCTGTCATTTTTTCTGAAGTCCAGCCACAGTCAGTGCGGGCTGAATCTCCGACAATTGCAAACCTACGCTTCCGGGTTGGACATGAATAAATCCATGCCCAGTCGCTGCGACAGATACTTCGCTACAAGCTGTCCCTTGACGCTGTTTCCGGCGCCGTCAAGCGGCGGCGCAAAAGTCCCCAGGCCGCCCTTTCCCGGGGACACCGTGACGATCCCGCCGCCGATGCCGCTCTTGCCCGGTAGCCCAACATCGTAAAGCCAATCGCCTGATGTCTCGTACATTCCGGCAGTCGTCATGACGGCCAGTGCGTAGTGGCAGACCGATGGATCGACCACGCGCACTTTCGTGATGGGGTTCACGCCACCGTCCGCCAAAGTCGCACCCATCACCGCCAGATCCTTGGCACTCACATTCAGCGCGCATTGTCTGGTGTAAAGATCGGTCGCCTCTGCCGGATCACAGTAAATCCGCTCGAAACTCTGGAGCAGGCGGGCGATGCTCTGGTTTCGGAAGTTGGTCTCCGTCGCCGAGGCATAAACCTCGTCGTTAAGCGCAAGCGGACGTCCGGCGAACTGTGACAATCCGTCGTAGATGAACTTCCATTTCGCATCAGCCGTCGCTCCCGGGACGAGGCTTGTCGCCGCAATCGCGCCCGCATTCACCATCGGATTTGTGCGGCCATCGGGGCTGCGTTCGACGGCAGCGAGCGAGTTGAACGGAAGGCCGGTCGCGTTCGCTCCAAGCTTCTGGCGTGCCTGCGCCGCGCCGAGGGCCTGACAGACCAATGCAAAGATGAACGGCTTGGAAACGCTCATGATCGAGAACTCGTATTCGGCCGCCCCCACAGCGTAGACCGCACCGTTGGTGCCGACCACGCAAACGCCGAACAGGTCGCTCGGCACTTCGGCGAGCGCGGGATATACTTGAGAGTTCTTGCCGTCCGTATTTGATTTGTAGCGCGCGTACACCTCGTCGATCAGCGAGATGACTTCAGCTTCGGCCGGCAAGTGTCCGGTTGATACGTAGGAATAGTTGTTGTCGGTATCGGCTTTCGCATTCATTGTGCGTTCCAAGCCTCCATGATGAGAAGCGCCGAGGGAGCCCCGACATGTGTCGGTCAAACGCTCCTCATTCGCCGTTCTCTTTCGCGGCCCTTAACGAGGCCCAACGGACCGTCATCTAACGTTGATTTTCCTTGGTGAACAATCAGGCCATTTACCCGGACATCTCGGGGGTTTTTCCGAGTTAGGGGCGCCTTGCGCCTCACAATCCCCAAGGCAAGCCCAGCAGGTACCAGACAACGAATAGCACGGTCCAAATGATGGCCATCCAGAGAGTGTACGGCAACATCAGCGCAACAACCGTCCCGACGCCCGCCTTCTTGTCGTAAATCTGGGCAAATCCGACCACCATGGCAAAGTAGGCATTGAGCGGGGTGATCGCGTTGATCGGCGAGTCGCCGACGCGGTACGCGGCCAGTACGGCTGCGGGATCGACGTTAAGCTGCACGAACACCGGTACGAAGACCGGCGCGAAGATGGCCCATTTGGCGATCGCCGGCGTGAACACGAAGTCCAGGATCATGACGACAATGATGAAGCCAACCAGCAGCCACAGCGTGCCGATATTCGCGCTCTTCAAGACATCGGCCATCGTCAGGGCCATCAACGTTGGAATGTTGCTATAGTTGAAGTAATCGACGAACTGGCTGATGACGACGAAGAGGAGGATGGTGCCGCTCAGCGAAGCCACCGCCTTGGTCATGGCCGCGATGACCGCCGTGGAACTATTCACCGTTTTCGCGCCGATGCCGTATGCGATCCCGGTTGCAAGGAACAGCACCATGATGACCCCGATCAGGCCGTTCATGAATGGTGAGTTGCCGATCAGAACGCCCGTCGTGGGATTGCGCAGGGGCGCGCCTGACGGAACCGTTAACAGAAGGAACAGGATCACGACCCCGAGCAGCGCAAAGCCGCTGTACCTCAGCCCACGCGACTCGTCGGCGGAAAGCTGCCCTCCATTCGCCTCCGGCTGAGTGTTGGCGGTCTTCTCGGACTGGTACGCGCCCAGCCGTGGCTCGATGATCCGGTTGTTGATGAGCGCGATGACGATGGTCAGGACAAGAACTGAGGCGATCGAGAACGAGACGTTGGCGGTCAGATCCAGCGACGTGGTGGGGTTGACCATGTGGATTGCGTCGTTGGTGATTTCCGTCAGAACGGCGTCAAGCGGCTTGATGATCATGTTCACGGTGAATGCACCGGCGACTGCGGCAAATCCTACAGCGAGCCCCGCGAGAGGATGCCGGCCAACGCTCAAGAAGGCGGCGCCGGCCAACGGGATCAACACCACATAGCCGGCGTCTGCGGCGATGCTGGACAAGATACCGACGAACGCGACGATGTAAACGAGTGCCCAGCTCGGAGAGACGGCTACGAGTTTTCTGATCAACGCGTTGACTAGGCCGGCTTCCTCGGCAACGCCGACGCCCATCATGGCGACGATCAACAGCCCAACCGCGGTGAAACCCATGAGGTTTGGCACGAGCCGGGTGTAAATGTGACGAATTCCATCCGCCGTCAGCAGGCTATTGGCGGCAGTGGTCGCGGTCTCGATCTTGTGAGTATCCGGATTGATGGCCTGATAGGTGACGCTTGCCCCCAGCATGTAGAGTAAGTGAGACAGCACCAACACGATGGCGATGAGGATCAGAAATATCACGACCGGGTGCGGGACGCTGTTTCCGACACGTTCGACAGTGTCGAGGGCTCTTTGCGTCATCGTCTTCGATGGCGGCGTCTTCGATGGCGGCGTGTTCGTCGCGTCACTGCGCGCGCTCATGTCGGAAATCCTCCCGCTCCATTAGCGACGGCTGGAGCAGCGCTGGTACCATGATGATCCATGCCATGAGAACAGCGAGGAAGGATCGACGCCAATTCACGCACGAAACCGCTGATCTCGTAATCAACGCGACGACCCCGCTACTCCTCTGACGAAGATGCCAGCGTCATGGCCGCGAGTGCGGCGACGATCTGAAAGGACCATGGAGAGACGGAGGTCCCTCGGGAGAGGAGTGCTCATCCTTTCGCGATCGGTCCGTTCACACGCTGCCTTACAAACAATCAATAAGACGGATTAAAATCCGGCTGAATACCGAATGCGCCTTAGATTACTCCGGGGCAATTACTGACCCGAACGAACGTCTGTGTCAGCAAGGCTTCCATGTCCGCCTGCGAAGCAACAAGGCTGTCTTCAGAACCGCACAGTGGCCGAGCCAAGGATGCGATTGGCGGTACCAGAACCGGTGCTGACCGGGGCTGTTGCTGCGGTGCCGCCGTACACGTCCCGATGAGAGTAGACATATTCAAGACCGACGTCGAGCCATCCGGTCCCGACGCTGTTGCCACGAAGCTCGGCGAACGGACTCCAGATCAAATTGACGATGCCCTGCTGCATGGTGCTGTTCAACGACGTCGCCGAGGCAGATCCCGGCACGAACAATTGCGCATAGGACGGATATTGCTGCCATGCGTAGGAGTAGACGAAATTGCTGCGCACTTGCGGTGTCCAGAAGTGACGGTAGCCTGCGCTCGCGCCATAGGTCGGCAGGGCGTCGAGACTGGGATCCACAACGCCGGGCAGGCCGATGTTCGACAACGGATCCTGGCCGAAGGTATTGGCGCCGAAATAGCGCCCGATGCCTTGACCGTAATAGGCCATGCCAACCAACTCGTCCGGACCGAACGCCGGTGACAGCCATCGCATCGGAAAGCGGCCACTGCCCGCGAAACCCCAACCGGCGGTATTGCGCTCGACAGCGGGAGGTGCTGCCGAAGTGCCTGCGGTACGGATGGTGAGATCGCGCAACAGGCCGCGCAGGTCGAGGCCCAGGCCATCGTTCCGGTATTCCAGCCGGCCGAGCAGATCGGGCACGGAGGCAAATGCGGGACTGAGCCCGCCAAAGCCAGCCGGGGTGCTTATCTGCGTGAATACGCCGGCCGTGGACGTGTACTGCGTATCGGGCATCTCGATCGAAACGTACCCGGTCAATCCCGGAGCCAATGTCGTGGTCGCCCGAACCTGCGCCTGGCGCACAAATGACTGGTTGAGATTGGTCGAGAAGTTCAGGGTTTCATAAACACCCTCGTTCCACAGGCTGTTCGCCCAGCCGGCCAGGACACGAAACTGTTCGGTGCCGAGTTCGCCCCAGGCCTGACGAAGTCGAAACACCGCATTGGGTGAGGCTGCCGTACCCCCACCGAAGTCTCCTTCCACGCGGGTTTCCAGAGTGCCCCAGCCGATCGCCGTGCGCGTATCCATGCCGATGCGACTGAACCGGGCGGACAATCCAGTATCGCCTCCCTGGATGTCGGCGGGGCTTCCGGAAAGCGGAATGGCTTGCACTGTCGGCGCATCGGACTGATTGCGGCCATTGAAGTCGTGATAGCCTTGGACGTTCGCGAAACCGTAGAATCGCACTTCGGACTGCGAACCCGGGATGCGCAAAGACAAACCCGGGAGATCGGAACGCAGCGCGTCCTGGCCTTCGCCGTCGTACTGACTGCCCATCGGTTCGGGCGGACGCAGGCCCGGAATGGGCGCCGCCGCGGCTTGTAGCGGGACCGCAGCATTCGCAGTCGTTCGCGGCTCAGTCGACGCAACCGGAATCGCAGGCGGCTTTTGCCCGGCGGTCGGTGCGACGACGTCACGACGTGCGGTCGCGGCCTGGGACTTCGAATGCTTATCGCGCGTTTCGAGTTCGTCGACGCGATGGCGCAGCGCGCTGATCAGCTTGTCACCTTCTGTTGCGCGGGCTTGCAGCGCATCGAGACGGCGCATCAACTCTTCCATGGAAGGTTTCTGCTCCTGACTGGCGGGTGTCTGTGCCAAAGCCGGACCGGTAAATATTGCAATTGATGCAAAGCTGCAAAGCGCTCGGAATGTTCGCACGAAAGCCTCCTGTCGGCACGTTCAGGGCCCATCGAGTTTTGCGCTTGATTTCAGCGGTCGCAAGGCAGCTCCATCGAATGTCGAAATTTTCGGCGAGATTGTGCCATTTCGGTTGTACCGCAGCGCAGTTGCATCACGCTCGGTCGGCTCAACATCATCCTGCAGCGGAGAAAGCGATCTCAGGATAGGGACGGGTGCGTGAAATCGAAATGGCTCACAATCCCACCGCTGTGCGCTGCGTCCCGAACCGTCGCGTCTTGAGCGTCGCCACCATATTTGCGTGGCACGAACTGCATAGTCGCATGCCGGAATTCATGTCGGTTATGCAAGGTTTTGGTCTTCGGGGGATACAGCCTGCTGGCCGAGAGTAAGATCGAGGGTATAATCCGCTCCCTCCCCTAGGGCGTTTCCTGTAGTCCGGTGATAGACGCTGGGACGATGGAGAGGGGAGCTTTCGAGATCGAGCGTTGAGTTCGACCTCGAAAACGACCCGGAAAGTTGGGTGCGTACCGTGAAGCCATACAATTCTCCTGCTTGCGAGCCGATGCTTCCCTTTATCGACGGTCACCTGATTGGCCCGGACGCGATTGGCGATCGCTCAAATTGGACATACTCCGAAGAGCTCCTTTTTGCGGTCCGCCCGTCACTCGGCGGGCGCTTGGACGCGGTAATCAAGGAAATCCGCTCCCTGACCTATCTGCTCCATCCCCAGGATCTGACGGACTAGGGGCTCAGGGCGACGATCGAACAGTATGCCTTGGGTTTTGGCGCACGTACGTCGTTGCGGGTGAGCACAAGGATTCCCGCCGCCGTCATCAGCTGCCTTACGCGAGCCAGCTCTCGGTGCTGCGGGGCATTCAGGAAGTGCTCATGAACATATTCCGCCACGCGAAGGCGACGGAGGTCAGAATCGTCGTCGAGGCGATCGAGGGGCACTTCCAGCTGACGATCAGCGACAACGGGCGCGGTTTTCCCGTCGATCACACAAAACGTGGCAACGGTGCGATACCGCCCGGTGTCGGCATTCCCGCCATCAGAGCGAGACTTAAGCAGCTCGAGGGCACGTTCGAGATCCGGTCCGATCCTGCACCGCGACATTCCGGCACGACGCTGTGCGCGGTGTTCCCGCATGGTCTCATGACCAAAAGGCGCATCCGGCGCGCCTCACTGAAATCAGAAGCCAGCGTGTGCAGGGAATGACGAAGATCAGGAACCCCGAGGGCAGGCACTCTGCCCGTCGGTTCCCGGAGTTCCCTTCATGAAACGAATGCCGATCGACGACGATCGTGTCGCGGTCCGAATTGGGTTGCTTGCGGGCAAGTCCCGTCAATGTCTCATTGGAACCGCTGATCTTTGGTACATCCGCCCGAAGATGTCAGGGGTTTGTAAGGATAACCCATTGAAGGATAATCGGTAGTTTGGCAAACTTGACTGCTGGAAATCTCCATCGATTGCCCGACAGGTTCTGGGCCCGCATACGGGAACGACGCCGTGAAACGCATCGTGATTGCGGATGATCATGACGTCGTACGTTCCGGGCTCCGAGCGATCGTTGAGACCCGCTCAGGCTGGATCGTCAGCGGAGAGGCGAGCAACGGCGAGCAGGCTGTGGCCGTGGCGATGGAGACACGTCCGGACGTCGTGATAGCCGACTATTCGATGCCGCTGATGAATGGACTTGAGGTCAGCCGCCGCCTCAAGTCGATGCACCTGCGCGCCGAAGTATTGATCCTCACGATGCACGAGAATGAGGAATTGCTGAATGAAGCCATCCTGGCTGGCGTTCGCGGCTTCTTGTTCAAATCGGACGCCAGCAGGCACCTGATCTTCGCGATCGAGGCCTTGCTCGATGGCAGACTTTACTTCACGGGCGTTCTGTTGGAGAAGTTGCTCCACGAATATCAGGCCGGCAAGCAAAATACGTCCGGCATGCTGCTCACCGCGCGCGAGCAGGGCGTTGTCCAGCTTATTGCAGAGGGACACACCAACAAGTCGATCGGCGTCATCCTGAAGCTGAGCGTAAAGACCGTCGAGACCCACCGCGCGTCAGCGATGCGCAAGCTGAGAATGTCATCGACGGCCGAGCTGGTCCGCTATGCCGTTCGCAGGAAGCTCGTCAATCCTTGATGGAGTTTTCAATACGAGTCGCCGCGTCGCTAGCGATCAACGACAACACGTTCTCCTGTTGGAAATACCGCAATTTTCGCCGGAGCGACAGCGGTGCTGCCAAGGTCCGGACTTGGGCAGACCCGCTCCAGGTGCATCCGGGCATTTCTTTCTTGCCGCCCGAGGCTCGCAAGCACGACGTTGATCTCCCGAATTCGACAATACAACGCCGAGCTCGGCACACCTGGTTGACCGGCAGCGCAATGGCGGATTGTAATCGTTCGATGGAGCCTATTTTTAGCCGCATAAGCCTGAAATGTGATCGACAAGTCATTGATTAGCTTGAAACCGCAGGTGACTCTTAATCCGGCGGTATTGGGTTCTTTAAAATCCTACCAAAGGGGGCAAGCTAACCACCGAAACGCCGCTTACAAACGGTGATGAAGGTAGTCAATCAGGAACGCGCTTGATTGTTTTTGTTGGATTTTTCGATCGCTACTTGCGTTTGGGGTGCGAGGGGCGCAGGTGCTGAAGGCGCGGCCGAGTAATTTACATTTCGTGTGTAGGCTATTGATTCCGATAGGACTCTCGCAGTGGTATTTTACGCCCAAATACCTGCAATTGCGTCTGAAAGATCAGACTCTTAATCAGCGGGTCCCAGGTTCGAGCCTTGGTGCGCCCACCAAATAAATCAAACACTTAGCCGTTTGAGCAAGCGGCAAAACTGGCGCCGTTTACAGTTTTGTTCTCGCTTCGGCGGCGCAGCGATGTTGTCGCCGGCACCGCGCAGCGTATAGCGGCGAGTTCGCGCTGGCGCGAGCTATACTCAGTGCAGCTTGGGTTGAACCAATGCGCTCGGAAGCCGCAACCGAGCATGGAAAGCGTCGATCTCAGATTGATGGGGCGCGAGAAGCGCAGCGGCGTTATCCAGCGCCTCGATCAATTCCGGTAGCCAAGCAGCGCTCGTGGCGGCGGTGCTGACCGCTCCCTGGGTCTTCATGCCGGTAATCGAAGCCGAAATGACCTTACCGTAGATCGCGTCCAGAAGCACGTTCAACATGATCGCCACCCCTTCTTGATTGGCAGCGACGCTAGGCGCGAATTGTTTCGGGGGTGCTTCGCCGCTCTGCGAAATAGCTTCGTGGGTTGCCACTTTTGAGTACTGGCTTAGTGTCCAAATGTTGGACGCAGCAGAAGGGCAGAGGGGGGAGTGACTGATATCGCTGGCGCTTTCTAACAGGTCTGTTGATGGAGAAAAACGCTACGTCGATCGATGGCCGGACGAGAGCCGGCTGTCCGAGTTCCAGCCGAGGTTCATCTGCCAAGCGTGCGGCAAGCGCGGGGCGATACCGCAGGGTGGCAGCGCGGCGACGATGATGGCAATTCGCAGATAGTGGCCGGCGTGTTCGCGAAAATCACTTCGCTGGCGCAGGTTTCCTGACTGACTTCTCTGGGGAAGTGTGATCAACCACTTGGACGCTTGGAAACTCGTATATTTCCCTGCACATAGTGGTCGGGGACGCGACCGTGGGAATTTTCTTACTGTCTCTCGCGGCGTGCGTTGTTGGGATCCTTATCTATATTGCATTCTGCCGATAGGTCCGACAACGGGCGCAACAGTTGCATTGAAACCTCAGCCGAAGGCCGAAATTGAGAGTTTCGGCTGCTTGCTTTTGACTGTGCACGGGTGAGCGCGTTCAACTCCAAGACGGAGGTGAGCGTGATTACTTGGGTGCTTGTGGTGTTCATTGCTGTCAGTGCAGCGGTCTTGATCGCCCACGCGATCGACGCTCTACGCTCCTGATGGGGCGCTTCGCTCAACGTCATTCAGTTCCCTTTTTCGGAACTCAATGCCCGGCAGGCACATTTCGGTTTCCGCGAACTTTGCGCTGCAGCCCGAACATGATTGAGGCTAAAGTTCGTTCACCGGGGCTGGAAGCATATTTCACTTAGTCCCTTTTACCCGGTTCATTTGACCCATGCGCAGGCCGCAGCGATTTAACCTCCCGCCGCGGCCTTCGTATTTCGAGGTACGCCGCCAACGTGAACCGGGAGAGGTTTGCCCGAACAGGGAACGTCTAATCTCCAAACCGGCCAATGGGATTTCGGTCATGTGGTTAGCGCCGATCTCAAGTTGATTAGTGCAATTAGTTGCCTTGTTTATTCCCGCATTTAATATTCAATGGCAGTCAGTTAATTGCGTTTAAGAGGTCTCCCGAGAGGTGTGGCTCTATACCGGGGTTGCAGTAGCTTCGTCGTGGATTAGTTTTCGTATTTTTTAAATCAGATAATTCAGATTGTTTTCTCGGGACGGGGCCGTGGGGGAGATACCCGGTCTTGGCTCCGAGGTGAAGGCCGCCAGCTCAGCCAGCCCCGGCGGCCCACCCTCACGGGGCATCGGAATCAACTATGTACGTTAAGCAAACCAGTTGGTTTCGCTGCGTCACCGAAATAATCAGTTTGCAAGCACAACAGCCTAAGCTTTAAAAACAAAGTTCCGGGGCTGGCTGCATATTTCACTTAGATCGTTTTCACCCGGTTTTTTGACAATGCGGGCCGCAGCAGACCCCTGCTGCGGCCTTCGTGTTCACGGAGTGAAAATGAGCAGCGATCGAGAAACGCTTTGCCTGCTGAGTGCTTTCCAAGAGATCAAGAGTCGAGGCACGCGCCGAGCGGTCATCATGCTGGTCGAAGAACTGGCACAGAAGACATCCAGCAGTGATGCCAGTGCCAGCGGGGGTCGGAGAAGCAGTTCATCTGCCGCTATTTCGCAATAAGCGACGGTCTACGTTCCAAGTTGCTCTAGCAAGCCGTCGAGGTCGCCGATGCCGCTCTCGGCGCAGTCTAGTTCGAGGTCTCGCCGACTTCCCGCCGCACATCGTTCCTGATTGGGATGATGGCTGCCGAGGGACGGCTCGGCAGCCCGTCATCCTCTGCCGGATCATCCCCTTTTCAACTCGTCGTCGCCTTCGTCCTCCAGCTCTATGTGGTTGTCGGTCTCGTCGAGAAACCGGATCGGCCGGTCAATCTCGTCTCCCTTGCGGAGTCTGCCGATGGCCTGGAAGATTTGCTCGGAGGAAACGTCGGTCCGGACGCAAAGCTCGCCCTCTCTGATCCAAGAGTTGGGCAATGCTAATTTTTAGCTGTGGCTCGTAGCGCGATTTGAGCCGCTTTGCGGATCCGCTCGTGTTGGCTCGGGTCGAGCACTTCCTCCAAATGATAAATGCTGCATAGAAGGCCGTTGATGCGCCTTACAAGAAGGCGGCTATCGGAATGCCGGTTGCGCGCCTGCACAAGTTGACGGCGGATCTCGAATAGATCCATGGGACGGAATGTTCTCGGTTGCACCATGCGAGTGTGACCCTAGGGGCGTGTCCGCTTAGACACGGCACCAATCAGATGAACTTGCTCCCCGCGCACGTAAGAATGGGCACGCTCACGAACCCCCCGGGCTCCATCGTTGCGGGTTGAACGATCGCCGGGGGTCAAAACAAGTCCCAGATGGCAATAAAATGCTTTTCAGTTAATTGACCAGATGTTATTAAAATTAAATTGACTATTTTGCAAATTTCTGTTCGGGGGCGTGATTTGAATAGCCCATTTCAACCGAAGTTCGATGCTGCTGGGTCAGAGTTAGCCTCGGGGTCCTTTAATTTACCCGAGCCTGGCCTAGCTAATGCGGTGATCATTTCCGACGCGCATCTCCTGTTCTCGGGAGAGTATGCACGTTCGGGTCATGATCTCATCATTTCGGATCCTGACCATCGTGTCACACTCCACGGGTATTTTCTCGGTGAAAAACGTTCGCCGCTCATCTCGGCAGACGGTGCGCTACTCGACGCGAGAGTGGTCGAAACCCTAACCGGCTATCAAAGCTTTGCTCAAGCCGCGGGAAATCCGGCGACCGCTGCAAAGGTGATCGGTCATGTCGCTACCGTAACGGGAAGCGCCAGCATTGTTCGCAATGGCGTTACCATTGAGGCAAACAATGGAGACGTCGTCTATCAGAACGACCTCGTGCAGACTGGAAGTGGCTCGACAATCGGTCTGGTTCTGATTGACGGCTCAACGTTCAACCTGAGTGCCAACGCTCGGTTCATGTTGAATGAGTTAGGATATGAAGGGCAGAATAATGCGAACGGTACCTTGGTCAGCCTGACCAGCGGTTCGAACCATTCTCTGTTCACACTTGTCCAAGGCGCGGCCAGTTTTGTTGCCGGGCAGGTCGCCAAGACTGGTGACATGCAAGTCGCGACGCCTACTGCCGTGATTGGAATTCGCGGTACAGCAGTCATTCTCAACGTCGATTCAGTGGATGGGCAGGTCTCGATCTCCGTTGCCGATCAGCATGATGGTCAGGTTCATTCAGTACAGGTCTTCAAATGCGTTCCAGCGAGCGCGCTTCAGGGCGCTTGTGTTGCGGGAGATGCAATCGGAATAGTCACCAGCGATGGTCCATCGCTGAGCATAACGCCAGCCGCCAATCTCGAGGTGATCACCCAAGCCATCAGTAAGAGTCAAGGCCAAGTTGCGCAAGAGTTCAGCGCATTTCAACAGGTGTTGACGACCTACGATATAGGAAAACAGATTGCTCCAAACACTCCGCTACCGAGCGATGGCAAGCGAGGAGACGTCGATACAAAGTCGCTGCAGAAGTTCGCTGGAAGTCCTCCACCATCACCCACCGAGGCTTCGACTACCGTTATTGCAGACGACGTGAAGGGGCAGGCTAGTGGTGGATCGATCACTCCAACTTCTGTAACTCTGGCTTCCATCACAGGAAGTTCTGCGTCAGCAACGAAATCGCTTGCCGCCGCTTTGGATACCGTTGTCGTGACTTCATTCGGACCTGTAGTTATCAGCAACGCAGGCGGTTCAATCAACCAAGGAAGTCAGACGATCAGCGGAACCGTTGATACCGCCTTCGTTGGAACCACAGTCACGCTGTACGACACTTATAACGGTATCACCACGCAAATTGGATCAGTTACCGTTGGCTCTGGTGGCGTTTGGAGTAAGGCCGTCACTCTGGCAGGTGATGGCAATCATAGTATCGTCGCCCTGGATCCTAGCGCCAACATTACCACGAGCGTGCCCGTTGTTTTCACGCTGGACACTACGGCTCCGACGGTCGCCATCACCAGCGCCGGCGGTCCGACCAACCAGGCCAGCCAGACCATCGGCGGCACGGTCGACGTCGCCGATGCCGGCGCCACCGTCACCATCCTGGACGGCACGACGACGATCGGCACTGCCGTGGTGCAGGGCAACGGCAGCTGGAGCACCACCGTCACGCTGAACCAGGGCGGCAACTCGCTGACCGCCCGGGTGAGCGATGCGGCCGGCAACACCACGACCAGCGGTGCGGTGGTCTATACGCTCAGCACCACCGGTCCGACGGTGACCGAGGCTCTGGTGTCCGACACCGGCAGCTCGGCCACCGACCACGTCACCACCAATCCGGCAGTGACCGGCACCGGGCTTGTCAACACGGTGGTGCACTTCACCGTCGATGGTGTTGTCAGCGCCACCACGGTCACGGCCGATGCGCAAGGGGCGTGGTCGTTCACGCCGGGCGGGCTGGCGAACGGATCGCACACCATCGTGGCGAGCCAGACCGATACCTTCGGCAACGCCGGCTCGGCCTCGCTGAACTTCACGCTGGATACGCTTGCGCCAGCGGTCGCGATCACGACGATCGAGGGTGGCGACAACCTGATCAACGCAGCTGAAGCGGCCGGCGGGATCCAGATCAGCGGCACCGCGGAGATCGGCTCGACCTTGACCGTCAACGGTGCAGCGGTGACGGTCGACGGGACCGGTCACTGGACCACGTCGATCACGCCCGCCGGCCAGGGTGCGCTGGTCGTGACGGCGATAGCGACCGATGCGGCGGGCAACACGGGCTCGACCTCGACGACGCTGACGGTCGATACCGTTGCCCCGACGGTCGCCATCACCAGCGCCGGCGGTCCGACCAACCAGGCCAGCCAGACCATCACCGGCACGGTGGATGTCGCCGATGCCGGCGCCACCGTCACCATCCTGGACGGCACGACGACGATCGGCACCGCCGTCGTGCAGGGCAACGGCAGCTGGAGCACCACCGTCGCGCTGAACCAGGGCGGCAACTCGCTGACCGCCCGGGTGAGCGATGCGGCCGGCAACACCACAACCAGCGGTGCGGTGGTCTATACGCTCAGCACCACCGGTCCGACAGTGACCGAAGCCCTGGTGTCCGACACCGGCAGCTCGGCCACCGACCACGTCACCACCAATCCGGCGCTGACCGGCACCGGCCTTGCCAACACGGTGGTGCACTTCACCATCGATGGTGTTGTCAGCGCCACCACGGTCACGACCGATGCGCAAGGGGCATGGTCGTTCACGCCGGGCGGGCTGGCGGACGGATCGCACATCATCGTGGCAAGCCAGACCGATACCTTCGGCAACACCGGCTCGGCCTCACTGAGCTTCACGCTGGACACTACGGCCCCGACGGTCGCCATCACCAGCGCCGGCGGTCCGACCAACCAGGCCAGCCAGACCATCGCCGGTACGGTCGACGTGGCCGATGCCGGCGCCACGGTCACCATCCTGGACGGCACGACGACGATCGGCACCGCCGTGGTGCAGGGCAACGGCAGCTGGAGCACCACCGTCACGCTCAACAACGGCTCGAACTCGCTGACCGCCCGGGTGAGCGATGCGGCCGGCAACACCACGACCAGCGGTGCGGTGGTCTATACGCTCAGCACCACCGGTCCGACAGTGACCGAGGCCCTGGTGTCCGACACCGGCAGCTCGGCCACCGACCACGTCACCACCAATCCGGCGCTGACCGGCACCGGGCTTGCCAACACGGTGGTGCACTTCACCATCGATGGTGTTGTCAGCGCCACCACGGTCACGGCCGATGCGCAAGGGGCATGGTCGTTCACGCCGAGCGGGCTGGCGGACGGATCGCACATCATCGTGGCGAGCCAGACCGATACCTTCGGCAACGCCGGCAGCGCATCGCTGAGCTTCACGCTGGACACGCTTGCGCCAGCGGTCGCGATCACGACGATCGAGGGTGGCGACAATCTGATCAACGCAGCTGAGGCGGCCGGCGGGATCCAGATCAGCGGCACCGCGGAGACCGGCTCGACCTTGACCGTCAACGGTGCGGCGGTGACGGTCGACGGGACCGGTCACTGGACCACGTCGATCACACCTGCCGGCCAGGGCGCCCTGGTTGTCACGGCGACAGCGACTGATGCGGCAGGCAATACGGCTTCGGCCTCGACGACGCTGACGGTCGATACCGTTGCGCCAGCGGTCGCGATCACCAGCGCCGGCGGTTCGACCAACCAGGCCAGCCAGACCATCGCCGGCACGGTGGATGTGGCCGATGCCGGCGCCACGGTCACCATCCTGGACGGCACGACGACGATCGGCACCGCCGTGGTGCAGGGCAACGGCAGCTGGAGCACCACCGTCACGCTCAACAACGGCTCGAACTCGCTGACCGCCCGGGTGAGCGATGCGGCCGGCAACACCACAACCAGCGGTGCGGTGGTCTATACGCTCAGCACCACCGGTCCGACAGTGACCGAAGCCCTGGTGTCCGACACTGGCAGCTCGGCCACCGACCACGTCACCACCAATCCGGCCGTGACCGGCACCGGGCTTGCCAACACGGTGGTGCACTTCACCATCGATGGTGTTGTCAGCGCCACCACGGTCACGACCGATGCGCAAGGGGCATGGTCGTTCACGCCGAGCGGGCTGGCGGACGGATCGCACACCATCGTGGCGAGCCAGACCGATACCTTCGGCAACACCGGCTCGGCCTCGCTGAACTTCACGCTGGACACTACGGCTCCAGCGGTCGCGATCACGACGATCGAGGGTGGCGACAATCTGATCAACGCAGCTGAGGCGGCCGGCGGGATCCAGATCAGCGGCACCGCGGAGGTCGGCTCGACCTTGACCGTCAACGGTGCAGCGGTGACGGTCGACGGGACCGGTCACTGGACCACGTCGATCACGCCCGCCGGCCAGGGTGCGCTGGTCGTGACGGCGATAGCGACCGATGCGGCGGGCAACACGGGCTCGACCTCGACGACGCTGACGGTCGATACCGTTGCCCCGACGGTCGCCATCACCAGCGCCGGCGGTCCGACCAACCAGGCCAGCCAGACCATCACCGGCACGGTGGATGTCGCCGATGCCGGCGCCACCGTCACCATCCTGGACGGCACGACGACGATCGGCACCGCCGTCGTGCAGGGCAACGGCAGCTGGAGCACCACCGTCGCGCTGAACCAGGGCGGCAACTCGCTGACCGCCCGGGTGAGCGATGCGGCCGGCAACACCACAACCAGCGGTGCGGTGGTCTATACGCTCAGCACCACCGGTCCGACAGTGACCGAAGCCCTGGTGTCCGACACCGGCAGCTCGGCCACCGACCACGTCACCACCAATCCGGCGCTGACCGGCACCGGCCTTGCCAACACGGTGGTGCACTTCACCATCGATGGTGTTGTCAGCGCCACCACGGTCACGACCGATGCGCAAGGGGCATGGTCGTTCACGCCGGGCGGGCTGGCGGACGGATCGCACATCATCGTGGCAAGCCAGACCGATACCTTCGGCAACACCGGCTCGGCCTCACTGAGCTTCACGCTGGACACTACGGCCCCGACGGTCGCCATCACCAGCGCCGGCGGTCCGACCAACCAGGCCAGCCAGACCATCGCCGGTACGGTCGACGTGGCCGATGCCGGCGCCACCGTCACCATCCTGGACGGCACGACGACGATCGGCACCGCCGTGGTGCAGGGCAACGGCAGCTGGAGCACCACCGTCACGCTGAACCAGGGCGGCAACTCGCTGACGGCCCGGGTGAGCGATGCGGCGGGCAACACCACGACCAGCGGTGCGGTGGTCTATACGCTCAGCACCACCGGTCCGACAGTGACCGAGGCCCTGGTGTCCGACACCGGCAGCTCGGCCACCGACCACGTCACCACCAATCCGGCGCTGACCGGCACCGGGCTTGCCAACACGGTGGTGCACTTCACCATCGATGGTGTTGTCAGCGCCACCACGGTCACGGCCGATGCGCAAGGGGCATGGTCGTTCACGCCGAGCGGGCTGGCGGACGGATCGCACATCATCGTGGCGAGCCAGACCGATACCTTCGGCAACGCCGGCAGCGCATCGCTGAGCTTCACGCTGGACACGCTTGCGCCAGCGGTCGCGATCACGACGATCGAGGGTGGCGACAATCTGATCAACGCAGCTGAGGCGGCCGGCGGGATCCAGATCAGCGGCACCGCGGAGACCGGCTCGACCTTGACCGTCAACGGTGCGGCGGTGACGGTCGACGGGACCGGTCACTGGACCACGTCGATCACACCTGCCGGCCAGGGCGCCCTGGTTGTCACGGCGACAGCGACTGATGCGGCAGGCAATACGGCTTCGGCCTCGACGACGCTGACGGTCGATACCGTTGCGCCAGCGGTCGCGATCACCAGCGCCGGCGGTTCGACCAACCAGGCCAGCCAGACCATCGCCGGCACGGTGGATGTGGCCGATGCCGGCGCCACGGTCACCATCCTGGACGGCACGACGACGATCGGCACCGCCGTGGTGCAGGGCAACGGCAGCTGGAGCACCACCGTCACGCTCAACAACGGCTCGAACTCGCTGACCGCCCGGGTGAGCGATGCGGCCGGCAACACCACGACCAGCGGTGCGGTGGTCTATACGCTCAGCACCACCGGTCCGACAGTGACCGAGGCCCTGGTGTCCGACACCGGCAGCTCGGCCACCGACCACGTCACCACCAATCCGGCGCTGACCGGCACCGGGCTTGCCAACACGGTGGTGCACTTCACCATCGATGGTGTTGTCAGCGCCACCACGGTCACGGCCGATGCGCAAGGGGCATGGTCGTTCACGCCGAGCGGGCTGGCGGACGGATCGCACATCATCGTGGCGAGCCAGACCGATACCTTCGGCAACGCCGGCAGCGCATCGCTGAGCTTCACGCTGGACACGCTTGCGCCAGCGGTCGCGATCACGACGATCGAGGGTGGCGACAATCTGATCAACGCAGCTGAGGCGGCCGGCGGGATCCAGATCAGCGGCACCGCGGAGACCGGCTCGACCTTGACCGTCAACGGTGCGGCGGTGACGGTCGACGGGACCGGTCACTGGACCACGTCGATCACACCTGCCGGCCAGGGCGCCCTGGTTGTCACGGCGACAGCGACTGATGCGGCAGGCAATACGGCTTCGGCCTCGACGACGCTGACGGTCGATACCGTTGCGCCAGCGGTCGCGATCACCAGCGCCGGCGGTTCGACCAACCAGGCCAGCCAGACCATCGCCGGCACGGTGGATGTGGCCGATGCCGGCGCCACGGTCACCATCCTGGACGGCACGACGACGATCGGCACCGCCGTGGTGCAGGGCAACGGCAGCTGGAGCACCACCGTCACGCTCAACAACGGCTCGAACTCGCTGACCGCCCGGGTGAGCGATGCGGCCGGCAACACCACAACCAGCGGTGCGGTGGTCTATACGCTCAGCACCACCGGTCCGACAGTGACCGAAGCCCTGGTGTCCGACACTGGCAGCTCGGCCACCGACCACGTCACCACCAATCCGGCCGTGACCGGCACCGGGCTTGCCAACACGGTGGTGCACTTCACCATCGATGGTGTTGTCAGCGCCACCACGGTCACGACCGATGCGCAAGGGGCATGGTCGTTCACGCCGAGCGGGCTGGCGGACGGATCGCACATCATCGTGGCGAGCCAGACCGATACCTTCGGCAACACCGGCTCGGCCTCGCTGAACTTCACGCTGGACACTACGGCTCCGACGGTCGCGATCACCACGATCGAGGGCGGCGACAACCTGATCAACGCAGCTGAGGCGGCCGGTGGCATCCAGATCAGCGGCACCGCGGAGGTCGGCTCGACCTTGACCGTCAACGGTGCAGCGGTGACGGTCGACGGGACCGGTCACTGGACCACGTCGATCACGCCCGCCGGCCAGGGTGCGCTGGTCGTGACGGCGAGAGCGACCGATGCGGCGGGCAACACGGGCTCGACCTCGACGACGCTGACGGTCGATACCGTTGCGCCAGCGGTCGCGATCACGACGATCGAGGGTGGCGACAATCTGATCAACGCAGCTGAGGCGGCTGGTGGCATCCAGATCAGCGGCACCGCGGAGATCGGCTCGACCTTGACCGTCAACGGTGCGGCGGTGACGGTCGACGGGACCGGTCACTGGACCACGTCGATCACGCCCGCCGGCCAGGGTGCGCTGGTTGTGACGGCGATAGCGACCGATGCGGCGGGCAACACGGGCTCGACCTCGACGACGCTGACGGTCGATACCGTTGCGCCAGCGGTCGCGATCACGACGATCGAGGGTGGCGACAATCTGATCAACGCAGCTGAGGCGGCCGGCGGGATCCAGATCAGCGGCACCGCGGAGACCGGCTCGACCTTGACCGTCAACGGTGCGGCGGTGACGGTCGACGGGACCGGTCACTGGACCACGTCGATCACGCCCGCCGGCCAGGGCGCCCTGGTTGTCACGGCGACAGCGACCGATGCGGCAGGCAATACGGCTTCGGCCTCGACGACGCTGACGGTCGATACCGTTGCGCCAGCGGTCGCGATCACCAGCGCCGGCGGTTCGACCAACCAGGCCAGCCAGACCATCGCCGGCACGGTGGATGTGGCCGATGCCGGCGCCACGGTCACCATCCTGGACGGCACGACGACGATCGGCACCGCCGTGGTGCAGGGCAACGGCAGCTGGAGCACCATCGTCACGCTCAACAACGGCTCGAACTCGCTGACGGCCCGGGTGAGCGATGCGGCCGGCAACACCACGACCAGCGGTGCGGTGGTCTATACGCTCAGCACCACCGGTCCGACGGTGACTGAAGCCCTGGTGTCCGACACTGGCAGCTCGGCCACCGACCACGTCACCACCAATCCGGCGCTGACCGGCACCGGGCTTGCCAACACGGTGGTGCACTTCACCATCGATGGTGTTGTCAGCGCCACCACGGTCACGACCGATGCGCAAGGGGCATGGTCGTTCACGCCGAGCGGGCTGGCGGACGGATCGCACACCATCGTGGCGAGCCAGACCGATACCTTCGGCAACACCGGCTCGGCCTCGCTGAACTTCACGCTGGACACTACGGCTCCAGCGGTCGCGATCACGACGATCGAGGGTGGCGACAATCTGATCAACGCAGCTGAGGCGGCCGGTGGCATCCAGATCAGCGGCACCGCGGAGGTCGGCTCGACCTTGACCGTCAACGGTGCAGCGGTGACGGTCGACGGGACCGGTCACTGGACCACGTCGATCACACCTGCCGGCCAGGGTGCCCTGGTCGTGACGGCGATAGCGACCGATGCGGCGGGCAACACGGGCTCGACCTCGACGACACTGACGGTCGATACCGTTGCGCCAGCGGTCGCGATCACGACGATCGAGGGTGGCGACAATCTGATCAACGCAACTGAGGCGGCCGGTGGCATCCAGATCAGCGGCACCGCGGAGATCGGCTCGACCTTGACCGTCAACGGTGCGGCGGTGACGGTCGACGGGACCGGTCACTGGACCACGTCGATCACGCCCGCCGGCCAGGGTGCGCTGGTTGTGACGGCGATAGCGACCGATGCGGCGGGCAACACGGGCTCGACCTCGACGACGCTGACGGTCGATACCGTTGCGCCAGCGGTCGCGATCACGACGATCGAGGGTGGCGACAATCTGATCAACGCAGCTGAGGCGGCCGGCGGGATCCAGATCAGCGGCACCGCGGAGACCGGCTCGACCTTGACCGTCAACGGTGCGGCGGTGACGGTCGACGGGACCGGTCACTGGACCACGTCGATCACGCCCGCCGGCCAGGGCGCCCTGGTTGTCGCGGCGACAGCGACCGATGCGGCAGGCAATACGGCTTCGGCCTCGACGACGCTGACGGTCGATACCGTTGCGCCAGCGGTCGCGATCACCAGCGCCGGCGGTTCGACCAACCAGGCCAGCCAGACCATCGCCGGCACGGTGGATGTGGCCGATGCCGGCGCCACGGTCACCATCCTGGACGGCACGACGACGATCGGCACCGCCGTGGTGCAGGGCAACGGCAGCTGGAGCACCATCGTCACGCTCAACAACGGCTCGAACTCGCTGACGGCCCGGGTGAGCGATGCGGCCGGCAACACCACGACCAGCGGTGCGGTGGTCTATACGCTCAGCACCACCGGTCCGACGGTGACCGAAGCCCTGGTGTCCGACACTGGCAGCTCGGCCACCGACCACGTCACCACCAATCCGGCCGTGACCGGCACCGGGCTTGCCAACACGGTGGTGCACTTCACCATCGATGGTGTTGTCAGCGCCACCACGGTCACGACCGATGCGCAAGGGGCATGGTCGTTCACGCCGAGCGGGCTGGCGGACGGATCGCACATCATCGTGGCGAGCCAGACCGATACCTTCGGCAACACCGGCTCGGCCTCGCTGAACTTCACGCTGGACACTACGGCTCCGACGGTCGCGATCACCACGATCGAGGGCGGCGACAACCTGATCAACGCAGCTGAGGCGGCCGGTGGCATCCAGATCAGCGGCACCGCGGAGACCGGCTCGACCTTGACCGTCAACGGTGCGGCGGTGGCGGTCGACGGGACCGGTCACTGGACCACGTCGATCACGCCCGCCGGCCAGGGTGCGCTGGTTGTCACGGCGATAGCGACCGATGCGGCGGGCAATGCAGCTTCGACCTCGACGACACTGACGGTCGATACCGTTGCACCGACCGGCGGAGTACCGGTCCTTGCGGCGGCATCTGACACCGGGCAATCGAACTCCGACAACATTACGTCCGATACAGCGCCAAGCTTTGCGATAGCGCTCGATCCAACGGTGTCGGTTGGTGACACGATTCAGCTGCTGCTCAACGGCTTGGCATTTCTGCATCCGGTTGCACACGTCATCACCTCAGCCGATATTCTGGCCGGGACTGTCACTCTGACCGTGACGGCGGGCGACCTCGGGGCCGATGGCAACAAGCAGGTCGCGGTTCAGTTTAGCGATTTGGCTGGTAACACGTCTGTAACTTCGGCGGCGAGCTTCACTCTTGATACCGCTGCTCCAACTGAGGCGCTGGCGATCACCGCTGTCGCTGCAAATTCGGGAAGCTCAACCTCGCTGACGGTGTCCGGTACAAACGGTGCGCTTACCGCTGGGGAGAAGATCCAGATCAGCAGTGATAACGGTGCGACGTGGATCGACGTCCTGCAAAATACCCCGACGAGCTGGAGTCTAGTAGACGCCACGACACATCCGCTGCATTACACCTATCAGGTGCGGATCATCGATGTTGCCGGCAACACCGGCAGTGTCGTCTATCAAACTGCCAACGGTGAAAGCTCGAGTAGCATTGTCGCGGGCAATCTTGATCCCGCGAATAGCGGCAACGTTGCTGTTGCTGTTCCAGCTTCACCATCCATTTCAGGCGCGTACGACGGTGTGAAGGCTTTCACCTTTGGCAGTGGCAACGTAAGCGTTTCGGCTGCGAGCGGCGCAAACATCACTGGCTCAAAGCAGTATGGCATTGAAGCGTTCTCGACATCTACGGGAAGTCTCTCAGTGACGACTGCAGCGAATAGCAATGTCAGGTCCGGGAGTGCGGGCGTCATTGCTTACAATCAGGCGTCGTCGATTTCGCAACTCAATGGAGTCACCACCAGTTCGATCTCGGTGATAGCCAACGGGACGATCGAATCGGGTACTACCCCGACCGGTTCAGGCGCAAGACCTGCAGGGATTTTGGCCGTATACAAGGGAGGTGCGACCAATACGGTCAATGCAGCGGTGTTTGGAAACGTGATCGTGGATAATTTTGCCACCATCACGGCAGCTGGCGGCGACGGAATTCGTGCCGCCAATTATGGCAGTGGTGACGTCACCATTACCGATCGCGCCGGGTCAACGATTTCGGCAAGCGATGTTTATGGCATCAGTGCAGGGACTTATGGAAGTGGCCGGGTTTCGGTCACGATGGAAGCCGGTGCCACGGTCAATTCCGGTTCTATCGGAGTTCAGGCGATCAATCAGGCAACCGCGATTGCTGTGGCCGCTGCATCAACTGTGAGCGTGACCTCGCGCGGGGTAATCCATTCAGGCACGCACCTAACGCAGGGGGGGTCCCAGCCCCAGGGAGTCTCAGCGGGCTATTATTCCAATGGCGGCGTCTCGGACACGAATGTCAATGGGACTGTGTTCGTCGACAACTTCGCGAACGTCATCGCCGACGCCGGCACCGGTGTGAACGCTTACAATTGGGGCAATGGTGCCGTTACGCTATTCGAAGAGGCGAATACGAGCGTTTGGGGCGCGCTATACGGAATAACAGCCTATTCGCTGAGTTCCGGAACAGGCAGTTCCGGTAGTGTATCCATTGTCGTTAGCCAGAACGCAACGATCACTGCAGGCGCGTTGTCCGGGATCATTGCAATTGACACGTCTGAGCGCAATGGTGGAAATATTTCGGTGACGACATCAGCCGGTGACATCATCAATTCCGGCGGCACAGGTATCAGCGCAAGCAATCAGGCTGTAGGTACCGCAGCAGTGCCGATTACGGGGCAGGTCTCCGTAACTGCGTTTGGAACGATCAACTCAGCCTACAATATGTTCACTGGTGGTGGTCAACCCGGGGGCATCTGGGGCGGCTACAGTGCAGGAGGTAGCCAGACCGTCAATTCATTCGTTCACGGCAACGTTATGGTCGATACTGCCGCCACGATTAACGCGGCAGCAGGAGTGGGGATTGGTCTCTACAACTTCGGCACGGGAACGATAACGGCCACGCTTGAGCAATCTTCCGTTATCACCGCCGTCTCGGCCGGTCTGAACATTTTTGCGCAAGGCGGCGGCAATGTGACGATCGTCAATCATGGCGCCGTGACAGTCCCCAACGGCAATGGAATCCTTGCGGGAAGTGGACAGCCTTCGGCCAGCGGCAGTGGCATTATCTCGATCAGCAACCTGCACGATGCGGGAGGACCGTCCAGCTCCGGCACGATTGTCGCGCTCGGCTCGCTCAGCAATGCAACGGTTCAAGTCAATAACTGGAGCAGCCAAGGCGCAACGATCGCGAACTCTGGGACAATTGCCGCTACGCAGTTCTCTTCGACCCGATTGAACACGGCGATCGGCACTAATAATGGGCCTACTAGCACGAACGTGGGCAGCGCCACCGCCAATAACTCCGGCGTTGTTATCGGAAATGTGAACTTTGGCGCAGCATTCAATATCAATGCAGCTTCGTTCAACAACAATTCTGGTGGCGTGTGGAACGTCAACGGGCAGAATTATTTTGGCGGCGTAACGAATGCGATCAACAATGCCGGAACCATCAACGCGTCCGGCCTCAGCATTTTTTCGTCCTCGGGTCCGCTTGCGATAAGCAATACCGGCGCCATAAATGTGTTGGCTTTCGGCGCGGCCCTCGTCTTTGGCAACGTCTCCGGCCAGGGCGCGTTCACGATTGGCGATCGTGCTGCGCTGGAATTCGGTGGCTCGGTTGCGGGTGGATCGACCGGCCAAACTATCACCTTTGTAAATGGCAATGGTCTGCTGACGCTCGATAATCCCTCAGCTTTCAATGGGACAATCGCGGGGCTTTCGGTTGGAGATACGCTCGATCTTCTGGGTGGCGTGACGGTCTCTAGTGCCAGCATCAGCGGCTCGACATTGACCGTGACCGACAGCGCACACTCACAAACTTACGCTTATCAGGTCACTGGCGCCCAATCCGGGACAGCTTTCAATGTGCTGTCTGCGGACAAGATCGTGATGATACCAATATCAGCGCTCTTTCCTACAAACGCACAGCGCTCGTTCACGCCGTCGTCGGGATCTTTTTATGTTCTCGCAAACGATACGATTTCCGGCACCGGCGTTGGCTTTGCAGTGAGTTCGACAGACAGCAATTCGCTCGACTACAATACGGTTCAGATCAACCAGACTTCGTCCATTTCGGTCTCAGGAACGGCGATCAATTTAACGACGACTGGAGCCAATATCGCCCTCGTCAATGCGGGGAGCATTACATCTACAGGCGGCACAGCGATCCTCACGAATTCTGGATCAGGATCAACAGACATCGTTAATTACGGCAGCGTGTCGGGTCAGACCGTTGGAATTGGGGCGCGCACGAGTGGAGCGGGTCCGCTCCACATCGTCGCAGGAGGTTCAATTACCGGCACAACGTCCAGCGGCATCTCGGCGATCTCGACCTTGGGAGCGGTCAATGTAACCACAACGCCCGGAGTGCTGATCAACGCCGGCACCAACGGCATTCTCGTTCAAAATCAAGGTACTGCCGTGCCGCTTGGCAGTGGCCCGATTTCGATCGTTACGTCTTCGGGAACAATCAACGCCGGCACCAACGGTATATCGGCGAGCTACCTGTTAGGCACCAGTGCGCCATCGACCCCACCCAACCCACCAAACGCTACAGTTTTTGGCGACATCGATATTGAAAATGGTGCCACGCTTAATGCAGCATCGGGAGTTGGCATTTCCGCGAGCAATTACGGCGTGGGCAACATCTCGGTTTCCAATAATGCAACCATTACAGCAACGGCGGCAGGGACGACCATTCCAGGCACGACTTCATCGCAATATGGGATCGGCGCCTTCAACTACGGCTCTGGTAAAATCACAGTTACGACCGGGTATGGGTCGGTCATAAATTCGGGCAGTACCGGAATCAACGTTTCTAATCAGGCGACGGCGATCGCTGCGGCAGCGGCAAGCACTGTTACCTTGGTGACGCTGGGAACTATCAATTCGGGCGTAAACAACAACAACTCCGGCAGCGCACCCTCTGGGATCCAGGCCGGCTTCAACCCCGGTCTAGCGGGCGTGTTCAACGCAGGTGTTTGGGGTGACGTACTGGTTAGCGCTAATGGCAACATCACCGCGGCGGCGGGTGATGCCATCAACACTTACAATTATGGCAATGGCAGCGTCACAGTAAATCTCGGGTCTAACGTCAATATCCAGGCGCCAACTTCTGCGACGTCTGCAACCGGTAAGGCGCCTTATGGAATCGGCGCGTCGGTTTATGGGCCTGGCGACATAGCCGTAACAATGGCAAGCGGCGATGTGATAACATCAGGTAGTAACGGGATTAATGCAGTCAATCTTGCAACTTCAATCGATGCGTCTGCGGCAGCGTTGATCACTATTTACAGCGTAGGTACGATTCATTCCCAGTCTATTCTGACAAATAGCGGTGCTCAACCGTCTGGAATAGCCGCGGGCTTCTTCGGCGGCGTGAACGCCACGTCAAACCTAAACGTAAACGGCAGAGTGATCGTAAACAACGATGCGAACATCGTTGCTGACGCAGGTGTCGGCATCAATGCCTATCATTACGGAAACGGGGACATAACGGTCAACGATGCTTCTGGGACAACAGTCTCCGGCGCACAATATGGCATCGAGGGGCACCTGGAAGCCGTCGGTAACACCGGAAATATAGCGATTAATATCTACTCCGGAGCGACGATCAATTCAACCACGAGCTATGGGGTATTCGCATTCACCAAGGGGACTGGGAATATTTCGATCATCACCTCGTCGGGTGATGTCATCAACGCCGGCAGTGTCGGGCTAAATGCGACCAATGAAGCGACTTCAATTGATGTCACGGCAAAGAGCTCAATCGTCGTCACTGCGGCGGGAACGATCAATTCGGGCACAGGATCGACCGGAACCGGAAACCCGCCAGCAGGAATTATAGCAGGCTATTTGGGCGGAACGGGTATCCCGCCAAGCTTCCCTCTTACCACTCTCAACGGCGACGTTATTGTCAGTAGCACCGCAAATATTGTTGCCGCCGCGGGCGATGGCATTCGCGCGTATACCTACGGTATTGGCAACGTCACTGTAACTGATCTGGCGGGATCGATTACGGCGCTCGGCGGAAGCAGCCCAGTCAACGGGTTCGGCGTCGGCATTTCCGCAAACAACTACGGTTCCGGCAACATCAGCATTTCCACTGCGGCGGGAAACGTAATCAATTCTGGAAGCTCTGGCATCGCTGCGGTTAACAAGGCACCTTCAAGCGGCGCGTTTGTCGTGCCTGCAACAAGCGTGATCGCTGTCTTGTCATACGCCACTATTTTTTCCGGCACCATCCTGACTGGTGCGGGGGATGCGCCAGCCGGCATCCTGGCAAGTTACAATCCGAACGCTGCAAACGTCGTCGACGATAATGTCCACGGCAACATCCAAGTTGACGACTATGGTTCTATCACCGCGGCCACGGGGACCGACGGCATTCGCGGCGAAAACTACGGCACCGGGTCAGTAACGATCACGGCGGAAGCCGGGGCGCTCATTTCTGGCGGACGGTACAGCCTTTCAGCAATAAGCCACGATGGTGGAAACGTCAGCATCACCAACTATGCGACTGCAATCGGGACAACGGCGGCCGTGAATGCCATGACCACGTCGACTGGCACGGCGGTCATCGATAACTACGGACATCTCGTCGGCGGCATCAACGCCTACAATGCTACGGTTACCAATGAACTTTCGGCGGACTGGTCCGTCATCGGAACGAGCGCTTTCTCCGGCATAAGCGTTCTTTTTAATATGGGCTCGATCGACAGCGTAGGCTCGTCCTTGATTTCGGGGCTTTCGAGCCTCGTGAACACGGGGACAATTGAAGCGCTATCTGGGAACCTTGAAGTTGCCGCCGCAATGACCGGTGGCGGCGCTGTCAACATCTACGGCGCAACAGTTCAATTCGATGGAGCTTCCGACGCGCACGTTCGATTTGTAACGAGCCAATCCGGCAAACTGGTCCTGGCGGATCCCGCGCACTTCTCCGGTACAGTGACTGGTTTCGACTCGGGAGACATTCTAGACTTAAAGGGGATCGCTCCGGCGAGCGTTAGTATCAGCACGACTGGTTCGCTCCACATCAGCTATGGCACTGGAGCCTTCAATTTGGTCGGCGCTTATAGCGCTTCCGATTTCTCAATCCTGTCGGATGGCGTGGGTGGCTCCGAGATCACCTGGAATCATCACGCGCCCGCCATTGTTACTGACCAGGTCAGCGTTGTGAACAATGCCAATGGAACGATGACGGTCCTCGGCTTGCAGCTCTCTGATACGGATGCAAGTGCGTCGACTGAAGCTTTTGCGTTAAGTGCGACGACCGGAGAGGCTGGATCGGGAAGCACTGTCACGCCCTCGGTGAGCGTTAGCTCCCTCACGGCAATCAACGGCGTTCTTGCGGCCGGCGCAGTCTACAATCCAGGTGCCGCACCGCCGACTACTGACAAGATTACGCTGACGGTGACCGATGGCTTCGGCGCGACGGATATCGTGAATCTAATTTTCGATCGAGTTGGATCAAGCCCCAATACAGCGCTGCAGGGATCGCCAGGGAGGGATGTTCTCTTCGCTTCGAATGGCGCGGACGTGCTCACGGGCGGGAATGGACCTGATCAATTCGTATTCGCGCCGACATCTTCGGGGCCGTCGGTGCAACACACGGTCACCGACTTCGTTGTGGGATTGGACCGACTTGATGTGAGACAGTTCGCTGGCCTTACAGCGACATCGGCGCCTACCGAAACTCAGCAGGGAAGCGACACACTGATTACGCTCGGCAGTCACGACACGATACTGCTGAAAAATGTCAACGTGGCGGCGCTGCACGCCAGTGATTTTCTCTTCCATGTTTAGGCTTACAACTGTGCGATCGCGCAGTTGCTTGGGAGTGAATTTGGCCCGTACGAGAGAAGTCTTGCGAGATCAGATTGCATAAGTCCGGAAATATGCTGCTTTGACATAGCCTGTACGCTCTTTCAGGCGCGCCTACATGACGGGATCAGGAAATAACAGGTGGCATTCTCGAAGTTGCGGCAACTTCGGGGACGGTCCACGCGGAGAGATTGCAGCCGCGAGCTTGTTGCCATGGTTGAACAATCACTTTTGTCTCACGGCGATTGAGTGAGTTCATGCCCGAACGCAATCACAACTTGCCCATCGTGCCAAACCGATCGGTTGTGGAAAATAAGACCATGAGAGGACAGAGGATAGTTGTCGCGTCTTCAGCGGGGCCGAGGCTCGCCGGCAGGTCAGGCACCGTCACCGGCAAAGGCACGACTAAAAGCCAAGTCAGGGTTTTGCTCGATGGCTCTAAGGGTTGCATAACGTTGCACGCGCGCTTTGTGGACCTGCTTCAGAACCTTTCGGATCTTGACGTGACCCCGCCGGCAAGAGTCTGACCGGGCAGGATCAGTACGACGTCGATGAACTCAGGCGGTTTGAGCACCTCTGCCGTGATCTGGCAGAAGAGAGCAGGGGGCCCGGTGAGGCCGGCGCCCTGCTGGAGACCTCTGGAAACTACGGTCGAAAGGCTGTCAAAAGGACCGTGGTTAGTACCCGTAGATTACGAACGCCGCGAGCGGAAAAGGCGTGCGATTTCAGCCGGATTGACGGACACTCCTTTCCCCGAACGTATCAAGGCTTTCAGCGCACTGCCGAGGTCCTTGTGAGCTTGCGGCATCTTCGAAATCCAGAATAGTCCTCAAGACGATATGCACGTCATGAGGAATCTCCTGAGAGGAACATTGGGGCGGCCCATGACGCCCAACGCTTGTCTGTTCGTCGACTGATAAGCTTTGGTCGCAAAGTTTATCAGTCGGACAAAAGTCCATAACATTCGGTTTGCGAACGTCTGCCATTTCTCTTGGAGCCCGTCGCGGACTTAGCCCTATCTCGCAGACAGGGCTAAAGTCGGACAAAGCAAAGCTGCGGGGGCATCGCCCTTAAGAAGCAATTACCGCATCTCTGGACTGTCATGAAAATGGGGGGCGGCATCGATGTATGAACGCCAGCCATACTTGGCCCTGTGTGGCGGATAGGACCAAGTTGACTTGCTCTATCCCGAAGCCTTTCGGTCGGCCGTTGGCCTGCTTCTTCCATAACATCTCATTTGCGAACTGCATGGGCTTAGTTTGCGTGCTACCAGGACCAGGTGACCCTACGCCGCAAACTTCGTTCCGTCCCACGTAGAACCCAACGCCGCCGCAAACGCGCTCGCCGCGATCGCGCTCGGCGTGTAGAGCAGCGCCAGTTCGTCGCCGAGCTTCGTCGTTCCGGCGACCAGGCCCGTGGTATTGGCGAGACGAGCCCAGGCAATGTCGGTCGGGGAAGTTGGCGTCGGCAACGGTGTAGCCGGATAAAACCCTGCACTGGCGAGAAGCGGTGCCAATTTGACCAGGCTCGCATTGTTCAGGGGGACCTTGTTGACGGCAGTACCGGCGATCCGCAGCGCTTCATAATTGTCGGGCGGTATTGCACCGGCCGGCTGGGCGTTGGCCCAGAGATCGAAATCACCGACAGACCCCGCCTTTCGGGCGATGACGAGCGGATCGGTGCCGGGTGCCTGGAGAGCGGCCGAGGGCGCCAGCGTCAAAGCACGACCCAGGTAGAGCAGAGGGTCAACCGGCAACGTCGAGCCCGGTCCGCCGGCCGGCAGCATGAGCGACGTCGGCCCCGCGAACGGCATCGTGGCGTTTGAGGCGTGCAGTTGCTTCAATGTGTCCTGCAGTGCGGCGATGAAGTCGCTGCGTACGACCACGGCGAGCGGTAGGCTTGCCTGCGCCGGGCCGGTGGGGCGGTCGTTCGTCATGCTCACCATCGACAGCGGCTGCGGTTCTAGTGAAGTAAGCGAAGGAATTGGCCCTGCCACGCCCAGGATCCCGGCCAGGGTCTGTTCACGCATGGTCGATTCGCCGAGCGCCTCGAGCAGATTGAAGTAACCACCGATCTCCGTGATGTTGCGCGGCGCCGGCACGCGGGAGCCGACCACATCTCCCGACAGCGCCAACCGGCGCAGCAGGATCGATTGCGCCGCCGCGGCATCTGGCGAGTTGTTCGCCTGAATCATCGCAATGAGTGCGCCAACGATCTGAGAGGTGATGGCCGGATCCAGCGTTGAGGTCGTCGTGTCGGGCACGGTGCCGACGTAACCGAACTGGGCTGCCGACGCGAGGGCCGAGATGCCGCCCGGAGCGACAACTGTGACGTTCACGTTGCCGGTACCGGCGGGGCTCACGGCCACGAGGCTCGTGTCGCTCAGGACCGAGATCGAACTCGCCTGCGTCGACCCGAACCCGACCAGCAACGCGCCGGTAAAGCCAGTGCCGGTCATCGCGACCAGCGTTCCACCCGCGGCCGGGCCGGCCACCGGCGAAATGGATGTGACAGTCGGAGTGGCCACTTTCGGTCTCCTTCTATTTCTATGCAAATGCCGCGATGATCAGCGGTAGCAACGCCGAGATGATCTGCCCGGCGTTCGAGCCACCACCGCTGCTATCCGAGCCGCCAGAGCTGTCGCCGCCGCTACCCGAAGATCCATTCTTGCTCCCGCCCTTGCCGCCACTGCCGCCACTGCCGCCGCCGCTGGGAGCGGCGAGGATCTGGCCGAGCGTGGATAGAGCCTGCTGCGTGATCTGCGTGTTCGACTTCACCATGTCGGCGCGCGCCGACTCGGCGGTGTTCTGGGTGTTTTGGAGCAGCGCGGCAAGTTTGTCGGCGCCGCTCAGAGACGGATCCAGCCCCTTGACGGCAGCCATCGCGGAGATGAGCGCCGAGGCCAGCGTGCTGTTGGGCGACTGCGCCGCCGGCGGAGCCACGTTGTTGTTGATCAGGCTGGGCAGCATTCCCGCCAGCTGGCTGCCTATCTGGGCCGATGCGAGCGTCGGCAGCTGGCTGCCAGGCACCGTGACCGGGGCGATCGCGGGCGCCGAGTCGGCCGGCGAGTCCTGCCAGTTCCAGAAGCGGGTGAGATCGATCTTTTCGCCGGACGAGCAATGGCCCAGCATTGCCTCCCCGAGCACACCCCGTGTCGGGAGCGAGGCGTGGCTCGTCTGGTTCGGCGCGCTCTGCCGGTGGAAATGAAGCAGGGCATCCTCAAGTTCGCCGGTCGTCATCCCGAAGTCCCTCGTGTCGCCGAGCGACTTGGGAATCGAGAACGGGACAATCATCGAACTCCCATGGAAGCCAAGGACCTCGTTGCCGATGCAATCCAACAGGGGCACATTGCTGGACAAGCCCGGGAACGACAGCAAGAAGGGCTCCAGCAACATCACGCGCTCTTCAGGGGGTAGCCCCATCCAGACGGCCTTGGAGTAACGCACCAGGTTGCGCAACACGTGCTGCAGTGTTCTCTCGATCTGAATGAGGTCGGAGTATTTGAGCAGTGGCGCCACTTCCATGGCGGGGATCGGAAAAATTCCCGCAGGCAACTCCGCCGGCGTCGAATCCGGCTTTACATAGCTTTCGGGATTGCCAGCGACGCTTGCCGTCAGATCGGCCTTGAAGTTCCACAGATAGGGAGCACCGATTTCGCTGCCCAATTGCGCCGCCGTAAAGGTCCTTGCTTGCGGCACCATCGGTGGCGAGATCAGCGCCGGAAGGACGCCCAGGACGGACGCCGGCCATCCCACAGCCGCGCCGAGCAGGCCGGTGGCGACGTCGATCGGCGTGGCGAACTGGTAGGTGAAATTATCCATTCTGCGGGTGATCTCAAAACCGACCACATCGGTAGGCGAGAGCGACCGCGGCAGCGCGATCGACGCCTGCAAGGTGGCCGGAACAGCCTGCGTCGGATTCCTCTGGCTCTGCAGGTACTGGATCAGGTCGGCGTCGGTCTTGAAGGCCGCGCTCGTGTTGAACTGGCCCGGCACCGTGACGGGTGCGGTCGGGATCATCTCCACCGGCCCGAGCCGCGCACCCCACCGCGTCACAGCCGCGACGTACACATGATCGAACGGCAGCACGGTGGCCGAGGCCGACATCCGGATCACGTCCTCGGCAAGGCTGTCGAGCGCGAGCGAAGCCCGCGGGTCTGCAGCGAAGCGTTCCAGACGACTTAGCCCGGTCGTGTATTGCAGCGGGAGCGAGCGGGTGAGCACATCCGAGTGTGCCAGCAGGCCTGCGTAGCGGTTCAGGACGTCGTGCCGGGACATGCCGCCGGTCAGCGTCGGGCTCGACAGCTGCTGGTAGAGCGCCAGCGTCACCGGGGCGGCCGAGTTCAGCGATGACAGGGCATCCTGCAAATGGCTTGTGGTTCCCGTCGAGAGGAACTGGTCGACCGAGGTCTTTGCCTGGCCGAGCAGTGCAAGGATCTGGTTGGCCTCGCTGGCCTGGACCGAGAACCCGCTGCCCAGCCCTCCAAGCAAGCCGAACAATTGCGTGGCCTGGTTTTGAGCTGCCTGCAGCTGCGCGTCGGCGCCGGCCGCGAGGCCCTGCGCGAGACCGACGAAGGGCAGCGATGCCAACGCGTTCGCTTGGGTGACGAGACCCGCAATGCCGCCGACGGCAGTGTTGATCTGGCTCGACCACTGGATCGCGTTGGACAAATCGCTGTTCGAGATCAGGTCATCCAGGTGCTCCTTTTGGCCGGGCGGAAGAAACCAAACGATATCCATCGGGATGAGGCACCAGGCTCACGCCGTCGTACGAAGTTGCAATGTCGAACTGGCGCAGCACCTCGAAGTACTGCATGGTCAGCGCGTGCAGCTTGTTGTGGTTTGTGATGGTCTTGGTTCGGACGCTGGTCGACTCTGTCGTCGTGGCCATTCGCATCGCCGTACGCTGCGCCGAGCGGGTTGAATGGGCCTGCTGTTCCGCGTAGGTCTGTGCCGCTTGCGTGGCCGTGGAGCCGTAGCTCTGTAGTCCGTCCATCCAGTTCTGCGTGCTTCCGCCGGAGACGGTTTCACCCACGCTCCCGCTCGGCCCGCCGAGTAGGCCCAGCAGACCGCCGCCGGCGCTCAACGCCCCGGTCTCCGACGCACTGTTGAAGCTGCTGCCGCCCTGGGCGGTTTGCCGCAGTGCCGAGTTGAATGTAGCCTGCGTGGAGGAATCCGATACCTGCGAGGCCTGGCTGCTATCGGAAGCGATCATCGCGTCGAATTCACGCACCGTGAGCGTCGTCGTCTGCTCTTCGACAACCACCTGCTGCTGCTCGCCTGGCGCGAGCGGCAGTGAATAGACGAGGTCGCCTAATGCCAGGCCTTGGAATTGCCAGTTCTGGCTACAACGGAGCACGTAGCCCAAGCCCAGCGAGCCGACGATTGCTGGCCGCGACAGGAGTGACTGGCGGAACTCGTCGACGCTGATCGGACCACTCAGATCGACGCGCGCCAGGGGAGTGTCGACGCGGATGTCGGTCTGGAATGTACCAGGCGCGTTGGCGTTGACGGTCTCGGTTTCGGTGAACAGCGCCGGCGCGATGAGCTGGAAGAAAATGCCGTATGGAAAGCGCTCGAAGGATGTCTGGTTCTCCAGCACGCGGATGCAGTCGGGATCGTCACCCAGCGTGAGTTTCGGAACGGCTGGGCCACCTCCAGTATCTCCGGTTTCCTGTTCGATTATCTGCTGCAGTTCCGTCAGGATCGTGGGCGGGATTGGCAAGAGCTGCTTGTCCATTGCCAGGGTACCGACGTAGCCAGTCGGGCCCAATAGATCCGGTGGCACGGACAGGCTGACGCTCACGCCAGACGCCGCGCCCCGCGCGCGCATCGATAGCGAGGAGCCGGAAGGCAAAACGACGCCGGCGGGCAATGGAATCGTGAAGTTGCCGGCGCTGTCGGTCAGGCCCGACGCAATGACCTGCGATCCGGACGGGCCTATGCCAAGCACGTTCTTTGCGCCGGCCCCGCCCGGATTCTTCGCCGCAGCTCCGCCAGACGCCGGCGGCAGAACCTCGAGCTGCAGGTTGGCCCCGAGGCTATTGTCCGGCTGTTGCAGCGTGCCGAGCAGGCGCTGCGGCAAAGGCACCGGCGGTTGCGTCGACAGGATGACTTTGTTCAACTCCGTCGAAAGGATCGTGAACACTTTCTTGATCTCGACGCCGGGCAACTTGATTGGCTTGGCCGCAACACGTTGCGTGCTGGCTCGCGTGGCGGGGGCCGGCTCGCGCGCTACCGCTGCCGGGAGTGTTGGCACGAGGCCCTGCCCGGCGGGAATGTTGTCTCCGGACGATCCTGATGGATGTCGCGCACCGCGCGTCGTCTTCTTCGGAAGGGGTTTTTTGCGAGCGGCCATCGGGTGCACCTCAGTTTGCGGTGTGATTGCCTGTCGTTCGATCGTCCGGTTTGCATCCAGATTATTGGGCGCATGATCCGCGCCTGATTTTCGACCTCAGGCTACTTCATCGGGATAAGTCCAGATGTGAACTGCTTCACAACGAGTGTTGGTTTGAGAAATCCGGGTATGGCTTGAGAATGGACGACGGTGTCCTCAGATTTCAGCCGAGATGTCCGAAATCCGTTCCGTCGTCTGACCGTTTGGATGCAGCGGAAGTCCAGTGTTCGTAAGTGCAAATTATCAGCCCCTGGCCGATTTATTTCACAACATCTGATTTGCGAACTCCGTTCTTGCTCGCGCAGCAGCTCGGATGTTCTTCAAACGAAGCTGAATGCTTGTTCGCGAGACGCCAAATCCATCGGCGATCGAATCCACCAAAGCTCTGGACCTGCTTGCGCCGCCGGCGGCTGAAGACCGCCCATGCGTGCGCAAGGGGCGCCCAACTCCTTCGGGGGGCGCAATGACCTTCCTTCTGCCAAGCGGTCTTCAGCCTTGACCCGGGCCACGTCCCAGGCGCCGCGGCAGAATGTACTCGACGTCAATACTAATGCTGTCCCCGCTCAGGGGCGGTGTCTCGCGAGTTATGCTGTTCGGATTATAAAGCTGCAGAGTGAAATTGTTCAGCGCGCAGAACAGTCGGCTCATGCAGAAGCTGCTAGAGAACGCCTTGAGCGGCCGCGTTATCACGATCAATCTGCTTTTGGCGAGTTATCGCCAGCTCTCTGCTGCACGCGGTGAATGCAGCGCTCGTTGAACGCATTCCGAAGGTCTCGCAGAATTCGCGATCCTCATCGGCTATCGTCCGTTCAAGATATTTTTGTGCGGCGTCACGCGTGGCAGTGTCCGAGATGAAAAGCGCGTGCAGTCCGTAGGCAACCAGTACGGCAAGAAGTAGCGAATATCCAACTGCAGGGAGCGAGAGGCGGTCGGAGCTTGGAGTATTGGTTTCTGTCTTGGCCATGACTGGAAAAATCAAGGTACATAGGAAGGCGGGTTGTTCGGGGGCGGGCGTCCCCGGACGAAACGGCGGCCAGGCCAGCGGGATTGAATGGCAAGCATGCGCTGCAGTGCATGAATCGCGCGACAGCACCGAGCTGTGATCATGGTCGCGGAAAAGCATCGCAAGCGGGATGTCGTGCGTTGCTAGACGCTCAGCGTGATGAGTGCGCAGCTTGCCGGCGACGTAAATCATCGTGGCGCCATCGTTCACCAGCGCTCCAGTCGCGGTGAGGACGTTCACTTTTCGCCCCACCGGCGGGATCAAGCGCCTGAGCTCCATTTGGAAAACATTGCGCAGATCGCAGCGGCCCTATAGGATTCTAAAATTTGGGACTGGGGGCAGCCTTGGAAAGAGACGAACTCGAACGCCTTGCCGGCCGCCCGTTGCGGTTGAACTTCGAGGACATCGTGAACCATCCTCGGCTGCCGGAGGCCCGGCGAGCTTATCTCGATAGCTTCTCCGAAGTGTACGGAGGCGATCCGTTTCTGGTTCGTCTCTTGCTCCAGGCAGGTCGATTTCTCGTATTCCACAGCGCAGCGGTGCTCGAAGCCGCGCAGGATTTGTCGCGGCGCGAAACCTGGTTCACGGTCGCCGCCCTGAAGCAGCAATTGGCCATGTTTGGCTATGCGAGCCCGCGACAGATCGACCATCTCCTGGCGCGGCTTTGCGAGGTCGGATTTATCGAGCAGAGCCGGGCCCCCGGTGACGGGCGCGTGCGGCTCCTGGCGACCACGAATAAGCTTCGCTCGCATCACACCGAGTGGCTTGCCGCCCATTACGTGCCGCTTGCCAGGCTGTACCCCGACCATGATTACAGCCCCGTGCTGTCGCGAAACCGGGCCTTTCATGTTCTCCATTGCCGCGCGTGCCTGCCGTTCACTCCGGTCGGCGCTCGCCTCATGATGACCCTTCCCGACACGCTGCTGTTCTTTGCTCACGCTGCGGGACCGCTGATCCAGAATGCGCTCCTGAAGGCCGCCCTCGATGCGGGAGATCTGGCCGCCGAGGTCCCTTACATCGACGTGGCCGATCGGTTCGGCGTATCCCGAACCCACGTCCGCAACCTGATGCACTCCGCGGAGGCGGCTGGTCTCGTCAGAATCGTCGGGCGCGGCGGCCGAAGCATCGAAATTCTCCCGCGGCATTGGGTGAGCTACGATCGAGGTCTGGCCGTCGGCATGTATCTGCACGATGTCGGCAATCTCGTCGCGATGCGCCAGTGGACGAAGGAGCACGCGGATACCGGCACGACTGCCCTGCTTGATCGCACATTGACCGCCACAGTTTGATTTTCGTTGCTGGCGCAGGTCGCCTTGATCCTTTAGGTTCCCCTAGGGAACCGATCCCGGGCTGGATCGGCAGGCGGTCGGGGCGACCTTTTGGGCAAATGCTTGTGTTCGGGCGGCTTTCAAGCCGTCTTGGATCAGCGTGGCGCGCGCGTTCCTCTACGCTTGGCGCGACACATGGCGCTCGCCGCAATTGTTGCGATCGGGCAGATCGGTCCGATCTCGGCTCAAAATGCTCCCGCCGGTAGCACACCACCTTCACGTGGCAGCCTCGAGCAGCCGACGCGGCTACCGCCGGTGACCGTTGACTCCAAGCGCGAGCGCATCGCCAAACCCAAGCCCGCCAAGCCAGCGGTTGCGGTTGCGCCGGCCCCGCCTACGACGGGACGCGCCAACGTGCCGGCGCCGCCCGATGGCGTCGCGCTGTACGGCGGGCCGCCCGTGACGCAAACCACTGCCGGGCCGGTAAGCGGCTATCGCGCGCTCACTTCAGTCTCGGCGACCGGGACCGCCACACCGATTGAGCGCATTCCGCAGGCGATTGCGGTCGTGCCGCGCGCCGTGCTCGACGACCAGCAACCGCTCGGGCAAATGGATGCGCTGCGCAATATCTCGGCCGTGACGCCGATGTCGGCCAACACGTTCATAGGCTATGCCTACAAAGTGCGCGGCTTTCCAGCCGACCGCTATGTCGACGGCCTGCCGAACTATTATGACGGCGGCGACAACACCTCACTCCGCAACACCGAACGCATCGAGGTGCTGAAAGGCCCGGCCGGCATCCTTTACCAGGGTGGCATCGGCCCCGTCGGCGGCATCATCAATACGGTCTCGAAGCTGCCGACCGAGAATCGGTTCGCCGAGATCGGCGTCACGGCGGGCGGTTACCGGCTGGGGAACGTCTGGTTCGACGTGAACCAGCCGCTCACGAACGGGGGCACGGCGCTGTTCCGTATGACCGTCGACTTCGAGAAATCCGGCGACTTCATCGATGTGATCGAGCACCGCCGCTATGCGTTCAATCCGACGCTTCTCCTTAACGACAAGGACGGCACACGCCTCACCATCCAGGGCAGCTTCTCGTCGCGCTCGTTCCAGAACTATACCGGGCTGCCTGGTGCCGGCACGGTCGACCAGTCACTGTTCAAGATCTCGCCGACGCTGTTTCCCGACCGGCCCGATCTCGGCCGCAGCTGGACGACCTACAACGGCGTGACGGTGCGCCTCGATCACGAGTTCAACACGGTCTGGTCAGCAAACGCCACGACCCGCGTCAGCGAAATGCGGCTCGAGCAGTTTGGACATTTCCTCGGAACCGATACCCCGCTGTTCGGCTCGACGTTCCCGTTTCTCAGCTTCCATTTTCCGGTAGATACCCGCGAGATCGCCTCGAACGCCAATTTGGTCGGCAAATTCGCGATCGGGCCGACCAGGAACACGGTTCTGTTCGGGGCGGACAGCGATCGCGTCGCCGATAAGATCCGCGACGACATCGCCTTCGTCGGCCTCGTCGACTTCGCCAATCCGGTATTTCCGGCGTACACGACGCCGACCGCGAGCGCGTTCAACTCCAACAACCTCTATGTCAACAGCGGGCTGACGGCGCAGTGGCAGTCGGACATCTATGACCGGCTGCACCTGCTCGCGGGCGTGCGTCTCGCCAATGTCTATATCCACGGCACCGACACGGTGGCGGGCAGCGATTTCATCACCGATGCCTGGAAGCCGCTGCCGCGGTTCGGTGCGGTGGTCGATCTCGTGAAAGGCGTATCGGCCTTCGCGGACTACTCGCAGGGCTACCGTGGTGTGCCATTCTTCAATGCCGCCGGCGCGCCGAAGCCCGAGGAGGCCGAGCAGACCGAGGCCGGGTTGAAGCTCGCGCTGCCGTCCGGCTTTTCTGGCACCTTCGCGTGGTTCACCAACACGCGGCGCAATGTCATGAACCTGCTGCCGGGGAGCCTCTTCCTCGCCACGCAGGTCGGCGAGCAGCGCGCAGAGGGGTTCGACGCGGACCTGACCTGGCAGCCGTTCGCGGGTCTTTCGATCCTTGCAAGCTACGCGCACGTGAAAGCCATTGTCACTCAGGATCAGCTATTCGCGCGAGGCACCGTGCTCGAGCGCGTCCCGCGCGACTCCGGCCGGCTCTGGGTGAACTACAAATTCCAGGATGGATGGCTGCAGAACGTTGCGATCGGGGCCGGCCTCTACGCGGCCTCCGCGCAGGCAGTGGCGCTCGACAACATCTATTTTACACCGGGATATGTCACGTTCGACGGCAAGATCGCTTACGAGACGGAGCGCTGGAGCCTGGGCGTGACCGGGAAAAATCTCGCCGATCACCGCTATTTCGTGCCGTACGCGAGCGGCTCCGGATACATCATGCCAGCCGACGGACGCACCGTGCTGGCTTTCGGGAAGCTGCGATATTGAGCGGATCGTCCGATTGATTCCCCGCGGCCGCCCCAGGTGTTTCGGGCGAGGCGAGATATGCGCAAGGTTTTCCAAACGCTCGTCGCTCTCCAAGGGCTATTCTGCCCGCGTTGCAGGCTGTCCACTCGCGAACAGCGTCCCTTTCCAGCTATTTGATTGCCAAGAGAGATTTGTATGACCGAAGCCAGAACCGGTACTTCCAGCCCCGCCCGCGTCCAGCTTCCCGCACTCGGGTATTGGCTGCTCCTTGCTGTACTGACAGCCTTTGGGCTGAACGCGCTGTTCTTCGCCGGGCCTGCCATGCGGATAGCGGCCCAAGAGCAGCTCGAGCAGGCCGTCGCAGCCGAGGATCGCGGGTTCTGTGAAATGTTCGGTATGCGCTCGGGTAGTGCGGCCTTCGCTGCATGCAGCAGAGAGCTTGCGATCATTCGCAAAAAGCAAGTCGACCGTGATAGCGCAGCCGCACAGGGAATTCTTTAGCAAGGCTCTGTTCGAGATCGAGAGATCCCCGCTCAATTGCGCGTGTCGCAATTCACCCCATTTGCCAGGGGGAGCACGATGTCCTCCCCTATTTTTGCGAAGGCGCCCCTTCCGGCGCCTCTTTTCAAGAAGGAATTTGATGATGGTTCGACGTACGATGCTCGGTTTAGGCGCAGCAATGATTTGCATCGTGTCCGCCGCCGCACAGGAGTCCCCGCCCTCTTACCAGGCCGACCCAACGACCTACAAAGTCATCTTCGAGGATCAGAACTTCCGCGTGATCGCCGGTACCTGGAAGAAGGGGACAACTGACAAGCCACACTCCCACCCGGCTCCCTTCGTCGTCTATGCTCTTAGCGATTGCGTCTTGCGGCTGCACAATCCGGACGGCACAAGTCGCGAGAACAAGACCACGGCTGGAGCGGCCTTTGCGGGACCCATCACATCCTCGCACACCGCTGAAAATGCCGGCGAGTCGGATTGTCAGGCCATTTTCGTCGAACGCAAGTAATCCTCCCTAAGACGGGCGGTGGTGCGGCAAACGACGTACCTGGCAAGTCAAGCCAGTGTTGGGTTGCAGACCAATCGGCTGCCACCTGTCATGAACCGGACACCAACACGACTCAACATGAGTCCGCGCGGTAGCGGTGCATTTTGACATCACTTTGTTCGAAACCTGTTACTGGAGATAACCATGCGCGCAATGCTCAAATTCACGTTGCCGGTCGAAAAGGGAAACGAAGCGTTCAGAGATGGCACTCTCGCAAAGACAGTCGAATCGATAATGAACACCCTCAAACCCGAGGCGGCTTATTTTGGGTCGTTGGACGGCAAACGCGGCGGGATGGTATTTTTCGATCTCTCGAAGTCGTCGCAGATTGTCGAAGTTGTTGAACCGTTCTTCTTGAATCTCAATGCAGAGACTGAAATCGTACCGGTCATGAATCCTGACGACTTGCGCGAGGGACTTTCGAACGCCGCCGCTGCTCAGAAGTAGTTCGGCGTTTCGTGCCCCCGGATCGCAAGACCCAAGGGTGGCCGGTTTTGGGCTCGGGGGACGCACATGCAGCGGCGAGAATTTATTGTGGGGCTCGGCGCGGCAGCTTCATGGCCGCTGGCCGCGCGAGCGCAGCAACCGGCTGCCAGGTTTCCAACTGTCGGATTTATCGGTCCCAGTACGGCCTCCGCGGACGTCACTCGGCGCAACGCTTTCGCTAAGCGGCTCCGCGAACTGGGCTGGGTCGATGGACGAAATCTGGCCATCGAATATCACTGGGCGGATGGCGTGGTGTTGCGCGCCGGCGAGATCGCTGCAGAATATGCGCAAAGAAAAGTCGATGTCATCGTGGTCAGCGGCGACGCTCAAGTGCTGGCGGCGAAGCGAGCAACGGCGGCAATTCCAATTGTCATCGCCGCTGCCGCCGATCCCGTAGGGAACGGCCTGGTCGAAAGCCTGGCACGGCCGGGCGGCAACGCGACCGGTCTGTCGCGTCAACTCACCGATTCCACCGGGAAGCGGCTCGAGGTATTGCGGGAATTTCTTCCGGATCTCCGCCGCGTGGCGATCCTGTTCAATGCTGCCAATCCGCTCACCGCGCCCGAGTTGAATGTGGCCCAGGCTGCCGGCGCCAGTCTCGGTCTCGATACCGTCAACTGTGAAATCAGGAGCGCTGAGGACGTTGCGCCTGCGATCGAAGCCCTCAAAGGCCGCGCCGATGCGCTCTACGTCTGCATCGATCCGCTCGTGAATACCAACGGCGTTCGCATCAGCTCGCTGGCGCTGGCGGCGCGGCTGCCGACCATGCATAGTTCGCGGGACAATATCGACGCAGGCGGTACGATCTCCTTTGGGCCGGATGTCACCGATCTGTTTCGGCGTGCCGCCGAATTTGTCGACAAGATCCTGCGCGGAGCCAGGCCGACCGATCTTCCCGTCGAACAGCCAACCAAGTTCGAGCTGGTGATCAATCTCCGCTCCGCCAAAGCCATGGGATTTGAGGTCAGCCTCGCGCTGCTCTCCCGCGCCGATGAAGTGGTCGAATAAGGCCGGCCGACGGCCGCTGATGGGCGAGCCCGGTCACGCCCTAGTCAGGACCTCAATAACGCCGATACAATGCTCTTTGAGCTTGGGGGTGGGATATGCGGCGGCGCGAGCTTCTTGTTATTCTAGGTGGTGCGGCGGCTTTACCTGTTGTGGCGCGCGCCCAAAAGGACTTGCCCGTTGTCGCCGTGCTTGTGCCGGGACCAGCGAAGCAGGCCGAGAATCGAATAGTGGCCATCCGCCAAGGCATGCGGGAGGCAGGCCTCACCGAGGGCATCAACTTTACTTTCGCTTGGCGCTATGCCGACGGTGTTTTCGATCGATTGCCCGCGCTTGCCCTTGAACTCGCCGCTCTCAAGCCACGCCTCATCATTGCTTCAGCCGCCGCCGCGCCGATCGCGCACAAAGTCCTGCCCGAGCTACCGCTGATCTTCACCTCCTATGCCGCCGATCCCATCAAGGCAGGATTTGCCGAAAGCTATGTCCACCCGGGTGGCCATGCGACCGGCAACGTGATGAATGCGGTTGGCGAGGAGGAGGCGCTGACCCAGAAGCGCATAAACTTCTTCAAGGAACTGGTACCCGATCTGAAGGCCCTCGGCTTCATCGGTTCATCGTCGATTCTGGCCGCAGCCGAGCTCGTCGCATTGCAGAGCGTCGCTGGTCAATTCGGCTTTGTCGTTGTCCGTTATGGGCTTAATGGGCTCGATGACGTCGAGGGCGCGGTTGCGGCGAGCGTTGGCGATGGCGTTGGTGCCCTCTATGTGTCCGGCGAACCTCTGCTCTACACCAACATGCCGCGCGTGCTTCCCTTAGTGATGGCGCCGGGAAAGCCAACGGTCGGCACCTATCCGGAGTGGGGCCGGGCTGGGCTTCTGATGTCCTATTCGGCGGATCTTATCGACGACTTCCGTCGAGCCGGCACCTATGCTGCCAAGATACTCCGCGGCGAAAAGCCTGCCGACCTGCCGATTGAGCAGGCCAGCAGGTTTGTGCTCGTGCTCAATCTCAAGACGGCCAAAGCCTTGGGTATCAAGGCGCCGGACCGCCTCATGGCGGTAGCCGATGAGGTGATCGAGTAACGAACTTGGCTACGCTGCTTGGCGGGATCAACGGCAGTGGCCGCGAGCACGGCAAAATCGATGTTGGAATTGCCGACGCTGAAATTCAGCGCGAAGCCCTTACTGCCGCCCTAGTGGTTCGGGCGAGGCGAGATATGCGCAATGTTTTCCGAACGCTCGTCGGTCTCCGAGGGTTATTCTGCTCGCGTTGCAGGCTGTCCACTCGCGCACAGCGTCCCTTCCTAGCTATTTGATTGCCAAGAGAGATTTGTATGACTGAAGCCAAAACGGGTACTCCCGGCCGCCGGCGTCAATGTGCGGACCGTCATTCGTCGCTTCGGCGGCAAGGGCGGACTGCTCAAGGCCTTCGTTGACGATTTCATTCCGTCCATCGCCATCGACCGCAAGACGTCGCCAGGCGACGTCTCGGCGGCCATCGATCGGCTGATGGAAGTCTACGAGACCTGGGGCGACAGTGTCATTCGCAACCTTGCGCAAAAGCCACGTCACCGGCCTTTGAAGCGGCTTCTTGATCTGGGCCACGAACGGCATCGTACGGTAACGGCGGCGCGCAATGGCTCGACTGTCTTGCCCCGCCGGAGCGGACAAGGACACTCGATGCGCTCGTCGTCGTAACCGATGTCTATGCCTGGAAGCTCGCGCGGCCGTGCCGCGTACAGCTCCGACAACGGAGATCCGCGCCGCGCTCGACCGCCTGGTCTCCGAGCCGAAATTCCGGACAGCAGCTGGAATGCACGGCGACGCGGTCGATGCGGAATTTCGTAGCGATACCTTGATCGCCGACCTTGAAGAATTGGCACGCAGCGATGGCAAGGCTCGCCCCAACGTGGCTGCTCGTCAAAAGGAAACGTTCGCTTGACCTTGCAACCGATTTCTTTCGTCATTCCTATCCGGAGACCTGCGTCATGCGCTGCCGATTTGCACTGATCCTGATCGCCCAGCTCCTGCTCACCGGCGGGCTCATGTCTTCAGGCAGGACTGAGGAAGCCATTGATGCGCGCGAGCCGGTTCAGCGAACTGAGGCGGAGAAAGTCTTTGTTCTCGACCAGATGCGGTTGTTCTTGACCTCTATCGCCGAGATCGAAGAAGGCCTTGGTTCGGGCGATATGGACCAGGTCGCGCGCGGAGCGGCCGCGCGCGGCCGTAAGGCAAATGTGACGCTCGCGCGACCGGCAACTTTAGCTTCCAAAGAGAGCGAAGCCTGGAAGATGATGTTCGGATCGACCCGGGGCGGCTTTGACCAGATCGCCGAGCAAGCGATTTCGAACGCGTCTGCGGCAACGATCAATAAGACCGTTGCCGATACAATGAGGAATTGCGTCGCTTGCCACCAAGCGTATCGCATCTCGGTGGAGGCGCCGTAATTGAATTCCGAGGGCAACTGACCAGAAGAGCGATAATTTGAGCGATGACGGGATTGCCTGAACGTGTGCGCACGAGACGGAGCGGAGCAGCAATGAGGCGACGTGAATTTGTCGGCGTCTTAATGAGCTCTCTCGCGCTATCGGCGGGGGCGGCGCGGGGGCAGCAGCCCCGGCATATTCCGGTCGTTGGTGTTCTCTGGCATGCCGCCAATGCCCAGGAAGAGCGGGAATATCTCAGCGTCCTCATCGATGAGTTCGCCCAGCTCGGCTACGTCGATGGCACCAACATCACCTTCCTGCACAAGTTTCCTGCAGAGGACTCCGCTCGTTTTCGCAGGCTTGCCGGAGAGCTCGTTGAGAGCAAACCCGATGTCATCATTGCGGTAACCTCGGCCGGTGCAATGGCGCTGAGGGAGATTTTGAGCGTAATCCCGGTGGTTTTTGTGATCGAACCCGATCCGATCGGAAATGGTTTGGTCGCAAGCCTTGCGCGTCCGGGCGGTCACATGACGGGACTTTCCATTGTGACAAATGACCTGTCGGGAAAGCGAATGGCTTTGCTCAGGGAAGCCGTTCCCAATCTCACCAGCGTCGCCCTCGTCAACTCAAAAGACGTCGCAACGTCGCGGGTGACCTTGGCGCATGCAAAGGCGGCAAAGGACCTCGGAGTTTCGCTTCGCGAAATCGAAATTCCACAGCCGGACGCGATCGAGCAGGCTTTTGCAGAATTGGAGCATGAGGGTGTACAGGCAGCCATCGTGAACGGATCGATGCTCTTCAACGAGCGGGCACGCCTCGGTGCGTCAGCTCTAGCGCACAAGATACCGACGCTCAGTGCGATCGCAGAAATGGTGCCTTATGGACTTCTGATGTCGTATGGCCAGGACTTCCCCGACTATTTTCGGCGAGCTGCCGCTTACGTCGTCCGGATCATACGCGGCGCCAATCCGGCTGATCTGCCGGTCGAGCAGCCAACGCGTTTCAAGCAAGTCATCAATCTCAAAGCAGCCAAGCTCCTGGGGCTGACCATTCCGCAAACGCTGCTTGTCACAACCGACGAGGTCATCGAATAAGTGTACCGCGATATGAGCCGGTTGTGGTCGAAACGTTGGAAGGCGTCAGAGTTCGCCGATCCGGAGTGTGCCCCAAGGAGAGCGACGCTGTCGAATTTCGAATCCTGACGGCGCGGCCACTTTCTGCGCCGCCTCCACGTCGGGTTCGTTATCCACGACAAGAACCAATGCCGCCACGTTGACCTCTAGTCCTTTCTGTTGTCTGCGGGGGTGGTCGCTCGCGGCAACACGATCGTGAACTCGGTGAATTGCCCAGGTTGCGTATCCACCTCTATCCTGCCGCCGTGTTGTTTCACGATGATGTCGTGGCTCATCGAAAGACCAAGCCCAGTGCCTTCTCCCGCCGGTTTGGTCGTGAAGAACGGATTGAACATTTTTTCCTTCACCTCCGGCGGGATGCCGGTACCATTGTCGCGTATGCGTATCTCGATGTGGCTGCCGAGATTTTTGGTGGCTGCGCTGAGCACCGGCTCGAAATCCGCCTCACCGTTCTCGGCTTCACGCTTGCTCGCGGCATAAAACCCGTTCGAGATCAGATTGAGCAAGGCGCGGGTGATTTCCTGCGGGAACAGCTCTATCACGCCGGCGTCCGGATCCAGGTCGCGCTGCAGCGTGATATTGAAACCAGGTTTCTCGGCGCGGGCGCCGTGATAGGCGAGATTGAGGCTCTCGTCCAACAGCGCGTTGATATCGACCGCCCGCTGCTCGCCCGAACCTTCCCGGGAATGCAACAGCATGTTCTTGACGATTGAATCGGCGCGCTTGCCGTGCTGGACAACCTTTTCGAGGTTGCTTTTCAGAAGCTCGCGGATTTCATCCAGCTCCTTTCGTCGGCCGGCTTCGTCGAGCGCCGGATTTTCAAATACGTCGGTCATCTCGTCGATGAGTTCAACCGACAGCGCCGAGAAGTTATTGACGAAATTCAGCGGGTTCTTGATCTCGTGGGCGATGCCGGCGGTGAGCTGACCGAGTGAGGCCAGCTTTTCGGTCTGCACCAGACGATCCTGCGCGGTTCTGAGATCGTCGAGCGACTGCGAAAGTTCGCGGGTGCGTTCCCGAACCTCTTGGAATAGTCGAACATTTGAAATGGCAATGACCGCTTGGTCGGCGAAGGTCTTAAGCAGTTGGATGTGATTGACTGCGAATGGGCCGGGCTCAACCCGCGTTTGGCCGATCATGCCAATCGGCGCCCCATCTCGCAGCAGCGGAACGAACAGCATGCTGCGGTAGCCGCGCATCCGCGCCAAGTCTCTCAGCACTGGTTCAGTCTCGGTGTCCGGAAGGCTGTAGATCGCACCCTGACGAATAGGTCCGCCAAAGGGCATTGCAGATAGTTGTCTCGGGAACGAAGCCGTGAGCGCTGCGTCAGCCTGCGGATTGGTCCGCGTAAACGCCGACAAGTGTATGGTATCATCAACAATACTGAGCACGGTGGTCGACAGGCCACTAACCAGCCGGTTCGAGCGCTCGGCGATCGCTTCGAACACAGGCTGCAAATCGGACGGTGAGCTAGCTATCACTTTGAGGATGTCGGCTGTCGCAGTTTGGCGCTCCAGCGCCTCTTTGGTTTCGTTGAACAAGCGCGCATTCTGGATTGCGATCACCGCTTGGTCGGCGAAGGTCGACAGCAGATTGATTTGCTTGTCATTGAACGGACGCACTTCGGTACGGCGCAGCAGGATCGCGCCGATACTCTCGTTCCCAAGCAGCAAGGGCACGGACAGAACGGTATGAATGGTCGAGCCTGTGCTTTGGCCCATGGCTCTGGCGTCCGGAAACTCGGCGCCATCCCCGGATAGCATGTCGTGAACATGCACAGGCTTTTGGTCTACAAAGGCGCGTCCAGCGGTCCAATTGCGGCTAATTGGCCATTTGTCGAGCGTTACGGGGATGGGACCGGAATGCGCGCTAAAGTGGAGATATTCTGCGTCTTTCAACAAGACGACTGCATCGCTGGCTTCGCAAAGCTCTCGCGCACTCTCGACGATCTCCTTGAGAACCGGTTCGACATCGGTGGGTGAAGAGGCGATCACCCTTAGAACATTGCTGCTCCCGGTCTGGTAAGCCAGCGCCTCCTTGGTCTCGTTGAACAGCCGCGTGTTTTCGATCGCGATCACCGCCTGATCGGCAAAGGTCGCGACCAGTTCAATCTGTTTCTCGTTAAAGGCACCGGGCTCGCTGCGATTAAGCGATAGCGCACCAACAAGCTTGCCTTCGCGCAACAGCGGCACCGCAAGCGTCGCGCGATAGCGCGCGCGGCTCTGTTCGCGAGTCAGGCCATAAGCCGGATCGGCCAGCACGTCCGGAATGCAGACAGGTTTCAGGGTGGCTCCGGCGCGCCCGATCGCGGAGGGATGGCCGGGCATCAACGGGCGGCGTTCGAGCATTTCGTGAACTTGGGGGGGAAAGTTCCAACTGGCAAGGATGCGAAACACGTCGCCATCGTAGCGAAAGAACATCGTCTGCTCGGATCCGCACAGCCGCGCCGCGGTATCCGAGATGGCCTGAAGCACGGGTTTCAGGTCCGAAGGCGAACGGCTGATGACCGCGAGGACTTCGCTGGTCGCGGTCTGCTGCTGCAGCGATTCGGTAAGATCGCGCGTCTTGGCTTCGACTTCATTGAACAGCCGCGCGTTCTCGATGGCGATCGCCGCCTGATCGGCAAAGCTCTGAATGAATTCGATCTCGGTCTCTGTAAATGGCTTCTTGGGCTGGCGCGTGACGACGAGGGAGCCGACACCGCGAGATTCGGAGATGATTGGCGCGTAGAGCACCGACATGCCGCCGGCCAGCCTTATGGCATCCCTCTTATCCTCGGGCAGGCCGGTCTTGTCGGCAAGATCGGGGAAATGAAGCGGTTGCCGCTGCGAGATTGCCAGGCCGGTCGAACTACCAGCGAGCGGCATCGAATCTGTTCCCCAGTCTCCTACGCCAGGGCCGCGCCGCGCGACGCCCCTCACTCTGTCGCCTTCGACCAGGTAGACGGCCGCATCGTAGGGGTTGAACAGGCGCTGACAGGATTCGAGGATCGTGTCGAAGACCGGCGCCGCGTGCGCGACCGAACGACTGATGATCCTCAGAATGTCTGCGGTCGCGGTCTGCCGCTCCAATGCTTGCTTGGTCTCGTTGAATAGTCGCGCGTTCTCGATGGCGATCACGGCCTGGTCGGCGAAGCTTTGCAGCAGGGCAAGCTCTTCGTCGGTGAATGGCAAGAGCCGGTCACGGAAAACGATGAGGGCGCCGATTGCCTTGCCGTCGCGCCGGAGCGGCGTGCCACAGACGGTGCGGGCACCTCCGGCCCGCGCATGGGGCAGGCCGGGAAAGTCAGACATCGAGGGATCGAGATGATCGAGGTCCGGGATGTGGATCTGCCGGCTCTCGGCCACCACCGTGCCCGGCAGGTTTCGGCCGCCGACCTTGATATTGGATCGGGGATAGGCAGAGCCGACACGTTTGGCGATGGCGCCCACGCGGTACTCCCGCGTGAATTCGCTGCCTTCGGCGAGCTGGATCGAGACGCTGGACGCCTTGAACAGGCCTGCGGTCGTCTCGGCGATCAACTGCAATGGCCCCGCGGTATCCCCCGATGCGTTGGCAACAGCGCGCTGGATTTCGGCGCCAGCCTCCAGTTGCATCCGCGCAGCCTTCAACTGCCGTTTCAGCCGCGCGATCTCCGGCTGACGCGAAGGCTTCCGCTTGCCGAGATCGGTCTTGGCCGGTTTCGGCTCACGCAAGCCGGGCTTGCGAGCTATGGACACGCCGGATTTGCGCGCCCGCAGCCCGCCGGGACCGGCCGTCGTGCGCTTTCCCGCTTTTCGCTTGGTCTTGGCCATCTGTCCCGTCCGTTGGCGACGATTTGCGGATTCGCTATTAGGTTAGACTACTCGTTTCTGCTTTTAGGGCACACCGGAGAGCCAACGACCAATAGGCGCAAAGTTTTCCAGACACGCCGGACGCGAAGCGCTTAGGTTTCTGGCCATTGTTCGGAGCCTGACGGCTCCAGTGAATTTGGCAACGGGGCTAATCGCTCAATTTTTTTCCGACAACTGAACGCGGGCACTTAGAAAAGGCGGCGCCCTTTTCAAACAGGCCGTCTAGCGACCCAATCGCCGGGTCCAGGAACAGATCAATACCTAACACGCTCTCCGAATTGCGGATTATCTGACCATGTGTGGAGGAGGCTTTGTGCTTCAAGTATATAGACCCGATCGGCTCGGGCGAGCTTCCTGGCTTTCTACGGGGCTATCTCATTGGATGCGCTGTCTTGATTTGCATCCTGGCCGTTGATCTGATCGTGCTACTCTAGTCCCCGGATAGGGTACGCTCATCGATGCCTGTCATTGCGTATTCGCAAACTTAAACTCGTGCGAAATTGCCCCTTGGAGCCCCGCTGATGACGATATTCAGCCGACGTGACGCTTTGAAATTTTCCGCTGGTCTGACGCTTGCCGCGGCTGCAGGTGGTTTCTCGTGCGTTGAGATAGCAAGCGCGGCGCCCATTGAGGTGCCTACGATCGACAGGCTCAGCGTTCGTGTGCTCGTCGACAGCGCAAGCGATGTTTTTTTCAAACCTCAGGCGGTGGGTGGAGTCAAAACTGAACCAGGGCGCTCCTCCGACCCGAAGCGGCCGCTGCACAGCGAGTGGGGGCTTTCCCTCTATTTGGAGCCGGAACGCGGAGACGATAAGCGCACGTTTCTTCTCGATTTCGGTTGGACCCCCGAGACGATCAACGGCAATATGGAATTGCTCAAGGTCGATCCATCCCGAATTGACACCCTGATCATGAGCCACGGTCATTTCGACCATTGGGGTGGGCTGCTCGGGTTCCTGGAGAGGCATCGTCGAGCCTTGCCTGCCGACCTCACGATGTACGCCGGCGGCGAAGACAATTTCTGTCAGCGATACGTGAGGATGGGCGCGCAGAGCGAATTGAGCGACTTCGGCATGCTCGATCGCCGCGATCTCGCCAAGCAGAATGTGAAGGTTGTCTTGTGCGAGCAACCGGTGGTGATCGGAGGCCTCGCATTCACGACCGGCAAGCTCAAGCGCAGCAGCATCGAAAAGGTGCTGCCGAACTCGCTCGTGGAGTTCAAACTGAAAGATGGCGCCGGCTGCAACGCGAGCCACTATCTGCCAGCGGAAATGGAAGGCAAGATCGTGCCCGACGAACACATTCACGAGCACGCCACCTGCTTCAACGTCAGGGACAAAGGACTTGTTGTCATCTCCTCTTGCGGCCACGTCGGGATCGTCAATTCGGTGCGGCAGGCCATGGAAGTGTCCGGGATTGAAAAGGTCCACGCGATCATGGGAGGTTTTCATCTTGGACCTGCCCCGGCCGATTATTTGAAACTTGTCGTTGGCGAAATTGCGAAGCTGAATCCGGATGTGCTGATCCCGATGCACTGCAGCCGCCTCAATTTCACCGAGGAAGCGATGCGGCAGATGCCCGGCAAAGTGCTTACCACGACAACCGGCAGTCGGATTACTTTCGGGATCTGATGCGGTCAATGGTCGTCATGCGGGGACTAGCGATCTTGATGGCCGGGTGCCTCATCGCCACCAGTGGCGTTGCGGCAGACAACCAGCCGTCCGCGGCGCAAATGATGGACGACCTGATGTATGGCCGCGGTCAGATCGGCGGTCCGTTCTCACTTGTCGATCAGACCGGCAAGTTGCGCAATGACCGTGAATTTCGCGGCAAGCTCATGATCGTGTACTTCGGTTACACATTTTGCCCGGACGTCTGTCCAGGTGATCTGCAGGCGATCACTCTGGCACTGGATCAGCTCGGTCCATTGGCGGCCAAAGTACAGCCTGTTTTCATCACCATCGATCCAGAGCGCGACAATGATGTTTTGGCGCAGTACGTCTCCGCCTTCCATCCCACTCTGATCGGCCTCACCGGCACACCCGACCAGATTCGCGAAGTCGCCAATTCCTACAAGGCGTTCTACACCAGGGTGAGAGATGATCGTACGGGCGACTATTCGATTGACCATGCTGGCGTGATTTACCTGATGGGGCGTGACGGAAGATATCTCGGCTTCATGCCGCCGCAAATTGCGCCCGATCGTCTTGCCGAGGTTCTGCGCAACCACCTTGCGAATTAGTATGGAACGAGCCCAGCACCTGACGATCGAGTATTTGACGAAGTCATTTTCGAGGAGAATTACATGCCGGAGACGATAGAAGCCTTGTTGTGGTGTGCCGCGCGCGCGACGTGGCTTATGATGTTCTTCACGATCGTCAGGAAAGGCGTGAATGAAATCTTGGGCAGTGTTCGCAGGAGAATGGGTAGACAAGCTAAAGTCCTTCGCTCACCCTTCGGGCAAAAGTCGCGCGAAACTTGGCGCCCTGAATAGGGCTGGAAGGTTCGGCATGAGACGGCGAGATTTTATTGGTTTTATCGCCGGGACGGCCCTTGCATGGCCGCGTGCCATGCGCGCGGAGCAGAGGGGCAAGACGATAGGTGTCCTGGGTGCTGCGTCTGCGGCGGCATGGGGGCCCGCAGTGAAGGGATTTGAACAGCGTCTGCGCGAATTTGGCTGGGTTGATGGACGCGGCATGACCATCATTTATCGGTGGGCCGAAGGTGATAGCAGCAGGTACGCTGTGATCGCCGACGAACTGGTGAACATGAACGTCGATGTCATCCTGACGGTAGGCAGTGCGGCAACCAGAGTCATGCAGGCGACGCGTACGATACCGATCGTACTCGCGGCTGCGGTCGATCCTGTCGCGAGCGGATTTGTCGACAGCCTTGCGCATCCAGGCCGGAACGTGACGGGTCTCTCTCTGCAATCGAGCGAGATCGCAGGTAAGCGACTACAAATCCTGCGCGAAGCGCTACCGGGATTGGCACGAATGGCGGTTCTTGCGAATTCCGGTTACGCGGGGGCTGCCCGAGAGATGGCGGCAGTTCAGGAGACCGGGAGGGGGCTCGGGATCACAGTTGAAAGCGTTCCAATTCTTGCGGCGAACGACATCGCACCGGCAATCGCATCGTTGAAGGATCGGGCAAATGTACTCTACGTATGTACGGATTCGTTGGTCATCTCCAACTGGCGGAGCATCAACGCTGCAGCGCAGGCCTCGAACATAGGGACGATGTGGGGTGCACGCGAGTACATTCGGTCCGAGGGGGGGGTGGTGGCCTACGGTCCCAACGACGTCGATCAATTTCGGCAAGCGGCCGACTATGTCGACAAAATCCTGAGGGGCGCCAGGGCGGAAGACATTCCGGTCGCGCAACCCACCAGGATCGATCTATCGGTAAATCTCAAAACAGCAAAGGCATTGGGCTGGACCATTCCCGAGCCGCTTCTTTTTCGAGCCGATGAAGTGATCGAGTAACATCGAAATGATCACCGCATATGCCAATACTTGCCTCAAAGGCTACGCGATGGGGGAGAGCGCGCGCAAGAGCGTAGCTCAGAAGATGCCCGGAGAGACAAGGTGAGCACCTACATTCTCGTCGTTGACGATGAGCCGGACGTCGAAAGCATGTTTCGCCAACATTTCCGCCGCGATCTGCGAGCGAGCCGGTTCGCGATGGCGTTTGCGACTTCGGCGCGGGCGGCACTTGAACAGGTCAAGGCCATCGCCGATCCGTCGCTAATACTGATCCTGTCGGATATCAACATGCCGGGAATGAGCGGGCTGGAAATGCTGGCGGAAGTGAAGGCGGCGCGACCCAACGTGCCGGTCATCATGATCACCGCCTATGGTGACGACGATACGAAAATGAAGGCGGCTAAGCTGGGAGCAGCTGGCTTGTTGACCAAACCCATCGATTTTAGCCTCCTTCGCCATGAGATCGATCAGCGCTTGGACAGCGCGTCGTAGTGTCTCGCTCCTCTCTCACGACAAGCGCGGATAGAAGCAAAGTTTTCCGGATCTATCTAGCTCAGGAGAGCTAGGCTTATTTCGTCTTGGGTTTTTTAGCATTGCTCATTTGTGTCGACCGGCGCGACTTTTACAGGAGGCCATTTTGGCATTGTTCAGGAAAGTTTCGTTGCATGCGTTGACCCTGCTGGTAGTCGCGGTTTCCGCAATTGCCAATGGCTTCACGCAGAGTGGTGTTGAGTTATCCGCTGCCAGAGCGTCCGATGGGCTTCCAACTTGGGCCTTCTTGTGGGACCCGACCGTCCAAGTACCCCCGCCCAGCGAGATGCCCATTGTGCTTCACGGCAGCAATGCCACGTTCAGTTGGAAGCAAGCGCGGGACCTTTTCGTCGCGCTTGACTGGCATCCGGACGCGCATCCCGCGATGCCGGACATTGTCGCGAACGGGCGCAAACCCGAAGTTCGCGCTTGCGGATCATGTCATCGTGTTGAGGGCACTGGTGGTCCCGAGAACGCAAGCCTCGCCGGTCTGCCAGTTGCCTATTTTGTCCAGCAGGTCGCCGACTTCAAAAGCGGAGCGAGAATAATGTCCGGCCCCGCGAGGCCTTCCACGCAATTTATGTTGGCTTCGGTCAAAGGCCTGACAGACGCCGACATTCGTGCCGCGGCGGAATATTTCGCGGGGCTGAAGCGCAAGTCAATCATCAAAGTCGTCGAGAGCGAAACGATACCGAAAACAGGACCATCGCGCCTATTCTACGTGAAGAGTTCGGCTGGAGGAACCGAATCGCTCGGCCAGCGCATCGTGGAGATGCTGGACCAGGTCGATCAGTTTGAACTGCGCGACTCACGAGCGACATTCACGGCTTATGTCCCTGTCGGAAGCCTGGCGAAGGGAGAAGCACTTGCGAAGACCGGTGGATCGGGAGCGACGACCGCCTGCAATCTCTGCCACGGACCGGAATTGAAAGGTCTTGACGCCGTTCCAGCGATCGCAGGGAGATCGCCAACCTATATCATGCGTCAACTCTACGAATTCCAACGCGGCAGTCGATCAGGAGGCGCAAGCGCTCTGATGAAACAGACTGTCGACAAGCTTTCGCAGGAAGACATGATCGCCATCGCTGCTTACGTCGCCTCGCTTGATCCATGAACACTGAAATTTTCAGTGCATGCGCCGTCGGTTTGCTGCGGGCCCCTAGCTGTCGAGGTGCATAGCGCGAGCGCTCCAATCTGCTTATGCTCTACCAGTTGCCTTTTGCTAGGATCGGACATGAGGCGTCGGGAGTTTTTGGGCATTGCCAGCGGTACGATGACGTGGCCGCTCATGGCGCGTGCGCAGGCACCCGGTCGAGTGCGACGCGTGGGCGTGCTGCCGACGGGTTACCGCCAGGCGGACCCCGAAGGGCAGGCGCGCATCGCCGCATTCGTCGATACCCTTAGCAAGCTGGGTTGGAGCGATGGCCGCAACATTCGCGTCGAGGTCCGCTGGCCGAGCGCCGACATTGACCAGATAGGGGTGGAAACGACCGCTCTGGTCGAGACGGCGCCGGATGTCATCGTGGTCAGCAGCAACGCTGCCCTATCCGTTCTGAAGAAGCTGGATAAGGCTGTACCGACCATTTTCGTCCAGGTCTCCGACCCGGTCGAGAGCGGATTTGTTGACAGCCTTGCGCATCCCGATGGCAATATCACCGGATTTCAGAATTTTGAGCCGGCGGTTGCCGGCAAGTGGCTGGGGCTACTGAAGGAAGTCGTCCCAGCACTCCAGCAGGCGGCTGTTACAGTCTACCGGGATACAGCGGCCCATTCCCGATTCTTGAGCGTAGCCCAGGCGGTCGCGCCAACGCTTGGCGTTCGTATCTCCGCCATCAACATTGACGGGCGAGATGATCTCGAACGCGGAATCATCGAGTTTGCCGCCTCCTCAAACGGCGGTCTGATCTTCCTGCCGCATCCTCGCACCATAGATCAGCGTGTCGCACTCGCCGATCAAACCATTGGGCTTCATTTGCCGTCGATCTATCCTTTCAGCTATTTTGCGGTCGACGGCGGCCTGATGTCGTATGGGTTCGATCAAGTCGAGCAATGGCGAGGCGCGGCCAATTACGTCGATCGCATCCTGCACGGCGCCAGGCCGGCCGATCTGCCGGTGCAAGCCCCAACGAAGTATGATCTTGTGATCAATCTCAAGACTGCAAAGGCGCTAGGCTTGACGATCCCGCACTCGCTATTGGCAACTGCCGTCGACGTGATCGAGTAGCCCGTTTCCCCTCGTAAGCCGTCATGTTTGCATCTGGCCCATCGCGATCTCGGGGAATGTCCGCTTTTGGGCGGTGACCGGACATCACTCGGCGAGCCGCTTAATGAGTACATGACCTAACTGATAAGCTTTGGTCGCAAATGGAGCCAGTTCGAACGCTGATAATGAAATTGCCGAAAGCTTATCAGTTCAACACTCGAAACCAATTGCAAAGTTCCGCAAGGATTGATCTGGAAGCCGAGTAAATAGCATTGCTAACTCTGTGCAACTGACAGGGTTTCCGGTCATTCGCGCATTGGTGGTTGATGATACTTCGAGCGAGTGCGAGGCAGTCGTTCCATCCACCGGTTAAGCGCATCGTTTGTCTGCTGCGCTTCATGGACGATCCAATTTCGTAAGTTGACGATCCCAGGCTCGTCCTTTCTAGATTGGCGGCAGGAGAGGAAAAATGACGGACCATCTTCCACGACGTGAGGGACAGGCGTGATCAGGCGACCTGACAAGACGTCGTCTATATTGTAGAACATTTCGCCCAGCGCGATCCCTGCGCCCGAACGGGCGGCTTGATAGGTCAGAGACAGGCTGTCGAGCTTCCAGCCCCCCGTCAAGTCTATTGGATCGCCATCGCTCGATCGAAACCACGCATTCCATATGTGCAGCTCACGAGCTGGCGGAAATGCGGATCAAGCCGATTGCAGGTATGATCCAGCTCGAGTAACGACCCGCTGCTTCGCAGCGCAGCATCCGGCGCGAGCGGTCTACCCCCTTTGCGCCACGTTTGGGCTTGATTTGGTAGACAACCCTACTAACCTTGAAGTCGAAAATTGATTGCAGTGACCGAATTGTTTGCCAGTGCGCTCAGATGATCATGACCAGACCGCGTAGGTTGCCGTTATTCATCGTGGGGACCACCATTGTTTTTTAGGAAGTGATTGCGACCACGCCCGTCGGGAGATGGACGATGACTGAAGAAAGAATTGTTCGTTTGCGAACCAACAGAAACAACATTGATCGATATCGGCGGCTGCTGAAAACGAATCTAAGTGAAATTGAGCGGCAATACCTCGAAAGGCGTCTGTCCGAAGAGCAAGCAGCAATGGAAATGAACATGGAGCGCAGTTGAGCGGGCTAAAAATGACCGTTCGGCCACCATTGTCGGGATCCGACCACAACAATGACCCCCCGACGATCTAGCACCTCGGGATCATTCATGATTATCAAGCGGAGTGCTCGCCGTGGCCTTCCCCCTGCGCTTCGCCGACGGTTGCTGGATAGGTCATCAAAAAGGTCGAAGGAGTGTGCCCACGCCGCGTTGATGAGTCGTGGTTCGTGGCATAATGCGTGAGCTTCACCGACTCTTTTTTTTGCTAAGATTCCACTAGCTTTTGCGGCGACGGAGCTTCAGAGTTTTCAAATTAATTTCTGTGTTGTTAAGGGGGACATTGCGATGGTGAAATCAGTCGTTTCCCGTGAGGCTTTTCGTGGCCTGTTTGCTCTTTATGCAGCGAGGGCTCACCACGATCAGCAGCACGATGGTGAAAACCGGTTATTGCAGCTGTTCGTGACAACCAAAGACGTTCCTGACTATTTACTCGAGCTATGGTCAGACCCAACGCAGCTGTTCGGCTCCGAAACTGTTGGCACCGTACTCGGTCGGCAGGCCCGCCAGATCGCCGATGGCAGCGCACATTACGACCACGCCAGCAACTTTCTCCATGCTCTCCTTAGAGACGTAGGTCGAAACGCGCACTGACGATTCCGTCCCGTTCCTCATGGCAACGCTTGCCCCGTTTGGGAAGCGCCGCACGTGAATGTGTGGGTGAAGCGGCAACAATTGTGGCGTTCATGTCTATTTACGATCCATTGCGAATGAGGCTGGGGAACGTGCGGGGCCCAGACGTTCGACTTACATTTGCGGAAATCGAGGCAATTCTCGGACGACCGTTGCCCGCCTCCGCCCACAAATTCAGTGCATGGTGGGGAAATGAAAGCTCCCGCAAAGCCGGTCACACGCAATCCAAGGCGTGGCTTCTCGCCGGCTTTGAGGCAAGGGTCTCTCTAACGCGCAAAGCGGTCGAATTTCATCGAGCCTAACGGTCATCGCTTGCGCTCTAACCCGCGGTTTCGAGAACGCTAGTCAAAGCTGCTCTTTGCAGATCCGGATTGTCGCATCACCGCTGAATTCCGCTTAAGCCGTTTTCAACCCTGCTTCTGAAGAGCTTCATCACCCGGGTGTTACGCGCCGCGACAAGGCTGGACTTACCTTGAGTCAGATGGAATCGGCAGACGTTCGACGGCCAATAGGCGCTCGACGTTTGGCTGCGGCCGGCTAGCCGGGCCGATCGTTCAGCTCGACGCGGCCCGTGGTGTTGAAGGCGCGTGGTCGTCACCAAAGCTCATACTTGAAGCGCGATGGTGTGATCCGGAGTGGCGAGCGGCCGCGTGGTGCTGGGATGGTATGACGATGATACCTTCGCGATGATGGACCGGAGCGCGGGTCTTGTTTTGCACCCACCCGGTCCCGCAAAGGTACGTGGTGTGCGTCGGCGATGTGGCGACGGGCTGTGGATATTGTACCCGCATCTCGCGCCAGACTATTGAAATTGCAATGAATATCTTGGATTGAAAATTCGTGGGGCCGTTGCGGCGCAATTAGGTGCCCAAGGTTTCGGCACAATAATCCCTTGGTTCGGCCCAATCGAACCGAGATTCCTGCCTCAAACGTAAACATACGTTCATCCGCAATGAGACGTCGGTTGCGCTCAGACTTACGGGCGCTGGGGGCATTCAGCACAATAGGGGAATCGATTTGGCAACACTACACTACACTGCAGGCAACAACATCAGCGCGCAGGGCACGTACGCTCCAGCTGCGGCAGGCTTCAACTTGGCCGACGTCTCGTCGGTGAGCGAGCTGAATGCATTGCCGGCAGGCGTGCAGGGGATGATCTACCTTGATCAGGGCAGCGGCGTCACTCAGAGCTTCATTGATGCAGTGAAGCCCTACATCGGAAATCCGAAAGTCTTCGGCTTCTACCTCAAGGATGAGCCGGATCCCACGGGACAGTACAATACGCTGGTGACGGCGGCCAACCTCAAGGCTGAGTCGGACTACATCCACGCCAACGTTCCGGGCGCAAAGACCTTCATTACCATGATGAACATGGGGTCTTCGGAAAATCCAACTTACGCGAACACCTACAACCCGACCAACACCCACATCGATCTGTTCGGCATCGATCCGTATCCGGTGCGGTCGGACATGAGCACGGTCGACTACAGCATGATCGACAAAGCCGTGGCCGCAGCCGAGTCCGCGGGGATTTCGGCGGACCACATCGTTCCGGTGTTCCAGACCTTCGGCGGCGGCAACTGGGCCGACGACAGCGGTGGCCATTATGTGATGCCGACGGCCGCGCAGGAACAGACTATGCTCGCTCATTGGGCGGCGGCTGTTCCAAATCCGGCCTTCGACTACGCCTATGCGTGGGGTTCGCAGAACGGCGACACGGCACTCGAGAGCTCGTCAGCGCTGCAGAGCGTGTTTTTGCAGCACAACACCGGCACGAGCACGACGCCTCCGGCCGGAGGCACCAGCGGTGGCTCGACGGGCAGTTCTGGCGGTAGCACGACACCCGTGACCGGTTCGAGCGGTGGCACAACCACTGGCTCGAGCGGCGGCACAGGTACCGCTGCGGGCGGCGGTACGACCACCGGTGGCACGACCACGGGCTCGGGCAGCGGCAGTTCGTCCGGTGGTTCGACATCGACGACGACCGACAGTCACCATCACCACCATCACGGGCTCGATTTCTCGCAGCTTGCGACGAGCGCAACGACGGCCTCGCCGGCAGTCGTCTCGACGGCCACAATGTCGACCGCGACTGCGAGCGTAAGCAGCGCAACGGATACCACTTCTACCCACACGGATGCCGCGACTCATCTGGCGGATCTGACCAGTCAGCATACTGACCATCACGCGTGGCACTTCTGAGTTGAGGGACCGTTTTCGTTAACAGAGACATACGCGGGGCACGCCCCGCGTATGAAAATTGCCTAGGGGATCGCTTGCTGTTGCAGTGATCGCGATCCGGGTGCCATTCTGCGCGAGGCGGAATGTTGGAATGCGAGCGCTTGCGCTCGATCACATGCAAATTTCAACTTCTTGCCGCTGCCCGTCCAAGGGCTGCCCGGATACGCACATGTACGCTACGGCAAAGGTTTCCGCGCTCGCGGATGGGTTCCGTCAGATACGTCCTGGCCTGCTTGCGGCCGGCGGACTATCGATCTTCATAAACCTGCTGGTGTTCGTTTCGCCGCTCTACACAATGCAGATTTACGACCGCGTGCTGACCAGCCGGAACGGAATGACCCTCCTGCTGCTCTCGCTGATCGCGCTCGCGGTATTTGTCAGCTACGCGGCACTCGAGCATTTTCGCAGCCGGGTCCTGGTGCAAGTCGGTCTCCAGTTCGACCAGCTCCTTTCCGGGGAAGTCTTCGAGACCGCGCTCGGCCATTCCCTGAGCACGAGCAGCTCGCATCACGTCCAACTGCTTCGTGACGTGGACACTCTGCGCGAGATCTTGTCGGGTGGTGTGATCACGTCATTGATGGACGTGCCGTGGACACCGATATTCCTGGCAATATGCTTCCTGCTCCATCCTTTGATTGGCCTGGTCGCTCTGACCGGTGCGGTTGCCATTCTTTTGCTGGCCTTCCTCAATGAGCGTGCCACCAAGGCGCCGCTCATTGCGGCCGCGTCGAAAAACCTTCATGCCCTAGACCGACTGACATCCTCGCTACGCAACGCCGAGGCCATCCGAGCGCTTGGAATGGGACCTGCCGTGCGCACCGCCTGGAGCTCAACACATGGCGAGGCACTTCTCGACGGCGCCCGGGCGGGCGAGCGCGGAGGCACGCTGCTTGCGATCTCCAAATTCCTGCGGATGGCTCTTCAGGTGTCGATCATGGGGGTCGGCGCCTACCTCGCGATCCAGCAGGAGATATCGGGAGGCGTTCTGTTCGCGGCATCGCTCATCATGGGGCGGGCGCTCGCGCCGGTGGAAGCAGCCGTATCGCAGTGGAAGGCCCTCGTCGTCGCGCGTACGTCGTATGCGCGGCTCGACGCCGCGCTTCGGAATCGGGCCGCAGAGCGCCCGCCAACCAGGTTGCCGCCACTGGCTGGGGAGGTTTCGGTCGAAGCCGTCACAGTGCTCGTACCCGGATCCCAAATGCCGGCGGTCGCGGATGTGTCTTTCCACTTGGCCCCCGGCGAGATCGTTGCAGTGGTCGGACAGTCTGGCTCCGGGAAATCGTCGCTGGCGCGGGCTCTTGTCGGCTCCTGGCCCGTCGTTCGCGGTTGCGTGCGCATCGATGGGAACGACACAAGGCATTTCGACCCCAATTTCCTTGGGCAACGCCTGGGGTATCTTCCGCAGGACGTCGAGCTGTTCGCCGGCACGGTGCGCGACAATATCGCTCGCTTCCGCGATGACGCGACGGATGAAGCGGTCGTCGAGGCTGCGCAATTGGCGTCCGCGCATGCCATGATTCAACGGCTTCCGAAGGGCTATGATACAGTCATCGGCGATAACGGGGCTGGTCTTTCGGGTGGTCAGCGGCAGCGCATCGGCTTGGCGCGCGCGCTGTTCGGCAGGCCCGTGCTGGTGGTGCTCGATGAGCCGAATGCCAATTTGGACGGCGATGGCGACCGCGCACTCGCAGATGCGATCCAGACGCTGCGGAAGGAGCGCGTGACGGTTGTGATCATCAATCACCGCCCCAACCTGCTTGCCCTGGTCGATAAGATCGTCTTCATGCACGAAGGACGCCTTGGGCGGGTCGGGACACGCGACGAGCTTCTTCCCGTGCTGCTGGGGCAAGCGGTCACGCCGATGCATCGCGATGCTCGAGAGCCGGGTGAGCGCCGTCACCAAGTCGAAGGTCATCATCGCGCCGACGGCGCTCCCCTCAACGTGCCTCTTTCGAAGCCGGCGCGTCCAGCTCACGCGACGAGGCAGTGATGGACAACATGATGTCGGTCAAAGAGAACACGCCTCAACGTGAATTTACTGCGCTTCTCAAGCGCTTGAGCGCGAGCGATAAGCCTCGCGCGAGCCACATCCTGCCCGACGCCATCGCCAACTTGCGGTCACTGGCAAGGCGGCTTCCTCGTCTTGCGAAGGCCATTGGACCGATGCTTTCGCATTGGGGCTCGGGGCGAGACCCTGGTGGCCCGTCCGGCGATTGGCACACTCCAGCGAGGCGGGGCTTCGCCATCGTGTTCGTCACATTCGTCGTGTTTGGCGGTTGGGCCGCCCTGGCCTCGATCGATGGCGCCGTGGTGGCCACGGGCTCGGTCGTGGTCGAGAGCGACAAGAAGGCCGTGCAGCACCTTGAGGGCGGCATCGTTCAAAGTCTGATGGTGACCGGCGACGCTCATGTCGCAGAAGGACAAGTCCTGTTGCGGCTCGATCCAACTCAGGAACGGGCGAAAGAGGAGATTGCGCGCTCGGCTGTTTATTCGGCGGTCGCCGAGGAGGCGCGCCTCCAGGCCGAAGCCGACGGGAGCAACAAGATCACGTTCCCCGCCGAGCTGGCTCAGACGGCCTCGGATCCATCGGCGCAACGTGCGATGGGCGATCAGAAGCGGCGCTTCGACGAACGACGCGCTGCACGAAAAATCGAGATATCGATCCTTGAAGAGCGTATCGCGCAGGCGCAGCGCCAGATCGAGGGAAGCAATGCGCAAAGCAAGGCGTCGCGCGCGCAGTTCGATAGTGTGAGCCAGGAATACGCCAAGCTCAAGCCGCTCGCCGATCAGGGAATCGTTGCTTTCGCACGTGTCGCTACTCTCGAGCGCAGCAAAGCCGAGCTCGACGGAAAGATCGGCGCCTACGAGGCCGACATCGCCCGCTATGGACGCGTCATCGACGAGTCGCGGCTGCAGATCGACCAGGTCGGACAGAAGGTCCTGGAGGAAGCGACTGCCAAGCTGGCTGAGACGAGGGCGCAACTTGGCGATGCGCGCGAGAAGCTGCGGGTCGCCGCTGACATTCTGACCCGGATGGACGTGCGCGCGCCGCGCTCCGGACGTATCGTGAATTTGAAAGTCCACACCGTTGGTGCCGTGATCAAGCCCGGCGACGTGCTGATGGAGGTCGTGCCCGACAATGATGTGCTCGTGGTGGCGGCAAGGGTCTCGTCCCTTGACATCAATCATGTACAGGTCGGGCTGCCCACGGAAATCCGGCTTCCTTCGTTCAAGGCGCGCTCCACTCCGATCGCCGTCGGCGAAGTTCTCTCGATCGCAGCTGATGCGGTTCGCGATGAAGCGACGCATCAACCTTACTATGAGGTCAAGGTCTCGGTGCAGGTGGCGCAATTTCCCGAGAAGATACGCGAAAAGCTCAAGCCCGGGATGATGGCCGACGTTCTGATCGCCACCGGCGAACGCACTGTTCTGGCCTATCTGACGCAACCGATGACGGACGCGGTACGGCGCGGCATGCGGGAAAACTAGCTGGCTCAAGGAGCGATTGAACAAGCGGACCGGTCTTTGGTCAGATGGGGAGGTTGCTCAGGAGTTCGGCCAGTTGCAGGCTTTCGCGAGCTTGCGTCGAACCGAATCCAGGCCGGTCAACTGAAACGTGCTTTCGTATGGCAGAGCCTTTCCCGCGTAAACCCTGATCAGGAGCTGGCCGCCCTCCGGCATTGAGCGCAACAGTCGAACGACGTCACCCTGAAAGGCAAGGCTTTTGCCGCCTTCTGTAGTGCGCCACCGCTCTTCGACGGATGGCTGGTCGTTGATCTGGTACACGACCTTCACGACGCTGTCAGGGGGTGGCTTCCAGGAGGGCGAGGTGGATATCATCAGCTCGGTCCGACTGGCGCGACAGTGGATGGAGAACGAGGAGGGCGATTCCTTTGTCGCTGGGCGTCCCATGGTCTGCGCCTCGATCTGTGGCTTGTAGTCCACCGGTGAAGTCGTCTCGCTGATGATCCAGCCCTGCCCCAGCTGTGCCGGGGTGGTCGGTTCTGCTGCCTCTCCAAGCAACTCATCGACGCATTTCAGGCGTTCCATTCCTTCAAGCCGGGCACATTTCTTCAACTGGTCGGTGGCATCGTCCGCCTGTGCGCAGGTCGGTGGGCCCAGGATTGCTAACGTAATCAAAGCCACCGCACCTATGCCCTTCATCGAGACAGTCCCACCGTCGCGCCCTGTGAGCGATCGAGCCATTCCTGTGCTGGGCCGAACCGGGCGAGGCCGGGCACGTTGGCGCGGAGGCTCACGTCTTTCCATTTCGGATCGAAGCCGGGGGACTGCAGCCGGTCGAGCCGGCCGAACAACTGATCCACGAAGCGGGCCATGCGCACGTAGCGGTCGGATTGTTTCGGCCAATTGTAGCTCGCGAGAATGGTAGGAACGGCGATAGTCGAGATGCGTTCCCCCTGCGGCACGAGGCTCGGATAGTCCGCCGAGTTGATCGCAGACGGCAGATAGTAGTCCTCGAACCGCGAGTCGTACTCGACTGGCAGAAACTTGTACCCGGGCTCCCAACGTCCCTTCAAAAAGGCATCGACCGGCTTCGATGTGATGAACACAACCGCCGCGATTTCCCCGCTCTTCATCTGCTGCAATGCGACCTGATGGGGAATGAACATCTTCTCGACGTTCAGCCCTAGCCGGCTGAAGATCAGCGGACCGGAATAGGCGGCTGCTGTTCCTTGCGTATTGAAATTGACCTTCTTACCCTTGAGGTCATCGAGCGACTTGATCTCGGGGCGCACGAAGACGTGCAGTTCGGCAGGAAAAAGATTGAGAATGTAGACGATGCGCCGGTCGATCGACGGGACCTGGGCCTTGTACTCGTCGAGGGCGTCCGTATTGATGATCGCCGCATCCACCCCCCGCAGATAAAGTAGAGCATTGACGTTCTCCGTCGCGCCGGTCGTCACGATCGGGATGACGTGGAGCTTGTCTTCTTCGTTGACGACGCGGGCGATCTCCGCCGCAAGTCGAAGCGGAGCACCCTCGATGAGACCGCCTGCAAGCCCGACGGTCCAGGCATTAATGCGCTCTTTTGCGATCATGTCGGCGTTCTTTGCCGGTGCCACGACCGGCGTTGCGGGTGTCCTGACAGACTGGGCGTTCGCCGCCATCTGCAGCCCGACCAGCGCCGATAAAACTGCCGGCGCCAACTTGATCATGCGCATGTGTCGTTCTCCGTCGTCTGGCTGCTTCGAGATCTGGTGCGGCGCTAATTCAGCGCCTTGATGCGCTCCTCTGCATCGTCAATGCCGCCGGCCTTTGCTCTTTGATACAAGTCGCGTGCCTTGGTCCGATCGCCCGCGACTCCGCGTGCATGCCACGATTCCAGCACGGGCGGATCATAGGTCTCCGCGAGCATGAAGGCGGCCTGCGCGCTGCCACGGGCAAGAGCCAACTCCAGCAACTGGCGAGCGCTGCTGATGTCGACCTGCCGGAGTAACGCAGTCGCCCGCGCAAGCAGCCTCTGCTCGTCTGCGAGGGCGCGGGGCGTCGCGCTTGCCGGAGCGGAGCGCTCCGATGCCGCGGCGACCTTCGAACCCGGATCTGCGGGCGCGTCGCGATTCGGCGTTTGCGCCTGCAATGTCGATGAGCCAAGTTTCGAGGGAGGTTGTGGGTTGGAGGTGACCGTCCAAGCGGTGTCCTGCTCGCGCGAGCGACCCCCTCCCTCGCCGTTAGGAGCGAGATCGGGCGCACGCTCCTGCGCAGTCTGTTCCGGCGGCCGGCCTGTGGAAGCGTTTGTTGCTGCCAGTTTTCCATTGGCTTCCTCGACCTGCGCCCTGGCCGACGCAAGCTCGCGTGCGAGACCGTCGGCGCGCTTGCGCTCACTGGCGAGGGCATCGTTCTGCTTCGCGGCCGTCGCGTTGAGTTCCGTGACCCTGAGGATTTCGGCATAGGCAGCGGCGAGGCCCGCGGAACGTTCCTCGACCTCTTTCTGCGCAGAGGCCAGTTCGCGAAGGAGAGCTTCGCTCTTGTCCCTCTGTCTGATCGCTGCCTTCTTGTTCTCGGCCTGGGCGGCATCGGTGGCCCGCGCGGCGTCTCCGGCGGCGGAACGCGCATCATCACGTTGGTTCGTCAGCGACACCGTTTCGCGTGCGAGCGCGTCTACTCTGTCTCGCTGCTGGCCCAGCTCGCGTTCCTGCGTCTGCCTCAGCTCGGTCTCGGCTTTGCTGGCCTTCATAGCGGCGGCTTGCGCGGCCTCGAACTCGGCTTGGACGGAGGTGAGCTGCTTCACGGCGGCATCTGCTCGATCTCGCTGTTGCGCGAGTTCTTTCTCCAGGGCGAGCTTCTCTTCGGCGGTTGCTTTCGCGCCGTCTGAGGCCTCGGTTCGAGTTGTGTTGGCCGCCGTCCGCAGGGCACCCAGTTCGGAGGCAGCGGCATCCGCCTTGTCGCGTTGTAGCTTCAATTCCCGCTTCATGGCTTCTGTTTGCGCGGCCTCGGCAGCGGCAGTTTTGGAGGCTTCGGAAGCTGCCGCCCGTGCGGTTTCGAGCTCAGTCTTAAAGGAAGTCAGCTCGGTGGCGAGCGCGGCGGATTTTTCGCGATGCTGCTTCAACTCACGCTCAAGAGCTTCCTTCTGCGCAACCTCTGCGGCGATGGCCTTTGTGGCTTCTGTCTCGGCGCTCCGCGCGACGTCGAGGTCCGATCGGAGCGACGCAAGCTCGGCCGCGGCGCTGTCTTTGCCGCTTCCAGGTGCGACTATCGGCTCTTGCTTGGGTTCCGCTGCGGAGATCTGCATCGCCTTTGAGGCTGCGATCCGGGCCGTGGCGAGCTCCGCCCTGAGGAACGAGAGGTCTCGCGCGAGATTGTTCACCTTGTCCCGTTCCAGCTCAAGGGCGTGAGTTTGCCTGATCCCCAGCTCAATGGCTCCAATCGCATGCGCGCGATCGAGTTGGACGGCATCGAGCTCTGCTCGGACACTTGCCAGTTCACGTGCGAGCCTGTCGGCTCGATCACGCTCCTGTTCAAGCGCCTGGTGCTGCCTGATCCGTTCGGCGTCGACTGCCGGAACGTCGAACTCGATAGTGTCGAGCGGGCCGCCATGCGCCAATCCGACACAGAGTGCCAGGAGGAATGTCGCCGCAGCAGCTGTCCGCGCGAAATCACCGCCAAGCGATCGGCCCTGTCGGAGAGGACGGGGAACGCCGCTCAGCGAGACAATCATTTCGTGCGCAATTTCCTGTAACCCCATCGTGACAGCTCAGATCTGGCCCTAGTCATCTTGTCGTTGGGCGTCATCAATGACACCGCCTCGGTTGGCGCTCTGTCGATGTGGCAGTATAGGTAGCCAAAAGGAGGTAGAGGCGCGCCGTTCCGGGAATAAAGTAGATCGTCTGCGCTGCTGCTGTGCATTCCTTGACCAGCGCAGCCGCTCGCAACAGATTGGACGGGCCAGCCTAGGCTGCGCGTGTTCCGCACAATTCAGGGGAAGACAGCATGAACAAGACAATCGTCGTTTTCGCCAGTCTGACCTTCACTGGCGCGTTTCTGGTGAGCGCGATCCAGACTACTTATGCTTCTCAAGCTGGAAGCCTTAAGCTGAACGCTAATGCCAAGATGATCGTCAGTCCCAAGCGAGCGCAGTCGCACCGGCTCGTCGTCCAGGTCGACGTCAATGATCCGGCGCTCATGAACCTCGCGTTGAACAACGTCAGCAACACGGTTCAGCACTACTCCGAAATCGGTCAGAAGGTCGAGGTCGAGCTGGTGGCATTCGGACCAGGGTTGCACATGCTGCGAGACGATACCTCGCCGGTGAAGGCACGCATCAAGTCCATGAGCGAGACCATGCCCGAGGTCTCGTTCTCCGCATGCGGAAATACCAAGGAAAATATGGCGAAGACTGAAGCAAAGGAGATTCCACTTATATCGCAGGCGAAGGTCACCAAATCCGGCGTGGTTCGGCTGATGGAGCTGCAGGAGCAGGGCTGGAGCTACCTGCGCCCCTGAAACGGGCTCGGCCGTCGCGTCGTTGTGGTGCGCCGGCGAGGTACGAAATCTCAACCGGACGGCGCCTCCGCACGGACTTCCGGTCGCGCCGTGGCTTTTTCCTTGCGGTTAGGCACGAATACCGCAAGGACACCGGGCAGCAGTCGCAGAGACCGGAAAACGAAGAAAGCCATGGCGATGTGCCAGATGATCAACGCGGCCGAGCTGGCGATCGCAGCGCCGGTCAGTCCAAGCCAGTAGATGAGTGCGACGCTGACGAGGATGTTGGTCGCAGCGCTCAGGGTCAGCAGAACGGCAGCCGCCCGTTCGTGCTCGGTCATCGTCATGATGAGCAGCAAAGATCCGAACGCCGCTGAAATTACCTGCCCCAAGAGGAGGATGTGCAGGGCGGGGGCGCCAGCCACAAAATCCTCGCCGAACCAGGAGAGAAGCGGCTCGGCCACGATGGCCAACCCGAGCGCGATGCCCACCGCGGTACAGAGGGTCCATAAAGCGGCCTTGGTCACGAGTGCCTGCAAGGTCACCCGGTCGTTCCTCGTGAACAGGCTTGAGATGGTCGGTGCGAACAGGGTGTTGATCGCAGTGCGGGGCAATGCCACCAGGAATGCGATGTTGAAGACCAGGCTATATATTCCGGCCTCTCTGGTGTCTCCGAACCAACCGAGCAGCACCACGCCGGCGCGGTTGAGGAGAGCTTCTGCCCCCGCGATGATCATGAACGGCACGGCGGTCTGCCGCCAACTTGAGGGCGCATATTGGGGCTCCGCCGCTCTGATTGCGTCCGGGCACAATCTACGAACGGCTTGGCTGGCGAGCACGAGCCCGACAACGGCGCCAACGACGGTCGCCATCATGATTCCCTGTGCCTCGATGCGCGATCCGAGCAAAAGACCGGCCACGACGACAAGGATCACAAGCAATCCGTCCCGCACCACGCGGTCGGGTATAAGTGCCGGCACAACGCCACCAAAAGCGCGGACGACCGAGCAGCGTATCCATAACAGCGGCAGAATGGGAATGAGAACGAAGCCAACCAGAAAGGCATTTGTCAATTCCGTCGAGAACGGCCTGGGCCAGATGTCGACAATGCCCGCCCCGATGAATGCGACCAAAAGGCTTATCGCAAGGGAACGTCGCTCCGCGTATTGGATGACGCCTCGTGCAAGGTTGCTGGCTCCCATGGTCTGATATGCGGACACGAAGCGCAGCAGTGCGATGTCGAAACCGAGCGCGCAGAAATATGCGAGAATGGTTATCCAGGCGATGACATAGGCGTAGACGCCGTAGGTGTGAGCGCCGACAATTCTGGCTAGCAAGAGCTGCGCACAGGCAGTTACGCCAGCACTGGCAACATAGATAGAGAATGCTGCAGCTCCTCCGACTACCACTCGTCTGATCCGCGCGTTACCGACGCCGCGCTCATGCATGTTCATTTTATTGTCCTTGCAGCCCTGGCTTTATCCAGCGCGTAAAATCCGGGTCGAAAAATGATTTAAGGAAAATGATTCAACAGGGAATGGCCTGAGATGTCCGCCTCAACATGTTCCGGTTTGATCGTGCCGCGCTTGTGTTGCTCAACGATGCTCACGATCTGCCGTTCCATCTGTTCGACGGCCGCGGCGAGAGACGCTTGATTGAGCGACGAGATGCTCACGACGTTTCGGCCTTTCCTGCGCAGCAATTTGTGCAGGAGATCGACGACGTTGCGTGAGTTGAGGCTGGTCTCCACGTCCAGCTCGAGCAGCCGTTCGATCTTGCCCCCGAGATGATGTCGGTCGCGGAGCCGCTCCTCGAGGAGCTTGGTCGGTGCGTCGAGGCGAATCAGGAGGTCTGGTTCGGGGACAAAGTCCAGCGCATACGAGATCAATGCCTCGTCTGCGATGCCGCAGAGGAGTGTCAAAGAGCAAATCGCCTGGACGAACGCTTGGTCGAACAAGACGATGTGCGCAATCGCAGATCTGCGAAACCATGCATGCGACAATCTGGACATATATTGCAGCAGCCGGAGCGAAGAGAGCGCGCTGGACGGTGGAAGGATCTTGATCAGGCCCAACGCTGTCCCGAGATCGCGTGAAATCCCCCGCGGTCGGAGCATCATTGACGCCAACTCCGCCAACGGACGCGTCAAGCGCCGTGCCGCGAACGATATCTTCCGAAGGGCCGATGTCGATGATTTGACGTTCTCGTTCGGCCAACGCTCCGCCGGCCGATGGCTGAGTATGAGGTCCACGGTGTAGTTACGTTCACGCAGACGTGCCGCAAGAGTACGTGCAAGAGTAGTCTTGCCGGCGCCTGGAGGACCGAAAAATTCGATGATCATATTCGTATCCAGACAAATGAACTGATTGAATTGGACCGTTTCTCGTTCGCGCTAAAGTATTCGCCACACCTCCTTCTTCACCGCGCGAATGACGTCGGTTAGAGGCTGTTGGGCGTCGATCGAGACCACGCGCGCGCCGGAAAACGCCAGTCGCGGGATGGCCGCGATACGCTGCGTAATGACGGCAGGATCCATGTCGGGTTCGCGTTTGGCGCAAACCTCCGGCGGCACGACCAGCTTGATGACGATATCCGGTGGAAGGCGCGCGGCAAGGGAATAGGTTTTAGCCTCAAATCGACGTAGCCAGAGAGGGATCCCGATCAGGCGCGGCATCAGCGGACCTTCGTTGAAGCCGGCGATTTCGTTCTGCGGGTATCGATCCGTGACTACGACAAGGCCGCGGCGGGCTCCGCGATGCGCCGCCGACAGCTTGGTCCGCTTTTCGATGGCAGTGGCGGTCGCCCAAATCGCCAGGAGAGCACTGTATAATCGGCCCGGGGGGCGACCCGAGATCTTGCCATGCGATGAGCCTTTGGGCTTGGTTTTGAACAACGGCGTGATCAGAGGCACCATCAGCTTGAGCGGCCATAATATGAGCGAAGGACGTCCTGCCCCGGTACCGAAATAGATCGGAATGACATCCATTTCCTGGCCTAGCCACTGCCGAATTGTCGCGACGATGGTTGATTTCCCACTTCCGTCGACGCCGATGACGGCCACAACGTGCCCACCACCTGGGGCCCGTCGGCTCCACGGCCGGGGTGCCCAGATAATGCGTTTGTTTAGGTAACCAGCGACGAGGTGCGTGGCGCGTATCAGACCTCGCAGTCCTGCCTCAAGATCGTTGTAGGTACGATGCGGCGCCAGGTGCTTTCGGATACGCCGCCGCAAATGTCGCTGATGCTCCAGCGCGGTCTGGCAATAAAGGGCGTCTGCAACCATGTCGGCCAGATCGTCGCCCAGGAGTTCTGCCGCTCGCTTTCTGAGCGCAGCGCGTGGAATCTGATCGGCGAGCTCTGCGCGATCAAGTGCGAATTTGCGTGTCATTGCCCGCCAGTTGCGCAGCACGACAGGATCCGATCGCCTCAGTTCGAGGCACCCGCGTACAATCAAAAGCAATGCCTCGTCTGCAGGCTCCAACATACGGATCGGCAGCTCCGGATGAACGATCGCTCGCCTCGCCAGGGCCTCCTCCCACGGCAAGTGGTAGTTCTTGAGCAGGCTGGCGCCCGCGACCAGTCGGACGTGCAGATGAAGATGCACGATCCGGCCACTCGGTTCGTCATAACCGAGATAGCTCAAGACCGACGGATGGTCCCGATAGGCGACGGCAGGAAAGGACTTGAGACCGCGCTCTAGGACGATCGCCTGAGCGCGATGCTGATCCCGTTTCGCGACAACCAGATCGAGATCTCCGTCGCCGGTCAGGCCGCGGCAAATCCGATTGCTGCTCTTCCAGTAGAAGTAGGTGATGTCGTGCCGATCGAAGTCGTTCAAGACCATAAGAGCAAGCGGCAAGATCGCGCTCTCTGCGGCCGGGCCACCGATCAAGTCTGTCCTGTGCAGGGCATCCGGTCTCATCCTTCGTGCCCTTTCCGCCCGAATGATCTTACAATGTCCAGCACTTGAAATCCGACCTCCTGCATCCGTTGATATAGGGCAGATGGTATTGCGAGGCACCTTTGACCAATGCCGGTGCGAGGCGCGTCTGCGGCCCCGGCGAGGAATTCGCTCGTATCCCCGTAGCGATATTGCGCATGCCTCTTGAGATCGACTTGTGTCACGATGGCCGCCGCAAAATCGCCGCGCTCGTTCTTGATGCGCCCGCAGTTGCGAAGCAGGCCCAAGGCGTTTTGAGCGACCTCCCGCCTCGTGCTCCCCCATTTGACGACGAAGAGAAACTTGTCGGCAATCGACGGGAGCAATCGCGCCTCAACGGCTGCGAGGACAGGCGGACCATCAATGATCACGCAATCGTAGCGTTCGCGCAGCTGGCGGATAAGGTCGGCCATCTGTTCGACTGCACTCATTGGGTCGAGCCGATAGCCGGGTATCCGAAGGTAGTCGAAGCCGGCCTGCGGAATGTGCCGGATCGAGTCCGCGAGCGACCGGTTCTGTAGACCGACGATTCGTCGCTCGCCGCCGTTGTTGAACTCGCCAGCGCTCATGCCTCCGGGAAGGTCGATGCCGATCAGGAGCACACGTCGTCCGAGGAGGCCGACATAAGCCGCGAGGCCCCGGGCGAGCGTGGTGTTCCCTTCCCCAGGAATGCTGGAGCCGATCAGGAGCGCCTTCGCGTGGCCTGGCTCGGCCAACCGCAACGTCGCAACCGTTGACCGAAGTGCTTCCGCGTACGGGGAGAATGGCTCGCCCCGAAGGTAACTTACGGAGTGGGCCAACTGGCTCGGCGGCATTCGGGGTACCAGGCCGATGCAGGAGAGTTCGAACGCATCGGTGACTTCTCTTTCGCTGCGCAGCCCACTGTCGAGGCGCTCTTGTGCGAGAGCTACGAAGCTCCCGCAAATCAAGGAGACGATCAAAGCGGGAAGCATAAACAGGATCGGATTCGGAGAGCTCGGCCGAGACGGCGGAGAGGCAAGCGAGAGAATACTTACGTCCGGGTTGACGAGTTCTTCCTGTTCGCGGATCTCCTTTTGTCGCTGAAGAAGACTTGCGTAGAGTTGCGCGCTGGCGGCGGTCCGACGCTCGAGCTCGCGTGGATCAAGGTCAGCTTCTTGTTCCGTGCTACCGGCGCTGCGACCCGCATCGGAGCGGCGCTGAATTGCCTTTTGCAGAGCCGCGCTAGTCCGCTCGATGTCGCCCTTGACCGTAGCAATCCGTTGGTCAATCCGAGCCAGTTCGCTGGCGGTATAGGCCCGTTGCTGCTCGGCATTGCTCTGGACGTAGAGTTCGACGATTCGATTGACGATGTCGGCAGCCCTCTGGGGAGTCGTCCACTGAAAGGTTACGTTGATGATGCGTGAGCGGCGTTCCTGGAGGGCCTGTAGACGACGCTGGAGATCGTCAAATTGCAGGCCTGCGTCGGTTCGCTTGTGCCGGAATAGCGGTCCAATCCAGACGCCAAGCCGCCGCTTGAGCTCCTTCAGGCCCAGCGGCCCGGCCTCGCTCGTCTCAGCCTGAGCAGGTTTCGGCGGAGTGGCCGGATCCGCTTCGACGTCAGGCGCCAGTCCACGAAACTGAGGATCGTTCCGAAAGCTGTCGAGAACGTGGCGCAAGTGATAGGGAGACGTCAGCATCGTCACCTGAGTGTCGACGGCCTGCTGGAGCGCCTCGGGACCTAGGGAAGCGGTGCCCTGAACCTGAACGACCTGCGCGGTCGCAGTATATTTGGGTGTTATGAGCAGACCGGCGATGCCTGCCAGCATCGTTCCTACACCAGCGATGGTGAGGATGAGCTTGCTCCTTCGACGCAGGATCCCGATCACTTGCAGGACGCCCGGTTCGGACGCGATCGTGGTCTGGTCGTCTTGCCGCACGCCTTCGAAGTCGGACCTCAATGGTATGCTGTCGGCGATGAGACCCGTCTTATCCATCAGCTGCATCCGTACCTCCCTGCCATCGCTCCATCCTCGCGGTCAGCTCGACCCCGAGCCCAGTTGGCTCGCTCCATATGCGGGTCGCGGGCGCGCACGAGAGCGACCCCATGCGTTCGCGAGGCGAGCATGGCCGCGCAGTACGTAGCCTCTGGCGACCGATCGTAGCTGGTCCGCCGGCATCGGCTCTGCGGTCAGGCAGACTGCGATTACAAACCAGAAGATAGGATGCCGAAGCAGAAAGGTGGCGACGGCGTAAATGCATAGGCCACACAGCAATGTCGGCAAGGCTGCTTGACCGGTCGCGTAGGCGGACCTGAAAGCCGTCACCACGAGCCAGACGAAGCTTAGGACGATCAGGAGCCCGCCCTGGGTAAAAAGGTCGAGCATCGTATTGTGCGCCTCGAAGTTCGGCACGAACGAGGGCTTGGGGTGCTCAACAAACTCGGGATGGACCGTATCCATTTTCCTCGCGGAGACGATGGAGTTCGGGATTTCGAGATGCGGACCGGGGCCTAGGCCGAGCATGCCGGATTCGACACCCCGCCTGATGGCCTGGCTCCAAAGCTCAAATCGCAATTCCGTCTTCTCCCTGGTTTGCTCGGGGTTTTCCCGTGCCATCGACTTGGCGAAGTCCCTGGCTTCGACCGCGATCGAGTAGGCCAGCGGCGCGATCGAAATCACGACTCCGGGCAACGCCAGCACAATCATCCAGGCGAACGCTGACCGGAAGCTGATCTGCCGTGCTCGCGAGAACAGCAAGGTGCGGCACTTGAGCGCCAAGAAGATCGGGCCGGCGAGCACAAGAATGAGTGTAAACGAGTCGCTCCCGGTGAGCCGGCCCGTGTAGACGGGGATGATGGCGCAGGCCAGAGCGCCAATCCTCGCGCCGAGCCTGGTGGACGTTTCGGCAAGATGGAGCGATAGAATTCCAAGCACCATGCAGAGTACTGCAAGTTGATGCGGATTCGACGACCAGCCTCGGAATTGATCCCACCATAGCGGATCGACCGAAGGAATGCTGTAGAAACCCCAGGCGTTGGCGAGCTGTGCGACCACAACCGGCGTGCCGAATCCACACAAAAGCCAGGTGATGCGACGCAACCTGGGTCCGGGTTGCGGCCCGACCACGCTCAGGCAACTGATGGCGGCCAACAGGGGATAGGCCATGACATCGTGCATGAACCATTCGGAATCGTGCTCGTCGCCGATGAGCTTTGCCGTCAACGTTCCGAGGCTCTGCGCAAGCACAAACAGCGACCAGAACACCAGGAGTCGAGACAGAGCCGGCGTCAGGACCAGGCGAAGGTGAGCTGCTTCGCGACCGAGTACGAGGATGACCCAGATGAACAGACAAAGTTCGCCCGGTCCGACTGGCAAGCCCACAATCCGCAATTGGGAGGCGGGCGTCAGCAGCAGCCCAAATGCGAACAGGAAGTCCAGGATCATCGACGTACCTCGCGCTGCGTCGATCGATTCCGTAACCGCCGCTCGATCGAAGAGGGCAGTCTTTGAGTGACGATCTGAAATGTCGCCATGGTTTGCGGGGCAGCAGGCAGGAGTCCAGACCTCATGTCCGTCGTTCTTATCTTGACGCGCGCATAAGTGCCGCCCGGCTGGCATGTTTTGCGGTTGCGACACGTTCGGGCGGTTTCCATTGGACTTCAATTCATTCGGTTCAAAGCGATTGGGTTTTGATTGCGGCTCAAGAACGCTGCCTGCAATTCCGGTGAGCCGGCGAGGGCCCAGTCTCCATTCTGCGCTCCCCAGCTGTAGGCGAAGTCAAAAACGGGTGTCGGTATGAGCACGTCCCAGCGCGCCAACATTAGCTGCATCTGACTTGCGGTCGGCATCACGTATCGGCCGCCGCCGTCATTGATCCAGCGGCCGCCGCCGAAGGTCTGGTAGACCGGGACCATCTTGTCGCGCGGCACCCCAGCGGCCTCGGCCGCCGCGACATAGCGATCGATCTGGCGGTAATCGCAGCCCTTCAACTCCGTTCGGCACGGGTAGGGATCGATGCCAAACAGATCGACATGCGAGTTGGCTGGGTTGTAGGTGTCCTTGAAAGACGGTGTTCGTGACGACGTCATCGTCATGAGCAGGATGAAGGTCTTTGCCCCCGGCACGTTGGCATGGATCCAGTCCGACTCCGCCTTCAGATTGTCAGCCGTGCAAAGCGCGAAGTGTTGTCCGGTTGGATCCGGATCATCCATCAAATAGAAGCCGAACAGTTTCGTGTGGCCGATGAACGGGCGGACGGTATCGACGAATTTGGCATCCGCGCCGTTGCATTGACCGACCCACACCAGGCCTCTCACACCGTCCGGCAGAGACTCCAGCTGCGCCAGGCTGCTGACATCCGCAAGATTGAAACCGGCAGAGCCGGGAACATAGCTTCCGGCCGAGTCGAAGTTTCCGTTGGAAGCGAAATGCAGGGTGGTCGTGGCCTGCGCGCGCGTCGGCGTCTCGAACACGAAGCCTTGCAGGAGCAATGCACTGGCCCCGAGCACGGCCGCTACCGCGCACCACCTGGCGTACGCGGCGCGTGCATGAGTCCCTAGAGGGCGCTGCATGTGTCCCCCTTAATCGTCGACGCCAACCTCCCGTCTTTGAACCGGGCTGGGGGCGCACGGTCAATCAACTGCCTGTAGAGAGCAGCATGCCGATCGACAACAGTTGTGAGCGAGAACTCCTTCCTGACATACTCGGCGGCGCGATCGGCCATGGCCAGGCCCTTCTCTCGATTGGCGAGCAGGTGGAGAATCTTTGCGGCCAATACGGGCGGCGCTCCCGGGGGCACCAGCAATCCGTTCCATCCATCGCGGATGACCTCAGCGCAACCCGGCATGGTGGTGGTCACGATTGGCAGGCCGGCGAGTGCGGCCTCAAGGAGAACCCGAGGCACGCCTTCACGGTACTCAGTCGGAAACGCGAATACATTTGCCAGCCTGAGCAGAGCCGGGATGTCCGATCTCGGCCCGATCGCCTTCACATAGGGGGCATGCCGATCAATCTCAGCTTGCGTGATGGCGAGGGGTCCTTCGGATTCGCGCGGCCCGACAAGCAGGAAGCGTACATCGGGACGCACCTCGTGCACCCGGGCGGCCGCGTCGAGCAGCGCCGGAATGCCCTTCTGCCTGGTCATCCGCGTCACGGTAATGACGACTTCGGCGTCGCCAAGCCCAAGCTCGCGGCGAAGCTGATCTGGCGAGGGTCCCGAGCTCAGTGCTCGATCGAACCCCTCGACATCGACGCCGGCACCGCGAATCAGAACGGGCATCTTCCCAGCGATCCCGTGACGCTCGAAGAACGCGCGGTCGTCACTGATCTCAAATACCGTGGCGGCGGCGGTGCGAGCCGCCAACCTGTGGAGCGCGCGGTAGACCGGACGTAGCGTCAAGGCAAGCGGGGAGCGAGAAGAATAGAGAAAAGCGCGCCCATTAATCGTACGGATGGCCAACACATCAGGAGCGCTCCGCGCGGCCAAAGGCAGGAATATCGAGGGTTTGGTGTCGAAGCTCTGCGCAAGATCGGGCCGCTCCTCGATCAGGATTTTCGCAAGGCTCTTGATGGCCGCCAAGTCGGCCCGCGGATTTACGAACCGGTTGAACTGGAAGTCTCGATAGCGGATGCCTGCCTGAGCAAATGGAGCTGGGTCGCCGCTCGCGACGGCTGTTATGCGGAAGCCATGATCGCGCAGGGCGCACATCGCCGGAATGCGAAGATGATGATCTTCGCCCCCGATATAGAGCAGATGGGGCTGCACTGGATCGCGTCGGTCCCTCGATGTTTCATCTGGATCGTCATCAAGGAGGTGAGAGCCGTATCTATGATCGCCGTCCCGCCCTGGTTTCAACATTCGCAAAGCTCCCGCATTCGATATCGCCCACGCCTTGGCAAATCTCGGTAGCCCGTCGGCCAAGACAGGATCTCACTAATTCATCCGCTGGATGGCAGCACACTTGAACGACGCGCTGCCCATCCATCGATCGGAAACCGCAATGTGGTATCCGCTCAAAAGCGCCGACACGCTCAGGGAAGCGTGAATTCACCATTCAACCGAGTGGGTTGTCGAGAATCCACTATTATCACAGCACATTCGAGGTCGTATCTGAATAAAGGGGTAACTACACGATCCACTCGCGCAATCGGCGGCCGTGCGTTGCTATGCTGCGCCAGGAGGATCGCGCGTGTGCGGCGAGAATGGATTCGATAAGGCGTTGGTCGATCGATGCTTGGTCGGCGGGTGGGGCCGTATGATGCGGCCCCGCGTTTCCGGTACCCCCTTTGGATTACCTCGCAGTTCGTCTCTGTGCCCGGGCCATTGTCCGCCACGGAGTTTTCCGCTGCGACGCCGAGCGGCAGCCTATCGATGTCGCCGCCTCGGCGCGGGCTTCTGAGCTTCTGAGCTACCCATTAGGGCCTAATGAAACTGCACGTGTACTGCGTTTTTGCCGCGCGGGTATCCCGTGAGCAGAGTTAGAGTCGCGACCGCAGGAGGCGACTTCACTGCAAGCCGTGTTTTCACGAGCACCCAGCGCTCGCCGGATCGAGGGCGAGACGAGCACAATAGATGGCCACTCGGGATGCAGTCCAGATCTGATGTCGTTGATCGTGAGATGTTGGCGGACCACATGCGGGATATCCAGGAAGTAGCGTCTCCAGAGAAGTCAGGGTCCTTTGCCCTCGTCTTGTTGCTCAGGTTGCACGGCATTGCAGCGGACGAGGAGCAACTCTGTCATCGATTAGGTACCCGTCACATCGGGGTGACGGAGATGGTGCGCTGTGCGAAGGCTTTCGGCCTCAAGGCGCGCACGATCAAGACCGGTTGGGCGCGTCTTGCGCGCATACCGTTGCCGGGGATCGCCGTGCTTAATCAAGGCGGCTTCCTCCTGGTCGGCAAGGCGGACGGGGACGAGGTATTGGTTCAGTGTCCCTCGGACCCCCGTCCGCGCAAACTCAGTCGTGCTGAGTTCGAGACGCTCTGGGATGGGCGCCTGGTCTTGATGGCGCGCAGGGCGTCGCTTTCCGATCTGTCTCGCCGATTCGACTTCACCTGGTTTCTTGGTGCCATTCAGAAATATCGCCACCTGCTCGGAGAAGTTCTGCTCGCTTCCTTCTTCCTCCAGGTATTCGCCCTCGTCAGCCCGCTATTCTTTCAGGTGGTCATCGACAAGGTGCTCGTCCATCGCGGGATTAGTACGCTGGAAGTCTTGGTGATCGGTCTGGCCTTGATCGCCGTGTTCGAGGCAGTGCTGGGCGCGTTACGCACTTACCTCTTTTCTCATACCACCAACCGCATCGACGTCGAGTTGGGCGCCCGCCTCTACCGCCATCTGGCGTCATTGCCGCTCATGTATTTCCAAACCCGACGTGTCGGCGACTCGGTAGCCCGCGTTCAGGAGCTGGAAAATGTCCGCAACTTTCTGACAAGTTCCGCGCTGACTTTCATTATCGATTTCATGTTCACCGCGGTTTTCATTGCGGTGATGTTCGTTTACTCGCCGATGCTCACGATGATCGTTCTGGGAGCGTTTCCGTTCTACATCGGCATTTCGGCCATTGCGACTCCGCTGTTCCGTCAGCGGTTGGATGAAAAATTCCGCCGCGGCGCAGAAAATCAGGCCTTCCTGGTCGAGAGCATAACGGGCGTGCAAACGCTGAAGGCCCTGGCCGTCGAGCCCCAAATGAACAGGCGCTGGGAGGAACAGCTTGCCGCCTATGTTTCCGCGAGCTTTCGCGTCGTGAGCCTTGGAAATATGGCAAGCCAGGCGGTGCAATTGGTGAGCCATCTGGTGACGGTTGCGATCCTGTTCTTCGGCGCGAAGCTGGTGATCGACGGTAGCTTGACCGTCGGTGAATTGGTGGCCTTCAATATGCTGGCAAACCGCGTGAACATGCCGGTCTTGCGCATCGCCCAGATCTGGCAGGACTTCCATCAGGTTCGTCTCTCGATCGAGCGGTTAGGTGATATCCTCAATACGCGGCCGGAGCCGACTGTCGGCGTAGGGCGCGCCGTGCTCCCGCCGATTGCGGGCGCCGTTACATTCGATCACGTTACATTTCGCTATCGCACCGACGGACCTGAGACGCTGCACGACATTGGATTCCATGTTCCGGCAGGCCAGGTCGTGGGGATTGTTGGTCCGTCCGGCTCGGGCAAGAGCACGCTGACCAAGCTTCTCGAGCGGCTGTACGTGCCGGAAAGTGGCCGTGTCCTCGTCGATGGTGTCGATCTTGCCTTGACCGATGCCGCCTGGCTCCGACGGCAGGTGGGCGTCGTTCTGCAGGAGGACGTGCTTTTCAACCGAACCGTGGCCGAGAACATCGCGCTTGCCGATTCCGCCATGCCGATGCAGCGGATCATTGATGCGGCCATCCTTGCCGGAGCACATGAGTTCATACTCGAGCTGCCTGAGGGCTACGATACAATCGTCGGTGAGCGCGGCTGCAGCCTCTCGGGTGGCCAGCGGCAGCGCATCGCAATTGCCCGCGCTCTCATCAATGATCCTCGTATTTTGATTTTCGATGAGGCCACCAGCGCCCTCGACTATGAGAGCGAACGCATCATCCAGGACAACATGCGACGCATTTGCGAGAGGCGCACCGTGTTTATCATTGCCCACCGGCTTTCCACGGTACGACGAGCAAATCGGATCATCACCATCGATCGCGGGCGGATCGTCGAGGACGGCACCCATGATGAGTTGATCCGCTCGAACGGGCGCTATGCAAACTTGCACTTGCTCCAGGCAGGGATCAATGACCATCGCTAGAAGCATCGTTCCGTTCCCCGATCGCCGCCGGCGCCGCGAAGAGGAGACCGCCTTTCTCCCGGCCGCGCTGGAGGTCCTCGAGAGGCCGCCGTCGCCGGTCGGCCGCGCCATAGGCATGATCATTATCTTGCTGTTTTGCGTCGCAATGGTCTGGGCGACGCTCTCCAAGGTCGATGTTGTCGCGACCGCGCCGGGCAAGATCGTGGTGAATGGCCGAACCAAAGTGATCCAGCCCGCGGAAACAGGGGTGGTGCGCGCGATTCACGTCAGGGACGGCGCGATAGTCAAGGCGGGTGACGTGTTGATCGAACTGGATCCAACGATCACTGCCGCCGAACTCGATCACGTGAAGAGCGACCTGGTTGCTACGCAGCTTGATATCGCCAGGTTGCGCGCCGCGCTGGGACCCGGCGATCCGATTGCGGCGCTCGTCCCTCCGATAGGGGCCAGCCAGCAGGCGATCGACCTGCAACGTCAGTTCCTGGCCAGCCAGATGGCAGAGCACATTACGAGGCTGTCGGAGCTCGATGGGCAGTTGGGACAGAAAAAGGCGGAGAGCGAGACAATCGCGGCGACGATCTCCAAACTCGATGCAACAATCCCCCTCCTCGAGGAGCGTGTGAGCGTTCGCAAATATCTCTACGACAAGGCGATCGGGTCCAAGATCACCTATCTCACCGAGGCTCAAGAACTGGTCGGCCAACAGCATGACGTTCTGGTCCAGCAGAGCCGGCTCCGCGAAGCGGAGGCCGCGACGACGAGTCTCGCGCAGGCCAGATCCAAAGCGGAAGCGGAGTTCCGGCGAGCGCTCTATGACGATCTGTCGAAGGCCGAACAGCGGGCCGCCGGTCTCGCCCAAGACATGATCAAGGCGGAGCAAAAGGCGAAGCTGCAAATTCTCACCTCGCCGGTCGATGGGGTGGTGCAGCAGTTGGCGGTGCACACGATCGGTGGCGTGGTTACACCGGCGCAAACACTGGCGGCCGTGGTTTCCTTGAATCCGGATTTCGAGATCGAGGCGCTGGTATCGAACCGAGATATTGGCTTTATCGTTCCGGGGCAGACCGTCGCAATCAAGATCGACACTTTCAATTTTACCCGCTATGGCCTGCTGAATGGTCGGGTGCTCAGCATTTCACGGGATGCGATCATACGTGACCGGCGTGAGGACGGAGTGAGGGATCAATCCGGCGGAACGGAGATTGCGTCCAGCGAGCCGAAAGGGCAGGAGCTGATTTACGCGGCCCGCGTCAGCCTCGACCGTACCTCGATGGAGGTAGAGGGCCGGACCGTCCAACTGTCGCCCGGAATGGCGGTGACGGTCGAGATCAGGACGGGTTCGCGACGCATCATCAGCTACCTGCTCTCACCGTTGACGCGCTACAATCAGGAAATATTGCGAGAGAGATAGCGGCCATGACGCTCTGAGGATGGAGGAGCGAGCCTCTTTGGCCATCGGGCGGCGCCCCGGGGCGTGCCGGTGAAACACGCCGGATAGCGGCCTTACGACGATCATCGTTTGGATGCGCCCCTCGGCAGCAGAGTAGTCGGAAACGGAATTGAGGTAGTTAAGGTATTAGGGCGATACGTCCCAAGAGGGTGACGAGCTCCACCTGGCGTCGCGTCTGTGTCTTGACGAACAGCGACGCGAGATGGGAACGGATTGTCGTTCGGCTCAGCCGCTGAGCACGGGAAATGTCGAGCAGATTGCCGCCGCGTGCCAATTCGATGGCGACATGAATTTCCGCGGTCGTGAGGCCAAACAAGCGTTGCAGCGTTCGGGGCGACGGCTCCGGACGAGCATCGAGGTCGACCAGGACGATTGCGCAGGTGTCGTCCGACCAGACATTGGCTGTTTGATTGACAAGGCTCGTTATGCCATCGCGGGAGGACGTTGCCAGCCACGCGATCGAACCCGCGGGAACTTCGACACCCGCGCGCTTTACGATCTCCCTTACAGCGTCAGACAGCGATTTTGTACCCAGCGCGGATCCACAATGGCGCTCCAGTATGGCGCGGCCCGTCGGGCTCACCTCGACTACACGGCCGTGTTTGAGCAAGATGTGCGCGCAGCCGATACGGCCTAGGGCTGCGTGCATTTCATCGCGCACGTCGAACCGACGGTCGTCGGAGAGGATTGGGGGAGCACGGTTGGAAATGTTGAAGATGGATTCCTTGGATTGGTAACGCGATGCAACCGAGCTGCTCTGTGTCAAGTTCAGCATTCGATGCGCCCTTTTCATTTCCCGGCTCGTTCAAATGAACGATATCTGACGACCATTCTCCAATTGGCCGGCGCTTTGTAAATGTTGAATCCGGGTTAGACGGTCAACTTGGGAGTAATCCAGCCGACATTCTCGCGAAGCCGGAGGAGGCTCACGCGGGGTAGCCGGAGATCGCTTGTTGATCGCCCCAATGGAGGGCTCTGCAGGTCAGTGCGATGTGTTCGAGCCGGTGGCGCTAGGAGCCGCCAGGGGCGCGCAGCGCGATTTCGATAACGTCACCTGGTTCCAGGTCGAAATCTTCGGATGCGACGATCTTTTCCCAACTCTGGCCGGACTTTCGTACGACGGTGACCTGGGGCTTTAGGTCACCTGTTCCCGCTGGTACCGCCGCGCTTCCGCTTATGGGCTGCAGCTTTTGCCCCAACGACCTCATTCTGATGCGCAGGTCGGTTATGTGGACGTTGGAGTCCCTCAGCTCACGAAGCAGCGTGACCGTGCGCTGGCTTGCGGCGCGATCGATCTGCCGGGCGGAATCCTCGCGCTGGCGTTGGAGACGCATAAGCTCGACCGTGGTTTGCAGACGTCGCGTCGAAGAAAGCAGAAGGGCACGTCGACTTTCAGTGACGCGGGGGCTCGGTAGGGAACCCGAACCGAATAGCTTCACCACGCGATCGAGCTCTTCCTCATCCGCCTGCACGCCTTTTTCTTCGCCTTCCTGCTGCTTACTGAGCGTCGCGAACTGTCCGTCCGCTTGCTTTACGGCGTCTTCCAGAAATTTGCGCTCCTTGCGATAGTCGCGTTGTGCGGTCTTTAGCGACTCTGCCTCAGCCTGCACGATCGGAACGATTGCAGATGACGGCAAAGATATGTCCTGGGGCGGGGTCTGATCGAAGGTGTCCTTGTCCGCGAGTTCGGCATCGACACGAAGGATATGGAAATACTCCTTCACGTACTCCGTGGAAAAGGACTGATAGTCGCGCAGAAGATCCGCTGGGTCATTGGTGCCGGGCTGATTGCGGGAACGCAACAGGCTGTAACCGCCGGAAACCGCGACAGCCTGGCGCACGGTCATCGAGGACCTGTATGCCAACTGTCCGGGCGTCAGAACATCACCGGTAACGTAAATGGGACGATACTCCACCACGCTCGCGATCACGTCCCCGGGTACGACGACGATTGCCTGTTCGCGACCGTCTGGCAGCCGTTGCCGCAATATCTTCGACTGGAGCAACGTTTCCATCCGGCTCTGCAACTCGGCCGTGGTCAAGCCCGCAACATCGACCGTGCCAATTCCGGGAAAAGCGATCGTGCCATCGATCTGGATTTGCGCCCGGTGCCGTTGTTCTGACGCGCCTCCGATCGACACCTCGACGGTATCACCCGCCGCCAGCCTGTATTGTGCCGCGAAGCACGGGCTGCTGGCGAGCAGAACAATCGCCATCCAGCTCGCGATCGAGATGTGGCTGAACGTCTTGACGCGCTTGATGCCGTCCATAGCGATCTCCTTGCACTGATCAAGCATGCGCAGCACGATGCGGTTCATTCCGGAAGGAGAAGGTCGTTACAGCTCGTAGCGGCTCCACAATCCCGAAGAGAACTTGTCCGGGAATGCCCTGGCTGTTGAGCGGCCTTGTCACGTAATGAAGTCCGTCTGCTGTCGAATTTTCTTGGTGGAGAGGCGACCGCGCCACCAATTGACGGTTCGCTCCAGTCCCTCGCGCAGCGTCACCTTCGGCGTCCAGCCGGTTGCCCGTACGAACCGAGTGGAGTCGGCAAGGAGCGCGCGCACTTCCGAATTTGTCGGCCGCAGGCGCTTTTCGTCGCGAAGGACCGGCTTGTGACTGGATGTCAGCTCAAGAATGTTGTCGATCAGATCACCAATTGTGATGGCGCGCTGACTGCCGGCGTTGTAGGCGTGGCCATATTCGACACCGTCCGCAAGCCCGGCCGCCATGAATGCCGCGGCTGTATCCGTGACGAATGTCAGATCGCGGACGGTGGTGGTATCGCCGACCATGATCGCACCGCATTCCGGATCGAGGGCCTGCCGGATGATCGTGCCGATGATCGCGCGTTCGCTTTGCCGAGGTCCGAACGTGTTGAACGGTCTGAGGATTACGACGGGAACGCCGAACGAGCGCGCAAAGGCCTCCGCCATCATGTCTGCACCGATCTTGGAAGCCGAGTAGGGCGATTGCCCTTGCAGCGGGTGAGATTCATCGATCGGCATCTTGATTGCCGTACCATAGACCTCGCTCGTCGACGTCACGACCACCCGCTCGATTCCGTATTGCCGCGCGGCCTCAAGGATGTTCAATGTGCCGAGTACGTTGGTCTCCACATAGGATTGCGGCGCGAGATAGGAATAGGGTATGGCGATCAGCGCCGCGAGGTGAAAGACGTAGTGATGGCCTTGAACCAGCCGGCCGACGAAGGCTGCGTCGCGAATGTCGCCACGTACGAGATTGAGCTTCTGTCGGGTTGATTGGGGAATATCGTCCAGCCAGCCATGGCTGTCGAACGAGTTGTATTGCGCCAACGCCGTTACGTCGGCTCCTGCCGAAACGAGGTGCTCCGTCAGGTGCGATCCGATGAAGCCGTCCGCTCCTGTCACAAGAACTTTTGCTCCAAGATAGGTCATCATCGCCCTCTCTTTCTCTCAACTTGATCGAAGCTTCCGCGTTAGCGCGGCCCAACATTCCACGGCGATGACGTACCCGGCACGGGCGATCCAGCCGAAATCCGATACGAGAGTCCGGTGTGGAAAATAGGCAAGGTCGATCTTCGCCTTGGCTGGAAACAGGACTTTTCGATAGTACTCCGCTGCCGGCGTGTCGGCGGGGTACATCCTGCTTTCGTGCCTGAACAGGACCTGGCACGGGCCGAACACACCTGGTTTGTAGTCGAGCAGCTTTTCGAAGCCGTCGCGAAAGCAATCGGAAAAGCTGAGAGACTCCGGTCGGGGGCCGACGAGAGACATGTCGCCCCGCAGGACGTTCCAGAGCTGCGGCAGCTCGTCCAGCTTGGTCGCGGCGAGGACTCGGCCGACGGCCGTCAAACGTTCATCCTCCTGCAGCGTCAGGGGCGAGCCGCCGCTGTCACAGCTCGGCCCGAACTTGCGAAACTTGTACATGCGAAACGGTTCGCCGCTTTGTCCCAGGCGGAGTTGCGAGAACAGGAGTGGCCGCCCGCTCTCGAGCCAAATGACGAACGCGACAACGACGAACACGGGTGAAAGCGATACCATGGCGGTGCCGGCGCAGAGAACATCGATTGCGCGCCGTGCACTCAAACGAGATGAACGAGATTGCGCGCCCCACCGGTTCGCTATCTCGGGCAGGGTCATGCTACCGCCCCCACTGGGAAATCGGTGGCGAGTGCAGTCGTCATCGCAATCACGACTCTCTCGACATCCGCCGTCGTCATTTGTGGATGCAGAGGAAGTGTCAGTTCGCGGCGAGCAAAATCCTCGGTGCGCGGGAGGAGCATCTCCGGATAGAGATCCCTGTAGAAAGTCAGGCGGTGGACGGGCGGATAGTGAACTGTGGTCTGAATGCCATGCTTGCGTAGGCGATCGATGACGCGCTGGCGGCTGGTTGCCGGCGGCAGCACGACCGGCATCAAATGGTGGGTCGACGGCCAGGGATTTTCAAAGGGAATCATCACCGATGGGCAATGTTCCGCCATGAGCTCACGGTAGGTGGCAGACAACCGCCGCCTGATGTCGTTCCACTCCGGCAGTTTCTTAAGCTGCACGAGGCCAAGCGCCGCCCGCAGCTCGTCCATTCGGTAGTTGAAGCCGAGAACCGTCACGTCGTAGTCGGGACGGCGGCTGGTGAGACGTTGCCGTGTACCGCTTGTCATCCCATGGGCGCGGGCCTGCCGGATGGTCTCGCGCAGGGAGCGGCTGCGCGCAATGATCGCGCCTCCTTCGGCGGTGGTCATGTTCTTGTTTCCGTAGAAGCTGAAGGCGGCCGCCTCGCCATAGCTGCCGACCTCGGGCAGTCCGGGCGCGTGAGCGGCGTCCTCGATCAAGAGCAGCCCCTTCCGGCGCGCAAAGGATTGCCAGGCATCGCGATGTGCAAGGTAGCCGGCAAAATGAACGAGGATGATGGCCTTGGTCCTGGAGGTGCACTTTGCTTCCGCTTCGTCCAGCGACATCAGTGGAACCTCTGCGGACCCGATATCGACGAAGACTGGTTTGGCGCCGACATAGAGGACACTGTTGGCGGTCGCTACGAACGTCAGCGAGGGGACAAGGACCTCGTCTCCGGGGCCAATCCCGAGGGCGTGCAGGATGAGGTGGAGGGCCGCCGTGCAGGAGCCGACGGCGACCGAGTCCTCGGCCTCGTGCAGGCGGGCGAACGCCTGCTCGAACTCGCGAACTCGATCTCCCATCGTTACCCAGCCGCTTTCAATGACCGCGGCGAGAGCGACCTTCTCCTCGTCGCCCAGGACCGGCTCTGATACCAATAGCATGCGTTCATCTCCAATCTGGGCGTGAGCTCGCGTGGCGAGCGCGGCTGCTGCGATCACTGTAGGATAGGAGCCGGCGCCTCAGGCGGCGGCGAAGCTTGCGAGAGCAGGGGACTGTTCATCCCATGCGACATCCTGTGCTTTCAGGAAGTCCTCGACGCGTCCGATGTCGAGCCAGAGGCCGCTGTGCTTGAAGACGTTGACCGGCACGTCCTCGTTGAGCATCTGGAACATCAGATCGTCGAACCCGAAGGGGACGCCTGACGGGATCCGTTCGAGGATGGACGGGGCCATGCAGTAGATCCCCATGCTCACGAGATGCGTGAGCTCGGGCTTTTCGCGGAAATCGCTCACGCGTCCTTCCGTCTCCTCGATCACGCCAAAGTCCATCTTGGTCGGGCGAATCGACGTGGCGATCGTGAGTGGAGAGTTGCTGCGCCGATGGCAGTTCACGAACTGATTGAGATTCAGATCCGTCAGCACGTCGCCATTGAGAACGAGAAACGGCTCGTCGAGGTGGTCGCGCAGCAGCGACAGTGGGCCCATGGTTCCGAGCGGCTCCATCTCCTGGGTGTAGTTGATGCGCATGTTCCACTGGTTGCCATCTCCGCAGACGCTGCGAATGAGGTGGCCCAGATATCCGGTCGTGACGTAGACTTCCCTGATCCCGTTCCGCCTGAGCCACTTGAGGACGAGCTCAAGCACAGGACGGGCACCAATCGGCATAAGCGGTTTTGGTAAAATCGAAGTGTGGGGGCGTAAGCGAGTTCCTTTGCCGCCGCATTGAATAACCGCCTTCATCAAACCCTCCCTATTGCTAAAATTCGAAATCGTTCAACTATGCACTATCCCCCGCGTAAGTCCGATCTCAGCGTGCTGGTCGCGCAGGAGCATGGAAAGAACGTAGACGCAAAACGACTGAGACGTCTTCGTACGTTTGCATGAGACGATGTGGGTATGATGTGGGTATGCGGACATGATCGAGTGCGTACAGTGCGGTCGCGATCGAATCTCGAACGTCGCGCGCAGGCGTGTGAGTGCGCGGGCGATCGCTGCGCTGCCGCGCTGGTTGGCGCGTTCAAACACGCAGAAATCAAAGCACGATCAGTGCGCTGTGGGTAGACCGGGACGGTCGAGGTCTGCACGACAGACGAACGCCACAGCAGCGTGGCTGCTGTGGCGCGTCGAGAAGATTGGAAGTCGCGTGACGGTTGCCTTACCGCGGGATTAGTCCTTTATCGCACGCCGCAGACTCCGTTGCGACGAGGTGGTAGACGCGTGCCAGGGCCCGCTAGCCGAGTTTAGTGACGCTGGGATCCTGGTTGCCATGATTTCGGCGATCCGGCCGTAAGGCGCTGAGGCTTGCGGGTTGAGGGATAATCGAGGGCAGGGTGTGTCCATTTGCGGTGTGCACCTGTGACCCATTGTTCATTCCCCAGATCGCAGCCTGCGTCCGGTTCTGGACCCGGATCTTGCGCAGGATTGCTTTGACGTGGACTTTCACGGTGGCCTCGGCGATGTCGATTTTTCGCGCGATGCATTTGTTGGAGCTGCCCTCGATCAAACAGGACAAGATTGCCTTCTCCCGCGGAGAAAGATGTGGCGCAATTGGCTCCTCCGCACTGACAACGATCGCGTGCTCGCTTTCACCGATTGGTGGAGCTTCGAGCTTATGATTGCTGTCAAGCGCGAACGATAGAAATGCCGGGGGAAAGACTGCCTCCCCCATCGTCACGAGCTCTATGGATTTAACGAATGCATCGCAGGAATTGACATTCACGAAATAGCCGCTAGCACCGGCCCGATATGCCGAGACAAGTTCATCTGGGCGATAGTGATCCGACACGATTGCTATCCGTGCGTCGGGACAGCGGATCCTCACAAAACGTATCTGTTCCAATGCGACATCGAAATTGTCGCCATTGTGGATAATCAGAAACAGCAGCTGACGTGCTTCGAGAGCGCTTGGCAGTTCATCGGCACTCGAAGCGGATAATAGGATCCGGAAGTTTGCAGCATGCAGTATCCGTGAGATGCCCTCTCTGATCAGTATGTTTTTTCCAATAAGAATGGTCTCGCAAGATTGCCGCCTCCTCATTGTACCCTCCGCGATATACGCAATGACACGACATAAATGGAACTTAAAAACGATTTGGCCGGCTAAAGCGGCCTTTCAACTTGTCGTCTATTCGACCGGTTTTCCCCGGCGCATTACACTTTTGTACTACCTCGGCCGTGGGTTCCCGGCCTTGGCGTCTGTTGGTATGTTTCTAGCCCTCCGTATTTGTTAAGCTTTTGTGAACGCTAGAACTGAATTGCCGACTACTATATATATCGTTGGTTATAGGCGTGACGACGGCTTGAGGTGCGGCGAGCACAACTGTTGCATGACTAATTATCGAAATGCGTCCATAAATTGAGATAATTTGCTGCGGGCCGGCGAACCGGCTGAAACACTGGCCGTCCTAGAATCTCCAGTGAGATACGCGCCGAGCGCCCGTCAAAAACGGATAGGTAATGAAGTCGGACCTGTCGTGCTGCGGTGGAGTTCCTTTCTTCGCGTAAGTGCATCGTGGCGATCTGCCACCGGAGTTCTACGGATGACGCGCTCCCGGATTCTGATCGTAAGGTTACTGCAGAAATCGGCCGGAGCCGAGCGCGCGTTCATAAGCTGAATTTACGGATGCATTGACTTGAGTGTATTGCGTTGCGGGATCGACATCCCTTGTGTTGGTGCAGAAATGTGGAGATCCTATCGACATAGAAGTGAAACATAGGCGGGCGGGTGGAGTTGGAAGGTCGGGGGCGAGTGGCTGTGGAGCGCCCAATGAGCCGCATAAGTGTAGTGATCGCGGACCGGTATCCGGTGGTCTTGCAGGGTCTGAGCAGCGTGCTCAGTGCGGAAGCCGATTTTGAGATCGTTGCATCTTGTGGCGATGCCGCCAGTTGCATTGAAGCGATCCGGGCTCTGGCACCCGATATTGCGATTCTTGATCCAACAATGCCCGGGCTGATTGCGCTGAAGAACTCCTCCGTCGTCAATCCGGACGGTCGCCCGACCCGTGTGGTGTTTTTCGTCCCTGCCGAAGGCTACGAGCTCGTTTTGTCGAGCGCGTTCGATGGCTTCAGCGTCGTGCCGAAAGAGGCGTCGCCGGAAACGCTGGTGCGCGCTTTGCTGCAGATCGCGAGTGGTCAAACAATCGTGCCGCAGTCATCAGTGGATCAGGTCACGCCCGAAGTGAACGGGTTGAATTCGGAGAGTGCGCTGGCAGTGCTGACGGACCGAGAGCGTCAGATCATGCGCCTGGTTTCGGAAGGACTATCAAACAAGGAAATTGGACGCCGCTTGAACATTGCCGACGGCACAATCAAAGTGCATCTTCACCACATCTTCCAGAAGCTGGAGATCAGCAATCGCACGGCGCTCGCGGCCTTGGTCATCTCGCAGCATGATTGGGTTGCTCCGGTCAAATCGCCAGAATCTGGATAAGCGGAGAACATTGTGCTCCGCATGCCAGTGCCGGCTGGCCGAGGCCAAGCCTCGTTTGACTGGAGGAATCGTCGCTAACCGATGGTTTTTGAATGCCAGCAAGGCGCTCGTCGTAGCTTATTGGGAGACCGAAAAGTGAAGGACAAATATTGGCAGACCCGTCAGTTCAGGGCTGTCGCTCACTTCGATCCGCCAGCAGGAATAATCATGGAATGGTCCAACGAGCTCGCTTCTCAGGATCTCTCGGGTCAGCTCAATGGCGGCTGTCCGCGCGGCGCCGATATCGGGGAGAGCCAACCCGAGGTCGTCCGGCACTGAACCGCCGTCGTGAACATGGAAAAAATAGCGAGGCATTGGCGTTTCCGGAAAGCGATGCATCCCCAGGGCGTGGCGCCGCCAAAGTGGACCTACGACAAGCTGCTGTTGTAGGTCCATGGTGATTGTTGGGTACCTCAACGTCGACTCCGAATCTCGCGTAGTTGGCATGGACAATTGTTTGCTGCAAACTAAAGTCAGGTTGCGCCGCAGTGCCCACTTCGGCGTGTTCGGCGGCCCCGGCCCTGCAACCAACCAGCCCCCCTGCCGGGGCCGCGGTCTCTTCGCATCAACGGCAATTGTACGGTGGACAACCGGCTTGACTGGTTCGCTCGCCTGGTCTGCGGGGCGTTACTTATCGAATCGCGTCAGGTGACACACGTCGAGGTGCGAGCCCGATTTGAGGGTGATTAGGCCCGGCAAATGCCAATGCATCCGCTCCCGCGGCCGTTTAGATAAGCCTGCGGCTCGGGCACCGGACTTCGATCCGTCCCGCACATCAACCCGCCGATTCGCTGGATCGCATCGGCAATTGGAAATCGATCAATCAACCTGGACACGACGCGGGGCAGCTCCATCGAAAGAGGAGACGGCTTACCGTATTGGGTTCGCTCGAACGAAGTACCCCGCGCTTGCTGCAGCGGCCCTCCCGATTCGCCGGTCTCAATTTACGCCACCCGTGTATTGGGGGTGATCACCATCGTGCGCGCGCATTTTATGGATTGTCGGCGAGGCGGGAGGTCTAACGGATGTGCGGAATTATCGGCATTCTGGGGCGAACTGCGGTCTCGGAGCGATTGATCGATTCACTCAAGCGGCTCGAATATCGGGGTTATGACTCAACGGGCGTGGCGACGCTCGATGATGGTCGTCTCGAACGTCGCCGCGCCGAAGGCAAACTCATAAATCTGGAGGCGCGGCTGCGTGCCGAGCCGCTAAATGGTGAAGCAGGCATCGGTCACACGCGCTGGGCAACGCACGGCAAGCCGACCGAGTGCAACGCGCATCCACACGCGACCGAGCGCGTTGCCGTGGTCCACAATGGGATCATCGAGAATTTTCGGAAACTGCGCCAGGTGCTCGAAGCGAGGGGCGCGACGTTCGCGAGCGACACGGATACTGAGGTCGTTGTACATCTCGTCAATTCCTACCTGCTGAAGGGCTATTCGCCTCAGGAAGCAGTGAAGGCGTCCTTGCCGCGGTTGCGCGGCACCTTTGCGCTGGTGTTCCTCTTCAAGGGATATGGCGATCTTCTGATCGGAGCGCGCAAGGGTTCACCACTGGCGGTGGGGTATGGCAATGGCGAGACGTATCTTGGTTCTGATGCGATTGCGCTCGCTCCATTTGCAGAGGCTATTAGCTACCTGGAAGACGGTGACTGGGTAGTGTTGTCGCGCGACGGAGGGGTGATCCGCGATGGAAGCGGTGCAGTCGTTACCCGCGAGTTGCTGAAATCGGGCGGATCGTTGTTCGTGGCCGACAAGGCCAACTATCGCCATTTCATGGCAAAGGAGATTTGCGAGCAGCCGGACGTGGTGGGACGTACGCTCGCCCACTATCTAGATATGACAGTCGAACGGGTGGCGCTGCCGATCAAGCTGCCGTTCGATTTCAGCGACGTCAGGCGCGTTACGATCACGGCCTGCGGCACCGCAAGTTATGCCGGGACTATCGCAAAATATTGGTTCGAACGGCTGGCACATATCCCTGTCGATGTCGATATCGCCTCCGAATTCCGCTACCGCGAAGCGCCGCTTCGCAAGGGCGACCTCGCGGTCTTCATCTCGCAATCGGGCGAAACGGCCGATACACTGGCAGCACTTCGCTACGCCAAGGAAAAGGGGGCTCACACCGTCTCTGTTGTGAACGTGCCGACCTCCACCATTGCGCGTGAAAGTGAAACGGTGCTGCCGACCCTGGCCGGCCCGGAAATCGGCGTTGCCTCCACCAAAGCCTTCACCTGTCAGTTGATGACGCTCGCCGCCCTCGCGGTCGCCGCGGGAACAGCGCGTGGCGAGATCTCCGTGAGCGAGGAGAGAAAGCTCGTCGGGGGGCTGGTTGAAGTTCCGCGTTTGATGGCCGCCGCCCTTGCCTGCGAGCCGCAGATCGAGAAGCTGGCTCGCTATATCGCAAAATCGCGTGATGTCCTTTATTTGGGGCGCGGCACCAGCTATCCGCTCGCGCTGGAAGGTGCGCTGAAGCTGAAGGAGATCTCCTATATCCATGCCGAGGGTTATGCCGCAGGCGAACTCAAACATGGCCCGATCGCTCTGATCGATGAGAACATGCCCGTCGTGGTTATCGCGCCTTTCGACGGTGTGTTCGAAAAAACCGTGTCGAACATGCAGGAGGTCGTAGCGCGCGGCGGCAAGGTCATTCTGATGACAGATGCCAGGGGCGCGGCGGAAGCAGGCGTCGAGCCCGTAGCTACGGTATTGCTGCCTGACATGGCGCCGACCTTCGCGCCGATAGTCTACGCCGTTCCGATCCAGTTGCTCGCTTATCATACGGCTGTGATCATGGGCACCGATGTGGACCAGCCGCGCAATCTGGCCAAATCGGTGACGGTCGAATAGAGGCGAATGCCGTGGCAGGACATGGCCGCGCGCCATCCAGGGGTGCAATGATCAAGGATCCGCTCGGAAGCATTATCGATCATGCGGCTGTTCTCCTCCAGGTCGGTGAAGAGGGAGACGACCCATTCGGTGCAACGAACTTGGCGGGGAGCGGACACTTGGATCCCGTGAAGGAGTACCCCTTCTGGGCCGTTAGAATGGTCTGTCGTGGTGCTTCAAATTCCTGGCCGTATGTCGTGCAATATCAAAGAGCGCGGTAGGCGAAGGTGTTACCGTTGGTGGCTGACAGTATCATTTGCGTTCGGGTCCGGTATGCGCGTGAGCAGTGCCGGGGATAACGTCGGATTACAGGCTCGGCTAATTACTGACGGCTTCAGGGATTCTTGGCACGGCCTCGCCGAAGTTTCCGCGACAACGAGAATGATCGAAGAAGTGCAGATTCGGACAGAGGGAGCATAATGTGAGCTATTCCTCGAGCATCCAGACATCATTCTCCGGGCCATCGACCACCAGCACCTCTCCTCCGCACAACGGTCTTGCCGTTGGGCCGAACTACGTCGTGATGATCGACGGGTCGAGGATCGAATGGACGAACCTGACCGGCGGATCGCCGACCGTGCAGTCGGTCTACAGCTTCTTCTCGCCGCTAGCGCCGACCGGCGGCCTCTATGATCAGCGCATCGTCTACGACAGCGTCAATCAGCGTTTCGTCGCGATCATGCAATACCTGGCGCCAGACGGCACCACCACTGACATCGATGTTGCGGTCTCCAAGGACTCCAACCCGAACGATGGCTGGACCTTCTCGCAGCTCAATACCACCGTCACAATCGGCGGTCAGTCGACCGACTCCGACCGCCCGACGTTGGCGGTCGACGGTTCGAACGTCTACATCTCGGCAGCTCAGTACAACATCAACGTGTCCGGCTACGCCGGTACGGAAAACTGGGTGTTCGGCGATACGGCCGGTGCAGGCGGTGGCATCTATGGTGGCGGCACGCTGAGCGTGACCGCAAGCGAAGTCATGCCGTCGACCCAGGACATCTTCGCCGTCGCAACCGGCAATAACGGCAAGACCTACTACGCGAGCGCATTCACCAGCGGAAGTCAGATCGCCGTTGCCGTGCAGACCTACGACAAGGCCACCAATACGTTCAGCACCACGAGCACCATCTCCCTCGGCAATATTGACCAGGGCGGCAGCTACACGGCCCAGCAACAGGGGACGACCCTCCTGCTCGATGCCGGCGACAACCGGATCGCCAGCATGGTCTATGCCAACGGCTTTCTCTACGCCGTGGCCGAGATGAAGCCGACCGGCTCGAGCGTGCCGTTGGTCCATTGGTTCAAGATCGACGTCAGCAATCCCAACGCTCCGGCCCTCGTGGCGCAGGGCGATATCTCCGGCGCCGCAATCGGCACCAGTGTGGCGACGTTCAATCCATCCATCGCGGTGGACGCAGCAGGCGATGTCATCATCAACTTCACCGCCAGCGGCCCGAACATGTACCCGGCGGACTACTATGTCTTCCAAGGCGGCAGCGATCCCGTGGGTTCGTTCAGCGCCCCCGTGCTGTACCAGGCGAGCACCGGTTTCTTCAACTCGGGCAATGGAGCCAACGTGCAGGACTGGGGCCGCAATTCATCGGCCACCGTCGACCCCAACAATCCGAATTCGTTCTGGATATCGAATGAATATGTCACCAGCGGCTGGTGGCAGACGGCGGTCGCGCGGATTGCAATCCAGAACTCCACATCGGGCCCGACGGTCTCCTCGATCGTAAGCTCCGGAACTGGCATCACCAGCGGCGCCGGCGATCTCAATGCCGGCAAGGTGGTCACGCTGACCGTGAACTTCGGCGCGGCCGTGACGGTCAACACCAGCGGCGGCATGCCGTCGCTGACCCTCAACGATGGCGGCACGGCGAACTACACCGGCGGCTCGGGCGGCACTGCGCTCACCTTCAGCTACACGGTGGCGGCAGGCCAGAATGCCGCAGATCTCATCGTCTCATCGCTTACCCTCAACGGCGCGACCATCACCGGTGGCGGCAATGCTGCCAACCTGACGGGGGCGACCAACTACAATCCGGCCGGCACCCTGCAGATCGACACGACGGCGCCGACAATTGCTTCGATCGTCCCGACCGGGACCGGCATCACCAACGGCACCGGCACTGTGAGCACCGGCGGGGTCGTCACCTTGACGGTCAATCTGAGCGAGGCCGTGACGGTCAACACCACGGGCGGCGCACCGACGCTTACCCTCAACGATGGCGGCACAGCGAGCTTTACCGGCGGCTCGGGGAGCACCGCGCTCACCTTCAGCTACACGGTCGCGGCAGGCCAGAGCACATCCGATCTCGCCATCTCGGCGCTCAACCTCAACGGCGCCGTGATCAACGACGGAGCCGGCAACGCCACCAATCTGTCGGGAGCTACCAATTACAATCCCGCCGGCACCCTGCAGGTCAACCCGACGGCGACGACGGTTGCCTCGATCGCAGCCTCGGGCACCGGCATCACCAGCGGCGCCGGCGATCTCAATGCGGGCAAGGTGGTCACGCTGACGGTCAACTTCAGTGCGGCAGTGACGGTCAACACCACGGGCGGCACGCCGTCGCTCGCGTTCAACGACGGCGGCACGGCAAGCTACACCGGCGGCTCGGGCGGCACTGCGCTCACCTTCAGCTACACGGTGGCGGCAGGCCAGAATGCCGCGGATCTCATCGTCTCCGCGCTCAACCTCAACGGCGCGACCATCACCGGTGGCAACGGCAATGCGGCCAACCTGACGGGGGCGACCAACTACAATCCGGCCGGCACCCTGCAGATCGACACCACGCCGCCCACGATCGCCTCGGTCGTCGCGACCGGGACCGGCATCACCAACGGCACCGGCAGTGTGAGTACCGGCGGGGTCGTCACCTTGACTGTCAATCTGAGCGAGGCCGCGACGGTCAACACCAGCGGCGGCACGCCGACGCTTACCCTCAATGATGGTGGCTCGGCGAGCTACACCGGCGGCTCGGGCAGCACCGCGCTCACCTTCAGCTACACAGTCGCGGCAGGCCAGACCACGTCCGATCTCGCCATCTCGGCCCTCAACCTCAACGGCGCAACCATCGTCGATGGCGGCGGCAACGCGGCCAACCTGTCGGGCGCCACCAACTACAATCCGGCCGGCACCCTGCAGGTCAACCCGACCACCGCCGCCAGACCTAGCCACATCGTCGTCCTTTCCCTGGAAAACGAGAACTACGCCGACATCGTAGGTAGTTCCCAGGCGCCTTACCTGAACTCGCTGATCGCTCAGGGGATGCTGCTTACCAACTACAACGGTGTGACCCATCCGAGCCAGCCCAATTACATTGCCCTGTTTTCCGGCTCGACGCAGGGCGTCACCAACAACGGCACCTTTCCCCAGCTTCCGGCCAGCGTACCGACGCTGGCCAGCACGCTCGCCGCCAGCGGTTACACCTTCGGCGGTTACGCCGAAACCACGGCGGATCCCGAACGCCAACCGTGGAACCACTTCGCCAATTCGGCCAACACCGCTCACGATTTCAGCGCTTTTCCTCAGACCGCGGCCGGCTTCGCCAACCTTCCGACGGTCTCCTATGTTTCGCCCAACGACGCCGACAACATGACGCCGACGAGCGACAACGGCGGCGGGATTCCGGCGGGCGACGCCTGGGTCCAGGCCAATCTCTCCGCCTACGCCGCCTGGGCGCAGGCCAACAATTCGGTGCTGATCGTCACCTTCGACGAAAACAACACCAATCCAGCGGTGACCTACCCCAATCACGTTGCGGCAATCGTCGTCGGCGGGGGCGTCCCGGCCGGAGCCGTCAACGACTCACCGGCTGATCCATATTCCCTGCTTGCCACGATCGAAAGCCTTTACGGCGCTGCAGCGATCGGCGCCAGCGCCGGCGTACCGGCACTCAACTTCTATTCGTCGACGCCGGCGAGGTCGTCCGCCGCGGTCACTCGGTCATTCTCCGGATTGTCCGACCCGACCAACAATCCGCCCCAAAATGCGTTGGCGGTAGGGCCGAATTACATTTTCACCGCGGAGACCACTCACTATGCGATAGCCGACCTGAGCGGCAATCCGATCGTATCCAACGGATCATTGTACAGCTTGTTCGCACCGCTTGGCGGCACGCTTGACAACTCCCTTCTCGACGCGCGCGCCGCCTATGACAGCTCGACCGGCCGCTACGTGGTCACCGTGGATAATTTTCAACCAGGAGGCGGGAATTTCGCCACCAATATCGATGTCGCCGTGTCGGTGGATAGCAATCCGAGTGACGGCTGGTATTTGGCTTCGATCGACACGTCCAACGGCGCTACGACCCAATCGGACATGCCCTATCTGTCGGTCAGCAACGGCAAAATCTACATCTCCACGCCCGAATTTTTAGACGCGGGAGGCGGCTACAACAACGGCGAATTCGTCGTTAACGAAAGCAGCGTCATAGCTGCTGGAAACCGCGCGATCACGCCTGACGCCAGCGCTAGCGTGCCTGGGACCGCCAGCATCATGCGCAACGTCGCCGGCGACAACGGGGTGACCTACTATTTGAGCGCCCATTCGACCGCGAGGGAAACCGCGCTTACATATCAAACGTACGATCCGACGCATGGCTTCAGCGGGACTCAAACGATCTTCCTCGACAACGCCGATGTGGGAGGAGGCGGGAGCAACTTCACCGCCGCGCAGTTGGGCACGACCAAGACGCTCGACATTAACGACGGGCGCATCCAAAGCCTTGCCTACACTTCCTCCGGAGGACACAATTACGTCTACGGCGTGAGCGAAGCCATGCCGAGCGCAGGGTCGCGCGCACAAATCGAGTGGTTCAAGCTCGATGTCACCGATCCCACGAATCCGCAATATGTCATCGGGAACGTCATTTCCGGCGCGTCCCTCGGCACGGGTGTCGCCGTGTTCGACCCTTCGATTGCGGTCGACAAGAACGGTGACGTGCTCATCAATTTCTCGGCCTCCGGGCCGAACATGTATCCTTCCGACTATTATATGGTGCTCGGCGCCGGCGCTTCCGCTTTCAGCGGGCCGACACTTTACCAGGCGAGCACCACGTTTCTCGCTTCCGGCAGTCTGAACGACCAGCGTTGGGGGACCTATTCGACCGCAATAGCCGATCCGAACAACGCAAACGGATTCTGGATATCGAACGAATACGTGGCCAACGGCTGGTGGCAGACGGTGGTCGCTCAGATCGCCGTCCAGGGTTCCGCGGGAACGGCACCGACAGTTGCCTCGATCGCAGCCTCGGGCACCGGCATCACAAGCGGCGCCGGCGATCTCAATGCCGGCAAGGTGGTCACGCTGACGGTGAACTTCAGTTCAGCCGTGACGGTCAACACCAGCGGCGGCACGCCGACGCTCGCCCTCAATGATAGCGGCACAGCAAGCTACACCAGCGGTTCGGGGAGCACTGCGCTCACCTTCAGCTATACGGTGGCGGCGGGCCAGAACACCGCCGATCTCATCGTTTCATCGCTCAACCTCAACGGTGCGACCATCACCGGTGGCAGCGGCAATGCCGCCAACCTGACGGGGGCCACCAACTCCAACCCGGCCGGCACCCTGCAGATCGACACGACGGCGCCGACGATTGCCTCGATCGCGGCTTCCGGCACCGGCATCACCAACGGCACCGGCACTGTGAGCACCGGCCAGGTCGTCACCTTGACAGTCAATACGAGCGAGGCCGTCACGGTCAACACCACCGGCGGCACGCCGACGCTCGTACTCAACGATGGCGGCACAGCGAGCTACACCGGCGGCTCGGGGAGCACCGCGCTCACCTTCAGCTACACGGTCGCGGCAGGCCAGACCACATCCGATCTCGCCATCTCGGCGCTCAACCTTAACGGCGCCGTGATCAACGACGGAGCTGGCAACGCCACCAATCTGTCGGGAGCTACCAACTACAATCCCGCTGGCGCCCTGCAGGTCAACCCGACGGCGACGACGGTTGCCTCGATCGCGGCCTCGGGCACCGGCATCACCAGCGGCGCCGGCGATCTCAACGCTGGCAAGGTGGTCACACTGACGGTGAACTTCAGCGCAGCCGTGACGGTCAATACCAGCGGCGGCACGCCGACGATCACCCTCAACGACGGCGGCGCGGCAAGCTACACCGGCGGCTCGGGGAGCACTGCGCTCACCTTCAGCTACACGGTCGCGGCAGGGCAGAACACCGCCGATCTCATCGCCTCGGCGCTCAACCTCAACGGTGCGACCATCACCGGTGGCAACGGCATTGCTGCAAACCTGACGGGTGCGACCAATTACAATCCGGCCGGCACCCTGCAGATCGACACGACGGCGCCGACGATTGCCTCGATCGCGGCTTCCGGCACCGGCATCACCAACGGCACCGGCACTGTGAGCACCGGCCAGGTCGTCACCTTGACAGTCAATACGAGCGAGGCCGTCACGGTCAACACCACCGGCGGCACGCCGACGCTCGTACTCAACGATGGCGGCACAGCGAGCTACACCGGCGGCTCGGGGAGCACCGCGCTCACCTTCAGCTACACGGTCGCGGCAGGCCAGACCACATCCGATCTCGCCATCTCGGCGCTCAACCTTAACGGCGCCGTGATCAACGACGGAGCTGGCAACGCCACCAATCTGTCGGGAGCTACCAACTACAATCCCGCTGGCGCCCTGCAGGTCAACCCGACGGCGACGGCGGTTGCCTCGATCGCGGCCTCGGGCACCGGCATCACCAGCGGCGCCGGCGATCTCAATGCTGGCAAGGTGGTCACACTGACGGTGAACTTCAGCGCAGCCGTGACGGTCAATACCAGCGGCGGCACGCCGACGATCACCCTCAACGACGGCGGCGCGGCAAGCTACACCGGCGGCTCGGGGAGCACTGCGCTCACCTTCAGCTACACGGTCGCGGCAGGGCAGAACACCGCCGATCTCATCGCCTCGGCGCTCAACCTCAACCGCGCGACCATCACCGGTGGCAACGGCATTGCTGCCAACCTGACGGGTGCGACCAATTACAATCCGGCCGGCACCCTGCAGATCGACACGACGGCGCCGACGATTGCCTCGATCGCGGCTTCCGGCACCGGCATCACCAACGGCACCGGCACTGTGAGCACCGGCCAGGTTGTCACCTTGACTGTCAATACGAGCGAGGCCGTCACGGTCAACACCACCGGCGGCACGCCGACGCTCGTACTCAACGATGGCGGCACGGCGAGCTACACCGGTGGCTCGGGCGGCACCGCGCTCACCTTCAGCTACACGGTCGCGGCAGGCCAGACCACGTCCGATCTCGCCATCTCATCGTTCAACCTCAACGGCGCCGTGGTTAGCGACAGAGCCGGCAACGCCGCCAACCTGTCGGGTGCGGCCAACTACAATCCCACCGGCATTCTGCAGGTCAACTCGACCACCAGCGCCGGTGTACCGAAGTACAGCCATATCGTGGTCGTCGTTGAAGAAAACCACAACTACGACGAGATCGCCGGCAATAACCAAGCACCTTACATCAACAGCCTCATGGCCGGCGGCGCCTCGCTAACCAACATGACGGCGGAAGCTCATCCAAGCCAGCCGGACTATTTCGCCCTCTATGCCGGCTCGACATTCGGTACAACCGACGACAACTCCTACAGCCTTCCGGATCCAACACTCTACACGGTCTTGCACAACGCGGGTCTCTCGTTCACGGGCTATGTGGACGAGGGCGGAATTGGTAGTGACTTCAACCACGACCCCTGGGTTTCATTCCCCGAGGGGCGCACGGTTCAAACGGATTTCACCAGCTTCCCGGCGCTTTTTGCCAACGGCAATTATTCGAGCCTGCCAACCGTCTCGTACGTCATTCCCAGCGTGAGTAACGACATGCACGACGGGACGATCGCGCAGGGTGACACATGGCTTCAGCAAAACCTGAGCGCCTATGCCCAGTGGGCGGTCAACAACAATTCGCTGCTGATCGTGACCTGGGACGAAAATGACGATTCGACCTCCGAGGCAGCTTCCAACCAGGTTCCAACTCTCCTGTATGGCGCCAGCGTGGTCCCGGGAAACTACAGCACCGCCTACAATCACTACAATCTTCTGAGCACGATCACTGCATCGTTGGGCTTGACCGCTCCCAACAGCGCCGCGACAGCGGCGCCCGTTCAGGTGTTCGGGACGGCCGCTGCGGGGGCAGCCGCGCTGGCGGTGGATCAAGACGGAGTGGCCGAGAGTCCGGCACTGACCATCAGCAACAATTCGCTGACGGTGCAGGCCGGGGGATCCGTGTCGTTGGGCATCACCGCGACGCCCGTCGACTCCGACGATCAACTATCGCTGAGCATCAGTGGCTTGCCCAGCTACGAGTCGATCACGGCTCCGGCTGGAAACACCGTCACGAGCAGCCTTCAATCCAACGGAACCACCACCTGGACCGTTACCGAGGGCTCCTCCACGACAGGCCAACCGCTCACCGGGCTGACGCTGTCGTCGAGCTATACGGGCACCGACCATCCGGTCGCTACGCTCACGGTGACGGCGAGCAACACAACGACGGGCGAAACCGCGACATCGGCGGCGCAGACCATGCTAATGACCGATCCTCCGGCGGTAACGTCGGATGCGGCGGGGTCTTCATCGGCCGGTCCGAATGACGTATCGAGCCGGGATGCGGGGCATATCGGCCGCCTTGCAGCCATGATGGATCAATTCGCGGCGGCGGGGTGGACCGGAGGGGCCTCTGGCCCGGTCCACCAGGCATTCTGTCCGAACGGCGGCTCGGACAACCCGGCGTTGCTGGCTGCTCCCCATTTTCACATAGGATGAGCAACGGTGGATCAGGTTCGCTATCGTTAACTGGCGTGGCTCCGTCGAGAGCTTGCAACTTCAAGAGCCGGCTTCTGGAATGCCAATCTTCGCCCAGTCAACCCAAGGGGGCGACCGGCAAGTCATTGATTCTTCTTACCGCGTGGCTGCATCTTGATCAGCGGGTCCCAGGTTCGAGCCCTGATGCGCCCACCATCCCAAGTCCTGTTGATGTAGGGCACGGGAGCCCGGGTCTCAGAGGTGCTCGCTGTCACGGCGTCCTCATTCGCAATCGATGCAGGCTTAGTTTCCCCCGCACTCTTAAGCGGCGCAAGCTGCATGAGATACCAATCCCCCCGAGCTAAAGAGAAGTTTCGATGCGTGCTTCGGTCTGCGCCTTGCCGGCGAAGCGACTTATGATCGCCAACGTCTCTGGGGATTTTGCCGTCAGACGGCGCACCGCATTGTGAATGCGCACCATGCCTACTAAACATTGCGAGCGAAGTTGGCTGGTTCTTCGACATAGTAGCAGCGCCTGCCATACGTGCGCGCCAGGAAGTTTGGGAAAATCTTCAACATCTCGTCGATCGGCGGCCGGTTCGCGTGCCCCTTTCTCAAGCCGGGCTTATTCCTTCAGCGCGCCAGCAACCAGATTGTCCATGACGAAGTATTGAAAGACGAGAAAGATCGCGATGGCGGGAAGCAGGGACAGGATGCTGGCCGCAGCCACGAGTTGGGTTGCCGAGCCTGTATAACTCCCGAGAAAGTTGAAGATACCGACCGAGATTGGCAGCATCTCGGGTTGACTGAGCAGGATGAACGGAACGACAAATTGAGACCATCCGAGCATCGCGGTCATAGCGAAGGTCGACGCCAGTCCCGGCAGGGCGATGGGCAGCAGGATACGAAGAAACGCCCGAAAACGCCCGCAGCCGTCAATCATCGCCGCCTCTTCGATTTCCTTGGGAATGGCATCGAAAAATCCCTTCAGCATCCAGGTTGCGATCGGCGCGGACGCTGCAATGTAGAGGAGGGCCGTGCCGAGGTGAGTCTCGGCCAGCCCCAGTGCCTGCATGTTGCGATAGAGCGGCACCATGATGACCAGCGGCGAAAACATCTGGAACGCGAGTAGCGCGAACATCAAGTGGCTGCTGCCCCGAAATCGAAAACGAGAGAATGCGTAGGATGCGGGGGCGGCCACGATACAAGCCCCGGCCGCGCCGACGACCGAAAGCTTGACGCTATTCCAGAGATAGCCGAGGAACTGAGGATTGCCTAGAATTTGAATGAAGTTTTGCAGCGTCGGTGACCTCGGAATGATGCGTACGTCCGCCACGAGGATTTCGGCCGGCGTCCGAACCGACAGCGACAGCAACCAAAGCAGAGGAATCGCAAAGAACGACAAGATCAACGCAAGCGCAATATAGATTGCAATTCCTCCCTTCGCAGGAGAACTCAACTCGCCCTCCTACCGCCAGATCTTCCAAATTGCTGTCGCGACAGCAAGGTTGATGAGCAGCATCAGAACCGCGAGCACGCTGCCTTGTGCCAGATTGAAATCATGGAAAACCGCATTGTAGGCGGCCAAAGCCAATACTTCTGTTGAACGCCCCGGGCCACCGCCTGTCAGAGGCAGCACGAGATCGAACGCGTTAAGCGAGAAGACGCTGACGATCATGACGTTGACCAACAGAATTGGCTTCAGACTCGTCAATGTGATGTGTCGGAATGACTGGAAGGCTGTCGCGCCGTCAACCGCCGCCGCCTCATACAATACGGGCGGAATGGTTTGTAGGCCCGCGTAGAGCAGAATCATACTGAGCGCCGTGCCACGCCAGATATTTGCCAAGGTCGCGGACCAGATCGCGATCCGGGGATCGGACAACCACGCGACGGAAGGCAGCGAAGCCAGGTTCAATACCGCGTTAAAAAAACCAAAGTGAGCTTCGCTCAGAAGCAGTTGCCAAGTGATCCCCGAGGAAACGCCGGGAATGATCCATGTCGCCAGAACGGCAACTTGAACTGCCCTGACCCCGATCAGCTTTCGCCGAAACCCTGCCTGTAATGTCAAGGCGATCAACAGCCCGAAGACAGTCTGGACGATCACGCTGCCAGAAACGAAGATGGCGGTCGCAACAATGATCGCAGCCAGATCGGCATCTGCGAAAGCGGATCGATAGGTTTCCAGGGTGAGACGATACGACGGCTCCGAAAGCTTTGCATCTGTGAAGCTCAATCGCAAGACGTCCACGGCCGGCCAGAGATAGAAGACCGCCAGCAATACCAGGATTGGCAGCAGCCACCAAAAAGGATGTTCGTCGAGGTTCAAGGACTGGCGCCGTGGCATCGACGTCATGGGCGCCGAGCGGCTCGGGCGATTTGCGCCGCCGCATCGTCAACCGCGGCCTCTGCGCTGCGGGTCCCCGAAAGTGCCTCGCTGATGGCTATCTGCAACCGGTTGGAGATTTCGGTGTAGATCGGGAAGCCCGGTCGCGCTCGCCCCTTCTTCAGGTATTCCTTGATCTGCAGATAGAACGGCGAGCGAAACATCGGCATGGCATCAAAGTCGCTTTGACGTGTCGGCAAGCGTTGCAAAACTTCGACGGCTGACCGCATGTAGACTTCGCGGACAAGGTCCATGCATGCCTTCACCTTTTCGGGGTCCTTCGAAAAGGCCACGAAGGTCCACCCGCCGGTGGCAGTGGAGCGTTGGTCAGCAGTCGGTCCAGGCAGCATCGACACCGACCATTTTGCCAAAGCTTCGGGGCTCATCGCCGCCTGCATCTGCCCCATCGCCCAATCGCCATTGACCATCATGGCGGTTTTGCCAGCGATGGCCGCCGCGGTGAGATCATCGTAACTGGTCAGGCTTGCGACACGAGGTGGCGACGCACCCGACTCGATCAGACCACGATAGTAGGCGATCGCATTCAGCAGATAGGTTCTGTTCGGCTCTCGTCCGAATACCGGAGTCCCCTCTTCATCGAGCAATTTGCCGCCTTGCGCCCAGAAATGGGGCAAGAAGTCTATCATCGTAGTCTCGTTGCGGCCCCCGTTAAACAATAGTCCTTCAATCCCGCCGCCCGCCGCGCGTTTTGCCGCGAGCGCAGCTTCCTTGGTCTGCTGCCAGGTCTGTGGCGGATCGGGGACAAGTACAGTATTGCGGTAGAGCACCCGCAGATCGGTCGTCCACCACCAAGCGTAAATGTGACCGTCGGCATCAGAGATAATGGGCCGAACAAAGGGGAAGAGATCGTCGATTTCTTCCTTCGTGAAATGCTCGTCGAGAGGCTGAAGAAGGTGTTGTCGGACGAAGAGAGGTACCTGGAAAGAATCCAACGAAGAACAGTCGGGCGCCGCGCCGTTCCTCGCCTGCTCCATCAGGCGCGCATGTTCCTGCGGAATCTGAAGCGACATAAGCTGGATTCTTATACGCCAGTCAGGATGATTGCGCGCATACTTCTCGAATAGCGCAGCCATTCCAGCGGCGAACTGCGGTTGCGCGTTGCTGTTTGACTGTTCGGTCAGAATACGAAAGGTAAGATTCTTGGGTGCGCCAATCTGACCAATGCGATCTGGTGCAACTAGGTCTGCGGCGCATACCACGCTCGGCGACTGGATGCAGCCGGTCACGAGAATCGCACACAACAGCTGGCCGATTTTCGGCTGCATTTCCACCCGTCCCGAGTATCGCGTTGCTTCACACGATCCCTGACCGAACGCGAATTGGGGCTAGATTTAATCGGAACTTGCCGCAATATGCCGTCTTGCTAGGGTGTTATCAAGCTAATTTAGCCCGTCGGCGCCTCTGACGGTTCGAATCCTGCTGAGGCGGTGAAAACGACATGGGGCTCGCTTCAATTGCCGGGACTACAGAAGCATCCAAAAGGCAGCTGGAGATCGCTTCCACGTGCACCCGTCGCGTCAATCGTCGGATGGCAATAGGGTCATCTCGGCATTGCCAAGGTAAGGACCGTTACCATGGACCTCGCCGGTTACGAGCTGGAGCCTCTGCGCGACGACGGCGAGTTCACGCTGCACCGCGCGCGCCACCCAAACAATCCGGTGCGAGTGCTGGCTCTAGTCGCCGCTCGATCGACGCTAGTTAAGCGGCTTGAGAACGAATACGCACTAGCGGACGCTCTTGATTCCAATTGGGCGGCGCGACCGTTGGCGCTGGTTCGCTACAACGGCTCGGCCACCCTCGTGCTCGAGGATTGCGGCGGCGAGCCCCTTAGTCGGCTTCCCAACGAGGGACTTGAGCCGTCGCAGTTCCTGCGCCTCGCTATCCGGCTCGCGACTGTGGTTGGCCAAGTCCATCGCTGCGGCCTTATTCATAAGGATATCAAACCGGCGAACATGCTTGTCGATGCCGCGGGCAACGTTCGGCTCACCGGGTTTGGGATCGCCTCACGGCTGCTGCGCGAACGGCAGGCAGCCGGGCCGCCCGACGCCATCGCTGGCACCTTTGCCTACATGGCCCCTGAGCAGACCGGCCGCATGAACCGCTCGATTGACGCTCGCAGCGATCTTTATTCGCTGGGCATCAGCCTCTACGAAATGCTCACCGGGGTCCTGCCGTTTACCGCGACAGATCCGATGGAGTGGATTCACTGCCACGTTGCCCGTCTGCCCGTCGCGCCGGTTGATCGAGTGGGCGCGGAGATGACCCAGCTCGCCTCGATCGTGATGAAGCTTCTGGCGAAGAACGCCGAAGACCGGTATCAGACCGCAGAGGGCCTCGCGGCCGATCTTCAGCTGTGCTTGGAAGCGTTGGAAGCGAACCGTCGGATCGAACCGTTTGCCCTGGGCGCACACGACGGCTCGGATCGACTGCCGATCCCTGAAAAGCTATACGGACGCGAGGCAGAGATCGACGCGCTTGCAGCCGCATTCGATCAGGTTGTAAGCCATGGCATGACCGAGTTCGTGGTGGTGTCTGGCTATCCAGGCGTCGGCAAATCCTCAATCGTGAGCGAGTTGCATAAGTCGCTGGCGCCATCGCACGGCCTGTTTGCTGCCGGCAAGTTCGATCAGTACAAGCGCAACATCCCATATGCGACGCTGGCTGAGGCTTGCCAGTCCCTCGTCCGCCAAATTCTCGCCACCAGCGAGCCAGAGGTCAGCCGCTGGCGGCAAGTCCTGCTCGAGGCGTTGGGCGCGAATGGCCAACTGATGGTCAACCTGATCCCGGAGCTTGCACTCATCATTGGAGCGCAGCAGCCGATCCCGGAGCTTTCGACGCAAGACGGGCAGCATCGTTTCCAGTTGGCATTCCGGCGGCTCATAGGCGTGTTTGCGCGGCATGAGCACCCGCTTGTTCTGTTTCTTGATGATCTTCAATGGCTGGATGCTGCGAGCCTCGACCTGCTGGAACATTTGGCTACCCACCCCGAGGTGAGGCACCTTCTGCTCATTGGAGCCTACCGGGATAACGAAGTCGGCCCCACGCACCCCCTCAAGCGCTCACTGGCGCTGATCCAAAAGGCGGGCGCGCCGATCACGCAAATTGATCTGGCCCCACTTGGATCCGACGACGTCGGCCGACTGGTTGCCGACGCGCTTCATTGTGATCCGGATGTTGCTCGACCTCTCGCTCAGTTGGTGCACGAGAAGACGGACGGCAACCCCTTCTTTACGATCCAATTTCTTACTGCATTGGCGGATGAAAGGCTGATCGCATTCGATCAGACGGCGAGCGCTTGGCGGTGGGACATCGAACGAATCCGCGCGAAAGGCTTCACAGACAACGTCGTGGGTCTCATGATCGGAAAGTTGCAGCGCTTGCCGCGAGCGACTCAGGTCGCCTTGCAACAGCTCGCATGTATGGGCAACAGCTGCGAGATCGCCGTGTTGACCAAGGTGTACGGAGTAGCCGAGGAGAAGATCTACGAGACTTTCTGGGAAGCTGTTAGGGCGGGCCTCGTGTTCAATCAGAACGACAGCTATGTATTTCACCACGATCGCGTCCAGGAGGCCGCTTACTCCCTCATCGCGGAGGGCGAACGGGCTGCCGCACACCATAGGATCGGGGAAACACTGTTATCGATGACGGCAACTGAGGAGCTCGAGGAGAATATCTTCGAGATCGTCAATCAATTCGACCGCGGGATGGCGCTCATCACCAACCGCGACCAGCGTGAGCGCGTTGCCGAACTCAATCTCATGGCGGGCAAACGCGCGAAGGCGGCTTCCGCCTATGCGTCGGCTCTGGCCTATTTTTCCGAAGGCTGTGCATTGTTGGCAAATGACAAATGGGAACGAGTCCACCCGCTCGCTTTCTCGCTCGAACTCCTTACCGCTGAGTGCGAATACCTGACCGGAAACCTGGCGTCTTCGGAAGAAAGACTTCTGTTCCTTGCAACCCGTGCCGAGAACACCGTCGAGCACGCCTCGGTCGCATGTCTGCGCGCCGTCCTGTACACGAATCTGGATCGCAGCGACCGGGCCATCGAGCTAGGTCTGGAGTTTCTACAGCGGGTTGGGATCTTCCTGTCGCCGAACCCGACGGCGGAGGATGTCCGGCTGGACTATGAGCGACTATTGCAGCGGCTTGGGCCTCGCGCCATCGACGAACTAGCGCAGCTGCCGCCAATGATTCATCCGGACCAATGCGCAGCCATGAGCGTGCTTTCGACGCTTTGGCCACCGGCGAGCTTCAGCGATGAGAATCTGAGGAGTATCATTGCCATTCGAATGGCGATCATCAGTCTGGAACACGGCAATGGTGATGGATCGGGCTATGCCTATGTATCTCTGGGAACGACGATTGGGCGCCGTTTTGGCGACTATCAGTCAGGCTACCGCTTCAGCAAGCTCGGCATGGAGCTCGCGGAGAAACATAGTCAGTTCAAGGCTCGTATCTATCAGGTCTTCAGCAATCATGCCGCGCCCTGGATGCAACATCTTCCGACCTGCCGGACCTACGTGCGCCGTGCGTTCGACGCGGCTCAGGAAGCCGGCGACCTGTCGCACGCGGCATATAGCTGTTGCGATCTGGTCACCAACCTGCTCGGCGTTGGCGACCCGCTTAGCGAAGTCGAAAAAGAGACGGAGAATGGCCTGGACTTCGCAAGGAAGGCCAAGTTCGGTCTCGTCGTCGACGTCATGATGGGACAGCTCGCGCTTATACGACGTCTCCGAGGCCTGACTTCGGAGCCCGCGCAACTCAATGACAATGCAGTTGCCGAACACGAGTTTGAACGCCGCCTGGAGAGCGACCCCCGGCTGACAAAGCCACTGTGCTGCTACTGGGTACGCACGCTCCAGGCGCATTTTCTCGCCGGCGACTACAAATTGGCCGCTGCAGCAGCATCGAAGGCGGAACCTACACTGTGGACGGCACCTACTGATTTCGAATTTGCCGAATATCATTTCTATGGTGGACTCTCGCGAGCGGCATTGTGCGATTCGGCAAACGCCGATCAGCGACGGACGCATATGGAAGCGCTCTCTGCTCATCACCGTCAGGTCGCCGTTTGGGCGAAGAACTGCCCCGAGAATTTCGCCAACCGTGCCGCATTGCTCGAAGCCGAGATCGCGCGTCTCGAAGGCCGGCCGATGGATGCAGAGCGTCTTTACGAGAATTCCATCGCATCCGCGCGCGAGTACGGATTCATTCAGAACGAGGGAGTGGCAAACGAGCTTGCCGCTCAATTTTACCTGGCCCGGGGCTTCAGGAAGATTTCCGACGCCTACCTCCGAGATGCGCGTGACTGCTATGTGCGCTGGGGCGCCGAAGGCAAGGTTCGTCAGTTGGACGTAAAATACCCGCACCTCAGACGCCCTCAAACTCAGCTGCCCCCCACGACGACGACCTTCGACGCACCCGTGGAGCAGTTGGACGTCGGCACCATGTTGAAGGCTTCACAGGCGCTCTCTGGCGAGATCGTACTCGACACTCTGATCAAGACACTGATGCGGATCGCCGTAGAGCACGCGGGGGCCGAGCGCGGAATCCTGGTTCTCCTCCGCAACCAGGAGCCGCAAATTGCTGCGGAGGCCGCGTTCACGCGCGGCTTGGTTGAGGTCACGCTTCAAGAGGAAACCATTCTGCATCCCGAATTTGCAGAATCCGCACTGAACTACGTCATCCGGACACGGGAGAGACTGTTGGTGGATGATGCGTCGGTCAGCCCCTTGCTTTCAAACGACGCGCACGTCCGACGGCGGCGGTGCAGATCGATCTTGTGTTTGCCCATTATCAAGCAAGCGGGACTTGTTGGCGCGCTCTACCTCGAAAACAACCTGACACCAAGTGCCTTCACACAAGATCGGATTACGATCTTGGAGTTTCTCGCTTCGCAAGCCGCCATCTCCCTGGAAACCGCTTACCTTTATTCCGATCTGTTACGCAGTAGAGCCTTCCTGGCCGAAGGACAGCGAATGAGCCGCACTGGCAGCTGGAGCTGGAATCTTGCCACGGGAAAGGTTGTATGGTCTGACGAGCATTTCCGAATCTTCGGCTTTGCTCCGAGTGAGCAACCTGAACCAACATTCGAATGGTTTCTGGAGCGGATCCATTGGGAGGATCGGCCGTTTCTTGAGCAAAGAGTTGATGCTGCGGTTCGCAGCGGCGGAGAATTTGCGTTCGATTTTCGAATCGTGCTTCGCGATGGGGCCGTCAAGTATGTACATGGTGTGGGTCGCCCGGTCAGGGAGAAGGAGGGCGATATCAATGAATACATTGGGACCACAATCGATGTCAGTGACCGCAAAATAAGCGAGGACGCCTTGCGAAAAGCGCAGGCGGATCTGGCCCATGTCACCCGGCTCACGACAATGGGAGAACTCGCGGCGTCAATCGCTCACGAAGTGAATCAGCCGCTTATGGCAATCGTCAATAATGCGGAAAGCTGCTTGATCAGATTCGCCACGGACAATCCTGATCTCGTCAAGATCCAGCAAGCGGTCGAACGCATAGTCAAGAACGGGCACCGTGCGGGTGACATCCTGAAAAGCATCCGCTCCATGGTGCGGAAGTCCCCGTCGGAGATGACGGGAATCGATATCAATGCGGTGATCGAAAGCATCCTGGATCTGATGCGCGCCGAGTTGCATCGGCATGACGTCTCGCTGGAGGTGGATTTGCGCGAGGGCCTCGATCCAGTTACGGGCGATGGCGTCCAACTGCAGCAGGTCGTCCTCAACCTTGTTATGAACGCCATCGAAGCCATGAGCGAAGGCCCGAAGCAACCGCGGACGTTGCGCGTCGCCACTCGCCCCGATGGAGAAGGGAACGTGAAGACCTCGGTCCAGGATTCCGGAATAGGGTTCGACCTTGCGCAGATCGACCGCATCTTCGAGCCTCTCTTCACGACCAAGCGAGAAGGCATGGGGATGGGACTCTCGATCTGCCGCTCCATCATCGAGGCCCATGGCGGCCGGCTGTGGGCGTCGTCACAATTGGCCGGCGGCAGCGTCTTCGAGTTCATCTTGCCGATGGTAAAGGGTGGGCGCCCGGTCGGGCCTTTCTCTTAGTCGAGAGGCGGCAGCGATCGCGACGCGCACGGATTGCGCATCCGCGCCGCGAAACAGCAGCCGAATTTCGGTCTTTTTACCATCGGGCGTGGTCGGCGCGGCAACGCCATCGATGGGGCGTATCTCCAACGTAGCGTTTGAACACCGTCGTAAAATGAGCTTGCGACATAAAGCCTACACTCAGCGCGACATTGACGACCGATTCTTCGGTTTCAGCGAGCAATTGCCGTGACCTCTCAATTCGGTGCCGGAGGACGAACTCATGTGGGCGGAAGCCAGTGGCAAGGCGGAACTGGCCCGCGAAATGCATCCGACTGAGCCCCGCTACGGACGCCAGATCCGTAAGAGTAATTGAATGCATGTATCGCGAACTGATGTATTCGGTGACGCGCTTCAAGCGCCATTTTGGTAACTGCGGCTCGTCGACCTCCGTATTCCGCTTGCATTCGAATCGCAGACAGAGCAATCGGGTCACGATGGCGAGACGCACAGCGTCCGCGTAAAGGTCATCAAAATGACCGGTGCTCTGTTCCGCGGCTTCAAGTGCCCCGGAGAGCCGCTCGATGACCGGGTCATTCATAAAGCTGCCGGGGACCTGGTATTCGATCGTTTGATCAGCTCCCGGTTGCTTTGCTTGAGGCACTGCGCGACGTTTGCGCTGTCAATATTCAGCCGGATCGCGTCATCGAGTGACGTGGCGCTCGGGGATCGAGGAATTCGGGCGCCTATTCGCCGGGACCCAGCGGATGGGGTGGAAACGGATAGCACAACATCCATGTTGTGCAGCTTGATCGTGATGTCACTCGAAATCGATCGGTTTTGAGTTTCCCGATCCGAATGAAATTTAAACGATGCAGACTTGAACTGGCTCTCACCGGAAGTCTCGGTACGAACCAATTCTTCCGATCGGCCCTCTGCAGGGAGACAGAACCGCCGCAATGGGGTTCATAAACGGGATCATCCGAATTGCACGACAAAAGCATAGACATGGTTCCAGGCTCCTCCGCAATCGTTCGTCTGCATTTCCACAATGCGTGGTGCTTCGATCGATTACACAAGCCGGTCGAGGAAACTTCGCCGCGCTTCCCTACCGACGTCTGGAGAACTCTATGGCCGGCGGGGCTCCCCGAATCGAATGAAATCGCGCAAAATCCAGAGAAACGTTGCTAATGTCAGGAGCCCGGAGTTTCCGACCGCCGCCGTTGTGGTAGGTTTCGTCGACCCTGATTGCAATGGGGCGTTGGCGGGCTTGCGATCGAGCGACAAGCGGAAAGCAGGAATCGGCGGTTGCCCGCCGTCACTTGCGCTCTACCAGGAAGGTACGACGACCGGCCGACGATCAGCGTCTTCCATTTTACGAAGCCGAAAGCAAAGGGCAGGACTTGAAATTGATCGTTCAGCCCAACAAAGAGGCGCCAAGCATCGTTGTTATCGATGACGATGTGGATGTCCGAGAGGGCCTCGCAGCTCTTCTCCAGTCGGTTGGATTGCGCACGGAATCATTCGCCTCAGTACGGGAATTCCTCGACAGCGGGGGGCTCGACCGGGCCAGGTGCCTCGTCCTTGACGTTAGGTTGCCCGGGAGAAGCGGGCTGGATTTTCAAGATGACCTGATCAAAGCCAAGGCGCATCTTCCCGTCGTTTTCATTAGTGGCCATGCCGACGTACCGATGTCGGTTCGTGCGATGAAGGCGGGCGCAGTCGAGTTTCTGACCAAGCCCGTTCGCCATCAGGACCTGCTGGACGCGATTCAGTTGGCGATCGAGCAGGACTCGGTCCGTCGCAAAAGCGAGGATTCAATCACGGCCCTTCGGGCGAGGTTCGACAGTTTGACGGGGCGCGAGCAAGAGGTCATGACGTTGGTCGCCGCCGGCCGCATGAACAAGCAAATCGCGGAAGAAATCGGGATCAGCCTTCCTACGGTAAAGTTGCATCGCGGCCAGGCCATGCGAAAGATGGAGGCCCGGTCGCTCGCCGAGCTGGTTCGGATCGCGGATAAACTCAATCTTGTGCGTCAGTAGGCTAGACCAAGGTATAGGAACTCAAGACCTTGGGAGGAGCCGTTGCTTCGCACGGCCAATTGAGGAGCGCCATCCTTCGGCTCTAGATTGACCGAGTTACAGAGAAAGTGTCGCAGTGCAGAAAAAAACGCTAATTTCCTGCATCGATGACGATGTTGCGGTCCGCGACGGGATTGCAGCCTTTCTGGACGCATCCGGGTTCGATACCGAGTTTTTCTTGTCTGCGGAAGAATTTCTCAAAACAGGGCGTCTGGAGTATACGTCGTGCCTGATTACGGATGTCATGCTCGGAGGAATGTCGGGACTTCAGCTTCAAGAGCGGTTGATTTCGTCTGGCAGGAATATCCCGATCATCATCATCACGGCTTTTCCGGACGACTGGACCCGCACAAAGGCGCTCAACGCCGGAGCAATCTGCTTTCTCGAAAAGCCAGTGAGAGCCGAGGATCTGCTAGCCGCTATTGATTTGGCGCTGAAGGGTTCGGCGCGAGGGTGAAGCCAGCCGTCGGGTAATTGATGAACAGGGAGGCGCATGTGACGAAGATTCGATCGGCGGCACCGCATTCCCCCGAAGCGTTGGATCAGCAGTCGGGATGGCCTTTGAGGGAAAACGAGGAGATGGCCCGATTCGATGCAACCGTGATCATTCGGTTCGGGCGGTTTCTCGTCCTGCCGCGTGCACGCCAATTGCTCGTCGACGGACGCCCTGCAGTGATTAGCAGCCGCGCGTTCGATATTTTGATGGTTTTGATCAGGGCGCGCGGTACGCTGGTTACGAAGACCGAGATCATGAACCAGGTCTGGCCCTCGACGTGGGTCGAGGAAAGCAACCTGCGCGTACAGATGTCGGCACTACGTGCCGTGCTTGGCGAAGATCGGGAGATCATCAAGACGGTCCCGGGACGAGGCTATGTGTTTGCAGTCAATGTCGCTCTGGTAGCGGGGCATCCGTCTCTGCCGACAGCCGTCGATTTTGAGCTTCCCGGCACGGTGCTGCTGCCAGATCACATTGGATCCACCAAACTCGTGACCTCCCGATTCAAACATGCTCCGGCAAAAGCTCGGCCGACGATCATCGTCATCGATGACGACGATGACGTTCGCGACTCCCTCGCAGCTGTTCTCGATTCGGTCGGCTGGCGCGCGGAATTGTTTGCTTCAGTGCCCGAATTCCTGAAGAGCGACAGCCCGGAGCGCGCCGGATGCCTTGTGCTCGATGTCAGGCTGCCGGGGCAAAGCGGATTGGACTTTCACGATGAGCTTATCAAGGCGAATGTGCATCTGCCGGTGGTCTTCATCAGTGGCCACGCCGACGTGCCAATGTCGGTTCGGGCGATGAAAGCTGGCGCAGTCGAATTTCTCACCAAGCCTATCCGGCATCAAGATTTGCTGGATGCAATCCAATCGGCCGTGGGATCGTCGTCATCTGCTTGAGCCGGGCTCAAGAACACGCTCTTCGGGCTGTCATGCGACCCGATCGACTGGACGAGGCGCTAGCAGCCAGTGGTCCATCTTGGTTGCGCCTGGCCGCCAGTGAGCCCCGCCGTCCTCGCCCCGACGCACCACCGTCCCGCGAACGCTGTCGATACCAGCATGAGAATCTCAAGTGCCGTTCGAAGGACACAGCGTTCGATCTCTCAATCGAGACGCGGATTTGAAAAGATAACGGCCCGGATTTGATCGATGTTTGGGTGTCAGCGCGATCTAACTCGGGAGAGTGTTTTGGAGCAATCAATACCACCCGTGAATTCGTTCCCCAGGGGGGACGAAATCGTTGAACCTGGACCGCAGATTCGGACTTGGGCCTCAAGTCAACGCCCGGCGTCTCGGATTGACGTCGAGCGCCAGACGTTGGCGACTCCGAGCGATCAGCTTTCATCGGATCCGGAGCTCCACAAGATGCTTTGGCGAATGAATCAAATGAAAAACATGGAGCACATGGCGGCCGGGCTCGCCCATGACTTCAACAATATGCTGCAAGGCGTTGTCGGCGCACTCGACATCATGCAAAAGCGGATCGGACAGGGGAGAGTGGATGAGATCGCCGATCTGGTGGAGACGGCCCTGGTCTTGCTCCGGCGGACTGCCGCGCTAACCCATAGTTTGCTCGCCTTTTGTCGGCCAGAGGCAGTCGAGATGAACCGTCTCTGCGCAAACGAGGTGATCCAATCGATGGAGAGCCTGCTACGCTGCACAGTTGGCGACCAGATGGAAGTCAAGCTCGAGCTAGGGAAAGGACTTCCGCCAATTGCATGCGACCGTCATCAGCTCGAAAACGCGCTTCTCAACCTGGTCGTAAATGCAAGGGATGCGATGCCCCACGGGGGCGACGTCGTTGTCAGGACGTCGTGCGGCGATCAGGCGATGAAAGAAGCCGATTCGGCGCGGCAATGCATTGGAATCATCGTGGCGGACACGGGCGTCGGCATGACGCCTGATGTCGTCGAACATGCGTTTGATCCATTCTACACCACCAAATGCAAGGGGCGCGGATCAGGTTTGGGGCTCGCCATGGTCAAGTGCTTTGTTGACCGACTTGGGGGGCAATTAGCGCTCAAGAGCGTCGTTGGAAAAGGCACGAAGATAACGCTCTATCTGGCGCTGATACCACAGCGCTAAAAGACGCTCACGAAGCGAACAATCGGAAGCCGCGTTGGTAGGCATCGGACTGCGATCAGCGTACATCGGGGTCGGAAACTGCGTGCTTTGCCGCAATGCATGTCGACAGCCACGCTATAAAACTGCGCCGCTCGATCGGCCCGGACTGTGACGCAGCGCGGTCCGGACCGATGGATGTGCGCGCGGATTTAGCTGCAGCTCAGCGGCAACGGCTGGTTGGGATGTAGCTCGTACCAATCATAGCAATCCGGATAGGCGCCGTAGGATCCATATCCGGGGTGGTAGCGGTCAAAGCGGTGAAACGCGTGCTGGCGGAGGCCGTCGGTTGCGGCATGACCGCCGAAGCCGAGGTGCTCCCCGCCGAACCGGTCGCCGCCGCCGAATACGCCCCCGTGCCCCATGCCGCCGAAATGCGCACCGCCGCCAAGGCCCGCGTGTCCGCCGCCGAAGCCGCCGCCGCCGAAGCCGCCGCCGCCGAAGCCGCCACCGCCAAAGCCGCCGTGGCCGCCGCCACCACCACCACCGCCGTGCGCGTTCGCTGCGCCGATGGCGAGCGTCGAGGCAAGCGCGGCGGTTGCCAGAATCATGATGGCTCTTTTCATGGGAAACTCCTCTCGTGTTGAGCTGCCCGGTCATCCCTGAAGCCGCTTCCGCGTCGTGCTGTGCGCGCGAGGCTGCTGATGACTGGGCGTGTGATGAAAGAGAGGTAAGAGGGCTGCGCGGCAATCCAACTGAATTCGGCGTCAGACTTCAGGCGCGCCGAGCGTGGTGGCCGCGCACGCAAGGGAGCGGGCTGAATGGAACAGCCCGCTCCCTGTCACTCGATGTGCGGTAACCGGCGGAGTCTTCCCGCCGGACGCGTTGGCGCGATCAGAAGCTGCCCGTGCCGGGCTCGCAAGGCACGTTGTTGCCGGTCCACGGCGCAGTGGCGAAGGCGCCGACGCGCGGCGCCGGAACGCAGGCAGGGTCGCCCTGATAAACGGGCGCGCTCGTTGCGACCGTATCGGCGTCCACCGCGGGCTGCCGCACGAAGCCGTGATGCTCGCGTGCCATCACGGGTCCGCCGAGCATGGCGGCTGCAATCAGTCCCATCGACAACAGTTTGGACGTGGTCATTCGCTTTCTCCTTGATGACATCGGGCCGACCAAGCCGGCTGCCCACCGAGGTGTGAGCGATCGGGCGTCGTTCAAATGCACAAATCGCTCACCGCAATTCAACGGCCTGTGAGCCGATGCGGCGTCGCAACCACGATCGTGCGAATACATAACAACCGTGGTCCCCGAAACTACAACGAGTGCGTTGAGGCATATGTTCGATGCTGCACTATTCGGATCCCGGAAGATGATCACGACATTGGCAACCCGCATCGTCCTTGCAGTGGCGCTGCTCGCGAGGCGCACGGTCCGCAGCATGAATTTCAATTTAATGGCGCTCCATGCGCCGCAGCACTATCTCGTACCTCAGCGAGTGGCCGACGTCAGCCGACATCAGCACCGCGGGTTCGACGCGCGCGGGCGCTGAACATGACACCGCGTGCCGCTGAGCCCAAGCTTCCTCACCGCGCGCCGAAACGCCGCACGGAACGTGGAATGCAGATCATGAAGCGGATTCTCCTGATCGAGGATGACGCCGAGACCGCCGAAGCGATTGTCGCCGAACTCGCCGATCGCGGCTTCGAGGTGCAATGGGCCGGCGACGGCGTCGACGGCCTCGACCGGGCGCGCGCGTCGAGCCCGGATGCCATGATCGTCGATCGGATGCTGCCGGGAATGGATGGGCTCACCGTCATCGAGGCGCTGCGCAAGGATCAGGTCAGGACACCCGTCCTGGTCCTGAGTGCGCTCGGTGCGGTGGACGATCGGGTGCGCGGATTGCGCATGGGCGGAGACGATTATCTCACAAAGCCATTCGCACTCATCGAGCTGGTCGCGCGGATCGAGGCGTTGCTGCGCCGTCCGTCCGACAGCCGCGAAACCATCATGCATGTCGGACCGCTCGAGCTCGACCTGATCGAGCGGACCGCGCGACGCGGCGAGCGCGAGCTCGACCTGCTGCCGCGCGAATTCCGCCTGCTCGAATACATGATGCGCTGGAACGACCAGCTGCTGACGCGCGCGATGCTGCTCGAGGAGGTCTGGAACTACAAGTTCGTGCCGGCGACCACCAACCTGATCGACGTGCATATGGGCCGGCTTCGTCACAAAGTCGACGGCCCCGGAGAGGTGCCGCTGATCCACAACGTCCGCGGCTCGGGCTTCGTCCTGCGCTCGCGGCAATAGGGGCGCCAAATGTATCAGATTCAGCTAATCCGCTCTGGCACATTCCTCTGGGCCCTGGCCGTGGCGGCCGCCTTCGCGCTGTTCGTGGTTGGGCTGTTCGCGTTCATCTACTGGAAGCTCAATGATTATCTGATCGCGCGAACCGACCGCATGATCATCACGCAGATCCACTTCATCGCGAACCTGCCGCCGGCCCGCCGCGTCAGCACGATCGCCGATCATCTCGTGCAGGATTCCAGGGGGGTGCAGTACGCCGGCCTCTTCGATGCCGCCGGCACCAGGCTGGCCGGCAACATCGACCGTGTGCCGCGCGAGCTCGGTCTCGACGGCGCGGCACAGGCCGTGCGGCTGGGGCGCATCGAAAACTCGGCCGTGGACGGTCGGGTCGTCAGGGCGGTCGGCAGGCGTCTTGATGGCGGCGATGTCCTGGTGATGGGACGGAACGTCGATGAGACGCGCGAGATATCGAGCGTCGTGGGGGAGGCACTGGCTCTCGGATTGCTGCCGGCCTTCAGCCTGTGCCTGATGGCCGGCGTCTGGCTGAGCGTCCGTGCCCAGAAGCGCGTGGAGGAGGTGAATCAGCGGGTCCAGCGCATCGTGGCCGGCGAGCTGCGCGAGCGCCTGCCGGAGGGCAAGACCGACGATTCCTTCGCGCGGCTGGCCAGGATCGTCAACGGCATGCTCGACGAGATGGAGACGATGATCAATGCGCTTGCCGGCGTCGGCAACGACATCGCCCATGATCTCAGGACGCCGCTCACGCGCGTCCGGCTGGCGCTGGAGCGCGGGCGAACGCATGCGACAACGCTGGAGGAGCTCCAGGAGATCACGGACAAGGCCATCGCCGGCATCGACCAGTCGCTTGCGATCGTCACCGCCCTGCTGCGCCTGACCGAGATCGAGAACAACCGCCGCATGGCCGGCTTTGGCGACGTCGCGCTCGACGAGATCCTGCGGGAGGTGTGCGACGTCTACGAACCGATCGCCGAAGACAAGCGCATCGGGCTCGGTGTCGTCATCGATCGCAATGTGCAGGTGTGGGGTGATCGCGACCTGCTGTTCGAGGCGGTGGCCAATCTCGTGGACAATGCCATCAAGTTCACGCCGCCCGGCGGGCGGGTGGAGCTCGGACTGGAGGCGGAGGACGGCACGGCGCTCGTGCGCGTCAGCGATACCGGACCCGGCATCAGCGAGCAGGAACGCGAGGCGGTGCTGCGGCGGTTCTATCGCTCCGACAAGATGCGCAATACGCCGGGCGTCGGGTTGGGACTGAGCCTGGTCGCGGCCATCGTCAAGCTGCACGCTTTTCGGCTGATCATCGGTCCGGCGCCCGGAGGGCGGATCGAGATCCTTGCTTGGACCGGACGGGCGGGAAAGTCCGCCTCGCGTCGGTCCCGGACATTGCTGGACGCAGAGGCGGACCAGATGGGATGAGCCAAATGATGCGCGATGCGTTCGAGATCGATCAGCCGGCCTGGAGTGTGGAGTGACAGATGCAGACTAGCCACGAAGTTACGAGGAACAATCCCCCTGCTGCGCCGGTCGCACCGGTGCCGGCGCCGTTCCTCAGCGCGTATTCCGCAGCCATCCGGCGCTACGACCTGCTTGAGCCAGGTCAGGAGCAGCAGCTTGCTCGCCGCTGGCAGGAGACGCGGGACCGGAGCGCAGCGGATGCGCTCGTCACGAGCCACCTTCGGCTCGCAGCCAAACTGGCACGAGGCTACAAAGGATACGGACTTCCGCTGGTCGATCTGATCGCCGAGGCGAACCTCGGCCTCGTGATCGCCGCGTCGCGCTTCGAACCCGGCCGCGGCGCGCGATTCTCCAGCTATGCGATCTGGTGGATCAAGGCCAACATTCACGATTACGTCCTGCGGTCCTGGTCACTGGTCAAGATCGGGACGACGGCCGCGCAGAAGAAGCTGTTTTTCAAGCTCCGCAGCGAGATCAGGAAGGCCAACGGTAGCGTGATGGCCGGGCTCACACCCGATGTCGTCGAGGTGATTGCCGGGAAGCTCGCGGTGACCGCGCGTGACGTGATCGAGATGGACGCGCGGCTGAATGGCGACTTGTCGCTGAATGCGCGCATCGGCGATGAGGAAGGCGGAACCGAGCTGGAAGCCCTGCTGGTCGATGGGGCGGTCGATGCGGAGACGGTGCTCGTCGACCACGAGCAGATGGACCTGCGTACCAAGGCCCTGCGTGCTGCGCTGGGCGGGCTCACGGCGCGGGAACGTCGTGTCTTCGAGGCGCGGCGGCTGACGGAATGCCCTGTCACGCTTGATCGGCTTGCCCACGAATTGTCCGTATCCAGCGAGCGGGTTCGGCAGATCGAGGCGCGCGCCTTTGCCAAGGTCAAGCGAGCCGTCATTCTCGCCGCGCAGAATGCCGCGCGTGGCACTGTATGAAGCCTCTGAATTCCTTTTCATTTGAACGGCGGTCCGACCGTCCTCATCTGTCCGACGATCCCGCGTAACTTGCTCCAGGCAGACCACCATGGGAATTGTTCGCTTCGCGCTACGGCTTCCGCACACATTCTATGTGCTTGCCGCGCTGATCCTGTTTCTCGGCGGGATCGCCATCCGGTCGATGCCAACAGATATTTTCCCGGAGATCCGCATCCCCGTCGTCACGGTGGTCTGGAGCTACACCGGCCTGTCGACGCCGGAGATGGAGCAGCGCGTCAGCACTTACAGCCAATATTCGATCAGCGCCAACGTCAGCGGCATCAAGAATATCGAGGCGCAGACCCTCAACGGCCTGTCGGTTCAGAAGATCTACTTCCAGCCGGACGTCAATCTTGATCTCGCGATCTCGCAGATCGTCTCGGCGACCAATGCGATCCGCGCCCTGATGCCGCCAGGCATCCAGCCGCCGATCATCGTGCAGTTCAATGCCTCGAGCGTCCCGGTGCTCCAGCTCAGCCTTGAGTCGAACAGCCTGAACGAGCAGCAACTCTACGATTTCGGCATCTACCGGATCCGCCAGCAACTGGCGCCGGTTCCGGGCGTGACATTGCCCACGCCTGCCGGCGGCAAATACCGCCAGATCATGGTCGACATCGAACCGAACAAGCTTCTGTCGCGCGGATTGACGCCCCTCGACATCGTCAACGCGGTGAACACCCAGAATCTGACGCTGCCGACCGGCACGACGAAGATCGGCGATACCCAATATACCGTTCGAACCAACGCGACGCCGGCCACGATCCAGGACCTCAACATGATCCCGGTCAAGTTCGCGAACGGTGCCACGATCTTCCTGAAGGATGTCGCGCAGGTCCGCGACGGAGCCCAGGTCCAGCAGAACATCGTGCGCGAGGACGGCCACCGCGCCGTCCTGCTCAGCGTCATCAAGAACGGAAATGCCTCCACGCTCGCCGTCGTCAATGGTGTGAAGGCGGCGTTGACGTCGATACGCGCGTCCGCTCCGGCGGGGCTGAAGATCAATGAGCTGTTCGATCAGTCGATATTCGTCACCCATTCGGTCGATGGCGTGCTGCGCGAAGGTGCGATCGCCGCCGGCCTCACGGCGCTGATGATCCTGGTGTTTCTAGGATCGTGGCGATCGACGCTGGTCGTCCTGATCTCCATCCCACTGGCGATGCTGTCCTCGCTGATCGTCCTGTATTTTCTCGGCGAGACCCTCAACACGATGACGCTCGGCGGGCTTGCGCTCGCGGTCGGTATCCTTGTCGACGATTCGACGGTGACGATCGAGAATACGCACCGGCTCTGGACCGAGGAAGGCAGGCCGTTGCCCTATGCGACCCTGCACGGAGCCGCCGAGATCGCGGTGCCGACGCTGGTCTCGACGCTTGCGATCTGTTGCGTGTTCACCTCGGTCGTATTTCTGGAGGGCCCCGCCAAATACCTGTTCACGCCGCTCGGACTCGCCGTGGTGTTCGCGATGCTGGCGTCATACGGGCTGTCGCGGACGCTCACGCCCATCACCATCGGTTTGCTGCTGAAGGGCGAGCGGCGTCATGGCGAGGGCGAGCGCCCGTCGGGCATATTCGCGCGCGCCTCTGCAGCGTTCGAGCGCGGGTTCGAGCGCCTGCGCGATCGGTACTCCGATCTCCTGCTGAAATTGTTGCGGCATCGCGCCGTCGTGCCCGTCATCGTCGTGCTCGTTTTGGCGCTCGGAGCGACCATGTTCGCCTATGTCGGCAGGGATTTCTATCCTGTGATCGACGGCGGCCAAATCCAGCTTCATGTCCGCGCGCCCGCGGGTACGCGCATCGAGCTTACGGAGGCGGTTTTCCAGGCGGTCGAGGACAAGATCCGCGAAGTTATTCCGGAACGCGATCGGGCGCTGATCGTCGACAATATCGGCCTCCCGGCACGGCCCTACAATCTCGCATTCACGGACGGCTCGACGATCGGGGTGAACGACGGCATTATTCTGGTGTCGCTGAAGGACGGGCACAAGCCGACTGCGGATTACGTCAGGAAGCTGCGGCAAGTGCTGCCATCGGCATTCCCGGAGGACACCTTCTATTTCCAGGCGGCCGATATCGTTACGCAGATCCTGAACTTCGGTCTCCCGGCGCAGATCGATGTCCGCACGGTCGGTTACGGCAGCAACAATCTGGCCGTGGCCAAGCAGCTGCAGAAAAATCTCGCGGCGATCCCCGGTATCGTTGACGCGCATTTGCAGCAGGAAGTCGATGCTCCCGCGTTCTACGCCGACATCGACCGCACCCGCGCCGCGCAACTGGGCCTCAATGCGAGCACGGTGGCGACCAATATCAATGTCAGCCTGAGCTCGTCCGCGCAGGTCTCGCCGAATTTCTGGACTGATCCGACGTCAGGTATTCCGTATTACCTGGCCGTGCAGACACCCGAATACAGGGCTAATTCGCTGAACGCGCTGGGCAACACGCCAGTGTCGGCCTCGCTTGCGGCAAGCGGGCAAACGGTGCCTGGCCTCCTCAGCAATGTCGCGACCTTCAAGCGGGGCACTGTTCCCACCAATTTGAACCAGGCCAATGTCCAGCCGGTGTTCGACGTCTATGCGAGCGTCCAGGGCCGCGATCTCGGCAGCGTTGCCGCCGACATCGGCAAGGTGACATCCACCTTGCAGAAGCAACTCCAGCCAGGCAATTCGATTGACGTTCTGGGGCAGATCCAGAGCATGCATCAATCGTTCCGAGACCTCGGAATCGGACTGCTGTTCGCGGCCATCCTGGTCTACCTGCTGATGGTTGTGAACTACCAGAATTTCGGCGACCCCTTAGTCGTCATCCTGGCGCTGCCAGCGACATTCTGCGGCATCGTGACGATGCTGTTCATCACCGGGACGACGCTGAACGTGCCCTCGCTGATGGGAGCTATCATGGCGGTCGGCGTTGCTTCCGCCAATTCCATCTTGCTCGTGACCTTCGCGCGTGACGAGCAGTTGAAGGGACATTCCGCGTTCCAGGCGGCGCTGAGCGCGGGCCGAACGAGGATCCGACCCGTGCTGATGACCGCGGCGGCGATGATCGTGGGCATGATCCCGATGGCGATCGGAGGGCCGGGCGAGGAGCAGAATGCAGCGCTCGCGCGGGCGGTCATCGGAGGACTGCTGTTCGCAACCCCGACCACCTTGCTGATCGTGCCTTACCTCTTTGCCATGTTGCGCAAGGGTAACGACGGCAAGCCTCGTCACGGCGTATTCGAGGAGCAACCGGAATGAGTAATGTTGGCGCAAGGACCGACGAAGACCAGGCGAGAGACCGACCCGGGGCGGAAAGCCCCCGCATCGTGGAGCTGCCGGGCAGGGGCGCACGATCTGGACGCCGTTACGGTGGCGCGCTGCTCGGGGGAGGCGTGCTCCTGCTCCTTGCGGGCGGTCTCGGCATCGGCGGCTGGCGGCACTATGAAGCCGCGCGTGACGTGGCCGCAGTGGCACAGCAGGTTCGGACCAGCGTTCCAGAAGTTCGGGTGGCGACAGTCCGGCCCAGCGACGACCTCATGAAGGTCACTCTGCCGGCGACGACAACCGCGTTCGAGGCGGCCAACATCTTCGCGCGGACCAGCGGCTATATCGAAAAGCGCTACGTCGATATCGGCGATCGGGTCAAGAAGGGCGATCTCCTCGCGGAAATCACCGCTCCCGAGCTGGACCAGCAGATCGCGCAGGCGCAGGCGACGCGCGCCCAGGACCAGGCTGCGCTTCAGCAGGCGCAAGCGAGCCGGGAACTGGCCGACGTCACCAACTCGCGTGACAGCAATCTCGTCAAGCAAGGCTGGTTGACGGCACAGCAGGGCGATAACGATCGTCTCACCCTGCGCGCGCAGCAAGGGGCGGTGGGCGTCGCGCAGTCGAACATTACAGCGCAGGAGGCGCAGATTCGCGTCCTCCAGCAGGAGAAGGCCTATCAGCGTGTGGTGGCGCCGTTCGACGGCGTGGTCACGCAGCGCAACGTGGACAATGGCAGCCTGGTGCAAGCCGGGTCGACCTTCATGTTTACAATGATGCATTCCAACGTCATCCGAACCCAGGTCTTCGTGCCGCAGGACGAGGCGTTCGGAGTCGGCCCGGGCGTCGATGCTGACATCCGCGTCCCCGAGATTCCGAGGCGGACGTTTGCGGGCAAGGTCACGCGAATCGCAACCGCGCTGCAGCCGGGGAGTCGGACGCTGCTGACCGAGATCGACGTGCCCAACCCCGATGGCCTGCTCAGTCCGGGCATTTATTGCACGGTCGAATTATCGATCCCGCGCAGGACGCCGTCGATGACGATCCCGTCCGACGCGCTCGTCTTCGATCAGAACGGTCTCCATGTCGCGGTCGTGCGGAACGGTACGGTTCATTTGCAGCAGGTCTCGATCGCTCGCGATTTCGGCACCACGGTGGAAGTACGCGATGGCGTGCAGCCCGGCGATCAGGTCGTACTCAATCCTGCGGTCAACCTGGCAGAAGGCAGCAAGGTCACCGTTCGCAAGGTTGCAACGAGCTAGGGATACGAATGATGATGCGGGTCGCGTTCGCAACGATGGTCGCTTTCCTCTTGGGATTCTCTCCGGGCGAGGCACAGGTCGCAACGACCGGCACCACGGCCATGGATCTGCCGACCGTGCCGGGCGCGATCGTGATCTCGCCGCTGAACAGTCCGGGGCCGTTTTCTGCAGCCACCGTGTCGGGCACGCCGGATACGACGCTGGCGCCTGTTCCGCTCGCCACGGATCCGACCACGCCGGGGACGGAGGTCATCTGCGCTCCACCGGCGTCATCGCCAATGCCGGTGCCGGCGACTCCGACCGTCTCGTCCACCGGCCTTTCGACGCCGGGAATCGCGGCGCCGATCCTCACGGGACAGAACGGCAGCTCCATCGGGACAATCTCCACGGTTCCGCCGGCGGGAACGGGTGCGACGGTGGCATGCAGCTCAACGCCGGGAGGACAAGTGACGAGTGCTGCATCCCTGCCGCTTTCGATTCCGCAAGTGCCTGAAAGCCCCGCGCCCGGCACGATCCTGGCGGACACGAGCGGCGCCGGTGGCACCGGCTTAGACCCGAATGCGGCCGTCGTGCCTAGCCCGAACAGCTCGGCTTGCGCGGAAGGGGTCTCGATGAATCTGGCGGAGCCTGCGACGGTGTTGCCGGCCAACGCCTCAGGCGCAGCGCCAACGCCGGGCGTGTCACCGATCCTGCCGCCGGGATGCTGAGGTGGAGCTGCAGGGGGGCCGTGTCATCGCATCATGCGGCATTCGCCGGTCATGTTGCCGGGCGCAGTTTGCGGACTTCGGCATCCGGCGGAAGCATGCTTCCACCGTCCCTGTATTTCCAGTCCACCATGACGGCCTTGTTGCCCCTGACCGCGGTGCGGCCGACGAATGTTCCCATCGTGCTCTGATGGTCGATCGAACGCCAAGTTGCCGGTCCAAACGGTGTGTCGAAACTGACATTGCCAAACCCGTCCGCCATCGTCTCGGTGTCGACGCTTCCGAGGCGCTCGATTGGAGCCGCGATGGAGCTGATCATGGCGTGACCGACCACCGAGCCCATGGTGGGAGCCTCGCCGTATCGCGAGGAATAGGCCGACGCGAACGAGCTGTTGGCCTGGTGCAGGATCTCGGTCACGGGATAGCCGGTGACGATCCATCCTTTCGGCGCGTCCTCTCCGAGCGGATTGAGATATTCGGGCTCGCCGGTCGTGAAGGATACGACGTGTCGCCCTTCGAACAGGCCTCGATCATTTCCTTGCCGGACAAATTTTGTGAGATCAGGTCCGAAGGTGACGTTGAGGATCGCTTCGGGATTTTGCTGGGCAAGTGCGTTCACGACCACGCCGGCATCGATGACCCCCAAGGGCGGCCACTGACTGTCAACGAACTCGACATCGGGTCGACGTTGGCTGAGAAGCTGCCTGAACCACCTGACGGCCGACTGCCCGTACTCGTAGTTCGGAGCGATCGTCGCCCATCGCGTCGCCTTCAATTGCGCGGCCTCCTCTACCAGCATCGCTGCCAGCATGTACGTCGAGGGGCGGAGGCGGTAGCAATATCGATGTCCCCTCTCCCAGACGAGGGCGTCCGTGAGCGGCTCGCTCGCCACGAACAAGATCCGATTCTGCCGGGCGAAGTCGCTGATCGCGAGGCCGATATTCGACAGATATGCGCCTGCCAGCAGATCGACGTCGTTCCTGCGCACGAGCTCCTCTGCCGCGCGGATCGCGACGCTGGGTTTGCCTTCGTCGTCCCGGCTGATGATCTGAAGCTCGCGCCCGAGAAGGCCACCCTTCGCGTTGATTTGTTCGACCGCCAACTGCCAGCCGCGACGATAAGGCAGGGTGAACGCAGGGGCGCTGCTGTAGGAGTTGATCTCGCCGATCCTGATCGGTCGCGCGCCCTGCGCATGGATGAGACCGGGCGAAAACATCGACGCGCCGACGCCGCCCAGAACCTGTCGTCGAGAAATGTTCATCAAGCAAGGTCCAGAAGTTCGAGTGAGGGATCGGCAGTGCAGGACATGTTGTTTCGGCGGAAGGCATTGCAACCTAGTGGCAGGTGCAAGACGCGGGCCGGTCGCCGTCGCATGTCGAAAGCGAGATGCCGGGTATTTCGGCCAGAGCGCGGACAAAGGCGAGTGCGGGAAGATCGATCTCCTGATCGAAGAGGGCGCTGACCGGACCGACGAGATCAAGTGCTGTCTGCTGACGGTTCGATCCCGCCATGATCCGTGCCCATGCGGCCGCAACCTTGAGCTCGTAGAAGCGGGATTGCTGGTCCCTGGCCACGGATAGTCCCTCGGCGAATAGCAATTCGGATCGAGAGAGGTTGGTTGGATCGTTGGCCAGGAGAATTTCGCCCTTGATCCTCAACAGGTCCGCAAGGCACCACAATTGCCGGCCTTGCCGCGACATGGACAAGGCCTCTTCCACCGCAGCCAAGGCCTGTGCAGCCTCACCGCCCGCGAGCAGACCCTCGGCGAGCGATCCGAGAAACTCGGGGTTGCGCATCAGCCATCCGTTCTCGGTCCGCGCTTTCAGGCCGCCGCGCAGCAGCGCTATTCCGTCGTGATGCTTGCCTTGCAGAACCAGCAATTGTCCCTTCAAGCAGGACGTCCAGCTGGTCCAGAAAGCTATTCCCTCGCGTGTGACGAGTTCGAGAAGAGAGGATATCGCCTGTTCGGCGGCGGCAAGGTCATGCGTCATCAGCGCGATCGGGCAGACGGCGTTCCGGAGTGCGTAGGCGATCGCAAGCTTGTCCTTCTCACGCTGGGCCTCCTGGAGGCACTCGGCGGCCAAGGATCTGCTCTGGGCGATCTTTCCCTGCAACAGCAGGACGCGGGCCAGCATCGCCTTGGCGAGAACGCTCTGGTTCAGCAGAAACCACATCTGGTTTGCGCCGCCGTTCAATCCGTGAGCCGCATGGTCAAGCGACAGGGTCAGTTCGCGTCGCGCATCCTCCTGCATTCCGAAAAAATGGGCGGCAGCGCCGATCAGGCGCCGGCCGACCGCCTCGTTGGCGGGATTTGGGGTGCGCAGCGCGATCTCGAGGTAGCGTTCGCCGACCTCCTTGGCCGCGGCATATTGGCCCGAGTTGAGGTTATAGCTCCATAACGTCCAGACAGCCTTGAGCTGAAGCTCGAGATCGGACAATTCCTCGGCGAGCACGAGACCGATGCTCAGCGCCGCCTTCATGCGATCCGCCGACCCCGTCGTGTTGAGAAGTGCGAATCCAAGAGCGACATACAGCTGCGCCTTGAGTTTCGGAACGCAGGTGAACTCGGGACCGAAATGCGCAAGAGCGTGCTCGATCCGCGTCGAGCATTCCACGAAGGACAGCAAGTGCATCCATACCGGGACGAAGCCGGCCGTCAGCTCAATGCCAAGCGCGGTATCGCCATTGGGCGAAAACGCCCAATCGAGCGCCGCATGCACGTTTCCGATTTCCCGCGCGAAACGGGAGAGTCGTCAGGAGCGGGAGAGGCATCGCCGAGTGGCGCGATGATCTGCCTGAGAAAGCCAGCATGCCGTCTGGCAGCCTGCTCGACGAGGCCTGCTTCCGCGAGTTTCTCCAGGGCATAAGCGCGGGTGCTCTCCAACAGGCGCCATCGTCCCTCGAAAGAGGGATCCAGCGACACAAGCGATTTTCCAACCAGATTGAACAGCGTTTCGACGACGTCCGACCGCGCCACGGTGTCGTCCATCATCGCACCGGCCCCATCGAGCGTGAAGCCGGCCGGAAACATCGCGAGCTGGCAAAGCAGCTTCTGCTCTGCCGCCGGCAAAAGGTCATAGCTCCAGTCCAGTGTCGCCCGCAGTGTCTGGTGGCGCGGCAATTGATCGCGGCGGCCGCCGTTCAGGAGCTCGAAGCGCCTGTCCAGGCGGAGCAGTACGGTGTCTACCCCGAGATTGACGGCCCGGGCTGCGGCAAACTCCAATGCTAGCGGAATGCCGTCGAGGCGGCGACAGATGGCGGCGATTTTCCGAAGCTCCTCCGCGCCGGCGACGAAGCTTGCGCGCAAGGCCCGCGTTCGTGCGACAAACAGCTGCACTGCGCTTTCCCGGAGCAGCAGATCGGGTTCGTGCATATCGGGGCGACGAACCGACAGCGCCGGAATGGCCGCAACATATTCGCCGTCGATGCGGAGGCCTTCGCGGCTGGTCGCGAGAACGGTGACGTTCGGACAATAGCGAAGTACGGCACTCGCGATATGCGCGGCGGCTTCGATCACATGTTCGCAATTGTCGAGGACCAGAAGCAGACGGCGCGTTCCGATGGCCTGCGCAATGCTCGCAGCCGAGACTTCCTTGCCATTCGAGGCGAGCTTGAGTGCACGGGCGCATGCGGATGCCGCAAGTGCCGCATCCTGCAGGGTCGCGAGCTCGACCAGCGCAACGGAATCGTTGAACGAGGACGCAGCATTGCGCGCGAGCTCGATTGCCAGCTTCGTCTTTCCGATGCCGCCGGGTCCGACCAGGGTCACGGCCCGATATGCGGACAACACATCGGCCAATTGGCTCAGACAATCCTCGCGACCGATGAGAGGCGCGCGGATGCTCGGCAGGTTGCTGGAAAAGGGCGCATCGGCCGGCACCGTGACGAGTGCGGCCTTAAGGTGATCCAGATGCCCGCTTCGCCAGGCTCCGGCCAGAGTATATCCGCGACCTGAAATCGTCTTGAGCAGATTGCGATCTTCGCCAAGCGCTTTCCGGACAGCCGAAATGTGAACCTGAAGCGTGTTGTCTTCGACGGTCAGGCCCGACCAGACGCTCCCGATCAAATCGTCCTTTGTGACAAGGAGACCCGCCGAGCCGACCAGCTTATCGAGAATTTCGAATGCGCGGCTGCCGATCGGTACCGTGACGTCGTTGTATCTCAGCTCTCTTCGTTGGCAATCGATCAGCCAATCTCCGAACGAGTAAGTGCGATCAACCGGCGACAACATAGGGGGGTCCGTGCATCAAATTCACTGCCGTGATCCGAAGGAAGTCACGAGCCCACCCTTGAGATCACCGACCCTTGGCAAGACTTTGAAAGCGCAAATACGCTTGGCTGTCCTACAGGGGCGGCCGTCGGCGTGTCAAGAAGGCCTGCCCAATCGTCGGCGACAGGTCATTGTCGATGCTGGCGCCCGATGCGCGCGTGTTCAGCACACGAATTCGTGACAGCGGTCGGGCGTGTGTCACAATGGGAAAGTCGATCGAAAGGAGCCCTATGCCATCAATGGAGGCATCATTCGCTCACATCGCCGGGAATTGCTAGTGCAAGGACGCAGAGCACAAATGCGTGCGAGAGACGTGCACCGGTCGCAAGAACGGCGGCCTGGTCGTGAGCCGCCGTCCTTCGTTCAGCCGAGAGGTCGAAATCCGGAACGTTGACACGATCAACTTCCAGTCGGCGTCAACCGGACTTGCTCCGGTTCGCGAACTCAATAGCCCGAGGTGGGCTCGCAGGGCGGCCGGCGCCAGGGGGCGCTCGCATAGGCACCGACGTCGGGAGCACGGACGCAGCCGCGCTTGGAGGTGACGGGCACGCGCTGAGCCGACGCATCGGCGTCGACATTGATACGCTTGGCGTTACCTTCGCGCGCCATCACGGGGGAGGCAATCATGGCTGCGACCACGAATCCGGCCGACAAGAGCTTCAGTAGAGTCATCGAACATCTCCTTGAGAAAGCGCCGCCGGGAACACCTCGGCCCGCACGCAAAAAGTGTGCACGAGTGCGCTAAATCCGCAGTGTTGATCGAACGAACATTTTCGCCTTTGCACGAAGTCGTCGCGCGGCGCTGACTTCAAACGTCGATGGTCATCCGACAGGGAGTTCGCGTGTTAGTCAGGCGAGGACGTCGCCTGGTCCGCGCGTCCATCCAGCAGCGGGCCAAACCATTCCCACCTCTCGCCGTTGAAACGCATCATCTGAAGGTGCTCGATCGGATGAAAGTCCGTCGGCGATGTCTTTATGCGAACACCGGGAATGTAGGCCTCGATTTCGAGATCGAGATCCGCTGCCACTCTCATGATTTTCTCACGCGTCAGATCGTCGCCGCAGCGCCTGATCACCTCGACGAGCCCACTCGACATGTTGAAGGCCACCAGCGGTCCGCTCTCCGATCGATCCGCTTCCGGATAGTATTTCGCCATGAACGCGTGAAAGTGCTGCATGCCCGGATGGCTGTCCCACTGCGGATCTGTCACGTCCATCTGATATCCCGCGCTGAGAATTCCTTTCGCGTTGTCCGGTCCGGCGGGCTTCAGCACCGCGCCGACCGAGACCGAGACGTTCGTCACGATGTGGATGGGATGCCAGTCCAGTTCGGCGAGCTTCCTGATCGCCTGGGCGGCGAATTTCGGCGTGGCAATGTCGATGAATATGTCGGGAGCAGCGGTCTTGATCGCGACGACCTGGGAGTCGATCGTCGGCGCGCCGACGTCGTATGGCAGGCTGGCAACCACCATTTGCGCGTACTTCTCCTGCAGAACGTCCTTCAGCCCCAGCAGATAGTCGCGACCGAAATCGTCGTCCTGGTGCAGGATACCGATCCTGGCACCCGGATGGTGTCGCAGAATGTAGTCCGCGTAGATGCGTGCTTCGATTCGGTAGCTCGGTTGCCAGCCGATGGTCCAGGGAAAGTGCTCGGGATCGGCCCAGCGGGACGCTCCGGTAATGACGAACAATTGCGGCACGTGCCGGCTATTCATGTACTTCTGGATGGCGGCGTTGCTGGCCGTACCGAATGGAGCGAAGACCGCGAGCACCTCGTCGTTCTCGACGAGCCGTCGCGCTTGCTCGACCGCTTTGGACGGACTGTAGGCGTCGTCATACGAGATGAAATTGATCTTCCGGCCGTTGATCCCGCCATTGTCGTTGATCATGCGGAAATATGCGCTCATCGTCTTGCCGATGATGCCGTAAGCCGACGCCGGACCGCTGTAGGGCATGATGTTGCCGATCCGGATCTCGGTCTCGGTTGCGCCGGGATCATACCGCGGCTCAGCGGAAGCACTGACATCGCCGGCCGCAAGCGCGGCCCAGGATATGACGAGCTTTCCCAGACGCCACGCAGTGCCCGAAATCGAGTAACTATTTCTGCCCGTGACCAAGTGATACCTCCATTGCGTTGCCGGTTTTCGCACATGCCAAACCCTGACCACCGGCGCCTCGAATATAGCGCGGACGGCGCCGGGAGCCCGGTTACGGATGCTGAAGAATTGTTAAGTTTCGCAGTTGCCGCGCGGACTATCGGGCGCGAGGTGATCGAGCTTGCTGCAAGGCCCGCAGGAGGTGGGCCGCGTGGCGCGGCCGCACCCCCGCTCGGACACCCTCATCTGCACTTGGCAGGACGCATGATGCTCGCTTGCGATATCTCCTCATTGACGCCAGTGTTGGTTGTGAAGGCGGCCTGCCGCGAATACGGGCGCGGCGCCACCGGGCCGCTCGAGGCCCATTCGTCCGGCGGGCGTCAGCGCGCCGCCATTCAGCACGTCGCGATCGGGGTACATCGATGCGAAAGCTGCCGGCTCCTGATCGGCGAAGGACCAGGCTGCGGATGCGGACGATATCGTTGCCGTTGAGAGCAGCGCCGCGGCGATCAGGATCTTGAATGCACTCATAGCGATTCTCCATTGCTTGTTGTGTGTGCGGAGAGGCGCTTGGCGACGACGGCTGCTCGGCTGGTGGCGTTTCCGGAATTGTTCTTGATGGTTATGTAGGATGTCCGGGCGGAAATCCCCGGCGGATGTGCATCACTCTTGCGGGAAGAGTCTGTCACCGTTGTCAGAAGCCTCGCGCGATCGTGCGTAGTCAAACGCGTCTGATCCCCGTTTCTAGGAGGCAGTTCGTTTGAACATCTGGAGTGTGAGCCATGAAATTATTTGTTGCTATTTGCGTCGTCGCCTGCGTTGCTCTCTCGGAAACTGCGTTGGCCCGCGGTGGCATGGGATCGCATATGTCGATGGAGAGCGGCGGTGCGCTCGGTACGAGCGCCGCTGCGCCGGGAACGAACTCGCTGGGCACCGCGCTTTCCTCGTCGGACAGTGGCGGCCACGCGATGACGGGGCCGTTGCTCGGCACCGACCCGACCAGTGCCAAGGAGGACGCCCGGCTCGAGAAGATGCTGGAAGGATCGATCTGCCGCGGCTGCTGAACAGCGCGCATTGCAAGACGGAGCTGGGCGGCAGTGCCGCCCGGCGACGCGTGTCTTTCGAAAGGGTTGATGGTAAGCTGGACTGAAGATGATGAAACCGCTTGGGCTGTCCAAAATGATGGCTGAGCCAGGCCAGCGTCCCGTCTACATTTGCGCGGAATGGGAGATCGATCTTGTCAAACGCGAATTGCGCGCGACCGGAGAGCCCGTTCCTTTAGGAGGACGAGCCTTTGAGATTCTTGCGGAATTGGTTCAGGCGCAGGGCCGGCTCGTCACCAAGAACGACCTGACGGAGCGCGTCTGGCGGGGCGTCTTTGTCGAGGAGAGTGCGCTCCGCGTCCATATCGCGGCGATCCGAAAGGCGCTTGGCCCTGACCGCGACATGCTCTCAACCACCGTTGGCCGCGGCTATCGTTTGCTGGGAGCGTGGCGGATCCAGCATATGGACGCTGCGCTACAATCTGTCGCGACCGCGTTGCCGCCGTCGGTCAACATTCCCAGCGCCTCATTCGATCTCATCGGCCGGGCCGCTGCGATTGCACATTTGTGGCGGCTTCTGTCGGCCTATCGCGTCGTGAGCCTGGTCGGCCCTGGCGGCATCGGAAAGACGGCGCTGGCCCTAGAGGCTGCAAGAACGCCGCCGCCCGGCTTTGCGGCTGACCGGTTGCTGGTCGAACTGGCTGCGCTGTCAGATCCCAAGCTCGTTTGCTCCGTCATCGCCGGCGTGCTTGGCACCAAGCTCGAGGGCGAGGAAATCTCGCCGGACTCCATCGCGCGCGCGATCGGCGCGCGGCCACTGTTGCTCATTCTCGACAATTGCGAACATGTCATTGATGCCGTGGCGCAGGTAGCCGAGCTGGTTGTCAGCCGTTGTTCCGGAACGATCATCGTTGCTACAAGCCTAGAGGCGCTGCGCATCGAGGGAGAGCATGTCTACCGCGTGCCTCCTCTGGGCGTGCCGCCTGAAGCTTGGCTCGAACCCGCCTGCGCTTCTGCCTACAGCGCGGTGGAATTGTTCACCAGCAGAGCGAGGGCGCTGGGTTCAAGCTTCTCGCCCGACGAGGAGAACATCGGCGCCATCGTCGCCATCTGCCGGCGGCTCGACGGCATTCCGCTCGCGATAGAGTTTGCGGCGGCGCGCGCAGTCATGCTCAGCCCGCCGAAGATCGCGGCACTTCTCGATGACAGGTTCAAATTTCTGACGACCGGCCGTCGCACGGCGTTGCCGAGGCAGCAAACGCTTCGCGCAACGCTCGACTGGAGCTATGACCTGCTGCCGGACGACGAGGCGTGGCTGCTCCGGCAGCTCGGCATATTCGTCGGCGAATTCCAGCTCGATGCAGTGATCGCGGTTGCCGGAGAGGGCATCGGCGACGTGACCGGTCATCTTGCTAAGTTGGTGGCAAAGTCGCTCGTGTTCGCGGATGTTCACGGCGACAGCCCTCACTACCGCCTTCTGGACATCACGCGTGCCTACGCATCGGAGAAGCTGCACGCCGGCGAAGAATATCCCGGCGCCGCCCGCCGCCAAGCCAGGTACTATATCGGATTCTTTGCCAACGCCGACGCCGACAGCGAAGTGAAGCCGCAGGCGGAGTGGCTCACGATCTATGGCCGGCACATCGACAACGTGCGAACGAGTCTCGATTGGGCCTTCTCGTCCGGCGGAGATTCGCAAGTCGGTGCGGCGTTGACGGCGGCTGCGGTCCCGCTATGGGTGCAATTGTCGCTCCTCAGCGAATGCCGAGAGCGGACCGAACTCGCCCTGGCGCGCCTCGATCCGACGGCCGCGAACGCACCGCGGCTTCGCATGCAACTCTCGGCAGCACGCGGCTGGTCGCTGATGTACGGTGTTGGAAGGGCTCGAGAGGCCGGTCCCGCCTGGGCCGCGACCCTGCAACTCGCCGAGCAGCTCAATGACAGGGACTATTTGTTGCGCGCGCTTTGGGGACTCTGCATCGATCAGCTCAACAACGGCGAATTCCGCAGAGCCCTAGAATTCGCGCATCGTTTCACGGAGGTCGTGGCCGATTCCGGCAATCCCGTCGAGCGGATGATGGCCGACCGGCTACTTGCAACCACTCTGCACTATCTCGGCGATCAGCGGCGTGCGCATCATTATATCGAGCGAACCCTGTCTCGCCTCTCGGATCTGGCGGCGAAGCCGCAGGTCATCCGTTTCCGGTTCGACCTGCGGGCCTCCGCGCGCTACTTCCAGGCGCGGATCCTGTGGCTGCTCGGCTTGGCGGATCAGGCGTTGAGCGTCGTCGACCGCAACGTCGAGGAAGGCCGAACGAGCGGGCACGCACTCACATTCTGCAGCGGCCTCGGCCAGGGTGCCTGCCCGATCGCCTTCCTCGCCGGCGATCTCGATGCGGCTGAGCGCTATTGTACGATGCTGCTCGAGCACACCGAGCGCCACCCGATCCGCTTATGGAATCTATGGGCGCGCGCCTTCAGGGGCATGCTGATCTCGCGCCGGGGCGACCTCGCGACCGGATTACCCCTGCTGCGCAAGGCGCTCGAGCTCGCGGGCGAGGCGCGCTTCCTGCCGCGTTTTCTGCTTCCCCTCGGCGAGCTCGCGGCATGTCTCGGAGAGGCCGGCCAGGTGTCGCAAGGGCTGGCGACCGCCGACGAGGCGCTCGCACGATGCGAGGCGAGAGACGAAGGGTGGTATGTCGCCGAGCTCTGGCGCATCAAGGGCGAATTGCTGCTGCTCCCCGGCGAGTGCCGCTCGACGATCTCTGCCACGCAGGCCTTCGACAGGGCGTTCGAGGTGGCGCGAAGCCAGGGTGCATTGTTCTGGGAGCTGAGGACGGCGATCAGTGTGGCACGATTGAGGATGAGTGAGGGGCATCCGGCCGATGCGCGCCATGTTCTCGCCTCCGCATACGGCAAGTTCACCGAAGGTTTCGAGACAGCGGACCTCCGCGACGGGCGCGCAATGATGGCGAAGCTGGGATCGTAGGCTGCGGATGCCCCGGGGAGCGGCATCCGATTCGACCAATCGGATACCGGTGCGGCCTCGGCGAGCGCCGCATCCCCCGTGCTCTGGAACGTTCCGCAATTCGCCCGTGACGCCGCCTGTGCCGCGCGCCGACGTCTCATTGCATGTGCAGCATGGGCCGTCCGCTCGGACGAGTCATTCGAAACTGCACCGCTCTATCGCGATTGCACGGCGGTCATTTGGCCGCAAACGAGCACGAGTGCGGAGGACTCAGCTCGGCCAGCAAGCTCCTTGCCGTCACGAGACGGCCCGTGTGGAATCCCTCGGTAAACTGCTGATAGACGGACGCAAGCATATCTTGCGCTTGCTGGCGGCGACCGCCTCGCTGCCATAGTCGCGCAAGCGCGATCGCCGCGCGAAGCTCGTAGCCTAGCGCTCCCTGATGGTGGGCGACGTCGAGCGCCTGAACGAGGCTCAGCTCCGCCTGCGAAAAATCCGGATTGCTCTTGTGCATCAGCGCTTCCGCTCTTGTGCGCAACATGTCGGGCATGTCCATCATGAAGTTGCAGTGCCGGGCCTGGGCGATCGCCTGATCAATGGTGTCCAGGGCTTCGTCGCCGTGACCTGTCGCCGCGAGGGCTTCGGCGAGGGGCATGCGAAGCCCCGCCACCGCACCGAAACTCTGGCTCTGCAGCTTCTCGATCGCGCCTTTCAACATCGCAAGTCCAATACCGGTCTCGTTCCGGGCCAGCAGTGTAATCCCTTTCATGGCCTCGCCGACCATCTGGAGAATGGCGAGGTTATGCCTTCGAGCCTCCACGATGAATCTATCGATATGTTCTTCGCAATCCTCCGTGTCGCCATTCCAGAAGAAGACACCGAACGCCCAAGGCAACGCTCTGCAGAACATGACCGGATGGTTCGTTGCGATGACGTCCGAGATGGCCCGGCGCACCACTTGCATCGCCTGATCGGGATGTCCCTGAAGCCAGAGGACGCGCGCAAGGGTGATTTGAGCGCGTTTGGGATACTCGAGGGTGAGGCCGCTAAGGACGTCTCCATCCCGGCCTGGATGCAGCAACGCCGCTTCGATGTATGAGCGAGAGGCGACAAACTTGCCAAGATACTGGCAGGAGATGCTGAGCAACACGCGCATGCGCGCCACCGCAATGGAATCGTTGCTGGCCAGCGCAATGGCTTCGCCGCGTTTGGCCGTGCCAAATGCGTCGTCATACTTGCCGACAAACAATTGTAGCAAATGCAATTGGTCGATCAAACGGATCTGCCCGGGTATGTCGCCGATCTTTTCTGTCAGCTCGAGCGCCCGGTTGAGGTGATTTGCGCCCAACTCGTCCAGCTGTCCCGTAAGCATGCGGGCGGCCCCAAGCGCAGTGTGAAGGACGAGACCGTGCCTGGTGCTTGCATCGGTTTCATCCAGTGCTTCGATGGCGCGAGTTACCCAGAGTTCGCATTCTGGCAAGAGCGACAGCTTGAAGAATAGCGGTATCGATGCGGCGACGAGGGCCACGCCGGTTGTGCGATCTCCCTGATCCGAGAAGCACCACGTCAGTGCGGCCCGTATGTTGCCGAATTCCTCGGCAGCCGCCCACCAAAGGTCTCGGTCCGATTTGCCACCGATCTTTTCAAGGAGGCTGAGAAAGCAGCAGGCGTGACGTCGCGAGATCGCGCCGGCGTCGCCGCTGGCGGCAAGTTTCTCTTGCGCGTACGCCCGGGTCGAATCCGCAAGGCGGTAGCGGGTCGGTTGCGAGCCGGCATTCAGTGCAAGCATCGACTTGGCGACGAGGCTGTCGATGATCGCCAGTATCGTGTCGTCGTCCTCCGTGGCCGCGGCAATCGATCGCGCGGCGTCCAGGGTCATGCTGCCGACGAACACCGACAGCCGGCCGAGAATCACGCGTTCCGGTTCGGATAGAAGATTGTAGCTCCATTCGATGGTTGCGCGCAGCGTCCGGTGTCGGGGCAGTGCGGTGCGTCGTCCCTCCCAGAGCAGATTGAGGTGCTGGTCGAGGAGCTGGACCATCGCTTTCGCGCCGTATGCGCCCGCATGGCCGGCGGTGAGTTCGATCGCAAGCGGGATGCCGTCGAGCCGACGGCAGAGGTTGCCGACGTCAGAGGCGTTCGCATCCGTCAGCGCGAACTCGCCGCCTCCCGCAGTCGCACGCTCGACGAAGAGTTTCACGGAAGGGTAGGTGAGGGCATTCGCGGCCGTCAGAACGGCCTTCTCCGGTGGGCTCGGCAGGGGCGGAAGACGATATGTGAACTCGCCTTCGACGCGCAGCAGCTCCCGGCTCGTGGCCACGATGTGCAGCTCCGGCACCGCCTGATAGAGCCGTTCGGCAAGCGCCGCTGCCGCTTCGACTACATGCTCGCAGCAATCCAGAATGAGCAGCATGCGCCTGTCGCGCAGGAATGTCGTGAGGCTGTTCGTGGGATCATTCGATCGAGCCAGCAGCCCAAGTGAAGATGCGACGATCGCCGGCACCGGAGCGGCGTTGCCCGTCTCGCCGAGACCGACAAAGTGGACATGACCGGCGAATTCCGCGAGCAGGGCATGGCCCGCGGAAACGACGACCGTGGTCTTGCCGATCCCGCCGGGGCCGACGACCGTGACGAAGCGCTGGGCTCTCAGTTTTTCCGAGATGTCCTGGATGGCTTGCTCACGCCCCACCATCTGCCGGGGATGCGCTGGCAGGTTGTGGACGTAAGTCGGATTGTTCGGCGCGGGTTGCCTCTGTTCCGGGCGTGAGACCGCAGCGACGAAGCAGTAGCCTTGCCCGGAGATCGTGCTCAGATATCTGACGCCGCCGTTGCCGTCTCCGAGTGCCTTGCGGAGTGCGGCGATGTGGACACGCAGGCTATTTTCCTCGACGTCGGCGCCCGGCCATGTCGTGGCTATCAGATCCGTCTTGCTGACGACGTTGCCGGCCTGCCGGACCAGCGCGAGCAGAATGTCGAATGCGCGACCCGACAGTTGGAGCGGGCTCCCGTCTCTTTCAATCCGCCTCTGCGAGGGGGCGAGCCGAAACGGCCCGAAGACGAAGATCTCCTGGGAGGCTACGTCCTGGGTGGAGCGGCCAGCAGCGGCCATCATGTTGTTGCTTTGCCAACAGGGAACCATTTGGGCGTTATCAACCCGGCACACGATTCGTCACGTTCTATGACTTGGAAGCACACCAAGACGTGTGAACGTAATGGCCGATCAAAAGGTAACATCCCGCAATATCAGGGTAAAGGATTGGGCGTATCACTTTCGTCTGGGGCTCCAGAGCGGCTATCGGATTTTTCAGGAATCGACCTTCGATTATGAAAAACGACCGAGAGCTGTCGCTCGAAGCGACGAAATCGGGCACCACGGCTCGCCTTCGGCCTCGCCCGATCACGATTTGAAGGTGCGTCGCCATGACACACCCCGCTCTATCCGATGAATGCGGGCTTGAGAATGTCTTCCAGTCCGATCCGGCGGAGCAGTTCCGCGCGGACACTGTCGGCGACGGCGTCGACGGCTGCGGCTCCGTCGTCGTCCGTACCGAAATGAACTCTCAGCGGCCGCTGTCCGAATGGCATCTCGACGACATCGGCGATCGCGGTCGCGACGTCTAGCGGAGTCTGATCCTTCGCCGGAAGCTGCGCAAGTGCCGATAGCGCGATCTCGCTGACGTCGGCCGTCGGACCATCCGCGTATTCCTCGGCCCTGACAGTGTCGAGCGGCCGGCCGGAGCGAATATAGTGGCCGGGTCCGAGCGCGCTTGGGACTACGATGGTCGTCTCGACACCCCAACGCGCGAGCTCTCCGGCATAACTGAGTGCGAGCGCATCCAGGGCGGCCTTGGACGAGGCATAGGCGCCGAGAAAGGGAACCGAGCCGCCACGCGCGCTGCTCGACGAGACCCATATCAGCAGGCCCTGGCCCTGCTTGCGCAGCTGTGGCAGTGCGGCCCGATTGAGCCTTTGCGCACTCAGTACGTTGGTGTCGTAGAGCTCGGCAAGCTGGTCCGGCGTAAAGGCCTCCGCCGGTCCGTAGACGATCTGCCGGGCATTGTGCACGATCACGTCGAGGCGGTTGTTCTCCGCGACGATGGCATCGATGGCGGAGTTCACGGAGGCTTCCGAGGAGGCGTCGAACGCGATGGTTCGGAGTTCCGCGCCGTGCTTGCCGGCCTCCTCGAGGCCGTGCTCGTCGCGACCATCCGTTTCCCGCATTGAAACGTAGACCGTGTGGCCGGCCTGCGCCAATTTCTTGCAGGTGCTTCGTCCGATGCTGTTTGCAGCTCCTGTGACGATGATCACTTTGCTCATTCGATTCCCAATCGCATTCCAGCTTCCGCAAAGACGCCGGCGCCGTCGCGACACGTTCATCGTTCGTCGATCGACCGCCGGCCTTGCGCGAAGAGCCTCTGAAATAGGGCCAGAGGCAAACGGGGTCTTTCGAGCCCGGCAGGCGTTTTTCAGATCGCACGAATTATTTCGAGAAAGCCCGAAACCGGCAGATGAGCCTTCCGCTGACCGGACAACCCCGAACGTGCCTTCGCGAAATTGGTGTCGGGTTTCGGAAGATCGCGGCTGCGGTCGCCGGCTACAAGGAAGCTGAGCCGCTCGACAGAACAGGCCGTGTGGCTGGTCTGCGGGACGGCTTGCGCATTGCAAGGAGAAGCGATGAATCAGTCAGGCAACCTGCCGCGTTCGGGACTCGGCTCGCTCGTGTTGATCTCTGCCGTCCTCGGAGGCTGCGCTGCCGCGTTCGCATACACCGCAGGGCGGTTCTCGCCGGGGCGCCTGACGCCGATACGGATGATCGCGGCGTTAACGCCTCCGAGTGGCGCGCCGCTCGGGCACCGGCGAAATCATGCCAAGGGAATCTGCTTCACCGGCGTCTTCGAGGCGAATGGAAGCGGTGTGGAGCTCTCCCGGGCCAAGGTCTTTGAGCGAGGCGCGTATCCGGCCCTGGGCCGCTTCAATCTCGGCACCGCCGATCCGAACGCCGTGGATGCGACCGTGCGCGTGCGCGGTTTGGGATTGCAGATCGCTGCGGCGGACGGCGAAGAGTGGCGGATGGCACTGATCAACCCGCCGTTCTTTGCAGTTTCTACGCCGCAGGCGTTTCACGACCTGCTGATTGCATCCGGCAAGAAGGATCCGGAGGCGATAAAGACGTTCATCCAGGCAAATCCGGAATTTGCCGCCTTCGCGGCTTGGGCCAAGACGGCGCCTTGGACCACCAGCTATGCGGAGGAGCCTTACCGCGGCCTCAACAGTTTCATCTTCACCGACGCGACGGGCAGCGACCACACGGTTCGATGGTCGCTGCTGCCGACGGCGCAGCCCGTTCTGGTTTCGCAAGCCGAACTGGAGAAGCGTGGTCCGGATTTTCTCGAGCAGGAGATAGCAGAGCGGGTCCGGACCGCCGGCCCGCAACGCTGGACCATGGTCACGACGATCGCCGATCCCGGCGATCCGACCGCGGACCCGAGCAAGGCCTGGCCGGAGAACCGCCGCACGGTGCAGGTCGGAACGCTCATCGTGCAGCGGATCGAACCGGAGCGGGATGGGCCCTGCCGCGACATCAACTTCGATCCGACCGTTCTGCCGCAGGGAATGCGGGTGTCGGACGATCCTTTCCCGGCTGCGCGCTCTTCGGTCTACCGCAAGTCCTACGATTTGCGCGCGGCCGAAGCCAGCGACTATCCGCGAACCGAGGCCGCCAAGCCATGAGCAATGCTCTCGGTCGTTTCGCCCCGATCCAGCGGCTCCTGCACTGGCTGATGGCAGCCTGTATCATCGCCATGCTGTTCATCGGCGTCGGCATGGTCTCCACCGTGGCGCCGAAATACCTGCCGCTCATCCTGATCCACAAGACGCTCGGCGTCACTCTTCTGGTCCTCGTTGTGATCAGGCTGGCTCTGCGGCTCCATTACGGCGCGCCACCGTTGCCGGCTGATCTTCTGCCGGCGATCAAGCTGGGAGCGAGATTGTCGCATCTGCTCCTCTATGCCTCCATGATCGTCATGCCGTTGCTGGGGCTCGGCATGCTTTGGGCCGCGGCCTATCCGGTCGTCCTGTATGGCGGCATTCAAATTCCGGCGTTGCTGCCGCAGAGCGACCACGTGCACACGCTGCTGTGGAATGCCCACGCTTTTCTGGGCTTTGCGTTCTTTGCCCTCGTGCTGCTGCATCTGGCGGCAGCGCTGTTCCACGCCTTGATTCGCCACGACGGCGTGTTCGCGACGATCACGCCTCTGCCACGGCGGACGGATGAAGCCCGCCGAATGAGCCCACGCTCCACGCCCGGCAGGCGTGCAATCCGGGAATGATCCTGCGGAACAGAACGACCGTTTGCCTGCCGTCTGGCTAGAAATCTCTCACCCTCCAACAAGGATGCCGACCATGACCAAAGCAGACCTCCAGAGCCCGACGGACCTCGGAGCCAATGCGAACCGGGACGTTCCAGCCGCGCTGAGAGCGCTGCTGGCTGATGTCTTCGCGCTGTATCTGAAGACGAAGAACTTCCACTGGCACGTATCGGGCAGTCACTTCCGCGACTACCATCTCATGCTCGACGAGCAGGCCGATCAGATCTTTGCCATGACCGACGACATTGCCGAGCGGGCCCGCAAGATCGGCGGAACGACGCTGCGCTCGATCGGCCAGATTGCGCGCGAGCAGCGCATTCTCGACAACGACGCCGAGTATGTCGATCCGCAGGACATGCTGGCCGAGCTGCGCAGCGACAATCAGCAGCTGACGCGGGAAATGCGCCGGGTCCACGAACTCTGCGACGAATACGGCGATGTCGCTACCGCAAGCCTGCTGGAAAACTGGATCGACGAGACGGAGCGGCGGATCTGGTTTCTGTACGAGACCGCCCGAAGCAGCCCGAACTCGTAAGCACGGGTCACGCCATGCGGTCGGGGATGAGCAGCCTCCCGGAATTCGTGCCGGGTGGCGGCGCGACCGCGGAGCGCCTGCTGCTGCGTGAGCTCTCGCACCGGATCGACGACGAGCTTACCTCGGTGATCGACCTGGTGTCGAAAGCGGGCGATCGCTGCGACGCTGCGGAAGCGAGGGCGACCCTTGCTTCCGTGCGGGGGCGGCTGGAAGATGACGCGCGACTTTATCACGCGCTGCAGATGCCGGGGTTCGCAACGAGCATCGACCTGGCGGCCTATCTTCAGCAATTGTGCCGCTCCATCAGCCGCTCACAGCTCGAACGCGAAGGCATCGCGCTCTCACTGCTGCTGCATCCGCTCAAGATGAGCTCGGAGCGTTGCTGGCTGTTGGGGATGATCGTCTTCGAATTGATCGACCATGCGGCGCGCCAGGTCTCTCACGACGGAAGAGGCGCCATTCGTCTCGAAATGTGGGCGACAACCTCGTCGATCACGTGCTGTGTTATGGACAACGGATCGTGCCACGCCAGCCGGCTCCGGGGAGAAGACCATTCGATCGTCGAGACGCTTGGCGCGCGTCTGGGCGCGACGGTCGATGTCTACGCCGGATCCGATGGCCGCAGAACCATCGTGAACGTTCCCCGTTGGTCGGGAACCTCGCGGGACCGATCCACATCGTGCGGATGCAACAATATCGCTGCATCCTCGAAAGATGACTGGAAGCGGATCTCTGTACGCTTGCCCGTATCGTGACCGGCAGGCCGGTCATACGTACAAGGGTCAAGCCATGACGGATATGTCGAACTCGAAGGCGACGCTCGGAAGGGCCATTCACGCGATCACCGGAAAATGGGGCTGGTTCGTTGCGCTGGGGGGCGGTGAACTGATCCTTGGTGGCATTGCGTCGGCCAATCTGTTGGCGGCGAGCCTCGCCTCCGTGATCGTCATTGGTGTCACCATGGCAGTCGCCGGGATATTCCAGATCGTGCATGCGTTTTCGGTGCACGGTCTGAGGGGCTTCCTGCTCTGGCTGCTCGCAGGGATCGTTTATGGCGCCGCCGGAGCCGTCATCCTCTACGATCCGTTACTGGCTTCGTTCACACTGTCGCTCGTAATGTGCGTTTTCCTGGTTGTCGCCGGGGTGACGCGGATCTGGGCAGGTGTCCATATGCGGCCGGCCGCAGGCTGGCGCTGGATCGTGGCTGCCGGCGTTGTAACGTTCTGCGTCGGCGTCTTGCTGGCTGCGGCCTGGCCTGCCATTGGCCTGTGGCTGCTCGGTGCGATGCTGGTCGTCGATCTGATCTTCCAGGGATGGGGTTTCATTGCATTCGGGCTCGCGCTCAGAAGCCGGGCCTCCCGGCATTCGGCTCAGCCGGCGACGGTGTGAACCATGATGACGGGTTCGACATTCATGCGTCACCGCGAGATCGCCTGGCGCGGCGGCCGCACGACCTCGACGTCGCGGTTGGTCGCCGAGGAGAGCGCCATCGCGCTCACCTACAATGGATCGACCCATGCCGTGATGATGGGGACGCCGGCCGATCTCGAAGATTTCGGTGTCGGCTTCAGCCTTACCGAGGCGATCATCGACCGCGCCAGCGAGATCAGGAGTATCGAGTTGATCTCGAACGAGCTCGGCATGGAAGTGCGGATGTGGCTCGATGGCGACCGCGCGGTGGCCCTGGCCGCACGCCGCCGCGCCATCAGAGGCCCGGCCGGGTGTGGCTTATGCGGCATCGAAAGCCTCGAACAGGCGCGTCGCACGCCGTCGCGCGTCGAAGGGCGTGGCATTGCCTTTAACGCGCGGGACCTGCTGAACGCCATGCAGGCGCTGTCTCCTCTCCAGACATTGAATCAACAGACACGGTCAGTTCACGCGGCGGCCTTCTGGCGTCCCCGCACCGGCATTGCTCTGGTCAGGGAGGATGTAGGCCGGCACAATGCGCTCGACAAACTTGCCGGTGCAATCGTCCGCGACGGCAACTCTGCCCGTGACGGCGCCGTTCTGCTGACGAGCCGCGTCTCGGTGGAGATGGTACAGAAGGCAGCGATGATCGGCGCGCCGGTCGTCGTTGCCGTTTCTGCGCCAACCGCGCTAGCCATCCAGACCGCGAACGAGGCGGGAATCACGCTGCTCGCCGTCGCCCGCGATGACGGGTACGGCGTATTCACGCATCCGCGTCGCGTTCTGCTGCCTGACGAGGCCGCGCCGCGCGCCGGCTACTGACCTCGCGAACCTAAGAACATGGCGATGCAAGCCGCATCAACGGAGCCTTTGGCCGAGACACGCGTCGAAGTCTACGCTCCGGAGCGATCGCTGCTGGTCGCCTCTCTGCTGAGCATGTCGGGAGGCTTCCTCGATGCCTTCACTTGGCTCTCGCTCGGCGTCTTTTCGAGTTCGCAGACCGGAAATGTCGTCTTCCTCGGGATCTATGCGCAGTCCGGGCAATGGCAGCGCGCGCTTCACCATCTTCTTCCGCTCGCGGCCTTCGTCCTGGGGGCGGTGGTCGCGGTCCGCACCCGGGCGGCGCTACGCTGCCTCGTCGGTGAGATCATCTGCCTGGCAGCGGCAATGCTGTTGCTTCATCGCGTTACCGACCAGGTCGCGACCCTCGTCATCTCCTTCGGCGTCGCGTTGCAGTCGGCGAGCTTTAGGCAGGTCGGGCGCTGGAAATATCTCTCGGTCACCGTCACCGGAAACATGCTCCGCGCCATCGACCAGTTCGTCGCGGTGTCCGATCGCGATGCGATGCGCGGCGCTGGAACCATGCTTGTGCTCTGCCTGATGTTCCTGTTGGGGGCCGTCGCCGGCGGCTGCGTGACGAAGTGGCTCGGAACGTGGAGCCTCGCTCTGCCGATCGCATCGTCGGTGTGGGTTCTCTGGCTCTGCCGGCAGCGGAGCGATCCGTACTGAAGCCTTGCCATTGTTTCTAGCCTTCGTTCGCCGCGTGCGCTCGCTCGTTGCAGGCCGAGGCGCCCACCATGCCATTCGAAAAAAGCACGTTCGTTCGCGGAAGCGCGAATACCGCGCGGTCCATACACTTTCGATCGGTGCCGAAAAACTGCTCCCGACGTCAACGGTCACGAGAGGCAAGGATGAACGACCTCCGCAAAGAGACAGACAGCCTGGGTGAAGTGAACGTTCCCGCGGACAAGCTCTGGGGGGCGCAGACGCAGCGCTCGCTCGAGCATTTCAGCATCGGCACGGACCTGATGCCGCGCGAAATGATCCAGTCTTACGCGATCCTGAAGAAGGCGGCCGCGAATGCCAACTGCGCCGGCGGCCGTCTCGACGGTAAGCTGCGCAAGCTGATCGTCCACGTTTGCGACGAGATTTTCGCCGGCCAGCACCAGGACATGTTTCCCCTTCACGTCTGGATGACGGGCAGCGGAACGCAGTTCAACATGAACGTGAACGAGGTGATTTCGAACCGATGCTGCCAGCTCGCGGGTACCGCGCTCGGCAGCAAGATGCCGGTTCATCCGAACGATCACGTCAACATGTCGCAATCGTCGAACGACAGCTTTCCCTCGGCGATGTACATCGCGGCCGCGCTGAACGTGACGCAGCGCCTCGTTCCTGCAGTCGAGGCTTTGCATGACGCGATCGCGGCAAAATCTGTCCAGTGGGACGACATCGTCAAGATCGGCCGAACCCACATGCAGGATGCCACCCCGCTGACGCTCGGTCAGGAGTGGTCCGGCTACGCCGTCATGCTCGCCGACAATCTGGCGCGCATCGACGACGCGCTCAAGGGCGTATTCCGCCTCGCGCTGGGTGGCACGGCCGTGGGCACCGGGATCAACGCAGCGCCGGGCTTTGCGGAAGCCGTGGCTGCCGAAATCGCGCGATTGACCGGGCTACCCTTCGTCAGCGCGCCGAACAAGTTCGCTGTGCAAGGCGCGCACGATGCGTTGGTGCAGCTCTCCGGCACGCTGCGCACGCTCGCCGGCTCGCTCTACAAGATCGCAAACGACATCCGCCTGTTGTCCTGTGGCCCGCGGGCCGGCTTCGCCGAGCTGCGGATTCCCGAGAATGAGCCTGGCTCGTCGATCATGCCGGGCAAGGTCAATCCGACGCAGGCCGAGGCGCTGACGATGATCGCGGTGCAGGTGATGGCTAACGACGTCGCCGTCGGGTTCGGTGGCGCCGGCGGCTACCTGGAGATGAACGTCTACAAGCCGCTCATCATCCACAACATTGCGCAGTCCGTCACCATCCTCACCGACGGCTGCACGAATTTCCGAACGTTCCTCGTCGAGGGAACCGAACCGAACCGCAAGAAGATCAACGAGTATGTCGAGAGGTCGCTGATGCTCGTGACGGCACTGGCGCCGGTGATCGGCTACGACAAGGCGTCGCAGATCGCGCATTACGCGATGGACCACGATCTCACGCTGAAGTCGGCGGCGCTGAAGCTCGGTTTCGTGACCGAGCCGGAGTTCGACCGCATCGTGGACCCCGCCAAGATGGTGAAGCCCTATGTTGCCGAGATCAAGGTGCCGCTCGCGATCGGCGCGAAGGCCGGTTGAGGGGAACAAGGACAATGATCCGGTGCGTCAAGCTGTGGACGGGTGCGGACGGCAGGTCGCACTTCCAGGAAGGTTTCGTCGAGCTCGAGCGCGGAGTGAGGGGCGATGCGTTGAGCGCAGGGCTTCGGATTGATGCCGCCTCGTTCCACGAAACGGATACGGATCCGAAACTTGGGTGGCATCCGGATGCGGCACGTCAGCTCGTCATGTCCTTGAGCGGCACCCTGCGATTCGAAACGGGCGACGGAAGCTTCATGCTGCGCCCGGGCGACGTCCTGTTCACGGAAGATACGATCGGGGCGGGCCACAACTGGACAATGACGGACGAGGCGCCGTGGCGGCGTCTCTACACGGTTCTCGAGCCTGACGCCGAGGTGCCGTTCCGATCCGAACGCGGCACAGGCAAGCCGTCCACAATGCAAGGAGAGACACGATGATCCGCTGCGTGCGTCTATGGACCGGCGAGGACAGCAACTCGCATTTCGAGGAAGGACTCATCGAGCTGGAGCCGGGCCAGCGTGGCGACTTTCTGACCAGCAAGATCGATGCTGTCAGCGTCTCCTTCCAGGAGACGGAATCGGGCGGCGCTTTCGCCTGGCACACCGCGCCGATCCGGCAGCTCGTGATCACGCTGAGCGGAACGCTCGATTTCCAGACGCGTGACGGCCACCACTTCCTGATTCATCCCGGCAACGTCCTGCTTGCCGAAGACACCGCCGGTTCGGGCCACAGCTGGAAATTGACCGACGATTCGTCCTGGCGTCGTGCCTATGTGGTGCTGCGGCCGGGAGCGGACGTGCCGTTCCGGGCCAAGGCGCGGCAATCGGCGCGGGCCTGACCGAGCCATCCAGAACAGCAGCACCCAACGTAGGAAAAGCCATGTCAGCAGCTTCCGACCGCGAAACCGACGTCGTCCTCATTGGCGCCGGCATCATGAGCGCAACCCTCGGCGTCTTTCTCAAGGAGCTCGAGCCTTCCCTCGCGATCCAGATGTTCGAGATCCTCGAGGATTGCGCGCAGGAAAGCTCCGACTCCTGGAATAATGCCGGTACCGGCCACGCGGCAAACTGCGAGATGAACTATACGCCGCAGCGGCCCGACGGCAGCATCGATATCTCCAAGGCGCTCCAGGTCAACGTCGAGTTCGACCTGTCCCGGCAGTTCTGGTCCCACCTGGTCGGGCGGGGAGCGATCGCAGATCCGCGATCCTTCATCCATCCGGTTCCGCACATGAGCTTCGTGCACGGCGCGGAAAACGTCGCGTTCCTCCGGAAACGGTTCAAGGCGATGTCGGCCCATCATTGCTATGAGGGGATGGAGCATACCGAGGATCCGAAGCAGATCGCCGAATGGGCGCCGCTGGTGATGGACGGCCGCAGCGGCGACGAACCGGTTGCCGCAACGCGGATCATCACTGGCACTGACGTCGATTACGGGGCGTTGACGCATCTGCTGGTCGGGCATCTCGTCAGCCAGCCGGGCTGCGCCGTCCACTACAACAGCTGCGTCACCGGTCTTGACCGAGAGCAGGGTGGTCGGTGGCGGATCGAGGTGCGCGACACCGCGAGCGGCGAGACGCGGTCGGTTCGCGCGAAATTCGTCTTCATCGGTGCCGGCGGCGGTGCACTGCCGCTGCTGGAGAAATCCGGTATCCCGGAAGGACGCGGCTATGGCGGCTTTCCGGTCAGCGGGATCTGGCTGCGCTGCGACGATCCGGAGATCAACCGGCGTCACCATGCCAAGGTCTATGGCAAAGCCGCGGTCGGCTCCCCGCCGATGTCGGTGCCGCATCTCGACACGCGCGTGATCGGCGGCCAGCGCTCGTTGCTGTTCGGCCCCTATGCCGGCTTCTCGAGTAAATTCCTCAAGCACGGCTCGTTGCTGGATCTCTTCGAGTCCATTCGCCCCGCCAACGTCAAGCCGTTGCTTTCGGTGGCGCGCGACAATTTCGATCTCACCGAATATCTGGTCGGGCAGGTGCTGCAATCCGAGGGACACCGGCTCGCGGCGCTCGACGAATATTTCCCGAAAGCCGACCCGAAGGACTGGAGACTGCAGGTCGCGGGCCAGCGCGTCCAGATCATCAAGCCCGATGTCAAGCGCGGCGGTCTGCTCGAGTTCGGGACCGAGCTCGTCGGCGCGGACGATCATTCGCTGGTCGCCCTGCTCGGTGCTTCACCGGGGGCTTCCACTGCCGCGTTCATCGCTATCAGCGTGCTCGAGAAGTGCTTCGCCGGCGAGCTGACGGCAAGCGCTTGGCTGCCGAAGCTGAAGCAGATGGTCCCGTCTTACGGCGTGTCGCTGATCGACGACGCGGGTTTTTGCCGACAGATTCGCGCGGCGACGGCCGCGGTCCTCAAGGTTGACAACATTCCGCAGCCGGCCGCACGCGCGCCGGCGGCCGCGAAGCGGGCTTGAGCGAACGGGAGATTGTCCGATGGATCCGACGGCACTCCTCCTGTCGCGGCTGCAATTCGCCTTCACCATCTCGTTCCATATCATCTTTCCGGCGTTCACGATCGGGCTTGCCGCCTGGCTCACCGTACTCGAAGCGATGCACCAGTACAGTGGCAAGCCCGTCTACCGGACCCTGTTCGCTTTCTGGCTGAAGATCTTCGGCGTGGCCTTCGGCATGGGCGTCGTATCGGGCGTGGTGATGGCGTTTCAGTTCGGAACGAACTGGAGCGTGCTCTCGAAAATGTCGGGGCCGATCCAGGGTCCACTTCTGGCCTACGAGACGTTCACCGCCTTCATGCTGGAGGCGGGCTTCTTCGGCATCCTCATCTTCGGTCGACCGAGGGTGCCGCCCTGGTTCTACTTGTTCTCGACCGCGATGGTCGCGCTCGGAACGACGCTTTCGGCGTTCTGGATCATGGTCAACAACAGCTGGATGCAGGTGCCGAACGGTTACGTCCTGCAGAATGGCCAGTTCGTGCCTGATGACTGGGCGCAGATCATCTTCAATCGCGTGGTCTGGGTCCGGTTTCCGCACATGCTGCTCGCCTCTTACCTGACCGGCGCGTTCTGCGTGGCGGCAACCGGCGCGTGGTATTTGCTGCGGCGGACCTATCGCGCCGAAGCGCATGTGATGCTGCGGATGGGCCTTGCGCTTGCAGCCGTGCTGCTGCCAGTCCAGCTCTTCATCGGGCATCTCGTCGGCGACTACGTCCACGACTACCAACCGGCCAAGTTCGCCGCGATCGAGGCGCGCTGGCATGATGAGCAACCAGCCTCGGAGGTGCTGATCGCGATCCCCGATTCGAACGCCGAATCGAACAAATACGCGATATCGATTCCAGTGCTCGGGAGCATCATCGGCAGCATGAGCCTGACGTCGAAGGAGGTCGGCCTGACCAGCTTCGCGCCCCAGGACCGGCCGCCGGTGGCTATCCCGTTCTTCGCCTTCCGCATCATGGTCGGCTGCGGCTTCGTGATGCTGGGGCTGGCCTGGCTCGGGACCTGGCTCGGCCTCAAGCATCGGCTCGATCGGAACCGCCTGCTGCTGTGGGGCATCTTCCTCAGCTTCCCGCTGCCGTGGGTCGCGATCCTCACCGGCTGGTACACCGCGGAAGTGGGGCGCCAGCCATGGACGGTCTATGGCGTGTTGCGGACTGCGGACGCCGTGACGCCGTTCCTGACCGCGCCGGCTGCGATGACGTCCTTGATCCTGTTCGTCGCGGTCTACGCCTTCATCTTCTCGTTCGGGACGTATTACATCTATAAGCTGCTGCGTGCCGGCCCGACGGGACTCGGCGGCAGGCCGCTCCACGTTCCCGTCCCCAATCGGCCGATGTCGCTCGCCGATCAGGTGCCGGCCGCACGCAGCTATCTCGGGGCGGGAGAATAGCCATGGTGATGTACTGGGTTGCCCTTCTTGCCATCAGCATCCTGATCTATCTCCTGCTCGACGGGTTCGATCTCGGCGTCGGCATGCTGTTCGGCGTGGCCGGCGGAGAGAAGCAACGGGATGCCATGCTGAGCACGGTCGCTCCGGTCTGGGACGGCAATGAAACCTGGCTGGTCGTCACGGGCGTGATCATGTGGGGCTCGTTTCCCGTGGTCTACGCCATGGTGATGTCGGCCTTCTATATCCCTGTTCTCGTGATGCTGCTCGGATTGATCCTGCGCGGCGTGGCGTTCGAGTTTCGCGGCAAGGCGCTCAGTTCGCGCTGGGTCTGGGATGTCAGCTTCGTCGCGGGCTCGTTTGCCGCCAGCTTCATGCAGGGCGCGATGGTCGGCGCTCTCGTCGAAGGACTCCAGTTCTCCAACGGCGATTATACCGGTGGAACGCTCGGCTGGCTGACCGCCTTTTCCGCGCTGTGCGGGATCGGGCTCTGCTTCGGCTATTCGCTGCTCGGCGCCTGCTGGCTGGTGAGGAAGTGTGATGGTCCCGTTCGGGATGCCGCACGGCGCCAGATCCCGCCGCTGGCGATCGGCGTCCTGGTCTTCCTGGTCATCGTCTTTGCGTATGCGCTCGCCGAAAACCTCCCGATTCTGCAGCGCTGGACCGACCGGCCCTATCTGTTCGTGTTTCCCGTGATCGGCGCCGGTGCGGCCGCGATGCTGGCCAAGAGCATCCTGCGCCATGACGACTATTGGCCGTTCCATATGGTCGCCCTGATCTTCGTCGCGGCTTTCGCCACGCTCGCCCTGTCGTTCTGGCCCTACATGATTCCGTTCGTCGTCACGATCGACGAGGCCGCGGCGCCTCATGCAAGTCTCGCATTCATGTTCTGGGGCGCCGGCCTGTTCGTATTCCCGCTGATGCTGCTCTATGTGGCGATCGGCTATCGCGTCTTCCGCGGCAAGGCGGCGCCTGCTGCCGATCACTACTGACGGCTGCACGCTCGAAGTTGCCGTGAGCTGTCACAGACAAGAAGAAAGGCGCCGCTTTCGGCGCCTTTCTCGTTCAGAACTCTTGCGAGGCTGGCTCAGGATTTGGGCATGACGCCGGGGCTGTTGTCCGGCCATTGGGCGATCAGCTTCTCGTCGATGTTGAAGTGCTGGGCGACCAACCCGGGGGGCGTGTGCGTCAGCCAGTTGGAGAGCGACACCTCCTCGTAGCGAGGGGCCCGAAACACGCCGACGAACTGCAGCTCGGTGTCGCCGACGTTCTCGACATAGTGGCCGAGATTGCGCCGGACGTAGCCGATGTCGCCGGCGCCGAAGTCGGTCGTCAACGCATTGGGGCCGGTGTCGAACACCGTCATCCGCGCCTTGCCCTTGATATAGTACTGCCACTCGTCGGCATTCGGATGCCAGTGCATCTCCCTGACAGCCCCCGGCGGCATCGACACCAGCGCCGCAGCGACGGTGGTGGCAACCTTGAAGGTGGTGCTGTCGGCGACGCGGATGCTGCCGGCGGAGCTCTCCTTGACCGGGGCCGAGCCGCCGAGCGAGTGGACGAAGGGGTAGGGCGGCGCTTCGGCGTGCTTTGCAACGGCTGCGCGATCGGCGGCGAGATCGCCGGGCACGGTCCCCTGAAAGATCCAGCGGTTGTGCAGTGGGATCTTTGCGAACGCGTCGGCCGGAACACCGAAGTTCTTCGCCAGCACCTCGGGCGGCGTGTGGGCGAACCAGTCGGTCACCAGGAGCGTGTTGAATTCATCGGCGTGGCCGTCGTCGAAACAGATCACGAACTCGCAACCATCGGGGCCCAAGCCCTGCAGCGAATGCGGCGCGCCCGGCGGAAAATACCAGAGGTCGCCGACTTTGAGGTCGCCGACATAGGGGCGCCCCTGCGTGTCGAGCACGGTGACGCGGCAGGAGCCGTAGGTCAGGATCGACCATTCGGCAGCCTGGTGCCAATGCAGCTCGCGGATTCCGCCGGCAGCCAGCCGCATGTTGACGCCGGAGATCTCCTTCGAAATGGCGAAGTCCTCGACGGTGACCTGACGGGCCCAGCCGCCATTCTGGATGCGTCTTGGCGCATTGTTGAACGAGGCCCAATCCATCGGCATGCCGCCGACGTCGGTTGCCGGCGGAGTTTGTGCGGAAGGAAATTGTTTGGCCAGCTCCGGATTTTGCGGACCGGGATCGGTCAGGCTTCCGGGGCTCTTGGCGTTCACAGCGCCTTGCGGCGGCTCGTCCGGATTGCCGAAAGTTGCCGCCTGCGCGCTAGAACCGACCATGGCAGCGCCTGCCGCCGACATGGCCAGCAAATCACGTCTTGAAAACATCTTGGGTCGCTCCTGAAAAATGTCGAAAGCCCTCTGTGGCGACGGGGCTACAGCCGATAAATCTAGTCTCCGGTTGCCGTTCCAGCTTCCGCGAACAGCGCTCTTTTTGCCGGAATGCATGGCTGCTGCGGCCGGCCGGGTCCGAACGCGTGCAATTGCGAAATTCGAGGAATAGCGGCGGGGCTCGAAACGTCGCGGTCACGTATCGGCGTGGAGGTCGCAGCGCGGCAGATCCGCCGGAATGGAGACCGGCAGCGTGAACCAGAAGCGGGCGCCGCCATTCGCACCATGGCCTTCCGCGCCGATCCGGCCTCCATGCGCTTCGACGATCGACCGGCAGATGGGGAGTCCCATTCCCATGCCGCTGTCCTTGGTCGTGAAGAAGCTTTCAAACAGCCGATCGACATGTTCGGCGGCGATGCCGGGGCCGTTGTCCTCTACGGAGCAGCACAACGTGGTCGTGTCCTGTGTGACCGTGCTGATGACGATCCTGCGATCGTCATATCCCGCTTGCGTCATCGCCTGCACCGCGTTGATGGCGAGATTGACGATCACCTGCTGGAGCTGGGTGCGGTCACCGAGCACCTGCGGTGCGCTCGGATCGGGCCGGTGCAGGATCGTCACCGCGCGGGATTCCATGTCGTGTCGAAGGAAGAGGAGCGCTTCGCGAATGATCTGGTCGAACGACAGCAATGACTGCTCTGGGGCTTTCCGGGAGGCCATCCCATGAACGCGCGCCACGATGTTCGCGGCGCGCTGTGTATCCACGACGACGTTCTCGATGGTCTTGCGTATCTCGACGATATCGGGGCTGGGCCTGTTCAGCCAACGGAGCCCGGCGGCGCCGTTGGTGGCGATGGCGGCCAGGGGCTGATTGACCTCGTGGGCGATCGACGCAGTGAGTTCGCCAAGCATCGAGACGCGGGCGGCATGCGCAAACTCGGCCCGCACCTGCTGGAGCTTCTTCTCGGCGCGAACACGCTGTGAGATGTCGATGGTGCCGACCAGGCTCACTTCGAGATCGTTGATGGGACCGACCCGGGCCGTCGTGAAGAGGACGTCGACGACGCGGCCGTCCCACGTGACCATCTTGGTCTCTTCCTCGAAGTTCGTCTCACCGCGATAACGGGATTCCATGGCCCGCCGGAACGTATCGGGCCGCTCCTTCCAGGTCTCCGCCATGGAACGTCCGACATAGTCGTCGACGCCGCCTCCGAACATCTGGATGGCCCGTTCGTTGGCCTCCTGAAACGAGAGCGCATCCATGCAGGTCCGAAGAAACTCGGGATGGCTGTCGAAATAGGTGCCGAGGTCCTTGACCCCTTCGGCGCGCAATTTCCGGAATAGGACCACCAGCCTGCTGGCATCGAGCTGCCGGAATGCGATCGGCATGCGGCTGAACAAATGACGGTAACGCTGCTCGCTTCGCTCCAACTCGGTATGGGCCTTCTTCTGGGCGGTGATGTCCATGACCGCGCCGACGAACTCGAACTGGCCCCGGCCGTTCGTCATTCCGCGAGCGACCACGCGGATGGTCCGAATCGAGCCGTCCTCCAGCATCAGCCGGTTTTCCTGGGAGAAGTCGCCCCTCTCGTTCACCGCCCGGTCGATGGCCTCGCGTACGGCGTTGACGTCGTCGGGATGCGTGCGCTTGAGGACGACGTCGAGCGACGGTCGCGATGTCGGTGCGAGATCGAAAATCCTGAACGTTTCATCCGACCAGAAGAGCTCTCCGGTCGCGACGTTCCAGCCGAAGCTGCCGGTCTGGCTGAGCCTCTGTGCCTCCGCGAGATAAGCGGCCTCGTGGCCGTGGTCGCCTGACCGCCTGGTCAGACTGATCACCGCGAGCAAAGTGGCGAGAAAGGCGGCGAAGACGATCGTGGTGGAGTTGAATCCGAGCAGTGAACAGGCGAATGACAGCAGACTCAGGACAACGCTGCTCCAGGCCCACAATGGAGCGCGATCCAGCTTGGCCCGGTCCGGAAGCACACGGCGCCACCACCGCTGGGGCTGTACGGAGTTAGAGCCATCCAGGCGGTCGAGCATCATGCGAGAGATCTACCGCGTCGCAGAAGGGCGGTCTTTTGTGTTTTCGCAGGCGCCTTGTCAAAACGCACGAACCGCGATTGGGTTGTTCGCCGCCTGCGACCCTAGGCCATCTCAACGGCAGGTTTCGTCACGCCGAAGCGCCGCTCGAACTCGGCGACATCGACAACGCCGCGCCGGTGAGTGCCGTCGCCGATCTTGCGGCCGCCATCCCAAGCCTCGACCTCGAACAGAACGCTCCTGGTTTCGACCGCGACAACTCGCGCGATCGCGCGCACGGTGCGGCCGACCGGGGTTGCCGCCAGATGGCGGACATTCACCATCATCCCGACGCTGACATGGCCCGCGGACAGCAACGGCTGAACCGCTGATCCGGCGGCCATCTCCATGTGCAGGATCATCATCGGCGTGCCGTAGACAGCCGGCATTCCCGGCACCACGTGGCCTACCGTCATCTCGGGCGTGACGGTCACCAGCTTCTCCGCCGTCGTACCGGGGGTCACCTTCTCAAGCGGATTCATGGCTCAGTCCCGTATCTGCCTCGGTCGTGGATGGGGTGGGTATCGCGGCGACTCGCGGCTTGCGCCCGGTGAGCCAGTTGCTGAGCCGGTCGAGATAGAGATAGACGACGGGCGTGGTGTAGAGTGTCAGAATCTGCGACAGCATCAGGCCGCCGACGATCGTGTAGCCGAGCGGCTGACGCAGCTCCGCGCCGGTGCCGGAGCCGATCATCAGTGGTACGCCGCCCAGCAGCGCCGCCATCGTCGTCATCAGGATAGGGCGGAAGCGCAATGTGCAGGCCTGGTAGATCGCCTCTTCCGGGCTGAGCCCCTGCTCTCGCTCCACCTCGAGGGCAAAATCGACCAGCATGATGCCGTTCTTCTTGACGATGCCGATCAGCAGGATGATGCCGATGATCGCGATGACGCTGAGATCCATGTGGACCGCCAGCAGCAGCAGCAGCGCGCCGATGCCGGCGGACGGCAGCGTCGAGAGGATCGTGATCGGATGGATCAGGCTCTCATAGAGGACGCCGAGGATGATGTAGATCACGATCAGCGCCGCCCCGATCAATAGCGGCGTGCCTGAGAGAGAGGACTGGAAGGCCTGCGCATTGCCCTGGAACGATGTCGCTAGCGAGGCCGGCTTGCCGGTATCCTTCTCGATTTTCTGGACCGCCGTCACCGCGTCGCCCAGGGCCGCGCCGGGCCGCAGGTTGAACGAGATGGTGACGGAAGGAAACAAGCCCTGATGGTTGATGAGAATGGGGGCAGGCTTGATGACCGTATGGACCAGCGTGCTGAGCGGTACCTGCTGACCGCTGGCGGAGTTCAGGTAGATATCCTTGAGCGCCTCGGGCCCGTACTGGAAGCGCGGGTCGACCTCCATCACGACGTGGTACTGGTTCAGCGAGGTGAACATGGTGGAGACGATGCGCTGACCGAAGGCATCATCGAGAGTGTTGTCGATTGTCGAGGGCAGGATGCCGAAGCTGGAGGCGACTTCGCGGTCCACCGTGACGTCAAGCAACGGACCGGCATTCGCCTGGTCGCTTGCGACATCGGTAATGACATCGAGCGCGCGCAGCTTCTCCAGGAAGATGGCCGACCAGTGGGTCAGTTCATCGGAATCTGCATCCGTCAGGGTGTACTGATACTGCGTCTTCGACAGACGCGCGCCGATCGTGATGTCCTGAGCCGCCTGCATGTAGAGCGTGATGCCCTGAATGTGAGCCAGCTCGGGCTCGAGCCGCTCGATCACCTGATCTGCGCTCGCCTTGCGTACCGACTTCAAGACGATGAAAATGCGCCCCTGATTGAGCGTCGCTGTCGGGCCACCCGGTCCGATATAACTAGTCACCGATTCGATCGCCGGATCCTTGCGCAGGATGTCGACGATTGCCTGCTGACGCTCGGACATGGCGGGGAAAGAGATATCCTGCGAGGCCTCGGTGATGCCAACGATCTGTCCGGTGTCTTGTTGCGGGAAGAAGCCTTTCGGGATGATCACGTAAAGGTAGCCGGTCAGCGCGATGGTGGAGAGCATCACGAGCAGCGTCGTAAAACGGTGCCGCAGCACGACGCGCAGACCTCGCGCATAGAGCGCAAGCAGGGCATCGAAGCCGCGCTCGAACAGAAGATAGAGCCTGCCGTGCTTCTTTCGCGACTCGTCCTTCAAGAGGCGCGCGCACATCATCGGCGTCAAAGTGAGCGAGATGACCAGCGAGAGCAGCAGTGCGGCGGTGATCGTGACGGCGAATTCCTGGAACAGCTTTCCGACGTAACCGCCCATCAGGAAGAGCGGGATGAACACCGCGATCAGCGACAGGGTGATGGAGACGATCGTGAAGCCGATTTCGCTGGAACCCTTGAGCGCGGCCTCCATGGGCGTCATGCCCTGCTCGAGATGACGCACGATATTCTCGATCACGACCACGGCGTCGTCGACCACGAAGCCGACCGCGATTGACAGCGCCATCAGTGAGAGATTGTCGAGGCTGTAGCCGAGTACATAGAGAATCGCGAAGGTCCCGATCAGCGACAAGGGAACGGTGATCGCGGGGATGATCGTGGCCCAGAAGTTCCGCAGAAACAGGAATATGACCATCACCACCAGCGCGACCGTGAGCATCAGGGTGAACTGAACGTCGGAGACGGCGGCGCGGATGGTGGCGGTACGGTCCGCGGCGATCGTCACCTTGATCGCTGGAGGAACGGACGCCTGCAGTTTGGGCAGCAACGTCCTGATGCGATCGACGGTCTCGATGACATTGGCGCCGGGGACGCGCTGGACTGCCAGCACGAGGGCGGGCTCTTTGCCGTACCAGCCGGCCAGAAGGTCGTTTTCCGGCCCCTCGATCGCCGTGCCGATGTCGCGGATCCGCACCGGTGAACCGTTGCGATAGGCGATGATCAGGGCTTCGTAGGCGGACGGCTTCAGCAGCTGATCGTTGGTGTTCAGCGTATAGGTGACGCGTGGGCTGTTGAGCGTGCCCTTCGGCAGATCGACATTAGCGCCGGCGATCACGTTGCGGACGTCCTCTAGACCGATCCCCCGGTCGGCAAGCGCCTGCGGGTTGACGCGGACACGGATCGCGGGCTTCTGCTGACCGCCGATTCCCACGAGTCCCACGCCTGGAATCTGCGAGATCTTGGGTAGCAGGATATTCTCGGCATAGGCGTCGACCGTGGTCAGCGGGAGCGATTCCGACGTGAGCGCGATCAGCATGATCGGCGTCTCGGCCGGGTTCACCTTCCGGATCGTCGGCGGATAGGGGATGTTAGGCGGCAGAAATGGACTTGCTGCATTGATCGCGGACAGCACGTCGACCGCAGCGCTGTCGACGGTGCGCGACAGTTCAAACTGGATCGTGAGCTGTGCCACGCCCAGCGCGCTGGACGAGGTGAGCTGCGTGACGCCCGGGATTTGGCTGAGCTGCTGCTCCAGGGGGGTGGCGACCGAGGACGCTATCGTTTCCGGATCGGCGCCCGGCAATTGTGCCGAGATCTGGATCGTCGGGTAATTGACGTTGGGCAGCGCGCCGACCGGCAGCAGGGGATAGGTTGCAAGACCGCACAACAGCAAGCCCGCCATCAGTAGCGCGGTTGCGATCGGCCGCAGGATGAAGGGCGCAGAGAGGTTCATGGGATGGCGTTCTGCACGGAGCTCTGAAGGTCCGCTTCGCTCGCGGCCTTGCCATGCAACTCCCGAACGCGGCTGCCCTCCTTGAGCCGATACTGACCGTCCACGACGACGACGTCGCCAGCCTTCAGGCCCTGGTCGATCAGGGCCTGCCCATCGCTGATCTGCGCGACGTGAACCGGGCTCAAGACGGCCGTCTGGTCGGACGTCACGACATAAACATAGGCGCCACTCGGGCCCTGCTGCACGGCCGAGCCGGCGACGGTCAAAGCGTCCTTTCGCAGCTCGAGCAGCAGGCGAGCATTCACCAGCTGTCCCGGCCACAGCCGGTGATCAGGATTTGCAAATTCGGCCTTGAGCTGGATGGTACCTGTTGTCCCCGCGATCTCGTTGTTGACTAACAGGAGCTTGCCTTCATCGAGCTTCACTTTGTTGTCCTGGCTGTAGGCGATGACCTTCAGCGGCCCCTTTGCCAGGTGCTCCTGGATCGCAGGAAGGTCCGTCTGTGGCAGAGTGAAGAGCAGCGAGATCGGCTCGATCTGGGTGACGACGACGAGACCGTTGGGATCGGTCGGATGGATAATGTTGCCGACGTCAATCTGGCGGACACCGGTGATGCCAGGAATGGCGGATGTCAGGCGCGTATAACTGAGTTGGACGTTGGCCTGATCGATTTGCGCCTGATCCGCCTTCACGGCTGCCCGGAGCTGCGCCACCTGCGCTGTCTGCGTCTCGATGAGCTGCGGCGTCGCATATCCCTTGTCGCCGAGCTGATTGTAGCGGGAAAGGTTGGCCTCCGCGTTCACGAGCTGAGCCTGGTCGCGGTCGCGATTTGCCGTGAACTGCTCGATCTGGGCCTGATAGGGACGCGGATCGATCTGGGCGAGTAGGTCGCCGGCCTTGACCTTCTGCCCCTCGGTAAAGACGATCTGGATGAGCTGTCCCTGAATTTGGCTGCGCACGACGTCGGTATTGTAGGCAATCACCGTACCGATGCCGCGCAGGTAGATCGGAACGTCCTTGCCGGCAACGGTGGCCGAGACCACCGGGACAGCTGCAGGCACGACGGCCGCGACAACGGCCGGCTGCGTGCGCTTGCTATAAAACCAGAAGCTTACGCCTGCCAGTACAGCGGCGAGAGCAATGAGCGCGATGGTGGGGCGTCGTTTCACGGCGGAGTTCCTCCAAAATCTCAGGGATTGCCGGGGCCAGCAGCCGAACTCGCGCTCCCCGGAAGATTTGAGCCGGGCACCGGCACGATCGGGCTGATTCCGGCGCCGCCGAGTTCAGTGGCGCCCAATGGAACTCCAACGCGTCCGACCATGGATGTCGAGGGCAGGGCAGACGAAGGAATTCGGCTATCGCTGCAGGAGAGCGCTGTGCCTCCGGAAAGCCCGCCTCCGTCGAACAGCGCGCCGGACGACGCGGCATTGCCGGATCCGGCGCAGCCCGTCGTGCTCTGCGCGGGATTGAGCGGAGAGACGCCCGGTGTTGCGACTTCGGTCGATCCCAATGGAATGCCCACAGGCCGCGTGGATTGCGGATTGAGGGGCGACGTCGCAAGCATGCCGGCAGGCGGCTGCATGCCCGGCACCGTCGTTTGAGCGATGGTTGCGGCCGGAGCCAGCCACAGCATGGCCGCCGCAAGCATCACACCGTTGTTTGTTGAATGCTGTTTTCGCATGGAATGAAGGCTCCGGCTGACTGCGATCGAACAATAGGAAGGTGCGCAAGCGCGGGTATTTCCAGAATGCACGTCCCGCTCCCCGGCTGCACGACGGCGAGGAGCATCAGGTCCTTGACGAGTCGCGCTCCGTTTCGCGCGACTACGTTGACGCGTCGCCTCGCCATCGGCCCCGAGGCGGCTTTAGCTATCTCAGGATGGCGCGCGCGCGTGCGATCTCCCGTCTGCACGCGGCGATGTCGCCGGTGTGATTTGCGGTGCGCGCGCGATCGAGCGAATCGAGCGCGTCGGTGAAGTCGATGCCGTTGCTACCTTCTGCTTCCGCGAGCGAGCGGGGCGTCGGTTGATAGTTGCGTAACGCCCTGAGGCTCTCCGGCTTCCAGCCGTGGGAGCCCGCGTCCTTCTCGATGGCCTGATCGAGCTGGGCCTGCGTTTGCGCGATGTCATCCGTGCAGGTTCCGGCATGAGCCGGTATTGTTGCGCACAGCAGGACGAAGAGGGCGGTCCGGCACTTTGCGATGGATGTCATTGTTCGATCCTATGCTTGGATTTCGAGTGACTTCAGGAACGTTGTCGTGAATGACAGAGCGCGCATCGATCGTCTTTCATATCCGAACGCCGCCCGCTCACGCTCGCGCGAGATCCCTGTCATGAATGTCAGTGTGCATGACGTGGGCCTTCTGCTTGAATGCATCTCTCAACCGGGCCTTGTCCGGAGGACGCGCGAGCAGCGATTGTCGCGGGTCGCGCTTCCCGACGTGCGAAGTCGCAAGGACAGTTGTTTGCCGAAATACGCAAGCAGCTCTCGAAACTAGTATCGCGTCATTCCAACCCGGAGTGATCCTGACATGAAACACCTCAACGCTGGCCTCGCCTTTGTCGCCGCTCTCTCTCTATTCTCGACCGTCGTTCCGGCGCGCGCGGAACCACTGAAGAACATCGTCCTGGTGCACGGCGCCTGGGTGGATGCATCCGGCTGGAAGCCGGTCTACGAGATTCTGACCAAGGAAGGCTTCCGCGTCACCATGGTGCAGGAGCCCGAGACGACGTTTGCCGATGACGTCACGGCAGCAAAGCGCATCCTCGATCTCCAGGACGGTCCGACCCTCCTTGTCGGTCACAGCTACGGCGGCTCGATCATCACCGAGGCTGGCGTTCATCCGAGCGTCGTCGGTCTCGTCTACGTCGCCGCACACGCGCCGGACGTCGGCGAGGACGAATCTGCGCTGGGCAAGAAGACCCCGAGCGTGCTCGGGAAGACCGAAGGCGTCATCAAGGTGACGCCCGACAAGTTCACCTATCTCGATCCGGTGCAATTCCCGAAACTGTTCGCGCCCGATCTCCCGCGTGAGCGGACCGAGTTCGCTGCGCGCTCCCAGGTGCTGGCGGCGACGCAGGTGTTCAGCACACCACTGACTGCGGCTGCGTGGAAGACCAAGCCGAGCTGGGGCATCGTCGCGGGTAGCGACCAGATCATCAATCCCGATCTCGAGCGCTGGTACTACGAGCGCGCAAAGAGCCAGACCACCGTGATCCCGGGCGCCAGCCACTCGGTCTACGAGTCGCATCCAAAAGAAGTGGCGGCGATCATTATCCGCGCCGCGCGCAGCATCCAGCAGCCGGTGACGCGCTGACGACACTTCTGCCGGTCCTGACGCACGATCGGCAGAAGGAAGGCCGGTGGGAGTGACATACTCCCGCCGGCTCGACTGTCCCATCCGGAGAATGTCCATGAACGTGATCGAAAAGACCGGCACCGTCCTGAACTGGAAGGTGACGACGGTGAAGCGGGCTGGACTGAGCCGCGACTTGCCGTCCGGCAATCCGGATCTGATGTGGGTGGCGAATTCGTCGACGCTGATCTATGGCGAACGGGATGCGATCCTCGTCGACACGTTCCTCACCGCCGGGCAGTCGAAGACGCTGCTGGACTGGGTCGTGTCGCGCGAGCGAAATCTGACCACGGTCTATGTCACGCACGGGCATGGAGATCACTTCTTCGGCCTCGCGCAGCTGCTCGAACGCTTTCCGCAGGCAAAGGCTGTTGCGGTTCCCGAGGTTGTCGACGAGATGAAGGCACAGCTCTCGCCGGAATCGCTCGATGGCTTCTGGCGCAAGCGCTTCCCTGGTGAGATCGCAGAGCGCCTGGTCGCGGCGGAGCCTCTCGAAGGAGAGCTCACGCTCGAAGGACACAAGTTCGTCGTCATCGACATGGGACGAACCGATACGGCGCGCTCCACCGCCCTTCATGTCCCGTCTCTAGGCCTGATCGTCGCCGGCGACACCGTGTACAACGGCATTCATCCTTATCTGGCCGAAACCGACACGCAGAGCCGGCTTGAATGGATCGCTGCGCTCGACCGGCTCGAGGCGCTGAAGCCACGCTTCGTGGTGGCCGGACACAAGAAGCCGAATAACGACGATGATCCGCGCAACATCGCGGAGACCCGCCGATACCTGTTCGATTTCAACCGCCTCGATAAGGCGACGACATCGCCGCGCGAGTTGTACGAAGCGATGCTCGCGCTCCATCCCGACCGTGCCAATCCGGGATCGCTCTGGGGCGGGGCCAACGCCGCAAAGGGGCCAAGGTCATGACGAACTGGCAGAACAATCGCGCCGCGCGTGACGCGCGCATTGCGGCGGGAGCTGGCCTCGCCCTCGGCAAGATCGTCGAAGCACGCGACGTCACGCGCCTGCTGGAGGCCGTGATCCGGCCGGGTGACCGGGTTTGCCTGGAGGGCGACAACCAGAAGCAGGCCGACTTGCTGAGCCGCGCGCTGCTGGCGGTCGATCTCTCCAGGGTCAACGATCTGCACATGGTGCAGTCGGGTGTCGTTCTTCCCGAGCATCTGGACCTGTTCGACCGCGGAGTCGCGAAGCGGCTCGACTATGCTTATTCCGGACCGCAATCGGCGCGCATTGCGCGGATGCTATTCGGCGGTAAGATCGAGCTGGGCGCGGTTCATACCTATCTCGAATTGTTCGCCCGCTACTTCATCGACCTCACGCCGCACGTCGCGCTGATCGCCGCCGTCAGCGCCGACCGCGAGGGAAATCTCTACACCGGTCCGAACACCGAGGATACCCCGACCGTGGTCGAGGCAACGGCGTTCAAGGACGGCGTCGTGATCGCGCAGGTCAACGAGATCGTCGATACAGTTCCCCGGGTCGATATCCCCGCAGACCGTGTCCACTTCATCGTCAAGGCCGACAAGCCGTTCTTCGTCGAGCCGCTCTTCACGCGCGATCCGGCCGCGATCACGGAAGGCCAGATCCTGACAGCGATGCTCGCGATCAAGGGCATCTATGGGCCCTATGGCGTGCAGCGGCTCAATCACGGTATCGGCTTCAGCACCGCCGCGATCGAACTCCTGCTGCCGACATTCGGCGAGAGGTTGGGGCTAAAGGGCAGGATCGCGACCCACTTTGCGTTGAATCCGCATCCCGCGCTCATTCCCGCCATCGAGTCCGGCTGGGTGCAGCAGATCCATTCGTTCGGCTCGGAGGTCGGCATGGACGACTACATTCGCGCCAGATCCGACGTCTACTTCACTGGTCCCGACGGCTCGTTACGCTCCAACCGCGCCTTCTGTCAGACCGCCGGTCTCTATGCTTGCGACATGTTCATCGGCTCTACCCTGCAGATCGATCTGCAGGGAAATTCGTCGACCATCACCACCTCGCGCATTGCAGGCTTCGGCGGCGCACCGAACATGGGGGCGGATGCTCGCGGGCGGCGACATCCGAGCGAGCCCTGGCTGAAGGCCGGAGCGGAGGCCGACCCAGACGGATCGGCACTGATGCGCCGCGGCCGCAAGCTCGTGGTGCAGATCGGCGAGACGTTCGGGGACAAGAACGTGCCTCTGTTCGTCGAGAAGCTCGACGCGATCGAACTCGCGGAGAAGCTGAATCTCGAAATCGCGCCGGTCATGATTTATGGCGACGATGTCACGCACATCGTCACCGAAGAGGGCGTGGCGAACCTCCTGCTGTGCCGGACGGCGCAGGAACGCGAGCAGGCCATCCGCGGCGTTGCCGGCTACACCGATGTCGGTCGCCGGCGCGATCGCAACATGATTGGCCATCTGCGGGAACGTGGCGTGATCCGCCGCGCAGAGGATCTCGGCATCAACCCGCTCGACGCGGATCGCAGCCTGCTGGCGGCGCGCTCGATCAAGGACCTCGTGCGCTGGTCGGGCGGGCTCTATGCGCCGCCATCGAAATTCAGGAACTGGTGAGGACGGGCCATGGAAGATCTCAGCTTTCAACACTCGGTTAGCGCGCGCGCGGGCGGCACCAAGCAGAACGCAATTGTCGGCGTGGTTGCCTCGGGCAATCTGGAAGTGCTGGTGGAGCGCATTTTGCCGGACGCAGAATGCGTTGTCGACATCAGGACTGCGGCGATGGGCTTCGGTGAGATATGGAGCGCCGTGATCGGCGATTTTGTCGAGCGTTATTCGCCTGGCGGACTGAAGTTCTCGATCAATGATGGAGGCGCGCGTCCCGACACGGTCTCGCTCCGGCTGGCGCAGGCGGTGCGACTGATCGCGGAGAAGGGCCGATGATCGCCCCGCTTAAGGATTTCGTCCAGGCCGAACGGGCCCGTAGCACCAGTTTCAACGAGGCCTCGGCGCGCACGCGGCTGGCGCTGTTGCTCGATGGCGGCAGTCTTGTCGAGTTCATCGGGCCGGAACAGCGTGAGGTCAGTCCGCATCTCAAGACATTCGATCTTCCCGAGCAATACGATGACGGCATCGTCGTCGGTCATGGTCGCCTCGATGGTGCACCGGTTTTCGTCGCCGCGCAGGAAGGACGCTTCATGGGCGGTGCCTTTGGCGAGGTGCACGGTGCCAAGCTGAGCGGGCTGCTTCACGCTGCGCGCCAGATGGGCTCGATCCCCGTCCTGATCCTGTTCGACACGGGGGGTGTGCGGTTGCAGGAGGCTAATGCAGGCGAACTCGCCATCGCCGAGATCATGCGTGCAATGATGGAGGCACGCGCCGCTGGCGTAAAAGTTATTGGTTTGATCGGTGGTAGATCCGGCTGCTATGGCGGCGGCGGCCTGATCGCGGGCTGTTGCTCCGCGCTCGCCGTCTCGGAACCCGGGCGCATCGCCGTATCCGGCCCCGAAGTCATCGAGACCAATCGCGGCGTCGAGGAGTTCGATTCTCGCGACCGCGCTCTGGTCTGGCGCACCATGGGCGGCAAGCACCGGAGGCTGCTCGGTGCCGCCGATGTCTTCGCCGACGACACCGTTCAGGATTTCCGCGAAGCTGCGCTCGAGTTGCTCGAGTTGCTAGGCCTGGTCGGGACTTTCGGCCTCGACAGGTTGAGGGCGGAGCATGAGCGGCTGGCCGACAGGTTGCTCCGTTTCGGTGCCTGCGAAGATGCGATTGATATCTGGACAGCGGAAGGTGTCGCGCATGCGGGAACGGTGCCGGAATTGCCGGCCGACCAATTCATTGCACTCGCCAACAGGATCGGGAGGACCAGCCGTGACGCTCGATGACATTCTCGTATCGCTGTTTCCTGACGGCCATGAGGTCAGGAATGACAATGGCATCATTGCCGGTTCGGCGACGCTGCGCTCCGTCGGTAAAATCCTCGTCATCGGTGTTGCAGATCGGACCGCGCTAGGCGTCGACGAAGCCATCAGGCTTTCCGGGCATGTCCTGGATTCGATCGACAAGGGAAGCGGACCGATCCTGGTCCTCGTCGATAGCGACAGCCAGCGCATGAGCAAACGTGACGAATTGCTCGGGCTGAACGAGTTCCTCGCGCATCTGGCGAAGGTGCTGATCCACGCGGACATGCACGGCCGCCCGACAATCGGTCTTCTCTACGGCCACTCGGCGGCGGGGGCCCTGCTTGCAACGGGACTCGCAACCCGTGTGCTGGTCGGATTGCCCGGCGCCGAACCCGCGGTGATGGACCTGCCGTCGATGGCGAAAGTCACCAAATTGTCGATGGCAGCTCTGGAGGAGAAGGCGAAGTCGACGCCGGTCTTCGCCCCGGGTCTGTCCAATCTCGAGCAGATGGGCGCCGTTCACATGACATGGCGTGATGCCTCCTCGCTCGCCGAGCAGTTGGAGGCGCTGCTCGCCGAGATGCCTTCTGTGCAGGATCGGCGGGGTGCGCTTGGCAAGGAGCGTGGTGGCCGGCTGAAGGCCGCCGATATTGCGGAGCGCGTTCGTGACCTCGCCCTGCAAATCCGGTGAACGGCCACCCTGTCGTCACGACCTCGTCTTCGTCAGCCAGCAAGGTTGGCGCACGATGCTGGATGCGCACGGCGATCTCGCAACCGATCCCCTTCTCGCGCGCTGGCCTAAAATGAGATGGCCGACGATCAGACGGCGCGCTTTGCCATCTGAGGCAACCGGCCTCGCCTTGGGCCTGCCCTTGCCGCCTTCGGCCGGCAAGAAGCGGATCTCTTTTCTGGTTGATATCGACCAGGTCGCCTCGGTCGCGAGGCCGCCGTCGCTGCAACAGGCGCAAGCTTACGCGCCGCGCAATTGGTGGTCCGCGCTCGACCGGCTCGACGCGTTGGCTCTCCGGCATTCGGTGGACGCGCGGGTCTTCGGCAGCCTGGCCTGGCAGTCGTTGACCGGACTCGACTATGTGACCGGCCGTTCCGATCTTGATGTCTTGTTCGAGTTTCGCCGAGAAACCGACATCGATCATTTCGTCGCCGATGTCGCCGCGATCGAGACTGGTGGGCCGATGCGGCTTGATGGCGAGTTGATGGGTGCCGATGGGGCTGCGGTCAACTGGCGCGAATTGCACGGCGGCGCAAGCGAGCTTCTGGTCAAGAGCATCGATCGCGTGGTCCTGCTTGGCAGGCATCAATTCATTTCGGGAGCGGCGGGATCATGATCACCACGGCCGCAAGAGGCGTGGAACGGCCGGTGCTGCGCCGAGCGCAGCCGGCGCCCGAAGTCTCCACAATCGGTGCCGTCGCCGCCGGCTGCCTCGTCAAGGAGCTCGAAACGTGGCCAAAGCCGGGGCTCGTGAGTCACGTCGATAGTGGCAGTCACGACGACATGGATGCGGGCACGTTTCGCCGCAGTGCTGCGGCCATCAGGCCCTATCTGCAACGCTTAGCAGATGCGGGCGCGCTTGGCTGCGGCATGGGGCGGTTGCGGATCATCGGCCTGGAGGCGGAGCGCGCCATGCTCGCGGCGACGTCGGGGGTCAACACGCATCGCGGCGCGATCTTCGGGCTCGGCCTGCTGTGCGCGGCGGCCGGCGCGAAAGCCGGCGGGTTGGTCGATCCCGGGCTTCCGCTCGGCGATGTCGTGGCGCGCCTGTGGGGCGACAGCATCCTCGATGGTCCGGTGTTGCTGCACAGCCATGGCAGTGTGGCGCGCCGCCGCTTTCGCGCGGGCGGTGCGCGTATCGAGGCCGCGAAAGGATTTCCCAGTGTCTACCGGATTGGCTTGCCGGCCTTGCGGAGAGCGGCGCCTGTCGTACCGGAGGATACGGAAGCCGCCCGGGTCGAGGCGTGCTTTGCCCTGATCGCATCCGTTGAAGACACCAACCTCTTGCATCGCGGCGGCCTCAACGGCCTTCGCTTTGCACATGACGCGGCGCGTCGCTTCATCGACGCCGGCGGCGTCTGCGCGTCCGGCTGGCGTGCGCGGGCGCAATCGATCCACGAAAGATTCGTCGCCCGTCGTCTTAGCCCGGGCGGATCGGCCGATCTGCTTGCAATGACGCTCTTCGTCGACGCCCATGAAAGGCCGAGCCGATGATGTCCAATGCAATCCTGATGGCGCTGGTGCCAGTCTTCTTCGTTCTGCTGTTGGGATACACCGCCGGCAAGTTTCATGTCGTCGACAATCTCCATGTCGACGCTCTCAACGCTCTCGTGATGGATTTTGCGCTGCCGGCCTCGCTGTTCGCCGCGACCGCCTCGGCGTCGCGCCGTGATATGATCGAGCAGTTTCCGCTCTTCCTGGTGCTCGGCGTGACGATGCTGCTGCTCTATTTCGCCTGGTACTGTGCTGCACGTAGGTTCTCCAAGGTCTCCCGGTCCGAGGCGTCGCTACAGGCGTTGACGATTGGCTTTCCGAATCTCGCCGGCGTGGGTCTTCCGATCATGATGTCCGTCGTGGGTCCGGCTGGCGCCGTCCCGGTTGCGGTTGCATTGGCGGCGGGCTCGATCCTCATAAGTCCATTGACACTAATCATTGCGGAAATGGGCGCCGCCAATGCTCGTGGCGGGGAAATGGCCGCGCGGCAGGTCCTGATGGCGGTCGGGCGTGCAATCACCAAGCCGGTGGTGCTCGCGCCGGCGCTTGGCATCCTGTTCTCGCTGTCGGATGTGGGCCTCGACGCACTGGCCCATGCCAGCCTCGCGCTGATCGGAAGTTCGGCTGCCGGCGTCGCCCTGTTCCTCACCGGAGCCATTCTGTCGGCGCAATCGTTTCGGCTGGATTGGAAGATCGCGGCTGCAACGGTAGCCTCGGACATCGTCCGCCCGCTGCTGGCTGTTGCGGTCATTCACCTCATTCCGATCGCGCAGGATGCCGCGAAGACGGCCATTCTGCTCGCTGCCGTACCCTCGGGCTTTTTCGGAATTCTGTTCGCGGTCAACTACCGTCTGGATTCCGCAAGGGCAGGATCCATGGTCATTGCCAGCACGGCATTCAGCGTCGTGACCCTGGCGGTTGCGATCGCAATGCTCTTTCCGAACTAGGCAGCGACAATGACGCTCGCGATCCTGTACTCAGGGCAAGGGCGGCAGCATCGGGAGATGTTCGCGCTTACCGGCGATGCGCCGGAAGCTGCGCATCTGTTTGCGCATGCGGCGACATTGCTGGGCGGCAGGGATCCGCGCGATTTCGTGCGCAGCGAGCCCGACGAAGCATTGCATCGCAACCGTGCCAGCCAGATTCTATGCACCTTGCAGGGGCTGGCTGCCACGGCCGCGCTCAAAGATGCTATTCCGCATGGCGCCGTCATCGCGGGCTATAGTGTCGGTGAGATCGCTGCCTGGGGAGCTGGGTTGTTCGAAGCGACCGTCACGCTTGACCTCGCCGCGCGCCGTGCGGAGGCTATGGATGCCTCCACGCGCGCCGGTGACGGGCTGGTCTTCGTTCGCGGACTTTCACGTGGCGACGTCGAACGTCTCTGCAGGCGCTACGGCGCTGCGATCGCCATCGTCAATCCGGGCGAAGCCTTCGTGATCGGCGGTAGCCGGGAAGCATTGAACGCGGTCGTTGCAGACGCGAGGGCGATGCACGCTGCAATGGTCGTCGATCTACCGGTCGAGGTTGCCTCCCACACGGAACGGCTCGCCGAGGCGTCGGCCGTGTTTCGCGACGTCTTGCGGTCAGCGCGGGTTGCGTTCCCGCCGGCTGCCGGCGCGCGCATCCTGAGCGGCATTGATGGCGCTACGGTGGTCTCCGCCGAGATCGGCCTCGACAAGCTCGCCGCGCAGATATCGCAAACCGTTCAGTGGGCAAATTGCCTGGAGAGCTGCCTTGAGGCGGGCGCCACGACGTTTCTCGAGCTCGGGCCGGGACTTGTGCTGAGCAAGATGGTTGCGGAAATCGAGACCGGACTTCCGGCGCGCTCGCTGGATGATTTCAGGAGCCTTCAAGGCGTCCGCGCCTGGATTGCGCGTAGCCTCTGCGCCTAGCGCCGGCAAGTTCCGAAGAGAGGACGCCGTCGACCGCGCTGCGCTGTCGAAAAAAGGGGCCGTCCGTGGGACAGGACGGCCCCTGAATGCTCGGACGCCCAGGGAGGAGAGAGGCCCGAGCGGTGACTTTGGGGGTCTCAGTCACCTAACACGCACAGCATCGCCGATCCCGTAGCCAAAGTATTTCACGAATCCCGGTCGTTTCTCATTTCGCATGATTCACGAGAAATTCGCGGGCAGCACGTGAGACACAGCTCTCGATGTCGAGGCCGATGCGTTCCGGCTGGCGCAGCGCCAGCGCGCGGGCGTGTCACCCGTCATCCGTTTGAAGACGGTGGAGAAATGCGCCTGCGTGCAGAAGCCGACAGTCAGCGCAACCTGCGCCAGGCCCGTCTCGGAATTCGACAGCAGCGATTTCGCACGCTCGATACGCTGATGCAGCAGGTACTCCCGCGGCCGGTAACCCGTCGCAGCGCGAAACTGGGCCGCGAAATGCATCCGGGACAGTCCTGCCACCTTGGCGAGCTCGGACAGGCTGATGCAGTGCTCGAAGTGCGTCCCGACATATTCCTCGACCCGCCGCAGCCGCCATTTCGGCAAGGCATTGACCTTCGCCTGCGGCAGCTCGCGCCGGGCCAGGTGCATGGCCAGCGTCTGGCCGATGCAGCGCGCGAATTCCCGGTCGGCCGAATGGGCACGTTCGGTCAACGCTTTCGCAAGCTGCTCGGCAAAGGGGTCGCGAAGCAGGACGAGGTCGTTGAAGCCTGCGGCCGAGGCAGCTTCTGCTCCAGCCCGAAGATTCGGAAAATAGCTGCCGGCAGAGACGTGGAAGTGCAGGAAGTCGCACGGCGCGTAGAACTGCGCACTGAGCTGCTGCGACGGGGCGCCGATATACAGCGTGCCTGCCGGCATGACGCCGTCGAAGATGGTGTGACGACCTCTGGTCAGCTTGACGCGGGTCGTCTTCAAGGCGATGGCGAAGAAGTACCGGTCGGAAGGCGTCGTCGCTTCTTCGTGCCTTATGCCTGTTTGCGAACAAGTCCAGCGCGAGATCGTGATGTCGTCAGGCGCGGTCGCGGCATGTGGGTCGGGCTGGCGCCACCGTCGTTCGTGCGGAAATGCGCGGGAATCAGATTCGCGGCGGCTGGGTTGATACGTCAACCGGGCGCCGGCCGCTTGCATATCGGTGAGCATTGTTCGTCCCGTCTCTTGGATTCCGCCGCCGTCGTGACGGCGGCGGAATGCAGATGGTCCATGCTCGAACGATAGGACCGCAAGGCTCGTTAAGGATGCTTAAGCGGTATTAGATTTTGCAAATGCGAGGGACCGCGTGCCGCAAAAAGTTCAATTGAACCAAGGGATCAAGTAGATGTGTTGTGAGGTCCGGTGTTGGAGCGGCGCGGACCGCTCGGGAGGCGCACGTCTGATTCAGGGCAGGCGTGGCGAGGCGTCGATGCCGGGTGTAAGGCCGGGCGCAATCGTCTCTACCGGGGGAACCGCGGGTTCACGCGAGTACGGAACCGCTTCCACCTCGGGGCGCTGCTGGGATGTTGCCTGCAGGCAGTTCGGACGCGGCGGACGTCCCGCGCCGAACAGATCAGTGACGGGATCGACGAAGCTCGCGCGGAGCCGGTCGAACAGGGCTTGGTGATCGCCGGCGAAGGGCTGTCGGATCGTCACCGTCGCAGTCATGCCGGAGACCAGCGGCACATCCGGCGGAACCGTGTCGATGACGACGCGTACCGGCACGCGCTGCGCAAGCCGCCGACGCGATCGCCGACGCAGACACGGGCCATCTTGGTCTCCTCGAAATAGCCGTCGATCCAGAAACCGTTGGAATCGATGACCGAGATGTTGCTGACGCCGGTGACGGCATAGTCGCCAGCGCGCAGCAGGAGATTGGTGACGTAGTCATCGACGGGACTGGCCACGCTGGTCCGGGTCGAGAACCGAGCTCGAATTGTTGCGCGGGTGCCAAACCTAGACTGCTTTCTACGCATGACGAGAAAGCCTCGCCGGCCGGCGAGAATCCGGATGCGCCCTCAAATTCCGAGATACGCGGCTTGGACTTGTTTGCTATTCGCAAGCTCGTCGCTTTTTCCCTGCATGGTCACGCGCCCGCTCTCCAGCACGTAAGCGCGGTCAACCAGAGACAACGCGCGGCTAACATTCTGCTCGACCAGCAGGATTGCAGTACCCATTTTGTGAATTTCTGCAATCTTCTCGAAGGTAACGTCGGTCATCACTGGCGCCAGGCCAAGTGACGGCTCGTCCAGCATCAAGAGCCGTGGCTTCAGCATGAGGCCGCGGCCGACCGCGAGCATCTGCTGCTCACCGCCGCTCATCGTACCCGCGAGCTGCCTTTTGCGCTCGGCAAGCCGCGGAAAGATCTCATAGACGAGCTCCATCGTCTTGGTGCGCTCGGCCTTGGCCCTTGGCACGAAGGCGCCGATTTCCAGATTTTCCTGCACGGTCATCTCGGGGAAAACCTGGCGCCCTTCCGGGACATGGGCGATGCCCAATTCCGGAATCCTGTGGGGTGGCAGCGAGGCCAGGTCTATGCCGTCGAAGCTGATTGTCCCCGACGTCAGGCGGACGAGCCCGGAGATGGCCCGCAAGGTCGTACTCTTGCCGGCACCGTTCGCGCCCAACAGGCCAACGGCTTCACCGGCGTTGACGTTGATCGAGACGTGGGAAATCGCCGGCACCGCACCGTAGGCTGCGCTTACGCCCTTGAGCTCAAGCATGAGCCCCTCCACCTGTGCCCGCATAGCCGGAGCCAAGGTAGGCACGGATGACCTCGGGATTTTCGACAATCTCCTTCGGCGCGCCCTCCGCGATCTTCTGGCCGTGGTCGAGCACAACGATATGACGGGCAACCGCCATGATCGCGCGCATCACGTGCTCAACGATGACGATCGTCAACCCGCGCTGCGACAGTTTGCCGACCAGCGCAACCGCCTGATCGATCTCCGCCGGGTTGAGTCCCGCCATCACCTCGTCCAACAGGAGTATGCGCGGCTGTGTCGCCAGCGCGCGCGCCATTTCGAGCCGGCGCTGGTCGATGGTGGTGAGGTCCTTGGCCGGCGTCTGTTCGCGCGCGGAGAGCCCGACGAAGTCGATGGCTTCGCGCGCCTTCTCGCGCGCGGCCACGATGTGGCGATCGCGCAGGAAGGCGCCGGTCATGACATTGGCAAGCACCGTCATCGCGCCGAAGGGCTTTGCGACCTGGAAGGTGCGTGCGAGGCCCAGCGCGCAGACATCGTGCGGCTTCAAGCCCACAACTTCTCGCCCGAAGGCCAGCACGGAGCCGGAATCGGCGCGATGAAAGCCAGTGATGAGATGAAAGCTCGTGGTCTTGCCGGCGCCGTTCGGCCCGATCAGCGCCACCGTTTCGTTCTGCTTTACGGTGAAGCTGACGTCCTGCACGGCGCGCAAGCCGCCGAAGCGCTTGCTCAGGCCCTTCACCACCAGCGCATCCGTCATGGCGATGTCCTCACCCGCGCCGGCCGCCGGTCGAGATGCCGTCGCCAGACGTCGTTGAACAGGCCCATCAAGCCGGTCGGCCGCCACAGGATGATCGCCATCAGGATCAGGCTGTAGACGGTGAGTTGGATGCCGCCGGTCGAGGAGCCGAGCCAGCTCTGCAGCAGGGCCGAGGTGGTCTCCAGCAGCACCGTGCCGACCACCGGGCCCCACAGCGTGCCGATGCCCCCGACGATCGAGACCAGCGCAGCCTCGATCGAGATGTTGAAACTGAAGGCGGTCGCGGGATCGATGAAGTAGATGTACTGGACGTAGAACGTGCCGGCGAGCGCGGTGAGGAACGCGCTGATCATGTAGATGTGGCGCTTGATGCGCGGCGCGTTCACGCCGATCGCCTCCGCTGCGTCCTCATCCTCGCCGATGGCGACGAGGTAGTAGCCCATCCATGAGCGTTCGATGCGCCAGGTGATCACTAGCCCCAGCACCAGCAGGCCGAGCACCACATAGTAGTAGGACGCCTTGGTCTCGAACTGCATCATCAAGGGCGAGCTACCGAGATTTGGAATGGTGGTGCCTTCGGCGCCCCAGGCGAAATCGCGGAATTTCAGGAAGATCAGCATCAACGCCTGTGCGGTCGCGATGGTGGCGATGGTGAAATAGGGGCCGCGCAGGCGAAAGCAGAGCCAGCCGACCGGCAGGCTCGCCAGCATCGCGACGAAGCCGCCGGCGATCATGCCGACCCAGGGCGAGATGTCGAAATCGATCTGCATGATGGTCGAGGTATAGGCGCCGAGCCCGAAATAGGCAGCATGGCCGAGCGACAGCTGCTTGGCATAGCCGCCCATCAGGTTCCAGGCGACTCCGAGGAACGAAAACAGGAGGATGCGGATGAAGATGGCGAGTGCGAACCCGTTGCTGACGAGTTGCGGGAGCAACAGCAGGACCGTGCCGAGCGTGGCCAGCGCAACCACTTGCCACTTTCCGGTGTTGTCAGCGTCCTTGCCCACTAGCGCATTCTCCCACCGCCAAGGCCTTGCGGCTTGAACGCTAGCGTCAGCAGCAGCATGGCAAACACCACGATCAATCCGGAATCGGCGCCGACGAACTGGACGCCAAGCGATTCTGCAATTCCCATCATCAGGCTTGCGACCAGTGCGCCTAGCACGTTGCCGAGCGTGCCCAGCACGACCGCAACAAAGGCCATCAGCACGAACACCTGGCCTACGAACGGATAGGCCGAATAAAACGGCATCAGGAGCGAGCCCGCGGCGCCCGCAAGCGCCAGGGCCGCGCCGAAGGCGACACAGAACACGCGGTTGGGGTTGATGCCCATGAGCGTCGCGACATCGCGGTTCTGCGCCGCCGCGCGCATCGCCTTGCCGAGATCGGTCGTGTGCAGGAAGGCCCATAATGCGCCGCTCAAGGCCATCGCGACCACGAAGGCGATCAGCTTCGCTTCCGGAATGTACAGTCCGCCGAAGTGAAAGGCTTCATCCGAATAGGAGGTGTGAACCGTGCGGTAGTTCGCGCTGAACAGCAGCAGCGCAAGATTGAGCAGCAGCAGTGACAGCGCAAAGGTCAGGAAGATCTGCGGCATGTCGTTCGGCCCCAGCACCCTGCGGATCAGGAAATGCTGGACCAGCACGCCGATCACGAACAGAGCCGGCATCGACACCAGCAGCGAGACGATCGGATCCACGCCGAAATATGTGGCAAGGAAATAGCTGATATACATCCCGATCATCACGAATTCGCCCTGGGCGAAATTGACGATCTTGACCACGCCGAAGATCAGCGTCACGCCGATGCTGACGAGTGCGTAGATGCCGCCGATCAGCAGGCCGTTGATAACGGCCTGGGCCACTGTCTCCAGCATCGGAACCCTCTCGTCTTCAGCTCTTGCGTCTTCAGCTCTTGATGAGCGGTGCGCGGGCGTCTTCCTTGGGGAAGACGCTGGCGAGGTCGCCGTTCTGCCACTGCACGCCCACGGGGCGGCTGTAGACATTCTTGCCGTCGGGCCCGAACTTGACCTTGCCGCCGGGCGCCATCGCAGCATAACCGGAGGATACGTCGAGCGTCGACAGGGCCTCACGCACCTTCTGCGGATCGGCGGAAGCGGCGCGCTCCAGCGCATCCGCCAGCATGAAGGTTTGCGCCACCAGCCCGCCGGCATATTCAAACAGGAAATCGCCGGTGATCTTCTTGTAGGCCTCGTTCACCTTCTGGCAATCAGGGCTCATGTCGTGATTCCAGTGCGCGATCCCCTGCAGGCCTTCGGCAAGCTTGCCGACATTCTTGTAGAAGTCCGGAATGACAAAGCCGCCGGAGCCCCCATTGATCGCGACGTTGAGGCCGACCTGTTTCACCGTGCGCACGATCAGGATCAAATCGTTGAGGTAAGAGACTGAAAACAGCGCATTCGCCCCTGAAGCCTTCACCTTGTTGATCAGGGGACCCGCATCCGTGAAGCCCGCCGAATAGGGCTCGAACATCACGATCTCGACGCCTTCGCCTGGTGCCAGCTCCTTCAAACCGTTCGAGGTGGAGGTGCCGAAAGCCGTGTTCTCGAAGATCACGGCTACTTTCGGCTGGTCGCTGACGAGCTTGGACATTTGCAGCTGCGCGCGCGCGAATTGCGAGGCGCGCGCAAACGGCGTGAAGGTGAACTTGTGGCCCTTGTTGAGCTGGTCGGAACTCGAGCCGGTGATGATCGGCACCTTGGCGCGCTCGCAGACTTCGCTCGCGATCAAGGTGAGCGCGCTGGCGAAGCAGCCATGGATCGCAGATAATTTGTTGCCCGTGATCAGCCGGTCGGTCTCGGTACGGGTGACGGTGGTATCGCTCTGCACATCGGAGATGATGAGGTTGAGCTTCGCGCCGCCGAGCGATTTGATGCCGCCGGCCTCGTTGATCATCTCGACCGCAAGCTTTGCCGCGGCGACGCAGCCGACGCCGATCTGCGCCATGCTGCCGGTGGTCGGATAGAGCGCGCCGATATTGACGGGTTCAGCAGCGTAACCACGGAGCGGCACCGCGCCGAAGGCCCCGGCAGCCAATGCGCCGCCCGCCTTGATGAGGAATTTGCGGCGGCTGTGTTGCCTGGAGAGGAGGGGCTTCGCTGCGCTCTCGCGATCGAGGACGGATTTGTGGCGTTGTTTGCTCATGCCTTTTCCTCCCTGTTCGGATCTGTCGCCGGCCTTAGGCCCACCGTCCGTCTTGCGGAGGAGCGTAATCGCTCTCAGAATTGTTTACAATATCGTTTGCAATATTATTATCGATGAGAGGATGCTGCGCCTGTGCTGGGCGCGTTGACGGATCGGAACAGTATGGCCACAAAGTCGATCAAGCCAATGAAGGTAGGCGTCAAGGTCGCCGAGAGGGCTTTGGTCAAGTCCGCCGACGGCGCCACCGCACCGGCGCAGCCGCCGGCCGCGGCCGAGATGATCGCGCGGCGTATCGAGGAAGATATCGTGCTCGGGCGCCGCCATCCGCGCGAGCGTCTGATCGAGCAGGACCTTTGCGACCTGTTCCAGACCCATCGTGGCGACGTGCGGCTTGCGCTGTTCGAACTGGAACGAAAGGGACTGATCGATCGCGTCCCCAATCGCGGCGCGATGGTGCGCGGATTGACGCCGCATGAGGTGCGCGAGATCTACGCCGTCCGCGAGGAACTGGAGGTGATGGCGGTGCGCATCATCTCGTTCCCCATTGCATCAGGCGAAATCAGTCGGCTCGAAGCACTTCACCGCGAGCACAGCGCAGCCGTCGCATCCGGTGATCTGCTCACAGTGTTCTACAGCAATCTGAGCTTTCACCAGACCTTGTTCGGCCTGTGCGGCAATTCCTGCCTGATCGAGACCATCGATCAGTTGGCACGGAAGGTCCACGGAATACGCTTCTATGCCAATGCATTGCCGGTATCGCTCGATCGCGCGCGCCTTGATCATCTGAAGATGATCAAGGCGCTGCGCGGTGGACGCCGCGACGAATTGATCTCACTGACCCGCCGGCATCTAAGACCCTCGCCGGAAGCCTACATCAGGGCATACGAGCAGCGTTTCGGTAAAGGCGACGCGGCAGGGTCGTAGGCGCGGGAGCGGAATGCTGCTGAGTCTATTGAATCTACTGGGCACGAAAAGACGAAAGAAATGGTCGGTCCCTATGCTGCTGCAATTTATCGTCGGCACGCTGGTCAGCGTGATCAATATCGGGATCCACGCGCTGGTGACCGTCGTTGCCATCGCGATTGCCCGCTTTGCCGGCCTGCGGCCGACAGGGAGGCCAAGACTACATCTGATGGGCGTGATGGTGGCGACGGCCGCGGTGCTGCAAATTGCGCACACGCTCGAGGTCATGGTGTGGGCGGGCGCGTATGGCATCGTCGAGGCCGCCGCTCCCGGCAGCGATCTGGTTTATTTTGCCTTCGTCAACTACACCACTCTCGGCTACGGCGATATCACGCCGGTGCGGGAATGGCGGTTGATCGGTCCGCTCACCGCAATGAACGGCGTCTTGCTGTTCGGCTGGTCGGCCGCGATCCTGTTCGAGGTCTTGCGCAAGACACTCGATTACCTCGGAGTGACCGAAGTGCCACGGGTCAAATAATTTGGCGGAGACAAGCGGTATCCGGCAAAGACAAAGCCCTCACAAGAACAGGACCATGGCCGTGAGTGCAACCGGCAGCGCCCCGCACACAATGACTGCGACCCGAAATGCGACCTCGTTCGACATGGCTAGATCGTAACATCGGACGGGACCGATGTGATGTGCAGTTTGTGCCACTCGCCGGCGATGGCCGTTCAGGACTGCAAATCGAGGCTCGCGAGCTGGTTCCGGTCCAGCAGCACGATCTGGCGCTGGGTGTTGCCGATGAAGCCGAGGACGCCGAGTTCATGCAGCCGCGACAGTGCCCGTGATACGGTCTCCAGTGTCAGGCCGAGATAGTCGGCGATATCGCGCCGCGACATGGGGAGGGCCATGACGCCGGCGGCGGTCAATCGCTTGTCCATCTCGAGCAGGAATGCCGCGACCCGTTCCAGTGAGGTCTTGCGGCCGAGCAGGAGCATGTGATCTTCCGCGTGCTGGAGATTGTTCGTGGTCATGCTGAGCAGGTTTTTCGCGACCATTGCGTCGCTCTCGGCGACCATCTCGAGGCTTTGCCGTCTGACGAGGCGTACCGTGGTGTCGACGATCGCCTCCGTCGTGAACCGGTGCTCGTTGCTGTTTTCCAACCCGAAGATGTCGCCGGCGAGGTGGAAAGCCCCAATCTGCCTGCGGCCGTCCGATAGCAGCTTGTAGCTTCGCACTGCACCAGACTTGACCTGGTAGACATATTCGGCGGGCTCTTTTTCGCCGTAGACCTCAGTGCCCTTCTTGTAGGAAAATTCGCTTAAACTGACCAGCGCATTTGAATCGCTGGTCATGCCGAGGTCACGGAGGGAATTGGGACGCAGTGCGGAATCCGTTGCGATGCGAACGAACATAGGCCAACTCCTCAACTAACGCCGAATTGGTCTGTCGACATAACCTCTCACAGCGGAAAATGCGCCGCGCTGTCCCACTCCCGCCGAGGTTGATTTTTACGACTAACGCGGTATTTCAATCCATTGCCCCAAGGTTCATTGTACCAAGGGACAGAGTGAGCGTTCGTTGCGCGGAGTGAGAAGTCCTTGCTGTCCTCGGAATGCGTTTTTTCGAAGCAAATATTTCGATTTTCGAATGATTTGGCGCGATACAGCTTCGGTAACTTCAACAGCCATCGGTGAATTCTGCGAAAGGTAAAGAGTGCCCGGCCTTGTCCACGTCGTCGACGACGATGCATCGTTTCGGACAGCGATCGAGCGCCGGCTCAAGCTTGCCGGTTATGACGTCGCGACCTATGCGTCGGCGCAGGACTTGCTGGACGCCTCGCCGAGCGGCGAGCAACCGGGATGTATTCTGCTCGACGTGCGGATACCCGGGCTGAACGGGCCCGAATTGCATAGCCAGCTGATCGCGTCGGGTTCGACACTGCCGATCATATTCCTGACTGGACACGCCGACACGGCGACCACCGTGCGGGCGATCAAGGCCGGAGCGGAAGACTTCCTGACCAAGCCGGTTTCATCGGAACTGTTGATCGATGCGATCGAACGCGCGCTGGTGCGGCAGGACGCAGCGCGAAGTCAGCGCGGCAGGCTCGAGTCGTTTCGCGCTCATCTTGCCACGCTGACGCAACGCGAACGGCAGGTGTTTGATCTCATCGTGCGCGGCAGGATCAACAAGCAGATTGCCCATGAAATTGGAACGACCGAACGCACCGTGAAGGCGCATCGTCATCAAGTGATGGAGAAGATGCGGGTCCATTCGCTCGCAGAGCTCGTTTCGGTCGCGGAAAGGCTCGGAATGCTTGACCCGAACTGTGATCCGGACGGCCGACGGTAGTTTGGATCCGCCATTCAGGTCTGCGTAAGGTCGACCTGTCAAAAAGACAAAACGTACGTTATTGACAGACATCGGCAGCGTGCCGCAATGACGTGCGGTCCGTCGAAGGCAATCCGAGCCTTGAGCAGGCGGCAATACCGACATTGGTCCAGCATCCGTTCTGAAGTGGGGGCTCATCGCCTTGCAGCAGCCGAGATCCATCTTCGTCGTTGACGACGATATGTCGGTGCGCACGAGCCTGAAGCGGCTCTTGCGTGAGTACGGCTTTCCCGTACGCTTGTTCGGCTCTCTCGGCGAGATCGGGGATATCAGCGACGTGGGCGAAGCGATCTGTGTCATCCTGGACATCGATTTGAATGGCCGGTCCGGTATCGATTTCCGTCGAAAGCTGGCAGAGGAGGGCGTCACGGCGCCGGTGATCTACATCACCGGCAATGACAGCGCCGCAAATCGCGACGCCGCGATTGAGTCCGGCTGTGTTGCCTACCTGACCAAGCCTTTCACAGCGCAGTCCCTGATCGAGTCGGTCGCGCGCGCGGCGACCGCGTAGCGGCGGCAAGCCCGCTCATTCGTCCACATATTGCTCCAGCGTCTTGGCCGGTGCGCCCTTGTGGATGGTTGCGAACTGGGCCAGCGGCACCGATGTCGTCACGGTGAGAAGATTGGAATCGACGAGTTCGAGTGCCAGCGTCGTTCCCGACTCCATCTGCTTGACGATTTCAGGAGGCGCAACATCAGCCGCAATGCAGGCATTGGTGACGCACCAGCTATAGGGAATGCGGAAGGAATTGCCCTGGTCGACGGTCAGCTTGGCCGGCTTTTGCAGGTACATGCCGACAGGCACGAACAGTTGCAGGCGCGCGGCGGTTGCGTCCTCACGCTCGATCAGGTCGATGCGCACGGCCATCTGGCCGGTCGGAAATTTGCCGGTGATCGACGTCCGGCACAGTGTCGGCGCGCCGCCGGCCTTGAAGCAGAGCTTCTGCCAGTCGCCGTAGGTGATGTCCCGGGCCTCGCGCTGACCGCGGGGCGCGACTTCGGCCGGCTTCTCCGCGTCGGCCTTTTTTGGGGCGGCGACGCCGGCAGACATGGCGGCGCCGCCAATGACGAGTACCAGAAGACCTGCAAGACGATCGCGGACAGTGGACATGGATACGCCTCCCAAACCAGGCCTATTTTTGCGCATCGAGGAACTTTGTCACCAGCGGCGACCAGAGCGGGATCGCATCCGGCGAGCCGATGAAAAAATGCCCTTCATTGCCGAACGGCGGCATCAAATGGTACTCGGCACGGCCGCCCGCGGCAGTGAAGGCCGCATGCATCCGTTTCGACAAATCGGGGCCGAAGAATGTGTCGTTCTCGATGTAGATCCACAGCATGGGCACCCGCGAGGTACGACCGAAATCCGCGGTCGCCTCGACCAGTTTGTCCGGCGCGCAATTGTTGTTGGGCTTGCCGCCGACCCTGCCGCCGCGGCCGGCGGCGAAGGTGATGATAGCCTTCACTTGCGGCGGATTGACGCTCGACAAGGCGATCGAAGCCCAGCCGCCGGCGGACTGCCCGACCACGATCACATCCTTCGGGATGATGCGCTTTTCCGCGGCCAGATAGTCGATGATCCAGAGATCGACCTGCGCGACCGCGCGCCCGGCGTCGTGGAAATTGGGGTTGGTGCATTTTCCGACCTTGGAGAAGAACGGTCCGTAAAGCGCGCGCTCGGGAATGTCGATGGCAGCTGCGCCATAGCCTGAGCCGACCGGCGCCACGACGAGATAGCCGCGTTTGGCGAACCATTTGGCGGCGTCGCGGAATTCCACCAGCGGGAAGAAGCTCCGGTCGGTCGGGTTGAGCGAGACCCCGTGGTTCATGATCACGAGCGGGAAGGGGCCGTCGCCCACCGGGCGGACCAGATAAGCGAACATCGGCAGCGGCAGCGGGAGGGCCCAGATCTCCTCCTGGATGCGGACATCATCCTCGGCGCGCGCAGGCGCGTCGAACGAGGCGATAAGCAGCAGAACTGTCGCGAGGATCATTGCCAGGATCCAGCGCATCGCATTCTCCTTCAGCCCGAGGACGTCGCAGCGACCACGATAGGACCGAGCACCGTCAGCACGACGTTGCCGACTGCGTAGGGCACGGCGACACCGAGCACCGGCGTCTTGCTCTCGGCGACGTCGCACGCACCGGTGACGGCGGCATCGACCGTCATGGCCCCCGCCAGCGCGCCGCAGGTCACGACCGGGTTCATGCGCAGCAGATAGTAGGCGACCAGCGTTCCGACGGTCAGCGGGACCACCGTAACGACGGTCCCCATGCCGACGAGCAGCAGGCCATGGGCCTGGATTGCCGTCCAGGCTGCGAGGCCGTTGCCGAGGCCGATGGCTGCGATGAAGCCGCCAAGCCCGAGGTCGCTCAGCGTCTGCTGTGCCGCCGGGGGAAGTGCGCCCATGGTGGGATTGCGCGAGCGCAGCCAGCCGCAGACGAGGCCCGCGACCAGCGCACCGCCGCCGCCACCGAGCGTCAGCGCGACGGCGCCGATCTTGAAGCTGGCAAGACCAGCAAGGAGGCCGACGGCAATGCCGATGGCAAGGAAGGCAATATCGGTCCGGTCGCCTGCATTCAGCGCGTGGCCGACCTGCGTGGCAGCCCGCGCGATATTACCGGTGCTGCCGACCAGTGTCATGACATCACCGACATAGACGCGCGTATCCGGGCCAAGCGGTACGTCCCGGCCCATCCGGGTCAGCGTGCGCAGGAAGACGCCGCGAGCATTTGTACCGACGATATCGGCGATCTCCCTGATGGAGCGGCCGTGCAGCTTGCGGTTCTCCACGAGGACCTCGATCACATTGCCAGGCAGGCTATGCAAAAGTTCGTCAGCGTCGATCTCCAGGCCGATGACGGGCTCGGCGGCGACGATCGCCGCGGTCGGGCCGGTCAGGACGACATCGTCCCCGGCCTCGAGGATGGCGTCACGGTTCGGCGGAAGGTCGACGCCGCGACGTGCGATCCGCTCCACGACGGTGCGGCCGCCGATCGCGGCCTCAATGGCCTCGACCGTGCGACCCGCGGCAGCGGAGACGCGATAGGCACGCGCCTGGAACTTGCGATAGGACAGGTTGTCCGCCTTCGCCGGCGCGCCGCCGGCAAGCTCTGCCTCAAGCTTCGCCGCCTCCGCCTTCAGATCGATCCCCATCAGTCGTGGCGCGACGAACGGAACGAACAGCAGCGTGAGGATGTAGCCGAGCACATAGGTCACGGCGTAGCCAGCGGCGATGTTCGCTTCTTGTTGCTTCAACACGTCGGCAGGCAAGCCAAGCTGCGCCAGCGCGCCCGATGCGGTGCCGATCACGGAGGACTGAGTCAGCGCGCCGGCGGTGAGCCCGGCTGCGGTCCCGGCATCGAGCTTGAACGCGTGGGCGAAGATGAGCACGAGGATGAGCCCGGTGGCACCGATCACCAGCGCCAGCACCACCTGCGCCAGGGTCCGGATGCTCAAGGAGGCGAAGAACTCCGGGCCGGAGCGGTAACCGATCGTGAAGACGAAGAGGCTGAACAGGAACGACCGGAGGATCGGTGGGAAGATGAAGCTGCCGAGCTGTCCGATCGCGACGGCGACGATCAGGATGCAGGCGGTGATGCCGATCGAGAAGCCACGGATCTTGATACGGCCGAGGATAGTGCCGATCGCAACGGTCAACAGCAGGAATATCTCCGGTGCGGTGGTGATGATCCACCTGACGGTGTCCATGATCGCATGTCCCCCGGCGCTTTGCGGCGATTTGATCGATGGCAAGGGAAGATTGCTTGATCCAGATCAAGCTTCGGCGCGGACAAGGCGACGCCTATGAAACGATGATGAGTTTGCACGCGTTGGCGACATGAGTACTCTGGACGTCGCCGCCGGCTTTATCGATGTCTATGCCCGGACCCTGCATGGTGTGCTGGCGAATGCCCAGACCGCCAATCTGATCTTTCTCTGGGTCTATGCGATGGCCGGAAACTGGGCGAAGGCGTTCCATTTCGTGCCGCCAATCCTGTCCTTTGCAGGCGGCATCGTGCTCGCCGTCTGGCTGCGCCGTGTCGCGGGTGACATGCAGGCAGGAATTTTCACCAAGGTCGAAGGCGTGCTGTGCAGCACCGTGATGATCACAGGCAACATGCGCCAGGCTGTCGAGAACATTTTTGCAGTGGTCGCCGGCGGAGCGCCAGCCGGGTCCCTGCGCCGCACCGGGATCTTCGCCGCGCTGTGCGCGGCATTCGGCTTCGGTGCCGCGGCCGGGGCGCTCACCACCAGGAATTCGCCTGCGCTTGCTCTCGTTGTTCCCGTGGTCGCGCTGCTGATCGGGTTGCTGCCTTGCGAGATCACCCGCCCCGGAGTTGGCCGATGAACGCACCGCCCGAGCGGAATTGGACGCGATTCTTGCCACCGTTCGGATGGCTCGCCGCCTACCGCGGCGAGTGGCTTCCGTCCGACGCCGTCGCCGGCATCACGCTCGCGGCCTACGCCATCCCGGTTTCGCTGGCCTATGCGGCGCTCGCCGGCCTGCCGCCGCAGGTCGGCGTCTACGGCTATATGCTCGGCGGTATCGGCTATGCCTTGCTCGGGTCGTCGCGGCAGCTTGCGATCGGTCCGACCTCGGCGATCTCGCTGATGATCGCCGCGACCGTTGCCGGGCTCGCCGGCGGGGATGCGGTGCGCTATGCGCAGATCGCGAGCCTCGCGGCCTTTGCGGTGGCCGTGCTGTGCTTCATCGCTTGGCTGTTCAAGCTGAGCGTGCTCGTCCGCCTCGTCAGCGACAGCATCCTGGTCGGCTTCAAGGCCGGCGCCGGGCTCACCATCATCATGAGCCAGTTGCCGAGCCTGCTCGGGGTTGCCGGCGGCGGTCACAATTTCTTCGACCGTGCCATCAAGCTGACGGGGCAACTCGGCCATATTGACCCGCTGGTGCTGGCGATCGGAGCGGCTGCGCTGCTGCTGCTCCTGTTCGGTGAACGATTTTTGCCGGGCAAGCCGGTCGGCATCACCATCGTTGCGCTGGCGATCGCGGCGGCAACGATGCTCGGCTTTCCGGCCATGGGTGTGCCCGTCACCGGGAAGATACCGGAGGGGCTGCCAGCGCTGGGGATACCGACATTCGGTCTGCTGGAGTTCGATGACCTGTTTCCGCTCGCCGCCGGCTGCGTGCTGCTGGCCTACATCGAGGGTGTCTCGGCCGCCCGCAGCTTTGCCGCCAAGCACGGTTACCCTCTCGACGTACGACAGGAGTTTTTGGGGCTTGGCGCGGCAAACCTCGCGGCCGCCTTCGGCCATGGCTATCCCGTCGCCGGCGGGCTGTCACAATCGGCCGTGAATGACAGCGCCGGCGCGCGGACGCCGCTGGCGCTGGTGATCTGTTCGGTGACGCTTGGACTGTGCCTTCTGTTCTTCACGGGGCTCTTGACCAATTTGCCCAAGGCGGTGCTTGCGGCCATCGTCTTTGCCGCAGTCTACAAGCTCGTGGATATCCGGGCGCTGTTGCGGATGTGGCGGGTCAGCCGGATCGACTTCTACGCCGCGGCGATCGCGCTCGTGTCCGTATTGCTGCTCGGCATTCTCCAGGGCGTCCTGCTGGCGTCGATTGCGTCGATCTTCCTGCTGTTGGCGCGGGCCTCGCAGCCGAACGTCGCCTTCCTTGGCCGCCTGCCCGGCAGCGGCCGCTATTCCGATAGCGCCAGGCATGAGGACGTGGAGCCGCTGGTTGGCGTCATTGCGTTCCGCCCCGAAGCCTCGTTGCTCTATATCAACGCCGAAACGATCCTGGATACGGTCCTGGTTTCACTGCGAAGATCGCCGGATATCCGGCTCGTCGCCTGCGATCTCTCGGCGTCACCCTACATCGATCTCGCCGGCGCTCGCATGCTGCGCGATCTCCATGATGAGCTTGCCTCACGCAAGATCATCTTCTGCATCGTCGGTGCGCATGCGCAGTTACGCGACCTGCTGCGGGCGGAGGGGTTGGCGGAGAAGACCGACAGCGGCCAGTGGCTGCGATCACTCGATAGCGTGCTCGGGGATCATCATACCGATACGGCGCAACAAACTGCCTGACGACGTCGTGCTGCGTTGCGAGGAGCGACGGTCGCATCGCCAGTCGCCATAGCTCCCGACCGTTGACTTGGATCAATGGTGCGACCGGCGCCGACAGCACGATCCCGCATCACCTTTCGCCCCAAAGGATCGGGAGAGACGTATGGCCAAGGACACCAAAGCCGCGCAGAAGCGCATCGACCAGTTCTTTTCCGGACCCGGTGCGCGCGCCGACGACTGGCGTGATCTGGTAGAGGCCGCAAAGATGTGGGCTCGCGGCGGCGATCGGACGGCCTATGATGCGGCGCTGGCCAGACTATCGGTGACGGAAGAATTCCACGGTTATCCCGGCCTGCAATTGATGGCTGCCCTGCGCGAAGGGGCCTCGGCCGGCGATGCGGCTTCGTCGCTTGGCCTTGCGACCCGGATCACCCAGGCCCTGGCGACGCGATCCTTCCGCCAGCATGCCGGCGACTGGAATGCACAGGACGATGGCAATGGCGATGCACCCGAACTGGTGTCGCCCACTTTCGGCGGGCATAAGGCGCGCCGGCCCTACTTCGAAACCCTGATTGTCACCGGCGTGTCACCCGGCCAGTGGCCGGCGCTCGCGGCCGAATGGCGCAAGCTGCGCCGTCCGGAAGATGGTTTCATCTATGAGCCCGTCATCGTCGGCAGTCTCGAAGACGCCTTCTGCGCGACCATGCTCAATCCCAACCTCGGGGCCGTCATCATCAACGAAGGCTTTGGCCTGCGCTCGCGGCACGATGCGCCGGTCCTCCGTTCGATGACGGCCACGGCCGGCCTCAAGGACGAATCCGATGCCTCCGCGCTGCGGCTCGCCCAGATCATCAAGCGGGTCAGGCCCGAACTCGATCTCTACATGATCTCGAACCGCGACGTCGAAGAATTGGCCGGCAACCCCGAGGCCAACGTCGTCCGCCGCATCTTCTATTCGGTGGAAGAGCTTCTGGAGCTGCATTTGTCGATCCTCGAAGGCATCCAGGATCGCTACGACACGCCGTTCTTCGACAATCTCAAGAAATACGCGCAGCGCCCCATAGGGACGTTCCATGCGCTACCGATCGCCCGCGGCAAGTCGATCTTCAAGTCCGACTGGATCCGCGACATGGGTGAGTTCTACGGCCCGAACCTGTTCCTGGCCGAGAGCAGCGCCACCACCGGCGGTCTCGACAGCATGCTTGAGCCGACCGGCAACATCAAGAAGGCACAGGAGAAGGCGGCGAGGGCGCTCGGCGCCGACCGCGTCTTCTTCGTCACCAACGGCACCTCGACCTCCAACAAGATGGCGGTGCAGGCGCTGCTCGCGCCGGGCGACATCGCGATCGTCGATCGGAACTGCCACAAGTCGCACCATTACGGCATGGTCCTGGCCGGTGCACAGCCGCTCTATGTCGAAGCCTTCCCGATGACGGAATATTCGATGTATGGCGCAGTGCCCCTGAAGACGATCAAGCAGGCTCTGCTCAGCGCCAAGGCCGACGGCCGGCTCGACCGCGTCAAGCTGCTCGACCTGACCAATTGCACCTTCGACGGCCACATCTACAACACCCGTCGGGTGATGGAGGAATGCCTCGCCATCAAGCCGGATCTGATCTTCCTGTGGGACGAGGCCTGGTTCGGCTTCGCGCGCTTCTCGCCGTTCCTGCGCCGCCGCACCGGATTGGGCGCCGCCAACGAGATCGAAGCTTGGATGCGTGATCCGAAATCGGTCGCCGCCTATGAGAAGCAACAGGCCGAACTCGGCAAGAATCCGTCGGACGAGGTTCTGCTCAAGACCCGGCTGATTCCCGATCCGCGCCAGATTCGCCTGCGGGTCTACCAGACCAATTCGAGCCACAAGTCGATGTCGGCGCTCCGGCAGGGCTCCATGCTGTCGGTCAAGGACGTCGAATTCCACACGGTCGAGCAGCAGTTCAAGGAAGCGGTGTTCACCCACGCTTCCACCAGCCCGAACCAGCAGCTCATTGCCAGCCTCGACATCTCGCGGCGGCAGATGGAGCTGGAGGGCTACGGCCTCGTCGCCAATGCGATCGAGATCGCGTTCGCAATCCGCCACGCGGTCAACAACAATCCGCTGCTCTCAAAATACTTCCGCGTGCTCGGCGCCGACGCCATGGTGCCGGCGCAATACCGCCAGAGCGGCTTCACCGACTATCTGGCGTCCGGCGTGAACTGGGCGAACACGCTCAAAAGCCTGGACGATGATGAGTTCTGTCTCGACCCGACCCGCATGACCCTGGTGTGCGGCACGGCCGGCTTCGACGGCACCCAGTTCAAGGGCATTCTGGCCAACGAGTACAGCATCCAGGTCAACAAGACCTCGCGCAACTCGGTCCTGGTCCAGTCCAACATCAACAACACCCGCAGCGATGTGGCGCATCTTGTGCGTGTGCTGGCGAAGATCGCGGGCGAGGTCGACCGCGGGCTCGCGCAGGGTGGCGCCAATGCGCGGCAGACGTTCGAGGCGCGGGTCAAGAGCCTGATGAAGGACGTGCCTGACCTACCGAACTTCTCGCATTTCCATCCAAGCTTCCGCGGAGACGCCGGCACCAAGACCAACGAAGGCGACATCCGCAGTGGCTTCTATGCGGCTTACAACGCCGCGGGCTGCGAACACCTGCGGCTGAACGATCCCGAGATCGATCGGCGGCTGAAGGCCGGACCGGAGCTCGTCTCTGCCAATTTCGTGATCCCGTATCCGCCGGGCTTCCCGATCATGGTGCCCGGCCAAGTCATCACCCAGGAGACCATCGACTTCATGCGCAAGCTCGATGTGAAGGAGATCCATGGCTACGACGCCAAGGAAGGCCTGAAGCTCGTGCGTACGGAAGCTCTGGCGAAGCTCGGCCGGCCAAAGCCAGGTGCGCAGCCGAAACTGAAGGCCGCGTCCTAGTTCAGGCGAAGGCGACCACCATGATGGAGCCCCAGGTCGTCAACAGGATGTTGGCAACCGGGTAGGCCGGCGTGTAGCCCAGAACCGGGATAGGGCTGCCGGCGCGTTCCTGGAGCGCCGCCATCGCGGCCGTTACCGTCTGCGATCCGGTCAATCCGCCGAGCAGGAGGATCGGGTTCATCCGCAATACGAAATGGCCAAAGCAAAGTCCGACGATTTGCGGCGCCAGCGTGATGGCCATGCCTCCCAGCAGCAGGCTAATGCCGGTTTCCTGTAGGGCCGACAGGAAGATCGGCCCTGCATGGATGCCGGTCAGCCCGACGAAAGCTGCGAGCCCGAGCGAGGTCATCAGGCTGATGGCGCCGTCGGGAATTTGTCCGAACAGCGGGTAACGTGTGCGGAGAGACCCGACCAGGAGTCCGGCCAGCAATGTGCCAACGCTCGTACTGAGCGAGATAGTGATGCCGCCGACGGAGAAGCTCAGGAGAACGCCAAAGAGGCCGCCGAAGAAGATCGCAAGGCCCATCACGATGAAATCGATGCTGGTGCTCGGCGCAACGATGGCACCGATGCTCTTGGCCGCGGTCTGCACGATCGGCTCGGGCCCGACGATCCGCAGCAGGTCGCCGCGCTGCAAAGCGACGCCGGCTCCCACGGGAATCTCCTGACCGCCCCGGCTCAACGAACGGAGATAGACGGCGCGAGACCAGCTCTCTCGCGAGGCGGCTTCCAGCGTCATGCCCGCGAGTTTCGGATTGATCAGCATGACATCGACGGAGATCAGGGGAATGTCGAGCAGCTCCCTGTCCTCGACCTCCTCGGCGCGAGGGCCGATCCATTCGACGATGACCTGCCGCGGAGCGGACAGCGCGACGAGGTCGCCGGCCGCCAGAACGGTTCCGGGTTCCGCTTCGAGAAGGCGTTCGCCTCGACGGATTCGATGGATGAACAGCCGATGATCCGGAATGCGGGCTTCCGCGGCCGCGACCGTCACCCCGACGAGGGGAGAGCGCTCGTCCAGTCGATAGGCGCGTAGCTCGAATTTGCGCCAGGCAGATGCAAGGCCAGGCTTGGAGCGTGTGACGCCCAATGCCTGCTCGAGCTTGAGCGCCTCCGCTCGCAGATCGATTTTCAGGAGGGCGGGTGCAATCTGAGTAACGAAGAGGATGACGCCCGCATATCCGAAGATATAGCAGACCGCGTCCGCCACCGCGACGTGCGAGACGAAAAGCGCACGCTGCGCGTCGGGGATCGCCAATCCATTGATCGCGTCGGTCGCCGTCCCCATGGCCGCGCTCTGGCTCAGTGCGCCCGACATCAGGCCCGCGGCGAAGCCTGGATCGAGCCGCAACACCTTCGCAACGGCCATGGCTGTTGCGAGACCCGTTAAGCACACGACGACCGCGAGCAGCATCGGCTTCAGCCCGTCGCGCTTCATCGATTGGATAAATTGTGGGCCGACCAGATAGCCCACGCCGAACAGGAACAGCAGGAAGAGGAAGGACTTGGTCATGCTGGAGACGGGCACATGCGCGAAATCTCCGACCGCCAATCCGGCGAACAGAGCGCCGGTGACCGGGCCCAGACTAAACGTTCCGATCCTGAAGCTTCCGATCCAGTAGCCCGCGGCGATCACAAGGAACAGCGCGAGCTCGGGATAACGGACGAGAAACTGTTCCAGCCAACCCAACATCGCGGGCGGCCTTGCTATGTCATCAGCATGACAAGAACCATTCCCCAGATTGTCAGCAGCGTGTTTCCGACAGCGTATGTCACCGTATATCCCAGCCCCGGAATCTGACTCTTGGCACGGTCATTGATCATGCCCAGGGAAGCTGTCGTGGTCCGCGCCCCTGAACAACATCCCAGTACGATGGCGTCATGGAAACGAAACACGTATTTGCCGACATACATCGCCAGGATCAGCGGTACCGTCGTGACCGCGACGCCCCAGAAGAACAGGCTGAAGCCAAGCTGCTGAAGTCCCGCGACGAAGCCCGGTCCCGATGAGATCCCGACCACGGCAATGAAGATGTTCAGGCCGACCGAGTTCATGAACCACACGGTGGGCGAAGGAATTCGCCCAAACGTCGGGTGCACCGATCGCAGCCAGCCAAAGAACAGGCCGGAGATCAAGGCGCCGCCGGAGGTGGACAAAGTCAGCGGCACGCTGCCGACCTTGTAGACGATGGCGCCGATCAGGGCGCCAATCGCGATGGCTGCTCCGATGAAGGCGACGTCAGCGACGTCGGTGGCGCGATCCGGACGACCGAGCATCTTTGTCGCGGCTGCCACATCCGGCGTGCGCCCCACGATGGTGACGATGTCGCCGCGGTTGATCTTCGTGTTCGGCAGGATGGGGATATCGACGGCGATCGCGCCCCGGGTGATCTTGCGGAGGAACACGCCGCGGGCGCCTGCCGTTTGCGACAGCTCCTCCAGCGTCTTTCCGTCGACGTCCTTGCTGGTCACGTAGACATCGACGCCTTCGATGGGCATCGCCAGCAACTCGCGATCATCGACTTCTTCTGCCTGCTCGCCGATCAAGCTGACGAGTACGTCGCGCCGGCCGGCCACAGCGACGACGTCGCCTGCGTGAATGACGGCATCGGCGGTGGCATCCGTGATCTTGCCAGCTTGCTTGATCCGCAGGATGAACACCCGATGGTCGGGCAGCAGTGCTTCTGCCTGCTGGACGGTCTTCCCAACCGCAGGGCCCCGCTCGTTGACACGGAAGGCGCGCACATCGAACTGGTGCCAAGCCGTTCCCGGACCGCCCGTCTGCTTCTTGCCCCCGTGCTCCTCCTCATATTTCTTGCAGGCGGCCTCGAGGTCGATCCCGAGCAGGGCCGGACCGATCAGAGCCAGGACGATCGCGGATCCGACCGTGCCGAAGATATAGGTGACCGCGTAGGCCACCGGCATCGCGTCGAGCAACTTCTTGGCTTCCTCCGCAGGCAGACCGGTGCGATTGATCGCGTCGGTCGCCAGGCCCATCGACGCCGAGATCGTCTGCGAGCCGGCATAGAGCCCTACGGCAGATCCGACGTCGTAGCCGGCGAGCTTGGCGCCGATATAAGCAGCTGCGAGGCAGAATACGCAGACTACTGCGGCAAAAATGGCTTGTGGGACGCCATCTTGCGCGATGCCGCGTACGAATTGCGGCCCGACCCCGTAGCCGATCGCGAACAGGAACATCAGGAAGAAGGTGGGCTTGAGCGGACCTGTGATGGTGATCCCGATCTGGCCGATGATGACGGCTGCGATCAGGGTCGCGGTCACGGCGCCGAGGCCGAGGCCCTTGTAGGTGAAGGAGCCGAAGTAATAGCCCAGGGCCAGCGAGAGGAAGATCGCGATCTCCGGATAGCTCTTGAGCGTCTGGAAGAACCAATTGATCATCACGTCCCCCGTTCATGCTGTGCGAAAGCGCTGAAGAACCTGAGAAGGGTTCAAGTCGCATTAGCCAACAACAAGGGACGGCTCATCTGCCGATGTTGATCTATGTCAACCGTATGCGCCGACTTGCGGCCCGATGTCGTCGCGGTCGCGTCATTCGCTGCGTTGCAGCGCTTCGGTGTCGTTCGTTGCTGTCGAAGCGTTGAGATAGATCAAGGGTCGTCGTCGGCCACCGACCATCCTGCGGTGATCGCGCAGGCGATAAGGCCTGTCCGCCCCGCCTTAGCAGGTTGCACAACTCGGGAGTTTCACATGGCCGACCTCTTAACTTTGAAGAAGTTCGAGGCATTGAGCCCCTTCGAGATCAAGGACGAACTGATCAACCTGGCGAAGGCCAACTCGAAGCGGACGCAGAGCGCGTTCCTGAACGCCGGCCGGGGTAACCCGAACTGGGTCGCGACCACGCCGCGTGAGGGCTTCTTCCTGCTGGGACAGTTCGCCATCAGCGAAAGCAAGCGGGTGATGGAGCACCCGGCCGGGATCGGTGGCATGCCTGAGGCGAAAGGCGTCGCCGGCCGTTTTGAGGCCTGGCTTGCAAAACACGCCGACATGCCTGGTGCGAGCTTCCTGACGGAGATGCTGCCCTACGCGGTCAAGACGTTCGGTTTCGAGCCCGACGCCTTCGTCCACGAACTCGTCGATTCAATCATCGGTGACCACTATCCCGTGCCGGATCGCATGCTCGTGCATAACGAAAAGATCGTGCACGAATATCTGATGTGGGCGGTCTGCGGTGCGCCGCGGCCGTCGGGAAAGTTCGACATCTACGCGGTCGAGGGCGGCACCGCCGCGATGTGCTACATCTTCAAGTCTCTGAAGGCCAACCGCCTGCTGCTACCGGGCGATACCATTGCGCTGGGAACGCCGATCTTCACGCCATATATCGAGATGACGCATCTGGAGGACTATGACCTCAAGGTCGTCCAGATCAAGGCCCCCCAGGAAAACCGCTTCCAGTTCACCGACGAGGAAATCAAGAAGCTGGAAGACCCGAAGATCAAGGCGTTTTTCATCGTCAATCCCGCCAACCCGTCGGGAATGGGGGTGAGTCCGGAGACGATCTCCAAGCTCACCAATCTGGTCAAGACCAAACGTCCCGACCTCATGCTCCTGACCGACGACGTCTATGGCACCTTCGTGCACGGTTTCCGATCGCTGCTCGGCGAACTGCCGCACAATACGATCGGCGTGTATTCCTATTCGAAGTACTTCGGTTGCACCGGCTGGCGGCTCGGCGCGATCGCTATTCACGAGGACAACATCTTCGACAAGATGATTGCCAAATTGCCCGATGCCGCCGTGAAGGCCCTCGACAAGCGTTACGGGCCGCTGACGCTGGAGCCACGCAAGCTGAAGATGATCGACCGCATTGTCGCCGATAGCCGGGACGTCGCGCTCAATCACACTGCAGGCCTGTCACTGCCGCAGCAAGTCATGATGAGCCTGTTCTCCCTTTCGGAGATGCTCGATGAAAAGAAGGCCTATCAGGCCGCCTGCATGGAAATCGTCAACAAACGGCTGTGGTCGCTGCTTGACGGCCTCGGTCTCGCCGACAAGCTCACGCCCAATCCCAATTATGATGCGTATTACGGCCTGATCGATTTTGAATTCTGGGCGCGGAAGAACATCGGCGACAAGGCCGTTGATTACCTGAAAAAGAATGTTCATCCGCTCGATCTCGCGTTTCGGCTGGCCGAAGCCCATGGCATAGTGTTGCTGAATGGCGGTGGTTTCGACGCACCCGAATGGTCGCTTCGGGTGTCGCTGGCAAATCTCCCCGACGACGTCTACGACGACATCGGGCGCGGCGTGCGGGCCATCGCGCGAGGTTATCGGGACGCTTACGAGGCGGCTACTAAAGGCGGCGCGGAGTAACGGAGAACTCCTGGTCAACCTGGAGCGCTTCGGCATCATTAACAAAAGGGGGAATAGAACGATGAAACAGACTGCCATCTACGCGGCACTGGTCACCTCGCTCGTAACTGTCACCGGTTTCAGCACGCCGTCGCGTGCCGAGACCGGCCAGGTCGCCGTCGTCTTCACCAAGGGCGGATTCATCATCGGCGTCGGCGGCGGCGAGGGTGTTCTGCTCTTGAGGGGCAAGAAATATCCCTTCACCGTCTCAGGCATGAGCGTCGGTTTCACGATCGGGGCTTCGACCACCAAGTTTGTCGGTCACGCTCTTAATTTGAGAGGGCCGCAGTCGATCGAGGGCTCCTATGCCGCCGGCGGGGCAGGCGGCGCCGTCGCGGCCGGTGCCGGCGCCGTGCAGCTGCAGAACGCAAATGGTGTGATCCTTCAACTCAGCGGTCCGAAGGTCGGTGCGGAGGTGTCGGCCGCGGTGGGTGGCGTGACCATACGATTGAAGTAAGCGCAAACATCATCAGGCCGCGCTCCCGGCGCGGCCTGATTTGCTTCAGTACCGTTCCTCGACGAACTTCATTCCTTGCAGGCTCGCTTGATCGTTGTAGCGGCCCTTGTGGGAGCGCTTGGGTAGCTTGACCTTGGCTCGCGCGATTGTCTTGTAAGGGATCGTTCGGAGAATGTGCGAGATGATGTTGAGCCGCGCTCGCCGCTTGTCGTCGGAACGGATCAGCCGCCATGGCGCATGCTTGGTGTCGGTCGCCTCGAACATCATGTCACGTGCGCGCGAGTAATCGTACCAGCGCCCGAAGGATTCGGTGTCCATCGGGCTCAGCTTCCATTGCCGCAAAGGATCCTCGATACGCGCCTTGAAACGGAGCTCCTGCTCTTCCATGCCGACCTCGAGCCACAGCTTGATCAGCATGATGCCCGCGTCGACGGCAAATTTCTCGACCAATGGACATAGCTGCAGAAAGCGCTTGTGCTCGGTCGGCGAGCAGAAGCCCATGACGTATTCGACACCGGCGCGGTTGTACCAACTGCGGTCGAAGATCACGATTTCGCCGCCGGCCGGAAATTGCTCAATATAGCGCTGCAGGAACAGCTGGGACTTTTGCCGGTCGGATGGTGCAGGCAGGGCGCAGACACGGAAGACCCGCGGGCTCACCTTTTCGGTCAATGCCTTGATGGTGCCGCCCTTGCCGGCGGCGTCGCGGCCTTCGAAGATGATGATCACCTTGAGTTTCTCGGCTTTCACCCATTCCTGGAGATGGCACAGCTCGACCTGGAGCTTTTCGAGCTCCTTCTCATAATCCTTTCGCTTCATTCCCTCCGCGGGCGCATCCTTGGCCATGCCGGTCCTTTCGCTATTGCGCTCGTCAATCGTCGCAAAATCACTCGTCCCAAATCACTCGTCCCAAGCAATGGTCACGCCGATATCGCCCGGAATGCCGCCCGGAAAATCGATGATCTGGTAGGCGATGCGATAACCTCGCGGCTTCAGATAGTCGGTCCAGAGCTGGAAGATCTCCTTGGGGACTCCGGTCAGCGTAGTCTCCCAGCCTTTTTCCATCTGGTTGATGGCGCGTCCCTTGTCGGTGCAGAGCGAGTTAGGGAACCGATAAACCAGCACTTCGGTTAGGCCGTTTCGCACCGCACGCTGGATAATGGTCGAGGCGAGCTTGACCTTCTCTTCCTCGGACTTGCCGGACGGCTTGCTGAGACGCTCGATCAGGGCGCGCTTTTCGGCCTCGACGACGGTGGCGAGACGAACGTACTCGTCCGCCTTTTCAGCGTCCTTGATTGCGGCCTCTTTCCGGATCTGTGCGGCGTCGGGGATCAGATCATCGATGCCGGGCATGCTAACGGCTCCTATGTCTGTATTGCGGGTGTGAGGGAACGCTAGGCGAGTCAGGGGCCGTTCCCTTGATTCAAATCAAGCAAAGCGGCAATCTGCCCGAACACAGTGCCGCACGAGCGCGGCATCGGCAGCGGTTGGGAGAGATCATTGAGCGAGCAGCTTCATCCGATGGCGCCGCATCATCTGCCGTTCTACCTCGCGCCGGGAAGCGGGGTCGATCCGCTCATGGTGGTGATGGGACTGTTCCTGATCGGCACGGTGCTGTGGGTCGGCACGCTCTACTGGCGCCTGCACAGCCTGCCGGAGCGGATGGCGCACAAGTCGCAAAAGCTACAATTTGAATTTGTCGCGGTGCTCGGCCTGATCTCGCTGTTTACGCACATGCATGCGTTCTGGATTGCGGGTCTTTTTTTAGCGATGATCGATATCCCGGATTTCGGTACGCCGATGCGCAGCATCGCCGATTCCGTCGAGAGAATCGCTGACGCGGCGCCCGGGGAGATGAGTGAGACCACTCGAGCCGATCCGCCGCCGCCGCGACAACCCGGTCCCGCCCAGGAAAGGGAGCATGGCCATGTTTGAGCTGATGTTCTGCTCCCTCCTCACGATCGTGCCCGACTATCTCTACCGCCGCTACGCCCAGGGCAAACGTTTCGGCAAAGAGATCACCTTCTTCTCAGTCTGGTACGAGCTGCGCTGGGGGATCACCGGCTGCCTGATGCTCACGGTGTCGCTGATCACCATGATCTTCTATTTCCATCCGACGACATCGAGCGCGACGCTTTATTACCGTACGGTGCCGATCATGCCGGTCGGCGTCGCCGGCCGCGTGGCCGAGGTGAATGTCGGGTTCAGCGCGGCGGTGAAGAAGGGTGACGTGCTGTTCACGCTCGACGGCTTCAAGCAGCAGGCCGCGGTCGAGACCGCCAGGCGCAAGATCGCGGAGGTCGATGCCACCATGCAGACAGCACAGGCTGACGTGGTCAAGGCCGATGCGCAGATCGGGGAAGCCAAGGCCAATTATCAACAGGCCAAGGACGAACTAGACGTCAAGACCGAACTCCAGCGCCGCAATCCCGGGATCGTCGCGCAGCGCGATATCGACAAGCTGCAGGTGCTGGTCGATCAGCGCCAGTCCGGCATCGACGCTGCCACGGCGGCCAGGCAGTCGGCCGCCTTGCAGGTCTCGACCTCGCTTCCGGCGCAGCGGGCCAGTGCCGAGGCAGCGCTGGCAGAGGCGCAGGTGAATTTGGATCAGACGGTTATTCGCGCCGGCGTTGACGGGCGGGTCGAGCAATTTCTGTTGCGCACCGGTGATGTCGTCAATCAACTGTTGCGGCCGGCAGGGGTGCTGATCCCGGATGGTGCCGGCAAAAACGCCCTGCAGGCCGGCTTCGGTCAGATTGAGGCTCAGGTGATGAAGGAGGGAATGGTCGCGGAGGCGACCTGCATCTCCAAGCCTTGGGTAATTATTCCGATGGTGATCACAACGGTGCAGGATTACATCGCCGCCGGTCAGTTCCAGGGCGGTCAGCAGCTCCTCGAGGCCCAGAACGCGCTGAAGCCCGGCACGATCCTCGTGTTCCTGGAGCCGCTTTACAAGGGCGGGCTCGATGGCGTCACGCCGGGCTCGAGCTGCATCGTCAATGCCTACACCAGCAATCACGAGGAGATCTCGGCGAAGGATACGTCGACCGCCCGGAAGATCGCGCTTCACGTGGTTGACGGTGTCGGCTTGGTTCACGCCCTGCTGTTGCGTATCCAGGCGCTGCTATTGCCGATCCAGACGCTGGTCCTGGGCGGTCATTGACGGCGCAAGCGAAGGAACGATGGGATGAACTTTCGAAAAGTGAGTGCGCCGGGCGCAGTGCTGCTGGTATTGGTCCTGATTGCCGCCGGCCACGCCGAGGCGCTCGACCTCAACGGCGCGTGGGCCAGCGATGCCGACAATTGCGGAAAGGTTTTCGCGCGCCAGGGCGCTCAACTCGGCTTCACCGACATGTCTGATGTCTATGGTGGCGGCTTCATTGTCGACGGCGACCAGATCATCGGAAAGTTCGCCCGCTGCCGGATCAAGGCAAGGAAGGACAGCGGCCCGAGCGTTAACCTGATCGCCGCCTGCGCGACCGATATCATGCTCTCCAGCGTCCAGTTCAGCCTGAAGGAACTCGATGCCAACAGCGTCGCTCGGCTCTTTCCGGGAATGGAGGACATGGAGATCCGCTATCACCGCTGTCCGGCGAAATAGCGACTGCTTCTCGGCCTGTCGGTACCGCGCGATTCCCGCTAGAATTGTCCGAGAGCGGGGCGCTTGAAGCCGCCGGGGATGAGCATGAGCGGACGCGTGACAATTGGGCCAGTCAAACCGTGGCCAGCCGCAGCCATGCTGCTGTATTTTGGCTTGATGATCGCTGCCAGCGTCCTGCCCCGATCAGCCAGCGCTGCCGAGCCGGGTGCGACCACGCGCAGCGAGCCCAAGCGCGTGCTGGTACTGCATTCCTTCGGCCGCGAATTCCGGCCCTGGAGCGAATATGCGCGCAGCATCAAGGCCGAGCTTGAGCGGCAATCGCCATGGCCGCTCGATATCCAGGAGCACACGCTGCTCACCGCACGCTTCAACAATTCGGGGCCAGAAGCGCCCTTCGTCGAGTATTTGCGCTCGCTCTACCTGGGCTCACCGCCTGACCTCGTGCTGAGCATTGGCGCGCCAGCTGCTCGTTTTGTGCAGAGATACCGAGGACAGCTTTTCTTGGATACGCCGACGGTCCTGACTGTCGTCGAGCAGCGGCTGGTGAACCGGCTCGATCTCACCGACAACGACGTCGTCGTCTCAGTCCGCAACGACTTCATGGCTGCGTTCGAAAATATTCTCCAGGTGTTACCGGACACGAAGACGGTCGCGATGGTGATCGGTGCGTCACAGCTTGAAAAATTCTGGATCGACGAGGTGCAGCGGGAATTGAAGCCGCTCGAAGGCCGGATCAGTCTCGTCTGGTATTCGGACCTGGCGTTCGAGGACATTCTCAAGCGCGCATCGACGCTGCCGCCGCATACGGTATTGTTCTGGGGCCTGATGTCGGTCGATGCCGGAGGAATCGTCCACGAAGGGGACATCGCCTTGCGCCGGCTACACGAGGTCGCCAACGTGCCGATCTTCTCCTACCAGGAGCCCTTCTTTGGTGGCACCACTGTCGGCGGCCCTATGCAACTGACCGCGGAGACAAGCCTGAAGACCGTCGATGCCGCCATGCGTATCTTCGGCGGCGAGAAGCCCGCCAGCATCAAATATGAGCCGATCGTGTTCGGGCCGCCGAGATACGATTGGCGCGAGTTGCGGCGCTGGGGCATCAGCGAGAGCAATCTGCCTCCCGGCAGCGAAGTGCTGTTCCGCGAACCGAGCATCTGGGAACGCTTTCGCTGGCAGATGGCGCTGATCATGAGTGTGTTTCTGCTGCAAGCCGGCTTGATCAGCGTATTGCTCCATGAGCGGCGGCGTCGCCAGGGTGCCGAAGTCGAGTCGCGTCAGCGCCTTGCAGAGCTGGCTCACGCCAATCGCTATTCAGCCGTCGGCGAGCTGACGACCTCGATCGCGCATGAACTGAACCAGCCGCTTGGTGCTATCCTGACCAACGCCGAGACGGCCGAGCTCATGCTCAAGGGGGCTTCGCCCGACATCGACGAGATCCGGCTGATCCTCGCCGACATCAGGCGCGACGATCAGCGGGCGAGCGAGGTCATCCGCAGGCTGCGCAGCGTTTTGAAGAAGACGCCGTTCGAGATCACTGACATCGAACTGAACGACACGGTGCGGGAGGCGATCGGCCTGGTCACGGCCATTGCCGGTGGACGCCGCGTCGCGTTGAGCTACGCGCCCGTATTCGCCGATCTGCACGTCAAGGGCGATTCCGTGCAGATTCAGCAGGTCGTGCTCAATTTGATCATCAACGCGATGGACGCGGTCTCGGACGCGGACAAGAAGAAGCGCGAGGTCAGCGTATCGACGTTGCGCGCCGGCAACCAGGCCGAGATCAGGGTGGGCGACACCGGTCCCGGCATCGCGGCCGGCGATCTCGCACACGTCTTCGATCCGTTCTTCACGACCAAGCCGCAGGGCATGGGCATGGGACTTGCGATCGTCAAGACCATCGTCGAAGCTCATCATGGAACGATTGCTGCCGAGAACCTGCCGTCTGGCGGCGCGCTGTTTGTGATCAGGCTTCCGATCAGCCGCTAGTGCCGCCCTTTTCGCGCTCCGGCAGGGCGAAATTGCTCTCGCGGCGCAACAAGGCGGCGAAGCCGGGTTTCGTTGATCTCGATCAACAAACGCTCATGTCCCTGCCCGATCCTCTGGGTCGGAGAGTTCGACGGAGGCTATGATGTTTCGCTGCGGCAACACCCTGATGGCGCTTGCGTTGATGGTGACAATCCCGGTCGCCGCGATGGCGCAGACGGCAGACAAACCGGCGGTTCCGAGCACGCAGGCGCAGCCCGCCAGCCCGCCGGCACCGGTCGCCGAGCTTCTCAAGCCCGAGCAGCTCGAAGCTCTGGTCGCGCCGATCGCGCTCTATCCCGACGAGCTGCTTGTCAATCTGCTGGCCGCGTCGACCTATCCGCTCGAGGTGGTACAGGCCGACCGCTGGCTGAAGGATCATAAGAGCCTGAAGGGCGATGCGCTGAAGGCCGAGGTCGGCAAGCAGGGCTGGGACGACAGCGTCAAGGCGCTCGCCAGTACGGCCGATGTTCTTTCGATGATGAGTGACAAGCTCGAATGGACCCAGAAGCTCGGCGACGCTTTTCTCGCGCAGCAGCCCGATGTGATGGACGCGATCCAGCGCCTGCGCAACAAGGCCTATGACAACAAGAAGCTGGTCACCACCAAGCAGCAGAAGGTCAGCGTCCAGAGTCAGGAAGGCAAGCAGGTTGTTGTCATTCAGCAGGCCGATCCCGAGACGATGTACGTCCCCTATTACGATCCGGCGACGGTCTATGGCACCTGGCCTTATGCGGACTACCAGCCGTATTATTTCGGCTATCCGTCCTATATCGGTGCCGGCGCGGTCGCTGCCGGCCTCGCCTTCGGCACGGCCTGGGCGATCGGGCGCTGGGGCAATTACTGGGGCGGCGGCGCCAACTGGGGTAACCGCAACGTCTACGTCAACCATCGCACCACCAACATCAACAACGGCTGGCAGCACAATCCGGCGCATCGTCAGGGCGTGCGCTACAACAACACCAACGTCCAGCAGCGCTTCGGCAACAACAATCTGAAGGCCGGTGCATCGGACCGGATGGATTTCCGCGGTCGCGACGGAAACCAGGTGCTGCGTCCCAATCAGGGCGGGCCAGGAGATCGTGCGGGCGATCGTGGCGGTCCCGGTGATCGCGGCGGAGCCGGTGATCGCGCTGGAAATCGTGGAGATCGTGCGGGTGCGGGCGATCGCCCGAGCGCAGGGACGCGAGACCGGCCCGGTGGTGGTGATCGTGCCAAGGGTGGTGGTGACCGCGCCAAGGGCGGTGGTGATCGTGCCAAAGGCGGCGGCGACCGTGCCAAGGCCGCGAACCGCGGCGGCGGTGCTGCCGCCAACCGTGGCGGTGGTGGCAATCGCGGCGGCGCGATGAACGTCTCCTCCGGCAGGTCGGCGGCCGCGGCATCGGCGCGCGGACGGTCGAGCATGGCGAGCATGCCGCGCGGTGGCGGCGGCGGACCAAGCATGGCTGGGCGAGGCGGCGGTGGCGGGATGGCTGCGCGTGGAGGAGGCGGAGGCGGCGGAGGTGGTCGTGGTGGCGGCGGCGGTGGCCGGCGCTCCGATATTGCTCTGAAGCACGACATTGTGCTGCTTGGGCATCTCGCCAACGGCCTCGGCTATTACCGCTTCAGCTACATCGGCAGCCACAAGGCCTATGTCGGCGTCATGGCGCAAGAGGTCGAAAGCGTGAGGCCGGATGCGGTGACCCGCGGCAGCGACGGCTATCTGCGAGTCTATTACGACAAGCTCGGTGTGACATTCCGCAGCTACAGCGACTGGCTGGCGGGCGGCGCAAGAATCCCTGCGGAGGTGTCGCCATGATCTGTCTGAATATGATCGGACTGAAATCGATTCATCGCGCCATCCTGCCGGGCATTATCGTGCTCGCGCTCGTGAGCACGGCGGGCCTCGCGCAACAGTCCTATCCGACGCCGGAGGATGCCGCATCGGCGCTTGCCGCCGCGGCGAAGGCCGGGCCGGGCGACATCCTGAAGGTGCTCGGCAGATCGGCCGACGAAATCGTATCATCCGGCGACGAGGTCGCCGACGCCGACATCCGCGCACGCTTCGTCTCGATGTATGACGCCCGGCATGCGATCAAGGCGGAGGGCAACAAGAAGGCGACGCTGCTGCTCGGTCCAGACGATTTCCCGTTCCCGATTCCGCTGGTCAACACCAAGACGGGCTGGGAGTTCGACACGGACGAGGGACGGATTGAGGTGCTTCGCCGTCGCATCGGACGCAACGAGCTCGACGCGATCCAGACTGCGCTCGCCTATGTCGACGCCCAGACCGAATATGCCGACAAGGATCGCGGCGCGGGCGCGGGCGTCTACGCGCAACGCTTCCTGTCTACGCCCGGCAAGAAGGACGGCCTGTTCTGGCGCGACGACAGCGACCCGAGCCCGCTCGGCGCCTTGGTCGCGGAGGCTTCGGCCGAAGGTTACAAGCCGGGCGAGGAGTCGGCGCCCTATCACGGTTATCACTTCCGCATCCTGAAGGGTCAGGGTTCCGATGCGCCGGGCGGTGCGCTCAACTACGTCGTCAAGGACAAGATGATCGGCGGTTTTGGCCTGATCGCCTGGCCCGCGGAGTACGGCAATTCCGGCGTCATGACGTTCGTCGTCAACCATGCGGGCACCGTCTACGAGAAGGATCTCGGCACGCGAACCGAATTTGTCGCGCCGCGCACGACATTGTTCGATCCGGACCAGACCTGGAAGAAGGTCGATGCGGCAAAACCCTGAGCGGCGCGCGGCGTTGCGCGCACGTGGCTGCCGCCTGATCTCAAGCGTCTTACTCGGACTTGCGCTTGCCGTACCGGCGACGTCATCCTTCGCGCAAGCCGCCGGCCATGTCCGTGCCAGCATCGTCAAGGCCGGCCTTCTGGTCGGAGGCGGCGCCGGCCGCGGTGTGCTGACCTACCGCGGCAAGAGCTATCCCTTCAGAATCACCGGCATGAGTTTTGGCATCACGGTCGGCGCCACCGTCGGCCGGCTCGACGGTTGGGCCTCGGACATCGGCGAGGTCGGTGACTTCGCCGGCACCTACAGCTCCGTCGGCGGCGGCTTCGCTTTGGTCGGCGGCGTCAGCGGCGTCCATTTACGTAACGAAAAGGGCGTGACGATCGTGTTGCAGGGCCCCAAGGCGGGGCTGGAACTCGCAGCGAATATCAGCCAGATCATGATCTCACTGAAATAACCCTGCGCGGCGCCATCATCGGAATAGGCGGCCTTTCGTCGCGGGCGATCATCATCGCGGCCGATGGAAGCCATCAGGAAAATGCCCAATCGGCCCTGAACGCCCTGTGCTAACAAAAATCAGTTGCGACGGGCGCTGAGACCTTGCTCTTCCCATACGAGCTGCGACTCATTCATTAGTTGGCCAGCCCGTAGCCCGGATTGCGCTGCGCTCCATCCGGGTTACGAGTGCTACCTGGCCTGTTTCGCTTACCTGTCAATCCGCGATCGCGAAAATATTCCACTTTACCGAAATTCGGAATTGACGCATGTGTCGACCAACCCGGCTCACCTTGAGGGGCGATCTTGTGTCGTCACGTTTCGCGAGCCGGGCTTGCGGTGGACGCGGCAGCGTCGGGCGCGAGAGGCGTGGGCAGGGCGGTTTGCTCTCCGTGAGCCCGAGGCTTCGTGCCGACGAGCGGCGCTGTTAGGTTCGTCTCGCCAGCATTCTTTCGGCAACGTCGACAACGCCGGAGGATAATGCTGCGAACAAGCGGGCCGTGCGTACGGCAAAACCGTGTGGTCCTGGCCGTCGTTGCTACGGTCAAGCTCTTGCGGAGGCGGCATTGGCGTCAACCGGCGCGGTGTCTGCGAATTTCGCGGGGCGAGGGAGGCCAGAACGAACTCGGCTCCCGGGAGAGCACGGCATAAGCCGTCAACCCACTGCGCAGGGAAAATAAAAAGGCCCATGAAGTTCTATGGAGCCCCGTGGACTCCGCAAGCCATTGATCATCCACGCAATATACCCATAACGTGTCATACGCCTTCATCGGCCTTTACCGACACCATCGCGACACTTCACGGGAACGGGGACACGATTTCACATGGCACGCAGGGTGAGTTTTGCCGCACTGGAAAGCCGCAGTGCACGGCTTCGATTGAAGATTCGCCGCAGGCCCTACAGCGGTCCGTCGCTCGCGCGCGGAATCGCGTTGATGTACAGGCGCAACAAGACCAACGGCACATGGGTACTTAAGGTCAGCGACGGCCATGGCGCCTACTGGACCAAGGGCTTCGCGCTGGCCGACGACTTCGAGGAAGCCGACGCCAAGAGCGTGCTGACCTTTCATGAGGCGCAGGATGCGGCGAAGAGGCTAGCACGCAGCGATAGCGGCGGCGCCGACAATGCACCGATCACTATTGATGGTGCGCTGAAGGACTACAGGCGCGATCTGGAAGCCCGCGGAGCCAACCCCTACAACGCAGAACATCCGCGCCTGCATCTCACGCCTGCGCTGCTGTCGAAGCCTATCGCGCTGCTGGCGGCTACCGAGCTGAAGAGGTGGCGCGACGGTCTGCTAGGCACGATGGCGCTGGCCACGATCAATCGGCTCTGCCGTTGCGTTTGCGCCGCGCTGGAACTGGCGGCACGGCATGACCAGCGCATCAAGAACCGCGATGCATGGGAAGTTGGTCTCGCTAATCTGCCGAACGCGCAGGAGGCGAGAAACGTCATCTTGCCAGACGACAAGGTGCATGAATTCGTCGCCGCCGCTTACGGACTCGATCATCAATTCGGTTTGCTGGCCGATACGGTGGCGAACACTGGCGCCCGTCCGAGTCAGGCGGTCCGGCTTCGCGTCGAAGACCTGCACGATCATCCGGTGCGGCCGAAATTGATGATGCCGAAGTCTGCCAAGGGCGGCGGCAGAAATCGCAGTGCGAAAAAGGCCGAGCGTTACAGCGTGCCGATTACGATGCAATTGGCTGTGCGGCTGAAGCAGGCGGCTAGAGGTCGTGTAGTCGATGCTCCACTGCTGTTGCAAAGCGAAGGCAGCCCTTGGGATAACAATCCGGGTCAGAACTATCATCGCCAAGTGGATAAGGTCGTTATCGCCATCGGGCTCGATCCTGCTGATGTGACGATGTATTGCCTGCGCCACTCCAGCATCGTTCGCATGCTGCTGCGAAACGTACCGATCCGGCTGGTGGCGTCGCTGCACAACACCAGCGTAGCGATGATCGAAAAGCATTATTCGAGGTACATCACCGAGCATTCCATCGACGACATCGCGCGCATCGGACTGTTGTCGGAACCTGCGCCAGCCGCTGACAATGTGGTCGCACTTGTGCGATGAGACGCGTTCAAGGCGACGGAACCAAACATTACAGACAGGCTGCCAAGAAATATTTGTAGGGAGCACGACCAAGACGTAAACTCACTGTTGGCGCGGATAGGGTAGCTCCCGATAAGCCGGCTTGCACCGCTGGCTTCCGCGCACCTCAGGGTGCCTGGTTCGCGAGTGCACGCGAAATGACTGACGAGCCCGACGATATTGAACTCGACCTGCTGCGGGAACGCCTCCCTATGCTAGCTGAGCGTGGCGAGATCACCGGAAAGAAAGCCGAGGCAACGGCGGCTGCCTTTGGTCTCGAGCCGGTCGAGAGGAAGCCTGAACTTCCTCGCTTCGATCCAAAGCTTAAAACTCACTGGTCGATTCTGATGGTGGTAGCTTGGATTGCGTGGCGTGATTTTGAACTGGTCAGGAAGCAGGATCCCGAGTTCTGTTCGGCGTGTTTTCATTGGGTCGGTCGCGTGCGGAAAGTAGTCCCGCAGAATGACGGCGAGCCCGTCACGCGCATGGTATATTCTCTGGAGGCGCGCCGCGCGCCGACGGTCGAACGCCTGTCGCTCCTGGACGAATTGTTACGCGATGGAGCTAAGGTTTCTTCAAACGCCGTCATGAGGATCCGGGAAGCGGTGGCCGCGCTCTGGCAGGCGTTGTCGGAGGGGCATCTGGTAGCATTGGGTTTCGACGCCCAGGGCACCGTGGTCGAGATCCCATCGAGGGAGTGGGTTTACCTTCAGTTGCGCGAGGAAGGGGGGCGAGACGTCCTAAGCTATGAAGCCGAAGGCCAACCCGAGCCCTTCACCGGACTGAAATTTCTGCAGAGCGATGTGTTGCGGCTATGGCCCGTGACCGGGGAATTACCCGAGCATGATCGGGCAGATATTGCGACCAAGGCACAGAAACCCCGTCGGCAAATCGACCGTACCAAGTGGGCGCTAGGCAAGAAATTTCCGAATGGGGTGCCGCCCGATCTTACCGGGAAGGCAGTCCGACGTGCTATCGAGCCGACTTTTAAAAAGAACTCTTGGAAATTGCCTTCAGTTGACACCATCGCCCGTGCTAGGGGCCGGGGCCAACGATAGGTCGGTTGACACGCAAATACGCAAATAGACAAATGCGTTTTTGCGTGTTCGCATAAGAGTCCACGCTGCCTCATAGTTCTCCATACCGCTTCTCAAGCATGGAGGACAAAGCATGGCGCGCCCTGCAGTCGCCGATCGCAAGCCGATCCAAGCCAATGCAGCCGATCACGTTGACGCCTATAGTATTGACGAATTCTGCGCGCGTCATCGCATCAGCCCGCAGCTCTTCTACAAGCTGAAGCCGCAGGGCCTGATGCCCTTAACGTTCAGTGTCGGCACTCGCGTGTTGATCTCGCGCGAGGCCGCGGATGCGTGGCGTCGGGCGCGCGAAAATGCCGCGCAGCAGCCACCGGTGCGTTTTTGCGATGACCTCGCCCGGGCACCTTCTTTTCCCCAGAGCAAGAACAGGAAAACTACATGACACATTTCACCCAGCCCAGATCCTCATCCCTGAACTGAAAAAAACAGGAGCCATACATGGCCAAACGTAAAGATATTTTTCCGTCCAAGTTCTTGAAGGCGAATGATCTCGCCGGCAAGCCACTCGTCCTCGAGATCGTGCGTTCTCCAACCGAGACACTCGGCAGCGGCGCCGATGCGGAGCAGAAGACCGTTCTGTATTTCCGCGGCAGCACAAAGCCGCTGCCGCTCAATATGGTCAACTGGGATAGCGTCGCCGCCATCGCCGGTGACGATACCGACGACTGGCGCGGTCATCGCATTGAACTCTATCCGACCACGACGACGCTGCGGGGCAGCACCGTTGATTGCATCCGTATTCGCCCGCCCAGACAGACGGAACGGCCTCAGCCGCAGGGGAAGTCGCCCGGCTTAGCGAACGCCGACATGGACGACGACATACCGTTCTAACCCGGAGTGCTTGCCGTGATCCGTACAGCCTTGGCTCTCGCGGCGCGAGGATTCCACATCTTCCCGTGCCGGCCGCATGAAAAGCGGCCGGCCACGGCCAACGGTCTCAAGGACGCCACCGCGGACTCGGACATCATCAAGGCGTGGTGGCAGGAACAGCCCGACAACAACATTGCCATCGCGACCGGGGCGGCTTCTGGCATCTTCGTCGTCGACATCGACGGCCTCGACGCCGAAGCCACGCTGCGTCGACTTGAAGCCGAGCTCGGCGCTTTGCCCGCCACCGTCGAAGCCATCACCGCCCGAGGTAGGCACATTTATTTTAAATGGCCGCAGGAGCCGGTGCGCAATTCCGCTGGCAAGATCGGCGAGCACATCGACATCAGGGGTGACGGCGGTTATGTGATCGCCCCGCCGAGCATCCATCCCAGTGGCCGCCGCTATTCCTGGAGCGTCGATAGCGCCAACAGCTTCGCCGACGCGCCCAGTTGGCTCCTGGCAAGGCAGAACGGTTCTGCCGCCGGCGCAATCCCTACCCCGGAATGGCGAACGCTGATCGAGGGCGTCAGCGAAGGCGCTCGCGACTGCAGCCTTGCCAAGCTCGCCGGCCATCTTCTGCGCCATCATGTCAACCCCTTTGTCACGCTCGGCCTACTGCAATCCTGGAACACCACCAACTGCACGCCACCGCTGCCGGCCGCAGACATCGAGCGGATTGTCAACAGCATCGCCGGCAAGGAACTGCGGAGGCGCGGCAGTGGCTGACAACATCATCAAGCTGGCGACTCTGCAGGATGCCGGCGAACTTCCGGCCAGCTCCGAAGACGTGCTCGCGCTCACCTATGCGGATCGGCATGCTGCCGACTCCCGATATGTTGCAGCTTGGGGACGCTGGCTACTTTATGACGGCGCTCGGTGGAGTTTCGACAACACGCTGCACGCGTTTGACCGCGCTCGGGCGATCTGCCGGGAGTCGGCGCGCGAATGCGCCAAGCCCACCGCTGTGGTGTCCGCCAAGACCGTAGCCGCTGTAGTGTGGCTTGCCCGCGCCGATCGCCGCCTCGCGGCCACGGACGAGCAGTTTGACGAAAACCACATGTTGCTCGTCACGGCGGCCGATGAGGACACCCCGGCTGCGACTTACGACCTGACCACCGGACTGAGCCGCCCGCCGGAACCGCTCGACTACATGACGAAGGCAACGGCCTGCAGCGCCGCGGCTCGCGGCACGCCGCACCCGCGCTGGAGTGCGTTTCTTGATCGCATCACCGGTGGTGATGTGGAGCTGCAGGCTTTCCTCCGGCGCTATATCGGATACTGTTGTACCGGCCTCACGAGCGAGCACGCCTTCCTGTTTGCGTACGGCACCGGGGCGAACGGCAAAAGTACCTTCATCAACACGATCACCCGCATCCTCGCCGAATATGTTGCTGTCGCCGACATGGGCACGTTCATCGCCAGCAATACAGAGCGTCACCCGACCGACCTGGCTAAGCTACGCGGTGCACGCCTGGTTGTCGCGCAGGAAACGCAGAAAGGGCGCCGCTGGGACGAGACCAAGATCAAGGCACTGACCGGGGGAGACCGGTTGACGGCCCGCTTCATGAGGCAAGATTTTTTCGACTTTGTGCCAACATTCAAGCTGTTCATTGCCGGCAACCACAAACCGCGGCTTGGCTCCGTAGATGAAGCGATGCGGCGACGCTTGCTAATTGTACCCTTCACCGTCCGTATCCCGGCCGACGAACGCGACCCCGAACTGGCCGAAAAGCTGTGGGGCGAGCGCGCGGCGATCCTTCGATGGTGTCTCGACGGCTGCCTGCAGTGGCAGCGGGACGGCCTTGCAGCGCCCGCCTGTGTACGCGACGCGACCGACGAATACTTCCGTGATCAGGACACAACCGGCGAGTGGTTGGAAGACTGCACGGAAGATGCGGACGATCGTGCCTTTACGCGCATGGCCGATTTGTTTGCTTCCTGGAAAATTTGGTGCGAGGACCGCAACATCATGCCGGGGAGCAGTAAGGCGTTGTCGGGCATGCTCGAGGATCGCGGTTACGCAAAGCGGCGGGAAGCAGGTACAGGCCAGCGCGGCTTCGCGCGCATCGTCGTCAAGAAACACTGAGAGGACTGTGACAGGTATGACAGGTTACCTCATTATCGACGTCACGCGCGCGCATGTGACGTCCACAACCGGAAAACCTGTCACCACCTGTCACGGCGTTGAGTTCCACATGGCCTCGGCACATCAATTTCGAACGGCACAAGGCTGATTTCTACGCGACGCCCAGGAAATCGAAGCTCTTCGCGATGTGACGGTTCAGTTCCGATAATCGCCTATTTGGGCGATCGCAGTGACCGGGCTCAATGCCTGTAGTTTCGACGCCAATCTTGGCCTAAGATCAGTTAGATAGGGATACGGATATAAGGTCTGATTGTTTATGGGTAGGCCGGTCGGAAGCCTGAATAAGGAGCGGCCCTTTGCCGACGCGCTCCGGATTGCGCTTTGCCGCCGACCACTTGCGTTGCGCAGGGTCGCGGACCAACTCCTCGACAAGGCGGAGCAGGGCAGTCTTGCGCACATTCACGAGCTGATTGATCGACTGGATGGCAAGGCTGCTCAGGTGATTGACCCGCGCGACGTGCCGATCGAAGAACTCAGCGATGCCGAGCTCTATCGGATTATCGCGGACGCCAGATCGCGCCCAGAGCCGTCGAAGATACTGCTGATCCCGCCGGCAAAAATCAGATCGGATGATCCAACTTGAGTCCGGCTGAGTCGTCACATGAAAAGCGCAGGCGACTGAGAAGTCTGATGACTTGAGTGGCTTGCCACTTACCGCCTCTCGGTGTGGTAACCCCTCGCTCGTTCAGGATCACCGAGATGCGTTTGGCCGGCAGGTTGCGTAGCGGCGCGATAATCGGGCGGAAATGCTCCGCGTGTAGGTCAGCTTCTGCCCTGCGCGCTTCTCCGATTGCAGGATTGCCGAGCGCCTGCCCGCGAGCTTTGGCTGCTGCAAGGGCCTCCCTCGTGCGCTGAGCAATGCGCTCGCGCTCCTTCTCTGCGACCGCGGCGTGAACGTGCAACATGAAGCTATCAACGTCAGGCCCGAGCTCAGTGACGATGAAGGGGATGCGCTGGACCATCAGGCCGCTGATGAAATGAACGTCCCGGCTTAGTCGGTCCAGTTTGGCGATGACGATTGGTGCTGCGCCAGCCTTGCCACCTCGACCAACCTTGCGAGCAAATTTCATGGCTGCTGCAAGCTCAGGCCGTCGCTCCAACGCATCGGCGCCCTTGCCGGTCTCCACCTCGCGGTACTCGGCCTCGATGTTGTAGCCGTGCTGCGCGCAGAACGATCTGATTGTGGCTTGTTGCGCCTCGAGCCCAAGACCGCTGCGGCCTTGCTTGGGTTTTGAAACGCGGATGTAGGAAACGGCGGGCCGCATAGAATATTTATCCTCTCGAGAATTACACGTGATCGTGCGTCTATTTGTAAACTCCGATAGCGTACCGGATCGATGTGCAATTCGGAATCCACTTTCTTCGGAATGCGCAATTTATCGAAAGCGTCTCGGTGGGTGCGCCGCTCCACCTGCTTACCGCGCGTGGCGCGGCTCCGCTTACTCAATGGCGCGAGAGAGCACCGAAGCGCGGAAGGAGAGCTGATGCCGTCCCAAACCGCGTGTGGATTTATCGAACAGCAAGATGCGTCTCGCAGCGAGGCCCCCGGATCCTCTTTGGTCGAGGGGTGGGGGAGAGGGAAAATTGTGCGGGAAGCATGCTTACAATTTTCAAAGCCCGCTTGAAAACCCACACTCACATTCCGCATTCGGGAGTGGGGCGGAAGCTGCCCCGAGAGGTGGTCGTCGACGGCTTGGGAACAGACTCTTCGTCACATGTGTAGAGGTTGTGTTCAGCAAGCTTAGCCTTGCCGAACGCAAGCATTTGGCGAAGGTCGCCGTTCCACTATGATGTGTCTGTGCCGCTTTCACCATGTCCAGCAAAAGGCTGGCGCCGGCATGGCTCTCGAATCGATACTCACCCACCATCGAACAGGCGATTATGGCGTTGCTATCCATGCCGGTCAAAAAGCAGGGGAGAGAATATTTCTACCGCATGATCATAGCGGAGCGACGGCGCGCCTGATCTCTTTACACGACGTTAATCGTGTTGCTTAGGGCGCCGGCAATCTGTGCAGGGGGAGTATTGGTCAGGAGGATTTTCATGACCGATAAAGTGAAATGCCTTTGCTCGAATTGTCGAAAACCCTTTTCCGAACGAGCCCAACGTCTCAAGCCTGGCTATCAGGTGCAGTGCCCAAACTGCATGAGGCTGATCACGTTTGACGCAGGTTCCGAGGATCCCAATATCCGGCGCCCCCTCAAGACCGCGAGAGATATCAGGCTTGCCGCGGAAGACGCGTTAGCGGCAGCGCGAGCGGCTCAAATGCAGCCGAAACGGGAGACAACGTTCTAGGGGGGACAGCGCGGCGGACTGATGGCTGACCGGGCTTCCTGCACCGCTTGCGGCACCTCTCCTCACGGGAACACTTGCGCTGCACCCCGCGTTTTTCCTGAAAGGGAGGAAGTCATGGCTAGTCTAAGCGAAGAGGAAATTCGTGGCCGCACCTACCATCTTTGGCGAGGAGCCGGTGAGCCTGCCGGACGGATGGATACTTTTTGGTACGAGGCGGAGAAGGAGCTTCTTGCCGAGCGCAGGGAGTTTGGCGAGGTACCGCCGGGAATGACAGACAACCTGCCGGTCTAAAGCCACAGGATGTGCTTGAGTGACGGTGCCGAGATCTTGCGCATCACCCTCTCGGGGCTGGAAAGCCGCCGCCTGCGATCATTTAAGCGGGCGGCGTTTTTGCTTTCTTGTCGGCTTCACAGCGTTCCAACCGCCCGGCGTCGGCGTCGAGATTGTCCGCCAAGTTCTTCAAAATCTGGCAATCGTAGTCGGTGCTGACTGAGCTGGAGAGCCGCGAGGCTCTGCGGGCCTGGTCTCGAAGGTATTCGCTCTGCTTGCTCATTAGAGGCAAGCACCAGCGAATAGGGGCGTTCCCGGGGAAGACAACTATTCCTGGCGACTTGATTTTGTTCCTGATTTGTTCACGATGGAGGTTCATCCAGCCGCAGGGCGAAATATGCCATCCCTCGAATATCTCCGCTCCGAAATCGAGCGAATGCGCACGCAGATCAGCCGGCAGCGCAACGAAATCCTTCAGCTCCAGCGTGCCGGTATCAGCACGGCTTCGGCCGCGTCCCTACTTTTGCGGATGCAGGACAAGGTCGACGGCGTGAAATATCGCCTGCCGATCACCCAGGCGCCGCCGATCACGACAACCAGGCAGCCGCGACGGCTCGGCGCCCAGCAATTTCGAGTTGGCAAAATGGCCCGAAAGAGATCCGCCGAACCAAGGGCACTATCCTTGCGCGTTATGGTCCGCTATGCGCTGCAATGCGACACGGCCGAGCAATTGGGCGAAAACTGCGCCAGCGGTTCGAGCGCCAGGCCAAGCGCAACGGCACCACCGCGCGGCGCCAGGCCGAGCGCGAGCTCGAGCGGCTGCTCGGCGAGCAGGTGACGTGAGGCGTTGCGTTCGGCGATTGACCATCGATCGAAGCGCCGCTCTCCCGCCGCCACAATTGCACCGGCAGGTTGCGGTACTGATTCGCCAGTGAGCCGGCGTCTCGCGGTTGGTGGCCTTTTTCTCGGCCTCTGGAACTCACAACTCTCAGCCGCCGAGCGGCATGGAATGGAAGCCTGGTCCCCAGCCAGGCCTCTCTCGCGTGTTCACGGTTTCGCAGATCGGGATTAGTGCGCGGCCTGCCTCGTGCTCAAGTGTGCCGGGGAAAAAGGCGGGTCGTTGACCCAAGAAACTATAGCTGTGCTTCGGTGACTGTCACCGACAAACCAAAATGACAGAAAACGGAAAAGAAGAGCGCGTTTATTTCAGTTGCATGTTCTGCGGCGCACTGCACAGCGCGATCCAAATAAAGCGGCCAGTCGTTGGAAGCGGCCGGTTCGATTGCAGGGAATGCAAGCGCACACTCCATCGATGGTGGAGCGTGTACGACTTTACAGATTGGAAGGGTCCGAGCGATCCATAGCATCGGCATCGGTTCGCAACTCGGTGCTGCGCGCGATGAACAGGAACGCCAATCCGGGATGACGGGTAACGACCGACCCGGTTTGATCGTAAAGGCAGCTACTGGCGTGCAATTCCGAAATGATAGGCGCAATAGGACCGGCGTGGCAGAGCCTTATCCGTGCAAAAACGAAATACCGTTGTGCCTGGCTCGCCGATCGGCCAGTGACAGCCGCCCGCCTCAAGCGCGAGCACCGGCGACGCGCGCAGGCCTGGTGCCGCTGGCGGATATTTCGACTTGGAGTTGGCGTGCCGCAACCCATCACTAAGGCCTTGGCGTCGAAGGAGGCTACCCACCGCGCTCCGCGTGGTGCCGAATTCATGCGCGATCGCGCTGAGGGAATGATGCTGCCGCCGTAGCTTCCGCATTCGCGCGGTGTCGGCCGCGCTCCAATGACGTGACATGTGATGTCCCTGGCTATTGCTGCGGTCCAAGTCATTCCAGCGGGGTGGCAATAGTGTGGCGCCGTCACTGCACCCAGAACCGTCGCGCAGGCCTGTGTAAACCGGCGACGATGCTGGGGACCACCACGCGAGCATGGCTGATCAGGCCGGCAGCCGGCTGCGCGATGCAATGACTTTTCCACCGAAGTCGAAAACCATTGATAAGTTCGGGCTTCTTTCCCCCGCCACCTTGCGCGAGGAACCACGGCGGACGTGTATGGAGCCAGGGAATGCGACGATGAATTCGTTGTGTTTGCCCTGGGGCTGACGAATCCAAATCGTCAAGACCTCGGAACTGGGATCGGCCCGGTCTGGTCAACTGACCGATCCCCCGTTCCTGGCAGGAGTGTCCTCCAGCGGCTCGCTCGGGTCCAAACCGAGATGGGTCGCTGGCCCCTTTGCGAGTCATCACGACAGTAGGACGTTCTGTCCCTGACGCAAGACGCGAACCGACCCTGCCGCCGAAGGAAATGCGTCGCAAATACGCTTTTCCACTACCCAATAAGCCAGGGACTGCCCGCAGCCACCGTGACGCGCAGGACGCCGAGCCGCTTGAGCCGTGACGCGGTGATTGGATCGCGCACCTCGCCGAGCGGCACGTGGGTAAAGCTCCAGGCCGGACCGAGCCAGCGCAGCGCCCGGCCATGACGTTGGCCGCAGCACCCTCGTCAATGCCGCCGAGGGCCGCGACTTCCTGAAGCACGCGCGAATCGCGGTAATACGGGCGCTGAACTGGGGGAAGGAAACGCAATGACAGACAAGAGGCTGCGCGAGTTGATGAGGACCTACTTACTCGCGCTTGCGGGCTTGGCCTGCTCCGGTGCCGCTTCTGCTCAGGAACACAAGACCTATCGTTGCAAGATCGCGGACGTTGTGACGCTTGCCGAGGACGGTCGCCTTCGCGCTGACGCTAACCCAATCACCATACTGCGCCAGTTCTACAACGGACCGGCGCGGTAACCTACGCAGACGGTCAGCGGAGCGTCTGGAAGGTGGTTCAGAAGGGAAGCGGAGTAAACGACTACGTTCTTACTCGAAATCAATCCTTTTCGCTCCCCAACGAGTCGGAGGCGGCGGCGGCAACTGACTTCATCCGCGTGCGCGCTTGGAGCGAAAACCCAACCGTCAGAATTCTCGTCTTCGAGTTGAGCTCCGTCGCGTCTGGCCCTTGCGAGGCGCTACGCTAACAAGGCCACTACATCACTGCACCGTAAACCTGCCGCGCCCATGCGGTGTTGCCTGGTTTGCGCAGCATGATCGCAGCGCATGGCATTCAGCGATGAGCGACTGATCGCCGCAGGTGCACCTTGTGTCAATGCCCTTTTGGACAATTGCGACGAAAAATGATTTCAGGTTGCATACTCTCCTACCAGCGCCCCTGGCGGGAACCGTACCCATCATTGCGCCAGCCCCCCTGTGTGGGCGGTTCTCGCCGGATGCGGGCGCTTACTGCACGCTAACCCGCCGCGCAATATCCCGTGCGCCTTGAGCCAGGCAATCGCCTGGTCGACCGGCTCTGTCTCGACCGGGATGAACTGAAGAGAGCCGAAGCTAAACCCGTGAAGGGCAAAGTGTTGGGAGGCCGGAAATGGTGAGCGAGCGGCCCGACATGCAGATGCGCCGGAATTCCTGAAGTCGCTCGACCTTACCCGCAGGCTTTCAACCTGGGAGGGATGGTGCAGGGCGCACATCGAGGCCATCCAGGTCGCGATCGACCCGGAGGCGGCGTTCGGCAACCTGTGGCATCGGGCCGAGAAGCCAGACCGACATTCCCTAGGCACGTTCTCTTTTATCACATCCTGTTCGTGTGCTGTTCGAGAAGTGTTCTCAAATACAACCTGGGAACGTGGTTGCGGTTGTATGTGGACGTTTGGGTGTATACGTCAGTGGAGCACCTCCCAGCTCCCGCAGTTAGGAGACGCGTGAAGTGATGTAGGTAAAACTACTCGTTGCTGGCCCCAATCCGGCGGCGGGTATTTTTGTGAGTTGCGTATGCGGCGTGCCAAATCGGCGATGCCGGGCTTCATCAAGCCCCAGCTCGCCATGCTCAAGACGAAGGCGCCGTCTGGCGTGGATTGGATTCACGAGATCAAGTACGACGGCTACCGCATCCAGCTGCACATCGACGGCGACACCCGTAAGGCCTTCACCCGCAACGGCCACAACTGGGTCAGCAAGTTCTCGAACATTGCCGGCGCGTTCGATATTCCCGACCAAGCCATTATAGACGGCGAGGTGGTCGTCACCCATGAAGGCCGTACCAACTTCTCCGAATTACAGGCAGAGCTCGCAGGACGGCGCCAGGATCGTTTGTTGTACTACGCCTTCGACTTGCTATGGCTCGACGGCAAAGACCTGCGCAGAACATCCCAGCTTGCACGCAAGGAGCTGTTGAAGGAGCTGTTCGACACCCACAGCATTGAGGCGCCCGTGCTCTATAGCGAGCACCTCATCGGCAACGGCCAGGAGATGTTTGAGCACGCAGCGAGGCTCCACTTCGAGGGCATCGTGTCCAAGCGGGTTGAGGCTCCGTACCGTTCCGATCGCAATGAGGGCTGGCTGAAGATCAAAGCTGTGCAGCGTGAGAAATTCCCCGTGGTCGGCTTCGTCAAAGATCCTACCGGCGTTGCGGCCCTGTACCTCGGCAAAAAGGAAGGAAAAGAGCTTGTCTACATCGGCAAGGTCGGCACCGGCTGGAATCGGACCACCTCGGCGCAGATCCGCAAGGCGCTCGATACCGTTGTCAGCCCCCAAGCCAAGCTCACCAAGCCCATCAAGAAGCCCAAGGCCACGTGGGTCGAGCCGAAGTTCTTTGCCGAGGTCGAGTACCGGGACATCACGTCAGAGGGATTACTCCGCGCCAGTTCGTTCAAGGGGCTCACCAAAGGAACGCGACGATCTTAATTGCGTTCTTGCAAAAATCGGAGTGGGAAGATGCGCAAGGCTTTGGCGAAGCGGTCAGCTGCTCTACCTCGTTGATCTCGGCATCGCACTTTGCCTATCAGGCCCGGTGGTCGGAATTACAATGTGCGGCCGTTGATGACGGCAACGTCGGCCGAGGTCGACTACCGCGAAGACGGTCTTGAGCGAATAACTTGTTCTATCGCCGCCTAGCGTCCTGGCGTTTTCACACAGCCAAGACCCATAGCGGAAGAAAGTCGGAGTTCGCGGATCTTCACGGGGCGGAGCTGTTCGCTTTTCGCGCGCACGGCCCGGTTTGAAAAAGAGGCATGATTTGATTTAGATCAATCGCTTAATCGGTACCCGTCGAACTGTCGAGCCATGACGCCAACCGACGAACGAGGTCCAAACAGGGAGACACCTTCCGACCCTACGCGCCTTGAGGAGGCACGACGGGTCGTCGAGGAATACATGGAAAGTCTACGGGAGATCATCAAGAAGCTTCGGCGCAAATTGAATTGAGGGTGCTGTCCGTCCTAAGCCAATGGCTAGTTGATCGGCGTCGTGCCCCACCACAACGAACGCGTAGAACTCGCGATGAAACTTCTGGAATGCGGTCCGAAGTTGCGGCGGATCGGCTGGGATTTGGAACAGGCCGAACGCTTACGCGCAGGGATGGAACGACTGGAACGCAAGCTCCGCGAAATCGACGAGGCCGCCTCACTTGGAGGCACCACTCCGTACATTGAATGTCACCATGTGGCCCATCGCGTCGTTTGGTGCGGCGCAGTCAAGTCGCTCAATGACTTTGAAGATCAAACGCGTGCAGTTGTTTCCGATCTAGAATGTTGATTTCGCGCTGGTTGATGTCAATGAACTCGAGTACGCCCGCCCGACGCAGTCGCGACAATGCGCGGGAAACAGTTTCAATGGTCAGCCCAAGGTAGTCCGCAATATCACGGCGCGTCATTGGCAACGCCATCACGGCGGTAGCGGTGCTTCGCTGGTCCATTTCTACTAAGAATGCCGCGACCCGTTCGACGGCATCCTTGCGGCCCAGGAGAAGCATATGATCTTCAGCATGTTGCAGATTTTTCGTGGTTAGGTGGAGCAGCTCGCGTGCGAGGACGGTGTCGCTCTGAGCAGCCTCCTCTAGGCTTCGACGCATCAAGAGCCGGACGGTGGTCCGAACTACGGCTTCTGCAGTGAACCGGTGGAAATCACCGTTCACCAATCCAAAGATGTCCCCAGAGAGATGGAATGCGCCAATCTGTCGCCGCCCGTCATTGAGCATTTTGTAGCTCCGAGCGGCTCCGAGCTTGATCTGGTATATGTACTCGGCAGGCTCTCCCTCGCCAAAGATTTGAGTGCCTTTTTTGTAGGTGAACTCGCTCAGGCATACGAGCTGGTTCGAACCGCTCGATATACCGAGATCACCGAGCGTGGTTGGCCGATAAGTTTTATCGGTCGAAGTGCGCACAAACATTGGCCCTCCAAACATGCACTGATTTTAGAGGCTAGTTCACGCTTGTCCCTATGTTCATTGTACCAAAGGACATACCCCAATTGCTGCGCTGTTTGAGAAGTCCGGGAACTCTCGTAGCTACAAGTGTGGGGTCATAGGCGCGCTCGCAGTTGCAATATGAGCACTGAAACTAACGGGTTCTACTTTGCAGCGAGTCAGCTGATGGCCCATCGCTTCACTTGGTGCGATGCAGCGGCATGCCCGGAGTTAGAAGGAGACCAGAGTGAGTGGCAGCGGGCCAAATCGACGCGATTGACCCCACAGAGGACATAAACGGCGTTGAAATCTCCCGGTGCAGCGAGCCCTAACTTAATGCTCGCGATTGCGTTATAATGTCACGTTGGCCGAGGCGGCGGATGCAATTCGGTGAATTGAAACGGCGCGAGATCATCACGCTGCTCGGCAGCGCAGCAGTAGCATGGCCACTCGCGGCGCGCGCGCAGCAGGTGGAACGGGTACGGCGGATCGGTGTCGTCATCCTGTACCCAGAAAACGATCCACAAGGACAGCTTCGCGCGACGGCATTCCAGAGCCAGCTGAAGAAGGGTGGCTGGACAATTGGCGGAAATCTACAGGTCAACTTTGAATGGGGCACGGGCGACGCCGACTGGGTGCGGTCCACCACCGAGCAGGCGCTGCGCCGCGCCCCGGATGTTCTGCTCGCAAATGGCGATGCCGCGACTTTTGCCGCAAACCGGCTAACCACGACCGTTCCGACCATCTTCATTGGCAACAGCGACCCGGTGGGGGATGGCCTGGTGCGAAGCCTCTCCCATCCGGGCGGCAACATCACCGGCTTCACAGTCATGGAGCCGAGCCTGGGTGTGAAATTGCTCGGGACGCTCCAGCAGGTCGCGCCACATGTCACCCGCGTTGCCATCCTGTTGAACCCCGACAACGCTACCCATAAGCGGATCTTCGCCTTGCTCGAGGCGGCCGCCCCCAATTTCTCGGTAAGCATTGTTTCGGCGTCGGCGCGTGAAGCGGCCGAAATCGAAGCCACGATGACACAATGGGGACAATATGCGGGCCACGGCCTGATTGTTCCGTCGGATCCCGTGACTAACGCCCAGCGCAAGTTGATCGTTGAGCTCGCCGCACGTTACCGACTACCGGCAGTATACGCGCTGCGCGCAGCCGTCGCCGACGGCGGCCTGATGTCCTACGGCGTCGATCTGATCGGGCTATTCCGACAGGCGGCTGCTTACGCCGACCGAATGCTCAAGGGCGAGAAGCCCGCCGACTTGCCGGTGCAATTGCCGACCAAGTATGAGCTCGTGCTCAACCTGAAGACCGCTAAGACCCTCGGTCTCGATGTGCCGGCCTCGCTGCTTGCGGCCGCAGAGGAGGTGATCGAATAGAACACCTTTTTGCTGCGGCGCATGAGCACGGAATTGGCCCTCAGCTGAACAACGAAAACGCCGCCGCCATGTCGGCAACCGGACGTTGTACGAGGACTGCGTTGACGGGTGTTCCTGCCCCTTAGCGGACGTGGCTATTAGCGCCCAGAGATGATGATCGCGGCTACCTGTCGTACTTAAGGCTTTCGATCGGGTGCAACGAACGGATTTGTTTCAGCACGCTCTCGACTATTTTTCTCGAAACAAGCTTCTAGACGCTCAAAGGCTGCCGCACTTCCATCCAGCGGCACCTGTAACGTCGCGCCTTCTCCGCGAACATCAAGAACGGCAGCTGTTCGAAGTTTTCCGTTGAAAGGGCGGTCTGCAAGCGCGACCGTCACACCTCTCGTTTCAGCTAGGGCTTTGGCTTCCACAGATTGCGAACCTGCGACGAGGCGAACAGTGTAGGCCTTGCCGCGATCGAGCTTCCATTTTGGAGAATCGAGAAGTAGCAAAAGCCCATCTTGAGCTCGCATAAAGCTTATCCCGAATCCGGCAGCAGAGCGGTTCATGACACAAGCATCGAACTTGTCTGCCTTGTAACTTGTTGCAATCTCCCATGGGCCGACAGTCGTTGTCTGGCTACTTTGGGATTGTGCGTTGGATGATAAAGTTGAACAGACAGATATTATGAGCATTGCAAGTGGGAGTGGCGTTCGCATCGCTTACCCTTCATCTTGGTGCGTGCCGCAAAAACCGTCCATGCTTGAGCTCTCTCAGCGGACAATCGATCGTCGCTCTTGAAGGGAAAACGCGGCGACCCCGCAGGAGTTCCACTTTCAGTCTCCCAACTGCCATGAGGATTTCCGCTGGCGCTTCGCCGCGGAACAACCGTGCATTTGATCACATCTCCAGATCAATCGTTCGTGCAACAAGCGCCGCTTCTCGATCGGCAGATCTTGGTCAATTCCCCCTTTGCCGTACCCATGCGTCCGGAAGTGGCCTGTCTCGGACCTCTACATCGTGCCGACCCACGTCTGCTTTTGAGAGATAAGCTGACGGGCCGTGAGATGGCCGCCACTTCGCGTTTTGACCCGAAGCGGCCATTCCGCGTTGTCCCTCATCTTTCCGACCTTCGTGCCTCTATCATGTTGCGTTGCCATCCGCGCCGGGTGCCAGCCATCAAGATTGCTCACTGCGCGGTCTTAAAAAGCAGTACTACTCGCTGCCGGATCATCGGCAAGCAACTGGGAGGAAGTCATGAAAATTATAGAATGGCATTGCTCGCAGGCGTTGCAATCGGTGCTATCGCACTTCAGGGCCTCCACGCTCAAGGGGCCAAGGTGAAAGCCTACTCCGTCAGCGAGGTTGAAATCCTCGATCCTTCAGCCCAAGCCGCATACCTCCCTGACGCCCGGAAGGCCATAGAGGCAGCCCATGGTCGAGCTTTACGCACCGCAGCCGGACGGGTGGTGCAAATAGAGGGTGGAGCGCCGCCCAAGAGTGCGGCCATCGTCGAATGGGACAGCATTGACGACGCACTGGCATTCTACAAATCGAAAGCATGGGCCGAACTTGCACCCCAGCGCGACAAGGCAACCAAGGTACTACGGCGCTACGTCGTCGAAGTCGAAAAGTAGCGTATTGCGAGGTCGTGGCGCGCGGAGCCGAACTACATACTGTGAGGCTGTCTCATTGGCAGCCTCGTCTCGCCGGTGCCTTGTGTTTCGGCAAATCTAGTCGCCTTGTCCTTTGCGGTCGTGGTCCGTTGCTGGGGGCGGAACGGAATTGGCTCAGACCCACTGTTACTTCGCCCATTGACCCAATTGAGACGTTGGTCATTTCGGTCGAACCCGAATCGACGCTTGCAGAGCCCTTGCTGTCGTAAATGACAGGGTGACTCTCACCTAGCTAGGTGGGCGAGTGCAAATCGCCTTGAAGCCAGCGTCCAAGAGCCTTGGACTTCATAGGATCTTCATAGGCCGCCAGGGCTGTGACGACGTGATTGCAGACAGCACATTCAAGCGTATGCAAGTCGACACCTGGGCGTGCTGGCTCGATGCTGGTAAGCATCATCTTGGCCTTGCACTTCGGACAGGCGGGGCGCCCAAATGCAACCAGCGGAATGGCGAACGATATGCGTTGCGATTGGGGCATAGGATGCCTCCCTCGAATAGGCGGGAGCGCAACACTCTCTGTCACCGGTGGATACCCGTGCTGCAGCGGTGATGGAATTATATGGGTCCCGATCGAACCAAATAGCCAGTTAATTCGTGTTCGGTTGCCGAGTTAGCGGTTACGTAGCGATTCAAGGTCAAAACAGGGCCAGCGCACCATCTGCGGTGCGAAGCGCTAATAATTCAGATTTAGACGGAACGATTCACTTGGGCAGGTCTTGGTCCTCAGCGTTCGGCGATCCTATCACCGAAAGCTAAGCCACCGACCGGTCGACATTTTGTCCAATGCCCGGCGGGAGAGTCTCAAACGGCCTCAGATGTGCGCGCACTGAGGCCGCTTTGCTTGTTAAATCACCCATCTGACATCGGGCAGCACTCATCTACGCGGTCGCGGGATGACCGCTGTTGGCCGATTGTGTTGCAAAAGTCGAAAATTGAACAACCCTAAAAATCTCGCCGAAGTCGATTTCTGGACCTCTCCGCAGCTGCATTGCCTTTGAACGCCACGACGAAGGTTCGGGGTCGACTTTGGATGAAGCCATACGGTCCCTCACGTCGTCGCGCGTAAGACGCGTCAGCGGCCCTAAGAATTTTCGTTCGCCACCCCAAAAAGACTTTTGCAACAATATCGGCCCTTAGCTGCAAAGCGCAACGCCTGGCTCAGATCCGCTCCGCGAGGCATAGCGGACCACATTTGCTCAGGTAGTTCTTCGCATTTTTGACCCGTGGCCGACTACCGCTATCAGTCCGCCACTGTCCGCTTCCGAGAGCCGAGCGGAATAGCGTCGTCGCGGAGTTGCCGGCGGCAAGCCGCCGCCGCGAATGGGGATCGATGACGCGGCTGGCACAACGGGGGCAACGCAAAGGCGGCGGCAAGATCTGGCTAACCAATGCTTAGCGCGCCAAGCCATCCGCGAGAGCGAACAATGCGGCTAGTCCGGCGGCAATGGCAGCCCATGCGCTCCACTGACTTTGCCTATAGACCATGAGAAGCAATGCACGTGGATCGTCGACACCGCTTCCCAAGCCGCGTTTTGCGAATTTGCTTTTGCGAAGACGAACGCGCGCAGAAACAAACCACAAGACAGCGGCACTGACAGCCGAGGTTTCTGCGAGTATCTCAAAAACTTGCTTCATGTCCCACCGTCTGGCGCGCACCGGTTAAGCACAGCAGCGGGCCTAATTTGGTAGGCAACGGCCAAGCGGGACAATGTTGATCTATGTCAACGCTAGCCTTGCCTAGCAAACTCACGCTTCCTATCAATTGCGGCGCGACCAAATGGAGCCGTCACGGCATCATGAAGCGCACGCTTTGAGGAGGCGTCATGCAGTGGGATCGTCTTTCGATTGGTTCTGGCGCAGTCGGCGGTTTGTTGATCAGCACTCTGTTGGGACTTGCTGGTGTTACTGTCAGCAGCGCCCCTGCGGGAGCGGTGGTGTATTGCCAGTACGTTGGCTATCCCCCGAGCTGTATCGCAAGGGCTGGCGTTGTGCTTAGGCCGCGCCCGGTCGCGCGCGCTGTGCGCGGGTCGGTGACACACGGTACGGCTATAAATCGCGGCGGTCCGGTCAACCGCGTCGGTCGCCGCTGAGCGCCAAGGGAGAGGCATGCGACATCATGCAGCAGCCGGAGATAGTCCCAAAGCCAATCGTTACGCTAACGCTGAACCCGACGATTGATCTCGCATTCCAATCGAACGAGATCAGACCGATCCATAAGAACCGCGCGGTAGATCAGAGTACTCACGCAGGGGGCGGCGGCATAAACGTCGCGCGCGTGCTGAAAGAATTGGGCGCCGAGGCCTACACCATTTACCTGTCCGGCGGCGCAACCGGACTCGTCCTGAACGATCTCGTTGCAAGACTGGACCTGCCAGGTAAGCGCATCGACATAGCGGGTGCCACACGCATCAGCTTTACGGTCTTCGAAGAGGTCTCGGGGCTGGAATATCGTTTCGTAAGCGAGGGCACTGCCCTTCTTGAAGCAGAGTGGCAGTCGGTCCTATCAGAATTTAATGGCTGTGATGCAGACTATGTCGTCGCGAGCGGTAGCTTGCCGCCCGGTGTTCCTACTGATTTTTATGCCCGTCTGGCCGGTATTGTGCGAAGCAACGGAGCGCGCTTGATCCTTGACACTTCAGGACCCGCGCCCAGGCGGCAATACGGGCAGGAGGAATTTATCTTGCCAAGCCCAGTCTTGGGGAGTTTGAGGCGCTGACCCACCGAAAATTTGAATCAGCGCATGAAATTGTCGAGGCGGCGACAACTTTGGTTGCCGGTGGTTCCGTCGAGAACCTTGCCGTGACCATGGGACGCGATGGCGCGTTGCTTGCGCATCGCGCGGGCACCTTGCGCCTGAGGGGCCCCCAAGTGAAGCCGTTGAGTGCAGTGGGCGCAGGCGATAGTTTTGTCGCGGGAATGACTTGCGCACTCGCGCGCGGAGAACATGTCGAGGACGCATTCATGCTCGGCATAGCTTCCGGCGCCGCAGCGGTCCTGACCCATGGCACCCAATTGTGCCGTCGGGAGGACGTCGAGCGTCTCCATGCGGAGGTGGTGGCCGAGCGTGCGCGCTTGTCCATGCAGTCCAAGTAGCGCGGTGAAAGTCTGCGGCCGCATTTGCGGATCGTTCGCCTGCTTGGCAGCGTAAGGTTGCGATCAGTTCACTACACGGGATGAAATTGTCAGCTTGCCTAATCGAGCGGAAAGGGAAGGGTCATATGTCCATGCGTCGTATAGTGGTGCGGCGTCGACGGGCAAAAATCGTTGCTACCGTGGGTCCCGCGAGCGCCTCGCCTGAGATGCTTAAAGCGCTATTTCTCGCCGGCGTCGACACATTTCGTCTTAACTTCAGCCACGGAACCCAAGAGGATCACGCAACCGTCCATGCCGCAATCCGCTCACTCGAGCGGGAGTTGCAGAGCCCGATCGGTATTCTGATGGACCTGCAAGGGCCGAAAATTCGCGTCGGCACGCTGCGCGATAACAAGATCACCGTCCGATCCGGCGAGACCATTCGCTTTGTTCGCTTCGGATCGGAAGGGGATGGCTCGGCGATACCGCTGCCGCACCAGGAAATCTTTGCAGCCCTTGCGCCCGACGACGATCTTTTGATCGACGACGGTAGGATACGCGTTCGCGCGAAGAACTTGGGCAATGACTTCATCGAGGCGGAAGTAATTGTCGGTGGGACGATCTCGAACCACAAGGGCGTCAGTTTGCCAGGAACGATACTCAATCTGTCGCCACTTACCCAGAAGGATCGCGCCGATCTGGAATTCGGTTTGCGTCTCGGCGTGGACTGGGTGGGTCTTTCATTTGTGCAGAAACCGTCCGACGTGATCGAAGCGCGGGCTCTGATTGGCGAGCGCGCCGGGCTCATGGCGAAGATCGAGAAGCCCGCAGCGCTCGAGCGGATCGATGACATTATCCAGGCGTCGGACGCGATCATGGTGGCGCGCGGCGATCTCGGGGTTGAGATACCGCCTGAGGACGTGCCCGGCCGCCAGAAGGAGTTGGTGCGCGCCTGCAGGCTGGCTGTCAAACCAGTAATCGTGGCCACGCAGATGCTTGATTCCATGATCTCGGCTCCGACACCCACGCGCGCCGAGGCTTCAGACGTCGCGACGGCGATTTACGACGGCGCGGATGCGGTGATGTTGTCGGCGGAGTCGGCCACCGGCCAGTACCCTTGCCAAGCCGTCGAAATGATGGACCGCATCATCCGTAGCACAGAGCAGCACAAGATGTATCGCTCGATCATCGAGGCAACCCAGCCGAACGAGGAGCAGACGCTGCCGCATGCGGTCGCGGCGGCGGCGGCGGATTTGGCCTCGGCGATTGGCGCGGCGGCTATCGTTGCCTATACTTCAAGCGGGACAACGGCCGCACGCGTTGCGCGCAAGCGGCCCAAGGTGCGGATCCTGGCGACGACGACGAGCATAGAAGTGTCTCGTCGTCTCTGCCTTTTGTGGGGGACACATAGCGCGCTTTCTGAACATGTACAAAGTTACGAGGAGATGGTCAGCCGCGCGATCGAGCTTGCGAAGCGGGAGGAATTCGATGCCGCGGGCGATACTTTGGTGGTCGTTTGCGGCATGCCGTTAGGTCTGGGCGGAACAACCAACAACCTGCGGGTCGTTTCGGTCTCCTGATTCGCTGGTACCTTTCGGTTCAAGATATGGGGCTTGCCAGCGGCCGCGGATCGCCACGTGGCGGCCCGAGCACCGCACGCGTGTCGCGGTCAAACTTGTCGACCCCGGCAAAGGACGAGGCCGCCCCGCGTAAGGCGAGCGCCCGTGCGGAGATGGAGGTGAAACCTGGCGTGATCACCAGATTGGTCATGGATTGAAGTTGGCGATCGATAATTCCAGGGACGAGGCGACAGCAAGAGAGAGAGTGAGGCGCACCATGAGATATCAAGTCTGGTATATGAAGCCATCGTTTCTTCGTGGCGTCGTTGGAAGCTCACCCGATCCCAACGACCTTTCGGCTACTCATGTTCACCTGAAAGACATTGAGGCTGATGATCAGGAAGATGTCTTGCGTCGCATGCGGGCGGACATCTGGTCGCCGAATGGTGAGGCTCTCGATCTGCTTCAGAGTAAGGGGTTGGCGCACACAACTATGACAATTGGTGACGTGCTCGTGGACGAAAGCGATGCTGTCTACTTGGTCACCGCAATCGGGTTCAGTCGGTTATCGAAAACATGATGAACCGTACCGATGGTCCGCTCCCTCATTTCAGCCTCGGTATTCTCGCTCCGGATGCGACCCAGGCGTCGTAGGTTCGGAATTGCAAGCCGAGCCTGTCGTAGTGGACCCGGAGATAGCCGTCGGCGCCACGGTCGACCATCTCCGGCTGAAGCGTCTCGACCTCCTGCGCCATCACTCCGACATAGGCCGTGTGGCCGCCATTGTAGATGAAACGGTAGTAGCCGAGCCCGTTCTCCAGATGGCCGAGCAGCAAGATATCGTGCTTGAGGTTGATGTCTGAGCGACGTCCGCCGCCACCACGACCGCCTCCACCACCGCCGCGACCTCCACCGCCGCGCGCGCCGCCGCGCAATCCGCCGCCACCCCCGCCGCGGAAACTTCCGCCGCCCCGTGATCCGACAGCACGATGTCCGCCGCCTGCATATCGTCCGGCGCCTCGAGAAGCTGGTCTTGTCGCCACGCGGCCCGAGCGGGCACTGCGTCCGGCAGATCCGCGGTTTCTGTTGACTGCTTGTCGGTTACCCGCAGACGTTCTTCCGCCACCCGCCTGCCTTCCGCGATCAGCGCGTTGGCCGTGATGGCTGACCCGAGGCCGATTTGCGCCGCCGGCGTTCGGCCGGTTCGCTCCCTGGCCGATTCCCTGGCGGCCGCCGGCGGGACGCTGGTTGCCAAACCTCTGCTGAAGGTTGGAATTGTTGTAGCGCGCACCTTGGCGATGCGCCGGATTATGTTGCCAGTGTTCGACACGAGCGCCACGGTTGATATCGATGGCGCCACCGCCCCAATTGACACGGCTGCCGCCCCAATAACCGCCACCGCCCCAGTATCCACCCAAGGCCCAACGGCCGAGCGCATAGGCCGCGCCGAATGCGATGCCGCTCGCGATGATGCCGGCACCGATGTAGCTGGGGTATCCCCAGTAATAGGGGTAGGCTGGATAGCCGGCGTAGGGCCAATCCCCAAACATCACGGACGGTTCATAATAGGGGACGTAAATCGAGTCGGCCACCGCAGGCTCGATGTAGATGGCGGACCTGTTTTGCTCCTGCCGCACCGTCACGACCTGTTCGCTGGTGGTGGCAAGCTTCTTCCTGTCATAGGCCCTGGAGCGCAGCCGCTGCACTGCGTCCATCACGTCCTGCTGCTGGGCAATGAATGCTTCGCCGAGCTTCTGCGTCCAATCGATCTGATCGTTCATCATTTGCAGCACGGAAGGCGTCGCAATCAGCGCCTTCACGCTGGAGTCCCAACTCTGCTTCTCGGCAGCGGCCTTGAGCTCGTCGCCGTTCAGTTTGCTGTTGTCTTTCAGCCATCGCTCGGCCTTGACGACCTCGAGCGGATACGTGGCGGCCATCAGCACATTCGCCAGCAGCGTGTCAGGATAAAGCGCAATGGACGCAACCAGACCTTCCAGTTCGGCCGGCTTGAGCGTCTCCGCCGATTCCGACGGCGCGGCCGCGGCAGGAGGCGGCACGGCCGCAGCTGGAGGCGCGGTCTGGTCGCTCGTTTGGCCGAGCGCGGGCTGACCAAGGAGCAGTGCACCCAAGACGGTTGCAAGGTAAATCGTTTTGAACCGACGCATGCGCGCCTCGCGGTTGATTGCGACGTTCCCAATCGAACGCCGCTGACCCGGATCCAAATTGATGTAGATCAAAGAATTCGTCGCGACCTCAGGGGTTCCGTGATCCAAACGAGATGCGGTGTCAAATGCCGTTGGGAGCCGTTGGCAGGTGGCAGGAAGATCGCCAGTGAGTGAGATCCGCCAGCATGCCGAACAGCCATAGGCGCGCCCGGGAACGAGGCCAAACCGCTAGAACGCAATCCACGCCCTGGCGACGATCGTTGCACCGCACCAGTTCGAGACCAGGCCGCCCGGGTTGGTCACGAGATCGACACGGCCGCCCGGTCGCGCGTTTGGGTCGCCGGTAAAGACGAAACAGTTCTCTTTCGACAGATTGGTGTCGTAGTAGCGCAGATCGAGGTTGAAGATCTTGTGGGTGAATGTCACGCCGGCCTGCCAATTGAGATAGGCGGGTAACGCCAAGAGCGACTGCGACGCCGATCAGCGCACCACCAACGGCGACCATCGATAGACCCGAGGCCCAGGGCCGAAGCCCGCTGTGACGTCCAAACACGTAACCACAGCAAAAAAGCATCCCGATGGCGACCGCGTAGGAGACACGCAATGCCAGCCTGGCGTCGCCCAGGACTATGAACGGGCATACAACCGGAAAGGTCGAAAAGAAGCTCAGCAGGCAAAGACCCAGAGCTCCAATCCAGTCGCGCTTCGTCAGCCTCGGACGCCTGCAGGGCTCAGGCATTTGCTGCAAGTTTCGTCGCATCAGTTCCAGTTGCTCCGAAGGCAAGACCGACACCAATTCCGGCGGCAATGCGTCGGCGATGACGCGTCGCGCAGCCTCAGGATCCGGCGCCAGCCGTATTGCGTGCAGTGTCAGGATCTTGCGTCCCTGGTCGTTGATGCGGGCCAACAGAAAAAGACCGCCGTCGACGATGCCCCAGGCCAGGTTACAACCGAGCGCACCGATCAGCATCGTTCGAATGTTGATATTGCCCGCCGTTGCGACACCGAGGCTGCAGATGAAGGTGAGAGCCATGATCAGCCCGAACAGGGTCTCCGAGATCCGCTCCATCGGTTCCAGTACGCGCGCGAAGGGAATATCTGAAACCCCCGACATCGATCAAAGACCCGTCGGCTCTATCAGGGACTGATGCGCTGGCGCGTTGCCCGGCCGCGCAGGTCTCTCCACGCAACGCAGTGTGAAGCACAGTGTTGAGGGCCGCAGCACGATCGGGCTCTCCGATTTTGTGTTCGACGCGGTGGGCTCGCAATTGGTCGCGCGCCGTCCGTTGGGACTCGATGCTGTGGAGATTGTCACCGGAAATCAAAACCAGGAATCGCCGCATTAGCCGCGTTTTGTCATGCCCAAGATTGAGAAGCACTACAGCAAGGCGGGTTCTGGCGAGGGTCACAACATCACGATTGAGTACTGTGAGGCGAGGATCACCCCGAAAGCCCGCTGACGAAGGCCGCTGGGGGCGAACAGGTCCGCTGCTTGCTGGTTTCCTTGATTTGGATCAACGGCTGGCCGTCTGCACACAGCATAAGGGCCGCCTGAACGTTCAGATATGAGGGCGCGGACCCGCCGAGTTGGAAGCTCGATTTCGATGCGGTTGCATCCGACTGGGCGGCGTCGGGCCATCATCAAAACCGTACGGCAGCGAGCCGCGAGACGGCGGCATCTCATCGAAATCCAAATGCGAGGTCTTGATCAGGGAGGGCGTTATGGCGAAGACCATGAAGGCCGCGATAGTGCGCAAGTTCAAGGAGCCGCTGTCGATAGAGGAGGTGCCGATCCCGGAGGTTGGACGAAACCAGATCCTTGTGAAGATCGAAGCGTGTGGAGTTTGTCATACGGACCTGCACGCCGTCGATGGCGACTGGCCAGTCAAGCCGAGCCCGCCCTTCATTCCCGGTCATGAAGGCGTTGGGACCGTCGCCGCCGTTGGCGGAGGCGTAACCGCGGTGAAGGAAGGCGACCGGGTCGGCGTCCCCTGGCTGCACACGGCGTGCGGTCATTGCAAGCATTGCCTCGCCGCCTGGGAAACCCTGTGCGATGCACAACAGAACACGGGCTATTCCGTCAATGGCGGCTTTGCGGAGTATGCCCTCGCTGATCCGAACTATGTGGGCCACTTGCCGAACGGCCTGGACTTCGAACCCGCGGCTCCGATCCTTTGCGCGGGCGTGACTGTGTACAAGGGGCTGAAGGAGACTGATGCCAGACCCGGCGATACGGTCGTCATTTCCGGCATCGGGGGACTAGGCCATGTCGCCGTCCAGTACGCGAAGGCGATGGGTCTCAGCGTCATCGCGGTCGACATCTCGGATGAGAAGCTGTCGCTGGCGCGCAAGATGGGTGCCGACGCGGCGTTCAACGCCATGACAACCGATGCGGTAGCCGAGGTGAACAAGCTCTGCGGCGGTGCTCAGGGCGTGCTCGTGACCGCCGTCTCACCCAAAGCGTTCAGCCAGGCGCTCGGTATGCTCGGCAAGAGGGGGACGATGTCCCTCGTGGGTCTGCCGCCGGGCTCTTTCGATCTGGATATCTTCAGCACGGTCCTGATGCGCAAGACCATTCGAGGGTCGATAGTGGGGACACGACAGGATCTCGCCGAGTGCCTGCAGTTCGCTGGCGACGGTAAGGTGAAGGTCCACTACTCGACAGAACGTCTCGAAGACGTCAACAGCATCTTCGATCGCATGCGCGCCAACAAGATCGACGGTCGCGTAGTCATGAAAATCTAAGCCAGACCGAACCTGTCTTGGTCCATCCCGGTCGGCCGCCGCTGACGCTTCTACCGACGGACCGGGGATGACGTCGCCGGCGCTGGCCTCAACTATAAGTTCGGTCGCCGATCGTTCACCAAGTACTAGTCTCGCTCGAGCGGAGGATCCGAAGGCCCGGCAACATCTTGTGCTTTTTGCGCGGAAGCCGACAACGAAGCGCAGCAACGCTAGCAACGACCTTGCCGTCTCGATATTGCCGATGGACGGCTTGAATGGTCCGATCACACCATAGCTTGCCTCTAGAGCCTAAGAGTGCCGAACTGTACCTTAGTACAATGAACATCGGAGAACGGCTTTGCTCTAGTGTGGGACGTATATGCAGCCTTTGGGTGCGGAGATCACCTAGCGTCGCGCTCGACCGCGAGAGCATATTGTGAGAGTGGAGCCGTGTTTATGGGTCTCGCGCTAGACCGAGCGTCTCGTCCCAATTCGCTCGGTGAGCTCAGTTTGACGAGCGGTTCGAGCCCGTTCGCCAGCATCTACGAGAAGAGGCAGAAAATTTACGGCGAGAGCGACCCAGCGGAATACGTCTATCAAGTGCAAACCGGTGCCGTGTGTCGTTTTAAACTGCTTTCAGGCGGCCGCCGTCAGATCGGCGCGTTCCACTTGCGTGGCGATATTTTTGGGTTTGAGAACGGCCCCATCCATCGGTTTGCCGCCGAAGCGCTTGTAAAGACCATGGTTTGTTTGATTAAACGGCAAAGCCTGGAGGAAGCAGCCGGGACGAATGCTAATGTCTTTCACAACCTGCTCAGCACGGCGACAAGCAACTTGCGGCACGCAGAAGGCCAAGTTCTTTTATTGGGCCGTAAGTCATCAATGGAAAAAGTGGCTGCCTTCCTGCTTGAGATGGACGGGAGGCTGACGAGTGCCGGAATGTTGTCTTTGCCGATGACCCGTCGCGACATTGCCGACTATCTTGGTGTAACGATTGAAACTGTGTCCCGCGCCGTTTCTCAACTTCAGAGAGAGGGCGTGCTGGAGTTCATTGGCAAAACTCATCGGGAGATCGTGATCCTGGACCGCCTGCGGCTGTCGAGTTTCGATATGCCAAGCTAGTCGTGGTCGGAAGCCGGTGTACTGCCATTGTAGCGGAAAATGGACATGTGGGTGCTAATGTACGTCTTTTCCTATTCCGTCAGTCCGGCAGCCACTAACGACAAGGCTGAGTGGAGGTTGCTCCCAACCGTAGTGTTTCAGGAATTTTCAAATAAACAACGATGCAGGGCAGCCAAGTCGGCCCTCGAAGGTAGCTTGAAAGAAGCGGGCGCGAAGCTAAAAAGCGGTCTGGAAGATTTGAAAACCATAGGGAAAGCGGATCCCGCTCAGATTATCATCGCTTACAACGTAGAGTGTCTACCAAAATAGAGGCAGCCGCGCCACCTCGGAGCCGCCGATTTAGAGGTTCGAATGTCTGACAGTCCGATAGATGTTATTGAAGCTGCCATTCGCTCAGCGTTCATCAATTATCCGAAGGAGGACGATCCGGATTGGAGAAGCCCGGATTGGATCAAGCCAGAGGAATGCACCCATCTTGCTCAAGGCATTTTGATGGAGTTGCAAGCAAGAGGGTTTGAGATCGTGAAAAGGGCCACCTGACATCGAGAGCAGCTATGCTCAGGCTTCGCTGTTCGAGCATGGGCATGGCGGCCCGCGCTGCCGCGGAGCATGTCATCGGCCGCCGCGTTGGCCCAGCAGTAGTTTTCACGCCATGCTCTGTTTATCGGCCCGCAAACCTACCTTACCGGGATTTTCGCAAGCGGCAGGCCCCTCGCAAGGCGTAAACTGATCATGTCAGCATACACGCCATTATGGACGCGATGGACGCAATCGATTGCCGCGTCGACGGTGATCCGTAGCGCGGCTGCAACCGTGAATCGCAAACTGCCCAGTTGTGCCACGATCGAATAATGGACACCGCTCTCACCCACACCATTGCTTTCCTCTGCGTGGCTATTCTCGTAGCGATCATCGCCCTTCGCATGCGTCTGCCATACACAGTCGGGCTCGTCCTCGCGGGCATCGGTCTTGCTGTGACCGGGTTCGACACAGGTGCGATGCTCACACATGACTTCATCTTTGATGTGATCCTTCCACCGCTTCTGTTTGAAGCCGCGCTGAGCATCCGGTGGCGCGAGCTCCGCAGGACATGTTATTAGTTATCGTACTCTCAACGCTAGGTGTGGTCATCTCGGCAGTCGTTGTTTCAGCAGGCATGGTGACGTTTTCGGCTTGGCCCGCTTCAGCGGCTCTCGTTTTTGGGGTGCTGATTGCTGCAACCGATCCGATCGCCGTTCTTGCCATGTTCAAGGAAATCGGCATTAGGGGGCGCCTCCGCCTGTTGGTCGAGAGTGAAAGCCTGTTCAATGACGGCGTTGCAGCGATTTTGTTTGCGCTTGTCCTTACGTGGGCACAGGCGACGGACAGTTCGCAGCTAAGCATGGCGACCGTGGGACGTAACCTGGCTTTCATGACGGCCGGGGGCATTCTGATAGGAGTTACGTGTGGCGTCGCGGCCATTGCGATCGCTGGACGAACCTCCGACCGTTTGGTGGAAGCTACATTGACTGCCGTCGCTGCCTACGGATCGTTTCTGTTGGCAGAAAATCTCCAATCTTCGGGTGTTCTTGCTACCGTCGCGGCTGGTCTTGTTATGGGCAATCGGGGTGTTCTCGGCGAGGATAAGGGCCGAAAAGCCTTTTCCCCCGACGGTCGTTCTTTCGTGATCGGCCTATGGGAGTTCGGCGCGTTCATCGCAAACTCCCTGATTTTTCTTTTGATCGGTTTGAGGGTCGGGGGCATGCCCCTTACCGAGGTCGGCACCAGAGATCTCTTGCTTGCAATCGGCTTGGTACTCATGGGACGAGGCCTCACGGTCTATCCGGTGTGTTTGTCCTTTCGACCTTCGGGTTCGGCCGTACCCATGCGCGAGCAACATGTCCTCTGGTGGGGTGGATTGCGAGGGGGCCTGGCATTGGCGTTAGCTCTCGCGCTTCCGCCCTCCTTTCCGCACTACAATCAAATATTGGTCACAGCATTTGGCGTTGTTGTTTTTTCAGTCGTCGTCCAGGGGCTCACGATGCCTATTCTTCTGCGGAAGCTGAGGCTCTATGACGCAAGTGAACGCGGTCGCGGTGAAACCTGATGGCGATGTGGCTTGAGCACAAATCCATCAATGCCCGCTTAGGCCTCAAAAAGCCCAACATCTCCGCTGTTACGCTCTCGGCGCACGCCGATGGCGTAATAGCTGATCCTCGCGCGGTCTGAGATATAAGAATATAGGTTGGATTTCAGACACAGGTGTTGTCGCCCGTGCCAATCCCTCTGCCGGGGGGCCGAGAAGGGCCAACGCGGGCATACGATAGATTGATCTATCTCAAGATTGGATCCGAAATGCGGACCTAACTTACATTCGGAAGGAAGCGACACGTTCAGACAATCGGGAGGTGAAGCATGTACCACCATATTCTTATTCCAACTGATGGGTCGGAGTTAGCGGAGCATGGAGTAGCGCATGGCTTGGCGCTGGCGAAATCCCTTGGGGCCAAGGTATCCGCGATCTTCGTTGTGGAGCCGTTTTCGGAAATGTCGGGACGGTTCCTTGAAGCAGTCGCAACATATGCCGAACTGCGCAAGGAGCAGGCCGCGAGTGTTTTGGACCGTGTGGCAAGTGGAGCCAAGGCGGCCGGTGTTTCTTGCGAGACAATTCAAGTTGAGAATGGGCAGCCCCATCAGGCCATTATTGCAGCGGCCAAGGACAAGGGCTGCGATCTCATAGTTATGTCATCGCACGGGCGCAGCGGACTTTCCGCGCTTCTAATCGGCAGCGTGACCAACAAGGTGCTGACGCAAGCAAAAACCCCAGTGCTAGTTTGTCAATGAATGTGCGGACCGCCCAATGGGTCAAAAAAACACGCCGAGTGATAGAAGTGACCAGTAGTGGGCATAACGGATATCGGCCCCTATTCGATCACGCGTTGGTGAGTTTTCCCGGCGCAACGCCGCTCACTGCTCCCCAGTTCGGAGCGGCACGCCCTCATAGTCAAAGTCCGACATGACGAAATCGCGGTCCGCATGACTGAGTGGCTGACATCGCCGGGACTGCAGGCACTAAAGTAACAGCCGCAAATTTCCCAGTGTGCGTCTTAGTTCGCTTTGCCGAACTTCGACACGCTCTTACATCACCTACATGACCCGAATCTATTCTCCACCCATGGGTCGCGATTTAGTGTTCCAGGCTACGGTGATTGTGGTGGGCGTCATGCCAATAGTGTTGACCGCTGTTGCTGTCGTTCGGCTGTGAGATCGGCTAGGCATTGCCGTTGTGCGATAGCGCACAAGCATCACCGCCGTTCAACTAGATGAATGGCGCGGTTTGATCTAGGTCAAGCATCGGAAGCTCTAGAGCGCGACGCTTCGGACATCGACGTCAAAGAAGGAGGACGCCAATGTTGCGTTCAATTCTCCTCGCTTCAGCAGCTGCTGCCATGCTGCTGCTCACCTTCCTTCCTGACGACGCGTTCAACCGCTGGCAACGATACCGAACCTAGGAGCTTGCGATGATGATCGATAAAATAGCCGTTGCAGTAACTGCAATTCTTTTAACGGCATCTCCTCTTGCCCAAGCAGCGGAGATGTCTTCCACTGCCGGAACGCCGCATCTTGGTGCCACGGACCTGAAGGCATTGACGGATGCGCGCGTCGGCATAATCAAGGCCGCCTTGCAACTCACGTCCGATCAGGAAAAATACTGGCCGGCCATTGAAGACGCTATACGTGCGAGAGCGAAGAGCCGACAAGCGCGGTTGGAACGGTTGGTAGAACTCCGCGACAACGGTCCCCTGGAAGTGCTTGGTGAACGCAATCCGGTCGAGCTCATGCAGGGCCGAGCGGAGATGCTGGGTCAACGTGCGGCCGACCTTAAGAAACTCGCCGACGCATGGGAACCGCTTTATAAAACGCTAACCCCGGACCAGAAGAAAAGAATGTCCTTCGCGACATACGCAGCCATGCGGGGAATACGCGATGCGATTGAACATCGCATGGAACCTGAGGATGATGACGACTAAGCGTAGGTCTGCATTAGCGGCCACCCGCGCTAACATCGTTGGTCGGCGGTGGCGCCATCGCTTTGACGTCCTGAAAAGGCAACTTTCCCTGCCAGTTGGCAACGAGACTTCAGGTCTCCAGTTGATCCACAGCGTCATTTCGCTGCGAAGTAGCTGCCAGTTGCAATCACGCGGCTCAAGCGGGCATCAAGCATCCGCAGTTTGATGTCTGCTTCTGCCGTGGAGCGCCGCATTGTGTACCGGATTGCACATAATTTAGGGCGGTGTGGTGATTTGTAGATATATTCATACGACGCGGTCGAGCTATCCCCGCACAAACTCACGGCCTCAGAAGGACCCTGCGATGACCGATTGCGGAGGGGATCGCCATCCGAGCGGGTATCTCCTCGTCAGCCGTTGGACGTATTGACGCTTGCCGTGTTGGCTCCTATCGCTAAGCAAGACATTTGCTCGCTAGGCCAGTCTCGGCGGGTACCATCGGGGATGCAAATCATGACAAATGTGCACGGCGGTGCGGGGCTCGCGCTTGTCGTCGGTGCATTTACGTGAGTATCGCCCCCGACGTGCAATTGCGTCAGCGGTTGGCCGAACTGGCGCGCTCTCATCGCTATTCGGTGGCCCGTGAACTCGCCGCGACAATTGCGCACGAAATTAACCAGCCATTGGGTGCCATTCTTGCCAACGCCGAAACGTTGGAGGCGCTGCTGCAATCCCCTAAGCCGGATTTATCGGAACTGGGGGCAATAGCTGCCGATATCCGGCTCGACAGTCATCGCGCAGCGGATGTCATCCGAAACCTGAAAAATCTCCTGAAGAGATCGAACCCTGAATTCAAAGAGGTCAATCTCAATGAGCCGGTGCAGGACGCCATTCGCTTTTTCACAGCTCTCACGGTCGCACAAGACACCCCTGTTCGTAGCTCCATTGCGCCGATGCCGTTGCCAGTCAAAGGTAATGCACTCCAGCTTCATCAGGTCATTCTGAACCTACTTGTGAACGCCGTGGACGCGATGTCTGGCTTGCACGCCGATCAACGCAGGTTGGAGATTGCAACCGTGCGCGCGGAGAACAGTGCGGACGTATTCATTTCGGACACCGGACCAGGTATATCACCCGACATGCTGAAGGAAATTTTTGCTCCCTTCTTCTCCACAAAAGAACAGGGAATGGGGTTAGGTCTGTCCATCGCTCGAACCCTTGTGGAGGCGCATGACGGGCAGATTTGGGCGGAGAACAGGCCCAGCGGGGGTGCAGTGTTTTGCGTCAGGCTGCCGCTCTTACGAGCCTGAAATCCCCAGCGCGGCTTGGCGTTAGTGCGACAGCGCGAGTGCTTTGCGCACGTCACGTCCGACGACAACCGCGCCAACGTCACGGCAGCGCACGGCTTCGACGGGCGCAGCATCCGCGCGCTTGCACCCAGCGAGGATGGCAGCCGTTGCCCGAACGCACAATAGTCTCACGCTTATGCTGACTTCATGATCGTCACTCCGTTGATCAAAGGGATCAGCGCGGTGACCATAGGCGCGCTCACGACGGCGGCGACGCCAGAGCAGGGCCAGCCCGGACCCGCACAGGCGCGCCCACAGAGGCATCGCCGGGACGGAGGCAAAAAGGAGGCCAGGCAGGCCGCGCCTACGCATCAGCGTCCTCGCCAAGCGATCAGAGAAGTCGTAGCGTGTTGCTCAAGACGGCCACGCCAATCGGGACTAACTAACAGCGGGGCCTCGCGGACATGACAAAATCGACGATGGCATCGCGTCTTGGGCACCTGTTGTATTGGATAGCGTCATGGATTGCTGTGGTCATGATCGCTGGCGGGATGGTCGTCTGGCTCTATTTTGCGCGGCCGAACTACGATCCCTTGGGAATGGTGATCGTCGGCTTGGGCATCATTGTTTGGCTTGCGGGCCGCGCAATCCGGCATTGGCTTGCTGGTCGATGAGCATTTTAAGCGCGCCGACCACTGCCTAACCTGCGCCAATGTGCGCCTGCGAAAACTTCGGCCGCAGGTCCGCGCCGCGCTTGCCGCAGGCGACGCAAACGAAGTCCGGCTCGATGTCGGAGAGCCGCATGTCATCGGGCCAGCAATCCGCGTTGAATGTCATGCGGTGGCCGCATTTGGGATCCCGGCAATAGACCAGCACGTCACGGGTGCCGATCTCGCGCATTTCGCCGAAGGTGATTTTCTGCGGGTAGGCTGTCACGGTCTGTGGCATCCTAGCCAAGGCCGCCGCAAGTTCAAATCCAACCAGTCACCGCCTTCGCAGGCCGCCCGCCAATGCACTGGATTCGATCCCACCGCACCAACACAGAACGGGGGCTCAAACGCTGGTACCCGCTCGACTAAAATCATCTCTTGATCCAAGTCAATTGTCCGACATCTTTGGACACCTACTGGTCGGTTGAGGAGGTCCTCTATAGACCTCGGGATTCGCAGCGGATGCGTCGCACCGTGGGTCGGGTTGCGAACCATTCCATTGTGGTGCTGCCGTTTGCGAAAGGGCGTGGTTGAAAGAGGAATCCGATGACCAAGCTGGAAAGCGTGACCGCGACGGGTATTTCCAATTCGAAGGGCGCCGAGCCGAGAGCGGACAGCAAGCCGACATCCGACGTTCCGGAAGGCACAATCTATACCTGCTCGATGCATCCGCAGATCCGGCAAGTCGGTCCAGGAAGCTGCCCGATCTGCGGCATGACACTGGTACCCGCGGTCGCAAGCCTCGATGCGCCGCCCAACCCCGAACTCGCGGATATGACGCGGCGCTTCTGGGTTGGCCTCGTGCTCTCCCTGCCGGCCGTCGTTCTGGAAATGGGTGGTCACCTCGTCGGCGGTCACGGCTGGGTCGACCAGACGCTGTCGAACTGGATCCAGCTCGTCTTTGCAACGCCCGTCGTTCTCTGGGCTGGATGGCCGTTCTTCGTCCGTGGCTGGCAATCGCTGCTGACGCGCAATCTCAACATGTTCACGCTTATCGCGATGGGCACGGGGGTCGCCTATGTCTACAGCGTTGTCGGCACCATTGCCCCGAACATCTTCCCGGCCGCCTTCCGCGGACATGGCGGCGCGGTGGCCGTCTATTTCGAAGCTGCCGCGGTCATCACGGTCCTTGTTCTCCTTGGCCAGGTGCTCGAATTGCGCGCCCGCGAGGCCACCTCCGGAGCCATCAAGGCGCTGCTGCAACTTGCACCCAAGACTGCCCGCCGCATCGACGACAGCGGAGTCGACCACGAGGTCCAGATCGACACCCTGAAGGTTGGCGACAGATTGCGTGTACGGCCTGGCGAAAAGGTGCCAGTAGACGGCGTCATCCTCGAAGGCCGCTCCTCCCTCGACGAGTCGCTGGTGACTGGCGAGTCCATGCCTGTCACCAAGGAACCGGGCCGCAAGGTAATCGCGGGCACCCTTAACCAGTCGGGCAGCTTCGTGATGCGCGCCGACAAGGTTGGTCGCGACACGCTGCTCTCCCAGATCGTCAAGATGGTAGCGGAGGCGCAGCGCTCGCGCGCGTCGATACAGCGGCTGGCCGATCAGTTTGCCGGATGGTTCGTGCCGGTCGTGATCCTCGTGGCGCTTCTCGCCTTCGTCGCCTGGGCTATGTTTGGACCGGAACCCCGAATGGCGTTCGGGCTGGTGGCGGGCGTCAGCGTACTCATCATTGCCTGTCCCTGTGCGCTCGGCCTTGCCACGCCAATGTCCATCATGGTCGGGGTCGGGCGTGGCGCTCGGGCTGGCGTTCTGATCAAGAACGCTGAAGCGCTAGAGCGGATGGAAAAGGTCGATACGCTGTTGGTCGACAAGACCGGGACACTGACTGAAGGCAAGCCCAAAGTTGTTTCAATCGTCTCGGCGACGGGATTTGAGGAAACCGAGATCCTCTTTCTAGCGGCCAGCGTGGAGCGGTCGAGCGAGCACCCCTTGGCCGACGCTATCGTACGTGCTGCGAAAGAGCGAAATCTGACGTTGGCGGCAGTTGAAGAATTTGACTCTCCGACCGGAAAGGGTGTCACCGGCAAGGTCGAAGGTAAGACGGTTCAACTTGGCAACTCGTCATTCTTGAAGTCGCTGGCCATTGAGACGGCCTCGCTCGAACCAGAAGCGGAAAAGCTTCGCGGAGACGGGGCCACGGTGATCAATATTGCAGTCGACGGCAAGTTGGCCGGCGTGCTTGCTATCGCCGATCCCGTGAAACAGTCCACACCGGAGGCGCTCCGGGCCCTGGCTGCCGAAGGCATCACGGTCATCATGCTGACCGGCGACAACCGCACGACTGCGAACGCCGTAGCGAAACGACTTGGAATTTCCGACGTCGAGGCGGAAGTGCTTCCGGATCAAAAGAGCGCTGTTGTGACCAGACTGCACAAACAAGGACGTGTGGTTGCAATGGCTGGGGACGGAGTGAACGACGCGCCCGCCCTGGCCGCGGCCGAAGTGGGCATCGCAATGGGGACGGGTACCGACGTCGCTATGGAGAGCGCTGGCATCACCCTCCTGGGTGGCGATCTCGGCGGCATTGTTCGTGCACGTCGGCTATCGCAGGCAACCATGAGCAACATTCGGCAGAACCTGTTCTTTGCATTCATCTATAATGCCGCCGGTATCCCGATTGCTGCCGGAATTCTCTATCCGGCATTCGGAATTCTGCTTTCACCGATTATTGGCGCGGCTGCGATGGCACTGTCGTCTATCAGCGTTGTCGGCAACGCGTTGCGGCTGCGAACCGTGAGGATCTGAAGCCCTTGATCAGAAATTCTGTCGGCGACAAGATCATCCCCAAGTCGATGTCCGGGTAGCCGCGAACCTGCATGCAATCCTTATATCGCAAGTGGCGCTCCAGCTCATGGATCGTCCGTTGATCTAAATCAACGAGGCGATGCAGCCCGTCCCTACGATGGGTCGTGAACGTGCCGTCGCTGCCGGCAAACACCATGTCGAAACCGGCCCTTCGGGGAGCGACTCTCAAGGCCCTTCGATCATCTGTTTGGAGGGGAAGATGCCTACGCCTCAGACCGTATTAGCCCAAGGCGAAGCACCGATATTCGGAATAGGCGACCGCGTCAGGGTCGCAGTTCGATTTCCAATCGGGCATTTCCGGGTGCCCAATTACATTCGCGGCAAGAGGGGGGCAATCGTGGCGGTCATCGAGCCGGCCGCCGTCAATAATGAAGAAGAAGGATACGGCCGCAACGCGGGTTCCGAACGCCACTACTACCGGATCTCACTGCCTATGACAGAACTTTGGCCCGCCTACCCGAAGTCCTCGAAAGACAGCTTGCTCATCGAGGTTTTCGAAACTTGGCTGGAAAGGATTTGATCATGGCGGAGCATCATCACGACCACGACCATGACCATCGCGATCATGATCAGGCCGCTGCCGGCATTGGATCCGGCGACTATGTACCGGGATATTTTGAGATGCTGGAAATGTCGGTCGGCGAGCTACTCGTCGAGCGAAGGCTCATTGGGGCGGACGAGATTCGGCGGCAGATCGAGGTTCTGGATTCACGGACGCCAGCGCTCGGCGCGAAGGCCGTCGCACGCGCTTGGGTCGATGCCGAGTTCAAGAAGCGCTTGCTTGCCAACGGGCGCGGGGCCTGCGAGGAACTTGGGATCAGCTTCTATGACGATACCGGCCTGATCGTTCTCGAAAATACGGATGACGTTCATAATCTGGTCGTCTGTACACTCTGCTCTTGCTATCCGCGACCAGTGCTTGGGCTGCCGCCCGATTGGTACAAGTTGAAACCATACCGTGCTCGCGCGGTTACCGAACCACGGGCCGTGCTTGCGGAGTTCGGTACGATCATTCCGGATGATGTAGAAGTGCGTGTCAGCGATTCTACAGCACGGGTTCGATTTCTGGTCTTGCCGAAGCGACCGAAAGGCTCCGAAAATTTCAGCGAGGAACAACTCGCCGCGCTCGTGACTCGCGACTCAATGATTGGGGTCGTGCCGGTCGAACTCAAGTAACAAGGTGAGGAGGCGAGCATGCCGACTAAGCAAGAACTTCTCACGCATCTGCCGACTGAATTTGGCGGGCTTCAGGCGGGTCCCATCGAGCGCGTTGAGCACGAATTGGGGCCTTGGGAGAAGCGGTGCCACGCCCTCGCAGATGTCCTTGATTTTCACAAGATCATTAATACTGAGGAGAAGCGCCGCGGCGTTGAAGCCCTCGGAGCTGAGCTTATCGGCAAGCTGACCTATTACGAGCGCTGGATTGTCGCATTTACCAACATCCTGTTTGAGAAAGGCATCCTCACGCCCGACGACGTTGCAGGAAAAATGGAGGAAGTTGCGGCCCGGGTAGGGGCGAGCCGGCCCGGCACGTAAGCCCCAAATGGTTTTGTTATATCAAGCCGCTACGCATCTTGCGGCCCGGCAGCGCCACGGGCACAACGACGAGGTCAAGACCAGAGCGGGCAAGCGTTCGCGATCCTTGGCGAAGCCAAGGCGGCTCACAATCACACTGTAGGTTGAACGCCCTTGCGTAGCGCCTCGAAGGCAATGCGGGCGTGGTGGGCAGCTTTCTGATTGTCGGCCTTTTCGATATGTTCAAGTGCCCACTTCAAATACTGCATAGCAGTCTGAGGGTTAGCATCGCGGTGCTCGCCCTCGACCGCCAATGTCTTGATCATCTCCCGAGTTTTCTTTTCGGTGATGTCTCTCGCGATCTTTAATGCGCCAATGATTTTGCCTTTGGCGTCCGCGACAGGAGAAATGGTCAGCGAGACTGCGATCCGGCTGCCATGCTTAGTTTGCCGAACGGTCTCAAAATGGTCGATGCGCTCGCCTTGTCTGAGGCGCGTCAAAAACTTTCGCTCTTCGCTTCGCCGTTCCTCAGGGATCACAAGTGTAATGGGCTGACCAATCGCCATCTCGGGCGAGTAGCCGAAAATACGCTCGGCACCCCTGTTCCAGCGCGTAATCGTGCCATCGAGATGCTTGCTTACAATCGCGTCGTCGCTGGCCTCCATGATCGAGGTTAGCCAGCGCACCTGTTGCTCGCATTCGTGAAGCGAAGTCTCGACTTCTCTGTGGTTCAAAGCCGCCTCCTAGCTGAGAGACTTGCGTTCAATCTTATCCTTCGATTGCATAGCTCGTCAAAATCGTCGGCTTGCGCCAATAGTCGTCGCGGCGAACCGTTCCGCTATTTGTCTATCCACTTTTGGAAAATGCGATCCGCGCAGGCTGTGTGTTGTGTTCCTGACCCGCGGTCGGTGTTGCTATGCAATATCGTTTTTACCCGGGCTAAATATGCTGATACGACGCCGTGTCGCGTACCCCGGCACTTCGCCTGAGCCCCAAAGTAACTTGACGACCCGTGACAGTCCCCAGCGAGGTGCCCGCGCGGCACCTTCAGCTCTTCAGTCGCCGGGTCAGCTCTTCAGTCGGCGAGCACGACCGCGATCACGGGCAGCGCTCGCATCGCGCGCCATACCACCCGTAAATTTCCCAGGGTAGGAATCACCGCTGTCCCAAGGGACAATGGTCCCTCGCTCAGGCGGCCTAGAGGGAAGGGCCTCAATTCAGTTTCCGCAAAAGCTTCTTGATGATCGCCCGCAGATCGGCCACGTGCTGCTCTATGAGGCGCAAGGCGTCTTCTTCGCGCGAAGGCTTGGGCTTCGACGTTTCTTTACCCGAGTTCATTTGCGCTGGTCCTCTCTCGATAGGTCTTTGAGAAATTCCGCCAGCGCGCGCTGCCCCCCGTGTAGTGCAGCCGCCTCAGATTGATAACCACCCGCGCCCAGCTTGATGCCCATCGGGGAGCTACGCCGCTTCAATTCCCAGCGCCAAGGGTACGGACGGCCGCCCGTATCGACGGTCTCGATATAGTAGTCCTGATGTAAGCTCATTGCGGTCCCCAGCCCGCCGACAGCTAACCCGAGCCATCGGCCTCCGCAGCGGTCTTCCGGCGATTATCCACAAGGCCGATGCGAAGGCTGGTAAGCGGGCCCCTCCGCGAGCCGCGCACGGCGCAAAGCAAGTCAGACTGCGTAGGAGGGCGTGCATCGTGCCGGGACGGCAGCGCCACAGGACCACGGCAAGGCGGCAGGGCCAGGCCCGCATCGGCGACCTACCTTGATCACCGGTCAGCCGATAAGCCTGCGCCCGGCTTCTGCCGCGCGGAGCTGGCGGGCGCAACGAGGGCGACGTAGCGAGGACGAAGCCTATCGGCTGTGGCGATCAAGCGGCAGCCTTAAGCGCGTTGAGCGTTTTCTTGTCGCTCGGGGCGGGCTTGCTCAGGTGGCCGGCCAACTGCTGCATAGCGCATCCGTGGGGGCTGTTTTCGTCTTGCTGTTGGCAGACTGGCCCCGGCAGACTGTCCCATCGCTGAGCTTCGTTGTTGTTGCGTCGTTGGTGCTGGCTGATCATTGGGATGTTGTTTCGTTTGGTTCAGGTCGGTCTGATTGGTGACGCGATACACCTGTGCAAAGACCAACCATGAGCAAGCGCATAGGTCGCTGATCGCAAATGTTTGGCACGTTTTCACAAGCAGTTCCGAACGACCGGGTGGTACAAGACGATAGTGAATGATCAGCGACTGCGTCAGCACGGCATGGGCGGTGGAGAGGCCATTCGTCGGCGTGCTCGGCCTTCGGCATCTCGGTGATGAAGATGGCGGCATTGCGCAGCGTCAGCAGCTTGCGCCCGTCAGGGCAGCATGATCGGATCGAAGAACCGAGCCGACCACGGCATCAGCCCGCGGTCCCCATGCGCGCCTCCGAAAACTTCGGCCGCAGGTCCGCGCCACGTTTGCCGCAGTCGGCGCAGGCGAAGTCCGGCTCGATGTCGGAGAGCCGCATGTCATCGGGCCAGCAATCCGCGTTGAATGTCATGCGGTGGCCGCATTCGGGGTCCCGACCATAGACCAGCACGTCACGGGTGCCGATCTCGCGCATTTCGCCGAAGGTGATTTTCTGCGGGTAGGTCGTCATGGTTGAGATCGTAGTTATCCTACACGGGGCGTTGTCAGCCGGGATCGGCCATCAGCCCGTCCATCTCGTAGTCCAGCGCGTCCGCTCGCGATAGACTCCCGCAGGCCCTTCAATGCAAAGCGCGCATGCTGCGCGGCCTCTTGGTTGCCTGTTTTCTCAATTTCTTCGATAGCCCATACCAAATACTGAATTGCAGTCTGAGCTTGCGAACTGGCCGCTTTGTCATCAATGCTCGCCAAGCCCGTCACCATCCTGCTTCTTCGTCCAATAAACTCGGAACCGAGTTGTTCCTGGAAGTGTGCAGCTGATGCGATATTCCGACGTGCTATTGGAGGCCACGATGAAGGCCACAGCTCGCGGCGTCATCATCAGCAAGATCGCGCACCTCACGAACCAGCATTTGCGGCGCTCATCGCTAAGGCGGTGCCATTACGGTGGCGCGCCAGCGTCACGCAGGACGCGCTTGATCAGCGCGTCGCCAGTGCTCGTTCACGTAGATGAACGGCGAGGTTTGATCTAGGTCAAGCGTGGGAAGCTCCTGAGCGTAACGCTTCGCAGACCGAACCGCGGTTCGCCGCAATACACAGGTGTCCGCGGCTTTTCTCTCTCAAAGAAGGAGGACGCTAATGTTGCGTCGAATTCTCATCGCTTCAGCAGCCGCGGCCATGCTGCTGGTCACCTCCCATGCCGACGACGCGTTCGCCCGCGCCGGTCGCGGCGGCGGTGCGCGCGCCGGAGGCTACCACGGCGGCGGCGCGCGAGCGGGCGGTTACCGGGGCGGCGCGGTCGCGGCTCGGGGGGGATACCGCGGCGGCGCGGTCGCGGCTCGGGGATACCGGGGCGGCGCTGTCGCTGTGCGCGGCGGAGCATATCGGGGCGGCTACCGCTATCCCTACCGCGGCTATGGAGCGGCGGCGGTCGGTGCGGCTGCGGTTGGCGCAGCTGCGGCGGGGGCCTATTACCGCGGTGGCTGCGGCTACGACGCCTATGGCAACTGGGTTTGCCCTCCGTACTGAGCGGCGCGAGGCCGTTTTGAAACATGCGGCTCGAAGCCATGATGAAGTCATCGGCATGCTTTCTGTAACACTGGAGAGGAAGAAATGATCAGACCCGCCGTCGTTGCGCTCGTGCTATGCGTTGCTTCCTCAGCACAGAGTATGCCGTACGCCCCACTTCAGCTGCAGAACAATTCGGTCATTCCAGTTCGCCAAGGATGTGGGCTGGGACGCCAACTGGTCGATGGCATCTGCGTATCGAACGCCAAGGTGCGTGCCGCAGTCCGCAAGTGCAGCGCTCGAAAAATGCGCATGGTGAATGGTCTCTGTGAACCACGCGCCCGGCCTGTTGCGGCCCCTGCCGCGGCGCGACCTGCTGCAGCCCCTGCTGCGGCGCCACTTACGACCCAGCAACCTGTGGCTACTCCCGCACCGCCCCGTTGACCGGCCACGCAAGCGACAACGAACCCTGGAGGCTGATTGCCAAAAGTTTCCCGCAGAGCAATCGCGCTCTGCGGGCCGAACGGCCGTCACGGCAGGTCCGGCCGAGGATTCATAAAATATTATTGCACATCAGACACTTCCCCGGATCGCGACACAACGGTGAATACATCGGCCTCATCGCATTGATTTATTGAGGCTTTTTGGGCTCGGATACTCCCCTGCGCAGGGAAGGCCGTGTATTTGGCTTCACCTGTATGCCGCTGTGCAGTTCTTCTGCGTGCATTTTCGCACAGCGGACCGTGGGTGCCAGCCGGCACCCGGCCTTCCCTGCGCCCTCTTGGATATGAGGGTGGAGCGACGAAGCAAAACTCGGGCGAAACGCGCCGCGAGAATGCGAAACCGCGTCTGCAAGTTGAGATGAAAATTCGAGAATGACGATGATACACCTTGCTCCGTCATTGCGAGCGCAGCGAAGCAATCCAGACTGTCACCGCGGAGGAATTCTGGATTGCTTCGCTGCGCTCGCAATGACGATGTGGGGGAAGCGTGCGCCTCGATCTGCGCACGCGTGCCCGATCGTCGCGCCCCGTGGAATGTTGCTGAATGCGACCGGACATTGCTGACGGTCTTGCCCATCGAGGCGACCGCCAGGGTCGCGGACAGCCGGTCACCAGGAAATCGGCATCCTCTGCTCAAATCCGCCGAGGTCCGAGGCGGGGTTGAGAGGCTGCCGATCGAGCGGCCGATTGTTGTTCTGGCGCGCGAAGGACGTGCCGGGCGGAAAGGCGTAGTCGCTGAATTTGCGGTCGCCGGGCAGCACCTCGGTCCCGCCGTCCAGCCACGATCGCTTGCTGACATAGATGCGCGTATGCGGAGCGGACTGGTTGGAGTGATTGGGGCCGCGCCGACCGTAGTCATAGACGACCTGCCGTGCCGTCTGCTGCCGATCGCGGTTGGTGGCCGGGTCGGCGTTGCAAATGACGGTCGTGGCGAGGACGGCAACCAGCGCCAGTCTGGTCGTGACGATCGGGTTCATCGGGCGGACATTCCATGCGCGTGGGCTGATGCCGACGGCTCTCGCATCGCGCCTGCGGCCTGTAAACAAGCGATGTTTTGCGCGATGTTGCTGCTGCGCGCGCAAACGGGACGCGCGTGCGGCGTTCCGTGCGTCGAGGCGGGAGAGTCGCTCAATCAAATTCAATCCACGGAAACAGTACAGCAATCACAACGCCACACCGCGGCCACAGCCGTTTCGTTTCAGAGCAGTCAGGTGCTCTTGAGGTGTGGAATGTCGGTTTTGCGGGCCTGGCTTGTCGCGGTGGTGGTGAGTGGCGTGTCGATTGCAACGTCACTGCCTCTGGTGTTGTTGCCGCAGCCGGCAGCGGCGCAAGCAGCTGATACGATCGTGGTCGAAGGCAATCGCCGCGTGGAGGCCGAGACGGTTCGTTCCTATTTCAGGCCCGCCGCCGGCGGGCAGCTTGATCAGGCGGCCATCGACGAGGGTCTCAAGGCGCTGGTCGCGACGGGGCTGTTCCAGGACATCAAGGTCAACCGGGCCGGCGGCCGCATCGTGGTGTCGGTATTGGAGAACGCCGTGATCGGCCGGGTCGCGTTCGAGGGCAACAAGAAGATCAAGGACGAGCAGCTCTCGGCCGAGGTCCAGTCCAAGCCGCGCGGCACCTACTCACGCGCGATGGTGCAGTCCGACACGCTGCGGATCGCCGAAATCTATCGTCGCTCGGGCCGCTACGACGTGCGCGTCACGCCCGAGATCATCGAGCAGCCGAGCAACCGCGTGGATCTGATCTTCACCGTCGAGGAGGGGGCCAAGACCGGCGTCAAATCGATCGAGTTCATCGGCAACAGCGCCTACTCGGCCGCGCGCCTGCGCGACGTGGTCAAGACCCATGAGGGCAATCTGCTCTCCTTCCTCGGCAACAACGACATCTATGATCCGGATCGGGTCGAGGCCGACCGCGATCTGCTCCGCCGCTTCTACCTCAAGAACGGCTTCGCCGACGCGCAGGTCGTGGCCGCGTTGACCGAATATGATCCGGACAAGAAAGGCTTCCTCGTCACCTTCAAGATCGAGGAAGGCCAGCAATACCGGGTCGGCACCGTCGATTTCCGCTCCGGTATTCCCGACTTTGACGCGAGCTCGTTGCGCAATTTTTCGCGCGTCAATGTGGGCTCGCTCTACAATGTCGAATTGCTCGAGAAGTCGACCGAGGAGATGCAGATCGAGGCCTCGCGCCGCGGCTATTCTTTCGCCGTGATCCGGCCGAGCGGTGATCGCAATTTCGAAGCGCATACGGTGTCGGTCGTGTTCAACATCGACGAAGGGCCGCGCACCTATATCGAGCGCATCAATCTGCGCGGCAACACCCGCACGCGCGACTACGTTGTCCGCCGCGAGTTCGACCTCTCCGAGGGAGACGCCTATAATCGCGCGTTGGTGGACCGCGCCGAGCGTCGGCTGAAGAACCTCGACTACTTCAAGAGCGTCAAAATCACCACGGAGCCCGGCTCGTCCAGCGACCGCGTGATCCTGATCGTCGAGATGGAGGAGAAGTCGACCGGCGACTTCTCGATCTCGGGCGGCTACTCTACGACCGACGGTGCGTTGGCCGAAGTTTCGGTCTCCGAGCGCAACCTGCTTGGCAAAGGGCTCTATGCCAAGGCGTCGGTGACCTACGGCCAATATGCCCGCGGGGTATCGCTGTCCTTTGTCGAGCCTTATTTGCTCGACTACCGGATAGCGCTCGGAATCGATACCTATTGGCGCCAGCAATTGTCGAACAGCTACACCAGCTACGGCGTGACGACGCTGGGCTTCTCTCCGCGCCTGGGCTTCGCCCTGCGAGAGGATCTCTCGCTCCAGCTCCGCTACTCGCTCTATCAGCAGAGCATCTCGCTCGCCAGCATCTACAATAATTGTAACAACAACGCGGCCAATACGTCGCTGGCCTTCAACCCGACACCGGCTTACATCGCGAATGTCCTGGGTGGGGTGGATCCGACAAATTCCACGAGCTCCGGCGTCTACGGTTACGGCTGCTATGGCGACGGTGAATCGACCCTGCCGGTCCGAAAGGAGCTGGCGAACGGTCCGACCTTGACCTCGGCGCTGGGTTACACGCTGAGCTACAACACGCTCGACAACACCAAGAACCCGACCGATGGCCTGCTGATCGACTTCCGACAGGATTTCGCCGGGGTCGGCGGCGATGTGACGTATTTGAAGACCGCGATCGATACCAAATACTACACGCCGCTGGTGTCGGAGATCGTCAGCGTGATCCACCTGCAGAGCGGCATCCTCAACAAGATCGGCGACAACGATTTGCGCATGCTCGATCATTTCCAGATGGGGCCCAACCTGGTGCGCGGCTTCGCATCCAACGGCATCGGTCCGCGCGATATCACCTATGCCAGCTACGGCGCGGTCGGCGATGCTCTCGGCGGCACGAAGTACTGGGGCGCGTCCATGGAGTTGCAGATGCCGTTCTGGTTCCTGCCCAAGGAAGTCGGCCTGAAGGGCGCGGTCTACGCTGATGCCGGCTCGCTCTGGGGTTATCAGGGCCCGACATCCTGGGCGGCCACGGGCGAGGTCAACACCAAAGCCTGCCCGACCTGCGGCCTTCAATATGATGACAGCAGCGTGGTGCGCTCGTCGGTCGGTGTCGGCCTGATCTGGGCCTCGCCGTTCGGGCCGCTGCGCTTCGACTATGCGGTGCCGATCACGAAGGGCAAATACGACGTCGTCCAGGAGTTCAGGTTCGGAGGTGGCACGTCGTTCTAGCCGCCGAGTATCCGCCGGCACGCGTCGACAAACACCTGCGCACCAGCGACGATATCGGTATCCGCAGTGTTTTCGGTCCAATGGTGGCTGATGCCGCCGATCGACGGCACGAACAGCATCCCCGCGGGCATCACCGTCGCGAGCATCTGCGCGTCGTGGCCGGCGCCGCTTGGCATGCGGAGCGATCGTCCACCGGCAAATGCCTTGCTTGCGGCTTCGATTGCATCCTGAAAGCCGGCGTTCATCATCGCGGGCGCACCCGTGCGGATCTTCTCCACGGTCATCGTGCAGGGGCCTTTCGCGTTGACCTCGCTCGCCATGGTCCGCAGCAGCTCCTCGAGCCGCGCGATGACGGAAGGATCGTCATCGCGGATCTGGAACAGCATCTGGGCCGCGCCCGGAATGATGCTCGGTGCGCCCGGGTCCAGCGTGATCCGGCCGGTGGTCCAGACCGTACGCGGTCCGCACGCGGCCGGGAAACGCTCGTCGATCGCAACGCAGAACTTTGCCAGCGCCAGGCCGGCGTCCTTTCGCGCGGCCATGCGGGTGGTTCCGGCGTGGTTCTGCTCGCCAATGAAATTGATCTGGTATTGCCAGATGCCGACGATCGAGGTCACGATGCCGATCGCGAGCTTGCCGCTTTCGAGCGTATCGCCTTGTTCGATATGCGCCTCCAGATATCCGACGTGCCGGCCCGGTTCGACGGTGATGCGTGGCCGCCCCGCGAGTCCCATATCGGCGAGCGCGTCGCGCATGGTGCGGCCGCCGGTGCGGTCGCGCGCGGCGTCGATATCGGCCTCGTTGACCTGTCCGACATAGGAGCGGGAGCCGAGAAAATGGCCAAAGTGTCCTTCCTCGTCGCACCAGGCGCCAAGTTCAACCGCGCCTTCGAGCGATGGATCGGCGTTGAGCACGCGCGCGGCCTCGAGCGCATAGACGACGCCGAGCGGGCCATCGAGCCAGCCGGCATAGTTTTGGCTTTCCAGATGCGAGCCGGCCAGAAGCTTCGGCCCGGACTTCGCGCTATTTCCAAAAACGTTGCCGATGCCATCGATCGCAGCAGTGAGGCCTGCGTCAGGCAGCTTCCCCACGAGCCACTCCAGCGATTGCTTGTGCGGTTCCGAGAAGGTCGGCTTGTGCACGCCGGTTTTGTAAGCGCCGATGGCGCGGAGCGCATTGACATCGGCGAGGACGCGCGCGCCGTCGGCGGAGGGACGATTGTCAGGCATGTTCGGTAACCTTCAGCGCCTCGGTGCGGATCTCCTCGACCAGCCGTTCCTTCAACTGGACGAACTCGGGCGTGGTCTTGATCTTGTAGGAGCGTGGATGCGGCAGGTCTATCGCGATATCGGCCTTGATGCGCCCGGGACGCGCGCTCATGACGACGACGCGGCTGCCGAGGAAGATCGCCTCTTCGATGTCGTGGGTCACGAACAGCACGGTCTTCTGGTCGCGCTCCCAGATCCCGAGCAGCATCTCCTGCATCAGCGCCCGGGTCTGGTTGTCGAGCGCGCCAAAGGGCTCGTCGAGCAGCAGGATCTTTGGATCGTTGGCGAGCGCGCGCGCGATCGCCGTGCGCTGCTGCATGCCGCCGGAGAGTTGCTTGGGCCAGTGGTTCTCGAAACCGGACAGGCCGACCTGCCTGATGAAGGCGTCGGCGATCATGTTCCGCTCGTCCTGCGGCACGCCGCGCTCGAGCAGGCCGAAGGCGATGTTCTCGCGCACGGTCAGCCAGGGAAACAGAGTGTAGGACTGGAACACCATGCCGCGGTCGGCCCCCGGGCCGGTCACCTCGCGCCCATCAAGCGTGACGCGTCCGCTGGTTGGACGGTCGAGGCCTGCCACGATGCGGAGCAGCGTGGATTTGCCGCAGCCGGAGGGACCGAGGATGGTGACGAAGTCATTGGTGCCGATGGTGAGGTCGGTCGGCTCCAGCGCCTTCGTTGGGGCGTTGCCGTGGCGGGCTGGGAAGGTTCGCGAAACCTGCTCGATCTTCAGAATCGTCATGCGAGCTTCCACGGAAACAGCCAGGCGTTGAACGCCTTGAACAGGAAGTCCGAGACGAGGCCAATCAGGCCGATCACGATGATGCCGAAGATGATCTGGCCGGTGTTGAGCAGCGCCTGGCTGTCGGTGATCATGTGGCCGATGCCGGAGGACGAGCCGATCAGCTCGGCGACGATAACGTAGGTCCAGGCCCAACCAAGCACCAGCCGTAGGATCTCCGCGATTTCGGGCGCCGAGGAGGGTAGCAGCACGCGGCGGATGATGCCGCGGTCGCTGGCGCCCAACGTATAGGCCGCCTCAACCAGGTCACGCCGTGTCGCACCGACGGTCACAGCGATCATCAGGATGACCTGGAATACCGAGCCGATGAAGATGACCAGCAACTTTTGCATCTCGCCGATGCCGGCCCACAGGATCAACAGCGGAATGAAGGCGGAGGCCGGCAGGTAACGCGCGAAGGAGACGAAAGGCTCGAGGAAGGCCTCGACCGGCTTGTAAGCACCCATCAGCACGCCGAGTGGCACCGCGATGATCGCGGCTAGCACAAAACCGCCAACGACGCGCCAGATCGTCATGCCAATGTCGAACAGGAAGCCCTGTTTGGCAATCAGATCGACGCCTTCCTGCATCATAGTCAGCGGGTTGGCGAGGAACACTTTCGACACATGGCCGCCGAACGTCGCCCACGACCAGAGGGCAACAAACAGCACGAAGAACGCAAGGCCATAAGCCACGCGCTGCCTCGATGTCACGGGATCCAGGGGACGCATCAACGATCTATCCGGGTGGCAAATCTTGAAGAGATTACTTGATGAAGCTCGAATCGTAGAGGTCCTCGACCTTCGGCGCGGCCTTGATGATGCCGATCTCGAGCAGGAGCTCGGCGGCATCCTTGTTGAAGGCTAGGAAGTCGCCTGCGAAGAATTTCTGGTTGGCGGCCTTGTCCTGCCAGCGCAGGTATTTGGCCGAGTTGCCGAACGCCTCACCGGTCTGCTTCACGTCGGCGCCCATGATCTCATAGGCCTTGGCCTGATCCTTGGCGATCATGTCGAGCGCCTCGAAATAGCTGTCAGCAAGCGCCTGCGCGGCCTTCGGGTTCTCGCTGAGGAATTTCGGCGTGCAGCCGAAGGTGTCCATCACGATCGGATAGTCGAGCGTGGTGGCGATGATCTTGCCCTTGTCTGGCGCGGCGCGCACGGTCGACAGATACGGCTCATAGGTCATTGCGGCGTCGTTCTGGCCGGAGACGAAAGCCTGCGCGGCCGCGGCGGGCTCCAGATTGACGACGGTGACGTCCTTCACTGTCAGGCCGTTCTTCTTGAGCATCCAGGCCAGTGCGAAATAGGGCGAGGTGCCGGGCACCGAAGCGGCGACCGTCTTGCCCTTCAAATCCTTGATCGCAGCCACGTCGTTGCGCACGGCCATGCCGTCAGCACCAAAACTCTTGTCGAGCTGGAAGATCTGCTTGGTGGCGACGCCGTTGGCGTTCCAGGAGATCCAGGTCTCGACCGTCGTTGCCGCGCATTGAACGTCGCCCGAGGCGATCGCGAGATGGCGGTCCTTCTGCGGGATCTTCTTGATCGTGACGTCGAGGCCGTTCTTCTTGAAGATGCCGGCCTCCTTCGCCAGCGTCAGCGGCGCGAAGCCGGTCCACCCCGAAATGCCGACGCCGACCTTGACGTCGTCAGCGAGCACTGGAGTGGAGGCCGCAAGGGCAATGATTGTCGCAAACACTTTCGAACTACGCATGATTGTTGTCCTCCTGCCGATCGATGGATTGACGTCCTGGTGATTCCTGCCGGTCCATGCAGACCTGTTGCTCGAAGCGTTGCACGAATTGTGCCGACATCGTTCTCTCAGCCTCCCTTGAATCGGGCGACAAGGCGGTGAGAGTCACCGGGATAAAGCAGCCGCACGGCGGTGATGGTGCGCGCGCTGCGCCAGGTATAGCGGTCGATCACGAGGCACGGCGCGCCGACGGCGATGTCGAGCGCTTCCGCCGCGCGATCGTCCGCAATGATGGCGCTGATCGTATGCTCGGCCTCTGTCCATGGGACATGATGAAGCAGCCACGAGCCGGGAGGCTCGTGCGCAAAGTCGGCCGTCGCCGCATCCGGCACGGAGGCAAGATCAATCAGCCTGTCCTCGACGGCAAACGGCACGTTGTCAGCACTGTGCCGGCAAGTGATCGCCACCACTTTGCCGGCCTTCTTGACGCCGAGGCGATCGCGATCGGCGGCGGTGGCCGTGCGCAGCTTGCGATGCATCAGCTCGTAGCCGTAAGCGCGGCCGAGCGCAGTGATCTCGGCGCGCATGTCGGCGATCTTCAGCACCGCCGACTGATGTTGCGGCCGGCGCACGAACGAGCCGGCGCGCCGCCTCCGCTCGATCAGGTCGGCCTGGGCGAGCTCCGACAGCGCCTTGTTCACCGTCATGCGCGAGCAGCCGTAGCGTGCGACCAGCTCGTGCTCGAACGGAATGCGATGTCCGGGCGGCCATTCGCCGGTCAGGATACGCTTCTCGACGTCGGCGCGGATCCGCTTGTAAAGCGTCGGCTGGTCCGCCGCGTTGGTGGCAAGGCTCATGTGACGAGCCTTCGCACAGCAGCGTTGAAGCGTTCGCGCGCGGACTGGCGCAGTTCATGTTGCCCGCCTTCGACGACCTTGGCGCCGCCGGCCCAGACGCAATCGACCGCGCGGCTCCCTGCCGCAAATATCCAGCCGTCGATGATGGCATCGTGGGCGCGCCCCGCCAGTGACGGATGTGCGGCGTCGAGCGTAACGATGTCGGCGCGCGCGCCCGGCGTGAGTCCGACCTTCGCCTGTGCCAGCGCCTGTGCGCCGCCTGCCAAAGCATGGTCGAACAGCGTGCGTCCGGTCGAGCGGCCGGCGCCGCTTGAGAGCACGTTGCGCGCGCGATGCTTGAGACGCTGGCCGTATTCGAGCTGACGTAGCTCGTCGGTGACACCAATGAGCACGTTGGAATCCGTGCCGACGCCAAACGAGCCGCCAGCGTCGAAAAATTGGCGCGCAGGAAAGATGCCGTCGCCGAGGCTCGCTTCGGTGATGGGGCAGAGGCCGGCCACGGCACCAGTCTTCGCGAATGCGGTGACTTCGGCATCCGTTGTGTGGGTCGCATGGATGATACACCAGCGCTGGTCAACGGGCGCATGCTCCAGCAGCCATTGCACCGGCCGTTTCCCCGACCAAGCCAGGCAATCCTCGACTTCTTTCACCTGCTCGGCGGCATGGATATGCACTGGTCCGCGATCCGCGAACGGGATGATGGCCGCGAGTTCGTCGGGCGCCACCGCGCGCAGACTGTGCGGCGCGATGCCGATATTGGCGCCCGGTAATTTTGCGATCGTCTTGTGCGACGCAGCCATCAGTGCGGCAAACTGGTCGACCGAGCAGATGAAGCGGCGCTGGCCGGCATGTGGCGGCGCGCCGCCAAAAGAGCCGTGCGCATAAAAACTCGGCAGTAGTGTCAGCGCGATGCCGGAAGCCTCGGCAGCCTGCGCAATCCGTGAAGCCATCTCGGCGATATCGGCGTAGGCCGTGCCGTCGCGGTCATGATGCAAATAGTGGAATTCGCCGACGCGGGTAAAACCCTGCTCCAGCATCTCGACATATAGCAGCGTCGCGACGGCCGCGACGTCGTCCGGCGTCATGGCGAGCGCGAAGCGATACATCGTCTCGCGCCAGGTCCAGAACGTATCCGTGCTGTCGCCGCGCAGCTCGGCCAATCCCGCCATGCCGCGTTGGAACGCGTGACTGTGCAGGCTCGCAAGTCCGGGAAGCGCGATTTGGTGACGTTCGTCGCCGGCGGCCGGCGCCACGCCCGGAGTCACCGCTTCGATCGTGCTCGCGGTGACGATCACCTGTACGTCATTGGCCCAGCCCGAGGGCAGGAGCGCGGAGGCGAAATGCAGTCGGGTCATGATTACACGCCGGCTGGACAGAACCTCCCCACGATTATATGTCTAGACATATAAGTCAAGCATCCCACGACCAAGGGACGTCCGCATGGCAGAACGCTTCGACCGGATCTGGCACAACGCCCGGCTCGCCACGATGCGCGCCGACCGTCCCGATCTCGGCGAGATCGAGCACGGCCTGATCGCCTCGCGCGGCGGCCACATCGCCTATGCGGGCGCTGAGGCAGACTTTCCGGCGGATGCCGATGCGATCAAGCGCATCGATTGCGAAGGGCGCTGGATCACACCTGGCCTCGTCGATTGCCACACCCATCTGGTTTACGGCGGCAACCGCGCACACGAGTTCGAATTGCGCCTGAAGGGTGCGAGCTACGAAGAAATTGCGCGCGCCGGCGGCGGCATCGTCTCGACGGTGGCTGCGACGCGGAAGGCAAGCGAGGCTGATCTCGTCGCGAGCGCGCTGCCGCGGCTTGACGCGCTGATCGGCGAGGGCGCAACCACCGTCGAAATCAAGTCCGGCTATGGCCTCGATACCGAGACCGAGATGCGGCAGCTCGCCGCCGCCCGCAGCCTCGGCCGTCAGCGGCCGGTTGCGATCCGCACCTCCTTTCTCGGCGCGCACGCGCTGCCGCCCGAGGCCGATGACGACAAGGACCGCTACATCGATCTTGTCTGCATGGAGATGCTGCCGGTCATCGCAAAGGCGGGCCTGGCGGACGCCGTCGATGCCTTCATGGAGGGCATCGCCTTCTCGGCTGAACAGACGGCGCGAGTGTTCGGGACGGCGAGGGGGCTTGGCTTGCCGGTCAAGCTGCATGCCGATCAGCTGTCGAACCTCGGCGGTGCTGCGCTCGCAGCAAAATTCTCCGCGCTATCGGCCGATCATCTCGAGCACACTGATGACGCCGGTGCCGCCGCGATGGCGAAGGCAGGAACGGTGGCGGTGCTGCTGCCCGGCGCATTCTACTTCATCCGCGAGACACAAAAGCCGCCCGTCGAAGCGTTCCGCAAGCACGGCGTCCAGATGGCGCTCGCGACCGACTGCAATCCCGGCAGCTCGCCGCTGACCTCTCTTCTGCTCGCCATGAACATGGGGGCGACGCTGTTCCGGATGACGGTGGCCGAATGCCTCGCCGGAATCACCCGCGAAGGCGCGCGAGCGCTTGGCGTTCTCGACGAAACCGGCACGTTAGAGGCCGGCAAATGGTGCGACCTCGCGATCTGGGACATCGAGCGTCCGGCCGAGCTGGTCTACCGCATCGGCTTCAATCCGCTGCATCGACGGGTGTGGAGGGCACAATGACGGAACAGCGCGCAGCGATCGTCGTCAAACCGGGAACGGTCAGCCTCGACGATCTCGCACGCGTGCTGCAAGGTGCTCCAGTCGTACTCGATCCGTCGTTCTGGCTGCGCGTCGAGGCGGCGGCGGAAATTGTGGCAAAGGCCGCGCAAGCCGACGTCCCCGTCTATGGCATCAACACCGGCTTCGGAAAGCTCGCCTCGAAGCGGATTCCACCGGACCAAACTGCGCTGCTCCAGCGCAACCTCATCGTCTCGCATTGCTGTGGCGTCGGCCTGGCCACACCGGAGCCGATCGTCCGCCTGATGATGGCGTTGAAGATCATCTCGCTCGGCCGCGGCGCCTCCGGCGTGCGACGCGCGGTGATCGAGCAGTTGCAGGCCATGCTGGCGCAAGGCGTCTATCCGCTGGTGCCGCAGCAGGGCTCGGTCGGCGCCTCCGGCGATCTTGCGCCGCTTGCACATATGACCGCCGTCATGATCGGCGAGGGGCAAGCGATCGTCGGCGGCAAGACAGTCTTCGGCGGCGAGGCGCTTGCAGCGGTCGGCCTTGCACCGTTGACGCTCGGCCCTAAAGAGGGCCTTGCGCTGATCAACGGCACGCAGTTCTCAACGGCCTATGCGATCTCCGGCGTGCTGCGCGCATTTCGTCTGGCGCGTGCCGCGCTTGTGACCGGTGCGCTGTCGGTCGATGCGGCGATGGCATCGACGGCGCCGTTTCGTCCCGAAATTCAGGCGCTCCGCGGCCATCCCGGGCAAATTGCAGCGGCCGCGACATTGATGGCGTTGCTCGATGGTAGTGATATCAGGCTGTCGCATCTCGAAGGCGATGAGCGCGTGCAGGATCCCTATTGCCTGCGCTGCCAGCCGCAGGTCGCGGGTGCTGCGCTCGACCTGATCACGCAGGCGGCGCGCACGCTGATCGTCGAGGCCAATGCCGTTACCGACAACCCGCTTGTGCTGGTCGAGACCGGCGAGATCGTTTCGGGCGGCAATTTCCACGCCGAGCCGGTGGCCTTTGCCGCCGACGCGCTCGGGCTCGCATTGTCAGAGATCGGCGCGATCAGCGAGCGGCGCATCGCGACGCTGGTCGATCCCGCGCTGAACTTTGGGCTGCCGCCATTCCTGACGCCCGATCCCGGCATCAATTCCGGCTTCATGATCGCCGAGGTGACGGCGGCCGCGCTCTACGCCGAGAACAAGCAGCGCGCGGCAGCCTGTTCGATCGACTCGACGCCGACCAGTGCCAACCAGGAAGATCACGTCTCGATGGCGGCGCATGCCGCGCGACGTCTCTCCGACATGGCCGACAATCTCGCCGCCATCCTCGGCATCGAGCTGTTGGTTGCTGCGCAAGGCATCACGTTGCGCGCGCCGCATGCGACGAGCGCGGCACTCGTCGCCGTCATCGCCGCGCTTCGCGAGCAGGTGCCTGCGCTCGGTGCCGACCGGTACATGGCTGATGATCTCGCCAAAGCGGCCGCGCTCGTCGAAGCCGATGCACTACCGGCCGCAGCGCTCGCAGCTCTTTCAAATGATCCGTTTCCAAGACTTGACTGAAGAGGTCTTCATGAACCGCCGATTGGACAATGACCGCACCATCCGCGCCCCTCGCGGCAGCGAGATCAGCGCCAAGAGCTGGCAGACCGAAGCGCCGCTGCGCATGCTCATGAACAACCTCGATCCCGACGTCGCCGAGCGCCCGAGCGAGCTGGTGGTCTATGGCGGCATCGGCCGTGCCGCGCGCGACTGGGAAAGTTTTGACCGCATCGTCGCATCGCTGCGCGAGCTCGAAGGCGACCAGACCTTGCTGGTTCAGTCCGGAAAGCCAGTTGGCGTTTTCCGCACGCACCCGGATGCTCCGCGCGTCCTGATTGCGAACTCCAACCTCGTGCCGCACTGGGCGACGCTCGATCACTTCAACGAGCTCGATCGCAAGGGCCTGATGATGTACGGCCAGATGACCGCCGGCTCCTGGATCTATATCGGCAGCCAGGGCATCGTGCAGGGCACTTACGAAACCTTTGTCGAGGTCGGACGCCGCCACTACGGCGGCAGCCTTGCCGGCAAATGGATTCTGACCGCTGGCCTCGGCGGGATGGGCGGCGCGCAGCCACTGGCCGCGACCATGGCCGGCGCCTCGATGCTTGCCGTCGAATGTCAGCCGAGCCGCATCGAGATGCGGCTGCGCACGGGCTATCTCGATCGCCAGGCCGCGACGCTCGATGAAGCACTCGCGATCATGGCGGAGGCCGCGAAGACCAAGAAAGCGGTCTCGGTCGGCCTGCTCGGCAATGCCGCGGAGATTTTCCCGGAGCTGGTGCGGCGTGGCGTCAAGCCCGACATCGTCACCGACCAGACCAGTGCGCATGATCCGATCAACGGCTATCTGCCGAAGGGCTGGACGCTCTCCGAATGGGAGACGAAACGCGCCGCCGATCCGAAGTCGGTGGAGCGCGCGTCGAAGACGTCGATGGTCGAACACGTCCAGGCCATGCTGGATTTCCATGCGCAGGGAATCCCGACGCTCGACTACGGCAACAACATCCGCCAGATGGCGCAGGACATGGGCCTGAAGAACGCCTTCGATTTCCCAGGCTTCGTTCCCGCCTATATCCGTCCTCTGTTCTGCCGCGGCGTCGGGCCGTTCCGCTGGGCTGCACTGTCGGGCGATCCCGAGGACATCTTCAAGACCGACGCCAAGGTCAAGGAGCTGATGCCTGATGACAAGCATCTGCACAATTGGCTCGATATGGCCAAGGCGCGCATCAAGTTCCAGGGCCTGCCGGCCCGGATCTGCTGGGTGGGCCTCGGCGATCGGCATCGCCTGGGTCTTGCCTTCAACGAGATGGTGGCAAGTGGTGAGTTGAAGGCCCCGGTCGTGATCGGCCGCGATCATCTCGACAGCGGCTCGGTGGCAAGCCCGAACCGCGAGACCGAGGCGATGAAGGACGGATCGGATGCCGTGTCGGACTGGCCGCTGCTCAACGCGCTGCTAAATTGCGCGAGCGGCGCGACCTGGGTGTCGCTGCATCATGGCGGCGGTGTCGGCATCGGCTATTCGCAGCACGCCGGCATGGTGATCGTCGCCGACGGCACGCCGGAGGCCGCAAAGCGCATCGAGCGTGTACTCTGGAATGATCCCGCCAGCGGCGTCATGCGCCACGCGGATGCGGGCTACGAGACTGCGATCGACTGCGCCCGCGCCACCGGGCTCGACCTGCCGAGCCTGCCGAGGTAACCGCGCTTTAATCGCGCGCCAGGAGTTTCGGCATCGTCGTCTTCGCGCCGTCCAGGAAGGTCTGGACGGCGTCGCGCACGATGGCGTCGAGATCGGACGGGATCGGCGTCTCGTAGATGAACTTGCGGATCGCGAGATAGAAGATGCGGCCGTGCAGGCCCCAGAGCAGCTCGGTCTCGCGCTCGCTTAGCGGATTTGCCGACGCATCGGGTAGCCTTAGATCGTGGCGCAGCTCCGCGGTGGCGGGCTCGATGATCTCGCGGCGGACGATGTCGAGATAGCGGCCGGTGATGCCGAACGACTTCATGCCGGACGAGACGAAGATCCGCACCCAATTGTACTCGAACACGCGCGCGACATAGTCGAGATAGAAGCGCGTGAGCCGCGCCTCCAGCGACAGCGAGCGGTCGCGGATCAGCGGCCCCCAATCCGGTGACCAGCGGCTGAGATAGACCTCCTGATAGACGCGCTCGATCAACGCCTCCTTGCTCGGGAAGTGGCGATAGATCGCCGAATGGGTGATGCCCATGCGTTTGGCAAGCTCGCGGGTCTGGCCCTCGAAGCCGCGCTCGGCAAAGAAGCGGATGGCTTCGTCGACGATCGCGCGCTCGCGGTCAGCCGCGCGCATGTTGCGGCGCTTTGGCGCGGCTGTGTCACGCGTTTCGGTCCGCCGCTTGGTCGGTCGCTTCGTCGTCTTCTGCGTCTTCTTCGCCATTTTGCCGTTGAATCGCGATCCCTTCCGCCTTCTTAGCCTAAAGGTACATTTGTGACCAAATGGTCATTTCCTGTTGACCGCCCGCGGGCGGCGTGTCAGGATTTTGAGACCAGATGGTTACAAATCTGGCGTCCAGGCTGATGAGCCGATGGATCTCGAGGAAACGGCGGTGAAGGCGAGGGCTTTCAGCTATTTTCGTGCGGCTACGATCGACCAGGCGCTGGATGCCCATGCGCGCGCTGGCGACGACGCGCGTTTCATTGCCGGCGGCCAGAGTCTCGTGCCGGCGCTGTCGCTGCGGCTCCAGGCGCCGCGGCTGCTGATCGACATCACCCACATTGGCGAGATGCGTGGCGTCAGGCGCGAAGGCGCGTTTCTGCGCATCGGCGCGCTGACGCGTCACTGCGAGATGCTGAGCGAACCGCTGATCGCCGAATTCGCGCCGCTGCTGCATGCCGCCGCGCCCTTCGTCGCTCATCCGGCGATCCGCAACCGCGGCACGTTTGGCGGCAGTGTCGCGCTGGCCGATCCCGCATCGGAATTCCCGGCGATGACGCTGGCGCTCGATGCCGAGATCGAGATCGCTGGCGCCACGGGTAGCCGGCGCGTCAAGGCCGACGACTTCTTCCTTGACCTGTTCGAGACTGCATTACAGCCTGGCGAGCTGATCACGGCGATCTACGTTCCGCTGTTCAAGGCCGACCAGCGCTTTGCGTTCGACGAACTAGCGCGACGGCGCGGGGACTATGCGCTGGTCGGTTGCGGCATGGTTGCGACCTGCACCGGCGATCGCATCAACGACATCCGCATCTCCTTCTTTTCCGTCGGCAATACGCCGATACGGGTGAAGGGAGCTGAGGCGACCCTGATCGGCTCCAGCCTCGATGCGGCGCGCATTGCCGCCGCGCAGGCTGCATTGGAACAGGATCTCGCGCCACCAGAAAGCGATGAGGTGCCGCCCGCAATGCGACTGCATCTCGCGCGCGTGCTGCTCGGCCGCCTGCTCGGACGTCTCAGAGAGGGCGCATGAGTGGCTTCGACGAGAGCCTCCTGGATGAAGCCGATGAAACCGTGCGGGTCCGTTTCGTCGTCAACGGCCGCAGGGTCGCCTGCGAGGTCGCGCCGCGCGAGACGCTGGTCGATTGCCTGCGCAACGCGCTCGAGCTGACGGGCACGCATGCCGGCTGCGAGATGGGAGCCTGCGGCGCCTGCCTGGTGCAGCTTGACGGCCGCGCCGTGCATTCCTGTCTGATGTTCGCAGTTCAGGCCGACGGCGCGGAGATCAATACCATTGAGGGACTCACCGAGAGCGGCGTGATTGCCGATCTCCAGGCCGAATTCCATCGCCGCAATGCGTTGCAATGCGGCTTCTGCACGCCGGGCATGCTGGTCAACGCCCAGGAGCTGTTGTCGCAGGTGGCGAGGCCTAGCCGCGAAGATATCCGCGACGCGCTGTCGGGGAATTACTGCCGCTGCACCGGCTACGAGTCGATCGTCGACGCGATCGACGCCGTCGCCAAAGCACGCAGCGAAAGCGGAGGCACGACATGAGTGCGCCGCTGACCTCGCTCGATCGCCCCAATTCCTATATCGGCCGCTCGGTGCCGCGCCCGAACGCCAAGCGGTTGCTCGCCGGGCGCGGGCGCTATGTCAGCGATCTCAGGCTCCCGCGCATGCTATACGCGGCGTTCCTGCGCAGCCCACACGCGCATGCAAAGATCGTATCCATCGACACGACGCAAGCCGCTGCGCTTGAGGGCGTGCATCTGGTGGCGACGGGAATTGATCTCGCAAAGATCTGCACGCCCTGGACCGGCACGCTGGATCACTTCAAGGGCATGACTTCGACGCCGCAACTGCCCTTGCCTCTCGATCGCGTGGTCTGGGCCGGCCAGGCGGTGGTCGCCGTCGTTGCCGAGAGCCGGGGGATCGCCGAGGACGCGCTGGAGTTGATCGAGATCGAATACGAGGACCTGCCGATTGTCGCCGACATCGACAGCGCGCGCGAGGCTGGCGGGCCGCTGATCAATCCCGGCAGCGCCAATAATGTCTGCTTCCGCAGCCGGCTCGACAACGGCACCGTCGACGATGCTTTCGCGAATGCCGCCCATGTGGTGGAAGGGGTGTTTTCCTTCGGCCGCCACACCGCGGTGACGCTGGAGCCGCGCGCGATCGTTTCCGACTACGATCCTTCCGCTCGCATGCTCACCGTACATCACGCCACCCAGACGCCGTATCAGTTCCAGGACCTCTATTCGCGTCACTACGGCATTCCAGAGGCTCGCGTTCGCGTCATCGCAACTGACATTGGCGGCTCATTCGGGATGAAGCTGCATGTCTATCACGAGGACATGGCGGTGGTCGGTCTCTCGATCCTGCTCGGCCGTCCCGTGAAATACGTCGCCGACCGCATCGAGTCCTTCGTTTCCGACATCCACGCCCGCGACCATCGCGTCCACGCCCGCATGGCGCTCGACGCCAGGGGTGAAATCTTGGCGATGGATGTGCTGGATCTGACGGCGATCGGTGCTTTCTCGACCTATCCCCGTACCAGCGTGGTCGAGGGCAATCAGGTGATCCGCCTGATGGGTGCGCCGTATCGGTTCAAGAACTACCGCGCCACACTCGAGGTGATCTTCCAGAACAAGGTGCAGACCAGCCAATATCGCGCCGTCGGCCATCCCATCGCCTGTGCGGTGACCGAACGGCTGGTCGACATGGCAGCAATCAAGGTCGGCCTCGATCCCTTCGCCATCCGAGCGCAGAACGTGATCGCCGACGATGCCTATCCGCAGACCTCGCCGACCGGCTACCGCTTCGAAGCGCTGTCGCATCAGGCTTGCCTGAAGCGCCTGCACGACATGATGGACTATGAGGCGCTGCGTGCGGAGCAGGCGAGCTTACGCAAGCGTGGCATCCACCGCGGCATCGGCATTGCGACCTTCGTCGAGATCACCAATCCTGGCCCGGCCTTCTATGGCGTCGGTGGAGCGCGCATCTCGTCGCAGGACGGCGCGATCCTCAGCCTGACGCCGTCGGGCGAAGTGCGCTGCCTGATCTCGGTCACCGAGCAAGGGCAGGGCACCGAGGCAATCATCAGCCAGATCGTGGCTGACCAACTCGGGATCGCGCAGGAACACGTCAAGGTCATCACGGGGGATACCGAGGTCACGCCGCATGGTGGTGCCACCTGGGCCTGCCGCGGCGCCGGCATCGGCGGCGAGACCGCGCTCCAGGCGACGCGCGTGCTCAAGCGCAATATTCTGGAGATCGCGGCGCTGATCCTTCAGGAGCAGCCGTCCGCGCTCGACATCATCGACGGCCAGGTCGTCGACGCCGCGACACGGCAGCAGCGCCTGCCGATCTCCGAGATCGCCCGCATCGCCTATTTCCGCTCGGACACACTGCCGCCGGGTACGCAGCCACAGCTCACCGTGAGCCATCATTTCGCGCCGCAGGGTTATCCCTTCGCCTTTACCAACGGTATCCAAGGGTGCTCGATCGAGGTTGACGTCGAGACCGGCTTCATCAAGGTGCTCAAGCACTTCATCGTCGAGGATTGCGGCCGCGTTATCAATCCCATGCTGGTGGACGAGCAGCTCCGCGGCGGCATTGTCCAGGGGCTGGGTGCGGCGCTGTTCGAGGAATGCCGCTACAGCGAGACAGGCCAGCTCATGAACGGTTCGCTCGCCGACTATCTCGTGCCGATGCCGATGGAGATGCCCGACATCGTCATCGCCCATGTCGAGACGCCGACGGCCGACACGGAACTGGGCGCCAAGGGATGCGGCGAGGCCGGCACGGCGGCGGCGTCGGCCTGCGTGCTCAACGCCGTCAATGATGCGCTCGCGCCGTTCGGCGCGACGATCAATTCGATCCCGATCACGCCCGCAAAAGTCCTGAAGGCCCTGAATCTTTACTAGAAAAAAGAACTCCTGGAGGAAATCATGCCCAAATCCGGTTCGCGCCAGTCACGCATAAGAATCTCCCGCCGCACCGCGCTGGCCGGCCTGTCGGCAAGCGCCGCACTGCTCGCCATGCCCCGGCTGGGACGCGCCGCGGACGAGACCATCCGCATCGGCTTTCCGACCCCGCTGACCGGCCCCTTCGCCGCCGAAGCGCGCGATCAGGTCAAATGCGCCGAGCTCGCCGTCAAGCTCGTCAACGACAAGGGCGGCGTTAATGGGCGCAAGGTCGAGCTCCTGGTGCGCGACGACAAGCTCAATGCCGGCGAGGCTGCGACCCGCACGCTGGAGCTGATCGAGAAGGACAAGGTCCATGCCGTGGTCGGCGCGCTCTCCAGCGCGGTGCAGCTTGCTGTCAACGAAGTGACCCGTGCCCGCGGCGTGATCTACGTTTCGATCAGCCAGTCCGACACGATCAACGAAGCCAAGGATTTCAGCAAGTATACATTCCACGAGGCGCTGAACCCGCACATGACCACGGCGGCGGTGGCGCGGCAGACCCTGAAGAAGGGCATGAAGGTCGCGCATCTGGTCGCGGACTACGCTTACGGCCACGAAATGCTGCGTGGCTTCAAGCGCGCGCAAACGGCGATCGGCGCGGACAATGTCGGTGAGATCCTGCATCCGTTCGGTGCGGCCGATTATTCCACCTTCATGCCGCGCCTGATGTCGCTGCGGCCGGACGTGCTCTGCATCTCCAATTTCGGGCGCGACCAGGCCAATGCGATCAAGCAGGCGGTGGATTTCGGCGTCAAGCAGCAGATGAAGATCGTTGTTCCCGTCATCCTGCACAACCAGCGGCTCGCGGTCGGACCCGATGTGTTTGAGGGCGTGGTCGGCGGTGCCAACTACTATTGGGGCCTGGAACCGCAGAGCAAGACGGCTGCCGAATTCAACGCGGCGTTCCGCAGTGCCAATGGCGGGGCGATCCCGACCGACTACGGCGCCTACGGCTACTCGGGCGTTGGGTCTCTCCTGCAAGCGATGCAGGCCGCCGGCGGCACCGACACCGACAAGGTCGTCGATGCCCTGGAGAAGCTGCAATACGATTTGACCAAGGGCCCGCAGCACTATCGCAAATGCGATCACCAGTCGGTGCAGTCGGTGCTGGTGCTGGAATCCAAGAAGAAGTCCGCCATGGCCAATGACAACGATCTGTTCGCAATCCTCGCCAACGATACGGGCTCCGACGACATGCTGCGCAGTTGCAGCGAACTCGGCCACGCCACTTAAAGCTTTATGACGATGGACCTGTCACTGATCATCATGCAGCTTCTCTCCGGGATCGCCCTTGGCGCGGTCCTGGTGATCACGGCGCTTGGCCTGACGATCGTGTTCGGCATGCTGGGCGTGGTCAATTTCGCCCACGGCGCGCTGTTCATGATCGGAGCCTATGCGGGGCTGTATGTAGCGTCCTATACCGGCAGCTTCTGGTGGGGACTGCTGCTCGCTCCCATCCTGATCGGGGCCTTCGGCATGCTGATCGAGTTTGTCTTGATCCGGAGGCTTTATGGGCGCTCGATCGACGATCCGCTGCTGCTTACCTTCGGCCTCAGTTACATCCTGGTCGAGGGCGTACGCATCGTGTTCGGCAGCGATGGCATTCCGTTTCCGACGCCGCCGCAACTGATCGGCGTGGTCGATCTCGGCGTGGGCTTCTTCCCGCGCTACCGCTTGTTTGTCATCGCGCTGGTGGCCGTGGTCCTGCTGGTGCTGTGGCTGACGCTCGAGAAGACTCGCATCGGCCTGATCGTGCGTGCCGGCGCCCGCGATCCCACCATCATGCAGGTCCTTGGCGTCGACATCGGCCGGGTATGGCTTGCGATCTTCGGGCTCGGTGTCGGGCTGGCCGCTCTTGGCGGCGTGCTCGCGGGTCCCATGCGCAGTGTCAATCCGGAGATGGGTTCGCTGGTGCTGGCGGAAGCCTTTGTTGTGACCGTGATCGGCGGCCTCGGCTCGATCGTGGGTGCTGTTGTCGCCGGCATCATGGTCGGCATTTCCATCAGCATCGTGGCGCTGTTCGCGCCGGAGATGGCGACCATCGTGATGTTCGCGCTGATGGCCGTGGTGCTGCTGATCCGGCCGCAGGGCCTGTTCGGCGTGAGGGGGAGGACCGCGTGACGTCACCATCAAGCGGCGAAGCGGTCGCAAAACCCGGCTCGAGCGGGCTCGCCTGGATTCTCGACCAGCGCGTGCTCCTCTCCATCGCAGTGCTTGCTGTGCTGCCATGGCTGCTGCCGTCCCAGGCGCTGGCCGTGAACGTGCTGATCTATGGCGTCGTGGTGATGGGGTACAATCTGCTGTTCGGCTACACCGGGTTGTTGTCGTTCGGTCAGGCCGCCTTCTTCGGTGCGGGTGCATACTTCACAGGAATCGCCATCGGCCGCTATGGCATGCCGTGGTTCGCTGCGGTCGCGATGGCCGTCGCTCTCAGCACCTGCCTTGCGGCCGTGATCGGCGTGGTCTCGACGCGCACCCGCGGCATCTATTTTTCGATGGTGACGCTCGCGCTCGCCCAGCTTGTCTATTACGTCGCGCTTCAGGCTTCTTCCTTCACCGGCGGCGAGAACGGTCTGCGCGGCTTCACGGTCGATCACATCGGCCTGTTCGGCCTCTCCGTCAATTTCCTCGACCCTGTCAACAAGTACTACGTGCTGATGGTTCTCGCGGCATTGGCGATGTGGTTCCAGTCACGCATCCTGAACTCGCCGTTCGGCGCCGTCATCGAGGCGATCCGCGAGAATGAGCAGCGGGCGCGGGCCTGCGGCTACAACGTCGAGCGCTGCAAGTTGATCGTGTTCATGCTGTCGGGCGCGATCTCGTCGCTCGGCGGCTGCATGCTGGCGCTGCATCTGTCGATCGTGCCGCTGGACATCCTGCACTACCAGACCTCCGGCATGATCGTGATGATGGTGCTGCTCGGCGGCGCGCGCAGCTTCTTCGGCCCCTTTGTGGGTGCTGCAACGTTCCTGATCCTGGAGGAGGTCATCTCGCTCTACACGTCCCATTGGCAGATTTTTGTCGGTACGATCTTCGTTCTGTTCGTGCTGTTCCTGCCCAAGGGTATCTGGGGCACGCTGCTCGACGCTTTGCCGATCGGAAAGGCCAGGTGATGAGCAGCGAATTGCTCCGTGCCGAGGGTATCGGCAAGCGCTTTGGCGGCTTCGTTGCGCTCGAAGGCATCAGTGTCTCCTTCGCGACGGGCCAGCTCACCTCGATCATCGGGCCGAATGGTGCCGGGAAAAGTACGTTCTTCAACATCCTATCCGGCGCGCTGACGCCGACGTCGGGCAAGCTGCACTTCAGGGGACGCGAGCTGAACGGCCTGCCGCAGCACCGTTTTGTGCACCAGGGCATCTCCCGCTCCTACCAGATCACCAACATCTTTCCCGACCTGACCGTGCACGAGAACGTGCGCGTGGCGGTGCAGGCGCTGACCGTAAGCTACGACATCTGGCGCAACCGCACGCGTCTTGCCGAGCTCAGTGCGAAGGCTGACGCCGCGCTGGACGCGGTCGGATTGCTCGGCAAGCGCGGCGAACTGGCGAAATTCCTGTCGCATGGCCAGCAGCGCGCGCTGGAGATTGCGATCGCGCTGGTCTCCGAGCCCGAGCTGCTGCTGCTGGACGAGCCGACCGCCGGCATGGGGCCGGAGGAGACCAAGGACATGGTCGCGCTGCTCGAACGGCTCGCCGACAAGCGCACCGTGCTGCTGGTGGAACACAAGATGAAGATGGTGCTGGGCCTGTCCAAGCGCGTCGTGGTGCTGCATCACGGCCGGCTGCTGGCGGACGGCGCGCCCGATGAGATCAGACGCAATCGGGAAGTCCGCCGGGTCTATCTCGGACAGAGTGAAGGCTATGGCTGAGACCGCGCTGCTCGAAATCGAAGACCTTCATGCCTGGTATGGCGCGAGCCATATCCTCCACGGCATCTCCCTGCATGTGAATCCGGGCGAAGTGGTTGCCCTGGTCGGCCGCAACGGCGCCGGCAAGACCACGACCTTGCGGGCGATGATGGGCCTGATGCCGAAGGCGACAGGCCAGGTGCGCTTTGCGGGCAGGGAGCTCCTGTCGCTCCGCGCCCATCAGCGCTTCCACCTTGGCTTGGCCTATGTGCCCGAGGAGCGCCGTATCGTCCCAGGTCTGTCCGTGCGCGAGAATTTGCGCCTCGGCCTCGTGGCGGCCGGCGGCGACATCGATGAGCGCACCGCGATCGATGAGATCGCCGAGACCTTTCCCCGCCTCAAGGAGCGTCTCGACCAGGAGGGCGTGACGCTCTCGGGCGGCGAGCAGCAGATGCTGGCAATCGCGCGCGCCCTGATCGGCAGGCCCAAGATGATCCTGCTCGATGAGCCCTCCGAGGGCATCATGCCCGTGCTGGTGGAGGAGATGGGCGTGCTGTTTCGCCGGCTGCGCGACGAGGGCAGGACGCTGCTGCTGGTCGAGCAGAACGTCGAATGGGCCCTCCGGCTGGCCGACCGCGCCGTGATCATCGACCAGGGCGAGGTCGTGCATCAAAGCAGCGCTGCGGCGCTGCTTGCGGACAAGGACATCCAGGAGCGCTATTGCGCCGTGTGAGCGGCTTTAGGCCGTGGCCTTGATCGCTCGCGCTGCGGCGCCGTCGAGGCGCTGCCGCTCCCTCGCAAGGTACTCATCGATCATGTTGCCCGGCATGGGCTTTGCGAAGTAATAGCCCTGGATGAAGTCGCATCCCAGGCGCCGCAGGCTGTCGAGCTGGGCACGGGTCTCGACGCCCTCGACGACGCAGGCGATCTCCATGTCGTCGCATAGGCCCGTTAGCGACTTGATGATCTTGTGGCTGACCGGATTGTCGTTGATGTCGGCGACGAAGCTGCGATCGACCTTGATCTTGTCGAGCGGCAGGCGGTGCACGTGGCTCAGCGACGAATAGCCCGTGCCGAAATCGTCGAGCGAGATGCCGCAGCCCATCGCCTTCAGTGCGGCGATCGACTGCTGCGCGCGCACGAAATCGAAGGTGACGGCGGTCTCCGTGATCTCGAAGTCGATCCGGCGCGGCGGCACGCCGCTGTTCTCGACGATGGTGATCAGCGGCAGGATGCCCTCGGGCGAGCAGATGTCATGGGCAGAGAGATTGAAGGAGAGGCGAATATTGTCAGGCCAGGTCCTGGCTGTCGCGAGCGCGCGCACCAGCAGCGCCTGCGTCAGTGGGCGGATCAGGCCGATGCGCTCGGCGGCCGGGATGAAATCGGCCGGCGAGACCCAGCCGAGCCGGGGGCTTTGCCAGCGCGCCAGTGCCTCGAAGCCCGCGGTGTGCTCGCTCATGGCATCGACGATCGGCTGGAACACCAGCTCCATCTCGGCGCCGAAATCGGATGTGCGCAAAAGGTTCTCGATGACGCCGCGGCTGCGGATCTCGGCTTCCAGTTCGCTTGAGAAGATTACGGTGCGGCCGCGCAAATGGCGCTTGGCGTGGTAGAGCGAATAGTCGGCGCATTCATAGAGCGCTTCCGCCGCCGTCGCCGAGTGCGGGAACAGCGCAAAGCCGGTCGAGCAGGACAGGCCGGTATGCGAGGTATCGAGCTGGTAGGGCAGCTTGACCTGGTCGCCGATGCGCCGACCGAGCCGCATCAAATCGTCGTCGTCCGGATCGCCGCAGACCACGAGACCGAATTCGTCGCCGCCGAGGCGCGCGAACTCGACGCGGTTCGGGCTAAAGCCTTCGCAGACCTCGCGGATGCGGCGGCCGGCCTCGATCAGGACGCGATCGCCTACGGAATGGCCGTAATTGTCGTTGATCGGCTTGAAGCCGTCGAGATCGATGATGCCGACAGCAAGCCGAACGCCCCGGCGCTCGGCATCCCCAAAGGCGCTCGACAGCTCGGCGAAGAAGCGGCGGCGATTCGGCAGCTCGGTCAGAGAATCGAGATTGGCGAGGCGGAAGTTCTCGTCGGAGAGCGCTTGCGTCGCCACCTGCTGCGCGAGGAGCGATTTGCGGCTTGAGACGAGATCGGCAAAGTCGCGATAGTAGATGAACAGCACCGTCACTATCGCGCCTGAGACGAGCAGGTTATTGACCGCGATCGCCTTCAGCGTCGGCTCGCCCGTGGCCCAGAAGAACAGCACATAAGGTACGTCCACGGCCAGGGTGACGATCAGCGCCGCCGAGCGCAGATGCATCAGCGAGAAGATGCAGCCGATCACAGTTACGGCCATGTAGAAGGCGACCTGGCTCTTGGCGAAGGGATCGCCGTAAGGATAGAGCGCGAAGGACCAGGCGGTGAAGCCGACGCTGATCGGAAATGTCAACCAGTTGGTCGCGCGCAGATTGCGGAGGATGTCGGCATCGCTGCGCACGAGATGGCGCTGGCGCAGCCACCAGAAGGTGCGGAGTGCGGCAAGCAAGGTCAGCACGCTCGGTACGATCATCGTCAGCCAGTCCGGCGCGACGTTCAAATAGGTGTAGGCGACCGCGATCGTGTTGCTGATCAGGATGAAGTAGAGCAGCGGGATCTGCTTGGAGAACGCGTCGAACTGCGCGCGCGTCAGGTCCGGATTGTCGGCCGGCACGCGGAACAGCCGCACGGCAGCGGCGAGGTGAGCTTTCAAATCGACGACAGGCATTGCAATACGAGCCCCGGATCCCTTCAAAACGGAGGCGATCTTGCACGGCGGGGGTAAAAGACGCGTTAGATGAGTTCAGCGCCGGGAAGCCAGCGCAGGTTGCACGTTACCGCAGGATTTTCCGGCCGCGTGCATTGGTGAGGCAGTGTGAGGCATGAGAGGCGGAGCAGGCGGCGTATCGCAACAAAAACCCCGTAAGAACCGCAGCTACGTTCCGCTAACCATGGCATCCGCGGCGGTGCGGTGCAGCGTATTGCCGCGCGGCGATAGCCCGCGGACGCGGTCCACCTCTTCCCGCAGGAAGAGGTGGAGAGTGTAACGGAGCTACTTCGCCGGCTGAAGCGCCGCCGTTTGCTTGGCGAGCTGCTTGTCAAAATCCTCCGACAGGCCGGTCACGTAGGCCGGAAGCTCGCCCGGCTTGACGAACGGATTGGGCGAGCCATCCTTGATCTGCTGCGCGCGCTTGTCCTGCATGCCATAGACCTCCGGATGCGGCCCGAGCAGCACGTCGATCTTCATCGCCTTGGCCTTGGCGAAGGTGGCGCGGTAGTCGTCGACGATGCCGGCATAGGTGGGCTGGCCGACCAGCCGGTTCAACGCCACGGTGCCGCTACAGAAGAACAGCACCTCGCGGTCCTGGCTGCCGTCCTTGACGGTCATTTCCCAGCTCGTGCAGCCCGGCGAATGTCCCGGCGTTTCGTGCGCCGTCAGCGTGGTGTCGCCGAGCGTGACCTTGTCGCCCTCCTTCACCGCGCGGTCGACCTTCACCGCGGGAAAGGCGAGGTCCTCGTTCTTCTCGTCGCCCGGATAATAACCGCCTTCGAGCAGCGCCTTGTCGCGTTCGCCGGCCACGAGCTGCGCGCCGGTCTCCTTCTTGATCTCGGCAAATCCGCCGGTGTGGTCGAAATGCGCGTGCGTGTTGAGGATGACCTTGATGTCGGCGACCTTGAGACCGAGCTTCGCGATGTTATCCTTGATCATGCCGGTCGACTGGGGAAGTGCCGTATCCATCAGGATCAGGCCTTGCGAGGTCTTGATGATGTAGACGGCGATGCCGTCGGTGCCGACGTAATAGATGTTGCCGATCAGCTGGAACGGCTCGAACGGCGTGGTCCATTTCTTGGTGACCGCCGCAATGAAATCCTTGACGGTTTGCGCCTGCGCAACCGGTACGAACAGTGCCAACGCACACAGCGTGGCCGTGAGTCTTTTCATGGTTTGCCTCCCCGGATGTTCTTGTCGTTGTGATCGCACGCGACTTTTGCGCGCGCCGACCGGCCGCAAGCTACGTGCTGCGCGATATGGCAGCAACGGCCTCATGTCCAAAAAATTTCGGGCCATGCGCGGAATAACGGTCGGTGTCCGGTTTGAGCATGGCGGCTATTGCTGCAACGCAGTCGGCCGGCGTTTGACCGCGCGCAGGCCGCCCGCCATACTTTGCCTCAAGACGAGCCGGTAAGACTCGTCGGCATGGGAGCTGAAATGACCAATCCATTGTCCGTCCTCGCGGGGACGCTGATTTCCGTCGTCTCCTTCACGTCGATCGCACTCGCGCAGCCGGCCTGTGTGACCCAGAACATGGCCGTGCCGTCCGGCGCCAACACGAGCGAGAAGGCGGCGCCCTTCTTCATTGATACCACGGGTCTCGACTTCAAGACGACGCCGCCGACGCGCGATCCCTCCAACCCCAACTATCCGCGTGCGACCGAGCTGCCCGACGGCACGCTGCCGCCGCCCGGCGCCGAGGGCAATTTCATCATCGGTCCCACCCACAATCCGGCGCCCGAGACCATCGCGAAAGAGGGCGTGCCGCGTGGCACGACAAAGTCCTTCACGCTGTCGTCGAAGGACAGCACGATCTTTAATCCCGGCCTGATCCGCGACGATGTCGCGGGCTGCACCAATTCCTCGATCATGACGACCGTCACCGCGCCGGGCGACAAGTCGAATATGCTCGTCACCACCAGCCATCCCGGCATCTGGTCACGTACCATCGACGTCTACGTGCCGGCGCAATATGCGTCCGGCACAGAGGTGCCGTTCATTGTGATCGGCGATGGCGGCTCGGCCGCCTACAAGGATCTCCCGACTACGCTCGACAATTTGATCGCGCAACGTCGCGTGCCGCCGATGATCGCGATCCAGATCGGCAATGGCGGCCAGGATGCGCAGGGCAGCCAGCGCGGGCGTGAATATGACGCGGTGTCGGGCGCCTACGCCCAGTTTGTCGAGCGCGAGGTGCTGCCGTTGGTCGAGCAGAACGCCGGCGTGAAGCTCACCAAAAACCCCGACGGGCGCGCGACCATGGGGCTGAGCTCGAGCGGCGTGGCGGCCTTCACCATGGCGTGGTTCTACCCCGATCTCTATCACCGCGTGCTCGCGTTCTCGCCGACGATGGTCAACCAGCAATGGCCGCATGATCCGTCGCTGCGCGGCGGCGCCTGGGAATATCACAGTGCGTGGACCGGGCCGACCACACCCAACCTCATCTCGAAGGCCGGCGTGCTCACGCCGGCCGAGCCGCCCGAGGTGCCGCTGATCCTGAGCGCGCCGACCAAGCCGATCCGCTTCTGGTTCTTCGGCGGCGACCAGGATCTGTTCTATCCCAACCCCACCATTCCCGACGGCATGCACGACTGGACCTTGTCGAACGAACTGACGGCAAAGGTGCTGGCGGAGAAGGGCTACCACTACCAGTTCCTGTTCGTGCGCAACGCCAAGCACGTCGATCGTCCGACCATCGCGCAAACGCTGCCGTCGGCGCTGGAATGGATCTGGAAGGGCTATCCGATTCCTTGAGTGCCGCAGTCGCGCGCGAAATGCCTATCGTCCGATCGTCACGCCGGCGGTCGAGCGCATCGCGTCCCTGAGGCTCGTCGCGTTCATGTCGTCGAGGACCTGCCGCGTCAGCACGGTGGTCTGGCCAGGCGTATTGAGGATCGTCTCGCCACGCGAAGAGGAGAGCCGGTCGGCCTTGTACGGCGCAGCCGGACCGGCGGCGACCGCAGGCGTGTGGCGCGGCCGCTTGCTGGAAGCGGCAAAGGCGCTGTGCGAGACGCAGAGAGCGGCGATCACGACCAATCGCAGTGATACTGCGGGCATGCGATCTCCCATATCCGGGGCATTAGCCTAGCATATGGTGGGCGTCGTGGCAGGGCAAAAGGATCAGGCGAGCGCGGCTTGGCGTTCCCGCACCGGTTCGCGGACCCGGTCGGATTTCCCTGGCTCGGCAAGCCGGGTGAAGCTGCGCTGGTTCGCATGGGCGGGCGCTTCGACGATGACGCCCTCGCAGACGATCTGGCCGCCGAGCATCTTGAATTCCAGCTTGTCGTAGCGCGGCATCGTCTCGCCGGGCTCGGGCGGTAGCAACTCGATGCGACCCTGGATGTTCAGCGTGGCCTCGCCGGTTCCGTGAAGCCGCGGATTCCACATCCTGATTCCGGTTTCGGCCCAGCGTTGCCGGATCAGCGCTGCGCGATCGACGGGGTCGGCAGCTTTCGCGCGCGCCTTCGGTGCGCTGCGGATCTGCGAAGCCGGCGGCGGTTCGATGCTCGTGGCCACGGTAGGCGAGCGGGCGGTAGAGTCCTCCGCGGCAACCGCTGTGATGAGCGGAGGATCGTTCGCGAGGACTGGCTCGATCTCTGTCGCGGCGCCGGGGGAGGGATCGCTATCGATGCTGATCTCGGGGACGTCAGTCACGGAGACTTCGGCGCCAACCGGAAATACTGGCGTCTCATCGGTGGCGACCGGTTCGACTTCCGCGGAAACACCGGGTGAGAGATCATCGTCAACGACGAGATCAGAGACGTCAGCGGCAGCCATCTCCACGTCGACAGGCGTAACAAAGACCGCTTCGGCGACGACAGTCTCAACTTCTGGGGTGAGGTCAGGGGATGTATCGCTACTGACAACGAGATCAGAGACTTCTACCGCGCGGCTTTCGACAACGACGGAAAAGAGCGAAGTCTCCTCTACGGCCACCGTCTCAAGTTCGGTGGGCGCCTCTTCAGATGAATCGTCGCTGACGTTGATATCAGACGGCGCGGCCAATTGGCTCTCTACTATGACGGAGACAGCCGTGTCACTCTCCGCGGTCTCAGCCGTGGCTGCGATGTCTGCGTCGTCGTGCAACGGACCGGTGTCGGTGTCGAGAGCCGGAGCGGCATCCGCGATGTCGAGAGGCGACGCATCCGGGGTAATTGACGTCATTTCGATGCTGCCGCTGTGCGGCAGAGGCCGAAGCCGGGTGAACGCCCATTTCACCGCACGAATGCGGCGCAGCAACGATATCAGTTTCGAAAGCACTGGGAGTTGTCCAAGAGGTACTCGGCGTAAGGCAATCGCTGATTCGCCAGCAATGGAAAAACTGCCCCGGCCGTCACACCCCTGTCAATGTAGGTGGGACCAATTGCAGAACATCCACACATCCCTCGCGTGTAAGAGAGGCGATGCAAGCGACGTCTCGCCCGTGGCGCGACGCCGACTGTGTCGCAACGCTCATTCGAAATGCATGGATGCGAACGGATCTTCTTCGCGATCGGGCAGGCGCGTCGGAGGAAGCGGGCTAGCCGCGTGCTCGGCTTTGCGGATGTGCGGATGCGCCGGTGCGTGCTTGCGGACGAGCGCCGCAGCGCGCGTATCGCATTCCATTCGTTGCCCGCGCCATGCGCAGTCGATGCCTGACGGCGAGCCGATGCCTGCGCCGCCAGGCTGTCCGGGCCAGGCCTGCGCCGGGCCGGCTATCGCGAGCGAGAGGAGTAGCCGCAGGGCGGCGACGATGATTGTTCTTGTCATGGGAGGCTCCAAAACCGTTCCATCAACAGGATCGAGCGGGACGCGAGAAATTCCGCGCCACCGCATGGTCTCGCGACCGTTCACGCGGGCTTCAAAAGCCGTGAGGAGGACGTGAGGGAGATCCCCTTGGCAAGCGATGAGCCGTTCCACGATACCGTGACGTTCGCTTATATCGTCGGCGATGACAGGCTTTGGCTGGACGAGGCCGATTGGATGAAGGAGCCGGAGCCATGGGCAATCCGCAGAACCATGCGGTACTGTCCTGGTCGCTGATCCTGCGCCGAACGTCGGGGTTCCCCGCATCGCTCTGGCGAAGGTAGGTTGCCGCGCCAGGCACCTGACGTGAGGACGATCCATGAGAAAATTGGCGGCCATCGGAGCGGTTCTGCTTTGGTCCACGATCGCCTTTGCGCAGGAGCGCACCATCACGGTGGCCTCGACGACGTCGACGGAACAGTCCGGCCTGTTTGGCTATTTGCTGCCCCTGTTCTCGAAAGCCGAGGGCATCAATGTGAAGGTCGTTGCCGTCGGCACCGGGCAGGCGCTGGATATCGGACGGCGCGGCGACGCCGACGTCGTGTTCGTCCATGACAGGCCCGCAGAAGACAAGTTCATGTCCGAAGGGCAGGGCGTGAAGCGCTTCGATGTCATGTACAACGACTTCATCATCGTCGGACCGAACAGCGATCCGGCGCACATCGGCGGCGGCAAGGATGTGGCCGAGGCACTGCGCAAGATCGCGGCGGCAAAGGCGCCGTTCATCTCGCGAGGCGACAACTCCGGCACGCATGCGGCGGAGCTGCGGCTTTGGAAGGAGGCGGGCGTCGACACTGGTGCCGGCAAGGACGGCTGGTATCGCGAGATCGGTCAGGGTATGGGGCCAGCGCTGAACATGGCGTCGTCGTCGAACGCCTATGTTCTGTCGGACCGCGGCACATGGCTATCGTTCAAGAACAGAGGCGAGCTTGCGATCCTGACCGAGGGCGACAAGCGGCTCTTCAATCAGTACGGCGTCATGCTGGTGAACCCGGCCAATCATCCGAACGTGAAAGCGCAGGACGGGCAGGCCTTCATCGACTGGCTGGTCTCGCCGAAGGGACAGGCCGCGATCGCCGGCTACATGGTCGGTGGCGAGCAGTTATTTTTCCCCAATGCGTCCCACTAGCAGGAAGGCGACTGTCGACACTGCCACGCTGAGCGCGAGCAGGATTAGCCCGAGCCCGAGCGCCAGCGGCAGATCGCCCTTGCTGGTCTCGAGCGCGATGGCGGTCGTCATCGTGCGCGTGAAGCCGCGGATGTTGCCGCCGACAATGATGATGGCGCCGACCTCGGCGATTGCGCGCCCGAAGGCGGCGAGGAAAGCCGTCAGCAGCGAGGTCCGGCCGAGCGCGAACAATAAGCCAATGCTGCGCAGCGTCGATAGTCCGTCGATCCGCGCCATATCGCCATATTCGGCCCACAGCAGTGTCGCCGGCCTGTGCACCAGCGCGACCACGATCGGCGCGGCGAGTAGCGTCTGCGCGATCACCATGGCAGCCGGCGTAAACAGCAGGCCGGCCGCCCCGAGCGGACCGGACCGCGACAGCAGAAGATAGAGCGCGAGCCCGACCACGACCGGTGGAAGGCCGAGCAGCGCGTTGGTCAGCACGATAATGACCTGCCGCCCGCGGAAACGGGCGATCGCAAGAAAAACTCCGATCGGCGCGCCGATCAGCAGCGCGACGATGCTGGCGGTCAGGCTGACGCGCAACGACAACGCGACGATGCCGAGGAGCTCTGGATCGGCCGCGCCGATGAGCGAGAATCCGGTGGCGATGGAGCGCTCGAAGTCGTTCATTCGCCCTGCTGCGCGGACAGCAGATCCAGCACCAGTTCGGAGCGACGGCAGAGCTTGACGCCTTTCGGCGTGACCACGACCCGCCTGTTGATCAGGATCGGATGCGCCATCATGGCGTCGAGGAGCTGATCGTCGGTCAGGGCTGCGTTGCCGAGCCCGAACTCGGCGTAGGGCGTGCCCGTCTCGCGCAGCAGCTCACGCAACGAGAGGCCCATGCGCGCGACGAGCTGCTGTAACAGCGGCCGCGACGGCGGCGTCTCCAGATATTCGATCACGTGCGGTTCGATGCCGGCATACTGGATCATGGCGAGCGTATTGCGCGAGGTGCCGCAAGCGGGATTGTGGTAGATGATCGCGTCCATGGCGAAAGGCCTTTCGATATTCTGACGATTGTGAGAATGATGGCGGCCTGTCAATCCGGTTCTCCGACCCTTTGTCATTCCACGGTCGCCAGAAGCTCTATTTTCATTTTGCCGAAATCCGCGAAGCCTGCGTACCGGACCGCGGGCGCCAGCCGACGCTCGACATGCCCCGAGCCCCAGGCACCATCAGCAGGCACGAGGAGGCGTAAAATCCAGGCAAAGCAGGCCTCGGGAGCGCCAAATCATGCCCTTCGCGACCGGGAAGCGGCTTTATTCCCGCCATGGATGCTTTAAGGAAGGGGCAGGACCGGGTCGCAGGCGCCCAGCGGCGGTGCTAGACCCTGATGCAGCAAAAGGGTGGGGCCCTGTGCCGGCCCGCCCGCAGGATGAGAAGGATTTGACGCAATGATTCAAACCGTTGGCATCATCGGAGCAGGGACCATGGGCAACGGCATTGCCCAGATCAGTGCCGCGGCCGGGCTTTCGATCGTGATGGTCGACATCTCCGATGCTGCGGTGAGCCGCGGTGTCGCCACCGTCGGCGGCAGCCTCGAGCGCCTGGTCAAGAAGGAGAAGATGTCGGCGGCCGATCGCGAGGCGACGCTCAAGCGCATCACCGGAACGACCGATCGCGCCAAGCTCGCCGACTGCGATCTCGTCATCGAGGCCGCGACCGAGAACGAGGAGCTCAAGGTCAAGATCCTGAAGGACCTCTGCGCGACGCTGTCACCGCGCACGCTGCTGGCGACCAACACCTCGTCGATCTCGATCACCAAGCTTGCCGCCGCGACCGATCGTCCCGACCGATTCATCGGCATGCACTTCTTCAATCCGGTGCCAGTGATGGCGCTGCTCGAGCTCATTCGCGGCTTGCAAACCTCCGACGACACCCACGCCAAGGCGCTCGATTTCGCCAAGCGCGTCGGCAAGGTGGCGATCACGGCCAAGAACAGCCCGGGCTTCGCCGTCAACCGCATCCTCTGCCCGATGATCAACGAGGCGATCTTCGCGCTCCAGGAAGGGATTGCAACGGCGGAAGAGATCGATGCCGGCATGAAGCTTGGCTGCAACCATCCGATCGGGCCGCTGGCGCTGGCCGATCTCGTCGGGCTCGACACCATGTTGTCGGTGATGGAGGTCTTTTACAAAGGCTTCAACGACCCCAAATACCGTCCAGCGCCCTTGCTCAAGGAAATGGTCGATGCCGGCCATCTCGGCCGCAAGACGGGGCAGGGCTTTTACATCTACAGCGCCTGATGAAGGCGCCGGCGACGGGTGTTGGGAGCATGATCCGGAAAAGTGCGTAGCGGTTTTCCGACAAGATCATGCTCAAGACAAAGCGCCCGCCGTCTGATCCCGCAATTTGCGCTGCGACAAAGACGGACGCAGCGATTTACCCCAGCATGGACGCGGGCCGCGCTGTTCCTTCTCTCCTTGTGGGAGAAGGTGGCGCGAAGCGCCGGATGAGGGGTTGGTTCCGCGAGCCCAAATGCTTGGGGGAGTACGCGGAGAGAACCCCTCACCCGTCTCAATCGCGCGATACGCGATTGATCCACCCTCTCCCGCAAGGGGAGAGGGGAAGACAGAACGGACGAAGAAAATATGTCGGATCGACTGAAGGCCGAGCGGGAAGCTGCGGCCGAGCGGCGGAACCTGCTGGTCCAGGACGCGATCGAGCGCACCGGGATCACGGAGGAGATGATTGGGGAACTCGTGACCCGGTTCTACGGACGTGTGCGTGAGGACGCGCTGCTGGGGCCGGTGTTCGCGGCTGTGCAGGATTGGGACGAGCATCTCGCCAAGCTCAAGAACTTCTGGTCCTCCGTCGTGCTGATGACGGGCCGCTATCATGGTTCGCCGATGCGGGCGCATATGCCGCTCAGCCTAGTCGGAGATCATTTTGATCGCTGGCTCGACCTGTTCGAACAAACCGCACGCGAGATCTGTCCGCCGGTTGCCGCCGCGCTGTTCATCGACAAGGCGCGGCGCATCGCCGATAGTTTTGAAATGGCATCGGCGACGGTGGCGGGACGCATTGCATCGCCGCGCCATGTGCTAAGATCCTGAAATCCAAAATGCCTGCCTGAGAAACGTGCAACGGCATTGATGTCAGGTGGCGTCGCGCCGAACGACAGCGCGTCGCACCAATTCCAACATCATCGGTCTGATCTGCAAAATCATCATGCTGTTCGCGCGGTGTGGCGTAGAACTTGCGAAAACGCGTTTGAATGCGTTGATTTTCGTTCAATCAAAGCGAGCAAAGCCATATTGATGCACTGCGGCGCCAATTCTCCGCCTTCTTTTCGGCAGAGTTCCAGCGCCTGCTAGGATGCATGTCGAGTGCATCGTTCAACACCTCATCCTTCGACAACATTGCGGAGCCTGAAGCTGGTGCGTGCGTAGAGCAAACGCGTCGAGCTCTCCTGCTCGCCGCGATCGCCACCACCGCCTGCCTCGGTTGTTCCACGCAGGTCCGTGCCGGCGAGGATTTGCCCGGCTCAGACGAACGGCCGCAGAAGGGCGATCTGCTCGTCTTCTCCGAAGGCGATCAGGAAGGAAAGCTCGTCACCTCGGCCGATCTGCCACTCGGTGGGCCGCCGGTGCATGCCTGGCCGAAGGATCCGAAGACGTCGGTCGTGCGCAGTGCCTCGCGGCTCAACGAGATCCTGATCATCCGGCTCGACCCCGAGGAACTCGACGAGCAGACACGCGCGCGCGCCGTCGACGGCATGATCGCCTATACGGCGATCTGTTCTCATGCCGGCTGTCCTGTCACCGCCTGGGTCAAGAGCGATGTCGGCGACAACGAGGTGTTCAAGTGCATGTGCCACAACTCCGAATACGATCCCCGCGCGGGCGCGCAGGTCGTGTTCGGGCCGGCGCCGCGACGGCTCGCCGCGCTGCCGCTGGCGCTCACTGACGGCTCGCTCAGCGTTGCCGGCAGCTTCATCGGAAAGGTAGGTGGCCAGGGATGACGGACCGCGGGTCGCGCCCGCATCACGACAGGCCGCATCCGCCAACGTGCGGGTGATGAGATCAACGACAAGAATTCACCAAACGAATTCAAAACGGATGAAAAAGGGGATACGTCCATGACCAGGAAGCAATGGTTACTGTCTGGCTTCGTCGCCTTCACCTGTCTTGCCTCGACCGCCGCCGTTTCAGGCCCGATCGAGAACTACTCTCCGGTCACCGCGCAGCGCCTGGAAAATCCGGAGCCGGGCAACTGGATGCTCTATCGCCGGACCTATGACGGGCAGGGCTATAGCCCGCTCGACCAGATCAACACCACCAACGTCAAGGATCTCACGCCGGTCTGGACCTTTGCCACCGGCGTGGTCGAAGGCCACGAGGCGCCGCCGATCGTCAACAACGGCGTGATGTTCGTGGCGACCCCGATGGGGCAGGTGATCGCGCTGAACGCCAAGACCGGCGACGAATATTGGCGCTACAAGCGGCAGCTCCCGGACGATTTGTTCCAGCTGCATCCGACCAGCCGCGGCGTCGGCCTGTGGGAGGACAAACTCTATCTCGCCACCACCGACGACCATGTCGTCGCGCTCGACGCCAAGACTGGCAAGGTGGTGTGGGACACCAAGGTGCAGGATTACAAGAAGGGTCAATACATGACCCTGATGCCGCTCGTCGTCGACGGCAAGGTCATCGTCGGCGGCTCCGGCGGCGAGCTCGGGGTGCGCGGCTACGTCGCCGCCTACGATGCCAACGACGGCAAGGAGTTGTGGCGCACCTTCACCATTCCTGGCGAAGGCGAGCCCGGTCACGACACCTGGCAGGGCGACGACTGGAAGACCGGCGGCGGCTCGGCCTGGATGACCGGCAATTACGACAAGGACACCAAGACGATCTATTGGGGCGTCGGCAATGCCGCACCTTGGCCCGGCGAGACGCATCCCGGTGACAATCTCTACACCTCGTCGGTGCTCGCGCTCGATCCCGGCAACGGCAAGATCAAGACCTATCACCAGTACCACCAGAACGATTCCTGGGACTGGGACGAGGTCGATGCGCCGATGCTGGTCGATCTGCAACGCGACGGGCGCAGCATCAAGAGCCTGATCCATCCCGGCCGCGATGCGATCTTCTGGGTGCTCGAGCGCACCCCGACCAAGATCAACTACGTCGCCGGCTGGCCGTTCGTTGCCAGTGATGTCTGGAAGGGTATCGATGAGGGCGGCAAGCCGATCGTCGATCCCGCGCACAAGCCGGTGATCGGCAAGCGGGTCGAGTTCTGTCCGTCGCTATGGGGCGGCAAGGACTGGCCGTCGGCGGCCTACAGCCAGAAGACCGGCCTCGTCTACGTGCCCGCCAACGAGAACTTCTGCGGCGGCTTCACCGGCGAGAAGGTTCCGCTCAAGGCGGGCGAACTCTGGCTCGGCACCAAGCCGGAGGACATCGGCCTGATGGCGAAGCCGGGCGCGGATCATTTCGGCGAGCTCCAGGCCTGGGATCCGGTGACCGGCAAGAAGGTGTGGCAGCACAACTTCCCGAAGTCGCAGCTGTTCGGCTCGGTGACGGCAACGGCGGGCGATGTTCTCTTCGCCGGCGGCACCAACGACCGCAACTTCCGCGCCTTCAACGCCAAGACCGGCGAAGTGCTGTGGGAGCTGAAGACCAACTCCGGCATCATGGGCATGCCGGTGTCCTATGAGATCGACGGCACGCAATACGTCGCGATCCAGTCCGGTTGGGGCGTTGATGCCCAGCGCATCCAGGACGCGCTCGCGACCAACAATATCGGTATCGAGTCCAACGTGCCGCAAGGCGGCGTGATCTGGGTGTTCGCGCTGAAGAAATAAGCTCCGCGGCGGATCGAAGAAGGCGGAGCGGGGGCGAGAGAATGTGGCGGACGGCAACGTCCGCCGCATTTTTTTGCGTGCGATCGGCAGCGGTTCATTTCCCCTGTCGGTCGACCTTGTCCTTCTCCTTCTGGTTCATTTCCTGAACCTTCGGGTCGGTGCTGCTCTGCCCGGTGGTCTGGGTGGTCGAGGCGGGCGGGGCAGTGGCGTTGGGGAGAGAGTTCTGGTCCGGCGCGGTGGGACGCGTCGCCGTGGTCGGCGGTGTGGTGCTGCTTTGGGCGAACGCGCCTGCAGTCGTCAAAGAAAAGGCGCCCGACAGCAGCGAGACTGCGAGCGCCTTTGAGATTTTGGTCATCGATCTGCTCCTGTCAGATCGATGGAAACGGCTTAAGGCCGCTGAATGTTCCGGCCTCACGCCTCCAATTGCTTGCCGAGCGGAAGCGCGCGGATGCGTTTTCCCGTCGCGGCGAAGATCGCGTTCATCAGCGCGGGCGCAAACGGCGGCACGCCGGGCTCGCCGACGCCGCTCGGCGGCGTGTCGGGCCCGGGCGGCACAATGTAGACGTTGGTGACCAGCGGAGATTCGTCCATCCTGACCACCTGGAAGTCGTCAAAGTTCTTCTGCACCACCTTGCCGTCCTTGAAGCTGATCTCGCCATATTTGGCGAGGCTCAGGCCCATGATCGCAGCGCCCTCGATCTGCGACTGGATGCGCTCGGGGTTGACATAGGTGCCGCAGTCGATCGCGGTATCGACCCGCGGCACCGTCAGCTTGCCCTTGTCGTCGACGGCGACCTCGACGATCGTCGCGATGTAGCTGACGAAGCTGCGATGCACCGCGATGCCGAGGCCGTGCCCCTTCGGGACCTGGCGTCCCCATTCGCCTTTTTCGGCGACTAGCTCGACCACTTTGCGCAGGCGCGCGGTGTCGATCGGGTAGCTGTCAAAGGGCTCGCCGTAGTTCCACATGTCCTTCACGGCGGGCTTGACGATGCGCGGGCTTCCGATCAGCGCGAGCAGCGTCTCCTTCTGGTCGCGGCCGGTCGCGTTCGCGATCTCGCCGACCATCGACTGCACCGCAAAGGCACGCGGGATGTTCGAGACCGAGCGGAACCAGCCGATGCGGGTGAACGCTGCGGCTTCCGGGTTCTCGCAACTGATGTTGGCGATCTCGAACGGCATGTCGACGAGCCCCATGCCGAGCTCGAACGCCGCCGCGTGATTGGCACCGGCGGCGAAGGTCGAGGCGATGGTGGGCGCCACGCTGCGATGGCGCCAGGCGATGACCTTGCCGCCCTTGTCGAGCCCTGCCTCGATGCGTTCGACCGAGACGGTGTGCAGGAAGTCGTGATGGAGGTCGTCCTCACGCGTCCATTGCACCTTCACCGGCGCGCCGAGCTCCTTCGACAGGAGGGCGGCCTCGAGCGCGAAATCGCATTTCGACTTGCGGCCGAAACCGCCGCCGAGCAGCGTGACATTGACGGTGACATTGCCCTCGGGAATGCCGAGTGTCTTGGCGACGTCTTCGCGCGTGCCGCCTGGGCTCTGCACCGGCGCCCATATTTCTGCCTTGTCGCCCTTGACGTCGGCAACCGCGACCGGCGGCTCCATGCTGACATGGGCGAGGTGCGGCAGATAATATTCGCCGACGACGACTTTGTCGGCACCCTTCAGCGCAGCGTCGGCGTCGCCTTCCTGGCGCACGACGAGACCCGGCTTGCGCGAGGCCTCCTCGAGCTCCTTGCGGAAGGCGACCGAGTCGTACTTGCCGTTGGCGCCATCGTCCCAGACCAGCTTCAGCGCATCGCGGCCCTTGATCGCCGCACCGGTGTTGCGGGCGATCACCGCGACGCCGCCGAGCGGCTGGAATTTCGAGGGCCACGGCCAGCCGCGGACCTGCATCACCTTCTCGACGCCGGAGATTTTCATCGCCTCAGCCGGGTCGAACGAGACCAGTTTGCCCCCAGTCACCGGCGGGCGCGCGATCACGGCGTATTTCATGCCGGGTAGCCGCACGTCGGCACCGTAACCCGCCTTGCCGGTGGTGATGTCGTGGAGATCGACGATGCCGACCTGGCCCTTGGTCAGATAGCGGAAATCCTTGGGGTCCTTCAGCTTGAGGCCTTCGATGCTCGGCACCGATTCCTTGGCAGCGTCAGCCGCGAGCTCGCCGAAGCCGAGCTTGCGTCCGCTCGCGCCGTGGACGACCTCGTGATTGACCGCCTTGACCTCGGTCGCCGGCACGCCCCAGCGCTTGGCGGCGGCCTGCTCCAGCATGGTGCGGGCGGAAGCGCCGATCTGGCGCATCGGGATCAGATAGTGCCGCGTGCTGCGCGAGCCGTCGGTGTCCTGGTTGCCGAACTTGACCTCGTCGCCATGGGCCTGCTGCACTTTCACTTTCGACCAGTCGGCTTCCATCTCCTCGGCCACGATCAGTGGCAGGCTGGTGCGCACGCCGGTGCCCATCTCGGAGCGATGGGCGAGGATGGTGACGGTGCCGTCCGGCGCAACCGCGACGAAGACGCGCGGATCGACCACGACGCCATGCGGCATCTTTCCGGCGCCGGTCTCATAGGCAAAGGCCTGGCGCGACATCACGGGTGCGGCGAGCACGAAGCCGCCGGTGATGCCGAGCCCCTTCAGGATGCTGCGGCGTGAGATCTTTTCGACCTTCAGGTTCTTCTCGAAGCCACGGAGCTTTCGCGGATTGTCGATGAAATTCATGTCACACTCCCGTCGATGCGAGATGGACCGCATTCTCGATACGCTGGTAGCAGCCGCAGCGGCAGATGTTGCCGGCCATCGCCTCGCGAATCTGGTCGTGCGACGGCTTTGGATTGTCCATCAGCAGGGCAGCCGCCTGCATGATCTGGCCGGCCTGGCAGAAGCCGCATTGGGGAACGTTGACCTGGCGCCAGGCCTTCTGGACGGCGTGGTCGCCGGTCGGATGCAGTCCCTCGATCGTGGTGATCTCGCGTCCGGCGACGTCGTTGATCGACGTGATGCAGGAGCGCACCGCCTCCTTGTCGACGATGACCGTGCAGGCGCCGCACAGGGCTTGGCCACAGCCGAACTTGGTACCGGTCAGCCCGGCCTCGTCGCGCAGGAACCAGAGTAGCGGGAGATCCGGGTCGCCGTCCCAGCTCTGTTCCTGGCCGTTGATCTTCACCTTGATCATGATCGTCCCTCGCTCTTCATAAGCTTTGCCGATTTTGGAAGTGCCGACCTCGGTCGCCACCATGGTCTGTGCGTCGTCGCAACCGCAGCGCGGCCCGTTGTCCCGCGCGGGCAAATCCCGGCAGGGGGCAGAAATGCGAATCGCGATGTCCGGATGTGTTCGATACCTCCCGTCTTGTTCTTGATTGATTGAACTTCGCGCGGCATCGTTACGCCACGATCCTAGCAGAGATCGGGCCGTCCCGGCATTCACAGCCGGGTGTTCTCGACGTGAAGAGATTGCATCCGTGGTTTGTCAAAAGCAGGGCGCGGCAGGACGTCGCGCGCTCCGTGCGACTACAAAATTGGACGAAAAAAGCTTCGTCCGCCAGAGGGACTGCGCGGACGAAGCAGGATGCCTCAGTCGAGGGAGGGAGAAACGCAGGGCACGCTGACTTCGAGAAGGAAGGAGGCGGCACTGCGCAGTCGTTTAGAGACCAGGACTGAGGGAGCGGAACGCGCTCGCATACGCAAAGTGCACAGGCGGCGACATGGCCGCAGTCATTTGAGAGCCGCACCTATCCGGCTCGCTGGCGGCGCTTGCGGCCAGCGAGCGGAGAGGCGTGGCGAACGTCTGGCGGCCCTGTTCAGGCGGCTTTGGCTTTCGCAACGTGGGTTGCGATCGCGTCCATCAGCGCCGGCGACAGGCAGTCATAGGGCTCGAGCCCGATTTCCTTCAGCCGCGAACGGATGCCGGCCATCTGCTCCGGCTTCACGCCCGATTCGATCACCGAGGAGACGAAGGCGGCGAATTGCGGCGCCTGCGAACCCTGCTCCTGGAACAGCTCCGGATGGACGAAATCGAGACCGTAGAACGGATGGTTCTTGTTCTCGATGCGGCCATACATGTGCGTGCCGCAAGCCTTGCAGGCGTGACGCTGGATCACCGCGGAAGCGTCGACGATCTGGAGCTTGTCGCCGTTCTCGAGCACGGTGACGTTCTGGCGCGGCACGACCGCGACGACGGAGAAGTTCGCGCCCTGCGGCTTCCAGCACTTGGTGCAACCGCAGGCGTGGTTATGTGCCACGTCGCCCTTGATGCCGACCTTGACCTGATGGTCCTTGCATTTGCAGGCGAGCGTGCCGCCGGCAAAGTGGCCGGTGCCTTGTTTGAGGCCGTTGTCGATCGAAGGGTGGAGTGCAGTCATGGGTCGATCCTCCTTGGGTGTGACGCTTTCGAGCTAGAACACGACGACTGAACGAATTGATTTGCCCTCATGCATCAGGTCGAAGCCCTTGTTGATGTCTTCGAGCTTGAGCGTGTGGGTGATCATCGGATCGATCTGGATCTTTCCGTTCATGTACCAGTCGACGATCTTCGGCACGTCGGTACGGCCGCGCGCGCCACCGAAGGCGGTGCCGCGCCAGTTACGGCCGGTGACGAGCTGGAACGGACGGGTGGCGATTTCCTTGCCGGATTCGGCGACGCCGATGACGATCGAGGTACCCCAGCCGCGATGGCAGGCTTCCAGCGCCTGACGCATCACGGTGGTGTTGCCGGTGCAGTCGAAAGTGTAGTCGGCACCGCCGTCGGTCAGGCTCACGAGATGCGGGACGATGTCGCCGGTGATCTTCTTGGGGTTGACGAAATCGGTCATGCCGAACCGGCGGCCCCATTCCTCCTTGGTGTCGTTGATGTCGACGCCGATGATCTTGTCGGCGCCGGCCATCTTGGCGCCCTGGATCACGTTGAGGCCGATGCCGCCGAGGCCGAACACGACCACATTGGAGCCCGGCTCGACCTTGGCGGTGTTGACGACGGCGCCGACGCCGGTGGTGACGCCGCAGCCGATGTAGCAGCTCTTGTCGAACGGCGCGTCCTCGCGGATCTTCGCCACCGCGATTTCCGGCAGCACGGTGAAGTTCGAGAAGGTCGAGCAGCCCATGTAATGGTAGATCGGCTTGCTCTTGTAGGAGAAGCGGCTGGTGCCATCGGGCATCACGCCCTTGCCCTGCGTCGCGCGGATCGCGGTGCAGAGATTGGTCTTCTGGCTCAGGCAGCTTTTGCACTGCCGGCATTCCGGCGTGTAGAGCGGAATGACGTGATCACCCGGCTTCACCGAGGTCACGCCGGCGCCGATTTCGCGGATGATGCCGGCGCCCTCATGGCCCAGGATCGACGGGAAGATGCCTTCGCTGTCGAAGCCGTCGAGCGTGTAGGCGTCGGTATGGCAGATGCCCGTCGCCTTGATCTCGACCAGGACTTCGCCGGTCTTCGGCCCTTCCAGATCGACTTCGACGATTTCGAGCGGCTTCTTGGCTTCGAAAGCGACGGCGGCACGTGTCTTCATTGGTAACTCCTCAAATTCTCGCAGGACGCCAAGATTTAAGTCTCGGCCGGGCTGCAAACGTTCACTTCTTGCCCATGCACGAATCTTCGTTGCTGGTATAGGCTTCGTTCTTGTCCTCGTGCTTCCCCGGACGGGCACGGCCCCAGGCATCGTTGGAGCGGGAACGCAGATAGACGTAGAGATCGTCCATGTAGCAAGCGACGTTCGGATTATCGCCGAACGCCGGCATTACGTTCTCTGCGGCAGTCGAGATGTTCTTGCGGCCGGAGGCGACGACGCCCAAAAAGTCGGCATAGCTCATCGTCTTGAGCGAGTCCTTCAGCGCCGGCGCGTAGGTCGATCCCATGCCATCGGGGCCGTGGCAGACATGGCAATCCGAGTGATAGCGGCGGTACCCGGAATAGGTATACCAGTCGACGGATTCGCCGTTGATCTTGTAGGTCGGGTTTCCCTCCTTATCGAGCCATTCGCCAGTGTCGTTCTGCTTGACGGCAGTCGGGTCGCCCGAGCCGTCCGCAACAGCAATTCCCCCGGACGTAACGAAGAACATCGCAGCAATGATAGAGCAGATTTTACGCAAGAGATTTTCCTCGGAAGCGTTCGATGGAGACGAGCCGGCGCGTGGAGCTGATCCACGCGCCGGGAGGATACGGGCCGAGGCTAGTTCGCCGGCAGCGCGAACACGGTCAGCGTGCCGCCGAGCGCGGTGTAGTTGCTGAGCGCCGCGTAGCCACCGACTGCGCCGAGACCGGCGGTCGGATCGGTCAGGCCTGCGGCGAGACCGATGCCGGCCCAGCCACCCACGCCGGAGAGCACTGCGATATACTGCTTGCCGCTGTTCTCATAGGTGGTGACGTTGCCGATGATGCCGGAGGGAGTCTTGAACTTGTAGAGCTCCTTGCCGGTCTTGGCGTCGACCGCCTTCAGGTAGCCTTCGAGCGTGCCGTAGAACACCACGCCGCCGGCGGTTGCGAGCGCACCCGACCAGACCGAGAACTGCTCCTTGTTCGACCAGACGATCTTGCCGGTCTTGCCGTCCCAAGCGATGAAGTTACCCATATGGGTATCGCCCTGCGGCGGATACATCGAGAGCGTCGCACCCACATAGGGCTGGCCCGCGGTGTAGCTCACCTTGAACGGTTCGTAGTCCATACAGACGTGGTTGGTCGGAACGTAGAACAGCTGCGTGTCCGGCGAGTAGGCTGCCGGCTGCTCGTCCTTGGAGCCGAGCGCGGCCGGGCAGATGCCCTTCACGTTGTGGTCCTCACCCGCCTTGTCGGTCGAAGCTGTGTCGAGCACCTTCGGACGGCCATAGGTGGCTGAGCTCTTGTCCATGTCGACGCCGGAGGTCCAGTTCACCTTCGGATCGTACTTTTCGGCGACCAGCAATTCACCGGTGACACGATCGAGCGTATAGCCGAGGCCGTTACGGTCGAAATGCGTCAACAGCTTGCGCGGGGCGCCGCCAATCGTCTGATCGCTGAGGATCATCTCGTTGACGCCGTCGTAATCCCACTCATCGTGAGGCGTCATCTGATAGACCCACTTGGCGACGCCTGTATCCGGATTACGCGCCCAGATCGTCATCGACCATTTGTTGTCGCCGGGACGCTGCTTCGGATTCCAGGTCGAGGGATTGCCCGATCCGTAATAGACGAGGTTCAGTTCGGGATCGTAGGAGATCCAGCCCCAAGTGGCGCCGCCGCCGATCTTCCACTGATCGCCTTGCCACGTCTTCAGGCTGGAATCCTTGCCGACCGGCTTGCCGAGCGCGGTGGTCTTGTCGTCCACCAGGATCTGGTCGTCCGGTCCTTCCGAGAACCCGCGCCAGGCCAGCTTGCCGGTCTTGATGTCGTAGGCGGACATATGCGCCTGGACACCAAACTCGCCGCCGGAGATGCCGACCAGCACCTTGTCCTTCACGACCAGCGCTGCCGAGGTGCCGGTCTCGCCCTTGCTCGGATCGCCATTCTTCGCGGTCCACGCAACCTGACCGGTCTTGGCATCGAGCGCGACGAGGGTGGTGTCGGCCTGATGCAGGAAGATCTTGCCGTCGCCGTAAGACAGGCCGCGGTTAACCGTATCGCAGCACATCACCGGGATGACGTTCGGATCCTGCTTCGGCTCGTACCGCCAGACGATCTTGTTCTCGTTCGATAGGTCAATGGCGTAGACCTTGTTCGGGAACGGTGTGTGGACGTACATCATGTTGCCGATGATCAGCGGGCCGCCTTCATGGCCGCGCAGCACGCCGGTCGAGAAGGTCCAGGCGACCTGAAGCTTGCCGACATTTTGTGCATTGATCTGGTTCAGCTTGGAATAGCGGGTGTTGGCATAGTCGCCCGCCGGCATCACCCAGTCTTTCGGGTTCTGCGACATCTTGTTCAGCTCGTCATTGGCTGAAGCGCTGCCGACGGCGAGAGCCGCCGCGGAGCCAAGAAGGGTCGCCAGTAGTACCTTGCGCATAGTCATTCCTCCGTTGATCTCGTTTATTGTTTCCGAAGCATTGCTCAATCACCGGGCTTTTCGTCCGGCGTCTGCTCGTGCAGGGCGGTCGCGATTGGGACCAGAAACGATGCTGGGCTGTTTCCTCCTCCTGATGAGATCCACAGGTCCGCGTGCAGGAGCGGCCCGTTTTTTTTGTTCCTGCCGCAATTCCTAACGACTTCGCTATCGGGAAACTTGCCCAAGAGAGAAGCCGCTTTGCTCGATAGCGCACGAAGCCGAAGTTTTTGATTTTGCAGTAGCGAATTCAGCGGCTTCCACGCCGCTTGGCGCGGCGCTCAACGCTTATGTTCCCCTTGACGGCGGTGTAACTAAGGCGGAGGATTAACCTTCAAGGGTGGCAATGGAACGATGGCGCACGTTCCAAAAGACCGCCCAATTTGAGGTAAACGTCACGCAATCATGGCTGAGGGCTCCGGCAGCGCTGGTCGCGATTCGCGTCGAATCCCGGATAACACCAGTGGCTGGATTCTGGATTAATGTCCGACACAATTCATACGCTCTCGACGACCGGAATGACGCCGAAGCGGCAGATCCAGAGCTGGATCGACGGGCTGACGAGCCTGTGCGGGCATTTCGACGTCGATCCGCTGGAGGCGTCCTCACTTGAAGGCCGCATCGACTACACTTCCGTCTCGCGCCTGAAGCTTTGTCAGATCGAGGTGAGCCAGCATCGCATCGCGCACACGCTGGCGCGGGCCAAGGCCAATGAACACCCCTACATCAAGATCCATTTCCAGACCTACGGCGTGTCCTATTTCGAGCAGGAAGGCCGCCACATCGAGCTGAACCCGGGCGACATCATCGCCTATGACGTCTCCTGCCCGCATTCGATCATCAGTCCTGCCTTTACGCGCCACGACGTGGTGATCGTGCCGAAGTCGCTGCTCCGCGACCGCGGGTTCCCGTCGCAGCGGATGCCGGCTTGCAAGCTTTCGTCGCGCACCGGCACGGGACGGATCGCCCATGATTTCGTCCATGCCACGTTCGACGAAGCGGCAAAGCTGTCGGCGAACAGCGCGGTCGGCGTTGCCGATTCGCTGATCGATCTGCTGCTGCTGCCGCTGCGCGAAGCCGACACGATGCTCGATCGGGTCGGGCCCGAGGCGATGTATGTGCGCGCGCAGTTCTTCATCCGCGAGCATTTGCGCGATCCGGATCTGTGCATCGACCAGATCTCAGCAGAACTCGGCTGCTCCAAGCGTTATCTGCACATGCTGTTCTCCGAGCGCGGCACCACCGTGAGCGACTACATCTGGCAGGCGCGCTTGCAGAACTGCCGCCAGGAACTCGAAGCGCACGCCGGCAAGACCATCACCGACGTCGCGTTCTCCTGGGGCTTCTCCAGTTCATCGCATTTCAGCCGGGTGTTCCGGAAATACTTTGGCGTGGTGCCGTCCTCGATCCACAAGGCACAGCAGGGCACTGTAGCCTCGAACGAGCATTAGGCAGCAGGGCGGCCCGTTTGCTTTCAGCGCGATGAAATTATGGTGCGCCGCAGCTAGGGTAGCTGCGACGGCCCAGTTGCTTTCCGTAAGCGCAGCCATACGATCTCCGTTAGGGCCACCGCGATGAGGCCGAAGGCGCCGCCGGTGATCACATTCGCGACGCGTTCCTCCGCGATGCCGCTGGCGCCGCCGGCAAAGGACGCGGCGAGCGCAATGAAGAAGCAGCGCAAGCCGAAGCCGACGACATAACGGGAGAACGAGATCAGCGTGAGCGTGGCCGCAAGAACCGCAAGCGCATAGCCGATACGGCTCTGCGGCAGCGCAATGCCGATGAGGAAGCCAAGCGGGACGCCGACGAACGCGCCGATGGCTCTCTGTTTCAACTTTCCGGTGGACGCGGAGAGATCACCGACCACGACGCTTGCGGCCGACCACATCACCCATTGCCCCTGCGCGAGATCGAGGATCTCGACCAGTGCGGCTGCGGCGAACACAGCCAAGGCGGTTGCGAGCGCGGGCAAGAACCATTCGGCCGCCGGTGGCCCGAATGAGGTCGCGGCGTCACCGCGTCGTCGCTGGTCATAGATCTGGATTCCACAGGCGATCGCGAGCGCAATCGGCGAGGACACGACGATCATGCCGGCATGGCGTAGGGCCTCCGAAGCACTCACGCCTTCCCGCACTTCGCAGGCGAGATAGACGGCGGGGATGAACACCCAGTTGCCGAGCGTGCGGAAATGTTCGCCGTAGCGCGTCGCAGCGACCGCAAGGAAGCCGGCGAGCGCGGTGAGCACCACGAACAGCGGCTTGATCGGGGCGGCAAGGAAGAGCGCGGCAAAGGTCGCGAGGATCGCGAGGTAGTGCCAGGCGATCACCTTCGGCGCCAGGTGCAGCCGCAGCGCAGGAATGAGCAGCGAGACCGCGACCAGCCCCAAATTCAACAGCGCCGTTTCGCGCGAGATGAAATAGGCGGCGACCATCGGGCCGACGACGATCAGCGCGCGCAAGAGCTCGCCGGTCTTGATTTCCCGGGACAGGACATCGCGCAGGCCGGCTGCGGGCGGGATGGTCGGGGAGTTCACGATGGCACCAATCTCACCGCTGAATGATCTGCCTCCAGACATCGCCGAGGATCGCGGGCTCGCGCGGCGGCAGGTAGGTGAGCCCCGCCTGCTTGCCGAATTCGGCAATCCCGCCTTTGGCGGCAAGCTCCGTCAGCGCCTTGTTGGCGGCCTCGATCAGCGCGGGGTCACTCGCAAGCGCGACATAGCCGCGATTGGCGCCGATCGGGTAATAATAGCCGGAGGCTGATATCGCGGTGTCGGGATGGGCGGCGCGATGAGCGTCGAAGCGGGCAAGGTCGATCAGCGTCGCATCATAGTCGCCGTGCTCGAGCGCGCCTAGCAGATCATCGCGGCCGGGCACGAGATGGGTGATATTGTCGATCAGGCGCCCCTTGTCGAAAGTCATCAGGATAGCGTCGCCCAGCGATCCGCTCTCGATCGCGAGGCGGAGGCCGCCGAGATCGCCGATATCGCCGATCTTGCGACTCTGCGCCTTCGGCCCGAGCACGACCGTCATTGGCGAATAGAGATAAGGCTGGCTCGGCGCGAGCACGCCGAGCGCGACGCGGCGGCGCCGGTCGTCGCGCGTGGCGCCGGCGAAATCCGGAAGCCGGGCGGTCTTCATGCCGGGGACCACCAGCGAATCCGTCGTCAGCGCGTAGCCGCCGACGAGCGCGCAGCGGCCGTCGGAGAGCAGCGCATTGGCCTCGAGCTGCGGGCTGGAATCCTCATCCAGCTTGCTTTCGAACCACTGGATCCTGAGCGGCCGTCCCATCTGATCCGCGATCGCCTGCGCCAGCGACACGTCGAAGCCTGAATCCGGCTTGCCGCGGTGGTGCACCGAGAGCGGCGGCCGGTCTTCGTCGAGGCAGATGCTCAACGGATCAGCCGCGCGAGCCGTCGTCGTCAGAGCGAGAAGCGTCCCAGCGAGACCCAGCGCCGCCAGCCAGCCCCTCATGGTTTCCTCCGGCTCGAGATGAAGGCCCAGAGATCGCCGATCTCATCGTCATTGAGAACGTCGCCCCAAGGAGGCATCTTGTTGTTCTTGCCGTTCTTCACGGTGGTGACGAAACGCGTCCTGTCGTCGGGAAAGGTGCGCAGGTCCGGCGTGATGGTGCCGGAGTTCATCATGTTGGGGCCATGGCAGTGCGAGCATTTCTCGGCATAGGTCGACTTGCCGTGGTCGATCTGCATTTGCGCAGGATTGCCATTTGAATCATCCGCGGCACGAACGGTCGCCGCAAGCGCGACCGTCAATGCCGCGACGGCGGCGATTGTCGCCGCCGTCCTGTGAGATACCCGTCTCAGCACGTCTAGCCGTTACTGCTTGATCGCAAAGACCCACAGCGAGCCGCCGGGCGGCACTTTTGCCAGCCGCTCATCGCCGGAGAACAGCGAGTAGACGCCGCCATAGCCGCTGGTCACCGCGACATATTGCACGCCGTCCTGCTGCCAGGTCACCGGCTGTCCTTCGATCCCCGAGCCGGTCTGGAACTGCCAGAGTTTCTTGCCGCTGTCGGCATCGAAGGCTTCGAACTCGCCGGTCAGCGCGCCCGTGAACACGACGCCACCCGCGGTCGACAACACGCCGGAGAAGCGCGGGATGTCGCTCGCCGCCTCCCACTTGGCCTTGCCGGTCATGGGATCGATCGCCTTCAGATGGCCGCGCGCGCCGTCACCGAACTCCCAGGGATCGGTCAGGTCCATGCCGAGATACCATTCACCCTGCTTGAAGGTGGCGGGCTCCGACTTGTACTTGCCGCCGAAGGCGAGGGTGTTGGCGTAGGCGAGGCCGGTCTGCGGATTGAACGACATCGGCTCCCAGTTCTTGCCGCCGAGGATCGACGGATAGACCGTCACCTTCTTGCCCTCGCGCGCGCCGGTGACGACGTCGGTCTCGATCGGGCGCCCCGTCTTCATGTCGATGCCGGTCGCCCAGTTCACCTTCACGTAAGGATTGGCCGCGAGCAGCTTGCCGTTGGTGCGGTCGAGCACATAGAAGAAGCCGTTGCGGTTGGCATCCATCAGCACCTTGGTCGGCTTGCCCTCGACATTCATGTCGGCAAGGACCATCTCGGCCACGCTGTCATAGTCGAACGGATTGTTCGGCGAGAACTGGTAGTGCCACTTGATCTTGCCAGTCTTGGGATCCATCGCCAGCACGGAGCAGGTGTAGAGATTGTCGCCGGGACGCACCGCTGCATTGAACGGGCCGGGATTGCCGATGCCCCAATAGACCGTGTTCAGCTCGGGATCATAAGACCCGGTGATCCAGGTCGAGCCGCCGCCGAGCTTCCAGGTGTCGCCCTTCCAGGTGTCGCCGCCGGGCTCGTCCGGCGAGGGGACCGAATGGGTGCGCCAGAGATGCTTGCCCGTTGCCGGATCCCAGCCGTCGATGAAGCCGCGGGTGCCGAACTCGGCGCCCGAGATGCCGGTGATGATGACACCGTCGGCGACCAGCGGGGCCACCGTCATCGAATAGCCTTCCTTGATGTCGGCCGCCTTCTGCCGCCACAGCTCCTTGCCGTCTTTGGCGTCGATCGCGATCACGTTGGCGTCGAGCGTGGTGCGGAACAGCTTGCCCTCGTAGAGCGCGCCGCCGCGATTGATGATGCCGCAGCAGACGATGCGCGGCGTCTCGGCCGGATACTCGATCTTGGACTTCCAGATCTGCTTGCCGGTCTTGGCGTCGACCGCCATGGTCGCGTTATGCGAGGTCACGTAGATCACGCCCTGGTAGACCAGCGGCTGCGATTCCTCGCTGCGATCGTCGTTGAAACTGTAGTTCCAGACCGGGACGAGATTCTTGATGGTGTCCTTGTTGATCTGGTTCAGCGTCGAAAAGCGCTGGAGATTGTAGCCCATCCCGTAATTGAGAACGTTCGATGTGTCGGTCGCACCCTTGACCAGTTGCTCGGTGGTCTGGGCGTTTGCATACGTCGATGCAAGCATGACGAGGCTCGCGGCCATCGCAAAGCGTTTCATCCGTTCCTCCCAATATGCGCGCCTTTTGACGCTGCGATTGCAACAGTCGTTCGGAAACCAAAACGCGTCAATACGAAAGTCGAAAGCGCGCTGCCGATATGTTGGACGCCAGATGCCAGGTTTTGCGCGGTAATCTCCGAGATATTTTGCACGTCTTGCGCGAATGCGCTGCATCAATTTCCGCGGCACGAAGATTGGCATGACACGAGATTCGGACGCGACCAGGTTCCGCCTGTCGAACGGGACGTTGCAATTCCGCTTGAACCGGGCCCCGCTCGCGGACTTATGTTGTCGCGACCCCGCTCGAATCGGGTTGCTTGATCAGGGAGGTTTTAATGATATCGCGCCGCTCCGTTGCACTTTCGTTGATAGCTGCATTGCTGGCCGGTCCGGCCTGGTCGGCATCCGGCAGTGCCGTCAAGATGTTCGATACCGACAATGACGGCACGCTCGATCTCGCCGAGGTCAAGAAGGCGGCCGCCGCGCTGTTCGCCAAGCTCGATCCCGACCACGACGGCACGCTCGACGTGCGCGAATTGCGCGGACGGTTAACGGCGAAAGAACTCGCGGCCGCTGATCCCGATCACGACGGGACCCTTACGCTCGACGAATATCTCGCCGTGGTCGAGCAGCGCTTCAACGCCGCGAATCCCGATCATGATGGAACACTGGATGCGAAGGAGCTGAACTCGCGCGCGGGGCGTGCGCTGCTGCGGCTGTTGCGGTGAGAGCAGCGGTGCTTGACTGGGAGCGAAGGCAATTTGCCCGAGAGGGAACTGTGTGCGCGCAATTCGCTGCATCGCTGTATCAGCGGCTCGATTCGAGGCTTGCGCGGCGTTTCATGCAGCCCTAGGTTTCGCGGGCGCGATGGTTGCGCACAATGCCTTGGGAGACCCGAATGGCTTGGAAAGCTCCGAAGATCGTGGAAGTGCCGGTCGGCATGGAAATCAACATGTACGCCTGCGCTTTGCGCAAGTAAGACCACCTGACGACCTGCCGCGGCTTCGATGGCAAGCGCCGTCGAAGCCGTGGTAGTGTTCGCAATGCGCATTGGAGCCCACACAATCTGGACAGCGTTTGCGTGCAGCGTCGCGCTCGCACCGACATGCGCCAGCGCCGAAGAGGGATTTGATACCGAGCACATCTTCGGCTTCCTGATCGGCACCGATGTCGGCAATCCCGGCGAGCGCGAATTCCAGAGCCAGACGACGGGTCGGTTCGGCAAGGGCGCCGGCACCTATCGCGCCATCGGGCAGGAGGTCGAGATCGAGATCGTGCCGTTGCCGAACTTTCGCATCGAGGTCGGCGGCACGACGACGTTGCACGACATCACCGGCGTCCCCGATATCGACGACCGCCGCCAGCTCAATTTCCAGGGCGCCTCGCTCGACTTGCGCTATCGCCTGCTCGACCGGGAGCGTGCGCCGTTCGGCCTGACCGTCGCTGCCGAGACCCATGGCGATCGTATCGACGAGATCAGCGGCGCAAAGGGGCGGATGTACGGCACCGACTTCGCGCTCGCCTTCGACCGTGAGCTGATCCCGAACTTTGTCATCGGCGCGCTCAACCTGATCTACCAGCCGGAGTGGGCGCGCTTCGAGGTGACAGGACTGTCCGAGAAGAGCTCGACCATCGGCGCCGCCTTCGCTGGCATGGTGCGCGTGCGGCCTAATTTCCTGCTCGGCGGCGAGATGCGCTACTTCCGCCAGTATGAAGGCATCGGCCTCGGCGAGTTCGCAGGGCAAGCCCTGTTCGTCGGCCCCACCGCTTATTTTCAGATAACCGAGAGCTCGCGGCTTACCTTGAGCTGGAGCATGCAGGCCTGGGGGCGCCCAGCCGGATCAGCGGCCAATCTCGACCTCGTCAATTTCGAGCGCCACCAGGCGCGGTTGGTGTTTGGCGTGAATTTCTAGTGGAGCGGGTTCCATCTGGTCCTCACGCCAGATTGAAACTTCCCGCTCTTTGGCGCGTATCACTTTATGCTAATCTTTAGTGCCCCCGCGCGAGGATCCCGGCATGAACCCGATCGACCTTGTGGTGACTGTGTGTGCGGTGCTCTCGCCTGCGACCTGCGAGGAGCAGCATATTGTGTTCAACTATGCGGGGTCGCCGACGCAATGCGCGATGGCTGCGCCGCCCTATATAGCGCAATGGGTCGGTGATCATCCGAAATGGCAGGCGGTGCGGTGGCGCTGCGAATATCCGCACCCGAACGACAAGGCTTGATCCGTTACCTGGTGCAGTCCTTCAGATCCTTATCGGCGATCGAGAACACCGCATCGGCCTTGATCTCGATGTCGCGGACGACGCATTGGCGCGCGTTGGGATAGCTGACTTTGGCGTCGTAGCGGCCGGGCTCGACACCGGTGATGCGCAGCCGCTCGTCGTGGTCGACCTCCTTGTCCTTGTCGTTCAAGGTCTGGTTCGGGCCCCAGTCGGTCTTGCCGGCCGGTGAGAGCTGGAAGCCGGAGATCGTCTCGCTCGTCAGATTCCAGAGCCTGATGCCCTTGCCCTTGGCCTGCGCGAGCGCCGCACCCGGCATCGCAACCAACAGGATGCCGACCGCAATCAGCGTACGCCGCATGGTAAACCTCCCAAGAAACTTGCCAAGTAACCTCGTTTGGCTCAGTTGATCACGAGTTGTCATTTCGATTCAAGCTGCAGTGCTGCGAGCTGCGCCCTGATCCTGCCGAGTTCGACCTCGCCGCGCTCGGCGCGCGGAATCGAGATCGGCACTTCCCGGACGATGTGCGCCGGGCGCGGCGACAGGAAGAACAGGCGGTCGCCGAGACGGATCGCATCGTCGAGGCTATGGGTGACGAGCAGCGTCATCATCGGCCGGCTCGCCACCAGCGTCGCGATCTCGTCGCGCAGGCGGCCGGCGAGTGCATCGTCGAGCGAGGCGAGGGGCTCGTCGAGCACCAGCAGATCGGGCTCGACCCCGAAAGCGCGGGCCAGTGCGACGCGGCGGGCGAGGCCCAACGACAATTCACCGGGAAAATGGCTGCGATGCGCCTCCAGCTCCAAAATCCTGAAAAGCTCGGCGAGCTTCGCGTCGGTGATATCGGGCGCCGCAAGCCGCACGTTCTGTTCGACCGAGCGCCATGGCAGTAAGCGCGGCTCCTGGAACACCATGCCGATCCGGGCTTCTGGCGGGCGCGCGACGTGGCCTCGAAAGTCACGATCTAGCCCGAGGATGATGCGTAGCATCGTGCTTTTGCCGCAGCCGGACGGACCGATCAGCACGCCAACCTCGCCGGATTGAAGCGAGAATTTGATCGGCGCCAGCACTTCGTGCGTTCCGCCCGCGGCACTTTCGAATGTTTTGCCCGATATCTCGACCTCAAGCCGCACGGGGGCGCCACCGTGTTGCACGGGCCTCGAACGGCTGCACCAGTGCGGTCTCGATCACGAGCACGACGGCGGCGAATGTCAGCGAATAAGCGAGCAGCCGCGGCGTGTCGAACAGCTGGAAGGCGACGCCGATCTCGAAGCCGACGCCGTTCGGCCGCCCCAACAATTCGGCGACCAGCACGATCTTCCACACCAGCGACAGGCCCGAGCGCGCGGAGGCCGCGATATAGGGCGCGAGCTGCGGCAACACGACATGGCGAAATGCGCGCCAGCGCGGCATTGCGAACACGGTCGCCATCTCGTCCAGCGAACGGTCGAGCGCGCGGGTACCCTCGCGCAAGGTGACGACGGCGGTCGGCAGTTTGTTGATGGCGATCGCCGCGATTGCGGCGGCTTCGGTGAGCCCGGCCCAGATATAGGCCAGCACGATCACGACCAGCGCCGGCAAGTTGAGCAGCAGGATGAGCCATGGATCGCCGAGCCGGTCGGCGAGCTTCACCCGTCCCATCAGGTAACCGATGGCGCTGCCGAGCGACATCGCCAGCACGAAGGACAGCGCGACGCGCGCGAGCGTGGCGCCGAGATGCAGGAACAGCGCGCCGCTAGAGGCTTCCGCAATGATGACGTTGAGCACCGCGGGCGGGGAGGGCAGCTTTGCGCCGCCGACGAACAGCGCGGCTGTCCACCAGATTGCAAGCAGCAGGGCAATCGACAGAAGGCGCAGCACCTCAGTCTCCGGGCACGGCGTGATAGAAGGTGCCGGGATCAAGCTCCGCCGCCGGCCCGACCAGGTCGCGGCCGCCGGTTTCGGCCAGCACGCGATAGAGCACGCGCGCATCCGCCTCTTCGTCGGTGATGCTCCGGCGCGGAATGCCGTCACGATAGCGGTCGCGGTAGGTCTTGAGCATGGCCTCATCGGTTGCGCCGGTGAGCGGCGCGATCTTGTCCCACGCCGCATCCGAAGTGACGAGCAACTGCTTGGCCTTGCGGGTCATCGCGATGAAGCGCGCCACCGCATCGCGATGGCTCGCCGCCCAGCTTTCGTCGAAGACATAGCCGACGGCGGAGACCGCTCCCTTGGCGCCTAACTTCGGCAATATCTCCTCGATACCGGCGAGGCGCCGAAAGCCCTTGGCCTCGAGCTGGGCGCAGAAATTCCAGAAATTGAGGCTCGCATCCATCTCGCCGTCGAGCGCCTTTGCGGCGATCAAAGGCGGCGCGCCATAGGCGATGGTCGCTTCCGACTTCAGGTCGATGCCGTCCTGCTTCATCCGCGCTTGCAGCAGCAGCCAGCTCTTGTCGATGGGACCACCGCCGACGCCGAGCTTGCGGCCCTTCAGATCGGCCAGCGTCTTGATCGGCGACGCCGCCGGCACCATCACCGCGCCGAGCGCGCTCGAATAGGGATAGAAGGTCAGCTTGGCGCCGAGCGCGCGCTCGCGCGACACCCACAGCCAGTCCGACAGCATCATGTCGGCGTTGCCGGCGCGGAGCGCGATCTTGCCGGCCTCGGGGCTCGCAAGCTCGGTGACCTCCAGTGTCAGGTCGGCCTCCTTGTCGAGGCCGCCCGCGCGGATCGTCGCCAGTTCCCAGGAGAACGTTCCGGTCTTCTGCACCGCAAGGCGGATGGTATCCGCGGCGTGGCCGGGAGCAACTTGCGTCAGCGCCAGCATCATCGCGAGCGCCAATGTTCGACCAAGAACTTTCATCACCTTGTGAGCCGTTTCCTCGAAGGGAGTGCTTTTCAGGACAATACGCATAGCATAGCTTCCATCGCAACCAGCGGGAGGATGCTCATGAGTTTGCCGGGACGGCTACGACCGATTGTCGCCGCATTGGCGGTGCTGGCGGCGACCGTGTACGCGGCGGGCGCCGAAGAAGCCAACGATTATCCGACATCAGCGCGCGCGGAATACGTCTATGGCTGCATGAAGGCCAATGGCGAGACGCGGCAGGCGATCGAGCAATGCTCCTGCTCGATCGACGTGGTGGCTTCGATCGTCAGCTACGAGCGCTACGTCACCGCCGAGACCGCGCTCAGCATGTCCCAGGTCCAAGGCAATCTCGGCACGCAGTTTCGGACGTCAGAGCAGGCAAACTCGGCGGTGAATGATCTCAGGCGCGCGCAGGCGGAGGCCGAGGTGAGGTGTTTCTGACCGTAGCCGCGTAGGTGATGCTCTCTTCTCCTTCTCCCGTTGTGGGAGAAGGTGGCGCGAAGCGCCGGATGAGGGGTATTCCTCCTCATACTCAGACGTCTAATAGTATTGCTCGCGGAGACATACCCCTCACCCGTCTCGCCGCTACGCGGCGATCCACCCTCTCCTACAGGGGGAGAGGGGAAGGCAGCTTGCCTCACGTCCCCGGCTTCTCAACATCCCACTCGTTCCGGAACACATGCCCATCCGTATCCTTCGCCTCCGCGCGAAAGCGCTTGGCGCCGTTGGAGACATACGTGAAGCGCAGATTGGGATCTTCCGAGATCGAGATACCCCCCTCCATCGACAGCACGGGACTGGCATCCTGCGTCAGCGTCAGCTGGTTGACGAAGAAGGCGGGAATGTAGAGCTGCGTGACCTGGTCCATCTGGAGGCCGGAATTGTTGGGATGGCCGATCATGATCTGGGCCTCGCGGATTCGGCTCGCCGGCGCGGCCTCGTGCGCGAATTGCCGGTAGCGCATCTGGCCAAGACGGTTCTGGGCTTCTTCGGCATTTTTGCCCGCCGGTGCCGAACAGCCTCCGGAGGCTTTTACGTAGGTCTTGGAGACGTAGAGAGTGCCGTCGCTGAGCTCAGCCACCGCATGGACGTCGGTATAGTTGTTGACGCGCACGCGCGTTGAGATTTCGCTGACATTGGCATCCGGCCCGAGCTCGAACTTGGCCGCCATCGGCGCCGGGTTGCGGTCGATCACCAGCGTGATCGAACGGATGCGACGGCTGTCGGCCGGTGACAGCTTGCTGCGCAGAGTTACCGGTACGATGGCCGCGTCCTCGGCGCGATAGGGCATCTCGATGGCGATGATGTCGCTGCCGTCATTCATCGGGCGGTTGCTGAAGATGTCCTGCACCAGGCCTGGCCAGGGATCGTAGGCCTCCTCGGCACTCGCCGGCACAGCGAAGGCGATGCCGAGCAGTGCAGCGATCAGGGGCAGAAGGCGTGTATATCCCATCATGGTCGTGGTCCCGCGAGGACGAAGCAGTCTGGGTCAGCGTAGCTGATCCCAATGAGCGTAGCGCGTCCGCTACTCCCATTCAATTTCCGAAAATGCTGCGGTTGCGTTGCGGGCGTTGTAGTCGTCGAAAAGATCCCAATGGGAACGCTCCGATCCGGCCGCTTTATCTGCGGCCGCCCGGATCGATTCGCCCTTTTTGTTCAGAGCCCGGACGTCGGACAGCAGCGTCGAGAGATAACGCCGCTCCTCGGCGAGCGCGGTAGGCCAGTCGCTCACAGGGCCGTGACCGGGGACGACGCGGGCCGCTGGAATGGTCTCGAGTTCCCTGAGCAGGTCGAGCCAGCCGCGGATGCTGCCGTCCATCACCGGGATGTGGCGGAGAAAGACGAGGTCGCCCGCGAACAGCGTCTTCGTCGTTTCGTCGAACACCGTCAGATCATTGTCGCTGTGCGCGGCCGGCCACGCGCGCAAGGTCACGCGGCGCGATCCGAGGTCGAGCGTCAGCGTGTCCGTGACGAGCAGCGTTGGCGGCACGATCTTCACGGGATCGATCAGTTCGCCGCCCATGATGCGTCTAAAATTGTCGAGATAATACCGCCCGCGCGTCGCCAGCGCCTGCGGCAGTTTGCTGTGGCCGGCGAAGCTGGTTCCTTCCGCCACAAATGCCGCATTGCCGAAGACATGGTCGGGATGGCCGTGGGTGTTGATGACGTAGCGGATCGGCTTCGCTGTGCGGGCCCGCACGGCCGCGAGCAGCGCCTCGCCTTCACGGAGGCTGCCGCCGGTGTCGATCACGGCCACCGCATCCTCGCCGACGATGAAGCCGACATTGGCAATGTCGCCCTCGTTCTCGCGCGTCATCAGGGCAATAGTCCCGGAGTGTAAGAAGATTCCCGGCGCGACTTCGCTCACAGGCAATTCGGCCGCACCGGCGCGTGCTAGCGTGGCGAGCCCCAGCAGGGTCAAGGCTGCGATCATTGACGCGAGATGAGACACTTTTCCGCCTCAGTTCAGGGTTTGCCGCGTTGCACTGCAGCACAACAAAGCCAACGCGAAGCTTGGCAGAACATGGTGCGTCCTGCGTTGCATGGATAGCATTCGGACAAAAGATGGAGGAAGCGCGATGACGGAGGCCGGGCGACATCGTCGCTGGTTATTTTTGCTGTGCGTGATGGCGGCGTCTGGCGTGATCGGCGATGTCGCCGTGGCGCAGACGAACGAAACCGGCGATCTCTCGTTCGAGCTTGTCGATCCCAAGGTACTGCGTGTCTGCGCCGATCCGCGCAATCTGCCGTTCTCCAACGAGAAGGGCGAGGGGATCGAGAACAAGCTCGCCGAGTTGTTCGCGGACAAACTCCAGAAGAAGCTCGACTATGTGTTCTTCCCGCAGGCGACCGGCTTCGTGCGGATGACGCTGGGCGCGCATCGCTGCGACGTCATCATGGGCTTTCCGCAAGGCGACGAGCTCGTACAGGGTACCAATCCCTATTACCGCACGTCCTACGCGCTGGTCGCGAAGGCGGGCAGCGGGCTCGAAGATATCGATACGCTCGAGGATGCGCGGCTCAAGGGCAAGCATGTCGGCATCGTCGCCGGCACGCCGCCAGCGACCAACATGGCGATCGCCGGCCTGATGGGCGACGCCAAGCCCTATCCGCTGATGATCGACACCCGCTATGACAATTCGGCGCAGGCGATGATCGATGATCTCTCGGCCGGCAAGATCGACGCCGGCGTGCTGTGGGGACCGATGGCGGGGTTCTACGCGAAGAAGGCTGGCTCGCTCCACGTGACGCCGCTGGTGAAGGAAACCACCGGGCCGAAGCTGGTCTATCGCATCGGCATGGGCGTACGCCCCGCCGACCAGAACTGGAAGCGGCAGCTCAACAAGCTGATCCAGGAGAACCAGGGCGAGATCAACAAGATCCTGATCGACTTCGGCGTGCCGCTGCTGGACGAGAGCGACCGGCCGCTGGGCGCGGAGACGGCCAAGAAGGCGCCATGAGACGGCGCGTTGCCGCTGCGCTCGTCGCCGCCATGCTGGCGGCGCCGGCATTCGCGCAGCAGCAGGAACCGTTCGAGCCGGAGGGATTTCGCACCGACAATTACCGCGCGCCGGTGCCGGCGACGCTGGAAGGCGCGCGCGTATTGATGACTGCGGAAGCCGAGGCGATCTGGCGGGCGAAGAGCGGCGCCTTCATCGATGTGCTGCCGCGGCCGCCGAAGCCAAAGAACCTTCCCGAAGGCACGGTGTGGCGCGATGCGCCGCGGAAAAACATTCCTGGCAGCATCTGGTTGCCGGACACCGGCTACGGTGCGCTGCCGCCCGCGATGGACGATTATTTCCGCCGCGGTCTCGCGCGCGCATCGCACGGCGACAAGGCCGCGCTGCTGGTGATCTATTGCCTCGCGGATTGCTGGATGTCGTGGAATGCTGCCAAGCGCGCGCTGGCTTACGGTTACGCCAACATCGCCTGGTATCCCGACGGCACCGACGGCTGGGAGCGCGCCAAGTTGCCCACCGAAGAGGCGCAGCCGGAGCCGCGGCCGGAGCAGTGAGCGGCTCGATTGGCCCCGCGACCACGGTGTTAGAGGGAGAAGCGCAATCCTCTCCTCGTCATTGCTTCGCTCCGCTCGCAATGACGACGCGGAGACAGCATCGCATTCATCCACTGGATCGATTCGCGGCGAGCCGCCTCCGCGGCAAAGACCGAGCCTACTGCTTCTGCAGTTTCGTCAGCGTGCTGGTACCATCAGCGTCGGTCGCGGTGTAGTTCACCCGGTCACCGGCATGGACGGCATCGAGCATCGCGGCATCCTTGGCCTTGTACACCTCGAGCGCGCCGGCGCCGCCCGCGCCGCCGCCGACCGTGCCCGTCTGCGTCTGCTGGATCGAGATCGTGTTGTTGAGCCGATCAATCCTGGTGACCATTCCGGTCAAATCGTCAGCAAACGCGCTGGATGCGAGCATGCCGATGGCCGCAGCGCCTGCGAAGATGAATTTTGCTGTTCCCATCGAGGCCTCCCGAGTTGGAGCTTCACTTCGACAAGCCATCCTAGATCGATTTGGTTCCGGCAGATAGCGCGGCAAAGGTTGATGATCGCGATGAGATCGCGGGAACCTTTCGAGAAGCCGTCAGCGAGGTTGACCCTATTCCATTTCCTGCTGGATTACGCGTCCGAGCGCAAACAGGCGCTGGTCGATCGTGGTCGGGACCTCGCAGACGAATCGAACCACCTTGCGGCGGTCCTCGAAAATGCGGGTCTCCCAGACCAGCTGATTGCTGAGCGCCTCGACCTTGGTGTCGTCGCGCGGCGTCGCGCCCTGGAGCGTCTGAAGCAAAATCGTCTCGTCGCGGATCTTGTCGGCGACCTCGCGTTGCTTGCGGCTGACCCGTTCGAGCCCGCCCATGACTTGGGAGCGCTGGGCGTTGAGCGTGTCGAACAGGCCGGCGAACAGCAGCTTTGCATTCGCGGTCTTGTCGGAGGCCGTGCCCGCCAGAAATTCCTTCACCGACTTCTCGGCCTCGTCCAGCGGCGTCTTTCGCGCCGCCAGCTTTGAAACGAGGGCACTGACCTTGGCGTCATCCTTCCATTTGGTCCCGACGTCGTCCAGCGCCGGGCCGGCCCAGACCGCCGCAAGCGAAATGTCCGGCACTTTGGCCTGCGTGCACGGCCAGTCCGGATAGCGCGGATCGGCCGCTCGCGCGGCCGCGCCCGACAGCGCGAGCGTTAGTGCTGCCATGGCCACTATCCGAACCATCATCCTTCGCCTCCCGCAGGCCCGCGCCGTGCCAGCCCGCGCGACGGATCATAGGCATAGATTGCGCCGGTCATGAAGACGATTGTGCAGGTCGCGACCACGGCCAGCGAGATCCAGTTGACCTGTCCATAGAGCGCAAAGCGGATCAGCTCAACCGCATGGGTGAACGGATTTACCTGGCAAACATAATAGAGATAGGGGCTGCCCTCCTGCACCCGCCACAGCGGGTAGAGCGCGGAGGAGGCGAAGAACATCGGGAAGATCACGAAGTTCATCACGCCGGCGAAGCTTTCAAGCTGCTTGATGCCGGAGGAGATCAGCATGCCGAGCGAGCCCAGCATCAGCCCGGACAGGATCAGCGCCGGCAGCACGGTGAGATAGCCGATCGGGGGAGGGGTGATGTCCCAGAACCAGGCGATCAGCAGGAATGCATAGACCTGGAGCAGCGACACCGCGGTGCCCGCGAGCAGCTTGCAGAACAGCAAAAATCCGCGCGGCAGCGGGCTCACCAGCAGCGTGCGCATATTGCCCATCTCGCGGTCATAGACCATCGAGAGCGAGGACTGCATGCCGTTAAAGAGCTGGATCATCGCCATCAGCCCCGGCGCGATGAAGACCTCGTAGAGGATGTAGGTCTCGTAAGGCGGGATGATCGAGATGCCGAGCACCTGGCGGAAGCCGGCGGCGAAGATGAACAGCCACACCAGCGGCCGCACCAGCGCCGAGACGAAGCGTTCGCGCTGATGCAGGAAGCGCAGGCCCTCGCGCCAGACGATGCCGGTGAGGCACGTCGTGTACTCCGCGACTGAGAAGCCGCGGGGCGTATCGTGGGAGGTGATGCTGCTCATGCGCCGCCTCCCGGCATGATTTGCGCGCCAGTCAGGCGCATGAAGGCACTGTTGACGTCCTGCGCGCCGGCCTCCGCGATGACGCGGCCGACAGGGCCCTTGGCCAGCACCTTGCCCTGGTGCAGCACCACGAGATCGTCGCCCGCGATGATCTCGTCGAACAAATGGGTAGCCCAGAGCACGCCGATGCCTTGCTCGGTGACGAGCTGGCGAACATGGCTGATGATGTCAGCGCGCGCCTTGACGTCGAGCCCGACGGTCGGCTCGTCCAGCAGCAACAGCCGCGGCCGGTGCAGCAGTGCACGCGCGATCTCCAGCCGCCGCATCTGCCCACCGGAGAGATCGCGCACCTTGCTGCCGGCGCGCTCAGTAAGGCCAATGCGACCGAGCAGCTCGGCGCTCCGCGCAGCGGCCTCGCGGCGGCTGATGCCGTGGAGGGCGGCGTGATACAGCAGGTTCTGCGTCAGCGACAGATCGAGATCGAGCGTACGCGGCTGGAACACGACGCCGAGCAGCCGCAGCGCCTCGCCGGGGTTTTTGCCGATGTCATGACCGAAAATGCCGACGCGGCCGGTCTGGATGCCGAACAGGCGCGTGATGAGCGAGAACAACGTGCTCTTGCCGGCGCCATTGAGGCCGAGCAGCGCGGTGAAGCTCGCAGGCTGCACGGCGAAGGACACGTCGATCAGCGCCCGCCGCGGACCGTAGGAATGGCTGACGCCGTCGATCGACAGCGCCGGCACCGCCGCCGGATCGAGCTGCGCGGTCTCGCGTGGTTCGGTGATGGGGGCGGGGCTGGTCATGGCGCGATCGTAATACCCCAGGGTAATTCGCCGACCTGAATGGTCTTGATCACCTTCTGTGCCGCGACGTCGATGACGGAGACATCGTTCGACACGCCGTTGGTCACCAGCAAATATTTCTCATCCGGCGTGAACGCCATGTGCCAGACCCGCTGTCCGACCAGCAGATATTTCGTCACCTTGCGCGTCGCGGTGTCGACCACGGCGACGCGGTTGGCGGGCCCAAGCGCGACGAAGGCGGTCTTGTCGTCCCTGGTCATGCCGATGCCGACCGGCTGGATCGCCTCGCGCCGCAGCCCCGGGATGTCGAAATTGACCTTGCCGATGACCTCGTGCTTGTTGGGATCGACGATCGACACCGTGCCGCCAATCTCCGACGATACCCACAATTCGGAAGCGTCATGCTTGAATTCAGCAAAGCGCGGCCGCGCGTCGATCAGCACATTGGCGACGATCTGGCGCGACGATGTGTCGATGAAATGCGCCATATTGGTCGTTTCCGACGTGTTGATCAGAATCTTGCCGTCGGGGCTGATGGCCATGCCCTCGGGCTCGACGCCGACCTGGATGTCGCCAAGGCGCACGCGCTTCTCGAGATCGATCACGGTCACCGTGTTGTCGTTCTCGTTGGCGACATAGAGCGTCTTGCCGGCAGCATCCTGGGTGAACAGTTCGGGGTCGGGCCCGGAGGGCAGGGTGTCGACGATGGCTTGCGTCTTGGCGTCGATCACCTGAATGGTGTCGTCGTCGCCGACGGCGACCATCACGAATTTTCCATCACGCGTGAATTCGATACCGCGCGGGCGCTGGCCGACCTTGATGGTCTTGGTCACCGTCCAGCTTTCGGTGTCGATCACCGACACCGTGTTGCTCTTCTCGTTCGAGACATAGGCGATGAACGCATGCGCAGGCGCTGCCGCGAGCGCCAGTCCGGACAGCAATCCAACACGCCACATCCGCGACATCCAAGTCCTCACTTCAATTCCTTCACTTCAGCTTGCATTTGCTCTCCGGGCGATCGTAGCCGAGCGTGTCGAGCTCGGAGACCTGATGCAGAAACCCTTCCTGCGGTGACACCGACACCACCATGCGGCCGTCGACCAGGAGGATCGGCTGTCGGAGCTGGAGATTCCAGTCGCGCAGGGTCAGCTTTGTGCCCTTGAAGGCGGCGACGGAAAAGTCGGGGCCCTTGATGAAATCGGTGACCTTCTTGATGTCGCCGGAATTGGTGCGCGAGGTCGCTTCGCCGATCATGCGCACGGCCGTCCAGGCCTGCATGTCGAGCGCGGTCATGCGCCTTGAGTTCAGCTTCATGAAGCGGTTCTGCATCTGGGTTGCGCCCCACTGGTCCTGCGCCGCGTCCCAGCTGCGCGGGACGAGGCCGGCCGAGCCCGCGACGGGGCGCGGATCCCAGGTGCGGTAGGGCAGATAGGCGCCGAACACTTCGCTCTCGTCGGCGGCGACGAGCACGTCATAGGCGGGCGCCTGTTGCGTGAACACGGGCATCTGCCGCTGAATCAGCGTCACGCCCGAATCCGTACGGCGCGCGCCGCCGGTGTCCTCGAAATTGCGCTCCTGCACGATCTTGGCGCCGAACCGCGTCGCGGCGCGTCGCAGTGCATCGGCGTATAGCTTGTCCTCGTCATGCGAGCCGACCACGAGCAGCCAGCGCTTCCACTGCTTCCACACCAGATACTGGCCGAGCGCGTCCGCCAGCATCGCGCGCGTCGGTGCGGCGTGGATGACATTGGCGCGGCAATCGGCCTCGCGCAGTCGCTCGTCGATCGCGCCGGCATTGAACAGCAGCGTGCCGCGATCGCGCAAGGCGTCGGCCACCTTCAACAGCGCATCGGCCGGCAGGTCTGTGATGACAAAACCATTTTTCTCGGCGAGGGCGGTCGCGGCCTGCACCACGTCCTCACCTTCCTTGATGCGGCGTTCCTCCAGCGAAAAACGCTGGTTGAGGAATTTTCCCGTGGTGTTGTTGTCCTCGATGGCGAGGCGCGCGCCGGCGACGCCGTCATTCTCTGCGGGCTGCTCGACCAGCGACAGCGTCGATCTGGTGCCTGCGACGCCGAGATAGCCGACGCCGATCGTGACCGGGTCCGCCGCGAGCGCTTGCGTCGCGACCAGACACAGGCCGATCAGGCCGGGCAACCATCGGATCATGCTTCCTCCGCACGTCTCCCCGGCTTGACCGCCGGTGGAGAATTGTCTCTCTTGAAGCATGACCGATTTGGCAGGGCTTGCAACCCCGCATTTGGTCGTCGCGACACGACAAGCGGAATCACGATCATGCGAGCGTTGCTGACGATTGCGGCTTTGCTGTTGACCGGTTCGGCTGCGTTCGCCGATCCGCCGAAGCTTGCGGTGTTCGATTTCGAGCTGATCGACACCAGCCTGCCCGGCGAATTCTACGGCTCGAAGCCGGAAGAGGCGCGGCTCGATCGCATCGGCGAGCAGTTGCGCAAGGAATTGGCTGACTCAGGCAGGTTCCAGCTGCTCGACATCGCGCCTGTCAGGGATGCCGCCCGTCACAGCAATTTGCAGGTCTGCGGTGGCTGCGACCTCAAGCTCGCGGGGCAGCTCGGCGCCGACGTCGAGATCACCGGCATGGTGCAGAAGGTCTCGAACCTGATCATCAACCTGAATATTTACTTACGCGACGTGAAGACCGGCAACATGATCATGGCCGCCAGTGCCGACATGCGCGGCAACACCGACGAGTCCTGGTCGCGGACGATGAGTTATCTGATCCGCAACCGGTTGCTGGCGCCGAATTACGGGAAGCGGGAGTAGGTTCTTTCCCTCTCCCCTTTTGGAAGAGGGGGTCTCGCCGCGAAGCGGCGAGACGGGTGAGGGGTTCTCTCCGCGAGCGACCGTCTCGCATTGGAATTCTCAAAGGCAACCCCTCATCCGGCGCTTCGCGCCACCTTCTCCCACAAGGGGCGAAGGAAGAATCTCACCCCTTCAACCTCTCCGCATGCCAGTGCAGATGATCGCCCATGAACGTCGAGATGAAATAATAGCTGTGGTCGTATCCCGGCTGGCGCCGCAGCGTCAGCGGGATGTTGGCCTTGGCGCAAGCGGCCTGTAGCAGCTCGGGACGCAACTGCTCCTTCAGGAAATTATCGGCCTCACCGACATCGACGAGAAAGCCGGAAAATTTCGCGCCGTCCTCGATCAGCGCCACCGTGTCATGGCTGCGCCATGCATCCTTATTCGGCCCGAGGTAGCCGGTGAGCGCCTTGATGCCCCAGGGTACCTGCGACGGCGCCACGATCGGGGCGAAGGCGCTCGCAGCGCGATAGCGGTGCGGGTTGCGCAGCGCCACCGTCAGTGCGCCGTGGCCGCCCATGGAGTGACCCATCACCGATTGCCGCTTGGCATCGACGGGAAAATGTCCCGCCACGAGCTTCGGCAGCTCGTCGGTGACATAGCTCCACATCCGATAATTGCGCGCGAACGGCGCCTCGGTGGCGTCGACATAGAAGCCGGCGCCAAGGCCGAAATCATAGGCATTGTTGGCGTCACCGGGCACGTCGGGCCCGCGCGGGCTGGTATCGGGCGCGACGAAGATCAGGCCGAGCTCGGCGCAGGCGCGGCGGAATTCGCCCTTCTCGGTGACGTTGGCATGCGTGCAGGTGAGCCCGGAGAGATACCAGACCACGGGCAGTTTCGCCCCGTCCGCATGCGGCGGAACATAGACCGAGAACACCATGTCGGTTCCGGTCGCCTGGCTCGCATGGCGGTACACGCCCTGCACGCCGCCATAGGATGTATTGGTCGAGACAGTCTGGATCGTCATGCGGTTTTGCTCCGTGGAATCTCTCACCACATCACCATTGCAACGCTTGTATGACCGAATTTGTGTGGGCGCGCCAATCAGGCGACGCCGCTGTCGATCGCCAGCCGCACCAGCTCGACCGAGGTCTTGACCCCGAGCTTCTGGCGCATGATCGAGGAGGTGTTGGCGACCGTCTTGTAGGACGATTGCACCAGCCATGCGATCTCGGACAGGCTTTTTCCGGCGCTGAGCAGCCGCAGGATCTCCATCTCGCGCGGGTTCAGCTTGGACAGCGGGTTCTGCGCCAGCGTGGGTCCGGCAAACGCAATGCTGCGCGCGATTGCGCTGGGCAGGTAAGTGCCGCCGCCGCCGACGGTGCGGATTGCCTCGACGAGATCGTCGGGGTCGCCGGTCTTGGAGACATAACCCTTGGCGCCGCACTCGATCGCGCGCGCGGCAAAGGCGGGGTCGTCGTTCATGCTGAACATGATGATGCGGGCATCAGCCGCGCGCTCGAGGATGCGGCGCGCCAGCTCGAATCCGGAAACGGTGGGCAGGTTGATGTCGATGATGCAGAGGTCGGGGCGCTCGACAATGAAGACGCATTCGCCGCTCTCGGCGTCGGCGGCCTCCAGAATGTCGATCTCGCCGTCATCGGCCAGCACGGCTCGGCAGCCGGAGGCGACGATGGGATGATCGTCGACGATCAGAATGCGCATAGGCGTTCCTCGCGACAGCTCCGGCCTGTTTCGCCGCATGATGCCGAACAAGGGAGCCGCGCGCGTCTCATGTCGGGTCATGCAACCCGGCCGGGATTGCTGTACGCTTCCGATTAGATATCGGGCGCTTCGGGTCTGTCAACGTCATCGGACAGGCACGAGCGATCCCGCGGGGGCACGGACGCAACCAATGTGGCAAAATCTATCCTTGCGCGCGCGCATCAACCTGCTGCTGGCGTTGCTGCTGGCGCTGGGGCTCGCCGTCAACATCGCCCGCCAGGTCGCAGAAGCTGGCCCGCGCGTGCAGGCCGAGGACCAGAGCGTGATCCGGCTCGCCCGCGAATTCATCGAAATGATCGTTGCCGATCTCAACGAGGCGCCCGATCCCGATGCCAGGCTGAACCAGATCGCGCGCGATCTGAACCGTCTCCGCCATGTCAGCATCGCGCTGCATGATTCCGCCGGGAACCCGCTCACGCCGCCGCGGCCCGATACCGACGACGACACGCCCGGGCCGCCGGCCTGGTTCGTCGGCCTGGTCCATCCCGAGCAGACCGCGGTCAGCGTGCCGGTCTCGGTCCATGGCAAGCCCGGCTCGCTGGTGATCACCTCGCATCCCAATGACGAGATTGCCGAGATCTGGGACGCCATCGTCACGCAGCTCGAGGTCGGTTCAGTCATCGCGCTCGCGCTGTTCCTGGTGATGATGAATGTGGTCGGCCGGGCGCTCGCCCCGCTGCAGTCATTGGCGCAAACGATGGGCGAGCTCGAAGATGGCCGCTACGACGCTCGCGTGGTGCCCGGCGGCGCGCCCGAGCTCGCCGCCATCTGCACCAAGCTCAATCACCTTGCCGCGACGCTCGGCGAGGCGGTCGAGGACAAGCGCCGTCTTGCCGAGCGCGCGGTGTCGCTCCAGGACGTCGAGCGCAAGGAGATCGCGCGCGAGCTGCATGACGAGTTCGGGCCCTATCTGTTCTCGCTGCGCGCCCATGCGAGCGCGCTGGCAAAGCTCGCGGACGGGCGCGCGCCGAGTGCGGAGGCCGTGCGCAAGCACGGTAGCGTCTTGCTGGAGCAGATCAACGCGCTCCAGCAATTCACCCGCCGCGTGCTGGAGCGCCTCCGGCCCGTCGGCCTCGCCGAGCTTGGCCTCGGCCAGGCGCTCGAATCGCTGTCGCGGCTGTGGCGGGAAGCTCATCCCGACGTGACGATCAAGACCAGTATCTCGCCCGCGCTCGGGCTGGTCGGCGAAACCGCCGATCTCACCATCTACCGCGTGGTGCAGGAGGCGATCACCAACGCGTTCCGCCACGCCGGCGCGACCGCGATCAATGTCGTTATCGAGCCGGCGGAGCAGCCGGGCCGCGACGGCCGCGGCTGCGCCCGAGTGCGGGTCAGCGACAACGGCCACGGCATGGAGCCGGGTCAGAAGCTCGGCTTCGGCCTCGTCGGCATGCGCGAGCGCATTCTGGCGCTGGGCGGCACGCTCAATGTGGCCTCCGGCGAGGGCGGCGTGACCGTGGAGGCGCTGGTTCCGACGGCTGCCGCCTGATCCCGCCTGTTACAATCGGGAAAAAGTCCCGATTTTGTCGGGAAGATGGGCGCGGATAGTGCCCGACCTTTTGTGGCTGGTGCGCTCACGGCCGCCGACTACACTCGTCTCAACCAAACGGCGAAAACAAAACAGCCGAAGGTTACGGATGGGACGACAGGAATGCGCAAGTCGAGAAACAAGCCGAGAAACAAGCGAAATCTGCTGATTGCCTCGGTATCGACGGGGCTGGTGTCAGGATTCTTTCTCGGAACTGGCGCGCGCGCCGCGCAGGACGAGGAGACCAACGTCCAAAACCTGCCCGCGATCGAGGTCGTGGCGCCGCAGCCGACCACGCGGCGTGCGCCGGCACGCGCGGCGCCGGCCAGATCGGCGAGCTCCGCCCAGCCCAAGACCAGGCTCTACGTCTACCCGACTTCGCCCGGCGCCTCAGGCAGCATCGATGTCGACAAGATTCCGGCGAGCGTCAACGCGGTCGATGCCAACCAGATCAGGCGTACGGGATCACTGGACATCGCGGTCGCACTTCAGCAATACGTGCCCGGCGTCAATCTCAGCGAAGTCACCGGCAATCCGTTCCAGCCGAACCTCGAGTTTCGCGGCTACGTTGCCTCGCCTTTGGCAGGGACGCCGCAGGGCCTTGCCGTCTACCAGAACGGCGTGCGCATCAACGAGGCGTTCTCCGACACCGTGAACTGGGACGCGATCCCGACCACGGCGATCCGCTCGGCCACGATCGTCACCAACAATCCCGCCTTCGGCCTCAACGCGCTCGGCGGCGCCGTCAATCTCCTGATGAAGGACGGCTTCACCTATCAGGGCGCCGAGATCGACGTCATGGGCGGTTCGTTCGGCCGCATCCAGGGGGCGGCGCAGTGGGGCAAGAAGGTCGACAACAATTGGGCCGTCTATGGCGCGCTCGAAGGCGCGCATGACAATGGCTTCCGCAATTTCTCCTCGTCGGACATCCGCCGCTTCTACGGCGATGTCGGCTATCGCTTCGAGGGCAACGAATTCCATGTTAACATGGGCGTTGCCGACAACCACCTCGCCGGTCCCAGCACGGTGCCTATCGAATTGCTCCAAAATTATTGGGGCGCGACCTACACCACGCCGCAGACCAACACCAACAAGATCGGCTACATCAATCTGACCGGCAAGGTCGAGGCGACGCCGACCTGGACGTTCGAAGGCAACGCGCATGTGCGCGGCTTCAACCAGAATACCCAGGACGGCAACCCGACCGACGCTCAAGCCTGCGGCGCCGATCCGACAACACTGTGCTTCGGCGATGACACCACGCCGGCCATCGGCCTCAACGGCGCCCAGCTCGCCAATCCCTTCCCGGCGGGGGCTGTGCTCGGCGAGATCGATCGCACCACGACGCGTTCGACCACGTTCGGCATCTCCGGCCAGGCGACCAACAGCGACCAGCTGTTCGGGCACGAGAACCGCCTCGTGTTCGGCGCGACCTACGACGCCAGCGTGACGCATTTCGATGCGACCTCCGAGCTCGGCACGGTGGGTACAGACTATGTCGTCACCGGCAGCGGGGAGTTCCTGGGCTCGAACGGCAGCCTCGGCCCGGTGTCGCTGCGCACCGTCAATCAATATCAGGGGCTCTACGCCCTCGACACCTTCAACGTGACCAACGCATTCGCGATCACCGCAGGCGGGCGGTACAATGCGGCGCGTGTCACGCTGGAAGACCAGCTCGGGACAGCGTTGAATGGTGACCACACCTACGATCGTTTCAATCCGGTGGTCGGCGGCACCTACAAGATTACGCCCGAGCTTACCGCTTATGCCGGGTATTCGGAAGCCAATCGCGTCCCGACTCCGCTCGAGCTCGGTTGCGCCGACCCAAACAAGCCGTGCCTCATCGCGGCTTTCCTCGTCTCCGATCCGGACCTGAAGCAGGTCGTGTCCAAGACCGTGGAAGCCGGGTTCCGCGGCACCAAGGACCTGAACATCGGCCAGCTCGGCTGGAAGATCGGCGGATTCCGCGCCACCAACTACGACGACATCCTGGCGGTGCCGATTGCCAACCAGCAAGGCTTCGGCTTCTTCCAGAACGTCGGCTCGACGCGTCGGCAAGGCCTCGAAGCCGAGGTCAGTCTGAAGTCGAACACGGTCCAGTTTCACGCCAGCTACGCCTTCGTGGATGCGCGTTTCCTCGATGCGGTGCAGGTCAGCTCCAACAGCCCGACAGCCGTGCTCAATGGCGGCGTGATCCAGGTCTTTCCCGGCAACCAGATCCCGGCCATTCCGCGCCACCGCATCAAGGCCGGCATCGAATACGCGGTGACCGACGCCTGGAAGGTCGGCGGCGATGCACTCTGGGTCTCGAGCCAGTATTATGCCGGCGACGAAGCCAATCTCGAGACCAAGCTGCCGGGCTACGCCGTATTCAACCTGCACACCTCCTACCAGGTCACCAAGAACCTTCAGCTCTATGGAAAGGTCGATAACGTCTTCGACAACCGCTACGCGACCTACGGCACGTTCTTCGACACTGGCGCGCTCCCGAACTTCACCAACGGCGGCAGCTTCAACGACCCCCGCTCGCTCAGCCCGGCAAGGCCGCGCGCGTTCTATGCGGGCGCAAGAGTGACGTTCTAGGGTTTCTATTCAGAAATCGAGGGTTCGTGCGCGCGGCGCTTCACTCGACCGCAGCTAGCGCGAGGGCGACTCCATCGACCCGCGTTTCTCCTCTCAGATTATCCACTGTGACATGGGTGTCGTACCAGGTCAGTCGAGGACGGGCGCCGAAGCGCTTGGTCAGTTCGTCCACGCGCTCCTGCGTGAACCAGGCTTCGGCGGCGGCCCGGCTCTCCCATAGATAGATCCCACCCGTACCGGCTTCGCCGTTCACGTAATCCTTGCGGATCAACCCGCGGTCGGCGAGACCTCGGTAAATCGGTGCTGACGCGGTGCCGCCGGACACGGCTTGCTCTTGTGTCCGCTTTGGAAGGTCGAATTGAACGATGACAATACAATTTGCCATGATGTGCTCCTCCTGAGACGTGCCGCAGTGAACATAATGGCGCGCTGGTCTCGCGTTTGAGATCGGGTAGAAAAAAGACAAATATGCCTGGTCTTTGACAGTTCATGCACTGGTAGTTTCGTACACAAGTCGAGTGGTAGCATGAACCTCGTCCGGTCGCTCATCCGCGAGATCGACGCTCGTGAGCGTGAAGGAGGCGGCCCCATTGCTGGTTTCGTCGAGGCCACCCATCTGTCTCGAGGACGTCATCTCTCATCGGACAGGAACCATCCATGGCTAAGCTCAACGGCAAGATTGCTCTCATCAGCGGAGGCACGAGCGGTATCGGTGCCGAGACCGCCAAGCTCTTTCGGTCCGAGGGGGCGACCGTCATCGTGACTGGTTCAAGCCAGCGTTCGGTGGACGCCGCCAGGGCGGAGCTTGCAGGGATCGAGGTTCTGCTATCCGATGCCGGCAACGTTGCTGCCACGAAGATCCTGGTCGACCAGGTCAAGGCCAAGCACGGCCGCATCGACGTCTTGTTCGTCAACGCAGGTATCGCCAAGTTTGCGCCGATTGCGCAGATCGACGAAGAATTCTACGACAGCCAGTTCAACATCAACGTCAAGGGTGCATTCTTCCTGATCAAGCACGCTGTCCCGGCGATTCCAGACGGTGGCGCGATCATCCTGACCGCTTCCGTCGCTGGCGCGAACGGGGGCCTGGGAGGCAGCACGGTGTATGGCTCGACCAAGGCCGCGCTACGCTCGTTCGGCCGCACGATCGCCAAGGAGCTCGCGCCGCGCGGCATCCGCGTCAATACCATCAGCCCCGGCCCGATCGTCACCCCAATTCTGGACAAGAACGGGTTTACGGCGGCTCAGAAGGAAGGCTTCATCGAAGGGGCCAAGGCCCGCATTCCGCTTGGCCGCACGGGTACCGCCGCCGAAGTTGCCGCAGCGGCACTCTATCTCGCTGCAGACGCCACCTATTCCACAGGAGCCGAGCTGTTCGTCGATGGCGGCTTGGTCGACCTCTAGACCAGCTGCCAGACGGGGGAAAAGCGCTGCGATTCAATGCAAAGCGGACGTGGTGTCTTTTCCCAGCAGGTCCGCTTTCTGACCCAAAGCCGCCGTTAGCGAAAGAGCGGGGCGTGTCCGCGCCACCCCTTCTCGATGTTGCCGAACAAGAGTTCGGCGTTAACCATCGCCAGCGGTTCCAGTTTGAGCGAAATCGCTTCGAAGTTTCTTAAATTTTGCAGGGTACCTCTTCCAGGCATGGTGACCTGGGGAACGATATGAGTAAGCGGGCCAAACGCGGAAAGGCCGAGACGCTCGCACTACCAATGGCCGGGAGAGTTGCAATTGGCGCCGTGGCCGTCGCCGTAGTGGGGTACAGTTTGCTGTCTCGCCCGGCGAGCGTGCAACCGACACGGAAACCGTCCGCATCCCAGGCCCTGGCATCGTCAACTCCGGTTTACGTGGCACCTCCGGTTCATGCATCAGCTCCGGCTCCGATTCCGGCCCCTCTGGTCGAACCACCAAAAGCCGCTGACGGTCCCGGAGCATTTGTCCGACAGGTGATTGACTACACGAGCCACCAGACCCCGGGCACCGTGATCATCGACACCAAAAACACATTCCTCTATTTCGTTCTGAACGACGCGCAAGCACTGCGCTACGGCATCGGTGTTGGCCGCGAAGGTTTCACATGGTCCGGTGAGCAGACTGTGGCTCGTAAAACAGAATGGCCGGATTGGCGTCCGCCTGCAGAGATGGTTGTGCGTCAGCCTTATCTGCCGCGGTTTATGGCAGGCGGTCCCGGCAACCCGCTCGGCGCTCGGGCGATGTATCTCGGCGAGACCGAATTTAGAATTCACGGCACCAACAAGCCCGATACGATCGGGAAGCGGGTTTCGTCCGGCTGTATCCGGCTGACCAATGAGGACGTCGTGGACCTTTATGAGCGGGTGAAAGTCGGAGCGAAAGTGATCGTGCTTCCGGCAACCGCTGCTCGTCGTCCATCCCAGGGCGCGCCGCCCGACGCCGCTTTCCAATCGCCGGACCCGGCATCGCCGTCGAACCGGCCCTCGGCAACCAACGCGCAGATGGTTTCATCTGGACCTAAGATCGCCGAGGTCCAGTGACTCAGCCCTCTGTGCTCGGTCTTCAATTGAGGACAAGCAAACATTCGACATCGGCGGCATAGCTTTCGACTGCCGCCTTTGATCCATTGCGGACCATTTGAACATGCGCTCGACTCGGAAGCTAACTGAGGCACATCCCTTGCATTGAACTGCCAAAGAAGCACGGGAGAACACGATGCTCGGGATACCTCGCCGCTACAGTCACTTCGTCTTTGGCGTTATCCAATCCGGCCTGACATCGGCAATTGCAGCCGCAATCGCCAGTTTGCCGCTCAGGACCGCGGGGCAATTTGGCATGCACTGGCTGCAGTCATGGCTGGTTTCCTGGCTCGTGATGTTGCCGGTCGTTATTTTTGCGGCTCCGGCGATCCGCCGTTTGGCCTACACAGTCACCCGCGAATAAGCAGGCCCGTTCCGGTATGAACCATTTGTTCCGCGACCCCGACTAAAGGACAAATCAAAATCCGGGGAATGGTGGTCGGTTATTCCGGCTGCTCCTACCAACGTGCGGAGACCGCGTGCGATGCAGATGCGCTTGTCAACATACCGGTTGTTAGCATGCATGGCCGTGGTGGTTCTCGCCGGGTTGCCGAGAGTGGCCGCCGCAGACGAGTGGGATTCCTGCGTAAGGTTATCAGAAGACCTCGCGGTCGCAGGGTGCTCGCGCGCCATCGACTCGCACCAATACACGGGTCGAAGCCTCGCGCGGCTGTATGCGCGTCGCGGCGGGGCGTACCAGGCACAGGGCGACCTCAACCGCGCATTGGCGGATTTCAACGAGTCGATGCGGATCGATCCGACGTATCCGTCGGCCTACAATAACCGCGGCAACACTTGGTACCGCAGGGGCGACTTCGACCGGGCCATCGCGGACTATAACCAGGCGATCCAGCTCGATCCGAAATATGGGTCCGCCTACGTCAACCGCGGCAGCGCCTTGGGCGCCAAGGGCGACCTCGACCGGGCCATTGTGGACTTCGACCAGGCGATCGAGCTCGATCCGAAAGATGCTGAAGCGTACTACAACCGCGGCAGCGCCTGGGGCGGCGAGGGCGACCTCGACCGGGCCATCGCGGACTATAACCAGGCGATCCAGCTCAATCCGAAATATGGGCGCGCCTACGTCAACCGCGGCAGCGCCTGGGGTACCAGGGGCGACCTCGACCGGGCCATCGCAGATTATAACCAGGCGATCCTGCTCGATCCGAAAGATACCAAGGCCTATTACAACCGCGGCATGGCGTTGGAGAAGAAACGCAGTCTGCAAGCAGCGTTGGCTGACTTCAAGATGCACTCTCAACTCGCTCCCTCCGATCCAGACGGCTTGACGGCTGTGAAGCGCGTTTCGAAAGAATTGAGCGCAAGATGACGGGGCGGCGTTGACATGGCTTGATGTCTGGAATCGGCCATGAGCAGATCATGCTGCGCCGCAAGCTGCTTCTTGAGGAGGGGCACGTTCTGCTCGGCCTGGCGTAGGGCCGCTCGCAGTGCCGCCCAGTCCCTCCCGCTAGCCGAGAAGTTCTTCCGAACGTTTTCCCCGGCCGCCAATATCCCGTAAGCGTGGATGGCCGCCTCGGTCTCCCGGATTTGCCCGTTGAGCGAAGCCTCCTGAATGGCCGCGATCGCGATGTTGGAGGTCAGCCTCAGGTAGGTCGCCTCCTCCAGCGCCCGGGTGCGAAGGCCGGGTGCGAAAACGAACCAGTCTTCCTCGCGTCGAGCCGGTCCCGTCGATGCCGCGCCTCAAACCCTGGTCAGGTTGCTCTGTGGCCGGACTTCTTCGAGAAATTGTTCAGGTCGGCGCGCCGATCGCCTTGTATCAATGGTTGTTAATGGGTCATACTACACCATTACATAGACCATTGCCGTCGAGGTCAATATTGCCGAGGGCCCGGTTCGATACGGGCGTGGGCCTACGGAAACAGACTGGCCGAATTTGAGACCATGAATCGTGCGGAGCCCCGGCGCGATTTCAGCGGCGCCGGCGTGAAATGGATTGCGAGCCGTCACGGGCGGCCTCGCTTCGACGAATTGCGTGAGCACCAATTTTTTGAACGGGGGCTGGCAATGACTGAAGCTGCTGCGACCGGCCGACCGCGAATGCAGAACAATTTCTACGCGCTCGAGGTGCGGTTCGGCGTCGTGATGTATGGCGGCGTTTCGCTCGCGATCTACATCAACGGCGTCACGAATGAACTCTACGAGATGGCCTGCGCGACTCCCAAGGAGCGCGATGACCTGAGCATCCCCGGCACGCGCGATGTCTACCGCAAGGCGTCGTGGCTGTTGCGTGACGATGCGCTGCGCACGCGCTATCTCGAGCACCTGAACGGGAGTGGCGACGACCCGTTCGCCGATATGGACGCTCTACCCCCGGGGCTTCGCACGCGCTTCGTGGTTGATACGCTCGCGGGCACCTCGGCCGGCGGCATCAACGGTCTCTTTCTCGCCAAGGCACTGGCCAACGGGCAGGAGTTCGCCCCGCTGAAAGCGCTGTGGGTCCAGGAGGGTGATATTGGCCGCCTGCTCAACGACGACGCCTCATATGAGGGGCTGGAGTTCGCCAAGACCGATGATCCACCGCAATCGCTGCTGAACAGCGATCGGATGTACATCAAGCTGCTTGATGCGTTCGAGAAGATGAAAAGGGTGATCGCACCGGCCATCGTGGGGGGATCTCAATTGGTCGACGAACTCGACCTGTTCATTACGACCACCGATATTCGAGGTGCCGTCGTGCCGCTGCGGCTGTTCGACAAGGTCGTCTACGAGCAGCGATACAAGCAGGTCTATCATTTCCAGTATGCCGCGGGGGGCGACAATCATTTCGCTGACAGTTACGCTCCCTTCCTTGCGTTCGCGGCGCGCTGCACGTCATCGTTCCCGTTCGCATTCGAGCCGATGTCGGTGAGCGACGCGCAACGCTTGTGCGATGCGCGCTCGACCGAAGAGCCGGTGAGTTTCGACGATTGGAAGTCGTTCTTCACCGGCCTGTCGACCGCCGACATGGGAAATGGCGGCTGGCGCAAGCGCGCATTTGGCGATGGCGGATATCTCGACAACAAGCCATTCAGCTACGTCTGCGAAGCGTTGTCATGGCGTCTTGGCGAAGTCCCGATGGAGCGCAAGCTGATTTATGTCGAGCCGTCTCCCGCTCATCCGGAAACCGGGCCTCAATCCTCCAACAAAAAGCCGGATGCGGTTGAAAATGCCGTCGCGGCGCTGTTCACGATCCCTCAGGACGAGACGATACGCGAGGACCTCGAAACGATATTGGCTCGCAACCGGCGTATCGAGAGAGTGGAGCGGATCGTGCGTCAGGTCGAGATCGACATCGAATCGCGCCAGATTGATCCATTTGCGCGCATCGAGCTCGATGAGCATGGCAAGGTGCCTGCTTGGCGATCGCGCGACATGCTCCAAATGGTCAATTACTACGGTGTCGCGTTCCTGCCATACCGTCACCTCCGACTGATGACGGTCACCGATGACATTGCAGAGCGGTTGGCCATCTGGTGGGGCATCGACCGCCACTCCGACCGGTTGTACGCGTTGCGCGCGCTGGCTCGGGCCTGGCGGGAGGAGAATTTCTTCGAATACGCGAGCGACGCCAAAGGTCGCACCCAGTCAGTTAACGCGTATCTCGACGATTACGACGTCAAGTACCGTCTCAGGCGCACCGGCTTCGTCTTGCGCAAGGTGCATCAGCTTCGAAGCCTCTTCACCAAGCCTGAGCTTCCCGGCGACAGCGACGCCTGGTCCGACGCTGAAAGGCACCTCATGAAACAGTGGGACAAGCACGTGTCGTCCCGCGAACCGCCTCGGGGACCGATGAATACGCAGGCGCTCCTCGCCGCGCTGAACTGCCTCGCAGGCTGGCTGGGCGAAGCCATCGCCGAGCTCCGTTCCGCCACGTGGCAAGTGCAGGCCCCGGACAATCCGGCCAGGGCCGGCTGTCATGATGGGCTGATCCAGACGCTTCGCGTACTTCTTGGCGAGAAGCCGGATCCCGACCTGAAGCCGTTGCGGACCATATCCGGTAGGCTCGTGCCGCTTCCGAGCGAACTGCCGCCTCCGAGCCCGCTGCGGACACTTCAGGAGAATGTTTTTACCAGGGCAAAGAAACTCTTCGCGTTTGCCAAGGAGGTGGAGCCGACGGAGCTTCAGGTCGCACTTGAAGCCGACATTCGTTCACTAAAGGAGAGCTACACTCCGGTGATGGGTGTCAGGCTGGACGGCAAGATGCCGCTTCCTCACGCCCTGCTTGGAAATCCGGAGCTCGTTCCCAGCAATGAAGTCGACGGGCCCCAGGTGCGCATCGAAGTCCGCGATGTCGAATTGCCAGGCGATGTCACGGCGCTCAACACGCCGGAGGGAACGACCGTGCGCGAGTTTCTGGCCGAATATTTCATGCGTTTCGACGAGTACGACCAGGCCAGCTTCCCCCTCTATTACGATACCGGGACCGGCGAGCCGTCGACGGTCGAGGTGGTCCGCATCAGTCCAGAGGATGCCACCAGCCTGATCGACGAGCGCAATAGCCCGCGACGCAAGCTCGCCGGCACGGCCGTTGCTCACTTCGGCGCCTTCCTGGATGCGCGGTGGCGCCGCAACGACATCCTGTGGGGCAGGCTGGATGGTTGCGAGCGCCTTCTGGTGACCCTGTTTCCCGCACCGGAGGATGACCTGATACGCAAGGCGCTGCTCAAGGAAGCTCAACGCACGATCGTGCGCGAGGAGATGCAGCCTGAGGAATACAATGAATTGATCGATCGTTTTGTGGAGGTGCTTGCGGCTCAGAACCAGCCGACGCTTGACGAGGCATTCAATGCCCTGTGGGCGCAGCTCCCGCTGACCGCCGCCAACCAGCGCCGCACGCAGATCGGAATCGCGTTGAAGGCCGTGATGAGTGATGTCGGCATGCTGAATTACTTGTCAGATTTTTACGAAGTCGACCGCGATCTCGACCCCAAGGCAACGCTGAAGACAGGGGCGCGCGCGCTGACCGTCACGGGAAAGATACTCGAGGAGGCCGAGAAGCATCACCGGGCGCCGTTTGCGCGGATGGTCTGGCTGACACGTGCCGGTCGCGCGCTGCAGGCGTTGCTGATGGTGTCGACGCCGGGTACCCTGCCAAGGACGATATTCCGGCACTGGCTCATCCTGCTGTATGTGTTCGAGGCATTGATAGTTGTCGGTGCGATAGTGCTGGCGGCGCCGGCGACGCGCACCTTCGGCCTCACCATCTTCGTCATCACGGCGGTTGTCCATCTGGCGAGCTTGATCACTGGCGATTACATGGTTCGAAGCAGCCGGTGGCTTAAGCGGGCTCTGACTGCTCTTGTCGTCACGTTACTCGTCCTGATGCTGTTCGGCGCAGTGGCGGTGCTCAACGACGGTCCGGGGCACGTCTTTTGCTCCGCCGGCCATGGCGCGCGCAACGGAATTTTCGGGTTGTTATGCAAGCAGAACGACAGTCCGAAGCCCGCGACCGCAACCCATTGACGCATTGCAATTGCGCGCGAACTCCACTTCTCAAGCGGAGCCGGACTGACCATTGTGCCGGTCCGGAACGAATGGAAGTGGAGCAGTATCAATGTCGGACAAGGTCTCGCGCCGCCAGTTTGCGAAGCTCGCGGGGCTGTCAGCAACCGGAATGGCCAGCCCGCTTGAGATAGCGGAGGCCAGGCCGGCATCGGCGCCGCGCAGCGCGAGCGGCTTTCCGCCAGGTTTCCTCTGGGGCACGGCGACCTCGTCCTATCAGGTCGAGGGCGCGGTCGATGAGGACGGGCGAGGGACCTCGATCTGGGACAAGTTCGTGCGCATCCCCGGCAAGATAGAGGATGGCTCGACCGGCGACCGCGCCAACGAGCATTATCACCGCTACAAGGACGACATCGCGCTCATCAAGGAGCTCGGCTGCAAGGCCTATCGCTTCTCGGTGGCCTGGCCGCGGGTGTTTCCCGACGGCGACGGCAAGCCGAATCCGAAGGGGCTCGACTTCTACAATCGCCTGGTCGACGAGCTCCTCAAGAACGGCATCGAGCCGTGGCTGACGCTCTACCATTGGGACCTGCCGCAATCGCTCCAGGATCGCTTTGGCGGCTGGCGTTCGACGGAGACCTGCAAGATCTTTGGCGACTACGCGGGCTATGTCGCAAAACACCTCACCGATCGGGTCGGGAACGTGTTCACGCTGAACGAGAGCGGCCGCTTCGTCTATTTCGGCTATGGCATCGGCATCGATGCGCCCGGCGTCACGCTGCCGCAGGCCGAGATCAACCAGATCAGGCACAACAGCGCGCTCGCGCATGGGCTTGCGGTGCAAGCGGTGCGCGCCCATGGCCGCCACGGCACCCGCGTCGGGCCGGCCGAGAACATCGATGCCTGCATTCCCGCGATCGACACGCCCGAGCATGTCCGCGCCGCCGAAATTGCGCTGCGCGAGATGAACGCCGGCTATCTCAACGTCATCATGGAGGGCCACTATACCGATGCCTTCCTGAAATTCGCCGGTGCCGACGCTCCGAAATACACGGACGCCGAGTTGAAGATCATCTCATCGCCGATCGATTTCCTCGGCCTCAACATCTATGCGCCGCAGCACTACATCGTTCCGTCTGATCAGGGCGCGGGGTTCGCGCCGCTGCCCATTCCAAAATCCTTTCCGCATATGAATTCGGACTGGCTCCGCGTCGGGCCCGAGACGATCTACTGGGTGCCCAAGCTGGCGGCAAAAATCTGGAAGACCGATGCGATCTACATCAGCGAGAACGGCACCTCCGGCGAGGACCAGGTCACGCCCGACGGCAGGATCTACGACACCGACCGCATCATGTACCTGCGCAACTATCTCGCCCAGCTCCAGCGCGCCACCGCCGAAGGCGCGCCGGTGCGCGGCTATTTTCTGTGGAGTCTGATGGACAATTTTGAATGGGTGTTCGGCCTCAACAAGCGCTTTGGGCTCTATCACGTCAATTTCGACACCCAGGTCCGCACGGCGAAGCTCAGTGCCAGCTTCTATCGCAACGTAATCGCGAAGAACGCGGCGGGGGCGTAGCGACAATTGCGCGGTTGTCGCTGATTTGCCCGACAAGTCAGTTGCTTCGCACGCGTCGCCGCGCCTGATGCGGCACCCGCAATTCTACTTTGCATGGGGTTGTTTTCGCGTTTTTTTGCAGAGAGGGCGTCCGCCACCGCGCATTGACTCCGCTGTCCCCCTGATTCACAACGCCTCTCAACATCCATAAAAAAGAGGGACAACGCCAATGACCGATGCACTCATCATCGATGCCTGCCGCACCCCGCGGGGCGTCGGCAAGGCCGGCAAGGGGGCACTCTCCGGCATTCATCCGCAGCAACTCGGTGCCACCGTGCTGCGCGCGCTCGCCGATCGCACCGGCATCGACACCGCCGATGTCGACGACATCGTCTGGGGCTGCAGTGCGCAGGTCGCGACCCAGGGCGGCGATCTCGGGCGGATGTCGGCGCTCGACGCCGGCTACGACGTGCGCGCCAGCGCCGTGACGCTCGACCGCTTCTGCGGCTCGGGCATCACCAGCGTCAACATGGCCGCATCCTCGATCATGGCGGGCGCCGAAGACCTCGTCATCGCCGGCGGCTGCGAGATGATGTCGATGGAAGGGCGTCGCGGTTCAAGTCCGATGATGATGGATAGCGGCAATCTGCGGCTGCGTGCGCGGCATCCCCAGTCGCATCAGGGCGTCTGTGCCGACGCTATTGCAACGCTGGAGGGCATCACACGGCAGGATGTCGATGCGCTCGGGCTGGAAAGCCAGAGGCGCGCAGGCCTTGCGATTGCCGGCGGTCACTTCAAGAAGAGCCTCGTTCCCGTCCATCGCGAGGACGCCAGCCTCGCGCTCGACCACGAAGAATATCCGCGGCCGCAGACCACGATGGAAGGCCTCAGCAGCCTGAAGCCGGCATTCCCCGCCGTTGCCGACTATGCGATCGACGACAAGGGCACGACCTATCGCGGCCTGATCCTGCAGAAGTATCCCGACCTGAAGATCGACTTCATGCACCATGCCGGCAACTCGTCCGGCGTCGTCGACGGTGCCGCCGCGATCCTGCTGGCCTCGCCCGCTTACGCCAAGGCACACGGCCTGAAGCCGCGCGCCCGCGTGGTGGCGATGGCGAACTTGGGGGACTCGCCGACCCTGATGCTGAACGCGCCGGTGCCGGCCACCCGCAAGGTGCTGGCGAAAGCGGGCCTCACCATCGACGACATCGACCTGTTCGAGATCAACGAGGCCTTTGCGGTGGTAGCGGAAAAATACATCCGCGACCTCAAGCTCGACCGCGCCAAGGTCAACGTCAACGGCGGCTCGATCGCGCTCGGCCATCCCATCGGCGCCACCGGCTCGATCCTGATCGGCACCGTGCTCGACGAGCTCGAACGGCGCGACCTCAAGCGCGGTCTCGTCACCATGTGCGCCGCCGGCGGCATGGCGCCGGCGGTCATCATCGAGCGCCTCTAGCCTTATTTTTCAGGGTGAATCGCGACCGGCCTCCGACAAAGAGGCCGGTCGTCACTTGTCGAAAGCATCGAATCAGCTTTAGCAAGGCTGCTTGCGGGCCTCTGAAACAAGGCAAAAACCGCTGCCCGAGGCTCTTCCCGCTCTGGAAGCAGCTAAAAAGCAGGGTTTTTTGCCACAGGGGGCCAAATAAGCCCGTAAAACCGCGACAAAACTGTGCAGAAGGCTATAGGCCTTCTCCGGTTGGTCTAATATGCAACCGGCAACGAATCAGAGGAGACACGATGCCAACCCAACTTTCCAAATCGCAGCTGATCGAAAAGATCGCGACCAGCACCGAGCTTTCCAAGCGCGACGTCAAGAGCGTCATCGAGACGCTGACCGACGTCGGCCACAAGGAGCTGAAGAAGAACGGCCTGTTCCTGGTGCCGGGCTTCGCCAAGTTCGTGGTCATCAAGAAGCCCGCGACCAAGGCGCGCAAGGGCACCAACCCGTTCACGGGTGAAGAGATGATGTTCAAGGCCAAGCCGGCCCGGAAGATCGTCCGCGCCCGCCCGGTCAAGGCCGCCAAGGACGCTGTGGCCTGATAAAGCAAAGGCCCCCTCGTGAGAGGGGGCCTTTTGTCGTGAGGGACCGCGAGGGCTGATGCGGAGGGGATCAGTCCTTGCGGCGCTTCACCCGGACCGGAATCGGCTGAAGCCGCGGCTCCGGTGCCGCGAGCGCGTCGCGAACCCGGTCAACCGCGCGATCAAGCAATTGGCGCACGCGCTGCATCTTTCGCGATCTCTTCGCTCTTTTCAGCAATTCACTCATCGCATCACTCCGCCGCTTCGACGTTGGCCTCGGCTGGCTCGAGCGCCGCGGCGATCGCTTCGTCGACACGTTCCAGCCAGATGAATTCGAGGTTGTCCCGCGCGCTCTTCGGGATGTCGTCGTAATCCCGCTTGTTGCGCGCCGGCAGCATCACCCGCTTCAGCCCGGCGGCGGCGGCAGCCACCACCTTCTCCTTGATGCCGCCGACCGGCAGCACGAGGCCGCGCAGCGAGATCTCGCCGGTCATGGCAGTGTCGCTTCGCACCGTCCGATTGGTGAGCAGGGACGTCAGCGCCGTGAACATCGCAACGCCCGCGCTCGGTCCGTCCTTCGGGGTTGCCCCCGCCGGAACGTGAACGTGGATGTCGCTCTTCTCGAACAACGACTGGTCGATGCCGAGCTGCGTGGCTTTGCTCTTCACCAGCGTCAGTGCCGCCTGCACGCTCTCGCGCATGACATCGCCGAGCTGACCGGTCAGGATCAGGCTGCCACGTCCGTGCACGCGCGTTGCCTCGATGAACAGGATGTCGCCGCCGACCGGCGTCCAGGCAAGGCCGGTGGCCACGCCGGGAATGCTGGTGCGCTGCGCGATCTCGCCCTCGAAGCGCGGTTGCCCGAGCACGGTGCCGATATCGTTCGGCGTCACGACCACCTTCGCAGCCGTGCCTTCAGCGACCTGCACGGCGGCATGCCGGAACAGCTTTCCGATCTCGCGCTCCAGGTTACGCACGCCGGCCTCGCGGGTATAACCTTTGACGACCAGCTTCAGCGCCTCCGGCTCGATCTCGGCTTGCTCGGCGGTCAAGCCGTTGGCCTCGAGCTGCCGCCGCACCAGGTAGCGCCGCGCGATCTCCAGCTTCTCCTCCTGGGTGTAGCCGGCCAGGCTGATCAGCTCCATGCGGTCCAGCAGCGGACCCGGAATCTGGTCCAGCATGTTGGCGGTCGCGATGAACACCACGCGCGACAAGTCGAAGGGCACGGCCAGGTAGTTGTCCCGGAACGTTCCGTTCTGCTCGGGGTCGAGCACCTCCAGCATCGCAGCCGAGGGATCGCCCTGCACGCCGCGGCCCATCTTGTCGATCTCGTCCAGCATCATGACGCAGTTGCGCGTGCCGGCCTTCTTGATGCCCTGGATGATGTTGCCGGGCAGCGCCCCGATATAGGTGCGCCGATGGCCGCGGATCTCGGCCTCGTCATGCACGCCGCCGAGGCTGACGCGCACGAAGGGGCGATCCATCGCGCGCGCGATGGATTGGCCGAGCGATGTCTTGCCGACGCCGGGCGGCCCGACGAAGCACAAAATCGGCGCCTTGCCCTGCGGCGCGAGCTTGCGCACCGCGAGATATTCGATGATCCGGGTCTTGATCTTCTCCAGGCCGAAATGATCGGCGTCGAGAATGCGACGCGCCTCCTTGATGTCGATCGGCTTCTCCTCGGGCAGCGCCCAGGGCAGCTCGATCAGCCAGTCGAGATAAGTGCGGACCATGCCGGCTTCGCCGGCGGCCTCGGGCATCCGCTCGTAGCGGCGCAGCTCCTTCCTAGCGTGCGCGTCGGCTTCTGGCGGCATCTTGGCCTCCGCGATGGCAGCCGTCAGCTCGGCCACCTCTGCCGCCTTGCCGTCGCCTTCGCCGAGCTGGCGCTGGATGGTCGCCATCTGCTCGCGCAGGATCGCCTCGCGCTGCCGCTCGTCGAAAGTGGCGCGGGTCTTCTGACCGATCTCGTTACTGATGCGCAGCACCTCCAGCCGTTCGGCCAGATGCTTCGACACCTTCTCGACGCGCAAGGCGAGGTCGATGGTCTCCAGGACCTCCTGCTTGTCCTGCGGCTTGATGTCCATGAAGGACGTTGCCAGATCCGCCAGCGTGCCGGGCACGGTGGTGCCCTGGAACATCGCGACCAGCTCCTGCGGCGCCTGTGGCAACAGCTCGATCGCCTCGATCGCCTGGCGCTGCAGATTCAAGGCGCGCGCCTCGATCTCCGGCGATGTCGTGGTCGGCTCCGGAATTTGCTGGATCCGCGCAGCCAGGAACGGCGTTCCCGGCAGGAAGTCGAGGATGCGGGCGCGCTGCACGCCCTGGCAGACGATGTGATGGGTGCCGTCGGGCGCGGTGATATAGCGCACGATGTTGGCGATGGTTGCGATCCGATAGAGGTCGTCCGGACCCGGCTCTTCGGTCTCGGGGCTGCGTTGCAGAACGATGCCAATCGGCCGCTGCTCGCGCAGCGCCTGCTGCGCGGCGGCGACCGACTTCGGTCGCGCGATCGCGATCGGCGCGATGGCACCGGGGAACAGCACCATCTCGCGCACGGGGATGATGATCAGCGCGTCTTCGGGGATCTTCACGTCAGAATTGTTTGGGGAATGGGTCTGTGCGGTATTCATCTGTTCGGTGGCCATGGTCGACCTCAGGATTTGGCGAGGCGCAGTGCGACGCAGCCGTCCATCACGAAGCGGCTGATGGCATAGCGGCCAAGGGGAAGCGCGATGCGGCGCTCGAAGCGGCCCTGCGGCAGCTCCAGCCGGTGGATGCGGGCGTTGCGAAGCTCCGGCGGCAGCGTGCGCTGGCCGGAGATGACGAGCGCGCCGTCATGGATCACCGTCTCGACATTGTCGGGATTGACGCCGGGAAGCGCGACCAGGATCAAAAGCTCATGCTCGGTCTCGAGCACATCGATCGGCGGTTCCCAGCAGGCTTCCTGACGGCCGAACTGCTGACGCAGCCGTTCGGCGCGGGTCAGGGAGTCCAGGGCTTCGGACAGCATCCAGTCGAGGGGATTTTTAGGTTGCATGGCAAAACTCGGGGGAAGGCGCTGCGATTGGAAAAACAGCATATGGGGATGGTTCCCCGGAAATCCAGCATCGCGCGTTTGCAGCATGCCTGGCCCCTCGAACCCGGGGAGCCCCTTGCGGTCAAACGCGACAGCGCCGCGGAGATGTTCCGCGGCGCTGAAGGCAACAGTGAGGCGAGACGCGCGTATCAGGCGGCGGCGCGGTACTCCTCCTCGGCTTCGAGGTTGATAACGGAGGTGGCCAGCTCGCTCAGCGTGTGATCGGTCGCCTCTTCCTCGTCCAGCGTTGCCTGGAGCAGTCTTGCTGCGTCGGGCATGCCGAGCTCCTCGGCCCAGGTGCGCAGTGTCCCGTAACGGGAGATCTCGTAGTGCTCGACGGCCTGAGCGGCCGCGAGTAGGCCGGCATCGAGGGCAGGGGCGTTCTTGAAGTCCTTCATGATCTCGGCACCCTCGTCGGTGATGCCGTTGATCGCCTCGCACGGCTTGCCGCGTGCGGGCTTGCCCAGCATCTTGAAGATCTGCTCCAGCCGTTTGACCTGGCCCTGTGTCTCACGCAGATGCTTGTTGAAGGCGGCCGCGAGATCCTTGGAATGCGCCGCCTTGGCCATCTTAGGCAGGGTCTTGATGATCTTGTTCTCGGCGTAATAGATGTCCTTCAGCGTCTCCAGGAACAGGTCGCTCAGCATCTTCGGCGCCTGACGCGGCCGGCGCGTCGCGGTTTTCCTGGTGGTGCGCTTCTTTGCTTGTTTAGCCATGAATCCTCCTCTTGAGGGGCACGGGAAAGGCGATCCCGTCCTCAATCCTCGCGCGACCAAGACTCTGCGAGGACAAATGTTCCTCGCGAAGGCTGCAGTGAGCCGTTATGGATTGCGGCAGCACCTCGCGCGCGACCTATCCGCATGCTCGACTTCGCCCTGTCCGCTTTCGTGACACTGCTGCTGGTGGTCGATCCGGTCGGCCTTGCGCCGGCCTTCCTCGCCGCGACCGGGGGCATGCCGGACAAGATCAAGCGGACGGTCGCTCTGCGCGCCCCTATGATCGCGGCCTCGATCCTGATTGTGATCGCGCTGGTCGGAAACTGGCTGCTGCGCCAGCTCGGGATCGGCATCCCTGCGTTCCAGATCGCCGGCGGGCTCTTGCTGTTCGGGGTGTCCTACCAGATGATCTTCGGCGACCGTCCGCATCGCGAGGCGAGGGAGGCCGACAAGGCGACGTCGGAGCATGCCTCCGATGTCGCGGTGTTTCCGCTGGCAATCCCCATGATGGCCGGCCCCGGCGCGATCGCGACCACACTGCTCCTGACGGGCGATGCCGGCTACGGGCCGAGACTTGCCATCATCATCGCGATCGTCCTCGCGGTCTGCCTGCTCTGCATGCTCTGCTTTGTCTCCGCGGGCCTGATTGCGCGTACTCTCGGGCGCACCGGAAATGCCGTGCTCTCACGGGTGCTCGGCATGCTGCTCGCGGCCTATTCGGTGCAGTTCGTGATCAATGGGATCGCGGCCGTCCGGGCGACCCTGCCCTAGGGCTGCGACGATCCGTTAGCCTGTTGATTTTACGGGATATTTACTGGTATCCCGGGAGCATCGATGAGACGGCGCGCGATCGGGCCGCTTTCTCTTGCACTGCCGCATTGCTTTGACGTACTCCCCCTCTCAAAGGAATGTGCATCGCCGGGAATTCGAGATGTCGATGACAGCGGACGAGCTCGACAAGAGACAGGCCATCATCGACGCCTGCCGCCGCATGAATGCGCTTGGCATCAACCAGGGCACCTCCGGCAACATCAGCGTGCGTTTTGGAAATGGGCTCCTGGTTACGCCGACCAGCGTGCCTTACGAGGCCATGACGCCCGATCAGATTGTCTTCATGGCGATGGATGGTTCGCATGCCCCCACCCAGAAGCCGTCCAGCGAGTGGCGCTTCCACCGTGACATCCTGAAGGCGCGCGGCGACGTCAATGCCGTCGTGCATGCCCATCCGACCTACTGCACCATTTTGGCGATCATGGGTCTGGATATCCCCCCGGTGCATTACATGATCGCGGCCGCCGGCGGCGACAGTATCCGCTGCGCGCCCTATGCGACCTTCGGGACCGCGGAGCTGTCCGAACATGCGGTGAGTGCGCTGGTGGGCCGGCTCGCCTGCCTGCTCGACCATCACGGCATGATCGCGGTCGGCAAGACGCTCGACAAGGCGATGTGGCTCGCCGTCGAAGTCGAGACGCTGGCGCGGCAATATCACGGCTGCCTACAGATCGGAAAACCACCGCTGCTCTCGAGCGCCGAGATCGAACGGGTCCGCCAGCGCATGGCCGGCTACGGCATGTCGGAAGGTTAGGGCAGGCGGTGTTCGCGCGGATCAGACATATCGTCGATCGCAAGGGATCGAACCGCATCATGGTTCGGCTGCGCGCGCTGTTGCGCAGCAACGAGTTCTACCTGATTCCGCTGGCGCTGGTGATCGGCACGCTGGCCGGCGCCATCGTGACGCTGATGGCCGAGATCGCGCAGATTGCCCATATGGTGATCTACGGCATTCCCATCGATGTCCGCCTCTCCGCCAACGCCCGGGTCAGTCCCTGGGCGGCGCTGCTCGCGCCCGCGCTCGGCGGGCTGGCGCTCGGCATCATGGAATGGTCGCGGCGGCGGATGAAGATTTCCAGCGCGGTCGACCCGATCGAGGCCAATGCGCTGCGCGGCGGCAATCTGTCGATGCGCGACAGCGTGGTGGTGTCGAGCCAGACGCTGATTTCCAACGGCTGCGGCGCCTCGGTCGGCCTCGAAGCCGGTTATACCCAGATCGGCTCGGGCATCGCCTCGCTGTTCGGCAAATTCTTCAATCTCCGCCGCAACGACCAGCGGCTGATCGTCGGCTGCGGCGCTGCCGCGGCGATCGCGGCGGCCTTCGGCGCGCCGATCACCGGCGCCTTCTACGCCTGCGAGCTGATCGTCGGCGTCTATTCGGTCGGCAGCGCCGCGCCGATCCTGGCCGCCTCGCTCGCCGGCGCCCTGACCGCGCAATGGCTCGGCGGCGCGCCGTACTCCATCGAAATACCGAAGGTCAGCGCCGTCGGCATCGAGCAATATCTGGCGCTGATCGGGCTTGCGCTCATCACCAGCGGCGTCGGCATCGCCGTGATGCGCTCGTCCTCGACGTTTGAGCGCCTGTTCGCCTGGCTGCCGGTGTGGCTGCGCCCGGTGATCGGCGGCCTCATCGTCGGCAGCTTTGCGATCGTCACGCCGCAGGTGCTCGCGGCTGGCCACGGCGCCATGGTGCTCGATCTCTTTCACGACCTGACGATTGGTCTGATCGCGCTGATCATCGCCCTGAAGGTGACGGCGTGCCTGATCTCGCTCGCCTCGGGCTTCCGCGGCGGTCTTTTCTTTGCCTCGCTGTTCGTCGGCAGCCTGATCGGAAAGTTTTTCGCCGCGGTGCTGCTGCTCATCAGCCCGGAGTTTGTGATCGATCCGCTGGTGTCGATGCTGACGGGCATGGCGACGCTCGGCGTCGCCATCGTCGGCGGTCCCCTGACCATGTCGTTCCTCGTGCTCGAGATGACCCGCAATGTCGACGTCACCGCCGTGGTGCTCGCCGGCTGCATCGTCACCTCGATCTGCGTCCGCTTCATGTTCGGCCATTCGTTCTCGACTTGGCGCCTGCACCTGCGCGGCGAGACCATCCGCAGCGCCAACGACGTCGGCTGGCTGCGCAACCTCACCGTCGAGCGTCTGATGCGCTCCGATGTCGGCAAGGTGCCGTCGACCACGACGATCGCCGCGGTCCGGAGCGAGTTTCCGCTGGGATCGCGGCCCGGCATCGTCATCGTCAACAATGCGGACGAATATGTCGGTCTCGTCCTGCTGCCCGATTTGTTTTCCAGCGACCTCGACACCATCGCCAACGACATCCAGATCATCGAACTCGCGCGTCTGACCGACATCGTGCTGATTCCGGAAATGAACGTGAAGTCGGCGATGGCGGTGTTCGACGAGGCGGAGGCCGAAATGCTGGCTGTTGTCGATTCCACCGACAGCCGCAAGGTGGTCGGTTTCTTGACCGAGTCCACCGCCCGCCGCCGCTATGTCGAGGAGATCGACAAGGCCACGCGCGGCGTGCTGGGGGCGTTGTCGTAGGGTGCGTTGAACCGGGCAAGTTGACGCTGGCACGCCTTGCGGACTTGCCAGATCGCCCACAACCTCTAGGCTAGAGACGGACGGTCAGGCTGCCGCTTTGGCCGCCCTCAGCGACGAGGGACGTGCGATGTCCGACACACTTCGCCTGTTGCTTGCCTTGCTCGACCTTGGACCGCAGCTGGAGACTTTGCTCGGCGGCAAATGGCCGGCTTACCGCGACGAATTGCTGGAGCTCGCCGGGCGTGCAGCCAACGGTGACGACCCCAGCGAGCTCCGCCACGCGCTCGACGCGCTGGTTCAGCGTCTGCTTGCCGAAGCGCCAGTCGCGGAGCTCGTCCGGCATGCCGTACAGGAAGCGGAGCCCCCGCCGGCCAAGGAGATCGTGGTCCGACGCGGCCACGTTCGGCCGAGCGCGGACGAGACGACCGGCATCGTCACGATTCCCGTCTTCTACGGCACGGATCGCGCCCGGGGCGACGATACGCCGGCGAACTATTTTCGCGGTGCCCGCGGGGCGCCGGCGTTCGGGGTTGCGGAGGTCAGCGTGCCCACGCGCGGGCGCGACCTCGGCGAACTGACGGGTCCGAGCTGGTGGCGCTTCGAATTTACGGCCGATCCGGCAAAGCACGTCATCCTCAAGATGGTCGGATCGCTTGGCCGCGATGCTTTCGTCGCGAGCCTGAAGGACTCGCTTGCTGCGGCGGACCAGCGCGACGCCCTCGTCTTCGTGCACGGCTTCAACGTGTCGTTCGAAGATGCGGCGCGGCGGGCCGCGCAGATCTCCGTCGACCTGAAGTTTGCCGGCAGGACGCTGCTGTACAGCTGGGCGTCGGCGGCGGATGCGAAGCAGTACACCGTGGACGAAAGCACGATCGATTGGTCGCGTGACCATTTTGAAGCGTTTCTCCAGCTCGCGCTGAGCGAGATCGGCGCCCGAGAGGTTCACGTCATCGCTCACAGCATGGGGAACCGCGCGCTGGTCAACACGCTCGAACGGATTCCGTCGTGGCAATTGCCGGCGGGTGCCGCAAAGCTCGGTCAGGTCGTCTTCGCGGCGCCTGACGTCGACTGCGACCGCTTCGTCCAGCTTGCCGCCAAATTCAAGGGGAGCGCCGCGCGCTTCACGCTCTATGCCTCGTCACGCGACGTCGCGCTGCTGGCTTCGAAGTTCGTGCACGGCTATCCAAGGGCGGGCGAGGCTGGCGAAGCGTTGCTGGTCGTCGACGGTGTCGATACGATCGATGCGTCGCTGGTCGACACCAGCCTGGTCGGCTTGCACCACTCCTATTTCGGCGACAAGCGCTCGATCCTCAACGACATGTTCAACCTGATCACGCAGCAAGTCGCGCCGGACAAGCGCTTCGATCTCGAGGCCGTGGGCGATACGCTTCGGAGATACTGGAGCTATCGCGCCTAGGGGATCTAAAAACGATTAATGCGCGGCAGATCGCCGCGATCACGAAACCATTTCGGAGCTTTGCGCATTATGTGTTGTTTCCATATCTCTTCTTTGGGTGAGGACAGAGGACTTTGAGATGAGCAATAGATTTGTGAATTCGAGAGTTAGCCGCATCACCGACTGGCCGCATTCGCTGGTCTCGCCCTGGCTGTGGCGTCCATCTCGCCTGCGGCCGCCGCGGCCAAGGGGGCGCCTGCGATGGCAGGGCAGGGCTCATCCAATGCTACCGATTTTAGCGCCGCGCGACGTCGCCACTATTATCGGCGCGGGCCGAACGCCGCGGGCCTTGCCTTCATGGGCGTCGCGGCCGGTCTGATCGGAGGCGCGATCGCCGAGAGCCGGCGCCAGGAGTACTACGACAATTATTATTATAATGGCGGCCCGCGCTATTATGGTCCAGGCTATGGCTACTATGGTGGACCGCGCTACGACTATAATCCGTACTGACGGTGACGGTAGCCCGGATGGCGCGCAGCGAAATCAGGAGCCGATCGAGCTCGTGGCAAGCCGCCCGATTGCGCTGCGCTCTATCCGAGCTACGGGCCTGTGCCCGCCTGTGTCGTGCGCTTGTCAATCCGATCTCATGAAAATATTCCATTTTACCGAAATTCGGAAATATCGTATGTATTGCCCGGCTCGACCTGGAGGGGCGATCGTGCGTCGTCACTGATCGAGAGCCGGGTTGCGGTGGACGCGGCAGCGTCGGCGCGAGATGGTGCGGGCAGGGCGAGTAGTCCTGTGAGCCCGAAACCGAGCGCGAATGAGCGGCGCTGTGAAGTTCGTCTCGCCAGCATTTTCCGGCAACGTCGACAGCGCCGGAGAACCCTGTGGCGGCCGGCGAACGCGCGTACGGCAGGCGACTTGTGAGCTCTGACGAGAGGCTTCGTCCTTCTGACGCAGCTTTTCCAGAACATCCGGCGACGTGGCGGCAGCAGCGCCGGGGCCACCGAGGCTGTCCCATTGCGATAGATCAAGTTGCAAGTGGGTTCCGTCCTCGGACCGGTCCTTGAAATCGCGGTGGTGCTTTTCCAGATGAGCGTCTGCTTGTCCGCCGTTCAACTTGCCCTGCGCAAGCGCGGCGTGAAAGAGACTGTTAGCTGCTTGTCGTTAGTTCCATCTACCCGGTGCGAACGCCTAGGGGGACCTCGATGGATGGCGGTCCCTCCGCACCGAGGCGAGGCCCTCCGAGATTTTTAGGGAAAGCGAGGTACGCGCGACTGCACTTATCGAGGGTATCTGGTGCGAGAGAGAAAATCCGTGGTTGCAGTTACAGACGAGGCAACAGGTCTGAAGATGTGGAGTGGAAACCGGATGCGAATTCAGCTTCCGGGAGCGTAGCGGACCAATTGTGCTCAAAGCGAATTCTCCGGATCTTGACCCAGTCGGACAATATCGCTCGGTCGAGGAAGAAACTTCCGTCAAGATCCAGATTTGGTCTGCGCCACTGTCCATTGTGTAACACGCTCGCAACGGCGGGTGACCAACTCAAGTTGCGCTGGTTGTTCGTCACACTTGCGGCAAGGTTCGCGGCATTTGTGGCGTGAGCTGAGTTCGTGCGCTGACTTCTGCACGCTCCGCCATCGATCGGCACGACGTTTCGAAATGGCAACTCCGTGACTGGGGACAGTGATGGACTCTGGGACCACAATCGGGCGAGCCAATGTCGATGCTGGCGCGCGGAAACCTTGGGCCACCAACTCAGTAAGATATTCGGGTCGCTTCGGGACCACGCGCGAGCTGGAAGACGCTTCCACGGTAGTTCCGGCGTCGAGGGATTCGCGCAAGGGCCAAGTGCGCGCGCATCTGTCGGCAACGACGGCGGTCGCAGCGCTGCTCGCGGCTACTTCGTCTTACGCGCAAAACGCGACCTGGACCGGGGGCGGAGCTCCCGTTGCCAACGAATGGAGCCAAGGCAACAACTGGACTCCGGCGCCCGTGCCAACCGGTACGGCGAATTTCACCAACAACGGCGCCCCTACGTCGGTGATCATCTCGGCGAACACAACGATCAACACAATACAGTTCGATGCCGGAGCGCCGGCCTATACATTTACCAGCGGGTTTAACGGCAGTACCTTCAATATCGTTGGCCAGGGTATCGTCAACAATTCTGCGGTCGCGCCGCACTTCATCAATTTTATCAGCTTAACCCTTAGCGGGCAGGCCGGTAATGCCAACTTCACCAACACCGGCACACTTATATTCAGCAACACGACCACCACGGTGAGCGGCACGATCGACGGCACAGGCCTGGTTCTCGTGACCGGCGTTGCAAATCCGGTCACGTTCACGGGCAGCAACACCTACACAGGCCCGACCGTCGTGAGCAACGGCAAGCTGATTGTCGATGGTTCGATCGCGTCGTCAAGCCAGACGACGGTGAACAGCAACGGCGCGCTAGGCGGAAGCGGCACGGTGGGCAAGACCCTCATCAACGCGGGTGGTTTCCTCGTTCCCGGTCCGGTGGGAACGCCGGGCAGCATAAACGTCGCCGGTAGCCTCGCATTTCAATCCGGCGCGTTCTACTTCGTACAGTTAAACCCCTCGACGGCGTCAACCACCAATGTGACCGGCACCGCCTCGCTCGCGGGGACAGTGGTCGCCGATTTTGCACCTGGGAGTTATGTGTCACACCGATACACCATTTTGACGGCCGCCGGCGGACTCACCGGCACATTCGATGCTCTCGCCAATTTTTGGCTTGCCGGCCGGCTTCTTCGCGCGAGTGACCAACAACGGCAACAGCGCAATACTTATTCTTAGGGCCCAGCTCGTTCCCGAACCTAACCCGCCTATCATCCCACCCGAAGTACCGGGTGGACCAACACCACTGCCGCCGCCCCCGCCGCTCTTCACCGGCAACCAAATCAACGTGGGCACTGCGATTGATAATTTCTTCAACAATGGCGGCGCGCTGCCGCCGGCCTTCGCGTCGCTGTTCGGCCTCGCTGGCAGCAATCTCACCAATGCGCTGGACCAGATTTCCGGAGAGGCTGCGACCGGCGCACAGACCGCGGCATTCCAGCTCGGCAGCCAGTTCCTCAACCTGATGCTTGACCCCTTCGTCGATGGCCGTTGCGATGTTGGCCGCACTAACCAACCGGCGCTCCTCTCTAGACCCGAGTGCGAAACCAAGCGGTCGGACCCGGCTCTGGCCTATGCCTCGGTGTACAACAAGGCGCCCCCGGCTCCGGTACGGGTCTACGAGCCGCGCTGGACGGTGTGGGGTGGCGGCTATGGTGGTGGCAATAAGACCAACGGCGATCCCGTGATCGGCAGCCACGATCTGTCGGCACGCACCGCGGGCTTCGCGGGCGGGTTCGACTACCGCCTTGCGCCCAATTCCGTGGTGGGCTTTGCGATCGCCGGTGGCGGTACCAATTGGAGCCTGTCGCAGGAGCTTGGTGGTGGCAGAAGCGATGCCGTCCAGGCCGGCGTTTACGGCGCTACCCGTTGGGGTGCGGCCTATCTCGCCGCAGATTTTGCCTTCACCAATCACTGGATGTCGACGGACCGTTTCGCTTTTGCAGGCGACCATCTGACGGCCGCCTTCAATGCGCAGAGCTACGGCGGGCGGCTGGAAGGCGGCTATCACTTCGAGACGCCGTACGTCGGAGTTGCGCCCTACGCAGCGATCCAGGCGCAGAGCTTTCATACGCCGAGCTATAGCGAGACCGGCACCATTCCCAACGGGTTTGCCCTCGCGTTCGGCTCGCGCGATGCCACCGATACCAGGACCGAGCTTGGTGCGCGCTTCGACCGGGCGTTGGCGGTCTATCCGAATGCCGTGCTCGCGCTGCGCGGTCGTGTCGCGTGGGCGCATGATTGGGTGAGCGACCCCACCCTTATGCCGCTGTTCCAGTCGCTGCCGGGGGCGAGCTTCATCGTCAATGGAGCGCCCCCCGCGAAAGATTCCGCGCTGGCCTCGGCGGGCGCGGAGCTTCGGTTCGCCAACGGCATCTCGCTGCTTGCCAAGTTCGACGGTGAGTTCGCAAGCAAGTCGCAGACCTATGCCGGCACCGGCACGATTCGCTACAGCTGGTAACAGCACCGGATTGGCGCGCCTTGGGCGGCGACTTCCGCCTATGGCACAGTCAAGCTTTTGCGGAGGTGTGGAGCACCCAACCCACCGCGCAGGGAAGGCCGTGTGTTGGGCTTCACCTGTATGCCGCTGTGCAGTTCTTCTGCATGTGCCTTCGCACAGCGGACCGTGGGTGCCAGCCGGCACCCGGCCTTCCCTGCGCCCTCTTGGATAAGAGGGTGGAGAGATGAAGCAAAGCTCGGGTGAAATCAGCTGCGAGGGTGCGAAGGCTTGTCTGCACGTCGAATGGCGAGCTAGAAGATGACGACGGTTCACCTTGCTCCGTCATTGCGAGCGCAGCGAAGCAATCCAGAGTCTTTCCGCGGAGGGATTCTGGATTGCTTCGCTCCGCTCGCAATGACGACATTCAAGCGGTTGCGCTCTATGCTTCCGGCATCACCGTCCCGCCGGTGCCGACAATGCGCCGTTGGAATACCGCCACTGCTCCAGCTCGCTCGGCTGCGACGGCCAGAGGGCGGCGTTGGAGTCGCGCACCGATTGGCTGATGGGGGCAGGCTGCGCCTTGCGCACGTGGTGTCGGTCGCTTGCTGCGGCGGTCTGGATGGTGATGGCGGCAATCAGCGTGGCGCCGAGAATGGTGAAAGTTTTATGCATCGTTGTTTCTCCCGTGGCGACGCTCCGGCTGTGAGAGGAATGTCCCTTCTGCACGTCGCTGCGGCTGACATGGCGATGGGCCCTGCCGAATATCAGCAGCGCCGGCTTCACGATCGGCAACGCCGCCTTCACGATGGGGCGAGCAAATTTTTTGGTCTCGGCTAAATATTCGGCAATTGGCCCTTTGGGGCCGGTGGACTTGCCCCCCGCAATCCGGTTGAATGGGGCGAATTGAGATTTTGAGCGACAACGATGTCGAAATATCTGCTGGTCCTTCTGTTGATCGCCTCGCCGGCCGCGGCGCAGGTCAAATTGACTCCGAAGACCTCGACGGCGCATCCCGACCCCTGCGCGCCGATCGGACGAACCGCGGATGGCAAGCTGGTCTATTCCATGACGTGCGAGACCCTGCCGGCGCCGCCTGCGCCCCCGCCCCAGGCGGAACTGAGGGAGGCGCCGCAGCCTGCCGCCGAGCCGGAGCCGGAAGTGCGGCGGAGTGGCCTTTTCGGCTGGTCCTACGACCGCAGGTGACGGGCCGCGCCCCTTGCACGAAGCCCTCTGGAATGCTCTTTGCTTGAAAGTTCCCGTGGGGCCGATGTCCCCGATCCAGAGAGATGAGATGAGCAAACTCGTTATCCAAGCCGGTGATTTCAGCTTCGATGCCCGCTTCGAGGAGCAGGCGGCGCCCAAGACCGTCGCTGCGTTCCGCAAAGCGCTGCCGTTCGAAAGCCACATCATCCATGTGCGCTGGAGCGGCGAGGGTGTATGGATGCCACTGGGGGACCTCGACTTCGGCGTCGGCTACGAGAACCACACCAGCTATCCTGCGCCCGGCCAGATCATCCTCTATCCCGGCGGCATCAGCGAGACCGAGATCCTGATGGCTTATGGCGGCGTGAGCTTCGCGAGCAAGATGGGCCAGCTCGCCGGCAACCACTTCATCACGGTGACCTCGGGCCTGGAGAATCTCGCGACGCTTGGCAAGAGCGTGCTGTGGAAGGGAGCCCTTCCGATCCGCTTCGAGGAAGTCTGACTTGGCGGACGCCCGCTACCCGCGCGATCTCCACGGTTACGGCCGCAACCCGCCGCATCCACAATGGCCTGGTCATGCGCGGGTCGCGGTGCAATTCGTCGTCAATTTCGAAGAAGGCGGCGAGAACAACATTTTGCACGGCGACCGCGCTTCCGAGGCGTTCCTGTCCGACGTGCTCGGCGCGCAGCCATGGCCGGGCCAGCGTCATGCCAATATCGAATCGATGTTCGAATATGGCTCGCGTGCCGGCTTCTGGCGGCTGTGGCGGATGTTCAGCGAGCGGAAGTGGCCGACCACCGTGTTCGGCGTTGCCACCGCGCTCAAGCGCAATCCGGAAATTGTCGCGGCGATGACGGAGCAAGGCTGGGACATCGCGAGCCACAGCCTGAAATGGATCGAGCACAGGGACATGACGGAGGCGCAGGAGCGCGCCGAGATTGCCGAGTCGATCCGCGTCCACACCGAGGCCACCGGCGCGCGGCCGCTCGGCTGGTACACCGGGCGCTCCTCGATCAACACCAACCGCTTGCTGATGGAGGAGGGCGGCTTCCTCTATCTCTGCGACTCCTATGCCGACGACCTGCCATACTGGGTCAAGGGCGCCAAGGGCAAGCAGCTCATCATTCCCTATACGCTTGACGCCAACGACATGCGCTTCATCAACCCGCAAGGCTTTGCGGAGGGCGAGCAGTTCTTCACCTACCTGAAGGATGCCTTCGACGTGCTCTACGCCGAGGGCGAGACCGCGCCGAAGATGATGTCGGTCGGGTTGCACTGCCGTCTCGCCGGTCGGCCTGGCCGTGCGGCGGGGCTGATCCGCTTCCTGGATTACATCGGCAAGCATGAGCGCGTCTGGGTGCCGACGCGGCTCCAGATCGCGCAGCATTGGCACGACAAGCATGTGCATCTTGCGGCCGATGCGTTCGAGATCGGGTGAAGTCACGATGTCGCAAATCTCGCTCGCCGATCTCAACGCCGCTGATAAGGCCGCGTTTGTCGCGGCACTCGCCAACGTCGTCGAATATTCACCATGGATTGCCGAGCAGCTCGCGGCGCAGCGTCCATTCGCCGGCATCAATCAGCTGCATGCTGCGTTGATGGCGGCGATCCAGAGCGCCGAGCCCGACGTTCAACTGGCGCTGATCCGGGCCCATCCCGATCTCGCCAACAAGACCCAGCGCGCGGCGGGCCTCACGGCCGAGTCGACCGACGAGCAAAACAGCGCCGGGCTCGACCGGCTGTCGGATGCTGAATACGCCGCCTTCGAGCGCGTCAACAATGCCTATCGTGAGAAGTTCGGCATCCCCTATATCGTCTGCGTGCGTCGTCACACCAAGGATTCCGTGCTGCGCGACTTCGAGACGCGGTTGCGCAACATCGCCAAGACCGAGACGCGGCGCGCGATCGAGGAGATCGGCCGCATCTCGGCGCTGCGGCTCGATCAGCTCGTCATTGCCGACGACAAGCTCAAGGTGCACGGCCGGCTCTCGACCCATGTGCTCGACAATCACGCCGGCAAGCCCGCGCCAGGGATTGCCGTCGAACTGATCGAGCTTGCGGCGCTGGGCGAGAACCGCGTCATCGCGCGCGCCGTCACCAATGCGGACGGCCGTACCGACCAGCCGCTGATCGGCGGTCGCCCGCTGCCGATCGGCCGCTACGAGCTCAAGTTCGGCGTCGCCAAATATTACGCTGAGCGCAACGTGCCGTTGTCCGACCCGCCGTTCCTCGACGAGATCCCGCTGCGCTTCGCGATCAGCGAGCCGGAAAGCCACTACCACGTGCCGTTATTGGTCACCCCGTGGAGCTATTCGACCTATCGCGGCAGCTAGACATGCTGCGCCGATGCCGCGACTGACGCTGCGTCGGCCTCTGCTGCGGCGCCACCGCTCAGGCCGTTGAAGAAGGCGTTGAGCAGCACCGAGACCACCGCACAAAGCAAAATGCCGGACTCCAGCAACGGCTGGAGGTCGTGCGGCAAATTCCGGAAGAAGCCGGGCGCGACCAGCGGGATCATGCCGAAGCCGATCGAGATCGCGACGATGAAGAGATTGTAGCGGTTGGTGCGGAAATCGACCGAGGTGAGGATGCGCGCGCCGGTCGCCGCGACCATGCCGAACATCACGAGGCCGGCGCCACCGAGCACGACCAGCGGTACGGCCTCGACCAACGCCGCGAGCTTCGGCAGCAGCCCGAGCACGAGCATAATGCCGCCGCCGGTTACGGTGACCCAGCGCGAGCGCACGCCGGTCACCGAGACGAGGCCGACGTTCTGCGAGAACGAAGTGTAGGGAAAGGTGTTGAAGATGCCGCCGAGCAGCGTGCCGACGCCGTCGGCGCGCAAGCCCTTGGTCAAGGCTTCGCGGTCGATCGACTTGCCCGTGATGTCGCCGAGCGCGAGGAACATGCCGAGCGACTCGATCATCACCACGATCATGACGATGCACATGGTCAGGATCGGAACCGGATGGAATTGCGGCATACCGAAGTGGAACGGAATCACGATCGCGCCCCAGGACGCGGCGGCGACCTTGTCGAAATGCATCACGCCCAGAACAGTTGCCAGCACGGCGCCGGCGATGATGCCGAGTAGCACGGAGACATTAGCCAGAAAGCCAGTGCCCCATTTGATCAAGCCGAGGATGAACAGCAGCACGAACAGCGAGATGCCGAGGCCCTGCAACTGCCCATAGGCCGGATTGGGGAAGCTGCCGGCGACGCCATCGACCATCTTTGTCAGCGTCGGCAGGCCGCCGCCGGCCCAGTTGATGCCGACCCGCATCAGCGAGATACCAATCACGAGTATGATGGTGCCGGTGACGACGGGCGGAAACAGAGGCAGCAACCGACTGATGAAGGGCGCGGCGATGATGCCAAAGATGCCGGCGGTGATGACGGAGCCGTAGATGCCGAGCAGGCCGATGTCGGGCGCGGTCGCCATCGCCAGCATCGGGCCCACTGAGGCAAAGGTCACGCCCATCATCACGGGCAGGCGAATGCCGACGCCGGGGAAGCCGAGGCATTGCACCAGTGTCGCAAGACCGCAGGCGAACAGATCGGCGCTGATCAGGAAGGCGACATCCTCCGGCGGCAATTTCAGCGCGCGCCCGATGATCAGAGGCACTGCGACCGCGCCGGCATACATCACCAGCACGTGCTGGAGCCCGAGCGCCAGCAGGCGCGGGACCGGCAAGACCTCGTCGACGGGATGGACTTCGCTGCTCACCGATGACTCCCCCAATGGAATGTGCTCAACCAAATTTCTCGTGCAAGGCCGGAAACAGCCGGTCCGGCTTATAGGGCGGTGCGGTGAAGCGGATGCCGGTGGCGTCCGCAATCGCGTTGGCGAGCGCGGCGGTGACCGGATTGTACGGGCTCTCGCTCATCGACTTTGCGCCGAGCGGCCCGATCGTGTCGGATGTCTCGGCGAAGAACACTTCGGTGCGGGGCACATCGGCAAAGGACGGCAAATGATAGTCGCGGAACTTTGGATTGGTGACGCGGCCGGTCGCATCGATCACCATCTCCTCATAGAGCGCGGCACCAAGCGCCTGCGCCACGCCGCCCTCGACCTGGCCGCGGCACTGCATGGGATTGGCGACGACGCCCGCGTCTGCAGCCTGCACGCTTTTGAGAATCTTGATCTCGCCGGTGCCCTTGTTCACCGCGACGCGAAATCCCTGGACGTTGAAGCCGACAGAGCGCGGCGTGCCGCCGGAATTGCCATTGGCTGCGAGCGGCTGGCCGCGTTCACGCGCAAGCTTCGCCAACTCCGCAAATGACATGCGCCGCACGCCGCTGACGACGGCTTCGTCCTCAAGCGTGCAAGCTCCGACGTCGCAAAGCCAGGCATCTGCGGCGGCCGCCTTCAGTTCGGTCGCAAGCTGCATGGCCGCCGCATGCGTCGCCTTGCCGGCCACAAAAGTGCCTGCGCTGCCATAGGCGCCGGTGTCGTGGCCACCATGAGCGGTATCGGACTGACGCAGGCGGATCTTGTCCACGGTGGTCGCAAGCGTCGTCGCCGCGATCTGCCGGTGTACGGTGCTGGTGCCGTTGCCAAACTCGGCCGTGCCGACGGTGAGATCGAAGCCGCCACCATCGTTGAGCGCGATCATCGCATCCGCGAAGTGGCCGGCCGGCGGCACCGTGTCGATCATGGTCAGCGCGATGCCGTCGCCGATCAGCCATTCCGGCGACAGATCGCGCTGCGGGCCATCCGCTTGCATCGCGCGCTCGACGAGGTCGAGGCACTGGTCGAGCCCGTAAGAGCCATAGAGTACGTCGTGATAGTCGGATGGCGGCGGCGACAGCATGGGATCGCCGGGCTTGACGATGTTGCGGCGGCGCATGTCGTAGGGGCTGATCCCGAGCTGCCGGGCGAGCTCGTCGATCGCGGCTTCCACCGCGATCAGCGTCTGCGGCAGGCCATAGCCGCGAAACGCGCCTGATGGCACCGTGTTGGTGTAGACGGCGTAGCCGTCGACCCTCTTGTTCGGGCAGTTGTAGACGGCGATGGACTCTGACAGCGCGTGGAACATCACGGGGCCGGCGTGATTGCCATAAGCTCCGGTGTTGGAGAGCACGTCGAGCTGGAGTGCGGTGAGCTTGCCGTCCGCATCGGCGCCGGCTCTGATGCGGACCCGCATCGGATGCCTTGTCGAGGTCGCGATGAACTGCTCCTCGCGGGTGAGCTCGAGCTTGACCGGCCGTCTGGTCTTCAGCGCGGCGAGCGCCAGGATGTCCTCGACGAACATCTCCTGCTTGCCGCCGAAGCCGCCGCCGACGCGCTCGCAGAACACGCGGACCTTGTCCATGGGAAGCTCAAAGATGTCCGAGAGCGCGCGCCGGGTCAGGAACGGCACTTGCGTCGAGCAGCGGACGTTGAGCACGCCGGCATCATCGAGCCAGGCGAGGCCGCCATGGGTCTCGAGAGCTGCATGCTGCACACGTTGGCTGTGGAAGGTGGCTTCGTAAGTGACAGCGGATACGTCGAGCGCTGCTGCGACATCGCCGAACTCGCCGTGAGTCTCTGCGACGAGATTACGCTGTGCGTCGGCAACGCGGTTCTCGGTGGTCCGATCGGGATGAATGATCGGTGCGCCCGGTGCCATGGCCTGCTCAGGATCGACCAGCGCGGGCAGGATCTCGTATTCGACCTTCAGCCGCCGGCAAGCTTCCTCGGCAGCGCCTTCGCTCTCCGCAACGACAGCGGCGATCTTCTGGCCGATGAAGCGGACGACGTCGTCGAGGATGCGGGTGTCCTCGGGGTCCATCCAGTCTTTCTCGTGCCGCGCGGTCGAGAACAGCATCGTCGGCGCGTCCTCATGCGTCAGCACGGCGTGCACGCCGGGAACGCTCAGGGCCGCCGACTTGTCGATCGCGATGATCCTTGCGTGGGCGTGCGGCGAGCGCAGCAGCTTGATATGCAGCAGGCCTTCGATTTCGGTGTCGAAGGTGTAGCGCGCCTTGCCGCGCACGATGTCGGGGCCTGCGGGCGCAGGCAAACTGCGGCCGAACGCTGCGCCAGCCTCGATGCTCTCCTCGACATTGGTCTTGCCGAGGATCGCATCCTCGATCGCACGGTAGCCGGTGCAACGGCAGATATTGCCCTTCAGCGCTCCGCCAAGATCGGTGCGTTGTGCCTGGTTGAGCGAGGCGCAGGTGAGGATCATGCCGGCGGTGCAGAAGCCGCACTGGAATCCCTGCGCATCGAGGAAAGCCTGCTGCATCGGATGCGCGCCGCTGTCTCCGCCAAGCCCTTCGATCGTGGTGACAGCCCGGCCTTCGGCGCGGAAGGCTGGGATCAGGCAGCTGTGTACCGGCTCGCCGTCGAGCAGCACGGTGCAGGCGCCGCAATCGCCGGCATCGCAGCCTTTCTTTACGCCGAAATGGCCGAGCTCGCGCAGGAAGGTGCGCAGGCACTGGCCCGCGCGCGGATCCTGCGGAAATGTCTTGCCATTGATCTCAAGACTCATGGCCACGCCGTGTCCAGCAGTTCGCCGCGGATCTCCTCGGCCAGCCGCAGCGTCATGTGCCTGCGCCAGAGCGGCTTGCCGTGGATGTCGGTGTGGTACAGCTCTTCGGTGATCTGCTGCTCGATTGCTGCACGGAGCGCGGTCGCATCCGGTGGCTTGGGAAACGATAGCTGGATTGGTCGCACCGTCGATGCGGTCACCGTCAACGTCAGCGTGCTATCGGCATCGAGGCTGCCGGTCAGAAGCGCCGCGGAGCGGCCGACCGGCGCGAGCGAAATCTGGCGAAACGCCGAGCGGCGCTTCAGCGCGGCAATCGGGATATCGATCTGCCGCAGCAGGTCGCCCGGCGTCAGACGGTTGCGCTGGTTGCCGGTGACGAAGTCGATGACGGGAATCTTCTGCTCGCCGCCGGTTGCCTTCCAGATGGTGCAGACCCCGTCGAGCGCTGACGTGAGCGAGATCATCGGTCCGGCCGGCAGGGACATGCAGAGATTGCCGCCGACCGTCGCCGTCTTCCAGATCTTGAACGAGGCGAGGAAGGCGCGACAGCACTGGCTGATCAGCGGCGCCGCGAGCCAGTCGGTCGGGCAGGCGAGCGCGTCGAGTTGCGAAATCGTGCAGGTCGCGGCAACGGTGAGATGGTTTTCCGTAATTGTCAGCGCCGGCCATTTCAGATCGGTAAGATCGATGAGCCGTGTCAGGTGCGCTTGCGGTTCGGAGAACAGCCAAGTGCCGCCTGCGAGCCAAGCATCACCTGACGTCCAAACGGGCAGGTCGCAGCGCGTTTGCGGATGGGCGACTGCTGTGATGGTATTCAAGTCCATGGCTGCGCCAACGCTTCCACCGAACGCATTATTCTCTGGGAAAGTCTTGCAAGACCAGCGCCAAGTGGCAACAACAAGTCGCAGCAATGACGCTCTGGGGCTGGCCTTTGCCTTGCAGGCCATTCGTTAACGTGAGGCGAGGAGGAGCAGGTTCATGAGCGATGCAAAGCCGATCTGGATCAGGGATCCCCTGGCCATCCTCGCCGACGGCGCCGAGCGCGGGATCGTGGTGAAAGACGGCCGGATCATCGAGCTCGTGCCGCCCGGCGGTACGCCCGCGACCTCCGACGTCGCGGTGTTTGATGCGGGCGAACATGTCGTGCTGCCCGGGCTTATCAACACCCATCATCATTTCTACCAGACGCTGACACGGGCCCTGCCGGCGGCGATGGACCGCGAGCTGTTTCCCTGGCTCCAGGCGCTTTATCCGGTGTGGGCGAGAATGACGCCGGAATCGCTCGAGCTCGGCGTCACCGTGGCGATGTCCGAGTTGCTGCTGTCGGGCTGCACCACGACGACGGACCATCACTACGTGTTCCCGGCCGGGCTCGAGGAGTCCATCGATATCGAGGTTGGGGTCGCAAAACGGCTCGGCGTGCGTGTGCTGCTGACGCGCGGCTCGATGAACCTGTCGCAGCGTGACGGCGGCCTGCCGCCTGATAGCGTTGTGCAGGACGAGGACACAATCCTCGCCGACAGCGCGCGCGTGGTCGCAAAACATCACCAGCGCGGCGCGGATGCGATGGTGCAGATTGCGCTCGCACCGTGCTCACCGTTCTCGGTGACGACGTCGCTGATGCGTGCCACGGCCGATCTCGCCGACAAGCTCGATGTGCGCTTGCACACCCATCTCGCCGAGACCGAGGATGAGAACAAGTTCTGCGAGCAGATGTATGGCTGCCGTCCGCTCGACTATCTCGAACGATGCGGTTGGCTCAACGCGCGAACCTGGCTCGCGCACGGCATTTTCTTCAGCACCGAGGAGATGAAACGGCTCGGCAAGGCCAGGACCACCATCAGCCATTGCGCCTGCAGCAACCAGCTCCTGGCCTCCGGCTGCTGCCCCGTGTGTGAGATGGAGGAGGCCGGCGTCGGGATCGGGATCGGCGTGGACGGCTCGGCCTCGAACGACGGGTCGAACCTGATGCAGGAAGTGCGGGCTGCCTTCCTGCTGCAACGGGCGCGCTACGGCGTGACGAAGGTCAGCCACAGGGATGCGCTGCGCTGGGCTACCAAGGGCTCGGCGGCCTGCGTCGGCCGTCCGGAACTCGGCGAGATCGCCGTCGGCAAGGCCGCCGACCTCGCGCTGTTCAAGCTCGATGAGCTGCGCTTCTCGGGCCACGGCGATCCGCTGGCCGCATTGGTGCTGTGCGGTGCGCATCGGGCCGATCGGGTGATGGTGGCGGGCAAATGGGCCGTGATCGACGGTGCGATCCCGGGACTGGACGTTCCGGAACTCATCCGCCGGCACAGTTCCGCGGCGCGGGCGATGCAGGCGGGATAGGCCAAGAAGAATAGGTAGAATAGAAGGAGGGGGCGACCACAAGTGCCGGGTGCTTCTGGCCACCCCCTCCGAACCTCCTCCGGGAGGAGCAGGTGATTTAGTCAATGCAAGAAGCGTGCTACTTGCCCGGCAGCTTGTCGTCGATGCCCTTGACGTAGAAATTCATGCCGAGGATCTGGCCGTCAGCAAGATTGGCTCCGCCCTTGCACTCGATTTCCTTGCCGTCCTGCCCAACGACCGGGCACTTGAACGGATGCAGCTTGCCGGCGGTGATTGCCGCCTGGGCATCCTCGGCGATTTTCTTCACATCGTCAGGCATGTTGGTGTACGGCGCCATGGCGAACATGTGGCTGTCGAGACCGCCCCAGCTGTCCTCGGACTTCCAGGTGCCGTCGAGCTCGGCCTTGACCCGGGCGATGTAGTAGGGCGCCCAGGTGTCGAGGATCGAGGTCAGCTGGGTCTTGGGCCCGAACTTGATCATCTCGGAGTCCTGGCCGAAGGCGAACTTGCCGCGTTCGCTGGCGATCTGCATCGCCGCCGGCGAGTCCGTGTGCTGCATGATGACGTCGGCGCCCTGGTCGATCAGCGCCTTGGCAGCATCGGCTTCCTTGCCCGGATCGAACCAGGTGTTGGCCCAGATGATCTTGACCTTGATGTTCGGGTTGATGGTCTGCGCCGCGAGGACTGTCGCGTTGATGCCGGAGACGACCTCTGGAATCGGGAACGAGCCGATATAGCCGAGCACGCCGGACTTCGACATCTTGGCCGCGATCAGGCCCTGGATGTAGCGGCCCTGGTACCATTTGGCCGAATAGGTCGACATGTTCTTGTCGCGCTTGTAGCCGGTGGCGTGCTCGAAATGCACGTTCGGATATTTCTTCGCGACCTTCAGCGTCGGATCCATGTAGCCGAATGACGTCGTGAAGATCAGCTTGTTGCCGGCGCGGACGAGCTGCTCGATGGAGCGCTCGGCGTCGGGACCTTCGGGCACGTTTTCGAGAAAGGTGGTCTCGATCTTGTCGCCGAGCTCCTTCACCAGCGCCTGGCGCGCGAGCTCGTGCTGATAGGTCCAGCCGAGATCGCCGACCGGGCCAAGGTAAATGAAGCCGACCTTCAGCTTGTCGGCGGCAGAGGCTGCACTGACGCTCCCGGCGAGCAGAAGGCCGGCAGCCAGCGCAAGAAGTGATTTCCTCATCATCAATCTCCAAACAGTCGGGGAAGCTACGATCCGCAACATGCGCGCCCCATCGCGCACGCCGCGGAAATGAAACTCAGCGATCAGGCACGAACACGGTGCCGAGCGCGGCCGGCGCAGTCGAGCCGCCGGTGCGCGCACGGGAGAGCAGGACCAGGACGATGACGGTCGCGAGGTAAGGCAGCGCCGACATGAATTGCGAGGGAATGCCGACGCCCCAGCCTTGGGCGTGCAATTGCAGAATTGTCACCGCACCGAAGAGATAAGCGCCGATCACGAGCCGGCCCGGCCGCCACGACGCGAACACGACCAGCGCCAGCGCGATCCAGCCGCGGCCCGCGGTCATGCCGGGAATGAAGAACGGCGTATAGGCGAGTGGTAGGTAGGCGCCGGCCAGCCCGGCGCAGGCGCCGCCGAACATCACGGCGAGCATCCTGATCTTCAGCACGGGATAGCCGAGCGCATGCGCGGAGACGTGATTGTCGCCGCAGGCGCGCAGGATCAGGCCGGGCCGCGTGCGATACAGGAACCACCAGACGCCGATGATCAGCGCCAGCGAGAAATAGACGAAGGCGTCTTCGCCGAACAGCACGCGGCCGATCAGCGGAATGTCGGTGAGGCCCGGAATATAGAGATGCGCCGCCGGCGTGATGCGCTCGCCGACGAAACCGGCCCCGATCAGGCCCGACAGGCCGACGCCGAGAATGGTCAGCGCGAGACCCGTCGCAACCTGGTTGACGGCGAGCCCGAGCGCCATCAACGCGAAGATCAGCGACATCAGGGTTCCCGCGACAATGCCAAAGAGTGCGCCGATGAAGATCGAGCCGGTCAGCCACGCGCCGCCAAAACCGCAGGCGGCTCCGACGATCATCATGCCCTCAACGCCGAGGTTGAGGACGCCGGAGCGTTCGGTCACGAGCTCGCCGGTCGCGGCGATCAGCAGCGGTGTCGAAGCGGCGAGCACCGCCAGGATGATGGCTTCAACCAGCTCCACGGGCCACCTGACGGTTCGGGAAGACCAGCTTGAAGCGGTAGAGAATGAGGGAATCGCAGGCGAGCACGTAGAACAGCAGAATGCCCTGGAAGACCTTGGTGACGTCCAACGGGATCTTCATTGCGATCTGCGCCTGCTCGCCGCCGATAAAGGTCAATGCGAGAAAAAGGCCTGCAATTAATATTCCAATCGGGTTCAACCGGCCGAGGAAGGCGACGATGATCGCGGTAAAGCCGTAGCCCGGCGAGATGCCGGGCTGGAGATGGCCGACAGGGCCCGCGACCTCGATGATGCCGGCAAGGCCCGCCAGCGCGCCTGAGATCGCGAAGGTCAGGAGGATCAACTGGTTGGAATTGAAACCACCGAACCGCGCCGCGCGCGGAGCGGCGCCGACAACGCGGATTTCAAAGCCCTTGATGGTTCGCCCGAGCAGGATCGCGGCCGCCGCGACGACCAGCAGCGCGATGATGGAGCCGAGATGCAGCCGACCGCCTTCGATCAGCAGCGGCACGGTTGCGACCGGATCGAATTCGGCCGTGGTCGGGAAGTTGAAGCCGTTTGGATCGCGCCAGGGCCCGCGCACGAGGTAATCGAGGAGGAGGTCGGCGACATAGACCAGCATCAGGCTGGTCAGGATTTCGCTGGCGCCGAACTTCACCTTGCAGATTGCCGGGATCAGCGCGTAGAGCGCGCCCCCCGCCGCGGCGAGCACGAACATCGCCGGCAGCACCCAGGCACCGGCGTCAGTGCCTTGCGTCTTCACCGCAATCCAGCTTCCGGCAACCGCGCCGATCAGGAATTGTCCTTCGGCGCCGATGTTCCAGGCATTAGCGAGATAGCAGAGCGACAGCCCGATCGCGATCATCACCAGCGGCGTCGCCTTCACCGCGATCTCCTGGAGCGAATAGCTGTCGGTCAAAGGCGCGATGAAATAGGCTTGCAGCGCGAGAAGCGGATTCTTGCCGAGGATCGCGAACAGGATGGTCATGGTGACGATCGTCAAGCCGATCGCGATCAGTGGCGAGACCAGCGCGATCGTATTGGAGCGCTCGGCGCGCTTCTCAAGCACCAACTGCATGCGCGGCCTCCTTCGGCTCGAGGCTGCTGCCGCCCATCAACAGGCCGAGTTTTTCACGTGTTGCGTCGCGCGTCGCGAGCGGTTCCGACAGATGGCCGTGGAACATCACGGCGATGCGGTCGGCGATTTCGGCAAGCTCGTCGAGGTCCTGGCTGGTCACGAGCACGGCAGCGCCTGACGTGGCCAGATCGAGCAGCGCCTGGCGAATGACGGCGGCGGCACCGGCGTCGACGCCCCAGGTCGGCTGGCTCACCACCAGTACCGCCGGGTTGCGCAGGATCTCGCGGCCGACGATGAACTTTTGCAAATTGCCGCCGGAGAGGCTTGCCGCTTCCGGATCGCGCTTGGCCTTGCGGACGTCGAAGGTTTCGGTGGCGCGGTCGACGGTCTTGAGCGTGGCCGCGGTGTCGATGAAGCCGCGATGGACCATGCCGCTGGCGGCGTGTCCCGTGAGCAGCGCATTCTCCGACAGCTTCATGCGCGGTGCCGTGCCATGGCCGAGCCGCTCTTCGGGCACGAAGGCCGCGCCGAGCTTGCGCCGCTTGGTGATCGAGAGGTGGCCGGCGGCGATGCCTTCGATCACCACCGTGCCGGGGTCTTTCGACAGCCGCTCGCCGGACAGCGCGGCGAACAGTTCGTCCTGGCCGTTACCGGCGACACCGGCGATGCCGAGGATCTCGCCGCCCTTGAGTTCGAAAGAGATGTGCTCGAGCCGCACGCCATGTGCCTCGTCCGGCGCGAGGGTGAGATCGTTGACGACCAACCGCGCTATGGTGGTCTGCCGGCCGGCGGCAGCTTTCACTTCCTTGATCTCGCCGCCGACCATCATGCGCGCGAGCGAGGCGGCGGTCTCGAGCCTCGGATTGCAGGTCTGGATCTTCTTGCCGCCGCGCAGGATCGTGGCGGTATCGCAAAGCCGTTTCACCTCTTCCAGCTTGTGACTGATGTAGAGGATGGCGCGGCCTTCGGCCTTGAGCCGTTCCAGCACGATGAAGAGCTGGTCGGCCTCCTGTGGCGTCAGGACAGCAGTGGGTTCGTCCAGGATCAGGAATTTTGGATCCTGCATCAAGGCGCGGACGATTTCGATGCGCTGCCGCTCGCCGACAGACAGTTGCCAGACCTCCCGTTTGGGATCGAGCGGCAGGCCATAGGTCTTCGACACCTGCTCCAGCCGTGCCGACATGTCCTTGAAGGACTCTTTTCCGTCGAGGCCAAGCGCGACGTTCTCGGCAACGGTGAGATTGTCGAACAGCGAAAAATGCTGGAACACCATGCCGATGCCGCGGCTGCGCGCTTCGGACGGGCCGGACAGCACAATTCGCTCGCCCTGCCAGCGGATCTCGCCGGCGCTGGGCTGGATCAGCCCGTAGATCGCCTTGACCAGCGTCGACTTACCGGCACCGTTTTCGCCGAGCAGGGCGTGGATTTGCTTCGGCCAGATGTCGATGTCGATGCAATCGTTGGCGAGGAAATCTCCATAGCGTTTGGTGAGCCCGATCGTCTGAAGCAACGGGGAGTCGCCGGAATGCAGGCCGTTAGGCGTCGGATCTAACATTCGCTGATACGCTTGCGTGGGGTGAAGTGCCTCAATAGTGGGCTAGTTTGAACCGCCGCGTAAGGTGTGAAAAAGCGTCATCCCTTGCTCAACGCTTCGGCAGGCGCGTCGATGTCGCGAGTCGCTGCTTTCGTCGGGCGACGATCGCCTCCAACCGCCTGCGGATAGCCGTCGCGGCCGCGTCCTGCCAGTAACGGTTGTTGCAAATTTGTGACGGTTCAAGCCAAATCGGAACCCGCTATGCAGGCTTGACGTGAAGTTGAGCAAAGACGCGCCAGTGCGCGTATGCAATTCCGGAGCGCGATGACAGTCGTCGCCGAACATCGCGCGCACGCACAAAGCTCGACGCAAAAGCTAAGCAAATTCAAACGGGAATGCCTGGCGAAGAGCGGTCTTGAGTTGCCGCTTGCCAGCGAGGGCGAGGCGCAAAAACTCTCAAGATTCCGAGGTGAAGTGCGGTTGGCTGCCAAAACAAGCGGCATGCCTTGAAAGAAGTTGAGGCTTCTCACTCTGGGAGTTCAGCGCAAGTGTCGCACCAAGGGACGTTCATTTTTACGTGTCCAAACTTGGGGGTATTCAGGATGTCGTTTCGTTTCAAAGCAATTGCAGCCGCGGCGCTGTCACTTGCTACGCTCGCCACCGGTGGCTTGGCTCAAGCTGCGGATCTGCCGGTCAAGGCCGCCAAGAAGGCTCCTGACCTCCCGTTCTTCCTGGTGATCGACGACCGCGTGTCGTTCTCCTACATCTTCAATGCTGCCCAACCCGGCATGTTTACCAACACCAACGGCGTGGTGAATGCCAAGACGACGAAGCAGGTCTACTCGTTCACCCACTTCGACCTCTGGGCGTACGGCACCAACTTCTTCACGATCTCGATGTTCAAGTCGGACCACAACGACCCGGCGGGTCCTTGTACCGCTCCCGGCGTGATCGTATCGCCCGCCGCCGGCTTCGCGGCTTCGCCCGCGAGCTGCGCCGGCGCGACCGAAATCTACGGCCTGTTCCGCTCGACCTTGGGCTGGAACGAGCTCTTCAACACCAAGGCTTTCACACAAGGGCCGCTGCAGAACATCTCGTTCGAGGTTGGCATGGATGCCAACACGGAGAACCGATATTTCGGCGCCGCCAAGCGCGACGTCGTCGCCGGTCTGCAGTTCGCCTTCAACCTGCCCTATAAGGGCTACTTCAACGTTGCGCCGTTGATGTATTACGAGTTCGCCAACCACAACTCGTTCTCGCAGTGCGGCGCCGGGTTTTCCGCCCCATGTCTGATTGATGGCAATACGTCCTTCAAGCCGACCTGGGCGATCGAAACCAACTACTATATGGATCTTGGCTTCATGCCGCCGAACATGCAGTACTGGTCGATCAGCGGCCGCGCGGCGTGGTACGGCAAGAAGGGTACCGACACCGAACCGCTTCCGGCCAGTGTGGCCAACGGCGTCTATCCCACCAAGGTCGAGTTCAATTCGGAGCCGATTCGTCTGACGCTTGACGCGTCAAAGGCAGTCTGGGGTGACAAGTATTCTCACATGGTCGACGTCTGGGTTGCCTACCGCTACTGGCAAAACAAGTTCGGCCTCGATCACAACAATGCTTTTGCCTGCACCACCGTGGTTAGTGGTCGGACGGTGAGCAACGGCTCCTGCACCGAGTCCTCGCTCTACTCCGGTATCACTGTGAAGTTCTGATCGGCTGAAGATCTCCAAGCTACAACGATGGCGCCGCGCATGTCCGCGCGGCGCCATTGGCGTTTGTGGGAGCGTAGGGTGGGGCAAAGGCGCAGCACGCCGTGCCCATCCTCTTTCCGAGCGGTTGGGATTGGTGGGCACACTTACTTTGCCTAACCTGCGAAGTTGAGGTCTTGGAGCTCGCTACTTCGTCCACACGCCGTCGTGCAGCGCTTCGGCTTCGTCTTCGAGCAACGGCCCCACGACCTCCGTCGGCCGCTGACCGCTGGCAAAGATGTCGCGGCAGGGCAGGTCGAGCGTCGGGTTCTCCGGATGGTTGCCGGTGACGCCGCGCAGGCGGTGTTCGCTAAGGCCGTAGACCACGCGGCCGATGCCGGCCCAGTAGATCGCGCCCGCGCACATCGCGCACGGCTCGGCGGAGGAATAGAGCGTGGCCTTCACCAGTACCTCGCGGCTCAGCGTGCGGCAGGCCTGCGTGGCCGCCAGGCGCTCGGCATGCGCTGTGCCATCATGATCCGGCATGTAGCCGTTTTCGGTCTCGATCAGCACCTTGCCGTCCGCATCTACGACGATGCAGCCGAAGGGATGGTTGCCATGGGTGAGGGAGCGGCGGGCGACCGTGAAGGACAGGCGTAAAAACCGCTCGTCGCGTTCGGCTGCGCCGCTCATCGCTACTCCCTGGTCAGTGCCCCGCCATGTGCCTACCGACCTCCGTGAGGTCGGCTTCGCTGGTCCGTTCTTCATACACGAATTCGCCGTGGAACATCACCACCAGCCGATCGGACAGTTCAAGCAATTCGTCGAGGTCCTCGCTGACGAGCAGGACCGCCGCGCCGCGGTTGCGCGCGGCCATGATCTCGGCATGAATCTGCGCCACAGCGGCGAAGTCGAGACCAAAGCAGGGATTGGCGGCGATCAGCACCTCGACATCGCCGCCGAGCTCGCGGGCGAGCACGGCGCGCTGGACGTTGCCGCCCGACAGTGCCGAGATCGGCGTATCCGGGGTGCGGGTCTTGATCTTGTACTGCCCAATTTTCTTCTTCGCGTCGTCGCGAAAGGCGCCGCGGTTGAGCCACCAGCCGCCGCTGGCGAACGGTGCACGGTCAAACTCGCGGAAGGCGATGTTGTCGGCGACGCTCATGCCGCCCACGCAGGCGTTCTTCAGCGGCTCCTCCGGCAGCAGCGACATCTTGTGGCGGCGCATGTCTTCGCGGCTGGCGTGATAGGGATCGCCCGCAACGCGAATTTCGCCGCTTTCGGATTCGCGTTGGCCAGCCAGCACCTCGACGAGCTGACGCTGGCCATTACCGGAGACACCGGCAATGCCGACGATCTCGCCAGCGCGCACGATGAGCGAGACGTCATGCACGGCGATGGCGCCGGCATCGTCGAGCGCGCGGACCTTGGCCAGTTCCAACCGTGCCTGACCGGCTTCGCCGGTACGTGGCGGCTGCACGGTCAGCTCCTCGGCGCCGATCATGGTGCGCGCCATCGCATCCGGCGTCAGTTCAGCGACCTTGCCGGCGCCGGCAAGCTTGCCGCGGCGCAGAATGGTGACCTCGTCAGCGAAGGCCATGACCTCGCGGAATTTGTGCGTGATCATCAGGATCGTCAGCTCGCCCTTCACGACCATGTCGCGGAGCATGCCGAGCACCTCGTCCGCTTCCGCCGGCGTCAGCACCGAGGTCGGCTCGTCCAGAATCAGGAAGCGGCGCTTGAGATAGAGCTGCTTCAGGATCTCGCATTTCTGGCGCTCGCCGGCCGAGATGTCGGAGACTCTTGCGGAGAGCGGGACCTTGAAGGGCATCTGTGCCAGGAACGCCTCGAGCTCCTTCATCTCCTTCGACCAGTTCACCACGACCGGCACGTCGTCGCGCGCCAGCACGAGGTTCTCCGCAACCGTCATGGCCGGTACCAGCGTAAAGTGCTGGTAGACCATGCCGAGGCCGAGCGCGTGGGCATCCTTCGGGTTGGCGATCGCCTGCTCGCGATCGCCGATGATGATGTCGCCTTCGGTTGCGTGGTAATAGCCCATGATGCATTTGACGAGGGTCGACTTGCCGGCGCCGTTCTCGCCGAGCAGCGCGTGGAACGAGCCGGGCCGCACCTTGAGCTCGACATTGTCCAGCGCCAGGAAGTCGCCGAAGCGCATGGTCATGGCGATGGCGTTGACGCCGAAGGCGCCCGACGGGGGAGGCGATTCGCCGATGATCACGAAATCGCTCCGATGAAGGCGTCCGACGTCGAGACCGCGCCGAACACCCCGCCCTGCATCTTGATCATCTTGAGCGCGTGCTCGTGGTTGCTCTTGTCGGTCGCGCCGCAGCAGTCGTGCAGCAGCACACATTCGAAGCCGCGGTCGTTGGCCTCGCGCATGGTGGTGTGGACGCAGACGTCGGTGGTGATGCCGGTGAGAACGATGTTCTCGATGCCGCGCACGCGCAGGATCAGCTCCAGGTCGGTGGCGCAGAATGAACCCTTGCCGGGCTTGTCGATGACCGGCTCGCCCGGCAGCGGTGCGAGCTCCTCGATGATGTCCCAGCCGGGCTCGCCGCGCACCAGGATGCGGCCGCAGGGGCCGGGATCGCCGATGCCGGCGCCGATCTGGCGCGAGCGCCAGCGTTTGTTGGCGGGCAGGTCGGAGAGATCGGGGCGATGGCCTTCGCGGGTATGGATGATATGGAAGCCTTGGCTGCGCATCGCTGCGAGCAGCTTCTTGATCGGCTCGATCGGCGCCCGCGTCAGCGAGAGGTCATAGCCCATCTTGTCGACATAGCCGCCGATGCCGCAGAAGTCGGTCTGCATGTCGATGATGATGAGCGCCGTGTTCTCGGGACGGAGATCACCGTTGTAGGGCCAGGCGTAGGGCTCGGAGTTGAGGTAGCGCTCGGGCATGATTTCGCTCTCTAGCGGGTGATCGACAATTCGGCCGGGGCTCCGGTCAGCGTGCGTTTTGGCGAGCAGGTGATGATCATGATGGCCAGGGTCAGAATGTAGGGCGCGGCGTTGAAGAGGTGATAGCCGGAGGTGACGCCAACCGATTGCAGCGCCGGTCCCAAGGCCGCTGCGCCGCCAAAGGCGAGCGAGGCCCACAGGCAGAGCAGGGGATCCCAGCGCGCGAAGATCACGAGCGCTACGGCTGTGATGCCCTGGCCCGAGGACAAGCCCTCGTTCCAGCTTCCGGGATAGAAAAGAGACAGGAACGAGCCGCCGATGCCGGCGAGGAAGCCACCGACCATGGTGGCGCGCAGCCGGATCAGCAGCACGGAGTGACCCATCGCGCGAGCCGCATCCGAACTCTCGCCGGCAGTGCGGATCAGGAGGCCCCAGCGCGTGGTGCGGAACGCCCAATAGAGGATCGGCGCGAGCGCGACGCCGATCAGGAAGAGGACATTGACGCGCAGTGCGGCGCGGAGCTGCGGGATGTCGCTCCACCAGCCGAAATCGATTGCGGGCAGCCGCGGTGCGGTCGGCTCGATCAGCGGTTTGCCGAGGTAGAACGCAAGGCCGGTGCCGAACAGCATCAACGCGATGCCGACCGCGACGTCGTTGACCCGCGGCAGCGAGCAGATGCCGGCATGCAGCGCGCCGAGAAGTGCGCCGGTGATGCCGGCCGCAAGCACGCCCAACCAGGGCGAGCCGGTGAGATAGGAGATGCCATAGGCGCTCATCGCGCCCATCACCAGCGTGCCTTCGAGACCGAGATTGATGCGTCCGGAGCGCTCAGTGATGCATTCGCCCAGGCTCACGAACAGGAACGGCGTAGAGACGCGAATGGCGCCGCCGAGCACGGCGAGCGGGACGGTCCAGAGTCCGATCGATCCGTCTGCCATCAGGATTTTCCCTTCAGGAATCCGATGCGGCCGTAGAGCGCATCGCTAGCCAGCACGAAGACGAAGATGATGCCCTGGAGCACCAGCACGGATGCATCGGGCAATCCAAGACGGCGTTGCAACAGGCCGCCGCTGGCGCTGATGCCGCCGAGCAGGATCGCGACAGGGATGATGGCCAGCGGATTTTGCCGCGCGAGGAAGGCGACGAGAATGCCGGTGAATCCGTAGCCTGCCGCGAGGTTGGCGTTGGTGCGCCCCTGCACGGCTGCGACCTCGACCATGCCGGCAAGGCCCGCGGCGCCGCCCGCGAGGAAGCAGATGGTGAGAATGAGCTTGCTGACGCCGAGGCCGACGATTTTGGCGGCGCGGATGTTGCCGCCGGCAACCCGCGCCGCAAAGCCGAACACGGTGTGATAAATCAGGATGTAGGCGGCGATCGCGGCGATCAGTCCGAAGACGAGGCCCCAATGCACGTCGGTGCCGGGAATGGAGCCGATCATATTGGCCGCGCCGATCTCGCGGGTCGACGGCTTGTTGAGGCTCGCGGGATCACGCATCGCGCCTTCGACGAGATGGTTGAGGATCGCAAGCGCGATGTAGACCAGCAGAAGGCTCGAGATCGTCTCGTTGACGCCGCGATACTGCCGCAGCGCGCCTGCCAGCATGATCCACAGGCCGCCGCCGATGACGCCCGCGCAGACCATGGCGATCTGGACGATGAGCGACGGCATGCCCTGAAGCACGATCGCCGCGCTTGTCGCTGAGAGCGCGCCGATCAGAAGCGCGCCTTCGCCGCCGATGATGACCATGCCGAGCTGCGCCGGCAGCGCCGTGCAGAGCGCGGTGAGGATCAAAGGTGCTGCGCGCGTCAGCGTGTTCTGCCAGGAGAACCAGGTGCCGAAGGCGCCGTAATACATGTAGAAATAGAGATCGAGCGGGTTCTTGCCGAACATCGCGACGAAGATGCCGAAGACCACGAGCGCGCCGGCCAGCGCCGCGCCCGGGATCAGGATGTATTCAATTGTCGCGCCGTAGCGCTGGAGGAAGCCGGGATCGGCGGCCGGGGCAATCGCCCCGACCGCTTCAGTGGGATCCGCCGCTTCCGTTGTCACGAAGTCGCTCCGATCACGCCCTCGACGAGATAGTCCATCTTCTCGAGCTCGGGATCCTTCTGGCCGCGGTCGGTGCCGGCTGGGATCACCGTCTTGCCCTTGTTGTCGAGCAGTCCTCCCTTGAAGATGGCGTAGCCGTCGGCGGACAGGAATTTTGCCTTGACGTCGTCGGCATGTTTGCGCGCTTCGGCAGAGACCGCTTCGCCGTATGGCGAGGTCTTGACGATCTCTTCCTTGAGGCCGCCGCGATAGAAATTCGGGATGGTCTCGCCGGCGGCGATCATCTTGACGAACTTCGGGTAGAGCGCTTCCCAATTCCATTCGGCGCCGGTGAGATAAGCCTTCGGCGCGAGCGGCGACTGGTTGACGTGATAGCCGCACACCATGGCGCCGCGGCGCGCGGCGTTCTCGACCATGGTCTTCGGACCGTCGACGTGGCAGGTCAGCACATCGACGCCCTGGTCGATCAGGCTGTTGGTGGCTTCGGCCTCCTTGACCGGCATCGACCAGTCACCGGTGAAGATCACCTGCGTGGTGGCCTTCGGATTGGCGAGCTTGGCGCCAAGCGCGAAAGCGTTGATGTTGCGCAGCACCTGCGGGATCGGTTTCGCAGCGACGAAGCCGACCTTGCCGGTCTTGGAGGTGTAGCCGGCGATGATGCCGGAGATGTACTGGGCTTCGTCGATATAGCCGAAATAGCTGCCGGCGTTCTTCGGATCCTTGTCGCTCCAGAGGCCGCCGCAGTGCTCGAAGCGCAGCTTCGGGAACTTGTTGGCCATCTTGATCATGTGCGGATTGTAGTAACCGAACGAGGTCGGGAAGAGCAGGCTGGCGCCGTCGAGATTGATCATCGACTCGATGGTCTTCTCGACCGCGTCGGTCTCGGGCACCTTCTCTTCCTCGACGACCTTGAGGCCGGGAATCTTCTTCAGTGCCGCGGCGCCCTGCGCGTGCGCCTGATTATATCCGTAGTCGTCGCGCGAGCCGACATAGATGAAGCCGATGGTGGTGTCGGCTGCGAAGGCCGGGCGGAGGCCGGCTGCCGCTCCGAGGGTGAGGGCTGCGCCGCCCTGCAACACATGCCGTCGTGAAATCCTGCCAAAATCCATTGGTTGCTCCCTTTGGCGGATGAACCGCCCCAATCTCGCGGCTGCGCCGATCTGGCGGAGCCCGGAACAAGATGTCGCAAGCTTCGTGCCAGAGGCTATGAAACGTGCATATCTTTGTAAGTATATGAATTATATAATATGTTTGTCGAACTCGAATCTTGCTGAGGAAATCGGCAGATTAAATTTTAGGCGGTATCTTTGTGTTGTATGCAATTGAGTTAAGCAGCTTTGACCCGCCCGCGTGTGCATTTGCGCTGGCCGGCCCGTCCGCCGCGTGCCGCATTCATGCTAACCAGTCGCTGATTTGGGGCGGGCGCCGGCCGGGCGATTTTGCTGGCACCGAACTTGTATCGATGTCGTTACGATCGCCGCGCGCGGTCTCCAGGATGGAAAGCTCGACCGAGATGGGTGCTGCGACCGCCGTTCAAGATGCATCCCTCGGCAAGGAGATCGTTCGCCGTATCAACGAGCTCGGCGCGATCTCGGAAGAGCCCGACAGGCTCACCCGCATCTATCTCAGCAAGGAGCTGCGTGTGGCTTCGGACCTCATTCTCGGCTGGATGCGCGAGGCCGGCATGAGCGCGCATCTCGACGCGATCGGCAATGTCTGCGGCCGTTACGAGGGCGAACGGCCCGGGGCGGCTTGCCTGATGCTCGGCTCGCACTACGACACCGTGCGCGACGCCGGCAAGTGGGACGGGCCGCTGGGCGTGATCACGGCTATCGCCTGCGTCGCCGATCTCAACCGCCGCGGCAAGCGCCTGCCGTTTGCCATCGAAGTCGTTGGCTTTGCCGACGAGGAAGGTGTGCGTTTCGCCTCCACGCTGCTCGGCAGCCGCGCGGTGGCGGGCACGTTTGACGAGAGCGTTTTGAACACGCGCGACCGCGACGGCGTGTCGATGCGCGATGCGCTCGTGCAATTCGGGCTCGACCCTGACCATATCGGCGCGGCCGCGCGGGCGCGGCGCGAGTTGCTGGCTTACCTCGAATTGCACATCGAGCAGGGCCCGGTGCTGGAAGCGCGGAACCTGCCCGTCGGCGTCGTCACCGCGATTGCAGGCGCGACCCGGCTCGCCGCGCGGCTGACCGGCATGGCCGGCCATGCCGGCACGGTGCCAATGGCGCTGCGCCGTGACGCTCTCTCCGGTGCGGCCGAATGTATCGGCGCGATCGAGCAATTTTGCCAGACCGACGAGAGCGGGTTGGTCGGCACCGTCGGCTACATTCAGGCGAGGCCCGGCGCGACCAACGTCATTGCGGGCGAAGTGTCGTTCACCATCGACATGCGCGCGCCGACCGACATGCATCGCAAGCGCGCGGTGGCTGATGTCGTCCGCCAGATCGAGGCGATCGCAAAGCGCCGGCAGCTGGGACTTCAGCTCGACGTCACCCACGAGAACCGCACCGCGCCCTGTGCGCCCTGGCTGAAGGACCAGATCGCACAGGCGATCGCCGCGGAGGACTTTTCCGTGTTCGATCTGCCGAGCGGGGCAGGGCATGACGGCATGGCTATGATCGACATCGCCGATGTCGGCATGATCTTCGTCCGCTGCCGTGGTGGCGTCAGCCATCATCCGGACGAGCACGTCGAGCTGGCGGATGCCGATGCCGGCGCGCGGGTGCTGCTCCGGGTGATCGAGAATTTCCGGCCGCGAGAGGCTGCCAGGGGCCCGCAAGTCACCGGGTAGAGACACGAATCAGACATGTGTAAAATGGTGCCCGCCATCACCAGCACCACGAGATATTGGCCGACTTACCCAGATGAACAGCGATATTTCCTTTCCGTCACGTCGTGAAAACCGGTTTTACCAGGGCGTGGCCGCGACCTTCGCCAACGCCCTTCAGGCGGTCAATTTTCTCGGTGATCGGTTCCTGAGACAATCGCATCATTCGTTGTCGGCTATCGAGGACCTTTATCGGCACTCGATGGATAGTGCGTTTTCGGTGACCGAGTCCTTTCTCGTCACGGGGGCGCCGCACGCATCCGCTTATTATCCGCGCGACTTCGCCTGGTTCTATCCCGACGTTCTCGATCCCGAGACCATCATGGACTCTCAGGACGCGGTTCGGCGGGCCCGGCTGCTCGAAAAGAGCGTCCGCCTGCTGCTGGAGGCCGTTCGTGCCGACGTCGTCACCACGACCATCGTTCCGGCGGGACGCGGCCGTTATCTTGGCGTGAACTATTTCTCGCGGCCCTCGGATACGCTGCTCGGCGTTCTGGCTGGCCTCCAGCAGATGATCTCCGCCGAGGCGAGGGCGTCGTCCTATCTGGCGATGTCGCAATGCGCGCATGCCGGCCGTCTGCTGCTCGCCGAATACGGCGCCGACCTGAAGCGTGCGATCCTGCAGCTCGCGAGCGAGCTCGAACCGTTCGATCATCACGGCACCACGTATCTGCTGTGTGATGCCACCGCTCCTCGGTCCGCGGCAACCGATACCCGCGCCGAACGCAGGCGTTTTGTCACCAATGCCTGTATCTATACGACGTTTGCATGGTGCGTTCAGCTCGGGGTCGTCGACGCCAACGAGCTGAAGTCGCTGCTCGGACGCGAACTCGCGCAGTACAAGCAGGAGCTTCTTCGCCTGTTCGGCAAGGACGGCTATGTCAGGCATTCCCTGGATGGCCCGGCAGGGTCGCCGGTGTCCTCAGTTGCCCTGGATTTCGTCAGCGTGCATCGCGGCTTCTGGGATCTGAGTGTGGCGAGCGAACGCGCGCTGTTCGCGGCCACGACGGATCTGATCATCGCCGAACCGCGCTTTCGCATCCCCGGCACATCCCACTTCCTGGTGTCCGCGGATAATCCGCGCAACAAGATGATTCACAAGATTGCGGCGCCCGCCTACCAGGGACGTTCCTCCTGGCCGACGTTCAATGTCGAATTTGCCGATCGCATGCTGGACTACGATGAATTCTCGGGGGGCGATACCTATCGCGCCTATGCCCAGGGCATATTGAAGGACATTCGCACTGCGACCGAGGTCCACGGCGGATATCAGGAACTGTTGTCGGAACAGGGGCTGAAGTATCGCACCTGGGCCTACAAGGGCGCCGTGGCTCACTCCTGGTTTCCGCGCTTCCTTTCTGTCTGGAGCAGGGCGTTCGGGACGCCGCTGCTCCACTGGAATGACTAACCCGCTGATCAGTCTTCCGGGGGCTGTTCGGGGTGATCGCGCATGCCAGGCGGTACGAAGGCGCCTAAACCTGGCGGCGACACGCCCACAAGCAATTGATCCGCAATCCACAAGTGCCGCGGCCGCTGTGCAGGTTGCGGCAATTGGTCTCTGCACGCCGTCACAATTGCGTAACGTAAGTGACATGCCTGCGCAGCACGTCTGACAAGTACGCCCCTTAGCCTGACATGCACTGAAACAATTGGCTGCATTCAAGCAACGATAAGGAGGGGCGCGCAATGCTTTCGAAAATGACACGACGTCTACGCGATCGCACCGTGGTCACGGCCGCGATTCTGTCGCTGATGGGATATGACGTCCACGCGATGGACGCCAACTCTCTCGGCGGCAGCAACAGAAACGGCGATCGAACCGAATCGCCGATCAAGCATGTGATCGTGATCCTCGGCGAGAACCGTACCTTCGACCACGTCTTCGCGACCTACGAACCGCACCGCCCGGGCGAACGCGTCGACAATCTCCTCTCCAAGGGCATCATCACCAAGGACGGCTTGCCCGGCCCGAACTACGCCAGGTCGGCGCAGTTCTCCGCCGTGGTCAACAACACCTACTCCATCAGCCCGGGCCAGAAGGCCCCCTACAACAACACGACCAACAAGGTGCAGGCGCCGGGAACCTCCTACGCGCCGCAATCCTGCTACACCTCGGTCGATCAGGCCGCGCTCAATGGTCCGGGGTGCCTCGCCACGCTGCAACTCGCGGCGCAGGGGGATTACGGCCTCCGCCCGCAGGATCTGCCGCTGCTGACGACCGGCGCGACGGGACTGCCCGGCAACTCGCCGGACTCGCGCATCCTGGATTTCGACAATCTGCCGAACGGTCCCTATCCGCTGGTGACCCTGGCGCAGGGCGGCGAAACACCGACCACCCTCTACAAGACCTATGGCGGCAGCCCGGTGCACCGGTTCTACCAGATGTGGCAGGAGCTTGACTGCGACGTCGCCAAGGCCACACACCACAATCCGAGCGGCTGCCAGGCCGATCTCTTCACCTTTGTGGAATCGAGCGTCTCCTCGGGGAGCAACGGCAACCCGATCCCGCACGCGCTCAAGGAGGGTGCGATCGCGCTCGGCTTCTACAACGTCGCCAAGGGTGACGCGCCCTATCTGACCGAGCTTGCGCGCAAGTACACGCTCAACGACAATTTCCACCAGAGTGTGATGGGCGGCACTTTCGCCAATCACATGATGATCGGCTACGCCGATGCGCTCTATTATGCCGACGACAAGGGCGATCCCGCGACGCCCGACCCCGTGCTCGTCCCCGGTTCAAATCCGCCGCAATATGTCAACGAGATCGAGAATCCGAACCCGGCGCCTGGCACCAACAACTGGTATCTCAACGACGGCTATGGCGGCGGCAGCTATTCGAACTGCTCCGAACCGAGCCAGCCGGGCGTTGGTCCTGTCGTCACCTACCTCAACGCCATCCACGTGCCGCCGCGCTGCACGCCGCACGCCTACTATCTCCTGAACAACTACGTTCCGGCCTATATCGGCAGCGGCGCCACCGATCCGATCAACAACGGCCCGTTTACCCTGCCGCCCGTCATCAAGCAGCGGCATATCGGCGACGCGCTGACCCAGGCCGATGTCTCCTGGGCCTATTTCGGCGAGCGTTGGAACGACTTCAAGACCGCGCCCGGAGAAGGCACCAATTTCGGCGCGCTGGACCCGGTCGCCTATCTCTATTGCAACATCTGCAATCCGTTCCTGTTCTCCGCCTCGGTCATGACCAATGCGGCGCAGCGCAACGCGCATATGAAGGATACGCTCGACCTCTACGATGCCATCGCCAACGGCAATCTTCCCGCCGTATCCTTCGTCAAGCCGAGCACGTTCAACGATGGTCATCCGTCGTCATCCCGGGTCGACCTCTTCGAGGCTTTCGCAAAGAAGATCGTCGATCAGGTGAAGTCCAACAAGGAATTGTGGAAGTCCACGGCCATCGTTATCACCATGGACGAGGGCGGCGGCTACTATGACTCCGGCTATATCCAGCCGGTCGACTTCTTCGGCGACGGTACGCGGATTCCGCTGCTGGTCGTGTCGAAATATTCGCGCGGCGGACACATGTCGCATGAATACGGCGATCACGTCTCGATCACCAAGTTCATCGAGCGCAATTGGCATCTCAAACCGCTTGGGCCAAAGACACGTGATGCGTTGCCCAATCCGGTGACCTCTGACGAGAACCCCTACGTTCCCGTCAACCGGCCGGCGATCGGCGATCTCTTCGGCAATTTCAGTTTCGCCGACCGTCACGACGACGATCACGACGAAGACTGATCGGAACTGATCGCCTTCACTCGCATGACCCGGCGGCTCTCACCAGCCGCCGGGGCAATTCTCATATCAATTGCCCTAGCGTTGGAGTGATCCGCGTGAATGTTACGCTCCCGGGGAGCGCCGCTTCGATCGACGCGGCGGGTAGTGCGTTTGCCGCAGGTGATCTGGCTGCCACCGAGCAGATCTGCGCGCGGATTCTCGGCCAAAATCCTTCCGATTGGCGCGCTTGGGCCCTCCTGACCGAAACCGCGTTGCTGCGGGGCCGCCAGGATGCCGCGACCGTAAGCGCCGATCGCGCCGTGGCGCTCGCGCCGACCAACCCGATTGCCCTCGTATTGCGCGCGAAACGACTGTTCGTGGCCGGTGAGACTCGTCAGGCCTGCGCGGCGACGGAGGCTGCGGCCCAACATCTTGGCGAGGCGCCGGCCGCCCTTGACGCGGTGGGCGCGATGTTCGGCCTGCTCGGGTTGCAGCAGCGGGCGAGGGAACTCTTTCGTCGCGCGGTCGCGGCCCGGCCGGATATGCCGCAATATCTCTTCAACCTGGCGGCCGCCGAGCGGATGATCGGCGCGCTCAGCGATGCCGAAACACATTGCGACGCGGCGATTGCGTGCGACCGTCACTACGGGCTCGCCCACTACCTCCGCTCAGACCTTCGAATTCAGAGCTCCGATCGCAACCATCTCGATGAGATGGAAGCGCTCCTGCGCGAGGGGCAGCTATCGGCGCCGGGCGAAATCATGCTGCGCTTTGCGCTCGGCAAGGAATGCGAGGATATCGAGCTCTGGGGCCGCGCTTTTGATCACGTCGAGGCAGGCTGTAACCTGCAGCACCGATCGCTTTCCCGCGATCCCGCCGCCCAGATTGGCGAGGTAGATGCGATCATCCACGCACACACGCGAAGCTGGATCGAATCCGCGCCACGTGGTCGCGCTGAGGCCGCGCCCATCTTCGTCACCGGCCTGCCGCGCACCGGCACCACGCTGGTGGAGCGGATCATCGCCAGCCATTCCGCGATGCATTCGGTCGGCGAGACCAACGCGTTTGCAGCCGAAATGCGCCGCGCCATGGCAGAGCGTCCGGGCGGTCGCGACCTCGAAGACATCGGCATGCGCTATCTGGATTCGGCGGCGGCGCTCCGCGTGCCGGACAATGTTCGTTTCATCGACAAGACGTTGGAAAATTACCTCTATTGCGGCCTCATTCGCGCCGCGTTGCCGTCCGCGAAGATCATCCTCGTGCAGCGCCATCCGATCGATTCGTGCTGGGCCATCTACAAGGCGCACTTCCGCGGCAAGTTCTCGTTCTCATATCACCAGACCGAGCTCGCGGACTATTATCTGGCGTACCGCCGTCTGTCGCGACACTGGCGCGCGGTGCTACCGCCAGACGTGCTCATGGAGATCAACTACGAGGACATCGTGCGGGATCAGGCTGCGGCAAGCCGGGACATCATCCGCTTTCTCGGGCTTCCCTGGGAAGATGGGGTGATGCGCTTTCACGAAAGCTCGGCGCCATCTGCAACCGCCAGCGCCGTTCAGGTGCGCCGCCCGATCTACGCGTCCTCGGTCGGCAAATGGCGTCACCATGCCGATCGGCTGAGGCCGCTGCGCGAACGCCTGGCGCGCGAGATTCCGGAAGCGGAGCTGGCATGACGATGCGGCGGCCGCCCCTGCTCCTCGTGACCGCGTCTGTCGTCCTTCTGGCCTTTGGTCGAACGGCGTCGGCGGAGGTGAAGGTCGGAGGTCGGCCGGATGCTGTGCATCTCGAAGTCCGCGACGCCTCGCTCCACGACGTGCTGGCGGCGCTGCAAGAACGGTTCAATCTGCGTTATCGCACCATAGATCCGCTCGAGACGCAGACGACGGGCGTCTTCGATGGACCGCTGCCGCGCGTGGTCGCCCGGCTCCTCGGCGGCCATGACTACGCGATGCTTATCACCGCCGACGGCGTCGACGTGCTGGTGCTGGTACCGCAGCGCCCCAGCGTCGCCGTCGTCGCTGCTGTGACGCCCGCAAATGCGGCCAGGCCCCCGCTAACAGCCGCGGAGCGCAGCCATTTTGAGAGTGGGCACCTGCGATAGAGCGCGGTGGCGCCTAGCCCGCGGTCACGTCCACCAGCTCGCCACCGTCGAGCATCTTGGCCGCCTTGGCGCGATCGAGGTCGCCTTCCCAGGCAGCGACCACCACTGTCGCAACGCAGTTGCCGATGAGATTGCCCATGGCGCGGGCCATGCCGATGAACCAGTCGACCGACAGCACCAGCACGAGGCCGATTGCGGGAATGCTCGGCACGGCGTTCAGCGTCGCCGCCAGGATCACGATCGCTGATCCCGGCACGCCATGTGCGCCCTTCGACGTGATCAGGGAGACGCCGAGCACCAGCAGGAGATCGCCGAACGACAGCGGCGTGTTGGTCGCCTGCGCGATGAACACGACGGCGAGCGTCAGATAGATCGAGAAGGCGTCGAGGTTGAAAGAATAGCCGGTCGGGATGACGAGGCCGACAACGGAATCCTTCACGCCCATCCGCTCGAGCTTCTTCATGATCTGCGGCAGCACCGCGTCGGAGGACGCGGTTGCCAGCACGATGGTCAGCTCCTCGCGCAGGTATGCGAGGAATTTGAGGATGTTGATTCCGACGAGCGCCATCACGCCACCGAGCACGCCGAGCACGAAGATGCCGACCGAGACGTAGAACAGCATCACCAGCGAGACGAGCTGCTTCAGCGAGCCGATGCCGTACTTGCCTACGGTATAGGCGACCGCGCCGAGCACGCCGAGCGGAGCGACGCGCACAATCAGGCCCATGACGCGGAACAGAACGGTCGATGCCGCGTCGATGATCGAGGTGACGAGCTTGCCTTTCTCGCCGCCAACCAGCGCCAGGCCGACGCCGAACAGCACGGCGAAGAACAGCACCTGGAGCACGTCATTTCGCGACAGCGCATCGAACGAGGTGCTCGGAATGACGTTGAGCAGGAAGGAGCCAATGCCAGCGCCTTGCAGCTTGTGGGCATTGTCGGCGTAGGTGTTGAGTGCCTTGGCATCGAGCGTTGAGGGATCGATGTTCATGCCGTGGCCGGGGCCGAAGATGTAAGCGAGGATGAGACCGACCACGAGCGCGACGGTGGTCATCACCTCGAAATAAAGCAGCGCCTTGACGCCGACCCGGCCGACCTTCTTGAGGTCACCGGCGCCGGCAATACCGTGGACGACGACGCAGAACACGATCGGCGCCACGATCATCGAGATCAGCTTCAGGAAGGCGTCGCTGAGGATCTTGAGGCTGATGGCAAAGTCCGGCGTGGCCACGCCGAGGATGATGCCCAGGATCAGCGCGGCCAGGACCTGGACGAACAGCGAAGTATAGAGCGGCTTGCGCTCGGCGGCCGGGGCCGCGGCAATGGTCGACATGATGACTTCCCCGTTTCAACGACGTCTTGGCCGTCAAAAGGAGCAACAAATGTGCCAGAATGTCGCGATCTTTGCCGAAAATGACCTATTCGGCTGCCTTTGCCGTTCTGCCGAACATCCGTGCCGGCGCCGGGAAACCGCAGGACGTTCCGTCGGTGACCTGGACCTGGTCTTCCCACGGCAGGCGGAAGGTGCCTGCGACCATGTCCTGCATGAAGGTGTAGGGGCAGTCCATCGCGCCGCCCTTCACCGCGACATAGCCCCGGTGCCAGAGCTGGTAGATGTTGTTCTCGACGCCCCAATTGATGCGGGCCTCGCGGACCAGATCGGGCCGCACTTCGGCGGTGATGATCTCGTCGGTCCGGCCATTGGTGCCGTGCGCCAGCACCGAGCCGTCGAAATTGACGATCATGCCTTCGCCCATGGAATCGAACGAGCCGTCGGAGCCGCACATGCAGACATTCGCGGTGACCATCAGGTTCTGGAACGAATTGGCCTGGTTGGTGAAGCGCCAGGACTCGCGGATCGGCGCGGTGTAGCCGGCGGTACGGATCATGATCTCCGCGCCCTTGTAGGCGCATTCCCGCGCCATCTCCGGGAACATGCCGTCATGGCAGATGATCAGCGCGATCTTCGCGCCGTTCGGGCCCTCGATCACGGGAATGCCGATGTCGCCCGGCTCCCACGGCTCGACCGGAATCCAGGGATGGAGCTTGCGGTAGTAGAGCTTGATCTCGCCGTGGTCGTCGATGATTAGACCGGAATTGTAGGGATTGCCGTGCGGGTTGAACTCCATGATGGAGAAGCAGCCCCAGATCCTGTTGTCGATGCAGGCTTTCTTGAACGCCGCGACCTCCGGTCCGTCGAGACGGCACATGATCTCGGGATTGGTGTCCATTGAGAGGCCGTGCAGCGCGTACTCTGGGAATACCACCAGATCCATGGTGGAGAGGTTGCGGCGGGCCTTGCCGACCATCGAGACAATGCGCTCGGTCTGCCTTGCCAGATCCGCTTTGGTCACGACATTCGGCAGTTGCAACTGCACGAGCCCGATGACCACGCCATTGGGCGATTTGTTAAGCCCGCCGAGACCATTCATCATCAGCTCCCTTCGGCTTCGTTGCCGTGCTCGCGCCGCGTCACCGCGCGCGAGATCTGTCGCGGGAAGCAAATCCGATTTTGGCCGAGAGCAAAAGATTATTTTTCAGGCGATGGCGCAGTCTCGCAGCTTATCATGCTGCGACGTCGAGCAGCCGGCACGATCCGCGCACCAGCACCGTGCGTCCCGTAGGTGTCATCGCAGGCACGCCGTCGTTGACCATGACGAGACCAAGTTTCACGAGACCGTCGAGGAGATAGGCCTTCGAGAGGCGACCGTTCGACATCGGATTGCGAAGCGCACGCAGCGCCTCCCATTGGTCCGGTGAAAGATCGAAGTCGACGTCGTTGCTCATGTTGCCTCAACTGATGGTGCAGTTCGTGCGCCCGTGTTAGCGGCGCTACATGAAGACCATGCGACGACAATGAGTCCGGAATCCGATGAGCTGTTTAGAACATCTCTTCACAAATTGCCGCACGTCGTTGCGTCACAGAAGTTAAGATCGCTCACGCACGAATATCGTCCCGATCGCGGATCACTAATTGATGATTTGCTCTTGATCGTGCGACGCCGACTACCGCAACGCACGGGAAGCACCTCTGTCCCATTCTGCGTCGCAATATGCACAGAAATCTGGAGGCGAAGAGTTTCAGACTCTGTTAGGCTGATTCCCGGCGAATAGCTTCACACAACAGGAGTGTGAGTGCATGAATAGGCTGGTCGAAATTCGCAGTCAGGAATTCCTCTGCCGAGAGCGCGCCGCGCTGGATTCCGAGCGGCGGGTGTTCTGGCTTGCGCAGGCCCAGGAATGGGAACAGCGCGCGCTCGACGAAATCGCTTATTACTTTCGCGAGTGCAATCTCCCGCGGGCCGAACTGAACGCCGCCTGACGCGATTGCGATCACTTCTTACTGATAGGTCGCCACGATATCGGACACTGCGCGCTCCAGCTGCTGCGCGGTCGCGCATTGGCGCACCAGGCTGCAAAATGTCGCGTAACGCGGCATCTCGGAATCGCCAAAGCCCCAGGCGAGCCTTCCTTCGGGATTGAGCCAGACCAGCCGCTTCGAGCGTTCGGAGACGCGGCGCAGGATGTCGGCACGCGGGTCGAGATTGTTGCTGCGAGCGTCGCCGAGCACGATCACCGTGGTCTGCGGCGTCAGTGTGCTCATGAAATCTTTCTCGAAATCGACCAGCGAAGAGCCGTAGTCGGACGAGCCGAAGCCGACCTTGGACATGATCTCGGCCATCGCCTCTTCCGGCGACTTCTTTTCCAGGATGTCGCTGACTTCGATCAGGTGCGACGAGAATGCGAAGGAGTGGACGTCGTCGACCACCTCATGCAGCGAGTGGATCAGGAGCAGGAAGAAGTCGGACACCTGCGCGACCGAGCCCGAGACGTCGCAAATCGCAACGATCCTGGGCCGGTCACGGTGCTTGCGCTTCCACGCCGTGAGGAAGGGCACGCCGCCCCAGGCGGCGTTGCGGCGCAGCGTGCGGCGGACGTCGAGATGGCCGCGGCGCTGGCGCTTGCGCGGTTTCGAATAGCGCTCGCGCAGCCGCCGCGCGATCTGGCGGATCAGCGCGCGCATCTCCGCGACCTGGCGCCGCTCGATGCGGGCGAGCGGCGCGTTGCGCAAAATCTCGTTGTGGAGGTTTTCGGCCTCTTCGCGGGCATAGAGCACAAGCCCCTGCGAGACAGTGTCGCGAACCGCTTCGCGCAAGGCGTCGAGCGCGGCGCGCAGGCGCTCGGCCAGTGCGGGATTGGTCGCGGTCAGCTCCTCGAGATCATCGCGCAGGCGCTGGAGGCCCATGGCGTCGAGGATTCGGCTCGAGAAGATGCCGCGCTGGGTGGAGTAACGGATGTCGGACAGGGATGCCGCGCCGGCCGCGCTTGCGATCGCGGCCGCGACGGCGTTGCGATCCTGTGACAGCAGCATCTGCGCGAGTGGGCCTACTTCCTCTTGCGGCGAACCGCCGCCCGCATCGCTGGCCGCGCCGGATGAAGGAGATTGATCGGCGCCCTCTGAAGTGTCGTCGCTGTCGGCCTCAGGCTGTTCCTGCCGCGGTTCCGGCTGGCTAAAGAACAGATCAAAACAGTCACCGAGTGCGAGTTTCTCGTCCTGCGACTTGGCGAGCGTCAGAAGGAGGGTATCGCGCAGGATGGCGCGGTCGGACACGCCGACCTCCGCGACCGCGCGCATCGCATCGATGCTTTCAGCTGGCGAAACATGGACGCCGGCGCCTCGCGCCGCCCGAAAGAAACGATGGATATTCTCGCGCATCGGCGTCAACCGAAGACGTTGGATCGCGCTGACTTGGCAATGAAGGTCGTGATCTGGGGCGACGCGGCCTCGATGTCGGCTTCGTATTTCAGGAGCACGTTGAGCGTGTCCTTGACGAGCTCGGTGTCGAGCTCGGAGGCCTGCAACAGCACCAGCACGCGCGCCCAGTCGATGGTCTCGCTGACCGAGGGCAGCTTCTTCAGATCGAGCGAGCGGATCTCGTGGATGAAGCCGACCATCTGCCGGCGCAGCGTCTGCGAGATGTTCGGCACGCGGCTCTCGACGATGCGTTCCTCAAGCCGCTGCTCGGGGAATCCGATATGCAGATGCAGGCAGCGGCGCTTCAGGGCATCGCCCAGGTCGCGCTCGCTGTTGGACGTCAGAATGACCGTCGGCGGCGTGATCGCGGAAATAGTGCCGAGCTCAGGGATCGTGACCTGGAAGTCGGAAAGGATCTCCAGCAACAGCGATTCAAATTCCGCATCCGATTTGTCGATCTCGTCGATCAGCAGCACGCAGCCCCCGGGCTGTTCCAGCGCCTGAAGCAGTGGCCGCGGCTCGACGAACTCCTTGGAGAAGAACACGTCGCCAAAATCGTGGAGCTGATTGAGTGCATCGTGCAGCGTCTGTGCGCCGCCCAAGACTTCGCCGAGCTTGTCCTTGAGGATCTGCGTATAGAGCAACTGCTTGGCGTATTTCCACTCGTAGAGCGCCTTGGCCTCGTCGAGGCCTTCGTAGCATTGCAGGCGGATCATCTTCTTGCCGCTCCAGGCGGCAATCGCCTTGGCAAGCTCGGTCTTGCCGACGCCCGCGGGGCCCTCGACCAGGATCGGCTTCTCGATCTGTTGCGACAAATAGACGGCAGTCGCGATCTGCCGGCTCGCGATGTAGCCCTGCGCGGCGAGGCCGCTCTCCACTGCCTCGATCGCGGTCGAGGGCTTCTGTTCAGCCACGAAAGGGCGCTCCCAAAGGTCTTGATTGAGGCCTGTTCTGCCTGCGTTCCCGGCAAAGAACAAGCCTCGTTTGGGACGGGCCTGACCCGCGCTGACGGCCGCTTTTTCCGTTCAGCGCAAATACTTAAGCGATGGCCGATCGCGCAGTTAATGCCGCAGCAGTTCGCCCTTGCGGATGGTCTGTCTGACCTCCGCGCCGCAATCGGCGCATTCGTAGATGAAGTCGATCTTGGCAAGGCTCCAGTGCGGTTCGACCTCGCGCACATACATCGGCAGGAACCCCATGCAGGTGGGGCAGATTACAGGCGCGATTTCGATATCCTGATGATGCTGTACATAAGCTGGCATCTCGGCTCTCCTTCGCAGGCGACCACCAAACCCCGCGCAAACGCTACTGCCGGTTGCCGCAAGGCCGTCATCAACTCTTTCGAACGGAGACGGAACGGCGAGGGTTTGTCGTTCGCTGTGACATTCTTGTTACGTCTCTGTACTGTAACGGGCGGACTAAATGCCTATTTCACAGCCCGATCCGGTTCTCGGACCTTCACTGCAACGATAAGGGAGCAACGCCCATGACGCATGCCATCCGTTTCCACAAGACCGGCGGTCCGGAAGTCCTGGTTTGGGAGGAGGTCAGTGTCGGCAAGCCGGGACCTGGCGAGGCGCGTATCCGCCACACTGCCGTCGGTCTCAACTTCGTCGATATCTATAACCGCTCGGGTGTGTATCCCGCGCAATTGCCGAGCGGCCTCGGCGCCGAGGCGGCCGGTGTGGTTGAGGAGGTCGGGGCTGGTGTCACCGATTTGAAGCCGGGCGATCGTGTCGCCTATGGTTCTTCGCCGCTTGGCGCCTATTCAGAGGCGCGGCTGATCCCGGCCGACCGGCTGTTGAAGCTGCCTGACGGTGTCGACGACAAGACCGCGGCAGCGATGATGCTCAAGGGCCTCACGACGCAATATCTGATCCGGCAGACCTATCGCGTGAAGGCCGGCGACACGATCCTGCTCCATGCCGCCGCCGGCGGCGTCGGGCTGATCCTGAGCCAGTGGGCCAAGCACCTTGGTGCGACTGTGATCGGCACGGTGAGCAGCGACGAGAAGGCCAAACTCGCAAAGGCACATGGTTGCGATCACGTCATCATCTACAGCCGCGAGGATTTCGTGAAGCGCGTGGATGAGATCACGGGCGGCAAGAAGGTGCCGGTGGTCTATGATTCCGTCGGCAAGGACACGTTCCTGAAGTCGCTCGACTGCCTCGCGCCGCTCGGTGTTGCAGCGTTGTTCGGTGCGTCGTCCGGTGCGGTCGAGCCGCTCAATCTCGGCCTGCTGGCGCAGAAGGGCTCGCTCTACGTCACCCGTCCCACCCTGTTCACCTACGCCGCCAAGCGAGAGAGCCTGGTTGCAATGGCGAACGAGCTGTTCGATGTCGTCAAATCCGGCGCGGTCAAGATCGAGGTACACCAGACATATGCGCTGAAGGATGCGGCAAAGGCGCACGCCGATCTTGCCGCGCGCAAGACGACGGGGTCGACCGTGCTCATGGTGTGATCTCCGACCGGACGGTGGCGCAGGCGGCAGGCCTGCGTCACGTCCGCTCGTGCTTGCGCAGGTCGCGGGCGTGATCGAGGCGGGTCGCCTGGAGATCGACATCTTCCGGCGGGAGTTCGGGGAGGGCGGCCTCGGTCAGGATGGCCTCGGTCACGTCCTCGACCGAATTCTCCACGACCTCGTGGATGAACGAGATGTTCTGGTATTCCCCCGAGGTAATACGGGAGACGACCTCGCGCCTTGTGATCTCGGGGTCGACGATTGCCTCGCGGCCGCGTCGCCCGTAATCGATCATCACGACGAAATACTGCATGAAACGGTCCTGCCGCGCCCCGTGCGGGCAGCGCGGCAGATTATTTCCGAAAAACGGAATTAAGTCAAGTTTGATTTCCAAAAATCGGAAATCGGCGCCGATGCGCCTACCGACCCTTCTTGCGGGGACGCGCTGACTTGGCGCGCATCCGCTCAAGCTGGCCCTTGGGCATCGAAAGGCAGATCTCCCCCACCCAGTCGAGCTTGACGCCGACGATCGGCTTGGCGTTGAAGCTGTTGAGATTGACGACGGAGGGGGATTTGCCCCGCTCGATGGTCTTCAAATAACGCTCGCCGGTCTTGAGCCGGACCACGGCTTCCTCGCCGTAGAAGCTCGACAGCGGATGGCGCTGGTCCTTGTAGACCACGATCACGTCGCCGCTTTCGTATTTGGGCAGCATCGAATCGCCGACGATCTCGAAGGCGACGGTCTCTTCCATGATCGGGAAGGGCAGCGCGATGTCGCCGAGCCCCTCCGGAGGAACTTGTTCGAAATCCGGCTCAATTACGGCGCCGGCCCCCACCCGCCCCATGATCGGCGCGAGGTTCAGCTCAAGATATTCCATGATCGGAATAATTTCCGAGGCCTTGACCAGGCGTTCGCCCCCGAGGATTTCCGAAACCGCGCCCGGGCGCACGCCCATCGCCGCGGCCAACCCGCCCTTGCTCTTGCCAGTCTTCTCCAGGCCCCGCTCGATCATTGCAGCGTCCAACATGGTGATTCCCTCGCTCACTCGTCGATCTGCCTCTTGTAATCCGAAATTCGGAATTGATGCAATTATGAATATCAGAATTCGCGCTTGACTTTGGTTTCGGAATACCGGAATGTGAGTCTCGCCTCCGGATCGTGCGATAGGCGGAGGCGTATCACAGGACAGCAGCATGGAACCGGGCCATTGGTCGTCGGAGCACTCCGACGCGCTTCGCCACTATTTTCTCAAAGGGATGTCTTATGCGGAGATCGGGAGAGAGATTAACGCAAGGTTTGGAACGGCTTACACGCGCAACGCAGTGGTTGGCCGCGCCAAGCGGCTCGGCCTTGCCGCGCCGACGCGGTTGACCAGTCCGTCGATCGTGCCGTCCTTGCCCGGCGAGTCCGGTCTGCTCTCGACGCGCCATCCAGCGTTGCCGATCCTGAACCTGCCGCCGCAATCGGCGCTGAAGCCGGCCAAACCGGTCAAATTGCGCTGCATCGGTGTCAGGCCGCGCCTGATTGCGCTGGTCGAGTTGGAGCGAGGTGACTGCCGCTATCCCTATGGCGGTGACAAGGATGGTGAGGAGATCAGCTTCTGCGGTCACCCGCGCCAGCCGGGCTCGAGCTATTGCGCGCCGCATGCGTGCGTGACCCGCGGTTCAGGAACCGCCGGTCGGGCCGCCGGTCCCGTCGCACTGAGACTTGTCGCCGCCGCCTGACGGGGCGCAGCCCGATCTCTCTTTCAACGTCAGTTTCGCAAGGAGTCTCCGAGTGGCACGTGTCAGACGCAACATGTCCTACAAATTGGCCAAGCCCCACGATCGGCGATCGCGGGACCTGCCGTTCAATGCCGCGGTGGCGGAGGTCGAGGTCGACAATCCCCTGGCGCTCGATCCGGACGATAAGATCGTGGCCATGCGGTCGATCCGCAATGATCCGCTCGGTCGGCTGCATTCGCATCACCAGATCGACGAGGCGCAATACTGCGGCGGCCGCGCCTACCAGAACGACTGGGAGCGGGCGGAGAGGGGCCCTCAGGCGGTGGATCCGACCCGCGAATATGTCGATGGGGCACGCTCTCGCGAGCCCGTTACGGAGAGCCAGCGCCAGGCTGTACTGCGGCTGAATCGGGTCGAGCGCGAACTCGGCACTGATGGCGCAGCGCTAGTGCATGACGTACTGGTCCTCGGCCTGACCATGGATCAGATCGGGCAGCGCCGTGCCGTCCGTACCCAGCGCTGGAACGACTATTTCGCGCGGCGATTTCGCGAATGCCTCGACCGGCTGGCGCTGGTCTACGGCTTTGCGACCAAGGCATTGGCGCAGCGCTCAGCGCCGCGCCAATGACGTGAGTACGCCGGCGGCTTTCGTCGCCGGCGTATCGTCCGTCGCTTACTGATGCGGCACGATCTGATAGGGCGTGGTATAGGGCTCGACGCGGAGCGAGGCGTTGGCCAAAAGCCCGATCTTGGCGGTGGGCGCCTGCTGCAACTCACCGTTCGGTCCGCGATGCACGTTGTACTGCCAGACGGTGAGATCGCCCTTCTGCGCCAGCGCGTGCGCGACCGCGCTTGCATCATTGCCGCCGAGCATCTGGCTCTTCGGGCGACAATCCGATGATGATTTCGTCCTTGACGGTGACGATCTTGAATAGGTTCATTTTGGTCTCCTGCGCCCATGCGCCCTGTGTCGAGAGTGTGAGAAGCGCAATCGCGGCGCCTTTGATGAGATCGCGGCGAGAAAGCATGCTGTCGTCCTTTGGTGCTGACGTGCGCCACGAATCGCGATGTCCATCAGCCATGGCGCCCGTGATCTGCGTGGCCGTTACGCACCCGCTTGGTCGCGCGGTCTTGAACAGCGGTTCATAGGCGAGCAATATTGGGAATGATGAACCCTGATGCGGAGCGGCGAGTCCAAGCCGAGAGATCAAGGGGATTCTTCAGATGAAATTCACCAGCGCTGTTTGTCTCTTCGTATCACTCGGTATGGCCGGCCCGGCCGTTGCCGCCGATCCCTTCTATGTCGGTAGCTGGACATTCACGACGGCCGTCGTGGCGCCATGGGCCGATCCGCCGCGTAAGCCTGACGATTCCGAGCGGGCGCGGCTGATAGGCAAGACTGTGGTCCTCAAGGCGCGGGAGATCTCCGGTCCCCGTCCATTTGCCTGCGCCAAGCCGCAATACAAGGTGACGGAATACGGTCCCGACTTGCTGTTCCAAGGCGCATTCGATGAGATGCGGCGCGCCGACAAGAAAGCAGATCCCAAGGCGCTTGCCGCTTCGCTCGGCTTCACCGGTGCCCGGATCAGGACGCTGGAGACCGGCTGTGAGATCGGCGTCCATTTCGTGGACGATGCAACCGCCGAAGTCGGACTCAACGATTACGTGTATGCGCTGAAGAAGCGCTAGTCCGTATTTGCCGATTTCCGATCACACTGGAAACAAGGCGAAATGCTGTGCCGATTGACAGCGATCAGTGCTGCATGCGTGAGTGATGCTGCTTCTTGACGCATGTGGGTGACGGCGGCGCATATTCCTGTTATCCGGAATTGCCGTGGCGCGCTGCCGATGAAGCATCGCTAAGTCCTACGGTTTGGCTTGCCCGAAGGGTTGTTCCTTGTCATAATTGCAACTTCTCGGGTCGGGCCTAGTCCGTACAGATATGCAGTTCAGCGTGCCAACCCGCTGGGATGCTCCGGCCGAGAGTTCGTCGTCGCCATCGTGTTCGGTGACGGCGTCCGGTTCGATCGGGACCCCGACGTCCGGCCATGAGGCCGACCCCTGTCATAGGTGCGAGATGAAAAACCTCAATTTCGCGGCTGAATTGCATCTCAAGCTCGGCGCGCCCGCGAACAGTACCGTCGAAAGTCTTCGCCTGCTGCGCGCCTTTCTCAAGCTCGCGCCCCGGCAGCGCTTTGAGGTCATCAAGCTCGTCGAAGACCTTGTCACCGACGAAAGCCTCTCCGAACACCCGCTTTCTTGAGCGGACCGCGCACCCGCATTACACTTTGTCCATCTTTCCGGTCAAGCGGACCGCCGGTGCCCCTGGCTTGGGCGCTAGATGGCGGTGCGACAAATGTGATAATCAGGGGAAAAAGCAGGAGGAGTGCGACCATGATCGAACCGAAGCTCGAAGTTCCGGCCGAACTGCGCGACCTGGCGGAGAAGACGATCGACCAGGCAGAGAAGGCCTTCGGCATGTTTTTCGATGCCGCCACCAAGTCCATGTCGTCGGTCCCGGGGGCCGGCGCGGATGTGTCCAAGCAGGCGCTCGCGTTTACCGAGCAGAACATGAAGGCGGCGTTCGAACATGCGCGGAAGCTCGTTCACGCAACCGACGTTCAGGAAGCAATGCGGATTCAGTCCGAATTCCTGCGCAGCCAGTTCACCAACGCCGGGGATCACATGCGCCAGATGACCGGCAACTTCATGCAGCCCGGCAAGGGCAAGTCCTGATTATACAAGGCGCCGTCGTCTGCTCACAAATTGATCTTGTGCGGCAGCGGGATGCGCATTTCAATTCTGGTGCAGGTCCATGATGGGCCACCGGGTGAACATCATCCGCCGTCCATCATCCTTTCTGCTGATCCCTGTCGGTCCATCCGGCAGGGATTTGCATTTGCGGACTTGTTGGTGGACTCGGCGCAAAGTTCGATGCTCAGCCGCAGCACGATCCCGGAAATTGCGAGAGGTCGATGCGGGCGATGATCGACCGCAGCAGCCTACGGGTCGCACGATAGAGATGCTGTACGAACCCAGGCGTCGCCGCCGCGGGCAGGCCAAGCCTTCCCGTGTCGAGACTTTCCGTATCAAGGCCTTCGGGTTGATGCGACACGTGCCTCTCCGACGCTGTACAGCCCTTATATTGTGGCCGGCCTGGCGCTGCCTTGATCTGGCGCAAGGCGTTCCCGGCTAGTAGTCGCCGGGGTTCATGATCATCGGGCTGGTCGTGTCGGCCGGCGCGAGCGCGCTGCTGGCGCTGTCGCGCAGGAAGCGATCGAGCGTCGCCTGGATCTTCTCCTTGACCGAGTCCGGTCCGCGATCGCTCATCTCGGTGTGCTGCGCACCGGTACGGATGATGTCGATGCCGCGCGCCTTGGCTTCTTCCGGCGTCGGCAGCACGCCGGGGTCGGTCACGAAATTCGCGTCCTTGGAACGGAACGACAGGATCTTCATGCGGTCGTTGAGCACGAACGGCACCCTGAGATTGTCGAGCGTGATCACCTTCGACACCAACTCGGGATGCTGATGGGCGACATACATGGAAACGTCGCCGCCGTTGGAATGACCGACCAGCGTGATGTGATCGTAATCGGCGTTCTCCTGCCGCCCCATCAGCTCGCGCAGTACGAAAAGGATGTTTGCCTCGCAACGGATATAGACTTCGCGCCGGCCGACATAGGGCTGGCCGACCCGGGTCATCAGGGGCGGATCGCTCGGCAGGTCCTGCTGAATGCTGGCAACGAGATAGCCGCGTGCTGCCAGCACGTTGGCGAGGAAGGAATATTCCGTGGCCTTGACCGTATTGCCATTGCTGATGACGGCGAGGGGAAGCTTCCAGAGGCCGAGATTGGCCTTGGTCTCGTAGTCGCGCCGCACGGCGATCTCGACTGAGACCGGCCGCTGGCGCGTGGCGTCGAACAAGGTCAGCAATTCGTGACGGATCGCGAATTTGCTGACGACGACGTACTGGCCGACGCCGAGGGCGCAAAGAAAAGCCAGAATTGCAAACACCTTTTTCATGGTTCCGTCTCAATCACTTTTGACTGAAGATGGTCATTGAGAACTCCCGGATCGAGCAATCGTGAGCACGTTACGGGATTAAATTTAGGCAAGTCTGTGGGCGAGGTCCCAAAAAGGGCTACATGTGGGCGTCCACGGAGGCTGCACGGCTAGAGGCAGCTCGCCTTGCCGCGTTCCGGGCAGAGCCGGAAGGCGCTCGAGAATGTGAACAGGAAGCGCGGGCTGCGGCGCTCATTGTCCGGCGCCCGGTAGCCCGGCGGCACGGCGACGCCGAAATCGGCCTGGACATCATCCCACAGAAAGAACCGCACGCCGGCACCCACTGACGTCAGCGACAGGCCGTCGCTCAGGCGATAGCCGTCGTTCCAGACTGCGCCGCCGTCCCCGAAGGCGTAGAGCCGGTAGCCGCTCCAGTAGCGACCGGCTGACAATGGAGAGCGAGCTTGCGCTCGCCGCGGACCGCGGCGAGTTCGAACTGTTCTACCAGCCCCAGGTTCGCCTGGTCGACGGCGGCCTGGTCGGAGCTGAAGCACTCATCCGCTGGCGGCATCCTGCGCGTGGCTACGTCTCGCCCGGGGAGTTCATGCCAGTGGTCAACACCTCGGCGCCGTCCGAGCGGATCGCGAACTGGGTGATGCAAACTGCCTGCCGGCAGGCGCGCGCGTGGGAATTGTCCGGCAGCAGCGTGCGTGTCGCGATCAACCTGTCGCCATCGCAGCTCCACTCCGGCGATCTCGCCCATTCGGTTGCGATGCTGCTCGCCGCGACTGGGCTCACGCCGTCACTGCTCGAGCTGGAGGTTACCGAGGATATCCTGCTGCACGATGAAGGTCGCGTGCTCGACATGTTCAAGCGCAATCAGGAGCTCGGCGTCCGCGTCCTGTTCGACGACTTTGGCACAGGCTATGCGAGCCTGAGCTATTTGAAGAAGTTTCCGCTCGATGGGCTCAAGATAGATCGCTCGTTCGTGCTCGACTTGCTCGCGGATTCCCACGACGCTGCGATCGTCGGCTCGACCATCGGCCTCAGCAAGCAGCTCGGTCTTTCGGTCGTGGCTGAAGGCATCGAGAACCGCGCCACCGCCGACTTCCTGATTAGCATGGGATGCGAAGAGGGGCAGGGCTATTTCTTCGGCCGCCCGATGCCGGTGGACGCGTTCGAGAAACGGTTTTTAGCGGCTGAGCGCGAAGCTGTCAGCGCAGCTTGAGCAGGCTGATCCGCAATCTAACGCCGGCGCGCTACTGCCACGCCAAACAGGAAGGCGACGAACAGGCTGGCAAGCGGCGCCTCGCGCGTGATCGCGGCGACGGTCGAAAGCGGTCGTCCGGGCTTTCGCGCTTCGTCGAACGCGTAGGTGAGGCGATCAACCGCCGCGCGCAAGCCCCCCGCGACCTCACCAATCGTGTTGGAGACGTCTGTTGCGGCATCAATGGCGCGCACCGCGATGCCGGGTTGCGGAGTGGGCTGCGGAATTTCCGTGCTCAAGTTCGTGAACTCCGCTCGAGATAAGGTGAATGAGGCCGGCACCTTTGGCTATCCGCGCGAGCGCTAGTTCTGAATAGCGGGCCCGAAGACCTTTGGCTATCCGCGACAGGCGCCGTGGTGAAACGGCGGGTGCCGGCCTTGCAGAGAAAATGCGGCGCGCGGGGTTTTGTTCCGGCCTGAAGGCCCGCGCCATGCCTTTTCCCCCGTGAAACGACGGATGCGAATCTCTGTTAGGCTGGCGCAGCACTTCTCATCTTGGGAGATTGCCGTGACCGATGGGACTATGACAGATCGAGCCCGGCGCATCGCCTTGCTCGGTGCGCCCATCGACATGGGGGCCTCGCAGCGCGGAACCCTGATGGGACCGGCGGCGCTGCGCACCGCCGGTCTTGCGACATTGCTCGAAAGCCTGGATTTCGAAGTCGTCGACCACGGCGATCTCTCCGTGGCCGATCTCGGCGATCTCGCCGACAAGCCGCCGGAGAAAGCCAACCATTACCGTGAAATCCAGCGTTGGACGCGCGTGCTGAGCCGCCGTGGCTATGAGATCGCCAAGACCGGCGCGATCCCGATCTTCCTCGGGGGCGATCACACTCTGTCGATGGGCTCGGTCAATGCGATGGCGCGGCATTGGCAGGAGGGCGGGCGCGAGTTATTCGTGCTCTGGCTGGACGCGCATGCCGACTACAACACGCCTGAGACGACGATCACCGCCAACATGCACGGCATGTCGGCCGCGTTCCTGTGCGGCGAGCCGGGCCTTGAGGGCCTGCTGGGCGATGATCCGCGCGCATCGATAGAGCCCGATAGGCTCGATCTGTTCGGCGCGCGTTCGATCGACAAACTTGAAAAGGAACTCATGCGCGCACGTCGGATCAGAGTTATCGACATGCGCCAGATCGACGAGTTCGGTGTCGCCGTGCTGATCCGGCGCGTCATCGAACGGGTCAAGGCAAGTAACGGCGTGCTGCATGTCAGCTTCGATGTCGATTTCCTCGACCCTGGTGTCGCGCCGGGCGTCGGTACCACGGTGCCGGGTGGGGCGACCTATCGCGAGGCACATCTGATCATGGAGCTGCTGCACGATTCGGGTGTGGTGGGATCGGTCGACATCGTCGAACTCAATCCCTTCCTGGATGAGCGCGGCCGGACGGCGCGCACCGCGGTCGAGTTGATCGGTAGCCTGTTCGGCCAGCAGATCGCGGACCGGCCGACGCCCAGCAATGCGATCGCTCCCGGCGAGTGACACGCGAGCGGTTTGTGCATCGCAAAGAATGGAACTGCTGCCGCGACCGGGGGATTTAGATCAGTCCTGATCGAAATCGCCTGCTTTTGAAATACGTGCGAATTGCAAATGCGCTTCGCAGAAGGTTTCATGCGGCCGAGCTTCAGCCGAGGGTTCGTAATGAGCAGCAGAATCGACGCCGACCAAAAATCCTTCAGGACCACACGACGAGGCTTTCTGCGAAGCGGCGCTGCAGTGGCGGGCGGCGCCGTTCTGGGTGCCAATACAGCTGCTGCCGCAGAAGCGGACAATCTTCCGCCTAACGTTCCCGACTGGATGAAGACGCCGGGCGAGCCGATGGGAAGCCAGCCCTATGGCACGCCGTCGCCGTTCGAGCAGGGCGTCGTCAAAAACATCTCGAAGACCCTCAAGCAGTACATTTCCGCGTCCAGCCGGACGCCATTGCAGGAGCTCGATGGCATCATCACGCCGAACGGCCTGTTCTACGAGCGGCATCATGGCGGCGTTCCGACCATCGACCCGGCGCAACACCGGCTGATGCTGCACGGCCTCGTCGAGCGTCCCCTGATCCTCACCGTGGATGATCTGCGGCGTTTCCCGTCGGAATCGCGCATCCACTTTCTCGAGTGTTCGGGCAACCCAGGCTACAGCAGGCCCTATGGCAAGACAGCATCGGATCTCGTGGGCTTGGTGAGCTGTGCCGAATGGACGGGCGTGAGTCTGAAGCTGGTGCTCCAGGAGGCCGGGCTAAAGCCGGATGCCAAATGGGTCGTTGCGGAAGGCGCCGACGCTGCCGCGCTGACCCGCAGCATTCCGATCGAAAAATGTCTCGATGACGCGATGCTGGTCTACAGTCAGAACGGCGAGCGACTACGGCCGCAGCAGGGATATCCGCTGCGGCTGTTCCTGCCAGGCTTCGAAGGCAATATGAGCGTGAAGTGGCTGCGGCGCCTGCACGTGGCGGCGGAACCCGCGTACTCGCGCGAAGAGACCTCGAAATATACCGACCTTCTGCCGGACGGGACTGCGCGCGAGTTTTCTTTCTACATGGAGGCGAAGTCGATCATCACGCGTCCGTCGGGCGGCCAGCGTCTGAGCGCGCCCGGCTTCCAAGAGATCAGCGGGATTGCTTGGAGCGGACATGGCAAAATCGCGCGTGTCGAGGTGTCCGTCGATGACGGCAAGATCTGGCAGGAGGCGCGGCTGCAGGAGCCGGTGCTGACACGCGCCCTCACGCGCTTCCTCCTGCCTTGGCGATGGGACGGCAAGCCCGTAGTGATCCAGAGCCGCGCGATTGATGAGACCGGCTACGTGCAGCCGACGCTCGCCGAGTTGCTTGCGGTACGTGGTGAGAACTACTTCTACCACAACAACGCGATTTGGCCCTGGCACATCGCGGCCGACGGCGAGGTGACCAATGCGCTTGCGTGAGACTTGCGGTATCGCCATCGCGATCCTGCTGTGGACCTGGGCGGGTGGTGCACAGGCGCAGGGCCCTTACGGCATCGGACGGTCGGCGACGGCTGCGGAGATCGCTGGCTGGAATATTGATGTCGGGCGCGATGGCAGCAATTTGCCTGAAGGCCGCGGCTCGGTCGGTCAGGGACGCGATGTGTTCGCGCAGCAATGCGCTTCTTGCCATGGCGAGAAGGGCGAGGGCGGCGTCGGCGATCGTCTCGTCGGTGGGCAGGGTACGATCGGCACACCCAAGCCGATCCGCACTGTCGGCAGCTACTGGCCTTATGCGACGACGCTGTTCGACTATATTCGTCGCGCCATGCCGCAGAACGCGCCGCAGTCGTTGAGCAATGAGGACGTGTACGCAGTGTCGGCCTACATCCTGAGCTTGAACGGATTGGTCGCAGCTGACGCGACGCTGGATGCGAAATCGCTTGCGGCCATCAGAATGCCGAACCGCGACAGGTTCGTCGGCGATGCGCGCCCTGACGTGAAGCATTGAGGTTGCAGGCCTCAAGTTCCGCGCATTGGCTCGGAACTTGCTTGAGCAAAAACGGAACTCGTGGGGGCACAGTTGAGTTAACCCGCGAGAGGAAAAAGTATGGATTCTTCGATGACCACAGATCGTTTCGCGAACTCCATTTCCATAGCGCTTCGCCATCCCGGGGTGATCGCGCTGATCGTGGCCGGCATGACGATTGCTGCGATGCTGATCGTCGATCACGGGCCATGGAGCCGGGCCAAGGCGCAACCGGCTCATGTCGCAATGTATGCGACGACGGGCGACGCGGCGCGAGCTGTAGGCGCCAAGGTGCTACCAACTGAACCGAAGTCGCCGGTAGAGCCGGAGCGGCCGGGGCCAACGACGTCCCCGACCGTTAATCCCGTGACGCCGTAAGACTTCAGTTCTTGCGGCCATAGTTGAGAAGCCCGCCGCTCGCCTTGGGCGGATGCGCGCGAAGGGCTTCCTCGTTCGGCTCGGTGCCCCAGCCGGGACGGTCGGGAATGACCAGATGGCCATTCTGGATTTGCGGCTCATGCGTGAACAGCTCGCGGTCCCAGGCGAGGCGGTCGATGTCGATCTCCATGATGCGCAAGTTCGGCACGGCAGCGCAGAAATGCGCGTTCATCATCGAGCAGAGATGGCCATAGAAATTATGCGGTGCGACATTGACCTCGAACGCTTCCGCTGCTGATGCGATCTTCATGGACTGCCAAACGCCGTTCCACGGCGTATCGATGATCGCGACGTCCATTGCTTGTTCGCGGAAATATGGCAGGAACTCGCGCAGGCCCAATAGCGTCTCGCAGGACGAGATCGGATGCGGGCTCTGTCTTCGGATATAGCCGAGCGCTTCGGGATTGAAGCTGTCGATCTCGATCCAGAACATGTCGAGGTCGGCAATGGTGCGCAGGATTTTCAGATAGCCTTCGGTCTTGGCGTTGAAATTGCAGTCGAGCAGGATGTCGACGTCGGGACCTGCGCCGTCGCGGATTGCTTCCAGATGCGTGCGCAGGTCGCGCAGGATTTTCCGGTCGACATTGATCTCGGGCGCGAAGGGCGAACCGAAGCCGGGCCGCCAGCCGGTCGGCTTGCCGTCGTCATAGGAGAAGATGTTGGTCTTGAGCGCGGTAAACTTCTTCTCGCGCACCTCGCGTCCCATCGCCTTGACGCCGTCGAGGTCCTCGATCGGCGGCTTGTACCAGGAGGGATGATTGATCCGCCACGTCGCGCAATGCGACCAGTAGACCCGGACGCGATCGCGGATCTTGCCGCCGAGCAGTTCGTAGCAGGGCACGCCGAGACACTTGGCCTTGGCATCGAGCAACGCATTCTCGATCGCGCCGAGCGCCTGCGCCACTACGCCGCCCGCGGCAGGGCGGGTGGCGGCGAATAGCTCGGGGTAGATGCGCTCGTGCTGGAAGACGTTCTGCCCGATGACGCGGGCTGAGAGGCGCTGGATTGCAGCGCCGACGCCGGGCGAGCCAAAGCCCTCGTCGAATTCGCTCCAGCCGACGATGCCGTCTTCCGTCGTCAGCTTGACGAAGTGGTAGTTTCTCCAGCCGGCGTCGCAGGCGAGGATCTCGAGACTTGTTGCTTTTGACGAGTTTGTCATGTCGCTCCCTGTCGCCCGCTCGGGCGTTTATTGCTCTTGTGGTCCGGTCGTAGGTCCGGCCCCAGCTGCAACTGTTATGCTAGCGACAGGCCGGCGTGAAGTCCGCGAAGGAGGCGCCCGGCGCGCATTTCCGGGCGTTTGGGCGGCGGGATTTTAAAATTTGCCATGATCTTGCCCGGGATCGTCGCGAAATTGCACCGCGGCCTGACGTTTTTGGCCACAATCGGAACCGACGCTGCGGCCATGAAATTCATGGCGATGATCTGGATTCTGGCGCTGCTCACGATGAGTGGGGCGGCCATTTCCGATCAGCTTCTGACGGCCGATCAGCACGTCGCGCATGGGGTGAAATAGGCGCGGCGGGCTTGGGTACTATTGTCTTTGGGGGAGGACAGCGATGCTTTCGGTAGACCAGTTCTTGCGCTTCGTCAGCGTGCCCGCTGTGTTCGCGGCCTTCGTCGTCGCGTCGCAGATTTCGGCGGCGCTGTCGCCGGCCTGATCAGCCGATCACGACCGAGCCGAACAGCGCGAGGACGGCCAGCGCCATCAGCGCGGTGCCGAGCCATCCCAGCGCGACGAGCCATGACCGCGCCTTGAAGCGGCCCATGACCTTCTTGTTCGAGACGATCAGCATCATCATCGCCATGATCGGGACGGCGACGATGCCGTTGAGCACGGCGCTCCACACCAGCATGTGGATCGCGCTGATGCCGGTGAAGCCGAGGCCGAAGCCGATGATGGTTGCGGCCGCGATGATGGTGTAGAAGCCGACCGCCTTCTCGGGCCTTGCCTCCAGCGTGGCGCGCCAGCCGAAAATTTCCGCAACGCCGTAAGCCGCCGAACCCGCCAGCACCGGGATTGCCAGCAGCCCCGTGCCGATGATGCCGAGCGCGAACAGCGCGAAGGTGAAATCGCCGGCGAGCGGCCGCAGTGCTTCGGCCGCCTCCGTCGCCGAATTGATCTTGGTGACGCCGTTGGCGTTCAGCACGGCGGCCGTGGTCAGGATGATGAAGAAGGCAATGCCGTTCGACAGCAGCATGCCGAGCGTGGTGTCGACCTTGATGCGCGCGAGTTCGGGATCTCCGCCGCGCTGTGTCTCCTCGCGCAGCGGCCGGTCGCGCTTGCCCTGGTTCATCTCCTCGACTTCCTGGGAAGCCTGCCAGAAGAAGAGATACGGGCTGATGGTGGTGCCGAGCACAGCGACCACCATCATGAAATAATCGGCGTTGACGGTCGCCTTCGGCCACACCGCGGCGAGCATCGCCGTGCCCCAGGGAATTTCCACGGTGAAGGCGGTCGCGACATAGGCGAACAGCGTCAGCGTCAGGAATTTCAGCACCGGCGCATAGCGGCGATAGGGCAGGAAGACCTGGAGGATGGTCGAGCCGGCCGCGAAGATCAGCGCATGCTCGTGGTTGAGCCCGCCGATGACCAGCGACAGTGCTTCCGCCATCGCGGCGATGTCGGCGGCGATATTGAAGGTGTTGGCGGCAACGAGCAGCGCCACGAGCCCCAGCACCAGCCAGCGCGGCGCAAGCTCCATCACATTGGCAGCCAGCCCCTTGCCGGTGACCCGGCCGATCTGCGCACTCACCAGCTGAATGGCGATCATGAACGGTGTGGTGAGGAAGACCGTCCAGAGCAGCCCATAGCCGAATTGCGCGCCGGCCTGCGAATAGGTGGCGATGCCCGACGGATCGTCGTCGGCAGCGCCGGTAATGAGGCCTGGCCCCAGCCTTTGCAGCAGCGTCGGCGCTGACTTCGTCGGTGCGACGACGGTGTCATGCTTCGAGGGGGCGCGTTTCGATCGGTTCGACAGGGCTGACCTTCCGGAATTGCGAATTCGAATCCTAAGCGCGACGATAGCCGAAAAGTTCCTTCCAAGCTCGCGCCGTCACCGGCGGCGGGCGCTTCCTTTGCCGTTGTCTAGCCCCCCTTTAAAACAGGCGCGTGACCGGTCCGCTCGCGACGATGCGCGAAGCCCTTGCGAATGGCACGTTTAAATTGTAGGGACGGCTTTGTCGACCGAGCCAGGATGCGTGCCGTGCCGTTCGCAACGTGCGCATGGACACCAGCGAAGTGTTTGTCCGAAGCCCCACGCGTCCAGGAACAGCTTTTCCGTGACGGCGTTTCCCCGTGTCGAGAACGAGGGACTCATCGATGGACAACCTGACGAAGCGCGAACAGCCGGACCGCAGCAAGATCAACATGCATGAGGCTTACGAGGTCAAGCACTGGACCCACGCGCTCGGCGTGTCCAGGGAGCAGCTGCAAAAGGCCGTCGACAAGGTCGGCAATTCTGCCGCAGCCGTCCGCAAGGAGCTTTCGAAATAGCCGCGACGCGGCGCAGGTCCTCTGTGCGCCCGGGCAGGAGGCCCGCGCTCCACACCGGGAGGTGTCCTACTTCATGCTGACGAACATCCCCCAGGCGCCGGCGAGTGCCGCGCCGGCGAAGACGATCACCGGGCTGTCGCAGAAGGCGCTGCCATAGCTGCACACGTCCCGGCCGAGCGAGCCGAGCTCGTGATGGCCCGCCGAATAGAACAGTCCCGAAAGCCCGAGCAACCCGGCGGCGACGTAATACATCGCGCATCTCTCCTCAGAACGAATGTGTGCCAGCATGGCGCGGAGAGATTTCGTTTCGCCGAATCCGGCCTGGTGCATTTGAATAAAGCTTGATGCGTCGGGTAAAACCACCGGCCGCATGCCACCGTCGGACTGTGTTGGCGTGCCTCTCAGGTTGAATCTTTAGCTTCTGAAAATCGGTAGTTGCTTGCGGGCGGCTTGGCAAGGCGTAGGATTCAGCTGATTTGCAAAATGGGAGGTACAGCATGCTCGCCGTCCTCGTTTTCAAAATCACCATTGTTGGATTGGGTGTCTTTTCGACAGTTCTCGCCTACAGGCTGATGAGCGCATGAGGCAAGAGGCCGCTGGTTGGCGGCCTCTTTCATGTTTCCCATCCCCGCAAGAACAGCCGACGTGACACGCGTCTCGCCTCCGGGCACACGCATTGAAGCGGCGTGTCCCTATCTGCTTTGCGCACCTGCCGGGAATTGAAAGGGGCCGCCTTGCGGCGGCCCCTTGCCGGTTGAAATCGTCCTACGGGATGGAAATATTATCAGCCCCGGCAGGACCAGATTACGGACTTCCACCATCCCGGAAATCCCGGACAACTACCGTATGGAAGGCTGACCTGATCCCTGGCCGTGGGCTCCGTTCGAGGGTGAGCTTCAAGCTGACGTTCAGGCGTCAGCTGCCCGGCGGGCTATAGGACGCGCGCAACTTGGCGGCGTTCTGCCGCACCTGCTTGATCTCATCCTGCGCGAAGAGCCGCGTCAATTTCACGTTCTGAAGCGCGCCCGTCGTGACGGTCAGTCCGGAGATGGCTGGCGCCGCACTCGGGTCGGGCACATCGAAAATCACGAGCACGCCGGGGCCGTCGGCCGCGACGCTGTACATCGAGATCAGCTTTCCGCCGGCCGCCTCGATGAGTTTTCTCGCCGCTTCCTCGCGGTTGGTGGTCGGCTTTTCAAGGATGGCGTTGAGCGCGCGTGGTGTGTATTGCCCGGTGAGACAAAAATGCATGGCATTCCTCCTTCTGGGGTTCATTCACGTTCGCGCCGTTCCGAGCTGGTCGTCACGACGGCCGTATCTGAAAAAGATGGAGTACAATGCCCGCCGTGGGCATAAACGCCGCCACTGACTGACGAGACTTCGGCACACCCCGTTGGCGGCTCGGCCGGGAAGATACATCAGACGGCGGGACCGCAAAAGGCGATTCCGGATGACGATGATCGACGCGATGGCAGCGAAGTACCGCCATGGCGCGATCCGCGGCGAGAATTTCTGACCCCGGTTGCGACGGCATCCTCGCCTCGTGGCGCAGCGAACCATCAGCCGCGTTGCATCTTGAGATTGAGCTTGCTCCGTCGGGCAAAACACCGGCACAATGGCATCATCGGAATGTGTCGCGCGTCACCGATCGGCGCCAAATCCGGTTTGACACTCCCGCCTGCGGATACGGCTGCGGCGATCATTCCCGCAATTGAACCGGCATCCGGTCTCGTCACACCAAAACCAGCAGGCCGATGGCCATGGCCGCCGCGGCCTTGCCGATCGATGGGCCCTACGGCCCGGTCATCGAGGCGGCACCTGATGGACGGATGTTGGCATGAACCCCGCTCTTGATCTCGGCTATCGCCTCGTTGCGCTCGCGTCGTGCGTCTATTGCGCCCGCAAGGCGTGGTACGGCTTCGCCGAGGGGAAAATCCAGTTCGTCAGCGATGACTGGCTGGACTGGTCGCGATGGTCGCGCCAGATGTTTTACCGGGACACCATGCCGATCCGGTACTGGATGCAAGTGGGCGGCTCGGCCTTCGGCGCGGTTCTGTGCCTCGTGGGCGCGATCATCGGGTGGCAGCCGAACAGCTGAGCGGGGCTGGAGCGGACGTCGTTGCGTGCCCGAGCTGAGGTCGGTTTATGGCCCCAATGTCGACATTCCCACCTTGCTGGGGCATGCGGTGTCCCTGAGGAAGAGCCCACGGATGGCAAGCCACGCAAGTGATCCGTGCCCGCCGAAATCCGGCGGCGATCTGTTCATTTTCGGCCTTGGCCCGGGCGAGACCTGCGTTGTATGATCGCCACGTTAAACCTGAGCGTGTTGCCAGGTGTGTACCATGTCGAAAATTTACGAGAAGGTTGTCATGAAGGCGGTCTTGTATCTCTTGATGTTGTCATTCGGTTTGCCCTCGTTCGCCGCCGACGTTCGCGCAAATCCTGGGTTCATAGACAACAGCGTTTACACGCAGCCCGTCGATGAAAATGCGATGAGTGAAAGCATTTTTCATGGTGAAACTGTTGATCCCTCGCTCATGGAAGCCCAGTACCTGGGAGCACCGAATACGGGGCCTTGTTCGCGGAACACGCCTCACGGCGAATATTGCTTTTGCAATCGCGGAGTGCTCCGCAGTCGCGATGGACTTCGAGATGGATGGTATTTCGACGGGAAGTTCGCCGTAAGGACAGGCTTTTACTTCTCTTACAACAAAGGTTCGCATACCGCCGTCTGCCGACGCAATTAGTCCAAGCCATTTCAACCAATTTGAGCGATCCAATCGTTGACGATGGCGGACATGTGGGATCATCCATTGTGGTTTCACGCCGCGCGCACCTGCTATTCGGAAAGGAAACAGAACTCCGTCCCCTGAGGAGAACGAATGGAAGCTCGCGTCAGCTTATGGACGTCGTTGCGTGCCCGAGCTGATGGCGAAGTTGGCGCGACAGAACGAGTTGTGGTCGCTCCAATTGGCGGCCTCTTTCATGTCAGGGCAAAGCCTCCGAGTCGCCTGTTGGCCCAGAACGGGCGTCGTCGCGTTGCAGAGCCGAGGCCGCTTGTGACACCACAGCGGACGCTGGATCATTCGGCGACGAAACAGTCCTGAAACACTCCTGAAACCAGATCACCCTGAACTCCGCCGTCGTTCGCCCCGACCAACGGAGCGAAAAGGAGACGATCATGATTCAGGTTGGTTCGAAGGAAGAAGTCGCGTTGCTCCTGGCGTTGTTTGGTTCGCACCCCCAGCCCGTCAGGAAGCCGAAGCCGACATCACCGCGCAACTGAGAGTGAACCCATGCCGGGCTTGGCCGATTGCCTGAGCTTCCTGCGCTTGCTGATTGCCAGGGGAGATCCGAAAGCGATCCCCTTGGCCACAGGCGCCATCGACGAGTATCTGCAAATGGCGCCGGTCAGCATACGCCGGAACGGCCTGCGCGTGCTCCAGCAGGACGCATGGGACCTGCATGGTGCCGGGGTCGGCGTGCAGCGCTCGTTCGCGGAAACGGTGGACGCTTATATCGAGCGGAAGCTGGCAGAGGAGTAGGTGGTCAACGCGATCAGTTTCTCGGGTCAGGTACCTTCGTTACTTTCGCAGGTTATCCGGGCCGCGGCGTTGCGAGGGAGCCTGTTCCCCGTCGTTTAGAGCGCGGGCTTTGCGATTAGCTCCTGAGTGCTGTGATATGCGCACTTAATCTTCGTATTGCAGCTTGGACAGATCCATACACGACCAAGACCCAAAGCGGACTCTGAAGAGCATCGCCCCAACAGTCTGGCAGGTCGTGGGTAGGCTTAGGACGCTAGCCCGTGTTGGTAAGTGACGCTGCCAAATATCGCGCCAGCGTCGGATTAGCGCGAAACCAAAACGCGCACGACGAAACCATTTTGTACCCCTCAAGAAGTAGCGTGGAATTATCCGCATCAGATCATTCCCGAAGTTTTCGCCAGGAGATTAGTCCCATGGATTATTTCCAGGAGGATTGCGCTCACGTCGCGAACCAGTTCGAGGCGGAGCCTACGAAGAGCACGAACGAGGAGGACAGAATCACTCGTAAGCGCTGGGCGCGGGGGCTCGTTGCGTTTTACGCTTGTGTGCTTCTGGCCGGTGCGACTGCAATTGGTGTCACGCAGTACAAAGCGCCTTCGACCGGTACGGAACAGCACGCATCGCTGAAGTAGCTAAACTGGCAGCCGAAGCCAGACGTCTTTACTGGATAGCGTGCCGGTTGGCGTGGCAATCTCCATGTCGGCGACGCGAAACGAGCCGGGCTGGTCGTCGTAGACGTACTTGAGGTGCCACAACGGGCCGACGTCTGGCGAAATGGCAAAATCGTCCAATGCGACTGTGATGTTGTGAACGGCATCGCGGCGCGCAATCGGCGCGGAGAACATCGCATCTAACAGGGTGGCCAAGCTCATGCCGTCGACTAGCATAGCCCGCGCGCATTCGTCGCCGTGAGTAAGCCGGAGGGCTGTCACGATGATCGCAATAGCGTCGGGGTTCTTGAGTGTCACGGTACAGTCATACGGCTACGCGCCGGGGAATGCCCAAGCGTTTAGAGTGGCGATGCCCTCGCGAATCTTCTTGATTGCCGGATAGTCCGGCGAATCCCAGAAGGCATGGATGGCTTCCATCGAGGGGAATTCGAACATGACGACCGGGCGGGTGTCGTGCTCGCCTTCGAACACTTCCACCTTCGCGCCCCTGGCGGCAAGTTTGCCGCCGAACTTGGCGATGAACGGAACGACGGCCTCGCGGTACTTCTGGTACTGTGCTTCATCAGTGATCGAAACTTGCACGATAAAATATGCGGTCATGATGTAAGTGCCTCCCGAGAAAATGGTGTGGGGCAATGCCATCATTCTGCATCAGTCCCGTCAGCGGTTGCAACAGCGACCTTGGCGGCCCGCAGCCCCCGCCGCCGGGGCGGGGGCCTTGCATCTCTACAAAAAAACGGGCTCTAACCGGCCGATAGGAAAAAAAGCAAACCGGCGATCCTGAAGGGTGTGGCTACAGTCAGAGTTTGACTCGTCGGGCAAAACACTGGCAGAATGCCACCATCGAAAAGAGTTTGGTTCAGCCCGCGCGGAGCAATCCGAGGCGGGCTTTTTGTTTACGGAGATGCAATTGCCTTCCTAGAAAGGATTTGAAATGAAAAAATTGAAGAGGGGCAATGAACCGCCTGTCCCCGTCGTTCAGCAAGCCGTGAGCGAAAGTTTCATGGCCCCTACGCTGGCGGACGTCGAAACGTTGGCAAGAGCCAAGACCGAGGCCGCAATCAATGTGCTGGCCGTGATCATGTATCGAGAAACAGCAAGTCCGTTTGCGCGCGTGGCCGGCGCAACCGCGATTCTCGATCGGGGTTGGGGTAAGCCGGTTCAACCGTTAGCCACCGACAAGGCTCCCGTCGAATTGCTGCATCGGATTGAACGCGTCATCGTCCATCCGGACCATTCGCCAACAATTGTCGAGCAGATTGATGACGCGGAGCCGCCGGACGTCCCACAACTCATCTCGCCGTCGAAGAAGAAATTGCAATGACCGTGAGAATGCCGGCGAGCATCATTCCGGCTGCAGTACGATTTTATCGACCGCCCTTCCGACGCGTTTGACTCGTCGGGCAAAACACTGGCAGAGTGTCATCATCGAGATGAGTTTGGTTCAGTCCGCGCGGGACAATCCGCGGCGGGCTTTTTCATGTCGAACTCGGATCGCGAATACAAGGTTTGACTCGTCGGGCAAAACACTGGCAGAGTGTCATCATCGAGACGAGTATGGCTCAGCCCGCGCGGGACAATCCGCGGCGGGCTTTTTCATGTCGTACTCGGATCGCGAACACAAGGTTTGACTCGTCGGGCAAAACACCGGCAGAATGATATCATCGAGACGAGTTTGGTTCACCCGCGCGGGACGCAATTCCGCCGCGGGTTTTTTCGTCTCGATTCCAGAATCGGACGGCGGCCACGCATGATGGCCACGCACTCACAAGACATGGAGCGCCGAATGGCGCGCCGCCGTCCGAACCCCTTTATTGGCCGAGCACGCGCGAACGTGCCGGCCCGCGGCGCGAGTCCCTCGCTCCGCGCCGCTGCGGTCCCCGGACACGGGGATAGGGTTCGCGCCCGAAACGATCGCGCCTCGTCGCGCGATCTGCCGCACTCTTGCTTTGATGGAGAAAACGATGACGGCGTATCTGATATCGCTCGCGACTGCGGGCCTGATCGCGATTGCCTTGTGGGAGATTGTTGCTTGAGTGATGATCTCGAATGCGAGCACGGGAGCCCTCCAGTGCGCCGGCCTGTCGCCAGGAGGACGTCGAAAGCGCGAACGCTGACCGAAATTCGTTCTCTGGCGCGCAGCCATACCAAGACGGCTATCAGCGTTCTCGTCGGCGTCATGCGCAGCGATGATGCAACGCCGGCCGCCCGCGTTTCGGCCGCGAACGCGATCCTCGATCGCGGCTGGGGCAAGGCAGCACAGCCGCTCGAGAACGGGGAGGACAGTGCTCTGGAATTGATCCACCGGATCGAGCGCATCATCGTGCATTCGGAACATTTTGACGGCGAGGACACTGGCGCCATCACTTGAGAAGAGGCGCCGATGTCCATCCTGAAAATTCCGACAGCCAAGATTTTCGAGCCGCTGCTGAAACCCGCGCGCTACAAAGGCGTTTACGGAGGACGCGGTTCGGGCAAGTGGCTCAGATAAGTCCGCAATTGTCCGGTTTCCCGTGATGCGGAACGTCACTTCTGCAACGAATAATTGCGCGATCGGATTGGCCCGGCAGCCTGATGGCTGCCGGGCCCTTTTGCGTTTTGCGAGAGAGTTGGATCAGGCCCTTGCGCAGTTGGTGATGCCGGGCTTTAAGTTTGTTCTTGCAGGAAATTCGGCGACCACAAGCCGATGTAAGGGAGCTCTATCGATGTCCACCAAGCCGCAATTGCCGGAACGTCCGTCGCGGGCGGCGGGAGGGCCAACCGCTCTCGATGGCCTGCTGGTCGTCGATTTCACGCGTGTGGTGGCGGGGCCCGCCTGCACACAGACGCTCGCCGATTTCGGCGCACGCGTCATCAAGATCGAAAATCCAGATGGCGGCGACGACACGCGCGCCTATGAGCATGCCGAGATCGGTGGCGAAAGCGCAGCCTATCTCAGCCTGAACCGCAACAAGCAGGGCATCGCGCTCGACCTTGCCGTGCCGGAGGCGCGTGAAATCGCGCTGGATCTGATCCGCAAGGCGGATGTGGTCGTGGAGAATTTCTCGAGCGGGGTCATGAAGAAATTCGGCCTCGACTACGGGGCGGTCGCGCCCCTCAATCCGCGGCTGGTCTACTGCTCGATCTCGGCCTATGGACGTACCGGACCTTTCGCCTCGCGCCCCGGTTTCGATCCCATCACGCAGGCGGAAAGCGGCTTCATGTCGCTCAACGGGTTCGCGGATGGTCCGGCCGTCCGCACGGGCCCGCCCATCGTCGACATGGCGACCGGTATGTCTGCTTGTAACGCCATCCTGCTTGCTCTGCTGGCTAGGGATCGGCTGGGGCGCGGGCAGCATGTCGAAGTCGCTTTGTTCGATGTCGCCATGGGTATGACAGGTTTCTACGGCATGGCCTATCTCATCAATGGTGAGAATCCCGGCCGGTTCGGCAATTCGCCGAGCGGTTCGCCAACCGTCGGCGTCTACGAGGCGTCCGACGGGCCGCTCTACATGGCCTGCGCCAACGACCGGTTGTATCGGCGCCTGGTCGTCGAAGTGCTGAACCGACCAGATCTCATCACCGATCCGCAGTTCGCTACGCGGAAGGCTCGGTCCGAGAACAAAGAGCTCCTGCGGTCGGCCATCGCGGAGATCTTCGCAAGCGATAGTCTTGAGAACTGGATGGCGAAGATGAAGCTGGCCAACATTCCGGTCGGCTATCTCCGTACCGTCGAAGAAGGTTTTAATGCGCCCGAAGCGCGTGAGCGCCAACGTTTAAGCCGGATTCCGCATCGCACGGCGGAATGGGTGCCAAATATCGAAACGCCAATCACCATGGGTCTGACAGCAGCGGTTGATCCGGTGGCCGCGCCGCTATTGGGCGAGCATACCGAGGGCATCATGCGTCAGACGCTTGGCTACGACGAACGCCGGATTGCGGCGCTGGTCGAAAAAGGGGCCTTTGGACTGCGCAAGGCCGCGACGTCGGTCTGAGCACCGTTGCGCACTGTGATCGGCACTTCACGAACCGCAACTAACGCTGCACCAGCTTGATTTGGCGCGGTTCCCGCCGCATAACTGTGTGAGAACGAGGGACACGAATGGCGCCTGGTCAAGAGCCGAGCACGGGTCAGTCGGCGGGGACAGATTCCGGCGATCGCGCCTATGCGTCGATGATCGCGAGGGCCCAATCGCTGTTGCCGCAACTGCGGGAGCGGGCGGCCCGGACCGAAGAGTTGCGGCACCTGCCGCCGGAGACAGAGCGGGACCTGCATGACTCCGGCTTGTTCCGGATGCTCCAGCCGAAGCGTATCGGCGGCGCCGAGCTAGACTACGTCGCCCTGATCGACTGCGCAGACCTGCTCGGACAGGCGGACGCGTCCGTGGCCTGGAATCTGGCCAATCTGGCGAGTCACCACTGGATGCTCGGTATGTTCGCGCAGAGAGCGCAGGATCTGGTCTGGGGCAGCGACCCGGATGTACTGATCGCGTCATCGTTCATCTTCCCCGCCGGCCGCGCCAGGAAGGTCGAGGGGGGATACCGGCTACACGGAAGTTGGCCGTTCTCATCGGGCGTCGCCTCCTGTGATTGGAACATGCTCGCAAGCGTCGTCTCGTCCGACGACGAGGCCGATGGCATCGAATACCGCATCTTTCTGTTGCCCAAGGCCGACTACAAGATTCTCGATACCTGGAACGTCACTGGATTGCGTGGCACGGGGTCGTCGGACGTAGAAGTCAGGGACGCTTTCGTGGCCGACCATATGACGGTCGCCGTGGGAGGTCTCGCTGGCGGCCCGACACCGGGAAGCAAGGTGAATCCCAATCCGTTGTACGCGCTGCCTGTGTTCTCGCTGTTTCCCTACGTTTTGTCCGGCGTCGCACTCGGGAATGCGCAGGCATGCCTGGACGATTATGCGGAGGTCGCGCGCCACCGCATATCGACCTACAATCGCGCCAAGCTGAGTGATTTTCAAAGTACCCAGATCAAGATCGCGGAGGCCTCGGCCAAGATCGATGCTGCACGTTTGATCATGCGCTCGGCCTGTATCGTTGCCATGGAGGACGCTCGACGTCGTCACATTCCGGACATGGCGACCAAGACCAGGTATCGGCGCGATGGCGCCTTCTCGGTCAATCTATGCACTGACGCGGTTTCGATGCTGTTCGCGGCAAGCGGGGCGCGTGGCCTGTTCACGACAGGTGTATTGCAGCGGCAATTCCGCGATGCGCACGCAATCAATTCGCACCTCGCATTCAATTTCGATGCGGCCGGAACCAACTATGGACGCGTGGCACTCGGCCTGCCGTCCGAGAATCTCACCTTGTGAGGCCGGCCGATGAATGATCTGCCGAAGCAGCCGGCCGTCCCTGATCCAGCGAACGAATTCGCGAGCGACAGCTCATCGATCGATCCCCGCGACTTTCGCAACGCGCTCGGCACCTATGCCACGGGTGTGACGATCATTACGGCTACAGGTCCGGACGGAAAGCCTTATGGCTTGACCTGCAACTCGTTCGCTTCGGTCTCTCTGAACCCGCCGCTGGTTCTCTGGAGCCTCGTTGTCTACTCGTCGAGCTTGACCGTGTTTCAGAATGCCAGCCATTTCACCGTCAACGTGCTTGGTGCTTCGCAGCAGGCGCTCGCGAACAAATTCGCAAAATCGTCCGATGACAAATTTACCAACGTCGACTGGAGCCCTGGCCTCGGCAACGCTCCGGTCCTGGCGGAAAGCGTCGCCAACTTTCAGTGCCGCTCCGTCAATCGCTACTACGGCGGCGACCACGTGATCTTTCTCGGCGCTGTCGAGGCTTATACTTACAACGCGAAAGAGCCGCTGCTTTTTGCGCGAGGGACGTTTGGCCGATTCCTGGGTGACGATGAGAGCAAGACGTCACCGTAGCGAGTTTCAGGCTTCCGCTGAGAGCTTGTAGATCTCCAGCGCATCCGCGTTAGCGCCACGCGCAGCCTTTGCCAGTCTGAAAATCTGGCCCGCGAGTGCGGCCATCGGCACCGGCGTTGATGTTGCCTGCGCGACATCTGCAACCGTGTCGAGGTCCTTGAGCATCGTCGCAATGTGACCGAGCGGCGGCGAGTGGATGCCCTGGACCATACGCGGCACGAAGAGCTGAAGCGGTATCGAATCCGCAAAGCCGCCGGCGAGCGCCTCGGGCAACCGATTGGCGTCAATTCCAGCGTTCACGGCAAGGCGCGTTGCCTCTGCAAGGACGGCCATCGCACATCCAACGATGACTTGGTTACAGAGCTTTGTGGTCTGGCCGGCACCGGTGGGTCCCATGTGAGTGAACCTGCGTGCCATGGCCAGCACGTAAGGCCGCACCCTTTCGATGTCGGCGGCTTCTCCGCCGGCCATGATGGCAAGCGTGCCTTCTTCGGCTCCTTTGGTGCCGCCGGACACCGGTGCATCAATCCAGCCCGCGCTGTTCGCCTCTTTCAGTCGAGCTGCGAGATTGCGCGCGGAATCCGGATGAATCGACGAGAAGTCGACCACGAGTTTGCCGGCACCAGCCGCCGCCGAAATGCCCTCGGATCCGAAAATCACCTCTTCGACCGCTGCCGCATCCGTCACGCACATGAAGACGACGTCCGATCCCGACAGAACGTCGCGGGGGGAAGCTGCGCGTTTGGCGCCGGCCTCGACGAGCGGAGCAACCTTGCCCTCCGAACGGTTCCAGACGGTCACCTGGTGGCCGGCCTCGAGCAGGCGCCGGGTCATCGGCGTTCCCATCAGTCCGAGGCCGAGATAGCCGAGCCTCTCGACGCCTTGCTGGTTTGCCTTGCTCGCATCAGCCATAGGTTGCTTCCTTCTGTCGCGGCGCAATGGTGCGCGACCGCTGCCGCACCATACATAACGCTTGACGCAGCGAAACCGACCGGCATGCATGGCTTGCTTGATTGTTTGAACCATGAAACATTTGGGCCGGTCGGGTTGGGTGGCGTCGGTCGGCGCCGGAGCAACGGAGTGGGCGCGATGCGAGCGGTTTCGAGGTGGATGCTGGCAATAGGGGCCGCGGCGGCCATGATTGCGGGCGCAAGCCCCTCACGGGCGCAACAGACAATCCGCGTCGGTTGGACGATCCCGGCCGAGGAATCCAAATATTGGATGATGCGCAGGCCGGCCGAATTTCCCGATATCGGCAAGACCTACAACATCGAGTGGACCCAATTCCAGGGCACCGCGCCGATGACGCAGGCGCTCGCAGCCGGTGCGCTGGACTGCGCCACGCAGGCGCCGCTGTCGCTCGCCAACGGCGTGGTTGGCGGCAATCTCAAGGCCTACATCGTGGCGCAACACGTCTTCGAGAAGCCCGGCGGTTTCTCGGTGTACTGGGCGGTCATGGATGACTCGCCGATCAAGACGATTGCCGATCTCAAGGGCAAGACGGTCGGCATTTCCGTGATTGGTGGCGGCACGCAAGGGCCATTCAACCTGCTCCTGAAGCAGAACGGTGTCGATCCGGCCAAGGACATCAAGTTGGTCGAGGTCGGTTTTGCCGTCTCCGAAGACGCATTGCGTCAGGGCCGGGTCGACGCGGTCAACATGAACCAACCGTTCGCAGCGCGCGCCGAGGCGAAGGGGGGAACGCGAAAGCTGTTCTCGTTGTCGCAGGCGATGCCGAACATCGTGCACATTCTGGAAGCGTGCCGCGCCGATTTCGTCGACAAGAACCCGGAGCTGGTCAAGGCCTATGTCCGCGACATCACATCAGGAATGAAGAAGGCGCTGGCGAACCGCGAAGAGACCCTCAAGGTGGTGTCCGAGGTGCTGAAAGCGCCTGTTCCGGTGCTCGAGACCTATCTCCTCAAGGATAACGATTTCGGCCGCGATCCCGGTGCCGCGCCGAATTTTCCTGCGATCCAGAAGATGCTGGACATCTACGCGGAAACGGGTTTGCTCCCGAAGCTGGATGTCGCGCAGTTCAAGCATCCGACGATCGTCGCGCCTCTTCAGTAGGCGATCGCTTGTTGAATTGATGAGGTCGCAGCGTCCCGCCACGTGCGGGACATTGCATGAAGATGATGCACGTATGAAGAAGTTGCGATCACGGATAACGACCGACGGCCTCGACCGGGCCCCGCATCGCGCGTTCATGCGTGCGATGGGCCTGGATGACGAGGCAATCGCCAAGCCCATGGTAGGCGTCGTCAGCATGAAAGGCGAGCAGACGCCCTGCAACATGACCCACGACTTCCAGGTGGCGGCGGCCAAGACCGGGATTGAGGAAGCCGGCGGGACGCCGCGCGAATTCTCGACCATCTCGGTGTCCGACGGCATCAGCATGAATCACGAGGGAATGAAGTTTTCCCTCTTCTCGCGCGAGTTGATCGCCGACTCTATCGAGGCCGTCGTCCACGGTCTCGCCTACGACGCGCTGATCGGATACGGCGGATGCGACAAGACGCTTCCGGGCGTGATGATGGGAATGGTTCGCTGCAACGTGCCGTCAATCTTCATCTATGGCGGCAGCGCGCTGCCGGGGCGTGTGGACGGGCGGACTCTAACGGTGCTCGACTCCTACGAAGCTGTTGGTAGCTTCATGACCGGTGAAATCGACGGAGCCACGCTCGAGCGGATCGAGCGCACCTGCCTGCCGACCATTGGAGCTTGCGCCGGCCAGTTCACCGCGAACACCATGGGCATGGTGTCGGAGGCGATGGGATTGACCATTCCCAACGTCTCGATGGTGCCCGGTGTCTACGCCGAGCGCGCGCAGATCTCCCGGCGCGCCGGTCGGCTGATCATGGAAATGCTGGAGCGCGGCGGCCCGCTGCCGCGCGACATCGTGACGCGCAAATCCCTGGAGAACGGCGCGGCCATTGTTGCCGCGACAGGTGGTTCGACCAACGCCGCGCTGCATTTGCCGGCGATCGCGAACGAGGCCGGTATCGCATTCACGATCGACGATGTCGGCGAGGTCTTTGCCAGGACGCCGCTGATTGGAAACTTGCGGCCGGGGGGCATATATACAGCGAAGGATGTCTACGATATCGGCGGTGCTGCCGTCGTGATTCGCGAACTCATCCAAAGCGGACATATCGACGGCAGCTGCCTGGCCATTACGGGCCGCACGCTCGCGGAAGAATATGGCGGGGCCAACGCACCCGATGGCGAGGTTGTTTACGCGGCTCGCTCACCAATCATGCCCGATGGCGGCGTGGCTGTGCTGAAGGGAAATCTCTGTCCCGACGGTGCGGTCATCAAAGTTGCAGGCCTCAAGAGCCAGTCCTTCGAAGGCGTTGCACGCGTATTCGAGGATGAGGAGGCTTGTGTCTCGGCGGTTCGCGACCGCAGCTACAAGGCAGGCGAGGTGCTGGTCATCCGCAATGAAGGACCGGTCGGCGGCCCCGGCATGCGCGAGATGCTCGGCGTTACAGCGCTGATTTATGGGCAGGGCATGGGCGAAAAAGTTGCCCTGATCACGGATGGTAGGTTCTCCGGTGCAACCCGCGGCATGTGCATCGGTTATGTGTCTCCCGAAGCGTTTGTTGGTGGCCCGTTGGCGCTTGTTCGCGATGGCGACAAGATCCGGATTGACGCTGCTGGCCGCCGCATGGACTTGCTGGTTGACGAACAGGAACTTGCAGTGCGCCGTCGCGATTGGAAGCCGAGGCCGCCTCGTCATCGCGCCGGAGCGCTTGCAAAATATGCGCGGCTGGTTGGTCAGGCGCCGGGCGGAGCCGTCACGCATGAGGGCCCGGCTGAATGGCCGTGGTTCGATTGAACCATGATGCTTGCGCGAAAATGACGACCCGTTTGGCAGGTTTCTTGCTAAGCTCTTGGTGCTGATGGAGGACATTCAGTTGGTCGGTTGCGCGGGGATATTCGCGCACGGGTGAAGCGAGAGACGGGATGAAGGTAGTGCCTTCGAGATCGAGCGAATGGGTGAGACCGGTGACGTCAAAAAAGCCGGCTTCTGCTATCATCGAGATCGACCGCGTCTCGCAGGTTTTTCAAACCTCGGCGCGCAAGGATCATTTGGCGTTGTCGGATATTTCCCTCACGATCGACGAGGGAGCGTTCGTCTCCATCCTCGGTCCGTCCGGCTGTGGCAAGTCGACTCTGCTTTACATCGTTGGAGGTTTCGTCAATCCAAGCAGCGGCGCGGCGAAGATGAAGGGCAAGGCGATCACGGCGCCAGGTCCGGATCGTGGACCGGTATTCCAGGAGTTTGCACTGTTTCCCTGGAAGACCGTGCTGGGCAACGTAATGTACGGGCCTCGTCAGCAAGGAGCGCGAGCCGTTGAGGCTGAAGCACAGAGCCGGACCTTGATCGAAATGGTTGGCCTCAAGGGCTACGAGAATTTCTACCCCAAGGAACTCTCTGGAGGCATGAAGCAGCGGGTGGCGCTGGCCCGAACGCTCGCCTATCACCCCGAAGTCCTGCTGATGGATGAGCCCTTCGGTGCGCTCGACGCTCACACGCGGACGCGCTTGCAGAACGATCTGTTGAATATCTGGGAGCGCGACCGCAAGACGGTGTTGTTCGTCACCCATTCGGTCGACGAGGCAGTCTTCCTGTCGGACAAGGTCGTGATGATGTCAAAATCGCCGGGCCGTATTCGGCAGGTCATCGACATCGATCTGCCGCGGCCGCGTCGTCGCAACGAGTTGTTGCTCGATCCGCGCTACCAGAAATATGTCGTCGACATCGAGCGCATGTTCGATGAGAGCGACGAGACCGGATCACCTTCATGATGTCGCCGGCTGCCCTGGTCAGACGCGCCGCCCCGGTGTTTGCCTGCATCGGGTTGCTGGCCGTATGGCAGGTGGCGTCCCTTGTACTGAAGAACGACAGCTTTCCGACCGCGATCGAGGCGATCCGCGCGATTCCCGACATCCTTGGCGACAAGGAAGCGCTGATCAACATTCTGGCCTCGCTGCGTCGCATGGCGATGGGATTCGGCGTAGCTGTGCTTGTTTCGATTCCCCTGGGCCTGTTGATGGGGCGTAGCCGCGCGGTCGCCGCCTTCTTCAATCCGCTTCTGATGGTGATTTACCCGGTGCCGAAGGCGGCCTTGATGCCGATCATCATGCTATGGCTCGGGGTCGGCGATATCACGAAGACGCTGGTAATCTTTCTTGGTGTCAGCCTGCCGGTAATCTATCACAGCTTCGAGGGCGCCAGGGCCGTCGAAGAGAAGATGCTGTGGTCCGGCGCGGCCATGGGACTCTCACCCCTACAGCGCCTCGTTCGGATCGTGCTGCCTGCCGCTCTCCCGGAGATTTTGACTGGGTGCCGCACGGGCCTGGTGCTGGCGCTGATCACGATGATTACCAGCGAGATGATCGCCCGGCAGTCCGGCGCCGGCAACATTCTGTTCAATGCACTCGATATGGGGCAATACGACACCGTGTACGCGATGATCATCATCGTGGGGGCGATGGGAATCTGCCTCGACGCGATGTTCGAGCGGGTCCGGGCAAGGCTTGTACGTTGGTCTGAACCCCAGTTCGATATGCCGCTGAGCTTCTCATGACATCGCGCCTTTCCTCAACAGAAGTGATCCTCGGGCTGGCGCCAATCGCGCTGGTGATCGCTATCTGGCAGGGCCTCGTGTCATCCGGTCTTGCGCCCGCGGTTTTGCTGCCGCCGCCGGGAATCGTCTTCAGCCGGTTGTTCCAGCAGCTTTTGACGTGGACCTTTCAGCAGGAGATCGCGGCGACTCTGATCCGGTTGTTTGCCGGTTTTGCGATTGCTGTTGTGCTTGGCGTCAGCATTGGTATCGCCGCGGCGGCCAATCCAGCAATCAACGCCGTGGTTCGTCCGATCGTGCGCGTTCTGGCGCCGTTGCCCAAGGTCGCGCTTTATCCTGCGCTGCTATTGTTGCTTGGTTTCGGCCACGGGTCGAAGATCACATTGGTAGCCGCGGATGCACTCTTTCCTATTCTGCTGTCCACCTACTATGGCGCGTCGACCGTCGAGCAGAAACTGATCTGGTCGGCTATGGCGGCGGGAACGCCGCGCTACGCAATCCTTTTCAAGGTTGTCTTGCCGGCTGCGATGCCGGCGATCCTGACGGGCTGCCGGGTTGGCCTTGTTATTTCCTGCATCGTGGTGTTTCTGGCCGAGATGATTACGTCGACGGACGGACTGGGCCATGCCCTCGTCACGGCGGCCCGGACCTTCCAGGCCGTCGACATGTTCGTGCCGCTGATTACGATCTCGCTGCTGGGGTTGATCCTTAACGGTCTGTTGGGTGCCGTACGATCGTATCTCCTACGGGGCTTCCCCGAAGCGTGATCTGAACGGACAAGAAACCAGAAGACTGGGAGTGAATCATGCTGGCTGATCGCATCGAGGCAAAATGGATCGACGCATTTTGCGAGATTTTTGAGCGATGCGCCGTCAAGGCCGGTGATACCGCCGCGATCCTGTCGGAAACCCAGTCGCGCGCATTGAATGTGCATCTGGCGGAGCTTGCGCTGTTGCGCATGGGGGCAAAGCCGTTTCACGTGGTGATGCCGACTCCGCGCAACCGCAACGTCGTTCCGGTTCGCTCAACGGGGGCAAGCGAGGCGATCCAGCGGCTTGGGCCGGTCATCAGCGCGCTTCAGCAGGCGGGCTTTGTGGTGGATTGCACCATCGAGGGCCTGATGCACGCGGTAGAGACACCGGAGATTTTGAAGGCCGGCGCGCGGATCCTGGTAATCTCCAACGAGCACCCCGAGGCGCTGGAACGCATGGTGCCGGACCCGGCGCTCGAGAAGCGCGTTCGGGCGGCGGCGAAGATGCTGCGGGGGACCAAGCGGATGCGGGTCACCTCAAAAGCGGGGACCGCGCTTGACGTCGATATGGTCGGAGCTTCCACGGTCGGCGTTTGGGGCTGGACCGACAAGCCTGGCACGCTGGCGCATTGGCCGGGCGGCATCGTCGTCAGCTTTCCCAAGAGCGGGACGATCAACGGCACGCTGGTGATGGCGCCCGGCGATATCAACCTGACCTTCAAGCGCTACCTGACGTCCCCGGTGAAGATGACGCTGAAGGACGATTATGTGGTTGAGCTGGAAGGCGAGGGCACGGATGCGGCGATGATGCGCGCCTATCTCGCCGCGTGGGGCGATCGGGAGGCCTACGCCGTCTCACATGTCGGTTTCGGCATGAATCCAGGGGCGCGTTATGAAGCGCTGTCGATGTACGACCAGCGCGACACCAACGGGACGGAGATTCGCGCCGTCCCCGGCAACTTCCTGTTCTCGACCGGTGCGAACGAATTTGCGGGCCGCTATACGGCAGGCCACTTCGACCTGCCGATGATGGGAACGACCATCGAACTCGACGGGGTCGCCGTGGTGCGAGAAGGTGTGCTCCAGGACGTCTTTGGCTAGCTGCGATCGAGGACCGGCGGCCGAGCCAGGTCGAAGTGCCGGAGCAGATCGACCATGGCCTGAAGCCGTTTCGCGCGATAGGCATCGACGTCGAGGCCGGAATAATCGAGAAAGCCTGCGCCCGTTCGCAGGCCGATCCGGCCTTCATGCATGTTTCGTGAAATGACGTCCGGCGCGCGATAGCGGTCGCTGCCAAGCGCGCCCTCAAGATAGCGGCTGGCATAGTACAGGATATCGCCGCCGCCCCAGTCGATGAACTCGAGCAGACCGAGCACCGCATAGCGGAAGCCGAAGCCGTAGCGGATCGCCTTGTCGATCTCTTCCGCGCTGGCGACGCCTTCCTCGACCATGCGCGCGGCTTCGTTCATCGCGAGTGCCTGGATGCGCGGGACGATGAAGCCGGGCGTAGCTGCACAGACCACCGGCACCTTGCCGATGCCCTCGAGCAGCGCCTTGACCTCGCTGATGACGGCGGGGTCGGTCGCCTTGCCGGGCGAAACTTCCACCAGCGGGATCAGATAGGCCGGATTGAGCCAATGCACGTTGAGGAAGCGGCGAGGTTGTTCGATCGCGTCGGACAGATCGTCGACCAGAATGGTCGATGTCGTTGACGCGATGATCGTGTCGGGGCGGACCTGCCGCGAGGCAGACCCTAGCACTTCGCGCTTAAGCTCGACGACCTCAGGCACGCCTTCGAAGACAATTCCGGCATCGGTCAGCGCTGCTCCACTCTCGCGGGCTGGCACCACCGAGACCCGCGCGATGAGTGGCTCGACATCTGCCTCGGTCAGTAGCCCCAGGCTCGACAGGCTGGCGAATGTTTTCCGAACCTCGCCGAGCGCGTCCGCTTCCAGCCTGGTGAATTCTTCCGCGGAACGGGCCTTGACGTCGATCATGGTGACCGTGTGTCCCGCGTAGGCGAATGCGACGGCGATGCCACGGCCCATGCGGCCAGCCCCGAGACAGGCGATGTTGGCGCGGATGGTCATCAGTCAGAATCCCTCGCGAAGCAACGTCTGCAATTCGGCTTTGTGGAGACCGCCAAGGCCCAGCGTTTCGAGCGTTCGGCCGCCCTGTGTAATATCTTCGCCGCAGATCGCTCCGCCGATCGCCAGAAAGGCCTTGGCCAGCGGTGTGGCCACACCCGCGAGACCTGCGACGGAGACCAGCAGCGATAATCCAAGCCGCAGATCCTCGCGCATGTAGCGATGCTCGGTCAGGACGATGCGTTCGCGCCAGTCGCCGGAGTCAGTCAGGCGGTCATGCGAGCCGCGGCCATACATCCAGATTTCGCCCTCCTTGGCGTAGTGGTGGGCGAGCGGGAAATGCGGCGCGGCATATCCGAGTGCTTCACGCACCACCATCCGCTCCGCGTCGAGCGCGTCAGTGACCCGGCGGATCGCAGCTTGCGTGCCTTCTTTGTGAATGTCCCACCGCTCGAAGTGCTCGATCGGACCCGCATTCATCACGATCAGTGGCGGATGGATGACGGGGCCGGCATTCATCAGTGCGCCAGAGAGCGCGTCGCCGCACGGTTCGATCGCGCCAGGGAAGGCGCGTCCGATCACTTCGAGGGCCTGCGGAGCTCGATCGAGCGGGAAAACGCCGACTGGCAGTCGTTTGGCGCGGATGGTGATCGCGACCTCGAACGGCCCGTGCTTGCGGGTCAGCCAGGGCAACGTGCCGGTCTCGGCGAAGCTCGCCTTGGCGCGATTGCCGGCGTCACGTGCGGCTTGCGCGAAGATCATCGAGCCGAATGTAGCCGGTGGCAGAAATACCACCTGGTCGTCCTGCAAATGCGGAGCAAGCAAACGCGCGATATCCGGTTGCGCGAAAGCGGGGGAAGGGCACAGGATCAGCTCCGTGTCGTCGACGGCCTCGGCGATGTCTGCTGTGACCAGCGCGAGCTTCACGTCATGGCGGCCGTTATGATCCTTCACCAGGATGCGCGAGCCTGCGTCACGATGGGCTGCAACCTGGTCCGTGTCGCGGCGCCACAGCCGGACATCATGCCCCGACAGCGCAAAGTCGCCCGCGGCTGCGAAAGAGCCGTTTCCCCCACCGAGTACCGCAATCTTCAAGATGCTCCTCCTTGCGCGCGCGACTGCGCATCAAGCTGCTTGAGCAGGAAATGCTGAACCTTGCCCAGCGCCGTGCGCGGGAGGTCTGTGACGAAGATAATGTCGCGCGGCACCTTGTAGCGCGCGAGCTCGGCCTGAAGGTGCCCCTTCAGCTCGTCCGCTTCGAGGCGGCAGCCGGATCGGCGGATCACATAGGCGATCGGCACCTCGTCCCAGCGCTGGTCCGGCCTGCCGATTACGGCGCATTCGCTGACATCGGGGTGTTCGAGCAGGACGCGTTCGACTTCGGCCGGATAGATGTTTTCGCCACCGGAAATGATCATGTTCTTCTTGCGATCGCGCACCCAGAAATAGCCGTCGGCGTCGCACAGGCCGATATCTCCGGTGCGATACCAGCCATCTTGCAGCGCGTCGCGCGTGGCATCCGCATTGCCCCAATATTCAGAAATTACGTTCGGCCCACGCACCGCGATCTCGCCCGGCATGCCCGCCGGCACCTCGCGGCCTCCCTGATCGATGACCTTTGCCTCACAGCACAGGCCGGCAAGACCGGTCGATCCCGCGCGCGAAAGATCGCCGCCAAGCCGCGTGTACACTGCTATGGGGCAGGTTTCTGTCGAACCGTAGACCTGGAGCACCGGAACTCCGCGTGCGACGACACGATCGATCAGATGCGGCGGTACGATGGTCGAGCCGGTGGCGACGGCTTTTAGCGACGAGAGATCGGCGCTGGCCCAGGCGGGATGCTCGGTCACGGCCTGGATGATCGCCGGCACCATCACGGTCAGTGTCGGTCGTGCCTGCGCGATGGTCGCGAGCGCCGTATCCGGCGTAAAGCGGGCATGGATCGTGACGGTCGCACCAAGCTGGAGCGCCGGTGTGGTCTGGATGTTGAGACCGCCGACGTGGAAGAACGGCAGCACGGTCAGCACATGATCGTCGGATGTCATGTTGTGCATGTGCTGGCTCATGACGCCGTTCCAGAACAGCGCCTCCTGACGCAGCACCGCGCCCTTTGGCCGTCCGGTCGTGCCGGACGTGTACACGATGAGAAGTGGGCAGGAGAGATCGGTGTGTGGGTTGCGTCCGCTAACTCTGTTGCCCGCCAGTAAATCATCGAAGGCTGCGCCGTGCGGCGGCTTGAAGTCGAGGCCGATAACGGCCATCCCCGGTGTGAGTTCGGGCAGCACACCCTCAAATGCCTGCTCGAGTATGAGTACCTTCGCGCCTGCATCTGAGAGAATGAACAGCTGTTCGGCGACGGCGAGCCGCCAGTTCAGCGGCACCAGGATCGCGCCGAGCCGTGCGCACGCATAGAGCAGGACCAGATAATCCGGCCGATTCAGGCTCAGAATCGCGACGCGGTCGCCGCGGCCGACGCCGAGCTCCTGCTTCAACGCCATGGCAGTCCGTTCGATGCGCGCGGCGAATGCGGCGTAGCTCAGCCGCTCCCCTTCGAAGGCGATGGCTATCTTGTCTGGCGCGAACGCCGCGTTGCGGTCGATCAGACTACAGAGGTCCACCGTCAGTCGTCCGTTTCACCGGCCTCGTACAGCGCCTCACGCCCGAGCCGGTCTAGGCAGAGTTCGGCTGTCCAGGGCAGCATCAGCGAGCCGCAGCGGCTGTCGCGATAGATGCGCTCCAGCGGAAGCGACCGGAGCATGGCCTGACCACCGCAGGTTCGGATCGCGAGCGCCGCCAGCTCATTGGCGCCTTCCATCACCGAATATTGCGCGGCATAGGCGCGCAGCACCTGCTCCTTGCTCGGATTGGCGCGCGCCTCGGTGACAGCCTGGAACCAGATCGCCTTGATTTGCTCCAGCTTGATCTGCATCTGCGCCACTGCAATCTGCTTGGTCGGATACATCCTGCGCTTGACCGGTGGCATGCCCGGCACCTCGCCGCGCAAATAGCGCACGGTGAAGTCATAGGCGGCCTGCGCAAGGCCCATATAGGTCGGCGACAGCGTCAGGAACATGTGCGGCCAGCGCATCGCGGCCTGGAAATAGACGCCGCGCGGCATCAACGCGGAATCGTCCGGTACGAACACGTCCTTGAACAGAAGCGTTCGCGAGATCGTTCCGCGCATGCCGAGTGGATCCCAATCACCGACGACTGAAACGCCTTGCGATTTGGCAGGGATTGCCAAGTAAAGCGTGTTGCGGCGCGAAGCTTTCGCGCCTTCCTCGATCTCGGTGCACAGCACGCCGTAATAGTCGGCATGGCCGGAGAGCGATGCAAAGATCTTCTTGCCGTTGACGATCCAGCCACCCTCGACGGGCTTTGCTTCCGTACCGAACGCAACGCCGCCCGCGGCCGCCGCGCCGCCTTCCGAGAAAGGCTGCGAATAGATCGCGCCGTCCTCGACGATGCGTTTGTAATGGACCGCGCGCCGCCGCTCGTGCTCGGCGCGGGTCTCCCCGTCCATATCGAGATCGTCGGCGAGCGGGCCCGACCACAGGGTCGAGCAGACATGCATATTCCATGTGAGCGCAGTGGCACCGCAATAGCGGCCGATCTCGGCTGCTGCCAAAGCGTAGGTCTGGTAGTTCGCGCCGAGCCCGCCATGCTTCTTGGGGACGGCGATGCCGAGCAGGCCAACACGGTGCAGGTCGCGATAATTCTCGGTCGGGAAGATCGCCTCGCGATCATAGGTCGCGGCGCGGTCCGCGAACACGCTCTGGCCGATCTCGCGGGCGCGGGCGATGATGCCGGTCTGCTCCTCGCTCAAGCGGAACGCGACGGGATCGAAGATTGGCGCATCCAGTGCGACCCTGTCGCTGGCGCCAATGGTCTTGCTGACTTGCATGGTCATTGCGCGATCACCCTCGTTTAGTCGCGACGGAGTCAAGAAACCGGCCGAGAGCCTCGTCAAAAGCGTTCGGACGTTCCAGGTTTGCGAGGTGGCCCACGCCGGCCAGCTCGACATGCTCCGCCGAAGGAATATAAGTCGCCGTCTTCGCCATCATGGGAGCGGGCGCATTGTTGTCCCTTGAGCCGGACAGCAGCAGCGTTGGTACGGAAATATCCTTGAGCGTGCTGCGCTGATCGAAGCCGATTAGGGCCAGCATCATGGCGCGATAGCTCGCTTCCGGCACGCTTGCCATGCATTCGCGTGCAAGCTCCATCCCCTTTGGATCTGGCTCGTCGCCGACAAGCTCCTTCACCAGGGAAGGCGCCAGCGACTTCATCGTCTCTCCGCGATCGAGTGGCCCAAGCCGCGCTGCGATAAACGATTTCTGCCAATCGCCGTCCGCCTTGCCGAAGGCCGGGCTAGTCTGCGCCAACACCACGGCGCGTGCCAATTTGGGAGACTGAACCAGCAATTTCTGGACGATCATGCCGCCGATGGAATGGCCGACCAGAATAGGATTGGTTGCATCGATCTGCGTGATGAATTGCTGGAGCGCATCGGCCAGGGCAGAGATGCTAACGCCGCCAAGCGGCGCTGACCCACCGTAGCCCGGCATGTCCCACGCGATCGCGAGGAAGCGGTTGCCGAATGTGGCGAGCTGGCGCCGCCATGCCCGCGCTGCGCCGCCAATGCCGTGAAGGAAAATCACAGGGACCGCGCCCGGATCGCCTGCGGCTTCATAGGCGAAGCGACCATCCTTTGTTATCATCGGCGCGGGCTGCGACACGCGATATCCTTTTGCTTGGCCCGGTGATGCTAACAGGCTTGTGAGGGATGGGAAGAGATAATTTTATACTTAAAGCAATTTTCGGGCCGCCGGGTGCATAGCCTTCCCGGAGGTCACGAGTACGCTTCGTTGCAAAAGCTTGAAGTTTAAAATATATCGAAGCATAGGCCAGCAGTTACGTCAGGGAGCCCGCGCATGTCCGGATTGCCGCATTCGCCGCACGCGCTGGTGACCGGTGGTGGCCGCGGCATCGGCCGGGCGATTGCGGCGGCTCTCGTTGGAGCTGGTGCCACCGTCACGGTGCTTGGCCGGAACGCAGCAACCCTTGAGGAGGCCGTGAGTGCAGGCGCTGCGCATTTTGCCGCCGTCGCCGACGTCTCTGACGAAGCCGCGTTGAAGGCAGCCATTGCCGAAGTGCATGCGCGAAAGCCGATCGACATTCTGATCGCCAACGCCGGCAGCGCCGAGTCGGCGCCGTTCTCGAAATCGGATAGCGCCCTTTTCGCGCGGATGATGGACGTCAATTTCATGGGCGTGGTCCATGCGATCCACGGTGTGTTGCCGGGCATGAAGCATCGTCCCTATGGGCGGATCGTGGCGGTCGCCTCGACGGCCGGGCTCAAGGGATATGCCTATGTCAGTGCGTACACCGCGGCCAAGCACGCCGTCGTCGGTCTCGTCCGTTCGCTCGCCCTCGAGATGGCCGGGAGCAATGTGACTGTGAATGCGGTGTGTCCCGGCTTCACCGATACCGATCTGGTCGCCGGCAGCATCGAGAACATCATGAAGAAAACCGGCCGCAGCCGCGAGCAGGCCATTGCCGAGCTTGCGAAGCACAATCCGCAGGGGCGCCTGATCACGCCGCAGGAGGTGGCGGACGCCGTGCTCTGGTTGTGCGGTGAGGGCGCTGGCGCGATCACCGGTCAGGCGATCGCGGTAGCCGGCGGCGAAATCTAGCGGCTCGGAACAAAGAGGACATCGCATGAGCAGACCTGCCAATCCCGTGACCGTGCCGCTCGCGGACTATTCGCCCGAGCACTTTCTGCTGGCCGTGGTCGACGGTGTCGCGACGGTGACACTCAATCGTCCCGAACGAAAGAATCCGCTGACCTTCGAGAGCTATCGGGAGCTGACTGATTTCTTCCGCGCCTGCGCGTTCGACGATGCGGTCAAGACCATTGTCGTGACCGGCGCCGGAGGCAATTTCTCGTCCGGCGGCGACGTGTTCGAGATCATCGGCCCGCTCGTGAAGATGGACACCAAGGGGCTCACCGCCTTCACGCGGATGACGGGCGACCTCGTCAAGGCGATGCGGGCCTGTCCGCAGCCGATCGTGGCCGCGGTCGAGGGCATCTGCGCCGGCGCTGGCGCGATCGTCGCCATGGCGTCGGATATGCGGCTCGCCGCGAGTGGCGCCAAGGTCGCTTTCTTGTTCAACAAGGTGGGGCTTGCCGGCTGCGACATGGGTGCCTGCGCGATCCTGCCGCGGATCATCGGGCAGTCCCGTGCCTCCGAGCTGCTCTACACCGGGCGATTCATGACCGCGGAAGAGGGTGAGCGCTGGGGCTTCTTTAGCCGCATCGTGACGCCGGAGCAGGTGCTGCCCCAGGCCCAGTTGCTGGCCAAGCAGGTCGCGGAAGGTCCGACCTTCGGCAACACCATGACCAAGCGGATGCTGGCGATGGAATGGGCGATGTCTATCGAAGAGGCGATCGAGGCGGAAGCCATTGCTCAGGCGCTGTGCATGACGACGGCGGATTTCGCGCGCGCCTTCGAGGCGTTCGCCAACAAGGTCAAGCCGGTCTTCAGGGGCGACTGAATAGGGAGCTTTGCTTGCGGATGGGCAGCAACGGGGACTTGCGCGAAATTATTTTAGGCTTAAAATAGTTTCATGGCCGGGTGAATTGGCGAGGCTCCCATGAAAGTCGCGATCATCGGTGGTGGACCTGCGGGTCTCTACGTAGCGATCCTGCTCAAGAAGCAGCGCCCCAGCGCCGATATCAATGTGTATGAGCGCAACCGCGCCGATGACACTTTCGGCTTCGGTGTAGTTTTCTCCGACGCCACGCTGGACAATTTCGAGAAGCACGATCTTCCGAGCTACCGCCGCATCACCCAGGAATTCGCATATTGGGACGACATCGCCGTGCATTTCCGCGGCACTGTGCATCGGGTCGGCGGCAACGGCTTTTGCGGGTGCTCCCGGCAGAAGCTGCTCCTGATCCTCCAGCAGCGGGCGCGTGAGCTCGGCGTCAACTTGCATTTCGAGGCGGACATCGACGACGAGTCGCGCTTCGCTGATGCCGATCTGATCTTGCTGGCTGATGGCATCAACAGCCGCTTCCGCGAGAAGCACGTCGATCATTTCCAGCCGGAAGTCGACCTCCGCACCAACAAGTTCGCCTGGATGGGCTCGACCAAGCCGCTCGATGCCTTCACCTTCATCTTCCAGGAGACCGAGTGGGGACCGTTCATCGCCCACGCCTATCAGTACGAGGCCGGCCATTCGACCTGGATTTTCGAGACCGATCCGCAGACGTTCGAGCGAGCAGGACTAACGGGGCTAAACGAAACCCAATCCGCCGCGCGGATGGCCGAGATCTTCGGCTGGTTCCTCGACGGTCACGAGCTTCTCACCAATCGCTCGATGTGGCGCAATTTCCCGATGATCCGCAGCAAGCGCTGGGTCAAGGACAACATGGTGCTGCTTGGCGACGCCAAGGCGACCGCGCATTTCTCGATCGGTTCCGGTACCAAGCTCGCGATGGAAGATGCGATCGCGCTGGCTGAGGCGATCGCGAATGCGCCCAGCATCGAGGCGGCGTTGGACGTCTATGAGCACGGCCGCCGTGAAGAAGTGGAAAAGACTCAGCACGCCGCCGACGTCTCGCTGGTGTGGTTCGAGCACGTCGATCGCTTCTGGGATTTCGATCCCGTCCAGTTCGCCTTCGGCGTGATGACGCGCTCGAAGGCGATCACCTATGATAATCTGAAGCTGCGTGCGCCGGATTTCGTGGCCGAGGTCGAAAAATCGTTTGCCAAGCAGGTTCGTGGCAATGGATTTGATGTCGATACCAACAAGCCCATGGTGCCGCTGTTCCAGCCAATCCGACTGCGCGAGATGGAGATCGCCAACCGCGCCGTGGTGTCGCCTATGTGCATGTATTCGGCGAAGGAGGGCGTTCCCGGGGATTTTCACCTGGTGCACTACGGATCGCGCGCGATTGGCGGCGCCGGCTTGATTTTCACGGAGATGACTTGCATCAGCAGCGACGCCCGGATCACGCCTGGCTGCGCCGGTCTGTGGAACGACGAGCAGGAGGCGTCGTGGCGGCGTATCGTGGATTTCGTCCACGGCAACTCGGCCGCGAGAATCTGTCTGCAACTCGGACACGCCGGCCGCAAGGGTGCGACCAAGCTGATGTGGGACGGCATGGACCGGCCGCTGGACGAGGGCGGCTGGGAGGTGGTCTCGGCGTCGCCGCTGCCTTATTTCCCCGACAGCCAGGTGCCGCGTGAGCTTGATCGCGCCGATATGAAGGCGGTGAGAGATTCCTTTGTCGCGGCGGCCGAGCGCGGCGAGCGCTGCGGCTTCGACATGCTCGAACTGCACTGCGCCCACGGTTATCTGCTCGCGAGCTTCATCTCGCCCCTGACTAACACCCGCACGGACGAGTATGGCGGCTCCCTCGCCAATCGCCTGCGCTTCCCGCTTGAGGTTTTTGAGGCGCTTCGTGCGGTGTGGCCGTCGCACAAGCCAATGTCGGTGCGTATATCTGCGACCGACTGGGCGGAGGGGGGCATCGACGGCGACGACGCCGTCGCCATCGCCCGTGCCTTTGCCGAAGCCGGTGTCGATCTCGTTGATGTCTCGACCGGACAGACTGTGCGCGATGCGCAGCCGGTCTACGGGCGTATGTTCCAGACCCCGTTCTCCGACCAGGTCCGCAACGAGGCACGCGTGGCCACCATGTGCGTCGGCAACATTACGACCGCGGACCAGGCCAACACCATCCTCGCTGCCGGCCGGGCCGACCTCGTCGCGCTTGGGCGGCCGCATCTGGTCGACCCCTTCTTCACCATGAAGGCCGCGGCCTGGTACGGAGCGAACGGGGCGTTCTGCCCGCCGCAATATCTGCCCGGAAAAGAGCAGATTTTCCGCAATAGTGTCCGCGATAGGCAGGATCTCGAGGAGCTGCGAATTAAGGCTAAGCCGAAGACCCGGGCCGAGCTCAAGGCGGAGGCAACAAAGCCGCTTGCGGCGGAGTGACCGCCCGTGCGAATTTGACCCATTGCCTGGCATGTTTTGAGTGGAGTTGAGGGCGATGAAGGCGATTATTGTCGGCGGCGGTATCGGTGGTCTCACCACGGCATTGATGTTGCGCTCGCGTGGCATTGGTTGCGAGATTTTCGAGCAGGCCGACACCATCCGCGAGCTTGGCGTCGGCATCAACACGCTGCCGCATGCCATGCGCGAGCTCGCAGGCCTCGGCCTTTTGCAGAAGCTCGACGACGTCGCGATCCGCACCGACCAGCTCTATTACCTTAATCGTCATGGCCAGGAGGTCTGGCGCGAAGCCCGGGGGGTGGATGCCGGCCACGATGTGCCACAATTCTCGATTCACCGCGGCAGGCTTCAGGGCGTCATCCATCGCGCCGTCGAGGAGCGGCTCGGGCCTGAATCGATCCACACCGGTTGCCGCCTCGGTGCGTTCACGCAAGATGAAGGCGGCGTCACGGCCTATTTCTTCGACCGGACCGGCACGCATATCCACACCGTACGCGGTGATATCCTGATCGGCGCCGACGGCATCCATTCGCGTGTCCGTGACACGCTGTTCCCGAACGAGGGGCCGCCGTGCTGGAACGGTCTGATGCTGTGGCGGGGTGCGCGCGACTGGCCGCTGTTTCTCACCGGCAAATCGATGATCGTGGCCGGTGGCCTCAACGCCAAGGTGGTGATCTATCCGATCGCCGAGGGATCGAGCCCCGCGAGCCGTCTGACCAACTGGGCCGTGCTGGTGAAGGTCGGCGAAGGCAATGCGCCGCCGCCGCGCAAAGAAGACTGGTCGCGACCGGGCCGCCGCGAGGAGCTGATGCCGCATGTGGCGCGCTTCTCAGTGCCTTACATCGACGTGAAGAGCCTGATCTCGGCAACGCCGGAATTCTATGAATATCCGACCTGCGACCGCGATCCCCTGCCTTATTGGTCGTCGGGGCGCGTCACGCTGCTGGGCGATGCCGCTCATCCGATGTATCCGGTCGGCTCCAATGGTGCGTCGCAGGCGATCCTGGATGCGCGCTGCCTCGCGGACGCGCTGGTGCGTGCCGAGCACCCACGCCAGGCGCTGATGGAGTACGAGAAGAAGCGCCTGCCGATGACCGCTGATATCGTCCGCTCCAACCGGCGCGGCGGCCCCGAGGGCGTCATCGACGCCGTCGAGCAACTCGCGCCCGACGGCTTCGACAATGTCGACAACGTGTTGAGCTATTCCCAGCGCGAGGCGATCGTGCGCGGCTACGCGACCAAAGCCGGATTCGCCGCAGTGCCGGGCCTCGCCGCGGTGCGCGCTTAAAGCCCGCTGCTAGCCGCCGGGCGGCGGCGGCAGGAAGTGGATGTTGAACTCGGCAGCCATCGCCACAACGTCCTCCGGCTTCTGCTCCTTCATGTTGTGAAGGCCCCAGAACAGGTCGAACAGCTTGCGGGTCGGCGAGACCCAGAACAGCACTTTTGCGGTCTGCTCGGACTTGTTGAAGATGCCGTGCGGCACGCCCATGCCAAGGCGGATCAGATCGCCTGCCGTCGCTTGCGATTCGGAATTGCCGAGCATGAAATCGAGCTTCCCCTCCAGCATGTAGAGATACTCGTCCTGATCGGGATGAATATGCGGCGGCACGAATGTGCCCGGCGGCAGCGTCGCGTGCCAGGAGAAGCTGTGCTCGGTGTTGCTCTTCGGCACATAGGTCTGGCCGAGGATGTTCCAGGAGATGCCCTGGATTCCCTCATTGGCCCGCGTGATGCCGGTGATTTCGCTCTTCATTGCAGTCCTCCCTTGACGCGACGCTCGGCTTTAGTTCGCCGCCTTGCAGTCCTTGGCATAGCGGTCGCCGTAGTTCTCAAAAACCTTCTGGACGATCTCGGTCTGGAACTTTCCGTCCGGACGCTTGGCGACCTTGGTCAGGTAAAAATCCTGGATCGGGTAGCCGTTGGTATTGAACTTGAACGAGCCGCGCAGCGAGGTGAAATCGGCCTTCTTCAGGGCAGCCGCAACGGCGTCCTTGTTGGAGAGGTCGCCCTTGACGCCCTTGATGGCGCTGTCGATCAGCATCGCGGCATCATAGGCCTGGAAGGCATAGGTGCCGGGCACGCCATTGTAGGCAGCCTCATAGGCGGCAACGAACTTCTTGTTCTGGGGATTGTCGAGATTGGGTGCCCAGTTCGCGCCGCCGAACATGCCGACGGCCGCGTCCTGCTGCGCCGGCAGGGTCGATTCATCCACCGTGAAAGCCGAGAGCACCGGTATGCTGTCAGCAAGGCCCGCCTGCTTGTATTGCTTGACGAGATTGACGCCGAGGCCACCGGGCATGAACGTGAAGAGCGCATCGGGCTTCTGCGACGAGATCTTGGACAGCTCCGGCTGGAAGTCCAGCGTGTTGAGCGGCATGTAGGACTCCTCGACAACCTCGCCCTTGTAGTCGAGCTTGAAGCCGGCGACGGAATCCTTGCCGGCCTGATAGTTCGGTACCATCAGGTACATGCGCTTGTAGCCGCGATCCTGCGCCACCTTGCCGAGGATCTCGTGAACCTGATCGTTCTGGTACGACGTCACATAGAAGAACGGGCTGCAGTCCTTGCCGGCAAAAGTCGATGGGCCGGCATTGGGGCTGATCAGAAAGGTCTTCGATTCCGTAACGGGCCGGTGGATGGCCTGGAGGATGTTGGAGAAAATTGGTCCGACCACGAAGTCGACCTTGTCGCGCTCCAGAAGGCCCTTGACCTTGGTCACGGCCGCATCCGGCTTCAACTCGTCGTCGACCACGACGACCTCCACGTCGCGGCCGCCCATCTTGCCGCCGAGATCCTTCACAGCAAGCGCAAAGCCGTCGCGGACTTGTTGGCCCAGCGCGGCGCCGGGTCCCGACAGGGTCACGATCACACCCAGCTTGATCTTCTCCTGGGCGAGGGCAGGGTTCGCCGCGCTACCGAGCAGCAAGGCAGCTGCGGCCAAGGTCAATTGCGTCTTCATGATTTGTCCCCCCGTGACAATCGGGCTTGCGTTGCAAGCCGCGTACTCCAATCCAAGCTTATGCCGATGATGGCCGCCGCGGCAAGCAAGGCTGTGCGCATCGCGCCATCGCAGGCGACGCTCATGCAAGCGGCACGCCAATTGTTTGAAGCCTAAAGAAATTCGCATGCGGTCGATTGTTGCAGCTTTAGGCTTGCAGCCCGCGCGAATTTATTTGAAGCTCAAAATGTTAGGGAATCCGTGCCGGCGACAACGCCAGCCGCCAGTGACTGCATCAAGATGCTCGATTCCGAGACCAAGGCCGTCGAGACGCCGGAGGACCATGCCGAAGAGCTTCGGCTGTGGCTGCGTCTGCTGACCTGCACGACCTTGATCGAGGGCGAAGTCCGCGGCCGGCTGCGGCAGCGCTTCGACGTCACATTGCCCCGTTTCGATCTGATGGCGCAGCTCGACAAGGCGCCTGACGGCATGACGCTCTCTGACGTCTCCAAGCGCATGATGGTGTCGAACGGCAACGTCACCGGCCTGGTCGAGCGACTCGTGGAGTCCGGCCATCTCGATCGTCGTACGTCCGAGACGGATCGTCGCGTCCAGGTGATCCGCCTTACGAAACTCGGGCGTGCCGAGTTTCGCAAGATGGCCGCGGAACACGAGACCTGGATCGCAGATCTCTTCGCCGATTTGACGCCAAAGGATGTGCGCGACCTGATGCGGCTCCTGGCCAAGACAAAGGCGTCGGCGCAGAAATCGGCTGCACGCCGCCGGCGTTAAGGCCGGTGGGCGGACCGGCCTCAATTCCCATTTGCCCCAGGAAAAAGCACGGGATGCCCAAAATCCGCTATTGCGCCGAATTGTTTTAAGCCTAAAATGTTTTCGTGTTAGTGCTGCCGGGTGCTTTCCATGCGCAAAGGAGCGTGCGATGGCCAACGCCGCCAAGGCTTACGTGTCGGGCTCGTATGACGGCAGTGCCGCGACGGCCCATGTCGATACATTCGCGCGGCAGCATCTGCCGCCGCCCGAACTCTGGCCCGAATTCATCTTCACGCGGCCGGAGCTGAATTATCCATCGCGCCTGAACTGCGTCAGCTATTTCGTCGACCGCTGGGTCGAAGAGGGCGACGGCGACGCGCCTTGCGTCATCAGTCCTGCGGTCAGTTACACCTATCGCGAGCTGCAAGCGCTGGTGAATCGCATCGCCAATGTGCTGGTCGGCAAGCTAGGCCTCGTGACCGGCGGGCGTGTGCTGCTACGCTCCGCCAACAACCCGATGATGGTTGCGACCTACCTCGCGGTGATCAAGGCGGGCGGCATTTGCGTGGCGACGATGCCGCTGCTGCGCGCCAAGGAGCTGTTCTATCCGATCCAGAAGGCGGAGATCACGCTGGCGCTCTGCGACGGAAAACTCTCCGACGAGATGGAGAAAGCGAAGGCTGCGGCATCCGGTCTCGAGCACGTCGTCTATTGGGGCAACGGCTCGGCCGACTCGCTTGAGGCGCTCATCGCGGATGCGAGCCCGGAGTTTAAGGCCGTCGATACCGCGTCCGACGATATCTGCCTGATCGCTTTCACGTCGGGCACGACCGGTGATCCCAAGGGTACCATGCATTTCCACCGGGACATGCTGGCCGTGTGCGACGGCTATTCGCGCAACATCCTGCGGGCCGAGCAGAACGATCGTTTCGTCGGCTCCGCACCGCTCGCCTTTACCTTCGGCTTCGGCGGCGTGCTGTTTCCGATGCATATCGGCGCTTCCTTCGTCGTTCTAGAGAAGACCACGCCCGACGATATCCTCACGGCGATCGAGCAGTACAAGACGACCGTCTGCTTCACGGCGCCGACGGCGTACCGTGCCATGATCGGCAAGCTTCCCGGCCGCGACATTTCCTCGCTCCGGAAGTGTGTCTCCGCAGGCGAGACGCTGCCCAAGCCGACATTTGATGCCTGGCTCAAAGCCACCGGCATCAAGCTGATGGACGGCATCGGCGCGACCGAGATGCTGCACATCTTCATTAGCGCGACCGAAGACGAGATCCGTCCCGGTGCGACCGGCAAGCCTGTGCCGGGCTATGAAGCGAAGATTGTCGACGACGCCGGCAACGATTTGCCACCGGGTACGATGGGCCGGCTCGCGGTGCGTGGCCCGACCGGCTGTCGCTATTTGGCTGACGAACGCCAGCGTAAATACGTCCAGAATGGCTGGAATATCACCGGCGATACCTATCTAATGGATAGCGATGGCTATTTCTGGTATCAGTCGCGCTCCGACGACATGATCGTCTCCGCCGGGTATAATATCGCGGGAACGGATGTGGAGGCGGCGCTGCTGACACATGCGGCGGTTGCCGAATGCGGCGTTGTCGGCGCACCAGACGAAGCGCGCGGCATGATCGTGAAGGCCTATGTCATTGCTGCGCCCGGCGTGACGCCGGATGCGCAGCTCGCGGCCGAGTTGCAGGAGCATGTTAAACGCGAGATCGCGCCTTACAAATACCCGCGCGCGATCGAGTTCGTGACGCAGTTACCGAAGACCGAGACCGGCAAGTTGAAGCGCTTTGCCTTGCGGCAATTGGCGCAGGCCGCCGCGACGTCATCGGGCGTCGCCGCAGAATGAGATGAGGATCAGGAATTGTCCGTGACGACGCCGAAAGGCCCACAGCTTGCGGTGCTGCCGAGCGCCCCTGAGGATGAAACCCGTTCAGTGGCGCAGGTGCTCCAGCCGTCCGGCTGGCCGATGCCGAAGGGTTACGCCAACGGCATAGCCGCTGAGGGGCGCATCGTCGTCACCGGCGGGGTGATCGGCTGGGATGCCGAGGAGCGTCTCGCGGAGGGCTTTGTCGCGCAGGTGCGTCAGACGTTGAGCAATATCGCGGCGATCCTTGCCGAAGCAGGTGCGCGGCCCGAGCACTTGGTGCGCCTGACCTGGTACGTGGTCGACATGGACGAATACTTGTCGAACCTGAAGGAGCTCGGCAAGATCTACCGGACGATTTTTGGCGCGCACTATCCTGCGATGGCGCTCCTCCAGGTCGTCCGCCTCGTCGAGAAGGCGGCGCGCGTCGAGATCGAAGCCACCGCTGTCATTCCTCGCTGAACCGCTATGCTTCAGCTCGCCTTTACGAGATCTTCGTCCTCTGGCGAATTCAGATAAACGCCAGACATCGTATCGACCCAGCAAAGATGGTCGTGCACCTTCTTCACGCCCTCGACGTTCTCGGCTGCGACGATCGCTGCCTGCCGCGTGCGTTCCTCGGTGATGACACCGCTCAGGTGAACGATGCCGTCGCGGACGATGACGTTCAGCCCGAACGGGCACCAATCGCTCTTCTCCACGGCGTCGATGATGCGGCCGCGAATGTGATCGTCGTCGGCCGTCGGATCCGGCACCTCGCGGGCGAGACCGGCCACTGCCTGCAGCAGGTTGGCGCGCGACACGATGCCGACGAGCTTGTCGCCGCGCACCACCGGCAGGCGCTTCACATTGTTCCGTTCCATCAGATCGACGATCTCCGCGAGCGCGGTATCCTCGGTGATGGTCACGGGCGAGGCGGTCATCACCTCCGAGACCTTGCGGCCATGCTCATGGACGAAATCGCTGGCCGATTTGCCGGGGCCGAGGATGAATCGCAGCCAGCGGCCCCGCTTGCGCCCGGTGCCGATTTCGCTGCGTCGGATGAAGTCCCCTTCCGAGACGACTCCGACCAGCTTGCCGGTGTCGTCGACCACGGTGAGGCCGCTGACGTGGCGCTTCAGCACGATGTTCGCGGCTTCGACGATGCTGGTGTCGGGGGTAACCGAGATGACCGACCGGGTCATGATCTGGTGGGCGCGCATTTTCGAGCTCCGCAGGTTCACACAAATATTGATCTGCGAAGCTTAGATCAGCGTCAGCGCCTGGATTTGACGTAAGTCAAGCCCGGCTTGGGAGCCTCTAGTCCTCTGGCTCCAAATTCGGCGCAAGATCAGAGGAACGGAAGGGCTTGGCCTTGTCCAGCTTCCGGTAAGCCGTCGAGGCGATCTGCAGCAGCTTCTTTGCACGTTTGCGGTTGTGGAAACGAATGCCTGCCTCGGGGCCCGCCCGGTTCAAGGACGCTGCCAGAGTTTGGCCTCGTGCGTCGTCATTCAGTTGTCCGAGCGATCGTTGCGCCTTGCGCAATTGCTTGAGGATCGATTTCTGCTTCGTCAGCGACTTGTCGGCGAACAGATCTTCCAGCGACTCGATCGAATAGGTCAGTCGCTTGTTGAGAATCCGCAGCTTGTGACGTTTCTCGACGTCGAGCTTGCGGAGCCTCCGGGCCTTCTTGAGCAGCGTCCATTCCCATTCCGTCAGTTGCGCCGTCGCATGGTCGGAGAGCGAGCGACGACGCAGCCTGATGGCGTCCTTGCTGGGCCTGGTCGACCATGGGCCGCTCTCGATCCAGGTCGAGGTCTGCTCGACCAAGCGCCGATATCGCGCGGATTGCAGCGCGCGGGCGAGCAGGCGGTGGCTCTCGGCGCGCTTCTCGTCCCAATGCCGGAGTTCGGCAATCACGGAGAGCTCCTCGCTGCTCTCGGCCACGACACGCTCAATCGCGACGTCGAGGTCTCGCACCATGCCGAGCTGGCTGTTCAGCCATTTCAGCTCGGCCCAGACTTTGGGTCGCAGCGCATCGTCGACCATGGGCGAAAAGAAGCGAATTGCGGTTCGTAGATGCGTCAGTGCAATCCGGATCTGATGCAGCGCCTCCGGGTTGCCGCGGCAAGTGCTGTCATGCTGGGCAAGGACAGCGTCGAGATGGCGGCGTGCGATGATCCGAAAGGCCGTGTCACAGGCCAAGCCGGGACTGAGACGGGCGGGCAGGGCATTGCGCCTCGTCGCCGGCCTGGCGCGAGCGATCGCCGTCGAACTCGTGGTGGGTCGCGCCATCTTAGCCCGCGCCAATCAGATTGCCTTATTTGCCCTAGCGATCGCATCCCGGCAGCTCTGGAGCGTCTGCTGTTGTGTCCCTGATGCATCGATGGTCGCCCAACCGATTTGGCCGATATTATAGTGCTCTTGCAGTGCGGCAACCTCTTGCGTGGCGTCGGATGCGTCCCCGCGGCGGCTACCGATTCGGGCCTGCCGGGTCGCGAGGTCCGCGACCAGGAAGAGACCGGTGAGAGGCACGTTACACGCCCGGGCCAACACGGCGAATGCGTCTCGTTCGAAATCGCGGGCGAATACGCCGTCGACGATCGCCGAATGGCCCTGGGCCAACACACGTCGGGCGTGTTGGGCCAACGTCTGGTAAACCCGCTCCGCGAGCTCAGGCGTGTATGCGGATGGCGGCAATCGGTCTGTATCCCTGACTCCGAACATTTGCTTGCGAACGACGTCGCTACGCAGCACGACCGCCCCCGGCAGGGGCGCCACGGCCGGCGCGAGCGTGCGCGCCAAAGCCGTCTTGCCGGTGCCCGACAGTCCGCCGACCGCAATCAGACGGGGGCCAGGAGGTTGGATCAGCGCCCGGGCGAGGTCAAAATAGCGGCGGGCTTCTTCAAGAGTGCCGGCATTGTCGGAATGTGGCGGCTTCAGCCGCGCCAGCGCGACATGGGCACGGATCGCCGCGCGAATGGACATGAACAACGGCAGGGTGGAAAGCGCGCCGAGATTTTCGGGCGGGGTCGCAGCCAGATATCGGTTGAGGACGATGTTGGCCGCCAGCGGCTGATCATGGCGCAACAGATCCGTCAGCGTGAACGCGAGATCGTAGAGTACATCGACGGTCGCGATCTGTGCGTCGAACTCGATGGCGTCGAACAGCACGGGCTGCTGCTCGATCAACACGATATTCGCAAGATGCAGGTCGCCGTGGCAGCGGCGCACGAAGCCCTGACGGCCACGCTCCTCAAGCAACGCGCGAACGCGCAAAAATGCCTCGTGCGAGGCTTGGGCAAGCTGCTCGATCTCTGCGGCCTGGAAATGATTGCCGTTCCGCAGACCATTGCTGTTGCCGTCGACCAGGGCAGGGATGGATGAGACCCATGCCTTGCTATCGGTGGGTATCGCCGCAGCATGCGAAGCGGAGATCGCATCGGCGATGGCCGACGCAAGGCCAGCATCAAACGGTCCAGCCTTCGCCAGATGATCCAGCGTCCGGCTTTCGTCGAAGCGCGCCATGTCGACCGCATACTCGATCGGTCGGCCATGGCCGTCAACCTTCACCGATCCGTCTGGCTCCTCCGTGATTGCCACGACGCGGTGATAAATCTGTGGCGCCAGCGGCCGGTTGATCCTGATCTCCTCCTCGCAGGCCGCCTTGCGCTTGCCCAGTGTCGAATAGTCGAGAAAGGGAAATCGCACAGCCCGCTTGATCTTCAGCGCGCGCGTCCCGTCGAGGAAGACCGAAGCGGCGTGCGTGTCGATCCGTTTGACGCCGGATTGCGCGGTCAGCGCCGCAAAGATCCGTTCCTGGGTCGCGGAATCGTCGGTCATTCCTGCCCGCACATGCAGATGGGTCGGCAAGCGGCCCGGCCGCAAACCAAGTTCATCCTTAGAACGGGATCACGACCAGTCCTTGACTTCCGTCAAGGCCTGCCGTCGGTTGACGAGACGGAGTTCCCCCGGTTTGACGAGGATCAAGCGTCCCGACCAAAGGCGGCCTATTTTGGCCGGCAAGGAGAATCCCGATGCCCATCAAGGACGTCTTTCTGCCGCTTGTCGGCCAGCCGCGCGGCCCGGCCCTCGCTGCGATCGAGAAGTGCGTGGCCGTGGCCGGTGACCTCGGTGCCAGGATCACCGCGTTTGCGCTCGAGGAAGATGTTTTCGAGCGGCCGAAGGTGGTGCTCCGCGACGATGCGGCTTCCGCTGAGGCCGGGGAGGCGCATGAGTTGAGCGACGCCCAGCAACTCCTGAACGCCTTCACCAATGCGGCCTCCCGCGCCAACATTCGCGCTCAAAGCCGATCGGGCAAGGTGCCGGCTGATCAGATCGCGGCAATCCTGGCCGAGCATGCGCGTTTCAGCGACCTCACGCTGATCCCCGTGAAGCCGCACGACAGCCGAACAGAGCTCATTGTCGAGACGTTCTTGTTCGAGTCCGGCCGGCCGCTTCTGCTCTGTCCGGAACATCGCGTGGAGGAACTTCGCTCCGAATTCGAGAACGTCGTGATCGCCTGGGATCACTCCGCTCGTGCGGCGCGCGCGGTCGGCGACGCGTTGCCGATCCTGCAAGCTGCTTCCTCGGTCCGCGTGGTGACCGTGGCGGACGACCCGACAGAGGCGATCACACAATCCGGCACAAGTCTCGTCCATCATCTCAGGGAACACGGAGTTTACGCGTCGTTCGAAACGGTGACGGGCGGCGGTAGCTCGATCGGCAAGGTGCTCGGGAATTGGGCGCAGTCGCATACGATCGACGCCATCGTCATGGGCGCCTACCACCATTCGCGCCTGAACGAGATCGTCTGGGGCGGTGTAACCAAGACTGTCATCGGCCAGCCACCGTGCTGGGTGATGATATCGCACTAGGTGCGTTCACCAAAAATCCGGGCTAGCTTCGCGACTGTCGGACCCCTCGCCCGATCGGACGATTGTAATCATGTCGACCTACCGCCTGAAGAACCTGCTGTCGCCCAAGTCGGTCGCGCTTGTCGGCGCGAGTTCCCGTCCGGTGTCGGTAGGACGCGCCGTTCTGGAAAATATTCGCAAGGCGGACTTCAAGGGGCCGTTCGGCCTGGTGAACACGCGCCACGCCGAGATCGGCGGCATGGCTGCAGTGAGCAGCCTGGACAAGCTGTCATTCGTTCCCGAGCTCGTCGTCATCACCGCGCCGGCTGGTGAGGTTCCCGGCATCATCGAGCAGGCCGGTCGCCGCGGCTCGGCGGGCGCCCTAATCGTGTCGGCCGGCCTCGGTCATGGACCCGGGTCGCTGCAAGAGGCCGCCATCGCGGCAGCCCGGAAGTACGGCATGCGGCTGATTGGCCCCAATTGCCTCGGCATCATGATGCCCGGTGCGAGCCTCAACGCCAGTTTCGCCGCGCACATGCCGGGCGCGGGAAATCTCGCGCTGATTTCGCAATCGGGCGCGATCGCCGCCGGCATGGTCGACTGGGCCGCGCAGCGCGGCGTCGGCTTCTCCGGTATCGTCTCGATCGGCGATCAGATCGACGTCGACATTGCCGACCTGCTCGACTATTTCGCGATGGATCACAAGACCCGCGCGATCCTGCTCTATATCGAGGCCATCAAGGACGCACGAAAGTTCATGTCGGCCGCACGCGCTGCGGCGCGCGTGAAGCCTGTCGTCGTGGTGAAGTCCGGCCGCATGGCGCCGGGCGCGAAGGCCGCCGCCACCCATACCGGCGCTCTCGCCGGTGCGGACGCCGTTTATGACGCGGCATTCCGCCGAGCCGGTGTCCTGCGGGTGTCTGATCTGCGCGAGCTGTTCGATTGCGCCGAGACGCTCGGTCGCGTCGAATCGCCGGCCGGCAAGCGTCTCGCAATTCTGACCAATGGGGGCGGCATCGGCGTCCTCGCGGTCGATCGACTGGTCGAGCTCGGCGGAATTCCGGCGTCCATCTCGGCGGAGGCGCGTCAAAAGCTCGACGCGGTGCTGCCGTCGACCTGGTCCGGCGCAAATCCCGTCGACATCGTCGGCGATGCGGATGCATCACGCTACGCGGCGGCGCTGGAGGTTCTGCTCGCCGATCCCGACAATGACGCGGTCCTTGTTCTCAATGTCCAGACCGCAATCGCCTCGGCCGCCGATATCGCGACGACGGTGACCGAACGTGTCAGCAAGTATCGCGAGCAGCGGCGCAGTTGGGCAAAACCCGTTCTGGCCGCCTGGGTCGGAGCCAATCAAGAGATCATCGCAACGCTGTCCAGCGCCGGTATTCCGAATTATCCAACCGAAGACGATGCCGTGCGCGGCTTCATGCATCTGGTTCGGCATCGCGAAGTGGTCGAGGAGCTGAGCCAGGTTCCGCCTGCGATGCCCGACACGTTCCTGCCTGACGCCCGAGCGGCCAAGCAGATCGTCGCCACCGCGATCGCCGACGGCCGCAAATGGCTCGAGCCTGTCGAGGTCAAGCATCTGCTCGGGGCCTATGACATCGCGATGGTGCCGACCTGCGCGGCGACCGATGTCGAGCAGGCGGTGGCCCACGCCAATGAGATTTTCGCGCAAGGTTCGACAGTCGTGCTGAAGATCATGTCCCGCGACATCGTTCACAAGTCGGACGTCGGAGGCGTCGTTCTCAATCTGACCACGCCGGAGGCCGTGCGCGCGGCTGCCACCGACATTCTCACTCGGGCAAAGAAGCTTCGCCCCGAAGCCCGCATTGACGGCGTCATCGTGCAAGCGATGGTCGTGAAGGCGAAGGCGCGCGAGCTGATCCTGGGTCTCGCCGACGATCCGACCTTCGGGACTGTCGTGGTGTTCGGTCGTGGCGGGACCGCGGTGGAAATCATCAACGACAAGGCGCTGGCACTGCCGCCGCTCGATTTGCAGCTCGCCCGCGACCTGATCGACCGTACACGTGTCTCGCGATTGCTCCACGCCTATCGGGACGTGCCGGCCGTCAAGCAGGATGCCGTCGCCATGGTGCTGGTCAAGCTGGCGCAGATGGCGGCCGACATTCCCGAAATCCGCGAGTTCGACATCAACCCGCTGCTCGCGGATGAAACCGGCGTGACGGCGGTCGATGCCCGCGTCGCGGTCGGGCCGTCGCAACGGAAATTCGCAGGTTCAGGACCCGCCAATTTCGCCGTTCGCGCCTATCCCTCACAGTGGGAGCGCCGCCTCGCGCTCAAGGATGGCTGGCGCATCTTCGTGCGGCCCATACGTCCGGAGGATGAGCCGACCATCCACGAGTTCCTGCGTCACGTCACGCCACACGACCTCCGCCTGCGCTTCTTCGCCGCGATGAAGGAGTTTACCCACGAATTCATCGCGCGCCTGACCCAGCTCGATTATGCGCGCGCGATGGCCTTCATCGCGTTCGATGAAGCCACCAGCGAGATGGTCGGCGTGGTCCGGATTCATTCGGACTCGATCTACGAGTCCGGCGAGTACGCGATCCTGCTGCGGTCCGACCTCAAGGGCAGGGGGCTCGGATGGGCGCTGATGCAACTGATTATCGACTATGCGAGGTCGGAGGGGCTGAAGGCGATCTCGGGCGATGTGCTCAAGGAGAACAGCACGATGCTGGAGATGTGCCGCCAGCTCGGCTTCACGGTCAAGCCGGATCCGACCGAGCCGGACATCTGTGATGTCCGGCTGAAGCTCTGAGCGCGCGACTACGAGCGTGCCTCGGCCGACGCTGCCGCCTGCTTGGTCGTTTTCCGCAGGCCCTTGACGATGATCGCGATCAACGGAACCAGTACAGGCACAATCGTGTTGAGCGGATGGTGAGCCGCGCCCGACACCTGGGCCTGAAGCGCGCGCGCTTCCAGTTGGAGGGCTTCGATGGATGCGCCGTGAATTTCATTGGCAAGCTCGATGTCGCGACCTGACGGAGAACGCTTCGCGACGGCGAAAAGGATTCCTGAAATGACGAAATTTATCGCACCGAGGGCGGCGGCCGCGGCAATCGCGCTCCAGATCTGGACCAGCGCGAAATAGGCCGCGAACTCCAGCATCAGCAGGCCGAATGCCGCGATCAGCGCCGCGAAGGCACGCAGGCCAAGCCCGACCAGAAGATGGCGCAGCCTGATGTCGGCGATGATCCTGTCGGTGCGCCACAGCGCACGCAGATGTTTGACGACATTTTCCGTATTCACCTAATGTCTCCTGAGCATGAAGCCGACCACGACGCCGAGCGCGAAGGCGGACGCAAGTGCCGCTGCGGGACGCTCCGTGACGAGGTCGTGAAGCTGTTCCTGCTCCTCGCTGACGGTCTCGCCGAGCTCGGCCAATGCAGCCTTGATCTGATCGGCGAGCGCCTCGGCGCGGTCCTTTGACGCATCGAACATCTCTTCGCCGGCCGTGCTCAGCAGACGTGTGACGTCGACCTTCAGCGCTTTCAGCTCGTCGCTCATTCTGCCGGTGTCGAACATTAGCGGTCTCCATTGAATGGCAAGAGCCTATGCGAGCGCCCCCAACGGCAATTGATTTGCGTCAAGGGGCAGTCCTGGGCCTGTGTTGAGGCAGGTCAATCGGGTAACGTGATGCCGGCCTAGAAGACCAACGAGCGGGGACCGGTCGTCCCACGAGGATATGGTGTGAATTCGGAACCTCTATTGCTGGCAACGCCGTCGGGCGATGCGCTTAAATTGCGCCCCGAGGGGCCGTGGACCGCCGCCAATGTGTCCGCACTTGAAGCGCTGTCCCGATCGGTCGGGGCGGATGTCGATCGATCCAGAGCCGTGACGCTGGACATGTCAGGCGTCAGCGCGCTCGACACGCTCGGTGCCTGGGTCCTGGAGAAGCTGTCGCGCAGGGCGGCAGCATCCGGCAGATCGGCGGAATTCGTCGGTGTCGCCGATCGTTTCGGCGGTCTTTTGGACGAGGTGCGTCAGGTCAATCGTCGTACGCCGGCGCCGGCGGTCGCGCCCAATCCGGTTTTGCTCAGGCTGAACGATCTCGGCAAGGCGACGATCGGGGCCCGGGAAGACGTCTCGATCTTTCTTCACATGCTGGGCGCATTGTTCATGGCTCTGTTCGGCGTGCTGCGCCGTCCGCGCTCGCTGCGGCTGACATCGCTGGTCTATCAGCTCGACCGGATCGGGTGGCAGGCGATTCCTATCGTCGTACTAATCACCTTCCTAATCGGTGCCATCATCGCGCAGCAGGGGTTCTTCCATTTCCGCAGGTTCGGCGCGGAATCCTACACCGTCGACATGGTCGGCATCCTCGTGCTGCGTGAGCTCGGCGTGCTGATCGTCGCCATCATGGTCGCCGGCCGTTCCGGAAGCGCCTACACCGCCGAACTCGGCTCCATGAAGATGCGCGAGGAGATCGACGCGCTCTCGACCATGGGCCTCGATCCCATCGACGTCCTGATCCTGCCGCGCGTTGTGGCTCTCGTCATCGCGCTGCCGATTCTGGCCTTCATCGGATCGATGGCTGCGCTCTATGGCGGCGGCCTGGTCGCGCAATTCTATGGTGGCATGGCGCCCGCAATCTACATCGCGCGGCTGCGTGAAGCCATCTCCGTCACGCATTTCGAGGTCGGCATCCTGAAAGCGCCGTTCATGGCGCTGGTGATCGGGATCGTTGCCTGCAGCGAAGGTTTACGCGTCAAGGGCAGCGCGGAGTCGCTGGGACGGCAGACCACGACGTCGGTGGTGAAATCGATCTTCCTGGTGATCGTGCTCGACGGCCTGTTCGCGATCTTCTTTGCCTCGATCGGGATGTGACGATGCCCGGCTCGCAAGAAAAGTTCGCGATCCGCGTCCACGACCTCGTGGTCGGCTTCGGGCGCCAGACCGTGCTCGACCATCTTTCGCTCGACGTCTGGCGGGGTGAGATCCTCGGGCTGGTCGGCGCGTCCGGCGGAGGCAAGTCGGTGTTGATGCGGACCATCATCGGCCTCATCCCGCGCCAAGGCGGGACCATCGAAGTCATGGGACAGCCCATCGGCGGCCGCAGGCAAGGCGCAGCCTTGACATGGGGCATCTTGTTTCAACAGGGCGCGCTGTTCTCCTCGCTGACGGTTCGGCAGAACGTCCAGTTTCCGCTGCGCGAAAATCTGGTGCTCTCGCAGGAGCTGATGGACGAGATCGCGATCGCCAAGCTGGAGATGGTCGGGTTGCGGGCACAGGACGGCGACAAGTACCCCTCAGAGTTATCCGGCGGCATGACCAAGCGCGTGGCGCTGGCGCGCGCGCTCGCGCTCGATCCGCCGATCCTGTTCCTGGATGAGCCGACCTCCGGCCTCGATCCGATCGCGGCCGGCGATTTCGACGCGCTCATCGGCACGCTGCAAAAGACCCTCGGGCTGACCGTGTTCATGGTCACCCATGACCTTGCGAGCCTGACCACGGTCTGCGACCGCGTCGCTGCGCTCGCCGACGGCAAGATCGTCGCGGTCGGCCCAATGCGCGAACTGCTGCAATCCGAGCATCCCTGGGTGCGGGCCTATTTTCACGGCAAGCGCTCGCAGATGCTGCAACACGAGATGAGATGAGATATGGAAATCCGCGCTCCCTACGTGCTGATCGGCACCTTCGTGCTGGCTGCAATCCTCGCGGTGTTCGGCTTCATCTATTGGCTGAACAACACGGGCGGCATCGGGCCGCGCACGAGTTACCACGTTCAGTTCCAGGGGCCGGTGCCCGGCCTCCTGGTCGGTGCCGGCGTGCTGTTCAACGGCATCCGGGTTGGCGAGGTGACCCAGCTAGGCCTCGCGCCGGACAACCCGCGCTTCGTCAATGCGACGATCTCGGTGGCCTCGACGACGCCTGTACGCACCGACTCCAAGGTCGGCCTCGATTTCCAGGGGTTGACCGGCGTGCCGGTGGTGACGCTGGAAGGCGGCATGATCGTTGGCAAGTCGGGCGAACCCTTCACCCTGATCGCCGAAACCGGCGCAGGCCAGAGCATGACGCAGGCCGCGCGTGATGCGCTGCGGCGGGTCGATACCGTGCTGGAAGACAATTCCGGCCCGCTGAAGGATACCATCGCCAATTTGAGGACATTCTCCGACGGGCTTGCGCGCAACACCGGCAAGCTCGACGGCATTTTGGCCGGCCTCGAAAAGATGACCGGCGGCGGGGCGCCCGCGCAGAAGATCACCTATGATTTGCGCACGCCGCAGAATCTCGGGCCTGCCGGCAAGACTCTCTCGGCGTCATTGGCGATTCCCGAGCCGACCGCGGTGGCGATGCTTCAGACGCAGCGCATGCTATTCTCGCCGGTCGGGGACAATCCAGGCTTTGCGGATTTCCTGTGGGCCGACAGCATTCCAAAACTGGTGCAGGCGCGGCTGATCGACAGCTTTGAGAATTACGACATCGCCCACGCCCCGCTGCGGACGACCGATCTTGGACCAGCGGACTATCAGCTCCTGATCGACATCAGACGCTTCCGCGTCGTTACGGAAGGCGAGACCCGGGTTGAGATCGGACTGTCGGCACGGATCGTCGACAAGAACGGCAAGGTGATCGCATCTCGCCTCGTTGAGGCCAACGAGAACCTCGATAAGGTCGAGCCCGCGGCTGCCGTCATGGCGTTCGACGCGGCCTTCGCCCGCATCGCCAAGGAGCTGATTGGCTGGACTGTGCAGGCGGTCTAGCGCTTCTGCGTCGTTTCCCGAGCGTTCTGTTTGGAGCAGGGTGGCCATCTTCGTCACATTTGATCTGGGTCAATTGGCTCTGCCACGATGCAGTAAAATGCAGCCCGCGTGGTGGACACGGCCCCAATCGGAGGCCGGCCCCTCGAGTGGTGGATGAAGGCTTCCGTGGTGACGATTGAGCCGAACGGGCATTCTTGCAGCGATTGTACGGTACGAGCATCGGCGGTTTGTTCGTCGCTGGATGCCGTCGAGCTCAAGGAGTTCGAGCATCTGGGACGTCGCGCCCATTTTGCTGCAGGCGAGGCAGTGTTCTGCGAGGAGGACATCGCGACGTCGTTCTACACCGTCAGCGACGGCGTGATGCGGCTCTACAAGCTGCTGCCCGACGGTCGCCGGCAGATCGTGGGCTTTGCGTTGCCCGGTGATTTCCTGGGGATGAACATTTCCGGCCGCCACAATTTTTCGGCCGATGCCATCGGCGCCGTGACAGTGTGCCAGTTCGCGAAGGCGCCCTTCGGTCGATTCATGGCGGAGCGGCCGCATCTGCTGCGGCGAATCAACGAGCTGGCCATTCGCGAACTGAGTCAGGCGCGCGATCACATGGTTCTGCTTGGTCGGCGCGCGGCAGACGAAAAGCTTGCGACCTTTCTCCTTGGCTGGCGCGAGCGGCTAATGTTGCTCAAGGGGCCGTCGAACACGGTTCCACTTCCGATGAGTCGCCGGGATATCGCCGACTATCTCGGCCTGACCATCGAAACCGTCAGCCGGACCTTCACCAAGCTGGAGCGCCACGGCGCGATCGAGATCGTCCATGGTGGGATCAGCCTGCGCGATTGCGCGCGGGTCGAGGCATTGGCCGCGGCATGAAGTCTGGCGGGGCAGGCCGCTAGACCAGCGCAGGTCCGCTCGACTCCGGCGCAAGCGCCGAAGTTCCTGAGATCACTGTCGCATTTGCCTCGACTGCCGAGGGCTCTTGCAAGGTCAAGCTCTTGCCTATTTGGCCGTGCTCAAGCTCAATCGTGACTTGCTGTCCCTGCAACTCTGCATGGTCTGAAATGCATTGGCGCACCCTGCGGATGCGATTTCTTGGCGCGACCGCGGCATTTTAACAGCACTTGTCTAAAACTGTGTCCGTGCTTTCCGGTTGAAAAGCCCGGCAACACTGACTACGCAGGAACTCCAGTGCCTCGCAGTCTTAGGAGTCCCGGCGTGCCTCAGGACAAGACCGGCGACCCCCGACAGTCATCGGGCAACAAACTATCGGTCCTGCGCAAGCACCCGATCTTCGCGGATCTGGAGCCGGAGGCGCTTGATCAGCTCTGCCGCTACGCCAAGCACACCACGGTCAAGCGTGGCGCGACCATCGCCGCCAAGGGTGATCCCGGCAACAATCTCTTTGCCGTGATCACGGGCACGGTGAAGATCTCCTCCTCGTCGCCTGACGGCCGGAATGCCATTCTCAACCTGATCGGGCCCGGAGAAATCTTCGGCGAGATCGCGGTCCTTGATGGTGCACCGCGGTCGGCGGATGCGACCGCCAACACCAATTGCGAACTCTACATCATCGACCGCCGCGACTTCCTGCCGTTCGTCAAGAGTCAGCCGGCGCTGGCGATGAAATTCATCGAATTGCTCTGCGCGCGGCTGCGCTGGACCAGCCAGCAGGTCGAGCAGGTCATTTTGCAGAATTTGCCAGGCCGGCTTGCAAGCGCGCTGCTCGGTCTCACCGAAGAGCGCAAGTTCGACTCCGGCAGCGGCACACTTGCGATCACCCAGCAGGAGATCAGCGAGATGGTCGGGATGACGCGCGAGAGCATCAACAAGCAATTGCGTGCCTGGGCCGGACGGAACTGGGTTCGCCTCGAGCATGGCGCCATCGTCGTGCTCGATACCGACGCGCTGCGCGAGCTCGCCGTGAGCGGTCTCGACGGCGAGTGATCGTGCCGGCTTGTTGATCTTGAGCATGATCCGGGAAGCCGCTGCACACTTTCCTGGATCATGCTCTAGCTATCGATGATGGCGACCGCGCGGGTCCAGCCCGCCGACGCGCGCTCGATCTTCACCGGGAAGCACGAGACCGTGAACCCGGTCGAGGGTAATTGCTCGAGATTGTGCAGCTTCTCAAGATGGCAATAACCGATGTGCCGTCCGGCCTTGTGGCCTTCCCAGATCAGGCCGGCGTCTTTTGTTTCCGCATATTTCTTCGCGGTGAAGACGAATGGTGCGTCCCAGCTCCAGCCGTCGGTGCCGGTCAGCCGCACGCCGCGCTCGAGCAGGTACATGGTGGCTTCATAACCCATGCCGCAGCCGGAATTGACGTAGTCCGCCTGGCCGAATTTTGCACCGGCGCTGGTATTGACGACGACGATCTCCAGCGGCGACAGCGTATGGCCGATGCGCTCGAGTTCCTTTTCGACGTCAGCGGCGGTAGCGACATAACCATTCGGCAGATGCCGGAAGTCGAGCTTCACGCCGGGCTGAAAACACCATTCCAGCGGCACCTCGTCGATGGTCCATGACCGCTCGCCGCGATTCATGGTCGGATGAAAATGCCAGGGCGCGTCGAGATGCGTGCCGTTGTGGGTAGACAGCGAAACCTGCTCGACGGCCCAGCCCTGGCCATCCGGTAGATCCTGTGCCTTCAGGCCGTCGAAGAACTGCAGCATGCGCGGCAGCCCCTGCTGGTGATCGATGTACTGGATCGTCGGGTGGTTGCCAGGCGGATCGGCCGTCACGTCGTTCCGCAGCGGCACGGAGATATCGATCAGCTTCCGCGGCATGGGCGTTTCCCTCAAGATGTTTCGTAGCATCTTGAGGGCGCTGCGCCGGCGACGTCAAGCCGGCGCAGTTTTGCTTCACCGTAAGATGTGACGCGGCAGCCAGAGCGAGATCTCCGGCAGATAGGTGACGAGCATCAGCACGAACAGCATGACGCCGTAGAACGGCCAGATCTTGCGCATGACCTCCTCGAGCGAGACCTTGCCCACTGCGCAGCCGACGAACAGGATCGCCCCGACCGGCGGATGGCACAGGCCTATGCCGAGATTGAGCAGCATGATCATGCCGAAATGCACGGGGTCGACGCCGAAGTTCTGCATCACTGGCAGCAGGATTGGCGTCGCGATCAGGATCGACGGCGCCATGTCGAGCAGCGTTCCAAGCAGCAGCAGCAGGACGTTGAGCAGGAGCAGAATGACGTATTTGTTGCTGGAGATCGACAGGAAGAACGCCGTCATCTTCGCCGGCATCTGCGTCAGCGCCATGATGTAGCCGACGGCGGAGGCGCACGCGATCAGCGTCATCACCATCGCGACGGTGCGGAGGGTCCGGTGCAGCAGCACCGGCAAATCGCGCCATTTGTAATCGCGGTAGACGAACATGGTGACGAAGAACGCCCAGATGCAAGCGACGGCGCCGGCCTCGATCGCGGTGAAGATGCCGCCCAAGATGCCGCCGAGGATGATGACGAGGGTGATCAGGCCCCAGGCTGCGTCGATCGTGATCTTGATCGCCTCCTTCGCCGGAACGGTGCGACCCTGCGGATGACCTTCGCGATAGGCGATGGCGACGCACAGCACGATCAGCGAGAACCCGAGCAAGAGGCCCGGAAAGACGCCGGCCATGAACAGTGCGCTGATCGAGATCGTGCCGCCGGTCGCGAGCGAATAGAGCACGGCGTTGTGACTCGGGGGCACCAGCAGCGCCTGCACCGAGGACGAGATGGTGAGGTTGGTCGCGAACACGCGCGGATAGCCGTTCTTTTCCATCTGCGGGATCATCACCGAGCCGATCGCCGAGGTGTCGGCCACAGCCGAGCCGGAGATCCCGCTGAGGAACGTCGTCGCCAGCACGTTGACGATGGAGAGGCCGCCGCGCAGCCGGGTCAGGCCGACCAACACGTCGGCAAAGGCGACCAGCCGCCGCGCCATGCCGCCTTCGGCCATGATGGCGCCGGCGAGCACGAAGAACGGGATCGTCAGCATAGCAACCTTGCTGACGCCGTCCGAGATCTTCAGCATCAAGGCTTCCAGGGGAATGCCGACCGACAGCGCACCGGCGATCGCCGCCATGGCCAGCGAATACGCGATCGGCATGCCGATCAGGAAGCACACGATCATCGTGCCGAGGAGAATAAAGATGTCCATTGCGATAACTCTCGGCTCACTCGAAGGGGGCGGTTTCGGAATGCTTGCCGATCGGGTCGGGTGGCACGCCGAGGAAAATCCGTTCGATCACGAACAGGAGCAGACAGACGCCGCCGATCGGAATCGGCAGATAGGTGACGCCGACCGACAGCGAGGGGAAATCGGGGATGGTGTTGTACCAGGTAATCTCGACAAGACGCTCGCCCCAGATCACCATGAACAGCGCGATGAGCGCCATGAGCAGCTGAACCAGGATCTCCGTCGCCCGTCGCAGCGGCGGAGGGAGTTTGTTGGCGAAATAGGCGACGCTCATGTGCAGGTTGAGCCGGTAGCCGGCAGCGGCGCCGATGAAGGTCAGCACGATCGTCAGCAGCACGGCCGTCGGCTCCGGCCAGGAAGCCGCACTGTTGAGCACGTAGCGCGTGAACACGGCCCACGGGATCACCGCGGAGATCGCGACCAGAGCGGTGCAGCCGACGATCACGCATAACAAATAGAGAAAGTCCATCGCTCGGCGAAACAATGCGGCCATCCGCGTTTCCTGCTCTGTCAGTGGTTCAGATTGTCGAGGCCAAAGCGCGATGAACGATCATCGCGCTTCGACCTTTTTTGTAAGAGGATGATCTTTCCGGAAAACCGCTGGGCGCTCTTCCGGATCATGCTCAAAGCGTCTGGATGCGCTGGATCATGGCCTGGTATTTCGGGCCATACTTGTCCCAGACAGGCTTGACCGCATCCTGGAATGGCTTCTTGTCGGCGATCTCCACGATCTCGCAGCCGGCGGCCTTGGCCTTCTCCATCGCAGTCGTTTCGTACTTCTTCCAGAGCTCGCGCTCCTCGAGCTGGGCCTCGCGTGCGAACTTCTTGACCAGCGCCTGGTCGTCGTCGGACAGCGCCGTCCAGGACCGCTTGGAGAAGCAGAGGATCTCGGGAATGATCAGGTGCTCGGTCAGCGAGTAGTATTTCGCCGCGGTGTAGTGGTTGCTGAACACGTAGCTCGGTGGATTGTTCTCGGCGCCGTCGATCACGCCGGTCTGGAGCGAGGAGAACACCTGGTCGTAGCCCATGGCGATGCCGTTGCCGCCGAGCGCGTTGGCCATTTCGATGAAGATCGGATTGCCGATGACGCGAAGCTTCAGCCCCTTGACGTCGGCGATCGACTTGATCGGATGCTTGGTGTTGTAGAAGCTGCGCGCACCCGAATCCATCCAGCACAGTCCGACCAGGTTTGCGTTGGGGCTCGCGGTGATCTTGTCGAGCAGCTCCTGGCCGATGTCGCCGTCCATCATCTTCCAGGATTGCGCCACGTTCTTGAACAGGAACGGCATGTTGACGACGTTGATGTCGTCGACGATCGGGCCGACCGCGCCGGCGCTGACGCGCAGCATCTGGATGGCGCCGATCTGGGTCTGCTCGATCGTCTCCTTCTCGGCGCCGAGCTGGGCGGAGGGATAGGTCTGGATCGAGAGGCGGCCTTGCGTCGCCTCGGCGAGCTTCTTGCCCATGCTCTCGACGGCGGCGACGGTCGGATAGCCGACCGGCTGCACGTCGGCGGCCTTGAACACGGCCTTGGTCTGGGCACGGCCGGACGAGATAGGAGCCAGTGTTGCTGCTCCAAGTCCGGCGCTCAATTTGATGAAATCACGACGTCTCATTGTAGTCCTCCCTCATTCCTTGTTTGGTGTGTGTCGTTGTTGACCGTGGTGCGGTCAGTCCGTGCTGGCAAAAAACTCCGGATTGGTGTGTTGCGTCTCCGAGATGTCGGAGAGCAGCCGGTCGAGGTGCCGCTCCATCGCAATCCCAGCTCGTTGCGGATCGTGCGCCTCGATCGCCGCGAGGATCGGCTCGTGCTCTGCGATCACCTGCGTCATGCGCCCGGCCACCGGCAGGGTCAATTGGCGATAGCGGTCGACGTGCACCTTCACATGCTGGATCAGCGTCCAGATTCCAGGGTGCCTGGCGACATCGGCGACGGTGGCGTGAAACAGCTCGTCGGCCTGGTGAAACGCGACACGGTCGCCGGCCTCATCAGCCTCGCGCTGACGCTCTACGATCGAGCGCAATTGCAGGATCTGGCTTGCGGTCGCGCGTTCAGCCGCTAGCCGCGCGGTGGTCTCTTCCAGCGCCTTGCGGATGATGATGGCTTCGGGAAGCGCGGCGAGCGGGATGCGGGAGACGAAGATGCCCGATTGCGGGAACACGTCGAGGAGGCCTTCGTCGGACAGTTTGAGGATCGCCTCGCGCACCGGTGTCCGGCTGACGCCATAGTTGAGCGCGATGTCGGCCTCGGAGATCACGTCGCCCGGCCGGCGTCGCATCGACACCAGTTCGCCGCGCAGCTCGCTATAGATGCGCGACGACGCCGTCGCCCGCTGCGGTGGCTTGCCGCGGCGTGGGCTGATGGCAGCCGGCGTGAGCGCGGCCTGGGCTTTCCTCGTTGAGCGTGCGGACATGTCTGTGTGGTTGAAATTGATATATTAGTATACGAGGCGCTCTGCGAGAAGATCAACTCCGCAGATTGGCTCAATGGTGCACTGCAACAAGATTTGCAAAGTCACGACGAATGGTCGGACACCAGCCTTCGTCGCGTTCGGCGGACAGCTCCGCGCTCATGCGTCCCTCCTTGAATCTATTTCCCCACGGCCTTCCTAGGGTCGCGTAGAGGGGCGAGTCCAAGTTGAAGGGGGTATCGATCGATACCGAATTTGGATTGATGAAGCGATCGCGAGGGCCGCCAACACTCCAATTGCTTTGTCTTCGCAGGCGAGGATGAGTGCGCTACGACTCGACTTCGAAAACATTGGAAGGACGTGACCGTGACGGACTATCGCAAGCTCTTTGATCTCACCGGCAAGACTGCGGTCGTGCTTGGTGCCGCATCGGGCATCGGCAAATCGTCGGCCGAGGCGCTGGCCGGGCTTGGCGCCCGCGTTGTCTGCGCCGATCGCGCGCTTGATGCGGCAGAAGTGACCGCCGCGGGCATCCGGGACAATGGCGGCTGGGCGGAAGCGGCCGCGTGCGATGCTGCGAGCGCCGAGGATGTCACCGCGTTGGCCGCGACCGTGATGCAGAAATTTTCGCGACTCGACATCGCCGTGACGACGCCCGGGCTCAACATCCGCAAGACCATCCTCGACTACACCGAGGAAGATCTCGACCGCGTCATCACCCTCAACGTCAAGGGCACGGTCTGGTTCTTCCAGGCGTTCGGCCGCATCATGGTCGAGCAGAAAGGCGGCAGCATCATCGCCTGCTCCTCGGTGCGTGCCGTGACCATCGAGCCCGGCCTCGCCGTGTATGGCTCGACCAAGGCAGCGATCGGCCTGCTGGTGAAGGGTTTTGCGTCCGAGGTCGGCCGCTCCGGCGTTCGCGTCAACGCGATCGCGCCGAGCATTGCCGAGACCGCGCTGACCGGCCCATTCAAGCAACGCCCTGATATCTACAATCTCTACGCCGGCCACACTGTGTTCAACCGCTGGAGCAGCGCCGACGAGGTTGCGACCGCGGTCGCCTATCTCGCCTCGGATGCCGCCAGCTATGTTAGCGGCAGCACGCTGTTCGTGGACGGCGGCTGGACCGCCGTCGATGGCCCGCCGACCGGTCTCACCCAGTTGAACAAATAGGGCCATCCGCATCTAGCCGGCAAAGCCCACGCGCTGACGCAACTCTCTCTGGGCTGCGCCGGCCAACAAGGCGACCAGCGCGGCGGCCTCTGCCGGATGTGAAGCCCGCGTGGTCACGCCGGCCGTGTACATCGTGACCAGCTCGCACCCCGGCGGCAGCGATCCGGACAGCGTGATGCCGTCAGTGGCGATGATCTCGGTGGCCTGCGTGCAGCCGATCGGCCGTTGTGCGGTGGAGGCCGCGAGTTCACCCATCGCAGTCGCGCCATCTGAAAAAATCTTGAGGCGGGATGCGACCTCATAGGCGATGCCGAGCTGATCCAGGACTTTGGCAACGTGCCTGCCCGCGGTCGAAGCCTTGATGTCCGGGACGAAGATCGCATCTGCCGCTCGCAGCACCTCGCGCAAGTCCGCGTCGGTCTTGACCGTCACCCTGGGGTCACGGCGGCGAACCGCCAGTGCGGTTTCGACCCGGCCGACATCCGCGATCGAAGAGAGGGTAACGAGTTTCTCCTCGGCGAGCTTTGCGACCAGCGCCTGCGTGAGGATCACGAGATCGGCCGGCGCCCCCGCGCGCAACTTGTCCGCCATCGCGCCGACCGCGCTGAATTCGCCATCGATCGCAAACCCGGTCTGAGCCTTGAAGGCCTCCGCAAGACCGCGAACGAGGCCTTGCGCTGCGCCTCCGCTGAGGATGTTTACGGTGTCCACGATGCTGCCTCCCCGATGTCATTCTTGTTGGCCGGCACTGTAACGGCAGGCCCCATGGACTGTCGACGCCTCACAAAGTCGACCCGGGCCGGAATATCAGGTCGCTTTCGGTGTGATTGTGCGGCCTTTCGCGACTGCGGCAGGAACTGGCGGCGCGCAGGACTTGAGCAAATCGCATGGGCATTGGCGGATAAATGCGCTCGGCTGGCTAGTATTTTGATGTTACGAATTTGGCCATGAACCAGCATGCCAAGATCGAGATCCGTCACTCCACCTGTCCGCATGATTGCCCATCGGCCTGCGCCCTCGATATCGAAGTGGTCGAAGGCCGCAGCATCGGGCGTGTCCGCGGCTCGAAGAAGCAGACCTATACGGCCGGGGTGGTTTGCGCCAAGGTCGCCCGCTATGCCGAGCGTATCCATCACCCCGAACGGTTGATGTATCCGATGCGCCGGACCGGGCCGAAAGGCTCCGGGCAGTTTGCGCGCATTTCCTGGGACGAGGCACTGGACGAGATCGGGCATCGCTTCAACCAGGCCGAGCGCGAATTCGGCGCGGAATCGATCTGGCCTTATTACTACGCCGGCACGATGGGGCTGGTGATGCGTGACGGCCTCAATCGCCTCACGCATGTGAAGAAATATTCGCGTTTCTATTCGACCATCTGCGCCAACATCGCGCGCGTCGGCTATGCGATCGGCACCGGCAGGATCGCCGGCGTCGATCCGCGCGAGATGGCGCTCTCCGACCTCGTCGTGATCTGGGGCACCAATCCCGTCAACACGCAGGTCAACGTGATGACGCACGCTGCGCGCGCCCGCAAGGAGCGCGGCGCCAAGATTGCGGCTGTCGACGTCTACGACAACGACACCATGAAGCAGGCTGACATCAAGATCATCCTGCGCCCCGGCACCGACGGCGCCTTCGCCTGCGGCGTCATGCACGTCCTGTTCCGCGACGGTTATGCCGACCGCGCCTACATGGACAAGTACACGGACTGCCCGGCCGAGCTCGAGGCGCATCTCGAAACGCGCACGCCGGAATGGGCGTCTGCGATCTGCGGCGTGCCGGTGTCCGAAATCGAGGCGTTTGCCAAGCTTGTGGGCGAGACTCAACGGACTTTCTTCCGTCTCGGCTACGGCTTCACCCGCTCCCGCAACGGCGCGACGCAGATGCATGCCGCGCTGTGCATTCCCGCGGTGACCGGTGCCTGGCAATATGAAGGCGGCGGCGCCTTCTTCAACAATTACGCACTGTGGCACTTCAACGAATCCATCATCGAAGGCCACGACACGATCGACAAGACGACACGCGCGCTCGACCAGTCGCAGATCGGCCGCATCCTTACCGGCGATGTGGACGCGTTGCACGGCAAGGGCCCGATCAAGGCGATGCTGATCCAGAACACCAATCCGATGACGGTGGCGCCGGAGCAGGCGCTGGTGCGCCAGGGCTTTGCGCGGGAGGATCTGTTCGTTGCAGTGCACGAGCAGTTCATGACCGAGACGGCGCAGATGGCCGACATCGTGCTGCCGGCGACAATGTTCATGGAGCACGACGACCTCTATTACGGCGGCGGCCACCAGCACATCTCGGTCGGCCCCAAGCTGATCGATTCGCCCGGTGAATGCCGCTCAAACCATCAGGTTCTGCAAGCGCTGGCACCCCGCCTTGATGCCAAGCATCCGGGCTTCGAGATGACCCCGCGCGAATTGATCGACGCGACATTGAAGCTGAGCGACCATGGCGACATCGCAGGCCTCGAGGCCGACATCTGGCGCGACCTGCAACCGGACTTCCGCACCGCGCATTATCTCGATGGCTTCGCCCACGCCGACAAGAAATTCCATTTCAAGGCCGACTGGGCGAATCCGCCGTTTGGCTTGATGATGGGCGAGTTCGACAAGATGCCGTCGCTGCCGGACCATTGGGCCGTGATCGAGCATGCCGATCAGGCTCATCCGTTCCGGCTTGCGACGAGCCCCTCGCGCAGCTTCCTCAACACCACCTTCAACGAGACGCCGTCCTCGCAGGCGCGCGAGGGCAAGGCGAGCGTGATGATCCATCCGATGGATGCGGCCTCGCTCGACATCGCGAACGGCGACGTCGTAACGCTCGGCAATACGCGCGGCGAGACCACCCTGGTCGCAACGCTGTTCGAGGGCGTGCGGCGCGGCGTGCTGATCGCAGAGTCCGTTCATCCGAACAAGGACCATATCGGCGGACGCGGCATCAACATGCTGACGGGCGCCGAAGCCGTTGCGCCGATCGGCGGGGCCGCGTTCCACGACAACAAGGTCTGGATCAGGAAAGCGGTCGCGGCCTGAGGCGCGCTCGCGCTTTGATCGTCTGCGCATTTGTGTCGAGGCGCTAAAGCCGCGCCTCGCCGCAGATTGCGCTTGCACCTCGCGCCCGAGCTGCCGCAAATGGCTGCAAAACGGGAGCAAGGAAGCGAGCGTGCCATGACCGACACCACAAGCGTCATCACCGAGAAGCGCGGGCAGGCGTTCTGGATCACCATCAACCGGCCGGAGAAGCGCAACGCGCTCAACGGCGAGGTGATTGCCGGCATCACAAAGGGCTATCGCGACGCGCATGACGACAAGGATGTCCGCGTCATCGTGCTGACGGGCGCGGGCGACAAGGCGTTCTGCGCCGGAGCGGACTTGCAGAATTCCGGAGCGGCTTTCGCGATGGACCATTCCAGGCCAAATGTCGACTACGCCGATCTGTTGCGCTTGTCGCAGAACGCGACGAAGCCGGCGATTGCGCGCGTCGGCGGCGTCTGCATGGCCGGCGGCATGGGCCTGCTCTGCATGACCGACATGGCGGTTGCGGCCGATCACGTCATCTTCGGCCTGCCGGAGGTGAAGGTCGGCGTGTTCCCGATGCAGGTGCTGAGCTTGCTGCAGACCATCGCGCCGCCGCGCCTCGTCAACGAATGGGCGCTGACGGGTGAGCCGTTCGATGCGAAGGCCGCGCAAGCGGCCGGGCTCCTCAACTACGCGGTGCCCACAGCCGAACTCGACACTAAAATCGACTGGCTGATCGGCCGCATCATCGACAAGTCGCCGACCGCAATCCGCCGCGGCAAATACGCGATGCGCGCCATCGCCTCGATGTCGTTCGACGAAAGCATTGCCTACACTGAAAGCCAGATCGCGCTGCTCGCGATGACGGAGGATGCCAAGGAGGGGCTAAAGGCGTTCGGTGAGAAGCGCAAGCCGGTGTGGACGGGTAGGTGAGGGGTTGTGTTGTGACACTGCTGGACCCGTCATCCTGAGGTACGGTGCTTGCGCCAATCTCCTCGTCATTGCAAGCGTAGCGAAGCAATCCAGAGTCTTTCCGCAGCAGCAGCCTGGATTGCTTTGCAATGACGGAACGTGGTGAAGCGCCATCCTCAAATTCACGTGTCAAACAGTAGACACGCCTGCGAGCTAGCCCGCGTTGGGCTTCAGCCCCGCAGCCTGAATGCCCGCCACAGCACAAGCCTCGTCATTGTCGGAGGTGTCGCCGGATACGCCCACAGCACCGAGCAGCGTGGTGCCGTCCTGGATCAGCACGCCGCCGGGGACCGGCACCAGCGCGCCTTTTGCAATCGTGTTCACGGCGTCGATGAAATAGGCCTGCTCCTGGGCGCGCTGGTACAGCGCGCGCGAGCCCATGCCCAAGGCGAGCGCGCCATAGGCCTTGCCGTGGGCAATCTCGGCGCGCATTAGGCTGGTGCCGTCCTGCGCGGCGGCGAGCTTGAGCACGCCGCGTGCGTCCAGAATAGTGACGACGAGCGGCTTGAGCTTCAGCTCAGTCGCCTTCGCGAAAGCGGCGTCGAGAATCTTGCGGGCGGTGTCGAGGGTCAGTTCAGCCATGGCTGGGTTCCTTTGCAATGTAAGTGGTTGTCGATTGGGTTTCGGCGCGATCGAGGCTCATCGCCAGGACGCGCGCGACGTGCAACGCCTCGCGCTGCGCGCCATCGTGGATCTGGTGCCGGCAGGAGGTGCCGTCGGCAACGACGAGCGTCGCCTGGTCTGCGCGGCGCACGGCCGGCAGCAGCGAGAGTTCTGCCATCTCGATCGAGGCATCGTAAGTGTCGGCGCCATAGCCGAAGGCGCCGGCCATGCCGCAGCAGCTGGATTCGATGGTCTCGACCTCAAGGCCAGGCACCAGCCGCAGCACCTGCTCGACCGGTTTGAAGGCGCCGAAGGATTTTTGATGGCAATGGCCGTGGACAACAGCCTTGTCGGCGACAGCGCCGAGCGGCAGTTGCAGCCGGCCGGTCTCGGCCTCGCGCACCAGAAACTCCTCGAAGGTCAGCGCGTGTGCGCCGACCGCCTTGGCGTCATCGTCCTTGCGCAGCGAGGCAAGCTCGTCGCGCAGCGTCAGCAGGCAGCTTGGCTCGAGACCGACGATAGGCACGCCGCGCGCGGCAAAGGGCGCGAAGGCCGCGACAAGCCGGTCGAGCTCGGTCTTGGCTTCGTCGACAAGGCCAGCTGAAAGGAATGTGCGGCCGCAGCAGAGGGGGCGGCTGCCGCTCGCCGGCTTCGGCAGATGCACACGATAGCCGCCGGCCGCGAGCACACGCAACGCTGCCTCGAGATTCTCGCGCTCGTAGATGCGATTAAAAGTGTCGGCGAACAGCACGACCTCGCGGCCGGCCTCTGGACCAACTGCTTCCGCAGGCGGCACAAACACGTCGCTGCGGAAGGTCGGCAGGGCGCGGCGTGCGCTGATACCTGCAAAGCGCTCGAACAGCTTTCGCAGCAGCGGGCTGCGGTTGCGCAAATTGGCCAGCGGCGCGAAGCGGACGGCAAGGTCGGCGTAGCGCGGGAGGTAGCCGACGAGCCGATCACGCAGCGTCAGGCCGTGAGATGCGACGCGCGCGGCGAGCACTTCGATCTTCATCTTGGCCATGTCGACGCCGGTCGGGCATTCGTGGCGGCAGGCCTTGCAGGAGACGCAGAGCTTGAGCGTTTCCATCATCTCGTCGGAAGACAACGCGTCGGGGCCGAGCTGACCTGAGATCGCGAGCCGCAGCGTGTTGGCGCGCCCTCGCGTGACGTCCTTCTCGTTGCGCGTCGCGCGATAGGACGGGCACATTACGCCGCCCTCGAGCTTGCGGCAGGCGCCGTTGTTGTTGCACATCTCGACCGCGCCCTGGAAACCGCCACCGGCACCGGGATAAGCCGACCAATCGAGCTTCGTCGTCAGCTCGCCAATGCGATAGTCCGGCCGGTAGCGGAATAACGAGCGATCGTCCATCTTCGGCGCATCGACGATCTTGCCGGGATTGAGGACGCCTTCGGGATCGAAGCGGCTCTTCACCTCCTTGAAGTCGGCAACGAGGCGCTCGCCGAACATCGTGGCATGAAATTCCGAGCGCACAAGGCCGTCGCCATGCTCGCCGGAATGCGAGCCCTTGTATTCGCGCACCATGGCGAAGGCTTCTTCGGCGATCGCGCGCATCGCCTTGACGTCTTTCTCCAGCTTCAAATTCAGCACCGGGCGCACATGCAGGCAGCCCTCGGAGGCATGTGCGTACATCGTGCCGCTGGTGCCGTGCTTGGCAAACACCTCGCTCAGCCGCGCCGTGTAGTCGGCGAGATGCGGCAGCGGCACGGCGCAGTCCTCGACGAAGGAGACCGGCTTGCCCTCCTGCTTCATCGACATCATGACGTTGAGGCCGGCAGCGCGGAAATCGGCAATGCCGCCCTGGAGCGCCGGCTCGGTGATCTCGACCACGCCGCCCCATTTGCGCTTGTCGTTATTCCAGCCGAAGCCGAGATCGGCCATCAGCTCGCCGAGCTGCTTCAGGCGTTGCAGATTGTCGGCTTGGTCTTCCTCGGCGAACTCGACAACCAGAATGGCATCCGGATCGCCCTTGATCGCCGCATTGATGATCGGCTTGAACATCGCGATGTCACGGCCGAGCGCGAGCATGGTGCGGTCGACCAGCTCGACAGCGATGGGCTTAAGTTTTACGAGATGCTGGGCCGCATCCATCGCCTCGTAGAAGCTGCCGAAATGGCAGACACCGAGCGCCTTGTTGCGGATGACGGGCCACAGCTTCAGCTCGACCTTGGTGGTGAAGGCGAGGGTGCCTTCCGAGCCGACGAGCAGATGCGCCATGTTGTTGCGCGCATTGCGCGGCGTGAGCGCATCGAGATTGTAGCCGCCGACGCGGCGCTGCACTTGTGGAAAGCGCGCCGCGATCTCCTCGGCTTCGCGCGCGCCGAGATCAAGCATGTCGCGGAACAGGCTGCGCGCGTTGTCGCTCGCTCCGATATCGGAGAGATCGCGCGACACCTCGCCGAAGCGGCTCTGCGTACCGTCCGCAAGGACCGCCTCCATCGACAGCGTGTTGTCGCGCATGGTGCCGTAGCGCAGCGAGCGGCCGCCGCAGGAATTGTTGCCGGCCATGCCGCCGATGGTGGCGCGCGACGCCGTGGAGACGTCGACCGGAAACCACAGGCCGTGTTTCTTGAGCTGGCGGTTGAGATCGTCGAGCACGATGCCCGGCTCGACTACGCAGGTCCGGTTCGCGACATCGAACGACAGGATGCGGTTGAGGTGCTTTGAGAGATCGACGACGAGGCCGTCATTGACGGTCTGGCCGCATTGCGAGGTGCCCCCGCCGCGGGGGGTGACTTTCCTGCCCTCGTCGCGGGCGATCGCCAGCGCCCGCAGCGCCTCGTCCATGGTTTTGGGCACGACCACGCCAGCCGGCATGATCTGGTAGAACGAGGCGTCAGTGGCGTAACGGCCGCGGCTAAAGCCGTCGAACAGGACGTCGCCGGTCATTTCCGCGCGCAGGCGCCGTTCGAGCGATGAGGCGTTTGTCATCCCTGGTCCCGAGTGATCCAACGGGGCCAAGCCCGATTGGAGTATTCATTCTTGTTTCTGATCGGTTATATTATGAATTCAAAATGAGCAAGCCGGCCGCCCTCAGGGCGAGGCCGGTGCGTCCTCTTGGGGCTCGGTCAGGTGCTCGATCGCGGCCGTCCGCTTGTTGCGCAGGTGCTGGAACAGAATGTCGCTCAGCTCGCTGCCTGCGCGGCGGCGCAGCGCATCGAGGATGGCCTCGTGCTCGCGCATCGCTTCCGCCCAGCGCTGCCGCTTGCGGGCGAAATTGGCGGAGTAGCGGATGCGACGGATCCGCCCCGCGAAGTTGGCGTAGGCGGCCTTCAGCGTCTCGTTGCGCGCGGCCGCGACGATGCTTTCGTGGATGCGCTGGTTGGTCTGGAAATAGCCGTGCATGTCGCGGTGCAGATAGTGGCCGTACATCTCGTAATGAAGCTGTTCGATCGCGATAATTTCCTCGTCTGTGATGGCCTCGCAGGCGAGGCGCCCGGCAAGGCTTTCCAGTCCCGCCATCACGTCGAACAGTTCCTCGAGATCGCGCTGGCTGAGTTGGCGCACGCGCGCGCCGCGGTTGGGCAGGAGCTCGATCAGCCCCTCGGCGGCGAGCACTTTTAGGGCTTCGCGCAGCGGTGTTCGGGAGATGCCGAGCATTTCGCAGAGCTGTCGCTCCGGAACGCGCGCGCCGTCGGGAATATTGCCTTCCACGACGTAGTCGCGCAGCCGCAGCAGGATCTCGCCATGAAGCGAGGCCTCCTGGCGGTCGCCGCCATTGCCGGCCGGCGGGGTGATTGGAACCCCGGTGTCGGGAATCGTGGATTTCATTTGCAGCACAGTAGTTTGCTCAGTTGGTCGCGTCGACGTCCACAATCGAATACCATTTTTCGATTGAAATGACAAAAAATGAATGCAAAATAGCCGACTGGACCGGCCAGAGTCCGTTGCCAGGGAGGTTTTCATGCATCAGGGACGCCATTTCCTCCAGATCCCGGGCCCAAGCCCGGTCCCCGAGCGCGTTTTGCGCGCCATGGACATGCCGGTGATCGACCACCGGAGCGCGGAATTCGGCGAACTTGGCCTGGCCGTGCTCGAGGGCAGCCAGAAAATCTTCCAGACAGCGGCCCCGGTCGTGATCTTCCCCTCGTCGGGGACCGGCGCCTGGGAGGCCGCGATCGTCAACACGCTGACGCCGGGCGACAAGGTGCTGATGGTCGAGACCGGCCATTTCGCCACGCTGTGGCGCCAGATGGCGAGGCGCTTCGGCATCGAGGTCGACTTCGTTCCCGGCGACTGGCGCCGCGGCGCCGATCCCGCAATGATCGAGGCAAGGCTCGCCGAGGATACTGCGCGCGCGATCAAGGCTGTCATGGTCGTGCACAACGAGACCTCGACCGGTGCGACCAGCCGCATCGCTGATATCCGCGCCGCGATCGATCGCACGGGCCACCCCGCACTGCTGATGGTCGACACCATCTCCTCGCTCGGCTCGGTCGACTATCGCCACGACGAGTGGAAGGTCGATGTTAGCGTGAGCTGCTCGCAGAAAGGCTTCATGCTGCCACCCGGTCTCGGCTTCAACGCGATCTCGGAGAAGGCCCGCACCGCGGCGAAGACCAACAAGATGCCGCGCTCTTATTTCGACTGGGAGGAGATGCTCAAGCCCAACGCAAAGGGCTTCTTCCCCTACACGCCGGCGACCAATCTGCTCTACGGCCTGCGCGAGGCGATCGCAATGCTGCTCGAAGAGGGGCTCGACAATGTCTTCGCGCGCCATCAGCGGCTCGCCGCCGCAACCCGCGCCGCCGTCAATCATTGGGGCCTCGAGGTGCTCTGCCAGGAGCCGGCCGAGTTCTCGCCGGTGCTCACCGCAGTGCTGATGCCACCGGGACATGATGCCGATCAGTTCCGCAAGATCGTGCTCGACAATTACAACATGTCGCTCGGTTCCGGCCTGTCGAAAGTTGCCGGAAAGGTCTTCCGGATCGGCCATCTCGGCGAATGCAATGCGCTGACGCTGCTTGGCGCGCTCACCGGCGTGGAGATGGGCCTGTCTGTCGCAGGCGTGCCGCACCGCTCCGGCGGCGTCGACGTCGCGATGAAGCTGTTGGAGCAGCGCCCGCAGGGCAATGCATCGCCGCATCTCAAAGTGGTCGGCACTTAATCGCGCAGGGCACACGCGGGCGACGATCATAAGAAGCGATCAGGGAGGGGTGATGGGAATTCGGTTCAAGGCCACGCATGTTGTGCTGGCTCTGCTGTGCGCGATGTATTTCATCACCTATATCGACCGGGTGAACATCGGCATTGCGGCGAGCGAGATCCAGAAGGAGCTCGGCCTCTCGAACACCCAGCTTGGCCTCGTCTTCTCTGCCTTCGCCTATCCCTATCTGTTGTTCCAGGTGATCGGCGGCTGGGTCGGTGATCATTTCGGCCCACGCAAGACGCTGTTCTGGTGCGGCATGATCTGGGCGGCCGCCACCATCATGACGGGCTTCGTGCACGGGCTCACCGCGCTGTTCCTCGTGCGCTTCGCGCTCGGTTTTGGCGAGGGCGCGACATTTCCGACCGCAACGCGCGCGATGCAATATTGGACGCCGGCGAACCGCCGCGGCTTTGCGCAAGGGCTGACGCATTCCTTCGCGCGGCTGGGCAATGCGATAACGCCGCCGGTGGTCGCGCTTCTGATCGTCTGGCTGACCTGGCGCGGGTCGTTCGTTGTGCTCGGCTTTGTGAGCCTGATCTGGGGCGTGATCTGGGTCTGGTACTTCCGCAACGAGCCGAAGGAGCACGCCTCCATCACGCAAGCAGAGCTCGCAACGCTGCCGCCGCGCCCGACCGGCGAGCGGCCGCGCGTGCCGTGGGGTCCGCTGTTCGGCCGGATGTGGCCGGTGACGCTGACCTATTTCTGCTACGGCTGGAGCCTGTGGCTGTACCTCAACTGGCTGCCGCTGTTCTTCAAGAACAACTATAATCTCGACATCAAGAACTCGGCGCTGTTCGCTTCCGGCGTGTTCTTCGCCGGCGTGGTCGGCGACAGCGTCGGCGGCGTGCTGTCGGACAAGATTCTCGACCGCACCGGCAATGTCCGCCTCGCACGGCTGAGCGTGACCGTTGCGGGATTTGCGGGGGCACTGCTCTCGCTGTTTCCGATCCTGTTCGTCCACGACATCACGATCGTCGCGCTGTGCCTGTCGGCCGGCTTCTTCTGCGCTGAGCTGGTGATCGGCCCGATGTGGTCGATCCCGATGGACATCGCCCCCAAACATTCCGGCACCGCGTCGGGAATCATGAACACCGGCTCGGCCTTCGCTGCCATCGTGTCCCCGCTGGTCGCGGGCTTCGTGATCGACGTGACCGGTAACTGGTACCTGCCGTTCCTGATGTCGATGGGGCTGCTTCTGCTCGGGGGCTTCTCCGCCTTCCTGATGCGCCCGGAACGCCCGTTCACGGAGGCCGAAGGGCGGCTTCCGTCCGGAAAGGTGGTAGCCGCGGCGTAGGGGGCGGCGGAGGTCCGCCGCTTATGCATGGGAGTCGCCCTAAGGAGAGGGGACAAGCTGGTCAAATGGTGCTATTCGGCGGCCATCAAAATCAAGGCAAGACCGGGAAGGACGCCGATGACCGTGCATACTGGAAGGCATTTTCTCCAGATTCCAGGACCGACCAATGTGCCCGACCGCGTGCTGCGGGCGATGGACATGCCGACGCTGGACCATCGCGGTCCGGAGTTCGCCGAGCTGGGTTTCGCCGTCCTGGCGTCGATGCAGCGCGTGTTCCGTACCAAGCAGCCCGTGATCATCTTCCCCTCGTCCGGCACCGGTGCCTGGGAAGCGGCGATGGTCAACGTGTTCGCGCCCGGCGACAAGGTGTTGATGTGCGAGACCGGCCAGTTCGCCGTGCTGTGGCGCGGTATCGCCGAAAAGTTCAAGCTCGATGTCGACTTCGTCCCGAGCGACTGGCGCCATGGCGCCGACCTCGCCGAGATTGAGCAGCGCCTTGTCGCCGACAAGCAGCATACGATCAAGGCGGTCTGCGTCGTGCACAACGAGACCTCGACCGGTTGCGTGACCCCGCCGCTCGAGGTGCGTAAGCTGCTCGACCACGTCAAGCATCCGGCGCTGCTGATGGTCGACACCATCTCCGGCCTCGGCTCGATTGAATATGAGCACGATGCCTGGGGCATCGACGTTTCGGTCGCTGGCTCCCAGAAGGGCCTGATGCTTCCGCCCGGCCTCGGCTTCAATGCCGTCTCGGAGAAGGCGCTCGCGGTCGCCAAGACCAATCCGGGCATGCGATCCTATTGGGATTGGCAGGAGGTCATCACTTTCAACAAGCTCGGCACTTTCCCCTATACGCCCGCGACCAATTTGCTCTACGGCCTGCGCGAAGCGGTCAAGATGCTGGAGGAGGAAGGCCTCGAGAACGCGTGGTCCCGACACAAGCGCCACAGCGCGGCGACACGCGCGGCGGTCAAGGTCTGGGGCCTGGAGACGCAGTGCGCCGATCCTGCCGCGCATTCGCCGGCGCTGACCGGCGTGCGCGTGCCCGAGGGCCACGACGCCGACCACTTTCGCAAGGTGGTGCTGGAAAACTTCGACATGTCGCTCGGCACTGGCCTGAACAAGGTCAAGGGCAAGGTGTTCCGCATCGGCCATATCGGGCATTTCAACGATCTGATGCTGATGGGCACGCTCGCCGGCGTCGAGATGGGCCTGGATCTTGCAAAGATTCCGCACCGGAGCGGCGGCGTGTTGGCGGCCATGGACGTCCTGAAGGGACGCGACGTGGTGCCGATGGCCAAGGCAGCCGTTGCCTGAACTAACCTAGAGAAGAAGTGAGCGCGCGATGAACGCACCGACGACTGCTAACGAAGACCTGCTCTACTCCGTCCAGGACGGCATCGCGCGGATCACCTTCAACCGCCCCCAGGCCCGCAACGCACTGACCTTTGCCATGTATGAGCGCATGGCGGAGATCTGTACCGAGATCAACGGTGACCGTTCGATCAAGGCGCTGATCGTGACCGGCGCCGGCGACAAGGCGTTCGCGTCGGGCACCGACATTTCCCAGTTCCGTGCGTTCAAGACTGCGCAGGATGCGCTCGACTACGAAGCACGGATCGACCGTGTGCTCGGCACGCTCGAGCAGTGCCGTGTGCCCGTGATCGCGGCCATCGCCGGTGCCTGCACCGGCGGCGGCGCCGGCATTGCCGCCTGCTGCGACCTCCGCATCGGAACCGAAGCCACCCGCATCGGCTTTCCGATTGCGCGCACACTCGGCAACTGCCTGTCGATGTCGAACATCAGCCGCGTCGTCTCGCTGGTCGGTCCCGCCCGCACCAAGGATATGATCTTCAAGGCGCGTCTGGTCGAGGCACCGGAAGCGCTCGCGCTTGGCCTGCTCACCGAAATCGTGCCCGACGTCGAGACGCTGCAAACTCGCGCGGACGAGACCGCAAAGCTCGTCGCAAGCCACGCGCCACTGACGCTGGAAGCAACCAAGGAAGCGGTGCGCCGCATCCGCCGCACGCTGTCGCGTGAAGAGGGCGAGGATCTGATCCTGAAAGCCTATATGAGCGAAGATTTCCGCGAGGGCATGGACGCCTTCCTCAACAAGCGCACGCCGAACTGGAAGGGCAAGTAGGGCCTCGCGCGCCGCTCGCTGCCCTGCGACGCAGTACGGGGTCGTGCGCGGCGTATTCGGTTATAGCTTCTCATACTGTTGTGCCGTTCGGCTTCTTATGGCGGGGCCCTGAAATGGCAATCGTCTTGCGGGCCGGGCGCGCTTGCAATCGATCTCATTCCAAAGTCATAAGCGGTGCGACGTTGGGCAGCTTGAACTGGCCGGCGTTCGCCCGCACAATGCAATTCGCCTTTGGCTTTGGCGAATTACCAATCCGAACAAGAACATAAGCAAGAACTGGGGAAGATGCGCGTGGGACATGGAATGAAGGCCGCGATGGCGCTGGCGGCCACACTTTGCGGCACGCCGGCTTTTGCCGGCTGGGAGCCGACCAAACCCGTCGAGATCGTGGTGGCGGCGGGCGCGGGCGGCGCGTCCGACCAGATGGCGCGGATGATGCAGGCCGCGATCCAGAAGAACAATTTGATGAAGCAGCCGATCGTGGTCTCGCTCAAGGGCGGCGCCTCTGGCGCGGAAGCGCTGATGTACATGAAGTCCAGCGACGGCGATCCGAACAAGGTGCTGATCGCCTATTCGCTGATCTACATGCTGCCGCTGTCGGCCAAGATTCCGTTCAACTGGCGCGAGCTGACTCCGGTCTCGGTGATCGCGCTCGACCAGTTCGTGCTGTGGGACAACAGCGCCGGTCCGAAGACGGTGAAAGAATTCGTCGAGGCCGCGAAGGCCGCAAGCGCCCCGTTCAAGATGGGCGGCACCGGTTCCAAGCGCGAGGATCACGTGTTGACCGTCTTCCTCGAGCAGAAGACCGGCGCAAAATTCTCCTATCTGCCCTACAAGTCCGGCGGTGAGGCCGCGACCCAGCTGGTCGGCAACCACACCGAATCCAACGTCAACAATCCGAGCGAAAATCTCGAAGTCTGGCGCGCAGGCCAGGTGCGCCCGCTCTGCGTGTTCGACAAGGAGCGCATCTCTTACACCAGCAAGGTGACGGACACGGAGTCCTGGGCCGACATCCCGACCTGCAAGGAGGAGGGCGTCGACGTCCAGTATCTGATGCTGCGCGCGATGTTCCTGCCCGGCAAGGTCACGCCGGAGCAGCAGACGTTCTATGTCGAGCTGTTCCATAAGGTGACGCAGACCATCGAGTACAGGGACTACATGGAGAAGCAGGCGCTGAAGCCGATCTTCCTCACCGGCAAGGATATGGTGCAGTTCCTCGAGGAGGACGACGCGCAGAACAAGTCGCTGATGACGGAGGCAGGTTTCGTCGCGAGGTAGACTCTCGTCTTCGTTCTTACGGTGCGAGGGAGAATTGATTGCACTCCGTCCCTAACAGAGCATGTCCCAAACCAATCTTGAAATCGTCGTCGACGATCCCACTGCGCCTGAAGAGCACTCGCCCGCCGTGGCGAACTCCGGCACGGTCGAGATCGTCGTCTGCCTCCTGCTGCTCGCGCTGGCCGCAATCCTCGGCTATGACAATTGGCGCACCGGCGCCTCCTGGGATTCGACCGGGCCCGAGCCCGGCTATTTTCCGTTCTATCTCTCCATCATTCTCGGCGGGGGCAGCCTCTATGGCCTGGTTACCGCATTCCTCGCGCGTGGTGCAACGCCCGAGACCTTCGTTACGCGCGCGCAGGCGCGCCGCGTGTTGGCGGTGTTCGTGCCGACACTGTTGTTTTGTCTGGTGACGCAGTTCCTCGGCCTCTATGTCGCGAGCTTTTTCCTGATCGCCGGCTTCATGCGCCTGATCGGCAAGATCGCGCTGTGGAAGTCGTTGCTCACGGCGTTCCTGTTCACGGCGATCATGTTCATCACCTTCGACATCGCCTTCGACGTCATCATGCCGAAGGGACCGCTCGAAGCGGCCTTCGGCTACTAGGCGGGCTCTGATGGAAGCGTTTGGTCTCTTGCTTCACGGCTTCGCCGTTCTGCTGACATGGAAGACGCTGGTACTGATGATGGTCGGGCTGGTGCTCGGCATCTTCGTCGGCGTTCTGCCCGGGCTAGGCGGTCCCAACGGCGTCGCGATCCTGCTGCCGCTCACCTTCACGATGGATCCGACCTCGGCGATCGTGATGCTGTCCTGCATCTATTGGGGCGCGCTGTTCGGCGGCGCCATCACCTCGATCCTGTTCAACATCCCCGGCGAGGCCTGGTCGGTCGCGACCACCTTCGACGGCTATCCGATGGCGCAGCAGGGCCGGGCGGCGGAGGCGCTGACCGCGGCGTTCACGTCCTCCTTCATCGGCTCGCTGGTCGCGGTGCTCCTGATCACCTTCCTTGCGCCGATGATCTCGTCCTTTGCGCTGAAGTTCGGCCCACCCGAGTTCTTCGCGGTCTATCTGTTGACCTTCTGCTCCTTCGTCGGTCTTGGGCGCGAGGCCAAGCACAAGACTGTGATCTCGATGTCGCTGGGGCTGTTGCTCGCAGGCATAGGCATGGACACGGTGTCGGGCCAGCTGCGCATGACCTTCGGCTCGTCCGAGCTCTTGCGCGGCATCAACTTCCTCGTCGCCGTCATCGGCCTGTTCGGCATCAGCGAGATCCTGCTGACGATGGAGGAGCGGCTGGCGCTGCGTGGACATGCCGCGAGCATCTCGCTCCGCGTCGTGCTGAACGTGTGGAAGGACCTGCCGAAATACTGGGTGACGCTGCTGCGCTCGTCCTTCATCGGCTGCTGGCTCGGCATCACCCCGGGCGGCGCGATCGCAGCATCCTTCATGGGCTATAACCTCGCCAAGCGTTTCGCCAAGGATCCCGAGAGTTTTGGCAAGGGCCGCATCGAAGGCGTGTTCGCGCCGGAAACGGCGGCGCATGCCTCCGGTACCGCGGCGCTGCTGCCGATGTTGGCGCTCGGCATTCCCGGCTCCGGCACCGCTGCGATCCTGCTTGGCGGGTTGATGGTGTGGGGGCTCAATCCGGGCCCGCTGCTGTTCGTCGAGCACAAGGATTTCGTCTGGGGCCTGATCGCCTCGATGTATCTCGGCAATGTCGTCGGCCTCGTGCTGGTGCTGACCACGGTGCCGATCTTCGCCTCGATCCTGCGCGTGCCGTTCGCTGCGGTGGCACCGATGATCGTGGTGTCCTGCGCGATCGGTGCCTATGCGATCCAGAACGCGATGTTCGACATCTGGCTGATGCTCGGCTTCGGCATCGTCGGTTACGTCTTCAAGAAGATCGGCATTCCCTTGGCGCCGTTTACGCTCGCTCTCGTGCTCGGCAACCGCGCCGAGGATGCCTTCCGCCTCTCGATGATCGGCTCCGGCGGCGACCTCAAGGTGTTCTGGTCGAACGGTTTGGTCGGCTCGATCACGACGCTGGCCATCCTGCTGCTTTTCTGGCCGGTGATCGACGTCCTGCTCGGCCGCGTCGGGCGGACGCAGCGGGCGAAACCCGAGTCGCGCTAACCCCAGGCGTCTATTCGCGTTAGCAATTCAAGATCGTGGCCCAGCCGAAATGGCCGGGCCTTTCGTTGCGGAAGCCTCGCGCGTTCTCACACCACCTTGGCGTCGCGAAGCCTGGCGATCTCGTCGGCGCCGAAGCCGAACTCTTTCAGCACCTCATCGGTCTGCTCGCCGAACTCTGGCGGGCGCGCCACCATCTTGCTCGGCGTGCGCGACAGCGTGACGGGCTGGCCGACCAGGCGGATGTGGCGGTCCTCGTCGTTCGGCACGTCCTTGGCGATGCCGAGATGCTTGACCTGCGCGTCCTCGAACATCTGGTCGATTGCGTAGATCGGTCCGCATGGCACGCCGGCGTCGTTGAACTCCCGGACCCAGGTCTCGGTCGACTTCGTCAGGGTGCGCTCCTCGATCCTGGCGTTGAGCGCGTCGCGATTTTTGGAGCGGGCAGGTGCGGTCGCATAATCGGGGTGGCTGTAGAGCTCGGGCGCGCCGATGGCCTGCGCGCAGCGCTCCCAGATCCGCCCACCCGTGGTGGCGATGTTGATATAGCCGTCAGAGGTCTTGAACACGCCGGTCGGGATGCTGGTCGGGTGGTTGTTGCCGGCCTGCTTGGCGACCTCCTTCTCCATCAGCCAGCGCGCGGCCTGGAAGTCGAGCATGAAGATCTGCGCCTGCAGCAGCGAGGTCTGCACCCACTGTCCCTTGCCGGAGACCTCGCGCTCAAGCAGGGCGGTGAGGATGCCCATGGCGCAGAACAGGCCGGCCGTGAGGTCGGCAACGGGAATGCCGACCCGCATCGGGCCTTCGCCCGGCGCGCCGGTGATCGACATCAGCCCGCCCATGCCCTGTGCGATCTGATCGAAGCCCGGCCGCTTGTGATAGGGCCCGTCCTGGCCAAAGCCCGAGATGCTGCCATAGACGATGCGCGGGTTGATCTCGCGCAGGCTCTCATAGTCGATGCCGAGCTTCTTTTTCACGTCGGGCCGAAAATTCTCGACCACGACGTCGGCCTTGGTGGCGAGGCGCTTGAACACGGCAAGCCCGCGTTCGTCCTTCAGGTTCAGCGTCATCGCGCGCTTGTTGCGGTGCAAGTTCTGGAAGTCGGACCCGCGCCGCGGCCCGCCTGGCTGCTCGCCGCCGGCATCCTCGGTGAGCGCGTCGACCTTGATGACGTTGGCGCCCCAGTCGGCGAGCTGGCGCACGCAGGTGGGTCCGGAGCGGACACGGGTCAGATCGAGCACGGTGAAGCGCGACAGGGCTTCCGAGGCATGCGGAAAGGGCATTTTGATAGGCTCCAGGACAGATTGCGCGCCTACCATAGTGCCGAAAGATCATGCGGCAAGTCCGGCCCGGCGCAGATGCCGCCTTTCGAAATGCAATGCCTGACGCGGTTTGCCCCGTGGAGTGAGGAGATCAGCGCGAGAGGCGCTTCAGCTCGCGCGCGCCTTCTTCCGCCAGCGGATCGTCCGTGCCGTGCGATGAAGAGCTCGAAAGTCTCCGGCGTCCTTTTTCCACCGGCAAGCTCAGTCCCTCGACAACGGCTCACCGGCGGTGGCAAGGACACATCATTGGGGACCCCGGCACGGACACCGCAGTGTTGGCCAGCCGAACGTCCAGGACAACTTCGTGCTGTACCAGATGGATAACCCTCAATCCGCCGGCGGCGCGGTCTGGACGGATCACGCTGCTCTCCTCACGAATTCGCCTCGGCGTTGGCAGCCAAAAACCAGGAACTGGCGGCTACAGCGGACGTGGCGGGCGCTCACTTCACGTTTGACAACCTGCCCCATGTCTCGCAGCACAATTTGGCGACTATCATTTGTTCGATCGAAAGACCGCCCCAACCGCCTATGGATTCTTCGACATCCGTCGACTAATCTTGCTGCCTATGCAGGGAGCGGGTGGGTAATGGAGACCCTTAATATGTGTGATCGGGGGCTTCGCCGTGCAGTTTTGCGGCGGTGGATGCGTGATCCGATGCGACGCGCATGCTGGATGTTGCCTGCGACCGCGCTTGTGCTTGCACCCGTCGCGCCAGCCCACGCCCAATCCCTCCGCAAAGGCGTCTCCGCCTTCTACCGCCAGGAGTATGCGACGGCGTCCCGCGCCTTCATTCCGCTCGCCGAACGCGGCGATGCCGCGGCGCAGACCTATCTCGGCTTCCTGTTCGAGACCGGCCGCGGCGTGCCGCAGAACTATACCGAAGCCGCGATGTGGTACCGCCGGGCGGCGGAGCAGGGCGACGGCCGCGCCCAATATTCGCTGGGGCTGCTCTACGACCGCGGCCAGGGCGTGCCGCAGAACATCGTCGAGGCCTCCAAATGGCTGAACCTGTCGACCGCGTCGGCGCCGCCACGGGTGCGCGAGTCCCGGGCCCGGATCCGCGACGCCGTCACCACCAAGATGACCCGCGGGGAGATCGCCCGGGCCCGCCTGCGGGCGCTGGAATGGGCGCCGAGCCGCGAGCACTGACCTCTGGCGCCGCCTCATGCGGGGTTCGGCCTGTGGTTTCCGCGGCCGTACGACAAAAAAGTCGAAAGCAACCCCATGCAAAGTAGCCGCTGACTGCCGGCGAGAGGCCGCGCGTCTGAAGCAGAAATGCGATTCATTCCGCTTTCATCGGGCTTAGCCGGGCCAGCCGCCGAGCCAGTTCAAATACCAGGTCTCGCCCAGCCAGCCGATCCAGATCGCGGGCGCCAGGAACAGTCCGAACGGCAGGAAGGCCGTTGCGCGCAGCGGCTTCCTTCGCAATGCAGCATTGGCGACATAGGCGCCGATCGCAAGCAGCGCAGCGAGCTCGATCACCGCGGCCACCGTCACAAGATCGAGCCAGGCACCGCAGACCGCCGCGAGCTTGACGTCGCCGAGCCCCAGCCCGTCGCGGCCGCGCCAGCGCCGGTAGAGCGCCATTAGGAGCACCAGTGGAAGCGTGATAGCGGCAGCGCGCGCGACCGGCCAGAGCAGCGCCTCGAGGCCCGCATCCGGCACGACCGCGGCGGCGCGGAGCAGGGCGAGCGCGAAGGCCGCGCCCGTCAGCTCGTTCGGGATCAGATAGTGGCGGGCGTCGTTGGCCGCGATGGCGAGCATCAGGGCGGCGAGGAACGCGCCGTAGAGGCCTTCCGCGCCGGGGGCCGCGACGAGGCTTGCGAACACGCCGACGAGCAGCGCGAGGCTCAGGACGAGGGGGGCGCGTGTTCCGTCGTGCGCGGCTTCGTCCGTCACGCCCTTAGCGCGCCGCCTTGGGCGGGCTCACGGTGATCACCGGATTGCTGGTTCCGACCAGGCGGCTGTTCATCTTGCTGCGCATCTCCTCGGCGATGACATGGGCATCGACGCCGTCCTTGATGACGGTCGGGCGGATGAACAGGATCAGCTCGGTGCGCGCGCGCGCGGTGGTCTGGTGCGAGAAGGCGTCGCCCATGCCGGGAATGGAGTCGAGTACGGGAATGCCCTGGCGCTGCTTGTTCTCGGTCTCGCTGATCAGGCCAGCGAGCAGCACGGTCTGGCCGCTCGTCACCGCGATCGAGCTCTTGACCCGGCGCTGCGAGATCGTCGGCGTCAGCGAGTTGGCGCTGCCGGCGGCCACGCTCGAAATCTCCTGCTCGATGTCGAGCACGACATTGCCGTTGGCGTTGGCGCGCGGCAGCACGCGCAGGATGATGCCGGTGTTCTTGTAGTCGATGGTGTTGACCACGGTGTTGTTGGCGGTCAGCACGGTCGCTGTGCCGGTCGAGAACGGCACCTGGTCGCCGACCTGCAAGGTTGCAGCCTGATTGTCCAGCACCACCAGTGACGGGTTGGACAGTACCTTGACGTTGGTGACGCCGTGCAGCGCGTCGAGAATGACGCGCGGCGAATTTTCGGAGCCGATCAGGAAGTTGAAGCCCGGTAACACGCGTCCGAGCAGGGCGCCGGACGCGGCATTGACGGCGTTGGACGCTGCTTCGACGGCACCGCTGCCAACCGTCGCGGCATTGCTGACGCCGGAGATGGTGTTGGAGATCGAGCCCTTCTGGCTCGCCAGGAAGAACTGCACGCCGTAGTTCAACTGGTCGTTGAGCGTCACCTCGGCGATCGTCGCCTCGATCGCGATCTGGCGTTGCGGCCGGTCGATCTGCCGGACGGTCTGCTCGACGACGCGCTGCGCCTCCTGGTTGGCATAGACGAGAACGGCGTTGTTGGTGACGTCGGCGGTGATGCGCACGTTCTGGAGGATGCCGTTGATGCCGGGCTTCGCGCCGTTGCCCGACAGTCCATTGGCACTGTTGTCTTGCACAGGTGTTGCGGCTGCGGCCGGCGCGGGACGCGCGCTGAACGATGATCCCGGAGCTCCAGTGACCGGGGTTGCGGCGCCGGATGCGGCGGTCGGCATGGCGCTGAGCGCGGCGACCGGATTGCCGGAAGCCGACATCGAAATCCCCGAACCCGGCGAGATCTGGCTTGAAGCGCTATCGAGCGTCGTGTTGCTGGTCGCGCTTTGGCTGAACAACATCTCGTTCAGCATCGCCACGACCACCTTCGAATTGCCGTAGCGCAGCGGATAGGATTTCAGGTTCACGCCGTCAGTGTCGGATTGGTCGAGCCGCGCGATCCAGGTCTGCGCGCGCTTCAGATATTCCGGCTTCTGGCTCACCACGAGGATCGAGTTGAGCCGTGCGATCGGCTGGAGCTTGATCACGTTCTGGCCCATCCCGCCTTCGCCGGAATCCATGATCTTCTCGATCTCGGCGATGACAGGCTCGGGCGAGGAATTGCGCACCGGGAAAATGCCGACCGACTGTCCACGCATCCAGTCGGCGTCGAATGACAGGATGGTGTCAACCGCGGTCGCCCGGTCGCTGCCGCTGCCGCTGACGATCAGCGTGTTGCGGGAACTGTCAGGACGCATGGTCGAGGCCTTCACGCCGAAGGCATCGAGCAGCTTGAAGATGTTTTGCGCCGAGGTGTAGCGCAGCGGCACCACGGTGATGCCCTGGCCGGCTCCGGCGCTGGCCGTGCGGTCGATGCCGCCGGGGCCGGCTTCCGGCGCCGGCAGCAGGCGATAGCCGGTGCGGTCACGCACCAGCGCCACGCCGGACATGCGCAGCGCATTCTCCAGCACGTAGATCGCGTCCGCCTTGGGCACCGGACGCACCGAGGCGAGCGTCACGGTTCCCTGCACGCGGGGATCGATGGTGTAGCCAACGTTGAGTACGTCACCAAGGATGACCTTTGCGACGGTCGCCACCGGGGCGTTCTCGAAATTGAGATCGTAGCCGCTGCCGCCGCCATCGTCGCGTTCGGCAAGGGCGCCGCTTTGCGGCGCTGCACCATCGCTGAGATAGATCGCGGGCCTGGACGATTTCGCCTGGCCCATGCCGCTCGCCCCTGCATCCGCAGGTTGCCGCGGCTCGAGATCGAGGGCGCGGATCTTGTCGACAAGATCCTGGGCGCGCGGATCCTTGGGGTCCGCTTCGACCGATTGGTCGGCCGTGACGATGCAGGCGGTGAGCAGGAAGGCGGACGACAAAAGGACGAGCGTTCCAGTCAACGCTGAGCGCAGGCGCAAGAGCGGCTGAACCACCTCAAACAAGATACGCCTACCAACGCTGAGAGAAAGAAGCGTCCGATCCCCCTTGGCTCGGACGCGCAATAATTTGCCGCACGATTATGTTTTTGCTAAGAAATAAGTCAAGGGCAAAGGACCTTCCGTGCTCCGTCGAAGCTGTTGTATTCTAGTAACAAGGTCAACGCTGTGAATGCGATGCGCGACCGCTCCGCCGATAGCTTCAGGCAGCATCTCCTGGAAAAATATTCACTGCCGCCGCGAGCGCAGGTCCGTGTGGAACGGTCAGCCAATCCGGCGCTCACGCGTCCGCTGCGCGAATTCTGGGAGGCCACTGATCTGTCGGCGGCGGAATTCGCCGACGAGCTGTCCGATTATTTTTCTCTGCCGCGATTGAGCCTTCCGCAACTGCTCACGACCACGCCCCGTCTCGACGGTTTTTCGCGGCGATTCCTGCGTGAATCCACCATCTTTCCCTTTGGCGCGCCGGATGGTGGATTTCGCCTGGCTGTAGCCGATCCCTCCGACACGGCGGCCATTCGTGCCGCCGAAATCGTGTTCGGAACGCCGGTCGATGTCGTCGTAGCGTCATATGAGGACATTACGACAGTCCTGGATCAGCGAGCCGATGCCGACGATGCGAATGCAGACAAAAGCGCCGGCCGCGCGGCGCAGTCCGACGACGACATCGAGAGCCTGCGCGATCTCGCCAGCGGTGCGCCGGTGGTGCGCGCGCTCAACGATCTCCTGGAGCGCGCGGTCGATCTGCGTGCCAGCGACATCCATGTCGAGCCGTTCCGCGCTGGTCTCGTAGTGCGCATGCGCGTCGATGGCTTGTTGCGCGCGCTGCCGTCGCCGCACGGCATCCCGCCGCAGGCGCTGATCTCGCGCATCAAGATTCTCGCCAGCCTTAATATCGCCGAGCGGCGCCTGCCGCAGGACGGCGCGGCGCGTGTCCGCGTCGGACGCAGCGAGCTCGACGTCCGTGTCGCCACCATGCCAACGCAGCATGGCGAGAGCGCCGTCATCCGCCTGTTGCCACGAGACCGCGGTCTGCTGGAGATGAGCAAGCTCGGGCTCGGCGCGCGCGACGAGAACGTGATGACGCGGCTGCTGGCGATGCCGCATGGCATGATCGTGGTCACGGGCCCGACCGGCAGCGGCAAGACCACGACGCTTGCCACCATGCTGTCGATCCTCAACGAGCCGACGCGCAAGATCCTCACGATCGAGGATCCCGTCGAGTACGAGATCCCCGGCATCAACCAGTCCCAGGTCAAGCCGTCGATCGGACTGACCTTCGCTACCGCCATGCGCTCTTTCGTGCGCCAGGACCCCGACGTCATCATGGTCGGCGAAGTCCGCGACGCCGAGACCGCGCATATTGCAATCCATGCCGCGCTCACCGGCCATCTCGTGCTGACGACGCTGCATACCGAGACGGCGGCCGCCGCCGTACCGCGTCTGATCGATCTCGGCATCGAGGGCTTTCTGCTCAAGTCGACGCTGCGCGCGGTGGTGGCGCAGCGCCTGGTGCGCATGCTCTGCGACCGTTGCAAGGTGCCGCATGCGCTGACCGAGGCCGATCTCGCCAAGGACCCGCGCTTTGCCGTGATCGGCTTCAAGTGCGACGAAATCGTGCACGAGGCAGGTGGCTGCGAGCGTTGCGGCGGCACCGGCTATCGTGGTCGTAACGGCGTGTTTGAAATCCTGGAAATGTCCGACGAGGTGCGCGCGCTGATCGGACCGCAGACCGATTCCCACTCCATCGACGCCGCCGCGATGCGGGGCGGCATGACGACGATGCTGGAGGATGCGGTCGCAAAATGCCGGGCCGGATTGACGACGGTGCCCGAAGTCTTCCGCGTCACGACGGTGCGCTAAGCTCATGCAGAACTACCGCTATCGCGCGCTCAATGCCAACGGCGAACTGGTCTCCGGGGCCATCGCCGCGCCCGCGCCCGGCGATGTGGCGCAGCGGATCGAGCGACTCGGCCTGGTGCTGGTCGACAACGTCACGCCGGAAGAGGGCGGCGCGGCTGGCAGTGCGTTCAGCCTCTTCAACCGGCCAAAAGCCGAAGACGTCACCATCTTCACCCGTGACCTCGCGTTGCTGTTGCGCGCTGGCGCCCGCATCAATGACGGGCTGGAGCTGCTCGCAGCCGATCCCGATTTCGGACGGCTGCGGCCGGTCGTCGCCGACATCCGCGCGCGCGTCGTCTCCGGCGAGAGTTTTGCCGAGGCGCTGGTGCGGCATGAGGGGCTGTTTCCACCGATGTATATCGCGCTGGTGCGGGTTGGCGAGGCGTCCGGATCGCTGGATCAGGTGCTTGAGGTGCTGGCCGGTGAACGCGCGCGCAGCGAGGCGCTGAAGCGCCGGCTGACGGATGCGATCCGCTATCCCGTCTTCGTGCTCGGCGCGGCCGGCTGCGTGCTGCTGTTCTTCCTCACTTTCGTGCTGCCGCAGTTTGCCAGCGTGTTGCAGGATTTCGGCGCCAAGGTCGATCCGATCGTCGGCGTGTTCCTGAACATCTCGACCTTTTTGCGCGGCAATTCCGACGCTGTGCTGGTCGGGCTTGCCGTCACGATCGCCGCCGCGTGGCTGCTGTTGCGTCAGGAGCGCGTCCGCCGCGGCATGACCAATGCGATCACGCGGCTGCCGGCGATCCGCAACGTGATGCGCTCGTACCGAACGGCGCTGTTCTGCCGCAATCTCGGCCTGCTGCTCGGCAGCGGCGTCAACCTCACCACCACGCTGCGCATCCTGATCGACATGATGGCAACGACGGGCCCGTCCGCGGTCTGGGGCGATGCCGCCGACCGCGTCCGTCATGGTTCGAAGCTTTCCGATGCGCTCGCGGATACCGACGCGCTGCCGGCGATGGCGGTGCGCATGCTAAGACTCGGCGACGAGACGGGGCAGTTGCCGATGCTGTCCGGCCGGGTCGCCGAGTTTTATGAGGTCAAGCTCCAGCGTACGCTCGACCGCGCGGTCGGCATTGCCGGGCCTGCGGCGATCATCGCGATCTCCCTGGTCGTCGGCGGCCTGATCACGTCGGTGATGACGGCGCTGATGTCGGTGAGCCAGATTGTCGGTTAGGCTGAAGCGCGATGGGATATCGTCATCGCGCTTCAGGTTGTTGTTTGAGCATGATCTTTTCGGAAAACCGCTTCGCATTTTTCCAGATCATGCTCTAGGGTAACGAGAGGGGTTCGAAGTGACCAAACATCCATCGTCAAGGCGCAGCCGGCGGCGCGTAGACCGGGGAGAGGCCGGCTTCACCCTGGTCGAGATGCTCGTCGTCATCACCATCATCGGGATGATCATGGCGCTGGTCGGCCCCCGGGTGCTGAACTATCTCAGCGAGTCCAAGGCCAAGGCGGCAAAAATCCAGATCGAGAGCTTTTCCAGCGCGCTCGATCTCTACTATCTCGATCTCGGCCGCTATCCGACGTCGAATGAAGGCCTCACCGGGCTGACGCGCAGCAACAATCAAGCGGGCTGGAACGGGCCTTATCTGCGCGGCGGCGTGGTGCCGACCGATCCCTGGGGCCATATCTATGTCTATCGCTCGCCGGGCGCGAGCGCACCCTACGACATCATCTCGCTCGGATCTGACGGACAGGAAGGCGGCAGTGGAACGGCAGCCGACATTGCCAGCGGCACGCGCTGAGGCAAGCTGTGATGCGCAAGGCTTGGATGCGCGCGGCTTCGCGCTGATCGAGATCCTGTGCGTGCTCGCGATCATCGGCCTGCTCGCGGCGATCATCCTGCCGGCGATCCCACGCACGACGACGCGTGCGAAGCTGGAGAGCTACGCGGTCGAGACCGCCGCGCTGCTCAAGGCTGATCGCAATTCGGCGCTGCGCCGGCAGGTTTGGGTGGCAACCCAGGTGGATGCGGAGGCGCGTGCGATCCGTTCCGGCGTCACCGGGCGGACCATTCGCCTCCCGCGCGACGTGATCGTGCAGGCGACGCTGGCCTCGCGCTGCGCCGATCGCGCGACGGGACGGTCGATCGATTTCTTTCCGTCGGGCATGTCGTGCGGCGGGGTGATCGCGCTGGCGCGGCCCGGCATGGGCTACGAGGTGCGCGTCAACTGGCTGACTGGAGGCGTCGAGATTGTCTCGCAGAAGCTGCTCTGACGGCACCGCCGGCTTTACCCTGATCGAGGCGCTGGTCGCGCTTGCGATCATCGCGATCGTGCTTGGGACGATCGGTTCGGTCATCGCCACCACCGCGAAAGGCACGCGCTCGATCGACCAGCGTATGGCGCTGGCCGGCACGGCCGAGACGCTGCTTGCGGATTTGCCGGCGCGCGGATTGCTGAAGCCCGGCCGGCAGAGCGGCGAGCTTGCCGGCAGCCGCTGGCGCGTCGACGTCGCGCCGATGAATGTGGCGGGCGGCAATCCCGCCACCGATCGCTTCGTGCCGCTGGCGGTCAATCTGCGGCTCCAGCGCGCCGACGGAGCTGCGATCCAGGTCACGACGGTGAAGCTGGTGCCAAGGCCCGCGCAATGACCCGCGCAATGAAACGCCTTCACCGCGCCCTGCGCTCCGAGGCGGGCTTCACCCTGCTCGAGGTGCTGCTGGCCACGCTGTTGATGACGGTGATCCTGTCTGCGCTCGCGACCGTGACGGCGCAGTGGCTGCCGAACTGGAACCGCGGCATCGCCCGCGTGCAGCGTGCGGAGCGTCTGGCCACCGGCCTCGACCGCATCGTCGCCGACCTGTCGGTTGCCGAGCAGATGGCCGTGAACGGCGACGCCAAGGTGCCGCTGTTCGACGGCGCCGAATTGTCGGTGACCTTCGTGCGTACGGCGCTCGGCCCGAGCGCGCGTCCGGGCCTCGAATTCATCCGCTTGATCGAAAAAGCCGACGCGCAGGGGCTCGCGCTGGTGCGCGAGCGTGCACCGTTCCAGCCGATGGCGACGGACGGGCAGATCCGCTTCGTCGACCAGGTGGTGCTGATCCGCGCGCCGTTCCGCGTGAGCTTCGCCTATGCCGGGCCGGACAGGCAGTGGCAGCCCGTCTGGCAAAGCCAGGCGCAACTGCCCGAGCGCATCCGCATCACGGTGCGTGACGGCGCCACCGGTCAGGTGCTGGCGGTGTCGGCGGCGGCCCTTCCGCACATCACGGCGCCGGCCGAATGCGCGCGAGCCAAGAATCCGACGACCTGCGTGACGGCGGGCAAAAGGCCGCAACAGGCGGATAAAAAAGAGGAGCAGCAGCTGTGAGCGGCGCTGCGCATGATCGGGGAGCCGACCGGGCCGTTCTCCGAACTGTTCTCCGAACTGTTCTTGGCTGTAAACGCGGCTTCGCTGCTTCTGGCGACAGCGGCGGCTTCATCGTCGTCGTCGTGCTCTGGATGCTGGCTGCGCTGGCCGCGCTCGCGCTGATCTACCTGACCTATGTCACCAACACCGCAGTCACGGTGGCCGTCAGCGCCGACCGGTTGCAGGCCGATGCGCTGATGAACGCCGGCCTCGAGCTCGCGGCCTACCGGCTGACCGCGCAGCAAGAGGCGACGCGGGCGACCAGCGGCACTTTCAACGCCCGCGTCGGGGCGGGCCGGGTGGCCGTGACGTTCCGCTCGGAGGCCGCGCGCATCGATCTCAACATGGCGCCGAAGGCCATCCTCGCGGGCCTGATGACGACGCTCGGCGTCTCGGCGATGGATGCGCCGGTCTACGCCGACCGGATCATGGCGTGGCGGTCCTCGACGGAGGCCGGTCAGGACAATCCGGAGGATTCCTACTACCGCACGCTCGGTGCGCCCTATCTGCCGCGCCATGCGCCGTTTCCGCACAGCGACGAGCTGTGGCTCGTGCGCGGCATTCCGCCTGTCGTGGTCGAGCGCGTGCTGCCTTTCGTCACCGTGTTCAGCAACATGCGGACGGTGAACGTGGTGGACGCGGCGCCGCAGGTAGTGGCCGCGCTGCCCGGCATGACGCCGGAGACGCTGCAACAGCTGCTGCGCGACCGTGCCGATCCCAACGTCAATCCGCAGTCCCTGGTCGGGCTGGCCGGCAGCGCCAGCGCGACGATCGAGGGCTCGAAGGCCTACCGGCTGACGGTCGCCGTCGAAGCGCCGTCGCACCGGCAGAGCTCGGCCGAGATCGTCATCCTGCTTCTCGAAAGCGGCGATGAGCCCTATCGTGTATTGTCGTGGCACAACGCCTTCGACGGCTCCGCCGGAAAGCCTCTGTGAGATGAGCTCGCTCAGTTCCCTTCGTACCATTCTCGACGCCTGGACCGGCACGGTGGCCGGTGCCATCGTCGCCGGACTCGAACGGATGGTGTCGCCGCGCCTGGCGCGGCTGGTCGAGGACGAGAACGGCACGTTCGCGCTGGAGGCTGCGAAGCCGGAGAATGCGCCTAAGGAGATCGCGTTCGAGGACGGCAAGTTTGCGGCCGTCAATCTGGCGCAGATCGTCCGCGGCAGCCGCGTCGAGATCGTGCTGCGGCCTTCGCGCTTCCTGTTCCGCCCGCTGGAGCTGCCGGCGCGTGCGGCCGATTTCCTCGACGGCATCGTGCGGGCGCAGATCGACCGGCTGACGCCGTGGAGCGCCGCAGAAGCCGTGTTCGGTTGCAGCGCGCCAGTGGCGCAAGGCAACGAGGGCATCACTACGCTGATCGCGGCCGCACCGCGCAGACTGGCGATGGGCTATGTCGAGGCGCTATCGGGCTTTCATCCGTCCGCGATCGCGATTGTGACGGAGGCGGCCGAGGGCGGCCGCATCAAGGTGTTCGAGCAGAAATCGCGCGGCGCGGTCGACCCGGCGCGGTTGAGCCGGAGGCTGCAAGCGGTGCTGGCCATTGCCGCCGTCGCCGCGGTTGCAGGGTCGATTGCCGCCGGTTATCTGGCCGACAGTCTCGGTGCGCAGGAGGGAGAGCTCGAGCGGCAGATCACCCAGCGCCGCGCCGCGATCCGCGGCAGCGACGGCGGCGAGCGCTCGCCGCTGGCGCTGCTGGAGCGACGCAAATACGAGACGGCGGCGAGTGTGATCGTGCTGGAATCGCTCAGCCGCCTTCTGCCCGACCACACTTACGTCACCGAACTGCACCTGGCCGGCAACAAGCTCCAGATCGCCGGCATCACGCGCGATGCGCCTTCGCTGATTCCGCTGATCGAGCAGTCCCAGCATTTCACCCGTGCGACCTTCTACGCCCCGACCACGCGAGCCTCCTCCGATCCCGGCGAGCGTTTCCACATCGAGGCGCAGATCGAACCTAGGAACGCGCCATGAGCAGCGCAGGGATCACGAGCGGAAATGCGGTGACGCGGGCGCTCGCCGGCTCGCCGCTGATCGCGGTCACGCTCTATGTCGCGGTTGCGGGCGGGCTGCTACTGATGGCGGGCCTGTCGGTTGCCGACGTCATCGCCCACCGCCAGGCCCTGGCGCAGACCTCCGACCTGCTCGACCAGTTGCGTGGCCGCAAGACAGGCGCCGGCAATGCCGCAGCATCATCGGCCGAGCATCCCGGCACGCCGTTCCTGGAAGGCCCGACCGTGACGGTCGCGGGCGCCAATCTGTTGCAGCGGGTTGCGACGGCAGTCGGCAATGTCGGCGGCTCGGTGCAGTCCTCGCAGGTCGACGTCTCCGGCGCGCAAGTGAAGGACGGCTTCGTCGGCCTCGTCGTGAGCTGCGAGCTGGAGCAGCCCGCAATCCAGAAGGTGCTTTACGATCTCGAGGCCGGCATGCCCTTCTTGTTCGTCGATCAGCTCGACGTCCAGGTGCCGCAGACCACCGCGATGAGCGAGGTCGGCACCGGCCGCGTCAGGGTGATTTTGGGCGTCTCCGGCCAGTGGCAGGCAGGGAAGTAGGGCGGTTCGCGGGGAACGGACCACGTCGTTGGGCGGGTTTTGCGCCGGGTTCGTTCCCGCTCGCGTGGTTCAAGTTGATGATAGGGCGTATTCGAACTAGTTTGTTGCCCGGATATGCAAGGGAATTTCGATGTCCGTGGGGATGAGACTGACGGGATTGGCGGTGTTGTGCGCGGTTCTCGGCACGGCCCGGGCCTTGGCCGCCACGTCGTCACGCATGGACATCCTGCCCGACGATGCCGCCGGCAGTCCGGCCGAGAGCGTCGACGTCGGTGCGGTGAGGCCGATTGCCCGGCCTGCGCAGGCTGCCAGCAGGCCGGCTCCCCGCGGCAACCCGCTGTGGTCGGTGCCGCTGTCGGCGCTGACCGTGACCCAGGAGCGCCCGATCTTCTCGGCCATGCGCCGGCCGCCGCCGCGCGCAGTCGCGGCGGCGCCGGTCGAAGAGGCTCGCGTGCCGCCGCCAAGGCCGGTCGAGGCGCCGCCGCCTCTGATGCTGGTCGGGGCCGTGGTGGGCGAGGGCGATGCGATCGCTATTCTGGTCAATCGCGACGACCAGAAGGTCGTTCGCCTGCGGCAAGGTGAATCGCTTGGCGGCTGGTCGCTGATTTCGGTCCAGCCCCGCGAGGTGACGCTCAAGCAGGGCGATCGCAGCGAGGTGCTGGCGCTGCAGCGGCCGGACGCCGCGGCCACGTCCGCGAACCCGCCCGCAGCCGTATCGGCGGAGGCCGGCGGCAAGCTGACGATGCCGACCACGGCCAACACGGCGTTCGCGCCCTTCGTGCCGCGCGCGACGCCGAAGAACGGTGAGGCAGGCGGGCTCTGAGCGCGAGCGGCCTGCGGTGCGATCACGCTTCATTTGTAAGGGCGATGGCGTTTTACGCGCGAGACTCTGTTCGGTTATTTATCGTAGATCCTGAGATGGCCAACGGTCGTGACGGCCGTGCTTTGCGGCACGCCGGCTTGTGCCGGCTGGGAACCGACCAAGCCCGTTGAGATCGTGGTGGCGGCGGGCGCCGGCGGTGCCTCCGACCAGATGGCGCGCATGATGCAGGCCGCGATCCAGAAGAACAATCTGATGAAGCAGCCGATGGTCGTTTCGCTCAAGGGCGGCGCCTCGGGCGCGGAAGCGCTGATGTACATGAAGTCCAGCGAGGGCGATCCGAACAAGGTGCTGATCGCGTATTCACTGATGCTGCTCGCGATCTCCCCGCCTGGCAACGTGACGTTCCAGACGTAGAAAACCCATGCGACAGCAGCTGCAGGCTTCAACCAGCTCAGCATGTCCTATTGGGCGCGGGCTGTTACACTTTCCTTTTAAGGTGCGCCCCCGTTGAACTCGTCTATTTCGTATCGTCCAGACATCGACGGCCTGCGAGCCATAGCCGTTGCTGCGGTTGTGTTGTTTCGAGCCTTTTACCGGGGGGGCTTCATTGGTGTCGACATCTTCTTTGTAATCTCAGGCTTTTGATAACCAGCATTGTTTTGAATGAGATCGGCGCAGGGCCTTTTAGTCTGGTGCGCTTCTACCAAAGGCGGATTCGCAGGATATTTCCGGCGTTGGTTCTTGTGTTGGCGATTACTTGTTCTAACTGGATTTTTATGTTGCTCCCCAGCCAGTACGTATCCTTGGGGAAGAATACGTTCGCCGGAGCGCTCTTCTTTCCAAACTTCATGCTCCTTTAAGAGATCCGATACTTCGATATAGCCGCTTCTCTAAAGCCGTTACTTCATCTGTGGTCTCTGGGAGTGGAAGAGCAGTTCTACTTAATATTTCCCCTGCTGCTGCTGCTGGCTCTCTGAGCTGGTTTAAAGTCTCCCTTATCGCGTGGGTTCTTGCGATCGCAGGGTTGTCGTTTGTGCTCAGTTGCATCATGACGGTTAGTCATCCGTCTGCTGCGTTCTGTTTGCCGCTCACTCGCGCAGGGAGCTATTGGGAGGAGCGCTGCTGGCAATAAGTCCATTTTGCTTCGAAAGACTCAACGCTTACGTCTCAAATGCGCTTGCGATTCTCGACTCCGTCCTTATTGCGACTGCTCTTATTGCTTTGCACGCGAAAGCTCCATTTCCCGGCTGGAGAGCCGCGCTCTCCAGCGCGTATAACAGGGCAAGTCAAAAGCCGCAGCGGTCAACTCGTTTGGAATGAGGTAGTGGCGGGCATCGTTCAAGGCGATCGCGATCATTAGGGTGGCGAGATATGCACCCAGCAACCCATTGGCACCCGGGGCGATCAGGAGGCTTGTGAAAACCGCCATAAACAGCGCAAGAGCGAATGCCAGACCGCTTCGGATTGTCTTTGGTTGCCCTTGGGTGGAATCCTGATTGGAGGAGTGCATAGCCTCTCTGGCATTTGCGAATGGAGTAAGCGACAAAAGGAGCGCTTGAGACGGGTGGCCATACCGATTGCAATCCGGCATACCGACTGACCTTTCCGATGGCCTTTCGGACTCTGTCTCATAAAGTTGTGACAAGTGATCCCTCGATCGCCACAGGTCGGACAGTTTCCCGATCGCTCATATGCGATCGAACCCAAACTGCTGCGTTGATTTAGGGCTTGGTGCCCGGGCCATGATCGGCCTGTTGTAACGAAAAGGCCTCAACGGGAGCCCTCAGCTTGGTGGGTGGCGACTCGGATGTTTCTGGCCAAACCGAGGAACAGGCAGACAAGGGCAAACGCAGAGCGCGCAGATGACGTATCATGGAGCCGCCCGGACCTCTCGGCGACCCCGTCTAATCGCGTTCTATTGACACACTGGGTTTCTTTGCGCGCATTGCAATCCATAGCAGGTATGCGGCAAGAAGGACCAGCGGAAGCTGCACGAGGTAAGCCGGCCAGCCCATCCAGGGTCCGTAGTGAAGGAAGAACATTTGCTTCGGGAATTCCGTGAGGTCGGCATAGTCGTTGCCTTCCCACGGCGCGACGTTGAACCTGAGCCAGAATTGCGCGCTGAGGATCGTCATGATGGCAAAGAGATATCCGAAGATCTTCGATGTACCGGCCCTGTCCAGTACAAGCGCCAGCCCCAATACGAGGCATGGCCAGGCTCCGAGTATGAAACGAGATTCAGTGACTAGCACCAGCGGCAAAGTGGCGGCGACGATGCCGACTGGGCCGAGCCCCACTTTCCGCAGTTCGGTGCTCACGTCCTGCCATCTGAGCATCACGAGCAGGACGGCCGGTCCCCAAAGGAGCGTGGCCGCCAGGAACGGCATCAGAAATTTTCCTCTGCCGGTCAAGGGAAAGATGATCAACTTCAATACATACAGGACGCCGCTGGGATTCGGAACATCTGGGTTTGATATGGCCGTGGACGCAATTTGAGGGATGAGCAGTCCAGCACCAGCAAGAAGAAAGAAGCGCAGGGGTACATCAGCGAACACGCCCAGAGGACAGCGGCTCAACAAGACGGGGCCGATCAGGATCCAAAGGGCAAGTACAATGACCATCAAGGATGGGGCGCCGGTAAGAAAGATGGCTAGCTCGTGAACCGCGGAGCCTTTCGTGATTGCCGTGGAAAGGGACGCAAGCACGGAGATCGATATCGCCGCCACCGCGATCGCCATGAACAGGCGAATGGCGCGCAGTTGACGGTCGTTCCGCTTCCAGTCGGAGGTGGTCGCAGGCAACTGCACGTTCTCAGCGTTTGGCAATTTCAGGTTCAGGGAGATCAGCAACAAGGCCCCGTAGAGCCCTGTCAGTTGCCACACAAATGACCCCGCGATCGTCACAACGAAGAGCAGCAAGGGCCGTTTTTCCAGAAAAAGCCAAAGTAGGAGCAGGTTCACCAGCAGAGCGACGCCATCCGTCAATACCGGGTAATACATCAGGTGCTTGGTCGCAAAGTAATTCAGGAACAGGCTGGCGAACCCGATCCACAGGCCGCCCGGCCCGATCGAAAGCAGATCCGCCATTCTCTTCCAAATGATGGCGCCCAGAACCAGCGCCAGCAAGTTGAGGAGTTCGAAACTACGAATGATGTTTTGGTCGGAGAAATCGGCGCCCGAGACTTCAAGCATCGTCCTCACGATCAGTGAGGGAAGGACCCGCTGTGAATAGTATCGACTGAGCTGCCCATCGCTGATCATCGAACCGAGTCTGCGCACCATGTCGGCGTAGGTGACGCCGTCCCATCCGAACCCTCCTCCGGCAGGAACAATCTCGCCAAACAGGAGATTGGAGACGCCTAAGACGAGGACGATGGCGATCATGCAGACCAGTGTCGTCGACGCGCCCAATCTCGAAAAAAGCCCGTGCATTTCGCTTGTTCTTTAGGAGGGGGATTGCAATCCGGCCGCCGGCCGATCGTGTTCGGCGGCTCTTGGGAGCGTGTCTCACAATCGCGGGCCCATAACAAGGTATGTGTTAGCTGCGGAGGAGAGACGGTGCCGATTAGACCACGGTGGATGGGGCCTCGCTAACGGCCTGCTGCAGGCGTTACCATCAGGCTGTTTGTAATCGGTCTCATTCCAAAGTCATAAGCAGGGCGTCGCCGCCCCGGCTTGAACTCCCCGGTGTTCGCCCGCACAATGCAACCGCCTTACTTCGCGAATTGCCAAATCTGAACAAGAACCTAGGGAAGATCCGCGTGGGACATGGAATGAAGGTCGCAATTGCGCTTACGGCCGTGCTTTGCGGCGCGCCGGCTTTTGCTGGCTGGGAACCGACCAAACCCGTCGAGATCGTGGTGGCGGCAGGCGCGGGGGGCGCCTCCGACCAGATGGCGCGGATGATGCAGGCCGCGATCCAGAAGAACAATCGGATGAAGCAGCCGATCGTGGTCTCGCTCAAGGGCGGTGCTTCCGGCGCGGAAGCGCTGATGTACATGAAGTCCAGCCAGGGCGATCCGAACAAGGTGCTGATCGCCTATTCGCTGATCTACATGCTGCCGTTGTCGGCGAAGATCCCGTTCAACTGGCGTGAGCTGACCCCGGTTTCGGTGATCGCTCTTGATCAGTTCGTGCTGTGGGACAACAGCGCGGGACCGAAGACGGTGAAGGAATTCGTCGACGCGGCGAAGGCGGCAGCTGCGCCGTTCAAGATGGGCGGCACCGGCTCCAAGCGCGAGGACCATGTGCTGACCGTCTTCCTCGAGCAGAAGACCGGCGCGAAATTCTCCTATCTGCCCTACAAGTCGGGCGGCGAGGCCGCGACCCAGCTCGTCGGAAACCACACCGAATCCAACGTCAATAACCCAAGCGAAAATCTCGAAGTCTGGCGCGCGGGCCAGGTGCGTCCGCTCTGCGTGTTCGACAAGGAGCGTATCTCCTACACCAGCAAGGTGACGGACACGCAGTCCTGGGGCGATATCCCGACCTGCAAGGAAGAGGGCGTCGACGTACAATACCTGATGCTGCGCGCGATGTTCCTGCCCGGCAAGGTCACGCCGGAGCAGCAGGCGTTCTATGTCGAGCTGTTCCACAAGGTGACGCAGACCGCAGAGTACAAGGACTACATGGAAAAGCAGGCATTGAAGCCGATCTTCCTCACCGGCAAGGATATGGTGCAATTCCTCGAAGAGGACGATGCAACCAACAAATCGCTGATGACGGAAGCCGGTTTCGTCGCGAAGTGACTTCATCCGCCACATCATGCCCCGCGAAGGCGGGGCATCCAGTATTGCACAGAGTTCGGCGAAAGACGGCTTCTGCACGGCATACTGGATCATCCGCTATATCGCGGATGATGACAGCGCAATTTGACTTGGCAGAACATGTCCCAAACCGATCTTGAAATCGTCGTCGACGATCCGACCGCGCCTTCCCCCTCCGTCGTCAGCTCCGGCACGATCGAGATATCCGTCTGCCTCCTGCTGCTCGCGCTAGCGGCAACGCTCGGCTACGACAATTGGCGCACCGGCGCGTCCTGGGATTCGACCGGACCCGAGCCCGGCTATTTCCCGTTCTCTCTCTCGATCATCCTCGGCGGAGGCAGTCTCTACGGGCTGATTGTGGCGCTGCGGGCGCACCGGGCGGCACGCGAAACCTTCGTCACCCACGCGCAGGCGCGCCGCGTGATGGCGGTGTTCGTGCCGACGCTGCTGTTCTGCCTGGTGACGCAGTACCTCGCCTTTATGTCGCGAGCTTCCTCCTGATCGCCGGCTTTATGCGCCTCCTGGGCAAGATCGCGCTGTGGAAGTCGCTGCTCACCGCGTTCCTGTTCACGGCGATCATGTTCGTCACCTTCGACATCGCCTTCGACGTCATCATGCCGAAGGGGCCGCTCGAAGCGGCCTTCGGCTACTAGGCGGGCCCGCGATGGAAGCTTTCGGCCTTTTGCTTCACGGCTTCGCCGTCCTGCTCACGTGGAAGACGCTCGCGCTGATGATGGTCGGGCTGGTGCTCGGCATCTTCGTCGGCGTGCTGCCCGGGCTCGGCGGCCCCAACGGCGTGGCGATCCTTCTGCCACTCACCTTTACGATGGATCCGACCTCGGCAATCGTGATGCTCTCCTGCATCTACTGGGGCGCGCTGTTCGGGGGCGCGATCACCTCGATCCTTTTCAACATCCCCGGTGAAGCCTGGTCGGTCGCAACCACTTTCGACGGCTATCCGATGGCGCAGCAGGGCAGGGCGGCGGAGGCGCTGACAGCGGCGTTCACGTCTTCCTTCATCGGCTCGCTGGTTGCGGTACTCCTGATCACCTTCCTCGCGCCGATGATCTCGTCCTTTGCGCTGAAGTTCGGCCCGCCCGAGTTCTTCGCGGTTTATCTCCTGACCTTCTGCTCCTTCGTCGGCCTCGGGCGCGAGGCCAAGCACAAGACGGTCATCTCGATGTCGCTGGGGCTGCTGCTTGCGGGCATCGGCATGGATACGGTGTCCGGCCAGTTGCGGATGACCTTCGGCTCGACCGACCTCTTGCGGGGCATCAACTTCCTGGTCGCCGTCATTGGCCTGTTCGGCATCAGCGAGATCCTGCTGACGATGGAGGAGCGGCTGGCGCTGCGCGGTCATGCGGCAAGCATCTCGCTGCGCGTCGTGCTCAGCGTCTGGAAGGACCTGCCGAAATACTGGGTGACGCTGCTGCGCTCCTCTTTCATCGGCTGCTGGCTCGGCATCACCCCGGGTGGCGCGATCGCGGCGTCCTTCATGGGCTACAATCTCGCCAAGCGCTTTTCGAACGATCCCGAGAGCTTTGGCAAGGGCCGCATCGAGGGCGTGTTCGCGCCGGAGACGGCGGCGCATGCGTCGGGCACCGCGGCGCTGCTGCCGATGCTGGCGCTCGGCATTCCCGGCTCCGGCACGGCTGCGATCCTGCTCGGCGGCCTGATGGTGTGGGGGCTCAATCCAGGCCCGCTGCTGTTCGTCGAGCACAAGGACTTCGTCTGGGGCCTGATCGCCTCGATGTATCTCGGCAATGTCGTCGGCCTCGTGCTGGTGCTGACGACGGTGCCGATCTTCGCCTCGATCCTGCGCGTGCCGTTCGCCGCGGTGGCGCCGATGATCGTGGTGTCCTGCGCGATCGGCGCCTATGCGATCCAGAACGCGATGTTCGACATCTGGCTGATGCTGGGTTTTGGCGTCGTCGGTTACGTCTTCAAGAAGATCGGCATCCCCCTGGCGCCGTTCACGCTGGCGCTCGTGCTCGGGAACCGCGCGGAGGATGCCTTCCGTCTGTCGATGATCGGCTCCGGTGGCGACCTCAAGGTGTTCTGGTCAAACGGGCTGGTCGGCTCGATCACGACGCTGGCGATCTTGGTGCTGTTTTGGCCAGCGATCGACGGCTTGCTCGCCCGCGTCGGATGGACGCGGGGACCAGACCCGCGTCACGCTAGGAGATAATACCGCTTGGAGTCAAAGACATAGCTGAAGACCGGTTCCGGATCACGGAGCCGTGCGGTCCATTTGTTTCTGAATGTTGCGTTTCAGCAAAGCCTTTGGGCAGCTCTGCACGTACATTCTCTGTTCGCAAATTGTGCGGAGGGACTGTAGCGGGGCCGCTCACGCACCGACGTCTCCTATTTCAACAGCGGAACCGGAGCACCGATCGCGCCTCCGGCGGGCTCCATCACAAATGCCTAATTCGACACGAACGGCGGCATCGTCGGCGGCCAAGCCGGCTACAACTGGCAGAGCGCCAACTGGGGGTCGGCGTCGAGGGCGACCTGCAATGGTCGGGCGCTGGACCCTGTCTTCCACCTTTTCCTTCCGCCCGGCGGTCTGGCCGGCACGACTTTGAAGATCGATCAGAAGCTCCAGTGGTCGGGACGTTGACTGGCCGCGTTGGCATCCTGGCCACCCCGAAGATGCTGTTCTACGGCACGGCGGTCTGGCCTTCGGTAAGATCGTTGACGGGTTTTTCTGCCAGCTTCAGGCCAATGAACTTCCATCCTAGAAATAATTGATATAGTTTGGTAGAAAGTTAGCATCACGTTCTTTCCGATCAAGCCAATTGCCGAAAACCTACACTCTGATGGATTGTTTTTCAGATGAGGGCGAATGCAGGGGCTTTTGCGCGTATCATAGTGGCGGTTGCGGTCGCCGCCCTTGTTTCGTCCTGCTCGGGCTCAAATCAATTTTCCTCGAAGTCCGATGCTCGACCTGGCCCTTCCTGGGTTCGTAACCTCAATGAGACACCGCCAAGCCGAGAGCGGGCATCTACCCCTGCACAGGCGGCCGACGATCTACGGGCCGCGCGGGAGAAACCATTGCGCTAACGACTCGGCCGGCGATGTTTCGACTTTTTCGCTATATGGGCGCTCCGTTGCGCCGCCATTCAGACGACCTTGGCAACCTTTAGACCCTCGATTTCTTCTTGGTTGAACCCAAATTCGGTAAGCACCTCGTCGGTCTGCTCGCCGAATTCCGGCGGCCGCGCCACCATCTTGCTCGGCGTGCGCGACAACGTCACGGGCTGGCCCACCAGGCGGATCTGGCGGTCCTCGTCGTTCGGCACGTCCTGCGCGATGCCGAGATGCTTGACCTGCGCGTCCTCGAACATCTGGTTGATGGCATAGATCGGCCCGCAGGGCACGCCGGCCTCGTTGAATTCCCTGACCCAGGTGTCGGTCGACTTCGTCAGGGTGCGCTCCTCGATCTCGGCGTTGAGCGCGTCGCGGTTCCTGGAGCGGGCGGGAGCGGTCGCATAATCAGGATGGGCTGTAGAGCTCCGGCGCACCGATCGACTGCGCGCAGCGTTCCCAGATCCGCCCGCCGGTCGTGGCGATGTTGATGTAGCCGTCTGAGGTCTTGAAAACGCCGGTCGGGTGGTTGTTGCCGGCCTGCTTGGCGACCTCCTTCTCCATCAGCCAGCGTGCGGCCTGGAAGTCGAGCATGAAGATCTGCGCCTGCAACAGCGAGGTCTGCACCCACTGGCCTTTGCCGGAGACCTCGCGCTCGAGCAGCGCGGTGAGGATGCCCATGGCGCAAAACAGGCCCGCCGTGAGGTCGGCGACGGGGATGCCGACCCGCATCGGACCCTCGCCCGGCGCACCGGTGATCGACATCAGGCCGCCCATGCCCTGCGCGATCTGATCGAAGCCCGGCCGCTTGTGATAGGGGCCGTCCTGGCCGAAGCCGGAGATGCTGCCATAGACGATGCGCGGATTGATCTCGCGCAGGCTGTCATAGTCGATGCCGAGCTTCTTTTTCACGTCGGGCCGGAAATTCTCGACCACGAGGTCGGCCTTGGCGGCGAGGCGCTTGAACACGGCAAGCCCGCGCTCGTCCTTCAGGTTCAGCGTCATGGCCCGCTTGTTGCGATGCAAATTCTGGAAGTCGGACCCCCGCCGCGGCCCGCCGGGCTGCTCGCCGCCGGAATCCTCCATGAGCGCATCGATCTTGATCACGGTGGCGCCCAGTCCGCGAGCTGCCGCACGCAGGTGGGCCCGGATCGCACTCGGGTCAGATCGAGCACGGTGAAGCGCGAGAGGGCTTCCGAGGCATGCGGAAAGGGCATCTTGTGGGGCTCCGGGACAGATTGCGGGCCTACCATAGTGCCGAAACATCATGCGGCAAGTCTGGCGCGACGCGGATGCCGCCTGCCGAAATGCAATGCCTGACGGGTCTGGCCCGAGGCGGCTTACTGTGCTGCGTGACGGGGATCAGCGCGCCAGGCGCTTCAGCTCGGCGCGCGCCTGCTCGGCCAGCGGGTCATCGCCGTGGCGCGCAATGAAGAGCTCGAACGCCTCCCGCGTTCCCTTCTGACGGGCGGCCTCGTATTCCTCCGCCACCGCGGCGGAAGGATCGCGGGCCATTGGCATGGAGGGGGCGCGTCCGGGCTTGCCGCTTTCCTTGCCGCTGTCGTCCGCATTGGCTTTCCCGACCATAACAGGCTGTTCTCCGATGGGCAGGCGATCCGGCCCGGCGAACACCGCCAGGGCCCCGATCAGACCGGCTGAAAATGGGCCTCGTTTCATGATTTCCTTTCCAAATCATACTCGCTTCAAATCATACCCGCGGGTGGAACCTGCATCGTCGCCCTTGGCCCGTATCACTACGGAATTTGATAGACAATTGGGCGTTTTGGAAGGGGGCCGGGCGCGGTCGCCAAATTTAAACCAAACCTATACCTCTCAAGCTAGAATCGCGTAACCGCGCCACGAATCGCGCGCAATGCGTTGCTCCGGAGAGTCCATTGGCCACCTCTGTCACCGTCAGTGCCACCAACAACGCTGACATCGACGGCCTGCTGTCGGGGACCAAATGGACCGGCACGATCAGCTACAGCTTTCCCGACGCTGCAAGCGACTACGCCAATCCCTACAACGGCGGCAGCAGTGAGCCGACAACTTCGGGCTTTACCGCCGCGCCGAGCCAGATGCAGGCGGCGATCAACTACGCGATCGGGCTGATCCAGAGCTACACCAACGCCAGCATCACGTATAACGGCACGAACAGCGCAGACATCATGATCGCGCAGTCGCCATCGGCCAATCCGACCTCCTATGCCTATTACCCCGGCAACTATGCGGCCGGCGGCGACGTGTGGTTCGGGACACATTACGACTACACGCAGGCGAAGCTCGGCAATTACTATTTCACGACCGCGCTGCATGAGCTCGGCCACGCCTTCGGCCTCAAGCACAGCCAGGAGACGGGCGGCCCCGCCAACGTCGCGGTGCCGAGCGCGCATGACGACAGCGAATACACCGTCATGAGCTATCGCAGCTATGTCGGCGCTTCGACGACCAGCGGATATACCAACGAGGCCTACGGATATCCGCAGACCTACATGGCCAACGATATCCTCGCGCTGCAAACGATGTACGGCGCGAACTACACGACCCAGAGCGGGGCCACGGTCTACACCTGGAGCGCGACCACGGGGCAGGAGTTCATCAACGGCGTCGCACAGCTCGCGCCGGGCGGCGGGGTCGGCGGTTCGGCCAACCGCATCTACGAGACGGTCTGGGACGGCGGCGGCGTCGATACCTACGACCTGTCGAACTACACGACAAATCTGAGCATCAATCTCAATCCCGGCGCCTCGTCGGTGTTCTCCACCGTGCAACTGGCCAATCTCGGCGACGGCCATTATGCGTCGGGCAACGTCTACAACGCCTATCTCTACAATGGCGACACGCGTTCCTACATCGACAACGCCACCGGTGGCTCTGGGAACGACACCATCATCGGCAACGCCATCGCCAACGTGCTGAACGGTGGCTCCGGCAACGACACGATCACCGGCGGCGGTGGAAATGACACCATCGTTGGCGGCGCCGGTACGGATCCGGCGGTGTATTCGGGCAACCGGGCGAACTACGGAGTCAGCTACGACGTGAGTTCGCAGACATTTACGTTCACGGATCTGCGCTCCGGTTCGCCCGACGGCACCGATACGCTGATCGATATCGAAAATTTCCAGTTTGCCGCCGGAACGATCACGAGTGCCACGCTGCTGAACCAGATCGGCCCGATCACGGTCGAAGCGCTCGGCGCCACAAGCCTGGTTGAGGTTAGTTCAGACTTCTATCTCGACAGCATCAGCATGGGGAGCGGCCCGATGCTGAATTACGACGGGGCGGCAGTGACCGTCGGCATTTTCGGGACGTGGTCGCCGATCGGGGCCGAGCAGGTCTCGGGCGGCTACGACGTCGTCTGGAAGAATTCCGCGACCGGGATGTTCTCGTTCTGGAGCGTGGACAGCAACGGCAACTATCTGTCGAACCTGACCCCTGATGCGGCCGCCAACAGCGCGACGGTGTCGGCGCTGGAGACGACGTTCCATCAGGACCTCAACGGCGATGGCGTGATCAGCACGGGCTCCGCCACCATCGAGGTAGCGGGTTCTACCAGCCTGGTTCAGCTTGGTTTGGACTACTACCTCAACAGTATCAGTACCGGCACCGGCCCGATGTTGCAATTCGGCGGGGCGGCAGTGACGGTCGGCATTTTCGGGACTTGGTCGCCGATCGGGGCCGAACAGGTCTCCAGCGGTTACGACGTCGTCTGGAAGAACTCCGCCACTGGCGCATTCTCGTTCTGGAGTACGGACAGCAACGGCAATTTTGTTACGTATTTGGCCCCCGATGCGGTTGGCACCAGCACGACTGTGGCGTCGCTGGAGACGACGTTCCAGCAGGATCTCAACGGGGACGGCGTGATCGGTGCCAATTTCGTCACCATTGAGTCGGCTGGTTCGACCAGCCTGGTTCAAGTTGGTTCGAACTATTACCTCGACAGCATCAGCACCGGCTCTGGGCCGATGTTGAAGTACGGCGGCTCGGCGGTGGCGGTCGGCATTTTCGGGACTTGGTCGCCGATCGGGGCCGAACAGGCCTCTAGCGGTTACGACGTCGTCTGGAAGAACTCCGCCACCGGCGCGTTCTCGTTCTGGAGCACAGATAGCAACGGCAATTTTGTTACACACTTGGCTCTTGATGCGGCCGGCAACAGCACGACGGTGACCTCGCTGGAAACGACGTTCCAACAAGATCTCAACGGTGACGGCGTGATCGGCGCTGGCCGCGTTACGATTGAGGCGGCGGGTTCAACTAGCCTGGTTCAAGTTGGTTCGAACTATTATCTCGACAGCATCAGCACCGGCACCGGTCCGATGTTGAAGTACGGCGGCTCGGCGATAACGGTCGGCATTTTCGGAGCGTGGTCGCCGATCGCCACCGAGCAGGTCAACGGTGGCTATGGCGCCGTCTGGAAGAATTCCTCGACCGGGATGTTCTCGTTCTGGAGCACGGACAGCAACGGCAACTTTGTTACGTACTTGGCTCCCGATGCGGCCGGCAACAGCACGACGGTGACCTCGCTGGAAACGACGTTCCAACAGGATCTCAACGGTGACGGCGTGATCGGCGCTGGCCACTTTACGATTGAGGCGTCGGGTTCGACCAGCCTGGTTCAAGTTGGTTCGAACTATTATCTCGACAGCATCAGCACCGGCACCGGTCCTATGTTGAAGTACGGCGGCTCGGCGATAACGGTCGGCATTTTCGGAGCGTGGTCGCCGATCGCCACCGAGCAGGTCAGCGATGGCTACGGCGTCGCCTGGAAGAACTCCTCGACCGGGATGTTCTCGTTCTGGAGCACCGACAGCAACGGCAACTTTGTTACGTATTTGGCTCCTGATGCGGCCAGCAACAGCACGACGGTGACGTCGCTGGAGGCGACGTTCCAACAGGATCTCAACGGTGACGGCGTGATTGCCGGTCACGCTTCAGCCGGGACAGGACCGCGCGCAGGGACGGTCCTGGATCTATCAATAGTTTCTAAAATTCACGCAAACGATGGTGTCGATTTTCTGTTCTTCGCCCCGCACGACGGAGGGTTCATTATCCACTGACGGTGCACCCGATCCCGCGCAGCCTTCACTTCCGTGGCTTGCCCGGGTATCTCGCTTTTCGACCGGCTGTAAACTTGCAGTCTACCAGCTTTTCAGCTCAGCCGAGTCGCTGAGCATTTTAACTAGCAATATTGTGGGGCGAGTGGCAGAAGCTGGTTTTCTTAGGGGAAGTTTTAATTAGAGACTCCTCTAACGCTTGCACACGCGCTTTCGCAATGATCTAGTTGCCTGCCGAATTGCAGCCGTCGCTCAGCGGAATCCCTAGTGAAGACAATAAGCATCGTCACCCCCTGTTACAACGAAGAGCTTAACGCCGAAGATTGCTACCGAGCTGTCCGCCACGTTTTCAGCGAGTATCTGCAAGGGTACCAGCGCGAGCACATCTTCTGCGACAATGCCTCCGAAGATCGTACCGTGGAGATCCTCCGGGGTATCGCCGCCTCTGACAAGTCGGTGCGCGTCATCGTCAATGCACGCAACTTTGGGCCGCTCCGCAACACCTTCAACGGCGTGATGGCCTCGAGCGGCGACGCCGTGCTTCTGTTCATGCCGGCGGACCTCCAGGATCCGCCGGAATTAATCCCCGACTTCGTCAAGCTGTGGGAGGCGGGCAACGAGATTGTTTACGGCATCCGTGCCGTTCGCGAGGAAGGGCGGCTAATGCGCAGCATCCGCAATGCCTATTACCACGTGCTGACACGCTTTTCCGAAATCAAGATACCTCCGGGCGTGGGCGACTTCCAACTGGTGGATCGTGGCGTCGTCGAACGGATGCGGCGCGTTCGCGACGGATATCCATTCATGCGCATGATGACATTCGAATGCGGCGGCCGCGCCGTGGGCGTGCCCTATACCTGGCGTGCGCGCAAGAAGGGAATATCCAAGAACCGCGCTGCGGCGCTGATCGATCAGGGTCTCAACGGACTGGTCTCCTTCACTTCGGCACCGCTGCGGATTGGACTTTATGCGGGTTTCGCGCTTTCGTTCGCGAGTATCGCCTATGCGTTGATCAACCTTCTGCTCGGCTTGGTCCTCTATCAACGCCTCGCCGAACCCGGCATCCTGACGCTCATCGTGGCGATGTTCTTTTTCGGCGGCGTCCAGTTATTCTTCATGGGCATGATCGGTGAATATATTCTGGCCATCTACGGCCAGGTCCGCGAGAAACCCGTGGTGTTCGAGCGGGAGCGGGTCAATTTCGACGGAACACCAGGCGGCTAGAGATCAGCAGCTAGAAATCACTTGTCGCCCGCATCCGTGGTCTGAGACCACGCAACCGTTTCGCGCAATCCTTGCTCGAACTCGACGCTGGGACGCCAGCCCAGACCTTCGAGCCGCTTCACACCCGCGGCAAGGACCATAACCTGGTCAGGCCGATAGAGCACTTCGCCAAAGCCGAGGTCTCCGGCGCCAATGAGATCCCGCAACCGCGTTACCGTCTCGCGGAGCGGCGGCGCCTCCGGACATCCGAGGTTGTAGAGACCTTCCGCGCCCGGATTCGCGAGCACCAGCCGAACGGCCGCCGCGGCGTCTCGGACGTGAAGGAAGCCCCAGCGCTGTTCGCAGCCTGTCAGAGCCATATGCCCATTGGCGCGCAGCGTCCTGATCAGACTTGGAATCAACCAGGAATCGTTATCCTTGGGGCCGTAGATGGAAAATATGCGCAGCCACGCGAAACGCAGCTTGCGTTTCGCGCAGCGCCGCTCGGCCATCAGACAGCTCGCGAGTTTGGCGATGCCGTAGAGGGTCGTCGGCCTCGGCGGATCACTCTCGACGATCGCTCTATCATAAGGGCCATATTCAGCCTGAGACCCCGCACCGACGAAGATCGTCGCGCCAGCGTCCGCGGCGAGGTCGATCAACTCCACGGCATCGACGACGTTTCGCGCCTGATCCTCGTTATTTCGATCGCTGTTGCTGACACCGCGCCAAGCCATGTGTACAATGGCATCCGGCCTGAAGGAACGAAGTCCGTCCGTAAGCCCAGCAAGATCGTCGAGCGAGCCCCCGATCACGCTGAGCTGGTCCAACTTGCCCGAGAGGCGCCAGGACCTGGCGCCAGGCCGCAGCAGCACCGCAACATCATGCCCCTGCTCGATCAGGTCGGCTACGACGTAAGACCCCAGAAAGCCCGTCGCTCCCGTTACAAAAATGCGCATCGCGATCCCGGCAATGTCATGGAGAGTGACTCATACGAGACCTATGCAGTTCGCAGCGAAGCCTGTCTGGGGTAGTCCACGAAGCGATTCCCTTCGGCGTATTCGGCCTCGCTGAGGTAGGGAAACTGGTCGTTGATGGGGCGTCCCATCTCGAGCTTTGGTTCGATCAGCGTATGCTCGCTCAGGATCACGTCGATCACAATCGGACCACCTGTGAACAATCCGGGCTCGACCTGCTCGAGACGCTCGATACGCGCGTATCGCAGCCCGTAAGCCGCCGCCAGCGCCCCGAAATCGGGAAAGCTCAGGCCATCCCGCGAAGCGCTGTAGCGGCTCTGCATGTAGCTGTCCTGGAATTGCTTGATGATCCCGTACGATCCGTTGTTCATGACAATGATCGCGATATCGAGATTATTGTGCCGGACAGTCTGCAGCTCCTGGATATTGAGGTGAAAGCCGCCGTCCCCGTTGTAGGAAATCACCTGCCGATCGGGACGATCGATCTTGGCCCCGATCGCTGCCGGCAGCGCATAGCCCATCGGCGAGTTGCCGCCCGGATTGAATAAAGTGTGCCGCTTCACCTTGAACGCCTGGTACAGCCAGCAGACAGCGGCGCCGGTGTCGCCGACGACGATAGCGTCCTCCGCGACGATCTCGTTGACCCGCCGGATGACGTCGTAAGGCGATAGCGAGTTCAGGCGCGTCGCCGACGCGCTGACTTCCTTGTGGTAATAGCGCTGCTTCATGGCGGCGACGTAATCGCCCCACTCCGAACCGGGGGACCGAACATCGAGTTCGCGCAACACTTCGGGCAGTAGGGCGAAATCCAGATGGCTGGTGCGATAGCCATCGTTGCGATATTTGGCCAGTTCCTCGACGTCGACGTCGACGACATGAACGGTGGCGCCTGTCGCGAACTGCTTGGTGTTGCCGGAGCGCTGACGATTATCCAGCCGGCTACCAAGCACCAGCACGGTATCCGCGTTCTGCAGCACGAAGTTCGCACCGCGATTTCCGTACACGCCGATCTGTCCAACGAAGCCAAGATGATCGTGATCGAAGTAGCTCAGGCCGGCCCAGCTCGACACGAACGGCAGGCCGTTTCGGCGCAACCAGTCCGCACCCTCCTGCTCAACGCCTGCAAGGCCTATCCCCGCTCCCCAGAGAACCACCGGGCGTTTTGCCTCGGCCAGCGTCTGTTTCAGGTCTGACAGCACCTTCGCCGGCTCCTGGGCCGTCACCGGCCCCCTGGAAGGCAGCAGGATATCGTCTCCGACCTCAGCCTGCTGAACGTCCATGGGAACGTCGATCAGGACAGGGCCCATCCGGCCTGACGTTGCGATCGCATAGGCCTTGGCGAGCTCCTCGCGCAGCTCGGCCGGGCTTCTGACCATCACAGCATACTTCGTGACCGGCCGGACCATCTCCACTATCCTGGTTTCCTGGAAACCGGCCTGGCGCACGTTGGCGCCGTGAAACGTACTGCTCTCACGCTGGTTCACCTGACCGGTGATGTGCAGGGACGGGATGGAATCGAAATGGGACGTGGCGATCCCGGTGATGAGGTTTGTTGCCCCGGGCCCGGAGGTCGCCATGGTCACGCCGACCTTGCGATTGACGCGCCACAGCGCGTCGGCGGCCATCGCGGCCCCCTGCTCGTGCTGGAAGCAGGTGTAGTTCAGCCCCGGATGCTCCGCGACCGCATCGATCATAAATGCGCAGGCACCGCCAGTCAGGAGAAAAATCCGGTCGCTCCCGACCCGCGAGAGAAATTCCGCGACGTACTGTGCTCCATTCATCGTGTCATTCCCACGCTAGACGCCACGAGATTGCGTGGCACAGAAGTCGCGCATCACCTCGAGGACGTACCTGATGTGCTCGTCGTCGAGCCCCGGATAGACGCCGATCCAGAAGGTCTGGTTCATGATCGTATCGCTGTTGGCAAGCGACCCGTGAACCCGGAAATTGCGTCCGATCATGTAAGGTTGCCGGACCAAATTGCCGCCGAACAACAGACGCGTGCCAATGCCACGTTCGTTCAGATGCCGTACGATGGCGTCACGCTTGAACGGCGCTCCCTCGCGAACCGTCAGCACGAATCCGAACCAGGACGGCTCGCTGTTGGGCGTGGGCTCCGGCAAGATGAAGAACTCTTCGAGGGGTTTCAGTCCACTCTTGAGGAGATCGAAGTTTCTGCGCCGGGCGGCAATGAAGCCTTCGAGATGGTCGAGTTGCGAAACGCCGACCGCCGCCTGCATGTCGGTAATCTTGAGATTGAAGCCGAGATGGCTGTAGATGTATTTGTGGTCATAGCCATGAGGCAACTCGCCGAGCTGCCAGTCGAAACGGCGCTGGCAGGTGTTGTCCTTTCCCGGTTCGCAATAGCAGTCGCGTCCCCAGTCACGGAACGTCTCCATGGCGCGACGCAGCGCCGGATGATTGGTGAATACTGCACCACCCTCGCCCATCGTGATGTGATGAGCCGGATAAAAACTCAACGTGCCGATGTCGCCGAACGTGCCGACGTGACGCCCCGCATACGTCGCCCCGAGCGCGTCGCAACAATCTTCGATCAGCCAGAGTTTGTGCCGTTTGGCGATATCGGCGATCTTACCGACATCGAAGGGGTTGCCGAGCGTGTGCGCGACCATGATCGCGCGCGTATTCGGTGTGATCGCCGCTTCGACGAGCTCGGGAACGATATTGTAAGTCGGGATGTCGACATCGACGAACACGGGCACCATGCCCTGCGTCATCGCTGGATTGACCGTCGTCGGAAATCCTGTCGCAGCCGTAATCACCTCGCTTCCGGGCGGAACTTGCCGGTCGCGGAGCAAGGGTGAGGTCAGCGCCGAGAAGGCAACGAGATTGGCCGAGGATCCCGAGTTGACCGTCATGGCGTAGCGGGCGCCCACGCGCTCAGCCAATTTCTGCTGGAACTCCTCGTTGAAGCGACCGGTGGTCAGCCAGAAATCCAGCGCCGAATCAACCAGCGACTTGACGTCGCTTGAATCGAAAACTCGGCCTGATACGGGCACGGACGATTGCCCGGCGACGAACTGCTTTGGTGCATGCGCGATGGCGGAGTATTCCTCCACCAGTTCCATGATCGAAGCTCTGATATCTTCAAGGCTTCTTTGACCCGATCGAGCAGATGATGGCGTCGATTTCATGAGACTTTACTTGTTGACCGCGACAGCTGGCCGCGAGATGGTTTTGATGCCTATTGCGCTACGCCGTTCGGCACGGTGTCATGCAGTACGCATTCGAGCTGTTCGAGAGAGACGCGACGAAGGTCCTGACCGCGCTGCAGCGCCTTGTACCAGTCTACGGTGAGAGCCAGCCCCTGCGACAGATCCAGGCGCGGCGTCCAGTTTAGTCGCGAGCGGGCGCGTTCGCAATCAAGCCGCAAAAAGACGGCTTCGTGCGGATGCGGGCCGTCATCTGCCGTCCATCGCGCGCCGTCGCCCCACAGCGCGATCAGATGATCGACCACCGTTCCGACCGGCACCTCGCTTGCGGCGTCGGGCCCGAAATTCCAGCCGCCGACGAAACGTTCATCGCTCGCCAGCCGCTCGACCAGCGTCAGATAGGCGAGCACCGGATCGAGCGCGTGCTGCCACGGCCGCACCGAATTGGGATTGCGGATGCGCAACGCCTGGCCTTCGAGAAACGCCTGCATCGCATCGGGCACCAGGCGGTCGCGCGCCCAATCGCCACCGCCGAAGACGTTGCCGGCGCGCGCGGTCGCGACGCGCGCTGCGCCCGGCGCATTGAAGAAGCTGTGCCGATAGGAATGCGTTACGAGTTCGGTGCAGGCCTTGCTGTTGCTGTAGGGGTCGTTGCCGCCGAGACGGTCGTCCTCGTGAAAGGCGGTACCCGTGCCGTTGTTCTCGTAGCATTTGTCGCTGGTGACGATCAGGATCGCCTGCACGGAGTGCAGATGTCGTGCGGCCTCTAGCACATGCACCGTGCCCATCACATTGGTCGCAAAAGTCTCGACCGGCTCCTCATAGGCCGGCCGCACCAGAGCCTGCGCTGCCAAGTGGATGACGATGTCCGGCTCCGCCTCCGTCATCGCGGCGCGCAAGGCGAAGAGATCGCGGATGTCCGACTCGCGATGCTTGATGTCATCGGCGATGCGCGCCGTCACGAACAGCGCGGATTGATGCGTCGGCGGCAGTGCATAACCGTAGACGCTGGCGCCTAGGCGGCGCAGCAACAGCGAGGTCCACGCACCCTTGAAGCCCGTGTGTCCGGTCAGAAAGACCTTCTTGCCGCGCCAGAAAGCTGGATCCGTCACCAGACCTTCCACCGGGCGCGGTTGTTGGCCCACTCGTCCTCGAGATAGTTGCGATCGCGCAAGGTATCCATCGGGTGCCAGAAGCCGGGATGCATGAAGGCGCGGAGCTCGTCGTTGCGGGCAAGCTGCTCCATCGGCTCCCGTTCCCATACGGTCTGGTCGCCTGCAATCAGATCGCCAACGGAAGGCGACAGCAGGAAGAACCCGCCATTGATCCAGCCTCCATCATTATGCGGCTTCTCTTCGAAATTGACCACCCTGTCCCCTTCGATCGCCACCGCACCGAACCTGCGCGCCGGCCGGACCACCGAAACGGACGCCTTGCGGCCATGTTCCCTATGAAAGGCAATTTCAGCCGTGAGATCGATATCGGCTACGCCGTCACCGTAAGTCAGGGCGAAGAACGGCTCGTCAGCGACGTAGGGAAGCACCCGCTTGAGCCGCCCGCCGGTCTGCGTCTCTTCGCCGGTATCGACCAGAGTGACCCGCCACGGCTCCGCCGTCTCGCGGTGCACCTCCATCCGATTTTCGGCGAGGTGAAACGTGACGTCGGACATGTGCAGGAAGTAATTGGCGAAGTACTCCTTGATCAGGTAGCCCTTGTAGCCAACGCAGATCACGAAATCATTGAAGCCGTGACGGCTGTAGATCTTCATGATGTGCCAGAGGATGGGCTTGCCGCCGATTTCAACCATCGGCTTTGCGCGGGTCGTCGTCTCTTCGGCTATTCGGGTGCCCAGACCACCCGCAAGGATTACAACTTTCATCAACGAGCTCCGAACGGGGAGATCCGTTCCTTCGTATCGCGCTGCTTCTATACGAGGACCTGCGTTTGGAAAACTGTTCAGGATGGCCGCACCCAATTTGGTATTATATTACCATAAACAGGCTGTAGGCGCGGGCTCCGCTAGGGCAGACACCCGCGGATCGTCGCCGTGGCCTCATGAGGAGCCCGAATGCCTCAGGTGTTCCTCCCGGCCGACGAATTGATATTCCGCTGCCACCGTTTCGAAGTTGAAGGCGATCATCGCATCGTATAAATGTTGATCGTGATAGCCGGAAGAGCCTATTCCTAGTGCAGAATCAGCCTGTTGGGCGCGCGGCGAACCCCTTCATAGTGTCGCGACAGAATCAATACTTCGCCCGCGAACCAGTTCACTCCACTCCAGAGGCTCAGTCTTGAACGATGCGGCGCGTGGGCGGGTGAATGCAGCCCGTCCGGCTGTGTACAGCGGCCCGACTCGTCTCCAGCGGCTGATTCACGGCTGGTCGGCAAACCTGGTGCAGATGCTGCTCGGACTGACCCAGCAGTTGTTCCTGATTCCGGCCTTCCTGCATGTCTGGACTGGCGATGTCCTGGCTGCTTGGCTCGCCATCTATGCGGCCGGAAGCCTCGTAATTGTTGCCGATGCTGGACTGCAGCTGCGCGCCGTCAACCGCTTTCTCGCTTTCAAGACCTGCGTTGATTGCGATGGAAGGACACAGAGCTTCTATGCCAGCATGCTCCGGATCTATGTCTCGGTCGTAGTCGTGCTAAGTGTTGTGTTGGTCGGGGGCGTGCAGCTCTGGCCGCCCTCCGCAATACTCGGATTTCACGAGATCGCCAACTTCGACTCCGCGCTGCTCGTGATGACCCTGGGCATGCTCCTGACCGTGCCGGCCAACCTGGCTTCGGGCCTCTATCGCGTGCGTGGTCGCTACAGCCGAACGGTCTGGCTGCAAAACATGGCGCTTCTGATCGGCCAGATTGCCCAAGTGGTCGCGCTCGTTGTTTTTGGCAGCCTGCTCGCGATGGCGGTGGCCTTCGTTTCCATGCAGGTCGTCTTTGCGGCTTTTCTCATCGGGCTCGATGCGCCGCGCCTGTATCCGTTTCTGCGTCGCGACGCAGGGCGGCAACAGAACCGGTCATGGCGATGGGAAATCGGACAGTTCGGTCTCGCGCTGCCTTTTGCGGCCGGTAGCTTTACCGAGCTGGCACTCTTGAACTTGCCTGTCCTGCTGGTGAGCTCTTTCGTTGTCGATCGCATCGCAGTAGCGCAATGGGGGCTGACCCGGGTGATCGCGACTCTGCTGCGGGGGCTGTGCCAGCAGGTGAGCATGCCGATTGCCCCCGAGCTCGGCCACGATTATGCGATCGGGGACATGGAGCGACTACGCCGGCTCTACGCTTGGGGATCGGTCCTTGTGACCGCGATCGTCAGCCTGATCGTCGGAGGGCTGCTTCCGTTCTGGCAGGATTTCTTCACACTATGGACGCACGGCACAATTCCCTATGATGGGCCGCTCGCCATCACGCTGTTGTTCGGCTCCGCTGCGGTCGCGCCGTCGCTGCTGGCACTTGTCTTCGCTTATCACAGCAATCGCGGTGCGCTGTTGGCCCGCACCAAGCTGCTGCAATTCGCTGTTTTCCTGGTGTTGTCACTCGTTCTGATCCCGAGGCTCGGGCCTCTTGGAGCCGCTCTTGCCATTGTCGCGAGCGATCTTGCCGTGCAGTTCGGCCTGCTCGCGCTCGTCATCATGTGGCAGACTCTACAACGTCCGCTGCGGCACCTAGCCTTCCTCGTCGCGATCGCGATCACAATCGTGTCGATGGGATGGGGCATCGGCGTCGTGGCCGCGTCTTGGGCTGGAGGAAGCAGCCTTGCGCATTTCATCGCCGAATGCACGATTTGGCTAATCGTCGTTGGCGCAATCGCGAGCCCACTTGCAAGCTGGAAGGTTCGCGCCCGTCTGATAGCCATCATTCCGGCCTAACGAGCGAGATCAGCGCGGCATCAGCGCCAGGCGGTTCTTGAGCCGCGCCATATGCTGCGCGAACTGCTGCCGTCCGGCAGCCGTCTCTTCCGCAAACTGTGCGAGCCGAAGTTCGCCGGCCGCGCGCAGCCGCTCGCGCATGCCCTCTGCGCGGAGACCGACAATCGCATCTGCGAGCGAGCGCGGGTTGTCGTAATCGAACAGGATCGCGGCGTCGCCGGCCTGCGCTTTGAACGCCTCGGGATAGATCACGGGCGTGCCGACCGCCCAGGCCTCCAGCGGCGGCAAATTGGTCGGGCCGAAATAGCTCGGCATCACCAGCGCCGGTGCGCCGCGGTAAAACGCGCCGAGCTCGGCGGATTCGACGAAACCGATGATGGAGATCTGGTCCGACAATCCGTAGGAGCGGATCGCCGCATTGATTTTGTCGCGGCCGCCGCGATCCGAGCCACACAGTACCAGCCGTTCGGTGATGCCCCGCTCGCGCAATAGAGCAAGCGCGGCGAGTAGCGTCATGTGGTTTTTGTGCGGCCAGAACTGCGCCGGATAGAACAGATAGCCTGGTTCAAGCCAGTATTTTGCCAGCGCCGCCGCATCCGCCTCTGCATCCGGTGTGGATTGGCTGATATAGGTCGAGGGCGAGAACGGGATGCAGACCGCGCGGTCTCTTTCCATTGCGTATCGCCGCGTGAGATCGTCGACGAGTTCGGGCGCATTGACGATCACGACGGCCGCCTTGGTGCTGGCAAGGCCGAACAGGATCTCGCGGCGCTCGAATTCGCCAAACGTCCGGACTTCCGGAAACTCTGGCGCATCGCGGTGGCAACCGTCGAAGATCGTGATGATGAAGGGCAGCTCTGAGAGCAGCAGGTGCCGCTTCGATGTCGAGGTGAAGTGCACCACGTCGATGCCGTCGCGGATCAACGCTCGCTCGAATGGCGACTTCAGCTTCAGGGCGATCTGGACGAGATCGAACGGCCCACAATATTTCAGGAACAGGAAGAGATAGTCGAGCACACCGAACTTGCGCAGGCGGGCTGCGACCCCGAACTCCTTCAGGATCTCCAGCGTCTTCGGGTAGGGCGAGTACACCACGATCTCGTTGCCGGACTTGGCTGCCCAGTGGCGCAGCCAGAGCAGGTCATTGAGCGGCTGCTGAAAGCCGCCACCGACCTCGACGGCCTGCTCCAGCATGACGGCGAGCCGCAGCGGCCTCACGGTGTCACGCTCTTTCTGGCGATCGCATAGGCCGCCCAGCTCTTTGATTGTGGCGAGTCCTGCGTCAGCCATGCGGCGTGAGCGGCGGGCTGAAAGCCGCTCGCCCGTAGCGCGGCGTCGATCTCGAACGGAAACCAGTAGCGCATGTGGTGCGCTTCATCTACGCGCCGGATCGTGGCGCAATCGGTGTCCTCGCAGAACAGAGTGTAGTTCACGGTGACGGTCGCTGCCTGCTCGTCATGATCGGATTGCGCGATGCGAGTGAGGCGCAGCGGCCTCTGCTCGATCACCTTGACCCGCGTCTCGACGCCCTGCGCGAGCACGGCGCCGCCATACCAATAGTCGAAGAAGAACAGGCCGCCCGGCTTCAGCGCGGCATGCGCGGTGCGGAACATGGCCGCCAGCGCATCGCGGCTGGTCTGGTAGCTAGCGACGTGGAATAGCGACACCACCACGTCGAAGTCACGCTCCGGGCCGGCCTCACAGGCATCGCCATGCCGGAACGGAATCGAAAGCCCGGCCTGATCGGCGCGCGTCTTTGCACTCGCGATCATCTCGTGGCTGAGATCGATGCCGGCAACGCTCCACCCCTGGCGGGCGAATGCGAGCGCGTGCAGGCCGGTGCCGCAGCCAAGATCGAGCAGCTTGCCGGAGGCGACGCCGTGGTCGCGCAAGCGCCCCTCGACGAAGGACGTCTCCGCCGCGTAATCCTTGTCCCGGTACAGAAGATCGTACCAAGGCGCGTATTCGGCGAATACCGTCACGCCAGGATCTCTTTCAGCGCCCCTGCCGACCGGGCGATCTCGTCGTCGGTCAAAGCAAGCCCGCTCGGGAGGTAAAAACCGCGACGGGCGATGTATTCCGCATTCGGATGCGATTCATCGAGCATCAGGCCCATCCGGCACAGCACCGGCTGTTCGTGCATGCACCAGAAGAATGGCCGCGTCCCGATGTCTTTTTCGCCGAGGCGGCGCATCGCCTCCTTGGCGTCGAACGGCACGTCGTCGCCGAGCACGATGCCGAAGACCCAGTAGATGTTGTCGGCGTAGCCAGTGCGGGCGACCGGGCGACGGATGCCGTTGAGGCCCGCGAGATGCTCGTCATAGAGCCGGCCGATCCGGCGCTTGATCTCGACCGTGCGCGGCAGGCGCTCGACCTGGGCGACCCCGAGCGCGGCCTGGAGGTTGGTCAGACGTGCGTTCCAGCCGAACTCTTCGTGGACGAAGCGCTGCTGCGGCTGGAAGCAGAGATTGCGCAGCCCTTGCAGGCGACCGGTGAGCGCGTCGTCATCGGTAAGGATCATACCGCCTTCACCGGTGGTGACGTGCTTGTTGGGATAGAAGCTGAAGGTCGAGACGTCGCCAAAGCTGCCGCAGGGCGCGCCGCGATAGGTCTGGCCGTGCATCTCGGCGGCGTCCTCGATCACCTTCAGATCGTGCTTGCGCGCGAGCGCCATGATCGGATCGAGATCGACCGGCAGGCCGTAGATGTGAACCAGCATGATCGCGCGCGTGCGCGGCGTGATCGCGGCTTCCACGCCCTCGACCGTCATGTTCCAGGTCGCGGGATCGCAGTCGACCCCGACGGGCACGAGGCCGGCCCGCACCAATGCGGCGGCGCAGCTGATGATCGTGAAGGTCGGGATGATGACCTCCGAGCCCGAGCGCGTGGACGGCGATGTCAAGCGCGACCGAGCCGTTGGTCACCGCGATGCCGTGGCGCCGTCCGGCAGCGTCGGCCATCGCCTGCTCGAAGCGCTTGATGAACGGTCCCTCCGAGGAGATCCATCCGGTGCGGATGCATTCGGCGAGATAGTCGGCCTCGTTGCCGTCGAGCAGCGGCGTGTTGACGGGAATGAACGGCGCAGTCACAGGCCCGGACCCTTGATCCGGATTTCGGACGGGGAGGCTTCGGCAAACCGGGTCTTGTCGTTCTCGCCGGAATAAGGACCTTGCTTGATCTCGAACATCTCGAGCGGTTCCAGCACGTGAAAGCCGTGGGCGCCGCTGCACAACAGGATGATGTCGCCGGCACCGAGCACGCGGCTTTCGAGATATTTTTCTTCAACCGAGTAGAAGTCGACCTGCAGCTTACCCTTCTGGATCAAGAGAACCTCCTGGGTGTAGTGCACCTCCCGCGTCACCTTGTTGTGGCGATGCGGCTCGATGCTCTTGCCCTGCGGATGGCTCATGTAGGCGAGCTGCTGCGACAATTCCGGCGTCGAAAAGAAGTGGATCCCTGGCTCGCGAAACAAGGCGCGAACGATGATCGCATAAAGCTGGTCGCCGAATCGAACATGCTCGACGTGTTCCATCGTAAAGCCTCGACAAAAAGCGCTGTAATTAGAGTAAGATAGCTGTCCCGTAGCGCACTTTGGCCATTTTGGCCGGGACCGTCAAGGGCGGATAGAATATGACAATCGGCGTGCTGCGGTTGGGAATTTAGTTGATGAAAGCGAGGATTTCTTCGACACGCCGGCGGAAGGTGTGGGCGGCAAATGTCCTGGCCTGTCCCGCCGTCGCAACGGACATGCGCGCCGCGTCGTCGCCGAGATAGCGTTCGATCAACGCAAGGCAGTCTTCGACCGTGCGCCAGGCCGCGACCTCGCGCTCGGGGGCGAACAGCGTGTGGAGATTGTCCTTGAAGTCGGTGAGCAGGAAAGCGCCGACGCCGGTCGCTTCAAACAGGCGCGCATTGCCGGCTTCGCGGCCGGCCATGTCGATGTGCGAATTGAGCGTGACGCGCGAGGCGCGAAGCGCCTGGTACATCTCCACGCCCCATACCTCGCCTTGGTAGCAGCGGTGCAGCGGCGAGGAGGCGGGAAGGGTGTGCAGGCCGCTGCCGAACAGTTGAGATCGTAGCGCCGTGCCACCGCCTCGAGCTGCGCGACGCGGAGCTGGTGATCTGCCGAGACGGCGCCGACGAAAGTGAAGTCGAAGTTTTGCGAAGGCGGCGGCGGCAGGATTTCGAGGATGTCAGGCTCGAAGGCGAGATGGACCACCTCTGCGCGCGCGCCGTGTTGGCGGAAGAAATCCACCACGGCCGCCATCTGCGAGATCATGAGGTCGTACACCGACCAGTCTTCACCACGCGAGGGCGAGATGCCGACTTGGCCAATCAGGATCGGGCGGCCGATTTGTTTGATCCTGCGTGCCAGGCGCGTGTCGACATGAAACAGATCCTGATTGAGGACGAGATCCGGTTTGAACTCCTCGATCTGTGCCAGCAGGACTCCTTCCGCTTCCGCGTCGAGGCGCGGGCTGAGGCCAACCTTGCGCGCGAGCGGCCTCAGCGCCGGTTTGAACGGCGCGACGGCGCGTTGTAGCCAACCGGGGATGGCCGGGCGTGCGGCGGGCGCGTCGGGTGGCGGCGGGGCGGTGACGGAAAGGCCGTGCTCGCGTGCCCAGGCAACCCGCATCCATGGATTGTTGACATGGATGTCGGCGGCGACGTGTCCGAGGCCGGCGAAATTGCGCGAGTAGAAATCGGCGACGCTGAACAGGCTGGCGTTACGCGCCGCCATCTGTGTCGCATAAGGCTCGTTCTCGAGGCCCGGCCGACGCCTGTAGAGCCAAGAGAAAAAGCGCGGATAGTCGGCGTTGAGGATCAGGACGCGCATCGAGCGTGTTGCACCGCGAGGACATGGGCCACTCTCAGAATGGGCGGTGTTTCCTACCCCAAGTGGAACTCAATGGCGAGGGGCTCAAGGTGATCGTAAGCGCGCCGGGTTCGAAAGATGGTCGACAAGTTCAGACTTCCACGATCTACTCCGCATCTGCCGCCCGAAGATGCCGCAACGTGGATAGAAAGTTTCCTTCACCAGGGCAAGACCCGGCTGAGTCGAATTTGGCGACAGGAATGCCGGGATAGCCAATCCGAGGTGGCATCTCTCTGTGGCGCCAGATATTTGCGAACTCGGCTGTTCGCCTGCCTGTCCTCGCATTGCGGCGCTGTGTCACCTCCATCGAACTCGATCCTTACGGAAGATGGGCGCGGAATGCTGGTTGCTCTCGAAGAGCATCCATCGCCGAGTTGTCAAATTTCTGGATCCGAGCATCGCGTCGCAATTTTCGCACGAACGGCGCTACCGATGGACAATGCCAGGCCTATGTTTCGACCGACATCGATCCTTAGCCTCCTGGTCGGCGCGTTTCGCGAGCTCCCCTCGCGATGGGCGACGGCAGGCATCCCAGCTGACTGGTTGACCCCGAGGGTCTCTCAATCGTATTGATGGTGCTTCACATGCGTTGCAGCGCGCAGGCCTTGGCTGCGCTCTGCATGAATGGTCAGGTTGTGATCGGATGCTGAGGACACCTGCCGAAGTAGCGACAACTCCATTGCGTCTGGAGTTGCTCAGAGGCTTGCTCGATCTACGGGCACGCGAGGAGAGCTTTGGATGAAAGTCCCGTTCTTAGACCTACAAGCAATCAACGGCCAGCTCCGGGCGGAGCTTGCTCTTGCGCAAGACCGAGTTCTATCGTCTGGTTGGTACATCCTCGGCCCCGAGCTGGAAGCCTTCGAGAATGAATTTGCCGCGTACTGTGGAGCAACACACGCGGTTGGAGTAGGAAACGGGCTCGATGCTCTCCACCTTATTCTCAGGGGCTACGATATCGGTGCCGGCGATGAGGTGATTGTTCCTGCCAATACCTTCATTGCGACTTGGCTCGCAGTTACACATGCAGGGGCGACGCCGGTTCCGGTGGAGCCCAGGCCCGACACGTACAACATGAACGTCTCTAAGATCGAAGAGAAGATTACCTCCAGGACGCGAGCCATTATCGCCGTCCATCTTTACGGTCAGCCGGCAGAGATGGAAGCCATCAACGAGATCGGTAGAAGACATTCAATAAAGGTCATCGAAGATGCGGCCCAAGCTCACGGCGCCAGTTACCGGAACCGCCGTGCCGGGGCACTAGCAGACGCGGCCGGATTTAGCTTCTATCCAGGAAAAAACTTAGGAGCCCTCGGCGATGGCGGAGCTATCGTAACAAACGATCCCGTACTCGCGAAGAGCACTCGTGACCTATCGAACTATGGGGCTTCACGAAAGTACCAGCACGATCGGATCGGCTTTAACACTAGGCTTGATGAGCTTCAGGCTGCGTATCTGCGGGTGAAGCTTAGGGCCTTAGATAGGATGAACGAAATTCGGAGTGCTCAGGCCGCTCGATACATGGAGCTCCTTGTAGACTCTCGAATAGTGGTTCCTAGTGTGATTAATTCGGTGCGGCCATCTTGGCATCTGTTTGTTATTCAGATAGCCGAGAGAAGCAGAGTTATAGAATACTTGACCGAGAAGGGGATCGCGACTCTGATTCATTACCCCATCAGCCCGGCAGACTCAAAGGCGTACGAAGGGCTGATTGCAGGTTGCGCAATTACGTCGTTGTTGAGCTCCAAGGTGCTCAGCCTGCCGATAGGGCCGCATCTCGAACTCGGTCAAATCGATTGCGCCAGCAAGCATCTCATCGATGCGATTCACATGGTCAATAAACACTCTGCGGCGAAACCATGACATCTGTTTTCATTCATCCTTTGTCTGATGTTCAGAGTAGGTGGATCGGGGACCGATCCCGAATATGGCAATTCGTTGTCATTCTCCCCGACGCAAGAATAGGCGAAGATTGCAATATATGTTCCCATTGCTTTATCGAGAATGATGTGAGCGTAGGAAATAGAGTTACGCTCAAGTGCGGCGTGCAACTTTGGGACGGAATGGTCGTCGAGGACGACGTCTTCATAGGACCCAACGTTACGTTCTCAAATGATCGCTTTCCCCGTAGCCGGAATCGAGATGCTCACTTTGAGAGGTGTGTCATCGAATACGGTGCATCCATAGGTGCCGGCGCCGTCCTGCTCCCTGGTGTCCGAGTGGGGAGAAATGCGATGGTTGGCGCGGGCGCAGTGGTCGTGAGCGATGTTGCACAAGAGGCAATAGTGGTCGGAAATCCTGCACGAGTGATTTCAATGGTCAAGTCGAGGCTTGCAAAGTGAGCATAGAACGCTGCAAGATTATCGACCTTCCAAAGATAACGGATCCCCGCGGAAACTTGACATTTATCGAGTCAAATCGACACGTTCCATTTGATATCAAACGCGTATACTATCTTTACGATGTGCCGGGCGGGTCCGAGCGAGGGGGGCATGCGCACAAAGCCCTTACTCAATTGATCGTGGCTATGGCAGGTAGCTTTGATGTTCGCATTGACGATGGAAGCCAAAAACGTGTATTTCACTTAAATCGATCTTATTATGGCCTGCTGCTAACGCCGATGATCTGGCGCGAACTCGACAATTTTTCGTCTGGCTCAGTCTGTATGGTCCTAGCTTCAAATCTGTATGACGAGGAGGATTACTACCGCGATTATCACTCCTATCTCGTAGATGTGCGCTGACGGCTCGGACTGACCTAGCAGAGGTTGCGCCGCCACAGCCCACATAGTATGCAGCGCAACGCTCTAGGTTGGGCTCACCTATCCTCGTAGCGATGGGCTTGATGATCGAGATCTGATCGCCTGATCGGGGCGCTGAAGGATATCGTAATAGCGGAAGAGATGTGAATATAGTCCGCGCCTCAGTACTTACGTCTATTGCCACTTTGGCAAGGCTTCTATCGAGTCTCGTGATAGTCAAGCTTGTTGCTTCGTTTGCTGGGCCCGAAGGGGTGGGAAAGCTGGGGCAACTGCTCAGCGTTATATCGTTGCTTGCTGTGTTCGGAGGGGGCGGGATCGGCAGCGGGATCGTGAAATATGTCGCCGAACTCCGCAACTCCGTCGCGGGCCTCAAGAACTTCCTAGGGTCGGCGGCCTTTTTCACGATCATGAGCAGTTTTTTCATTGTGACGGGAGCCTTGGTCTTTAGGCGGCCACTCACTTTGTATCTTTTGCAGGATGACCAATATCAAGTCCTGATAACGATTCTCGCGCTGACTCAGCCTTTCATCGCCGCGAACGCCTTCTTTATTTCAGTTCTGACCGGTTGCGGTGACATACGGCGCGTATCGCTTGCCTACACTGTGTCGGCTGTGATGAGCGTTGTCTTGGCCGGGGCTCTGGGCATCGCCCTGCACTCTTACGGCGCTTTATTGGCGTTGGTCGGAAGCCAGACGCTCGCGTTCTTCGTAACGCTTTTCTTTGTCGTCCAAAGTCCTCACCGTGAGCTCTTTCGATTCCGTATTTCGATCGATAGAGCGATTGCGGCCAAGCTCTTTCAATTCTCAATGATGTCCCTTGCTTCGGCAGTTCTTCCTCATTTCGTGGGTCTATGGATAAGGGACCACTTGGCCGAGCAGCTGTCATGGCGAGAGGTGGGCTATTGGCAGGCGGTCGGCAAGATTTCAGAAGCGTATTTGCTGTTTTTCACTGTTCCGATTGCCTCGTACTACGTCCCGAAAGTGTCTGCGATTACGGCCTATCGTTCGTTCAAGCGAGAAATCACAAATGCCTTCGTCCATATTGTCCCGGCGGTCATCTTGATCGCGTTGCTGGTGTATGTATTCCGGAGTTTGGTGCTGCGAGTTCTTTTCAGTGAGGACTTTGCGCCGGCTGAATCGTTGTTCCTTCCGCAACTGGTGGGAGATGTGATCAAGGTAACCTCCTTCATCTTCTCCTATGTGATGGTGGCTCGCGCCATGACGATGTCCTTGATTGTTGCGGAAGTGCTTTTCAGCGTAAATTACGTTTTTCTGGTCGCTGTCTTGACACCGCATTTTGGCTTGATGGGTGCGATGTACGCCTTCGTCGTCAATTACGCATGCTATCTCGCTTGCGTTGGGTGGTTCATTTGGCGGTACGTGCGATCAGCGTCTTGGTCGGATTTGCCGCGCGCTGAAGAGCAAATGCTTCGAACGGGTGACGTATGACCGCGGTGCCTCTAGTCTCAGTCTTGATTCCAGCCTATAATCACGAGCGCTACGTGCAGAGATGTCTGGATAGCGTTCTGCAGGATGCATATCCACGGAAGGAACTGGTCGTAATCGACGACGGTTCGACGGACGGTACCGCTGATGTCATCTCGGATTGGATCCGTCGTAACTCAAGCAGTCTCGACGTGAGGTTTTGCCGCCGGGAGAACCGAGGCATTTCTCGAACTCTCAACGAACTGGGCAAGCTTGCAAGCGGTGAATTTTTGAGGGTCGTTGCAAGTGACGATTTTCTGCTGCCGGCGGGCATCGCCGCTCAAGTCTCTTACCTGCAACAAGGCTCTTCGAGGTTAGGGGTTTTCGGGGATGCCGTTGTCGTGGACGGGCAAGATCATAGGATCCACGAGAGCCTCATTTCAGATGTGTATGGAGCCGACAAGTCCAAGTACCTGACGGCCGAATCTCTCAGTCGGCAAATCATCTGTCGTTGGTCTGTTGGTGGGCCGGTTCTGATGATCCGAAAGGCCGCATTTGAAGCGCTAGAGGGCTGGAACGAAGAGCTCTCCGTTGAGGACTGGGACATCTACTTGCGCTTACTTGCCGTAAATGGCTTAGGTTTCGTCGATCTACCTGTAGGCGCTTATCGGCTGCATGGGTCGAACACAAGCCGAACGCAGAACGTCGAAAAAAGAATACGTAATCTCCGGGATATGGAGAAGACGGCTCGTCGTTGTAGCCATTTCTTTGAAAAACCTTATTCTACTCTCTTGCTCGCGCAAGAGAGCCTGGCTTCCGCGAAGATCAGTTTCTTGCAGCGGCGCTACTTGCATTTGGCTCTCGATTTACTGAAGTTCCTGAGCCTGAAATCTTCAGTCGCATTCAGGTAGTTGGTAGGGCGGCATGCTTCTGACGCTACTGAGATATCCATCCTTCTATCTCGCGTTCCCGATGATTATCGCGTTGACGGGGATGATTGCCAGTTTTGAGTTGTCTATCGATGTGCTCGGAGGGATACTGTTCTTCGCGATAGCCGCGGTCGCTATTGTCGCACTCGACTTCATCCTCGGTGTCCGTTTGCCGCAACTTCAGTCGTTTCAGGGCATGGATTTCTCTGGAACGCGTCAAGGCCTGGTCGCGGTGTTACTTTGTTGGTTGGTGGCCGCTTTCTGCGTCATCGACTTGACCGCTTTTCCTATCCCGCTCATCGTCGATCCGTCGTCATACGCGACGTTCGACGGCGGCCGCAATCACATCCGCCACATCTCGAACTTGAGCTGGTTACTGCCGCCTCTTGCACTGCTCTGCTTCAAGAGCAGAGCCGTGCGCATCGCGCTGATTACGATGGGCCTGATCTTCCCGCTTCTTGTCATCGACCGGAATCGTCTGTTCGCGGCGTTGTTCTCGTTGGTGCTTACGTTTGTTCTCCAACGGAAGAAGTCGCCGCTTCATTCCTGGAAGGTCATTGCGCCTCTCCTGCTCGCAGGGCTGGCAGTTTTCTCGTTGCTGGGAGCAATTCGCTCGGGTACTCTGGATGGTCTCGCCTTGCCATTGAGCGGCTTCTTCCAAAACTCTCCGGAAGGAGTGAAGTGGCTGCTGCTCTATGTGAGCGCCGGCGTCTACAATTTCTCGTGCATCATGGCTAAGGGCTATCACAACGCCAGCTTCCTGTACGCTCAACTCATTCCGTTCGACGGTTCGGCGGAGACGCTCGGGACAGACATACCGTTGGATGCGCCAACTATCAATGTCGGCACGGAGTTCTTTCCATTCTTGATGGCGCTCGGTTGGGGTGGCGCGATGCTCAGTGTTCTTGCCCTGTATGGCATGCTGCTGTGGAGTATCGTGCTGTTGCGTGACGACATCGCGGTCTGGAGGTTTCTTATTTTTCTCCGCATTGCATACGTGTCCATCATGTCTCCGTTTGCCCCGCAGGCCTTTACCTGGACGAATTTCGGTTTCGTGGCGATTTGTTTGACGATCCCGATAATTGCGCATTTTCTTCCTGAACGAACGGCTGAAGGAGGACTGATCAGGGATGACGGAAGATAAAATGTCCGTTTCGGTAGGGGGCGCTGCAAGACGGGACGGCTTTGCGCCGGAAGAATTGGTATCTGTCTTCACGCGCCAGTGGCGATGGGCTGTGGCGACGTTCGCGATCGTCGCCTTAATTGCGATCACAGCTCTGAGCTCGGTAAAACCGAGGTGGGAAGCCCAGGCGACGATCCGGATCGGCCAAGTTTATGACGTGCTATCTGGTGCGGTCCGGCCAATCGAGCCGCTTCAGGATGTCCTGGAGCGAATGCGCGTAAGATCGTTCCTGCGAGATGCCGTGAGCAGCAAGGGAAGCCCGCCGGAGGACGCTACGCTGGGCGAAATCCTCGCGACGTTTAGCGTCGAATCGATCCCTTCGACGGGGCTGATCCGCATCAAGGCGCGGGCCACAAGCGCTGACGATGCAAGACATGTTGCAACGGCTCTCTTCGATCGCTTGTCATTTATGCATGAAGAGCTGGTGCGGGAGGCGCGCTCTGGCGCCGAGCTGCTAGCGGAGCAATATACTCAGGAGCTTGCCGGCTTGCGCGAAACGCAGTCGAATCTACAGAAGGCATTTTCGTCTGCTAGCAGACAGGGGGCCGATGACGGTCCAATGGCTTTAGCCACGATTACATCGGCCATGGAAAGAAACGACAGGGAGATGAGAGAGCTCGAGCGCCAGAGATTTCTTCTGCTTCAGCGCAACCAACACCAGTCGATCTCTACCAAGATGATTGGGGAGGTTTCCTCGCTGAGGATCGCGTCAATCAGGAGAAGCCTCGTCGTCGTGTTCGGGCTGGTCATGGGCTTGGCCGCCGGAATGGTGGTCGCCCTGTTGCGGGATTACTTTGTCAGGACGCGATCTCAACGGTTATCGGCCTAGTAGCCTCGGCAGATTTCGTGACCCGTGATGAATCACTCGAGCCAGCCGGCACAAGGGCATAGAAAGCCTCCGAGGGATTTGGTACGCAGATGCGTCTTATCTCGGTGCCTTGATCAAAATGACTGTCAGAGCACAGCCACGAGGGCGTTTGCCAATTGTCCAAGCATCCCAAAGTGACGATCCTGCTGGCGGCCAGAAATGGCGCCGAGTTCATTCGCCAGCAGCTCGAGTCCTATAGGGCGCAGACCTATCCGAACTGGGAGCTCGTCGTCTCGGACGATGGCTCGACCGACGGCACGCTCGCCGCCGTCGATGAATTCGCCGAATCCGTACCTCAGAGAGTAATTGTCGTTCACGGTCCGAGACAAGGCTTCTGGCAAAATTTCGTCTCCCTGGTCCGAAGCCCTGAGGTTTCGGGCGATCTGATGGGCTACAGCGACCAGGACGACATCTGGTTCGCTCACAAGTTGGCGGATGCCGCCGCGTGGTTTGAACGGGTTCCGGAAGACAGGCCGGCGCTCTTTTGCACGCGGACCCAGCTCGTCACGCGTCAGGGAGCACCTATGGGTTTCTCGAGGGTGTTCGGGCGTGCGCCGGGGTTCGCCAATGCGCTGGTCCAGAACCTCGGCGGTGGCAACACCATGATTTTCAACCGGGCGGCACAACGGGCGCTTCAGAAAACGCCGCTGGATGCAGCGATGGTCGCGCACGATTGGTGGACATATCAGATCATCACGGGCGTTGGAGGGCTCGTGCACTACGATACCCGGGCCAGCCTGGCGTACCGGCAGCACGGAGAAAATGTGTTCGGAAAGAATGTCGGTCTTCAGGCGCGCCTCACGAGGGCGCTTGGGCTCGCGTCGGGGCAAATGGCGGGGTGGAATGAGATTAATCTGAAGTTGTTAAACCGGGTGCGTGGGGAACTGCTTCCGGAAAACGTCGCAATTCTCGATCTGTTCGCCCGGGCACGAACGGCTTGGCTGCCTATTCGATTGTGGTTATTTTGGAGATCTGGGGTCTATCGGCAGACGGTCACAGAGAATCTTGCGCTCTACCTTGCCGCGATCTTCGGTCGGGTCTAACAGCTTGAGGTCGAAACCTGCCACGGACTGAACATGCGCAATCTCGCCGGGCGGCACCCATGAAAATCGAACGCTTGATCATTCCGGACGTGTTGTTGGTGACGCCGCTCCGCCATGCCGATCAGCGTGGTTCGTTCTCCGAAACCTTTCGGGCGGATGTCCTCGCCGCCCATGGCGTCAATGCAGCCTTCGTGCAGGACAATCATGTCGTGTCGAAGAGCAGAGGTGTCGTAGGCGGATTGCACTACCAGGTCGCGCCTTGCGCGCAGGGAAAGCTCGTGAGGTGTTCGAAAGGGGCCATTCTCGACGTCGCGGTGGACGTTCGTGAGGGGTCTCCGACCTATGCAAAGCATGTCGCTGTCGAGCTGTCCGAGGCCAGTTGGCAGCAGCTCTGGGTCCCACCCGGTTTTGCGCACGGCTACGTCACGCTAGACGATAATTGCGAGGTCATTTATAAGACCACTGACTATTATTCGCCAAGTCATGAACGCGGGATCGCGTGGGACGATCCCGCGTTGAAAATCGATTGGCGCATCTCCCCGACCAAGGCCACCTTGTCGGACAAGGATCGCAATCTTCCCCGTCTGGGCGAACCGGCGCGGCGCTCAAACTAAAGCTGTAGGACGATCATGCGGGTTCTTGTGACTGGGGGTGCCGGATTCATCGGATCGGAAGTCTGCCGTCATTTCATTTCCAGTCTCGGGCTCGATGTTGTCGTGCTGGACAACCTGAGTTACGCAGGTAACCTGGTCTCGCTCGACCCCGTCGCAAGCAGCCGGCGATACGCTTTTGAAAAAGGCGATATCTGTGACCGGGAAACCGTCGATTCCATTTTCAGGAAGTATGAGCCGGGCGCGATCGTTCACCTCGCGGCGGAGACCCATGTCGACCGTTCGATCGCGCATTCAGAAGTCTTTGTGCGAACGAACGTCCTCGGGACGTTTACTCTCCTCGACGTATCGCGTCGCTATCTCGAGCGCAGCCCGGCGAGCATCGCGCAATCGTTCCGATTTGTGCACGTCTCGACCGACGAGGTCTACGGATCTCTGGGAGCGGAGGGCGCCTTCAGCGAGACGACGTCCTATGACCCGAGCTCGCCCTATTCCGCCAGCAAGGCCGGGTCGGACCATTTGGCGAAGGCGTGGCATCGCACCTATGGCCTGCCGGTGATGGTCTCAAACTGCTCGAACAATTACGGGCCCTACCAGTTTCCCGAAAAACTCATTCCCTTGATGATCCTGAATGCGCTCGATCGCAAAGCGCTGCCCGTCTACGGAAATGGCTTGAACGTGCGCGATTGGCTCTACGTGGAGGACCATGCGCGCGCACTCGCGACAATTCTGGAGAAAGGGCGGCCAGGTCAGACCTACAATGTGGGCGGACACAACGAAAAGACCAACCTGGACGTGGTGCGGCAGATCTGCACCTTGCTGGACCAGCTGCGCCCGACCGATGCGTCGCATCATGAGCTGATCTCGTTCGTGACGGATCGCCCGGGGCACGATCTCCGCTATGCGATCGACGCAACGAAGCTGGAAGGCGAGCTCGGCTGGCGCGCCAACGAGACGTTCGAGACGGGTATCGAGAAGACCGTGCGCTGGTACATGGATCGCACCGATTGGTGGGTGCCATTGCGGGAGCGCGTCTACGGCGGCAAGCGGCTCGGGCTTATCGGGCAAGACGGCTCATGAGGCTGCTGCTCGTCGGTCGCGAAGGCCAGTCGCCCGATCGTTGCGCGAAGCCGCCGCCAGGGAGAATGATCTCGTTCTCCAATCCGTCGGACGTCCGGATGCGGATTTGCTACGACCCGGAACGGTAACGGCGGCCATTTCCCAGTTTCGCCCGGACATCGTCGTCAATGCGGCGGCCTATACTGCCGTTGACAAGGCCGAAGACGAGCCGGATCTGGCTTTTGCGATCAATCGGGACGGCGCAGGGGAGGTCGCGGCCGCTGCGGCCGGCGAGGGCGTTCCCGTCATTCACTTCTCGACCGACTACGTGTTCGACTGTTCGACGGAAAGAAGTCCGATTCTTACGAAGAACAGGACGTGCCCAATCCACAGAACGTCTACGGGCGTTCGAAGCTGGAGGGAGAGCGAATCGTGATGTCGGCGAACGCCCAAAACATCGTACTGCGGACGTCCTGGGTGTATGCGCCGTTTGGGGCTAATTTCGTGCGGACGATCTGGCGGAAGCTCGTTGAGGGGCAAAGCCTCAGGATCGTCGATGACCAGACGGGCTGTCCAACCTATGCGCCGGACCTCGCTGAGGCTACAATCGCGTTGGCGCGCCGGTTGATCCGGACAGGCTGGCGATCCGACTATTCCGGAATAACGCATATTGCCGGTCCCGACGCTCTTACCTGGTACGACTTCGGGCGCCTGATCCAACAAAGGTGCGTGGTGGGTGAAGCCGCGAGATCGAGCGAGATCGTTCCGGTCTCCTCGTCCGAATATTCGGTCCGCGCCATTCGTCCGGCGAACTCGCGCCTGTCGACCACGCGCCTGCAATCGGTTTTCGACATCCAGCTACCTGCACTTGCGGCGTCGCTGGACGACTGCCTCGATCGTATCTCACAGGAGTAGGGAGGTTCGCCTTGAAAGGAATCATTCTCGCCGGCGGCAGCGGTACGCGGCTGTCCAATGACCCTCGTAACCTCGAAGCAGTTGTTGCCGGTCTACGACAAGCCGATGATCTATTATCCGCTCACCACTCTCATGCTCGCAGGGATCCGTGAGATCCTGATCATTTCGACGCAGCACGACCTGCCGCAGTTCCAGGCCCTGCTTGGCGATGGCAACCGATGGGGCCTGTCGCTGTCCTACGCGCAGCAGCCGACGCCCGGCGGTCTTGCGCAGGCCTTCATCATCGGCGCGAATTTTGTCGAGGGCGCGCGTTCAGCCCTCATTCTGGGCGACAACATATTCTTCGGCCAGGGGCTCCACCAATTGCTAGCCAGCGCCGCGGGCCGCACGAGTGGCGCGACCATCTTCGCCTATCATGTGGCCGATCCAAACCGCTATGGCGTGGTGGAATTCGATGAAGGGGGGAAGGCACGCTCGATCGAGGAGAAGCCGCAGAAGCCCAAATCGAACTTCGCGGTCACGGGCCTCTATTTTTACGACGAGCAGGTGGCGCATCTGGTTTCGAGCATCAGGCCCTCGGCACGCGGCGAGCTGGAGATCACCGACTTGAACAGGCTTTATCTCGAGCGTGGCCAGTTGCATGTCGAGCGATTGGGCCGCGGCTTTGCATGGCTGGATGCGGGGACACCTGAAAGCCTGCTCGATGCCGCGGAATTTGTTGCGACCGTTGAGAAGGCAGGGGTTCCGCATAGCCTGCCCAGAGGAGGTTGCGCTCAATCAGGGCTACATCGACCAGGCTCAGCTCGAGCGACTGGCGTTCGATATGGGCAAGGGCGACTACGCGTCCTATCTGCGCAATCTGGCGAAGGCCTGAGCGTGCCGTAACTCAGGCGGAAGCGGACACCGCGCCGTTGCAAACCGGCCCGTCCGACGGGCCGGTACGGAGCCTCCGCTAGCCTAGATCGGGTGCTTCTCGCCGACCAGCCGTGGCGTCACGCACCATAGTGCGATTAGGATCACCAGCCCGTGCGTCAGCAGCGATGTGGTCAGGGGCGTGTTGGTGAGTATTTGCGGCATCAATCCGCTCGACAACAGAATGAACCGGGACGGCAGGCCGGACGAGACGTAGTTGGAGAAGGCGAAAACAGCGCCGCATGCCAGTGCCGCGATCGGGGCCAACCACGGGCCGACCGATGCCACGCCTTCAGTCGCGAACAGCGACGAGTTCATGTAACCCATCGTGTAGGTATTTTGCATCACCACTGAAAGGGGCACATCGTAAGGGCACACCGCGGGCTTGAGGAACGATATCTGACAGAAGTAGGTGTGCGGGTGAGTCGAAAAGAAGGAATTGTAGATGTCCAGGGCGCTCGACTGGATGGCGAACATGCGAATGTTAATCACCTTGAAAAAGGCCTCGGACAATCCGGCTTGTCCCGGCAGAGCCAGGTTGGCCAGGACAAGGCCGACTGCAAGAGGCAGCAGAAGGGACAGGATCGAGGCGATCCTGGCTTCGAAAAGCGTGACCAGAATCAGAAGCCACAGCAGAAGCGCAGGCGCAAACAGGGCAAGCTTGCTCAACGTGATCGGAAAGAAAGACAGCATCAGCAAGAGCGCGAGCGCGGCTCGCTTCGGCTGGCGGCGCTCCAGATGGCTCGCAAAGGCGAACGGCAGCAAAGCACTGAGCGTGATGCCGATCGCGTAGCGTAGCGGCGCCGGAAAATCGATGTCCTGACGGAAGTCGTAGATGCGCTCGAGCGACACGAGTCGGAAGTTGTATCTCGATGCAGCCAGAAGCGTGATGAGTGCCAGAACCTCGATGCACAGCAGGAGCTTGCCAAACGCGCGTTCCGAGAGTTCAAATCCAGGTTTGAGTCGAGTGGGCGACACGATCGCCAGCGGAAGAAAAACCAGGAATGACGCCATGGCGGAGAAGCGCGCGAGGTGGTGATCGTAGGGATACCTTGAAAAGGTATTGATCCAAAGGAATCCTGCCATCATGACGAACAGGCTAAGCCCGACCACAAAGCCGAAGCTGAACCGTGCGGCCGCAAACAGCGCGATGGGCACGCATGAAAACACCGTGACGACAGCAATCGCCTCGAGGAGGCGTTCTTGATGGAAAGGAATGTAGTCGAGGCGCTTCGCGACTTCGACTAGAGACAGGCAGCAGAGTGTGGCAAGCAGACCCAAGAGACTTATGATCCCTGCTCGTCCTGCGAGGAGGGAGGCTTCCGACTTGTGCCCAGTCATGGCCTGTCGCTTCTTTCCGTCGACAAAAGCTCTCGGACATACGTCTCGAGGTTGCCGCCCGGGAACAGAAACCCTCGTACGCCCGCCGCTGCGGCCGCTTCCAGGTCGCTGGATTTGTCTCCGATAAGGAGGTTGTGGCTCACGTCGACAGGCGAGCGCTCGAGAAGGTCGGTAATCATGCCAGGTGCGGGCTTGCGCCGCGGGTTGGTTTGACGATATCGCTCCAGGACGGCTTCCGGGTGGTAGGGCAATACTCGAATGCGTCAATGTGAGCTCCGCGCTTTGCCAATTCGCCGGCCATCCAGTTGTGAAGTGTAACGACATGGCTCTCATCATAGAGGCCTCTGGCGACCCCCGACTGGTTGGTTACGATAAAAGCAAAGTAGCCAGCATCATTGACCGCTTTGACGGCTTTTGCGGCGCCGTCTATCCATTCAGCTTGGCGATTTCGAAGACATAGCCGCTATCCTCGTTGAGGACGCCGTCGCGATCAAAGAAAACGGCCGGCCTATTCAAATTTGGTCTCCTTGCTTCCGTTCGGCGCAGACATCGTGCCGCAATGGGCCCCATCGATTGCCATTGACAACCACCATGAGTAAAGGATGCTGCAGGTTTGGTACTATCAATATTCGTAACATGTCTTGCCTCCCATTTTGAGGGCTGGATCGCTGGGTAATCTTAGCTCTTTCCGTCTTTCGCCACTTGAATCACGCATTAGAATATATTTTCTGCTCTCGTTCCTGTCCGAGTGCAATTGGCGAAGTTGGAGCAATGTATTTCATTCTGTCGAAGACCGTTGGCGAGCTACTCACCCCATCAACGTTCATTGTAGCGCTCGCGCTGGTTGGTCTCTTGCTCATCGTTTGTCGCTTGCCCGTCCTTGGCGGACGTACCCTGGTCGTTTCGTCGCTTCTTCTAGTTTTATGCGGGGTATCCCCGCTCGGCCTTTGGTTATTGGAGCCATTGGAGAACCGTCTTCCCAGCTGGGACGAAACCCGAGGGGACCCGACCGGAGTTATCCTGCTGGGTGGCAGCATCGATGCAGATCTTTCGTCTGCGCGAGGAGCGGCCGTCTTTCCGACGGGGGCAGATCGCCTGGTAGCGGCAGCCGAGCTCGCTCGGCGCTATCCGAACATTCCCGTTATTTTCACGGGTGGGAGTGCTAACCTCACCAATGGTGCGCGCGAGGCGGATTTTGCCGCGGGTGTTTTTGCGAGGTTGGGATTGCCTAATGATCGCATAATCATCGAGCGCGAGTCTCGGAACACATTTGAGAATGCAGAGTTCACAAAAGCGATTGCCCTTCCGAAACCTGGTGATCGCTGGTTGCTTGTTACATCAGCATATCATATGCCGCGATCAGTTGCATTGTTTCGAGCAGCGGGTTTTTCTGTTGAGCCGTACCCGGTGGATTGGCTTACGCCCGGATCCTCAGGTGGATTTTGGATAGATAGGCCATTCTACGGATTGCGCCGTACTGATCGAGGAATCCACGAATGGCTGGGGCTACTTGCAGATTGGATATCAGGAAGAAGCAAAGTACTTCTTCCTGCCTACCGTCCGGAGAGCAACTGAACAATCATAGGGGTTTCGGAGGGACCATCAGAAAACGTCAATACGCACAGAATAAGCCATGCGCAGAAGAAGAAAACGGCAGCACCTATTCTCCGGCCCAAAGTCTTCCTCCTGTCGATTGGAGCGGCTGGCTGTCGATTGGAGCGGCTGGCGGCACCGCCTGAACCTAGGCGAATCGCCTAGTATCACTGCCACCGATCGGGCGCAAGCAGGGGCAGATGCCAAAAAATCGGGAAAGCCAGGCTCTTGTTTATTTTTCCCCAGTTTCTATACGTGCCGTCTAGAGGTGGCGTACATATGCATGTGATCGGAATCAGCTCTGGCATCAAACACGGCCACCACGACGGCGCGGCGGCGTTGCTGTGCGATGGCGAATTGGTCGCGGCAGCTGAAGAGGAACGGTTCACGCTTGCCAAGCATGCGCGCGGCGAATTACCGCGCGGCGCCATCGAGTCCTGCCTGAAGCAGGCTGGGATCACCATGCGCGACGTCGATTGGATCTGCTCGCCGCTGAAAACCTACACGAACTACGCACAACGGCTCACCGAATATTTCAAGTACCAGTTCGGGCACAGCCCGAAAGATCGAGCTGTACGACCATCACCTCTGCCACGCGGCGAGCTCGTTCTACGGGTCCGGTTTTTCCGAAGCGACGGTCGCCTGCTTCGACTTCTCCGGCGATTCCAGCTCCGGCCTCGTCGCGCACGCGCGCGGCAACGACTTCCGCGTGTTGACGCGCTTCGGCCGGCACAACAGTCTTGGCCTCTACTACGGGATGCTGACCCAGTATCTCGGCTATCAGATGACGAACGACGAGTACAAGGTCATGGGCTTGTCCTCTTATGGCAGTCCGGACTATCTGGACAAATTCGCCAAGCTGCTGCGTCCAACGGCATCAATTACGAGCTCGATCCCGAACTCGATAAGCGCAGGCGTGACGCGGAGATCTTCACCAGCGATTTCTCGACGCGGCAGGAGCGCATCTTCAGCGAGAAGATGGAGGAGATTTTGGGACCACGGCGGCTGCGCGGCCAGCCGCTCGACCAGCGGCTGACCAACATCGCCGCGAGCGGCCAGAAACAGCTCGAGATCGTGGCCACCGAGGTGATCCGGACCGCAATCAGGGAAACGGGTTGCGGCGACGTCTGCATCGCTGGCGGCGTCGGGTTGAACTGCAAGATGAACATGGAGATCGCAGCCGAGCCAGGGGTTAAGCGGCTCTACGTTCCGCCGGTGCCGCATGATGCCGGCGTGGCGCTGGGCGCCGCGATGCTCAAATGTGCCGAGGCCGGCCACCGCATCACGCCGCTGACGCACGCCTATTGGGGCCCTGAATACTCCAACGACACGATCCGGGAGACGCTGGACAAAATCGGCGCACGCTTTGAGCTACTCGATGATCCCGTGGCGCGCTGCGTCACCGATCTTGCGGATCAGAAGACGGTGGGCTGGTTCCAGGGCCGGATGGAATACGGTCCGCGCGCTGGGCAACCGCTCGATCCTGGCCGATCCGCGCCACGCGGACATGAAGGACCGCATCAACCTCACGATCAAGTCCGCGAGGAGTTTCGCCCGTTTTGTCCCTCGGTGCTGTACGACCGCCAGGCCGACTACTTCGAGAACGCCTTTGATGCGCCCTTCATGGTGGTGACGTTTCCGGTCAACGCGAAGGTCGCGGAGACCATGCCCGCGGTGGTCCATGTAGATAACACCGCGCGTATCCAGAGCGTTTATGAGGGGAGCAATCCGCTTTACAGTCGCCTGATTGGAGCGTTCGCCAAGGCGGCATCGCTGCCGGTGCTGATCAACACCAGCCTCAATATCAATGAGCAACCGACCGCGAATGCGCCGCTGGAGGCGTTGCACACCTACTTCTGCTCGGGGCTCGATGTCCTTTATCTCGGAAATTACCGGTTATCGAAGTCACCGCGCGCGGCGGCATAGATTCCGTTTCCGCTCTCATTGTTTTGTTGCCTGGTTGGTCCGTGCCAGGGTTCCCCGGGATCACGGTCAGCGTCGGATCGCCGGCATTTTTTGCTCGCGGAAGTCTAAATTGTTGCTGATAGCAATCTGAATTGCAAGATTACCACGTGGATTGGGTGCTCCCGAACGGGCGGACGAGTGGGTAGAGAACTCAGGGAATTCAGTAGGTTGGAGCGCATCTGCTTGCAGCAAGCGGATCTCGCGACGACGGACCTTGATCGAGATTCGTTCCTGTGGCCGAAGATTGCCGGCGAGCTGCAGACGGCATCGAGGCAAAAGCAACTCGGGCACGGATTGCCCGTGATACATGGCTAACTTGGATGAAGTTTTAGTGGTGATCCTCTGGAGCACCTTCCGTATTCTGAGCCGACAACGCAAGCCGCAGGCCCTCGTCGAGGGAGACCTGCGGCTGCCACCCGGTTGCGATCGCCTTGGAGACGTTGAGTTCGAGCGAACCGATCAGGCCGTCATGCGTATCCTGCCGGCCGACCACGCTGAGGAGCGTGCTGAGAAGGTCCGGCGGCATGCGGAACAGCCGCGAGCTCTTGCCGGATGCCTTGGCCAGCCGCTCGATGAACTCCGGCGTCGAGACCTGTTCCCTGTCGGCCACCAGGAAGATCTCGAAATTGCTCGCGGGATCGGGATGAGCGAGCCGGCGCAGGATGAACGACGAAAGATTCTGCACGGCCAGAAAAGCACGCTGATTGCTGATCGCGGCGAAGGGCAACGGCAGTCCCAGATTCACCGCACGCGTCAGCAGCGCGAAATTGCCCTTGGCGCCCGCGCCATAGACCAGCGGCGGCCTGATCACCGAGATCTTCATGCCGCCGTCGCGCGCCAGCGTCCGCAGGCCCGCCTCGGCCGCGGCCTTCGACTTGCCGTAGAGGCCGCGCGGCGTGAGGATGTCGTCCTCGCTGAACGGCGCGCGGCCTTCATTGCTGCGGCCGTGCACGAGAACGGTGCTGATAAAGATGAAGTGGCGCACTCCGGCCATTGCTGCGCTGCGCGCTAGGTTGAGTGTGCCGTCGATGTTGACGTTGCGGTAGAGCTGGACCGCGTGCTCCTCGTGCTTGTGATGCACGCGCGCGGCGAGATGGACGACGGCGTCGACGCCTTCGAGCGCAGCACGCCAGTCGGTCTCGGGGCCGATCGATTGGATGACGTCGCCGTCTACGCCTCTCGGGCTGCGGACCGCACGATGGACTACCCATCCCTCGCGCAGAAGGACGGGTGCAAAGTGGCGTCCGATGAAACCGTCGGCTCCCGTCACCAGTACGACCGGTTTAGTCCCGCTCATCTTTGCTCCTTCCGTTCTGACTCGCGACGACGATCTTGCCTTGAGACTGCATGGTCAGGCCGCGGTCGACCCGAATTCCGGAACTGCGTCTTTCAGGATGGTCCGGATGGTGGTCCGATCGTCGCGCGCGATCGCCTGCTCGAGTGCCGTGATCCATTTGCGCAGGGTCTGCATCGGCGGCTCGTTCGGCTGCGCGGCCATGATGCCGGCGACACCGATCTCGCGGGTCGGCTCCTCGGACGCAAACAGGATCTCGTGCAGGCGCTCGCCCGGCCGCATGCCGGTGAACACGATCTCGATGTCGTAGCCGGGCTGGAGACCGGAGAGGCGGATCATGCGCTCTGCGAGATCGACGATCTTGACCGGCTGGCCCATGTTGAGCACGTAGACCGACACATCCGAACGTGCCGTGCCGAGCGCGTGCGTTGCCGCCGTGATGACGAGGTCGCAGGCCTCGCGAATGGTCATGAAGTAGCGCACCATGTCGGGATGCGTCACCGTCACGGGGCCGCCGGCCTCGATCTGGGCCTTGAACTTCGGCACCACCGAGCCATTCGACGCCAGCACATTGCCGAACCGGACCGAGATCAGCCGCATCGGCGGCCTGCCGCCGCCGCTGCCTGCCGCAAGATCGTGATCGAGCGCCTGGCAGTACATCTCGGCGAAGCGCTTGGTCAGGCCGAGCATCGACACCGGCTCGATCGCCTTGTCGGTCGAGATCATCACCATGGCTTCGGCGCCGGCGCTGTGCGCCGCATCGGCAACGTTGATCGAGCCGAAGATGTTGGTCTTGACCCCCTCGCTCCAGTCGCGTTCGAGGATCGGCACATGCTTGAGGGCTGCGGCGTGGAACACGATGTCCGGCTTGAACTCGGCCATCAGGCGCATGACGCGCTCGCGGTCGCGGATGTCGGCGATCCGCCCTTCAATCGCGGCAGCAGCACCTTGCGCCGCGAGCACCTCGGTGACCGCGTAGAGCGCCGGCTCGGAATTTTCCACGATCATGAGGCGCGCGGCGCCGAAGGCGACGACACGCTCGCAGATCTCTGAGCCGATCGAACCGCCGCCGCCGGTGACGATCACCGCCTTGCCCCTGATTAGGGCTTCGAGGCGCGCATAGTCGATTGTCTCGCTCGGCCGCAACAGGAGGTCCTCGACCGCGACGGCCGTGAGCCGCGGGGTATCGCCACTCTCCAGCGAGGGCATGCGGTTGACGATCACGCCGAGCTTGCGTGCCCGCATCAGGATCGATTCCGGATGGGCCTCCGGCTCGAACGCCGACGGCGTCATCACGACGCGTGCGATCGCCTTGTTGCGTTTGGCGAAGTCGGCGATGACGTCCTCGATGTCGTCGATGCCGCCCAGCACCGGCACGCTACGGATCGACTGGCCGCGATCGGAGTTCGACGGCGACAGCACGCCGACCGGCCAGATGCGCTTGATCGCCCCGCTCTCGATGCCGCGCAACAGCACCTCGGCATCCGCGGCACGGCCGATCAGCAGCGTCGGTGCGGCATCCGCGATCCGGGCATGACGCCGCACGCGAGTGTAACGGAAATAGCGGTAGGCCATGCGCGACGCGCTGAGGAAGGCGATCTCGATGAACCAGTAGAGGACGATCGTCACCTTGCCCAAGAAGAAGACGCCGCGGACGTTGGGGGCGACGAAGATGTAGTCCAGCACGAGCAGGGCAACCGTCAGCACGGTCGCGACGCGGATGATATTCAACGCGTCGGGCAGCGAGATGAAGCGCCATTTCGTCGTCGTCAGGTTAAAGACGAAGAACACGACCACGCTGAAGGCGAGGAAGTAGGGCAGGATCTGGAACAGCAGCGGCAGGCGGTCGAAGAAGCCTTCGCCGCCCTCGAAACGCAGATAGAAGGCGACGAACAACGCCGCCGTGGTCGCCAGCAGGTCGTGGAGCGCGATCAGAAAATTGCGCAAGGTGAGATGCGAAAGACGCGTCATCATTTAACTCAATAAGCGCCAGATTTATTTCAAGCCTGTGTGCATTCTGAACATTCGGGAGCGGGATCAGGTTTCGGGTAGCTCGAATGCAGACCGATTGTCAGACGGAGAAGATTTCAAACCTAGTCGAAAATGATTCAGGAGCTCAAGAGCTGCACATTGCCAGAATGGCCAAAAAGGTGATCTGCCTTCGGACTGACAACCACATACTGACGTTTGTCAGACAGGGCTGCTGGTGCTTCCAATTGACTGACCGAGGTGATGGCTGAACAGTTCGAGCTATGCAAGGAGTTTCTTTGGTACCGAATATGAGTTGTTCGAACACCCGGCATTGGTTCTTTGATCGCCAGTTGGACCTGTGCGGAGGACTAAGTTCGTCGGGTGAATTCGATGGTTCTGTTCGTGAAGGCTGCTGAAATGTGGAACCCGGGTGAGGTCGCCTTTTCCTTGCTCAAAGCTGTCCTTCAGCCTCCGCAAGAGTCCCCTATCTCAAGCTGACATACTAAGAGGTGACTCCTAGATAACGGATAGCGATGAGCAAGTTTGTGTTTCTATCTACTCGTTTTATAGCTGTTCCCTGAAGCCCGAGTTGCCGAGATTTAGGCTTGACCAGGGTGCCCGCCCAGTTCAGAGGTATGCGCGATTCTCGAAACTACTCGCTAGATGCCCGTCTAAAACAATCGATGGAAAATATGACCCAGCGGGTGGCTCTGATCACCGGTGCTCGGCTGGAAGCCGAAGCGGACGTTTGCAGAGCTCGTCGAGGAGATGATGACGAGCGATCTGGCTGAGGCAAAACGGGACGCGGCCGGTGGCAAACGCACCGTTTGAGCTGAAGGGCAAAAGCGTCTACGTCGCCGGCCATCGCGGCATGGTCGGCAGTGCGCTGGTGCGCCGGCTGGCGCGGGAAGACGTCGAGCTCGTCACCGTGGACCGGGGCGAGGTCGATCTCTGCAACCAGGCCGCCGTGTTCGACTGGTTCGCCAAGACACGCCCCCAGGTCATCTTCCTTGCCGCTGCCAAGGTCGGCGGCATCGTCGCCAACGACACGCTGCGTGCCGAGCTCATCTACGACAACATCGCGATCGCGGCCAACGTGATCCAGGCCGTGCATCAAAACGGCGCCGAGAAGCTGATGTTTTTGGGCTCCTCCTGCATCTATCCGAAGCTCGCACCGCAGCCGCTCCGCGAGGACTCGGTGCTGACCGGCCCGCTGGAACCGACCAACGAGCCTTATGCGATCGCCAAGATTGCCGGCATCAAGATGGCGGAGGCCTATCGCAGCCAGTACAGCCGCGACTTCATCAGCGTGATGCCGACCAATCTCTACGGCCCCGGTGACAATTATCATCTCGAACTGAGCCACGTCGTCGCCGTCCTGATCCGGCGCTTTCATGAGGCGAAGGTCGCTGGCGCAGAGAGTGTCGTGGTCTGGGCACCGGCTCGCCGCGGCGCGAATTCCTCTATGTCGACGACATGGCCGATGCCTGCGTGCACCTGATGAAGACCTATTCGAGCGCGGAGCTGATCAACATCGGCACCGGCGAAGACATCACCATCGCCGAGTTCGCGCGCGTCGTCGCCGCAGTCGTCGGTTACGGTGGCGAGATCAGTTTTGACACCTCGCGTCCCGACGGCACGCCGCGCAAGCTGCTCGACGTCAGCCGGCGCGACCGGTTCGGCTGGCGCGCGCAGATTTCCCTCGCGGAAGGTTTGAGGCAAACTTACAACGATTACGAGTATTCCGCGAATTCTGGAGGCTTGTGACTGCACCCGAAGGTATCGTTGGCAAACCAAGCCGGTATGCGCACACCAATAAAACTTCTCTTACGCCCCACGGCGTTGTATTGATTGTATATAGCGTTAGATGGGCTCGATGCTGGCCGCAGCTCGACGAGCTTGGATCATAATTCCGCCTCACCTACGCGTGGTGAATGAAATGCCGACCGGCGAGTGGCCCCGTTGAACCGGTTGCCGGAGAAGATCCGTTCCGATCGATCTCGTCGAAAACTATTGAGCTCTTTCAGCAATAAGAGGCGTCGAAGCTGAGTGCCATTCAGCAACGCTTCAAAGATAGAGAACGCCTCGCGGGCCTGGACATAGACCTCCATGCTGACGGTGTGTTGATCAAAACCGTACGAAGCAAGCCTAGTTTCGATATCGGTCGCGGCAATCGGATCAAGCTGCCAGTCCAGGGCATTTTGCAGAGTGTAGAATTCGGCTATATCTTGCAATTTCGGAGCGATGCCAACCATGTCGATACGTCGAAGCGCCAGCTCTATGGCTTTCTGTCTATAGCTTTTTAGAAGCCGGTGTCGCAGCACTCGATACCGTTGCATCTCCCAAGATAGTTCGGCGAGTCGATGGCAAGGAGCCATTCGATAGCTGACCGTGGAGCGATGTCCTGAAAAATTGCTGCTTGGAGCGCTTGATAGTGATCAAGGCTCTCTCCGGGCAGCAGTTGAGGGGCGGGACGTAAGGCTTCGAACTCGATGGGTAAGGCAGTGACGGCTTGCGACGGACGGCTGTCGGAATGCCCATTCATTGACGCGGTGCCTCTGGCGGGTGTTGTGATCCGAGAACTTGTTTGGTTGTGTTTGCTTGGTCGGTCGCATGGACCGGACTTAGGTCCCAAAGCTTCTTTGCGATGGGTAGAGGCGAGATCTGCACGTTGGTCCACCATGCTCTCTCGTTTCCATTGCGGTGGAGCTCTTGATGATGAGACCGGCAAAGAGGGACCGTAAATTCGTCGCTGACCTTGCGTCCGAGCGCCCGTGGTTAAGAAAATTTTAGATGATGGGCATCGGTGGGCGTTTTTTTGCAGACGAGACAGGCTCGGCTCCGAACGAACGCAAGATGCACCTTACTGCGCATTCGCCGCGGCTCCTTCGGGAAAGCAAGGCCGGTCTGCTGCTGTTCGGGGGCGCGAGCAATAAGCGCCTCGAGTTCTGGCCAAGGCGGCCCGCTGCAAGCTTCGTCGACCGGCGCGGGCTGTTGCCCTCCAACACCGAGTTCGGCAACTGCCGCGTCCTCGACCCGCTTCTGGTAGGCGTCTTCGAGAATGCGGGCGTCCGCCGCCAGGAGCGTGTTCTTCAGGGGCAGGTTGGCTTTGGCCCAGGTGAGTAGGCTGTCGCTATCTCGTTTGGAGGCGAGTTCGCCAAGCAGCCTATCCAATAGCTCCGCAGAGCGTTCCGGCGGCAGAACCGGCGGCCGGTTCAGGATCTCTTTGGACGGCTTTCCTTTCGGTCTTGGGGCGGCTTGTGGTTCGGTAGCGGCGGGAGGCCCGGCAATCGCATCCGGGGCGTCCATATCGTCCTCTCCGGCGATCCCGACCAGGGCAAACAGGGCGTAGCGCCGGGCATAGGTCAGCGCCGCACCCATTCGGTGCGGCGCTTCCACGTTCTTGCTGGCGCAGACCGGCCAGTCTGAGGAGATCCATTCCCCGGAGGCATGTGCGAGCAGGGTGGTGAGGTGGATGTGGCCGGTCGGCTGCTCGACCCGGGTGGTCTGGATCGTTGCGATCTCCTGCTGGCTCAAGGTCTTTCTGACGATGTCCAAGCCGCTGGCGAGTGACGCATAGCGAAACGTTCGATCGTCCTCCCGCGGAAAGGGCGACCGAATGACAGCGGTGAGGGTCTTCTCCGGGTTCATGAGTTCGGCCTGAGCCCGGGCGAGGGCGGCTGCGATGGTGCCGATGCGCTCACTGGACTGATGCATGGGATCCCTCCGTGAGCCGGGCCTCGAAACTGATTGCCCCCGATTTTGAACGCTTGGCCTTGATGCCGTGGCCCGTCGCCTCCTTGGCGTCCTCCGGCATCAGCTTCTTCAGGTCCGCCTTGGCGGTCTCATGCTCCCCATGCGCGTCGCGGGTCCGAAGATAAGCGGCGGCCAGATCCGCCCATTGATTGGAAGTTGACATATCGACGACCTTGACCGCCTCCAGCCGCGGACGTGGTGTCTCGATATTGAATAGGATGGGCGGCTCGCCGCTTTGGACGCAGCGCCAGAACTTCTTCTCGGCCGTGAGCAAGAGGTGCTGGTAAAGCGGGTCGGCGTGAATCTTGATCTCGACCCATTTGCCACCACCGGTGACGATCGATAGCACCCCGCTGCGGGCTGCTATGACCCACATGTTGTGCTGCAATTGCGCCATGTGTTTCTCAGCCGCAGCTTCCTCGGTGAACGCCCATGGCAGCATGAATTTGGCCTCGAACACCGCGCCGGTCTGTTCGACCACGCCGTCCAGCGTTGCCGCCATCCATTTATGGATAGGATGCCGCACCCGCTTCTGGATGTCCTTGACCGTTTGGCCGGAGGACTTCTGGTACCAGGCGCGATTGAGCACCTCGGTTACCGTTCCGAGCTGAACAATCAGGTTGTCTGAAAGGTCTTCCGGACCGACCTCGCCGCGTTTTTCCCGCCACAGCCGTACGAGAGCGTCCGCGTCGGTGCCCATGATGATGCGCGCATCTGAGCCACCAATGAAATGGCGCCGATCCTGAGGATTGAAGGTGATGATCCGAGGGTGTGTTGCTGGGCCGTTCGTTTGAACTGATGTCACCGGTCTCTCCTACTCAAGTACAATGCAGCCAGGTTGCTGCACTGCTCGAAGCCCCGGACTTGCGGGGCGAGATACCGGCGCGTGGCCTTTTTTATGCGCCCGTTCGAATCAGTAACGCTCCAAACGCAGGTGAATGCCAGTCCTTTCTGCAGCAATCTTATTGCTCGTTTCGGGACGCGAATGGCTCTGTTCTCGACCGCTTTAGCGCAAGGTCGGCAAGAGTCTGCACGGCATCAAAGCAACAAAACGAAGCCAATCGATGAAGGAGCAGCAAAGAAAATAACCCGAGGCCCGAGCTCAAATGCCTGACGGAGTGACATGTTGAAAAAGAGCACTGATTGTCGGAAGATGTTGGTTCCGAGCAACTTGGGCCAAAGATCTAATGCGTCCGGCAGTTTTCTTTGATCGCGATGGCGTCCTCAATGAGGATGACGGCTATGCTTCTGATCCGGACAAGATCCGGTGGGTAAAAGGAGCTCAACAGGCCGTAAAGGCCGTCAATGACGCTGGGTATTTCGCGTTTGTCGTTACGAACCAATCAGGAATTGCCAGGGGGTTCTATGAGGAGCGGCACGTTCGCAGTCTGCACGAATGGATGTCGCGTGAGCTCGCTCATATCGGTGCGCATATCAATGCCTTCGAATTTTGCCCACATCATCCCGATGGCCTAATCGCGCGATACCGCGTCCTCTGCAACTGCCGCAAGCCGCAACCTGGCATGATAAAAGCATTACTCGAGCGGTATCCGGTCGACGTTGGCGCTAGCTTCATGATCGGCGACAAGCAGAGCGATCTTGCTGCGGCGCAAGCAGCCGGCATCGCAGCTTATTTGTTTGATGGATCGAACCTCCATTCGTTCATCACTCCCCTTCTTGACGCAGGGATCTCGACATAGCCCCGCTTCGACATCAGTCGGATTCCGGTCGTCCGCGACCAAGGACTGATATCGCGGCGCTAATCTTTACTCAACTAGCCAAAGCAAGGAGGCGCATTGGCGTCAAACCGACAAATCGAAGCCAATCGGGCAAACGCAGCGAAGAGTACCGGCCCGCATACAAGTGCTGGCAAAGCTGCATCGAGCCGCAACGCTTATCGGCATGGTTTGTCTCGTAGGGACGAAACGGCTGGTTCTGGTCGCGATGAGTTCGACGAAGCCCTTGCGGCGGTACTGAATGGTGCGTCTATGGAAATGGCATTCCAAGACCTTGCCCGAGCGAGGAATAGACAGGATCGCCTCCGTGAACTTAGACTACATCTAATCATGGCTGTAATTCAGGGTGCTGAAGGGGGCCAAATAAGAGATTTGTCGGCGCTGGAGCGATACGAGAAGGCAGCCCTTTCGCGGCAGCGCCGCGGCCTCAAGCGCGTGAGGCGGTGCAACGGATGAGGACTAAGCCGGTTGGGAGGGACCGCGGTGGCTTTCAAACATTGCGCGGGCTAAATAGCTCGGTCCTGTGGCAGCATCGCTCAAATCTTCGAAGCCGTGGAGGTTACATGAACTACATCTTCCCGCTGCTGGTTTTGGCCATCAGCCGCCTGGTATTGCGTCGAATCTCGCTGGTCGTCCGTCGACAGCGTACATATTGGGCGGCACGCCCTGTTCTTGTCGGCGACAAAACATCAGACCGAGGACGAACGATCAGTGCATTGGCCACGGTTTGCCTCCGCGACGACATTTGCGTTCCGATTTTATAACCAAGCAAACCGCGACGAGATATGCTTGCCGACCCAATTTAGCAAAATTGAGCAGATAACCGGTGTCAGGCCGACCCAAAGCAAGGATCGCCCCTGCGCTGCGCTGATAGATCTCAGATACAGAAGGGCGCCGAGGAAAATGCCGTAATTTCGTCTGAAGTCGCCATTGAGCCGGGCGATCTTCGACAGCTCGCTAGTAGACGCTTGGACTTCCTCTGCCATAGGGCTGCTCCTTCAGCTTCGCAGGACCAGCACCCTATAAACTTCTGTTTTGCCCGACGGCACAAGTGGAATTTCGGCAAATCAAAAGGATCTAGGCTGACATAAGCAATTGTCGGATGTAACCTTGTTGGAAGTGGCCGTTTTCCGGTTCGAGGTAAAGATGGAACGAGCGCTTGCTATTGTGGTGATTCTACTTCTGCCGATAACGTGCCTGAATGCTGGATCAACGATCGTTGGCGCTGGCTCGCAATCTTGTACCAGCTGGTTGAATAGGAAGAAGAACCCGGTCGTAAAGGCAGCGTTTGAATCCTGGGTTGTGGGCTTCGTCAGCGGGCTGAATGTCAGTGCCGAGAGGGAAATTGTCGGCGGGGGCGATTTCACCGCGATTGTCGCGTGGATGGACCGGCGCTGCGTATCTCGTCCGACAGATCAAATTGGAATTGCGACTTTGGACCTGGCGATGGAATTAGCTGGCCAAGCTGCAAATCGCTAAGGTTGCAGGTTGCCAGTTTACGCTGTTGAGCAGCTAGCTCAAGTAGCCTGTTCTTCGGGGCACTGAAGGTTCAATCTCGCGCAAGCGAGCGCATTTTGTTTTCCTTCTTACCTGGATGATATCTGGTCGGATGCTCAAGGCAAAACGTCCGCGCCCTGCGCGGAGTTCTCTTGGGAAGACCACGACGATAATGACCCCGGCCGCGATCCACGATTCAGCCTTCGTTTGTGAACGCGGCTGAGTTTCTTCAACAGGCTGCTAGGCATAAGGCCAACGATTTAGACTAGAAATTCGCCTGTATTGTGATAGGTGTTGATGTATGCCGTCAGAAAGGCATCGTTCGTTGCGAATTTCCCAATCAAGTCTGGATGTGCTTGTTGGTAGGCCGCGACATTGAAGCCAGCGTCGCTTCGACCTTCGCGCTCTCCATACGTGATGTAGTGAACCGCACCAGCTTCATTATTTGCGCCGTACGCGTTCATGAGATCGGTGTACTGCGCGGTGTAGGCTAATCCATCGAACGTTGTTGTTCGGCCTTCCGCTGACCCAAAATTTATGAAATGAGCTGCCCCAGCCTGTTCGTTGGCTCCATAGGCCTGGATGAGATCGCTATAGCTCGCAATGTAGTCGTAGCCGTCGAACGTCGTAGTACGCCCTTCTTGATTTCCATACTCGATGAAATGAAATGCGCCGGCGTCGCTATTCGCGCCAAAAGCTTTGATCAGGTTGCGCCGTACTGAAGCCCAGCGAGCAGCAAGAGAGCCGTTGCATACGAGCGGAAATACTGGAACGCGCCCGCTAGCGGCCAAGCCGAAACTGCCTACAACAAGGCAACGGCGAACATGACGATGGGGACAACTTTGAAGGTACGCATCCGACGAGCGCCGTCTTGTCTGACGCGCTGTAATTCGCCAAGCCTGTGACCTTAAGTCTAGCTTTAAGGTCATCGGGCGATGCGAGTCGAGGTTTTGGGCGGGTTGGAGCGGCGGCGGCGCTGGTCGCAGGATGACAAGGCGCGAATTGTCGAGGAGACGCTGGCGCGGGGCGCAAAGGTGACTGCGGTCGCGCGTCGCAACGGAGTAGCAGCCAGCCTGGTGTTTACCTGGCGTCGACAAGCCCGGACATCCGAACAGGTCGTACCATCTTTTGCGCCGGTGCACATCGCCGCCACGGAAGCGGAAGAAACTTCGAAGCTTTTACCTGCGGGTGATAGCCGAGGGCGATCTGTGGTGGCCGCGCGTATTGGGTTGATCGAGATCGACCTTGGCAACCGGCGACGTATCCGAGTGGATGCGCACGTCGATCGAGAAGCGCTGGCGCGGGTCCTCGATGTGCTTGAGCGCCGATGATTGCCATACCGGGTAATGTGCGGGTGTGGCTTGCGACCGGCCACACCGATATGCGCCGCGGCTTTCCAAGCCTTGCGCGGTTGGTCCAGGAGACCTTGAAGCGTGATCCGCACGCTGGTGATCTCTACGTTTTTAGGGGTCGCCGCGGCGACCTGATCAAAATCATTTGGCAAGGGCGCGTGTCTGTTCACCAAGCGGCTGGAACGCGGCCGCTTTGTGTGGCCATCACTGGCGGACGGCGTTGTAACGGTCAGCGTTGCGCAGCTCTCCTATCTGCTGTCCGGCATCGACTGGCGGATGCCGCAGGCAACCTGGCGTCCACAGGCTTCCGGTTAAATCGAGCGAGATTTTTTGCGACGAATATGGTTGATTCGTCTTCGTGACGACGCACGCCGATCCGCTTCCCACCGACCTTGCCGCTGCGCATGCGATGATCATTGCGCAGCGCGAACAGCTGACGCTGGCGAAGAGCGAAGTGACCGTCGGCCGGCTGGAAATCGAGCGGCTGAAGCTGATGCTGGCCAAGGCACGGCGAGAACAGTTCGGGCAATCTTCTGAACGTGGCAAGCTGCTGGTCGAGCAGCTCGAACTTGCCATCGAGGATCTTGAAGAGACTCAGGCGGAGCAGGAAACCAAAGCCGAGTTCGCAGCACCAGAAGCCGCCAAACAGAAGCACGGGCAGAATCCACGGCCGTCGCGACGCTCCTTAGCGGATAACCTGCCGGTCGAACGTATCGTCGAACCCGCGCCTTGCGCGTGTGGTAAGTGCGGCAGCGAGCGGCTGCACAAGCTTGGCGAGGTGATATCAAAGACGCTGGAATGCGAGCCGCGGCGCTGGAAGATTATCGAGCACGTCCGCGAAAAGTTCTCCTGCAGGGATTGCGAGGCGATCACAGAGGCGCCGGCGCCCTCCCATCCGATCCCGCGAGGCTTTGCCGGACCGAACCTGGTGGCGATGGTGCTGGTCAACAAGTTCCTGCTGCATCAGCCGTTGAACCTGCAGAGCAAGACTTATGCTCGTGAGGGGATCGAGATCGACGTCTCGACCCTCGCGGATCGGGTCGGCACCTGCGTGGTAGCACTCGATCCCATTATTGAGGCCATCCGGATCCACGTCATGAGCGCGGAACGCATCCACGCCGACGATACGACGGTGCCGGTACTGGCCAAGCTGAAGACGGTGACCGGCCGGATCTGGACCTATGTTCGCGATGACCGGCCGTTTGGCGGCACGGATCCGCCGGCGGCCCTGTTCTACTACTCGCGCAACCGGGCTGGAGAGCACCCGCGAAGCCATCTTGCCGGCTATGTGGGCCTGATGCAGGCCGATGCCCTTGATGGATATAACCAGCTCTACAAGGCCCAAAGGAAGCCGGCTCCAATCCTTGAAGCGGCCTGCTGGAGCCATGGCCGAAGAAAGTTCTTTGATCTGGCGAAGTCTGGAGAGGCGCCGATTGCCAGCGACGCCGTGCGGCGCATCGATATCCTGTTCGAGATCGAGCGCACCATCAACGGCAAAACGCCGGAACAGCGACTTGCGGTGCGTCGTGAGAAGTCCGCGCCGATCGTTGCTGATCTCGAGATCTGGATGCGCAAGCAGCGGACCTTGCTCTCCTCAGGCAACGATACTGCAAAGGCGATCAACTACCTGCTCAACGGCTGGGCGGCGTTTACCCGCTTCCTGGACGACGGACGCGTCTGCCTCTCGAACAACGCTGCCGAACGAGCGCTACGCGGCGTGGCTATCGGAAGACGAAATTGGACCTTCGCCGGTTCAGATGCTGGCGGCAATCGTGCCGCCGCCGTCTATACCCTGATCGAAACCTGCAAGATGAACGACGTTGATCCGCAAGCCTGGCTCGCTGACGTGCTGGCCAGGCTTCCGGATTACCCCATCAACAGAGTCGCCGACCTGCTCCCGTGGATTTGGAAGGCGGACCGAAGGTCCAAAGCGGCTGCCGCCTGAGCGCTACGGCAGACCGGCGCGCCTGGCCGGGGTGCTGGCCGGATGCGTACCTTTGAAGCTAATTCGACTACGATAGATGGTTGCCACACATGCGCCTGCAAGGATTTCGTCCACGCGAAGGTGTGTCTGTACAGCGAGATATGCCCCCGCGTTAATGCGTAGCAGCGTGATCAACAGGCACGCGGGCCACACGATCCACAGACCTTTGCGTCCTGCAGCCAACACTACGAGCGCGATCGCCAAATAGAATTGTGCTTCAACGCACAGCGACCAGAAATGCTCGGTCCAGCCATTGGCCAGATTTTGCGTCAGATAATTGACCACAAAGGGATTGGTCCAAATCAATGCTTTTGGATCAAAACTGAAAAACAGGAAAACTACGAATGTGTACGCGAACGCCAGCGGCAGAATTCGCTCTAGTCGCAGGCGCCCAGCCGGCACCTGCGAGAGCAAAAATCACCAGAAACTTGGTCGGGGGCCACGGCCGAGAGCCCATTCATAAGCAGCGATCGTCTTCCGGGCCTTGGCATCCCAGCTGTAGAGCTTCATGGCGTGTTGACGTGCCGTCTCGCATGGACGCACAAATGTCTCAAACGCTTGTCCGCCAAAAATCGGTTTGCTGAGGCGACCCGGGCATTCGGAATTGATTTCAATACGTTAGCAAATTTGACTGATCTGGCCAAACAGCCAAGAAAAAGCCTTAGGTGGGCATTAACCATACTTTAGGCGGGCGAACTATGGGGGCCGCTGTTTCGGGGCCGGGGGGCCTCGGTGGGGATTTCGTGAAAAGTACGAGAAAGCGAGGTCGGTAGGCTTCGCTTGCTGTCGGACGGCCCGCGTCGCGGACGGGGGTCTCTTCACATGCGTTCGCGCGCGCGGCTTAGTGTTCTCAAGCCCGATTAAATCCGGTGGATTTAAATGCTGTAGATATGGGGCTTGCTGAACAGACACATGACTAATTCACTGTTGAAATACAGCAATGGTTGGGACCTCGGGGTGACCAAGGTCAACCCGCTCACATCGAGTGGGTTGGCCTCCGCACCAAGGATTTTACAGTGTTTCCACCAATTTTTAGCTGCTTACGGAATAACTTTTTCAAACAATGTCCCTACCGTCGGCCTCCAACTGCAGGCGCTCGCATTTGCGCCAGCAGACGGCAAATTCGAATCCAATCGATGAGGCCATCGTGCTGAAAGCTCCATTTCGCAGTTTCTTCCAGCGGCGGGCTGATCAGGCCCTTGACGACAGGACTACCGACTTCGATGCACTGGCATCGCTCGAGGAAATCGCTGGCAGCCCTTTGAATTTTCTCGATGGCGCTTCGCCGTTCGGCTCGACTCCGGCGCCTCCAGGCGCGGCTCCCAGCTTCAGCGCGACGGCCCTGTCGGGCGAAGCAGGCTTCGCATCGACGCCGTTTAGTGTTGAAACCGCGCCGGCGGTTGCGATCGCTGAAGGTGCCAGCGTCGAAATCTCCGGTGACAGCGCGCAGTCCGTGACCTTCACCGGCACGACCGGCACTCTCAAGCTCGACCACTCGCTCGCTTTCACAGGCCATGTCGCGGGATTGACGGGATCCGATGCGATCGACCTTGTCGATGTGAACTATGGAATCCAAACCCAAGTAACGTTTTTGGGCAATGCAAGCGGCGGCACGCTTACCGTCACGGATGGAATAAACACGGCCAATATCGTGCTGCAGGGCGACTACCTGTCGTCGACCTGGCATCTTTCCAGCGACGGGAACGGCGGCACTATCGTCGTCGATCCGGTCGCTGCGAACAATTGGCAAACCCTCCCAATCGGTGCCGGAGGCTACCTCTCCGGCATTGATGTCGCCCCCGATGGTACGATGGTTGTCCGTACCGACACCTATGGGGCGTATCTCTGGACTGGGACGCAGTGGCAGCAACTCGTGACTTCAACGAGTATGCCGGCTGCTTTTGTGGCTGCAAACACTGACGCCGGGATACTTAAGCAGGGCGTCTATGAGATTCAGATTGCGCCGAGCAATTCAAGCATCATGTATATGATGTATGACGGCTATGTCTTCAAAAGCATCAATAAAGGGACAAGTTGGACGCAAACGTCGTTCGCTCAGGTTTCCGAAACTCCGAACGACAGCTATCGCGGCTTCGGCCAAAAGATGGCTATCGACCCCAACAATCCCAATGTGATCTATGTTGGGACGCCGCAGAACGGTCTTTTCGTCACGACGGACGGAGGCGTCACCTGGCAAAATGTGGGCGCTATGCCGGTGCCGTTGTCGGATGGTCAGGGCGGATATCCGGGTATCACCGGCATCGAATTTGATCCGGCCCTCGGCGCGACTGGAGGAAAAACCAACACCATCTTCGCTGCAAGCTCCGGCAACGGCGTCTATGAAAGCACAAACGGGGGGACCACGTGGACGAAGCTAAGTGGCGGCCCGAGCAACGTATCGTACGCCGCGGTTTCAAGCACCGGCGCCTACTATGCAGCTAATGACGACGGCACCACTTCCTCACTCTGGAGGTATGGGAACGGCAGCTGGACTCAACTGTTGTCGACTTATAGCGGCGACATTCACTCGGTGGCGGTCAATCCCTCCAATGCGTCCGAAATAGTTGTCCAAGGCTGGGATGGCAGCATCAATATCAGTTACAACGGCGGCACTACGTGGAGCGGCTTTAATCAAAGCAGAACTCTGAATGCAACGGATATTCCGTGGCTGGCCAATTCCGGAAGCTGGATGACAATCGGCGGGACAGTCTTTAATCCGCTGATTCCGAATCAGCTGATTTCGTCCGCCGGCGTTGGCGTCTGGACCACGACCCTGCCAACGTCAAACTTTAGTACAAGCGCGCCCGTTGTTTGGAATTCCCAGAGCATCGGCATCAACCAATTGGTTGCTGTTGAAATCATTGTGCCACCAGGTGGTAAGCCGGTTGCCGCTTCCTGGGATCGTCCATTCTTCTATGTAAACAGTCTCACTCAATACACCTCAACCTATAGCCCTAATACTGGTGGCAACTTAGCTCAGGGCTGGTCGCTTGATTATGCGTCGTCGAGCCCAAACTTCGTTGTGGGGCTTGCCGATTGGTATGGCATTGAGGAGTCTGGCTTCTCGACTGACGGCGGCCAGACTTGGACTCCGTTCGCAAGCTTTCCGGCGATTGATGGCGCATATGTAAACGGTACGTTGACCGGTCAACAACAGGTTGGCGGAACGATCGCGGCAAGCACGCCGCAAAACATTGTATGGGCGCCTTCAGGCGGTGTTGCTCCCTATTACACGCTCAACGGAGGCGTAACCTGGAACACCATCACTCTCCCGGGTGTCTCTAGCTGGAGCGGGTTTGACTGGGCCTACTATCTCAACGAGAGAACGGTTACCGCCGACCGCGTACTGACGAATACGTTTTATCTCTATTACCCCGGTCAAGGTGTATTCGAAACCACGAATGGCGGGACGACGTGGACGAAGGTATTTAGCGGAGAAATTTCAGGCAATTCTTCGTTTAACAGCGAACTGATGTCTGTTCCGGGCCAAGCCGGCAATATCTTCTTTACCGGAGGACCTCAGAGCGGCTCTCAACCAAACAATGAGGGCTTTTATCGATCGACCGATGGGGGAGCCACTTGGACGGCTGTTCCCAATGTGCTTGAAGTCAATACGTTTGGTTTCGGCGCGCCGGCACCGGGACAGACCTATCCATCGATCTACGTTGTTGGATGGGTCAACAACGTCTATGGCATCTGGGAATCAGATAACAACGCCCAATCTTGGACCCAGATCGGGACCTATCCGCAAGGCAGTCTTGATCAGATCACGACCATTTCGGGCGATCCGAATACTTACGGTCAAGTGTACATCGGTTTCAGCGGCTCAGGATTCGCCTATTTGCCAGCCGCCACTGCCGGCACCAGCCCGACGGCGACGTCTATCGTGGAGTCACCCTCAAGCGGCGATCTAAACGCCGGAAACACGGTCACGCTGACGCTCAACCTGAGCTCGGCGGTGACGGTTGCGGGCGGCACCCCGACGTTAACGCTCAACGACGGCGGCACCGCGACCTACACTGGCGGCTCAGGCACCACCGCGCTGACCTTCAGCTACACGGTGGGGCCCGGACAGAGCACAGCATCACTGGCGGCGACCGCGGTCAACCTCAACGGCGCGACGATGCAGGACAGCGGCGGGCATACTGCCAGCCTGTCGCTGGCTGGCGTCAGCCAGACCGGGCCGCAGATCGATACCACGGCGCCGGTGATCAGCTCGATTACGGAGACCCCCTCGAGCGGTGACCTCAACGCCGGCAAAACCGTCGTCTACACTCTCACTATGAGCGAAGTGGTTACGGTAAACACGACCGGCGGCACCCCGACACTGACGCTCAACGACGGCGGCATCGCGACCTACACCGGCGGCTCGGGCAGCACTGCGCTGACCTTCAGCTACACGGTTGCGGCCGGGCAGAACACGTCGGACCTGACGGTGACGGCGGTCAACCTCAACTCCGCCACGGTCAAGGACGGTGCGGGCAATGCCGCCAACCTGGCCGGCGCGGTAGCGAACCCGTCCGGGACGCTGCAGATCGACACCACGGCGCCGACAGTGTCATCGGTGGCAGCCACTGGCACCGGCATCACGTCGGGCAGCGGCAATCTTGCGGCAGGCAACGTGGTGACGCTGACGCTGAACCTGAGCGAGGCGGTGACGGTTGCCGGTGGCACGCCGACGCTGACGCTGAACGACGGTGGCGTTGCGACCTATACCGGCGGCTCGGGCACCGGTGCGCTGACCTTCAGCTACACGGTGGCGGCCGGCCAGAACACGTCCGACCTGGCGGTGACGGCGGTCAACCTCAACTCCGCCACGGTCAAGGACGGTGCGGGCAATGCTGCCAACCTGATCGGTGCGGTAACGAACCCGTCCGGCACGCTGCAGATCGACACCACGGCACCGACGGTGTCGTCGGTGGCAGCCTCTGGCACCGGCATCACGTCGGGCAGTGGCAGTCTAAATGCCGGCGATGTGGTGACGCTGACGCTGAACCTGAGTTCTGTGGTGACGGTTGCGGGCGGGACGCCGACGCTGACGCTGAACGACGGTGGCGTTGCGACCTATACCGGCGGCTCTGGCACTGGTGCGCTGACCTTCAGCTACACGGTTGCGGCCGGGCAGAACACGTCCGACCTGGCGGTGACGGCGGTCAACCTCAACTCCGCTACGGTCAAGGACGGTGCGGGCAATGCCGCCAACCTGACCGGTGCGGTAACGAACCCGTCCGGCACGCTGCAGATCGACACCACGGCACCGACGGTGTCGTCAGTGGCGGCTTCGCCGAACAATGGAGTCGAATTTCCCGGCGACAACGTTATTCTGACTTTGACCTTCGGTGAGGCGGTCACAGTTACCGGTACACCGACGCTGACGCTGAACGATGGTGGCACGGCTATCTATTCTGGAGGTTCGGGTACCGGCACGCTGACTTTCAAGTATGTTGTTGCCTCGAGCGACAGCACAGTCTCAGCGCTCGCAATTACGCAGGCTAATCTTCCGAATGGTGCGGCGATCAAGGACACTGCGGGCAATGCAGCTAACTTGGCTGGTGCTCTAGTAACCTTCCCGAATCTTTCGATCGATCCGCCGGCACCTGGCCCGACGATCAGCTCAATCGCGGAGTCGCCGTCTACAGGAAATCTGAACGCTGGAAACACTGTCACGCTGACGCTCACTTTGAGCTCGGCTGTGACGGTAGCCGGCGGCACGCCGACGCTGACGCTGAACGACGGCGGTGTTGCGACATACACGAGTGGCTCGGGCACTGGAACGCTGATCTTCAGCTACACGGTGGCGGCTGGGCAGAATACCTCTTCGCTGTCGGCGACGGCCGTAAATCTTAACGGAGCGACAGTTGTAGACGGCAGCGGTAATGACGCAAACCTTTCGTTGAACGGGGCCACTCAGCTAGGTCCCCAGATCGACACGACGGCGCCGACGGTATCGTCGGTTGCGGCGTCGGGCACCGGCATCACGTCGGGCAGCGGCAATCTCAATGCTGGCAACTTGGTGACGCTGACGCTGAACCTGAGCGAGGCGGTGACGGTTGCGGGCGGGACGCCGACGCTGACGCTGAACGATGGCGGCGTTGCGACCTATACCGGTGGCTCGGGCACGGGAGCGCTGACCTTCAGCTACACGGTTGCGGCCGGCCAGAACACGTCGGACCTGACGGTGACGGCGGTCAACCTCAACTCTGCCACGGTCAAGGACAGTGCGGGCAATGCGGCGAACCTGACCGGTGCGGTGACGAATCCGTCCGGGACGCTGCAGATCGACACCACGGCACCGACAGTGTCGTCGGTCGCAGCCTCGGGGACTGGCATTACGTCTGGCAGTGGCAACCTTGCCACGGGCAGCGTGGTGACGCTGACGCTGAGCCTGAGCGAGGCGGTGACGGTTGCGGGCGGGACGCCGACGCTGACGCTGAACGACGGTGGCGTTGCGACCTATAGCGGCGGCTCTGGCACTGGTGCGCTGACCTTCAGCTACACGGTGGCGGCCGGCCAGAACACGTCCGACCTGGCGGTGACGGCGGTCAACCTCAACTCCGCCACGGTCAAGGACGGTGCGGGCAATGCTGCCAACCTGACCGGCGCGGTGACGAATCCGTCCGGCACGCTGCAGATCGACACCACGGCACCGACGGTGTCGTCGGTGGCAGCCTCTGGCACCGGCATCACGTCTGGCAGCGGCAATCTTGCGGCAGGCAACGTGGTGACGCTGACGCTGAGCCTGAGCGAAGCGGTGACGGTTGCGGGTGGCACGCCGACGCTGACGCTGAACGACGGTGGCGTTGCGACCTATACCGGCGGCTCCGGCAGCAATGCGCTGACCTTCAGCTACACGGTGGCGGCAGGGCAGAACACGTCCGACCTGACGGTGACGGCGGTCAACCTCAACTCCGCCACGGTCAAGGACGGTGCAGGCAATGCCGCCAACCTGACCGGTGTGGTGACGAATCCGTCCGGCACGCTGCAGATCGACACCACGGCGCCGACGGTGTCGTCGGTCGCAGCCTCGGGGACTGGCATTACGTCTGGCAGTGGCAACCTTGCCACGGGCAGCGTGGTGACGCTGACGCTGAGCCTGAGCGAGGCGGTGACGGTTGCCGGCGGGACGCCGACGCTGACGCTGAACGACGGTGGCGTTGCGAGCTATACCGGCGGCTCGGGTACCGGTGCGCTGACCTTCAGCTACACGGTTGCGGCCGGCCAGAACACGTCGGACCTGACGGTGACGGCGGTCAACCTCAACTCCGCCACGGTCAAGGACAGTGCGGGCAATGCGGCGAACCTGACCGGTGCGGTGACGAACCCGTCCGGCACGCTGCAGATCGACACCACGGCACCGACGGTGTCGTCGGTGGCAGCCTCTGGCACCGGCATCACGTCGGGCAGTGGCAGTCTAAATGCCGGCGATGTGGTGACGCTGACGCTGAACCTGAGTTCTGTGGTGACGGTTGCGGGCGGGACGCCGACACTGACGCTGAACGACGGTGGCGTTGCGACCTATACCGGCGGCTCGGGCACCGGTGCGCTGACCTTCAGCTACACGGTGGCGGCAGGGCAGAACACGTCCGATTTGGCGGTGACGGCGGTCAACCTCAACTCCGCGACAGTCAAGGATGGAGCGGGCAATGCGGCGAACCTGGCCGGCGCGGTGACGAACCCCTCCGGCACGCTGCAGATCGACACCACGGCCCCCGTGGTCAGCACGATTTCAGAAACGCCCTCAACGGGTGCACTCAATGCGGGCAGGATCGTCGCCTACACCATCACGATGAGCGAAGTGGTGGCGGTCAACACCACCGGCGGCACTCCGACACTGTCGTTGAACGATGGCGGCACTGCTACCTATGTTGGTGGTTCGGGCACCAACGCGCTGACGTTCAGCTATACTGTATTGGCGGGTCAGAATACCCCCGACCTTATGGTGTCGGCCTTCAACTTGAACGGTGCCGGCATCGCTGACGGCGCGGGCAATTCGGCTAATTTGTCGCTGACAGGCATCGCTCAGGGCAGCCCCTCAATCGACACCATGGCGCCAACGGTGTCGTCGGTGGCGGCCTCGGGCACGGGGATCACCTCGGGCAGCGGTACGGTCGGAGTAGGCAGCGTGGTAACGCTGACGCTGAACATGAGCGAGGCGGTGACGGTTGCGAGCGGGACGCCGAGGCTGATGCTGAACGACGGCGGCGTTGCGACCTATACCGGCGGCTCGGGCACCGGTGCGCTGACCTTCAGCTATACTGTCGGATCAAGCGATAGCACTGTCTCAGCGCTCGCAATAATCCAAATGGTCGCAAACGGCGCGACGATCAGGGACACGGCGGGAAACTCAGCCAATCTATCAGGCGCATTGACAAGTCTTCCGAACCTCGCCGTCGGTGTTCCGGTTGGAGGCACCGTGATCGAGTCCTACGGCTCGACCAGCCTGGTTCAAGTTGGTTCAAACTACTATCTCAACAGCAACAGCACGGGCACCGGCCCGATGTTGAAATTCGGCGCTTCGGCAGTGACGGTCGGCTTTTTCGGATCGTCCTGGTCGCCGATCGGGGCGGAGCAGGTCTCCGGCGGCGGCTACGACGTCGCCTGGAAGAACTCGTCGACCGGGATGTTCTCGTTCTGGAACGTGGACAGCAACGGCAACTATGTTTCGAACCTGCAACAGGATGCGACCGGCGGCAGCACGATGGTGACCTCGCTGGAGACGACCTTCCATCAGGACCTCAACGGCGACGGCGTGATCGGCACTGGTCCCGTCACCACGAGCACCATCGAGTCGGCGGGTTCGACCAGCCTGGTCCTGGCCGGTTCGAACTACTATCTCAACAGCATCAGCACCGGCACCGGCCCGATGTTGAAATTCGGCGCTTTGGCAGTGACGGTCGGCTTTTTCGGATCGTCCTGGTCGCTGATCGGGGCGGAGCAGGTCTCCGGCGGCGGCTACGACGTCGCCTGGAAGAATTCGTCGAGCGGAATGTTCTCGTTCTGGAACGTGGACAGCAACGGCAACTATGTTTCGAACCTGCAACAGGATGCGACCGGCGGCAGCACGATGGTGACCTCGCTGGAGACGACCTTCCATCAGGACCTCAACGGCGACGGCGTGATCGGCACTGGTCCCGTCACCACGAGCACCATCGAGTCGGCGGGTTCGACCAGCCTGGTCCTGGCCGGTTCGAACTACTATCTCAACAGCATCAGCACCGGCACCGGCCCGATGTTGAAATTCGGCGCTTCGGCAGTGACGGTCGGCTTCTTCGGATCGTCCTGGTCGCTGCTCGGGGCGGAGCAGGTCTCCAGCGGCGGCTACGACGTCGCCTGGAAGAATTCGTCGAGCGGAATGTTCTCGTTCTGGAACGTGGACAGCAACGGCAACTATGTTTCGAACCTGGGGCCCGATGCGACAGGCAGCAGCGCGACCGTGATGTCGCTGGAGGCGACCTTCCATCAGGACCTCAACGGCGACGGCGTGATCGGCACTGGTCCCGTCACCACGAGCACCATCGAGTCGGCGGGTTCGACCAGCCTGGTCCTGGCCGGTTCGAACTACTATCTCAACAGCATCAGCACCGGCACCGGCCCGATGTTGAAATTCGGCGCTTCGGCAGTGACGGTCGGCTTTTTCGGATCGTCCTGGTCGCTGATCGGGGCGGAGCAGGTCTCCGGCGGCGGCTACGACGTCGCCTGGAAGAATTCGTCGAGCGGAATGTTCTCGTTCTGGAACGTGGACAGCAACGGCAACTATGTTTCGAACCTGCAACAGGATGCGACCGGCGGCAGCACGATGGTGACCTCGCTGGAGACGACCTTCCATCAGGACCTCAACGGCGACGGCGTGATCGGCACTGGTCCCGTCACCACGAGCACCATCGAGTCGGCGGGTTCGACCAGCCTGGTCCTGGCCGGTTCGAACTACTATCTCAACAGCATCAGCACCGGCACCGGCCCGATGTTGAAATTCGGCGCTTCGGCAGTGACGGTCGGCTTCTTCGGATCGTCCTGGTCGCTGCTCGGGGCGGAGCAGGTCTCCAGCGGCGGCTACGACGTCGCCTGGAAGAATTCGTCGAGCGGAATGTTCTCGTTCTGGAACGTGGACAGCAACGGCAACTATGTTTCGAACCTGCAACAGGATGCGACCGGCGGCAGCACGATGGTGACCTCGCTGGAGACGACCTTCCATCAGGACCTCAACGGCGACGGCGTGATCGGCACTGGTCCCGTCACCACGAGCACCATCGAGTCGGCGGGTTCGACCAGCCTGGTCCTGGCCGGTTCGAACTACTATCTCAACAGCATCAGCACCGGCACCGGCCCGATGTTGAAATTCGGCGCTTCGGCAGTGACGGTCGGCTTCTTCGGATCGTCCTGGTCGCTGCTCGGGGCGGAGCAGGTCTCCGGCGGCGGCTACGACGTCGCCTGGAAGAATTCGTCGAGCGGAATGTTCTCGTTCTGGAACGTGGACAGCAACGGCAACTATGTTTCGAACCTGGGGCCCGATGCGACAGGCAGGAGCGCGACCGTGATGTCGCTGGAGGCGACCTTCCATCAGGATCTCAATGGTGATGGAGTGATCGCCCTATCCGGTAGTGGGACAATCATCGGAACGAAATCGTTGGCTATCGGCAATTGGGCAAGCGTGGAACTCGCCGGGGCCTATTCCGGCACCATTGGCTTCGCAGGAGCAACCGGTACGCTTGTGATCGACCAATCGACGAAATTTAGTGGCACTCTGAGCGGTCAGCTGACCACGACCGATTTCATTGATCTGCGCGACATTACTGCCGGTGCCAGCGCGACCGTCAGTTATACCGGGAACAATTCACCTGGGACGCTCAGCGTGAGCGACGGAACCAATACGGCGACTATTGCTCTTAGTGGCAACTATTCGCTGGGTAACTTCATCGTATCAAGCGATGGTAAGGGCGGCACAATGCTTGTCGATCCGCCGTTTTCCACAAATCAGGGGAGCGAAGCCCTGGCGAGTAGTTCGGATCCAGCGTCGGCTTGGCTCGACTCGATCGACGCTAAACTCGCTTTGTGGTCGCAACACAACGCATCGGCATTCCCATCTTCGCCGTTCGATGCCGGCTTGTCGGGGACGACTGGGATTTCTGAGATTGGTGGTGTCAATCCGGCCTTCCAGCTCGCGACGTCGGCAACTACGCAGCAGCATTATCAAAGCGCTTTGTCATAAAGTGCTGTACGTCATCGGAGTGACGTCCGGCGCCGAGCGGACCGCCTTAACGCTCTCAAGAGCACCAGTCCGAAAGCGACCGGCGCAACACGCGCGCCTGCAAAACTGCTACCTCCACGGCCAACACGAGTGATCGAGCCCTCAAGACCATCACTCCAACGATAAGTAGAAATTCAGATTAATACATCTATTTGTTGATGAGGCGGAGCGCCGTTGAGTTCATCGCGGCAAGCGCAGAGTCGCCAGCCAAGTCCGGCAGGTGCTGCGGCGGATCGGACTATGTTTCCAGGACTATTCTTTTCAGTGGCCGCAGGTTTCATCATTGTAGAAGCGGCTGTTGCGAGTATCCGCTGCCAGTAGTACGTTATTGCCATGATCCGATCGTGGCACAACGCCGCCAGCCGTAAGGTTTGGGTGGGCGAAACGCCCAGTCAATTTCGAGGCTTGGATTTTGCTTGGGCGCTGGATTTGTTGTCCGCGTTGAATGTCGCCAGCACCCTGCAGGACTTAAGCCCACTTAAAAGTGTCGGACTGCATAAGCTCAAGGGAGACCGAAAAGGCCAATGGGCAATGACTGTGAACGCACGTTGGCGCATTTGCTTTGTGTTCAGGAAGGGCGACGCTCACAACGTAGAGATCGTAGACTACCACAAGGGATAGCTTATGCCATTCGCAACACATCCAGGCGGCTTCTTGAAGCGTGAATTAAAAGCGCGTGAGCTCAGTGCAAATCGGCTCGCGCTCGATCTCAGCGTACCGTCCGGTCGCATCACGGACATACTCAATGGACGCCGGTCGATCACTGCTGATACAGCCGTGAGGCTCGGTCGATATTTTGGAAATCGTGCCCAATTCTGGCTTGACCTACAGAGTCAATACGACATTGCTGTCATTGAACGTGAGCGTGGTGCTGAGATCGCGAGCCGTGTGCGACCAGCGGATGTGGCGTGAGGTGCAATCCGCTGCACCCGTCAGCACGCAGCTTTCTGCGCCTCGCTAACCTCGACAACGACGCCTCCGAACGGCTTGGCCGCTATGAAGCAGCGGTCCGCCGGGCTCGGTAGGCATTTCGCTCTGTATCTGGAGCAGGCCGGTCTCGACCGGGTTGCGCGCCTTAATCGCCATGGCGCACGCTTCATCGACGAGAACGGCGGCGGCCCAGTTATACGGCTGCGAAAGTCCGGAAAACTTACTCAATAAATGACGCATTCTGCTTGACGGAAGCTGCGGGCAATGCCGCAGCTGGAAACCAGCAGGAACAAGGTAGTCGCGCGGCTCGATCGCGACGGCTCGGTCGGCCGCCATGGTGGCGACCATGATGTCTATAAACATCCCGCTAGGCCTGGACGCATCGTCGTACCGTGTCACCGTACGTTATCGCCGGGTGTGGCCCACGTCATCGCCAAGGTCGCGGGCTGGCTCGATCCGTAGGAGGTGTTCCGGCTCGGGCTGCCCTCGCTCGGGCTGATCGATCGCCAGATCAACGCCGCTCAGAAGGCAAACTGATGGCGACCGAGAAGCAGATCGCCGCCAACAGGAGGAACGCCGCCAAGAGTACTGGGCCGCGGACCGAATCGGGGAAAGCACGCGCCAGGATGAACGCGCTTCGTCACGGCCTGGCCGTAGCATTGGGAAATCAAGCTGTGATGTCCGACGTCGTTCTCGAAGAGCTGTCTGACCGGCTGGCGCGCATCGAGACAGAGCGGGGCAAGCTGACCTTCGACATCGAAACTCGATTGTGGGAGGCAGGTGGCGGAGGCGTCGATGACCTTCTACACCAGCTGGTCTACCTAGAGCGCTATGCGCGGCGCTGTTCGTCGGCGCTGCGAAAAAGGTAGGCGGCGGGAGGGTCAGTTTTGGCAGAACGAACCCAATTGTTGGGAAGCAGAGAAGGCCCTGGACCGCCTTGGCAACCGGCGTATGCGACAGGTGTTCGACATGCAAAGCCTGCAAGCGGGTCCAGGTTGTTGGCCACGCAGAGATGGCTGGGGAGATCTAAAGCATGATCCGGAAGAGTGTGCAGCGGTTTTCCGAAAAGACGAGCTTTGTCACGGCGCGCAAAGTGCCTACTATCTCCTCGCGGAGTGCCTCGCTGGCCGCTGTAGTTTCCACCTTGAGTGTCACCACATCGGTCTCGCCCTGGCGGTTGACGACGAGGCGGAGACGGCCCAGCCCGGGGTGGCGCCTGGCAATATCTGCGACTTGTTCGGGCCGCACGAACATGCCCTTAACCTTGGTGGTCTGGTCGGCGCGGTCCATCCAGCCCTGATGCGCCTATTGTTGCGCCCGTACGGGCTCTTGGGGGAAATGGTTGGATCGGCTCGTCTTAGTGCGACCCCAGCGCTTGCCGCACAAAGGTCTCGAGGTTTCCTTCGCGAAACAACAGGCCGCGGATGCCTGCGGCCCGGGCCGCTTCGAGGTCGCGCGGCTGATCGCCGATCAGGATGCTCCTGTCGGCTGCGACGGGAAAGCGCGTCATCAGGTCGGTGATCATGCCTGGCGCGGGCTTGCGCCGGTGGCTGTCGCGACGATAGCGCTCGATGGGGGCCTCGGGATGGTCGGGACAATATTCGAACGCATCGATATGGGCGCCGACCGCGGCCAGCTCGTCCGCCATCCAGCAATGCAGCGTGAGCACGTCGCTTTCTTCATAGAGCCCGCGGGCGACGCCGGACTGGTTGGTGACGATGAAGGCGAAATAGCCGGACTGGTTCACGAGCCTGACCGCCTCGCGCGCGCCGTCTATCCACTTGAACTTGGCGGACTCGAAGAGGTAGCTCGTGTCGTGATTAAGGACACCGTCACGGTCGAAGAAGACGGCCGGGCGCGTCGATCTCGTTGTCATGGGGTGTCGCGACATGTGTTTGCGATCCTTGTTCACCGTTCCGGTGGCCGCTTGTCAAGGATGTCGCAAAGGCGCTGCGGAGGACGCTGCCTACCGCTCGTCCGCGATCACCTTGCCGTCATTCGGCAGCGCGCCGGGGCTCACCAGTTCGACCGTCCCGCCGAGCTTCGTCACCGTGCGCAAGGTGCCGGCGATCTCCTCGCGCAAGGCGTCGCTTGCGGTTGCCGTTTCCGCTCTCAGCGTCATCGCGTCGGTCTCGCGCTCGCGCGTGACGACCAGGCGCAATCTCCCGAGTGCGGGATGGCGCTTGCCGATCTCGGCGATCTGCTCGGGGCGGACGAACATGCCCTTGACCTTGGTGGTCTGGTCTGCGCGGCCCATCCAGCCCTTGATGCGCATGTTGGTGCGGCCGCATTTGCTCGGCCCCGGCAGCGCCGCGGTGAGGTCGCCCAGCGCGAGCCGGATGCAGGGGTGGTGCGGATCGAGCGAGGTCACCACGATCTCGCCGACATCGCCCGGCGCCACCGGATCGCCGGTGCCGGGTTTGACGATCTCAATGATCAGGTCCTCGTTCACGACCATGCCGTCGCGCGCCTCGGTCTCGAAGGCGATGAGGCCGAGATCGGCGGTGCCGAAGGCCTGGTAGGCGTCGACGCCGCGCGTCTTGATCTCGGCCTGGAGCGAGGGCGGGAAAGCGGCACCGGAGACCAGTGCGCGCTTGATCGACGAGACGTCGCGGCCTGCGGCCACCGCTGCATCGAGCAGGATCTTCAGGAAATCGGGTGAACCGCTGTAGCCGACGGGGCGGTAGGCCTCGATCAGTTCGAATTGCTGCTCGGTGTTGCCGGGCCCGGCCGGGATCACGGCGCAGCCGAGCGCGCGTGCGGAGGAGTCGAAAATAAAGCCGCCGGGGGTGAGGTGGTAACTAAAGGTGTTGAGCACGACGTCCTGGGGACGGAACCCGGCCGCGTACAGCGCCCGCGCACCGCGCCATGGGTCGGCCTGCCGTCCCTCCGGCTCGAAGATCGGGCCCGGGGAGGTGAAGAGGCGGGCGAACGACCCCGGGGCCGCCGCCACGAAGCCGCCGAAGGGCGTGGAGGCCTTGTGCAGGGCCGGCAGCTCCGACTTGCGTAGCACCGGCAGGGCCGCCAGCGCCGCTCTGGAGGTCACCGCGGCCGGATCGATGCCCCTGAGCCGCTCGGCATAGGCCGGCGCGGCCATGGCGCTGCGCAGCACGTCCGGCAGGCGTGCGAACAGATCGGCCTCGCGCGCCGCTTGCTCGCGCGTCTCAAGGGCGTCGTAATGGGCGGTCATGGCAGGTCTTTCCGGGTTGGCATCTGTTGCGCGCCGCCGCTCGCATGGGTATCAGACGGCCATTGGCGGGGCGTGGAGAGGGCGCGATGGCGGACGAAGGCATCATTCCAGTAGACGAGACGGCTGAAATCGTCGCGCGCCTGAAGCGCAACATGATCGACGATGCGTTGCCCCTGTGGTCGACCGTGGGCTGGGACCACGCCGCGGGCGGCTTTGTCGAGCGATTGCACCGTGACGGCACGGCGGATACAGCCGCGCCAAGACGCGTGCTCGTGCAGGCCCGGCAGATCTATTGCTACGCCAAGGCGGCGCAGATGGGCTGGTATCCCGAGGGCCGCGCCATCGCGCTGAAGGGGCTCGAGCACCTGCTGGCCAAGGCCAAGGCGCCCGACGGCCGGCCCGGCTACGTGCACCGGCTGACGCCGGAGGGCGCCGTGCTGGACGCACGGCGGGATGCCTACGACCACGCCTTCATCCTGTTCGCGCTGGCAACCGTCTATGCGCTCGACAAGGACGAGCAGATTCGCGCCGAGATCGACGCGCTGCTTGCCTTTCTCGACGTCCATCTGCGCTCGCCGCATGGCGGCGTCCACGAAAGCCTGCCGGTCTCGCTGCCGCGTCGGCAGAACCCGCATATGCATCTGTTCGAGGCGATGATCGCGTGTTTCGACGCGACCCACGATCTGGCGTTCCAGAATCGCGCCGGTGAGATATTCGCGCTGTTCCTCTCCAACTTCTACGACAAGCAGAAGCGCGTGCTCGGTGAGTATTTCGAGGAGGACTGGTCGAAGATCGCGCCGGTCAGCGTCGAGCCCGGCCATCAGGCGGAATGGGTCTGGCTGCTGAAGGGGTTCGAACGCATCACGGGTTGCCCGACCGGGCCGCGGCGTGCGGAGTTGCTGGCGACCGCGCTGCGCTATCGCGACGAGGCGACGGGCTGTCTGATCGACGAGGGCGATGATACCGGCAACATCCGCCGCAGTACGCGCCGGCTGTGGCCGCAGACCGAAATGGCGAAGGCCTGGATCGCGCAGGCCGAGTCCGGCGAGGCGGGGGCGGCGGAAGAAGCGCGCGCGGCGCTGGTGCGGCTCGAACGGCATTATCTCAGCCATCCCGTACGGGGCGGCTGGTACGACCAATTCGACAGCGACGGCAAATCGCTGATCGACACCATTCCTGCGTCGTCGTTCTATCATGTTCTCTGTGCAGTCGCCGAAGCGGAGCAAGTGCTTGAAAGTTAGAGGCTGTATTTTTGGGCACGTTTTCTTCACGCGAACCGGTTTCCACTTCGCTTGAAAACGCTATAGCCAGCGCTTGCGGCGCTTGAAGCTCTTGAGGTTCTTGAAGCTCTTGCGCTGGTCGCCGGCGCCGCCGAGGTAGAATTCCTTGACGTCCTCGTTGTCGCGCAATTCGTCCGCAGTGCCGTCGAGCACGACCTTGCCCTGCTCCATGATGTAGCCGTGGCTTGCCACCGACAGCGCAGCGCGCGCGTTCTGCTCCACCAGCAGGATGGTGACGCCGAGGTCGCGGTTGATCTTCTGGATGATCGAGAACACCTCCTTCACCAGCAGCGGCGACAGGCCCATCGACGGCTCGTCCATCAGGATCATCTTCGGGCGGGCCATCAGCGCGCGGCCGATCGCCAGCATCTGCTGCTCGCCGCCGGAGAGATAGCCGGCTAGTCCCGTGCGCTCCTTCAGGCGCGGGAAATAGTTGAAGACCATGTCGAGATCGGCGTCGACCTCGCGGTCCCTGCGGGTGAAGGCGCCGAGCTTGAGGTTTTCCAGCGACGTCATGTCGGCGACGATGCGCCGGCCTTCCATGACCTGGAAGATGCCGCGGCGCACGATCTTGTCGGGATCGATCCCGGCAATGGGCTCGCCCTCGAACAGGATTTCGCCGCGCGTGACCTCGCCGTCCTCGGTCTTGAGCAGCCCGGAGATCGCCTTCAGCGTCGTCGACTTGCCGGCGCCGTTGGCCCCCAACAGCGCCACGATCGCGCCCTTGGGCACGTCGAGGCTGAGGCCGCGCAGCACCAGGATGACGTCGTCATAGACGACCTCGATGTTGCGCACCGCGAGGAGGGGCGCGGGCGCAACGGCGGTTGGCGTGGGGCGAGATGATTCGAGTGTGTCGGTCATGGGGTACGCCACCAATTTGTGCCGTCATGCCCGGGCTTGTCCCAGGCATGACGGCGGGGATGCAATCACCAGCCCAGCAGCTCCGGCTTGCGCGGCAGCTCGACGGTCTTGACCTTCTCGAGCTTGATCGTGCCCTTGGTCATGAGGTCGTTGAGATCGCCGTCGGTCGCGCCCGTGATCTTGGTGCGATAGAGGTCGACCTTCAGCGTGCCGCGATGGTCCTTGTCGGTCCAGGTCGAGGGATTGCAGACGCCTTCCATTCCGGCCGGCACCCAATCCTTCTTCTGGTAAAAACCCTTCACGACGTTGTCGCCGATCGCGCCGCCGTTCTTGGCGGCCCAGTCGAGCGCTTCCTTCATGTAGAGCGCCGAGCAGACGCCGGCGATGTAGTGCACGGGGCGATAGACCTTGCCGGTGGGGTCGGACATCTTCGAGATCTCCATCACCGTCTTCATGCCGGGCGCATCGCCGCCCCAGCTCACCGCGGTGCGCAGCGGGAAGATCACGCCGTCGGCAGCGTCGCCCGCGGTCTTGGCGGCGTTCTCGTCCATGCCCCAGACGTTGCCGAGGAACTGCACCTCGGCGCCGGCGGTCTTGCAGGCTTTCATCACTGAGATGTTGGAAGCCGCCGTGTTACCGAGATAAGCGTAGTTGGCGCCCGAGGATTTCAGGCTCAGGCACTGCGCGCTGTAGTCACCCGGCGCCAGCGCGAACACCAGCGGCGGCAGCACCTCGAAGCCGAGCTCCTGAGCCATGGCTTCGCCGGCCGCCTTCGGCGCGTTCGGATACGGATGGTTGGCGCCCATGTGCACAAATTTCGGCTTGCCGGGCTTGCCCTTGGCCTTCCAGTCTTCGGCTGCCCAGATCAGCATCGCGCGGAGCGAGTCCGAATAGCTCGGGCCGTAGAAGAAATTGTAGGGCGCAGGCTTCGCCTTGCCACTGACGCCTTCGGGATCGGTGAGGGCTGCGGCATAGGAGCCGGAGAGGTCAGGGATCTTGTCCTGGGCGAGGAAGCCGGTCAGTGCTTCGGTATCCGCGGTGCCCCAGCCCATGATGGCCGCAACCTTGCTGTCCGATGCCGACCACTTCTTGTAGAGCGCGATCGCCTTCGGCACCTGGTAGCTATAGTCGTTGGTGTCGACGTTGAGCTGCTTGCCGCCGATGCCGCCATTCTTGTTCACCCAGGCAAAGGTGTCGGCGACGGCCTGGCCATAGGGCGTGCCGACGTCGGAGGTGCCGCCGGAATAATCGGCGAGGTGCCCGATCGCGATCTGCGCCTGCGCACTCGCCGAGAACGCTGCGATCACAAGCGCAAGCGATGCGGTGCTCAAAAGGGATTTTGTCTTCATGGGGTGCCTCCTCCTGTTTATTCGTTGGTTAGAGAGTTGCCGTGCTCAATGCGAGAACGGATAGAGTTTCCAGTACGCCTTGATCTGCCGCCAGCGATGCGCGAGGCCGTCCGGCTCGAACATCAGGAACGCGATGATGATCACCCCGATCGCGATCTCGCGCAGGAAGGTGATGTTGTTGTTGAGCGAGAGTGCCTTGTCGATCGCGCCGCCCTTTAAGGACAGGCTGATGAACTCCATCGTCTCCGGCAGCAGCACCACGAAGGCGGTGCCCATCAGCGTGCCCATGATCGAGCCGGTGCCGCCGATGATGATCATGGCGAGGAACAGGATCGAGCGCTCGATGCCAAAGCCTTCCTGCGAGACCACGAGCTGGTAGTGCGCATAGAGCGCGCCCGCGATGCCGGCGAAGAAGGCGGCCAGCCCAAACGACAGCGTGCGGTATTTGGTGAGGTTGATGCCCATGATCTCCGCAGAGAGATAATGGTCGCGGATCGCCACCAGCGCGCGGCCGTCGCGCGTGCGCATCAGATTGGTGACGAGGACGTAGCTTGCGATCACGTAGGCCAGCACGACGTAGAAATATTGGCGGTCGCCGCGCAAGCTGTAGCCGAAGATCGAGAACGGGTTGGCGCTGGCCGGCACCGAGCCGCCGGTGAGCCACTCCGCGCGGGAGAAGAAGTCGAGCAGGATGTATTGCGCGGCCAGCGTCGCGATGACGAGGTACAGTCCCTTGAGCCGCGCCGCAGGGATGCCGAAGACCAGCCCGACCAGCGCCGTGACGACGCCCGCGAGCGGGATCGCGAAGAACACCGGGATCGGCGCATTGTTGGAGATGTAAGCCGAGCTGAACGCGCCCAGCAGGAAGAAGGCGGCGTGCCCGATCGAGATCTGGCCGGTGAAGCCGACCAGGATGTTCAGCCCCAGCGCCGCGATCGAGAAGATGCCGATCTGGATCAGGATGCTGAGCCAATAGCCGCCGAGGAATTGCGGCACGAGGCAGAGCAGCAGCACGCCCACGATCGCGAAGTTGCGGCTGGTGGTGGTTGGGAAGATCGTGGTGTCGGCCGCATAGGAAGTGCGGAAATCACCAGCAGGGATGAGGGCAGGGCCGGCCATGGATCAGATCCGCTCGATGTCGTGGGTGCCGAACAGGCCGTAGGGCTTGATCATCAGCACGATGATGAGGACGTAGAACGGCGCGATCTCGTAGAGATTGCCCCAGTGCAGATACTCGCTGTCGACATATTGCGCGATGTTTTCGAGCAAGCCGATGATGATGCCGCCGAGCACGGCACCGCCGACGGAGTCGAGCCCGCCGAGGATCGCCGCCGGAAACACCTTGATGCCGTAGGCCGCGAGCCCTGACGATACGCCGTTCACGACGGCGACGACGACGCCCGCGACCGCAGACACGGTTGCCGAGATCGCCCAGGCCATCGCAAACACGCTCTTCACGGAAATGCCGAGCGACTGCGCCACCTGCTGGTTGAACGCGGTGGCGCGCATCGCAAGGCCGTATTTCGAGGCGCGGAAGAACCAGGCCATGCCGATCATCATCGCGACCGACACGACCAGGCTCATGACATAGACGGTCTGGATCTGGAGCCCGAACAGGCCGACCGACTGGCTCTCGAACACCCGCGGGAACGGCTGCGGGTTGACGCCGAATATCCATTTCAGCGTGGCTTGGAGCACGGTGGAGAGGCCGATCGTCACCATGATGACCGAGATGATGGGTTCGCCGATCATCGGCCGCAGGATCAGTACCTGGATCGCGATGCCGAACACGAACATGAACACCAGCGTCATCGGCATGCCGATCCAGAACGGCACCTGGTATTTCGCCAGCAGCGTCCAGCACACCCAGGCGCCGACCAGCAGCAACTCACCTTGCGCGAAATTGACGACCTGTGTCGCCTTGTAGATCAGCACGAACGACATCGCGACCACGCCATAGAGCGTGCCGACCACGAGGCCGTTGACCAGGAGCTGGATGAGGAAGGCGGTGTTCATGTAGATATCCGCGCAAAATGCAGAGGCGATGACGGTGCACCCTCTCCCCTTGTGGGAGAGGGTGGCTTCGCGAAGCGAAGCCGGGTGAGGGGTTCTCTCCGCAGTGACGGTGCGGAGAGAGGACCCCTCACCCGAGTGAGGTGGTGGTTGATGGCGGAGGTGCCCTCTCCCACAGGGGGAGAGGGCGCATCAATTGGCATCGCGATCTCGGCTGAAAGCGACTTCACTCCGCAGCCTCCGCCAGATGCCCATGTCCGCCGAGATCCACCACGCGCAGCGTCGTGCGCACGCGCTGGGTGGTGCCGTCCTGGAAGCGGATCATGGTGTCGACGGGGATGTCGGCCTCGCCGCGGTAGATGGCGTCGATGATGCCTGCGTATTTCTCGTTGATGACGCTACGGCGCACTTTTCGGGTGCGCGTGAGCTCGCCGTCGTCGGCGTCGAGCTCCTTGTAGAGCAGCAGGAAGCGCGAGATGCGCTGGGCTGGCGGCAGCGTCGCGTTGACGGTCTCGACTTCCTTGCGGAGCAGTGCATAGACCTCCGGCCGCGAGGCGAGGTCGCTGTAGGTCGTGAACGAGAGCCGGCTCTTCTCCGCCCATTTGGAAATGATGGAGTAGCGGATGCAGATCATCGCCGCGAGCGTGTCGCGCCCCGAGCCCAGCACCACGGCCTCGGCGATATAGGGCGAGAATTTCAGCTTGTTCTCGATGAACTGCGGCGAGAAGCGTTCTCCGCGCGAGGTCTCGGCGAGATCCTTGATGCGATCAATGACGACGAGCTGCTTGTTGTCGTTGAAGTAGCCCGCATCGCCCGACAGCATCCAGCCATCCCTGATATCGGCGACACTGGCCTCCGGGTTCCTGTAGTAGCCGAGGAACATGTTGGGATGCCGCACCACGATCTCGCCGACGCCGTGGACGTCGGCATTGTCGATACGGATCTCGACGCTGTCCGCCATTGGCACGCCGGTGGTGTCAGGGTCGACCTTGCCGTCGGGATGCAGCGTGTAGGCTCCCAGGAGCTCGGTCTGGCCGTACAGCGTACGCAGCGGCACACCCATCGCCTGAAAGAACTTGAAGGTGTCGGGTCCGAGCGCCGCGCCGCCGGTGGCGGCCGAGCGCAGGCGGGTGAAGCCGAGGCGGTCGCGCAGCGCACGGAACAGGATGGCGTCAGCAAAGCCGGAACGCTTGCCCTGTTCGAGTGCGGCGAGACCCGATTTCATGCCCACATCGAACAGACTCTGCTTGAAGGGCGTGGCGTCCATCACCTTGGCACGTACGTCAGCGGCGATCGATTCCCAGACGCGTGGGGCAAACAGCACGAAGGTCGGCGCGATCTCGCGCAGATCGTTCATCATCGTGTCCGGCTCTTCGACGAAGTTGATCTTCATCCGGCACAGCAGGCCTTTGCCGAGCACATAGACCTGTTCCATGATCCAGGGCAGCGGCAGCACCGAGACATACTCGTCGTCCGGGCCCTTCGGGTCGAACGCCAGATAGGTCGCGCAATGGCGGAGCACGCGGCCGGCGGCGAGCATTGCGAGTTTCGGATGCGAGGTGGTGCCTGACGTGGTGCAGAGGATCGCGACGTCCTCGCCCTTGGTCGCATCCACCAGGCGATCGTAAAGCTCCGGCTCGCGCGCAGCGCGGGCACGGCCGAGCTCGGCAAACGCCTCCGCCGACATCAGTCGCGGATCGTCATATTTCCGCATCCCACGCGGGTCGGAATAGATGATGTGCTTCAGCCTCGGCACGCGGTCGGCCAGCGCCAGCAGCTTGTCGACCTGCTCCTCGTCCTCGGCGAAGACGAGCTGTGCCTCGCCGTAGTTGAGGAGGTAGGAAGCTTCTTCATCCAGCACGTCGCGGTAGAGCCCGAGGCTCAATCCGCCGATCGCATGCGTCGCCACTTCCGCCGCGACCCAGTCCGGCCGGTTGTCGCCGATGATGCCGACGACATCCTCGCGCCCCAGGCCCAATTCGATAAGGCCGAGTGCAAAGTCGCGTACGCGGGTGTTGTAATCATTCCAGGTGAAGGGACGCCACAGCCCAAGATCCTTCTCGCGCAGCGCGATCTCGATGCCGTGCTCCTTCGCGTTGAGCCGAAGCATCTTCGGATAGGTGTCGGCCTGCGCGACGCGGCCCGCATAATCCATCATGCCGCGCTCTCCTGCGCCGGCGGCGCATCGTCTGGATCGACCAGCACCTCGTCCTCTTCGCCAAGATAGGCGCGCCTGACGTGCGGATCGGCGAGCACGGCGGCCGGATCGCCCTCGGCGATCTTGCGGCCGAAATCCAGCACCATGACGCGGTGGGAGATGTCCATCACCACGCCCATGTCGTGCTCGATCATCACCACCGTCATCCCGAACTCCTCGTTGAGATCGACGATGTAGCGGGCCATGTCCTCCTTCTCCTCGAAATTCATGCCGGCCATCGGCTCGTCGAGGAGAATGAGGCGCGGCTCCAGCGCCATCGCGCGGGCGAGTTCCACGCGCTTGCGCAGGCCATAGGAGAGGGTGCCGGCTTGCGCTTTCCGGACCGACTGGAGATCGAGGAAGTCGATGATTTCCTCCACCTTGCGGCGGTGTGCGAGCTCTTCCTTGCGCGCACCGGTGAACCAGTACAGCGAGCCCGTGAAAAAATTATTCTTCAGGAGGTGATGGCGGCCGACCATGATGTTGTCGAGCACGCTCATGTGGTGGAATAGCGCGAGATTCTGGAAGGTGCGGCCGATGCCGAGCGAGGCGCGCGCGTTTGGCGTCAGTCCCGTGATATCGCGGCCGTGGTAAAATAGCTGGCCTTCGGTCGGCTTGTAACGGCCGGAAATACAGTTCACGATTGAGGTCTTGCCGGCGCCGTTGGGGCCGATGATCGAGAACAGCTCGCCTTCCTTGATGGCGAAGCCGACATCGGTCAGCGCACGGACACCGCCGAATCGCAAGGAGACGCCGCGCACTTCAAGACTGGTAGCCACCAAACAAATCCCTCCCCGGTGATGGCGCTTGATTGACGCTCTTCGTCCGTTCGTGTCGGGCGATCCTAGTACGGTCGTGCCGGTGAGGCCATGCAGCAGATGGTCTCGACCGGACCGCGCGGCCTTCGTTCCCGTTTCGGATCAAAAGCCGCATTGCCCGAGGTGGTCCTCAATAGGGGAAAGCGCTATCTTGAAATGTCTTCGGCCTGACAATTCTGCGACAAAGTTTTTCGGGCAGCCGCGGTCTCCATCTTTCGTCGGATGGCGGCGGAAACGGTCTTGTTGCAGTGCAATAGACGGATGGAGTGACGAAACGGTGCGGCTGGCCTCTAGACCATGATTTCAGAGGATCAACTGAAGCGCGTCGCCGCCTGGTCGCGCGAGCTCACGCAAGCGGAGATCGAGGTCGCCCGCGCCGGAATCACGGAACGGTCCTACGGCGCCGGCGAGACGGTGTTCATGCGCGGCGACAAATTCGACTATTGGGCCGGCATGGTCGGCGGCCTTGCCCGCATGGGTGGGGTCTCGCGCGATGGCAAGGAGACGAGCCTTGCGGGGCTCACGGCCGGTGCCTGGTTCGGCGAGGGCAGCGTGCTCAAGAACGAGCCGCGCCGCTACGACGTGGTCGCACTGCGCGACAGCCGGGTTGCGTTGATGGAACGCGCCGCTTTCATGTGGCTGTTCGAGAACAGCGTCGGCTTCAACCGCTTCCTGGTGCGCCAGCTCAACGAGCGGCTCGGCCAGTTCATCGGCATGCTCGAGGTCAACCGTACGCTCGATGCCACCTCGCGCCTCGCCCGCAGCATCGCCTCGCTGTTCAACCCGATCCTCTACCCGGAATCGACCGCGCATCTGGAGATCACCCAGGAGGAGATCGGCGCGCTCTCCGGCATGTCCCGCCAGAACGCCAACCGCGCCCTGAACCAGCTGGAGAAGGAAGGCCTGCTGCGGCTCGAATACGGCGGGGTGACCATCCTCAATGTCGAGAAGCTGCGCGGCTACGGAGACTAGCGCGCGTTGGCGGGGGCGTGCACCGGCCAGAGGTCGGCCCGCCAGCGGATCGCGATCGCCAGCATCGCGACGAAGCCCGCGGCAGCATAGAGCGAACCCGTCGCGGAATAGCCGATGATATCGATCAGGCTGCCGGCCGCGAGCAATCCGATCGGCAGGCCGTAGATCACCATCATGCGCACGCCCATCACGCGGCCGCGCAGATGTGCGCTGGCCGTCCGCATCAGGATCACGGCCGCCGAGATCATCGACATGCTCTGGGCGATGCCGGCGAGCGCAAGGCAGGCCATTGCCACCGGCATGGTCCTGATCTCGACGAACACCAGCAGCAAGGCGTACCAGGCTAGCGTCGCGCCGATCAGAAGCCGGGCAATGCGCAGCCCGCTGACGAGGCTGAGCGTGATAGAGCCGATCAGCGAGCCGACGGCGAAGCTCGCCGAGAGATAACCGAGACCGGTCTGGTCGGTGTGAAAGATGTCCCGCGCAATATAGGGCAGCAATCCGCCGGTGAGGGGAAACGCGGTGAGATTGGCCAGGAAGGCGACGCTCAGCGCCGCGCGCATTCCCGGGCCATTCCAGGCGTAGACGATCCCTTCCTTGAGGTCGCCCAGCAATCTTGAGACCGCGTGGCTGTTCGGCGGTAGATCGCTCGTGATGACGGACCTTTTCGGCCGGGTCAGGCAGAGCATGAGAATCGCAGCCGCGAGATAGAGGCAGGCGACTGCCGCATAGACGAGTCCAATGCCAAGCACCGCGAAGAGTGCGGCTCCCGTCAGCGCTCCGGCAATGCGCGCGCTGTCCTGGGTCGTGCGTGACAGGCTGATGGCGCCTACCAGCTGCTCGGCCGGCATGATGTCGGCGAGCAGCGCGCTGCGAATGCCGAGATCCGAGGAGCGGATCAGGCCCATGATTGCCACGATGATCATGACGTTGAGCGGCGCCAAGTGGCCGGTCAGTGCCAGCACCATGATGGTGGAGGAGAGGACCGTATAGGTGAGGCGCAGCACGACAAGAAGATCGCGGTGACCCACGCGGTCGCCGACCATTCCGAGCACCGGCGCGATCAAAGTCCCGAAATACTGCAGCGACGCGAGAATGGTCAGCAGCAGCACCGAACCGGTCTCGACCAGGATGTACCAGCCGAGCACCAGCGTCTCAACCTCGAACGCCCAGGAGGTCAGCAGATCGGAAGGCCACTGGAAGCGATAGTTACGGATGCGGAATGGCGCGAGCGCCGAACGCCGTGCGGCGCTCACAGCGCGATGACGCGTATCACGGCGATTCCTTGCCCTTGTTGTCTCTTCTTCTGTTCGCCAAACTAGCGCCGACGATGCGCGTGTCAATCGCAGCTGCCGCAGGCCGCCCCCGCGCTCGGCTCTTATCTCGCCGCGGTGCTCGGCTTCCGCTCGGCCAGCGCCGCAGCCATCGCCGAGATCAGCGGACGCATGAAATAGGCTTCGTCCGCCGGCGAGATGTCCGTGCGCAAGCCGTGCGCCGCAAGTTCGCCGGAAACTGCCGGCCCCACCGACGCGATCAGCGTCCGCTCGAAACCTTTGCGCAACGTCGCCTCGCTGCCGTGCGCCTTCGCAGCTTCGATCAGGCGGCGGACTTGGCCGAGATTGGTAAGCGCGATGGAATCGATTCGCCCCTGCGCCATGTCGTCGATGGCGGTGACGATGTTGGCATCCGCTGCCTTGGAATCGTAGGCATAAGGCAGCACGGTATCGACATCGGCGCCTTGCGCGGCCAGCGCATCGGTCAGCGCGCTGTGATCCTTGTCCGGATAGAGCTGGAGGCCGAGGCGTCGGCCCTTCAGATCGAGCTTGCCCAGCATCTCGATCACGCCCTCGGTGGTCGGCTTTTCCGTGGTCTGCTGCGCCTCGAGGGAGATTTCGCGCAGCGCCTTGCCGGGCTTCGGCCCGCGGGTGAATTTTCGCGATTTGGCGAGGGCCGCGACAAGAGCCTGGTCGAGGGCGCGCGCACGGGCGAGCTTCATGATCCGCCGCAGGCCTTCGCCGGTCATGAGCACGAGGTCGTCAAGAGGCTTGTCGATGGCGCGGCGGATCCAGGCTTCGACCGGGGCCGGGTCCGGCGCGTCGTGGATGGTGAACATCGGACATTGCACGACCTCGGCGCCTTGCTCGGCCAGAAGCTTTGAAAACTGCGCCTCCTCGCGCGTTTCCAGGATCAGGATGCGGTAGCCGTTCAAGCGGTCGGCCATGGGCGTGCTCCGGTGAGTCAAAATCGCAATCGTCGATTCATCCTGACTCCGTCGCCGGGATTGGCGCAAGGGTCGCGTCGGTGCTAGAGCAGGGCGCAAATCGCGGGGTGTTCCGCGGCCTTTGCACAAACCTTCATCAAGAGCCATGCCCGATCATCAATATGTGCTGACGCTGTCCTGTCCAGATCGTCCCGGCATCGTCTCGGCGGTGTCGACCTTCCTGGCCCACAATGGACAGAACATTCTCGACGCCCAGCAATTCGACGACATCGAGACCAAGAAGTTCTTCATGCGGGTGGTGTTCACCGCGGCCGATCTCGCCGTGGAGCTCCCGGCGCTCCAGACCGGTTTTGCCGCGATCGCGGAACGCTTCGGCATGGAGTGGCAGATGCGTGACCGCGCCGCGCATCGCAAGGTGATGCTGCTGGTGTCGAAGTCCGACCACTGCCTGGTCGACATCCTCTACCGCTGGCGCACCGGCGAGCTGCCGATGACGCTGGCCGCGATCGTCTCCAACCATCCGCGCGAGGTCTATGACGGGCTCGATTTCGGCGGGATCCCATTCCACTATCTGCCGGTCACCAGAGAGACCAAGCGCGAGCAGGAGAGGCAGATCCTCGATCTCGTCGCCAAGACCGGAACCGATCTCGTGGTGCTCGCCCGCTACATGCAGATCCTGTCCGACGATCTCTCGGCAAAATTGTCGGGGCGCTGCATCAACATCCATCACTCGTTCCTGCCGGGCTTCAAGGGCGCAAAACCCTATCACCAGGCCCATGAGCGCGGCGTCAAGCTGATCGGCGCCACCGCGCATTACGTCACGCGCGACCTCGACGAGGGTCCGATCATCGATCAGGACGTCGAGCGCATCAGCCATCGCGACACGCCGGAAGATCTCGTTCGCAAGGGCCGCGACATCGAGCGTCGCGTGCTGGCGCGGGCGATCCGCTACCACCTCGATGACCGCGTCATCCCAAATGGCCGCAAGACCGTAGTGTTTATGGATTGAAGCCGTTGCACGGGGCGAGGGGGCGCAACGACCTAGCGCACCGCGCCGCCCGACGTGGCGCCCGTGGCACCCTTCTGCGCCTGCTCTTCCTTCTCGCGATCCGCCGCCGGCATCAGTCGCTTACGCTCGCGCTCCTTCAGATAGGCGTCGTATTGCGGCGTGCCTGGTCGCGGCGGTGCATCGGCCGGCAGGCCGCCGGCCCATTGCGGGACGTAGTCGCCCATGCCGAACGAAAGCTTCTCGTTGACCGTGCCGCAGCCGGACAGCCCCGCGGCGAGCGCGAGGAGGATCAGGAGAGAACGGGAACGCGTGGACATCTTCGGGCGCCTGAATCGGAGTGGTCGGACGCCGGATAACCAGCGATCAGGAACGGTAGTCTTCAACAAGGTAAAATTGGCTTATTCGAGGTAGGTACGAAAATACCAAATGCCGCGAGCCGCCTCGCTCGCCGATGTCTGAATTCTGCAAATGAAAGGCGAAATCCTCCATCCACGCAGGCAGACGCATTCCTAGACTGGGCCATCGGCTCGCGACAATCTGGCTTGGCCGGCGCGGGGGCTTTTTCGTTGACAGGTCCATTTTATTTGTACAATCGTACAAATGATGGCGGCGAGCCATCGGGCCGTCGGGTTACTCCGGCGTAACCGAGACCCGTTCTCCGCCGTCGGTCATCGGAATGCTCGGCTTGCGCCGAATCGTCGCCAAACGTCCGATTGACAATGGAGGCGCGAAAGACACCTTGTGGCGCGCGACATCACTCGCGCGTGAGTTAAGGTGAGGCAAGGACCGGGCACTCGGTCCGCCGCACAACAGGTCAGGAATGAAGGGGAGGGACACTCTGATGTTCGAACGTAAACAGTTTCTAGCGATCGCTTCCGTTGGGGCCATCGCAGGTCTTGCGGCCGCCGTGCCGGCCAAGGCCGAGGACACCGTCAAGGTCGGCCTGATCCTGCCGATGACCGGCGGCCAGGCCTCGACCGGCAAGCAGATCGAGAACGCGATCAAGCTCTATATGCAGCAGAAGGGCGACACCGTCGCCGGCAAGAAGGTCGAGATCATCCTCAAGGACGATGCTGCGATCCCGGACAAGACCAAGACCGCTGCGCAGGAACTCATCGTCAACGACAAGGTCAATTTCATCGCCGGCTTCGGCGTGACGCCGGCCGCGCTTGCTGCCGCGCCGCTGGCCACCCAAGCCAAGATTCCGGAAGTCGTGATGGCGGCTGGCACCTCCATCATCACCGAGCGTTCGCCCTATATCGTGCGCACCAGCTTCACGCTGGCGCAGTCCTCCACCATCATCGGCGACTGGGCGGTGAAAAACGGCATCAAGAAGGTGGCGACGCTGACCTCGGACTACGCGCCGGGCAATGATGCGCTCAACTTCTTCAAGGAGCACTTCATCGCGGGTGGCGGCGAGGTGGTCGAAGAGGTCAAGACGCCGCTCGCCAATCCGGACTTCGCCCCGTTCCTCCAGCGCATGAAGGACGCCAAGCCCGACGCGATCTTCGTGTTCGTGCCGGCCGGCCAGGGCGGCAACTTCATGAAGCAATATGCCGAGCGCGGCCTCGACAAGGCCGGCATCAAGGTGATCGGGCCGGGCGACGTCACCGACGACGACCTGCTCAACAACATGGGCGACGCCGTGGTCGGCACGGTGACCGCGCACCTCTATTCCGCGGCACATCCCTCGCAGATGAACAAGGATTTCGTCGCCGCCTACAAGAAGGCTTACGGCACCCGTCCGGGCTTCATGGCGGTGAGCGGCTATGACGGCATCCACCTGATCTACGAGGCGCTGAAGAAGACGGGTGGCGACACCGACGGCACCAAGCTGATCGAGGCCATGAAGGGCCAGAAATGGGAGAGCCCGCGCGGCCCGATCTCGATCGACCCCGAGACCCGCGACATCGTGCAGAACATCTACATCCGCAAGGTCGAGAAGGTCGACGGCGAGCTCTACAATGTCGAGTTCGCCACCTTCGAAGCCGTCAAGGATCTCGGCAAGACCAAGAAGTGACGCGCGAAAGCGCGTCATCCCCGGGCGCGCATCCCGCCCTCTCCGTCATGCCCGGGCTTGTCCCGGGCATCCACGCGAGAGCCGAAACAAGAACGTGGATGGCCGGGACTTTTGTTTGAGGACGCACTTCGTGCTTTTGCCCGGCCATGACGGATAACCCCAAGCTGAAACGATGACCTCTATCCTCACCAACCTGTTCGATGGCGTTGCCTACGGCATGCTGCTGTTCGTGCTGGCCTGCGGGCTCGCGGTCACGCTCGGCCTGATGAACTTCGTCAATCTCGCCCATGGCGCCTTCGCCATGGCCGGCGGGTATGTCTGCATGGTGCTGGTCAACCGGATGGGCTGGCCGTTCTTCGCGGCGCTGCCGCTGGCCTTCGTCTCCGCGGCGGCGATCGGCATCGTGCTCGAGCGTCTGCTCTACCGCCACCTCTACGCGCGCAGCCATCTCGACCAGGTGCTGTTCACGATCGGCCTGACGTTCATGTCGGTCGCAGCCGTCGACTACATCCAGGGCTCGTCGCGGGTCTTCATCAATCTGCCGTCCGCGCTTCAGGGCCAGTTCGACCTGTTCGGTGTTGGCATCGGCCGCTACCGCCTGATGATCATCGTGATCTGCGGCCTGCTCACCATCGCGCTCCAGATGGTGCTGGCCAAGACCCGTTTCGGCAGCCGTCTGCGCGCCGCTGTCGATGACCCACGCGCCGCGAGCGGGCTCGGCATCAACGTGCCGCAGGTGTTCGCCTTCACGTTTGCATTTGGATGCGGGCTCGCCGGGCTCGGCGGCGCGCTGAGCGCGGAGATCCTCGGCCTCGATCCGTATTTCCCGCTGAAATTCATGATCTACTTTTTGATCGTGGTCACCGTCGGCGGCTCGTCCTCGATTACCGGCCCGTTCCTGGCCTCGCTCCTGCTCGGCATCGGCGATGTCGCCGGCAAATATTACGTGCCGAAGATGGGCCCCTTCGTGATCTACACCATGATGATCGTGATCCTGATCTGGCGCCCGAACGGCCTGTTCGGCCGCACCGCCACGCGTTGAGTTAGGCCGATGAATGCTTCTTCCGACGTCGGTTATCACGCCCAGCGGCACGCGCGCTGGCACTATGGCAAGGCCGCCTTTTGGCTGGTCGTGCTGGCCTGCGGCTTTCTGTTTCCCACGCGCTATCTGATCATGACCGACATCCTGCGGCTGGCGCTGTTTGCGATGTCGCTCGATCTCATCCTCGGCTACGCCGGCATCGTTTCGCTTGGTCACGCCGCCTTCTTCGGCGTCGGCGCCTATGCTGCGGGCCTTCTTGCCTTGCACGGGATCGTCAACGAGCCCGTGCTCGCGCTGATCGTTGCAGGCCTTGCCGCAATGGTGCTGGGCTTTGCCACCAGCTTCCTGGTGATCCGCGGCGTCGACCTGACCCGGCTGATGGTGACGCTCGGCATCGCGCTGCTGCTTGAGGCGCTTGCGGAACGCTTCTCCAACATCACCGGCGGCACCGACGGCCTGCAAGGTATCGAGATGCAGCCGATCTTCGGCGAGTTCCCATTCGACATGTTCGGCAAGACCGGCTTCTTCTATTCGCTGGCCGTGCTGTTCATCCTGTTTCTGCTCGCCCGCCGCGTCGTGCATTCGCCGTTCGGCCTGTCGCTGCGCGCGATCAAGAACAATCCACTGCGCGCGGCCGCGATCGGCATCCCCGTTAACCGCCGCCTGATCGCGATCTACACGCTCGCCGCGTTCTATGCCGGCATTGGGGGGGCGCTGTTCACCCAGACCACCGCGATCGCCTCGCTCGACGTGTTCGCCTTCGACCGCTCCGCAGACCTGATGCTGGTGCTTGTGATCGGCGGCACCGGCTATCTCTATGGCGGATTGATCGGCGCGGTGCTGTTCCGCCTGCTCCAGGAATTCTTCTCCACCATCACCCCGCAATACTGGCAGTTCTGGATCGGCCTGGTGCTGGTCGTGATCGTGCTGGTCGGCCGCCAGCGCCTGCATCGCTGGGTGCTGTATGTACCGAATCTCCTGATCAAGCAGATTGCCGGACGCAAGGCCGTCGTCGCCGTGCCGGAGAGCGACGCATGACCATCGCGCTCGAAACCCAGAACCTCGAAAAGCAGTTCGGCGGACTGCGTGTCACCCGCGATCTGTCCCTGAAGATCGAGCAGGGCGCCCGCCATGCGCTGATCGGTCCGAACGGCGCCGGAAAGACCACGGTGATCAACCAGCTCACCGGCGTGCTCAAGCCGAATTCTGGCCGCATCCTGCTCGAAGGCCAGGACATCACGGATCTGCCCGTGCACAAGCGCGTGCTGCGCGGCCTGTCGCGCACCTTCCAGATCAACCAGCTCTATCCCGACCTGACCCCGTTAGAGACCATTGGCCTCGCGGTCTCCGAACGTCTCGGTCATGGCGGCGACTGGTGGCGGCGGATGGGGACGCGCAACGACGTCAACGACGAGATCGCCGATCTGCTCACGCGCTTCCATTTGCTCGACGTCATGAACGAGGAGACGGTGACGCTGCCTTACGGCAAGCAGCGCCTGCTCGAGATCGCGGTTGCGATCGCCGCCAAGCCACGCGTGCTGCTGCTCGACGAGCCCGCAGCCGGCGTCCCCGAGAGCGAGCGCCACGACATTCTCGCCGTCGTCGGTTCGCTGCCGCGCGAGGTTACGGTGTTGCTGATCGAGCACGACATGGACCTCGTGTTCTCCTTTGCCGATCGCATCTCGGTGCTTGTTTCCGGTGGGCTGCTCACTGAAGGTCCGCCCGACCAGGTCGCGCGCGATCCGCAGGTCAAGGCCGTCTATCTCGGCGAGGAGGCGGTCAATGTCTGACCTGCTCGCGATTGACGCCCTGCGCGCCGGCTATGGCGAGGCGGTGGTGCTGCCGAACATGTCCTTGTGCCTCGCGGAGGGGCAGGTGCTGGCGCTGCTGGGACGCAACGGCACCGGCAAGACCACGCTGATCAATTCCATCGTCGGCGTTACCCGCCGCTTCTCCGGCACCGTCACGCTCGCCGGCACCGACGTCACGACCTTGCGGCCCGACCAGCGGGCGCGTGCCGGCATCGGCTGGGTGCCGCAGGAGCGCAACATCTTTCGTTCGCTGACGGTCGAGGAGAACATGACTGCGGTGGCCCAGCCCGGCCCGTGGACGGTCGAGAGGGTCTACGAGATGTTTCCGCGACTGAAGGAGCGGCGGAGCAATTTTGGCAACCAGCTCTCCGGTGGCGAGCAGCAGATGCTGGCGATCGGCCGTGCGCTGACCCTCAACCCGAAAGTCCTGCTGCTGGACGAGCCGACCGAGGGCCTTGCCCCCATCATCGTCGAGGAGCTGCTGAAGGCGATCGGCGCCATCACCCGGGCGGGCGGCATCTGCTCGATCATCGTCGAGCAAAACGCGCAAAAGATTCTGGGGCTCGCCGACCGTGTTGTGATATTGGAGCGCGGAACGATCGTCCACGACGCCCCGAGCGCCGCGCTGAAGGCCGACCCCTCGGTTCTGGAGCGCCACCTCGGCGTCGCAGGGGCGGCGGCCCACTAAGAATATCACGGGAGTTAGACATGCAGCGAACAAAAGCCCCCTTCCGCGCCGACGAGGTCGGCAGCCTCCTGCGCCCCGCCAAGATCAAGGAAGCCCGGGGCCGGCTGGAGAAGGGTGAGATCTCGGCCGACGATCTGTGCAAGATCGAGGACATGGAGATCGAGAAGGTCGTGCACAAGCAGGCTTCGGTCGGGCTGAAGCTCGCGACCGACGGCGAATTCCGCCGCTCCTGGTGGCATTTCGACTTTCTGGCGAAGCTCACCGGCTGCGAGCTGTTTCATCCCGACGCCGGCATCCAGTTCGCAGGCGTGCAGACGCGCCACGACGCGGTGCGGGTGATCGGCAAGCTCGACTTCCCCGATGACCATCCGATGCTGGATCACTTCCGCTTCCTGAAGAAGTCCACCGACCAGGCCCACGTCACCGCCAAGATGACGATCCCCTCGCCAGCGGTGCTGCACTTCCGCGGCGGCCGCAAGGCGATCTCCAAGGACGTCTATCCCGATCTCGACGCCTTCTACGAGGATCTCGGCAAAACCTACCGCAAGGCCGTCAAGGCGTTCTACGACGCCGGCTGCCGCTATCTCCAGTTCGACGACACCGTCTGGGCCTATCTCTGCTCGCCGGACGAATTGCAGAAGGCGCGCGAGCGGGGCGACAATCCGGAAGGCCTCCAGCAGATCTATGCGCGCGTCATCAACTACGCGCTGGCCGAAAAGCCGGCCGACATGGTGGTGACCACGCATGTCTGCCGCGGCAATTTCCGCTCGACCTGGATTTCTTCGGGCGGCTACGAGCCGGTGGCGGAGACCATGCTGGCCGGCACCAATTACGACGGCTATTTCCTCGAATATGACAGCGACCGCGCCGGCGGCTTCGAGCCGCTGCGCTTCCTGCCCAAGGGCAACAAGGTCGTCGTGGTCGGCGTCATCACCTCGAAGTTCGGCGAGCTCGAGAAGAGGGACGATATCAAGCGCCGCTTGGAAGAAGCCGCCAAGTTCGTGCCGCTGGAGCAGCTCGCACTCTCCCCGCAATGCGGCTTCGCTTCGACGGAAGAGGGCAACATCCTCTCCGAGGAAGAGCAGTGGGCCAAGCTCAGCCTCGCGGTGGAGATCGCGAAGGAAGTGTGGGGCAACTAGGCTTCACGCAGTCCGTCGTGCGATTGACGGGTAACGGCACCACACTTTCAGTGTCGTCCCGGCCCCCCTGCGCAATTGCGCACTGGGCCGGGACGACACGGAGTTTGACGTGCGGTCTTCGCCTCGCCGCACAACCCGCCTCTCACTTCTCCGCCAGATAAACCTCGCCCAGCAGCGACGAGTTCGACCACGGCACCTGCTTGCTCTTCGTGGTCGAGACCACTTCGGCCCGCACCCGCGTCAGCATCTGCTGCACTTCCAGCCCCGGCGTGCCGAGGTGACGGGAGAGCGCGGCCGAGAACGGTGAGTTGGCGCCTTCGCCGTCGAGCGCGACCTGGCCCGGTGCTGTCGCGAATGCGATCAGCGTGCCGGCCCCTAACGTTGCGCCAGCACCCAGGCTGGTCGGGGCGGCGAGGCCTGATGCGCCTTCGATGCCCCGACTGCTACTGGCGGCTGCGACTGCTGCGCCATTGGATTGTTGCGGCAGGCATCGAAGATCAAAATGTTGGTGCGGACCTGGTCGTCGAGGCCGGCCATGATCGTATCCATGTCGATCATGGACTCGGTCATGCTCGCGCCCGGCTTGAGCTCGACGTCGACGGGAATGAGATAGTTGCGGCCGTCGACCTGGACGCCGTGTCCGGCATAGTAGACGACTGCGACCTGCGCCCGCGCCGCATCCCGCAAAAAGTCGCGCGTCATCCTCTGCATCGCCGTGCGGTCGAGATCGACGCCTTCGGACACGGTGAAGCCGATGTCGCGCAGGCTTCTTGCAACGGCGTGCGCATCGTTGGGTGGATTGGGCAGGGCCTTGACATGCGCATAGGCGCCGTTGCCGATGATCAGCGCCACGCGCGTGCCGCGAATAGCCGGAGCAGGCGAGGGTGCCGGTGCAGCGCCCGTCTGCTGCGGAGCAGGCGCCGCCGTCGGCTGCGTCATTGACGAAGGTGCATCGCGCGGGATTGGCTCGGCTGCATCCGTGACCAGCGACAGCCGCACTTTTGCTGTCGCCTGGTTGGCCTTGCTGCCGGCATCCGAGGCCACGATTGCCAGCGTTGCCTTGTAATCCTCACGCGCGTGGGCGTAATCGCCCTTGGCCTCGTACGCCATTGCGCGATGGGTGTAGCCCGAGATCATCACGCTGTTCGGCGGCGTCATGATATTGACCGGCGGCTTCTCCTTTGCGAGCCGGATCGCCTCGCTGCCGTCGGCAATCGCGCGATCGAGATCGCCTTTGGCGCGCCAGATCGCGGTGCGATTGATCAGCGGCTGCGGCAGCGTCGGGTCGAGCCGGATCGCCTGGTTGATGTCGGCGAGCGCGCCGTCGAGATCGCCGAGCGCCTCCTTCGCGATGCCGCGGTTCTGGAACGAAAAAGCCGATCTCGGATCGGCCTTGATCGACATGTCGTAATCGGCGATCGCCTTGGTGTAGTCGCCCTTGCCGCGCCAGGCATTGCCGCGATTGTGGAAGATGATGCCGCTGGGCGAGCCGAGCTTCAGCGCATCGTCGAAATCGGCGATCGCGATGTCGTAGTCACCTTTGTCGTAATAGGCCGATCCCCGGAGGTTGTAGACCGCCTGGCTCGGCTGGAGCCGGATCGCCTCTGTGGCATCAGCGATGACCTTGGCGTAGTCGCCCTTCTTGTTCCAGCCCACCGCGCGCCAGAAATAGACGGTCGCAAGCTGCTCGCCCTTGAACACTTTGAGCGCGATGATCTTGCTGCAGGCGTCGACCATCTGATCCGCCGGCGTGGTGTCGGTGGTGCACAGCGGCCCGAGCTGGCTGCGCGCCTGGGCGGAGCAGGGGGCGCACCACAGGGTCGCCAAGAGCAGGGAGAGCGCGACGATCGGGCGGCGCATGGGGCCTCGGATGCTGGCGATACGACAGAAAAGGGGACGTGCCTCTTTTGTCGGTCCCAGGGGATCGTCGGTTCAGATCCTGCGGTGGCGGGGGCAGGCTTACTTCTTCGGTTGGCGGGTACGAACCTCGATGAAGCCGCCGGCCATTTGAACTTCGAACCGTGACAGGAAGCTCATGCCGAGCAGGCCATCGACGCCGGCGCCGTAGCTCTTGTCATCCGTGGTCTGGATCGCCACGGGCACGTTGATTGCTTCCAGCTTGCCGAGCGCAACTTTGTCGGCCCTGGATAGCTTCGCCTTGCTCTGGCCGTTGGCCGTCATGAGCGTGATCTCACTGGCGCCGGCGTCGGAGATTTTGGCGCGGCTGGCAAAAGCGGACTTCACGGACACATAGCTCGCGCCAGTATCGAGGATGAACAGTCCGGAGACGCCATTGATCGCAGCCTTCACCGTGATCACGTTCTTCTGCCCGCGTAGGGGGAAGCTTTCTTTGCGGAATCCTGTCGTTTCGACGCAATGGCCCTGGCTTTCGTAGTCGGCGATGATCTTCCGCGTCTGGCTGGTATCGCGGGTGGCCGGATCGAGCGCAACCCACAGATTGATCGGCGCTGTGGCCTCGCAGAACTGTTTGAGCGCGGCATAGGCGCCTGCCATGCGCAGGAAGACACGGCTCGAGATCGATTTCTTGTCCGCGCCATAGAGCTCTATGGCGTCGGAATAATCGGCCAGCGCACGGTGGTAGTCTTCCAGGCCTTCAAGCGCGACGCCCCGCAAGTAATGTGCGTCGTGATTGGTCGGAGCGCGCCGCATGAACTCGTCGGCGACCTCCACGGCTCTGGGATAGTCCGTGAGCTTGAGATAGATGTCGATCGAGCGGTGCAGCGCCGTGATCGGCGCGCCGCAATTCATGACGAACTTGTAGAGCCCGTCAGCGGCTTGTCGCCGGTAGCCGAGCTTGTCGAGTAACAACGCAAGATCGTTGATGCTCTTCTGGTCGCAGGGTTCGCGCTTGAGTTCTTCGAGCTTGACCCAGACGGAAGGGTCGCGCGCGGCTGTAAGGGGGAGCGCCCCAATGCGCGCATAGACGGCTTCAAACACCTCGTCGGGATTGTCGGTCAGATAGCCTGCGCGGGAGATGTCGGAAGACGCAACGAACAACAGCGCGGCAAGGCAATACAGCCTGAGCATATGCACCCCAAAGTATCGCTTTTTTGCCATGTATACCGATAAGTGTGATCGGTGCAAACCGGTCCAGCCGGTGTTTCCTTGTTGGGCAGAGGGTGTTAAGGTGCCTCACCCTACCTCTGCTGCCCACAACCTGCCCACTTGATGAAAAACGACGAAATCCTCAGCCAAATCACCGAGTTCTGCCGCCATGCCGACATGGCGGAATCGACCTTTGGCCGGCGTGCGGTGAACGATGGGAAGCTGGTCCACCGCCTGCGCGAGGGCAAGCGCATCACCATCGACACGTTGGATCGGATCCAGGCCTACATCGCCGCATCGACGACCGGCGGCTTGCCGCCGCCGCGGGGGCTTCAGGTGCCGCCGGAAAAGCGCGATCCGCGCAGCAATTTCCGCTTCTTCGAGAACCGGCAGAAATACCTGTTGTTCGTCCACACCTGCAGCGAAAAGCGGGTGGTTGCCGAACGGGTCGCGCTTGAACTTGCCAGCATCCATCCCCGGCCGCCGGCGCTGCGCGTGTTTGACGCCGGCGTCGGCGACGGCTCGGTGCTCGCGCGCGTGCTGCGCTCGATGCATCAACGCTTTCCGCACATGCCGTTCTATGTTGCCGGCAAGGAGCTGAGCCTCGAGGACGTGCGCCTGACCCTGGACAAGGTGCCGGACCGGCTGTTCGAGCACCCGGCCTCGGTGTTCGTTTTCACCAACATGCATTACGCGGAGGCGCCTTGGCTTACACCGGGCTCACCTGCGGCCGCCGCCGCCACCGTCTGGCACGAGGTGCCGCTGCGGGGAGCCTCATCCGGCGACTTCGAGACGCAGATTGCGGAGCTGAAGCCGTTTCTGGAGCAGAACTGGCGCGCGGCCATCAGCCCGCGTACCGGCATGCCGTTGTATGAACGGCCGGTCGTGCTGGTGCTCTACCGCGAGGACCAGAGGTTCCTGCTGGATTCGACCATTCCTCGGCCGGGCCAGACCGAAGCCAATTTCGACCTCGTCATTGCATCCCAGCCATACCGGGCCCTGTCCTCGGTCAATTTCAGGGCCAAGCGGATCATCGCACCTCTGGCGCGGGCGCTGCGGCCAGGGGGACGGCTGATCGGAATTCACTCCCATGGCCAGGATCCGGGCATGGAAATGATCCAGGCGATCTGGCCTGGAGAAAATCCTTTCGCGGTCAGCCGCCATGAGCTATTGCGCGCCGTGAAGTATGAGCTCGGATCGTTGGGACGGGACCTAAATTTTAATGTTTATGCGGATAACCGCTCGATCTTCAGGTATGATATGGAAGCGCTGCCCAACGAGGTGACGGGTACCATCGGAACCTCGACGGCCTTTGCAGCGTGGAATGCGGCGGTGTATGTCGCTCAGATTGAGGACGACCGGTTGGCGGATATGACTCAAAACGGCCGCGCTCTGGATGCCGCCAGGGACGTGCTGCGAAAGTACAACGGGCTCTGGTTTCTTGACGAATCCTACGTCATCTCGCGCCGGCGTGATTGACATCATCCAAGAGTAAACATCGCAAACGCCCGCCCTGATGTGGCGGAACAAGGGGTTACTTGATGCGCGCGTCCTATCTCTTCACCAGCGAGTCCGTGTCCGAAGGCCATCCGGACAAGGTCTGCGACCGGATCTCCGATGAGATCGTCGATCTGTTCTACCGCGAGGGGCCCAAGGCCGGCATCGACCCGTGGCAGATTCGCGCTGCCTGCGAGACGCTCGCGACCACCAACAAGGTGGTGATCGCGGGTGAGACCCGCGGCCCCGCATCCGTCACCAACGATCAGATCGAAAGCGTTGTCCGCAACGCGATCAAGGACATCGGCTACGAGCAGGAAGGCTTCCACTGGAAGACCGCTGATATCGAGATCCTGCTGCATCCGCAGTCGGCCGACATCGCCCAGGGCGTCGATGCGCTTCAGCCGGGTGAGGTCAAGGAAGAAGGCGCGGGCGACCAGGGCATCATGTTCGGTTACGCCACCAACGAGACGCCTGATCTGATGCCGGCGCCGATTTTCTACGCCCACAAGATTCTCCGTCTCATTTCCGAAGCCCGCCACTCCGGCAAGGAGAAGGTGCTGGGCCCGGACTCCAAGAGCCAGGTCACCGTGCAGTACGAGAACGGCAAGCCGGTCGGCGTGCGCGAGATCGTGGTGTCGCACCAGCATCTGGTCGAGGACCTCACCTCCAACCAGGTTCGCGACATCGTCGAGCCCTATGTGCGCGAGGCGCTGCCGAAGGACTGGATCAACGCCAAGACCATCTGGCACATCAACCCGACCGGCAAGTTCTACATCGGCGGTCCCGATGGTGACTCCGGCCTGACTGGCCGCAAGATCATCGTCGACACCTATGGTGGCGCGGCTCCGCATGGCGGCGGCGCGTTCTCCGGCAAGGATCCGACCAAGGTCGATCGTTCGGCCGCTTACGCCGCGCGCTACGTCGCCAAGAACATCGTCGCGGCCGGTCTTGCCGATCGCTGCACATTGCAGCTCGCCTACGCCATCGGCGTGGCGCGCCCGCTGTCGATCTACATCGACACCCACGGCACCGGTAAAGTGTCTGAGGATCAGCTCGAGAAGGCCGCCGCCAAGGCAATGGACCTTACACCGCGCGGCATCCGCAGCCATCTCGACCTTAACCGTCCGATCTACGCGCGCACCTCGGCTTACGGCCATTTCGGCCGCACGCCCGACAACGAGGGCGGCTTCTCCTGGGAGAAGACCGACCTGGTCGAGCAGCTCAAGCGCGCGCTCTAATTTTTGTGCGTCATTCCGGGTTCGTGCGAACCCGGAATCCTTAAATCCACACGTCGCGATTCCGGGGCGCCTCTTTGAGGCGTCCCGGAATGACCGTTCAACAACAGGACACTCGCAATGAACGCGAAGCCCGGCTTCACCGATTACATCGTCAAGGACATTTCGCTCGCCGATTTCGGCCGCAAGGAACTCTCGCTGGCCGAGACCGAGATGCCCGGCCTGATGGCCACGCGCGAGGAGTACGGCCCGAAGCAACCGCTGAAGGGCGCACGCATCGCCGGCTCGCTGCACATGACGATCCAGACCGGCGTGCTGATCGAGACGCTGGCAGCGCTCGGCGCCGATATCCGCTGGGTCTCCTGCAACATCTATTCGACGCAGGATCACGCCGCCGCCGCGATCGCCGCGGCCGGCATTCCGGTGTTCGCGGTCAAGGGCGAGAGCCTTACCGAATACTGGGACTACACCGCCAAGCTGTTCGACTGGCACGGCGGCGGTCACCCGAACATGATCCTCGACGACGGCGGCGACGCCACCATGTACGTCCATCTCGGTCTGCGTGCCGAGAACGGCGACACCAAGTTCCTGGACAAGCCGGCTTCGGAAGAAGAGGAAGTCTTCTTCGCGCTTTTGAAGAAGCAGCTCAAGGAAAAGCCGAAGGGCTACTTCGCCGAGATCGCCAAGAGCATCAAGGGCGTTTCCGAAGAGACCACCACGGGCGTGCATCGTCTCTATGACATGCAGAAGGCAGGCACGCTGCTGTGGCCGGCTATCAACGTCAACGACAGCGTCACCAAGTCGAAATTCGACAACCTCTATGGCTGCCGTGAATCGCTGGTCGACGGCATCCGCCGCGGCACCGACGTGATGATGTCGGGCAAGGTCGCGATGGTCGCGGGCTTCGGCGACGTCGGCAAGGGTTCGGCGGCGTCGCTGCGCCAGGCCGGCTGCCGCGTGTTGGTGTCGGAAGTAGATCCGATCTGCGCGCTGCAGGCCGCCATGGAAGGCTACGAGGTCGTGACCATGGAAGACGCCGCCCCGCGCGCCGACATCTTCGTCACCGCGACCGGCAACAAGGACATCATCACCATCGAGCACATGCGCGCGATGAAGGATCGCGCCATCGTTTGCAACATCGGCCACTTCGACAACGAGATCCAGATCGCGGGTCTGCGTAACCTGAAGTGGACCAATATCAAGCCGCAGGTCGACGAGATCGAATTCCCCGACAAGCACCGCATCATCATGCTGTCGGAAGGGCGCCTCGTGAACCTCGGCAACGCCATGGGCCATCCGTCGTTCGTGATGTCGGCCTCCTTCACCAACCAGACGCTGGCGCAGATCGAGCTTTTCGCCAACAACAAGGACGGCAAGTTCAAGAAGGAAGTCTACGTGCTGCCGAAGTCGCTGGACGAGAAGGTCGCCCGGCTCCATCTCGCCAAGATCGGCGTCAAGCTGACCGAGCTGCGCAAGGACCAGGCCGACTACATCGGCGTCAAGCAGGAAGGTCCGTACAAGTCGGATCACTACCGGTACTGATCCACGACCTCCACAGATCATCGACGCAAAGCCCCGGAGCGATCCGGGGCTTTGTTGTTTCAACGCATGGAATTCAACTCGCTTTGCGGTTGCGGCACGGCTGATTGCCAATTGACGGCCAGCAGCGGCGGGCCGACAATCGCCTTGGCGGAGGAAATCATGTCCCAAGAACATTTCGACGTGCTGATCGTCGGGGCCGGCCTGTCCGGCATCGGCGCGGGTTATCATCTGCAAACCAAGTGCCCGGGCAAGAGCTACGTCATCCTCGAGGGCCGCGACTGTATCGGCGGCACCTGGGATCTGTTCCGTTATCCCGGCATCCGCTCCGACAGCGACATGTTCACGCTCGGCTATTCCTTCAAGCCGTGGACCGATCCGAAGGCGATCGCTGACGGGTCGCAGATCCTGAACTATGTGCGCGAGACAGCTAGCGAGAACGGCATCGAGAAACACATCCGCTACCGCCATCGCGTCAAGCGTGCGGCGTGGTCGACGAGCGATGCGCGATGGACCATCGAGTCCGAGCGCATGACGGGCGAGGGCGCAACCGAGCTCGTGCGTTTCACCTGCAATTTTCTGTTCATGTGCCCGGGCTATTACAAATACGAGGCGGGCTACACGCCGGAGTTCAAGGGCGCCGCGGATTTCGCCGGCCGCATCGTGCACCCGCAGACATGGACCGAGGACATCGACTACGCCGGCAAGCGCGTCGTCGTGATCGGCTCGGGCGCGACCGCAGTGACGCTGGTGCCGGAACTGGCCAAGAAGGCGGCACAAGTCACCATGCTCCAGCGCTCGCCGACTTATGTGGTGTCGCGTCCGGCGCAGGATCCGGTCGCCAACAAGCTGCGCCGCAATCTGCCGACGCGGCTGGCCTATCATGTCATCCGCTGGCGCAACGTGATGTGGGGGATGTTCTTCTTCCAGCTCAGCCGGCGCAAGCCCGCCAAGGTGAAGGATCTGATCCTCAAGGGCGTGCAAATGGCGCTCGGGCCCGACTACGACGTCGCGACCCATTTTACACCTCGCTACAATCCCTGGGACCAGCGGCTCTGCCTCGTGCCCGACGGCGATCTGTTCAAGGCGATTCGCGAGCAGCGCGCCGCCGTCGTCACCAGCGAGATCGACAATTTTACGCGCGACGGCATCCGCTTGAAGGACGGCCGCGAGCTTGCGGCCGACATCATCGTCACGGCGACGGGTCTCGTGCTCCAGGTCGTCGGCGGACTAGAGGTGAGCGTCGATGGCCGCGCCGTCGATTTCGCGAGCACGCTGACCTACAAGGGCATGATGTATGCCGACGTGCCGAACATGGCGTCTGCCTTCGGCTACACCAACGCGTCCTGGACGCTGAAATGCGATCTCACCTGCGAATATGTCTGCCGGCTCATCAACTACATGGACCGGCACAATTTCCGTCAGTGCATGCCGCACAATAACGATCCGACGGTGACGCTCCAGCCCTCGCTCGATTTCAGCTCGGGCTACGTTCAGCGCTCGGTCGCAAAGATGCCGAAGCAGGGTTCGAAGCAGCCGTGGCGGCTCTACCAGAACTACGCCTTCGACATCGTCTCCCTGCGCTTCGGCCGGATCGACGACGGCGTAATGCAGTATTCCTGATCGCGCCGCCGCCCGCTTCTATGCCTTGCGTGTGGTGAGCGCGAGGACGAGATCGATCGCGAGCGCCAGCACGGCGGCGCCGCCGCCAAGTCCGAACAGGACGAGATAGTCGCCGCCGGTCTGCGCATAGATCCAGGAAAAGCCATAAGCGGCGGTCGCCTGGAATAGCGCGAAGCTGGTGGTGGCGTGGCTCCATGTCGCGCGCTGCTGCTCGGCCGAGTGCGGGACGAGCTCGTGGATGCGTCCCAGCACCAGCGGCACGATACCCGGCGTAAAGCCGCCGACCACGATGCTCGACACGATCAGCGAAGCGGGGGCGGTGCTGACGGTCGGCAGCAGCACGGCAGCAGCCTCGATCAGGAACGCTGCGCGCAAGGCTGGCCCGAAGCCGGAGCGGTCGCCGAGATGGCCGGTGACGAGCGGACCGACGATCGCGCCGAGGCCGTACAGCACCCAGTAACGCGATCCCGCGGCGATACCCTGGCCGAGGCCGCGCGCGACAAAGTCGACGATGAAGACCATGTGCGGCACCAGTGCCACCGCATTGAGACCGTATTGGACCAACAGGGCACGGGTGGCGGCCGAGGCATGATGGTGCTTGGCGAGTTGCACAGGCGTTGCGTCGGCCTTCACCTCCGCCGGCCAGTTCCACCAGCTTGCGAGCGTGAGCAGGGCCGAGAGCGCGCCGAGTCCGTACCAGCTCTGCTGCAAACCCTGTTGCAGCAACAACTGTACCAGCGTGCCCGATGCAGCGACGCCGAGGCCGACGCCGGCAAAGATCACCCCGCCGACGATGCCCCGTCTGGCGGGCGAGGTGTGCGGGAGAATGACGGACGCCGCCAGCACCATGATGATGCCGCCGGTGAGCCCCGACAGGAAACGCCAGGCGAAGAACCAAATGAACGACACCGGGGCGGAGCTCGCGAAGAAGGAGAGCGTGGCGAGCAGCATCATCGCGCGCAGCGCGTTGACCGCGCCGATGCGTGTCGCCACAGCTCGCGCTGCAAGTGCGCCGGCAAGATAGCCGGCAAGGTTCGCAGCGCCGAGATAGACAACGTCGGACGGGCTGAACCACTTTGCTGCGATCAGCGCCGGAATCAGCGGTGTGTAGGAGAAGCGCGCGAGGCCAAGTCCGACAAGGGATGCGGACAAGCCGGCCATGGCATATCGCCACATCTGCTGAGAGGTCGATCCCGGCCGCTGGTGCGGCCGGGCGTGGTGCTTGGTCTCTGCATTGAGTTCGGTCATGTCGTCCCCCTGCGCGGGCTCAATGGCCCGCGCTCTGGCCGCCGTCGACGTGCAGGATCTCGCCGGTGATGAAGGAGGCGCCCTCGAGATAGAGCACGGCCTCGACGATGTCGGACGTCTCGCCCATGTGGCCGAGGGGATGCATCGCGCCCAGCTGCGCGTGCGTCTCGGCCGCATGCATCGGCGTCTTGATGATGCCGGGTGCGACCGCGTTCACGCGGATGCCGCGCCTGGCATATTCGATGGCGAGCGACTTGGTCGCGGCGTTCAAGCCGCCCTTGCTCAGCGACGCCAGCACCGAGGGCACGTTCGAATTGGCCTGGTCGGCCAGGGTGGTCGTGATCTGCACGACGTGACCGGATCCCTGCTTCTCCATCTCGGCGATCGCAAGCTGAGTCAGGCGAAAGAAGCCCGCGACGTTGATGCCCATCACGGCCGCGTAGTCCTCGGCAGTGTACTGGGTGAACGGCTTGGCGACGAAGACGCCCGCATTGTTGACCAGCGTGTCGACACGCCCGAAACGGGCGACGGCTTGCGAGACCACCCGCTCGGCTGTGGTCCAGTCGGCGATGTCGCCGGGCACAGCAAGCACGCCGTCGTCGCTCGACGGCTTGATGGAGCGTGCGGTGGCGACGACGCGATAATCGCGATCGCGAAAACCCTGGACCAGGGCGGCGCCGATGCCCTGCGATGCACCGGTGATGATGGCGACCTTCTGCTCGATACCCATGATGAACTCCTGTTATTGGAAGCACGTGCCGGTCGGCTGCGAGGCAGTGAGCGGCGTGGTCTTGAGCTACGCCGTGGGCCCGCCCGCGCGAAGACACGTTGTCCGGCAGACATTGTTACGCGGCGTGATCGAATGCCGGTCAGTCGGCCGGATCGGTTGTCGCGGCGCGGGTGAGGCCCTAGTTTGCCGACCAGGAGTTCAAGGGGGTTGGCGAGGGCATGGATCGTCTGGACGCAATGAAGGTCTTCGTCGTCGCGGTGGATGAGGGCAGCCTTGCCGCCGCGGGGCGAAAGCTCGGGCGCTCGCCGGCGGCGGTGAGCCGCGCCATCGCCTTCCTGGAGGGGCAGGTCGGCGCCGAGCTGCTGCACCGGACCACGCGCTCGATCAAGCTGAGCGAGGAGGGCGAGCGCTACGTCGCGATCTGCCGGCGCGTACTCACCGAGCTGGAAGAGGCCGACGCTATCGCTGCCGGCCCGCGCGCGGCGCCACGTGGCCTGCTCACGATCACCGCTCCCGTGGTGTCAGGCGAGATGGTGCTGCGTCCGATCCTGGATGCGTTCCTGGACGCCTATCCGACGGTTTCGGCAAAGCTGCTGCTGTTCGACCGCGCGGTCAATCTGATCGAGGAGGGGTTCGACGTCGCGCTTCGCATCGGCCCGCTAGCGGATTCGGCGATGGTGGCGATGCGCCTCGGCGAGGTCCGCCGCGTCGTGGTCGCGGCGCCGCGTTATCTGAAGCAGCATCCGCGCATCGCGGAGCCCGGCGATCTCGCAAAACACCAGATCGTGGCGATGGCGCATCTGCCGAATTCGTGGACTTTCTCGCCGCCGAGGAACTCATCGGTGCCGCGGACGGTCCAGTTCACGCCGCGCCTGATGGTCAACAGCACCTATGCGGCGGTCGCCTCCGCAGTGGCTGGACGCGGCATCGCGCGGATGTATTCCTATCAAGTTGCCGAGCAGGTCGCGCGCGGCGAACTCGAGGTCTTGCTTGCCAGCGACGAGGACCCGGAGATGCCGGTACACCTGATCTGTCCGCAGGGCCGGCTTTCGGTGCCGAAGGCGCGCGCCTTTACCGATTTTGCCGTGCCCCGTCTGAAGAAGCATTTTGCACAGTTCAAGAAGAGCATCGGCGCGCGCTGACGACCGGGCCGAATTCCGCGCCGTAACAACAAATGCGTTGTTTTGCGTATTCGGCCACCCGGCTGAATCGGCCATCCTGTCCAAACGGTTAACGCCGGATTAACTGATGAGTCCTAGCCTGTCTCGGCCGGGGTTACTCGCAAGGCCGAGGTGAGCCCAATGGAAGCCCAGAAGATCGCGGTCGACGCCGTCGTCGCGCTGACCGATTGCGACCGCGACGCCGTGATCGCCTTTATCCGTCGGCTCTATCTCGCCGGCGTCACCGACCCCAAGCGCCTGACTTTCAAGGGTCTCCAGGCGCTGTCCCGGGCGTGAGTCGGCTGGTTTCGGTCCGTTTCGGCCCAATCTCTGTTGCAGTGCTCTCTCCAAGGTGGCCGCAACCCAGCGGTGAATATCTTGCCGCTCGGGCCGGCTCGCGTTAGATCACGTCCCCAGCTGGATCACTGGGGAACTGGGGATATGCTGAAACAGCTTTTTGCTCCGCAACTCGTCATTCTCTATCTGCTGGCGGCCTCGACCATTTACGTCCACTTCCGCGGCAAGCAGCGGCTGCGGTTCGCGCGCCAGCTCGGCGATCACTCGACCTATCTCGCACCTTACAACGTTCTGATGTATGCAGGCTCGGCCGTGCCGAACAAGCCGGTCATCTCGGTCGAGCAGTTTCCCGAGCTCAAGCCGCTCAGCGAAAACTGGGAGACGATCCGCGACGAGGCGGTTCGCCTGTTCGACGAAGGCTTCATTCGCGCCGCCGCCAAAAACAACGACTGGGGCTTCTACTCGTTCTTCAAGAGCGGCTGGAAGCGGTTTTACCTCAAGTGGTACGACGACTTCCTGCCCTCGGCGCGCACGCTTTGCCCGAAGACAGTGGAGCTGCTCAACTCCATCCCAAGCGTACACGGTGCGATGTTCGCGATGCTGCCGCCGGGCGGAAAGCTGGGCGCGCACCGCGACCCCTTCGCGGGCTCGCTGCGCTATCACCTCGGGCTCGTGACGCCGAACTCGAACAAGTGCCGCATCCTGGTCGACGGCGTCGAATGCGTTTGGCGCGACGGCGAGGCCTTCATGTTCGATGAGACCTTTATTCACAGCGCGGAGAATGCGACCGACGTCAACCGCATCATCCTGTTCTGCGACGTCGAGCGCCCGATGAAGTACGGCTTCATGACCGCGATCAACCGCTGGGTCAGCCATCACATCGTCAAGGCGTCGGCGACCCAGAACGTCGACGGCGAGAGCGTCGGCGTGCTCAACAAGGTGTTTGGCAAGCTCTACGAGATCCATCTTGCGAGCCGCAAGGTCAAGGCATGGAACCGTAACGTCTACTACGCGCTGAAATATTCGCTGACGGCGCTGATCCTCGGCCTCATCGTGATGTCGGCGTTGAGCTGATTTACGCCGGCTTGGCGCCGGTATGAATGATCGACCCGACATGCTGGCCGCGCAGCGCCGCCGTGATCCGGCCGGGGACGAGGCCGTTCACGACCTGCACGCGCGCGATGTGCCGTGCATTGGCCATGACCTCGAGCAACGCCCGATCGACCGGCAGCGTGCCCTTCTGCTTCGCAAGCTCGGCAAAATTCACGTCTTTCAGCAGCTGTGCCTTCTTGCCGTCGGCGCCATTGGGATCGGTGGTGTAGACGCCGTCGACGTCCTCCACGATCGTGAGGCTCGCGGCGCCCAGCGCGTCGGCGAGCAGGAAGGCGCCGGTATCGGCCCGATGCAGCGGGACGCGCGTGGTCGGGAATTCATGATGATGGTAGGGCGGGAACGCACTGCCGACGACAGCGCGCGCCGCGCTGAGATGGATCGCGAGCTGGCTCGCGATGGTCGGATGCTCGATGTACGACACGCCCTCCGACGCGAGCAGGCTCGCAAGGATATGGCCGTTCTGGCCGGCTTCGCTTGCCGCGAGCGGCGCCAGCGAGCCGACGGGAAGTCCGAGGTCGAGCCCGACGCTGTAGAGGTGGCGGGCACGAATGCCGGCGCCGGTCAGGATCAGCAGGCGGTGTTCTGATAGCAGCGAGCGCAGTTCGTCAACGAGCGGGAGGATCGCTTCGTGACCGCGATCCATGATGCGGCCCCCGATCTTGATGACCTGGACCCAGGGCAGCAGCTTGATCGGGCGGTTGCCGGCAACGGGGCGGGTGAGGTCGCCGTCGAGGAGAGTCTGGCGCGCGAGCGGCGAAGCGACGTGCTTGATCTGGTTGGTGTCAGCCATGACGGTGCACTCTTCAGCTCGCAGTGATGATGGTGCCGACATGCTCGCCCGCGAGCGCGCGGGTGAGATTGCCGGGGACGAGGCCGTTGACGATCTGCACCTCGCGCACGTAGCGCGCCGCGGCGAGGAGATCGAGCACCGGGAATTCCAGGATCGAATCCTGGAGGCCCTTGGCCTTCATCTCGGCCACCGAAATCTTCGGGATGAAGGTGGCGTTCTTCGCCGTCTTCGGGTTCGCGGTATATAGGCCGTTCTCGTCCTTCACATAGATCATTCCCTTGCAGCCGAACTGCTCGGCCACCAGGAAGCATCCGGCGTCGGTGCGATAGGGCGGAATCACACCCTCGGGCGCGGGACGCATCCACAGGCTGTAGGGCGGCATGCCGGCGAAGATGACGGCGTTCACCTCGGCGAGGAAAAGCGGCACAGAGGAGAGGGCGGCGCCGCCTACGGCGGAGATGCCGTGCTTGGCCAGCAACTGCCCCAGCATCGCGGCGTTCTGATCGGCGACGGACGCGCCGAGCTGCGACAGCACGCCGGCCGGCAGGCGAAGCCCAGCGGCGATCGAGTAGAGATGCCGCGCGCGCGTGCCGGCGCCGGTGCCGATCAGGAGCTTGTGCGCCTTGCGCGCCGAGACGATCTCGTCGACCAGCGGATAGACCGCGGCGCGGCCGCGGTCGATGACGCTCTGGCCGCCGATCTTGATGACGGTGGCATCCGGAAGAATGCGGAAGTCCGTCGCCGCTTCCGCTGCCGCCAGTAGCTGTGGGTCCGTGAGCGAGCGCTGCATGAGCAGCCCCTCGAGCTCCGTAATAGTGTTCGACATCCGAGACATCCTCTCGTTCTTGAAGCAGTCGTGACGGGGGACCCTCCGGTCCCGACCTTGGCGCGAGTCTTGCTGGATAGTTCAGCCCATGGCAACAAGATTGCCGCGATTTGGTCGCGAATATGGAGCTGGCAATGGCCCCCTTGCCGACGGCCAACACCGAGATCACGCAGTTCTTCCGCCAGTGGCTGGAAACCTTCTCGGGCTATGTCCGCGAGGTCGATTATGCCTCGGCGCGGCCGCTGTTCCATCCGGATGTGCTGGCCTTCGGCACGCATAACGACGTCATTCCCGGCCTGGACCAATGGGTCACGACGCAATGGAATAACGTCTGGCCAAAGACGACCGACTTCAGATTCGTGCTCGATCAGACCTCGATTCTGGCGTCGCCCGATGGTGCGATGGTGAACCTGATCGCGCCGTTCACGAGCACGGGCTACCATCCGGACGGCAGCGCGTTCCCGCGACCCGGCCGCGCGACGATGGTGTTTTCCAGAGATGCCGATGGTTGGCTGTGCGTGCACTCGCACATGTCACTCAATCGCGGCGTGCCGCAGGTGAGCCACGCCAATCGACCGGTGAAGGCCTGGTAGATGCGATCGGAATGAAAAAGGCCCCGGACATGTCCGGGGCCTTTCGATTTCGAGATGTTGTGTCGCCTATTCCGGCTGGCCGATCGAGACCTTCAGCGTGCCGACGCCGTCGACGCCGCATTCGAGCTTGTCGCCGGGCTGGAGCTGCGACACGCCGGCCGGCGTGCCCGTCATGATGATGTCGCCGGCGGCGAGCTTCACCTGCTGCGAGAGCTGCCAGATGATCTCAGGCACGTTCCAGATCAGCTCGGTGAGGTCGCCCTTCTGGGCTTCTTTGCCGTTGACCGTGAGCCAGATCTTGCCCTTGGAGGGATGTCCGATCTTCGAGGCCGGCTGAACCGCCGAGGCGGGCGCGGAACCGTCGAACGACTTGCCGATCTCCCAGGGACGCTCCTTCTTGCGCGAGGCGATCTGAAGGTCGCGGCGGGTCAGGTCGATGCCGACGGCGTAGCCATAGACATGGTCGAGCGCCTTGTCGGCGGGAATGTTCAGCCCGCCGCTCTTCATCGCGACGATCAGCTCGACCTCATGATGCAGATCCTTGGTCAGCGGCGGATAGGGAATGGTGGCGTCATCGGGCACCAGCATGTCGGCGTGCTTGGCGAAGAAGAACGGCGGTGCGCGCTCGTCATTGCCCATCTCGCGGATGTGCTCGAGATAGTTGCGGCCGACGCACCAGATGCGGCGCACCGGATAACGGCCGCTCTCGCCGACGACGGGAAGCGAAGCCTGGGGCGGAAGCGGAATGACGTAGGAGGCGGCGTTCATGAGGCGGTCTCGCTGCTCTTGAGGTGGAACGAATTCTATGCGGTTGCACTGATCGGCGCCAGCGCCAAGCCAATGTCGTGGTGTTGCAGTCGGAAGAACGAGGCGTAGCGGCCCGAGCGCCGTAACAGCTCGTCGTGCCGGCCCTGCTCGACGATCTCACCGCCCTCGACCACCAGGATCGCGTCGGCGTGCATGATGGTGTGCAGGCGATGCGCGATCACGATGGTGGTGCGGTTCTGGCAGAGGTGCTCAATCGCCTCCTGCACCTGTTTCTCGGACTCGGAATCGAGCGCGGCGGTGGCCTCATCCAGCAGGATGATCGGCGCATTCTTGATCAGCGCGCGCGCCACTGCGATGCGCTGGCGCTGGCCGCCCGAGAGCTGGGTGCCGTGCTCGCCGACCGGCGTGTCGTAGCCGAGCGGGAATCCCATGATGAAATCATGCGCGCAGGCCGCCTTGGCGGCGTCGATGATTTGGTCTTCGGTCGCGCCCGGCTTGCCGAAGGCGATGTTGCTGCGGATGGTGTCGCGAAACAGATAGACGTCCTGGCCGACATAGGCGGTCTGCGCCCGCAGCGATTTTCGCGAGATCGCGCCGATCGACTGGCCGTCGATGACGATGTCGCCTTGCGTCACCTCGTAGAAGCGCAGCAGCAGCGACAGCACGGTCGACTTGCCGCCCCCGGACGGCCCGACCAGCGCGGTGACCTTGCCGGGTTCGGCAACGAAGCTCATGCGGTTGAGGACGGTCTCGCCAGTGCGATAGGAGAAGCTGACGTCGCGCATCTCGATCTTCGCGTCGGACAGCTTCAGCGCCGGCTTGTCGTCGTCGGAATGCTCGCTCGCCGGGCTGTCGACGACTTCGAGCAGCATGCGCGCGCCGACGAGCTGGCTGTTGAGGTCGATGTTGAGCCGCGCCAGCCGCTTGGCCGGCTCGGTTGCCATCAGGAACGCGGTCATGAAGGAGAAGAACGCGCCGGGCGTGGCATTGAGCGCGACCACGCTGTAGCCGCCGTAGAGCAGGCAGCCGGCCACCGCGAAGCCGCCGAGCATCTCCATCAGCGGATTGGACCGGTTGGCGACGCGGGCCATCTTGTTGGCGTTGCGCTCGACGATCGCGATGTTCTCGTCGATGCGGTTCTGCATCGTCTCTTCAAGCGTGAACGCCTTCACCGTGCGGATGCCTTGCAGCGATTCCTGCATGGTCTCCATGATGTCGGCGGTGCCGGTGAACTGGTTGAAGGCGAGACCCTTGATGCGCTTGACCAGCTTGCGCAGCACCAGCATCGCCGGCGGCACCACGACAAGGCCGATGAACGACATCACCGGGTCCTGCCACACCATCACGCCGATCATGGCGAGCAGCATCATGAGGTCGCGCCCGATGGCGTTGACCAGCATGTTGAGGACATCGGTGATGGATTTGGCGCCGGCCGTCAGCCGCGCCAAAAATTCCGACGAATGCCGCTCGGAGAAGAAGCCGACGCTTTCGCGCATCAGCTTGGCGAACAGCTGGCGCTGGTTGGTGGCAAGGATCGCGTTGGAGATCTTGGTCAGGATCACCATGTGGCCGTAGGTCGCCACGCCCTTGATGAAGAGCAGGATCACCGTGATGCCCGAGAACATCGCGATGCCCGGGATGTTCTTGTCGACATAGGCCTGGTTGATGACCTGGCCGAGCACGTAGGTCGCGCCCGCGGTCGAGCCTGCGGCAAGCGCCATCAGCGCGAAGGCGACGAGGTAACGCCGCCAGTAGATGACCCCCTGTTCCGTGACGAGGCGGCGAATCAGGACCGCTGCCGCATAGGGATCGTCGGTGATTTTCTTTGGAAACTGGGCCATCCGTAGTCCATTGACGGCGCAGGGAAAAGCCTGCCCGCGCGTCAGGGGATTGAAGGGCCTCTGTGCCCGCTAAAGCGGGGCTTTTCAAGCCCAATTAAGGGCTTGCGCCTGGATGGAATCTAGGCCGAGACGGCGTGGCGGAGCTCGCCATGGCGCTCGCGGAACAGCTTGTCCTCCCAGGCCAGCGCGTGGGCTGCGATGGTCTCGAGGTCGTCGTATTGCGGCTTCCAGTCGAGCAGGCCGCGGATGCGGCTGGTGTCGGCGACCATGGTCATGATGTCGCCGGGCCGGCGCGGCGCGTATTGCACGGCGAAGCTGCGCCCCGAAACCCGCCGCACCGCGTCGATGGTCTCCAGCACCGAATAGCCGCGGCCATAGCCGCAATTGAGCGTGGTCGAGGCGCCGCCATTGCGTAAGTAAGCGAGCCCCGAGCGATGGGCCTGCGACAGGTCCGTGACGTGGATGAAATCGCGGATGCAGCTGCCATCCTGGGTCGGATAGTCGGTGCCGAACACGTCGATCTTGGCGCGCTGGCCGGTCGCGGCCTCAACGGCGATCTTGAGCAGATGCGTGGCGCCGACGGTGGCAAGCCCGATGCGGGCCTGCGGATCGGCACCCGCGACGTTGAAATAGCGCAGCACGACGTACTGCATTCCGTAGGCAGAGGCGACGTCGTGCAGCATGATCTCGGTCATCAGCTTCGACGAGCCGTAAGGCGACAGCGGCCGCGTCGGCGCGTGCTCGGGCACCGGCACCAGGTCCGGATTGCCGTAGACCGCCGCGGTCGAAGAGAAGATGAAGCGGTTGATGCCGCGCTTGACGGCGACGTTGAGCAAATTGCGCGCGGTCATGAAGTTGTTGCGGTAGTAGCCGAGCGGATCGCGCATCGAATCCGGCACGACGACCGAGCCCGCGAAGTGGATGATGCTCTCGATGTTGTGCTGGGCGATTACGCCCTCGACCAAATTCTCGTCGCCGGCATCGCCAATGAACAGAGGCACGCCTTCGGGCAGATAGGTGGAGAAGCCAGTGGAGAGATCGTCGATCACGACGACGTCCTCGCCGGCTTCCGCCAGCGCCAGAACCGTGTGACTTCCGATATAGCCGGCGCCGCCGGTGACTAACACAGTCATGATCTCACCCGTCTTCGATCGACGCTCCAAGTTAACGTTTACGAGGTGAAGAGGGGGTTTCGGCCAAGCTGAACTGGCCACTATGCTTAATGTTGCGTATAGGACCGTGCGAAACGGAGCGTGACGTGGCGAATTCCCCGGGCGATCTTCAAGTGATCGTGCCAAATCTGCACAGGCGCTATTCCGGGGTCACCGCGACCAACCGGATGGTCGCGCCACGGCTGGCCAAGCTGTATCGCGCGGCGTGGTTCGGCTCTGACGCGCCGGAGGGAATTGCGCGGCTGAGCGGGGCCGATGTCCTGAAATTGTGGCGCCGCAAGGCGCCCTTGATCTGGCATGCACGGCGCAACAACGAAATGATCGCCGGCGTCGTGCTGCGCGCGCTCGGCTGGCCATTGAAACTCGTCTTCACCTCGGCGGCCCAGCGGCATCACAGCTGGATCACGCGCTGGCTGATCCGGCGCATGGATGCGATCATCGCGACAAGCGACATCTCGGCCTCGTTCCTCAAAGTGCAGGCGACGGTGATCCCGCATGGCGTCGATACCGACATCTATGCACCGCCGATCGATCGTGCTGCGGCCTTCGCGGAAGCCGCGCTGCCGGGCCGCTACGCGATCGGCTGTTTCGGCCGCGTGCGTGCGCAGAAGGGTACGGATGTGTTCGTCGATGCGATGTGCCGCCTGCTGCCGCGCTATCCGGATTTCACTGCGGTCATCGTCGGCCAGGTCACGGCCGAGCAAACTGTCTTCGCGAATGACCTGAAGAAGCGGATCGAGGCTGCCGGCCTGCAATCGCGCATCGTCATCACCGGCGAGTTGCCGATCGAGCAGGTGCAGCGCTGGTATCAGCGGCTGACGGTCTACGCCTTCACCTCGCGCAACGAGGGCTTTGGCCTGACGCTGATCGAGGCGATGGCGGCGGGCAGCGCGCTCGTCGCCGCGCGCGCTGGTGCGGCCGAGCTCGTGGTCGCGAACGGTGTGACAGGTGTGCTGATCCCGACCGGTGATGCCGATGCGCTTGCGGTGGCGCTGGAGCCGCTGATGGGCGATGTGGGCGCTGCAACTGTGATGGGCGAGCGCGGACGGGCACGGGTGCTTGAGAAGTTCAGCCTCGATGCCGAAGCCGCGCGGATCGGTGAGGTCTATCGGCCGCTGGTCTGAGCAGCCATTTTCGCGACGGCAAACAAAAAACTCGAAAACAACCCCATGCACAGTAGCCGGCGATAGCGAAATCAATGGCTTGCCGGCCCGATGGGATGCCTTTCGGATTTTACAAATACGGTTTGACTCGCCGGGCAAAACACCCGCACGATGTCATCATCGGCGCAGCCTCGACCCGGATCACCCATCCAGGGTCCCTCGAGCCGTCGCGGGCGACGTCACATTGGGCAGCGCGCGTACAGCATTTGCATCGGCACCACCCCGTTGGAGCTGAGAGTGATATTATTCTCTCCGGTGAAGGTTACGTCGAACGTCACGTCTGAAATCGCGACGCCGTCCGAGCACGACGCGGTCACTCGCATATTCGGCCCGTCATCATGCAACGATTTGACAGTGCATTTTTGCAATGTGCCGGCTATCTGCCTTCCCTGCACGATCAAGCCGCCCGCGTGGAGATCAGCATCTTTCTTGAAGACAAGCCTGTTGTTCTCTTTGGCGAACATTTGGCCACAGGCAGAGGCGTCGATTGACCAAGCTCCGTTCAAATCCGCAGCCTGTATCGAGGCTGATTGTGTCACGAGAAGTACCAACGTCAGCAAGGGATTGAAGGTCCTCATGAAACTCTCCGACTAAGTGGTCAATTCCGCTGAACCAGCCTCTTCGACGCCGATGGGGTCGCGGCAAGACGCGGCCCTTCGTATTGGTTTTGTGCAGCATTTGGTGCGGCGAACCGGCGAACCATTCGTTGATCCAAGTCAATAGTGTCTGCATAGCGCTCGTCTGCCAGAGGCAGAGTGCGGCGTGAACGAGCGCGATCTGTCAGAATTGGAAAAAGGCCGCCGTATCCGGCGGCCTCCGCGGTTGACGTGGTTTGCGGGGCGGCGCCCCGGCTAGAGATCGATGCTAACGGCGATGTTGCGGCCCTGCAGTTCGGCAATCTTCATTCCGTCAGCCTGCACTTGCGCGAACTCCGGGTCGTTTGCCACGGCTTCCTGCACTTTGCCGTAAACTTCCCAACTGGCGTAGCGCGTCGATACCAGCAACTCTCCTGCCCACGAACCAGTGTGGAAGCGGGAGAGCCGAAGAAATTCGGCGCCGTGTTTCTCAAAGATCTTCTTTGCCTGCCTGATAATCTTGACCATTTCCTCAGGCTTGTCGGTCTTGAAGCGAGTGAATTGAACGATCGGCATGGGGCTACCTCCATCGTTGTGTCAACTGTCCAAGAGGCATGTATCGAGCGACGTTCGAGGAGCGAAACCTCTGTTCGAATCTCGATGAAGGTTCGTCTTGGTTGACGTGATCAAGGTTCAGCCTTGGCAAGCGGCAACGACACCGCCTCGCTCTCTGCGAATGAACTGACAGCGTCGCTGACTAAAGCAGGTGGACGGAGATCAAGGCCTGCTACTGGATTGGCTGACAGTTGCTGATCCTGACCCGAACAGCGCCAAAACCGTCGGGCACGTCTTTTGATCTGGATCAACTCGATGACCTGGATCAACCCAATGGTGGCCACGTCGCTTCTCTGCAAGCCATGTCGGCTTCAGGTGCATCGCCAGGAAGAGGATCATGTCATGAGTCACGATAAGATTCCGGCACAGCCCGAGACGAGCTCACGGCCGACCGGCGCAGGATTGAACGCCGCGATCTCTTGTTGAGCGGTAGTTCTCTCGTCGCGGCTTCGGCATTCTCCAGCGTCGGTGCGATAGGTTTGGCGCAAGCCCAGCAACCGACAGCGGCCCCGGCCGGGCAGCGGCCCAATATCGTGGTGATCATGGGCGACGATATCGGCATCTGGAATATCGGTGCTTACCATCGCGGGATGATGGCAGGCCGGACGCCGAACCTCGACAAGATTGCGGCCGAGGGCATGCTGTTTACCGATTACTACGCCGAGGCGAGCTGCACCGCGGGCCGCGCCAATTTCATCACCGGCAAACTCCCGATCCGCACCGGCATGACGACGGTCGGTCAGGCGGGTGCCCCCACCGGCTTGCCTGCGGAAGCTGTGACGATTGCCACCGCGCTAAAAGGCATGGGCTACGCTACCGGCCAATTCGGCAAGAACCACCTTGGCGACAAGAACGAGTTTTTGCCGACAGTCCACGGGTTCGACGAGTTCTTCGGTTATTTGTATCACCTCGATGCGATGGAGGATCCTGCCCATCCCGCCTATCCGCAGGACCTGTTGAACGTCGTCGGTCCGCGCAACATGCTCCATACCTGGGCGACCGATGTGGACGATGCCACCGTGGATCCGCGCTGGGGCAAGGTGGGCAAGCAGAGGATCGAGGACGCAGGAACGCTCTATCCCAAGCGGATGGAAACCGTTGACGATGAAATCCGAGACCTTGCCTTGAAATTTATCGAGAAGTCCAAGGCGGACAACAAGCCGTTCTTCCTCTGGCTCAATCCAACCCGCATGCACATCGTCACGCACCTGTCGCCAAAGTACGAGGCGATGCGCAACTCCAAGAACGGCTGGTCGATTCATGAAGCCGGCATGGCGCAGCTCGACGACGATGTCGGCATCGTCATGCAAAAGCTCAAGGACATGGGCGTGGATGACAACACCATTGTCGTCTTCACCACCGATAACGGCACCGAGGTCTTCACCTGGCCGGACGGCGGACAGACGCCGTTCGCGCAGAGCAAAGGCACGGTCATGGAAGGCGGCTTCCGCGCGCCGGCGATGATCCGTTGGCCGGGCAAGGTGCCAGCTGGCAAGGTTGAAAACGGTATCATCTCCGGGCTGGACTGGTTCCCGACGTTGCTGGCGGCCGCCGGCAACCCGAACATTGCCGACGAGCTGAAGAAGGGCAAGTTCATCGGTGACCGCACCTACAAGTGCCATCTGGATGGCTACAATCAGATGGACATGATCACCGGCAAGGGGCCGTCGAACCGGCACGAAATCTGGTATTTCGGCGAAAGCGACCTGGGGGCCGTGCGCATCGACGACTACAAGTATCGTTTCATCGACCAGCCCGGCGGATGGCTCGGTGAAAAAACCAAGGTTGACGTGCCCTACCTGATCAACCTTCGCCTGGATCCGTTCGAGCGAACGGGCTGGCCCGATAGCGGGACCAAATACGGCGCGCAACAATACTTCGACTGGTTCAAATACGAGTTCTGGCGATTCGTGTTCGTCCAGCAGGAGGTCGAGAAACTGGCCATGACCGCCATCGAGTTTCCACCAATGCAGAAGGGCGCGAGCTTCAACCTCGATTCTGTGAAGGCGAAAATCGAGGCCGCAAGGGCGGCGATGGCAAAATAAGCTGGGTCCATGGTCGTCATGATGGGACGGCCCGCATCCGGGCCGCCCCGCGCCCAAAGGCGATATGCATCAATGTTGGCTTGATCGTCGCCTTCCGAAAGCCAAGCGGACTCGACTGGGGCGCGTACTCAAAGCGTCAATGAGTTCGCGCTCCGAGCACCCGCTCCGCAATCGCCACCACCTCCGACGCCGCGATATCCCGCATGCAGCGGTGGTCGTTCACTTTGCAGGTCGTGCTCTGGCAGGGCTGGCAGGAGAGAACGCTCTTGTCCTGCACCACGGTCGCGGCAAGGCCGTTGAGGGGCGCCCAGAGATAGGGGCTGGTCGGGCCGAAGATGCCCATGGTGGGCGTGCCGAGCGCGGCTGCGATGTGCATCAGGCCGGAATCGTTGGAGATGGCGACGCCTGCGGCGGCCATGGCCAGCACGCCATTGCGGAGGTCGTTTCCGGTCAGGTCCCGCACGCCCGGGCCGCCCGCGGCGACGATCTCCTGGGCCAGCGCCTTTTCGGCGGGGCCGCCCACCACCCAGACCTCCAGGCCGCGTTGGGCCAGCAGACGGGCGGCTTCAGGATAGTAGGTCCAGCGCTTTGAGACGCCGACCGAGCCGGGGGCCAGCGCCACGGCGGCTCCTGCACTCAAGCCGTTGGCCTGCCGCCAGCGAACGACGTCCTCGGCGGGGACCCGCAACTGCGGCACCGGCCATTCTGCCGGCAAGGGGGCGCCGTCGGGCTGGGCAAGGGCGGCGTTCTTGTCGATGAAGCGGGGTAGCCGCTTCTCGCCCCAGCGCCAGCGGTTGAGCAGACCGAACCGGAATTCGCCGACGAAGCCGACCCGCTCGGGGATGCCGGCCAGCGCCGGCGCAATGGCGGCCTTCCAGGTCCGGGGCAGCACCAGGGCGGTGCCGTAGTTCCGCTCGCGCAGGAGCTTCGCCAGGCCGAGCTGGCGGCCCACGGCGAGCCGGCTGCGGGGCAGGTCCCAGACTAGCCCAGCGCGCACGCCGGGCATGTAATCGACCAGCGGGGCGCAGAGAGAGGTGGTGAGGAGATCAACCGGTCGGTTCGGCCAGCGCTCTTTGAGCACCCGGACCACGGTGTGATTCCGGACGAAATCGCCGATCCACATATAGGGGACGATCAGGATCGGGCTGGTGTTGCCCCGGTCCTCGTTCCCGCTAAGTTGCGAATCTTTGTTCATTCTTTAATAGGGCTTGGGCGCTCTGATGTGGCGGTTCGGTTAGCCGCTCCGGGCGGGGACGTAAAGCGGGGTGAGGGCCGAGCTCGAAGCCGGCGACGAAGCGGCCGCTTGAAGGGGCCTTACTTTTTGGGGGGGGCCACGTACCAATGCAGCGTTAGAAGAGCTGCGAAAGCCCCGGACAAGGCCAGGATAATCGCAAAAGCGATTGAGTATTTGCGATACCGCTTCGCTCGCCCGGTCTGAATAATAAACATCAATCAAAAATACACGTTCTGGTGAATTTGGGCACTCCAAAGTTCGGCCTAGGACGCTGGGGCCAGATACGGCCGGCCGCCAAAACCGCTTACACTTTGCCGGATCATGCGCTAGGGCAGAACCGGACCTTAAAAAATCGGGCAGGGACGTTGGAATGTTGCTGGTGACCGGCGGGGCCGGTTTTATCGGATCGAATGTCGTGGCCGCGTTAAACGACGCCGGCCACAGCGATGTCGTGGTCTGTGATCACCTCGGCTCCGACGGCAAGTGGCGCAATCTCGCCAAGCGGCAGCTTGTGGATATCGTCCCCCCGTCCGAGATTCTTGATTGGTTGAAGGACCGCAAGCTCGACGCCGTCATCCATCTCGGGGCGATTTCCGAGACCACAGCCACCGATGGCGATCTCGTGATCGAGACCAATTTTCGCTTGTCGATGCGCCTGCTCGACTGGTGCACGGCGAATGCGGTGCCGTTGATCTACGCGTCCTCGGCGGCGACCTATGGCGACGGTGCCGAAGGCTTTGATGACGATGCTTCGCTGCCCGCGCTGAAGAAGCTGCGGCCGATGAACCTCTACGGCTGGAGCAAGTATCTGTTCGATCTCGCCATCGCCGAGCGCGCCGCGCGCGGCGAGAAGCTGCCGCCGCAATGGGCTGGCCTGAAATTCTTCAACGTGTTCGGCCCCAACGAGTACCACAAGGGCTCGATGATGAGCGTGCTGGCCCGCCGCTTCGACGACGTCAAGGCGGGCCGTGTCGTGGAGCTGTTCAAGTCGCATCGCGACGGCATCGCCGATGGCGATCAGCGCCGCGATTTCATCTATGTCGACGACGTGGTGCGGGTCGTCATGTGGCTGCTGGCGACGCCGTCGGTCTCCGGGCTCTTCAATGTCGGCACCGGCAAGGCGCGCAGCTTCAGGGACCTGATGCTAGCTGCCTATGCGGCGCTCGGCAGCAAGCCCAACATCGAATATGTCGACATGCCCGAGACGATCCGCGGCAGCTATCAGTATTTCACTGAGAGCAAGGTCGATCGTCTCCACCGCGCCGGCTATAACGGCGGCTTCACGACGCTCGAAGACGCGGTGAAGGCTTATGTCGGGGATTATCTCGACCGGCCCGACCGCTTCCGCTGAAGCCCCAAGGATCTGAGACCCGATCATGGCGACGCCCATTCTCGATTTCGATGCCCTCGCGCAAGCCATCGCAGGCCGTACGGTGCTGTGCATCGGCGACATCATGCTGGACGAGTTCGTCTATGGCGAAGTGTCGCGGATCTCACCGGAAGCGCCGACGCCGGTGATCGTCGCCCAGCGCAGCGAGATCCATATTGGCGGCGCCGGCAATGTCGCGCGCAATATCGCTTCGCTCGGCGCGCGCTGCATTTTCGTCGGCCTCGTCGGCGAGGATGATTCCGGTGCACGGCTCAAGGCCGCCCTCGCTGAGCAGGCCGGCATCGAGAGCGTGCTGGTGTGCGATCCATCGCGGCCGACGACGCGAAAAGTCCGCTTCGTCTCCGAGCATTTCTCGACGCACATGCTGCGCGCGGACTGGGAACAGGCGGCGCCTGCCTCCGACGACATCGAGACCAGGTTGATCGAGGCGATCCTGCCGCAGATCGCGCGCGCCGACATGGTGCTGCTGTCCGACTACGCCAAGGGCGTGCTGACGGCGCGCGTGATCCGCCACACCATCGATGCCGCGCGAAAGCTCGGCAAGCCCGTGATCGTCGATCCCAAGAGCCTGAACTGGGCGATCTATCGCGGCGCGACGCTGCTCACGCCCAATCGCAAGGAATTTTCGGAGGCTACCCGAAGCCGCGCCGACACGGTGCAAAGCATCATCGATGCCTCGGAAGACGTGATGCGGCTCGCCGATTGCGAGGCGATCCTGGTCACGCAGGGCGAGCACGGCATGACCCTGGTGCCGCGCAATGGCGCGGCGGTTCATGTGCCGGCCTTCCCGGTGAAGGTGCGCGACGTCTCCGGCGCCGGCGACACGGTTGCTGCCGCGTTCGCGGTCTCGCTCGCGGCGGGGGCGGACTGGGACACGGCGTTGCGGATCGCGACTGCGGCCGCCGCCGTCGCTATCGCCAAGCAGGGCACGGCCACCGTGAGTACGGCCGAGCTGCGGCGAAAGATTTTGCCGCATGCCTATCTCGCCGCCGAGGAGAAGGTCGTGATCGCGCCGGGCGCGCTCGATGCCCAGCTCGCCGACTGGCGCAGGCAGGGACAGCGCATTGGCTTCACCAATGGCTGCTTCGACATCCTGCATCCCGGCCACGTCAAGGTGCTGACCGCGGCGCGCGGCGCCTGCGATCGGCTGATCGTCGGGCTGAACAGCGACGCCTCGGTGCGGCGGCTGAAGGGGGCAGATCGTCCGGTCCAGGACGAGCGCGCGCGTGCCGAGGTACTGGCGGCGCTCGAAGCCGTCGATCTCGTCGTCATCTTCGAGGAGGACACGCCGATCGACCTGATCACCCGGATCAAGCCGAGCGCCCTGGTGAAGGGCGGCGACTACACCCGCGAGCAGGTGGTCGGCCATGATGTGGTCGAGGCCGCGGGCGGAACGGTCGTGCTGGTCGACATCCTCAAGGGTTTCAGCACGACCGCGCTGGTTCATCGCGCGCGCGGGGAGACGAAGTGACGGAGCTCGTGCGGGAGTCGATGTGGGAGACGACGCTGCGGCGCTTGCGCAGTCCGGTGGCATGGTCCGAGACGGTCGATCTGTTTGCCATCCTGACCGCGGCCTCGCTGCCGTGGTCGACGTCGCTGGCGGCGATCTTCAATGTCGCGATGCTCGTTTGCATGGTGCCGTTTCTCGATGTCAGGGACTTCCTGCAGTCGCTGAGGCGACCGATCAGCGCGCTGCCGATCGCGCTGTTCCTGCTCGCGCTCGTCGGCACGCTGTGGTCGGGGGCGTCCTGGGGCGCGCGGTTCTACGCCGTGAACCCGACGGCGAAGCTGCTCGTGCTTCCGGTCCTGATCTATCATTTCGAGCGCTCGTCGCGCGGGCACCTTGTGTTTATCGCGTTTCTGGTTTCCTGCGCGCTGCTGTCGGTGATGTCCTGGCTCGTGTTTTTCCACCCCACGCTCTCGCTGAAGCCTGACGAACCCAGTTCGCGCGGCATCTTCGTGAAGAACTATATCGACCAGAGCCAGGAATTCACGCTGTGCGCGGTCGCGCTTGCGTTTCCGATCGTGAAGCTGCTGCAGCAGAAGAGGGTCTGGCTGGCCGCGTTGCTGGCGGCGGTCGCGCTCAGCTTCTTCGTCAACATGGCCATTGTGGTGATCTCGCGCACCGCACTCGTGACCGTACCGATCATGCTGGCGGTCTTCGGGCTGCTGCATTTGAAATGGCGCAGCGTCCTCATCATCTTCGCGGCTCTCGTGGCCCTCGCCGTATTGACTTGGAAGACCTCGTCGACGCTGCACAACACGATTGAAACATTCTCCGTCCAGTACGAGCTCTACAAGGACAAGGGCATCCCGACATCGATCGGACTTCGGCTAGAGTTCTGGCGCAAATCGTTGAGTTTCTTTGCCGAGGCGCCGCTTGTCGGTCATGGCACCGGCTCGACGCGTGGCCTGTTCGAGCAGGGCGCGACCGGGGGTCCCTACCAGGCCTCAAACGAGGTGATCGGCAATCCCCATAACCAGACGCTGAACGTGGCCGTGCAATGGGGGAGCGTCGGCATCATCATCCTGTACGCGATGTGGGCGGTGCATCTCCTTTTGTTCCGTGGCGACGCGCTCGCCGTCTGGATCGGGTTGCTGGTCGTTGTCCAAAACGTATTCACCTCGCTGTTCAATTCCCATCTTTTCGACTTCCATGAAGGTTGGATGTACGTGCTCGGTGTCGGGGTAGCCGGCGGCATGGTGCTCAATTCGCGCCGGAACGGCCGGAGTCCGGGAGAAGCTCGCGGCTGAGCTTCGGAGCGCTGGCAAGTCCCGGACAGATGGGCTATCGGCGCTATCAGGTTGTATTGAAGAACTGGATATAGTCGGCCGGCAGATGACCCGTCTTTCGCATCTTACCTTGCGTAACTTCCTGATCGCGCTTCACGACGTGGTGGCGACGGCTGCCGCCCTTTTCGTTGCGTTCTATCTGCGCTTCGAGGGGGGTGCGGACTTCACGGCCCGCTTGCCACTGCTGCAGCAGATCCTTCCCTATTTCTTCGCCTTCAGCGTGGTCGTCTTCTACGTCTTCAACCTGACGACCACGAAGTGGCGCTTCATCTCGCTGCCCGATGCGCTGAACATCATCCGCGCCGCCACGGTGCTGACGGTTGCCCTTCTCGCGCTCGACTACATCTTTGTCGCGCCGAACGTGCACGGGACCTTCTTTCTCGGCAAGATCACCATCGTCCTTTACTGGTTCCTGGAAATCTCTGCGCTGAGCGCGCTGCGGCTGACCTATCGCTATTTCCGCTATACTCGCGTGATGCATCACGTCAGGACCGAAAATGCCGCGACGACGCTCCTGATCGGGCGCGCCGCCGATGCCGAGGTCGTGCTGCGCGGCGTCGAGAGCGGTGCCATCAAGCACCTCCGCCCGGTCGGGGTGCTGTCGCCGTCCCGGGCCGATCTCGGCCAACTCATCCGCAACGTGCCGGTCGTCGGTGCGATCGACGACATCGAGGATGTCATCGCCGGCTTCGCCAAGCGCAACAAATCGATCGCCCGGGTGGTGATGACGCCCTCCGCCTTCGAGCCGGAATCGCGTCCCGAATCCGTGCTGATGCGCTCGCGGCGGCTTGGCGTGATCGTCAGCCGGCTGCCGTCGCTCGAGCAGGGGGATGTCCCGCGGCTCACCTCGGTTGCGGTCGAGGACTTGCTGCTGCGGCCGAGCGAGACGATCGACTACGCGCGTCTCGAAGCCCTGATCAAGGGCAACAGCGTCATCGTCACCGGCGGTGGCGGCTCGATCGGCTCGGAGATCTGCGAGCGCGTCGTTGCGTTCGGCGCGGCGCGTCTCCTAATCGTCGAAAATTCGGAGCCGGCCCTTTATGCGGTCACCGAGGCGCTCGCCGCGCGTGGCTCCGACGCCGAGATCGAAGGCCGGATCGCCGATATCCGCGACCGCGAGCGCATCACGCGTCTGATGGCGCAGTTCAAGCCGGACATCGTGTTCCATGCCGCCGCGCTCAAGCACGTTCCGATCCTGGAGCGAGACTGGAGCGAGGGCGTCAAGACCAATATCTTCGGTTCGATCAACGTGGCTGATGCCGCGCTTGCGGCAGGCGCCGAGGCCATGGTGATGATCTCGACCGACAAGGCGATCGAGCCGGTCTCGGTGCTCGGCCTGACCAAGCGTTTCGCGGAGATGTATTGCCAGGCGCTCGACCACGGCCTCGTGGCGCAGGCCGGCGGCAGTAAGCCGGCGATGCGCTTCATTTCGGTCCGGTTCGGCAATGTGCTGGCGTCGAACGGGTCGGTTGTGCCGAAGTTCAAGGCGCAGATCGATGCCGGCGGTCCGGTCACCGTGACGCATCCCGACATGGTCCGCTATTTCATGACCATCCGCGAAGCCTGCGATCTCGTCATCACGGCCGCCGCCCACGCGCTCGGCGCCAAGCGTTTCGACGTTTCGGTCTACGTGCTGAACATGGGCCAACCGGTAAAGATCGTCGATCTGGCCGAACGGATGATCCGGCTCTCGGGTTTGCAGCCCGGCCACGACATCGAAATCGTGTTCAGTGGCATGAGGCCGGGCGAGCGGCTGAACGAGATCCTGTTCGCCTCCGAGGAGCCGACCGTCGATATCGGGGTCGCAGGCGTCATGGCCGCGCAGCCGAACGTGCCGCCAATGCAGACCCTGCGCAAATGGATCGCGGCGCTCGATCAGGCGATCGCACGCGACGATCGGGCGACCATCAGGACCATCCTGAAGGATGCCGTCCCTGAGTTCGGGTCGACCGCAGCCTGACCATGCAGCCCCAAGGCAAGATCGTTGTTGCGAGCCAGCATTATCCGCCGGATCCGAGCACGACCGCGACGATCATGGCCGAGATCGCCTGCCGTCTCGCCGGGGAGCACGAGGTCGTGGTGCTGTCGGGTTCATCAGGCGCGCTGCCTGCTGCGCAGACCGGCGCGGGCAAGCCGCGCGTCGTCGCCGTCAGGAACCGGATGGCGGGAAAGGCGGCGCTGGTCCGGCGCGGCCTGTGCGAGCTGCTGTTCGTGTTGCGCATCTTCGTGACGCTATTGCAGCAGTTACGGCGCGGCGACGTCGTGCTCACTGTCACCGCGCCATTTATGCTTCCTCACGCGGTCGCGGCGGCGGCGTGGTTCAAGTGCGCGCGCTCGGCGCTGGTCATGCACGACCTGTTTCCCGACGTGCTGGTGATGGCGGGCCTATTGAAGCCACGCTCGATCGTGGCGGCCGCGATGCGCGTCGCCAACAGCCTGATGTTCCGCACGCTCAATGCCGTCATCGCCATCGGCCGCGACGCCGAGCGGCCGCTGCTCAGCTATTCCGGGATGACACGGAACAAGATCCGCTTCATTCCGAACTGGGCAACGCTGGTGCCGGCGGTGAGGCCGGTGACATCGGACAATCCGTTCCGCAAGATGCTGGCGGCCCGCTTCATCGTCGGGCTATCAGGCAATCTCAGTTTCACCCACGATTCGGAGATCGTGTTCGAGGCGGCGCGTTTGCTCGAGGACGAGCCGCACATTCACTTCCTGCTCTCCGGCTGGGGCATCGGTTTCGAGCGGCTGAAGCAGTTGCAGGCAAAGGCGAACCTCGCCAATGTCTCCTTCGTGGCGCGGGTGGAGGATGCCGAGCTCGAGGCGTTTCTGGCCGCGGCCGACCTCTGGATAATCCCGTACCTCAAGGACGTGGCCGGGGTTTCGGTGCCGAGCCGCTTCTATAATCTGCTGGCGGTCGGCCGGCCGGTCGTGCTGGTTTCCGAGCCCGAGGCCGAAGCCGCGTTGACGGTGGCGGAGAACGGGCTTGGCTGGGTGGTGACGCCGGGCCGCGCCGACCAGCTCGCAGGCGCCATCCGGGCGGCCTCCAATTCGGACGGAGCCGACCTAGCGCATCGGGCAGTGACGGTGGCGTTGCGGTTCGATCGCGTCGCAGCTTTGAACGCCTATGCGGCCCTGATCGGAGAATTGCTGCACCACCCTAACCTTTCGGAGCAACAATGATCGAGCGGAAACCGATCGTGCTAGTGACGGGAGCGAGCGGCTTCGTCGGCCGCCATGTAGTTCCGATGTTAGCGCGTGAGGGATGGTCCGTCCGCAGTGCGGTTCGCATACCGGACGGTCTGGACGGCGAGGTTGTCATCCCATCGATTGGGCCTGAAACCGTCTGGCGGACGGCGCTTACCGATGTCGATGCCGTCGTCCACCTTGCCGCGCGCGTTCATCATAAGCGTGAAGAGCACGCGGATGACCTTTACAGGAGGATAAATAGCGCCGGCACGCTGCAACTGGCGCGCAGTGCGTCGGAGGCTGGTGTACGCCAGTTTATCTTCATCAGGACAGTTCTTGTCCATGGGCGCAGCAATGGAGGTCGCGCGCCGTTCAGCGAGAAAGATATTTTGACGCCCCAGGGTGTCTATGGTGTGTCGAAGGCTGAAGCTGAGGCGGGCCTGAAGGCGTTGGCGTCCGTGACCGACATGAAGATCTCGACGATCAGACCGCCACTGGTCTACGGTGCTGGGGCAAAAGGCAACTTCGCGTTGCTGATACGTGCGATCAGCTTAGGCTTTCCACTGCCTTTAGCCGCAATTCACAATCAGCGTTCGTTTGTCGCCGTACAGAATCTTTCCTCGTTCATTCTTCATCGACTTGCCTACCCAGATCCCATCAGCAATTTCGAGACCTTCTTGGTCGCCGACAAAGAACAGATCTCCACCCCAGAATTTATCTCGCGTCTCGCCAAAGCATTCGGCACGCGCCCACGGCTCTTCCGGGTGCCGTCAAGATTGCTCAGCTCGCTTTTCAGCATGATCGGTCGACAGGAAATTTGTGACAGTCTACTCGGCTCGCTCGAACTCGACATCTCCAAGGCGATCGGTACCGGCGGGCAGCCGCAGGTCTCGTTGGACGAGGGCTTGCGGCTCGCGCTGTTGGCTCAAAACCCCTGATGGCGGGAGAATCTCCACAGTATAAAACCGGTCGCGATCGCGCCGGCGAACAGTGCGAGGGACGTGGCCGCCGCCGAGCCGGCGCTGATGGTGCCAAGGGCAAGCAATCCCAGCAAGAAGTTGAGCGCGAACACCTCACCGACGACGCGCGGAACCGTAAACCCGTTGTCGATGGCACGCTGGTAGAAATGCGAGCGGTGCGCCGACCAAAATTGCTCGCGCCTCGCGACGCGGCGGAACAGCGTGATGGTGGAATCCGCGAGGTAATAGGCCGGCAGTAGCAGCGCTGCGGCGGGTTGTCCGCGCCAGGCAAGCTCCAGCAGGCACCAGCCGAGTAGAAGCCCGATCGGCAGGCTGCCGACATCCCCCAAGAACACTTTTGCGACCGGCTTGTTGAACGGCGCAAAGCCAAGCATCGCGCCGCACAGCGCGGTTGCGATCAGTGTGACCGGCCAGGAGAGATCACCAAGCAATCCCAGCAGCAGCAGCGTGCCGGTGACCGGCACCACCTCCGCCACCGTCATCAGATCGAGCCCGTCCATGAAGTTTACGAGGTTCACGAACCAGATTCCAGCGAGCAGGATCAGGCCGCGCTCCAGCGCAAGCGGCAAAGCCGGAACGATGCGCGCATTGTCAGGCGCGGCGAACACGACTACTCCAACGCAGGCCGCTTGCAGCACGAGCCGCACCAGCACCGGAAGCGAAACGATGTCGTCGGCAAAGCCCACCACCGCGATCACGACCGTTGCAATGACCAGCGCCGGCGGAATCGCCACATTCGCCCAGGCCGCCCACGCCGATGCAACGACGAGCGTTGCTGCTATCACCGCGATGCCCGCGCCCTGCGGGGTGGGGATGCGATGCGACGAGCGCGCGTTCGGTCGCGCCAGTGCGTAGCGCTGGAGCCAGGGGCGGCTGGTCCATGTGATGAGCGCCGACATCAGCGCGGCGATCGTGACCGCGAGTAGCGACGACACCAACGTGGCCACGTTCACTGCGGCACCCCAATCGGCGCCGGTTCCCGCACGGCTTTCTCCGCGCTGAGGATCCAGACCATGCCGCCGAACGCGCCGACGATGAAGGAGACCGCGCCGAACACCAGCGAGATGTTGACGCCTTCATTGGCCGCCAGCCCGGCGAAGCCGAAGGCAAGCCCCATGCTCGCCTCGCGCACGCCCCAGCCGGCGATCGAGATCGGCATCAATGTGATCAGCATCACCGGCGGCACCAGCAGGAAGACCTGTGCGAAGCTGACTGGCGCTGCGATCGCCTGCACCACGCACCAGGCGATGACGACGGCAAGCACGTGAACCAAAATCGACAGGACGGCGATGACAGACCCGCGCGTGCGATTGAAGATCACGCGGTTGGCGATCACGGCGCAGGCGTGGAGGTGATGGGTGGCCCACCAGGTTTTCAGCCAGGGCCATTTCAGCGCGCCGAAGATCAGGAAGCCGATGCCGCCGGCAAGCGCGGCGAAGTCGACGAGCAGCAGCGCCGAGCGGCCGTGCGAATCGGTGATGAGCGTGTAGCTCCAAGGCAGGCTCGCGACGATGAGGATGGCGAGTGCGACGAGGCCGATCGCGCGATCGACGAAGATCGAATAGGTCGCCGCACGCCATCCGGCGCCGGCGCGCGCTACCAGCCATAACCGGACCGCATCGCCGCCGATCGCGGACGGCAGGGTCTGGTTGAAGAATGCGCCGATCACGTTGTAGCGCATGGCGCGGCCGAGCTCGAGCGGCGCGCCGCATGCGGCGCTGATCTCGCGCCAGCGCAGCGCGCCGACGAAGATTTGCAGGAACGTGACCGCGATCGCCAAGCCGATCCAGAACAGGCTGGTCACGGTGAAGCGCGAGAACAGCTCGGTCAGATCGACCTTGCGCAGCACCAGATAGAGCAGCGCCGCGGAGATCAGGATTTTGGCCGTCGACAGCAGGATTCGGCGCATCTCGTCCGCTTGAACAGGGTTTGCAAAAATTCGAGGCAACCCGACGCGGGGCGCCGAATTTGGCCGCTTTGGTATGGTTTTGGCGCCGATCTTGCAATAGCTGTCATCGAGGAGCCGTCATGGAGGGCGGCGGCCTTTTGCGCCCCCCTCGGTACCGGCTGTAGAGACGCTGCGGGCTGGCTTTGGGGATGGCTTGGGAACGCTTGGGAACAGGATGACGGATCAGGCGATTTTGGTCACGGGTGCCGCCGGTTTTATCGGCTTTCACGTCGCCCGGCAGCTCCTGGCCGAGGGGCGGTCCGTGGTCGGGCTCGACAATCTCAACAACTATTACGATCCAGCGTTGAAACAGGCGCGCCTGGCGCAACTCGGCAACGAGTCCCGTTTCTCCTTTGCCCAGGCCGATCTCGCCGATCGCGAGACGATGGCGGCGCTGTTTGCGCGGCATCGCTTTTCAGAGGTCGTTCATCTCGCCGCCCAGGCCGGCGTGCGCTACTCGATCGAGCATCCGCAGAGTTACGTCGATTCCAATCTGCAGGGCTTTCTCAACCTGCTCGAGGGCTGCCGGACGTGCGGTTGTCGTCATCTCGTCTACGCCTCGTCATCGTCCGTTTATGGCGCCAACACTAAACTGCCGTTTGCCGTGCAGGACCAGACCGACCATCCCGTGAGCTTCTATGCCGCGACCAAGAAGGCCAATGAGCTGATGGCGCAGTCCTACAGCCATCTTTACCGGCTGCCGGTCACAGGCTTGCGCTTTTTTACCATCTACGGCCCGTGGGGACGGCCTGATATGGCCATGTTTCTGTTTGTAAACGCCATCATGGCGGGCCAGCCGATCCGGCTCTTTAACCATGGCAGGATGCGGCGCGACTTCACCTATATTGACGATGTGACCCGTGTAGTATCCAAGCTGATCGATCGGGTGCCTGCGGACAATCCGGCTGCCGCAAATGCGCCGTCTCGGGTCTACAATGTCGGCAACCACCGCCCCGAAGAGCTGATGCATGTCGTCACCCTTCTGGAGCGGGAGCTGGGTCGGACGGCGATCAAAGAATTGCTGCCGATGCAGCCGGGAGACGTGGTGGAAACGTTCGCGGATGTCGAGGATTTGATGCGCGACACCGGCTTTGCACCGTCAACGCCGATCGAGCACGGGGTCCACAATTTTGTCACCTGGTATCGCGACTACTTCAAGGTTTGAAATGACGATGGACAAACGCATTATCCCCCTGATCATGTGCGGCGGTGCCGGCACGCGCCTGTGGCCGGCCTCGCGCGAGGTGCGGCCGAAGCAGTTCCTGCCGCTGTTCGGCGCCCGCTCGACCTTCCAGGACACGCTGCTGCGCGTCTCCGATAGCGCGCTGTTCGATCGCCCGATCGTCATCACCAACGCTTCCTACCGCTTCGTGGTGCTGGAGCAGCTGGCCGAGATCGGCATCGAGGCCGACGTCATCCTCGAGCCAATGCGGCGCGACTCCGGTCCCGCGATCACCGCGGGCGCGGTGTTCGCGCAGAACCGCGCCAGCGACGCCATCGTGCTCGCGCTCGCCGCCGACCATGTGGTGCAGGACAATGCCGCCTTCGTCGCGGCCTGCCGCGAAGGCTTGGCTGCCGCCAGCACCGGGCGCATCGTCACCTTCGGCGTCAAGCCGGAGCGGCCGGCGACCGAATACGGCTATATCAGCCCCGGTGAGGTGATCTCGGGCGAGGTGCATGCTGTTGCGCGTTTCGTCGAGAAGCCGGATGCGGTGAAGGCGGCCGACTACGTCAATTCAGGCTATCTCTGGAACAGCGGCAACTTCATGTTTCCCGCAACCCTGCTGCTCGACGAATATCGCAAGGTCGATGCGGCGAGCGTGGAGGCGATCTCCAATGCCGTCACTAACGCCGGCCGCGATCTCGGCTTCGTGACGCTGGAGCCGCAGGCGTTCGGCGCGGCGAAAGCGATTTCGATCGACTACGCGGTGATGGAGAAGACCTCGCGCGCAGCGGTCGTGCCGGTGTCCTGCGGCTGGTCCGATGTCGGCTCCTGGCACGCGGTGTGGGAATTGTCGGACAAGGACGCGCAAGGCAATGCCGCGCATGGCACCGCCGTGTTCGAGGACTCCCGCAATTGCAACGTCACCAGCGATTCCGCGCTGGTCGCGCTCGAAGGCGTCGACGATCTCGTCGTGGTCGCGACGGCCGATGCGGTCCTCGTCTCGCGCCAGAAGGATGCCAACGGCCTGAAGCGCCTCGTCACCAAGCTCAAGACGGTCGCGCCGAAGGTCACCGAGGAGCATCTCAAGGTGCACCGGCCCTGGGGCAGCTACCAGTCGGTCGACAATGGCGAGCGCCATCAGGTCAAGCGCATCGTGGTCAAGCCGGGCGGGCGGCTGTCGCTGCAAAAGCACCACCATCGCGCCGAGCACTGGATCGTGGTCCGTGGTGCCGCCCGCGTCACGGTCAACGAGACCGTGAAGACAGTGCACGAGAACGAGTCGATCTACATCCCGATGGGCGCGGTCCACCGGATGGAGAATCCCGGCAAGATCATGCTTGAACTGATCGAGGTCCAGACCGGCTCCTATCTCGGGGAAGACGACATCATCCGGATTGAAGACGACTATCGTCGCAATTGAATCATTCGCATTTGCAACGCGGCTGCGTGATTAGCCTACCTATGACGAAACTCGCCGGGGCTGGCTCATGCGCGCTGACGCATGTACGATCCTGATAAGCGTCTTGCAAATGTAAGCTCGCAGGGCCGGAGTTGTGCAATTGCCGGTACCGCGGGTCCGATCAAACTGGGAAGGCAGATCGAGTGCGTGGATGGATTGAACTCTCAATACGGCCGACGGGGTGAAATTGATTGCGCGCGCGTCTTCCGCGGCATTGCGCGCGGTCTTGCATTAGCGAAGCCTGAACAAAGGCCGCTTCCAGGAGCCGGGAGCCTGCAGCATCTGAAGGGTGAAAATAACCTGGCCGGCTTGTCTCCAGAGCGTGGCCTCATATCGGCTCAACCTGTCGAGTGGGCAGGTCGGCAGATGTGAAAGCGCGACAAAAGACTGGGTGAGTAGGCCAAACTCACTGCAGGTATCTTCAGAAAAAGAAGGGGGGCCCCGATCCGAGTCTTGACCGAGGGGGATGACCTTCATTCCTTGCATCTCCATTTGCTCTGATTTGCTTGGGTCTTCGTCGGGATTCTGTCGTCGAGGTTCGAGTTCGGGTTCGTTGAAATGGGGCTGCGAAGCATGCATGTTGAACAACCCGCTTTCGATCGCAGTCGTACGCCGCAAGCGCCAAAGCAAACTTGCTAGCCGAAGAACAAGTTCGCGCTCAACCGTCGTTTGCGGATCATAGTCGCGCGTGATCGCCAGTTCGAAAGCGGCGTAGTCGGACGCATCTTCAAAGGCAGTGATTACAGTTTCCGCCGTGAGGCCGTGACGGATGGCATTTTGGCGCGATCGGTTCTTGCCGCCCTCCGTGACGGGGCCCGTGCTTAGGCGCGCGTTGCGTCGGTTGGCCTCGATTTGTCGAAGTGAGGTCATGGAGCACTCGAGAATCTCAGTTTGGCTTCGTTTCGTGATTTTGCACGTGATCTTTGACGACCAGTGCTTTTGCAAGGCCGCGATTTCCGTTGATCGGACCGATCTGCTCTGCACCGCCTTGGTTACTCGCCTCATGCACGTCCGGATGCGTTTCTCGCCAGAGCGAAGCCGCGACCGCCAATGGGTCGATCCCGAGGCGTCGCCACCAGGATCGCTCGTTTCCTCGGCGGTGCAGTTCGCGATGATGAAGGCGGCACACGGGAACGGTGTATTTGTCGCTGACCTTCCGGCCCATGGCGGAGGCCTGCGCAAACTTGACGTGATGGGCGTCGCAAGGCGTTCGGCCGCATACGAGGCAGGGTTGCTGCGCGACAAATCTCAGATGCGCCCGATCCCGTTCGCGCACCGGTTTGGGAAACGAGATTGATGCGTTGCGTCCCGCCCTGCCGACTTCGCCGTCGTTCGCTTGCCCCTCAGCGCCGGGTCCCGTTGCGGATCCTGGGTCTTCAAGCTCGACGAGCTTGGCGGCAAAGGCGCTTTCGACCCGGAGGGCATCGGCTGCCGCAAGCCGGTTTTTCAGCGGCAGCGCGCGAGATGCCCATCGGGTGAGCAGGTCCGGCTCCTTGAACTGCTCCAATTGGGACAGGAGCTGATTCAACAGCCCATCGGAACCCTCCCTGGGCGTCCGGGTAGGTTTGGACGGGGCGGCCCTTCGGTCAGAGCGGGGTGCTGTCTTCTGCGCTGCTCCGGCTTCGGTATTGGGTCCGTAGCCGACGGCAACTTGCCCACCAACATCCGGTGCATCAACGTCATCTTCCCCAGCGATTCCAACCAGCGTGAACAGGGCGTAGCGGCGCGCATAGGTCAGCGCCGCCCCCAGCCGGTGCGGCGCGGCCGTTTCGCTGATCAGGCAGACGGGCCAGTCCGACGACACCCATTCACCGGAGGCATGCACCAGCGTGGTCGTGAGCCTGATGAGGCTAGTCTCCAGTTCGATGGCCGTGGCCTGAACGGTTGCGATCTCATGCCGTCCAAGGCATTTGCGCACAATGTCGAGCCCAGTGGAGAGCGGCGCATAGCGAAAGCTGCGCTGGCCTTCGCGCGGAAACGGAGACTGGATGCTCGCCGTCAGGGATTTTTCGGGGTTGGCGATTTCGACCTGGGCCTTGGCCAGCGCCGTGGCGAGGGCGCCGATGGATTCACTGGACCGCTGCATCGGACGCTCCAGTGCCGATCACGTCAAAACTGATGGCGCCCGACTTGGACCGCTTGGCCCTGACGCCATGACCGACGGCGTCCCGGGCGTCTTCCGGGACCAGCTTCTTCAGATCGGCTTTGGCAGCTTCGTGTTGGGCAAACGCAGCACGGGTTCTGAGGTACATCGCCGACAGATCCGCCCAGGCATTGGACGCGGACATATCAGCAACCCTGATCGCCTCGATCCGCGGGGGTGGCGCCTCGACATCAAACAGGTGAGGGGGCTCTCCCGTCTCGACGCAGCGCCAGAACGTCTTTTCGGCCACCAGCAAGAGGTGCTGGTAGAGCGGATCCGCATGGATTTTTATCTCCACCCACTTTCCGCCGCCGGTGATGATGGAGAGCACTGCGGTCCGGGACGCGGACACCCACATGTTGTGCTGCAATTGGGCCATATGCTTTTCGGCGGCCGCCTCCTCTGAGAAGGACCACGGCAGCATGAACTTGGCCTCGAATACCGCACCTGCCGCCTCGACCATGCCGTCCAATGTGGCGGCCATCCACCGTTTGACCGGATGAAACACCTGCCGCTGCACCTGGCTCACCGCCATGCCGGTATTGCTCTCATACCATTGTCGGTTGAGGTCTTCGGTGACCCGGCCGAGCTGCACGACCAGATTGCGCGAGAGGTCCTCGGGCTCGACTTCGCCTCGCTTTTCCCGCCACAGCCGCAACAGGGCGGCTTCATCGTCGCCCATGATGGTCCGGGCATCAGAGCCGCCGATAAACGAGCGCCTTTCGCCAAAATTCTTTGGTTGTGAATGACTTGAAACGGCATGAGCCATATTCCACCTCGTCGTGTAAATTCGCCTGATGATGATTGCACATGTGACAATAGCACAAGTCCTATGCCTGTGACAAGTGCACAAGTTCGGATGGCTCGTGCTGCGTTGAATTGGACGGTACGCGATCTGGCCGAGGCCGCTGGTGTTCACCGGAACACCATTTCTAATATCGAGGTCGGACGGTACGGCGGAGACCCGCGGACCCTGCGATTGATTGAAGCGACGTTCAAAGCGGCCGGCGTTGAGTTCATCGATGAAAACGGTGGAGGAGCCGGCGTGAGGCTTCGAAAGCCGAGCAAATAGAACTCGCGCGACAGGCAGCAGGACTTAGCAAACAAGGCCAATTCGGGTACGCCGGTGCCGACTTCGTCGACGAAAACGATGGCGAACCCGGCGCGAGACCTTGCAAGGGGCGGGGTCGATTATCGGTTAATCCGAAATTGCCGATTCAAACGGACGCACTTCCAAAGCTGTCAGCGGGTCGGGTCACCTGACCCCCGATCCGCATGCACTCGAGGCGACACGATCCCGAACTTCTTATCGCGGACGAATGCTTGCAGAACGAAGGGCACCTTCTCCGCGATGAGACCCAATGAGATTTCGAAAAGCGAAACACCGATCAAGCAGATCGTAGGCCAAATATCTTGCGGACCCGGCAACGCGCTCAGGACCTTTGACGAAGATCGCCGAACAGGATCGGTCTGATAAGCGGCTGTGTGCGCTGAGCCGCGTCCAAATGCACAACGCGCTGGCGCATGCCGGCAAGAGCGGCGGCGCGTCGTCTCCGCCTTCATCGCCACCGCGTCGCCTAGGACGATGCCGCGCGAACCCAATGGCGCAAGGTCGCGGATCAGCTCCGCCCCGAGCTGCCCAGCGGCACTGATCGGCCACCGAAACCCCGGCCTCGTGCTCCTTCAATATCCCAATGATCTGCTCGTACGGCATCTTCCCCAATGAAGACGCCATCGTTTGCGTCATCGGCGCGATCCGATCGTCAGCCTTCCGGCTATTGCCAGCTTATCTGCCGGCCATGGCTGGTGAACGATGACCCGCCGCCAGCTACGTCACGCCAGGGGACTCGATCATCGTGAGCGAGTGATTGTCTTTCGCGACGTAGTATTTCTTAAATTCCTTGATCATAACCAAGCGCTTCAACACCTTCTCGATCCGCCGGTCAATATCAGCCAGAATCTTCAGTTCCCTCTCCATAATGTCGGGGTCATAAATCCGCTCGATCTGATCCAGACGCTGTTTTTCAGCGGCATTAAGCATTGTAACGAGATTTGTGCCTGAGACGTTTAACTCTTTCGCCAATGTGGTCAATTTCTCGAATTCAACGATGTTGCTCTCGCCGGGAGTTTCATTGGAGTTGGAAATCCGCTCCACATGCTTGCCAATAGTCTGAGACGTAACCTGCGCGGCCTCGAGATGCGACTTGGCCAGGGCGCGAATCTGATCACCGATGCCATCCGACCCATCGCTGCTAGCGGTAGTTCCGCTTGCTCTAACGTCCCGCCGCTTAGTCAGAGCCTCCTTTAATCTGGCATCCAACCGGCGCTTGATCCACTGCAGCTTTGCCATTTCCAATACTGCGGCTTCTTCGGATACTTGCTGTGGCAAGTATTCGGCTCGAAAAGCTTCCCATAGCTTGAGGAAGTCCTGCTCGTTTTCGCAGTCCAGCACTATGTTCTGGCTGTAAAGACCGTGCGTGAGGGCATTTTGGGGCTTAGTATAAGACAATGTATATCTCCTATAAATGATTTGTAACTGTTATTTAAAATTATATTATAGTAATTACTATAATATATTTAGTATATATCAAGTTTAGATGGTTTTCAACCCAGTAACGGGGAATTCGACTACGTTGATGCAACCATTGGGGGTGTTTTTTCGGATGCTCGCATAACGAGCATTTGTCGAAAATGATTTCAAGGCTGGTGGCACTTTACGGGCTTGCCAGCTGCGAAACGAAGCCAAATTTCTGGCTTCGTTATGTGTACTCTCAAGTTGCCCAACACGTCGTGATCCGGCGCTGATGACACAATTGAGGGCTATGAGGGCTATGAGGGCTATTGCGCCCGGCAAGTCGTATTCATCGTGGCTACGATTGCGCTGCTCAATTTGAGGCGAGCTTTCGAAGTGATGTAAGTGTTTGGACCAGGATGTGGTGTAACTTTCTGAATCAAAACGTGTCCGGAAGCGATTGATCGCATTCGCCACATTTGAAGCGCCATGCTAGAGAGCCGCTGGTGACTCAGCAAAAAAATCAAATGGGGCCGATCAAATGAATACTACGGCGATGCACGCGTTGCGCGTCGGCGTCATCGGCGCGGGCGTGATGGGCAGCAACCACGCGCGCGTGCTCGCAGGGCTTCCCGGCGTCAGCCTCGTCGGTGTGGTTGACCCATCGCCGGCGCATCTGGCGCGCACCGCCGAGCTCGCCAGCTGCCAGGGTTTTGAGACGCTCGAGCAGCTCGTCGCTGCGGGCGTCGATGCTGTCACCATCGCGGCGCCGACCCATCTGCATCACGAGGTCGCGCTCGCCTGCATCGCCAAGAACATCCACGTGCTGGTCGAGAAGCCGATCGCATCGACGGTTGCGGAAGGCCGCGAGATCGTCGCCGCCGCGAAAAAGGCCGGCGTCACGCTGATGGTCGGCCATGTCGAGCGCTTCAATCCGGCCGTCGCCGCGGTCAAGCAGGCGATCGCGGGCGAGGACATTCTCTCGATCGCGATCACGCGGGTCGGTCCGTTCCCGCCGCGCATGTCCAATGTCGGCGTCGTCATCGACCTCGCCGTGCACGACATCGACCTGATCCGCTGGTTCACTGAATCCGACATCGTCGAGGTGCAGCCGCAATTGTCGAGCGCGATTGCCGAGCGCGAGGACATCGCGCTGTTGCAGTTCCGGACGGCTAGCGGCGTGCTCGCCCACATCAACACCAACTGGCTGACGCCGTTCAAGGCGCGCAGCGTCACGGTCGCGACCCGCGGCAAATACGTGATGGGCGATCTGTTGACGCGGCAGGTTACCGAATGTTTCGGCTTCAAGCCGGACGGCAGCTATTCGATGCGGCATCTGCCGGTCGGCCATGACGAGCCGCTCCGCGCCGAGCTGATCGCGTTCCTCAAGGCCGTTCGCAGCGGCGAGACGCCTGCGGTGACCGGCGACGAGGGCGTCGCCAGCCTCGAGATCGCAACGCAGTGCCTCGAAACGCCGTCGCGGCCTGCGGCTAAGTCGTCGGCGGCCCTCAAGGGCCCGCGCCGCGTCGTCGGCTGATCCCCCTCGCATGTCGACCGCTCAAACCTCGCAAGACAATCAGCAAGGCGCCATGAACCAGCATCTGCGTTCCGATCCCATCCCCTTCATCGACGTCGGCTCGCAGCGCCGCCGGCTCGGCGCCTCGCTCGATGCGGCCGTCAAGCGGGTGCTCGACCATTGCCAGTTCGTCAACGGCCCGGAGGTCGCCGCGCTCGAGGCGCAGCTTGCGGCGTATTGCGGCGCCAAGCACGTGATTGGCTGCGCCAGCGGCACCGATGCGCTACTGATGGTGCTGATGGCGAAGAATGTCGGGCCCGGCGATGCCGTGCTCTGTCCGTCGTTCACCTTCATCGCAACCGCTTCGCCGGCGGCGCGGACCGGCGCTACGCCGGTTTACGTCGATGTCGACGAAGCCACCTTCAACATGAGCCCGGAATCCCTGAAGCGCGGCATCGCGACCGCCCGAAAGGCAGGCTTGCGGCCGGTTGCGGTCATTCCCGTCGACCTGTTCGGACAGCCTGCCGATCACGACGCCATCGCCGAGATCGCCAAGGCCGAGGGCCTGTTCGTGATCGACGACGCAGCCCAGGGCTTTGGCGCAAGCTACAAGGGCCGCAAGCTCGGCACGCACGGGCTCGCGACCACGACCAGCTTCTTCCCGGCAAAGCCGCTCGGCTGCTTCGGTGATGGCGGCGCGATCTTCACCGACGACGACGAGCTCGCCGCCACGCTGCGCAGCATCCGCGTGCACGGGCAGGGCGTCGACAAATACGACAACGTCCGCCTCGGCCTCACCGGCCGGCTCGACACCATGCAGGCCGCGATCCTGATCGAGAAGCTGACGATTTTCGACGACGAGATCGCCGCCCGCAACAAGGTCGCGGAGCGCTATGCGCGAGGACTGTCCAACGTGGTGACCGTGCCGCGCCTCAGCCCCGGCAACACTTCGGTCTGGGCGCAATACACCATCCGCCTGCCTGAGGGCACCGACCGCGACGGCTTTGCTGCCGCGCTGAAGGCCCAGGGCGTGCCGACCGCGATCTATTACGGCAAGTCGATGCACCAGCAGACCGCCTACAAGCAGTATCCGGTCGCCGACGGCGGCCTGGCGGCCTGCGAGAACCTGTCGCAGGACGTCATCAGCCTGCCGATGCACGCCTATCTGACCGAAGCCGATCAGGAGCGAATCATCGCCGCCGTGCGCGGCGCGCTGGCAACCTGATTTCGCCGTGGTTTCTTCACCTCTCCCGCTTGCGGGAGAGGTCGGATCGCGCAAGCGATCCGGGTGAGGGTTCTCTCCTCTTGGGGGCCCTCGCTCGTGGAGGCACCCTCTCCCCAACCCTCCCCAGCAAGCGGGGAGGGGGCGCACCGCGGCTTGCACCTAGACCTAATCTCGCCATGCTCTAAAACAGACGCATGCTCGGACGTATCTTCACGGTTGGCGGCTATACGCTGCTCTCGCGGCTGACGGGATTTGCCCGCGACATCATGCTCGCGGCGATCCTTGGCGCAGGCCCCGTGGCCGACGCCTTTTTCGTGGCGCTGCGGCTGCCGAATCATTTCCGTGCGATCTTTGCCGAAGGCGCCTTCAACGCCGCCTGGGTGCCGGCCTACGCGCACGTCCATGGCGAGCGCGGGGAGGGGGCAGCACGGCTGTTCGCCGACCGCATCTTCACGCTGCTGCTGGCCTCTCAAGTCGTGCTGCTGATCGTCGCCTGGCTGTTCATGCCGCAGGCCATGAGCCTTCTGGCGCCCGGTTTCAGTGAGGATGCCGAGCAGCGCAAGCTCGCGATCGAGCTGACCCGGATCACCTTTCCCTATCTCCTGCTGATCACGCTGGTGACGCTTTATGGCGGCATGCTCAACGTGATGCAGCGCTTTGCCAGCGCAGCCGCCGCGTCGATCTTCCTCAACGTCGCGATGATGATGACGCTGGCGCTCGCCGCCTGGTTTCCGACCGCAGGCCACGCCGCGGCCTGGGGCGTCCTGATTTCCGGCTTCCTGCAATATTTCCTGCTCGCGGGCGATCTCGCCCGCCATGGCGGCCTGCCGCGTTTTGCGCCGCTGCGGCTCGACGAAGATGTCCGCGCCTTCTTCAGGGCGCTTGGCCCTGCGACATTGGGCTCGATGGGCACGCAGGTCGCGCTGTTCGCCGACACCATCATTGCGACCTTCCTCCCCGCCGGTGCACTGTCGGCGCTCTATTATGCCGACCGCCTCAACCAATTGCCGATCGGCGTCATCGGCATCGCCATCGGCACGGTGCTGCTGCCGGAAATGTCGCGGCGGATCACCGCCAACGATCATGACGGCGCGATGAAGGCACAGCGCCGCGCCTTCGATTTCACGCTGCTGTTCTCCGTGCCGTTCGTCGCGGCCTTCCTCACCGTGCCCGAGGAAATCATGCGCGCGCTATTCGCGCGCGGCGCGTTCTCCAAGGCCGATGCGGCCGCTGCCGGTGCGACGCTCGCGGCCTACGCGATCGGTCTGATTCCCTTCGTGCTGATTCGCAGCGCGGTCGCGACCTTCTATGCGCGCAAGGACACCGCGACGCCGGTGCGCGCGTCGCTGACGGGCATCGCCGTCAACGTCGCGTTGAAACTCGCACTTATGGGATCGCTCGCCCAGATCGGCCTGGCGCTGGCAACCGCCGTCGGCGTCTGGACCAATCTGCTGCTGGTGCTGTTCTTCGCGGTTCGGCGAGGCTTTCTCGTGCCGGACCGCGCGTGGCTGCTGTCGCTCGCCAAATTCCTGCTGACCGGACTCATCATGGCCGCCGCCTTCTGGCTGATCGCGCGCGTCAGCGGTGCTTCTCTGGGCTCGATGCACTTCCGGGACGAATTGACACTGGTCCTGTTGGCCGCCGGGGGCACGATCGTCTACGCGCTCGCGATCCTCATCCTGTTCGGCCGCCGCTGGCTGGTCTCGCTGGTGCGCGGATAGGCCGCGAGGAGTTACGACCACGAAAGCCAAACCCCTCAATGCGACTGCAAGATGCAAATATCAACGGTTCATGAGCCAGGCTAGCAAAATCACTGCTTAGTCATCCGCTCTGGGGAGCGACAGGAGCAGCGATCGATGTGATCGGCCAAAACAGGAAAGCGGTTATTCGATCACCTCATCCGCCCGCGTGAGCAGGGACGGAGATAACTCAAGGCCGATGGCCTTCGCGACCTTTAGGTTCACAACAAGATCGAATTCGGTCGGCTGCTCGACAGGAAGGTCAACGGGCTTTGCTCCCCGCAAAATCTTGTCCACGTACTCCGCGGCGCGCCGGAACAAATTTGGCGTGTTGGGTCCGTATGACATTAGTCCACCGCTAACAACATACTCTCGGAAACCATGCATGGTCGGCAATCGCCGCTGCCGTGCAAGTTCGTTGATAAGAATGCGGTTTGTGTTTACGAGAATATTTGGAGGGACGTAGACGGCCTGTATCTGAGGATCGAGCGACGCCAACGCGGGCTCGATATCGTTCGCACGGTGGATGGGAATGGTAACAACCTCCAGCCCAACGCGCTTGCTAGCGCTATGTATTGCAGCGACGTCGAGCATCGTTCCAGCATATTCGACATAAGCGAGGATCGCGAAACGACGTAATGCGGGAATCGCTTCCTTTATTAGCTCTATTCGTTTCCCGGCAAGATCGGTCGATTGTATCGACATTCCAGTGATGTTGCCGCCCGGTCGTGCGAGACTTGCTACGAGGCCGGTGCCTACCGGGTCTGACATCAACGCAACCACAATTGGTATTGTAGATGTCGCTTTCCTGGCCGAATCCCCGCCGACTGTAACGAGAACGCCGCAACCAAGCTTGACGAGCTCCGCACCGATTTCGGCGTAGCGTTCTTCGCTTCCTTCCGCCCAACGGTACTCGATCTTGGCTGTTCTGCCGTCAGTCCAGCCAAGTTCGGCGAGACGCTTTACGAACGCAGCGGTCCAAGGGCTCCATGCCGAAGGCGTAGCCGCCCCCATAAATCCAATGACGGGTAACTTCGCTGGCTGTTGCGCGCGAGCAGAGAGCGACGAAACCACCGCACCACCAATGCCTGCCACAAACTGTCGCCGTCGCATGCATAGTCCCCAAAGTTTATTGGGTGCAATCTTACTGCAACGCCACCGAAGTGTGAATTGGCCACCAATGTCTGCTTTGGGGTCAACTGCTGACCTCAAAGCTATCACAGAATGTGCGCCTTACTCCCTCGGCGGACGACTGGCACGAACAATTTGCTCGGTGCGGCTGCGAGGAGGGCGCGAGGGCGTCGGAGACGAATGTGCCGGAGCGAGGTGCTCGCCTCCAGGATGCAGCCGTCCTCCGCGCATCTCTTGATTTTGCATGATTGCCGTGCTACGAGCGGCTCATGATGAAATCGTCGCGCAACGTCAACTTCACGCACATGACCCGCTTCGGCTGGGCCGTGGAAGGAGTCGTGCGCTAGGAATTCGACGACGACATCTTTCCACCAGGCCCCGCCGGCATCGGACGGGGCCTTTTGTTTGGCCACGCTCCCTGCCGGCACAACAGCAGGAGCGTCCGATGCCATCTCAACTGACGAACATCACATCCGGGACGGAGCGCGATGCCGCAGGGCTGCGCCTCGGCCTCTCCATCGCGTTGGCGAAAGACGCGGTGGACCGGGCGCTGGCAGCGCGCCTCAAGGCGTCCGCTGCAGCGCTGGACGACGCTTTGTCGGAGAAGGATGCTGCCGGAGCAACGGCCGCATCGGCGCGAAGCGTCCTGGGCTTGCTCAAGCGATATTGGCGTGCGTTTTGGGAGCGGCGCCAGAGCCCACGAGTCACTTTGCAGGAGCTGAGCGACAGGCAGCTGATGGATATCGGCTTGACGCGCGGCGAGATCGACTACATCTCGCCTCAACGGGCTATCGATACGCTCAGAGATAGCACGACGTATCTATGGGGCCGTGGTGTGATGTAGCTTTCAGAGCCGCCTGGTGGGGAGCTTCTTCGCGGCCGATCCTTCGAGACGCCCGCTTTTGGCGGGCTCCTCAGGATGAGGTCTTGGTTCGCGGCGTAATCCCAGACCCTCATGGTGATGGGGCGCGGCGCGTTCCCCGGCTTGTGACCCACGCGCACGGCTAAAGCCGTTTGCCTTGCCACTTTTTTCACGGCAATATGCCGGCAAAACAACCATGCGGACGTGGAGATCAAATGGCAGCCCCCATCAAGTTCGGCGTCGGCCAGAGTGTGCTGCGCAAGGAGGATGACGCGCTCATCCGCGGCAAGGGCCGCTATACCGACGATTACGCGCCGCAGGCCGCCCTTCGCTGCCTGATGCTGCGCTCGCCGCATGCGCATGCCAAATTCACCATCGATGCGAGCCGTGCCCGGACGCTGCCCGGCGTGGCGCTGATCCTGACCGCTGACGACGTCAAAGAGCTCGGCAATCTGCCGTGCCTGTTCAATCTCGAGACCGATCCATTCACCGGCCCGCCTTATCCGATCCTCGCCAAGGACGAGGTGCGCCATGTCGGCGATTCCATCGCCTTCGTGGTGGCCGAGACCATCGACCAGGCCCGCGATGCGATCGAGGCGATCGAGGTGAAGTGGACGCCGCTGCCGGCCGTGACCGGCCTCGTCAACGCCGTGAAAAAGGGCGCGCCGCAGGTCTGGCCGGACAAGTCCGGCAATGTCTTGTTCGACGTCGGGATCGGCGACAAGAAAGCGACCGAGGCCGCGTTCGCCAAGGCGCATGCGGTCGCCGAAATCGCCATCGTCAATCCGCGTGTGGTCGCGAGCTTCATGGAGGCGCGCGCCGCCGTCTGCGAGTACGATGCCAAGAACGATCATCTGACGCTGACGATCGGCAGCCAGGGCAGCCACCGCCTGCGCGACATCCTGTGCCAGAACGTGCTGAACATCCCGACCGAGAAGATGCGGGTGATCTGCCCCGACGTCGGCGGCGGCTTTGGCACAAAGCTGTTTCCGTACCGCGAATACGCCCTGGTCGCAGTTGCTGCGCGCAAACTGAAGAAGGCGGTGAAATGGGCGGCCGACCGAACCGAGCATTTCATGGGCGACGCGCAGGGCCGCGACAACGTCACGACCGCGAAGATGGCGCTGACTGAAGACGGCAAATTCCTCGCGATGGATTGCGACCTGATGGGCGACATGGGCGCCTATCTGTCGACCTTCGGGCCCTACATTCCGCATGGCGGCGCCGGCATGCTGCCTGGCCTCTACGACATCCAGGCCTTCCACTGCCGGGTGCGGACCGTCTTCACCAACAGCGTTCCCGTCGATGCCTATCGCGGCGCGGGGCGGCCCGAGGCTGCCTATGTGATCGAGCGCCTCGTGGACGCTTGTGCGCGAAAACTCGACATGACGCCGGACGCCATCCGCCGCAAGAACTTCATTCAGCCGAAGGCGCTGCCCTACAAGACCGCCACGGGAAAGGTTTATGATTCCGGCGATTTCGCCGCGCATCTCAAGCGCGCGATGGAGATCGGCGACTGGAAGGAGTTCGGAAAGCGCGCCAAGGCGGCCAAGAAGAACGGCCTGATCCGCGGCATTGGGCTGGCGAGCTATGTCGAGGTCTGCGGCACCATGGGCGAGGAGACCGCCAATGTGCGGATGGACCCCAATGGCGACATCACCGTCCTGATCGGCACGCAGTCGAGCGGGCAGGGCCACCAGACCGCCTATGCGCAGATCGTCGCCGAGCAGTTCGGCGTTGCGCCCGAGCGCGTGCACGTCCACCAGGGCGATACCGCAATGATCGCCACGGGCCTCGGCACCGGCGGCTCCGCCTCGATTCCCTCGGGTGGCGTCAGCGTCGAGCGCGCCACGCGGGAGCTCGGCCAAAGGCTGAAGGAGATCGCGGCGCAGGCGCTGGAAGCCAGCGCCGGTGATCTCGAGATCTCCGAGGGCGTCGTGCGCATCGCCGGCACGGACCGTTCGATCTCGTTCGCCGATCTCGCAAAGCGGCCGAATGCCGATCCGTCCAAGCTGAATGCCAGCGCGACCTTCGCCAGCGCCGACGGCACCTATCCCAACGGCACCCATGTCGCGGAGGTCGAGATCGATCCGGCGACCGGCATCATCAAGATCGTCAACTACGTCATCGTCGACGATTTCGGCAAGACGCTCAATCCGCTGCTGCTCGCCGGCCAGGTGCATGGCGGCGCCATGCAGGGCATCGGCCAGGCGCTGATGGAGCAGGTGGTCTATGGCGCCGGTGACGGCCAGCTCATCACCGCGACCTTCATGGACTACGCGCTGCCGCGCGCAGCCGACGGCCCGTCCTTCGTGTTCGAGACCAACAACATTCCCTGCACGACCAATCCGCTGGGCGTGAAGGGCGCGGGCGAGGCCGGTGCGATCGGCTCCTGTCCCGCCGTCGTCAACGCCATCGTCGACGGGCTCTGGCGCGAATACAAGATCGACCACATCGACATGCCGGCGACACCAGAACGTGTTTGGATCGCGATCAACGAGCACCACCGCCGCCACAGCCTCTAGGCGGGGATCCGCGCGGCGGGAATAATCGCCCGCCGCCGGGTTCTAACCATCAATGATCCCCCCAACCGTCTTGCGATCCGGAGAAACAAACCGATGAAACGAACGATGATTGTCGTGGGCACTCTCGTTTTGGGTGCGGGCGCCGTGATGGCGCAGCAGGAGATTGCCGTCCAGCAGGACAATCTGATGCGCTCGATCGCCAAGAACCAGTATGGCATCATCCTGAAGATGACGAAGGGTGAAATCCCCTACGATCAGAAGGCCGTCGATCAGGCGATCGCAAGCATGGAAATCGACGTCACCAAGATCGCAAAGACGTTCGAGGTCAATCCCAAGCAGGACGTGGTCAACGCGACCTACGGCGCGTCGCCGAAGGTCTGGCAGAACAAGGCTGATTTCGACTCCAAGATTCCGCCGGTGCAGAAGGCGATCGCCGAGGTCAAGGGCAAGATCACCGACGTGGCGAGCCTCAAGGCCGCCTACACAGCGATCAACGATCGCTGCACCGATTGCCACGAGACGTACCGGCTGAAGCTGAAGTAGCGTCCCGTCCTTTTCTACGCTCGAGCTCGCAGCCCGCATGAGTCGCTCATGCGGGCTGCAGGCGTTTCCTCAACCGACATAGGATGCGAAGCGCAACTGCAAATTCTGTTCGCATGGCCTGACGGATCGCCGTCCGAGTGGTTATCTCTGGTCGCGCCGCTGCGGCGTTGATGCCTCACGACATCAGGAGTTCCAACGCACGGCGCGGATCCCAGTCAACAGCGAGGCAGGCCATGGTCAAACCGTTCCCGTCGAAAACCCATATCGGCAACCATATGCTGCATCCGGAAACGCTGATGCTGACCTATGGCTATGATCCGCAATTGTCGGAAGGCGCCATCAAGCCGCCGGTGTTCCTGACCTCGACCTTCGTGTTCAAGACGGCCGATGACGGGCAGGATTTTTTCGATTTCGTCGCCGGCCGTCGCGAGCCGCCGGAAGGCATGGGCGCGGGCCTGGTCTATTCGCGGTTCAACCATCCCAACAGCGAAATCGTCGAGGACAGGCTCGCCATCTATGAGCGCACCGAGAGCTGCGTCCTGTTCTCATCCGGCATGGCGGCGATCGCGACCACGATCCTGGCTTTCATTCGCCCTGGCGATGTCATCCTGCACTCTCAGCCGCTCTATGGCGGGACGGAAACCCTGTTGACGAACACGCTTTCGCGTCTTGCGATCGGCGCGGTCGGCTTTGCCGATGGCATTGACGAAGCGGTGGTCGGCCAGGCCGCGGAGGAGGCCATGCGCAAGGGCCGGGTTGCGATGATCCTGATCGAGACCCCGGCCAACCCGACCAACGGCCTGGTCGACGTTGCGTTGATGCGCCGCGTCGCGGAGACCATCGGAAAGGCCCAGGGCCACACGCCGATCATCGCCTGCGACAATACGCTGCTCGGTCCGGTGTTTCAGCGGCCGATCGAGCATGGCGCGGATATTTCGCTGTACTCGCTGACCAAATATGTCGGCGGTCATTCCGACCTGATCGCGGGCGCAGCCCTCGGCACCAAGGCGATCATGAAGAGCATCAAGGCGCTGCGCGGCGCCATCGGCACCCAGCTCGATCCGCATTCCTGCTGGATGATCAACCGCTCGCTCGAGACCCTGAGCCTGCGCATGGAGAAGGCCGACAGCAACGCGCGCCTTGTGGCGGACTATCTGCGCGACCATGACAAGGTCGCCAAGGTCCACTATCTCGGTCATCACGAAGAAGCATCACCGGCCGGCCAAGTGTTTGCGCGGCAATGCCTGGGTGCGGGATCGACGTTCTCGTTCGACATCGTCGGCGGCAAGGCGGCAGCGGTGAGGTTCCTCAACGCGCTCCAGATATTCAAGCTCGCGGTGAGCCTTGGCGGAACGGAGTCGCTGGCGAGCCTGCCGGCGACGATGACCCATTCCGGCGTTCCGGCCGACATTCGCCAGAAAATCGGCGTTCTGGATTCCACGATCCGGCTGTCGATCGGTATCGAACACCCCTCGGACCTGATCGCAGATCTCACGCAGGCATTGAGTGCGGCTTAGGTACTGCTCAAAGCGGATTGGACGTGCGACATGCCGAGATGATTGCCGCGGCAGCCTCGTTGGCCTGGGCGCCCGAGAGCTGCCGCACGAGACAAACGTAATAGCCCTTGCTGGACTCGTTCAACAAGGAGTCGCCGTTGACCACAGCCAGTTGCAGGCCGATCGGATGTACTGGATGGCAAGAGGCGATCTGGTATCGCGGATCGCGGACAGCTCGCATTGAGCCTGCTTTTCGATGTCGGTTTGCGCGACGGCCGGTTCGGAGAATGAAAGAAGCGCTGCGGCAACGACAACGCCCGCCAGAATGTGCAATGATGTGTGACCAGGTTTCCGGCAGGCCCCTTGGTGCGATAATTTGTCGGAGAAGGCGGGATAATTCTCGTTGGGAGTGGTCATGTTGCGCCCCTTTGCTCTGGAGGCGATCATAAAGCGTCAGATCGACGGCACAATGGTCGTTGCCCTCGTGCAGCCAAGGTCCCAACTCTCATCGCGCATCTCACCTGCGTCGATCTGTTCCGCGATGACGATGCCGGGCGGTTCGACCTCAACCTTGCCGCCCATGGCATGCGGCTGCGCAAGATCGTGGGCCCCTCGATCAAGGCGCTCGGCATCCTGCGCGAAGAGAACGCAATGTTCGAATCTGTCGACGGTAGCCATCAGCGCGACGACGTGATGATCGATTGCCTCGCTTCCTGGCGCCTGCTGCGCGAAGGCGTGCCGCGCCGGCCGCCGACGCCTTCCTTGCCTGGCACGACGATGCCGAGGTGATCCTTAGAAGCCACCAGGTCGCCGTGCGGAAGCGTCGCGCCTGAGAGGTTCGACCTCGGCCGGAATCGAAAAGGCCGGCCGCCCCCTCTGCGCCCGGCCTTTCCGTAACGAAGCAGCTTTGGTTTACTTCGTCACCTGACCGCGGATCTCGCCGCCCGGGTTGGCCGCGGTGTGAATGTTGACGTAGAGCTTGCCGCCGAGGAGATCGGAGGCCTGCGCGTCGGTCAGCGTGGCCGAGCCCTCGGCCGGGCTGTTGGCGATGCCCGCGATCGGAACCGCGACGCCGGCGTTCTTGCCGGTCTCGGCGGGGCCGTGGAAATGGGCGGCGGTGGCGGGGCCGGAGAGGCCGGAATAGCTCACCTTCCAGGAGAGCTTCTTGGTGGCGGCGTCATAGTCGAGATCGGCCGTGCCGGTGCCGCTGCTGGTGGTGGCGGGGACTTCGGACTTGCCGTCCAGCGTCGCCTTCAGTTTCTCCGCGCTGGCCGAGCCTGCGAATGCGACGGCGGCTCCGAGGGCCAGCGTGGCGAAAAGCGCTTTGTTCATGGGTCTCTCCCTGTTGACATCTGATTGCAGTCAATTTGCAAACAGTGCGGTTCCGACTTTATTCCCGCATTCTGATCAAACCATCTAAATTATTCGTGGCTGGAGCGGAAACGGGATGGTCCGTAAATTCGCCAGAGCTCGATGGGATCCTCAATGCTGCGACGAACAATTTTGGCCATGCTGGTCGCCGCAGCAGCAGCTTTCTGCTTTTATTGGTGGCTGACCGCGCCGTCCGCATTGGCATTGCCGGCGCCCACGCGGGGGCCGGATCTCGCCAATGGGCAGGAGCTGTTCAACGCCGGCGGCTGCTCGTCCTGCCATGCCCTGCCCAACCAGCCCGATCGCCTGCGGCTCGGTGGCGGCCTGTCGCTCGGCTCGCCGTTCGGGACGTTCTATGCACCGAATATCTCCCCGGATCTCACCGACGGCATCGGCCGCTGGAGCGAGGCCGATTTTGTCAACGCCGTGATGCGCGGCATTTCTCCCGAAGGCAGCAATTATTTTCCGGCGTTTCCCTACACCTCCTACCACCTTGCGAAGGTCGAGGACGTCCGCGATCTCTTCGCCTATCTGAAGACGCTGCCGCCCGTGTCCGGCCGGGTGCGTGATCACGATCTGCCGTTTCCTTTCAATATCCGCCGCAATGTCGCCATCTGGAAATTGCTGTTCATGGATGTCAGGCCGTTCGTGCCGGATGCAAAGCGCTCGGCGCAATGGAATCGCGGCGCCTATCTCGTGAACGGTTTTGGCCATTGCGCCGAATGCCACAGCCCGCGCAATTTTCTCGGCGGCCTCATCACCTCGCAGCGCTTCGCCGGCGGTCCCAATCTGGAAGGCGAGGGCTGGGTGCCGAACATCACGCAGAAGGGCATCGGTGCGTGGAGTGAGAAGGACATCGCCGACTTTCTCGAAACCGGCGACATGCCGGAGGGCGACACTGCCTCAGGCTCGATGCGGCCGGTGATCAAGAACCTGGCGCAGTTGAAGCCTGAGGATCGCGCTGCGATGGCCGCCTATCTGAAGTCGCTGCCGCCCGTGGACGGGCCGACGCCGCCAAAGCGCAAGGCGGGTGGCGGCTGAGGCCGGCCGTTTCCATTTGACACGCCGTGATTGCGCCCCTTCCTCAGGTGCTGGTTAGGAATTGGAATTGCGTCACAATGGAGTGTCGAAGCTTCGCGCAATTGCGGTTGGTCGTTTCGACATCTTCCCGTCTGATGAGGGTGACGCGTTCCTGAGATGGCCCGCGTATCAAAGCTTCCGAAGGCCGAGCCAGACCTGCGCGGCGCTGCCGTCGAGGTTGTAGTAGACGCCATTCTGATGGTTGGCCAACAGCACTTCACTATCAAACTGCTGGCTGATCAGCAGCGGCACCGAAGTCGTGAGGGCCATGACTTGCTCAGTGCTCACTTCAATTCCAAAGACCCAACGCTAACAAAGGCCGCCGGCTGCGAGAACCGCGCCAATTGCGCCAATTCAGGATAGCTAGCTCGCGCCGAACGCCTTGAAGGTGATGATGGTGAGGGTGTCCTGGATACCTGGCAGGATCTGCACCTTCTCGTTGATGAAATGGCCGATGTCGGTGTCGTTGTCGACGTAGAATTTCACCAGCAGGTCGTAATGGCCGGCCGTGGAGTAGATCTCGGAGGCGATCTCGGCTTCGGCGAGCGCGTTGGCGACCGTATAGGACTGGCCGAGCTTGCATTTGATCTGGACGAAAAAGGGAACCATTGCAGTCACTCCGAAGGCATAGCTGGCGGCTAATAGGCCAAAACCAGCCCGATTTAGCAAGCGGGCTGGCCGGCCGCCAGATGCTGGCCTGCGCTCAGGAGGTCACAGTTGCCGCGGCAAAGGCGTCCCTGAGCCGCTGCGCCAGTTCGGCGTTGCGATAGGGTTTTGTCAGGACGACCGCCTGCGCTTGCGCCCGGCCCTGCTCGACCAGGGTCTCCAGCGCGTAGCCGGAGGTGAACAGCACCGGGAGGCCGGGGCGAATCCGCCGGGCCTGCTCGGCGAGCTCCCAGCCGCTTATGCCGCCCGGCATGACGATGTCGGTGAACAGCATGGCGATGCCGGGATCGGCGCGCAGCCGCTGCAGGGCCTCCTTGCCGTTGACGGCCGCGACAACGCGATAGCCGAGCGCTTCCACCCTGAGGATGACCGAGGAGCGCACGAACGGATCGTCCTCCGCGATCAGGATCGTTTCGTGACCGCGTGGTGCGGCCTCCTCGCTCTCCACCAAATCAGTGAGGGATTGCCCGGCGCCGGTGCGTGGCAGGTAGATCCGGACCGTCGTCCCCAGGCCCTGTTCGCTATAGATCGAGACATGGCCGTCGGACTGTTTTGCGAAGCCATAGATCATGCTGAGCCCGAGACCGGAGCCCTTGCCGACATCCTTGGTGGTGAAGAACGGTTCGAAGGCGTGCTCGATCACCTCAGGCGTCATGCCTTCGCCGTCATCGGTGACGGAGATCAGGGCGTAGCTGCCGGACACGACTTCGGGGTGCAGGTTGCGATAATCCTCGTCGATCGCGGCGAGTTCCGTGCTCAGCGTCAGATGTCCTCCTGATGGCATGGCGTCCTGCGCATTCAGCGCAAGGTTCAGCACAGCGGATTCGAGCTGGGTGCGGTCCGCGAAGGCCTTGATCGTGCCGGGCCCGAACGCGGTGTTGATCTCGATATTCTCGCGCAAGGTGCGCTTGAACAGTTTGAGCATGGATACGATCAGCTCGCGGCAATCGATCGTCTGCGGCCGGAGCAGCTGGCGGCGGCTGAATGCGAGCAGCCGCTGCGTCAGCTCCGCGCCGCGTTCGCCGGACTCGCAGATGTCGTCGGCGAATTGCCGCAGATCGGGCCGCGTCTTGAGCTGCTCGCTGAGAAGCTCGGCGTTGCCGATGATCACGGTCAGGAGATTGTTGAAGTCATGAGCGATGCCGCCGGAGAGCTGGCCGACCGTCTCCATCTTCTGCGCCTGCTGAAGCTGCTGCTCGGTCAGCTTGCGCGTAGTCAGGTCGTGGACGATTCCGACGTAGATCAGCTCGCCGTCCTGCCACGCCTGGCCCACCGACAGATTCATCGGAAAGGTCGAGCCGTCCTTGCACAGGCCGGCGGTTTCCCCGGTGGAGAAACGCCGCGCATGACCCGTGGATGAGGGCCTCTCCACGTCGGACATCAGCATGCCGACGTCATGATTCATGACCTCCTCGGCGCGATAGCCGAACAACCGTTCGCAGGCGGGATTGAACAGAAGAATGCGGGCTTGCGCATCGAACAGGATGACGCCGTCGACCGCGGTCTCGACGACGGCGGTGAGGCGCGTCATGCTCTCGCGCATCGCGCGCTGGGCGTCCCCAACCTGCCGGAGCAGCAGCGTCGCATCCCGGCTCTTGATTTCCTCCTCTTCGAGCGCGGCCTGGACCTTTTGAAGCTCGAACGGGGCGGGGATGGTCAGGATTTTCGGCAACAGCAGCCAGAGCGCTGCCGCCGTGGAGATCGATGCAACCGCGGTCGCCGCCTTGACGATGCTCTCGATGCCATAGATCGGGACCCAGAGCGTGTAGATCGAGAGCACATGCGTCAGGCCGCATGCCATGATGAGGATTGCGAACGCCCAGTAGACCCACCCGAACTGGAGGTCGCGCCGCTTGGTGACGAGAATAGTGAGGGCGAACGGGATCGAGAAATACGCAGCCGCGATGGAGGCGTCCGAGACGACGTGGAACCAGATCAGCTCGGGCTCCCACAGCAGGCAGATGCCGTGCGGTGAAAACATCGACGAATCGAGGAGACGTTCGAAATAGGCCCACATGATACAATCCCGAGAGGCTTGCAGGCCGGGCCGGCCCGTAGCGTGGCGTCGCTGACGAATCCACTAACGTTTCATTGATCCGGAGGGACGCCAAGACCGCGCGATGCCGAGGTCTTATTTTCGCTGGATGTGCACGCTCGCGGGACGACAGCGCAACGCGGGACCCTTTTCGCCTGATTCGCCGGTACGCGATCGGCGGGGCCGCGGACCAGGGTTGCGGTGGCAGGCCCGGCTTGCTGGCGTGCTGGGCGCGCGCTAGGACAGATCATGGCCGTGTTTTCTTCAAGCAAGTGTCTCCCGCGATGACGACGCCCGTGGCGCTCACCATCGCCGGCTCCGATTCGAGCGGCGGCGCCGGCATCCAGGCCGACCTGAAGACCTTTGCCGCGTTCGGCGTCTACGGCGCGTCCGCCATCACGGCGTTGACGGCGCAGAACACCAACGGCGTCACCGGCATTCACGCGGTGCCTGCGGAATTCGTCACCGCGCAGATCGATGCCGTGTTCTCCGATCTCGAAATTGGCGCGGTGAAGATCGGCATGGTGGCACAGGCCGCGAGCATCGATGCCATCGCAGCCGCGCTGTCGCGCTGGGCGCCGCGGCATGTGGTGCTCGATCCCGTGATGGTCGCAACCTCCGGCGACCGTCTGCTGGCGTCCGAAGCCGTCGAGGCCCTGCGGCAGAAACTGATGCCGCTGGCGTCGGTCATCACGCCCAATCTGCCGGAGGCCGCCGCTCTGCTCGACGAGCCGGTCGCGCGAAGTGAAGCCGACATCGAGAGCCAGGGGCGCCGCCTGCTCGCGCTCGGCTGCCGCGCGGTGCTGATCAAGGGCGGGCACGGCGAGGGCGCCGAAAGCATCGATTATCTCGTCGATGCCGACAACACGATCGCGCTCGCCGCAACCCGCGTCGCCACCCGCAATACCCACGGCACCGGCTGCTCGCTGTCCTCGGCGGTCGCGGCGGGTCTCGCCAAGGGCGATGATCTCGAGCGCGCGGTGCGCAACGCCAAGAGCTGGATCAGTGCGGCGATCGCGGCTGCCGACCGCTTCAGCGTCGGTCACGGCCACGGGCCGATCCATCATTTCCACAAGTTTTACTGACAGCGGCTTCGAGCTGCGCGCCGGCCCCCGCCGTTAACCAGTATGGCCGCGGTACCCGGGCTTTTGCGGACAACCATGGCCGCCTCATGTCGCCTGATTGTCGCATGCGACTGATATTCGCGGGGAGGGCGAGGCGAGGTTTGATTCGTATCTGAGGGTGCCTCAAAGGTTCAATGGTCATCCCCCTGTCACGGGACATTGTTACAGGCTGTCGCATGGGAAGTTACGATGTGAGTGACGAGAGCCCTGAAAGGCGCTTTCGCACCTTGTTTATCTCCGACGTCCATCTCGGAGCCCGCGGCTCGCAAGCCGACCTTCTGCTGGACTTCCTGCGCTACCACGATGCCGACACCATCTATCTCGTCGGCGACATCGTCGATGGCTGGGCGCTGAAATCGAGCTGGCACTGGCCGCAATCGCACAACGACCTGGTCCAGAAGCTTCTGCGCAAAGCGCGCAAGGGCGCCAAGGTCATCTACATCCCCGGCAATCACGACGAATTCCTGCGCAACTATTACGGCACGCATTTCGGCGGCATCGACGTGGTCGAGAACACCGTCCACACCGGCGTGGATGGCAAGCGCTTTCTCGTCATCCACGGCGACATCTTCGACCTCGTGGTGCAGAACGCGCGCTGGCTCGCCCATCTCGGCGACAAGGCCTACGACTTCGCGATCCAGATGAATCGCTTTGTCAACTTCTTCCGGCGCATGTTCAAAGTGCCCTATTGGTCGCTGTCGCAATGGGCCAAGCAGAAGGTCAAGAACGCCGTCAACTATATCGGCGCGTTCGAGCAGGCGCTCGCCGCCGAGGCGCGTCGTCACGACGCCGACGGTGTGATCTGCGGCCACATCCACTACGCCGTGATCCGCGACGAGGGCGGCATCCGCTACATGAATTGCGGCGACTGGGTGGAGAGCTGCACCGCGCTGGTCGAGCATGACGACGGCCGTTTCGAGATCATCACCTGGGCGGATCAGGCGCAGAAGCCGGCCGAAGTCCCGCAGGTGGCAGCAAGGGCGGCCTGATGCGCATCCTGGTCGCGACCGACGCCTGGCACCCGCAAGTCAACGGTGTGGTTCGGACGCTGACCAAGCTCGCTGACGCGGCCAAGGGGTTTGGTGTCGAGTTCACGTTCCTGACGCCGCAATCGTTTCGTACCTTTGCGATGCCGAGCTATCGCGACGTGCGGCTGGCGATGCCGCGCCCGGCCCGGATTGCGAAGCTGATCGAAGAAGCCCGGCCCGACAGCATTCATGTCGCGACGGAGGGGCCGATTGGCCTGATGGTCCGCCGCTATTGCCGCCAGCGCAAGCTGCCGTTCACGACCAGCTTCCACACCCGCTTTCCCGAATATGTTCGCGCCCGGGTGCCCGTTCCGGAATCCCTGATCTGGCGGGCGCTGCGACGTTTCCACAGCACCAGCCGGGCTGTGATGGCGGCAACGCCGGCGCTCGCACGCGAGCTCAGCGAGCGCGGTTTTGCCAATGTCGTGCTGTGGCCGCGCGGCGTCGATACCCATTTGTTCCATCCCCGCGCCATCGACCTCTGCCTGCCGGCCCCGGTGTTCCTCTCGGTCGGCCGTGTCGCGGTGGAGAAGAATCTCGAGGCCTTCCTCGACCTCGACCTGCCCGGCACCAAGGTGATCGTCGGCGACGGCCCGGCGCGCATTGCGCTGGAAGAGGCCTATCCAGACGCGATCTTCCTCGGCGAAAAGCACGGCGAGGCGCTGGCGGACGTCTATGCGGCGGCCGATGTCTTCGTGTTTCCGAGCAGGACCGACACCTTCGGCCTGGTCCTGTTGGAGGCGCTGGCAAGCGGCCTGCCGGTCGCGGCGTTCCCGGTAAAGGGGCCCCGCGACGTGATCGGCGATGCGCCGGTCGGCGCGCTGGATCATGATCTGCGCAACGCCTGCTTCGCCGCGCTCGACATTTCGCGGCCGGCCTGCGTCGAATTCGCCTCCAATTACACCTGGGAGGCCTCCGCGCGGGCTTTTGTGGACAGCATCCGGGCCGTCGGCGCGGTGCTGCCCGGCCGGAACGGCACGGAACAGCCGCGGTTCGTCGCCTGACCTGCAAAAAGCCTCTCGCGGAGGTGTCTTGCCCGCGGCGTATCCCGCGCGATAACATCTGACATGACCGAACAGCCCCTTCCGATCGGCCCCGCCGATATCGATGCCGCCGCACGCGTGATCGCGCCCTTCGCCATCCGCACCCCGCTTTTGTCCTTTCCCGTGCTCAACGAGCGCGTCGGTACAAAGGTGTTTTTGAAGCCGGAGATGCTCCAGCGCACCGGCTCCTTCAAGTTCCGCGGCGCCTTCAACAAGGTCGCCTCGATCCCGCACGACAAGCGCGTCGGCGGCGTGGTCGCGTTCTCCTCCGGCAACCACGCCCAGGGCGTGGCGGCCGCGGCCAAGATCCTCGACATGCACGCGACCATCGTGATGCCGGCGGACGCGCCGCTGTCCAAGCGCGAGCGCACCAAATCCTACGGCGCCGAGGTCGTGCTGTACGACCGCGACCGCGACGACCGCGAGGCGATCTCGCGCGGCATCGCCGAGAAGCGCGGTGCGACGCTGGTCCGGCCGTATGACGATCCCTTCGTGATCGCGGGGCAGGGCACCGCCGGCCGCGAAATCGCGGAAGACATGGCAGCGCTCGGCCTTAGCCCCGACATCGTGGTGGCGCCGGCCTCCGGCGGCGGCCTGATCGCGGGCGTCGCGACCGCGGTGAAGGCACGCTATCCGCTGGCGCAGATCGTGGTGGCAGAGCCCGAGGCGTTCGACGATCACGGCCTGTCGCTGACCGCCGGTCATCGCGAGCCGCATGCGCCTGCGGGCCGCACCATCTGCGACGCGCTGATGGCGCTGATCCCCGGCGAGATGACCTTTGCGATCAACAGCAAGCTATTGGCGCGCGGTGTCACCGCGTCGGATAAGGAAGTCGGCGCGGCGGTGGCGTTTGCCTATCGCGAGCTCAAGCTCGTGGTCGAGCCCGGCGGCGCCGTCGGCCTCGCCGCGCTGCTGGCCGGCCGCCTCGACGTCGCCGGCAAGAACGTGGTCATCGTGCTCTCCGGCGGCAACGTCGATGCCGATTTGTTCGCCGAGCTGGTGGCCTGATTCTCCGACATGAAGAAGGGGCAGAGCGTTGCCGCTCTGCCCCTTTGTCGTATGCGCTCAGACCGCGATCAGTGCATGAAGCTGCTGCGGTGGTTGTTGCCGCTGTTCATGTTCGACGACTGGTTCATCGACTGCCGGACGTTGTTGCCGCCGCCATTGGGCATCGCATTGAACTGCGGGCGGTTGTTCTGCTGGTTGTTTTGGACCTGCACCTTGTTCACCGGGTTGTTGTTGAGCTTGACGTCGTTGTTGACGTGGATCGGATTGTTCTGCGTCTGCACGTTGGTCGTCTTCATGTCGACAGTCTTCACGTCGACATTCGAGCCACCCTTGCTGACATTCACCGGCATGCTCACGATCTTGCCCGGGTTGCTGTTGGTATTGCCGGCATTTGGCGTGGTGCTGGTCACCGGCAGCGTCACGATCTTGCCGATGCCGCCGTTGTTGGTCGTGGTGTTGGTCGGCGCGGGCAGGGTGACGATCTTGCTGATGACGTTGCTGTCGACCGGCTTCTGCACGACCGGCAGGTTGGCATTCAGCTGCTGGCCGCCATTGCCCTGCTGGATCAGCGGCATGTATTTGGGCTGGCCGAGATTGCCGATCTTCAAGGTCGGGGCAATGTTCTGCGGGGCCAAGAACTTCGTCGCCTGCATCAAGGGGATCAGCTTCGGCTGCGTCTCGAGCTTCAGCGCGATTTGCGCATAGGGGCTGTTGCCGTAGTTATTATAGAAAGCCTTGTAGCCGATCGGCGAATTCGCGAGCACCGCCTGGTGCCAGGCCTGCGACAGCAGCAGGTTCGACAGCAGCCAGCGGATGTGATCGCACAGCGGGTCGTGCGGATACATCGCGATGAACTCCTGATAATACTCGGGCCGGCCTTCGGACAGCACGTAGTCATAGGCCTGGCGGGTCGAGCGGCTCGGCAGGTTGGAGGCCATCTGCACGACCGGCGTATTGACCGGCGCACGGTTGGCGGCAACGGCCGTGTCGCCGAAGAAGGTGAAGTCAGAGGTCAGCGATGAGCTTTCCCAGGGAACCTGCGCGCCGCTGGTGGTCTGGTTAACCTGGAGACGCACGCGCTTGAACAGCTGCTCGATCGGCACGTTGGGTTCGCGCGCAGCGTTGAGGAAGGCCTGCGTATAGGGGCTGTGGCCGCCAACGCCGTCGAGCGCCTCAGTGCCCGGCGCGGTCGAGTAGCCGACGATAGAGCCGTTCGGCGCATCGACGATGGCGAGCCCGCGGCTGGCGTCGTTGACATTCGGGAACGGGTTGTTGCGGCAGGCATCGAGGATGACGATGCGCATCCGGCTCGGGATCGTCTCCAGCGTCGACATCACGTCGACGAGGCGCACCGAGTTGTTGACGAGCTCAGTCTGGCTCGTGACCTTGGCGTCGATGGGAACGAGATAGTTCTCGCCGGCGAGTTGCACGCCGTGACCGGCGTAATAGACCATGGCGACCGTGTTCGGACCACGCGCGGACACCTTGGCGGAAAAATCCTGCACGACGCGGAGCATGTCGTTCTGGGTCAAATCCGTCGCCGAGATCACCTCGAAGCCGGCCGAGTTCAGGAATTGCGCCATCGACTGCGCGTCATTGTCGGGGTTCGCAAGCTGCGGCGCGTTCTGGTAGTTCGAATTGCCGATCACCAGCGCCACCCGCTGCTCTGGGCCTTGCAGCGCGGTTGGGGGCGCCGGCTCGACGGGGGCGACTTGTGCGGAAACGGGGCCGCAGGCGAAGCCGAACAGGCTTCCCAGCAGGCCCGCAGTCATCAGGGCGGATTTCAGGCGGAACATGGCGAGCTCCCAGGGCTAATCTCGAGCGCTAATCTCGATGCGAGATTGGTTGCGCCGAAGCCTGGCCGCGTTCGAGCCCAGGGTCCGTGATCGCGATCACCGTGGTACCATGCGTGATCTGAATCACGTTGGAACCCTCCATGGTGAGCGTCACATGCTGAAATCGATCGATCCGATCCTCACGCCCGACCTGCTCTGGCTGCTCGCCTCGATGGGCCATGGCGACGACCTCGTGGTCGTCGATGCCAATCATCCGGCGACACACATCGCCCGGACGACGTCGTCGCAGCGCCTGATCCAGCTGCCGGGCATCAGCATGGAGACCGCGGTGCGCGCCATCATGACGCTCTATCCGCTCGACGATTTCGATCCCGATCCGGTGCGCGTGATGATGCCGGTCGACGACCCCGACCGCGTACCCGACGTGCAGCGCGCGGTGCTTGCGGAGATCGACCGCGCCGTCGGCCGCTCCATCGCCCCCGGCAAGCTGTCGCGGCCGGACTTTTATCGCGCGGCCGCGGCAAGCTTCGGCGTCGTGCAGGTCGGTGACAGCAGGGGCTATGGCTGCTTCCTGATCCGCAAGGGCGTGATCAACTAGGGGAAGCTACGAACGAGCGAGCGCAGCGACGATGTGGAGAGGCAAGCGCGCCTTACGAAAAGAACGCGATCTTCTCGGCTTGTGTCATGCGGCGGATCGGCGCGAGTACGTCGTTGGCGGCAGCGCGGGGTTTTTGCAGTATGCCGCTGGCCAGGATGGTTGCGCCGAGCGAGGCTTCGGACAGAGGTGACGGCATCGGGAGTGTCGCGGTCGGGGCCGAGGCGAATGTTGCCGTGGGCGCCATCGCCATGGCGGGTTGTTCCATCACTTCGGCGGCGGCTTCGGCAATGGCATCGGTGAGGCGCGCGAGCGACTCCATCGCGATCGGCGCCTCGATGACTGGCTCCTCCACGTACGGAGCCACGGCCGGCTGCGCTGCGACCAGCTCCGGAACCTCGGCGGCGAGTGGCGCGACCTCCGCAGCCATTGGCTCCGGGATGTCCGCAGGGATTTCCATGGGCTCGACGATCTCGTCGAACTCCGGATCGGGCGCGGCCATCTCCATCGCGATCGCGGCGAGCACGGCGTCGTCCTCGGCTTCCGCGGCGGCGTCGAACGAAAACTCGTCGGTGATCTCTGCGACGGCGGCAGGCTCGATGCCGCCTTCCTCAACCGCAGCGAAGCTCTCTTCGACGGCGGCGTGGCTTTCAGCAATCTCCGGCTCGATCGCGATGTCGATTGCTTCCTCGGCACCAGACATCGCTTTAGCAACGCTACTTGCTTCAACGACCGCTTCGGGCTCGGGAGTCTGTGCGATCTCCTGCGGCGCCTCCGTAAAAGCCACGGGTGCTTCGCTCGCCATGGTCTCAGCAGGCGGGGCTTCCGCCACCGGCGAGGGAGGGGCCTCTGCTTGCGGCGCAGCCGAGCCGTCCGCATCGGTCTGCTCGACCCGGTCCTTCAGGAGATCGAAGGCAGCCTTGAGGTCCTCGCGCGGGTCGATGATCGAAACCTGGGCGCAGGCCGCCTCGATGGAGGAGAGCTGCGAATCAATCAAATCACAGATTCGCCCGTCGGCGCCGATCTCGCGCCAGCGCCAGGAGATCTCCTTGATGATGCGCACGCCGCGCGGGATCGCGGCAAGGCTCGCCTCGATCGCGGCGGGGTCGAAGGCTGCGATCGCGATCGTCTCGGCCTCGCGGATCGCGCGGCGGATCTCGACCAGTGCTTCGGGCAGGCGGTCCTCGACGACGGGTTGTCGCTGTGCCGCAAGGGTTTCTTCGATTTTCGCGACGGCGTCGAGCACCATGCTGGTGTCGGCATTGCGGTTGCGCTTGGCATATTCGCCGAGGAACCAGCGGCCGCGCGCGGTCTCCATGAAGGCTTCGCGGATCGCGTCGTAATCCTGCTCGTTCGGCTCGGCCGCGCGGGCAGACATAGGCGAAAGGGCGAATGCTTCGTTGGCCATGTCAATCTCGTCGCGCAAATCACCGCGCGTTACAGTAACGATCACCACGATATCGACCGAATCGCAATTGGTTTGATGCCAGCCGAATCACAAATCCCCACCACAGCCTCCGAGAAGCGGCGATTCGCCGTGAATCTGGCGCTGTTCTATTCGGCCGTGTTCGCAGTGTCGGGCACGCATCTGCCGTTCTTCCCGCTCTGGCTCAAGTCGATCGGCATCGACGCGGGATGGATCGGCCTCATCAACGCACTACCGGCGATCACGCGCTTCACCACGCTGCCGCAAATCACCGCCCTTGCCGAAAAGCGACACGCGATTCGCGCCGGCATGATGATCTCGGTGCTGGCAACCGCGATCGGGTTTGCGGCGGTCGGCCTGCAACAGCAGCCGCTGGCGCTGTTCCTGATCTATGCGCTGACTTGCATGATGTGGACGCCGACGACCCCGCTGACGGACGCCTACGCGCTGCGCGGTGTCGCCCGTTACGGGCTCGACTACGGCCCGTTGCGGCTGTGGGGCTCGGCGGCCTTCGCCGCGGGCGCGCTTGCCTGCGGCTATCTCGTCGACAGCATCGCGACGCGCGACCTGATCTGGATCATCGTCGCGTGGGCTGTCGTCGCGGTGCTCGCAAGCCTGCTGCTCCGGCCCCTGGACGACGCGCGGCGAAAGTCTGTCGAGGCGCACAACAACAGAGCGCTGCTGCGCGATGCCGGATTCTGGGCCATCATCGCTTCGGCCGCGCTGATCCAGGGCAGTCACGTCGCCTATTACACGTTCTCGGCCATCAACTGGCAGCTCCAGGGTCTCGGCGGGTTGACCATCGCGGGCCTCTGGACGCTGGGGGTGATCGCCGAGATCATCGTCTTCGCGTTGTCGCCACGCTTCTCGCTGCATCCGTCGTCGCTGATGGCGATTGGCGGCGCGAGCGCCGTGGTGCGCTGGATCGTCACCGCGCACGAGCCGCCGCTCGCGCTGCTCGCGATCGTGCAGCTCGGCCATGGCCTCACCTTCGGGATGACCATCGTCGGCACGATGAATCTGCTGGTGCAGCGCGTGCCGCTGCATCGGATCGCGCGCGGGCAGGGCTATTATGCCGCGTGCAGCGGGCTGCTGGGCGCGACGACCTCGATCGCATCAGGCGTGATCTACGCCCGCATCGGCGATGGCCTGTACTACGTCATGGCTGCGATGGCCGCCGCCGGTGCGCTGCTGATCTGGTCGGCGCGGCACCGGCTGAAAGCTCATCCCCAGAGCGAGGAGTCCGGCGGATAGACCAGGCTCTCATCATAGCGCAGTCCGTGATCGCGATCGCGCGCCAGCAGCAGCGGGCCGTCGAGATCGACGAACCGCGCCTGCGGCGTCACCAGCATTGCCGGCGCCATCGATAGCGAGGTCGCGACCATGCAACCGATCATGATCTCGAAGCCGAGCGCCTGTGCGGCGTCGGCCATCGCCAGCGCCTCGGTGAGGCCGCCGGTCTTGTCGAGTTTGATGTTCACGGCGTCGTAGCGCTCGCGCAAGGGCGCCAGCGAGTTGCGGTCGTGCACGCTCTCGTCGGCGCAGACCGAAAGCGGCCGCTTGATCCGCGCCAGCGCCTCGTCCTTGCCGGCCGGCAGCGGCTGCTCGACCAGGGTGGCGCCGACCGCATCGCAGGCGGCGAGATTGTGCTCCAGATTGGCCTCGGTCCAGGCCTCGTTGGCATCGACGATCAGCTCCGATTCGGGAGCGGCCTTGCGCACCGCGGCGATCCGCTCGGGATCGCCATCGCCGCCGAGCTTGATCTTGAGCAGCGGCCGGTGCGCCGCCTTGGCGGTCGCGGCCGCCATGGCCTCGGGCGTGCCCAGCGAGATTGTGTAAGCCGTGGTGCGCTCGCCGGGGATCGGACGGTCCAGCAGGTTCCAGGCTCGCATGCCCGCCGCCTTGGCCTCCAGGTCGATCAGGGCGCAATCCAGCGCGTTGCGGGCCGCGCCCGGCGGCATGGCGGCTTGCAGGGCCTGCCTCGTGAGCCCGCCGGTCACGGCCGCCTGCATGGCCTGGATGGCCGCAAGGGTCGCCTCGGGGGTCTCGCCGTAGCGGGGATAGGGCACGCATTCGCCGCGGCCGGTCAGCCCGTTCCGGCTCAATTCGGCCACGACGGTCACGGCCTCGGTCTTGGCGCCCCGGCTGATGGTGAAGCTGCCAGCGATCGGAAAGCGCTCGATTCGCACGCGAAGTGCCGGAACTTTGCTGGAAGTCATTTTGAACTCTGGCGAAATCTGAACCTGCTAGTTACCTCTAGCAACTAACAATGGCCAGTTGGGGGTACCTTTTCTAGGTAAGGGCGCGTGCGCAATCATCTGATTTACTCCGCCTCGGCACGGGAGCGGACATCTTGAGCGGCGATCCGAAGCTCGAACGGATTGCCAAAGGCAACGCGCTGGCCCTCTGCGCCACCGGAACCTGGACCGCGAGCTTCGCGCCGGTCCTGGAGCGGATGGTCGCCGACGCGGAGAAACTTGCCGGTGGCCCGCAGAGCATCTTCATTGACGTCTCCGAAGTCGCCAAGCTCGACACCTTCGGTGCCTGGCTGATCGAGCGGCTGCGCCGCAGCCTGACGCAAGGCGCTGTCGAGGCGCAGATCGCAGGTCTCTCCGCCAATTATTCGAGCCTCGTGGACGAGGTGCGCCGGGTCAATGCGACGCCCGTGGTCGATGCCAGCACGATCACCATCACCGGTATGCTGGAGCAGATCGGCCGTGCCGTCGCCGGCGTTGCCGGGACGGTTGCCGGCCTGATCGACATGCTCGGCGCGGTGCTCGCGGCGGGCGGGCGCACGCTGATTCACCCGCGCTCGTTCCGCCTGACCTCGACCGTGCATCATCTCGAGCAGGTCTGCTGGCGCGCGGTGCCGATCGTGGTGCTGATCACCTTCCTGATCGGCTGCATCATCGCGCAACAGGGCATCTTCCATTTCCGCCGGTTCGGCGCCGACATCTTCGTGGTCGACATGCTCGGCGTGCTGGTACTGCGCGAGATCGGCGTGCTGCTGGTCGCGATCATGGTCGCGGGCCGCTCCGGCAGCGCCTATACCGCCGAACTCGGCTCAATGAAGATGCGCGAGGAGATCGACGCGCTGCGGACCATGGGCTTTGACCCGATCGAGGTGCTGGTGTTGCCGCGCATGCTGGCCCTGGTGCTGGCGCTGCCGATCCTGGCCTTTCTCGGCGCCATGGCCGCGCTCTATGGCGGCGGCCTCGTTGCCTGGCTCTATGGCGGCGTCGATCCCGAAGCGTTTCTATTACGTCTGCGCGACGCCATCTCGATCGATCATTTCATCGTCGGCATTGTCAAGGCACCGGTGATGGCTGCGGTGATCGGCATCGTCGCCTGCGTCGAAGGGCTTGCGGTGCAGGGCAGCGCGGAATCGCTCGGACAGCACACCACCGCCTCGGTGGTGAAGGGCATCTTCTTCGTCATCGTGATGGACGGCGTGTTCGCCATCTTCTTCGCATCGATCGGAATGTGATGATGGCGCGAGAAGTTCAAAACGCGATCCAAGATCCCATCATCCGCGTCCGCGACATCACCGTGCAGTTCGGCACGACGCGCGTGCTCGACGGCCTCAATCTCGACGTCAAGCGCGGCGAGATTCTTGGCTTCGTCGGTCCCTCCGGTGCGGGCAAGTCGGTGCTGACGCGCACCATCATCGGTCTGGTGCCGAAGGTCGCAGGGCGCATCGAGGTGTTCGGCGTCGATCTCGATGCCTCCAATACGTCGCAGCGCCGCAACGTCGAGCGGCGCTGGGGCGTGCTGTTCCAGCAGGGCGCGCTGTTCTCCTCGCTCACGGTGCGGCAGAACATCCAGTTTCCGATGCGCGAATACTTACGCGTCTCGCAGCGGCTGATGGACGAGATCACCATCGCCAAGCTCACCATGGTCGGCCTCAAGCCGGAAGTGGCCGAGCGCTTTCCGTCGGAACTGTCCGGCGGCATGATCAAGCGCGTTGCGCTCGCGCGCGCGCTGTCGCTCGATCCGGACCTCGTGTTCCTCGATGAACCGACCTCCGGCCTCGATCCGATCGGCGCCGGCGACTTCGACGAGCTGGTCAGGACGCTGCAGCGTACTTTGGGGCTGACCGTTTTCATGGTAACGCACGACCTCGACAGCCTTTACACAGCTTGCGACCGCATCGCCGTTTTAGGGAACGGCAAGATCATTGCGGCAGGGTCGATCGCCGACATGCAGGCCTCGCAGCATCCCTGGCTGAGGCAATATTTCCATGGCAAGCGCGCTCGCGCGGTGATGGGCTGAGGTGCCGGAGTAGCTAATGGAAACGCGCGCAAATTACGTATTGATCGGGTCGTTCACGCTGGCGGTCATCGCCGCGGCGATCGGCTTCGTGCTCTGGTTCCAGTCGCTGCACACCACCAAGCAGCGCAGCTCGCTGCGCGTCGTGTTCGAGGGTCCGGCATCAGGCCTGCGCAATGGCGGCAGCGTCAATTTCAACGGTATCCGGGTGGGCGAGGTGGTCTCGGTGAAGCTCGATAACCCGCGGCGGGTTGTCGCACTCGCCATGATCGAGAACAACGCCCCGATCCGCAAGGACACCCTGGTCGGCCTCGAATTCCAGGGCCTGACCGGCGTCGCCGCAATCTCGCTCAAGGGCGGCGAGGAGGCGGCTCCGTCGCCGCCGCTCGACGAGGACGGCATCCCGACGCTGACAGCCGATCCCAACAAGCTCCAGGACGTCACCGAGGCGATCCGCGGCACGCTCCAGAACATCAACAAGATCGTCGCCGACAACCAGGAATCGGTGAAGAACTCGCTGAAGAACCTCGAGACCTTCACCAACTCGCTCGCCCGCAACTCCGAGAAGATCGATGGTGTGATGGCCAAGGTCGACGGCGTGATGCTCAAGGCCGACAACCTCATGCTCGGCCTCAACACGCTGGCCGGCGGCAAGGACGGCGGCGAGCTGTTCCTGGCCGTGAAGTCGATCCGCGAACTTGCCGACGATTTCGACAAGCGCTCCGGCGCATTGATGACCGATGGCCGCCGCACCCTCGGCGACATCAGTCGCGCCGTGACCAATTTCGACCGCAACCCGACCCGCGTGTTGTTCGGCGCCAGCAACAACGCGCCAGCCGCCGCTCCGCCGCCGGCTGAGGCGCCGAAGCCGGCGCCCGCGAATGAGCGCAAGCGGCAATAACCGTTTCGTCCACGGCTCTCTCCTCCGTCATTGCGAGGAGCTCTTGCGACGAAGCAAACCAGACTGTGTCCTTGGAGGCAGTCTGGATTGCTTCGCTTCGCTCGCAATGACGGTGCTTGTAGAGGCGCCGCAATCTCCCAACGCGCAGCGAATTGATAGCCCGATAGCGAGCCCAAACAAAAACGGAGGCCGTGAGGCCTCCGTTTTCATTCGCTATTCGTTGTCGCTACGGGCTGCTCACCCCAGCCGTCCCGCGCTGTGTGCGAGCAGCGTGTACACCAGGCCGGTCTCCGAGGTCAGGTGGCTGCGCAGTTCCTGCGGGCCACGGCCGTCACGGGCGATTTCGTCGAGCAGGCGTTCGAACTCGCTGATGTAGCGGTCGACCGTCGCCTTGAAGTTGCGGTCGGAGCGGTACTTGCGGGCGACCTCGTCGAAGGCCTTCTGGCCGGCGGGCGTGTACAGGCGCTTGGTGAAGGCCTTGTTCTCGCCGCGCTGGTAGCGGTCCCACATCTCGGAGGCGAGGTTGCGGTCCATCAGCCGGCCGATGTCGAGCGACAGCGATTCCAGCGGATTGCCGCCACCCTGCGGAGCCTGCGGCTGCGGAGCGGGTGCAGCCTGGCGGCCACGCGGGGCCTCACGTCCGGTCAGAGCAGCCTGGTTGGCGTCCGTGCGGTTCAACAAGTCGGACAGCCAGCCGTCGCGGCCCTGGTCGTTGTTGCCGCCAGGTGCGACCGGCGGCGCCTCGGTGCGGCGCGCGGCGGGCACGCCGAGGTCCGGCGGCGGCAGGGTCGAAGCGCTGGCGCTTTCGCGGATGCGCGTCTCGGTGCTGCGGCCGCCAGCAGTGGCCAGCATCGGCTCTTCCTGGCGCGCCGCGGTGGCACGGCCCGTCGTGGTGACGTCGAGGCCACGGCCGTGCTGGGCGACGATGCGGTTGAGCTCGGCGAGCGCCTCGATCTGGTCGACGATCACCTTACGCATCTGCGCAGTGCTCTCGGCGGCCTCCTGCGGCATCTCGAGCACGCCACGGCGCAGCTCGTTGCGGGTGGCCTCGAGCTCGTTGTGCATCTCGAACGCCATCTGCTTCATGCTGGAGACGAGGTTGCCGAACTTCTCGGCCGACTGCTTGAACATCGCATCCGCCTCGTCGGTGGTCTGGCGGTAGATGTCGTGCATCGAGTCGATGGTCTGGCGATGCTCCTCTTCGGACGCAACTCGCACCGCCTCGAACTGGCGGGTGATCGCGGCCGAGCCGGCGCCGGCGGTCTCTGCGACGACGCGGGCGATGTCGCGGGCACGCTCTTCGGCGGCGGCCAGCGATTCATCGAGCAGGCCGGTGAAGCGCGACAGGCGCTGGTCGAGATCGGTCGTGCGCAGGTCGATGGTGGTGACGAGTGATTCCAGCGCCTGCTTGCGTTCGGCGAGCGAAGCGGTGGTGTTCTTGTTGCTCGCTTCGACCACGGCCGCGGCCTCGACGAGCGCCGTGCCGTGCGCGTCGAACTGGGTCGACAGCTCGCCAAGATCCTGGAGCGCCTTCGTGGTCTTCGTATTGAAGACGGTGAGCTGGTCTTCGAGGTTCTGCGTGGCGGCGCCATTGCGCGAGGTGACGTCGTTCATCGCCGAGACGAAGTCGGCGACACGTGTCACCAGCGCCCGCTCGAGCGAGTTGAGGTTGTCGTGGGCACCGGTCAGCACCTCCTGGAGCAGGATGTTGCCTTCGCGCAGCCGCTCGAACAGGGCGACCGTGTCGGTGCGCAGGATCTTGCTGGTCTCCTGCATCTCGGTGACGGCCGCGATCGAGACCTGGCGCGACTGGTCGATCGCCGCGCGAGAGGCATGCTCGAGGTCCTTGAGCGACTTGTTGACCGCACCGGTCGCCATCTCGCTCGCCGAGTTGATGGTGCGGGCGACTTCGGAGCCGTTGCCCATCATGGTTTGCGAGAACGCGTGACCGCGGGTCTCGATCGACTTCAACGCGTCGGAGGTGACGCGGTCGATGTCGAGCGTGAGCTGGCTGGTCTTCGAGCCGATCGCGTCGACGAGCGAGCCGCGCTTGGCGTCGATCATGTTCGCCAGGCGGTCGGACTGCTGCTGCACATAGGTGACGATCTCGTCGGTCTTGCCGGTCATGGCCTGGCCGAAGCTGCTGCTGGCGGCGAGCACCGAACGCTCGACGTCGGCCGAGCTCGACTTGACCCGCGAGCTCGCCTCGTTGGAGGCGTTGATCAGCGCATTCTGGGCGTTGAGCGCGCTGGTCTGGATGTCGTTGGTCGCGTTCGAGGTGGCCGTGCTCAGCGCGCGCTCGATTTCGGTCGAGATCGTGCGGATCTGGCTCGCGGCGTCCGCCGAGGTCGAGGTGAGCGAGGTCTGCGCCTCGCGTGCGCTGTTGAGGATCGTCGAGGCGGTGTCGGCGCCGACCGAGGTCAGCGTGCGCTCGATGTCCGTGGTCAGTGACTTGATCTGGCTCGCCGCATCAGTCGAGGCGGAGATCAGCGTGCCCTGGGCTTCGCGCACGCCGCTGGTGAGCGCTTCGATGGTGGCGCCGCCGGCGGTCGCCAGCGCACGCTGCATCTCGGCCGCCAGCGAGCGGACCTGGCCGGTTTGTTCCGCGGAGACAGCAAGAAGGGTGCTCTGGGCGTCGCGGGCGCTGGCCGTGATCGTCTCGGCGGTGCTCTGGCCGACCTGCGAGAGCGAGCGGTGCACTTCGGCCGCGAGCGACTTGACCTGGCTCGCCGCATCCGAGGAGGCGTTGATCAGCGTGCTCTGGGCTTCGCGGGCGCCCGTCGTGATGGTCTCGGCCGTCGAGGTGCCCGCCATCGAGAGCGAGCGCTGCACGTCGGACGAAAGTGCCTTGATCTGGTTGGCGGTCTCGGCCGAGGCCGCGAGCAGGGCGCTCTGCGCATCGCGGGCGCCGGCGGTGATCGATTCCGCCGTGGTGGAACCGGCCATCGAGAGCGAGCGCTGCACGTCGGCGGTGAGCGCCTTGACGTGGTTGGCCGCGTCCGAAGAGGCGGTGACGAGCGTGGTCTGCACCTCGCGGGCGCCGGCCAGGATCGAGGCCGCGGTGGCCGAGCCTGTCGCCGACAGCGTGCGTTCGACGTCGGCGGCCAGCGACTTGATCTGGTTGGAGGCGTCGCCCGAGGCCGAGACCAGGGTCGATTGCGCCTCGCGGGCGCTGGTCAGGATCGAGTTGGCAGCACCGGTGCCGACCGCAGTCAGCGCGCGTTCGACGTCGGCGGAGGTCATCTTGAGCTGGGCGTTGACGTCGGAGGAGACCGTCATCAGCGACTGCTGGGCGGTGCGCGCACCGGTCTGGATCGTCTCGCTGGTGTTGACCACGAGGTTGGTGAGCGAGCGCTCGGCGTCCTCGACATGCGAGCGGATCGTGGTGGAGATCATCTCGGCGCGGGACATCAGGTCGTCGCTGGCCTGGCGTCCGCTGCTCTCGATGCGGCCGGCGACGGCCTCGACGCGCGAGCCGAGCAGGTCCTCGAACTGCGCCACGCGCACGTCGATGTCGTTGGCGACGGAGCCGACCTTGGTCTCGATGGCCTGGTGGATGTCCTGGAAGCGCGCCGTGATCGTGTCGGTCAGATGCGTGCTGCGACCGTCGATCACCTCGGTGACGCCGGTGATGCGGCGGTCGACCGCGTCGATCGCCTGCGCGGTGCCGTCCGTCAGCGACGACGTCAGCAGGGTGAGGCGGGTGTCGATCGACTGCACGGCCTGCGAAGCGCCGTTCGTCACCGCGGTGGTCAGGTAGGTCAGGCGGGTGTCGATGGATTCGAGCGCCTGCGTCGCGCCGCCGGTGAGCGTCGTGGTCAGATGGGTCAGCCGCGTGTCGATCGTCTGGATCGTCTGCGAGGCGCCATCGGTCAGCGTCGTCGTGAGCTCGGTGAGGCGTGAATCGATGGACTCGAGCGCGCGCGATGCGCCTCCAGTGAGCGACGTCGTGAGGTGGGTGAGGCGGGAGTCGATCGACTGGATTGCCTGGGTCGCACCGTCGGTGAGCGACGTCGAGAGCGAGTTGAGACGTCCGTCGATGGTCTCGGTGACGGATTTTGCGCGCGCGTCGAACGACTGTTCGAGGGCGCCGACGCGGCCGCCGAGCTGCTCGTCGAAAGTCTTGATGTGGCCTTCGATCGTGCTGTCGAGGCCAGCGATCTTGCCGTTCAGCGAGGAGTCGAGGTTGGTGACGTGTTCGCCGATCGTGGTTTCGAACTGCACCAGGCGCTGGTCGAGCGCGCCGGTGATATGGCCACCGTGCGAGGTGAAGCGGGTGTCGAAATTGTCGACATAGGTCTTCAGGCTCTCGTGGATGTCCTGCGTGCGCTGGCCCATGCGTTCGACGATCTCGCCGCCGAACGTCTTCACGGTGCGGTCGAACTCGGAGATGTGGCGCGTGATCAGGGCACCCAGGGTGCCGGAGTCGCGGGCGAACTTCTCGACCAGCTCGGAGCCCTGGTTCTTCACCAGCTCGTCGAACGCGCTCATCTGGAGCGACAGCGAGTCGTGCGCGGTCTCGGTCTGGCTGACGACCTTGGCGACCAGCGTGTTGACGGTGGCGTCGAGCGCTTCGCTCGCCTTGTCGCCGCTCGTCATGATATGGCCGGCGAGCCGGTTGCCGGCGTCGTCGATCTTGGCGGAGAGGTCGTTGGAGCGCAGCTCGAGCTCGAGCAGCAGCGAGTCCGACGAATTCTTCAGGGAGTCGTGCACCTGCTCGGTGCGCTCGGAGATGCCGTCGACGATCGCGGCGGAACGCTGCTCGAACTCGCTGGTGATGCGGTCGACGCGCTCGTTCAGCATCTCGTGGACGCGGTCGGCGAGGTCGACGAACTCGTCGTGGACGTGGCCGGTCTTGAAGTTGAGGCTGGTGGTCAGCCGCTCGCTGGCGTCGAGCACCGCGCGCGTGGTCTCGGCGCTGGCCTCCTCGAGGCGGTCGAGCAGGTCGCCGCCGCGCTCGCCGAGCGCGAGGATCATGTTGTCGCCGGCATTGCTCAGCGCGCCGGTGATGTGGGCGCCGCGCTCTTCCAGTGCGCCGGTGATGGACTTGGCGACCTCATCGACGCGCGAGGCGATCGCATCCGAGATCAGCGCGATGTCGTGGCGCAAATCGATCTGTACGCCGGAGATGGCACTGCGGACCTGCTCGGCCTGGCCGACCAGATTGTCGCGCTGGTGCGCGATGTCCTGGAGCAGGGCGCGGATGCGCACTTCGTTGTCGGAATAGGCGCGTTCGAGCGCAGCGACCTCGTTGGCAACCAGCGTCTCGAGCTCGCCGGCGCGCGCGATGGCGCGCTCGATGCCGTCGCCCATCGCCGCGACCTCGCGGCGGATGGCCTGACCGACGGTGACCATGGAATCGGATGCCGAGCCTTCCGGTTCGGAGAAGCGGATTGCGACCTGCGCCATCGCCTGCGCGACCGAGCTCATTTGCTGGCCGCGCCAGACGAGGCTCGCCAGGAAGTAGAACAGCATGATCGGCGCGAAGAACATCGTGACGAGGCCGGCGATGGCCAGCACGCCGCCGCTCTGGCCCATGGCGGCCTGGATCGAGGGCAGGAAGCCGACCGTCAGCGCGGCGCAGGCCGCGAGCCAGATCACGGTGAAGATGGTTGCGCCCGTGTAGATGCTGCGGGCAGGGCGTCCGGTCTGCAACGACTGGAGCAGCTGGCCGATGGTCTCGCGGTCGTCATTGGCGGCGCGGCGCGACGAGCGCGGTTCCTCGATCGGATCGAACACGTTGCGTTCGTTCGCGGCAGGGCGCGGCTCGAAGACCGGCTCGTCGAACATCGGCGGCATCGGCGGTGCCATCGAAGGCGCCGGTTCGTTCCGCGCCGAGGCATTGCGGCTCGTGTCCGCGGCCGTGTCGCTGATGTTCAGGGCTTCCTGGATCGCAGAAAGCGCATCTTCTGTGGGGTCTTTGGCCTTTTTCGGAGTGTTTGCCATGTTCAGTCCGAGCCCTCGTTACTTGTACGCGTCCCTCCGCGAGCCCCGCGCGCTACGCAAGCCCACAGTCCGGATCATGCCGCTTGCGCGGATTTCCGAGCCGTCCCCACCCGGACGGCTTGTCCGCTAATTTCCGCAACATCCTATTGGCAGAGCGTCGCGAATGAAATGCCTGCGATTAAGACAATCTTAATCATCGTTAACAGGATCGCGCCGTAACACCTTAGCCCCAAATGAAATTCTCCACCGAACTTGGCCGATTGCGGCAACTTTTCGTCAATAAACCGGCAGAATTATGCAAAACAACCCAAACACTTCGTTAACCATTTCCGTGCTTGGCTGCGGCGAAAGCTCACCGCCGGACCGGCGGAACATCCGCGATGCCGGGGCCTGCGCCATGACGCCTGAACTGCAACGGATGGACTGGATGCCTTCGCCCCCGCTTGCACCCATCGACAGCCCTCTCGATCTCGACCATTTGTCGCGCATGACGCTCGGTGACGCCGAACTGGAACAGGAAGTCCTGGCGATGTTCGCCGAGCAAGCCGTTCGCCTGCTCGCGACGATGGCGGCGCTGCCGGGCGAGACCGGTGCGCTCGCGCACAAGCTCAAGGGCTCGGCGCGCGGGATCGGCGCCTTTGCGGTGGCGGATGCCGCCGCCAGTCTGGAGACCGCGATCCGGACTGGCCACAACCGGCCCCATGCCTTCGCCGTGCTGAAAGAGGCCGTGGCCGAGGTCCGCGCCGCCATCCAGGCGATCCTGAAGCACTAGGCCGCGGAGCCCGCAAATGCGGGTGGCCTGCGCACTAGCGCCAGCCGGATCGACCCGTTATAGGACAGCCAGGACCCTCCTTTTTCCCCAAGATCGCGGCAGCACGAGCACACATGGCCAAAATTCACTTTGTCGATCACAAGGGCGAAACCCGCACGGTGGACGTCGAGAACGGCGCCACCGTGATGGAAGCCGCCATTCGCAACAGCATTCCCGGCATCGAGGCTGAATGCGGCGGCGCCTGCGCCTGCGCGACCTGCCATGTCTATGTCGACGAAGCCTGGCGCGAGAAGGTCGGCAGCCCGACGCCGATGGAAGAGGACATGCTCGACTTCGGTTTCGACGTGCGCCCGAACTCGCGCCTGTCCTGCCAGATCAAGGTGAGCGACGAGCTCGACGGGCTCGTGGTGGCGACGCCGGAGCGTCAGGCCTAAGCACGTCTCTCTTAATCTATATCTATGCGGTTGGCGGCGCGACTTCGATGCCGCGCTTGTGCCAGGGTCTCAACTTCTCGATCACCTCCGCGGTGAGCGGCGCAGGCCGCCGCGTCGTCTCGTCGAGCATCACACCGACAGACGTCGCCGACGCGATGCACTTGCCTTCCGAAAATACCACCTGTTCGAAGGTCACCGAGGTCCGTCCCAGCTTGACGACGCCGAGGCCGAGCTCGATCGTGCCCGGCCAGCGCAGCTCCGCGCGGAAATGCATGTCGAGCCGCACCATGATCCAGGCAAGCCCCGGCGGCGTCAGCCCGTATTGCGGGCTCTTCATCAGCGTGACGCGGCCGGTCTCGAAATAGGTGGCGTAGACCGCGTTGTTGACGTGCTGGTTGGGGTCGAGATCGCCGAAGCGGACGTTGTCGCCAAGGCGAAAAGGGAAGTCCTCCAGGCGCGGCGTCGTATCGAGGCGGCTTGGTGCGTTCACCGGTTGATCTCCGTCATATCCATCCTCGTTACATCCCAGTTATTTTGACCGGGCAAGTGGGCGCTGCTGCGGGGCGCTCCCGCTTTTATGCCTTCCCTGATCCATCCCCGTTGGCTAGACAGGCAGGGTCACCTCTGCCCGCCGGGCGCCGTCCAACCGATAACGACCGATAAAGAGACGACATGAGCGATGTGATCAAAACCGATGTGCTGATTATTGGCGCCGGCCCCTGCGGTCTGTTCGCCGCCTTCGAGCTTGGCCTTCTCGACATGAAGGTGCATTTCATCGACATCCTCGACAAGGTCGGCGGCCAGTGCGCCGAGCTCTATCCGGAAAAGCCGATCTACGACATTCCCGGCATTCCGCAGGTTTCCGGTCAGGGCCTTACGGACGCGCTGATGGAGCAGATCAAGCCGTTCCATCCGACCTTCCATCTCGGCGAGATGGTCGACAGCGTGGAGAAGATCGGCGATCCCCTGTTTCGCTGCACCACCGACGCCGGCAAGGTGTTCGAGTGCAAGGTGGTGGTGATCGCAGCCGGCGGCGGCTCGTTCCAGCCCAAGCGTCCGCCGGTGCCGGGGATCGAAGCCTATGAAGGCACCTCGGTGCACTATGCCGTGCGCAAGATGGAAAATTTCCGCGACAAGAACGTGCTGGTCGTCGGCGGCGGCGATTCCGCGCTCGACTGGACGCTCAATCTGCATCCGATCGCGAAGCGGATCACACTCTTGCATCGGCGCGACGATTTTCGCGCAGCCCCTCACAGCGTCGAGCAGATGCGCGCGCTGGTTGCTGCCGGCAAGATGGATCTCCGGCTCGGCCAGGTCACTGCGCTCTCCGGCACCGAGGGCAAGCTCACGGGCGCAACCGTCAAGGCCAACGACAACAGCGTGGCGGAAATTTCCTGCGACACCCTGCTGCCGTTCTTCGGACTGACCATGAAGCTCGGTCCGGTCGCGAACTGGGGCATTGCGCTGGAGAACAATCTGGTGCCGGTCGAGACGTCCGCGTTCGAGACCAACGTGCCCGGCATCTTCGCGATCGGCGACATCAACACCTATCCCGGCAAGATCAAGCTGATCCTGTGCGGCTTCCACGAGGGCGCGCTGATGTCGCAAAAAGCCCATCGCTACGTTTATCCGGAGAAGCGACTGGTGTTCCAGTACACGACCTCGTCCTCCAGTCTGCAAAAGAAGCTCGGTGTCAACTGACCGCGGCGGGGCGGTAGGCGATGCCCCATGTTTCTGGCGCTGGAATCGTTCGCGAAATCGCCGTAGTTTGCGGCCATTCCAGTCGTGGCTAGCAAGGTGATTGGCTTAGCAAGGTGATCATAATGCGGAATCTCTTTTCCAGCTTTCGGCTGCTTCCGTTCCTCGCGCTCGCGCTGTCGATCAGTGCGGTAAGCCCGGCTGCGGCGCAAATCCCGGCTGCGGTGCCGGCCCAGCCAACTGCCGCAGGCCTCTGGCAGAAGGTCGAGGCCGGGCAGACGGTGGGCTGGTTCCTCTTCATCGACCACAACGGCATCTTCGAAGGCGTCATCGCCAAGACCTTTCCGCGTGCCGGCGACGATCCGAACGAAGCCTGCACGAAATGCGCGGACGATCGCAAGAACCAGCCGGTGCTTGGGCTCTCCTTCATCCGCGACATGAAGCGCGATGGGTTGAAATATGACGGCGGCAACGTGGTCAATCCGCGCGACGGCAACGTCTGGAAGGCCAAGATGACGGTGAGCCCGGACGGTCAGACGCTGACCATGCGCGGCTTCCTCGGCATCTCCCTGTTCGGCAAGGATGAGACCTGGCAACGCCTGCCGGACGCCAGCATCGCCGAGGTCGATCCCGCCATTGTCGCCAAATATCTCCCCGCGCAGGCCGCCGCGACCAAGCCGCCGCCCGCGCCCGCGACCAAGAAGGGCGGCGCGATGATGATGGCGCCGGCAGCGAAGAAGTAGGTTCGCTGCGCACCGCTGTCATTCCCCGCGAAAGCGGGCAATCCAGTACGCCGCGCCTTCTCCGTACCCTCGCACTGCCTTTGGAATACTGGATCGCTCGATCAAGGTCGGGCGATGACAGTTGAGCGTGTGGCTCCCGCGTGCCCCGGTTCCGTGCAGTACGGGACGCTCAATACGTCCGCGCCTTCTTGCAGGGCGCATAGAACGTGCCGTTGCCGGCAACGACCCGCTCGAGGCATTGCCGGGGATCGGTGATCTCGCCGTCGACCTGGAAATAATAGGCCTGTGTTCCGAGGCTCAGGACGTAATGTCCCGGCGGAAGTTCGAGTTCTGAATCACTGGCGTGAAGCTCGTACGTCTCGGCTGCGCCCGGAATCGGCGACACCCGAAACGGATAGGAGAAGTTGCGGATGACCCCGACGTCCTCTCCGCCACTTAGCGTCTTGCCTGCGGCGTCGGTCGAAAACTCCCTGGCGATCTTCGCGACCACCCGAACCTCGACGCGCTCCGCGACCGCATTGGCGGCGTCGCGCCGGAACACGATGAATTTGACATGGCCGTTCGCCAAATGCGGCCGATCCGGCTTCTTGAACTCGGGTGAAATCGCGATCCGCATGTCCGGCGCCATCACGCCGGTTGCGCTCAACTCAGCCAGCGACTGATCGTCGACCAGAGCGTAGATGCCGTAATCGGTCGGAAGCACGCGCGTCGGCTTCGGTGGCGGCGCGACGGGTGCTACCATCTCCGGCTTTGCCACCGTGATCGTCGTCTCCGGTTTGGGCGCAACCTGCGCAACCTCGTGGGTCTGGGGCGAGACCAGCCGGCGCAGCGAGGCGATATTGTCTCGCTGCGAGATGACAACAACGACGACAGCGGCGGCGAGCAGGATAGCTCCCGTGCGCTTGATCACGGGCCAGAGCGGACCGGAGATCGCGGTCCGCTTGCTGCGGGATATCTCGATCGCTGATCGCAGGACCGGAGCGTCGGCGGGCACGAGCTGGCCGCCGGCCCCGCCGGCCTTTGACGACGTGAGTTGTTGTGCCGGCAAGCGCTCCAGCGGCGCCTGATCACGGGAGAACTTCTCGACCTCGTCGATGGCGACCTCGAGCGCCCGCTTCATCTGGTCGATGTGCTTTGCGTCGGCGTAGGTGAACTGCTCGAGAAGCTTGTAGCGGGCAAGGTCGTAGACGATCTGCCGCCTGAATTCCGCGTCGTCCTTCACCGTCTCGAGCATGCGCGAAATCACGAGCGCGAACTGCACCTCGTTTGCGGGCAAATCGGTCGGGTCCTGTTGGCCAGGAAGCAGTTCTTTCGAACTCAGCGCTGACGGTCCAATGCCTGTCACGCCAGCACCTAATTCTTCCATTCGAAACAGTCGGTTAAACGATTGCGGTTGCGTCCGCGGCAGTTTGGTACACGTCCTGACACAACAAGGAAAGCCTCCGAACGAGCTGCAGCAAGGCGCCGATGCGCCACACTTGCAGGAGGGGCAGGCCGGTCGAGGCCGCCGATCGCGCCAGTAGTTCCCCGGAATGCGCGCTGGCGCCGGATTTGCATAGCTGTCGCAAAGCTGCTGGGGGAACGAGTCGCCACATTCCACGCCTGCCGTCGTTGCGCGGGCGGGCGGTCTTGTCTGTCCCTCGCGGCGCCGATCTTGATCCGCAGGAAGACGATATGAGACTTGCAAGATTGTGTGCGGCGACGCTGCTGGGGCTGATGACGCCGCTGGCGACATCGGCGCTCGCGCGCGACGACGACGCTACGCCAATTCGCCGCTCAAACCCTGGTTCGAGAGCCTGCGCAGTGAATACGGGCAGTGCTGCTCGGACGCCGACGGCTATGTCGTCGCCGACGTCGACTGGGAGTCCGAGAAGGGGCACTACCGTGTGCATCTCGACGAGGAGTGGGTCGTCGTGCCCGACGGCGCCGTCATCACCGAGCCGAACAAGATCGGCCGCACCATGGTGTGGAAGCACTATATCGACGGCCACCCGCGCGTGCGGTGTTTCCTGCCAGGCAGCATGACGTGAGAGAATGCAGCCAGCGCCCGCGTCGGATGCGGGGCTGCAAGTGACGCGAACCGTTTAGCGCGCCTCGCTATCGGAGTTCGCGCTGGCGAACCGCCTTACGCGTGGTGATAGCACCGAGACCTGCGCAGGCGAGGCGGGCATGCCGGCGACGGTCAGTGCCGGCGTCGTCGACTGCTCCTGAACGCCAGCGCCGCCGAGCACCTGCACTTGCGCGGCCGAGATCGGAAACGACTGCACTTCGTAAGAGGGAAGCTCGCCGGCAAATGCGCCGGCTGTGCTTGCAATCATCGCGCCGGCAACGGCAATCATCGAGAGAACACGCATTTCAAAATCTCCGTGGAAAAATGACAATCGGAGGTTTGGTCGCGGCAGTGCCGCAACAGGTTCGCTTGTGTGCGAACATTCGCTTTCTGTCGGCTGAGATATTTGGTTGCGTAATACGACCGCGATGAAGCAAGGACGAAGCTTTTCGTAGCCTTTGTTTCAGGACAGTTTCACCGGGCCGTCGCAATGCGACGCCGATCGCGTCTTATGCGCCGAGCGCGGACTCTCGCACCACTGCATCCGCGCGGCGGCGCAGGTCCGGATTGAGTGCAAGCCCGAGACCGGGCGCGGTCGGTGCCGACACGATGCCGTTGTTCACGATGGGCAGCGCGGTGACGAGGTCGCGATACCAGGTCGACAGCGTCGCGCGCACGACCTCCTGGAAGATCGCGGTCGGTGCATGCAGCGCCAGATGCAGACCGGCCATCAGCGCCACCGGGCCTGTGCAATCGTGCGGAGCGAGCGGCTTGTTGTAGGCTTCCGCAAGTGCTGCGATCTTGCGCGCTTCGCTCAACCCGCCGCACCAGGCGATGTCGAGCATCACCACGTCGACGGCGTCGGCCGCCAGCAGATTGCGGAAGCTCGCCGCGCCCGCCAACGTCTCACTGCCGCAGATCGGCGTCTTCACGCGCCGCCTGAGGTCGGCGGGGCCCTGCACATCGTCCATCTTGTTGAGGGGATCCTCGACCCAGAACACGCCGTAGTCTTCGAGCGCACGGCAGATCCGCTCGGCGGTGTGCATGCCCCACAGGCTATGCAGCTCGCACATGATCTCGATGCGATCGCCGACCGCATCGCGGACTTTGCGGAACGGCTCCAGCCCGGTCTTCAGATCGGTGAGTGAGATCGAATGGCCGCCATTGGCGGCAAAGGGATCGAACGGCCAGATCTTCATGGCGCCATAGCCCTCACTGAGAAGGCTCTCGGCGAGCGCGCCGGCGTCGCGCATGAAGGCGATCTGGTCGTCATAGGGCCGAGCGCGGCGTCCTCCGCGCCGATCTCGCGGCGCTTCGCGCTCCTGGTGTTATAGGCATAGCCGGCGCAGGTGTTGTAGGCGCGGATCTCGAGCCGGCTCGCGCCGCCGAGCGCCTCGTGCACGGGAATGCCGTGGCGCTGGCCCTTGATGTCCCATAGTGCGATGTCGATGGCGCTGGCCGCGCGTACCTCGGCACTGACACTGTGGAAGCCGAGATAGGGCGTCAGTAACTGACGCGAGATCGCCTCGATGCGGCGGGAGTCCTGGCCGAGCACCAGCGGTGCCGCGAGCTCATGCACGGCGGCCTCGACCGCCTGCGCGCCGCGAAAGCTTTCACCGAGGCCGGTCAGTCCTTCGTCAGTCTCGATCTCGACCCAGATCAGGTTCGGCCGCTCGTCGATGCGGATCGTGCGCAGGGTCGTGATGCGGGACATTGAGGTCCTCTTGCTCTTGGCCTTGCGAGCGCCGTTGCCGGCGCTTCAGGTCACCGGCGCCGGATTGAACAGCGTGAGATCGTTGTGGATGCCCCAGCGATCCGACCACGGCTTGGTGCGGCCGCTGGCAACATCGAGGATCAGTCTGAACAGGTCCCAGCCGGTTTCCTCGATAGTCTTCTCGCCGGTGGCAATGCCGCCCGCGTCGAAATCGATCAGATCCTTCCAGCGCCGCGCAAGCTCGCTGCGGGTCGCGACTTTGATCACGGGCGCAGCGGCAAGACCATAAGGCGTGCCGCGGCCGGTGGTGAACACTTGCAAGGTCATGCCGGAGGCGAGCTGGAGCGTGCCGCAGATGAAGTCGGACGCGGGGGTCGCCGCAAACAGCATGCCCTTCTGCGTCGCCTTCTCGCCGGGCGAGAGCACGCCGGTGATCGCGCTCGAGCCGGACTTGACGATCGAGCCGAGTGACTTCTCGACGATATTCGCCAAGCCGCCCTTCTTGTTGCCGGGCGTGGTGTTGGCGCTGCGGTCGGCGCCGCCGCGGGCGAGATAGGAATCGTACCAGGCCATTTCGCGCACCAGCGCGCGGCCGACGTCCTCGTTGATGGCGCGACGCGTCAGCAACTGGATCGCGTCGCGCACTTCCGTCACTTCCGAGAACATCACTGTGGCGCCGGCGCGCACCAGCAGGTCGGCGGCGAAGCCGAGGGCGGGGTTGGCTGTGACGCCGGAGAACGCGTCGCTGCCGCCGCATTGCAGGCCGATGACGAGATCGGCGGCCGGGCAGGTCTCGCGGGTACGCTTGTTGAGAATCTTCAGGCGGGCCTCGGCCTGGGTCATGATCGCGTCGACGATGGCGCCAAAGCCGTCGAAGGCTTCGTCCTGCATGCGCACGATGGCATCGCTGACGCCTTCCGGAACCAGACGTTCCGGCGCGAGCTTTTCGCAGCCGAGGCTGATGACCAGAATTTCGCCACCAAAATTCGGGTTGAGCGCGATGTTTTGCAGCGTGCGGATCGGAATCACCGCATCGGGCGCATTAATCGCGACGCCGCAGCCATAGGCATGCGTCAGCGGCACGACATCGTCGACGTTCGGATATTTCGGCAGCAGCTCGGTGCGGATGCGCTTCACCGCATATTCCATCGTGCCCTTGACGCATTGCACGGAGGAGGAGATGCCGAGAATGTTTTTCGTGCCGACCGAGCCGTCCGAATTGCGAAAGCCCTCGAAAGTAAAGCCTTCGAGCGGCGGCAGCGGCGCGGGAACGGCGGTGGAGATCTCGAGCCTGTCCAGCGCCGGGGCCTCCGGCATGCGGATGCGGGCTTCGTCGACCCATTCGCCGGCCAGGATTGGCGCGAGCGCATGGCCGATCACCTCGCCATAGCGGATGATCGGTTGATCCTGTGCGATGTCGACCAGCGCCGTCTTGTGCCCTTGCGGCACGAAGGCGCGCAACGTCAGTCCGCAGGCGAAGCGGGAGCCGGCGGGAAGCCCGAAATCGTTGACGACGATCGCGACATTGTCGCGATCGTTGAGCTTGATGTAGCGGGGCTGCTCTTTCGCTGCGACTGACTGGTCCATAAGGACTCCGAAAGTGTAGGGTGGTCAGCCGAAGGCGTATCCCACCATGTTGCCGCGATCTCGGTACGAAGTTGGTGGGTTACCCGGGTGGATGCGCTTGGCGCATCCACGGGGCTAACCCACCCTACGATATCAGCCTATCAGCCTGGATAGGTATAGGCAGTCTTCACCGTCGTGTAGAACTCGCGTGCATAGGAGCCCTGCTCGCGGGCGCCGTAGCTCGAACCCTTCCGGCCGCCGAACGGCACGTGATAGTCGACGCCGGCGGTCGGCAGATTGACCATCACCATGCCGGACTCGCTGTTGCGCTTGTAGTGCGAGGCGTATTTCAGGCTGGAGGTGCAGATGCCGGAAGCGAGGCCGAACTCGGTGTCGTTGGAGATCGCCAGCGCCTCGTCGTAGTTCTTGGCGCGGATGACGGCGGCGACGGGGCCGAAGACCTCCTCGCGCGAGATGCGCATGTTGTTGTTGGCTTCGGTGAACAGCGCCGGCTGGAGATAGTGACCGGGCGTCTCGCGCTTGAGGAGCTCGCCGCCCCAGGCGAGCTTGGCGCCCTCGTCCTGGCCGATCTTGATGTAGCGGAGGTCCTGGTCGAGCTGGCTCTGGTCGACGACCGGGCCGATATGGACGCCGGTCTTGAGCGCGTCGTCCACCAAAAGGCCCTTCAGGCGCTCGGTCAACGCCGCGACGAAACGGTCGTGGATGCCTTCGGTGACGATCAGGCGCGACGACGCCGTGCAGCGCTGGCCGGTCGAGAAATAGGAGCCGTTGACGGCGACCTCGACGGCGGTCTTGAGGTCGGCGTCGTCGAGCACGACCAGCGGATTCTTGCCGCCCATCTCGAGCTGGAATTTCTTCATCGGGTTCGAGAGCACACAGGCCTGCGCGATCTTGCGGCCAGTCTGCACCGAGCCGGTGAAGGAGATCGCCGCGACATCCGGATGCTCAAGGAGCGTCTGGCCGACGACCGAGCCGGAGCCGACCACAAGGTTGAACACGCCGGCCGGAATGCCGGAGCGGGTGATGATCTCGGACAGCGCGTGCGCGGAGCCCGGCACCAGCTCAGCCGGCTTGAACACCACCGTATTGCCATAGCAGAGCGCGGGAGCGATCTTCCAGGCCGGGATCGCGATCGGGAAATTCCAGGGCGTGATCATGCCGATGACGCCGACCGGCTCACGGGTGAGCTCGACGTCGATGCCGGGACGCACGGATGCGCCCTTCTCGCCGATCAGCCGCAGCGCTTCACCGGCGAAGAACGCAAAGATCTGGCCGGCTCGGGCGACCTCGCCGATGCCTTCCGGCAAGGTCTTGCCCTCCTCGCGGGCGAGCAGGCGGCCGAGCTCTTCCTTGCGCGCGATGATTTCGAGCGAGATCTTGTTCAGGGCGTCATAGCGCGCCTGCGGCGTCGACTGCGCCCAGGCGGGGAAGGCGGCCTTCGCTGCCGCAACCGCCTTCTCGGTCTGCGCCTTGTCGGCCTTGGCGTATTCGCCGACGAGATCGTTGGTGTTGGAGGGGTTGATGTTCTTGGTGACGCCGGAGCCATCGACCCATTCGCCGCCGATGAAGTTCTTCAGGATCGCAGTCATCTTATTCCTCCAAGTCATGTAAGGGGGCATGATCCTTATTGGAAAACCGGTACCCACTTTTCCGGGATCATGCCTGAAGGGTTCTTAACGCACCAGACAGGGACGCTTGTCGTCAAAGGTCCAGCCGGGGATCAGGTCCTGCATGGCAGTAGCGTCATCGCGGGCGCCAAGTCCATGCTTCTTGTAAAGCTCATGCGCGACTTCGATCGCCGCGCGGTCGATTTCGATGCCGAGGCCCGGACGATCCGGGACTGCGATCTTGCCGCCCTTGATCAGGAGTGGCTCTTTGGTCAGCGCCTGGCCGTCCTGCCAGATCCAATGGGTGTCGATCGCGGTCACTTCGCCGGGGGCGGCGGCGCCGACATGGGTGAACATCGCGAGCGAGATGTCAAAGTGGTTGTTGGAGTGCGAGCCCCAGGTCAGGCCGTTGTCACGGCAGGTCTGGGCCACGCGCACCGAGCCTTGCATGGTCCAGAAGTGGGGATCGGCCAGCGGAATGTCCACCGCGCCCAGACGCAGCGCGTGCGAGAGCTGCCGCCAGTCGGTTGCGATCATGTTGGTGGCGGTCGGCAGCCCCGTGGCACGGCGGAACTCGGCCATGATCTCGCGACCGGAGAAGCCGGCCTCGGCACCGCAGGGGTCCTCGGCATAGGCGAGGATGCCGTGCATGTTCTTGCAGAGGCCGATCGCCTCGTCGAGCGACCAGGCGCCGTTGGGATCGAGCGTGACGCGCGCGTTCGGGAAGCGTTTTGCGATTGCGGTGACGGCCTCGATCTCCTGCTCGCCGCGGAGCACGCCACCCTTGAGCTTGAAATCGGCGAAGCCGTAGTGATCGTGGGTCGCCTCAGCTAGCCGCACCACCGTCTCCGGCGTCATTGCCTCCTGATGGCGGAGGTTGAACCAGTCGGGTTTGCCGGTCTCGCCCTTGACGTAATCGAGCTTGGACTTGCGACGGTCGCCGACGAAGAAGAGATAGCCGAGCGTCTCGACACTCTTGCGCTGCAGGCCTTCGCCAAGCAGGGCGGCGACGGGAAGATTGAGATGCTGGCCGAGCAGATCGAGCAGCGCGGATTCGATCGCCGTGACCGCGTGGATCATGACGCGCAGGTCAAACGTCTGCTTGCCGCGGCCACCGGCGTCGCGGTCGGCGAAGGCGGTTCTGATATCGGCGAGGATGTTGTTCATCGCGCCGACGGTCTTGCCGATCACGAGATCGCGTGCGTCCTGGAGCGTCTGCCAGATCTTTTGTCCGCCCGGCACCTCGCCGACGCCGGTGTGACCGGCATTGTCGGTGAGGATGACGATGTTGCGGGTGAAGAACGGCGCATGCGCCCCGCTCAGATTGAGGAGCATGCTGTCGCGGCCCGCAACCGGGATCACCTGCATCGATGTGACGACGGGTGCTCCAGAGATTTCAGTCTGGGCCATCGCGCGCTTCTCCCTGTTGTTGTCTGTTATTCTGCGGCCTGTTGTGTCGAGGAGATGGCAGGCAGATTTTTCACCAGTGCGGCCAGTTCCGCGACCTCCTGCTCGGTGAGGTCCGTGAGCGGCGAGCGGACCGGGCCGGAGTCGCGGCCGATCACCTTCATGCCGGCCTTGATGATCGAGACTGCGTAACCCTTCTTGCGGTTGCGGATCTCGATCAGCGGCAGAATGAAGTTTTTCAGCCCGGCATGGATCGTCGCGTGATCGCGCTTGCGCACGGCCGCGTAGAAATTGGTGGCGAACTCCGGAACGAAGTTGAACACGGCCGAGGAGTAGGTCGTCACGCCCATATCGAGATAGGGCAGAGCGAAGGTCTCTGCGGTCGGCAGGCCGCCGACATAGGTGAGGCGATCGCCGAGCTTGGTGTAGACGCGGGTCATCAGCTCGATGTCGCCGATGCCGTCCTTGTAGCCGACGAGGTTCGGGCAGCGCTCGGCAAGCCGTGCCACCGTGTCGGGCTGGAGGATGGCGTTGTCGCGGTTGTAGACGATGACGCCGATCTTCACGGAGGCGCAGACCGCCTCGACATGGGCGGCGAGGCCGTCTTGTTCGGAATGCGTGAGGTAAGGCGGCAGCAGCAGCAGGCCGTCGGCGCCGGCCTTTTCCGCGCCGATTGCGATTTCGCGGGCGATCGCGGTGCCGTAGCCGGTGCCGGCGAGCACGGGCACGCGGCCCTTGGTCTCGTCGACGGCGATCTTGACGACGTGGGGAACTTCGCTCGGGGTCAGCGAGAAGAACTCGCCGGTGCCGCCAGCGGCGAACAGGCCGGCGACGTCATAGCCGCAGAGCCAGTCCATGTTGGCGCGGTAGGTCGCCTCGTCGAAGGAATAGTCCGCCTTGAACGGCGTGACGGGGAAGGACAGGAGGCCGGAACCGATCTTCTGGGCCATTTCCTGCGGGGTCATCTTGCTCATGGGCGCTGCTCCCTTCTCTCGTGTTTGTCGGGGACGCAATCAATGCGGCGTCCGTGGGCTGGTGTTTATGAGACGGTTCGATGCGCGTCCAAGCCAAAGCCTATATCGACCGATGCGAAATCAGCATCAATCTTCCAGCACCTCCGCGGAGGACAATTCGCTCGCGATTTTCACCAGGGCCGAGAGCAGGGGATTCTCGTCGTCACGGCGCCAGACCATGAACAGCTCGACGGGGACGCGGGTGCGCAGCTTCAGCGGGCGCAGCCGGACGTCGGATATCTTCAGGCCCGCGGCTGCGGCCGGCACGATGGCAAGGCCAAGGCCGGCGCGCACCATGGCGAGGATCGAGTGGATCTGGCTCAGGTGTTGAACATAGCGCGGCAAAATGTCGGCGCGGGTGAACAGCGCCACCAGCAGGTCGTGGAAGTAGCGGCTCTCATAAGGCGAATACATCACGAAGGGCTGGCCGTCGAAATCCTTGATGGTGACGTTTTCGGCATTCGCTAAGGGATGCTTTTTCGGGATCGCGGCGAGCAGGGGCTCGGCGACGACGCGGCGGCTCGCAAGCTCCGGCCGCGCGATCGGCGGCCGGAGCAGGCCGGCATCGATCTGGCCCGAGGTCAGCGCCTCGAACTGGTCGCCAGACACCATCTCCTTGAGCGAGAAATCGACCTCGGGCAGCTTGGCGCGGCAGGCCGCGACCAGCTCCGGGAGGAAGCCGTAGGCGGCAGCCGCCGTGAACCCGATCTTGACCGAGCCGGTCTTGCCCAGCGCGATGCGGCGGGCGACCTGGGAGGCGCTTTCCGCGAGCTTCAGGATGCGCCGCGCCTCCGGCAAAAAGCTGCGCCCGGCCGGCGTCAAGCGCACCGAGCGGCTGGTGCGCTCCAGCAGCGGCGCGTCGATGATGTGCTCGAGCACCTGGATCTGCCGGGACAGCGGCGGCTGAGTCATGTTCAGCCGCGCCGCGGCGCGGCCGAAATGCAGTTCTTCGGCCACCGTGACGAAACAGCGGAGCTGGTTGAGGTCGAACATCGATACATGCCTTAGATGAATAAGGCGCTTCCCTGGCACTTCTAGCATCGATCATCCCCAAAACAAAGACGGCGGCTTTTTGAGCCGCCGTTGAGTTGCCTGTTCCACTCCGATCACTCGGAGCGCTCAGGAGGAACGTTTGAGCACCACCCGCTCGATCTTGCCGACGACCACGAGATAGGCGAACGCAGCCACCAGCGCGTTGGCGCCGACGAATACCAGCGCGCCGTTGAAGGAGCCGGTCGCGGCCAGAATGTAGCCGATCACGATCGGGGTCGAGATCGAGGATAGGTTGCCGAACATGTTGAACAGGCCGCCGGAGACGCCGCCGGCTTCCTTGGGCGAGGTGTCGGAGACGACCGCCCAGCCGAGCGCGCCGATGCCCTTGCCGAAGAAGGCGAGCGCCATGAAGCCGACCACAAGCGCCTGGCCGTCGACATAGTTGCAGGCGATGATCGACATCGACAGCAGCATGCCGCCCACGATTGGGATCTTGCGCGCCATGGTCAGCGAGCCGGTCTTGCGCAGGATGGCGTCGGAAATGACGCCGCCGAGCACGCCGCCGATGAAGCCGCACAATGCAGGCAAGGTCGCGACGAAGCCGGCTTGCAGGATCGAAAGGCCGCGCTCCTTGACCAGGTAAACCGGGAACCAGGTCAGGAAGAAATAGGTCAGCGTGTTGATGCAGTACTGGCCGAGATAGACGCCGAGCATCATGCGGTTGGAAAACAGCTGGCGGACGTGGTCCCATCCAGACCCCGCGTCGGGCGCACGCTCGCGCTTCAGATCGTCTTTGGGTGAGTCCAGATCGACCAGCGCGCCGCCTTCCCTGATGTAGTCGAACTCGGCCTCGTTGACGCCAGGATGCTCCTTCGGGGCGTAGACGGTCTTGATCCAGACCAGGCCCATGATGACGCCGAGCGCTCCCATCACGAAGAACACGTAGCGCCAGCCATAATCGTGGGCGATCCAGCCCATCAGCGGCGCGAAGATCACCGTCGAGAAATACTGCCCCGAATTGAAGAAGGCCGACGCGGTGCCGCGCTCATTGCCGGGGAACCAGGCCGCAACGATGCGGGCGTTGGCCGGGAACGAGGGCGACTCGGCAATGCCGACCAGGAAGCGCAAGCCGAACAGCATGGTGATCGCGGTGCCGGCGCTGAAGAAGCCGACCCAGCCCTGCATCGTCGTGAACAGCGACCAGACGATGATGGAGAAGGCATAGACCAGCCGTGAGCCGTAGCGATCGAGCAGCCAGCCGCCCGGCACCTGCGCGATCACATAGGACCAGCCGAAGGCCGAGAAGATGTAGCCCATGGCGACGGGATCGAGATTGAGTTCCCTGGAGAGCGCGGGGCCCGCGATCGAGAGCGTGGCGCGGTCGGCGTAATTGACCGTCGTGACCAGGAACAGCATGGTCACGATGAACAGCCTGACGCGAGACCTCCTCACGTCCGTTGCGGACACAACTGCGCTCATCAGGCGCCTCCTTGAACTCGAAAAGTTTCCTCACGACGACTCCTAGAGGCGCGCGCAGGAAAGTGTCCAAGTTGAAGGGGGTATCGATTGATACCGTTTTTGGATTGATGGAACGGCAGGTGCCGCCAAAAAGAGAGGGATCGCCCGCTCCAGTGCGCAATTGCGCACAAGGCGGGCGATGACGTGAGTGTGCGGCAGAGTGCTGTCGCCCTCTGCCGCTTCGGCGATCAGTCGCGACAGATCAGTCCTTCAGCCGCACGCCCGGCAGCAGGCGGGTATGGTCCTCGCCGCGCACCGCCTCGAGATCGTCCGGCTCCAAGCCGAGCGCCTTCAGAATGGTGGGCGCGACTTGCCTGTTCGCGACGCGCTCATGGACGACCGAGCGATCGAGTTTCGGATTCGAGACCACGAGCAGGACGTGGGTATCGTCGTCGGCGAAGCCGCCATGTTCGGCAATCTTGGCCTTGCTCTTGCTGTAGATCGTGCCGGCGGTTGGCTGGATGATGATATCCGGCGTACGGCCGGCGGCTGGATCGCCGAACCGATCGACGAGCTCCTCGCCGGCATAGATCTTCTCGATGTGGGCCCGGTTGCTGGCCTTGCGGTCAGCCTCGAGGATCGCGACGGCTTTCTCGGCGTCGTGCTGATTCTGAAGCCAGATCAAGGCAATGTCATCGGCGGTTTCCTGGGCCAGATTGACGCCGCCATTCGTCAGCAAGTCAGCCGGATCGGTCACGTCGGCGCGCATGCCGCCGTTCAGCTTCGGGTTGGTGCTGCCGGTCAGCATGTGGAGCTTGTTCACGTCGATCGGCGACTGGCCGTGCTTGGCGCCGACGATGACCAGCGTGTCGCGGGCGAGGTGCTGGTCCGCCAGCGCATCCAGCATCTGGCCGAGCGAGGAGTCGACGAAGTCGAGCGAGGCCTGCAGTTGCGGACTCGGCGTCGCCGCGGCGTCCAGATAGCCGTCCGCGGTCACCTTCTCGCCGACACTGACGGCTTGGAAGTTCATGCCGAAGATCGCGGGAACGCCGACCTTGGTCGTGCCGGTGTGATCGAAGCCCTTGATCCAGTTGAGCACGGCGGTGACCTTGAACTGGTCATAGGTGCGCGTGAAGCTCGGGTCGGTGGTCCAGTCTGCGCCGGGCTGCCCCGGCACCGAGGTCGAGTTGATCTCGGGCGCATAGAGCTCATCGAGGCCCTTGCCGGACGGACCGCTGATGATTTCGTAGGCGGGGTGCTTGTCCGACCAAGCGGTGCGCTTACCCGCCGCGTGGGTCACTTCCATGATGGTATTGAGCCTCTGGAACTGATGCGGATAGACCGGCTCGCATTTGCCGCTCTTCAGGCGCATCGGCAGCTTCGCAGGGTTGATGTGATTCGAGCCGGCAGCACCGCCGCCGTCGAGCCTCGTCAGGTCATAGTCGATCGACTCGTCGAAAAGCGTCTCGGTTCCGGGATTGCCCTGGCAGTTGCTGCCGGGTGCGAACAGCGTGCGGTCGTAGGAATCGTCATAGAACACGCCATGGGTTCTCGGCGTGCCGCCGGTCATGAACGCAAGCAGGCCCGGGAAGGAGTCCGAGGGCCGGGAGGTATGTGCATCGGCGAAGTGGACGCCATGCGCGAGCAGCCTTGCGAAGCTCGACGCAGGGTGGGAACCGACATAGCGCTGCAGGTCGACCTCATGCATGCCGTCGACGCTGATCAGCAGGACGTGCTTGACGTCGCCTTTGTCCTTGTCCCTGTCGTCGGCGTGCGCGAACGATGGAGCTAAGAACGAAAGACTCAGGTCGAGGCAAAAGCGATAGCGAGGGCCGCATGAGGCCGCTTTTCGATCGTCATTGTTGGACTCCCCAGTAATGTCAAAATGTTGGTTGACGTGCAGGCACACGACACCGCGCAGCGGAGAGCCTGCGCTCTCGCCGTGTGTGTCAATTTGTAGCGTTGGGAAAACTAGGTAGCAGCGATGAACGCTGGATGACGCCGCGATTACGCGGTGTGCGAAAATTTTTGTGTGCGTGGCGTCGTCAGATCAAACCAATGCCAAGTTCGTCGGGTGCACGCCGGTGAAGATGCGCTGGACGCTCTCGTTGCCCAATCCGAAGACGTGGCCAAACAGATCGGCGAACAGCGCGCGATAATCGGTCAGCACGGGATAGTCGCGGTTCTGGAACAGATGCGGCTGCTCGACCTTGACCTGCTCGCCGAGAATGCGGCCGCCGTTGATGCCGCCGCCCAGCACCCAATAGACGCTGCCATGGCCGTGATCGGTGCCGCGGTCGCCGTTCTCGCGGAAGGTACGGCCGAATTCCGAGATTACGACCACCACCGTATCGCGCCAGGCCGCAGGCCCGATCTCCTCGGAGAAGCCGACGAGGGCGCGGCCGAGCTCACCGAGCCGGTCGGCGAGATAGCCGTTTGCGGCGCCCTGGTTGACATGCGTGTCCCAGCCGCCGACGTCGACGAAGCCGAGGTTGAACTGCTCGCGCATCAGTCGGCCGATACGCCGTGCCGACAATTCGAATCCGCGCGGCGACACCGCGCCGCGGTTGGCGGCATTCATCTCCTCGGAGACCGAGCGGTAGACGTCGTCGCGCACGCGAAAACCTTCCGACACCGAGGAGGCCAGGTTGGACTGGGCGTACATCTGCTTGATCAAGTCGGCCTGACGGTCGTCGACGCCGGGCTTGGCGACATTGTTGATGCTGGTGTTCGGAACCTGCGATTTGCCGCGGAAGATCAGCGGGAGCTGGTCGGTGAATGCGATCGGCTTGACGCGGGTCAGCTCGGTGGCGAGCCGGCTCATGAAGCCGGAGCGGTAGTCGCGCGAGCCGCCGGCGGACTGGCCGAGCTCGATCGTGTCCTGGGTCTCGAAATGGCTGCGGGTCAGGTCGTCGCTGGTGCCGGCGAAGGGGATGAAGGCGATCTCGCGCTTGGTCCAGAGCGGATAGATGCTGTCGCGCAAGGCCGGATGCAGTCCCCAATCGCTGTCGAGCGCGAGTGCCGCATTGGGATTGCCGACATCGGGCTTGGCGATGGCGAGCGTCGGCCGCGCCGCGCGATAGAACTCGCTCGAGACCGGCACGACGACATTCGCAGCATCATAGGCGCCGCGCAAAAACACCACCAGCATCTTGGCATCGGTCGCGGGCGCGGCCCAGATGCGGCCGGCGACCGTCAGCGGGGCGAGGGCGGCAAAAGTCTTGATCAGCTCGCGACGGTTCATGGCGATCTCCGTTGCCGTCAGTGCATGAATTCCGGTGATGACAGGAACAGCGTGTTCCAGTCCTGCGGTGAAATGGCCTTGTCGAGCGAGGCCAGCGTCGCTGGGCCAAGCGTCCGGCGCAGGCCGTTGAAGTAGAGCGCATTCTGGAGCAGCGGAAACGCAGGCTGTTCAACCGGGTTCGGCCCGTCGGATTTGAACAGGCCGGATGAACCGGATCCAATTTGGCGTGCGATTTCGAAGCGGACCATCATCTGTCCGGGGCCGATCCACGACGCCGATGTCAGCGCGTATCCGTCCGGCGCCTCGTGATTGAACAGGCCTTCGCCGAGGCGATTGATCCAGCCCTGGATCGGCGCCGTGTTCAGGATCACCCTGTCGTCATAGGCGAGACGAACCGCTGACAGCACATATTGCGCGGGATCCTTGAAGCGCGTGCCGGGCTTCAGCGCGCCCTCGAACTCGGGCGAATGGATCATCGTGGCGAGGACCGAAGCGATGTCGCCATCGGTCGATTTGAACGTCTGCGCCATCTGCTGCACCAGCGCCTCGGGCGGATTGTCCGCCACGAAATAGGTCGCGATCTTGCGTGAGATATGGTTTGCGGTCGCCGGATGGTGGACGAGGATATCGATGGCCTCGTCGACCTCGGCGAGCCCGCGTCCCTTGATGGTGTGGCCGAGGAAGGTCTTGTCACTGTAGTCGTGACGCGACGGGTTGAATTCGAAGGCGCCCTCACGCACGAGCTGGGATTGCAATTCCGGCTTCAGTTTCGGGTCTTCCGGCCTGGTGTCGATGCCGACGCCGGTGAGGATCTTGGCCAGCGCCTCGACGTCGGCCTGCGTGTAGCCCGAGCCGACGCCCATGGTGTGCAGCTCCATGATCTCGCGGGCGTAGTTCTCGTTGAGATGGCCAGCCGCATTGTCGGCGTTGTCGAGATAGCGCAGCATCGCGGGATGACGAACGGTCGCCGCGAGCAGGTCGTGAAACTTGCCGAGCGAATTGGGGCGAATGGCATGATCGATGTAGTCGCCGACCAGAACGCGCAAATTCGATTTGTACTGATGGACGTTGAAATGATTGAACCAGAACCAGACCATGCGATCGCGCAGCTGATCTGGCGCGTAGAGCGCGCGCAGGATGGTGCGCGCCGCGGCCTGCTTGGCGCGGTCATTCATCGCCTGCTGATAGACCTGCTGCGCGGCCTTTTTCTGCTCTGGATCGGTGACCTGATTGGCGCTCTTGGATTGCTGCTCGAAGGCGACCGCAATATCGAACGGGAAGCTATGGACGTCGGGCATTGCCTCGATCTGCGCCTTTGCCGCATCGGGTAACGCCGGATTGCCGGCCGGATGCAGCTGCTCCTGGAGCCAGCGTTCGGCACCAATATTGTGCATGTGAGTGGCACTTGAGGCGCTGACGCCCCAGGTCAGCCGATCGAGCAAAGCGAGATCGTGCGGATTGAGATCGTCGGCACGGCAAGCGTTTGCTGTCAGGCTCGCGGCGAGCGCCGCGAGCATCGTAAGGCTGAAGCACCGCGACCGACGATATCCGCTTCTGCTATCCACGACCGTTCCCGACGGGTTGAGACTGCATGTGGACGCGTACACCCCACGACGCGCGCGCCATGGTGGGCCGGATCGGCTGAACATGCCCTGAATGGAATGGACTCAAATGACGGCAGCGCCATCAATTTCCAGCGAGCGGCAGCGGTGGTTATTCGGGTTCCGGTGCCGTATGCGTTACTGCTGCGCGCCCGGCAAGAGCGGCGCCAATAGTCCGCGCGTGACACCCGGCGGCACGCCATCGAGCCCGAGCACGGCGCTCGCGGCGGGCAGCGTGGCATCGGCCATCGCGGCGTGGCCTTCGGCGGTGGGATGCACGGCGCCGCCATAGACGGCCGAGAGCACGCCCCAGGTCGCATCATGAATGTCGGTGGGCTGGCTCGCCGCCGGCAGGCCTTGCGGATAGGTCATCGCTGCAAAATAGCTGTCATTGGCGTCCCGGATCCAGCGCGCGCGGGGCAAATAGGCGCGGTATTCCGAGGCGCCGCGGCCGCACAGCATCGGCTGGCTCGCCGCAGCGACGATGTCCGGATTGAAGCTTTGGCCGTTCTCGGCAAAGCAGGTGCGGTCGAATTCGGGGTCGTTGCCGGCATGGGCGCAGAAGCCGTGATCGGCGAACGTGGCCTGATGTGAATCGACAAAGGTCATGCGGTCGGCTTCGGGATCGCGGCACAGTGCGCCGCGCGTGCAGGTGGCGAGGCCCTTCAGCTGCGGCAGGAACTCGGTGTCGACGAAGGTCGAGACGCGCGCCAGGCGCTGCGGATCGGCGTTGAAGGCGGGATGAATATCGAAGCCGCCGCGGCCGCCACGGCAGGGCACGCCGCCATCCGCCAGCGCGGGATTGGCGTAGGAGACGTAGACCACGTGCGAGAGGTCGCCGCCGACCAGCGGCTTCAGCGCCTCGCGCAGCTTGACGAAATTCCGCGGCAGCTCGCGCGCCAGCGCGTCTCGGGAATCGTCGACGCTCGCCATCACGCCGGAGCGGCGGAACAGTGCCCGCTCGGTCGCGGTGTCGACGATGACGTCGGCAACGAGGCCGGAGAAATAGATGTCGTTGGCGCCGACCGAGAGCAGCACGAGGTCAAGCGTGCGGTCGGGCTGGCGCTTCTTCGCCTCGGTGAGCGCTTCGCGCAGCTCCGCCACCTGCGCGTTCACGCTGGTCTGGCAGGCGCCGCTCTTGCTGGGCAGGCATTCGCGGGCGCGCTGCGAGCCGAGCAGCCCGTCGCTGATGCTGGCGCCGGTGCAGGCGAGCGGCAGATAGGTCACCGCGATGTGGCTGTAGCGCACGGCGAGTGCGAGCGCGGTGCGGGCCTGGTAGCTGTAGAGCGAGCGATGGCAGGGCGAGTTGAACCAGAGCGCGCCATAGTGCTGCCAGTTGGCGAGCGTATCCGGCGCCTCGCAGGCGCGGCCGCCCTTGAAGCCGGCGCGGCTCGGCCGGTAGTACTGCCCGCCGGCGGTGCCGAGATAGGAGCGGAAGCAAAAACCCTCGTCGGACAGCGCCAGCGGCCGGTCCGGATTGCCTTCGCCGGAGGCAATGCTGTCGCCGAGGCCCGCGATGAAGATGTCGCGGACCTGGATCTCGGTCTGGACACGCTGGGTCGGATCGGAGCCGGAGGAGACGTCGACGCTCGCGACCGTCTGCTTGCCGTAGCGGACGCGCAGATTGATCGGCTCCGCGCAATCGAAGGTCGAGGCTTGCGGCCCGTCGCCATCGTCGAACGACCAGGCGCAGGTCGCCCCCACCGGCACCGCGCCGGTCAGGCGCACGGTGACGGGGTGATCGATCGGGGTGATGTAGTTCTCTTTGACGTTGTCGCGGGTGCAGGGCTGGTTGACCCGGCCCTGGAGGTCGATGCAGAGCCGGTTGACCATGTTGCGCGCCCAGCCGCGGCCCTCGCTCTGGAGCTCCAGCGACTGCTCGGCGGCGAGGATGCTGCGGTTACGCGCGTTCTCAACATGCAGCAGGAAGTCGCGCTCCTCGCGGAACAGGCGGAAGCGGTTGCGCACCTCCCAATTGATCTGCATGGCGCCCGCGTCCTGCGCGGCTGCGCGCGGAAGCGGCAAAGCGGTCAAAATCCCGGCAAACAGCAGGGCGCAGGCGGCGAGGGTACGAAGAGTTACTGAGATCATGGCCCGCGTCTTCAACGGCAAAGTTGAGGCGGAAATAAGAGAGCATTGCTCCCCGGCCCGCAACCTCTGTCTGACGGTCTTGCGGGCCGCCCGTCCTACCGCTTGGCTTGCCGCAGCGACCGCTCGTGCTCCATCGCCGTCACTTGCTTGGGCAGGTTGGCCTGCGCGCAGGCTTCCGCCAGCCGCCGCCGTTCCTGCCAGGGCTGGACCACGTTCATCCAAAGCTCACGCGTGCCCATGATGGAGATGGCAAGGCCGAACGGGATCACGAAGTAGAGCAGGCGGAAGACCAGCAGGGTTGCCAGCAGCTGCTCGCGGCCGAATTCGGGCAGCGCTACCAGCATGGCGGCGTCGAACACGCCGAGCGAGCCGGGCGCATGGCTGGCGAAGCCCAGCAGCGTCGCCAGGATGAACACCACTGCGAGCGACAGGAAGTCGATCGGCGGATTGGCCGGCACCAGAAGGTACATCGCCAGCGCGCAGAAGCCGAGATCGACTACGCCGATCAGGATCTGCACCAGCGTCAGCGGCGCCGACGGCAGCACCACTTTCCAGCCCTTCTGGCCGAGCTCGCGGCGCTTCTCGCCCATGCAGAGCCAGACCAAATAGGCGGCGATCGAGGCGAGGCCGCCAAACGCGATCAGCCTGTTGATCGACGATGGCAGCTGATCCATGTACGAGGCGGCGGCCGGATGGATGGCCATGCCGATCGAGAGCACGAAGATGTTACCGAGCCAGAAGGTCAGGCCGGAGAGAAAGCAGATCTTTGCGACGTCGATCGCATTCAGCCCATAGTCCGAATAGATCCGGAAACGGATCGCGCCGCCGGTGAACACGGTGGCGCCGATGTTGTGGCCGATCGAATAGGACGTGAAGCTGGACAGCGCTGCGATGCGGTAGGGAACGTGTTTCTTGCCGATCGTTCGCAGTGCAAAAAAGTCGTAGAAGGTCAGCGTACAGAACGCGAAGAACACGCAGATCGCGGCGAGCCCGATATGGCCGCGAGGAATATCGGTCAACGCGGTCAGGATGACGCTGGTATCGATGCCCTTCAGGGTCCGCAACAGCGTGGTCACCGCAAAGGCGATGATTATCACGCTCGCGGCAATTCCGAGCCGTCGCCAGCCGATCCATCTCTTCAAGCCGCGCTTCAGCGCGGGCAGCAGTCCGTGCATTCATCCTCCCGGCGGGGGCAAGTCCGACCCGATCGGGCCACTGGCCGATCGGGCGCGATCGGTGCCAAAAAGTCGGCGCCGATCGCTAGGCATTATCTAGCTCATTTAATGCAAAAACAGCAACTTGTGCAGCCCTTGACAACGAGAGGTTCTGCGCTGGAGCGGCGGTTTTTGTCATACGTGGTTCACATGGCAAGCGCGTTAAGCATGTGAGTCGAGCCACCGGCTCGGATCGTGCGCCCGAATGTTGACATGGTTTCAAATTCAGCCGCCGCAAGCATTGTTCCGCCGCAAAGGATGCGGGCTTTTTTCGGAACGCAGCCCCTTTTTGGAACGACGATGTCCTGCGCAGGTTAGCGCCCCATCAGCAATCGAACACGGCGAAACATGCGGCTTTTCGTGCAAGCCGGTGCTGCCGTGTTCCCGAAACCTCTCGAGGATTGGAACGATGGGACTGTTCACAAAAGACATCAAGACCATGAACGATCTGTTCGTGCATCAGCTACAGGACATCTATTACGCCGAGCAGCAGCTCACCAAGGCGTTGCCGAAAATGGCAGATAAGGCCACCGATCCGCAGTTGAAGCAGGGCTTTTTGACGCACCTCGAGGAGACCAAGCAGCACGTCAAGCGCCTGGAGGAAGTGTTCAAGATGCACGGTGCGGAGGTGAAGGCGGTCGATTGCCCCGCGATCGACGGCATCATCGAGGAGGCGGACGAGACCGCCGGCGAAGTCGCCGACAAGGCGGTGCTCGATGCCGCCCTGATCAACGCGGCGCAGGCGGCGGAACATTACGAGATCGTGCGCTACGGCAGCCTGATCGCCTGGGCCAAGCAGCTCGGCCGCACCGACTGCGCCAGCGTGCTCGCAAAGACGCTCGAGGAAGAGAAGGCGAACGACAAAAAACTGACGGCGCTAGCGGAGAGCAAGGTGAACCTGCGCGCCGCGAGCTAGCGCCAGTTCCGCAAACGAGACGCCGCGCGAGCAACGCGCGGCGGTTTCGCGGACGACATCCATCCTTCGTTCATTGTCGAAGCATGATGGAGCGCCGAGAGCGTATACGTCGCATGGGGCTGCAATCGAGATTGCTGCATGCGAGCCAATATCATCAAGTACGAATCCTTCAGTGAAGCCGAAGGCGGCCAGCCCGCTGCATCGCGCCTTGCGACATCGCTTACGCTGGCCGCGATGAGCCTCGGCTATGGCGTGGTGCAGCTCGACGTCACCATCGTCAACACCGCGCTCGACGCCATGGGCAAGACGCTCGGCGGCGGGATTGCCGAACTGCAATGGGTCGTCAGCGCCTACACCATCGCCTTTGCCGCCTTCATCCTGACGGCGGGCGCGCTCGGCGACCGCATTGGCGCCAAGCGTGTCTTCATGGCGGGATTTGCCATCTTCACCGCGGCTTCGCTTGCCTGTGCGCTGTCGCCCAACGCCGTCTTCCTGATCGGCGCGCGGCTGGTCCAGGGACTGGCCGCGGCAATCCTGGTGCCGAATTCGCTGGCGCTCCTGAGCCATGCCTATACCGACGAGCGGCAGCGCGGCCGCGCCGTCGCGGTCTGGGCCGCCGGCGCGAGCCTGGCGCTGACCGCGGGCCCGTTCGTCGGCGGTGCGCTGATCACGCTGGTCGGGTGGCGCGCGATCTTCCTGGTCAACCTTCCGATCGGGCTCATCGGCCTTTGGCTGAGCTGGCGCTACGCGATTGAGACCACGCGCGCGCCCTCGCGTGAGATCGATCTGCCCGGCCAGCTCGCGGCGATCGGCGCGCTTGGCGCGCTCGCCGCCGCGATCATCGAGGGCGGCGCGCTCGGCTGGGAGCATCCGGCCGTGATCGGAGCATTCGTTGCGGCCATCGTCCTGGCCGTTCTGTTCGTCTGGCGGGAGAGCCGAGCAGCGCAGCCGATGATGCCCTTGGCCCTGTTCGGTCACCGGCTGTTTACCCTGACCACGATCGTCGGCCTCCTCGTCAACATCGCCATCTACGGCCTGATCTTCGTGCTCAGCCTGTACTTCCAGAGGGTCAACGGCCTGTCGGCCTGGTGGACCGGGCTCGCCTTCGTGCCGATGTTGGGTGCGGTGCTGCCGGTCAATTTGCTGGCGCCGCGCCTCGCCGAGTGCATCGGTCCGTGCCCGACCATCGTCGTTGGCGCTTGCGTGTCGGCTTTCGGTTGTCTTGGCCTGCTCTGGATCGAAGCCGGGACGAGCTATTGGTCGATCTGCGCGCAGTTGATCGCAATCAGCGGCGGACTTGGTTTGCTGGTCCCGCCTCTAACCTCGACTTTGCTGGGGAGCGTCGAGAAGGCGCGCTCCGGCATTGCTGCCGGTGTCCTGAACGCGACGCGGCAAACCGGCAGCGTCCTCGGCGTTGCGCTGTTCGGCTCGCTCATCGCAGGCGGAGGCGCGTTCGAGGAAGGCCTGCATCTCGCGCTGGTTATTTCGGCCGCTGTCCTGCTACTTGCGGCTGCCACGATCGGATTTGGTGCGAGGGCGCCAAGATGAACGAGAAGATGAGCAATGTGAGCAAGCGCACACATCCTCTGTTCACCATTCCCGGAACAGGCACATAGTCAGTTACCGACTGTCCACCTCTGCCGGCTCTAGTGCGGGGTGGAATAGGGGCCGGCGATGTATCAAGTTTTCTACTGCCTGACGGACCAGCATGACTGGCGCCTGGTCGCGCTAGGCGGTGCGGTGTGCCTGCTCGCCAGCGCGGCCGCGATCAGCCTGTTTCACCGGGCGCGCGCGGCGCAAGGACCGGGGCGGCTGGTTTGGATCACGCTCGACGCCGTCGTCGCCGGCTGCGGTATCTGGGCAACCCATTTCATTGCAATGCTGGCCTACGGGCCGGGCGCCGGGGGCGCCTACAACATCCCGGTGACGATCCTCTCGCTGCTGTTCGCGATCTCAGTCACCTTTGTTGGCCTGAGCATCGCGGTGTCGGCGTCGCGCGGCGTGTTGGTGGCGCTGGGCGGCGCCATCGTCGGTGGCGGCGTAGCGGCCATGCACTACACCGGCATGATGGCGCTCGAAATTCCCGCACGCGTCAGCTGGGACACCGGTACGGTGACGGCCTCGATCATGCTCGGCATCGTTTTCGGCGCGCTCGCACTCCATGTCGCGGGACGGCGCGACAGCTTTACCGACGCGCTTGGCGCCACGGTCCTGCTGACGGTGGCGATCGTCTCACATCATTTCACGGCCATGGGCGCGGTGCAGTTGACGCCGGACCCGACACTGCCGATCAGCGGATTGTCGATCGCTCCGGGCTCGCTGTCGGTCCTGACCGCTACTGCTGCCGTTGCCATTCTCGCGATCGCGCTTGCGGCGGCAGTGCTCGACCGCAAGGCCAAGGGCGAATTGGGACGTCAGCAGGTCGTGCTCGACACCGCGCTCGAGAACATGTCGCAGGGGCTGTGCATGTTCGATGCTTACGGCAAGATCATCCTGTTCAACGAACGCTATGCGGCGATGTTCCGCCGCTCCGACATGCAGCTCACCGGGCGCCTGCTGCTCGACGTTCTCCGTGAGGAGGCGGCGAAGGGACAGTGGACCGGAGATCCCGACGAGTTTTTCGCGCACCTCGTGGAAGACGCGCGCAACGGACACACCACGACCGACGTCGTGCAGCGCTTTGGCTGCTCGATCCGCGTCGTCAACCAGCCGATGCGTGGCGGCGGCTGGGTCGCGACCTTCGAGGACATCACCGAATGGCTGGAAGCGCAGGCCAAAATTTCACACATGGCGCGCCATGACGCGCTCACCAATCTGCCGAACCGTGTGCTGTTCCACGAGGAGCTCGAACAGGGACTGCGCCGGGCGGGTTCGAACGACCAGCTCGCGGTGCTCTGCCTCGATCTCGATCATTTCAAGGACATCAACGATTCCCTCGGCCATCCTATCGGCGACGCGTTGCTGAAGGAAGTCGGCCGCAGGCTGAAGGCCACCGTCGGCGAGCACGACACCGTCGCGCGGCTTGGCGGCGACGAGTTCGCCGTGGTCCAGATCGGCCGCTCGGAGGAAGCCGCCGCGAGGGCGCTCGCCGGCCGTCTCGTCGAGGTAATCTCGGCGCCTTACGAGATCGAAGATCATCAGATCGTCATCGGCGTCTCGATCGGCATCTCGCTGTCGCCGCAGGACGGCAGCAATCCCGACGAACTGCTGAAGAACGCCGACCTCGCGCTGTACCGCGCCAAGGCCGACGGCCGCGGCACCTATCGCTTCTTCGAGACAGGTATGGATGCCCGCGCGCAGGCGCGGCGCTTGCTGGAAATGGACCTGCGCGCGGCGCTGCAACGCGACGAGTTCCAGGTGTACTACCAGCCGATCCGCGACCTTGCCAGCGACCGCGTCGTTGCCTTCGAGGCGCTGTTGCGCTGGAATCACCCGCAGCGCGGCCTGATTTCGCCCATCAATTTCATTCCGTTGGCCGAGGAAACCGGCCTCATCGTCCAGCTCGGCGAATTCGTGCTGCGCAGCGCCTGCGCGGACGCGGCAACATGGCCGGACGATGTCGATGTCGCCGTCAACCTGTCGCCGGTGCAATTCAAAAGCCCGAACCTGATCGCAATCGTGATTGAGGCATTGGCGGCATCGGGGCTCGCGGCGCGTCGGCTCGAGCTCGAGATCACCGAATCCGTGCTGCTTCAGAACAGCGAGGCGACGCTGACCACCCTGCACGAGCTGCGCGGCATGGGCGTGCGGATATCGCTCGACGATTTCGGCACCGGCTATTCGTCGCTGAGCTATCTGCGCAGCTTTCCATTTGACAAAATCAAGATCGACCGCTCGTTCGTATCCGAGCTGGCGACCCGCCGGGACTCCATGGCGATCATCCGTGCGGTGACGGGTCTCGGCCGCAGCCTCGGCATCGTGACCACCGCGGAGGGTGTCGAGAACGACGCGCAGCTCGAGCTGCTCAGGCGCGAAGGCTGCACCCAGGTGCAGGGCTTTCTGTTCAGCATGCCAAGGCCAGCTTCAGACGTGGCGTTGATGCTGGGACGCGCGCGACTGCGCGCTTCGGCCTGAAAAGGTTTAGCCGCGACGGAGTGCGAAGTGCGCGCCGCAGAACGCCATCACGGCACCGAGACACAGCGCCGCGAGACCCGCGAGCACGCCGGAAATGGTCGGGATCGGGCTCGGTGCCGAGGCTGCTTGTCCAGCGCCTGCGAGCAGGAGCACGCCGACCGCGATCAGGAACTGGCGCATCCGCCGCGGGATCTGGCCGGAGACGGCGCTCTGCATCAATGAGGCCGTGAAGTAGCCGCCCGAGAAGCCGACGGACGCGATCAGCCACCAGGCGATTGCCGCGCCCGCCGGCATGAACTCATGCGTGTCGGAGCGCCAGAGGCCGCCGAGGTCGAGCCCGTAGCGCGCGCCCAGCATGTGCACCGCGAGTGCAAGCAGCACGCCCGCGATCAAGGCGGCACCGAGAATCAGGCGGCGCGGAAAAAAGGTCGTCTCAGCCATGCCTCGCTTGTAGGATGGGCGAGGGCGATTGCGCAAGCGGATCGCGGACGGGATTGCGCGAACGGGATTGATTGTGGAGATGCAGGTTTCGGAAGCACAAAGCCCGTCAGCCACGAGCTACGCCTACAAGGCGTCGCTGATCGGCTCGGCGCATCGCTTCGAGCTGACCGATGACGGCCTGTCCTGGCACATCGCCGGCCGCTCGGGCGTCTGGCGCTACGACGAGATCAGCGCCGTCCGGCTGTCGTTCCGCCCCGTCTCGATGCAGCAGCACCGCTTTCGCGCCGATGTCAGCCACACCAGTGGCGGCCGCATCGCGATCCTCTCGACCAGCTGGCAGACCGCGGCGCTGATGGCGCCGCAAAACAGCGGCTTTCGCGATTTTCTTGTCGAGCTGCATGCGCGGATGGCGAAGGCCGGCAGCCGCGCCGAGCTGACCGCAGGCCTCGGACGCAAAACCTATACGGCCATACTCGCGTTCCTGGCGGTGCTGGCCGTGGCGATGACAGGGCTGTTGATCCGCGCGCTGATGATTGGCGAATTCGCCGGCGTGCTGTTCATCATCGGCTTTGCCGCCCTGTTCGCCTGGCAAGTCGGCGGCTTCGTCCGGCGCAACCAGCCGCGGAGCTACAGCTTCGATCGTCTGCCGACGTCCTTGCTGCCTTAGGGTTTGCAATCTTGGGGTTTGCAATCGGCCGCAATCAAAATTGACTTCGTCCCCCGGCGCCGGCGCTGCATCTTGCCGCCATGACAGCCATGGATCGCAGCCGCCGCCTGCCGACGGCGGATGAGATCGCCGAGATCAACCGGAGACACCTGATTGAAACGCCGCTCGCGCCGGCCGACCTGTTGTTCATGTTCGGGACCCGCGAGGACGTTGCGCTGCGCGTCGAGACCGCCGCGCGGCTGTGGCGCGAGGGCTATTTCGGCTGGTCGATTGTCAGCGGCGGCGTGACGCCGGGCTCGGAGCAATCCGAGTGCGCGATCATCAAGGCGGCGATGGTTGAGGCGGGCATTCCCGCCCAGCGGATTCTCGAGGAACATCGCGCGATGAATACCGGCGCGAACGTGATCCTCTCGCTTCCGATCATCGACGCGGCGTTGGGGCTGCAAAATATCCGCAGCGTGATCTGCCTCGGCAACACCTGGACCGCGCGGCGCTATCCGATGACGCTGCACCGGCACTGGCCGGAGGTTGAGAAGATGCTGCTCACTGTCGACAGTTTTGCGACGCCGCGCGCGCTCTGGCACACGGATGCTGAATTTCGTCGCCGCATGCTGCACGAATGGGACAAGATCGGGCCGTACAAGGCGAAGGGCTTCATCGCGGAATGGCCGGGAGCCTGACGGGCGACTGTATTTTTGTTGTGACGCGTTTTCTTCACGCGAACCGGTATCCACTTCGCTCGAAAACGCTCTAGCTATTCCGTCGAGTCGAAATCCTCTTCCTTGGTGCCGAGCAGCGACACGAGCGTGCGCAGGCCGGAATCGAGCTGCTCGAACGAGGGCGGGGCGAGCGCAAGGCGCACCGCGTTCGGCGCGTGACCATGCGCAATTGCAAAAGTCGAGGACGGCGTCAGCGCGATGCCGCGCCGGGCTGCCGCGGCAACGAATGTCTGCGAACGCCAGTGCGGTGGCAATGTCAGCCAGAGGTGATAGGAGCGAGGATCGGCCGAGAATTGGTAGCCGGCGAGCAGCCTCGCCGCGGTCTGCTGGCGGCGCGCAGCGTCGATGCGTTTCAGCCGCGTTAGCTCGGCGACGGTGCCGTCGGCCATCAGGCGCTGCCCGGAGGCGAGGGCGTGGCCGGAGGCGATCCAGCCGCCGGTGCGGACCGCGCTCATCACGCTTTCGCGCAAGTGCGCCGGCGCGACGAGGATGCCGAGCGCAAGACCCGGCGCGACCTTCTTGGACAGGCTGTCGAGCACGATGCAGCGGTCCGGCCCGAGGGCGGCGAGCGGCGTGTCGTCGGCGAGGAAGCCGTAGACGGCGTCCTCGATGATGGTGAGGTCGAGTTTCTCGGCGACGCGCATGATGTCGGCGCGCCGGGTCGCGTTCATGGTGACGCCGAGCGGATTCTGGATGATGGGCTGGAGGTACAGCGCCGACAAATGCGCCTCGCGATGCGCCTTCTGGATCGCATCGGGCCGCGCGCCGTATTCGTCCATCGGAATCGGAACTAGCGTCACGCCGAGCCGCGCAGCGATGCTCTTGACGTAAGGATAGGTCAGCGCCTCGACGCCGCAGCGGCCGCCGGTGGGCACGAGCGCCGCGAGCGCGGCTGCGAGCGATTGCTTACCGTTGGCGGTGAACACGATCTGCTCGGCCTGCGGCGTAAAATCCTTGCGCGCGAGATAGGCGGCGGCAGCAACGCGCGCGCTCTTGGTACCGGTGCTGGTCGAAACGCGCAGCGCGGATTCGAGCGCGTCGACGCGCTCGAGCCCCGCAAGGCTCTTGGCGATCATCGCCCATTGCTGCGGCAGCAGCGGGTAATTGACCTCGAAGTCGATGCGCGCATCGCGCGGCTCGCTCAGCGCCTCGACTTCGCGCCTGATGTCGCCGGAGATGAAGGTGCCGCGGCCGACCTCGCCGACCACGAGGCCGCGGCGGAGCAACTCCGTATAAACCCGGCTCGCGGTCGAGACCGCAATGCCACGGTCATAGGCAAAATTGCGCTGCGGCGGCAGCCGGTCGCCGGGCCTTAACGTGCCATTAGAGATATCCGAGGCAATGGCATCGGCTAGCTTCACGTATTCGAACCTGGACATTATTGCACCGAGAGCAATGTTTCACTTGCTCCGAGTAGTGTACTGGAGCATTTAAGTTCCATCAAGGTCCGCGATTGAGCCGAGGAGAGCGAGAGCAATCCGATGGCAAGTGAGGTGCAGGCGCTCAGAGCGTGTGCACCAACGGCATCCGTTTCGCCGCGCAGGACAGTAGGCCGGAGAAGAAAAATGACCACGATCTCGCAAGCTGCCGGGCGGAGTTTACGCTCACCCTCGTCGGGTGGATTTTTCCGCACGCTCGCCAATTTCGCCTATGCGCTGTTCGATCGCCTCGAGCGCCGCTCGGCCGTCAAGACGCTGAACGAGCTCGATGACCGCGCCTTGCGCGACATCGGGATCACGCGCAGCCAGATCGAGGACGCCGTCTTCGGGCAGGTGAAAGCCGAGCTGACGCGGTATCTGTGAGACCGTTGGTGTTTGAAGCGCTCTCTGCTTCCAGACCGTTGTGGCCGGGCTTATCCCCGGCCACAACTGTTTTGCGAGAAGCGCGCACTGCCTCATCATCGCCATTGCGAGCGCAGCGAAGCAATCCAGAATCGTTCCACGGCGGCAGTCTGGATTGCTTCGCTGCGCTCGCAATGACGGAGTGTGGGTGAGGGCGTCGTTTCTCAATTCGCATCTCTATTGCAGACACACCTTCGCCCTCTCGCGGCGTTTTTTAGCCCGAGCTTTGCTTGTCGTCTTGCCCCCCGGTGAAAGAGGGCGCAGGGAAGACCGGGCGCCGGCTGGCACCCGCGGTCCACTGTGCGAAGTTGCAGTAAGAAATCTGCACAGCGGCATACAGGCGAAGCCAGGACATCCCGGCCTTCCCTGCGCAGTGGTTTTACGGCTTATGTCGCGCTCTCCCCGGGGAGCGATGCACTATTGCCCCCGTCGCGTTGCGGATGATCGATGCACGCGCCCGGTCGGGCAGCCCACATCACCGCAACACTTGGCGCACAGACTCCGGGCGCCAGGACCACACGATTTTGCCGTACGCAGATCGCACCGGTCGTGTACGCGACGCCTTCGCTCACGGTTGCCCGCCCTGCGATGCTCTTCGCGCCGATGTGACTGACGTCCACCGCAATCCGGCCCGCGTTCGTGACGATCGCGATACGCCCCTCTTCCTTGGGCCGGAGTAGGCGACGCATACGCCGTTTCCGAATTTCGGTAAAGTGGAATTTTTTTGTGAGAGTATATTGACCGACAATTGGGGCGTTTTGCCCGACAGGCAACGCAAGGTCTCGTAGCCGGGGGGCGCACAATCCCTCAACATCGTCATTGCGAGCGCAGCGAAGCAATCCAGACTGCAGCCGTGGAAAGATTCTGGATTGCTTCGCTGCGCTCGCAATGACGGAGTTCGTTGCGGCCGTTCAGTGCCTGACCACCAGCACCGAGCACTTCGCGTAGCGCACCACGTGCCCGGCATTGGAGCCGAGGAAATAGGTGCGCATCGCCGGCCGGTGCGAGGTCATGACGATCAGATCGGCCTTCATGTGCACGGCTTCCTCCAGGATCTCGTGATAGATGCCGCCTTGGCGCACCACGCTGGAAATGCGCGCGGTGTCGACGCCGGATTCGCGCGCGACGATGGCGAGCGCCTCCTCCGAGGTCTGGCGCTGCTGCTCGTCGAAATCGGCCGGCACGTATTCGGCCAGCATCACCGGCGTCATCGGCAGCACGTTGAGCAGTCGTATCGATCCGCTCCAGGTCTGCGACAGCGTTACCGCGGTCGCGAGCGCCGGCTTGGCGAGATCAGTGTCGGCGAGGTCGATGGGCACGAGGATGGAATTGAACATCTGCGCCTCCAAATCTTCCAATCGTCAATCAAGCCAGATCAACCGGTCGAGACGGCGCCCGCGCGTCTCACCCCGTTCGAAGCAGCTTGGGGCTGACGAACAGCACCAGTTTGCCGCGGCGGTAGGCCACGTCACCCCAATCCTTGACGTCAAAGTCGAAGATCGCAAGCCCCGCGGTGGGCAGGTTGTCGGCGAGCGCCTTGGCGCCGGCCGGATCGCCGCTGCCCATCAGCATCAGGGCAGCCTCGTGCATGCCGGGGTTGTGCCCGACCAGCAGCAATTGCTTGGGATTGGCCGGAACGGTTGCAGTGCGAATGATTTCCAGGATATGCGCCGGATCGGCGCCGTAGAGTTCCGGAAGGATATCGACCTGCGGCGCGGCGACGCGATCCTTCATCGCCTCCCAGGCGATGTCCCAGGTCTGCCGGGCCCGGACGGCGTGCGACACCAGCACGGTCTCGGGGGCCGGCGGATGGGCAGCGATCCAGTCGCCGATCTCCGCGGCATCCTTCTGGCCCCGGTCGTCGAGCCGACGATCCCGGTCACGGCCGCTTGGCGCGTCAGTCTCGGTCTTGGCGTGACGCAGCAGCATCAAACGGCGCATGGCATTCTCGAATCGTTACGCATCAAGGATAATCTACAGGCGCCGGCTGAGGACAAGGTGACAAGCGCCCGCGCAGTCCTTTAAGAAACGACATGAGCGAGACTTTCACAAGCATGTCCCAGGAAGAAGCCGGCTTTCGCGACCGCGCCCGGCTGTCGTTTGACCTCGATGCCGACATTTGCGTGATCGGGGCGGGGCTGGCCGGGCTCTCCATCGCGCTGGAGGCGGCCCGGCTCGGGGCCAGCGTCGCGGTGCTCGAGGGTCGCCATATCGGCTGGAACGCCTCCGGCAACCAGCTCGGCACCGTGATGCCGGGCTTTGCGCTGCCGCTCACCGAGTTGATCGAGCGCATCGGCTTCGAGGATGCGCGTGAATTGTGGACGCTGTCGAAGGAGGGCGCCGAGTTCGTCCGCGCCAACGCCACCGAGGAGAACATGCCGGGCATCGGAGCTAGCAACGGCGTGCTGGAGGTCTCCAATGTCGATGCCGGCGACCGGCTGATCAGCCGATTGCAGATGCTCGCTGAGGATTTCGACACCGAGGTCGAGGGCTGGCAAGTCGATCGTGTCCGCGCGGTGCTCAAGACCGATTATCACTTCCACGGCGTCTACTATCCCACGGCGTTCCAGGTCGATGGCCGCAAATATGTGCATGGCCTTGCGGCGCTGGCGCGGCGGGCCGGCGCCCGTATCTTCGAGGATACGCCGGTCGTCAGCATCGACCATTCCGGCATCCGCAAGCGCATCGTCACGCCCTCGGCGCGGCTGCGCGCCACCCACATCGTGCTTGCCGGCAACATCCATCTCGGCGCGCCGCTGCGCCGGCTGTCGGAGACGCTGCTGCCGGTCTGGCGCTATGCCGGTGTCACCGCGCCGCTCGGCGAGCGCGTGCACGACATCATCGGCTTCAAGGGATCGGTGATCGATTCCGACGGCGTCGACCATTTCCGCATCGTCGATGGCGATCGCCTGATGTGGGAAAGCCCGGAGACGACCTGGGCCGCGCGGCCTCAGCGCTTTGGCGGCGCCGTCAGGCGCAGGATTCGTACGATCTTCCCTCAGCTTGGCAACGTCGAGATCACCGACACGTTCGGCGGCGCCACCGGCCAGACCGTCCACGGCATGCCGCAGATCGGCCAGTTGCGCAAAGGCCTGTGGGTGGCGAGCGGGTTTGGCCGCCAGGGCATGAACACCTCCGCCATGGCCGGACAGCTGATCGCCCGTAGCATCCTGTGGGGCGACGAGCGCTGGCGGCTGTTCTCGCCGTTCGAACTGGTCTGGGCGGGCGGCACCACCGGACGGGTCGCGGGCCAGCTGGTCGGGATGTGGGGCAGGGCGAGTTCCGCCGCCGCGGGGTCGCTCGCCCGTTACCGGGAACGGGCGCGGGTCAAGGACCGGGAACGCGAGGCGCGGCTGGCGCAAGCCAACCGGGCCGCCGGCACCGGACCGCGTCGTCCGCCGCCCGGGGTTCGACCGCGGCCGGCCCCGCCGCCGCAGCCAAAGCCGGCCGAGAGCGTGGAACCGGTTTCCAGCGACTAGGGCGTCTCGCAATAAGTTGAGAAAAATCCCGCCTGGAAGTGTAACGTCCGCCGTTAGAACCCGTATCTCAGGGCGTGGACTTCCTGCGCACGGAGAATGACATGTTTGACCGCCGCATCCTGTTGACGACTGTCGCCGGCCTGTTTGGCCTTTCGGCCTTCCGCTGGCTGAGAGCAACTCCGGCCCAGGCGGCCGAAAAGTTCGAGATCGAAAAGACCGATGCCGAGTGGCGCGCGCAACTGACGCCGCAGCAATATGAGATCCTGCGCAAGGAGGGCACCGAACGGCCGGGCACCAGCCCGCTGCTCAAGGAGCATCGCAAGGGCGTCTTCGCCTGCGCCGGCTGCGACCTGCCGGTGTTCGCCTCGGAGACCAAGTTCGAGAGCGGCACGGGTTGGCCGAGCTTCTACCAGCCGATCGAGGGCAATGTCGGCAAGACCGAGGATCGCACTTTCGGCATGACCCGCACCGAGGTGCATTGCCGGCGCTGCGGCGGCCATCTCGGCCATGTCTTCGACGACGGTCCGAAGCCGACCGGACTGCGCTACTGCATCGACGGTTTCGGGCTCGTTTTCCATCCCGGGGCGCCGTCGGCAACGTAGGTTTGATCCCGGCAATTGTTGCCGGCCCGGCAATTGTGCCCCGGTCATCCGACCGGGGCTTTTCTATTTAAGTCATTGATTTCCTGAGAATACCCGCATTGGCATAGGCCTTGCGACGTCTCCACCGAATGCGGCCATTGGTCTGCCGGCCGCCGAGATCGGATTTGGAGACAAAGTTATGGGTATCTTCGATGCAATGAACACCTCGGTGGGTGGCCTGCAGGCGCAGTCCTACGCGCTTCAGAACATCTCGGGCAACATCGCGAACTCATCCACCACCGGTTACAAGGGCATCGGGACCAGCTTCGAGGATCTCATCCCCGACGCCTCCGTGCCGAGCAAGCAGGTCGCCGGCGGCGTCACGGCGCATGCGCAGGCGACTATCACCACCCAGGGTACGATCTCGTCCTCCAGCGTCGCCACCAACATGGCGATCACCGGTGACGGCTTCTTCTCGGTGCAGAAGGCGAGCGGCGTGGTCGACAACGTGCCGGTGTTCGACGGCGTCAGCTATTATTCCCGTCGCGGCGACTTCCAGGTCAACGCCAACGGCAACCTCGTCAACGGTGCCGGCTATTACCTGATGGGCGTCGCGGTCGACCCGAAGACCGGCAACCCGACCGGCAACGTGCCGACAGTGCTGCAATTCCAGAATAATTTCGTCCCGGCGCAGGCGACGTCGTCGATTCAGTACGCGGCGAACCTGCCGACCCAGGCGAACACGCCGGCGAGCTCGACGGCGGCGAGCGGGTCGTTGCTCGCGGCCGGTGGGCTGAATCCATCCGATTTCACCAACAACCCGTTGATTTTTGGCACGCCCCCCGCGCCCTATACAAGCGCGACGGTCTCCGGCGCGGCCGCTACCGGCAATTTGCGTTCAGCCTATACGTCGACCACCGCGACGGGGACTGTCGCGCTTCAGGACAGCTCATCGGCCGCAGTCGTCGGCGGCACGTCCCTCGATACCGGCACGACCCCGCATCTTAACCTCAGCTCGCTCATCGGTCAGACACTGACGATCAATGGCAGCAACACCATTCAATTCAACAACACCACCACCGTCTCCCTCGGCACCAGCTCGACGATCGGCCTCGGCTCGGGCACCGGCGCGAAGGTGTCGGACATCCTGAGCGCGGTCGCGCAGGCCGCCGGCGTTCCCCTCGCCAACGTGACGCTGACCGCCAGCGGCAACATCCAGATCACAACCGGCACCACCGCCGACGTGACAGTCCAGAGCGGTACGGCGGCGACGACGCTCGGCCTCAGCACCGTGAATCGTGGCGGCAATGTGCTGTCTACGCCTGCGATCACGGGCTCGACTGTGCTGAGTGGCACCGCGACCGCCGGCAATGGGGAAGTCCTGTCGACGGGGTTCCAGGCCGGCGACGTCATCTATGTCGACGGCACGTCCGCCGGCCAGACGCTGACGTTCGTCACTGGACCTGCAAGTGGCGCGAACCAGATCAGCACCACCGACAACATCACGACCCTGCTAAACAAGATCGACGGTCTGAGCGGCGCTGGGGCAGGCTCCTCCTCGATTTCCAACGGCGTGATCTCGCTGAACACCGGCACGACCAAAGACCTCACGATATCCGTGGGCGGATCTGCCACCGCCAGTGCTGCGTTCGCCGCACTCGGCTTCACATCAGCCATCTCCAAGAGCCGCGGCGGCGGCGGTGGCTCCGGGCAAGGCACTGTGCTTGGCAGCGAGGTTGCCACCTTCACCAAGGAATCGATCAGCGGCGGCGCCGTGACCGCCTACAATGCCTCCGGCACGCCGGTAAACCTGCAACTTCGCTGGGCCAAAACCGACAGTGTTTCGTTGGGCGCGGGTCATGCCGACACGTGGAACCTGTTCTACCAGACCAACACGGCTCCGACGAGCGGGCAGACTGCATGGACGAACTCGGGGCAGGCCTTCACGTTTGCTGCCGACGGCTCGCTGACCTCGCCGAGTGGCTCTGGCATCACCCTCAACAATGTCATGGTCGACAATCAGCAGCTCGGCTCGGTCGCCTTCAACATCTCGTCGGGTGGCCTGACGCAATATGCAAGCACGAGCGGCGCGGTCACCATCAACACCATCACGCAGAACGGCTACGCCGCCGGTCAGCTCCGCTCGGTCGCCGTCAACAACAACGGCATCGTGGTCGGCACCTTCTCCAACGGCCAGAACCTTGATCTCGCGCAGGTGTCGCTGTCGCACTTCAACGGCACCAACTATTTGAAGGCGATGGATGGCGGCGCCTATGCCGTGACCGACCAGTCGGGTCCGGCGATTGCGGGGGCCTCGGGCACCATCAGCGGCTCGTCGCTGGAGGGATCCAACACCGACATCGCCGACGAATTCACCAAGCTGATCGTGACCCAGCAGGCCTATTCGGCCAACACCAAGGTGATCACGACCGCGAATTCGATGGTCCAGGACCTCCTGAACGTGTTGCGCTGATTGGCGCGTAACGTAACCAAAGGCGGCTAGTCAACATGGGTTTGAGTTCAGCCCTTGCCAGTGCGATGAGCGGTCTGCGCGCCAACCAGGCTGCGCTGTCGATCGTCTCGTCGAACGTCGCAAACTCGCAGACGCCGGGTTACGTCGCCCAGACGCCGAACCAGATCGAAGTCACCACCGGTGACTTCGGCTCGACGGCGAAGACGACCGGCGTCAGCCGGGACATCGACAGCTATGTGCTGAACCAGCTCCGCACCGAGACCGGCGGCAGCGGCTACGCCGACCAGACGGCCAACATTCTGAAGCAGCTTCAGAATGTGTATGGCAACCCCGGCGGCAGCGGCACGCTCGAAACCGCGCTGAACAATTTCACCAGCTCGTTGCAGGCGCTGTCCACGAGCGCGGGCTCGTCGTCGGCGCAGACGGTCGCGGTCGGCGCCGCGCAGGCGCTGGCGACGCAGCTCAACGTCACCACCAAGGGCATCCAGTCGCTGCGCTCCAATGTCGAGCAGGATCTCGGCACCTCGGCGCAGCAGGCCAACGCGGCGATGAGCCAGATCGCCGACATCAACACCAAGCTACAGGGCCTAGCTTCGACCGATCCGTCCGCGGCAACGCTGATGGACCAGCGCGACCAGGCGATCAACTCGCTGTCGAAATATGTCGACGTCCGCGTCACCACCGATGGATCGAACCAGGCCAACATCTACACCACCACCGGCATTCAGCTCGTCGGCGCAGGGCTCGCCTCGCAATTCACTTTCTCTTCCGCCGGCGCGCTCTCGGCGACCTCGCTCTACAACATTGATCCGGCCAAATCCGGCGTCGGGGCGCTCAACATCAAGCTGCCGAACGGCTCGTCGATCGACGTCGCTAGCAATAACGTGGTCTCCTCCGGCCAGATCGCGGCGGACCTGAAGCTGCGCGACCAGACGCTGGTGCAGGCGCAGACCCAGGTCGACCAGCTCGCCGCGACGATGTCGAGCGCGCTGTCTGACAAGACCACGGCCGGCAGCACGGTCTCCGGCCCGCCCGCCGGCTTCGACGTCGATCTTGCCGGTGCGCAGCCGGGCAACACCGTCAACCTGACCTATACCGACTCCACCAACACGCAGCGCCAGGTCACGCTGGTCAACGTGACCGATCCGGCGGCCCTGCCGCTCCAGAACGCCACCAACGCGAACCCGATGCAGATCGGCGTCAATTTTTCCGGCGGCATGGGCGCGATTGCCTCGGCGCTCAACACCGCGCTCTCCGGCTCGCACCTGACGTTCTCCGCGGCCCCGTCGCCTGCCACCGCGACGACGCTGCGCGTCACCGACGACAATTCCGGCCTCGCCAAGGTCAATTCGGCGTCGGCCACCAAGACGATCTCGTCGCTGACCTCGGGCAGTCCGCAGCTGCCGCTGTTCACCGACGGCGGTCAGGCGCTCTACACCGGCGCGATCACCGCATCGGGTTCGCAGATGACCGGTCTTGCCGGCCGCATCGCCGTGAACACACAGCTCACCACCGATCCGACCAAGCTGTCGGTCTACAGCACCTCGCCGGTGACGCCCACGGGCGATACCACGCGCTCGGACTATCTCTATTCGCAGCTCACTACGGGTGTGTACTCCTATTCGCCGCAGACCGGTCTCGGTTCGGCGAGCCAGCCGTTCACCGGCAGCGTCTCGAACTACCTCCAGCAGTTCCTGAGCGTGCAGGGCAACGCCTCGACCCAGGCGACCCAGCTCCAGCAGGGCCAGAGCGTCGTGGTCTCGACGCTCCAGGCCAAGTTCAACTCGACCGCCAGCGTCAACCTGGACTCCGAGATGTCGAACTTAATCCAGCTCCAGAATGCCTATGCCGCCAACGCCCACGTCATGTCGGTGGTGCAGAGCATGATGACCACGTTGCTCCAGGCTCAAGTGTAACCAGTACAGGGCTCTGAAACATGTCGATCAGCAGCATCAACTATTCCTCGTCGGTCCTCGGCGCGCAGGTCCGCAACATCAATCAGCAGCTCACCGACCTGTCGACGCAGCTCTCGACCGGCAAGCTGTCGCAGAACTATTCCGGCATGGGCACCAACGAAGGCTTTGCGATCGCCTCGCGCTCGCAGCTTTCGAACATCGCCGCCTATACCGACACGATGACCAACGTCAACGTCAACATCAACCTCGCCAACACCGCGCTGCAGTCGCTGACGACGATCCGCAACACGGTGCAGACGGGCTCCGCCACGAGCTCGCAGGATCTCAACGTCAACGGGCAGACGGTCGCGCAGAACACCGCGGCCGCCCAGTTCGGCTCGATGGTCGGCGTCCTCAACACGCAGTCGGGCAACCGCTATCTGTTCTCCGGGACCGCCTACAACACGCAGTCGGTCGCCAACGCCGGCGATATCATCAACGGCACCACCACGCAGGCGGGCCTGAAGACCGTCATGGCCGAACGCCAGGCCGCCGACCTCGGTGCCAATGGTATGGGGCGGCTGAACCAGTCGCTGACAGCGGGCGTGATCAACGTGGCGGAAGATTCCGCGACCTCGCCGTTCGGGCTGAAAATTGCGGCGGTCTCCTCGACGTTGACCGGCGCGACCGTGACCGGCCCGAGCGGTTCGCCGGTGTCGTTCTCGGTCAATCTCAACGGCGTCAACCCGAGCAACGGCGACAAGCTCAGCGTTCAGTTCACGCTGCCGGACGGCTCGACCGAGCAGATCGACCTGACCGCCTCGACCGCGACGCCGACCCCGGTCGGGAGCTTTGCGATCGATCCCGGCAACCCCAATGTCGTTCCGGTGGTAGCACCCAACCCAGCCATCACGACGTCGAACCTCAACACCGCGCTGAACACCGCGATCACGAAGCTCGCCAACACCTCGCTGGTGGCGGCATCCGCCGTGGCGGCCGGTGACAATTTCTTCAACACGGATGGTTCGGCGATCGGCGCTGCCAAGACCAACCAGGCGACTCCAGCGGCACCGATCAGCGGGACCACCGCACTGTCCGGCACGGCGCCCTCGAACTCGATTGCGCCGGGCTTCTCCGCCGGCGATACCATCACCGTCAACGGCACCACGCTGAGCTTTGTCGCCTCGGGCGCGACCGGCAACCAGCTCAACGTTGGCGACAGCATCCAGACCCTGATGAGCAAGATCGACTCCATCACGGGCACCTCGAAGCCGTCGACGATCCATGGCGGCTCGATCACGATCAACACCGACGACGCGGCGAGCCTGAGCATCTCGGGCTCGACGCCGGGCGCGACCGCCGCATTGGGCGCACTCGGCTTCGCCTCGTCGCCGATCACCGCCACGCAGCCGCCGCTGCGCGTCGGCTCAACGCCTGCGAGCTCGGCGACGACGCTGGTGAACGGCTCGGCCAATACCGTGAAATGGTACACCGGCAATGACGGGCCCGGTTCGCCGCGCTCGACCGCCGTGGCAAGGGTCGACGATTCCGTCACGGTGCAATATGGCGCTCAGGCCGACGAGGATGCGATCCGCAAGCAGTTGCAGGCGGTTGCCGTGTACGGCACGTTCTCGACCTCGCCGACCGGGCAATATTCGGGCGCGCAGGTCGCGGCGCTGAGTCTTCGCACGACGCAAGCGCTGACGCCGCAGCCCGGGCAGCAGAAGATCGAGGACATCCAGACCGACATCGCGATGGCCCAGAACACGATGAAGGATGCGTCCACGCGCCAGACCCAGGCCAAGGCGCAGCTTCAGAACATCGTCGATCAGGCGGAGTCGGCTGCTCCGGACCAGGTCGCGAGCGAAATCCTGTCACTTCAGAATGCGCTGCAGGCGTCCTACCAGACTACCGCCAAGCTCGCGGACCTCTCGCTCGTCAAGTACCTCTAGGGGGCGCATTAAGGCGCCGTTAACCATGCCTCTTTACCTCTTGGAGAGGATTTGAGCGGGGCGGAGCCGTCGATGTCGGACAAGGTGCAATTGGTGGTGGCCACGCCGTGCTTCGGCGGGCAGGTGTCGACGATTTATGCGAGCTCGATCTTCGCGCTCCAGCGCGCCGTGCACGGCATGTCCAATCTCGAGCTTAAGGTGCACTTGCGGGACGGCGATGCGCTGATCACGCGTGCGCGGGCCAATCTGGTCACGCTGTTTCTGGACGATCCCAAGGCGACGCATTTCCTGTTCATCGATGCCGACATCGGATTCAAGCCGGAGCAGGTGTTTCGGCTGATCGAATCCGGGGCGGATGTCGTCGCCGGGTGTTATCCGATCAAGCGCGTCAACTGGGACAAGGCGAAGCGGGCGATCCAGTCCGGCCGGGCTGACGTACCGGCGGCCTCGCTCGACTACGTGCTCGAGATCGAGGATCCCGACCGCATCGTGGTGGTCAACGGCTTCACCCGCGCGCGCTATGCCGGCACCGGCTTCCTGATGATCCGGCGCCAGGCGCTGGAAGCGATGTGCCGCCATCCGAATTATGCGAACTTGCAGTTCTTCCGCGAGCATTCGCACGATACGCTGGCGACGAGCCAGAACCGGTTCGCGCTGTTCGAATGCATGATCGATGCGGTGACCGGCACTTACCTCTCCGAAGACTTCGCCTTCTGTAAGCGCTGGACCGATATCGGCGGCGAGATCTGGGCCGATATCCAGAGCTCGCTCGACCACGTCGGGCCTTCGGTGTTCCACGGCGATATCGCCTCGCAATTCGCGCCGGCACCTGCGGCTGCGGCCGATGCGGCGTGAGGCTCTCGGGATGAGCGCCGGCGCATCCCGTCTGTCAGATATCGAGCGAGCGTCCGACGGCGGCTCGCGCTACCGCCTGCGCGATCTCTTCACACCGCTGGATACGCTGCTTGTCTCCGGCGGAGATCAGCGGCTGGCGCTCGATCCGCAGACCAGCGTCAACGCCTATGGCTGCGCGCCGTCGCCCGAGCCCGAGATCTGGAATTTCGCATCGTCGACCGCATCGGCGATCTCGCAAGCCGCCTATGACCGCGCCGCGCTGGCGCGCGAAGAGCTGGTCCACAAATCGCTGTTCGACGAGGTCGAAATCGCCTTCGACAGGCGCTGCGAGGACATGCGCGACGAATTGCGCGGTCACCTCCAGCTCCCGCCGCGCGTCGACATCGTGTTCTCGCCGTCCGGCACCGATTCCCAGCTTCACGCCCTTTTCCTGGCGCGCATCGCACTCGGCGCGCTGCCGGTGACGATCGTGGTCGGCGCCGACCAGACCGGAAGCGGGACCGCGCACACCGCGCGCGGCCACCATTTCAGCGCGATGACGGCGAGCGGCTTTGCGGTGCGCAAGGACGGCGCGGTCGCGGGGCTGGCCAGCGACAGCATCGCGGTGCCGCTGCTGGGCGCCGCGTCCGACATTGCGATGCGCGCGGATGCGGATGCTGCGGTGCTGCGGGCGGTCGAGACCAGCCTCGCGCAAGGTCGGCGCGTCTTGCTGCAGATCATGGATTCGTCAAAGCTTGGCTGGCGCGCGCCCAGTGCGGCCTGCCTCGACGTGATCGCGCGGCGCTGGCCCGGCAAGGTCCAGATCGTCGTCGATGCCTGCCAGGCGCGGCTTGGGCGCCGGCGGCTGCGATCCTATCTCGATCGCGGCTACATGGTGCTCGTCACCGGCTCGAAATTCTTTGGTGGCCCCGCTTTCAGCGGCGCGCTGCTGGTGCCGAAAGGGCTGTGCCGGTCGCTCGACAAGGTTGGCGAGATCGCGCCGGGCTTCTTCGACTATGCGGGTCGCAGCGACTGGCCGATGGCGTGGACGTCGCTGCGCTCGCGCTTCGAGCGCCGGCCGAATTTCGGTCAATGGCTGCGCTGGGAGGCGGCGCTCGCGGAGATCGGCAGCTACTATTCCGTGCCCGGAGTATTCCGCGCCAAGGCGATGGCCGAGCTTGCGGCCGGCATCGACAGCATGATCGCGTTGTCGCCGTCGCTGCGGGCCGTTCCGACCGCATGGGACAAGGCCGGCGTGGATGACGAGGAATTCGCGCAGTCTACGATCTTTCCGTTCACGCTGCTGCGTGACGGCAAGCCGGTCTCCATCGCCGACACCAGCGCCGTGCATCGTGCGCTGGCGCGCGACATGAACGATGGCATCGATAGCAGCCCGGCAGACCGGCAGGTTGCCGCGCAACGCTGTCTCGTCGGCCAGCCGGTGCGGCTGGAGCGGCCGGATCATGCACCGCTGGCGGCGCTGCGGTTGTGCGCCGGCGCACGGCTCGTGACCGAAGCCTGGTCCGCGGACGAGGCGCAAGCGCGACGCAATCTTCAGCATGTACTCGACCAAATCGCCCATGTCATGGTGAAGATCGAACTGCTGCTCGACCGTGCCGCCGGCGCGGTATCGCCGAATACGCCTGTCCTCGGGGTTTGAAATGCAACATCCAGTTCGATCGCCGATCGCTACCATTGCGGCCCCGTATGCCGAGCGGATCGGCTTTGCGCAGTTGACGCGTCAGGCATTCGAGGGCGTGGATCTGCAGCCGTTGCGTGACCACCTCATTGCCAAGATTTCCGAAGGCAAGGCGCATGCGGGCGAGGGGCTCGATCTGTCGCTGATCGTCCAGCTTCTCGGCGACAAGCAGGCGGGCCTCGCGATACAGGCGGAGGTGCTCACCTTTAACCTGCTGTTTCGCTCGCCGTGCGCGGTCGAGAAGCCGCGCCTGCGCGTTCTCGCGCTTGCGGCCGCGATCGATATGGGCGGCAACACGCCAATCGAGTTTCTGCTCGAGGATTCCGACATCGAGCTGCTGACGCTCTATGTGGTCGACGGCGTCGGTCTGCCCGAGCAACTGCCGGAGCACGACGTCGCCATCGTGGTTGCGTCCGATTCCGAGGAGTGCCGGCAGGCGCTCGCCGTCATCGAACAGGCTGCGCCGCATTGGCCGCGGCCGCTGCTCAATCGCCCCGAGCTCGTCGGCAACCTCGATCGCGACAAGCTGTATCGACTGCTGATGGGCATTCCAGGGCTCGACATTCCCGCGACGATCCATGCGACGCGCGCGCAGCTGTCGGATCTCTTGAAGGGGCTGACCACTTGCGAGGACATCGCAAGCGAGCTGCACTTTCCGATGATTGCGCGGCCGCGCGGCACGCATGCCGGGGTCGGGCTCGCGAAGCTCGACGATGCGCCGGCGCTCGCGGCCTACCTCGCCGAACGCGAAGAGCAGGACTTCTTCGTCGCGCGCTTCGTCGACTATGCGAGCCCCGACGGACTCTATCGCAAATATCGTTTGACCATGGTCGACGGCAAACCTTACGCCTGCCACATGGCGATCGCCGATCGCTGGGACATCTGGTATCTCAACGCCTACATGGCGTTCAGCGAGGAGAAGCGGGCTGAAGAAGCCATCTTCATGCTCGACTTCGACCACGCTTTCGCGGCGCGTCACAAAAATGCGCTCGACGAGATGAGCAAGCGCGTCGGTCTCGATTATTTCATCGTCGATTGCGCCGAAAACCAGAACGGCGAGCTTCTGGTGTTCGAGGCCGACAACACCGCCGTCGTGCACAACATGGATTCGCCGGTGGTGTTTCCGTACAAGCCGCCGCAGATGCGCAAGATCTTTGCCGCGTTCACGGCGATGCTGTCGCGACACGCCAAGGCAAGCGAAGAGGCAGGCGCCGCGTGAACGAGATCATCCGAAACACGCAAGCAGCCATCGCGGGCACCTCGCTCGATCCGCAGGATTGGAGCGAGTTCCGCGCGCTCGCCCATCGCATGCTGGATGAGGCGATCGATGGCATCGCCGATGTTCGCGCGCGCCCCGTCTGGCAGCCAATTCCCGACGAGGTTCGTGCGGCGGTCCGAACCGGCGTACCGCGCGCGGCGACCGATCTCGCCGAGGTCTATCGCGAATTCTCCGAGCACGTCGCGCCCTACGCGACGGGCAACGTTCATCCCGGCTTCATGGGCTGGGTGCATGGCGGCGGCACCGCGGTCGGCATGCTCGCAGAGATGCTCGCAGCTGGCCTCAATGCCAATCTCGGCGGACGCGATCACATGCCGATCGAGGTCGAGCGGCAGATCGTCGACTGGATGCGCGGCCTGTTCGGCTTCCCGCAAGGTGCGAGCGGCATCTTCGTTACCGGCACCTCGATGGCCAATCTGATGGCGGTGCTGGTGGCGCGCGCGAATGCGCTCGGCGCGCTGGCGCGACAGCACGGCATCGGCAATGATGGTGCGATGCTCACGGCCTATGCGTCGAAGGCGGCGCATGGCTGCATCTCGAGGGCAATGGACATTGCCGGGTTCGGCACCGATGCGCTGCGCAAGATCGAAGTCGATGCCGATCATCGTATCGACGTCGCCGCGTTGCGCGCGCGGATCGCGATCGATCGTGATGTCGGCTTCAAACCGTTCCTGGTCACAGCTTCTGCCGGCACGGTGGACATCGGCGCCATCGACGATCTCAAGGCGATCGCGGATTTGTGCCGAGAGGAGGGGATCTGGTTTCACGTCGACGGCGCCTTCGGCGCGCTCGCGATCTTCTCGCCCGAGCTCGCGCCGCTGCTCGACGGCATCGAGCTTGCCGATTCGATCGCCCTCGACTTCCACAAATGGGGCCAGGTCCCTTACGACGCCGGCTTCCTCCTGGTACGCGACGGCGATTCGCATCGGCAGGCCTTTGCGCAGCCGGCGGCCTATCTGAGCCGCGAGGCGAGGGGACTTGCGGCCGGCGCCGTGTGGCCTTGCGATCTCGGGCCCGATCTGTCGCGCGGTTTTCGTGCGCTCAAGACCTGGTTCACGCTGAAGACGTTCGGCACCGATCGGCTGGGGGCGGTGATCGCGCGAAGCTGCGCGATCGCAAAATATCTCGAAGTGCGCGTGCTCGCCGAGCCGCGGCTTGAATTGCTCGCGCCCGTCAACCTCAACATCGTTTGTTTCCGCTACCGCGCCGATGATGCGGTCAATCGCGAGATCGTCGCCGATGTTCAGGAGTCCGGTATCGCTGCGCCGTCGAGCACGACGCTGGACGGAAAGTTCGCGATCCGCGCCGCGATCGTCAATCATCGCACCGATGAGACGGATGTCGACGCCCTGGTGTCGGCCGTGCTCGCGTTCGGTGCGCGGCGGACCGGAGACGGATTGATCGAGGTCGAGGCGCCGTCGCTCGCGGCGCAGTGACCGCACTGGACTGAAACGACAACGGCCCCGGAGATCATCCGGGGCCGTTGTCGTTTGCGCGGGTCTTCAGATCAGGCAGCTGAGCTGACTTCGCCCTCGGGATGCGCGGCGTTGTACTGGTCCCGCAGCTTCTCTTCATAGGCGATCAGCTTGCGGGCATCCTTCAGCGCCCGGTAGAGGTCGCCGTTCAGGATGTTGTTGTTGATGCCCTCGATGATCGGCCAGGAGCTCGGCACGGCGGTGACGATGTCGCGCACCAGATTGAAATAGGTGCCGTGCTGGGTCTGCGGGTCCGGCGAAATGTACATCAGCTGCACTGCCAGATAGACCAGCTTGGCCGGCGTATTGGCGGTCTCGGGCGTGAGGATGTCGCGCTCGCGCAGGATCGGCACGTTCTCGCCGTCGATCAGAAGGCGGGCGCGCTGGTCGGTGTTGGTAATCACGCAGTTACCGACAATGATGCGTTCGTGCGGCCTGAGCTCGACCTTGAGGGCCATGCCTGTTCTCCATCAACGCTTTCGTAACCGAGCGTGGGTTGCGGCGGTTCAAGGCGCAATACTCCATCAACATTAGTTAACGAGTTGTGAATCCCGGCCGCGGCTGCGGAAAAGCTCAATTATTTCAATGCTGAAATCGCCCGGCGCGGCAGAGTCGCTGGTCCGCAGATTGGCCGAATCGCGCCGCGACTCAGCGAAAGCGCCGATTTCATTTCATGCTTCGTTAGATTCTCGGCGCCACGGTCCGCCGGTCGCTGGATCGATCAAGATCCAAGCAGACGCGTAACAGTAAGCGTCGTTTACCAGAAAGGTAACACAGTATGTCCGGTATCGTTCTCTCCGCCTCGGTTCGTCAGAACCTCCTCTCCCTCCAGTCGACCGCTGATCTTCTCGCCACCACCCAGAACCGTCTGGCGACCGGCAAGAGCGTCAACTCGGCGCTGGACAATCCGACCAACTTCTTCACCGCACAGTCGCTCGACAACCGCGCCAGCGACATCAACAACCTGCTCGACAACATCGGTAACGGCGTGCAGGTGCTGCAGGCTGCCAACACCGGTATCACCTCGCTGCAGAAGCTGGTCGACAGCGCAAAGTCGATCGCCAACCAGGCGCTGCAGACCACCGTCGGTTACTCCTCGAAGTCGAACGTCTCGACCACGATCGCAGGTGCGACGTCGTCGGATCTGCGTGGCACGACCAGCTACACCAGTGCGGATGCGCTGAGCAACGTGCTGTACAAGGGCACCGCGGGCGGCACGACCGCTGCTGCTTCCGGCACCACGCTGGGCGGCGTCCAGGGCGCGACGACGGGTACCGTCATCAACGCTGCGACGACCGGCGCGAGCCTGCTGAACGGCACGGCGGCCGCCGGCGACGCGAACGCCGGCGTTGCCGCGGGCGACACGTTCACCGTCAACGGCAAGACCATCACCTTCGCTGCCGGTGATGCGCCCACGACTGCTCCGACCGGCCAGACCAAGGTCGCTGCCACCGGTATCACGACCGGCAACGTCTACACCGACAACACCTCCGGCAACGTGACCGTCTATCTCGGCTCGACGACGAAGGCTGCGGTGGGCGACGTCCTGACCGCGATCGACCTCGCCAGCGGCGTGCAGAGCAACGTTGCGGGCACCCTGACTGTCAACAGCAGCCAGACGATCTCGTCTGTCAGCGGCGGCGGCGCGCTCGTCCTCGAGAGCACGAACGGTTCGGATCTGAGCGTGTCGGGCAAGGCGGACATCCTCCAGAAGCTGGGCCTGACCACCGCGACCGGTGCTGGCAACGTCACCGTCTCGGCGGCCCGCACCACGAGCTCGGCGACGCTGTCGTCGTTCATCTCGTCGGGTTCGACGCTGAACGTCGACGGCCATGTCATCACCTTCAAGGATGGCCCGACGCCGGGTGCTTCGTCGCTGGGTTCGACCCAGGGCGTGTCCGGCAACGTCGTCACCGACGGCAACGGCAACTCGACGGTGTACCTGCAGAGCGCCACGATCGCCGACGCGCTGAAGGCTGTCGACTTCGCAACGGGCGTGCAGACCTTCACGCTCAACGGCAGCGGCGGCGGCACGCTCGCGACCGCCTCGGGCCAGACCGCCTCGTCGATCAACGCCTCCGGCCAGCTCAAGCTGTCCACCGGCGTCAATGCCGACCTGTCGATCACCGGCACCGGCAACGCGCTGCAGACCCTCGGCCTTGCCGGCAACACCGGTACGTCCTCGGCGTTCACCGCGGCCCGTACCTCCGGCACCGGCGGCATCAACGGCAAGACCTTGACCTTCACCTCCTTCAACAGCGGAGCGGCGGTCAACGTCACCTTCGGCGACGGCACCAACGGCACGGTCAAGACGCTCGATCAGCTCAACACGCAGCTTCAGGCCAACAACCTGTCTGCCACGATCGACGCCAACGGCCTGCTGACGATCTCGTCCACCAACGACTACGCGTCCTCGACGATCGGGTCGAGCGCCGCGGGTGGTGCGATCGGCGGCACGCTGACCTCGTCGCTGACGTTCTCGACGGCTTCCAGCCCCGTCCAGGACTCCGTTGCACAGACGGCGCGTGCCAATCTGGTTTCGCAGTACAACAACATCCTGAGCCAGATCGACTCGACCTCTCAGGACTCCTCGTTCAACGGCGTCAACCTGCTGAACGGCGACCAGCTCAAGCTGGTGTTCGACGAAACCGGCAAGTCCAGCCTCAACATCACCGGCGTGACCTACAACTCCAAGGGTCTGGGCCTGGCCTCGCTGGTTACCGGCTCGGACTTCATCGACAACGCCGCGACCAACAAGGTGCTGACGAACCTGAACTCGGCTTCGAGCACGCTGCGTTCGGAAGCGTCGAGCCTTGGTTCGAACCTTTCGGTCGTGCAGGTTCGTCAGGACTTCAACAAGAACCTGATCAACGTGCTGCAGACCGGTTCGTCGAACCTGACGCTGGCCGATACCAACGTCGAAGCGGCCAATAGCCAGGCGCTGTCGACCCGCCAGTCGATCGCGGTCTCCGCGCTGTCGCTGGCCAACCAGTCGCAGCAGAGCGTGCTTCAGCTGCTCCGCTAATACGCGGACAACATCGCAAGCAGGATAGAGCGGCGGGGCTTCGGCCCCGCCGCTTCTTTTTGCGTCGGCATCATGGTGCCGCTCGCTGAGATGGAGACGATGCATTCGAATGCAGCGAATTGCTCACTCTGAGTTATGGTTGACAAGTAGCAAACGTCCGGTCGCTGCGCGAAAAAGCATCATCCCATCATGACGATATGGACGAGCCCGATCCGGGCTCGAGCGCGCATATGGTGAATCCACGTAAGGTCGAGCGCGACACACTTCATGCTTTGTTAGCCACCTACGTTCACCGTCCCGGCATCGATTAATCCTAATCGAAGTTTGTTGCGTTGCGTACCAGAAGGGTAACACTCGATGTCCGGTATTGTTCTCTCCTCATCGGTTCGTCAGAACCTGCTCTCCCTCCAGTCTACTGCTGATCTTCTCGCCACCACCCAGAGCCGCCTGTCGACCGGCAAGAGCGTCAACTCGGCCCTGGACAATCCGACCAACTTCTTCACCGCGCAGTCGCTCGACAACCGCGCCAGCGACATCAACAATCTGCTCGATGGTATCGCCAACGGCGTGCAGGTGCTGCAGGCTGCCAACACCGGTATCACCTCGCTGCAGAAGCTGATCGACAGCGCAAAGTCGATCGCCAACCAGGCGCTCCAGACCACCGTCGGTTACTCCTCGAAGTCGAACGTCTCGACCACGATCGCAGGTGCGACGTCGTCGGATCTGCGTGGCACGACCAGCTACACCAGTGCGGATGCGCTGAGCAACGTGCTGTACAAGGGCACCGCGGGCGGCACGACCGCTGCTGCTTCCGGCACCACGCTGGGCGGCGTCCAGGGCGCGACGACGGGTACCGTCATCAACGCTGCGACGACCGGCGCGAGCCTGCTGAACGGCACGGCGGCCGCCGGCGACGCGAACGCCGGCGTTGCCGCGGGCGACACGTTCACCGTCAACGGCAAGACCATCACCTTCGCTGCCGGTGATGCGCCCACGACTGCTCCGACCGGCCAGACCAAGGTCGCTGCCACCGGTATCACGACCGGCAACGTCTACACCGACAACACCTCCGGCAACGTGACCGTCTATCTCGGCTCGACGACGAAGGCTGCGGTGGGCGACGTCCTGACCGCGATCGACCTCGCCAGCGGCGTGCAGAGCAACGTTGCAGGCACCCTGACTGTCAACAGCAGCCAGACGATCTCGTCTGTCAGCGGCGGCGGCGCGCTCGTCCTCGAGAGCACGAACGGTTCGGATCTGAGCGTGTCGGGCAAGGCGGACATCCTCCAGAAGCTGGGCCTGACCACCGCGACCGGTGCTGGCAACGTCACCGTCTCGGCGGCCCGCACCACGAGCTCGGCGACGCTGTCGTCGTTCATCTCGTCGGGTTCGACGCTGAACGTCGACGGCCATGTCATCACCTTCAAGGATGGCCCGACGCCGGGTGCTTCGTCGCTGGGTTCGACCCAGGGCGTGTCCGGCAACGTCGTCACCGACGGCAACGGCAACTCGACGGTGTACCTGCAGAGCGCCACGATCGCCGACGCGCTGAAGGCTGTCGACTTCGCAACGGGCGTGCAGACCTTCACGCTCAACGGCAGCGGCGGCGGCACGCTCGCGACCGCCTCGGGCCAGACCGCCTCGTCGATCAACGCCTCCGGCCAGCTCAAGCTGTCCACCGGCGTCAATGCCGACCTGTCGATCACCGGCACCGGCAACGCGCTGCAGACCCTCGGCCTTGCCGGCAACACCGGTACGTCCTCGGCGTTCACCGCGGCCCGTACCTCCGGCACCGGCGGCATCAACGGAAAGACCTTGACCTTCACCTCCTTCAACAGCGGAGCGGCGGTCAACGTCACCTTCGGCGACGGCACCAACGGCACGGTCAAGACGCTCGATCAGCTCAACACGCAGCTTCAGGCCAACAACCTGTCTGCCACGATCGACGCCAACGGTCTGCTCACCATCACCGCGACCAACGACTACGCGTCCTCGACGCTTGGTTCGGCGGTTGCGGGTGGTGCGATCGGTGGCACGCTGACGACCTCGCTGACCTTCTCGACCGCTTCGACCCCGATCGCTGACAGCGTTGCCCAGACGTCTCGCTCGAACCTCGTCAACCAGTACAACAACATCCTGCTGCAGATCGACTCGACCTCGCAGGACTCCTCGTTCAACGGCGTCAACCTGCTGAACGGCGACCAGCTCAAGCTGGTGTTCGACGAGACCGGCAAGTCGAGCCTGAACATCACCGGCGTGACCTACAACTCCAAGGGTCTGGGCCTCGCCGCGCTGACTCAAGGAGCGGATTTCATCGACAACGCCGCGACCAACAAGGTACTGACGAATCTGAACTCGGCCTCGAGCACGCTGCGTTCGGAAGCCTCGGCCCTCGGTTCGAACCTGACGATCGTGCAGGTTCGTCAGGACTTCAACAAGAACCTGATCAACGTGCTGCAGACCGGTTCGTCCAACCTGACGCTGGCCGATACCAACGTCGAGGCGGCCAATAGCCAGGCGCTGTCGACCCGCCAGTCGATCGCGGTCTCCGCGCTGTCGCTGGCCAACCAGTCTCAGCAGAGCGTGCTTCAGCTGCTCCGCTAATAAGCGGACGACATCGCCAAGCAGGATAGAGCGGCGGGGCTTCGGCCCCGCCGCTTTCTTTTTGCGCCAGCGGCTAGAGCGCCCTTGGTGAAGCTCCGAAAAGTAACCCGCGGTTATGGTTAATGGAGCGTAAGCACGAAAAATCCCCAATAAATTCAGTCGGATTTCTGGTGCTGCCAACGCCTGCCGTCGGTTTATGGTGAACCGGTGCTTATACGAGCGCAGCGCATTTCACCCTTTGTTAGCCATGTCGCGGCACGCTGTCCCCGTCACTCGATCCGAAGCGATCGAACGAAGACGCGTAAACCAGAAGGGTAAGAGTTATGTCCGGTATTGTTCTCTCTGCGTCGGTTCGCCAGAACCTGCTCTCTCTCCAGTCCACCGCCGACCTCCTCGCCACCACACAGAACCGTCTGTCGACCGGCAAGAGCGTCAACTCGGCCCTGGATAATCCCACCAACTTCTTCACCGCACAGTCGCTCGACAACCGTGCCAGCGACATCAACAATCTGCTCGACAGCATCGGTAACGGCGTGCAGGTGCTGCAGGCTGCCAACACCGGTCTGACCTCGCTGCAAAAGCTGATCGACAGCGCGAAGTCGATCGCCAACCAGGCGCTGCAGACCACTGTCGGCTATTCCTCCAAGTCAAGCGTCTCGACCACGATCGCCGGCGCGACGGCGGCTGATCTGCGCGGCACCACCAGCTTCTCCAGCGCAGTCGCAAACAGCAACGTGCTCTACAGCGGTGCTCCCGGCGGCGTAACCGCCGCAGCTTCCGGCGCAACGCTAGGCGGCATTGCGGGGACCGACACCGGCACCGTCATCAACGCTGCAACGACCGCCGCCAAGCTCTTGAATGGCGCAGCGGCGGGCGACGCGAATGCTGGTGTCGCGGCGGGCGACACGCTTACCGTCAACGGCAAGACCATTACGTTTGCTGCGGGCGACCAGCCGACCACGCTGCCGACCGGCTTGACCCAGGTTGCGACATCTGTAGGCGTGACCACGGGCAACGTCTACACCGACGCCAGCGGCAACGTCACCGTCTACCTCGGCTCGACCACGAAAGCCTCGATTGGCGACGTGCTGACCGCGGTTGATCTTGCGAGTGGTGTGCAGAGCAACGTTGCGGGCACTCTCACGCCGAACGCCGGCCAGAGCCCCTCGACGGTCAACGGCAGCGGCGCGCTCGTGCTGAAGAGCACAACTGGTTCCGACTTGAGCATCACTGGCAAGGCCGACATCCTGAAGGCGCTTGGCCTGACCTCCGCGACCGGCGCCGGCAACGTGACCGCCAGCGCAGCTCGCACCACGAGCTCAACCACGCTGTCATCGCTGCCTTCATCAGGTTCGACCCTGAATGTCGATGGCCATGTCATCACCTTCAAGGACGCGCCGACGCCGGCTGCCGCCTCGCTTGCGGCCACTCAGGGCGTGTCGGGCAACGTCGTTACCGATGGCAACGGCAACTCGACCGTCTATCTCCAGGCCGGCTCGGTTGCCGACGTTCTCAAGGCAATCGACTTTGCCACGGGAGTGCAGACCTTTACGCTGAACGGCAGTGGCAGTGGCACGCTGGCGACAGCGTCGGGTCAGACGGCTTCGTCGATCAACACTTCCGGCCAGCTCAAGATCTCGACCGGCGTCAATGCCGATCTGGCGATTACCGGCACCGGAAACGCGCTGCAGGTGTTCGGTCTCGCCGGCAACACCGGTACGGCCTCGGCCTTTACCGCGGCCCGTACCTCAGGCAACGGTGGCATCGCCGGCAAGACCTTGACCTTCACCGCCTTCAACAGCGGTACGGCGGTCAATGTCACCTTCGGTGACGGCACCAACGGCACGGTCAAGACGCTCGATCAGCTCAACACGCAGCTCCAGGCCAACAACCTGGCCGCGACGATCGACGCCAACGGTCAGCTCACCATCACCGCCTCCAACGACTATGCGTCCTCGACGATCGGCTCCACGGTCGCGGGTGGTGCGATTGGTGGCACGCTGACCTCGTCGCTGACGTTCACGACTGCCTCGACCCCGGTCCAGGACGTGGTGGCGCAGTCGGCCCGTGCAAATCTGGTCTCGCAGTACAACAACATCCTGAACCAGATCGACACGACCTCGGTCGACTCCTCGTTCAACGGCGTGAACTTGTTGAACGGCGACCAGCTCAAGCTGGTGTTCGACGAGACTGGCAAGTCGAGCCTGAACATCACCGGTGTGACCTACAACTCCAAGGGTCTGGGCCTGGCGTCGCTGACCGTCGGCACCGACTTCATCGACAACGCTGCGACCAACAAGGTGCTGACCAACCTGAACTCGGCGTCGAGCACGCTGCGCTCGGAAGCTTCGGCTCTCGGTTCGAACCTCTCGGTGGTGCAGATCCGTCAGGACTTCAACAAGAACCTGATCAACGTGCTGCAGACCGGCTCGTCCAACCTGACCCTGGCCGACACCAACGTCGAAGCCGCCAACAGCCAGGCGCTCTCGACGCGTCAGTCGATCGCGGTCTCCGCGCTGTCGCTGGCCAACACGTCGCAGCAGAGCGTGCTCCAGCTGCTCCGCTAATAAGTAGCTGAAATCACTAAATAAAACCGGGCGGCGGGGCTTTTGCCCCGCCGCCCTCTTTTGCGTGCAGGGGCGGGAAGGGGCGTTCACCGGCCATTAACCCTATCCCTTAAACCGCCGTTAACCATACTTTAAAGGACAGCCCCTAAAACTGGACAAACGCCCGCTTCCAGACCCGCGCGGCCGATTCGTATCCGGTTCAAGAGGAAGACCTGCCAATGTCCAACATCGTTCTCTCGGCGTCCGTTCGCCAGAACCTGTTGTCGCTGCAGTCGACGGCCGACTTGCTCGCCACGACGCAGGAGCGGCTGTCGACCGGCAAAAAGGTCAACACGGCGCTCGACAATCCCACCAACTTCTTCACGGCGCAGGGGTTGGACAACCGGGCGAGCGACATCAGCAACCTCCTGGACGGCATCAATAACGGTGTGCAGGTGCTCCAGGCGGCCAATACCGGCATCACTTCGCTCCAGAAGCTGATCGACTCGGCCAAGTCGATCGCCAACCAGGCGCTCCAGACCACGGTCGGCTACTCGACCAAGTCCAACGTCTCGACCACGATTCCCGGTGCGACGCCGGCCGATTTGCGCGGCACGACCTCCTATGCCAGCGCGACCGCCAACAGCAACGTGCTCTATACCGGTGCGGCCGGCGGCGTCACGCCGGTGACGGCAGCTGCCGCGCTCGGCGCCTCGCTCGGTTCCAGTGCCGGTACGTCGGTCGGTACCGCGGTTAACGCCGCCGACAACACCACTGCGCTCGCCGGGACGGACACGCTGGTCGGCACCACGACATCCACCACATTCAGCACGCCGCCCGCGGACGGCGACACCATCACCGTGAACGGTAAGACCGTCACCTTCCGCACCGGCCCCGCACCGACGACCCAGCCTACCGGCTGGGGCCTCAATGCGAGCGGAAGCATTGCCACCGACGGCAACGGCAACTCGATCGTCTACGAGGGAACGGCAGCGGCACCCAAGGCGACCGTCAACGACGTCCTCAGCGCGATCGACCTCGCCAGCGGCGTCAAGAGTGCGACGATCAGCGCCGGCGCGGCGACCATCGCGACGAGCGGCACGACGGTCGGTACAGTTCAGACTCCATCGTCCATCACTGCGGGCGCGGTGACGCTGAAGAGCTCGACCGGCGCCGATCTGAGCGTGGCGGGCAAGGCCGACTTCCTCCACGCCCTTGGTCTGACGGCCGCGACCGGTGCGGGCAATGCCAGTGTGACCGCGAACCGGTCGACGACCGCGGGCTCGCTGGGTTCGCTGGTCCAGGACGGCTCGACGCTGAATATCGACGGCCACACCATCACCTTCAAGAACGCGCAGACGCCGCAGTCGGCAGCAAGCGTGGCCTCCGGCTATGGCGTCAATGGCAATGTCGTCACCGACGGCAACGGCAACTCGACCGTCTATATCCAGAGCGCGAATCTGACCGACCTGCTCAACTCGTTCGACCTTGCCACCGGCGTGAAGACCGCCAGCATCTTCAATGGTGCCGCGACTCTCGCGACCACCGCGGGTCAGATCCCGTCGTCGGTGAACTCCAGCGGCCAGCTGGCGCTCTCGACCGGCATCAATGCCGACCTCTCGATCACCGGTACCGGCAACGCGCTCAGTGCCTTCGGCCTCAGCGGCAACACCGGAACGGCGACCGCGTTCAGCGCGGCGCGCACCTCTGGCGTTGGTGGTGTCAGCGGCAAGACCCTAACTTTCACGTCCTTCAACGGTGGCACGCCGGTCAACGTCACCTTCGGCGACGGCACCAACGGCACGGTCAAGACGCTCGACCAGCTCAACGTCCAGCTTCAGGCGAATCACCTGACAGCGACGATCGATGCCAACGGCGTGCTGACGGTGACCACCGTCAACGAATACGCGTCCTCGACCCTCGGCTCAAGCACCGCCGGCGGCGCGGTCGGCGGCACCCTCACTGGCGTGCTCGCCTTTACCACCGCGCAGCCGCCGATCCAGGATCCCGTGGCGCAGACGGCGCGCTCCGGCCTGGTCAGCCAGTTCAACAACATCCTGGCGCAGATCGACACGACGTCGCAGGACTCGTCCTTCAACGGCGTCAACCTGCTGAACGGCGATACGCTGAAGCTGGTCTTCAACGAGACCGGCAGCTCCACGCTCGGCATCAACGGTGTGGTCTTCAACGCGGCGGGTCTCGGCCTCAGCAATCTCGTGCCCGGCACGGACTTCATCGACAACGGTGCCACAAACAAGGTGTTGACCAGCCTGAACGCGGCCTCGAGCACGTTGCGGTCGGAAGGGTCCGCGCTCGGTTCGAACCTCTCGATCGTGCAGGTGCGTCAGGACTTCTCCAAGAACCTGATCAACGTGCTGCAAACCGGCTCGTCGAATCTGACGCTCGCCGACACCAACGAGGAGGCGGCCAACAGCCAGGCGCTGTCGACCCGTCAGTCGATCGCGGTCTCCGCGCTGTCGCTGGCCAACCAGTCGCAGCAGAGCGTGCTGCAGCTGCTCCGCTAATTTCGCGGCACTGGATCGAACTTCGAGATATCGCGGCGGGGCTAATGTCCCGCCGTTCTTTTGAGGGAGATCGCTAAGACAAGATTAGCTGAGATTGGCGCGCATCATGCGAAGCACGTTTACAGCATGCACGCGCGCATCTAGCGTTAGGCCGACGAAGGACTCCGCGACCCGTAATAGTCCGGAGTGCTTCCAGGCGCACACGTAAGCAAATCTTAAGCGGTACTGCCTAGGGTTGGGAAAGAAATCCTTAAGCCTGTTCAACGGGCTAGGAAGCTTCCAAGGTGTGATTGATGTCGAATTCTGCTGCCTCGGCCTACGCGCGTGTTGCAACGACCACCGCATCTCCTCGCGACGTCGAGGCGCAAACCTTGCTCAAGGCTGCGAACAAGCTGCAGGATGCGATCAACAACGCCGACCCGTTCAGTGAGCAGACCACGCATGCCCTGATGTTCAACCGCAAGCTCTGGACGATCTTCCTCAGCGAGGCGATGCGGGAGAACAATCCGCAGCCGCTCGACGTCCGGCAGAAGATCGCCAATATCAGCGTGTTCGTGCTGAGCCAGACCGCGGCGCTCCAGATGAGCCCGCAGTTCGATCACTTCCGCCCGCTGATTGAGATCAACCGCAATATCGCTGCCGGCCTGTCCGGACGGCCCTGACGGAGACTTTGTCATGGCCGACATCATGAGCATCTTGTCGACCGCGTATAAGTCCAACGTCCTTTCAAGCACGACGGGCTCGTCGAAATACGTCCCGGTCGACTCGTCGCTGTATCAGGGCAACTGGTCCGGTACTTACTCGGACGGCAAAAAATTCTCGCTCAGCGTCTCGCAGGTCAACGGGTTTCGCGCGCAGGTCCACTATCAGAGCGACGGGACGTCCCAGTACCAGCAGGTGCTGATCAAGGATTCCTCGTTCCGCTTCGGCAATACGAAGTTCACGCTGACCGACACTGGCACGGCGCAGATCAAGAACGTCGTCACCGATCCCGCGACCGGCTCGACTTATCTCGATACGGCCCAGGCCACGCTCGACACCTGAGCGTCAACGCCTCAGGCGCTGAGGTCCGTATTGAGCGGACGCGAGGGCTCCGACTTCAGATCCTGCGCATGGAAATAGGCCCGGCGGCGCAGCATCGCTTCGTCTGGAAACTGATTGACGACCGCGTCGGTCTTCTCGTTGAGGACCTGGAAGACGAAGGATGCCGCCGCCTGGTCGAACACGACCTGGCGCGAAACGTTTTCGCTGCTCGGCAGATCATTGCGCGCAGGCGCGGCCGCGTCGCCTGCGGCCACCGTCTGGCTCGCTGGCAAATCGGTTTGCACGGCATCGTTCGCCGCCGTATTCGACGTCGTTACGATCTGCGCTGGTGCCGGTATCCCCACCGGCCTGATGCTGAAATCTGTACTCATGGCAGCCTCCTGGTTGCCTCGCGTGAGTCAAATCCCAACCCCTCTCAATACGCAACCATGGAACACCAGGTTTGAAGACCCGGTAAGGAAACGTGCCTAATCGCGCGACGAGAACGCCGCGCGGTTTTTCGTAAAATTGTCGGCTGTTTTCGCGCGCGCTCAGAGCGTGCGGCTGACCGCGAGCGGCGTGATGTGGCGCGGGCCCGGCGTGGCGCGGCGTCCCGCCGCCGTATAGGTGTTCGGCACGTTGCGCTTCTGGATCTCGGCATTGACGCCACGCACGACGCTCTCGGAGACCGCATGCGCGGTCGCAAGCACGGTGAGGTTGACCTGAAGCATCGCGCGGAAGGCGTCGTGATGCCGATGCAGGGTCGAGAGCAACTCGGGCGCGGATTTCGCAAGCTGGGCCTGGCTCGCCTTCAACTGGCTGACGGCCCCGACGTAACGCCGCGACAGCTCCTGCTTCTGGCTCTCGAGCATCATGGCTTCGCGAACCTTGCCGGCGCGAACGAACTCGGTCTCGCGCTCGATCAGCCCGAGCAGGGCGCTCATCGCGTCCATCAGGTCCTCGGCGAGCTTGCGCGCCTCGGCGCTGCCGGGCGTGTTGTTGGGGCGCTGCGCAGGCATCGGCTGACGTGACGCGTTGAAGTGGTTCATGTCGAAAAGACCTTATGCCGTGCGGATGGTTTTGGCCTGCTGCATGATCAGGGTGCGGTAGACCTGGGTGGCGACGCCGACGCCGCCGGCCTTGGCGAAGTTCTTGGAATATTGCTCGGTCAGCATCGAGCGCCAGACCCCGGTGCCGGGCGTGTCGCCGAACGGGCCTTCGCCCTTCAGGCCCGAGGTCATCTGCGAGAACATGCTGTTGAGGAACATCGCCTCGAAATCGGTGGCGGTCTTCTGCGCCTTGGCCTGCTGCTGCGGCGGGACCTTCTGAAGCGCGGCGGCCAGGTCGAAGTCAGGCCGGCCGTTGCGGCTCTCCACCGAGAAGGCCGGGGAGGTCACGGCGGGCGCGGTATTGATCATGCCGGTCTGCATCACATCACCTCGATGTCGGCTTCGATCGCGCCCGCGGCCTTGATCGCCTGGAGGATGCTGATGAGGTCACGGGGGCCGATGCCGAGGCCGTTGAGGCCGTCGACGAGCTGCTGGAGCGAGACGCCATCCTTGACCACGGCGAACTTCTTGCCGTCCTCGACGACGCTGACGCCGGTCCGCGGGGTGACCACGGTCCGTCCCCGCGACAGCGGATTGGGCTGGCTCACCTGCGGGCTCTCGGAGATCGTGACTGTGAGATTGCCTTGCGCGACCGCGACGGTTGCGACGCGGACGTCGCGGCCCATCACGATGATGCCCGAGCGTTCGTCGATGACGATCTTGGCGGCGAGATCCGGATCGACCTGGAGCTGCTCGATCTCGGTGAGGAAGGCGACCACGTTGCCCTTGAACTCCGGCGGGATCGAAAGCTGCACCGTCGAGGGATCGATCGGCTCGGCGCTCTTGACGCCGAGATAGTCGTTGATCGCGGACGCAATGCGCTTGGCGGTGGTGAAGTCGGCGTTGCGCAGTGCGAGGCGCACGTTCGGCAGGCGATTGAGCGCGAACTCGATCTCGCGCTCGATGATGGCGCCGTTGGCGATGCGCCCGACGGTCGGAACGCCGCGCACGATTTTCGCCGCTTCGCCTTCGGCCTGGAAGCCGGAGATCGCGAGCGAGCCCTGTCCGACCGCATAGACGTTGCCGTCGGCGCCGAGGAGGGGGGTTACGAGCAGGGTGCCGCCGCGCAGGTCCTTGGCGTCGCCGAGCGCGGAGACGGTGACGTCCATGCGCGTGCCTTGGGTCGCGAAGGCCGGCAGGTTGCCGGTCACCATCACGGCGGCGACGTTGCCGGTACGGATGGTGGCGCCGCGGATGTTGACGCCCATGCGCTCGAGCATCGCTTGAAGCGACTGCTTGGTGAAGGGGATGTTGTTGAGGGTGTCGCCGGTGCCATTGAGGCCGACGACGAGGCCATAGCCGATGAGCTGGTTCTGCCGCACGCCTTCGATATTGGCGAGATCCTTGATGCGCGAGGTCGCGCTTGCGGGCGCAGCCGAAAGCGCCAGCGCTGACAGCGCGGCGAAGGCCACTCCAAAAACCCCGCTAAGAATCCTAACCGAACGAACGCCTGGCATCCTCTGCTCCCCGAGGCTCCTCAAATCTCGGACCCTCTCGACACTCCCATGACGAGCTGGTCCGACGCTTTCCTTGCGAGTGCTGTGCCAATTCGGGGAAGCAGGGTTACGCAGTTGAATAGGTTGAATAAATCTCCTTCGATCGATGCCAGTTGGCGTTCGCCGTCAGGAGCGAAACTGCCGCCTCTCGGCAGATTTTGCCGGGCCGTTTACGCACCGTTAACCATAAAACAGCGATGGTGAGGGCATCGATCACCCGGATTGCTTCGATGCGCATCTACGGACCGAATGGCACCACGCTTGGAACGCCGGCCAGCCAGGCCAGGCGGACCAGCTCCGGCACGTTCGCGTTGCCCGACACCTCCTCGGCGCAGGAGACGCGGGCCGCTGCCGCGCCGAAGGCGTCCGCCAACATCGATGCGCTGCTCGCGCTGCAAGGCATCGAGGAGGATCCGGTCGAACGCCGCAAGCGCTCGGTCACCCGCGGCAAGACTGCGCTCGATGTGCTCGACGATCTCAAGATGGGACTTCTGTCCGGCAATCTCGACGCGTCCACGGTGATGCGGCTGCGCGATGCTGCTGCGAACCTGAAATCATCCTCCGGCGATCCCGGCCTCGATTCCGTCCTCTCCGAGATTGAGCTGCGCGTCGAGGTCGAACTGGCGAAGGCCGGGCAGGCCTGACGGAAAATCCGTCACTGTGCACCGCGCTGCTCGCGCCTCTGGATGACGGGTCCCCTTTCAGCTTGCCTCACGCTTACGCCGCCTCTTCCTTCAGCTGCGCGTCGTAGCGGCGCTGGGCGGTGAGCACGTCTTTCAGATTCTCTTCGGCCCAATCGCGCAACGGATCGACCGCGGCGGCGAGCGTTACGCCAAGCTGCGTGATCGAGTATTCCACCGTCACCGGCACGGTCGCGATGGCGTGGCGCTTGACCAGGCCGTCGCGTTCGAGCGACTTGAGAACCTGGCTCAGCATCTTCTGCGAAATGCCTTCAATCGTGCGGCGCAACTGATTGAAGCGCATCGGCTCCTCGCGCAGCAGCAACAGGATCAGGACCGCCCATTTGTCGCCGACGCGGTCGAGGATCTGACGTGTCGGACAGTCTGCTGCATAGACGTTGGGTTTCATCTGCGTTCCCCGTGCTCCGCTCGCCGGTTACTCCTGCGTAATCAGGTAAGCACAAAGTGCGCTCTTAACACCAGCATTCGTTACGATATCTAGTAACTGGTAGTTACCAAGAGTAGTTGCGACAAGAGCAAAGGAGCCTTCCATGAAAATCGCAGTTGCCGGTGCCTCGGGCCGGGCAGGTTCGGAGATCACCAAGGAACTGTCCCTCCGTGGGCATAGCGTCACGGCCATCGCGCGGAACCCCGAGAAGATCGCGGGCCTGCCCAATGTCACGCCGACCAAGGGGGACGTGCTCGATCAGGCGGGCCTCGCCAAGCTGTGGGCCGGGCATGATGCCGCTGTCAGCTCCGTGCACTTCCTGGCCAGCGACGCGCACAAGCTGATCGGCGCTGCCAAGGCGTCCGGTGTCGGACGCTATCTCGTTGTCGGCGGGGCGGGCAGCCTCGAGGTCGCTCCAGGGGTGAAACTGGTCACAACCCCCGGTTTTCCGGCCCAATACAAGGCCGAGGCGGAGGCGGGCTCCGCCTTTCTCGACCTGCTGCGACAGGAAAAGGACCTGAACTGGACCTTCATCTCGCCGTCGGCACTGTTCGTCGAGGGCGAACGCATGGGCAGGTTCCGGCTCGGGACCGACCAGCTTCTCGCAGATGCGAACGGCAAGAGCTGGATCAGCTTCGCCGACTACGCGATTGCGCTGGCCGACGAGATCGAGCGGCCGGCCCATTTGAGGCAGCGTTTCACGGTCGGCTACTGAGTTATTACTGAGTTCTTGGCCGCCCCCGGGGTCTTCGGGATAAACCTTCCTGTGCAAGGGCTTGGGGGCGGTAACTGCGCCATTAAGGAAATATTGTCTGTCACGGGAGGTCGCTATATAAGCCCCGGCTCAACGGACTCCGTTCCGTTCACGAGTCGTTGCTTAAGAAGATAGGCCGCCCTTGGAAAAGTTGAAAAACTACCGACCGACCGAAAAAGAGCCTTTCATGAACGATCGGCAGAAGGAGTACTTCCGTTTGAAGCTCCTCTCCTGGAAGGATGAGATCCTCAAAGAGTCCAAGCTCACCCTGCAAGCGTTGCAGGAGGAGAATGTGAACCACCCCGATCTCGCCGATCGGGCTTCGTCCGAAACCGACCGTGCCATCGAACTCCGCGCCCGCGACCGCCAGCGCAAGTTGATCGCCAAGATCGACGCCGCGCTCCAGCGTATCGAGGACAACACCTACGGCTATTGCGAGGATACCGGCGAGCCGATCTCGTTGAAGCGGCTCGAGGCCCGGCCCATCGCGACGCTCTCGGTGGAAGCGCAGGAGCGCCACGAGAAACGCGAGAAGGTCTATCGCGACGAGTAAAGATCGAGCCGCCGCGTGCGGCTCTTTATTTTTGGACGCAGGCGCCGCTTCGCGCCCTGGTCAGCATGTTGCCTGCTGCGTGCAGGTCGACGCCTCGGTATGCACGCGCAATCGCGAATAATGAATCACGATCAAAGGGCTAGAGTCGGTTCCTCCGAACTCACGTGAGTTCAGATGAGAAGAAGCCTTCACTTCAGGAGCGGGAGGTTTTGCGAGTCGCATCAAAGGGATCGACTCGAACGTTGAAACGTCGATCAAGCAGCATCAAGTTTCGCCGCAATCATGTCTCGTGCGTCACAGCAAGGTTCGCTCCCCCATAAAGCTTCGACCAGCTCAATATTTCCTTAAACGCCGGCAGCAGCCCGTAAGCCGCATCGGTCAGCTCGTACTCGACCCTCAAGGGTTTCTCGGCGAAGGCGGTTCGCGACACCAGCCCAGCCTGCTCGAGCTCGCGCAGCTGGGTGGTCAGCATGTGCTGGATGATGCCGCCGATCGACCGCCGCAATGCGCCGAAGCGCACGCTCCCGTTCATCAACGCGAACAGGATCTCCAGCTTCCACTTGCCGCCGAGCACGTGGATGGCGTGCTTGAAGTCGGCGAGGAGGGCCGGGTCGGGAGTGCAATCGCAGTCGTCCTCGCAAGCACTGGTCAGGCTTTCCATACCGGTCTCGACATTCATTCTACTTGTTCCCCCGGGAGATAGTGACCAGATGCGGCCCTTGGCAGGGGCTTAAGCAGGATATTGGCGCAACCAATTTGCCGGCCCGCGCAACGAGGGGATTTGCCAATGAGCACTGTTCTGGTCACCGGCGGCTCGGGCTTCGTCGGAATTCACGTCATCCTTCAGCTTCTGGCTGCCGGCGATACGGTGCGGACGACGTTGCGCCGGCCGGACCGGCAAGCCGATGTGCTCACCATGCTGCGCGAGGGCGGGGCGGCTTCGCCTGAAAGCCTGTCCTTCTTTACCGCCGACCTCGTCCGGGACGATGGCTGGCGCGAGGCGGTCGCCGGCTGCGACTACGTGCTCCACGTCGCCTCGCCGCTGTCGACCACCGTCCCGAAGGACGAGAACGATATGATCATCCCGGCCCGCGACGGCACGCTCCGGGTGCTGCGCGCCGCGCGCGAGGCCGGCGTCAAGCGCGTCGTCATCACCTCGTCGTTGGGAGCGATCGGGTATGGCCATCCGCCGCGGGAACAACCGTTCGATGAGACCGAATGGACCAATCTCGATGGCGCGGATGTGCAGCCCTACGTCAAGTCCAAGACGCTGGCCGAGCGGGCGGCCTGGGATTTTGTCGCGCGCGAGGGCGGCGGGCTCGAGCTGTCGGTGATCAACCCCGTCGGGATCTTCGGTCCCGTGCTGGGACCGGACTTTTCTGGCTCGATCGAGATCGTCAAATCGCTGCTTGATGGCGTGATGCCGGCGGTACCGCGGGTTTATTTCGGACTGGTCGACGTGCGCGACGTCGCCGACCTGCATTTGCGGGCGATGACTGCGCCGGAGGCCAAAGGCGAGCGCTTCATCGCGGTCTCCGGCGAAACGCTGTCGATCCTCGACATCGCCAAGGTGCTGCGGCGGGAACTTGGGCCCCGGGCGCGCCGTGTTCCGCGCTTGCAGGCGCCGGATTGGGTGGTGCGCCTTGCCGCGACCCGGGTTCCGCTGTTGCGTGCGGTCGTGCCGAGCCTCGGCAACGTGCGCCGATCCACCAGCACCAAGGCGAGGCGAGTCCTTGGCTGGCAGGCGCGTTCCAACGACGAGGCGATCCTTTCGACGGCCGAGAGCCTGATCCGGCTCGGCCTGGTCAAGGCGTAAAGCCGCCCGCGGCTTGCGCTTGTCAGGCTCGGGCGGGGGTGCTCCACTGCCGCATGATCGCGTAGCGTGGGAGCCGGCGCCGATGGACAAAATTCTCGAAGCCGCAAAAGCGATCGCGCTCGCGCGCCGGAACCATGCGCCGCTCGCGGCGCTGGAGGTTCCCCCGGCCGACGAAGAGCAGGGCTACCAGGTCCAGCGCGCGCTGCATGATCTTCTATTGAAGAATGTCGGGCCTCTGGTCGGCTACAAGATCGGCTGCACCAGCCAGGTGATGCAGGACTATATCGGCATCCCGCACCCCTGCGCTGGCGGCGTATTCCAGAAGGGAGTGCATGACAGCGGCGTCAAGCTCGCGGCTGCCGATTATGTCCGCGTCGGCGTCGAATGCGAGATTGGGGTCCGGCTGAAGCGCGATCTTGCGGCCGGTGAGGCGCCGTTCACGGCCGAATGGGTCGGCGAAGCCGTCGAGGCCTATCATCCCGCGATCGAGATCGTCGACGACCGCTACGTGAAGTGGGAGACGATGGGCGCGCCGACGCTGATTGCGGATGATTTCTTCGCCGCCGGCTGCGTGCTGGGTCCGTCCGTTCCGCGCTCGTCCGTGCCGGACCTAAAGGCGGTCAAAGGCCGCGCGCTGGTCAACGGCGAGGAGGTGAGCAATGGCACCGGCGCCGACGTGCTCGGCCATCCCCACAACGCACTCGCCTGGCTCGCGAACCATCTCGCCGCCGACGGCAAGGGCCTGCATGCGGGGCAGCTGGTGCTGACGGGAAGCCTGGTGAAGACGCTCTGGCTGAAGGCCGGCGACAAGGTGCGGATGGAGCTGGACGGGCTGGGGACAGTTGAGGCGGAGTTTACGTGACCTTGTCGCCTCGTCATTGCGAGGAGCCCTTCGCGACGAAGCAATCCAGAGACTTTCCGCGAAGGCAGTCTGGATTGCTTCGCTACGCTCGCAATGACGGAGTATAGGCGCTCGCAGGCTCGAGGTCGCCTTCTACTTGGCGAATGCGGGAAAAGCCGGCAGCTTGTCGACGTCGCGCGCATCGTGCTGGATGATGACCGTGGCTTTGAGATTTGCCGCGATCTTCTTGAGACGCTCGATTGACGCCACGGTCTGGGCCCGATCGTAGTTGAATGAGGGCACGCCGACCGAATCGAAGTTCTCGCGGAAGTGGACCGCGTCGCCGGTGATGATGACGGGGCCCATCTGCGAGAGCTTGACCAGCAGACTGGAATGGCCCGCGGTATGCCCCGGCGTGCGCAGCATGATCACCGTGCCGTCGCCGAAGACGTCCTTGTCGATGGCTTGCGGCTCGACCTTGCTCTCACCCTTGATCCAGCTCTCGAACGGCTTGAAGTTAGCGCCCTCGGGCGGCTTGGGGCTGGAGATCGCATCCCATTCCCTGGCGCCAATCAGCAATGTTGCTTTCGGAAATGAAGCGATCTGGCCGGTGTGATCGGCGTGATAGTGGCTGATAGCGACATATTTGATCTGGTCGGGTTTGACGTCGATCTTGGCGAGGTTGTCGACCAGGCTCACCTTGGGGGCGACATTGGGTGCCGTCGTGGCATGGCCTGTGTCCCACAGCATGTAATCGTCACCATGCTTGATGACATAGCAGCTGAAGACGAACTGAAGCTTGAGATCGCCGTAAGCGTAGGTATCCGAGAAGCGCTCGTTGACGGCTGTCGGCGCCTGCGGCGTGCCGCAATCGATGCGGGCCAGCGACAGTTCAGGCGCTGCTTGTACAGGCACCGCAATGCCGGAGAGCAGAGTGGCGCCAATGGCAAGCTTGATCAGCATTCGATTCATTGTTTCTTCCCTTTGATGAAACGGTGCGGCGTAGCCTTTATATGACGGCTTTCAGGACAATCAGCGCGCCGCGGGTCCCGGGCACAGCATACACGCAAAAACACCGTCATTGCGAGGCGCGTTGGCGACGATGCAATCCAGACTGCATCAGCGCGGGCATTCTGGATTGCTTCGCTTGCGCTCGCAATGACGGAGTGTGTTGCGGCGCCTGAGCCTCGTGTCTGCCTGCAAACGCGCGGCTCGTAATCATGGCGCCGCCAAAATACATGCGGCCCTCGCCAGGGGAGCTAGCGAGGGCCGCGTCGTACATCGTCGCTCGCGCCTAGGTTCGCGAACACGATGTGGGAGCTCGGGAGAAGGCTAGAAGGGCAGCAGAACGTCCATGACTTGTTGGCCGTAGCGCGGTTGCTGCACGTCCATGATCTGGCCGCGGCCGCCATAGGCGATGCGGGCCTGGGCGATCTTGCTGGAATCGATGGTGTTGTCGCTCTGGATGTCTTCGGGGCGGACGATGCCGGCGACAATGAGCTCGCGGATTTCGTAATTGACCCGGATCTCCTGCTTGCCTTCGACCACGAGGTTGCCGTTCGGCAGCACCTGCGTCACGACCGCGGCGACGTTGGTCTGCAACGCTTCCTGGCGATTGACCGAGCCCTTGCCGTCGCTAGAGGCGGTCGAGTCGGTTGTGAGAAGGCGACCGGGCAGGATCTTGAGCGGCTGCGTGACCGTCTGGCTGCCGATAAAGTCGGTAATTCCCGAATCTTCCTTGGCGGTTCGGCTGCGCTGGGTCTCGTTGGAGAGGTTGGCCTTGTCGGTGATGTTCACGGTCACGGTCAGGAGGTCGCCGACATGGGTCGCGCGCTGGTCCTTGAAGAACGCGCGGCTGCCGTTGCGCCACAGCGAGTTCGGATTGTAGGAGGCCACTTCCGGCTTCGGCATCGGCATCTGCACCGGCTTGTAGCCGGGCTGCGTCGTCGGATTGTCGATCGCCGACAGCTTCGGTTGCTCGCCGATCTGCGACAGGCGGTCGATCGAGGAGCAGCCGCTTGCCAGTGCTGAAGTTGCCAGCAGCACGCCAGAGAGTGCGACGCGACGAAGACGGGAAGCCGAACTGAAAGCGGACATGACTTACTCTGACTTTGCTTGAGCTTGCACGAACTGGGCTGGGGGGATCTGGGCTTGCGAAATTTTGGTCGGCGACACCGGTGCCGGTGCGGTCGGCGCCGGCGTTTCGCGCTGGAGGGACGAGGTCTGGTCGGCCGGCTCGACCGCGGGCGCCATCGGTGGCGCCTGGCTCGCGCCCTGCACCGTGATCTGGCCGCGGCCGGTGACGACCCCGGTCAGCGTGCGCTTGGATTGCAAATTGAGCACGTTGACGGTGTCGCCTTCGGCGCCACTTTCGATCGCCTTGCCGCGCGTGGTGAGGTAGAGGCCCGGCACCTGGTAGATGACAGTGACGTTCTGGTCGCGCTGCACGAATTCGGGCTTTGCGATGTCGGCGACGCGGATCGGCGTGCCCGCGCGCATCGGCCGGCGAAGCTGCATGCCGACCGCGCGGTCGCGCGTGGCAGCCTCGCCAGTCACTTCTGACCTCGGCCGGCGCTCCTGTGAGACGTCGGAGGATTTCAACATCTCGGTGCGTTCGATGTCGCGCGTCAGGACGGCGACCTCGACGGTCTCGATCGCGGTGCCGCTGAGGCGCAGCTTAGTCGGCGCCGGATTGTTGTCGTTGTTGACCTCGAAGGCGATGTCGAAGCGGCCGCTGCGGGCGTCGTAGCGGGTCGCGACCGGCTGCAGCGTGCCGGTGTTGGAGGCATCGAGGCGCATGTCGGAGACGCCGCGGTCGAAGGTGACGGTGATGTTGGCGGCTTCGCCGAGGCCAAAGCGGCGCTCGAGCGCGGAGGCCACTGCGTTTTCGAGATCCTTGTTGGCGAGCGTGCGGGCGAGGCGGGTGACCGACACCTGCTTGATGTCGCCGGTCATCACGCCGATCACCTGTTTGCCGCGCAACACGGAAAGCACCTGGGCGACCGGCAGCGCGCCGGTGGTGCCGAGATCGGGCGAGCGGTAGACCGGGATCAGCGCGGCCGAGCCGGCATTGTCGATGAGATCGCCGACCCGCACCACGTCCGAGGTGACGGTGACGCTGGCGCGCAGCGTCGGCGCGGCGATGCCGTCGTCGGCGGCCTGCGCCGGCAGTGTCAGCACGAGCAGGGCGGAGATCGTGGCGAGGGTGGTGCGGATCATCATCATCACCTCAGCGGAACAGCGCCGTGGTCGATTGCATCATCTGGTCGGCAGCGCTGATCACCTTGGCGTTCATCTCGTAGGCGCGCTGCGCGGCGATCAGGTCGCTCATCTCCGAGACGACGTCGACATTGGCCTGCTCGAGGCTTCCTTGGGTGATGGTGCCATAACCTTCGGCGGTCGCGGTGCCGTCCTGCGGCGGCCCGGAGGAGGGCGTGTCGGTGAACTGATTGCTGCCGACCGGCTGGAGGCCCGCCTTGTTGATGAAGCGGGTCAAGCCGATCTGGCCGAGAACGGTATTGCTCGTCGAGCCCGGCAGCGTCACCGAGACCTGGCCCTGCACGTTGACGGTGATGCCCGAAGCGTTGTTCGGGATCGTGATCGTCGGCTGTACCGGGTTGCCCTGCGCGGTGACGATGCGGCCCTGATTGTCCATCTGGAAGGTGCCGTCGCGGGTGTACTGGTAGGTGCCGTCGGGCATCAGGATCTTGAAGAAGCCTTCGCCCGAGACCGCGGTGTCGAGATCGTTGCCGGTCTGCGACAGCGTGCCTTGCGTCATGCTGCGCGGTGTGCCGACGGTCTTGACGCCGCCGCCGATATCGACGCCGACCGGCAGGATGGTGCCCTGGTCGGACGATTGGGCGCCGACGCGGCGGACGTGCTCGTAGATCAGGTCCTGGAACGCCGCGGTCTGCTTCTTGAAGCCGGTGGTGCGCAAGTTGGCGATGTTGTTGGAGATCACCTGAACGTTGAGTTCCTGTGCCGCCATTCCGGTCGCTGCGGTGTGAAGCGCCTGCATGTCAGTTTTCCTTCAATCAGGCCGGAACGTCGGCGAGTTTTTCGATCGCCGATTTGTGGAGGTCGCTCTGCTGCTGGAGCAGGTTGGCGATGGCGGTGTAGCTGCGCATCACCTCGACCATGTGGCTCATCTCGCCGACCGAATTCACGTTCGACTTCTCGATGTAGCCCTGCTGCACGGTCGACTTGGTGTCGGCCTGCTGGTTGGCGGAGCCGGCGCCGTAGAGATTGGCGCCGAGCTTGGTCAGCTTGGCCGGGTCGTCGAACGACACCATGCGGACCTTGCCGCGGATCGAGTCGGTCTTTGCCGAGCCTTCGAGCACCGTGACGGTACCGTCGGGGGCGACGTTGATGTCGTGATCGGTCGGCTGGAAGGTGATCGGGCCGCCGGTGCCGAGCACGAGGTTGCCGTCCGAGGTGACGAGCTGGCCGGTGCTGTTGAGCGAGAATTTGCCGTCGCGGGTGTAACGCTCGCCGCCATTGGCCTGCACGGCGAAATAGGCGTTGCCGTTGATCGCCATGTCGAGCGGGTTGTTGGTCGCCTCCATCGGCCCCTGGCCGATGTCGCGGTAGGTGCCGCGGTCCTGCACATAGGAGACCCGGCGGTCGGAGCTGACGAAATTGTCCTCATGCGCGTTCGAGTTGAGAAACTCCTCGAACAGCGAATGGTCGGCCTTGAAGCCGTTGGTGTTAACGTTGGCGACGTTGTTGGCGATGACATCCATCTGCCGCTCCAACGTCATCTGCCGTGACAAGCCGATCAGAAGCGCGTTCTGCATCGGAAATCTCCCCTGAGTGGGATCTGCCAGCGTGCTCTCCCAAGCGCCGTGGCGGACCCCGTGAACGAGACCATCCGGTTCTCCCAAACCATCGGGTCTCGGTCCTCTCTCAGCGAAAGTCGTGCCAACGCAGAAAATTGCGCAATTACAATAACTTGGTTATTTTTCGGGGCCTCCGGCGGGGGGCAGAAAGGTTCTGTTAGCCATGTTTGCCCGGCAGATTTTTCCTAGTGGAGTCCCAATCGAAAGGTTCCGTTAACCATTATTACCGTAGCGTTTGCATGTAAGAGGAGCGCTTTGCGCTGGGGCATTTGTATCGCGTCACTGTCTGCCAGGAGGCTTCGCTCTTTCGACCCTTTTTGAGATGAGCGAGCCCTATCCACCATGGCAGAGAATGAAGCGGAAGGCGGCGGAGCCGCCGAAGGCGCGGAAGCCGCTCCGCCGAAGAACAAGCTCAAGCTCATCATCATGGCCGTCGGCCTGCTCGCCGTCCTCGGTGGCGGCGCTGCGACCTATTTCTTCTTCTTCCGCCACGGTGACGAGGAGCATCACGCCGAGGCCGCGCCTCCGCCGAAGCCGCCGGCCTTCGTCGACGTGCCTGACATGATGGTCAACCTCGCCGGTGCGCCCGGCGAGCGCGTGCAATATCTGAAGCTGAAAATCGTGCTCGAGCTGAAGGAAGAGAAGCAGATCGAGGCGATCAAGCCGACGATGCCGCGCATCACCGACATCTTCCAGACCTATGTGCGCGAACTTCGCTCCTCCGACCTCAACGGCTCCGCCGGCATCTTTCGCCTCAAGGAAGAGCTGACCAAGCGTGTCAACGCGGCGGTCTCGCCGATCCAGGTCAGCGCGGTGCTGTTCAAGGAAGTCGTGATCCAGTGAGCAGGGTGGGCTAGGGATCATGGCAGGCAACGACCAACCGGACCAGGATGCAATTGCCGCCCAATGGGAGGCCTCGCTCGATTCCGAGGATCCCGCGGAGGCCGCAAAGGCTGCTGCCGAAAACGAATTATCGGAGACCATGGCCCTGCAATGGGCGGCCATGGTCGAGGACGGCAGCCGCGATCTCGGCACCGGCAAGAACTCCGGCGAGCGGGTGCTGTCGCAGGAGGAGATCGACAATCTCCTCGGCTTCACCGTCGGCGATGTCACGCTCGACGACCATTCCGGCATTCGCGCCATCATCGATTCGGCGATGGTCTCCTACGAGCGTCTGCCGATGCTCGAAATCGTCTTCGACCGCCTGGTGCGGTTGCTGACGACAAGCTTGCGCAATTTCACCTCCGACAACGTCGAAGTCTCGCTCGACCGCATCACTTCGGTGCGCTTCGGCGATTACATGAACTCGATCCCGCTGCCTGCCGTGCTCTCGGTGTTCAAGGCCGAGGAGTGGGACAATTTCGGCATGGCGGTGGTCGATTCCAGCCTGATCTATTCGATGATCGACGTGCTGCTCGGCGGCCGCCGCGGCGCGAGCCAGCTCCGCATCGAAGGCCGGCCCTACACCACGATCGAGACCGAGCTGGTCAAGCGGCTGGTCGAGGTGGTGCTGGCCGACGCCGAGCAGGCGTTCCGGCCGTTGTCGCCGGTGACCTTCACGATCGATCGGCTCGAGACCAACCCGCGTTTCGCCGCGATCAGCCGTCCCGCCAACGCCGCCATCCTGGTGCGCCTGCGCATCGACATGGAAGATCGCGGCGGCAACATCGAGCTGCTGCTGCCTTACGCGACCATCGAGCCGATCCGGGCCGTTCTGCTCCAGATGTTCATGGGCGAAAAATTCGGCCGCGACACGATCTGGGAGGGCCATTTCGCCACCGAGATCAACCAGGCCGAGATCGCCGTCGATGCCGTGCTCTACGAGGCCGACATCCCGCTCAAGCAGCTGATGCGGCTGAAGGTCGGCGACACCCTGCCGCTCGATATGCGCGCGGATGCCAACGTCACCGTGCGCTGCGGCGACGTCACCCTGACCGAGGGACGCATGGGCCGGGTCGGCGACCGCGTCGCGATCCGCGTGACGAAACCCCTGCGCAAGCCAAGTACGACACTTGCGATGTTCGAGAAGGTGGACGAACAGAACAAGATGATGGAGGCCCCATGAACCACTCTCTAGGAATGGCGATCGAGACGCTGGTGGCCATCCTGCTAATGCTCACGATCGGCTACTGCATCCTGCTCAACAAGCGGCTGACGCGGCTGAAGGCGGACGAACATTCGCTGAAAGCGGTGATCGGCGAGTTGATCACCGCGACCGAGATCGCCGAGCGGGCGATCGGCGGGCTGAAGCTTGCGGTTCGCGACGTCAACGAGAATCTCGGCAGCCAGCTTGCTGCCGCCACGCAGATGTCCGAGCAGCTCTACAAGCAGCTCGGCGAAGCCGATAACGTGGTGCGCCGGCTCTCCAAGATCGCGATCGCCGCGCGCCCCGTGGCGAATCCGGAAATGGCGGCCGCGCCCGTGGCCAAGCCGTCCGCCGCGAAGGCGGTGGCGGCGGCGGCCGAAGCCTTCTCCGAGCGACGAAGGTCCAACGGTCTTGGGTCCAACGGTCTTGCCGCATAAAGCCAGGGTATGAAGTCCTTTCGTAACATCCGCGTCATTCCGGTCGTCCTGGTGGCGGTCGCAGGGCTCGCCACGCTGAAGGTCGCGGGTCTCGTGATCAATGGCGGCTATGTCTTCGACTACCAGCCGAACGCGGTGAAGAAGTCCTGGGCGCAGGAAAATCTGAACTTCCCGACGGGTCGCGAGGACCCTGACATCACGGGTTCGACGCACAGCGCGCCGGCGGAGGCGCCCAAGCCGGCCGCGCCCGAATCCAAGCCCGAGGGCACCGTGGTCAAGGTCGAGGAGGCCCAGCCGCAGGTTTCGGCCTCGGAACGCGCGATCCTGGAGCGCTTGCAGTCACGTCGCCAGGAGATCGAGGCCCGTCAGCGCGAGATCGATATCCGCGAGAGCCTGCTGAAGTCGGCCGAGAAGCGCATCGAAAACAAGGTCGAGGAGATGAAGGCGGTGGAATCCCGCATCTCCACGACGCAAGCCGAGCAGAAGGCCGCCGAAGCCCAGCGCATGAAGGGCCTCATCACCACGTACGAGGGCATGAAGCCCAAGGACGCCGCGCGGGTGTTCGACCGGCTCGAGATGGGCGTATTGATCGAGATCGCCAGCCAGATCGCGCCGCGAAAGATGTCCGACATCCTCGGCCTGATGTCGCCCGAGGCCGCCGAGCGGCTGACGGTCGAGATGGCACGTCGCGCCAATGGCGGCGGGGATCTTTCCGCTTCTGCCGGCGACCTCCCCAAGATCGACGGCAAGCCGACGCAAAAGCCGAATTGAGGACGCATACTTAAGAAGTCCTTAATTGGCAAAATCTACAGTCGACGGCACGGGCCGGCGCCAGTGCCGGCATGGACCGCCGAACCGGAAGAAATGCCGCCAATGGCGCAGAAGGCTGCCGCTGGATTGTTGTCGCGAGCCCGCGCTTTGGCGCTGGGGCTGTCGCGTCATGTCCGCGGCGCGCCTGTGCTTGCGGCCTGCCTCCTGATCGGCCTCGGCGGGCCTGTTCGGGCCGCCGACGCAGTCCGGGGCGAGGCGACCTTCTCGGCCAGCGGCGGCTTTGCCCGTCTCGTGATCAAGCTTGGCGAGGATATTCCCTCCGAGGTGACGACCGCCGGCTCCATCCTCATCATCCGCTTCGATCGCCCGGTCGACGTTCCCGTCGATCGTGTTCCAGAAGGCGCGCCCGATTACGTCAACTCCGCCCGGCGCGACCCCGATGGCGGCGCTATCAGGCTGTCGTTGGCGCGGCGCGTCACCGTCAACACCATGAATGCCGGCGAGCGTACCTTCGTCGACCTGATGCCGGAGGGCTGGAAGGGACCGCCGCCAAGCCTGCCGATGGACGTGGTGAAGGAGCTGGCCGAACGTGCGCGCGCGGCCGAGCGGGCGCTGCGCGCCCAGCGCGCTGCGGCCGAGACCAAGAAGCGGCCGCCGATCCGCGTGCGCGCCTCGATGCAGCCGACCTTCGTGCGCTTCGTATTCGAGATGCCCGACGGCGTCGGCGTCTCCTCCGTGCTCAACGAGCAGAAGCTCACGCTCGCCTTCAACGCCAATCTCAGTTTCGACCTCGCGGATGCCGTCGTTGCCGCACCTCCGAACGTCGCCTCGATCAAGCAGAAGGCCGATATCGACACGACATCGGTCGAGATATTGTTGATCGGCGATTCCGACGTGCACTCCTTCCGCGACGATAAGAACTACGTCGTCGACGTCGCCTTCCAGCCCGACAAGGGCAAGACGGCTGCAACGCCTGAAGCTGCGATCGCGAAGGCCGAATCCGGTGGTCACGGACCGGCGCGAGCTGCGGAAAAGCCGGTGGCCGCGAAGCCGAAGGACGCCCATAGCGAGATCATGCCACCAACCTCGGAGACCATCGCGCGCGAAGCTAAAATCGAGGTGACGCCCGAAGGCAAGCCCGAAGCGAAGCCGGAAGCGCCCGCCGCGATGCCGCCCGCTGAGGTGCCGAAGCCGGCACCGGCAATAACCTCTACAGAAGCTCCGCACGTCACGGAAGCGTCCAAGCCCGCGCTGCCCGCAATGGAAGCCGCCGCACCTGTCGCTCCCGCCAAGCCCGTGGTGAACGAAGCGCCCAAAGAGGTCGTCAAGGAGCCAGTCAAGGAAGAGCACCAGGAGGCTGCCAAGGAAACTCTGAAGGAAGCTCCCAAGGAAGCGCCAAAAGTTGCACCTGTCGAGGCTCAGGCCGCGCCGCCGCCCGCTGCAGCCAGCGTCGACGCGCGGCGCGACAGCGACGGCCTGCGCGTGACGTTCCCGCTCCAGGTCGCAACGCCGGCGGCGGCGTTCCGCCGCGGCGACACGGTCTGGCTGGTGTTCGACTCGCAAAAGCCGATCGACGTTGAGGCGATCCGCGCCAGGGGCGGTGCAATGATCGGCGATGTCGCCCGCATGCCGCTCGAGAAGGGGCAGGCGGTGCGCATCCGTCTCACCCGTCCGCTGGTCTATTCGCTGACCAGCGAGGAGGTCGGCAAGGAGACCAATTGGCTGCTCACGCTCGCCGACAAGATCCAGGCGACGCCGCTGCCGCTGATGATGTCGCGCAACATCACGGATCCTGCGCTTGCAAATATTGCCATCCCCTTTGCCAATCCGGGCCTGTTGCACAAGCTCACCGATCCCGATGCCGGCGACATGCTCTATGTCGTCACCGCACAGCGGCCGGTCCGCGGCTTCATCAAGCGGCAGGACCTCGTCGATCTCTCGCTGTTGGAGTCCGCGCATGGCATCGCGATCCGGCCGAATTCCGACGAGATCGGCGTCGAGGTCGGATCCGACAAGGTCATTCTCGGCAAGAAGGGCGGCCTGACGCTGTCGCCCGTCGACGTCTCCGCGGAGCGCGCGCCGACCGCGGTGCGGCCGGTCTTCAATTCCGAAGGCTGGCGCAAGGGCCAGTCGGAAGATTTCTGGACGCGTCAGAGCGAACTGATCACGGCGATCTCGTTTGTCGAGCCGGCGCAGCGCTCGCTGCCGCGGCTCGATCTCGCGCAGTTCTACATGTCGCGCGCCATGTATCAGGAAGCCAAGTCTGTCACGGACGTGATGCTGACCGATCCCCTCAACAAGGAGGAGAGCAGCGCATTGATCATGCATGCGATCGCGAGCATCCTAGTCGGCCGGCCGGCGCAAGGGCTGAAAGACCTCGCCAATCCCGTGATCGGCAACAGCCACGATTCCCAGCTCTGGAAGGCGCTCGCCTACGCGCGCCAGGGCAAATGGGCGGATGCGCGCGAGAAGTTCAAGAACGTCGAATTCGCCATCGCCTCGTTGCCGCTCGACATCCAGCGCATCGTGACCATGGACGCGATGCGCGCCTCGCTCGAGGTGAAGGACTATGCCGGCGCCTCCAAGCGCCGCGGCGAGATCGAGGTGGTCGGCGTATCGCCCGAAGCCGGGCCCGGCTTTGCAGTGTTGCGCGGCAGGCTCGCCGAGGCGCTCGGCCACGACAAGGACGCGCTCGACGATTACAAATTTGCAGTCGCCTCGAACGACCGGCCGGCGGCGGCGGAGGCCAAGCAGCTCGAGATCGCGCTGCGGCAGAAGCGCGACGAGATCAGCAAGGAAGACGCGCTGCGCGAGCTCGAGACTCTGTCGATGACCTGGCGCGGCGACTCGATCGAGGTCAAGACGCTGCAGATGCTGTCGCAGATGTACTCGGAGAACGGGCGCTACCGCGACGCACTCACGGCAGCGCGCACCGCGACCAAGCTCCAGCCGAACGCCGAGGCCTCGCGTCAGGCGCAAGATCTCGCCTCCGATCTGTTCACGCAAATCTTCCTGGGGCCCAAGGGCGACGAGCTGCCGCCGGTCGAGGCACTCGGGATGTTCTACGAGTTCCGCGAGCTGACGCCGATCGGCCGCCGCGGCGACGAGCTGATCCGCCGCCTTGCCGATCGCCTCGCTTCGATCGATCTGCTCGACCAGGCTGCCGAGCTCTTACAGTACCAGGTCGACCACCGCCTCGAGGGCGCCGCGCGTGCACAGGTCGCCGCGCGCCTGTCCATGATCTACCTGGCCAACCGCAAGCCGGACATGGCGATCACGGCGCTGCGCGCGAGCCGCATCAGCGATCTCTCCGGTGAGCTGCGGCAGCAGCGACTGCTGCTGGAAGCACGCGCCCAGAGCGACGTCGGCCGCCACGACCTCGCGCTCGACATCGTCTCCAACGTCTCGGGCCGCGAGGTGCTGCGACTGCGTTCCGATATCTTCTGGGCGGCGCGGCGCTGGCGCGAATCCGCCGAGCAGATCGAGCTCTATTACGGCGAGCGTTTCCGGGACTTCAAGCCTCTCAATGCGGTGGAGAAGAGCGACATCATCCGCGCCGCGGTCGGCTACGCACTCGCCGACGACACGATCGGGCTGTCGCGCTTCCGCGAGAAATATGCGCCCCTGATGAGCGAGAGCGCCGACCGGCTCGCCTTCGACATCGCCAGCAAGCCGGCCGGCGCCTCCAGCGCCGAATTCGCCGACATCGCCAAGCTCGCCGCGAGCGTTGACACGCTCGACGGCTTCCTGCGCGAGATGAAGCAGCGGTTCCCCGATGCCACCGCGCGTGCACCGGCCGCCCCGCAGGCCAAGGACGAGACCGACCACACCGGCTCGCTGCCCACGATCCCGGTCGTGCGGCAGATCAAGATGACGCGCTAGGAACTCTGCCACTTCTGGCCTCTCGACAGGTGCCGTGCGAGGCGTAACCTGCCCATCTTCATGCCGGGAGAGGACTATGAGCAAGCCTGCCAAGACCGAAGCCGAACTCATCGCGATGGCGCGGGCCGAATTGAAGGTCCATGCCGACGGTCCCGACAGCATGACCATCTCGATCATCCGCGACGGCGCCAGCTGGGAGTTCCGCGCCGATGCCGATCAGGCGACAAGGGACAAGCCCGGCTTCCCGGAAAGCGTCGCCATGCTGGTGCAGATCGGCGATCACCTCAGCAAGCAGTATGACGTGAAGGGGTAGGGCGCGGGCCTGTCTTCGCGGAACCTCGCAAAGCGCGGCCCGGGACTTCGCCCCACTCTCCGTCATTGCGAGCGCAGCGAAGCAATCCAGAATCCTTCCGCGGAGGCGGTCTGGATTGCTTCGTCGCAAGAGCTCCCCGCAATGACGGGGAGAGAGCGCTACCCCCCGTAACTCTGCACCAGGCTCCCTGCTACCAGCGACCAACCGTCGACCAGCACGAAGAAGATCAGCTTGAAAGGCAGCGAGATCGTCGCCGGTGGCAGCATCATCATGCCCATCGACATCAGCACCGAGGCGACGACGAGGTCGATGATCAGGAACGGGAGGAACAACAGGAAGCCGATCTCGAAGGCACGCTTCAGCTCGGAGATCATGAAGGCAGGGACGAGGATGCGCAGTGCGAGTTCGTCGGGCGTCGCCGGAGGCGGCTCGCCGGAGAGATCCAGGAACAGCTTCAGGTCCTTCTCGCGCACGTTCTTCTGCATGAAGCCGCGCAAGGGCACGGAGGCGCGCTGGAGCGCGTCCTCGACGCTGATCTGGTTGGCGACGAGCGGGCGGATGCCGTCGTCGTAGGATTTTTGCAGCACCGGTCCCATCACGAAGAAGGTGAGGAACATCGCAAGCGCCAGGATCACCGAATTGGGCGGTGCGGTCGCCGTGCCCATCGCAGTGCGCAACAGCGACAGCACGACCACGATGCGCGTGAACGACGTCATCATGATCAGGATCGACGGCGCGATCGACAGCACCGTGAGCAGCGCGATGAGCTGAACCGCGCGCTCGGTGACGCCGCCCCCCTGGCTGCCGAGATTGATACTGATGTCCTGCGCATGCGCGGGCATCGCGAGCGAAGCCGCGGCGATCAGGACAGAAAAAAAGAAAACTCTACGCGGGAGGGCCGGCAGCCTCACGAAGACGGCTTCGGACGGCCGAGCAGCGAGGCCATCTCGTCTTCGAGGTTCTCAAAGCTGGTCTTCTCCGGAGCCGGCCTGGCCGGCGGGGCTGGTGGAGACGGCGGCTCGCTGCGCGCCACGCGCGGTGGAGCTGCCGGCGGCTCCGGCGCAACTGGAGGCGCGGCCGTCTCGCCCGCCGGGCGGCGCAGCGCGGCTTCGAGGCGCTGGGCCATTTCGGCGAGATTCTGTTCGGCGCTCGACGGCACGGCTGCAGCCGGCGTCGGCATGGGCGGAGCCTGCGGCACGGGCGGAGGCGGTGGCGCGGGCGCACGTTCGGCGCGCACCGGCGGCACCTTCACCGGCTCGCTCTGGCGCGGCGGGCGCGGCATCAATGGAGGTTCGCTGCGGGCAACGCGCGGCGGCACCGGCTCCGGACGCAGTTCGCGCTCGGGACGCGGGGTGATCGGCTCAGGTGTGAAGCCGGCCAGGGGATCGCTGCGGCGCTCGGCCAGAGCGGGCGCGGGCCGGCGGACTTCCTCGGCGAAAGAGGGGCGCGCGGGCCGCGGCGGCTCCGGCATCTGCGGCTCGGGATGGTCGAGTACTTCGGGCCGCGGCGCTTCGTCGGCCCAGCCGCTGGTGTCAGGCATCGGGGCGAGGCGCGGCGGCTCGGCCGCATTCGGACGCTGCGGAAGCTGGTCGCGGCCAGGCGCGGCGCGCACGATGTTGGGCTCGACGACGATGTCGGTGGGGCCGCCGATCATCAGGAGATGCTCGACATTGTCACGGCGGACCAGCACCAGGCGCCGGCGGCCGTCGACCGCGGCCGCGTCGATCACGGCGAGCCGGGGCATCCTGCCGCGCTGGGTGTTGGCGCCGAGCCGCGTGGTCGCGAATCGGCGGACCAGCCAGGCGGCGACGCCGATCAACGCCAGAACGACGATGAACGCGACGATGAAAGTGATAGGGCTACCGTTCATACCTGTCCCCGGTAAATGGCGCTTCTCTCGTGCCTATGGTCGGTTGCGCCGACCACCGGCGTGCGATGCCCCAAAAACTGCGATTTCTTAACGTCCCGCGGCAAGTTTTGCCGTCCCCAACCCTTAATAACCTATGAATCGCCCGATCCAAAACGACTTCTTAGCCTGTGCGTGCGCCTCCAAGCGGTTGGGTTAATGCGGCTTTTGGAATGAGTAGAATCACGGGGGTGGGGCGCAATGCTTGTCCCAACTGGGAACATCCATCCATCGCGCTTTAACCACCTGTTAACCATACACGCGGCAAATTCTGCCTAGCTTCGGGCCAAGGTCAGCACATGGGCCCTGCGAGGCGGAAGGAGCCGCAACGATGTCCATCAACGATCTCCCGGTGCTGTCGGCGCTTCGCACCAAGATGCAGTGGCACCAGGAACGCCAGCGCGTCCTGTCCGAGAACGTCTCCAATTCCGACACGCCCAGTTTCCGGCCACGCGACCTGGTCGAGCCGAAATTCGACAAGACCGGCGTTACGGCGGGGCCGACCGGTCCCTTGGCCATGGCCGTTACCAGCGCTTCCCACATGACGCCGTCCGGCGCGGCCTCGAGCTTCGACCAGAACAAGAATGCGGGCTTCGAGACCCGGCCAGCGGGCAACGCCGTCAATCTCGAGGAAGAGATGATGAAGTCGGCCAGCAACCAGATGGATTATGCCGCGGTGACCTCGCTCTATTCGAAGAGCCTGCATCTTCTGAAGACCGCGATCGGCAAGGGTTAGAGCTAGAGGAGGTGCATTATGGCTAATGACAGCAGCGACTTTGCCCGTTCGATGGCGATCGCGACCTCCGGGCTGCGCGCGCAGGCCGGGCGCATGCGGGTGATCTCGGAAAACATCGCGAACGCGGATTCGACGTCGCCGAGCGCCGGAGGCGATCCCTACCGGCGCAAGGTGCCGACCTTCTCCTCGGCGCTCGACCGCACGCTCGATGCGCAGGTCGTCACCCTCGGCAAGATCAAGCCCGACCAGTCCAACTTCCGCGTCAAATACGAGCCGAGCAGTCCGGCGGCGGACGCCAGCGGCAACGTCAAATATCCCAACGTGAATTCGGTGGTCGAGATGACCGACATGCGCGACGCGCAGCGGTCCTACGAGGCCAATGTCAACATCATCAGTGCGACGCGCCGGATGATCCAGCGCACGCTCGACATCCTCAAGAGCTGAACAGGAAACCTTAAGCCATGGCAACACCGACAATCGCCGCCAATGCTTATGCCAACCTCGCCCGCGTGCTGGAAAACGGCGCTGCCGGCAAGGGCAGCGAGGCAAGCGGGCAATCCTTTGCGTCACTGCTGAAAGACGCCATCGGCAGCGTCATGGAATCCGGCCGCAAGTCGGACGCGCAGACGGTGGCGATGGCCGCCGGCAAAGCCAACGTGATGGATGTGGTGACCGCGGTCGCCGACACCGACGTCGCGGTGTCCACGCTGGTTTCGGTCCGCGACCGCGTGATCGCGGCCTATGAAGACATCATGAAGATGCCGATCTGATGGGGGCAACCCCCGTCGTCATTGCGAGCGCAGCGAAGCAATCCAGAATCTTTCCAGGGCGACAGTCTGGATTGCTTCGCTCCGCTCGCAATGACGGGGATAGGTCCTCACATCGCTAGGAACAGCGGTGGTGAGGCGAGAAATGAACAAAGGAACTTTGCAATGACCGGACCTGAAACCCTCGACGTCGCTCGCGATGCGATCTGGACCATCGTGATCGTGTCATCGCCGCTGATGGTGGTGGGGCTCGTGGTCGGCGTGGTGGTGTCGCTGTTCCAGGCGCTGACGCAGATCCAGGAACAGACGCTGATCTACGTGCCAAAGATTCTGGCCATCTTTGCCACGATGCTGCTCGCGTTGCCCTTCATGGCCGACGCACTCCATTCCCACATGCTGCGGATATCGTCGCGAATCATCGGCGGCTGAGGCACAATGCGCCCACCATGCGCATCGACGTCTCGCTGCTACCGGCGCTCGCCGCGGCCTTCATGCTCGCTTTCGCCCGGGTCGGTGCGATGGTGATGCTGCTGCCGGGGCTGGGCGAGACCAACATCCCGACGCGGGTGAAGCTGTCGATCGCGCTTCTGCTCACGCTGATCATCCTGCCGCTGCATCGTAACGCCTACCAGGTCGATATGGGCTCGCTCGCGCCGCTCCTGGTGCTGATGTTGCATGAGATCGTGATCGGCATCGTGCTCGGTGCGACCGCACGCGTGACGCTTTCGGCCCTGCAAGTCGCAGGTGCCGTGATCGCACAGCAGATGGGACTCGGCTTCGTCACCTCGGTCGATCCGACCCAGGGGCAGCAGGGCGTGCTGGTCGGCAACTTTCTGACCCTGCTCGGCGTCACGCTGCTGTTTGCCACCGACAGTCATCATCTGGTGATCGCGGCACTGAACGACAGCTACGCGATCTTCGCGCCGGGCGAGACCGTATCGAGCGGCGACATCGCCTCGCTCGCCACAAGGGCCTTTTCCGCTGCGTTCCTGCTCGGCTTGCAGCTTTCAGGGCCGTTCCTGGTGTTCGGCCTCGTCTTCAATATCGGGCTTGGCGTGCTGGCGCGGCTGATGCCGCAGATGCAGGTCTATTTCGTCGGCGTGCCGCTGTCGATCTTCGCGGGCTTCATGGTGCTGGCCATGGTGCTCACGGCGATGATGGGCACCTATCTCGATTACTTCATCGGTGTGATGCACCAGATGATGCCGCTCAAGTAACGGGTGATCGATGGCGGACGACAACGATCCAGACAGTCAAACAGAAGACCCGACGCAAAAACGTCTGGACGAGGCGCTCGAACGCGGCGACGTTGCCAAGAGCCAGGAGATCAACACCTGGTTCATGATCGCGGGCGGCACGCTGGTGGTCTCGACCTTCTCGGGCTCGGTCGGTAGCGGGTTGTTGACGCCGATGCGCAACCTGCTCGCCAATTCCTGGATGATCAAGACCGATCCCGGGAACCTGCTTGTCCTGATGCAGCAGATCGAGGTCGCGGTGCTGGCTGCGGTCGGTATTCCGCTATTGATGCTGGTGCTGGCGGCGATTGCCGGCAACATGCTTCAGCACCGGCTGGTGTGGTCGGCCGAATCCCTCACACCCAAATTCAGCAAGCTCTCGCCGGCCGCCGGCTTCAAGCGCATCTTCGGCAAGCAGGCGGCGGCAAATTTTCTGAAGGGCATTGGCAAGCTCGTGGTGCTCGGTGCGGTCATGACCACGATCCTGTGGCCGGAGCGGCACCGCATGGAGGCGATGGTCAAGCTCGATCCGTCCGCCATGCTGGGCGTCACCACGAGCATGACCGTCCATCTGCTCGGCGCAGTGGTCGCCGCACTCGCGATCATCGCGATCGGCGACTATTTCTTCCAATATCGCAGCTGGTTCCAGCGGCAGAAGATGTCGCTCCAGGAGATCAAGGACGAGTTCAAGCAGTCCGAAGGCGACCCGCACATCAAGGGCAAGATCAGGCAGCTGCGGCAGCAACGCTCCAAGAAGCGCATGATGGCAGCGGTTCCAAAGGCCTCCGTGATCATCACCAACCCGACCCACTATTCGATAGCGCTGTCCTACGAGCGCGGCATGTCGGCGCCGATCTGCGTCGCCAAGGGCGTCGACAACATCGCCTTCAAGATCCGGGAGATCGCGCGCGAGCACGACATCCCGATCGTCGAGAATGTGCCGCTGGCCCGCGCGCTTTATGCCACAGTCGAAATCGACCAGGAAATCCCGATGGAGCACTACCATGCGGTCGCCGAAGTCATCGGCTACGTCATGCGGATGAAGCGCGGATTTAGTGCCGCACGGCAATAAAACCCCCGAAGAGTACCGGAAATGGCTGTAAACTGGGAATCAGCGTACCTTTCGCCCCTGCCGCCCTTGCGTCTGCGGGTCCAATTCGGGCAGGGAGGACCCCACGTGCCCCGTGGCGCGTTGATTCTCTGCCGACAAGCTGTATCAGCGTGAAATGACTGCCGAGACCGACCACGACCTGTCACGCGAGCCCGTTGTAGCGCACGAGCCGTCGCTGCGCTCGGGCAGCATTGCGCTGGTGCTCTTGGTGGCGACCGGCCTCGTCGCGGTCGCCATCGGGCTGATGACGCTCGGGCGCGCGCAGGCGCAGCCCTACATCCTCGGCATCCTCGCCGTACTGGCGATGGTCGGCCTGTTCAACCTGTTCGCCTTCGCCGCCGGCATCATCCGCTTCGTCGACCGCAATCTCGACGATCCCGTGATGGGGCGCATCGCCGACCACGCCTTCGATGGCCTCGCGGTTACCGATCCCCGCGGCCACGTCGTCTACTCCAACGCGGCCTATCTGACGCTAACCGGCGCCTCCAGTCCGCAGGACGTGCGCCCCGTGGAGCGCGTCTTCATCGGCAATCCCGACGTTTCTGAAGCGGTGTTCCGCCTGCTCAAGGCCGCGCGCGAACGCAAGCGCCAACAGGAAGAGGTGCGCATCTCGGGCCAGGACGGCAGCCAGGGCCGCTGGCTGCGTATGCGGGTACGCCCGCTCGGCACGGGCAAGCGCGAGGCCAAATATGCGGTGTGGTCGATCGCCGACATCACCCGCGACCGCGAACGTCAGGAAGATGTGTTCCAGGAACTCCAGCACGCGATCGAATATCTCGATCACGCGCCTTGCGGCTTCTTCTCGGTCAATCCTGCCGGTGAGCTCGCCTATGTCAACGCGACGCTGGCGAATTGGCTCGACCACGACCTCGCCGAGATCGGTTCGGGCGGGCTGAAGCTCGCCGACATCGTCTCCGGCGACGGCGCTTCGCTGCTCAGCTCGATCGTGGCGGTGCCGGGCGAGGTGAAGACCGAAATCTTCGATATCGACCTGCGCATGCGCACCGGCAAGACCATGCCGGTGCGGCTCTATCACAAGCTCGCGTTTGGCGCCGATGGTGCGCCCGGGCCGTCGCGCACGCTCGTCATCAGCCGTGCGCGCGACGAGCGCAGCGATCCAGATCGCGCTGCCGAAGTGCGCTTCATGCGCTTCTTCGATCACACGCCGATGGCGATTGCCACCGTCGACCGCAGCGGCAATGTCGTGCGCGCCAACGCGCGCTACGCCAAGCTCGGGCAAGCCCTCGGTCTCGACAACGCCAGCAAGTCGATCTTCCGCGCCGTCAACTCGCGCGACCGGCATCTGCTGATCGCGGCCATCAACCAGGCTGCCGAAAACCAAGCCGACATCGCGCCGGTCGAGGTCGCGCTGGAAGGCACGAAGGAGCGCTGGGGCCAGTTCTTCGTCACGCCGGTCGATGGGGGCGAGAACGACGCCGAAGCCGCCATCGTCCACATGCTCGAGACCACCGAGCGCCGCGCGCTGGAGAACCAGATCAACCAGTCGCAGAAGATGGAGACGGTCGGCCAACTCGCCGGCGGCATCGCTCACGACTTCAACAACGTGCTCTCCGCCATCATGATGGCGAACGACTTCCTGCTGAACGCGCACAAGCCGACCGATCCGTCGTTCCAGGACATCATGCAGATCAAGCAGAACGCGACGCGCGCCGCCACGCTGGTGCGGCAGCTGCTTGCGTTCTCGCGGCGGCAGACGCTGCGGCCGCAGGTGCTCGATCTCGGCGATGCACTTTCTGATCTCACCATGCTGCTGCGCCGGCTGATCGGCGAGAAGGTCAAGCTCGACCTGATCCATGGCCGCGATCTCTGGCCGGTCAAGGTCGACGTCTCCCAGTTCGAGCAGGTGATCGTCAATCTCGCGGTCAACGCACGCGATGCGATGCCCGACGGCGGCAAGCTGATCATCCGCACTGCCAACGTCAACACCGAGGACGCGGGCAAGCTCGCCTACAAGGGCATGCCGGCGGCGGACTATGTGCGAATCGAAGTCGCCGACACCGGCACCGGTATCCCCGCCGACATCCGCGACAAGATCTTTGAGCCGTTCTTCTCGACCAAGGAAGTCGGCAAGGGCACCGGCCTTGGCCTCTCAACCGTCTACGGTATCGTCAAGCAGACCGGCGGCTTCATCTACGTCAATTCCGAACCAGGGCAGGGCACCTCGTTCCACATCTTCCTGCCGCGCCATCATGCCGAGCCGGAAGTGCAGGTCGAGCAGCCGGCGGCGGCGACCAATGGTGCCGCGAAGGAAACAGCACTTGGGGCGGAAGCCAAGCCGCGCACGGATCTCACCGGGCAAGGCACCATCCTGCTGGTCGAGGACGAAGAGGGTCTGCGCGCGCTGAACGCGCGCGGCCTGCGCTCGCGCGGCTATACCGTGGTCGAAGCCGAGAACGGCGTCGAGGCGATGGAGGTGCTGGCAGAGCAGAGCGGCGGCATCGATCTCGTCGTCTCCGACGTCGTGATGCCGGAGATGGACGGCCCGAGCTTGCTCAAGGCGATGCGCGAGAAGAATCCCGACATCAAGTTCATCTTCGTCTCCGGCTACGCCGAAGACGCCTTCGAGAAGAGCCTGCCCGAGGGTCAGCAGTTCGACTTCCTGCCAAAGCCGTTCACGCTGAGCCAGCTCGTGGCGGCGGTGAAGGAGACGATGGCGAAGCAGGGGTGAGCGTCCACCACCTTCATTGCGAGCGTAGCGAAGCAATCCAGGCTGTCGCCGCGGAAACACTCTGGATTGCTTCTCTTCGCTCACAACGACGGGGGACACGTAGGCCACCGGTAACCAGGGACCACGGTTCCGCCTCGAATTCCGGCCAAACCCCCGCCAAATCTGCGCTTTTGCCACTTCCCCGCGACTGAGGGCCGCAGCCGGGGGTTCCGAAAGCGGCTTCACTTTTGGTGAACTCTACCCATCTTAGGGGCACGTCCCCATGCCGGGGATTTGGGAAACCAACATGAATTTCTCGCAATGGTCCCGCCGTCTCGTGAAGACGATCGCCGTGGTGCTGGCGGTCGCGCTGCCGACGGCGCTGGCGATCTCGTCCGCTGACGCCCGCGTCGGCGGCGGCTTCTCGTCAGGTTCGCGCGGTTCGCGGACCTTTTCGGCCCCGCCGTCGACCACGACCGCCCCGGGGTCGACCTCGCAGTTCAATCGCACCTTCACCCAGCCGGGCGCGGGGATGAACTCGGCCGCCTCAGCGCCCGCGCGCGGCGGCCTGTTCGGCCGCGGCGGCGGCTTCCTGGGTGGCCTCGCGGCCGGCTTCCTTGGCGCAGGCCTCCTTGGCATGCTGTTCGGTGGCGGCCTGTTCGGTGGCCTCGGCGGCCTGTCGTCGATCCTGGGCCTGATCATCCAGATCGTGCTCGTCGTGTTCGTGGTGCGGCTGGCGATGTCCTGGTGGCACCGCCGCAACGCGCCGCAGGCGGCCTATGCCGGTGCTGATGCTGGCGCCGGTCCGGGACCGCAGACAAGCTATCGCAGCGGTCTTGGCGGCGGCTTCGGCTTTGGCGCCAACAATGCGCCGCTCGAAATCAAGCCAGCCGACTACGAGGCGTTCGAGCGCCTGCTCGGCGACATCCAGGCTGCCTGGTCGAACGAGGACGTGGCCAAGCTGCACACGCTCGCGACGCCTGAGATGGTCTCCTATTTCGAGAAGGATCTCGCAGAGAACCGCGCGCGCAACGCCGTCAACAAGACGTCCAACGTCAAGCTGTTGCAGGGCGACCTCGCGGAAGCCTGGCGCGAGGGCGAGACCGACTATGCGACGGTGGCGATGCGCTTCGCGCTCACCGACAAGACGGTCGACCGCAACACCGGTGCGATCGTCGCCGGCAGCGAGCAGCCGGGCGAAATCACCGAAGTCTGGACGTTTGCCCGCCGTCCGGGCAGTGCCTGGGAATTGTCGGCGATCCAGCAGACCAACTGATCGCTCGCGATTGGAGAAACCAAGGCGTCGTGCTCAGGCACGGCGCCTTTTTCTTTTGGACGTCTCGCATCGCGGCATCGGAATAAGCGGGCACTCGTCGGGTTGAAATCAGGCGGCCAGAGCATGATCCGCAAAAGTGCGCAGCGGTTTTCCGAAAAGATCATGCTCATTGCGCTTTAAAGACAAACACAAATGGAGGACAAGATGATCCGTATCGAGAGATCCGTGACGATTTCAGGCCTCGCGCTCGCCGCGGCCTTGCTTGCGGCGCCATCGGCGCAGGCGCAGTCGGCGGACATGACATTCTTCGTCACCTCTAACGGACCGGGCAAGGGCGCCGACCTCGGTGGTCTCGATGGAGCCGATGCGCAATGCCAGAAGCTGGCACAAACTGGCGGTGCTGGCGCCAAGACCTGGCACGCCTATCTCTCGGCGCAAGCCGCCGATGGCAAGCCGGCCGTCAACGCGCGCGACCGCATCGGCAAGGGACCGTGGCGCAACGCAAAGGGCGCGGTGATCGCCAAGGATGTTGCCGACCTGCACGGTGCGGCCAACAACCTCACCAAGCAGACCGCGCTCAGCGAGAAGGGCGAAGTCATCAACGGCCGTGGCGACACGCCGAACCGGCACGATATCCTCACGGGATCGCAAGCTGACGGCACCGCGTTTGCCGCCGGCGGCGACAAGACTTGCAAGAACTGGACGTCGAGCACGCAAGGTGTGGCGATCGTCGGTCATTCCGACCGGCAGGGCCTGCGTGACGACGAGCCGTCGAAATCGTGGAACAGCTCTCACCCCTCAGGCGGGCCGGACGGCGGCTGCTCGCAGGCCGATCTGAAGAGCACGGGCGGCGACGGGCTGCTGTATTGTTTTGCGGTGAATTGAGACTCTCTCTTCCGTCATTGCTTCGCTTCGCTCGCAATGACGGAGTGTTCAGCGAGGCCGTTCCCTCTCTCTCTGACGAAACCTTCAACCGCATGCTACATTGGCTCCGTCGCTCCCACGCTCACGGATCCGTCCCATGAAATACGAGCTCTACTACTGGCCCGAGATCCAGGGCCGCGGCGAATATGTGCGGCTGGCGCTGGAGGAGGCGGGTGCGGCTTACGTCGACGTTGCGCGCGGCCCGCGCGGTACGGCTGCGATGATGAAGATGATGGACGACGTGCACAAGGGCACGCCGCCCTTTGCGCCGCCGTTCCTGAAGGCCGGAAAACTCGTCATCGGCCAGACCGCCAATATCCTGCTCTATCTCGGCGCCCGCCACGGCCTCGCGCCGAAGACCGAGGCCGGCAAACTATGGGTGCACCAGCTTCAGCTCACCATCACCGATTTCGTGCTGGAGATCCACGACACCCATCATCCGCTCGGACCTTCGCTCTATTACGAAGACCAGAAGCCGCCGGCGAAGAAGCGCACCGCCGATTTCTGGAGCGTGCGCGTGCCGAAATATCTCGGCTATTTCGAACAGCTTCTCGACCACAATGGCGGCACTTGCGTCACCGGCCGCAAGCTGACCTATATCGATCTCTCGCTGTTCCAGATCGTCGACGGCCTGCGCTATGCTTTCCCCAAGCGCATGAAAGCATTCGAGGCAGATATCCCGGGCCTTGTCGGACTGCACGACCGGATCGCCGCGCGGCCCAACATCAAGGCCTATCTTGCAAGCGAGCGTCGCATCCCCTTCAACGAGCAGGGCATCTTCCGCCGCTACAAGGAACTCGATGGCTAGAGCGTGTTCGAGCGAAGTGGATGCCGGTTCGCGTGAAGAAAACGCGTCGAAATAAGAGACTCTAGCCGGTCCGGAGGGAGGCTGGCGGCAACCTCCGTTCCGGACCGGCCGCTTCGGGCGCGATCAATCGCCCAAAGACATCAGGGATCGCGACCGGTTGCGCGCGCGCCGGGCCGATCGTCGCAATGAACAATGTCGAGGCGAGCAACAGCACCAGGCCGGGCGCCTGCAGCGCGCGCGGCATGTCGGACGCAAGATGGCGCCGGTCGAGCCCCATCCCGATCAGCCAGGCAAGCATCACCGCGATGAACACGACCATGAAGGCCTTGTCGGCGGCCGGTTGGTCTTTCTGGATAACCGGGCGAAGCCGCTCGGCAAGCAGCGCCGGATCAATCCGCTCGAGCCACCAGCCGCAGAGCGGGCCGAGCAGGACGGAGGTGATAAGGAGCACCCAGGCGCCGGGCCAATGCAGCGTGCCGGCGGCCGCGAACAGCAGCGCGCCCATCGCGGCGGTGAGAATCGTGTTCTGCAGGAGCAGGCGTGCGATCATGCGCGGTTCCCCGGGCAGTCGCGCATGAGTATAGCCGTGCTATCCGGCAAAGATGCGACCGGACACGCGAAAGGCCCGATCAACCGGATCGGGCGATCCATCGCAGGCCAGAGCGATCAGGCGAGCTGATCGATCCGCGTGCCCTGTCCCGGCGGCAGCGGCGCGGGCGGCGTCGGCTGATAGGTCGGATCGTTGTCGTTGGTCTTGGCCTGGTCCTGCTGCTTGGTCGTGTCGTAGCTCGGGACCACGACCGTCACAGGCGGCGGCGCAACGCTGGAAACGCTCATCCACAAATCCTCACAGATTGAAACAATTGACCCTGCCCTGTGAGGGACGAAAGGTCTGTCAAGCCAATCGTTAAAATGCGAGGGATCTGGTGCGGTGGGACGCGCTGCCTGTGCTTCCGCAGTTGCATGATTTGACAGACGTCGGCTCTCTCCTCGTCAATGACGGAGTGCGTGCCGGCCTACTCGTCCTTCGGCCGCGTGATCGCGATTGAGGCGTCGGTCTTGGTGCGCGTGCACTCCATGTTGAGGCGCTTGTAGCGCATCGACACTTTGTCGCCGCGCAACAGGCCCATGCGCTTCAGGCAGCGCGTGGCGCCGGTCGTGGCGTCGTCCTTTGGCAGCGTAAACGTGATGGCTGCGGCCGACGCGACCAGATCAAAAAACTTCGGCGTCGGCTTGCGGTCACCCTTGGCGTAGAGCTCGTTGGAATAGGTTTGTCCCTGGGCGCGGCAGCCGAGCGAAAGCTCCTTTGCCGCCGGGTGGGTCAGATAGATGATGTTGGCGGCCTTGAAGTTGACCTTCAGCCCGTCGATGCCGCTCGCGAGCTGCTTGGCGATGTCGTCGCACTGGTCCGCGCGCGCAGGCGAGGCGAGGGTGACAAGGCCTGTGATTGCGGCGGCGACCAGAATCGCGCCGCGGACGTCCAATTTCAAAACCATGATGAAAAGCCCCTTAGGGCGCGCATTCAACCGTCGTCGCGCGCGAAGCGCAAGGGGTGCAACCAGGCTCTCATGGGCACAATCATGCTCACCTGCCTTCAACCGGCGGCGGCCGGAAGATGGCCGCCCTGACACCGAATCGGGATGCCCGGGCCGCGCCAGAGCGCCTTCCCTTTACGGCAAAAAAGCTTAGAACGCTTCTATGCTAGGGGTCCGCGCGAGGGCTCCAAAACCCGAGATCTGCCTCATGAACGCTCCCTCCGCCTTCCCCGACCCGTCAAAGCCCGTTCCGCCCTACAAGCACACCCCGCTGTTCCCCCTGGGCAAGGACGAGACGCCCTACAAGAAGATCACGGCGGAAGGCGTCCGGGTCGAGAAGGTGTTGGGCAAGGATATGCTGGTGGTGTCGCGCGAGGCGCTGCGGGCGCTGTCGGAGGCGGCTTTCGGCGACATCAACCACTACTTGCGGCCCGGCCACCTGAAGCAGCTTCGCGCAATCCTGGAAGACGGCGAGGCGAGCCCGAACGACAAGTTCGTCGCGCTCGATTTTTTGAAGAACGCCAACATCGCGGCCGGCGGCGTGCTGCCGATGTGCCAGGACACTGGCACCGCCATCATCATGGGCAAGAAAGGCTGCAACGTCATCACCGACGGTGACGACGAGGCGGCGCTGTCGGAAGGCGCGCGCGATGCTTATCTGCGCCGCAATCTGCGCTATTCGCAGGTCGCCCCGCTCTCGATGTACGAGGAGAAGAACACCGCCAACAACATGCCGGCGCAGTGCGAGATCTACGCCGAGGGTGACGACGCCTACAAGTTCATGTTCATGGCAAAGGGCGGCGGCTCTGCCAACAAGAGCTTTCTGTTCCAGGCGACGCCCTCGGTGCTGACCAAGGACCGGCTGCTCGCGTTCCTGAAGGAGAAGGTCCTAACGCTGGGCACCGCGGCATGCCCGCCCTATCACCTCGCGATCGTGATCGGCGGTACCTCGGCCGAGCTCTGCATGAAGACGGTGAAGCTCGCCTCGGCCCGCTATCTCGACGCGCTGCCGACTCACGGCTCGCCTGACGGCAACGCCTTCCGCGATCTCGAGATGGAGCAGGAAATTCTGAAGATGACGCAGTCGCTCGGCGTCGGCGCGCAGTTCGGCGGAAAGTATTTCTGCCACGACGTGCGCGTGATCCGGATGCCGCGCCACGGCGCCTCGCTGCCGATCGGGCTCGGCGTATCCTGCTCGGCCGATCGCCAGGTGCTCGGCAAGATCACCAAGGACGGCGTCTATCTCGAGGAGCTCGAGCACAATCCGGCGCAGTATCTGCCGCAGGTCGAGCAGTCGCTCGGCGGCGACGTGGTCAAGATCGACCTCAACCAGCCGATGAAGGACATTCTGGCGACGTTCTCGAAATACCCGACCAAGACGCGGGTCTCGATGACCGGCACCATGATCGTCGCGCGCGACAGCGCGCACGCCAAGCTGCGCGAGCGGCTTGAGAAGGGCGAGCCGCTGCCGGATTATTTCAAGAACCATCCGGTCTATTACGCCGGCCCCGCCAAGACGCCCGAGGGCTACGCCTCCGGCGCGTTCGGTCCGACCACCGCAGGCCGCATGGATTCCTTCGTCGACCAGTTCCAGGCCGCCGGCGGCTCGATGGTGATGGTGGCGAAGGGCAACCGCGCACCGGCCGTGCGGGAGGCCTGCAAGAAGTATGGCGGCTTCTATCTCGGCTCGATCGGCGGCGCTGCGGCGAACCTCGCCGAGCACTGCATCAAGAAGGTCGAGGTGCTCGAATATCCCGAGCTCGGCATGGAAGCGATCTGGCGCATCGAGGTCGTCGATTTCCCGGCGTTCATCATCATCGATGACAAGGGGAACGACTTCTTCAAGGAGTTGAATCTGGGCTGAGGAGGCGTGCTCGTTTCCGAGCAGAGGCTGACGCCTTCACACTCCGTCATTGCGAGCGCAGCGAAGCAATCCATCTTTCCACGAAGATGAGGCTGGATTGCTTCGTCGCAAGAGCTCCTCGCAATGACGGCGTGGAGACGGCGCGCGTGCCGGTCAGGAAAGCCGGTCCTACGCCTTCGCGCCCGTGAACGGGAAGCTGCCCATCGGACCGATGCCCATTTCGCCGCTCATGCTGTCGCCGGAAACCTTGCCGATGAACTCGAGCGTCAACGGCATCGGGTTGGTGATGGAGACCTTCCAGTTGACGGCGTCGCCGCTGATAGTGCCATCGAAGATCTCGGCGGTATTGCCTTCCGCGCCCTGCGTGCCCGTCAGCGTTCCGCCGGAGTTCAGCAGGGTCAGTGTCGCCTGGCGCTCGCCCATGGGCGTCGTCATGGTCAGATTCCAGTTGCCGTCTACGGCCATTCCCGTCTCCCGAACAAATCCCGGCGGGCCGCGACCATCCGCAGCCAGTCCTGGGCCGAGCATATAGCGCAACTCGCGGCAGCTGACTAACGCCGCGTGAGCGGCAATCAGGCGCGGGCGGCAGCGCGCCGGCGGCTGGTGACGATGAGCCTGAGCACGACGTATTGGACGGCAAAGGCCAAAATCTTGGCGCCGCCGGCGACCACCGAAATGTAGAACGCCCACAGCTTCAGATCGCCGGTGGAAGCGACCGCGATCGTGCCGGCGCCGAGTGCGAACATCAGCGCCGCCCAGGCATAGCCCGCGGCCGTTACGTATTCCGGCACGGTCTCGACGACGATCGGCGGCATGTAGCGCAGCATCCAGCCGCGCTTGAGCATGATGATTCCGATCGCGAAATGCGCGATCGCCGGCTTTGCCAGCATGAAGCGGGGATCGTTGGTGAGCAGCGTGACCGCGCCGAGCACGACGACGAGCGCGAGGCTCGCATAGGTCATGAAGCTCAGCTGATGCCCTTTGACGCGCGCATAGATCACCTGCGCGATCGCGCCGGCAATTGCCACAGACGTCGCCAGGATGACGTTATCGGTGATGAGATAAATGACCAGGAAGATGATGGCCGAAAGGAAATCGGAGGCGAGGCGGGCGAATACGTCCTTCATCGTCTATCCCTGTCAGTGGGTGCTGGGCTGCGCGCCGGCCGGCGCACCGTACTTGATCTGGCGATATTCGGGATACCACTTTGTGAAGTAGATCGCGCTGTTGCGGGCGGCGAAGGCGACCGCGAGACCCAGCCAGACCGGCAGGCCCGGGAAGTATAGCAGCACGATGTTGGCTGCCATCATCAACAGTGCAGCCACGGTCCAGGCACTGGTAATGATGTAGTTCGCCGTGAGAAAGCCGGGCATCGCCGCAGTCTCGGCCGGAACGGACTCGATCGCATATTGCAGCGTGAAGGGGCGGCGAGCGAGCATTGAACCCAACGAAATGACGAAGATGCCGATGTCGACCGAGAGCTTGACGCCGAGCGTGCCGAGCTTCGGATCGAGCAGCGCCAGCGTGAGGCCGATCCCGGCGAACAGGATCGCCGAGCCCGCAGCCAAGATCTTCACCGAGCGGCCGCGTGCAACGTCGATGGCGATCGTGGCCAGGCAGATTGCGGAGGCCGCGAACACGCTGATCGTGGCCGACGTCGCGAACATCAGGAAGGTGTAGACGCCATAGGGCGCAAGGATCAGGAAAATCGTCATGGACTGCCTCAATCGAACCAATCTTTACGTTGTAAAGATGACTAATCAAGCGAAATCTTTACAGTGTCAAAATGACGTGGATGACCTGTAAAAACTCAATTGTTGCAATGGCTTGATCTGAGATTTCGTCGGCGAATGAGGCCCAGGGCAGGCGCGACAGGATGGTCAGCGCGCTCGTGATCAGCAGGCCGAGGCTCAGCGCGATGCCGCCGCCGCGGCAGATCAGAAATCTGAGCGAGCCCGGCGTCGCGTACATGCCAAGCGGATGCAATAGCCGCGACAGCACAAGCAAACCCATCAGCACGTGAACGCGCACAGGGGATGCGCCGGACATTTCGAGCAGCGCGACCATCAGCGTGATGATGGGGACGTATTCCATGAAATTGCCGTGGGCGCGGATCGCGCTGCGCAGGCCCGCATCGCCGCCATCATTGAAGGCGGCGCCCTTGCTCCGCCGCAGCCGGATCACCTGGAGCGCGAGGGCTGCGTAGATCAAAGCGAGGATTGCGAGATAGTTCGCGGTGATCGAGGGCATGTGCATGCGCGGCCTCCCTGGTGATGCTTCCGCAATGACGGGGAGGGAGCTACGCCGCCCCCACCCAATTGCCGTGAAAGCCGTCCGGCACGCGGTGGCCGAGCTGAACCAACGCGGCGGGGCCGGCCTCGATATCGGTTGCGTTGAACACGGCGAGGTCGCTGCGGTTTTCGCGGGCGCGCCAGACCACCGCGAGCAGCCAGCCGTCGCCTTCCGCCGCATCCGTCGATCGCTCGACGAACACCGGCTCGGAGATGGTGTCGCCGGCCGGCAGCAGATAGTGCCCGAGCCGCTTTCCGGTGCCGTCGACATGGACGATTCCGGACAGCGCGCCGAACATCGGAAGCCGCGGATTGGCGCAGGCGTACCAGCCGTGACGGCTCTTCAGCCCGGCGCGGCGATCGTCGATGCGCGGGAATTCGCCGGTGAGATCGTCCAGATAAGTCTGCTGAAAGCGGTCGGTATTCCCTGAAAGATCGAACGTCCAGCGGCAATGGCGGGCGCGCGATTTTTCCGGATCCGTCGGCCGTCCGTCCGGATGCGGAAACAGAGGCGCCTCCTCGAACTGCATGACGTCGGCGATGATGCGGTTGCCGTCCTCCCACGCATTCATGACGTGGAAGACGTAGCAGGCCTCACTGCGAAACCAGACGATGTCCTTCGCCGTGCCGTTGCGCTTCATCACGCCGACATAGGCGCCTTTCTCCGGCTCCCAGGCATAAGGCGGCCGCCCGCTCATCGCGCGCTCCATGCTGCCGGTGATGGGCAGGATCGGAAACAGCACATGGTTCTCGGTGACGATGAAGTCGTGCACCATGCTGGCATAGGGCGCTTCGAAACGTTCGAAGCGCGTGGCCTTTCCGGACGCATCGATCGATCCGTAGGAGAGGGCGGGCGTCAGCGGACCGGCTGCGTTGTAGCCGAAGAACACCAGCTCGCCGGTGATGGGATCGATCTTCGGATGCGCGGTAAAACTGCCGGCGACGCGGCCCTGGTAATTGTGATAGCCGCGGGTTGCAAGCGTACCCGGCTCGATCTCGGTCGGCAGATGCGCCTCTTCCAGTGCCAGCAGCTTGCCGGCGTGGAAGATGATGTTGGTGTTGGCGACGCCGCCGTCGGTGAGGTTTACCGGTGCATCCGGCAGCTTGCGGCCGAAGCCGCCGAACAGCGCGCGGCCGGCGTCGTGCTCGGCAAGCCATTTCGGCGTCCGGACCCAGCGGTTGCGATAGCTGGCGCGCCCGTTCTCGAGGTGAAAGGCGTGCAGCATGCCATCGCCGACGAACCAGTGCGAGCCAGGCGCCTCGAACTGCGGGTTGGGGCCGTTGCGATAGAGCGTGCCGTTCAGCTCGCGCGGCAATTCGCCGATGATCTTGAGGACGGGCGCGTCGGCCTCGAATGGAATCGGTCCGACGTTGTTGCGGCGCTCGGCGATAGCGTCCTGCTGCACGGCGTATCCCTCCCTTATCTTTACATCGTAAAGATGGAATAGGGGCGATTGCAGCATTCGTCAAGCGAAATCTTTACACTGTCAATATTGCGTCATATAGCTTGCAGATGGCCAAGAGCGACACCAAGAGCGAAGCGGCGCGTAGCCCGCGCAATCCTAGAAAGACATCATCGGCATCGGGTCCTGCGCGTCGCCCGGCGAGTGCGAAGACCGAGACGCCCTATCACCACGGCGCCCTGCGCGAGGCGCTGCTCCAGGCCGCCGAGCGGGTGCTGGAGCGCGACGGGCTCTCGGGCCTGACGCTGCGCGCGGTGGCGCGCGAGGCGGGGGTCTCCCATGCGGCGCCGACGCATCATTTCGGCGACCTCACCGGGCTCGTCAGCGAGCTCGCGGCGATCGGCTTTCGCCAATTCAACGCGGCGATGGTGGCAGCTTGCGACACCGCGACCACGCCGCTGTCGCGCGCGTTGGCGCGGCCGAAGGCCTATGTCGCCTATGCCCAGGCCCATCCCGGCATGTACGGATTGATGTTCCGCACCGAGCGCCTCGACTATTCCAGGCCGTCGCTGAACGAGGCGGCCGAATCCTCCTTCGCCGGACTCGCCAATGCCGTCGGCGCGATGCGGCAGGAACAGATCAGCGGCAACGCGCTGACGATCGAGCAGGGCGCCGCGATCGCGCGGGCCTGGTCGATGGTGCACGGCTTCACCATGCTGCTGCTGGACGGACGGCTTGAGGATATTTTGGAACGGCTACCCGCGGGCACGACCGCCGAACAGCTGCTGGAAGCGATCCTGAAGTCGACCGTCGCGGCAAAACTGTCTGCATAGCACCGCAGTATTTCGGCTGTGTTGAGGACGCTGCTCATGGATTGGGCGCCTGAAAGGGCAAATGTGAAGGATGCTGTCCGGGAACTCCACGCATCAGGCATCTTCACTGTGGGCAAGGTTCAAACGCGGCCGGGATAGGCCTGACAGCGCCGCGGAATCGTTCTAGAAGAGCGACTTCGCTTGGGTCTCATCCGGCCCTGTTCGCGTCCTCGTTTCCAACGATCATGCCAGCCATCTCTTCGAACAAACCTTATCGCGTCGGCCGCTCCAAGACCGGGCTTGGCCTCTTCGCTACCAAACCGATCAAGAAGGGGACCCGGATCGTCCGCTACTTCGGACCGATCCTGGATTCGCGCATCCCCGCGCAGGACGACATCGAAAACAAATATCTGTTCGAGCTCAACGGCCGCTGGACCATCGACGGCTCGGTGCGCAAGAACCTCGCCCGCTACATCAACCATTCCTGCCGGCCCAACGCCGAATCCGACGTTCGTCCGCGCGAGCGCAAGGTGTTCATCCGCGCCATCAGGAACATCGAGCCGGGCGACGAGATCAACTACGACTACGGCACCGACTATTTCAAAGCCTATCTGAAGCCGATCGGCTGCAAGTGCCCCTCCTGCGAGACCAAGCGCAAGAGGCTGCGCGCCGAAGAGCGTGCCGAACGCGCCAAGGTCAAGGCGCGCGCCGAGCGCAGGGCCGAGAAGGCCGGCGCGAAGAGCACCACGGCGAAAAAGAAGAAGCTGAACGGCAAGCATTTTGCCGGCAAGGTCGGCCGCGCGAAGGCTTAGCCGCGTTTCAGTCGCGGTCGGGCTCTCACGTCAGTCCCCAACTTTGCCTTGATCACGGCCTGCTCGAGCTGCCTGCATCCAGCGCCATCCGAACTGCCGAAGCGAGTTCGGCGGGCCGGAACGGCTTGCGCAGAAACGGCGCAGTGCCCATTGCCGCTTCCAGCGCGGCGGAATCCGCATAGCCGCTGACGAACAGGACGGGCAGGGACGGCTGCACGGCCCGGGCCGCCCTGACGACCTCGGCGCCGTTGGTGCCCGGCATCGAAAAGTCGATGATCATCAATTGCGGGTTCACGGTCCGCTGCATGGCAAGCGCGGCATTGCCGTGGTCGGCCTCGTGAACCACATATCCGATCTCGGACAGGAAGCTGGTTATGAGACCGCGGACGTCGTGATCGTCGTCCACGACCAGAATTCGCTCGGCATGCCCGCTTTCAGCCGCGGCTTGTGCCTCGGCGGTCGTCTCTGTGCCGGCAATCGACCGGCGAAGTGACAGCACGACCGAAGTGCCTTTGCCGATCTCGCTCTTGATGTCGACATCGCCGCCCATCTGCCGCACCAGTCCGTAGACCTGTGACAATCCGAGGCCCGTCCCCTTGCCGGGAGGCTTGGTGGTGAAGAAGGGATCGAACGCGCGCGCGATCACTTCGGGCGACATGCCGGTGCCGGTGTCCGTTATGGACAGCATGACCCTGCGATTGTCCGGATCGCTGCAGGCCGTGGTGATGGTCAGTGTCCCGCCGTCCGGCATCGCATCTCGCGCATTGATTGCGAGATTGAGGAGGCTGACCTCGAGCTGGTTGTAGTCGGCGACCACGAAAGGCGCGCGCGCATCGAGATCGGTCTTGATCGCGATGTTGGCGCCGAGCGACGTGTTGAGCAGATCGGATGCGTCCACGATCAGGCGATTGAGGTCGACGGATTCGGTTGCAAGCTTCTGGGTTCGCGAAAATGCCAGCAATTGTGCCGTCAGCTTCGAGCCGCGCTCGGCGGCCTTGAAGGCGTTCTCCGCAAGCCTCGCGATCCGCGGCTCGGTCGCACGTGCCCGGATCAGGTCGAGATTGCCGACGACCGCGGTCAGGAGATTGTTGAAATCGTGCGCGAGCCCGCCCGTCAACTGCCCGACCGCCTCCATCTTCTGGGCCTGCAACAGCTCGGACTCGACCTTCTGGCGTTGTGCGACCTCCTGGCGCAGTTTCCGGTTGGCCTGCTCGAGTTCTGCGGTGCGTTCCTGAACCTGCTTGTCGAGCGTGGCATTCAGTGTCCGCAGCGCATCTTCCGAGCGGCGGACACGCAGCAGTGCATGGATCGCAGCGGCAAGCTCGAGCGGTTCGGCGGGTTGCACGAGGTAGGAATCGGCGCCGGCGTTCAGCCCGCTGACGCGATCTTCGGACGTCGTGAACGTCGCCGACGTCTGCAACACCATCACTTCCGGCCATTTCGTCTTGATGAAGGCGCAGACCTCGAAGCCGCTGATGTCGGGCAATTGCACGTCAAGGAGCACGAGCGGCGGTTTGTGCAGCTCGACCAGGCGAAGCGCTTCCGCGCCGGTCTGCGCCTCGATCACCGCAAATCCGGCGGCGAGGAGATCGCGTGTCTTGACATAGCGCTGTGATTCGAGATCGTCGACGTTGAGGATGATGATCTTTTCATCGGTGCTCATGAGACACCATGAACGGCGTCGCGCAGGAACGAGGACACGCTTTCCCGGGAGATCGCGTTCTTGGAAATCAGCCGCACATACTCAGGCAAACGCGACCTGAGCGAGGCGTCGATCGTCATCGAGGTCGAGACGATGATGGGGATGCCGTTGGTGCGATCGTCGGCGGCCAGCTGTTGCAGCACGGTAAAGCCGTCCACCGCCGGCATTTGCAGGTCGAGAACGATGACGTCGGGCTTCTTCTCACGCGCCAGCCGCAATCCTTCCTCGCCGCCGTCGGCTTCCATGAACTCGTAGCGCGTCTCGTTGCCGACGATCTGGCGCATGACGTAGCGGAAGGTCTCGTCGTCGTCGATCAGCAGCACGCTCTTGCTGTCGTCGGCTGAGCGCGTCAGCATTTCACGATCCGGCTCGCCCAGCGACGCCGGAATCTTCAACGAGAAGACTGAGCCCTGGCCCGGGCCACTCTCGACCATGAGGTCGCCGCCCAAGAGGCGCGCCAGCGAACGCGACAGCGGCAGGCCAAGGCCGGTGCCCTTCACCTTTCGCTGCAGCTTGGTGTCGACCTGCGAGAATTCCTCGAAAATGCGCTCATGGTGCTCCGACGCGATCCCGATGCCGGTGTCGCGGACGGAGAATATGACGTTGGCGCCGTTATCGCCGGTGCGCGCGGTGACCCGTACTTCGCCTTCTTCGGTGAATTTCAGCGCGTTCGAGACCAAATTGCGCAGGATCTGCGCCACCTTTGCCTCGTCGGTATAGAGCGGCGGCAAGTCCTTGGGGGATTCGAACAGCAATTCGACTGCGGTGCTGGTCAGCAGCGGCTTCAGCGCGCCGCGCAATGCGCCGAACAGGCTCGTGACTGCGAACCGGACCGGCTTGATCTCCGCCTTACCGGCCTCGACCTTGGCGAGATCGAGCATGTCGTTGACGAGGTCGAGCAGGCTTTCGGCCGACCGCCTGATATAGCCGACCTGTCGTTCCTGCTCCGGGGTCAGGTCGCCGTCGATGCGGTCGAGCAGCAGGCGCGACAGCGCCAGCACCGAATTCAGCGGTGTCCTGAATTCATGACTCATGTTCGAGAGGAAGCGCGTCTTGAGTTCGCTCGCTTGCCGTAATTGTTCGGCGCGGCCGTCGAGCTCGGCATAGAGCGCCACCACGCCGCGGTTGGTATCGCCGAGCTCCTGGTTGAGCTGCTGGCTTTCCTCTTCACGGCGCCGCAGTTCTTCCAGGTTCTGCATCAGCTCGCGGTTCTGCTCCCTCAACGCGGCGAGGGGATCGGACGAGGTCTCCTTCTTCAGGCTGGAGACGATGTCGGTGAGCTTGGAGCGCGGCCATGAATCCACGTGGCGCGGCAGCCGGTGCCCGACTTCGACGGTCGTCCCCCTGCCGGGTTTCGAATCGATGGTGAATGTGTCCATCAGCCGGCGCGCGCCGATCAGACCAAGGCCCATGCCGCTTGGCGAGCGGTACTGCCCGTCGAGGATGAGCTGGAGATTGTCGATGCCCGGCCCGTTGTCGCAGATGCGAACGACGAAACGCTGCGGCGTTGTGGCGGCATCGAGGATGAATTCGGCGCGCCCGCCGCCGGCATAGCCGTAGGCGTTGCGCGCGAGCTCGGAGACTGCGGTGGCGATGCGGGTCTGGTCCTGCCGTTCGAATCCCAACATATCGGCGACGCGATGAGCGCGCTGGCGGACCGCGACGACATCGCTCTCGTTCTCGATCGGGACGGTGACGATGGGCCACGATTTGGAGGATGTCGCCATGAGCATCACCATTTGGCCACGAGCACGGTCGCGTCGTCGCGATGCCGGGTGAGGTCGCGATAGAGGATCGCGGCGATCAGTGACGGGTGAAGGGCCGCCAGATTGGGGTAACGGTCGACCGTCCAGCTCGAGGCCAGTCCGTCGGAATGCAGGATAATCAGGCCGTGCTCGAATGCATAGTCGAAGGCCCGGATTTTTCGCGTGTTGAAGCCCGCGGTTCCCGGCATCGACACCATCCGCTTGGTCTCGCCAGCTGTGATGATGACGCCCGCGACGTTGCCGATCCCGGCGAAGTTGATGTTCTTCGTGACGGGGTCGAAGCGCGCGATGGAGATCGCTGCCCCGCGCGTCGATCGCAGGCCGCCATGGACGTAGTCGATCAGGTTGGCGACGCTATGACCGTTGTAGCGGTGGAACAGCCGTACGGCCTCAACGGCCGCTTCCGCGGCTTCCGGCCCGTGTCCCAAGCCATCGGCCACGAGCAGCGTGCGGACATTCCCCGCATTGGAGACGCTCCAGGCGTCACCGCAGACGTCTTGGCCCGCCATGGGAATGGAAACGCCGCCCCAAGTTGGGACGGTGGGCGGCTTACCGGAAAGGGGCGTGCCCGGCGCCACGCGAGCCAGCACGGCAGTCCCTATACCCGGCCAGGAGCCGATGTCGACGAAGTGCGATTGCCGTATCACGGCACCCAGGCCGCGCCCCGCGGTGCCGGCGCTGGAATACCCGTCTTCCAAACATGCCGCGACATTGCTCATGCCGGCACCCTTGTCGAGTGCGAGGATTTCAATGCCCTGGCTTTCGTTGTCCTCATAGGTGCCAACGAGAATTTCCCCGCCCGACCCGTGCTTGAGGAGGTTGGTTGAAAGTTCGGTCGCGACCAAAGCGAGTTTGCCCGTGTCGGTCTCGGTAAATCCCACGCGTTGTGCGAGATCGGTTGCTGCCCGCCTTGCCTCCGCGACGCCGCTCTGATCGTTGACGCCGACGGACTTCATGATCATTTCCAACGTGCGATTGTGACTTTGGTGCCTGTGCCTGGCTCCGAGACAATGGAAAATTCGTTGCACAACCGCTTGGCCCCGCCGAGGCCGAGACCCATGCCCTTGCCGGAGGTGAAGCCGTCCTTGAGGGCCTGCTCGATATCCGCAATGCCGGGTCCCTTGTCCTCGAACGTCAGCCGAACGCCGCGGCGGCCACCCTGGTCGACGATCTCTGCGGTGACGTCTCCACCTCCGCCATAGTCGAGCGTGTTGCGCGCGAGCTCGCTGGCCGCCGTGATGACCTTGGTCTGATCGACCAGGCCCAGCCCGACCTCGACCGCCAGCGTTCGGGTCAGTTGCCTGACCCGAACCACGTCGTCCGAGATCTTGATCGCAAGGCGCTCAGTCTTCGTCGTCGGCATCGTCAGCCTCCGCCCCGGAGAGGCGGGCGTGAATCATGGCCATGCCACGTTCGACATTCAGCGCGGTCTTCACGCCGGTCAGCGACAGGCCGAGCTCGACGAGCGTGATCGCGACGGCGGGGCGCATTCCGACGACGACGGTGTCGGCGTCGAGGATGCGCGAGACCGCGGCGATGTTATCCAGCATCCGGCCGATGAAGCTGTCGACAATCTCGAGCGCCGATATGTCGATCAGAACGCCGCGCGCATTGTGCGCGACGATCTTGCTGGTGAGGTCTTCTTCCAGCGCCGTCGCGAGCCGGTCGTGCATGTCGACCTGAATCGTGACGAGAAGCGCGGACCCGAATTTGAGAATAGGGATGCGATCCATCGTCAGGCGTCCTGCCCGCCGACCTTCTTGTCAGGACCGATGGCCTCGACCCTCCTCGTCTTGACGACGGCACGCCCGGTCTGCCGCAATGCGACCGCGAACGCGTCGGCCAGCGAGGCCTTCGAGATCACGTTCAACTCGACACCGAGATGCACCATGGTCTGGGCGATCTGGGGCCTGATGCCGCTGATCAGGCAGTCGGCGCCCATCAGGCGCGCGGCCGCGACCGTCTTCAGAAGGTGCTGGGCCGTGAGCGTATCGACGGTGGGCACGCCGGTAATATCGATGATGGCGATCTCGGCCTCGACGTCCACAATGGTTTGCAGGAGATTTTCCATCACCACCTGCGTCCGCTGGCTGTCGAGCGTTCCGATCAGCGGCAAAGCGAGAATTCCGTCCCACAATTTGACGACCGGGGTCGACAGCTCGGCGATCTCGCGCTGCTGGCGAACGATGACCTCTTCACGCGCCTTCTGGAAGATTTCGAGCGTGAACAGGCCGAGCTCGTCGAGCAGCATGGTCGACGTCCAGACCGTCTCGGCGATCTGCTCGGCGGACAGCGTCTTGTCGCGATTGAGCGCGTTGAACAGCGGCTGCTTGAGCGAAAAGATGAAGGTTGCGGTTTCGCTCGGAGAAAAGCCCTGCAATGCGCGGCTTCGCGAAAGCTCGGCGAGCATCGCCCGTGCCGGCTCGAACGCCGCTCTAGACGTGTCGGTCCCGCCTTGTCTCAGTGCCTCGTGCAGGAGATGGAGGAAGTCTTTGGACTGCGATTGCAGCTCGCCTTCCGAAATGCGGCCGGTATGGAGGATGCCGGCCTTCTTCTGCAATTCGACCCATTCCGGTAGAATGGTCTTCTCGTTATGTGAAACGAGCGATGCGACGTCGTTTCCCGCCTGCCCAGCCATTAAAGTTCTCCTCCATCACGCATAACCGCGGCCACTCGTTGAGAGCGGGCGGCACTCGGTGGCAATTGCGCCCGCCTGCATCCAGTGAATTGGTTGGTATTGCGTTGCTCTCGGCAACACGATCTCTCAGCCTGAAGAGCTGAGACCCCCGGTATGTCGTGCTCCAACGCGCGAGGGAACCATTAGTTCCATAGCTATGGGAACTTCAAAGCCATCGATGCTTAAGTGCATTTTTGAACATTCGAATTCCAAAAGAGCGGGCATGTTTTTGGAACAGAACGCGGGGCTTGGGCATATTAGGCTCGCAAGAGTTCAAAGCCTGCGGTTAGGACCCGTAAGACGAGGGTGTGTCATGCAGCGTCGCCGTTTCAAACAGACCCAACCCCTGGAACAACGACTTGCCGAAGAGGCAAAACGCCTCCGCGAACAGGCCAGATCAGTCCCGCCTGGCTCTCAACGCGAACATATGCTCCGCAAAGCCCGCCAAGCTGAAACCGGCTCGCACATGAGCGAATGGCTGAGGTCGCCCGGGCCACAGCCGCCGGAATAAGGCCGCTCAGCTAAGCCGCCATCTGCTCCAACGTAGCAACCAGTTCGGCCGGTCGAAATGGTTTGCTGAAGAACCTGCCGCCTTCTGGAATGACGACCTCTGCCGAAGCGACATGTCCGGATACGAGAATGATCGCGACCGGGGGCCAACGGCGGCGGACCATTGCGACCAACGCCATCCCGTCCATGCCGGGCGGCATGTCGATGTCGCTGAGGATGATCTTGATGTCGGATCGGTTCTCGAGGAGCTGGATGGCTTGTTTGGCGTTTGCCGCCTCCAAGGTGGGAAAGCCGGCTTCTTCGACCATATCAACTGTATTCATTCGCAGCAGAGGCTCGTCCTCGACCACCAACACGACCGGCTTATGCATCTTCACTGATCCTCCTATCCGTCCAGGTCAGCAAGGAGTGTCGTGAAGGTCGCCTCGAAGCCCGAAGGTTGATAACCGAGCTGCGCGCCTTCTGTTCCTGCGAGGCCCGTTGTCGAACTTCTCCAACGCTTGGTGCTGCTAACGCCACTTGGAACTGCGGATTCGTGCTTCCGGATCGGAGGCTTGAATGGCCGTTCGGCAGATCATAGCGTCTGCCCCCAAGGATGAGGGCGGATGGGTTTCGATAGAGATCATCGCGGAGTTTGAGAACGTGCACACGAACCGTCTCATTGCGTCAGTCGTGGACATGCCGGCCAAAGTCAGAATCGACTCAGGTCGAATAGTCCAGCTTCTGTCGAATCTCCTTGGAAATGCGCTTGCCTACGGTGACCCGGATGCGCCCATCACGGTCGTTGCCAAAGCGAATGGACGCGGCTTCGAAATCAGCGTTGCGAACAACGGACGACGTATTCCGGACGAGGCCATGCCATTGCTTTTCACAGCCTTTCATCGCGGAAAAGTCCTGCCGAACGAAAAGGGATTGGGGCTGGGGCTATACATCTCGCAAGAGATAGCGCGCGCTCATAGTGGTGGAATCCGAGTGATGTCCACGGCTGAGCAAAACCATCTTCACGGCCGAATTTCCGTTCGCTCTAGACGACTAGGGCGCCCGTTGGCCTGATCGCGGCGGCGATGCCGTGAGCACTGCGGAAGAGCTGAAATGGTTTCCGTTCTGCTGAGAATTAATGGCTAGGCAGGTTCTGCTTTTGTGCAAGAGTATCTTTTGCAAGCGGATTGCCAGGGCAGGCTTACGAATTGACGAAATTATCGACTTTGGATGGGCGCAACGATGCTCTGCCTTTCTTGGCCGATGGCGGCGCGATGGGATCGCTGATCCGCGCCTACCGATGGGCTGCGACACCCCTTGGCGATGCATCTGCCTGGCCTGTCGAGCTCAAGACGCTCGTCTCCCTGCTGCTCACGTCACCGCAGCCGATGTTCATCGCATGGGGACCTGAACGGACCTGGCTCTACAACGATTCCTTCACACCCATTCTCGGCGACAAGCATTCTGCCGCCCTTGGTTCGCCTGCGATGCAGGTCTGGGCGGAGGCAGAAGATGCGATCGGACCAATGTTCGACCGCGTCTTCGCGGGCGAGCCGTTCTACATGGACGATTTCAGCCTCGCGCTGAAACGGAACGGGGTGCTTGCCGAGGCCCACTTCTCGTTCTCCTACACGCCGGTCCGCGATCAACAGGGCACTGTGGCGGGCCTGTTTGGGACCTGCATCGAGACGACCGCCTCCGTTGTCAACGCGCGCCTGTTGGCCACAAGCGAAAACCGTCTTCAGATCGCTCTCTCGGCCGGCAACAGTGTGGGCACCTGGGATTGGGATGTCCCCTCTGACCGTGTCTTCGCCGATAGCCGGTTCGCTGAGCTCTATGGCGTTGATCCCGAGCGCGCCAAGGTTGGCGCCCCGATTGCGGCGTTCTTCGAAGGCATCCATCCGGATGACGTCGGTCGGGTACAGGCCGAGGTCGCCAAAGCCATGGAGATCGGCGGACCCTTGAGTTCGGAATATCGCCTGCCACAGCCGGACGGGCAGGACCGGTGGGTGGTCGCGCAGGGCCGCTGCGTCCTGTCGCTTGACGGCAGGCCGCTTCGGTTTTCGGGCCTCAGCTTCGACATCTCCGGCAGAAAGAAAGCCGAGATCAGGCGGGAAGCGCTGGTGAGGCTGACCGATGACATCCGCGACCTGGATAATCCGCAAGACCTGACTTTCGCGGCTTCCAGGATCCTCGGCGAAACACTCCATGTCAGCCGGGCCAGTTACGGCACGATCGATCCGGAGGCGGAAACTCTGACCGTCGACAGGGACTGGCTGGCCCCTGGCGTGGAGTCGCTGGCGGGTACCTTGAACCTTCGAGACTACGGATCCTTCATCGACAGTCTCAAGCGGGGCGAGTTCGTTGCCATCGACGATGTCGACCGGGATGAAAGAACGACTTCCGCCGCTGAAGCCCTGAAGAGCCGCAGCGCGGGCGCATTCGTCAACGTACCGGTGATCGAACAGGGGCGGCTGGTCGCCGTGCTGTTTCTCAACAACGCAAAAGCGCGGACATGGGCAAGTGAGGATCTTGCGCTGGTCCAGGAGATCGCCGAACGGACGCGGACGGCGACTGAGCGTCTAAGGGCAACGGAAGCACTCCGCCAGGCGAACGCGACTCTCGAAGCCAAGGTGGAAGAGCGGACCGCCGAGTTGGTGGCAGCAGGCGAAGCTTTGCGGCAATCCCAGAAGATGGAAGCGATCGGCCAGCTGACCGGCGGCATCGCGCACGACTTCAACAACCTTCTGGCCGGAATATCCGGAAGCCTCGAATTGCTCGACAAGAGGCTTTCGCAAGGCCGGCTGGAAGGCGTCGGTCGCTACATCAACGTGGCCCAGGAATCGACCCGGCGCGCCGCCGCACTGACGCAGCGTCTGCTGGCTTTCGCCCGGCGTCAAACGCTCGATCCCAAGGTCATCGACGCGAACCGCACGATCGCGGGCATGGCCGAACTGCTCACTCGGTCGGTGGGTCCGGACGTTCACGTCGAAGTCGTTCAGGCCGCCGGCCTCTGGGGCACGAGACTCGATCCTTCGCAGTTGGAGAATGCGATCCTCAACCTGTGCATCAACGCGCGCGACGCCATGGCGCCCAACGGTGGCCGCATCACGATCGAGACGGCAAACAAGTGGTTAGACGATCGGGCGGCGGACGAGCGCCACCTTCCACCGGGCCAATATATTTCGGTCTGTGTCAGCGACACTGGCACGGGCATGTCGGCCAGCGTCATCGAAAAGATATTCGATCCGTTCTTCACCACGAAACCGCTCGGCCAGGGGACCGGTCTTGGCCTGTCCATGATCTACGGCTTCGTGCGGCAATCCGGCGGCCAGGTGCGCGTCTACTCCGAGGTCGGCCAGGGCACGACGATGTGCCTGTATTTCCCGCGGTTCGTCGGCGAGCTCTCGGACGACGAGCGTCCGGCGGATTTGCCGGGTGACGGCGGCGACGGCGAAAGGGTGCTGGTCATCGATGATGAACCCGCGATACGAATGGTCATCGCCGAGGTCCTCACCGAAGTCGGCTATCGGGTGATCGAAGCGGCCGACGGGGCATCCGGTCTCAGGATCGTCCAGTCTGGTGGTCGGGTCGATCTTCTCATCACCGACGTGGGGCTGCCGAACGGTCTGAACGGACGACAGGTCGCGGACGCCGCACGCAGCATCAATCCGAACCTGAAAGTCCTGTTCATCACCGGGTTCGCGGAGAACGCCGCGATCGGAAACGGCCATCTCGAGGCCGGCATGTCCGTCATCACGAAACCGTTCTCCAACACCGTGCTGGTCAACAAGGTTCGCCAGATCATCGACGGTTAGGTCGCCCGTCGGGCAACGGTGCCCGGCCTTCCCTGCGCCCTTTTTCGAAAGGGCAAGTCGAAGCAAAGCTCGGGCGAGACGCGCCGCGAGGACGGGAGGGCGTGTCAGCGATTTGAAGGCGAGTCAGGAAACGACGGCAATGCACCTTGCTCCGTCATTGCGAACGCAGCGAAGCAATCCAGTCTGTCACCGTGGAGGGATTCTGGATTGCTTCGCTGCGCTCGCAATGACGAGATGAAGCAACGAGCATCATACTAACGACCGTCACCCATGACGGAATCGACTTCTCACGCTGCGGCCACACCGCCGCTCTTCCGCAGTCCCACATACTGCAACTCCGCGAACACACCCGTCGCGATCGCCTGCGCCACGACCATGAGTTCGCCGAGCAGGTTCGGCGACACCGCGCCCGAGAACAGCAGCGCGATGCTGCCGACGGTCCAGGCGGCGTTGCCGATCACGACCAGCAGCACGAGCGGCTTCGGCACCACCGCGCGCGAGGCGAGCCAGCCGACCAGGGCGGTGTAGGCGATCAGGAACAGGCCGGTCTCGCGCAGCAGGGCCTCAGGCAGGTTGAACAGCGTCGCGAATGCGGCTGCGCCAAAAGTGAAGCCGAGTGCGGCGATGCCGCTGAAGATGGCGTCGGCAAGCAGGGCGCGGCGCAGGAATGTGGATGCGTCGATCATCGTGGTCTCCATGGTTGGGTTGGGCTTGCGGTAAACTTAGTGCCCACAGCGCCACCAGGCGCGGAGCAGGCGGGCGAGGCGGAACGGACAGAGGCTTCTGCCGACGCTGTGCTCGAAGGCGGTGATGTGGGCGACGACATAGTCGCCAGTCGAATGCACCAGCGGTTCCGGCATGTTGAGGCCATGCGCGAGCAAGCGGGTCGCGAGCTTCACGGTCCAGGGCAGGAGGTAGTCTGCGACGGTCCGGTAGAGCAGCAGCGCGATCATGGTCATCTCCTGTTGCGAGGAAGATGCGCCGCGGCGAGACCCAGTTCGATTACCTCGGGGGTAATGGAAGGGGCGAAATCCACGTGCTAGGTTTTCGACCATGAACGCACATGCATCCACGGCACGCGCCGAACCCAGCCAGCCGATCCGTATCGGCGACCATTTGCGCGAATGGCGGCAGCGCCGCCGGATGAGCCAGCTCGATCTCGCGGGCGAGGCGGAAATCTCGGCGCGGCATTTGAGCTTCGTCGAGACCGGCCGCGCGGCGCCCTCGCGCGACATGGTGCTGAGACTGGCCGAGCGTCTCGATGTGCCCTTGCGCGAACGCAACGTGCTGCTGGTCTCAGCCGGTTTTGCGCCGGCATTTCCGCAGCGTCCGCTGGAGGATCCGGCCTTGAAATCAGCCCGTCAGGCGATCGACCTCGTGCTCAAAGCACACGAGCCCAATCCGGCGTTGGCTTACGACCGGCACTGGAATCTGGTGACCGCCAATCGCATGGTAGCGCCGCTGCTCGACGGCATCCCGGAGCGGCTGCTCGGCCAGCCCTTCAACGTGCTGCGGCTGGCCTTTCATCCCGAAGGGCTGGCGCCGCGCACGGTCAATCTCGCGGAGTGGTGCGCGCATCTGCTCGAGCGCTTGCATCGGCAATGCGAGGCGACGGCCGATCCGGAGCTGATCAAGCTCTACCACGACCTGAAGAGCTACCCGATCCCGGCACGTGCGGGCCCGCTGTCGAGCGACAATGTCGCAATCCCCTTCAAGCTGCGCCATGACGGGGGGATACTAAGTTTCTTCTCCACAACCATGGTGTTCGGGACGCCGGTCGACATCACCCTGTCGGAGCTGGCACTGGAGACGTTCTTTCCGGCCGACGAGCGCACCGCTGCATGGCTGAAGCGGACGGCCGCAAATATGGGGTGACACCCTTGCCTCGGGCGGTGTTCGGCTTATCTTTCCGACAAAGCCGCGCTGCCCGAAGGAAGCACCAATGAGCACACTAAAACCGCTGCAGATCGATGTCGTCTCCGATGTGGTGTGCCCCTGGTGCTATATCGGCAAGCACCGGATCGAGAGCGCACTCGCGCTCGTCCCGGACGTTCCGGTCAAGCTCAATTTCCGCCCCTTCTTCCTCAATCCCTGGGTGCCCCGCGAGGGCATCAGCCGCGAGGATTATCTCACCCAGAAATTCGGCTCGGTCGAAGCCTATAAGGGCATTGCCGGCCGCGTCGTCGCAGCCGCAAGCGAAGAGGGGCTCACCTACCGGCCTGAACTCGTGGCGCGTCAGCCCAATACGACGGACTGCCATCGGCTGATCCTCTGGTCGGAAGCGATCGGCAAGGCGCCCGAGATGAAGCAGCGCCTGATGGAGCTTTATTTCCGCGACGGCGGCGATCTTACCGATGTCAACGTGCTGGTGCAGGCGGCCGCCGATGTCGGTCTCGATGCCGACGACGTGCGCAAGCGCCTTGCCACCGATGAGGACGTCGCGCGCGTCACGGCGGATGCGCAGGAAGCGGCCGAGAAGGGCATCTCCGGCGTGCCGACCTACGTGTTCGCGCAGAAATACGCCGTCTCCGGCGCGCAGGACCCGAACCTGCTCGCCCGCGCCATCCGCGAGGTCTCGGCGGAGATCAACGCGCAGGCTGCGGAGTAGCGTTCGCTTATTTGCGGAGCAGGTGGATCGCGCGTCGCGCGGTCTCACGCGCGACGTTGCGAGCGACAAACGCCGCGTGAATCAGCGCCACGACCGGATCGTTTCGCCTGAGCGGAATCAGCACGTCGCCGATCGCAAAGCGCCCGCGCCAGATCGGATTGATCATAGGATGATCGGCGCTCGCCGTGGAATCCGCGCTGGCAATGGCCGGATCGGCGCAGAGATGGCGGGTGAGTTCCAGCGTCAGCTGCACGCCCGGTGAATATTTTGCAAAATGCTCGTCGATGCCGAGCTTGAAGAAGAAGGCGCGGTCCTGATGGCGCAGCACGATGCCGGCGGCGACGGCCGACGTGCCGGCGCGGAGCGTGATGATCTCGCATTGCGCGGTCTCGGCAAGCGCCGGGACGGCGCGGCGGATGAAGGTCGCATCGCCGGCGTCCTGCAACAGCGCGGTGCCGCGCTTGCCTTTCCAGCCGCTGGCTTCGAGCTGCAAGAATGTTTCGAGCGCGGGCCTGATTTCGTCCGGCCTGCGCGCGACGTCGAACAGGACCGGACCATGCTCCTCAAGACGATGGCGCTGGCGGCGCAGCTCTTTGAGCTTCTTGGCGCCGAGTCCCTCATGCAGGAGCTTGTCGGCATCACGCGTCGCATCGAGGCTGGCGCGGATGTAGGAGGAGAGCACGCGCGGCTTCAAGCCGCTCCGGCCGAGCGTATCATTGAGCGATGTCATGGCCGCACCGTCGAGCGCGACGTCGCGCAAGATCAGCGCATGCGCGCCGGCCTCGCGCGCCTGCTGCAACAAACGGGGTGCGGCTTGCGCCGAACAATCGCGGTCGATCAATGGGCTGCACAGCGTGCCATAGGGATGCGCGCTTACCAGCGCGGGCAGGGGAATGTTCCAGGCCTGCCAGAGCGAGATCACGGGCATCAGCCCGATCAGCCGCGTCGAAGAGCCGTCGAATGCGGGCAGCGCCTGCGCACCCGTGCGGCCGCGCGCGGTAGCGCTGACGGCAAGCTCCCAGGCGGGCAGGTAATAGCCGTTTGGCTCGATCGCCCGCTGCGCCAGCGCGCGCCATTGGCCGGGCTCGATCGCCGTGAGTGGGACACGCGCGTGCGCCATGGCGGCATCCTTTGCCGATGCCGGATTGATCGCAGCTTGGTGCGCGATGTCGACCACGTCCCGTCGTCCCCGTTCACGCGGGCGCAAGCCAGCGTTACGTGGTCATGCTTAGCGCAAAGATTGGAAAATACAGTTGGGACGCCGCTTCAATTCGAGTGGTATTGTTAACGCCTCATTGAGCATGCGGGCGGCGGCGGGCCGCGTGCTGTGATGCAAGCTCCGGAGGATCATGATGATTGCAACGCCTTTCACGCCGGTGGCTTCGCTCGTGGGCGGAGCGTTAATAGGCTTGTCTGCGGTGCTCTTGATGTGGACGACGGGACGAATTGCCGGCGTCAGCGGAATCGCGGCGCGGCTGTTTCCGCCCTATGAAGACCGTGAATTCGCAGGCCGGCTCGCCTTTGTCGTGGGCCTCGTTGCCGCGCCGGTGCTGCTGCGGCTCGTCACCGGCAGCCTGCCGGCGCAGACGATCGCGGCAGCGACGCCGGTGCTGATCGTCGCCGGATTGCTCACGGGCTTCGGTGCGGTGTGGGGCAGCGGCTGCACGTCCGGCCATGGCGTCTGCGGCCTGTCGCGGCTTTCGGTGCGCTCGCTGGTCGCCACCGTCACCTTCATGGCGGCCGGCATGGTCACCGTCTTCGTGATGCGGCACTGGAGCTGACGCCGATGACAATCCTCGTTCAATTCGCGATCGGCTTGATCTTCGGCGTCGGCCTCATCGTCTCCGGCATGTCGAACCCGGCAAAGGTGCTGAACTTTCTGGACGTCGGCAGCATACCAGCAGGCGCGTGGGATGCGAGCCTCGCCTTTGTGATGGCCGGCGCGGTGGCCGTAACTTTCATCGGCTTCAACCGCGTCTTGAAACTCGGGCGCCCCGTCTTCGCCGAGCGCTTCTATGTTCCCAAGCGCAACGATATCGATCCGAGGATCGTCGTCGGTCCCGCCATCTTCGGTATCGGCTGGGGATTGGCAGGCTTCTGTCCGGGACCGGCGCTGACTGCGCTCGGATTCGGTTCGGTATCCGCCTTCATCTTCGTCGCTGCGATGTTTGCCGGCATGGTGCTCGCGCGCGTCATCATGCAGTTGTCGTCCCCGGCGGGTGCCATCAGGCCGGTCGATCCAGTTGAAACCTGACACCAACGGGACCGGGCGAGTTGCCTCGTCCGGTCCCGTCGATCATGGCTTGATCGATTACCAGCGATCGCCGCCGACACCGACGCCCACGCTGACGCCGGGCGCGCGGATGCCGACGCCGCCGCGCGGACCATCGTCCCAGTCGCGGTCGCGATAGGCGCGGCGCTCATAGTAGCGGTCGCGCGGCATGGCGTCGTAGGAGTCGCGCACGATCACGCGCGCGCCGCCACGGGTGCGATAGCAATTGCCGGCGTCATCGCAGACAAGCCGGACCTCCTGAATGAGATCGGGGCTGGTGTATTCGCTGGTCGTGTAGAAATCCGCAGCTTTCGCGCCGCCGGACGCGGCCAGCGCGCCGACGCCCGCCAGCAGCGCAATCGTCAATGTCCTCATCATGTCCTCCTCCGAAACTGCCCTCGGCGGTAACAAGAAAGGGAGGCGGTGATCGTTCCGGCCCAATTACAGGTTTTTCCCGGAACTGGATTTCGCCTCTGCGCCATCTGAGCCTAGATCGGCTCATAAAGCTCGGAGCCGCAGATGTCGTCGGCCTCGGCACGACGGCGATCGATGACCTTTCCGCCGGTGATCGTCACGATATAGGTCTGGAGGCCGAGCGCAGAGCCGGTGGCGGAGGTCAGTTGCGCACGGACGCAGGCCGTCCAGCCCGGTCCGCGCACCTCGTGGTGTGGCGGGGCGACATGCACCTCGCGCGGATACGACGTGTTGATGAAGACCACATCGATCTGCTCACGCACCACGCGCTTGACGTCGGGCGGCGGGTCGGGCGATGGCTGCTCGGCCTCCTTGAGGCGCATGAACTCGGGCACTGGCGCACGGCTGTCGGCAAAGCCGCAAGCGCCGAGCGCGAGGGCGCCGACGAGCAGCGCCACATGAGCAACAATCCGCAACATCCGTGAAGGTCCCCTGCGGGCCAACAGATAGGCGCGAATACGAGCCAGCGAAGTCCTGGCCGATCAACATTTGCTGAAGCGGTGGAACCCGCAGCATTTGCTATTATGCGATTGCAGGCTAGTTTGTACCCCTGACGAGGGGAATTGTACCAATGAGGATTTTGGTCATAGCGGCCGCGGTGCTGGCGCTGACGGCGGCCTCCGCGCAGGCGCAGATGGGTGGCGGCGGCAGGCGTGGGGGCAACGAAGCGCCCAAGGCAGACAACAAGCCCAAGGTCGACGAAAAGGCCTACAAGGCCGCGCTCGAGCGCATTCCCGAGCCCAAGGAAAAATATGATCCGTGGAGCGGGGCCCGGCCGAGCGAGCCCGCGAAGAAATCGAAATAAAGCGGGGCGGGGATCGTGACCCGCTTGCGATATCAAGTCGGCCTTGTTGCGCTCCTGTAGGTAGCGGCGCGGCCAGGCGTCGCCTTGGAGAGTCGGGCCGCGATCCCGGCGGCTCGCGCTTCTCGCCTTTGCGATAGATCACGCGGGACATGTCGGCAATCCGGTTCGCGCTTTTCGAATATCATAGCGGCGGTCTCACAGCACGATCGCCCGAGCTGATGCCGCGAACCTCGATGCGCGCAGCGTGCGATGCGAACCGTTGTTCACATCGCACGCACTATTGCACGAAGGCGAGGCCGACGCGCTTGTCGCTGCGCCACACGGTGCGGCAATTTCGGATGAAATGATCTCGCGAAATCGACAGCGTGAACGACTGCGGCAACATGACGGGGCCGTCGAGATCGATCGCGGCGCCGCTCGCCGAAATGTTGCGCACCGTGCACGCAATACCGCTGTTTTCAAAGGTGATCGTGCCACCCTTGAAAACCCGGTGCCGCTGCGCTGCACGCTTCTCGATCATTCCCATTAATCCATCATGACGATTGTAAAGTAGTGCATAGAAATTACGTTGAAATAAACTCAATACTGGCGCTACTTGCGCAGCGCTTCAGACTTCGTTTACGAAACTGAAGTGGAGAATCCCTCCGCCGACTTTTCCCACAAAGCCTTTCCTTTATGGCGTCCCGCGCCAATGGAGTTTCTGATGAAGACCACGCTTTCGATTTTGTTCGCCGCAGCCCTCTCGCTGTCGTCCATGCCCGCCCACGCCACCAAGCTCGATCTCTCGACCATGAGCTGCAAGCAGTTTCTTGAGAGCGGTGACGACACCATCAAGCTGGTGCTGACCTGGATGGACGGCTGGTACAAGGGCGACGAGGACAACGCGATCATCGACACCGATGTGTTCGTCGAAAACGCCAAGAAGTTCGGCACTTATTGCGGTAACAATCCGACGGTGAGCATCGTCACCGCGGCCGACGAAGTGCTCGGCAAGTAAGGTTTGAAACGCGACGCCTTGGAGACTGTTACCGCTTCGGTCTTCTGCGTGATTTCCATCGAGAGCCGCGGTGCGCTTTGCACTCACTGCGGCTCTCGTTGTTTCGGATCCGGCTCATCCCGGCAGCATCGCGAACGCGCTCGACACCATCGCCACCGGCTTGTTGTCGGTGGCGGAGAGCAGGGTGACGCGGCCGAAGCTCATGGTCCGCCCGAGCCGCACCACGCGCGCATCCGCCAGTACGTCAGATGAAGAGACCGCGCGCATGAAATGCGTGGTCTGGTCGACCGTGGTCATCGGACGATAGCCGCGATTGGCGGCCAGGTTCGCGATTACCATCGCGGTGTCGGCGAGCGCCATCAGCGCCTGGCCGCACACCACGCCGCCGTTCCGGCACAGCCGTTCCGAGAATGGCATGCGCAACAGAGCACCCGGCTGCCAGTCCGGTACATCCGGCGGCGGCACGTGATCGATACTTTCGACGGAGAGGTTGAGATCCTGGACCCAGGGCGCAAAGACCTCGCCGAGTATGCGTCTGGCGTCGGCGATGCCGAAATCGGCTTCTGGCTCCGATGGCATGGGTGGTCGTTTCCTGGTTGTTGCCGGATGTTTCAGGTCATTCTGCCCGCTTTGGCGCGGCAAAGTCACCCAGTCTCCCGCTGGCCCGTCGGCTTGAAAATGCCTGACTTCGTCCGATATGATGCCACGCTTGGAGCGGGTGGACGATGTTGCGTCGATGTGTCCTAGTGTTTTGCCTGGCCGCGCTCGGTCTGGCGCTGAACGGTTGCACCAGGTGCGGCCCGATCTGGGACGACTGGCTGCATGAGCCGAAATCGTGCAGATCGGATCGGGTCTGACGGGCCTGGAGCGTTGCCCAAGGCAATCTCGATGACAAGGTGCGGGCGATCCGCCCCTCTATGGATGATCAAGGAGTAAGTGATGAAGCTTTTCCGTATGGCGGCGGTGCTGCTGGCTGTGTTGGCGGGACCGGCCTATGCGCAAATGCCCAATCTCAATTTGTTGCAGGAAGGCCCGGGCAAGACCCCTGAGGAAAAGGAGGCGGAGGCCGAGCGCGACAAGGCCTACAAGGAAACGCTGAAGAAGATTCCGGACGCCAAGGCGTCCAACGATCCTTGGGGCGGCATGCGTTCAGACCCGCCGAAACAGCCCGCACCGAAGGCGTCGGCCGTGACCAGCGCGCCAAAGAAGACCAAGGCCGGCACTGCCGCCAACTGACTGTGGTCCCGGCCGGGGGCGGTGACGTCTCCGGCGGGACTCCTCTTCGCCCGGCCGGTCTCCTACATTCCATGCCAGTGTTGCGTTGAGGAGGCAGGAGATGGCGGACCGTCCGCGGGATCTCGCCGAGCGGATGGCGCGCCGGCGCAGGGAGTCCGCCAAACCGGGCGACAAGACCAGGGCCGGCGACGGCTATTTGCGCGAGAGCTTCACCTTGCCGCGCGCCGCGGCGCGGGCAAAAGCGCAGGCCTTCTTCGCCCGTTACCCCAAGGCCGGCTATATGAGCGAAGTCGAGAACTGGCGCGAATTGCCCGGCGGCGACATCGAATTCACCATGCGGCGGCTCCCCACCGCCGACTAGCGTCGGTCCGGCCTCGCTAGTCGACGGATTCGGCGACGATGCGGATCCGGAATACCGGCTCCTTGGCCTCGTCGAGCAGATCCATGTGGCCGAATCGCGATCGGCAAACTCGGTCGCATGGTCGGCGTAGCCGGAATAACGGCCGTTCCGGATTCGAAAGAAATAGAGCGGCTGTTCAAGCCGTCTCGCGCCCGATGGCCTTCAGCTCCCGATCGATGCGCAGTTGCACGCGACGGATCGCCAGAAGGTCGATCTTCGTCTCGGTCTTGCCCGTCTTGATCTCGTCGCCGATCCGGAATTGCCACTGCCAGACGCCCGGGATCGCCGTCTTCGCGACCGTGAACTCCACGCCCCTGTGATTCATGGTCACCTCCACGATTCACTTTCCATGTCGGCTAACATGTTGGGCGTCACAATATTCCATCGACAAGCACAATTTGCTGTTAAGCCGTGGATAGTTCACGGAAATCCGGAAAGCGCGCGCGGTCCGAAACAAGCGAAATCAGATTCCGAAAGGCGGAAGCCGTCGCACGCGTGGAAGGCCGTCATCGCCGGGGCGCGCTTGTGTGAGGGGGCGGCGGGCCTCCTGCTCGGGAACTCTGATCAAGGCTGGAGAACCACGGAACATTTCACGTACGCGCTGGCCCCAGCGCGCGATTATTTGACGGGTCTCGCCTGCATTTTGTGGAAGCATTTTTCGCGCGCGAAATCGACGCCGCAGCCGCTCGCATTGAATGTGCGTGTCGTGCCCTTTTCCACTTTTGCGTGCGCGGCGACTATGCTCTGGTCAGGAGGCGGCACGAGCCCGCGTCGTGGAAGAGGAAGACGTGAACTGGCTAAGACATCTCGTTCGGCGATGGTGCACCAGAAATTTCTCGCTGGCCTGTCCGCGGTGTGGGCAGCCCGCTTCCTCCGACGTGTTCAAGCAAAGACGCTTCATGCTCGGTGACGAGAAGCTCGTCTGCGAGCAGTGCGGCGAGACCAGCCTCGTCACGCTCTGGCGGTTCGAAGGCTTGTCGCGCCGGTCCGATACTGGCGCGCGGCACGAAAAAACCCCGCCAGGGGAGAGCCGGGCGGGGTGAGAGGTTATTGGAGGCTGAGGTGCTGGGCTGCAACACCATAGCCGCCTGACCCTAGCCGGCTCAGCTTACGACAGCCTGACAAGCAGGGACGGATCTGATCCAAAATACAGGGGCCCGGCTGTGTTGTTTTGCGGGCGCAGAAACAGAAAACCCCGCTCGGGGCCGAGCGGGGTCGACTGGGTATGGAGGCCCGGTGTTGGTCCACCGGGCAGCGCAAAGGCTAGACGAGTCTGCTGACAGACGCCTTACGCAAGCTTGCGCAACCTTGCGGGCCGGCGCTCTCTCACGTCCAAATTCAGACATCCGATCGCACAACTTCGGACACATCCGTTGGCGAGACTTCGAGCGCACGGCGAAGCCATGGGGGAAACGTGGCGCGCCGATAGCGGGGTGGCATCATGGATAAGGTAGAGCGGTCATTTGCCGCCGCGACGGCGGCTGGCTTTGTGGTGTTGGTCATCGGCATCGTGCTGCTGGTGGTGATGTAGGGATTGCGGCCTGGAGGGCGGCCGAAACAAAAAACTCGAAAACAACCCCATGCACAGTAGGTCGCTGGGCGATTTTGCTGCTTGGTCAATGACTTAATCTTGGTATTTAAAAATCGCGCAGAACCGGCCTCGGCGCTGTGCATGCCGACGCGCGATGCCGGGGCCCCTCGTGCCTGCGGCCAACTTTCTGCCGCCCGTCCTGGCGGGCCTAGTGCACGTTGATCTCGTTCAGCGGAAGCTGGAGTTCGGCGGCGCGCTCTTCGCGGTCCTTCTTGCGGAACTCGTTTTCCTTGCGTTCGAACTTCACCATCTCCTCATGCGCCGCCTCCAGCAAATGATTGCGCCTGATCGCATCGTGATGCGCGTTGTCCGTCATGACCCAAGTCCTCACTGTGGCGGTGCCATCCCGTAAAAGCCGGACACCGCAGAAAGGTTTCGGTGCCGCAGGATTATGGAATGATGACGGCGCGCGGCCCATCTGTCTTTGATGCGCGTCATCTTCAGTCGTACTGGGGCTGATGTAGTACGATGAGATCGCGAACGAAGGCGGCTCTCTTGAAAGAGTCGACTCGATGTCAAAAGAATCCGTGACCAGCGATTTGTTCGACCGATGGGAGTTGGTCTGGCACGAAGACCGACACGATCTGGCCGCCAACCGAGGCGGCCTCTCGTCATCTCTGAGCCAACGGCCCTAGTGGCAGGGTCTCCCCAGCATCTGGGCGTACCGGCTATGGCAGCCGTCGTGCATCTGCCACTTCTTCGTAATTTTGGGACCGGCTTTCGGAGCGCACGATGTCTGCGCTTGCGCCGATACCGAGCCGGCGAAGATGACCAGTGCGAGAGCGATCGTGACAATCGACTTCATCACTCCTCCTGAGATTGTTCGAGCAAGACGATTTGTAGCGCTACAAATAAAGCGTTACAAGCCGTAGCATTAAAATGCAAGCTTGTGACCTCCCAGATTCAAGCCGGGAGACGCGGGCAATCCCAAAGTCCGGGTGCTGTCCCAATTAGGACACTGGCTATTTCGGATTAGGACACGTCGCTTCTACATAGGCACATGCGCACCACCGCGATCAGTGCTTGCGTGGCTCTCTTGGCGCTTTTCAGCCCCCGAAGCGCCAAGCAAAAGCGCCGCCCGCTTAAATGTCGCGCGGGCGGCGGCTTTCCAGCCCCGGGAGGGAAATTGTAAAATCCCGATACCGATGTGTCTGCATGTGTTGTGCCAAGGTTCATGTCCCGGGACGGGACACCCGCGGAGGGGGATAGGACACTGGGAAATTTGCGGGACCCGCGCTATGCGCGGAGAGGGAGCCGAAAGTGCCGCTATTGCCATATCAAGGGGCGCTAACCGAGGCGGCCTTACCTAATGCGTGTTCCGCTTTTAAATACACGGTTTAATACATACAGAACAAACCAGGTACGATTATATCACAACCTGTTCTGGGCCGGAGAACAGCCGGTCTTGTCCCGGTTCCGCAAATCAGGACACTCCCAAATCCAATTTAGGACACTAGGGGTTCAAACAGGCCAACGCCCAATTCCGAAAAAGAACATATTGCGAACCCGGAACAAATGAGGTACGTTGCTTTTATCGACAGCCCGCCCGCCAATCGTTTGTCCCGCACCCGAATCCTCGCCATAAGGAGCACGACCCGATGTCCACCACTGCGCTGCGTATCGTCGAAGGATCCTCCATGGACAAGAGTAAAGCTCTGGCCGCCGCGCTCTCCCAGATCGAGCGCCAGTTCGGCAAGGGCTCGGTGATGAGGCTCGGCAAGAACGACCGTTCGATGGATGTCGAGGCGATCTCCTCGGGTTCGCTGGGGCTTGATATTGCGCTCGGCATCGGCGGCCTGCCGAAGGGGCGCGTCGTGGAAATCTACGGGCCGGAATCCTCGGGCAAGACCACGCTGGCGCTGCACACGGTGGCGGAAGGGCAGAAGAAGGGCGGTATCTGCGCCTTCATCGACGCCGAGCATGCGCTCGACCCGGTCTATGCGCGCAAGCTGGGCGTCAATATCGATGAGCTCCTGATTTCGCAGCCGGACACCGGCGAGCAGGCGCTGGAAATCTGCGACACGCTGGTGCGCTCGGGCGCGGTGGACGTGCTGGTGATCGATTCGGTCGCGGCGCTGGTGCCGAAGGCCGAGCTCGAGGGCGAGATGGGCGATGCGCTGCCGGGCCTCCAGGCCCGTCTGATGAGCCAGGCGCTGCGCAAGCTGACGGCCTCGATCAACAAGTCCAACACCATGGTGATCTTCATCAACCAGATCCGCATGAAGATCGGCGTGATGTATGGCTCGCCGGAAACCACGACCGGCGGCAATGCGCTGAAATTCTATGCCTCGATCCGTCTCGACATCCGCCGCATCGGCGCGATCAAGGAGCGCGACGAAGTGGTCGGCAACACCACCCGCGTCAAGGTGGTGAAGAACAAGCTGGCACCGCCGTTCAAGCAGGTCGAGTTCGACATCATGTACGGCGAGGGCGTCTCCAAGATGGGCGAGATCCTCGATCTCGGCGTCAAGGCCGGCATCGTCGAAAAGTCCGGCGCCTGGTTCTCCTATGACAGCCAGCGTCTCGGTCAGGGCCGCGAGAATTCGAAAGCGTTCCTGAAGGCCAATCCCGATATCACCGCCAAGATCGAGACCTCGATCCGCCAGAACTCCGGCCTGATCGCCGAGCAAATTCTCGCCGGCAGCCCCGAACGCGACGCCGACGGCGAAGAGCCGGCGGACGAGTAAACCTAAACGCGAAGAGTTTTTCGCGAGGAGCGGGCGTTGAGGACGTTGAGTTGCCGACGTCTTCAGCGCCTGTTTCGTTTTGCCTGGAGTATTTAGGCGATGAAGCGTGTGATTCTGACGGGTCCGTCCGGCCTCGATCTCATGCACTCGGGTCTTGCCGATGTCGTCATCCCATTCATGTTCCGTTGCGTCGATGGGCCGCTGCCTCTCAACGAACTTGCAGTTTATGTCGCCGCTCACTCGGAAACAGCGAAGCCTGGGGCTCACTGGTCAGACTTCGTCGGACGTTGGCCGCAAGATGCTGAAGATCGCAGCGATCTCTCGCTGACCGAGTTCTCCCAACACTACAGCGTCGTGGAATTGTGGTTCGATCGGACCCCAAATGATCAACTCCAGCTGATCTGGCTGCTCGATTATCTCCGCTCCCATCCAGAGATGTTGGCCAAGTCAAAGCTACGACTGATTGCCTTCGATCTCATCTCACAGGAGGCGGCGAACATTGGTAAGTCGCTGTCCTACATTCCCGCTATCGATATCACTTCGGATGAACTCGAAACGGCAAGGTTGACTTGGCAAGCCTACCTCGCGCCAACGCCTGAGGCCTGCGTCGATCTCGTTCACGGGGATCTGAGTGCCTTGCCGATGCTAAGACTGGCCTTGATCGATCTGCTCGCGGAGCTTCCATCGAATTCGACGGGGCTTGGCGCGACGGAGATGCGGTTTCTGGAGCTCATTGCCCGAGGCTATGAGCGGACGAACGCGCTGTTCCACCTGCGTAGTCTTCGCCGTACGCGCGTTTTTAGCGAGTTTGAGTTGGGATGGTTGCTCCACGCACTTGCGTTAGGTCCGAGACCCGTGATTGCAGGGCTGGATGAGGAATTGCGTGCAATCGACCGGGAGAATCTGAGGGCGCGGCAGGACGCTTATCTGCGTAGCCGGCTGTCGTTGACCGAGTTCGGAAAGGCTGTCCTGGCCCATCAGGAGGATTTCAGCCGCCACAATCCGATCGATCGCTGGTGGGGCGGCACGCATCTGACCAATGATCGGCTGTGGCGCTACGGTTCTGTTTTAACGAAGCCTTGAGGCAGCGAACATGACGCGGCTCATTGTCACGACAGACTCGTCCACCGCTGGCGCCATCCAGCGCGCCGGCCTTGCGGATCTCGTGATTGCAATTGAGCGCCGGCTGGTCTGGGGGGCGTTGCCGTCGGATGCCGAGCTCGACGCGTTCTTTGCGCCGCGTAGGACGCAGCCACACGGCCTTCGTTGGCTCGACGATACGCCGTCCTGGCGCCTCGAGGAATTGGGTGCGCAGGATCGCGGATTGATCGAGTTGTTCCCTGAATGTGACTCGAGCGAATTGTGGGTGGGATCAGAGCCAATTGCGCAATTAATTCTGCTCTGGATGCTTGACCATTGCGGCTGCAAGAGAGCGGCGGTTTCGAAACTCGTTGTGCGTCAGCTAGACATTGCCTTTGGTGGCGCCGATCCGGAGCGACCTGAGAAGTTAAATCCCCCGACTGCCAAGCCCTCGCAAGATCACCTTGAACTGGCCGGTCGTGCATGGCAAGCCTATCGTGCGCCGACGCCGCAGGCTTGGTTTGACCTCCTCAGAGCGGATTTGAGTCTGCTTCCGCAGCTTGAGCGGTGCGTGGTTGATCTGCTCGAAGAGCTTCCGAACGTCACCACTGGTCGTGGAGCCACGGAAACGCGAATACTTGAGCTAGTTGCGCCAGGCGAGGCGCAGCCCTTTGACGTCTTCCCGGGACATCAGAAAGGCAACGAACGGCGCGTCTTCGATTACTGGGAAGTTGGATCGCTGCTTGATGGGCTCGCGCGGTGCGAGAGGCCGGTGGTGTCGGGACTGGATGAAGGCCCGTTTTCCCCGGACATGCACAATGATTCAGGCCGCCTCGATCGTTACAAAGGATCGCGATTGTCGCTCACCGAGTTCGGCAAGGCGGTGCTGGCGGGCGACGAGAATTTTCGCCGCCACAATGCGATCGATCGCTGGTGGGGCGGCACTCACCTGACCAACGAGCGGCTCTGGCGATGGGATGCGGAGAGCGGCTCACTGGTTGCGCCTGGCTAGGGTATTCCGTGTTGCTTTCGGCATTCATATTTTGCGTGTTTGTTTTGCTCGAGAGGCGATCGTGTCACATTTGATCCTGACGACAAATGACCTTTCGGCTTATCGATTGCAGCCGACGCTTTTGGCGAATGAGGTCGTTGGCTTTGACCTTCGCCTTGTGCCGGGGATGCTGCCGTCGGAAGCCGAGCTTGCGATCTTGCTGGAGCCGCGCTCGACGAAACACGACGGTGACGGCAAGCATTGGCTTGATCATTGTTGCCGCATGGGGGCTCGTCGATCCACCAACAGAGATCGTGGTCTTCTCGAGTTCTGCGACCGGTTCGATTCCATCGAAATCTGGGCCGACCCACAAGCCAATGATCAGCTCATCCTCGTCTGGTTGCTCGACGTGCTTCGTCCCCACAAGGAGGTCATTTCGAAGCTGAGCCTGGTTCAGGCCGACGACAGAATCGCGAACTACCGCCCGGACTCCCTGGCTCGGTGGAAGCTGCCGGTGCTCAAGATCTCGGACCGTCATCTGGCGCTCGCCAGCAAGGCATGGCAGGCCTACCGGGGCCCGGCGCCGCAGACGTGTTTCGACCTGCTGCTGCAGGATACGACGATCCTTCCCCGACTTCGCCCCGCGATGATTGCGCTATTCGAAGAGCTCCCCGATAGCTCGAACGGTTTGGGCGCGACCGAGCAGAGGATGCTGGAATATCTTGACGACGGATGCACCGATCCGCGCGAGCTGCTTTATGCCGCTCATTTCCGAGAGATATTTAACGAGCGCGAGGCGATGGATCTATTCGATGAACTGGCACAGTGCCCGCAGCCGCTTGTCTTCGGTCTCGGCGAAACTCCGTTCGACAAGAGCGAGGAGGCTCGTTGGGGTCGGTACAAGAACGGCAAGGTTGCGCTCACCAAGCTTGGGCAGGCCGTTGTAGAGGCCGAAGATGACTTCTCCCGGCATAACTCTATCCATCGCTGGTGGGGCGGCACTCACCTGACCAACGAGCGGCTGTGGCGATGGGATCGCGAGACGCGTTCGCTGGTAGCGCCCTAAGTTCAGACCGTAGGGTGGATTAGCCGAAGGCGTAATCCACCGCTGTTCGTCTCTGCGGAAGCTGATGTGGTGGGTTACGCCTTCGGCTAACCCACCCTGCGAGACCTCCGTAGCGCCTTACTCCGCCGCTTCCGCGTAATCGCTCACCGGCGGGCAGGAGCACACCAGATTGCGGTCGCCATAGACGTTGTCGACGCGCCCCACAGGGCACCAGTATTTGTCGGTGCGCGAGGTGCCTGCGGGGAAGCAGCCCTCGGCGCGGCTGTAGGCGCGGGTCCAATCGTCATCCGCAATGTCGTGCACCGTATGCGGCGCGTGACGCAGCGGCGACGCTTCGATCTTGAAGCGGCCGGCCTCGACCTCGGCGATCTCCTTTCGGATCGCGATCATGGCATCACAAAAACGGTCCAGCTCCGCCTTGGATTCCGATTCGGTCGGCTCGATCATCAGCGTGCCCGGCACCGGAAAACTCATGGTCGGGGCGTGGAAGCCGTAATCGATCAGGCGCTTTGCGATGTCGTCGACGGTGACGCCGCTGGTTGTCTTGAGCGCGCGGGGGTCGACGATGCACTCATGCGCGACGCGGCCTTTCTCGTTCTTGTAGAGCACCGGGAAGTGCGCATCGAGCCTTGCTACGACGTAGTTGGCGTTGAGGATCGCGATCTCGGTCGCGCGCTTCAGGCCTTCGCCGCCCATCATCAGAATGTAGATATACGAGATCGTCAGGATCGACGCCGAGCCGAACGGCGCGGCCGAGACCGGGCCGATTGGCGCGTCCCCATTCGTTGCGGGATGGCCCGGCAGGAACGGCTTGAGATGCGCCTTGACGCCGATCGGGCCCATGCCCGGGCCGCCGCCGCCATGCGGGATGCAGAAGGTCTTGTGCAGATTGAGATGGCTGACATCGGCGCCGTAATCGCCCGGCCGGGACAGGCCGACCTGCGCATTGAGGTTGGCGCCGTCGAGATAGACCTGGCCGCCATGGCCATGCACGATGTCGCAGATCTCGCGGATGTGCTCCTCGAACACGCCATGCGTCGAGGGATAGGTGATCATGACCGCGGCGAGATTGGCCGAGTGTTTCTCGGCCTTGGCGCGGAGATCATTGACGTCGACGTCGCCGTTCGCCTCACAAGCGACCACCACCACGTCCATGCCGACCATCGCGGCCGAGGCCGGGTTGGTGCCGTGGGCGGAGGAGGGGATCAGGCAGATCTTGCGATGGCTCTGCCCACGCGCCGCATGATAGCCGCGGATTGCGAGCAAGCCGGCATATTCGCCTTGCGCGCCGGAATTGGGTTGCAGCGAGATCGCGTCATAGCCGGTGATGTCGCACAGCCACTTCTCCAGCCGTGCGAACAGCGCGTGATAGCCCTCTGCCTGCTCACGTGGCGCGAAGGGATGCAGGGAGCCGAACTCCGGCCAGGTCAGCGGCATCATCTCGGTGGTCGCGTTCAGCTTCATGGTGCAGGACCCGAGCGGAATCATCGCGCGGTCGAGCGCAAGGTCGCGATCGCTGAGCTTGCGCATGTAGCGCAGCATCTCGGTCTCCGAGCGATGCGCGTGGAACACCGGATGGGTGAGGAAATCAGTGGTGCGCTTCAGCGCGTCAGGCAGCGCCTCGCGCGTGGTCGCATCTAACTCGGCGTAAGTGAGCTTGCCGCCGAACGCGCGCCAGACCGCTTCCACCGTTGCAGGCGTCGTGGTCTCGTCCAGCGCGATGCGCAAGCTGCCATTGCCGAGGCCGAGATTGATCTTCTCGGCCGCCGCGCGCGCGACGATCTCATCGCGCTTGCCGCCGGCATCCACGCTGAGCGTGTCGAAGAATCTTTCGGACTGCGGCGCAAAGCCGAGCTTGCGCAGGCCGGCGGCGAGCACGGCGGCGCGGCGATGAACATTGCGCGCAATCTGGATCAGGCCCTCGGGGCCGTGATAGACCGCATACATCGAGGCGATCACGGCGAGCAGCACCTGCGCGGTGCAGATGTTGGAGGTCGCCTTCTCGCGGCGGATGTGCTGCTCGCGGGTCTGCAGCGCGAGGCGATAGGCGGGTTGCCCACGCGAATCCACGGAGAGGCCGACGATGCGGCCGGGCAGCGAGCGCTTCAATGCATCACGCACCGCCATATAGGCCGCGTGCGGCCCGCCATAACCCATCGGCACGCCAAAGCGCTGCGCCGAGCCGATCGCGATGTCGGCCCCGAGCTCGCCGGGCGAGGCGAGCAGCGTCAGTGCCAAGAGATCGGCGGCAATGATCGCGAGCGCGCCCTTGGCCTTCAGTGCTGCGATCGCGGGCCGCAGATCGCGCACTGCGCCCGATGAGCCCGGATATTGCAGTAGCGCGCCAAGCACGTCACTCTTGTCGAGATCGGCGAGGGGATCGCCGACGATCAGGGTCCACCCTAAGGGCTCGGCGCGGGTGCGCATCACCGCGAGTGTCTGCGGATGCACGTCCTTGTCGACGAAGAAGGCTTTCGCTTCGACCCGCGAGTGCCGCTCCGCGAGCGCCATCGCTTCGGCCGCCGCGGTCGCCTCATCGAGCAGCGAGGCGTTGGCGACGTCGAGCCCGGTGAGATCGCAGATCATGGTCTGGAAGTTGAGCAGCGCCTCCAGTCGGCCCTGGCTGATCTCGGGCTGATAGGGCGTGTAGGCCGTGTACCAGGCCGGATTTTCAAGAATGTTGCGCTGGATCACCGGGGGCAGGATCGTGCCGGAATAGCCTTGGCCGATCAGCGAGGTGAAGACCTGGTTCTGGGCGGCAAGCTCGGCCATATGCGCGATCGCCTCGGTCTCGCTCAAGGGCTTGCCGAGATCGAGCGGGGCGGCCTGCCGGATCGAGGCCGGCAGCGTTTCCCCCATCAGCGCGTCGACGCTTCTAGCGCCGACGGTCTCCAGCATCGCGGTGACGTCGCGCGCGGAGGGGCCGATGTGGCGGCGAACGAAGGAGGCGGTGTCGCCGTTGGATTTGCGGTGCGCGGTCATCATGGGTCCTCGCTTTAGATATCGCTGTCGCCGTCATGCCCCGCGAAGGCGGGGCATCCAGTAATCGCGGGCGTTCGTGATTGAGCCGATCGGCTGCGGCGTACTGGATCATCCGCCTTCGCGGATGATGACACTGAGAATGAGGTTAGAGTCTGCTTCATCTCACGCCGTGTGTGCCTTGTAGGCGGCTTCATCCATGAGGCCGCCGAGCTCGCTCTTGTCGGCAATCTTGATCTTGAAGAACCAGGCTGCGCCTTGCGCATCCGAATTCACCAGCGCCGGCTCACCACCGAGCGCGGCGTTCACCTCGAGCACTTCGCCAGAGATCGGCGCGTAGACGTCGGAGGCGGCCTTCACGGATTCCACGACGGCGGCGGCTTCGGCTTTCTTCAGCGTGCGGCCGACCTTGGGCAGCTCGATGAACACGACATCGCCGAGCTGCGACTGCGCGTAGTCGGTGATGCCGACGGTGGCGACGTCGCCGTCGATGGCCAGCCATTCATGGTCGGAGGTAAACAGCGTCGTGGTCATTTTCTTGTCCTCAGCGTTTGTAGGTGTTTTTCACGAAAGGCATGGCGGCGACCTGCACGGCCAAGCGCTGGCCGCGCACCTCGGCGAAGATTGCTGTGCCGAGCGCGCTTTGGCTCGTGGGCACATAGCCCATCGCGACCGGCGCGTTCAGGCTCGGGCCGAAGCCGCCCGATGTGACCTTGCCGATCGGCTCGCCTGCGGTTGCGTCTGCAAACAGCAGCGCTCCCTCGCGCACCGGCGCGCGGCCTTCGGTGCGCAGGCCGACGCGGCGGCGGCTCGCGCCCTCATCGAAATGAGCAAGAACTTTCTCGGCGCCGGGAAAGCCACCGGCGCGGGCACCGCCCGTGCGGCGGCTCTTTTGCACCGACCATTCCAGAGCGGCTTCGACCGGCGTGGTCTCGGTGTCGATGTCATGGCCGTAGAGACAGAGCCCGGCTTCCAGCCGCAGGCTGTCGCGGGCGCCGAGCCCGACCGGCAGCACGTCTGTGGTCTCCAGCAGCGTCCTGGCGAGGCGTTCGGTGTCGCCTGCGGGAACCGAAATTTCAAAACCGTCCTCGCCGGTGTAACCGGAGCGCGAGACGAAGCAGTCGATGCTGGCAACCTTGTGCGGGCCGGCGTCCATGAACTTCATGGTGGGCGCCTCTGCACAGAATTTCGCCAGCACCGATTCCGCCTTCGGTCCCTGCAACGCAATCAGGGCGCGGTCGCTCAGCGAATCAATGATGCAGTCGTCGGACAGATTCGCGCGCAGATGCGCCTCGTCTTCGGCCTTGCAGGCGGCATTGACGACGAGGAACAGATGATCGCCGAAATTGGCGACCATCAGATCGTCCAGAATACCGCCATCCACATTGGTGAACTGGGCATAGCGCTGCCGCCCCGGTGCAATTGCGACGATATCCTGCGGCACCAGCCGCTCCAGCGCGCGGGCGGCGTCCTCGACCTTGCCCGACTTCGGCCGGAGCGCGATCTGTCCCATGTGGGAGACGTCGAACAGACCGGCGGAGCTGCGGGTATGCAGATGCTCTTTCAGCACGCCCGCCGGATATTGCACGGGCATGTCATAGCCCGCGAACGGCACCATCTTGCCGCCGAGCGACACATGCAGCGCGTGAAGGGGCGTACGTTGAAGGGAATCTCGGTCGTCGCGTGCAAGCATCACAGGGGGCCCTCGGCGGTTCCCCGAGGAGGATTCCCCGTGGACACCAGTCGAAGCCCCATCTGTCGCTGTGCCTGAGAGTATTATCCCGTCGGCGGACGCAGTCCGAGCCTTAAGCCCGTCGGCGCCTCTTTCCAGATGCTGTCAAAGCCACGCGGTCCTTTTGCCTGAGAGTTTCCGGGGCGGTTGCTCCTTCGGCGCCGGCACCAGTGCCGGTCTCTCCCGACGTGGCCGTACGATACAGATGGGTAGAGACCACAGCCCGGCCAAGCCTGTCAACGCGCGTTCGGTGCCTTTCAACGGGATTGCAACGGGATTACGCGCCTGCGGCAACCCTCTGATCTCTCTGCACAGTTTCTGGACAGCGAAGCTGGCCTTGTCTAAAAGCGCTTCTGTCCGCAGATATCAGCCCAAACCCGCGGTTTGGATGGCGTAAAGCGGGCCCAGGCACACCCGATGGGATGAACATGAGCGGCGTCAACGAGATCAGGTCGACCTTTCTGAACTTCTTTGCCGAGAACGGCCACGAGATCGTGTCGTCCTCGCCATTGGTGCCGCGCAACGACCCGACCTTGATGTTCACCAATGCCGGCATGGTGCAGTTCAAGAATGTCTTCACCGGCGTCGAGAAGCGGCCCTATCAGCGCGCCACCACCTCGCAGAAATGCGTGCGCGCCGGCGGCAAGCACAACGACCTCGACAATGTCGGCTACACCGCGCGCCATCTCACCTTCTTCGAGATGCTCGGCAACTTCTCGTTCGGCGACTATTTCAAGGAGCGCGCGATCGAGCTCGCCTGGACGCTGATCACCAAGGAATACGGGCTCAAGAAGGACAAGCTGCTCGTCACCGTCTACCACACCGACGACGAGGCGGCAGGCCTCTGGAAGAAGATCGCCGGCTTCTCCGACGACCGCATCATCCGCATCCCGACCTCGGACAATTTCTGGGCGATGGGCGACACCGGCCCGTGCGGCCCGTGCTCGGAGATCTTCATTGATCGCGGCGAGCACATCTGGGGCGGCCCTCCGGGTTCTCCGGAGGAAGACGGCGACCGCTTCCTCGAATTCTGGAATCTCGTGTTCATGCAATATGAGCAGGTGACGAAGGAGGAGCGCGTGGATCTGCCGCGTCCCTCGATCGACACCGGCATGGGCCTTGAGCGCATGGCCAGCGTCATGCAGGGCGTCGACAGCGTGTTCGAGACCGATCTGTTCCGTCACCTGATCGATGCGACGTCGTCCGCGCTCGGCAGCGGACCGAACGAGCAGACCGTGGCCTCGTTCCGCGTCATCGCCGACCATCTGCGCTCGTCGGCCTTCCTCGTCGCCGATGGTGTGCTGCCCTCGAACGAGGGCCGCGGCTACGTGCTGCGACGGATCATGCGCCGCGCCATGCGCCATGCGCAGCTGCTCGGCGCGAAGGATCCGCTGATGCATCGCCTGGTCTGGGCGCTGGTGCGCGAGATGGGCCAGGCCTATCCCGACCTGATGCGCGCGGAAAATCTGATCGAGGAAACGCTGCGGCTGGAAGAGACCCGCTTCCGCAAGACGCTGACGCGCGGCCTCGCCATCCTCGACGAAAAGAGCGCGTCCTTGAAGAAGGGCGACATGTTCGACGGCGACGTTGCCTTCACGCTGTACGACACCTACGGTTTCCCGCTGGACCTGACGCAGGACGCGCTGAAGTCGCGCGGCATCAGCGTCGACCAGGCCTCGTTCACCGATGCGATGGAGCGCCAGAAGGCCAAGGCGCGCGCGTCCTGGGCCGGCTCGGGCGAGGCGGCCTCCGAGGCGATCTGGTTCCCGCTGCGCGAAAAGCTCGGGGCCACCGAATTTCTGGGCTACGAGACCGAGAGCGCCGAAGGCGTGGTCTCGGCGCTGGTGAAGGACGGCAAGGAAATCGACAGCCTCAAGGCCGGCGAGACCGGAGCGCTGCTGCTGAACCAGACGCCGTTCTATGCGGAATCCGGCGGCCAGGTCGGCGACACCGGCGCGCTGACGGGCGAGGGCGGCATCAAGTTCCGCGTCACCGACACGCAGAAGAAGCTCGGCGATCTCTTCGTTCACGTCGGCACGGTCGAGAGCGGCGAGCTGAAGCTCGGCACCGCGCTCCAGCTCGAGGTCGATCACGGCAGGCGCTCGTCGATCCGTGCGCATCACTCGGCGACGCATCTCATTCACGAGGCGTTGCGCCAGGTGCTCGGCGACCACATCGCCCAGCGCGGCTCGATGGTCGCGCCTGACCGCCTCCGCTTCGACTTCGTGCATCCGAAGCCGATCACGGCGGAGGAGCTTGCCCGCGTCGAGGACATCGCCAACGATGTGGTGCTGGAGAACGACGAGGTCACGACCCGCGTCATGGGCGTCGATGAAGCGCGTGAAGCGGGGGCGCGCGCCCTGTTCGGCGAGAAATATGGCGACGAGGTCCGCGTCGTCTCGATGGGTCGGACCGCGCGCGAGCGTGGCGTCAACGCGCTCGGCTGGTCGGTCGAGCTCTGCGGCGGCACCCATGTCAGGCGTACCGGCGATATCGGCCTGATCACGCTGACCGGCGAGAGCGCTGTCGCCTCCGGCGTGCGCCGCATCGAGGCTTTAACCGGCAACTACGCGCGAAAACACGCCAACGAGACCATGGCGCTGGCCAAGACCGCCGCCAACGAGCTGCGCACCTCGATCGACGACGTCCCGGCGCGCATCACAGCGCTGATGGACGAACGCAAGAAGCTCGAGCGCGAGCTGTCGGACGCGCGCAAGAAGCTCGCGATGGGCGGCGGCGCGGCGAGCGGCAATGGCGCAGCCACGGGCGTGCGCGAAATCGGCGACGTCAAGCTCATGGCGCGCGCAGTCGAGGGCATCGAGATGAAGGATCTCAAGAGCCTTGCGGATGACGGCAAGAAGCAGATCGGCTCCGGCGTGGTCGCGATCGTCGGCGTCACCGAGGATGGCAAGGCCGGTGTCGTGGTCGGCGTCACCGCCGACCTCGTCTCGCGCTTCAACGCCGTGAACCTCGTGCGCGTCGCCTCCGAGGCGCTCGGCGGCAAGGGCGGCGGCGGCCGGCCCGACATGGCCCAGGCCGGCGGTCCCGACGGCGCCAATGCGGCGGCGGCGCTGACCGCGATCGAAAAAGCGATGGCGGGCGCTTAAAGCCCGATGGGCCTCGTTCCGCGAGGACGTGGCTTGCGCGATCCCGATTTGCGGGATCGCCTCTACGAACTGCTGGAGCACGATCCCTTGGCCTATTCGGCCGGATCGCGCTTCATCCAGATCATCATCAGCGTCATCGTGCTCGATGTTGCCGCGATGATCCTGGCGTCAGTGCCGGAGCTGGACGCGCAATTCGGCACGTTGTTCTCGGCAGTCACAATCTTCTCCATCATCGTGTTCGCGCTGGAATACGCCGCGCGGACGTGGACCGTGGCGGGCCACACGCCGCGCAAGGGTTCGCCGCTCGCCGATCGATTCAGCTACGCTTTCTCTGCGCTCGGCATCATCGATCTCCTGGCGTTCCTCCCCGCCGCGATCGTTCTGGCCACGGGCCGGCACGCGACGCTGGCCGCGCTCGGCGTGCTGCCGTTCTTCAAGCTCATTCGCTATTCGCCCGCGATGCGCTCGCTGCTCGCCGCCGTGCACGCCGAGCGGCGGGCGCTGATCGGCTGCATCGTGATCCTGACCGGCGTGGTCTTGACGTTTGCCTCGCTGCTCTACGCCATCGAGCGCGACGTGCAGCCGGACAAGCTCGGCACCATTCCGCAGGCGATGTGGTGGGCGATCGTGACGCTCGGCACCGTCGGCTATGGCGACGTCGTGCCGGTGACGGCGCTCGGAAAATTCGTCTCGGTATTCGCTATCATCAGCGGCTTTGGCATGATCGCGCTGCCGGTCGCGATCATCTCCACCGCCTTCGCCGAGGAGGTGAAGCGGCGCGACTTCGTCGTGACCTGGGGCATGCTGGCGCGGGTGCCGCTGTTCTCGCATCTGTCGGCAGCGGAGATCGCCGACATCATGCGGCTGCTCCGGGCGCGCACCATCGAGCAGGGCGAGATATTGGTGCGGCGTGGGGACGCCGCCTCGTCGATGTACTTCATTACCGCCGGCGAGGTCGAGATCGCGCTGCCGAACCAGCAGGTGCGGCTCGCTGACGGCACTTTCTTCGGCGAGATCGCGCTGCTGCACAAAACCAAGCGCAGCGGCACTGTCACCGCGACGCGCAAGACCCGTCTGTTGCTGCTCGATGCCCAGGACTTTCACGCCCTGATCGAGCGCATGCCGACGCTCGCCGCCCACGTCCACCAGACCGCGAAAGCGCGGCTGGAGGAGACCGGCGATCTCGCGGCGGCAGAGCTTGCGCAGGCGGAGCGCGAGGGCACCGACCGCTGAGCGGTCAGCCCTTCTTCAGGAAGACGTACTCCGCCGAGTAGGGCGCGCTTTTGAATTCGCCGGCCTTGTCGCAAGAACCCTCGAGCTTGCCGCCATGGGTGTTGATGCGCTGGACGGTGGTGATCGGCGTCAGCACGCCGCTGCCGCGGCGGGAGGCGACTTCCAGCTTCAGCCAGGCGATGTCGGCGGCCGTCGCGCCGGGCGCGTTGCCGATCGCCTTGCCGGCCACCGCGCTGCTGTCGGCGAGCTCCCAATTCGGGCCGGCATAGTGGCGTCCGACCGTCTTGCCCTCGGAGAAGAGCGTCGCGATCGGCTCGCGGAACGACCAGGCGAGCTTGCCGTCGGTGCCGGCCTTGCATTCATAGACCTGCGCACCCTCGGCGTGGACGCTGAGCACGAGGGTCTCACCGGGCGCGGCGATGGCGTCGGGGAGGGTCTCCGCCGCCACGGCCGGTCCGATCAGGGCCGCGAGCAGCAGGGTGGGGGCAGCAAGCTTGATGGACATGGTGGTCTCCGCAAAAGCTCTCAAAAAACGAACGGGCCGCGCTTGAGACGCGGCCCGTGATGATGGCTGGCCCAGTCGGGCGAAATTGCGGACGGCAGCTTACGCCAACGCCTTCGTGAGATTCTCGGCGACCTTGTCAAGGAAGCCGGTGGTCGAGAGCCAGCGCTGGTCGGCGCCGACCAGGAGCGCGAGGTCCTTGGTCATGTAGCCTTCCTCGACGGTGTCGACGCAGATCTTCTCCAGGGTGTTCGCGAACTTGGCGAGCTCGGTATTGTTGTCGAGCTTGGCGCGGTGCGACAGGCCACGGGTCCAGGCGAAGATCGACGCGATCGAGTTGGTCGAGGTCTCCTTGCCCTTCTGGTGCTCGCGGTAGTGGCGGGTCACGGTGCCGTGAGCGGCTTCGGCTTCCACCGTCTTGCCGTCGGGGGTGAGCAGCACCGAGGTCATCAGGCCGAGCGAGCCGTAGCCCTGCGCGACCGTGTCGGACTGCACGTCGCCGTCGTAGTTCTTGCAGGCCCAGACGTAGCCGCCGGACCATTTCAGCGCCGAGGCGACCATGTCGTCGATCAGGCGGTGCTCGTAGGTCAGGCCCTTGGCCTCGAACTCCTTCTTGAACTCGCGGTCGTAGATGTCCTGGAAGATGTCCTTGAAGCGGCCGTCATAAACCTTGAGGATCGTGTTCTTGGTCGACAGATAGACCGGGTAGTTGCGCAGCAGGCCGTAGTTGAGCGAGGCGCGGGCGAAGTCGATGATGGAGTCGTCGAGATTGTACATCTGCATGGCGACGCCGGCGCCCGGGGTCTTGAAGACCTCCCTCTCGATCACGGTGCCGTCCTCGCCGACGAACTTCATCGACAGGGTGCCCTTCCCCGGGAACTTGATGTCGGTGGCGCGATACTGGTCGCCATAGGCATGGCGGCCGATGATGATCGGCTTGCTCCAGCCGGGAACCAGGCGCGGCACGTTCTTGCAGATGATCGGCTCGCGGAAGATCACGCCGCCGAGGATGTTGCGGATGGTGCCGTTCGGCGACTTCCACATCTGCTTGAGGTTGAACTCCTTCACCCGGGCTTCGTCCGGGGTGATGGTGGCGCACTTGACGCCCACGCCGACCTTCTTGATGGCTTCGGCGGCGTCGATGGTCACCTGATCGTTGGTTTCGTCGCGGTATTCCATCCCCAGGTCGAAATAGAGCAGCTCAACGTCAAGGAACGGGTTGATCAGCTTGTCCTTGATGTACTGCCAGATGATGCGGGTCATCTCGTCGCCATCGAGTTCGACGACAGGGTTGGACACCTTGATTTTTGCCATGATCGGGAAAGCCTCTTGGGAACGGCGCTTTTGGCGCGCCACGGGAATATCCGCCGCGTCTTAGCACCGCCGCGCGGCGGGCGAAAGCCAAGGGATTATGCACTTTTAGCTCATCCAGCTTCCACAGATGGGGGGCGGGGAGCCGCCCAGCCGCGGGGGCGGCCTGAAGTTTCAGGCGAGATTCAAAAGTCGAATCCAACCCGTTATTTCCCTTGAGAATTTCGTCAGGACAGGCAAACGACAGGCGAACGGGCAAAGCCGGCCCTAGGCCAGCTTTGAATCAATGCCTGAAGAGCGCCTCTCCAAGGCCTTGGAGAGGCAGCATGAAAGCGAAACGAGATGTCGGGGACTGACAAGAGCAAGGCGGGCCTCGCCCTCGACGGTCCCATCGTGATCCTGGTCGAGCCACAGCTTGGTGAGAACATCGGCATGGCCGCGCGCGCCATGGGCAATTTTGCGCTCAGCTCCTTGCGCATCGTCAACCCCCGCGACGGCTGGCCGAACATCGCCGCCCAGCGGGCGGCGGCCGGCGCCGACTATATTTTGGAAAAGGTCGAATTGTTCGACACGGTCGGTGAGGCCGTCGCCGATCTCGACCTGCTGTTCGCCACCACCGCACGCCCCCATGACCAGGCCAAGCCGGTGGTCGGGCCCGAGGCCGCCGCAGCCGAGATTTCGGGGCACGTTGCGACAGGGGGCAAGGCCGGCATCCTGTTCGGCCGGGAGCGCTGGGGGCTGACCAATGAGGAGGTCGGGCTCTCCAATCGCATCATCACCTTCCCGGTCAATCCGGGCTTTGCCTCGCTCAACCTGGCCCAGGCCGTGCTGCTGGTCGGCTATGAATGGTTCAAGCGGGCGACATCCGGCGAGCTGCCGCACGGCATGCCGGAGCGGTCCGAACGCGCTTCGCAGCATCAGATCCAGGCCTTCTTCGACAATTTGATCCGGGAGCTCGACAAGGTCGAATTCCTACGGCCGGCGGAGAAGCGCGACACCATGCTGGTGAATTTGCGCAACATCTTCACCCGCATGGACCCGACCAAGCAGGACATGCACACCCTGCACGGCGTAGTGATGGCGATCGCGGAAGGCCGCAAGGGCCCGGCCAAGGGCGGCGTGCTCGATGGCGAACAGGCGACGCGGCTGCGCGCGCTGCTGGCCGAACACGGGCAGGGCGGCGCGCCCGACAGCGGCAGCACGGTGCGCGGCCTCGCGCGGCTGCTCCGCCGCAACCCGACCGACGCCGAGCGCTTGCTCTGGCAGGCCCTGACCCGTGATCGCCGTTTCGCCGGAGCGTTCAAGCGCCAGACCCCGGTCGGCCGCCACATCCCGGACTTCGTCTCGTTCCCGCACCGGATCGCGATCGAGCTGGTCAACCCGGGCGAAGGCGAGACGATCGCTGCCGACCGCGCATCGCGGCGGTCGTGGCTGGAGGCGCGGGACTATCGCGTGCTGGAGATCCGGGCGGCGGATGTGGAGCGGGATCTGGAGACAGAGCTGGTGCGGCTTCAGGGGATGATTGAGCAGAGCGAGTAGGTCTGAGCCGGCTGGCGCCTCAGCAATCGTTGCAACCAGGGGCTGTGCAGAAGCACGGACGGTTGCTATGATAAATCCTGGGAATTAATCTGGGTGCCTCATGATTGGAATGATCAGCCGCGTGCTCGCTTGCGCGGCGATTGGTTTGGCCGTTCTTGCGTTTGTCTCTCCCGCGACTGCAGATGATTCCACCACGGACTGGAAATGCACCGCGACCACGGAAGTCCCGATCGACGAGCGCATCGCTGCGTGCACCTCCGTGCTGGACTCCGGAAAATTCGGCCAGCAAGGCGCGATCAGGGCCCACTTCAATCGTGCCGCGGCCTACAACAAGAAGGGCGAGTACGAGCATGCGATTGCCGACTACGATGAGTTGATCAGGCTCTACCCGCAGAACATGTACGCCTACTACTGTCGTGCGTATTCGCACTATCAGCTAGGCGATTACGACCATGCTCTGGCGGATTACGATCAGGTCATTCGGCTGAGCCCCAGGAACCTGCGTGCTTACTACAGTCGTGGGGTTACGCATATGAAAAAGGGCGATTTAAACAGAGCGATCGCCGACTATGGCAAGGTGATCGAATTCAAATCTGATCCGCCCCGGGCCATCGCTGGTGCGGAGGGAGCTTATTACAACGGCGGCGATCTGGCTCCTGCCTCCTCCAATCAGGCTGTCCCGTCCAATTCGACGTACGCGGCCGCCTATCTGGCGCGGGGAGCTGCGCAGAGCAGGAAGGGTAACAGTGAGGATGCGATCGCGGATTACGAGCGGGCGATGCAACTCGATCCAAACTATCGGGTCGCGTACGTCTACCGTGCGGCTGAATACAGGGCCAAACCTGATCTTACGCGGGCGATGGCCGATTGCGATCGCGCGGCGTCGCTCGAACCGAAAGATGTGTACACCCACGTCTGTCGTGGCTTGACCTTTCTGGCTATGGGCGATTCAGAGCGTGCCATTGCGGCGTGTGACCGAGCGATCGAGCTCAACCCGAAGGTGGCCACCTCTATCGTCCATGTGCCATGGCACAGCTCCAGGCCGGTTCGCTTGGGCAGGCGATCGCCTATCTCGATCGGTCGAGGGAGCTCGATCCCAAGGAGCCCTACGCTGCGATCTGGCGCGAGATCGCAGGCTGGCGCAGCAATGCACCGGGCACTCTGTCAGAGGCAACTGCCAAGCTCGATATGACCAAATGGCCTGCGCCTGTCGTCCGGCTCATGTTGGGGACGATGACGGCTGATGAGGTAATGGCCGCGGCCGACGATCCCGATCCGGTCAAGAAGAAGGGCCAGATCTGCGAAGCGAATTTCTTCACCGCCGAACTCGCTTTGCAGCGTGGCGTGAAGGAGGAGGCGCGGCGGCTTTTCGGACTGGCCCTTGCCGATTGCCCGCCGACGTTCGTGGAAGCACAGGCGGCCGCGGCCGAGCTCAAGCTGCTCGGTGCGAGTCCCTAGCGAAGTTCGGGCACGATGCAGTCTGGTTCGAACGACATCGTACGGTGGGCAAAGTGAAGCGTGCCCACTATGTCACTCAACAAAGGCTGAGACAGGAGTGGGGGGCACGGCGCTTCGCGCCTTTGCCCACCCTACGAAATGCTTGCGCGCATGGATGATCGCGGAGGGCTCGGCTGCCTCGTAGGGCGGTAGCCTTCCGCGAGCCAGCATTCATTTGCCGGGCTGGTCGAGGAACACATAGAGCGCGGCGATCCTGCCATGCTCCACGATGATGACGTCCCATCCGGTGTAGTCCGGTGCTTCGTCGCGGGGACCTGATGTCCAGGCCAATCGACCGGCATTGTGAAGCGCCTGAGGCTCGCCTGTTGGCGTGTAGACGAAGTGGGGATGCGCGGCGCGCAGCTCCCCTGCAAATTTGTCGATCGCGTCGTGGCCGACAATGACGCCTGGCGGGATGTACAGGGCGGCGTTCTCCATCCAGAGCTCGTCGATTGCGGCGCGGCGGCGCTTCGCGTCGCCCTCGCTGAAAACCTCCTGAAGGTTGCGGCGAAGCAGTTCGTGGATGCGATCCGTCGATTCATTGGTGCGGGTCATCGTCTCTTTCTCCAAATTCCATAAGCGTCGTAGGGTGGGCACGGCGTTTTGCGCCTTTGCCCACCCTACGAATTATGAGCTGTGCACGGATCGCGCTTCAGATCTGAGCCTGCCCGCCATCGACGAAGAGCTCGACGCCGTTGACGAAGCTTGCGTCGTCGGAGGCCAGGAACAGCACGGCTTTGGCGATCTCCTCGGGCTGGCCGACGCGGCCGGCCGGGATCAGTCCCGCAAGATAAGTCTTCGTGCCTGCTGCCTGCTCGTCGCCGCCGAACAGCTGGTTCAGCGCTGGAGTATCGGTGACGCCGGGGCTGATCGCGTTGACGCGGATGTGCCGGTCCTTGAGGTCGAGGATCCAGTTGCGCGCGAAGTTGCGCACGGCGGCCTTGGTCGCCGAATAGACGCTGAAGGCCGGCGTCCCCGAGATGCTGGTGGTCGACGCGTTCAGCACGATGGAAGCGCCTTCGCGGAGCAGGGGCAGCGCCTTTTGAACGGTGAAGAGCACGCCCTTCACGTTGGTGTCGAACGTGCGCTGATAGTGTTCCTCGGTGATCGCGCCGAGCGGTGCGAACTCGCCGCCGCCGGCATTGGCGAAGATCACGTCGATCTGCTGGTGCTTTTGCTGGACGGCGTCGTAGAGGCGGTCGATGTCGGCGAGATTGGCCATGTCGCCCCGCACACCGGTCACGCGACCACCGATCGATTTTACCGCCGCGTCGAGCGCGTCCTGGCGACGGCCGGTGATGAACACCGAGGCGCCTTCAGCCGCAAACGCCTTTGCGGTGGCGAGGCCGATGCCGCTCGTGCCGCCGGTCACCACCACGACCTTGTTGTTGAACCTATCAGTCATCGTCCGTCTCCTTCGAAGCATGTGGCGAAAGCGCCGTTGCCCGTCGTAAATGCCTACGGAACGATGATGCGGGTAGTTGGCGGATATGGTACTCAGCGTTCTATGAGAGGAACGATGAAGGCCGATCTGAACGACTTTGCCTATTTCGCCGAGGTTGTCGGGCATGGCGGGTTTGCCGCCGCCGGGAGGGCCCTGCGCGAGCCGATCAAAACTCAGCCGGCGGATTGCCGGGCTCGAGGAGCGCCTTGGCTTGCGCCTCATCGAGCGGTCCAGCCGACGTTTTCGCGTCACCGAGGTGGGGCAAGCCTTCTACGAGCGCTGTCGTGCGATCCTGGCCGAGGCCGAGCAGGCCGAGGCGCTGGTGACGCAAGCGCAGGCCGAACCTCACGGCCGCATTCGTTTCAGCTGTCCAACCGGCATGGTCGCGGAAATCTCCGCGCTCACATCGAGCTTCCTGATCCGCTATCCCAAGGTGCGACTGCAACTCGTCGCCATCGATCGGCCCGTCGACCTCATCGACGAGCGGATCGACGTTGCCTTGCGCGTTCGGTCCGAACTCACGGGCGATGCAGCGCTCACCATGCGGTCGCTCGGCACGTCGACGCGCATCCTTGTCGCGAGCCCTCAGCTCGCAAACCGGCTGCGAACGCTGGACGACCTGACCGCGCTTCCCATTCTGGCGACGTCAGACAATGACGTCCTGGTCGAATGGCATCTGCAGACGGACGATGGGCGGGCTCGCGTTCTCAAGCTTGAACCGCGCATGGGATGCGGTGACTTCGGCGCGGTGCGCGATGCGGCTGTCGCCGGCCTCGGTGTTGCGCTCTTGCCCGATGACCTCTGTCGGGACGCGCTTTCGCAAGGCAAGCTCGTGCATGTGCTCAGGGAATGGCGCGGTCACCGTGGCATGGTGCATCTCGTCTTCACGACACGACGCGGCCTGCCTCGTGCCGTTCGCGCGCTGATCGATCATCTGGCGGCTGGATTTTCCAAGACGGCGGTGTAGGGCGAACTCTTGGACGGTCTCGTAGGGTGGGCAAAGGCGCATGGCGCCGTGCCCACGACTTTTTGTGCCGGAGAGAGATCGTGGGCACGCTTCGCTTTGCCCACCTACGAAGCGTCATCCTCGTCCGAGTTGCACGTCGCGATCCACCGCGATCCATGTCGTCCTCGCTACGGCCAGCAGCCTCCCGGCTTCATCATGCAGCGCGGCCTCGGCGGCGCGCTTGCGGCCGTCGCGGCCGGTGGGCCATGCCGTGATGACGCAGCGGTCGCCGGGGCGCGGGCGGGCTTCGATTCGGGCTGACATCCGTCCCAGCAGGAGCGGTGCCTGGCCAAAGCTGCCGCTCTCTTGATTGTAGTTGCAGGCATAGCCCGTTGGACAATCGAGCGCCGACCAGAGAAATTCGGGCGCGATCAGACCGTCCTCGGCAGCGAGATTTGGATCGGGGGTCCAACTCGCCGCGAGAACGGGCGTGTGCGCGTGACGTCCGAGCGGTCCGGCGAAGATGCGCAGGCCGTCGCCTTTCGCCCGCGCAGGGCCGCAGACGAAGCAGGTCGGCAGCGGATGTTCGTGCGGCTTCACCGGCGTCAGCAATTCAGCGGCACAGGCCTCCTCGAAACTGGCCGTCTCCAGCCGCGCGAGTTCAACGCCTGTCGCTCGTCCGGTTGCAACGACCTTGGCGCCGTCGCGAAGCTCCCATGTGCCGTCGTCCGTCGCGATGGCATCGAGCGGCGTGTCCAGCGGAGGCGGCGCGCGCAGCGTCACCTCCGCACCGCCGGGAATGTGGCGAGCCAGCCGGCCGCAGACATAGCCGCCATTCCCTGAGTTCGGAGGACCGCAATAGCGCTTGTCGATGATGATCTCTGTCATCGGATTCGTTCCCTCTTTCGTCGGCGTACTCTACCTCATCCGGAGGACAATTCGTCCCTGAACCGTTCGATTGGCCACCGCGCGCATGGCCTCAGTGACCTCCTCCAAAGGGAGGACACGGTCGATGTGCGGGCGGATTTGTCCGTTGGCGAGCAATTGCATGAGCGTGTCGTTCATGCGCGCGGCCTCTGCGGGGAATTTCTCCGCCCAGGCGCCGGCAAAGACGCCGATGATGGAGTAGTTCTTCAGGAGCGGGAGGTTCATCGGGATCTGTGGAATTTCGCCGCTGGTGAAGCCGATCGGCATCAGCCGTCCGCCCCATGTCATCAGCCGGGCCATCTGCTCGAGGATCGCGCCGCCGAGATTGTCGAAGCCGACATCAATGCCGTCCCCGCCGGTGATCGACTTGATCCGCTCGCGCAGATCTTCGCTGCGATAGTTGATGACCTCGCTGGCCCCGTAACCGCGCACCAGGGCGGCCTTGTCATCGGAGCCGACACCGGCGACGACGCGAAGGCCCAGATGACGGCAGAGGTCGACAGCGGCGAGCCCAACTCCGCCGGCAGCGCCGGTGACAAAAACGATTTCGCCGCGTTGCGCCCGTGCCCGCTCGACCAGTGCGTAGTAGGCTGTGCCGTAATTGTGCAGCACCGTCGCTGCGGCTTCGAACGTGACGCCATCAGGCAGCCGCACGCTTTTCGATTCCTTCGCGGTCATCCGTTCGGCGTAGCCGCCGGTCCAGCTGCTGCACGCCACGCGATCGCCGGGTGCGAATGTCGTGACCTTGTCGCCGACCGCTACGACGACACCGGATGCTTCCGTGCCGGGCACAAAAGGCGTCGGCGGCCGCATTTGGTAGAGGCCCGAGACCAGCAACTGGTCCATGAAACTGACGGAGGCCGCGTGGACGTCGATGAGAATCTCGTCGCCGGCCGGCTTCGGCTCAGCGATCTCACTGAGGCGCAAATTTTGCGGGCCGGTGAACTCTCTGCAGAGAACCGCTTTCATCGGGGCGCTCCAACAGGTCGGCGATCGTCCGTCCGGCGGCGACCGAAGAGACGTGGCACCAGCATGGGAACGCGCCGGCGATACTGCTGATAGGTCGCGCCGAACTCGGCGATCAGGTCCCGTTCCTCGAACCGCAGCGCGACCAGGATGTAGGCCGTGTTCGCGATCGCGAACAGCAAATGGCCGGCGGTCATCTTGGGCGTGGCCCAGAACGCGAGCAGAAAGCCCAGCATGAGCGGATGCCGCACGATCTTGTAGAGCAGCGGCGTCCTGAACGATTGACCGGGCATCTCGGTCCCGCGCAGCGCGACGAAAGCCTGGCGCAGGCCGAACAGATCGAAATGATCGATCATGTGGGTCGAGGCAAACGCGATCAACCAGCCGAGCCAATGGACGCCGATCAGCAACCAGGCCGCAATGCCGTTGACCTGCCAGACTGGTGCCGGGATCGCACGCCACTGCCAGAACAGCAGCAGGAGGATCAGGCTGGAGAACAGCACATAGGTGCTGCGCTGACACGCCACGGGAAGGATCTTGGCCCACCATCGCTTGAAAGCCGGGCGCGCCGTGACGCTGTGCTGGATTGCAAACAGGCCCAGCAGCAAAAGGTTGACGACGATGGCCTCGCCCAAATTCGAGGGGCCGCCGACGTCGATCGACTTCGGCACGACATAATTGCCGACGAAACCGAGCGCGTAGAGAAATGAAGCGGTAAATACCGCATAGCTCACGATGGCGTAGAGCAGGATTGCGAGGCGCGCGACCATGTTTTTTCCTATTGTGCGGACGGCGGCGGTGCCGCATGCAAAAGCCTGAACCGCTCGGTGGCGATCAGGCTCGATCGGGCCTGACTGTTACCGCCGGACCGTCCCCTGTCCGTCCCCCGGGGGCGTCGACCGGGGAGGGAGGACTTTTATGACGGCTTTCTCGCTTGGGACGTTCGGGTTCCCGGAGGTCCACGCCGACGGCCGCCCCATCAAGCTGAACCTGCGCAAGGGTCTTGCGCTGCTGATCTATCTCGCGGAGGCAAAGGGCACTGTTGCGCGGGACGTCATTGCCACGCTGCTGTGGCCCGAGACAGCTCGCGAGACCGGCCTCGCGCGATTGCGGCGTCTGCTTCATCGCATCGAGCTCACGCTCGGCCAGCCGGTCTTCGAGACCGACCGCAGCAGCCTGCGATGGTCTCCCGCGGTCGAGCTGAAGGTCGATACGCACCTGTTCGAGTGCGCCTGCGATCGCGGCGACTTTGAAGAGGCCTGCCGGATTTATCGGGGTGACTTCCTGGCCGGCTTCGTTCTGGACGACTGTCGCGAATTCGACGACTGGGCGTTCTTTCGCCGCGAAGCGCTGCGGGGACGGCTCATGCACGCGCTGGAGCGCCTGGTGCAGGACAGGACTGCCGCCGGCGACCATTTTGCCGCGACAGCGCATGCGGGACGTCTGGTCGAGCTCGATCCGTTCAGCGAGGTGTATGGCCGGCACCTGATCCGCAGTCTTCTGCTGGCCGGCGACCGAAGCGCGGCGGAGCGGCACCATTCGGCACTGACGCAGCGGCTGCGGGACGAACTCGGGGTCGCGCCGGAGGCCGAGACCGAGGCGCTCATGAGTCCCGCGGCGGCGGCGCAGGCCGTTCCGACCACACGTTACGTGAAGGGCGCCGGCGTGCATCTGGCCTATCAGACCTACGGAAGCGGCCCGCTCGATATCCTGGTCATGCCTGGCTTCGTGTCGCATGTGGAACGCGTCTGGGAGCATCCCGCGAGCCGGACGTTCCTCGCGTCGTTGATGAAGCTTGGGCGGCTCATTGTTTTCGATCGTCGCGGAATCGGGCTGTCCGACCGGGTCGGATCAGCCCCGGGGATCGACGTCACGGCAGAGGATATCGGCACCGTGCTGCGCGCGGCGGAATCGCGTCGCGTCGTGCTGTTTGGCGCATCCGAATGCGGGCCAGCCTGCATCAAGTTTGCGGTCGATGAACCGCGGCTCACGGCCGGGCTCATTCTGTTCGGCGCGCTGGCCAAGGGCTGCTGGGCGCCGGACTATCCGTATGCGTTGCGCACCAGCCAGTATGATGCATGGCGCCAGCAACTCATTGCGCAATGGGGTGGCCCGGCCGGGATCGAAACTTTCGCGCCGAGCCTTGCCGGCGATCCCCGGGCGCGCGCCTGGTGGGCCGGGCTGCTGCGCGCGGCGTCCAGTCCCGGCGGCATCTCCGCCGTGCTCGAAGCGTTTCGCGACGCCGACGTGCGACACCTTCTGGCGCAAATTGCCGTGCCGACGCTGGTGCTGCACCGTCGCGACGACCGCGCTGTGAGGATTGCGGCCGGACGCGATATCGCGGGCCGGATCGCCGGGGCGGAGTTCGTCGAGCTCGACGGCAACGATCACTGGTTCTTTGCGGGCGATCAGCAGCCGGTGCTCGAGGCGATCAGGCGGTTTACGGAGGCGTTGCCGCGGCGATAAGGCCGGTCTCGTAGGGTGGGCAATGCGAAGCGTGCCGACCCTACGAGATCTCTACAAGCTCACACCGCCTCGAGCTGATCCGCCGCGCGCTTCTTCCTCGCTTTCGATTGGCTGAGCAGGGGCCCTGCGGTCAGCGCTGCCGTATCCGCCACACCCGGATCGCGCGAGATCATTGCGGCCACGATCGCGCCGTCGATGATGAGGCCGAGCTGATGCGCGAGCACCGTGGGCTCGCCCGATCCGAGCTCGCCGGCCAGCTTCTCGATATGGCCGAGCACGATCTTCTTGTGCTTCATTGCAATGTTGCGGAATTGCTTGGCGTCCTTGTCGTGCTCGCCGACCGCATTGATGAAGGGGCAGCCGTAGAAGCGCTCTTCGGCGAACCAGCTCTTCAGCGCCGGGAAGATGCGCGTCAGCTTCGCCTGCGCGTCGCCGCCGCCTTCTTCCATGGCGCCGACGAACCATTCGCGCCACTGCTTGCCTTCGCTCTCCAGCACCGCATTGACGAGATTGGTCTTGGAGCCGAACAATTTATAGAGCGTGGTCTTCGCGGTGCCGGCTTCCTCGATGATCGCATCGATGCCGGTGGCGTTGATTCCGTTCTTGCAGAACAGATGCGTCGCGGCGCTCAGCAGGCGCCCGCGCGCGGACTCGTCTTCACCAGCGGCGGCGTGAGGCGAGTTGGATTTCTTCTTCGATGACGTCTTGACCATGGCCCAAACTTAATCGCAGCCGCGCTGCATCAGCAAGCCGCATCTGTTCCGAGCCGAAAAGATTCGCAAGGGGCAGGTCATCTGCATCGCCTTTGAGCAGGGGGCGGCTGACCAATCCGCAGGCAGCGCCGGCTAAGTGGCTCCAATGCTTGGCATTTTGTTTTCGGCCTGATCTGGCACGCTCCATGCAAGAAAACAGACCGTTCGGTATCCTGCCGAGTTCCTCGGCTGCCAGGGAGAAAATGATGACTGCCGTCGTTCAAAAGACAGTGCTGACGGGTTGCCTCGCGCCCATCGACAAGAATGGGCTCGAGCAACTGATCGCCAACGGCAAGGCCAATCCCAAGGTCGTCAAGACCTTGAAGTGCAAGACGGTCGCGGAAGGAAAATTCCGCCACGCCAACTACGTCCGCAATTTGCCGCCCTACATCGTCGACGAGCCGCCGGGCCTTCTGGGCGACGATACCGCGCCGAATCCGTCGGAGGCGTCGCTGGCCGCGCTCGGCTCGTGCCTCGCGGTCGGCCTGCACGCTAATGCCGTGCATCGCGGCTGGATCGTCAACAAGCTCGAGCTCGAGCTCGAAGGCGACCTCAACATCAGCGCGGTCTGGGGCACCGGCGATGTCTCCGACAAGCCGGTTGGTTTCACCGACGTGCGCGTCAAGGTCGACATGGATTGCGAGGGCATCTCGCAGGACGAGATCAATGCGCTGGTCGCCCATGTGAAGAAATGGTCGCCGGTCGCCAACACTTTTACTCGCCCGGTCAATCTCGAGGTCGGCGTCTAGGCTGACGGCAACAGGACATAAGGTGCGGGAGACGATCATGGGTTCACTGGCTTTATCGCGGGTCGAAGCTTTAGATCAGCCCGCACCGTCCATTGCGGGCGAGGTGGCGCGGATCTCGCGGGAGCAGCTTGCGCCGCTCGCCGCCGGCATCGATGCCGGCTCGGTCTATCCGGCCGAAGTGTTGCGTGCGCTCGGCGCGGTCGGCGCCTGGGGCAGCCACATGCCGCACGAAGGGCCAGCCGATCTGCGCTGCGCGATTCAGGCGATGGCGGCGATCGGCGAGGTCTGCGGTGCCACCGCCTTCATGGCCTGGTGCCAGAACACGCTGGTCTGGTACGCGGCCAACTCGACCAACATGAAGCTCGCAAGACGCTTCGGCGATGCCTTTTCGACCGGCCGCGTGCTCGGCGGCACCGGGCTGTCCAATCCGATGAAGAGCTTCTTCGGTATCGAGAAGCTGAAACTGAAAGGGCGCAAGGTCGACGGCGGCTACGTCGTGCGCGGCGCGCTGCCCTGGGTCTCCAATCTCGGTCCCGACCATTATTTCGGCACGATCTTCGAGCGCGAGGACGAGCCGGGCATCGCAAGCGGCGAGCCCGGCTCCGTGATGTTCCTGGCCGATTGCTCCGATCCCGCGATCACGCTGACACCATGCAAGCCGTTCCTCGCCATGGACGGCACTGGTACTTACGGCGTGCAGTTCCGCGACGTCTTCGTGCCGGACGAGCTGATCCTCGCCGATCCCGCCGCGCCCTTCGTCAAGAAGATCCGCGCCGGCTTCATCCTGCTCCAGGCGGGCATGGCGCTCGGCCTCATCAGGGACTGCATCAACATCATGGACGAGGTCGATGGTTCGCTCGGCCACATCAATCGCTACCTGCCGCAGCAGCCCGTGCATTTCCGCGATCTCGCCGCCGAGCTCGAGGCGGAGACGATGGCGCTGGCGCGCGATCCCTACAATGAGGAGGAGACCTACTGGCGTAAAGTGATCGCACTGCGCTTGCGCGCCGGCGAGGCCAGCGTCGCGGCGGCGCATGCGGCGATGCTGCATTGTGGCGCGCGCGGCTACCTCAAAAGCCACCGCGCGCAGCGGCGCCTGCGCGAGGCCTATTTCGTCGCGATCGTCACGCCCGCCACCAAGCAGTTGCGCAAGATGCTCGCCGATTCCTGATCTTCACGAGTCCACCCCCACGTCCACTGAACCTCAACGGAGAGGCTGCCATGACTGACGTTCTGATTAGTGCCGTCGAACTTGCCGATCTCTTGAAAACCGAGCCGTGTGTCGTGATCGACACGCGTAATCCCGACGCCTACGCCGCCGGGCATATGCCCAACGCCGTCAACGTGCATGAGATCTTCACTTTTCTGGCGACCTCGACCCCGGAGGGGATGAGCGAGCTGAAGACAAAGTTCGCCGACGCCTTCGGCGGCGCAGGCCTCTCCGGCAAGGAAACGGCTGTGATCTACGAGCAGTCGATGAGTTCAGGATTCGGCCAGTCCTGCCGCGGCTACTATCTCCTCACCATGCTCGGCTATCCCAAGGTCAAGGTGCTGCATGGCGGTTTCGACGCCTGGGCCGGCGCGGGCTTTCCGGTGACGAAGGACATCCCGGCGCCGGCAAGGGCCTCGTTCGCGATCGTGCCTCAAGCGGGCGAGATCCTGATCGACGCCAAGACCATGCTAGGGGCCGTCGGCAAGCCGGGTGTGGCCATTCTCGATGTGCGCGATGTCGACGAATGGATCGGCGACAGCTCGTCGCCCTACGGCAAGGACTTTTGCCCGCGCAAGGGGCGCATCCCCGGCGCCGTCTGGCTGGAATGGTACCGCATGATGAAGCCGACCGCCGAGGGCCCGCGCTTCAAGTCCAAGGACGAGATTCTGGCCGAATGCGCCACCGTCGGCATCTCGACGACCACGCCGGTCTATCTCTACTGCTTCAAGGGGGCGCGTGCCTCGAACACCTTCCTCGCGCTCAAGAACGCCGGCGTGAAGGACGTGCGGATGTATTTCGGCTCCTGGAACGAATGGTCGCGCGATCCCTCGCTGCCGATCGAGCAGGGGCTGCCGATTGCTGCCCAGGTAACAGGCAAGGCGGCATAGAACCTGCATGTTTCCCGTGGCCCGGCTGCTCAAGGCGCAGCCGGGCCACGATGGAATTTTGACTTGACGCGCGGGCGACGAGGCCTGTCGCGCAGTGTGACAAAGGGGCGCAGTGTTATGTCCACGTTCGACGATCCGTTCGATGCCGACCGTAATCTCGGGGCGGGCTGTGTTTGCGGCCAGCATCGCTCCGCGACGGAGCACGAGCAGGCGGCGTTGACGCTGCGCTGCGAGCCGGTCGAGAGCGAGGAGAAGCGCTACGAGGGCGTGGTGGCGTCTGCCGTGATGCGCGCAATGTTTCCGCAGGACGCGGCGCGGCGCGCGTTCCTGAAATCGGTCGGTGCGTCGACCGCGCTTGCCGCGCTGTCGCAATTCTTCCCGATCAAAACGGCAACTGAAGTGTTTGCCGAGACCGGTGCGCCCGAGAAGAAGGATCTCAAGGTCGGCTTCATCCCGATCACCTGTGCGACGCCGATCATCATGGCGGCGCCGCTCGGCTTCTACGCCAAGCACGGCCTCAACGTCGAAGTGGTGAAGACCGCCGGCTGGGCGGTGATCCGCGACAAGACCATCAACAAGGAATACGACGCCGCCCACATGCTGGCGCCGATGCCGATCGCGATCTCGCTCGGTCTGGGTGCCAATGCGATTCTGTTCTCTGTGCCCGCGATCGAGAACATCAACGGGCAGGGCATCGTGCTTGCGACGAAGCACAAGGACAAGCGCGACCCGAAGGACTGGAAGGGCCTGAAATTCGCGATTCCATTCGACTACTCCATGCACAATTATCTGCTGCGGTATTATCTCGCCGAGCACGGAATTGATCCCGATACTGACGTGCAACTGCGCTCGGTGCCGCCGCCGGAGATGGTCGCAAATTTGCGCGCCGACAACATTGACGGCTTCCTCGCGCCCGACAACATCTGCCAGCGCGCCATCTATGACGGCGTCGGCTTCATGCATCTGCTCTCGAAGGAGATCTGGGACGGCCATCCCTGCTGCAGCTTTGCTGCCAGCCGCGAGTTCATCACCACGGCCCCGAACAGCTTTGCGGCGCTGACGCGCGCCATCGTCGATGCCACGGCCTATGCGTCGAAGGCGGAGAACCGCAAGCAGATCGCGGAGGCGATCGCGCCGGCCAACTATATCAACGCGCCGGTGACGGTGCTGGAGCAGGTGCTGACCGGCACCTATGCCGACGGCCTCGGCGGCGTGAAGACCGACGCAAAGCGCGTCGATTTCGATCCGTTCCCCTGGCAGTCGTTTGCGGTGTGGATGCTGACGCAAATGAAGCGCTGGGGCCAGATCAAGGGCGATGTCGACTACAAGGCGGTCGCCGAGCAGGTGTATCTGGCGACCGACACCAGGAAGCTGATGACCGAGATGGGCCTCACGCCGCCCACGAGCAGCTACAAATCGTTCGCGGTGATGGGCAAGAATTTCGATCCGGAAAAGCCGGAGGACTACGTCGCGAGCTTCAAGATCAGGAAGGCGTCGTGAGGAGTTGCACTGCCTCCCCGCTGTCGTCCCGGCGAAGGCCGGGACCAATACCGCGTGATCCATCGATCGCGATCGGTAGAAGTACCAGACAACGAGTCTTCGCCAAACGTCTCCCTGTGGTTATGGGTCCCGGCCTTCGCCGGGACGACGCGTGGAGAGATATCTCGAGATGACCACCTCCCTCCGCCTCCGCGCCGGCCTCGTATCGATCGCGCTGCTCGCCGCATTCCTCGGCATCTGGCATCTCGCCGTGCGTTCGACCGCGCCGGTCGCCGCGATGAGTCCGGAATACGCCAAGCTGATGGGCCTGACCGCGACGCAGGGCAAATCCGCGATGCCCGGGCCGCTCGACGTCGGCGCCAAGCTCTGGGAGCATCTGAGGCGGCCGTTCTACGACAACGGGCCGAACGACAAGGGGCTCGGCATCCAGCTCGCTTATTCCATCGCGCGTGTCGGCAGCGGGTATCTGCTCGCCGTGCTCGTCGCCATCCCGCTCGGCTTCCTGATCGGCATGTCGCCGCTGCTGAGCCATGCGCTCGATCCCTTCATCCAGGTGCTGAAACCGATCTCGCCGCTGGCCTGGATGCCGCTCGCGCTCTACACCATCAAGGATTCCTCGATCTCCGCGATCTTCGTCATCTTCATCTGCTCGATCTGGCCGATGCTGCTCAACACCGTGTTTGGCGTGGCCAGCGTGCGCAAGGAATGGATCAACGTCGCGCGCACGCTGGAGGTCGGAACGCTCCGGCGCGCCTTCACCGTGATCCTGCCGGCGGCGGCGCCGACGATTTTGACCGGCATGCGGATCTCGATCGGCATCGCCTGGCTCGTCATCGTCGCCGCCGAGATGCTCGTCGGCGGAACCGGCATCGGCTATTTCGTCTGGAACGAGTGGAACAACCTCTCGATCACCAACGTCATCATCGCAATCCTGCTGATCGGGATCGTCGGCATGCTGCTCGACCAGATCCTGGCGCGTTTCACGCGCATGGTCACGTTTCCGGAGTAGGGCGGTGACGGGCAAATTCATCTCCATCGAGGGCATCGCCAAGCGCTATCCCGGCGCCAGCGGCGCCACGACCACCGTGTTCGAGAATCTGTGGCTGTCGATGGCGCGCGGCGAATTCTGCTGCGTGATCGGCCATTCCGGCTGCGGCAAGACCACGGTGCTCAACATCCTGGCCGGCCTCGACGCACCGAGCGAGGGCGCCGTTATCGTCGACGGGCAGGCCATTTCGGGCACCAGCCTCGATCGCGCGGTGATCTTCCAGAGTCACGCGCTGCTGCCTTGGCGCACCGTGCTCGGCAATGTCGGCTACGCCGTCAGCTCGAAATGGCGCAGCTGGGATCGCGCCAGGGTCAAGGCGCACGCGCAGACCTTTATTGATCTCGTGGGCCTCACGGGTTCGGAACACAAGCGACCGTCCGAGCTTTCCGGCGGCATGAAGCAGCGCGTCGGCATTGCGCGGGCGCTGTCGATCACGCCGAAGATGATGCTCATGGACGAGCCGTTCTCCGCGCTCGACGCACTGACGCGCGGCACGCTCCAGGACGAGGTGCGGCGGATCTGCCTTGAGACCGGGCAGACTGCGTTCATGATCACGCATGACGTGGACGAGGCGATTTACCTGGCCGACAAGATTTTTCTGATGACCAACGGTCCCGGCGCGGTGCTGGCCGAGGTCGTCGAAAATCCGCTGCCCAGGGATCGCGGGCGCACCGACCTGCACCGGCATCCGCTGTACTACGCGTTGCGCAACCACATCATCGATTTCCTGGTGACGCGCAGCAAGACGTTCACCGCCGAGAAGCCCGATCATGATCCGCGTAATGTGCCCGTGGTGCATATTGGCAAGCCCGGGCTGACGATCGCGTCCGGCGGAGAAGAGCAACGACAGACACGGATACCCGGGACCAGTCCCGGCAAAACTGCCTAGAGACAAGACTGCCTAGAAGAGGAGACCTTGACATGAAACGCGAAGACCTCACCGAAAAGCTGCTCGACATCAAGCGCGAGAAGGGTTGGAGCTGGAAATACATCTGCGGCAAGGTCGGCGGCTATGCCGAGGTGCTGATCGTCGGCGCGATCCTCGGCCAGATGAAGCTGACAAAACCGCAGGCGGCGAACGCCGGCGAACTGTTCGGCCTGTCGAAGGCCGAGACCGCGATGCTCAACGAGGTGCCGATGCGCGGCACCGGCACGCCGATGCCGCCGACCGATCCGCTGATCTACCGCTTCTACGAGATGGTGATGGTCAACGGCCCGGCCTGGAAGGCGCTGATCGAGGAGGAGTTCGGCGACGGCATCATGTCGGCGATCGACTTCGACATGGCGATCGAACGCGTCGCGAACCCAAAGGGCGACCGCGTCAAGATCACGATGTCAGGCAAGTTCCTGCCGTACAAGTATTACGGCGCCAGCGGCAACGTCCCGGAATACGGCTTCAAGGAAGAGTAGACTGCGAATGGCGGATTGCGAGTAGGGTCTCACCCACTCGCTATTCGCTACAAAATCGCGCCCGGGGTGTAGCTGGCCGCTTCAGGCTTGGCCCGGGCGAGAGCGTCGACCTGCTCGGCGAAGTAATCGACCTGGGCGCCGGCGTCGCCGGAATTGGCGCGGCCGTGGTCGAGCACGCGCTGCAATTCGGCTTCGCTCAAGCCGAGGCGCTGGTCGGCGGCGAGGCGTTGCAGCAGGTCGTTCTGCACGATCTTGCCGGTGCGCAGGTCGCGAATGGCCGCGACCGCATGTTCCTTGATCGCCTCGTGCGCGCCTTCACGGCCGGCGCCCTTCTTCACAGCTTCCATCATGACCGTGGTGGTCAGCAGGAAGGGCAAATAACGGTTGAGCTCGGTCGCGACGACGGCTTCGAACACTTCCATCTGGTCGAGCACGGAGAGCAGGGTTTCGAGCAGTCCGTCCATGGCAAGGAAGGCATCCGGCAGCATCACGCGGCGGACGACGGAGCAGGAGACGTCGCCTTCGTTCCACTGATCGCCGGCGAGCCCTGCGGCCATGGCGAGATAGCCCTTCAACACCACATGCAGGCCGTTGATGCGCTCGCAGGAGCGGCTGTTCATCTTGTGCGGCATGGCGGAAGATCCGACCTGGCCTTTCGCGAAACCTTCGCTGGCGAGTTCGTGGCCCGCCATCAGGCGAATGGTCTTGGCGAAATTGCCGGGGCCGCTGGCGAGCTCAGTGAGCACGCTGACCGCACGGAAGTCGAGGCTGCGCGGATACACCTGACCAACAGCGTCCAGGCTCTTGGGCAGACCGAGGTGACCGAGAATGCGCTGCTCGAGTGCGCGAGCCTTTCCGGCATCGCCATTGAACAGGGTGATCTGATCGAGCCGCGTGCCGACAGCGCCCTTCAGGCCGCGCGCCGGATAGGTGTTCAGCACATTGACCAGGCTCTGGTGCGCCAGCAGCATCTCTTCGCCGGACATGGCGATGCGCTTGCCGAGCGTCGTGACCTGCGCGGCCACGTTGTGCGTGCGCGCGGTGAACGGGATGTCGCGCAATTGCTGCGCGTGCTTCGCAAAACGAATCAGCGCGGCGATGCTCTTGGTCTCGATCAGCTGCAGTCCGCGGTAGACCTGCAGTTGCTCCACGTTCTCGGTGAGGTCGCGGCTGGTCATGCCCTTGTGCAGGTGCTCATGACCGGCAAGATCGCAGAACTCCTCGATGCGCGCCTTGACGTCGTGGCGGGTGACGCGCTCGCGCCGCATAATGGAGTCGAGGTTAATCTGGTCCTTCACGCGCTCGTAGCTCTCGATCACCCCATCGGGCACCGGAATACCGAGGTCGCGCTGGCCCTTGAGCACGGCGATCCAGTAGTCACGTTCGAGGCGAACCTTGCCTTCGCCGCTCCAGATGGCGCGCATGGCGGGCGAGGCATAGCGTTCGGCGAGGACGTTTGAGATGTGATCCTGGGACATGCCGCCCATTTGGCATTGCCCGGGGCTGGCTGCAAGCCCGGGAGCGCGAGCGGCGAACGGGATTTCGGTCGCGATTCGCCGCTCCCGATTCGCCTATTTCCCCGCCTTCACCTCGGCCGCCGCCACGGCGATCAGCTCGCTCATCTTGGCGCGAATCGCCTGCTCGGTGACGGCGACGGTTTTGTCGCCGAAATCGGCCATGACCTTGCGCAGGACGTCGCCGTCGCCGGCTTCCTCGAAATCGGCCGCAACGACCTCCTTGGCGTAAGCCGCGGCTGCATCCCCGGTGATTCCGAGCTTTTCGGCCGCCCACAGGCCAAGCAGCCGGTTGCGGCGGGCCTCCGCCTTGAATTTCTGCTCCTCGTCGAGGGCGAACTTTTTCTCAAAGCCTTCCTCGCGCTTGTCGAACGTGGTCATGCCTCTGCCAATTCCCTGCTGACTGGACCCGGCGGCCCTCGTTGCGATGGCCCCGGTGCATGCCTAGATAGGGGGCACGAATCGGCAAAACAACGAGCCGTTAAGCCGCAGGCAAGGCGGTATAAGTTGGCGTCGGATGAGCCGGATCGATTGTGCTGGGACAGCCAATCGGATAGGTTGCCTGAAGGCTTGGTTCCCGTTCTGTTTCCAAGGGTTATAGACGGGTTCAAGGCTGTTCACGGCAGCTCCGCCGTGGGTCGTAGTTCTCGTAAACCGGAGCACACCAAATACATGGATTTCAACAAAACACGGTACATCCCCATGAGCCGTCGGCGTCGCATTTATGAAGGCAAGGCAAAGGTTCTTTACGAAGGTCCGGAGCCCGGTACCCTGATCCAGCACTTCAAGGATGACGCGACCGCGTTCAATGCGAAAAAGCATCAGGTGATCGAGGGCAAGGGCGTCCTCAACAACCGGATCTCGGAGTACCTGTTTCAGCACCTCAACGACATCGGGGTGCCGACCCATTTCATCCGCCGCCTCAACATGCGCGAGCAGTTGATTCGCGAGGTCGAGATCGTGCCGCTCGAGGTGGTGGTGCGGAACGTGGCCGCCGGCTCGCTGTCGCAGCGCCTCGGCATCGAGGAAGGCACGCAGCTGCCGCGCTCGATCATCGAGTTCTACTACAAGAACGACCAGCTCAACGACCCCATGGTGTCGGAAGAGCACATCACTGCCTTCGGCTGGGCCACGCCGCAGGAGATCGACGACATCATGGCGCTTGCCATCCGCGTCAACGATTTCCTCACCGGTCTCTTCCTCGGCATCGGCATCCGCCTCGTCGACTTCAAGATGGAGTGTGGGCGGCTGTTCGAGAACGAGATGATGCGGATCATCGTCGCCGACGAGATTTCGCCGGATAGCTGCCGTCTGTGGGACATCAAGTCGAACGAGAAGCTCGACAAGGATCGTTTCCGCAGGGATCTCGGCGGCCTGCTTGAGGCCTATACCGAAGTGGCAAAGCGTCTCGGCATCCTGATGGAGAACGAGCGTCCGCAGGGCTCCGGCCCGGTGCTGGTGAAGAGCTAAGGGGATCTCGACGTGAAGGCACGTGTCACCGTTACCTTGAAGACGGGCATCCTTGATCCGCAGGGCAAGGCCATCGAAGGCGCGCTGAAGTCGCTCGGCGTCGACGGCGTCGCCAGCGTGCGCCAGGGCAAGGTGTTCGACATCGAGCTCGCCGGCGCCGACAAGGCCAAGGCGGAGGCGGCATTGAAGGATGCCGCCGACAAGCTCCTGGCGAACACCGTGATCGAGAATTATCGGGTCGAGATCGTCTGAGCCGCCTCGTAAACCCTCATGGTGAGGAGGCGCGCAAGCGCCGTCTCGAACCATGCGGGCCCGGCTCTCGCACCTCGGCCTTCATCCTTCGAGATGCGCGCGAAGAGCGCGCTCCTCAGATGAGGAGCTGGACTGGACGCAATCGTGGAAGTGGCAGCGCCTCACAGCCATCCGACGCGGCGGAAGCGCCAGTACAATCCAAGGCAGGCGAGCGCCATCATTCCCATGACGACGAAATAGCTGTACTCCCATTGCAGCTCGGGGATGTATTTGAAGTTCATCCCGTAGATGCCCGCGACCGCGGTGGGCACGGCGAGGATCGCAAGCCACGAGGCGAGCTTCTTCGACACTGCCGTCTCCTGCGCCTGGCCGACCAGCAGGCTCGCTTCGAAGGCGAAGGCCAGCACCTCGCGCATGGAATCGATGCGCTCCTGAATGTTGCGGACGTGGTCGGTGACGTCGCGGAACAGGGTCTGCATGGCCGGCCGCACCATCGACAGCTCGTCATGCTCCAGCCGGCGGCAGACTTCGACCAGCGGCCCGATCGCGTTGCGCAGACGCAGTAAGTCGCGGCGCAGCATGTAGAGCCGCTCGATCTGCGCCTTGGTGATCGCGTTCGAGAGCACGTAGTCCTCGATCTGCTCGACCTCCTCGTGAATGCTCTCGAGCACGGGCGAATAATTGTCGACGATGAAATCGAGGATCGCATAGAGGATGTAGTCCACGCCGCGCGCCAGCGCGCGGGGGCAGCTCTCGCAGCGTTCGCGCACCGCGGTGTAGGAGGTCGAGGCGCCGTGGCGGACGGTCACGAGATAGCCGTCGCCGATGAAGATGTGAGTCTCGCCGAAGGCGATCCGGCCCTCGATCAATTGCGCCGTGCGCGCGACGATGAACAGGGCCTCGCCATATTGCTCGATCTTGGGCCGCTGATGGGCGTTGTTGGCGTCCTCGATGGCGAGTTCGTGCAGATCGAACTGCTTCTGCACCGCGCCGAGCAGCGCCATGTCGGGCTCGTGCAGCCCGATCCAGACCACATGGCCGGGCTTGGCCCGCCAGCTCGAGGCCTCGCTAACGGCGATGTTGGCGACGCGCCGGCCGTCGACATAGGCACCGGCAGCGACGACGCCCTCGGAGGCCACTGGTTCGGACTGGGATGCGGGCAGCGACGGGACATTCATGGCTTCAATCCCGGGCAAAATCGTTGAGCAGACGTGCCGTGGCTATGGTCTGTGTACAAGGCCGCCCGGCAAGGCTAGCACTGGTAAAATCCCCGTCAAATGGCTATGTCTCTTCACGATTTGGCCCGCGGGCCAACCCGATTCCCCCACCCGTTGGAACCTGAATCATGAAAGCCGCCATCCTCGTCTTTCCCGGAATCAACCGTGAGCGCGACATGGCGCGCGCGTTGAGGCTGATCTCGGGCCACGAGCCGGCGATGGTTTGGCATGCCGAGACGTCGCTGCCGGTAGGCACCGATCTCGTGGTCGTGCCCGGCGGCTTCTCCTACGGCGATTATCTGCGCTGCGGCGCAATTGCCGCGCGCGCGCCGGTGATGGACGCGGTGCGCGACTATGCCGCCAGGGGCGGGCTCGTGCTCGGCGTCTGCAACGGCTTTCAGATCCTCTGCGAATCCGGCCTGCTGCCCGGCGTGCTGATGCGCAATGCGCGGTTGAAATTCATCTGCAAGGACGTGCATCTGCGCGTCGAGCGCTCCGACACCCCGTTCACCCGCGGCTACAATGCGGGCCAGGTGATCCGCGTGCCGGTCGCGCATGGCGAAGGCAATTACGAAGCGGATGACGAGACGGTCAAGCGGCTCGAAGGCGACGGGCGGGTGCTCTATCGCTATTGCTCCGCCGAGGGCGTGGTCGACGAGAGCCACAACATCAACGGCGCGGCGCATTCCATCGCCGGCCTCGTCAACGACAAGGGCAACGTGCTCGGCATGATGCCGCATCCGGAAAACCACGTCGAAGACATCATGGGCTGCACCGACGGCCGCGGCCTGTTCGCAGGCCTGGTCCAGCATCTGGACAAGGCCGCGTGATTTCATTCGTGCTGAAGCGGTGTCTCGCCACGCTTGCGGCGTTGTCGCTCGCGACCGCTGCGTTCGCGCAGGATTTTCCCAAGCGTCCGATCACCATGATCGTGCCGTTCGCAGCCGGCGGCACGTCGGACGTCATCGCGCGCACCGTCGCCGAGCAGATGGGCGTGGCGCTCGGCCAGACCATCGTGATCGAGAACGTCGCCGGCGCCGGCGGCTCGACCGCGCTGGCGCGCGCCTCTCGCGCCGACCCTGACGGCTACACCATCGCGATCGGCAATGCCGGCACCAATGCTGCGACCTATACGATCTATCCAAAACTGCCGTTCACGCCGGATTCCTTCGTGCCCATCGCCATGGTGGCGAAAACGTTCGGCATCATTGCTTTGCGCAAGGATTTTCCGGCCAAGGACCTCAAGGAGTTCATCGCCTACGCCAAGGCAAACCCCGGCAAGATCAATCTCGGCCATGCCGGCGTCGGCTCGTCGAACTACCTGATCTGCAAGAGCTTCGTCACGGCGGCCGGGATCGACGCCACGCTGGTCGGCTATCGCGGCGCATCGCCTGCGCTGACCGATGCGATCGGCGGCCAGATCGACGGCGTCTGTGATGCGGCGGCCTCCGTCTCGCAGTCGATCAACGAGAAGCTGGTGCGGGGGCTCGTGGTCGGCTCGACTGTGCGGCTCGCGACATCGCCCGATCTGCCTACCTCTGCCGAAGCGGGACTGCCCGAATTCGAGGCGCAGGGCTGGAACGGGCTGTTCGCGCCGAAAGGCACGCCGCCGGCCACTATTGCCAGGCTGAATGCTGCCGCGCGCATCGCTGTCGAGTCCGACGCGGTGAAGAAGCGCTTTGCCGAGCTCTCGACCGTTGCACCCGACGACAACGAGCACACGCCGGAGCTGCTTCAGCAGCTTGTGACGCGCGACGTCGAGAAATACCGGAAACTGCTGGCGGACGACGCCAAGTAGCAACGCTTCGCTTTACCGCAGCTTCAGCCGTTCGGCGGGTACCGTCATGGCTGCGACGCCCGCCATGACAAGCACCAGTCCCAGCACGAGGTTCGACGGCACGCTCTCGCCAAGCAGCAGCACGGACAAGCCCACGCCGATCGGGATGCGCAGATAGCCTTGCGCGTTGGTCGTCAGCGTGCCGAGCCGTCCCAGGCACATGTAGAACAGCATCAGCCCGAGCGCGCTCGAAACGATTCCCATGACGATGGTGGCTGTGATCGCCGTTGGCGTCGGGTGCAGCGTCCAGGGCTGGTCGATCATGAGCGAGGGCGGCAGCAGCAGGAGGCCGCCGAACAGCAGCGAGCCGGCCGCCACCACCATCGGGTCGTATTCGGACAGCCGCAGGCCAAAGATCGTCGCGCAGGCAAAGGAGATGGTGGCGAGCAGGATCGCGATCTCGGCCACGATCTCGCTTCCGAAGCCACGCAATGCGTCGAGCCCGATGATGGCGATTGTGCCGGCGAGACCGAGGATCGCGCCCAGGAGCTTCAGGAGCGTTGCCGGCTCGTGCCGGGTGATCAGCGAGGTGATCAGGAAGGCGAAGATCGGCGTGGTCGAGGCCAGCACCACCGTGTTCGACGCCGGCACATATTGCTGCGACCATGTGATGATCAGGAACGGAAAGGTCGAGTTGATCAATTGCTGGGTCGCGAACAGCTTCCAGGCCTTGGCGTCGGTGGGGACCCTGACGCCGCGCATCCACAGGATCGCGAAGAGGAAGGCCGCCGCGATCAGCGAGCGCGCCGAGATGAAGGTGATCGGCGGGATGGTGTCCAGCGCGAGCTTGGCCAGCGGATAGGTCGAGCTCCAGCAGCAGGCGAGCGCGAACAAGAGCGCATAGTCACGCCAGTTGCGCGCGCCGGTGGCTACGATGGACGACGATGTGCTCTGCGGCACCTTGGTCTTGCTCCCCCGCGCAAAGGCGCTTTTTGCAACTGTGGGCGAGGGGGCGCGAAAAGGGAAGGTGCCGAGCTATGCGTTTGCCTGCAGTGCCGGCTTCCGCTTCACCCGCTTGATCGTGCCGGAAAAGGTGAACAGCGGCCGTCCGCCCGAGGTCAGCTTGCCCCGAAGGAAGATCAGCGAGCCGCCGGCGCGGGATACTTCACCGGTGCATTCGATCAGCTCGCCCTCGCGTGCTGCGTCGAGGAAATCGCAGGCGAAATTGGTGGTCACGGCCGGACCGTCCAACTCGTGGGTGGCAATCGCGAACAGGCAATAGTCGGCGAAGGCCATGAAGCAGCCGCCATGGACGTTCTTGCCGCCGTTGAGGTGCTTTTTCTCGACCCGGAAGGCGCAGCGGACGCTGCCGTCATCCTCGATCCTGTGCCAGAAGGGGCCGATATGGCTCTCAAAACTGTCGCGAATCCAGGTTCGCCAACCCGTAAATTCGCCCTCGGTGGCGATGTGCAGATCGGGGCGGCGGGGCGGGGGCGCTTTGGTCAATTCGTGCAAGGAAATGGGCCTTCAATTACGGGTCTTTAGTCCTTAAATCCGATCCGTCCGTACGTTGCAATTCCTGTTCCCGCATCCCCCGACCGCAAAACGTGGGACAGCGGTAAAATGCGCCATAAAGGGCTTTTCGTGAGCCCTCGATGTTCCTAAGAACGGCCAACCGCCGCCGAAAGCCCCGAATCCATGAAGAACGAACCCAAGATCACCCCGGAACTGGTTGCCGCCCACGGGCTCAAGCCCGACGAGTATGAGCGCATCCTGAAGCTGATCGGGCGGGAGCCGACCTTCACCGAGCTCGGTATCTTCTCGGCGATGTGGAACGAGCACTGCTCGTACAAATCCTCGCGCATTCATCTGAAGGGGCTGCCGACGAAAGCGCCCTGGGTGATCCAGGGCCCCGGCGAGAATGCCGGCGTGATCGACATCGGCGACGGCCAGGCCGTGGTCTTCAAGATGGAGAGCCACAACCACCCGAGCTATATCGAGCCCTATCAGGGTGCGACCACCGGCGTCGGCGGCATCTTGCGCGACGTCTTCACCATGGGCGCGCGTCCGATCGCCTGCCTCAACGCGCTGAGCTTTGGCGCGCCGGAACATGCCAAGACCCGGCATCTGGTTTCCGGTGTCGTTGCCGGTGTCGGCGGTTACGGCAATTCGTTCGGCGTGCCGACTGTTGGCGGCCAAGTGCGCTTCCACACCCGCTATGACGGCAACATCCTCGTCAACGCGATGGCGGTCGGCCTCGCCGATACCGACAAGATCTTCTATGCGGCGGCCTCCGGCGTGAACATGCCGATCGTCTATCTCGGCTCCAAGACGGGGCGGGACGGCATTCACGGTGCCTCGATGGCGTCAGCCGAATTCGATGACAAGTCCGAGGAGAAGCGCCCGACCGTGCAGGTCGGCGATCCCTTTGCCGAGAAGCTGCTGCTCGAGGCCTGCCTCGAGATCATGGAAGCCGATTGCGTGATCGCGATCCAGGACATGGGCGCGGCCGGCCTGACCTGCTCGGCGGTCGAGATGGGCGCCAAGGGCGACCTCGGCGTCGACCTCGATCTCGACGCGGTGCCGACCCGCGAGACCGGCATGAGCGCCTACGAGATGATGCTCTCGGAGAGCCAGGAGCGCATGCTCATGGTGCTCAAGCCGGAGAAGGAAAAGCAAGCCGAGGCGATCTTCAAGAAGTGGGGGCTCGACTTCGCGGTGGTCGGCTACACCACGCCGAGCAAGCGCTTCGTGGTCAAGCATGGCGGCGACGTCATGGCCGATTTGCCGATCAAGGAACTCGGCGACGAGGCGCCGCTTTATGACCGCCCGCACGTCCCCTCCGCCGCGCTGCCGGTCGTGCACGCGCGCGAGGTGCCGGCGCCGATGGGCGTCGGTGCGGCGCTGGAGAAGCTGATCGGCACGCCGGACATGTGCAGCAAGCGCTGGGTCTGGGAGCAATACGACCACGTCATCCTCGGCAACACCATGCAGCGTCCCGGCGGCGATGCCGCCGTGGTGCGCGTGCAGGACGGGCCGAAGGGGCTGGCGCTGACCGTCGACGTCACGCCGCGCTATTGCGAGGCCGATCCCTATCAGGGCGGCATGCAGGCGGTGGCGGAAGCCTGGCGCAACATCACGGCCGTCGGCGGCAAGCCGCTCGCGATCACCGACAATCTCAATTTCGGCAATCCGGAGCGGCCCGAGATCATGGGGCAGTTTGTCGGCTGCCTGAAGGGCATTTCGGAAGCCTGCCGCGCGCTCGACTTCCCGGTCGTGTCCGGCAACGTCTCGCTCTACAACGAGACCAACGGCCGCGCGATCCTCCCGACGCCCTCGATCGGCGGCGTCGGCCTGCTCGACGACTTCACCAAATCGGCTTCGCTCGCCTTCAAGGCCGAGGGCGAGGCGATCCTGCTGATCGGCGAGACCCATGGCTGGCTCGGCCAGTCCGTCTATCTGAGCGACATCTGCGGTCGCGAGGAGGGCGCTCCGCCGCCGGTCGATCTCGCCGCCGAAAAGCGCAATGGCGACTGCGTGCGCGGCATGATCCATGCGGGCACCGCGACCGCGGTGCACGACCTCTCGGACGGAGGCCTCTTGATCGCACTTGCCGAGATGGCGATGGCGAGCGGCATCGGCGCAAAACTGCTCGCGGCGCCGACGTCGCTCGTCCCGCAAGCCTATTGGTTCGGCGAGGACCAGGCGCGCTATCTCGTCACCGTGCCGGAAACGGAGGCCGGCCGCGTGCTCGCCAAGATGCGCGGCTGCGAGGTGCCCTGCGTGCGGATCGGCACCACCGGCGGCGACGCGATCGCGATCGCGGGGGAGGCGCCGGTTGCGATCGACACGCTGCGGACCTCGTTCGAGCGCTGGCTGCCGGAGTATATGGGCGGGAAGGCGGCCTGATCGCCGCCACGTTCTCCGTTATTGCGAGCGTAGCGAAGCAATCCAGACTATCTCCGCGGAGGGATTCTGGATTGCTTCGCTACGCTCGCAATGACGAGTTGAGAGAGTGTGCCTCACAGCACGTGCGAAGCCCCCGGAATCTTCCGTAACGCCGCCGTCAGCCTCCAGCTCAGCAGCACCGTGAGCGCGAAGCCGATCGCGGCCTTCACGATTGCTGGAAGCTCGTAGTCGAACAGCGCATATTGCAGCCACAGCGCAATCGGGTAGTGCACCAGGAACATGCCATAGGCGTCCGCCTGCATGCGGTCGAGCAGGTTCGGCCCCGGTGATTTCTGGTGCAGGAAGAAGGCGAGGATCGCGAGCAGGATCGAGGCCGAGAACAGCACGAAGAACGTGCCGTAGATCGCCTGGTACCAATGCGGCTGCGGGTCGGGATTGCCGAGGATCTCACGCTTGACGTAGATCATCACCCACATCAGGCAGTAGGGGATCAGCGTGACGCCCACCCACAGCCAGCGGTTCTTCGGCAATTGGCCGTCGGCGCTGAGAATGCCGCGATCGAAATTCGCAGCACCAACGCTGACACCAATGAAGAAATAGGCGAAGTAGAGCAGGATGCGGCTCGCCTGCACCGAGAATGGTCCGAACTCGAACCATCTGTTGCCGCCGAAATAGAGCAGCGCCGGCACATAGACGATGAGGGTGACGACGACCAGTGTCAGCCAGAATGCGGCCGGCTGTTCGAACCCGCGAAGCGAGACGCGGTTGCCGGGATCGACCAGGTGCGCCGAGATTCGGTACAGCAGGCTTGCGGTGAGGTCGAAAGCAAGCAGCACCCACACGAACCAGATCGGCCCGCTCGGCCACGGTCCCACCGTCACCGTCTTCCACCAGAACGCGGCAAAGGTCAGCTCGGGATTTTGGCGCAGCGCGATCGCGTAATAGGCGAGCGGGATGACCGTGAGGGCCGCGATCGCGAATGGCAGCCCCAGCCGCAGCAGGCGGTCGCGCAGGAACACCGACGGTGCCTTGCGCGCGATGCCAGGCCAGGTGAACAGTCCGGACAGGAAGAAGAACATCGCCATGAAGAAACTGTCGGTCGCGAGCACGACGACGTCGAAGCCGATCCAGGAGGTCGGGTCGGTGTGGCCGAAATAGGTGTAGGGAATGACGGCGTGATGCAGCAGCACCACCAGCGTCAGGAAGGTGCGCGCGCGGTCGAGCGACAAATTGCGCGCCTTGCTTTTTGGCGCGGCGTGAACCTCTGCACCGACCGTCGCAGAATGTGACATCGTGATCATGGCCGCCCCGGTCGCGCTTCTTCCCGGCCGGACTCTGCAACCGGGAACTCGATTCAGCAAGGGCAGTCTGTGCCACGAACGTCTTCTGCAGTGCGGTCAGGAACCAGTTCCGCACAGCGAAGTTAGCGTTCCCGTAACGGGTGAGGGGCCGCCGTTCGTGGTGGCCAAAGTTGTGGAGCTGGTGATGACGATCCTGAAATGGGCGTTGATCTTCTTACTGGTTTCGATCGTGGCCGGCGTGCTCGGCTTCACCGGCATCTCGGCCGCCTCCGCCGACATTGCCCGCTTCCTGTTTTACGTGTTCGTCGTGATCTTCCTGGTGCTGCTGGTGCTGGGGCTCACGATATTCAGGGCGTAGCCACGCTGATCCTACGCGCGGTCATGATGCCCGGGCTTGTCCCGGTCATCCACGTCGTTCGTGTCAGCAGCTACCAAGGACGTGGATGGCCGGGCCAGCGACGCCGTCCTTTGGACGGCTATGGCCCGGCCATGACGGTATGGTATCGATGAGAAACTACCCCACTTCCTCGATCTTCACCTTGTCCGGATAGAAGGCGAGATGGCCGGTGATCTCGGTCATCGCGGGGAAGGGCGTCTCGTAGGTCCAGATCGCGTTGTCGAGCGTCTTGCCGTCGGCCTTGATGCTGTAATAGCTGGCATCGCCCTTGTAGGGGCAGTGGGTGGTGCGCTCGGTGCGCTCCAGCAGCGCCATGTTGGCATCTGCCCGCGGCACATATTGCACCGCCGGATATTTGGCCTCCTTCAGCGTCAGCGCCTTGGTGCTCTCCGCGATCACGATCTCGCCCGCCGTCACACGGACGCGCCGGGGGTTTTGGGTGATGGTGATGGGGTGGTCGGGGCCGGGAAGCTTCATGATTTCATGCCTTTTCGATCAATCTGCCGTGCGCGGCACTATGTCGTGCCTTTATCCTGCGGGAAGCGGGAATATAGTAGGTCGGTGCGTGACCTAGAAGACCGTTCACGCTAAGTTTGGCCCCGCCGGTCCGGGGACCCCGGCGACGATTCGACGAGACAGGAGCGAGACCCGAATGCCAATGGACGCCCACGATATCGAGGCGATGATCAAGGCAGCGATCCCCGATGCCGAGGTGACGATCCGTGACCTCGCCGGCGATGGCGACCACTACGCCGCGACCGTGATCTCGGAATCCTTCCGCGGCAAGTCCCGTGTCCAGCAGCACCAGATCGTCTACCAGTCGCTGCAGGGCCAGATGGGCGGCGTGCTGCATGCGCTGGCGCTGCAAACCGGGGTGCCGGGCACTTGATCTGACGAGCACCTGACCTGATCGCGCGAAGGGGGGATGACGATGGCTGCGGACAATCCGCGCGGCGCGATGTTTCGCGTGATCGTGCCGAACCAGCCCAGCCGCGTCACCAATGCGGAGCTGTTCTTCGACCTCGTCTTCGTGTTCGCGATCACCCAGGTCTCGCACACGCTGCTGCATCACTTCACGCCGCTCGGCGCGGTCGAGGTCACGCTGCTGTTTCTCGCAGTGTGGTGGGTGTGGGTTTACACCGCCTGGGTCACCAACTGGCTCAACCCCGAGCTGACGCCGGTCCGCATCCTGATCTTCCTGATGATGCTGGGCGGCCTGGTGCTGTCGACGACGATCCCGACCGCCTTTGACGGTCGAGGCCTCTGGTTCGCCATTGCCTATGCGACCATGCAGGTTGGACGCACCGCCTTCTGGCTGGTCGCAACCCCACGCCATCGCACCGCGGTGCGGCACAACGCGATCCGCATCCTGGTCTGGCTCTGCGGTTCCGCGATCTTCTGGATCCTCGGTGGCCTGGCGCACGGCGAGGAAAGGCTGTGGTTCTGGATCTTGGCGCTGACGATCGAATATGTCTCGCCGGCCGTTCGCTTCTGGGTCCCGAAGCTGGGGTTCTCGTCGGTCGAGGCCTGGGCGGTCGAAGGCGGCCACATGGCCGAGCGCTGCGCCGGCTTCATCATCATCGCACTCGGTGAGGCCGTCGTCGTCAACGGCGCGACTTTTGCCGAGCTGGACTGGACCGCGGACAACATCCTGGCCTTCGTCTCGGCGCTGGTTGGCAGCATCGCGATGTGGTGGGTCTATTTCCACAAGGGCGCCGAAGCCGGCTCCGAACGGATTTCGACGACCGCCGAATCCGGCCGGCTGGCGCGGCTTGCCTATACCTATCTGCACATGCCAATCGTCGCCGGCATCATCCTGACCGCGATCGCGGACGAACTGGTGCTGAAGCACCCGAACGGGCATTCCGACATGAGGACCATCGTCAGCACGATCGGCGGGCCGCTGGTGTTCCTGGTCGGCACCATCCTTTTCAAGCACTCGATCCGCGGCTTCTTCCAGCTCTCGCACGGCATCGGCATTATCCTGCTGCTGGCGCTGTGGTGGTTCGCCGCCGATCTGTCGCCGCTCTGGCTGTCGGTTGCGACGAGCGTGATCATGATTGTCGTCGCGGTGTGGGAGTCGGTGTCGCTGGGGTCCAAGCCGGAGGAGGCGGAAGAGCATTGAACCGACGGCGGCGGGGAGGCGTCTAACGACGAACCACTCCTGGCGACGTAGGTTTCCGTGAGATTTCGGCTGACGCTTCTGCTGGCATGTTGTGTAGCGCTGGCCACACCGATTGCGAGCGCCGCAGGCCTGAGTCCGATCGACGAGCTCCGGCAAAACTTTACGGTCGGCGGCGAGCCCGTGCCGCCGAACATTTTCCGCGATATGGGCGACGGGGATCTCGCCGATTCCGGCAGCATCATCGTCACGATCGATGCCAAGGCCGCCACCGGCAGCAATCTCTATGCTGATCCAATCAAGCGCAACGACACCTGGATCGCACAGAGCAGGGCCAGCCCGGGCGACAAGACTCTCAACGAAGAAGAGGCCTATCGCTATATCGGGATGACTGCGAACAAGCTGCTAGTCGTCATCACGAGTTACAGCGGCGGTGGGTCAGGCGTATTTTATTCGCTGCATATTCTCACGGCCGAACCGGCCCGCGCCTTCGACAGCGAAGGCAAGCGCTACGAGCGATTGAATGTCACCACCATCCGCAGCGTCGCGCTTGGCGACCGCTGGAATGGCGAGGTCACAATCGACGGCAATGCTATTCTGATCACGACGATCGGCGGTATCCCGGCCGGTCAGGCTCGCAAGCCATCAACCGTGACCATCAAGGCCGAGCGCCCCTAGGGGCGCGTCTTACTCCGCAGCCTCCAGCGCGTGCACCGAGAACATCTTCGCCGCATCCGTCCAGCTCTCGCGCACCCGCCAGCCGGCGCCTTGCGCCAGCGCGGCGAAGCGCTCGAGACTATATTTGTAGCTGTTCTCGGTATGGATACTCTCGCCCGGCCGGAACGAGAAGCTGGTGCCCAGCATGCGTACGGTCTGGCTCTTCTTGCTGATCAGATGCATCTCGATGCGGTGCCGCGCGTGATTGTAAATCGCGCCATGCGTAAAGGCGGAAAGGTCGAAATTGCCGCCGAGCTCGCGGTTGATCCGGACCAGCACATTGAGGTTGAAGCGGGCGGTGACGCCCGCCGCATCGTTATAGGCGGCGTGAAGCAGGCGCTCTTCCTTTTCGAGATCGGCGCCGATGATCATCTGTGCGCCCTGGCCGAGAATTGCGCGGGCGCTCTTCAGGAAGGCCTGAGCCTCCTGCGGCTCGAAATTGCCGATGGTTGAGCCGGGGAAGAAGCCGACCTTGGGCATCGTCGCGACCGCCTTCGGCAGTTCGAACGGCGTCGTGAAGTCGGCCGCCACCGGATAGATGCCGAGTGACGGAAAATCCCGCTTCAGACCGTTGGCCTGGGCCTTCAGGAAGTCGCCGGAGATGTCGACCGGCACATAGGCCGCGAACTTGCAGTGGTTGAGCAGCAGGCGCACCTTCGTGGTTGCGCCTGCGCCGAACTCGACCAGCGCCGCATGCTCCGGAATGATCTTTGCGATCTCGCTGCCGCGCTCCTTCAGGATCGCAAGCTCGGTGCGCGTCGGATAATATTCCGGCAGACGCGTGATCGCCTCGAACAATTCCGATCCGGTCGCATCGTAGAAATATTTCGGTGACAGCTTTTTCGGCTGCTGCGACAGGTCCTCGATAGCCTCGCGGGCAAAGGCGGTGGTCTGCTCGTCGGGAAGATGGGCTTCGGCCAAAGCGCTGGCGTGCACATTCATGATACTCTCCTGAACGCGCTGTCCGGCGCGCATTTGTCGTCGGATGAGAATTTTACGAGTAGTCGGCGAGCCGCAGTCCCGTGAACTGCCAGCGGTGGTGCGGATAGAAGAAATTGCGATATGTGACACGACTGTGACCGCCAGGGGTCGCAAGCGAGGAGCCGCGCAGCACCAGCTGGTTGATCATGAACTTGCCGTTGTACTCGCCGAGCGCGCCTTCGATGGCGCGGTAGCCGGGGTAGGGCGAGTACGAGCTGCGGGTCCATTGCCAAACGATGCCGAAGGCGTCGTTGAGCTGGCCGGCGCGCGCCGCGACCTCCCATTCCATCTCGGTCGGCAGATGCTTTCCCGCCCAGCGTGCGAACGCGTCGGCTTCGTAATAGCTGATGTGGCAGACCGCCGCGTCGGGATCGACCGGCTTGACCCCGGCCAGCGTCATCACGTGCCATTGGCCATCGATCTCGCGCCAATGGCCCGGGGCCTGCCAGTCTTCCCTGCTGACGGTGGCAAAGCCGTCCATCAGCCACAGCGTCGCAGCCGCGTAGCCGCCGTCGCGCATGAAGGCGAGCCATTCGCCGTTGGTAACGAGACTGCGCGCGATCCTCACCGGGCCAACGAGGGCGCGATGCGCGGGCTTCTCGTTGTCGAAATGAAAGCTGTCGTCGACATGGCCGACGGTGTGGATGCCTTCGTTCAGCGTCAGCCAGTCCTCTCCGCCGCGCGTCGCGGCCGGGAAGCCCCAGTCGGGATCGTAGGCAGGGTAAACCGGGTTCTGCGCGAAGGCGTGCAGGATGTCGGTGAACATCAATTCCTGATGCTGCTGCTCGTGGTTGAGACCGACCTCAACCAACGGTGCGATGGCTCGGAGTTTGTCCTCGCCGGCCTCGCGGAAGAATTTTGCGACCGCCGTATCGACATATCGGCGATAGGCGCCGACCTGATCGGCGCTCGGCCGGGTGATGTCGCCGCGGTGATTGCGGGCATGGCGGGGGCCGGCGCTGACGTAATAGGAATTGAACAGGAACGCGAAATCGGGGTGGAAGGGCTGGTAGCCCGAACAATGCTCGCCGAGCAAAAATTGCTCCCAGAACCAGGTGGTATGAGCCCGGTGCCATTTCGCGGGGCTCGCATCGGGCATGGACTGGATCTGCTGGTCCTCGGGCGACAGCGGTGCGGCCCGGCGTTCGGTCTCGTTGCGGACGGCGAGAAATGCGTCCTCAAGCCGCTGGGCGAGGTGACCCGGGTCGGAGGACGGTGACGAAAGCGCGGGGGCGGCCAGGGCGGAGGCTTGTTTCGTCACGTTTTTCTCCAGACAGGACAAGAGAACGTTGTTGGCGTTGCCTGGTTCCAAAACCAAGGTTCGTCCTAGATAGGGGCTCCGTTACGGTATGAAAGTCCTCCCCGGTGATGATATTCGTGCCATCATGCCATGGGAACGGCGCCGTCCGGACAGGCCGCCCCGGGGGTGTTCGCCGCCATTTTACTTTGGATGCACAACGGTTTGGGCTACATATATGGGCAGGTATCGGGTTAAATCGGCCGAGCCGGCCCGACGTGATTGTTGAGGGCTCCGCCCCAGAAGGAAACGGATATGAGCATCGCGGAATTCATCGCCAACGAAGTGAAGTCGAACGACGTGGTTCTGTTCATGAAGGGTACGCCGCAATTTCCGCAGTGCGGTTTCTCCGGACAGGTCGTCCAGATCCTCGACCACATCGGCGTCGGTTATAAGGGCCTCAACGTCCTCGAATCCGTCGAGCTGCGTAATGGCATCAAGGAATTCTCGAACTGGCCGACGATCCCGCAGCTCTATGTGAAGGGTGAATTCGTCGGCGGCTGCGACATCATCCGCGAGATGTTCCAGGCCGGCGAATTGCAGCAGCTCCTCTCCGAGAAGGGCGTTGCCGTCGCGGCCTGAGGCTTGACCATGGTGACGCGCCGAATCGGCGGCGCGGAGCTCGAGGTCATTGTCGCTGACATCACGACACTCAGCGTTGACGCCATCGTCAACGCAGCCAACACGTCGCTCCTTGGCGGGGGCGGCGTGGACGGCGCGATCCATCGGGCCGCCGGGCCTGACCTGGTCGCCGAATGCCGCATGCTCCACGGCTGCAAAACGGGCGACGCCAAGATCACCAAAGGCTATCGGCTAAAGGCCGCGCATGTGATCCACACCGTCGGGCCGGTCTGGAATGGCGGCACGCTGGGCGAGGACGATCTGCTCGCCTCCTGCTATCGCCGCACGATGGAGCTGTGCCGCAAGCACGAGCTGACCTCGGTGGCATTCCCGGCGATTTCGACCGGCATTTTTCGTTTCCCGGCGGATCGGGCTGCCGATGTTGCCGTCCGCACGACGCTCGATGCGCTGCCGACGGCGCCATCTGTCGCCCGCGTCGTGTTTTGCTGCTTCTCTGAGCCGAGCGGGAATGTCCATGTCGAGGCGCTTGTGCGGCACAGCAGCCCTTGTGCCGACTGACGCCGTCAGTACACTCCGGCCATGTTCCGGGGAGGGGATATGATTTTACATTTTGGACTTCGCTCGTTGGTCTGCGGCGCACTGGTATCGCTCGGCGCGATATCGCTGGCGCGGGCGGAGGGCAGCTACGAAATTCCGGCCGGCGCGCATTTCAACCAGGACAAGCTCGCCAAGGTCAGTGAGTTCTTCAGGAACGAGGTCGCGACCGGCAAGATCGCCGGCGCGACCGTGCTGATCCAGCAGCACGGCAAGCCGGTCTACCACGAGGCCTTCGGCGTCCAGGACGTGGTGAGCAAGGCTCAGATCACGGACAAGACGATCTTCCGCCTGTTCTCGATGACCAAGGCGATCACCTCCGTGGCCGCGATGCAGCTGCTCGAGGACGGCAAGATCAAGCTCGACGATCCCGTCTCGAAATACATTCCGTCATTCGCCAATGTGAAGGTCGGCGTCGAGAAGAAGGCCGATGACGGCACCAAGTCACTCGATCTCGTTCCGCCGACGAGGCCGATGACGGTGCACGATTTGATGACGCACACCTCGGGCGTCACCTATGGCTTCTATGGCGACAGCCTCGTGCGCAAGGCGTATCGGGATACCAATATCTACGCCGGCGATTTCGATCTCGCCGAGTTCGCCGAGCGCATCGCCAAACTGCCGCTGCACAACCAGCCGGGCGCGCTCTGGCAATACGGCCATTCCACCGACATTTTGGCGCGCGTGATGGAAGTCGCGGCCGGCAAGCCGCTGCTCGACATCGAACGGGAGAAGCTGCTGGTGCCGCTCGGCATGGTCGATACCGGCTTCTTCGTCACCGATCCCGAGAAGCAAAAATTGCTGGCGCAGCCGGTGCCGAACGACAGCGATTTCCGGGTCGGTCGCATCAACGATCCGACCGTTATCAAGAAGTGGCAGTCGGCCTCCGGCGGCATGGTCTCGACCATGGCCGACTATGCGCGCTTTGCGCAGATGTTGCTCAACGGCGGCAGCCTCGACGGCAAGACCATCCTCAAGCCCGAGACGTTCAAGCTGATGGTGACCGACCAGATCGGCCCGAACTCGGGCGTCGACCGCGACTATTTCTACTTTCCCGGCGACGGTTTCGGCTTTGGCCTCGGGCTCGCGGTCCGCACCGATCCCGGCAATGCCAAACCGCCGCCGCCCGGCGATCTCGGCGAATTGAAGTGGGACGGCGCGTCAGGCTGCTATTTCGTGATCGACCCCAAGCAGGACATGTTCTTCGTCCTGCTGGAGCAGACCCCGACCGAGCGCCAGCGCGTGCAGCGGACATTGAAGCAACTGGTCTATGAATCCATGGAGAAGTAACATGCGCGGGCGCCGCGCGCTGATCGCGGCGCTCGTGCTTCTGTTCGGTGCAATCGGCGCGAAGGCAGGCTCCGAGGAACGCGGCGCGCATACGCTCTCGCCCGAAGGGCTCGCAAAAGTCTCCGACTACATCCGCAACGAGGTCGCGACCGGCAAGTTTCCGGGTGCGATCATGCTGCTCCAGCAGCACGGCAAGCCGGTCTATTATGAGAATTTCGGTGTCCGCGACGTCGCGACCGAAATTTCGATGAGCGCGGACACGATCTTCCGCCTCTACTCGATGTCGAAGCCGATCACCTCCGTGATGGCGATGATGCTGGTCGAGGAAGGCAAGCTCTCACTCGACGATCCCGTTTCAAAATACATCCCGGCCTTTGCCGACATGAAGGTCGGCGTCGAGAAGAAGGCCGAGGACGGCAAGGTCGGACTGGCGCTCGAGCCGCTCAATCGTCCGGTCACAATCAAGGACCTGCTGCGCCACACCTCGGGGCTGCCTTACGGCTATTATGGCGGCGGCAAGGTGCGTGAGCTCTATGCCGACGCCAACCTCTTCCACAGCAATCTCACCAACGCCGAATTCGCCGCAAAAGTCGCCACGCTGCCGTTGGTCGAACAGCCCGGCACGGTATGGGACTATGGCTCTTCTACCGACGTACTCGGCCGGGTTGTCGAAGTGATCTCCGGCAAGACGCTGCTCCAGTTCGAGAAGGAGCGGCTGCTCGATCCGCTCGGCATGACCGAGACGGCGTTCTACGTTGCTGATCCCGCCAAATTCCCACGCATCGCCGAGCCGATGCCGGAGGACCGCAACATCAGTCCGACGACGCAGGTTCGTGATCCCCGGCTGCCGCTGAAATGGGAATCGGGCGGTGGCGGTCTCGTCGGCACGGTCGGTGACTACGCCCGCTTCGCGCAGATGCTGTTGAATGGCGGCAGATATGAAGGCCGGCGCTATCTCAAGCCCGAGACGATTGCGCTGATGGCGTCGGATCACATCGGGCCTCAGACCAAGATCGCGCGTGACCAGAATTACTATCCGGGCGGATCGAGCGGATTCGGCCTCGGCTTCGCCGTGCGTACCTCGGTGCCGGAGGGCACGTCGTGGCCGCTCGGCGAATATCGCTGGGATGGCGTGGGCGGCACTTTCTTCTTCATCGATCCCGCAGACGATCTGTTCGGGGTCTTCATGGTGCAGACCCCGTCGCAGCGCGGCCGGATTCAGCTCGCGCTGAAGACGCTGATCTATCAGGCGATCGGGCGCTGATTACGCCCCGCGGACGATCTCGCGGACGTGGCCGATCATCTCTTCGATCTGGGCCGCGTTGACGTCGAGATGGGTGCAGGCACGGATGCGGCCGTCCATCGTCGCAAGCGTGACGCCGCGCTGGCGGAGTGCTGAGACCATCTTGTCGCCGGGAATGCCGGCGCCATCCGGCTTGAAGAACACGAGATTGGTCTCGGGCTCCTGCACCTCGACGCCTGCGATCTGCGACAGCCCGCGAGCGAGCGCGCGTGCATTGGCGTGGTCGTCGGCGAGACGATCGACGTGATGGTCGAGCGCGTAGATGCAGGCGGCCGCGCAGACGCCGGCCTGCCGCATCGAGCCGCCGAGGCGCTGCTTCCACTGCCAGACCGCGTCGATGAAGGCGCGCGTGCCCGCAAGCACGCCGCCGATGGGGGCACCGAGGCCCTTGGAGAAATCGATCCAGGCCGAATCCCAACCCGCCGTCATGTCGCGCGGGGAGATGCCGCTCGCGACAGTGGCGTTCAGGAGGCGCGCGCCGTCCATGTGGGTGACGAGGCCATGTTGCTTCGCGATCGCGACGATCTCGTCGAGCGCGGCCTTCTTCCAGATCGTGCCGCCGCCGATATTGGCGGTCTGTTCGACGCTGACGACTGTCTGCGGCGGCTGGTAGCGCGTGCGCGGATGCAGCGCCTTGCGGAACGTTTCCGGCGTGAACTGGCCGTCGGGTCCCTTCAATTGTGTGACCTGGAAGCCGCCGATCGCGGCATGCGCGCCGCCTTCGCGCGCAATGATGTGCGCGCTCTCATGCGCGAGGATCTCGTCGCCGGGGCGGCAATGCACCAGCGTCGCCGTGACGTTGCACATCGTGCCTGAGGGCATGTAGACGGCGGCTTCCTTGCCGAGCAGCGTCGCGACGCGCTCGCAGAGCGCGTTCACGGTCGGATCGTCGCCGACCTGCTCGTCGCCAACCTCGGCCCGCGCCATCGCCTCGCGCATCGCAGGCGTCGGCTTGGTCTGCGTGTCCGACAGCAGATTGATGCGCACCGGCGGCGCCTTTGGATCGATCGGGGGAGGGGTGTAGAGCATGATCTTGCTCCTTGCAGCAATTACACTCACTGTCAGCGAGTTCTGGGTGGGCGCCGAGCGGCGTGACGAAATCGCATAATAACGATTTCCGCCGGGGTCACACGATAATCGATCAAATAGGGATAAGGGTTTACAGGGAGGCGGCGCACGTTCGCGCGGCTTGTCTGCCGTCCGGCATAGGGATGGTCTTTGAGCAACCTAATCAAAGCGGCAAGGCGGTCGCGCACGTGGACTGCTCCCTGCGGCGATCGCGATTCGATGTAGGTGAGGACTTGGTCGATCTGGGCAAGAGCCCGACGGGTGTAGCGGACGTTCACAGCCCGTGCTTTGCCCACATGGCACGAACCTCGTCGGCACTGGCAAATTCGCCGCGGGCGATTTCTGCTTCGGCCTCGGCAAGATCCGCATCTTCTGCCGCCGTCAGCTGAATTGGCGGTTGATCGACGCCAGCCAGCTCGAGCAGGGCTCGCGCCAGTTCGTCCTGTTCAGAATCGGGCAGGACGGAAACCTTGCTAAAAGCCTCTTCCAGAAGACGCGTCATGATCAGGCTCCACTGCGTACAATCATAGCACAGCTGGCCGGAGACATGTGAATGCCCGCCTCAAACAAAAAGGCCCCGGAAACCGGGGCCTTTGAGCGATTGATATGCCGAAACTATCAGCGCGAATAGAATTCGACGACCAGATGCGGCTCCATCTGCACCGGGAACGGCACGTCGGAGAGGCCGGGGATACGAATGTATTTCGCGGTCATCTTGCCGTGGTCGACTTCCAGATAGTCGGGAGTGTCGCGCTCGGGGAGCTGGCTGGCTTCCAGCACGTGGGCGAGCTGCTTGGAGGCTTCCTTGACCTCGATCACGTCGCCGATCTTGACCTGATAGCTCGAGATGTTGACCTTGCGGCCGTTCACCTTGATGTGGCCGTGGTTGATGAACTGGCGCGCGGCGAAGATCGTCGACACGAACTTGGCGCGATAGACCACCGCGTCGAGACGGCGCTCGAGCAGGCCGATCAGGTTCTCGCCGGTGTCGCCCTTGAGGCGGCTGGCCTCGACATAGACGCCGTGGAATTGGCGCTCGCTGATGTTGGCGTAGTAGCCCTTCAGCTTCTGCTTGGCGCGGAGCTGCACGCCGAAGTCGGAGAGCTTGCCCTTGCGGCGCTGGCCGTGCTGACCGGGGCCGTATTCGCGGCGGTTGACGGGGCTCTTCGGGCGGCCCCAGATGTTCTGGCCCATACGGCGGTCGAGCTTGTACTTGGCTTCACTGCGCTTAGTCATCGCGTCCTCTGTGGGTTCATGGTTTGAGGAAACGCGCCCTCCTGTGTGACGGGCAAGCCCGGCACCGACAGGTCCGATCCCCAAAGCATAGGGGACAGGACCACGGGTCGCGAAACGCTTCGCGGGCCGAAATCGGCCCGCGAGCAGGGGGCTTTTAGGAGAGTTTGGGCCGTGCTGTCAATGCGAATGGTCCCGGAATCAGGCTCCGACCGCCCGGATCGGCTTCGGCCCGGCCGAGCGCAATTCGGCAGCGATTTCAGTGTTCAGGACCTGTTCCAGCCGGGTCAGGACCCGAGCGATGGGGGCAGCGTCAGTCACCCGGTGATCCCAGCGGATCACGACATGGATGGTCTGGTCGGGTTCCACCACCCCGTAGCTGACGATAAAGGGGCCCGGCGTGATGGGATGGAGCTCGCCGCCGCCATAGGCGGCCACGGAGCTCACCGCAAAGCTGCCGAACCAGTTGCCCCGCTGCCGGCCGAAATTCATCCCCACCGCCCAGGACAGCCGCCGTAGCGGCAAAGGCAGGCGGGTCGCCCGCATGATCTTCCGGAACATCGGGACATCGTCGATCGGCGCCGTCTTGGCGTGCCGGATCTGGGCATCAACGTCGGCCAGCGACATGGTCTCGGGCGCCGCGATCCGCTGCGGCAGAACGCATTCCTCGCCGTCCTCGACCCGGGCGATCGCCACCAGCGCCACGCTCTTCGGCAGCTCATAAAGGGTCGGCCACGGCCATTTGGCGTAGACGGTGCGCAGGATCGGCTCGTCCCGGGCCACCAGCGCGAAGGCTTTGACGAACATCGCGGCCCAGCCCGCCGGCGCGGCCGTGGTCGCGCGGGCCTCGAGCAGGGGGCGGATATTGAGCGGGCGGGAGAGTGAGACGAACGGCACGCCCATCGAGGCGCGCATGAGATCGACAATCAGGCGGCGCGGCAGCGAAATGTTCTTCGGTTGACCGCGCATCGTTCTCCGGTTCCCGCAGGCTGAAATAAGTGCGGCGAGGGGACCTCCCGCTCGCCGCCTGCTCTAGCACGAACCAACCCGCCCGGGGCCGGTCGGTTCGCCGCATCAGGGCGCTGGCGAGGCCAGCGGCTTGGTCTTGTCGACGACGTAAATTCCAAGCACTTTCAATGATTTGTCGCAGTGAGCCTTGACGTCATGCACGACGCCCGCCGGGATCTGACAGGAATCACCCGCTTTCAGAGTCTGATCCGGCTGCCCATCGACCAGAAGATTGAGCTCGCCTTCCAGGACATAGCCCGTCTCAATTCCTCGGTGAAGGCGAGAACGAGCAAAGTCTTCTTGAGCATTGATTGTTTCCTTTTTGGAACGACTGAGCCTAGCAGCGCCGCCGTTCCCGGCAAGACTCAATGGCTGAGACCACCGCTCAGCGCTTGATCCCCTCGAACGCCGCCATGATGCCGCGCTGGAATAGCGACCAGTCGAAGCCGAGCGCGATGGCGCGGTAGCCGCGGTCGACCAATCGGTTGGCTTGGTCTGCTGTGCGCGCCACGCCGCCGATCGGCACGCCGCTCTTGAGGATGCCGGCCTCGGCCCGCGCGATCAGCTCCAGCAATTCCGGATCGTCCATCTGGCCGCGCTTGTTGATGGAGGTGGCGAGATCGCCGGGACCGATCACGGCGACGTCGATGCCGGGCGTGGCCATGATCTCGTCGATGCGGTCGACAGCGTCGACATGCTCAATGGTGATCATGCAGATCATCTCGTCGTCGGCGGTGGCCATGTAGTCCGGCATCGACTGGCCCCAGCGGAACGGCGCGTGGAATGGGCCCCAGAGCCGATCGCCGCGCGGCGGGTAGCGTACGCTGCGCACCGCCTTCTCCGCTTCTGCGCGATTGGTGATCATCGGAAAATTGATGCCGAAGGCGCCGATATCCATCGGCGCTTTTGCAAGCCACGGCTCGTTCGCGGCGATCCGCACCAGCGGTGTGCAGGGCGTGCCGGTCGTGGCCGCGATCATCGCATGCGCTTCGGTGAGCCCGATCGGCCCGTGCTCGAGATCTACGATGATCCAGTCGAGCGAGCGCGCCATGATCTGCACGGTCTGCACGCTCGGGATCGTCGCGATCGCGCCGAAGGCGGGACGGCCCTCGCGCCAGAGCTGGCGGAGACGGTTCAGCGGCGTTGGAGCGACCGACATGGAATGACCTGCGGGAAGACGACGACGGCGCAGCCTAGCAGCGCGCCGTCGAGCGGCAAAGTCAGGCCGGCACGCGGCCGCCGAAGAACGGCGTCAGTGCTGCCGCGAGACTGTGCACGCGGTTCGAGGTGAAGATCATCGCGGCGCCGGATTGAGCGATGCCGCCCGTGTGCGGACCGAGCAGGTCCGAGACGCGGCGGGCGATCGCGGGCGCAGGATCGATCCAGTCGACCGGCCAGGGCGCGAGCTTTATCAGCCGGTCGAGCAGCAGCGGGTAATGCGTGCAGGCGAGCACCACCGTGTCGGTGCGCGCGCCCGCGTCCTCGGGATCGCCGACGAAGCAGGGGGCGAGTTCGGCGAGGATGTCGCCGTCGCTGATCGGGTGGTCGTTGAGCGCGGCTTCGGCGAGCGAGGCAAGCTCGGGCGAGCCGACCAGCGTGACCTCGCAGCCTTGCGCGAAGTCGCGGATCAGGGCCTTCGTGTATTCGCGCTTCACCGTGCCCTTGGTGCCGAGCACCGAGACGCGGCGGGTCTTCGACTGCGCGCAGGCCGGCTTGATCGCCGGCACCGTGCCGACGAAGGGCACCGAATAGGCGGCGCGCAGATGCGACATCACCAGGGTGGAGGCGGTGTTGCAGGCGATGACGACGAGATCGGGATCGTGTGCCCCGATCAGCTCCCCCATCAGCGGCACGACACGGGCGATGATCTCATCTTCGCCGTGGTGGCCATAGGGGAAGAAGGCATCGTCGGCGACATAGACGAAATGTGCGTCTGGGCGCGCGGCCACGACCTCACGCAGCACCGTGAGCCCGCCAAGGCCGGAATCGAACACCAGGATCGTCGGGGAATAAGTCACGCCGTCACCCTATCTCTGCATGGTTACCATTCGGTTTTTGGGGCCGTTTTGCGGCGACCGGCCCCGGAGGCCGATTTGGAGCAATTCCATTTCACGATTGCCGCATGTTCCCGCTATCAGCAGCCGTGCTGCGCTGCGGTTTTGGGACATCCGTAAATTTTCGGGGAGCCGACATGATCAGAAACACGAAGGCCGGCTGGGGCAGCGTCGCCCGGGGGCTGCACTGGGTCTTGGCGCTTGCGATCATCGGCACGATCGGCTTCGGCTGGTGGATGAACCACATCCCGGCGCGTCCCGACAAGTTCTTCTATCGCTCGATCCATGCCGATATCGGTTACATGATCTTGCTGTTCACGGTGCTGCGCCTGGCCTGGCGCGCCATCAACCCGACGCCGGCACTGCCGACCGAGACCTCGCGCTGGCAGAAGATCGCGGCCCATGTCAGCCATGGCGCGCTCTATCTCGTCGTCATCCTGGTCGCGATGCTGGGCTGGGCGCATTCCGGTGCGCGCTCGCCCAATTACTCGGATTTCTTCGGCCTGTTTCACGTGCCGCAATTTACCTCTCCGGACAAGGCGGCGGCTGACGCCTATGAGGACCGCCATATCTTCTTTGCCTATGTGCTGCTGGCGCTGATCGCGGTTCACGTGGTCGCAGCCTTCTGGCACCACTTCATCCGCCGCGACCGCGTCGTGGCGCGCATGGTGACGGACGAAGTGGGGTAGGCGGACGACTTCCGCGCCGAGGCACACATTCTTCCGGGCGCTGATCATGGCCGGTGGCTTGACGATCCCGGCGAAACAGTGCGGGGTCTGGTCGATAGCAACGCCGCAGGAGACGCTCATGCTCACCGTTCATCATCTTGGCAAATCGCAATCTGAGCGCATCGTCTGGCTCTGCGAGGAACTGGAAATCCCCTACGAGTTGAAGCGCTATGCGCGCGATCCCGTCACCATGCTGGCGCAGGCCGACTACAAGGCGCTGCATCCGATCGGGGCGGCGCCGGTCATTGCTGAGGGCAATCTCGTGCTCGCCGAATCTGGTGCCATCGTCGACTACATCATCGCCAAATATGGCAACGGCCGCCTCGTGCTCGGCGCCGATGATCCCGGCTTCGCGCAGTTCCTGTACTGGTTTCACTTTGCCAACGGCACGCTGCAAGCCGGCATGGGCCGGCTGATGATCCTGAATCGGCTCAAGCTCGCCGAGGACAATCCGATGCTGCTCGCGACAAGGGCGCGCGTCGACCGCATCTTCGATCTGGTCGATGCACGCGTGCGAGACGCCGAGTATCTGGCGGGCAGCGCCTTCACCACCGCCGACATCATGATGGGTTTTTCGCTCACCACGATGCGCTACTTCCAGCCCTATGATCTTTCGCGCTGTCCGAACGTGGTCAAATATCTCGGCCGCATCGGTGCACGACCGGCGTACCGCCGCGCGATGGAGAAGGGCGATCCCGGCATGGCGCTGCTGTTGAGCTGAGCGGCAGAGCTGGGTCCGCGGAGCCGTTCACGCAGTCCTATTCGTGGTCGCGGTCCGTTCCGTCGTCAGCTGCTTCTGCAAGCGATCGATGTTCTGCAGCAGGCGCTGGCTGGTCAGCACCAGGAAATAGTAGCCGAACTGCGGATCCTGGAAGTAGATCTCGAGCAGCCGGTCATACGTGATCGTCAGCACCTGTCCGTCCTCGACGCATTCGATCGTTCCGGTTCGCCGGTTGTCGGGTGTCAGGAAGCCGAGCTCTCCCATGAGAGCTCCGGGCCCGATCTCGACATTGATCTCCTTGACCAGGAATTTGCCTGTGACCGTGAGGAGCATGTCCTTGGCTGGATCGCCCAGTTTGAACAGCGTGTCGCCGCGGCGATATTTACGCTCGGTCATGAACGGCTTGAGCCATTCGATCGACATGTCGCCTTCGGCGGCATGGCGCGCCTTCTTGACGAGCTTGAGCATCTGCCGCAGGCGCACGGCGTTGATCGGAAGCAGCAGCAGGTACAGGACGAACGTCGAGACATTCGCGGAAAGCGCACCGAAAATGGCGAAGAACGCGCAGCCGATCATGTTGGCGACGCGCAACGGCACCATCGTCCGCATCAAAAGGGTGGCGACGAAGAAGCCGGCGCCGACCGTAGCGAACATATTGGCCAGCGTGATGTTGTGGACAAAGATCTCCAGCAACCGATTGAAGATGGCGTCGTAGGTCACGTTGTTTGGATCGAGACCCATCTGGACAAGGATCTTCGCGATCCTGAGATTATCCGTTGCCGCATCGAGAATGCGGTCGAGGATCGAGGAAACGTCTGCGCTGCCGGACGGCATGGTATGGTCCCTGCGTAAGGCCTTCAGTCCTGGTCGGTGTTCTCGGTAGGTATAGCCGAATTCGAATGACGACCACTTGAATGGAATTTTCGGTCGTCCTGCCGCAAGAGGCAAATTTTAACCTGAACGGGCATTTCGGCAATTGCCCGTTCGTTGTCCGTATGTTTGAGCCCCCGCGATTCGGGGCTCGGGCCGCGGGACTTTGGCGCCCGGCCAGGGCGGGTGGCGCAAAAAGGGACGGTCGGAGAGCCTTACGGCTTTGCGGCGGGCTGGACGACCTGCTGCTCGACGAGGCCCAGATGGCCGGGCAGCGCGCCCGCGCGCAGCAGCATGGCGACGCTGTTGGCCTCCTCCAGCGTGAAATTGCCGGAGATCTGGCCCGAGCCACCGGTGATGGGCTCGCGGATCACGGGGGCGGAGACCACCTTGTCGTCGAGCACGATGGCAAAGGGCTTTCCGACGTTCTCCTCGGTAATGTGGGCAAAGCGCCGTGCGCCGCGCCCGTTGAAGCGGAACGAGGCGATCGGCTCCTTGGTTCCGGGCGCAAAGCCGGGGCCGGCATAGATAATGTCGTCGCCCTCGAGCGCGCTTTCCTTTGCGACCAGATAGGGGCGCTGGTCTTTGAAACCGAACAGGACCTCCGTCCCGGCAGGAGGCGTGCCGAGCTGCGCCTGTTCCGGTGGCATCGAGACGTCGATCGAGCGGAAGCTGACCCGCACCTTCTTGGCAAAGACCGCGGTCACGCGCTCGGGCTCCATCACGCCCGGGAGGAAGATGCGGATGCGGTCGGCCCCGTCCGGCTGCACGCTGGCGAGCTTGACGCCGATGTCCTTCAGGCGCTGCTCGATCATCGCGATGGACTCCTCGACCAGATCATGCAGCTGGCCGGCGAAGGCGGCGTCCGTTGGCGCCAGCCTGAGCAGGCCGTCGCCGCCGTCGGTCGTTTTGAGCGAGCGTGGGGGCGCTGCGTCCGTCGTGAGCTTGCGCACGAGCTGGTCGCGGCTCTTGGCGTCCGCGATCGTTAGTTCGACGCTGCCGTTGCTCACCTTGTGCGCCGAGAAAGCGATGCGGCTCTCCTTGAGATTCTTGTAGACGTCGTCGCGCAGGTCCGTGACCATCGCCTCACGCAAGCCATCGGCATCGACCTTGTAGACGATGCGCGAGCCGCCCTGCTTCTCCATCATGTTGCCGACGAAGGCCACGACCTTCGCGCGCATCTTGTCGAGCTGCGTGTCCTCGGCGGCAGCGGTGCGCGGCAGGGCGATCGCAGATGCAATGGCGAGCGCGGCGATCAGCCGGGTGATGCGGTCCCGCAGGGGCGTGGTCATGGTGTCCTCAATTGGCGCAAGACGCGGCGTCAGGCGGCGCGCCTGTCCCAGTCCTTGGTCCCCCGATCGCGCGTGCAGGTTCAAAAAGGAGGGTTCGAACCCGGCGCCAGGTCGAGGCAACTCACCCGCACAGTGCTAGCTTTACAGAAGCCATGCGAATTGGGACGATAGGGGTGATGTTGAGCGTGATCCTGGCCGCGGGCCCGGCGAGCGCCTACGACACCTATGACAGCCGAAACCTGTTCACCAACCCGATCTTTATCGACCACGGGACGACCGGCCTATGACCCCCGAAACTGCGCCGGTCTCGACTGGGACGACGAAGCGGTGCTGGCGCGGGTGAAGGCCGCCCCGCGCGTCAACTTCATCAAGAGCCCGGACGACGACGCCGGCAACACCTCAAGCTGCCCTGCAATGGGCGGGGCCTGCTGCAAGAAGTCGTATCTCGTCACCGGAGATCTTGTGCTGGCTGGTCGGACGCAGGGCGATTTCACCTGCATCAGCTACCACGCCGCGGCGGGGACGAAGCCGGCCTGGATCACCGGCTGGCTGCCGCGCGCAGCGCTCAGTCCGGTCGCACCGATGTCCTCGCCGCAGCCTTCGGATTGGCTCGGGACCTGGACCTAGTCGGAGGGCAGCATCGCGATCACCGAGGATGGCATCGGCGGCCGGCTGCACATCGTCGGCGACATGGCGGTGGCGACGGTGCGTGACATCCGCACCGGCACGCTCGATGCGCAGGTGAAGCCAGGCGTCGCCAGCATCGCTTTCCTTGAGGACGGCTGGCTGCCGTTCGAAACCAAATGCGACAGCGGCTGCGGGGTGCGCATGCGGCGCATCGGCCCGTTCCTCCTGGTGCAGGACAATGGCGATTGCGGCGGCGCCGGGGTCAGCTTCACCGGGCTTTATCGCCGCAGCCGCTAGGGAATGGACGAACGCCAAATCATCCATCATTCTGTCACGGTTCGACCGGTTTCCGGTCGAGGCCTCGCCTGAACCAAATGTCAAAAGACAGGGGGCGGGGCAATGAACAGAGGGAGGACGGAATTCCATGGCGGGCATCCACGCGCTCGATCGATTCATCGGCAACGACTATCCGGACCTGGCGACGGATGCGGAGGTCCGCGCCTTCGAGCAGGTCCCTTACGCCGATCGCGTCGCGGCCGAGAGCACGTATGACGCGATCAAGCTCGGTGCGGCGCTCAACCCCGATGGGGCCGCGATCCAGTTCCTGCAAAATGCCGATCCTGCCGATACGCCGCTCGTCGTCACCCACCGCGATTTCATCGCGCGCGTGACCCAGGCCGCCAACATGTTTCATGCGCTCGGCGCGGAGAAGGGCGACGTCATCAGCTTCATGCTGCCGCTGGTGCCCGATGCCTTCGTGACGCTGTTCGGCGCGGAAGCCGCCGGCATAGCCAATCCCGTCAATCCGCTGCTGGAGCCGCACCAGATCGTTGAGATCCTGGAGGCCGCGAACACGACGATTTTGGTGGCCCTCGGACCGATGCCGGGCACCGACATCTGGCAGAAGGTCGAGCAGATCAGGCCGCAACTGAAAGCTCTCAAGGCGATCGTGCAGGTGTTTGGTGGCGGCGATCCGGCGAACGGCGTCTTTGCCTTCAGCGACCTGATCAAGCAGCAGCCGTCGGACCGGCTTATCAGCGGGCGCAAGATCGCAGGCAGCGACATTGCCGCCTATTTCCACACCGGCGGCACCACCGGCACGCCAAAGCTGGTGCGGCACACCCACGCCAACCAGGTCTACCAGGCCTGGGCGCTCAATCTGCTGCTGAGGTCGAAGCCCGGCGCCAACATGCTGTTCGGCATGCCGCTGTTTCACGTCGGCGGCTCGTTGACGCAGGTGCTGCTGACGCTCTCGGCCGGCGGCTCACTCGTCGTGCTGTCGCCGAGCGGCTGGCGCAATCCGAACTCGGTGAAGAACATCTGGGGGCTGGTCGAGCGCTTCAAGCCCGAGGCGCTGTCCAGCGTGCCGACGGTGCTGGCCGCCACGCTCGCGGTGCCGCCGGGTAATGCCGACATCTCCAGCCTGAAATATGCTGCCGGCGGCGGCTCGGCGATTCCCGTCGCCGTTGGGTCGGCGATCCAGGACAAGCTCAAGCTGCCGGTGGTCGAGGTCTACGGCATGACCGAGACCTCGAGCGTGCACACGCTCGCTTATCCATCACGGCCGATCCGGCTCGGCTCGGTCGGCCTGCCGATGCCTTACGCGCGTGTCCGCATCGTGCAGCTCGATGCCGACGGCCGTCTGATCCGCGACTGCGCGGCCGACGAGATCGGCGTCGTCATCATGGCCGGGCCCGGCGTGTTTGGCGGCTATCTCAACGACGCGCATAACATTGGCGCCTTCGTCGATGAGGTCTGGGTCAATTCCGGCGATCTCGGCCGGCTTGATGCCGACGGCTATCTCTGGATCACCGGCCGCGCCAAGGACCTCGTGATCCGCGGTGGCCACAACATCGATCCGGCGCCGATCGAGGAGATCATGTTCCGCCATCCCGCCGTCGGTTTTGCCGCGGTGGTCGGTCAGCCCGATGCCTATGCCGGAGAATTGCCGGTGGGCTACGTGCAGCTGAAGCCTGGTGCGACGGTCGAGCCGGGCGAATTGGAGACATGGGTGCGCGAGCGCACGCCGGAGCGCGCCGCCGTTCCGGTGCAAGTCATTCCGATTGATCCGATGCCGGTGACCGGTGTCGGCAAGGTGTTCAAGCCGCAATTGCGCTGGGACGCGGCGCAGCGCGTGTTCACCAAGGTGCTGACGCCCATCATCGAGCGCGGCATCGATTGCAAGGTCAGGGTCGGCGCGCATGGCAGCCACGGTTCGATCGCCACCGTGACGCTCGCGGGGCTCTCGGCCGACCAGCGCGAATTGGTTGCTGGCGAGGTGCACACGCTGCTCGCTCCGTTCGTGATGCGGCACGAGGTCGTGCAGGCGTAAGTGAGGGCCGACGACACAAGGCTTGCACGCCTTGCCGCAAGCGAGCATCATCCCGCAAAAAACTTGGGGGAAATCGATGCGCCAACTCTCTCGCCGCAGCCACCTTCGGCAATTATCGGCTGTGCTCGGATTCGCCGCGCTACCTGGGTGGTCGAGGCCGGCTTTAGCTTCAGCAGACATTCCGCCCGAGGGCATCGGCAAGGGCATCAAGCACATCTCCTACAGCGACATCGGCGGACGGCCCGACAGCGTGCAGGTGATGTTCAACCGGCAGCACGTCTACGTTGGGCACATGTTCAGCGACGGCGTGACGATCCTTGACGCATCCGATCCGCGTGCGCTGAAACCGGTCAATTTCTTCACCGCGGGACAGTACACCCGCACCCACCATTTGCAGGTGGCAGAGGACATGCTGCTGCTCGCGAATGGCGCCAATATCGTCGCGATGCAGTCCTACGACAACATGCGCGGCTATTTCGAGAACACGCTGGTCGACAGCATCACCAAGGCCAAGAAATTCCGCTGCGGCCTCTCGATCCACGACATCTCGAAGCCGAACGAGATGCGCGAGATCGCGTTTCTCGAAATGCCTGGCTTCGGCATCAACCGGCTGTGGTGGCCGGGCGGCCGCTACGCCTATGTGTCGGCGCATTTCGAGGGATTCACCGACCACATCCTTTGCGTGGTCGATCTCAAGACCATCACGAAGCCGGAGATTGTCGCGAAATGGTGGCTGCCGGGCATGAACCGCGCGGCCGGCGAGCCGGCGACGCCAAAGGGCAAGCGCTTCGCGCTCCATCACATGATCACGGCGGGTGACCGCGGCTATGCCGCCTGGCGCGACGGCGGCTTCACCATTCACGACATCAGCGATCCCGCAAATCCAAAGCTGCTATCCCACATCAACTGGTCGCCGCCCTTTGCCGGCGGCACGCATACGCCGCTGCCGCTGCCCAAGAGACAGCTCGCGATCGTCGCGGATGAAGCGAATGCGGATCAATGCGCCAAGGGCCTGTTCCATACATTCGTTCTCGACGTGCGCGCGCCGGAAAACCCGGTGCCGATCGCCACCCTGCCGACCCCGCGCGACCGCGATTTCTGCACGAACGGTACCTTCGGCCCGCATAATCTGCATGAGAACCGGCCGGGCTCGTTCCAGAGCGAAGAGACGATTTTCGCGACCTACAACAATGCCGGCGTCAGGGTATTCGATATCAAGGACGCCTTTGAACCGAAGGAAATCGCGTACTGGGTGCCGCCGATACCCAAGAAACTCATCGACCCCCGACCGAACGTGGCGCTCGCAGCCAAGACCTGCGATGCCTATGTGCGGCCCGACGGGCTGATGTTCGTCTCCGACTGGAATGCCGGCATGCACGTGCTGCAATATGAGGGATGAGTAGGGCAGTCCATAGGGTGGGTTAGCCGAAGGCGTAACCCACCACTGTTTATCTCCGCGGGAACAGAAGAGGTGGCTTACGCTTTGCTAACCCACCCCACGCACCTTTTACCCCGCCGGCATCGCGGTCTCGATCAGGCGCACCCAGAACGAGGCGCCGTGGCCGAGGATGTTGTCGTTGAAGACATAGGCGGGGTGGTGGCATGCGGGGCTGTCGCCCATGCCGACCAGGATCATCGCGCCGGGGCGCGCTTCCAGCATGAACGAGAAATCCTCCGCGCCCATCATCGGGATGATGCGGTCGTTGACGCGCTCAGTGCCGACGATGTCGCGCGCCACATCGGCGGCGACGCCGGCTTCGCGCGGATGATTCATCGTCACCGGATACATGCGCGAGTATTTCGTCACTGCCGAGCCGCCATAGGCGCGGGCAACGCTGTCGGCGACTTCGCCGATGCGGCGCTCGACGAGATCGCGCACTTCGGGATCGAGCGTGCGCACGGTGCCGCCGAGTTCGGCGGTCTCGGGAATGATGTTGAAGGCGGTGCCGGCGTGGAATTGCGTAATCGAGATCACCGCCGATTTCAGCGGATCGACGTTTCGCGCGACGATCGATTGCAGCGCGTTGACGATCTGTGAGCCGATCAGGACGCTGTCGATCGCCTGGTGCGGGGTGGCACCAGCGTGGCCGCCTTTGCCGTGCACGGTGATCTGGATGTTGTCGGAAGAGGCGAGCAGCGGACCCGGAGTGGTCGCGAAATGGCCCTCGGGCAGGCCGGGCATGTTGTGCATGCCGTAGACCTGGTCAATGTTCCAGCGCGTCATCATCCCGTCCTCGACCATGGCCTTGCCACCGCCGCCGCCTTCTTCGGCGGGCTGGAAGATCACGACCGCAGTGCCGTCGAAATTGCGCGTCTCGGCGAGATATTTCGCGGCACCCAGCAGCATCGCGGTGTGCCCGTCATGGCCGCAGGCGTGCATCTTGCCCGGAATTTTTGAGGCGTAGGACACGCCGGATGTTTCCATGATCGGCAGCGCGTCCATGTCGGCGCGAAGGCCAATGGCTTTTCCGGACGCGGATTTGCGGCCCCGGATCACGCCGACGACGCCGGTGCGGCCGATGCCCGTCACCACCTCGTCGCAGCCGAACTCCCGCAAGCGGTCGGCGACGATGCCGGCGGTGCGGTGGACTTCGTAGAGCAGCTCGGGATTCTCGTGGAAGTCATGGCGCCAGGCGGCCATTTCGTCCGAGAGGGCGGCGATGCGGTTGACGATGGGCATGGGGTGGGTCCGTTTCTTGTGGTTCGTCGGGTGGGTCGGCCAACGTAGCGTAACCCATCGCGATGCCAAGGATGAACGGCGGATTATGCTGCGCTAATCCGCCCTACGGTTGCAATGCGTCTCCGAACCTCGATCTCGGCATCGCCGGCCGGCCGACACAGGGGCCGGGCTCGGTCCCAAAAATTAACTGTCAATCACGGATCATTGACTGACAGATATTGAAATCTGTCAGCGGGACGTGTATATCCAATCTCGGACGCTCTGATTGGGCGTCTGGCGGCAGACCCGGAGGCCCAACGTCCCGACCACTTAGGGATCGAGGTGCTCAAATGGAACAACGGGAACCGCCGATTGTTTGGAGACTTACGACAATGACGACCGAAATCATCAATCTCACCGGGACAATTGGGCATTGGCTCAATCTACTGGTTGCGCGCCAGATCGCGGCGCAGGCTGCAAAACTGCCTCATTGAGGCGAGAGCTTTCCGAGACGGCCGGCAAGGGCGCTTCGGAAGCAGCTCCATCGCCGGGTAACTGAGCCCTTCAAGGGAACATGGTGCTGGCATGAACGAAGCCGTTGTCTTGACGCCGGAGCGGATCCTCGAAGTCACCGAGGATGTGCTCAGGCGCTACGGACTTGCCAAGGCCACGGTGGTCGACGTTGCCCGTGCGCTCGATGTGAGCCACGGCAGCGTCTATCGCCATTTCCCGAGCAAGGCCTCGCTGCGCGAGGCCGTCGCAAAGCGCTGGCTCGACCGCATCGATGCGCCGTTGCGCGAGATCGCCGCGGAGCAGGGCCCGGCGCCGGCGCGGCTCGAGCGCTGGCTGCGCACGTTGTTCGCCGCCAAGCGTTCGCGCGTGCTCGACGACCCCGAGATGTTCGAGACCTATCTAACGCTGGCACGCGAAGCCTGCGCGGCTGTCAGATGCCACAAGGACACCATGATCGACCAGATCTCGGCAATCCTGTCCGACGGCGTGAAGCAGGGTGTGTTCGAGGAGGCCGACGTCAAGATCACCGCGCGCGCACTGTTCGATGCGACCGTCCGCTTCCACCATCCGGCCCATGCCGACGAGTGGAAGGATGCGGATCTGCCTGCCCGTGTCGACGCAGCGCTCGCGCTGCTGCTGCGCGGGTTGAAGGCTTGACGCTCTTACCCTCCCCCTCCAGGGGAGGGTGAGAAGCCGACTCTCCCCCCGCTAAATCCTCGTCAGCCCGCAACTCGCCGCCAGCCGCACGAGCTGCGCATCCGTGCGTGCGCCAGTCTTCGTTTTGATCAGATAATGATAGTTCTGCACCGTCTTCACACTGAGATTGAGATGCGCCGCGATCTGCTCGGTGGTGGCGCCGCCGGCGAATTGCCGCAAGATCTCGATCTCGCGTTCGCCGAGCTGATCCAGCGCTGAGCCCGCCGACAGGCTGTCCTCGGCCAGCACATGCGCGATGTCGTCGCTCATGGCGCGCTCGCCGCGCGCGACGCTGCGGATGGCGCCCACGACGGCGGATGGCTCGCTGCTCTTCGTCACGAAGCCGCTCGCGCCGGCGCTAAAAGCCGCCTTCACCAGCACGGCCTCGTTGTGCATGGTGAAGACGAGGATGCGTGCCCGCGGGTTGCGGGCGCGGATGTTGCGGATTGCCTCCAGCCCGCTGGCGCCGGGCATCGAGATATCCATCACGATGACGTCGGGGTCATGCGCCTTGAAGGCGCTATAGGCATCCGCGGCGTTGTCGGCCTCCGCCACGACGTGGAGATCGCCCTGGCTCTCCAGCACGCGCCGGTAGCCCTGGCGGACGATCGGATGGTCGTCGACCAGCAGCACGGAGATGCCTGTTGCTGCGACCTCGCTCATCTCGGCCTCACGCAGCCAGCGGGATGGTGGCGGCGATGCTGAGGCCGCGATTGGCGGGCAGGATCGACAGCGATCCGCCGGCGGCGGCGACGCGCTCGCGGATGCCGGTGAGGCCAAAGCCGGCCGACTGCGCCACGCGCGTCGCATCGCCGCCGCCGTCATCCTCGACGTGGATCAGAAGCGCATCGTCCTCACCCGTGCGGCGTTCGATGCGCAGGGAGATCTCGCGGGCCGAGCTGTGGCGTAGTGCGTTGGTCAGGCATTCCTGGGCGACGCGATAGGCGGTGGTGGCGGCCGGACCGCTGATGTTGGTGAGGTCGCCCCTGAGGTCGAGCTGGATCGTCGGCTGGGTTGCGCTCTGCGAGCGCCAGCTGTCGACGAGATTGACGAGGCTCGCCTCGAGCCCGAGCTCCTCCGGCAGGGGATTGCGCAGCCGCTTCAGCGCATCGCGCAGCGACGCCATCAGATGATGGGTGGCCTGCGAAATCATGCGCGCATCCTGCGCGATGCCGTTATCCTTGGTCCCCTTCGCGCCCGCCATCTCGATGGTGTCGGCGAAGGCGAGGATCGCCGAGAGATTTTGTCCGAACTCGTCATGCAGCTCGCGGGCGAGCGCGCGCCGCTCGTCGTCGCGGATCTCGATCAGGCGCCGCGTCAGCGCGGCACGCTGCTCGGTGGCTTCCTCCAGCCGGGTACCGAGTTTCTCGACGGCGCCGCCGATCATTGCCAGCTCCATGGAGCGGAAGCGCGGCAGTTTCGTGCGATAGTGCCCGCGCGCCATGCGCTGCAACGCGGTGACAATCGTGCGCGCCGGCGCCAGCGCATGTGCAATGGCGAGCGAAGCCAGCAGCGCGATTGCGGCCGCCATCAGCAGCGCGACGTCGATCACGTTGAGGATGTACTCCCAGGCGAGCGAGATCGCGGCCGCTTCATCCGGCGTCGCGACAATCGTTCCGGCAGCCGCAGCGCGCGGACTGACCGGCCGCACCACTTCGGCATGGCTGCCGAGGAAGGTCGGCACGATGGAGGCGAACCAGTGCGGCGGCGTCTTGCCCAGCCCCTCGCTCTGGCCGCAGAGCGGCTTTTCGAACGCCGTTGTCGGCTGGAACTCGACGCAGACGCCGGGCGAGATCAGCTTCATCGTCTCCAGTGTGCGCCACTCCGGAACCGGAAGAAGATGCTCGCTCGTTCTGCTGCTGCGCAACAAGAACTCGTGCCAGTACAGCCCCTGAAGCGCCTGCGCGACCCGCTGCGCGGAGGCCGCAGTCGCCCGGTCGACGCTGCGATAGGCGTCGAACGTGGCCCATACGGTCGCCGCGCCCAGGCACAGCGCGACGATGAGAAGCAGACGGGCGACGAGCTGAAGCACGAGGCGCATGCGATCACCCTCAACGTTTGGTAGGGTCAGCCTAACAACGCCGCCGCGCCTTGCCAATTGCGGGGAACGGCAGGATTTGCAGCTCGGGCAAATTTCCCAAGCCGGATTGGGCATGGCTCTTTGGACCGGGCACGATAGCTTTGATCTAATGGCTGGGGAATCGTTGCAGGCCAATCGTTGCAGTTAAGGAGCGGTGCAGCATGAGTTCGATGACGATTGGACCGATCGCGGGCCCAGCTGCCGACCCATCCGAGCGCAGCGCGCTCCTGTTCTGGATGATCTTCACCGGGCTATCGATCTTCGCCGTCTTCCTGTTGTGGCGGTTCGGCCTGATCCATTTGATGCTGACTTCGGACCGGACCTATATCTCGAGCGTGATTGCGCTGCTCTATGTCGTCACCTGCGGTCACTGTTTCGTTCGCACGCGGGCGATTGCCCGTGAAGGCGCGGCGGCGCGGCGCTGCCGTGCGGTGCTGTCGGCGCCCGAGGGCGGCAAGACGCTCGATGCGAGCGCGACCGCGCTGCCGCGCGGGTTGGTGCGGGATCACATCGACAGCCTCGTGACCAAGGCCGCGGCGCAGGACTACCGGCCGGTCGACCAGACGCTGCTGCTGCGGACGCTGGCCGACCGCCTGCGCGGCTCCAACGGCTTCGGCGCCTTCGTCTCCGACACGCTGATGAAGCTCGGCCTGCTCGGCACCATCATCGGCTTCATCATCATGCTGGCGCCGATCGCGGGGCTCGATGCTGCCGACAAGGTCGCGATGCGGTCCTCGATGGGGCTGATGAGCGACGGCATGGCGGTGGCGATGTACACGACGCTGGCCGGCCTCGTCGGTTCCATCCTGGTCCGCATCCAGTACTACATGCTCGACGCCGCGACCCAGCGTGTGTTCTCCGATGCTGTGGTGCTGACCGAGACCTATGTGACGCCGGTGCTCGAGCGCAAAGGCGCTGGAATGCCGTCATGATGGATGATTTCGGCCTTTATCCGCGCGAGGAGCCGTTCGATCCCCTGGGCGTGATGCTGTTCAAGGCGCTGCAGGTGGTCGCCTTCCTGTTCTTCCTTGCTCTGCTCGCTGTCTCCCCGGATGCCAAGGAGGGCAAGATCGACTCCAAGGCGGAGTTCATGATCACGCTGGACTGGCCGGACAATCATCCTGACGATCTCGACCTGTTCGTGCAGGATCCCGCCGGCAACATCGCCTGGTATCGCCACCGCGAGGCCGGCTTCCTCACACTCGACCGTGACGACCGCGGCGGGGCCAACGACTTCATCATGGTCAACGGCAAGAAGATCGCCTCGCCCATCCGCGAGGAGATCGTTACGCTGCGCGGTATCGTCCCCGGCGAATACACCGTCAACGTCTCGCATTTCGTCGCCACGACCGGTGAGCCCGTCACGGCCAATGTGAAGGTGCAAAAACTCAATCCGGTCGCGCAGGTGGTCTTCGACAACAAGTTCACGCTCGACCACACCGGCGACGAGAAGACCGCGGTGCGGTTTCGGCTCGATGCCGAAGGCAAGGTCGTCGATGTGAGCCAGCGGCCGAAATCGCTGCTCGAGACGTTCCGCAGCACCTGGCGCAATGGGGCCGATCTCGACCCGAGGACCGGTGTGAGCAAGAACGCTACGAGGATCCGCCGTGATTAATCTGCAAACGGTCATCCTCACCCTGTCGGTGGCCTATGCCGTGATCGGCGCGCTGCTACTGGTCGTGCTGGTCTATGCACGGCTGCATTGGTCGCTGAAAGCGGTCGCGGTGGTTGTGACCAGCGCCTTCTATGTCGTGAGCTTCACGGAAATGCGCGGGCTGCTCGGCTGGGCCAGCGCCGACCGGCTGCCGACCTCCTTCAAGCTGCTCCAGGCCCGCATCGTCGAGCCGCATTCGCTGGAAGGTGATCCCGGCTCGATCTATCTGTGGGTCGAGGAACTCGATGAGGACAATCGGCCGAGCGGCATCCCGCGCGCGTTCCGCGTCCCTTACAATGACAGGCTTGCCGACAAGACTCACACGGCTGAGAACGAGATCGCGGCCGGGCACCCGCAAGGCGGGCGAGCGGCGGATTTTGGCGGCGGGGACGGCTCTCTGATCGACATGGTCCGGGAATATGTGACGCCCAAGGTCATCCTCGAGACCAGCGGCGGCGATTCCTCGACCGGGGAGTTCAATGCGCCGCCGGCCGGCGCCCAAGGCGCCGTGTTCACGCCGCTGCCGCCGCCCCGGATGCCGCCGAAAGACGAACAATAGCCTCTTCACCATCACGTCAGCGGTGCGCTGGTAAACCGTCCCGCGCTGGCGCATCTTGCCCGCGTCCCTCAAATTGGCTTTATCGGCCCCAATAAGAATTTGAGGGTGGAGGGTGCGTGCTTCTCGCTGTCTTCTCGGATATCCACGGCAACCGGCAGGCATTCGAGGCGTGCCTGAAGGTGGCGCGTGCGAAGGGCGCGGAGCGGTTCATCCTGCTCGGCGATTTCGTCGGCTATGGCGCCGATCCGGAATGGGTGGTGGATACCGCCATGGAACTGGTAGCCCATGGGGCCGTCGCCGTGCGCGGCAACCATGACGAAGCCGTCAACACCACGACCGAGACCATGAATGCCGAGGCGCAGGTCGCGATCGAGTGGACCCGCGGTCGCCTCGACGTGGCGCAGCGGCGCTTCCTGGCCGAGTTGCCGATGCTCGTGGAGGACAGCGATCGTCTGTTCGTGCATTCGGAGGCCTCGAGCCCCCAGCGCTGGCACTATATCCGCTCGACGGCGGATGCGGCCAAGAGCCTGATCGCGACGCCGGCCCATGTCACCTTCTGCGGCCACGTCCACCGGCCGGGGCTTTATTCGATGTCGGTGACGGCGAAGATGACGGGCCTCGTGCCAAAGACCGACGTCTCCGTGCCGCTGCTGCGCGGGCGGCAATGGCTTGCCGTGCTCGGCTCGGTCGGCCAGCCGCGCGACGGCGATCCGTCCGCCGCCTTCGTGCTGTTCGATACGGCCTCCTGCCAGATCACCTATTGCCGCGCGCCCTATGACATCACGAGCGCGGCGAGCAGGATCCGCGAGAACGGGCTGCCGCCTTGGCTCGCCGACCGGCTGTCGCAGGGGCGCTAGAAGCCGATGCCCAAACCCATGGTCAAGCCGGGAGCCGAGATCGACGGTTACACCGTCGGCGAATGCGTTCACGCCGGCGGCATGGCGACGCTGTGGACCGTCACCCATCCCGGCATCGACGTGCCGCTGCTGATGAAGATCCCGCGGGCGTCGGAGGGCGAGGACCCGGCAGCGATCGTCTCCTTCGAGATGGAGATGATGATCCTGCCGAGGCTCGCGGGTCCGCACGTCCCGGCCTGCTTCGGCACCGGCGATTTCGCGCACCAGGCCTATGCCGTGATCGAGCGTATCGCCGGCACCACACTGTACAAGCGGCTGCCCGACCTGCCGCTGCCTTACGAGGAGGCGCGGCAGCTGGTTGCGAAGATCGCGGCCGCGCTCGCCGATCTGCACCGGCAGAACGTGATCCATCACGACATCAAGCCGAGCAGCATCATGTTCCGCGACAGCGGCGAGGCGGTGCTGATCGATTACGGCCTGTCGCACCACAACCACCTGCCCGACCTGTTGCAGGCGGAGTTCCGTTTGCCTTACGGCACCGCGCCCTATATGGCGCCAGAGCGGCTCCAGGGCGTGCGCGACGATCCGCGCAGCGATCTGTTTTCGCTCGGCGTGCTGCTCTATTTCTTCACTACTGGCGAGCGGCCGTTCGGCGAAGGCGAGACGCTGCGCGCGATGCGGCGGAGGTTGTGGCGCGATCCGCATCCGCCGCGCAAATTGCGCGCCGACTATCCACTCTGGCTCCAGGAAGTGGTGTTGCGCTGCCTCGAGATCGAGCCGGAGTGGCGCTATCCGACCGCGTCCCAGCTCGCCTTTGATCTCGCCCATCCGGACCAGGTCAGGCTGACAGCGCGCTCGGAGCGGATGAAGCGCGATCCCTGGTCCGTGGCGTGGCGGCGTCGCTTCAACCAGGACGTCATGCAGCCGCGGGCAAAGTCGGATGTCGCGGAGCAGATCGCCTCGAGTCCGATCCTCGCGGTCGCGCTGGATACTATGGAAGGCGCGCCGGAGCTGAACGAGGCGCTGCGCATGACGACGGAACGCATTCTGGCAACCCTGCCGTCAGCGCGGCTTGCCTGTCTCAATGTGCTGAAGCTCAACCGCATCGCGATCGACCGAACGCTGGACGAGCAGGGTTCCAACAAGCACATCGATCGGTTGGTCGCGCTCCGGCATTGGGCCACGCCGCTCAAGCTGGACGAGAGCCGGCTGTCGGTTCATGTGCTCGAATCTGTCGATCCCGCCGCCGCGGTCTTGGAGTTCGCCGAGGTCAACCAGGTCGACCATGTCATCATCGGCGCGCGGCAGGGCTCGTTCAAGCGCTCTCTGCTCGGCAGCGTCTCGGCGAAGGTCGCGTCGGAAGCGACCTGCACCGTCACTGTGGTGCGGCCGCCGCGGATGGCTGGCGATGCGCGTGAGGCGGATGCAGGCGACGCGGCTGGGTAGGTCGCGCCCAGCGTCGGGAAGAAGAGATCAGGCCGCGCGTGCAGTGTGGGCAACGCGTTTGCGGCGGATCGGCCAGGTGAACTGCGGGCCGGACTCGCCGTGATCCGGGCTGCCGCCGAAATACTGGATGATCTCGCGGCAGAGTTCGCAGTTGAAGAGGTTACGCGACGCGGATGCCTTGGTCATTTCCTTCAGGCAGTTCGGGCAGTGCGGTTTCATCAATTCAAGTCCAAAAAAGATTTCAATGTCGGCGCGGCGACCGGAACGGGTGGTCCAGGTCCGCTGTCTCGGGCCCGGTGTCGTCGCCGATCTCGCCTTCGGTGCGCTCGAGCCGGCCGAAGAAATAGTCGAGGTTCGGATGCGGACGTCGCGGGATGCGGCACCTGCGTTTCGGCTGACGCTTCACGAGTGCGATCTGCATGGCATCAGGCCCGATATCGGTCGCGACCGACGATGCGGGTGGAACGCGCCGTGACCTTCACCGGTCCCGCCGATGGGCCAAACACAACAAATGTACAAAAACCAATCCACAACGCCACGCCAGTCCAAACCAGGGTCGTCGTCATGATGTGCTCCCGTCAAAGGCAGGCAGGAGTCACTAGCGGTGATTTGCGCGAATCAGTGAAGCCCGGATGAGTACGGGTCGAGGTTGCAATATTAGGCATTGCGCGCCGTGAACACCCGTAAGACCCGCAGATTTGCGAGCGCTTATGCCGCGCCTGACGCGCTCAGATCGCTTCGCCGCGTGCGCCGGCGGCCGCGTTTCGGATCGCCGCGATGTTGGTCTTGTACGCCTCTTGCGTGCCGCCCTTGAACACCGAGGTGCCGGCGACGAAGGCGTTGGCGCCGGCCGCCGCAAGCGCACCCGCGACATCAGGGCCGACGCCGCCATCGACCTCGATGTCGATCGGCCGGCCTGCGGTCATCGCGCGGATGTCGCTGATCTTGCCGATCGCGGAGCGGATGAAAGCCTGGCCGCCGAAGCCGGGATTGACCGACATCACCAGCACGAGGTCGACCAGGTCGAGCACGTATTCGAGCACGCTGATCGGCGTGCCCGGATTGAGCGAGACACCGGCCTTCTTGCCGAGCGCGCGGATTGCCTGGAGCGAGCGGTGCAAATGAGGACCCGCTTCGGCATGAACGGTGATGTGGTCGCAGCCGGCCTTCGCGAAAGCCTCGAGATAGGGGTCACAGGGCGAGATCATCAGATGCGCATCGAAGATCTTCTTGGTGTGCGGGCGCATCGCCTTGATGACGTCGGGGCCGTAGGAGATGTTGGGAACGAAGTGACCGTCCATCACGTCGAGATGGAGCCAGTCGGCCCCGGCGGCCTCCACCGCGCGGACCTCCTCGCCGAGCCTTGAGAAATCGGAGGCCAGGATCGAGGGGGCGATGGCCAGGGGGCGGGGGGCGAAGGCTTGGGTCATGGCGCGGTGTCCCGTGGCGGCGATGAGTGGAATTGGCTTCGCCTAACATGGGCTTCCACGCCGGGCAATGCAGGGGAGGTGAGCTTCCTGTGGGCGGAAAATTCTGCCGTCTCCGGCATGAATTGCCGATGTTCCCTGATCCGGCAAAGCTTGGTGGACGCGGATTTCATTGGGCTTTTCGCGCTGGCACGACGCTTGCTGATCTGACCGCCAGAACATTGGCCGCGGCATGCCGCGTGGGTTGGAGTTGTGCAAATGTTGTTTGCGCTGGGTGCCGTCTCGAGTGCGCTTGATGCCATTCAATCGCTGACGAACTCGAAATCGTCGTCGTCGACGCAGAAGACGGGATCGTCGCAGACCGCGACGAACCCGTTTGCGATCGACAGCAGCAGCAACAGCACGAGCAGCGGCGCGACCTCGTCGGTCAATTCCGGCAATTGCGCCCAGATCTCGTCAGAGACGATGAGCGCGCTGATCGCCGCACAAAGCCAGTCGACGAGCAGCACGAGCGCCACGAGCAGCTCGACCAGCTCCACGTCGTCGAGCGCGACATCCTCGACGTCGACCAGCCGCGACGCTGCGCTGAAGGATCTGTTCTCGCAGATCGATGCGGACGGCGATGGCAAGATCACCAAGTCCGAATTCGAGAAAGCGCTCGGTGCCGGCGGTACCAACACGGCGCAGGCCGACGATGTGTTCTCCAAGCTCGATACGAATTCCGACGGCAGCGTCAGCCTCGACGAGATGTCGAAGGCGCTGAAGAGTGGCGGCCATCATGGCGGCCACCACCACGCCGCGAGCGCGAGCGGCTCGGGTGATACGTCCGGCAGCAGCTCGGATTCCTCCTCTTCGTCGTCGAGCGGCGGGTCGACCTCGACCACGACGACCGGCTCTGACGGATCGACCACCACCACTGTCTCTTACGCCGACGGCTTCAAGATGACGACCACGGTGCCGGGCGCGTCGGCCAGCGGCACCTCGCCGTACGACCTGTTCGCGCAGTTGATGCAACGTCAGGGACAGGCTTCGTCCGGGTCCACGGCCTCTTCGATGTCGATGAGCGTGTAAGCTCTCCATCCAATTGACGCTGTCATGCCCCGTGAAAGCGGGGCATCCAGTACGCCGCGGCTTCTCGATTCAATCACTGCTGTCTCTGGAATACTGGATCGCCCGGTCTTCGCCGGGCGATGACGCGTGGAGAGAGGGCCGCTCTCACTATGCGCCGAACCGATCCTTCCACGCCGGCAGCGCGCCTTTGAACGGCAGCGCGGTCGCACTGTGGACGCCGCGGGCAATCGCGCGCGCGACCACGTTGGCGGCGACCATGCCGAGCTCGGTGAGGCCAACGACCGGGTCGATCGGCTTCGCGCATGTGGCTGCCGCAAACAGCACGTCGCCGTCAGTCGGGGCGTGCACCGGATAGATCGCACGGGCAAAGCCGGTGTGCGCGATCATCGCCAGCCGCTTGGCCTGGGGCTTGGTCAGCGTAGCATCAGTAACGACGACGCCGATCGTGGTGTTTTCGCGCTCGCTTGCGGCTGGCCCGCCCTTGATGCGCATCCTGAGCATGTCGTCGGTGAAATGATCGGGCAGTCCGTGGCCACCGAACTCGCCGTTGATCTCGAACGGCGCCGCCCAGAACCACGGACCGTCCCCGACGGTGGCGCTGCCCACCGCATTGACGGCGACGACCGCCGCGACCTTGACGCCGTCGGTCGTCACCGCCGAAGCCGAACCGAGCCCGCCCTTGAAGGTCGCGGTGGTGGCACCGAGGCCGGCGCCGACGCTGCCGAGCGCAAACTCCGTCCCGGCGGAGACCGCCGCGGCATAGCCGAGGTCGCGATAGGGCGAGAAACGGCCCCACGCCTTGTCGCCGCCATTGAGCAGATCGAACAGGATCGCGCCCGGCACGATCGGGATCAGCGCCTCGCGAACGCGGAAGCCGCGGCCCTGTTCGGCGAGCCAGGCCTGCACGCCGCCGCCGGCATCGATCCCGAAGGCGGAGCCGCCGGACAGCGCGATCGCATCGACGCGCTCGAGCGTGCTGGCGAGGTCGAGCAAAGCGTCTTCACGCGTGCCGGGGCCGCCGCCGCGGACGTCGATCGCTGCCACCGCTGGCTGGTCGAACACGATCGCCGTTGCGCCCGAGGCGAGCTTCGCATCCTGGGCATGACCGACGCGAACGCCGGCGATATCGGTGAGAAGGTTTTTCAAGGACGGCACTCCATGCGCTGCTGTCTCAGCGATAGCGCAGGGACGACGCAGGCTCAACTCGCCAGCGCCGTCCTGAGCATCTTGGCGAGCTCGGACTTGCGGTAGGGCTTTGCCAGCAGCAGCACGCCGGAATCGAGCCGGCCGTGATGGACGATGGCGTTCTCCGTGTAACCCGAGGTGAACAGCGTCTTCAGGTCGGGACGCCGCCGTGCCGCCTCGTCGGCAAGCTGGCGGCCGTTCATGTTGCCGGGCATGATGATGTCGGTGAAGAGAAGGTCGATGTCCTCGTCGGCATCGAGGATGATGAGAGCTTCGGCCGCGTTGGCGGCTTCGAGAGCGGCATAGCCGAGGCTCTTGACCTGGGTCACGACATACTGCCGCACCAGCGCGTCGTCCTCGACGATCAGGATCTTCTCGTCGCCGCCGGCGATCGGCACGTTCTGGAGCGCCTCGTACTCGGTCTCCTGCACGCCCGTGGAGCGCGGCAGGTAGATCTTCACGCTCGTGCCGTGGCCTTCCTCGCTGTAGATCTTGACGTGTCCGCCGGACTGCTTGACGAAGCCGAACACCATGCTGAGCCCGAGGCCCGTGCCCTTGCCGACCTCCTTGGTGGTGAAGAAGGGGTCGAACACCCGCTCGATGAGGTCTGGCGGGATTCCGGAGCCGGTGTCGCTGACGGCGATCATCACGTAGCTGCCGGGGGTGACGTCGGCATTCATGCTGGCATAGCCGTCGTCGAGAAAGATGTTGCGCGTCTCCAGCACCAGAGTGCCGCCATTGGGCATGGCATCTCGCGCGTTGAGCGCAAGATTGAGAATCGCGGAGGTGAGCTGGTTCGGATCGACCAGCGCCGGCCATGCATCCTCGGTGAGCTGGGGCGTGATGGTGATCTGCTCGCCGAGGGTGGGATGCAGCAGTTTGGCGGCCTCGACCGCCAGCGCATTGACGTCGATCTCGCGCGGCTGGAGCGGCTGCTTGCGGGCGAAGGCGAGCAAGTGCTTGGTCAGTTGCGCGCCGCGTTCCGCGGCGTCGTCGATCAGCCTGGTGATGGCGGCGAGCTCCGGACGGTCGGCCACCGCGTCCGCCAGAATGCCGATCGTGCCGGTGATGACGGTGAGCACATTGTTAAAGTCATGGGCGACGCCCCCGGTTAGCTGGCCGATCGCGTCCATCTTCTGGACCTGCCTGAACTTGGCCTCAGCCGCCTGTTGCTCGGTCAGGTCGCGTCCGATGAAGAAATGCCGTTTCACCGGGTCGGACCAGGTGCCCATCCAGTTCAGAGTGACCTCATGACCATCGTAGTGGTAGTAGCGCGCCTCGAAGCTGCGCTTGGTCCGGCCGCGTCGGGCCGCACGCATCTCGTTGCGCGTGCTCTCGAGGTCGTCGGGATGGATGAACTCGGTTGCGCAGTGTCCGATCATGTCGTCCGGGCTGAAGCCGAGGATGTCCTTCACGCTGGGGCTGACCTGGATGAAATTACCAAAACCGTCGGTGACCAGGATCAAGTCCTGCGAGGTCTCGAAGATGCGCTGGCGCTCCTCGATCTCCCGGCGCAGCTTCTCTCGGGACTGTTTCTCTTCCGTGATGTCGTGGGCGATCTTGGAAGCGCCGATGATTTCACCGGTGTCCGATCGCAGCGGGGAGATGTTCAGCACGACGTCGATCTGGCGGCCGTCCTTCCGGATGCGGATCGTCTCGTGCAGGGCGATCGTCTCGTTACTGCTGATCCGGTTGAGGATACCCCTGACTTCGGCCTTTCGGTCCTCCGGTACGATGATGTCGATCGGCTTGCCGATGGCTTCCGCGGCGGAATAGCCGAACAGATGTTCGGCGGCGCTGTTCCAGCCCGTGATGATGCCGTCGAGCGTTTTCGTGATGATGGCATCATTGGCGGACTCGACGACGGCGCCGTAGAGCGCGAGGCGTTTGCCGTAGTAGTCGCGGTCGAAGGCCGACTGTTCGCGCAGCCGGCCTACGAGGCTCACCGTGTTGGCCTGGAGGCGGACATTCTCGATCAAGAGGACAGCGAGCACGAAGCTCGAGGCGCCGAGGCCGTAGAGGCGGCCGACGTAGAAGCCGAGATCGTAGCGCGAGACATTGACGATCGCCGACAGCGCAATGTCGAACAGCCAGGCGCACATCACGACCATGAGCCAGACGTCGATCACCGTGTACGGCTTGCGAAACCACAGCGTGATCAGCGCTGCGAAGCTTAAGGACCAGACGAACGACACCACCCCGATCATGGTGGTGGTGTAGCGGCCGTCCTTGAGCAGGACCGGCAGCAGATCGTGCTGCGCAGTGACGATCCAGGCGATGGCGATGATCGCCGCGACGACGCCGAGAACCGCGAGCGCGATCGGACGCGCGGCAGGCCCCTCGATCCTGTTGCCGCCGTTGCTGTCCTTGAGCCAGCCATAGGCCAGCACGAACAGCGGGAAGCCGCCGTGCCAGATCATGTAGAGCCAGACCGTGGTCTGTGAGCCTGCACCCAGCAGTCCGGTCGGTGCGAACAGTCCGGGGAAGGTGAGGGCGTGGGTTACTGCCGCCGCCGCCGTGAACAAATATCCGGTCGACAGCAGCAGCAGCGCACGGCTGCGCAGGACGGCGAATTGCGACAGCAGCAGAACCGCGGTGATGATGTCGCTGACGGTGAGCGCCGACTGGTAGCTGGCCACGAAGGCCGGCACCGGCGCCAACGGCATACCCGCGAATGGAACAGCCAGTGCGAACAGAACCGCGGAGATTCCGACGATCGCCAATGCTGCAGTGCGATCACTCTGCGCGGCCGGCAAGGTCGAAAGGAATGTGCTTCGGTCGTTCTTTGCGTGCACGTTGAGCTCTCGCTGGGTCGTCATGGGGTAGTCCACGTGACTTCGTAGGCAGGCTGTCTTGGGCCCCATGGTAGCCGGCTCCGGGCGCGCGTCCTGAGGGGACCGGTCCAAGACTCAACCGAGGGTTACAGCTTACTTAACTTCGACAGGGACGTGGAATAGGGAATTGGTAAGGTTGGCTTTACTGGAGGGATTCATACTGCCTTGCCGCACGTCGCCGCTGAATTGAACCAATTAATGATACGAATCCGGGAGTTGTTTCCATGCCCCGCATACTCGTTGTCGACGACCAGAAGGACGTCCGAGCCATGGTCGGGATCGTACTCCGGATCAACCGCTATGACGTGGTTGAAGCGGAGAGTGGGGCGGCCGGCCTGAAGGCTTTCGGCGAATGCGCTTTCGACGCGGCGATTGTCGATATTTTCCTGGCGGATACCAGCGGCGTCGACGTCATGGCAACCATTCGTGAGCGGGTTCCCGGATTTCCGATCGTGGCTATTTCCGGCATGACGACGCTGGATTTCATGGACGAGGCGCCTGGTCTTCATGGCATCGTCTGCCTGCAAAAGCCGTTTCGGCCGAATGACCTGCTGCAAGCGCTCAGCAAGGCGCAGGAAGCGGCGGGCGGAGAACTTTCCGCAGCCGTCTGACCGTGCCGGAAAAGAAAACGCCCCGGCGAACCGGGGCGTTGGTGACGTTCTGACAAAAAGGTCAGGCGACCTGTCTCAGGTGCCGTTGCCTTTGATCTCGGCGTAGCCGCCTTTGGCATCCCACTTGTAGACGACGTAGTCGAGCTGCTTGATGTCGCCCTTGGCGTCATACTCGATCGGGCCGATCACGGTGTCCCACTTGCCGGCCTTCATCGTTTCCATGACCTTCTTGGCGTCGGTGGTGCCGGCCTTCTTGGCCGCCTGCGACCAGACCTGCATCGCCGCGTAGGTGTAGAGTGTGTAGCCCTCGGGGTCGATGTTCTTGGCCTTGAAGGCATCGACGATCTTCTTCGCAGTCGGCTTCTCGCGCGGATCGGGGCCGAAGGTGAACAGCGTGCCTTCGCCGGCCGGACCGGTGATGGAAGCGTACTCCTTGTCGGCGAGCGCATCGCCGGCCATCAGGATGGTCTTGAGACCCTGGTCGCGCATCTGGCGCAGGATCAGGCCGCTTTCCTGATGGTAGCCGCCGACATAGACGAGATCGATGTTGTCGCGCTTGAGGCGCGAGACGATCGCGTTGAAGTCCTTGTCGCCCTTGTTGTAGGACTCGTACATCTTCTCGGTGACGCCGGCCTTGTTGAGCGCCTTCTTGGTTTCATCGGCAAGACCTTTACCGTAGGTGGTCTTGTCGTTGAGGATCGCGATGTTCTTGCCCTTGAAGTTCTTGGCGATGTACTGGGCGGCGATCAGGCCCTGCTGATCGTCGCGGCCGCAGACGCGCGCCACGTTCCAGAGCTTGCGCTCGGTGAAGAGCGGGTTGGTCGAGGCCGGCGTGATCTGAAGCACGTTGCCGTCGGCATAGGCTTCGGAGGCGGGAATCGACGACGACGAGCAATAATGCCCAACCACGAACGGCATCTTCGCGCTGGCGATCTTCTCGGCGACCGAGCGCGCCTGCTTCGGATCGCAGGCATCGTCCTCGATGTCGAGCGCGAGCTTCTTGCCGTTGACGCCGCCGGCGGCGTTGATGTCAGCCAGCGCCATCTCGGCGCCGTTCTTCAATTGGCGGCCGAAGGCGGACTCGCCGCCGGTCATCGGGCCTGCGACTGCGATGGTGACATCCTGCGCGAATGCCGCGCTCGAGAGCGCGATCGACGCTCCGAATGCCAGACCGATGAGCTTCAGTGATTTCATGAGATACCTCGCGGGTGGTCGCCTGTGGAAGTTGCCGGGCATGCCCGGTCCAAACCGGCGCCATTGTTGAATGAATCTGCCGAGAAGTCACCGGCAAAATACGGGCATTCGCGGAGATATCTCGCCACATTCGGCCGCCGGCGGCCCGGCGCTGGGCGGCGTCAGCCGTGCCGGCCGCCTTCCAGATAGGCGGCGCGAATCTCGGGGCGTTGCAGCAACTCGGCGCCCGTCCCGGCGAGCGTGATCAGGCCGTTGACCATGACGTAGCCGCGATGGGCGAGCTTGAGCGCATGGTTGGCGTTCTGCTCGACGATCAGGACGGTGAGGCCGTCCTGCCGGTTCAGGGTACGGATCGCGTCAAAAATCTGGCGGGCGATCAGCGGCGCGAGCCCGAGCGAGGGTTCGTCGAGCAGGAGCAGGCGAGGGCGGCTCATCAAGGCGCGGCCGATCGCCAGCATTTGCTGCTCGCCGCCGGACAGCGTACCGCCGCGCTGGGCGTAGCGTTCCTTCAGCCGCGGAAACAGCGAGAACACGCGCGCAAGCGTCGCCTCGCGTTCGGAATCGGTACATTCGGTGGCATCCGCGCCCATCTGGAGGTTTTCCGCCACGCTCATGCGCGGGAAGATGCGCCGTCCTTCCGGCGATTGCGCGATGCGCAAATGCGCGATCTCGTGGGTGGGAACGTCGGTGATGTCGCGGCCTTCGTACAGAATCTGGCCGGCGCGGGCGCGCGGCTTGCCGAAGATCGTCATCATCAGCGTCGATTTGCCGGCGCCGTTGGCGCCGATCAGCGCCACGATCTCGCCGGCATTGATCTCGACATCGACGCCCTTCAGCGCCTCGATCTTGCCATAGGCCGCACGCAGCCCGCGGATCGCGAGCAGGGGAGTGGGCGCCGACGTCACGACCCGCTCTCCATCACGGCCACGGCCTCGTCCTCGTCGGTGCCGAGATAGGCGGCGATCACCTTGGGGTCGTCGCGGACCTCCTGCGGTGTGCCTTGCGCGATCTTCACGCCATGGTCCATCACCACGATGTGGTCGGAGATCTCCATCACAACGGACATATCGTGCTCGATCAGGAGGATCGAGGTGCCGAGCTCATTGCGGATCGAGAGCAACAGCTCGCTCAATGCGGCGCTCTCTCGCGCGTTGAGGCCGGCAGCGGGTTCGTCGAGGCACAAAAGCGCGGGCTCGGTACACATCGCGCGCGCAATCTCGAGCCGGCGCTGGTCGCCATAGGCGAGGTTGCCGGCGGCGTCGTCGGCGCGGTCGAGCAAATTGATCCGCTTGAGCCATTCGGTGGCGAGATCGATCGCGCGCTTTTCGGCGCCGCGGTAGGAGGGCGCGCCGATCAGGCCGAGGAAGGTGAAGCCGGAGGCGCGCATCAAGGCGTTGTGCTGCGCCACCATCAGGTTTTCCAGCGCGGTCATGCCGGGAAACAGCCGGATGTTCTGGAAGGTGCGGGCGACCTTGGCCTGCTTGGCGATGCGGAAATCGTTCAGCCGCTCCAGCGCAATCTGCTTGCCGTCGTCATGGGTGAGGCGGATGGAGCCGCCGCTCGGCCTGTAAAAGCCGGTGATGCAGTTGAAGACGGTGGTCTTGCCGGCGCCGTTCGGTCCGATCAACGCCGTGATCTTGTTCCGCTCGGCCGCGAACGAAAGGTCCTGCACGGCGACGATCCCGCCGAAGCGCATGGTGAGCAGGTCGACGCTGAGAATCGTCTCGCCGCTCATCCGTGCCCTTCCTTGACGAGGTCGGAGGAGATCGCCTTCGCCTTGGTCAGATACACGGTCGGTGCGCGATGACCGATCAGGCCGCGCGGCCGCCAGATCATGATCAGCACCATGGCAAGGCCGAACACCAGCATGCGATAGGTCTCGAGGCTGCGGAACAGCTCGAAGCCGCCGATCATGGCGAGTGCGGCGAGCGCCACGCCAAGCTGCGAGCCCATGCCGCCGAGCACCACGATGGCGAGCACCAGCGCCGATTCCTGGAAGGTGAAGGATTCCGGGCTGATGAAGCCCTGGCGTGTCGCGAAGAATGCGCCGGCGAAGCCGCCGAACATGGCACCGGTCGCGAATGCCGTGAGCTTTGTCGTCGTGGTGTTGATGCCGAGCGCGCGGCAGGCGACCTCGTCTTCGCGCAGCGCCTCCCAGGCGCGGCCGATCGGCAGGCGGCGCAGGCGGATCGTGACCCAGTTGGTGAGGAGCGCCAGCGCCAGGATCACGTAGAACAGGAACACGATACGATGGGTCGGCGAATACTCGATGCCGAGCTTGGCGGCGAGCCCGTCGTCGCTGTTGTCGAGCGGGATGCCGAAGAAGGAGGGACGCGGAATGCCGGAGACACCGTTGGGCCCGCCGGTCAACTCCTGCCAGTTGATGATGACGAGGCGGATGATCTCGCCGAAGGCGAGCGTCACGATGGCGAGATAGTCGCCGCGCAGGCGCAGCACGGGGAAGCCGAGCAGCACGCCCCAGAACGCGGCAAGGATGCCGGCGAGCGGCAGGCAAACCCAGAACGACCAGCCGAAATTGGTGGCCAGCAGCGCGTAGGAATAGGCGCCCACCGCATAGAAGGCGACGTAGCCGAGGTCGAGCAGGCCAGCGAGGCCGACCACGACGTTGAGGCCCCAGCCTAGCATCACATAGGTGAGCACGAGGATACCGAGGTCGAGGATGTAGCGCTGGTCATAGAAGATCACCGGCACCAGCAGCGTAAAGCCGAGCAGCGCCGGAGCGAGGTAGCGGCCGATGAACGACAGGCCGCTTTGCACGCCAGGTGGCACCAGCTTCTCGGTACTGGTCTGACCGATCCATTGCCGCAATAACTCGATCACGATCGAGCCGCCGAACACCGCGGCGACGACAGAGGCAAGGTCGCCGAAGCGCGTCCAATAAGTGAGCTGGCCGTCGGAGCCTGCCTCGGTGCGGATGCCGATCATCAGCGAGAACAGCACCAGCGCGATCAATGCGTTGATGAAGGCGGTCTTCAGAAGGGCGGGGATGCCGGCGGTGCGACTTGCGTGCGTGCTCTCGTGCTGGATGGGTGTCACGCGGGGCGGCCCGTCAGACTTTTTCGACTTCGGGACGGCCGAGCAGGCCGGTCGGCATGAAGATCAGCACCACGATCAGGATCGAGAACGCGGCGACGTCCTTGTACTCGACCGAGAAATAGGCCGACCAGAACGTCTCGATCAGGCCGATCGCGAGGCCGCCGAGCATCGCGCCGGGCAGCGAGCCGATGCCGCCGAGCACGGCAGCGGTGAACGCCTTGATGCCGGCGACGAAGCCCATGAAGAAATCGACCAGGCCGTAATAGAGCAGGTACATCAGGCCGGCGACCGCGGCGAGCGCGGCGCCGATCACGAAGGTCATGGAGATGGTGCGGTCGACGTCGACGCCGAGCAGCGCTGCCATGGTCTGGTCCTGCTCGCAGGCGCGCATGTCGCGCCCCAGCCGCGTGCGCGACACCAGCCAGGTGAAGATGGCCAACAGCACGATGGTGGTGATGACGACCAGAATCTGGACGTTGGATAGCCGGATCACGAAGCCGTCCGCGCTCTCATGCAGCGTGTAGCCACCGGTGATGAGCGGCGGGATCGGCTTGACGCGGGCGCCCTGTGCCACCTGCGAGAAGTTGACCAGCACGAAGGACATACCGATCGCCGACAGCATTGGCGCGAGGCGGAAGGAGTGACGCAGCGGCCGGTAGGCGATGCGCTCGATGGTCCAGCCATAAAGCGCGGTGATCGCCATCGAGACCAGCAGCACGACGATGAGGATCAGCGGGATCGCGGTCAGGCCGAACGAGACCAGGATCAGGAAGGTGATCAGGGAGATGAAGCCGCCGATCATGAAGACGTCGCCATGGGCGAAGTTGATCATGCCGACGATGCCGTAGACCATCGTGTAGCCGATCGCGATCAGGCCGTAGATCGAGCCGAGCACGAGGCCGTTGATGAGCTGCTGGGCGAAATAATCCATAGACTGCCGTTACCCAAACCTGACGCGGCTCAAAGGGAGCTCTTCATTAGAGAGTTCTTGGGCCCCGGCAGCCCTTGAGCATTCTCTTCGTTTTGTAACAGGAGGGAACTGGCGGCTGCAACTGGCGAGGTCTCGGCACAAAGGCTTGTACAGAGGTCATTTCGTTACGGGTGTCATGTCCCGGTTCCGCACTTGCCAGGAACCGGGTTCCGAGTGGCAACCAAAATGGATGGCAGCCGTTATCTCCGCTCTGACGTCCAACAAGGGAGCTCCCCCAAATGACGAAGCAGCAGAACCAGAACCCGGGCCAGCAGGGCCAGAAGCCCGGTCAGCAGCAAGGCGGCGGCCAGAAGCCCGGCCAGCAGCAGCAGGATCCGAAGCACCAGGGCGACAAGCCCGGCCAGCAGGGCGGGCAGCACGGCCAGCGCGACCAGGACAACAAATAGATTTGGAGGCCCAAAACCTTGGGAGCCCGAAGCGAAGGGTAGTGAAGCGAGGCCCCGCCGAAAGGCAGGGCCTTTCGCTTTGGCCACGCCCCTGGCCGGGCGGTTAAGGTAAACAAAGGGTTTAAATTGCCGCCACGGTCTGATGCGAGTTAGCTCCCGGCAAAGCCGGCCGCCCGTGGAGGGCCGCGGGCAAAGCGAAGCGGGAAGCGGCATGTTCAGGAATTGGCGGATCGGCTCGGTCAACGGCGCGCTGCTGGCGGCTTATTTCATTCCGGCCTGGTCGCTGGTTGCCTTCAACATCATGGTGGCGCCGGTGCACGGCCTCTACGAGCGGCCGACCGTGGCCGTGGCGCTGTTCCTCAGCGACCATCTCCAGATGTCCGGCATCAGCACGGTGCGCGCCGCCTGGCTTCTGGCGCTGGGTCGGCTGACTGTGGTGGCGTTCTTCGCGATCTATCTCGCGCTTCTCGTCGTACCCCGCACCCGCAAGAGCGGCGGCAGCGACGAGGCGCTCGGCATTGCGCTGGCGATCGGCAGCCTGATCTCGTTCGCCAGCATGATCATGGCATCGAAGGTCGCCGAGATGGCCGCGCTCCGGCTGCATGCCACCGAACTCCTGCTGCTGCTCGGTGCCGCCATCGTGCTGGTGATCGAACGGCCGGCGGCGGTGCCGCAGGTCGCCGAGGCGCCGGCGCCGCTAGGTCTTGAGCAGGCCGAGCTCCTGCACAATAGCTGAGGCTTCCTTGACGGCGTGGTTCGCCGCCGGAACGCCGCAATAGATCGCTTGTTGCAACAGAATTTCCTTGATGTCGTCGGGGGTGAAGCCGCCCTCGGCGAGCGCCGCACGCACGTGCAGTCGAAATTCGTCCCATTGCCCGAGCGCGACCATGGTGCCGATCACAAGCACCCGCCGCGTGCGCTCGTCGAAATGCGGCCGCGTCCAGATCTCGCCCCAGGCATAGCGCGTGATCATGTCCTGGAAATCGGTGTTGAAGGCGTTGCGGCCCGCGATCGACTTGTCGACCCAGGCATCGCCCAGCACTTTTCGGCGCACATTCATGCCGGCATCGCGGCGCTTCTGGTCGTCCATTTTATCCTCCTCCGTCATTGCGAGCGCAGCGAAGCAATCCAGAATCTTTCCGCGGAGGCAGTCTGGATTGCTTTGCTGCGCTCGCAATGACGAGCTGTGAGATTAACGTTGCGTCAAAAATCCCACCACCGCGTCCGTAAACGCGTGCGGCTGCTCCACGTTGGAAATGTGGGCGGCATCGATGATGGTCATGCTCGCGCCGGGAATCTTCGAGCGGATCAGTTCGCCCGCTGAGATCGGCGTCGCCATGTCGTGGCGGCCGGCGATCACCAGCGTCGGGCTCTTGATCTTCGGCAGCAATTCGCGCTGGTCTAGCGTCGACAGCGCCTCGCAGCAGGCGAGGTAGCCTTCGACGGGTGAGGCGAGCAGCATCGCCTTCATCCTGGCGGTGATCTGCGGCTCGCGCTCGCGGAAATCCTGCGTCAGCCAGCCCGCGATCACGGCATCGGCGACCGCGGCGATGCCGCCCTTCTTCACGGCATCGATGCGTTCAAGCCATTTGGTCGGCTCGGCATAGTAGCAGGAGGTGTTGGCGAGGATGAGCTTGCCGAACCGCTCCGGCGCGTTCGCGCCCAGCCATTGCCCGACCATGCCGCCCATCGACAGGCCGCACCAATGCACCTTCTCGATGTTGAGATCGTCGAGGATCGCGAGCACATCGCGGCCAAAGCGCTCCATCGTGTAGGGGGCGGGCGAAACGCTGGACTTGCCGTGGCCGCGGCGGTCGTAGCGGATGACGCGGAACACCTGCGGCAGCGCCTTCATCTGTGGCTCCCACATCTGAAGTGTGGTGCCGAGCGAATTGGAGAGCATCAAGGTCGGCCCGCCGTCGCGGCCCTCGACGGAGACGTTGAGCAGGCAACCGTCGGCATCGATCATGGGCATGGATGGCGTCTCCGTTTTATTCGCGGTCGAGGCTGTCGAGCAGGCGGTCGATCAGGGCTTGGGAAGCCCCTTGATAGGCCATCGGCTCGAACAATGCCGCAATTTTCTGGGGCGTGAGATGCGCGGTGACCTGCGAATCGGCCGACAGCACCTCGCGCAGATGTTTCCTCTCGGCGACCGCGCGCTTGCTCGCGGCCTCGATGAGATGATGCGCATCGCTCCTGCCGATCTTGTCGGCCAGCGCAAAGGTGACCGCTTCCGCCATGATCAGGCCGTGCGTCGCATCGAGATTACTGCGCATGCGCGCGGCGTCGACGACGAGGCCCTCGGCGATATCGACGATGGCCGCGAGCGCCCCTGAAGTGACCAGCATCAATTGCGGCAGCGTCGGCCATTCCGCGTGCCAGGGGCCGGCGCTGCGCTCGTGGTCCTGCACTTGCGCTGCAAAAATCGTCGCCGCGAGCTGCGGGGCCATGGTCGCGCAACCCAGCGCGCTTGCGGCCGCGACCGGGTTGCGCTTGTGCGGCATGGTCGAGGAGCCGCCGCGGCCTTCGCCAGCGGGTTCAAACGCTTCGGCGACATCGGTCTGCATCAGCAGCGAGACGTCGCGGGCGATCTTGCCGCAGCTCCCGGCGAGAATCGCGAAGCACGATGCGGCTTCCGCGATCCGGTCGCGATGGGTATGCCAGGGCGCATCCGGCAGCGGCAGGTTCAACTCCTGGGCGAGCCGCTCGGCGACGACGAGGCCCTTGTCGCCGAGCGCTGCGAGCGTGCCGGCGGCGCCGCCGAATTGCAGTGCCAGGCCTTCGCGGCGAAGCCGCCGCAGGCGGCAGCGTCCGCGAGCTAGGCTTGAGGCATATTCGGCGACCTTCAAGCCAAAGGGCATCGGCAGCGCGTGCTGAAGCCAGGTTCGTGCCACCATCGCGGTGTTGCGGTGGGTGCGCGCCAGCGTCGCAAATCCCTTGATGGCGCGGCTGAGGTCCGCATCCATCGCCTCGATGCCTGCGCGCAGTGTCAGCATGGTCGCGGTGTCGATGACGTCCTGGCTGGTCGCGCCCCAATGCACGTAGCGGGCGGCCTCGCCATCAGCCTTGGCGACATTGGCGGTCAGCGCCTTGACCAGCGGGATCGCGAGATTGCCCGATCGCGTCGCGGCCTCCGCGAGCGCGGCCATGTCGAAAGAATCGGCCTTGCAGGCCGCCTCGATCGGGCCCACCGCAGCCGCAGGAATCACAGCCGTTGCGGCTTCGGCCCGCGCCAGAGCTGCCTCGAAATCGAGCATATTCTGGAGGGCGGACCGGTCGTCGCAGACGGCGCGCATGGCTGCGCTCGACAGCATCGGCGCAAGCAGGGGGGAGAGGGCTGTGCTCATGTTGTGCGGGACCTAACCACCATGGCCCGGCTGTGCCAATCCCAAACCGGCCGCGCAAGCCTTTTGCAGTTGCGAATATGCATTGCATGTGCCCGGGGCCCGCCCTTTCCTTTGCGGCCTCCGTGCGTTACTTGAACAGTATTATTCTGATGCGATCCGGGAGATGCCCCCATGGCCATGACAATGAACGGCGAAGTCCAGCTTGCGGCGCCGCGCGAGGCCGTGTGGGAGAAGCTCAACGATCCGGCGGTGCTGAAGGCCTGCATCCCCGGTTGCGAGGAGCTGGAGAGGACCGACGACGGCGGTTTCCGCGCGGTGGCGAAAATGAAGGTCGGGCCGGTGTCGGCGCGCTTCAAGGGCAAGGTCACGCTCAGCGATCTCGACCCTCCGAACGGCTACAAGATCTCCGGCGAAGGCGAGGGCGGCGTGGCCGGCTTCGCCAAGGGCGGCGCGGTCGTGAAGCTTGCCGAGAAGGACGGCGGCACGTTGCTCGCCTACGACGTCGAGGCGCAGATCGGCGGCAAGTTGGCGCAGCTCGGACAGCGCCTGATCAACGGTACCGCCAAGAAACTGGCCGACGAATTTTTCGCGAATTTCGTCAAGGCGGTACAGGGCTGAAGGCCTCGCCTTTCGGCATGGCGGCTTGCGTCCCTGGCGATGTTGCCCCGGCGGACAATGGCCCATATGATAGGTTGGAATAATTATAAAAAAGAACCGCTTCGACGGGACCCGTCGGGGCGCTGATAGAGAGTGCTTATGGCAAAAATCTCCCTCATCGTGAACGGCAACCCTGTTACCGGCAATGTCGACCCGCGTACGCTTCTGGTGCAGTTCCTGCGCGAGAATCTGCGGCTGACCGGCACCCATGTCGGCTGCGACACCTCGCAGTGCGGCGCCTGCGTCGTGCATCTCGACGGCAAGGCCGTGAAATCCTGCACCACGCTTGCGGTGATGGCCGACGGCCACGAGGTCAAGACCATCGAAGGGCTGGCGGCCGACGGTGCGCCGCTGCATCCGATGCAGGAGGCCTTCCGCGAGCACCATGGCCTGCAGTGCGGATTCTGCACGCCCGGCATGATCATGACCGCGATCGACATCGTGCATCGCAAGGGCAACGAGCTCGACGACCACACCATCCGCGAGGAGCTGGAAGGCAATCTCTGCCGCTGCACCGGCTACCAGAACATCGTCGCCTCGATCGCCGCCGGCGCGAAGGCGATGGCGAACTCCGATCTCGCGTAACCCGCGCGCGCATTCCGCGATCAGGACACTCACATGTACGAATTCAAATATCATCGCCCCGGAACCGTGCGGCAGGCGGCCAACCTTCTGGTGAAGAACGAGGACGCCAAGCTGATCGCCGGCGGCCATACGCTGATTCCCGTCATGAAGCAGCGCCTCGCGAGCCCGCCGCATCTGGTCGACCTCTCCCATATCGAGGGGCTCAACGCGATCGAGCTGAAGGGCCGTTCGCTGGTGATCGGCGCCACCGCCAAGCATGCCGAGGTCGCGACCTCCGCCATCGTCGGCGAGGCGATCCCGGCGCTGGCAAATCTTGCGAGCCAGATCGGCGATCCCGCCGTGCGCCACAAGGGCACCCTCGGAGGCTCGCTCGCCAACAACGACCCGACCGCGGATTATCCGGCCGCGGTTCTCGCGCTTGGTGCGACCATCGTCACCAACAAGCGCCGGCTCAAGGCGGAAGAGTATTTCCAGGGGCTGTTCACGACCGCGCTGGAAGCCGACGAGATCATCACCAAGGTGATGTTCCCGCTGCCGAAGAAGGCGGCCTATATCAAATTCCGCAACCAGGCGTCGCGTTATGCGTTGGTGGGCGTGTTCGTGGCGCGGCGTCCGTCGGACGTGCGCGTCGCCATCACCGGCGCAGGCTCCGATGGCGTGTTCCGCGTCGAGGCGTTCGAGGAAGCGCTGAAGAAGCGGTTCTCGTCGAAGGTGCTGGAAGGCATCGAGGTGCCCGCGGAAGGCCTCAACAGCGACATCCACGGCAGCGCCGAATACCGCGCGCATCTCATCGGGGTGCTGACGCGCCGCGCCCTTGACGCCGCCAATGCCAAGGAATGAGTGGGCCGCACGCCCTGGCCCAATACTTGCCCCTCGTGAGGGCGTAGCGAGACTGGCTCTTTCATGACTTCAGCGGCCAATACTTCCGGTGCCTTGCCGGCATCGGTCGATGCGATGCTCGAACTCTTGACCTCGCGCGGCTATCTCGCCGAGCGGTCGCTGGCGACGGTGACTTACCTCTCGCTGCGTATGGGCCGGCCGCTGTTCCTCGAAGGCGAGGCTGGCGTCGGCAAGACCGAGATTGCAAAGGTGTTGTCGGCAGCGCTGGGACGGAAGCTGATCCGCCTTCAGTGCTATGAAGGTCTCGACGTCTCCTCCGCCGTCTACGAATGGAACAGCGCCGCGCAGATGATCGCGATCCGGATGGCGGAAGCCGCCGGCGATACCGACCGCGATCAGCTCTCGAGCGACATCTTCGCCGACCGCTACATGATCAAGCGGCCGCTGCTTCAGGCGCTGGAGCCTGACGTCGCCGGCCCTCCGGTGCTGCTGATCGACGAGCTCGACCGCGCCGACGAGGCGTTCGAGGCTTATCTGCTGGAAATCCTCAGCGACTTCCAGGTGACGATCCCCGAATTCGGCACCGTGAAGGCGCCGCATCCGCCGATCGTCATCATCACCTCCAACCGTACCCGTGAGATCCACGACGCGCTGAAGCGGCGCTGTCTCTATCACTGGGTCGATTATCCCGCCGCCGATCGCGAGCTTGCCATCGTCAAGTCGCGCGTGCCCGGTATCTCGGCAAAGCTGTCGCAGCAGGTCGTGCGCTTCGTGCAGGCGTTGCGCAACCAGGACTTCTACAAATCGCCGGGCGTCGCCGAGACCATCGACTGGGCGACCGCACTGTCCGAGCTCGACGCCCGCTCGCTGACCCCGCAAGTGGTCGGCGACACGCTGGGCGCGCTGCTCAAGTACCAGGACGACATCACCCGGATGCAGGGCGACACCTTGCAGAAGGTGCTGAAGGAAGCGACGAGCGACTAGCAGTCATTCCGGGCCGCGCTTCGTGGGGTCCCCATCGCATCGCCCCGGAATGACGGGAAGATTGGTACGAGCATGGCCATCAACCACCTTGCGCCGGAGCAAACCGAGCAATTCGCCGACAACATCGTCGGCTTCGCTCGTGCGCTGCGTGCGGCGGGCATGCCGGTCGGCCCGGGTGCGGTGATCGATGCCATGAACGCGCTTCAGGTGATCGACATCGGCAGCCGCGCCGACGTCTTCACCACGCTGGAGGCGATCTTCGTCAAGCGTCATGAGCATGCGCTGATCTTCAAGCAGGCCTTCAACCTGTTCTTCCGCGCGTCCGAAGAGTGGAAGCACATGCTGGATTCGGTGCCGCTGCCGGATGGCGCCAAGAAGAAGCCGCCGGCCGCCTCGCGCCGCGTCCAGGAGGCGATGTCGCAGCCGCGGATGACGGAAACGCCCCAGCACCAGGAGCAGGATTTGCGCCTGTCGGTGTCCGACAAGGAGATCCTTCAGAAGAAGGACTTTGCGCAGATGAGCGCGGCGGAGATCACCGAGGCACTGCGTGCCATCGAGCGGATGCGGTTGCCGCAGGCCGAGCTTCTGACGCGCCGGCACCGGCCCGATCCGCGCGGATTGCGTCTCGACCTGCGCCGCACGCTGCGCGCCTCGCTCCATACGGGTGGCGACATCATCGACATCCACCACCTCGGGCGGATCGAGAAGCCGGCACCAATCGTGGCGCTGCTCGACATCTCGGGCTCGATGAGCGAGTACACCCGCCTGTTCCTGCATTTCCTCCATGCCATCGGCGACGCTCGAAAACGCGTCTCGGTGTTCCTGTTCGGCACCCGCCTCACCAACGTCACCCGCGCGCTGCGCCAGCGCGATCCCGACGAGGCGCTGGCGAGTTGTTCGGCGGCGGTGGAGGACTGGGCCGGCGGCACCCGGATCTCGGGCTCGCTGCACAACTTCAACAAATTGTGGGCGCGGCGCGTGCTGAGCCAGGGTGCCATCGTGCTGCTGATCTCCGACGGGTTGGAGCGGGAGGCCGATTCCAAGCTCGCCTTCGAGATGGATCGGCTGCACCGCTCCTGCCGGCGGCTGATCTGGCTCAACCCGCTATTGCGGTTCAGCGGCTTCGAAGCCAAGGCGCAGGGCATCAAAATGATGCTCCCGCACGTTGACGAATTCCGCCCCGTACATAATTTGAGTTCGATCCAGGAGCTGATCACGACGCTGTCCCGGCCGCTGCCGCCGCATCACCGGAACCTGATCCGCTCCGCAGCCTGAGAGGCCAACCCATGCTCGATCGCGACGAGGATATTCTGAAGGCGGCAGAGGACTGGCAGAAGGCCGGCCGGGGCGTCGCGCTGGCAACCGTGGTGGAGACCTGGGGCTCGGCACCGCGCCCGGCGGGCTCGAGCCTCGTCATCAACGACGAAGGTGCCTTTCTCGGGTCGGTGTCGGGCGGCTGCGTCGAAGGTGCCGTGGTCACCGAGGCCATGGACGTGATCCAGAGCGGCAAGGCCAGGATGCTCGAGTTCGGCGTGGCCGACGAGACCGCCTGGAATGTCGGGCTGTCCTGCGGCGGCACCATCCGCGTCTTCGTCGAGAAAGTCGGCTAGCCGTGAAGCTGGAGATCCTGCACGAACTCAACGCCGAGCGCGCGGCGCGCCGGCCGGTCATTCTGGTGACGGACACCGAGAGCGGCGAGCAGCGCCTGGTGAAGGCGAAAGACTTTGCGAAAGACCCGCTGGGCGCCGAGCTGGACAAGCAGCTTCGCATGGGCAAGAGCGCCAATGTCGAGGCCGGCGGCAAAAAACTGTTCCTCAACGTCTATGCGCCGACCGCAAGGCTCGTCATCATCGGCGCGGTCCATATCAGCCAGGCGCTCGCGCCGCTGGCGCGCTCGCTCGGCTATGACGTCACGGTGGTCGATCCGCGCACGGCCTTTGCGAGCCCTGAGCGCTTCCCCGACATTCCGCTGGTCGCGGAATGGCCTGACGTCGCGCTGCCGCCGCTCAATGTCGATGCCTACACCGCCTTCGTCGCGGTGACGCACGATCCGAAGATCGACGATCCCGCGCTGCTGCACGCCTTCGAGCGCAACTGCTTCTATATCGGCGCGCTCGGCTCACGGAAGACGCATGCCAAGCGCGGCGACCGGCTGCGGGCGCAGGGCGCCAAGGACAGCGACGTGGCGCGCATACGCGCTCCTATTGGACTTGCGATCGGCGCGGTTTCACCGTCCGAGATTGCGGTGTCGATCATGGCCGAGATCACGGCGGTGCTTCGGCTACCTCCCAAAGAAAAAGAAGAAGCGGCATGAAGTTCGGTCCGGCGAGCCCCAAGGACGCGATCGGCGGGGTAACCGTCCACACCCTGCGCCAGGGACCGCTGGTGCTGAAGAAAGGCACGACGATCGGCGCTGCCGAGGTCGAAGCGCTGACGCGCGCCGGCATCAAGGACGTCGTCGTGGTGCGGATGGAAGAGGGCGACGTCTCCGAGGACGTCGCGGCCGCCAGCATCGCGCTTGCGATCGGCGGCGAGGGTATTCATGTCGAGCGCGCCTTCACTGGCCGTGCCAATCTGTTTGCCGCGCGCCCCGGCCTGCTGGTGATCGACCGCGGCGCGGTCGACCGCATCAACAATATCGACGAAGCCATCACCTTTGCGACGCTCTCCGCCTTCAAGCCGGTGGTCGAAGGCGAGATGGTCGGCACCGTGAAGATCATTCCGTTCGGCGTCGAAGGGGCTTTGCGCGATGCCGCGGTGAAGGCTGCCGGCAGGGACGTCTTGAAGATTGCGCCCTACGTGATCAAGCGCGTCGGTGTGGTCTCGACGCTGCTGCCGGGGCTGTCCTCCAAGGTGGTCGACAAGACGCTGCGCGTCACTGCCGATCGGCTCGCGCCGGCCGGCGCGAGCATCATCGCCGAGCGACGGGTCCAACACGATGAGCGGGCGCTGTCGGCAGCGATCAAGGAGCTGCTCGCGCTCGGCGCCGAGCTCGTCATCGTGTTCGGCGCCTCGGCCATTGCCGACCGCCGCGACGTGATCCCGGCGGCGGTCACCGAGGTCGGCGGCGAGATCGAGCATTTCGGCATGCCGGTCGATCCCGGCAATTTGCTTTTGATCGCGCGCGCCGGTGGCGTGCCGGTGCTGGGCGCGCCGGGCTGCGCGCGCTCGCCGGTCGAGAATGGTTTTGACTGGGTGCTGATGCGGCTGCTTGCCGGCATCAAGGTGACGCGCTCCGAACTGATGGGCATGGGCGTCGGCGGGCTCCTGATGGAGATCGTGACGCGCCCGCAGCCGCGCGCCAAGCCCGAGAGCGAGGGCAACAGCCAGATCGCCGCCATCGTGCTCGCGGCGGGACGTTCGACCCGGATGGGTGGGCCGAACAAGATGTTGGCCGAGCTCGACGGCAAGAAGCTGGTGCGGATTGCGACCGAGCAGGCACTCGCCTCAAGAGCATCCGAGGTGATCGTCGTCACCGGCCACCAGACGGAGCTGGTCGAGCAGGCGCTGAAAGGTTTGAAGGTCAAATTCGTCAAGAACCCGGATTTCGCCGGCGGCATCGCGAGCTCGGTCAAGGCCGGCATCGCGGCCGTGCCGGAAGGTTGCAACGGCGCCGTAGTCTGTCTCGGCGACATGCCGCTGATCGATGCCGGCCTGATCGACCGCCTCATCGACGGCTTTGCGCCGGACCGCGGCAACCTCATCGTCGTGCCGGTCAGCGACGGCCGCCGCGGCAATCCCGTGCTGTGGTCGCGCCGCTTCTTCAACGAATTGATGACGCTCGACGGCGACGTCGGCGCGCGGCACCTGATCGCCAAGCACACCGAGGCGGTCGCCGAAGTGCCCGTCGACGGCGAGGGCGCCTTCCTCGACATCGACACGCCGCAGGCGCTGGAAGCGGCACGGCGAGGATGACGGCGCCGTGAGGTGGGTTAGCCTTGCGGCTGCGCAATGCGCGGTCCGCATGGCGTAACCCACCACTGCTGTTTCCGCGGTGAAACAGCTGGCGGATTATGCTTCGCTAAGCCGCCCTACAAGCCCATTTCAACTCTCCGTTCACCATCTGGAAACGGTCCCGCGCTTAGAGTTCCTCCACCTGCCTTGGGGGGAGGGGATTTCCATGGCTTCGAATGTCGTCGCGCGCCGCTGCGCGATGTTTTTCTTTGCGCTGTCGATTTGTGTCGCCGGCGCCCGCCACATCACCGAAGCCCACGCTGCCGGCGCGTTTGCGGTCGGCAAGTGCGGCGCCTATGGCCAGGCCTATGACTATGGCGCCGAGCACGAGGCCCGCGCCGCGGCGCAGAAGCAGTGCAAGGGCGAGTGCACGACGGTGACGATGAAGCGTGCCTGTGCGGCGATGTCGGTCGATCTCGCCAATCCGTGCGGCGCCTATGGCTATGCCGTGAAGCCGAAGATCTCGGCCACGCTCAACGCCGCCACGCGCGAATGCTACAAATTTGGCGGCAAGGAATGCGTGATCCGCGCCTGGGCCTGCGACGCCAAAGGCTGAAAGCCGCCCCTGGCAGTCGCTGACCCGGCCGATCAGGCCTCCGCCTCGGCCGACCAGGGCACCTTCGTCTTGCCGAAATCCGACCACGCCCTCTTCAGGCGCGGCGCGACGCCGACCATCGCGTGCGCCTGCCAGCCGGCGATCGCGGCTGCCGCGGTGCCGCTGCCTGGCGACTCCGTGCCGACGTCCGCGAGCAGTGACGCAGTCGTCGCCATGTCGTTGTAGAGTCCGAGCTCATGTTGCAGGTCGGCCAGCCCTCTGGAAAATCGCCTGGTTGATTTTCGCTGCCCATAGAGCGGCAACAGGAAGTCGGTGACGTAGCGCAGCTTCTTCGCGGCCAGCCGCAGCCGGTGCAGCTGTTCCGGGCTGCGCGATTTGAAGCGACGGCCACGCTTGAGCACTTTGGCATGCTGAGCCGAGAGGATGCGTTGCGCGAAGTTCATAGCCGGCTCGGCCAGTTGTGCGAGATGCTCCGGCGCGACGTCGCCGCGCCAGCCGCGGGCTTCGATCCAGCCGCCAAGCCCGATCAGGAAATACGATGCCCGGCGGTCGGCCAGCACCTGGCGTACCTTGTCGTAGCTCGCCAGGCGGCGTTGCTCGACGGCTGCTTCCAGCGCGTCGAAGCCTGCGATTGCGGGGCAGCCTTGCGCAACGACGCGCAACGTCTGCTGCTGGAAGACGTCCCAGTCGCGCGCGGGGGACAGATTTTGCGCCAGCCATTTGGCCTCGGACCGCAGCAGGTCGAGCTTGCTCAACGACACGACCGATCGCATCAGGTCCAGCGCGGATCGGAGGCGGCGCAGCGCGACGCGAAGCTGGTGAACGCCCTCGGGATCGCGCCCATCCTCGGCGGCGGGAAGTGACTGCAGCAAATGGTGCAGACAGGCACGCAGGATCGTGGCAAACGCCTCGTCGAGCGATGAAGATGGATCAAGGCGAAGCTTGCGCGGCCTTCTCGCGGCCGGTGGCGTGTCGGCCGCGAGCTCAAATCCGCGTGACGATTTGCTGCGAATGGAAGGCTTGGCCGGTCCATGCTCCGCGAGCCGAAGCGCGAGCTCGTAGATCGCGGACGCGCTGCCGGTCTTGAGCTCGAGTTCGATCTCGCTGACCGGCATCGATCGATCGCCGGATTTCAGATAGCCCTTGTCGAAAGCGATTTCGACCGTGCCAGACGGCAAATCGAGCACGCGCTGATGCCGGTGAATGTCAGTGGTGAAGATGGCTTCGAGCGGGTGGCGTTCGAGATCGGCGCGCAGCTTCTCCGGAATGAAAGGCAGCGCCAGCGCGATGTCGGGAGTCATGGAAGGCACGTTCGCCTCCCATTCGCCACGCCGGAGCGGATCGTTGCCGAATTCGGTCTTCACCGTCTGGGTGAAACGCGCGCCGCTCTGTCGGACCCGAAAACTCAATCCGTTGCGTTGAAGCACGCGCTTGGGCGTATCGTAGTAGACAGCCCTGAGATGCTTGCGCGAGCCCTTGTTGCGTGCGTTTGCGACGATGACAGGTGCGTTGCTGAAATCGGCCAGGCGATCGGAATCCACGAGCAGCTTGAGCTCGATCTCGGTGGCGCGTGGCGCAACATCGCGAGATGTTTCCGCAGCCGTCGCTTCGCCGCGCGTTTCATCGGCGACGAGGTCGGCCTGAGAGTATCCGCTGTTCGAGAGTTTGCTGTCAGGGGACTCGGAACCAGGTCCTGCGCCAGAAGCGGCGGAGTTCCTGACCTTCTTCGTCTCCTCCGGGAAAGGATGACCGTTGGTCCTTGCCGGACGCTGCACGGGTTCGAAGGCTCGCTTGATCGTGCCAGTTTCCGACATACTCAGTTTATGACAGTTCGATGACAGGGGCGCGAGATATAGCCCACTCGACTCCTCAGGAGAAGCGTATCCGGTCGCATCTCGATTGAAATTTCCGAACTGTGATCGATAGGTCAATTCGGGTTACATTCGCATACGCGATCGTCGTGCGAGAAATTGTCTTTTCTTTCCCGACGCTTGGATGTGTGTGGGAGAATTCATGCTGTTCGACACGAAGATTGCCGTTGTCATCCGCAACGACCTTCAGCCCTGGCAGAAGCTCAATGTCGCATCGTTCCTGACGGGCGGCGTCGCGGCCGCCTTTCCGGAATGCATCGGCGATGCCTATGAGGACGCGTCAGGAACGAATTATCTTGCGCTGATCGGCCAGCCGATCCTGATCTATGGAGCCGATGCTCCGGCCTTGTCGCGCGCGCTTGATCGAGCGCTCACGCGCAACGTCACGCCGGCGGTCTATACCGAGGATATGTTCAAGACCACGCACGATGCAGCGAATCGCGAGGTGGTGAAGGCGGTGGTGCGCACGGACCTCAATCTCGTCGGCATCGCGATGCGCGCCGAACGCAAGGTGATCGACAAGATCGTCGACGGCCTCAAGTTCCACAGCTGACGCGACCGCGTCTGCGATGAATAAACTTGCGTTGTTTGACTCCAATCAAGGGAGAGTCGTGCGGCATCGCTAGTTTGCATCCGGTCATGCAAAGGAGCAGAGCGATGCCGACCATGAAAGCCGCAGTCGTCAGACAATTCGGCAAGCCGCTGGTGATCGAGGACGTGCCCGTGCCGCAGCCCGGTTCCGGGGAAGTCCTGGTCAAGGTCAAGGCCTGCGGCGTCTGCCACACCGATCTGCACGCGGCCTCCGGCGACTGGCCGGTGAAGCCGGTTCCTCCCTTCATTCCCGGTCATGAGGTGGCCGGCGTCGTCGCGGCGCTCGGGTCCGGCGTGAAAAATCTAAAGGTCGGCGACGCCGTCGGTGTCGCGTGGCTGCACGATGCGTGTATGTCTTGCGAATATTGCGAGACCGGCTGGGAGACGCTGTGCGAGCACCAGCACAACACCGGCTACAGCGTGAATGGCGGTTTTGCCGAATATGTCATCGCCTCGGCCGCCTTCGCCGCAAAATTGCCGGCGACGATCGATTTTGCCGCCGTCGCGCCGATCCTGTGCGCCGGCGTCACCACCTACAAGGGATTGAAGGAAACCGAGGCGCGGCCCGGCGAGTGGGTCGCGATATCGGGCGTCGGCGGGCTCGGCCATGTCGCGATCCAGTATGCGAAGGCGATGGGCTTCAAGGTCGCCGCCGTCGATATCGCCGAGGACAAGCTCGCGCTCGCACGCGAGACCGGCGCCGATCTTGCGGTCAACGCGCTCGCAAACGATGCCATGGACAAGGTGCTGGCCGCGACCGGGGGAGGGGCGCACGGCGTGCTGGTGACGGCGGTGTCGACCGCGGCGTTCGCTCAGGCGCTGAAAATGGTGCGCCGCAAGGGCACCGTCAGTCTCGTCGGCCTGCCGCCGGGTGAATTCCCGACGCCGATCTTCGACGTCGTGCTCAAACGCATCACCGTCCGCGGCTCCATCGTCGGCACCCGCCGCGATCTCGACGAAGCCATCGCATTCGCCGCCGACGGCAAGGTGAAGGCCGAGGTGACGAAGGTGCCGCTCGCAGAGATCAACGACGTCTTCGAGCGAATGAAAGCAGGCAAGATCGACGGCCGGATGGTGCTGGATTTTGGCTAGCGCCAGCGCGTTACCTCGGCGGCATGGTCTCGAACTTCGTCAGCTCCGGATCGAGATGATCCCAGTCATGTCCGCGCGCGGCGTAAGTGATAACCTGCGGCTTGTAGCGGCCAGGCTCGTCGAGGCTCGCAGCGCGGATGGTGAAGATGTCGGGCATTGCGGAGAAGGTCATGTAGACCGCCACGCCGCACACGGGGCAGAAGGCGCGCGTCTTCACATTGCCGCTGTCGCCGACCATGTCCCATCGGCTGGCCTCGCCTGTCACCGTGACGCCGGCGCGTGCGAATGTGGCGTACGAGCCGTGGCCAGTGCCGCTTTCGCGCTGGCAGTCCCGGCACTGGCAGTGGTTGGCGAACAAGGGCTCGCTGGCGATCGAATAGTGGATCGCGCCGCAGGCGCAGCCGCCGGTAAAGGGCTTGGTCATCGCGATAACTCCTTAACTCTCTTCGCCGCTGATCTCGTTGAGCTCCCTGACGACCTTCTTCCAGCCGCCGCTCATCGTGGTGTAGGCACTGTCGTTCTTGGGCAGGACGAAGCCCGCATGGACCAATTGAATCCGCGTGCCGGCTTCGACCGGGGTCAACGACCAGGTCACGATGGTGTCGAGCGGCGCGCCGTAGCCAATGTTGCGGTCGTCGCCGCCCGTCCAGGCGTAGACGAGGCGCCTGAAAGGCACGACCTCCAGAACGCGGCAATGGATCACGCCATCCCAGGCGCCGCCCGGAGTGGTCTGGTAGGTGAAGGTGTTGCCTTCGACGGCCTCGAAGCCGGTCGGCGGCATCAACCAGCGTGCGATCAGCTGGGCGCTGGTCAGCGCTTTCCAGATCGTCTCCGGTGCGTGAGGGAAGACGTCGTCCAACACGATGTCTTTGGTCTCGGCTTTGAACTCGGCTGCACTCACGGGTCGATCTCCTTCAAGAGGTCACGCAGGTTCTGGAAGCGCTCGCGCCAGAAGACGCCGTAATGGTCCATCCAGGTGACGAGCGGCTCGAGACCTTGTGGCGCGGCGCGATAATAGACGTTGCGGCCCTCTGCACGCTCGGCGACGAGGCCGGCCTGTTTCAACGATTTCAGGTGCTGCGAGATGGCTCCTTGAGTCACGCCGCTGCCGCGCGTCAGCTCGGCGACGCTGATCTCCTTGCTGTCGAACACGCGCTCGAACACGGCGCGGCGGGTCGGATCGGCGAGGGCGCGCATCACGGCGGTGACGGGGTTAGGGGCAGCTTCGATCATGTCAATCGATTAGCAAGCGCTAATTCATTAGTCAACACTAATTCATCTTGGCCATCTTCAGCACTTTCGGATTCTCAATTGACTATGACTGACCAGTCAGTCATAAATTAGAAATGACAAAGAGGCCGACCAAAGCTGCGGCAACCCAAGCAAGGAGCCGCGCGCGCGAAACAGGCGACGAGGCCGCCGCGCCTGCGTCGAACCGGGCCACGCGCGCGGCGGAGCGGCGTGCGGCGATTGTGGAGGCGGCGATGGAGGAGTTCATCGCGCGCGGCTTTGCCGCGACGCGGCTCGACGACATTGCCAGGCGCGCTGGCGTCGCCAAGGGCACGATCTACCTGCACTTCAAGGACAAGGAATCGATGTTCGAGGAGCTGGTACGCACCGTGATCGTACCGGTGGTGGCGCGCCTCAACGCGCTGCCGCCGCTGACGGGCTCGGTGCGCGATCTCATCGAAGCATTTGCCAATAACTTCCTGAAAGAGGTCATCGGCACCAGGCGCGGCGATCTCGTGCGCCTGATCGTGGCGGAGGGGCCGCGCTTTCCGTCTGTGGCCGACTTCTACTATCGCGAGGTCGTCTCGCGCGGGATCGCGGGCATGCGCGCGCTGATCGAGCTCGGCATCGCCCGCGGCGAGATCCGCGAGAAGGACCTTGCGCGCTATCCGCAGATCCTGATCGCGCCCGCGATGATCGCGGTGATCTGGCAGAGCCTGTTTGCGCGGCACGCGCCGCTCGATGCGCAGGACATGCTGCGCGTCCATCTCGATTTGATCTTTGGCGAACGGAGGACGACATGAGGTCGTCGCAAGTTGTTTTCAGATTGGCATTGGCCACTGTGCTTGCAGCCGGACTTGCCGGCTGCAACGAGAAACGCGATCCCGGCTTCCAGGGCTGGGTCGAGGCCGACATGATCTTCGTCAGCCCCGACGAAGCGGGGCGGGTGACGAAGCTCGACATCCGCGAGGGCGACGCCGTGAAGGTTGGTGACGCCCTCTATGAGGTCGACGACGATCTCCAGCTCGCCGATCTCAACCAGACCAAGGCGACGCTGGCCAATGCGCAACAGGTCTTTGACCGAGCGGATTCGCTGCGAAAGACAGGCTCGGGCACGCAGGCGGCGCTCGATTCCGCGGTCTCGGATTTGCGGGTCGCACAAGCGCGGGTGGTGACGTCGCAGACGCGTCTGACCCGGCGAAAGGGCTTCGCGCCGGTTGCCGGCACCATCCAGCAGATCTATTTCCGCGAGGGCGAGATGGTGGCGGCGCAGCGACCGGTGCTCTCGATCATGCCGCCCGGCAACATGAAGCTGCGCTTCTTCGTGCCGGAGAGGGAGCTGCCGAAACTTGCGATCGGCGACGAGGTGCGGATCGCTTGTGACAATTGCGCCGCGGATCTCACCGCAAGGATCTACTTCATCGCGACCAATGCCGAATACACCCCGCCGGTGATCTACAGCCTCGATGAGCGCAACAAGCTCGTCTATCTGATCCAGGCGCGGCCGTCGCGGCCGGATGTCTTGCGCGTCGGCCAGCCCATCAGCGTCTATCTCAACCCGAAAACCCCGGTGGCGGACAAGCGATGAGCGGCGGCAACGGCATCGCGATCGACGTCAAGGGCCTGACGAAGTCGTTCGGCGGCCGCGAGGTCGTGCACGATTTGTCGATGCAGGTGAAGCGCGGCTCGATCTACGGCTTCCTCGGGCCTAACGGCTCGGGCAAGACCACCACCATCCGCATCCTCTGCGGCCTGCTCACGCCCGACAGCGGCGAGGGCACCTGCCTCGGCTACGACATCCGCCGCGATGCCGACCGCATCAAGCGCCAGGTCGGCTACATGACCCAGCGCTTCAGCCTCTATCAGGACCTCTCGGTCCGCGAGAATCTCGAATTCGTCGCGCGGCTCTACGGCCTGCGCGATGCGCGCGGTGCCGCGCGCGACATGATCAAGCGGCTCGGGCTTTCGGGCCGTGAGGAGCAGCTCGCGGGCGAGCTCTCCGGCGGCTGGAAGCAGCGGCTTGCTTTAGGTGCCTGCACGCTGCCCAATCCGCAATTATTGCTGCTCGACGAGCCTACCGCCGGCGTCGATCCCAAGGCGAGGCGCGATTTCTGGAACGAGATCCACGCGCTCGCAGCCGACGGTCTCACCGTGCTGGTCTCGACCCATTACATGGACGAGGCCGAGCGCTGCCACGAGATCGCGTACATCGCCTATGGCCATCTCTTGGCGCACGGCACGGTCGACGAGGTGATCGCGAAATCCGCGCTCACGACTTACATGGTGACGGGCGAGGACCTGAACAGCCTGACGGCCCAGCTTATCGGCAAGCCTGGTGTCGACATGGTGGCGCCGTTCGGCACCTCGCTGCACGTCTCGGGGCGCGATGTCGCCGCATTGGAGACGACCATCACGCCGTGGCGCGACAAGAGCGGCCTGCACTGGCAGAAGTCCGCGCCGTCGCTGGAAGACGTCTTCATCGAGCTGATGAGCCGCTCCAAGGACAATTTCCAATGACCGCCGTCGATCATCCGGCTCCCGTACGCGAAATCCGCGAGCGCTTCGGCTTCTGGAAGCGCTCCTATGCGATGCTGATCAAGGAATTCATCCAGCTCAAACGCGATCGTGTCTCGTTCGCGATGATCGTGATGCTGCCGGTGATGCAGCTTTTGCTGTTCGGCTATGCCATCAACACCACGCCGCACAATCTGCCGAGCGCGGTCTTGTTGCAGGAAGACAGCGATCTCGCCCGCTCGATCCTGAAGGCGCTGGAGAACACCGCCTATTTCCGCTTCATCTATGAGGTGCACGACGTCGACGATTTCGATAATCTCTTGAAGTCCGGCAAGGTTCTGTTCGGCGTCGAGATCCCGCGCGGCTTCGAGCGCGCGGTGCGGCGCGGCGACAGACCGGCGCTACTGGTCGCAGCTGATGCCACCGATCCGGTGGCGGCGAGCTCAGCGCTCGGCTCGCTCGGCATGATCGTGCAGACTGCGCTCCAGCACGATCTCTACATCGGCGATCCCCCGGAGATGCCGTTCGAGATCCGCGCGCATGCCCGCTACAATCCGGCCGCGTCCTCCAGCCTCAACATCGTGCCGGGCCTGGTCGGCACCATTCTCACCATGACCATGCTGATCTTCACCGCGCTCTCGGTCACGCGCGAGGTCGAGCGCGGCACCATGGAGAGCCTGCTGTCGATGCCGATCAAGCCGGTCGAGGTGATGTTCGGCAAGATCATCCCTTACGTGTTGGTCGGCTTCGTTCAGGCGTTCCTGATCATCGGTATCGGCGTGTTCCTGTTCGGCGTGCCCGTGCTCGGCAATCTGTTCCTGCTGGCGCTGCTCTCGACGCTGTTCATCACCACCAATCTGGCGATCGGCTACACCATCTCGACGGTGGTGCAGAACCAGCTCCAGGCCATGCAGATGTCGATGATGTTCTTCCTGCCGAGCATTTTGCTGTCCGGCTTCATGTTCCCGTTCGCGGGCATGCCGACCTGGGCGCAATATGTCGGCGAGGGCCTGCCGCTGACGCATTACTTGCGCATCGTCCGCGCCATCATGCTGAAGGGCGCGACCATGCAAAATCTGCGCTTCGACGCGCTGGCGCTGGCAGCCCTGATGCTGGTCGCCATGACCATCGCGGTGACGCGCTTCCGCCGCACGCTGGATTGAGGCAAACTACTCCGGAATCGAGGGGGTGGAATGGCCAGCTTTGCGAGCAGGAAGACCAATGGGCACGCCGTTCTGTCGGAGGAGTTCGAGCGCGAGCTGACGCGCGAAGTGCTGCGCACCGAGCTGATGCGGGTGCGGGCGCTAATTACGACCGGCTGTGTCATCATCCTCTTTCTCACCGCGATCCATTTTGCCGATCCGGCGGTCGTGAACCGCGTCTGGCGCGGCGCGGAGGGACTTGTCGAGATCTACGGCATCCTGGTCGGCTTCATTCTGTTCGAAATCTGGGTCTACAGCCAGATCAAGCGCCAACTGAAGCTCGATCGCGACCTGCCCGTGATCAGGCGCTATATCGGCGCCCTCATCGAAACGTCGCTGCCGACCGTGATCCTGATCCTCCAGATCCGCAGCATGGGCGCAAGCCAGGCGCTCGGCTTCGTGGTGCCGTTGATCTATTTCATCTTCGTCATCCTCTCGACCTTGCGGCTGGATTTCTGGCTGTCCACCTTCACCGGGTTCGTGGCTGCCGCCGAGCTGCTCGCCGTCGCACTGTACTTTGACGCCGCTAGCGGCATCGGCGAACCCCAGACCTATTTCCACGCTGTGCGCAGCACCATCATCCTGATCTGCGGCGCGCTGGCAGGCACTGTCGGCGCGCAGCTGCGGCGGCAATTCGCCGCCAGCATTGCGGCGGCCACTGCGCGCGACCGGGTGACCAATCTGTTCGGCCAGCACGTCTCGCCGCAGGTTGTGGAGCGGCTGATGGCGGAAGGCACCAGCGCGGCCGGCGACCTTCGCCGCGTCGCCGTGATGTTCGTCGATTTTCGCGGCTTCACAGCCGGCGCGCAGTCGCGTACGCCGCAGGAGGTCGTCGACCGGCTCGACGGCGCCTTCGCCGTGCTGGTCGACATCCTCGACCGTCACGGCGGCATCGTGAACAAGTTTCTCGGCGACGGCTTTCTGGCGCTGTTCGGCGCGCCGCTGGAAGCCGCCGACGCGGCGCATCGATCGGTCGCCGCCGGCCGCGAGATGCTGACCGCGATGGACCGCATCAACGCGCAGACGAGCTGGCCGCTGCGGATCGGCATCGGCATCCATTTCGGCGAGGTTGTCGCCGGCAATATCGGCTCGCCCCGGCGCAAGGAATACACCGTGATCGGGGACACCGTGAATTTTGCGTCGCGGCTGGAGGCGCTGAACAAGGAGCTCGGCTCGCAGCTCCTGATCTCCGCAACCGTGCGCGAGGCGCTGGGCGACGACGGCGAGGATGCCGTGGCGCTCGGCGAGGTCACGGTGCGCGGCTACGAGCAGAAGGTCGCGGTGTTTCAGCTGGGGTGAGGGATGCTGCTCGCGTTTGTTTGAACGCCCGGCGGAAATATCTGCCGCAGCCATCCGCTCTTGCACTCAGGACGCCGAAACCCCGGCTTCCGTTTGTCACGCGGAGAGAACCCATGACCCGATTGACCTTTGTCTCGGCCGCCCTGATCGCCGCTTCCGTCTACCAAACCCAGGCCGCCGCCGCCCGCGACGGCGCCCCAATGCGGCGCGCCGCAACTCACGCAACGGCGGACTGCGTGAGGGCCCCGGCAGAGGGCGCGTATGCCTCTGCGCCCTACAAGGAGCCGCCCTGCATGCCCAAGACGACAAACTGACGATCGAGCAAGGCGAGGCCGGGTTGGCGAAGTCTGCAACCCGGCCCCGCGCTCCTCCGCGGTCGTTCCGCTCCTGCGGTATTTCAGTAGTCCTTGACTCCCATTTCAGCTAGTCATCTATATGACTATATGAATTCAGCGCGCGACGACCGCCTGCCACGCTACCAGCGCCTGCGCGACGACCTCGCCGCGCGGATCAACCGCAATGAGTGGAGGCCAGGCGAGCCGATCCCGTCGGAGGCCGAGCTCGGCGCGCATTACGGCGTCGCCATCGGCACTGTGCGCAAGGCGATCGACCAACTCGTTGCCGATGCCGCGCTGGAGCGCCAGCAGGGCCGCGGCACTTTTGTGCGTCGGGCCCGCTTCAACTCCTCGCTGTTCCGCTTCTTCCGTTTCCAGTCCGAGAGCGGTGAGCGCCGCGTTCCGAAGAGCCGGATCATCCGGCGCAAAAGCGTGGTGGCGACATCCGCCGTGGCATCTGCGCTGCGCATCCCGGTGGGCGAGCCCGTCATCAGCCTGTCGCGTCTGCGCCTGATCGACGATGTGCCGCTGCTGGCGGAAGAGATCTGGCTCCAGCAATCGCGCTTCGCAAAGATACTCGAGATCGACACCGCCGAGTTCGGCGACCTGCTTTATCCGCTCTACGAACAGCGTTGCGGCGAGGTCGTGGTCTCGGCCGAGGAAATCCTGACGGTCGAGATGGCCAACGAAATGCAGGCGCGCCTGCTCAGGCTCGAAGCTCACGCCCCGTTGATCGTGATCGAGCGTCTCGCGCTCGACCTGGAGCGAAGACCAATCGAATGGCGGCGGTCGCGCGGACCGGCCGACCGATTCCGCTACCACGCCGAGATCCGCTGACGGCGGACTTCAACAAGATCAAGCAATAACAAATTCAAGGGGGAAACAATGTCGAACTGGTACAGCGAGTGCTCGCCGCTCGAGAAGCGCACGTTCTGGGCAAGCTTTGGCGGCTGGGCGCTGGATGCGCTCGACGTCCAGATGTTCGGCCTTGCGATTCCGGCGTTGATCGTCGCGTTCAGCATCAGCAAGGCGGATGCCGGCCTGCTCAGCTCGGTCACGCTGTTCTTCGGCGCGTTCGGTGGCTGGCTCGGTGGCGCGCTCGGCGACCGCTTCGGCCGGGTCAAGGCGCTCCAGATCACGGTTCTGACCTTTGCGCTCGCGACCTTCGCCAGCGCCTTCGCGATGAGCTACACCCAGCTCCTGGTACTCAAGGCGATCCAGGGCCTCGGCTTCGGCGCCGAATGGGCCGTCGGCGCCGTGCTGATGGCCGAGATCATCCGCCCCGAGCACCGCGGCAAGGCGCTTGGCTCGGTGCAGAGCGCCTGGGCTGTCGGCTGGGGCGCGGCCGTGCTGCTGTCCGCGCTGGTCTTCACCTATGCGCCAGCGGATATCGCCTGGCGAATCCTGTTTGCGATCGGGCTGCTGCCGGCACTCCTCATCATCTACATCCGCCGCGGCTTGAAGGAGCCGCCGCGTGCGGTTGCAAAGGACGCAGAGCCGTTCTTCGCCACGTTCTCCGGCATCTTCCACCGCGACGTGCTGCGCTCGACCCTGGTCGGAGGTCTGTTCGGCATCGGCGCCCATGGCGGTTACGCCGCGCTCACGACGTTCCTGCCGACTTACTTGCGTGAAGTGCGGCATCTGTCGGTGCTGGGCTCCAGCGGCTATCTCGCCGTCATCATCGTCGCCTTCTTCTGCGGCTGCGTGGCGAGCGGCACCATCAGCGACCGCGTCGGCCGCCGCGCCAATGTTACGTTGTTCGCGAGCGCCTGCATCGTGACGGTGTTGGTCTATATCTTCGCGCCGCTCACCGATGCGCAGATGCTGGTGCTCGGCTTCCCGCTCGGCTTCTTCTCGGCGGGAATTCCGGCCAGCATGGCTGCGCTGTTCAGCGAGCTCTATCCGGCAGGCGTGCGCGGCACCGGCGTCGGCTTCTGCTACAATTTTGGCCGCATCGTCTCCGCCGCATTCCCCCTCCTGGTCGGCTTCCTCAGCGATCACATCGGGCTCGGGCCAGCAATCGGGATCGATGCTGCCTTCGCTTATTCGCTGGTGCTGATCGCGGTGCTGCTCCTGCCCGAAACCCGCGGCAAGGTGTTCGAGCAGGCTGCGGCGGCGCGCGTCTGACGGGAATGGAGAGGAGTAACCATGACATTTGTCCAGCGCGGCCTCACGCGCCGTCAATTCGGCGCGGGCCTGGCGTCCCTCGCGATCGCAACCGCAACCAGAGCTATGAGTGAGACGGCCTTGCCGACGATCGACACCCACGCGCATGTCTTTCACCGCGGCCTCAAGCTCGCGCCCGGCCGTCGCTATGCGCCCGACTACGACGCGCCGCTCTCGCTCTATCTGGAGCAGCTCGACCACAACGGCATCAGTAATGGCGTGCTGGTGCAGCCGAGCTTTCTCGGCACCGACAATTCCTATCTGGTCGAGTGCCTGAAGCAGACCAGCGGCCGCCTGCGCGGCATCGCCGTCGTTGATCCCGCCGTCTCCGCGGATGAGCTGCGCGCGCTCGACCACGCTGGCGTCGTCGGCATCCGCCTCAACCTCGTCGGCCAGCCCTTGCCGGATCTCACGTCTGCCGAATGGAAGACGCTGCTGGCGCAGGTGAAAGCGATGGGCTGGCAGGTCGAGATTCAGCGCAACGCTTCAGATCTCGCTGTGCTCGCGCCGCAGCTGCTCGATCAGGGCGTCGCGATCGTGCTCGATCACTACGCGCTGCCCGATCCAAAACTTGGTGTCGCCGATCCGGGCTTTCAGTCGGTGCTGAAGCTCGGCACGACGCGGAACGTCTGGGTCAAGATCTCCGCGCCGTATCGCAACGGCGCGGCCGGCGAGAGTTTTGCGAAAGAAGCCTATCCGCTGCTACGCAACGCCTACGGCCTCGATCGCCTGCTATGGGGCAGCGACTGGCCGCATACGCAGTTCGAAGCGACGCAGACTTACGCGAAGAACCGGCAATTTCTCGATGCGCTGATCGTCGACCCGAGCGAGCGCGCGCAAGTGCTGGCATCGCCGCGGCCGCTCTTCCGTTTCTGACGCGCGTCGTGATTGCTCCGATTGCTCCGAATTTTGGGGCATGACGGACGATGTCGCCGGCTTGTAGACTGCCGGCGACGCGGCCGGTTGCGGCCGCCACTTGCGTGAGGACTCACTATGCAGCGCCGCTACATCACCGTCGACGTGTTCACCGACCGCGCCTTCGGCGGCAACCAGCTCGCCGTGGTGCTCGATGCCGGCGGCTTATCGACGGCGCAGATGCAGGCGATCGCGACCGAGTTCAACTATTCCGAGACGACCTTCGTGCTGCCGCCGCGCGACAAGGCCAACGACGCCGAGGTGCGCATCTTCACGCCGGTGCGGGAGATTCCCTTCGCGGGTCATCCCAATGTCGGCACCGCCTTCGTGCTGGCGACGATCGCGAAGGAGCCAAAGCCGCGCCTGCTGTTCGAGGAGAAGGCCGGGCTCGTGCCGGTCGACATTGTTCGGGAGCAGGGCCGGGTGGTCAGCACCGAGCTCACCGCGCCGCAGCCGCTTTCGCGCTTCGCGCAATTGTCCGCAGCCGAGGTCGCGGCCTGCATTTCCTTGACGGCGGACGAGATCAAGACGGACCGCCATGCGCCGCAGGTCGTCGGCGTCGGAACGCCGTTTCTGGTGGCCGAGCTGCATTCGCGCGATGCACTCAAACGCGCCAGGCCCGACGCGGCGGCCTTCGGCAAAATCCTTCCGCGCGACGGTGCCTTCTCAGTGTGGTTCTACACGCGCGATGTGCCCGCGTCGGAGGCGCCTTGCGAGCGGCAGGCGCGGATGTTCATGCGCGGCGCCAGCGGCCTCGTCGAGGATCCCGCCACCGGCAGCGCCACGGTCGCCGCCGCCGCACTGTTCGCCGACCTCGATCCCACACGTGACGGCGAGTTGAAGCTCACCGTCGGCCAGGGCTTTGACATGGGCCGGCCGAGCCTGCTGCAGACCCGCGTGCGCAAGCAAGACGGCAAGACCGTTTCTGCGCATGTCGGCGGCAGCTGCGTGCAGATGATGGAAGGGACGTTCCGGCTGGCGGGGGAGGGGTAGTTGTCATTCCGGGGCGCGACGAAGTCGCGAGCCCGGAATCCATCGGGCCGCAGAGTTGGTAGATGAATGGATTCCGGGCTCGCGCTACGCGCGCCCCGGAATGACGGAAGGAGGCTAATCCTGTCGCCCCACCAAATTCTTCACCGACACGCCATCCCGTTCCTCGATGATCTCCGCGATCATCTGGCGGTGGCAATGTGTATGGTCGCGCTCGTAGCACATGAGACAGACCGGCCCCGCCTTCTTCACCAGCGCCGAGAGCTCGTCCATCTCTTCCCTGGCCTGCGGCGTCTTCAGGTGCTTTGAGTAGATCCTCTCCAGCACGCCGTATTGCCCGCTGCGCGCGGCGAGGCGGCCTTCCTTGGGCGTACCGAGGGCGGCGAGATGGATATAGGCGATGCCGCGTTCATCGAGAGCTGCGGCAAGCTGCTTCTTGGAGAAGCCCGGCCGCCGCGACGAGGTCACCGCACGGACGTCGACCAGAAGCTTGACGCCGGCCTGCTCAAGCTCGTCCAGCACGGCCTTGGGCGGCGTCTGCTCATAACCGATCGTAAAGAGCTTCTTCGCCTTGGCCATGGATCACCCTCAGGCCACCCGCGCGATCAGTTCCATGGCGCCAGCCGGCGCGCGCACCTTGCCCTCGTGGATGACGTAGGCGAACACGTCGCGCGGTTCTTTCTTGGGCTTGGCCTTGTCGACCTTCGGGAGGTCGTCGGGTTCACCACCGTCAGCCCAGGCCTGAAAGCGCTTGCTCCACGCATCGAGTTGTTTCGGCGGATAGCAGGTCTTGATCTCGTCATCACCCTTCTGAAGCCGGGCATAGACGAAATCGCCGGCGACGTCGGCGATCGCCGGATATTTGCCGTGCTCGGCGAACACCACCGGCGTCTCGAAGTCGCGGATCAGCGCGACGAAGTCCGGTGTGCAGAAACTATCATGACGTACCTCGACCACATGGCGCAGCGCGCGCCCGTCCAGCTTACGTGGCAACAGTTCGAGGAACTTGCCGAAATCGGCGCCGTCGAATTTCTTGGTCGGCGCGAACTGCCACAGCACGGGGCCGAGATGATCGCCGAGTTCCAGCACGCCGGAATCATAGAACCGCTTGATGGAATCGCCGGCCTCCGCCAGCACGCGCCGATTGGTGGCAAAGCGTGGTCCCTTGACCGAGAACACAAAACCCTCCGGCACTTCGCCTGCCCATTTGCGAAAGCTCTCCGGCTTCTGCGAGCCGTAATAGGTGCCGTTGATCTCGATCGAGGTCAGCTTCGAAGCGGCGTAGGACAGCTCCTTCGCCTGCGTCAGCTTCTCCGGATAGAACACGCCGCGCCAGGGCTCGAAGGTCCAGCCGCCGACGCCGATAAAGATGCTGCCCGATTTTTTTGACGCGGTTTTTGCTTTGGCCACGGAGGATCTCGTATCGACGGAGAGGGATGCCAACATCCTAATCAAACGAGAAGTGATTGGCCAGTTGTCGTGTCCCGTCTAAGCTACGACGAAATCTGCGCAAAGGAGAACAAGATGCGGATGCTGATAATGGGAGCGGCGCTCGTGATGATGACATCTGCTGCCATGACATCTGCCACCATGGCTGATGACGACGATGCGAAGGGTGCGCAGAAGCTCGCCATGCAGGGCCGCGACGATTACTGGCATTGCCTGGCGCGGGAGTATTCGCGCGACAGCAATCAGGGCCTGTCGGAACAGGATTTTGGCCGCTCGGTCGCCGGCGCCTGTCCGTCGGAACGGCAATATTACCGGGTGGCGCTGCTCGACTATCTCACCACGCAATATCCGGCCATCGATTCCGGCGCCCATCTCGCGACCGCGAACAGGGCGGTGGAGTCGGCGCAGAAGGACATCGTGATCGCCTTCGTCAAGCACAGGCCGCCGCAGAAGTAGCGGCATTGATCCTGGGGTCCGGAGCCCTTCCGGCCGCGCGCTCATCCGTGGTATGACTGAGCTGATCTGGAAAAAGGGCGGGCTCGCATGTCGTCTGAGTCGGTGGGGGGCATTTTTGGCGCGATCGTCGCGGCGATCGTGCTTTCGGTCGCCGTCGTGTTCGGGCCGATTGGCCAATACGGCAAGCCGCCCAAGCCGGCGAAGGTCGATGCCGCCCCTGCTGGGGCGCCCGTAGCCCCCACTGCGCCCGCGCCGCGAGGCCCCGTCATCCGGGAAGTCCCGAACCAATAAGGCCCGAAAAGGCATTTCCGGCCCCTTGCGAAGCGGTCTTGTCGTTCTTATCTAGGTTGTGACGGCAACGTTGAGTGACAATCTCCGTTGTTGGGACGACCTTGGAATTGCTTGGGCTGCGCCGGATGTACGCGCGGTTCGCCGTTCCGGGGTCGTTTGCATTTTAGGCCCCTTTCGGGCCATTCCCCCCGAGACCCCCGGCTTCGCATCGCAGATCCTTGGCATCGCAGGTCCTTGGCATCGCAGGACCTTGGCATCGCAGGACGCGGCGGATATACGCTGCCGTCATGAATGAAGCGATCAGACCGGGCCCCGAAACTCCCCCGCAGGCGAGCTCGCGATCGCCGGAGCTTTCCGTCGTCGTCCCGACCTTCAACGAGCGCGACAACGTCACGGTGCTGTACCGGCGGCTGGAGGCATCGCTTGTCGGCATCGCCTGGGAGGTCGTGTTCGTCGACGACAATTCACCTGACGGCACCTGGGACGTCGTGCGTGCGCTGGCGCAGCAGGACAGCCGGGTGCGCTGCATCCGCCGCATCGGCCGCCGCGGCCTGTCGGGCGCCTGCATCGAGGGCATCCTGGCTTCGAGCGCGTCCTACGCAGCGGTGATCGACGCCGACCTCCAGCATGACGAGACGCAACTGCCGAAAATGCTGTCGCTGCTCGCGAGCGGGCAGGCCGATCTCGTCGTCGGCAGCCGCTACATCGAGGGCTACAAGAGCGAAGGCTTCAACAAGCAGCGCGCCGGCGCCAGCGCGCTTGCGACTGAGGTCGCCAGGAAGATGCTCCGGGTCGAGATCGCCGATCCCATGAGCGGCTTCTTCATGGTCCGACGCGACCGCTTCGAGGAATTGGCGCCGAAGCTTTCGGTGCACGGCTTCAAGATCCTGCTCGACCTCGTCGCGACCGCGCATGGCGATTTGCGCGCCGTCGAAATTCCCTACACGTTCGGTGAGCGTCAGCATGGCGAGAGCAAGCTCGACTCCATGGTTGCGCTGGATTTTATCGGCCTGGTGCTGGCCAAGCTCACCAACGACATCGTGTCGCTGCGCTTCATCCTGTTCGCGATGGTCGGCGGTATCGGTCTTGTGGTGCATCTCACCACGCTGTTCATCGCGCTCGAGCTGATCAAGGTGCCGTTCGCGGAGGCGCAGGCCGCAGGCGCGATCGTCGCCATGACCAGCAACTTCATCCTCAACAACTTCCTAACCTATCGCGATCAACGGCTGAAGGGATTTGCGATCCTGAGCGGCTTGATCATGTTCTACGTCGTATGCAGCGTCGGCCTGCTCGCCAATGTCGGCGTCGCCTTCTCGGTCTACGACCAGGAGCCGATCTGGTGGCTTGCCGGCATGGCGGGCGCGATGATGGGCGTGGTGTGGAACTACGCGATGTCGGGACTGTTCGTCTGGCGCAAGAAATAGCGCGCCAGGGAACGGGCCAGGGAAACCGGTATGGGCGGGGCTGACGCGCGGATTGTACGCAGTACGGCGCTGGTGATCCTTGCGCTGGTCGGCTTGCGTCTGGTCGCTGCCGCCTTCACGCCGATCACCTTCGACGAAGCCTATTACTGGATGTGGTCGAAGAGCCTCGCGGGCGGTTATTACGACCACCCGCCGATGGTCGCCTATGTCATCCGTGCCGGCACCATGATCGCCGGCGATACCGAGCTCGGCGTGCGGCTGGTCTCGATCCTGCTCGCACTGCCGATGAGCTACGCGATTTATCGCTCGGCCGCGATCCTGTTCGGCGGGGCGCGGGTGGCGGCGACCAGCGCCATCCTGCTCAATGTCACGCTGATGGCCGCGGTCGGCACGCTGATCGTGACGCCCGATGCGCCGCTGCTGGTGGCCTCCAGCTTCGTGCTGTTCTTTCTCGCCAAAGTGCTGGAGACAGGCCGCGGCGTCTGGTGGCTCGCGGTCGGCGCGGCGGTCGGCGCGGCGCTGCTGTCGAAATACACCGCGATGTTCTTTGGGCCTGCGATCCTGATCTGGCTCGCAGCGGTGCCAAAACTGCGGCGCTGGTTCCTCTCGCCCTGGCCCAATCTCGGCGGCCTCGTGGCGCTGGCGCTGTTTTCGCCGGTGATCCTCTGGAATGCGGATCATCAATGGGTCTCGTTCGTAAAGCAGCTCGGGCGCGCCAGAATCGAGGATTTCCGACCCGTCTTCATCGCCGAGCTGATTCCGACCCAGATCGCCTTCGCAACGCCGCTGGTCTTCATCCTCGGCGCCATGGGCCTGCATGCGCTGACCTGGCGCCGGGCCGGCGCGCTGGCCTCGCGGGCGCTGATCGAGACGCTATTCTGGACCATCGTCGCCTATTTCGTCTGGCATTCGCTGCATGCCCGCGTCGAGGCCAACTGGTTCGCGCCGGTCTATCCGCCCTTCGTGGTCGCCGCGGCGGCCGCTGCCAATCTCGCGCAGTGGAAGCCGCGTGCGCGCCGTCTGGTGGATTTCTGTCTGCGCTGGGCCGCGCCGGTCGGCATCGTGATGTTTGCCGCGCTGATCCTGCAGGCCAACACGGGTCTGCTGTCGGGCTATCGCCGCGACGCGACCGTGCGCAGCGTCGGCGTCGGCTGGCGCGAGCTTGCCGCCGGTATCGAAGCGGCGCGCATCCGCTCTGGCGCAACCTGCGTGCTCGCGCCGGACTACGGCACCACCGGCTGGCTCGCCTTCTATCTGCCGCGCGGCACCTGCGTGGTGCAGCAGAACCAGCGCATCCGCTGGGTCAACATGCCTGAGCCTGATCCAAAATTGCTCGCGGGCAAGCTGATCTATGTCGACGAGCTGCGTCCCGACGGCCAGCCCTTCCTCAAGGACCTCTTTGCCCAGGTGACGCAGGTCGCGCAATTGCAGCGCAAGCGCGGGCCGCTCGTCGTCGAAACCTACGGCATCGATCTGCTGGAAGGCGCAAGGGGTGACGTTCTGGACCGCTCGGCGCCGCCCGAACTGCTGCCTTGAGCGGGGCGGTCACCAGCGGGGGATTTCGCCGGTCGGAACGGTCGTCGAGTTAGCGTTGTTCCTCGATTCGCCACGCGACGGCGCGGAGAATCAAAAGCGGTATCCAGCTTCGAGCAAGCTCCAAGGGATAGTTGAGGAGTGGCAGCCTTCCTGAAGTTCCGGGAATCGGGTTGCTGCCTGCTCTCCCATGGTCTGAAGGGTACCCGATGAATTATCACGAAGGCGCTCTCGCAAGAGCAACCGAGATCTCGACAGAGCCGTCTTCGCCTACGCGGGATGAATACTACAAGATCTGCCTTCACCACTTGAAAACGGGCGAGCTCAAGCAGGCCGAAGCCCGGTGTCGGGAAGGGCTGGCCTCGGACGCGAACCATGCCGGCTTGCTTCATCTGATGGCGGGTGTGTCGCTGCTCAACGGGAATTACGATGCCGCCGTGGAGTGGGCTTGCCGCGCTCTCACGAACGAGATGAAGGCGGCATATCTCGCAACGCTCGGAACGGCTCTGCAAGGGAAGGGACTTCAGGAACAGGCGCTTGAGGCGTTTCAGCGAGCTGTGGCGCTCGATCCCGTTGACCCGACAATCTGGGAGAACTATGGCAACGCATTGAACAGGGCGGGGCATGTCAACCCGGCGAGCCTTTGCTTCCTGATCGCTCGGGCGTATCAGAAATTGCCGTTCCTTGCGGAGTGCCGTTCTGTTCCTCGAAACGGCTGGAATGCTCTGACAGAGCAATTCAATCCTCATCTTCAAAGCCGCTCGGCGCCGAACGAGGCCCGCGATCCCATCCATTGCTTCTGGTCGAACGCTCCGCTGAGCGAGATGTCGCATCTCTCGCTTCAGTCGATGATCCGCCAGGGCCATCCGGTCAAGCTGTACACTTTCGACAATGTCGCCGCCATGCAGGCACGTGTGCCGCCCGGGGTCATGGTGTTGGATGCCGGAAACATCGTGCCCGGCGCGATCTACCAGCATGCTGTCCTGAACAGCGAGATTCGCTACTTCAGCGACATCTTCCGCTATGCCGTTCTTCATGAATTCGGAGGATGGTGGCTCGACACGGACGTCGTCCTCGTGAAGCCTCTGCATTTTGCGACGGAGCATGTTTTTTCCGCGCAATGGTCGGGAGTCGAGGACGGGCATGTTTGCGTCGGCGACGTCATGCGCGCGCCCAAGGGCTCGCTTCACATGGCCAATCTGTATGCCCTGTCCCTCCAGCGGCTTTTCAGCGAAAAGCGGGTCGAATACGGCGCAGTGGGGCCGCTGTTGTTGAGCGAGTATCTGCTTGCGGCAGGCGACGAGGAGCTCCAATCGTCGATTCTGCCGCCGACGACCTTCAATGCGATCGACCGGCGTGAAGTGGATCTGTTCGCCTCCGAAAGCCGGGTCGGCTTCGAGCTATTGAGCGACCCCCGTGTTACGGGCGTTCATCTGTGGGGAAAAATGTGGGCCGAGAGGGGGCTGCGCTTCGATGCCGTCCCCGACCAGAGCGTGGCGGGTTATCTCAAGAAGCTGGTTCTCGAGCCGAATTGGTTGACGCAGCTTGCGGCGAAGTTCGACTCGGATAAGGGCGCAATCCACAAAGGCCAAGCTGCCCATCACTATACGCGCGTCTATCATGAACTCTTTCGATCGAAGGCCCTCGAGCCCATTCGCATCCTCGAAATCGGTCTGTGCCGGGGGCGGGTCCAAGGGGCGGCCCAGGATCAAGTGCCGTCGCTGCAAATGTGGCTGGAATACTTCCCGAATGCCGAAGTCATAGGGGCCGACATCGAGGATTTCCGCTGGTTCTCACATCCGCGGGTCAGGATCCATCGCGTCGATCAGGGCGACCGGAACATGCTGGCGGAGCTCGGAGCCACGGAAAAGCCGTTGGACATCATCATCGATGACGGTTCTCACGCCTCGGTGCACCAGCATCTGACACTGGGCGTGCTATTCCCCTCCCTGAAGCCGGGAGGCTTGTTCGTCATTGAGGATCTGGATTGGCAGCCGCCGGAGATCCCGTCCAACGGCGCGCCATTGGTCAAGGATGTGCTCAATGCCATGAAGCTGAGCGGCTCATTCGCTTCCAACGTCATGACCGAGGCCGAAGCGAAGTTCATTGCGGACGAAGTCGACGAGATCCTCCTCAATGACAGCTTCCGCGAGTTGATGACGCGCGGCAAGCTGGGCGGCTTGGGAGTGCTGAGGCGCAAGGCGCATCCGTCGCAAACGCACTAGCGGCCTCAGTCGATCATCTCGGCCCTGGTGGCGTCCTGGCTCGGCCTGTCCTGGTCGCGCCAGAACCAGACGGTGACGATACCGGAGCGGCCGCGGACCTGTGTGAGCAGAGGGCCTGTCAGGACGCCGTCGGGCGCGCCGTGAAAGTCGGCCGCATCCAACAGCGTATCGGTCAGCGCAAGCCGTGCGTCGTTCTGGGCCGCGACCTCCATCAGTCGGCTCGCGACGTTGACGGTGTCGCCGTTTGCCGTGATGTGCTGGTGGCTCTCGCCGAGACGGGAGGCGATGATCGGGCCGAAATGCGCGCCGATCTTGAAACCGAGCTGACCGCCGATCGCCGGCGGCAGTGACGCGATCCAGCGCTCGACGCCACGATGCAGGTCGATCGAACATTTCAACGCACGCGCCGCGTCATCGGGCATCGCGCCGGGCAGGCCGAACAGGATCATGGCGCCATCGCCGAGAAAGCTGGTGATCATGCCGCCGCAATCGACCGAGGTCTTGTCGATCAGCACGTGGAACGCCTCCAGAATGTCCTGGAGTTCGCCGGGATCGATCCGTTCGCTCAGTGCGGTAAAGTCGGAGAGATCAATGAAGACGATGGCCGCATCTTGCCGGACGGGCGTCGCCAGGAAATTGGGATTGCGCGCCAGCCACTCCTGCACCGCGGGCGCCTGGAATTGCGCCAGCGACCGGCTCTTGGCGGTGAGATATTGCCTGCGGCGGTCTCCCGCCCAGAGCTGCACGCCGGCAAAGATCGCAACCGGCGGCATGGCGGCCGCGAGCGTGGTCGCGGCATTGAGCCAGACGCCGTGAGTGAACGCGAACAAATTGAGCCCGGCCCAGGCGATCATCACCGCGGCTGCAGCTATGAGGCCGAGCGCACTGCGCCGCCAGGCGAGCAGGCCGACCAGCAGCATCGGCAGCAGGATGGCTGCGAGCGCGTCGGCGAGGTGAACCTTGCGGTCGCGAACGATGCTGTCGCCGGCAACAAGATGCGTGATTGCAGTGGAAACCACTTCGACGCCGGGCATCAGCGAATCGAACGGCGTCGGATAAAAGTCGCCGCCGCCGGCGACCGCGGCGCCGATCACGACGATCCGGTTCTCGATCGCCGCGCGGTCGAGCGTGCCGTCGAAAATGCTCTGCGCGCTGACGGTGCGGATGGTGCGGCGCGGACCGTAATAGGTGATCGGCAGCGCAAAATCGCTGTCGGTCGGCACCGCACGGTCGCCGAGCATGAGATGATCGGGCGCGATCGTCAGCGGCTTGCCGAGCGCGCGGCTCGCGACCCGCAGCGGAAATGACAGCTCGACCTTGTCGTGCGTCCGGAACAGCATGGGCACCGAGAGCGGCGAGCCCGACTGTCCCGTCGCGACGTTGACAACACCGACATCGGCGTGGTCGGCGAATGCCGGCAGCGGCAGCAGGAAGCGCTCGGCCTGGGGCAGAGCGGCAAGCGGCCCATCGCTGCTCGACGCGACCGTCTCATGCGCACTCGGGAAGATCGCCGCGGCGGCGAGGACCACGGGACCGGTGGCGAGCGTATGCGCCAGCGTGGCGTCACCGATCGCAGCGCTGCGGTCGACCAGCAGCAAGTCGATCGCGACGACCTTCGGCTTGAACTGCACGATGGTGTCGACGACACGCGCGAGATCGGCGCGCGGCAACGGATAGCTGCCGCCGCGCTTCACCACGGTATCGTCGATCGCAACGATGGTGACGAGATCGGGCGGACGCTGCACACCGCGCGCGAGCGTGCGCAGATCGGTCAGCGTCGCCTCGAGCCGATCGAGAAAGCGCAGATGGCCGTTGGCGTGAGCGGCAAAAATGCCGGCGCCCCACAGCGCGGTGAGGACGAGGGCCACCAGGATTTGGACGCGTCTATTCATCAGATCGTACTGCAATCTTTTCTATCGTCCGAGCCTTATTGGCTAACGAGCCTTATTGGCTAAGCCTTGTCGACCAAGCCTTGTTGCCAGGCCTTGTTGTTTGAGCCTTATCGACCAAGCCTTGCCATCAAGGCATCGACGCGTGGCTGGCCCCATTGTTTCACGGTCAACGGACCGGTCGCTTCGACGTCGACGCCTTCGCCGGGGCCGAGCACCACGGCGCGTCCACGCGCCCTGCGGCTGACGCCGACACGGCCATCGGCGACGAAGACCGAGGTCTTGGCCTCCGCGACATCGACGGCCCATCTGGTGCCGCGCACCGCGGCGATCGCCTGCGGTGTCAGCACCTTGAAGGGATTGCCGCCGGGCTTCTTGGGCACCTCGACCAGCAGGGCTTTGCTGCTCAACTCGACCGAGTCAATATGTCCGTCGCGGTTGGCGTCCTTAAGTTCAAATCTGGCGCCATTTTCAGCAACGATGGTGATGCCGTTGTCGCAGCGCCACGTCTGCGTGCCGGCGGCTGACGCCGACGGCGTACAGCCCGCATTGATCGCAGGCTGTGCGACAGCCGATCCCATCAACAGAAACGAGCACGCCAGGACAAAAAATCCGGCGCGCGCAACCTTTGTCATGCCAGCCTCCATTCCAAGCGCTCGGCACATTATCTAGGCGATGTTGATACGGTACCGTATCAACATCGGAGGCTGCTGAGAAGTGCCGTAGCCTCGAGCTATTTTGTCGCTGCGGCCTTTTCCAGACCGGGGCGATCAACTTTCGGTCAGGCGGCATTTTCGCAGCAAGCGTCTACGGCTCGCGCGTCGCATGGAGGGCGGCGTACGCCAGCCTCGCGCAACGCTTCATGGCTATGGTGCGGTCGCTTTGAAGACCACGGAAAGGACGCAGTTGGATGCGTCTTGGGATGCGGTCGCGACGGTTGGGCGTGGCGCCAAACGAGGCAAGAAACATGGTTAATAGTTGCGGCTAAGTCCGTAGTTTTTCGGGCTTTTTTCTCGAAATGGGACAGCGTTAACGAGTTGCCCCAGATCGGCCAAAACTTAATCCGCATTTAACTAAAAGCCGCCTTAATGCCGCTCCGACCCTCTGCGAAATGCCGTTTTGGGAAAGTGACCAGCGGCACTTCGAAGGGGGACCTTAGTGACACCGTCCTGGACGCAAGGCGAATGAGTACGAGTATCGCTGCGCATAGTAACGCGGCACGGAAGTCCAAAAATCCGAGTCAGAATCCTTATCGGAAGCCTTCCCGGAAAATGACCACCCAAAACGTGCTTGGCGCGGCCGTGATCGGCTGTGTCGTGCTTGCCGGCTGGACCGTCTACACCAACATCTTCGCCGCCGGCGTCTATCCGACCGTCGGCAGCTCCGGCTACGACGAGCCCGTGATCAGGCGCGCCCCCAAGGTTGCGCTGCGCGAGGCGGGCGAGGCGATCCGTGAAACGTTTGCGCTGCTGCCGGACCGGCTGCAGGTGGCTGCACCGATCTCACGCGAGATGTTCAACGAGCGCTTTGCCGCTGCAGCGACGCAGGGCGTGGACTCGAACGCGACGAGCGCAGTGCCTGCAACGAAGGTCGCTGAGACAACCAAGCCGACCGTCATCGCCAAGGTCGCGGAAGTGCTGAAGCCGCTGAGCCCGTCCAAGGTGGCTGAAAAGATCGCGGATGTCGCGAAGGCCAAGCGCGGCGCTGACGCACCCGTGCAGCTTGCCTCGGCCGATCCGGCCGAGATCGTGCCGGCGCCCGAAGCGAAGCCCACCAAATCCTTCGCCGATCGCGCCAAGGCCGCGGTGATGTCGATCACCGGGCCGCGGCAGTCGATGGTCGAAAAACTCTGGGGCAAGCGCGAGCCCTCCGGCGGCTTGCTGGCCTACGCCTCGGCCGATGCCAGCGTGACCGCTTCCGTCGCGCCGAAGGAGCCGAACCCGATGCTGGGCGGCTCGGCGCCGTATGACCGCTCGACCGCGGTCTACGACATTACCGCCAAGACGGTTTACCTGCCCGATGGCACCAAGCTCGAGGCGCATTCCGGCCTCGGCTCCAACCTCGATGATCCCCGTTCCTCGCGCGTCCGCATGCGCGGCGTGACCCCGCCGCACATCTACGATTTGAAGCCCCGCGAAGCGCTGTTCCACGGCGTGCCCGCGCTGCGACTGACCCCGGTCGGCGGCGAGAGTGCGATCTACGGCCGCGACGGCCTGCTGGCCCACACCTTCATGCTCGGGCCGAACGGCGATTCCAACGGCTGCGTGTCGTTCAAGGACTATTACGCGTTCCTCGATGCCTATCGCAACAAGGGCATCCGCAGGCTCGCGGTGGTGGCGCGGGTGGAATGACGTTCTCCCGCCCGTTCTCCTGGAATTCTATCGCTTCACGAAATTGAAGGTGCAGGGCCGCAGTTCGTTGCGCTTGCCGCTGCCGCGGGTGCGCTCGAATTGCGCGTCGATCGTGTACGCATAGGGCGAGCCGGGAGCCGCGTTGTTGATCGTATAGGCGCTCGGTCCCGTCGTGCCCCGGGCGCTCAGCGTTGTCTTTCCGTCAGCCGGTATCTGCCCGTCGATCGCAAGCGTGTTGGCCGTTCGCGGTTCCCCATCCTCGGCATGGAACACATTGTTCGTGACAGTGGCTGACAGAACCCGGGTATAGCCGAGCGCTTTGGCGGAGCTCGTGCAATTCACGGTGACGTCCCACTTGCCGTCGAAGGTCCTGTTCTCGCCGGCCGGCGGTGCAAGCGCCGTCTTCTGTTTCAGGCCGTCAATGCGCGCCTTGGCGAGACTGGCGAAGCTGCAACTCGAAAACCGTGCCAGATGGTCTTCATAGGCATCCATGCTGCCGATGGCGTCGGCAGCCTTCCAGTGCGCCTCTGCGGCTGCGCAAGGATCAGGCCGCGGCGGGGCTTGCGGAACTGCCGGTGCAATCGTGACCGATACCGGTCCGTTCAGGTAGAACTTGCCGATGATCGACAGCGAAAGCTCGGGGAGCTGGGTCTTGCCGCTGGTGTCATACACGTCGCTGCTGATGTCGCGAAAGACGTCACCGATCTCTTGCTGCTCTTCGATGTGCTTCAGGAATGCGGTCGTATAGGGGCTGTTGCGGCCGCTTCCATCCGCCGCGGTCTGCCCGGACTGGGTCGAGAAGGACACGATCGTGCCGAGCGGTGCTTCGACCTTGGAAAGCCCGCGTCCGATCGAGGCTCCACGCGTCACGCCGGCGGAACGCTTCAGGCTTTCGGCCAGCGGATTGTCACGGCAGGAATCAAGCACCAGGATGCGCAGGTTCCTGGCCTGCTGGAGGTCGTTCACGATGTCGTCGACGCGCACGAGGCGCTTCAGATCCGCTTCATCGGTGAGCACGGCGTCGATCGGCATCAAATAGTTCACGCCGCTGAACTGCATCGCGTGCCCGCTGTAATAGAACATGGCGACGTCCGCCTTGCTTGCGGCGCGCGCAAAGCGGATGGTCAGGTCCTGCATGTCGGCCTGGCGCAAGTCGATGCCCTGGATGACCTCGAAGCCACTGCGCTTGAGCGAGAGGGCGACGTCTTCGGCATCGTGCGAGGGGTTTGCGAGCTGTGGGGCATTGGCATAGGCGCCGTTGCCGATGACCAGCGCGACCCGTGTTTCCGCCGATGCTGGACACAGGCCCAGCCAGCAGGCGACGAGGGCAACACAAAATCCGGCAAGGCATAATCTGGAAAGAGCACGCATGAATGCCCTCCGAGGAAACATCAATAGAATATATCGTCCAGATTAGCGCATGCTGCGCCGTCATCAATGCCCTCGCTGTGAGGCTTCTCACATTCGTCGGAGTAATACCTAATCGTCATGCCGGGCTCGGTGTGACTGTCTTTCGTAGTGCCATTTCGGTCGCAATTGCTTCCCTAACGGCAGGTCGCGCCTGCATCCGCTCGAGATAGCTGACCAGCGACGGATGGCGATCGATCTCGACGCGGGCGTAGCGGAGCAACAGCAACGCCCAGATGAGATGGGCATCCGCCACGGTGAAACTGTTACAGACGAGATGCTCGCGGCTCTTCAGATGCTCGGCCGCGTATGCGACGCTCTCCTCGATCCGCTCGCGCGCGGCCTTCGGCGCGTCGTCCTTGTACCAGAAGGTCGGGAACAGGAATCCCTTGTGGATCTCGGTGCCGACGAAGCTCAGCCATTCCTGCAGGCGGTAGCGGTCGGGATCACCGAACCTGGGCGCTAGCCCCGTCTCCGGCTTCAGGTCTGCGATGTATTGCAGCACTGCGGCGTTCTCCGTCAGCCGCTCGCCATTCTCCATGATCAGCACCGGCACCGCGCCTTTCGGCGAGATCGCGCGAAAATCCGCATCGTCCTCGATGCGCTTCTTGGTCTGGAGATGCACGAGGTGATAGCGCGCATCCAAGCCCGCCTCGATCAGCGCGATGCGGCTCGCCAGCGAGCAGGCCATCGGCGAGAAATAGAGTTGCAGCATGTGGCTCGCTCCAAAATCAGGTCAGCGCATCGGCTCGCACGATGAGCGCGAAGCGGTCCGACAGCTCGGCCAGCGCAACCTCGTGAATGGTCCGTGCGTCCAACGTGCCGCCGCGTCCGTCGGGCAGGTCGCGCGTGGCGCAGGTATCGGCCGCGATGGTGGTACGCAGGCCGAGATCGAGCGCGGCGCGCGCGGTGGAGCTGACGCACATATGGGTCATGAAGCCGGCCACCACGATGTTGGTGCGTCCGGTCGCAGCTAACCTGGCTTGCAGGTCGGTGCCGGCAAAAGCGTTCGGCAGCGCCTTCTCGATCACGGCTTCGCCCGCGAGCGGCGTCAGGCTGTCCACGATGGCGCCGCGCGCGGCCTCGCGGTCGAACAGGCTGCCGGCACGGCCCTTGTGCGCGATATGGAAGATCGCAGCACGGCTCTGCCGTGCGCGTGCCAGCAGGCGGGCGGCCGCGGCAATCGCCGGCTCCGCGTCCGGCAGTGCCAGCGGGCCCGCGCGATATTCGTTCTGGATGTCGATCAGCACGAGGCAGGACTCGGCCAGTTTGGGTGGATTGAGGTCAGCGCCGGAGAGTTCGAGCAGGGTCTTTGGAGCGGTCATGCGCGTCAGGCCTTTCGAGATGTTCGGATGGTGCCGAGACTAGCGCGGCGGCGGCCTGCCATTGTGCAGGACTATTGCAGCATATGGCTGCAAATTTGCAGGACCCATCGGCGCCTGCTAGGTTCGCCGCCATGAACTGGGACGATCTGCGCATCATCGCCGCGGTCAGGGACGAGGGCACCTATGCCGGCGCCAGCGCGCGGCTGCGGATCGACGAGACCACGGTCGGCCGCAGGCTCGCGCGCATCCAGCGCGACCTCGGCGTGCCCCTGTTCGATGCCGTCGATGGCTTGCGCCGGCCGACGCGCCATTGCGAGGCGGTGCTCGAGCATGTCGGCGCGATGGCCGCGCATGTCGCGGCGATCGATCGCATCGGCGAGAGCCAGCCCGGCCCGGTCGGACGCCTGCGCATCGCCTCGACCAATATGGTGGCCGAAGAGCTGCTGGCGCCGCATGCCAGCGCCTTCCTGCGCGATCACCCCGGCCTGACCCTGCAATTCCTCACCGCCAGCGGCAACGTCAAGTTCTCGCGCTGGCAGGCCGATCTCGCCATTCGCCTGCGCAAGCCGGAGAAGGGCGATTTCACCATCTCCAAACTCGCCGATCTGCGGCTGTATTTCTTCGAGCCGGTCGAGATCCCAAATGATGAGCCGATCGCCTGCGTCTTTCCAGATGAACTCGAGGCGATTCCCGAAGCGCAGTTCCTGCGCGCCCGGCGCGTCAAGAATGCGCGCTGCGTCACCGACAATGTCCGTATTGTCAGGACCATGATCCAGTCTCATCAGGCGAGCGGCGTGTTGCCCGAGCTTAGCTGCGCGGACTTGCTCTCCGACCACAGTCTGCGTGCGACGCTTCTCACCAGGCGCCGCGACGTCTGGCTGCTGGTGCAGAACCATCTCAAGCGCGATCCGGCGACGCGGCTGACTATTGAATGGATCCGCCACTGCTTCAGGGACCTGTCGCGCGACTGATCGCTTGCGGCGGTCACGAGGTTCAGCGTCGTTGAACGTAGTCCGCAAACCGCACGACCAAATCCATGACGCAGGCGTTGCGCGCGTCCGCAGGTTGCGTAATCCTGCGCTCCCTACGATCTCGGGCAGGGCAGTCGATGACGATTCTTCAGGACACCATCCGGCCGCAGGCCAGATCCAGCGAATGGAAGGCGATCGTCGTCCTGATCCTGCTGGTCCCGGTGCTGTGGTCGCCGCCGTTTCTGTTTCGCTTCTTCCTGTATCAGCCGTTCAACATCCCCTCCGGTTCGATGCAGCCGACGCTGATAGTCGGCGACTACATCCTGGCCGCGAAATACGCCTATGGCTACGACCGCTATTCGTTTCCCTTTGCACCGTCCTGGATCTCGGGCCGCATCTTCGCCGCCGACCCCGATTACGGCGATGTCGTCGTGTTTCGCAACCCGAAGGACACCTCGGTCGACTACGTCAAGCGCGTGGTCGGGCTGCCCGGCGATCGCATCCAGATGCGGGAGGGGCAACTCATCCTCAACGACAAGCCGGTGATCCGCCTTCCTCGCACGACCACGTATGGTGGTGCCGCCTGCGGGCTAGAACCCGGCGCCAAGATCAAGCGTTGGCGCGAGGTGCTGCCGAACAGAGTGAGCTACGAGACTTATGATTGCATCGACAACGGCTATTACGACAACACCAATGTCTACACGGTGCCGCCAGGCCATCTCTTCGTGCTCGGCGATAACCGCGACAACTCGACCGACAGCCGCGCGATAAGCGCGATGGGCTTTGTGCCGATGGACAATCTCGTCGGCCGGGCGACGCGGATATTCTGGTCGATAGCACCAGATGGCGAACCGCGAATGGGGCGGCTCGGCAAGGTGCCGTGAGGCCGACGCGAAGTTCTGCCGGGTCTCACGCTGGGGTGGCATTCCGCCGGAGGTGTTGCTAGGCAAGGACTGCCGAACAATGGTGGGCGAGAGCTGGAATGCCGGGCACGGGACTGAATGATACGCTGGGAGGATCGTCTCCCTTTCTGACGATCTGGTGGAAGCCGCGGCAGACGATTTTGGGCGTTGTTGCCAGGACACCCGGCCGCATGGTGCTGCCCTTTGCAGCGCTTGGAGGCGCCGCATCCGCGGTGGCCGGATTGTTGAATGTCGGAGTCGATCAGTCATTGGCTGATTGGCGTGTGCTGCTGGTTTGCCTTGTTGGCGGCGGGCCGCTCGGCATCTTGAATCTGTACATCGGTGGCTGGATTGCCGCGGGCGTTGGACGGTGTCTCGGCGGGGCCTCATCTGCGGCCGGGATGCGCACCGTGTTTGCCTGGGGGCTGTTACCCTCGATCGTGGCCGCAGCCTTGGCCATCGCGTTGGTGCTCGGCGGCACCGGTAGACCGTCGCTGGCGGCGGCGCTTGGCTTCGCGATCGGTCTTTGCGGCCTGTGGTCAATCGTGATGACGGTGCTGATGTTGGGCAGCGTGCAGGGGTTCGGATTCTTCCGCAGCCTGGTGGCCTACGGCGTTTCCGCGCTTTGTTTGCCCGCCGTTATCGCGCTCGTGATCAGGACATTTCTGTTTCAGCCGTTCAGCATCCTGTCAGGATCGAACATTCCCACCCTGCTGATCGGCGACTATGTCTTCGCCAACAAGTTCGCGTATGGCTACAGCCGCTTTTCGCTGCCGTTCGCGCTGGCATCGTTTTCTGGCCGCGTGTTCGGCTCCGAGCCCACGCTTGGGGACATCGTCGTCTTTCGACTGCCGAAGGATGAGGCGACCGACTACGTCAAGCGCGTCGTCGGATTGCCCGGCGATCGGATCCAGATGAAGGACGGCGAGCTCCTGATCAACGGAGTGGCCGTGCAGCGCGAGCGTTTGCCAGATGTCCTCGGAGAGGGGGCCTGCGGCGCGGAACTGGGTTACGCCAAGCTCTGGCGCGAGACGTTGCCGAACGGCGTGAGCTACGAGACGCTCGACTGCATCGACAATGGTTTCCTCGACAATACCAGTGTCTTCACGGTGCCGGTCGGGCATCTGTTCATGATCGGCGACAACCGGGACAATTCGACCGACAGCCGGATGCTGTCGGCTATCGGCTATATTCCGATCGATAACGTCGTTGGCCGAGTGACCATGATCTTCTTCTCGCGGACGACGGGCACGCCGGATGAACCCGCCGGGATCCGATTTGAGCGGATTGGTACGGTTGTGCGGTGAGTCCCCGTCATTCCGGGGCGCGCGAAGCGCGAGCCCGGAATCCATAACCCTAGGCGGATGGAATGGCCTACTACGTCTACATCCTCGCAAGTTAGAAGCACGGCACGCTCTACATTGGTGTGACCAACAATCTCGTGCGCCGTGTATACGAGCACAGGACGAAGGCAGCTCCCGGCTTCACGACAAAGTATGGAGTCGATAAACTCGTCTTGTTTGAAATCTACGATGATCCTGCGAGCGCTATCGCGCGAGAGAAGGAGCTGAAGAAATGGCGGCGGGATTGGAAGACACGCCTTATCGAAGAGCAGAACCCGAACTGGGATGACCTCTATCCCGGGATAACCAACTGAGGCTTGTGGTTATGGATTCCGGGCTCGCGCTACGCGCGCCCGGAATGACGAGGGGAGAAAACAAAAACCCCGGCATCGCTGCCGGGGTTTCGCATTTCTTGGCTTTGCCTGAACGGCTGGACTTAGAAGTCCATGCCGCCCATGCCGCCGCCCGGAGGCATTGCGGGGCCGGCGCCGCCCTTCTTGGGCAGCTCGGCGACCATGGCTTCCGTGGTGATCAGCAGAGCTGCAACCGAGGCTGCGTTCTGGATCGCGGTACGGACCACCTTGGTCGGGTCGATGATGCCCTTGGTGACCAGGTTGCCGTACTCGCCGGTCTGGGAGTCGAAGCCGTAAGCGTAGGTCTTGTTCTCCAGGATCTTGCCGACGATCACCGAGCCGTCTTCACCGGCGTTGATCGCGATCTGGCGAGCGGGAGCGGACAGCGCCTTGCGCACGATCTCGACGCCGGTCTTCTGGTCGTCGTTCTTGGTGCGCAGGCCCTTGAGCTGCTCGGAGGCACGGAGCAGGGCGACGCCGCCGCCCGGGACGATGCCTTCTTCCACAGCCGCGCGGGTCGCATGCATCGCGTCATCAACGCGATCCTTGCGCTCCTTCACCTCGACCTCGGTCGCGCCGCCGACGCGGATCACCGCGACGCCGCCTGCGAGCTTGGCAAGACGCTCCTGGAGCTTCTCACGGTCGTAGTCCGAGGTGGTTTCCTCGATCTGCGCCTTGATCTGGGCCACGCGCGCCTCGATGTCGGCCTTCTTGCCGGCGCCGTTGACGATCGTGGTGTTCTCCTTGTCGATCATCACCTTCTTGGCGCGACCGAGCATGTTGAGCGTGACGTTCTCGAGCTTGATGCCGAGATCTTCCGAGATCGCCTGGCCGCCGGTCAGAACTGCGATGTCCTGGAGCATGGCCTTGCGGCGATCGCCGAAGCCCGGAGCCTTGACGGCCGCGACCTTCAGACCACCGCGCAGGCGGTTGACGACGAGGGTCGCGAGGGCTTCGCCTTCGACGTCCTCGGCGACGATGACCAGCGGCTTGCCGGTCTGCACCACGGCCTCGAGCAGCGGGAGCAGCTCGTTCAGCGAGGAGAGCTTCTTCTCGTTGATCAGGATGTAGGCGTCGTCCATCTCAACGCGCATCTTGTCGGCGTTGGTGACGAAGTAGGGCGAGATGTAGCCACGGTCGAACTGCATGCCTTCGACGACGTCGAGTTCGGTCTCGAGCGACTTGGCTTCCTCGACCGTGATGACGCCCTCGTTGCCGACCTTCTTCATGGCGTCGGAGAGGAACTTGCCGATTTCGGCATCGCCGTTCGCGGAGATGGTGCCGACCTGGGCGATTTCCTCGTTCGAGGTGACCTTCTTGGAGTTCTTGACGAGGTCGGCGACCACGGCTTCCACAGCCAGGTCGATACCGCGCTTCAGGTCCATCGGGTTCATGCCGGCGGCAACCGACTTGGCGCCTTCACGAACGATCGCAGCCGCGAGCACGGTTGCGGTGGTGGTGCCGTCGCCGGCCGCATCGGCGGACTTGGAGGCGACTTCGCGCACCATCTGCGCGCCCATGTTCTCGAACTTGTCGTCGAGCTCGATCTCCTTGGCGACGGTGACGCCGTCCTTGGTGATGCGGGGAGCGCCGAACGACTTGTCGAGGACGACGTTGCGGCCCTTCGGGCCGAGCGTCACCTTGACGGCGTTGGCGAGGATGTCGACGCCACGCAGCATCTTGTCGCGTGCATCGACGCCGAATTTGACTTCTTTAGCTGCCATCTGGATTTTTCCTTGAGGTGTTTAGCTGGGTGAGAGAAGGGGCTCTTAGGCCGCCTTCTTCTTGGAAGCGGGGACGTCGAGGACGCCCATGATGTCGCTTTCCTTCATGATCAGCAGGTCGACGTTGTCGATCTTGACCTCGGTGCCGGACCACTTGCCGAACAGCACGCGGTCGCCGACCTTCAGGTCGATCGGGATCAGCTTGCCGGCTTCGTCGCGGCCACCCGGGCCGACGGCGACGATTTCGCCCTGCGAGGGCTTTTCCTTGGCACTGTCGGGAATGATGATGCCGCCAGCGGTCTTCTCTTCTGCGTCGATGCGCTTGACCACGACGCGGTCGTGAAGCGGACGGAATTTCATGCAGTCCTCCTAAGTAGTTGCACGGTATGGGGATTTTTGGTCGTTAGCAGTCCGTGCCCGCGAGTGCTAGCACAGGTGAGGCTGAAATAGGACAGGAATTTTGCGGGGGCAAGGGCTTCTAGCAGAAAAATCGGCACTCATAAGGCCCGGCTGCCAGAATCTCTTTACCATCGTTAACCGCTCTTGGGCCGCCCCTTGGGGCCGTATTAGCACGGAGCCGCATCTGCTGCTAACGCATTGTATTTCAACAGCTTGTTAAACTTTTAGGCTTGAGATGGATTGTCAGTTTGCGTCACATTTCTCTCATGTGAGCGCATCTCCACCGGGTGGCTCGTAAGCAGCGTACCGGAAAGCCACCCCCTGAATATGCGCTCCTGCAAAGGAGGTTGGCATGGTCACGCGGGTTGGGGTTGTTTCGGACGATTTCCGGAAACAAGTGCTGGGTTACGGGCTGACGACGGCACAAATTCTCTATCGGATGCCGGATCATCCATCGTTGCTTCAGACCTACGTCTGGCAGAACTACGACATGTTTCCGAAGTTTCCGGCGCTGAAGGATTTCCTGGCGTTCTGGCAGGAAAAACTCGACGGCCCGCTTCACTCGGTGACCGTCGCGCATTCCAAGCTGATCAAGCCAGCCGAGCTGCGCGCCGTGGACGGCGTGTTCAGGCTGCATTGAGAGCTTGGACGGCGTAGGGTGGGCAAAAGGCGCGCGCACTTTGCGCGCCGTGCCCACCATCTCTCCGCGCTTGCATTCGGCAATGGTGGGCACGCTCCGCTTTGCCCACCCTACGATTTTGCATTCCGTGCTAGCATCTCCCCATAACAACAGGGGAGGCCGCTTATGGCCAAGAAAGCAAAATCGCGCAGCGCAACGCAAGCCGCGGTGAAGAAGCGGAGCGGCGCCAAGCCCGCCGTGCGATCTTCGGCGCGCAAGACGGTGAAGGCGAAGGCGCGCACGACGCCGGCAAAATCATCTACAAAAAAGCTCGCACGTCCCAAACAGCGCATCGCGATCAGCCATCACCGCGAAGAGGATTTCAAAGCCGATGGCCTGCGCACCTACGCGAAATATCGCGACCTCGGCATTGCCGCAGCCTCGCACGGCCTTGCGCAAGCGCACGTGATCCGGCTGCAAGGCCCCTGCAATCCAGCCGAGGTGTCGAAGCTGCACTTCCACGCCGTCGAATTCCAGATGGTCTACGTGCTCAAGGGCTGGGTGAAGACCTACATGGACGGAGAGGGCGAGACCTTGATGAAGGAAGGCAGCGCCTGGACCCAGCCGCCGAAGATCAAGCACATGATCCTCGACTATTCGGACGACGTCGAACTGCTGGAGGTGATCCTGCCGGCGGAGTTCAAGACGGTCGAGTTGAAGGCCTGATCTTGTAGCCCGGATGGAGCGCAGCGAAATCCGGGAACGTTTTTCGCGGAGAAGGTGGACCCGGATTGCGCTGCGCTCTATCCGGGCTAAGCCTGTTAACTCAACACCCCCACGATCGCACCCATCAGGCACGTCGTCAGCGTGCCCGACACGATTGACTTCAGCCCCAGGGCGTTGATCTCCTCGCGCCGCTCCGGCGCCACCACCCCTAAGCCGCCGATCATGATGCCAAGGCTGGCGAAATTGGCGAAGCCGCACATCGCATAGAGCATGATCAGGCGCGAGCGCGCATCGAGTACGTCCGGCGAAAGTTTTGACAGATCGACATAAGCGATCAATTCGTTGAGCACGGTTTTCGTGCCCATCAGGCTGCCCGCCGTCACCGCCTGATCCCAGGGCAATCCCATCAACCAGCACACCGGCGCCATCACCAGCCCGAGCAGGCGCTGCAGCGAGATCGCAGCGCCGCCGATGTTCGGCAGCAGGCCGAGGATCGCATTGACGAGATAGACCAGCGCCACCAGCACCAGCAGCATGGCGACGATGTTGAGCAATAGCTCGAGGCCTGCGCCGGTGCCTTTCACGATCGCATCCATCGTGCCGGAGACCTCCATCTCCGGATCTTCGAGCGCGCCGCCGGTGCGCTTGTCGCTGGTCTCCGGCACCATGATCAGGCTGACGAGGATCGCAGCGGGCGCGCCCAGTACGGACGCGATGACGAAATGCGCGGCCGCGTCGGGGATGAGGGGCGCAAGCAGCGTCGCATAGAGCACGAGCACCGTGCCGGCGATGCCGGCCATGCCGCCGGTCATGACCAGGAACAATTCGCTCCGCGTCATCTGCGCCAGATACGGCCGCACGAACAGCGGCGCTTCGACCATGCCGAGAAAGATGTTCGCGGCGGTCGACAGTCCCACCGCGCCGCCGACCCCGAGCGTGCGTTCGAGCAGCCATGCCATGCCGCGCACGATCGGCGGCAGCACGCGCCAATAGAACAGCAGCGTCGTCAGCACGCTCATCACCAGCACGATCGGCAGCGCCTGGAACGCCAGGATGAAATCGGCACCAGGCACCTTCAGGTCGAAGGGCAGTGGGCCGCCGCCGATATAACCGAACACGAAGGAGGAGCCGGCGCGCGAGGCCGCGGAGATCGCGCCGACCGCGTCATTGATGGCACCGAAAGCATGTGCGACGACGGGCACCTTCAGGAGCACGATCGCGGTGACGAAGGTCACGACGAGCCCGATCGCCGCCTGGCGCAGCGAAACCGCGCGGCGATTCTCCGCCAGCGCGAAGGCGATCAGCAGCAATGCGAAAACGCCAAGTGTCGATTGCAGCCGCAGCATGATGTCCCCAAAACCCTCAATGATTATGGCCGCGGGTGCGTTGCAAACGCAATGGCGGAAGACCGCGAGAGGTGTCCCGCTGTTGACAAGCACCTCCGCGTCAGCCACGCGGGACGCGTCGAGATCAAGGGGGCGGATAGTCCGAGCGTGACCGAAGAGGCGATACTAGAGGAGCCGATATCAGCGAATCAGCCGGTCAGTGCCCGCGCGCTCCTCTCCCACCGCGCCTTCCTGTTCTTCTTGCTCTCGCGCAGCCTATCGCGCTTTTCCAGTCAGATCGCGGCGGTCGCGATCGGCTGGCAGATCTACGACCTCACCGGCTCGGCCTTCGACCTCGGCATGGTCGGGCTCGTGCAATTCCTCCCCACCGCGTTGCTGGTGTTCGTCGCAGGCCACGCCGCCGACCGCTACGAGCGCAAGCGCGTGGTCCAGCTCTGTCAGCTCGTGGAAGCGGCGACTGCGCTTTATCTCGCCATCAGCACTTATCTCGGCGCGGTCAGCGAGGTGCAGATCTTCGTCGCGACCTTCGTGCTCGGCATTGCCGGTGCGTTCGAAAGCCCGACCACAGCGGCGCTGCTGCCGCTGATTGCGCCGCAAGGCTCGCTTCAGCGCGCGACGGCTGTCGCGAGCGGCGCGGGGCAGGTCGCGACCATCACCGGGCCCGCGCTCGGCGGCTTCGCCTATGCGGTCGCGCCGCATCTCGCCTATTCCGTGATGCTGCTGTTTTGGATTTTGGGGATGATCCTGACCGGCTTCATCCAGCCGCGCCCGCAGGCGGTCGCCAAGGATACCAGCACGGACAATATCTTTGCCGGCGTCCGCTTCATCCGCAGCAATCCGGCGATCCTCGGCACCATCTCGCTCGATTTGTTCGCCGTGCTGTTCGGCGGCGTCACCGCGCTGTTGCCGATCTATGCCCGCGACATCCTCCAGACCGGTCCGATGGGGCTCGGGATCTTGCGCGCCGCGCCGGCGGTCGGCGCGCTGCTGATGACCATGGTGCTGGCGCGTCACGCCATCACGCGGCATGTCGGCATGCGGATGTTCCAGGCCGTGATCGTGTTCGGCGTCGCCACGATCGTGTTCGCGCTGTCGTCGTGGATGTGGCTGTCGGTGTTGTCGCTCGCCATTTTGGGCGCGGCCGACACGATCAGCGTCGTGATCCGCTTCTCGCTGGTGCAGCTTGCCACGCCCGACGAAATGCGCGGCCGCGTCGGCGCGGTCAACTTCCTCTTCATCAACGCCTCGAACCAGCTCGGCCAGTTCGAGAGCGGCGTGGCGGCAGCCCTGCTCGGCGCGATGCCGGCGGCAGTGCTCGGCGGCGTCTGCACCGTCGCGGTCGCGCTGCTGTGGATGAAGCTGTTCCCGAGCCTGAAGCAGGTGCAAACTCTGGAGTAGGGGCCCCCGCTCTCTCCACCGTCATTGCGAGCGTAGCGAAGCAATCCAGAATCTTGCCGCGGTGGCAGTCTGGATTGCTTCGCTGCGCTAGCAATGACGATTGTGGAGGCAGTACGGGGATTTAGCTGGCCTCACCCCGCTTGCGGGGAGAGGCCGCAAACCCCACGCCGCCTACTGTGCATGGGGTTGTTTTTCAGTTTTTTAAGTTAGCCGCGTCCAACGAACGGCATCTTGGTCGCCATCACCGTCATGGTCAGCACGTTGGCGTCGAGCGGCAGGCCGGCCATGTAGGCGACGGCATCGCCGACCGCCTTGGCGTCCATGCGCGGCTCCTGCTTTGACGTGCCGTCAGGCTGCAACACGCCGGGACCGTTGACCATGCGGTCCGTCATCGGCGTTGCGGCGTTACCAATGTCGACCTGGCCGACCGCGATGTCGTACATGCGGCCGTCGAGGTTGGAGGCCTTGGTGAGGCCGGTGATGGCGTGCTTGGTCGAGGTGTAGGCGGCCGAGAACGGCCGCGGCGCATGCGCCGAGATCGAGCCGTTGTTGATGATGCGGCCGCCGCGCGGGCTCTGGTCCTTCATGATGCGGAAGGCGTGCTGGGTGCACAGGAACGGGCCGGTGAGGTTGGTGTTCACCACCGCCTGCCACTGCTCGAGGCTGAGGTCCTCGAAGTTCACCGGCGGGGCGCCCATGCCGGCATTGTTGAAGAGCACGTCGAGACGGCCATAGGTCTGCGCCACCTTGGCGAACAGCGCGGCGATCTGGTCGGGTTTGGTCATGTCGGCGGTGACGCAGAGGCTCTTGCCGGACGGACCGAGCTTCGCGGTCTCCTCGAGCATGTCGAGCCGGCGCCCGACCAGCACCACGGTGAAGCCGGTGTTCATCAGCGCCAGCGAGGCCGCGCGCCCGACGCCGGTGCCGGCGCCCGTCACCACTGCGATCCTTTTTGCTTCACTCATCGTTTCCTGCCTTTTCTCTCTTCAAGTTCTTCAAGTTCTTTTGCTGTCAGGTTTTGGGTTCTTTTTCGTTCTTGTAGGGCGGCCGCGGGATGTTCTGATGCGCGGCGCGCAGCGCCGCCGACCAGCGCGAGCGCAAATCGTGGAAATAGGGCTCGCCGGCCTCGATGCGGTGGTTGAGATCGGCATCGCAGGCGTCCGCCCGCACCACCAGCACGTCGATCGGCAGGCCGACGCCGAGATTCGACCGCATCGTCGAATCCATCGAGATCAGGCCTGTCTTCAGCGCCTCGTAGAGTTCGACATCGTAATGCATGGCGCGGTCGAGCACCGGCTTGCCGTATTTGTGCTCGCCGATCTGCAGGTACGGCGTGTCGGTGGTGCACTCGATGAAATTGCCTGCCGTGTAGACCATGAACAGGCGCATCCGCGCGCCCTTGATCTGGCCGCCGAACAGGAACGAGACGTCGAACGAGACGTCCTCGGATTTCAGCGCCGGGCCTTCGGTCGCGTGCACCGCCCGGATCGCCCGGCCGATGCGCTGGGCGGCCTGGAACATGGTCGGCGCGTTCATCAGCGTCTCGATCTCGCCCGTGTTGGGGTCTTCCAGGCCCTCGGTGAGGGTGGAGAGCACCGACTGGCTGATGGCGAGGTTTCCGGCGCTGGCGATCGCCATGATGCGCTCGCCGGGCTTGGTGAAGATGTGCAGCTTGCGGAAGGTCGACACATTGTCGAGGCCGGCATTGGTGCGGGTGTCGGCGATCATGACGAGCCCGTCCCGAACCAGGATTCCGCAACAATAGGTCATTTCCAATCCCCGAACGCGTTTGCGCGGAATTACTAGCCAATTTCAAGGGGGCATGAAACCCCTGATTCCCGTAGCAGGCATGTATCGGCGGGGAGGGAGTCCTATCTTATTCAGGGCCATCGACGAGAAACGCCGCATCGACGGGCACGCCGAGCGCCGTGACCAGCCGGTTCGTCTCCGAGGCCATGCCGATGATGGCGAGCATCTCGCCATATTCCGCCTCGGTCATGCCCTTGGCCCGTGCGCCGGCGGTGTGCGAATGGATGCAGTAGTTGCAGCCATGCGCCACCGAAACCGCGACATAGAGCATTTCCTTGATCTTGGGATCGAGCGCCCCGGGTGCCATCACCTCCTTGATGCTCTCCCAGGTCCGCCGCAGCGTCTTCGGATCATGCGCCAGCGCGCGCCAGAAATTGTTGACGAAATCCGACTGCCGGACTTTGCGGATGTCGTCGAAAACGGCGCGTGCCTCGCTGGAGAGTTCGTCGTCCGAAAGCAGCTTTACGGTCGCCATGGGGTACCTCGCAGGGTCTGATCTGACCCTGCGATTGTAGCACGGCTGATGCGGTCAGCCGTCACGTTCGGCCGAGCGGCGCAAGGCCAGCTTGCCGACGTCGACATATTGCCGCTGCTGCGCGTGGGCATGCTGCGCACCGACGTGAAGGTCGCGCAGGCGCCGCTGCAGCGGTGAGCTGTCATAGACCGCGCTACTTCCAGCGAGCGCAAAGCAGGCATCGGCGATGCCAACGCAGGTCGTGGCGAGCCAGACCGCGGACCGAGCCCCTTCGGTCATGAGGTCCTCGTCGTTCAGTGTTCCGGCCAGCGCGCGACGCCAGTGGCTGGCGACCTGGACCTCGTGAAACGCCTGCGCAGCTCTAAGGTCGGCGGAAATCCGGCCGAGCCCGAACTGGAAGATCTCGGACTCCCGCAGCGGGGTGGCCGCATATAATTGCTGCCTCCCGGTATGGGCCAGCGCGAGCAGATCATCGACAACGCCCTCGGCCATGCCGGCTGAGAATGCACCGTGAAGCAATGGCAACCATTGCCGCAACGTTTGATAGAGCGGCCCCGACAGACGAGGGGCAGCTTCGAGATCGAAGATATGGATATCGGGAACCATCGCCTCCCGCAGCGTGACGTGATGACTGCCGGTGCCCTTGAGCCCGGCCGCGTGCCAGGTGTCCTCGATGTGCCAGTCACGCGCCGGCAGCAGAACGGCACGAACCTGAGGCTTGCCGTGCGGGCCGGGGACTGGCTTGCCATTGTCGGTGACAACGCAGAACCCGCCAATCCAGTCGGCATGCGTGCAACCGCTGGCGAACGGCCAACGGCCGGTGATGCGATAGCCGTCGGCCACCCGCTCTGCCGTTCCGGCCGGCTGGGATGAGCCGCAGATCGCCACGTCCGGTCCATTCTGATAGATGCACTGATACAATTCAGGGCGTGATGCCGCGGCGAAAAGGCCGCCGACGCCGGCGACAATTGCGATCCAGCCGATCGAGCCGTCCAGACGGGTCAGCGCCTTCATGACCTCAAGCCCGGCCGGCAAATCGAGCTCCAGCCCGCCATGGCTCCGCGGCACGAACATCCGAAAGATCCCGATCGATTTCAGCCGTTCCACGAGGTCAGGCGGAAGACGGCGCGCAGCTTCGATCTCGGCGGCGCGTGCCGTGATCTCGGGCGCCAACTCGCGGATACCCAGAAGCATGCCTTTGTGGGGATCGCGCAGTGACAGGGCATGATCGCTGATTTTTTCGTGAAGCCGCATCTGTCTCAACCTTTGTTGCAGGAAACGGATCGCAACGAAGGTTGAACGGATGGCGCTACGGCATGGTTTCAGCGCGACGCTTGTCGATTACGGTTGTAACGCCGAGCTAGCTCTGCCGCTGGGACTGCGATTGCCCGCTACGGCCGGCCTGCTCGACCTTCACGGCCACCGACAGCGTCTCCGCGCCGCCGCCATAGCGGGTGCCGCGCACGGGGGCGGCGCCGAGATAGTCGAGCCCGATCGCGACGCGGACGTGGGCGTCGGTGGTGCAGATGCTGTTGGCGGGATCGAAGCCAACCCAGCCGAGGCCGTCGACATAGGCTTCCGCCCACGCGTGCCCGGCGTCCTGATGCACCGTGCCGTCGGAGCGCAGGAAGTGTCCGGAGACGAAGCGCGCCGGCACGCCGCCGCTGCGGGCGCAGGCGATGAAGATATGCGCGTAGTCCTGGCAGACGCCGCGCCTAAGCGTGAATGCTTCGGCGGCCGAGGTGCCGCTATTGGTTGGATCCTCGTCGAAGGTCATGTGCTCGCTGATCTGCGTCATCAGCGTGTGCAGAAAGCCGAGCGTGTCGCTCTCGGCCTCGCTGCGCAGCTGCCGCGTGACCGCCGCCATCGCGGGATTGACCTCAGTCAATTCGGTCGTGCGCAGGAACATGCCGGCCGGAAAGCGCTCGTCCGCGCCACGCAGCACGCCGCCGGTGTCATGGGTCTCGATCAGGCCTTCGGCGGTGATCTTGATGTCGCCGACGGGCCCGCAGGACAGCACATGGGTGACGTTGCCGAAGGCGTCCTCATGGGTGTCGAGCTTGGTGTCGGTGGAGACGTCGATCTGCCATTCCGCCACATATTGCCCGTCATGGCTGCACGGGGTCATGCGCAGGATCTGGATCACGCTGGTGGCCTGCGGCTCGTAGCGATAGGTCGTGGTGTGCTGGATTCGCAGGCGCATGGGGAACCGTTGTTCTGGCGTCGTCATTCCGGGTTCGCCCTGCGGGCGCCCGGGAATGACGGCAGTATCAGATCAAATACTGCTTCGTGATGATTTCGCCCAGCCTGGAATTGTCCGTGATGAATTCCTGAATGAATTCATGCACGCCGTGCTGGAAAATGTCGTTCATATTGCTGTGTTCGAGCCGATTGCGGATGCCGCGGGCATGGCGCTGGGCCGGGCCCTGGCGGCCATAGGCGACGCCGACCTGGTCGAGATTGCGCACGAGGTTGCCGTAGCAGCTTGCAAGCGACCGCGGCAGCGTATCGTTGAGGATGAGCAGATCCGCGATCAGCCAGGGCTTTAGCGTCTCGCGATAGACCCAGTGATAGGCCGTCAGCGCCGAAACCGAACGCAGGATCGAGGTCCACTGGTAGAAGTCGAGCGGGCCGCCGACATGCTCCTCCTCGGGCAGCAGCACGTGATACTTCACGTCGAGAATGCGCGCGGTGTTGTCGGCGCGCTCGAGATGCACGCCCATCCGCGAGAACCAGTAGGCATCGTTGCGCAGCATGGTACGGTAGGCCGAGCCGTCGAAGCGCAGCGAGGTCTCCTGCACGAAGCGCAGGAACTTTGCCAGTTCCTCGCGGGTCGAGGTGCCCTTGCTCCAGACTTCCTGCAATTCGATCCAGGCTGAGTTGATGGTGTCCCACATCTCGCTGGTGAGTGCGGTGCGCACCGAACGTGAGTTCAGCCGTGCCGCCTCGATGCAGTTCCTGATCGAGGACGGGTTGTCCGCCGAGAACGAGAGGTAGTCGACGACGTTGTGCTCGTTGGCTTCCTCATATTGCTGATAGAAGCTTGCGGCGACGCCGGCAGTCAGCAGCGCCGAATCCCATTCATTGGTCTTGCCGATATAGGCGGCGGGAAGTGCTGTGACGCGCAGCGTCGCATCGATGGTGCGCGCGAGATATTCCGCCCGTTCGACGTAGCGGGCAAGCCAGTAGAGGTTTTCGGCGGTACGCGACAGCATCTCTCTACTCGTCCAGAATCCAGGTGTCTTTGGTGCCGCCGCCTTGGCTCGAATTCACCACCAGGGAGCCTTCCTTGAGTGCGACGCGGGTGAGCCCGCCCGGCACGATCGTGGTGCTCTTGCTACCGGTGAGCACGAAGGGCCGCAAGTCGACGTGGCGTGGCGCGAGGCCACTTGCCGTGCAGGTCGGGCAGGTGGATAGCGCGAGCGTCGGCTGCGCGATAAAGCCTTCCGGCTCGCGCTTGAGCTTTTCGCGAAACGCTTCGATGGTCGCTTTGGTTGCGGCGGGTCCGATCAGCATGCCGTAGCCGCCGGAGCCGTGCACTTCCTTCACGACGAGATCGCCGAGATGGTCGAGCACATAAGCAAGATCCTTCGGCTCGCGGCAGCGCCAGGTCTGAACGTTCTTCAGGATCGGTTCCTCGCCGAGGTAGAATTTCACGATCTCTGGCATGTAGGAGTAGATCGCCTTGTCGTCGGCGATGCCGGTGCCGACGGCGTTGGCGAGTGTGATGTTACCGGCCGCATAGGCCGACATCAGGCCGGGCACGCCGAGCGCCGAGTCGGGCCGGAAAGTAAGGGGGTCGAGGAAGTCGTCGTCGACGCGGCGGTAGATCACGTCGACCCGTTTCACCCCTTCCGTCGTGCGCATGAACACTTCGTTGTTCTTGACGATGAGGTCGCGGCCCTCGACGAGCTCGATGCCGAGCTTGTCGGCCAGGAAGGAGTGCTCGTAATAGGCGGAGTTGTAGACGCCGGGCGTGAGGAGCGCGACCGTCGGCTCGCCTGAGGCACTGTTCGGCGCGACCGAGCGGAGCGCAGACAGCAACTCGTCCGGATAGCGCTCCACCGGCGCCACCCTGTGGCGGGCGAACAGGTCCGGAAACAGCCGCATCATGATCTCGCGGTTTTCCAGCATGTAGGACACGCCGGACGGCGTGCGGGCGTTGTCCTCCAGCACGATGAAGTCGTTGGCATCGACCCTGATGATATCGATGCCGGCGATGTGCACATAGACGTCGTGCGGCACCTGCTGGCCGTTCATCTCGGGCCGGAACACCGGGTTCTGGAAGATCAGATCGTCGGGCACGATCTCGGCGCGGAGGATGTCGCGGCCGTGATAGATGTCGCGCAAGAACATGTTGAGCGCGCGGACGCGCTGCTTCAGGCCCTTCTCCAGCAGCGCCCATTCCTTGCCGGACATGATCCGGGGGATCACGTCGAAGGGGATCAGGCGCTCGGTGGATTCAGAATCGCCATAGACGGCAAAGGTGATGCCGATCCGGCGGAACAGGAGCTCGGCTTCCTGGCGACGATATTCGAGCGCCTCGGGAGGCGTCTCCTTGAGCCAGCGCGCCAGCTCCTGATAGGCAGGGCGAAGGTCCCCGCCGGGAATATTCATTTCATCAAACGCGACTGCCATAGATCCCGACTTGTCTCGCTGGCCATGCGGCAAGAGTGCATGACTTTCCTAGGTGGTAGCAAGGGCCGGGCCAGCGCGATAAGCATGGACTTGGCATTGACTTGGGATTTTTGCCGGGGGTGGCCGGAAAGCTGCCTGAAAAAATGGCTAAGGACTGCTTATTTCGGCAGCAAAACCGCGTGACTTCAACGCGTTACCCCGGCAAATTCGGCGCGACAGGTGAGGGACGTAAGTTATGAGCGAGATCGTTACGGCGGGCATTCTGGTCATCGGGGATGAAATCCTGTCCGGCCGGACCAAGGACAAGAATATCGGCTTCATCGCCGAATACCTGACCAATATCGGCATCGACCTGAAGGAAGTCCGGGTCGTTTCAGATGACGAGGACGACATCATCGCCGCATTGAATGCACTGCGGCATCGCTACGCCTACGTCTTCACCACTGGCGGCATCGGGCCGACCCATGACGACATCACCGCCGACAGCGTCGCCAAGGCCTTTGGCGTCGGTATTGACCACCATCCCGAGGTGGTCGCCCGCTTTCGCGAGCGCTGGAGCGAGCAGGACCTCAACGAGGCCCGCCTACGCATGGCCCGCATCCCCGACGGCGCCGAGCTGATCCAGAGCGCGACCATCCTCGCCCCCGGCTTCAAGATCGGCAACGTCATCGTCATGGCCGGTGTGCCGTCGATCATGCAGGCGATGATGGATATCGTCTCGCCCAAGCTGAAATCCGGCGTGCGCATGCTGTCCGAATCGGTTCGCGCCAATGCCCGTGAAGGCGATATCGGCAGCCCGCTGCGCGCGATCGCCGCCGACCACCCCGACACCATCATCGGCAGCTATCCCTTCATGGACGAGGAGCAGAAGCCCAACACCAATCTGGTGGTGCGCTCGCGCGATGCTGACAAGCTCGCGGCGGCGATGGCCGCAGTGAAGGAAATGCTGGCAGGATTGAATATCACCCGGTAGCAGGAAGCTGCCGGACGATGATTGGCAGGAGAAGACGATGGCAGGTGAAGCACCGGAACTGAGTGCGCAGGAGCGGGCCGGCAGGCCCTTTCCAGTGTCGTGGGATCAGTTCCACCGGGATTGCCGGGCGCTGACCTGGCGGCTCAACGAGGTCGGCCCGTTTCACGCCGTGATTGCGATCACCCGCGGAGGCCTGGTGCCGGCTGCGATCGTGGCGCGCGAGCTCGGTGTTCGCATCATCGATACCGTCTGCGTTGCCAGTTACGACCACGACAAGCAGGGTGACCTCAAAGTTCTCAAGGGAGTTTCCGAAGAGGTGATGAAGCTCGGCGGCGGCACCGGCAAGGGGCTTCTGATCGTCGACGACCTCGTCGATACCGGCAAGACCGGCAAGCTGGTCCGCCAGATGCTGCCCGATGCGCATTTCGCCACCGTCTACGCCAAGCCGAAGGGCCGTCCGCTGGTCGATACCTTCATCACGGAAGTCTCGCAGGACACCTGGATCTTCTTTCCCTGGGACACTGCATTGTCCTACCACCCGCCGCTGCGCGACGGCGCGGCGTGATTTCCGCCGTCATCGCGAGGAGCGAAGCGACGAAGCAATCCAGACTGTTTCCGGGGATGCATTTCCGGATTGCTTCGCTTCGCTCGCAATGACGGGTGGGGGCAATCATGCCGCTGCAAAACCGCGTCACGCCGACCGGCGAGATCATCTCAACGCCACATCGCGGAATGTTCACCGGCAACCGCGGCATCATCCATGATCCCGCGACCAAGACGCTGCTGAACAAGCGCTGGTCGTCGCCGGCCTGGATCACGTGCCTTTGCGAATTCCGCGGCTGGCGCCGGCCGGTGATGGCGCGTCGAAGCTGGACCGAGCTGTTCTTTCTCGACGAAGCCACGGCCTTTGCGGCCGGACACCGGCCTTGCTTCTTCTGCCGTCGCGACGATGCCAAGCGGTTTCGCGCCGCATGGGAGCAAGGCAACGGTGTGAGCAACATCAGCGCGAAGGCGATGGATGCCCAGTTGCACCGGGAACGGCTCGATCGTGGGGGCAAGCGGCTGCACGCGTTGCCGATGCCGCTGTCAGAATTGCCCGATGGCGCGATGGTGCAGCAGGAAGACGACAGTTATCTGGTGACCCAGGGCAGGGCGCTGCTGTGGTCGCCGGCGGGCTACGCTCTGCATGCGCGCGCACTCGATCGCGTGATGCTGCTGACGCCGCCTTCCATGCTGCGCGCGATCATGGCCGGGTATCGGCCCGCGCTGCATCCGACGACGCGGAGCTAGCGCAGCGGCTTGCCCTCTTCATCGACGGTCGTCCGCGCATCGCGCAACGCCCATTCGCGGATCACCTGGCGGCAGCGGGTCAACTCGGATTCGCTCGCCGCATTCGCATCCTTCGAGGCCCGCTCGATCATCGCCTTGCAGTTCAGCAGCACGGAGCGATCCTCCGCGTGCGCAGCCTGTGCGATCGCCAGAAGCGCCCCGATGATCAGCGCCGGACGGATCGACACCATCACCCCAGCTTCTCGCGGGCCAGCGCTGCACCCGCACCGAGCGCCATCAGCTTGGCTTCGGCGATCTCGCGCCGCATCGGGGCCATGCCGCAATTGGTGGTGGCGATGATGTTGCTCTTGGGGACGAACTTCGACACCGCGTCGATCACCTGCACGACGTCTTCCGCCGTCTCCACCGTATCGCTGGCGACATCGATCACGCCGGCCTGCACGATCTTGTTCTTGAGCAACGCCAGCAAATCGAGTGGCACCTTCGAATTGCGGCACTCGATCGCGACCTGCTGGATCGGGCTGGCATCGATTGCCGGAAAAATCTGCTCATACTGCCGCCATTGCCCGCCGAGCGTTTCCTTCCAGTCGGTGTTGGCCTTGATGCCGTAGCCGTAGCAGATGTGGACGGCGGTGGTGCAGGTGAGGCCCTGCGCCGCGCGCTCGAGCGCCTTGATGCCCCAGTCATTGACCTCGTCCATGTAGACGTTGAAGGCGGGCTCGTCGAACTGCACGAGATCGACGCCGTCGGCCTGCAGCGCCTTGGCTTCCTCGTTCAGAAGCTCGGCGAAGGCAAAGGCCATCTTGACGCGGTCGCCATAGTAACGGTCGGCGATGGTGTCGATGATGGTCATCGGGCCGGGCAGGGTAAACTTCAGCTTCTTCTTCGTATGCGTACGCGCCACGCGCGCCTCGTCGGCATGGACGCGGCCCTTGAGGCGGAGCGGCGCGACCACCTGCGGCACCATCGCCTTGTAGCGGTCCTTGCGGATGCCCATCTCGACCTTGTGGGCGAAGTCGATGCCCTCGATCTTCTCCAGGAAACCGTGCACGAAATGCTGCCGGGCCTGCTCGCCCTCGGTGACGATGTCGATCCCGGCATCCTCCTGGACCTTCACGGCAAGCATGGTGGCGTCGCGCTTGGCGCGGAGAAGTTCATCGCCTTGCGACTTCCAGGGCGCCCAGAGCATGTTCGGCTCGGCGAGCCATTCCGGCTTCGGCAAGGAGCCGGCGATCGTGGTTGGAAACAGCATGGGTCCCTCCCGGCGGGTTGTGATTGCGCCACTGTCTGCCATGTCTTAACGTCAAGGTACAGAACAACAAAAGTCGCTCTCTATTCCAGCGGCGATGACGGGGAAGGCCAAAGGAAAGGTCATGATCGATCTCCATTATGCGCCGACGCCGAACGGCTGGAAAATCTCGATCATGCTGGAGGAACTGGGGCTCCCCTACAGGGTGATCCCCGTCAACATCCGTGCCGGCGAGCAGTTTCGTCCCGAATTTCTGGCGGTCTCCCCGAACAATCGCATCCCCGCGATCGTCGACCACGCGCCTGCCGATGGCGGCGAACCGTTCTCGGTGTTCGAGACCGGTGCGATCCTGATCTATCTGGCCGAGAAGACCGGCCGCTTCTTGGCCAGCGATCTGCGCGGCCGCTCCACCACGATTCAATGGGTGATGTGGCAGATGGCCGGGCTCGGGCCGATGCTCGGCCAGCACGGCCACTTCGCGCTTTATGCAGCGGAAAAGATTCCCTACGCGATCGGGCGGTACCGCGACGAGGCCGCGCGGCTCTATGGCGTGCTCGACCGGCAGCTCGCCAAGACCGGCGCCTATGTCGCCGGCGACTATTCTATCGCCGACATCGCCTGTTTTCCCTGGACCATGACCCACAAGGCGCAGGGCTTTACGCTCGACGACTATCCGAACGTCAAGCGCTGGTACGCCGAGATGCGCGCCAGGCCGCAGGTGCAGGCGGGGCTTGCGATCGGCAAGTTCGTGAAAGAGCCGTTCGACGAGGAATCACGCAAGATCATGTTCGGCGAGCGTGCAAAGGAAGTGTTGGGGAGGAAATAAGCACTGTTCCCTCTTCGTCATTGCGAGCGCAGCGAAGCAATCCAGACTGTCTCCGCGGAAAGATTCTGGATTGCTTCGCTGCGCTCGCTTGACGGAGGATAAAGCCAAGACACACGACAAAAGGAAACGCCATGATCGAATTCTTCTTCGACTGCTCCAGCCCCTGGACCTATCTCGCCTTCCACAACATCCAGCCGCTGGCCAAGGAGCTCGGTGCCGAGATCATTTGGCGGCCGATCCTGGTTGGCGGCATCTTCAACACGGTCAATCCGAGCGTCTATGCGCAGCGCGAGACGCCGGTGCCGCTGAAGGCGCGCTACATGAAGAAGGACCTTCAGGACTGGGCGCGCTCGGCCAACCTCGCAATCAAGATGCCGCCGACGGTGTTTCCGGTGAATAGCGTGAAGGCGATGCGCGGCTGCATTTGGCTCGGCAAGGACATGGTGCCGTTTGCGACCGCATTGTTCGAGACCTATTGGGGCGACGACAAGGACATCTCGCAGGATTCGGTACTCGGCGAGATCTGCAAGAAAGTCGGTATCGACGAGCAAAAGTTCCTCGCGGGCATTTCGGCGCAGGACATCAAGGACCAGCTCAAGGCCAATACGGAAGAGGTGATCGCGCGCGGCGGTTTCGGCTCGCCGACGATCTTCGTCAACAAGACCGACATGTATTTCGGCAATGACCGTCTGCCGCTGATCCGCGAGGCGCTGCTGCGCAGCAAGGCGAGCGCGGCCTGATGGTGCGGGCTGTCATCTGCCGCGTGCTCGGCGCGCCCGAAACGCTACGGCTGGAAGAGTTTCCGCCGCGGGCCCTGAAGCCGGGCGAGGTGCGCGTCGCGATCCGCGCCGCCGGGCTGAATTTTCCTGATGTGCTGATGGCGGCGGGCGAATATCAGCTCAAGCCGGAGTTGCCGTTCACGCCCGGCATGGAAGCTGCCGGGGACGTGACCGAAGTGGGCGCGGAGGCGAGCGGCGTCGCGGTCGGCGACAAGGTCATCGTCAAGATGCGCCATGGCGCCTTCACCGACGAAGCTGTGGTGACGCCCTCGCAGCTCACCCCAATGCCATCGACCTTTGACTATGCGGAGGCTGCGACCTATCTCGCCGGCCACGGTACTGCCTATCACGCGCTGATCGATCGCGGCAGGGTCGAGCCCGGCGAGGTGTTGTTGGTGCACGGCGCGGGCGGCGGCGTCGGCCTCGCGGCCGTTGAGCTCGGCAAGATGCTGGGCGCGACCGTGATCGCGACGGCCTCCAGCGACGAAAAGCTTGCGATTGCGAAATTGCGCGGCGCTGATCATCTCGTGCGCTACGACCGCGAGCCGTTTCGTGATGCCGTCAAGCGCATCACCGATGGCCGCGGCGCCGACGTCGTGTTCGATCCTGTCGGAGGCGAGGTCTTCGAGAACTCGATGCGCTGTATCGCCTGGGGGGCCCGGCTGCTCGTGATCGGCTTCACCGGTGGCATCGGTTCGGCCAAGACCAATCTGCTGCTGATCAAGGGCGCGAGCGTGCTCGGCGTGCGCGCTGGCGAGGCCGTGCGGAAAAATCCTGCGCTTGGTGAGGTACGCCTCAAGGCGCTGCTCCAATGGGCGGAGGAGGGCAAGCTGTGCCCCAACATCTCGCACCGGCTGCCGCTCGCGGACTACGCGAAGGCGATGCGATTGCTGCTCGACCGCAAGGCGATCGGGCGCGTGGCGCTGGTGATGGAGTGACGGATGCGTAAGGCGGGTTAGCGTAGCGTAACCCGTCGCTTTGTCGCCGCGAGAGAAGAGGTGGGTTACGCCTCCGGCTAACCCACCTTTTGAAGCCTACTTGTATTCCCGCTCGCTCCACCACGGGAAATAATCCGGCATATCGCTCGAGACCTTGTTCTTGAACTGCGCCGGGCGCTTCTCCAGGAACGACACCACGCCTTCTTTCACATCGTCGGAGCGGCCGCGGGCGTAGATGCCGCGGCTGTCGACCTTGTGGGCTTCCATCGGATCATCAGCGCCCATCATGCGCCACATCATCTGGCGGATCAGCGCCACCGAAACCGGCGCAGTCTTCGCTGCGAATTCCTTGGCGAGTGCGCGTGCGGTCGGCAGCAAATCATCCGGTGGCACGACCTTGCTGACGAGGCGTCCCGCCAGCGCTTCCTGCGCCGGGAAGACGCGGCCCGAATAGCACCATTCCAGCGCCTGCGAGATGCCGACGATGCGCGGCAAGAACCAGCTCGAGGCGGCCTCCGGCACGATGCCGCGCTGGGAGAACACGAAGCCAAAGCGTGCAGCGTCGGATGCGATGCGGATGTCCATCGCGAGCTGCATGGTGACGCCGATGCCGACTGCGGGTCCGTTCACAGCCGCAATCACCGGCTTCAAGCACTTGAAGATGCGCAGCGTCACCTGGCCGCCGCCGTCGCGCACCTGGGGATCGCTGTAATCGACCTTGCCGTCGGCGAAGCGCTTCACCGGTCCGCGCCGGGCGTCGCGGTCAAAGGTGTCGGCGCCGGAAGAGAGATCTGCGCCCGCGCAAAAGCCGCGGCCGGCGCCGGTGACGATGATGGCGCGGACGTTGTCGTCCTTGTCGGCAGCGTCGAACGCGTCGATCAGCTCGGCCTGCATCTGCGCGTTGAAGGCGTTGAGCTTGTCGGGCCGGTTCAGCGTGATGGTGAGGATCTGTTCGGCGACCTCGTATTTGATCGTCTCATACGCCATGGGTGGTTTCCTTCCTTCTTGAACGCAGTCTCGTGAAGAGACGTCATGCATGGTCGCCAGCGTCCGTCTTGCGCGGACTGGGCATGTGGCGGCCGTTACGATAACGTGGATGGCCGGGACAAGCCCGGCCACGACGGATTGCTACTTTGCCGGCGGGCTGGGCCACGGTCGTTGTGGGCCACGCAGGCCCTCGAAAGCCTTGGCCATGCCGAGCACGCCGATATCGTCGAAGCGGCGGCCGACGATCTGTACACCGATGGGAAAACCCTTGGCGTCGAAGCCGCCGTTGATGGAGACCGCCGGGTTCTCGGACATATTCCACGGCACGGTATAGCCGATGTGCTCGAACGGCTTCATCGGATCGTTCAGCGGCGAGGCAAACTCCGCCGGGTAGTTCACGTTCGGCGCGGTCGGCGACATCACATAGTCGAGCTCGCAGAACAGCTTTGCCGCGGCAGCGCGGATTGCCATAGTCTGATTGAAGCCCCTGATGACGTCGACGCCCGACAGCTTTGCACCGGACGCGCCCCATTTGAAGATATAGGGCAGCACCTTGGCCTGTTCAGCGGGTGTCAACTTCGACAGATCGTCCCACATCCGCGCGCGCCAGAAATTGTCGAGGCCATCGAGCATCTCGCGGGTCAAAATGCCGTCGACCTCGGTGACGACGGCGCCGGCGGATTCGAACGCTTTCGCGGCCTTCACCGCGGCCTCGCGCACCGGCCTCTCCGGCGGTGGGCCGACGCCGCAATCGAGCATCAGGCCGATGCGCAGCTTGCGCGGCGATTTGTCCAGAACCTTCCAGTTGATGGTGTCGGTGGGCAAGCTCGTGCCGTCGCGACGGTCGGGCTTGGCGATCACACTCATCATCAGCGCGCAATCGTCGACCGTGCGGGTCATGGGACCGGCGACGCGGCCGACATAGGCGGGGTCGATCGGCACGCGGCCGAAGCTCGGCTTCAAGCCGACGAGCCCGCACCAGCCCGCGGGCAGGCGTACCGAGCCGCCGATATCGGTGCCAAGATGCAAGGGGCCATAGCCGGCTGCCGCCGCGGCGCCCGCACCGGCGCTGGAGCCGCCGGGATTCTTGGTGAGGTCCCAGGGATTGCGCGCCAGCGCATGGAAGCTCGATAGCCCCGAGGACAGCATGCCGTAATCGGGCATGGTGGTTTTTGCGAAGATGATCGCACCGGCCTCGCGCAGGCGCGCGGCGGGCGGCGCGTCCTTCTCGGCCGGCACCAGCTTGACGCTGGCAGCCCCCAGCGGCACCGGCACGCCCTTGGTCGCGATGTTGTCCTTCACGGTCGCCGGCACGCCGTCGAGCGGGCCGGACGGTTCTCCCCCGGACCAGCGCGCGGTCGAGGCCTTTGCGGCCTCGCGCGCGCCGTCGGGATCGAACGCATAGAGCGCCTTGAGATGTGGCTCCCAAGCGGCGACGTGCTCAAGCACGTCGTCCAGCACCTCGCTCGGCGAGAACTGCTTGGCGCGATAGCCCGCGATCAGATCGACCGCGGACAGATCGTGCAGCGAGGTAACCGCCTCTTCGACGCTCTTTTTCTGCATTGCTAGACCACCGGCATGCGCGTTTCGATGATTCGGGCGAACATGCTGGCGCCGATCGGCAGGATCTTGTCGTCGAGCACGTAGCCGGGGTTGTGCACGGGCACCGAGCCGTCATGGCCGACCCAGAAATAGGCGCCGGGAATGGTTTCCAGCATGTCGGCGAAATCTTCGCTGCCCATCTTCGGCGTCGTGCGCGTGATCACCTTGGCGGGATCGACGATGGTGCGCGCGACGTCCTCGACCACCTTGGACTGCTCGACCTGGTTGACCAGCACGTTGAAGGTGTCGCGGATGTCGACGTCGATCACGCATTGATAGGCGCTCGCGATGCCGGCGCAGATCGTACGAATGCGTTCGCTGATCAGGGTGCGGACTTCTTTCGAGAAGGTGCGGATGGTGCCGCAGAGATGGGCTTCGCCGGGAATGACGTTGTAGGCGGAGCCCGCATGGATCTGGGTGATCGACACCACCGCAGCCTGGAGCGGTTCGACGTTGCGGCTGACGATGGTCTGGATCGCCTGCGCCAGCGTGGTCGCGATCACGACCGCGTCCTTGGAGCGCTCGGGCATCGCGCCATGCGCGCCATAGCCGGTGATGCGAAGGTCGAAGAAGTCGGCGCTGGCCATTGCCGGGCCAGGCAGGATCGCGATCTCGCCGAGATTGAGGTCGGGCGCGTTGTGTAGGCCGTAGAGCTCGTCGCAGGGGAATTTCTCGAACAGCCCGTCCTTGATCATCGCACGGGCGCCGCCGAGGCCTTCCTCGGCCGGCTGGAAAATCAGGTGCACGGTGCCGTCAAAGTTTTTCGTCTCGGCGAGATAGCGCGCGGTGCCGAGCAGCATGGTGGTGTGGCCGTCATGGCCGCAACCGTGGAAGCGGCCCGGAATTTTCGAACTCCATTTCAGATTGGTGTTCTCTTCCATCGGCAGCGCGTCCATGTCGGCGCGGAGCCCGATGCGCTTGCCGCTTGCGCCCTTGCCTTTGATGATTCCGATCACGCCGGTGCCGCCGAGGCCGCGATGCACCTCGATCCCCCAGCCCTTCAGCTTGTCGGCGACGATGCCGGAGGTGCGGACTTCCTCGAAGCCGATCTCGGGATGGGCGTGGAGGTCGCGGCGGATGGCGGTGAGTTCGTCGGCGTAGCCGTCGATGCGATCAATCGTGGGCATGTGGTCCTGTCCAGTTAGCGTGAAGGGGGCGTGAAAACGGGGCCGTTCGGCTTGATGCGGATGCCCGGCCGCAAGCGCGTCCAGGGCAGCGAAGCGGTGTCGGCCGGCATTGCGCCGGGCGCGGCGCAGATCATCAGCTTCTCAGCGATTGGCTCGAAATCGGCGCGGAAGTGCACTGAGCTCTTGTTGACCAAAATCTTCTGCGTGGTCGGCTCGATGCCGACATAGCGATACATCGCCTGATCGGCGAGCTGCGCTTTGTGCGAGGAGACGACGACGCGGACGTCGCCGATCCGAATGCAGGCCGAGGGGCCCATCTCCATCTCGCGGCCGCCATAGTAAGGGCCGGGCGCGATGAAGCGGCCGTCGGAGAGCTTTTCGACGACGAAGGTCTCGCGATAGGGCTCGTCGCCGGGAATGCCGGACTTGCCGCCGAGCGACAGCGTTACGGTGGCGCCGACGCCGGCCGCATGCGCTGCTTTTGCCGACTCCGGATCGTAGATCGCGCCGGTCGCGGCGCTGGCCTTGTTGCGCACCAGCGCACGGAGCATGCCGGTGGTGTCGGAATCGCCGCCGGCGCCCGGATTGTCCTGGGTGTCGGCGATGATGATCGGCTTGCTCGCGTTCTTCGAAAGTTCCATCGCATGGCGCACGCCGTCATCGGGCGACCAGATCTTGCCGTCGAAATCGTCCTCGTGGCTTTCGATCAGTTTGACGATGGCATCCGCCGCGCGATCGGCGTCAGCCTGCGTCTTGCCATAGGCGAACACGCTCGGCCCGCAATCGCGGAAGTCCGCGGCAGGGAAGCCGGGCGCGAAAGAGAGCGTCGGTACCGCGTCGTTCTCCAGCGCAGCAAGCTTCTCATAGATGCCCTTGGTCGGCTGGTCGTTGGTGCACTGCCAGCTGATCGGGATCAGGAACGGCAATTGCCGGAACGCTTTTGAGAAGCGCTGTTTCGTCTTCAGCAGCAGCGCGAGGTGCCTTGCGGAGGCGCGGCCGGTCTCAGCCATGTCGACATGCGGATAAGTGCGGTAGGCGATCAGCGCGTCCGCATGTTCCATCATCGCGGGCGTGACATTGGCGTGCAGGTCGAGGCTCGTGACCAGCGGGACATCCTTCCCGATGACGCGGCGCACGCGCGCCAAAATCTCGCCTTCGCCGTCGTCGAGATGCTCGGTCACCATGGCGCCGTGCAAATCGAGATAGACGGCATCGAGAGGGCCGGCAGCTGCGATGCCATCGACCATCACCTTCACGATGCGCTCGAAAGCATCCCTGGTGACGTGCGCCGACGGGCTTGCGCCGCAGGCAATCGTTGGAATCAGTTCCCAGCCATTGGCTTCGGCGCTGTCGACGAAACCGGCCACGCCGACATTGATGCGCCGCATCATCTTCAGCACGTCGGTACCTTGCGTCATCGCAGGCCAACCGCCGCCATGCTGGAAGTCCGCAAAGGTCGCCTTCGTCGGAGCGAAGGTGTTGGTCTCGTGCAGGAAGCCGCCGACGGCGATACGTGTCATCAATTCAAGTCCAGCGATTGAAAGTGCGCGACGTTAGCCTTGCCCTTGCGGCGAGAGCAAGGTGGGAAGCAATTCGAAAGCGCATGGGGTCAAGCTGTTTTGGGAATGCTTCCAGCAATCACCGTCATTGCGAGCGCAGCGAAGCAATCCAGACTTTTATCCGCAGAGGGATTCTGGATTGCTTCGCTACGCTCGCAATGACGAGGGATAGACCTAGGCGCTCGCAGCCACACCCTCAGACACCGGCCGGAAGTTCGCAAAATCCCAGCCGCGGCCTGGCGCTGCCTCGAGCAAGGCCCTTGTGTAGGCCTCCTTTGGATGCGTCAGCACTTCGGCGGCCGGGCCCTGTTCGACGACGCGGCCGTGCTGCATCACCACGACCTCGTCGCAGATCTGGGCGGCGACGCGCAGATCGTGGGTGATGAACAGGATGGCGATGCCGAGACGCTTCTGGATTTCGTCGAGCAGTTCCAGCACCTGCGCCTGCACGGAGACGTCGAGCGCGGAGACGGCTTCGTCCGCGACCAGCACGTCCGGATCGAGTGCGAGCGCGCGTGCAATCGCGATGCGCTGGCGTTGGCCACCGGAGAACTGGTGCGGATAGCGCGTCACGGCGTCGGCCGGGAGGCCGACGAGTTCGAGCAGCTCGCGGGCGCGCTTCATGGCGTTGGCGTGCGAGACGCCATAGTTGATCGGGCCTTCCGCGATGCTCTCGCCGACGGTGACGCGCGGGTTGAGCGAGCGGTAGGGGTCCTGGAACACGATCTGGATCTTTTGCCGGTGCGGCTGCAGCAGGCGGCGTGAGATGTCGGAGATCTCGCGGCCAGCCAGGCGCACGCCGCCGGAGGTCGGATCGATCAGGCGGACTATGCAGCGCGCCACCGTCGACTTGCCCGAGCCGCTTTCGCCGACGATGCCGAGCGTGCGGCCCTTGCGCAGCGTCAGCGTGACTTTGTCGGCGGCGACGACCTCGCGGCCTTTGCCGAAGAACGCGCGCTCCTTATAGACCTTGCCGAGCTCGTTGGCCTCCAGCACCACCGGTTCCTTGCTCTCCTCACGCGGAGCACGCGGCACCAGGCTCGGCACAGCCGAGAGCAGGTTGCGGGTGTACTCCATGGTCGGGCTGCGCAGGATGGAATCCAGCGTGCCGGTCTCGACGAGGCGGCCCTGCCGCATCACCGCAACACGATCGGCGATCTCGGCCACCACGCCCATGTCGTGGGTGATGAACAGCACGGCAGTGCCGTGATCGCGCTGAAGGTCGCGGATCAGGGTCAGGATCTGCTTCTGCGTGGTGACGTCGAGCGCGGTGGTCGGCTCGTCGGCGATCAGGAGCTTCGGTTCGAGCACCAGCGCCATCGCGATCATGATGCGCTGGCGCTGGCCGCCGGAGAGGCGGTGCGGGTAGGAGGCGAAGATGCGCTCGACCTGGGGCAGGCGAACCTGCTCCATCATGTCGAGGATACGCTTCTTCCGCGCCTTCGCGTCGAGATTGGTATGGGCGCGCAACACTTCGTCGATCTGGCGGCCGACCGGCACGACGGGATTGAGCGCCGTCATCGGCTCCTGGAAAATCATCGCCATCTGCGTCGCGCGGAGCTGGCGCAGGCGCCGGTCGGTCGCGGTGAGGATCTCCTCGCCGACGAGCTTGACGCTACCGCCGGTCGGAACCAGCGTGCCCTTCGGCAGCAGGCCCATCGTGGTCAGCGAGGTCACTGATTTGCCCGAGCCGCTTTCGCCGACGAGGCAGAGCGTCTCGCCCTGGTGCACCTGGATCGAGATGCCGTCGATGATGTTGGCGCCCTTCGGCTTCTTGCCGATGGAGACGACGAGGTTGTTGATGTCGAGGACTGGGTTGGTCATCACTTGCCCTCCCGCTGCTTCATGCGCGGATCGAGAGCGTCGCGGGCGGCGTCGCCGATCAGATTGATGCTGAGGATGGCGATCGAGAGCAGCAGGCCCGGCCAAAAGATCAGCGTCGGCTTGAGCTGAAAATACTGGCGGCCCTCGGCCATGATGTTGCCCCAGGTCGGCGTCTCCGGCGAAATGCCGGCGCCGAGGAAGGACAGGATGGCCTCGGTGAGGATCGCCGAGGCGCAGACATAGGTGCCCTGAACGATCAGCGGCGCGATCGTGTTCGGCATCAAATGGCGCCACATGATCTTTGGTAGCGATGAGCCGACGGAGATCGCGGCCTCGACATAGGGCTCTTCGCGCGCTGACAGTACGACCGAGCGCACCAGGCGCGCCACGCGCGGGATTTCGGGAATGGTGATCGCAATCAGCACGGTCCAGATGCTGGCGCCGGACAGCGACACCACGGCGATCGCGAGCAGGATGCTCGGCATCGCCATCAGGCCGTCCATGATGCGCATCATGACGGAATCGACCAGCTTGAAGAAGCCGGAGACGAGGCCGATCGCAAGCCCGATGACGATCGACATGATCGCCGAGCCGATGCCGATCAGCAGCGAGACGCGGCCGCCATAGATGACGCGCGACAAGAGGTCACGGCCATAGGCGTCGGTGCCGAGCAGGAATTGCGCCGAAGAGGGCTTGAGCCGCTGCGACGGCGCGAGCTGGATCGGATCATGCGGCGCGATCAGCGGCGCCAGGATCGAGATCAGCACGATCAGCGCGAGCAACACGGTTGCCGTGGCGATGATCGGCGTCGAGGTGAGGAAGCCGAAACGTGGCCGCAGCGGCGACGTGATCGGAATGGACGACTGGGGAAGGGTATCGACCGACATGTTTGTCCTTGTCCTTGCCTCAGTACCGGATCCGGGGATCGAGCAGGGTGTAGGCGACGTCGATGAGAAGATTGACGACGACGTAGATCAGCGATGTCAGCAAAATCATCGCCTGGATCACCGGATAGTCGCGCGCCAGCACCGCGTCCACGGTGAGGCGGCCGATGCCGGGGATATTGAACACGCTCTCGGTGACGACGACGCCGGAGATCAGCAGCGCAAAGCCGGTGCCGATCACGGTGATCACGGGCACGGCGGCGTTGCGCAGCGCATGCCGCATCATGACAGCGACCTCGTTGATGCCCTTGGCGCGCGCGGTGCGGACATAATCCTCGCCGAGCACGTCGAGCATCGCCGCACGCGTCATGCGTGCGATCAACGCGACGTAGATGAACGAGAGCGCACAGGTCGGCAGGATGATCCGTTCGAAGAATGGCCCGAAGCCCGAGCTGATGCTCTTGAAGCCCTGCACCGGCACCCAGCGCAGATCGATCGCAAAGACCTCGATCAGGACGTAGCCGATCACGAACACCGGCACCGAGAAGCCGAGCACGGAGAGCCCCATCACGAAACGGTCGATCCAGGTGCCGTGCTTCCACGCCGCGATGACGCCCAGGGGAACGGCGACGATGACGGCGAGGATGATGGTCGACAGTGCGATCGAGATCGACGGCTCGACGCGTTGGCCGATCATCTTCATGACCGGCAAATTGGAGATGAGCGACGTGCCGAGATCGCCGTGCAGCAGTTTGCCCACCCAGGTGATGAACTGCACGATCAGCGGCTCGTTGAGGCCGAGCGACTCGCGGATGCGCTCGAGCCGTTCCGGCGTGGCATTGTCGCCGGCGAGGATCGCGGCGGGATCGCCCGGCGTCAGCCGCAGCAGCAGGAAGACGAACAGCGCCACCACGCCCATCACGGGCACCGCGGCCAGCACGCGGCGAATGAGATAACCTAGCATGCACCTATCTCCGGCTGCGGAACTTGTGGGGCTCCAGGGAGCCCGTTGTTGCTATCGTGTCTATCATGCGCGCCTGTCATTCGGGCTGGAAAAGCCGGCCGGAGATGCTGCCCCTTCGGGGCAAATTGTGTGCCAAGGGCAGGGCAGCCGCAAGGGGCCGCCTCGCATCGGTGTTCGACCACTCAAGATGCACGACGCATCTCGCGCTCAACCGCAAGTAAGGGGACGGTCGGCGGCGCATTGAGCCCGCGCCAGCTGTCGATGGTCCCGGCAATCATCTGCGCGGTCGCGGCCGACAAGGTCCAGCCGAGATGGCCATGGCCGGTGTTGAAGAACACGCCGGGCATCCGCCCTGCGCGTACCACCGGCATCATGTTCGGCATCATCGGGCGCAGCCCGGCCCAGGGCACGACCCGCGACGTCTCGACGGCGGGGAAGTTGCTGCGCACCCAATCGACCAGCGGCTGCACGCGGTCGGCGCGGATGTCGCGGTTGAAGTCGTTGAATTCGGCGGTACCGGCGACGCGGAAGCGATCGGCGCCGAGCCGGCTGGTGACGATCTTGGCGGCCTCATCCAGCAGGCTGACGGTTGGCGTCGCGTTGCGGCTCTCGGCCGAGTCGAGCTGCACGGTGATAGAGTAGCCCTTCACCGGATAGACATTGACGCGTTCGTCGAGCAGGGCGGCGAAGTGACGGCTCGCAACGCCGGCGCAGACCACGACGCCGTCGACCTTGAGCATGCCGCGCGCGGATGCGACAGCATCGTTTGCGGCAAGGTCAGCCCAGCCGAGGACAAAGCCGCTGCCGGCGCGGGCGATCGAATCGATGTTGGCTTCGTGGATGAAGGTCGCGCCGCGCCGCTTGCAGGCGTCTGCAAGCCCGCGCGTGAACTTGTGGATATCGCCGGTCGCATCCGACGGCGTGTAGAAGCCGCCGTAGTACGCCTTGCGCAGCGTCGGCTCGATCGTGCGAATTTCCTCCGGCGTCACCGGACGCCGATCGAGGCCGCCCTCCTTCAACAGCGCGTTGACGCGCAGGCCGGATTCGAAACCCTTCTTGTCGTGATAGATGTGGAGAATGCCGCGGCGTTCGAGATCGAAGTCGATGCCTTCGCGCGTCGCGATCTCGAAAAGATGCTTGCGGGCTTCGATGGCAAGCCGCGTGGTTTGAATCGTGTTGGCGCGGTAGTTGCCGATGTTGGCGACGAACTCGCCCATCCACGAATATTTGTGCCAGTTCGGCCGTGGGTTCATCAGCAGCGGCGCGTCGCGCCGGAACATCCAGCGCAGGCCTTTGAGGATCGTCGCGGCGCTGTTCCACACTTCGGCATTGCTGGCGGAAAGCTGTCCGCCATTGGCGAAGGAGGTCTCCATCGCGGCGTAGCGGTGCTTGTCGAGCACCGTCACCTTGTAGCCGCGTTCGAGCAGGGCATAGGCGGTCGTTACGCCGGTGATACCGGCGCCGATGATGGCAATATGGGTCATGTCAGGTGCGGGGCTCCCGTGAGTTAGAGTCGGCTAACCGCCGGCCACAAGGCCGTTGGCGGCGCCCCATCTGTCACGGTTACCTGAGAGCTTGATCCGGCACGAACCCGACAAGGTCTGTGCGGACTATCCCCTTCGGTGGACGTCACGATCCCAAGATCGTGCCGCCTCTCTCCAGATCGTCCTGACGATACAGTCCTTTTGCCTGAGAGTTTCCGGGGCGGTTGCTCCGTCGGCGCCGCAACGAAAGCTAGAAGCCTTCGTCGCGATCTCTCCCGCATCGTCGCGTGGACCATCGAGCAGTACGATGCGCCTCATTTTTGGACAAGGCTAAATTTCAACCGCGACTGCTAACGCATTGTGCAGTGCGAAGTTGATTCAATTTACGCCAGCGTCGCCAGCAGCCCCGCCATCAGCCGGCCGCGTTCGACAAGGCTCTCGACCTCGATGAACTCCTCAAGTGTGTGGCCGTTGCCGCCGCGCACGCCGAGGCCATCGAGCGTCGGGATGCCCATTGCGCCGGTGAAATTGCCGTCGGAGCCGCCGCCCGAGCTTGCATGCGGCAGCTCGGCGCCGAGCGACTTGGCGATGCCGCGCGCCTTTTCATAGAGCGCCATGGTGCCGGCATCCGGTTCCCACACCGGCCGGGTCACGCCGCGCGTTACTTTGAAGGAGACGTCATTGGCGGTACCCGACAGCGCCAGCATCCGCTCCACGCCGCGGTCGAGATCGGCCTGGCGCTTGGCCATCGACAGCGCCTCGCCAGTTGCGGTCGTGGCGACGCAATTGACCCATTGGCCGCCATGCACGACACCGACCGAGAAGGTGCAGTCCTCCGTCGTCATCGCGTCGATCGCAAGGATTTGCCGCGCCATCTCGCGGATCGCCGAGCGACCCGCCGACAGCATCGCACCGGCGTGGCTCGGCCGGCCCGTCGCCTCGAGATTGAAACGAGCGATGGCGTAACGTCCGGTGGTGACGCCGTTGTCGGCGCGGCCGGGCTCCGGCACCAGCACGTATTTGTTGCGCGCGGCCTCGGCCTCAATGATGTCGCGCGTCGAGGGGGTGCCGACTTCCTCGTCCGGCGTGAACAGCACGGTGATCGGCAGCGGCGTGGTGAAGGAGGCGCGGGCCAGCTGCCGGATCGCTTCCAGCGAGAGATAGTTGCCGCCCTTCATGTCGTAGATGCCGGGGCCGTAGCATCTGTTGCCCTCGCGCCGCCATTTCAGCTTCTCGATGGTGCCGACCGGGTGGACGGTATCCATGTGACCGGCGATCAGGATACCTGGCTCGCCCTGCTTCGGATGCGGAAAGCGGGCGCGGATGACGCCGCCAAAGCCTTGCCGGCCGCCGATGCGCTCGATCGTCGCACCCATGATCGCCATGTCCCGCGCTGCGATATCGAGCATACGGTTGACCGCGCCTGCGTCCCAGGTCGGGCTTTCGCATTCCACCCAGTTGCGCAGGCCCTCGAGCATGGTCTCGGAATCAAAGGGAAGATTGGCTGGATTCATCGGGAAGTCTCTCAAGCTTTGAAAGATGGAACGCGCATTGCATCCGCGAAGGGCAGGACAAGCGGAACAGCGTTGTAAAGCTAAACCGATCCTTGTGGAGCCCGTGCGCGCGCCGCCTTGGGCTGCACCGAAACTGGATTGACGCGCTCAAGGCTGTCTGCAAGTCTCGAAAAGATAAAGGCATTGCAAAAGGTTAGTTCGCCTAAAGAACGAACCGGATGCTCAACCAATAACCTGCCTTTGAACAATTTCACGTCAGGAGAAACTTTATATGTTCCACTTGATGCGCCGGGGGCGTCGCGCGTTCGCCTCCAAACTTGCGCTGTCGGTCCTAGCGCTTTCGACCGCGCTGGCCTCGCCAGTGCTTGCGGCCGGCAAGACCATCACCGCGGTGATGCATTCCGATCTCCGCATCATCGATCCGATCTTCACGACCGCCTACATCACGCGCGACCACGGCTACATGGTCTACGACACGCTGATCACGACGGACGCGAACTTCAAGATCCAGCCGCAGATGGCGGACTGGAAGGTCTCCGATGACAAGCTCACCTACACCTTCACGCTGCGCGACGGGCTCAAGTGGCACGACGGCGCACCGGTGACGGCGGAAGACTGCGTCGCCTCGCTGAAGCGCTGGGCTGCCGTCGACGGCATGGGTCAGCAGATGATGACCTTCACGGCCAGCATCGAGGCGACCGACGCCAAGACCATCACGCTGAAACTGAAGGAGCCCTACGGCCTCGTGCTGGACTCGATCGGCAAGCCCTCTTCGCGCGTGCCCTTCATGATGCCGAAGCGTCTGGCCGAAACCCCGCCGGACAAGCAGATTCCCGAGCAGATTGGCTCCGGCCCCTTCAAGTTCGTGCAGGGTGAATTCCAGCCCGGCGTGAAGGCGGTTTACGTCAAGAACACCGATTACGTGCCGCGCAAGGAGCCGACGAGCTGGACCGCCGGCGCCAAGATCGTGAAGGTCGACCGCGTTGAGTGGATCACCATGCCGGACTCGCAGACCGCGGTGAACGCGCTGCAATCGGGCGACATCGACTTCATGGAAGTGCCGCCGTGGGATCTGCTGCCGGTGCTTGAAGGCAATCCCGACCTCAAGGTCGAGACGCTGAACAAGTTCGGCTACCAGACGCTCGGGCGCATGAACTTCCTCTATCCGCCCTTCGACAATCCGAAGATCCGCCGTGCCGCCTTCCTGGCAATGAACCAGAAGGACGTGCTCGACGCGCTCGTCGGCAATCCCAAATACTACAAGATCTGCGGCGCCTTCTTCATCTGCGACACCCCGTTCGCAACCGATGTCGGTTCCGAATCGCTGGTCAAGGGCAACGGCATGGCGGAAGCCAAGAAGGCGCTCGCCGAGTCCGGGTATGACGGCACGCCCGTCGTGGTCATGGTGCCCGGTGACGTCGTGACGCTGAAGGCGCAGCCGACGGTCGCGGTGCAGCTGCTCCGCGAAGCCGGCTTCAAGGTCGACGCGCAGGCGACCGACTGGCAGACGGTGGTGAGCCGTCGCGCCAGCCAGAAGCCCCCGAAGGAGGGCGGCTGGAATATGTTCTTCACCAACTGGGTCAGCGCCGACGTGTCCAACCCGATCTCCAATCTCTCGATTGGCGGCCAGGGCAAGAAGGGCGGCTGGTTCGGCTGGGCGGAAGACGCCAAGATCGAGAAGCTCAAGGACGACTTCGTCCGCGCCGCCTCGCTCGACGATCAAAAGAAGATCGCGACCGAGATCCAGAAGGAGGCCTATGACCAGGTGATCTACGTGCCGCTCGGCCAGTATCTGGCGCCGAGCGCGTGGCGGAAGTCGCTGTCCGGCGTGCTCGACGGCCCGGCGACGCCGGTGTTCTGGAACATCGACAAGTCGGAGTGAGGCAGCGGCGCGTCAGCGCGCCTTCTGTCCCGACCATCACGCGGCGCCGCTGTCATCGGCGGCGCCGCTCGCCAGGAGAACTCGCCAGGAGAACTTCAATGTTCCAACCCATGCGCCGAGGGCGTCGGGCGTTCGCCTCCACACTTGCGCTTTTGGTCGTGGCGCTTTCGGCACTGGCCTCGCCAGTTCTTGCCGCGGGTAAGACCATTACCGCCGTGATGCATTCGGATCTACGCATCCTCGATCCGATCTTCACCAGCGCCTATATCGCGCGTGATCATGGCTACATGGTCTACGACACGCTGATCGCGACGGATTCGAACTTCAAGATCCAGCCGCAGATGGCGGACTGGAAGATCTCCGACGACAAGCTGACCTACGCCTTCACGCTGCGCGATGGTCTGAAGTGGCATGACGGGACGCCGGTCACCGCGGAAGATTGCGTTGCCTCCCTGAAGCGATGGGCCACAGTCGATAGCATGGGGCAGCAGATGATGCTGTTCACCGCGAGCATCGAGGCGACCGACCCCAAGACCATCACGCTGAAGCTGAAGGAGCCGTACGCGCTCGTGCTGGAATCGATCGGCAAGCCGTCCTCGCGGGTCGCTTTCATGATGCCGAAGCGTCTCGCCGAGACGCCCGCGGACAAGCAGATCCCCGAGCAGATCGGCTCCGGCCCCTTCAAGTTCGTGCAGAATGAATTCCAGCCCGGAGTGAAGTCGGTCTACGCCAAGAACACCGACTACATGCCGCGCAAGGAACCGGCGAGCTGGACCTCCGGCGGCAAGGTGGTGAAGGTCGATCGCGTCGAATGGATTACGATGCCGGACGCGCAGACGGCGTTGAACGCGCTGCAGTCGGGCGACATCGATTTCATGGAAAATCCCGCCTTCGAAATGTTGCCCACCATCGAAGCCGACAAGGAGCTCAAACTCGAGACCCTGAACAAGTTCGGATTCCAGACGGGCGCGCGGATGAACTTCCTCCACCCGCCGTTCGATAACGTCAAGGTTCGACGCGCAGCACTGCTGGCGGTCAACCAGAAGGACGTGCTGGATGCCCTAATCGGCAATCCCAAATTCTACAAGGCTTGCGCCGCGATCTTCATCTGCGACACGCCGTTCGCGACAGAGATTGGCGGCGAGACCCTCGCGAAGGGCGGCGACATCGCTGCGGCCAAGAAGGCGCTCGCCGAGTCCGGTTACGACGGGACACCCGTCGTGCTCATGGCACCGGGCGACGTTCTGACGCTGAAGGCCCAACCGATCGTGGTGGCCCAGCAACTGCGCGAAGCCGGCTTCAAGGTCGACTTGCAGGCGACTGACTGGCAGACGGTGGTGAGCCGGCGTGCCAGCCAAAAGCCCCCGAAGGAGGGTGGCTGGAACATGTTCATTACAAACTGGGTCAGCGCCGACGTGGTCAACCCGATCTCCAACATCGCGGTCGGCGGGCAGGGCAAGAAGGGTGGCTGGTTCGGCTGGGCGGAGGACGCCAAGGTCGAGCAGCTCAAGGACGCCTTCGTTCGCGCGGCCTCGCTTGATGATCAGAAGAAGATCGCGACCGAGATCCAGAAGGAGGCCTATGACCAGGTGCTCTACGTCCCGCTCGGCCAGTATCAGGCGCCAAGCGCATGGCGGAAATCGATATCCGGCGTGATCGACGGCCCGGCGACGCCGGTGTTCTGGAACATCGACAAGTCGGAGTAAGCCAAGACCGACTCAGAGGAGGGTGCGTCCTGCACCTTTCGTCCAATCATCACGCGGCGCCACTGTCATCAGCGGCGCCGTCGTCTTTTGCGGACCTCGTTTCACAAGGCATTGGAGCTTTTAGCTCTTCCAGTTTGCAATTGTTGCTATTTGTTTCCAATCTGAAATAGATGGTTCGTCTTCGGACATTACTTGCTTTCCCTCCGTCAATTTGAATCACGTGCCGATCGATTTTGCATTTCAGGCGATGGCCGAACGGTCGGATCGCGCGCCGTCGCGCTGGCGCCGACCGTTGCTGCGTTGGCTCGACGCTGTGGAGGCGGGCTGGGCTGTGCCGCTGCTGCTGGTTGGCTTCGTCGCGGTCTGGACACTCTATCTGGCGGTCGCCTACGCTGGCGGCGGGCTGCATCCCGATACGCTCGAGGCCTGGACGCTGGGGCGCCATTTCGCCTGGGGCTATCACAAGCATCCGTCGCTGATGGGCTGGATTGCCGCGGCCTGGACCGCCGTCTTCCCGCTCAGCGACTGGTCGCTGCAATTGATGGCGATGGCGAATGCGGGGCTTGCGTTGTTCTTCGTCGACCTGGTCTCGCGGCAGTTCGTGACCGGGCACAAGCGCATCATGGTCCTGCTGCTCCTGATGCTGACACCGGCCTATCAATTTCACGCCCAGCGCTTCAACGCCAATGCCGTGCTGCTCGCGATCTGGCCGCTCGCCACCTGGTGTTTCCTGCGCGCGTTCGCGACCCGCAGTGCATTCTGGGCGGTCGCCGTCGGCTGCACGACAGCGCTCGCAATGGTCGGTAAATATTATTCGGTCTTTCTGGTCGCGAGCTTTGCATTTGCAGCGCTCGCGCACCCGGCGCGACGCGCCTATTTCACCTCTGCTTCGCCCTGGATCTCCGTCGTCAGCGGGCTCGCGGTGTTGTCGCCGCACCTCTACTGGCTCGCCACCACGGGCGCGTCGACCTTCACCTATGCGCTGAACCACGCCAACGGCAACGCCATCAGCTCGCTCGGGGAAGTGAAGAATTTCCTGCTGGGACTTGTCGCGGCCATGAGCGTATCGGCCGTCATCTGGGTCTTGATCGCAGGAACGCGACTCAAACAGTTTTCGGCCGACTTCGCCGCGATGAGCCCGAACCTGCGGCTTCTTTTCTATGTCGCGATCGGCACGATCGTGCTGCCGGTTCTGACGTCGCTTGCGATGGGAACGGACCTGCCTTCGCTATGGGCCTTGCAGGGATTGTTCCTGTTCGTCGTGCTCATCGTTTGCGGCACCCGTTATCCGATCGAGCGCTTCTACACCGTCAATCTCGCGGTCATCGCCGCCGGTGTCGCACTCGCCGCCGTCCTGGTCGTTGCGCCGATCCATGCCGTCTACCGCAACATCAACGGTTATGAAGAGGGGCGGAATTTTTACGCGCAAGCGGCGAACGAGGTCACCCGGCAATGGCACGAATTGACCGGCGAGCCGCTCAGCAGAATCAGTGGCGACGATTCACTGGCTTTCGCCACGGCCTTCTACAGCCCTGATCATCCGCATTATGCACGGCCCTTCGCGTATCAATACGAGTGGGGACTACCGCGCAAGACGACGCTCGATCGCGGCTGGGCAGCGCTCTGCTTCCGCGGCCAGGACGATTGTGGTCGCTGGATGGAATGGGTGGCGTCGCAGACCGGACATTTCGTCAGGCAGGAATTCACGGTGCAGGCATCGCTGTGGGGCAAGCCCGGCCTGAAACGGGATGTGGTCGTCCTGATGGTGCCGCCGCGCGCGAACAGCGATGTCTCGCCCGAAACTGCCGCGCAGGATTTCAGCGCCAGCAAGCGCAGTCCGAAGTAGGCGCTTCTCTCAGCAGTGGCTGTCGCGCACCCGTTCGAGCCCTTCGCTCGCGAAGGGCGGGATGAACGCGGGCTGCCTTACGACAGGAGCCGCACGCTGCGCCTCAGTCGGTTCCGACGCGTGATCGGTATCGTTGCGGTCCGGTTCCATTAAGGCGGCCTTTCGAATTGCTGCAGGACAACATCGAGAGATCCACGAAGTTCCTCACACGATGGCGCGATGATGCGGCTTGAACAGCCGTCCCTTCTCCACCACCAGCACGATCGCAAGTGCTGCGAGCGTCGACAGGAAGAAACCGACCGAGAACGGCATCAGCGTGCCATCGAAGCTTTGTCCGATCGCCATGCCGACGACGATGCCGATCAGCGTCGTGATCGAACCGTAGAGCGAGGACGCGGTGCCGGCGATGTGACCCTGTGGCTCCATGGCGAGCGCGGTGAAGTTCGCGACCATCATGCCGAACGAGAACATCATCAGGGCGGAGAGCACCATGAACAAGGCAAGCGGCAGCATGCCGAGGCATTCGGTCAGCAGCATCACGCCGGCCACCGCGGTGTAGAGCGTCAGCGCGCCGTGCGAGATCACGCGCATGCCGAGGGTTCCGACGAACCTGGCATTGAGGAAGCCGGCAATGGCGGTGCCGGCCGCGATCGCGGCGAAGGCGAGCGGGAAATAATGGCCGAGGTGATAGATGCCGGTAAAGACTTGCTGGGCCGAGAACACATATGCGAACAGCGCGCCCATCACGCTGCCAGCCGCAGTCGCGTAGCCGATGGTCTGGCGGTTGGTGACGGTTTGGCGGAAGGCTGAGAGCACGTCGGCGGGCGCGAGCGACCTGCGCTCCGACTCGGGCAGCGTCTCCGGCAGCCGCCAGACGCTCCATGCCAACGCGAGCAGTCCGTAGAGCATCAGCACGACGAAGATGCCGCGCCATTGCGTGACCAGCAGTACCGCTTGTCCGAACGAGGGCGCGATCACCGGCACCGCGATGAACACCATCATCGCGAGCGACATCACGCTCGCCATGCGGCGGCCGACATAGCAGTCGCGCACGATCGAGGTCGCGATCACGCGCGTCGCCGAGGTGCCAAGTCCCTGAAGGGCGCGCGCAAGCAGCAGCGTCTCGAACGAGGGCGCTGCGACCGCGAGCACGCTCGCGACCGCATAGACCGCCATGCCGCCGAGCAAGACCGGCCGTCGCCCGAACCGGTCGGACAACGGACCCATGACGAACTGGCCCGCGCCGAAGCCGATCAGGAAGGTCGACAGCACGAGCTGGAGATGGTTGGCGTTGGGAATGTTGAAGGCCGCCCCGATATTGGGCAGCGCCGGCAGCATCATGTCCATCGCGAGCGGATTCAGCGCCATGATGGACGCGATCACGACAACGAATTCGGGAAAACCCATCGGACGGTGTCCTGAGGACACCCAGTCGTCGGCATTGACGTCGGACAAGCAGCTCACCTCTGATTTCGGAGGCTTTATCTATCGTCCATGCTGCGATGCACAACCCATGTTTTGGGATGGCTGGCAGGCAGGCTGACGGTGGATATGTGTTGGTCAGGAGGCCACCGTCGCAGCTTCAGTCTGTCTTTCGCGCTTGCTTGACGAGGTCGAGCGCCAATTGCCCCGCCGTCTCCGCATAGGCGAGATCGCGATGGATCAGCATCACGGTCGTGGCGCCGTCGAGCAGGATCAGGAGCTGGCGGGCGAGCGTTGTCGCGCTGGGAACGCCTTGCTGCTGTAACTCCGTTTCGAGCCACGCCTCAAATCGCTTCTTGTGGGCCGCGCCGGCCTTGACCGCCGGATGCGCCGGCGCGTTGGCGAGCTCGGCGGTCGTGCGCCGGAAGCCACAGCCGCGCCATCGCGGCGTATCCACGGACTTTCCGAGCCTGGTGAAGAGACCGCGGACCTTGTCCGCCACCGTGCCCTCGGTTTCCGCGAACCAGCGCATGTAAAGCTCCAGCGTCGGCTGGTCCCTCGCCGCAATGGTTTCGCGGGTTGGAAACCAGGGATTCACCATAAGATCGGGGACGGCACATCGGGGAGATGAATCCGCAACGCATCCTGTCCACTGTGGCCTGACGGGCGCCTTGTAGGCGTCGATGGAACCCAGGCGAATAAGGTAGTCGCGGTGTCAGACATCACCGGTACAGCACAATGGTTGGGTCCGTCGGCCGGGATGCCGACGAGGCGTAACATTTGGCTCGCCTGCCTGATCGCGCTGGTGACGTTTTTGGTGCTCGGCAATCTCGCCAACGATTCCGCGCTCGATGTGAATTACGGCTGGGATGTTCGCGTCAATTGCGCGGCGGTCGATGCACATGCCGATGGGCTCGATCCCTACTTCGTCAAGAATCTGAAGGGCACCAAGCTCTCCTATCCCTATCTGCCGGCGACGCTGGATGTGTTCCGTCCGCTGTGCGCGGGTGGCTTTCTCGTCGGTCATCACCGAGGCGTCTTTCTCGTCCTCGCCTTGCTCTGCGGTCTGCTTTTGCCCGGTCTCGGCCGGCCACGCAGTTTGCGCGACGTCGGGCTCAGGGTGCTCTGCGTGCTCGGCGCGTTCGTTGGATTCGAATGGGTGTTGGCCTCGGGCAATTTTGCAATCCTGGGCGGCTTCCTGACGGCCGCCGCACTTGCGCTCTTGCTGCGTCCCGTCGCGCCGGCGCCGCACGATGATCGAACAGACGCCCCTCGTATCGCAGGGGCCGCACTGCTCGGCCTTGTGATGTCGTTCAAGCTGGTGTTCTGCCCGGTGCTGGCCGCGCTCTATTTCCTGCCGCTGCCGCGCCGGCGGAAACTCGTCTTGATTATCGCGGCGGGCCTTAGCTTTGCGCTTCCGATCCTGGTCTCGATCGTCTTCTATCCAAACCTGTTCTCGAGCTGGCTGCTTGCGATCACAGGAGGGATCCCCGACCAGCATTCGGTCCAACTCGAGGAAACCAATCCGTCGCTGCTGCTGCTGGCGCAAAGTGTCGTGGATCGCGTTGGACTTGCCGACAGCAAGCTGCTCGTGCTCGCCATCTACGCGTTGTCGGCGACTGCGTTCGTGCTCGCGCCGCTCGGCTGGTCGCTGCTGCGCGTGATCCGCAATTATGAGGGATCGTTGCTGCGGCGCCTCGACCGCTGGCTGATCGATCATCCGCACGCAGCGATGCGCGTGAGCGTCCTCGCGATGTACGGACTTTATCTCTGCTCGCCGCGCCTCAAGGAATATGCGTTCTTCGAACTGGCGGTCTACGCCGCAATCCTCATCGTCGATCTTCCGGCCGCAGCCCTTGCCGCCGTACTAACCATCGGCGTTGCCGCTCCGACGCTCGTCTCGATCACCGGGAATACGATCGAGGGCGGCTTTGCCCAGATCGCGGTCGCGCTCGCCTGCTTCTGGATCATGCTGTGGGCACAGTTCGCGCCCTCAGTTCAAATGGTGCGGGCAGCCGGGGTCGAACCGGCACAGCGCTTGCGCACCGAGGGATTTTAAGTCCCTTGCGTCTACCAATTCCGCCATGCCCGCTTGATCCAACGAGATCAAACACTTAAGTCCTGTCCGGCCGTTTGGAATTGGCGCGTTCGCGGGCCTGACAGGGTGGTTCTTCCTTAAGCGAGCCGGCCGCACAAGGCAAAGCCTCAATCCGGACATCCGGCCCTGCTTTAGGCATTCTCAATCCACGGGGACTATTCAACCGGCATGGCTGCTTCGTTTTCCTTTTCCCTGCGCGCGTGTTGCGCGGCTGCCGCGCTGCTCGCGGCCGGCGTCGCGCTGTCCGGCTGCGCCGGCATGAGCGAGACGGTCGCTCCGGCCTTTGCCGATCCCGCCAAATACGAATTGTATGATTGCAAGCAGCTCGAGGGCGAGCGCAAGGCGCTCGCCGCCCGCACCGCAGACTTGCAGAAGCTGATGGACAAGGCAGAGACCGGGACAGGCGGCGCCGTCGTGTCCGAACTCGCCTATCGCAACGACTACGTCGCGGTGCGCGGCTCGGCGCAGCTTGCCGAAGACGCCTGGCGCCGCAACAAGTGCCGGGAAACGCCGCCCGGTGCGGCACCGTCGGCCTCCGCTCCACAGCGGCCGGACATCAAGCCCGCCCCGAAATCCGGCAGCGCCGTTCGCTGAGCCGGCGTGCGCCTCAGGGGCGCCAGCGGTAGATCCAATCCTGGCGCGCCAGCATGCGTTCCGGCCCGAGCGCGCGGATCGCAAGATCGCGCGCGAGCGCGAGCGGCCCGCCGAGATGATAGATGCGGCCCTGCTGCCGCGCGGTCCGCTGCACCTGGCTGACACGGGCCTGACGTGCCCGGCCATATTGCTTCAGCGCCGCCGCAACGCCGGCCGCGCTTTCGGCGGCCTCGAGGCTCAAATGCCGGGCGAGCACGGCGGCATCCTCGATCGCCATGCCGGCGCCCTGGGCTGCGAACGGCAGCATCGCATGCACGGCGTCGCCAAGCAGCGCGACCTGGCCATCGCACCAGGGGCAGCCCTCGGGCACGCCGAACAGCGCCCATTTGCGCCAGGTGTCGACGGTGGCCAGCATCATCCGGGCCGGCGGCGGCCAGCGCGGCGCGGCGAAGGCGTCCATCACCTCGAACGGATCGCCCGGCGTGCTCCAGCCCGGCCTGTTCCAGGTGCCCGGCAGCACTGCCACCACGTTGATCAGGCGCCCGCCGGCGATCGGGTACGCGACGAGATGGGCATTGTTGCCCATCCAGAGCTGCACCCGCCGCGCGGTGTAGTCCTTCGGTAGTTGCGTGGCATCGAGGGTGCCGCGCCAGGCAATCAAGCCCGAGAAGCGCGGCTGTACCTCGGGAAACAGATGCTGGCGTACCGTCGACCAGATGCCGTCGGCGCCGATCAGCGCGCTGGCGAGATCGCTGCGGCGGATCGTGCCGCTGCGATGGACGACCGTCAGCCCCTTGGCGTGGGGCGCGACATCTTCGAATGTCGCGCCGAGTTTCAAATCGATATCGGGATGGTCGGAAACCGCGCCGGCGAGTGCCGCTTGCAGGTCGGCGCGGTGCACGACCCAATAGGGAGCGCCGGCGCGCGCTGACGCGGCGTCGCGGAGCGGCATGCGCAGCAATTCGCCGCCGGCGCGCGCGCTCATGATCGAGACCGCCTCCGGGACGACCGCGCGCAGCCTGAGCCGCTCCGTCAGGCCGAGTTCGACCAGCACGCGGCTGGCATTCGGGGAGAGCTGCAGGCCGGCGCCGACTTCCTCGAGCCGCTCGGCTTTTTCCAGCACGACGATGCGAAAACCGCGGGCGGCCAGCGCGAGCGCAGCCGTCAGTCCTCCGATTCCGGCGCCGGCGATGACAATCGTTCGAGAGAGCGCCACCCCTGACCGAGGGGAGCTCAGGCCACCTTGTCCTTCAGGACGCATTCCGGCGGACGGGCTTCGCCAGCCTTCAGATCAGCGGCGAAGCGGTACAGCGTCGAGCAATAGGGGCAGATGATCTCGTTGTCGTTGCCGAGGTCGAGGAAGACGTGCGGATGGTCGAACGGAGGGTTGGCGCCCACGCACATGAACTCTTGCGAGCCGATCTCGATGACGGGGACACCGGCATCGTTGTGGAAGTGCGGGACGACATGGTCGGACATCGTAACTCATCCTGGAGTGGCAATGGCGGCAGACACAATCAACAACTGACGCGGCATCTTTAAGGCGCCGCGGACCATACTGGCGGGTTCAGATGATTGCTAGTCCGGCGGAACCGAAAGGCCCGCATTGCCCCATGCTCATTTGCTCATGCAAATTCGACACAATCTTGCGGCCTGAGAGAAGCCCTTCTTTCGTCGGGGACGTTGTGTCGCAATTTTGGCATACTATGTCTATGGACGCCCGCAATTGCGGCAAAAGACGAAACGTCGATCGCAAATGACCCTGCGCAAATGACCTGAGGATGTCCAGGCTTTCAGCATGAAGTGGCTGCGAATCAGCACAGCGTTGACCGGGATTGCGGCATGCAGCTTCATGCTCGCGCAGGTAGCGCCGCAAGCCCGCGAGGCCGGCGCGATTCTGACCGCCCAGGACGATCCGGCGGCCCTGTCCGAGCTCAGGCTCGATGCGGTTCTGCGGCAAAACGACCGCTTGGTTCAGGACAATATCGAGGCCGCGCTCGCGGCGGGTGACGCAGATCTCGCTGACAGTTTTGTCGCGCTCGCGCGCGACCGCAACATCGCGCTGCCCGACGATCTGCTGAGCCGCGTCAGCGATGCGGTCAAGGAAGAGAGCTCCACCTCGCATTTCGCAAAGCGCTTCGCCACCGGGCTCGTCACCGGCAGTGCCGACGATGTCGCGAGCCTGTCAGGGACTGTGGCCGGCGATCTCTTCGTGATCGGCGACGTCCGCGACGTCGTCCGCGAGGGCAAGCATCTCGCCATGGGCGAGGACACCGATCGCCTGGTGCTGGGCCTTGCGGCCGCGGGCCTTGCGGTGACGGCTGCAACCTACGTGTCGGTTGGCGGTGCCGCGCCGGTGCGCGCCGGGCTGACGCTGGTGAAGGATGCCCGCAAAGTCGGGCGGCTCGGCGAGGGACTCGCCGCATGGGCCGGCCGCTCCGCGCGCGAGGTTGTCGATACGCCAATGCTCCAGAACGCGGTTGCCTCGGGGTCGGTGTTACGCCCGGGCGAGACTGTCGGCGCGATCAAGGCCGCGTTCCGCGCCGAGAAGGCCGGTGCGCTGGTTCGCCTCGGCAAGGACGTCACGCGGGTTGCCGAAAAGACCGGCACGCGCGGCGCCATGGACACGCTGCGTATCGCCGAGGGCCCGAAAGACGTCGCGCGTGCAGCACGCCTTGCGGAAGCACAGGGCGGCAAGACCCGTGCGATCATGAAGGTTTTGGGCCGTGGCGCGCTGCTGCTCATCGGCGGCGCATTCGATCTCGCGCTGTGGCTGTTCGGCGCGGCCCTGACGCTGTTTGGTCTGCTGTTCTCGATCAAGGCGATGACCGAGCGTCTGACGCAAGCCTGGTGCGATCGCAGGCGTGCGCGCCGGCTGCGCCGGGCGCAAATCGCTGCCGACGCCGCTCTGGCGGATGCGGCCCTTACCGCCTAAGATCAATCTCTTCCCCCACAAGACCGCGGAATATGTGATGCCGAGCTTTCACAATGGAGTCGTTGAAATTGCCTATCTCGACGAAGGCGAGGGCGATCCGATCATCCTGGTGCACGGCTTTGCGTCCAGCAAGAACGTGAACTGGGTCTATCCGACCTGGGTCTCCGAGCTGCGCAAGAACGGCCGCCGCGTGATTGCGCTCGACAATCGCGGCCATGGCGAAAGCGCAAAACTCTACGAGCCCGCGCAATACTCCATCCCGACAATGGCCGGCGACGTGCTCGCGCTGATGGACCATCTTGCGATCCCGCAGGCCGACATCATGGGCTATTCGATGGGCGGCCGGATGACGGCCTGGCTCGGCCTCAACGAGCCGCAGCGCCTGCGCTCGGCGATCCTCGGCGGCATCGGCATCGGCGGCCTCATCGAGGGCAGCGGACCCGGCGAGAACGTCGCGAAGGCGCTGGAGGCGCCCGCGCTCGACGATGTCACCGATCCCGTGGGCCGCACCTTTCGCGCGTTCGCCGATCAGACCCGCTCCGACCGCAAGGCGCTTGCCGCCTGCCTGCGCGGCACGCGAGAGCTCATGACGAAGCAGGAGGCCGCGCGGATCGATATACCCGTGCTGATCGCGGTCGGCTCTACCGACGACGTTGCAGGCTCAGCCAGCGCACTCGGCGCGATCATCCCCGGCTCGGAAGTGCTCGACATTCCCGGCCGCGATCACATGCGCGCAGTCGGCGACAAGGTCTACAAGACCGGCGTTCTGGATTTCCTGTCACGCCGCGGCTGAGGCTTCGTCCGCAGCCTCGTCGTCATCGAAGGCGCGCGCCAGCGCCATCAGCACCACGAAGGTCGCAACCCACACCATCCGCGCGCCGTAGCGGTCGTGTGGGCCCGAGATGATACCGCAGATGAAGGCATTGCCGAGCAGCGCCAGCGTCACCGTTACGGCCAGCAGTGTCAGATCATCCAGCCGGCGATATGCCAGCGCGTGTCCGAGCAGCCCGAGCAACCCCAGCATCGAGACCAATGCGACGGGCACGTGCAGCCAGTTGAAATATTCGAAGTCGATGCCCCAGTTCTGCTGCCGTGCCTCGCGCATCGGCGCCACCTGCGCCGGGATGTAGCGCTCGATGATGCCATAGGTGTGCGGAACCCAGCCGCTGGTGCCTTCGCCGGTCGCGACATGCAGCAATTGCTGCCCCATCGCGCTCAGGGCCGCCTCAGCCTGCCAGGCCGGATAATCCGCGAGCGAATGCACGACGATGTAGCTCATCTCGTCGTTCATGCCCTCGAACCGGCCGAGCGTGTTGAACATGCTCGTGCCCCACAGGAACTCGTCGGCGGTCGCCGGCAGTTCATTGCGATAGGGACAGAGCTTGAAGCTCTCGCGTGGGCAGCGATCGTTGAGATAGCGCGCGACGATGCCGTCCTGCATCATGCGGCCGAAGGCGACGCCGGTGCCGCCCGGCGTCCAGGCCCATTTGCCCGACAGCGCATGGTTCGCCGAGACCAGCATCAGGCCGCCCGCGACGATGGTCAGGCTCGCCTGCGCCAATCCGGCAATCGGCAGGCGGGTCCCCAGCAACGGCCGCATCATCCAGCCGACGGCGCAGAGCCCAAGCAGCACGCCGAGCGTGGCGCTATGGGTCGCGGCGGCAAAGGCGGTGAAGACGAACAGCGAGGCTTTCTCGATCCCCGAGATCCGGTTGCCTCCGACGATCAGGAGAAACAGCGACAGCACCGACAGTCCCGCAAAGATGTCGGTGAGCAGCATGCTGGCGAGCCAGGGCAGGGCGGTCGAGAGGATCAGGAGCAAGCTGATCGCGACGAAGCGGAACGTCTGCATCAGGCCGAGCACGCGCAGGGTGAGCTGCAGCAGCCACAGCGTTGCGAGCGACTGGACGGCAAGGTTGATCCAGAAGCCGAAGCCCTCACCGTAATGCAGATAGAGGCCGAACACGGTGGAGCGGCTCGGCACGAGATAGCCTTCGTACCAGCGCGCCAGATAGCCGCCGGTATCCCATTGAAGCAGGGGGTAGCCGTTCCAGAACGCCGGCGAGATCATCAGCACGGGCAGCGCCACCGCGGCGAGCCGCAGCCAGAACGAGCCCGCGGCGCGCGCGCGTAAACTATCGGTGGTGATGGTCAAATCCGCTCCGTCGTCGCTCGCGACCATGCCCGCAATAGCGGTTGAGACGAAATTCACCAATAGTTTGACGGCGCCCGGCTTGAATTTGGCAAAACCCTGACCATTTTGAGCCGACCTTGCCGCCTGGGGGGCGTCAAAAGAAATTGTTGTGATTCAACGTGTTGGCAGGCTTTCGCGGGGCAAGGTGCTGTTCACTCTCAGGCAAGCCCGTCGGGACTTTGTCGCCTAGACTGTGCTATAGAGCCAGCCAAACGAGCCAATTCGAAAGAGCAGATCCCATGGCAGTGCATCAGGTCAATCCGGGAGGTAAGCTCGCTTCGCTCGATCCGATCTGGGACCGGATCCGGGGCGAAGCAGAGGATATCGTCCACCGCGAGCCGGAGCTTGCGACCTTCATCTATTCGACGGTGCTGCATCACAGCCGCCTCGAAGATTCGGTGATCCACCGTCTCGCCGACCGGCTCGATCATTCCGCGCTGTCGGGCGATCTGGTGCGCCAGACCTATGACGAAGCGTTGCGCGCCGATCCCGACCTCGGCAATGCCTTCCGCGCCGATCTGGTTGCCGTTTATGACCGCGATCCCGCGACGTCGCGCTTCATCGATCCCTTGCTCTACTTCAAGGGCTTTCACGCGCTCCAGACCCATCGCCTCGCGCACTGGCTCTTGCTGAAGGGCCGCAAGGATTTCGCGTACTACCTCCAGAGCCGCGCGTCTGCGGTGTTCCAGACCGACATCAATCCCGCCGCGCGCATCGGCCGCGGCGTCTTCCTCGACCATGCCACCGGTTTCGTCTGCGGTGAGACGGCGGTGATCGAGGACGATGTTTCGATCCTGCATGGCGTCACGCTCGGTGGCACCGGCAAGGAGAATGAGGACCGTCATCCCAAGATCCGCCACGGCGTTTTGATCGGTGCCGGTGCAAAAATCCTCGGCAACATCGAGATCGGCCATTGCGCGCGCATCGCCGCCGGCTCGGTCGTGGTGAAGCCGGTGCCGCATAACGTCACTGTCGCCGGCGTGCCCGCCAAGATCGTCGGCGAGGCCGGCTGCGCCGAGCCGTCGCGCACCATGGACCAGATGATCAACGCGACGGGACTTTGATACGGTCTTCGACTTCGAAGAGGGCCTGATTTTCCAGCCTTTTTCGTCCCCAAATTCTTTGGCAATTCATGCTGGCGGTTCGTCGCGTCTCGTCCTAAAACCCCGCCAACCAGATTTCGATTGGAGACTTGCCGTGGACGTCAAAGAAGTCAGAAAGCTCGACGCGTATTTGAAGCGCGTGTTCGGCAATCCCAAGATTCGCGTCGTGCCGCGGCCGAAGAAGGATGATTCCGCCGAAGTCTATATCGGCGAGGAGTTCATCGGTGTGCTGTTCGTCGACGACGAGGATGATGATCGCTCGTTCCAGTTCCAGATGGCGATCCTCGAAGACGATCTCGTCGACCAGGAATAGTTTTCAACGCCGTCTATCACCTCGGCCCGCGCAGTTGCCCCGTCAGCTTGTCCATCGCCTCCGCGACGTCGCGCCACTGCGATAACCAGCTCCGCGGAAAGCGGAAGGTGAGGTCGGCGCAGTCGACGCGGCGCTCCGACAGGCACATGCCCGGGGTGGCCGCATCGCGCGTGCAGCGCGCGGTGAGCGCGGGGCTCGCAGCAGAATAAAAGTCCTCGTTGCCATAGGGCGTGTCGGCTCGGAACATCCGCATCGTCAGCCCGTCCTCCGGTGTCGTCGCGGCCTGGTCGAGGTAGCGCGGATAGATCGTGGCTGCTCGCTGTTCGGGGGCCAGCGCATCGTGATGCGCCGCGATCGACAGGAAGATGCGGTCGATCGGCTGCATCGCCGCTTCCACGTCGTCGGCGGTGACGTGCTTTGGCGTGCTCGGCGGCTCCAGCGAGGGATAGAGGAAATCGAGGTCGATGCGCTCCTGCGGTCCGGAGTGCCGCTGGATCTTCATCCGGATCGCTGATGTCGGCAGGTTGAACAGCGTGCCGCCGACGCTCACCGGCAGCTTGTCCGGGTCGTTCGCGCCGCCCGTGCTCCAGGTCGGCCACAACAAATAGGCAACCAGCGCGATCGCGCCGGCCGCGAACACGCCACCGAGCACGAACGGGACGAAATGCGCCCGCGGGCGCGTCCTGGAGCGAGGAGAGGTTGCCGAAAACACCGTCATGACGTCGCGCAAGTGAGCCTGACGTCGGCCGATGGGCCGACGAATCAACGGCGAATATGCCACGCGGCGACGATCTCGCGGAAGGTTCCCGGCTACCGGAAATGGGAGAGGGCCCTGCGCTGGCCGGGCGGCGCCGTTAACCCTCGCTTAAGGATAATGTAGCGTTAACCGGCACTTTTTGTCACAGGAGGGCACCGGCGTTGCGTAAGGGCGGACTGTTCCGATGACACCTGAAGCTTTCAATATGTTCTTCTCGATCTGCATCGGCTTCGCGCTCGCGGGCGCGCTCGCAAATGGATACCAGGCGTTGTCGCAACGGCCCGCCGGTTTCGGGCTGTTGCAGGAGGGCGTGGCTCCGCGGACGTTCGCGGCGGTGCCGTTCCTGGTGTTCGCTGCGCCCTTCATCATCATGCGCAACACGCTGCGCGGGATGCGGGTGGAAAGCCGCCGCTTTGAATTCGTGATGATGGCAACCGTCATCGCCGGCTTCTGGAGCATGATGAGCGGCACCTTCTTCATGATGACGCTGCGCGCGGCCGGCGTCCTGGCCTGAGCTCGCCTTCCCGGCTGTACAGCCCTTTGCGTGAGGGCCGCCGTTTCGCTATGGCTGGGTCCACCTGACAGGAGACCTTCATGGCGATCTACGAGCTGGACGGACAGGCGCCCGATCTTCCCGCCGACGGCAATTATTTCATCGCGGAGACCGCAACCGTGATCGGCCGCGTGCGCCTGAAGCTGGGCGCCAGCGTCTGGTTCGGCGCGGTACTGCGCGGCGACAATGAATGGATCGAGATCGGCGAGGGCGCCAATGTGCAGGACAGCTCGACCTGCCATACCGATCTCGGCTTTCCGCTCGTGATCGGAAAGAACTGCACCGTCGGTCACAACGTCATCCTGCACGGCTGCACCATCGAGGAGGGCGCACTTGTCGGCATGGGCTCGATCGTGATGAACGGCGCGAGGATCGGCCGCAACAGCATCGTCGGCGCCGGTTCCGTCATCACCGAGGGCAAGGCATTTCCCGAACGCTCGCTGATCATCGGCTCGCCCGCGCGCGTGATCCGCACCCTCGACGACGCCCAGGTGCAGAAGATGGGAAGCGCGGCGAGGTTCTATGTCGCCAACGGCCCGCGCTTCAAGAAGGGCCTGAAGCGGATCGGTTGAGTTCAGCTCCCCTCGGACTCGCGCGCTTCGATTGCGCCCGCGACCTTCTCGTGACCGGCTGACCACAGCGCGTGCTCGGCGCTGCCATCCGAGTAAGGATTGGCTTCTGCCGGAATGTTGTCGCGCGCGGCGCGCTCGCCGTCTGCAAAGGGATCGCGATCGGTCATCGTGATTTTGCCTTTCTGGTTCTGGGGCGCGCTGTCACCTTGTCCGCCGCGCCGTCGCGTTTCGCGCTCTTGCGCAGGGCGTCCCTGAGGTCGATCGGGATGCCGTGCTTCTTCAAGAGGTCGGCAAAGGCCTCATCGGCGAGCTCTTGAAACGTCGCCATCCTGTCGCGGCCCAGTTGCTTCAGCTTGTCGAAACTATCCTCGTCGAACGCGATCAGTTTGCGCATGATCGTGATGGCCTCCTGAGGTTCAAGCGGACGTGACGGGATTTGTTCCGGAACCGGCCCTCCGCGCCGCCGTTGAGCCACGAAGGAGAATTTTTAATGTCCGGACCGCTCGCAACCGTTTCAATCAAAACCTTGATCGTCATCCTCTGCCTCGCTGCAATGCCGGCCGTATCCTTCGCGCAAGGCACCGGCGGCTCCGCCGGATCAACCACCGGCGTTGCCAATTCCCCGGCGTCGGCGCCGGGCACCAACAGTCTCGGCACGGCGCAATCGTCTGGTGCAAACAGAGCGCCCGGCGTCACCACCGGCACCGTCTCCGGTGCAAACCCCGACGCTGATGCCACGGTCGGTGCCGAGAACCGGCTGCTCGACAAGAAGTTGAAAAGCATCTGCCGCGGTTGCTGACGCTCGCGCGGAAGTGAGCCAGTATGCCTGTCATGAATGCCCGAATGCCACTAGGTTGGCCCTCTTTTGTGGTGTGGAGCGTTTCCACGCGGAGGGTTGAGTGATGTTACGCAAGATGATCCTGGCTGCATTGGCTGTCGCGGCCGTCGGTCTCGCAGCGCCTGAGGCGGCGCAGGCGCGGGGCGGTTTTGGCGGAGGCGGCCATATGGGCGGCGGCCATTGGGGCGGCGGTGGTGGTTGGGGCCATGGCGGCGGCTGGGGCCACGGCTGGCACGGGGGCGGCTTCTGGCCCGGTGTCGCAATTGGCGCCGGCATCGCGGGTGCGGGCTATGGGTACTATGGTTACGGCTCCCCCTACTACGGGGACCCCTATTATGACGGCGCCGGCGATGGCGGCTATGACGGGCAGTGCTACCTCGTGCGGAAGCGTGTCATGACGCAATGGGGCTGGCGTGTCCGCCGTGTCCAAGTCTGCGAATAGCGTCTGCGAATGGCCCCTGTGAGCGGCGTCTGCGGGTAGCGCAGACGCTCGGCGGGGCCACAAAAAAACAAGGCCGTTGACGCAGTATACCGTCAACGACCTTGCCAGCCCCGGACATTTAAAATCGGCTCACGCCATCCGGTAGGGGCGAGCATCGCCCGGAATCACACGGACGAATGTGATCCAGTTCACAAGTGGCGAAAATAAAAGGCGAGGGCGTTGCCGCCCGATCAGCCGCGCGATTTGCCGCGTTTGCGCACACTGGCCTGGTGACGCGCCGGTTTCCTCCGGGTAACCGACGGCGTATCAGCCTCGGCGGACCGGACGCTGGCAAAGGATTGCCGCAAGCCGTCGATGGATTCGTTCAGGGTCGCGACTTGCTCCGACAGGCGCTTGGTGTCGGCCTGCTGCGATGCGAGCAGCCGCTTCATCGTCAAAAGCTGGTCCTGCACGACCTGGAGCTGGTCGATCGATTCCTGCTGGGTCGCCTCCAGCCCCTTGGTCTTTTCGACCAGTTGCTCGGACGCCTGCACCGTGCGGGCCTGGAGTTGCCGCGAGGCGACCACCCGGTCGGTCTCCGGTGCGGCGCCGGTATAGGCCCGCCAGATCGCGATCGAGGTCACGCCGGCGATCATGAACAGGAGGGCCGCGGCGGTCAGCGCGATGGGCTGAGCGCCAAGACGGAGGAGGGGATTGGACGGTGCGCCCTCGGCGAGATCGATCATCGCTGACAAAACCCAAACTGAAACTTGGTGAGTGGCGAAGACCGGCAGCCCAAGAACGCAGAACAAGGCGGCCGGGAGGTCCCGAAAGTGTTACCATTCAGCAACAATTGGGACCAAAAAGAGGCTGAGGGCGAAAAAACACTGATCAGCTCGCCTTCGGCCCTCTGAAGGCCTCAAGCCGGGCGACGGAATAATCAGGGCTGAAACGGTGAAAACGGGCCGGAATAGGTTTTTGAACGCGGCGCGGCATACGGGCCGAGTCGCGAGGTCTTCAGCCCGAGTCGGACCAGTCCCTCGGCCAGTGTCACCGCGGCGGCGACACCATCCACGACGGGCAGGCCATGTTTGGCGGCGAGCTCTGCCGCCAGATCGGCCATGCCGGCGCAGCCAAGCACGATAGCTTCTGCGCGATCATCACGGATCGCGGCCGTGATCTCGGTGGAGATTTTTGCGAGCGCGTCAGCATTGCGCTCCTCGAGCGCGAGCACGAGCACTTCGGCGGCGCGGACGCGGGCGCAGCGATCAGTGAGGCCGTACTTCTTCAGATTATGTTCGATCGGCACGATCGAGACGCTGAGCGTCGTCACGACGGCAAAGCGCGCCGCGATCAGGCTTGCCATGTGGAAGGCGGCTTCGCCGATGCCGACCACAGGTGCCTTGGCAACGGCACGCGCGGCGTCGAGGCCAGTGTCGTCGAAGCAGGCGATGATGTGCGCATCCGCACCGTCGCGGTCGGCGTCGCGGATGCAGCCGAGCATCCCGGGAACGGCAAAGGCCTCGTCGTAAAAGCCCTCGATCGAGACCGGGCCCATCGTCGGCTGGCGTGCGTCGATCAATGTGTCGGGCATGGCGATCGCGCGCGCGGCAGCAGCGATCTTCGCTGTCATCGACGCCGTGGTATTGGGATTGACGACGTGCAGTCGCATCTAGATCAGACAAGCCCCTTGTCAGACAAGCCCTTTGCCGGCGTCCGAGCCCTTGGCCGCCTGCCGCTTGTTGAGCATGTGGATGGTGCCGAGCGCAAGCGTGATCACCGCGAAAGAGACCGCGGAGATGATGGTGCCGAGCGCGTAGATGTCGGGGTTCGTCACGGTGGTGGTGAGCCCCTGAAGATCGAGCGGCAATGTATTCACCGCCCCGATCGCCTGGCTGGAGCGCGCGAGCTCGTCCCAGGACAGCGTGAAGCCGAACAGGCCGATGCCGATTACGGAGGGCAAAATGATCGGCAGCACGACATGACGGAAGGCCTGCCACGGCGTCGCACCGAGATCGCGCGCGGCTTCCTCCAGGCGTGGGTCAAAGCGGTTGAAGATGGCGAACATGATGAGCAGGCCGAATGGCAGCGTCCAGGTCAGGTGCGCGCCGAGCCCTGAAGTGAGCAGGCCCATCGAAGTCTCGAAGTTTTCGTTCCAGTGCGCCTTGATCAGATCGTCGATGATGCGGAATTCAAGCGAGATCCCGAGCGACGTGATGATCGAGGGAACGATGAGGCTTGCGATCGCTGAGTAGAACAAAATGCTCTGCGCCGTGAACTTGCGGCGGAAGGCCATGCCGGCGGCGACCGACAGTACGACGGTGACAGCCATCACGATGAGGCCAAGCAGCAGCGAGCGACGGAAGGCCGCACCGAGATCGACGATGCCAGTGCCCTGGAATAATTTTTGGAGCCAGAAGGTCGAGACGCCATTCATCGGGAAGGTGAGGCCGCCCTGCGGCCCCTGGAACGACAACACGTAGATCGCGATCATCGGGCCGTAGAGGAACAGCGTGTAGGCCGCGAAGAAGATCGCGAGCACGTAGAAAGAGCGCGGGCGTCCTTCCTTCATCGCCTACAGCTCCTTCTTTATGTCGACGATGCGCGACATCATGGTGATGATCAGGAACGTAATGATGAGCAGGATCACGGCGTTCGCCGCTGCCGCGGGGAACTGCAGCGCGTTCACCCGTGTCTCGATGATCTTGCCGGCAGAGGCGATCTGCTGGCCACCCATCACGCCGATGGTGATGAAGTCGCCCATCACGATGGTGATGACGAAGATCGAGCCGATCACGATGCCGGGCTTGGCGAGGGGGATGATGACGTTGACGAGCGTCTGGAAGCCGGTTGCGCCGGCGTCATAGGCGGCCTCGATCAGCGACTTGTCGATGCGCACCATCGAATTGAAGATCGGCACCACCATGAAGAACGTGAACAGGTGCACCAGCGCCAGCACCACGGAGAATTCGGAGAACAGCAGCCATTCCAGCGGCTGGTTGATCAGCCCGCTCTTGACGAGCCCGGAGTTCACCAGGCCGTTGCGGCCGAGCAGCGGAATCCAGGCGATCATGCGGATCACGTTGGAGGTCCAGAACGGGATCGTGCAGAGCAGCGACAATCCCATCTGCCAAGTCTTTGACTTCACATGGAAGGCGAGGAAATAGGCGACCCAGAAGCCGATGAAGAGCGTGATCGCCCAGACCATGACGCAGAGCTTCAGCGTCTTCACATAGGTTCGCCCGATCGTGCAGAGATCAGGCAGCTGCGCGATGCAGCCTTCGAACGTGTCGGTGTAGCCGCGGCCCGAGAGCGCCGGCAGTAATTGATATTCGTTGTAGTCCCAGAACGAGACGATGATGACGAAGACCAGGGGGATCAGGAAGAAGGCGAGAAACACCAGCATCATCGGCCCGGCCTGGAGCCAGGAGATGAAGGACGGCGACAGGCGCGCCGCTTTCGCGGCGCGCGCTGTGTCCGATCCCCGGACCACGTCTGGGGATCCCTGTTGCAGGATGTCTTCCGACGTGTCCATCACGCGGCGATGAACTCATTCCACTTGCGGACCATGTAGTCGTTCTCGTCCATCACGGCATTCCAGCACGCGACGCCGCCCATACGGTCCTCGTAGGAGCCGCCGTCGCGCACCGCGCCGGCCTTCTCCAGCAGCGAGCCGTCGGGCGCCTTGATGTCCTTCTCGGCCGCCTTGCCTTCCATCCAGTAGGCCCACTCGTAGGGCTCCATGTTGGCCTTCGCGGTCGAGAGCACGGCCGAGTAGTAGCCCTGGCGGTTGAGATAGGCGCCGGCATAGCCGGACAGGAACCAGTTGACGAACTCGTAGGCCCAATCGAGCTTCGCGCCCGACACGCCCTTGGAGACGCAGAAGCCCGACGCCCAGGAGCGATAGCCTTCCTTCAGCGGCTGGAAGGTGCAGGCAATACCCATCGAGCGGACCTTCGTCACCGCCGGGGACCACATCGACTGGATCACGGTTTCGCCCGAAGCCATCAAATTGACGCTCTCGTTGAAGTCCTTCCAGAACGCGCGGAACTGACCGGCCTTCTTCGCCTCGGTCATCACCTTCATGGTGAGGTCGATCTCTTCCTTGGTCATGTTGCCCTTGTCGGCATATTTGTACTTGCCGGTGGCTTCCACGACCATCGCGGCATCCATGATGCCGATCGAGGGGATGTTGAGGATCGAGGCCTTGCCCTTGAATTCGGGATTGAGCAGTTCAGCCCAGGAGCTGATAGGGCGCTTGATGATGTCGGGGCGGATGCCGAGTGTGTCGGCGTTGTAGACGGTCGGGATCAGCGTGACGAACTCGGTCGCCGTCTTGGAGAAGGTCTTGGATTCCTTGCCTTCGAGATAAAGCACCTTCCAGGGCGCGGTGCCCTGGTTGCCGATCTTCTTGCCGCCGGGCGTCTCGCCCTTGGTGAAGACCGGCGTGATGTTGTCGAATTCCTTGATCTTCTTGGAATCGAGGGCAAGGATGTTGCCCGAGGGTACCAGCTTCTTCAGCGAGAAATATTCGGTGTCCAGCACGTCGAAGGAGTTCGGCTGGGTCATCACGCGCTTGGTGACGTCGTCGGTGGTCGCGGTGATGTATTCGATCTTGATGCCGGTGTCCTTCAGGCACTGCTTCGAGATGTCGTCGCCCTCGTTCACGGCGGTGCCGAGATAGCGCAGCACCTTCGGCTCGGCCGACATGACGTAGGGAAAGCCGGTGATGGCGCCGGAGCCCGCGGCCAAGCCGGCGAGACCCGCGGTGCTCTTCAATAGCGTGCGGCGGCTGAAGCCGGTCTTTTTGGTAGTCTCGGTCATATCGCTCACTCCTCTGTGTTGCGCATTTTCTAAATGAGGGCGCTATTGCAGGCGCTGCGCCTTGGCGGGATCCCAGGTGGCCAACACGCGATCGCCCGGACGGAACGGGTGGACGTCGAAGATGGACTCCGGAACATGGGAGAACAGGGCAGTGCCGTCGTCGAGCGTGAGCGAGACGGCGACATAGGAGCCCTGGTACTCGGTCTGGGTCAGCAGCGCCGGCGCGCCGAACACGCCGTCGACGAGCGGCTTGATGCCGAGCTGATCGGCGCGCACGGCGATGAGTTTGCCGGCGTCGCTGAGGACGTTGTGGCCGCCGATGAAGCGCGCCACGAATTCGGTGCGGGGATGGTGGAAAATATCGCGCGCGCTACCTTGCTGCTCGATCTTGCCCTGGTTCATCACCACGATGTGGTCGGCGAGCGCCATCGCCTCTTCCTGGCCGTGGGTGACCTGGATGAAGCTGATGCCGAGCTCGCGCTGCAGCCGCTTCAGCTCGCCCCGCATCTTCACCCGCAGGAAGGGGTCGAGCGCGGAGAGCGGCTCGTCGAGCAGCAGGATCTGCGGCTCGGTGATCAACGCGCGGGCGAGCGCGACGCGCTGCTGCTGGCCACCGGAGAGCTGCGCCGGCAGCCGCGCGGCATAGGGGGTCATGGCTACCAGCTCCAGCAATTCGCCGGCGCGCTTGTGCCGCGTCGCGCGGTCGATGCCGCGCATTTTCAGGGCAAATGCGACGTTGTCGAGCACGGTCAGATGCGGAAACAGCGCATAGGACTGAAACATCATCGCCGTGCCGCGCTTGGCGGGCTCGAGGTCGGTGACGTTCTGCGGACCCAAAATGATGTCGCCCTCGCTGACCGCCTCGTGGCCCGCGACCATGCGCAAAGTCGAGGTTTTGCCGCAGCCGGACGGGCCGAGCAGGCAGCAATAGGTGCCGGCCGGGATCTTCAGATTGACGTTGTCGACCGCCAGCGTCGTGTCGTAGCGCTTGGTGACGGCGACCAGTTCGAGAGCGGCGGGAGTGGCCATGGCGTGTCCGAAGGAGGGCGATGCTCCGGCTTTCTCTGCGAGGTCCGTGCCAACAGCCCCGGGATTGCCGAATTCCAAAACTGTGCAGCGGAGTCAGGTCGTTAGATCGAATCCGGCGCTATAGCATGGCTCGCCTGGCCGGGAGAGGTGTGCACACAAAATGGGCGAAGATTGTATAAAGTTTCGCCTGTGATTGGATACAGCTCGTCGACTAACTTCAAGGCCGAACTTTCGCCGATCGAGCCCTCAAGCCCATGGCCGCCAAAACCCGCCAAAAGTCCGATGCGCCAGACGCGAGCGACCGCGTCAGCCGCATCAGGGAAGGTGTGACCGCGGCGATCCTCGAGCATCGTCTGCTGCCGGGCACCAAGCTCGGCGAGGACGAGATCGGCGAGATCTATGGCGCGAGCCGCACACTGGTTCGCACCGCGCTGCAACAGCTTGCGCATGAGGGCATCGTCAACATCGAGAAGAACCGCGGTGCGTTCGTGGCGCGCCCCACGCCGGCGGACGCCCGCGAGGTCTTCGAGGCGCGCCGCCTGATCGAGCCGACCATCGTCGATCACGCCGTCGACGCGGTGTCACCGGTCTGGATCAGTCGCCTTCAGCGACACCTCGCTGAAGAGCGCGAAGCGGAGCAGCGCGGCGACGCGCGCGCCTCGGTCCGGCTCTCCGGCGAATTTCACCGTCTCGTCGCCGAGATGTCCGGCCATAGCATCTATCTCGGTTTCCTGAAGGAGCTGATCGCGCGGTCCTCGTTGATCATCCTGCTCTACCGCCGTCACGACACGCCCGCCTGCGGCACCGATCACCACGCCGAGATCGTTACCGCGATCCGCAAGCGCGACAAGCAGACTGCACGCGCGCAGATGCTGTCGCATCTCACAGAGATCGAGGCGGAGCTGTTCCTGAAGGATCCCGCCGCCGACGAGCTGCGGCTCGCGGACGTGCTGGGCGCGTAAGCGAACCGCGGCGGATTCTGTGGCAGTGAAAATACTTCGTTGCGCCCGATGAGCTTCTGGTGATCACTTCGTGTCGAACAGGCCGCGCACGATCGTACTCCCGAATGCGCCAGTTGCAATCTGGCGTTGATCACGGGATTTTCGTGGCGTCTGCATTTGATTTCGGGTGCAGGTGAGACAGCTGCACTTACGGATATGCCAAAAATTCCCGTATCGTAGTTTGAGGCGGTCGGTCTCCCTAGGAGTTGTATGGCTGGACTGCATAATCTTCCTATGGATGTAAATTGACTCTGTGGGGTTGAGGCATCAACTTACCTCGCGCGTCGAGTTCTGGAACGGCGCCGACACCCGGCGAATCCGTTCTGTGGAGTGGTGCAATGGCGTCGCGTTCGGTCGTCGAGGAGCGGTGTGGCCAATCGCTGATCTCGCTCCGAACAGGCGTGAACCTGCTGCGCGCACCCATCCACAAGCTGCCCGCCGCCCTTTGCAGGCTCCGGCCTGTTCGGCGTCCTCGCGGGCCTCATCATCCTCACGGGCTTTCCGACCACCGGGCTTTGGGTGTTGGGAATGTTGCTCGGCATCGATCTGTTGTCGCTCGGCATTGGCTGGCTGACCTTTGCCTGGCGCCCTGTAGCCGCAGCCGAATAGCGCCGCATCAGCGTGGAGATGGAACATGTCGGGATTGAGTATGCGGGCCGGGCTCGTTGTGCTGCTTGGAGCAATGCTCTGTGGCGCATCGCCCGCGCCGGCCCAGCAGGACTCTGCCGTCCTGTTCCGCAACGTCAAAATCTTTGACGGCAAGAACGGGACGCTCTCGGCTGCGTCCAATGTCCTCGTCAGGGATGGGAAGATCGAGAAGATATCGACCGCAGACGTCCCAGCCGCCGGTCAGGTGATCGACGGCGGTGGCCGCGTGCTGATGCCGGGCCTGATCGATGCGCATTGGCACGCGATGCTGGTGCGCCCGACGCCGATGGCGGCCCTTGCGGGCGATATAGGCTACAACAATCTGCTCGCCGCCAGCGAAGCGACCGCGACGCTGATGCGTGGCTTCACCACCATACGCGACATGGGTGGACCGAGCTTCGGCCTCAAGCAGGCCATCGACGAGGACCTCGTCGCCGGACCCCGCATCTATCCGTCCGGCGCCATCATCACCATCACCGGTGGCCATGGTGATTTCCGGCAGCTCTCCGATCTGCCGCGAACAATCGGGGGCATGCTGAGCCGGATGGAGCGGATCGGTGGCAGCATGGTCGCCGACAGTCCCGACGAAGTTCGCGTGCGCGCGCGCGAGCAACTGATGCAGGGCGCCTCCCAGGTCAAGCTCACCGCGGGCGGCGGCGTCGCTTCGCCCTTCAGTCCGCTCGACGTCTCCACCTTCACCGAGCCCGAGCTGCGTGCCGCCGTGGAGGCCGCCGACAATTGGGGCACCTATGTCGCAACCCACGCCTATACGCCGGTCGCGATCCAGCGCTCGATCGCAGCCGGTGTGAGATGCATCGAGCACGGCCACCTCATGGACGAGGCGAGCGCGAAGCTGATCGCGGAGAAGGGGATTTGGCTGAGCACGCAGCCATTCCTGGATGTGTCGGGGGCCGCCGCGCTCGGGCCGTCGGAGCAGGACAAGATGCGGCAGGTTGTTGCCGGCACCGACCGCGTCTACGCGTTGGCGCAAAAGTATCATATCAAGACCGCGTTCGGGACCGATGTCCTGTTCTCGAAGGCGTTGGCGGACAAGCAGGGCTCAATGCTGGCCGCGCTGACGCGCTGGTACACGGCGGCCGAAGCGCTGACCATGGCGACGTCGACCAATGCCGAACTTCTGAGCCTGTCGGGCTTGCGCAATCCCTATCCCGGCAAGCTCGGCGTAGTGGAGGAAGGCGCGCTCGCCGATCTTCTCCTGGTCGACGGCAATCCGCTCGACAACATCGCTCTCGTCGAGGATCCCGCCAAGAATTTCGTGGTGATCATGAAGGGCGGCAAGGTCTACAAGAACATCCTGCAGCGCTGACAATCTTACGCCTTGCGACTGCGCGTCACTCAAAAAAGTTGCGCCCAGCCATTGGGGGATGGCTGGGCGCGCGCGAACCGGTCTGGGACGGGGAGGGGTGGGGATGTGACCGGGTCGCGTAACTCTTATCCTTGTTGACTACTGATCTCTGGCGCTGGCGGTGGAAACCGCCGGCTTGGTATCGCCGAGCGAGACCCAGACGTTGGGATCGCTCTGCGACTGGCGCTTGACGAAGCGGTAGCCGGTCTCCGTCCAGGCAATGACGTTCTCGTTCTGATTGTCGAGAACGAACTCGCCCTTGTCGGTCTTCACCGTCAGCACCGCGTGCCCTTCGCCCTTCTTGTCGCGCACGACGGTGATGAGCAGGGCCTCGCGCGGCCATCCGGCATCCATCAGCATCTTGCGCTTCAACAACACGTAGTCTTCACAGTCGCCGTAACCATCGGTCGGCAGCGACCACTTCTCGATCACGCCCCAGTGCTCCTGGTCGGTCAAAGGCTTGATGGTCTCGTTGACCCAGCGATTGACCTTGGTCAGGTCGCGCCACGCGGTCTGCGACATCACGATGTCGCGCGGCTGCGTCGGCCCGCCCTGACACTGAGCGGTATTCTCCGAACAGAACTCGACCCAGCCGATCGGCGCACGCGTGGTGTCGCCGAGGCTTGCGTAGAGCAGACGGCTCTCGCCGGCCTGCGCTGCCGCGCCGAACCCGAAGAGCATGGCGGCGATCGCCAGCCCTTTCCCCTGTCCCCTGAAGTCGAACATCGTGGCCCCCGTTTCTTGTTGAGACCACATTGCGCACCGAGCTTTTGAGTTGCAGCTAAGTCAGCCAAGTCAAGTCGAGACGAATACAAGTAAAACAGGCAGAAAGTTCGATCTATATTTGAATAGAGTTCGAATAAAATTCGATATGACTGCAATTGATTCAAATTGTAGCGATTAACGCGGGAACACTATTGGAACTGCTGTTTCCGCGTGCGAACAGGCCGCGCGTTAACCCGCGTGAGGCCGTCGCCAGACGCGAAAAAGGCGGCGTCCGCATCACGGAGGCCGCCTTTGAGGCTGGAAAACAGGGGTTTTGGCGTCGTCGCGCTTTACCGCGCGGTAACGCTCTCTTCGAGAGTCTCGATTGGCTGCGAATGCAAGAACTCGAGCGCGAAGCCGTCTTCGAGGTTTCGGACCACGCGGCCCTGGACCCGGCCGAGCAAAACCGTCGATTTCAGCGGCGGGCGGTTCTCTGCGGCAATGGCAGCTCCCGACAGCGAGAGGTCGATGATGCGGCAGGTCATCTTGGTGCCGTCCTCGAGCGTCAGCACCGCGATCGGATTGCGCGGTATGACACGGTCGTGGCGGCGGTCTTCCGGCAGATTGAGGATGTCGCGGTTGGCGAGCCAGGTCAGCTGTGCGGCGAGTTTGTCGCGCTTGCGAGGCGTCGCCCCGACCGTCATGGCAAAGCCGTTGTCGATGATGCGGGTGATCTTGCCCTCGACCCGGCCGATATGGTCGAGATAGGCAACCACGCGGTCGCCGACATTGCCGATGCCGGGCGCGAGCAGCGCGAGTCCGCCCGGCGACATGTTGATCACCTGGCAGGGGAATTCGCGGCGGTCCGGCAGCATGTAGCGGCCGAGCAGGTGAACCTTCACCCGCTGAAAACGCCGACGTTCCTCGGCGGCCGGAAGAAATTTTTTGTTCGCCAACGCCATTTTCAACACCCGACCCCCCGCCCGGGCGGAGTCCGGGACGACCCTAAGGCGCACAGGGTTAATGCCGCGTTAGGATTGGCTGCGTCGATTACGGACAGACACAATGCGCTCGAACAGCCACAACAGTGGCGGGCAGGCGAGCACGGCCAATGCGCCGAGATCGAGCGCGACAGCCGCACTGCCGGTCGATTTTGCGAGCCGCCCCGCCACGGCTGGTCCCAGCATCATCGCAGCATAGAAGAGTGTGTAGAATACGCCCATCCCGATCGCCCTGGTCTCTGGAGCGAGCACCCGGGCCGGCAGGCTCATGATCGGCCCCGCCGGATGGCCGCTGATCAGGCCGATCAGGACGAGGATCGCGATCACGGAATCCGACCGCGGCAGCCAGGCCAGCAGCAGCGCGACCGCGAGGCTCGCCGTAACCGCCAGGGCCAGCGGTCGCGCGGTCCGGTCGGCGAGGAAGCCGCCTGATGGCACCGAGATCACCGACAGCCACAGCACGAGACTGATCGCCGAGCCCGCCGCCGCGATGCTCCAGCCGCGCTCGGTCAGCAGTGAGGGGCCGAACGAGAAGATCATGGCGAAGCCGACATTATAGAGGCCCCAGATCAAGCCGGCGGCGATCACCGCCAGAGCCGCGAGGGGATCGAGCCGCGCCGCCGAGGCGGTCGTTGCCGCGCTTGCCGCCGGGGGCGGCTGATAGAAGGCGATCAGCACGATCCCGATCACGGTCAGCGCCGCCGCCGCCAGGAACACCGCGCCGGCACCATGGGCGGTACCGATCGCCGGCAGCACCAACAGCGAGATCGCCACGCCCGTCGGCCAGGAGCTGACGAAGATCGCCATGGCGGTTGCGATCTCTTTTCCGGCAAACCAGTCGGCGCCCATCTTGGTGAGCTGCACCGTCAGCAGTACACCGCCGGCACCGGAGGCGAGCCGGCCCGCCATCTGCCAACCCCAGATGTCGGTCGTGGCCATCACGAGGCTGCCAGCCGTCATCAGCAGGAGCGCCACGATGGTCGTGGGCTTATCGCCAAGGGTCCGGCCGATCGCGCCGCCCGGCAGCGCCAGCACGACGCCCGGCGTGAAATAGAGCCCGATCAGGAGACCGATATCGGCAAGCCCGACGCCGAAGGTCTTTTCCAGCAGCGGCGCGACTGCCGCCACGCTTTGGAACTGGAACGCGATGGTGAGGCGAACGACGAACAGGATCGCAAGAATAGCCCAGCGATTGCGCAACGCCCCATCTCCCCAGCAGTTGCGGCAAACCTGCGGTGGCGAGACGTTGCTGTCAACGGGCAGCCTTGCGAGCTGCTATGTCTTCTTCGTCGCGCGCTGATTGAGCAGAAGCAGCAGCGCGAGCAGCACCGCGGCCGATAGTCCGAGCGACCAGTGAATGCCGATCGCCGCGCCGAAGACGCCGACGGTGATGCCGCTGAAGGCGCGCATGCCGAGCCCGGCCATGTTGTAGAGGCCGACGACGCGGCCGCGGATGTCGGGCGGCGCGTTCAACTGTACCAGCGCCTGCGCCATGGTGTTGAACGACAGCTCGAAGAACCCCGCAAAGAACAGCAGCACGATCGCCACGGGATAGATCCGCACCGCGGCAAAGCCGAGCAGCGCCACGCTCCACAACATTGCAAGCCAGATTGCGGTGCGCGGCGTGCCCTTCAATCGCCCCCAGGATTCCAGCGCGATGCCGGCGAGCAGCGCGCCGGCCGCATCAGCCGCGAGCAGCACGCTGTAGGAGACGCCGGGATCGCCGTGGCCGAGGTCGCCGGCAAAGCCCGGCATCTGCGCGTGATAGGCGTTGCCGACCATGAAGGAGGTGAGGCCGGCGAGCCACGTCATCGCCGTCAGCACCGGCTGCGTGCCGATCGCGCGCATGGTGTCGACGATGTCGGCAAAGCCGCGCATGGCGAAGCGCCGTACGGCCACGCTCCTGTCGCGCACCGGCGCCCAGAACAGCCAGAGCAGCATCGGCAGATAGAACAGCGTGTTGAAGATGATGCCGTGCGAAGTGCCGAGCGTCAGCATGATGATGCCGCCGACGGCCGGTCCGACCAGGATGCCGAGATAGCGCGCCATCGCGTTCAGCCGCACCGCGCTCGGCAGATCAGCGGGGCCGACGAGGTCGTAGAGCAGAAGCTGGTTCGGGGTCTGCCACAACACGCCGGCGCAGCCATGGATCACCAGCAGCAGCATCGCGTGCCACATCTGGATCGTGTCGGTGATGAAGAAGAAGCCCCATCCAGCCGAGGCCACGATGAACAGCAGCATGCCGCACTGGATGATGCGGCGTGGATCGAATCGGTCGGCGAGCCCGCCGACGGCGACCGAGAACAGCAGGAACGGCAGCCAGTGCGACAGCACCGCAAAACCGCCCAGCGTCGGCGAATGGAATTTCTGGAACACCACCCAATAGCTGATCACATGCTCGATATTGTCGGCCATCATCGCCAGCACGTAGGCGATGAACTGGAGACGGTAAGGCACCGACTTCATCGCCGCGAACGAGCCGGACGCGACGATTGGATTTTGAGGGAGGGGGTTCAAGCAATCACCTGGGTGGGACGTCAGTCGTCCCTACACGCTCGCGATCTGTCGCTCAAGACACTTAGGTCTGATATGCAGAGGCCGTCAAACGGAAGTGGCCTACGGAAGCATGTCATGAATTGTCCTTGGGAAAGGATTGGTCGTTTCTCCTCGCCCGGCGAGCTGCAACGCTTCTTGAAATGGATGGATGAACAGATCGTAAGTGGAATAGCCAAGGAAATCGATGTGCCGGCTGATCAACAGGCCATCGCAGGCGAACGATGGTTTAAACACATATCGTCAGGCGCGTGTTGGCGGCTCGTTCCTGCCGATGGCCCATTGGCTCCCGGGTTTTGGCCACTCAAAAATTAAACCCTTAGCCCGTTGCCCGGATGAGCGCAGCGATATCCCGGAACGCTGCCCCCGCATGTCGCTGCGCTCATGCTGGCTACGAGACCGCGGCTTGGCACGACCGCGCATCTCACATACGCTTTCCCTTCAGCCCACACCAACCAATCATAACAAGCGGGCGTCGAGGAAACAGCCATGGAATCAATCCGCGTCTGCACCCACGCAGGGCCGGGTTCGGAGCCCGTCATCCGCACCGTGCCGTGGCCGAAGGTCGGCCGCAACGCCGCTCTGATCAAGATCGGCGCTTGCGGGGTCTGCGGCACTGATCTGCATATCCTCAAGGGTCACTGGCCGAAGCCGTTGCCGTGGCCGTTCACGCTCGGCCATGAGCTCGGCGGTGTCATCGTCGAATGCGGCGAGGAGTTCACCGAAGACTTCATGAGCAAGCCGCTGAAGGTCGGCTCCAAGGTGATGATCCCGCCGCTGATGCCGTGCGGCCGCTGCTATTACTGCATCCATTATCCGCAGACCGCCAACAAATGCCTGACGCCGGTGTATTACGGCCGCTATCTCGGCTTCGATAAACCACCGCACATGTGGGGCGGCTGGGCCGAATATGTCTATGTCGATCTCGACATGCTGCCGGGCACCAAGATCTACAAATTGCCCGACGACATGTCGCTGCGGCTCGGCGCGCTCTCGGAGCCGCTGACGTCTTGCATCCGCGCCTTCAACCGCGCCAGCCGCGCCGGCGGCTTCAGCTGGGGCAACACGGTCGTGATCCAGGGTTCGGGCCCGATCGGCATTCTCGCGGTCGCGGCCGCGCTGGAGATGGGGGCGGGGCGCGTGATCTGCGTCGGCGCGCCGGAGGAGCCGCGACTCAAGCTCGCGCGCGAGTTCGGCGCGGAGGCGACGGTCAACATCGAAGAACTGAAATCGCCGCAAGAGCGCATCGCGCGCGTGCGCGACATCGTCGGCGGTTTCGGCGCCGATCTGGTGATGGACTGCTCGGGCCACCCCTCAGCCGGCCCCGAAGGCATCGAGATGCTGCGCGACGGCGGCACCTATGTCGAGATGGGCCAGTTCACCGATGCCGGCTCGATCGACACCTCCTGGCATCGCATCTGTACCAAGGACCTCAATGTGCTCGGCTCCTGGGGTTTCACCGCCAACGATCTGCCGCTCGGCGTCGACATGCTGTATCGCACCCGCGACAAATATCCGTGGCTGAAGATGCAGACGATCTATCCGTTCACCGAAGAAGGCGTCGCGCAGGCGGTGAAGGATGCCGTGGCGATGAAAACAGTGAAGTCGACGATCGTGCCGTGGCCGGAGCTGGTGGAATGAGGTTTCGAAGCCTGGATGAGCGCACCGATATCCGGGACCTTTGCTAACCAGGCTTCTCGTTGCGCTCATGCGGGTCACGTGCTGCCACGCGAGGGTCGCAAAAGTTTCACGAGAAATCCCCGGGATATTCACCAGGAGCTGAAACTTAGGCCAGGGTTCCCGCTTTAACTGTGCGGGAGAACAGCCGTGAAGCGAATCCTGAAACCCGTCACTTATCTGCTCGCCGCCATCTATTTCCTGGTGGATGCGATCTTCGCTGCGATCGCGACGCCGATTTCGCACTGGCTGGCGCGGCATTTGGAGTTCCGGCAATTGCGGGCCTGGATTCGGTCACTGCGGCCATATCCGTCGCTCGCGCTGTTTTCCGTGCCTGTCATTCTTCTCGAGCCCATCAAGCCTGTGGCGGCTTACCTCGCTGCAACGGGGCAAATGCTGAGCGCCGTCGTGACGGTCGTCGTCGGAGAGCTCCTGAAGCTTGTGCTGGTCGAGCGTCTGTTCAGTCTCACGCGCAACAAGCTGATGATGATTCCGAAGTTCGCCTGGGCCTATGCGAGATTCACCGAAGCCAAGGTCTGGCTACAGGCCACCGAAGCGTGGCGCGCCATTCGGGCCCTGAGATGCGCGGCATACGATCTGTTTGCGCGAGTGCGAGCAGGCCTCGCCGGCGGCTTCAGCAGGCTGGCAACGTTTCGGGATTAGATGCGACCGGGTTCAGACAAGCTTGCGTGCTGCCGCGGTTGCCTTGTCGCCCGTGTTCGGCGTGCCGGTCGGCTCGATCAGCAGGAGATGAACCTCCTCGCGTGCCACCGGGCGATGTTCGACACCTTTGGGCACCACATAGAGTTCGCCGGGGCCGAGCGTCACCGTGCGATCCCGCAATTCGATGTCCAAACTGCCTTTGAGGACGAGAAAGAAATCGTCGGTGTCCTCGTGGCTGTGCCAGGTGAACTCTCCCTTCACCTTCACGACCATCACATCGCAATCGTTGAAGGTCGTGATCGTGCGCGGAGACCAGAAATCCCCGAAGGTCGCGAGTTTGTCGGCAAGCGATATCCTGTCGGCCATGTGTCACCCGTATCTTGCTTCCTCGTGAAGCACGATTTGGGATCGACCTGCTGGCGCGGCAAGACTGGTGTCCGGCCGCGCAAATCACCTCATCTTGGCGCATCTTGGCGCAAAATCTCGCTATATGCAGCAAAACAGACCGAAAACGCTGGATGTAGTGGGTCGAGCCGGCCAGTAAGCTTATTCTCGATGTCTCCGAAGCCATGCGTCATAGGCATGGTGATTTGCTCGCCCTTGGCGTAAAGAGCATCCAAATCAAATCAGCAAGCGTGCGGTCGAACCATTTGCCGCGCATGCAGTTTCAGGTCGCGCGGCTCTGTTCCGCGCCTGGACCCAACCAAGGTTTTCCATCCCGTGTCCTTTCCGACCACAAGTCCGCCGCTCGCCCGTGCTTTGGCCGAGCGCAATTACGATTCGCCGACCCCGGTTCAGCTCGCCGTGCTCGCCGACAACGCCGTCGATCGCGACCTCCTTGTGTCCGCCCAGACCGGCTCCGGCAAGACTGTCGCCTATGGATTGGCCATGGCCAAAGATCTGCTGGGCGACGCCGAGCGGTTTGAGCAGGCCGGCGCGCCGCTGGCCCTGATCGTCGCGCCGACCCGCGAGCTTGCCTTGCAGGTCCAGCGCGAGCTCTCATGGCTCTATGAGCATGCGAAGGCGCGCGTCGTCTCCTGCGTCGGCGGCATGGATCCGCGCCGCGAGCAGCGCGAGCTTGCCGCAGGCGCTCACATCGTCGTCGGCACGCCAGGCCGGTTGTGCGACCATTTGCGCCGCGGCCGTCTCGACATCTCCGAATTGAAGGTGGTCGTCCTCGACGAGGCCGATGAAATGCTCAATCTCGGTTTTCGCGAGGACATGGAATTCATTCTCAAGACCACGCCAGACACGCGCCGCACATTGCTGTTCTCGGCGACGTTTCCGCGCGGCATCGTGGCGTTGGCGAAGCAGTATCAGCAGCAGGCGTTCCGGATCGAGGTCGCGGGCGACGAGGGGGGCCATGCTGACATCGAGTACCGCGCCATCCGGGTCGCTCCTGGTGATGTCGAGCATGCGGTCGTCAACGTCCTGCGCTTCTTCGAGTCGCCGAGCGCACTGGTGTTTTGCAACACGCGAGACGCCGTCAGGCATTTGCAGTCCGCGTTGCTGGAGCGTGGTTTCTCGGTGGTGGCGCTCTCCGGCGAATTGACCCAGAACGAACGTACCCAGGCGCTCCAGTCGTTGCGGGACGGACGTTCGCGCGTCTGCGTGGCGACCGACGTCGCCGCCCGCGGCATCGACCTGCCGAGCCTTGACCTCGTCATTCACGCGGACCTGCCGAATGACGCCGAAGTCATGCAGCATCGCTCGGGCCGCACCGGCCGTGCGGGCCGTAAGGGTACAAGCGTCCTGCTGGTGCCACCGATACGACGGCGGCGCGCGGAGGTGCTGCTGAATCTGTCCGGCATCGACGCCGTCTGGGGGACAGCGCCTCAGGCCGATGAAATCCGCAAGCTCGATCACGAGCGTATGCTGAAGGATGCGCTGTTCTCGGAGGAGACGACTGCTGAGGACCTGGTTCTGGCCCAGGCATTGTTGGCCGAGCGTTCGGCCGAGGATATCGCCGCGGCGCTTGCGCGGCTCTATCGCGCGCGGCTTCCGTCACCCGAAGACATTCTCGATCCCGGCGAGGCGCGCGGCCGGCCGCGTGACGATCGCGGGCGCAGCGATGTCCGCACGCCGCGCGACGATGCCCGCGCTTCGCGCAGCGATGATCGCACCGAGAGACCCCGACCCAAATCGGGTAAATCCTCGCCGCGTCACGGCATGGCGGAATCCACCGTGTGGTTCCGGGCCAACATCGGACGAAGAAAGAATGCGGAAGCGCGTTGGCTCTTGCCGATGATTTGCCGTCGCGGCGGCATCGACAAGGGCGACATCGGCGCCATCAAGATCATGGACACCACGACCGAGTTCGAGATTTCCGAGCGTGTCGCGGAATCCTTCGCTGCCAAGATCAAGCGTCCGGACAAAGAGGACAATATCCGCCTCGAGCCGATGACGGATGCACCGCAAGCGCAGGCGGCTTCGGAGAAGCGGCCGCACGCGCCTCGGCGCGAGGCCCGCGAGACGGATGACGGTGCGCGTCGAAGCGATCATTCACGTGCCGCGACTGGACCGAAGCAGCACGGCAAGCCTCACGGCAAGAGCGGTGCGAAATTCGGCGACGGGCCGGCTTTCGGAAAGAAGAACAAACATCGGGACAAGCCCGGTCAAGCGACCGAGTGGTCTGCGAAAGCCCCATCCGGCAAGAAGGCAAAGAAGAAGCATCGCGGCTGATCTATCGCGGTAGGCGCGAAAGCCGAATTGTCGGCCCGCCCTCACCACTACGAATGAACGCCGCTGGCGCGAGCCGGCGGCGTTCCTGTAACAGCCTGCAAGGTCGGGTGAGCTCAGCGGCCGCCACCGCCACCGCCACCGCCGCCACCACCACCCCCACCGCCGCCGGCGTCACGCATGGCGGAGTTGTAGCGAGGATCGCTCTGCTTCATGTAGATCGGTGAGGTGTCGCGGTCGGTACGAACGACGCGCCGTCCGCCCTGCGGCTGCAGATCGACGTAGCCGGTGCAACCCTCGAAGAAGGCGACGTCGCAACCGTAGCCCCGCAGCTGCACCGCATTGGCGCTGGTTGCGGTGAAGGTGGTCGCCGCAACGAATGCAATCAAAGCAACTTTCGGCAATGTGAGTGTCATGGAAATTCTCCAGCCTCGGTTCGGCGAGACAGGAACGGCTCGCACAGTCCTTCGACGGCGGCTGATCGAAACCGGTTCGATGCCTGGGTTCACGCCCGCGTGAGCCGGACCGGCCGGGAAGGGGCGGCTATCCAACGGGGCGTTGCGGACCGGCAAGATCGCGCAGCATGTAAGTTGCGCTCTCGCCGTAGGACGTGAGTTTTGCACGCAGCTCCGCATCCGGTGTGACGGGCCGGAAGCCGAGACGTTCCCACAGCGGTCGTGTGGCGTAGACCGAGACCAGCGCGAGCGTCGCAATGCCTGACGCGCGCGCCAGCTCTTCGATCATTGCGACATAAGCGCGCGCCACGCCGCCGCGGAAGTCGGGCAGCACGGCGACGTCGTGCACGTAGAGACAGTCCGCATCTTCAGGCAGCCGTCCGAGGAAGCCGTCGAGCGGCGGAATCTCAGCCTGCTTCCAGGGATGTGCGAGCCCGTAGCCGGCAATTGCATCGTTCGCGACGAGCACGCCGCAGCCGCGAGGATAGAGCTGCATTTTCTCCATGAACACCTTGGGGCGTTCAGGAAGATCAGGATGGATCTGCGCTGCGATCGCGACAATCCCAAGGAAGTCCGATACGCGCGCAGGGCGCCAATGCGGCTTGCTCATCTCAGTCGTTCCATCTCACGCGTGCCAGTTTATTCCGCCGCAGCGATGCGCGCAGCTAAAAATATCTTTGCAACCGCCTCAGGAATACGACGCGTGATGCGGCGTCCTACCCATGCAAGCCAATTGCATGACAGGAGACATCATGACGACATCCTCGATCCGCCTCGCTCTCACGCTCGCCGCATCGCTCGCGATCATCCCGGCCGTGTTCGCAGCGCCTCCAACCAAGACCGGCAAGACCGACAAGGGCAACGTGCTCACCGACGCCAAGGGCATGTCGCTGTACACCTTCGACAAGGATATGGACGGCAAGTCGGCCTGCAACGGACCGTGTGCGACAAACTGGCCGGGGCTGAAGGCCGAGGCGAGCGATGCGGCCGGCGACGGCTACACCATCATCGCACGCGACGACGGTTCGAAGCAGTGGGCCTACAAGGGCAAACCGCTCTACACTTTCGCCAAGGACACGAAGCCCGGTGACGTCACCGGCGACGGCTTTCTGAACGGCGTCTGGCATCTGGCGATGCCGTGATGGAACGCGCCTCGTCATTGCCTGGAGGGCAAGGACGGCCGGTGTGATCCGCGGCGCGAAGCGCGATAGAACGCGCGGAACGCTGCGCGCGACACCAGAAATCCGGCTGACTGCCTTGTATTCGATGGTTTCGTAGCCATTTCGAGCGGGCAGCAGCCGGAAAGGCGTTTCGAATGAAGTTCCGTGTCGGATTCGAAATGCTCTACGATTTCCCGCAAGCAACGCCGATGATCATGGTGCTGGGCACGCATTTCACGCGCGCCTCGGATGTCATCGTGCCGGACTTCCTGACCACCACGCCGGCGGTTGAGATCACACCCTATCGGGACGTGTTCGGCAATTGGTGCAGCCGGATGGTCGCGCCGGCTGGTCGCGTGCGCCTTGCCGCCGACGGCGTCGTTCGCGACAGTGGTCTGCCGGATCCGGTGTTTGCCTCGGCCGTTCAGCACAGGATCGAAGAGCTGCCTGCCGATACGCTGGTCTATCTGCTTGGCAGCCGCTACTGCGAGACCGACCGGCTGTCGGAGATCGCCTGGAAGCTGTTCGAGAAGGCGCCGCCGGGGTGGGCGCGGGTGCAGGCGATCTGCGATTTCGTTCATCGCCACATCGTCTTCGGCTACGAGCATGCCCGCGCCACCAAGACGGCGTGGGAGGCGTACCAGGAAGGCAAGGGCGTCTGCCGCGATTATGCGCATCTGGCCATTGCGTTCTGTCGCTGCATGAACATTCCCGCGCGGTATTGCACCGGCTATCTCAGCGATGTCGGCACGCCGAAGCCGTGGGCGGTGGGCGATTTCGCCGGCTGGTTCGAGGCCTTCATCGGCGGACGCTGGCACACGTTCGATCCACGCAACAACGAGCCGCGGCAGGGGCGCATCCTGATCGCGCAGGGGCGCGATGCCTGCGACGTTCCGATCACGCAGACCTTTGGCCCGAACGAGCTGGCCAGCTTCAAGGTCTGGACCGACGAGATCACGTGATGGCCAGTCATCCCCCGCTCAGCAGCGACGAGCTCGACTCCTTGCACAAGGTTGGCCAGACCGATCGCCAAAGCGAGATCCCCCAATTGCACTGGGGGCGTCTCGTGGATCTGGGCTACGCGATCAGGCGACTCGGCGAGCTCGAGCTCACCGCCGCCGGTACGCGGCTCCTGGCGAGACAATAAAGCCGGCCCGCTGTTTCCATCGGGCGGCAAGTGTGCCTCACGCAGCCGGCGCCGGCACAAGTCCATAGCGCAGCATCGTCTCTTTCATCTTCGCGGGGTCCGGTGGCGCGCCGGTCGACAGCAGCGCGGCCATCTCTGTGAAATATTGCGGGCCCAGCACGCCGGGACTCAGGATGCACAGGCATGTCGCTGGCGCCGTCGAACGGTTGGTAAATCCGTGCACGATGCCGCGCTTGATGAAGACGGATTCTCCGGAGCCAAGATCGCTCTGCTTGCCATCGATCGTCCAGGTCGAGACGCCGGACAGCCCGTAGATGGTTTCGTCCCAGCGCTCGTGATAGTGCGGGATCGGCATCCGCGCATTCGGCTGCAACGTCATTTCGAAGATGTCGACGCTGCCGCCGGTGTCATCCTTGCTGTGCAGGAAGTGGAGCTGAAGCGTACCGAAATCGATGATGTCGGGCATGGCTGTTTCCTCCAGGTGAGAGGCGGCATCGAGATCGCGGCGCTCGCTCATTTCGAAACGAAAACTACCGCAGCCCCTCATACACCATCAAACCGCGTGCGATCTGCAATTTACGGATGGCGCGCGGCAGCAGTTTCTCGGGCTGGTGCAGATAGCGCCAGGAGGTGACGGTGAAGGCGCGAAGCGCGCCGCATTCGTCGTCGAACGGCGCGAGCACGCCGGTGACGCTGACGGGCGTGTGCGGGCGGGCGTTGAAGGGCAGCAGCAGCAGTTCGAGATGCGCCTTGCTGCCGTCCTCGCGCGTGGCGGTGACGCCGGCGATAGCGCCGAGCGTCTCGTCGGCGACGATGGTGGTGATTTCCTCGATCTCGCGGCGGCTGGCCTCGGTGAACATCGCCGCGAAGCTCTGGTCTTTCAGGTCGCAACCGGCCAGCGCGCAGACACGGGTGCCGGCGACGCGGAACGGAAAGCCGAGCTTGGACTCGCAGGACAGTACGAAGATGTCGCCAAGCAGCTCGCGAACGGCGGCCGGGTCGATATCGGACCGGTCCGGTGCCCGCGCGGCGCCGCGCTTCTTGTCCCAATATGCGAAGAACGCGCGGCTCGACTTGTGTTTCATGACTGACCGCTCACCCCGGGGCCGCACCATGTGGGACAAAGCTGTCCCGCTTCAGTGCACCCAAGATCCCTATGCTGTTGTGCAGGAGGGGAATTGCAGCGTCCATGCCGTGGAGGCGTTTTCGGCGCCTGGCGAGGTGTCTTTGCGTCGTTAACGTTAAATTCACCATGACCTTTAACGAGGCCAATGGCTGACGTGTCTCACCCAGGGTGTTTTCCGGGGAGTTTCCAGCCATTTGTCTCACGCCTGGGACGTCGTGAGACTGATGGGCTTTGCGAGCATCTGCCTGGACAGGCTGATAAAGCCGTCGCCCGGCGCGTGACTGGCGCGACCGAAGGTCGTTGCCAGCAATCCGCTAATCGTCGGGGGTTATGCGGCTTGTCCGGTAGCCGCGGATCGTCCGGTAGTCGAGGCACCGGTGCGGCGGAACGGGCGACGACGCCGATGGCGCAAACCGCGCCGCCAGTTCATTGCAATCGATCTCGGTCGCGATGTCCGGAACAGTGATTGTATTGTTCGCGGACACCATAATGACAAGCAACCACGCAACTGAAGTCATGAGAACGCTCAGGATTGTATCGTCGCCTGATATATATGAATGCGGGAACCTTGTCGAGAGGGGAAGGCGCGGCCGGCGCGCTCCGGCGCATCGTTAACGTTAAATTAACTACGCGCTTTGCGCTCGCGGCACGCCTGATATGGTGATCGCGGTCGCAAGCCTCGCCGCTTTCTTCCAGGTTCTCGGCGAGGCCTGTACACGGGCGTCAAACAGTTTGGTCGCTGGCCGCGGGGAGGGGTGGGGATACACCTTATTCCTCTGTAGTGCCGGGAAGGCCGACACGGACGGGGAGGGCTCCCAGGCCCTCCCTTTTCCTTTTGTGCACTTGCACAGGGTGGGTAAAGGCGACTATCTCCAAGGCCTGTCGTCAAGCCCGTTGCTCCGATCGCGCCCGAAAGCAAAGCTGCCTTGGATTCCCCGCCACAACCTCCGTCGGACGAACCGGTCTCGATTGAGCCAGTTCCGCCGAGCGAGCCGATCCTGACGCTGCCGCTGGCGCTGACGTCTTATGTCGTCCTGCTGGCGCTGATCCATCTGCGGGTGCTGCTGCCGCCGGAACTGGAGAACTGGACCATCGACGTCTTCGGCTTCATCCCGAAGCGCTACGATTCCTCGCTGGCCAATTTGCAGATCCCGGGCGGCATCGGGGCCAAGGTCTGGACCTTCGTCACCTATTCGCTGCTGCACGCCAATCTCACCCATCTCGCCTTCAATGTGCTTTGGCTGCTGCCATTCGGCAGCGCGCTGGCGCGGCGGTTTGGCGCGGTGCGGTTCTTCGTGTTCCTCGCGGTGACGGCAGCAGCAGGCGCGCTGGCCCATCTCGTCACCCACGAGCATGCGGTGGTGCCGATGATCGGCGCCTCGGCCTCGGTGTCGGGTGCGATGGCGGCGGCGATCCGCTTTGCTTTCGTGCGCGGCAGTTTTCTGTCGTTCAATCGTTCGGATGCCGATACCGCCGCCAAGGTTCCGGCGCTGCCGCTGTTGCGGGCGTTGCGCGACAAGCGGATCGTCGGCTTCCTCTCGGTGTGGTTCGTCCTCAACATTATCTTTGGCGTCGGCGCGATCGGGGTCGACAGCGAAAGCGCGGGCGTGGCCTGGGAGGCGCATATCGGCGGCTTCGTCGCAGGGCTGTTGCTGTTCGCGCTGTTCGATCCCGTGCCGCGCGTGCGAAGCGATGCTGCGGATGCGTCATCACAGGACATTTCAAGCGGTATTTGAAGCGGCGCTTGCAGCGCGGCCCGATTTCATCCATCATTCTCGTGAAGAATGTTCCGAAGCGACAAGCTGCTAGTGGCAATGCTTCGCAAAGCGCCTGAGCGTGAAACCGGCGCCCAAACTGTTAGTTGAAGACTCACGAACAAGTCCGGACCGCGAAACGCGGACGGATCCGATTCATGGAGGCGACAATGACGGTGCGTTCCATTCTCAATACCAAGGGCCACCAGATCATGAGCGTCGAGCCCGACGCGAAGCTGGCGGCCGCGATCAAGCTGCTCGGTGAGAAGAAGATCGGTGCGGTGCTGGTGATGAGCCAGAGCCGGCTGGAAGGCATCCTGTCCGAGCGCGACATCGTGCGCGTGATCGGCGAGCGCGGCGCTGCCGCGCTTGAGGAGCCCGTCAGCCAAGTCATGACGCGCAAGGTCGTGACCTGCAAGGAGACCGACACGGTCGCCGAGCTCATGGAGATGATGACGACCGGCAAGTTCCGCCATCTGCCGGTCACCGACAACGGCAAGGTGGTCGGCCTGATCTCGATCGGCGACATCGTCAAGCGCCGCGTCCAGGAATACGAGTCCGAGCAGGAAGCCCTGCGCGACTACATCAAGACGGCCTGAGCGGACTTACGCGGCCGCCTTGCGCGTCCGCCTTACTCGTCTGCCTTGGGCGCGCTACCGGCGGGCGCCGGCGCGAGCACTTCGATCGCCTCCTGGATCGAGTCCAGCGCGCGCTCGGCGGCGCGGGTGCCGTGTGCGATCAGGTCCTCGCCGCGGTGGAAGTCGAAACAGCCGAACTGGCCGACCCGCGGCGAGATCAAGAGATCCGGTGGATCACCGGCGAGGCGGGCACGGGTGATGCGGTCCTGCATGATGTTGAAGGCATCCACCATCACCGAGGAAATGCCGGGACGGCCCGCGCTGCCAAAGAACTCGCGCTTCATGGTCTTCTCCGCCGAGAACAAGCGCGGAAAGCGGCGCTTGGCTGTCGTCTCCTCGGGCACGGCCGTAACCGGCGCGGGAATCGCGCCGTGCGAATAGATCGTCGTGGAATGGGTGAAGATGTCGCTGGAAAGATTTGCGGCGATGACGATTTCGGCGCCGAGCGCGCGGGCGGCCGAGACCGGCACCGGGTTCACCAGCGCGCCGTCGACCAGCCAGCGGTCGCCGATCAGGACGGGGGAGAAGATGCCGGGCAGCGCGTAGGAGGCGCGCATCGCGTCGACCACGCGGCCGCGCGTCAGCCAGATCTCGTGGCCGGTGCGGACCTCGGTCGCCACCGTCGCGAACTTGATCGGCAGGTCCTCGATCAGGATCTGCCCGATCGCTTCTTCGAGACGGGTTGCCAGCTTCTCGCCGCCGAGCAGGCCGGAGCCGTTGAGGCGGATGTCGAGATAGCTGAGGATATTGCGCATCCCTTGCAGGCTGCGTCCCCACTCTTCGAGCGTATCGAGCCGGCCGGCCGCATGGAGGCCGCCGACCACCGCGCCGATCGAGGTGCCGACCACGACATCCGGCACGATGCCGTTGGCGATCAGGGTTCTCAGGATCCCGATATGGGCAAACCCGCGCGCCGCGCCGCCGCCGAGTGCCAGGCCAATGACCGGCTTGCGAATGCTGCCGAGACCGACCTTCTCGCCATTGGAGCCGTTGGCGCCTCGACCTTTCAAGATATCCAGCACTGAAACTCTCTCCTACGCCGGGGCCCGTCGCAGACTAGGCACCGTCTTTCCGCTTCACCAGAGCGAGCGCGAAGCATGGTTTATACCGTTCGGGAAGCCGGCGGCGGGAGTGTGGCGACGGCGGGTTAGCGTAAAACTAATCACGCAGGCGTCATCAGGGTTCCATGCGGCCGTATTTCATGGGATTTCAGAGGCTTGAATTTGCCGCGTTTTCGGTGAAAAGCAGGTGGCATGACTATCGGGAGTGACGGCATCATCGGATGGCGGCGCAGCGTACCGCTGCTGCCGGTAATCCTTGCTGCGTGCCTCGCCTTAGGCTCCGGTGCCGCTCACGCCCAGCTTTTCTCCGATCGTCCCCCGCCGGTGCCGCCAGCCTCGGTGCCTGACCCCGGCGGAGCCGTCAGCCTGGCGCCGCCCTCCGGCCCCGGCGCGGGCCCTCCGAGCCTGCCGCCGACCCTGACCCAGCCGGCCTCGCCGATCATTCCGCCCGCGGTGACAACCGTGCCGTCGGCCCCGCCGCTCAGCGCGGCGGCGCCTGGACAGGCCGTGCTGTCGCTGACCGCGAAATACGGCAAGGACACCGCTCCGATCACCAGCGGCCTGGTTTGGCGGGTGTTCGCCGACCGGCCCGACGAGAACGGCACCTTCAAGCTGATCCGCGAGGACCGCAACGCCACGCCCAACATCGTGCTGCCGCCCGGTAACTACGTCGTGCACGTCGCCTTCGGCCTCGTCAGCGCGGTGCGCACCGTCAGCCTGAAGGCCGAGACCGATCGCGAATCCTTCGTGCTGCCGGCCGGCGGCCTGCGCATCGAGGGCCGTGTCGGCACCAGCCGCATTCCGCTGAACCAGATCTCGTTCTCGATCTACAAGGGCAGCCAGTTCGAATCCGGCGAGCGCGCCTCGCTGGTGCCCAACGTCGCGGCCGGCGATGTCGTGCTGCTGCCGGAAGGCACCTACTACATCATCTCCAACTATGGCGACGCCAATTCGGTGGTGCGCTCGGACATCCGCGTCCAGGCCGGCAAGCTCACCGACGTCACCATCACGCACCGCGCCGCCGTGATCACGCTGAAACTCGTCAGCGACAAGGGCGGCGAGGCGCTCGCCAACACCGCCTGGTCGGTGCTGACGCCCGGCGGCGACGTCATCAAGGAATCGATCGGCGCCTTCCCGCGCGTCGTGCTCTCCGAAGGCGAATACCGCGCCATCGCCAAGAACGAGGGCAAGGTCTACGAGCGCGGCTTCAACGTCGTCAACGGCGTCGATGGCGAAGTCGAAGTCGTCGCCCGCTAGAACCTGAAGGCGTTGTGAGCCTCAAGACGATTTGCCTTATCGTGATTTCGCGAACTGCGGCACCTTGCGGTTGGATTCAGCCAGCCAGATGCTCGCGAGCAAGACGATCGCTGCCATGGCCGCCGTCACACCGAGCAATATCTGCCATCCGACCCGCTGAAGCAGCCAGCCGGATAGTATCGTGCTGATGGCAGTTGATAGGAAAACCGTTTGATCGTGGAGTGCTTGAGCCTTGGCGCGTTCTGAAACGCGATAGTTTCTGATCAGAAGCGTGCTTCCGCCGACATAGAGAAAATTCCAGCCGACTCCCAGGAGAACCAGTGAAACCCAGAAGGCATTCACGCCGGTTCCAAGAAGTGCGGCCGCCACAGCGCAAGCGAACATCAAAAGCGCGCCGAGCCGAATGATGGCGATCACGCCTGCACGCTTGATCAGTGCTCCCGTCGCGAAGGATGGGGCGAACATCGCCAAAGCATGCCATTGGATCACGAACGCAGCATCTGCATATCCGTGATGGTGGGAGATCATCTCGATCGGAGCCGATGTCATCAGCATGTTCATGCCTGCATATCCGAGCGTGCTGCTGAGAACCGCCATGATGAATCCGGGCTGGCGCGCGATCTGCGAAAGCGGGCGGCTTTCGGATTGTTCCGGCTCCTCCTTGACGGTGGGCAAATCCAGGCCGGCCTGAATCGCGAAAGCGACAAACGCCAGGCACGCCAAAAACGCGTAGGTCCCCGCGAATTGGACCGCAAAGAGATCTTTGGTCAGTTTCGCCGCCTCGGGACCCGCGATTGCCCCCACGATGCCGCCGGCAAGGACGAGTGAAATGGCGCGGCCCGCGCGCTCGGGGCTGCTCATCTCCGCGGCGGCAAACCGATAGTACTGGCCGAACGCGTTGTAGGCTCCAATCATCAGCGTTCCGAAGCACAAGACTGCAAAGCTGCTCATGAACAGCGCGGCCACGCACACGAGCGCGCCGAATAGCCCGATGATCGTCCCCACCAGGAATCCGTGTCGGCGTCCAAACCGTTTCATCCAGATCGACGCGGGGAATGTCATGGCGGCAGTGCCGGCGATGTAGGTCGCGATGGGTAAGGTTGCCAGCGACTTGTCATTGCCTAGCATCGCATAGCCCACCAATCCGTTGAGGCCGATAACGATGATATTGTTCGTCAGGAGCGCTGCCTGGCACGTCGCCAGTGGCGTGATTACGCGAAGCCGTTTGAGGTCCAACGCATGCTCCTGTCGGGTTTCGGAGTTGACAGCAAATCTCGAGAAGATTAGATAGTGAGTACTCGCTATCTGATCAAGGATGCAAAAGATGGCCGCCGAAGCCCCTCTCTGCCGCGAACGATTGCAGGCTGAAGAACGCAAGGAGCAGATCGTGCAAACGGTCTTGCGACTGGTCCATGCGCGAGGCGCGGACTCGGTAAGTACCCAGCTGATCGCAGACACGATCGGTCGATCCCAAGGAGTTGTCTTTCGACACTTCCCGACGAAAGAGGCACTCTGGACCGAGGTGTTGGCGTGGCTACAGGAAAGCCTGGAGGGTGTCTGGACCCGCGCTTTGCTCGATCACAGGAACGACTCGCCGGTGGTTCGTCTCGAAAAAATCCTTCTCGGCCATGTCGGGTTGATCGAGAAGTTTCCGGCGATCGTAAAGGTGGTGATGTCGGATGATCTTCGGCATCGCTACCCGACGCTCAACGAACAGTTTCAACAGCTTCACATCCGATACGAGCGGCACGTGACCGACTTGCTTGCGGAGGCAATCCGGGTTGGTCAACTTCCGAAAGGCACAAACATCTCCGATGCGGCAACGCTGTACTTTTGCATCATACAGGGGCTCGGCTTCCAGTCGGCCATTGCTGGTCTGCGCTCGAACAAGCTCGTGAACCTCGCATCCAAGATGTTTTCGTTCTTCGTTGTCGCGCTGGAGAATTTGCAGGCGGGCGCGAAGAGCCGGAAACCCGGGAGCGAGCAGAAGAGAAGCCAGGAGTAATGCGATGCCCGAGATCATTCCCAATTGGCATCCGATTTTTGTGCATTTCACGATCGCCTTGTACGCAGTGGCGGCGGCACTCTATGCGCTTGCTCAAATCGCGGGCGGACGAAGCTGGGCCGGCGTTGTGGTCGCCGCGGCTCGGATAAATCTTTGGACAGGAGCTGCGCTGTCGATCCTGACCGTGATCGCGGGAATCGACGCCTTCTTCACTGTCCATCATGACGCGTCTCAAGCCGTTTTCATGACCGACCACCGGCGGTGGGCGATCGCGACTGCTGTCATTTGGTGGTTCATCGCAGTGTTGGAGGCCGCAAGGGCGTTTCAAGGCAAGAAGGCGCATCTGGCAGTCGCGTTCCTGCTGGTCGTGGCTGTAGCGCCGCTCGCCGTCACAGGTTGGAAAGGCGGCGAACTGGTCTATCGAAATAGAATCGGAATAGTCGCGACGCGAATGACTCCAGCGAATGGCGTCACGGTCGGAATCGACGGACTCGGATGACCTCTTTTGTAGGCACCGGATAGACTCAACCGGAGCTAGGACCGGCCCAGCGAGCCTCCGGGGTTCGTGGCAAGTGGGTTCAAAGAGCGCAACCCAACTTGACCGCTCTCACTTCCGATATCGCAACGCCTCCACCAGCACGGCAAACGCCGGTGTCGGCTGCCGCCGGCTTGGATAATAGAGGTAATAGCCGGCAAATGGCGCGCACCAGTCGGCGAGCACGCGGATCAGCCGGCCATCGGCGATCTCGCGCTTCACGAGGTCCTCGGGGATGTAGACGAGGCCAAGCCCCGCCAACACGGCATTCATCCGCAACAGGCCGGTGTTGAGCACGAGCTGGCCGTCGACGCGTACCTTCACGACGCGGCCGCGTTTCTCGAATTCCCAGGCATAGATCCCGCCATAGGTCGGCAGGCGGAGGTTGATGCAACTGTGCTCGGTCAGGTCCTGCGGCTGCTTCGGCTTGCCCCGCGCGGCGAAGTAAGCGGGCGCGCCGACCACGGCCATCCGCATCTCCGGCCCGATCCGCACCGCGATCATGTCTTTCGCGACTTGCTCGCCGATCCGCACGCCGGCGTCATAGCGCTCGGCGACGATGTCGGTGAGGCCATAGTCGACGACGAGCTCGACCTTGATGTCGGGATAGCGCGGCAGCAGCTTTGCGAGCGCCGGCCACAGGATCGTCTGCGCCGCGTGCTCGCCGGTGGTGATGCGGACGGTGCCGGCCGGTGTGGCGCGCAGCTCCGTCAGCGCCGAGAGCTCCGCGTCGATCTCGTCGAAGCGCGGCCCGACATTGCGGAGCAGCCGCTCGCCGGCCTCGGTCGGCGCGACGCTGCGGGTGGTGCGGGTGAGGAGCCGCAGGCCGAGCCGTTCCTCCAGCGCGCGCACGGTGTGGCTCAGTGCCGATTGCGATACCCCGAGCTGGGCCGCGGCGCGGGTAAAGCTGCGCTCGCGCGCGACTGCAAGGAAGGCGAGGAGGTCGTTGATATTGGCACGGGCCATTCATGAATCCGGATCATGAGTACATGCCGATTTTATCACCTAATCGCAGGCTCGCGCGCGGCCTAAATTCGCAGTCGAACATGATCTTCAAGGAGAGCTTTCGATGCAAACGCGCAAACTGGGCAAAAATGGTCTCGAGGTCTCGGCCCTCGGCCTCGGCTGCATGGGATTGAGCTATGGCTACGGCCCCGCGACCGAGACGTCACAGGCGATCACGTTGATCAGGACCGCCTTCGAGCGCGGCGTGACGTTCTTCGACACCGCCGAGGCCTATGGGCCCTTCGTCAACGAGGAGCTTCTCGGCGAGGCGCTGGCGCCGTTCCGCGACAAGGTGGTGGTCGCCACCAAGTTCGGCTTCAAGGGCGGCAAGGTCGAAGCCGGGCTCGACAGCACGCCAGCCAACGTCAAGGCGGTGGCGGATGCCGCACTGAAGCGGCTGAAGACCGACCGCATCGATCTGCTCTACCAGCACCGTGTCGATCCCGCGGTGCCGATCGAGGACACCGCAGGTGCGGTGAAGGACCTGATCCGCGAGGGCAAAGTGCTGCACTTCGGACTGTCGGAGGCGGGCGCCTCGAGCATCCGCCGCGCCCATGCGGTGCAGCCTGTGACCGCGCTGCAAAGCGAATATTCGCTATGGTGGCGCGAGCCGGAGCAGGAGATCCTGCCGACTCTGGAAGAGCTCGGTATCGGCTTCGTTCCCTTCAGCCCGCTCGGCAAGGGCTTTCTGACCGGCGCGATCAACGAGAGCACGACGTTCGACAGCAGCGATTTCCGGAACATCGTACCGCGGTTCTCATCGAGCGCACGGAGCGCCAATCAGACCCTGGTCGTTCTGCTCGGCGAGATCGCCGCAGCGAAGAAGGTGACGCCGGCGCAGATCGCGCTGGCCTGGCTGCTCGCGCAAAAGCCGTGGATCGTGCCGATCCCCGGCACCACCAAGCTGCACCGGCTCGAGGAGAATCTCGGCGCGGCTATCGTGACGCTATCGGACGGGGATCTGGCGGCCATTGCACCGGTGCTGGCCAAGGTCGCGGTGCAAGGCGACCGCTATCCTGCGCATCTTCAGGCGCGCGTCGGCCGCTAATATCTCGTATGAACGTCCGGTGAGCATTCGCTCACCGGACGTTCGCATCTTGTGTTCTGGTTTGAATACCCTGTCAGCGCTACCAAGCCGCCGCACAGGAAGGACGTGAGAAACACCGGCCGCATCGGCTTATTCCAGCAGCGCCGCGACTTCAGCACAGCGCTGCAAGAACAGCGGTGCAGGATACGTATTTCCGATAATCAATTTCATTCGCTTTCCGTCCTGCCGGGTTATATGTCGGCATCCGTCCAATGGGGGAGGCCGGCGCAGGCCTGTGGCTTGCGAGACCGGCTAGAAGCAGGGGGCCAAGCCCGTCGGCATGTTCGAAGTGATCCTCACCAGGCGTAAGCGCTTTGGCTGGCGATGGCAGGTGTGCGACCAGTCCGGCAAGATATTTGCCGATGGCTTCGAGCGCGCCCGGCCGTCGGCCAAATACCAAGGCGAGCGCGCGCTGTTCTTCCTGTTGTCGCAGGCCTATCTGCGCAACCGTTCCGCGGCGGCCAGCGAGGATTAGCGGCGCTCCATGATTTCGTAGCCCCGGGTGAGCGAGCGATGCCCGGGACAGCGCTGGTAAGACCCGGACGTCGCTTCGCTCGTCCGGGCTACAACCTCAGACGTCGACGACCAGCTTGCCCTTGGCGGCGTGATCGCGGATCAGCGCATAGGCCTCGCCAACGCTCTCCAGCGTGAAGTGCCTGCTATCGAGCAGCGGCACCAGCTTGCCGGCCTCAGCAAGGCGCGTCGCTTCCGCCATGATCTCCCCGTGATGGGCGCGGCCTTCGCCTGTCAGCAACGGCAGCAGCGTGAACACACCGGAATAGGTGGCGGCACGGAACGACAGCGGCGCGAGCGCGTGCGTGCCCCAGCCGAGCGCGCTCACCACATGGCCGAAGCGGCGCACGGCTGCGAAAGAGGTATCGAGCACCTTGCCACCGACGGTGTCGTAGACGACGTCAAAGCCCTGGCCGCCCGTGTGGTCGGCAACGTAGGCCTCCACCGCGGTGTCGCGGTCGATGAAAACAGCGCCAAAGCCTTCGATAGTCGCGCGCTGCGCTGTCGATCCGGTGGCGAACACGTTTGCGCCGAGCGCGTACGCGATCTGGATCGCGACATGGCCGACGCCGCCGGCGCCGCCGTGGATCAACACCTTCTGGCTGGCCTTCAAACCCGCGCGGTCGACCAGGCCTTCCCATGCCGTGATGAAGATGAGGGGCAGGGCGGCTGCCTCGCGCAGGCTGAGATTGGCAGGCTTCAGCGCCAGAAGATCGGCGTCGACGGCGGCAAATTCGGCCAGCGATCCCTGCACGCCGCCGACGCCGCCGGTCATGCCATAGACCTCGTCGCCCGGCTTGAATCGCGTCACCCCGCGCCCGGTCTGTTCGACCACGCCGGCGAGGTCGATGCCGAGGATCGCGGGCAGCGGGTGGCGTGCATGCGCCGCGGAGCCTGCATGAATCTTGGTGTCGAGCGGGTTGACCCCGCTCGCGCGCACCCGCACCAACACCTCGCGTGGACCGATCTCGGGCATGGAGATCGTTGAAATACGCAGCGGCGCGTTATGGGTCTCGAGGATGGCGGCACGCATGGTCGACTGTCTGGTCATGATCGTCTTGCTCCGTTGTCGGCCTCCAATATGCCCATGAAGTTTTGCATGGAAAGGAACAAGGATGTACGACTATCGTGCATTTTTGTATGGGCAAGCTCTTGTCGCGAGGATTTCGATGGATTGGAGCGATCTGCGCATCTTCCTGGCGATTGCGCGTGAAGGCACGCTCGGCGCTGCCGCGCGAAAGATCGGCCAGACCCAGCCGACCATGGGACGACGGCTACGCGCGCTCGAACGATCGCTCGGGCAGACGCTGTTCCAGCGCACAGCCGATGGTTTCGTGCTGACCGACGAGGGCAACGCCGTGCTGCGCCACGCCGAGCGGATCGAGGAAGAGACGATTGCGCTGGAGCGGAACGTGAGCGGCGCGGAGACGCAGCTCGACGGCCTCTTGCGCCTGTCGTCGTCGGACTGGTTTGGAACGGTGATGCTGTCGCCGGTGATTGCCGCGTTTGGCAAGCGCCATCCCAAGGTGACCGTCGAGCTCCTGACCGATGCGCGGCTCTACAGCCTGCCGCGCCGCGAAGCCGACCTCGTGTTTCGCATCAAGCCGTTTAGCGAGCCCGAGGTGATCTCGAGAAAGCTGCTCCACATTCCCTATGCGCTCTACGGCAAGAAGGGCAGCAAGCCGCCGCGCGCCGGCGACGGAAGCGGCGTCCGTGTCGTGACGATGAACGCCGAATTCGCCGACATGCCCGACGCGGTCTGGTTGAAGCGCACGCTGCCGAATGCGGAAGTCGCCTCGCGCAGCAATAACAGGCAGGCGCAGGCCGAGCTCTGCGCCGCCGGCGGCGGCTTGACCGTGCTGCCGCGCCCGCTCGGCGACCGCGACCGCCGGCTGGTCGCGCTCGACATCGGCGCGACACCACCCGGCCGCGATACTTTCGTCGGCTACCACCGCGATCTCCGCCGCTTCGCCCGCCTGCGTGCGCTGCTCGATCTCGTGATCGAGCAGCTGGCGGAGTGATCCGCCGGCGATCCCTTGTGTTGCCCGTCGGGCAAAACACCCACATTGTCGGTCAAGGCACGCTGCCGAAAATATTCCACTTTACCGAAATTCGGAATTGACGGATATTGCGCGCACTCCGGCCCAAGGAAGAGGGGCGCACGCGATCGTCACGAACGCGGGCCGGGCGGCGGTGGACGTGGCCACATCGGTGCGAAGGTGATCGCAGGGCGGAGAGCCGTGAGCGATGGCGTCGCACGCACGACCGGTGGTGCTCGCGTACGGCCAAATCGTGTGGTCCTGGCGCCCGGAGCCTGTGCGCCAAGTCCTGTGGTGATGTGTGTTGCCCGACCGGGCGCACGCATCAGCCATCCGCAAGGCGACGGGGGCAATAGTGCATCGCTCCCCGGGGAGAGCACGACATACGCCGTTCCAACCACTGCGCAGGGAAGGCCGGGATGTCCTGGCTACACCTGTATGCCGCTGTGCAGATTTCTCACTGCAACTTCGCACAGTGGACCGCGGGTGCCAGCCGGCTCCCGGCCTTCCCTGCGCCCTCTTTCAATTGAGGGTGAAGAGATAAAGCAAAGCTCGGGCGAAACATGCCGCGAGAGGGCGAAGGTGTGCCTGCAACATGGATGCGAGCTACAGAAACACGCCGGCGCTTCTTGCTCCGTCATTGCGAGCGCAGCGAAGCAATCCAGGCTGCCACCGCGGAAAGACTCTGGATTGCTTCGCTGCGCTCGCAATGACGGTGTGGAGACACTGTGCCCCGAAACTTCGCTCTCGTATCTGGACGCAGCGTATTTGAACGACTGTCATAGTCTCTAACACCCACTAACCAACACCCGACTTAAAACTGTCATAATCGCCGAATGGAACCCGCGGCCGCGCGCTTTTTACAAGGAATTAAGCGGGGTTGCATTGGATGCGGCGGGAAAGTGCGTTGGGGACTGCAATGAGTGCCGTGAAGAAGATGTCGGGAAAATCGGCCACCGAAATGTTCGACGACATCCCGGTGCTTCAGCGCAAATGGCGTGCTGCGTTGAAGCCGGGTGAACGGTTGCCGCGCTATGAGGACGTGATGCTCGGCAGCCTTGGACGGCTCGCCGACCACATCGCGCTGCTCAAGGGCGACGATGCGCTCGAACTGTCGCGCAGCGGTCGTTACGTACAGAAATGGCTCGGCGAGGACCGCTGGGACATTCCGGTCGCCGAGCTGTCGCCGGATTGCGCGACCGCGCTGTCGGAAGCGGTGACGAGCGCGCTCAAGAACGGCCAGCCGCACCAGGCAAGCGCGCATTGCGTGCGGGATGGCATGGTCAGGACCTACGATCTCCTCGCATTGCCGACCGCCTCGCGCTGGGGCGCCACGCTGGTCGGCGCCTATGTCAACGAGCGCGGCGCGCAATACAATCTGCTCGATGCGATTTTTTCGTCAACCGATGACACGGTCGTCTCGCTGGCCACGCTTCGCGACGCAAACGGCACGCCGTTCGATCTTCAAGTCGTGCACCACAACAAGAGTGCCGGGCTGCTGCTGAAGGTCGCGAGCGGAGGTCTGCTTTGGCGAAGGATCGGCGAAGGCAACACGCTGCTGGCATTGCCCGAAATCATGGCATTTTTGCTCAAAGCCGTCTCCGGCGGCCGCGGCGAACAGCTCGAGATCGAGCATGATGGCCGGTATCTCCGGCTGAGCGCCACCGCCTTTGCCGACGTGGTCTCACTGACGATCTCGGACGTCACCGCGCTGAAGCGGCGCGACGCTTCGTTCCGCCTGTTGTTCGACAACAACCCTATGCCGATGTGGGTGTTTGACGCAGAGACCAAGAAGTTCCTCAGCGTCAACGATGCCGCAGTCCAGCACTACGGCTATAGCCGCGCCGCCTTCCTGCGCATGACGCTGCCGGAGATCTGGCCGCAGGACGAATGGGACAGCCACGCCGAAGCGCTGGAGCGCATCGGCGACGCCTATCATTCCTCGCGCAACTGGCGGCATCTGTGCGCCGACGGAAGCGAGATCGAGGTGCTGACCTTCGGTCGCCGCGTCGCCTTCGACGATCGCGACGGCTACCTGGTCGCGGTGGTCGACATCACCGAGCGGCGCAAGGCCGAAGCACGGATCGCCCACATGGCGCATCATGACGGGCTCACCGATTTGCCGAACCGCGAATATTTCCAGGAACGCCTGAAGCAGGCCCTCGACCAGGCCGGCGGCAAGCGCGTTGGCGTGCTCTATATCGACCTCGACCTGTTCAAGAACATCAACGATTCTTTTGGGCATCCGGCGGGTGACCGCCTGCTCAAGGAAGTCGCCGAACGCCTGATCACCGCGGTTCGCGGCGCCAATCTCGCGGCGCGTCTCGGTGGCGACGAGTTCGCCGTGATTCTCGCGGCCGATGTCTCGCCGAACGAGGCCAGTGCCTGTGCGACCCTGCTGATCGACATGCTGAAGGCGCCCTACGAGCTCGATGGCCAGGAAATGGTGATCGGTGCCAGCATCGGCATCGCACTGTCGCCGGGCGACGGCACGACGTCGGAAGAATTGATGCGCAACGCCGATATGGCGCTGTACCGGGCGAAGTCCGACGGCGGTGGCGTGCACCATTTCTTCGAGCGCGAGATGGACCTTCAGGCGCAGAAGCGCCGCGACATGGAGCTGGATCTACGCCGCGCTTTTGCTAACGGCGAGTTCGAACTGCATTACCAGCCGCTGGTGTCAATCGCATCCGACCGCATCTCCGGCTTCGAGTCGCTGCTGCGCTGGCGCCATCCCGACAAGGGCATGATCTCGCCGGCGGAATTCATTCCGGTCGCCGAAGACATCGGCCTGATCTCTCAGCTCGGCGAGTGGGTGTTGCGCGAGGCCTGCGCCGAAGCCGTGAAATGGCCCGCCGACATCAAAATTGCGGTCAATCTGTCGCCGGTGCAATTCCGCAGCCGCAATCTGGTTCAGGTCGTGATCTCGGCTTTGGCGCAATCCGGCCTGTCGCCGAAGCGGCTCGAGCTGGAGATCACCGAGTCCATCTTCCTCGCCGAAACCGACGCCAATCTCGCCACGCTGCATCAGTTGCGCGAGCTCGGTGTCGGCATCTCTATGGATGATTTCGGCACCGGCTATTCCAGCCTCAGCTATCTGCGCAGCTTCCCCTTCGACAAGATCAAGATCGACCGCTCCTTCGTCAAAGACCTGGCGCAACGGCCCGATTGCGTCGCGATCGTGCGCGCGATCTCCGGGCTCGGCCGCAGCCTCAACATCACCACGACTGCGGAAGGCGTCGAGACTGAGGACCAGCTCGACTGGCTGCGCGCGGAAGGCTGCAACGAGGTGCAGGGCTTTCTGTTCAGCGCCGCGAGGCCGGCGGCCGAGATCGCAAAACTGCTCGCCGATTTCGGCCAGCGCGCCTCACGGGCGGCGTAGCTCCGGCGGAAAGGTGTCGTAGACCAGTTCCTTGAAAGCGGGTGTGATACGGCCGCGCTCGTTCTGGGTCTGCTGCATCAGGACGTAGATCATGTCGAGCTTGGGATCGACGCCGAAATAGGTGCCGCTCCCGGAGTCCCATTTCAATTCGCCGAGCGATCCCGGCGGCGGCGGCTTTGCGTTGCCGGGATCGGTGCGTACCGCAAGGCCGTAGCCATAACCAAAGCCGTCGCCCGGGAAATAGAAATAGTCGCGGCCGACTCCGGAGCCGGGCCCGATCTGATCCGTCGTCATGTCCTTGAAGGCGGCCCGACTGAGGTAGCGCTTGCCGGCGAACTCGCCGCCGTTGAGCAGCATTTGCGAAAAGCGCTGATAGTCCGTGATCGTCGAGAGCAGGCCGCCGCCGCCGGACTGCCATTCCGGATGGGCAAGGCGATCGTGCTCGGCGTCGAGCAGGATCTGGTCGCTCGGCAGCGGCCGCGCCATGCGCTCGAGTTCATCGGGTGTCGTCAGCACGAATTTGGTGCTGGTCATGCCGAGCGGATCGAAGATGCGCTGCTTCAAGGCGTCGTACAGTGTCTGCCCTGTGATGATCTCGATGACCCTGCCGAGCACATCGGTGGAATGACCGTAGCGCCACAGCGTTCCCGGCTGGCGCGCCAGCGGCAGCTTGGCGACGCGTTCGGCGAATTCCCTGTTGTCGAACGGGCCCTCGAAGATGTTGGCCGCCTTGTAGGCGAGCTCGACCCATTTGCCGCCGATATAGTCGTAGCTGATGCCCGAGGTGTGCCGCATCAGATCCCTGATGGTCACGGGGTGGATCGGCGGCACCAGGTCAAGCGCCAGCGAGCCATCCGGCTTGGTGACCTCCAGTCCTACCTTCGTGCCGGCAAAGGACGGAATGTATTTCGACACGGGGTCGGTAAGCGCAAGCTTGCCCTCGTCGATCAGCATCATCGCAGCCAGGCTGGTGATCGGCTTGGTCATGGAATGGATCGCGAAGAACGTGTCCGGCGTCATCGACAGCCGGGTCCTGACGTCGCGCACGCCGAACATCTTGAAATAGACCGGCTTGCCGTGCTGCTGGATCAGGACCGTGACACCCGGCAATCTGCCGGTCGTGACCTCGTTCTCGAAGAACGCAGTGATGCGTTGCAGCTTGTCGGGGGTGGGGGCTGGGATGTCGACGGCGCGGCTTCGCGCCATGGTGCCGGCCAGCATCGCGGCCCCGACCAGAAATTCACGGCGCTTCATCCGGGCTTCCTTCCTCGCAGGGATCAAAGCCGCAAGACGTTCGGGCCGTCAACAAGACTTCGATTAAAAACGGGTCACGATTTCAGAAAGGACCGGTCGCGGACGATCCTCGCTCGGCTTGGTCGGCGTGCCGATATGGACGAGGCCGGCGAGTTTCTCGTCCGGCTTGAGGCCAAGCCCGTCCAGCACGTCGCGATCGAACGAGAACCAGCCGGTCAGCCAGCATGCGCCGTAGCCGAGCGCGGTTGCGGCCGTGACGATGTTCATGACGCTGGCGCCCGCCGACAATTCCTGCTCGAAGGCCGGCACCTTCGGATGCTGTTTGGTGAAGCTGACGATGCCGATCACCAGCGGCGCGTCGGTGAGGCGCTTGCGCTCGGTCTCGATGTCGGCGGCAGGTGCGCCGGGATTCTTCCGCGCAAAGACCTTCGCGATCACCTCGCCGGCGCGCGCGCGGGCGTCGCCCTCGAAAATGATGAAGCGCCAGGGCGCGAGCTTGCCGTGATCGGGCACCCGCGCGGCGATGGTGAGGATGGTCTCGAGCTCGGCCGGCGAAGGGCCGGGGCCGGTCATCTCACGCGGCTTGACCGAGCGGCGGGTCTTGAGGAGTTCGATGGCGTCGGGCACTGCATTTACCTCTTCGGCTGGTCGTCGGGCGTGCAGTCCCCACATAGGAACGCACGCCCGCTACCGAAAGCGAATTTAGATCGATTTCAGGGATCAGGCCGTGTCGCGCATCCGCCGGACATCCGGCGGGGTCGCCTCGTCGACCAGCGCGGCGATCGCCTCCGCCGTGGTCGACACCTTCTGGCCGTCGCTGCCGAGACGGCGGACGGAGACCGAATGCGTCTCGGCCTCCTTCTTGCCGACCACGAGCAGTGCCGGGATCTTGGCCAGCGAGTGCTCGCGGACCTTGTAGTTGATCTTCTCGTTGCGCAGGTCGATCTCGACCCGAAGCCCGGCGCGGCGCGCCTGCTCCAGAACCTGCTTGGCGTATTCGTCGCCTTCCGAGGTGATGGTAGTGACTACTGCCTGCACCGGCGAGAGCCAGAGCGGGAAGTTGCCGGCATAGTGCTCGATCAGGATGCCGATGTAGCGCTCCATCGAGCCGCAGATCGCGCGGTGCACCATCACCGGCGGCTTCTTGCCGCCGTCGTGGTCGATGTAGAACGCACCGAACCGCTCCGGCAGGTTGAAGTCGACCTGCGTGGTGCCGCATTGCCAGTCGCGGCCGATGGCGTCGCGCAGCACATATTCGAACTTCGGTCCGTAGAACGCGCCTTCGCCCGGATTGATCTCGGTCTTGATGTGATTGTTCTGCGACTGGATCTCGCGCAGCACGGTGGCCATCACGCGTTCGGCGTGATCCCACATCGCATCGGTGCCGACGCGTTTTTCCGGCCGGGTCGACAGCTTCACCGTCAGGTCGCCGGTGAAGCCGAAATCGGCATAGGTCGACAGGATGAGATCGTTGATCTTCAGGCACTCGTCCGCGAGCTGGTTCTCGGTGCAGAAGATGTGCGCGTCGTCCTGGGTGAAGCCGCGCACGCGCATCAAACCGTGCATGGCGCCGGACGGCTCGTAACGATGCACCACGCCGAATTCGGCCAGCCGCAGCGGCAGGTCGCGGTAGCTCTTCAGGCCATGCTTGAAGATTTGCACGTGGCCAGGGCAGTTCATCGGCTTGAGCGCGAACCAGCGCTTGTCCTCGGCCTCGTCGCCGGCCGACTGCGCCGCGAACATGTTCTCGCGATACCAGCCCCAATGGCCGGAAGTCTCCCACAGCGACTTGTCGAGAATCTGCGGGGCGTTGACCTCGTTGTAGTCGCCGGTCAGGCGTCGCCGCATATAGGCGATCAGCTGCTGGAAGATGGTCCAGCCCTTCGGGTGCCAGAACACGACGCCCGGGCCTTCTTCCTGGAAGTGGAAGAGATCGAGCTCGCGCCCGAGCTTGCGATGGTCGCGCTTCTCGGCTTCCTCGATCTGCTTGAGATAAGCGTCGAGGTCCTCCTGCTTGGCGAACGCCGTGCCGTAAATGCGAGTCAGCATCGGGTTGTTCGAGTCACCGCGCCAATAAGCGCCGGCCACCTTCATCAGTTTGAAGGCGCTGCCGACCTTGCCGGTCGATGTCATGTGCGGGCCGCGGCACAGATCGAACCAGTCGCCCTGGTAATAGATCTTGATCGGCTCGTTGCCGGGAATGGCGTCGACCAGCTCGACCTTGAAGGCCTCGCCCTTGTCGCGGAACACCTGCTTGGTTTTCTCGCGATCCCAAACCTCTTTCGTAAAAGGCTTGTCGCGCGCGATCAGCTCGCGCATCTTCTTCTCGATCGCGGCGAAGTCTTCCGGCGTGAACGGCTCGTTGCGGAAGAAGTCGTAGTAGAAGCCGTTTTCGATCACGGGGCCGATGGTGACCTGGGTACCCGGCCACAGCGATTGCACGGCCTCGGCGAGCACGTGCGCGCAGTCGTGGCGGATCAACTCGAGCGCGCGGGGATCGTCGCGGTTGACGAGCTCGATCTTCGCATCGACCTCGATCGGATCATTGAGGTCGGCGAGTTCGCCATCGAGCGCCATCGCAACCGTGCGCTTGGCCAGCGACGGCGAGATGCCCTTGGCGATCTCCATGCCGGTCGTGCTCTTGGCGTATTCGCGCCGGGCGCCGTCGGGGAAGGTGAGGGTGATCTTTTCCTGTGGGGTCACGGGTCTCAAATTGCTGAGGCTGTATTGGAAGCCGGATTCGGACTTGCGGTCATCGGTCATTGCTTTTCTCCTGAGGCTCACTCCTGCGAACGAGCGCAGGTAAGCGGGAACGAGCGATATATCAGGCGATTCGGCCTGTGCAATCCGGCAATTCCAAGAAAATGGGCGCGTAAAGGCGACGCCGTGCACCAACTATTTCGCGGAAGCTCTTTAACTGGCCACAGCTCTCGTCTACATGCACTTGCATGGAAAATTCCCGTGCCGGCCGCTTTACGCCAACCGCCCTGATGCTTGGCAATATCGTCACCGGCTCTTCGGTGCTGGCGCCGGCGGGAATGCTGCCGGAATTGTCGACAGGGCTCGGCATCAGCATCCACGCGGCCGCGCTCCTGATCACCTTTGGCGCGATCACGCTGTGTATCGGCTCGCCGTTGACGGCGTGGCTGACCAGCCGCATCGAACGGCGGATTTTGCTCACGACCACGCTTGCGGTGCTTGCCGCCGGCAATCTCGCCTCGGCCTTCGCAGCCGACTACACCAGCCTGCTTGTCATTCGCCTGGTGATGCTTGCCGTCGGTGCGCTCTACACGCCGCAGGCCGCGGGCACGGCGGCGCTGATCGTGCCGGCCGAGCGCCGCGGCAGCACGATCGCCTATATCTTCCTCGGCTGGTCGCTCGCCGCCGCCGTCGGTCTCCCACTGATCACCTTCATCGCCAGCCGCTATGGCTGGCGCGCAGCCTATTGCGGGATCGGCGCGCTCGGCTGCGTCAGCTTCCTGTTGCTGCTGGTGCGCCTGCCGGCCGGCTTGAAGGGCACGCCGGTCGACCTGAAGACCTGGAGCGAAGTCGGCCGCAGCAGGACGATCCTGCTGCTGCTCGCGATCACGATGCTGCAAATGTCCGGACAGTTCGCGGTGTTCACCTTCATGGGTCCGCTGCTCAAGAAGCTGACCGAAGCGAGCCCGGATGCGATCGGTATGGTGTTCGGCCTATATGGTGTCTGCGGCTTCCTCGGCGTTGTCGTCGCAAGCCGTATCGTCGACAATTGGGGGCCTTATCGCACCTCGTTACTGTTCACGTGCCTGTTACTGGCGGGCATCACGGGGTGGGCGCTGAGCGCCGGCACCCTTGTTTCGATGGCAATTGCGGTTGCGATCTGGGGATTGGGCTTCGCCTCGACCAATTCGATGCAGCAGGTGCGGCTGGTCGCGGCCGCGCCGCAGCTTGCATCGGCGACGGTCGCGCTCAATACGTCGGTCCTTTACATCGGCCAGGCTGTCGGCTCCGCCGTCGGCGGGCTGCTGTTCGCCCGCGAATTGCTGCACACCATCGGCTTCGTGGCAGTCAGCTTCGTGGTGCTGGCGCTGATCCTGGTGGTCCGGAGCCGGTCCCGGCCGCCTGCTGCCGCTCCGGCGTGACGCCAAGCGCGTTTCCTGCGCGCAAGGCGCTTGGCAAACCGCGCGCGAGAGCGCTAGAAGGCGAGGCATGGGGACCAAAGAGAGTTGACTGAGATGAGGATGATTCTGGCGGTTGCCGCGGTGCTCTGTTCGACCGCCGCGTTTGCGCAAACCGACAAGCCGCCGATGGTGGGGGACAAGCCGCTGGTGCAGGTCAAACCCAAAGGGACCAAAGAGGCAGCGGCCAAGCCGGCCGCAGCGCCGAAGGGCAAGCCGCAATCGATCGCGGCGCGGCTTCAGGCCTGCCTCGATCTCGATGACGGCACCAAGGACCGGCTCAACTGCTACGACGCCATTATCCCGCCGGCGCCGAAGCCGAAGCCGGCGAAAGCCAAGGGCTATGCCGATTGCCACTTCTTCAAGGAAGAGGACGAGCGGCTGGCCTGCTACAACGGCTTTGCCGAGAGCATTCCGAAGCTGCCGAAAAGCTGAGGCTTAAGGCCCCGACGGCTAATCGCTGATCCGGCTCAGCACGGCCCTGAAGGCAACGCCCGGCACTTGCAGCGCGGTGCCTTCGAATTCGGCCATGTCGCCCTCTTCGCGGCCGCTGAGCGTCAGCGTGATCCTGTCGAGCCCGAACAGCGCCTTGAAGGACGGATCGTCGTTATAGCGCTCGGTCGAGATCTTGACCTTGATGCTGTCGCCTTCGCCCGCGTAGGTACCGATAAAGACGAAGGCGGAATTGCCGCCGCGCATCTTGCCATCCGTTACATAGACGACGCCGCAGCCGGTTCCATGAACCGTGTGGAAGTCGACCTTATACAGTCCCCGGCGCACAGCCCGTCCCCGCAGAATTCCAAATGCAATTTCGCCGGCAAATTATGATCGTGGCCAGCGGAAGCAATCCGGTAGCTCCCGGGGATTTCGGCAATCAACGTCACATTTTGATCACAGCCTGAAAGAATTGCAGGCAGCACAGCCAAATCCCGGCCCGCGCAATATTCCGGCTATCGGCTCGATGCGGATGAACTGGTGGCCGCAACGCGCGTCAGCGCCAGCGCCGGCGTCGCCGACATCTTCACCAGCACGTCCTTGAGAGGATATTGCGTCCACGCGCGGTTGACGTAGTCGCGATGGGTGATGCCGTCGCCGGTCTCGATGAACACCACGCTGCCGGGACGCAAGGGGGCGTCCATGTCCTCGGAGACGCCGATGCCCTTCTGCCGCAGCATGCTCATCAGCTCGCGGTCGCGACGTGCGGTGTAGTGGGTGTAGGAACTGACGAAGAAGCCGGAGCGGTGGCTCTCGATCCAGGAGGCGAACTTGTCCATTTCGCCATAGACCGCGTCGAGCAGCACGACGCCGCGGACGCGATCGCTGATGCCGCCGACCTGAAGGCTCCAGGCGGTCGGCAGGAAGCCGCCGCTATAGCCGACGATCACGATCGGCATGTTGGCGAAGGCGCGCGCACTGTTGGGATCGCCGGTCACGCGGGCGAGGTGGTCGGCCGATTCGTCCATGAAGCGCTTGAGGCCGCCCGCCTGCCAGAATTTTCCGGCGCTGGAATCGGCGGCGTCGACCGCCATCTGCGGGGCAAGCAGCACGGCGTTGGCACCGGAATCGGTGATCTGCTGCGGCACCAGTTGGCGGTCGCGCACGTCACGCTCCAGCGTCGCGCCATTGCCGTGGAAGAACACCACGATCACGCCCGGCTTGCGCACGTCGAAATGCTCGGGGACGTGCACCAGCACGCGGCTGTCATTGTAGGTCTCGTCCTGCCAGAACACGCGGCCGGAATAGCTGCGGTGTCCGCGACGGTCGCCCTTGGAGATGTTGAGGAAGGGCGCGTCGGAAGCCGGGTTGTTGCCGAAATAGGGGAAGGCCGAGGACTTCATGCTGACGAGCGACGTCAGGTCTTCGCGCGGCGGACGCTGATAGAGCACCTGCGGCGCAAGCGATGCGACCTTGTAGGGCGCCTGCTCCGGCGACTGTTGCTGCACGGCGCGCTTGGGCGAGAAGTCCGACATCTGCCGTTGCAGAAAACTCTCGCTCGCCGAGGGGTAGCGTTCCCTGAACTGGGGAGCGGGGAAGCGATCCTCGAACGTGTCGGCGCTTGCGATTTGCGGATTGGTCTTGGCGACGGTCTGATTGACGACTTGCACATTGGCCTGCGAGTTCGCCGCGAGCGCCGTCGGATCGGACGCCTTGCCGCATTGAACCAACGTCAGCGACATCGGCACCAAGGCTGAGATCAGGGCGACACGGAGCGCACGACCGCGGGGACCGGACGACGTCCGATCGGCACGAATGTCAGCTCTCACGTTCGTAACGGCCCCGTCCATCCACCCATGACCCCAAGCCATGAACCCAAGCCCATCGGCAATCTCTAGACAATTGAGCCGACCGGCGTTTAGGCGACGTTAAGTGTCCGGAGAAACTTCCCCACATCCGGAACGATCAAAAAAGACCACGCAAACGTGTCGCGATTGTGGGAGGGGAGCGAGGATTTCCGCGGCTGACTATGGGTTTATTGCCCAGGAGCGTGCATATAAGGTGCTATATTACCTATTTGACCCGCCTCATTTAACCCTTGTTAACCCTGCTTGAATTGACTGGACCAATCTGCACGACGCCTCCCACGAGGCGCGACGCCTGAGGCTAAGGACCCAGATGACGGCATCAGATGCGGGAACCGCGCCTTGGACTGGGCGGCTGACCGGAGGTGGCTCCGGGGTTTCCGTTCTGGTCGCAACCGCCATCGTTGTTGCCGACATGATCGGGGTCGGCGTCTTCACCAGCCTCGGCTTCCAGGTCAAAGACATCCCCTCGGGCTTCTCGATCCTCGCGCTGTGGACCGTCGGCGGCATTGTCGCGCTGTGCGGGGTGTTCTCCTACAGCGAGCTCGGGGCGATGTTTCCGCGCTCGAGCGGCGAGTACAATTTCCTCGGCCGCGCCTATCATCCCGCCTTCGGCTTCCTTGCCGGCTGGGTCTCGGCGACGGTGGGGTTTGCCGCGCCGGTGGCGCTCGCGGCCATGGCGTTCGGCGAGTATGCCAAATCGGTCATCCCCAGTCTGCCGCCGATCCCGCTCGCGATCGGCGTGGTTTGGCTGGTCTCGCTCGTGCAACTGACCGGCGTCAGGCATTCCTCGACCTTCCAGCTGATCTCGACCATTTTGAAGGTCGTTCTGATCGTTGCCTTCCTGGTCGCCGGCTTCGTCATCGGCACGCCGCAGCCGATCTCGTTTGCGCCCCAGGCTGGCGATCTCGCCCATATCGTCAGCGCGCCCTTCGCGATCGGGCTCGTCTTCGTGATGTACTCGTTCTCGGGGTGGAATGCCGCGACCTACATCATTGGCGAGATGAACACGCCGCAGCAGAGCCTGCCACGCGCGCTGCTCACGGGCACGCTGATCGTGCTCGTGCTCTATGTCGCGCTCAACGCGGTGTTTCTCTACTCCACGCCGGTCGGCGCGCTCGCCGGCCAGCTCGACGTCGCAAGCGTCGCCGGCAGCGCCATCTTCGGCGGCGTCGGCGGCAGGATCGTCGGTGCGATGATCTGCGTCGGCCTGATCTCCTCGATCAGTGCGATGATGTGGATCGGCCCGCGCGTGATGATGACGATGGGGGAGGACATTCCGGCCCTGCGCGTGTTCTCGAAGAGATCGGTGAGCGGCGCGCCCGCCTATGCCATCCTGTTTCAGCTCGCGGTCTCGAACCTGATGCTGTTTACGCGCAGCTTCGAGGCGGTGCTCGACTTCATTCAGTTTGCGCTGCTGTTCTGCTCGTTCTTTACGGTCGCCGGCGTCATCAAGCTGCGCATCACCGATCCCGACCTGCCGCGGCCCTATCGCGCCTGGGGATACCCGTTCACACCGCTGATTTTCCTGCTCGTGACCGCGTCCATGATGTACTACCTCTTGACCGAGCGGCCGGTGCAGTCGCTCGCGGGGATGCTGGTCATGGCCTTCGGCCTGTTGATTTATGCTGTTTTCCGCAGGCGGCCGGTCGCCGCTGTCACTTAATCACATCGCGAATAGACATGTTTCGACCCATGAGAATTGCGGCCGTCGCCCTTGTCCTGCTGGCTGCGGCGGTTTCGTCCGCGCGGGCGGCCGAGGTCACCTTCGACGATGCTGCGCGCTTTCTTGCCGGCATGCAGCCCTCGGCGGACTCGCCGCTGGTGGCGCTCACCAAGGACCCGTCCTGGCAGCACCACGCGAAATTCTTCGACAGCGCCTTCGCCCAGCTCGAGCAGCGGCAATTGTCGAAGATCCGAAGTTGGTCCGACGTCAACCTCGCCGCGCCCCGGCCGACCATGTTCTACATGTTCAGCGGCCCGGATTTCCTCTACGCCAACGCGTTCTATTCCAAGGCCAGCACCTACGTACTCGGCGCGCTGGAGCCGGTCGGTGCGGTGCCTGATCTGTCGAAGCTGCCGCGTGGGTCGGTCGGTGCCGCGCTCTACAATGTCGAGCGCTCGCTCGGCTCGATCCTGAACTTCTCCTTCTTCATCACCAAGCAGATGAAGGTCGACCTGCACACCAACCAGGTCAACGGCACCTTGCCGATCCTCTATGTCTTCCTGGCACGCTCCGGCAAGACCATCCGCAACGTCGAGATGCTCGCGCTCGACGACAAGGGCGGGGTGCATACCGGTAACGACAATCCGGGACCGAACGCCACCCGGGGCGTCCGCATCACCTTTGCAGGCCCCGACGGCGAAGCGCGCACGCTGTATTATTTCTCGACCGATCTCTCCAATTCCGGAGCGCGCGCGGCCGGCTTCCTGAAGTTCTGCGAGACCCTCGGCCCCGGCAACAGTCTGATCAAGAGTGCGTCCTATCTGCTGCACGCCGGCAACTTCACTGTCGTGCGCGACTGGCTGCTCGCCAACAGCTCGACCATCATCCAGGACGATTCCGGCATTCCACTGGCTAATTACAATGCGCGGCAATGGCGGTTCTTCCCGTTCGGCCACTATCTTGGACCAATCGGCGAATTCCCGGGCCGCTACCAGGAGCGCTACGCAGAATTGTTCACGCGCGCGCAGCCGATCGATTTCGGCGTCGGCTATCGCTGGCGCATGCACGAGTCGAATTTGCTGCTGTCGGTGAAGGTGCCGGGGAGCGAGATCACACCGGCCGCGGAAACCACCTCGTCCGCCGAGCCGCCGCCAAAGCCGCCGCGGCCGAAGCGTCTGCGTCCGCCCGAGCCGGTCCCGCCGTCGCCCGGTCGTTTCTTCTGGTTCCGCTAGCCCATTTTACGCAGCCGGGCTCTGAGCGACGACGACCAGAACCTCGGCCTTCTGGCGGCCGAGGCTCCTGACCTCGTGCGGGGTCTCGCCTGAAAAATACAGGCAGTCGCCCTTGCCGAGGACGAGCTCTTCGCCGTCGAGCTTGATTGCGATCTTGCCGTTGATGACGAACAGCAGCTCCTCGCCGGCATGCGAGGCCCGCGTCGCCGATTTGTGTGGCGGGCTGAGCAGAAACGGCTCCATCATCTTGCGGGTGCGGCCAGTCACCAGCGGGACCACGCCAAACGTGTCCTGGAACAGCGGCACGTTGCCGTCTTCTCGGCGGAACAGCGTATAGCGCGGCGCGGGCTCGGCATTCGGGTCGAAGAAGTTCGCAACATTCACCTCGAGCGCGGCGGCCATCCGCAGCAGCGCAGCGAGCGAGGGGATCTTCAGGTTGCGCTCGACCAGCGAGATGTAGCCTCGCGTGAGATCGCTCTGCCTGGCGAGTTGATCCAGCGTCAGGCCCTTGGCGATCCGCGTTTGGCGGATGTTGCCCCCGACGGCTGCCGCCTTGCTGACGTCAAGCACGCATGTGTCTCCAGGTAACGACCGAGCTGTTGCACCTTTTGCAACAGATGCGCCTCAACCGCCAGCCCGGCGCTGCGCGCGAGCCCGGTGAAGGCCAGGCTTTGAATGTATCCCAATAGAAAACTTAAGCGCGGAAACTTCGAGCAGCGCCGCGGAAATTATGGGCATATTTGCTTGCATCCCACGCAATACGGCTGAATTTTGCAGCAAAATTGCTGCTTTGCCGATCCGCGCGGCAATTGCTGCGTCCCGCGCCGTTGATTTCTATTAGTAAACATGATCGATTTTTGAGGTCCCGGCTGCCGATGGGCTCCACGGGACATCACCAATGTGCCGGTACTTTCTGGAGAGATCGATGACCGTAGCAGACGACATAGCCCTCAACGTAGCGCCGGACGAGGCGGCGAGCTTGCGACGGATCGTATGGTCGAGTGTGATCGGCACCGCGGTCGAATGGTACGACTTCCTCATTTACGGCACGGCGACCGCGCTGGTCTTCAACAAGGTGTTCTTCGCGGCCGGCAACCCCACGCTCGCGACCATCGCGGCCTTCGGTACTTATGCGGTCGGATTTTTGGCACGGCCGCTTGGTGCTGCGATCTTCGGCCACTACGGCGACCGGGTCGGCCGCAAGGCGATGCTTGCGATCACGATCATGGCGATGGGCATCGGCACCTTCCTGATCGGCCTGCTTCCGACCTACCAGCAGATCGGCATCGCCGCACCGCTGCTGCTGATCGGCTTGCGCTTTCTCCAGGGCATCGGTCTCGGCGGTGAATGGGGTGGCGCGGTGCTGATGGTGGTCGAGAACTGCCCGACGCATCGCCGCGGACTGCTCGGCAGCATGGTGCAAGTCGGCAATCCCATCGGCAATCTCGCCGCGATCGGCATGTTTGCGCTGGTGGCAAGCCTGCCGGAAAGCGACTTCATGACCTATGGCTGGCGCATTCCCTTCCTGGTCTCGATCGTCCTGGTCGGCGTCGGCCTCTACATCCGCCTCAACATGGAGGAAACGGCGGCCTTCCGTCAGGTCCAGGCCAAGAAGGAGGTTGCAAGCCTGCCGCTGGTCGAGATCTTCAGGTACCATCGCAGGCCCTTCTTTACCGCGGTCGGTCTGAAGATCTCGGAGATCGCCTATGCCAGCATCGGCGGCGTGTTCGTGATGTCCTACGCCACGACCAATCTCGGCCTGTCGCGCACGGTGGTGCTGAACGGCGCCTTCGCCGCATCGCTGGTCGCGCTGCTTGCCATTCCGCTGTTCGGCTGGCTATCCGACATCGTCGGCCGCAAGAAGATGTTCTATGCGAGCTGCGCGTTCTCGGCGCTGTTTGCCTTCACCCTGTTCTGGCTGCTGAACACCCGCGATCCCGCCATCGTCATCTGCACCATCGTGGTCGCGATCACCTTCGGCCAGATGGTGATGTTCGGCATCGGCGCGCCCTGGTACTCCGAGTTGTTTTCCGCACGCCTGCGCTACAGCGGGGCTTCGCTCGGATTTCAGGTCGGTGCGGCGATCAGCGGCGGATTGACGCCACTGATCGCGGCCTCGCTGATGGCCTGGAGCGGCGGTGCCACCTGGCCGGTGTCGCTGTTGCTCATCGCCTGCGCGGCGATCACCGCGACCGCGACCACGTTCGCGCCGGAGATGGCGAACAAGGAACTGACCTGACCCCCCGCGGCGCGCCGCTTGTTGCGGCGCGCCATCGTTTCTCAAAAAGGATTCCGTCATGCTCGACACCATCAGCGCCGGCTCGGCGCAGAGCGCGGCACGCCTAGGCTGGACCGGCGTGGTGCGCTTCCTTCATCTCACCCCACGTGCCTTCTTGCCGATGCGCGCGATGGAATCGATCACCCTCATCGCCGGCGGGGGGATCGAGGGCGACCGCTACTTGATCGGCAATGAAGAGGGGTTTTATTCGCACAAGCCTGAGGAGGGCCGGCAGGTCACCCTGTTCGAGCTCGAGACGCTGATCGCGCTGAAGCGCGACGCCGGCATCGAGCTCGGCCCGGAAGAGCACCGGCGCAACGTCACCGTCGAGGGCGTGCCGTTGAACCATCTGGTCGGCCGCCGCTTCTGGCTCGGAGAGACTCTGCTGGAGGCAACCCGCTTGTCGATACCGTGCCGGCATATCGAGGAGATCACCGGCAAGGCGATCTTCGATCCCCTGATCAACCGCTCTGGCCTCAACTGCAAGATCCTGCAAGGCGGCGTCGTCAGGGTCGGCGATAGCGTGCGGAGCGCCGCATGAAGGCGCGTCCGATCACGACGATCAAGACGGTCGTCGCCGGCATTGAAGCGGCCGGTGCAGGCATAAAACTGTTCACGCTGGCCGATCCCGACCATTGGGAGCTGCCGCCCTTCAAGCCGGGCGCGCATATCGATCTGCATCTGCCGAGCGGGCTCGTCCGCACCTATTCGCTGTGCAACGAGCCCGCGGACAACGCACGCTATGTCGTTGCGGTAAAACGCGAGGCGGACGGGCGCGGGGGCTCGCGCGCGCTCCACGACGAGATTGGGATCGGCGATGTCATCGGCGTCTCACTGCCGCGCGGCGGACTCACGCCCGATGCGGACATTGCGAGCCATGTGTTCGTCGCGGGTGGCATCGGCGTGACGCCGTTCCTGTCGATGGCGCGGCACCTCGTACGAACCGGGGGTGCTGACTTCACGCTGAATCTGATCGTGCGTCAGGAATTGCCGCTTGCGTCGCACCTCGCGCCATTGATCGACGAAGGTCGGGTCGTCGTGCATCGCACATCCCGTTCCGGGCGCCCCGATCTCGCGTCACTGATCGGAGATGTCAGGCCGGAAACGCTGGTCTCCTGCTGCGGCCCAGAGAGCATGACTGAGGATTTCGAGCGTGTGACCGCTGCGTGGCCCGAGGCCAATGTTCACATCGAGCGCTTCGTCGCCCCGGCGGCGGTCATTGATCTCGACGCCAAGCCGTTCACGGTGGCGCTGGCACGCACGGGGACCGAAATCCAGGTTCGCGCCGGCCAGACCATGCTGGCTGCATTGCAGGAAGGGGGCATCGACATCGCGACGTCCTGCTGCGGCGGCATCTGCGGCGCCTGCAAGCTTGGCTGGCTCGAGGGCAAGCCTGTGCACCGTGACCGAATCCTGTCGCCGTATGAGCGTGAACGCTATCTCATGGTTTGCGTTGCCGGATCAGACTCGGAGCGTTTGGTACTGGACCTCTGACCTACCAGTGCACGCTCTGGCTCGGCACGATGAACGCCGTCGTACTCGGCTGCGTGGCCAAGCTCGTCGCCAGATACCAGCCGGAGCCGAGGACGAGCGCGAGCAGGGCCACGATGGCGATCATGTCGATGGTTCGGGGATCGTGATCACTCGGATTAAACTTGGGATGTGGACCAAGCCTGAAGTGAAAATGAGGGCTGATTTTCCAGCGCATTGTTGTTTCCTCCCGTGGGAGCATTACAACAACGCGAGCACAAAGTTCCGGTTCCGCTCAGGGCAGCGATGCGTAAAGCACCGCAGCATGCTTTCCTACGAGGCGTTGACGCCACGCCAGCGGGCGTAGCGCCAGGGCAGGTACCAGCGCGCGCCTGGCGGCGCAGTGGCGGGCACGTTGTCGATGCCCGACGTGCCGAAGGGATTGCAGCGCAACAGGCGCGCCAGCGTCATCCAGCCACCGGCCCAGAGTCCAAAGCGCTCGATCGCCTCGTCGCCATAGACGGAGCAGGTCGGCAGGTGCCGGCAATTGTAGCCTACCAGCGGCGACAGCGTGTGCCGGTACAGCCAGATCAGCGCGCGGCCGAATTTGCGCGGTAGCCGCAGCGTCTCAGTCACGGGACCGGAACAGTGCTCGCAGGTTGAGTGCTTCATGTGTGCGCCCTGCCGACATCCTGTGCGCCATGATGCGCGGTTCCAACGCTGGGAACTGCAAGCTGTTGTACGCGCGCCATACCTTGCCTGCTTTCAGGGGGCAGTGCAGCAAGTACCTATGGACGATCTGTATTCCCCCGGATACCATTTTTGTGACGTCCGTGTGAGACTCATCCGAACGTCGAAACGGGGCTTGCCTGCATCGCCTTAGGGCTTGGGGAAGGGACCAGTTTGAAACTTCTGAAGTCGCTCAATCTACGCGGCTGGTTGCTGGTGGGAACCGCTGCTTGTGGAATCGTGTTGGCGGGTGCCGTCGCGACCTGCGGATCGTCGGCCCGCGCCGGAGGCTCCCTCGAAGAGCGCAAGCTGCCGATGAAGTTTGGCTGGGTCGCCTGCGAGCCCAGCTGCCGCGGCTGGGTCAGCGCGGTCGGCATCATCACCGCTGATACCCCCAAGGATTTCGACGATTTTGCCCGCGGACGCCAGCTCGGCGGCGCGACAGTTGTGCTCGACTCCAGCGGCGGTTCCGTCAACGACGCGATCACGCTCGGCCGGCGCTTCCGCAATCTCGGCCTCTTGACCACGGTCGGCATCACGCAGCAGAACCGCGGCGGACAGGGCGCCCGTCCGGCGGTCGCGCCCGAGGCCTACTGCGAATCCATGTGCGTGTTCCTGATGCTGGCCGGCAAGAAGCGCTACGTGCCGGAAGCGGCGCATGTCCGCGTCCACCAGATCTGGATGGGCGATCGCGCCGACGACGCCCGGGCCGCGAGCTACAGCGCACAGGACCTGATGATCGTGGAACGCGACATCGGCCGGCTCGCCAAATACACCTTCGACATGGGCGGTGCCGGCGATCTCCTGTCGCTCGCGCTCAATGTGCCGCCCTGGGAAGATCTGCATGAGCTGGACACGGCCGAGCTGAAGCTCACGAATCTCGTGACAACTGATCTCGTGGCTGACGTGCTGCCGCATGTAGACGTCGCGGCCCCCGCGATGGCGGAGCTTGCGCCGAAGACCCAGGCGCGGTTCGGCGAGGAAGCAGAGCCGCAAACGCAGCCTGCCAAGTCGACGAAGACGGCGGAAGCCATGGTGCCGACGGGGGCGGTGCCAGCGGCAGCCTCGCAGAAGTAAAAGCCTCAGCCCTACGCAGTGGCCGGCTGCTTCGTCTTCGCCTCGATCTGGCCGATCGCATCGACCACGGCATCGAATGTCAGGAGGGTCGAGGCATGGCGGGCCTTGTAGTCGCGGACCGGCTCGAGGAACTTGATCTCGTCCCATTTGCCGTCGGGCGGCGCGCCATTCTCCTTCAGCATCTTGCGAACGGTTTCGCGTAACTCACGGAGTTCGCTCGCAGTCGAGCCGACGATTTGACTTGCCATGATGGATGAAGACGCCTGTCCCAGCGCGCAGGCCTTCACGTCATGGGCGAAGTCGGTGACCTTATCGCCCTCCATCTTGAGGTCGATCTTGACGGTCGAGCCACAAAGTTTGGAGTGGGCGGTGGCACTCGCGTCGGGGTCCGACAACCGCCCGAGGCGCGGAATATTGCCGGCCAGTTCGATGATCCGCTTGTTATAGATGTCGTTCAGCATGTGATGGTGTCCAACACTTCCGGGCCGGATCGGCCTTGGCGGGCGCCGTCCACGGTCTTATATAGGGTCGGAACTGGCGGAAAAACAGTCCGACGGCCCGGCGGCGCTGATCCAGAACCGCGCGGCCGGCGTTCTAGCCGAAGACCCTTTTCGCCAAAACTGTTCTCTTCAGGCGTCCGGCGGCATGCCGCCCCGTCTGCCGGTGACACTCCGGCCAATAGGCCGTCGAACGGAGTAGACATGGACGCTGCGATCAAATCCATCCGCCCCAACAAGCCCTCCGACAAGCAGCCCGAGAGCCGCCCGGCCGAGCTCGATCCTGCCGAATTCCTCGCGGCCGCCGTCCGCGCCGACCAACCGCGCCCGGCGCGCGCCGAAGCGGAAGCTGCGGTGAAGACGCTGCTCGCCTATATCGGCGAGAACACCGGGCGCGAGGGCCTGCTCGATACACCGCGCCGCGTGGTCGAGGCCTTCGACGAGCTCTATCAGGGCTACCACCAGTGCCCGGCCGAGGTGCTCGACCGCACCTTTGGCGAGACCGCCGGCTATGACGACTTCGTGCTGGTGCGCGACATCGAGTTCACTTCGCAGTGCGAGCATCACATGATGCCGTTCTATGGCAGGGCGCACATCGCCTATACGCCGGTGGAACGCGTCGTCGGCCTGTCCAAGCTTGCGCGCCTGACCGACATCTTCGCCCGCAGGCTCCAGACCCAGGAGCATTTGACGGCGCAGATCGCCGCCGCCATCGACGAGGTCCTCAAGCCCCGCGGCGTTGCGGTCCTGATCGAGGCCGAGCATACCTGCATGTCGGTGCGCGGCGTCGCCAAGCATGGCGCCTCGACGTTCACAAGCCGCTTTACCGGCATGTTCCGCGACAATCCGGCGGAGCAGGCCCGCTTCCTGTCCCTGGTGCGAGGCACTCGCTGACCTCGCGAACGAATAGCGAGGACGCCGTGTCCACTCATTCCCACGACATCGAGGAAGGGCTGAGCTTTCAGCCCAGATTCGACGCGGCCGGCTTAGTGACCTGCGTGGCGACCGACGTCGCCACCGGCGATGTGCTGATGGTCGCCCACATGAACGACGAGGCGTTGCGCAAGACCATTGCGACCGGAGAAGCCTGGTACTTCAGCCGTTCGCGCAATGCCTTGTGGCGAAAAGGTGAGACCTCGGGTCAGACCCAGCGTGTGGTCGAGATCCGTACCGATTGCGACCAGGACGCGGTCTGGCTTCGCGTCGAGCAGATCGGGGCGGCCTGCCACACCGGCCGCCGGTCCTGCTTCTACCGCAAGATCGAGGCCGACGATGGTGGTGCGAAGCTCGTCTTCGTCGATGCCGACAGGCTGTTCGATCCCAGCAACGTCTACAAGAAGTAGATTCGCGCGCCCCGGAATGACTCGGGGCCGGGCGCGGTCGCCGAATTAACTCCGCATTAACCATGCCTGTCCCACGGTGGGACGACAGGGCGTCCGAATTGCCGGCGCCGTTCAATGCCGCGCGGGGCGGGCACTCCATCATGTCGGTCGACAATTCCAGTGCCACGCAGACCGCCGCGACTGATGGCTCAAAGCGCGTCGCCGGTGCGATCAAGCAGGCCTCGAGCCAGACCGGCGTCAGCTTCGAATACATGCTCACGACCGCCAAGATGGAATCGGACTTTGATCCGTCCGCCGGCGCCACCACCTCGTCCGCCCATGGGCTCTACCAGTTCATCGACCAGACCTGGCTCGGCACAGTGAAGGAGGCGGGCACCCAGCTCGGCTACGGCAACTATTCCGACGCCATCACCAGGACGTCGTCCGGCACTTACACCGTCGATGATCCCTTCATGAAGCGATCGATCATGAAGCTGCGCGACGATCCGGAGGCCGCCTCGAGCATGGCGGCGGCGCTGACGCAATCCAACAGCTTCAAGCTCACTGGTCTGCTCGGCCGCAGGCCGTCCGACAGCGAGCTCTACATGGCGCATTTCATGGGCGTCGGTGGCGCGGCCAAGCTGATCGCCAATGCCGAGGACAATCCGCAAGCGGTCGGCGCGCGATTGTTTCCCAATGCGGCATCCGCCAACCGCTCGATCTTCTACGCCAAGGATGGCCGCGCCCGCAGTGTCTCCGAGGTCTATTCGGTGTTGAACGCGCGCTACGCCAGCGCCGCGAATTCCAAATCGACGCGTAGCGCGATGGCGATGTACGGCGACGCGCCATCGACCACGCAGGTCGCGAGCGCAAACGGCGTGCAGCCCACCGCGCCCATGATCAATAGCGCCGCCTATCTCCAGACCTTCCCCGATACGCGTTCGGTGACGCCGGTCAGCGCGACAACGTCGACGATGGTTGCCGACAATGCGCCGAGCACGCCGGTGTTTCGCTCGATCTATCAGCCCGCCGACGCTACGCAGCCGGTCTCGACGACGGTGCAGAAATTGTGGGGCAACAACGCCTCGCTCACCTCGGTCGCCCCCGCGACCTCGGTTTCCTCAACGACCTCGGCTGCTTCGACGACGCCCGATGTGCGGCCGCCGCAGCCGCTCGATCTCTTCAGCGATCGCAGCGGCACCTTCTCGAGCTAGCGCGCTGCCGCTCGCGGTCAGGCTCGCTCCAGCCCTTAACAAAACGTCAATAAAACCAGTCAGTTATGGTGAACGCTTTGTTAAGCGTCGTGGTTTATTTTGTGTTGCAGGTGACAAGACGTCACCGCTTCGTCTTCGTTGCGTAAGCCGGAAGCACCATGATTGTTCGGCAATTCATCAATTGGATCAGGACCGCGTCCGCCGGTGAGCGGGCCGAGGCAACACGGGCATTGGCCCGGGCCTGGCTGATCTCAGACCTTTCCCATGACGACCGCGTCGCCGCTGAAGGCGCGCTCCTGATGCTGCTCGACGATGCCTCGCCGCTGGTGCGGAAGGCGATGGCGGAAGCCTTTGCGCGCAGCAACGAGGCGCCAGCCGCGATCGTGCGCGCTCTGTCGGCAGACCAGCCGTCGGTAGCGCTGCCTGTGCTAGAACATTCTCCGCTTCTGATCGACGCCGATCTCGTCGACATCGTCGCGACCGGCAATGGCGAGGTGCAATGCGCGATCGCTCGCCGCATCGCGCTGCCGGTGTCTGTCTGTGCCGCCATCGCCGAAGTCGGTTGCGCAGCCGCCGCGCTGGAGCTGATCGAAAACCCCCATGCCGAGCTCGCGCGGTTCTCCTGGGATCGGATCGTCGAGCGTCACGGCCATCTCGCGGCGATCCGCGAGGCGATGCTGGTGCTGGAAGATCTGCCGGCCGCAACGCGTGCCGCGCTGGTGGCAAAGCTCTCGGAGACGCTGGCGCAATTCGTCGTGGCGCGGAACTGGTTGAGCGCCGACCGCGCCGACCGCATGACGACCGAGGCGCGCGATCGCTCCACCATGAACATCGCGGCGCGCTCGCGCGGCGATGAGATGCGGGGCCTTGTGCGGCATCTCCGTATCACGGGCCAGCTCACCGCGGGCTTGATCCTGCGCGCGCTGCTCTCGAGCAATCTCGAACTGTTCGATGCCGCGCTCGCTGAACTCGCCGACCTGCCGCTGGCGCGCGTCTCCGCGCTGCTGCACGACCGCGGCGGCAATAGCCTGCACGCGTTGCTGCGCCGGGCCGGGCTTCCCGAGGCGACCTTTGCGGCGTTTCAGGTCGCGCTCGATGCCTGCCACGAGCAGGGTTTTGTCGATACCGACGACAGCGCGGCCCGGCTGCGCCGGCGCATGGTCGAGCGCGTGCTGACCCATTGCGAGACTGATCGCGGTGCCACCGAGCCGCTGATGGTCCTGCTGCGCCGCTTCGCCACCGAATCCGCGCGCGAAGAGGCAAGGCTGTTCTGCGACGAGCTGGTCGCAGACGAGGCGATCGCACCGGTCTATGATGATTTGATCGCGGCGTAGTTCGAGCCGGATCCACAAGCTCCGTCATTGCGAGCCGCAATGACGAGAAGAAGAGCTGAATTTTTACTCCGCCGGCACGATACTCGGCGCCAGGATCACCTCGAGATGCTCGGGGCGGTCGCGGTTGGCGTGGGCGAGATATTCGTCGGCAACCTTGCGCAGGCGACGGTTGAGCTCGGCGGAGACCGTGAGGCTGTCAAGCCGGGTGTTATCGTGCACGATGGCCAGGATGGCGTTGATGTGGTGCGTGAACAGCTCGGCCGGAACCCTCTCGAGATCGGGTGCGTGCTCGATGACGCGGCACAGGCTCTCGGCGATTCCCGCTGCCGCCGGAAAGCCGAACGTCGCGGCGTCGCCCTTGATGTCGTGCGCTGCGAGGAACAGCTCGTCGCGCCTGTCCTTGGTGAAGCCCTCGTTGCGGATGGCAACGTAGGCGGCCGACAGCCGGTTGGCCTCGGTCGTCATCCAGTCCTTGAACTCGCTGGACAAGCCTGCCAGCGCCTGCTCGGCGCGGCCGACCGGATCGTCCATGTCCTTTTCCTCGACCCGGCGCAGGACTTTCCGCAGCGGATTGGGCTGCGTGATCACATGATGCGTGGCGAAGGCCTTGACCTCGATGTCTCGTGCGCTGTTCTTCGCCATGATGCCTGCCTCGTCGCTGAAGACGTTGCGCTAGATGGAGGAGCGGGCCTTGTCGAGCAGCGAGGGCTGCTGGAGCACCTCGTGCTTTTCGCCGACACGGCGCTCGGGACCCATATAGGCGGAGTTGGTGTTGCGGCGCCGGTCGGGGCCGAAATAGGCCTTGGTCTTGATGAAGGGCCGGGGACTGGCAACCACGTTGAGGATGCGCTGATAGAGCCCCTTGGCCGAGATCGGCTTTGCCAGAAATTCGGTGACGCCGGCATCGCGCGCGACAGTGACGCGGCGCTTCTCGGAATGGCCGGTCAGCATGATGATCGGCGCGTAGGGGTTGCCCTTGGATTCCGGCTGCCGGATCATCTGCGCCAGCTCAAGCCCGTCGAAGATCGGCATCGCCCAGTCGGTGATGACGATGTCGGGCACGTAATGGCTGTACATTTCCAGCGCAGTGGCGCCGTCCTCGGCCTCATAGACTTCGCGCGCGCCGAACGAATGCAACAGCGTCCGCAGGATGCGGCGCATGTGCGGATTGTCGTCGCAGATGAGGAAACGGAGCTTATTGAAGTCGATGCGGAACATGACGCCCAGGCCAAAGGGTCAACTTTCATTAACCATATCGTGCCGAGGGTTAACGAAGCGTTGCGATCGGGCGTCCGGCACGCCGCCGGGCAGGCGTATTAGGAGCCGAACTGTTCGCGCAGAATGCGTTCTTCAAGGCTATGTCCGGGGTCGAACAGCATCCGCATCGAGATGGTTTTGTCGGTGAGGACTTCGACACGGCGGACATCGCGCACCTCGTCGTGGTCGGCGACCGCGGCCACAGGACGCTTGTCACCCTCCAGCACCTCGATCACGACATAGGCCGTGTTGGGCAGCAGCGCGCCGCGCCAGCGGCGGGGGCGGAAGGCACTGATCGGCGTCAGCGCCAGCAGCGCGGCGTTGATCGGCAGGATCGGCCCCTGGGCGGACAGATTGTAGGCGGTCGAGCCGGCCGGCGTGGCCACCATGATGCCGTCGGCGATCAGCTCGGGCATGCGCTCGCGCTCGTCGATCAGGATCCGCAGGCGTGCCGCCTGGTACGTCTGCCGGAACAGCGCGACCTCGTTGATGGCGTGGTGCAAATGGACGCGGTCGTTGACGTCGGTCGCGCGCATCAGGAGCGGGTTGATCTCGGATTCATGCGCGGCCTCGAGCCGGGCGCGCAGATCGACCGTCGAGTATTCGTTCATCAGGAAGCCGATGGTGCCGCGGTGCATCCCGTAGATCGGCTTTCCCGAGTGCATCTGCTGGTGCAGCGTCTGAAGCATGAGCCCGTCGCCGCCCAGCGCAACAACGATGTCGGCGTCCTTCGGATCGCAATTGCCATAGTCCCTGGCGAGCTGGCCGAAGGCGGCCTGCGCTTCGCTGCTCGAACTGGCGACGAAGGCGATTCGGTCGTACCGCAATGGCTTGGTCATGGCTTCCGGGCAGGGGCTGGCTCGAGAAAGTTCCGCCGAGGTCGTCTATACGACCTGGGCCTGCATTGTCGAGGATGACCGGCCGGCAAGGCAAACGGGACGGGCGATCGGGCGGCCGCCCGTCTTCGTTCAGGGCAGAATCGGGCCGGAAAGCCGGCTTCCGGCCTCGGATCCCCCAAACCGTCGCAATTGGCGGCTAAAACTGCCGCCTTCGCTGGCTGGCGACCGACGGCGTGCGAGCGCGGTCGGCAGGGAGAATAGTCATGGTCATGAGTTTGCCGACGCTGCGCAGCGCGGGGCTGGTGCTGGCGGTGTCTGCCTTCGCGCTCGCAGGTTTTGCGCGCGCGGATGATCCACTGCCGCCGCGCAACGAGGCAACGGCGCCTGCGGGACAGAAGGGTGGGCGCGGCGGCAATGCGCCGAATGCGGCGCAGGCTTCGCCATCGGCCGCCGAGCAGCATCGTCTCCCCGGGGATTCCACCACGAAGCAGACGATCGATCTGCCGGGCCGAACGCTCAACTTCGCCGCGACCGCCGGCGCGATCCGCGTGTTCGACGACAAGGGCGAGCCGCTGGCCGACATCGCTACGACGTCCTATGAGCTCGATGGTGCTGACCGCGCCACGCGCCCAGTCACCTTCCTGTTCAACGGCGGGCCCGGCGCGTCCTCGGCGTGGCTTCAGTTTGGCGCTGCCGGGCCCTGGCGGTTGCCGCTCGACGGCGAGGGGCTTTCGCCATCGGCCTCGCCCGAGGTGAAGCCGAATGCGGAGACCTGGCTCGACTTCACCGATCTCGTCTTCATCGATCCCGTCGGCACCGGCTACAGCCGTGTTATCGCCAGTGGAGAGGACGCGCGAAAGCGGTTCTATTCGGTCGACGGCGACGTCAATTCGATTGCGCTCGTTATCCGCCGGTGGCTCGAGAAGCACGACCGGCTAACCTCGCCGAAATACGTCGCGGGCGAGAGCTATGGCGGTATCCGTGGGCCGAAGGTCGTGCGCCAGTTGCAGCTCCAGCATGGCGTCGGCGTCAGGGGATTGATCCTGGTGTCGCCGCTGCTGGATTTCCGCGAGTTCACCGGCACGAGCCTCCTGCAATATGTCGCGACGCTGCCGAGCTATGTGGCGGTGGCGCGCGAAGTCAAAGGGCCGGTCACGCGCGCCGCTCTCGCGGACGTGGAGGCCTATGCGCGCGGCGAATTCCTGGCCGACCTCGTCAAGGGCGAAGCGGACAAGGAGGCCGCCAATCGTCTTGCCGACAAGGTCGCCGAACTGACCGGCCTCGATCAGGCGGTGAGCCGCAGGCTCGCCGGCCGGTTCGATGTCGGCGAATTCCGCCGCGAATTCGACCGTAAGAACGGCATGGTGACGGGACGCTACGACGCCTCCGTGCGCGGCTTGGATCCTTATCCGGATTCCAGCAGCTCGCGCTTCGGCGATCCCTCAGGTGATGCGCTTCAGGCGCCGCTGACGAGCGCTGCGGTCGATGTTTTCACACGGAAGCTCAACTGGCGGCCCGACGGCTCCTACGAAGTCCTGAACGGCGCCGTCGAGCGCAACTGGGACTTTGGCAACGGCATCAACCCGCCGCAATCGGTCTCGGAATTGCGTCAGATCCTCGCCACCGATGCGAAGCTGAACGTGCTGGTCGCGCACGGCCTGTTCGATCTCGCCACGCCCTATTTCGGATCGAAGCGGGCGCTCGACCAATTGCCGGCCTTTGCGACGCAACGGATCAAGTTCGTCGTCTATCCCGGCGGCCACATGTTCTATTCGCGCGACGGCTCGCGGCAGGCGTTGCGGAGCGAGGTCGAGACGCTGATCAGGGAGTAGGCCGACGCTTGCGCGGCTTGTATCTGCGCGCGATCTCGCGCGCGACGACGCTCGCGGACTTCACGTTGGCGCCGGCGATCCAGATGTCGCTGACTTTGCCGCGCTTGTCGCGGACGCGGCGGACCGGCTCGCCATGGCTGGAATAGCCGGCGGCCCAGGCAAGCTTGCCGGTGTCGCGGCCGGTCACCTCGATCTCGCCGGCATCCATGAACGGATTGTTGAATTGCGGATTGGCGAGGAGCACGCGGTTGCCCACCGGCACGAAATCGGTTGCGCCCCAGACGGTCCACCAGCGGCCGGTCCAGTCGCGCAGGCGCCGGTCGGGTGCGCCGCGGCTCTGGAACACGCGCAGGATCTGCATCGCGCCGTCCATCCAGATCGGCGCCGCGCCGTCGATGGAGTTGCTGAGGATGCTGATCGCGAGCTCGCAAGCGGGAATGGAGCAGGTCCGGGAGATGTAGCCCTGGAAACCGCCGCCATGGCCGAACCAGTCCCAGCCGTCGGTCTTGCCAGCGTTGACCCCCAAGCCGTAATAGCCCTCAAAATTCTGCGGGACACGCCAGTGATGCCGCGTCATCTCGCGGCGGCCCGCGACCGACAGCACACTCCTCCTGGCATTGGGCGCAAGCTGTGCGAAGAAGCGCGCCGTATCGGCGGCGGTGGCGACGAATCCCGCGGCGGATGCCATGGCATGTGCAGGATTGTCGCCGGGGATCACGCATCGCTCACCCAGCGGCAGCTTTCGCGTGTGACCGCGCGCGAAGGGCGCGCCCTTGGGAAGCGGGGTGTTCGGCTCGGTCTCGCGCAAGCCCGCCGGTTCGATGATCTCGCGCTTGATCCAGGCGGAGTAGGGCTCCTTCGTCACCGCTTCGATGAGGAGGCCAATCAGGCCAAAGCCGTGATTTGAGTATTTGAAGCGCGTGCCGGGCTCGATCGCTGCGGGCTGCTTCAGCTCGGCGAGCAGCTCCTTGGCGTTGAGATAGGGGCGGCTATCGATGAACTGACCGGAATCGGCGCCGTCGCGCGTCAGCCCCGCGCTATGCGAGAGCACTTGTGCAATCGTCGTTTCGGCGACGCGCGGATGCAAGCCGCTGACATATTGGCCGACCGGATCGTCCAGCCGGAGCTTGCGCTGCTCGCGCAGCTTCATGATGCCGGCCGAGGTGAAGCTCTTCGAGTGCGAGGCGATGCGGAAGCGGTGGCGCGGGGTGAGTTTTTCGCCGGTGTCGAGATTGGCGAGGCCGAACGCATGCTCGGCGACGACCTCGCCGCGATGGACGAATGCGACGATGACGCCCGGCTGTTGGAAGGTCGTCTGTTGGAATTCGATCCAGGAGCCGATGTAGTCGATCGCGGATCGTAGCCACCTATCCATTGCGCACCAGTTGCCGGGGAGGATGCGCGCAGGCTAGCCGAAAACGCAGAACCGGCACAACCCTGACGGTTGTGCCGGTTCTTGTTGTTCGTAGATGCGGTGTCTTAGTAGACGAGCGTCGCGCCGGTCGGCTTGTCGAGCGCTGCCGCAAGCGAGCGATATTCGGAGCTGTCGGTGCCGGCGAGCGAGGCGATCTTGTTCAGATGATACTGCGCCTGTTCGCGGTTACCCTGCTCGAGCTGCCAGAGGCCGAAATACTGCCAGGTGCGGACGTGGTTCGGATCGTCCTTCAGCGCCAGCTCGTAATACACCTTCGACGACTGGTAGTCGCCGAGCTTGCGGTAGGAGTAGCCGATCAAATTGGCGACGTCGGCGACGTCGTCACGCTTGAGCGACTTCAGCTGGCCGATCGCGCTCGTGTAGTCGTGGTTGTCGTAGATCGTGGTGTAGGCGGTGCGATAGGCCGCGAGGAATTTGGGATCGCTGACGGAAGAGCTCTTCTTCTTCCCTTTCTTGGTCGAGGTGTCCGACTTCGGCGGCGAGGGATCGTCGCTGCCGGCGGCATAGGCGCTCGTCAGCACCGGTCCGGCCGCCAACGCCATCGAGACAAGTCCCGGTACCAGAAGCATGGAAAGTTTGCGCATCTAAGTTCTCCCGAATGGAACGTGGCGATCCTACACGATTGCCCAAAGACCGGAACACCCGGGAGACAAAAACATTCCCCGCCGTCTCCGGCGGTTTGGCCTTCCAACGGCAAGATAACAAACTTGTCATCCAGATGAATGGAAGCCTGCAATCGGCTTCAGACTGGGTTCAGTGCGCTCCCTCTAGGCTCTCATCCATGATCGAAGGGTCGGCGAGAGGGCGCCGCCTCAAGATCCTTCAAAGAGGAGACCAACCATGTTGAAGACCATTTCCGCAGCCTTGCTCGCAGCTTCCGTGATCGCAGCCCCGGCCTTCGCAGCCGAGGCCGGCAAGACAACCACGACTGCGCCGGTGATCAAGGCGGACCAGACTCAGACCAAGGTGTTGAACACCGCCGCGAAACCCGACGCCGGCGTCAAGGCCGACGCGAAGACCACCGCCGTCAAGGTGGATACCAAGGCCGATTCCAAGGCGAAGGCCATGAACGCCAACGCCGCGATCACGCCCGACGAGCACAAGACCGTGCGGACGCATCGTCATCACCACAAGCATCTGTCGGCCAGGAAGTCTCTGAAGGCGCAGCCGGACGTCGCGAAGCCAGTGACCACCGAGAAGCGCAGCTAAACGACTGATCCCGCGAGGCGGCATCCTTCATTGCCCCGCCGCCTCGCGCGGAGTTCAGGCCCGGCCCGTTTCGTCACGCCCCGCGCGAGAGCGCGAGGTGCTGGCGGCGGGCCGGTGCGCCGTTGACCGGTTGCGGAAGCGAATTCCCTTTGTGCAACCTTGCAGCTAGAACATCTCATGGTCTGACCGGCTGGAGAATTTTATCCCTTGGGGCGATTGGCGAAACGTGCGGTGATCCTGATGCTGCCGCTGGCGCTTGCGGCATGTTTCGGCAGCGATGGTGACCGTCCGTCCCTGATGGAGGGGACCCAGACCGGAGGCCCGCAGCCGTTTCCCGACAATTTCCGTGGCGATACGCTGGCCCTGATGCGCGCTTATCTGAACAATCCGGTCGGCGTGCGCGACGCTGGCATCGCCGAGCCGGTGCTGCGCGAGATCGGCGGCCGGCAGTTCTATGTCAGCTGCCTGCACTTCACGCCCCGCGAGACCGACGGCAGCTACAAGACCGTGCGCGAGCGGGCCGCAGTCTTCGTCAACGGGCGGGGCGACCGCGTCGTCGACCGCACCAACGAGTTCTGTGTTGGCGCGGTTTACGCACCCTTTCCGGAACTGGAAAAGATGACGCGATAGCGCAAAGGCCGCCTTTATCGCGCGGTGCTAGAACGAGAGCCGCCGGAGCAGCTGGATCACATTTCGGCGAGCTTTGAACGGGGCGGTTTTGCCTCGCGACAGATCGTTACGGCAAGACTTGCGCGAACGACAAAATCGGTCGCCGCAAGCAGACGTGACGGAACAAAATCGCGTTGTTGCCGCCACGTCACAGTCGCGAACGATCAACGTTCCGGCATCGCCGCGAAGCAACCCAATTCACGCCACGTTGTTTCCTGAGTGTCGTAAATGAAAGAACGGGGATGATCATGAAAACGATTTTGCTGGGCGCAGCCGCTCTGCTTGCGCTGGCCGCACCAGCCGCGGCAGCCGACATGCAGCCTCGCACCTATGCCAAGGCTCCGACCTATACGCCGCCGCAGCTGATCTATAACTGGACCGGTTTCTACATCGGCGGCCATGTCGGCGGCGCCTTCGCCGGCGACAGCAGCTTCCAGTCGAGCGACGCGCGCTTCCTGGGCGGCGTTCAGGGCGGCTTCGACTACCAGTTCGCGCCCAATTGGGTGGTTGGTATCGAAACCCAGTATTCCTGGCTGCCGACCAACAACAACGGTGTCACGTTCCCGCTGGGGACGCAGGTGACCTCGAACACTGACCAGCTCGGCTCGGTGACCGGCCGCATCGGCTACACTTGGGGTCCGGCGCTGCTGTACGCCAAGGGCGGTTACGCCTGGCGCAACGGCGGCCTCGGCGTCAACGTCGCCGGCGTGCCGCAAGCCTTCACCACCACCGGCAACAGCAAGGACGGCTACACCGTCGGCGCCGGCCTCGAGTACATGTTCGCGCCGAACTGGTCGGCCAAGGCCGAATACCAGTATTACAACTTTGGTAGCACCACGATCGCCTCCGGTCCGGCCGACGTCGTCGGCGTCCGAGGCCGGGACGACGAGCATACCGTCAAGGTCGGGGTGAATTACCGGTTCGGCTGGGGCGGTCCGGCGGCCTCGCGCTACTGACCTGCCAGCAGGGGACCCTTGATCTGACAAAGGCCGGCTTCGCGCCGGCCTTTCGTTTGCCGCCTTTTGTTTGGTTTGCGTGAACCATCTGGCGCGTCATTTGCAAGCAAACAGTCTGGCGCGCGCCTTCTCACGCGTGTCACGGGGATCGGGTAAAGCAAAAATAATTTTTGCGACTTACGGAACTCGCGCTCCGGAACGCGTTATTATCGAATTGCCGGGCTGGTGGGACAACGAACATGCGTATCTTGGCGTCGGTGGTGGTGATCTCGTGCTTCGTCGCTCTGCCGTGCTCTGCCCAAACAATCCTCAAATCCGAGCCTTTGATGCTGGCACCCTACGAGGTTGCCTTCGTGATGGATGCCTCCTGTCCGTCCGGCAAGGTGCTCAAGGTGACCGGCGCGATCCGCGGGCTGCATCGTCGGAAGGCCTGCGTGGCGCTCGCCGCTGAGCAGGCCTCGCTGGCGACCGCGACGCCCTGAGGTACGCCGGCCTTCGGCCAGGTATTATAAGCCCAACTGAAGCTCCATCCTGGACTCCCGCTCGGCATCCGCCTTGTTCTTGGCGGGGTCCTCGCCTTGGGCGGCCCGGCAGGGCCTGATCTCGTAGTCATTGTCGAGCATCCGACGCGGACCGTGCCGCGCGTCGTCAGTGCCGACGTCCACGACCAGGCCGCTCCTTTGCGCGAGCTTCCAGACGTCGGCCTCGCTCGGATAGGCCTTGCTGATCTGGCCGTCATTGCAGAACAGGGCGTAGGGCATCCTTCCCGCTCCCATAAACCGCGTTAACGGCGTGCCCCGGGGGAGGGTTTCCGGCACACTGGCGCGATCACGGGTCCGTGATCGAGGTGTCGGGCCCTGAGTCGTAAACGAGTCCTGAATCCCCAAAAAAAGAATCCCTGGGACTCCCCGGCCGGAATCAGCGGATGTTTCCGGCCATGGCGACCGACTTGAAAACCTCCTGCGGGCACATGCTGCTGCCCCTGACGCTGGCCTTGATTGGCGCCAGCGCGGCCAATCTCTGGTTGGTCTGGTCCTGGCTGTGAGAGGCTAAGTCAGCTTCACTCGTCCGTTGGCGGACGGGTGGAAGGGTCGCGGATGGCAGCGCGAAGCTTGAACAGGGTCGCCGCACAATATTCCTCGCGCTCGCGCTCGAAGCGTTCCTGATGCTTTCTGAAATTGGCGATGCGGGCCTGCATCTCGCTGCGGAAATCGCCACCCGTCCGCGGTGGTGGGACAGGCAAGGGCTGGAGCTCGGGCGGCGGGGCGGCCTGTGGCGGCTCGAACGCGACGGCCACGGCCCGGACGGAAACGATCTCCGCGGATAGTACCGGAGCAGCCGCAGAGGTATCCGGCTGGCGGAAGTCGTCCTTCCTGCCGGAGACTGATTGGACGAAGGCCAGCGTCTGCGCGATCAGTGCGTCGCGCTCCCGGATCCACTTCATGACCCACCACCCTGTTAGACCTATTCCACCAAAGATGGAGCGCCGAATCAAGAAGGCAGGCTGCAAGGGATTGCATATTTTTCCCGGACGCCCGACATTGGATGGATGAAACCCCAGGCCGACGGGTCGGACGAAGCGCAGGGCTTGCGGCTCTTGCGCGCCTTTCTGTCACTGCCGCCCGACAAGCGGGCAGAGGTGCTGGCGTTTGTCGAGAATCTGGTGAGTGCCCATAGCCGGCCCGAGGACGGCCATGAGGCTTCCCCGACGTGAGCGCTAGTGCTGGCGCGGATTGACGTTCGGGACGAAGGGCGCGCCGACCACCCGGACCGGTGCCGGGGCGACCGCATCGATCGGCCTGCTGTCTGCGACCTGCCTCTCCGGGCTTTGCCCGAACACCGGTTCGAACAGCACAAGCGTTCCTGCTATAGCAGCACAGCACAGTGCGGCCGCCGTCAGCAGAAGCACGTTTCGGTTTTCTTCTCTGATCCGCATGCGTCGACAACGGGCGACGTGAACGATTGGTTCCGGCCGGCCGGGCGGCTCCAGATACCCCGAAAGTCGCCGAAGCTTGCGCGAGGCTTGCGCGCGGGCACCGGAAAGTATTTTTCCGTAAGACGACTCGTACCATTTTGTATCAATTTTTAATGTTCCCCGGTTCCAATGGCGCGGCTAGGGCTGCTTCGGTCGCGTGGGCCGGAAAATCATTGGACGGCAGGATGAGCTTTTTGAACAATTTGAAGATCGTGTTGAAGGTTGCGCTGATCGTGACCGTGATGGGCTTTGCGCTGGTAGCCGTAGCCGCCTTCGGCACGCGCGAACTCTCCGCGACCGTCGATGGGTTCAGCGAACTCACCGCGATGCAGTCGGCGGCCCTTAACCTCACCCGGGTCCAACGCCGCGCCGAGACCTATCACGCAGCGCTCTATGCGGTGTTCACCGAGACCACTGAGGCCGGCAACGCCAATCGGCTCAAGATCGCGAACCAGAACCGCAATGAAGTTCGCCAGTTCCTCGACGCGGCGGAGGCGGACGATCCGTCGCGCGCAAGCGAGACGAAGAGCGTCGGCGACCAGATGACGGCCGCCTTCGCAGGTTGCGATCCCGTGCTCCAGGCCGGCGCCAACGCAAGCAGCACGGAAGAAAATGCCAAGGCCGCCGATCGTGCGCACAAGGAGTGCGATCCGCTGATCGACTCGGCGTTGGGGCGTATTGCCAAGTTCACGAGTGAGACGTCCAATGCCGTGACCAAGCGCAAGGAAGCCATCGAGCGCGACGCCAAATCCGCAACCTGGACCGTGATGAGCGTCAGCGCCGGCGGCCTCGTGCTGGGCATCGCGATCGCGCTGTTCATCGGCCTGAAGGCGATGTCGCAGCCGATCGCCCGGCTCAAGCTCGCCATGGAGGGCCTTGCCCGCAACGATCTCAAGACCGAAGTGCCCGAGAAGGACCGCCGCGACGAGATCGGCGACATGGCCAAGACGGTCGAGGTGTTCAAGACCAATGCGCTGGAAGTGGAGCGGCTCAAGGCGGCGCAGGCCGAGGCCGAGAAGCAGGCCGCCGAACAGCGCCGCCGCGACATGGTCAACCTGGCCGACGGTTTTGAGCGCGCGGTCGGCGAGATCATCGAAACCGTCGGATCCGCATCCACCGAGCTCGAGGCCTCATCCTCCACGCTGGCAACCACCGCACAGCGCGCGCAGGAGCTGACCTCGGTGGTCGTGGTCGCCTCGGGCGAAGCCACCGGCAACGTCCAGTCGGTTGCGACCGCGACAGAGGAGTTGTCCTCCTCGGTCAACGAGATCAGCCGGCAAGTGCAGGAATCCGCGCGGATGGCGAGCGAGGCCGTCAACCAGGCCCGCACCACCACCGAACGGGTCAGCGAACTCTCGGTCGCAGCGACGCGGATCGGCGACGTCGTCGAGCTGATCAACACCATTGCAGGCCAGACCAACCTTTTGGCACTGAACGCCACGATCGAGGCGGCGCGCGCCGGCGAGGCCGGCCGCGGCTTCGCGGTCGTTGCCTCCGAAGTGAAGACGCTGGCTGAGCAGACCGCCAAAGCGACCGGCGAGATCAGCCAGCAGATCTCCGGTATCCAGACAGCGACGCAGGAATCCGTCAACGCGATCCGCGACATCTCCGCGACCATTGAGCGGCTGTCGGAGGTGTCTTCGACCATCGCAGCTGCCGTCGAGGAGCAGGGCGCCGCGACCCAGGAGATCGCCCGCAACGTGCAGCAGGCGGCCCATGGCACCCAGCAGGTCTCCACCAACATCACCGACGTGCAGCGCGGCGCGGCCGAGACCGGCTCGGCGTCCTCGCAGGTGCTCTCCACCGCAAAGATGCTGGCGACCGACAGCAACCGGCTGAAGGACGAAGTCGGAAAATTCCTGTCGACGGTGCGCGCGGCCTAAGCCGGGCGACGCACAAGCCCCGGTGGCCTTGCGCCGCCGGCAAGCGGCAGATTCTATTGCGGTAGCAAGAAGGCCATCGCGACCGCGAAAAGGAAGACCGTCGCGACGACGGCCGCGACGGCACCGGCGATGATCTTCGCGCTCTCGCGGCTGGCATAGGGCTCCATGCGACGTGCACTTTACCTGATGTTGAGCTCTGATCCAATCTGTGGTGAGTAGCCGCGCCTGCGATGTGCGCGGCCAACATGCATTGCCGAAGGTCGATCCATGAACGACGATGTCAGCGACGGCTGGGCCGCGTCCGCGGCCGCCTGGATCGTCGAGCAGGGCGAGGACGGCGACTATGGCCGCCGCTTCGTACTGGATGCGCCGATGCGTGCGCGGATCGAGGGGCGCGGCTTCCGCAACGCGCTCGATGTCGGCTGCGGGGAGGGGCGCTTCTGCCGCATCATGCAGCGCGCCGGCATCCGGACCACGGGCATCGATCCGACCGAAACGCTGCTCGCGCGCGCCAGGGAGCTGGATCCGAACGGCGATTATCGGCTCGGCCGCGCCGAGACGATGGATTTCGATGCGTCCCACGATCTGGTCGTCAGCTATCTCAGCCTGATCGACATGCCGGATCTCGCCGCGGCGATCGCGAAGATGGTGGCGGCGCTGCAGCCTGGCGGCACGCTGCTGATCGCCAACCTGACCAGCTTCAATACCGCGGGGCCGCCCGACGGCTGGACGCGTGACGGCGACGGCATCTTGCGATTCGCTATCGACTACTACATGGACGAACGCTGCAACTGGGTGAGCTGGCGCGGCATCCGGATTCAGAACTGGCACCGTCCGCTGAGCACCTACATGACGCTGCTGCTCGGTCACGGGCTCCAGTTGCGCCTATTCATCGAGCCCGAGCCCACAGGCGGCGAGCCTGAAAAAATCGCCCGTCATCGCCGCGTCCCCTTTTTCCACATCATGGAGTGGCAGAAGCCAGCTTGAGTGCAGAGAGCCCGATGACTTCCAATCGTCCACCCGTCCTTGCCCATGAGCGGTTCGTCGCCGACCGCGAGAATTTCGCAGGCCTCGATCTCGCCGCGCGATTCGAGCGGATCGAGAAGACCAATTTGTGGGGTGCCGAGACCTCGGTATCGGGCCTCGGCTCGGAGGACCTCGCAACCGCTGCGCTGCGGGACGCGTTGCCTTCGTTGTTGCGGCGGATCGGCGCGCGCTCGCTGCTCGACGCGCCCTGTGGCGATGCGGGCTGGATCGGCCGCATCAAGCTCGATGTCGACTACACCGGCATCGACATCGTGCCGTCGCTGATCGCGGCCAACAAGGAGCGTGCGGCGCGCGGCGAACTGTCCGGTCGCTTCAGCGTTGCCGACATCACGCGCGATGAACTCCCGCGTGCCGACATGATTCTGTGCCGGGACTGCCTCGTGCATCTGAGCTTTGCGAACATCGATCGCGCCGTCGCCTGCTTTCGCGACAGCGGTGCGTGCTTCCTGCTGGTCACGACCTTTCCCGAATGGGACAGCAATCGCGACTGCGAGGACGGCGACTGGCGCGCGTTGAACATGGAGCGGCCGCCCTTCAACTGGCCGGCACCGCACGAGTTGATCAACGAGCGTTGCGACGAGGGCGACGGCGGTTGGCGCGACAAGAGCTTGGGGGTGTGGCGGCTGGACGAGTTGCCCGATCGTGCCCGCATTGCCACGAACGTGTGACGGGCGCAGGCCGAACTTCCATTGCTTCCGAGGTCGTCGTGGCGATACACTCTGGGTTGTGTGAAGCGATCTCGTGTCACGATGATGATGTCGGAGCACGCCATGAGACTTTATGCTGTCGTGGCCGCCATGTTGATCTGGTGTTGCGCTCCAGCGAGGGCGCAACAGGACGGCGCCGCGCTCTACGCAGCGCATTGCGCGCAATGTCACGATGGCGGTGATGGTCAGAGCCGCGTGCCGGGCCGCGGTGCCATGCAGGTGATGTCGTTCGATCATGTGCTGGGAACGCTAACCACCGGCAGCATGGTGGCGATGGCAAAGGAACGGAGCGACGAGGAGCGCCGGGCGATTGCCGCCTTCGTCACTGGCAAGGCCGCGACCAGCGGCAGCACGGCCGATGCGCAGGGACGCTGCACGCAGCAGGGGAGCGACTTTCCGCAGGCGATCGACGGTCCGCGCTGGAACGGGTGGGGCGTCGACCTCAACAACAGCCGCTTCCAGCCGGCGGAGATGGCGGGCCTCTCCGCCGACCAGGTGCCGCGCCTGCGGCTGAAATGGGCTTACGCATTCCCTGGCGCCTCGGTGTCCTTTGCGCCGCCGACGGTCGTGGGCGGTCTGTTGTTCATCGGCGGCACCGATCGCAAGGTGCATGCGCTCGATGCGAAGAGTGGCTGCACGCTCTGGACGTTCGGGACCGACGCCGCTGTCCGCGCCGCGATCACGGTCGCGCCGCTTCCCGGCAGCGATCAGTCCGCGATCTTCTTCGGCGATCTCCGCGCCAACGCCTACGCGGTGAATGCGTTGACCGGCGCGCTCATCTGGAAAACGAAGGTCGAGGAGCACGCGGCCGCGCGCATCACCGGCGCGCCCGTGCTTCATTCCGGCGTGCTGTATGTGCCGGTCTCGTCGCTCGAGGAAGTCGCCGGCTCGCAAGCCACTTACGAATGCTGCACCTTCCGCGGCAGCGTGGTGGCGCTGGAGGCTGCGACCGGCAAGCCGGTCTGGCAGGCCTACACCATCCCCGAAATGCCGCATCCGACCGGCAAGAATGCCAGGGGCACGCAGCTCTTCGGTCCGTCCGGGGCCGCTATCTGGTCGGCGCCGACGATCGACGTGAAGCGCAACGCGATCTATGTCGCGACCAGCAATTCCTATTCGAACCCGCCGTCCGCTACCAGCGACGCGATCCTCTCGTTCGATCTCGCGACGGGAAAGCTGTTGTGGAAGCAGCAGGCCACGCCGAAGGATGCCTATGTCGTAGCGTGCTACAGCGCGGACAAGACCAATTGTCCTGACGACCACGGGCCTGATCATGATTTCGGCCAGTCGCCGATCCTCGTGACCTTGCGCGACGGCAAGCGCATTGTCGTCGTCGCGCAGAAATCCGGTGTGGTGCACGCGCTTGATCCTGACGACGGCGGCAAGATCCTGTGGCAAACACGGATCGGGAAGGGCGGCCCGCTCGGCGGCAGCGAATGGGGCTCGGCGGCGGACCAGGACCGCATCTATGTCGCCAACTCCGACGTGCGTTTCCTGCGCGACGGCACAATGCAGCTCGATTCCACCCAGGGCGGCGGCCTGTTCGGGATCGATCTCGCCAGCGGAAAAATTGTGATGGAAGTGCCGCCGGTGCCCTGCGGCAATCGCCTCCAATGCAGCCCCGCGCTCTCGGCTGCCGTGACCCTGATCTCCGGCGTCGTGTTCTCCGGCAGCGTCAGCGGCTTCCTGCGCGCTTACGCCGCCCCCGACGGCAAGCTGCTCTGGGAGTTCGACACCGCGCGGGATTTCAAGGCCGTGAACGGCGTTGCCGCCCATGGTGGCGCGATCGATGGCCCCGGGGCGGTCATTGCCGGCGGCATGGTCTATACCAATGCCGGTTACGGCCAGTGGAGCGGCGTTGCCGGCAATGTGCTGCTGGCGTTCGAGGTTGGGACGGAGTGAGTGCCTCGGCATCCGGCTCTTGTGAAACTCGGTCATTGCGGTGCAATGACGCGGGGGAGGCTGCCGCCGCGCTGTTCCAACTCACCTTTCAAACAGCAGACACACCTTCACCATCTCGCGGCGCGTTTCGCCCGAGTGATGCAGTAGCGCGCCGGCGAAGTGTCAACGCCGCGACTTGCCGCACGACAAGACCAGCACCATTGTCGCGGGCTGCCCGACGACGCTTGCGACCGCGCTCGCGATCTGCGTGCTGTATTCGGCGCTGATGACGCCCGCCATGTACTCGCTGCGGGCGTAGGCGATCACGACGCCGCCGGACAATTCCGTGCACCGAAACCCCTGAAGGTAGGTGTCGTATATCCTGGCACCGAGGCTGAAATTGAGTTTGGCTTGAACAGCGAGATCTTCTTCGTCAGTCAAAATAGCCATGCATGCTCCGGCTTCAGCGTTTCGAGATACGGAGCAGAGCGCCTGGCGTTGTGCATGAGGCCATGCAGAACTCCGCGGGAACAAAATGCGTGGAAGCTGATGGAGGAGAGACAAGGATTGTATTCGATGATCGATGCAAGATGCCGTTGCGGCGCGATCGCGCTTTCGGGATCGACCAACTGGCTGAGCGCCGGGCGTCAAGCGCTGGTGCCGGCTGAGGGGATTGAACCCCCGACCTTCGGTTTACAAAACCGCTGCTCTACCGCTGAGCTAAGCCGGCGCCGGCTTGAGAGGGCGGGCAGGGCGGCACGCGCCGGGCTGCCCGCCCGCGCGTCGCAATACCAGACTTGATCGGAAAGTGCCAGAACCCGCAACGAGCGTCGCGGGCATGAAACAGGCGGCCTTTGAGGCCGACTGATCTCACGCGCTCGATAGCCGCCGCGCGTAGAAGTTGCCCCAGCCCAGGAACGGTGCAGCGGCGACCGTTGCCGCGGTGCCGACGGCCGCACCGGCGACCGCGCCCGCGGTGTCGAGCGGCCAGAAGCCGGATTGTGTCTGATCATTCGGATTGGCTTGCCGATGGGCCATGTGCCGGCGGCGATAGGCGCGATCGGTGGTGGGATTGGCGGCGCCAAGATTCTGGCAATTGGGATCCTGGAACAACCCTGTGCAGCGGGCCGAATTGTCGGTCACGGTTTGCGCGAAGGCAGGCGTCGCCAGCGTGGACGCGACGATTGCTGCCAGGCCAAGAAGCTTCAGGCTCGTCATGGCATGCGGGGGCACATTGACGTGAGCCCGTTTAGGATGTGCGGTCTGTGCCACGCAACCGCGTGCGCTACGACCGTGCGGCGGCTTGCTTGCTGTTAACGCTTCGCTAGTGCACCCGACGGCATTTGAGTTGCTGTCGCCCCTTGGGTGTTAGGCTTACCGGCATTTGGTGAACCGGCCTTAACCCTCTCTGCGTTGCAATCCGATAGGTTGTGTTCCGGACAACCGGGATCCTTCCATGCGCGTTTTGGCGCTCGCAGCCTTTCTGATCGGACTGCCCGCGACGGCTTTGGCCGGCGGCGGATTCGATATTGTCGTTCCCGGCCGCCCCGGCGTTCCCATCATCATCAACAATATCGATGCGTCCTACGCCGTCGTCGAAGGTGTCTGGGGCCTGGGCAAGAACATCCAGGTGCAGCCCACGATCTATGGCGGGAGCTACGTCGCCGAGCGGCAGCCCTCCGATGTCGGCCATTATTATCCGAGCATGGGCTTGCAGCCCGGCTATGGCCGGCTCGAGGTCGAGCCGCCCGCGAACCGCAAATTGCCGAAGCCGGCCGAGAGCTACCATCAGAGCTGGGGCGCGCAATCCGCGCCGCTGCCGCCGCAGATGGATGTTCCCATCAATCCGCCGCCGGTGATCCTTGCACCCGAGATCAATGCCGATCCGCGGCGCCATCGGCGGCGACCACGTGCCGAGGGGCTCATCAGGCCGCCTGGTTAAGAAACGTCAAATCCAACGAAACGGAAATCAACAGGAGAGAGTAATGCGTCAGATGATTTCGGGACTGTTCGCGGCGGCTGCCGTGATGTTTGTGGGAGCCGCTCCGGCCATGGCCTGCGGCTTCAACCCGTGTCAGCCGGTTGCGCCGGTCTATTCCGGCTGCAACACCGGCTGCGGCGGCTACGGCGTTGGCTATGGCTATGAGCGCCTCGCCGAGCCGACCTCGCAGTATTACTACGTCAACCAGGGCCCGACCTACACCGGCCCGGGCGAGTTCGCGCCGCACCCGACCTATCGTGAGGACGCAGTCGTTGCGCCCGCCAATTACGGCTACGGCCGTGGCTATGGCAACGGCTATGGCTATCGTGCCGCCGCGGTCGAAGCGCCGGCCGCCTATCCCTATCACCGGCCGTACTACCGTCCGTATCGCTATGGCTACGGCCCGCGCTACGGCTACCTGCCGCGTCCGCACTACGGCTACGGCCCGCGCTATGGCTACTCCCACCGCTACGCGCCGTACTATGGCGGCCACCGCGTGCTGCGCCGCTATTACTGATCGTTTGATCGGTTGAGCCAGAGAAGCGCTCGTCCGCGTGATGCGGACGGGCGTTTCGTTTTTTGTGCGTGGTTGAAGCGAGCTCTCGCCGCATGCGCGATGCGCTCCCTCGCCCCGCTTGCGGGGAGAGGGTTGGGGTGAGGGGGGAGCCTCCGCGGGGACGGTGACAGTCGGACTCGCGGAAGCTCCCCTTCACCCGAAATCCGCGCTGCGCGCGAATTTCGACCTCTCCCCGCAAGCGGGGCGAGGTGAAGCAAAGCAGCCTACCGCTTCATCAGCCCGAGCCGGCTCGCGCCGACATAGAGCGAGAGCACGGCGGCGTTCGACACGTTGAGGCTCTTGATCTCGCCAGGCATGTCGAGCCGGGCCACGACGCTGCAGGTCTCGCGCGTCAGACGCCGAAGCCCCTTGCCTTCCGCGCCCAGAACCAGCGCGAGCGGCTCGCGTAGCGCGACATTGCCGAGGTCTTCGCTGCCTTCGCTGTCGAGGCCGACGGTCTGGAAGCCGATGTCGTTCAGCGTAATCAGCGCGCGGGCGAGGTTTGGCACGGTGATGATCGGTACCAGTTCGAGCGCGCCGGAGGCGGCTTTCGCCAGCACGCCGGTCGCTTCCGGACTGTGGCGCCCGGTGGTGACGATCGCCTTTACCGCGAACGCCGCGGCCGAGCGCAGGATGGCGCCGACATTGTGCGGGTCGGTGATCTGGTCAAGCACCAGCACCATGCCATCCTGTTTCAGGCTCTCGATGTCGGGCGAGGGCAGGGGATCGGCCTCCGCAAGCAGGCCCTGGTGCACAGCGTCGGGCGACAACAGCCGGTCGATCTCCTCAGGTCGGACGATCTCGGGTGCGATGCGGGTCTCGATATTTTCTTCAGTGAGACGCTTAGCGGCGTTCTCGGTCAGCGTCAGCTTGCGGATTTGCCGGACAGGGTTGGCGAGCGCCATGGTGACGGTGTGCCAGCCATAGAGGATGACCGGTCCGTCGGGGTCCGAATCGCGCTCGCGCCAAGTCGGCCGGCCGGCCGATTTCCCGGGTTTTTTGAAGGGCTTACCGCCGCCGCGGCGACCCTTCGGGCCGAATTTTCGATCGTTCATGGGCTTGCTTGTGTCATGGGTCCCGGAATATGGCAATTTGGGCGTATCCGGGGTGATTTAGCTGGTCGTCTTGGTTGACTTTGCCTACCCGTTTCGCCCATAACCGCGCCCGGTCGCGTCCCCATCCGGGCTGCTGCGGCTTCATGTTCCATGGCCGTCTTCGGTCGCCGGAAAGGTCCGGCCCGATGTGCTGCCGTCGAGCGGGGGAGTGTCCCGAGTGGCAAAGGGAGCTGACTGTAAATCAGCCGTCTTATGACTTCGAAGGTTCGAGTCCTTCTTCCCCCACCATCCTTTGCTCGCTTCTCGAGCTTCGGCTCGGCAAGCCGGCCCAAATCACCGTAACGCGAAGTTAGCGAAGGCTGCCACGTCGCAGCCTGAAGGCGCAGGCGGACCGTACCAACCGCTACCCCATCATTTCCCGCACCATCGGCACCACCTTCTGCCCATAGAGCTCGATGCTCTTCATCAGCTTCTCGTGCGGCAGCGGTCCCGCCGAATATTTCAACTGAAACCGCGCAATGCCAAGCGCCTTTGCCGTCGCGGCAATCTTGCGTGCGACCGTTTCCGGCGAGCCGACATAGAGCGAGCCGTGCTCGGCTTCGTTCACGAACTCGTCGCGGGCCATCGGCGGCCAGCCGCGTTCCTTGCCGATGCGGTCGCGCATCGCCTTGTAGTCGGGCCATAGCTCCTCGCGTGCTTGCGCATCGGTCTCGGCGATGTAGCCGGGCGAGTGCACGCCGATCGGCTGCGCGGGGCGGCCGAACTCCTTGAAGGCGCGGTGATAGAGATCGACATAGGGCGCAAAGCGGGCGGGATCGCCGCCGATGATCGCGAGCATCAAGGGCAGGTCGTAATGCGCGGCGCGCACCACCGATTGCGGGCTGCCGCCGACGCCGATCCAGGTCTTGAGCTGGCCATTCTCGATCGGGGGATAGACGAGCTGGTCCTTGAGCGGCGGCCGCAGCTTGCCTTCCCATGTCACAGGCTTCTGCGACAGCAGCGCTGCGAACAGATCGAGCTTCTCCTCGAACAGCGCCTCGTAAGCGCGCAGGTCGAAGCCGAACAGCGGAAAGGATTCCGTGAAGGAGCCCCGGCCGAGGATCACCTCGGCGCGCCCGTTCGAAAGCGCATCGAGCGTCGCAAAGCGCTGGAACACGCGAATGGGATCGTCCGAGCTCAGCACCGTCACGGCCGAGCCGAGATGGATGCGCTTGGTGCGCGCCGCGATCGCGGCCAGTACGGTCTCTGGCGATGAGATCGCAAAATCGGCGCGGTGATGCTCGCCTAGCCCAATGAAATCGAGGCCGAGCTCGTCGGCCAAAACCGCCTCGTCGACGACGTTGCGGATCACCTGCGCATGCGGAAGCATAGCGCCGGGGGCGTCCTTGGTGACGTCGCCAAAGGTGTCCAGTCCGAATTCGAGCGGTGCGGTCATCAATCAGGTCTCTGTGGGAGGATGACCGAGACTTAAGTGATGGTCGCGGCGTGACAAGGCGGCATTCGGAAATGCTCGGTTTCCAATTTACCGCCACATCCCGCGCATCCGTGCGCCGATGTCGACCTTCGGTCCCTGCGCTCCGGTGCGGGCCGCGCCGGCAGCGGCCTTCGGCCATGCCGTGCGCTCGAACAGGTAGACCAGGATTTCCGGGATAAAGCGGGTGCGCGAGGCGTAGACGTGGCGGTCGCCCTTGGCCTGCTGGCCATGGGTGAAGAAGCGCTGCGGCACAACGAGATGCAGGTCGTCCTTGGCGCGGGTCATCGCGACATAGAGCAGACGGCGCTCTTCCTCGAGTTCGGCGCTGGTGCCGGCGCCGAGATCGGACGGCATGCAGCCGTCGACGACGTTGAGCACGAACACCGATTTCCACTCCTGACCCTTGGCGGAGTGGATAGTGGAGAGGATCAGGTAATCCTCGTCGCGCAGTGGTGGCCCGGATTTGTCGCTGGTCGCATCCGGCGGATCGAGCGTGAGCTCGGTCAAGAATTTCTCGCGCGAGGAATAGCCGCTCGCGATCTGCTCGAGCTGCATCAGGTCGGCGCGGCGTGTTTCGGAGTCCTCGTGGATGCGATCGAGATGTGGCGCGTACCAGAGCCGCACGCGCTCGAGGTCGACCGGCCATTCCGAATAGCGCAGGTTCTCGATTGTGCGGACGAAATCGATCCAGTCGTCGCCGGCGCGTGGTGGGACCGGGAGCTGGCCGAGCGCGGCAAGCGGATCGGTGCTCTCCGCCATTTGGTCGAGCACGCGCTGTGCGGTGGCGGGGCCGATACCCGGCAACAGATGCAGGATGCGAAAGCCGGCGACGCGGTCGCGGGGATTCTCAGTGAAGCGCAGTAGTGCCAGCACGTCCTTGACGTGGGCTGCGTCGAGGAATTTCAGCCCACCGAATTTCACGAAGGGGATATTGCGGCGGGTCAGCTCGATCTCGAGCGGACCGGAATGCGAGGACGTGCGGAACAGCACCGCCTGGTGCTTCAAGAGCGCGCCTTGCTCGCGGTTCGCCAGCACCTCTTCGACGATGTAGCGCGCCTGGTCGGCCTCGTCGTGCACGGTGACGAGCTGCGGCTTTTGTGACGAGGTGCGTTCGGTCCAGAGGTTCTTGGTGAAGCGCTCGCGTGCCAACCCAATGACGCCGTTGGCGGCCGCCAGCACGGGCTGCGTCGAGCGGTAGTTACGGTCGAGCGTGATCATCTCCGCGCGTGGCGAAAAACTCTGCGGAAAATCCAGGATGTTGCGAACGGTGGCGGCGCGGAACGAGTAGATCGACTGCGCGTCGTCGCCGACGACGGTGAGGCCGCGTCCGTCAGGCTTCAGCGCCAGCAGGATCGAGGATTGCAGGCGGTTGGTGTCCTGATATTCGTCGACCAGCACATGATCGAAGCGGCCGCCGATTTCGTCCGCGATCAGCGCATCGCTCATCATCTGCGACCAATAGAGCAGGAGATCGTCGTAATCGAGCACGTGCTGGGCCTGTTTGGCCCCGACATAGGCCGCGAACAGGCCCTTCAGCTCGGCCGCCCAGCCGGCGCACCAGGGATAGTGCTGTCCCAGCACCTTCTCGATCTCCATCTCGGCATTGACGCAGCGGGAGTAGATCGACAGGCAGGTACCCTTGGCGGGAAAGCGGCTCTCGGTCTTCGACAGTCCGCGCTCGTGCCGGACCAGATTCATCAGGTCGGCGGAATCCTCGCGGTCGTGGATGGTGAAGGCGGGGTCGACGCCGATCCGCTCGGCGTATTCGCGCAACAGCCGCGCGCCGATACCGTGGAAGGTGCCGGCCCAGCTCAAGGCGTCGCGCATGATTGCGGCGTTGTTCTCGCCCAGCACCTTTCGGGCGATGCGTTCCACGCGGCCGCCCATCTCGGCCGCGGCACGGCGGGAAAACGTCATCAGGAGGATACGGCGCGGATCGGCGCCCGCGACGATGAGATGCGCGACGCGGTGGGCCAGCGTGTTGGTCTTGCCGGAGCCCGCGCCGGCAATGACGAGCAGGGGGGCGCCCACGGTCGCGCCATCGGCCACGCCATGCTCGACGGCGCGGCGCTGCTCCGCATTGAGCGTGTCAAGATAGGTTGTCACGAATCGCCCCGATGAAGCGCCGAGAGTCGGCGATTTGCCCGCGAATCGCAATGCGGCTGGACGAGGCGGCAGTTTGGATTTAGGGGAAAGTGCCGTACGTGGGTTCCAGCCATGGCGTTGCCTGAAATAACCGATCCCGACCTGTTTGAGATGCGGCGGCTGGAATCGCTCAGCAACACCATCTTTGGCGTGGCCATGACGCTGCTGGCGAGCGACCTGCCCAAGGCCGGCGAGTTCAAGGCGATGCCGACCTGGAGCGATCTCGCTCAGCTCTATTCCGGCCGCGTCACCGGGCTGGTGCTGAGCTTCATCATCGCCGGCGTGTTCTGGATGAGCCATCACCGGCGGCTGGCGCGTCAACCTGCGGCCAGCCACGGCGTGGTGATGGGAAACCTGCTCTTCCTGCTGTCCATCGTGCTGCTGCCGGTCACCAACGGCCTCGAAGCCAATTATGGGTCGAGCAGTGCGGTGGCTGTGCTCTTCGGCCTGCATTTGACGGCTATTGCCAGCCTCAATGCCTGGCTGTGGTGGATCGTCGTGGGAGGCTGGCGGCATGAGTTCGTTGCCGCGCTGTTCCCGATCTTGGTCCTCGTGTCGGGGACGATCGTGGCGGGGATTGCGCCACAATACGCGTCGTATCTCTGGCTGTTCGCGTTCGCGGCGCTCCTGATTCGTCGCGCCTCCGGTTCGCCGAGCGCAAGCAGCTAGCGCCCCGTCATTTCTCTGGAGTCGTCGCGCCGAACCCATCCGCCGGCACGTAAAGCTTGACCGGGCGGATTTCGTAGACCGCAGTCGGATTGACCTGGCGCAGCTTTCGCACCGCCGCGATCACCTCCTCATCGGTATCGAAGTTCATCAGGTGAAAGCCAAGAAGCTGCTCCTTGGTCTCGGCAAATGGGCCGTCCAGCACCACGCCCGCGCCGGGGCCACGCACGGTGCGGGCCGTTCGGGTCTCATCCAGACGGGCGGCCGGCCCAAAATGTCCGCTGGCCCTCAGGGGCGCCTGCACCTCGATGACTTTGGCCACGACCGCGGCGTCCTGCTCCGGCGTCAGCGCCAAAATCTCGTCTTCCACGTGATAGGCCAGGATGGCGTAAAGCATCGTCACCTCGTTTGTTTTGGAGCTCGCGGTCCGAAGGACGTATCATCGCCGCCGATACCGACAAACCCCAAGAGCAAAAATATTGCGTCGCAGAGTGCGCGACGAAACCATCCTGAAACCCGATTGCCGCCTTGCGGGGTGAACGATGCCCAAAGCCGCGGCGACTGATGGCCACGAAGAACACGTCAAGCCAATCGGAGGCGGCAATGTCGGGTCAGACCATCAAGATCATCTGTGACGCGCGGCGGGCAGGGAAGTCGGAGCCGGTCGATTTGCACGACCAGGCGGGCCATCACCGCTATTACGGCAGCTCCGTCGAGAACGGCGGCGAGCGCATCACCGAGAGCCGTCGTGGCAAACGCCCGTCTCTGCTGAGCGTCTTCGGCTTCTGAGCCTTGCCGAGCGAAATGGCGCACGCCAATGAGCGTCCTGCAAATCGCGATCGCCACGCTGCCGTTCCTGCTCTCGCTCGCGAGCCGGAACAGCAACGCGATCGCGCCTTGCCTGATCACGAGCATCTTCACAGCGTTGCAGGGCGACGAGCCCCACCGGGCCGCCGTGGCCTGGTGCATCGGCTTGCTGATTGCCGCAGTCGCAGTGCGCGAGCGGCTTCGCGCGCTCTGAGCCGGGGGCTCGCATCGCCCCCATCCGAGGCAAATTCCCAAAAGAAAAGGCGCGGCGGGGAGAGCCCCGTCGCGCCCGATTTCTTGCTCGCTGGTCCAGGGCTGAGAGCGCCCCGATGCCAAGCCCTTTTCAGAACTTAGCGGGCGATCCCAGCGAGGTGACAGCGCTTGGTAAGAGACACTGGATCACCTCCTTTCGTTGGTTTCGGAAGATCTCAATATAGGCTGGAAGGCCGCCGCTGTTAAGGGGCGGCGCGCCGGCCGGAACCAGGCCTGTGCGCAAGGCCGGAAAGCCGCGGGAAAGCCACATCCTGGGCAGTTGAGACCGCCGCCCGGCCGTGTTAGGGAGCCCGTAACGCGGGTGTAGCTCAATGGTAGAGCAGCAGCCTTCCAAGCTGAATACGAGGGTTCGATTCCCTTCACCCGCTCCAACAAGATGTGCCTGCGGCACAAGGGTTTCTTGAATTTTGGCTCGACTTTTTCCGGCCATTTCGTGTCCCGCGGTCTATTTCGGGACGCTCCCGAGAAACCCTAGTATTTACAAGCATTACCATCCGTTCCGACGCCCGCTTCTGTCCGTTTCAATCTGTTCCGTGTGACAGGGAGGGCACATGAAACATCACCGATGTTCGACAGGTGTTCGCTCATTATGAGAACCATATTGATAGCCGTTGCGGCGATGATGTCGATGTCACCCGCGCTCGCTGCACCAAACGCCAACGAGCAAGCGTGCATTCTCAAGGTCGCCGATACGCTGCCGAAGATTGCGGGAATGAATATCGGTAAGAGCCGGACCACACCGATGCCGTTGCCCGCAGGCTGGCCCGGGTCGGGGCCACCACTTCGCGTGGAAATAGATTGGAGCGCGGCCGGGCAGACTGCTACGTGGGCTTATCTATGCGCCGTGTCGCTCAACGGCGTGATCGTTCAGCGATTGGCTCAGTAGGTGCGGGCTAGGTCGGAGGTCTACGTCCGGCCAGCACTTCTCCACACCAACGACGCGGAGTGGCTCGCGCGCCTTCTGAACCACAAGTAATCGACAATTTGACTCTGGCTCGCGCCGCGTTTCGATGGCGCCATGACCAAGGCAGAGAATAGAGCCGCCGCGAAGGCGTACCATCAAGAGCGGATGCATTGGCGTGCCGAGGAAGTCCGAGCAGCAGCCGTCAAAGCTGAACTTGTCGAGTTGGATCGGCTCCGTAGCTACCTCATCAAGAACATGACGCTCGGGTTTCGAGAACCGCTCATTAATGCGATCGACGACTATGTCGAGCAGATCACCGGAGACCGGACCGCGCTGCATACCAAAAACCACAAGTGCGGGTAGGCAGGGCCTTTACGATGATGCGCAATCTGCCTATAGCTCATCGGCTTTATCCGGCTGGGGCCGATCTATGAAATTGGTAAGTGACCGACCGTACTCCGATCCGGAGGCGGCTGCCCGCAAGCTCATTGAGCTCGCCAAGGGCATTGAGGCTGTCCAAGACGGCCGCGTCCACATCGAAAAGCTCAACGAGCCCTTTCTCTTTAAGCTCAAGGCAAGCGGTCCAGAGTTTGGCGCCGGTATCAAGCACGCAATCGAGAGCGGTTGGCTCGAGCTGCATGAAAGCGGGACCTATGTCCGGGTATTGGCGCCTGGTGACACGCTCCTAACGGCTGACTAGCCGTCCCCGCAAGGAGCAGCGAGGAACAAAGCTCGCCAGATCGGCTTGGGAGACTCGCTGGCTCGCCGCACGAGCCGGCGGAGCGGCCCCGGCCCATACCCCCCAAGCCCCCTGCGGAGCCGGGGCCGTCTCTCCGGCATGTCATGACCCAAGCTGAAGAGGGATCAATGACCGTCTTCGTGTACGTCAATACCGCCAGACAGGTTGGCGACGGATCACGTCAAGGTTCTCGCTACTGCAGATTCCGCTGAAACGTGGTTCGAGGAGAACGACCCAGAGGGCGTCGCTTTCGAATACGACGTGATCGAAGGGGTAGGCCCGCTGGCGTGAACCAAGCCCAAATTGACTCGCGCATCAGGTCAATGAAGCGCATACTTGTGGGTATCACCGTTACGTATCCTGGCATTTGCCGGTGACAGAGAGTGTTGCGCTCCCGCCTGTGCGTAGGGAGTCCTCAACGCCCGTCGCCTGCCATTCCACCGATCACATTCCAGCGCTCTGTCTGTCCAAGGTGCAAGGCTTCGATGATGCTTGTTAGCATCGAGGCAGAGCGCCCAGGCGTGGACTTGCACAGGTTTCAGTGCGCTCTCTGCAATGACGTACTTACGATCCGTGCCGCCTACGAAGATCCGATGCATTCCAAGTCCCTTGGCCGCTGGCTTCAAGGCGATTTACACCCGCCTGGGTAATCCCGTTGCGAGAAGAAGCCCGCCAGGGTGAACCGGCGGCCTTAATCCTGGTCGGGGTGGAGCTTTCGTTTTTGCTCCTCCAACTCGGCAATCAGCGAGGCGATGCCATCCAATGTTTGTCGATCACTGATCAGGGTGCGCAACATCTGGTAATGGGCGATACGGTCTTCGATCGGCTTGCACTTCTCGCACATGTCACGGTTCCGCATTAGCGCGGGGGTGGGCACCATTGCCCACCGGTTCCTATGACGGCGGGGCCGCCGTTTGTTCATTCATAAATCAGAGAGTCGGGAACACCAATACCGCACGTAAGGCACGCGTTTTGGTTTCGCTGCGCTGCAAAAAAATCTGATTGCAACTACATCAAGCCCAGCGCTACGGTTGGCTACCGGGGCTGGCTACATACTTCACTTGTTCATTTTACCCGGTTTCTTTTGACCATGCGCGGGCTGCAGCGATTTCGTGTCGCTGCAGCCTTCGTGGAGCCATTACTTGAACTTCTGATTTGATGGTTACGCGGCCTGCAACGAATGCTGAATGTCAGCGTCAAGTCGTGAGGTATCGCCAACCGACTGCTCGACGAAGGCCTGCAGCAGCTTTGCATTCGGAAATTCGCCGATGTCGCGTGCCGTGTCCTCAAGAACGCGAGTCACGACGCCGAGCAATTCCACGGCTTCGGCGTCTCGCTCCAGTGCAGCCAGAGCGCCAGGGTGCTCGCGTTCGATAACGCGTTCCGTCACGGCTCGCCGCGTTTCGTCATTGATGCCGCTTGCGTAGTTCGGCAGTTCAAGCACCGCCGCAAGCAGGATCGGGTCGGCGTCGGGCGCGAGCAGGAGTTGCATGCTTTTGCCAATTGGCATGCCTCGCAACATGCTGCGAAGGTCGCTTCGTGCTACCGCTCCCACCAGGTCGGTCCTGTCGGCAGCACGCGGCTGGATAGCGACGCGCTGCGCTTCGTGCTGTTCTCGGATCTTCGCGAGGGTTCGCTGCGCCCGGAGAACCCGGTGTGATTCCTTGCCCACGTACTCCTGCATCTTTTCCCGGCGACCGACGGGCGTCAGCCGATTGTCGGCGGCGACCTTCTTCACCATTTCGGCAGCCTCTTTCTTAAGTGTCTTATGCGCGTCCAACGTCACCTTGAACGCCGACTGAACGTGCTTGAGGCTGGCGACGTCGGCAAAGCGCTGCATTTGATTGGCGAGAGTTTCTTCAAGTGTCGGCATGGTCGCTCCTAATGCGTGAGAAGGTTCATTGAGCCGCCAGCCGCGTCAATACGATGCAGCACGGTTTCGGTGTCGACAGCGTCGCTGAGCGCGCCGCGGCGTTTTAGCTCGTCGATGTAGGTCTGATCGTCGAGCATGCCGGCGATGACTGCCTGCGTGAGGTACTGGATGTCGAACCGGTTGCCGGAGATGCCGAATTCGGTATTGACGGCGAGCGAGCCGCCCTTGTCATCACCGAGTCCCGCGTATTCAGCGAGAAATCCGAACGAAAGTTCGAGTGCGTCTTGAAGCGCCGCAACCATATACGCGAGCGTCGAGTTCTCTTTCACGTCGTCCCGTATCTCGCCGGTCGCAGTTCGGCCAGGATCAGGCACAAGCAATTGCAATCCACACGCCTGCATCTGGAATTGCAGATTCTGCAAATCCTTGTCGCCTGCTGCGATCGCCGCACCCGTGTGTTCGACATAGCTCAGCTTGGCGTCAGGATTGGATACGCGCACCATTGAACTGGCGCCGATCTCTAGAACGACTTGCTCCTCGATCCCGGTGCCGAACAGAATCGGCACGCGAGCGACCGTCAGGATATTTCGCTGGTCCGACTGTGATTGCCAATGGGCGACGTTGAGATCGGCCAAATCTTGCAATGGCGGCTCGCCGGTCATGAAGCCAGTTCGGTTGAGATAGACGGGCGCGATCGCAATTTTGCCGAGACCGTTTGGGCCTTCTGCGAACACTTCCCATGCGCCTGACTGCCCGCTTTTGCGCCAAGTCTGCCACCTGGCAGGTTCGATAACGCGGATCTGGTCGACGGTCTTTTCTGCAAAATCACCATCGGGCTCGCTCACGCATTCCTTGATGCGGATCTGCGTGAGGGTTTCTGATCCGTCGACCGTGGTTGACTTCCAGCCGATCAGGTTTTCGACCGGAATAAAGACGAGGTATGGCCGCCACCCCGCACCCTGGTAGTCGGCGACGGTCGGCGTGAGGCCGTCCGTGCGAACAGGAGCGGGAGGTGCATCCGTTAGAATGTAACCGATCCCCGTCTGTAGGCAGTCGTAAAAGACGTCACGCGCGAAAACATTGAGATGCCGACCCGTCAAGTCGATGTTTTCTGCGAAGCCTACCAGTTCCTCGGGCACGTCCTTCCCTATTGCGATGGGCTTGATGAACACACGGCCCGTCATGTCGGCAACGGTCTTTTTGAACGCATTGAACGAGGTCGAGCGGTGTAGGCGCGCGCTATAGTTCGCGACCGTCTCGCTTGCGAATCTCGGCAAATAACGTTCGCCCGCAGCGCGCATCGCGCGCGTTCCGCCCATGAGCGTTCGCGGTAGCTCGGCGAGCTTGTTTGCGCGGTCGTGCTCCGGGGTTGGTTTCGCGACGTTTGTCACTGCTTGACGCCCAAAGCGCGCGCAAGGTCCGGCGGCAGCGGTTTGACGACAGGCGGCGGCGCCTGTTTCACGCCTTCGGCGGCATTGAAATCATTCACCGGCTGCGTCGCCTGGATAACCTTGGCGGCGGCCGTGTCTGCGGTAAGCTTTTTGCTGGTATCGGTCATTGTGAACCTCTTGTCAGGTTTCACAATGACACGGAGTCAATCCGTTTTACGGCGCTGGCTGGACGAATTCTGCAAACGGTCTAAAACGTGTACTCACAAATCCGAGCATTCGAGCGTCCGGGCCAAATGCCTGCTGTACCCGGAAAGCAGACACCCGCCGCTACGATGGCCAGGTTTGCTAAGGGCCAACAACAGACGTTCGAGGTTCCTTGGCAATCTGAACATGATACTGTCAAATTCGCTTTGCTCGCGCTGGTCGAGGTGCCCTGATGAAGTTGTTCTATGCACCCGGTTCTTCATCGCTGCTCGCCCACATCGTTCTTTACGAAGCGGAGTTGCCATTCGAGCCCGTCAGGATTGATGAGCACACGAAAGTCATCTCGGGCGGTGGCGACTATAGGAGCGTAAACCCTCTCGGATACGTACCCGCGCTCCTGCTTGATGACGGGACGCTGCTGACGGAAGGAGCGGCGATCGTCCAATACATTGCCGACCTTGTTCCACAGAAGAAGCTCGCTCCCCCGAACGGCTCGATTGAAAGAGTTAAACTACAGGCATGGCTCAATTTCTTCGCGAGCGAGCTGCACAAGGGTGGCTTCTCACCGCTATTCTACGGGGGCGTCCCAGAGGAAGGCAAAGATGTGTTTCGCGCCCGCCTCAGGGCCCGCTTCATCCATCTTGATGGGCATCTGTCGTCGAACGATCACCTGATGGGACGCGCCTATTCGGTGGCAGACGCGCATTTCTTCGTCGTGTCGAACTGGGCAAATTGGGTCAACTTCGATCTGTCGCCTTATCGCGCTGTTCTTGCTTACCGCGAACGAATAGGTTCTCGCCCGGCCGTTGTTGCTGCCCTCAAGGCCGAGGGGCTTGTGCCGTGGCCGCCCGCGCAACCTCATTGATGCCGCACACCTTCGATGACCGGTTTGGGTCAAAAACAGTCTTCCAGCCTCGCTCGCGCAACTTCACCTTATCGCCAATAGCGGACATCGGCTATTGCGGTCTCTAGGTTAACTCTTATCCGGCTTTTGTGGGTACGCGCCCGAGTTCGACCAGGCCGGCGTTGATCGCGATATGGGCGGCGCTTCGCTTCAGGTTGAATCGAGGCAAGCGACCGACTTCCGTCATCAACGCAAGATCCGAACGATTGGTGCCGAGTCCGGCTCTGCGAACAGCGCGTTTATTAAACTCTCGCGCCATTTCCATATTGCGCTCGCGTGTTCGAAGTCTCTTGGTCGGGGATCTAGCGTTTTCACTGTTGCGCGCGCACAGATCGGCATATTTCGCGGCCTTGGCCAAAATCTCGCGGATCGCATGCAAGTTTGTTAGGGTTGCCTCCGCGCGGCGCGCGAAAGCGTCCCCCGGGTTGAAGTCGATCAAATCCAGCAGGTGCCGAGTTGCTTCCTCCCGGCTTGTAATCCAGGCTTCAATGGTTTCTTCGGTGTCAGCCACGCTAAACCCCTAATGGTGTGACAGTCGCCGAATGCCGGTTGACGACGCAATGCGCCACGCCCGCCACCGCGTTTGCGACATCGTCGTGTCCGGCCGGCGGGGAAGGGCCGTTTTTGACGCTGACGGAGTTGAGCGCGCCTCGATTGAGCGGACGGCCCTTGCCAAGGGGGGCGAACGGCCTTCCCAAGGCGGGCGCATCTTGCAGCAAGTCGAAATGGTCGTACTTGGCGCGATTATCTCGAGGGCTTCCACGAGTGGCGCCTTCGTCGCTCCAACGCGGGATCGACGATAGTTACGATCAATACGGCTACGAACGTGCAAAGAGTGAGGCCTTCGCCTCGTCGATCAAGGGACATTATATGGGGACATCGAGGAGACATCGGGGACATTCGGTGCGCCGCAGACGCTTCCAGCGGACATCCGGCAAGCTAGTGGAAGCTGGGCACGTCGGAGCGCTTGGGCGTCGTGTATGGCTACCCTGATAGCGGGGACATCGGGACATGTCCCGGCCCATCCTAGCGGGACAGGATGGGACAGGTATCTATTACCTGTCCCGATGTCCCGCTGTGGGAGGTAAGAAAGAAGAAAAGATACCGCAGGGCGGTGGTCATACCGCTGGACGGTGCTGGCGAGGCCGTACAGTGGATTGGGCGGCGGCCGGTCTTTGGTGAGGCGTATTGTCCATCACCGCGCCAGCGATCACGACAAGCTGCATACAGGAGGCAAGTGATCCGATCGTTTGTCCTGGCTAGGCTCCGCATCAAAGCCATTCCTCAGCGAACCGTCGCTCTGCTCAGATGAAATAGGACACATAGTCAATCTGTCGAAACGTAGTTCAGCGCGCGGCGGCGGAGAACTCAAGGCGGTCGACTAACCAAGCGACCTTCGCTTGCGCGTCGCTGGGCTCGGCCAACTTCTTTCGGACTTCATCCAACAGTTTGTTTCGCTCTGCTAGTTCATGCCGAGCAACGTCTCGTTCCGCCTGCAGAACGCTAATTATTCTATCGGTGCTATTCATCTGCACTTTGCTCGGAAGGGGTCAATCCAGAGTCAAGTATAGACCGCCACGCTGACAGGAAACTGAACCAGCATACCGCTCCGCGCCGACGAAGCGGCATCCAAATAGGAGGCAAGGCACTAGGCATGTCAGCCGCAAGATAAGGCAAAGCGCGGCCTCGGTGCCCCCAGGGCAGGGGCATTGCATCTCAAAAAGCGGTTCTAACCGATAATGCCAGTTCGCAAACGCAATCTGTCGCGCCGTGCGGCTCTCAGCAGCAACGCACAGGAATGGCTCCGCGGTGATCCATCGTGGGGATTCTTTCGCTTCAAGCCTCAGGACGAACTAGCGCCTCTCTGGGCGGGATACGGCGACCACGCGAATATGTTTTGGGAAAGCCGCTATTGCCTACCGGCGAAACTGGAAGAGGCAATTGAGTAGGCCCGAAGCGATCGCTCCGGGGCTGGCGTCTTCGCGCTCAAACTTCGGGCCACTGAGGTGCGAAACACCCTCAAGTCGAGAAGTAGAGAGGCGATGGAATCGCGTCAACTTACAACGTCATGCAAAAAAGGCCGCAGCTGGTAGGCTGCGGCCAACCGGGTAAAAAAGATTAAGTGAAATATGAGCCAGCCCCGGTGTCCGTAATTTACACAACCTCCCGCCACAGCGCAAACACAATCAGATTTTCCTTCATTGGGAACCTTGCCAAGCGATTTGCACGCGGCAGGAATGCTGCCACTTAGCTGGAGAGGGGGCCGTAGGCGCTAAGCTCGCGGCTTTCGCAATTCATTGAGACCGCTCTCAGTGATGCGGTACAGCACCGCGCGCTCGCTCTCTTTCCTTTCGATCCACGCATGACGCAAAACGTGTGTCCTCACCTTGGGCGCATGCGCTAGGTCCTTTGAGCGGACCCACCCGCCGTGCCGAAGATGCTCGAGAAATTGGCGGTGGTAATAACTGAATCGCACGGGCTCGCCGGAGTGTTCGGCGCGTACCTGTTGAAGGACGGTTTCTAAAGAACGATCGTTGCTCATTTGGGTACGGTTGCATTGCCTCGTTTAGAATCCGTTTATCTCGGCTGACTTCTGAAGCGCACGATGCTGGCCGCAATTGTCCTAGCTGAGGCCACACGTCGCACGTGAGCATCTGTCTATCGCCTGTGCCCAAGCGGCATACCTAGCGACATCGCTTTTTGGCGGAGAGATGCTTCCGTACGCTTCGTCAGCTTGGCAATTTTCACCACGGGCGTCTTGGCTTTGGAATGGGCACGAAGTTCTTTGACGTCCGCCTTCGTGTATTCACGACGTGCGATCTTCTTCACTTTCTTGGCCATTGCCGCTCCATTTGTTGAGCGGCGCTTTTACCCGCTACGGTGGCTGAAGAACAGTTATGGTTTGACGGATGTCCACTTTTAAATAGGGAACGGACGATTTGCTTTGATGGAGCAATGACCGCACATGACCCCCATAGCCGACGTACAAATTGCGGTTGCACGCGTCAACGCGGTCGGTCTCTATTCCTTAGTATGCGCCTGACCGAATAGCCTACGTGATTTGCTGAGCGCGAGTATTACGGCTCGTGACCCAACTCTCTCGCCCGCAACTGAATGACTCCTTGCTGGTGGAGCCGGCGGCGATCCGCATGGGCATTCCTGCCGCCATCAAGTTTGCGCCGATGTCAGCTAACAGCAGATTTTGTTGCAAAAGTCTGCAGTGACCGGTGATGCGGTTCCGCCATTTTAATTGGGGTAACGGGGTTTGGTCCCGCGAGCCGGACGCTCTCTACGCGACTTTTACGCTACGCAGTACACAGAGCCTGAGCGGGTGGCGGTCGCGCAACCAGCGATGCGAGCCGCCGTAGGTTCTGAGCAATGGCGGCCAGAACAAACTCGTCCTGAGCGCCTCGTGGACCACGCAGTCGGAGCCGACCAAGCTTCAGGATACGCTTCAAGTGTGCGAACCTCATCTCGATCTTCTTGCGCTCATGCCGCGACTGCTCGAAGCCCTTGGTGCCAGCCAACGACCGGGCCACGTCTCGGGCATGCTCATGGATATCGCGTGGGATCTTGCGTGATGGTTCCTTTGGGCAGCACTGCGGTTTGAGCGGGCATGCATTGCAGTCGAGCTTGCTTGCGCGATACAGAAGGGTCTTGCCCTCGTGCACGGTACCGCTCGTCCCAAGCCGCTTTCCGCCCGGGCAGTGGTAGACGTCGCTGGTCGGGTCATATCGAAAGTCGCTGCGCGAGAAGGTGCCATCATCCCGCTTCGACTTGTCGAACACGGGGATATGTGGCGCGATGCCTTTCTCCTCGACCAGCCAGTTCAGCATCGGAGCTGCCCCGTAGGCGGTATCTCCGATCAGCCGCTCCGGCTTGAGGCCGAAGCGCTCCTCTGTTCGCTCGATCATGGTCTTCGCCGCCCCGACCTCAGCCTGGCGAATGGAGCGGGAGGCCTCGACATCAACGATTACACCGAACTTCACGTCGATGAGATAATTGTCGGAGTAAGCGAAGAATGCCGGCCCCTTGTGAGCCCGAGTCCACTGCGCCGCGGGATCGGATGGCGAAACGAACTTCGGGACAACATCGCTGGCGGCGCCCCACGCCGTATCGTCAAGGGTCGCCAGATACTCCTTCACCGCGCGGCTCGACCTCGCTGGATCACGATCTCTCCGCCAGTCCTGACCTGCGATCGAGCGTTGCTTGTTGGCATAAGCCTGGATCAGGCTCGCATCGACTGCAAAGCCATCGCCGCCAACCAGACCGGCCGTAATGCACCTCTCGACAACTCGCTCGAACATGTGGCGAAATACATCTCCCTCGCGAAAGCGCTCGTTGCGGGCGCGCGAAAACGCCGAATGATCCGGGATGGCGTCCTCGATCCCGAGCTTGCAGAACCAGCGATAGGCAAGGTTCACCTGCACTTCACGACAAATCAATCGCTCCGAGCGGATCGCAAAGACATATCCCACGACCAGCATCCGGATCATCAGTTCCGGATCGATCGACGGGCGACCCATGGACGAATAATGAGGTGCTAGTTCACTGCGAAGCCAGGACAGATCGAGAGCAGCGTCGATCTTCCGCACCAAATGATCTTCAGGAACCGCGTCGCCAAGATGAAACTCGTAGAACAGTTGACCTTGGTCACTCTTCACACGGCCCATCATGGATCGACCTCGCCGAGATTCGCGTCACACACAACGGAATCACGGTTCGCCGCTCGTCTCAACCGACTTTTGCAACAAAATCGGCAGCCAGCCGCCATTTAGTGGGATGGCGGGCGGGGCGCGTTGGGGCGCTTGGGGCAGCGGTATGCTTTAGTCCTCGCCGGACGAGCCGCTGGCGGCAACTGGACTTCGCTCGTCGATAACTCGACGCACACGATCACGTCGAGCGAGGCCGGAAGCGCCGTTCCCAAAGGCGATAGGCGGCTATCCTCCTCACGCGTGAAGCCTGTCCTTCGTTGGAATCCGACGGAGGCCCGCTTCGTTCTGCAGAACAATTCGGAATGAATACCGCTTTCCTTGATCATTGCTGCCGGCGAAGAAGCAAGCGCAACCACGTACGGAACGCGCCGGGTGATTATGCGAACGGGTGCCCCGCAATGGCAACAAATGTTCCACGCGTGCGTTTCATCCGACCTCAAAGACGGAAGAACGGCGGGTAGTCTGGGTTCATTTTTGCGTGAACGCTCGCTCTTCCCGACACTCCGAATGGAATCTGCCAATGGCCCTGTCCAATCGCGTCCAAGGAAATTGCGTTCACGAAGACCTGATATTTGATGTAGGTCTCCATAAAGGCGAGGACGCCGCCTACTATCTCAGAAAAGGGTTCAGAGTTGTCGGCATTGACGCAAATCCTGATCTGATAGAGTGGAACAGGAAACGGTTTGCCGGAAATGAGCGGATCAAGATCATTTTTGGCGCCATCGCCCACGGCCAAGGCAATGTTCGCTTCTTCGTCGACAAGCAATCCACCTGGGGCACGGTCGATCCAAATTGGGCCGGGCGCAACGTGCGCCTCGGGTCCGCCCATCACGAGATCGAAGTGCCGATATTCGATATCCGCGAAGCATTCGAAAGATGGGGCGTTCCATACTATCTCAAGCTCGACATCGAGGGGCGAGAAGACGTCGTCATTGATGCTCTCGGCGGGCTTTCCGGCCGGCCAGCATTTATCTCCATGGAAAGCGAAAAAATTGACTTTCGAAAACTGATCCATGAACTCCGGAAGCTGCGTAACCTTGGATATCAACGTTTCCAGGTTGTGCCCCAAGTGCACATTCCGAATTCGTCAATCCGCACGCGCGACCGCAATGGCTCTATCTTCAACTATATTTTCGAAGATGATGCATCGGGAGCGTTTGGCGATGATCTGAATGGGCGCTGGATCAGCTTTGTAGAAGCCACTGCAAGATACGCCTTCATTTTCATCCAGTACAAGCTGTTCGGAGACGATGGCTTGATGTTCCGCCTAAGAGGTGGAAGGTTCATTCATCGCTTCTTGATGGCGTGCTTCGGGCCGTTTCCCGGATGGTACGACACGCATGCGAAGCTATAGCCGCCTTTCTCGGCTGAACTATGAATCATGCTTTGCGTTCGCCATCGTCGTAACGTTGAGTTTGCCGCTCGATCAAAGGGAAACCGTTCGTCCCAGTCATCTCCTCAGGCATGTAAGGCCATTTAACTTGAATACATTGTGAGGGGTTTGGAAACAGCTGGTCAGGCGGCCAAACGGCCCGCGCCGACGATCTGTTTGACCTGGTCCTTGATCGCGGCGTAGCACTCGCACGAGCATTCTTCCAGCGCTGCGGCATCAACGATGCGGACCTTGCCGCGCGAAAGCGAAACTAGCCGGGCGGTTTCTAACTTTCGCAAGACGTGCGTCAGGCTCGGTCGGTAAACCCCCAACATGGAAGACACCAAATCCTGCGTGAACGGCAGGGTGTCCGCGCTCGACAGATCTCTACATTGCAGGAGCAACCGGCAGAGGCGCGCTTCCAGCGGATGTACGGCGTTGCAGCCGGCGATCTGGACAGACTGCGCCGCCAATGCCTGGGAATGCCGGATCAACACATCGCGAAGAGCCTCGCTCTCCCGTGCCAGCCGCCGCATCACATCAGCCTCGATCCGGTCGGCATTTCCTGGAGCTGCAACCATCACCTGATTCAAAGCGGTCCCATCGCCAAACGCCGCGATCGCTCCAACGATTGTATTGGAACCTGCGACAGCCGCCTCGGCCGAATTGCCGTCGGAGAAGATCACGACGATGGAAAGTAAGCCGCTTCGCGGGAAGTAGATGTGCCTTACGGGCTCGTGCGGGGTGTGAATAGCGTGTCCAGGGATCAGTTCGCACAGCCGCAAGTGAGGAACGATCAGCGATCGTTCCTGTGCGGAGAGGCAGCTTATGACCTGGTTGGTTCCGGAGTAGAGCATCGTTCGGGCCCCGCAAGCAGCGTCGAAGTGGTTCAAACGCCCGGTCTCATTTTTCGTTCAAGGTAAGGAAGCATACCGAAGCAGGCGGAAGTGCATGTCATGCTTCGTATGGGTAAGTCTGCCCCTCGCGTCTTGTCGCATATCGCGAGTTTGACGAACGGTGGAGCAAACAAGGCGCGCAGCGAATGTATGTTCGCGTGCATAAGGTCTGAGCCTTGTCTCTGAGCCTCTTGCTCTGAGCCTCCTGCTATCTTGGAATTTCCTGGAAGCCCATGCCTCGGCTGCGCGTGCAAATCGCGTAAGGGAGATCGGCAGCAGATGTTCCATCGGACGGTCTCCCCTCAAACCGATGAGTTGCGTGAGCGGGCGCCGCACGACCGTTTGCTCGCAAGTATCGTCCCATATTCCGAGATCGGACTATTCATGGCGGCCTCGGATCTGATGCTGATCCTGATGGCCAGTCTGGCTGGGGGCGTCACCTATCACATACTGGCATTCAGCGAGGTGGGCAGCCTTAGCGAGTACCTCGGAGAGGGGGGCAATGCAGGACTGTTCTTCGTGCTGCTGATGAACTCACTGGGGTTGTACCGGGTATCCATTCTATTCTCTCGCGGACAACTGCGTGCCGTGGCCGGCGGATGGCTGACGGCGATGGCGACCCTCGTCGGGTTCCTTTTTCTGCTTAAGTCGACGGCCTATTATTCACGCGGAGGGCTGATTACCTTCGCGTCGCTCGGATTCGCGTTTCTGCTTGGTTGGCGCGTAATTCTGGCCGCACAGCTTCGAAATGCCCTTGCGGAAGGTCAGGTGAACGGACGCAGGGTCATTCTGATCGGCGAAGCAGCGGAACTCGCACGTCATTCCCCTCGCAGTCTGTTGATGAACTACGGGGCGCGCGACATCGGCCGCTTTCCGCTCTCCTGTTGCGATCCTGGCGGCGCCGAATTGTGCTCTCGCGATTCGGAGGTCATCGCAGATGCAATACGCGCCGCCCACGCTTACGAAGCGGAGAAGGTGCTGATAGCAATAGCCTGGAATGACGAACGACGGCGCAAGTTGATTTGTGAACGCCTGAGGATATTGCCTGTCCCGGTCTTCCTATTGCCCGACAGGCAGTTGGAAATGTTGCTGACGCAGCCATTAACGAATATGGGCAGGAACGCCGCGATCGAGCTCCAACGCGCGCCCCTGTCTCGCGTGGAATTGTTCGTCAAACGAGGGTTCGATCTCATTTTGGCGATCCTCGGGGGGGTCCTTTCGCTGCCACCTCTCATCATCGTCGCGGTACTGATCAAGCTAGAGTCCGCGGGGCCTTTGATCTTCAAGCAGCGCCGGCACGGGTTCAATGGTCGAGAGTTCACAATATACAAGTTTCGCACAATGACCGTACTCGAAGACGGTCCGAACATCCGCCAGGCCCAACGAGGCGATAGTCGAATAACGCGCGTAGGAAGGGTTCTTCGTAGAACCAGCATCGATGAGGTGCCGCAGCTATTGAATGTGCTGTTGGGCGACATGTCCCTCGTGGGTCCACGACCACATGCCGTCGCGCATGACGACCAATACTCGGCGTGCATTGCCGACTATGCATTCCGCAATCACGTGAAACCCGGGCTCACAGGTTGGGCGCAAGTTAACGGCCTGCGCGGTGAAACAGCGCAAATCGAGCTGATGAAGCGCAGGGTCGATTACGACGTCTGGTACATTAACAATTGGAGCCTGTGGTTGGACCTTTTGATCGTGGTCCGCACGTTCTTCACTGCCCCCTGGGCAAAGAATGCGTACTGACAGCAGCCGATAGTCAGGCAACGTCCTGCAGGACACTGATCGAGCCGAGGGTCGATCGGGTGGTTCCTGCAAAGTCATGTGAACCGGAGGCTTGGGAAGGACACCATGAACATCAGCATCTTCGGAATCGGTTATGTCGGCGCAGTCGCGGCGGCGTGCCTCGCACGAGACGGACATGAGGTCTTCGCCGTCGATATCAATCCCGACAAAGTCGACGATATTGCCTGCGGTCGGTCTCCCATCGTGGAGCCGCGGTTGGACGAACTGATATCGAAGACGGCGGCCGCCGGCCGACTGCGGGCAACTCGTAGTGCTGATGAAGCGATTGCTGCTACGGAACTGTCGTTCGTGTGCGTAGGCACGCCGTCGCGGCCGAACGGCTCCCTAAACACCAGCCACGTCGCCCATGTGTCGGAGCAGATCGGCGTGGCCCTCAGGAAGAAGAATGACTTTCATTCCGTGGTGGTGCGCTCGACGGTTCTACCAGGAACCATGGAGAGTCTGATCATTCCGGAGTTCGAAAGGTGCTCGACCAAGAGTGCAGGCGACGGCTTCGGTGTGGCGTATTACCCGGAATTTCTGCGCGAAGGGTCAGCGATCGCCGACTACGACAACCCTGGTGCAGTCGTGTTGGGAATTCACGATTCCATCACGTGCGATCGAATGCTGAAGCTTCACTCGCATACGCCGGTCACGCCACAGCTCATGAGCATTCGGGCGGCGGAGGCGGTCAAGTACGTCAACAATGCGTGGCATGCCTTGAAGATCAGCTTCGCCAACGAGATCGGCTTGGTATCGAAGGCTCTTGGTGTCGACTCGTTCGACGTGATGGACGCCCTGTGTGCCGACGCGAAACTGAACATCTCGGCGGCGTATCTGAGGCCCGGATTTGCATTTGGGGGGTCCTGCCTTCCGAAGGACCTGCACGCGCTGCGCTATTGTGCGCACATGTTGGAGGTCGAGACGCCTGTTCTGGACGGCGTGTGGAGAGCAAACGAAAATCAGTTCGAGGCCGCCTATCGCGTCATCGAGCAGAGCGGTCAGCGCCGAATTGGTTTCATCGGGCTGAGCTTCAAGCCGGAAACTGACGATCTACGGTCCAGTCCTTTCGTCCAATTGGCCGAGCGGCTCATCGGCCGCGGATACCAGGTGAAGATCTATGATCCGATCATTCGCCTTTCGTCGCTGAACGGAGCGAACCGAGCCTATCTCCTGGAGCACCTTCGGCACATCGCTGATCTCCTGCTTGAACGCAGCGAGGATCTCGTCGCCGAGAGCGAAGTTATCGTTGTTGGCAATAGCCGTGTATTCCAGCGGCTCGATCAGATTGGAAGCGAGGACAAGCTCGTGATCGATCTCGTCAGGGTCGATCGCTCGCGCTCAAGCAACGGATCGTACCAGGGACTGTGCTGGTGACATGCATGCATCTTGGAGAGAAAGCCGGCGCGTGCTGATGATGGTCGAAAACCTGCCGGTGCCGTTCGACCGCCGGGTCTGGGCTGAAGCCCGCACTTTGCGGGCGGCCGGCTATGAAGTCACGGTGGTGTGCCCGCGGGGCACGTTTGCCTGCGAACCGGCGGAGGTGATCGACGGCATTCAGATCTATCGCCATCCTTTGCCGCTCGAAGCAGCCGGGAAGTTGGCCTACGTCGTGGAATACGGTACCTCGCTGTTCTGGGAGTTCGTGTATGCCTTCAAGGTGTTTCGTGCGACGGGGTTCGACGCGATCCACGCGTGCAACCCGCCTGACCTGCTGTTCGTCGTCGGCGCGGTCTTCAAGTTCGTGTTCGGCAAGAAATTCGTGTTCGATCATCATGACGTGAACCCGGAGCTGTTTGAAGCGAAGTTCGCGCGGCGCGGTATCCTCTGGCGGCTTCTCGTGCTCCTGGAGCGATCGACGTTTGCGGTCGCCGACATCTCCATCGCGACGAACGAGTCATATCGGCGGATCGCTATGACGCGCGGGCGTATGCCGGCGGACCGCGTGTTCACAGTGCGGTCGGGACCGGACCTCGATCGGGCGAGATCTCGCCCGATCGACGAAGGATGGCGAAATCGGCGCGCCCACATGGCGGCGTACGTTGGAGTGATCGGAGCGCAGGAGGGCATTGATCTCCTGCTTCGGGCGATGGATCACATCGTCCGGGAGCTGGGACGCAAAGATGTGCAGCTGGTCATCGTGGGTGCGGGCCCGCAACTGGAATCCGTCCGGCAACTCTCTCAGAACCTTGGCTTATCGGACTACGTGACGTTCACCGGCCGCGTCGATGATGACCTGCTGATGACCATCCTGTCCACGGCCGACGTGTGCGTCAATCCCGATCGCCCCAATCCGATGAACGACATGTCGACGATGAACAAGGTCATGGAATACATGGCGCTGGGCAAGCCCATAGTCCAGTTCGACCTCAAGGAGGGGCGCGTTTCGGCTCAGGAGTCGTCGCTCTATGCGCGCAATACTGATGTCGCAGATTTCGGCGAGAAGATTCTGGAGTTGGTGGACGATCCGGATCGGCGAAGTGCAATGGGCGCGATAGGACGGAAGCGAGTGCTGAGCGAACTATCATGGTCGCATGAGGCACCGAAGCTTCTCGCCGCCTATGATGCGCTCTTCGCGGCCGAGCCGGAGTTGGCGTCGGTGCGCCGGTCTCGTGGAACGAATGAATGAGAGGGCGTTCGCAATTCCTGTGGTACGCGCGCCGGCTCGGGCGCATGTCCGGGCCTGAAATCGCGCATCGGGCAGTCGAACTCTCAAAGCGCTTGAGCGATGCAAGGCGGAACTTCGGCTGGGATCGGTTCTCTGGATTGGAAGGACCGCTGGATGGACTGCCCGGGCTCGTGCCTGTGGCAGGTGCCGGTGTCCACCAGGAAGTTGCTGGCATTGATGCCGGGAACTTCTGTTTGCTTGGCCAGCAATGGCGGCTGCCCGCGGGTGATCGCCCATGGTACGCGCAGCGCGGCATCTGGCATCGCGATCCTGTATCAGGCGATCTGTGGCCAGGTGCCGGGACCTTCTCATTCCAGATCCCGTACCGCCACGAGCGGCGGCGGGGGGATGTAAAGTTCGTCTGGGAACTTAATCGTCTGCAGATTCTCCAGGTGCTCGCCGCTGCGGGCGCGCACGGCTCCGTGCCGGACATCATGGAATCCTGGATGCAAGCAAATCCTCCATTTGAGGGGATCAACTGGACGAGCGGCTTAGAGGCCGCATCGCGGGTCGCGTCGCTTCTGGTCGTGCTGGCTTCGGTCGACACTAAACTGCGCCGTCGGCTCGATCCGCTGGCACGCCGTTTCCTGTCGGCGCACGTCTACTGGATAGCTCGATATCCGTCGTTGCACTCGTCGGCAAACAATCATCGCGTTGCCGAGCTTGCGGCGTTGCTTCTCGCGGGCACCTGCGCGCCCGGTCTGCCGGGTGCGAGGCGCTACCTGGCCGAAAGCCAGAGGGACCTGGAACAGGCGATGCTCGACTTGTTCTACCCTGACGGAGTTGGCGCGGAGCAGTCGCCGACCTACGCGGCCTATTCGTTGGAATGGTTCGCGCTGGCGAGCCTTGCGGCCGAAGAGAGGGGAACGCCGTTTTCCCCGACCTTTCGCTCACGCCTGCATGCCGCTGCGAGCCACCTGCGCTGGATGATGGACGACGGCGGCCGCCTGCCACGCATCGGAGATGACGACGAAGGTCGCGTGCTCGCGTCCCGCCTGCATCGCGAGGACCGCTACGTCGCATCGGTCGTGGCGCTGCTAGCGCGCATGTTGAGTGACCCGGCCCTGCAGCCACCGTCGTCTGACCCGCACTTGAGGGACCGATTGATGCCCAGGCGTGCAAACGCGAGCGCCGCGGTCAAGCCGGAGTGCGCGCTCGCCGACGATCTCGGCGCGAGTACTACGCGGATCAAGGTATTCGGGCAGGGCGGCTACACCGTTGCGCGCACCGGCACGCCGCACGGCTCGCTCGTCGCTGTTTTCGACCATGGACCGCTCGGGTTCGGGCCGATCGCGGCGCATGGCCATGCCGACGCGCTGGCGATCTGGCTGCACTGGGGTGACGAACCGATCTTGGTTGATGCCGGGACTTACCTCTATCACTCCGGCGGAGCGGACCGGGACCTGTTCCGCGGGACGGTCGCCCACAACACGCTGGAGGTCGAGGGTGCCGACCAGAGCGTCATCGCCGGTCCCTTCAATTGGTCGAGCCACGCCCGGACGCTGGTGATCGAGCGGACCGCAAGCGGCCTCATAGGTGAGCATGACGGTTACTTCCATCGGTTCGGAGTTATCCATCGGCGTGGCCTCGTCTTCGAGCGTAACATGCTGGTGATCGAGGATCGCCTCATCGGCCGTCCAAGCAAGAGGCCTTTGCGCTGGTCGATCGGGTTCCGGCTGGCGCCGCATGTCGTAATACGGCTCAATGGCGATCGCGCCGACATAAGGACGAAGTCCGGTCGGGTCCTATCCTTTTGCTTGGGAAGTTCCCACTTGGGTTGGGCAAGAATGCCAGCCATGCACTCACCCGCGTTCAACTGCCGGGATGAGGCGCTCGATCAGCTCCGTGTCGGAGCTACGTTCAACTCGGCACCGCACGAACAACCTTACGTCCGGACCGTCATAACCGCTTGTTGTGTCGCACCAGAGGGAAGCGAGACGACATACCATGAAAATGCGCGTGGCGCGGCTGCACAAGGCACCTGGATCTAGGAGTGCATCGTGAGTGCTTCCGTAAGCGAGATCTCCGAGTCGAAGACGCGAGCTCTTATTTCCGTGGTCGAGCAGCGTCTGTCGCCCAATCCGTCGCGAATCCTGGTTGTCGGCTGTGGAACCGGACAGGAGGCGGGTACACTGGCCAGGCACTACCCCAACTCCTACACGATCGGGATCGATATCGGCTGTCAGTTCGCTTTCGATCACCCGGGTGCGCGACCCGCGAGGCTCCTGATCATGGATGCGCAGAAATTGGCGTTCCGCGACGGTTCGTTCGATTTCGTCTACTCCTTTCACGCACTTGAGCATATGCCCGACGCGGAGCAGGCGTTAGCAGAAATGTCGCGTGTCTTGGCGCCAGGTGGGGCGTTCTGCGTCGGAACGCCGAACAAGAAACGATTGATCGGCTATCTCGGATCAGACACCTCCTGGCGGAACAAGCTTGCATGGAATCTTGCCGACTACTCGTGCCGTCTTCGTGGGCGGTGGGAGAACATCTACGGCGCCCATGCGGGCTTCTATGCAGACGAACTTCTGCTCCGCTGTCAGATTCACTTTGGTACGGCCCAAGCCGTCAGTGATGACTATTACGGCGCGGTCTACGCAAGCCAGCGGCACTTATTCGGACTACTCGCGTTGGCGCCAGTCCTCAAGGAGCGCCTGCTGCCGTGCGTTTATGTTGTCGGACGCAAACGCGCGTACCCAGGTGAGGGGAGCGGGCGGCGTGCTGACCTGGAGCAGGTTTATGGGCGAACAGAGGAGGCGGAAGATGCCGGCTGATCGTCCCCTGTCAATCACGATCCTTATCAATAACTACAATTACGCCGCCTTCTTGGCACGGTCGATCGAATCCGCGTTCAGTCAGACTTGGCGGCTTGTCCAGATCATCGTCGTTGACGACGGATCGACGGACGCCTCGGTAGAAGTTGCGCAGCGCTATTCCGCCCGTAGATATCTTTTCTTGCGCAAGCAGAACGGCGGGCAGAATTCTGCTATTGCGCACGCCTTGCCCTATGTCGAGGGCGACTACACGATCATTCTGGACGCGGACGACTGGCTCGTCCCGGACGCGTGCGAGACTGTCGCGAAGGCCGCCGCAAGAACTACGCCGAATGCGGTGATGTATCGGCTGGCGATGATCGATACGAACGGCCGCGCCGTCGGAGTCTTCCCAAACGAACCATTCCAAACGGCAGACCTGTCCAGATTTGTCCTGCTCCACGGTTACATCCCGTCGCCACCCACGTCTGGCAATGCCTACCGGACCGAATTTCTGAGAAGCGCCTTTCAGTTCGTGAGTGCTTCCAGCTCCTTTTGCGACGGTTATTTGTCCTGGGCAGCCGCTTCGACCGACGCTGTCGTGAGTCTCCCGGCGGTGCTCGGCTGCTATGGTGTGCATGGAGGAAATGTGTCCACATCGGGCGGATGCGATCGAGCGAGGTTGTACCACAACAATAACTATGCGCTTGATCACGCCCGCCATCTCTATGCCTGGCTGGACGCGCGTCATGCTTCGCCCACCTCGTGGCACGATCTGATAAGTGCGTATGGATGGCGAAACATTCTCTACTTTAAGCTCGTAGAGCGCGCCTATCCGGAGTTTTCATGGACACTCTGCCGTCGGCAGGGCACGGCGAAGTTCTGGCGGGCCCGCCACCATGGGGCATGGAAGCAGCTCAAGAACATAGTTTTCCTGGTCGCCGGATGTCAGCTGGGGGAAGTCCGCGACCTGATACAACGCCGCCGACCATGATCAAATCCTTTTTCGTCTACTTGCCGTCCACGTTCCTGATGAGGGCGGTCGCATTCCTGACGATGGTCGCGGGCACGCATCTTCTGGCCTCGAAGCAGTTCGGATATTTTTCCTTGGTCATCATCATTGGCGAGCTCGCCGAGACCACAACGACGAACTGGACGCGTCTGGCGTTGGCGCGGTTCGGCGCCCACGGGGGGAATCTGCCGCGCGCCTTCGCCAGCAAGGTCGCACGACTTTCGGCAGTTTGCACGCTTGTCGCAATCGCGCTCTCCGCGGCGGCAGCTTGGCTGCTCGCTGCTGAAAACGTCATGGCGGTCGGTGTGGCAGTGGCGGTGTATATCGCCGCGGCGGCGGTGGTTCGCTTCGGCGTAACGCTTCACCAAACAATGGAAAGCGGACGCACTGCGTCGATGCTGGAAGGTAGTCGCGCTGTCCTCGTGCTTGTGGCGGCGATCATCGCCATGATTGCAACCGGTGACTTCCTGATTACCTCGCTCTCCGCGAGCGTCGTCAATCTTGGGATCGGTTGGATCGCGGTCGCGACTGGCTTTCGGCGCACCAATGCGGCGCGAATTGAGCAAATAGCGGCCCGCGTCCTGTTTTCATTTGCGGCTCCGATGGTCGTGCTTGCTCTCCTGTCGCAGGTCGCCGCTAGTCTCGATAAGGTTCTGCTGAAATCATATCACGACGCGGCCATGCTCGGCTTTTACGCTGCGGCCTACACGGTCGGGAGGAACGGGTTCGACGTTATCGCAGCGGCTTTCAATATCGGGACTTTCGTACAGTTGTCCTCGATGTTCAACGCGGGACGGCGTCAGGAGGCCGGCAGCCTGCTATCGCGACAAATGGCCTGCATTCTGGCGATCGCTTTGCCGGCCGCGGGCATTCTGATCGCATCGCGAGACGTCATTGCCCGCATTCTCTTTCCGCCCGCTTATCTGGACACTTTCGTGACCGCAATTCCGTGGATCGCGTTCGGGGCGATCACGCTCAATATCAAGAATTTCGTCTACGACAATGTTTTCCACATGCAATTGCGCAATCTACGCCAGCTTCCGAGCTGCATAGCAAGTGTTGCCGTATCGGCCGCCGTCGGTCTTATCCTGATTCCGTCTAGACCGGCCCTGGGCGCGGCCGTGATGTTCGCCAGCGGCAGCATGGCAGCGTTGATGGTGAGCATTGCGTCGACCTGGTCTCTCATGCCCGTTCGGATTCCCTGGCCGTCGATCCTCGTGGCAACGGGCGCGGGCCTCGGTGTCTGGGCCGTAGGAGCAGGCCTCGAGGTGGCTCTGGACGATGTGCTTCCTAGTACCGTTCTGCTCGGGGTTCTGACGATGATTGGTGTACTGGCAGCGGGAGTGTCGCTCCTTCTTGCGCGAATCCTGGAGCAACCGAAGGGCAACAACGTCGCCATTTCCTTCATCACGCCAAACCCCGATCGGGTCACGGGGATTTCCAGCTACGCGGAAAGCTTGTTCGAGGCAATGGCTCGGCCGCGCGAGCGCCCGCCGCTTGTCCTGCTGACGAATGCGCGGCGGGAGCTTTTTGCCAGAATTGCTGGCGATTGCAATGTTGAATGGGTGATGCTCCCGGCCTGTCCGCGCGGCTTCCCCTACAAGCTCTACAGCCTCATTATCCATGATGTGGCCTGCTCACGTGCGCGCCTGAAAGGTTGCGGCTGCTATGTAAGTGCGACGGCGGCGGGCGCGCTGTTCCCGGTGCTCGACCAATTCGTGACCTTGCACGATCTCTACGACGTCGAGCGACGCTTCCGTCCGTGGCGTACAGTCGTCTATGCCCACGCGCTGTGGCGCTGGCTGGCGTTGGTGTCGCGGGGAATTATTTGTGTTTCCGCCAGCACTGCGACGGAAGCGCGAAGGTTGCTACCATTCGCCGCCGACAAGATGTGCGTCATAAAGGAAGCGTCCAAGTTTACACCCGAGGACGCGTTGAAATCGGCTGATCCTGCACGTTTCCTGTTTGTGGCCAATATCCAACCGACCAAGAACATCGAATGCCTGCTCGAGGCGCTGCGGCGCGCCGACCCAGACATAGAGGTGGACTGGATCGGCTGGGACCCGGCAGGCATCATCAAGGAGTGGATCGCACGGCATGGCGCGCCCCGCGGCTTCAACCCACTGGGCTCGCTGCCCGAGGCGGAACTCCGCAGGGCCTACCGGAGCGCGTTGGCACTCATTGTACCTTCCTGGAAAGAGGGCTTTTGCCTTCCAGTGCTCGAAGCTCACGCGTTCGGCGTGCCGGTGATCGCCTCCGATCTTCCAGTCTTGCGGGAGGTGTCAGGCGAAGCTGCCCTGTTCTTCGATCCTCACGATCCAGACATGCTGCTGGCATGCATGCGAAAGCTGTTGAGTGATCCCGCCTTGCGCGCACGGTTGAGCCGGGCTGCGTCCGCCAACGCGCGGCTCTATTCGTGGGACCACGCGGCCGCAGAGACCTTTCGGCTTGTGGAGGCGAGCTGATGCAGGTCATTACCACCGCCCCCCGTTCGTATCCCGCACGCGTTATGGACCTCGAGCCGTTAATCGCCTGGCTATGCGGCGCAACGATACTGCTGACTTTCACATTGGGTACGCCGAGTCTCGACCTGTTCATGCCCTACGCTGTGTCCGGCGGCAACTTCTTGGCCAAATTTCATCCGGCCAGTTGGCTGGCACCCCTTCTGCTCCTGCTCGTCTGGGAGGACTATGCGGTCGGATGGCAAGTGCCGGTTGGGCATCTCACCTGGGGCATCGGAATTCTGGCTTCCTTGATTTTGTGGCTAGCGATGCGGGGGAAGGGCGCGTTGGCGGCGACCTTTATCGATATCTACCTCGTGCCTGCTATCCTGCTGCTGGCACTGTCGCGGCTTCCTACAGAGCGAGTGCGCTCGCTGCTCAAGCTGTTCATCGCGCTGGCGGCAGTTAACGTCTTCATTGTGGCCATTGAGTTCGCTTCACAAAGAGCTTTGCTGCCACGCGAGGGCTATGAGCCATTTTTCCGGCCGGCGGGTCTGTTTGCACATCCGATCATGGCGGGCTCACTGTTCTATTGCGCCATGTTCTTGACCTCGCGCGGCGTGGTCTCCTCCGGGATGATGCGCGTGCTTATGCTGCTCTTTCTGGTGGGCATTGCGCTATGTCGTGTGCGCGGGCCGCTACTGGTGGGCGGGCTGATTTTCCTGATGAATATCATCACCCCTGCCGTCCCGAGAAGACGCATATCTGACTACGTGCTCGATTTTGGGCTCGTCTTGCTCGCACCCGTTGCCATCTTAGTGGCATTCTCGTCCGACGCTTTCGATCGCATCGTCGCACTGGGGATCTGGGACCAGAGCGCACAATCGCGCTATACCATCTTGGACACGATACACCTGCTGAACGGACACCAGTTCTGGAACGGCGTCGATGGGTATGACGTTGGCAAGTTCCTTGCGACCCAGATGACTGGTGACCAACTGATAGAGAATGCCCTTGTGAGCGTGATCTTGCAGGCTGGCTTCCCGGCGGCTCTGATGATGGCCATCTGTCTGCTCATCGTGCACGCGCCCGCCATGCGTCACAGCCTGACCTTCGTCGTCATACTGGTCGTGATTGCGACAACCACGCTCGGATTTGGCGCAAAGAACATGATCCCGGCTGCCATTGCGTTGTGCGGCTATTGGGTACAGCGCCAGTTCGTAGAACAGCGGCGACGACGTGCCCGGTCAGCAAGAGCAGGAATCAAACCGAATGCGATGGCATGACGTGTTCGGTTTGAAGGCCACTCGGTTTGGCGACGTGCTGCTCCGCCGCACGCCGGGGATTTACCCGCGGTTTCGGGGACTTCTCTCCCAGTCGGAGGACGCTTCACCGGCCGCGCGCCTCTCAACCCGTGACCGGCTGACAGCGCGGACTATGCGGCAAGCCCGAACGTCGGTTTACGCACGGACTCGCGGCGCGGATAGTTTCTACGAGAGGTGGCCGATCCTCGAAAAGGACGTTCTGCGAGATGAGGGATCTACATTGCCCCAACGTGCATGGCTTCCGACGATCGGGGCCGAAACCGGCGGAAGCACGGGCGTTCCGATCGCGCTGCGGCGCTCGTGGTCTTCCGTCGTGTTCGAGCAGGCCGTGCTGGATCATCTCATAGAGCGGCATGGAGGCGTCGACTGGCGGAGCGCCCGGACCGCGGTACTGCGCGGCGACACGATCAAGGATCCGTCCGACATGACGCCGCCTTTTTGGCAGCATCAGCATGGCGGAAGTTATCTGGCGCTCTCGTCCAACCACCTTCATGCGGCCACGGTGGCTGACTACATTGAGGCCCTCAAGGAATTTCGCCCGGACATTCTATGGGCATATCCGAGTTCGCTTGAAGCCCTGTACCGTCTGGCTGGATCGACGTCGTTGGTCATTCCCGGGCTCAAGATTGTCGTTTCGTCGTCCGAAGTTCTAACACCGGAACTACATTCCGAAGCCGCTCGCGCCTTCAAGGTTCCGGTTCTCGACTACTACGGGCAGGCAGAGCGCGTCTGCCTTTCCTATTCGATCGATGGCAAGAGCCATTATTTTGTGCCGGTCTACGGGCGTGTAGAGCTCCGCCACTCCTACGATGACGAAATGTACGGACTGCATGAGATCATTGGGACATCCTATTGGAACGCTGCGCAACCGCTCGTGCGCTACGCCACCGGCGATCTCGTCCGCATACCGAAAGACGAAGGCGAGGCGGGGATCGAAGAGGTTGCACTTGGAATCCGTCCTCATGCCGGCATTTCCGGCCGGCAATCGGACTATCTGGTGTCGCCGGAAGGCGGGCATCTGATTGGGATAAATCATATACCGCGCGGCGTGCCCGACGTGGCGCAAATGCAGGTTCTTCAACCTTCGCGCTTTCACGTCAAAATTCATGTGGTGCCCTTGGCGACCTATTCGGAGCAGACGGAGAGGTTGATCATGAAGAAGGCCCGACAGAAGATTCCCGCAAGCATGAAGATCGACATTGTTGTAGTTGACCGCCTGCAGCGCACCGCGCGCGGAAAAGCGCCTCTGGTGGTGAGGACTTGCGGGCAATGATCAATCATCCGAAGCGCTGGAGCGTTTTCGAGTGAGGTGGCCAACGGTTCGTGCGAAGGATACGCGCAAGGCAGGCGACGACAAGCTATACGCGAATGAACGCCAGATTGTCACCGCTAATCAGGATCTCGAACGGCTGCTGTGCCATTGCACGCTGAAACGGCTTGCTGGTCATTTGGCCTGGCAGCATCCAATCGTGTGGTTCGACATAGACGACATAAACATCGTTCAACCAGTCCAGATTTTCGGAGAACAGGTCCTTCTCGAATCCTTCGATATCGATCTTGGCGATGAAGGGCACGCCGTGTTCCACTGAACGAAACGCGTTGTCCATCGTTATGATCGGCACTCCAGTTTGTGCTCTGATCGTCTGTGTGGCCCAGTGAAGGCCGTCGCTCTTGATTGAAACAAATCCTTCGGTGGATCCAACCGCCGCGCCAATCACGGACAAACGCTCTTTCCCATGCGCATTCAGTCGCAGCATAGCGAGATTGTCAGGTTCCGGTTCTATGGCAACAACCGCGGCTCGCGGGTATGTGCTCAAGAACCACAGGGATGCGGCTCCTATATTCGCACCCGCGTCGACAATTGTCGGGATCTCGCCACGTTGCAGGATTTCTGTATAGCGGCGCCAAATGCGCTCGTTAATTCCCGCGGTGGTGCCGACATCATATTGCCGTTCACGGAAGACCTGCCTTATCACGGCGCAGTCGCTCTGGCCTGGGCGCAAATGAATATTGCCGTAGCCGGCGATCGATACACTTCGTGCCTGCGCGTGATTAAGATGGCGAAACAAAAATTGCGGACCAAGCGAGAAAACATCCTTGATGTTCTCCTTGGCGTCGATCAAGAGATTCCTGACTGCCATTTCGCGCTGACCTCTGCTGAGGCTTCAAAGCGTGCACCACGGAAGTGTTTAGATCGTGCACTACGGAACTGTTGAGATCAAGAGTTGGTGCTTGCGCTGGGGCAGCGGCGTGGAAAGCAGGAGACACTCGGTCGACAGCCTTTGGAACCAATCGCCAAGCCGCCTTGTTACGTCGAGTCTTCAGGGGAGTAGCAAGATGTCGGCGACAGCAAGCGGGAGAGCGGGAAATGCGAAAACTGAAGGGGCCCTTCGCCGGCTTGGTTGCAATCGTGATCTCGGCCGTAACGGCATACGGAACGGAGTTGTTGCCAGAAGCCCGAGTAGGGCGGGGCATCTCTATTCACGGAGTGATGAACTGGCCTCAGATGACGCGGGGGCCACAGCCCTCGTACGTCTGGCCTCCGTTCGCCGCCGCGCCCTACGCTCTGCGCCAAGATAAGCTGGCCCGGTTGAAACAAGTCGGTTTCGATACCGTGAGGCTGACGGTCGGGCTCGGTATCTTTCTGTCGGCGAATGCGGAGCAGCGTCCTGAGCTCGATGCCATCATGGTCGATCGCGTATCGCAACTAATCGCTGCCGGATTCACCGTCATTGTCGACTTTCATCCAACCAGCCAGGACCCGCGGTTCCCGCCTGTAGCTTTCACGCGCGGCCCGGGCCAGCCGCTCGTCGACGCCTTTCGCGAGGTCCTAATGCGGACTGCCGCGAACTTGTCGCGCCTACCGCGGGACAAGGTCGTCCTCGAAATCCTGAACGAGCCAACCACGAACAACTGGAGCGAAAGCGAGATCGCCCTTTGGCAGCTCGCGCAAAAGAGCTATTTCGATTCCATCCGCAGCATTGCGCCGGAGCTGACTGTGATGGTGACGGGCTGTTGCAATTGCTGCGGACTTGAACTGATGGCGCTCGATCCTTCCAATTATCCCGGGAGGAACGTCTACTTCACCTTTCATTTCTATTCGCCGCATGGCTTTACCCAGCAGGGCGCGTTCGATCGCAGCGATATTCTGGCATCGACCCGGTTCGTGAACAACGTGCCCTTTCCGCTGGATTCCATCGGCCTCGCAGACGTGGAAGGCCGCGCACGTGCGGGGCTGGAGGCCGAAAAGATTGGCGACCTGCAAACCCGGTTGCGGGCCGAGCATGGAATCGACGTGGCCGTTTCCGACTTGCGACAATTCTCGAGTGTGGCCGACATCGAGCGCGTGTTTGACAAGAATCTGGATTGGGCGAGAACTTACGGCGTATCGCCGCAGAGGGTTTTCCTAGGAGAATTCGGCGTCATGCGTCCAAACGTTGACCCGAAGTCGCGCTACAATTGGCTCGAGACGGTCCGCGAGGCAGCTGAGCGGCGGCAGATGCCGTGGGCGTATTGGAGCCTGGAGCAGCCGGAGTTCATGGGCCTGGAGCTGAATCGTAGCACGGGCGAGCTTGATCCGCTCACTCTTGATGCACTTGGAATGACTCATCATTGATGCACGCATCGCGGCAGAGTCTGTGCGGTGAGGATATCGTCAGGCAGCCGTCGCGTGACGTCGGGATCCGGTCGTTGAAGTAGGTTTCGGACGAGCCTGATCGATCCAGTTTCCGTGCTCTTGGCCTGCAGTTAGACGCTAGCGGCGTCCGGTGAGTTCAAAAAAGGAAGGGCACAAAGCGCTTGGTGCTTCGCATATATTGCCGATAGCTCTCGCCGTGTTGGGTGAGAAGCGCCTTTTCCTCGACCATTACTCGAAAGGCATAGACCGCCGACATCGTCAGGGCGAGCACTATCGTGCTCAGCAGATTTGTCAGGACCAGTCCAATCCCGATGTTGTAAAGCAGGCCTCCTGTGTATGACGGATGCCGTACCCATCGATATGCGCCTGTTTGCACGATCGGTTGTGCGGCCGACACCGTGACGGAGAACGTGAAATCCTCTCCGAGTGCTATAAAGCACTTTCGTCGCAAATACGTGCCGGCGGCCATCGCAACCAGACCTATGGTATACATCAGCAGCTGCGCAGATCCACCGACCCAAGGAGGCGTGACAAATGCTGTCACAAGTGCAACGAGGCGCGCCGCCTTTGATCCATAATCGATGAACAGCCATGATCCCCTGTCGAAATCATGAGCATCAGGCCTCGCTGTGCGCTGCCGCTTGTCCCTCTCATTCCTGCGAGTCCAGATGTATATGCCCAAGAATGGGATTACATACGGCGGCCAGATTTCCAATGCCATCGGCCAGTGAAACTGATCGACAAGGGACGCATACATAGTAGCTCTCCTCCGTGTGGAGTGACAAACGTCGTGCAATCCCTGTCCTGGCAATTACCCGCGAGGTCGGCGATGACCGGCTCTACCTCACATCCAATCGTGTGTCGTATCAGTTCCCGCGTCCGCGCGGCATTGATCGCGCCAAGTTGTTGTATTCGTCCAAGAGGACGGGAATGACGTGGGCATCTGAAAACAGACATTCTGCACGTGATCGAGCGCGAAACGAGAGGCTCTTTAATAGACCCGGAGAACGGATGGCTGCGAGGAGGACGGAAGCGTAGTTATCGGCTGTCGAGTCAGTGGACAAAATGAATCCGCAGTCTCCGACAACGTCCTCGTTGAACCCATGATCGCTGCAGACAGGAACCAATCCGGCGGCCATCGCTTCGGTCAGTGCATTCGAGTGACCTTCTCCAAAATGACGTGTGGGAAAAAGAAAGATGTGCTCCTTCGAAAGGCGAGCCTCGATCTCAAGCGGGTTCAGGCTCCCGGCAAATAGGACCGGAAGATCCTTTCCATGTTCCATGAGAAAGTCGATGTAGGTAGGGGCGCCGGTGCCGATGATCGTTAGTCTGGCCGGAACATTGGCGTTGCGGAGAAGCCGCACAATCTCAATACCAAGGCCGGCTCCCTTTTCAGGGGCAACGCGCCCCAGCATCACGATGTTTATCCGGTGGTCGAGGTCATCGAACCGAATCTCGTCGCGCTTGCGTGGAATGGTCGTGAAGTTCGGGAGATAGACGACGCGTGATGCCTTCAGTGTTTCAACGAGAAAGCGCACATAACAATTCCCCTCGGAGCCAACGACATCCGCCGTCGAAATCATGATCGCCAGGCAGTTTCGATGGAACGCGCCTCTCTCCTGATAGGAGCTCACAAGGTCTCCAGCTCGCAGGTCGAGTAACAGTCGCTTCTTCAGCATCTGCGTCAGTCGGCAGAGGAGCATCTCGGGGAGAATGAATTGGCGTCGGAGCGGAGTGATGTGGACCAGTTGAAATGAACCGGCGCGCCTCACGAGAGATAAGGCTATCCGCACGAAACCTTGGAGATAAAGCAGTGTTTTGATCCACGTCGGACCGCGCGCCACGGGGTAGGGTAGTTCCAGCACCTCGACGCCGTGCTGTCTGAGTAACGTGATGGTGCGTCGATTGGCCGATTCAAAGCCGCCTCTGGCCGGTTCACCCTCGCCCGCAATCGGTCCGATAAAGGCCACGGTGATAGCGGGCGCCATCTTTGAATCAATGCCCGCCTCGATTGGCCACCGCTCAGGTGCCGCCGCATCGGAGATCAAGGGCGGGACCAGAGTGGTTGCCGTGGCATTTCCGGTGGGCTCCGCAGGATTTTGCGTCTCCGCTGCGTAAGCGCGATCCTCCCGTTGGAGCTTCGCCAGAGAAGGGTCTTGCAGCCTCGCGGATTGCGACATCCAGTACGGCCGGTCGGTTCCGTCGCCCATCGATCGATCCCCCCCTCACACGCCTGTAGTACTGCCGGTCCGCCTTCCCAGTGAGCACCCGCGCGAGCCGAAGTCGCTGGTTCGTCGCCAATGTCTGGGCCCAGAGACGATCTTCAACAACAAACAAGAGAAGTATAAAAATGGTTCCGAGATGTGATCACCTTGCGCGGGAACAGCAGAAGCCGAAAACCGTAGCAATGATGTAGCGTTCGACTATTGGTCGACCCATACGGCGATCCCAGCGCAGAGGCGCGCGGATACGACAATGACCAGGGTTGGAATGCTGTCAGCGTTCCCGGGAACTCGAAGTCGGCAGCGTTGTTGTGATGCTGAGCATTCACAATCACAAAGGATAAGCCAGCATGCCAGCTTCAGGTAGTTGGGGTGCATTGCTTGGAGCTAACCCCCTCCTGTTACTTATCTTTTTCCTGCTTGTTCCGGCTCGCGCGCACGCGGAGTACATATTGGCACCCGGAGACGTTGTGGAGGTTGGGGTGGTTGGTGTGCCGGACCTGCGCCATCGCGCCACCATCGATGTGGATGGTCGCACCTCGTTACCTCTGCTTGGAAGCATCCAAGCAGCTGGACTGACCGTCACTGGGTTGGGCAAACAGATAAAGTCGCTGCTTTCAATGAAAGCCTTTCGCGCGCGCGAGACGGATTCGCGTGGACGCTCGCTCGCCACCCATGACAACGATGTGGTCACGATTTCTCCGGAGGAAGTGATCGTCGAGGTGGTGGAGTATCGGCCGGTCTATCTCAATGGCGATGTGGCAAAACCGGGTGCAGAGACCTACCGGCCGGGAATGACCGTGCGTCAGGCTATTGCCCTCGCGGGCGGTTTCGACACGATGCGCTTCCGCTCTCGAGACCCGTTCCTGGACTCCGCGGATTTCCGCAGCGACTATTATGACCTGTGGACCGAGTTCGCGAAGATCAGCGCTGAAATCGCGCGGTTCCAGGCTGAGTTGGACGGAAGAAGCGCGTTCCAGGCGCCAAGCTTGGGTGACGTGCCGCTTCCAACCTCGGTCACGTCGAAGATCATCGACTTGGAAGCGCAACACTTTAGTGTCGACGCTGCGGATTTGGCCAAGGAGAAAAGATATCTGTCCGAAGCCATCGCTCAGGAAGATCGGCGGATTACGGTGCTTGATCAGCAACGGCAGTCGGAACAGCAGGATGCGGACGCCGACGCCGCCGACTACAAGGAGGTCATCTCAAACTTCCGTAAGGGCATCTTGCCTACAACGCGTGTGTCGGAAACGCGACGGCTGACGCTCGAATCGGCGACCCGCGTACTTCAGACAACCGCGCTGCTCCAGGACGTCGAGCGCAAACGCTCCGAATTCGCCAGATCCCTGGAAGCCATTGACGACAAAAGGAGGAAAGAACTGCTGCAAAGTATGCAGGATGCGACAGTGCGGCTCAACAATGTTCGGGCTCGACTTCAGTCCGTCAGTGAGAAGTTGTTGTACGCTGGAATGGCGAGATCCCAGCTTACCCGCGGCCCAGGTGGAGAGCCGGACGTCAAAGTGTTCCGAAAAAACAACGACACCACGGCGACGATAGTCGCGAACGACCAGACGGAACTCATGCCGGGGGACGTGGTCGATGTCAAACTCCGCCTGGACAGCACGCCGGCACAAGAGAGCACACCACCGGAACGGAACGGCGAAAGTAAGCCAACAAAGTAAGCCAACGAGGCTTGGGCATCAGGCCATTGAAGCGCGAGATCCGTAGAACTCGCTTTCTTGCTGGCGGTAGCCATACCTTCGCATTGTGCGAAGATCAACGTTGTTGAGGACCACGCCCAGCAGCTTGCATTGCATAGATTGCGACGATTCCAGAGTGCGCTGCACGGTCGGGATCGGCGTTTTACCCCACTGAACGACCAGGATGAGGCCGTCCAGGATGGCGCTGCCGGCCCGCACGTCAACGACCGGCGCGAGAGGTGGCAGGTCCACAACAATGTAATCGTACTGCTGCCGCAGCTTCTCCAGGAACGCTCGACTGGCTTCCGATCCGAGAAATTCACTTGCCTCGAAGGGCTGCGGCTGGGGCACGCCCGGCAGAAAGTGCAGGCCGCAGTTGGAATACCGACGGATTACCTCGTCCGGCTGAGCGCGTCCGAGCACGGCCTCGCAGAATCCCTCGGTGGCGTCGGGCGCCAGCACGCGGGACAATGCGCTCGTGTGAAAGTCCGCGTCCACCAGCAGGGTCGTCCTTCCCGCACGCGAGAGAAGCAAAGCGAAATTCGACGCGATCGTCGACTTTCCCTCTTTCTCGAGTGCGGATGTAACCCCGAGGATCTTGGATTTACCTTGGGTCATCTGGCAATCGCAATTCACCTTGAGGGCGCGGAGGGATTCGGCGAATTGCGATACCGGGCTCAACAGCACGTGCGCGAATATCCCGATACTTCGGATGTTCTGCGGACTCCCCCGTCCAAAGAAGCTGGATAGAGCGGAGCGACGCTGCGAATAGGATGTCGCGATTGTCTCGGGAACCGCGAGACAATCCATCTTCAGATTATCGCGAACCTGCTCAGTCGTTCGGAAGGTCTGATCGGACAGCTCCCTCCAGAGCGCAAATCCGAGCCCGAGGCAGAGCCCAGCGAATAGGCCGATGGGCAGCACCAGAGAGGGCTTGGGATGGCTCTTGACCGGCGGAGGCAGCGCCGCGCTAACAACGTCCGCGTCAGCCAGTTGCAACGATTCCTGCTGCACCGTCTCAGCATACCGCTGAAGCGAACTGTCGTAGAGCTTCCGGTAGGTGTTTGCAGTGGCTTGAAGGTCGCTGAACTTCGCCTGTGCGCTAATGTCGTTTTTGGCCCGGAATTCCTGTAGTTCGCTCTCTGCCGCCGCCGCCTTCTGCTGAAGCTCCTTGAGATTAGTTCGTAACCAGGCGCTGGCCCTCTCTGCGATCTTGCGCCTCGCGTCGATGCGGCTGTCCACGTATGCCTCGGCCACGGCGTTCGCGATCCGGGCGGCCCGCTCCGGATCCGAGTCGCCGTAATCAACCCTGATGACGGCAGAAACGCCGCTTCGTGCTACGCTCAGGTTGCTTTGTACGACCCGCATCGCCCTTTGGATCGGGCTGAGAGCTGATCTGGTGGTCGGCGAACTCAAGGCTTCATTCAGAAAACCCAGGACGCTTCCAACGACACTCCGACCCTCTGCGAGGAAACCTGCATCTTCTGCCAATCCCTGCTTCGTCACTACGGCCGCGGCGATTGCGTCGGATTGCAGAATCTCCACCTGGCTCTCGATTGTCGTTGAATCGATCGTGCCTTCGATCGGACGCTCCGGCTCCATGACACGAACCTTCGGAGCATCGATGTACAGCGCCGCCTTAGCCGTAAAACGCGGCGTCGCGGTCAGCAAATAGACGATTGACGCCACGGACGTTATCGCGAGGCAGGCCAGAATCGTCCCACGATTTCGCCGGACAAGTGCCAACGCGGAAGCAATGACTTCCCGGGGCGGAATAGCCGCCGGAAACTCCTCCGAAGTGGTGACGAACTTCGAATGACCGGCTTCTAACATCAAGAACCAACGCCTCATGGGTGCGGTACCCGCGCTAACGCATCCACGTTCCACAGGTTCCGAAGGGCGGACCCAGCTGGCGACCAAAGGCGCGCGATCCGTTCGGCCCGGCGTCTGAATTCCCCGCGGCTTGCTATCGGCTGTAGCTGGTAAAGAAGTGGACGATCGCCAGGGCGATGCGCCGTGCGGTCTGGAACCCGCCGGATACTTCGCCTAACGCCAGAAAGAGCAAACCGTAAAAATAGGGCGGGTACCGCGGCTCGAATGCGAGGATAGGGGCCGCGATCCGTCTTCTGATGGCTTCGCGATTGACCGCCACGCTAATCGCGACACCAATCAAGGCGCCCGCCAGGACATCGCTTGGATAATGAATGCCAAGATAGACTCTCGCGAGGGCAACCGAGCAGGCCAACGCGCCGAATAACAATCCCCACCATCTCGATACCAGCCACAAGCCTGCAGCGATCGCAAAAAGGTAAGTTGCGTTGTCGCTGGGAAAACTGCTCCAGTGCTCAAGGTCGGGGTGCCACTCGAGGGAGGGGGCGCTGGCTCCGATGCTGTACATCGGGCGCGCGCGGAACGGCAGCAGCATGGAGATGATGCGGCTGACGATCAGCGACAGGGCTACAGTCAGGATCATGGTGAGCAGCGTTTCGCGACGTCGCTGCATCTCCTTGCCCGGTTGATACCAGAGAAATCCGATGATTCCCAAGAAGAGGGAACCCTTGATGATTTCGACATGGACGGCGATCCGGTCGAGGGTCGGACTAGGGCCGCACAGACCGTTCAAGGCCCGAAAAACCGAGACATCAAGTCCGGCCAGGAAATCTGCCACGGCTAAAATGCCCTCACGTCCGACGCGTCTCCCTTGGCGATCGCGCCAAGGGGCGGCCTGCTTTTCATAATAACCTAGCCAACTTTTGGGTTCCCGAGCGTCGAGCAGAAAGTTCCATTCGGTGGTGCCCGCCAACACCTTCGACGAGCACGGCATGCCCCGGCGCGCCATGGCGACCTCGCGGCCGTTCGGCGCATTGCTAACGACCTGGGCCGGGCAGTCCGCAAAGATGCCGGGCATCGATGGCAATTGCCAACATAGCTGTGAGCGCGCGAACCCGGGGTAGACCGGAAATGCCCGCAGCGGCCTAAAATTGGCGCCTTAACCCGAAGCGACAATCAGTCCGCTGGTATGCCGGTATGGGAGCAGATAGGTCTCCGCTCCGCGGCCGCGGTCGTTCGCGTCTGCGCCGGAGAGATTTCAATCCGATGAATCTCCATCTTCTGGCCGATGCCCCTCAAGTTCTCGTAGTCGCGCGACGCCGGGCGTCCTTTGACAATGTCACTGACACCGGGCGACTCCATTACTGCCTCCATCGAGATGATCGAAGAACTGTCGCGGTTCAACCAAACCGCTTCACGGCCGCTCGGCCTTAAAGTCGGTGTTCACAGAGGCAGGGCCATTGCCGTGAGGTTCAACGACCGGATCGACTACTTCGGGCAGGACGTGAATATCGCCGCCCGCGTGCAAGGTCTCGCCGGCGTCAACGAAGTGTGCCTGACAGAAGCGCATTGGAGACAAAGGGGACATTGGCATCGGGTTCTTTGTGCCGTACGCTGACGCATTCGGTCAAAACCATGCACGGGACAATTTCGCTCTAACTCTCAAAATGCGATCGTAGCAATTTTGCGTTGGGTAGATGCGGCTTTTGACACCCGCGCACACGGGCGCGACCCGGTTATAAACCTGTCCGATCAATGCATCAAGCTCGATCCGTCTGACCATGCGTCGATTGCATTCGTGTGCAAACACAGCGAATGACCGCAGGAACGTGCCATGACTCGCGGTAAGCAGATTGCGCATCTTCGCCGGGTGTTCGCGCACCGCGGTGGGCGCTTACCGGATACAGAGACCGGGCGCCAACACCTGCTCGCGTTGTTGCGCGTACTGGCGACCATTCCGCGGATCAAGAAATTGACCCTTGTTAAGGAAGCGCTGCGCTGGGCGCCGTTGTGGAGCGAGGCTGAGCGGAGTCAACTCGTGTACTTCGCGGTGCAAACGCCGCCGGTCCACCGTAAGGAGACTTTGGGACGCACCATCGGTCTCGTCGACGCCGAACGGGAGGCGTGCAAAGCGTGGTCATTCTGGCCGATTGACCTTAGCTTGGCCGAAGCAAACCTGCGCAAGCAGCAGCGAGAAAGGAACAGAAGAGGGAGAAGTGTAGGGCCGCCGGTGCCCGTCCTCAGTCGGAATCGTTGTCGGCGACCGAACCGTGGAAGGCGGAGGGTATTAGCCGAAGCAGTTGGTTTAACCGCCGCAAAAAGTCCAGCGAAACTCAGCCGGACAATTTCGTCGCCGCTATTAAAGAGGAAGAAGAACTTTATACGAGCGACGAAACCGTCCGGCTTCACGCTCCGGATATCGATCGCCGCGCGCCAAAGCGCGGCGGCGCCCCCCGTTCGATGGCGGCTAGAAGATGATGGGCCCTGTGACGGCGTCGGCTTGTTGCCGCCGCCGCATGATGAGTACCGACATGAGCGCCAGAAAAGAGCCAGAGAGGCGCTTTGACGAGTTGATAGTTGCGGCTCACGACAAAACATTCCATGTCTCAGTGAGCTGTGCCCTCATGGTAAGCGGTCGCTATCGAGAGTAAGTCAACCGCCGATAGGTCGCTCTGGCTCAGCAAAAAGTCCGGTCCGCGACACGTTGCATCCAAGGGAGGCGCTCAAGTCTCGCTTGCCAGATTTCTAACTCGCGCTTACTCAGGCAAGTGACTAGGTATTCCGGATGAAGGCAGTGTTCCTCGTCTTCAGTAACCGCGAGTGTTAGAAGCGCCTGTTCTATTGTTGCACCTGCAATGTCTTCCGGGATCGTCATTTGATATCGATTTCCGGTTTGACGAAAGAATCCAATCTTTGCCAGTACGACGAACATGTCCCCCCATTCGTCCCGCAGATCCAACGAGAAGCAGCTGAGGTTCTTCATCAGAAGTTCAAGAGATCGAGTCGCTGCGGGTGAAAAGGACACTACGTAGAGGAACTCAAGGCTGGCGACCCGTTGCCTCAGACTCGTGTTCTTTTTGAACTGTTCGTCAAGCGCTCGATCAGCAACAGCAGCTGCGAGCAACCAGCGGCCCAGAAACTCGGCGTCGCCAGGCCCAGGGCCTTCGATTAAGACCCAGGTCGGTTTGTCGTCGGCTACATCTTCATCCATCCTCATTTCATCTCCATTCGTAACTGCGCTCGCGCAACGGTCGGGATCGAGTGTGCTCTTGCGATTTCCGCCCATCGTCTGCACGGAATCAACGGCCGGCACCCGGCTTCAGCAGATGGAAACGCCGTCGCCGCGAAATAGGGAGACGTGGCGTCCATCGGGCGCCGGTGCCTGCCCCACGACGACGAGAACGAAGGCCAGCATGGCGTGAACTGATCTGCGCACCGTGTCGTCCAGGCTGGAGATGTCGGGACAAGAGGGGCGCGGAGTCCTTTCGAGATGGGTGTGCCAATCCCCGAGGAAATGCAGGTCGCGACCGAAGCGGTCATCGATCTCGCGTTGTTCGGCTGGTCTGTCGGGCGCATAGGACGTGCGGGTTCGCCGATCAGTTCTCCGAGGACCGGTCGCCTCGACGACCTCGATCCACGTCGGAGATGGGGCTCGACAAGTCCGGTAAGGGCCAATACCCGAGGTGGCCGGTGCTAGTCGGCCCACACAAGGAGTTATGCTGACGCTTCCAAGCTAAGGACGCCCTCGGCAGCACACGATCTGGTGATCAAGTCGCACCACGTTTGTGTGGTTGCTGGAATCGTTCGCCAATTTCGGCGAGCGGCGACGCAGGAGGAAGCATACGCCGCAAAGCGTCTCCTTCCTCCACGCGACGCGGCAGATGAAGATTCCGGAATGGCCGTCGAACGACAGCACAAATTCGCTGGCAAATATGTAGTACGGCGTGGAGATGCGGGCCCCCAGCGCGCTGATATCGCGCACCATGCAGGGATGTGCCCCACTAATTTCACTAAATGACAGCCGCGCCGCCCGGTTGATCGGTATGCGCTTCATTGCACGACGTTCGATCATGGCGAGATGCTCCGAATGAGGATTTAACTTCCAATCGAACGATCGCAGCGATTGCGATCGCACGTTACGAAGTCAGTTTCCCGAAATTGGATCGGAGTTAGTGGTTAATTCGGGAGCCGAGCTTACAAGCGGACCTTCGTGCTTTCGAAGCGGCCTCATCATCGATACCGAATAAGTGGCGCCTTAAGGCCGGAGGCACACTTAGCTATCTTGCTCAGTTGGTTCGTCTGACCATAGCCAGTCATTCTCGGTAAATGGGCTGGCAACTTGGACCACTAGGGTTAAAACACGCCAGCGCCGGCTGTTTGCTCCCTTGAAGGGAGACGCGGAGGTTTCCGCGCAGCGGTGACAGCCATCTCGTCAGACTGCCAGTGCAAGTGGCGCAGCTAGACCTCGCAATGCCTGGCGAGAACCGTGTTCTGGCGGAGCAGTCGGACGCTTTCGGAAATGGCGGCATCGGCTCGCTCTGACAGGCGGCTTAGCTCTTCATCCATGGGTTGAGGCTATCACACGCCTCAGTCGTGCGCCCACGTTACAAGTTCACTTCCTCAGGACGAGGGGCCAGCTCTAAGGGGCCTAGATGGACCAGGCGATATCAGGATCTGGTGTAAGCGCTCGGCTTGATCTTTCGTCAGACTGGCTGCCCACCCGGTACCAAGCAGCGCAGGGCCTCTACGCTCGCGATCGTAAATCATCCAGCCCGTTCGTCCCATGCGGATGAAGTATCGTTTCTCTAACGATGTCCCCTTGTCCATTGCTCCCTCCAGCCAACCAGGGCGGAAACATGTCTTGATGCGAAGTCATACTGCATTTGCATTTGTGAATCCGGTAGCCAAAAAAACTGTTCCGTTTGAGGAACTTCCGCGCGTCTAAGTGAGAAACTAGAAGTCCACCTAGGGCTAGTCCACTACCTTAGCTCGGCGCCATCCCGCGGAATCCTGGTTTCCGCCAAGGGGCGGTCCTTATCCAAGCCACTTGAAATCGGGACACTTTGATTTGCAGCTCAAGTTAGCCGAACTGATCCTCGCCACTATAGGTGCCCGCAACCACATTGCGGGCATCGAAGAAGCACTAGATCATGTGATTGAAGCTGCGAAGGCGGAGGTCAAGGATCGGGCAGCTCAGTGCGACGACTAGCTGTTATGTCCGTTCCTATGGACGGGCAGTGGCTCCTGGGTCGTCGGTGCCAGACCGGTTGCGGCGTCGTGGGCGGGGCGAGGTCACCCATCCGCAAGCTTGTCCATTACGTCTGCTCGGCCCATTGACGATCAGCCGAGATGACCAACACCGGGCCGATGTCACTTACCAGCGCGTGAGACACGAGTTCTTCGGCTAAAGACACGATTGTCAGATCTGTCTCTGGCTTCCATAGCAGTGTGATGTCCAAATCTCCCGGAAAGATGCGCCAACGCGAACCGTCCTCGAGTTCGACGATATGACTTTCCGAGTGTTATCTGATCTTCATTGCGCAGACCCGACGGCCCGCTCTAGTTGCTTCAGGTGGGTTAGTGCGGAAACGACCAGCGGTTGCTCGTCTCGCTCACCACCGGCGATATGAGCAAAAGTAAACTCCGTGACGGCTTGGCGAGCCTGCGCTTGGTCGCAAAAACTCAGGTCCTTCATCTGTTCAGAGACTGCCATGGCGCGTTCGATCGCCACTGCGCCAAGCTCTGCTTTCGGGTCTTTGGCCATCCCGCAGTTCCTTGTTACCGCGCTAACCGATTCGTCCCTCGTGAGTTCCTACGGTGTTATTGGGACTCGGCGGTTGTTGCAAACTTCATTGTCATTGCCCAACTTGCCGCTCGTGCGGGCTTTTTTCGGGGGAGAGAGGTGGCGGCAATGGTTTACGGCGATCAAAAATTTCCCAAATCCCATTGGACCACGAGGATTGGGCAGGCTGCTGGACATCCCGCCGCTTTTGCGATCGTTATTCTATATGCATTGGCTTAGGACGTCTGGGATCCCAGAACATTCGATTTCAATGCAGTAGCGACCCTGTGCGTCTGGGTCATGACTTGTTTATCCAGCGCGCTAACCGCCGCGATTTGCTTGCGCTCCACGCTAAACTAGACGAGCTCATTCGCGTGGATCATCGGGCGAGATCTGAGCTAACGCGTCTGGACGAAAATGAGCCTGAGATTATCGAGAAGCATCGCGACGAGGAAGTCGCCGCGATGGTTAGAACCATCGCGACGAGGAAGTCGCCGCGATGGTTAGAAAGCGCACTTGAAGAATCTAGCCACCGACGATCGAAAGTTCACTACAAGTCTTTCCGAAATCCATAAAAAGACGGTTGGGATCCTAAACTAGAGCGATGCATGAACCGCGTACTGTCGCTGCTTCGAATCGATATTCGGCTGTAGCGGAAACGTATCACTCGGTAACACTTCTTCCGTAATGACGGCGAAACGAGTCAGTTGAGTCGGCCCGAACGATGTTGAGATAGCAACGTCGGCTGCATCTCTGCCGCGAGCGATCACAATTCGGCCAATGCGCGGATGGTTGTGCCGGGCATCGAAAGTGTACCACTCACCGCCGATGTAGGCCTCAAACCAGGCACTGAAATCCATCGGCGCCGGGTCGGCCGGAACACCAATATCGCCCAGATAGCCCGTGCAATACCGCGCCGGAATGTTCATGCAGCGGGACAGTGCAATCGCCAAATGGGCGAAATCTCGACATACTCCGATGCGTTCTTGGTGGCCTTCAGAAGCAGTGCGGTCGCTTCGAGCGAATTGATAGCCAAACTGAATGCGGTCGTGCACGTAGTCGCATATCGCTTGTACCCGCTGCCAGCCGCCGTTGACGTGCCCGAACGTCGACCAAGCGAAGTCGGTCAGCTTCTGCGTATCGCAATAGCGGCTCCCCAACAGATACATCAGGACTTCATTGGGTAACTGTGAGAGTGGCACCTGAACAGCTTGCGGCACGACGGCATCGGGAAGTCCGCTATCCTTGATGATAAACTCAGTGCGAACTGCGATCAGCCCCGCTCGGGCGACCAGACGGGTGCAGACATTGCCGAATATATCTTGGTAATCTCTCGCCAAGACGTTCGGCGAGACGCGGATGGCGTGGTCAGTCAGGAGATCGGCTTGTCGGGACGGATGGACGGTGAGCATAAGCACCATCGGGACGTCCTGGAGGGAATTAAACGCGATATCATAACCTGCCCGAATCCTCAAAGCCGTCTCCCTGCCAGGTATCATTGACTGCGGCAGAGAAAGTTCGATTGATGGCTGATTGTTCCGCGGGGCCGTGAACAAAACTGCTGAAATGAAAGGCAGGGTGCACATTCTACCTTGGTAGCCCAATGTTCGTTTTAGTCCAGAGCGCTCAATGACCATTTACACTGTCCACCACAACACAGTTTATCGCTACCGCCGGCCCGTGAAGCTCGGTCAACACCAAATGCTCTTTCGTCCGCGAGACAGCTTCGACCAGCGTCTGATCGACTGTCGCCTTTTGGTAAAGCCAGAGCCGGTTGAAATCCGCTGGATTCATGACGTGTTCGGCAACTGCGTCACTTTTGTCGATTTTAATACGACATCCGACACTCTGGAGTTCGAAACAACAATTCGTCTTGAGCACACGCCGGAAAATGCTCCAGAATTTAGGATTGAGGATTACGCTAGACAGCATCCCTTCGCTTACGATCGCGCCGAGTTGCCGGATTTGGAGTCCTACATTCGCAGGCAATTTCCCGGCGACAGAATGGTCGACGATTGGCTATCCAGATTCATCGCGCCTGGCCAAAGTCAACCGACCGGCCAACTCTTGATGACGCTCAATGAAGCAATTGCCGAAGGCTTCTCATATCGAAGCAGGACATCGCGTGGAACACAAACACCCTCCGAAACGCTCACCCTTCAGCAGGGGACATGTCGTGATTTCGCTCTGCTCATGATGGAAGCAGCGCGCTCCCTCGGTTTTGCTGCCCGCTTTATCACTGGCTATATCTATGTTCTCGATCGTGACGGACCAGTAAGGCTTGGTGGTGGCTCGACACATGCATGGTGTTCGATTTACGTCCCTGGTTCAGGCTGGGTCGAGTTCGATCCGACCAACGGGATAATGGGAAATCGCGAGTTGATCCGGGTTGGTGTTGCTCGAACCCCGGATCAGGCTATTCCGCTTTCTGGGAGCTATTGGGGCGATGCTGACGGCGAAGCCGGAATGGAAGTCACGGTGAACGTGAAGTCAGAGGCGATTGAAAGATAGAAGCCTGCTCAGACTAATTCTACCGCCTGCAACTCTGGCGTCGCTTCTATTGGTTGAACGGCGCCGTGCGCAAGCCGAACCATTTTTGCGGTTCCGCGTTATCTCGCAAAACAGGTGATAGTAATGCTGGTGAATTGTCGCGCATTAGCCTAGGGATGGTTTTCGTTGCGGCGTTCTTCGTGGTGCCAGCCAGCTAACGGTTCTCGCCGATCAAGTTGAGTTGGCTATGTTAGACAGGAAGAAAGCGAGCAGAGAGTAAGGCTGCCTCAGTCGGCCGCCTACCATCGAGTTTATGCTGCGGGCCTTCGACCCTGCGAAAACGCATCGAGCAAGAGATCCGGATTGGCAACGATCACTGCATTGAGGCCAGCGCAACCAGTGCTTCTGCTATCCGCAGTGCTATCGAAGCCGATCGACATAACCGGCAGCCCGTAGGCGGCTCGCCAGTGAGCGTGTTGCGAGTTAGCTTTATAAGGTCCGAGCTGTCGCAGTTCAGGCAGATCATCCCTGGAACTTGTCTATCGCCCGTCGAATAGTTTCGGCTGCAGGAACCTTCGCCATTTTCGCAAGTTTTTTAACGTTAGCGCGCTGCTCTTTGTAAAGGCGCACCATGAAGGGCTTGGGCGTTTCTTTGTGTGCCATAAGCCAATCGTACCATGCGCAAGCGCGATACCGGCTTCAGGTTTGGATAGCGCGAATGCGCGATATCGGTAAACGTGGTACATTTAGCGTGGTCGATGATCGCCCCGACGAGGAGTTGCCACGTCCGGCGAACGACAATTATCTCGCTATGAAATTATTTGAAGCGGGAAGCATCCTAGAGCCGCGGGACTACGATCCAGCAGCAGAAGATTTGAAACACTTCGGCCTTCTATTTGCGCTGTGTGTTGGCGCACTGGGCGTGTTCGTTCTCACATTATCAGGTATCTAATCTCAGGCGTTGCGTCGCGCCAGCCGACTGAGTGATTGGTGCGGCTCAGCGAAGAATTATGAACGACGAAGAGTTTGCAGATTTATTCGCCGACTTCACGGGTAACAAGAAGGAAGCGACCGCGGGCCTTCAATCAATTGGAGATGCGATTGATGCTTGTCAGCGATGCATCCACGTCTGCAACAAAGTTTTGAAGGGTCGCAAGACTAAGAATAAATCGCTTAACCAACCGCTAAAGAAATTGATGCCGCGATAGCTGAAGAAGCTGCGGCAATGAAGCAGTTCGCGACAGCCACAAGAACTGAAACGCAACGCCGGAGTGAAGACAGAGCGTCATGAGCGGTCTCCAATGAAAATGTACAGGTTGAAGTCCGCTCTCAATTGTACCTCGGATTAAGGGTGCTACCCCTGACGACCACACTCGTTAATTTCTGACGGGATTTGTTAACTGGTTCACTAATTGTGTGGCACGGCGATTGCTATTCTCTATTTGCAGGAGGACCACCGTATGGATTCGATACAACACTACCGCGCGTTGCTCGGGATCTGTCGCCAAAGGGCACAGATGGAGGGTGAGAGCGATGCGTTCTGGCTCGATCAGGCCGCTGTACTGGAGCGTCTGCTCGTCACCACAGAGCGCATGCAGGCGCTTGGCATGGACATCGGGATTGCGGAAGCTGCCTGAAAGAAAAAGCCTCCCGTAGGAGGCTAGTACCAGTTCCTGTTCCACGAATGTCCAGAGGTAAGACGTAGTAACGCGCTGAGGAGAACCGAACACAGCCGATTGTCGTGCGCCTCACCGGGCGTGAGCGCGAGATGGACCGGCAAGCCATTGGTGTCCACCACCGCGTGAATCTTGCTCGTCAGCCCCCGCGTGAGCGACCCATATCTTGATGATTGTCGTCGGCGATGCCGGCTCCGTGCTGGTGTACGCGGACGACCGAGGTATCGATCATTTGCACCGCCGCGTCACGACCGGCGGCCAGTGCATCCATGATCCGATCCCAGACGCCAGTTTGCCGCCACCGAACGAAGCGATTGTAACAAGTGGTATGGGAACCTTAGTTCTCCGGCAGATCGCGCCATGGCGCACCTGAACGTAGGACCCAGAAGATGCCATTGAGCACGCGACGGTCATTTACGCGCCGATCGCCGCGCGGCTTGTTCGGCAGCATTGGTTTGATGGTGGTCCATTCGTAATCGCTGAGTTCGTAGCGCATAATTCGAGGCTCCGGTTTGGAAGCTTGAACCACGTCTAAGGCAGAACCATCAACCGACGACGCCTCGTGGCCGTTCCGCTAATGGTCTGAATGTACTTCCGCTTTCGGCGGCATAGCGGACTTGGCCGAACATGCTACTGGCTCGACCCGGTCGCGAATGACCCTGGCTGCGTGAAAACGGGCTGTCTGCCATGATTCGCTTGGTGATTTGCGGGGGCAATTCATGAAGCGCTTCGTTGAGGGTGCCGATCGCGGACAATCGACGCTGTTGCCGGAATGCCTCGATGAGTGGGTCGAGGAGAGCAATTCCGTTCGTGTGATTGATTGCTTTGTCGACTCGCTCGATCTGGCCGCTCTCGGCTTCGAAGGCGTCGAGCCTGCAGCGACAGGCCGGCCTGCCTACCACCCCTCGGCTCTTCTGAAGCTATACATCTACGGCTATCTCAACCGGGTGCAGTCGAGTCGCCGGCTTGAGCGCGAGGCCGGCCGTAACCTGGAAGTCATGTGGCTACTCAGACGGTCCGATTGACCCGCTAGCGTTCCGACGACCAGGGAAAATCGAGGAAGTTCGTCCGGGTATCGGAGCAGATGTTACCGTACATCTTCAGGTATTGTCCGCGCCGACGAGGATCCTTGTAGACCGAGGCGGGATCGGCGGTGTCGGCCTCGTACTGGACGATATTCGCGCCCTTGAGAGCATAGGGCAGGATGTCCATGGCTTGGGGGATCGATTTTCCTTCCAGCCAATCGGCGGCCTGCTGGCCCATGGCGTAACTGAAAATCGGCGAAGCCAAACTCACGCTGGCCTTGTACGGCCCTCCTGCCTTGATCTCGGCGACCGCCGCAGGCTCACCGTCGATGCCGCCGAGGAATTGGCCCGGCCGAGCCTTGCCCATTTCCCGGAGGGCGGCGAGCGCTCCCAGCACCACCGTATCGGCTCCCAGCACGACATCGACGTCGGGTTCGGCCAGCAGGATCGTCCGCATCATTGCGGCGCCGCCGGCTTCATCCACGGTCGTCGGCGAGATATCGGCGACTATCGTTACACCCGGCATGTCCTTGAAGGCGTCCCGCATCGCCGCGAAGCGCGGCGCCACGAACTGCAGACTGTCGTGGGTCAGCAGCACGACCTTCGCGCTGCCTTTGAGCTTGTCGCGGACGTAGCTCGCCGCTTCGTCCGCGAGCACCTTGCCGGTGAGGTACTGCGGCGCATTCAAGATTGTGGTGGCGGGCGGCGGCACGACCGCCCCTGCGTAGGTGCCCCCGGCCATGACGTCCCGCAAAACGGGTGCCAAAGAGGGAGGATCGACAGGCGCTACCACGATCGCGCCCACCTTCGCGGCCTGCAGCTCACGGACTTGCTCAATCATCCGGGCGGCATCGTTGTCGGCCTGCATCACGCGGAAGGCGAGGCCGCGATCACTGGCGGCCGCGGCAAGACCCTGCGCGACGCCTTGCATGAATTTTCGCTGGTTCTCACGCGCGAACGCGAGCACCCGCTCCAGCCTTGGCGGAGGTGAGCACGGGGGTGCGTGTTCGTCATAAGGCGGAAGCACAATGGGTTGCGTGATACCGCGTGCATCACTAGCGTTTGCGGAAAGGATAGGCTCGGTGAGGAGAGCGCTTAGCGTGAGCAGAGCTGATGCAACGGTCTCGAGAGGTTGAAAGCGGCGACGTCGTCTCCGAACCCCCATCGTAAAACCTCAGAGTGCTTCTGTGGGCGAAGGAAACGCTAACCGGGCACCGGCGCCCGGATGGCGGGAATAATATTCGACCTCGGCGCCGATAGTGCGTGCCATCGCGTTGACGATGCGCGTGCCGAGGCCCGTGCCCCTGGCCGGCGCGTCGGTGTCCCGCCCGATTCCGTCGTCTTCGACAGTCAGCTCCGCCCGCCCGTCCGGCAGCAGTTTGAGCCTCACCCGGACTTCCCCAGGCTGCTGCGGGTAGGCGTACTTGAAGGCATTCGTGACCCACTCGGTGACGATAACCCCCAAGTTGACGCTGGTGTCGGTCTTAAGCCGCACCGGCTCTAGGTCATAGCGCACGGATGCGCCGTGTCCTTCATTGCGCATCGCGGTTTCGACGTTGTTCAGCAGGCTAGAAAGATATTCCTCAAGGTCGACGAAGCGAGTATCTCCCGAGCTGTAGAGCCTCTGATGCACCGACGCGATCGCAAGGATGCGAGCTTCAGTTTCCTGCAGAGCTTCCTTGGCAACTCTGTCGCCCAGCGCATGGGCTTGCATGTGCACCAGGGAAGCCACCAGCGAGAGGCTGTTGGCAACCCGGTGATTGACTTCAGCTAGCAAGACCTCGGCCTTGTCCCTTGCCTGAACGAGCTCGGTCGTGCGGGCTTCTACTCGGTTCTCCAGGCTCGCATTGAGCAGCTGCAGCGTATCGCGCGTCTGCATCACTTCGCGCGCATATCGATAGACCGTGAAAGTTGCTCCCGAGATGACGCTAATGATGACAAGGCCGCCCAAAACCGTTGCCCAACGCAGCCAGACGGCATTCTGGCGTTGTTCGGCGATTGAAGTCGCCAACCTGTTGTCGGTCGCGCGGATGGTGCTCGCGAGGAAGAGATTGATTTCGTCCATCAACGCCTTGCCGCGATTGCTTCCAAAGAGCGCCAGCGCTTCCGCATCATGCACCTCGCGCTTGAGTGCAATCGTGCGGTCCATCTCGTCGAACTTGTCGACCAGGACGGAGGAAATTCTGCCAATCACTGTCTCAGGCTGATCGGTCGCTGTCCAACCCGCACGCAGGCGTTCCAGCTGAGCCCGCGCCTGCGATTTGGCACTGTTGTATGGCGCAAGATAGATCTCATTGCCGCCGACGAGAAAACCACGCTGGCTCGACTCTGCTGCCTGGACGGCGCTCCGCAATTCAACTGCTGCGGTCCGCACGTTGCGGATCTGGAGTGCCTGCTCGCTGGCAACGTTAGCGCGTTCGGCGAGCCAAATGGTCATGCCGACGATGCCGATGAGCGCGATGGCGCCCAGGGCCAGCAACGCTATCGTCGAATTTATCACGAACCGGGTGGAAATCGGCATTTGCAGCTTGAGGTCGTCGGTCGACCGAACCGCGGGCGACAGAGAAACAAAGGATGCGATGAACCCTAGGGCATGTCCTCGCCGGCGTCCATGCAGTCGGCCGTCTTCGTCAATCTGACGCGGCGTGCCACCTGCGTCCAAAACCGCACACAAAAGAGCAAAAGGAGGCCGCATCATCGTGGGTGCGCGATGAGCATCCCGACCAAGTATATCGGTCTCTCCATCACCCCGTGTTTTTAGCTCGCGTCTCTTGTGACGCCCATGGGGCGGGCTGCGTGGGGTCCAAAGTCCGCAAGCGGACGGGCGTCAGATAACTCAGGAGACCGCTGGTGGCGGGACAGGGATCCCGGTCTGATTATCTGGCTGGCACGGCTGAATGGTGTACCCGTCCTCCAGAACCGTCTTCCCAGCGACAACATCAACAAGGCCGGCCTCTTCGGCGTGAGCCCAAACCTCTTCCTCGGTGGGAAATTCCTTGCTGAGCTTCTGGTCGTCTTCAAACAGCGCGTAGGGCATAGGAGCTCCTCTTGAATAGAACGCCGTGAGGGAGAACTGGTTCAAAGCGCAGTGAACCGGCGTGCGCGTCGCCCTCGATGCCGTGGCCTTTGACCAGCACGATGTCGCGTTGGTCGGGTTTGCTGAAAGGTGGCCCCGGAACCGCGGTTTGCCTAGAGTTGCGCTTCCAGGGCCGCCTTATCGATAATCGATCGAACACGTACGATCTTGTTGTTGTCGAATTGGTAGAAGACGTTCTCGTGAAATGAAACGCGCCTGCCATTCACTGGTAAGCCGAGAAAGACGCCTTTCGGAGAGCAATCGAAGTCCAACCGACTTGCCAGATAGGGATACTCGCTAATCACGATTTCCACGTTGAAGCGAAGATCGGGAATTGCTGCGTAATCCTGTTGGAGCATTTTTCGATAACCAGCCAGGCCGAGGGCATTGCCGTTGTGGGTGACGTCGTCGGCGACGAATGTTCCAAGGTTTGACCAAGCCTGCTCATTCAGACAATCAATATAGTCGCGGTATATATGCTTGAGGTCCGTCACTGAAGGACCTTTGGCATCACCACGACAATGTCGACGGGCTTCTTCACCACGTGTGTCGTGAGAGTGGCGATGTGGAGCGAGTAGTTGTCCTCGACCTCAGCAGCCGTTACTTCGTTCTCAGCAACAACGTACAGCATCGTTCCGTCGATCCATCAAATCGGATACCAGCGAAAGGCGATCAAACACCTCGGCGCTGACGACGGCAGCCACGAGAGCCTGTCCTGGTCCTGCATTAAGGAGAGTTTCATCATGCCGGCATGATATGAGGCGGCCGCACCAACGCAAGAATTTAGGGGTCGGGCAGCTTGCTTCCGTGCAGTCCTTGAGTGGACCGCATAGCATCGGGCCCAGCCGAAGCAGTAGTGACATTCCCTAGACGAGCTGTACCGGATAACAGTGAATGCGCGACTCAGTTTTGACTAAGTCTGGAGATCAGGCGGTCACATCCATCCGTTAGTAGGCCTGATGGAAAGAAAAATCATGATGCGATTAGTGTTGGCTGAAGCTGCGGGCGAGCTTTCGGTCAGCCCAGCCACACAGACGAAAATGGCTCAAACGATTGTAACCAAAGCGGCGGAGGGAGCTTCACGGGGGGAACTGAAGGCTGCTGCACTCGAAACGGGTAAAACACCCTCTGCTTAATGAGACCAATAAGTTCCGGCAAGTCAGGGGCCGAGATCGTTGAGATGGTGACATGGTCGCTCGATGGTTCCCCTCAAGCTCAGGGACGAACTGGCGCGCCTGTCGAAGAGCGAAGGCGAACTTATGCTCAAGGCTGTGGGGAACGCTCTCGATGGGCTGCCAGTGAAGCGCCGGCGCAGACAGCACAAGAAGCGCGACCGGCAGCGGCTGATGCACCGTTGGCGGCTGAAGCTGTAACGACGAAGGCCGCAGCGATCAACTCGCTGCGGCCCGCGCCGTGTCAAAAAATGCCGGGTTAAAAGGTCTAAGTGAAATATGCAGCCAGCCCCGGTAAACAAAACCTTAATGCGGGCGGGTGCATACAGCGAATCAATTCGCACTATGGAACAGGAAAAAGTGGCAATTGCTTAATGCACCTCCGGTGCGCTGAGGGAGAGCGCCGCTGGGGCTGGCAAGCTGGCGGGCTCTCACCCAAGCACAAAGCCGCGTATGTCCCCCACGGCTCCGTCCCAAGGCACAGACTGCCAGATCCTCATTTAATGGACGGCTAAGATCTCAACCGAACCGTTGAGAGATCTAGGCCAGCCGGTTTCCGCTGGCGGACTTTCATCTCACTCTTAACTTGGGTTGTGGAACGAACTGTCCACTTTGGTACTTAGGAACCTTGCCGCGACGCGAGGTGATTCGATGCTCGAAATGATCCTGATAATGTTCGCGTTCGGGACAGCGGTCGTTGGCAGCATAATCATCGTGATGGAGTGGCGCGCGCTGGTCGGTTACCGGCGCCTCAAGCGGCAAACGCGAGCACCCGTAATTTTCCCAGTGGACGCGGCGTGAGGCTGCTTCCGTAGGGGGCTCTCGCAATTAGCCAAAAGCGGCTTTAGAGCGGTTCCCAAAAAATTCGGGCTGTACGCAAAAATATAGTTCCGGCGTCTCCCACAAAAGTTGTTTTGCTGGCTCCGGCCGCAAGTACAGTGGCATTATCGCCGCCCGGCCTTGGCAAACATTGGTGATGAGATCGCCCATCACAGCGCTCCGCCTTCCTCTCATGGAAAGGAGCGCGCCCATGCAGCGTCGTTTCACGCAAACAGTTTCACTTGAAGACCGCCTTGCTGAAGAAGCCAGACGACTTCGCGAGGAAGCTGACTGCTTCCTCATGAGCCTGTACGAGAGGCCGCCATCCGCAGGGCTCGGCAGGCCGAGACAGGCTCTCAAGTAAACCAGTGGCTGAAATCCCCCTCGCAGCCGCCAAAGTGACGGCAGTGATTCAAGACCATCAAGTCGAATCCTGCGCGTTCCGCGCGCGCATGTGTCTTGACATCGCCGCCATTGGCCTCGTCATGTTGCTCGCCGGTTTACTTATGAGCATCTTCTAGCAGCGCTGTGCCGGTCCATTGCCCTATGGAAAGAGTGCCGCCCAAGCGACCGGAAGTCCCGCCCGCTAAGCTCTCGCGGGCGGAGGAAGCGCGCCGGATCATTGAGGAGTATGCGAACGACCTTCGTGCAATAATTCGGAAGCTAGCTCGCAAGATGAATTGGAGGGCCGGCCTCAGTTGTCGGCCTCGATCTCACGCTGCAATCTGACACGACGTCCGTTTTTGATGCTGTGGACGGGTCCTCCAGCGGCACGAGAGTGCCAAGGAGTGGGCGCCGTTTGATGCTCCCACGATTCGGAGGAGCTAGCTATGCAGTCAATTTCGACGATTGGACTGGATATCGCGAAGTCGGTCTTTCAAGTGCACGGCGTTGATGCGGCCAGCCAAGTGGTCCTGCGCCGGCAGTTGAAGCGCGGACAGGTCCTGGCATTTTTCCAAAAACTGCCACAATGCCTGGTGGGGATCGAGGCTTACGCGTCGTCGCACCATTGGTCCCGCGAACTGCAGGCGCTCGGGCATACGGTACGATTGATGCCTCCGGCCTATGTGAAGCCCTACGTCAAGCGGCAAAAGAACGATGCCACGGACGCGGAGGCGATTTGCAAGGCGGTCGCGAGACCCAACATGCGGTTCGTGCCGACCAAGACGGTCGAGCAACAGAGCTGTCTGATGCTTCACCGGGCGCGCCATCTCTGCATCCGCCAGCAGACTGCCGTCATCAATTCGATCCGCGCCTATCTCGCCGAGTTTGGGATTGTCGCCCCTGTCGGACGCAGGGGTGTCGAGCAGCTGCTGGAAGTCGTCGCCGATACAGCCGACCGCAGGCTTCCGGAACTGGCTCGCGCTTGTCTTGCTGCTCTTGGCAGCCAATTGCGCGCATTGAAGGCTCAAATCCTGGAGTTCGATCGACGCATCATCGCCTGGCATCGATCAAGCGCGACAAGCAAACGGCTGGACGCAATCCCCGGCGTCGGGCCAGCGCTGGCAACAGCTCTGGTCGCCAGTATTGCTGATCCCAAGGCCTTCCGATCGGGACGAGACTTCTCGGCCTGGGTTGGGCTCGTGCCGAAGCAGCACTCGAGTGGGGGCAAGGACAAGCTTGGCAGTATCAGCAAACGAGGCGATCGCTATTTGCGCAGCCTGTTCACGGCTGGCGCGCTCGCCGTGATCCGCTATGCCAAGATCCATGGCACCGATCATCGGCCCTGGCTCACTCGATTGTTGGCCCGGCGACCCACCAAGGTCGCTGCCATCGCGCTCGCCAACAAGCTCGCCAGGATGGCATGGGCGATGATGGCCAGAAACGAACCTTACCATGAACCCGCCGCTCTCACGGCGTGACGAGACTACACCGGACATCCGGTGTGACGTAACGGTTGGGAGGGCGAACAGCACTTAATGCAGCGCCGGTCGATCCGGCGATCAGGACAACCCACTTGGGCCACAGCATCTTCGAATGCGTGCTTTTGACCGGGACCTGATCCGCGGAGGGCATTATGGCCAGCGGTGATGTGAACCGCGCAAACAGGCCGAACACATGGCCGCTCCGACCAACGCCGCAAAGTGAAGATTCTTCTTGCCAACCCGGAGCCGTCCACACATGGCCCATCGCGTCATTTAGCTGCGTGGCAGAATCTGGTCGCTATCGGTGCATAGCGGACTTTGGCCAAGCGTTCCCGGCAGATTTATGGGTTCACGGCCTAGTTAGTAATGTACTCGTCAGAAGATATCGCACTTGGATATGTGGGCGTAGCTTATTGAGTGATATGATCGTGCCCACCGTCACCTTGCAGCCTGGCGCTCGGTAAGAATGCTGCCGAAGCCGCGAGCCCGCGGCGTCTCATCGATCACGGGGCCGCCGATTTCGTCCCAATCAAGGTGGAAGTCATACCGGTCGTCGTAAGACGGATGAGCGCACAGTCCGCTACATCCTTGCATAGCTTTTTTGGTTGGAGGTGCATGTCCCTCATCGAGCCAACCAACCGGGCTTGTTCCAAAGACAGAACCCGGACCCGATGCGGGAAGACCGTGACCGAGCACCGGGCAGCGTCAGAACCCCGTTAGGCTTTGCTTGCTAGGCGTCGTCAGGGGGAAATGATGCCGCACAAAGAGCCGCCTCAAAAAGTCGCCTTCGAACGGCCTTTGCCTGCTCAGATGATGGCGATCGACGGTACTTGGCGGCGATCTTGCGCGATCAAAGATATATCCGATCACGGTGCAACGCTCATCGCCGAGACGCTCGAAGGGCTCAATCTGAAGGAGTTCTTTCTTTTTGCTTTCGTCCACAGGTCTAGCTTGCCGAAAGTGCCAACTGGACGGCGTCAACGGAACCGACATCTCAGTCGCGTTTTTGAAACCCAACGACAAGCGCAAGCAGATGGCGCGCGACCCTAATCAACTTGTGAGGTGAGGCTCGCGGCGATCAGCTCTGCTTCGCTTCGAGTTTGAATTCAACCATCCGAGTTTTTACCGGGACCTCGGCGGCGAAGCCAGCGCGCGCGTCTGACTAGACAGCACCAGCCGCTCTCTCCACTGCAAATCGGTGGCAGCGTGTCCGTGGGCTGGAACAGCTCCGCAAACATTCGCCGCCTAAGGCGCCGCCTTTGCCGTACGGCACGCAGAAGTTGTGCCCGCCAGATCGTCTGACCGGGAAAAATAGGAACCTCCACTGGCTGAGCATGTTGTGCAGGGCCAACACTGGAGGACGATATGACTAGAAATCTTCTTTTGCTGCTGACGGCTAGTTCGCTTCTGGCGGGTCCGTCTTTTTCGCAGAATCCACCGGCGACCGATCGACCGAACAACAAGGCCGTCAACAGCTCAGGGCAGAACAACTCCAACAAGCCGGTGTCGGGCGCGAACAGTTTTACTGAAAGCCAGGCAAAATCAAGGATCGAGGAAGCAGGCTACACCGACGTCAAGTCCCTCAAGAAGGACGGCAACGGTGTGTGGCGCGCAAAGGCCAGCAAAGGTGGCTCTTCGTCCAATATCAGCCTCGACTTCCAAGGCAACGTGAACGCCGCCAAGTGACCGATCGCTCAGCAGCGAAAACCGAGGAGGATTCGATATGACCATTACCATTTCACGTCTGTACGACAATTATGCCGATGCGCAGCGGGCCGTGACCGGTTTGGAGGCGGCCGGCGTGCCGCATTCGGATCTGAGTATCGTCGCGAACAATTCCGACAGCTGGTACAGCACTGACAGGAAGGTCGATCGGGATCGCGATGGTGTCGACGATCGTGCCGAAGGAGCGGCTACGGGCGCGGGCCTTGGCGCGGGTCTTGGAGCCGCTGCTGGTTTGCTCGCGGGCCTTGGTCTCCTGGCCATCCCCGGCCTCGGTCCGGTCGTCGCAGCCGGATGGCTTGCGTCGACGGCTCTGGGTGCGACTGCCGGGGCCGCCACTGGCGGGGTCGTCGGCGCCTTGACGCAGGCCGGCATCTCCGACGAGGAGGCACCTCTTTATGCTGAAGGGGTGCGGCGCGGGGGCACGCTGGTTTCGGCTCGCGTGCCAGATACGGATCGGGCGCGATACGAAGCGATCCTGAATCAGTCCGCCGTCAACCTGCGCGACCGCAGCGCGGCCTGGCAGAAGGCCGGCTGGAAGAGCTTCGATCCCGCCGCCCAGCCTTACGGCGCGGAGGAAGTGCGCAAGGAGCGTCAAATTTACGGCACTGGCGCGCGCTGACTTTCGCGGCCCGCTTAGGCGGGCCGCTTTTTTGGCTGCTGTAGTCTCCCTCGGATCAAGGAGTCGAAAATGAGCCGCGGAATGCCATCGATGACGGCTCTTTTGGGCATGCTTGCACTCGCCGGCTATCAAAATCGAGACAAGCTGGCGGAAATGTTTCGCAGCGCTACCGCGGGTCAACCGGCAAGCGGCGGGAACAATCCTTTGAGCGGCGCGCTTGGAAATTTAGGCGGGCTACTGGGCGGGGGTGGCGCGGGCTCGCTTCTCAACGGCGGGATCGGGGAGTTGCTCGAGCACTTCAAGCAGAACGGTCATGGTGAGGCCGCGCAATCGTGGATCGAGCAAGGCCCCAACCGGGAAGTGACGCCGCCCGACCTCCAGAAGGCCATCGGGCTGGACGTTCTGCAGAAATTGGAGGAGCAAACCGGCCTGTCTCAACAAGAGATCCTCGAGCGGCTGTCTCGCGAGCTTCCGCCCACCATCGATAAATACACCCCTGATGGGCGGCTTCCAGTTACGGGATAGCCACTTGCATTTTCGGAGAGAGACATGAGCATTATTTGGACGATCATCATTGGCTTCGTTGCAGGCGTTATAGCGAAGTTCGTCATGCCGGAAGACAACGAGCCGTCGGGATTCATTCTGACAACGATTCTTGGAATCGTCGGGGCTTTCGTGGCTACTTATCTAGGCCAGGCTCTCGGCTGGTATCGGCTGGGAGAAGGAGCCGGTCTCATCGGCGCCATCGTCGGTGCCATCATCGTGCTGTTCGTCTACGGTCTGATCGCCGGTCGAAGCCGTCGTGCGATCTAGCCGGCCCGGCTTAGCGCGAAGGGTGGTCATCGCCGAACGCCAAAGGATTTCGCGCGACAACGGTTCAGCGACCGATCCCGCCGCGATGCTCATCCAGCTTCTGAGCGGCGGTGCGCGCCTCTTGGTCCGGAGAGCGGGAGGCTATCGAGCGGCTCCTGTCGAACGACCTCGCTGTCGTGCTTGAACCGAGACCGGAAAGTGATTTCGATTTCGCGAAACACAAACGGCTTGAAACGCGGATGGTCTTCCCGTTTTTCGTATCGGAGCATGGAGGAGCCGAATATGAGCACAAGTCCAAACGCGACCTTGACGACTGCCTTGTTGGCCTTCGTCGCTTCGGCATCCGTGGTGTCGGCGCAGCCTGTAAGGTGGATGACCTACAACATCCCCGAGACCGGCACCTCCGTCGACTTCCCTGCCTCGATCTTCAACGAAGAGGCCGGCAGGCCCGACGGCCGGGGACAGCGCTTCCGAACGTCAGACGGCCGAGCCGACTTCACGGTCCAGGCAGCGCCGAACATCTCCAACGATTCGCCGGCGGTCTTTCTCGCGAAGAAGCATCCGCCTTCTCGCATCCAGTACAAGCGAGTGACGTCGCGCTTCTTCGCGGTCTCCAGCTATAAGGGCGATAAAGTGTTCTATGACCGCTGCAACTTTTCCGCTCGAATGGTCCACTGCGTGATGATCAACTATCCCGCAAACGAAGAGCACGATTGGGACGACGTCGTCACTCGCATCAGCCTGTCGCTCCGTGGCAGATAAAGGCTGCACTGGGCCGCATAGGCCGAACGATACCGAAGAGCCCCAAATGCGAGCGCAATCCGGGCAATGTCGCCAGATGAACCGAGCACGTCCTAGACCTCGGCTTGCGTCCCAGGCGGTGGTGCCCCCCGGCGGTCTCAAACGACGCATCGAAAACCTCGGTCCCTACCAGTCACTGTTTCTCTTGGCAGTGCCGACGGCAACGGTAGAGCCTTTGAAATTGGTCGCGGTCGCCATTGCCGGGGAGGGCCACTGGATCGCCGGGACGGCGATGATCGTGACGTGTTATCTGCTCAGTTTGGTCCTGATCGAACGGCTATTCGTCATCGTCAAGCCGAAGCTGCTGACCATTCCGTGGTTTGCGAAGGTCTTGATGACAATCCTCGCTGTGCGCACCTGGGCCGTCGCGTCGTTCCGGCGGCTGCGTGAAGGGACGAGCTGAGTGGCGCTTCGTCAGTGCAGATTTATCTCGACGGCGATGCGGACGAGGTCCGAGTGGCTTTTGGCGCCGAGCTTGGGCTTGAGCGCCGAGGTTATGTTCGCGACGGTCTTGTAGGAGATCCCAAGTTCGGACGCGACTTCCGATATTCTGTCGCCCCGACCCAACAGCCGCAGTATCTCGAGCTCGCGTGCGCTGATCTGTGTCAGGGGGCTGGCCTTGATCGCCGCGCCGGCGAAGGTCGTCGCTTCGGCCACGCGGGGCGAGACGAAGCGCTCACCCGCGGCGACCTTCCGGATTGCCTTCGCCAGGATCCGTGGATCGTCGCTCTTGGAGACGTATCCCTGTATGCCCATTTCCACTGCTCTTGCCACAAAGGCCGGATCATCGCTCACGCTGAGCATGACGATCCGTGCGGCCGGGTCGTCCTTGCGGATCCGGCGCGTCAGTTCGAAGTCTGTCAGGTCGGGGAGCCTGAGGTCCACGACGGTCACGTCCGGATGCTTCTGCAGGTATGCCCGATGACCTGTCTTCGCGTCGAAGGCCTCCTCGATCTCGATGGAAGGGTCCGATGCGAACAGAGCGCGACATCCCGATACGACCACAGGATGGTCGTCGACGATCAGCACTCGAACGACCGATTTTGCCTTATCCTGCACCAACGCTTCCTCGATTCACACGACAGGAACGCCGCGAGGGCGTCATTGGTTCGAAAATTACTCGCATAGAAGACTAGTGCACTACGCTCAAAGGAGTACGAATTGGGCAAGATCTGGAACGTACTTTCCTTCCGACAGCGGCTGTTGCTGCCGATCGCCGCCATGATCGTCAGCGCATTAATGTCCGGAGGGGTCGCGCTTCTCGTCTTCTCGCCGGACCAGTTCGAGTACGAAAACGAGCAGGAAGCCGGCTCCGCGCGAGCGGTAGCGAACGCTCTCAACGCGGCACTGAAGGCTTCCCGCAATCCCGAGGAGACGCTCGACGCCTTCGGCACCAATCTCGGAAACGTCGAGGCAGTCGGGTATCTTCCTGCAGGTACGGCCGCGCCTACGCAGACCGCGCGCTCTCACGGCGGTAGAGTTCCGGCCTGGTTTGTCTCGAACCTCGCTATTCCTGACCTCGCGAAGAGCTATCCGGTCGACATCGGCACTGCCCCGGTCGGCGCCATCGTATTCTCTCCGGACCTGTCGGCCGACATCTGGGAAAAGTGGATGGGCTTTCTTGCGATCGTTTCGACCGGTTCGCTACCGATGCTGTTCGCCGCATTCGGCACACATCTTGTTGCCGGAAGGACGATCCGGCCGATGGAGCTGCTCGGCGCTGGCCTCACCCGGTTGCGCGAGGGCGACTACGATACGGTCATTCCTCTTGCTGGTCCGCCGGAGATCCGTGAGTTCTGCCGCGAGGCCAACCGGCTCGCCGCGACCTTGAAGCAATTAAGTCGCGACAACCGAGATCTCCTGCGCAAGCTCGTCTCGCTGCAGGACGAGGAGCGCCGTAGGGTCGCGCGCGAACTTCACGACGAGATGGGGCCGCTGCTTTTCGCCATCCGTGCCAACGCGGCGGCACTCTCGGAAAACGCGTCCGACCCAAGCGTGCCGTCGCAAGGCCTCGTCGAGGCGGCCGAAGCCCTGCAGCAGGTCAATAAGCGTATCCTGCAGGGATTGAGTCCACTCTATCTCGAGGAACTGGCACTGTCCGGAAGCCTCGATGCACTGTTGCGCGACGCACGCAAACAAGCGCCCAACCTACGGATCCGATCGAATATTGGACGCGATCTCGATGCCCTCGACGGCCTATTGTCGCAGACGACCTACCGCGTGTTGCAAGAAGGCGTCACGAACGTGCTGCGCCACGCGAACGCGGCCCACTTGGAGGTTTCGGCGCTGCTAGACGGCGAAAATCTAATCATTGAAGTCGCGGATGACGGCCCCTCACTTCCGGACCTAAAGTTCGGTCGCGGTCTGACCGGCATGTCGGAGCGCGTTCGTGTGCTCGACGGCAAGCTTGAGCTTTCCGCGCGAGAACGGGCGCACGACAGTACGCTGCAGTCTTCCGATCCATCCCGCGACGCTTGATTGATCCTAAACGCAAGCAGAACGGACGGTTCATGCAGCGTTCAACCCGCTCGGTCTAACAAACTCCCGCCACCGGGGACAAGTACGCGAGGTGGAATATGTCGGATTCGGGAACGGATTTCGACCCCGTCGGGGTCGTGATCGATTGGCTTGATGCGTGCCGCCAGCGTCGCTTGGTGGATCTGTTGGAGCTTTATGCCGATGAGGCGACGCTCGATTGCTGCGACGGCGGACGCTTCGTCCGGCGGAGCGGCTTGCTTCGCTATTGGCAAGGCAAGCTGCAGGCCGCAACGTCGGCCGCTTTCGAACTCCACGAGGTGCTGCCCGAAGGGGATTGCGTTATCCTGGATTACCTAGATTACGACGGCACGGCGGCGCAGACCAAATTCTGGTTTGATGAAGACGGAAAGATAAGCAGAACACGCTGCACCCCGCTCGGTCGTGCTGGCTTGAGATCCAACGCTGCGTAGCTGGGCCGAAATCACGTGAGCTACGGTGAAGAGGTCGCCGCATTTCGGCGAGCCTCTTCACCGCCGCGTCGAGATCAGTGCATGTGACCGATCAGGTAGATGCCGCCGCCGACGAAAAGGACGGCCGGCACGCCCCACAGAGTCAGAACGGGCATCGTCGTCTCCCTGAGTTGCTTCGATTAGTTAGAGGAGCAGACCTTGACGGTCTTCATCCCGGCTTCGGCTTCCGTGCGGCTCTTGTAAACCGTGCCGGACGGGCTCACGACTGTCGTGGTCGTGTCGACGGGCTTCCTATCGACAATGGTGCAATGCTTGGTCTTGGCGTCCTGCACGACGTAGAATTCGACGGCCGCGAACGCCGGGGTCACGAAGGCCGCGATCAGTGTCGCAGCGGCAAGAGTCTTAAAGGTCATATCGTCTCCTCCGATGTTCCCGAGGCATATCCACGGGCGGTCAACAACGGGAAAAAGTGGCAACTTGTTCCTGCCCGTGAGGAACATTGCCATGGTGGAAAGGTTCTTCGCTGCGCCGCATCCAGCGGCGAGGAGAACGTGATGAAGAAGTTGTTGCTGATTTCCGCCGCCGCCGTGCTGGTCTCGACGAGTGCATTCGCTCAGACGACGGTCGTTACGACGACGGGAACGGGACATTCCGGCGCCGTGCAGATCGAACCGGAGTACCGCACGAAGATCCGGAGCTACGTCACCGAGCACAAGATCCGTCCGGTCGAGACCCGGGAGAAGATCGTGGTCGGCTCGCCGGTGCCGCGCGATGTCGAACTCGAGGCGGTGCCGACTGAGTGGGGCCCTTCGCTCACGAAGTACCGCTACGTATACTCCGGCGAGCGCGTGATGTTGGTCGATCCTGAAACCCGCGCCGTGATTCAGGAAGTCGAATAAGCCGTCGCGGCGGGTCGTGGAGGAGGCGCCCGCCGCGAACTCGATCCCGACGTGCTCGAAAGAGATCGGCTCCGCTCAAGCGAGCGGGATTTCGATCTTGGCCTTGAGCCCGTCGGGATCGAACTTCATGTCGACCCGGGCACCGAACTGATGCGGAAGAAGGCGTCTGAGAAGTTGCGTACCGAAGCCCATCCTGGCCGGTTGTGAGGAAAGGTAGACGTCCTTTTCGATCCATTCGAACGCCAAGCCGTTGGCAACTCGGTTCCAGACCACTTCGAGCTTTCCGCCGCGGGGCGACAGGGCGCCATGCTTGATCGCGTTGGTGGTCAGTTCATGCAGTGCCATGCCGAACGCCATGGCCGGCTGCGCTCCGAGAACGACATCAGGCCCAGCCATCGAGACCCGGTCGCGGTTTTCGTCGCTGTACATAGCCAATTCATTCTCCAGGAGCTCGCGCAAGGCGACATGCTCCTGGCCGCCCGCGGTGAGCATGGAATGCGTCCGCGAGAGCGCCCCGGTGCGGCCGTTTAACGACTTCTCGAACTCTTCCAGTGAATGCGCGCTGCGGATCGTCGAGCCCGCCAGTGCCTGAACGGTCGCTAGGCTGTTCTTGATCCGGTGTTCGAGTTCCTGAACCAAAAGAGACAGTCGCTGCTCGGTCGCGGACCCTCTCGCGAGCTCGCCGCCGCTGGCGGCCATCGCGGTCCACCCACCTCCGTTGCGACCGAGTGTCACGTCGTGTCGGCAGACCACGTCGAGAACGTCCCGAGGCCCGCAACCGTCCAGGCAGTAGCTGCACAGCGAGATCATGCGACGGCCCTTCAGGCCGCGCGATACCCGCGCTTCGTAATCCTGAAAGTCCGTCCACTGGTCGCGCCGCAGCCAGCCTATGTTGCCATTTGTCCGAAAGCCGTTGTAGCCGCCGTCACGCGCCTGCTCTTCGCTGCGCAGCAAGCCGTCGGCCATACGTTCGCTGTCAATGGCACCCGCGGCGTCGTACCATGTCCGTACGTCGTGGATCTCGTTTGCTTCTCCAACTCCCTTCGGTCGAGGTCGCCGACTGCCGCCCGCAATGCACTACGGGCGTCGTCGGCTCCGAAGGGAGCCATCGCGACGAGCAGACATCGCTCGTCGTTCTCGAGGCCCGCCTTGAAATAGGGAACGATCGCATCGCGAAGCTCGTCGCCGTTGGCGAAGAATTGGCAGAGATGCGAGCCCCAAGGCAGTTCATCGATGCCGGCAAGGCCGACGGGGGCGTGACCCGACATGCGCACTTTCGAAATTCCACGCCGCTCATCGGCGGGAATTTGTGGCAATTTATTGTAAGCTGGGAATATGGTCTGCGACAAATGTGCCGCAGAATCGCTGCGGCCGCTTGCACCCTCGGAATGCCGAAAGTTCCTGTGTTCACTACTCTGCCGACTCGTCATTGCGCGACCATCCGCAGACGGACTTACATCGGTTTCTTAGCCGCCGTTCCACAGAGCGACAAATTGAACTTTCAGGTCACGGTGTTGAAGATCCTGGTGAGTTACCCGCGAGGCCATGCCTCGATGGCCGACATCAAGCGCGATATGGCGATACTGGCGACGAGCGGGCGGGAGTGGGCCGAGCGCACCAGGCGGCTCGCGGCGCGGGTACCGGACCTCGACGTCTTCTCGCAAGGACTGGTGGAGCGTCTCGACGGCGGTTGGCGGATCACCGACAAAGGCCGGGCCGTGCTCGAGATGATGGAGGCACGACCGGAATTCGAGCCGCCCCAAGCGTCCGAGCCCGTCCGCGGATCTTTCCGCCAAACGGACGGCGACCCCCTTGCGCTGCGGAATCAGCGCAGGCAGAAGCGCCGTCGACTGCGCCGCGCGGCGGTGGCGAAGCGCATATCGTCGGCTCAATAAACTGGGATAGCCCAGCGCCGAGACAGGACATCCGGGCCGCAACCTTGTTCGATCTGATGCGTTCGCTTCGACCGAACCAGGAGGTCCCATGTCAGCCAAGCTGCGATTCTTTATTTCCGGCGTGGTAACGACCATCGCCATCATCGCCGCGGGCTTTGGCGGCGGCGCTCTGTTCGCTAGTTCAGCATCGAAGCAGGTGCGACCGGCCCGCATCCAACACCAAGCGACCGCGCCCACGCCCGCAGTACGCGTCGCTCTTCCCGCAACATCCGAGCCCATCACTCCACCGCCGGTCGTCGCGGTCGACCTTGCTGAGGAGAAGTCGCAGCAGACGCAGCTTCCGCCGCAGGCTCGGTATGAAGGGCAGACAGACGAACGTCCGAAGACGAGGCGGTAGTTGCGCGAGGAGCGTCGGAAACAGCGAGAGGAGCGACGTGCCGAGAGTCGGGAAAAGCGACATAATCGTAAGGCTTCGCAGCAGCAGGATGCGAGCGGGAATGGCGAGATCGCGCCTCAATAGGGCGCGCCAGCCGAACGCGGCGGAGTTCCCAAGGCTCCAAATAAAAACTGCCACTTTTTCCCGATTGTAGGAACGGTCGCCTGGACGCGCGGTTGGTGTGCGCTTTTTGTTGGAGGACACCATGATCAAACGCCAGTTGATGACGACGACTGCAGCCATTCTGATTTCGACCGCCGCTTTCGCGCAGAGCAATTCCAAGGACGTTCCGGGCTCGAGCCCCTCGGCACAACAAACCGAGAAATCGGCGCCGAGCCCGCAGACGTCCGACCCATCGACCACGACGTCGGCGCAGTCGCAGGCCTCGCCTCCGCCCGCTTCGTCCCAGACTCCATCCGCGCCTACCACCTCTCAGACGCAGCAGAACAGGGCCACCGACAGTAGCCGCACCAACCAGAACTCGACGGCCACGAACGGCGGCAGCAACAACACGTCCGCTCAGAACAGTCAGCAGCCGGCTACGGTCAGCCAGACCCACTCCGGCCAGCCGGCGAACAGCCAGCAGCAATCGACCAATCCGCCGCCAACTACGGGTGCCAACCAGGCCCAACAGACGCCAGCGACGGGCAACTCATCGAACCCTCCGGCGCAACGGCAGGATACCCAGCAGAATGCGACCGGGGGAACGGGCTCGGAAAGGACCAATGTTTCGGTCCAACTCAACGACACGCAGCGGACCCGCGTCAGCGAATCCGTCTCGCATGTGAACGTCCAGCCTCTCACCAACGTCAATTTCTCGGTGTCGGTGGGTACGGCCATTCCGCGCGACGTGCGCCTCCAGCAGCTTCCGGCCGACGTCGTCGAAATCGTTCCGCAGTACCGGGGCTACAACTTCGTCCTGGTCCGCGACGAGATCGTGATCGTCGATCCTTCGAGCTATCAGATCGTCGCTACGATGCCTTACTCGGGGCGATCTACGGCGGCGGCGCCGGCGCCCCGCGAGCAACGCAAAGTAACCTTCAGCGACCGTGATCGGGAGACCGTGCGCAAGCACGTTCGTGCGGCGCCGGTCGAACGGCGAACGACGACGACGGGAAGCACTGTGCGGACAGAGATCCGCAGAGGCGAACGCGTGCCCGACAGCGTCGAGATCGAAACCTTCCCGGAGGAGGTCTATCGGGATGCGCCGACGCTGCGGGAGTACCGCTACATCCACCGCGATAGCCGAACCTACATCGTTGAGCCGCAGGAGCGGCGCGTCATCGAAGAGATCGATTAACCATAGCCAACAGGAGGAGAGAACGATGAAGACCATTCTGCTCGTAGCCGCCGCGGCGGCATCGCTCGCAACCGCGGCTTCGGCCGCGCCGCTAAACGCCAGCGGCCTGGCCACCGCAGAGACGACAAACGTCGAACAGGTCCGCCTGGTCTGCGACGAATACGGCCGTTGCTTCCGGACGCGAGGCCCTCGCTACGTCCAGCGCTACTACGACGACGACGCCTACGTCGCGCGCCGCAGCTACGGCTTTTACGGTGGACCGGGCTATTACGATCGCGGCTACGGCTACTCCAGCGGGCCAAATATCGGCTTCAGCTTCGGCACCCGCGGCTGGTGATCGACGAGACCTTCGACGAAGGGGCTGCCCGCTCGGGCGGCCCCTATCGTTTTATCCACCTCGAGGCTCTTCAGAAACTTCACCCCTTCCACCGCCAACGCCTCCGCGCTCAGGCCGTCCGCGGCCGATCGCTCCTCGACGAACCGCGTGAGGGCCGCGTGGCGCACGTCGTCATCCTTCGCCGTCGGGTTGATCATCGTGTAGGCTTCCCATGCGCGGGCCGCCGCGGCGCTGCTTTCGGTGGACATCGACATCGCTCCTGATCGGAGCAACCCTGCACTATTTCCCGGATCGTTCAAACGGATATCGACCCCGACTGCGCCATCAAAAGGGAACGATTGCCGAAAATTCCCGTTGTTGCGCAGGCTCGACCGTCGGGCTCGTTCAGCGGGGGGGGGCATGCCGGTCTACAGATATTTCGTTTTCGTCGGCAGCGTGCTTTTCGGGCTGCTCTTGGCAGCCGATCGGTATTTGCCTGAGCCCGCAGAGCGCTCGGCCGCAATCGACGTGGATCGAAGCATCATCCGAATCCGCTCGGCGCGAAACCTCCCGGAGAAGATCGTTTTCGACACGGCGAGCGCGCCCATGGTGATGGCTTCCGGTCCGGCCGAGATCGAGAAGCACGAAGATCCGCGGCACGCACTCGCGATGATGCCGCAGAATAGTCGAGCCGCACAGCTCGCGCCGACCCTGGTCAGCCGCCTCGCCGAGCGTCGCGCTCCCCGCCCGCATCGTGCGATTCGAAAGCCGACCGAGCCACGCGTGGCGATGGACCGCCATGAACTGTTCGGCGGGTGGTAGCCCGGAATTGAAATTCGAACGTGTGGGAGTGCCCCGGACCCGCATGCTTGGCATCGCCCCGTTGGCCTCGACCCAGGACGATGCTGTGATTCAGGTGCGCGGCGGCGGCCATGGTTACGGCCATCATGGCTGGCATGGCGGTCGCGGTCACCACTACGGCTGGTACCGCGGGCGCGGTAACTGGCGGCATCGTCACTAACGGCGGCGACTGGGCCGGTCTCGACGGCTGGCCCGACCTCGATGCGACTTGAGTTTAGCGCGCATCATCGTTCTGCTGGAGAGCAATATGACCATGAAAGTGCGCGAACTAGTGCGAGAACTTCAGGCGTTGCCAGATCAAGACGCGATCGTTGTCATCGGCGAGGGCTCGAACCCTTTGGTTTGGCTTCTAGTGACCGGGATAATCGAAAGAGGAATTGCGTTCTTGGAAGAGAACCCGGACTTTGCTAGGCCCGGTCCCCGTCGCGCTTACGAAATCGTGTGACGCGTTCCGAGAAGCGGGAGCAGGTTTTCGACGGCGACAGCACCTTCGCTGCGAGACATTTGGTTGGGTCCGGTCGGGGCATCGTCGCGGCGATTTGCTGCACTTAACTCGGTCAATGGGCCAGGGCGCCGTGTGCAAACGATCGGCATCGCGCCAGACTTGGATCGCCTTTAAACCAGGTCATCTGGCCGCGTCCGGGGGTGGGAATGAAACCTGCTTCCATTTCACCCTTACACCTGACGCAAGATAATTGATCTGTCATCATTCGATTCCTTCGCTTGCCGTCCTGGCTTTCTTTGTTTGCCGTTCCGCAAACCGACATGTACCACCGCAAGCGCAAATTTCATTGACCGTGCGCAGCGACGTTCGCCATGAGCTAAGACATACCGCGAATCATTCATGTTTGGGCGACAAGCGCTGCCGGTCGCAACGCACCGTTGCTCAATCTGTGTGTACTTGGAATCGTATGCCACGCCTAAAGCATCCCAACCGACGTGAAAAATTAACTGCGACAAGCTGCTGTTTCTGGCCTGCAAGAGTTGCAGAAGTCTGAGATCTCGCATTGAGCACACTGCCGGTCACGTCGACCGCTCAGACGGCTGCGTTCTTCTGGACAACGACCCCGCCGCGACGACGTCGCCTAGGCGAAGAACCTAGACAGGCCGACGGTCGGCCGAAGCGCATTTTTGTGGGAGCGTCAAAAAATGTCGCAGCTGTCATCGTCTGGCGATTCAGCCAATCGGGAAAAAGTAGAAACTTTCGCGGTCTATCCGAGTTGGCGTCGAACCATGTTTCGCTGCCCGGACCGTTGAGATGGAGGTTCGCGGCAATAGAAACAGCGTGGTCCTTTCCGTGCCGGGCATCCAGCGTCCGGAAACTTCGCGCAGCCGGTAGGGAAGCGCGTAGTGCGGACGCCGAGGAGTTGACGGGCTTTGACATGGCCAATTTCGTGCGACTGGTGGGCGAGGGATGCTGAGGCGAATACAGGCGCTTGTGCGTCGGTTGGCCAACGAGACCGCACGATCAGATTGGACGTTGCTCGCTTTGTCGTTTGCGGCTTCCGCAGCCATCGTGTCGGCGCTGCGTGCGCTCTTTGGCTAGGGAGGAAGGCAAGAGGATTGCGCAGCTTGCCCCGTGACCGGCCGCATCACGGCCTAATGCCAGCTCAGTCGTTGGTTTTCCGCGGAACTCCAGGGAACAGCGGCAGTTGCTCCCTCGCTTCGAAACCGGAGGCATAAACTTGAATCGCCGACAACTTCTTCGTGCATCAGTGGCTGTTTCAGCTGCAGCTGTGTTGCCGCGGGCAGCGGACGCACAGTCCGGCGCCGCCCTAACGTTTAGCCCATCCTACGTGCGCGAGCTTGCGCGTGCGCTTGCGACCAAGGCATTCGTCCCCCCGGACGAGAAGTTGCCGGACGCGCTAAAGAATCTCAACTACGACCAATACCGATCTATCCGTTTCGCACCAGAGAAGGCGCTGTGGCATGACGAAAAGTTGCCATTCGAGGTGCAATTTTTCCACCGCGGCTTCTTTTACAAGAACAGGGTCGATATCTTTCAGGTCACCAACAGGAGCGTCACACCGGTCGCATACCGACGCGATGACTTTTCATTCGGCGAGGGACTGGGACAATGGCCAGATGCAGACCTTGGGTTTGCCGGCTTCCGCATCCACACTCCGATCAACAAGCCGGATTATTACGACGAGCTTTGTGTATTCCTCGGTGCAAGTTACTTCCGGGCGGTCGCAAAAGGACAGACGTATGGTCTGTCCGCGCGGGGTCTCGCTATGGATACCGGCGAGAGCAAAGGCGAAGAGTTTCCGGTGTTCAAGGCATTCTGGCTGGAGAAGCCGGCGCCTAATGCCTCCTCGATGGTGGTCCACGCGCTGCTCGACAGCAAGAGCGCGGCAGCAAGCTATCGTTTCACCATCCGGCCTGGCCAAACCACGGTTTTCGACGTCGAGATGGCGCTCTATCCGCGGGTCGACGTCGAGCACGCGGGGCTCGCGCCGATGACCAGCATGTTCTTCTTCGGCCCGAACGATCGGAAGGACTTCGACGATTTCCGCCCCGCCGTCCACGACTCGGATGGACTATCGATCTTCAACGGCAGAGGTGAGCAGATCTGGCGACCGCTTAACAATCCGCACGATCTGCAGGTCAGCAGTTTTGCCGATGTCAATCCGGGCGGCTTCGGCCTCATGCAGCGGGAGAGGAATTATCTCGTTTATCAGGATCTGGAATCCAGCTTCGAAACGCGCCCAAGCCTCTGGTTCGAGCCGATCGGCGATTGGGGCGAAAGGGGCGGTGAAACTGTTCGAGATACCGACCAAGGAGGAAGTCCACGATAATATCGCGGCGCTCTGGCAGCCGAAGCAGCCCCTGACGGCAAAGAGCGAACACATCTTTACCTATCGATTGCACTGGGGGCCGGACGCGCCGAAAGCCGACGCGCTCGCGCGATTCACGCGAACGGGAATCGGCAGCCGAGGAGATGACAGCAAGCTGTTCGTCCTGGAACTTATGGGCGACCGCCTCAAAGGCGTTGATCCCAAGGCCATCAAAGGGGTGGTGACCGCTGAAAAGGCTGAAATCAGCAACATCGTCACGCAACCAAATCCCGCAACGGGCGGATGGCGTCTGAGCTTCCAGTGCGCGATCAAGGGGCAGGCGTCGATCGAACTGCGGGCGTTCCTGGCTCAGAACGATGCGCCGGTCTCAGAAGTATGGATCTATCGATGGACGCCTTGAAGCAGTCGCAGGCGCCGCTGCCAAGCGCTCGCAACCGTCCGTTCCTGCCGCAGGAAAGCCCGCTGTCTATGCTGCCGTGCCGGCTAGACCGCGCGGCCGACGTCAGGCGATCGCAAGCGCTGACGAGCGCCAACTTGACGGTTCGCCGTCTCTTCATCTTTGCCGGTACGGCCTTGTTGACGCTTGCAGGCGGCTACGGCATGTACGACGTGGTGAAAGTTGGCGGTGTGACCTTTCTCGAGGCGCTGCTGCTTGGTCTATTCCTTTTACTGCTCGCCTGGGTCGCATTCTCGTTCATGTCCGCCTTTGCCGGCTTCTTCGTTCTGCTGACGCGCGGGCAGCCCAGCCTGCCGATCGACACGACAGGCCCGCTGCCTCACGTCACCGCGCGCACCGCCATGCTGCTGCCTACCTATAATGAGGACCCGCATCATGTGATGGCGCGGCTGCGCGCAATGTATGAATCCATTGAAGCGACCGGATACGGCACACAATTCGACTGGTTTTTGCTGAGCGATACGACCGACCCGAACATCTGGATCAGCGAAGAGATGGCCTTCATCCGGCTACGCCGCGCCTGCGGCGCAGATCGGCTTTACTACCGGCATCGCTCCGACAACACCGCACGGAAGTCCGGCAACATCGCCGACTGGGTCACAAGACATGGCGCGGCCTATGATCACATGATCGTCCTCGATGCGGATAGCCTCATGGAGGCTGACACGATCGTTCGCATCGTCCACGCGATGGAGCGCCACCCCACTTGTGCGCTGATCCAGACGCAGCCCGTCATCGTCAACGCGCGCACCCTGTTCAGCAGGCTGCAGCAATTTTCGGGGCGCGTGTACGGCCCCCTCATCACGGCGGGCAATGCCTGGTGGCACGGCGGCGACAGCAACTATTGGGGCCACAACGCCATCATCCGGCTACAGGCCTTCGCCGCGGAGGCCGGACTGCCGGAACTCCGCGGTCGCAAACCTTTCGGAGGACACATCCTCAGCCATGATTTTGTCGAGGCCGCGTTGATGCGCCGCGCCGGCTGGGCGATCTATATGGTGCCGGCCATTCGCGGCAGCTTCGAAGAAGTCCCGCCGTCGCTGCTGGACTTTGCGGGGAGAGACCGCCGCTGGTGTCAAGGTAACCTGCAGCATCTCGCGGTCCTGCCCGCGCGCGGGCTCCACTGGGTCTCGAGGCTGCATCTGCTCACCGGCATCGGCTCCTACGTGACGGCGCCGCTCTGGCTTCTGTTCCTGTTGCTCGGCCTGCTCATTTCACTTCAGGCACACTTCATCCGGCCCGAATACTTTCCGAAGGGCTTCAGTTTGTTTCCCACCTGGCCGCAGCAGGACCCGGTCCTTGCGGCCTGGGTCTTTGCCGCGACAATGGGGCTTCTGATCCTGCCGAAGCTGCTGGCCTATCTGGTTCTGATCAGCAATCGTGACGAGCGGACCGGATTTGCAGGAAGCTTTCGTGCCCTGGCGGGAGTCGTTTGCGAGACGTTCGTAGCGGCATTGCTTGCTCCCTGCATGATGATCCTCCAGACCAAGGCCGTCGTGGAAATTCTCGCTGGCCGGGACGCGGGCTGGCAAGTGCAGCGCAGAGGCGATGGACAGCCTGCCCGCGGCGAAGTCTATCGAAAGCTCGCCGGGCCAACACTCTGCGGCCTCCTCCTGTCGCTCTGCGCCTATGCAGTCTCTTTGCCCCTGCTGCTCTGGATGTCGCCTGTGGTGCTAGGGCTCCTGCTTTCGATCCCCTTGGGGATCATGACGTCTTCGCGGTTGAGCGCGCCCGGAGTTTTTGCCACGCCGGAAATTAACAGCCCGCCGGCCGTGGTGCTTCGCGCGAACGAGCTCGCCGCATCTGAGCCCACTAAAATGGCCGGGGCTCTACGCCAGCTTGGCCGGGATCCGGAATTGCTGGTCGAGCATCTGGGCTCGCAATCGCTTGCCAGCCCTCGCAGATTTGGTCCTGTCGACGTGCCCCTCGCGACTGCAACCGCCAAGGTCGAGCAATGCGAAAGCTTAGACGATGTCGTCGCTTGGTTCGACAAGCTGGAAATAGGCGCGGCTCTTGAGAATCCCACGCTGTTGAGAAAAATCCTTGAGCTCCCTCCCGGCGGCCAAGATTAGGATAGCGGCGCTCCGTTTGGTCCAACCCGCGCGGCTTGCGCCGAAACGACCGATGCGCCTGTTCCGCCGGTGCGTCCCCTCGCGGAGCGGGCGAAGTGAAGGCGGGAACGGCGCGCGCGCCGTCGCAAAGGTCGCGAGCGAACTCGAGCGACCGCGTCCTGAGGCGCGAGCGCTTCAGGAGGCTGTGAAGTCCAGGCCGTATCTCATGCGGCGACGAGTGAGACCAGTAGTCCCAGACAGCAGAAGATCGCGATGGTCTTAAAGCCCTCAAAGAGGCGTTGATTTCAACAGTGTCGAAGCGCTTCAGATAGTGCCCGAACCATTCCGGCTGTGGGATCTGGGCATAGAAAGTATCGCGCCATTTCCAGTAACGCCATCCGGAGCATCCAATATGAAGAGATTTCGCCCATTCGGGTAGACCCTTCGTTGCCCCCTCCATCTTGAGCCGGGCCGCATGCATTTTGGCCGCACGGTGTCGTTGTCCCCACGCTGTTTTTCACGCCGCAGGCGCCTTCTTCCCCGACGCTCTTCCCGCGTCAGATCTGCCCATGGGGCTGATGTGTTTCTGCGCGGCATGATCTTCTCCGAGGTCCTAACGCCTGACCAGCGGGAAGAAGCTCTTTCTAAAGGAACTTTGCAGTGAGAGCCGCATTCATCGCTCGTTCGCAAACAGGAGTGACAGCCATGGCCGGACCGACGGAAGACGAAATTCGTTCGCGTGCCTTTGAGATGTGGGAGGAGGCAGGGAGACCGGACGGCGAGATGGAACGCTACTGGTATGCGGCCGAGCAGGAATTAATGCAGCAGCGGGGCGATGGACCGCCGCCCGATGTGTTGCCTGGCTGACCGGGCGCACAGTGGATGGAGCGCTCCGGAACAGCGAATCCCAAGCAAGCGAAAGTGGTTTCGGAAATCAAGACCGCGGCGGGCCGCTCGACGCAAATTCTCAACGATTTGCTCGATCTTACGCGCTTATCTTTCGGCACAGAAATTCCGATAGCTAAAACGACAATCGACATCGCTTCGCTCTGTCAGGAAATCGCAGATGAGCTTCGTGCCATCAACGCAGATCGGCGTTTTGAAGTTAGGCATGACGGCGATCCAATAGCTTCATGGGACCGCGCGCGCCTGGGACAGGTGTTAACCAACCTGTTGGGCAACGCTGTTCAGTATGGCGACCTATCAAGCCCGATCACGGTGAGGGTCGCAGGCGCAGATCCTGATGTGGTTACTATAACCGTGCATAATCTGGGCTCACCAATTTCCCCTGAAACACAAAAGTTGATTTTTATATCTTGGGCACGCGGTCAGGACGTCAATAATCCGACTGAACACGGCACACACCTTGGCCTTGGCCTCTACTTCGCAAAATTGATCGTCGAAGCTCATGGCGGCGAAATTTCCGTCACCTCAAATGAACAAACAGGGACGACCTTCTCCTTTCGGCTTCCACGCATCTAAGTCTCACAAAATGCTGCGGCTAAAAGGAACGCGAGCATCACCTTGATACTTCGGTCCGCGCGCCGGGTGTCGATGATCGATTTCGACAGGGAATCGTATCAACGAGACAGCCGTTCAAAGTTGGCCGAGACGATCTTCCGGTAATTGTCGATGACTTCCTCGTAGTTTCCACCGCGGATGAGAATTGCGCCAGCATCCGTAAGAGCATCTGACTTTTCATCCACCAGCAAGAACAGCTCTTTGGAAGTCGCCTTCCCGGCGGCGACGAGGCGAAGTCGCATCTCTACGACCTGCATCGCGTCGATCATCAGGTTCAGCATCGGGAACCAGAGCAACATGGCAATCTCTCCGTGGAAGCAATGGGGCCGGCTCATGATGAACCGGCCCCGGGCGTTTTGCCGATTATTCCTGTTCTGCGCTTTGTTCGATCGCGTCGGGCATCTTAGCGACAGACATCAGGGTACGCGCCACTTGGTTTAGCAACTGGTCGGCGTTTTCTTCCTCTGCTAATGACTTCGACAGCAGCGATACGATGGCGCTGTGTCGAAGCTGCTGCGCCAAATTCTTAGCAGTAGTATAGCCGGATATCTCGTAGTGCTCCACGCGCTGCGCGGCACCAATCAACGCGAGGTCGGCGACCGCATCTTCCTTGTCTTCACCTTCAGCCATGACTTCCTGGCCCTCCTCAACGAGGCCCATCATACCCTTGCACGGCTTGGCGCGAGCGGTCTCACCGAGAAGCGAAAAGGACTCATTGAGGCGCTCGATCTGCCCTTCGGTTTCCACCAGATGGACTTCGAAGCACTCCCGCAAACGGTCAAACCGCGCCGCCTTTGCCATTTTGGGAAGAGCCTTCATCAGTTGCTTTTCCGCATGCAGGATATCCCTGAGCTCAACAACCAGCAGCTCGCTGAGACCTTCCGGCACCATCGGTGGTGAACTCTCCGTCTTAATTGCCGTCTCCTGATCTGTTTCGGGGGTCGATAGGGCGGGAGACGCAATGAACTCCCAGTCGCCGCCTTCATTCCACGGTCCGCGAGTATCAATCTCTCCTTCGTCCCCGGTTCCGGTCGAGTCATTGAAGAACTGATTCACGAGGCCGGGCGTGGGTGCGATCTTGCCGATCGAGAAAGCTGGCTTCTTCATGCTTTCCAGCGCCGCTGAAAAGGCCTTCATGTGAGTGATTTCGCGCGTCATAAGAAACTGCAACGCATCCTTGGTCCCCGCATCATCACAAAAATTGATCAGCCTTTCGTACACGATCTTTGCGCGTGCTTCGGCGGCTATGTTGCTGCGCAGGTCCACATCGAGCTCGCCTGTGATTTTCAAATAGTCGGCGGTCCAGGCATTGCCTTGCGAGTTGAACAGATTGACTCCGCCGCCGCCGGCGATAGCAATCAGCGGATCCGCTTCCGCCTTTTCGCGATCGAACTTCATGGGCTTGAGGTGAAGGCGGGCGAGCGAGCCTACCACTTCAAGGTGGCTCAATTCCTCCGTGCCGATATCCATCAGAAGGTCTTTGCGGTCGGGGTCTTCGCAATTCAGGCCTTGGATGGAATATTGCATAGCCGCCGCGAGTTCGCCGTTGGCCCCGCCAAACTGTTCAAGCAGCATGTTGCCGAAGTGGGGATCCGGTTCGTCGACGCGAACTGTGAACATGAGCTTCTTGACGTGATGATACATGGCGACCTCTAGGGCTGAGAATTGGGAAATACCGAGACCAATCGCGCCCTTCACCACATGTTCCTAATCGCGAACGCCGCGTCCGGGTCAAAACAAACGCGGGGTTGCCGGATGCCTCGTGGTTTCCAAAAAAAAGCGTTGTGTGCGCTCGTGCTCGTTCGGCAGGCCAGACAGTGTAGGAGCGGGCAGGCACGCGGTTAGATGATCTGCCCGCCGCCAGCCAAGCCGCGCAGCAATCAGCTAGCGAGTCTTATGGTCTGCGCCATTCGGTAGATCTTGAAACGCTTCTTCTAATACCAAAGCCAATTTGCGCTTTAGTGGGTCGCTCGGCTCGCGGATGGTCATCGAAGTTGCCCGCTGCTTGCGAGACGAGCACGAATAGCATCGGCCACCTGTGGAACGACGAAGTTAGGGCAGTGGTCGGAGGTCACACGCTGATGGCCCGAGAGATTCTCCGAAGGAGCCGCCAGCTTGGAACCTGCTAGACTCCTGCCGCTCAAGCTCGTCAGCCTCGGCGTGATACTGCGCAGAAATGGCCCTCAGCGTGCGGGACGCAGTGATATCGCTCATTGTGCTGGAGAGGCGCTCTGCTTGAAGGGCTTGTTCCCTCAAACGGTTTGACTGTTTGCTCGCAAATTGATTCCTCCCCAATGACTGTCAAACTTCAGTGGGCGGATTGGTTCCGGCTAAACAAGACCTTTGCACGAGATGTGCTTAAACTTCTCATCGAGGTTAGTCACTTACCGCCGGCATATTGCCGCGAGCATCGCGTACCATCTGCGAGGGATTCTTGACAGGTGTGAGCCTGAAGCGCCGTCTCTTCGGGAGCTCAGGCACTGCCAGCTGCGCGAGGTATTTGTCTCTAGCCCAATCATCCAGGGCCTACGGGGATGTCAGGCACTTGTAGATGAGGCGCAATAGGGATTGTTTTCAACCGCGTAAGCAGAAATGAGCCTCACGGCATCGAGCTGTTTGCGTGACGGCCCGTGAGCTCCCCGTCGCTCGATCCTTACCGTGCATCTGAGCCGGCGAAGAAACGGGAGCCCGTGCCCCTTCCACGTCCCGTCAGCAAGACGGTCATCGTCGGCTTCTCTAAGCGGTCGGAACACGGCGGAAGTCGGCTTAGGAACCGATAGGTCCCGAGGATGCTTGCTTCGGCAGACGTAGGAGGACTGTATGGATGCAAGCGAAACCGCGGCGATGAGAGAAGCCTCCGGGCTGACGAACGATCAGCACGGTTTTGAGAATCCTCTTCGGGAGAAGCCTTGGACGAAGAAGCAAGTGGACCTCGGACGCTCGGCGGAGGAATTGGCCGAGCGGCTCCGGCAGGTGACGGTGGAGGCGCCGTTGCGCTCGCTCTTGGCGGCTTTCGTGTTGGGAGTTTTGTTCGCACGTCGGCGTTGAGATCTAACGTGACGACCGCGCGGCAGGCTCCATGCCAAGAAAGCTGAGAACCTACCAGACCTCGCTGGGCTTTTATGATCTGGCGATCTCGGCACCTTCCATGAAGGCGGCGCTGGAGGCATGGGGTGCGGGCAGCAACCTGTTCCATCAGGGCGCTGCGAAGGAGACGGACGACCCCGACGTCGTTGCCGCGACTATGGCGCAGCCTGGCGTAGTGCTCAGGCGCCCCGCCGGATCGAACGGGTGCTTTGCGGAGCATTCCGACCTGCCGACCAACGAGGAAGTTGAACATCCTCGCGAGAGCCGATCGAAGGCGAAGAAGTCCGCAGGCCCGCAGATCGGCGAGAAAGCGGCAAGCAGGGCCGCGGTCGATTTCGAGCGGGAGCGGAAGCAACGTGATGCAGCGCGCCGGCGCGAGCTCGCTGAGGAAGCCAAGAAGCGCGAGCGGCGCGATCGGGCGGTCGCCAAAGCGCAGGCTGCTTTCGACAAAGCCCAGCGCGAACATGATGTCCGAGCAAGCGACATCGAAGCGGAGCGTGACGCCGTCGAGAAGAGGGCTCAAGACGAGGAGGCTCGTTGGCAGAGAGAGAAGGGGAAGCTGACCGATGGTTTGCGCCGCGCCCGGAACGAGTAGCGCCGATCCTTGCGTGTGGGAACGGAGTGCGTCCGGATCCGTTGGATTCATACATCATTCACGATCGGAGAACTCAGATGAAATGGATTTTGGCAACGGCTTGCGCAGTCGCGATTTCTCTCGCCGTGGCGCCCGCTGCGGACGCCAAGGGCTGCATTAAGGGCGCCATCGTCGGTGGCGTCGCCGGACACATGGCGGGGCACGGCAAGGTCGGCGCTGCGGCCGGCTGCGTTGTCGGTCATCACGAAGCGAACAAGGCCGATGCCAACAAGGCAAACGCTCAGGCACCTGCGGACCCGAAGTAATCGGCCTCCATGTTCGCGCGCCAAGTCGGCGCGCGGCTTTGGGAGGCATCTTCTAGTCTTAGACCCAAGCGCTTTACGGCACGGCAAGCCTGTCGTGTGCGCTCGCTTGCCCGCCTAGCGTTTGGGCGCGCATTCCGGGCAAGTGTCGCCGATTGATCCGAGCGCGTCGCCGATTTCCGTGACCGCGTCCTCCGGCGAGACACCAGACGGCGGGTCTAGGCGGGCGATGTCGAAGGCGCGTTCTCGGGCATGAGGATCGGCGCGATCCTGCGCTCAGCCGTGCTCTTCGCATTCGTGGATTGCGCCGGCCTCTTGCAATACACCGAACGCCCAGCCTCGCAACGTTCGGACCGCCGGGCGTCTCTGTTTCGTCATCAGCATGGCGTCGCTCCTGCCGGGACGAATCCTTCCGCCACCGCGGTCGTTCCGGCCGGTTAGCACGGGGCAGGGATTCAGAATCGGCATGGCGAAGGATTCTCCACCTGTTCCACTAGAGCGGTCGGCGTCGTCATGTTCGTTGCAGATGCGGAGTATCGGGAAATCACTTCCAAGAGGCTGCTACGGCGGACCTCGTTCAAAGCTACTAAGCAGAAGTAGGTTCGTCGGCCTTCCATGCCGGGGTCGTTATTGACGAGCGCAACCATCCGGCTAAGGCCGCACTTTCTGCTCAACCGCCTCGATCGTCGTCGAGAAGGTTTTCGCCGCAGCGGACCAAGCCCTCCAAAAGTTCCATCACGCGCCCCTCTTGTAAGGGAAGGTGCGCCATCCATATGCCATCCACGCAGATGGTATATGGATGGCAAAAAGATGCCCTCGAATGTTCAAGAACTGAGGCCGAAGTCCCCGGAAACCGAAAAGATCACCATCAATCTCGGCTTCGTCGACCTGGGCCACGTCGATCTGATGGTGAGGGATGGGTTCTATTCGAATCGCACGGATTTCATTCGGACGGCGATCCGCAATCAGCTCGAGCGTCATGCCGACGTGGTCAAGCAATCTACCGCCCGTAAAGGCCTAGATCTCGGCCTCCGGAATTACACGCGCGCGGATCTCGAAGCGGCGCGACGAGCCGGCGAGATGCTGCACATCAATGTGCTTGGGCTTGCCAGCATCGCGCAGGACGTCACGGCCGATCTCGCCCGCGCTGCCATCGGCTCGGTTTCCGTACTCGGAGCTCTTCATGCCACCCCCGCGGTCAAGGCCGCTCTCGCCGACAGAACAAGGTGAACACGATGTTGAATCAGGACACGCTGCGTGAAGCCACGCGGTTGACTCGAGCGGGGCAACTGACCGAGGCCACGGCGCTGCTGCAGCGCATGTTCAAAGGCGAGTATGCGCCCGCTGCTCAATCACTCACCCCGCAGCTCATCGATCTTCCGGGCGGCGTTTCGCCCACCGTCGACCTCAAGTCTAACCGCGTCGGCAGGGCCGACCTCAAAGCTCCGGCTACCACGGCACGTCGGCACCGGCCGCTGTTCGAGCGAACCAAGGACGGCACTTGGCTGGGCCTGCGGGGCGCCAAGCACGCGCCTGCTTCGATCACCGACATCGTGCCAGAAGGAACGAAGTTCATCGACGGCACCTACAGCAACGATGCCGGAAGCCGGACCTACAAGCTGTTCATCCCAAGTGGCTACCAACGAGGTCAGCCGCACTCGCTGGTCGTCATGCTGCATGGCTGCACGCAGTCGCCGGACGATTTCGCGGCCGGCACTAGAATGAACTTCATCGCGGAAGAACAGAACTGCCTAGTGGTCTATCCAGCACAGCCTCGCGGCGCCAATCCGTCCAAGTGCTGGAACTGGTTTCGTGCGGCCGACCAGCGCCGCGACGAAGGCGAGCCCTCGCTAATCGCGGGCATCACTCGCCAAGTCATGCGTGACTACTCGATCGATCCAAAGTGCGTCTTCGTCGCCGGCCTCTCGGCCGGAGGCGCCGCGGCAGCGATCATGGGAGCCACCTATAGCGATCTATACGCGGCGGTCGGGATTCATTCCGGACTCGCTTACGGAGCCGCCAGCGATATGCCCTCGGCGTTCACCGCCATGCGGCAAGGGGGCAAAGGCGCTCGTCCTGCGGCGGCCGGTCCGATGATCCCCACCATTGTTTTTCACGGCGATCGCGACACCACCGTGCATCCCGACAATGGCGCCCTAGTCGTCGAAATGGCTATCGGAGCGACCAAGACGCAGAAGAAAGTGCATCGCGGGCAAATTCCGGGAGGGCATGGATATACCCGAACGACCCACGTCGACGGCCAGCGCGAGATCCTGGAGCACTGGAACATACACGGCGCCAGCCATGCCTGGTCTGGGGGGAGCCCCGCCGGATCCTATACGGACGGAGATGGGCCGGATGCCACGAAGGAAATGTTGCGATTCTTTCTGGAGCATCCGCACGCCGGATGAATCCTGAAGCAGAGCTACTCCGACGGTCGTCGTTCACGCCGCAATGCACGACGGCTCTTTCGAGCTCTGGATTGCCGACGGCTGGTCGGATGTGCCATGCGTCAAGGCGTTGCCTAGAAGGTTGGAGAGTAGCGGACCGACACGCGTGCGTCGCAATCAACCGGCCGGTCGAGCGCGAAATCGGCAAGGATTTCGCTTCCGGGTGATCCCATGCGCAGTTCGTCGACGACCTGTTCGAGTTCGGGTTGGAGCGGCTTTCGGGTGTCGCATCGCGGGCGCCATCTGGGTCGACCAGCCCATGTGATTGGACTCGAGGAACTGCAGCAGTTCCTCCATCTGTGCGGCGCTGAAGCCGCCGACGTATCCATCGTCGTTGATGTATCGGGCCGAGGGACCGACGAGAACGAGCTTGCCGAACATGCCCGGGGCCTTCTGCGCGGCCACACCCCGATCATGCTGCTGACGGAGTGCCCGACGAAGATGGCGTCTTCCAGTTCGAGTTCGCGGCCGATTTCGATGAGGTCGTCGGCATACCCCGATAGGCTGGAGTATATAGTCTTATCGTAGGCGGCGAGATCAGAACCGCCCGCGCCGACCTGGTCGAACGTCCCTGTCTCGAAGTCGTTCTCGAACGCCGGAGCCACAAAACAGCACATGTTCTGGGCGCAACGAATCCATGCCGGAACACGACAGCCCGATCCCCGGTTCCTCGAACGTTCACGTTGTTCCGCTCGATTACGCCTGACATCGAATACCTCAGAACTCACGGCGCGATGCCGCTTCGGCACCTTATCCGGGATCAGGTCGGGCTTGTGAGTCCTCAGCACGAACCCTGTCATCGGCTGTTCGACCGACTGGTTCGATCCGACTGAAGCCGGCCAGGCCCTCCTTAGCCCTCGTTGAGTGCCATATTTGCAAACCGAGTTGTGGGTCTTTCCGCTGTCATCCTGGCGGCCGGGGTATGACCTTTGAAACGTCTGGTTGTTCGAACCCCTCGGCCTGTTGAAATTCGCACGGCATTCCCGCGCCGCATTGACAGCCCTTCTCATTCCAAGCTTGGAAAGGGTGGTTCTCGCACACTCAGCCCAGCCCAAAGCAGATCTGGCAGTCGGGTGAAAACCACTGGCAGGAGCTTTTCGCCCGCCAGATGGGTGTTGCGCCCCGCGGTTACGAGCAAGCAAGGCGCCGTGCCCGTTCACTCGGCTTCGACTATATTGAAAATGAGCAGCTCGTCGGGCTGTCAGCCGAGAAGCGCCTTGAACGACTGGAAGCTCTCGTTTCGAAGGGCGTTACTGGCGATGCTGGGGCACGCATGGCGGTACTAGGGACCGAACGACGTCCTCCCTTCCTCCTCTCGAAGCTGTTCGTCGAGTACGAGGCAGCCACCAAGGTTGAGACGAAGGATTTCTCTCCGAGCCAGGTCCGGGTCTGGCGCAACGGGCGCAGCCGCGCCGTGGCCGAATTGGTCAAGTTGATCGGCGATAAGGCGATCACCGACCTCACTCTCGATGACGGCCTCGACTACTGCGAATGGTGGAGAGGTCGGTTGGTTGCCGGCGAAGGTAATGCAAAGAACGCTAACAAAGCCATCGGCCAGCTTAGCCGCATGCTGAAGGAGATGAACATCCGGCGGCGGCTCAATTTGCCGGATGTGTTTAAGGGCTTGCGCCTCAAAGGCGAGGTCGAAAAATCTCGCAGCCCGTTCGAAGCTGAGTTTATTCAAGAGAGACTGCTTGCAACAGGAGCGCTCGATGGAATGAACGAGGAAGCACGCCTGATCCTGTATGTCGTCGCTAGAACCGGCTTGCGCCTATCAGAGGCCGCCAATCTTCAGCCCCATACCGTCCATCTTGACACAGCAATTCCATACGTTCGTACATTTTTCAGCCTGGAAGAGGATGGCGCGCGGTCGGACAGTGATAACTACAAGCGCACGCGCGCCTTGAATGTCGATATTTCCGAGAGGCGCATCACGCCGCAACGTCAGAGGTGAGGTTTTCGAATGAAGACATCGCAGAACGTATCAGGCCAATCTAACCGAAAAGCTTCTTGCTCTCGTCTGCTGAGCTTCACGCACACTGCAACGCTGGTCGCCTTCTATATGGTTGCTTTTTGGGCCGAAATCGGGCCGGTCCTCGCGCAGACGGGTAGCAAGGCTAATGGTGATCAGTTCATCACGGTCACTGGTCAATTGCTGCTGCTGCTAGGTGCCCTTTTGACGGGCGGTGGGCTTCGGTATTTTTTAGAGCCAAGGTTGCAGCGGAGACGACTCCGTAGAGTCATGGCGACCGGCCTTTGGCTTTCTTGCTACGAGCTCAGAAGCCATCTTGAGGCAATAAAGACCACCCTTGCAAGGGGTGGCGATACGGCATTTGAAATGCGTAAGTCGCTCACCAAAATACCCAGCTACGACGTCGAAGACAACCCGGACTGGTTTGTGAAGACCGGCTACTTCTGCATGATAACCGCCTACAAGATCGCCGCCTTCTCAGCCTGGATGAAAATTTATCAAACAGCGGTCTTGCGCGCGCTGTTGGTAGCAAAGGGGAACAAATTCATTTCCTATTTGTTCCAGAATTTCGATGATTACAAAGTGGCTGCAAGTAACGCGACGCCGCTATGGTACAATTACATCGACTCAATTGGCGAATGGATGATTGTGACCGAGGGAGACCTTGCAAGCCCTATCGGCTTTGGTCAGTTCTGCAGCAAGTATAAAAACGACAGGGAGTTTCTGATATTTTTTGACCAGCTTAAGATGTTTGTTCATTTTTTGGGTAGGCCGGAGGAGGAGTTTGCGCCGAAATACGAAAAGGTCATGACGCAAATGATCGCTGCCTTAAAGAGCCTGGAAAAGTTTCTTGGTGATACGCGCGAAAATCTTCTAACGGAGTATCGCCCGAAAGAGCGAAACATCATCGAAGGCGGTGACGATCTCGACAAGGCGGTTAAGCGCACTGGCTGAATGCCACTGAGGTTGGGGGTTTCGGAGGTGGGCACCATGCAGCGGGCACTCCGAACCGCGTTCCCGACCGAGATGTTCAGCAGCATGTCGTGCCGGCCATGGACAGAGGTTGGCTAAGTTTTTCTTCCTGATCCTTGATCTAGGCGAGCAGCACGGATTTTCGCGCGCAGATAATGCTCCCCAAGCGAAAGTGCGGAAGCCTGCGTGTGGCGATAAGGTTGTAAATCTTTCTGCGGGCCCTATCGCTTCCGTACAGAAACAAAGCGATAGCTTCTGCGCCGTGAAGAATGTCGACAAAGCAGATCGATTGAGGGCTTGTCGGATTTGCGGCTAGCTCATGGGCAGATCAACAAAGGAGTGCCCATGACTACGACCATCACCATCGGAAAAAACTGATACCGCTTGAACAGATTGCCTTGATAGAGCCATTTGATCCGGAGGCCGCTTCCAACATCCAGACCGATCGCGTTTTCAAGACGCGTATCGTGCTTGTCGACCGGGACAGCGTCTTGATGGAAGAAGGAGCTTTCCGAGTTTGCGGAGCGGCACGGTTTCCGCACGCTGAGCGAAGATGAGATTGCAACCAATCCTGAAGTCCACTTCAGCGTCGAGGCCTTCACGCCGAGCGCCGGCTTTGAGCCGAGGAAGCCTTACCAGAGCCGCCTCGTTTGGCGGGACCTGGATGGAGAACGCCAGAGCAAGCTGCTTCTAGCGGCGGCCCCTGACGTTCTTGCCATCACCGTACGCGGCGAGTTGGGATGGCCTACAAACACGCCGCCCGCGGCAAAGACCACTAATCGCCCTCGCAGGCGTCCCTCATCTCCCGCACCCCTTTGAGGGCGCGCCCTTCGGACCGGGCTCTAGGCGCTTTGCGCCCCGGTTCGCAATGGGTCTCGGCGCTTAGGATAACGATCTCTCGCGCAGCTTCCTTGCTTCCGGCCGATTTAAGCTTGGGGCAGGGGGCCTGCGGCCCCCCAACCGTCAAGGCTCAAGACGAGCGGAGGGCATTCGCCCTCCGGCCTTGACGGACCCCCCCGCCAAGAGGACTGCCATCGGGTTTGCTGCGCAAACCCGCTTTTGAAGAAAGCGGTTTTGAAACTGGGCAGCCAGGAGCAGGAAGAAATTCCGGATCGCCGCTCGATGTCCGTGAAATGCGCTATTCTTTTGTAACCATAAATCGGGTCCTCGCGACGCGCTCCTCTCGGGAAAGTTCATCAAAGCCGGAGAGGCTCTTGGGGTCTTTCCTAAAATCCGGGTTGTCGCTCCACAATTGCCGTCGCGGCTGGTAGAACTCCGAAAAATGGTACTTCTGGATTGAGGTGATCAGTTTTGCGCCTGAAAAGAAAGCAACATTGAAATTGAAGGGATCTGCAAAGATGTGTTCTGTCGACATGACGAACAGGTTTTTGTTCATCTCGCCGGTAATGTACTTTCGATCGCTCTCAGGGAGAGCGCGAATACTCAGATAAAGAACTCCGTTGTACCCAGCATGTTCAGCATGCATGCCGATCCAATTCGATATGGTTCCTCCGCCCTCCGACATTTCAAGCGATAAGCTTAGCAGATCACTGGGTTCTAATTCTCGTTTAAGCCCGGTTCGATTGAAATGAGCCGCCAAATCGGAAAACGCATGGACGTCGGTTAAGTTCAGTACATTGTCGACATGGGATAAGATGTGCAAAAGCCAATATTCGTTGTATTGGGCCGGCCCCACGTAGTGCGCTAGCTCCTTTTTTGCCGTCAGATAATAAAATGAAAGATAATGCGCGATGTTCCCGCCCGCGCCGGCGAACCGTTGCTGACCGTCCCATTTCCAATCGCCCTCTTGAAAGTTCTTCCAGAAATCCTCACCACGATGCGAGCGATCCTTTCGGTGCCAACGAAAGGCTTGGCCCGTTAGATTCAATGAGAATGGTAAAGAACCACGCTGGCGGTTTTCCTGCCAAAGTTCAAAGCGACTGCGCATATCGACGTTTCCTTGATTATTTTGCTTCTTAAATCGCGGAAAAAATCATGCTTGGGGAAGTAGGGTGCTATTGTAACTCCCAACAAAACGTCCAACACCCCGTCCAACATTTTTTTCTTTCAAAACTTTCACGTGAAGGTGCGTTTGCGATAATCATTTGAACGCGCTGAAGAATTTTAAAGGTGTTGTGGTAATTTTTGCAGCGAGGCTCTTCGGGCGCGCCACTTAAGCTCTTCACCCGCTCCAGCCTTTCCATCGACTTAGCGAGAGGGTCAGATTTCATTCTGACAAATGGGCTGCTTTACCCGTTCTGATGCTCGCTTTCCGATCAGATGGACTGTTTCGCGTGTCTTTTGATACGTCGTCCTATTCCCCGCAACCAAGCTGTGCGGGCGCCCGCCCCAGCACCGATTTCCTCCGCGAAGACGACATCCCGGAGGGATCTCGAGCCTGATCGGGTCAAAGGCCGCCGCTCAACGGGCGGCTTCTTTGTTCGTTAGCACGCGAAGGCAGAACCGGGAGGTATGTGCCTTATCGATCGGTCTGATCGCGGCTGTCTATTTCTCAAGCTCCCTTGGCGTCGCTGCGTCAACCAAACCGACAGATCGAAAGGAGCTCAACAATGATCTCTCGTCATTCAATATTCGCCGGCGTCGCCGCAATTGCCGTCCTCGCCTCCGCCGTTTCTTTCGCGGCGGATGGCAAAGCACAGATCTCGTTCAAGACCGAAATTGCATATCCCGAGAACGTCACCTGGTCTGCGAAGCGTGATGCGTTTCTGGTCAGCTCGGTGCGTCACGGCACTATTGGGATCGTTAGCCCGAAGGGCAATTACACGACGTTCATTACGGACGAAAAGCTGATCTCCACGGTCGGCCTTCTCGTCGATGATAAACGCAATGCGCTTTGGGTCGCGAATTCCGATCCCGGCGCAGGCGATCGCACCAGCACGGCCACCGAAGGCAAGCTGGCCGGTGTCGCCAAATACGATGCCACCACGGGGGGGCGGATCGTATATTATGACCTTGGCAGCCTCAGCGAAGGGGCCCGACGAAAACATTCATCAACTTGGGAAAGCTTTTTAACGATCTAACCGAAACGTTGGGAACCCAGCAAATACCAATCGGGTTCGTCGAAATACCAGCGGGCCCCATCCAACGACGGGACCGCAGTCGTTCACAGCCAAAACTCTCGTCAACTACTGCGATTGGCGGGCCGCCTCGATTTCGACGACATCGACAAGCGTGTCGCCTCGGACGAAGTGATACACGGAGTAGCGGTCGACGGTCGGATCGCAATGGGGCGGGGTGAGTTCAACCCGTTCTCCGAGCGCAATCCCGTTTCCGCCGGCAGGACGCGTCACCCCACCGTGCTCGTCGCCGAAATAAAAATATCCGTCGCTGGCGAAACGCGGATCGGTGATACGAGGAACGGGGCCGTCTGTCGCAAACGCTTTCAGGCCTGCGTCGACGGTGACCCATTTCTCCGCGTTGATGCCGACCACGCGCGCCTGGACGAAAAGGCTCTGCTGGAAGCCGCCATCCTCATCTTCCCCGAGCGCGTCGCGATACTGATTGTCCATGAAAATGTACGATCCCGGCTGAACCTCGTTCAGCACCTTAAGCGCTGCGTCAGCCGCAAACGTTCCGGTACCACCACCGGTGACGAGTGGCACCAAATGTCCGGATTCCCGCAATTCCTGAACAGTCGCGCTGAGCCTCGTCATACCGGCCGCCACCGCCTTTCGTCGCTCGCTCTCGCCGACGATGTGCTGCCATGTTCCCCCGTATCCCTGCACACCGACAAGCCGAAGCGAGGAGCGGTCGGCAATCTTGCCGGCAAGGCTTACGGCCGCCGGCGGGTTTGCGACGCCCGTGCGAGCCATGCCGACATCGACATCGACCAACACGGACAGGGTCAGCTCGGCGCTGCTTGCTGCCGATGCGAGGGCGTCGACCTGCTGCTCGTGGTCGACGACGAACATCACTTCGGGGTCGATGCGCGCGAGAGCGACTGCGCGCCCGGTTGTGTCGTCGCCGACGATCGGTGATGTAACGAGCAACTTCCGCAGTCCAGCCTTCACCAATGCCTCGGCTTCGCCGAGCTTGGTGCAGCAAACGCCGACGGCGCCGGCAGCGATCTGCCGACGAGCGATGGTCGCCGATTTGTGAGTTTTCGAATGAGGCCTAAGCACAAGACCCGCTGCCTTGGCGCGCCGGGCCATATGCTTGACGTTGCGCTCGAACGCTTCGACGTCGACGATAAGCGCCGGTGTAGGCAATTGATAACGCGAACCGGGGCGACCGATCAGCGCCCTGACTTGATCAACGGGGATCGATTCGGCCGGCATTGCTAGACCTTCTCGTTCATGCTGACCAAGTGCCCGAACTTGGCGATCGCGACATTTGCCGTGACGTAGAGAGGGGCCATTCAAGTCTCCTTTTGGATCAGTCCATTATGCAGTAGATATTGTAACTATCGTTCCCCAAGAGAGGTAGTCCTGCCTCCAATCGCGTAATCCGCGAACGCGACTTCTGAGTCCCCACGCCAGTGATCCTCACCTCGGCTTCAGGGAGACAATTATCGAGTTTATGTTACGTGGAAGACCAGTTCGATTTCTGTCGCGATATTGGCTGGCAAAGTAGCGCACCCGAGTGACGTGCGCACGGGTCCCGAATCGCCAAAAAGCTCCAGCGCGAGAAGTGAGGCTGCATCAGCGATCTCGTGCACCTCCGAAAACGAGGGATCACAATGCACATAGACGACCATTTTCGCACAACCGAGCACGCGTCCCCAGTCCCCACTTATAGCGTCTTTCAAGTAAAAGAGCGCATTCAAGAAACTAAGACGTGCGGACGCTTTGCCTTCCTCTTTAGACAACTCGCGCCCGACCTTACCGACGAATGCGAACGAGCCGTCCTCCGAAACAGGAGGCGCGCCTGCCAAGAACAACAATGAACCGGCCTGGTACCATCGCCGATAGGCGCTGGTATGGGATTTTGGCTGCGGAATGGAAAGACCCAACTGGGCCAACCTTTCTTCAATTTGCATTTGCGCCTCGCTTTACCGTCATTTCCTACCCAATCAGACGTCTGACGTTAGAAATGGGATCGAGTGAACGACGTTACAGCTTGCGACAATCGCCCCCTCCATCGACATTCCCATTTGGTTCAATCCGATGAACCCGGCGCCACTCAAGAGACGCCCCCTTTGCTCTGCGCACGAAGGCTTTCGGCCTTGAGGTGAAGTGAAGAGGTCTGCGGATTCACTTCATAAAAATACATCATCACATCAGACTCTTGAATCTTGAGGCGTTCGTATAGATTCGCGGTCGCCCGCTCTATGATTTTATGCTTCATTTGGTCCGGTCGTTGGGTGCCCACGACTATTTCGATAAGTAAATAATCGTTCGTTCGCGGTGTTTCCTCAAAGACCGGGTACGTCGGGTCTACGATGAGATTTGACTGTTCTAGCTCTATGATCCTTTGGAAGCGGTCGCTGCTCGGATATCCCGCATAGACAAGCGCGTCTTGCACGCAGTCCGCGATGATCTTCAGTTGGTCTTTGGAACGCCCCTTGAACAAGGTAATGGTCTGTACCGGCATGTGTTCATTCCCATGGTTTTTCAGTTAGCTCGAACGCCGCGCAAGACAAACGAACTTACAACCTCGACGAATACGAGGCCGTGCCTTCCTGGCGTACGGGTCGTCGTCGCATTGTACCTAGGTAGGTTGTAGGCTGGGGCGCTTGCGTCACGAAAGCGTGACGTTGGATCGACGTATTCGCGAACCAATCGAGCGCAAAGAATGCCCTGGACCGCTGCATGGTGGGGAAATGGAACCGGGCTTGTCCCGCGCAAGCGCCACAGACGGCGTCCGCTTTCAAAGACTGTGGTCCAATCAACTACGACTAGCAACCGTCAACTGCTGCATTGATGTAACATCCGCGCGCACTGCGACTTGCCAGGCTGTAGAGGCAAAGTTCTAGGGAGCCACATCCGTCATGTATCTCGGCATCGATCTCGGCACCTCGGCGGTCAAGACCGTTCTCGTCGACGGTACCCAGCGCGTGGTTGCAAGCGAGAGCCGGGCGTTGACGATCGCCTCGCCGCTATCCGGCTATTTCGAGCAAGATCCCGCGCAGTGGATCGACGCGACGTTTGCTACGCTGGATGCCTTGAAAGTGTCGCATGGAAAAGAGCTGGCGGCGGTCGAAGGCATCGGACTTTCCGGCCAGATGCATGGCGCCACGCTGCTCGATGCGCGCGACACGCCGTTGCGACCTTGCATCCTCTGGAACGACGGACGGTCCGCCGCGGAGTGCCGCATCCTGGAACAACGCTGGCCCGCCTTGCGTGCGACGACGGGCAACAAGGCGATGCCCGGATTCACGGCGCCAAAACTGCTCTGGATCGCGACGCACGAGCCTGGGATTTTTGCGGCCACGAAACGCGTCTTGCTTCCGAAGGCTTATCTGCGCCTGGTCCTGACCGGCGAAGCGATCGAGGACGTCTCGGACGCATCGGGATCGCTGTGGTTCGACGCAGCGCGACGGGACTGGTCGGATGCGGGCCTTGCCGCCACCGGCCTGTCGCGCGCGCACATGCCACGTTTGGTCGAGGGGTGCGCGCCCGCAGCAACGCTGCGCAGCGAACTCGCGCAGCGCTGGGGCATGGCGAGGTGCCCGATGGTCGCGGGCGGCGCCGGTGACAATCCGGCGGGCGCGATCGGCATCGGCGCGATCAGGCCTGGAACCGAGTTCATCTCGCTGGGAACCTCAGGCGCCTTGCTGGCGCCGACAAGCCATATTGCCGCCAACCCGGATCGCGTAGTCCACACGTTCTGCCATGCAATCCCCGGTATGTGGATTCAGGCTGGCGCGATCCTCTCCGCGGCCTCTTGTCTTGCCTGGGTTGCGCGACTGTTCGGCGTTGCCGAGGCGGAATTGCTGGCGCCGCTAGGGTTGCGCCCGCAGGCGCCGTCTGCTGTGAGCTTCCTGCCTTATCTTGCGGGCGAGCGGACGCCGCATGACGACCCGTCCGCGCGCGGCATGCTCGATGGTTTGAGCCACGGCACCGACCGCGCGGAGATCGTGCAGGCCGTGCTCGAGGGCGTCGCCTTCGCGCTCGCGGATTGCCGGGACGCGCTCGCTGATGCCGGCATTGCGGTTGCGGAAGCCGATGTCATCGGTGGCGGGTCACGGTCACGGTTCTGGCTGTCGGTGCTCGCCAATGTTCTGAATGTTCCGATCCATCGCTTCGCCGATGGTGAAACCGGCGCGGCGTTTGGTGCGGCGAGATTGGGGCGGCTTGCTGTCACGGGCGAGGCAATCGACGCCGTCTGCACGCGGCCGCAGCGCATCGAGACGTTCGAACCTGAACGCGTCCTGGCCGATGCTTATGCCGCGCGGCTTCCCGCCTGGCGCGAATTGTATCGGCCGCGCCACTAATATCGCTTCGGTTGCACATTTCTGATTGTTCGCTGTTGCCCTGTGCTGCGGCCTTTTGTTTAATGCGTGAACCGCGCTTAAAAAAACCAGACGCGGACAGGAAACGCATTGTGCGCCGGGAGGCACGATGAACGATCCGATCCTCGAGATGCGGGGAGTTTCAAAATCCTTCTTCAGCATCAAAGCGCTGCGCGCGGTTGACCTCACCGTCCATGCCGGTGAGATCCACGCCTTGATGGGTGAGAACGGCGCCGGCAAATCGACGCTGATGAAAATCCTGTCGGGGGCCTACCGGCCCGATTCCGGCGGCGAGATCCGCATCGAAGGCAAGCCGGTGCGGATCGAAGGCCCGCTCGGCGGCCGTGCCGCCGGCATCTCGATCATCTATCAGGAACTGTCTTTGGCCCCCAATCTGAGCGTCGCGGAGAATATTTATCTCGGCCGCGAAGTCTCCCATTTAGGATTTCTGGCGCGCGGCGCCATGCGGGTCGGCGTTGGCCCGATCCTGGAGCGGCTTGGCGCGGACTTCCTGCCGTCGACATTGGTGGCGCATCTCTCCATGGGCCAGCGCCAGCTGGTCGAGATCGCGCGCGCGCTGCACGCACGTTCGAAAATCCTGATCATGGACGAGCCGACCACCGCGCTGTCGGCTGGCGAGAGCGAGCGGCTGTTCGCGCTGATCCGTCAGCTCCGGGCCGAGGGGCTTGCCATCATCTACATCTCGCACCGCATGGACGAGGTCTATGCGCTCGGTGACCGCGTCACCGTGCTGCGCGACGGCCGCCTGGTCGGCTCGCTCGACAAGCAGGATATCCGCGCCGACACCATCGTCCGCCTGATGGTCGGGCGCGATGTCTCCTCCTTCTACAAGAAAGATCATGATCCCGAGGCCGGAAAGGGCCACCCCGTGCTCACCGCGCTCGATATGGCCGACGGGCAGCGCGTCAGGGGCTGCTCGCTCACCGTCCATGCGGGCGAGGTGGTGGGGCTTGCCGGCCTGATCGGTGCCGGCCGCACCGAGCTTGCACACCTCATCATCGGCGCGGCGCCGAAAACGTCGGGCCGTCTCGAACTGGAGGGACGGCCGATCGAGATCCGCACCCCCGGCGACGCACTCGAGGCCGGCATCGCCTATCTCACCGAGGACAGGAAGGCGCTCGGCCTGTTTCTCGACATGTCCTGTCTGGACAACATCAATCTCGCGGTGCTCGGGCGCGATGCCAAGCTTGGCTGGTTCCTGGACCGTGACAAGGCGCGCGAGCGCGCCGACCGGGCCTTTGCGGGCCTCAGCATCCGCGCCGCCAATGCCGGCGTCCCCGCAGGTGGACTGTCCGGCGGCAACCAGCAGAAGGTGCTGCTGTCGCGGCTTCTCGCCATTGCGCCAAAGGTATTGATCCTCGACGAGCCGACGCGCGGCGTCGACGTCGGTGCCAAGTCGGAGATTTATTCGATCATCGACAATCTCGCCAAGGCCGGCACCGCGATCCTCGTGATCTCGTCCGACCTGCCAGAGATCATCGGCATCTGCGACCGCGTTATCGTGATGCGATCGGGACTTGTCGCGGGTGAGGTCAGGCGAAGCGAGACGGCGCCGCTCAATCAGGAGGATATCATGGCCCTTGCCACGGGGATGGAGCATCTCGATGCCTGATAACGGATCGACCCAGGCGAAGGCTGCCACGGCCAACGGCCTTGCCGCCGCCCAGGCGACCAGGCGTCAGCGCATCAGGCTGCTGATCCGCGCGGCCGGCATGCTGCCGGTGCTGCTGCTGCTCTGCGCCGGCTTTCATTACCTGTCGGACGGCCGTTTCTTCACCGGGCAGAATCTCGGCATCGTCTTGCAGCAGGCCGCCGTCAACACCGTGCTCGCCGCGGGCATGACCTTCGTCATCCTCACCGGCGGTATCGATCTTTCGGTCGGCTCGATCCTGGCGGCGTCCGCGATGGCGGGCCTGACGATGTCGAAACTGCCCGAGCTCGGGGCGCTGTGGCTGCCTGCCGCCGTTCTCACCGGTCTCGGCTTCGGCGTCGTCAATGGCGCACTGATCGCGCTGTTGCGGCTGCCGCCTTTCATCGTCACGCTGGGCTCGCTCACGGCCGTGCGTGGTCTGGCGCGGCTGCTCGGCGCCGACACCACGGTGTTCAATCCGTCCATTCCCTACGCCTTCATCGGCAACGGTTCGCTGACGCTCATTCCCGGCGTCGCGTCGATCCCGTGGCTGTCGGTGATCGCTCTGCTTGTCATCCTCGTCTCATGGCTGGTGCTGCGCCGGACTGTGCTCGGCGTGCACATCTATGCGGTGGGCGGCAACGAGAGCGCGGCGCGGCTTGCCGGCATCAAGGTCTGGGCTGTGCTGATTTTTGTCTATGGCGTGTCGGGACTGCTGGCGGGGTTAGGCGGCGGCATGCAGGCCGCGCGGCTCTATGCAGCCAACGGCTTGCAACTCGGGCAAAGCTACGAGCTCGACGCGATCACCGCAGTGATCCTCGGCGGCACCTCTTTCGTCGGCGGCATCGGCTCGATCTGGGGGACGCTGGTCGGCGCGCTGATCATCGCCGTTCTCTCGAACGGCCTGATCCTCACCGGCGTCTCCGACATCTGGCAATATGTAATCAAGGGTCTGGTGATCATCGGCGCCGTGGCGCTGGATCGCTATCGGCTGCAAGGCTCCGCCAGAACCTAAAAGGCTCGGCGCGCACCTGGGTGCTCGTTGTGTGATGCGAGATTCCGTTACGGCAACTGGTCTGCCGTGCCGGGTTAAAGACAGACCAGGGAGGAAGCCAATGTTGAAGATGACCACGCTCGCCGGCGCCGCGATGGCGCTTGCCCTGAGCACCGCGCCGTCCTTTGCCAAGGAGCTCAAGTCGATCGGCGTCTCGCTGGGATCAATGGGCAACCCGTTCTTCGTCGCGCTGTCGAAGGGCGCCGAGTTCGAGGCCAAGAAGATCAATCCCAACGCCAAGATCACCGCCGTCGGCTTCGAATACGACCTCGGCAAGCAGGTGACCCAGATCGACAATTTCATCGCCGCTGGCGTCGACCTGATCCTGTTGAACCCCGGCGATCCCAAGGCGATCGGGCCGGCGATCAAGAAAGCGCAGGCGGCAGGCATCGTCGTCGTCGCGGTCGATACCGCGGCCGAAGGCGCCGATGCCACCGTGACCACGAACAACGTGCAGGCCGGTGAGATCTCGTGCCAGTACATCGTCGACAAACTCGGGGGCAAGGGTGATGTCATCATCGAGAACGGACCGCAGGTCTCCGCCGTGATCGACCGCGTCGTCGGCTGCAAGAACGTCCTCTCGAAGAATCCGGGGATCAAGGTGCTGTCCAGCGACCAGGATGCGAAGGGCTCGCGGGAAGGCGGCCTCACCGTCGCGCAGGGCTATCTGACGCGCTTCTCCAAGATCGACGCCATCTTCGCCATCAATGATCCGCAGGCGATCGGCACTGATCTTGCGGCGCGTCAGCAGAACCGCAGCGGCATCATCATCACCGCGGTCGACGGTGCTCCGGACATTGAGGCTGCGCTAAAAGATCCGGCGGCGCCGCAGATCCAGGCTTCGGCCTCGCAAGACCCGTTCTTCATGGCGCGGCGCGCCGTGCAGGTCGGCGTCGGCATTCTCAATGGCCAGAAGCCGGCCTCGACCGTCGAGCTCCTGCCCTCGAAGCTCGTAACCCGGGACAATATCGCCGAGTACAAGGGGTGGACGTCGGACCGTTCGCACTAACACCCTATATTTTTCGCAGGCTGCGGCCCAATTCAAGCGTGGCGTCCCGGGAAACCCGCCCGGGACGTTGACCCAAGCGACCGATATGTCCAAGAAGGGGGAGTTTCGACGGTGGCGTCAGCCGAATGGCCGCCGCCGGCCGGGGGCTGTCGCGGGAGCAAGGGCATATATGCGTGAGCGGATCGCTCTCATTACCGGCGTGACCGGGCAGGACGGCGCCTATCTCGCCGAATATCTGCTGTCGCTCGGCTATGTCGTGCACGGCATCAAGCGGCGTTCGTCCTCGTTCAACACCGCGCGCGTCGACCATCTCTACCAGGACCCGCATGTCGGCAACGTGCCGTTCCTGATGCATTACGGCGACATGACGGACTCGACCAATCTGATCCGCCTGATGCAGCAGATCCGGCCGACCGAGATCTACAATCTCGCCGCGCAAAGCCACGTCGCGGTCAGCTTCGAGAGTCCCGAGTATACCGCCAATGCCGACGGCATCGGCGTGCTGCGGCTGCTGGAAGCGATCCGCATCCTTGGCATGGAGAAGGAGACGCGGTTCTACCAGGCCTCGACCTCCGAGCTCTATGGCCTGGTGCAGGAGGTTCCGCAGAAAGAGACCACGCCGTTCTATCCGCGCTCGCCCTATGGCGTCGCAAAACTCTACGGCTACTGGATCACGGTGAACTACCGCGAAGCCTACGGCATGTTCGCGTCGAACGGCATCCTGTTCAATCACGAAAGCCCGATCCGCGGCGAGACCTTCGTCACCCGCAAGATCACCCGCGGCGTCGCGCGCATCGAGGTTGGGCTCGAGCAGACGCTCTATCTCGGCAACCTTTCGGCCAAGCGCGACTGGGGCCATGCCCGGGATTATGTCGAGGGCATGCACATGATCCTGCAGGCCGACAAGCCCGACGATTTCGTGCTCGCCACCGGCGAGACGCGTTCGGTGCGCGAGATGGTCGAATTGTCGTTCGCGCAAGTCGGTCGCCGCATCGACTGGCGCGGTGAGGGCGTTGACGAGACCGGCATCGATGCGAAGAGCGGCAAGACCGTGGTGAAGATCGATCCCTCCTATTTCCGCCCCACCGAGGTCGATCTCCTGGTCGGTGACGCCAGCAAGGCGCGCGAGGTGCTCGGCTGGAAGCCGAAGCGGACGTTCGCAGAGCTTGTTGCGGAGATGATGGCGAGCGATCTGACAGAGGCCAAACGGGATGTCGCAAATGGCAAGCGCACCGTTTGAGCTGAAGGGCAAAAGCGTCTACGTCGCCGGCCATCGCGGCATGGTCGGCAGCGCACTCGTGCGCCGGCTCGCGCAGGAGGACGTCAGGCTCGTCACCGTGGACCGCCGCGAGGTCGATCTCTGCAATCAGGCCGCCGTGTTCGACTGGTTCGCGAAGACACGGCCGCAGGTGATCTTCCTCGCCGCGGCAAAAGTCGGCGGCATCGTCGCCAACGACACGCTGCGGGCCGAGTTCATCTACGAGAACATCGCGATCGCGGCCAACGTAATCCAGGCCGCGCATCAAAACGGTGCCGAGAAGCTGTTGTTCCTCGGATCGTCCTGCATCTATCCGAAGCTTGCCGCGCAGCCGCTGCGCGAGGACTCGGTGCTGACCGGCCCGCTGGAGCCGACCAACGAGCCCTATGCGATTGCGAAAATCGCCGGCATCAAGATGGCGGAGGCCTATCGCAGCCAGTATGGCCGCGACTTCATCAGCGTGATGCCGACCAATCTCTACGGCCCCGGCGACAATTATCATCCCGAACTGAGCCACGTCGTTGCGGCCCTGATCCGCCGCTTTCACGAGGCGAAGCTCTCAGGCGCCACGCGCGTCGTCGTGTGGGGCACCGGCACGCCGCGGCGCGAGTTCCTCTATGTCGACGACATGGCGGATGCCTGCGTGCACCTGATGAAGACCTATTCGAGCGCAGAGTTGATCAACATCGGCACCGGCGAGGACATCACCATCGCCGAGTTCGCCCGTGTCGTCGCTGAGGTCGTCGGTTACAGCGGCGAGATCTCCTTCGATACGGCTCGCCCCGACGGCACGCCGCGCAAGCTGCTCGACGTCAGCCGTCTCGCCAAGCTCGGCTGGCGCGCGACGACGCCGCTTCACGACGGCTTGAGCCGCGCATATGCGGCGTATCAAGCCGGCCTGGTGGTTCCGGCAAAATAGTAGGAACCACCGCCCCCAGCACGACAAGGGAATCGGCGTTCGAATCCGCGGTGGCCGCCGCCGCCGCAAATAACATCATGTTAGGTTTATCGCATAACTGGGTAATTGTGTTAGCCCAGCGAAAGCCTATTGTCGCGCCCAATCAGACACTGATCGGCAGTGACAAGCGCTTGCGGAAACCCGCACAGCGCGCGGAGAGTGCTGCCCAATTTCTCCACGAAGCCCGCCAACGGGACGTCAGGAAACCAAGTGGAGGAATTTTGAAATGACCGCGATCCACGACATGAGTCAGTCCAGGAAGGCTGCTGCAAGCGGCTGGATCGGGTCGGCTCTCGAATATTATGACTTCTTCATCTACGCGACAGCCGCGTCGCTGATCTTTCCCCAAATCTTCTTCCCGTCGGAGAATCCCACTGTCGCCATCGTCGCGTCGCTGGCGACCTATGGCGTTGGATATGTGGCCCGGCCGATCGGCGCCTTCGTCCTCGGACATTGGGGGGACACCCATGGCCGCAAGACCGTTCTCATCGTCTGCATGTTCCTGATGGGTATCTCGACGATGGCGGTGGGTATCCTGCCGACCTATCAGCAGGTCGGCATTTTGGCGCCGATCCTGCTCGTCATCCTGCGCCTCGTGCAGGGGTTTGCCGTTGCCGGTGAAATCTCCGGCGCGAGCTCGATGATTCTGGAGCACGCGCCGTTCGGTCGGCGCGGCTTCTATGCAAGCTTTGCGCTTCAGGGCGTGCAGGCCGGACAGATTCTCGCTGCAGCGGTCTTCCTGCCGCTGGCGGCCTATATGCCGAACGAGGCATTCAACAGCTGGGGGTGGCGGATTCCCTTCCTGCTCAGCTTCTTCGTCATCGTCGCAGGCTACATCATTCGCCGCGAAGTCGACGAGACCCCTGCCTTTGCCCGCGAGGGCGAGCGCGGAGAAACGTCGCGGGCGCCGATCGTTCAGGCCATCAAGCTGAACTGGCGCGATATGCTCAGGGTCATCTGCATGGCTCTGATGAACGTCATTCCGGTTGTCGCGACTATCTTCGGTGCGGCCTACGCGGTCCAGCCGGCCTATGGCATCGGTTTTGCCAAGGACGTCTATCTGTGGATCCCGGTGCTCGGAAACATGCTGGCCGTGTTCGTCATTCCCTTCGTCGGTAATCTCTCCGACAAGGTTGGCCGCAAGCCTCCGATCATCGTTGGCGCGCTTTGCTCCGGCTTGCTCGCTTTCGGCTACCTCTATGCGATCAGCATCAAGAACGTGCCGCTTGCGATCCTGATGTCGCTGTTGATGTGGGGCGTCGTCTATCAGGGCTACAACGCGATCTTCCCGAGCTTCTACCCGGAGCTGTTTCCGACGCGCACCCGTGTGTCGGCGATGGCGATCTCGCAGAACATCGGAACGACCATCACCGCGTTGCTTCCGGCCCTGTTTGCGACCGTTGCGCCTCCGGGCTCCGCCAACATTCCCTTGACGGTGGGGGCGATCGCCTTCGGCATCACGGTCATCGCAGCGCTGGCGGCTGCCACGGCCCGGGAAACCTATCGGATCCGCATCGACGATCTCGGCAATCCCAAGGCCGTTCCGATGGCGCGGGCTGACTATGAGCGGCGGCGTGCGGAAGCGGCGAGCGGTGCGGCCGCAATTCCGACCTGACGGGACGGAAGAATGCTATGCCGCTGCGATCGATCATGTTTGCAGCGGCAGGGCTCGACGCGTTACGTGACGGCCTACTCGAACTCTGCGCGCGTGAGCGCGATAATCATGAGGTTACAGGATGAACCCCGCTGTCGTTGCTGTCGCAATCACTGGCTCCGTTCCGCGCAAGAAGGACAATCCGGCGGTCCCGATTCTGCCGTCCGAACAGATCGAGTCGACGCAGGAGGCCTTCGAGGCCGGCGCCACGCTTGCCCATATCCATGTTCGCAACGATGACGAGACGCCGTCCTCCGACCCGGAGCGCTTTGCCTTGGTGCAGGAGGGGATCAGGACGCATTGTCCGGGGATGATCGTGCAGTTCTCGACCGGCGGACGCGGCCGCGATCCCTCGGCGCGTGGATCATCTCTTTACCTGAAGCCCGACATGGCCTCGCTGTCGACGGGATCAGTGAACTTTCCGACGATTGTTTATGAGAACAGTGCCGCCCTGGTCGAGACTCTCGCCACCGGCATGAAGGCGGGCGGTATCCGGCCGGAAATCGAGATCTTCGATCTGTCGCATCTGCATGGCGCTCGCCGCCTGATCGAGGCGGGGCTGATCGACGCGCGACCGCATGTGCAGTTCGTCATGGGCGTCAAGAACGCGATGCCCGCGGACGAACACGTCCTCGATATCCTCTTAGGCGAGCTCAAGCGACTGATTCCGAAGGCGACGTGGACCGCGGCCGGGATCGGTCGCCATCAAGCCGAGGTCATGGGCTGGGCGCTTGCGCGCGGCGCCGACGCGGTTCGCACCGGGCTCGAGGACAATATCAGGATCGACAAGACGCGCCTCGCCGCCAGCAACGCCGAGCTCGTGACCGCGGCCTGCGAAGCTGTCGCGCGTCACGGCCGGCGCGTCGCCACTGCGGCCGAGGCGCGATCCCTGCTCGGGATCGCGCGGTAGGGACAACCGTCCTCCGACTGACATGCTCCCGGCCGCCTTCTGCCATTCGGCGGCCGGCGTTCCCGTGCGCTGAGTCTCCGGGTAAGAGAGGTGTCACAGGCGTGATCGGCGCCTGCCGGGCAGGCGACGGGTGGAATGCGGTTCTTGAAATCTGACAGCAGGCTCATCGGGGTCCTGCTGGTGCTTGCAATCACTCAACTCATTGGATGGGGTACGATCGGTCTTCCAGCCGTGGTCGGCCGCGACCTTGCTGCCGATCTCGGCCTGAGCCTGCCGGCGGTGTTCGCGGGCAGTTCGGTGCTTTATGTCACCATGGGATTGTGCGCGCCCTGGCTCGCCAAGGCCTTTACGCGGTACGGGGCACGCAAGGTGATGATGGTGGGTACGGTCGTTGCCGTGCCGGGCTACATCGTTCTGTATTTCGCCCGCGAGCCGATGCTCTATTTCGCCGCCTGGGTCATTCTTGGCATGGGCGGCAGCGCCACGCTGTCGACCGGCGCTTATATCATGCTCAACGAGGTCGCAGGGCGGCAGGCCAAGAACGCCATCGGCGCACTCATGCTGGTGACGGGCCTCTCCAGCAGCATCTTCTGGCCGACCACCTCGTTCCTGAGCGGCCATTTCGGCTGGCGCGTTACCTGCCTGGTCTATGCCGCCATGCTGATTCTAGTCTCGCTGCCGCTCTATGCCTTCGGCGCGCCGCGCCAGAACGTGCCGAAGGAGCGCGGCGGGGTGGCAGCAAAGGCTTCCAAAGCGCCTGCGATTGCGAGGAGCACGTTCAATCTCGTCGTCTGCGCGATCACCCTCAATGCCTTCGTCAATTTCGGCCTGAGCGCCATCCTGATCGAGCTGCTGCGGGCCGAGGGCCTGGCGCCGGCGCAGGCACTTGCCTTCGGTTCCATGCTGGGCGTGATCCAGGTCAGCGCCCGCGGGCTCGACTTCCTCGGTGGCGCGCGGTGGGACGGGATCACGACCGGTCTTGTCGCAGGCACGGCGCTTCCCGTCGCCATGCTGCTGCTGATGATGAGCGAGGGGTCGACCTGGGCGGTCGCGGTCTTCATCCTGCTCTATGGCGCCGGCAGCGGCGCGATGGCGGTGGCGCGGGCCACAATCCCGCTGGTGTTCTACGACCAGGCCGAGTTTGCCAAGGCGATGTCGATGATCGCGCTGCCGCTCAATCTCGCCTCCGCCATCTCGCCGCCGCTCCTTGCCGGCCTGCTCACGCAGTACGGCAGCCGTGGTGCGCTAGGCCTTACCCTGGTGTGCTCCTGCGCGACGGTGCTGATCCTGGTCCTGCTCGGCCGGCGTCGTCCGGGGATCGCCGCGGCTGCGGTGAGCTGAGGCAATCGTCACGACGCGGAAATTCGCTGCCGCGGGCTGCCTCCGTTGCCGAGCGGGGGATGGCCGTATGCCCAGAGTGCAGTGCTCAAGGCGCCAAAATGGTGTATCCGCAGGGAGCGCGGCTTGGCTGAGGCCGCCGCGCCAAGATCCAGATTAAGTTCCAGTTCCCCGGAGGAAATCGACATGTCGGCCTTGCCGCTCTCAGGCATCAAGATCCTTGATCTCACGCGCGTGCTCGCCGGGCCCTTGTCGGCCCAGATGATGGGCGATCTCGGTGCCGAGGTGATCAAGATCGAGCGGCCGGGCACCGGTGACGACGCGCGCGCCTTCGGCCCGCCTTACCTGACCGACCCCGAGGGCAAGGCCAACAACAACAACTCGTTCTATCTCTGCGCCAACCGCAACAAGAAGTCGGTCACGGTCAACATTGCCAAGCCCGAGGGGCAGGCGATCATCCGCGAGCTCGCGAAAGACGTCGACGTCTTCATGGAGAACTACAAGGTCGGAGATCTCAAGCGCTACGGCCTCGACTACGAGACGATCAAGGCGATCAACCCCCGCATCATCTATTGCTCGGTGACCGGCTTCGGCCAGACAGGCCCGTACGCGCCGCGCGCCGGCTACGACGCCATCCTCCAGGCGATGGGCGGCCTGATGAGCGTCACCGGCCATATCGACGGCGAGCCGGGTGAGGGCCCCATGAAGGTTGGCCCGTCGATCGTCGACTACATGACCGGCATGAACACCTCGATCGGGATTCTCTCGGCACTCTATAATCGCGACGCCAATGGTGGCGTAGGACAGCACCTCGACGTCTGCCTGTTCGATACTGTGATCGCCTCGCTCAGCCACTGGCTCCAGATCTACCTCGTCAACGGCAAGACACCGCCGCGTCGCGGCACCTGGGGCAATGGCGGCATGCCGGCCGGCGTGTTCCGCTGCACCGACGGCGAACTGATGCTGGTGGTCGGCAATGACGGCCAGTTCCAGCGCACCTGTGCGGTACTCGGCGAGCCCGAGCTCGCCAGCGACAAGCGCTTCGTCAAGAACAACGACCGCGTCGTGCACGGCAAGGAGATCATGGCGATCTTCGCCGGCCTGTTCCTTAAAAAGCCGGTGGCGTACTGGCTGGACAGGCTGGAGGAGGCCGGCGTGCCCTCGGGTCCGATCAACAATTTCGAGCAGGTGTTCAACGATCCTCACGTCCAGTCGCGCGGCATGCGGGTGAAGACCGAGCACAAGTTCGAGCCCGAGCTGTCGCTGATCCGCAACGCGCTGACCTTCTCGGAGACGCCGATCGAGACGTATCGCGCCCCGCCGCTGCTGGGCGAGCACACCCAGGAAGTTCTCGGCGGCAAGCTCGGCTATGATGCCGACAAGATCGAGACGCTGAAGAAACAGGGTATCATCTAGTGACCACCGGCAAGACCATCATCACCTGCGCCATCACAGGCAATCTGACAAAGCCCGAGCAGTCGCCCTATCTGCCGATCACACCTGAGCAGATCGCGACATCCGCGCTGGAAGCGGCCGAAGCGGGCGCTGCCATCGTGCACATCCATGTGCGCGATCCCGCGACCGGCCGGCCCTCGATGTCGACCGACCTTTACCGCGAGGTGGTGGAGAAGATCCGCGCCCGCAACAAGAGCCTGATCATCAACCTCACGACCGGCCCTGGCGGGCGTTTCGTGCCCTCGGTCGAGGATCCCCGCGTGGCCGGCCCGGGCACGACGCTGCTCCCCCCGGAAAAGCGCGTCGAGCATATCGAGCTGCTCAAGCCCGACATCTGCACGCTCGACCTCAACACCATGAATTCCGGCGGCGAGGTCGTGATACGCCGCGCAACGTCCGCATCATGGCCGAGCGGATGACAGCGGCCGGCGTGCTGCCGGAAATCGAGCTGTTCGATTCCGGCGACTGCCATCTGGCCCGCGACCTGTTCGCCGACGGCACGCTGAAGGGGCCCGGCCTGTTCTCGCTCGTGCTAGGGGTGAAGTACGGCTTTTCCGCCACGCCGGAGACGATGTTCTATGCGCGCGGCCTGTTGCCGCCGGGTGCGATCTGGTCCGGCTTCGGCATCGGCCGCGCCGAGTTCCCGATGGTCGCGCAGGCCTGGTTGCTCGGCGGCCATGTCCGCGTCGGCATGGAGGACAATCTCTATTTGTCGAAGGGCGTGCTGGCAAAGACCAATGCCGAGCTGGTTGCGCATGCCGCGGGCATCCTGAAAAGCCTTGGCGCGACGATCGCAACGGCTGCCGATGCGCGCGCGATGCTCGGACTTGCGTGAGGCTTGCGCGCAATCCCCAGATAAACCCGGTCCGTAGATACACAGGCTTCCGCTTCGCCCGCGACTCAGATTCGATCCCTCCACTGGGTTCGGGAGAGAAGTGCATGTCCTATACGATCGGGTTTCAAGCCAAGAACCAGAAGGCAATTCTGGCGACGGAGGCGGCAACGGCCAATCAGGCCGTCGCGATCATTGCCGCGTTGCGGCAAAGTGCCGAAGAAATAAAGTTCATCCGCTCGCCGCAGGAAGGCGACATGGGCATCGAGATGCTGCTGCTGCTCGCCAAGGAAGAAGCCGAGGAGATGCCGCAACGGGTCTAGCCCGGCCCGCGCAACCACACTTCGATCAGAAGCGAAGCATGCCGGCTGCAAGATAATGTAGTCAGGCATCAGTCTCGCTTGAACCGAAGGTGGCCGCCGATGAAACGCGAAGCGCTCCGCGTCGAACCGATCTCGTCCTATCTCGACCGCTGGAAGGCGCCGACCTCGCCGGTGACGCGTGCCGGCAACATGATCTTCGTGGCGGGACTACCGCCATTCGACCCCGAGACGGGCGAGCTTAAGGAGATGCCGATCGAGCGGCAGAGCGAGATCATCATGGAGCAGATGAAGCTGTGCCTGGAGACGGCCGGCGCATCGCTCGACAACGTCATGAAGTGCAACGTCTACTGCACCTCGACCAAGCACTTCGCCGCGTTCAACGCGGTCTATGCGCGCCACTTCCCGATTGATCCGCCGGCGCGGATCTTCGTCTGTACGCCGGAATGGTTCGGGCCCTTCGACGTCGAGATCGACTGCATCGCGATGATGTGAGGGATCAGCGCGCGTCTCTCGCCAGCGCGCGCGCTGGCGCCTTGGCCTCGATCTTTCCCATCGTCAGCGCCATCGTCGCCACGCTGACGACGCGCGCGACGACGTCCTCGACGTCGTCGAGATCGCATTTGCCTTCCGACAATTTCGTCAGCCGCTCGCTCTCGCGGATGGTGTGGTGCGCCATGGCGAGCGCGAAGTTCAGCCCCCAGTAGATATCGACATCGCTGCGGTCGGGCAGGGCGCGGCGCATCGCGCCGACGAACTTCCGCAAATGGTCGATCTCGCGGTTCTTGATGCGGCGGATCGGCGGCACGGATTCGATCGAGGCGCGGATCATGAAGCGCGCCGCGGTGGAGCGTTGGTTCTCCGGTCCGAGACAGCCGCGCAAGGTCGGGCCGACCAATGCGCGCAGGATCACCTCGATCGGCGCGCGGCCACCGCCTTGTTCTTCCGCCATTTTCAATTCGTGCAGGCGCTCGCGGTTGGTGGCGATCGAGCGGGTGACGAACAATTCCGCGATCAACTCGTCCTTCGAACCGAAATGATAGTTCACGGCGGCCAAATTGACACTGGCCTCCGCGACGATGTCGCGCAGCGTCACATCGCCGAAACCGCGATCGGCATAGAGCCGTTCGGCGGCGGCGAGTATGGATGTCCGGGTCTGATCGCTGGCCATGGGACCCCTCGGGGAGGGAGTTGCAATTCAAACAGTTGTATGAAACTATCGTTTGAAGGCCGGGAAAAGTCAATCCGCATGATGGAATTGCGCCGCACCCCGTGGCGAAGGTTCCATAGCTCGCATCCGCAAGGTGTTCGAATGGCGCTTGCGGGCCGTGCGCGGCGGGAGGACAGTCCGGCGCAAAAGCATTTGTGAGAAGAGAAACGAGGAGCGTCCCATGGATTTCGATCTGTCCCCCAAGCAGAAGGAATGGCTCGACCGCGTGCAGTCCTTCATGACCAAGCACGTGCGTCCGGCGGTGCCGATCTACAACGAGCAGGATCACAGCGGCGAGCGCTGGAAGGTGATCCCCGTTCTGGAGGACCTCAAGAAGAAGGCGAAGGCGGAAGGTCTCTGGAACATGTTCATGCCGCCGAACGAGCATGAAGACGACGAATTCCGCGGCGCGGGATTGAGCAATCTGGAATACGCACTGCTGTCGGAGCAGATGGGCCACATCTCCTGGGCTTCGGAAGTGTTCAACTGTTCCGCGCCCGACACCGGCAACATGGAAGTGTTCATGCGCTACGGGTCCAAGGAGCAGAAGCGCAAGTGGCTGCGCCCGCTGATGGACGGCGAGATTCGCTCCGCCTTCCTGATGACGGAACCAGCGGTTGCCTCGTCGGACGCGACCAACATCGAGACCAGCATCGCGCGCGACGGCGATCACTACGTCATCAACGGCCGCAAATGGTGGTCGTCCGGCGTCGGCGATCCCCGCTGCAAGATCGCGATCCTGATGGGCAAGACCGATTTCAAGGCCGCCAAGCATCAGCAGCAATCGCAGATCCTGGTTCCGCTCGACACCCCCGGCATCAAGGTTGAGAAGATGCTCCCCGTATTCGGCTTCGACGACGCACCGCATGGCCACGCCCAGGTGCTGCTCGAGAACGTGCGGGTGCCGAAGGAGAACATCCTGTTAGGGGAGGGCCGCGGCTTCGAGATCGCGCAGGGCCGTCTTGGTCCGGGCCGCATCCATCACTGCATGCGCACCATCGGCAAGGCCGAGGAAGCGCTGGAGAAGATGGTGAAGCGGCTGATGTCGCGCACTGCCTTCGGCAAGAAGATCGTCGAGCATTCAGTGTGGGAGCAGCGCATCGGCGAAGCCCGCACCAACATCGAGATGACGCGGCTGCTGTGCCTCAAGGCCGCAGACATGATGGACAAGGTCGGCAACAAGACGGCGCAGGCCGAGATCGCCATGATCAAGGTCGCAGCGCCCAACATGGCGCTGAAGATCATCGATGAGGCGATCCAGGCCTTTGGCGGCGCCGGCGTTTCCGATGAGGCAGGTCTTGCCAAGGACTATGCAGGCATCCGCACGCTGCGGCTCGCCGACGGTCCGGACGAGGTGCACAATCGCGCCATTGCCAGGCTTGAAGTTCGGAAGTATGCCAATTCTCCCAGTCATTAAGAGGGAGAGCCTGTCGGCGCTCCCGATCTGAAGAAACGACAGAGCATGATCCGCATTCGGAATGACCGCTTGACGCAAGTGCGCCAGCGGTTACCGATTAGGATCATGCCTGACCTGAAATGGTCAGGACTGAAGAGGGAGCGTCATCGTGGCTGACGGCGTCAGGAAAGACGAAGAGTTCTCGGGCACCAAGCCGGTCGAGGAGCGTCATCGCATCGACGAGATGCGGCTCGAAGCCTGGCTGCGCGATAACGTCGAAGGCTATGAGGGCCCGCTGGTCGTCCTCCAGTTCAAGGGCGGCCAGTCCAATCCGACCTACCGGCTCAACACGCCGAAACGATCCTATGTGATGCGCAGAAAACCGTTCGGCAAATTGCTGCCGTCGGCGCATGCGGTCGATCGCGAATACCGCGTGATCGCGGCGCTGGGAAAGCAGGGCTTTCCGGTCGCGCACGCCTATGCGCTGTGCCAGGACGACAGCGTCATCGGTTCCGCCTTCTACATCATGTCGATGGAAGAGGGCCGCGTGTTCTGGGATCCGTCGCTGCCGAGCCAGACGCCGGAAGACCGCCGAAAGATATTCACCAGCAAGATCGAGACGCTGGCACAACTCCACATGTTCGATCCCGTCGCGATCGGCCTTGGCGACTTCGGCAAGCCCGGCAATTATTTCGCGCGGCAGATCGACCGCTGGACCAAGCAGTATCGCGCGTCCGAGACCCAGACCATTCCGGAATTCGAGAAAGTCGCCGAATGGTTGCCGAAGACCGTGCCGGAGCAGGCGCGCGTCTCGATCGTCCACGGCGACTATCGCCTCGACAACATGATTTTCCACGCGACGGAACCGCGCGTGCAGGCCGTGCTGGATTGGGAGCTGTCGACGCTCGGCGATCCCATGGCCGACTTCACCTATCTGTTGATGCAATGGGTGATGCCGGGATTGCAGGGTGTCGATCTCAAGGCTCTGAACATCCCGAGCGTCGAAGAAGCCGCGCAGATCTACTGCAACGTCACCAAGATGAGCGTGCCGGATCTCAACTGGTACTTCTCCTACAATCTGTTCCGCCTCGCAGGCATCACGCAGGGAATCGCCGGGCGCATCCGCGACGGCACCGCCGCCAACGCCAAGGCGCTCGAATCCGCCAAGCGCACCGTGCCGCTGTCGAAGGCCTCATGGGACTATGCGCAGAAGGCGGGAGCGGTTTAGGGATTACGAAGGCGCGCCCGGTGGGCGCGCCTTTGCCATTAAAGTCTCCGACCCGGGAACACATTTGGCACGCACAGCTCTCGACTTATTGGAGCTCGAACAGCGCGCGCTCGGTGCCATGAACGCTGGGCACATGAAGGAAGCCGCAGCTCTTTATATCGAGATCATAGCGCAGGATTCGGGCTGGGAGCACGGAACCGCGCAATACTGTCTGGCGGGTTGTTACGAAGATTTGGGCGAACTCATTCTTGCCGAGGAGTGCTACCGTAAGGCATTGAGCTACGAACCGGAGAATCCGACCTTCGTGGACGGTCTTGCCTCGTTTCTGCATCTCCACGGTAGCAGGTCGTAGTCACTTCGTAGCCCGGATGAGCGAAGCGATATGCGGGGCAAGTGGTCCCGCATGTCGCTTTGCTCATGCGGGCTACGCGATGTTTCCGCATACTCCGTCATTGCGAGCGTAGCGACGCAATCCAGAATCTTTCCGCGGTGGCAGTCTGGATTGCTTCGTCGCAAGCGCTCCTCGCAATGACGAGGATGGAGCTCGGAATCCTCGCTAGCAGTTCGCGCAAGGTCCGTAGGGCGGATTAGCGAAGCTAAATAAATTCCTGTCTTGCAATGAGAACACGCGAGACAGCTTGAAACAGGATGCAACAAGTAAGTGCCTGCGGCAGTGGGCTAACTTGCATTTTCTGCCCTTTTTCTGCCGTCTCTCGGCGTCTCATTGCGAAGCAAGGTATTTCGCAATTTTGTTAGCACAGCTAACAGCACCCGAGAGACGGCACCCCATGAGAACGAAGCTAACCGACGCGGCCATCCGGTCCTATCAGCCGCGCGCCAGCGCCTACACGGTCGGTGATGCCACCTGTCCCGGCCTCTGCGTCAGGATCACGCCAAAAGGCGTCAAGACCTTCGCCTTCGCCTACCGCAACAGGGCTGCCGGCAAGGTCGAATGGCTCACCTTCGGCCGTTACTCCGACCTGGCTTTGACGCGGGCGCGCGAGCTTGCCAACGACGCGCGCAAGGTCGTTGCCAACGGCGGCTCGCCGCAGGCGGCCAGGGCCGAGCGGCTCGACGTCGAAAAAAAAGCCAAGACCTACGCTGAGGTCGTTGCGCTCTATCACGACGCCAAGCTGGTCCTGCTCCGCTCCACAAAGCAGACGCACAACACGCTGATCCGGATCGGGCGCGTCTACGGCTGGAACGACCGGGCGCTGTCCTCGATCACCGACGACGACGCCGCCGCCATGCTGCACGACATCGCCGTCGACCGGGGCAAGAAGGCAGCGGCGAACCAGACCAAGCACATCCTCCACACGCTGTTCAAATGGGCCAAGCAGCCCGGCCGCAAGTTCACGGCGGTCAACCCGTTTGCCGACCTTCCGGCACCAGGCGGTGTCAGGCCCCCGCGCGCCCGCTTCCTGCACAATGACGAAATCCGGCTAGTCTGGAACGCCCTCGACGCGCCGGAACAGTTTAAGGTGTCGCGCGATGCCGCAACCGCGCTGCGGCTGATCCTCGTGACGGCGGCGCGGCCCGGAATGGTGGCCGGCATGTTCGGTGGCGAACTTCACGACTTGAGCGGGCCGAGCGAGCACGGACCGCACTGGTCGCTGTCCGCCGAGCGCATGAAGGCCGGGAGCCCATTCATCACGCCGCTCACCGGCCCGGCGCTCGAACTTCTGCGGCCACACCTCAAGAGCGATCCGGACGCCCGACTGTTCAAGCAGCTTGGCGGACGCAACCAGTTGCACGAGGCGGCCCAGCGCATCGCTGACGGGCTCAGGATGCAGCGATGGACGCCGCACGACCTTCGCAGGACCGCCGCGACGATCCTCGATCGGTCGGGCTACTCGCTGGAACAGATCGGCGCTCTGCTCGCGCACACGCGCAAGGGCGTGACGGCGGTCTATGCCCGGTGGGACAAGTTCGACCTGCGGCGCGAGATGGCGATGGTGATCGAGCGGTCGCTGCGCGAGACGCTGGCCGAGACGCCGGAGAACAAGCCGGAGGCCGCACTGCTCGTCGCCTGATCCGGCGTCCAGTACAGGTGAAACAACATGAACAGGGGCGGCAGCGAGCGGCCCCTTTTATGTGGGCCGAGGTAGCGGGCAGCCCGAAATAACGCACCAGCGACTCGCGCTGTAAGCCTGCGTGGCCTTCCAGAACGGGTTGACCGCTCGCCGCAACGCGGCCACCGTCCACCCATGCGCAGCATGGTCACGGTGGCGCCTCAACTCTCCGGTTATGGCGCGGTGCTGCACGTCTACGTGTCGGTGCCGTTGATCGAGCCCTTGCTCGACGGGAGGAAGTACATGCTGCCGGAAGATGTGCCGCCGCCGCCGAGCCGCGATCTGCGACGGATGCGGCTGGAAAAGGCGCCGCGGGCGCCGAGCCTGCGCGTCATGGTGCGTTATGCGCTAAAGTGCCAATCGGCCGAGGATCTCGGCAAGAAACTGCGCCAGCGTTACGAGCGGCAGGAGCGCCGATCCGGCGGCAGCACCGCCCAGACGCGCCAGGCGGCGGCCGAGGTCGAGGTCGAGCGGCTGCTCGATCCGGTCTCCAGGCCGACGATCTAGGTGTGGAGCCTCAAGAGGTTGTCCCCGGTCAAACCGAGCCTGCTGATCGGCGTTTGAGATTTTATACCACCGTGGGGTCGGTGCCAGTTGTATTGGTGCAGCCAGATCGGCAGCTGTTGGGCGCGCCGATCTGATGTTGGATACGCTTTGGCGTAAGCCCATTCCCGAAGTGCGGTCTGGATGAAGCGCTCGGCCTTGCCGTTTGTTCTCGGCGTGTAAGGCTTGGTGCGGATGTGCTTGATGCCCAGGTCCCCGCAAGCATCGCGGAAGGCGAAGGACTGATAGCAACTGCCATTGTCGGTCATGACGCGCGTAACGGTGACGCCGAGGCTTTTGTAATAGGCCACAGCTGCCTTGAGAAAGGGAACAGCGCTGTCCGCCGTCTCGTCAGGCTTGATCTCGGAGAAGGCGACGCGGGAATGGTCGTCAATGCAGACGTGGACGAAATCCCAGCCGGCGCCGCGGCTCTTGTTCGGACCACTCGGATCGCCGGTGATGCGGTGGCCGACACGCTGGAAACGCCCGAGCTTTTTGATGTCGATGTGAATGATCTCGCCCGGGGTCTCGCGCTCGTAGCGGCGTTCCGGCTCGGCCGGCTGCAGATCCCGTATCCGGTTCAAGCCCAAACGGCGCAGGACACGGCTGACGGTGGCCGGCGACACCTCGACCTCGGCTGCGATCTGCTTCCCGGTGTGGCGCTGCCGGCGCAAGGCCTCGATGACCGTGCACGTGGCTGGCGGGGTTTGGCTCGGCGATGAATGGGGTCTGGAGGAGCGATCACGCAACCCTTCCACACCTTCTGCGCGGAAGCGCTTGACCCACTTGGCGACGGTCTTCGGTGTCGTGTTGAACAGGTCAGCTGCGTCGGCCTGGCTCAGCCCGCCCTCCACCACGCTTCGAACCATCGCCTCTCGACCTTTGGGTGTCAAAGGCGCATTCTTGTGGACGTTCATCTGGTCTCTCCTTGGAACACTGAAGCTTCGCAACCTCAGCTTCCTCGGTTCAGACCAGATGGACAACCTCCTGAAAGACCACATCTAGGGCGTGCAACGCCCAGTATAAACGGCATGAGGGGATGGGAACGAAGACCTCACCTTTTTCTCACGCGCTGGAGCGTTTCCTCGACGACATGCTGACGACGATCGGCGACACAGGCAAGCTGCGCGCTTGCGCGGCTATCGTCGCTTAGCATGACCGCGCGGTGGCGGCGGCGAAAAAGCAGATCGCCGCGCGCGAGCGCAAGTCCGTGGCCGCGATGCCAACCCTGCGCGCGGTGGGCGAGTAAAAGCAGCTGCATGTCCGTCGCGCATGTCGGCCTTCATTGCGGAAGTAGGTCCAGAGCTATTTTGAAAGGGACTTATCCTTGCCCGTGCTATTTCGGAAGACGCGCCTTACCTCCTTGTTCATCCTGTCGCACTTCAATTGTGATCAGGAGGGCAAGTCCCCATGAACGCCAAACCAACGATCGTTTTCTGCCACGGCATTTGGGCTGACGGCTCGTGCTTCAGTAAAGTGATCCCTGCATTGCAGGCCGATGGGCATGAGGTGATTGCCGTTCAATACGGCTTGGACTCTTACGAAGAGGATCTGGCTACGGTTAAGCGCACACTCAATCGTGTCGGCAGCCCCGTCCTCCTGGTCGGTCATTCTTACGGAGGGGCCACCATTACAGGCGCTGGCACGGATGAGCGCGTGGTTGGGCTAGTATACATTGCAGCGGTGGCTCCGGATGCCGGCGAAACCGTACAGCACCAGCTCGACAAGTATCCGTCGGACATTTTCTCTCGCGTCGAGGTGGCGGATGGGCGTGCTTGGATGCTTCCGAGCGGCACCGAGTTCTTCGCAGGTGATCTTTCCGAGGCAGACCAGAAGCTGGTTTGGGCAACCCATTACGCGCCCGTCTACGATCTGTTCCAGCAACAAAAGCTCAGCGCGGACAAAATCGCGTGGAGATCGAAACCAAGCTGGTACATCCTGGCCACGAAAGACCACACTGTGCATCCCGATCTGCAACGCTGGGTCTCGAAGCGCATGGGAGCGACAGTTACCGAGGTCGCGAGCAGCCACGTGCCAATGCTGTCCCAGCCCGGTGTGGTTATCGACGTGATACGCAAGGCCGCGGCCGCAGTTCAAAAAGGCTGATCGCTGTCACCACGCTGAGCACGAAAGAGAGGTCGCTCGCAAGCGACCTCTGTTGTTCAGTGTATGGCGTGCGACGACCGCTTTTGGCCCATCGCGTTCGTTGGCGAATGTCCGCTTTTGTGCCGGTTGTGGATGTTGAACGGACGTTCGCCCGACATGGCCGAACGGTCGCATTTCATCTGTGCACCTCCGAAGCTGAGCATACTATGCCGCCCGTGCGGAGTCTTCCCCCGCACCTGGCAATGTCGCGTGGATACCGCCCGCCCGCCATCCGATGATGACGGAGCCTGGCAACTGGTTGCTGCTGGGGGCCTGGATGGCCGCTCATTTCGGATACGCGGGACCTATCAACCCGGCGAGCGTTATGCCCAATTGGACGTTTGCATTCTCAACTCTGCATCATTTGTGGCGGTGCGTACCACGTCCGAGACGCCGCCGGGGAGCGATTGGCAGCTTCTGTGCGGACAAGGCAAGCGCGGACAGCCGGGCCCCCAAGGTGATCGCGGCGAGCGAGGTGCGTCTGGCCCCAGCATCAAGGGCTGGAAGATGGACCCCGAAAGCTACGTCTTGACGCCGATCATGGATGACAACGTCGAAGGGCCTGTGGTCAACCTCCGTCCCTTCTTCGAGCAATACGACCAAGAGCGCAGCTGAGCGGCCGAAACCCCGGACCCTTGATCGATCACTGAGACTGTCAGCCCAGCAGATCATTAAACTTTGAGGGCGGTGGCAGCGGGCCGATGCCACCAAGCCTTAGGCGGCCAGACGGCGTTAGGCCAAATTGGGTGCCGATGCGCCGCATGTCGGCCATAGCCATCGAAGCGATGCGCAGCAATGGATTCGTAACCTGACTGCCCGCGCTACCCTCAATCGTCAGGGCATGACCACGTGGGTCCTGTTTTGCCATTTGTTCGAGGGCCTCCTCGGCCTGCCGCAGTTGAGCCGCAGCGTTGCAGTAAACTGCGAGCGCGCTGACATCGAGGATGGTCAATAAATTCAGCCGATAAAGTTCCGGCGCGATGTGTTGCCATTCCTCTCTCGCATAGGCGTTCAGGTGGTCGGGCGGAGGAGGACATTCGTCAGCGCGTGCAGGCTCGGGCGGTGAGCGCGCCGGGCGCTTGCCGGGGTTGCCACGAAGCACATGTAGTTGCGGATGGTCAGGCGGCGGACCTGGCATGGAAGCCTCCCTTCGGCCTCAGAAGGAGGACTGTACCACGATTTCATTCAGTTCAGTCGAAGTCCGCTTCTGAGACAAATACGGTCGTCGGATGCTCACTGCGAGCACGTCGCGTTTGACCCGGAACGGACATCAAGTCGCACGGGCAGCCTCCCGCTGCTCACCCCTCCGGCACCCCGGCAATTCGCATGCCCTCACAGGCCCGCTCGCGCCCGGCGAGGTAAGCCGGATGGTCGCTCGCTACGCGGGCTCGGTAGCGGCGGAGGGTGAAGGTCGGATTAAGCACAACGGCCGCCTGCGCGGCGGCACGCGCCTCGCGCAGTGAGCCGAGCAGCGCCAGGGCGGCGGCGAGATAGTAATGCGGGACGGGATGATTTCGGTTGGCCTCGATGCTCCGGCGCATCCAGGCAGCCGCTTCCAAGTCAGCGCCGAGAAACAGCTTGGCGAGACCGGCAAACATGAACCACCGATAGGCGTTGTTATCGCGAGGAGAGAGGCGAAGCGCTTCGTAAATATGGGCCTCGGTCTCTTCGCTGCGACCGAGAAAAAACTTGGCAAGACCGATGAAGGCATGAGCGTCGGCCAAATTGTGATCCAGCGCCAACGCCCGTTCACATTCAGCGATGCCTTGGACCGCGCGGTTGGTCATTGACCGGACCAGGCCCAAGACGCTATGGGCCCGAGCGTGGTTTGGCGCAAGGGAAAGAGCCTTGATCAAGATTGCCTCGGCCGCCACGAAGTGCGCGGTCCAGTCGTCGCCCATTAAGTTGGCGCCAAACGCCGCCTTGACCCGCGCCGAACCGACAAGCGCCTCAATATTCCCGGGATCAAGTGCCAAGGCCTGGTCGAAAAAGGACTCCGCTTGCGTCATGTATTCCGCTGTCGTCCCATTGTTCTCGCAAGCCCAGCCCTGGAAATACAGATCCATCGCGTCGGGATGGGATAAATGCCCCGCTCGCCGTGCCTCAACCTGAATGAGCTGAGCATTTAGCGTGTTTGCCAGCCGCGATACGATTTCGTCTTGTGTATCGAACAGATCGGCGACCGGTTTCTCGAAGCGTTCGGCCCAAAGGTGATTGCCTGTTTCGGAATCGATTAGCTGAACATTCACACGAAGCCGGTTGCCGCCTCGCTGCACTGAGCCTTCGAGCACATAGCGGACGCACAACTCGTGCCCGACTTGCTTCACATTGACGGCTTTGCCCTTGAAGGTGAACGCGGTGTTCCGTGCGATTACGAAGGATCCGCTGATGCGCGAAAGGTCGGTGGTCAGGCTCTCGGTCACGCCATCGACGAAATAGTCTTGTTCGGGATCGCCTCCGATGTTCGCGAATGGCAGCACGACAATGGAAAGACGCGGCGTTGCGCGCGAAATTGACATCGTACCGCCGTTGGGAGCACGGGTGATATTTTGAAAGCTCTCGTCAGTAAAATCGGCAGTGAGAGCCGCGGCCGCGGGCGTCTGGGCTTCCCGCACCAATCCAACAAAACGCCACCCCTTTCGCGGCAGTGTTTTTATCAATCGCTGTTCCTCACCGGAATCGCCGATCGCGCTGCGGGCGACCCGCAGGCGGGTTGTGAGTGCCGCGTCGGTCACCGCGCGCCCGTTCCAGATGGCGTTGGTGAGCTCCTCTTTGCTGACGACGCGCTCCCTGTTGCGGATCAGGTAAAGCAGCAGATCGAATACCTGTGGCGCGAGAGGGATAACGCCATCTCCGAGATGCAGCTCGCGCCGGTCGGTGTCGAAGGCGTACTCCTCGAAGAGATAGCGCAAGCCCTCAATCCTTTGAGTGTCCCAATTGCCGGGATCGCTCCAGCGCAGCCTGGAATGCAAAGAGTATGCGGTTGGTCAGGAAAATGTAAGCCGAATGTCAAGCGCGCCCAGCGACGCTTTGGTACCATCCTTTGGGTAGCGACAAATTGCTTGAGAGGTAATCCATAAGCACTGCCAACGGCTTGCCTCACTGCGCAGCAATGCCGCGCGACTCGATATTGAACGTAAGGCTGGCCGGTAAAGACCGGCAGTACCGCGCCCGCGATACGCATCCTCGAATGGGAAGTACGATGGGAGGTCGTCATGGCATTGAAAATCACACGCCGCGGCTTCATCGGGACCGGCGCTGCCACAATCGCCTTTTTTCGTCCGGATAGCGGGTGGACCCAGACGTGGCCATCCAGGCCGATCAAAATCGTTTGCGCCTATCCTGCCGGCGGATTGGTGGACTCCTGCGCGCGCATCTACGGCGAATATCTCTCCCAGAAACTAGGCCAGCCGGTCATTGTTGAGAACAAGGCGGGCGCCAGCGGTTCGATCGGCGCAGCAGCCGTGAAGCAGGCGCCGCCGGATGGTTACACGCTACTTTTCGCCACCACAGCGGCTCTCGCGCAAAATCGCGTGCTCTTCAAGAGTTTGCCGTACGACCCCGACAGGGATTTCGTGCTGATTTCCAGCATGTCTGCAGGACATCTGCCGTTCGTCGTTGGCAAGGCGACCAACGTCACGAACTTGAAGGAGTTCGTCGAATACGCTCGCAATAACCAGACGAATGTGGGGACTTGGGGCCCAGGCTCCTACGCGCATATCGTCGTTGCGGAACTCAACAAGCGCTACGAGCTGCAGATGAAAGCCGTGCACTACCGCGGTGAATCGCCGATGTGGCAGGACTTTGCCGCTGGCGTGCTTCAGGCGGCGATGGGGAGCTACGCCAATGCCATCAACGCGCTGGAGTTCGGAGCCGGAAAAGCCATCGCCGTGCAAACGACCGTGCGGAACAGAAAGCTTCCCGACGTTCCAACGTTTATCGAACAGGGTCTCGACTCCAAGGTCTTTGCTCTTGCCGGTTACCTGTTTTTCGCTGGCCCCATCGACATGCCGCGCGAAATCGTTGAACGCCTTTCGGGCCTGATGGTAGAGGCAGGCAAGACTGAGAGGATACAGAAGCTGCTCGACAAGTATGGCATCGACGAGTCCGCCGTGGGGCACGTCGCGTTCAGGAAGCTGTACGACGACGAAACGCCCATTTGGGTGGATGCCGCCAGAGCATTGGGGCTCGCACCTGAATAGCGTGGGCAAGGAAGGTTGCTGTGGAGCGAACTATTGGCTGGGAAGTCGGCTGCGCCATAACTTGTCGTTCGAGGGGATGGCGTCATGGCGGCATTCTCTTGATCGCGATGCTTTGCATCACGTGCATCGTCCTGTCTGCGAGCTCAGCCAGTGCACAATGCACGGCGCAGGACGCGATACGGAACCACTTGACGTTCAACAAAACTCCCTCAGCCAATATTCCGCCAATCCCGATCAGATCGGCCGCCGCTGTTCCAGTGTGGAAGACGATTACAGTAGGAAATTTCGCAAATTCGTTTGCCCTCATTAATGCGTTGGATGCAGCAGGTTGCAGCATCGGAGACTCGGCTGGAGAAATTCTCGCTCGGCCGGCCTTCACGCTCAGCGCCAAGAAAATAGACGTGCAGCTTTTTTTGGTGTCCGCGGCCGAACTCGGCTTTCAGGATGATACGGCATCGCTGGCGGACATTTATGCGCGCGCCCAACAGCTGGGTTTCGGGCTTGCGACAGCAGAGGTCGCCCCGCAACTGAGGCTTCAATATTTTGAGCAGCCGATCGGCGAATTTCTCATCATCGGAATGGAGCCGATCAAGACTTGGAAGGGAGAGCCCGTCATTTTAAATGTGGCCAATGGCGGAGCGGGGCTGATCATCATCGGCCAGGATGGTAGCGCCCACGCACAAATATCTGTGGCGTGCCGTTTTCTGTTCGTGCGACCCACGGAAGCCGTTTTCGTCCATGGGCTGCGATGAGCCCCGCAGCGCTCGTCGATCGTCCAATTTCCAGGGTTGAACGCGTCGAAGATACTGCGCAGCCCCAATCGAGTGACGTCGGCTAATGGCCGATATTGTTGCAAAAGTCTTTTTGGGGTGGTGAACGAAAATTCTTAGGGCCGCTGACGCGTCTTACGCGCGACGATGTGAGGGACCGTATGGCTTCATCCAAAGTCGACCCCGAACCTTCGTAGTGGCGTTCAAAGGCAATGCAGCTGCGGAGAGGTCTAGAAATCGACTTCGGCGAGATTTCTAGGGTTGTTCAATTTTCGACTTTTGCAACACAATCGGCCCATCTCGGAACTCCGCGCCGCTCCGACCAATGTCTGCTTCTGAGGGATAAGCTGACGATCCGCGAACTGGTCGCCACCTCGCGTTTTGACCCAACTGAGACATTTGGCCCATCAAAGAGCTATGCTCACATTCCCCGAAAAAGGCGGGCGATCTTTCCTTGGTCGGTATGGCTAGGTATTGGCGTCTCGCAAGTTACTGGAGGGTGAAGTGAAAGCTCAAACTGAAGCGCATGGATACGTGATGGGCGTAGCCGAGGGCGAACATCTCATTCACTACCGTAATCCTGGCAGTATCATCATCAAGGTTGATCCCATCAAAGGCTCCAAGAATTTGGCCTGCGGCACTCAGGAGGTGCCGATGGGGGCTGGCATTCCGATCCACATACACTTTGACTCGGACGAAGCGTTCTACGTTTTAGGCGGAAGCGGAACATTTATACTCAACGACGTGCGTCATCCCTTCGAGAAGGGTTCGACGATATTCATCCCGAAAAACTCGTGGCACGGGTTCGCGAACCCGGACAGTGAGCTGCTGCTCCTTTGGATCGTCACGCCCACCGGCTTGGATGCGTTCTTCCGCGAAACCTGCAATCGACCCGGCGAGCCGCGAAGGGAATTGACGCGGGAGCAAATCAACGCGATCAGTTTCAAATATGGTACAAAATACCGGTAGGCTCAACTCGAGCGTTTTCCCAAAAGAGCTAACACGCTCGGCCGTTTCTGCTCTAACGATGATCCCATTGGAGCGGCCCGGACGCCGTCCGTAAACCGGTGCCGGCCTGACCAACCTCACGGGGGAAGACTCCGCGCAGGGGCTAGCTGGATTATGCTCCAGCTTCGAAATAGAAAAAAGGTGAGCGCTTCGGTCCCAACCGCGCGTCCCCGTTTACACTCGACGACACTTCCTCTGTTGGCCCGCTGCTGAACTTCACGCGAACCATGGCCGCGTCCGCTATCCGGTGTAGACCGGACCGGCCCTGAAGAAGCGTTGAAGTCGCAGTTTGACCCAACTCGGACATGCGTCTCGCACTACCTGTTGCTCAAACGTTTTCCCCTCTTCCAAAGCTCTAGCCGGAAAGGTAAAATGGTTTGATCCGGAAGGTGCATTTGGACGGTCGAATTTTGGCGCCGTCCCGACAAGGCGACAAATGAGACGTCGTGCTCTCATTTTTGGTGGAGCTGCCACACTTGGATGTTTTGCGGCCATATGGCCGGCGCCAGCGCGGACGCAGCAACAACAAACCTGGCGCGTCGGGGTTCTGATCCCGGGCTTTTTGACCGGCCCCACCGGGGATTTGGTCGAAGTCTTCAGACAGGAGTTGCATAGCCTCGGCTACATCGAAGGCAAGAACCTCCATATCGACCGGCGGGCAGCTGAAGGAAACAACGAGCGCTTACCCGTCTTGGCAAACGAACTTGTGGCGTTAGGTCCTGATGTAATCGTTGCTGTAGCGACGCCAGCAATTGCTGCAGCGCAACGTGCGACATCATCCATTGCAATTGTCATGACCCCGGCAATCGATCCTATTGGGTCCGGCTTCGTGAAAAGCTTTTCGCATCCCGGAGGAAATATCACCGGTCTGGCAAATATGTACGGAGACAGCATCACCAAAATTTTCGACGTGCTTCAGTCCATTCTCCCAAATGCTAAAAAGATCGCCGTCTTGATGTCATCCAACCCGACACACCCAGGACAGGTTGTGGTCTCGAGAGACGCGGCCAAAGTTCTGGATCTTTCAATTGTTCCAATAATGGCTGCAACGCCCGCCGATCTGGATCGAGCGTTCCGAGATATCACGAATGAACGGTGTGACGCCGTATTCGTTCTAGCGGACTCCATTCGCCCGTCGATCGTCGCCTTTGCTGCAGCCGCTCGCATTCCTGACATCTATCAAATCAGCGAATTCGTCGAAGCTGGCGGGCTGGCAAGCTACGGTCCACGTTTGTCGGCGATGTGGAAGCGCTCGGCGCAGTACGTAGTTAGAATATTCAAAGGTGTTGCTCCTGCCGAATTGCCAGTCGAACAACCGACCAAGTTCGAGCTGGTGATTAACCTAAAGACAGCGAAGGCGCTCGGCCTCGACCTGCCACCGACGCTGCTCGCCCGAGCCGACGAGGTAATCGAATAGAGATGTTAATTTGCTGCAGTGCACGAGTCCATTTCGTGGGCCCTTCGCGGTCACTAGACTAGTTACAATCGTGCTTTAGCCACGCAGAAACTCGATCCTGCGCCTACCGAAGAGGCGGCCCCACGACTTGCATGTGGTGCTTTGCCATCAGCTTCTGGTTCGTATCAGCATCCACACCTTGCCGCTCCGCGAACATCTTTTCGAAACCACCGGGCGCCACTCCGAACAGCAATACACCGGGCTCCGTCCCGGTGTTCTGGAACGTGTGCGGAGTAATGCGAGGAATGAAGACAAAGGCCCCGGCAGGCGCGCTCACAATGCGTTCGCCTAGTTTGAAGTTAAACTGACCGCTCACAACGTAACAAAACTCAGCTTCCATTTCGTGCAGGTGCGTAGGGGGACCGCTCTTGGGTGCGATGGTTTGACGAAAGAAGCCGAGCACACCTCCAGTTCTATCAGCCGTCGCCAACAGTTCGGTGAAATCTCCCTCTCGGCCTTGCTGTCCGCTGTAGCGGGATGCTTCGCCGGGCAAGACGATGAACGCCTCATCGCCCGCGGAGACCTGGCTTGAGGTGGAGGGCAGAGCGACAACAGCGGCGAGAAGTGAGCAAAGAATTCCAAAGCGTGTCTTCAGGAATTTCGCGTGCATGGCAGCCTCCGTCTAGATATGTGACGGGTGCGGGCGAGATCAGAACGCTCGCTTCCAGCGTGCAGGTATAGGCGCACTTTCGCTTCCTCCTAACACTCAATTTCCCATTGCCAGGTCCGATTCTGGCCCTTCCGAGGCATGCCGGGCTCGCTTTGGAATGTCCGGTCTCGGGGGCAAATCTGAAGTGGCTCAGACAGCTTGCGACTTCGCCCTTTGACCCGAAGCGGTCCCCTAAAGCCGGAAAAGAGCCAAGGCCGACGTTCAGGACGTGCTAGCTTGGACGCATTGCTTAGGACGAACTCCGGAGACGCCATGCGACGACGCGAGTTCATCACGATTCTTAGCGGTACAGTCGCTGGTTGGCCATTGTGCGCACTTGCCCTGCCGGCCGGGAAAATCCCGCGCATCGGCTGGATTATTCTTGGCTCGCCCACCGGAGGCCTTGCCGACATCTTTTCATACTATGACAGCTTTCGAGCGGGCCTCAGTGACGTTGGCTATGTCGAAGGCAGCACCATTCATTTGCTGGCGCGTTCAGCCCTGGGCGTGCCCGAGGCGCTGCCAGGCCTTATCGAAGATCTGTTGCGCGAAAACGTCACGGTTATCGTCTCGCCCGGTCCAGCAATCCGGGTCGTTCGAAAAAAGGTCAAATCGACGCCGATCATCTTTGCCTTTAGTGGCGATCCAGTGGCGGCAGGCTTTGTCGATACTCTGGCACACGGTAAGGAAAACCTCACGGGATTGTCTTATATGGCCGTTGAGCTGAATGGCAAACGGCTTGACCTAATGAGGGAAATACTTCCAAGCGCATCACGGATCACGCTTCTTACAAATCCCATTCACCCTGGCGAACATTTAGAGGTTGCTGAGTCCCAGCGCGTCGCGACGGCATTGGGAATGTCTCTGCAATATCTTCAGGTGCGAACACCCGCCGAGTTCGATTCTTCCTTTCGCGCGATGAGCGATAGCAAGACGGAAGGCATCGTTGCCGTCCCTGACAATCTCATTATGTTGGAGCGCACACGACATGCAGAATTCGCGAGGGATCGGAAAATACCGGTGATTTCCGGGTGGGGTGAATTTGCGGAAAGTGGCGGACTGTTGACCTACGGACCCAACTCAAAAAAGTTCTTTCGCCGATTGGCTGGTTACGTCCAAAAGATCACGGCCGGGGCAAAACCCAGCGAAATTCCAATCGAACAACCAACGACGTTCGAGTTGGTGATCAATCTGAAGACTGCGAAGTCGATTGGTCTGACCATATCTCCGGCGCTTCTCGGTCGAGCCGATCAGGTCATCGAGTAAGCAGCCTACTTCCGAATATGGCCCTTAGCTGTCTACCACCTCAAACGCCGCGATGTCGGCCTTAGGACTGTGAGCAGACCAAGGTCAGACGGCGGCGGAATGCCGGTTGTTGACCCCTTAGCTGACATTAAACGGGTTAGGCTGCTACCATCGCCTCTTGATAGGCGGAACGCAGCCGTTTCGGTATGGTTGCCAAACGACTTCATCTCGACCAGAACATATTCGCTTGAGGCTATGATGATGCTTGGCAGAACGGACGGTATTTGGCTGAATGAGCCGAAACACTGGACCGAGAACGGCAACAGCCTCGAAATGGTCACGGACAATGCCACGGACTTCTGGCGCGAAACTCATTACGGCTTTGTCCGCGACAACGGACATTTTCTCGGCTTTCAGGCACCGGAAGCATTCACCGCCGAAGTGCGCGTCCAAGGTGACTTCCAAGCGCTCTACGATCAAGCCGGCATCATGGTGCGCATAGACGCGGAGCGATGGCTCAAAGCAGGGATCGAATTTGCGGATGGGCGCGCGATGATTTCGAGCGTATTGACCGATGGGCTATCGGACTGGGCGACTGCACCTTACGAACATGACGCACGAGACTTCCGGTTGCGGGTAACGGTTGCACAAGGCGTTATTCGTTTACAGGCATCGGACGATGGCAAGCTCTGGCCTCTGATGCGGCTTGCGCCGTTTGCTAAGAACTCCTCCTACCTTGTTGGACCAATGGGCTGCACGCCGGAACGGGCAGGGCTGCGGGTGGTTTTTTCGGAGTTTCGCATAACCCCGCCGCTCGGCAAGGACCTGCACGACCTGGAATGAGAAGGGCCAGCGAGGAACGTGGTCAGAGCCACCGCTGAGGTCTGTGATTGGGCCGATATTGTTGCAGAAGTTGAATGGTTTTACGGAGTATCGCGAATTACCGTGTAAAATAAAGTACTTAACGTGATTTTTGAATGATCGTGGACTGCCGAAATCGCGTTTTGGGCTACGGCTGGGGCTACTTTCGACGCGGCCCGGTCGATAACCCTCTCAGGGAAGCCCCTATTGCGCTGTCCCGACCCGCGCGCTGTCCCGTATTCCACCCGTCTCGGGCGGCTGTACGACGCTCCCAGCGAGCCCTCGCGCGCCCTTGTGCGCTGATCTCACCCCGCATCGCAGGGACGCGCGCTGATGCGCCCGAGCCGTCTCGATGTCTCGATGCACGACGGGGCAGCTCGCCCGCTGACGACGCGCCCCTGATCGTCGGGGACAGCATGCGGGACACTGGGCATCTACTCTTAAAGCGAAGGGCGCAGTCGGGCGTCGGAACGGAGGAGCGGCGGGCGATTGATCTGGATCAAGCATCGGACCACGTAATCCCGTGTCTAAGTTATTGCTCGACGCAACTTCAGCATCAGGAGGTTGGTTGTGGGGGTTATTTTGACGGGGGCAATCGCTGCCTTGGTTGTCATGATGTTTGCTTTAACGGGCTCGTCTTACGCACGGCGAGTACTTGCAGGCATGTCAGCGGTGTTAGCGGCAGTATTGCTGGCTATCTGGTTCTTCCAAACCCCGTGAAGCTGTCTTTCAGAATACAGCACGCGGGTTGTGATCGGCGCGACACGCCTTCGCCCTGCACGGCAAAGCCGGTGCGGGCCCGCCCTCGGCCGGGCTTGGGGGCTCGAAGGCCAAGGGCGGGTATCCACCGGATCGATCCGTTGATCAACGGCGTGCCAATCATGAAGCGAGCCCCCCGCGAGGGACCAGGAACCTCTCCCCACTGAGTGTCCATTGGTACAATGATGTGGCGAGGCAAGCATCCCATACACTCCGCTGAGCTCGACGTATCAAGGAGATCGAACCATGCTTGTGCGCATCGCCACACATTGGGCGGATCGTCGAGACGCGCTCGGCATAAGGGAGTTCACTTACAACAAAGGAAACAAAATCTATGGTGAAAACGAGCCTGCCGAGGACGTCTACCAAGTAAGAACGGGAACAGTGCGACGTTACAAGGTTCTTTCGGATGGCCGCCGACAGATCGGCGCGTTTCATTTACCTGGCGATATTTTCGGACTTGAGAACGGTGATGCTTTTCGTTTCAGCGCTGAAGCCGTTGTCGATACCGCGGTTTGCCTGATCAGACGACGAGGCCTTGAGGCCGTGGCCGAGGCAGACCCTCTCGTCTTCCACAACCTACTCAGTGTGACTACGACCAACTTGCAGCATGCGGAAAGCCACTTGCTGCTGCTCGGACGCAAATATTCGATGGAGAAGGTTGCCGCGTTCCTGATTGAGATGGACCAGAGGCTGTCAGCCGCCGGAGTGTTGTCGCTGCCGATGACCCGTCGTGATATCGCGGATTACCTTGGCGTGACAATTGAGACTGTGTCTCGTGCAGTGTCACAACTGCACAAAGAGGGCATCCTTGATTTCGTTGACAAAACTCAACGCCACATCAAGATCCTAAATCGAGCACGGCTCGCAAGCTTCGATCAGCCAAGCTAAGTATGTCCACGGCGCTCCCTGCGCCTGCGAGACTGAGGCTAAACGGCAAGCCGATGGGGTCCCGCCCTCGGCTGGGCTGGGGGCCAGGAAATAGCCAAGGGCGGGTCCACCGTTGTGTGAGTTCAATGTCAACGGCGTGCCGATCATGCGGATCGAACCTACAATGGACCATTGTCCCATGGGACAGGACATTTACTTGACATAACTCAACGGCCCCGTGCGGCTTTGTCTGTCCCGATTGCGTGCGTGAAACGCAAGAAAGGGGCACACGATGACGCTACGTCACTGGCCGCCTTGGTTGTCTCATTTATTGGTCTGGTTATTGACTTCAATCGGGCTGATCGCGCTTGCAAGCATGCTCTTGTGAGCTTGGCGTGCTGCACCGCTGTTCGCCGTGCGCCGCTCAGAAACCCCGCGCTTCGCGGCTCCTTGTGCCGTCGCTGCTATCGTTGCCCGTTGGCGTCGGAGACTGTCACGGGTCTTCAAGTTACTTTGGGGCGCGCAAAGGGTGCCGGGTAAGCGATACGGTGTCGTATCAGCATATTTGACCCGGATAAAAACGGAGTTGCATAGTTTTCCCGAATGCACGTCGGGAACACACAGGTTCGCGATGTGGCGGATGTTGAATGCTCAGGCGCTGGTCTTCATCGCGCTGGTGGCTCTCATGTTGGCGCTGGCGCTGCTGCTGGAGTTGATCGTGCTGCCCTGCCACGAACCGCGTGTGAGGTCCGCTCCAGCGTAGCGGACCAATTGTGCTCAGACCGAGTTCTTAGCAGCCGCGCCGTCTAAGTTTGCGCGACCCGCGCGCATGACGTAAAACGCTCGGATTAGGCGGATGGGCAATTTTCGGTTGCTCCGGTGGGGTATGCATAACCTTGGCGGCATTGAGAAACAGGTTTTCATTTGCACCTTGGTTCGCCGTGCTCTTCTTCTGCGTTACGGCTGTACTTCTCTCGTCCGGTCCGTCGTTCGGTGAGGGCCACAAGCACATCGTGGTCCTTCATTCGTTCGGGCGCGAGTTCAGGCCTTGGAACGAGTATGCGAAGGCCATTCGCGCAGAGCTGGATCGGCAGTCGCCTTGGGTCCTTGATGTCCAAGAGCATTCACTGGTATCTGCTCGCTCTGACGACCCAAAGGCTGAACTCGCGTTTGTTGAATATCTTCGTGCATTGTACAGCGTAAACCTGCCTGATCTGATCGTGGTGATAGGTGCGCCAGCCGCCCTGTTCATTCAGCGCTATCGAGACCAATTATTCCCCAACACTCCGATGTTGATCACTGCGGTTGAACAGCGCCGCGTTCAATTTTCGACCCTGACAGAAAACGATGTAGTCGTCGCGGTGAAGCACGACTTTCGGTTCCTTTTTGAGAGCTTCCTGCGCATCGCGCCAGAGACGCGAATTGTTGCAATGGTGAACGGCAATTCGCCCAATGAACTTTTTTGGCAAAAAGAGATGCGTAGAGAATTAGCGCCTCTGGAGCATCGCATTGAAATCAGGTGGTACGACAAACTTTCGTTTGAGGAGATATTGAAGCAGATCGCGGACTTGCCGCCGCACTCCGCAATCTTCTGGTTTCAGATGATCGTGGATGGAGCTGGCGTAGCGCACGAAGGGGATCAAGCGATCACGCGATTATATGCCGCTGCCAATGCACCAATCTTCACCACTGATCAGGCCTTCTTTGGGCGCGAAATTATCGGCGGCCCGATGCATTCACCACTTGAACTGGCCAGACGAGCTGGCGCTGTAGCCATGCGTATTCTCGGCGGCGAGAAGGCGGGCAGTATAATAGACGAACCAAGCACCTTCGCAAAACCGAGGTATGATTGGCGAGAACTTCAGCGCTGGGGCATCAGCGAAGCTCATCTTCCGCCAGGAAGCGAGATCTACTTTCGCGAACCCGGGATGTGGCAACAATACCGTTCGCAAATCGCGCTCGTTGCGGGGATAATCTTGGCCCAGGGCGCGCTGATTGCGGGCTTGTTGTTCGAGCGTCGGCGGCGCGTCCATGCCGAAGTTCAGGCGAGACAACGCTCCGCGGAATTGGCTCACATCAACCGCGTATCCATGGCCGGTGAACTGACCGCAACGATTGCGCATGAACTCAACCAGCCGCTCGGCGCTATCTTGACCAACGTCGAGACGGCGCAACTGATGGTCAAGTCTCCCGTGCCCGATCTGCGGGAAATCGATGAAATTCTCGCTGACATTCGTCGCGACGACGTGCGCGCGAGCGAAGTTATCGGTCGATTGCGAGCCGCGCTGAAAAGAACACCACTTGAACTCAAGGATATTGATCTCAACGACGTTGCCGAAGACGCCTTGCGGTTTCTCTCGGCTTTGGCGGTTGCGCGAAAAGTTGCTCTGACCAGTTCCGTTGCGCCGACGCGACTTCCTATCAAAGGCGACGATATTCAGCTTCAGCAGGTCATCGTGAATTTGATCGTCAACGCCATGGATGCGATGGCGGCCATTCCGCCCAGCGAACGCAGGATCGCAGTCTCGACCGCGCGTGACGGCAATTCTGCTCACTTGGCGGTATCGGATGTTGGTCCCGGCATTCCCGCCGACACGCTCGACAAAGTGTTCGAGCCGTTTTTTACGACAAAGGGTGAAGGCATGGGCATGGGGTTATCGATAGCGCGGACCATTGTCGAGGCTCACGGCGGGCAGCTAACGGCACAGAACGAAGCCGGACGCGGTGCAACATTTCGCATTGCGCTGCCGCTCACGAAGCAGGCTGGTTGACTGCTGTCGGCTCTTCTCGGACCGCCGTTTTCGTTCCCGTTGTGCCCGCCAAGTTGTCCACCGCAAGCTGTAGCGGCTTGCCTCGCCTGCCACTCTGCGACCGACGAAGGTTTCCGCGAACGATCCGCCGTCAGCGCCGCCACAAAAAGGGCCGCCCGGAGGCAGCCCTTTTTCGCTGGTCATCTTTCGCTGGCCTTACTTCAGCGAACTGCTGATCGAGCCAAACTTGTCGTTCATCGTCGTGCCGAGGCTATTAACGACGGTGATGATCGCGAGCGCAATACCCGCCGCGATAAGTCCGTATTCAATTGCGGTGGCACCACTGTCATCTGCGATAAAGCGCTTAACCAAAGTCTTCATTCTCTTCCCTCTGCCTTAGGTTGATAATGCCAGCCAACCTTAAGATTTTCGACTTTCATTGAGGTCAATTAACTGGTTCAAATCTTAACAATGCCGGTTGCTTGGGTTCAAGATGAAGATCGATCTCAGCGGCCATCGCCGGATGATGCCCTGATGATCGTGGCGCGCGGTACTGACAAAGAGGAAAAGGCGGCAACCGCATGAAGCTCGCAACCGACAGGCCCTTCGCGGACCCGGAGAAGGCCGCCCGCAAGCTGCTCGAAATCGCAAACGAGACCGAAGCCGTGCAGGACGGGCGCATCTACATCGAGAGGATCAACGGCCCGTTCCTGTTCACCCACGGCGGCAGCGCAGCGGAGTACGGCGCGGGCCTCGCGCTCTGCATCGAGCGCGGCTGGCTGTGGTACCACGAGAGCGGAACTTATGTGAAGTTCACGCAGGCCGGTGCGGACCTATTCGCATGATCGTCCGGCAATGATCGGGCGGCGCGGCTTCATCGCACCGTGCCTGCCGTCGAAGGTCACACGGCCACCGACCGGACCGGATTGGGTCCACGAGATCAAGCATGACGGCTACCGGCTGATGGTGCGCCGAGACGGTGCGCGCGTACGCTGCTTCACGAAGGGCGGCCGTGACTGGGCCGACCGCTTCCCTGCCATCGTTGACGCGGCGCTGCCTTTGCGCGGGCCATGCTGATGAGCCGAAGGCTTCGCCATCGCCAGGTTATCCACCGCAATCGGTAGCGGCTTGCTTGCCTGTCGCGCTGCGGCCGACGAAGGTTCCGGCGAGCGATCCGCCGTCAACGTGGTGCCCGAGCGAGCGATGAACATCGAACCCTATTATTACCTTGCTTCTCTCAGCCTTGAGCCCGGCAGTATCATTCGGCCCGGAAATTGGGGACGCATCATCGAAAGATACGAGACACCCTCTGCGGTCCGCCAGACTTTCGGCAACCTGAACACTGTGGCTCGCGAACTGCTGTTCGAAATGGTCAGGCTTGAAACTTTCCCTGACCGGCCAAGTCGGCTTCGAGCCGCCTTTTGCTGTCCAGCTCTCGCCGACATGCAGTTTTACCGTGCGAAGATTGACCCGCATGGCTTCCAGATCATTTACGAGGTCGAACTGCTCGAACCTGACCAGCCCACCCATATTGCGCCACTGGCGATGGTCGACTTTGCGGAAGGCAGCCTATTTTTGTCGGAGACAAGTGCCCGCGCTCAACGATATTGGACCGGACATCCAGATGGTCCGCAGGAAATCGTGACACTGTCGCCACTCAAGATCAGGTCCGTCATGCCGTAACGCGCGTCATCACCCGAATGGGACATTGCGGCAGACAAAGAGCGCGACGTTTGGAGGCGAGCACCGTGAGATGAGGCCAAGGCGCTGCAACGGCCACTGCCGGACGATGCTCTGAGGATCGTGATGCGCGGGGCCGACAAAGAGGATCGCGCGGCGGCAGCATGAAAGCGGCGCGTGGCTTCATCGAGCCGTGTAAGCCGTCGAAAGCGGCACGAATTTGACACGTAGGGACGGCGCGCGGGTTTCAGTTGCATACAATTTTAAAAAGACAATTCGTCTGACTTTTAATGAACTCGCGATGCGGTACTCTGCACCTAAATAGTCGCCGGATTTTATTGTCTAATTTTTTTTGGGGAGTGATCCGATGATCGAGCGTAGAGCCTCAATTCGCTCTGAAATTAATCGTCTCGCGTTGCTTCAAGTTGACGGTGTTCGGGGCGTTCACCCATGCAAGGTAGAAAATATCAACGACCGGGGTGCGAAGCTGCAAGCCGCCACGTTTCATATTGCCGCCTTTGAGTTTAATCTGTCGCTGGATGGTTTCAACACGACCAAGCGCTGCCACGTGGTGTGGCGCAACGGCAATACCTGCGGTGTCGAATTTGTTGAGCCACGCCCGGCTGCCCCCCTCAGCTAATCGCGTCCGAGGCCCTTCGCAGACCTTGCCAGACCGCGCGGGCCGTTCTCACGCTCCAGCGAGGCGGGCGCGAGCGCGAGGAGGAGTGGCACTAGGCATTGCCTGCATTGCGTCACTGCTGCGTGTCGCTGGTTATCGTCGCGATCATGAGCGACGATATTGTCTCGGCAAGAGAAGCAAGCAGGGGACAATGGTCGAGCGCGCGTCGGATCAGTCAACGGCGGCGTGGCTGCATCGGGTGCGCAACGACCGCGCGCTTGCATCCGACCGGCCATCTCGCCGCCTGCGGCATTGCCCGGGCCATCGGCGGCTCCAGCGAAGCCGGGCTGACGCCCGACGACATTGCGGCTCGTAGCGGCGGCGCGCTGTCAGACGGCACGGCCAAGCGCGGGATGCGTGCGCTGATCGAACGCGGGCACATCCGGGCGCGATGGGATCGCGAGGCGTGGATGGTGCACCTCGTAGAGCGCGTGGGCACGGGCGCTGATCGCCGAGCAGGCGGCGCGGGCGACGGCGAGCGACGCGACTGCTGAAGGCGCGCCCACATCGCCCTTGTGGGCGCGGGCCTTCGACCGGGGGCTTTTGATGGCCCAAGCGCTCTGGCAGCCTGCCTCCTCCACATCGAGCGAGGCGGCAAATGGCAAACCCTAAGATGTTCGAGCGCGTTCCCGCAGACGCAGGCTTCGATCAACTGAGCGGCGGCCCGGCGCTGGGCCTCTCGGTGCTTGCCATCGGCGATGCAATCGATGCGCTGCCCGGTGAAGCCTCGAAGGAGAGACTGCGGGCGCTTCGTCAAAGATCGCAGGATGCGAGGTCTGTCTACCTCCCGATCAGCGATCAGGTTCGCGAGACGAGGACCGACTTGCAGAAGGCGCAGGGTCGATTGAAGCACCTCACTCTCGCCAGAATGGCGGGAGGGTTCGGCTTGAGCGAGGGAACCGCGAATGAGCCCGCCGATCCCCAGGTCGCCGACATCAAGCGCGTCATCGAGCGGCTGCAAGGCGAGATGCAGCGGTTGGGCGCGTTGGAGCAATCGCGCGGCGCTGCTCTTCAGAACGTCGGCATGCTGGTGCGCCGGGCGGAAGATTGGCTGCGGCAAGGCAGAGCTGGCACGAAGCTGGTCGAGGTCGCGCCGGTCGAGGTCAGCGACATCCTGAAGAAGAACGAAACCCGGCTCGCCGCGCTGACGCGCATTCAATTTCGCCTTCGAGAACTCGACGCCGACCGCCACCGCGTCATGTCGGCCCCGGTGCCATCGAAGGACGCCAAGGCCAAGGCGCACGCCGAGATCACGGCGTTGGCAGACCGTGGCATGCCCTTGGTCGAAGGCCTGATTGAGTATCCTGACGGCAGGCTCGGTTGGCCGATGACGACGATGCGCCTGCCGCTGGGCGCTGCGATTGTGGGCAAGACCGGGGACAGGTTGGTAGGCGATGCCACGGGCGAGCTACCTGATGTCATAGCTCTGGTCGCGTGGTTGCTGCGCCCTCAGTTGTTGAAAGCCGTCAATGACCTTCTCGACGCCTCAGCCGACGACAGTACCGCTCTTTCGGCGAGCGACCGCGACGCGAAGGTGATCGAGATCGCAGCCGATAAGCTCGCGACAGAGAGAATTCAGGCCGCACTCATTTGGGCCATGCAATCGTCCGGAGATGCCGTCGAGCACCCCAGCGATGCGGATGTGGCCGCTGTTCTGTCCGTCGAGCTGGCGGCGCGATCATGAGGATTTCCCAACGGCGAGACCGGGGCGCTTATTTGAACCTTCGGGTCTCGGCCTTGTCGCGGGGGAATGTCGGGTGCCGGGTTGTTCCTACGCCAGCCCGGCACTCAGCCAAGAGGTTCTGGCGTCACGTCCGCGTCGAGCACGGGCGGAATGCTGGGAGGTCGGCGAGGCTCACGCTGCCTGCGGAGGAGCCCCGCCGTCGTGTCCGCCGATCATCGGCGGGCAAGTGGGGCGGGCTACTCGGTTTTGCTCCTTGGCCGGTAGCCCGCCTTTCGCTCATGCAAAGCCCCGCTCACGCCGCCCGTCAAGCCGATCTGCAAGAGCGCGGCGAATGGAACGCTCAGAAATGATGTTGTCGGCAGCCTTGAGCACCATCCAGCAAAATTCGTTGATCGTGCCTCGGTGTCGGGCGGGACAGGTCGCCTCGGTTCTATCCCGACGCCAAGACCCGGCTCTGTAGCGAACGATCTTGGTGTGCAGCCATGCGGCCGCTGCACGACCTGACAGCCCAATGCAGTAGCGATCCGCAGCCGCTCGCAGAAAACGCCCGCGCTCATCCAGCCGCAACATCGTCTCCGCGCGGCGATGTCCGCGACCATCGAGCGCTTGCAAAAGTTCGCGATCCAGCTTCATCGCCGCCCTTCCTCGAACCAGCCACCCGGCACCGCCTCATTGAGCGCGGTCGCACAAGCGCGATCCAGCGCAGCATCGGGCAGATCGGCGTCCCAGCACTGACAGCAAATTCCGCAAGTGCTCGCGCTCGTCGGCTTCGCGATGCCGGGCATCGCGAGCAGCATCGCGCCGACATGGTCGCGGTTCACCAGCCATGCCGAACAAACGATGCAGCTTCTGACCCGCGTCGAGAGCGAGGCGAGCCAACCGTGTGCGGCGACCTTCAGCAGCGGTGCTTGGCTCAATCGGTTATCGCCCGGTTCAACCAGATAGGTCAGCAGCGATGCGCTAGAAGCGCGACGGAAACGGGCGAGGTCTCGTCTGCGAGCGTGTCGGTTTCGGTTGATCATGGTGGCCGCCTCATAACGGCGCTGGGACAGTTGCCGCTATCCCTGAGCCTTCGACCTCATCCAACGCATGGGCGGGCGACCCGCGTACCGGCAAACGGCCTTCTCGAACGGTCGGTACGGCGCGAAGCGCGGTCCTGCCGTTTGCGTCTCACTGAGCGTCCACTTCGCCAGCTCACCGATCTGGCCACTCATAGCCGCGACGGTCGAACCGCGATGCCGCATCACGAGGCGCTGCTCGGGACGGTAGCCGCGCTTCAGCAGAACCCTTGCAGCATCGAGCAGTGGTTGATGCGATGACGGCAGGATCACGACACCGTCGAGCGTGGTGACAAAACGACCATGGCGCTCGTCGGTCTCTGCCACTTCGATGATCACCGCGCCGTCGCTCTCGATCTCGGCAATCTCAATACGCATGCCTCGTTCCATTTGGTTGGTTCCCAAGGTTCACGGTGCGGATCCCTGACGTTCGATGCGGTCAGCGCGGCGATCCGCGTGTTCATGGCGTTGGGCTTCCGTCATGCGCGCGAACAAGTGTCCAATATGGCGCTTCAATCGCGTCGTATTCCTTGAGCAAAGCTAGAGCTCGGGAATTTGTGATTGGCGACGCCTTGGCGATGAGGTCATGGAGCAGAAACGTCCATCCTCCGCCTGCCTCGATGATCGGTCTCGTCAGTTCGCCGATGTCGAGGCCGAGATCGGCCGCCAGCAGCATGACGATCTCGTCATATAGCTCCCACAAACGTTTGTGGTCTTCGAGCATCCCGATATCGAACAGTCCTCATCCGTGCTCATGCTCTCGCTCCTCTCCGTGGTTCGTCATTGCGTGCGCTCCTGCACGACCTGTCTGCGCGCGATGATCATCAACGCATCGGCGAGCGGTGGAAAATCATCCGCGCCGCGCTCGCGAACAAATTCAGCGACGGCCTTCACGACGTCGGACGGCGACCACCCAGCCAGATCGTCGTCAAATATCCAATAGGCTTTGGCTTCGTCGCCAATGCAGTCGGCCGGATACTCGCGCAACACGTCGGCGAAGCCGGGCTCCGCGTCCGCGCCGCTCGCGTTCGCGGGAGTACCCGTATTTAGATCGTCGCGTGAATGTGGTGGTTGATGATCGCCAAAAGGATCATCGATCAGCGCGAGAGCGCGCTTGATCGGTGGCGCGTTGGAGATTGTCGCGCTGGCAGTTGATGCGCTCTCTCTATCGGCATCGGCAGAGCACACGGCGGCTTCGCCGTGTTCTATATTCCTCTGGTAGTTATCTCTTACTGGTAGGTCATCGCCACCGGTGGCGATTTGCGGAGGGTGTTTTTGGCGATTTACGGCGGGTGTTTTTGGCGATTTGCGCACCTCATCTAAATCACCACCAGTGGAGATTTGAGGAGATCGCCCGGCATCGTTTAAATCACCACCGGCGGCGATTTGCGCCAACTGCTTCTCGATTTTGGCCCTCGGCATGGTGAGCCGGTAGATCGTGGTATGGCTGCCGCGTCCGCGTCGCCCTGGCTGAACAATCTCGATCAGTCTAACCTCCACCGCAGCTTCAAATCCTCGCCTGACGTTCGACGCGGACATGCCGATGGCGGCACCGAGTGTTTCGGGGCTCGGCCATGCAAGTCCGGTGCGACGGTTCGTCATCTGGGTGGCGAGCCTGATCGCGACGTGAGCGAACGCATGCGGGACCATGCCTGCCGCGATGCACTCGTCCACGCGTTCCAGCCAAGTCAGCTTATCGACCGCGCCCATGATCGTGCCCCACAGCTCGACCGGGAGGGAGAGATCGCGCCGATTTGGTTTCCCGCGCGTCACGGCGCATCCCCCAGCGCCTGGGCCATCACCGCTTCGTAAGCGGCGACCCGGTCACCGCATCCGGGGACGCCGCGAACATTCGGCATGTCGTCGCGCTGCCCACAGAACTGCTGTCCGTCACGCCACCAAAAGGTCGCGACCGGACGTGGCGGCTTCTTTGGCGGGGTGAAAATCATGACTTACCCCGCCTGCGGCGACCCGTCGTTTTGGCGGCTTTGGCGGCAGCCTGCTCCGCCTCCCATTCCTGAAATTTCCCCAAAGGAATGCCACGCGCCGCATAGAGTTTGTCGATTGCCAAGTGGCCGCAGCTTCCCTCCCACGAGCCATAGTTGAATGTGTCCGGGTATTTGGAATGCATCTCGATGAGCCACCACTCAATCGTGCTGGTCAAACCGCTTTGGAATTTTCGGTTGAACGACCTCAGCCCGAGCACCAAGAGGAAATCGACATACTCGGCCACCGGCACGCCGAGATAACTACCGAACTTAATAAGACCTTCACTCCAATCTTCCTTGAGCGTCACGGTCAGCCCTGGGCTCGATGTCGGTGGAGTGTCGGTGTTGTCGCGCATGGCGACGTGGTTCGCCGCAGCGGCAACAGCGGGCGCAGGCTTGCGCTTGGCGGTGTCGATGGTCTGGGTGATCTGCGCCGTCGTCAGCTTCTCGCCGTTCGCGGCGCGCTCGATGATCTCGACCCGCGCCGCTTCCGGCGTCGATGGTGCGGCGAGGGCGTAGATCGCGCTGACCGGCAGTTCCAAATTCAACAGGCTGTGGGATTTGCCCGCAAGTTCATGGACGTTCATGAACCGGCGTGCCGTCTCATCCGTCCACGCGAACTCGCGCTCAAGCCACGGCAGCCAGTTGCCGTGACCTACAATCTGCTTCACTTCGGTAAGGAGTCGCCCGATCTCGATCACGTCACCGATCACCCGCTTGCCGAGCGTGCGGATCACAGCAGCATGTTCGGCAAGGATCGGGTCGACTTGGATGGTGTCGGGTTTGGATGTCATCACTCGGTCCCCTTGGGTTGGGGGCCGGGCTCTTGCGGCAGATAGCGCGCCGATGATATAGGAGCCATTCGCGTGCACCTATCAGGCCGGGCGTGCTGTCACCGCAGCAGCTCGGCCTTTCTATGTCGCGTCGGCTTCAGCCGGTACGCGGCGCGGTCGGCCCCGGCGCGCTGCCCCTTGCAGCTTCTTTGGTTTGTCGCGCTCGCTGAGCATGCGCTGCTGCGCGGCCCGGCACTCATGGCCAAGCCAGCGAACCACGTTCGCGGACACATTCACCGGCTTCGGATAGAGATCGCTATGGATGCCGCGATAGAGTGTGCTGATATGAATGGGCTTGCTGCCGCCGAAGAACCGCAGGACGGTCTCGCAGTCCCAGAGTTCAAGTTCGGGTTCGGGCTTCGGGGTTTTGTCGGTGGGATGATCTGTCATCGGGCCGCTCCATCTTTCGGGCGACCTCTTCTATATGCAGATATTCTCGGTCACGCATTAGACTTTCAAAGCCAAGAAACGGGGCTTGTTTGTCGTAGTCACGGGCCAACCCGGCATTACCGGGTAGCCGGACGCGGACCCTTCTTGGTGACAATCTTGTTGGCGACGGCCTTGCTCTGGCGACGTTCGAGCCATCTCATGACCGACGTGATGTCCGGCACCGCGCTGCCCATTACCGGCTTCGACGCAGCTCCGAGGAAACTCGCTGCCGCCTTGCCGCTCGCCTTGCCGCCGAGCTCACACCAGATCGCCAGCAGTTCGTTCCAGTAATCATCGCGGTCGGCCTTGCGTGCGTTGTCGCCACGCTGATTAGCCTTCTCGATCTCGCGGTCGAGGTTCTGCAACAGCTTGGCGAAGTAGTCGCGAGTTGCGGTCTCCATGTCGCCATCGACGCTCTGTCGCAGCACCAAGCGCACGGTGTCGTCGTGTTTGCTGCCGACCTGTACGGCCAGCGCATCAAAGATGCGGGCGCTCAGGTTTTCGGCGTTCTCGCGAACGGCGATAAGCTCCGCACGGCGCGGCCTTTGACGGGTGTTGGCACTCTGGAGAAGATACACGCTCGCCGCGATCTCGATGCGCTCTCGCAGCGACTGCATCGCGGTGAGCCCGGAAGCGGCAAGCGGTCGCCGCTCGATCTTATCGGCATCGAGGCCAAGTGCATCAACGGCGACCTTGATCCGATCCCACTGCTGATTTGTGTAGGCGAAGAGTTCGAATTCGATCATCGCCGCCGCCTCGGCAGCTTGACGACCTTGGCGGGCGCGGCAGGCTCCGGGTTGACGATGGACGCGATCCGCTGCGCCCACGCTTCCAGCGCCTCGCGCTTCTCGTCCTGATATTCGTGAACGTCATAGGTGCCGACGATGCCGCCCTGACGGTGCGCGAGGACGGCTTCGGCCACATTGTGCGGGACGCGCAGGCTCGACATCCCGCTGCGGATCGTCCTTCGCAAATCGTGGTTGACCCAATCCGGCAGCGTGACGTGCTCATGATCCTCGCCGCGACGCCGGGCCATCGCCTTGAGCGTCCTCAACATGCGCTTGTCGAGGTCGGCCTTGATCGGGCCGGTCATCGCCAGCGGTCGCTTGCCCGCACTGAGCGAGAACAGGAACTTGCCGCCTCTGATGCGCGGCAGCGAGGCGATGATCTCAAGCACCGCCGACGACAACGGCACCAGATGCTCGACCGCCTTGCCGTCCTTGGCCTTCATCCGCTCGGGCGGGATGATGATGACCTCGCCCTGGACTTCCGGCCACGATAACTGCGCAGCCTCGTTGAGCCGCAGCCCGGTGAGCGCCAGCATGCGATAGACCGAACCGACCGGATATTTCATCCGCTCCGTCGCACGCCAGAATGCGAATAGCTCGATGTCGCTGAGGCGTCGGTTGCGCTTCGGCACCGGGCCGATGATGCTATTCGGCTTCAGCCGGTCGCACGGCGAGCGATCAAGCCCGAAGGTGTGCTGGTCGAGCGCCCAGTTGAAGAACCGCCTGATCAGGACCAGCAGCGCGCGGGCCATCTGCGGTGCGCCGCTGCGCTTCTTGGAGTTGATGACCTCCAAGACATCGAACTTGCTGATCTCGCTGATGGGTCGCTCTCGCCAAAGGGCGACGAAGTTGACGCGGAAGTCGCGCTCGGCAATCGCGCCACTGCGCTCATGCTTCAGCTTGTCGGTGATGAATGCCTCGGCGGCGCTGCCGAAGGAATGCTTGATCCGCTGCGCCCGCTCACGGTCGGCCTTCTCGCGGGCCTCGGCCTCAACGATGGCGGGATCGATGCCCTTGGCGATCAGGCTGCGCCATTCGCCTGCGGTACGCCGAGCGTCCTCCAGCGTGATCGCGCCGTAGGTGCCGATGGGACGCCGGGTCGGTGAGGCTCCTGATTGAAATCGGCCGCGCAGGATGAAGGTGATCTTTCCCGCCTTGCCGCGCCGCGCCGGGTCGGCATCCTTGGCGTCGCTGACGCGCACGCCGAAACCTGTGACGCGGCTGTCCCAGACCTCGTCGCGCTTGCCGCGCGGTGCAGGGGGAAGTGCGCGAAGGTAGCGGTCGGTCAGCAGTCTCTTGTCGGCCATCTGGGGTCTTTGCTCCGGGTTCTGGGGCTACGCTGGGGCTACATACTAGCCCCGCACTGGCGAAAATGCGTGCGAACGCCTGAGCACAGAATAAGTCGGAAATGTCGCTGGGGAAAGGGTTTTCGCGATTTTGAGCGAATGTCAGAGAATTGTTGAAAACGTCGATTAGCTACTGTTGCAAAAGTCGAAAATTGAACAACCCTAGAAATCTCGCCGAAGTCGATTTCTGGACCTCTGCGCAGCTGCATTGCCTTTGAACGCCACTACGAAGGTTCGGGGTCGACTCTGGATGAAGCCATACGGTCCCTCACATCGTCGCGCGTAAGACGCGTCAGCATCCCTAAGAATTTTCGTTCGCCACCCCAAAAAGACTTTTGCAACAATATCGGCCAACAGCCGACATATCTCCCTCAAGCAAGCATGTCGCTAGTGCTTTATCAGGAACGCGAGGACAGCTTGATCGTAGGCGTTGGGATTATCTACTGTAACGGTATGTGAGCTCGCGGGAATTTCAACTCTCTCGCGGTTTGGCAAGCAAGCTTCCAACTGATCTACGACGCGATGAAACAAACGCGGGCTATGTTCGGCGTTCGACAGGAGCGTGGGGGCCGTGATCACTTTAGCCATGTCGCAACTGAAAACTGGTCGCGGCCGTTTCGAGGTCGCATCCGCCTGATATGACGCTACGTTGTCCAAATTCATCTTCTTGTCATCATCCGAACGGCGCTCATAGGCTCCCGGACCGCCGACGACATTTACGAACAGAGGAATGCCGCGCTGCACATCGCCGGCCTTGAGAGCTTCTCTAGCGGGCGCTAAGCCAGCGAATTCTTTTAAAATGTCCGCGCTATTTGGGAGGCCGTTTAGCATACCCAGTGCAGGCGGCTCATTCAGTGCCAGACTAACGACCATATCCGGATGTTTGGCGGCGAAGAAGAGCGCCGCGTGCGCGCCCGACGAGTGCGCCACGACCCTAATTTTTGAGAAACCGAAAGCGCGCGCCAAGGCAGCGAGATCTTCGCCGTGCACATCCGCTGCGCCATCCGGCGTTCCTTCCGGACTCACTTCATTCGGATAGTTATTCCGACGACTGTACGCGATGGCGCGATTGCGCAGCGCAAATTTTGGAAGCTGCTCGTTCCACATACGATAATCTTGCAGCCCACCGTGAACGAAGATAACCGGCTCGCCCTGACCCTGCTCGACGTAGGCAAGCTCGTAGCCGTTGACCGATATCCGCTTGACTTCATCGGCCATGGCGGTGGTAAACGCCAAAACAATCACAGCAAAAACAGGATAGGAAAGGGCTTTGCTAATAGGCATTGCGGCCTCACTGAAAATTCGAAGTGAACTTCTTTCCTTTTTGAAACTTATCAGATTTCGCGGAGGTTGTCTCCTAGGGGTCAAAATCCGAAAAACTCGCACTGAGGAAAACGAGTCCGCTCCTGCCTTGAGTGCCGACATGCAAGCGGACATGGATTTCCGTCGCTAAGGGCCACAACCGGACTCATGCACCGAGGCAAGTGACATCGTCACTCGATCACCTCGTCGGCGCGGGCAAGCAGTGTCGGTGGCACGTAGAGGCCGAGGGCCTTGGCGGTCTTCAGATTGATCACCAGTTCGAACTTGGTCGGCTGTTCGGCCGGCAGGTCGGCAGGCTTCGCGCCCCTGAAAATCCTGTCAACGAAATCCGCGGCGCGACGATATAGATCCGTAAGATCTGCCCCGTAGCTCAGAAGGAAACCCGCCTCGGCCAACTGTCTCGCGACAGCGGCGGATAGCAGCCGATTCCTTAAGGCCATTTCCGCAATCTGGCCTCGATACTCATGCAGCACGGCGTCTCCCTGCAGGACGAACGCCTGCGCGCGCGCGCTCGTCATTGTCGCGAACGCCTGCTCAAGCGTGTCCGCCCCACGCACTTCGACCGGAATTGTCGTCAGCCCGAGCGTCCGGGCGGTCTCCGTCATCGCCGCCTGCCGGCCTCGATTAACCGAAACGTCCGGATTCCACATGACGCCCAAGCGCGAGAGGTCCGGCAGCATTTCCTTCAGCAGCTCAAACCGCTTGCCCAATATCTCGCCGCCCGCATCGACAGCGAGTCCAGTCACATTACCCCCGGGACGTGCCAGACTGGCGACCATCCCGGTACCGACGGGATCGACAATACTGACCATCACGATCGGGATCGTCGCGGTCGCCGTCTTGCTCGCTATCGTGGCTGGATTGGACCCGGCGACGATGATGTCCACGCCGAGCCGAACCAGCTCCGCCGCAAGCGCAGGCAGCTTAACCATTTCGCCGTTGGCAAAGCGGTACGCGATGGTGACGTTCGATCCAACGCGGTAACCCAGCCTTCGCAGGCCATCTTCGAACGCAGCGACGTAATGGAGTGTTTGCTCACGGGAAGCTAGCGATAGGTAACCTGTCCGATAGACCCGTCCTGCCGGCTGCTGCGCGTGGGAGGCGCGGGGCAACGTAGCTGCTGCGCCAAGGCCCGCAATAAATTCCCGCCGCTTCATGTGCGATTGCTCCGAGCCCAAACGGGGCCATTTTATTCTGCAAGTGTAGGCCAGCGAGCGTGACCTTGTATACGAGCTTGGATGTCCGCTCGGGGTCACAAGCAGCGGTTAGGGCAGGCGTGCCCCGGCGTCCAGTCTGCCACCGATAGCCGACATCGCAACGGGCTCAACTTTGTTCGGCTATGGGCCAACAACGGAAGCCGCGAGACGCTCTCCTCCAGTTGGGCACGCCGCCGTTCCACCTTCGCCCGCGTGAAGTTCTTGTCGCGGTTGTTCACGGCTTTGAACTTGCTGCCATCGATGGCACACTCGCCGTCGCGAGGAGGCCCATCTCGCGGCAGAGTTCGACAAAGCGAGCACATACCTTGCGAAGCGCCAGGCTATTGATCGTCTTGTGATCCGGTGCGAGCCGACCCAGCAGCCACATCACTTCGACATTGCGTCCGGCCTCGCGTTCTAGCAGTCGGCTCGACTGCACCCGGTTCAGATAGCCGTAAATGTAAAGCTTGAGGAGAACTGAGGGATGGTACGATGGCCGACCAGTCGCCGCCGGCTCCACTCCCTCCAAGCTCATCGCAGCCAAATCGAGCGCATCGACAAACACGTCGATCACGCGAACAGGGTTGCTCCCGTCAATGAAATCATCGAGGCATTCCGGCAATAGCGTCCGTGCCCACGATCCGCCTGCTTAACGAAGCGCCTCATCAGCTTCCCCCGCAGAATCACGAGGGAATCATAGCAAAGCAGCGGCGTTTGCACACGGCCAGGGTCATTCGCAGACATTGCAGGACCAGTTACCAAGGTCCGCTATGGGCCAATAAGACTCTGATCACGGATGGTCGGTTCGGTCAGCGGGGATCGTAAACTGAAAGAGAGCCCCCTGCGGTTCGCACGGGATCGCCCACAGCCGTCCGCCGTGGGCTTCGATGATCGAGCGGCAAATCGAGAGCCCCATGCCCATGCCATCGGGCTTGGTCGTGTAGAATGGCTCAAACAGACACGGGAGGCTCTCGGGGGGCAGCCCCGGACCCGTGTCCCGCACCCCGATGCGAACGCCACCTTCGGAAGGGACGGTCTCGATACGGATCTGTAATTCGCGCGCGCCTTCCTCAACACTACTCATAGCCTGAATGGCATTAACCATCAAATTCAGCATCACTTGTTGCAGTTGGACCCGATCGCCTTGGACAGGCGGCAGCTCCGGCGCGGGTCGTGTGCTTATCGTGACACCGCTTTTGATAGCTTCACTGTAGGTCAGGGCTATTACGTCAGCGATGGCCTCGTTGAGATCCACGACCTCCACTCGCGGCGCGTTCTGCTTCGTGAGATCACGCAAGCCAGCAATGATGCGGGTGGCCCGGTTGGCGTCGTTGATCATGCGCTCGACACAGCTTCTTGCTTCGTCGATGCTTGGCGTCTGCCTCGCGAGCCACCGCAAGGCGGCGCTCCCACCTCCCGCCACAGCAGTGAGCGGCTGGTTGAGTTCATGCGCGAGAGAGGCTGTGAGCTGCCCGATTGTGGCGACGCGATTCGCGTGCGCCAGCGCCGTCTGCATCTCGCGATATTGCCGCTCGCGACGGGTGCTCTCCAAGGCAATGGTGGCTTGCGCGGCGAAGTCTCTACATAAGGACATCTGTTTGTCGGTGAACGGTTCCAACTGTTTGCGGAGGAGAGCAATTATCCCAACTATTTCATCGTCTTTGACCAACGGCACAGTTAGGGCCGTCCGAACACCTATGTTCTCCAGCGCGGTCCAGTAATCAGCCCGACGCGCGCGTTCAAGTGCTGTCAAGTCGGGAATGTGGGTGGGTAACCTGCTTGTGGCTAATCGACTTGGAAAGCCCCCCTCATCTACGAGCACGGGGATTGATGACACCGCCTGACTAACCCAAAGGGGGTCGCCTCGCACCGCCACGCGACGAAGGCCGCCTACTTCGAAGAGACGCAAACCGCCTATGTCAGCACGACAAAGGCGTGTGGCGTTGTCGAGAAGGGCGTCGAAGATAGGCTGCAAGTCGTGCGGCGAACTCGCAATGGCGCGCAGCACTTCCGAGATGGCCGTCTGTTGCTCAATGAGTTCGGCCACCCGATCTTGGAGTTCGGACACCCGATCTTGCAGGTCAGAAGCGGCCCATTCGCCGTGGATGCTCTCGTTCATGCAGAACGGTTTCCTCGCTTAGAGTGAGGACAACATAACGGATCCAACCGCAGTTTGCGACCGCTCTCAGGGCCGTCTAAACAGAAGATGTGGCCAAACATCCAACGTCCGCTATGGGTCTTGGTCGTCTAAAAACGCCTCCCCGGGAGGGGGTGAGAAGCCAGGACGGTTTGGTGTGGTGTAGTCGAACGGGTCTCCGACTGAAACCACAAGCTGCCAGCCGCCTTGCGGATCGGGCTCAATCGGCTGCATCTCAAACGACAAACGAGACTTGATCATGCCGCACTCATTCGGCCAGAAGCAGAAATGCGCTTCGCACGGAGCGGTCACTGATTTGAGGCCGGAAGCGGAATGGCGGCTTTCGGGATGATTAGGCTGAAAGGCAGACCTTCACATTGGTGAAACGGGCGTTGTTAAACGCTAATCCGGAAGCCCCGAAAGTGGGGGATGGTGTGCAAACCATCACGCACCTTTCACAGTCTTACGGATATTGTTCGCGAACGCCTTAATGGTGAACCCTGCCGGCAAAGAATCGATCAAGATAATATCGGAGATCGCACTCTTGATCCGGAGAGGGCGAAGGGCGGTGTAAGCGGCCGAGTTGTACCACTGGTCAGCCGCCTCGCGGGTCGGGAACTCCATCAGCACGACAGCGCCAGGCCAAGCTCCCTCGATTACGTCGCCTGGACCCTGCGCTAGCCATTTACCGCCATAGGGGGCAACTGTTGCCTCAACTTGGTCGAGGTAGTTCAAGGCATCGTTGCTCGGGACATCGCCCGGAATCCGCAGATGATTTACGAGGTAGGTTGGCATCGTGGTTGCCTATGGTTGCTAATAGAGATCGATAGCACGTGAAGACATAGCGAGATTCCCGATTTGAACGAAAATCAAACGAATCGAACGCGCACAATTTGAGGCGTTGTCTTTGCCTGCCGCCAAGCATGGCCGTCTTGGGTCAAAACGCGAAGTGGCGGCCATCTCGCGGCCCGTCAGCTTATCTCTCAGCAGCAGACGTCGGTCGGCACGATGCGGAGGTCCGAGAAGGGCCACAACCAGACTCATGCGCCGCAGCAAGCTGCACGTGCAGCTCGCGAGCTATTCGGAGATCGATCGAGAGCTTATGTTCAGTGACCACTTCAATAGGCAAGTCGCCTGGTCGCGCGCCCTTAAGGATGCGGTCTACCAGGCTCGCCATCCGCATCATCGCTGCCGACAGACTACTCCCGTACGAGAGCATCGGACCGTAAAAGAAAGAGTCTCCGGGGAACATCGTCGGCAGCCGCGCCGCCGTCGCCAGAGCGATGATCCGCTTGGCGTGCGGGCCGACGGCCGGCACCTCGAGGGCCAGCACCGCGCCCGCATGCTCGTCCCTGATGGATGCGAAGACCGCATCGATATCCTCAGCTGCTCCTTGCAAGCGAATCGATTGAGGGCGCAAACCTTCCGCCTCCGCCGCCTTCCAGTTGGCCCTGTCGAGGATATTGGGTACGCCGGCGTCACCCAAGATCGCCACCCGCGCCAACCCGGGCACAATCTGTTTGAGCAGCCGCATCTGCGCCCTCGGCTGCGCAGGGTCGAAATTCGTCGCTCCTGTGACGTTTCCGCCTGGTCGCTGGGCGTCAAGAACCAATCCGTCCTCGACAGGGTCCAGCACGACGGTGAAGACGATGGGAATGGTCGTCGTTGCCTGACGGGCAGCCTGGACGGTCACAGCGCCGACGACCGCGATGAGATCAACCTGGAGTGCGACCATCTCCGCTGCGAAGCCCGATAATCGATCGAGTTGGCCAGCGGCAAAGCGCGCCTCGATGAGGACGTTTTGTCCTTCAACGTAACCGAGTTGCTTCAGTGCTCTGCCGAAAGCTGCGTACCCTGGATAGGTGCTGGCGGTGGTCGAGATTACGCCGATGCGCGGCACTTTCGCTGAGACCTGCTGGCCCGCGACCCTCGAAGAGCACAGACCAATCCCGGATGCCAGGATGAGCGTTTGACGTCGAGTAATCATACAACCCATCCAAGACGAGGGCGCGGACCTTCCATAGTAGAACGTGCTCGCGTTCCCACTCTCTGTCAAAGATAAACTCTTGCCGGACGAAGCGCGAAGTCAGCTCTGGGTCTTGGTTGCGTGATAACGCGCTGGCGCAGTCCACGATCCGGTCCAATGTAGTCCGACACTGCCGATTTGAGCATTTTTTCCTGTTGGACGATCAGGGGCTGCCTCTGAGTCATTGTGGGGAGTGTTGGGAAGGTCTGGTTCAAGATCGGCACGTAATGGGGTCTCCACGCTCACACCCTGATCGCTGCCAGCAATGCCCTTGTACCAACGATATTCATGACGCGCGTCAGATTGTAGGCGAGCACGCTGAGCGCCATCTCGCTCGCGACCTTCGGCAGCGTCTTCATCAGGAAGTGCGTCGCGCCCATCCGCATCTTGAGCGTACCGAAAGGATGCTCAACCGTCTCGCGCCGGCGGCGCATGGCCTGGGGATCTTGATCCAGCCGCTGCTGCACGGTTTCGAGAACGTGCTCGTGCTCCCATCGCGTGATCCGGCGTTCTTTGGCTGTCCGACATCGAGCCGCGCTTCATCTGTCGCGCCTGCGGCCAGAGAGGCGCTGACGTGCGGCCCAACTTCCATTGGGAGGCAAAGCCGGTCGGCGGGATGGGGTATCGCTGATCAGCATCTCATCGCAGCCTCGACAACCGGCTGGCGACCGGCGAAGAGATTTCTGCGAGCGATCCGCCTTTGACGCGTTGGCCGGGCGAGGGGTGAGGTCGTCCGCAAATCGCCAAGGCTGTGTATAGTCAGGAATACCGAGCGTTTCCCGCACAACACACGCCGACCTGTGCCACTCTCGCCTCTATCGACGATTCGGTTTGAGGAGGGGCGATGAGGGGGTTCTTGGTTTTCCTGTTGCTGCTTGTAGTGTTTATGGCTGGCGTTTTGGTCTCCCCGAAGATCACTGCGCTGAACTGGCTCAAGATTGACTGGCAGGCCACATGGAAAGAAATCGACTATTGGGCAGATCGGTACCAAACCTTTCTCGGCGTATTGGTCGCAATCATGGTGGCTTACCTTACGGTCTCGGCAATGGGCGTGCAGAACGCTCTCTCCGAGCGGCAATTTCTCTCTGGACAGGTGCAGTCGTTGATCGCTGATCGCGCCAACCTCCAGTTCGTAATTTCGTAGCTTACAGAGCTGCGGTTTCAGAGAAGACTGTTCGAAAATAACATCGCGTTTCTCGATACGGAGGCCGAAAAAACTTCGGGCTGGCAGAACGGAGACAACTTGACGAGGACTGCCTTTACAAATGTCGAGGGCTTCCGAAACTTAATTTCGGCAAACACTGCAAAGTTTTTGGGGCTTGCTAGCGCACGTACCGACTTAATTTCACAGCTCGATGCCATCGTAGATTCTCAGGACAAGATGCAAGCGGCCTTCCTGAGCTGGGCAAACCTCAATCGACAGGCAAATGCAGACCCGACAGCTCCCGTTCCTCCGCAGCGAGCTACTTATCTTCAAGCAAAGGCAGCCGTGCTTGCAAAGTTCGACGAACTGGCCCCCACGGCTGGGGAAGCCGTGGCCCAGTTGGCCAAAAAGCTGGACCAGACCGAAAAGGATATCGTCGAACTTCAGAAGTTGATCGACAGCAAGACATCCGAGTGAGACCGGGCGCGCGCGGGACTGACAAAGAGGACAAGGCGGCAGCCACATGATTTACACCACTGACCGGCCCTTCGCAGACCCGGAAAAGGCCGCCCGCAAGCTCCTCGAAATCGCCAACGAGACTGAGGCCGTGCAGGACGGTCGCATCTACATCGAGAGGATCAACGGGCCGTTCCTGTTCACCCATGGCGGCAGTGGAGCGGAATACGGTGCGGCCCTCGCGCTGTGCATCGAGCGCGGCTGGATGTGGAAGCACGAGAGCGGAACCTATGTGAAGTTCACGCAGGCCGGTGCGGACCTGTTCGCATAAGGGGCTGAAAACCAGATGCGCGTTTTACTAATGATCATCGTCGTGTTGCTCGCGGCTCTCGCCTATTCGGTCGTCGCGGTAGCCAAGCTTGAGAACTATCGATACGCCAATTTTGTCGGGCTCTGCGCCGACGGCTACGACATCAAAAACCCGACCTCGGGGATCAAGCGCGAGGATTGCTTGATGCGCACCGACACTCGCGCGTCTTGGCTGTGGAACGCCGCTTACGGTCTTGGCATCTTCTGAGGGCCAAACCCGACCGCCCCGCAATTCGGCATCGGCGCGAACCGGAATGTTCTCGGTAGGACTACGGACCCGAGGCTCGATGTTCTCGGTAGGACTACGGAGGAGCGCACGATTGCCCGGCCCACCCCGAACCCTATCATGTGTTCAATGATTACCCTCACCGGCTTCATCGAACCGTGTCTGCCGTCGAAGGTGGCGCTGCCGCCATCCGGCCCGCTCTGGGTTCATGAGATCGAGCACGACGGCTACCACCTGATGGTTCGTCGGGACGGCTCGCGCATTCGCTGCTTCACGCGCACAAGGGGCACGACTGGGCCGACCGCTTCCCGGCCATCGTTGATGCTGCCGCCCGGCTCAAGGCGCAATCGTTTCTTATCGACGGCGAAGCGGTTATTCCCCGTGAAGACGGGACATCGGATTTTCACGCGCTGCGAAGCCAGCGCCGGACCCATGAGGCGATGCTGTACGCCTTCGACCTGATCGAGCGCGACGGCGATGATCTGCGCGACCTGACGCTGATCGAGCGCAAGCGGCGGCTCAAGCGGCTCATCGGCAGGAGGATTGAGGGGGATCAACAACGCCGGACCTGTGACGATCACCAACAACGGACAAATCCCCGGTACCGGCGGCCCCGGAGCGCTTGTCAACGGTCCCGGCGGACCATTAATCGTTCCGGCGTTGAAGACAGTGCCGGCGGCACCCGAGACAGAAAGCCCGTTGTTGAGTGTTCCGGCATTGTTGATCGTGGTCTGGCTGCCAGAGATAATGCTTTGATTGATGAATGCGCCGCTCACCTATGCGGGCGCTATTGGAGGAAGCGGCGCCCTGAGGATATGGCGGTCTTGCTTTCCATGATGAGCCTGCGGCCGCCTCGTCATGACCCGATATGGCGTGTCGGTGCGAGCCAGGCCGGTTCGCCGCGCAGTCATGACCGCCCAAGCCGCGCCGCCGCAGCGACAAGTGCGAGCACCTCATCGGTCAGATTCCCCGCACGTTCCGGCGAGCCTTCGCCCGGGAATACTTATGGGTTTACGACCCGCATCAGCGCGACCGCCGCCGCTTCTGCTTCCGGGACCACGTCGTGATCGTAGAGTCTTCGCCGAAACGCCGCATGCGCGGCAATCTCGGCGTCGCGCACGCCGAGATCAGTGTAGGAAGAATCGTAGCGCATGCCGTTTTCCCGCGCGCCGCGCTGGACCGCCGCCACCCGCTCGCGTCGCAGGCGTTCGTAGGCCAGCAACGCCGTTGGCGCGTTGTTGGAATCTACGCGCGCCAAAATCGTCGCGAGCGCCATGCCATCCTCGATTGACTGATTGGCGCCCTGGCCGAGATGCGGAAGCATTGGATGCGCGGCATCGCCGAGCAGGGTCAGCCGGCCCGTGGTCCATGCCGGCAACGGCTCGCGATCGTAGAGCGCCCAGCGGAATGTCTTTTGAACCTGGCTCAACAGGGCCCCGATGCGCGGATCCCAGCCCTCGAACTCGGAGCGAAGCATGCCGGGATCGCCGGGTGCCGACCATGATTCCTTCATCTCCGCATCCGCCGGCACAAAGCCGACATAGTTGATGAGTTCGCCGGCGCGCACCGGGAAGGTGAGGAAGTGGCGCGCCTTGCCGAGCCACATCATCCAGCGATCGGTCGGCCAGTGCGGGATCAGCTGATGCGGCAGCACGCCGCGATAGGCGACCGATCCATGGAACACCGGGCGTGACGGCGGCGCCGCGTAATGCCGCAATTCGGAATGGATGCCATCCGCCGCAACGACGATATCGCCTTCAGCGGTCGCGCCGTTGGCAAACGACACACGCGCGACATCGCCTGCCTGCTCAAACCCGGTGCCGCGATGGCCGGTGCGCACCACGCCTTGGGGAAGCGCTGCCGCCAGCAGTTCGACCAGATCGGCGCGGTGCATGCCGAACGTCGCGTTCCAGCCGACCGAGTCCGTTACCTGAACTGGCGCAATTGGCGCACCGTCATGGCGGAAATAATGCGAGCCGGTGCCGACCCGCGCACCGGCCTTCTCGACCGCCGGCCCAAGGCCCACCCTTTGCAGTTGGCGAACACTGTTCGGCGTCAGAAATACGCCTGCGCCGATTTCGCTCAGCGCAGGCGCCTGCTCGTAGACGGTGACATCGAAGCCGCGGGCGATCAGCGCGTTCGCCGCGAAAAGGCCGCCAATTCCGCCGCCAACGACGACAATCCTGAGCCGATTCCGGTGCATCGTCCCATCCTTGTCCGATACTTGGGTTCCGAAAGCCGCGCCAAAATGCTTCAGAGGCCTGTCGGTTTTCAGGCTATCCTCCCTTGCGGGAAACACCAAGCGCCGGCGCCGATGGCGGAGAGCTGGCAAAGGGAAGCGATAGTGGGAGCATCTCAATGCACGGCGTTGCACGAGCACTGACCCCTGCAAGCTGGCGTTTGGCGGAGCTGTTTTTGCTTCTGACTTTCTCCACGCATCTTAGTGCAGCCGCCCTCGCCGGGGATTATCCGGACCACACAGTCAAGATCATCGTTCCTTTCCCCGCGGGAGGGACGGCCGATGCGGTGCCCCGGATCGTCGCCGATTGGCTGTCACGCAAATGGGGCCAGCCGATCGTGATCGAGAACCGCACGGGGGCGGCCGGAAACATCGGCTCCGAACAGGCTTTTCGTTCGGCGCCGGACGGCTACACCCTGCTGTCGTCGCCGCCACCGCCACTTGTGATCAATCAGAACCTGTACCCGAAGCTCGGCTTCGATCCGGTCAAATTCGAACCCATCATTGTGATAGCGCAGGTGCCGAACGCGTTGATCGTCAATCCGAACAGTGTGAAGGCATCGAGCGTGGCGGAATTGAACGAATATCTGCGGAGCAACCCCGACAAGATCATTTGCGCCACACAAGGCAATGGCACGACCTCGCATTTGACCTCCGAACTGTTCCAGCTTATGGCCAAGGTGAAGCTGCGACACATTCCCTATCGCGGCTCGGCGCCGGCACTGCAGGGTCTGCTCGCCGGCGACGTCGACGTGATGTTTGACAATCTCGGCGTCTCGCTGCCGCTGGTCCAGGCCGGAAAGTTGAAATTGCTCGCGGTGGCCTCACCCGCACGTCTCCCGGCGCTGCCCGATGTGCCGACGATCGCCGAAACGCTCCCCGGCTTCGAGGCCGTCGCCTGGTACGGCATCGTGGCGCCCCGAGCACGCCGAGGAGCATCGCTGAGAAGATCAATGCCGACGTCAACGAGGCGCTCCGTCAGCCGGAAGTGCAGGATCTGTTGCGGAAATTATCCGCCGAGATATTTGGCGGCTCGATCGACAAGACATCGAAATATATGCGGGAGGAAGTCGATCGATGGGCCGCGGTGATCAAGGCGGCCAACGTCGAGCTGAAGTGAGATCACGCGTCATGCCAGCGATGGCGTCCCCGACCGATTTTGTCGCTGAGCGGCGCAACTTTGGCAGCCGCGGGTTGAATGAGACCATTACTGAACAAAGTCAACTCAACGAACGGTCACGTGAAGACCTTGCAATTTCCCCAGCAGTGAGATTCAACGCGTTGCGTCGACCGGTTGAGCCGACAGTCAAAAAGCGACGTGCCGGAGCGCCGTGTGGATTTCCGTAATTCCCACAGGAGCGGACATCGGCCTTCCACTTAACCGGTACCGGTACCTTGGTCGCTTTCAATCCCGGCTGAACGCCCCCGGGGTTAGCCGCCCCCTCATCGACGGCTGTCCACCGCAAGGGCCGACAAAGCCACTGTGCGCATGCGTAGGGCGCTCGGCCATCCATTCCATGATGCGCGGCTGATGTCGCGTAGTGCGCTCTCCAGCGCGTCGAGCAGAACTGCCCAAGACATCAGCGCCGGCCACGCAATTACCTCCGACCTTGCGCAAGCCCGAGCGGACGCTTCAATCGCCCCACGCGAGAGCGCGCCCTCGAATCCCAGAGTGGATGTACGACGACGAATGGTAGCGATTCGTTCATCAGCGAAGTCTCGTTCTGCACAACGCCTCGATGCATTCCCCGCTTCCCTCCTTGCTCGCGCCGATGAGCGGGTCACGTCGCTTCGATGGGGTAGACGGTCCTAGTGACGACCACCCTGACGGCGGTGGTGGCGCGGGGCAGGAGCCATCGCCATTGTGGATCCGAACATTCCCAGCGGGGGTACGACGGCCTCCGTCGGCTGGAAGAGCGGCAGCATCGGCGCCGCTGCGCCGCATGTTTGCCCTGGTGACCGCTTCGCACATTGCCTCGGCGTCGGCAGCGTCATTCTTCTGCCGCTTGACGTACGGCTTCACGTAAGCCGGCGGCATCAGCCGTACCGTATGGCCGAGCGCCGTGAGTTCGCGCGACCAATGGTGCGAAAAGGCGCAACCTTACCGACCAGACACGGCGACAGCTTCTGAAAGAAACTGAACAGGTTTTCTTGAAGTCGTAAAAAAGATTGTCAGTCCCATTCTACCGGCCATGCTTTTCCGGCTTTAGCAATGCCGCCGGCGCCCGGGCGTTAGCATTGAGCGATGCTGATGCCACTGGCGTCTCTCTCTTGGCCGGTTCAGGTCCAATTTCGCGTCAGCGGCCAAGCACAATCGTCGGCGCGACCGGCTGGCGCCGACAAAGCTGAAACATTGATCCGCATTCTCGCCCGTCGCCTCGACCAACAATGGCCCGGTGTAGCGGCCAGCATCCTCGAAGGCCTCGACGAATTCCTGACGGTCGTCCGCTTGAAGCTGCCGAAGGAGCTTCGACGATCGCTCGCCTGTACCAACATCGCCGAGAACACGATGGGTACCATTCGCCACGTCACGCGCAACGTCAAACGCTGGCGGGATGCCGGTATGGCCTTGCGATGGGTCGCGGCCGGCATGATCGTCCAACAAGGGCTTCCGGCGATTGAAGGCGCATAAGCAATTGTCGGTTCTGCGTGCGGCCCTTCAAGCTCGCGACGATCACATGACGATCGACCCGGTTACCCACGTCGCGAGGGCCGCCTAACATTCTGGAAACGTTGGCCCGACGTAGTGCAACAGCGATGGGACATTCCCTTGATTGGACGGCCGGGACCGCGTTTCGGCTCGTGTCGACCACGTCAAGTCAGGCCAACAGTCGCGCCACAAGGGCGTCTAGCCTGCAGTTCGATCGCGATCAGCGGTTGGCCTTCATCGAGCCACCCGGCAGCGCCCGTGGCACTCAAGCGATCATTGCCGCAATCTCGACCTGCGGCACCGATGCCTTCATCGCACCGACCGCCATCACAGCAGCAACGGCAACATCGACCCGGCCATAAGCTTTGGCTTTGTCGAGCTTTCGGTTACCGGCCGCGTCGCGGATCACCACGGCGTTGCCAAAACACCACTTCAGCAGCGGATGGGCGCCGTGGCGGAAACGCCGCATCGATACGGTCTTCTCGAACTCGTCGACCGCTGGCGCCATGTCTTTGTAGCCTTGACCGTGCGGTACCAGCGGCACCGTCAAGCCCTGCCGGGCTAGCGCCTGCTCGAGCAACGAGATGCGCCAGCGGTCGTAGTTCACCTGGACGATGTTCATGCGCGCGGAGAGTTCGCCGATCTCCTGAGCTACGAAGTCGAGGTCGATAGCCGCGCCCGGCACCGCGATCAACTGGCCCTTCCGCACCCACACGTCATAGGGCGCACGATCGGTGATGGTACGTTCAGTGATGGTCTCGGCCGGTGTCCAGGCGCGCGGCATCATGTGAATGACGCCGCCATCGTCCGCGGTGCACAGCACCAGCGCCGTGAGGTCGACACACGCCGACAGGTCGAGGCCACCGTACACCGGGCGCCCATCGGTGAATATGCTCTCATCGATCGGCTCGTCACCCGCCGCCCAAGCCTCCGCGGTCATCAAGAGGTCGCGGCCGAACGGAGCAATGCGTTGGTTAAGTCGCAGATTGCGGAACGCGCTCTCGAATGATGGCAGCCGGCGGGCACGCTCCGCCTCGGCGAAAATGTCGCCCTCGTCGAGGAAGTTTCCAAGCGCCGGATTGCAGGCGCGGATTACGTTCTGATCGAATGGATCCGCATCAACCGGCGCCGTTTTTAGGTGCACCAGGATGGACGAGTCCTTGCCGCGTAAGCCGTCATCGATCAGTTCTGAAAGCGGGTGGATATCGCTTGCCGCCTGGGTCGAAATGATCACACCCAGCGAGCGCCGCCGTTTGCCCATCGCGGTTTGCAGATTGTCGAGCAAGATCCTGTCCTTGACGCCGGCGAGTTCGTCGAAACACCAAAAGCTTGGGGCAAGACCATGGGCGCGGCGGCCGTCAGCAGAAAGTGCTTCGTATTTGGACCCGGCACCATCGCCGCCCAGGACTTCGATGACTTTCCGAAACCGCTGGATGTTGGTGTGTGAGGCGAATTCAGGCACCGCATGAATGATCGCCTCCATCTCGTTGAAGATCAGCGAAGCCTGCAGCCGGTCAATGCCCGCTGAATAGCATTCACCGCGCGGCTCGGACTCGGGGCCGAGCAAATGGCAGAGGGTGAGGCCGGCAAGCATCCCCGTTTTGCCGTTGCCCCTGGCCTGACTGAAGATGGCGAGCCGAACTCGCCGTTTCGCCGAGCGGCCGTACAGTTCACGCATGAAGGCCGCCTGGTCCGGCAACAACCGCATTTTCTTACCGACCTTCTTTCCCTTAGTCACCGGCAGAAACTGCAAAAATGCGATGACCCGCTCGGGCCGCGACAACCCTGGCCGTTTCCACGGCAACTGCTTCACCGGCAACCTGACCGGAATCGGATGCTCTGGACCGAACTGCTTGCCGTGCAGACCCATCACTGACCTCGCCGAACCAAAACCCTACCGCGCTTTTACGCTCCCTTCCGAAGTAAATCTCTTTTCGACTGCAGCGCCGCTCCGAGGCGATGGGGGCATAAGGAAAACACATCCCCCCCGTGCGTTCTAGCAATCGAACAACTACAACGCGCGAGGCTCAGCCCGTTTCAGCGCGTTGCGGCTTGTGACCATGGTGTAGCCGTCGTCCGCAAACCCCACGCAGCAGCTGTTCATGCTGCCGCGCGTCAGCACCTTGCAGGGACTGGCCTTTGCGGCCCTGGCGGTCCCAACGATAGACGCAGATCGTGGCTGCCTCAGTCGTTGGCTGCTGGCGCCGCGATACCGCTTTCGGAGGGGCCACCATCCCCTGCACCTTGACCCCGCCGACCCATGTTGGCGGTAATACGCGCCGGCGCGGAATCACCGAAACGCACCCAGGCACCGAGCGATCTGCGCCTTTGTCTCCTCGCGGCTCATGGTGGTGCTGTCCGCCAGCGCGTCGAGGAGACCGCGCAGGCCGGCCGAGATCTTCGAGGTCTGCGACAACCCCGAGGCCATCAGCACGTCATACGTCTTGTCGCGGGCGCTCTCCCATTGCTCGTCACCGCCGCCGTCGAAATTGATGTAGTCGTTGGCGTTCATGGGTGCCTCCTGTCGCCGACGGTCCGCGCTGCAACGGTACCATTGGGTAGAAAACACGGCGCACACGGCGGACCCGGCGCATTTCCCTATGACTACTGCCAATCTTTTCAAGAGCCATATGAGAGAATGCGCCGTGGTGTGCCGTGTGCCGTGGTCATCGAGACCAGAACCGTTTGCCTTCCCAGTCCTTCGGCAGTCGTCGCCAGCCGAGCAGTTCCAGAATGCTGGTGATGCGACGCTGATCCGCGGTGCCGATCTTGGCTGTTTCGATGAACAGCGCCTGGTGAGCCACCTGCCAGACGGTAACCTTCATTTGGGTGGCGAGATATTTGGCGATCAGTTCTTCCCAGGCGTCGACGTCAAAGCGCGCTTCCTGCTCGGGCTTGATGTATTGCTGCTCGAAGGCGCGATCTGGCCACCATGCCTCGCCGAGCCGATACAGGTGCACGGCCTCTGCGAATAGCTGATCGCGATCCTCGGCCAGGCCGTCGATATCGATCACGTTGGTCTTCACGGGCCAGAACCTGCGGCCGCCGCTCTCATCCTTCAAATAGGTCTCGCGGTTGGTCGTGCCGATGAAGATGCATTGCCTCGGTTCTTTGACCTCGAAATGTCCGTAGCTCGGCCGATACCTCTCGACCTGGCGAGTAATGAAGCTCTTGAGCAAGGTCGCTTCGGCGCGGCCCATGGCGTGCATTTCCGAAACCTCGACCAGCCATTTGCCGCGCAAATGCTGGTTGACGTCCTTGCCGCTGCCGACTTCCGGCAATGCGTCGGAAAACCACGGGCCGCCGAGCACCGCGCAGGCCGACGACTTCATGAGGCCCTGGGCGCCCTCGAGGACTGGCATGTGATCGGACTTGCAGCCGGGCTCGTAGATGCGCGCCACCATGGCGATCAGGAACATGCGGCCGATCGTGCTGGTGTACTCGCCGAGCTCGGCGCCGAGCCGCGTCGTCAGCCAAACGTTGGCGCGCTTGTGGCCGTCCCATTGCAGGCTGTCGAGATAGTCGCGCACCGGGTGAAAGGAATTTTCAGTCGCGCGGGCACCGATGGCGTCGCGCACCACGCCGCTGCCGACGTGCTTCAGTCCGGCCTGTTGCAGATATTCGGCAACATAGGCCACGTCACCGTCGATGATGCCGCGCGGCTCGAATGGCGCCATGGGGTTGCCGATTGCATGCATCAGCATCGCCGTCCGCGCCATCTCGTCAAAGGCGAAGGCGTCCTGCAAACCGCTGTCGCGCCGCAACGCCAGCAGCACGTTGGCGATGATCGGCAGCGGCCGGCCGCTCTCGCCCTTGATGCAGTCGTTCTGCCACTTGCTACGCCGCGCCTTGGCGATATCGATCACGTCGGGATCATCGTCGGTCATGGCTACACCCGCTCAGAACGGAATGTCGTCGTCGGGCGGACTGTCCTTGGCCTGGCTCAAGCGGCGCGGGGGCGCCTGATCCTTATCGCAGGCGCGGGCGCGGATCATGGCGACCATCTTGAGCTCGCCGGTCTCTTTGTCTTTGATTTGCGTCGGGACGGGATAGATTGTGATCCAGCGATCGATAAAATCGTCGAAGTCGTCGGCGCCGAGCACCTGCTTGATGTCAAAGGCCAACGCGCCGGTGAGTTGCAGTGCGAGCGGATCGCCGACCAGATCGACGAAATAGCGATCTTTCCCCCACGACTGCCCCTCGTGCCAGCCGCCGATCAAGACGGACTTGCCTTCGGCGGGAAGTTCGCTGCCGCGATAGGTCGGGGTGGAAAAAATGGCGCTGACGCGTGGCATGGGTCGGCTCCTTCGGGTTGGGGCCGGCTTGCACAAAAGCGACGACAGGAATATCTGGAGGTCGTCAGACACCCAAAACGTATTCCGGCCGGCTGCTTTCTGCGCAGACCGGCCGTTTTATTTTGCGGTGGCGGTGTCTTCCGGCAGACCGGCTTGCGCGCGAAGCTCGGCCTGATGGCGAGCAATGTCGCGCTCGAACCAGCCGACGGTGCTTTGTGTCAGGCGCACGCTTTTGGGAAACAGGCCTTCGCGCTCACGCCGCCAGAGGGTGGCGCGACTGATGCCGAGAATTTTGCAGACTTCGCGCGCTCTCAGAACGCGGTCGATGAGGGGTGCGGTCATGTGATCGCCTCTGAAAAAATGGGCGACCGCATGAGTAGACCTGTATTTGCGGGAAACTAGTGCCGAAAGTTATTTTGGTTTTGGCACACCGCGCTTGCGCTTCTTGTAAATGCGCCGTGCCAGTTTTTCGGTCTCGCCGTCCAGGTCGGTGGCCTGATCAGCGCTCTCGTCACGTTCGCGGCGATAAGCATCGGCAGACACCACCCATCGTGCACCCTTGGCCGGCGTCATTCCAAAAACGTTTACCCAGAATTCGAGGTCGGTCGTCAGCTTGTCCGCTGGTCGGTTCGCCGGACGATCCTGCCGCATCGGGATCTGAGCGAGGATTGCTGCGGCCAGGTCGATGACCCAGAGCGGCAACTTGCGCGCAGACCGCGAACGCGTTTGAAGCCAGAACTCGCGGGCCTCGTCGGGATCAATACCGGGCCGTGGCGCCAGCGATGGATTGGCACCGTACTGGCGCAAGAAATTGACAGCCAACCGCGCCTCACTTCCCAACGGCAAACGCGAGCGATCGACGACCAGCGTGGCGCGCGGCGTGGCCTTGCGTTTTGCGGCTTTCTTCGGCTTCTTCGCCATCCGCCGAAGTTAGCATGTTAGCTTGGTGTCAGCGCGGATCAGGCGCCGTTTCGCTATATCTTTGATAACTCAAGGCAAAATAACGCTTGCGTTGTTTAGCGAAGCGTAATCCGCCGGTCACACGGCGTGACAAAAGTGGTGGGTTACGCTTCGCTAACCCACCCTACGCAGAGCTACGGCTACCCCTTCGCGCAATGCGCGATCAGCTTCTCGACAAATCCCGCGCATTTCACCAGCTCCGCCATCTCCACGAATTCGTCCGGCGTATGCGCCTGCGCGATCGATCCGGGGCCGATCACGACCGACGGGATGTCGGCCATGCTGGCGAACAAACTCGCCTCGGTGCCGAAGGCGACCTTGGCGTGGTCGTTGCGGCCGGCGAGTTGCTTTGCCAGCGTCACGATCGCTGCGTCGGCGGCCGTGTCGAGGGCGGGATAGTCGAGGATCTCCTCGAAATCGATGCCGCACGCAGGATTTCTCGCCTTCATCTCAGGCTCGAGCTCGACCTTGGCCCAGGCGACGATCGCATCCGTCACCTCCCTGGACTCGGTGATGCCGATGCCGCGGCATTCGAAATCCACCGTGCAGGTATCGGGCACGATGTTCAGCGCCGCGCCGCCATGCACGATGCTGGTGAGCAGCGTCGAGTGGGGAACGTCGTAGAGGCTATCGTTTGATCTTGCGGCCGCGAGCTTCACCGCGCGCCGGCGGATCTCGGTGATCAGCTCGGCGGCATATTCGATCGCGTTGACGCCATCGGGTGCGATCGAGGAGTGGCGGGCGAGGCCCTTGAACGTCGCGCGCACGCCGTGCTTGCCCTTGTGGCCGATGATGACCTTCATCTCGGTCGGCTCGCCGACGAAGCAGCCGAGCGGTTTTATCCGTTTCTTTGCGACTTCGGCGAGCATCGGCCGCACACCGACACAGCCGATCTCTTCGTCATAGGAGATCGCCAGATGAATCGGCGTTATCAGCTTCGCCTCCAGCATCTCCGGCACCATGGCGAGGCACACCGCGACAAAGCCCTTCATGTCGGTGGTGCCGCGGCCGTAGAGCCTGCCGTCGCGTTCGACCAGCTTGAACGGATCGTGGCTCCAGTCCTGGCCCACGATCGGCACCACGTCGGTATGGCCGGACAGCACCAGGCCCGGCCGATCCTCCGGCCCGATCGTAACCCAGAGCGAGGCCTTCTTGCCCGTCTCGTCGGTGATGCGCTCGCCCTTGACGCCGAGGAAGGCGAGATAGCTCTCGATATGCGCGATCAGGGGCAGGTTGGAGCGATCGCTGATGGTGTCGAAGCCGACGAGGTCGGCGAGGAGGTTGCGGATGCGATCGGGGCGTGCACTCGGGAAGATCGGGTTGGGCATTGTCTCGTTCTTGTCAGGGGACTGCGGAGGTTGAGCCCGCTTGTATGAACCATACCAACGTCGCTGCCCGAGGGGCAATCAATACCGTTGGTCTGTAGTCCCGTAGCCGGGTGAGCGAAGCGATACCCGGGGAACGGTCGTGCTTACGAATCCCGGATGTCGCTTCGCTCATGCGGGCTACGACAGCTTGCGTTGCCCGTCGGGCAAAATACCCACATCGTCGGTCAAGGCGCGCTGCCGAAAATATTCCACTTTACCGAAATTCGGAATTGACGGATATTGCGCGCACTCCGGCCCAAGGAAGAGGGGCGTATCGCGATCGTCACGAACGCGGGCCGGGCGGCGGTGGACGTGGCCACATCGGTGCGAAGGTGATCGCAGGGCGGAGAGCCGTGAGCGATGGCGTCGCACGCACGACCGGTGGTGCTCGCGTACGGCCAAATCGTGTGGTCCTGGCGCCCGGAGTCTGTGCGCCAAGTCTTGCGGTGATGTGGGTGGCCCGACCGGGTACGCACATCAGCCATCTGCAAGGTGACGGGGGCAATAGTGTATCGCTCCCCGGGGAGAGCACGACATACGCCGTTCCAACCACTGCGCAGGGAAGGCCGGGATGTCCTGGCTACACCTGTATGCCGCTGTGCAGATTTCTCACTGCAACTTCGCACAGTGGACCGCGGGTGCCAGCCGGCTCCCGGCCTTCCCTGCGCCCTCTTTCAATTGAGGGTGAAGAGATAAAGCAAAGCTCGGGCGAAACAAGCCGCGAGGCTGCGAAGGTGTGTCTGCAACTGGGAATGCAAATTGAAAGAGCGGCGCTGTCACCCACACTCCGTCATTGCAAGCGCAGCGAAGCAATCCAGACTGCCACCGCGGAGAATTCTGGATTGCGTCGCTGCGCTTGCAATGACGGTGTTGAGGCAGTCGACGAAATATCTGCCCACCGTCGTCCCGGCCTGGTGCGCAATAGGCCGGGACGACACCGAGTGCTAGACCGGCTTGCCCGCATACGGCATCGACGCCGTCAGACCACCGTCCACCGGGAAGGCCTGGCCGTTCACATACGACGCTTCGTCGCTGGCCAGAAACAATCCCATCGCGGCGAGTTCGTGCGGCTGGCCGGCGCGCTTGAGCGGGTTGAGCTGGCCGATCTTGTCGGCGGTGCCGCGCTCCTTGGCGCGGTCGAACACTGGCTTGGTCATGCCGGTCTCGATCAGGCCGGGACAGACCGCGTTGATGCGCACGCCGGTGCCAGAGAGCGAATATGCGGTGGTCTGCACCAGGCTGATCACGCCGGCCTTGCTCGCAGCATAGGGGTGGCCACTAGCGCCGGCCTTGAGACCTGCGACCGACGCGGTCAGCACGATCGCGCCGGACTGCTGCTTCACCATATGCGGCATTGCATGCTTCACTGCGAGGAACGGTCCGATCAGATTGATGCGCAGCACTTCCTGCCACTGCTCCACGGTTTGCTCGCCGAGCGGGACGAGCCCGCCGGAGACGCCGGCATTGGCCCAGATCACGTCGAGCCGGCCGTGCGTCTTCACCGCCTTGTCGATGACGGCGATGACATCCTGCTCGGAGCCGGCATCGGCGATCATCGCTTCCGCGACACCGCCGGCCTTCTTCACCTCGTCGACGGTCTCCTTCACCGCCTCGGTACGATCAACCGCGATCAGCTTTGCGCCTTCTCTGGTGAAGAGCAGCGCGGCGGCGCGACCGATGCCGCTGCCGGCGCCGGTGATGATGACGGATTTGCCTTGCAGGCGGCCCATGCGTTTCTCTCCTGTGCTGCTCGCGCGACGCTTGCCGCGCGACGGAATTTCAAACAAGATTTCAAACGGTAAAGTGTCTTGAGACAGGTTCGCTACTGACGTACAGCGACATCACACGGGATGGAAGGGTTTCGATGGCAGCCGCAAACAAGCCCAATGTGGTCACGACACGCTGGTGGTGGGTCCGTCACGCGCCGGTGCGCAATGACGGCGGCAACATCTACGGGCAGAGCGATCTCGCCTGCGACACCAGCGACACCTACGTGTTCAATGCTGTTGCCAAGGTGCTGCCACGCAACGCGGTCTGGTATTCGAGCAATTTGATGCGCACGCACCAGACTGCGGAGGCGATCTGGGCAGCCGGCTTTCCAAAACCTGCGACCATGACTTGGGAGGCGGACCTCGCCGAGCAAAATCTCGGTCAATGGCAAGGCATGAACCGCGCCGCCTTCATCGCGAGCCGCCCGGTCGGCTCGAGCTGGTTTGCCGACATCAACGAGCCCGCGCCCGGTGGCGAAAGCTTCATGGACCTCTACAACCGCGCGCGCCGCATCATCGAGCGGATCAACAACGACGCGGCCGGTCGGGACGTGATTGCGGTTGCCCACGGCGGCACCATCAAAGCCGCGCTCGGGCTTGCGCTCGACGGCCAGCTGGAGAAGGCGCTGTCGTTCGACATCGACAATTGCTCGATCACGCGGCTGGATTATTTTGCAAGTCCCGAGCGCTCGGTCTGGCGATTGCCGATGGTGAATCAGCAGCCGTGGATCGCGGATGATGCACACGCGGAGATGCACCAGCCCGCGGGACCGGAAGTCAAGAAGCTCGCCTGAGCTGTTGCCCGCGCGCGAGCGCAGCGTAAGCTCCAGGCCAACTCAAATCATACTCTGGGAGAGAAGCATGACCTTGTTCGACATGAAGGGAAAAGTCGCCGTCATCACCGGTTCGACGCGCGGCATCGGGCTCGCGATCGCCGAGCGCATGGCCGAGCACGGCGCCAAGGTGGTGATCTCCTCGCGCAAGGCCGACGTCTGCGACCAGGTCGCCAAGGGGATCAACGACAAGTTCGGCAAGGGCACGGCGGTGGCGATCGCCGCGAACATCTCGTCGAAGGAAAATCTGCAAAACCTGATCGACGAGAGCAACCGCGCCTTCGGCAAGATCGACGTGCTGGTCTGCAACGCGGCATCGAACCCGTATTACGGTCCGCTCGCCGGCATCTCCGACGATCAGTTCCGAAAGATTCTCGACAACAACATCGTCGCCAACAACTGGCTGATCTCGATGGTGGTGCCGCAGATGATCGAGCGCAAGGACGGCTCGATCATCATCGTTTCTTCGATCGGTGGGCTGAAAGGTTCGACCATCCTCGGCGCCTACGCGATCTCCAAGGCTGCCGACATGCAGCTCGCACGCAACCTCGCTTGCGAATACGGCAAGGACAACATCCGCGTGAACTGCATCGCGCCCGGCCTGATCAAGACGGACTTCGCGAAAGCGCTGTGGGACAATCCGGAGAATTTGAAGGCCTCCACCGCTCGCTCGCCGCTGCTCCGCATCGGCATCCCCGACGAGATCGCGGGTGCGGCGGTGTTCCTTGGCTCGAAGGCCGGTGACTTCATGACCGGCCAGACCATGGTGATCGACGGCGGCGCGACAATTAGTTGAGGCACTCGCCGATGCAAGGAAGGCGGTTGGCCGAGCCGGGGTCCGGCGAGGAACCAACCACTTTCCGGCTCGTTGGGCTGCACATTCATCGTTGAATGGCACAGCAGGCGAGGGCCGGAAGCGAGACAGATGATCCCAACGGTGATCAAGCCGCAATCTCCCGACGACGTCTCCGCAATGGTTTTCACGGTGGGCGCGGCGATCCTGGGCATCATCATCGTCTCGGCTCTCTATTTGGGACGGGAAATCTTCGTTCCCGTGGCGCTCGCCATTCTGCTGAGCTTCGTGCTCGCTGCTCCCGTCAGGTTGCTGCAGCGTCTTCACGCCCCGCGCGGGCTGGCCGTCGTCGGGGTCGTGCTTTTCGCCTTCGCGATCATTTTCGCCTTGGGAAGCGTGATCGCGACGCAGCTCAATGGCCTGGCCGGCGATTTGCCGAAGTACCAGGCTACTATCTTGTCCAAGATCCAGTCGGTGCGCGGCGTGGCAGGTGGCAGCTCCACGCTAGAGCGCGCCGCCGAGATGCTTCAGGACCTCGGTAAGGAGCTGGACAAGCCCAAGTCGGCTGCGCCCGCCAATCCGCTGACCTCCGGCACGCCGGCCCACCCTGGCGTCAAGCCGGTTCCTGTGGAGGTCTTGCAGCCCGATCCCGGTGCGCTGGAGAGCCTGCGCTCGCTCATCGCCCCCTTGGTCTCGCCGCTGGCGACGACAGGGATCATCGTCATCTTCGTGATCTTCATCCTGATTCAGCGCGAGGATCTTCGAAACCGTCTGATCAGGCTGGCCGGCTCCCACGATCTGCAACGCACGACTGCGGCGCTCGACGACGCCGCTTCGCGGTTGAGCCGGCTTTTCCTCAATCAGCTCATGCTCAACACGGGCTTTGGCGTGCTGATCGGCACCGGCCTTTGGCTGATCGGAGTCCCCAGTGCGGCGCTGTGGGGCATTCTCGCAGCCGTGCTGCGCTTTGTGCCTTATATCGGCTCGATCATAGCTGCGGCGTTTCCGCTCGCGCTCGCCGTGGCGGTCGATCCAGGCTGGTGGATGCTGGCTTGGACTGCGGCGCTGTTCTTCATCATCGAACCGCTGGTCGGACAGGTCGTCGAACCGCTGTTGTACGGCCGCACCACGGGTCTTTCGCCCGTGGCTGTCGTCGTCTCGGCGACGTTCTGGACGGCGCTGTGGGGGCCGATCGGGCTGGTGCTCGCAACGCCGCTCACCGTCTGTCTGGTCGTGCTGGGCCGGCACGTTGAAAGGCTGTCCTTTCTGGATGTCATGTTCGGCGATCGCCCGGCGCTGTCGCCTCCGGAGATCTTTTATCAGCGCATGCTGGCCGGGGATCCGACCGAAGCCGCCGAGAAGGCCGAGCAGTTTCTCAAGGAGCGGTCGCTCGCGGCCTATTACGATGAAGTCGCGATCAAGGGCATGCAACTGGCCCAGTCGGACTTCGACCGCGCTGCTCTGGACCAGACGCGGCTCGCGCGCATTCGCGATACGGTGGTTGAATTCGTCGACGATATCTCGGAACAGGACGATGGCCGTCCTGTCGGAAATGAGCGGACCGTGGATGCCGAAGCGGTCGATGCCGTCGAAACCGTCGCGCCGGCCGATGACCGGCCGGATATCCCCGTGCTCGATGAAGCGGCCCTCGCGGAACAATTTTGCTGCGAAAATGCCGTGCTCTGCATTGGAGGCCGAACCATGCTCGACGAGGCCGGTGCGATCATGCTCTCGCAGCTGTGCCGTGCGCATGGCGTCGGCAGCCGCGTCGAAGGCCCGGAAGCGTTGTCGACCGCCAATATCTTTCGCCTTGATACGTCAGGCGTGGCGTTGGTCTGCCTGAGCTATATCGGCGTCACAAGCCCGGCGCATCTGCGCTATGCGGTGCGCCGGCTTCGCCGCAAACTGCCGCAGGCATCCATCATGGTTGGATGCTGGGCCGAGGGGGTCGCAAACATCGACGAGCTGCGGGAGACGGCGAAGGCCGACCTGTTTGCCACCTCGCTCCGAGAGGCGGCGCAAATCGTGGTCTCCATGGCGCAGGGCCATGTTGGCTCCGCGCCGTCCGTCGAGGAGCCTGTCTTGTTGGCGCGTGCCTGACGAAACTAATCCACCGCCGCGTAAACCAGATCCCGCACCAGGGTGCGCGTGTAATCGCGTTGTCCCGGGCCCTGGCTCATGAACACCACGAACAGATCCTCCTTCGGATCGATCCAGAAGAACGTCCCCGCAATACCGCTCCAGAAATACTGGCCGACGCTGCCGGGGAACGGCGCGATGCCGGCCTCGCGGCGCACGGCGAAGCCGAGACCAAAGCCGTGGCCGGGCGACAACAGCGTGCCGTTGGTCTTCACCTCGGGGCCGAGGTGATCCGACGCCATCAGCTCCAGTGTTTTGCGGCCGATGATCCTGTTGCCGTCGAGCGTGCCGCCGTTGCGCAGCATCAGCGCGAAGCGCGCGTAGTCCATCGTGGTCGAGACCAGGCCGCCGCCGCCGGACTCCATCACCGGCTGTTCCAGCATGCTGAACAGCGCGACCTTGTCGCCGGTCCAGGGATCGGCCGCGAACGGCTCTGCGAGCCGGCCGGCATTGGCCTCAGTCGTCGAGAAGCCGGTCTCGGTCATCTGGAGCGGGGCGAGGATGCGCTCGGTCAAAAATGCCCCGAGCGATTTGCCGCTGACGATTTCGATGATGCGGCCGAGGATGTCGGTGGAGCGGCTGTAGTTGAACTCGTCGCCGGGGTGGCAGACGAGGGGAAAGCTCGCCACCAGCGCGGCGTGCTCGGCATTGGTGATCTTGCGGCTGCGCACGCGGGAGTCCTGGTAGAGTTTGTGCACGGGGCCATCGCCCTGGTGCTCGTAAGTCAGGCCCGACGTATGGCGGAGCAGGTCCTGCACCGTCATCGGCCGCTTCGGCGGAACCAGTTCCAGCTTGCCGCCGCTGGCGACACCGACTTTCTGTTCAGCGAACTCCGGGATGAATTTCGCGACTGCGTCGCTGAGGAGGAGGTGGCCGTCCTCGACCAGCGCCATGATGGCGACCGACACGATCGGCTTGGTCATCGAGAAGATGCGGAAGATCGAGTCATGCGCCATCGGCGCCGAACTGGCCGGGCTCTGCTTGCCGATCGCTTCGAACCAGCCGACCTGGCCGCGGCGGGCCACCAGCACGGTGATTCCGGGTACGGTTCCCTTGTCGATCTCGCGCTTGAACGCATCCGACATCGCCTGGAGGCGGGACCTCGACAAGCCCAGCGTTTCCGGCTTGGCCTCGGGCAGGGATGGGGTTTTTGGCGCGATCGCGGCGTGAGGGGCGGCTGTGGCGGTCATGTTCACTCCCGGGGGCACATTATTATCGGGGATGAACTCTGGCCCAGAAGCCGTGGCACAAACAAGCGAGGCCAGCGCGCTTCACCCTTGCAATCCGTCCTTGCAATCCGGCCGCGCCCTGTGCTTGAAAGCGGCCCTGATCCTAAGGCGACGCAGGGTCCGTAGGAGTGTAGCTCAATTGGTAGAGCACCGGTCTCCAAATTCTGGAGCGGGCATACCAGTCACTCCTACCTGACCCCTTATCGTGCTGAAATACTGGGAATTTTCCCAAGGTCAGCTTGCTTCCATCCCCGCCTATCTCACGTCGTCCCAACAAGTTGGGTAGCAATTGCGGTAGCAAACCGGCTTGCCCCAACCCGATACTGGGGGACGGGCAGTGGAAGCACTTGTCGGGCTTATTGTCGGAATGGCGCTCGGCATCATAGGCCGTGAGTTGTGGCCGCGGCGCCGTGAGTTGCTGATGGCTGCCGTTCTACTGCTGATCTGGACGCCCGTCGTCTGGTTCATCGTTGAGCTGTGGTTACGGATGCCGAAGGGCTGAGTCAGAGATGCAATCCGATGATAAACCGGATGGCAAAGAAGGCGCCGCCGGCGACAATAGCCGCCGAACTAATTGCGAAGACTACTCTCCAGGTCTCGTCCAATGGGCGCCTCGCACAAAGAAAATAGGCCCCAGCATCGGGCCGGGGGGCATGATGATGCTGGGGCCTCCGGACAGCCAGCCTCGTGGGACAGAGGCAGCCACCGCAAACACAAGCCGAGTAGCAATCAGGCTGTTCCAACCTTGCCGAATATTGCTAGAGATGTGTCCTAATCCCCACAGGCCACGCTCCATCATGTGGAAGGGTAAAGCCGCACGGGCTGCTCTGGAAGATCTCCCCGCAGCCTGATCGCCGGCATCGATTGCCCGAGGACGCGCGGGATTTAAGCCGCGCCGTCCTCGGGTGCAACTGTCCAGTCCGGCCGGATTCCGTCGCCGTGGGTAAACTAGCCGATTCCGGCGACGAGCAGACCGCAGCGACAGCTTTTCCACACCCACGACCGGCAGTAGCTCGCGCTCAATCCGAGCCGCTAGGAATCGACGATTTGACTCTGACTAGCGTCACGTTTCGATGGCGCCATGACCAAGGCAGAGAACCGAGCGGCCGCGAAGGCGTACCACGAAGAGCGGATGCGTAAGCTCGAGGAGGAAGCGGAGGCCGAACGCGTAAAAGCAGACCTCGCTGAGCTCGACCGGCTACGCCGCTACCTGATCTTCGGGAGGCAGGCCCGCCGCGGCGGTGACCGCGAGAAGCTGATGAATGCGATCGACGACTATGTGGGAGAAATGACCGGAGATCGGACTAGGCTGCACGCTAAGAACCACAAGTGCGGATAAGGCCGCCTCAGTTGGCGGCCTTACTCTTGGTCCTCGGTCCAACTGCGTTGGCCGCACTGGCATTCAAACATGCGCACGGTGAGGCCTCGGAGGGGGTCCATCATCTTGTGCGCTAGTCTTGGCTGAGCGCCGCAACCGCAGCGCCGGTCTTCCCGCGTCTTCGGTCCTGAAAACTTGTCGCCGCTATAGAAGTTCATAAGCTCACCCTGCCAAAGGTGAGTCACTAAGTACCAAAGTGCACAATTGTTCCAAGCTCACTCTGGAGCCTGAAGCCCGGGCGAATTCACCCAATCGCGGATGTGCGAGCCTGTTTCGGCAATTCTGGCTCGCCTAAGGAGGGCGTCGCGCTCCTTGCCGGCCGGCAATTGTGCTGCCTCCTCTTTCATCTTGGCGGCCAGTTCGGCCATTCGTTCTTCAAGAGGCCGGGTCTGTTTTACTCGGCGGCGCTCCGACATGGCGCACTCCCTAAGCTATTAAAGACGACTCCAAAACGGCGAAATCTGAATCCGGTTCCGCCAGCGAACCTCAAAATAGGCCACTGCGAAATTCAACTTAGGCGACTGGGGGCCAGCGCTCGATAAGGCGCGTGAACCGGCGGGCCAAAAGAAAAGGCCCCAGCGCTGGGGGCATTGCTGGGGCCTCACTTGAGTGCCTGGGCCGGGGGTCGAGACCGCCAGGCGCTAGGATGACTCCCGCCGGCGGGTATCGTTCCTATGCAGCACATGATGTGAAGGCCCGCCAGCGTGAACCGGCGGGCGCCGGGCAACGTCCCGCGCGCTGCGTGGTTTAGTTCAGGAGCCCTTCACATTCGGCCTGCTAAACAGGCGTACTGGGATTTCGAGGCCAGCGAAATAAGCGCCGCCGGGACAATGCATTTCAAGCCCGGCGGCGTAGTTTTTAGGACGGTAGATCAGAGCCGATCCAGCCGCCTGCTGAGCAAGGCAACGCACGTGCTGGCCCGAAGGGCGTAGCGTGCCAGCCGCAGCCGGTAGCGCGTGAGCAACAGGCGGATCAGGAGCATCCGTTGCCCCCGATCAGCGCCACGACCGGAGCCGGCTTCGGTGCGGCCTCCGGCTCGGCAAGGAAGTCCGTGACCAGCTCGGTTGCCAATCGCAGGATGGCCAACGCGTCTCCGTTCTTCTCGGGTAGCTGAGCGGCAAGCTGGATGGCGTGGCGGCGGTGCCAAGAGTTTTCCTTCATGCCATCACCGTATGGGTCCAATCCTGCGATCCGACTTGCTCCAGCAGGCAGTCGTGGTCTCCGATACCGGACGCGGCTGGATCTTGTTCGAGGTCGCGCCGACCGCCGCTAGCCCATTGCTCTTGACTGTGGTGGTGGTCGAGGCTGCCGAGAGATGGCTCGCTATCGCCCCCGTCTTCTTCGTCCCCCTCGCTGACCTCCAGTTCGTCGGTGTCGCATGGACCATCGTCGGCGCCGTCCTCGAGCTCGGTCATCACGTAGGGGTCGGAGGCGTCCAGGAAGGCGATCAGCCTGGTGATCTCGGCGGATGCCTCTTTCCTGAGTCTGGCGAGGTCGTGGAGGGCCGTTTGCCGCGCCCGCTCTTGGAGGGCCAGTCCGCTCAGCGGACCTACAGACCTGTTTAGGGGTGGCGTGCTATGCACGCTGTCAGCCTCGATCATTGGATTACCCTTCGTGCTTGAGGTTAGAGCCAGGGCGGAAGTGTCCAGCTTCCCCTTGGCTCGGCTTCGTGTTATCATGAAACCATGACTCAAGCAAGTCGTGTTAACATGAAAGCACCAAAGAAGCGCGCCGTCGTTACTGGCGATTTGGTAGGCGTGCGTGTTCAGCCCGCCATGGCCAAACAGATCGACGACTGGCGACGCCAGCAGGATGATCTACCCGGGCGGCCAGAAGCCATCCGCCGGCTAGTTGAGCTGGGGCTCAAAGCGAAGGGAAAGTAGTGCCTCCTCGCGCCAGTCACCTTCCTTCACACGTAGAGCGCAGCGTGCTCCAAAAGCTCCGAAGCGGTCGTGAGATGAAATTGAAAGATCTCGCGCCCACGGGCCATAGGACAATCCTAAACATGATGGCTAAGGGTTGGATCGAGCGAGGCTCCGAGAGCGGCACCTATCGGATTACGCCGTCAGGTGATGCGGCTTCACGAACAAAGCTGCCCTAGCACTAAAATTGCGCGGAACGGCGCGCCTGGGTCACAGCAGGTCAAAAGGCCTGACCGGCTCCTGCTTTGGTTTAAAATCCACTCCCGATTCGGGAGAAAATCGCGTGAGCCTCAAGCAGACGAAGCAATTTGACCATAGTGCTAGTTCATTCCGGCCCCCTACCGACGCCGCTGCGCGTGCCTGGATCAAAATATTAGAGCGTATTGGGCCGGAGAACGTCAGAAGCAAACTGGGCGGCCTTGAATCTCGTATCGGCGCCGGCGCCGCTATTCCGCTTGGAGAAGAGACGTATTTCACAGTTGGCTTCGCACAAGAATGGCTCGCTTGGACTGATCAACAAAGGGCCCTCGTGGAACAACGTCGTAACGACGCGATGAAATGGGCCACCATTTGGGCGGCAATCGCGGCGGGATTGTCTGCGCTAGGGGCAATCGCTCAGGCCGTTATTGCGGTCGTGGCATACCTAAAGCCCCCACATACATGAGCGAAGACGTTGACTTCATAATCAACGCCGCCTCCCGGCTTTCAGGTATTGCGAAGCTGGCAGCAATCTCTTTTGGGCTGGCGGACGCCGCAAACGAGGCGATGAAGGTCGGTGGGAAGCTTCTGAATGACTATGCCTGGGTGCAGGGCGCGCGTGGTTTTCAGGACGGCACGCTGATGATTGCGGTGATCCGCGTGTGCATAGCACTCGATGCAGATCCGAAGACGATAAGCTTCCAAGGGGTCTACAAGCGTCTGAAGCGACCGGAAGTTCAGCGCGCGCTGATTGAGCGCGTCTATGGCGAGAACGAGGAATTCCAAAGCATGTTCGGTCCATCGCCCACGGAGATGCTTGAACGGTTTCTGGAATTATATCGCCAGATCGATTGGGCAATTCACTCGCGACTTATTCATTTTCGTAACTTCGGCGTCGCACATCTTTTGGATCGGAAAAACTGGAAGTCGATCACATACGATGAGATGCGCGCCCTTGTTTTGTTGGTTGGGCGTCTCGGTGACGAACTTGCTGCGCTCTGTCACCTGCCGCTGCCTGCGATCGATGATACGGTGGAGGAGTACGCTGCTTTCGGTAACCGGGCTCTTGCCAAGCAATAGTTGGTAGGCCGACAGCCGTCCTGCGAAAAGGCGCCTGAGTCGAGTGCCCGCGATGATGGCGAAAACCAAAGCTCGCCTCAACGTCGTCTAGCCGCTCATCCAGGCACCCGAATCGTGCCCGCCGCCCCAGAAAAAGCCCCGCCGGCGCCGCGGCCTGTCCCGCCGATAGATCTGCTCGGCAAAGCGAAGCATCATCATCCCGTAGCGGGTGGCTGAAAGCAGATCGTCCCCCAGCTTCACCACCTTGCCGTCTTTCCGGTGGTACAGCCGAAACTCCTCGAACCAGTCGAGCAGGGTGCTGAACACCTTTAGCTTGCCGGTTTCCATCCGCGTCAGCATGTCCATCAGGCCGGCCTCGACGCTCACAGAGCCGTCCGCAAACTGCGCGTGGACATCCAGCATGTTGAGTTGCTGGGCCCGGTACTGTTCAGCCAAGGCCACGCCAGCGCCTTCCAGCGTCTCCCGGCGGCCGTCGCGGGGCCATGACCAGGGAAGGGGGCCCCACGACCTGATGGCGCCAGCATGGACCACAGGCGTGGCCTCCCGCAGCCGATGGGCCTTGATGACGTAGACGATGTCCTGATCAGCATCCCAGGCAAGCTCCACCGCGGCGAAGGGATGGTCCCATCCGAAGTCCATGCCGCCAATGCGATGCCAATGGGTAGGGATCTCGAATGGAGCAACCGTGATCGATTCCTCCGTGACCGGAAAGATGCGCCCAGAGCCCAGGATAGGGATGCCCTTGGTCCGGGCGTCCCGCTCGTGCACCGGGTAGCTGGTAATGATCTTTCGGCGCTGCTCTGGCGTGAAGTGCTCGGCCTCCTCGATCGTCATGGACGTGTCGTGACGGTCGGGGGACTTTTCGAGCAGGAACCGCCGCACCACGTCGGACATGCCGAGTAGGGGAGTGAAGGTCAGCCAGACGGGACCTTGGGTGACGTTGGTTCGGGTCAAGCCTTCCGAATAGATATCCTCTGGCGGCTCCTCATCGAACCAGAGCCAATGCAGCGTTTCGCCCTGCCACTTCTCGCGGCCCTGAACGTAGGATTTCAAGCCGATTGAGCTTTGACCCGCCTGGACGTCACCCCCACCGCCCCAGCGGACGATGATCGTTCCGACAAGATCCGACACGCCGGCACCGGGGACGGTTTCAACAATGGCGTCCTTTGGGATCGAGCCGGTCCCGTGCTGCCCGACGCGGCCAAGCAAGATGCGCTGCGGATTGTCCCTCAGGGTTTCACCGGTCGGGCTGCCAACCCACGCGTAGGTTGGTTCGTCGAAAACCTTGCCCTTCCAGTCATCAGGGTATCGGCCAGTCGCGTGCATCGCCGCTTCAAAGCCGCCGGCAATCGTCTTGCCGACCTGGTTAGCGGCGCGAAACAGACGCTCCCGGTAAACGAGCCCAGCTTCATGAAACGAGCGCTGCTTCGCGTACGGCCGATAATACTTGAGCCGGTTTTCAGTTAAGCGCCGGTTTAGCTCCCTCTGCGCCTTGGTCAGCGCTTTGGATTCCTTCTCGCTCAGATGCTTTTCGGCGGAAGTCGTCGATGATTTCCCTGAGCTCTTCGTCGCCGACGTCGTCATACCGGTTGTCCTCGATGGTGTATTCCTTGGGCAGCACGCTCGCGATCAGCTTCAGGTAATCGCGTGGGTTCTCGCGATAGACGATCTCGATCGCTGCCTGACCGCGCGGAAGGGCAGCCGCATTTTCCGCGGTACCCCTCATGTGGAAATGGTCCAACAGCGCCTGGATGAAATCAGCGTGCAGCTTGTTGCGCGCGCCCTTGTGGCGCCCGCCATTGCCGCTGTTGCCGGGAAGAAACCGGCCGGTTTTCGAGTCTTGCTCAGCCATCGTCTTCATTGCTCGAATTGTCGGAGAGGATCGATCCGAGATCATGCACCGTCTCATGCTCGACATATCCAGGCGGACCAACTGACGAGTAATCAGACCTGCCGCACTCAAGGTCGGCCAGCATGTCGAGATCAAGGATGCCGGCCTTGTCGGTCGCCTTTTCCTGATTGGAGCGATCGTCGCGCTTTGGTTCATACGGCTTCCACTTGCTGCCGTCCGGGTTTTTCGTGCCGCCGTACGTTTCGTTCAGCCAGTTCGCGAGCTTGTTGTCATGGGCGGGCTTGACATCGTACTTTTCTCCGAACGCCTCGAAGGCGGCTTCGTCGTGGTCTCCATCCGCGATCAAATCGTCCAGACGTTCGCTCTTGCCCACGTGTTCCCGGGACATCTGCGCATATGTCTTGTTATCGATCGCACCTTGCAGCCACCTTTGTTCGAGGGCATCGGCAAAAACTTTCCGCTCGATAGCCTTCCGACCCTCAGTCACGTCGTGTGAATCGCGGTCGTCATCGTAACCGCGCGCCAACGCCTCCAGATCATGGAGCGACCCGTCCTCCTGCATCTCGGAAAACACCTCCATCGGCATTTCCTCGAGCATCTCGCTCCAGAGGTGCGCCTCATATTCCTTGCATTCCTTGTGCGTCAGCTTGCCTTCGGACGCCATTTTATGCGCCCACGCGATGCCGATATTGGCTCCCTTAAGCTCGTCTTCCCATTCGGGATGACGCTTGGCGAATGCGGACCGCGCAAGTGCTTCTCGATTTGCCATTGTTGTACCTTTTCGTTGTTGATCTTAGGGATGGGCTGCAATGTCGATTGCGTGCGCCAAGGCGGCGCTGGGCGCCTCGACTTCCTGCTGCGAGAGTGAAAGTGAGATAGAGCCCGCCATTGCGCCTAGCCCTTCCGCATCACGGCTTTATAGAGCTTGGTCGTGTCCTCCCGGAGGATGGACACGAGGTCGGAGACCTTCACCGGGTTGAGGCGCGTGGCCTCGATGCGATTGGCGATGCCGGCGATCAGCGAGGCGAACGCGTCCTGTGAACAGCCGTGGTTGATCTCATCGATGAGATCTTCGTGGGGTTTGCTGTTGCCCTTCATGTCAGGCAGCCCCCGCCACAGTCGCGCGCGGGGAGGGGATCACACCCTCTCGGCGCAGTCGCTCCACGACCGTGCCGCGAAGGAAGCTCGACCGCGTGGTGAAGCTCGCAGCCGCCGCGCGGTCGATAACCTCGAGCAGCTCAGGCGAGCACTTGAACACGGCGCGCTCGGAGAAGTGGTCGGACGTTTGTTCGGTCATCTTGGTTCGCACCGGTGATTGATTTGGTGCGACCAATATAAGCCTGACGGGAATCCGAAGAAAGGGAATAGATAAACCAGATCAATTACTTAAAGGCTCGAAAAAGGACTGTAGTGCACACAAAGGCACGGACAACAAAAAAAGATCAACGGACCGCCGTCTTCAGGCATGTCCTCACGATTCAAAGATCGTCTTGTCTCCCGCTCTGCTGACAACACGGACTTCAAACCGTACTGGTTTTTTCCAGATTGCGACCCGCTTGGCCTCTGCTATGGCCTCATCGTCGCCGATCGCCTTGATTGGGATCGCCTCGCATACAAGGCCTTTAGGCTTAGTCACGTCAGGAAAGTAGCAATCCATCATGAAGTGAGACATTTGTGCTTAGCCGTTCCCTTTGTATTGAGCCCATTCGCGCCAGCGTTTCACGGCCGTGCCCTCTGAACGGTCCTGAGTGGTGTGGCTCTCGCCCATATACGTCCCAGAAGCGATCCACACGGCCTTTGATTTCTGGTAGGTTTCTACTTCAAACGATTCATCCCAGACCCTGACTATATGCCGTCCCATCTCGCCCCCAGGAATTGCCAATGAAAGCCTGCCCCGACCCCGATTGCAAAGCGGCCAACCCTCCGCAACGGAGTGCTACCGAGGAGCTAGCAGGCCATGGAGAAACTGCTCCATGGGCGGATTCGGCGCAAGTCTGCGGCTATTGCGGGTGTGTGTACGTTGGCGCTGGCGAGCGGCGCAACATCATGGGGTATCTCGACAACAGCTTGGTGGGTCCTGGCTGGCAGCCGTTGACGGGGAAATAGAAGATAACCGAATTGCCAAACCGGTGCTTGTCGCTCGCTAAGCTATTGAGCGGACTCTAATTCTACTGCGTCGGAATGCTCGGTTGCTACCGCATTGCTACCAAAGGCCCTGAAAACCACGCCTCCTGGACGATCTCGGCGGACGCGCTCAGCCATCCGAGCAGCGGCCCGAACGATCGCTGTCCGATGACGCTTGAGCGGCTTTCCCTCCAGGCGAGGATAGCACCAGGCCGCAAGCTGGGCCGTCGTCAGCTCTCTCTCAGGCATCGCCATGAAAGCGCGCCAGATCCGACGCTGAACTCTCCCAACTCCCCGCAAGGACACAGCCGGAAGCTTCTCGCCGCTTGCTCGGGTGGCTGATGGGGTCCTTTTCACGTCTCTATCCCTCAGTTACGGGTTACGGTTCGGGTTACGTTACGGTTACGGTTCGGGCGGGTTACGGAGTTACGTTACGGTTCGGCTCTCTCTAGAGAGCCGTAACCCGTAACCGTACCTAGCCTCCGTGGTTGACCTTCCAGCGTCCTCCGTACTCTCGGACCATAGAGCGGTCCTCCAAGGCTTTGCGGAGGTCGTGCAGTGTCGCTTTGCGGTTGGAGCCGATGCCGACTGCCTTTGCCTCGTTATTCCATTCCTCCAGTGTCAGGCCGGCGTCTCCGGCGTCGTGGAGGATGCGGAAGAACGTCTGTTGGTTGGCAGATAGCTTGGCGGACCGGGAAGTTGGTGCTGGGGCGTCTGCGGTCTCGACGATGTTGACCGTGATGGGGTCGCCGTCCTCGTCCAAGCCGAACTCATGTACTTTCGACTTGAAGGAAAACAGCGGGCCCTCCGGGGCGTCGTTGGCTTTGCTGATGGTAGCGGTTTTGATGTCTTCGCCGCTGATCGTAACAAGCATGTCCACGTCACCCACGATTGCGCTACTGCCTCTGGGGCCGCGCTCGGCTTCCTTGCCGGTGTGGCCGATCAGGGCAACGTGCGGGCCTCCAGTGACGTTCTTGATGCGTTGCAGATTGGCAAAGATGGCGCCTTGGTCTTTGGCCTGGTTCTCGTCGCCCCCGCCGGCAGCAACCAGCTTGGCCCATGTGTCGAAAATGAGCACTCCGGCACCTCGCGTTCGGGCACCTTCGCTGTCGTAGTCGGGTCCGTAGAATTCCGCTTCAACGTCCGCGATGGTGTCGAGAACTCTCCTCACGGAATCCGGCCGAACCAAATCGATCACCGCGGGGACAACAGCGATCGGCAGGCGCTCTATCCCCTTGCTCTTTGCGATAGCCAACAGCCGACGCCGCACAAGATCCGCCCGCTCAAGGGCGAAGTAGATGACCCCAGTAGGGCACTTATTGCGATGGCCGAACCAATCGGCGCCGCTAGCGATGGCCACCGCTGCATCAGCCAACAAGGCAGACTTGAGGCTTCCGGGCGGCCCCACCCATGCTGACGTTTCATCGTAGGCGAAAATACCTTTGATGATATGGCCTTTGCCGGCCTCGGTCGGGCAACGGATGTTGCCGAACAGTTCGAAGGAGAAGCCTTTCGGCCTTTGGGCAACGTCTGGGGTTCTCATTCGCGCATCAACTCCGGATAGACTAAATCCAAAGCGCCCATTTCCTCGAGCCGGGCGTCAACCTCCCGACTTGAGAGGTTGCCGTTCTTGAGGCTCACGCCAAGGATCTTTGCCTCGCTCTCCAGCCACCTCGCGCGCGTGCACATGAAGCGCAGCCCGGCGAGCTGGAGTTGCTTTCGGACGTTCGGGTCCGAGACCATGAGGGGGTGGCTCATGCACCACCTCCGATCAGGCGCAAATGCTCGGCACCGTAGCGGGCAATCAACGCGGCCTCGGCGCGGCCATGATCTTTCTTGCGCTTAAAATGATCGCCACAGGAGGGGAAAAGCCGGAGAGCCAGCGCGCGAGCCTGCTCCTTGTCCGAGGACAGGCGGAGGTGTCCCTTCCACTTCGCCGGCGTGACGAGGTGCAAAGGGATCGCCGCCGCACCAATCACGCCGAGAACCACGCCATAAGCACGGCCGAATTTAAAGGTGGACGAGACGCCTTGCCCGGGCATCGCGTTGACGCGCTCTAGAAAGACGAGATCGGGCGCCATTGCGGCAACGCGTTTGGCGAGATTTACAGCGTCCACTTCACCGGCCGCGACTGGCATGTCCTCCACGGCCACCCGCTCAGGATGGTCAGGGAAAAAGAAAGCGATAGCGCCGGAAGCACCCGGATCAATACCAAGGATGCAGCGGGTCATGCTGCCCCCCTGGGATCAAAGGGCAACAGCGACGCCACAAATCCGACAGTTCTGCTGGACTCGATAAGGCGCGCGGCTTCACGGAATTGTCGGGCAAGCTCTTCCTGCTCTCCGCGCGCATAATGCGCGAGAGCATGATCACGGATGCAATCTATTTGTTGTTTTAGGGCTTTGACGTGCATTACCGCGCCTCTCCATGTAGGAGGGGAGCTACGATCGAGGCCATTTCCAGACTCAAGGCGCAACGCCGGGTGAGGGCGAGGGCTTGCCGCTGGTCCAGCCTGGGGCTATGTGTTGCATCGAGCCCGCCGCCAAGCAGCTCGATTTCCGAAGCCGGTTCACCGTGTCGCGCGGTGGCCGGCTTCGTCGCATATGAAGAGGCCATAGACTATGCGGCCTCCAGTCCGAGCTGCTTGCGAAGTGCTGCAGTCGGGACCTTCAGGAGGCGTCCGACCTTGATGGTTGGGATATCGCCGCGCTTGGCCGCGTCGTAGCTGCCGTTCCTACTCAGTCCGTAACAGATCCGGCCCGCCTCAGGCACATCAGCGGTCGGCTTCGAAAGTAGCTCCTGTAGTTCCTGATTAATCGGGGTGGCCTCCGTCCAATTTAACGCACTGGCAAATCAGTGCGATAATGCAAAATAGGCCCCGATACCCCCTTGTCAACTATTATTGCACCTGATATTCAGTGCAATATAGTACGGCGAGGGATGGCGAAGTATGAAAGCGAAAAAAGCGAAAAAAGCTGGTCGGCCGGCGCTCGATGAGGCCGAAAGGAAGACCGTGAATTTCACGTTCCGAAGCAGGGCGGAATTGCGCGACAAACTTTCCGAAGCTGCCGCGGCAAGCGGCCGTTCGATTAGTGAAGAGATTGAGCGGCGCCTGATCGACTCATTTGTTTTGATGGACATCAATCAGATTGTGGGGACCGCAGTTCGGATCGCTCTCGATGAACGAGAGAAGGCCGCTGAGGCAGAGCGAAGCCGGATGGTCCCATTCTCTCATCTATTCAAAAAGCCCGACGGAGACGAAAAATGAAGGACGGAGTCGTCGAGCGCGGAAAATCCAAGACTTGGTATGCGATCGTAGAGACGCGTGATCCTGCTAGCGGGAAGCGCAAGCGCAAATGGGTCTCACTTCCCGACTGCAAGGGAAAGCGGCAGGCGATGGAAGAGCGCGCCAGGCTGATAACTGAAATGAAGGCAGGATCGTTTGTCGAGCCGTCCAAGCTCACGCTGGCCCAGTTTTTCGACCGCTGGCTGAAGCACATCAGGGCAAACGTCTCGCCCCGGACGCACGAGCGGTATGAGCAGATCGCGACCAAGAACATCTGCCCACTACTCGGTGCCAAGATCCTGTCAAAGCTCCAGCCAATCGAAATCAGCGAGGCATATGGGAAGGCCTTGGAAAACGGCCGGCGGGACGGGAAGGGCGGTCTCTCGCCCCGCACCGTCAATCACATTCACCGCGTTCTTTTTTCAGCGTTGGGCCAGGCTGAGCGGTGGAAACTGATAGCCCGCAATCCGGCAGCGCTGCTCGAAAAGCGCGACAGGCCTAAGATTGAGCGAAAGGCCGTGACCACCATTGACGCGCCGACGACGGCGGTCGTGCTGGACGCCGCGCGCGAACGACGCCTGTTTATTCCCCTAGTGCTTGGGTCGCTGTGCGGCCTTCGCCGTGGCGAGATACTAGCTCTGCGCTGGAAGTCGGTGGATCTCGACAACGGCCAGTTGGCGGTGATCGCCAGCACCGAACAGACCGACGCCGGCGACATTCGCGAGAAGGAAGCCAAGAGCGGCAAGGCGCGCACCGTGGCGTTGCCGTCCATGGCTGTCGAGGAGTTGCGCCGTTGGCGGCTCGCTCAGGCAGAGGAACTGCTACGGCTCGGGGTGAGGGCGGACGACAGCTGGCACGTGTTCACCTTGGTGGACGGAACCCAGATGCAGCCCCGCAGCCTTACTCACGCGATGTCCGATTTTCTGGATCAGTGGGGCATCACCCTTCACGGGCTCCGGCATAGCCACGCCAGCCATATGCTTGCCGCCAACATCCATCCCAAAGTGGTCCAGGAGCGGCTCGGCCACTCCTCGATCGCGGTCACGATGGACATCTACAGCCACTTGATGCCGAACATGCAGGGGGAGGCCGCGGCAGCGGTTGACAGCGCGCTGCGGGCGGCCATAAAGAGGCCAGCCGACGACGTTGGGTAGCAAAGCGGTAGCAGAGTCCTCGGAATGTTCTCTGCGACGTGATGGAAAGCCGAACGATTTCCGGTCTGTAGGAGTGTAGCTCAATTGGTAGAGCACCGGTCTCCAAAACCGGGGGTCGCAGGTTCGAGCCCTGCCACTCCTGCCAGCTAATTCAATGGCTTAGGCAACTCTTTTCCCGAACGCACGCCGAACAGTGACCCAAACGGCTGAGGACCCCGGGTTAGTCGGGAGAGACCTGAGCTTTAGCGAAAGAAACCGGGAGCGCTTCGGCCTGCGGCAATATGGGACGGTCGTCGGACTGGGCGAAGCGATCAAACGACGCTTGGACAGTCTCACCTGTCTGACGCGGTGCGCGCGACATGTTCTGGACGAGCTGTCGGCTTCCTAAGCCCGGAACGCGCGCGGACTACGGCGCGTTGCTAATTGGCGGTGCTGCCGCTCTTGGCCTTGGACGACTGCTTCACAGCCGGCTTGGCCGGCGCGGCCGACTTCTTCGACGCATCATCGCCGCGGGCAGTTCCCCACGGATCGACCGGCTTCTGGTCCGGAACATTGTTGAGGGAGCGTTGATAGGCGCGCTCAGCCCGATCGTCGTCCGCCTTCTGCGACGCCGTCTTCTCCTTGGGCTGTTCGCCATACTGTTGAACATGGTCCTGTGCCAGCGCGGGGGCGGCGATCAGGGCAAGCATGATCGCGACGGCGATTTTGCGCATCGAGAAACTCCTGGTTCTGCGACGAGCATAACATCGCGCCGATTGCGGTAGCAATGCAGCCGAGCGTGAGTTGGGTATGACGATGATCGGACGATGCGCGCGCCAGCCGGAGGAGCGCGCCGGCTTGCTCGAGATGGGGCCAACGATCGCGCCGAAGCCGGAACCCAACCTTGGACCCAGAGCCAACGATATTGTACGGCACTGGACGAACAGGGTGGGTTGAGGCGCGGGCGGGGTCGCCTGAAATCGTTACGCAAGGTAACAGTGCGGCACCGGATGGTACGATGCCGCCCGTACACTCCAAAACCGGGGGTCGCAGGTTTGAGCCCTGCCACTCCTGCCAGCTAACCCCGCCTGAGATCAGAAACGCCCGGAACCTCGTGCCGCGGTTCATCGAGGCCAGATAAGCCCTTGATCCGGATAAGGTCCGCGGCAGGTGGCCGCGAGCATCCCGGCCGACCCACATCTTGACCTTTGGCCGCATCCGCAGTATCTACGCCGCACTCGCAGCCGGCCCGTTAGACGCGGATTTCCGGCGCGGCTTTGAAATCCCCCGAACAATCGAGCCCGGTTTTCCGGCTCATCCTTCGAGACAGAGGGCTGGGCCAACAACGGCGGCTGTTCGGATCCCTGAAATCTTTAATCGCGTCTGTCGACGGACGTTGGACCTCAAACGATGGCAGTCAGCCCGTTCAAGTTCTTGCAGGAAGTGCGCTCGGAGACCGCCAAGGTCACCTGGCCGACCCGCCGCGAGACCACGATCACCACCATCATGGTGTTCGTGATGGTTGCTGTGGCGTCGATCTTCTTCTTCGCCGCCGACCAGATCATCCGTTACCTCATCACCTTCCTTCTGGGCATTCACTGATGGCAACAGCCGCCGCAACCCAATCGTCCGACAAGCGCTGGTACATCGTCCACGCCTATTCGAACTTCGAGAAGAAGGTCGCCGAATCGATCCGCGAGCAGGCCAAGCAGCGCGGGCTCGAAGAGCTGTTTGAACTGGTGCTGGTGCCGACCGAAAAGGTCACCGAAGTGCGCCGCGGCCGCAAGATCGACGCCGAGCGCAAGTTCTTCCCTGGCTACGTGCTCGTGAAGATGAAGCTGACCGACGAGGCGTTTCATCTGATCAAGAACACGCCGAAGGTCACGGGCTTCCTCGGCGCCGAAAATAAGCCGATGCCGATCTCGGAATCCGAGGCCATGCGCATCCTGCACCAGGTGCAGGAGGGCGTGGAACGGCCGAAGGCGTCGGTGTCGTTCGAGATTGGCGAGAACGTGCGCGTGGCCGACGGCCCGTTCGCCTCGTTCTCGGGTGTGGTCGAGGAAATCGACGAGGCGCGCTCGCGCGTGAAGGTCGCGGTGTCGATCTTCGGCCGCGCCACGCCGGTCGAACTGGAATTCGGTCAGGTCGAGAAGGTCTGATCGGACGAGGCGTGAGGCTTCGGTCTCACGCTAGCAAGAGGCCGTGGGAGGGAGAGGGCGGTTGCCAGCCGCATCCGACCCAGACCACGAACCTGAAACCGCTGGCGGCATGCCGGCACAACAGGAGTGATACATGGCAAAGAAAGTGACCGGATACCTGAAGCTTCAGGTCCCGGCCGGTGCGGCGAATCCTTCGCCCCCGATCGGTCCCGCGCTTGGTCAGCGCGGTCTCAACATCATGGAGTTCTGCAAGGCGTTCAACGCCCAGACCCAGAAGGAAGAGAAGAACACCCCGATCCCTGTGGTCATCACCATCTATGCGGACCGTTCCTTCACTTTCGAGATGAAGACGCCGCCGATGTCCTTCTTCCTCAAGCAGGCCGCCAAGATCCAGTCCGGTTCGAAAGCTCCGGGCCGTGACAAGGCCGGCGCGGTGACACGCGCGCAGGTGCGCGAGATCGCGGAGAAGAAGATGAAGGATCTCAATTGCGACTCGATCGAATCGGCCATGAAGATGGTCGAGGGCTCTGCCCGTTCGATGGGTCTGGAAGTGGCGGGGTAAGGGCTCATGGCAATCGGAAAACGTTTGAACAAAGCCCGCGAAGGTGTTGACCGCGAAAAGCTTTATCCGCTCGCGGACGCCATCAAGATGGTCAAGGAACGCGCGAAAGCGAAGTTCGACGAGACCATTGAGGTCGCGATCAATCTCGGCGTCGATCCGCGTCACGCCGACCAGATGGTCCGTGGCGTCGTGACCCTGCCGAACGGCACGGGCCGTACGCTCCGCGTCGGCGTGTTCGCCCGTGGCGCCAAGGCCGACGAGGCCAAGGCTGCAGGTGCCGACGTCGTCGGCGCCGAAGACCTGGTCGAGAAGGTGCAGAACGGCACGATCGAGTTCGACCGCTGTATTGCGACCCCCGACATGATGCCGCTGGTCGGCCGTCTCGGTAAGGTGCTCGGCCCGCGCGGCCTGATGCCGAACCCGAAGATCGGCACCGTGACCATGGACGTCACCGGTGCGGTGAAGGGTGCCAAGGGCGGCTCGGTCGAGTTCCGCGTCGAGAAGGCCGGCATCCTGCAGGCCGGCGTCGGCAAGGCCTCGTTCTCCGAGGAGAAGCTGGTCGAAAACATCAAGGCGCTTGCGGACGCGGTCTCCAAGGCGAAGCCCGCGGGCTCCAAGGGCACCTACATCCAGCGCGTTGCGGTGTCCTCGACGATGGGCCCCGGCGTGAAGGTCGAGCCGGGCACCATTCTCGGCTAAGGTTCGAAAATTGCATGAGGCGAGGGGCGGAATTGGGCAACCGATTCCGCCCCTCTTCGTTTGTGTGCGCATTCACCGGAAATAAGAACAATGGCTGACAAGGTCCTGATCTACTCGCGCTTTCCCAAGACGATGATGGCGCGCTTCGCTGAGCGGTTCGAACTGCTCGACACCGGCGGCAAGCCGGTGCGGGAGGTGTTTCCGGTAGAAGAACTCGGCGGCATTCGCGCGATGCTGACCGCGGGCGGCACGCCGCTCGGCGCCGAGGCGATGGACCTGTTTCCGAAGCTGGGCGCCATCGTCTGCTATGGCACCGGCTATGACGGCATCGACCTGGAGGCCGCGGCTGCGCGCAACATTGCGGTCGGCCACAGCCCCGGCGCCAATGCGGCCTCGGTCGCCGACATCGCGATGACCCTGATGCTTGCGACCACGCGGAGGATACTGGTCGCCGACCAATACGTTCGCAGCGGCGATTGGGCCGCATCAAAACCCTCGCCGATGATGCGCCCGCAGGCTGGGATGCCCGGCCGCGGTATCGGCGTCTACGGCATGGGCGAGATCGGCCGCAAGATCGCCGCGCGCTGCGCCGCCTTCGAGAGCGAGGTCGGCTATTTCAGCCGCAGCAAATACGATCTGCCCTATCAATATTTCCCGACCTTGGAGGCGCTGGCCGACTGGTGCAGCGTGCTGATGATTGCGGTCCGGGCTGGGGCCGAGACCCAGAACGCCGTCGACGCCAATATCCTCAAGCGCCTGGGCGAAGACGGCTACGTCGTCAACATCTCCCGAGGTTCCGTGATCGACGAGAAGGCCCTGGTCGCAGCCCTGTCCGACAAGACCATCGCCGGCGCTGGCCTCGACGTCTTTGAGAAGGAACCGCACGTGCCCGATGCGCTGACCGCGCTTCCCAACGTGGTGTTCGCCCCGCATATCGGCGGCCACACCCTCGAATCGCACGTCGCCATGCAGAATTGCGTGCTGGCGAACCTGACTGGTTTTTTTGCCGGCCAAGGGCTGCCATACCCGGTCAAAAAGGCCTGAGTCGGCCCTTGTCGGCCCAGGTCAGGCCCCTGCACCAATCGATTGGAACTGGTGTGAATTTTGCTCTTGGCAAGTAGGCTCCGAGCGGTTAAAGAACCGCTTCCGGACGTACCGGCCTTGGCTGGCGCGTTCGTGCACGCATTCCGAAAACCCGATACGATAGGAGATCATTCCTTTTCAGGACGTCCGTAAGGATTTTCCGGAAAAGGAAGGAAAGCCATCGGTTGGTGGGATGCGGGCAGAGGTCGGACGGTTCGCCGGCTGACCTTGTCCTGTCCAAGACTGCAGGCGCCTGCGGGGAATCTCGATTTCTCAACGGCTTAATCGCATGGCCTGCATAGACGGGTGAAGACCGGATTTCACTTCGCCTCCCGCCTTCGGGTGGTTGCGGAATGGGTTTGGTTCGGACCTCGACACGCCGTGGGCCCTCACAGGCTCCCGGAGGGCAGGCTTTGAATTGTCGTCTTGCCCGGCGTGTCCGATGGGTTTTGACCCTGAGGTTCAGGTTTGGGCGGGACGATGGGTGTAACCCGGCGGTCCCGCTTTTGCGATGACCGCCAACCGGAAAGAGCTTGCTGTGGAACGAGCGGCAAAAAAGGAAACGGTCGAACAGCTCAATGGGGTCTTCAAGACCACGAGCGTCGCGGTCGTTGCCCAATATTCCGGCCTGACCGTTGCCCAGATGCAGAAGCTGCGCATGCAGATGAAGCAGGCTGGCGCCTCGGTGAAGGTCTCGAAGAACCGTCTCGCCAAAATTGCTCTTGAAGGCACTGACGTCGTTGCCATCGGTCCCATGCTGAAGGGACCGACTGTGATCGCCACTTCGAACGATCCGGTAGCGGCGCCAAAGGTCGCCGTCGAATTCGCCAAGACGAACGAAAAGTTCGTCATCATTGGCGGGTCGATGGGAACGACCGTCCTGAATGTCGACGGCGTGAAGGCTCTTGCCTCGCTGCCGTCGCTTGACGAACTGCGCGCTAAGATCGTCGGCCTCCTCGTGGCCCCGGCGACCAAGCTTGCTCAGCTCGCCAACGCGCCCGCGGGCAAGCTCGCGCGCGTCATCCAGGCTTATGCCTCAAAGAGCGAAGCGGCCTGACGCCCTTCGCAAAACTCAAACCCGAACCAGACTAGTTTAAGGAAACAGAACAATGGCTGACTTGCAGAAAATCGTTGACGACCTCTCGAGCCTCACCGTGCTCGAAGCCGCCGAACTCGCCAAGCTCCTCGAAGAAAAGTGGGGCGTGTCCGCCGCTGCGGCAGTGGCCGTTGCCGGTCCCGCCGCTGCTGCCGCCGCTCCGGCGGAAGAGAAGACCGAGTTCACGGTCGTTCTGGCCGCCGCCGGCGAGAAGAAGATCGAAGTCATCAAGGAAGTCCGCGCCATCACTGGCCTGGGCCTGAAGGAAGCAAAGGACCTCGTCGAGGGCGCGCCGAAGCCTGTCAAGGAAGGCGTGAACAAGGACGAGGCCGAGAAGCTCAAGGTCCAGCTCGAGAAGGCTGGCGCCAAGGTCGAGCTCAAGTAAGCAACGCTTACTGGTGCAAGATCCCGGGCGAGCATCAGCGAAGCCCGGGATCTTGGTCCTCCCTCGAAAGGGTGGGCCAGATGCAAAAGGCGTGCGACGGAACGTCCCGACGCACGTCGAACACGAAAAAGTGTGGGGATTTGAGGGTTTACCCCTCGAATCTGCACTAATGTCGCCCCATATCGGTTCGGCAGCACGAAAGCGCGGTGGGCAGGGATGCGGGATTTCCCTGTAAGCCGTTGGGAGAGCAGGCTATTTCGGGCTTTTGCAGTCCGTGAAAACGATCGTTGTGACGGGCGGGCGTGCCTATGCGCCCCGCGCGTCGTTTTGCGTTTTGAAGGTCTGAAGAACAGATTCAGGACATGACGGCCTGAAACTGGACTTCTTATCCCCAAAACGGGTTCGAAAAATTCAACCCGGGGAACGGCGGCAGCCGCGTCCCGGACGGCGCGCCCAAATCGGGCGACGAAATGAGAGGCCACGATGGCGCAGCAGACATTCACCGGTCGCAAACGCGTTCGCAAGTTCTTCGGACACATCAAGGAAGTCGCCGAGATGCCGAACCTCATTGAGGTTCAGAAGGCGTCCTATGATCAGTTCCTGATGGTTGATGAGCCGGTTGGCGGGCGGCTGGATGAGGGCCTCCAGGCCGTGTTCCGTTCGGTATTCCCGATCTCCGATTTCTCCGGCACCTCGATGCTGGAATTCGTCCGCTACGAATTCGAGCCGCCGAAATACGACGTCGACGAGTGCCGCCAGCGCGGCATGACCTTTGCCGCGCCGCTGAAGGTGACGCTGCGCCTCATCGTGTTCGATATCGACGAGGAAACCGGCGCCAAGTCGGTCAAGGACATCAAGGAGCAGGACGTCTACATGGGCGACATCCCGCTCATGACGATGAACGGCACCTTCGTCGTCAACGGCACCGAGCGCGTCATCGTCTCGCAGATGCACCGTTCGCCCGGCGTGTTCTTTGACCACGACAAGGGCAAGACCCATTCTTCGGGCAAGCTCCTGTTCGCCGCCCGCGTGATCCCGTATCGCGGCTCCTGGCTCGACATCGAGTTCGACGCCAAGGACATCGTCTTCGCCCGCATCGATCGCCGCCGCAAGCTGCCGGTGACGTCGCTGATGTTCGCGCTCGGCCTCGACGGCGAGGCGATCCTCAGCACCTTCTACAAGAAGATCCAATACAAGCGGATCAAGGAAGGCTGGCGCGTTCCGTTCGACGCCAATCGTTTCCGCGGCTACTCGACCATCAACGATTTGATCGACGCCGATACCGGCAAGGTCGTGCTCGAGGCCGGCAAGAAGCTCACCGTGCGCGGTGCGCGTCAGATGCAGGAAAAGGGGCTGAAGGCGCTGCGCCTGTCGGATGCGGAACTCGTCGGCAACTACATCGCCGAGGACCTCGTCAATCCGAAGACCGGCGAGATCCATGCGGAAGCCGGTGAAGAGATCACCGACAAGTCGATGAAGGCCCTCAACGAGCAGGGCTACAAGGAACTGCCGCTGCTGGACATCGACCACGTCAATGTGGGCGCCTACATCCGCAATACGCTCTCGGCCGACAAGAACATGACGCGTGAGGACGCACTGTTCGACATCTACCGCGTGATGCGTCCGGGCGAGCCGCCGACGCTGGATTCGGCGCAGGCGATGTTCCAGTCGCTGTTCTTCGACGCCGAGCGCTACGACCTCTCCGCGGTCGGCCGCGTCAAGATGAACATGCGCCTCGACCTCGATGCGCCCGACACCCAGCGCACGCTCCGCAAGGAAGACATCCTCTCCGTCATCAAGACGCTGGTGGATTTGCGCGACGGCAAGGGCGAGATCGACGACATCGACCATCTCGGCAACCGCCGTGTGCGTTCGGTCGGCGAGCTCATGGAGAACCAGTACCGCATCGGCCTCCTGCGTATGGAGCGCGCGATCAAGGAGCGCATGTCCTCGGTCGACATCGACACGGTCATGCCGCAGGACCTGATCAACGCCAAGCCGGCGGCTGCCGCCGTGCGCGAGTTCTTCGGCTCCTCGCAGCTCTCGCAGTTCATGGACCAGACCAACCCGCTGTCGGAGATCACCCACAAGCGCCGTCTCTCGGCGCTTGGACCGGGCGGTCTGACTCGCGAGCGTGCCGGCTTCGAGGTGCGCGACGTGCATCCGACACATTACGGCCGCATCTGCCCGATTGAGACGCCGGAAGGCCCGAACATCGGCCTGATCAACTCGCTCGCGACCTTCGCGCGCGTGAACAAGTACGGCTTCGTCGAGACGCCTTATCGCAAGGTGAAGGACGGCCGCGTCACCGACGAGGTCGTGTACCTCTCGGCGATGGAGGAGGGCCGCTACACGGTCGCGCAGGCCAACGTGCCGCTCGACACGAAGGGCCGCTTCACCGAAGACCTCGTGGTCTGCCGTCACGCCGGCGAAGTCTTGCCGGTGACGCCGGACAAGGTCGACTACATGGACGTGTCGCCGAAGCAGCTGGTTTCGGTTGCCGCGGCGCTGATCCCGTTCCTCGAGAACGACGACGCCAACCGCGCGCTGATGGGCTCGAACATGCAGCGCCAGGCGGTGCCGCTGGTTCGCGCCGAAGCGCCGTTCGTCGGCACCGGCATGGAAGGCGTGGTTGCGCGTGACTCGGGTGCTGCGATCGCGGCGCGCCGTTCCGGCGTAATCGACCAGATCGACGCGACCCGCGTCGTCATCCGCGCCACCGAAGATCTCGATCCGACCAAGTCGGGCGTCGATATCTACCGGCTGATGAAGTACCAGCGCTCGAACCAGTCGACCTGCATCAACCAGCGTCCGCTGGTGAAGGTCGGTGATATCGTCAAGAAGGGCGACATCATTGCCGACGGTCCGTCGACCGATCTCGGCGAGCTCGCGCTCGGCCGCAACGTGCTCGTCGCGTTCATGCCGTGGAACGGCTACAACTTCGAAGACTCGATCCTGCTCTCCGAGCGGATCGTAAAGGAAGACGTCTTCACCTCGATCCACATCGAGGAGTTCGAAGTGATGGCCCGCGACACCAAGCTCGGGCCCGAGGAAATCACTCGCGACATTCCGAACGTCTCGGAAGAAGCGCTGAAGAACCTCGACGAAGCCGGTATCGTCTACATCGGTGCGGAAGTCCGCGCCGGCGACATCCTGGTCGGCAAGATCACCCCGAAGGGCGAAAGCCCGATGACGCCGGAAGAAAAGCTCCTGCGCGCCATCTTCGGAGAGAAAGCCTCCGACGTCCGCGACACCTCGCTGCGCGTTCCCCCGGGCGTGCAGGGCACCATCGTCGAAGTGCGCGTGTTCAACCGTCACGGCGTCGACAAGGACGAGCGTGCGCTGGCGATCGAGCGGGAAGAGATCGAGCGTCTGGCCAAGGACCGCGACGACGAGCAGGCGATCCTGGACCGCAACGTCTACAACCGTCTTGCCGAGCTCCTCGAGGGACGGCAGGGCATCGCCGGCCCGAAGGGCTTCAAGAAGGACACCAAGATCACCCGTGCGGTGCTCGAGGAGTACCCGAAGTCGCAGTGGTGGCTGTTCGCTTCGCCCAACGACAAGCTGATGGCCGAGATCGAGGCCATGCGGAAGCAGTACGACGAATCGAAGAAGGGGCTCGAGCAGCGCTTCCTCGACAAGGTCGAAAAGCTTCAGCGCGGTGACGAATTGCCGCCCGGCGTGATGAAGATGGTCAAGGTCTTCGTCGCGGTGAAGCGCAAGATCCAGCCCGGCGACAAGATGGCCGGCCGCCACGGCAACAAGGGCGTGGTGTCGAAGATCGTGCCGATCGAGGACATGCCGTTCCTCGAAGACGGTACGCATGCCGATATCGTGCTCAATCCGCTGGGCGTGCCCTCGCGCATGAACGTCGGACAGATCCTCGAGACGCATCTTGGCTGGGCTTGCGCCGGCCTCGGCAAGCGTATCGGCCAGACGGTCGATGCGTACTTGGCGAAGCAGGACATCAGGCCGCTGAAGGAAACCTTGAAGAAGGTCTACGGCGAGGACGAGACGATCAAGTCGCTCAACGACGGCGAACTGATCGAGCTCGGCCGCAATCTGAGCCACGGCGTGCCGATCGCGACGCCGGTGTTCGACGGTGCCAAGGAAGCCGACATCGAGGAGATGCTGAAGCTTGCCGGTCTCGACGCTTCGGGTCAGTCGACCGTCTATGACGGCCGCACCGGCGATGCCTTCGATCGCAAGGTGACGGTGGGCTACATCTACATGCTCAAGCTGCACCATCTCGTCGACGACAAGATCCACGCGCGTTCGATCGGTCCGTACTCGCTCGTCACCCAGCAACCGCTGGGCGGCAAGGCGCAGTTCGGCGGCCAGCGCTTCGGTGAAATGGAAGTGTGGGCGCTCGAAGCTTACGGCGCGGCCTACACGCTCCAGGAGATGCTGACCGTGAAGTCGGACGACGTCGCCGGCCGTACCAAGGTGTACGAGGCGATCGTTCGTGGCGACGACACCTTCGAGGCCGGTATTCCGGAATCGTTCAACGTGCTGGTCAAGGAAATGCGCTCGCTCGGCCTCAATGTCGACCTGCACAATTCCAAGGTCGGGCCGGGGACGGCGGAAGCGGCCGAGTAACGCGATCTATCATGCCCGGCCGGCTCGGCCGGGCATCGGCGCCCGGCCTGAGGCCTTGAGGGCAGGGCGCCCCGCAAAGTGATTTTCGAATTTGCTGCCGGAGGCGATCGGCACGCGAGGAGAAGACGATGAACCAAGAAATTATGAATCTCTTTAACCCGACGACGCCGGCTCAGGTCTTCGACCAGATCCGGATTTCGATCGCGTCTCCTGAGAAGATTCTGTCCTGGTCGTACGGCGAGATCAAGAAGCCGGAAACCATCAATTACCGTACCTTCAAGCCCGAGCGCGACGGCCTGTTCTGCGCGCGCATCTTCGGGCCGATCAAGGATTACGAGTGCTTGTGCGGCAAGTACAAGCGCATGAAGTACAAGGGCATCATCTGCGAGAAGTGCTCGGTCGAGGTCACGCTGTCGCGCGTCCGGCGCGAGCGCATGGGCCATATCGAGCTCGCGGCGCCCGTCGCCCACATCTGGTTCCTGAAGTCGCTGCCCTCGCGCATCGGCCTTCTGCTGGATATGACGCTGAAGGATCTCGAGCGGATCCTCTACTTCGAATACTACGTCGTGCTTGAGCCGGGTCTCACCGCGCTCAAGGACCGTCAGCTGCTGTCGGAAGACGAGTATCTGAAGGCGCAGGACGAGTACGGCCAGGATTCCTTCACCGCGATGATCGGCGCGGAAGCGATCCGCGAGCTGCTCAAGGGCATGGATCTCGAGAAGCTCGAGCTGACCTTGCGCGCGGAGATGCAGGAGACCGACTCCGACATCAAGCACAAGAAGCTCGCCAAGCGTCTGAAGATCGTGGAGGCTTTCCGCCACTCCGGCAACAAGCCGGAATGGATGATCCTGACCGTGGTTCCGGTGATCCCGCCGGATCTGCGCCCGCTGGTGCCGCTGGACGGCGGCCGCTTCGCGACCTCGGACCTCAACGACCTCTATCGCCGCGTCATCAACCGCAACAACCGCTTGAAGCGGCTGATGGAGCTGCGCGCACCGGACATCATCATCCGCAACGAGAAGCGCATGCTTCAGGAAGCGGTCGATGCGCTGTTCGACAACGGCCGCCGCGGCCGCGTCATCACGGGTGCCAACAAGCGTCCGCTGAAGTCGCTCGCCGACATGCTCAAGGGCAAGCAGGGCCGGTTCCGTCAGAACCTGCTCGGCAAGCGCGTCGACTATTCGGGCCGTTCGGTGATCGTGGTCGGTCCCGAGCTGCGCCTGCATCAGTGCGGCCTGCCGAAGAAGATGGCGCTCGAGCTGTTCAAGCCGTTCATCTATTCGCGGCTTGACGCCAAGGGCCTGTCCACCACGGTGAAGCAGGCGAAGAAGCTGGTTGAAAAGGAGCGGCCCGAGGTCTGGGACATCCTGGACGAGGTGATCCGCGAGCATCCCGTGCTGCTCAACCGCGCTCCGACGCTGCATCGCCTCGGCATCCAGGCGTTCGAGCCGGTGTTGATCGAGGGCAAGGCGATCCAGCTTCATCCGCTGGTCTGCGCGGCGTTCAACGCCGACTTCGACGGCGACCAGATGGCCGTGCACGTTCCGCTGTCGCTCGAAGCGCAGCTGGAAGCGCGCGTCCTGATGATGTCGACCAACAACATCCTGCATCCGGCGAACGGCCAGCCGATCATCGTGCCGTCGCAGGACATCGTGCTCGGTCTGTACTACGTCTCGATCATGCGCGAAGGCCTGCCCGGCGAGGGCAAGCGGTTCGGCGACATGGCCGAGCTTGAGCATGCCCTGCATGCGAAGGTCATCCACCTCCACACCAAGATCAAGTATCGGTGGCAGGGCATGGATGAGACCGGCAAGGTCTCGACGCGCTGGATCGAGACCACCGCGGGTCGCGTCATGCTCGGCAATCTCCTGCCGAAGAACCCGAGGATTTCGTACGAGATCATCAACAAGCTGATGACCAAGCGCGAGATCTCCGGCGTCATCGATCAGGTCTACCGTCACTGCGGTCAGAAGGAGACGGTGATCTTCTGCGACCGCATCATGGCGCTCGGCTTCTACAACGCGTTCAAGGCCGGCATCTCGTTCGGCAAGGACGACATGGTCGTGCCGCACTCCAAGTGGAAGATCGTCGATGCCACCCGTACGCTGGCGAAGGATTTCGAGCAGCAGTACAACGACGGCCTGATCACCCATGGCGAGAAGTACAACAAGGTCGTCGACGCCTGGTCGAAGGCGACCGAGGAAATCGCTAAGGCGATGATGAAGGAGATCTCCTCCACCAAGAAGACGGCGAGCGGAGCGGATGCCGACATCAACTCGATCTACATGATGGCGCACTCCGGTGCGCGCGGTTCGCCGGCGCAGATGCGCCAGCTCGCCGGCATGCGCGGCCTGATGGCCAAGCCGTCGGGCGAGATCATCGAGACGCCGATCATCTCGAACTTCAAGGAAGGCCTCTCGGTGCTCGAGTACTTCAACTCGACCCACGGTGCCCGTAAGGGCCTCGCGGACACCGCGTTGAAGACCGCGAACTCCGGCTACCTGACGCGGCGTCTGGTCGACGTGGCGCAGGATTGCATCATCACGCAGGACGATTGCGGCACCAAGCTCGGCATCAAGATGCGCGCCATCGTCGATGCCGGCACCGTGGTCGCTTCGCTCGGCTCGCGCATCCTCGGACGCACGGCCTGCGAAGACGTGCGTGACAGCTCGGGTAAGGTGATCATCAAGCGCGGTGTTCTGATGGAAGAGAGCCATCTGGATGCCATCCACCAGGGTGGCGTCCAGGAGGTGAAGATCCGCTCGGCACTGACCTGCGAACTCGTCAACGGCATCTGCGGCAAGTGCTACGGCCGCGATCTTGCCCGCGGCACGCCGGTCAACCACGGCGAAGCGGTCGGCGTCATCGCGGCGCAGTCGATTGGCGAGCCGGGCACCCAGCTCACCATGCGCACCTTCCACATCGGCGGTGCGGCGCAGCTCAACGAGCAATCGTTCGTCGAATCCAATTTCGACGGCAAGATCGTGATCAGGAACAAGGCCATCGCCCGTAACAGCGAAGGTCATCTGGTTGCGATGGTGCGCAACATGGTGGTGGCGATCGTCGATGCCGACGGCACCGAGCGTGCGACGCACCGTATCCAGTACGGTTCGCGCCTGCATATCGACGAGGGCGATGCGGTCAAGCGCGGCCAGCGCATCGCGGAGTGGGATCCCTACAGCCGTCCGCTGCTCACCGAAGTCGAAGGCACCATCGGCTTTGAGGATCTGGTCGAGGGGCAGTCGATCACGGAAACGCTGGACGAAGCCACCGGTATTGCCAAGCGTGTGGTCATCGACTGGCGCTCGCAGCGCGGCGGCGCGGACCTGCGTCCGGCCATCGTGGTCAAGGGCAAGGACGGCAAGGTCCTCAAGCTCGCCCGTGGCGGCGATGCCCGCTACATGCTGTCGGTTGACGGCATTCTGTCGGTCGACGTCGGAGCCAAGGTCCAGGCGGGTGACATTCTCGCCCGTGTCTCGACCGAAAGCGCCAAGACCCGTGACATCACCGGCGGTCTGCCGCGGGTGGCGGAACTGTTCGAGGCACGGCGTCCGAAGGATGCGGCGATTATCGCCGAGATCGCGGGCACCATCCGGTTCGGGCGCGACTACAAGAACAAGCGTCGCATCTCGATCGAGCCGATGGACAAGACCGACGAGGCACGCGAGTACCTGATCCCGAAGGGCAAGCACATCCACCTTCAGGACGGCGACGTCGTCGAAAAGGGCGACTTCATCGTGGAAGGCAACCCGGCACCGCACGACATCCTGGCGGTCAAGGGCATCGAGGAGCTCGCGGCCTATCTGGTCAACGAAATCCAGGAGGTCTACCGGCTCCAGGGCGTGCTCATCAACGACAAGCACATCGAGGTGATTGTCCGTCAGATGCTCCAGAAGGTGGAAGTCACCGACCAGGGCGAAACCGACATGATCTCGGGCGAGCAGATCGACAAGATCGAGTTCGACCAGATCAACGAGAAGGCCAAGGAAGAGGGCAAGAAGATCGCCACGGGGACGCCGGTTCTGCTCGGCATCACCAAGGCGAGCCTCCAGACCCGCTCCTTCTTCTCGGCGGCCTCGTTCCAGGAGACCACTCGCGTCCTCACGGAAGCGGCGGTCAACGGCAAGGTCGATCCGCTCGAAGGTCTCAAGGAGAACGTCATCGTCGGCCGGCTGATCCCGGCGGGCACCGGCGCCTCCATGGCCAAGATCCGCGAAGTCGCCGTGAAGCGCGACAAGATGATCCTCGACGAGCGCGAGAAGCAGGCGGCCGTCGTGCCGCCGGCGCCGGAAGTCGAGCCGATGGCGCTGCCGCCCGCGGAATAATGCCTCATCCGTAGGAATACGAGGATACTGAAAAGGCCGGCGAAAGCCGGCCTTTTTGCTGCTTTGTTTGCTTGCTGCGATGCAGGATCAACCTTTGTTCATCTTTCCTTCAGGCGGAAAAGCGCTCTGCTAAGGGAGCTTAGACCGGTGGTCCCGTGACGGGGGCAGGGCCGGAGACCACGGAACTGACATGCTTGATCTCGCAATCGTAGGCGGCGGCCCCGGCGGGCTGATGAGCGCCTGGTATCTGAAGCGTAAGCTGGGCGACCTCTGCCGTATCACCATCTATGAGGCCTCCGACCGGCTCGGCGGCAAGATCGTCACGCGCAAATTCGATTCCGCGCCGGCGATGTACGAGGCCGGCGTCGCCGAGATCTACGACTACTCGATGACCGGGCCCGATCCGCTGCGCGAGCTGATCCAGCATTTCGGACTTCAGACCATTCCGATGGACGCCGAGCAGGTGCAGTTCGGCGGCGAGCTCCTCAACGACGTCGCCGGCATGCGCCGTCGATACGGAGCCAAGACCGCGGCCGCAATCGAGGCGTTCCGCGCGCGCTGCGCCGAGAAGATGTCGCCGATCGAATATTACGAGGGCGTCGGCGCGCACGACAACGAGAACCCCTGGGCCTACAAGACCGCCGAGCAGGTGCTCGACGAAGAGGTCGAGGACGAGACCGCAAAACGCTTCTTCAAGGTGATGGCGCGCTCCGACATCGCCACCGAAAGCCACAACACCAACGGGCTCAATGCGCTCAAGAACTATCTGATGGATGTCGACGGCTATATTGGCCTCTACTCCATCCAGAACGGCAACGAGCAGATCGTCGAATGCCTCCGGTCGGAGGTCAACGCCGACATCCAGCTTAATCATCGCGTGCTCGCCGTCGGCAAGGCGCCAACCGGGCGCTACCAGCTCAAGATGATGAACGGCAAGGGGCCGGAGACGCGCGACTTCGATCTCGTGCTGGTCTGTCTGCCGCATTCATGGCTCGCGACCATGGGCTGGGAAGGCGAGCAGCTCCGCAAGTCGATGGTCAAGCATGTCTCCTATTTCGACCGTCCCGCGCATTATTTGCGCGTCTCGATCCTGTTCGATACGCCGTTCTGGGGCGACAAGATTTCCGGCGCATGGTTCATGTCGGAGGCCTTCGGCGGCTGCTGCGTCTACAATGAGGGCGCGCGCCACGATGTCGGCAAGCACGGCGTGCTGAACTGGCTCATTCCCGGCTCCGACGCACTCGCCTTCGCCAATTTGTCGGACCAGGAGCTGGTCGACGCCGCGCTGAAGTCACTGCCGGCCTCGCTCGGCGATGCGCGCGCGCATTTCATGGAAGCCAAGATCCACCGCTGGCTGTCGTCGGTGAACGCGATACCGGGTGGTCTGCCCGTTCGCGACGTCATGACCAATCACCGGCCCGAGCCGAAGGAGCATCCCGGCATCGTGGTGGTCGGCGACTATCTGTTCGACTCGACGCTGAACGGCCTGCTCGACTCCTCCGATGCGGCGACCGACATCATCCTGACCGAGATGATGCGCCTGCGCCGCGCGCGTGCGCAGGACGACAAGCCGCTCTCCGACAAGATCGACAGCGACTATTTCGAAAACTATCGCGGCCAGGGCCCTTACGGCGAAGCGTGGCGGCAGTTCACGGATCCCGACTATCTGTTGAAGCTGATCGGCATCGTCTGGGGCAAGGCGAAGGGCGCCAAGCTCCTGGTTGCGGGCTCCGCCAGCGGCGAGCTGGTCGGCGCGCTGCGCGAGCGCGGCATCGATGCCTTCGGCATCGAGGACAACCGCGCCATCCACGCCAAAACGCCGAAGGCGCTGAAGAAGTACAACAAGCTCGGCTCGATCACTGACATGCCGTTCAAGGACGGCGCCTTCGACTTCGTGTTCGAGACCAGCCTCTGCCATATTTCCCCGAAGCAGGTGGTCCGCGCGATCAAGGAACTGAACCGCGTGGTCAAGATCGGCCTTGTGTTCGGCTCGATCACCTCGGACATGGCGCCGGCGCTGATCGACCGCTACGATTTGCTGCGCGGCGTCAAGAAGCTCGGCACCTGGTGGGAATGGTCCGAGCTGTTCTTCGGCAACGGCTTCGATCTTGCGATGCACCGCAAGGATTGCACCGACGCGCTCTGGGAGGCGACGCTCGCCGCCAACAAGGGCCCGGGCCAGTGGTACGCCGACGCCGACAGCCTGCGCTATTCCTTCTTCGACAAGGTCGAGGAGGAGGAGGAGGACGACTAGCCTCAAGGATCGGATGAACTCGCCAATTGCTTTGCCGAATTCATCCTGATCGCATAGAATCGGTGCAGTAGCGGCTTTCCGCTATTTCCCTGCTTTCTCTGCGGTCATGCCGGCCGTCAGCATCGGTTGGTTTCATGGCGTCCAGGCCTCTCTCTCCCGACGAACAGAAGCTCGCTGCGCAAGAGGCGGCCGAGCTCGAAGACAAGCTCGTGGCCGGTGCGAAGACCGAGTTGGAAGACGACGCGGACGACGAAGACGAGGACGAAGAGCTCGACGATGACGAAGAGGACGAGGACCTCGTCGTCTTTACCGCCCGCGAAGCCGCCGGCGCGCTCGCGACCATCTGGGGTTTCGTCAAACCCTTTCTCTCGAACTACAAGCGCATCCTGGCGTATGTGGCGTTCGGCGTGCTGGTCGAGACGCTGTTCAACGTCATCATGCCGCTCAGCCTGAAGTACCTGATCGACGACGCGCTCGGCGAGGAAGACTTCCAGGCGCTGTATAAGATTCTCGGCGTGCTCGCGGTCGCCGGCATCTTCACCTCGATCGTCGCGGTCTGGTACGAGCGTTGGGACGCGCGGTTAGCTGCCTGCGTCATCTCCGATGTGCGCAAGCGGCTGTTCGAACACGTCCAGGACTTGCCGGCAGCCTATTTCGGCCGCACCAAGCGCGGCGAGATCCTGTCGCGCTTCTCGGTCGACCAGGCTGCCTTCGAGGGCTCGGTCAAGTCCTTCGCCAACAGCGCCGCGCTGCCGTTCCTGGAGTTGATCGCCGGCATCATCCTGATGTTTTTTCTCAACTGGCAGCTCGCGTTGGTTGCGCTGCTGGTCTTTCCGATCACGCTGATCGGCCCCCGCATGCTCACGCCGAAAGCGGTGCAGGCGAATTACGAGCAGAAGCTCAATGAATCCGCGCTGCTCGGCATGGTGCAGGAGAACGTGGCGGCACAGGCCGTGATCAAGGCGTTCAGCCTGCAACGCAGGATGTTCGGCTTCTTCAATTTCCGCAACGACGAGACGCGCAACAGGATTGCCTCCGCCGCGTTCCTGTCGACCATGGTGGAACGTACGGTCACCATCTCGGTGCTCTTGCTGCACCTCGTCGTGCTCGCGATCGGCGCCTATCTGGCGACCAAGGGCCAGATCACGATCGGCACCTTCGTCACCTTCGAGAGTGCGTTCTGGGAGGTCTCCTACAACATCGCCCATGTGATGCACTTCATCCCGGTGTCGATCTCCTCGGCCGCCGCGATCCGCCACATCCAGGAGCTGCTCGACGAACCCACGCGCGGCGCCGATCGGCCCGGCGCGCCCGATCTGCCGCGCATCACCCACGACATCACCTTCGACCATGTGACGTTCCAGTACGAAGGCGGCCAGGCGCCGGTGCTCGACAATCTCAGCCTCAAGCTCAACGTCGGCAAGAGCATCGCCATCGTCGGCCCCTCGGGCTCCGGCAAGAGCACGCTGCTCAATCTGATTCTCCGGCTTTACGTGCCGGACGAGGGGCGCGTGACCATCGACGGCGTCGACGTCCGCAAGGTGACGCTGGATTCGCTGCGCCGGAGCATGGCGGTCGTGTTCCAGGAGAACATGCTGTTCAACATGTCGATCCGCGAGAACATTCGGCTCGGCAAGGAAGGCGCGACCGACGAGGAGGTAGAGGAGGCGGCCAAGAAGGCCGAGATCCATCGCTACATCATGAGCCTGCGGCAGCGCTACGACACGCCGGTCGGCGAGCGCGGCGACACCTTGTCGGGCGGTCAGCGCCAGCGCATCGCGATCGCCCGCGCGATCATCCGCAACCCTTCCGTGCTGCTGCTGGACGAAGCCACCTCGGCGCTCGACCAGACCACGGAGGCCGCGATCAACCGCACGCTGCTGAAGGTCGCCAAGGGCCGCACCATGATCTGGTCGACCCACCGCCTGACTTCGGTGGTCGAGATGGACGAGATCATCGTGATTTCAGGGGGCAGGGCGATCGAGCGCGGCTCGCATGCCGAGCTGCTTGCCAAGAACGGCACCTATCGCAAGCTGTGGAACGACCAGAACCACCAGCCCTACGATGCTGCGGCTCAGGCCGACGAAGACAGCGACGATGACGATGACGATCTCGACGACGAGGAGGAGTGACCGAGGAAGTTCGGCTCCAGATGGAACACGCCGCCAAGCCGCCGCAATAAACCCTGAGTCGACCACGCGAAGAACCGCGCCCAGCGCTGCGCCGTCCAGTAGGGGCTCGTCGCAATCGAGACGGAGCGGAAGTCGAACGCCTTGGCCGCCGACCATGAATCGCAGGCCAGCTTGACCGGATCGCCATAGAAGGCGGCGATCTTGTTCGCATCCATCCCGTCGGACGCCAGCCATCGCGGGATGTAGACGTTGCAGAGCCGCTCGACGTCGGTGAAGACCTTGTCGCAACCGGTGCCGGCGACCGGGCAGGAGGTCGAGAAGGCGTCGCCCACCAGCACCAGGCCGGGCTGATGGCTGGCATCATTCACATAGAGATCGACCGGGCGAATCTTCATCTCGCCGGCGATATCGAAGGGGCCGGTGATGCGCTTCAGCCGCGGCAGGGCGGCGTCCAGCGTCGCTGCGGGCGCACGGCGCAGCTCGCGCAGCCAGGGATCGTCAAAGCCGCGGTAGACGAACAGATTGGCGCGCATCCGCGTGCCGATCGGAAACAGCGTGATGTAGGGGATGCGGTCGCTCGGCCGTTCCGAGAAATAGGTCAGTGCCGGGAAGTCGAACGAGGTCCGCCCCGCCGGCACGATGTCGAACCCGATCGAGATCGAATGGCAGGCACTGACGATCTTGCGCGCGATGCCGAGCTGGTGACGCAGGCCCACGTTCAGGCCGTTGGCGAGCACCACGAGGCGAGCCGAGACCGTCGCGTCATTGGCAAGCGTGATTCTCTGCCGCTCCGGGCTGGCCTCGACCGACACCGCCTTGGCCCAGATGCGCTCGACGTTCCCAGGGATCTCGTCGCGGATCGCGTTAACCAGGGAATCGTAGAGAATGTTGAACTGCCGGCTCGGCGCCTTGTCGAGCAGGTGGCCGAAGCGCGCGATCCAGTTCTCGCCGGCAAAGGTCGCGCGGCGCAGCACTGAGTCGGCGATTCCTGTCCGCGAGAATCGCTCGACCTGCCCATGACCGCTGAGCTTTTCGACGCGAAAATCGGCCGGATAGGTCTCGTGTGGATCGATCAGCACGGTCGAAATGCCGGCACGACCGAGCATTGCGGCGGCGGTCGAACCGGCAAGTCCCCCGCCGATGATGGCAATGTCGGTGTACCGCATGGCGCCAATCTCTGCCGAAGGCGGCAGATTGACGCGCGAAGAGGAAAAAAAGCCTTAGCACTGGTTATAAAAGTATATTTTACCCGGATATAATTTGCTCGTTGAGTGGCAGAGCGGGCGCTTCGATCCCATATTCGTAAATCGCGGTGAGGGTGGCTAAGCGACGATTTCTGCAGGCGCAAACAGCGCTTGGTGACTGTCGTTTCGCCTTGACTTGATCGATTCCCACTTATAGAACCCCCTCACTTAACGACAGGCGGTGAGCATCGCCAACGTCGGTACGGAGCACCTGCCTGATCCCTTTGGGGTCGCTCGGCAGGCACCAACCTCGACGAATGCCGCTCAAACGCTGTCGATTATAGCTAGGCAATGCCAAGCGATTTTAGTTCTCTTGAGCAAGTTCTCTTGAGATCGAACTCGGATGCATGACCTCGGTGCGTGGGCCGCAGCATTTTGCTGGTCGGCCCAAGACTGCGGTCCTCTGTGGCGTCGAAGCGCTTTCCGCTCAGTGATGAGTGGTTGGCGCGATTTCGCTTTGTGCGGATTGTTCCGTACATAGCGGCCCCGTCGGGCGGGTAGCTCGGGAAGAATTTGCGGACCCGGTCACGGGCCGCGGCAGAAAAAGGGTGAAGGCCAGAATGCCGACGATCAACCAGCTGATCGCACAACCGCGGGAAGTGCAGAAGTCGCGCAAGAAAGTGCCGGCGCTGCAGCAGTCGCCGCAGAAGCGCGGCGTTTGCACGCGCGTCTACACCACGACCCCGAAGAAGCCGAACTCGGCGCTTCGTAAGGTCGCCAAGGTGCGCCTGACCAACGGCTTCGAGGTGATCGGCTACATCCCCGGCGAGGGCCATAACCTCCAGGAGCACTCGGTGGTCATGATCCGCGGCGGTCGCGTCAAGGACTTGCCCGGCGTGCGCTACCACATCCTCCGCGGCGTTCTGGATACCCAGGGCGTCAAGAACCGTAAGCAGCGTCGTTCGAAGTACGGCGCCAAGCGTCCGAAGTAAGCGGGAACCAGATCCATGTCTCGTCGTCACTCAGCGGAAAAGCGCGAAGTTCTGCCGGATCCGAAGTTCGGGAACATCATCATTACGAAGTTCATGAACTCGGTGATGTACGCCGGTAAGAAGTCGGTCGCCGAAGGTATCGTCTATGGTGCGCTCGGCCTCATCGAATCCAAGACCAAGCAGAACCCGCTCGGAGTGTTCGAGCAGGCACTCGAGAACGTCATGCCGACGATCGAAGTGCGCTCCCGCCGCGTCGGTGGCGCGACCTATCAGGTTCCGGTCGAGGTTCGCTCGGTGCGCCGTCAGGCGCTGGGCATTCGCTGGCTGATTTCGGCTGCGCGCGAGCGCAACGAGAAGACGATGACCGAGCGGCTTTCGGCCGAGCTTCTGGACGCATCGAACAGCCGGGGTAACGCCGTCAAGAAGCGCGAAGACGTGCACCGGATGGCGGAAGCCAACCGCGCCTTCTCGCACTATCGCTGGTAACGGCGACACACGGAATCTAAGGAACACTCCATGCCCCGCGTTCATGCCATAGAGAATTACCGCAACTTCGGTATCATGGCGCATATCGATGCCGGCAAGACCACGACCACCGAGCGCATCCTCTATTACACCGGCAAGAGCCACAAGATCGGCGAAGTGCACGAAGGTGCCGCGACGATGGACTGGATGGAGCAGGAGCAGGAGCGCGGCATTACGATTACGTCGGCCGCGACCACCGCGTTCTGGGAAGGCAAGCGTCTCAACATCATCGACACTCCCGGCCACGTCGACTTCACCATCGAGGTCGAGCGCAGCTTGCGCGTGCTCGACGGCGCCGTGTGCGTGCTCGACTCCAACCAGGGCGTCGAGCCCCAGACTGAGACCGTCTGGCGCCAGGGCGACAAGTACAAGGTTCCGCGCATCGTCTTCGCCAACAAGATGGATAAGACCGGCGCCGACTTCTACAAGTGCATGCAGGATATTATCGATCGCCTCGGCGCAAAGCCGATCGCGATCCAGCTTCCGATCGGCTCCGAGAACAACTTCAAGGGTCTGGTCGATCTCGTCCGCATGAAGGGCGTGGTCTGGGAAGAAGAGAAGCTCGACGCCAAGTTCGTCGACATCGATATTCCCGAGGACATGGTCGAGAAGGCCAAGGAATATCGCGAGAAGCTGTTGGAAGCCGCCGTCGAGCTCGACGACGAAGTTCTTGCCGCTTACCTCGACGGCAAGGAGCCCGATGAGGCGACGCTGAAGCGCCTGATCCGCAAGGCCGTGCTGACTGGCGCGTTCTTCCCGGTATTGTGCGGCTCGGCGTTCAAGAACAAGGGTGTGCAGCCTTTGCTCGACGCGGTCGTGGATTATCTGCCTTCGCCGGTCGACGTGCCTGCCATCAAGGGTGTCGATGAAGACGGTAACGAGGTCGTTCGTCTGCCGGACGACAAGGAGCCGCTGGCTCTGTTGGCGTTCAAGATCATGGACGACCCGTTCGTCGGCACCATCACCTTCTGCCGCATCTATTCCGGCACGCTGCTGTCGGGTACCGGCGTCATCAATTCGACGCGCGACCGCAAGGAGCGCATCGGCCGCATGTTGCTGATGCATGCGAACAACCGCGAAGACATCAAGGAAGCCTATGCCGGCGACATCGTTGCGCTGGCAGGCCTGAAGGAAGCGCGCACCGGTGACACGCTGTGCGATCCCGACAAGTCGGTGATCCTCGAAAAGATGGAATTCCCCGAGCCGGTCATCGAGATCGCGATCGAGCCGAAATCCAAGGCCGACCAGGAGAAGCTGGGCGTGGCGCTGGCGAAGCTCGCCGCGGAGGATCCGTCCTTCCGCGTGTCGACCGACCAGGAGTCCGGCCAGACCATCCTCAAGGGCATGGGCGAACTCCATCTCGACATCAAGGTCGACATCCTCAGGCGCACCTACAAGGTCGATGCGAACATCGGCGCGCCGCAGGTGGCGTTCCGTGAGCGCGTGACCAAGAAGGCCGAGGTCAAGTACACCCACAAGAAGCAGACCGGCGGTACCGGTCAGTTCGCCGAAGTGACCATCGTCGTCGAGCCGAACGAGCCCGGCAAGGGCTACGAGTTCGAGTCGAAGATCGTCGGCGGCGCGGTGCCGAAGGAATACATCCCCGGCGTCGAAAAGGGCCTCAACAGCGTGATGGGCTCTGGTGTCGTCGCGGGCTTCCCCGTGGTCGACGTCAAGGTTCAGCTCATCGACGGCAAGTATCACGACGTCGACTCGTCGGCGCTCGCCTTCGAAATCGCATCGCGCGCGGCATTCCGCGAAGCCTTGCAGAAGGGCAAGTCCGTGCTGCTCGAGCCGATCATGAAGGTCGAAGTGGTGACCCCGGAAGACTACACCGGCTCGGTCATCGGCGACCTGAATTCCCGGCGCGGTCAGATCCAGGGCCAAGACATGCGCGGCAACGCCAACGTCATCAACGCGATGGTGCCGCTCATGAACATGTTTGGGTACGTGAACAACCTGCGCTCGATGAGCCAGGGTCGCGCGACCTTCACCATGCAGTTCGATCACTACGCAGAAGCGCCGGCAAACGTGTCGGCAGAAGTCCAAAAGAAGTTTGCCTGATTGTCGTCGGTCTCGAACTGACGATTGAACGGAGAGTCAAATGGCCAAAGCAAAGTTTGAACGTAACAAACCGCACTGCAACATCGGCACCATCGGTCACGTCGACCATGGCAAGACGTCGTTGACGGCTGCGATCACCAAGATCCTCGCCGAGACCGGCGGTGCGACGTTCACGGCGTACGACCAGATCGACAAGGCGCCGGAAGAGAAGGCGCGCGGCATCACCATCTCGACCGCTCACGTCGAGTACGAGACCAAGAACCGCCACTACGCCCACGTCGACTGCCCCGGCCACGCCGACTATGTGAAGAACATGATCACCGGCGCAGCCCAGATGGACGGTGCGATCCTGGTCGTGTCAGCCGCTGACGGCCCGATGCCGCAGACCCGCGAGCACATCCTGCTCGCCCGCCAGGTCGGCGTGCCCGCGCTCGTCGTGTTCCTCAACAAGTGCGACATGGTCGACGATCCGGAACTGCTCGAGCTGGTCGAGCTCGAAGTCCGCGAGCTGCTCTCCAAGTACGACTTCCCGGGCGACAAGATTCCGATCATCAAGGGCTCGGCGCTCGCCGCTCTCGAAGATTCCGACAAGAAGCTCGGCCACGACGCCATCCTCGAACTGATGAAGAGCGTCGACGAGTATATCCCGCAGCCGGAGCGTCCGATCGACCAGCCATTCCTGATGCCGGTTGAAGACGTGTTCTCGATCTCGGGCCGCGGCACCGTCGTCACCGGCCGTGTCGAGCGCGGTATCGTCAAGGTCGGCGAGGAAATCGAGATCGTCGGTCTGCGTGCGACCCAGAAGACCACGGTCACCGGCGTCGAAATGTTCCGCAAGCTGCTCGATCAGGGCCAGGCCGGCGACAACATCGGTGCGCTGCTCCGCGGTACCAAGCGCGAAGACGTCGAGCGTGGCCAGGTGCTCTGCAAGCCGGGTTCGGTCAAGCCGCACACCAAGTTCAAGGCTGAGGCCTACATCCTCACCAAGGAAGAGGGCGGTCGCCACACCCCGTTCTTCACCAACTACCGTCCGCAGTTCTACTTCCGCACCACCGACGTGACCGGTGTCGTGCATCTGCCGGAAGGTACCGAAATGGTGATGCCGGGCGACAACATCGCGATGGAAGTGCACCTGATCGTGCCGATCGCGATGGAAGAGAAGCTCCGCTTCGCGATCCGCGAAGGCGGCCGTACCGTCGGCGCCGGCGTCGTCGCCTCGATCATCGAGTAATCACGCGAATAGGGAATGGCGAGTGGCGAGTGGATGAAATCCATTCGCTGTTCGCTACTCGCCACTCACTAAGAAAGACACGGCAATGAACGGCCAAAATATTCGTATCCGTCTCAAGGCGTTCGACCATCGTATCCTCGATACGTCGACCCGCGAGATCGTGAACACGGCGAAGCGCACCGGTGCGCAGGTTCGCGGACCCATTCCGCTGCCGACCCGCATCGAGAAGTTCACCGTCAACCGTTCGCCGCACGTCGACAAGAAGAGCCGCGAGCAGTTCGAGATGCGCACTCACAAGCGCCTGCTCGACATCGTCGATCCGACCCCGCAGACCGTCGATGCTTTGATGAAGCTCGACCTGGCCGCCGGTGTCGACGTCGAGATCAAGCTCTAAGATTTTTGGATCACGTTCGCGACTTGCGGACAGAAAGAACAGGAAGCACGCCGATGCGCTCCGGAGTGATCGCACAAAAGGTCGGGATGACGCGGGTCTTTACAGAGGCCGGCGAACATATCCCCGTGACCGTGCTGAAGCTCGGCAATTGCCAAGTCGTAGCCCACCGCACTGAAGAGAAGAACGGTTACGTCGCGCTCCAGCTTGGTTCTGGCAGCCGCAAGACCGTGTATCTGCCCAAGGCAGAGCGCGGCCAGTTCGCGGTCGCCAAGGTCGAGCCGAAGCGGCAGGTCGAGGAATTCCGCGTCTCCGCGGATGCCATGATCCCGGTTGGTGCCGAGATCCTCGCCGACCACTTCGTCGTCGGCCAGTTCGTCGACGTCACCGGCACCTCGGTCGGTAAGGGTTTTGCCGGCGGCATGAAGCGCTGGAACTTCGGCGGTCTGCGCGCCACCCACGGCGTGTCGGTCTCGCATCGCTCGATCGGTTCGACCGGTGGTCGTCAGGATCCCGGCAAGACCTGGAAGAACAAGAAGATGCCCGGCCACATGGGTGTCGATCGCATCACCACGCTCAACCTCCGCGTCGTTCAGCTCGACGTCGAGCGCGGCCTGATCCTCGTCGAAGGCGCCGTTCCCGGCTCCAAGGGCGGCTGGATCCGTGTGCGCGACGCCGTCAAGAAGCCGCTGCCGAAGGAAGCTCCGAAGCCCGGCAAGTTCAAGGTTGCGGGTGGCGAAGCCGAGGCCGCAGCCCAGCAAGAGGGTGCGTGAGATGGAATTGAAGGTCACGACACTCGAAGGTAAGGAAGCCGGCTCGGTCCAGCTCTCCGACGCCATTTTCGGCCTCGAGCCGCGCCAGGACATCCTTGCACGTTGCGTGCAGTGGCAGCTCAACAAGCGTCAGGCCGGCACCCACAAGGCCAAGGGCCGCGCCGAGATCTGGCGCACCGGCAAGAAGATGTACAAGCAGAAGGGCACCGGCGGTGCTCGTCACGGCTCGGCCCGCGTGCCGCAGTTCCGTGGCGGTGGCCGCGCCTTCGGTCCGGTGGTGCGTTCGCACGCCACTGATTTGCCGAAGAAGGTCCGCGCGCTTGCTCTCAAGCATGCGCTCTCGGCCAAAGCCAAGGATGGCAATCTCCTGGTGATCGACAAGGCCGCGCTGGAAGCCGCCAAGACCAAGGCGCTGCTTGGTCACTTCTCCGGTCTGGGCTTGACCAACGCCCTGATCATCGACGGCTCCGAGCTCAACAACGGTTTTGCTGCGGCGGCCCGCAACATCCCGAACATGGACGTGCTGCCGATCCAGGGCATCAACGTCTATGACATCCTGCGCCGTCAGAAGCTCGTTCTGACCAAGGCCGCCATCGATGCGCTGGAGGCGCGCTTCAAATGAAGAAGAACATCGAGGCTCGCCACTACGACGTGATCGTCGCTCCGGTCGTCACCGAAAAGGCGACGCTGGCGTCCGAGCACAACAAGGTCCTGTTCAAGGTGGCCGCGAAAGCGACCAAGCCGCAGATCAAGGAAGCGATCGAGAAGCTGTTCGACGTCAAGGTCAAGAGCGTCAACACGCTGGTCCGCAAGGGCAAGACCAAGATCTTCCGCGGCAACCTCGGCTCGCAGTCGAACACCAAGCGCGCGATCGTGACCCTCGAAGAGGGTCATCGGATCGACGTGACCACCGGTCTGTAAGGTCGCACGACGATGGCACTGAAGAAATTCAATCCCACGACACCGGGCCAGCGCCAGCTGGTCATGGTCGATCGTTCAGCCCTCTACAAGGGCAAGCCGGTCAAGTCGCTCACCGAAGGCAAGCACTCCTCGGGCGGTCGCAACAACACCGGTCGCATCACCGTGCGCTTCCGCGGCGGCGGTCACAAGAGAACCCTGCGTACCGTCGACTTCAAGCGCGACAAGGTCGATGCGCCCGCGACCGTCGAGCGGTTGGAGTACGATCCGAACCGCACCGCGTTCATCGCGCTGGTCAAGTACGAGGACGGCACCCAGGCCTATATCCTGGCGCCGCAGCGCCTGGCCGTTGGCGATTCCGTCGTTGCCGGCAACTATGTCGACGTGAAGCCGGGCAACGTCATGCCGCTCGGCAACATGCCGGTCGGCACGATCATCCATAACATCGAGACCAAGATCGGGAAGGGCGGCCAGCTCGCCCGTTCGGCGGGAACCTACGCCCAGCTCGTCGGCCGCGACCACGACTACGTCATCATTCGCCTGAACTCGGGCGAGCAGCGCCTGGTGCACGGCCGTTGCCGCGGCACGATCGGCGCGGTGTCGAACCCGGACCACATGAACACGTCGATCGGCAAGGCCGGCCGCAACCGCTGGCTGGGCCGCAAGCCGCATAACCGCGGCGTCTCGATGAACCCGATCGACCATCCGCACGGTGGTGGTGAAGGTCGTACCTCGGGTGGTCGCCATCCGGTGACCCCGTGGGGCAAGCCGACCAAGGGCAAGAAGACCCGCTCCAACAAGTCGACCAACAAATTCATTCTCCTAAGCCGCCACAAGCGGAAGAAGTAAGGAACGCCGGACATGGTTCGTTCAGTCTGGAAAGGCCCGTTCGTCGAGGGTTCTCTGCTCAAGAAGGCAGATGCCGCGCGCGCGTCCGGCCGTCACGACGTCATCAAGATCTGGAGCCGTCGCTCGACCATCCTGCCGCAGTTCGTCGGCTTGACCTTCGGTGTCTACAACGGTCAGAAGCACGTCCCGGTAGCGGTCAACGAGGAAATGGTCGGTCACAAGTTCGGCGAGTTCTCGCCGACCCGGACCTTCCATGGCCACTCCGGTGACAAGAAAGCCAAGAAGGCTTGAGGATTAAACGATGAGCAAACCTAAGCGCGAACGGAGCCTCGCCGAGAACGAGGCCAAGGCGGTCGCCCGGATGCTGCGGGTGAGCCCGCAGAAGCTCAACCTGGTCGCCCAGCTCATTCGCGGCCGGAAGGCTTCTGCTGCGCTCGCCGATCTGCAGTTTTCGCGCAAGCGGATCGCGGTCGACGTGAAGAAGTGCCTGGAATCGGCTATCGCCAATGCCGAGAACAACCACGACCTCGACGTTGACGATCTCGTCGTGACGCAGGCCTTCGTCGGCAACGGTCTCGTGATGAAGCGCTTTGCGGCGCGCGGTCGCGGCCGTTCGGGCCGTGTCTACAAACCATTTTCGCAGCTGACGATCATTGTGCGTCAGGTCGAAGCCGAAGCAGCAGCGGCTTAAGGGACAAAAACGATGGGTCAAAAGATCAATCCGATCGGTCTGCGTCTTGGCATCAACCGGACCTGGGATTCGCGCTGGTTCGCGGGCAAGCAGGAATACGGCAAGCTGCTGCACGAGGACGTCAAGATTCGCGAGATCCTGCACAAGGAGCTCAAGCAGGCGGCCGTCGCCCGCATCGTGATCGAGCGTCCGCACAAGAAGTGCCGTGTCACCATCCACTCGGCTCGTCCGGGCGTGGTGATCGGCAAGAAGGGCGCCGACATCGACAAGCTGCGCAAGAGGGTCGCGGACATCACTTCGTCCGACGTCGTCATCAACATCGTCGAAATCCGCAAGCCGGAGCTCGATGCGACGCTGGTGGCTGAATCGATCGCGCAGCAGCTCGAGCGCCGCGTTGCCTTCCGCCGCGCCATGAAGCGCGCCGTTCAGTCGGCGATGCGTCTCGGCGCAGAAGGCATCCGCATCAACTGCTCGGGTCGTCTGGGCGGTGCGGAAATCGCGCGCATGGAGTGGTATCGCGAAGGTCGCGTGCCGCTGCATACGCTGCGCGCCGACATCGACTACGGCGTTGCGACCGCGTTCACGACCTTCGGCACCTGCGGCGTCAAGGTCTGGATCTTCAAGGGCGAGATCCTCGAGCACGATCCGATGGCCCAGGACAAGAGAATGGCCGAAGGCGAGACCGGCGGCGGTGGTGATCGCGGCGGCAGGCAGCGCCGTGACAGCGCTACGGCCTGACGCCAGCACAGAGAATTTGAGGGCTTGAAGCCATGATGCAACCTAAGAAAACGAAGTTCCGGAAGGCGCATAAGGGCCGTATCCACGGTGTTGCGTCCTCGGGCGCGACGTTGGCGTTCGGCCAGTTCGGCCTGAAGGCGGCCGAGCCTGATCGCGTCACCGCGCGCCAGATCGAAGCCGCTCGCCGCGCGCTGACCCGCCACATGAAGCGCGCCGGCCGCGTCTGGATCCGCGTGTTCCCCGACGTTCCGGTGTCCAAGAAGCCCGCCGAAGTCCGCATGGGCTCCGGCAAGGGTGCGCCGGAACTGTGGGTCGCGCGCGTCAAGCCGGGCCGGGTGATTTTCGAGATCGACGGCGTCACGGTGCAGACCGCGAAGGAAGCGCTGACGCTCGCGGCCGCCAAGCTGCCGATCAAGACGCGCTTCGTCGAGCGCATTGCGGAGTAATGGCCATGGCACAGATGAAGATCGAAGACATCCGCGCGTTGAGCCCCGACCAGCAGGACGACGTCGTCCTGAACCTGAAGAAGGAGCGCTTTAACCTGCGCTTCCAGCGTGCCACCGGGCAGCTCGAGAACACCTCGCGCCTGCGCGAGGCCCGTCGTGACATCGCCCGGATCAAGACTGTCGCCGCGCAGCAACGCGCGAAGAAGAAGTAAGAGGCCTACGAAGATGCCGAAACGTACTTTGCAAGGCGTGGTCGTTAGCGACAAGACAGCGAAGACCGTCGTGGTGCGCGTCGACCGCCGATTCACGCACCCGATCTACAAGAAGACGATCCGCCGTTCGAAGAACTACCACGCGCACGACGAGAACAACGAGTTCAAGCCGGGCGACATGGTGTGGATCGAGGAATCGAAGCCGATTTCGAAGTTGAAGTCCTGGATCGTGATCCGGGGCGAGCACAAGAAAAGCGCCTGATCTGTTGGCCTTGGCCGACTGACTTCAGGGAAATGTTGAGCGCCGGCTAGGCTGGCGCAAATAGAAGAGGACGAGGTGCATCAATGATTCAGATGCAGACCAACCTCGACGTGGCCGATAATTCTGGCGCACGCCGTGTCATGTGTATCAAGGTGCTCGGGGGCTCCAAGCGCCGCTACGCCACGATCGGCGACATCATCGTCGTCTCGATCAAGGAAGCGATTCCGCGTGGCAAGGTGAAGAAAGGCGACGTGATGAAAGCCGTCGTGGTGCGTGTCCGCAAGGACATCCGCCGCGCCGACGGTTCGGTCATCCGCTTCGACCGCAATGCCGCCGTCCTGATCAACAACCAGGCGGAGCCGGTCGGCACCCGTATCTTCGGGCCCGTGCCGCGCGAGCTGCGCGCCAAGAACCACATGAAGATCATCTCGCTCGCGCCGGAGGTGCTGTGATGGCCGCGAAGATCCGCAAGGGCGACAAGGTCATCGTGCTGAACGGCCGCGACAAGGGCCGCAGCGGCGAGGTGTTCGAGGTGCGCCCGGACGCCGGCACGGCACTCGTGCGTGGTATCAACATGGTCAAGCGTCACCAGAAGCAGACGCAGGCCCAGGAGGGCGGCATCATCTCGAAAGAGGCGCCGGTCCAACTGTCCAACATCGCGTATCTCGGCAAGGACGGAAAGCCGACGCGCGTCGGATTCAAGATTCTGGCGGACGGCAAGAAGGTTCGCATCGCCAAGCGTTCGGGAGCTGAGATCGATGGCTGAGGCCGCTTACACGCCGCGCCTGCGCGCGGAATATGACGCGAAGATCCGGACGGAAATGACCGAGAAGTTCGGTTATGAGAACGTCATGCAGGTTCCGCGTCTGGACAAGGTCGTGCTGAACATGGGCGTTGGCGATTCCGTCAACGACCGCAAGAAGGCCGAGAACGCCGCCGCCGAATTGACTCTGATCGCGGGTCAGAAGGCGATCGTGACCTATTCGCGTATCGCGATCGCGACCTTCAAGCTGCGTGAAAACCAGCCGATCGGCTGCAAGGTCACGCTGCGCAAGGCTCGCATGTACGAGTTCATCGATCGCCTGGTGACGGTCGCGCTGCCGCGCGTCCGCGACTTCCGCGGCCTGAACCCGAAGAGCTTCGACGGCCGCGGCAACTACTCGCTCGGCCTCAAGGAGCACATCATTTTCCCCGAGATCGACTTCGACAAGGTCACGGAATCCCGCGGTATGGACATCACCGTCTGCACCACGGCCAAGACCGACGACGAGGCGAGGGCCTTGTTGACCGCTTTCAATTTCCCGTTCCGGCAGTGAGACGCTGACCTAAAGCCTCTCAAACGCGGATACCCAGGAGCCAAGCATGGCAAAGAAGAGTTCAGTCGAGAAGAACAACCGGCGCAAGCGGATGGCGAAGAACGCCGCCCCGAAGCGCGCACGGTTGAAGGCGATCATCGCCGACAAGACGCTGCCGATGGAGGAGCGGTTCGCCGCGACCCTGAAGCTTGCGGAAATGCCGCGGAATTCGTCGGCTACCCGCATCCGCTTGCGTTGCGAGCTGTCGGGCCGTCCGCGCTCGGTCTACCGCTTGAACAAGCTGTCCCGCATCGCGCTGCGCGAACTTGGCTCCAAGGGCATGGTCCCGGGCCTCGTGAAGTCGAGTTGGTAAGGAGGGTCGTTTAGATGTCTACGCACGATCCAATCAGCGATCTGATCACCCGCATCCGTAACGCGCAGATGCGCGCCAAGAACAAGGTCTCCACGCCTGGTTCGAAGATGCGCGAAAACGTCCTCGAAGTGCTGAAGAGCGAGGGCTACATTCGCGGTTACGCCACGCTCGAGCATTCCTCGGGCCGTAGCGAGATCGAGATCGAGCTGAAGTATTTCGACGGCGAGCCCGTCATCCGCGAGATCGAGCGGGTCTCCAAGCCCGGGCGTCGCGTTTACGCCTCGGTGAAGAACCTGCCGCGGGTCAATAACGGACTCGGCATTTCGGTGTTGTCGACGCCGAAGGGGATCATGGCTGACCACAGTGCGCGTGAAGCGAACGTGGGCGGTGAAGTCCTCTTCACGGTGTTCTGAGAAGGATTTTTGATCCATGTCACGAGTTGGCAAAAGGCCGGTAGCGGTGCCGTCGGGTGTGACCGCGACCGTCGACGGGCAGACCGTCAAGATGAAGGGGCCGAAGGGCCAGCTTCAATTCGTCGTCCATAGCGACGTCGAGGTGAAGCTCGATAACGGCCAGGTCAAGGTGAACCCGCGGGTCGAGACCAACCGCGCGCGGGCGCTGTACGGTACCGCTCGCGCTCAGGTCGCGAATCTGGTCGAAGGCGTCACCAAGGGCTTCGAAAAGAAGCTCGAAATCACCGGCGTCGGTTACCGCGCCGCGCTGCAGGGAAAGAACCTGCAGCTCGCGCTCGGTTACAGCCACGACGTGGTCTACACGATCCCGGAAGGGATCACGATCACCGTGCCGAAGCCGACCGAGATCACGGTGACGGGCAGCGACATCCAGCGCGTCGGCCAGGTCGCCGCCGAGATTCGCTCCTATCGTCCGCCGGAGCCCTACAAGGGCAAGGGCGTGAAGTATGTTGGCGAATTCATCTTCCGCAAGGAAGGCAAGAAGAAGTAACGGAGCCGGTCATGTCGAAAGCCAAGGTTACGAATGCCCGGCGCAAGCGGAGTGTGCGGCTGAAGTTGCGCCGCTCCGGTGGCGGCCGTCCGCGCCTGTCCGTGTTCCGCTCGTCGAAGCACATCTACGCCCAGGTCATCGACGACCTGAAGGGCGAGACGCTGGCCTCTGCCTCGTCGCTCGAGAAGTCGATGCGCGACGGCGGCAAGACCGGCGCCGACATCGATGCGGCGAAGGCGGTCGGCAAGTTGCTGGCCGAGCGCGCCGCCGAGAAGGGCGTCAAGGAAGTCGTGTTCGATCGCGGCAGCTATCTCTATCACGGGCGCGTCAAGGCACTGGCCGACGCGGCGCGTGAGAGTGGGCTGAGCTTCTAACAGAATTTGAGGATTGAGGCGTAAGCCTCTGAAGGATTGGAAAAATGGCAGAACGCGAACAACGTGGTGGACGCGATCAACGCGGCGGACGTGACCGCCAGCAGCGCGAGGAGCGCGACAGCGAGTTCGTCGACAAGCTGGTCCACATCAACCGCGTGGCCAAGGTCGTCAAGGGCGGCAAGCGCTTCGGTTTCGCAGCGCTGGTCGTGATCGGCGATCAGAAGGGCCGCGCCGGCTTCGGTCACGGCAAGGCGCGAGAAGTGCCTGAGGCGATCCGCAAGGCCACCGAATCCGCCAAGCGCAACCTGACCCGCGTGTCGCTGCGCGAGGGCCGCACCCTGCATCACGACATCGCCGGCCGTCATGGCGCGGGCCGTGTTTACCTGCGTGCAGCTCCGGCCGGTACTGGGATCATCGCCGGCGGTCCGATGCGCGCCGTGTTCGAGACGCTCGGCGTCCAGGACGTGGTGGCAAAGTCGATCGGCTCGTCGAACCCGTACAACATGGTGCGCGCGACCTTCGATGCGCTGAAGCACCAGGATTCGCCGCGTTCGGTCGCAGCCCGCCGCAATATCAAGGTGTCCACCCTCCAGGCCCGTCGCATTGGCGGCGATGCCGAGGTGGTTGCCGAATAACGGAAGCTTTTCGGAGTAGACCATGATGGCCAAGGCCGCAAAGACGATCAAGCTTGAGCAGACCGGCAGCGCGATCCGCCGCCATCACTCGCAGCGTTCGACGCTGATCGGGCTCAAGCTCAACAAGATCGGCCGCGTCAGCGAACTGCCGGACACCCCGGCGGTCCGCGGCATGATCGAGAAAGTTCACCATCTCGTCCGCATTGTCGACGAGAAGTAAGAAGCTGCGCAGGATCCCGAAAAGCGGGCACCCGTTTTCGGCGAAGATCATGCGCAAGAAACAAGGAGCAGGGCGATGAAGCTCAGCGATATCGCCGACAACGCCGGCTCGCGCAAGAAGCGTATGCGCGTCGGCCGTGGCATCGGTTCGGGCAAGGGCAAGCAGGCTGGCCGCGGTGGCAAGGGCCAGACCGCGCGTTCGGGCGTGCGCATCAAGGGGTTCGAAGGCGGCCAGATGCCATTGCATCGCCGTCTGCCGAAGCGTGGCTTCACCAACATCTTCCGGGTTGAGTTCGTCGAGATCAATCTCGACCGGCTCCAGGAAGCGGTCGATGCCAAGAAGATCGACGTCGGCAGCGTCGTGAATGTCGAGGCCCTGGTGAAGGCCGGCGTGCTGCGCCGCCCCAAGGGCGGCCTGCGGCTGCTCGGCCGCGGCGAGCTCAAGTCCAAGCTCAACATTGAAGTGCACGGCGCCTCGAAGACCGCGATTGCGGCCGTCGAGAAGGCCGGCGGCTCGGTGAAGATCCTCGCGCCCGCCAAGGAAGAAGAAGGCGAGGCGGCGTAACAACTGCGTCATTGGCCCGCTCCTCGCGGGCCTTTACGCATGTTGGACGATGGACTTATCGATGCCGGGCACCAGATAATGTCCGGCGTCCGCTAAAGTAGCCCGGCCGCGGGCACGACGGCGCAAAAGGCGGCGGGAGAAAGTCCAATATGGCCTCTGCAGCGGAACAACTGGCAGCCAACCTCAATTTCGGCGCGTTCGCCAAGGCCGACGAGCTGAAGAAGCGTATCTGGTTCACCCTGGGTGCGCTGCTCGTCTATCGGCTTGGCACCTACATCCCGCTGCCCGGCATCGATCCCAACATCTGGGAGCAGGTGTTCAAGTCGCAGGCGGGCGGCATCCTCGGCATGTTCAACATGTTCGCCGGCGGCGGCATCCACCGCATGGCGATCTTCGCGCTGAACATCATGCCATACATCTCGGCCTCGATCATCATCCAGCTCCTGACCACCGTCTCGCCGCAACTCGAGGCGCTGAAGAAGGAAGGCGAATCCGGCCGTAAGCTGCTGAACCAGTACACCCGCTATCTCACCGTGATCCTGGCAGCGTTCCAGTCCTATGGCATCGCGGTCGGTCTCGAAGGTGCAGGCAACGTCGTCAGCGACCCCGGCATGTTCTTCCGTCTGTCCACCGCGATCACGCTGACCGGCGGCACCATGTTCCTGATGTGGCTGGGCGAGCAGATCACCTCGCGCGGCATCGGTAACGGCATCTCGCTGATCATTCTCTCCGGCATCGTCGCCGAGCTGCCGTCGGCGCTCGCCAACATGCTCGAGCTCGGCCGTCAGGGTGCCATGTCGACCGGCCTGATCCTGGTCGTGATCGTGATGGCGGTCGCCGTGATCGCCTTCATCGTGTTCATGGAGCGCGCGCAGCGCCGGCTGCTGATCCAGTATCCGAAGCGCCAGGTCGGCAACAAGATGTTCGAGGGCCAGTCCTCGCATCTGCCGCTCAAGCTCAACACCTCGGGCGTCATTCCGCCGATCTTCGCGTCCTCGCTGCTGCTGCTGCCGACCACGGTTGCGAACTTCAACGCGGGCAGCGGGCCGGAATGGTTCCAGTGGATCACCACCCAGCTCGGCCACGGCCGTCCGCTGTTCCTGATCCTCTATCTAGCGCTGATCGTGTTCTTCGCGTTTTTCTACACCGCGATCGTGTTCAATCCGACCGAGACCGCGGACAATCTGAAGAAGCACGGCGGCTTCATCCCGGGCATCCGTCCCGGCGAGCGCACCGCGGAATATATCGACTACGTGCTGTCGCGCATCACTGTGCTGGGCGCGATCTATCTCGCGATCGTCTGCTTGATCCCGGAAATCCTGATCTCCTACGCCTCGGTGCCGTTCTACTTCGGTGGCACCTCGCTGCTGATCGTCGTCAGCGTCACCATGGACACGGTGGCGCAGGTGCAGGGCTATCTGTTGGCCCATCAGTATGAAGGCCTGATCCGGAAGTCGAAGCTGCGGGGCCGTCGCCGCTAAGGCGCGGCGCCCTCGCGGACGTCCCGACTCACATCGCCGATTCGCCGCGCGCACAGGTGCGCGGCTTCCGCGAGGTGGAGAGACGACCGTTCGGTCGCATCGGCAGAGCTGTTCTCACTGCGACGCAATCGCTGATTTCAAAGGCCTTCTTGGCGTCGGGGCACTTGCTCCCCTATGATATGGGTGGCAGTGCACAGCCGATTGTGGTTTGCACTGTTCTGAACTTCAAACACAGGTGCGCGATGAATCGCTCACCAATCCGGGGGGCGTACGCCGATGAGAATTATACTTCTGGGGCCGCCGGGGTCGGGCAAGGGCACCCAGGCGCAGCTGCTGGTGCAGCGCTATGGCATTGTCCAGCTCTCGACCGGCGAGATGTTGCGTGCAGCCGTCGCGGCCGGAACGCCGGTCGGGCTGAAGGCCAAGGAGATTATGGCCGGCGGCGGCCTCGTGCCCGACGAGGTTGTGGTCGGAATCATCTCGGACCGCATCGATCAGCCGGACGCCCGCAACGGTTTCATCCTCGACGGCTTCCCGCGCACCGTGCCGCAGGCGGAGGCACTGGACGACCTGCTCAAGCACAAACACCTCAGGCTCGAGGCCGTGATCGAGCTCCGCGTCAATGAGAGTGCGCTTTTGAGCCGGGTCGAGACCCGTGTGGCCCAGATGCGGGGGCGCGGCGAGGAAGTTCGGGTCGACGACACCCCGGAGGTCCTGACCAAGCGACTCGCCAGCTACCGCAGCCAGACGGAACCGCTGATTCACTACTATTCCGAGCGCCGGAAGCTTTCGACCATCGACGGCATGATGGCGATCGACGAGGTGACCCGCGCCATTCATCGCCAGCTCCTGGCGCTCGGGGCGGTCGAGCCCAAGAGCCACGCCCGGAGCGCGGCAAAAGCGGCGCCCGCCAAAACGGGGGCCAAGAAAGCCAAGGCGGCGAAAAAGCCAGCGAAAACAGCCAAAAAGGCCGCGAAACCCGCTAAAGCCGCCAAAAAGGCCGTCAAGGGTGCCAAGAAGACGGCCAAGAAGTCGGTGAAGAAGGCAGCCAAAAAAGCCCCCAAGAAGGCGGTTAAAAAGGGTACCAAAAGGGCCGCAAAAAAGGTCACGAAAAAGCGAGCTAAGCGCTAGCAGCGGTTGACGAAAGCCCCCTGAATCCCTTAATAAGCCCCGCATCCAAGTCGGATAGTTTCAGACGATGCCGGGCCCCAGGAAGACCGGGGGAGGGCGTCGTGTTCGCGTTTGTGAACACCTGCCCGAGAACACAAGCACTTAAAGCCTGGTCCTGACGAGGATCGGCAACAGGAGAGAAGGCCTTGGCCCGTATTGCCGGCGTGAACATTCCCACCAACAAGCGCGTGCTGATCGCGCTTCAGTACATCCATGGCATCGGCGAGAAGATCGCCAGCGAGATCATCGAGAAGGTGAAGATCGCTGAGGATCGTCGCGTCAATCAGCTCAGCGACGCCGAAGTGCTCCAGATCCGCGAAGTCATCGACCGCGACTATCTCGTCGAGGGCGATCTGCGTCGTGAGGTCGGCATCAACATCAAGCGTCTGATGGACCTCGGCTGCTATCGCGGCCTGCGCCATCGTCGCGGTCTGCCGGTGCGCGGTCAGCGTACCCACACCAATGCGCGCACGCGCAAGGGCCCGGCTAAAGCCATCGCCGGCAAGAAGAAGTAAGTTTTCGAATCCAATCGCGGCGTGTGGCGAACAGGGGATGACCCGTTCGCCACGCGCCTTTCGTTCCACAGGTGTAGCCGCTGGCATTACGGCGGCGTTTGAGATCTCCAGGAAAGGTACTCTATGGGCAAGGAAGCCACCCGCGTTCGTCGTCGTGAGCGCAAGAACATCGCCTCCGGCGTCGCGCATGTGAACTCGTCGTTCAACAACACGACCATCACCATCACCGACGCGCAGGGCAACACGATTGCCTGGTCTTCCGCCGGCACGATGGGCTTCAAGGGCTCGCGCAAGTCGACCCCGTATGCCGCGCAGGTTGCCGCCGAAGACGTCTCCAAGAAGGCGCAGGAACACGGCATGCGCACGCTGGAAGTCGAAGTCGCCGGTCCCGGTTCGGGCCGCGAATCGGCGCTCCGCGCGCTCCAGGCAGCGGGCTTCACCGTCACCTCGATCCGCGACGTGACCACGATCCCGCACAACGGTTGCCGTCCCCGCAAGCGTCGGCGCGTTTGATACCAAGTTGCGGGCGCCATTGTCGCCCGCGATGACTTTTTGCAAAGCCGCGCGAATGATCCGCGGCCTTTCTCCAACGCCAGTGTCTGCAACAGCAGTTTGACTGGCCTGTATGGGTGAAACAGTGACGATCCAGAAAAATTGGCAAGAACTGATTCGGCCGAACAAGCTCCAGGTCCAGCCCGGCAGCGATCCGGCCCGTTTCGCGACCATCGTCGCCGAGCCGCTCGAGCGCGGCTTCGGCCAGACGCTCGGCAACGCGCTGCGCCGTATCCTGCTCTCCTCGCTCCAGGGCGCGGCGGTGCAGTCGGTGCACATCGACGGCGTGCTGCACGAGTTCTCCTCGATCGCTGGCGTCCGTGAGGACGTCACCGACATCGTGCTCAATATCAAGGACATCGCGATCAGGATGCAGGGCGAAGGCCCCAAGCGCATGGTCGTGAAGAAGCAGGGCCCGGGCGCCGTCACTGCCGGCGACATCCAGACCGTCGGCGACGTCGTGGTGCTCAATCCGGACTTGCAGATCTGCACGCTGGACGAGGGCGCGGAGATCCGTATGGAGTTCACGGTGGCGACGGGCAAGGGCTACGTGCCCGCCGAGCGTAACCGTCCCGAGGACGCGCCGATCGGCCTGATCCCGGTCGACAGCCTTTACTCGCCGGTCCGCAAGGTCTCCTACAAGGTCGAGAACACCCGCGAGGGCCAGATCCTCGACTACGACAAGCTGACCATGACGATCGAGACCAACGGCGCGCTGACACCGGATGACTCGGTGGCTTACGCCGCCCGCATCCTCCAGGATCAGCTCAACGTGTTCGTCAACTTCGAAGAGCCGCGCAAGGAAGTCGCCCAGGAGATCATCCCGGACCTCGCCTTCAACCCGGCCTTCCTCAAGAAGGTGGACGAGCTCGAGCTGTCGGTGCGTTCGGCCAACTGCTTGAAGAACGACAACATCGTCTATATCGGCGACCTCGTTCAGAAGTCGGAAGCCGAAATGCTCCGTACCCCGAACTTCGGCCGCAAGTCACTGAACGAGATCAAGGAAGTGCTGGCCCAGATGGGTCTGCATCTCGGCATGGAAGTGCCGGGCTGGCCGCCGGAGAACATCGACGAGCTCGCCAAGCGCTTCGAGGATCATTACTGATCCGAACGACAACAGGCTAAAGCGCGAATTCATCGCGCTTTAGCGGGCGAACGCAGGCAGCCCACCTGAGCAACAAGTCCGACGAACCGTCGCGACGAATGGAATTCAAGGAATACAAAAATGCGTCACGGCAAGGTTCATCGGAAGCTCAACCGCACTGCCGAGCATCGCCGCGCGATGTTCGCCAACATGTGCGCCGCGCTGATCAAGCACGAGCAGATCGTCACCACGCTTCCGAAGGCGAAGGAATTGCGCCCGATCGTGGAGAAGCTGATCACGCTCGGCAAGAAGGGCGGTCTGTCCATGCGTCGCCAGGCCATCTCCGAGATGCGCGACAAGGATCAGGTCAGGAAGCTCTTCGACACGCTCGCGCCCCGCTACAAGGATCGCCAGGGTGGCTACACCCGCATCATCAAGGCCGGTTTCCGTTACGGCGACAACGCGCCGATGGCCGTGATCGAGTTCGTCGATCGCGACGTCGATGCCAAGGGCCAGGACTCCGGTCCGGTGCAGGCGAAGGAAGCCGAGGCGGCGTAAGCCGGCCGGGACTGAATTTTGAGAAAGCGGCGCCCCTGGGCGCCGCTTTTTTGTATGACGCGGCGTATCTCATGCCGCGCATGATCATTGTCGTGAACGCGATTCCGGCCGGGGGGCTTTGATGAGGATTGTGTTGGGGATTGCGCTGGCGTTCTCGATGTCGCCGGCCTTCGCAGAGACGCTGGTCGAGCGCGGCGCCTATCTCGTCAACAGCGTGATGGTCTGCCACAACTGCCACACCCCACGCGGTCCTCAAGGCCTCGATCTCTCGCGCGCGCTCTCGGGCGGACAAACCTTCGACGAGCCAGCGTTCAAGGTCACCGGCTCCAACATCACGCCGGACAAGGACACCGGTATCGGCAACTGGACCGATGCCGAGTTGAAGCGGTTTCTCGTGAGCGGCATCAAGCCGAACGGCACAGCCGTAGCGCCGATCATGCCGACCGCGTTCTACACCGTGCTCACAGCCCGCGATCTCGATGCGCTCACCGCTTACTTGCGCTCCGTACCGCCCGTGCGCCACGAGACGCCGGCGCCGGAGTACAAGATCACGTTGAAGCCGGAGACGCCGACCTATGCCGGCAAACAGGCGGGCGAGCCCGAATTGGCCGACAAGCTCGCACGCGGCCGCTATCTCCTCACCATCGCCCATTGCCTGGAGTGCCACACGCCGGAGGGCCCGTCCGTGGTGCACGATTTCACCGGCGCGAGCGGCAAGGGCGGTCGGACATTCAAGGGGCCGTGGGGCGAATCCATTTCCGCCAACATCACCGCGGATCCCGTAGCGGGCCTCGGGCAGTGGAGCGACGACGAATTAAAGCGTGCGATTACGCAAGGCATCGCGCGTGACGGGCACAAGCTCAAGCCGCCGATGGCCTATGCTGGCTACGCCACCATGACGGCTCAGGATCTCGATGCCATCGTCGCGTTTGTCCGGACGCTACCGCCGAAATCGTAGGGTGGGCAAAGGCGCGCTCTTCGCGCGCCGTGCCCACCATCTATCTACGACCCGCGCTGAAATGGGCGGGCACGCTGCGCTTTGCCCACCCTACAATCTCACGCCTCGGTGAGGGGTGATTGAAGCTGCTGCACGGCACACGATATCCGCTTCAGCATTAATGGAGATAACGCATGAACATCGACCTTTCCGGAAAGACCGCCCTCGTGACCGGTTCGACCGCCGGCATCGGCCACGCCATCGCCAAGGGCCTCGCTGCCTCGGGCGCAAGCGTCGTGATCAACGGGCGCGGCCAGGACAAGGTCGATGCGGCCGTACGCAAGCTTGAAGCTGCTGGGGCTAGGGTCCGCGGCATCGCCGCCGATGTCTCGACCGCGGCGGGCTGCAAGGCACTTGTCGCGGCGCTGCCCGAAGTCGATATCCTTATCAACAATGCCGGCATCTTCGAGCCAAAGGATTTTTTCGAGATTCCGGACGAGGACTGGAGCCGCTTCTTCGAGGTCAACGTCATGAGCGGCGTACGGCTCTCGCGCGCCTACCTGAAAGGCATGCTCAAGCGCAATTGGGGCCGCATCGTCTTCATCTCCTCGGAGTCCGGGCTCAACATTCCGGTCGAGATGATCCATTACGGCACGAGCAAGACCGCGCAGCTCTCGGTCGCGCGCGGGCTGGCGCAGCTTACGCGCGGCACGGGGGTCACCGTCAATTCCGTGCTGCCGGGTCCGACCATGTCCGAGGGTGTCGAGACGTTTGTGAAGGATCTCGCAAAGCAGAACGGCCAGTCGGTGGATGAAGCTGCGGCCAATTTCGTCAAGCAGCATCGGCCGAGCTCGTTGATCCAACGCTTCGCCAGCGTCGACGAGATCGCCAACATGGTGGTCTATGCCGCCTCCAAGGAGGCTTCCGCCACCAACGGCGCCGCCCTGCGGGCGGAAGGCGGCATCGTCAATACGATCGCCTGAGGTGGTGTGTGGTTAAGGGCGATCCGTCGCCCAAGACCATCATCGTCGTGGAATTTCCGTCTTGCGCAAGTGGTACGCTTCGCCGGAATATGCCGAGGCGCTGAAGCTACGTCAGACAGCGCTGGAGCGGCGGCTGATGTTTGTAGAGGGCACTGCGGGGGCGACGTCGATCGAAGGGATCCGGATAGAAAAATGAGCCGTTTCTGGAGCAGCTTGACGCATGATTTGAAGCCCTACGTGCCGGGCGAGCAGCCCCGCATGGCGGAGTTGGTCAAGCTGAACACGAATGAAAACCCGCTTGGTCCTTCTCCGCGTGTGCTGGAAGCGATCCGGAGCGAGGCCGCTGATACGTTGCGTCTGTATCCGGACCCGCAGGCCACCGCGCTGCGGGCCGCCTTGGCGGACTATCACCAGGTGGGGCCCGAACAGATATTCGTCGGCAACGGCTCGGACGAGGTGCTGGCGCATGCCTTCGCCGCTCTGCTGAAGCACGATGCACCGCTGCTCTTTCCCGATATCACCTACAGTTTCTACCCGGTCTACTGCCGTCTGTTCGGCATTGCTTACGAGACCGTGCCGCTCGATCAGGCCATGCAAATCCGCATCATCGATTACCGCCGGCCGGCCGGTGCGATCATCGTCGCAAATCCGAACGCGCCGACCGGGATCGCGTTGTCTCGTGCCGAGATCATGACGCTGCTGGAGGAGCACCCGGACGTGCCCGTGGTGATCGACGAGGCTTATGTTGACTTCGGCGCCGAGACCGCGATTCCGCTGGTTGCTTCTTATCGAAATCTTCTGGTCGTTCAGACAATGTCCAAGTCCCGCGCCCTCGCCGGGCTGCGGATCGGATATGCGATTGGGGACGCCGATCTGATCGAAGCGCTTACCCGTGTGAAGGACAGCTTCAATTCCTATCCGCTCGGCCGGCCCGCTCAAGCCGGAGCCATTGCCTCGCTGGAGGACGAAGCCTATTTCCAGCGGGGCCGGCTTCGCGTGATCGAGGGCAGGGAGCGGCTGACCCGCGGACTGAAGGGAGCCGGTTTCGAGGTGCTGCCATCTCTGGCGAACTTCGTCTTCGCGCGTCATCCCGCGCATGAGGGCGCCGCGCTTGCGGCGGCGCTGCGCCGGGAGGCGGTGATCGTCCGGCACTTTACGGCTCCACGCATCTCGGATTATTTGCGGATAACCGTAGGCACGGACGAGCAGATTGACCGGCTGTTGTCGGCCTTGTCCGGGATCTTGAGATAGCGACAGCGGCGGGGGCAACCGCCGCCATCGCTAGCCCTAGACTACCACCCCTCCAGCACGATCTTCCCGCGCGACTTACCGCTCTCGAGCAGCGTGTGCGCGCGCTTGAGGTTGGCCGCGTTGATCGTACCAAAGGTTTGGTCGAGCGTAGTGCGCAGCACGCCCTTGTCGATGAGGTCGGCGACGTCGTTCAGCAAATGATGCTGCGCGATCATGTCCGGTGTCTGGAACGAGGAGCGCGTGAACATCGACTCCCAGTGCACCGAGATCGCCTTGCCCTTGAATGCGCTCACGGCGAACTCCGCCGGATCGTCGATCAGGCCGAATTTGCCCTGCGGCGCCATGAAGTCCGCGATCGCCTTGTAGTGCTGGTCGGTGAAGGTGAGGCTCGCCACCAGCGCGACCGGCGGCAGCTTGAGCTTCTCGATCTGCTCCTTCATCTGCTTGCCGTGGTCGATCACCGCATGCGCGCCGAGATCGAGACACCATTTTTGCGAGTCCGGGCGCGTCGCGGTCGCTACCACCGTCAGTCCGGTGAGGCGGCGGGCGAGTTGGATCAGGATCGAGCCGACGCCGCCGGCTCCGCCCGTGATCAGCAGCGTGCGCGGATCGACGCTCTTGCCGGGTACCGCGCCGAGGCGATCGAACAGCAACTCCCAGGCGGTGATGGAGGTGAGGGGAAGGGCGGCCGCCTGCGCGAACGAGAGTGACTTCGGCTTGTTGCCGACGATGCGTTCGTCGACCAGGTGGAATTCGGAGTTGGTGCCCTGGCGCTGGATCGAACCGGCGTAAAACACCTCGTCGCCCGGCTTGAACAGCGTGACGTCGGGCCCGACGGCGTCGACCACGCCGGCCGCGTCGTAACCCAAAATCTTCGTCTCGCCCTCAGGCGGAGCGGCGCGCTTGCGCACCTTGTAATCGACCGGATTGGCCGAGATCGCCTTCACCGCGACGCGGATGTCGCGCCCCTTCGGCTCCGGTTTTGTGGTCTCGAAATCGATCAGTGAATCCGCATCCTCGATGGGAAGCGATTTCTTGTAGCCGACGGCCTTCATGTCTGTGTCTCCATGGGTAACAGCGTCCTCTCCAGTTAGTTGTTCCGCTGGCGCCGCTACAGTACAAGCCGTGAGCCGGCGTGGAGCCAAAAGACGGCGATCGCGTCAGGGTTGGAATTGCAATAAATCCGGATCGTTGGAGACCGGACGCAGTCTACCGGATTCCCGCACCGCTGCAGCGATCGCGGGCTCCGGCGTTCGTATGGGCGGAATGGCCTGGTAGTGCTCCCAGCCGCCACCCAAGGCCTTGTAGAGAGCCACTAGCTGAACTCCCGCTCCCCGTTGAGAGATGACGTATTGGGCCTCGAGTTCGAACTGTTGTCGCTCGGCATCGAGGACGTTGAGGAAATCCGTCAGCCCTCGCTCATACCGCTCCGACGAAAGCTTGACGGCATCCAGGGAGGCGTTGCGGGCGCGTGACAGGCTGGCGAGGCGACTCCGCTCACCATTGTAGCCCGCGATCGCCTGATCGACCTCCTGCACGGCATTCAGCACACGGGCCTTGTATCGAAGCAGCGTTTCGCGCGCCTGATAATCGGCCACCTCGACACGGGCGTCGAGGGTGCCGAAGTCGAGCACCGGCCAGTAGAGCGCTGGACCGACCCCGCCTATAAACGTAATCGGCGTTCCGGTGGCAGCGCGCGCGCCACCCTGGCCGCCAACCGCACTTGTGACGGCCAGGCGCGGAAAGAGATCGGCAGTTGCGGAGCCAACGCGTGCAGTCGCGGCCCCGATCTCGAATTCGGCTTGCTGGATGTCCGCGCGCCTCTGCAGTAGGTTGACAGGCAGATCGATCGGAACCTTGGCCGGAAAACGCGGGCCAGGTGCGTACACCCCAAGTTCTTTCGCCAGCGTCTCGGGAAACTCTCCGAGCAGACCCGCGATGACATATTGGCTTGAACGAATCTGGCCCGTCAGCGGTCCGATCGTGGACTCGAACGTCGCGACCTGGCGTTGCGCCAACGTCACATCGAGTTCATTGGTGAGCCCCTCGCTGAAACGGGTCTGGGCGACCTTCAAACTCCGCTGGGCGGTTTCCATGTTCCTGCGAACTGCCGCGAGCTGGGCCTGATAACCCCGCAGTTCGATATACGCGCGAGCGACATTGGCGATGACCGACACCAGAACCGCATCGCGCGCCTTCGCGGCCGCCAGCGCGTCCAAATGCGAGGCCTCGATCTCGCGCCGGAGCTTGCCGAAGACATCAAGCTCCCATGCTGAATCGAAGCCTCCGGCTTCGAATACGTGATCGAAACCGGCAGTATTGCTCGCGCTGTGCAGAGCCTCCGAGACTCGTCCGCGGGTGTTGTCGCTACCGGTTCCAAATCCGGCGCCCGCTGACAAATCGCCTTTCGGGAGGGCCGCGCCGGTCGCAACAAACTGTCGGGCGCGGGCCTGTTGCAGGCGGCCAAGCGCGATTGCGATGTCGGGATTCGCCGCGATCGCCCGCTCGACAAGCGAAACCAATTGAGGATCCCGAAACGAACGCCACCATTGCGTCAGATCGACGGCTGTTGTTCGTTCATAGGTAGAATCTTTTTCGGTGGAGTCTGGTCTGACGAGGTATCTTCCCGGAAGCTTCGTTTCGGGAAGGCTGAAATCAGGGCCGACGGTGCACGCGGACAAGCTCGCGGCTCCCCAACACAGAATCCAGCTTCTAAATACCCGCGTGGGAATGAACGAGTTCATATGCCACCGCCATCATCTAAGGGCTTCGATAGGTCCAGGTTTCTCACGAGACATTCCCAAGATTTCGCTGCTTGCGAAGCCAAAGCTATGATCCCTTGTCGTCCCGCGGGCTAGCGTCGAGATCATGCGCCTCGACTTTCATCCCGGACACGATTTGGCTGGAAAGGTTGAGTGCGACCCTGTCACCTTCCTTGAGGCCGGATTCAATCTGTACGACGTTCCCATCGTCCACGCCGATTTTGACATCACGAAACTCTACCACATTTTTGTTATCAACGACTGCAACTTGCGGGGTCGGTCGGAACGACAACGCAGCCGCAGGAACCTGGACCCCGATGGCATTCTTCAAGCTAAACCTTGCCTCCACATACATTCCTGGCACCAGCCGGGAATCCGCATTCGGAATATCGATCTCAACTCGCAGAGTTCTGGAGCGCGGATTGATGGCGCGGGAGGTGCGCGATACCTTGCCTTCGTAATGCCGGCTCGCATCGCCCCCGATTGTTATATCGGCTTGGGGGGCGTCTGTCAGAAGGTCATTCGCGGCTTTTTGCGGCACGTTGACGAACACCCGCATCGGCCGGTTCTGGGTCACCCGAAAAAGAGCCGACGTCCCCGATCCGCTGCCGGCCGTCACGAGGTCGCCGAGGTCGATGTCGCGCTCGACGATGGTACCGCCAAACGGAGCCTTCACTTGCTTGAACTCCGTTAGGGACGTCAGTCGGTCCACGTCCGCCTTGTCGAGCGTGACTTGCGCCTTGGCGGCGACCAACTCGGATTCCGCCGCGATCGCGGCTGCCTTCTTCGACTCGCGCTCCTGTTCCGATACAACGCCTTGTGGCGAGCCACGCCAACGCTCATACGTGCTCTTGGCGAAGTCGTCATTGGCCTGTTTGACGTTCACTTCTGCCTCCGCAGCATCCAATTTGGCCCGGGCGGCCTCAAGCTGAGCGTCGAGCTCAGGTGTTTCTATCAATGCCAGCACCTGTCCGTCGCTGACGGGGTCGCCGATGTCGACAAGCCAATTTTTGACGTAGCCGTTCACCCGGGCATAGATCTTGCTGTCGTGCCAAGCGGCCGTTTCGCCGGGCAGGACGAGGCGCTGTGTGAGCGGCGACGACTTGGCGGAGACGACGTCGACCGGCGGGGGCCTCGACATTTCCTCCCTCGTCGTTACGGCCAGCTTGTTGGTCCTGTCGCGCCGCTCAGCATTGACGTAGAAGAACCCGACGACCAGCACGCCCGCCAAAACGAGGGCGAATATGCTCATTCGCGATGCCGTGCGGAAATCATAGTCCAGCATCTTCTTCGATGACTGTTCGTCGTCGGGTAGCGGCGGATCGGTTGACATAGATACCTCGGCTCGAAAACTCTCTATCGAATGGATGGACTTTCGTCGATTGCGAACCGATCCGTCGGGGCTTCCGTCGGCACGGGGCGTCGCATCATCCGATAGGCAGCTGGTACCAGGACCAATGTTGCAAACGTTGCAAATAGCAGACCGCCAATGACCGCCCTGGCGAGCGGCGCATTCTGCTCGCCGCCTTCGCCGACGCCGAGGCCCATCGGGATCATCCCCAGGATCATGGCGCCCGCCGTCATCAGCACCGGCCGCAACCGCGTATAGCCGGCCGTAACCGCGGCAACGATTGGAGTGTCGCCGGCCGCCATTCGCTGATTGGCAGAGGTAACGACGAGAATGCTGTTGGCAGTCGTAAGCCCGATGCACATCAGTGTACCCATCAGGGCTGGCACGCTGATGTCGGTCCCTGTCAGGAATAGCATCCAGATCACTCCACTGATCGCAAGCGGCACTGCGGACAGAACAACCAGGGGATCGATCCAGCTCTGGAAATTGACGACAAGGACCAGGTAGACGAGGATAACGGCCACCGCCATGCCTGAAAACAGCCCGTTGAAGCTCTCGCGCATGGTGGCGATCTGACCCGCGAGCGTTACCTGGGTGGCTTTGGCCGGGGGAGGCTGGTTCGCCGCCAGGACCTTGTCGATTTCACGTGCGGCCGTGGCGAGATCGATTCCCTGAACATCGGCATTGACGTCGAAGACCGGGCGGATATTGAGTTGGGACGCCACGAGCGGAATCTTCTCGCGTCCAAGTTTCGCAACGTTCATCAGTATCTGACTTTGCTCAGTGTCGCTCCTTGCCAGCACAGGCAAGGTGTTAAGGGCGCCGGTCGAATCCAGGCGATAGGTCGGCGCCTGAATGACCAACGGATAGCTCACGGAGTTTTTGGGGCTGACCCAAAAATTCGGAGCCGTCTGAGCGCTCGAGTTGGTTGTCACCAGGACATTGCTGGCGATGTCTCCTTGGTCCAATCCGAGCTGCTGCGCAACGGCGCGATCAACCGATACAGTGAGCGCGGGCGCGTCGGGGACCTGAAACACGTGCGAGTCCACGATGCCCGGCACCCGCTTGAGATCAGCGGCGATCTTCGACGCCAGCGCAAAACTGTAGTCACCATCGCGCCCGGATATTCTGATATCGATCGGCGCGGGCTGGCCGAAGTTCAGGACCTGGTCGATGATGTCGGCCGCCTGAAAGAAGAATTGCATCTGGGGAAATTGCCGCGGCAACTCGCGCCTGAGGTCGGCGACATGCGCGGCGGTCGGCGTATGCTTCTTTTTCAGGGATACGAGAATTTCTCCGTCCATCGGCCCGACCGTCGCCGAGTCGCTCAGCGCGATATTGATCCCGCTATAGGGCAATCCGATATTGTCGAGCATGGTATCGATCTGATCGTCACCCACGATCTGGCGGATCGCGCGTTCGACCTGCGCGAATTGCCGCTGGGTTTCCTCGATCCGGGTTGCAGGCGGCGCACGGACATGCAGCCGCATCTGGCCGGCATCGACCTGCGGGAAGAAGTCCTGCCCGATCAGCGGAAAGAGCGCCAGGGAACACACCATCAGCGCACCAAAAAAGACAGCCGTGACCGCCGAATGCGCGACGCTGAACGCGAGTGCATTCCGGTAAGTCTCGCGGAACCGCGAGAAGCCCTTTTCAAAACCGTTGTGGATCGCTCTGAAGGGCTTGAGGGCGCGCCTCATGAGCGAATCTGTCGGCTCGGCCTCGTGTTCGCCATGTTGTTCGACCGTCGATCGCATCAGGACGCGAAATAGCAGCGGCACGAGTGTGAAAGATAACAGCAGGCTGGCGATCAGGGAAACGCAGACCGAAAGCGACAGCGGAGAAAAGAGATACTTGGCGACCCCTTGAAGCAAGAAGATCGGGACAAAGACGATGCAGATGCACATCGTCGACAGCACCGTCGGGATGCTGACCTCGCCTGCGCCGTTGACAATCGCGGCCACCAGCGGCTCCTTCTCGCGTACATGCCGCTCAATGTTCTCAATCACCACCGTGCCGTTGTCCACCAGGATGCCGACCGCGAGCGCGAAACCGCCGAGCGTCATCGTGTTGAGCGTCTCGCCGCCGGCATACATGACCAGCATGGCGGTGATGATGGCCATCGGGATCGTCGCCAGGATGATAAGCGTCAGCCGCCAGCTGCCAAGGAAAAGCAGAATCATCAAGGCGGTTAAGCCCGCCGCCATCAGGCCACCCATAACCACGCTGTTCAGGGCGGCTTTGACAAAGACCGACTGGTCGAAAATCGGCTTGATGGTGACGCCGTCGGGCAGCATGCGCCTGATGTTGGAGAGGTTATTTCGGATTCCGTTGATCACGGTGAGCGTTGAAACGCCTCCCGTCTTTCGCACGGACATCAGCGCGCCCGGAGTTCCGTCGACCGCCACGGAATTGGTCTGCACCTGGTAGCCATCGTGCACGTGGGCGACGTCCTGGACGAAGACAGTGCGGCCGTCGATCTGCTTGATGGGAAATCGATTGATCGTGGTGATCACGTCGGGGCTGTTGTTCATCGACAGCGAATAGTCCTTGCTGCCGATCTTCACGTCACCGGACGGGAGAATGATATTTTGTCGCTGCAACGCCTTGGCGACGTCACTCGGTGTCAGGCCGCGCGCGTTCAATGCATCCTGGTCGAGGTCGGCCATGATGACACGGGGCTTGCCGCCATACGGATAGGGAACCTCGGCGCCATGCACGACCGCGAGATCGGGACGGATGATGTTCTGCCCGAGGTCGTTGAGGGTGGAATCGGGCAGCGACGGGCTCGAGAGGCTGAGCTGGATGATCGGGACGTCCGTCGCTCCATAACGCAGTACGAGCGGCGGCGTGATGTTCGGCGGCATGTACTTCAGAACGACGAGGGCGCTGCTGGAAAGCTGGGCGATGGCCCGCGTCACGTCGGCACCCTGATGCAGGAATACTTTTTCGACACCGACGCCGTAATAGCTTGTCGCTTCGATACGTTCGATATCATCAACCACCGAGGCAAGTTGACGTTCGTGGAGCGTCAGAATCCGGTTCTGGACGTCCTGCGCCGACATGCCGTTGTAGGTCCAGACCACCGCCACCACGGGAACGTCGATCTCGGGAAAGATGTCGATGGGCATCCTCGATACGGCGCCGATGCCGAGCAGCGCAATCAGGATCAATCCCGAGATGACCGTATAGGGTCGCTTCAGCATGAACGCGACAAACGCCATCAGACGGGTCTCCGGCGGTCGCTAAAAATTGGCCTTGCGTGTCTGGAAGGGCAAACCCATCTCGCTCCGGCCCGCATGTGAACTAAACGGTCATTGCAGTTGTCCGCGGCGCTCGCATTCGGATGGTCCAGGGGCATGAGATCACAGACCGGAAGTGATGAAGAGGCTATGTTGAAGGCTGGTTGCGACTTGCCCCGAGGAACGGCGGATACGGCGTCACCTCGTTGTTCGAATTGCCAACCCTTCAATCCGTTTTGCGACCATTGGCCGAGTTCATCATTCCTCCCCGATGACCCGGCGGGTCTTTCATTTGTGCACGGTGTTATCCCATTTCGCCGGAGTGAGGACCGGTCCAGTGGGTATCGGCGTTGCGAGGCGCATGAGTTGACCTCTGATTGGATCGCCTCATGCCGATGCCATCGTTTCGGAATTTGAGCAGGGTCAGGCTGCCGGCCGATTGAAGGGATCTGACGGAATCTCGATTGCGCCGGCCCTGGACACCGCCGCGGCCGTGACCGTCGCAGCGCTGCGCTCACCTCGCGAATCGTTGTCCGGCCCGAAGTCGGCCAAAAGGACAAAAGCTTGCCCCACGACTGCGACAAATACGGCCACTATCACGGGTGTCGATCTGCCGTGCCAACGCTTGCTTTGGGTGTGCATTTGCTGTCTCGCCAATCCGCTATTCCGGGCATCGACCGCCGATCGTTTCGCGCCATTCCTGACTGGTGAGCGACCGGACCGGCTGGTTCGCCTGGAGGCGATGTAGGTCCGAAATCCGCGGGCACCATTAAATTATAATTCAATCAGTGGGCTCGGTAGCCCCAAAGTGATCGAGATCAGACAGTGTCTTGGAAGCGATTGGACATCTTCGCAGATCCAAGAATTCAAAAGCGGAAGCGCAACCCGACTGTGGGGGCGATGTTGTTGCGCTGGAGAAAGCCGGAGGCCAGGCCGCCATTCACTTGCGTGAACATGATCCCGGCGTAGGTATCCCATTTCGGGGCGAACCGCCAATCGACGGCAGCGGAGATCGCGTCAAAGGTCCCGGCGCATTGCGCGTGCGCGGCGCTGGAGCAGGGAGCTGGTCCTCCGGCTGCTGTGCCGAAGAAGGAGTTCTGGATGTAATGGTAATAGGCGGCGATCACATCCAGATTTTCCGTAACGCCATACTTGGTCCCGAGCCACATGATTTGCATGGTCTTGTTGCCAAGACCGTTCACACCAAAAGCTGCATTGTTGATATTCGTGTTGTTGAATGCGGCGCAGCCTACGCAAAGAAAAGTTCCGGAAATATCGGTAAAGGCGGCCTGCGGAGTGCTCGGCGCTGCATATCGAATATGTTCGTAGCCGGCGTATAGCTTGAGCGCCCCGGTCGTATACTTGGCCACGAACATCACGGCGCTGTTGTCGGAAATCGTCGCGGTCAGCGTCTGTGGCAGAAACGGCGGTATCGGCGTCCCATTGGCGTCATTGCTTCCAGGCGCGAGCCCAAGCGACACTGAATTCCTGACATAGCTGTAGATGGCGTCGACCGAGAGTACGTCTTTGCCCCATGTCGGAACATCGGCGCCAACCCCGAACTGGTACGCACCATCGGAGGCGTTGTTCTGGGCATAGCCGCCGAATTGCCACAGCGCTGCTGCCCGGAATTGCCCGACCTTGAGCCGGTATTTCAGCGACGTCGAATTTCTACAGTTTTCGGTATTGCCGCCGCCGCAGGTGATTCCTTGAAAGCCGATTGGCGAGAAGCCGTAGGAGGCGCCGAACGGATCGTAATCGAAGACTGCATCGAGGGTCAGCGAGTTCTGTCGGAAAACGGTCAAGGTGCCGTAAGTCGGAGAGCTGACGCCCACGAAGCCTTGGCCGTTGTACCATTGACCCGCCCGGCTGGAGTCAGAGAACGCAGTTTGCTGGTTCTGGGGGATGCCCATGTTCGCGGCAACCGATCCCGGTCCATTGGAGAGCCGTAGGGAATACGGGTCGAAGCCGGCGTCCAGCGCGAATACAACGGAGAAGTCCGCGCCGATGGGCTCGGTCCCTTTAATTCCAATGGTAGAATTGCTGAGCGCGTTGGGCGCAAGAGTCCAAAGCGGCGACCTGTTCTGCTTCTGCACCAGATATGACGCCGAGACGGCGGACCGCGGGTCGAACGGCGCGCCGTGGCTCTGCCAGCCAAACCCGGTGTCGATCGTGCCGTAGACCGTGATACCCTTCCAGGTCAGCGGGCAGTTTGTGGAGACGAAATCCCAGGGGTCGACGCATGGCTCGGGCGCCAAAGCTCCCGCCGCCGGCGGGGCCTTCGTCGATATATCAGCCGCCGATGCATGTGCGTTCCATATGCCCGTAGCAACTGTGAGAACCAGGCCTATGCTAATGCCAAGCTTCGCCACGCAAAGCTCCCTACTCAACAAGACGCGGTCATGACGTGGTAAAACGTCGATCGGCAAGAGCAAGAGCCCGCAGTTGCGTCCAGCGGAGCCCAGAATTCAGATCCAAGTTGCAATCGTGTCACAGGATTTCTCCGTCGTGCAAATCTATCGAGGCGCGCCAGTTCAACAGAGCAGCTTGTAAAGCAAACAGTGTGCGTCCCGCGAAGCGTCCGGAAGGCCGCCGGATGCGCGGCCCTGCAGACGCGACATCGGCCGGCTCTAGAACGTCACCTGGGTCCGCATCGCCAGCGCGTTGAACTTCGAGCCGGTATCAGTAAAGTTGGTGGGACTCAACTGCTTGGCGACATCGCCGTGAAGGTAGTTGAACATCAGGCGGACGTTGCGGCTGATGTACCAGTTCAGCGCCAGCGTATAAATGGTCTGCCGGCCCCCGGCAATGCCGGTCGCCGCGCCAACTTGGTCGTTGAGATTGATCGTGCTGTACCGGGCCGCGATCTCCCATGCGCCCCAACCACCGCCTGTCAAGGAGAAGGGATTGGCAGGCGTAAGGGGGGTGTAGGAGGCACTGGCTGGACTGTAGGCGCGGCTTTCGCCGGTCAGAATCCAAGCCGCTTCCGCGTAGCCGCCCTGGAATTTCAGGCCTGGCAGCGGAGCGAAAGCGTTGCGGTCGATATTGTACCAGTAATACTCGCCCTGGAAGAATAGGGGTCCATAAGTCCCCGCCGCTTCGACGCTGTAGACCTGAGCGCCTGAAACGCCTGCGATTGCGCCGGTCGAGACCAGCGTTGTCGGGTCGATGCGCAACTCCGGACGGTCGCTCAAGGTGAGCGTCTGCGTTCCGGCGATCAGATTGTGCGGCGGCTGGAGCAGCCATTGGGCATCTCCACCGATATGCAGCGAGTAATCCTTGCCGCTGACGACTTGACCAGCGACACGAGCAACCGCGCCGTATTGCTCGGTGGTGCCGTTGGGGTTCACGCTTGAGGCTGAGTGAATAGCCCCTGTTGCGGGCCCCGTCACATAGGCACCGGCCCAGAACCTGTCGGTGTACCAGCGCGCGCCGAAGGCAGAACGAAAATCGCCGGCCGCGATATTGGTGGCGGTGATGTTTGAAGCGGCACGCTCCATGAACAGGACGTCGTTCGAACTGGTCGCCTCATCCAACGTGTAGGGCACGTCCATCACGCCGCCTTCGATGGCAAGCTTGCCGCCAAACGGCTTGAAGCCGGTGTAGCTCAGAAAGGCGTTCTCGACGCCCGACAGGGCGCCGCCAGGAAGGAACCCGACGGGTGTGCCGCCTGCGCTGCCGGTGCCGCCAAAGCCATCCGAAGCCCCGCCAAAGTCGTAGACGAGCGCGTAATTCCAGTCTCCCAGGAATTTGCCGACCACGCCGATGCGCGCGCGGCGAACGTTGACTCCGTTATCGAGGCGCTGCGGAACCGTTGATGCCGAGTTGGGGTGGTAGTCATAGCCGCCGGCGTCGAAATGAACCCGGCTTGTGATCGCGACGCAGTTCTGCTCGTCCGCGGTGCAGATGGTCGGCCGGTTGTTCGGCATCGTCACCACGACGCCGGACGGTGCGATCGGCCCCTTCACCGGGATCGTCGCATTGGCGTTGGCGACGACGGCCTTCGCTTCGGAGCGCGCTTCAGCCTTCGCCTCTGCCTTTGCTTCGGCCTTCGTCTTCGCCGTGGCTGCCGTGTTCGCCGCGGTCTGGCTTTGCAGCTTGTCGAGCTTCTGCTCCAGCATCTTCAACTGCTGCTTCAGGAGCGCGATCTCCTGATCGCTGTTGCTTGCTGATTGTGCCTGGGCCTGCGAAGCCGCCAGCGCGCCGGCGAGACCAATCGCCACGGCTGTAATTCTTGTCCTGCTCACTTACGCCTCCATGGTTTGCCGAACTTCCCCAAGTCGAAAGCGGAGAGCCTAGGAACGATCGATGACTGCCCGCGACGGCGCACCACGGTTGCGGAGTTCCCACTGATGCAAATTCATCGCAACCGAATCCGTCATCGGGCAGAATGCAAGATGATGCGTGTCATGCCAATGTGCGGCGGGCAGCCGATTGTCATTTTGCACGCAGGGCTTGCGCGCCGGACACACCGGAAAGGGGGCGAATATTGCCGCCCGGCGCCCTTCTATTGGGGGGCGAACGCGCCTATATTCCGGCGTCTTTTCCAAGAGGTAGGAATGTTTCGATCGATCTGGACCGCCGTCGTCACGGCATCGTGCTTAGCCTTATCGGCGAGTCTCAATCCTGCCTCGGCGCAGGACCGGCGCGTCCCGTCGTCGCCGGCGGAGTTGCGGCTCTCTTACGCGCCGATCGTGCAGCGGGTGCAGCCGGCGGTCGTCAACGTCTATGCTGCCAAGGTGGTTCAGAACCGTAATCCGCTGCTGGACGACCCGATCTTCCGCCGCTTCTTCGGCGCGCCGGGCCAGCAGCAGGAGCAGGTGCAGCGGTCGCTCGGTTCGGGCGTGATCGTCGATGCGTCCGGGCTCGTCGTCACCAACGTCCATGTCATCGAGGGCGCGGACCAGGTGAAGGTATCACTGTCGGACAAGCGCGAGTTCGAAGCCGAGATCGTGCTGAAGGATCCCCGCAGCGATCTTGCGGTGCTGCGCCTCAAGGATACCAAAGAGAAGTTTCCGGCTCTCGAATTCACCAATTCGGACGAACTGATGGTCGGCGACGTCGTGATGGCGATCGGTAATCCCTTCGGCGTCGGCCAGACCGTGACCCACGGCATCATTTCGGCGCTCGCGCGCACGCAGGTCGGCATCACCGACTACCAGTTCTTCATCCAGACCGACGCGGCGATCAATCCCGGCAATTCCGGCGGCGCGCTGGTTGACATGAGCGGCAAGCTCGCCGGCATCAACACCGCGATTTATTCACGCTCCGGCGGCTCGCAAGGAATCGGCTTTGCGATTCCCGCCAACATGGTGCGCGTCGTCGTCGCCTCCGCCAAGGGCGGCGGCAAGGCGGTGAAGCGGCCATGGCTCGGCGCAAAGTTGCAGGCGGTGACGCCCGAGATCGCCGAAAGCCTCGGCCTGCGCTCGCCGTCCGGCGCGCTGGTCGCAAGCGTCGTGCCGAACGGACCGGCAGCAAAGGCCGGGCTGAAATCATCCGACCTGATCGTTGCGATCGACGGCCAGACCGTGGATGACCCCAACGCCTTCGACTATCGCTTCGCCACCCGGCCGCTCGGCGGCACCGCGCAGATCGACGTGCAGCGCGGCGGCAAGCCGGTGAAGTTGACGGTGGCACTGGAGACCGCGCCGGATTCGGGCCGCAACGAGCTCGTCATCACCGCGCGCTCGCCGTTCCAGGGTGCGAAGATCTCGAGCATCACCCCGGCGGTTGCCGACGAATTGCATCTCGATGCCGATACCGAAGGCGTCGTCATCACCGACCTCGGTAGCGACTCGCCGGCCGCCAGTGTCGGTTTCCAGAAGGGCGACATCATCCTCGCCGTCAACAATCAGAAGATCGGCAAGACCGACGACCTGGAGAAGGCGGCAAGCGCAAGCCAGCGGCTTTGGCGCATCACGCTGGTGCGCGGCGGCCAGCAGATCAACGTCACGCTGGGCGGATGAGTCCAAAGCGACCACAGGAGACGCCAACTCTCTTTGCCGCGGCGGGGCTCGATCACGAAGCTCCGCATCCGCTGCCGGACCGGCTGCGACCGCGCGCGTTGTCGGAGGTCGTCGGTCAGGATCACATCCTCGGGCCCGACGGCGCGCTGACGCGCATGCTGGAGACGCGCACGCTCGGCTCGCTGGTGTTCTGGGGCCCGCCCGGCACCGGCAAGACCACGGTGGCGCGGCTGCTGGCGGACGCGACCGACCTGCATTTCGAGCAGATATCGGCGGTGTTCTCCGGCGTTGCCGACCTCAAGAAGGCTTTTGAAGCCGCGCGCGCCCGCCGCGAGATGGGCAAGGGCACGCTGCTGTTCGTCGACGAGGTGCATCGCTTCAACCGTGCACAGCAGGATTCGTTTCTGCCGGTGATGGAAGACGGCACAGTCGTGATGGTGGGCGCCACCACCGAGAATCCGTCCTTCGAGCTCAACGCGGCGCTTTTGTCGCGCGCGCGTGTGCTGGTGTTTCATTCGCTCGACGCGACTGCGATCGAAAAACTGTTCGCGCATGCCGAGGCGGTGGAGGGCCGGAAGCTGCCGCTTGATGCCGAGGCGCGGGCGGTGCTGGTGCGCATGGCCGATGGCGACGGCCGGGCGTCACTGACCCTTGTCGAGGAAGTCTGGCGCGCCGCGCGCAAGGACGAGATTTTCGACGCCGTGCAGTTGCAGGATATCCTGCAGCGCCGCGCGCCGATCTACGACAAGTCGGCCGACGGGCATTACAATCTGATCTCGGCGCTGCATAAGTCGGTGCGCGGATCCGATCCCGATGCCGCGCTCTATTATCTCGCACGCATGCTGGACGCTGGCGAAGACCCGCTGTTCCTCGCCCGCCGCGTCGTGCGCATGGCGGTTGAGGACATCGGACTTGCCGATCCGCAGGCCCTCGTCATCGCCAATGCGGCGAAGGACGCCTTCGACTTCCTTGGCCACCCCGAGGGCGAACTCGCCATCGCGCAAGCCGTGGTCTATCTCGCCACAGCGCCGAAATCGAACGCGGTCTACACCGCCTTCGGCGCGGCCATGCAGACCGCAAAGCAGGCCGGCTCGCTGCTGCCGCCAAAGCACATCCTCAATTCCTCGACCAAGCTGATGAAGTCGGAAGGCTACGGCGCAGCTTACGAATACGACCACGACACCACCGATGCCTTCTCCGGCCAGGACTATTTTCCGGAAGCCCTGGGCCGCCAGACCTTCTACGACCCGCCTGAGCGCGGTTTCGAGCGGGAGATCCGGAAGCGGCTGGATTATTGGGCCAAGCTGCGCAAGGAGCGGGGCGGCAAATAGGCGTCCCAAAGCTTTCCACCAGCGTGGATTTACGGTTTACGTAACGCGTAAATCCCGCTACTCCGTTCAAGAAAATACCATGCCCCGCGAGCCCACTCATCCCGGCGAACACCTTGCCGAAGAATTGCGAGAACTCGGCATCACCGCCGCGGAGTTGTCGCGCCAGATCGACGTCCCCGTGAATCGCATCACGGGTATCATCAACGGTCAGCGCGGCGTCACCGCCGATACGGCGTTAAGGCTGGGTCATTGGTTCGGCACCAGCCCGCAATTCTGGATGAACCTGCAACAGCAATATGAGCTGCGGCTAGCGGAGAATGAGGTGGGCGCTCAGGTTGCGTCGCTGCCCCGCCGCGCCAACGCGCAGACGACACGAAAGCTTGGAAAAACCGCATGAGCCGCCGCATCAAGAGAATGAACCCGAAACCCCGCGAGCGTGACGAGCGCAAGGAGGCGCGTCCGTTCAAGGCGCGCGGCGCGAAGGCAGTTGGGCCGCGGCCGGGCGGCAAGCCGCCTGCGAAGCCGCCGCGCTTTGCAGCCGAGCGGCGTGCGCCGAAAGCTGCAATGGAAGAACCGGTTGCGGCAAAGCCCGTCGAGGCCCTGCTGCCGACCAAGGTGGAGACCGTCAAGGTGACGGCCGACGAGAACAACATGCGCGTCGACCGTTTTCTGGAAGCGCGCTTTCCCGGCCTGTCGTTCTCCCACATCCAGCGCGTCGTGCGCAAAGGCGAGCTCCGCGTCGACGGCAAGCGCGTCGACAGCAAAGACCGGCTGGAGGAGGGGCAGAGCGTCCGCATTCCGCCGTTGAAGCTGGATGCGCCGAAGGCGGCGGTCGGCTCCCCGTCGGAAGCCGCGCAGAAGACGCTTCAGGCGCTGAAGGAGATGACGATCTACGAGGACGACGACGTTCTCGTGCTGAACAAGCCCGCCGGCCTCGCCGTGCAGGGCGGCTCGGGCATGACGCGGCACATCGACCAGATGCTGGAGGTGATGCGCGATTCCAAGGGCCAGAAGCCGCGCCTCGTGCACCGCATCGACCGCGAGACGTCGGGCTGTCTGCTGATCGCCAAGACGCGCTTTGCCGCCTCGCATCTGACCGGTGCCTTTCGCTCCCGGTCAGCGCGGAAAACCTATTGGGCGCTGGTGCGGGGTCTGCCGAAGCCGAAGCAGGGCCGCATCTCGACCTTCCTTGCCAAGGAAGAGAGCGAGGACGACACCATCATGCGCATTGCGCAGCATGGTGACGAGGGCGCGAGCCACGCGGTGACCTATTACGCGGTGGTCGAGACCGCCGGCAACAAGCTGACCTGGGTGTCGCTCAAGCCGGTGACGGGCCGCACCCATCAGCTCCGCGCGCACATGGAACATATCGGCCATCCCATCGTCGGCGATCCCAAATATTTCAACATCGAGAATTGGCAGCTGCCGGGCGGCCTGCAAAACCGGCTACATCTCCTGGCGCGCCGCATCGTGATCCCGCATCCGCGCGGCGGCGTGATCGACGCCACCGCGCCTTTGCCGCAGCACATGCAGCAGTCGTGGAATCTGCTCGGATTGGACGCAACCAGATTTGATCCGATCGAGAACGCGCCGGAAGAGTAGGGCTGAGGCCCCGTTACTAGCCCCGTCATTGCTTCGCTGCGCCCGCAATGACGGTGAGGAGGCAGATGTGGCCAGCGTCCCCTCAATTCCGAAACTGCTCCAAAAACATCCGCAAGCTGTCATGCGGGCTCTCGATGTCCGTGATCAGCCATCCTTCCGGACCGTTGACCAGGATGAAGTTCAGCGTTACCCGGCGGCCGTGATTGTCGAAATTCGCCGCGACATAGGTCTTGTCGTATTGTTTGCGAACAACCGCGATCGCGACCGGGCCGAGCTTCCAGCTTGGACTCTGCACCAGGAAATCATAAGGCTCGGTCCGCGGTGTGGACCACACCTTGCGCAGGCCGGGGTCGAAGAACTGCCGGGCGGTCGCGGCGTCCCGCGGCAGGCCTTTGGACAGTTCCGGCGCGCCCTCGCCGTAATAGGCGTAGGCGTTGCGGACCAGCGATTCCGGGGTCCGGAAGCCGGCCTCCGCCGCGGCCAGCCAAAACCCGGCGAACAGGGCCACAATGCCCGCAAGTTCCCTCATCTCCGCCGCTCGCTTTATCGGCTGCAAGTCTTGGCATAAAACGGTCTTAGCTTAAAAGCCTAGCATTCAGCTGCGGAGACCGAAAACTCAAGATGCGCGAATTGTTCGACGAGATGGCGGGGAAGTCCCCGCTCGATCCGCAAGAGGCGGTCCGCCAGGCCGCGCGCAAGCCGCAGCGCAAGCGCTTCTACAAGGAGGCGGGCGTCGCCGAGGCCGAGGGCGGTTTTGCCATCACGCTCGACGGCAAGCCGATCCGCACGCCCTCCAGCCGCCATGTTGTGATCCCCTCGCGGGCGCTCGCTGACGCCGTGGCTGCGGAATGGGCGGCCCAAGGGGAGACGATCAACCCCCTGAGCATGCCGCTGACGCGGATCGCCAACAGCGTGGTCGAGGGCGTCATCGACCGCGTCGATCTCGTCACCGACGACCTCGCAAAATACTTCCAGTCCGACCTGCTGTTCTATCGCGCCGGCCATCCCGAGGGGCTGGTCGCCCGCGAGGCCGAACATTGGGATCCCGTGCTGTTCTGGGCCGCCGAGACGCTGGGAGCGCATTTCATCCTGTCCGAGGGTGTCATGCATGTGACGCAGCCGGACGAGGCCATTCAAGCCGCGCGCGCGGCGTTGCCTGATGATCCCTGGTCAGTGGCAGCCCTGCATGTGATCACGACCCTGACCGGCTCGGCACTGCTCGCGCTGGCCCTGGCCCACGGGGCGCGCGATGCCGGCCAGATCTGGGCCGCGGCGTATGTCGACGAGGACTGGAACGCCGAGAAATGGGGCGTGGACGAGGAGTCCGCCGCCCGCCGGGCCGCCCGCGTGCGGGATTTCGAGGCCGCCGTGACGGTGCTAGAAGCGGCCAAAGGTCCTTAACGAGAGGTTTACGAGGCAGGCGTTAGGGTGGGGCTAGCGTTCCCCGGGCCGCCTCAAGATGCCGACGCCGATCAGTTCCATTGCTCCCGTCAGTGCCACCGGCACGGTCGCCGCTGCGGCGACGCCGGAGCTTGCGCTTCAGGCCGGCAGCGTCGTCGACGCCAAGGTCGTGAGCGTGCTCGCCGACAATCTGGTGCGGATTGCGATCGCCAACCTCTCGATGGACGTCATGTCGGAGGTGGCGCTGTCGCCGGGGCAGAATCTCCAGCTAGCGGTATCGCAGAACGACGGCACCGTCCGCCTCGCAATCGTCAACGGGGCAGGCGAGGCGACGGCCGATCAGGTCACGCTGACGCCGACGGCCGCCTCGCTGGTGGACAGCCCAGCGCTTGCGCCATCCGCGACCGCCGCACGCAATCCCCTGACGCCGACCGAGCAGGTCGCCGTGACCGCGGCCTCGGCTGAGGCTGTGACCAAGCAGGGCAGCCAGGCATTTCTCTTTTCCAATTTGGCCGCGGTCGTGACCGGCAGCGATCTGCCGGCTGGATTGAAACAAGCGGTGCTGGACGTGCTGGCGCAGCAGACGCCGCTCAACACGCAGCTTGACGGCGCGGACATCGAGTCCGCCTTCCAGAAATCCGGGCTGTTTCTCGAGGCCTCACTGGCCGCAGGTGCGACGGCATCCTCGGGTGCCATACCGGATTTGAAAGCGGCGCTGCTCGTGCTGCGTCAGACGCTGGCCGCGACTTCCGGCACGCTCGATACCGGCTTGCCGCAAGCGCTGTCGCAAGGCACCGCGCTGCCGATGAGCACTGCGGCCACGCCGCAGACCGCAGCGTCGGCACTTCAGGTGGCGGCCGAAGCTGCGCAGGCGGCGTTGCTATCGCCCGATGCGGACATAGCCCAACCGACGCAATTGCCGCGCGGCGCTGCGATTGCAGCCGCCGTGCTGGCGGAGTTGGCGGGTGAAGCTCCGCAGGCGGCGATGCCGCGAACGATGAGCGCTGGCCTTGCCGCGAGCCTGCTGCAAGAGGTCACGCAAAACCTGTCGCGCATGACGGGCAACGTGCCCGGCTCGAACAAGGCCGTCCCCGATGGCCATGTCTTCGACGCGCCCGCGCGCACGACCACGCCGCCGCCGGTCCGCGGTGCGCTGCCGTCGCCGCAATCCGTCGCCTCGCCGTCGCTCGCGCCGGATACGCCGCTGGCTACGACCGTGCATCGCCTGCTCGACGACACCGATGCCGCGATCGCGCGGCAGACCTTGTTGCAGGTCGCCTCGCTCCCCGACCGCGTCGATGCCAGCGGCCATCGCGTCGATCCGAGCGTGCCGCAGTGGAATTTCGAAATTCCCTTCGCAACCCCGCAGGGCACGGCGATGGCGCAGTTCGAGATCTCGCGCGATGGCGGCAACGAATCCGCCGATCCCGCCAAACGCGCCTGGCGCGCGCGCTTCTCGCTTAATGTCGAGCCGACCGGCCCCGTGCATGCGCTGATCACGCTCAACGGCGACAAGACTTTTGTGCGGATGTGGGCCGAGCGGCCGGCGACAGCGCAGCAGCTCCGCGCCGGCGTCAGTGAGCTCAGCCAGGCGATGACGAAGGCCGACCTCAAGCCGGGTGACATCGTGGTCCGCGACGGCACGCCGCCGCAGCCGGCACCGGCCCGCGCCGGCCATTTTCTGGATCGTGCAACATGAGCGACCAATCCAAGCTCGCAATTGCGTTGCATTACGAGAAAGGCAGCGGCGCCCCGGTCGTGGTCGCCAAGGGCAGGGGCACGATCGGCGCCAAGATCGTCGAGATCGCAAAAGCCCACGACATCCCGATCGAGGAGAACGAGGTTTTGGCCGGCGCGCTCTCCAAGGTCGAGCTCGGCGAGGAGATCCCACCGGATCTCTACAAGGCGGTCGCCGAAGTGCTTGTGTTCATTCTGCGGCTGTCGGGCCGAGGGCGCTGACGCGCTGTCCATCGTTTCACCACGATAGCGGCTGAATGGTCGCATAGCCTTTCTCAACTCGACGGACGTTTCGCTTGCTGACCCGCCGTTCCACCCTCGGCCTTCTCGCCGCGACTGCGATCCTGCCGCAGCGAGCGTTCGCCCATGTCGCGCCGCCACGCAACGAGATCCGCGAGGGTCTGGCACAACGCTTCGCTGACCTCGCCACGGCCGGCACCTTCGTCGGTTACAAGGTCGACGACTATCTGATCGTCGCCAGCGACCGGGAGCGTTCGGGCGAAGGCAAGCTGCCGGCCTCGACATACAAGATCCCGAACTCGCTGATCGCGCTTGAGACCGGCGTCGTCGCCGATCCTGACAAGGACGTGTTTCCCTGGGACGGCGTCAAGCGTCCGATCGAGGCCTGGAACAAGGACCACACGCTGCGCAGCGCGATCGCTGTCAGCGCGGTGCCGGTCTATCAGGAGATCGCGCGGCGCATCGGCCAGGAGCGCATGCAGAGATACGTTGATCTCCTCGACTATGGCAATCGCGACATCGGCGGCGGTATCGACCAGTTCTGGCTGACGGGAAATCTGCGTATCGATCCGATCGAGCAGATCGATTTCGTCGACCGGCTGCGCCGCCGCGCGCTGCCGATTTCCAAGCGCAGCCAGGATCTGGTGGCCGACATCCTGCCGGTGACCAAGGTCGGCGATGGCGTCATCCGCGCCAAGTCCGGACTCCTTGGCGCCGAGCGCGGCGCGCCGTCGCTGGGCTGGATGGTCGGCTGGGCCGAGAAGGGCGAGGCGCACACCGTGTTCGCGCTCAATATGGATTGCACCGATTCGCGTCTCGTCGGCGAGCGCATGCCGCTGACGCAAGCCTGCCTTGCCGATATCGGCGCGATCTAGCGCCACGTCGCTGGCGCGCGCGGCGCCGCTCAATTAGCATTCTCCCGACCAAGCAAGAACAAAGGTCGGGAGAAAACGAATGAACTCAACGCCGCTCTGGCTGTCATCGCTTACGCTTGCCGTAGCTAGCGGTTGGCTCGCCGCCACGATGTTTGCAGCACCCGCCACCAGCAAGGAGCCGCGGTTTCCGCAGCTCACCATGGATCAGCTCGACGCCAAGCAGAGGCCGCTCGGCGAGCAGATCATGAAGGTGTCGAGCGTCGGCATCGGCGGACCCTATAATCCGATGATCCGCAGCCCCGTGCTCGGCCAGCGCCTGTTTGATTTGTTCTATTATCTGCGCTGGGAGACCTCGGTTCCCACAAAACTCAACGAGTTCGCGATCATCATCATCGGGCGGCAATGGCGCTCGCAGGTGGAGTGGTTCGCGCACGCGCCGCTGGCGGCCAAGGCGGGCCTGTCGCCTGATATCATCGCGGAGCTGAAGGCGAACAAGCGGCCGTCGAACATGGCGGAGGACGAGGCCGTGGTCTACGACTTCGTCACCGAGCTCTCGACGACCAAGAAGGTCTCCGACGAGACCTACGCGCGCGCCAAGAAGGTGTTCAACGATCAGCAGATCGTCGATCTCACGGCGGTGTCCGCAACTATGTGATGGTCGCGATGCTGCTCGCCATGGCCGAGGAGACCACGCCGCCGGACAAGCAGGAGCCGTTTAAGGCGGGTGAGCCGTAGGACTCGTCATTGCGAGCGCGCCTCTCTCCACGCGTCATTGCGAGCGTAGCGAAGCAATCCAGAGTGCCTCCGCGGAAAGATTCTGGATTGCTTCGCTACGCTCGCAATGACGGAGTATGTGGCGCCGACGTCGGCTCTCACCAGCGCCTAACCCAGTTTGAACAGCGCCTGCAGGAAATCCACCACGGCCTTGCGGGACTCGGCTGCCGTCGTTGGATTGCCGCCGACATGCGGGTCGAGCTCGATGCAGACGTCCTTGTAGGTGAACGGCGCCTGCGTGTCGGCGTTCATCAGTACGCCGCCGTCACCTTCCTTGATGTGGCAGTTGCGCGCGGTCTGGGCGCCGGTGGAAACGGTGACCGTGTTGACGCCGAGCAGGCCGCTGTCGAAGCCGTGCGCGCTGTCGGGGTATTCGGTCAGCACCACGTCGCGCTTGGCTTCCTTGAGCCGCTCGACGAAGGCCTTGCAGCTCTTCACGGGATTGTAGTCGTCCGGCGTGCCGTGGAAGATCCGGATCGGACGCGCCGCGATCTCGGTGTCGGTCTGATAGGTCGTCGAGCAATCCGGATAGAAGGGGATGTAGGCCGCGAACTGGACGCCTGACTTGTTCCAGAGCTTGTTGAAGCGGTCGAGGCTCGCATAGAGCGCGGCCTGTCCGCCACGCGAAAAGCCCATCAGCACGATGCGATCCGGGTCGACGCGGGGATGCTTCGCCAAAATGTCCAGCGAGCGGTAGATGTCGACGATCAGGTTGAGCCGGCCGAGCAGGGCCTGGTTCGGCCCGACCACCGTCAGCCCGCGGCCGGTAAAGCCATCGATCACGAAGGTCGAGATGCCCATCGCGTTGAATTCATGCACCCAGGCCTCGGTGGTGGCGCCGACGCCGCTCGAGCCGTGCATCAGCACCACGACCGGAAGTTTGCCATTGCCTTGCGCGACGCGGAATTCGCCCGCGACCGTCACCGGCTTGCCGGCGGCTGCGTCGCCGCTCAGGAATTGCTGGTCGGAGAGGGTGAGCGAGGGGATCGGGAAGATCTCGGTCCTGACAGCGGCTTCCTTGGGGAGGGATTGCGCATTGGCGCCAAGGCCTGCGAATAGAGTTGAGATGCAAAGCGCCATGGCGACGCGGAATGCCGTTGGCATCGGATCCTCCCTTGTGATTTTGGCTGAGTAGAACAACCGGCCCGCACGCTGTCAATTTGGCGCGCGTCGGTCTGAGGCTTAACAGGCCGGCTTCTTCGCCGTCATCGCCTGGTCAATGGCAAAACCGCCGATCTCGCTCATCGCCTGCGAGATTACGTCGCCCTTCCGCTCAAAGCCGTTGGAGAGATAGTCGAACTGTGTTCGCGCCAGCCGCAGCACCTCGATCGGCACTGCCACCAGGGTCTCGTTGAAACTGTCGACGGAGGCGCGCAAGCCGTCGAGCTCGGTGGTGAGCTTGCCGATATGGCCTTCCGCGTCCTGCATCAGGCCGAGCAGCTTGTCGCGCTCGGCATCGAATGCGGCGCGTTCGGCCGCTGCGGCCGCAGTCACCTCTGCAAGCTGCGCCCGCAGCGCCTCGATCTGGCTGACCATGGCATCGGAGGCGTGCTCGGCAGCTTGCTGCCGCTCGGCGTTGCGCGTACTCTCTTCCTGCGTCTGGTGATAGAGCCGCTCGGCCGTCATCGCCCGCTGCTTGAGCGACTCGATCAGGGCGGCTGCGCGCAGCAGCATCTCGCCGTTACGCCCCGACACCATGCTGGCCATCCGCCGCAGGAAGGCGGTGGTCTCGGACGATGAGTTCGGCGGCAGGGGGACGACCGTGGCGGACATGAATGATGCTTGTAGCCAGACGTGTTGACCGCCGCCGTACCGACTGAGCTCACGCAACATTCGGCGCCAGATCGAAGGCAGAGCAAGCCTGAATCGGCTGCTTCGGTCAACCGGCGCGGGACGACAAAATGGCGGCCATCCCGTCGCCAAAGCGTGCGGAGATCAGGCGCCCTTCTGCCGGCCGATCCGGCCGAGATGGGTGAAGCCGAAGCCGGCCGAATATTTCAGGCCATAGCCGAGGGTCCGGTCGAACCCGATATGGGCGAGCCAGATCAAGGCGATGGACAGGGTCAAGGGTGAGGCGAAGCCGAAGCCCAGTGTCATCAGCGTCATCGGTGCCATGTAGCTGTGGGCGGCGTTGTAGATCATCGCCCCGAACCGCGCGTCCGACAAATAGCCCAAAAAGCTGAGATCCGGGACCAGGAAGAGCACGGCGTAAAGCAGCCACGAGCCGCCCCAGGCCGCATATAGCGCCGTCATGCCGATGAACAGGGTCAGCCCTTCCAGCCGCAGCAGGAGCTTGACGCCACCGGTCGCCGCGCCGGTCTCGTGCCTGGGCTCATCCGTGGCCTCATCCATGGTCGTCTCCCCAGGCAATACTTTGTAATCGCTGACGGTTTTTCGCACGGGCAAGGCAGCCCTGCGAGGCCGAAAGGCGCTTCCCGGCCCGCAAAATGCCGTGTTAGAACGCCCATCACTTAAGGCTTAAGACCTGGCGGGAGCAAATGAAGAATATTTTGGACGCCCTTGAAGACCGTCGTGCCGGCGCAAAGCTCGGCGGCGGCGAGAAGCGCATCGAGGCGCAGCATGCCCGCGGCAAGCTGACCGCGCGCGAGCGTATCGAGCTGCTGCTCGACAAGGGATCGTTCGAGGAATTCGACATGTTCGTCGAGCATCGCTCCACCGAGTTCGGCATGGAGAAGAACAAGGTGCCGGGCGACGGCGTCGTCACCGGCTGGGGCACCGTCAACGGCCGCAAGACGTTTGTGTTCGCCAAGGATTTCACCGTGTTCGGCGGCTCGCTGTCCGAGACCCACGCGCTGAAGATCACAAAACTCCAGGACATGGCGATGAAGGCGAGGGCGCCCATCATCGGCCTCTATGACGCGGGCGGCGCCCGCATCCAGGAAGGCGTCGCCGCGCTCGCCGGCTATTCCTACGTGTTCCGCCGCAACGTGCTCGCCTCGGGCGTGATCCCGCAGATCTCCGTTATCATGGGCCCCTGCGCCGGCGGCGACGTCTATTCGCCCGCCATGACCGACTTCATCTTCATGGTGAAGAATACCAGCTACATGTTCGTCACCGGCCCCGACGTGGTGAAGACCGTGACCAACGAGGTGGTCACCGCCGAGGAGCTCGGCGGCGCCTCGGTGCACGCCACGCGCTCCTCGATCGCGGATGGCGCCTTCGAGAACGATGTCGAGACGCTCTTGCAGATGCGGCGCCTGATCGACTTCCTGCCGTCCAACAACACCGACGGCGTGCCGGAATGGCCGAGCTTTGACGACATCGGCCGACTCGACATGTCCCTGGACACGCTGATCCCCGACAATCCGAACAAGCCCTACGACATGAAGGAATTGATCCTGAAGGTCGTGGACGAGGGCGACTTCTTCGAGATCGCGGACTCCTTCGCCAAGAACATCGTCACCGGCTTCGGCCGCATCGCGGGCCGCACCGTCGGCTTCGTCGCCAACCAGCCGATGGTGCTGGCCGGCGTGCTCGACAGCGATGCCTCGCGCAAGGCCGCGCGCTTCGTTCGTTTTTGCGATGCCTTCAACATCCCGATCGTCACTTTCGTCGACGTGCCGGGCTTCCTACCCGGCACCGCGCAGGAATATGGCGGCCTGATCAAGCACGGCGCCAAGCTCCTGTTCGCCTATTCGCAGTCCACCGTACCGCTGGTGACCATCATCACCCGCAAGGCTTATGGCGGCGCCTTCGACGTCATGGCGTCCAAGGAAATCGGCGCCGACATGAACTACGCTTGGCCGACTGCCCAGATCGCCGTGATGGGCGCCAAGGGCGCGGTCGAGATCATCTTCCGCAGTGACATCGGCGACCCCGACAAGATCGCCGCCCGAACCAAGGAATACGAAGACCGCTTCCTGTCCCCGTTCATCGCCGCCGAACGCGGCTACATCGACGACGTCATCATGCCCCACTCGACCCGGAAGCGGATCGCTCGGGCGCTGTCGATGCTGAAGGACAAGAAGGTGGAAACGCCGGCGAAGAAGCACGACAATTTGCCGTTGTAGCGAGAAGCGTAGGGTGGGTTAGGCGAAGCCGGAACCCACCGGCCGAACCATCCGCGCGAAGACCTCGGTGGGCTACGCTAACCCACCCTACGGGCTCGATCTCAATCCCATGACCGATGACGCCTCGACCGACGCGATTTCAGACATCGAAGCCCGGATCGAGGCGCTCGCCGAGATCGCCGAGCGGTGCCGGAAGTACATCCTAGCATCCAAGATCGCGATCGGCAGCGGCGCTGCGCTGCTGTTGGTCTCGATCCTTGGCTTCTTCGGGACAGGTCAGACCGCGGCGCTTGGATCAATCGCTCTCGTGCTGGGCGGAATTGTTTCGCTCGGCTCGAACATCAGCACGTTGCGGCAGACGGATGACGCTATCCAGGCCGCCGAGGCGCTTCGTGCGCGACTGATCAGTCAGATCGATCTTCGGCTGGTCGCTGATGCGCCGATGAAGTTGGTGTGAGGCGCTTGCCGCGGGAAGGCGGCGGATTGCGCTTCCGCCTTCGCTCTCCGAGCTTCGGCTGACAAATCGCTAATCCGCCTTACGGTAACGCTCACTGTCCGAGCTTCGCCAACTTTCCCTGCTTCGCCGCCTCAACCGCACGCTCCGCATCCTCCGGCAACAGTATCCGCTCCGCCACTTGCCTTGCCGCCTCACGCCGGACCGCGGCGACATACGCCCCGTCATCCGCATATCGCTCCGCGATCGACAGACGCGGATCGCGCACTTCCTTCCGTGCGGCCTCTGTCGGTGCGAACGGCACGACCGCGCCTTGCAGCGGATAGAGCGCCGTCGGCCCAAATCCCTGCGCGCGCGGATTCCAGGCGGTGTAGGTTGCGCGCGGCACGGCGAGCGCAAGCTGGCGGATGCCGGCGATCGCCATGCCGTCGTCGTCCGCCTTCGGCACGAACACGGGATAACGGCCGATCTCCTTGGGCGGCAGCACGCTCTGGTCGGAGAAGGCGGCAAGCGTGTGGATGCCGGCGTAGGGCAGGCCGGGAATGTCCGTCGGCACTGCGCCTTGCGCTGATACCAGCGTGCCATGCGCGCGCATGGGGACGCGGCTTGCAGGCGGCTTGGTGCCGTCGCTGATCCAGGCGTTGAGGTCGGTCAGGAGCGCGCGCATCGGCATGCCCGCATGCATCGGGTTTTGCGGCAGCGACATCGCCGGCAGCGTCTTGCGCATGACGTCGGCGGCTTCCGCGAAATGCGGCGTGCCTGCGATCATGTAGGCGCGGACATTGTCGGGGAGGTCGAGGTGGTTGCCGGCAAGATCAGTCACCAGCAGCGAGGCGTGCGAGGCCCACCATTCGTGCTCGCTGTCCGTCTGCATCACCTTGGGGCAGGTGACCGACAGCGAACAACGGCGCAGCACGCCGTCGGTCTTGCCGGAATAAGGATCGCTGAGGCTCGCATAGGTGAAGGGGAAGAGATCGGCCTGCCACGCCGGATCCTGGAGATGGCGCGGGTTGCGGCCGGGCTGGCCGAAGCGGACGTTGGTCGCCATCCGCCGCGTGCCGGCGACATGCGGCATCAGGCCGTCGAACACCATGCGGCCGGAGAGGTCTTCGTTGAAACCGAGATAGAGGTAGTCGCGCAGGAAGCGGCCGGATTGCGAGACGCCGAAGCCGATGGCGCGGCTGACCGACGGATGCAGGCCAGAGAGCAGCGGGTTCGCCGGCGTCTCGTCGTGGCGGAGGAAGCTGACGACGTCGCGCACTGCGGCATAGCCCATGCCGAGCGGAACCGGATCGCGCGCGGTGTAGGTTAGCTCAAAGAGCGCGCCGGCATCGAAGCCGTCGGGCCGGGTGATCTCGACCGTGGTGGGATCAATGAGCTTCGCCGCGAGCCCGGACGGGGTCTGTCGCGGATCGGCCCAGGCGGCGCGCACGGTGACGTTGAGATTGGCGGCGTCCGCAGCAGGCCACGTCAGCGTCGCGCGCGCGGGGCTTGTGGTGTTGTCGAACACGAATTCTTCGCGCGCCGGTCCTGTGACGCCCTTGAGCACCGGCGCGGCCATCGCAAGCTGGCCGGGCTTGGAGGGGATATCGCCCTGCCAGCCGACCCAGACCATCGTGTAGCCTTGCCGGTGCAGGAAACCGATGCCGGAATCCTCGGCCTTATCAGCGTTGTTGGCGCCCGGCTGGGCGGAATCGTCGAACAGTTGCGGCGCCAGCTTGCGGCCGCGATTGGGCACTTCCAGCAGCAGCGTGCCATTGCCATGGCTGGCATCGCTGGGCCGCAGGATGACGACGTCGGCGGTGGCCTCGACCTTGCCGTCGGCATTGCGCGGGGCGAGCGCGAGATCGGTGATGACGGCGTTGCGATCGTCGGACGGGTTGAGTGCGAAGGTCGCGCGCGCGGTGATGCGTTCATAAGCGCCGACATCGCCGAAGCTGCGTCCGGCGAAGGCCGGCACGCACTCCAGGATGTCGAAGCGGACGATCTCGGCGCGCAAGGTGATGGGCCACAGCGAGGCAATCGCAACGAGGCCCGTGATGATCCTGCGCATGGCCGGTCCTTCCCTGTTTGCGCGATCACGAAGTTCCGTCGCGCTGGTTTTTGTTGCGGCCACTATAACCGGCTATGCTGGCGCCAAACAACAGGAGGAAATTCATGCCTGCCGCCTTCTTCGTCGTCCGCGCCATCATCACCGATGCCAGCAAGCGCGCCGCCTTCGATAAATGGTACGAGACCGAGCACGTGCCCGACGCGGTGAAGGCGTTTGGCGCGAGCAAAGCCTGGCGGTTCTGGAGCCTGGATGATCCCTCGCTGCACCAGGCGATGTATCAGTTCGATGACGAGGCCAAGTTGGCTGCGATGCTGAAGGGAGACGCGCTGCACAAGCTCGTCGCCGATTTCAACCGTGACTGGCCCGAGGTGAAACGCTCGCGCGAGACGCTGGTGCTGGCGCAGGAATTTGGGGCGTAGCCTCCTGTCAGCTTTGCAATGAACCTGAACGCGCGATTCACCCGCAGTTCATCTCGCGCGCCCGACACTTCGCTCCGCATCATGAAACGCTTGCCTGAGAGGAAGATGTCATGGAACGCCGCAATTTTCTGAAACTCGCCATCGGAGCCGCGGCTGGCGCGGCCGCATTCACAGCTGCCGCGCAGGCCGCGCCGCTCGCGCCGCAGTCGCTCGGTGATCCCGCCCGCATGCCGCAAGGCAATCCGGACGCGCTTCCCGCCGTCACAACCAGCGAAGAAGTCGGGCAGCTCAAGCCCGAGCAGGTGCATTGGCGTGGCCACGGCCATTGGCATCACCGGCACTGGGGCTGGCGGCACCGCCATTGGGGCTGGCGTCGTCGCTGGCGTCGCCACCACTGGCGTCACTGGTAGCCGCATTCGAAACGAAAAAGGGGATCGCGATTGCGATCCCCTTTTAATTTGTGTGGCGCGTCTCAAATAAAATAGCCGCGCGGGCTGATCCCACACGGCCATTTCGCAAGTGCAAAAGATCAGAACGGACGGCAGCGGCCGGCGTACCAGCGGAAGCCATAGGGGCACACGCGCGGACGCACCACGACGACCGGTGCGGCAGGCTCGACCACGACGACCGGACCACGGGCCGCCATCGGGCGGCAGCCGCCATAGGGACCACGGTACCAGCCCGGGCCGCAACCACCGGCGGCGCTGGCCGCCTCGCTGAAACCAACGACTGCGCTGGCGAGCATCACGGCGGCGAACAGATATTTCATTATGGTCTTCCTTCTCGTCCTCGGGGGCGGGTTTTTAAGGGCAGATTGTTGGGGGACTGGCGATTCGCGGCGCACAATGAATCAAAAGACGCGATTCGACACGTTAAATTTGGTGGAGACGCGTGCCGACACGTCGCGATCCAAACCTGCCAACCATGACCTGAATGCGGCATGAACGCCGCATACATCCTGCTTCAGGCGACAAGTCAGCGGCGCTAGCGGCCAAGGAAGCCGAGCAGCAGCTCCTTGTACTTCTCCGGCGCCTCCAGGAAGACGAGATGCCCGGTGTCGGGGATCACCTCCGCCCGCGCATTCGGCATCTTCGCGGCGAAAGCTTTCGCAAGCTCGGCGTTCTGCCCCATCTTCGCCCGCAGCGCCTCCGGCGCATTCGGTCGGCCGGGTGCGTTGTGGTCGTCGGCGCCCATGATGAACAGCGTCTGCTCGGTGATCAGTGCGACTTCATGTGCGACCGGCTCGCGGTAGATCATCTGGCCGGAGCTGACGTAAGCGCGCAGCCAGCGCGGATAGTCCGGGCTGCCCTTGATGTTGAAGCGGGCGTCGATGAACGGCGTGATCTGATCCGGCGGCAGCTTGATCGAATAATTGGTCTGCAGCTGCTTGCGGTAGCCGTCGGCGGTGAGCTTGTCCTCGGCCTCGATGATCTTCTCGGTTGGCGTCGGTGGCACGTAGAGGCGATAGTCCTCGAGCCCGATGGGTGCGGTCAACACCAAGTGCGCGACGCGGTCCGGATAGGCGCGCGCGATGCGCACGCCCAGCATGCCGCCGAGCGAATGCGCGACGATCTCTGCCTTGTCGATCTTGAGATGGTCGAGCAGCGCGATGGTGTTGCGCGCCAGCGTGTCGAAATGCAATTCGCCCGCCGGCTTGGAGGATTTGCCGAAGCCGATCTGGTCCGGCACCACGACGCGAAAGCCAGCCTCGCTCAGCATCTTGATGACGGGCGCCCAATAGCTCGACGGAAAATTGCGCCCGTGCAGCAGCACCACGGTGCGGCCATTCGGCTGCGCGGGCGCCACGTCCATATAGGCCATGCTGAGCTGCTCGCCATCGTTGACGACCGGCAATAGCTGCACGGGATAGGGATAGGCAAAGCCTTCGAGCGCGATGCCATAGGGCTCGCGCGGCACGGTGTCGGCGGCGTGTGCGAAAGTGAGCGGAGAGGCGAGGAGGGCGGCGGCGAGAGTGGCCGAGAGGATGCGGTTCATGGAAGTCTCTTGCCTGGCAACGATGTTCCGGGTTCGCGCTGCGCGCCCGGAATAACGGTGGCAGTAAACGCGTGGATGGCCGGGTCAAGCCCGGCCGTGACGCGCGGTGTCGTTCACACGCAGTTGTGTTTAGTCGTGTCCGTCACCAAACAGCGCAGCAAACTGCTTCTCGCCGGTGCGGGTGAAATTCACCACGCGGCTGCCGGGGGTGGCGTCGCGCGCGGCCCATTTCAGCTCGGCAAAACGCTGCATCATGGCGGCGCCCAAGGTGCCGGCGAGGTGGTGGCGCCGCTCGCTCCAGTCGAGGCAGGCCTTGCAGACCGGGCGGCGCGGATGGGTGAGCATCTCGGGCGAAATCTGCAAATGTTTCGCAAGGAAGCGCTCGCCCTCCGGCGTCAGCTCGATCTCCTGCTTCTTCTGCTTGACCAGGCGCCGCTCGCGCAAGGAGTCCAGCATCTGCACGCCGAAATCGCCGGCGAGATGGTCGTAGCAGATCCGCGCGCGCCGCAGCGCCGGATCTTTCGGCCCGGTACGCACGCGCATGTGGCCGGTGCGCGCGGCAAGGCCGGCAAGTCCCTCGAGCACGCCGGCGACGTCGTCGTCGGTGAGGCGGAAGTAGCGGTGCCGGCCCTGCTTCTCCGGCTCGACCAGCCCGCCGGCCTCCAGCTTTGAAAGATGCGAGCTCGCGGTTTGCGGCGTGATGCCGGCCTCCTGCGCCAGTTCGCTCGCGGTCAGCGCGCGGCCGTTCATCAGCGCCGTGAGCATGTTGGCGCGGGCGGGGTCGCCGACCAGTGCGGCGATCATGGCGATGTCGGGTCCTGATTTCATGCTTCGATGGTAGCCGAAGCATTGCGGTCGGGCAAGCGCGTAGCATGCTGCCACAAACACGTCATTGCGAGCGAAGCGAAGCAATCCGGTGCTTCAGCGGCGACGGTGTCGCTTGGCTTGTCGCACCGAGAGAAACCAGGAGCCCACCATGTCCATCACCGTATTCATCCGCTACCAGCTCGATCCCTTCAAGCGCGCCCAGTTCGAGGACTATTCAAAGCGCTGGCTGACCATCATCCCGAAATGCGGCGGCGACCTGATCGGCTATTTCATGCCGCATGAGGGCACCAACAACATCGCGTTCGCACTGATCACCTTCGAGAGTCTCGCGGCCTACGAGGCCTATCGCGCGCGGCTGCGCCAGGATTCGGACGGCATGGCGAATTTCCATTTTGCCGAGGACAACAAATTCATCCTCGCCGAGGAGCGCACGTTCCTGCGCAAGGTGGTATTGTAGGCATCAACTCAAGGAGACGCCCATGATCGCCGTGATCTTCGAGGTCTGGCCCAAGCCGGAACACCGTCAGAACTACTTCGACCTCGCGGCCGATCTGAAGCCGATCCTGCAAACCATCGACGGCTTCATCTCGGTCGAGCGATTTGAAAGCCTGACCGAGAAGGGCAAGGTTTTGTCGCTGTCATTCTGGCGCGATGAGGCGGCCGTGCAAGCCTGGCGCAACACGATGGAGCACCGGCGCACCCAGGCCAAGGGCCGGGCAAACATCTTTGCCGACTATCACCTGCGCATCGCCAGCGTCGTCCGTGACTACGGCATGAATGATCGCGAGCAGGCGCCGAAAGACAGCCGCGCCGTGCACGACGCGCACTAGCGTGTTTGACAACGCGTGCCTATGTTCGCGCGGCCAACAAGGGAGAGAAACATGCACGTGACAACCGCCGACAAGCGCGCGAACTTCAAGAAGATGCACGAGAGCGGCTGCTTCATCCTGCCCAATCCGGTCGACATCGGCAGTGCCAAGGCATTGCAGCATCTCGGCTTCAAGGCGCTTGCGTCATCGAGCGCCGGCTTTGCCTGGACCATCGGCAAGGCCGACAACCGTGTCACGGTCGATGACGTCTGTCAGCATCTGGCAGCATTGAGCTCCGCCGTCGACATCCCCGTCAATGCGGATTTCGAGGGCGGCTTTGCGGTCGAGCCGGACAAGGTTGCGGACAATGTCGAGCGCTGTGTGCGCACCGGCGTCGCCGGCCTGTCGATCGAGGATTCCACCGGTGACAAGGACAGACCAATCTACGATCGCGCGCTCGCGGTCGAGCGTATCAACGCGTCGCGCAAGGCGATCGGTGACAGCAATACGATGCTGGTCGGTCGTTGCGAGGCATTTTTGTGGGGCGTGACCGACCTCAAGCTTGTCATCGACCGGCTCACCGCCTACGCGGACGCCGGGGCCGATTGCCTCTACGCGCCGGGCTTGAAGACGCGCGAGGACATCGCCGCGGTCGTGAAGGCGGTGCATCCAAAGCCGTTCAATCTCCTGATCGGTGGCTCCGGCCTGTCGCTGCAGGAGGCCGAAGATCTCGGCGTGCGCCGGATCAGCGTCGGCGGCTCGCTCGCCCGCGCCGCCTGGGGCGGCTTCATGCGTGCCGCGAAGGAAATGTCGGAGAAGGGGACGTTCGCTGAGCTTGGCAGCGGCTATCCCGGCGGCGAGCTCAACAAGATGTTCAGCTAGCGCATGATCCGGAAAAGTGTGCAGCGGTTTTCCGGAAAGATCATGCGCAAACGATAAGCCAAACGAAGAGCGGCGGGACTTTTCGTCCCGCCGCTCTCGCGCGTCTTTGCGAACTGTTACTTCGCGCCGTCAGACGGAGCCACGGCCGGCTTGCTCGGCGCCGCACCCGTGGTCACGCCCGGCTCGGCGTTATTGCGCGGCGTCACGTCACGCATGCCGGGAGGTGCGGCCGGATTGGCCGGCGCGGTCTGTGCAGTCTGCGTCGCCGGCGCGGTGCTCGCCTGGTTCCCGGTGCTGCTGTTGTTCAAGCCGTAGAATACGGCGCCCAGCACCAGGGCGACGGCCACCGCGAACATGGCGACCTTGCCGCTGGAGGCGGGGCCTTCGCCAAGTTCGGGATCGGCCTGAAGATTGGCGTCCTGGCGCGCCGCGTGAAGGTACTCATCGTCGGCGAGGTTCGGGCGATACGGATCGTTGGGAAAACGGTCGTCAGCCATCATGAGGTCTCCTCGTTTATCGCGGCGGGACAACCCGTGGATGCGAGATTCTGTTCCGCTTCCCTTATGCTTTCGTCGCATGTTGCCCCCGCGCCGGGAATCGGGAACCTGTTCGTCGGGGAACCGCGGACGTAAGTTTCCCACCAGAAACGAGGGAACAAGAAAATGTGGAGCCTGCCGCCGAGCGATAGCGTGCTGCATCTTCTGGCCCTGGTCGCCTTGACGGCGCAGGGCATGACGGCGGCGCTGGCCGCCGGCCGGCGCAGCATGGATTACCTCGGCGTCTGCTTTCTCGCCTGCGTCACCGCGCTCGGCGGCGGCACGCTGCGCGACCTGTTCCTCGGTCACTATCCGCTGGTCTGGGTCGCGAACCCGATCTACCTCGTCTTGCCGGGCGCCTCGGCGCTGCTGACGATCCTGTTCGCGCGCCTCGTGCACCGGCTTCGACTAGCCTTCATCGTGCTCGATGCCATCGGCCTGGTCGTCTTCACCATGACCGGCTGCGACGTCGCCTGGCAGATGGATGCCTCGCTGCCGATCGTCATTGTCTCCGGCATGGTGACGGGCTGCGCTGGCGGCGTGTTGCGCGACGTGCTCTGCAACGACGTGCCGCTGCTGTTCCGCTCCGAGCTCTATGCCAGCGTCTCGGTGGTGACGGGCCTGTTCTACGCCACCGCCTTCGGCCTCAATCTCAACGCTGAGCTCTGGACCATTTTGACCTTCATCCTCGGCATCAGCTTCCGCCTGCTCGCCGTGCGCTACAAATGGGAGATGCCGAAGTTCGTGTTCACGGGAGACGATGAGCGGAAGCCTTAGCTACGGCTCCTGCTTGCGCGCCTTCGCCACCTGCGCCGGCGTCACCAGCGGCGCGGCGTTGCCCCAGGAATTGCGGATGTAGTTGGTCACGGCCGCGATCTGCTCGTCGGACAATTGCTTGGCATAGGCCGGCATCTCGCCGGTGTTGGGCGCGCGCGGCGTCGTCACGGTGTGTGCACCATCGAGGATGACACGCAGGGTGGAGGACGGGTTGATCGATTGCAGCAGTGCGTTCGCCGGCAACGGCGGATAGATGCGCGGCGCGCCGGAGCCGTCGGCTTCATGGCAGGCAATGCAGAGTTTTGCGTAGACCGCCTGGCCGGCCTGCATCTCGGCATCATCCGGCGGCGTCACCTTCGGCTCGCGCCGCACCGGCGGCAGGTCTTTCAGATACACCGCCATGGCGCGTACATCTGCATCGCTCATCTTCGACGTCGAATTGACGATCACCTCGGCCATCGGCCCGCCGGCATTGCTCTTGGCATTGCGGCCGCTTTGCAGATACTCGGCAATGTCCGATGCGCTCCATGACTGCAGCCCGGTCCGCGTAGCGCCATCGAGGCGCGGCGCGAACCAGCCGCCGATATCTCCGCCGGACAACGCCTGCGCCGTCTTGTCCGCGCCAAAATAATTCTTCGGCGTATGGCACGCGCCGCAATGGCCGAGCCCGGTGACGAGATAGCCGCCTCTGTTCCACGCCGCGCTCTTGCCCTGGTCCGGCTCGAACAGGCCGGGCTTGAAGAACAGATAGTTCCAGGCCCGCATCAGGCCGCGATAATTGAGTGGCCAGCGCAGCTCCGGCGGCTTGTTGCGGCTCACGACGGGCGCAAGCGTGCCGAGATAGGCCCGGATGGCAAGGGTGTCGTCCTTGGTCATCCGGGTGAAATAAGGGTAGGGGAACGCCGGATAATACAGCGAGCCGTCCGGCGCGGTGCCATAGCGTACGGCACGGGTGAAATCGGCATCCGTCCAGGCGCCGATCCCGGTATCGCGGTCCGGCGTCAGGTTCGGCGCATAGATCGCGCCGAACGGCGTGTCGATGCGCTTGCCCCCCGCGAAGGGTTTTGCGGAATCAGCGGTATGGCAGCCCGCGCAGTCGCCGGCCTCGACCAGCGTCTTGCCATAGGCGATCAGCTCGGGTGACGGCTCGGCGGCCATGGCGGCTGTCGCGACCGCACTGCACAAGAGCGCAACAGCCAGAATCGTTCGCATCGAAAGCCTTCTCCTGCGACCAATCGCCGATAGCCGGATCATAGCGGCGTCACGTCGTTTCGCGACAGCGGGGTATGGTGACACAAATTGAAAATCGCCAATGCCTTTCGAGCCACGAAATTGCGTTTTTTTCCCGTCGCGGCGTAAGGGCCAGATTTGTGATGCGGAGCGTTAAATATCCGACATAGAGTGGCAGGGATGGTCGGCGCGCCCTAGCTAAAAACAACGGGCAGGCAACGGCTTAAGCAGCCAAGCGCTCAAAAGGGCGGAAGAGGACAACAATGGGTATCAACCAGGGTCCGATCAGTCTCGATCAGAAATACACCCAGGACACCGGACACGTCTTCACCACGGGCATCCAGGCCCTGGTCCGCCTGCCCATGGCCCAGATCCGGCGCGACCGTGCCAACGGCCTCAACACCGCAGGCTTCATCTCCGGCTATCGCGGCTCGCCGCTCGGCGGCTACGACCAGCAGCTGTTCGCGGCGCGAAAGCATCTCGAGCAGTACAACATCAAGTTCCAGCCCGGCGTGAACGAGGATCTGGCGGCGACCGCCGTCTGGGGTTCGCAGCAGCTCAACCTCTCGCCCGGCGCCAAGTACGACGGCGTGGTCGGCATCTGGTACGGCAAGGGCCCCGGCGTCGACCGCTGCGGCGACGTGTTCCGCCATGGCAATGCCGCAGGCTCGGCCAAGAACGGCGGCGTGCTGTGCCTGGCCGGTGACGACCACGGCGCAAAATCCTCCACCGTGCCGCATCAGTCGGACCACGCCTTCATCTCGGCGCTGATGCCTTATCTCTACCCCTCCAGCGTCCACGAGATGATCGAGATGGGCCTGCTCGGCATCGCGATGTCGCGCTACTCGGGCTGCTGGGTCGGCATGAAGGTGATCACGGAGACGGTGGAGACTACCGCCGAGATTGACCTCACCGACGAGATGACGCCGTTCGTAATCCCCACCGATTTCGAGATGCCCGAGGGTGGCCTCAATCTGCGCTGGCCCGACGACCGCTTTGCCCAGGACCGCCGCCTGCAGGACTACAAAGGCTTTGCCGCGATCGCTTTCGCGCGCGCCAACAAGGTCAACCGCATCACCATGGATTCGCCGAGCGCCCGCTACGGCATCATGGCGTCCGGCAAGAGCTACGAGGACATCCGGCAGGCGTTGCGCGAGCTCGGCATCACACCCGAGGTCGCCGCCAAGATCGGACTTCGGCTGTACAAGATCGGCATGCCGTGGCCTCTGGAGCCGGAAGGCGTCAGGCAATTCGCTGTAGGCCTCGAGGAAATCTTCATCATCGAAGAGCGCCGCGAGATCGTCGAGAATCAAGTGAAGCAGGAGCTGTTCAACTGGCGCGACGATGTCCGTCCCCGCATCATCGGCAAGATGGACGATCACGACAAGCGCTTCCTTCCCTTTGCCGAAGAACTCAGCGTCGCCTCACTGGCCAGTTCGCTGACCGAGCGCCTGCTTCGACTTGATCTCAATCCCGAAATTGCAACCATGCTGCGCGCCAAGGCCGACTGGTTCAACGGTCGCCAGGCCTCGCAGATGCAGGCGACCGCGCCTGTCGCCCGCACCCCGTATTTCTGCTCCGGCTGCCCGCACAATACCTCGACCAAGGTGCCCGAAGGCAGCCGCGCCTTTGCCGGCATCGGCTGTCACTTCATGGCGCTGTGGATGGATCGCTCCACCGAGACCTTCACCCATATGGGCGGCGAGGGCGTGCCGTGGGTCGGCGTTGCCCCCTTTACCAAGGAAGAGCACGTGTTCGCCAATCTCGGCGATGGCACGTATTTCCACTCCGGCAGCCTTGCGATCCGCCAGGCGATCGCCTCCGGCGCCAACATCACCTACAAGATCCTCTATAACGACGCGACCGCAATGACCGGCGGCCAGCATGTCGACGGCGAATTGTCGCCGCAGCAGATCACCTTCCAGCTCCACAGCGAAGGCATCCGCGAGATCTATCTCGTTTCGGAAAATCCAGAGGCCTATCCGGCGAACGAGATCGCGCCCGGCGTCAAGACCGCACATCGCGACGAACTCGACACGGTCCAGAAAACGCTGCGCAAGGTCAAGGGCGCGTCCGCAATCGTGTTCGTCCAGACCTGTGCCGCTGAAAAACGCCGCCGCCGCAAGCGCGGCACGCTGGAGGATCCGGCGCGCCGTGTGCTCATCAACCCGGCGGTTTGCGAAGGCTGCGGCGATTGCTCGGTGCAATCGAACTGCATTTCGGTCGAGCCGCTGGAGACGGAGATGGGGCGCAAGCGCGCCATCAACCAGTCGACCTGCAACAAGGACTATTCCTGCGTCAAGGGCTTTTGCCCGTCCTTCGTCACCGTCGATGGCGGCAAGCTGCGCAAGCGCGCGCCGGCCGAACTCACTGAGATCGGCGCATTGCCTGAGCCGGCCTCGCGCCCGACTCTGGACAAACCGTACAACATCGCGGTCGGCGGCGTCGGCGGCACCGGCGTGCTGACGATCGGCGCGCTGCTGGGTATGGCCGCTCATATCGAAGGCAAGGCCTCGATGATCCTCGATATGTCCGGTCTGGCTCAGAAGGGCGGGGCGGTGCTCAGTCACGTTCGCCTGTCGGATCATCCGGCCGAAGTGACCTGCTCGCGCATCGTCACCGGCACGGCCGATGTCGTGCTCGCCGCCGACGAGGTGGTCGCGGTCGCCAAGGACACGATCTCGCTCTGCGATACGACCCGCACCCGCGGCATCATCAACAGCCACGTCATCCCCACCGCCGATTTCGTCCTCAACCGCGATTTCAACTTCCAGACCCGCAAGCTGAACGGGTTGCTGGAAACGGCCCTGCACAAGGACTCGGTGTTCTTCGATTTCACCACGCCGGCCGAGCAGCTGCTCGGCGACTCCATTGCCACCAACATGATGATGATGGGCTACGCCTATCAGAAGGGGCTACTGCCCTTGTCGGCGGAGTCGATCGAGCAGGCGATCGAGGTCAATGGCGTCTCGATCAAGATGAACAAGGAAGCCTTCCGCCTCGGCCGCCTCGCGGTCGCCGATCCCCAGCGCCTTGCCGATATGCTGAAGGGAACGGACGAAGTGGTTGCGCCGAAGACGCTGGACGCAATGACGCTGGATGAGGTCATCGCGCATCGCGCCAGGCATCTCACCGCCTACCAGAACGGCCGGTTGGCAAAACGCTATCGCAAGCTGGTCGACCAGGTCAGCGATGCCGCCAAGCAGGGCGGATATGACGAAGCGCTGACGCGTGCGGTGGCGATCAATTACGCAAAGCTGCTCGCCTACAAGGACGAATACGAGGTCGCCCGGCTCTACACCGACGGCGCCTTCGAAAAACAGCTCCGCGACCAGTTCGAGGGCGACTTCAAGTTCAACTTCAACCTCGCCCCACCCATCCTCAGCAGCGGCGTCGACGCGCTGGGCCGTCCGAAGAAGCGCGCCTTCGGTCCGTGGATGCTGAAGGCGTTCCGCGTGCTGGCAAAGTTCAAGGTCCTGCGCGGCACGCCGCTGGACATCTTCGGCCGCAACGCCGACCGCAAGCTCGAGCGCGATTTGATCGTGGGCTACGAGAAGGACGTCGCCACCGTGCTCGGCCTGTTGTCGCCGCTCACGATCGACACCGCGGTGGAACTGCTGTCGCTGCCCGATCGCATCCGCGGCTACGGTCCCGTGAAGGAGAAGGCGGTCGCGGACGCAAAAGCCCGCTACGCGCAACTCGCCGCTGATTTGGCGAACCCGCCGCCCGCGCCGCGACAGATCGCGGCGGAGTAGGGACTTTCCCAGGGTGGGCAAAGGCGCGAAGCGCCATGCCCACCATCTCTCGGGTTTTGCGGAAGAAGAGCTGGGCACGCTTCGCTTTGCCCACCCTACGGCACTGCGGTACTAAGGCGAAATAGCCGACTCGCTCCCTGGTGCCTGGCTCCGCAATGGATTTGGCAGCGAGAAGCGGCGAACCTCTGCGGAGCACATCGCGCAGGCCTGCTCGTCCTCTCGCTGCAAGAACGCATCAAGCTCGCCGTCGGTACATGTCGGCGGCAGCGGCTTGTACTGCAGATATGGATCCCATTTCGGCGACAGATCGTATTTCGTCTTCTGCAGGTTAAGGTAGGCGAGCGGCGGACATTTCCAGAGCTGCCCGTCATGTAGCTGCTTGCAGTATTTGGCAGGGCAGATCTCCCAGCTTTGCCGCGACCGGCCGTCTTCGAACGGCAGCATGTCGGCACCGGAGCCGAGGTAGCGGCGTGTCCAGCCCTGATCGGATTGCCTGGTCTCGACGATCGTGCCGTGATCGCGCTGCCATCCCGCCAGGAGATCGAAGGCGGGGCGCAGCCGCTCGAGATATGATGGATCGTTGTGATGCACCGATAGTGCGAGGCTGGCATTGCCGTCCGCCTCCAGCGCCACTGGAAGTGCGGGGTGCCGGTGCAGGAAAAACCCGTTGGTGATGATGCGAATATGCGCAGCCGGCCAATATTTCCGGGCCAGCACGACAAATTCGGAGAGCCGGGGGTTCATTGTCGGCTCGCCCCCGAGCAGGTTCAACTCGTCCAGAGTGATGCGCTCGCTCCACGGACGGATCCAGCTTTCCGCCTGGGCCAGATCCAGGATGCCTTTATGCGCGTGATTAGAGTAGTGGGAGCAGCTCTCACAAGCGAGATTGCAGGCATGGGCGACGTGCAGTTCGATGAAGGACACGTGCCGGGGTGTTGGTTCCGGTTCTGGCCTGCGCAGGCGCCGATACAGGTCGGTGAGAATTCTCATTGGCGTCCTATAGCAGACGGCGGTGGTCACACCACGCGCCGCGCCCATCGCATCACCAGGATTGGACCAGAACAGGTAAGCACGCTTCCGCCTTCGCTCTTCGAGTGACGGCGGACATGTCGCTTTGCCCGCCTACAATTTCCTCTTTGAAATCAACCACCGTTCTACTGTGCATGGGGTTGTTTTCGATGAATTTGGTTGTTCTGGTAAAGCGAATTTTCTTGTGTCGTCGGGCAAAACACCTTTACGGTTTTGCCCAGACTTCAGCTGCACTTGCGCCAACCCGCTGCCCTCTCGCCCGACGGAATATTTCCGCGCTTGCCAAGCAGGCCACCGCGGTTCAGAAAAACGAAGCAAGAAGAAACGCCAGCGGAGACCTCTGTTTTGACCATCAAGGGCAAGGCCTACATTGCCGGGATCTACGAACATCCGACCCGGCATGCGCCGGACAAATCCACCGCCCAGCTCCATGCCGAGGTCGCCAAGGGCGCGATTGAGGATGCCGGGCTCAGCAAGGACGATGTCGACGGCTATTTCTGCGCCGGCGACGCGCCCGGCGGCGCCTGGCCGATGGTCGATTATCTCGGCCTGAACACCAAAAAGCTCCGCCACGTCGATTCCACCGAGACCGGCGGCTGTTCCTACATCATACATCTCGGCCATGCCGCCGAAGCGATTGCCGCGGGCAAGTGCTCGATCGCGCTGATCACGCTCGCCGGCAAGCCGCGCACCGGTGCGATGCCGCCCCGCGCGGCCGGTGCCGAGGCCGATTTCGAGTCCGCTTACGGCGCGACCACGCACAATGCCTATGGCATGTGTGCCATGCGCCACATGCACGACTATGGCACAACCAGCGAGCAGCTTGCCTGGATCAAGGTCGCGGCCTCGCATCACGCGCAATACAATCCGCACGCGATGCTCAAGGACGTCGTCACCGTCGAGGACGTACTGAATTCGCCGATGATCTCCGATCCCCTGCATCGCATGGATTGCTGCGTCGTCTCCGACGGCGGCGGCGCGCTGATCGTGACGACGCCCGAGATCGCGAAGAGCCTGAAGAAGCCGCTGGTCAAGCTGATCGGCCATGGCGAGGCGATGAAGGGCCCGCGCGGCGGCAAGGATCTCGATCTGACATACTCCGCCGGCATCTGGTCCGGCCCGCGGGCGTTCGAGGAAGCCGGCATCACGCCGAAGGACATCAAATACGCCTCGATCTATGACAGCTTCACCATCACCGTGTTGATGCAGCTTGAGGACCTCGGCTTCTGCAAGAAAGGCGAGGGCGGCAAGTTCGTCGCCGACGGCAATCTGATCTCGGGCGTCGGCAAGCTGCCGTTCAACACCGACGGCGGCGGTCTGTGCAGCAACCATCCCGTCAACCGCGGCGGCATGACCAAGATCCTCGAGGCTGTGCGGCAGCTGCGCGGCGAGGCGCATCCGAAGGTGCAGGTCAAGAATTGCGATCTCGCGATCGCCCACGGCACCGGCGGCCTTTTGGGCGTTCGCCACGCCGCCTCGACGGCCATTCTGGAGCGCGTGTGATGAGTGAAGTGAAGAAATATCCAGCGCCAGTAACGAACCCCGAGACCGCGGCGTTCTGGGACGCTGCCAAGCAGGGCAAGTTCCTGATCAAGCGCTGCACGGCGTGCGGCGAAGCGCACTACTTCCCGCGCGCGATCTGCCCGTTCTGCTACTCGGACAAGACGGTGTGGGAGGAGAGTTCGGGCGAGGCCACGATCTACACCTGGAGCCTGATGCGGAAGTCGCCGACGGGTCCTTACGCGATCGGCTACGTCACGCTGAAGGAGGGGCCTTCGCTTCAGACCAATTTCGTCGACTGCGATCTGACGACGCTGAAGATCGGCCAGAAGGTGAAGGTGGTGTTCAAGCCGACCGACGGCGCGCCGCTGCCGTTCTTCACGCCGGTCTGACTTCTTCCCTTCTCCCCTTGTGGGAGAAGGTGGCGCGAAGCGCCGGATGAGGGGTATTGCTCCACGGACAGAGACTTCGATGCGGAGCCAACCCCTCACCCAAACGCGTATGTGACCGGCACCTCTTAGCCCTCTCCCACAAGGGGAGAGGGCGCATCAATGAGCGCCGGCGAAATTCCGGGGAGGAAACCACAAACATGTCCGCCAGATACGAAGAACTCAAAAGCCTGAAGAACATCGGCCAGAACTACGCCTACACCGATCGCGAAGTCATGCTCTACGCCTACGGCATCGGGCTCGGTGCCGATCCCATGGACGAGAACGAGCTCGCCTTCGTCAACGAAGGCACACTGACGCCGCGGCCGCTCAAGGTGGTGCCGACGTTTGCCTCCGTCGCGGCATGGGGCGCCGGTCCCGGCGAGATGAATCTCAACCGCGTCATGGTGGTCGATGGCGAGCGCGACATCACCTTTCATCAGCCGCTGCCGGTGGCCGCGCACATCACCGCCGACTCCTCCGTTGTCGAGATCTACGACAAGGGCAAGGACAAGGGCGTGGTGATCAGCCACCAGACCGTACTGAAGAACGAGAAGGGCGAGAAGCTTGCTACGCTGGTCGCCTCGCGCTTCGCCCGCGGCGACGGCGGCTTTGGCGGACCGAACCTGACCCAGCCGGATCCGCACAAGATCCCCTCGCGCGTGCCCGACAAGACCATCGACATCGTCACGCGCCCCGATCAAGCGCTGGTCTATCGGCTTTGCGGCGATCGCAATCCATTGCATTCGGATCCCGAGTTCGCCAAGAAGGCCGGCTTCCCGCGACCGATCCTGCACGGCATGTGCACCTACGGCATCACCTGCCGCGGCGTGCTCCAGACCTTTGCCGACTACGATGCGAGCGCGTTCCGCCAGCACGTCGCGCGGTTCTCCTCGCCGGTCTATCCCGGCGAGACCGTGACCATGGACCTCTGGAAGGACGGCAGCGTGATCTCGTTCGAAGCGAAGGTGAAGTCGCGCGGCATCACCGTGATCAAGAACGGCAAGACGGTGCTGGGTTAGGCCGGCACCTGCGGTGCACTCCCTCGCCCCGTTCTGACGGGGAGAGGCGAAGAGAAGAAAAACAAACAGGGAGAAGCCACCATGGGACTACTCGACGGCAAGGTCGCGCTGATCACCGGTGCGGGCGGGGGGCTCGGTGAGGCCTACGCAAAGCTGTTCGCGCGGGAAGGGGCATCCATCGTCGTCAACGACCTTGGCGGACCCCGCGACGGCTCCGGCGCCGACAAATCGATGGCGCAGCAAGTCGTGGACGCGATCAAGGCCGAGGGCGGCAAGGCGGTCGCCAACGGTGCCGACATTTCCAGCATGGAGGGCGGTCAGTCGCTGTTCGACGATGCCATCAAGCACTTTGGCCGCGCTGACATCCTCGTCAACAATGCCGGCATTCTGCGTGACCAGACCTTCTCCAAGGCCTCCGAGGCCGACTGGGACAAGGTCATCAAGGTGCATCTGAAGGGTACCTTTTGTTGCACCATGCCGGTGTTTCGCTGGATGCGGGAAAATGGCGGCGGCGTCATCGTCAACACGTCCTCGACCTCCGGCCTGATCGGCAATTTCGGCCAGACCAATTACGGCGCGGCCAAGGGCGGCATCTGGGGCCTGTCCAACGTGCTGGCGATCGAGGGCCGGAAGTACAACATCCGGATCTGGACGCTGGCCCCGGGCGCGCTGACCCGCATGACCGCAGACCTGCCCCGCTATAAGGAGAACCCCGGTGCGGCGCTGGGGCCGGACGGCATCGCGCCGGCCGTGCTATACATGGTCAGCGATTTGTCGGGCGACCAGACCGGCAAAGTGCTGGGCGTGTCCGGGCCCCGCGGCGTGCGCGAAATGCGGATGATGGAAATGGACGGCTGGAAACCGCCGCACACGGGCTGGAACGCCCGGGACATCGCCGATCATGCCAAGGAGATCTTCTTCTCCGACGAGCAGATCAAGATGGGCGCGCGGCGGTTTTAAGCTACAGAAAAAGAGAAAGATTGATGAAACTCACCGCCGACGCCAAGGGCACCTTCGCAATCGCGCCGACGCCGTTCCATGACGACGGCCGGATCGACGAGCGCTCGATTGACCGCCTGACCGATTTCTACGAGGAGGTCGGCTGCGACGGCGTCACGGTGCTCGGCATCCTCGGTGAAGCGCCGAAGCTCGATGCAGCCGAGGCCGAGCAGGTGGCTGTGCGCTTCGTCAAGCGTGCGAAGACAATGCAGGTGATCGTCGGCGTCTCCGCGCCCGGCTTTGCCACCATGCGCTCGCTGGCGCGGGCCTCGATGGATGCAGGTGCGGCCGGCGTGATGATCGCGCCGCCGCCCTCGCTTCGCACCGACGACCAGATCATCGGCTATTACAAGCAGGCGGCCGAAGCGATCGGCCCCGACGTGCCCTGGGTGCTCCAGGACTATCCGCTGACCTTGTCGGTGGTGTTCACGCCCGCCGTGATCCGCAAGATCGTCATGGACAATCCGAACTGCGTGATGCTCAAGCACGAGGACTGGCCGGGGCTGGAAAAGATCTCGACCCTGCGTGGTTTTCAGAAGGACGGCTCGCTGCGGCCGCTCTCGATCCTCTGCGGCAATGGCGGCCTGTTCCTCGACTTCGAGATGGAGCGCGGCGCCGACGGCGCCATGACCGGCTATGCCTTCCCCGAGTTGCTGATCGACGTCGTGAACCTCTCGAAGGCGGGCAAACGCGATGCCGCGCATGATTTGTTCGACGCGCATCTGCCGCTGATCCGCTACGAGCAGCAGCCGGGTGCAGGCCTTGCGGTGCGCAAATACGTGCTCCAGAAGCGCGGCATTATCGCTTCGAGCGCCCAGCGCAAACCCGGCGCGACCATCACCCCGGCCGCGAAGGCCGAAGTCGACTACCTGCTGTCGCGCGTGGCGAAGGTCGACAAGCGCGCCCATCTCCAGCCGCAATCCAGCGCAGCAGGTTAATTGCATGCCCGAGACCTCTGCATCACGCCCCGCGTCGACGATCCTCCTGCTGCGCGACGGCGCGAAGGAGGTCGAGGTCTTCATGATGGTCCGCCATCATCAGATCGAGTTCAATTCGGGCGCGCTGGTGTTTCCGGGCGGCAGCGTCGATGCCGGCGATAATGAGATTGTCGCCCGTTCCGATCTCTATTCGGGCGGCGCGGGGCTGAGTGAATCCGATCGCGGCTTCCGCATCGCCGCCATCCGCGAGACCTTTGAGGAAAGCGGCATCCTGCTGGCGCGGTCGAAGGGGGCGGGCACGCCGATCGATGCCAAGCGTGCGGGCGAGATCGCGGACAAGCATCGCGTCGCGCTTAACGAGCACAAGATCAGCTTCCTCAGCATCCTGGCCGATAACAACCTCCAGCTAGCGCTCGACACGCTCGTGCCGTACGCGCACTGGATCACGCCGGAGGGCATGCCGAAGCGTTTCGACACCTGGTTCTTCCTTGCCGCAGCACCACCCGATCAGCTCGGCGCCCATGATGGGCGGGAGTCCACCGATTCGATCTGGGTGTCGGCGCGCGAGGCGGTGGAGGGCGGGGAGAGTGGTCGCTTCAAGCTGCCGTTCCCGACCACGCGCAACCTGATCCGGCTTGCCAAGCAGGGCAGCGTGACAGCCGCGCTCGACCATGCACGCGGCATGTCCATCGTCACCGTGATGCCGGTGATGACCAAGACCGAAACCGGTCGCCAGCTCCGCATTCCCCGCGAGGCCGGCTATGACGGCGAGGTGTTCGAGGTCGGCGCGGTCGGCTAGCACACTTCGACACGCGACGAACTATTGCGCCCATGGCCGCGCTATGTTCCGTCCACTGAAAGCTGGACGGGACGTGCCATGGACAATCGGCAGGACACCAACATCGCGTTTGAGCTGGCGCTGCTGGTCGCGCTCGCGACGCTGTGGGGCGCTCCTACACCTTCATCAAGCTCGGCGTCGCCACCATCCCGCCAATCACGCTGATCGCGGCGCGCACCACCATTGCCGGCCTGCTGCTACTCGTCGTCATGCGCCTGCGCGGCGTCAGGATGCCGACCGACGCCGCGACCTGGCAGCGCTTCGCCTTCCAGGCCGTGCTCAACAGCGTGATCCCCTGGACGCTGATCGCCTGGGGCGAGCGCCATGTCGATGCCGCGCTCGCCACCATCCTCAACTCGGCCGGGCCGATCTTCACCTTTCTGCTCACGGCGGTCGTCACCCGCCACGAGGCGACGACGCCGCGCAAGCTGGTCGGCGTGGTCGCCGGCATGGCCGGCATCCTGCTGATCGTCGGCGTCGATGCCTTCCATGACATCGGCAGCGGCCTCGTCGCGGAAGCCGCTATCGTCGCCGCCACCATCTGCTACGCCTGCGCGGCGATCTTCGGCCGCAGCTTTAAAGGCCTCGACCCGATGGCGCCGGCCGCCGGCTCGCTGCTGGCGGGCGCCGCGGTCCCGGTCCCGGCCTCACTCGCGTTCGAGCAGCCCTGGACGCTGTCGCCCTCGCTGAGCTCCGTGCTGGCGCTGCTGGCTCTGGCCGTGTTCTCGACTGCTGCGGCCTTCGCGATCTATTTCCGCCTGATCCAGACGCTCGGCTCGGTCGGCACCACCGCACAGGCCTATCTCCGCGTGCCGATCGGGGTTGCCATCAGCGTCGCCTTCCTCGGCGAGAGCCTGAGCCAGAGCGCCTGGATTGGGCTCGCCTGCGTCGTCATCGGCGTTGCCGCCATGACGATCCCGACCCGGCGCCCGGCGGGCGTCAAAACGTCATAAATCCGGGAGTGGGCGGTCCGAAAACCGCGATATTAAGGATATTCCGCGGCCCGAGGCATGTTCCCCCGGGGCCGCAATACGTCGTATATTGGGTGCCCAACAGCCCGGTCCTTAAAACACGCCAATGTCAGCCGAAGTGACGCCGACCCCTGAGAAAAAGCGAACCTTTTCGCTCTCCATCGGCCAGCTCACGTTCGGCAGCTTCCTGCTGGTGCTGGCGGTGATCATCGTCACCTCGACCGCGAGCGTGATCGCGATCCGGCACATTGACACGACCTTCGCCGAGCTGCAGCGGCTCCAGAGCGTCGGCGACCTCGCCGAGGACATCGACCGCCGCATGAACGAGCTGCGGCTCGCCGCGCGCGACTTCGTTACCGATCCCGGCGCGGGCATCCAGTTCAAGCAAGTGGGCGAGGCGGCCTCGACGCTGAGCGATATCCTAAAGAAGACCCGCATCGAGCTCGTGCCCGAGCAGCAGGACATGATCGACGGGGTCACCGAGCGGCTTGCGACCTATCGCAGCGGCCTGGAGCGGATCTCCACTCTGATCGACAGGCGCGCCCAGTTGCTCGCCGGGCTGCCGCCGCTGCGCGACCAGTTCGACGCGGCCGTCGCTGGTGCTGCGGACCGCGACCTTGCGGCCCGCCTGTCGGAAGCGCAGAGCCGGATCGCGCTCGGGCTGCTCGCCCGCAATCCGTCCGCCGCCGAGCAGGCCGCGCAGAGCATGCGGACGATGGACATCGCCGATACCACGCTGAAGTCCGCGGTGAACAACTACGCCGACGCCATCATTGCCGTGGCCGTCCGCGAGCGGCAGATCGCCGATATCGATCGCGAGGTGCTGGGCACCGAGGGCCGGCTGATCGGGCGCGTCACCGAATTGCTGCGCGAGGTCAGTGCGCGGCGCGGCCACGTGCTGTCGCGCGACTTCGCCCGCACGCTGACAGAAGCGCGATGGCAGAGCATCGTGTTCGGCACGATCGGCGTGCTGATCGGCATGGTCGCGGCCGCCTTCGTGGTGCGGCGGACGGTGCGACCGCTGGCAAAGATAGCAAGGTCGATCCGCGCGCTCGCCGCCGGCGAGAAGGATACCTCGATCCCGTCCGCCGACCTCGACAACGAGATCGGCGACATCGCACGTGCAGCCGAAGTGTTCCGCCGCGCGCTGGAAGAGGCCGACACGGCGCGCGAGGCGGCGGTGCGCGCGCTCACCGAGCAGCGTCTGGCCGAAGAAAGCTATCGCAAGCTGTTCGAGGGCTCGGTCGACGGCATCTACGTGACCACGCCGTCCGGCGATCTCCTCAACGCCAATCCAGCGCTGGCGCGAATGATGGGCTATGACAGCCCGCAACAACTGATCGACAGCGTCAACGACATCGCCCACACCATTTACGTCCAACCCGAGGCACGCGACGAATATCAGCGGCTGATGCACCGCGACGGCATAGTGCGCGAGTTCGAGTATCAGGTGCGCCAGCGCAGCGGCAACATCCTCTGGCTCTCCGACAGCGCGACCGGCGTGCGCGACGAGCAGGGCAGGATCGTCCGCTACGAGGGCACGCTGCGCGACATCACCGACCAGAAGCGGGCGGAAGACGCCATCGCCGAAGGCCGGCGCCTGCTTCAGCAGGTCATCGACACCGTGCCCGCGGTCATCAACGTCAAGAACCGCGACCTGCGCTACGTGTTGATGAACCGCTACATGGCCGGCATCTTCGGCATCGAGCCGGGCGACGCGCTCGGCCGCACCACTGCCGACTTGATGTCACGCTATGGCGCGGCCAAGACCGACGAGAACGACAAGCGCGTGATCAGTTTCCGCAAGGGGCTCGGCTTCTACGAGGAGGAGTACAAGGACTCCTCCGGCAACATGCGGCAGTGGCTCGTCAACAAGCTGCCGCTGCTTGATGCAGAGGGCGAGATCGAGCGGATCGTCACCGTCGCGCTCGACATCGGCGAGCGCAAGCGCGGCGAGCAGGAAATGCGGAAAGCCAAAGACGCCGCCGAGACCGCGCTGCGCAATCTGCGCGAGACCCAGGCCTCGCTGATCGAAGCGGAGAAGCTCGCGGCACTCGGCCGCCTGGTCGCCGGCGTCGCGCACGAGGTCAACAATCCCGTCGGAATCAGCCTCACGGTTGCCTCCGCGCTGGAGCGCAAGACCGCGATCTTCAGCGCCGAGGTCGAGCGCGGCGAGCTTCGTCGGTCCACGCTCAACGACTATCTCAGCACCAGCCGCGACGCGTCTTCGCAGCTCGTCTCCAATCTCAACCGCGCCGCTGAGCTGATCCAATCGTTCAAGCAGGTCGCGGCCGACCGCAACTATTCGGACCAGCGCACCTTCGACCTCGCCGACCTCACCGAGCAGGTGGTGATGAGCCTGCGGCCGGGCCTGCGCAAGCAGAACCTGACGCTCAATGTCGAGTGCCAGCCCAGTCTGACGATGAACAGTTATCCTGGTCCGTATGGCCAGGTGCTGACGAATTTGTTCCTCAACGCAGTGGCACACGCCTTCCCGGACGGCCGGCCGGGCATCATCGACATCCAGGTGCGCGAGTCCGGCAAGGACAATGTCGAGGTCATCGTCGCCGACAATGGCTGCGGCATGAGCCTCGACGTGCGCCGCCGCGCCTTCGATCCGTTCTTCACGACGCGGCGCGACCAGGGTGGCACCGGCCTCGGGCTGCACATTGTTTACAGCATCGTCACCAACCGGCTCGGGGGGCGGCTCGATCTCGACTCCGAGCCAAACGGCGGCACGCGCATTCAGATGATCTTGCCGCGCACGGCACCGCTCGAGCAGGCGGCGGAATAGCTCGCGCTCAGTCGGCTTCTGCGAGCTTGTGCAGGGTGGCGCCGAAGATCTGACTGGCCTTGCCGACGAGAGCGGTGCCAGTCATATCACCGCGCGTATCGGTGAAGGTGCCGGTGAGGCCGATGCCGACTGCCGCAGGACCGCCGAACAGGGGATTGTCGTCGCCCCGCGGGGAGGTGTGCCGCTGCACCAGCACTTCGCCCTTGAAAGTGCTGTCCTTCACCGTGTAGCTGCCGGTGTAATAGAGATAGGCGTCGCCGCCAAGAATCTTGCCGTCGCGGAACAGAATCACGCCGCTGCCCTTGCCCACTCGACCGTCGAGCAGGGTCACGTGAATCGAATAGAGGCCGTTCTTCATAACGTCCCGTCTGCCGGCCGCCATCGCCCAACGGCGTAACCGGTGAAGCTTTTATGCCAAAGCGCAATCCCTCGCGCAACGCGGCAGTTTGCCGGCGCGCAAGCCTGTCCCGTCACCCGAACCGTAATTGTCCCGGCTTGTCTGTGACGCAGATATGACGGTCTAATCATGTTGCGAGGCCAGACGTTGCGAATCAGAGTTGGCCCGCGAAATGCATAACCATTGTTGCACTAGCCGCGGGGTGCTGGAGCAAGACAAACGTGACCAACTGGATCGATTCCGGCGGCCATGAGCCGCGCCCGTACAGTGCGCGTTCCTCGAATTGCAAAGCAGAACAACGGCGAATTGGCCGCGCGACACGCAGGCGAAGCGTGGCGAGGCTCGGCAGCGCCTTGCTCCTGATCGCGCTCGCCGCCCCCTTCGGGCACGCGCGCGACCGCGGCCAGTTCGTCAACACCAGTGCCGAATTGAAGGCCTGGTTCGACGGCTTGCGCAGCGGCAAGGGGCCATGCTGCTCCGATGCCGACGGCTCGGCGATCTCGGACTCCGATTGGGAGAGCAAGGACGGGCACTATCGCGTCCGCGTCCCGCGCCTTGGCTATGTGCTGGATGGCCAGCAGCAGGAGCTTGTCTGGGTCGACGTGCCCGAGGAGGCCGTGATCTCTGAGCCGAACCGGGTCGGACGGACCATGGTGTGGCCGATCTACGGCTACATGGGCGTCGCGATCCGCTGCTTTATGCCCGGTAGCATGACCTGACCGGGCGATCTCTCACCCGGTCTCGCCGAGGCTCGATGTGGCCGTGCCGCCTCAGGTGTATTTCTTGTCGCGCTCGAGCAGCTCGATGGAAATGCCTTCGGGACCGCGGATGAAGCAGATGCGGACGCCGGGCCGAAGCGTGGTCGGCTCGCGCGTGAACACGACCCCCTTGGCCTTGATCTCGGCCGCGACGGCATCGATGTCCTTCACCGTGAGCCCGAAATGGTCGAGGCCCTGATGGGGGTGCGGAGGCGGCGGGTTGACGGCATTGTCGCCCTCCAGCGGCGCGATGAAGATCTTTGCGCCGCCCAGATTCACGTCGATCCGCCCAGGCGCGCGCACGATCTCGCCGCCGAGGATGTCTCGCAGCCAGGCTGCGGTTGCTTCTGGATCGGGGCTGCGCAGATGGACATGATCCCAGGTGACGGCGACTGGCATTTCAATTCCTTCCGACGAGTCTTCGCGATGTTGCAGCGCATGTTAGCGATCCCGGCCGAGGACCGCCACCGTGCCTCTTAACCGCGATTCGCGTGGCTGCGGGAACCATAGTTGGTTCCGCGGATTGAGAATGCACGTGAACAGTAGACCTGTCCTGGAAAGGGCGCATCGTGCTCACTAGGATGGGGCATGCCGGGAGGTGCCCGGCCCGGTATTCGGTGATGCACCCATGAACGCAGGGTTTGGCCGGATCGGAATGGGAAGCTTCGTCAAGAGCGGCGAGGACCTGTCACGGTCCGGGTCAGCACCACGCATCTGGCTCAAGCGAGCGCTGCTGGGGCTGCTCGCGGTGATCATCATCGGCTTCACCGTCTGGATGCTGATGCCACCCTCCGAAGGTAATGTCGCGCAATCCGAACCGGTGAAATTGCAGCTGGCAACCGTCGGTCCGACGCCGACCGCCCCAGAAGTTCCCACAGCAGAGGCCGCCGGGCTCGACCGGCTCAAAATCTCGTCGCAGACTTGGCGCCGCGGCGGGCTCGGCTCGAAGGCGCTCGTGACCTTCACCGTGCGAAATGACAACGACTATGCCGTAAAGGACGTCGAGATCGTCTGCGCGTTCACGCGGCGCGACGGCAGCCATCTGACCGACCGCAGCCGCGTGCTGGCCGACAGCGTCAGCATGAAGAGCCGCAAGACCTTTGCACGCATTCCTGTCGGCTTCGTCAATGTGAATGCCGATCAGGCGATATGTTCGCTGGTGACGGCGCGGCGTGCGTAAAGAGCCGCGTGTCTCACTAGCGAAAAAGTTACCGTTATTGCCCCTTGGTCAAAAAACTTGGCGTTGCCATTTGAACCAATGGGCAGGGCGCAGGAACCAATTGAAGGATCGCCTGTTAAGGCGAAGTGCCCACGCGGGGTGCGGGGGGCGGAGCGTGCCAATGCCCATCTTTCGCTATTTCATGTTCGTCGGCGGCGCGCTGCTCGTGCTGTTGTTCGCGGCCAATTTCGTTTGGCCGGCGTCGCCGGTTACTGAGGTCGTTGCGACCGCAGGCTACGACCAGCCGCTGATCCGGATCAGGTCCGACCGCCATCTGCCTGATCGTGTCGTGCTCGACACCAGCCAGCCGACGGTCGTCGCGCCCGAGGTGAGGACCGCTGCTGTCGCGGCGCCACAGCCGCCGGCGCAGGCGGACGTGCTGGCCGAGATGTCGGCGAAGGCGCGGGTCCGTGAGACCTTCGCCCAGTTCACGCCGAAAGGCGATGCCGCCTCCGTCAAGAAGGCCGACGCCAAGCCGCAAGCTCAGGCCCAGATTGCTCAGACCCAAGGTCCGCAGGCTCCGGCTCAGCCCAAGCGCAAGATCGCCAGGACGCATCCGGCGCCGCAGCGCGGCCAGCCAATGATGCTGGTGGCTCAGCAGCCGCATTTCGGTCTGTTCAACACGACCTGGTAAGAACGCCTCCGACCCGCCTCAATAGGGCGGGGAGGGCTTTTTATTGTCCCGCCTCTCTGCTAATTCGAACGCATCCGAACGCCTCCCGGTGCGCTGGCTTGCCAGCAACGACCCGGCGCGTCTCGGTTGTGGCCCAATACCCCGGGTCAGGGCGCTCGTAGCTCAGCTGGATAGAGCATCGGATTTCGATTCCGAGGGTCGGGAGTTCGAATCTCTCCGAGCGCGCCACTTTTCGGTCTCAGAACCTTAAGACTTGGCCGACGCACAGCGGGCGGTCTATTTGCCCTGAATCTTGAGTCCGTTGGGACCAACATTGATCTGCACGCCATCAGGCTGCTTCTTCGCCTGGTAGAGATTGTAGCCGAGCACCCCCGCCGTAACGATCAAAGCTCCAATAATCAGAAAAAGTAAGTTGCGGCTGATGGACATTCGTTTCCCTTGAACCAAGCGTGTCGACAGTAAAGACCCCGCGCAGAGACTGCGCGAGGTGCTTCAGGGCTGTCCGGCATTGGCAACGTGATTCAAGAGCACTTGTTCCGGAGCGGCCTTTCGGTAGCGGCCTCGCGCCAGCGTGTCCGAGGGGGTTTCGTGGAAGGTCGCGCGATAGGCCGCGGCAAACTCGCCCAGATGATGAAAACCCTGAGCACGCGCGCAGGTCGCCACTGTCGCGCCACCGCCTTTGAGGAGCCGGGCGCGGGTGGCCCACAGCCGCTTCAGGCGGATGTATTGATGCAGGCTCATGCCGCGCACCTTCGTCACCGCGCCGCTGAGCGTCCGAATTGAAACGCCGAATTCGTCGGCGAGATTGGCCGTATAGATCGGTGCGGTCGGATAGGCCGTGACGTAATCGTCGATCCGCTGCACGAGCTTGGCGGATCGCGCGCCTGCGATCGGGGCACTGTGATCTGACAGCGGGTCGATGCGAAACAGGTCATCGAATGCGAGCAGCAGGCCTTCCTGGAGATGTGCGGCGACCTCCGTGGTTTCGAACATCCGCGGCTCTACCGACGCGGTGCGCAGGATGTCGAGCACGAGCTGCCGCGCGTGAAGATGAGCGGCGCGGTCCGCGATGCGAACCCATAATTCGTCGGCACGATCGAACCAGCCGCGATCCCTGAGAACGGGTGAGAAGATGATCAACGCGTGATAATTGGTCTGGGGCTCGACGAAATGGCAATCATGGTTGCCGCGCAAGGCCACGAAAAAGCGCGCGTCGAGATCGATCCCGCTCGAACTGGCCCGCAGATCGTCGGTCATCGGCAGGATCACCATGCCGCCCGGCGCGCGATAGGCGGTATCGAGTATGCGCGCGAACGACCTGGCCACGATGATCCGGCACGCCGGCAGGTTCACCACCGCTCGCGCGGCCGCGAAGTTGGTGACGTCGAGCGGAATGCTCCTGGCGTCTTCCAGCAACTCGGCCGGCCGAAACGCGTCGACATCGGCAAAGCTGATAAGTTGCAGGGCGGACGAGGAGGCGAGAGCGTCGAAGAACATTCGTCTGGCCGGATATTGAAATGTGACAATGAAATGAATGTCGGTACATCGCCATCAATGGCGAAATCCGACGATTCAGTAAACTGGATTCCGGGCCGTAGTATTGCGGACATCATGCCACGAGGGCTGTCAGATCGATGTCACCGTCAACGTTCCCGGCTCATCGGTTGACCGGAGGCGAGGTCGATGAAATGGAGGCGCGTGCAAGCGGGACAGGCGAAGGACTCGAAGCTCCGTCCCGCTTGTCCCTGCTGCTTCTCGAGATGCGTCTGCACATTCATGCCCGTCTGTGGGCATCGGAAAACAATCAAATCGGCCATCGGTGCAGCATGACGGCACGATGAATTTCATCTTTGATCTAGATCAGTTTTGGAATCGCTCCAGGCCAAACCACAGACGCCACCCGGGCATGCCACATCTCGCAAAAGCGAAGGGGCCCCGAGGGCCCCTTCAAAATTCACCAGCGGCGATAGCCGTAATAGCCATAGTAGCGCGGACGTGGCGCATAATAGCGCGGCGGCGCATAGTATCCCGGACCATAACCATAGGCGTAGTTCGGCTGCCACCAGCAGCGCCCCCACTGATTGCAGACCATGCGGACTTGCTCCACGTCGGAGACCTGCGGGGTCGCAGGTGCAGGCGCAATAGGCATGGCGGACGCCGCCGGCGATGCCGCGAGGGCACCAAACATGGACGCGGCGACGAGGCCAATCTTCAACTTCATGATGTCTTCCTCTGCTTACGCAATGCAGGTTATCGAAGATGTTCTGATCAAATTGTGGCGGAACCGAAATGTAATGCTGATGAACAAATCTTCGGCTAACTTGCCGCAGCCCTGATCCAACGCCACTAAACTAGTCCAGGTCCAGGTTCGAACGCGTGGACAAGGCTGTGCGAGCGGCCCATCGCATGCGATGGACGCAAGCCAGCGCGAGGTCGCAAGACCTCGTCAAGCTGCCAGTCTACGTTGCTGTCGTCGGGAGCCCCCGGTTAAGGCGTCCGCGGGGAGAGAACGTGTCGGCGCCGCTCAGAAGCAGGGATGCCGCCGGCCGTCCTGGCCGACATAGGCCGCCGAGCTCTGGTAGCAATGGTTGGTGGAGGGGCCGTCGTAATAGGCGAACGTGCCCGCGGTGATCCCAGGGCCATAGTTGTGCAAATAGCTGATCGGGTAGGGCAGCGGATTGGTGTAGGAGCGGTGGTACCGGTGATGCACCCGCGCCTCCGCGAGGCTGGGGGCTAGGATTGCGGCCGACAGGGCAGCAACCGCGGCAACAAGCTTCAACTTGCTCATCTCGATTCTCCGGAACCCGCGCTTAGAGGTCCATTCCTTATAGCCATTTCGGGCCGGGTGGACACCCGTCCGGGCACCGGAAATAGGGGCAAACCCTGCAGATTCCGGGGCGGGTGTGACCGAAATGCCGAGGCCTGCCCCAAGGCCTGCCTATTTTTGGCCTTTTCGGGATGCTTAACGAATTCCCCACACAAGTATGACCAAAGAGAATTCGGTTAAAGGTTTCTCCCGCCGGCCCCTTGGGGTGCTCTTCGAGGCCGGTTCGCTCCTGCAAGGTTTTGCCGTCACGCTGCCATGCGCATCACGCTCCTCAGCCTGCTGTTGATCTTCGTCGCTGCCGCCACGCCAGCGCGGGCAGAGCTGCACATCACCCGCGACCATGGCGGCTATGTCGAGGAATACAAGGTCAAGTACAAACGCGTACGCGACAAGGGCGAGCGGGTCATCATCGACGGCATCTGTAACTCGGCCTGCACGCTGGTGCTCGGCATCGTGCCGATGAACAAGATCTGCGTGACGCCGCGTGCGAGCCTCGGCTTCCACCAGGCCTATTACGACAAAGCCTTCACCTTCGGTATCAAGGTCACCAGCTCGGAAGGGACGTCCGACCTGATGTCCTACTATCCCGACGCGGTGAAGGACTGGATCCGCCGCAATGGCGGGCTCACCACCGACATGAAGAAGATCAAGAACGGGGTCGACCTCTGGAAAATCATCGATCCCTGTCCGGAAGAATGGTGATCGGCTGATCTGAGCCGGTGCATCGCCTGCCGGCCGTGCAGTGCAACATCGCGCAGTCCTAAATTCGCGTTGCCGCATCGCCTACGGTCGGGCAATGAGGGCGGCAATGTATCATAATCAAGAAAATCTGGCCGCGCGGGCGGCGCCGGTCCTGTTCGTGGTGCTCTGGAGCACCGGCTTCATCGGCACCAAATACGTCATCAACAATGCCGATCCCTTGACCTATCTCGCCATCCGCATGGCGGTGGTGGTCGGCCTGATGGCGATCATCGCAGCGATCGCCCGCCCGAAATGGCCAGACCGCATCGGCATCGCACACAGTGCGGTCGCCGGCATTCTCGTCCACGGCTTCTATCTCGGCGGCACCGCGATTGCGATCGCGCATTCGATTCCGGCCGGGCTCTCCGCGCTCATTCCGGGTCTTCAGCCGATCCTGACCTCGACCATCGCCAATCGCTGGCTCGGCGAGAAGGTGACGTCGGTGCAATGGGCCGGCCTGTTGCTCGGCCTCGGCGGCGTGGTCATGATCCTGCACAACCGACCCATGACCGGCGAGGCCGGGATCGGCTGGCTCGCCTCGGTGGTCTCGCTGATCAGCATCACGCTCGGCACGCTCTATCAACGGCGCTACTGCAACCACATCGACTGGCGCGCCGGCAACCTCGTGCAATATGTGGCGGTCACCATCTTCTTCGCGACCGGCGCCTTCCTGTTTGAAGACCGTGTTGTGCATTGGACGCAGGAGTTCGTGCTGGCGCTCGCCTGGCTTGCGGTCGCGCTTTCGATCGGATCGATCGGGCTGTTGTACTGGCTGATCCGCCATGCCGCGGCGACGTCGGTCGCGAGCCTTTTCTACTTGGTTCCCGCCGTCACGGCGCTGATGGCGTATGTACTGTTCGGAGAGAAGCTCGATGCGTTGGCGATCGCCGGCATGGCGATGTGCGCGGCCGCGGTCTTCGTGGTCAACCGGCGCTTCTAGGCCGACAGGCCGGGCCGCCGGAATACATCCCTGACGTGCGGGCACGTTCGTGTTAAGCTGAACGCATTTCAGCTTTCCTTTCAACGCGGTGATTTCCCATGAAGAAAGCCAGGCGCGCACTGCTCGGCAGGTCCATGAAGCCGGTTCGGATTGCCTGCATCAACTACGCCGAGGAGGTGATCGACGACCGAATGATGCGCAAGCTCACCGCGGCGCTGCAGAAATGCTACGATCAGCATTTCCTCCCTATCTGGGGCTATCCGGTCGATCTCTACATCACCCGCAAGCCAAAGCCGACCGACTGGGAGCTGGTCTACTTCGATGACGCCTCGCACAAGAACATGCTCGGGCGCCATGAGCTCACCCGCCGCGGCCGGCCGATCTCGAAGATCTTCGTCAAGTCGCTGGGCGACGAGCCGGTCAGCGTCGCGGCCTCGCATGAGCTGTTCGAAATGGTGCTCGATCCCATGGCCAATCTGTGGGCCGACCAGAATCGGAACACCCAATATGCTTATGAGGTCTGCGACGCCGTGGAGGAGGATTCCTTTGTCGTCAGCGGCTTTCCGATGTCGAACTTCGTCTATCCGTCCTGGTTCGAACCGTTCAAACATCCGCGCGGCACCAAATTCGACCACAAAGGAACGTTGAAGGAGCCGTTCAAGATGACGGAGGGCGGCTACGTCATCAAGAAGGTCAACGGCAAAAAGGTGATCAGGGCGTTTGGGTCACCCGAGAAGCGGCGGCGCTTTGCCAAAGAGGATCGGCGCGGCCATCGCAGCGAATTCCGTGATCCCAAGGGGAAGCATCACCCGGGCCGGCGGGCGTCCAAGCGGCGAGGATAGGGCAGCGCGGAAAAGCCTCCGGGCGCGCCCGCACCCGGAGGCCGGTTCTCGTGCTGCGATCAGCGCTTGGCCTTCTTGGCCTTCTTTTTCGACTTGGCGGCTTTCTTCGCCGTTTTCTTCGCGGTTTTCTTGGCAGCCTTCTTCACGGATTTCTTGGCTGCCTTCTTCGACGACTTCTTTGCAGCCTTCTTGGCTTTCTTCTTGGAAGCCTTCTTCGCCATCTTCGGCGCTACTTTCTTCGCGACCTTCTTGGCGGCTTTCTTCACCTTCTTCACGGCGATGACTGCGGCTTCCTTGGTCGCTTCCACGGCGCTGGTGATCGTCTCCATCGCCTGCTCGGTGATCGGCTTGTCGTCGTCCATATCGTCCCCCAATGTTTGAACGGAGCGATGACGATAGCGGGTTTCAAAATTGTGTCAAAGCAACGCTCAACCTTTGCGGATCTTTGCGTAGGCGGCTAACGCGCGCTCGCGCCCTTTGGCGTGATCGACGATCGGTTGCGGATAGGTCTTGCCGAGCGTGATGCCGGCGCTTGCAAGCTCGATCGGTGTCGCCTGCCAAGGCTGATGGATCAGCTTCGCCGGCAGATCCTTCAGCTCCGGCACCCAGCGTCGGACATAGGCTCCGTCAGGGTCGAACTTCTCGCCTTGGAGCATCGGGTTGAACACGCGGAAATAGGGCGCGGCATCCGCGCCGCAGCCGGCGACCCACTGCCAGTTGGCCGGATTGCTGCCGGCGTCAGCATCGACCAGCGTGTCCCAGAACCAGCTCTCGCCGTCGCGCCAGTCGATCAGGAGATGCTTGACCAGGAAGGAGGCGACCACCATCCGCACCCGGTTGTGCATCACGCCGGTGTGCCAGAGCTCGCGCAGGCCCGCATCGACGATCGGATAGCCGGTGCGCCCGCGCTGCCAGACGGCGAGCGCCTTCTTATCGGCCTTCCAGGGGAAGTCATCGAAGCTGGTTTGCAGGTTTTCGGTGGCAAGGTTTGGGTGATCGTGGAGGAGGTGGCGGCAGAACTCGCGCCAGCCGAGCTCGCTCAGGAATTTTTCGATGCCGGGTGCGAGCGCCGGATCCTCGGCTGCGGCGAAGCGCGCGGCGTGCCAGACCTGGCGCGGGCTGAGCTCGCCAAACCGCAAATGTGGCGAGAGGCCTGAGGTGCCCTCCCGGTCCGGGCGGTCGCGATCACCGACGTAACTGCGGGCCGTATGCTTGAAGAAGTCGCGCAGGCGCGTGCGAGCGGAGGCCTCGCCGGGCGTCCAGCTCTCGCGCAGGCCGCCTGCCCAGTTGGGCTTGGTAGGCTCGAGCTTCCAGCCTTCGAGCGGATCGCTTGCGATCTTCGAGGAAGGGCGCAGTTCCTTCGGCGCGGGCAGGGGCTTCGCGGGATCGCCGGGCGCCAGCACGCGACGCCAGAACGGCGTGAACACGCGTAAGCCCCGGCCTTCCTTGTTGCGTATTGCTGAGGGCGGCACCAGCAGGTCGCCGGGAAAACTTCGTGAGTCCACGCCGAGCTTTACCAGCGCCGCTTCGAGCTGTCTCTCGACGGCCTGATGCGGAGCCTGAGCGACGCTATTCCAATAGACGGCACCGGCTCCGCTGTCGCGCGCCACATCCGGGATCACCTTGGCCGCCGGTCCCTTCCGCAGGATCAATGATCCCCCGATCTTGCCAAGGTCGGCGCCGAGCGCCCCCAGCGATTGCGCCAGCCACCAGCGCACAGCGCCGCCCGGCGCGCGTCCGGCCGTCTCGTCCAGGACATAGAGGCAGATCACCGGCGCGCCGGTTTTGGCGGCGGCGTGGAGGGCGGGGTGATCGGACAGGCGGAGGTCATCGCGGAACCAGACGATGATGGGCGGCGCGCTTGGCATGTTTTCGGATGAGCCTGATTGAGCGGGTTATTGATATACGGGACGGGCGGGAAGAGTTTCATGCCTGCCGTGATCAAGGCCTTGCAGCAGGCTGAAACCGCTTATCTGCAACGACGTAGTTTGATGGCATCCTGGGAAACGTCCGCGCCTGCGGATGGGAGAGTGTCAGTGAATCGTATCGCCGTCCTGTATGTCGCAACCCTGATCGTGCTGGTGGGCCTGGATTTCGTGTTCCTTGGCCTCGTTGCTAAGGGCTTCTTCACCGCACAAGTCGGCGACATGCTGGGCGAGCTCAAGCCGGTGCCGGCCGTGCTCTTCTACCTGCTCTATGTTGTAGGCGTTCTTATTTTCGTCAGCGGCGCGACCGCTGCGACCTGGCAGTCGACGCTGCTCTATGGCGCGCTGTTCGGGTTGTTCTGCTACGCGACGTTCGATCTCACCGCGCTGGCGCTGCTCAAGCATTGGAGCTGGCCGGTCGCGTTCCTCGACATCGGCTGGGGCGCGGTGGTGACCGCGGTCTCGTCGACCGCGGGTCTGTTGGTGGCGGACCGGATGACGGCGTAAGCCGTTATTTCGGCTGCGGCACGATCCGGATGTAGGGCTTCGGCTCTTTCCAGCCCTGCGGGTAGATCGTCTTGGCCTCGTCGTTGGAGACCGAGCCCGCGATGATGACGTCCTCACCCTGCGACCAGTCGGCAGGCGTTGCGACACGATGCTTGGCGGTGAGCTGGAGCGAGTCGATGACGCGCAGGATTTCCTGGAAGTTCCGCCCCGTGGTCATCGGATAGACAAGCACCAGCTTGATCTTCTTGTCCGGCCCGATGATGAAGACGTTGCGGACGGTCTGGTTGTCAGCCGGTGTGCGGGTGAGGGGATCGCCCGAGGTCGAGGCCGGCAGCATCTCGTAGAGCTTCGAGACGTTGAAGTCGGTGTCGCCGATCAACGGATAGTTCGGAGCGGCGCCTTGGGTCTCCTTGATGTCCTCGGCCCACTTGGCGTGGCGGTCGACCGGATCGACCGAGAGTCCGATCAGCTTGACGCCGCGCTTGTCGAATTCCGGCTTGAGCCGGGCCAGTGCGCCGAGCTCTGTCGTACAAACCGGCGTGAAGTCCTTCGGGTGCGAGAACAGCAGCGCCCAGCTGTTGCCGATCCAGTCGTGGAACTTGATCTTCCCTTCGGTGGTCTCGGCTTCGAAGTCAGGGGCGGTGGTGCCGATCGGAAGTGTCATGGTTCTACCTCATCATATTGAATTTGCTTGTGAATTCGTCTCTCGCCGTCACGGTTAGTATAGGCTCTCGGCGGCCCCAAGTGAACGTCAAGTGAACCGCTTCAAGTAAAATGTGAATTCCTTCCCTGAAAGGCCGATTTCCTAGCACCTTTCTGTTACAGCGGCGACTGCGGCGAAACATCTCCACCGGGGCCACACGGTCTCGATTGCCCCGATAAAGCCTTGTATGACCCGCATCACGCTCGCCCGACGTTTGATGGAACCAAAATGGTCCTGATAGCGACCAATTGGCAACCATCAAGAAAAGTCGCGATCCCAATATCGAATCATTAACCACCCCTTTACGCCCGCATGAAAATGCTGGTCGATCAGAAGAAATCTGGAAGTGAACTATGTCTGCCGCACTGCCGAAGTCAGTTGAGTCGCCGTCCCTCGAACCGTCCTGCCGCGATACCGCGGCTCATGCACTCTCCGTCGTGCGCGACGGCGTAATCACGGGCGAAGGCCCGACCACCAAGGGCCGGGTGCACTTTTCCCGCTCTATCGATGCCGATGACACCGCCTGGTGCGCCCGCATCCTGACGGCCGCCGCCGTCAACGACCAGCCGGTCAGCCGCGCCGAGGCCGAGGCGCTGTTCGAGATCAACGAAGCCGCAACCGAGCGCACCGATGGTGGCCGGTTCGACGACCTGCTCGCCAAGGCCGTGGCTCACTACGCCGCGAGCGCGTCGGGCCTGAAGGTGCCGCCGCGCAGCGTCGCGCTGTCTGCAGAGTCCGACGTCGAGAGCTGGGCGCCGTCCTATGCCTCCAAGGTCAACAGCGAGATGCTGGAGTGGATTGCCGGCCAGATGCGCGGCAAGCGCCAGAACAACCGTCGCCTGATGGCGATGGTGGCGACCTTCCTGGGCGCCACCGCGCTGCCTCTGGCGGGCCAATTGCCGAACGTGTTCGACATCGGCATGTAGGTTTTGGCATGTAAGATTATCGCGCCCCTTGCGGGGCGCGAGAGAAAGCGGCGGGGTTATTTCCCCGCCGTTTTTTGTTTGCCGGCGTCCGGCTCTAGGCCCAGCGTGCGGCCCGGGAAGCCGGCGGTGTCGAAATAGCGCTGGCTGCCGACGCGCTGGACGTTGAGGACGGTCTGAAGGCCGTTCTCGGAGGTCTTCGACTTCTCAACGGCCTTGTACGCCTTCGGCACGATGCCGTTGGGCAGCGCCTCCGACATCACGCGGCCGACCAGACCGCCGTTCTGCGAGCCGCGCAGGCCGAGGATCTGGGCGGCGGTCATGCCGACGTCGGCATTGCTGACCGGCAGCTCATTGACGAAGCCGGCTTTGAAGTCCGGACCGATCGCAGCCATGAAGTTGAAGGTGTCGCCCCGGCTGAAGCTGCCATGCATGCCCTGGCCCTGGCGCAGCACGGTGTCGGCGACCTGCACCGAGCAATTGGTCGGCGCCTCGCCGCAATCGCTGGCATAGGAGCGGAAGTTGACGACGATCGCCGGTGTCGGGGTCGCTGCCTTGCCGCGCAGATTGATGCTGGACAGCGGCAGGGTGCCGGGAAAACGGCCGAGCGAGTCATCAACGAACAGGCCGGAGACGTAGTCCTGTTCGAGCAGCGCCTTGACGGTCTTGGCCGCCAGCTTCTTGTCCTTGTTCGGCAGGTAGACCAGGTCAGAGCCGCCATTGGTGGCGATGACGAGATCGGGCTTGGTCGGATCCTTGCCGAGCACGCCGTTACCGGCCTTCGGATGCGCGTTGCCGCTGACGGCGGCGTTCTTGTCGTTGGGGTCGAACAGCGGCAGGTCGAGTGCCTTGGCCAAGTCGAGCGCCAGGAAGCCCATCGGCAGGAAATCCTCCGGCGTATCGTCGTAGCTGACCTTGGCCGAGGGGCTGGTCTTGCTCTCCTTGGAGATGGTCGAGAAGCCGTGGTCGGCCTGGATCATGATGTTGGTGTTGGCGGCAAGCCCGAGCTCGTCCAGCGCCTTGCGGATCTGGGCGAGGTTGTTGTCGACGTTCTTGATGCTCGCCATCGTGCTCGGGCCGTTGATGCCCGGCATGATCTGGTTGAGGCTGTCGCCCTGGTTATGCTGGGTGCCGTCCGGGTCGCGCGACCAGAACACCAGCACGAACGGCTTGTTGCGCGCCTTGAACATCGGCAGCACGACCTTGGCGGCGACGTCGGCGAAATAGGCCTGCTGCGCAATGTTGGCGACCGTGGTGCCGGGCGTCTTGGCGTCGCCCGCCTTGCCGTTGTCGCCGCGGCTGGGCGTGGTGAGGGGCAGGCCGGCCTTGGTCAGTGCGTCCTTCATTTCGTCGGACAGCGCGACGCCAGCTTTGCCGCCGGTCGAGTCGTCGATCACGATCGAGTGCTTGCCCGGCTTCTCCGGATGATCGGTATGGTCCCATTGGTAGGTCGGGCCGACCTTGCCGATCGCCGCCGTGCTCAGGCCCTTGTCGCGGGCCAGCTTCAGGACGGTCTCTTCGTTGAGATAGTCGCCCTTGAAATGCTCGTCGATGTCGCCGAGCACGGCGTCGTTCTCGATGAAGGGGACCACGGTGTCGCCGGCGGGGCCGGAGGTGTAGTTGGTCCAGATCGTGTTGGAGAACACGCCGGTGTCGCCGAGATAATGGCCGGTCGACATCGCCGAGCCATTGGCCATGGTGAAGGTCGGAAACAGCGAGTGCGAGTTCTTGAAATTGACGCCCTTGTCGCGGACCTCGGCCATGGCCGGGGCCGTTTCGGGCGTGACCTTCAGCGCGCGCAGCCCGTCAGGGATGAACAGGATCAGGTTGCGGGGGGTGTTGTTCTGGGCGGAGGCAAGTCCGGTGGAAAGTCCGGTGGACAAAACTGTCAGTCCGGCGGACAGCAACACCAGTGAGCGGCGCATCAAATCTCTCCCTGCCTGCGGTGAGGCGGCTTGGCGGCCGACCGTGGCCGCCGCCTTCGTTTAGTTTCGCTGTATGACAGTTTTGTTACAAGCGCCATTGACCGTGCGCACGAGACCGCAGTTTTGGCGTCCCGTTGCCTCAACGCCATCATTGCGAGCGCAGCGAAGCAATCCAGAGTCTTTCCGCGGTGGCAGCCTGGATTGCTTCGCTGCGCTCGCAATGACGGAGTGTCGCAGACACACCCTCGCATCCTCGCGGCTTGTTTCGCCCGAGCTTTGCTTCGTTGCCTTACCCCCGTGAAAGTGGGCGCAGGGAAGACCCGGGAGCCGGCTGGCTCCCATGGACCGCTATGCCAGATGCAGATTGCGCTACAATGCACAGCGGGAAACAGGGCAACCGGAGACATCCCGGCCTTCCCTGCGCGGATGGTTGGAACGGCGTATGTCGTGCTCTCCCCGGGGAGCGATGCGCTATTGCCCCCGTCGCCTTGCGGATGGCTGATGCGTGCGCCCGGTCGGGCAACACACATCACCACAAGACTTGGCGCACAGACTCCGGGCGCCAGGACGACACGATTTGGCCGTACGCGAGCACCACCGGTCGTGCGTGCGACGCCATCGCTCACGGCTCTCCGCCCTGCGATCACCTTCGCACCGATGTGGCCCACGTCCACCGCCGCCCGGCCCGCGTTCGTGACGATCGCGATGCGCCCCTCTTCCTTGGGCCGGAGTTAGTCGTCCTTAACAAAATTCAGAATTCGAATAAAGAGAAATATTTGAGTGTCTATGTCTTGACCGCAGATTGGCGTGTTTTGCCCGACGGGCAACGCTACGGAATGTGGCGAAGGCCATGTCGTCAAGGTCTTGTCGTTAGTCCGGCGCGGTTAGCACCGGTGGATTTTGTGCAAGCGCCTGCGCAGGCTTGGCCGTCGCCGGGTAGACTCTCGCGTTGGCCAGATCGCGGCGGAGCGATTGCGGTGCCGCATGGAGCGCGAAGATGATCGCGATCTGGGTCCGGTTATGGAGGCGGTATTTGCGCATGATGTTGCCGATATGCGCCCGCACCGTGTTCTCCGAGATCTTGAGCTCGTAGGCGATGTTCTTGTTCTGCAATCCGCGCGCGATGAGCATCATCAGCTCGCGCTCACGCGGCGTCGGTGTGATCGAATCGTTCGGATCCGGGCCCATGACTTGCTCCTCCCTGGCCTTTGGTTTGATGTTGTGGCCACCCCAGCATGTTCTCACTCCGTCTTGAGCGCCTCGATTGGACTGAGCTTGGACGCCTTGTGTGCAGGATAGAAGCCAAAGATGAGGCCGGTCGCGATTGAAAAGGCGAGGGCCAGGGCAATTGCTTCGCTGTCGATCGACGTGATCCACCCGGCCATGCGCGCGACCGTCATCGATAGCGTGACACCGCCGAGGACGCCGATGGCGCCGCCGAGCAGGCAGAGCACGAGCGCTTCGCAGAGAAATTGGAGACGAATGTCCCGCATCCGCCCGCCGAGCGCGCGGCGGATACCGATTTCGCGGGTGCGCTCGGTGACCGAGACGATCATGACGTTCATGATGCTGATGCCGCCTACAAGCAGCGAGACCGAGGCGATGGCGACGAGCAGAAGCGCGACGGTGCGGATCGCCCCCTGCTGCGCTTCCATGGCGGCGGCCGGATCCTGGACCTTGAAGTCGTCTTCCTGGCCGACAGCGATGCGATGCCGCTGCCGCATCAGGCTTTCGATTTCCGATCGCGCCCCAGTCATCTGACCGTCGGCGGCCACCTTGGCGATGATATAGGCGACCGAATCCCGGTTGATGTTGCTGGCGCTGCCGAGGAAGCGCAGCTTGGCCGTGGTGAGGGGGACGAAGGCGACATCGTCCTGTGCGGGTCCCTTGCGATCGAGCACGCCGACCACTTCGAGCGGGACCTTCATGATCCTGATCTGCGCGCCAATGGGATCATCGCCCGGCGCGAACAACTCGCGCGCAACCGTGCTTCCGAGGATCACGACCTTTCCCGCGGCGGCTTCCTCCGTGCTGGAAAAGTAGCGTCCAGACGTGAGCTGCCAGTCGCGCACCATGAAGTGGCCGGTCGTCGTGCCGTTGATCGTCGTGTTCCAGTTCTTGCTCTCGTGGATGATTTGCGCGGTCCCGGCGATCGAGCCGGCCGCAGCCTGGATCTCCGAGATCTGTTCGAGGATGGCCTGCACATCGCTTTCGGTCATGGTCAGCTTGCTGCCTTCCTTGAGGCGCACGCCGCCCTGGTAGACCGCGCCGGGCGTAATCATGAGCACATTGGCGCCGATCGAGCGGATCTGCTCCTGGAGCCGCAACTGCGCGCCGGCGCCGATCGCAAAAACCGTCACGATCGAAGCGACGCCGATCACGATGCCGAGCATGGTCAGGAAGCTGCGCAGCGGATTGAGGCGCAAGGCGTGTAGAGCGATCTGGAAGCCCTGAAGCATGGTCATGACGCGACGCTCCGTTTCGGTAGCAACGGTGCTATCGTCTCGTCGCTGACGAGTTCGCCGTCATGCAGGCGGATGGTGCGCCGGCACTGGGTCGCTATGCCGGGATCGTGTGTAATCATCACGATGGTCTGGCCGTTCCGGTTGAGTGCCGCGAACAGCGCCAGGATCTCTGCGCCGGTGCGGCTATCGAGCGCACCGGTCGGCTCGTCCGCAAGGACGATCAGCGGCGAGGCGATCAATGCACGCGCGATCGCGACGCGCTGCTGCTCGCCGCCCGAGAGCTGTCGTGGAAAATGATGCGCCCGATGCAGCATGCCGACGGCCTCCAGGCTCTGTTCGGCGCGCGCAAGGCGCTCCTTGTGGCCCACTCCGCAATAGACCAGCGGCAAGGCGACGTTCTCGATCGCGTTGTGGCGTGCGAGCAAATTGTAGGACTGGAACACGAAACCGATGCTGCGGGCCCGCAAGGTCGACCTGCGGTCTTCCGACAGATCGGCGACATTCGCGCCCTCGAGATAGATCGCGCCTTCACTGGGGAGGTCGAGCAACCCGATCATGTTCATCAGCGTGGACTTGCCGGAACCCGACGGTCCCATGACTGCAAGGATCTCGCCCTGCGCGATGTCGAAGCTGACATTGCGCACCGCCGCGACCGCGATCCCGTCGGTCCGGTAGGTCCTGCCGACGGACTGGAGACTGATGAGGGGCAGGGCGCCTGTCATGATCCGAACCTGATGCCGAGAAATTCCATGCCGGCCGGCCGGATCGCCTGTCCGACCGCAACCTGGCTGCCCTCGACGAGCTCTCCGCTCTTGAGCGCGACCTGTTCGGTGCCCGCCGCGCCGACGGTCACGGGGATGCGCTGGAGTGCGCCACTGACGGTGCGGACCCAGACGCCGCTGCGTCCGGGAGCCGCATCTGCCGGCGCGCCCGAGGGCTGGAAGCGCAGCGCGGCCAGCGGTACTTTCAGCACGTTGTCCTGCTGCTCGATCACGATCTTGACCAGGGCCGTCATTCCAGGCAGCAGCGCGCCGTCGAGATTGGAGGTCGACAGCACGACGGTATAGGTGACCACGTGCTGCTGGTTCTGCGGCGCCTTGCGCACCTGCCGCACCGCGGCCTCGAAGCGGCGGTCGGGATAGGCATCCACCGTGAAGTGAGCCTGCTGGCCGGCTGCGATGCGCCCGATATCGGCTTCGTCGACCTGCGCGTGGATTTCCATGTCCTCCAGGCGATGAGCGACCACGAAGGTGGTGCGGGACTCCAGGCCAACCGCCAGCGTCTGGCCTTCGTTGACGAACCTGCCGACCACGACGCCGTCAATCGGCGAGCGGATCACGGTGCGGTCGAGATCGGCCTGGGCTGCAGCAAGGACGGCGGCCTTCTCTGGCACCGCCATCCTGGCCTGCTCCAGCTCGGCGTCGATTCGGCGGACGTCAGCCTGCGCGCCGTCGACGGCGTACGCATTCAGAGACATGAGGACTTCGGCCTCGCGCTCCTGGGCCACGCGCGCGGTGAATTCCGTCTGCGCGTCGTCGACCGTCGACGTGGCCACGACATTCTGCGACTGGAGCGCCAGCTTGCGTTGCAGGGTCTTCTGCGCAGAAGTCTTGACCGCTTGGGCGCTGTCGAGCTTGGCGGCGAGCACGTCCCGGCTGCCTTTGGCGTTTTGCAGATCGATCCTGGCGCGATCGAGCTTGGCCCGCTCGATGTCGACCAGGGAGTCGGAGACGGCTAATGCCGCCTTCGCCTCGTCGACCTTGGCCACGAAGGTGCGCGGATCGATCAGGGCAAGCGGCTGGTCCTTGCTGACGGTGTCGTTGAAGTCGACATAGACGCGGGCGAGCTGCCCGGACAGTTGCGAGCCGACCTCGATCGTCTTGACGGGTTGCAGGGCGCCCGTGACCGTGACGGTCTGCTCGATGCTGCCGCGCTGGATTGCGGCGTAGCGGAACATTGGTGCGTCCGGCCCGAAGGTCGGGGTTTCGCCGCCGGGCTTGAGGAACTGCTTCGTCGACTCATAGGCACGGCTTGCGTCGTCCGCGGCGCTCCCGGCAGCGCCCGCGACGACGTCCGGTGCTGCGCCGTAGGTTGCGGCGAGGCCGCACGCAGTTCCAAACAGGACAATGACTGGTACAAATCGCATATCAAAACCCGCCTTCTTGAAATGACTATGTTGGCGGAGATGTCGAATATCGCGCTATGGTTGTATTTCACCCAGGGTAGTGTCGTTGGTTCGATAGATAGTATGTCGCCGTTGATAGTGCGACGGACGGGTTCGCTCCATGATCCAGAAGTAAGGTCTGCGGGGTTGTATCTTTCGTGACTTGCGCGGAACACATACCGGGCGTATCGAAAAGATGCGCGCGGTATCGAACTCCGATAAGCTGGCTGAACGCTCCGTCTGGTTTCGCTCAAGCGGCTACCCGTCGGCGTTGGAGTCAGTGCATGAGTGGCGACACCATGACGCAGCTGGCGATATCTCGGCCGCGACGCCTGATCACCGCATCTCGCCGTGACGCCGCAGATGGCGGCCTCAACTCTCAGAGATCACGAAGCCCGATATGTGAACGCCTTCACTCGTCTTGCGCGCGTGTTGGCCGTAAGACCTTGCATCGGTTGGTTGATGCGACTCGACCGGTTCTCGCCGATGCTTTCAAGCACCTTGTTCTCGCTTGCAAAAACAATGGATGGCTCGCTGCTGGATCATCGAGCGTCAAGTCCGGGAGTCCGTTGCAATGAATTCAAATCAAGCCACAGTTTATGTCGTTGATGATGAAATTCAGATTCGAAACGCGATTGGCCGCCTCTGCGAGGAGACCGGACATCGGTGAGGCTGTTTGCCTCGACGGACGAGTTCCTCACGGAGAGTCTCTCCGATGGACCGTCTTGCCTCGTGCTCGATGTCCGCTTTCCCGGCACGTCGCCGACCGGGCTCGAGCTTCAACGCAGGCTCGCTGAATCGGGCGTACCGATACCGATCGTTTTCATCAGCGGACATTCGGACGTTCGTATCTCCGTCGAAGCCATGAAGCGGGGCGCGGTCGAGTTTCTGCCAAAGCCCTTCCGCGAACAGGAGATCCTCGATGCGATCAGGCACGGCATCGACCGCGATCGCAGGCGGATGCAGCGCGAAGACACAGTGCGCGAGGCACGTCAGCGCGTCGAAACGTTGACCGCCCGCGAACGGGAGATCATGTTGCTGATGGCGGAGGGGCTCGTCGCCAAGCAGATCGCGGCGAGACTTGGGGTCAGCGAGGTGACCGCGAAGGTCCATCGCGCCAGGATGATGCGAAAGCTGGAGCTGCGTTCACCGATCGAAGTCGTGAGATTGATCGACAGCATGGGTTTCGAAACCGAGACGGTGCGGACTGGCGCGGACATTCGTTGATCTAGCAGTGTCGGCGGCGAGATGCCGCACAACGTCTAGTCCGTACCGCTTAGCATGAACTGCAGTCTGTCGCACGAAGCACGATCGGTTCAGAGTTGTCCCACGATGTCGGGCTCCTCCAAGACGGCATCCGAACCCAGTCAGACAACTCGGCTAGAAAGGGATTTCCCATGCGCAAATTGTTTCTTACTTCCGTTGCCGTGCTCGCTCTGTCCTCCGCGGCTCAGGCTGCCAACACCTCGACCGTGCTGCAACTTGGCTTCGCGAACGGCTCCTCCGTGAATCAGCAGGGCACCGTGAACGACTCCTCGACCACCACCCAGCTCGGCATCTTCAACGGTGCGAGCACCATGCAGGGCACGACCACCCCGTCACTCAACAACGGCAGCACAGTAACCCAGGTCGGTGCCGTCAACTCAGCCACCACTGGCCAAGTCGGCCTCTTCAACAACACGAGCGGGATCACGCAGCAGTCGATCGGTAACCCGCCGAGCAACAGCGCAGCCGTTGGACAGCTCTCGATCATCTTCGGCGTGAACTCCAGCACGGTTGTGCAGCACTAAGCCAGCCCCGTATCGACCCGGGCGCGTCCAACGAGCGGCGCGTCCGGGCGGTACTCGACGGGCCATACCCGAAATGACCGCGATCAGGTTGCCTGAACGGGGCGGCGGATCGACGGCCGACATCTCGCGGAGGAAATGACATGCGCATGAAATTTCTCATCACGACGGCAGTCATGCTGAGCGCGCTGACCGCGGTCGACGCCCAGGCCGCCAACTCGGTTAGCGTGTTGCAGTTTGGTGCGACAAATCTCTCGTCCACAGTGCAGACCGGCCCGGTGAACAACACCGCGACGACGCTGCAATTCGGGTCCTTCAACCAGGCATCGAGCGCGCAACTCGGTTCATTCTCTTCGGTCAATTCAGTGACGATTGGACAGGGCGGCACGACGGCCACCGCGACCAATACCGCTACGGCTGGCCAAGTCGGAGGCGCCAACACGAGCCTGATTGGCCAGATTGGTTTGAACAACGCCGCCGGGGTATTCCAGCTCGGCATTCTGAACGGCTCCACGATTTTGCAGCAGGCTCCTTGACCTGAGATCGTGTGGTGAACCGGCAAATTTTGTGGAGGCATATGATGAACAGGCATTTTCTGGTCGTTGCGACGGTGGTTCTCGTCTCCTGCTTCACCGCGAACGGCCCCGCGCGGGCGCAGGGCGCTGACATCAAGACGATTGTCTCGGTCAATGGGCCGCCCGTCGTCGTGAACCAGAACAGCTCGCTCAACATGGTCGGCATATTCCAGATTGGCAGCAACACCAGCGCGACCGTCGCCCAAAACGGAAGCAACAATGCCACGGGAGTCCTGCAGTTCGGTGGCACAACGTCGTCATCGGTCGGGCAGGCCGGGACGAACAACTTTACCTTCGTTGGTCAAACCGGTCAGTCGGCAACGAGCCTCTTGTCGCAGCTCGGCGCCATGAATACGGGAGTGATCGCTCAATTCGGCAAGGTCAACTCGTCGATGGTGGTCCAGACCAGTCCGTGAGCTGCGCGCGGCCTCGTGAACTGTGATGGGGGAAGGCGATGAGATATGGTAGAGAGCTCCTGGCATTGGCGACGTTGCTCGCCGCCATCAGCGTTGCTTCGGAGGCATCCGCAGGATCCAGGCCATCGCCATCCATAAGTGGGTTCGCGCCCTCCTGGTCCAACAGGAACGTGAGCATCGAGACGGTCGTGGAGTTCGGCAATAACCCGCAGCCGGTCACGATCATCGAGAACAGCCGGATCAATATCGCGCGGGTGATCGAGATCGGGACGGGCACCGTCGATGCGACGATCGTCCAGAACGGGACGCGTAACTATGTCGATGTCATCCAGGTCGGCAGCACCACCAATGCGCTGATCGGCCAGTCAGGCGTGAGCAACATCGCCGATATTACCCAGGTCGGTAATTCGACCAATGCGCTCCTGCTTCAGATCGGCGACATGAACACGGGCGCGGTCAGGCAGTTCGGACGTTTCAACTGGTCGGCCATATTCCAGTTTGGACGATGATAAAGACGAAGAGGTGTGACATGAAGTTCCTCCTGCTCGCATCCGGAATGAGCCTCATGACCGTCATTGCGATGGCGCCGGCCGGAGCCGGGGAGGCCGGCGACGGCCATACCACCGTGGTCCAGGACGAAAACGGGACAGCAGTCATCACGCAAAGCGGCGATCCGGCGCAGGCCGAGGTCAAGGTCGACAGGGAGCCGGGCCGCACCACGGTCTATCGCCGCAGCGGCGGCAATACCGCGATCGTGTCGCAGGGCACGGGGAATGCCCAGGAGATGCTGGACTGGCTGCGCAAACAGCAGGGCCGCTGACGCGCGAAGGCCCACCGTTCGTAAGGACGAGGGGCCTTCGGTCGAGCCAGGCTTACCAGTTGCGATAGCTGCCGGTCAGTGTTCCGTTGTTGTTGCCGTCAGGGCCGACGTCACCTTGCGACGAACTCGGTGTCGGATGGTTGGTGCCGTTGAGTGCGCCATACGGTCCGGCTGTGCCCGGATCGTACATCGCGCGCGGTTGCGATCAACTTGCGATCAGCTCTTTGCGAGGTGACGACAGATCGGTCCATTCATTAGCCTGGTCGATAGATCTATTCAGCTTTTGGCATCTAATCACTTGGCCGAGAGAGGCCTAGCTTCAGCCGACCGCAGTTCACCGGCACATCACCGGAACGCCGGCGTTTCCCCGTCCGGGAGATCGCTGCGGCAAGCAAGGACAATTGTCATGGAGATCAAACGCAACGGATCGCAAGCGTCGCTCAAAGGCCCGGCCGATTGGTTCACGGGGTCGGTTCGCATCGACCCGCTTGCGCAGGTGCCGCAACCTGGCCGCGTTGGCGCGGCGCAGGTCACCTTCGAACCCGGCGCGCGCACGGCCTGGCACACGCATCCGCTGGGCCAGACGTTGATCGTCACCGCAGGGCTGGGTTGGGTACAGCGCGAGGGCAGTCCGATCGAGGAGATCCGGCCGGGCGACGTCGTCTGGTTTCCGCCGGGCCTGAAGCACTGGCACGGCGCGACCCTCACCACCGCGATGACGCACATCGCCGTGCAGGAGTCACTCGACGGCAAGGCCGTCGATTGGCTCGAGCATGTGACCGACGACCAGTACCGGGCGTAGGAGGAGGCTCGCACGGCGTTACGGTCAGGATATTGCCGCGCTGACCTATTTTGGGGCAGGGAGCAGGCTGCTGCCCCTGTTAATCCCGTGCCTTAACCAACAATTAATTATACGTTTGCGGGCGGGCGACGGGCCGGCCTAGCGTGCAATGGGGAGCAGTTTCGCGAAGCCAAACGAGTTGGTGCGTATCATGATGTCCAGACCTTATGGGGCGTTGCTCGCCTCGCTCAGCGCAGCCGCGCTGCTCCTTGCTTCCAGCGACAGTTTTGCAAGACCCGGCGGCGCCGCGCCGCATGGCGTGGTGGCTGCTGCCGCACCGCCGGCCGCAGCACGCCCGACGCTCGCGCCTGGAGCGCGGTTCCGCGGCCGCAACAATGGCTTCAACAATCCTTGGGTCTACTGGCCGGGCGGCGGCGGGTTCTTCAATGACGGCGCAACGTACAGCGAACCCTTCGCCGGTGCAGGGCAGCCGATCTCCAACGACGTGCGCTACACCTACACCTACGACGTTCCCTGGGACTGGGCGCACCGCTTCCCGCCGAACGTCGTGCCGTCAGACCGGCCCTATGTGCCGAGCTGCCCGACGGAGTCCGTGACGGTGCCGGGCCGCGGCGGCGGCGAGCACACCGTCAACATCATGCGCTGCTACTGAGCGGCGCTCTATTAGAGAATTCCTGCCGCGGCGGCGTGGTCGCGGTCGGACTGCTTGCGCCTGACCGTCGCGAGCTCGCGGCTGCAGGCCGCAAATGGGGTCGTATCCGGGCGCAGGCCGAACTGCCCGCAGACGTCCCGATCCTCATCCGCAATGACGCGTACTAGCTGCGCCTCGGCGGCCTCCCGCATCGCGGTACCCGAGACGAACAGCGTGTGCAGCGCGAAGGCCGCTACGACGGCAAGCAGGAGCGCAGCCGCGAGCGCGGGACGGGGCAGGTTGCCGGTCGTGTGGTGAGACGGGCGGGCCTTGCTTCTGGCATCGGTCATGAAATCCTCTCTTGAATGAAATATCGACGGTCAGAAAAACGAGTATCGAGCCGTCCGGAAAAATCGGCGGACCCAACACCAATACACGCTGCGCCGCAGCGGGGACGTGAAACAGATTACAAATTTCAAGCCGGCGCTGGCCGAATTCAAAGTCGGAACTAGCCTAGTTCAAAACTGGTTACGCCGAACACGCGGTCGAGCCGCAGTGACGGGACTGGTCCAGTGTACATTCGCGCCGTTTCGAATGTCGGCTTGAGGCCAAGGGATTCCGCAAGCGCGATACCATCGCGGTTCATGGCGGGGATGTCGAGGACAATCTCGCCATTGCCGGCACTGGCCAGCAAGGCCTGCATGATGGCGTCCGCCGCGGCGCGGTCGTCGGCTACCAGCGGGCCGATTTTGTGGCCCGTCCTGCAGGGGCGGATCACGCCCCACCCAGCGAGCCTGCCGTCCCGCAGGAGTGCGCGTCCGACATGGCCGGGCGTGTTGATCCACGCGCGCAGGAACGCGCCGCGCGGGGCAGGGAAGACGGTGGCGTCGTCGGCTTCCACCATCGCAAACGGAATCGTGTCGAGAGCGACGACATCGGTGGGCGGCCGAGGTGGCGCGGCGACGCTGCCGCCATAGCGGATGTTGGCGTAAGCAAGCTGGAAGCCGGATTTCCTGTAATTGTCCTGCTGTGCCACGACGCCGTCGAGCCCGATCACGCGGGAGCCGGCATGCGCGATCGCCGCATTCCAGATGCGCAGGCCATGACCGGCGCCGCGGTAGCCCGCGCGCACGATGTAGAAGCCGAGGAAGGCGAAACGATCGTCATAATTGACGCAGGAGACGGTCGCGACCGGCTCGTCGTCGATCTCGGCGACGAAGAAACCTTGCGCGTCGGGAATTGCGAAGCAGGCAGCGTCAGCAAGACCGGGATTCCATCCTTCGGCCGCGGCCCAGTTGACGGCGACGGAAATCTCCTCGGGGCGCAGATTGCGGATCTGCAAATTGCTCATGACGGATGGACCTGTCGGCACGTCTGGCTATAGAAGGCCTCATGATAGGTTGAGCCTCCGGTTCGCCTCAACGGTATCACAAGGGATGATCGGTCATGACAGCAGAGAAGGTCGCACTCGTCACCGCAGGCGGCAGCGGCATGGGGGCAGGGGCTGCGCGACGGCTCGCGGCCGACGGTTTTCGCGTCGCGATCCTGTCGTCCTCCGGCAAGGGCGAGGCGCTGGCGGCCGAGCTCGGTGGGTTCGGCGTCACCGGTTCGAACAAGTCGAACGACGATCTGAAGCGCCTTGTCGACGGCGCGCTTTCGAAGTGGGGGCGCATCGACGTGCTCGTCAACAGCGCCGGTCACGGTCCGCGCGCGGCGATCACGGAGATTACCGATGAGCAATGGCACACCGGCCTCGACACGTATCTTCTCAACGTGATCCGTCCGACCCGGCTGGTCACGCCGGTGATGCAGGCGCAGAAGGCCGGCGCCATCATCAACATCTCCACCGCCTGGGCATTCGAGCCAAGCGCGATGTTCCCGACCTCGGCGGTGTTCCGCGCAGGCCTGGCCGCCTTCACAAAAATCTTCACCGACACCTATGCTGCCGACAATGTCCGCATGAACAACGTGCTGCCGGGCTGGATCGACAGCCTGCCGCAGACGGATGTGCGCCGCGACAGCGTGCCGATGAAGCGCTACGGCAAGGTCGAGGAGATCGCGGCAACGGTCTCGTTCCTGGCCTCCGACGGCGCGGCCTACATCACCGGCCAGAACATCCGCGTCGACGGCGGGCTGACGCGCTCGGTCTGAGACACGCAGATTCGAATCGCGTTGGCGTGGCCTTGTCGTGACGCGACACCGGCATGCGTCGCGCGCCGCTGCGTGCTGGACATGCGTGGCTCCTGGGGCACACTTGTCATTCATTCGCACGATCTGAGGCGCACGCTACGTCACAGTCCCTATGAACATCGCCGCAGCCCAAGACTGCGAGCGGTCCACCCCCTATGCCCAATCTGCGCCGGGTGCTTGCACCGCGCGCATTCGAAACGCGAACTCTGCTCGCGTGGGGCAAGGAGACTGGAATGAAGAAGTTTATGCTGGCGGTCGCTTCAATCGTGTTGGGCACCGCATCCGTGCACGCGGCCGACCTCGCGGCGCAATACACCAAGGCGCCGGTGATGGCGCCGGCCTACAATTGGACGGGCTTTTACGTCGGCGGCAATGTCGGCGGACAATGGGGTAGCGCCGATCCGAGCACCTCTACCGTTTGGTCGCCGACCGGCTACTTCGCCCCCAGCAGCGTGCCCGCCATCAACGCTGTCGGCCCTCAGAGCGTCAACAGTTCCAGCGTGACCGGCGGCTTTACCGCCGGCTACAACTGGCAGGTCAACCACGCCGTGTTCGGCCTCGAAGGCGACATCAACTATTTCGGCTTCAAGGGCAGCGCGAGCGGCTCTGCGCTCTATCCCTGCTGCGCGCCAAGCACCTTCACCGTTAACTCCTCGCTCTCTGCCGACTGGCTCGCCACCATCCGCGGCCGCATCGGCTTCCTCGCCACGCCGAGCTGGCTGCTCTATGCCACCGGCGGTGCCGCGATTGCCGAGGTGAGGGGTAACTTCAACTTCACCGACACCTTCTCCGGGGCGACGGAGTCGGCCGCGATCCGCGACACGCGCCTCGGATGGACCGCCGGCGTTGGCAGCGAATATGCGTTCGGGGGCGGCTGGTCGCTCAAGGCCGAATATCTCTACGTCGATCTCGGCCGCAGCACGGCAACCAGCACCAATCTGCTCGCCTTTGCCGGTGCGATTGCATATCCGAGCAACGTCTATACCCACTCGGTCGATCTCAAATCGAACATCGTGCGCGTCGGCGTGAACTACAAGTTCGGCGGACCGGTCGTCGCCAAGTATTAAGCACCATCCCGTTCCTATCCTGGCGTGGAAAGCCCCGGCTCAGCCGGGGTTTTCTGTTTTAGGGCTCAGCCTGCGTGCAATGCCAATAGACGTGCCAGCGCGGGCAGGATCTTGTATCGGGCGATCTCGTGCGGATACTCGCCGCGATTGGCGAGCAGCACGATGCCGATCCGATGCATCGGCACGAGGCCGATATAGCTCGACGCGTTGTTGAGCCCGCCCGGCTTGTCGACGACGGTGACGCCTTCGAGATGCACGGTCTCCCAGGCCATGGCCTGGCCGAATTTCTCCTCGACGCGGAAGCTTTCGTGCTGCGTCATTCGCAGCGCCTCGCGCAAATGCGGATCGACCGACCGGCCGTCGATGCAGGCCGCCACGAATGTTGAAAGATCCCGCGCGGACGAGAACATCTGGCCGGTGCCGGGGAAGTCGAAATAGCTCTGCTGGTCGCCGGGCGGGCCGAGCGCCGTGCCCTGGTCGGAATAGCCCTGCACGACGTGCTGCATCGAAGCCTCGTCCATGACGGCGCGGTTGTCGGCACCGCGCTCGGGAACGAACGTTGCGTGCATCCCGAGCGGCTCGAGGATGCGGCTCTCGATCAACTCGCGGATCGGGGCGCGATAGCAGCGCTCGAGCACGAGCTGAAGCAGCACGTAGCCGCCATGACTGTAGATGCGCTGCTTGCCGGGCGCGACGCCTGCCGGCGGCATCCAGGCGTTGAGCAAGTCGATGAATTGCGCGCGGGTGAAGGATTGGTTCGGCCATGGCGGATGATCGGTCGGCAGCAACAATCCCGATGTGTGCGTGACGAGCTCGCCGATGGTGACGCGGCGGATGCTGCCGGCGTCGAGTTCCGGCAAGTACCTTGCCAGGGGATCGTCGAGCCGCAGCTCACCGCGGAGCGTACCGAGCGCCACCAGCGCTGCCTCGAACGGTTTTCGCAAGGAGGCGAGGTTGAACAGGGTGTCCGAGGTCACCGGTCTTCGCGTGGCGTCGTCGGCAAAGCCGTAGTTGAAGAACTCGACATGGCGGCCGGCATGGAGCGCGGCGGCGAGGCCACCCGGATGGTCCGGCGTTGCGGTCGGCGCGAGCTCCGACGCAACGATGTCGCGCATCTGCGCGATCATGTCGGAATCCGCCGATGCGCGGCGGGGCCGAAGCGCGACCGCGAAGGGAATGAGGGCAGCCCGGGCGAGGGTTCGCCGGGTAAGGTGTGATGAGCTGACAACAGGTGGCACGTGATCCAATGAGTCGTGTGTGCGCCCCCGCGAGTCTTTTAGCGGGGAGGGGCCGATGTCCCAATTCACGATTGCGCGTTGCGAGTTCCTCTGTCGCCTGGTTTCGTAGCCCGGATGGAGCGAAGCGAAATCCCGAAAGGATTTTCCGCGAGGCGATAGCGCCGGATTGCGCTTCGCTCCATCCGGGCGACAGAGAAAACTTAGCCCATAAGCTAACAATTGTTGACACCATCCCGCGGGCGGCTTATAGTTAGCTACATGGCTAACCAATTGTCCCAGCTCGACCAGATTTTCGCGGCCTTGGCCGACCCCACAAGGCGGGCGATCGTGATGCGGCTGTGTGCCGGCGAGGCCTCGGTCGGCGAGCTCGCCGATCCCTTCGAGATGGCGCTGCCGAGCTTCATGAAGCACATCCATGTGCTGGAGCTGAGCGGGCTCGTGCAGTCGGAGAAGTCCGGCCGCGTGCGCACTTGTCGTCTTAGTCCGAGCGCGCTTGTCGGCGCGGAAGACTGGTTCCAGCAGCAGCGCGCGATCTGGGAGGCGCGGCTCGATCGCTTCGAGGCCTATGTGATGAAGCTCAAGAAGGAGAGGGCGGTTGCCAAGCGGCCGTCCAAAATGGCCGAAAAGAAAACCAGCAAGACAACCAAACGGAAAGGTTCTGAGTGATGACGAATTCTGCCAATCCCGCTCTGTCGCAATGGTCGCTCGACCGCGAGATCGTGATGTCGCGCGTGATCGACGCGCCACGCGATCTGGTGTTCGAGGCGTGGTCCGACCCGAAGCACCTGCCGCAATGGTTCGGGCCGAAGGGTTTCAAGATCGAGACATTTGAGATCGACGTCCGCGTCGGCGGCGTCTGGCGCTTCAACATGATCGGCCCCGACGGCACCGTCTATCCGAACCGCATGCGCTTCCGCCGCATCGAGCGTCCGAAGCTGATCGAGATGGACCACGGCGTCGACCAGGACGATGATCCCAGCATGTTCCGCTTCATCCTCACCTTTGCTGAGCAGAGCAACGGTAAAACCGTGCTGATGATGCGGCAATTGGCTTCGACCACGGAGCAGCGCGACCACATGATTGGCTTCGGCGCCGTCGAGTACGGCTATCAGACGCTGGACAAGCTCACGGCCTATGTGGCTGGCCTGAAGAGGTAAGCTTCTAGCTGTCATTCCGGGTTCGATGCTTCGCATCGCCCCGGAATGACGGTGACCGTCACTCGCCCTTGAGCCCGGCCTCACGATCAGGCGGGTCCACTTCTGCGTCTCATCGTCGATGAACTGGCCGAACTCGGCCGCAGTGCCGGCGCGCACTTCGAGGCCTTGCGCGTTCAGCTTGTCCTTGACCGCGGGATCGGCGAGCGCGCGCGGTACCTCGGCTTGAAGTTTGTCGACGATCGCGCGCGGCGTCGTTGCTGGTGCCATGAAGCCGTACCCGCCGGCGGCGATCACGTTGGGAAGGCCTTGCTCGCGCAGGGTCGGCGCCTGCGGGTAGAGCGCGTTGCGTTTGGCCGCGGCGACGCTGAGCACGGTGAATTTGCCGCTCTTGTTGTAAAGCAGCGCCGTCGGCAATGCCGTCAGTGTGGCGTCGGCGCGGCCGGCGAGCAGCTCGGTGTAGGAAGCGGCATCGCCGCGCATGGGGATGTTGAGACCCTTGACGCCGGCATTCCGGAACAGCAGCTCGCCGGCAAAGTGCGGCTGCGAGCCGACGCCGGACGAGGCGAAGATCAGCCCGCCCGGCTTCGATTTGCCGTAGGCGATCAACTCCGGCAGCGTCTTGAACGGTGCGCATCAGCCCGAGGCACGCCTCAGGCGAGACCGTGCGGCGCATGCTGACCACAACGGAGGAGATCGGGGAGGTACTGGCCCGCGATGCCGGACTGGTCCTGTCGATGCGGAGCTTCAGGCCGTGTTCGACAATATGACAGCGCGGGGCTCAATTATGACAGCGCGATAACGTAGATTTTTGTCGCGTCGTGCTGCCGAATTATGACACTATTGCTACCGTTGAATGTCAGTCCCACTACAACGGAGCGACAGATGAAGTTGATGTTGCAGGCGCGGTCCAATCCCCTGGCGTGGTGGTGGGGATCGCTGACGCTTGTAAGCAACGTCAACATCCTGGTCTGGTTCATGCTGTACCGGGAGTTCTATCAGCCGGCCGCCGGCAGCATCAGTGGACCGTCCGGCATCGGCGTGATGCTGCTGCTGTGCGCCGGCTATGTGTTCGGCTGCGCGTTCCGCTCGTTCCTGCCGCGCGCCGACGTGCAGCGCATCTGCCTGTTCGATACCTGGCTCTCCAGCGTCTTCGTCGGCCGCTCGGTCGCGACCGTGGCCGAAGTGTGCTTCGCCGCGCAATGGGCGATCATCCTGCATCAGCTTGGCAGCACGGCGGGTGCCGAGACCACGGTGAATATAGCGCTCGTCATCGTGCCCGTGATCATCATCGCGGAGTGCTTCTCCTGGTACGCGGTCGTGACCACCAACTATCTCTACAACGCAATCGAGAACTCGCTGTGGGCGGTGACCTTTTTCCTCATCGGGATCGCGCTGTGCCGCCTGCTACCGGAATTCCAGGGCCCCGTGCGCTGGGCGTTTGTCGCGGGCATCGTCGGCATCGCCTGCTTCCTCGCCTTCCTCGCCTTCCTCGTCACCGTCGACGTGCCGATGTATCTCAGCCGCTGGCGGGCAGGGCATGCCGAGGGCAGCAGGCTCCTTGGTTTCCTCGAAGGGCTGCATGACGTCTCGACGCGCTGGGTTGTGACCCACGACGTCGCGCACTGGAAGGGCGAGCTGACCTGGATGTTCCTGTATTTCAGCGCCGCGGTCTGGTCGAGCCTTGCGCTCTGCGCGCTCTATGCGATGGACGGCTATCTGACGCGCTATCTGACCTGAGGCTTTAGGCCTCACCCAGATCGACCTGCGTCAAGATCCCCTGGCGCAGCGCCAGCCGGACCAGCTCGATGTCCGAGCCGACGCCGAGCTTGTCCTTGATCAGCGAATGCAGGTTCGCCACCGTCTTCGGACTGACATGCAACGTCTCGGCGATCTCTTCCGTCGTCCTCTCGGCGAGCAGCAGGCGCAGCACCTCGAACTCGCGTGCGGTGAGGACGTCGGCGGCGGAGCTTTCACCGCTGAGCCGGCTCAGCGCGAGCTCATGGTCGATGTCGGGGCTGATGGCGATCTTGCCGGCGAGCACGTCCATCACGGCGCGCACCAGCGTTTCAGGCGGGCTCGTCTTGGTGACATAGCCCCTCGCGCCGGCGCGGATCGCCTGCACGGCAAAACCGGCATTCTCGTGCATGGTGAAGACGAGGATCTTTGCGCCCTTGTCCCATTGCCTGATGCGCCTGACCGCCTCGATGCCACCAATGCCGGGCATGCTCAGATCCATGATGACGAGGTCGGGCGCCTCGGATTTGAACAGACGGTAGGCTTCCGCGCCGTCAGCAGCTTCGGCGATGACGCGAAGGCCCGGCTGCTTCTCGAGTACGGAGCGATAGCCTTCGCGCACGACGGAGTGGTCGTCGACCAGCAAAATGGTCGCGCTCATGCCGCGCGCTCCAGCGCCTGCCGATCGGCGGTCGCGAGCGGAATGACGACGCGCAGCGCGGAGCCGCCGTTCGGGCCGGCCTCAAAGCTTAGCCGGCCGCGCAAGGCCGCGACGCGTTCGCGCATGCCGAGCAGGCCCATTCCGGATTTCGCGGCGGGATCGCTCGAGCGTCCGTCATCGTCGATCGCAAGCGCGATCTCGTCGATATGCATCGTCAATTCCAGGTTCACCCTGGTGGCGCCGGCATGCTTGGCGGCGTTGGTGAGCGCCTCCTGCACGATGCGGTAGAGATTGGCGCTGATCGTGGCCGGCAGGGTCTCGAACGCGCCGTCGAAACGGATCGAAAAACGCGTCTCGCCGCGGCTGCGCCCGTTCCAGCCGGCGACGAGGCCTTCGAGGCTCGCGACGAGGCCGAGCTCCTCGACGTCAGGCGGGCGCAACCGGAACAGGGTGCCGCGTAGCGTCTCCATCATTCCGGTTGCAGTCCGCGCGATGCTGTCGCATTCGCCGAGCAGGGACGGGCAGTCCTGCGCGGCGGTCTGGCGAGCGGACGAGGCGAGCGCGCGGATGGCGGCGAGCGACTGACCGAACTCGTCGTGCAGCTCGCGCGCGAGATGGCGACGCTCCTCGTCCTGGAGCGCGATGAGTTTCCGGGTTAGCTCGGCGCGCTCGGCAAGCGCAGTGTCGAGGCTCTCGGCCAGATGGTTGAAAACATCGCGAACCGCTGAGAGCTCGGCGAGATCGAACGGCGGCAGCCGCGCCGTGAGGTCGTTGGCAGCGATCCGCTCGAGGCCGGTGCGGATCATGCGCGTCGGGCGCAGCGCCCGCGCCAGCGCGGCGTAGACCAGCGCGCACAGCAGTGGCAGTGCGATCGCAAGCGCGATCATCAAACGGCCGGCCTCGTGCCAGGCCTCGGCCGTCTGCACCGCCGGATCGAGCGAGACCACGGCCTCGCCGAACTTCGCTCCGCGCACGATCACGGGCCGTGCCGCCTCGCGGCCGGGGTCGAACAGGCTCCGATAGAAGGCCGCGAAGGCTTGCGGCGGTGGGTCTGACGGAATCGGCGCGCCGCTACAGAACCGTTGAAGCATGTCGCCGCTCGTGCCGCGGAACGCCAGACACAGGCCGGGCGTCATCACATAGGCCGAAACAGGATCAAGGTTCGGAAAGTCCGAGCGGGGGCTCGCCGCCCACAGGACTTTGCCCTGTTGCAGCTCCAGCGTCTTGGCCACGATGGCGGCGATATCGTCGATGCGCGCATGTGCGGCGCGGTCGGTCGTGATGAGGAAATAGGCGGAGATCGCGGCGAAGCAGGCGGCCGATATCGCGGCCACGCGCAACGTCAAACGGACCTTGAGATCGAATCTCGGGCGGTTCCACATCGGCGGGCACCTGGCGCGAACGGGATTGTCGCCTGCGCATTAAACGGCAGAACGCAGGCGGCGGAAAGCGCCGCGCTTGCCGCGCTGCAACGTCGTGAAATTTTCCCGGCTCGGCTCGGGACAGCCACGGCTGCGGTACGTGAGGTTTCCGGCCTAGCTTGCGGCTTCTCCTTCATGAGAGGCCCGCCATGCGCCGCACCCTGTCGTTCCTGTCTCTTCTTGTTCTCCTCGGCGCCGGGCTGGATGGCCGGGCAGCCGCCGCCGAGACCACCACTATTGCTCTCGACGACTTCAGCTATGCCGATACCTCAGCCGAGCCCACCGATCAGTCCGCCGCCCACGACAGGCGGCTCCAGGCGTTCATGGTCGCACTCCGCCGGGACATCGCGGCCGACCCGCGCTACCGGCTTGCGCCGCAGGAGGGGGCGGCGTTCAAAGTCATCGGAGGCATCCAGAAGACGAGCACGCTGGTGCAATGGGCCAAGGTCGCGGTGATCGACGTCGGCGCCAGGAAGGTCGTGATGGATAAGCTCTACACCTTCCGCGGCGACAATGATGAGTCGTGGGAGCGTGCAGAGATCTTCGTGTCCCGCGAGGTGATGGCCGCGCTGGCGCAGCCCTGAGGCTTTGACCAGCCTCAGAACGTCAACTGCACCTTCATCGACTGTGCGCGGTCGCTGGCGAGCTCGAAGGCCGCGACCGCGTTCTCGAACGGCATGGTCGCCGTGATCAGCGGCTTCACGTCGATCAGACCTTCGCCCATCAGCCGCACCGCAAGCTCGAACTCGGGGTCGAAGCGAAAGGTGCCGCGGAGCTGCAATTCCTTGGCGACGATGGAATTGATCGGCAGCGTCATCTCACCGCCGAGGCCGAGCTGGACGAGCGTCGCGCCTGGCCGGAGCACGTCGAGTGCGGCGCGAAGCGCAGCCTGGTTGCCGGAGGCCTCGAACAGCGTGTCGAACACGCCCTTGCCGGCGCGCCAGGGATCGAGCGCTGTGGCATTGGTTGCGACATTGATGGCGTGAGTTGCACCAAGCTTCCTGGCGACCGCGAGCGGCGCGTCGGCGACATCGGTCACCACGATCTCGGCGGCGCCGCCGAAGCGCGAAACCAAAATCATCAGCGCGCCGATCGGGCCGCAGCCGGTGATCAGCACGCGCTTGCCGAGGAGGGGGCCGGCCTGCTTGCCGGCATGCAGGCACACCGCGAGCGGTTCGGCGACGGCCGCTTCCGCCAGTGACAGCTTGTCGGCGATCGGAACCGCCTGCGTGGCATCCACGGTCAGAAATTCGCGAAAGCCGCCCTGCACATGCGGAAAGCGCATCGCGCTGCCGAGGAAGCGCATGTCCAGGCACTGGTTGCGCATGCCTTCCTGGCAATGCTGGCACTGGCCGCACGGCTTGCTCGGATTGACGGCGACGCGCATGCCGGCCTTCACGCTGGTGACGCCGTCGCCGACAGCCGCGACCACGCCCGCGATCTCATGGCCCAGCGCCATCGGCTGCTGGATGCGCACGACGCCGAAGCCGCCGTGATGATAATAATGCAGATCGGAGCCGCAGATGCCGCCATTGGCGATCTTGACGCGGACTTCACCCGGACCGGGCGCCGGATCGGGATAGCTGTCGATCCGCAGGTCTTTCGGTGCGTGAATGACGACGGCACGCATGGCTGATGCTCCCTTATTCCCGATCACATCGCAGCGATCATGCCGCCATCGACATAGATGATTTGGCCGTTGACGTAAGTGGATGCGTCGGATGCGAGGAAGATTGCCGCGCCGACCAGCTCATCGGGCCTGCCCCAGCGCTTCGAGGGGACACGGCCCATCAGCCAGGTGTTGAAATCGGTGTTGTTGACCAGCGCCTCGTTCATGTCGGTCAGCATGTAGCCGGGGCCGATCGCATTGGCCTGGATGCCGTGCTGGGCCCATTCCACCGCCATCGAGCGGGTGAGGTTCTTGATGCCGCCCTTGGCGGCGGTGTAGGGCGCGATCGTCGGGCGCGCCAGCTCGCTGCCGAGCGAGCCGATGTTGATGATCTTGCCGTGCTTGCGCGGGATCATGCGCTTGCCGGCCTCGCGGCCGATCACGAAGGCGCTGGTGAGGTTGGTCTCGATCACCTTGCGCCACTCGTCGGTGGTGAATTCCACCAGCGGCTTGCGGTGCTGGATGCCGGCATTGTTTACGAGAATATCGACCTCGAGCCCTTCGCGGTCGAAGCGCTCGAAGGCCGCGACGATCGCGGGCTCGTCGGTGACGTTGAACGCCGCGCCCTCGGCCTGATGCCCGGCACTCCGAAACTCGGCGACAGCCTGCTCGACGCGCTTGGGATCGACGCCATTGACGATGATCTTGGCGCCCGCTTTCGCCATGCCCTCGGCAATGGCGCGGCCGAGCCCGCGGGAAGAGCCGGTCACGAGCGCGGTGCGGCCGGAGAGGTCAAACAGGGCGGTGCTCATCTCAAGAAATCCTCAGGCGTTGGAACGGCGCACGGTGAGATCGCTGCGATCGAACACCGCGGGCAACAGATCGACGCCAAGGCCGGGTCCCTCCATCGGGAAGACATAGCCGTCCTTGATTGTCGGCATGGTGGTGACGAGTTCATTGTACCAGCCCTTGTAGAAGGCACGCACCGATTCCTGGATCAGTGTGTTGGGCTGGCTGAACGACATGTGGATGGCGGCGATGAAGCCGATCGGGCCGATGCAATCGTGCGGCGCAAAGGGCCGGTGATAAGTTTCGGCCATCGCTGCGATCTTGCGGCCTTCGGTGAGGCCGCCGGTCCAGCACAAATCCGCCATCACTACATGCATGGCATCGCGGTCGAGCATGTCCTTGTAGGGGAAGCGCGAGCCCAGCGTCTCGCTGGCGCAGACCCAGACATCGGTCGAGCGCGCATATTCGGCCAGCGCCTGCGGCGAGTTCATGCGGATCGGATCTTCGTACCAGGTCGGCTTGTAAGGCTCGAGCGCGCGCGCGATCTGTTTTGCGGTCGGCAGGTTCCAGAGCGAGTGGAGTTCGACCATGATCTCCATCTTGTCGCCGACGGCCTTGCGGATCTTCTCGAACGGCTCGATCGCCTGCTTCATCTGGGCGGCGGTGATGTACAGGCCCTTGTTCTCCTGGGCCGCGGGATCGAACGGCCAGATCTTCATCGCCGAGATGCCGCTCTCCAGCAGGTTTTCGGCGAGCGCACCGGCGTGGTTCATGAAGCCGTCGAGATCCTCGTAGGGACCTTTGGAGGCGCCGAGATTCCAGTTCGACACCGGGCTGATATTGGTCGAGCGGACATATTGGGTGCCGGCGCAGGTGTTGTAGATGCGCTGCTTGTCGCGGCAGAGGCCGCCGAGCATCTGGTGCACCGGCTGGTTGCAGACCTTGCCGAACAGGTCCCACAGCGCGATGTCGATCGCGGAGGCCGCGCGATATTCGACGCCGGTCGAGGACTGCGCCATCGGCAGGTTGAGCATGTCGCGATGGATGGCTTCGATGTGCAGGGGATTGCGGCCGAGCAGGCGGCCGGCAAAGGTGTCGTGGATCTGCGCTTCGACCGCGCCCGCGCCATAGAAGGTCTCGCCAAGACCGATCATGCCCGTATCGGTGTGAACCCGCACCCAGATGACGTTGGAAAATTCCTCGGTGCGCAGCGTCTCGATCGACGTGATCTTCACAGCGATTGTCCTCCCATAAAGGCGCCTCGCGCCCGTCGTGTTTTCATTCTGCACCGCAACATCTGGCGGGTCGGCGAAAGTCTTACGCCCGCTTGTAATATATCACAACATGTTTTAAGGGTGCGACAAATAAGGCGCCGCCCTGCAATGCGAGAGCGCAGGCCAACGGGAGGAATTAATGGCACGGCGCAAGCGCGCGCTCGAGGTGGTGAGAAACGAGGACGACGGCGAGGGCAAGCCCTCTCGGCGCAACCGTCTCAACTTTTTCGAGTTGGCCTATCAGAGGATCGAAGAGCTCCTCGTCCATTGCGAGCTCAAGCCCGGCCAGTTCATGACCATGCTGGAATTGCAGCAGATCACGGGCTTCGGCCGCACGCCGGTGCATCACGCCGTCAATCGTCTCGCGAACGATACGCTCATCATCATTCGCCCGCGCCATGGCTTGCATATCGCGCCGATCGATCTCGCGCGTGAGCGCATGCTGTTGGGTTTGCGCCGCGACATGGAGCGCTTCGTGGTCCGGCTCGCGGCCGATCGCGCCAGCCTCTCGCACCGCAATCAGGCGCTGCACATCGAGCGTCTCCTGCGCGAGCGCCGCGCGACCTTGAGCCTCGACGAATTCAACAGCATCGACCGCCGCATCGATGCGCTGGTGCTGGAGGCGGCGGGCGAGCCCTTTCTGGTGCATACGCTGCGGCCGCTGCACACGCTGTACCGCCGCATCGGCTACATCCATCACCGCTTCATGCCGGGACAGACCGATTTGTCAGGCACGATCGATCACCATCTCGCCATCCTGGCCGCGGTCGCCGGCCGCCGTGTCGAGGACGCCGTGAAGGCGAGCGATGCACTGATCGATTACATGGACCACATGTTCACGGGCATGGAGACGGGGATCGACCCGCGCCTGCTTGATTGCAGCATCGAGCCGCTACTGGGCGCGTAAAGAGCTTTGAAGAGAGGACCAAACAAACATGTCAACGATGGCCGTGCCACAACCAACCGCGAGCGAAGCGGCAGTCCGCTACCTCATTACGAACTACAGTCCCAAGGGTAACAAGGTCGGCTGGTTGATGATGGCCTCGATCCTGGTCGAAGCCTGGGATCTCTATTCGATCGCCTTCGTCCTGATCTTTATCCGCGAGCAGTACAACCCCGATCCGTTGATGCTGGGCCTTGCGGCGGCCGGCACGCAAGGTGGCGCCCTGATTGGCGCGCTGCTCGGCGGTTGGCTATCTGACAAGATCGGCCGCCGCGTGATGTTCCTCATCACGATGGTGATGTTCATCGTCCTCGCGCTGGCGCAGGCCTTCGTGCCCAGCGTCGGCTGGCTGGTCGTGATCCGCTTCCTGCTCGGCGTTCCCCTCGGCTCCGACATTTCGACCGGGTACACCTACATCATGGAATCCATGGCCAAGGGTGAGCGCGAGGTCATGGGCAACCGCTGGCAGTTCATGTTCGCGGTCGGCGAGGTCCTGACCATCGGCGTCATCGTGATCTTCCTGCTGCTCGACATTCAGCACGAGATGCTGTGGCGCGTGACGCTCGGCCTCGGCGCGGTGCCGGCGCTGATCATCCTGATCATGCGCCATGACGTGCCGGAGACGGCGGTGTGGCTGGTGCAGAAGGGACGCTTCCGCGAAGCCAAGCAGGTCGCGCGCGAGATGTTCAACGACGATCTCGCCATGCTGCCGGACCACGACGTGGTGATGCCGAAGGTCAGCACCAGCGCCTTCATCGCCGATCTCAAGAAGGATCCGATCCGCTGGCGCGCCACGATCTACGGCTGGATCGCCTGTTTTGCCCAGGGCAGCGAGTTCTCGACGTTCGCGTTCTATTTGCCGGTGCTGTTCGTGATGGTCGGCGTGTCGAGCGTGCTCGGCAACAACCTGGTGACGATGGCGCTGTTCTGCTTTGCCGCGGTGTCAGGCTGGGTCGGACCGCTGCTGACGCCGAAGATCGGCCATCGCGGCATCGCGATCGCCGGCTTCTCCATCGTGCTGGCGTCGCTGCTGGTTGCCGCCTTCGCGCTCTACACCGACAACAAGATGCTGCTGCCGTTTGCGGCGGCGGCCATGCTGTGGGGCCACTATTGGGACGCGTCGAACTGCATGACGATCCCGACCATGGTCGCGAAGCCGAAATATCGCGGCACCGCCAGCGGCTTCGCCTACATGTTCGTGAAGCTGCCGTCGTTCCTGGCGATCTTCCTGTTCCCGTCGCTGTTCGCGGCGATCGGGCAAGCCGGCGCCACGCTGTTCGTCGCAATCTTCCCGCTGATCGGATTGCTCGCCGCAATCTTCATCCTGCCGGAAGTCTACGGCTACGAGAACGATTGATCCCGCAAGTTACCTGATCGCGGCCGCCAAGGCCGCGATCAGGGCCGGCGGCGTCACCAGCATGCCGAGCTTGAGGAAAGGCCAGGCGCCGACCTCGATTTTTTCGCGGCGGAGTGCGACCAGCCAGAGAATGGTCGCGAGCGAGCCGGTCACTGACAAATTGGGTCCGAGATCGACGCCGATCAAAAGGGCGCTCACCACGGGCGCTGGCAGGTGATCGCTGGCCGCGACCGAGCCCGCGACGAGGCCGACCGGCAGATTATTGGCAATGTTGGTGGCGATTGCGGTCGCGACGCCGACGCTCCAGGCGGCTTGCGGGACCGATTGCGCGACCGCTTCATGCAGCAGCGCGCTGAGTTGCCCGATTACGCCGGTCTTGAGCAGCGCTTCCACCATCACGAAGAGCCCACCGACCAGCGGCAGCACGCTCCACGACACGCCCCTGAGCACCGGCAGGGGTGATTGACGGCTGATCAGCAGCACAATAGCCGCGGTGACCACGCCGCAGACGAACGTCGGCAGGCCGAGCGGCTTGTCCAGCGCGGAGGCCGTGACCAGCACGACACTGATGGCGACGATGCCTGCGGCCGTCAGCTTGCCTCCGCGGCCGAGCGTCGGATGCGGCACGCTGCGTGCGATGGTGTCGTCCTTTAGCGCGCGGTGCTGGGTCAGGCGCAGCACAACATAAGTCAGCAGGATCGAGGCCGCCGAAGGCAGGGCGAACAGGCGCAGCCATTCAGTGAGTTGCGGCATGCGCGCGCCGAATACGACGAGGTTGGCGGGGTTGGAAATCGGCAGCACGAAGCTTGCGGCGTTCGCAATGAAGGCGCAGACGAAAAGATAGGGCAGCGGCTTGGCGCCGGCCGCGCGCGTCGCGGCATAGACCGCGGGCGTCAGCACGATTGCGGTGGCATCGTTGGAGAGCAGCACGGTTACGACCGTGCCGACGATATAGATCAGCAAAAACAGCCGCTGCGGCGAACCGCCTGCATATTCCACCGCAAGGGCTGCGAGATAGTCGAACAGGCCTTCGAGCCGCGCCAACTCTGCGATCAGCATCATGCCGATCAGGAACAGATAGACGTCGACGCCTTTCTCGATGCCGACGAGCGCATCCTGCCATGGCAGGAGGCCGAGCAGCACGAGGGCACTCGCGCCGAGCACGGCCCAGATCGCCTCGGGCAGACGGAACGGACGGATGATGACGCCCGCGGTTGCGGCCACGATGATGCTCCAGGCCCAGATGGCGTCATGCGGCGCAGTCGGCACGGGTCAGTCCTTCAGCTGGAGTCGGTTCATTCGGCAGCGATAGCGGATGCCGGAGCCGCTGTCTTCCCCTGCGGTCGCGGAGCGACATAAGCGGTTTGCCGCGTTTCAGGAAGGGCGATCAGGCAAATGACGGCACCGATGGCGGCCACCACGCCGAGCGTGATGAACGCCGCACTGTAACCGGCGCCGACCACGACGAAGCCAGCGAGCGTCGTCGACAACGCAGCGCCAATGCTCTGGGCGGTAATGACAGCGCCTTGCGCGACGTTGAAGCGTCCGGTGTTGCGCATGAGGTCGGCGATGATCACGGGGAAGATCGCGCCAAAGATACCGGCGCCGACGCCGTCGAGAAGCTGCACCCCGACCAGCCAGAACGGATTGTCGGACAATGTGTAGAGCGCGCTGCGGACCGGCAGGATCAACAGCGCGGCGAGGAAGAGGCGCTTGTGGCCCCAGCGGTCGGCCTTCGCGCCGACCAGCATCGCGAACGGCACCATCACCAATTGTGCGGCGACGATGCAGGCCGACATCAGGCTGGTGCCCATATTCTTGTCCTGAAGCGCGAGCTTTTGCCCGACCAGCGGCAGCATGGCGGCGTTGGAGAGATGGAACAGCAGGACGCAGATCGCGAAGACGAGCAGGGGACGGCAGGTCAGCAGCACGGCGAAGCCCGAGGGATGTTCGCTCCGCGTATCCGCATTGTCCAACCCGCGGGCAAGGTTGTGGTCGATGGCCCGTTCTGGGATCGCAACAATGCTGATGAGGCTCGCAACCGCCATGGCTCCGAGAAGGTAGAACACGACGGTCGGCCCGAACCAATAGGCAGAGACTCCGGCAACGCCCGCGGCGACCGCATTGCCGGCATGATTGAAAGTTTCGTTGCGGCCGATCCGCCGGGTGAAGGCGGCATGGCCGAAGATGCCGAGCGAGACGGCGGCGATCGCGGGTGGAAAGATGACGGCGGCGGCTTGCGCGATGCCTTGCGAGATTGCTACTGGCCCGAAGCCTGGAAACAGGGGCAGCAACAGCGAGGCCAGCGTCACGAACACCGCGGCGACCGCCATCACGAGCCGCTTCGCCCGCGTCGCGTCGATCAGCGCGCCGGCCGGCGTCTGCGCCACGATGCCGGCGATGGCTGCGATCGACATCACGAGGCCGATACGCGCTTCGTCCCAATGCTGCTCCGTGAGGAGATAAACGGCGAGATAGGGCCCGAGACCGTCGCGGACGTCGGCGAGGAAGAAGTTAGCCGCATCCAGCGCACGGCCGGCCTGTCTTGCTTGCTCGGGGTTTTGGCTCGACATCGGCTTCTCGATCGAGGCGCGGTCGCCCCGGCAGAAACTGATCTCGCGGAGCTTTGTTCCGTCTCAAAACTTCACGGCCAGCAGCACTGCGCCTGCGCCGATCATGGCGATGCCGAACCAGCCTTGGGCGGTCGGGCGCTCGCCGAGAAAGGCGAATGCAAAAATCGCGACCAGCACGACGCTGAGCTTGTCGATCGGCGCCACCAGCGTCGCGGGTCCGAGCTTGAGCGCACGGAAATAGCAGAGCCAGGACGCTCCGGTCGCAAGCCCCGACAGCACCAGGAACAGCCAGGTCTTTGAGGAGACCGCCGAGGGCACCGCGAACTGTCCGGTGAAGAAGAGAAGGAGCGAAAAGGCGAGCAGCACCACGATGGTGCGGATGAAGGTCGCCAGATCCGGATTGATGTTCTCGACGCCGACCTTGGCGAAGATCGCGGTCAGCGCGGCAAAACAGGCGGAGAGCAACGCCCAGGTCTGCCAGGCGGAGAAGAGGACGGGTTTCATATCATCAAAATCCGTTGCTTTACGACGGCGCGATAGCGCCTGCGGCAGATTCTTTCGAACTTCAGACTCACCGCGCCACCGACAGCTTCTCCGTGATCGCCTTGCGCAAAATGCGCGACAGCGACTCCACCGAATAGGGCTTCTGGATCAGCTCGAAACCGCGATGCGCATTTTCGGCCAGCACATTGCTGTAGCCGCTGGTGAGCACGACGGGGAGGCCCGGATAGCGCTCGCGGATGATGCCAGCGAGTTCGACGCCGTTCATGCCGGGCATGATGACGTCGGAGAAGACGAGATCGACGGCGAATTCGTTCTCGCCGAGGATCGCCAGCGCCGCGTTGGCGTTGGCGACGCGGCGGACGACGTAGCCGAGATCTTCCAATAGCTCTGTCGAGAACTGGCCGACATCGTCGTTGTCCTCGACCACGAGCACGCGATAGCCGCGTCCGGTCGTGGCAGCCTCGTGGGTCAGCGCCGCGGCTTCCTTCTCCGCCGACGGACTCTGCGCCTGCGGCAGATAGATGGTGAAAGTCGCGCCCTTTCCTGGCGTGCTCGTCACCGCGATGTCGCCCTCGGATTGCTTGGCGAAGCCAAACGCCTGGCTGAGGCCAAGGCCGGTGCCCTTGCCGACTTCCTTGGTGGTGAAGAACGGCTCGAAGATGGCGTCGATGTTTTCCGTTGCAATGCCGCTGCCGGTGTCGGCGACGGAGATCGCGACATAGTCGCCGCCGCGGGCCGATTGCGCGCGTAGGCTCGGAATGCCCAAAACCTTGTGGACCGCAATGGTGAGGCGGCCTTCGCTTTCCATGGCATCACGGGCGTTGATGGCGAGGTTGATCAGCGCGGTCTCGAACTGGGCGATGTCGGCGACCGTGAAACAGTCGACATCGTGAACCTCCACTGCGATCTCGATACGGCCGCCGACCAGCGGCCGGACCAGCTGCGCCACGCCCTCGACCTGGCTGCCGACGTTGAAGATCTGCGGCTTCAAGGGTTGCCGGCGCGCGAAAGCCAGAAGCTGCGCGGTCAGCTTGGAGGCGCGCTCGACGGTGTCGGAGATCGCGTCGACATAGCGACGGCGGCGCTCCTCCGGCAGCTCGCGTCGGCGTAGGAAGTCGGTGGCCGAGCGGATGATGGTGAGGAGGTTGTTGAAGTCGTGCGCGACCCCGCCGGTGAGCTGGCCGATCGCCTCCATCTTCTGCGACTGCCGCAACGCTTCCTCGCCGCGGCGGCGCTCAGTGATGTCGACGGCCTCGGGCACGGCACCGGTGATGTTGCCGTGGCGGTCGAGCACGGGCCGCATGCCGAATTCGAAATCGCGTTCGCCGATGGGCAGGCGCAGCCGCATCTCCATTCGCACCGCTTCGCCCCTCAGCACGGTGTCGAAGGCCTCGCGCACGGTCGCGCTCATGCCGTCAGAGCCGGTGAACCAGGGCGTGTCCCAGAACGGCTTGCCAATGACGTCCTGGGCGTTGGCGCGGATGCCATCAAGCGCCGTCTTGTTGGCGTAAAGCAGCTCGCCCTTGAGATTGACCAGTCCCTGATACTGGTTGCTGGTCTCCAGGATCGCGCGCAATCGCGCCTCGTTGGATTCGAGCTCGGCGGTGCGCTCGGTGATGCGCTCTTCCAGCGTTTCGTTGAGCTGCCGCAGCTCGATCTCGGCCTGCTTGGCCGCGGTGATGTCGTGGGCGACGCCAATGAAGCCGATATGACTTCCGGTAGGGTCCCAGCGTGGCTGCGATTCCGAACGCAGCCAGCGCCATTCGCCGCTGGCGTCCTTATAGCGCGCCTCCAGCACGAAGGGCTTCAGCGATGCTTCGCCCTGGACGGATTGTTGCAGCACATGCGGCAGGTCATCCGGATGCAGCACCTTGCGCCAGTCGAAGGCGATGGCCTGATCGTAGGGCAGGCCGACGAAGTCGACATAGGCCTGGTTGGCGAAGGACCGCGTGCGGTCCAGCTTGGTCACCCAGATCGGCACCGGCGCGCTGTCGGCGATCAGCCGAAAGCGGTCCTCGCTCTCGCGCAGCGTCTCGCGGGCGAGCATCTGGGCGGTGATGTCGATGTGGGCGCCGACCAGGCGAATGGCGTGGCCGTCTGCGGCGCGCTCGATCTTGGCGACCACGCGGATCCAGCGCGTCTCGCCGTCGCTGGGGCGGATAATGCGGTATTCGGCGGTATAGTCTTCGCTCGCGCCGGCCAGCGCATCAAAAAAATGCTTCACCGCGACATCGCGGTCGTCCGGATGGATGCGGCTGACCCAGTCCTCGTGCGACTCCTCGGCGGCCTCGGGCGGCAGCCCATGAATCATCAGATATTCCGGCGAGCGGCGGTTCTTGAAGCCCTCGCGGAAGTTGACCTCAAGGCCGCCGACCTTGCCGATGCGCTGGATGCGTGCAAGCTCCGCCTCACGCTCCTGGAGTGCGCGATAGGCATCGTCGCGCTCGCGCGCGATGTCTTCCAGGTGCTGGCGCAGCCTTTCGGCGGCGCTGGACTCGGGCAAAGGATCGTTCAAGGCGTCGGCCGTTGTGATGCGGATGCGCACATGCCGGACCGATACTCACACAGACCGAGCGGGATGGCCATTGCTCAAAGGGGAGGGAATCTCAGGGAAAAGTCTGCGTAACGCCGGAAAAGTTCGTCTAACCAACGTCCAGGCTGGCATTTTGTTCCGGATGTTGGAACGATCGGCCGGTGCAGGCGTCTTTGCGAGGCGCGCAAGACATCCTTTCACAAAAACTCCCTTTCCGAAGAGGCTAAACCTTGAAGCTCTTTGTCTGCCAGGCCTGCGGCAACGTCCTCTATTTCGAAAACCGCGCCTGCGAACGCTGCGGCCACCGGGTCGCCTTCCTGCCGGAGAAGGAGACGATGTCGGCGATCGAGCCCGATGACGAGGCTGACGGTAAGGCTTGGGCGACGCTCGCCGACAAGAGCAACGGGCGGATGGTATGCCGCAATGCTGAGCATGACGCCTGCAACTGGCTGACGGATGCAGACGATACCACCGGCTATTGCCGCGCCTGCCGTCACAACGGGATCGTGCCTGACCTGTCAGATCCCGCGCAGCTCGCGGGCTGGCGCGAGCTGGAGGTGGCGAAGCACCGGCTGTTCTATTCCCTGATCCGCTGGAAACTGCCGCTCCAGACCCGGCAGGACAATCCCGAACACGGCCTGATCTTCAATTTCCTCGCCGATGATCCGAATAGCGGCCAGAAGATCCTGACCGGGCATGACAACGGCCTGATCACGATCGCGCTCACCGAGACTGACGAAATCGAGCGAGAACGGCGCAGGCTCGAGATGGGGGAGCCGTACCGGACACTGCTCGGGCATTTCCGCCACGAGGTCGGTCACTACTTCTGGGATGTCCTGGTGCACGACGGCGGCAAGCTGGAAGAATGCCGCGCGGTGTTCGGGGACGATTCGATCGACTACGGCCAGGCCCTGCAGCGCCACTATACGGAGGGTGCGCCGCCGGACTGGCAGCAGAACTACGTCTCGGCCTATGCGACGACGCACCCCTGGGAAGACTTCGCCGAGACCTGGGCGCACTATCTCCACATCGTCGACACCCTGGAGATGGCCTCCGAGTTCGGCATGGAGGTGCGACCCAAGGTCGACCGTGACGGCGAGTTGTCGACCCGGATCAGGTTCAACCCTTACGAGGCAAAGGACGTTCAGACGATCGTCGACGCATGGCTGCCCTTCACCTTCGCCATGAACAGCGTCAACCGCGCGATGGGGATGCGCGACCTCTATCCCTTCATCCTGTCGCCCGCGGTGGTGGCAAAGCTGGGCTTCATTCATGGCCTGGTCCGCGATGTGGCCAAGACCAAGGCCAAGAAGGGGTAGCAGAGCGGTTAGCCAGGCTGGTTTGGGCCCCGTCTGGAACGCCAGGGGCGCGGATTTTGGCCGTTGCCTCTGGCCTATTTTGATGTACCACGGGAGGCACACGGCCCGTCCCTCATAGGCCCCAACGGCCAGGGAAGGGTCCCGCCCAAGGTCGAGACTCAAGAAAAGCATGTTCAAACGCATCCTGATCGCCAATCGCGGCGAAATCGCCTGCCGGGTCATCAAGACCGCTCGCCGCATGGGAATTCAGACGGTTGCGGTCTATTCCGAGGCCGACCGCGACGCCCTTCATGTCGAGATGGCCGACGAGGCCGTTTTGATCGGCCCGCCGGCCGCGGCCGAGAGCTACCTGGTGATCGAAAAGATCGTGGAGGCGTGCCGCAAGACGGGCGCCGAGGCTGTTCATCCCGGCTACGGCTTCCTCTCCGAGCGCGAGGCCTTTCCGCGCGCGCTTGAGGCCGCCGGCATCGTCTTCATCGGCCCGAACCCGGGCGCGATCGCGGCGATGGGCGACAAGATCGAATCCAAGAAGGCGGCCGCCAAGGCCAATGTCTCGACCGTGCCCGGCTATCTCGGCGTGATCGAGGACGACAAGCATGCGGTCCGCATTTCGGATGAGATCGGTTATCCCGTGATGATCAAGGCCTCCGCCGGCGGTGGTGGCAAGGGCATGCGCATCGCGCATTCGAAGTCCGAAGTCGCAGAAGGCTTCAACCTCGCCAAGGCCGAGGCCAAGGCCTCGTTCGGCGACGACCGCGTCTTCGTCGAAAAGTTCATCGTCGATCCCCGCCACATCGAGATCCAGGTGCTGGGCGACAAGCACGGCAACGTCATCTATCTCGGCGAGCGCGAATGCTCGATCCAGCGCCGCAACCAGAAGGTCATCGAGGAGGCGCCGTCGCCGCTGCTCGACGAAGCCACCCGCCGCAAGATGGGCGAGCAGGCGGTCGCACTGGCCAAGGCCGTGAACTACGATTCCGCCGGCACTGTCGAGTTCGTTGCCGGCCAGGACAAGAGCTTCTTCTTCCTCGAAATGAACACGCGCCTCCAGGTCGAGCATCCCGTCACCGAGCTCGTCACCGGCATCGATCTCGTCGAGCAGATGATCCGCGTCGCTGCCGGCGAGAAGCTCGCAATTGCGCAGAAGGACGTCACGCTCAAGGGCTGGGCGGTTGAATCGCGCCTCTATGCGGAGGATCCCTTCCGCAACTTCCTGCCCTCGATCGGGCGTCTGGTGAAATACCGGCCGCCGGCGGAAGTGAGCAAGGACGGCATCACCGTTCGCAACGACACCGGCGTGCAGGAAGGCGGCGAGATCTCGATCCATTACGATCCGATGATCGCCAAGCTCGTCACCCATGCGCCGTCGCGCGCGGCCGCGATCGAGGCGCAGGCGACTGCGCTGGACTCGTTCTATGTCGACGGCATCCGCCACAACATCCCGTTCCTGTCGGCCTTGATGCACCATCCGCGCTGGCGCGAGGGCAATCTGTCGACCGGCTTCATCGCGGAAGAATTTCCCAAAGGCTTTGTGGTGCGCGTGCCCGAAGGCGAGGTCGCGCGGCGGATCGCTGCGGTCGGCGCCGCCATCGATCATGTGCTTGGTGAACGCAAGCGGCAGATTTCTGGCCAGATGGGCGGCCGCGTCGTGCAGCGCGAGCGGCGCCGCGCGGTGTGGCTCGATCGCCAGGAAATTTCGCTCGAGGTCGCGCGCGAGGGTGAGGCGATTTCGGTGCGCTTCCTCGATGCCGACGGCAAGGCGGGCAATCCGCATCTGTTGCAATCGCCGTGGAAGCCGGGCGATCCGGTTTGGCAAGGCACGATCGACGGACAGGTCGTTGCAGTGCAGACGCGGCCCATTGCCAACGGCATCCGCCTCGCGCACCAGGGCGTCGAGGTGCCGGTCTATGTCTGGACCGAGGCGGAAGCGGCCTCGGCGCGGCTGATGCCGGTGACCACGGCTGCCGACACCGGCAAGAAGCTGCTCTGCCCGATGCCCGGGCTGGTGGTTTCGATCGCGGTGACCGAGGGGCAGGAGGTCAAGGCCGGCGAGACTCTCGCGGTCGTCGAAGCCATGAAGATGCAGAACGTGCTCCGCGCCGAGCAGGACGGCACCGTGAAGAAGGTCCACGCCAGCGCCGGCGCGACGCTTGCGGTGGATGCGCTGATTTTGGAGTTTGCGTAAGGTGTGAGTGGGGCTCTCGCTGCGCTCGCAATGACGGAGTATTTTGCGACAGCGCCGCAACAACCGAGATAGCACCATGGCCTTCCGTTCCCGCCGCGAAAAACTGCGATCGATCCTGTCGGGCTCGGCCTGCATTCATCCGGGCTCGGTCTACGACGCCATTTCGATCCGCATTGCCGAGGATCTCGGCTTTCCCATCGGCATGTTCGGCGGCTCGGTCGCTTCGCTGGCGGTGCTCGGCGATCCCGATATCACCCTGATCACGCTCACCGAGCTTGCCGAGCAGATGCGGCGGATGTCGCGTGCCGCGGAACTTCCGGTGCTGGTCGATGCCGACCACGGCTATGGCAATGCGCTCAACGTGCGCCGCACTGTGCAGGAGCTGGAGACGGCGGGGGCGGCCGGCCTCACCATCGAGGATACGCTGCTGCCGGCAGCCTTCGGCGAAGCCAGGACGCAACTGATCTCGCTCGAAGAAGGCGTCGGCAAGATGAAAGCGGCGCTCGACGGCCGCAGCGATCCCTCGCTTGTCATCATCGGCCGCACCGGTGCGGCCTCGATCACGTCGCTCGACGATACGATCCGCCGCGCGCAGGCCTATGAGGCGACCGGCGTCGATGCGCTGTTCTTCACCGGCATCAAGTCGCGCACCGACCTCGAGGCGGTCGCAGCGGCCACACATCTGCCGATTGTGCTGGGCGGCGCGCCGGAGGAATTGAATATGCTCGACTATCTCGCCACCAACCGCGTGCGCATTGCGCTCCAGGGCCACGCGCCGATCTCGGCAGCGACCCAGGCCGTGTACGACACGCTTAAAGCGCTGCGTGAGGGTACGGCGCCGAAACACCTCAAGGGTCTCGCGTCGTCCGAATTGACCAATCGCGTCATGCGCGACGCTGACGTGAAGGCGCGGAGCGCGAATTTTCTCGGGCTGAAAAAATGAGCCGGGCAATCCTCCAGGTCGTGATCCGCGGCAGCGTCCAGGGCGTCGGCTATCGCGCCTGGGTCGAATCTCAGGCGATCACCTGCGGGCTCGAAGGCTGGGTCCGCAACCGCCGCGACGGCAGCGTGGAGGCGCTGCTTGCGGGCGCGCCCAACCATGTCGCCGATATGGTCGCCCTGTGCCGCCACGGCCCGCCATCGTCGCGCGTCGACAGTGTCACCAGCGAGACGGCCAGTGTGGACGAGTTGAACCTGCGCAGGGCAGGGGAAGCGTTCTCGGTTCTGCCGACGGTGTAGCGGAGTCACCGCGGCAGCTTGGCGATCGCCTCGCTGAGCTCGTGGATCTCATAGGGCTTGCGCAGGATCGGGAAATCGCCGCGGACATCGGCGGCGGCTTCGCTGTAGCCGGTGGCGAGCAGGATCGGCAGGCCGGGGCGGACCTGGCGCAGATGATGGGCGAGGCTGAGCCCATCCATCTTGCCGGGCATCACAATATCCGAGAACACGAAGTCAACGCCGTCCTGCTCGATCTCGCGCAAGGCCGCTTCGGCGTCGGCGACCCGGCGCACGTGATAGCCGAGCTGCTCCAGAAGGCCGATGCTGACGACGGCGACGTCCGGATTGTCCTCGACCAGCAACACCGTGCCGCTGCCGTGGAATGATGGCGCCTCCGTCGTCTCGCGCGAAGGCGCGGTTTCGCCACGCGGCAGCAGGATGGTGAAGGTGGCGCCCTTGCCGAGTTCACTTGCGACCCTCACCGTGCCGCCGGCCTGATGGGCGAAGCCGTGCACCTGGGAGAGCCCAAGGCCGGTCCCCTTGCCGATCGGCTTGGTTGTGAAGAACGGTTCGAAGATCTTGTCGCGCACGTCGGAGGGGATGCCGAGCCCGGTATCGGAGACATCGACTCCCACGAACTCGCCGGCGTGGGGCGGGTCGGTCAGCACGATGTTGCGCGCGCGGATCGTCACCGTGCCGCCGTCAGGCATGGCATCACGGGCATTGATGACGAGGTTGAGCAGGGCGGTTTCGAGCTCGGTGACATCAGCCTTGATCGGCCAGACGTCGCGGGCAATCTCGAAAGCCAGACGCACCGAGCTGCCGACACCGGCGTCGAGCACCTCGCGGATCGCGGTGATGCGGGATGCGAAATCGATCGCCTGCGGGTTGACGCTTTGCCGCCGCGCGAAGGTCAGGAGCTGGTTTGTCAATGCGGCGCCGCGCCTGGTGGCTGTCTCGATCGCGGAGATCGCGCGCTGAAGCTTGGCGTCGTCGGCCGTGCCCTTCTTCAGGATGTGAAGACTGCCGCTGATGATCATCAGGAGATTGTTGAAGTCGTGGGCGACGCCGCCGGTGAGCTGGCCGAGCGCGTCGAATTTCTGGGACTCGGCAAGCTGTGTCTGCATCGCCTCGAGCTTGATCTGCGCATTGCGCCGCTCGGTGATGTCGCGCGTGATCTTGGCAAAGCCGATGAGCTGGCCGTCCTCATAGATCGGGTCGATCACGACACTCGCCCAGAAGAAGGTGCCGTCCTTGCGGACGCGCCAGCCTTCCTCCTCGTAGCGGCCCTTGTCACGGGCAATGCCAAGCGCGCGGGCAGGCCTGCCGTTGGCCCGGTCGGTCTCGGTGTAAAAGAGGGAAAAATGCTCGCCGACGATCTCTTCGGACGAATAGCCCTTGATGCGCTCGCCGCCGATGTTCCAGCTCGTGATGGTCCCGGTGGGGTCGAGCATGTACAGGGCGTAGTCGGCAACCCCTTCAACCAACAGCCGGAAACTGCGCTCGCTTTCGAACAAGTCCCTCTGTTGACTGATTTTTCTGACCATTCCTGGACCCCGCCTTAACGGAGCAAACGCGATAGGGGATCCTTGGTTCCGTGCCTCTGGGACAATTTTAGGCAGAATCGCTGGCCCGTATGCAGGGTAAGGGCCACGAGCCCGACTTGACAATGGAACGGTATTGTCAGATATTTCTGTTATGACAGAAATAACCGGAAAGAAGAAACTCCCCGCCGCCGTCGAGCGCTTCATTCTGCATTGGGGCGACATGGGCGACGGGTGGGGCGTCAACCGCTCGGTCAGCCAGATCCACGGGCTGCTCTATCTCGCCGAGGCGCCGATGACAGCGGAGGATATCGCCGAAACGCTGGGCATGGCGCGCTCCAACGTCTCCAACTCGATCAAGGAGCTGCTCGCCTGGAACCTGATCCGGCGGGTGCCGATCCTCGGCGACCGCCGCGATCATTACGAGGCCGAGACCGACATATGGGAGGTCGCGGCGCGCATCGCGGCGCGGCGCAAGGAGCGGGAGCTCGATCCGGCGATCACCGCACTGCGGGCCTGCGTGTCCGATGCCGCCGGCGACCCGACCATCAATCCGGTCGCGAGCAAGCGGCTCAAGGAGATGCTCGCCTTCACCGAGCTCGCCGACCACTGGTTCATGCAGATGCTGAAAGTGCCGCGGCCGCGGCTGGTCGCCTTGATGCGGCTTGGCGAGAAGATCGCCAATTTGCTGCCGCTGGGCAAGGCAAAGTAGGTCTGAGGAGGGTCTGATGACGTCGGCAAGATTATCAGGCTCCAACGCACCTCCTTCCGCTCACATCAAACTGCTCGATGACCGCCGCTTCCGCGCGCTGCTGTCGGACGGGGATTGGGGCCGCCTGCCGCTCGCTACCTGGCGGCGCTTTTCCAAGCGCGTCGCCGACGGCGACAGCGTGGTCTACGTCGGCGTCGTCGACGAGGTCAGCTTTAGCGACATCGGCTGGTGGTTTGCCCAAGTCGCGCGCCTGATCGGGGGACCGCTGCCGACCGGCCGCGACACGGGCGTGCCCATGATCGTCACCGTCACCGAGGATGGCGCGACCGGCGGCCAGACCTGGACGCGCATCTGCGCGCGCAAGCGCGGCTTTCCGCAAGTGATCCATTCCGCAAAACGCTTTGCCGGCCCGACCGGGCTCGAGGAATATGTCGGGTTCGGCGTTTGCATGGCACTCCGCATCGCGGTCGAAGGCCAGGCGCTGACCTTCCGCAGCGCTGCTTACGGGCTCCAGTTCGGAAGCCTGTGGATCCCGCTGCCGCAATGGCTCACGCCGGGCGATCTCACGGTGACGCATAGCGATCTCGGCGAGGGCGCCTTCCGTTTCACCCTCGATGTCATTCATCCGCGTTACGGCGCGCTGATCCACCAGTCCATCGTGTTCAGGGAGGCCGTATCATGACGCCGCTGTTGTGGACGCTCATCGCCATCCAGATCGTGATGGGCGTATTCGATACGTTCTATCACCACGAATTCACCGAGCACCTGGCCTGGCGCCCGTCGCAGCGTTTTGAATTGAAGCTGCACGGCATCCGCAACATGCTTTATGCGTTTCTGTTCCTCGTGCTTGGCTGGCTCGAGGTTTTCGGGATGCTCGCGCTGCTGATCGTCGCAGTCCTGGTCGCCGAGATCGTCATCACGCTGATGGATTTCGTCGAGGAGGATATGAGCCGAAAGCTGCCGCCGAGCGAGCGGATCAATCACACGCTGCTGGCGATCAATTATGGAGCGATCCTGGTGCTGCTGCTGCCGGTCCTGATCGATTGGGCGATGCAGCCCTTCGGCGCGACCGTGGTCTATCAGGGCCTGCTCAGCATCGCCGCCATCGCCTGCGCGGTCGGCGCGGCGCTCTGCGGCGTCAGGGATTTTGCTGCGATGCGCCGGCTTGGCCGCATGAAGATCGTCTTCGCACACGGACTTGTTGAAAAAATTCCCGGCCGCAAGACCGTGCTGATCACCGGCGCCACCGGCTTCATCGGCAGTCGCCTTGCGGCAAGCCTCAGCGGGGCAGGACATCACGTCATCGCGCTCATCCGCAACCCCGCGAAGGCCGAGATGCTGCCGCCGCCGGTCACTCTGATCACAAGCCTCGACCAGCTCGCCTCGGACATTCACATCGACGCCATCATCAATCTCGCCGGCGAGCCAATCGGCAACGGCCTGTGGACCGAGGCGAAGCGCGCGAAAATTCTTGGCTCGCGCATCGATATGACCGGCGAGGTCGTAAAACTGATTGCACGGCTCGAACACAAGCCCGACGTGCTGGTCAGCGGCTCCGCGATCGGCTGGTACGGACTATGGGCCGACCAGGTGCTGACGGAGTCCGCGAAGTCCCACGCCTGTTTCAGCCATGAGCTCTGTGCAGCTTGGGAGAAGGCGGCCGGGCCGGCGGAAGAGCTTGGCGTCCGCGTGGTCAATTTACGTATCGGCCTCGTGCTCGGGACTGAAGGCGGCTTCATCACGCGCATGCTGACGCCGTTCGAATTCGGCCTCGGTGGGCCCATCGGCACCGGGCGGCAGTGGATGTCCTGGATCGAGCGCGACGACCTCATTCGGCTGATCGCCTATGTGATGGCGACGCCCGATCTCGCCGGCCCCATCAACGCCACCGCGCCGATCCCGGTCACCAACGCAAAATTCACCGAAGAGCTCGGCCGCTGCCTGCACCGGCCCACGGTGCTTCGCATTCCCGGCGGCCTGCTGCGCCGGATCGGCGGCGGCTTTGCCGACGAACTCCTGCTCGGTGGTCAGCGCGTGCTGCCAAACAAGGCGCTGAGCCGCGGCTTTGTGTTTCGGCACGAGACGCTGCGCAGCGCATTCGAGGCGATTTTGTGAGCGCTCGCGGGGTCAAGCCGCCAGGCTCCGAAACGTCGCCGCTACCGCGCGCAGCGCGGCGAGCTTGGCGGGATCGCTGACTTTCGAATGCAGCATCACTTTCGAGCTGCCGAGTTTTGGCAGCTTGTGCGCAGGTCCGATATCGATGAGCCCGCTTGGTGCGATCCGCCGCGCCAGTGGCGCAATCGCAAGTCCTGCGAGTACAGCCGCGACCACCGCCGTGACGCCGCCGCCGACAAAGCGCTCGCGCCAGGCGATGCCGGCCTTGTCGAGCGCGCGCACAGCGATGGCGCGGACGCCGCAGGGTGGGGCGAGTGTCGCGAGTGGCAGCGGCTCACCCTTCGGTAAACTGAAGCGTCTGGACGCGAACCAGCCGAATTCGTCCTCCGTCAGTTTCTCGCCGCCGCGACGGCTGCCTTCCTGGCGGACGATCACTGCATCCAGCTGGCCTGCGTCATACGCATCCTGCATTTCGCGCGAGAAGCCGATCGTGACGGCGAGCGTGAGGTTTGAGGACATCGCGTGCAGGCGTTCGAGCAGCGGCACCAGCTCGGGGCCTGCGGCGTGATCGGAGATGCCGAGCGAAAGCGACTGTGCCACCGATGCCTCGCCCGAGAGCGCGCGGTCATGCGCCTGCATCAGCGCGCGGGCGCGATCGAGAAACGCTGCGCCGTCGGCGGTAAGGCGGACCGCGCGTGGCGAACGTTCGACCAGGCGCTTGCCGAGCAGCGTCTCCAGCCGTTGCAGTTTCAGGCTAACGGCTGCCTGCGTCGTGCCGAGCGCTTCGGCAGTGCGGGTAAAGCTCTGGAGGTCGGCGACCAGCAGGAAGGCCTGGACCGTGGCGATGTCGAGTATGGCTGTCATTACTAAGTCTTATCACTGGTATCAACAAGGATAAGATACCAAAATGACGGGCGAGGGTCTAGCTTCTCGTCAACGCCGCACGAGCCTCGGCGACATTCTGAGGAGAACGACCATGCCCCTGATCACCGTGTCCTACACCACCACCCGCCAGTCGCCCTCGCTGAAGGCCGATATCGCCAACGCCGTGTCCGAGCTCACCGCAAAGATCCTGCACAAGGATCCCAAGGTCACCGCCATCATCGTGAAGTCGGTGGACGCAAGCGACTGGTTCGCCGGCGGCAAGTCACTCGCCGAGCAGAAGCTCGCAAGCTACTGGATCGACATCCACGTCACCGAAGGCACCAACACCAAGGACGAGAAGGCCGCCTATCTCGCCGCCATGTTCGAGCGCATGGCCGGGATTTTGGGCCCGCTGCATTCCGAGACTTATCTGCATGTCGACGAGGTCAAGGGCGACGCCTACGGCTTTGGCGGTCTGACCCAGGAGCGCCGCTACATCGCCGGCAAGCTCGAGGTTACGCTGAAGGCGGCGTGATGCCGCAAGCCGCGGGTGAGTAATCTCACCCGCGGCCGTTGCAGCAGGGATCGTCAGCTCGCCGCGCGGAACTGAACTTCGGAATTGTTCAGGAAGCAGGTCTTGTCGAACAGCTTCAGATCCAGGGGGTTCGGCAGCCGGACATCGCCGAGATCGGGGCAGGGCTTGATCGAGGGATCATAGGACCGGTCGATCTGCGAGATGAAGACGACGATCAGCCCCTTATCGCGTGCGAAGGATTTCAGCGCGAGCACCTGGACGGTCAAGTCGGGGTTTTCCCGCCTCTGGTCGAGCAGCTGCAGATAGTCGATCACCACCACTGTGCCGCGGGGCGCGGCGGCCATCTGCTTGACGACGTAATCGGCGCTGATCGTGTCGGAGCAATCGACCTCGAACATGTCGGCGAATTGCGCCGGGTCCACGCCGATCGCGCGTAAGCGGCCCAGAACATCCTTCTCGGTATATTCGAGCGAGAAGAATGCGGCGCGATGGCCGGACTTCATGGCCTCCACGGCAAGCTCGAGACTCATCAGGGTCTTGCCCTGACCGGGGCGCGCCCCGACCAGCACCAGATCACCCGGCTGGAATTGCGGAAACAGCCTGTTGGCCGGCGTCACCGCGGCGGCCTTTGCTGCGAGCATGCTCCAGGCGGAAAAACCTTCCGTCGCGGCGACGCGGTCAAGCGCGTCGTGGAGCGGAATGCCTTCCTCGCGGGACAGGCGCTTCGCCTTGCGCTTCAGGTGATAGATCGGCGCAGAGAGTCTCATCGTAAAAACCTCCCATTGCGAGCAGAAAGCGCAATCCCTCCTTATGCCTGGCGCTCGAACAGTCGGTCCGATGATCACTTCGCCCGGCATGAAGTCTACTTTCCCGGCGGAGGGGGGAGGCGTGGGCGACACCGGAAACAATCGTAGCCGATTCCACGCTCACGGAGAACGGGGCCGGTGCGTGTCCAACAGGAAAGCGTTAGACCGCGGCTTCCGGCAACAGAGCGCGGGTCGGTCCGAACAGCTCCTCGAACGCCTGTCGGAGCGCGATGTCGACGTCAGCCAGGGTCACGAGCTGGCCGAGATCGACCAGCGAGGTGACGCCGTAGCGGGGATCGGCGACGCCGCAGGGCACGATGCCGGCGAAATGCGATAACTCCGGCTCCACATTGATGGCGATGCCGTGGAACGAGACCCAGCGCTTCAGCCGCACGCCGATGGCGGCGATCTTGTCCTCGTGTCCCACGCCCTTGTCGGGCCGCTTCACCCAGACGCCGACCCGGTCCTCCCGCCGCTCGCCGCGGACGTTGAAGGCGGCAAGCGTGCGCAGGATCAATTCCTCCAGGCTCGCGACGTAGGCCCGAACGTCCGGCCTCCGCCGCTTGAGGTCGAGCATGACATAGGCCACCCGCTGGCCGGGCCCGTGATAGGTGAGCTGCCCGCCGCGCCCCGTCGCAAAGGTCGGGAATCGGGGATCGAGCACGTCGGAGTCCTTGCCCGAGGTTCCGGAGGTGTAGAGCGGGGGGTGTTCGAGCAGCCAGACCAGCTCGGGGGCCTCGCCTGCCGCGATCGCGGCGACGCGTGCTTCCATGTCGGCCACCGCCTCCAGATAGGGCACGGGCGCGTCCGAAATCCGCCACTGCACGGGTTCGCCGCCAGCGGCGGAAAATGACGTCAAATCCAAGTCTTGGCGGGGGCTTTGGGGCGAATTAACCATTGGCTAACCATAACCGGGTGATGATCGCAGGCGCAAATGCCGAGTGCATAGTCCTTAGTCCCAAGTTGCGGTGGTGCTGACAGTGCCTACTCTCGATAAAGTCACCGTGGATCTCATGGTCGTCCTCGGGACGACCACCATGCCGATCCATCAAGTATTACGTCTTTCCCGCGGCGCCATCATCGAGCTGGACGCAACCGAGGCCGACGAGGTCAAGGTTCTGGCCAATAATCTCCCCGTAGCCTCCGGCGTCGTGCTGGTCGACCGCAACCGGATCGCGGTCGAGGTCAAGCAGATGCTGCCGCGCACGACCGGGACCCGGTAAGCGGCCGGCTGGTTGTAGGAATTTTTCTTCCCAAGCTTGTGGAATTCGGGGCCTTTGCAGGCTTGTACCCCTCTGATGGATTTGTTAGATCGGCGCCGTTGATCCGGCAGGCCTCAAGCCTCAGGCCGGCATCCCCAAAGCGCTCGTGGCGGAATTGGTAGACGCGCTGCCTTGAGGTGGCAGTGAGTAAAATCGTGGGGGTTCGAGTCCCTCCGAGCGCACCACAAACCCACATTTCACATTGAAATCATTATATTTTCCGGATGTTACCCGGGAAAGTTACACTCCGTTCGCGCCCGATGTTCTCGCAATGTTCGCCTCCGGCCTCGGCCCAAAAACCATCGTGCGGCTGGCCCTCATCGAATGTGACGATTTTTTCCATCCCACTTATTCCGAGCTTCTATCGATTCGCCTGAGCGACGTAGGGCGCTGGCATCTTCGGGTCGGTCCATCCGAACATAGCCATCATCTGGCTCCCGGTGCCGTCGGCGTAAGCCGCAAGTTCGGCCCGGGCCTTTCGCACGCGATGGCAGCTCTTCTTCGGTTCATTGGCGCCGGCTAGGACCGGATATTTCTTGAGTTTGGTTGCCCAAGCCTTCTTGTTCATCGGGAAGACCCGGCCGCGCGCGAGCCAGCCGGTGAACACCTCAGCGCCAATGATGTTTGCCGCGCGAGCCGCCCTCAGGCTCCGGATGTACGGGCACCGTGACGGTGGTATTGCCCTGGCTCTTCGCGGTGCCGCTCCGTGCATGTATTCCGTGACGTAGCATGAGGTAAAGCACACCGCCCGCCAGAGCCCCCCTTTTGGCGAGAGCGCGTGTCGCCACCACGGCCGCCTCGCATGCTGGCTCCGTCTGTCACGTTCGGCGGTCACGGGACTTGATCTCCCGTGTGAGTTGAGAAAGGCTGGTGCCTTTCCATATCGAAGGTTTGTTGCGTCATGAGTATTGAAAATCTGAACGACGAGAGCGTGCTCCGTCTGTATGAAAATATCCGGATCCAAGTGGCCGCCGATCGTGCCTTAGGTGGCCGGTATCATCTCCTTGGTAACACCGCGAAACACCGCGCCGACATCCTTCGCGAGGAGATCGATCGCCGGCGGTTACGGGCCGATCGGATCGATTGGTACCGATGAGCGGAGGCAGAGGTCTCCGTGTGCTCGCTAGTTCATCTTGCGGCGGAGTTCCTGGATTATTCGCCCGCTGGTCGTCGACGTATTCTTGGGGCGACTTGCCGCGCTTCCTCAGTAGGCTCCGGATGGGGAGGCTGGAGAGGCTCTGGGGCGGGCTGCTTCTCGGTCTGATGCGTCTTGCTCACTGCTTTAGCTCGCTAAGTATCAGGTCCCGATAGGCCACGTGCCGCGCTTGCGATATCCGCAACGCATCAAGCAACTGGCGGGCCTCCGTCGCGTCATGGCCGCTCCAATCAATGTCAGCTATGCGCTGCTCTTGATCGTTAACATGCCGGTCACCTTGAGCTATGTGCCGTTCGGCTTCCCCAAGGTGGCGAAGTTGCATCGCGCGGTCCACTGCTCCGTGATCTTCATAGCGCTCGGCTTGGTCGATCGGTTCATTGCCGTCAAAGAAATGTCAGACGGAGCGATGCTTGCCGCTTTCGCGGGATGTGCGGCAACGGTGGTCGCGGTATCAGCGCTCACGTTCCGATATATCGAGGCGCCATTCATGGGGAGCCGTGCCAAGACGGCGATGACCTACAGCGCCCAGCCTAGCACTTAGTTTTACGCGAAATGGCAGGCTTACAATCTGTTCAGCAGATTGCTTCTACTCGGGCAAAATGGAAAATATCTCGGTATGGGGGTGTCGCGGCCTAACGTGTTGACCAAGGCGTCGATCCAGTTCGAGAGGGCTCTTAAGCTTCAGCCCGCCGAAGGTCTCGCAACTCGGATACGATCCGCTGTTGAAAAGACGGTGCCGTCGTCCCGATCCAAGCAGATGCGCTTTCAGCTTGCTTATTAGAAGCCCTAGGATCACCCAAGGACTCGCTGGAGCCGTTTGGGCCGTGCGTGCTGGGTTTCCCGTACCGCGTTCTGCGGGCGCGCCTGGGCTTCCTGAGAGTCACCTGGGGCGGCGCGAAGCGAGCGGCGACGTGTAAACGGTTTGCCGCGGGGTTAGGCCAGTCCGATATTCCAGGCCGATAGTGCCATTAATTGCCTAAGTTCGGCTTCTTATCTCGGCCACCTTTATTCACGATTTGCCGAGAGAAAGCGAAGCGGCAACCCACCTTTCTTTGAGGCGTCCTGATAATTGCGCTTAATCTTAAATATGCAATCCACCTTCGACGGGGTGTGATGCCACTTGTCATAAGACGTGCCGACATTTAACAAATACTTAACGACGATACCGGCAGGGGCAAAAGCATGCTTATGCGATCAAATGCTGTGCGATCAAATTTTGCATTGGATGGCAAAACATTTGCTGTTGCCTATCAGCGGGCTCAACCCTTCCCACATATCGCTCTCAAGGATTTGTGGGATGCGGAACAAATTGCTGAGGTCTCCAGGCAAGTCAAAGAGTTTTCGTTTTTTGATGGAGAGAAGGATTTCTACGGGACGCAGAAAAAGCGTTATTGCGGAACTTACGAGAGAATGCCACCAGCGGTACGAGAACTGATTGATACTTGTCACCAGCCCAGCTTTATCAAATTCCTGGAGGACATGACCGGCGAGAGTGATCTGGTCGGCGACCCCCAATTGGTTGGAGGAGGGATTCACAGTTCGACGAGAGGCGGCTTTCTCAAGGTGCATGCAGACTTCAATTGGAACGAACAACTTGGTTTATACCGCCGTCTTAATTTGCTCATTTATTTGAATTCTGGCTGGGAAGAGTCTTGGGGGGGATCTCTTGAATTGTGGTCAAGGGACATGAGCCGGAAAGAGGTTTCGATCGCTCCGCATTTTAACACGGTTGCAGTTTTTTCGACTGACGAGAGTAGTTACCATGGCCATCCGGACCCACTGAATTGTCCGGAGAGGGTGACGAGAGATTCAATCGCTTTATATTATTACAGTCCCGCGAAGCCAATCGACGCGAGAAAAACCAAACGCGGCATCAGCGAATATCGCTCTAGAGGCATTTCAGACCTCCTGTCTTCCGTAAAATATAAGCTGATCGATAAATTCAGAGCCAGGTTAAGATACTAGTTTCGCGGAATGGCTGACTGACAGTAACAGTTCGCCTGCTCTCGACGAGATCAAGCTTTGGTTTGTGGCTACGCAACAGGTGATGTTCCATAAGGCCAGCCGAGATCACGCCGCCGCCAGGTTCATCGCCGGAGAACCAGTGGAGCTAAGCAAGCTCTAGCAATCCTTCTCGACTGCGTAGCAGTAACGCTGCGGAAACCAATCGCGACTAGGCTTGCTATTGCGCTGGTGGACTGATCAAGCGCAATATGCATGGGCATGAGGAGCCCGTTCCCACTTGGTGAGGGGGCTTCCTTTTTGATCGACAGAAATGCGCGTTAACAAGATCAGTTGGGACAAGATCGGCCGCGTGACGGAGCCCGGCCGATACAAGTGCTTCTTCGGCTACCTAACTGTAACGTCAGACGATATCGAAGTGTGGGCGCGCTATCCCGACGCGACGTTCACCTTGATCACGCAAATGGCAGACGAGCAGTCGGTGGGCGAAGAATATCGTCTAGGCGCATTCGACATCGGCGATCCTCAACGATAGGAACGCCCCTTTCGGCGAGGTCATTACGCCGCCGCTTGCGCAGCCTTCGCACGCTCCTCAAGAGCATAGATTGTCGATACGAGGTTGTCTCGTCGCGAGCGAAGATTTAGTGCGAGAGGCGGATATGCAGGCTGTCGCACATCGAACACACCTGCTTTGGCTTCCTCTTCGAGGATGTCGGAATTCAAAAGATCGACGCGCCACCATAGATCGGAGATGAGCGCGCTGAGCTGCAACTCCCCGGTGATGCCGGAACGGGACACTTCTTGCATCGTTTGCCTCAACCTGAAACGGCCAGTCGTTGGGACCGACCTTTAGGTCGTGACTGAGCAAATAGGATGCCAAGGATGCCGTCGCGGGCGAGTTCCGCAATTAACCCCGCGCGGCGGCATCAAGCTTAATTCGCCAGTTCAAGCGGCAGCGAACGCGCAGGCCGCGTTGGGTGACTGCTTCAATGGTCCGAGCGAGGTTTCCGTCTTCCGTTTGAGATCGACGGCCTCGCCACGCACGACCAGCTGCGCTTCTCCACTCAGGCGAGGGATGCGGGGCCGCCCGCTGTTCACGCAATTGTTCCTGGAAACAGCCTCCAAGGTCGCTGATCGATCGGCACCTTCATATTGCGTATCTACACAAACACATCCTATAATTGACTCTCTCCGAGAGATGCGAAATGTCGGTTGCTGGCTTCCGGGTCCGAACGCGGGCGGCTGGAGTCGAGCACCTTTGCAAGGAGGACAGCATGACGCTCAAGCCCGGATTCCAATTCGCAGAGGCGCAAGTTCTGCTCGAGATGGCGCAGCATGCCTACGCCGGCACGCCATCGCTGACCGAAGCGGTGGCAACCTGCGGCGTTCCCGGCGTGCCCAACCCAAGCTCAAATTGGGCGATCCGTAAGGACCTCACCCCGACGAACTCCACGCTATTGGATAACTACTGGCAGGTCTGGCAGAACCAGAGTGACACCACCCAATACGCGATCGCAGTGCGCGGCACCGTCGCAAGTGCCGCCAGCGTGTTGGCCGACTTGCTGTTTCCCCTGATCAACGCGCGCTTCGACGTGAAGTTCGGTCAGATCTCGCTGCCGTTCGACCTGGCCCGGGATGAGGGTGACAGTGCGGTGAAAGCCGGTGTGCATTCGGGCTTCGCTTTGAGTTTGCTGCTCATGCTGTTCACCACCGATCGCCCACTGTTCGTGACCTTGGGGCTGCTCGCGGAGAAGGGCAACGACGTCTACATCACAGGGCACAGCCAGGGGGCCTCGATTGCTACGCTGCTGACCTCGCTGGTCCGGCACTCGACGCTTCTTTTTAAAGGGCCGGTCTACAAGACCTATACCTTCGCGCCAGCCAAGGCCGGCAACGACCATTACGCATACGATTACGCGCGGCTTGCCGGGGTCGACGGATATGCTTGGGCCGTGACGTCGACGCAGGACTGGGTGCCGCAGGCACCGTTTTCCCTGGAGTGGATATCAGACCTCAACACGCCAAATCCGCTGCGCGGGTTCGGCGGCAGTCCCAATCCTGAGGCCATGATCGCGCTCGGTAGCGCAACCGCCGACGCTGAGAGCGCGGTCAATCGCGTTCGCGATGATTCGGTGAGGCGGCTCAAGCAGCGGGTCGAGAGTCTCTCTCTGAGACTGGCGTCCGAGACGATTCACTTGAACGCCGCCGATCTTGGGGCGGCATCCGCCGCACCGGTCACCGGATCGACAATCTCGGACATGATGCAGCAGATCCTCGACCAGATTCAGCTCTCGCTGAACTATGCTGACGTCGGCTCGCTGCTGCCGCTGTTCGCCAATCCGGGCGGCAACCCGACTGATGGGACGCCAGGATGCCAGAAGCTGGACTATTTCTGGCAGCACCACCTCGGCAATTATCTGAAATACCTGAAGCAGCAGTATGGCGGCTGAGCCGACGGACGAATCGAACGACGTTGTCATCTCTGCTCCGCCCGGGCGGCTTCATCCGCGCGTCGCCAGACCGGAAACGGGTCTGCGAGCTTGGCCCATTCCGCAACGTTCATGGCCGGTTTGCCCGGCACGAGGCATGCGTCCAGGCCAGCGCGGAGCGAGCCTTCGTCCATGCCGGTGCCGATGAACACGATTTCCTGGCGGCGATCGCCATAGATGTCGTTCCAGTTCGCACGCAGCCGCTTCCGCCAGAAAGGATCATCCGGCCATCGTTCCGCAGGCACGCTTGCCCACCACGAACCAAGGCCCTGGGTGCGCGTGATCGAACCGGCCTGACTGATCTCGCCAAGCCAATGCGGGCGTGTCGCCAGCCAGAAATGTCCCTTGGCGCGAATGACGCCGGGCCACGGCTCCTTGATGAACTTGTCGAACCTGGCGGGATTGAACGGCCGGCGCGCGCGATAGACGAAGTTCGTCACGCCGTATTCTTCAGTTTCCGGCACATGATCGGCAAAGCCATAAAGCTCCTTGTACCAGAGCGGATGCTGCTGGGCCCTTGCGAAGTCGAACCGGCCGGTGTCGAGAATGCGATCGAACGCGACGCGACTGTGGTCGGCTTCGATGAAGTCCGCTTCCGGATTGAGCGCGCGGATGATTTGTCGTGCCGCCTCGCGCTGCGCTGGTGAGGCGTCATCGATCTTGTTGAGAACGATCACGTCGGCGAACTCGATCTGCTCGACGAGCAAATCGACCAGCGTGCGGTGGTCGTTGTCCAGCGCTTCGCCGCGTTGAGCGAGAAATTCGGTCGACGAATAATCCTTGAGCAGGTTCACGGCGTCGACCACGGTGACCATGGTGTCGAGGCGTGCCACGTCGGAGAGGCTTTCGCCGCCCTCGGAACGGAAATCGAAGGTCGCGGCGACCGGGAGCGGCTCGGAAATGCCGGTCGATTCGATCAGCAGATAATCGAAGCGATCATTTTCGGCGAGGGCGCGCACCGCCTTCAAGAGATCATCACGCAGCGTGCAGCAGATGCAGCCGTTGGTCATCTCGACAAGCTTCTCATCGGTCCGGGACAGGTTCGCACCGCCATCGCGAACCAGATCCGCATCGATGTTCACTTCGCTCATGTCGTTGACGATCACCGCCACTTTCAGGCCGTGGCGGTTGTTCAGGACGTGGTTCAGCAAAGTTGTCTTTCCAGCCCCGAGGAAGCCGGACAAGACGGTGACGGGGAGTTTTGGCATGGAGATCGAAGAGCCTTTTCAAGGGGATACGGCGTTGACGTTCGGGAGCCGGCATTTGAACCGCGAATGTAATGTTATAACATTACATTCGTTAGGCAAGCCTTCGTCAAGTCGTTTTGCGGTTCAGCCGGAATTGTCAGGAGACTTGATCGTGGCCCCTTCGGTTGGGGCAGTGCCTGTTGCCGGACAGCAGCACGCCCGAGGGATGAGCGAACAAGCGCTCAGCCATATTCCTCGCCGATGCCGTACTCCCGGTAGATGTCGAGCGGATCGACGTCGGGGAACAAACGGCATTTGGCCTGGGCCAGATGCAAGCTGACCGCCGCCGGCTCCTTGCCGTTCGACAGCATCTTGCGGATGTCGTCCATATGCGCGCTCGGCTGGTGCTTCGGCGCGAGCTGCTCCAGCGCGACCAAGGCGGTCGCGAGCGCCTCGGTCAGCACCCAGTCGTCGTGGCCCGTGATTCCCTTTCTCGGCATCGGCAGACCCCACGCAATACGACGACAACACTCTACCGTAGCTTCCGTCAAATCTCCATCGAGCCGCGGGACGCCTCGTAGCGAGCGCGGAACATGCCGGACGCTCTCGCTTGCATTGTGGCGGCGCGTGGCTAAAAGGCGGCGGCGCGCGGGCGCTGGTATCTTTGTTGAAACAAAGTTCGCGTAGACGGACCTGCGCGGCGTTCAGGCCGGCCGTTCCGGCCTGAACCCCACATCCCCGAATTCGCAACACCCTTCCGGTTGCGCGCCTTCTCTCGGCTGGAGCCAGCATGGTCTTTCTAAGCTTCGTCTACCGCTTCCTGACCAACTTCGCGTTCATGGCGATGGTGTATTTCAGCCTGAACTTCATGGAGAAGTATCCGAACCGGGCGATGCTCGCGATCCTGGTGCTGGTCTACAGCGCCATGCGCGCGGCCTCGACGCTGCGCTCGTTCTACTTCTTCCAGAAGATCGAGAAGCTCGAGACCGAGGCGCGGCGCCTCCAGGGCCCGATCAATGACGGGTCCGGTGGAACGAATGCGCGCAAGCAGGTCGTTACCGACGTTGCGCGGCTGCGCCGTGACGGCGAGCTGAAGTCCTATATGGACCTGTTCTTCCTGGCGCTGATCGTGCTGCTCTGCGTCGCCAACATCATGCGGCAGTAACCAAGGCTTACTGCGCCCGCTTCTTCAGGCTGGCAACCCGCGTCGGGCGCGGCGTAGCGCCCTTGGAATGAGCTGAATGTTTCGGCGCGGCATGTGCGGCATGTGCCGTCCGCCGTGCCTGCATCCTGGCCGCCTTGCCTTTGGCATGAGGCGTCTCGGCCGCCATCGCGAGCCGCGTCGCGGCCCGCCGCGACAATGTCGTCGACAGCAGCACCTCGATCGAGCCCTCAGGGATCACGAAGAGATCGCGGCCGGGCACGGGCAGGGTGGCCGCGACATCCGCCTGCGCCATGGTCTTGCGCGGCAACAGCGACTGATGCGCGGTTTGCGCGTTGAGATCAGCCAGGCCGGGCGCCGGGAGCCGCTCGGTTTGCGTGAACACAAAATTCGGCACGGCCGGCCAGCGCGCGATCGGTGTCGTCTCCGTCGGCGGATGCAGCAGCCATTCCACGGCTGTGGTCGGCGTCGCCGGCCGCTCAGCGGTCGCGGGCACCACATGGACGATGCGATAGCCACGCGCCTTCAGGTCGCGGATGATCTTTGGCAGCGCCGCCACGGTGCGGGGCTGGATGTCGTGCAGCAGCAGAATGCCCTTGCCCTTCGCCTCCAGCCGCTGGATCGCGAGCTGGTAGACGCGGTCGGGCGAGACATGGCGCCAGTCGTCGGCGGGGAAGTCGGCGCTCCAGACCTGGATGCCGCGCGAGATCAGAAGATTTTCGACGCCTTCGGCGCGCATCAGGCCGGGAATGCGGAAGAACGGCGCGAGCTTGGATGAATCGGTCATCGCGGCCGAGGTCCACTCGATGCCGCCGTTGATCTGCGCCTCGGCTTTGTCGAGCGGCATCCGGTCGAACGTCAGCGGATGGGTCATGCTGTGGGTACCGACGGTGTGGCCCGCTGCCACCAGCTTGCGCACGCCTTCCGGGTTCGCCTTGGCCTGCTCGCCGATGATGAAGAAGGTCGCCTTGATGCACTCGTCTGCGAGCATCTGGAGAATCTGGTTCGAATATTTCGGCAGCGGACCGTCGTCGAAGGTCAGGACGACTTCGTGGTCCTTCAGCGGCAGTGTCTCGCGGTACTGCATGGTGCCGATGCGCGGATGTTCGTGCGGGTCGACGACAATGGTGCGGGAGGTGCCGAGCGCGTCCGGATGGCCTGGGCAATCGGCCGCAAACGCCGCCGGCGAAGCCGTGGTCAGCAACCCCAGAAGCAGGACGGTCCAGGATCGCTTCCGGAAAGCAACGCTACTGCCGATCATGAATCCCGTCTGTCCTCACACGCGATTGTCGCAATATTCGTTGGTCGGAGCCGTCCCGAAACGGTTCAGGCTTAAGACCCCGGTCATCATTGCATGGGGTAGCATGAACAGAGTGTTAATAGGGCTCAAATCACCCCATTTTGCCCGGGCGTGACATTCCGGCATCAATGCGCGTCAGCATTCTTCTGTGATGTGCCCGCCGGCACCAAATGAACCACGTGAAAGCCGTTCTCCCGCAAATACCGCAAGAAGGCCGGCATGATGGCGGCGGTGCGCGCCTTCGGATCGTGGAACAGGATGATGCCCTTGCCGGCGGCCGCAAGGCGCTCGGTGATGAGCTTCAATTCCTGATCCGGCGTCATCTCGTTCCAGTCGCTGGCCCACAGATCGGCTCCGAACACGGCGATGCCGCGCGACTGGAGCAGGTCAAGCTCGGCTTGCGTGGACTCGAAATAGGGGAAGCGAAAAAACGGCGTCGAGGGCGTCGTGGTTGAGACCCCGTGCAGCGCCATCTCGTCGGCGGCGATGCCGCGGTCGATTTCGCCCTTCGCCTTGTCGAACGGGATCCGCGCCATGAACGGATGCGACCAGGTGTGGTGTCCGATGGTGTGGCCCTCGCGGGCGATGCGCTTGACCATGTCGGGATGCTCGGACGCATGCAGGCCGATCAGGAAGAAGGTCGCGCGCACGCATTCCTGCGCCAGCGCGGCCAGCACCTTCGACGTGGTCGGCGGGTTCGGGCCGTCGTCGAAAGTCAGTACGACTTCGTGATCGGCGAGCGGCAGTGTTTGCGGAAAGCTCTTCAACCCGACGCGAGGATAGGTCTTGGCATCGACGCTCAGCAGGCGCGAGGTACCGAGTGCGTCCTTGCGCGGGCAGTCCGCAGCCTCGGCCGAGGCGCTCGCGGTGAGGGCAGCGAGAGCCACGCCCACCGTGATCGAGGTCCATTTCGGTCGATGCATCTTTGTCATTGCGCTCGCGATTGCCTTGTGGGTATTGCCTGACCGTCAGCCCAAACCACCTGATCCAACCTGTCAAACGGCGAGGCGTACCATGGATGAACATATGGACGGTACCCCTTCCGCCGAGGCCTCGGTACTCGACCACGTTCCGATGCGCAATGAAGACGGCGAAATTCGGCACGAATTCGTCGCGGAGATTGCGCATGCGATCGAGGCTGGTGACAGTGCCGCGCTGCGCGCCTGCGTTGCCGAGTTGCACGAGGCCGATCTCGGCGATCTGATTGCGGCTCTCGAAGCCGACGACCGCGTCCGCCTGGTCGAACTCACCGGCCGCGACTTCGACTTCTCGGCGCTGAACGAGGTCGACGAGTCCGTCCGCGAGGAGATTCTTGACGAGCTGCCGCCCGAGACCGTGGCCGAAGGCGTCCGCGAGCTCGAATCCGACGACGCGGTGGAGCTCTTGGAAACCCTCGACGAGGAGGAGCAGGAGGAGATCCTCGAGAAGCTGCCGCTGCAAGAACGCGTCGCGCTCGAGCGCAGCCTGCTTTATCCGGAAAATTCCGCCGGAAGGCGGATGCAGACCGAGTTCATCGCCGTGCCGCAGGATTTCACCGTCGGACAGGCGATCGACTACATGCGCGACACGCCCGATCTGCCCGAACGCTTCTACGAGATCTACGTCGTCGACAAGGAGCAGCACTGGCATGGGGCGATCTCGCTCGACGTGCTCCTGCGCGCGCGCCGTCCGGTGGCGCTTGCCGAGCTGACCGATGAGGACCGCCGCCGCGTCTCCGTCCTGGAGGACCAGGAGGAGGTGGCGCGCATGTTCGGCAAATATAACCTCGTTGCAGCCCCCGTGCTCGACACCCAGGACCGCCTCGTCGGCGTCATCACCGTCGACGATGTCGTCGACGTCATCGAAGAGGAGGCGGACGAGGACCTCAAGGCGCTGGGCGGCGTCAACAGCGACGAAGAGCTTTCCGACACCGTGTTCACCATCGCGCGGGCGCGGTTCAACTGGCTGCTGGTCAATCTGGCAACGGCGTTCCTGGCATCTTCCGTGCTCGGCCTGTTCGAGGGCCAGCTCGAGAAGATGGTGGCGCTTGCGGTGCTGGCGCCGATCGTGGCGAGCCAGGGCGGCAACGCCGCGACCCAGACCATGACGGTCGCGGTGAGGGCGCTTGCCACCCGCGAGCTCGGCTCCTCCAACGCCTGGCGCGTGGTGATGCGCGAGGCCCTGGTCGGCATCGTCAACGGCCTGGCTTTCGCCGTGATCACGGGCATTGCCGCGGTGGCCTGGTTCAAGATTCCTGGCCTCGGCATCGTCATCGGGCTTGCGATCATCGTGAACCTCTTTGCCGGTGCGCTCGGCGGCATTCTGATCCCGATGGCGCTCGAGCGCGTGCGGGCCGATCCGGCGGTGGCCTCCGGCACGTTCGTGACGACCGTGACCGATGTCGTCGGCTTCTTCTCCTTCCTCGGCATCGCGACGCTATGGTTTGGGCTGAAATAGGGGCTAGTTGGGGCCGCTGCTCTCTCCCAGCCCGTCATTGCGAGCGTAGCGAAGCAATCCAGAATCCCTCCGCTGCGGCAGTCTGGATTGCTTCGTCGCAAGAGCTCCTCGCAATGACTCGGGGGAGATCGCGCGCCTCACCGCCTTTAATCCGAACTTAAGCGTGCTGCCGCATCATCGCCCGCGCTTGGGGGAATGAGCATGCGTGTGCGGCTGAAGGCGGACGGACGGATCGTCGAGTTGCGGGACGGGCAAGAGTTTCCTGTCCAGCCGTTTCCAATCCAGCCCGCGACCAGTCCAACACCGGCCGAGGCCGGTTCGCTCGCGGTCCGCTATCTGCGCCGGCGTGCCTGTCTGACCCAGATGGAGTTCGCGGCAAAGCTCGGCGTGCCCGTCGAAACCATCCGCAACTGGGAGCAGGGCAAGCGCGCCCCGCGCGGTCCCGCGAGGGCGCTGCTGGCGGTCATCGCACATGCGCCTGATACGGTGTTCCAGGCGCTCGCCAAAGCTTGACGCCAACCTCCCGTTGGCATTGCGCTGAATATCCGGCCCAACCGCAGCGGCTTCCGTTGGCAGCCTGACGGGCCGGGTCCATAATGACGCCTGGTGACATTTGGGGCGATCGCAACAGAGAGGCTTCCTCATGCTGTTCGTCGAGGCCAACGGCGCAAGCATCCCGGCGATCGGGCTCGGGACCTGGGAATTGAGCGACCGGACCTGTGCGCGCGTGGTCGAGCAGGCGCTGCGGCTTGGCTACCGCCACATCGACACGGCCCAGGTCTATGGCAATGAGCGCGAGGTCGGCGACGGCCTGCGCGCCTCCGGCGTGCGCCGCGACGAAATCTTCGTCACCACAAAAGTCTGGACCAACCATTTCGCGCCCCACGATCTCGAGCGGTCGCTCAAGGAGAGCCTGGTCAAGCTGCGGTTTCCCGCCGTCGATCTCGTGCTGCTGCACTGGCCCAATTCGCACGTGCCGCTGGCGGAGACGCTGGGTGCGCTGGCGCACGCCAAGAAGATGGGCCTGACACGGCATATCGGCGTCTCCAACTTCACGGTGGCGCTGATCGAGCAGGCGGTCGCGCTGTCACCGGAGCCGCTCGTCTGCAACCAGGTCGAATATCACCCCTATCTGGACCAGGCGAAGGTGAGGGCGGCCTGCGGCCAGCACGGGCTGGCGCTCGTCGCCTACAGCCCGATCGCCAGGGGCCACGTCAAGGCCGACCAGGTGCTGGCCGAGATCGGCCGCGCCCACCACAAGACGCCGGCGCAGATCTGCCTGCGCTGGCTCGTGCAACAGAATGTGTCTGCAATTCCCAGGACCTCGCGCGTCGAGCGCCTGTCGGAAAACATCGAGATCTTCGATTTCGAGCTGGCGGGGGACGAGATGGCCCGGATCGCGGCGCTGGCCAGCCCGAAGGGCCGCCTGACTGATTTCGGCTTCGCGCCGAAATGGGATTGAGGGGTGGCCGCGGTATGGTAGGAGCAAGCCGGCAACCCAAGATCGGGCGATGGAACCGCGGAAGATCATACGGACGGACATTGCAGCGTCGGCGATCGCGCATCTGACGCTGGTGGGGCTGATCATCCTGATCAGCGAGGTTCATCCATTTCATCCCGCGCCGCCCGAGACGGTCTCGGTCGACATCGTCACGCCTCAGCAGGTCCAGGAAGAGATCAAGGAGCAGGAGGCCAAAGAACAGGTCAAGGAACAGGTGAAGGAGCCGGATCCGACCCCCGATCTGCAACTGCCGAAGATCGACTTCACCGACAAGGACAAGGCGGCGATGGCGCCGAAGCCTGCGGCCAAGCAGCAGGCTTCGCCGCAATCGTCGCAGAAGCAGTCCGAACCGCAGCAGAAACAGGCGCAGCCACAGCCCTCGCAGACGCCGAAGCAGCGCGAGGCCAATGCGCAGACGCAGACGCCTCAAACGCCGCCGCAACCACAAACTCAGCAACCGCAACAACAGCCGCCGCAGTCGCAATTGCCTCCGCAACAGCCCCCGCCGCAGCCTCAGCCGGAGCAGCAGCCGCCACCGCCGATGCCGCAGGCTGCGCCACCGGCCTATCAGGCGCCGGAGCCGGACGTGACTGTCAAATACGGCGTCCTGCTGGGCCTGCCACCCGAATTGCCGACCGAGCCGAAAGACGCGCCCAAGGATGACGGCGGCGATGCCAAGGATTCGGTCAGTGCGAAGCTTCCGCCCGAGGTGATCGCCGAGCTTCGCCGGCACTTGAGGAGCTGCGCGAAGCTTCCGGCCGGGGTCGCGCCGACCGACAATGTGCGCATCAAGCTGCGCGCGGTGCTCGCCACCAACGGCACGCTGGCGCGCCCGCCAATTCTGATCGAAGCCCCGCCGTCCGCCAAGGGTGTGGCCGTCGTGAAGTCCGCGATGAGCGCGCTCGAGGCCTGCCAGCCCTACAAGATGCTACCGGCCGACAAGTACGGGGAGTGGAAGGTAATGGACCTTTCGTTCACGCCGCAGGATTTTGGGTCGTAGAGCGGAATTCAGTGTGTCGCGCGGAGCGAAACCTGTTTGGTGACATCATGCGTCGCTCCTACGGCCGCCCGGTACGCGGCTTCAGCCATGCCATCATCGCGGCCTGCGGCGTTCGCCGGCTGCGCGGCAGATTGTGTCTTGCGGTGGCGCGCTGCGCAAAGTCGATTGCCTGTTCGGCGGACCGTCGCTGCTCGGGCGCAAGAGCCATCCACTCGCGGATGACGGCGCGTCTTGTCTTCGATTTCAACATCTGATTGAGCCTTTGAGGGGTTCTGACGGTGTGCGTGCTCACGCCGCCTGCTGGACGGGGATGGCCTGCGAACGTCGCGCCAGTAGCACGCTGCCGCAGGGATGCTCGGCGCCTTGCAGGACGACGAAGCCGTGCTTCATCACCGCGGCCCGAAGAGTTTCCTTCGCTGTCGCCTTCTGCGCATCGAGCCAGATCACCAGCACGGCGCGCGGGCTGAGGAAGTCATCGAGCCAGTCCATCGTGGCACCGAGCGCGTGGAGCGTGCGCCGCCGCCAGTCCACGAGCGCGACTTCATATTGACCTGCCGGGCGGCCACAATTGCCTCCCGCTGCCGCCAGCAGATACCCGCGGCGATGCAATGCCATCATCAGTTCCATGCTCTTTGCGCCGACCACGACGATGCGCTGTCGCGTCGAACAGTTCGCGATTGCCATCATCGGATCAATGATCCTGTCGCTGCCCTCTGAAGTAGACATCATTTTCACCAGTTCGTTGCGCCGCGCGAGTTTGCGCGACGGAGCGGATATGGTGTCTGAGACTGTATGATTTCGAGACTGGCGCGATCGCGACCGCATAGGATCGGCATAGGACCAGTTCCGACTGCGCGCTTCCGGCAACTTATGCCGCGGCTAGAAGCGGGCGATGCGATCCCCATCGAATTCAAATGTGCTCGGCGTCATCTTGTGGGCGAGCGCTCGCCATTGCGCCTTGTCAGGAGACCGGGATGTCCGCCTATCGTGCATTGATCATGGGACTACACGACCGCCCAATCCGAATGATCCAGATGGATTGCATCGACGATGAATCCGCGATCAGCTCCGCGGAAAGGCTCGTCGACGGCCACAACGTGGAGCTCTGGCAGATGGATCGGCCTGTGGCCAGATTCGATTCCCGGTCCGGGAAAATCTACAAGAAGTGAGCCGGGATCGCGCGGCGGGCAGGCCATCCTTGACGGCCGTGAGCACGCTGTCACGCTAGGACGGTGTCACGCTAGACCAGAATGGTCCTCAATGGTTGCTACGCGCTATATGGTTCGCGAGCCAGGTGAGTGCTGCCAGGATTCCGGGCAGTTGCAGGTCATGACGAAGCTTGCCGGCCGCCGGCAGGAGACGATGGTCCACAGTGACACCGACCCGGGGTAGCGCCTAGTAACGCCCGCGAAATCCGCGGAGCAGCACACGGCAACAAGCTCCCGCCGGCAAATCGCGCGCCCGACGGGCAAAACACCCGCGGGGCCGTCAAGGCGCTCGAGCGAAGATATTCCACTTTACCGAAATTCGGAATTGACGTATGTGTCGCCCATCCCGGCTCGACCTTGAGGGGCGATCATGTGTCGTCACGTTTCGCGAGCCGGGCTTGCGGTGGACGCGGCAGCGTCGGGGGCGAGAGGTGCGGGCAGGGCGGATTGTTCTCCGTGAGCCCGAGGCTTCGTGCCGACGAGCGGCGCTGTTAGGTTCGTCTCGCCAGCATTCTTTCGGCAACGTCGACAACGCCGGAGGATAATGCTGCGAACAAGCGGGCCGTGCGTACGGCAAAACCGTGTGGTCCTGGCCGTCGTTGCTACGGCCAAGCTCTTGCGGAGGCGGCATTCGCGTCAACCGGCGCGATGCCCGCGAATTTCGCGGGGGCGAGGGAGGCCAGAACGAACTCGGCTCCCGGGAGAGCACGGCATAAGCCGTCAACCCACTGCGCAGGGAAGGCCGTGTGTTGGGCTTCACCTGTATGCCGCTGTGCAGTTTTTCTGCATGTGCCTTCGCACAGCGGACCGTGGGTGCCAGCCGGCACCCGGCCTTCCCTGCGCCCTCTTGGATAAGAGGGTGGAGCGATGAAGCAAAGCTCGGGCGAATTGCGCCGCGAGAATGCGAAGGCGTGTCTGCACGTCGAATGGCGAGCTAGAAGATGACGACGATGCACCTTGCTCCGTCATTGCGAGCGCAGCGAAGCAATCCACCGTCTTTCCGCGGAGGGATTCTGGATTGCTTCGCTGCGCTCGCAATGTGGAGAGAGTCGGAATCAATGCCCGCGCCGCTGCATCGCCTCGCCATCCCCCACCACCTCCGGCGCCATCGCCTCCCACGCGCTCGACGCGAACTGGCGGCGCCAGGTCACGATCACCACCGCGGCGGTGGTCACGAACAGCACCCAGGGGCTGACGAACCAGCCGAGATAGCCGAGCGCGAAGAAGAAGGCGCGCTGGCCGCGGTTGAAATGGCGGCCGGCGGATTCGAACACGCGCGTGGTGCGGATGACGTGGGCTTCGGCCTGTGGCGTGTCGCGCTGCGAGGCCGGCGGCATGCCGCCGAACAGGATCGCGACATAGTTGAACAGGCGATAGGCCCATGCGAATTTGAAGAAGGCGTAGACGCAGATCAGCACCAGGCCGACGCATTTCAGCTCCCACATCGCGGGCGAGACGCTGAGGTCGATCGGCAGCTTGCCCAGAATGGCGATCGCGTCGTTGGTGGCATGTAGCAGCGCCAGCGCGCCGCCGAGAGCGAACAGGCTGGTGGAGGCGAAGAAGGCGGTGCCGTTCTGGAGCGAGGCCATGATCTGCATGTCGACCATGCGGGTCTCGCGGTCGAGCAGGCGGCGCACCCAGACCTCGCGGTAGCGGTTCATCCGCGCCGACAGGCTGTCGCGGCCATAGGCCGAGTGCTCCAGCGTTGCGGCATAGACCAGCCATTCGATGATGAAGAAGCCGACGGCGGTGATGTCGACCCAATGCCTGCTCATGTCGCACTCCTCGCGAGGATCACAACGATTGCCATGCATGCTTCGGCGCGGCAACGATTGATTGGCGGCAGCGGATGGCGTTAAAAGCAGCCACATCAGGAGACTCGGGAAGGACCAGTGCATGGCAGCGCTCAAGCTTGCGATCGGCAACAAGAACTACTCGTCATGGTCGATGCGGCCCTGGCTCGCGCTGCGCGCCAACGACATCCCGTTCGCTGAGACCGTCATCCCGCTCTACACCGACAATCCCGCGGACAAGCAACAGATCCTGAATTTCAGCCGCGCCGGCAAGGTACCGGTGCTGGTCGACGGCGACATCACGGTGTGGGATTCGCTCAGCATCATCGAATACATCGCCGAGCGCTACCCGGAGAAGAAGCTCTGGCCCGACGATGTCGCAGCCCGCGCGCATGCGCGTTCGGTGTGTGCCGAGATGCATTCCGGCTTCGTGCCGCTGCGCAGCGAATGCGGCATGAACCTGCACCGCCCCGTGCGCCCCGTGACGCTGTCGGCGGATGCGCTGGCCAACGTCGCGCGCGTGCAGGAGATCTGGCGCGAGTGCCGGGCGCGCTATGGCGCCAACGGGCCATTCCTGTTCGGCCGCTTCGGCGCGGCGGATGCGATGTATGCGCCGGTCGTGCACCGCCTCCGGACCTTTGCGATCGACGTCGAGCGCGAGGCCAAGGCTTATATGGAAACGATGATGGCGCTGCCGGCCTTCCAGGAATGGACCCGCGACGGTCTCGCCGAAACACTTGTCATCGAAAAGTTCGAGACTGTGTAAATCACGAAATGTGATTGGGCGCCGCTTGACGGCATGCCGGCTCGCGGCGCTCAATCGCGATGGAACAATCCGCAAGGAGAGGGCTCGGCTATGGGAATTCTGGACTCGCTGGAAAACAACCCCGCATTGCGCAGCGCGCTCGGCCAGCTCGGCGCGGCGGTCCTGCCCGCCGTGATGAACGAAGTGCTCGGCAGCAACAATCAGGGCGGCCTCAGCGCGATCGTCGCGAAGCTCCAGCGGGCGGGCCTCGGTGACCAGGTCAAATCTTGGCTCGGCAATGGTCAAAACCTGCCGATCTCGGCCGACCAGCTCCGCGCCGTCCTCGGCAACGACACGGTCCGCCAGCTCGCCGCCCGCTACAACATTCCGGTCGACCAGCTGGGCCAGATCCTGGCCCAGGAGCTGCCCAAGGCGGTGGATCAGGCCAGCCCGGAGGGCCATCTGCCCCATACCGCCTGAGGGGTGGTTCCAGCGGTATTACCGGGGGGCTTTGTTCCCGTTATCGTCCTGAAAAGGCTTCCAAATTGGTGTGTTTGCCATGCTCGCATGAGGCTGGCCAAAAACGCCGCATGCGTGCTATACAACGCCCGGGTTTCCGGCCGGCCGCCGCAGTGGGACCATGGGCGAGGCAGGCGTTGTTTGAGTGATGGAGAGGGTGTTGAAGCACAAATTCCCGATTGGAACGCGCGTATTGTTCACGGCCAGCAACGTCGCGCGCCCGGCTGCCAGCGGCGCGTATGAGATCATCCGCCTGCTGCCGACGGATGGCGACGACTGCCAGTATCGGATCAAGAGCTCGACCGAGGCCTTCGAACGGGTCGCCAAGGAAAGCCAGCTCGCACCCTCCTGACGCGCTGACGTTACGGTACTGCGCATTGACGTCGCTGACGAATTTGCTCTGCTCGCCGTCAAAAGGCCCGCTTCACCTCAACAAGGTGGGCCCGGCGGCAGTGGCCGACACACGGTGATCGCTTTGACCATTCGCTCTCTGCTCGCGTGAGGGGACGTCGCGCATGAACTGGGCATGGGCCACCTCGCTCGACGAAATCTGGCGCTCGCCGGCCTTTCCGATGTGGATAACGCTGGCGGCTGCCGGCTTCTTCGGATTGATTCTCCTGATCACGCTCGTGCGCGCCGAGAAGTCGGTCGCCAACGGCGCGCTGACCGTCATCACGCTGCTCGCCATCGGCATTGCGGTGGCAGCGACCATGCGCATCTACGGACCGGTGGGCCGCAACGCGCCGGACGAAGCCCGCGCACAGGCCGCAGCGACTGCGAATCTGCCGGCGCTGTCCTGCCTCGACGGTCTCGCCGGCGAAGCCGTGCTGACCGGCTGCGAGAAGGCGTTGTTCGGCTCGCCGGATGCTGCGGCTGCCGCCGTCTCCTACACCGCGGCGAGGATTGACCGGCTGACCGCGCTCGGCGATGCCGCGACCGCCGAGATGAGCCTGACGCCGGACATGAAGGTGCTGCGCAAGGCGCTGGAGCGCGATCGCTACGGTCTCGTCGCGCAGGTGCTGGTCGCGCGCGATGGCTGCACCCAATTCGATTGTGCCGTCTTCCGCTCGCTGACCGATCAGCAGCAGGTCGCCGCCAATATGGATGCGCATCTCTATGACATGCTGGTCGCGCGCTATGCGCCGGCCTGGAACGCGCCAGCAGCGGCGCCGGCGATGCCGCCTTCGGGGGCACTTGCCGGGCTGCCGACGGGCAAGCCGACCAATGCGGAGTTCCCGAGTGCCTCGTCGACGCCGCCGGTCAGCATCATGAATCCGGAGCCGCCGACGGCTGCGACGCGCCCGGCGCCTGCCACTGCATCAGCGCCGCGCGCACCGGCCGCGTCCTCCGCGCAGGCCGCAGCGCCTGCTGCACCGGCCGCGAAGAAGCCGCCGGCGCCGAAGGCCGCCCGCGCGCCGGTAGCTGCGCCGGTTCCGCTCGCGCCGCCGCCGGCCTCGGCTCCCGCGGCTGCGGATAACGAGTAGTTCGGCTTTGAAAACCCGCGGCCAGCCCGCTAATGCTGGGCCATGCCACTCCATCTGATCAAGCTTGCCGTCGGCTGCGACTCCATCAAGGAATTGAAGGGTTGGGTTGCCGAACGGATGCAGACGGCCAAGAAAAAGGGCCTGCCGCAACACCACATCCATATCACCCGCATGGTGCCCAAGCGCGACGCCGAGATCCTCGCCGGCGGTTCGCTCTACTGGGTCATCAAGGGCGAGGTCGCCGCGCGCGAAAAGATCATCGGCATCGAGCCGTTCCGCGACAAGGACGGCATTGGGCGCTGCCGGATCGTGATGCAGCCGAAGGTGATCTCGGTGTCGCCGCGGCCGATGCGCCCGTTCCAGGGCTGGCGCTATCTCGCCGACGATTCCGTGCCATCCGATCTCGGCAAGTCCGCCGCAGGCTCCATCGCGGCGATGCCGGAGCCGATGCGGCGCGAGTTGCGCGATCTCGGACTGCTCTGAGCAATCGGACTGCTCCGAAAAGGCTGCTCAAGGCGGCGTGACGATATGCAGCCGCGCCACGTCGGACGGCGGCACCACGAACGGACGACCGCCTTCGTCGAGACTGTCGACGATGTCGACCAGCCCGGGTTCGACGCCCATCTCGAGCAGGTACTTCCGATACTGCTCGCCAAAAATCACCGTCAGGCTCTCGCGCTGTTCGTCCGAGACATTGGGCGCGCGGCGGTTGCGGATGGAGCGGCCACTCAGCACCACCCTGGCGCCTTCAGGCAGGCTGCGATGCACGCCGCCGGCGAGGACAACACGCAGGCCAGATCGCACGCGGGGTCCGGCACTGACACGGCAGCGTCGAGCGGCCCGCCCTGGCGCTTCAGCGCAAAACAATCCGCCTCCGGCCTGCCGGCGCAGGCCTCGACCTCGGTCGTGCCCGCGGTGGCGTCCAGGCCGTGGTCGCGCAGGATGCGGCCCATGCTGGTCGCAACGTTGAGGTTCGATGGGCCCCAGCTATGGCGAGGGAACGAGCCTAACGGCAGGGGCAAGTTGAGGCGAGGTGTAAGATCAACCTCGGCTATCGCACCGAGATATTGTCGATCAGCCGCGTCGTGCCGAGCTTGGCCGCGACCAGGATTCGCAGCGGCCCGTCCTTGCGCGAGGTGACCTGTGCCAGCGTCTCGGCATGGCGGACTTCGAAATAGTCGAGCGCAAATCCGGCCGCGCTGATCATCTCGGCGCCGCGCGCCATCGCGGGCGCGATCGCTTCGCCGGCCTGGATGCGCCCGGCGCTCTCCTTCATGGCGCGGTAGAGCGTGGTGGCGGTCTGCCGTTCGTCGGCCGAGAGATAGACGTTGCGTGAGGACATCGCGAGCCCGTCGCGCTCGCGCACCGTGCGGGAGCCGATGACCTTAACGCCGAGGTCGAGATCGCGCGCCATTTGCGCCACCACCCGCAATTGCTGAAAGTCCTTCTCGCCGAAGATCGCAACATCCGGCCGACATTGCGTGAACAGCTTGCCGACCACGGTGGCGACGCCGCCGAAGAAGTGCGGGCGGAAGCGGTCCTCGAGGTCGGCGAGCGCCGGACCTTCCGGCACGATTCGGGTCGCGAAACCCTCCGGATACATCGCCTCGACACCGGGGTGCCAGACGATATCGACGGCTTCGGCCGCGAGCTTGGCGATATCGGCCTTCCAGGTTCGAGGGTATGCGCCGAAATCCTCGGTTGGCGCGAACTGGGTCGGGTTGACGAAGATCGAGACCACGACGCGGCTCGCGCGCCGCTTGGCCAGGCGCACCAGCGACACATGCCCGTCATGGAGCGCCCCCATGGTCGGCACCAGCGCGACCGTGGCTTTTCGCTTGCGAAGATTGTCGACGGCGCGCCGCAGCGCGGGGACCGTGCGGGCGATCAAGGGGCTTGGTGACATCAGGACTCGAGAGGGCTGGGCAGGGAGTTGGGCGCGGCCGATCGCGCGACCGGCTAACCTTAACAAGCGGCGGCCGTGGACGCCATGCATCGACATGCGGCACAGCATCCGCGTAGCGCCCCGCGGGATGTCGCGACGTTGTGGGCTGGATCACAGACGCGACACGGCGACGCAATTCATGATGAAAAACGGCGCACTGCGATTTCGTTGTCCTGTCACGCATTTCACTTGACCGCAGACGCGGTCAACTCGAAGATATTCCTTAGGGGTGTTGAGGATCGCTATGCTTGTGCAGGCTAGCCAAGGCCAATCCGGCACGGCGCATGTCGTCGTGCTCGGCAACGAGAAAGGCGGCTCCGGCAAGTCGACCACCGCCCTGCACATCGCGGTTGCGCTCCTCAAGGCCGGCCAGCGCGTCGCTACCATCGACCTCGACTGCCGCCAGCAGAGTTTCACCCACTACATCAACAACCGCTCCGCCTGGGCGCGCCGCACCAGGCTCGACCTCGAACTGCCGGTGCATCGCTGCATCAAGCTCGGCGAGACCATGCAGATCGCCGAGAACGAGAGTTCCGAGTTCCAGCAGTTCATGGAGGCGGTCTCGGCGGTCGAGAGGAGTTTCGACTTCATCGTCATCGATACACCCGGTACCGACAGCTACCTGATGCGGCTCGCACACTCGATGGCCGACACGCTGGTCACGCCGATCAACGACAGCTTCCTCGATTTCGACGTGCTCGGCACGGTCGATCCCGCCAATTATGCGGTCACGGGGGAAAGCCACTACGCCGAGATGGTGCGCGACACCCGCCGCAAGCGCCGCCAGCTTGACGGCGCGAGCACCGACTGGATCGTCGTGCGCAATCGCCTGTCGATGCTCGGCTCGCGCAACAAGCAGCTCGTCGCCGACGGCCTGAAGGATTTGTCGCTGCGGCTCGGCTTCCGCTACGTCGACGGCTTTGCCGAGCGCGTCGTCTACCGCGAATTCTTCCCGCGCGGCCTGACTGCGCTCGACGAGATCGACGAGGCCACGCTCGGCATGCGGCCTAACCTTGGCCACCTGACCGCGCGGGAGGAGGTGACGAGCCTGCTCCGCCAGCTCAAGCTCCCCCTCGACGAGCGCGGTCGCCGCCGCGCGGCCAACCGGGCCGAGTGGTTCAGCCAGGTCGACAAGCCGCTCGAGGTCCACGACATCCTCGAAGCCTAGACGGTACGCCGCTACTTCCAGCCGACAACGGCCGCCGGTTCCCGCCGGAACCGAGTTCGTGCGAAGTCGTTTTCATCCTGTATTTACCGCGAAATTGAACCCGAACGAGACCAGTTGCGTCGGATGGTGACCTGCACCCTGACGTAGCGGTATGAGAAGAGGGTGCCCAATAAAAGTGTGCGTCGCACAATGAAAGGGCTGCCAAATCACAATATTTGGCCTTCCTGTCACGCGGCTGTGACGTATATTAGGGAATAGGCGAGAGGGAGCCAAAGAGCTCCCCTAACAAACACGGTTTCGACAGGGACTTCAGGTGAGACAAGCCTGAGGCTGAGGACGAAAATGAAGCGTGGAATTGCCGTTCTGGTGTGTGTCAGTGCCCTCTGCGGCGTCGCCTATTTCACGGCGAGCAAGTGGGCGATCAAACATGAGACCATCACCTTCTACGATCCCTCGCGCGACAACCGTCCCGTGCCTGTCGACATCGCGATCCGCCGCGATAAGGAAATGCAGGCCAATGCCGGCATGATCACGATGCCGGTCGCTGTGATCAATCACGGCAACACCGTCAAGAACACCGAGTACGGCTTCCTCGCCAACGCCTTTGCCGCGCGCGGCTACCTCGTGGTCAGCCCGCAGCATGATTTGCCGACCGATCCTCCGATGGTAACCAAGCCCGGCGAACTCTATGTCGGCCGGCTGCCGCAGATCCTGCGCGGTGTCGCCAATATTCATCTCGCGATGCAGGAGATGAAGAAGGTTCAGCCCAACGCCGACTACGAGAGGGTGACGATGGTCGGCCACTCCATGGGCGGCGACATCACGATGTACTTCGCCAAGCAGTATCCGGACGAGGTCAAGAAGGTGGTGACGCTGGATAATCTCCGCGTGCCGTTCGTGACCGCCGGCAAGTTCAAGATCCTGTCGTTCCGCTCAAAGGATCCGCAATTCAAGACCGATCCGGGCGTGATCCCGACCGATGAGGAGTGCGAGAAGGCCGGTATTCAGGTTGTGAAGACTGACTTCCAGCATAACGACATGCGCGACACCGGCCCGGATGACGCCAAGAACTCGATCCAGGGCATGCTCGATAAATTCCTGAGCGACACCGACAGCGCAATCGCGCCAGTGGATACCTCGTCGTCTCCGCCGAAGATACTTGAGCCCGGTCCGGTTGCCCTGATGGCGCCCGCCAAGAGCTGAATCCTCTAGAGCTGATCGACCAGTCATATCTGGAAGCAAGTTTCGAAGCCTCCGCCGGCATCCGCCTGCGGAGGCTTTGCACATTGACCGGGCAGGGTGCGCTATCCACATTGGTGGCTTGAGACCAAGCGCGACCAGAGATGTCCGATAAACCAATCAAACCGCGCAATAGCGATGCAGTGGCTGCGAAGGCCGAAGGCGACGGCGCGCTGCCGCAGGCACAAACCTCGACTTCGGAGGATGTCGCCGCCTTCGTCGCCAGGGCGCGTGCGCTATCGCCGCATGCGCCCGGCGCGAAGGGCCGGCTGATCTTCGCGCTGGACGCGACGATGAGCCGGCAGCCGACCTGGGACATGGCCTGCTCGCTTCAGGCGGACATGTTCCGCGAGGCGTCCGTGCTCGGCAGTCTCGACATCCGGCTCGTCTATTATCGCGGCTACAATGAATGTCGCGCCACCGGGTGGATCTCCGACAGCGGCAAGCTTGCGACGCTGATGAGCAAGATCGAGTGCCGCGGCGGCGATACGCAGATAGGCAAGGTGTTGACGGAGGCACGGCGCGAGGCGGTCGCATCTGGCGTGCGCGCCGTGGTCTTCGTCGGCGATGCGATGGAGGAGAAAGTTGACGAGCTCTGCGCCAAGGCCGGTGAGCTCGGCATGCTCAAGGTGCCGGTGTTCCTGTTTCAGGAAGGCCATGACATTGTGGCCGAGCAGGCTTTTCGCGAGATCGCGCGCCTGACGGGTGGCGCCTGGTGCCGGTTCGATCCCGGCGCGGCGGCGCAGCTGCGCGAACTGCTGCGCGCGGCCGCGGCCTACGCCGCCGGCGGCCGTGAGGCGCTGTTGAAACTGTCCAAGACCGCAAGTGGCGCGGCCATGCTGATCGGGCAGATGAAGTAGCAGCTTAAGCGGGAGCGGCTTGCGCCGGAGGCGGTGCCGCGACCGGCGGCAGCAGGCGTCTTTGCAGGATCAGCCGCAACGTGCCGAGCGCGATCAGCCCGACCACGATATTGGCAGCCGCGAACAGATATGGCGCGAGCAGCGCGATCGCGCCGGTGTCGCCATGTCCGGCCATGCGGATTGGTGCGATTGCAAGCGCGGTGGCGCCGAAGGTGAAGCCCCAATAGGACACCGAGAACGGCTGCTCCATGATCCATGGCAACAGGCGCAGCAGCAGCAGCGCCATCATCAGCCCGTAGCCGACGAGAGCGTGCGCGAACATGTCCGGCACGCCGCCATCGATTGCGAGATAAGCGACGGCTCCGACCGCGGGCGGCGCGAGCTGGATGCCGAGCGTCGGCCGCAGCGCAACCGGAAGGGTCGCGACGGTGTAGAGCCGGTGCAGCAGCACAGACTCGATCGCGAGCCAGGAGAACAACGCGATGCCGAAAGCGAGCTGTCCCCAATCGGGGTAGCCGAGCGCAGAGGAGACCGCGGCGGTGACGAAGCCACCAGCAACCGTCGGCAAGTACAGTACAGGCGTCGTTGCGGTGTGGTCGCGGTTGCCACGCCATAACAGTCCCGTGCGCCACAATGCGAAGCCGAGCGTGAATGCTGCCCCAAGGCCGAACAGGATCTCGGCGGTAAGTCGGGAATAGGGCTCGGCGGCGATCGCGATCAGCATGGTTGACACGCCGGCGAGACCGATGAAGCAGCACTGCACGGGATGATGGGCTTCGCCGAGCGATTCCGCGCGCGCCAGGATCCAGCGCAGGACGAAGAGGACGAGCAGCAGCGCCCAGACAAGGGACGCGAGCGCGAGCAGGATCTCGCCGACGATCGCCGGCAGATGCCAGACCTGGTGCGCAGCGCGCCAGGCATTGCCGAGGCCCGCGAGCCCAAGCACGATGCCGAAGAAGGCGGCCGGCACGATCGGTGGCCTAAACCCGATGCTCATCGTCTCCCCCAATCTCCGCCTGGACGAACTAGGACGCTGTTGCCGCCTTCGTCACCGCCGCGAGCAGCGCCGACATGTTGCCGAGCACGACCATATCGGCCGGTACGCCGTGGCGCGCCGCAAGCCATGCCGGATCATTGTACGATAGCCAGGTGGCGCCGGCGGCATCCTCCCAGACCTGCGCCTTGAGCGGCAGGTCGATACCGATCGACTGGACGGATTGCATCAGAGGCGTTCCAGCCTTGGCGTTGCCGAAGATCATGACTTCCGTCGGCCGCAGGGAAGGGCCGGCCTCCGCCGCGCCCGCGGTGTGATCGATCCGGGCGAAGATGCGCAGGCTCTTCGCCGTCAGCTCTGTCTCGAGCCGGTCCATGGTTTCCCGAGGCCCATAAGGGCTCGCAAGCGCCACCAATCCATCTACGCCCATCTCGCAGCTCCGTTCGGGTCGCATCGCGCCGGACTATCGAGCGAACAACGGTCTGGTGTCATCTGCCGATTGCGGACGCGCGAAACGACGCCATGCTTTTTGACAAGAGGACGACTATATTCACGCCCATGACACTCATCGCCGGCGTTGTCGCCATCATCACGATCTATCTGTTGCTCCAGATGTTCCGCGCCGCGAATCCAGCGGTGTTGGCGCGTACCGTCAAGATCGGCGGCGGCGTGGTGGCGCTTGCGGTTGCTGCCTTCACCGGCTTGAGAGGCGAGCTGGCGGTGGCGATTCCGCTCGGAATATTCGGCGCCGGGCTGCTGGGCTGGACGCCGTTGGCGAACGCGGGCTTCGGCAATATCGGTGGACTGTTCGGCGGCGGCGCGGCGCGCTCGTCCAGCCAGACCTCGCGCGTGCGCTCGCAATTCCTCGACATGCGGCTCGACCACGATTCCGGCCAGCTCACAGGCCAAATCGTCGCCGGGCCCTACGCCGGGCGCGGTCTCGACGAATTCGATCTCGCTGGCCTGCTGGCGATGGTCCCGGCGTTCGATGCCGAGAGCGTGGCCTTACTTGAAAGCTATCTGGACCGCCGGTTTCCCGCCTGGCGTCAGAACGCGCAGGGCGACGCGGCAGGGGGGCAGCGCCCCACGGTGGCGAGCGGCAAAATGACGGCGGAGGAAGCCTATCAGATCCTTGGCTTGCAGCCGGGGGCGGGGCGTGACGACATCAGCCGGGCTCACAAGTCCCTGATGAAGAAACTGCATCCCGACCAGGGGGGCTCGACGTACCTCGCTGCCCGTGTAAACGAGGCCAAGGATACTCTGCTTCGTACGCATAACGGCTAACTCCGGCACTACGCTACAAACGCCCGTACCGCGTGAACTCCGCTTGCTCTGTCTGCCGTCGCCCCGATGCCCGCCGTTTTTGGCGTGGTCGATCCCTTGAGTGAAAATTTAACCGTAAATTGTTGACGAGAGGTTGTCGCCGAACTGACTTTGCGTCACCGGGCCGCCCCAAAACAAAAATGCCCGCGGCTGGCCGCGGGCATTTTGTTCGGAATGCTGGAGAAGATCAGTTGCGGACGGTGATGCAGGAGATGTCGGCGCGCTTCAGGGCGCGGCAGACGGCTTCGGCCTGGTCCCGCTCGAGCCCGGCGAAGCGGGCGCGGTAGAGCTTGCGGTTGTCCTTGGCGAGGACCGGCTCGGTGAATGGATCGGCCTTGCTGAGCAGGCCGCGGGCGGAGCTGCGCGCGGCATCGATGCGCTGCTGGGCTTCGTTCTCGCTCTCCAGCGCCCCGACCTGGACGATCCAGCCGCTATGGGTGACGACCGGCCTGGTCGTGGCGCTCATCTGGATCGGCTGCGGCGCCGGATCGGCCGAGGCGAGCTTCGCGGCCACAGGTGCGGGCGCGGTAGCGGACGGCAGCACGCCGAGGATGCCGTTGCCGGTGCCGAAGCCGGCAGGCTGCGGCGGCAGTTCAGCGCGGGCGACCTCGGCCCTGGCGGGCTCTGGCTTGTTGATAATGTCGGCCTTGGCGACCACAGCGCCGGAGGTCTCCGCGACGTCGTTGCGGGGCATGATCGTGCTGGTGACCAGCGGCGCGACTTGCGTCGGGGCGGCGGAAGCGACCTTCACGGTGCCCGCCTTGACCTGAACCGTCTTGACCCGGACCGGCTTCATTGGCTCGGACGAGCCCGGAATGAGGGCGAGCGGCTGGCTCGAGATCACGCCGTTGGTGAGCGGCGCCGGTTCGATCTTGGACTCAGTGGGCCTGGCTTCAGGCTTTGCCTGGGCCGGCGGCATCGCAGCCGTCGCAGCGGCAAGCGCCGACAGGCGCGAGGCCTGACGTGGCGCGGGTGCCTCGGGGGCTGCTACGGCTGCAGCCTGGACCTGCGGAGCGGGGCGGGCCGGGGTGTCGGATGCGTCGGCGACGTCGATGCTGGCATCGGCGCCGTTACGCTCGGTGACCGCCACGACAGTGTGAGTGGTCGCGCCCTTCTCGAGATTCTCCGCGAGCAGGTTGCGCATGATGGCGTCGCGCGAGCCGCCGCTGCGGCCGCCCAGCACCACGCCGATCAGGTGGCGGTTGCCGCGGCGCATCGACGTCACGAGGTTGAAGCCGGAGGCGCGGGTGTAGCCGGTCTTGATGCCGTCCACGCCCTCGACGCTGCCGAGCAGGTGATTGTGGTTGCGGATCGACTGTCCGTGCCAATTGAACGTGGAGGTCGAGAAGTAGCGGTAGTAGCGCGGGAAGCGCTCCTGGATGGCGCGGCCGAGCGTGGCCTGGTCGCGCGCGGTCGTGACCTGCTCGTCGTTGGGAAGGCCGTTGGCGTTGCGGTAGACCGTCTTGGACATGCCGAGCGAGCGCGCCTTGCGCGTCATCATCTGCGCGAAATCGTCCTCGTCGCCGCCGACCGCTTCCGCGATCACCACGGCGGCATCGTTGGCTGAGCGGGTGACGAGACCCTTGATCGCGTCCTCGACGCGAATGGTCTGACCTGCCCGCAAGTTCAGCTTGGTCGGATCCTGATCGGCGGCGTGCTGCGACACCGGCATTTCGGTGTCGAGCTTCATCTTGCCGGACTCGAGGCGCTCGAACAGCAGATAGAGCGTCATGATCTTGGTGAGCGAGGCGGGATGGCGAAGCCCATCGGGGCTGGTCGACTGGAGCACCGAGCCGGAATTGCCGTCGACGATGATCGACGCGAATTGCGGGCTGGAGCTCTCGGAGACATCGCGCTGCACCCGATGGTGCGCGTAATGGCGCCGATAGCGCCGTGCATCGGCGGCATCGGTCGTGAAGATGACGGCTGTGGTGACCGTAAGAAGCCCGAAAACGCCAACCCGCGCCAAGCGCGAGGAAGACCAGTTGTTACGAAGCATGGAACCCCGTCCCCGTTTGTGACTTGATCACCGGCTCGTGAGGCGAAATTGTGCCCTGCGGACCCGGGATCATTACCTGCTCAAGCTGTTCCTCCGCCAGTGCTCGCTGCGGGGAACGTTGGGCCTGAGCCGCTATTCTGGCTAAGGTGATGTTCTCAAACGGCTTTCGACCGTCTGCGGAAGCTGAACACGTCCAGGGAATCAGGGTAGGGGGCGGCGGTTTCCAAAATCTTAAGGAAGCATTGCGGGAAAGCCCGGGAATCTCCGCAACTTGCATCTATTTTTGTGCGTCGCACAAGATTCTTGACTTTTTTGTGCGTTGCACTAATTGTGGGCAGAGTCAGGGAGCCGGGGCTTCCGGACGAGAGTCAGGGAAAAGGATTCCAAGATGTTCAAGGTTGAAGACTTTCAGAACTACGGGAAAGAGCATTTCGAGACGTACGTTGCCTCCGCGACCTCGGTGCAGCACGGCCTCCAGGCGATCGCGAGCGCCTATGGCGACTACACCAAGAAGTCGTTCGAAGACACCAAGTCCTTTGTCGAGAAGCTCTCCGGCGTGAAGTCGCTGGACAAGGCGGTCGAAGCGCAGACCGATTTCGCCCGTTCCGCCTACGAGACCTTCGTCGCGGAATCGCAGAAGATCGCCGGCCTCTACAGCGATCTTGCCAAGCAGGCGTTCAAGCCGGTCGAGACCGTCGTGTCGAAGTTCACCCCGGCCGCCAACTAATTTTTTCCGGAAGTCCTGGAATCAAGAAGCCCGGCTCGTTCAGCCGGGCTTTTTTTGTTCGGGAGCGACGAATCCGTCAGTGTGCGACGCGCGGCTTCGACGGTGAGGTGCCGATGAACACCGAGATGGTCTGGCTCGCCGAGGTGATCAGATAGAACTTGTCGGTGCTGCTGGCGCAATATTACGCACGCTGGACTCGCATCGCCGGGGTTCACCTGTGCCGTATCGGATCGTGACGTTGCCGCGCCGTCGTCTGCTGTGCGGTCCTTGCAAGAGGAGTTGGTGTTCCGCGCCGACGCTTTTTTGACGTGCCCGGCCCCGTAGAAAAGCGGAGGTATCCAGCACGAAACCGTCGCACCACGTTAACGAGAGGTTCCTGGTCAACACGTTCTAAACGATCGGGCGGAAATTTTTGTCAAATCGGTCCGGATTGATTAACCTTCGCCAGGATCGCCGCACCGGGAATCGGGCCCCGCGACCGCATCGGCCGGACCTTCGCACGCTTGCGGCGAGCCGGGGGCGGGCCCATATTCCCTGCAACCGAGCCGGCTTGGACCGGACCGGTTGGAAGCGGCGATCCAACAAGGCGGCGCGACTGTGCAAGGCTCCCAAGTGCGGGGCCGCGCGGCGTACCGTCATTCGCTTCCATGGGGAATTTGAACGCCTGAGCCATGCCGCAACTGACTTCCACACTAGACCTGCCCGCGGCCGCCGCCGCCCACGCTCCCCGGATGAGCAACGACGAGAACCGTTCGGGGGGCCCGACGGGTCCGAACACGTCGGTTATCACCAAGGTCAAACCGAAGACCAAGCGGCCAAATCTCTACCGTGTGCTGATTCTGAACGACGACTACACGCCGATGGAATTCGTCGTCCACGTGCTGGAGAAGTTCTTCCAGAAGGACATCGAGGCCGCGACCAAGATCATGCTGCATGTCCATCATCACGGCATCGGGGAGTGCGGCGTGTTCACCTACGAGATCGCCGAGACCAAGGTGACGCAGGTGATGGATTTCGCCCGCAAGCACCAGCACCCGCTGCAATGCGTGATGGAAAAGAAGTAAGGCACGTCGCCGCGTGTCCGAAGCATGCTCTTGCGTTTGCCGCTGTGTGATCGTCGCGTGATGCCTGTACGCGACGCGCGCCGTGGGCAGGCAAAACTACGGAAGTCGGCGCCGGCGCCAGTCCCGCCCAAATCGGAACGGGTTTTGCATCGAAAATACCGCAGGTGCCGAGTCGCGGAACCGCTCTTTCGCCGGGCTCTAGTATAACTATATGTGACAAAGGTTGTTGTTGCCTGACCGGGCGATGGCGATCATGATGGTGGGGGCCATAGAGGACGCGAATGCCGACTTTTTCCCAAAGCCTTGAACAATCCCTGCATCGTGCACTGGCGATCGCAAACGAGCGTCATCACCAATACGCGACGCTCGAGCATCTCCTGCTCTCTCTGATCGACGACTCCGATGCAGCCGCCGTCATGCGCGCCTGTAGCGTCGATCTCGACAAGCTCCGCACGAGCCTCGTCAATTATCTTGAGACCGAATTCGAGAATCTGGTGACGGACGGTGCCGACGATGCCAAGCCGACCGCCGGTTTCCAACGCGTGATCCAGCGCGCAGTGATCCACGTGCAGTCGTCCGGTCGCGAAGAGGTGACCGGCGCCAACGTGCTGATCGCGATCTTTGCCGAACGCGAGAGCCATGCCGCGTATTTCCTGCAAGAGCAGGACATGACGCGCTATGACGCGGTCAACTACATCAGCCACGGCATCGCCAAGCGGCCGGGCGTCTCCGAAGCGCGGCCCGTACGCGGCGTCGACGAGGAGACCGAGGCCAAGGGTAACGAGGACGCCAAGAAGAAGGGCGAGGCGCTCGATACCTATTGCGTCAACCTCAACAAGAAGGCGCGTGACGGCAAGATCGATCCGGTGATCGGACGCAATTCCGAGATCAACCGCGCGATCCAGGTGCTGTGCCGCCGGCAGAAGAACAATCCGCTGTTCGTGGGCGAGGCCGGCGTCGGCAAGACCGCGATCGCGGAAGGTCTCGCCAAGCGCATCGTCGACAGCGAGGTGCCGGAGGTTCTGGCGGCTGCGACCGTGTTCTCGCTCGACATGGGTACGCTGCTCGCGGGTACCCGCTATCGCGGCGACTTCGAAGAGCGCCTGAAGCAGGTGCTGAAGGAGCTCGAGGCACATCCCAACGCCATCCTGTTCATCGACGAGATCCACACCGTGATCGGTGCGGGCGCGACGTCGGGCGGCGCGATGGACGCCTCGAACCTGCTCAAGCCGGCGCTCGCTTCGGGCACCATTCGCTGCATGGGCTCGACGACCTACAAGGAATACCGCCAGCACTTCGAGAAGGACCGCGCGCTGGTGCGCCGGTTCCAGAAGATCGACATCAACGAGCCGACGGTCGAGGACGCGATCGCGATCCTCAAGGGTCTAAAGCCCTACTTCGAGGACTACCATCGGCTGAAGTACACCAACGAGGCGATCGAGGCTGCGGTCCAGCTGTCGTCGCGCTACATCCACGACCGCAAGCTGCCCGATAAGGCGATCGACGTGATCGACGAGTCCGGTGCGGCGCAAATGCTGGTCGCTGAGAACAAGCGCAAGAAGACCATCGGCATCAAGGAGATCGAAACCACGATCGCCTCGATGGCGCGGATCCCGCCGAAGAGCGTGTCGAAGGACGATGCCGAGGTGCTCAAGCATCTCGAGCAGACCCTGAAGCGCACGGTGTTCGGCCAGGACAAGGCGATCGAATCGCTGGCCGCTTCCATCAAGCTCGCACGAGCAGGCTTGCGCGAGCCGGAGAAGCCGATCGGCTGCTACCTGTTCTCCGGTCCGACTGGCGTCGGCAAGACCGAGGTCGCCAAGCAGCTCGCGTCGTCTCTTGGCGTCGAGTTGCTGCGCTTCGACATGTCCGAATACATGGAGCGGCACACCGTGTCGCGCCTGATCGGCGCGCCTCCCGGCTATGTCGGCTTCGATCAGGGCGGCCTGCTGACCGACGGCGTCGACCAGCATCCGCATTGCGTGGTGCTGCTCGACGAAATCGAGAAGGCGCATCCCGATCTCTACAACGTGCTGCTCCAGATCATGGATCACGGCCGGCTCACCGACCACAACGGCAAGCAGGTCAACTTCCGCAACGTGATTCTGATCATGACCACGAATGCAGGCGCTTCGGATCTCGCCAAGCAGGCGTTCGGCTTCACGCGCTCCAAGCGGGAAGGCGACGACCACGAGGCGATCAACCGTCAGTTCGCGCCGGAATTCCGCAACCGCCTCGATGCCGTCGTCTCGTTCGGCCATCTCAGCGTCGAAGTGATCGGCACGGTGGTGGAGAAGTTCGTGCTCCAGCTCGAGGCGCAGCTCGGCGACCGCGACGTCACCATCGAGCTGTCGGAGCCCGCCAAGCTCTGGCTGGTCAAGCACGGCTATGACGAGCAGATGGGCGCGCGGCCGATGGCCCGCGTGATCCAGGAGCACATCAAGAAGCCGCTGGCCGACGAGGTGCTGTTCGGCAAGCTCAAGGGCGGTGGCCACGTCCGCGTCGTCCTGGTCAAGGACGAGGCCGACGAGACCAAGGAGAAGATCGGCTTCGAATTCGTCGAGGGGCCGGTCACGCCGAAGCAGGAAAAGCTGCCCGCCCGCAAGCGTCCGCCAGGCAAGCCCAACAAGCCGGGCGGTCCCGGCGGCTCCAAGGGGCCGACGTCGAAAGGCCCGTTGGTCAAGGCTTGATCTGCGCATCATCAATCGAAAAGGCCGGCTGAAAAGCCGGCCTTTTTGTTGACGCCGATGTCGGGTCGCAGAGTGGCCTTACGTTCCGGCCTCGGGCGCGGGTGGCGGACGCGGCTTCTTCGGAGCGCGTGGGGCTGCGTGCGGGACGGTCGGCTGCATCGTCACGATGACCGGATTAGGCTTGTGATCGGTTGCCGCACCCGTCGCGGCGTCGACGCCCATGCCGACGACACCGCCAAGAAGAAGATTGCCTGCAAAGCCGGCGGCCCCACCGGTCTGTATGTCGCGGCTGAGCGGCACGATCTGCGGTTCATAGCCTTCCTTCTGGAAGGCAATCGAGATGTCGGCGTTGCGCTTGACGACCACGGAGCAGGGCGTCACGCAGGTGGTCGGCACCTCCATTCCGCTGACAACAGCTTCTATGCCAGATGGTGTCGATGAGATGCTGATATTCTCTGTCGTGCCGCGCGTGACAGACGCGCAGCCGCCCAGCATGACGCTGAGCGTCACAATTCCAATTGAACGCACTAATAAATGCCCCTTGTCCCGCGGCCAGTGAAGCGCAACTAGAGCGCGAGGGCAATACCTCACTGATCCAGATAGTTAAGCCACGCACGGGTTGTGTGCTGACATGGCGGGGACCTGAGCGTGGGCCCAACTATTCGCCCCGCAGGCGCTGGTCGTCCTGGACACGGACATGTTCGGCGCCGCGCGCGCCCGCGGGCGACAGCCGCAGCATGCTCAGCATTGCGCCGCAGAGCGCAAATCCAACGCCGGTCAAGAGCGCGATCCGGGTTCCGTCGATCGGATAGCGGCCGAGGAACAGCGCCACCAGCGCGGCGCCCGTGGTCTGGCCGAGCAGCCGTGCGGTGCCGAGCATGCCGCTGGCGCCGCCGGAGCGCTCGCGCGGGGCGGCTGCGATCATGGTGCGGTTGTTCGGCGTCTGGAACAGGCCGAAGCCGACGCCGGCCAGCGCCATCCGCCAGATGATGTCGAGCGGTGTCGGGGCCGCAGGCAGGAAGGCGAGCGCGCCGAGGCCGCAGGCGAACAGGGTCAGCCCGATGCCGCCGAGCAGGCCGGCCGGATATCGCTCGACGAGACGGCCGGCGAGGGGCGCTGCGAAGGCCACCGCAATCGGCCAGGGTGTGATCAAGAGGCCCATATGCACGGCCGAATAGCCGAAGCGGCTCTGGAGGTAGAAGGGGATCGCAACGAAGGCCAGCATCTGCCCGCAGAACGAGGCGATCGAGGTCGCAATCGAGAGCCCGAAGACGGGAATGCGCAGGAGATCGACCGGCAGGAGCGGCGAGGCCATGTGCGTTTCGCGGTAGATCAACAGCGCGCCTGCGACGATGGCGATGGCGAACTGGACGAGACAGGTGATCGTCGCCTCGCCGTGGCCGACGCTGTCGATCGCGGCGATGCCGACGCCGAAGGTGATCGCCGATAGACCCGCGCTTTGCCAGTCGAAGGAATGGCTCGCGGGCGTCGTATGCGGCAAGCTGCGCAGGCCGAGCACCAGCGTTACCACGCCGAGCGGGACGTTGATCGCGAACAGCCAGGGCCAGCTGCCGACCGCAAGGATGCCCGCCGCGATCGTCGGCCCGACGGCGGCGGAGAAGGCGACGACGAGCGCGTTGACCCCAATGCCGCGTCCGAGCAGGCTGCGCGGGTAGGTGAAGCGCACCAGCGCCGAATTGACGCTCATGATGCCGGCCGCGCCGAACCCTTGCATGATGCGCGCGATCGTGAGCAGCGGCAGCGTATGCGCCAGCGCGCAGAAGGCCGACGCGAGCGTGAACAGCACGAGCCCGACCAGATAGACGCGGCGATAACCGACGATCTCGCCCAGCGACGCCAGCGGCAGCAGCGAGATCGTGATCGCGAGCTGATAGCCGTTGACGATCCAGATCGAGAAGGCCGGGCTCGCATTCAGGTCGGCCGCGATCGTCGGCAGCGCCACATTGGCGATGGCGCTGTCGACCACGGCCATGATGATGCCGAGCGCAATGGTCAGGACTGCCTGGTTGCGTTGCGGCTGGGGCAGGCCGTCGGCATGCTCGATCTGGACAGACGACATGGTGGAGGCGCGCTTGATTCGAGCCGTGATTGATCCCCGGATTAGGAAATTACGGGATGCATCGCAACCCGGCAGGACCCGGACGGTTCCTGTCCCGGGAGCGAGTCTCCCGGCGCCATGGGGCATGGGTCAGGACGGATTTTGCAGCCTCACCAGCGCGATGTCGACTTTCCTAGGATGTAGAGCGCGATGAGCCCAAGCGTCACCGCCGTCGAGATGATCAGGGCGCAGCGATCCCAATCGATCCGCGCCCGTCCGCCGCGGTTGAGATTGAGGGCCGTGAACAGGGCCTTCATGGCAAATCGGCGCATCGTGGGGCCTCGCAAGGCCCGCACGATGCCACGGCCGGCGCAGAGCCGTTTGATGCAGCTCAATCGAGGCGGAGTCCGCGGACGAAGTCAATCAGACCGGCGGCGGATTGCGATCGGTAAAGGTCGTTCGCTGGTGCCAGTACGGATAGGGCAGCGTCACCTTGCTCGCCGAGTCGAGCTTGTCGATCTGCTCCTTGGTCAGTGACCAGCCGACCGCGCCGAGATTTTCGCGCAGCTGCGTCTCGTTGCGCGCGCCAATGATCAGCGTCGCGACCGTCGGGCGCTGGAGCAACCAGTTCAGTGCGATCTGCGAGACGCTCTTGCCTGTCTCCTTCGCGACCGCGTCGATCGCCTCGACGACGCGATAGACGTGCTCGTCGGGCACGGGCGGCCCGAAATCGGCCGTCTTGGGCAGGCGGCTGACTTCGGGCTTCGGCTGTCCCCGGCGAATCTTTCCGGTAAGGCGGCCCCATCCGAGCGGTGACCACACGACCGCACCTAGCCCCTGGTCGAGGCCGAGCGGCATCAGCTCCCATTCATAGTCGCGGCCGATCAATGAATAGTAGGTCTGATTGGCGACGTAGCGCGGAAAGCCGTGCTTGTCGGCGACACTGAGCGACTTCATCAGGTGCCAGCCTGAAAAGTTCGAAACGCCGACATAGCGGATCTTGCCGGCGCGCACGAGCACATCGAGGGTGGAAAGCACCTCTTCAGGCGGGGTGAATGCATCGAAGCCGTGGAGCTGGAACAAATCGATGTAGTCGGTGCCCAGCCGGCTCAGCGAAGCATCGATGGCCGCGAGCAGATGTTGCCGTGACGAGCCGACATCGTTGGGTCCGTCGCCGAAGCGGAATGTTGCCTTGGTCGAGACCAGCACCTTATCGCGGCGGCCCTTGATGGCCTGCCCGAGAACGCGCTCGGATTCGCCGAGCGAATAGACGTCGGCGGTGTCGAACATGGACACGCCGGCCTCGAGGCAGATGTCCAGCAGGCGCCGCGCTTCGGTCGCGTCAGTCGTCCCCCATGCCGCGAGCCGGCCAACGCCGCCGAACGTGCCAGTGCCAAGGCTCAAAGCGGGCACCATGAGGCCGGACCGGCCCAAGCGTCGGTATTCCATCGATATGCTCCTCGGCTGACCGCTGATTGATCCGAGCGGTCCCGTTGCCGGATAGTAACGCAGGCATGCGCTTCGGACCCATGCACGCGCACATGGCGGGTCTGCTCCGCCAGATCCTTGTTTGGTCAGAGTTGGGCGTGCCCGGTTCGGAATCGCGCCACCGGTAGCCTCAATGCCGCAACTGGCTCTGCCGGAAGTCGCGTGGCGACATCCCGAAATGCTCGCGGAAGACGCGGCCGAAATGCGAGAGATCGTTGAAGCCCCAGGCGAATGCGATCTCGCTGATGTGGCGGTGGGCGAGCACGGGCGAGGCGAGGTCGCGTTTGCATTGGGCGAGTCGCTCGGCGAGCACATAACGCTGAAACGAGGTGTCCTCGTCGGCGAGGAGATCGTTCACGTAGCGCGGTGAGATGCCAAGTCCGGCGGCGGTCTCTGCCAGCGAGACATCAGGGTCGGAGAGGCGAGAGCGGATATGCGCCTTGAGCCGGTAGAGCAGGGCGGAGCGATGGGTCGAGGACGGCAGCGATGTCTGGCCGAGCCGCTCGCTGAGCGCCAATGCCAGGAGATCGACGGCCTGCTCCGACAGCGCGGCGGCGTTGCTCGGCGCGAGCCGGTCCGCGCTCTGGCAAAGCTTGAAGATGAAATCATAGGCGAGCCGCTCGAGCGGCACGTCGGCGCCGAATGAGATCGCGGTGAGCGCCTCGGTGCCGCCGAGCCGCCGCCGCAACATCTCGCGCGGCACCTTGAAGATGGTCTGTGTAAACGTATCGCTGAACTTCAGCTCATAAGGCCGCGTGGTGTCATAGAGCGCGAACTCGCCGGGATGGATCACGGTCTCGCGGCCATCCTGCACCACGCCGCCGTTACCGCGATTGCCGAGCGCGACGAGAACAAAATCCTGATCCGAGCGCGCGATACGCGAGGGCGTGCGGAACACGTGCTGACGGTCGGAGCTGACGTCGGAGCATACCGCCTTGCCGAGCGAGGCCTGCGTGACCGAGCCGTGAAAGGCGCTGCCGAGGTCGGACTTGCAGTCGAGCCCGACGAAGACGTCGCAGACGATGTCCTGCCACAGGGCGAGCCGCCGGTAGCCGGGGCTGCCGTCCGTCGTGAACTGGATTGGCATCGGCAAGCCTCCCTTTCACATCCAGCAAAACCGCATGTTGGCGCAGATCCAGCCTGACCGCAGGCAAGTTCCGTACCGCGGCGGCGATCCCGTCCGGTCGAGTTTTTGTTCCGTCGTGGTCGAGCGCCGGCCGCCCGCCTGGCTCAATAGACTGCATCGGACCTGGTCTCCGATCAACCGGCAATGGAGGCGGCAATGGGCATCGAACATCCGAAATACAAGGTGGCTGTGGTTCAGGCAGCGCCCGCCTGGCTCGACCTCGACGCTTCGATCGACAAGTCGATCGCGCTGATCAGGGAGGCGGCCGAAAAGGGCGCCAAGCTGATCGCTTTCCCGGAGGCGTTCATCCCCGGTTACCCCTGGCACATCTGGATGGACTCGCCCGCCTGGGCGATCGGCCGCGGTTTTGTGCAGCGCTATTTCGACAACTCGCTGTCCTACGACAGTCCCCAGGCCGAGCGCTTGCGCGATGCCGTGCGCAAGGCGAAGCTCACGGCCGTGCTCGGCCTCTCCGAACGCGACGGCGGCAGCCTCTATCTCGCACAATGGCTGATCGGCCCCGATGGCGAAACCATTGCAAAGCGCCGCAAGCTGCGGCCGACCCATGCCGAACGCACCGTCTACGGCGAGGGCGACGGCAGTGACCTTGCCGTTCACGCGCGGTCCGACATCGGCCGCATCGGCGCGCTCTGTTGTTGGGAGCACCTCCAGCCGCTGTCGAAATACGCGATGTACGCCCAGAACGAGCAGGTGCACGTCGCGGCCTGGCCGAGCTTCTCGCTGTACGATCCCTTCGCGCCGGCGCTCGGCGCCGAAGTGAACAACGCCGCCTCGCGCGTCTATGCGGTGGAGGGCTCCTGCTTCGTGCTGGCGCCTTGCGCGACGGTGTCGCAGGCCATGATCGACGAGCTTTGCGACCGGCCCGACAAGAATGCGCTGTTGCATGTGGGCGGCGGCTTCGCCGCGATCTACGGACCCGACGGCAGCCAGATCGGCGACAAGCTCGCGCCCGACCAGGAGGGGCTGTTGATCGCCGAGATCGATCTCGGGGCCATTGGCGTCGCCAAGAACGCCGCTGATCCCGCCGGGCATTATTCGCGTCCCGACGTCACACGGCTGCTGCTCAACAAGAAGCGATACCAGCGCGTCGAGCAGTTTGCGCTGCCGGTCGACACTGTCGAACCTACGGATATTGCCGCGGCGGCGAGCTGATCACCGCGATCACGGAGGGCATGGCCATGGAATCCGCAATTCCTGTGCACCTTGAGACGACGCGCACCCGCCACAAGCGCGTGCCGGACGACTACCAGCCGCCATATCCGTCATTCGTGGCGCGCTACAAGCCCGCCGTGAGCCGCGTCGTGATGGCCTATTTCGGCGTGCAGTATCGCGGCACGGCATCGACGGCAGCGAAGGAAGCGCTCGCGGACATCGTGGAGCGCTTCTCGGCAGAAGGCGGCCCCTCGCATTGGGACCGCGCGCATTATGTCGATCAGGCCGGCTTTGAGAATGTCGTATCGGTTGCTTATTGGGACGACATTGCGCGCTTCGATGCCTGGTTCGCGGCGGCGCGTGAGGCCTGGACGGGCAAGACACGCGAGGGCATCGGCACCTTTATCGAGGTGTTGCGGCCCTCGGTCGAGCGGCACGAGACGTTGTTCTCCTCGCTCGGCCGGTCCGAGGGTGTCGCCGTCATCGCCGACGGCATGAGCGGCGAGGTGCAGGAGCATGCCTATTGGGGCGGTATGCGCGACCGCATCCCGCTGTCGCAGACCGATGCGATGGCGCCGGGTGGCGGCCCCGAGCTGATCCGCGACGGCGCGCGGCTGCGGGTGAAGGCACACGACAATCTCTGCCTGATCCGCTCCGGGCAAGACTGGAGTGACACGGAGACGTCGGAGCGAAAGCTCTATCTCGACGACGTCGAGCCGGTGCTGCGCGAAGGCATGGATTTTCTGCGCGACGCCGGCCTCGGCATCGGCTGCTACACCAACCGCTACATGCAAGTGCTTTCGGTTGACGGAAGCGTCAGCGAAAAGTCCTACGGCCAGAGCTGGTGGAAGAGCCTCGCAACGCTGGAGCGCTGGGCGGAGTCGCATCCGACTCACGTCAAAATCTTCGGCGCGGCGATGAAGTATCTCTCGACGCTCGGGCCGTCAGCAAAGCTGCGGCTCTATCACGAGGTCACAGTCGCGGCTGCGGACGAGCAGTTCTTCGAATATCTGAATTGCCATTCGAAAACGGGCATGCTGGCTGCGGTCGAGGCCGTCAGCGCCTAAAGCATGATCCGGAAAAGTGCGAAGCGGTTTTCCGAAAAGATCATGCTTAAACAATAACCTGAAGCGCGATGACGATTTATCATAATCTCATCGCGCTTTAGGCGACGCAATGGGCGAGCAGCTCGGGGTGCGCGGCGCAGATGTGATGCGCGCCGGCGTCCCGCAGCTCGGCCTCGCTGCCATAGCCATAGAGCACGCCGATCGCGGTCATGCCATTGGTCCTGGCGCCGATCACGTCATGACTGCGGTCGCCGATCATGATCGCGCCGCAGGGATCGACCTTGGCCTCGTCGAGTGCGAAGCGGAGCAGGTCGCGCTTGTCGACGCGCGTGCCATCGAGCTCTGATCCGAACACGCGCTCGAAGTAGGGTTTCAGGCCGAAATGATCGACGATGCGGGTGGCGTAGACCGCGGGCTTGCTGGTGGCGACGAACATGCGCGGTGTTGTCGCGGCAAGCGTTGCCAGCGTGTCCACAATGCCGGCATAGGTCTCGTTCTCGAACAGGCCGATATCGCTGAATCGCTCGCGATAGAGCAGCAGCGCGCGATCGGCGAGTTCGTCGGTTCCAGTGATTTTTTTCAGGCTGGCATGCAGCGGCGGCCCGATGCACCAGGTCAGCTCGTCCTCGCTCGGCACCGCAAGGCCCAGCCGCTCCAGTGCGTACTGGATCGAGCGGGTGATCCCGGGCTTCGGGTTTGTCAGCGTGCCGTCGAGATCGAAATAGATTGTCACCATGCCATCCGTGCCCGTGCTGATATTGCCGTCGATTGCTTGACCTAAACGAGGCCGTAGGCCAAGGCAACGCCGCCTCGCTGATGTCGCGTGCCGTTTTAAAGCTCGCTATTCGCGGGGCGTGAGCGTAGGGTCAAGAGATCACCGCCCTTCCATGGCATCCATCGGTGACTGAGGGTCACTAGCGCTCCCGCCGAACGAGGAGGAGCGCGCATGCCTCGATTTAATCTGGCCGACTGGATCGTGCCGCCGGTGATCGTCCCGCTGTTTCTGTTGCTCCTGGTGGCTGCTGCGGCTCTTCTGCATGGATAGGACGCCGCTCCAATATCTGGTGAGCGGACGCGATCAAAGCGGCTTCGTCAGCTTGGGCCGGACCACGACGGCTGCTGCCTTGAAGAAGGCGAGAGAGCTGTTGCAGGAAGGCTATATCGACGTGCGGATCTGCACGCCACAGGGCCGGGTTTTGCTGGCTGACGAGTTTGACCAGTTCGAGGCATGAGGAGACGCCCGGCGGTTCGTCAAACGGCGCGCCCGGGTCCTCCGTAAGGAACGATACCTACATGAAATTGCTTATTGTCGCACTGGCGTTTGGCACATTCGTGCAAAGTGCTGCCGCCAAAGATCTGGACTGCCGTGCGATCGAAAGCACGAGCGGACGGCTGGCCTGTTACGACGCTGCGTTTCCGCCAAAAACGAAGCAACCCACTGCTGCCGAAAACAACGCGGCGCGGGCCGCCTATACGGACCCGTTCACTGCGGAAGAGGCGAAAACGGCAGCGAAGCTAAAGAATATCTGCCGCGGTTGTTGAGGCCGTGCGCTGTCAGACATCAAGCAAATCATCGAGGTGCCGACATGACGCCGCTCCGCCGTATCGCCGTCATCGGCAACTCGCTGCCTCGCCGGTGCGGAATTGCGACCTATACGACCGACCTGAAGAACGCGATCTCGATTTCGCGCAAGGATCTGGAGACCTGCATCGTGGCAATGACCGATCGCGGTCAAGCCTACGATTATCCGCCGGCGGTCGCGTTCCAGATCAAGGATGGCAATATCGAAGACTACGTGCGGGCCGCGGATTTCCTCAATGCCGGCCGGTTCGACGCCGTGTGTTTGCAGCACGAGTTCGGGATTTTCGGTGGTGAAGCCGGGGCCCATATCCTCGTGCTGTTGTCCCGCCTTGCGATGCCCGTGGTGACGACGTTCCATACCGTGCTGGCCAATCCGACACCTGCGCAGCGGACGGTCATGGAGCGCATCGTCGAGTCGTCGTCGAAGGTCGTGGTGATGGCCCATAAGGGCCGCGAGCTGTTGCGCGACGTCTACCTGGTGGCTGACGACAAGATCGAGGTCATCGCCCACGGTATTCCCGATGTCGCCTTCGCCGAGCCCGATGCAGCGAAAGCCAGACTCGGATTTGAACAAAGATCGGTAATTCTGACATTCGGCCTGTTGTCACCGAACAAGGGCATCGAAGTCATGATCGACGCCATGCCGTCGATTCTGAAGCGTTGCGAGAATGCGGTGTACGTCGTGCTCGGCGCAACGCACCCCAATTTGGTGCGGAACCAGGGCGAGGCCTATCGCGAGAGCCTGATGGCGCGGGTGCGCGAACTCGGAATTGACGACCACGTGGTGTTCTTCGATCGGTTTGCCGACCTGGCCACGCTGCTTGAATTCATCTCGATGTGCGACGTCTATGTCACGCCCTATCTCAACGAGGCCCAGATGACGTCGGGAACGCTGGCCTACAGCTTCGGATTGGGGAAACCGGTCGTGTCGACGCCTTACTGGCACGCACGCGAGCTGCTTGCCGACGGATGCGGTGTGCTGGTGCCTTTCGGCGACGCCGCGGCGATCGGCAAGGAGATCTCAAACCTGCTGACCGACGACGCCCGCAGGCAGGCGATGTCCCGGCGCGCCTATGCTGCGAGCCGGATGATGACTTGGGAGCGGGTGGCCGAAAGCTATGTGTCCGTCTTCGAGAAAGCGCGGCAAGGTCATCGGCCCAAACTCTTCGCGCGCTCCGAGATGAGCGCGCCGGAGCCACGTAGCGCCGCGCCGCCCGATATGCAGATCGGCCATTTCCTGTTGATGTGCGACGATGTCGGTTTGTTCCAGCACGCGGTATATTCGGTGCCGGATCGTGCCCACGGCTATTGCGTCGATGACAATGCCCGGGCACTGCTGCTGGCCTGCGCCCTCAATGGTCCGGGCGAACAGCCGCTGTCGGAGGTTTTGACGAGCCGGTTTGCGGCATTCGTGCAGCATGCCTGGAACCCTGACACACGGCAATTTCGCAACTTCATGGGGTTCAACCGAACCTGGCTAGAAGACAGAGGGTCCGAAGACAGCCACGGGCGAACGCTATGGGCTTTGGGCGAAGCCGCACGCAGGGACGCGAGCCCGGCACGGCGCCTGTGGGCTGCTACCTTGTTCGCCCAGGCATTATCGATCGCGGAGAGCTTTCGTTCGCCCCGCGCGTGGGCGTTCATGCTGCTGGGTTTGGACGCTTATTGCGCGGTAACGCCAGGCGATCTCCACGCCAGGGAGGTCCGGCATTCCCTCGCCGACAGGTTGATGGCTTGTCTGGCGTCGGTCGAGACGCCGGACTGGGTGTGGTTTGAGGAAGGGCTGGCCTACGACAACGCGCGATTGCCGCAGGCGCTGTTAATCACAGGCATGGCGACGCAGATGCCTCAATATCTCGATGCGGGATTGAGGTCTCTGCGCTGGCTCATGACGCAACAGACGACCGCGGCAGGGCATTTCCGGCCGGTCGGCACCGCCGGCTTCGGCGAGCAGCGGCAACGTCCCCGTGCGTTCGATCAGCAGCCCGTTGAGGCAACGGCAACGATCGCTGCCTGCCTCGCTGCGTGGCGTGCCGACGGCAACGCCGAATGGAAAGCCATGGCGACTCGGGCCTTCGCCTGGTTTCTCGGCAGCAACGATCTCTCAGTGGCGCTGGTCGATCCGCTCAATGGCAGTTGCCGGGATGGTCTGCACCCCGATCGCGCCAACGAAAACCGCGGGGGTGAGTCGGTCGTTTGCTATCTCCTTGGACTTGCGGAGATGCGCCAGCTTGCGCGCGTCAACCCGAGCCTGACAAGGCCCACGGCCTTGCGCGCCGTGAGCGCCTGAACTTCATCTTCTCATTCAGCAAGCCGAGGACACCTTGTCACAAGCTTCTTTCCTGAACCGGCAAGGGCTTCATCTGCGCCCCGATCCAGCGCGAGTCATCGTGCGGCCATTCAAGCCGGCAACCGAACCCCGCGACCTGAACCCGACCGACAAGATGCGGGCAAATCATATCGTCGACCGGGTTCTCGCACTCAGTTCGGAAGCCGTTGCGGTTCAGCTTGCGGATGTCCTCGACAATTTCCAGGGGCGACATCGTAACCTCCTGGAGAGGTTCGAGACCCGCGCGGATGAAATGGAAGATGCGTTCGCGAAGCATGGCGTCTTCTCGAAGACCCAGCGTCAGCTGGTGGGCGCCTACTTTCTCAGCGAGTATTCGTTCGAAGCCTCTGCCTTGTTCAACCCCAGCATCGTCCCGCACCCGGATCAATCGGGGGCGCCGAAGGGAGGCTCGCGCTTCATCATCAGTCTCCGGGCCGTCGGCGAGGGGCATGTCTCGTCACTGACGTTTCGAACCGGAACGATTGCGGCTGACGGGAGCCTGGCCGTCGATCCGACGGCGCGCCTTGCTTCGGTTCCCCGGATCACCCATCGCGTATCCGGGCCGGACGGCGACCGCGTGGAATTGATGTTCCGGCCCGAAGAAGACCTGAGCGAGCGGGTCATCTTTCCCATTACCGAATCCCAATCGAACGGCATCGAGGATGCGCGCTTCGTCAAATTCAACGACGGCGATCGGGCGGTCTACTACGCGACTTATACGGCCTACAGCGGACGGGCTATCCGGTCCGAATTGATCGAGACCAGCGATTTCATGTCGTTTCGACTGACGCCTTTGCGGGGGGCTGCGGCGCACAACAAGGGCATGGCGCTGTTCCCACGCAAGATCGGCGGCCGCTATGCCATGATCGCGCGACAGGACAATGAGAACCTGTACCTGCTCTATTCGGACGACCTCTACACGTGGGAAGGCGGCGGCGGGGTACCCCTTCTGAAACCGCAATTTCCGTGGGAGTTCGTCCAGATCGGCAATTGCGGGTCGCCCATCGAACTTGACGAAGGTTGGTTGCTGCTGACGCACGGTGTCGGCCCGATCCGAAAGTACTCGATCGGAGCGGCGCTGCTCGATAAGCGCGACCCATCCAGGGTGCTCGCACGTTCGGCCGAGCCGCTGCTCCGGCCTGAACCGTCCGAACGCGAAGGGTATGTCCCCAACGTCGTCTATACCTGCGGCGCGATGAGGCATAATGACCGGATCATCCTGCCCTATGCCGTGTCGGACACCTTCTCCAGTTTCGCAACGATCAGGATTTCCGCACTCATCGAAGCGATGCAAGGCTGATCGCGGCTTTCGCAGTCGTTGATGTCAACTCCGTTTGCCGACACGTCAGAGGAGGCTTCATGGTCCGCGAAACAACCTACGTGGTGCAGGCATTCAATGCCGGCAAGGGTAAAAATTTGAAGGCCGACCCTCCCATCGTCTGCAAGTCGGAAAGCGGTGCGCTGCGGGCGGCGGAGAGGCTGGCCTTGAGCAAACTCGGCGTCGTCGCGTTCTCGTCCAGCGGCGATCCTGAAATGGGTGACTATGACGATGAGCCAACCGTGTTCTTCCGAAAGGGCGAGCTTCCGGCTGGCTTCGACTGAGTCCCTGGTCGCGGTCGAGCAGATATTGACACAGGAGCCGAGATGAACGAGCGCCTTGAAACTTTGAAGAAGGCCCGAGATCGCATGATCGAGGACAGGGACCAGCATGCGAAGGTGCTGGCCGCTCCCTTTGATCGTGACAAGGCCGAGCGGGCACGGAACAAATTCGTCGAGCTTCAAATGCTGATCGATGCCCTGGACCGCGCTATCAGCGCAGAAAATCCCGTCTCAAAATAAGACCGAAGCGAGCGAAAGGCGGACCGGCGAACGCCTCATCGCAGGACCGCAGCCGGGTGCCGACGGCCACCGCGGCTCGCTTTATTGCTGCCGGGCCCATTCGACGATCGCTGTGGCATCGGCGCCGGCCTGGGTCTCCCAGGTGGCGATCGCGCTTGTTGCGGCTCTTCGAAGCGCTGCGACGAGGGATGCCGGCGCCGGCTCGGCAATGCGGACGCCGCTGTCGCGCATGCGTGCATAGTTTTCGATGGTGCGATGGGCCAGGAGTGCGAACTGGCTCTGCTCGGTCTCCGCTGCGGCCGCCAACACCTCGCGCTGCATCGGCTGGGGCAGCGTGGCAAACGCCTCGCTGCGAACGAAGGCGATCGAGACCGGCATCGCGTAGTTGATGGCCGTGAAATACGGCAGGAAGTCCCAGAGCTTGCGTCCCGCGCCGCCGTCGCCGGAGGTTAGGAATGCGTTCAGCCGGTGCTCTCTGAGCCCGGCAAGCGCCGCGTCCATCGGCAGGAATTGCGCGTTCGCACCGGCGCCACGCATCACCTCGCTGGAGTTGGCGTCATAGGCGCGCAAGTTGAGTTTCGGCAGGTCGTCGGCGCCCTCCAGCGAACGGTCAGACCAGAGACCCGTCGCCGGCCAGATCGTCACATAGAGCAGCGTGAGGCCGCGGGCGGCGAGCGCCTTCTCGTAAAGCGGGCGCGCCCGCACATTGGCGGCGCGGGCGACATCGACTGATTGCACCAGGAAGGGCAGGGTGGACAGGCCGAGCACCGGATCGAGGCCGGACAGCGCGCCAGCGAAGGCATCGCCGCCGGCGATTTTGCCATCCAGCGCCGCGCGCGGCATCTCGCCCGAGCTGATCTTGAGCTCGTTGTCGAAGGCGTTGGCCACGGTCACGAAACCGTTTGTGCGCGCGGCGACGCGATCGGCGAAACTGGTGAGCCCGATCCCGGAAATGTTGTTCTGCGGGTATTCCGTAGTCATCCGCCAGTTGACTTGCGCCGTGACCGGCGCTGCGGACAGGATGGGCGCGGCGAAGACAAGGATCAGGGCAAGAATCGCGCGGATCCGCTTGGCGGGGGAGGGCATTGAGAGAAGCTGGTCAGGCAGCATATATTGGCAACTCGTCGAACCATGGCACGGTGCCACAACATGGCGGATCACCTTGTTGCATGCCGCACCGGCGCGCGCCACAGCGATGCTTGGGCACGGCAGACGCGAATTGCATCACGCATCATCGCCGCACTGCTCGTCTCGGTGACACCGGCGGCGGCATGGGACAGCTCGCCGGCAAAAACCAGCGTCGCGGTCCCGAGCGTCGAGGAGCTTGCAATGCCGGCGGAGAAGCCGGCCGATGCCCGCGAGAGCGACACCCGGGAGTCAATCTGCCTGATCATCGAGGCCGCCGCGCGCGATGCCAATTTGCCGCTGGAATTCTTCGCCCGCGTGATCTGGCAGGAGAGCCGCTTCCAAGCTGATGCGGTTGGCCCTATGACGCGCAGCGGCGAGCATGCGCAGGGGATCGCGCAGTTCATGCCGGGCACGGCGAGCGAGCGCGGGCTGCTCAATCCTTTCAATCCGGTCCAGGCGCTGCCGAAGTCGGCCGAGTTTCTCAACGAGCTGCGCAATCAGTTCGGCAATCTCGGTCTGGCTGCCGCGGCCTACAATGCCGGGCCGCGGCGGGTGCAGGACTGGCTCGCCGGCACCGGCGGAATGCCCGAGCAGACCCGCAACTACGTCTTCGCCATCACCGGCGCGAGCGTCGATACATGGGCCAAGGCAGGCGGCACCGGCAAGGGACCGCCGAGTTCGCCGCCAACGAGCTGCCGCGATCTGATGGCACTGTTGAAGCGCGCGCCAAATCCCTTCGTCGCCGAGCTTGAGCAGCATGTGGAGCTTGCCGCTGCAAAAATCTGGGGCGTGCAACTCGCCGCCGGCTTCGACCGAAACAAGGCCCTCGCGATGTATTCCCGTGCGGTGACGCGCCTGAGCGCCGTGATCGGTGACCGCGATCCAAGCCTGCTCTCGTCGGTGATGCGCAGCCGCGGCACGCGCGCCTTCTACCTGGTGCGCATCGGCGCCGACACACGCAGCGAGGCGGATGATCTCTGCAACCGAATCCGCAAGGCTGGCGGGGCCTGCTTCGTGCTGAAGAATCGGGGTGTGACCGGGTAGGGGCTGTCCCGGCACGCATGCCAGCCCCGCCGCGCGCTTCCTTGACGCAGTCGCCCGCATTGCCCGTTATGCGGGCACGATTCCTCATCCCGGCCAATTCTCCCGTGGCGCTTCCTCCGCTCGATTCCCCTCATTGGCAAAGTCCCTGGCGCGCCTTTGCGTGGGGACTGCGCTCGATCACGCAGACGATCCTCACGCTCGTCCTGTTCGCGACCTATCTCGGCATTGGCGCGCTCGCCCATGACAGCCATTTCAGCCTGCTCTGGGCGCTCTGCTCGACACTGTTCGTCTGGGCGGGTCCGGCGCAGATCATCCTGATCACCACGCTTGGCTCCGGCGCGACCGTTATCCAGTCGGCGATTGCGGTCACCGTCAGCGCCATCCGGCTGTTTCCGATGGTGGTCTCGGTGCTGCCACTGATGCGCACGCCGACGACCAAGCGACGCGAGCTGTTCTCCGCGGCGCATCTCACGGCCGTGACGCTGTGGGTCGAATGCCATCGCTTCCTGCCGCAGGTGCCGCGCGAGCGGCGGATTGCCTTCGTCAACGGACTTGGCTTCGGTCTGGTCTCGGTGTGTCTTACTGCCAACACGATCGGCTATTTCCTCGCCGCCAATCTGACACAGACGCTGGGTGCCGCGATCCTGCTGTTGACGCCGCTGTCCTTCCTGTTCTCGACCGCGCGCAACAGCCGCGAGGTCGCGGACGTCGTCGCGCTGGCGCTCGGAGTTCTGCTCTATCCGTTGGCCGCGAAGATGAACTCTGGCCTCGACATCCTCGTCAGTGGCCTGGTGGCAGGCACGATTGCCTATGGAGTGCACTGGTGGCGGGAGGTGCGCGCATGAGCGCCGCGCAACTCATCGGCGACTGGCACGCGCTGTTCGTGCTGTTCGTCGCCGGCGTCATTCCGAACCAGATCTGGCGCATGCTCGGCTTGTGGTTCGGCGGCGGCATCGACGAAGGCTCCGAGCTGCTGGTCTGGGTGCGGGCGGTGGCGACCGCAATTCTGGCCGGAGTTATCGCCCAGATCGTGGTCGAGCCGCCCGGCGCTCTGGCAAGTGTGCCGGAGGTCCTGCGCTACGGCGCGGTCGGCGCCGGCCTCGTCGTCTTCCTCTTGGCCCGCCGATCGATCTTCGCGGGCGTGGTTGCCGGCGAAGTCTTCATGCTGGCCGGCAAGTGGTGGTTGGGCTAAAACCCTCGCGAATAGCCAAGGGAATTGGACATATGGTTCGCGAAAACGAGCTCCGCGAGGGCGAGGTCGCTATCGAGCTACCGCCGACGCAGGACGCCGGCCTTTTCTTCATCGGCCGCATTCGCACGCCCTGGACCTCGCGGCTGGAGACGCCGCGGCAGGGCCGCGCCGACGGCCCGGTCTGCCGCCTCGAGATCTTCGAGCCGTTCGTGCCGGCCATCAAGGGCGTCGATTTCTACAGCAATCTCGAAGTGCTGTACTGGCTCGACAAGTCGCGCCGCGACATCGTGCTGCAAAGCCCGAAGAACAACGAAAAAACCCGCGGCACGTTTTCGCTGCGCTCGCCGGTCAGGCCCAATCCGATCGGCACGTCGATCGTCAAGCTGGTCGGGATCGAAGGCAGCACAATTTTGGTGCGCGGCCTCGATTGCATCGACAATACGCCGCTGATCGACCTCAAGCCCGATCGCTGCGAGTTCACGCCGCTTGCGGCGCCGCAGTCCGGGGATTTTCAGACGGAGTGAGGGGCGCTCCGCTCCAACCCCGTCATTGCGAGCGGATAGACCTAGCCCGCCTTCAGCGCCGCGATCAGCTTGGTCGCATTCTCTTCCAGCACCTTGACGTCTTCCTTGCGGCTTGCCGGCGGCAGCATCGCCACGCCGTCATGGCGAGGCATGACGTGCATGTGGAGATGAAACACCACCTGGCCGCCGGCGGCCTCGTTGAACTGCTGCACCGTGATGCCGTCGGCCTTGAACGCCTTCATTGCGGCAGCGGCGATCTTGTGCGCGCCGCGGGCGACATGGGCGTAGTCGTCGGGCTTGATGTCGAGGATGTTGCGGGCAGGGGCCTTCGGGATCACCAGCGTGTGGCCGGGCACGCGCGGCATGATGTCGAGGAAGGCGAACACGTGATCGTCCTCATAGACCTTGTGGCAGGAAAACTCGCTGCGCAAAATCTTTGCAAAGATGTTGTTGGGGTCGTAGGCGGTCATGGCAGCTCCTCGGCGGCTCCCTGGAATTTTGCGATTACTGTCACCAGCCGCGGCAAGGCGTCAAGGCGCCTCGTCGGCGTCTTTCCGAAACGGGCCAAGCTCAGCCAACTCCCGCCCGGCCTCTGCGACATAGGTGCGCTCGCGCTTGAGGTAGTCGTCGATGGCGCGGCGCAGGCCGGGATCGGCGATGAAGTGGGCGGAATGGGTGGTCCGCGGCAGGTAGCCGCGCGCGATCTTGTGCTCGCCCTGCGCGCCGGCCTCCACATGGGTCAGCCCGCGCTTGATGGCGAAATCGATCGCCTGATAGTAGCAGACCTCGAAATGCAGGAACGGATGATGCTCGACCGCGCCCCAGTTGCGGCCGAACAGCGTGTCCGAGCCGATGAAGTTGATCGCGCCCGCGATCCAGCGATCGTTGCGGCGGGCCATCACCAGCAGCACATCCTCGTTCATGGTCTCGCCGATCAGCGAGAAGAATTCGCGCGTGAGATAGGGGCGGCCCCATTTGCGCGAACCGGTCTCCATGTAGAACCCAAAGAACGCATCCCAGGCGTCCTCGGTGATATCTTTGCCCGTGAGCCAATGGACGGTGATGCCCGCGGCGAGTGCGTCGCGCCGCTCGCGCTTGATCGATTTGCGGTGGCGCGAGTTCAGGGTGGCCAGGAAGTCGTCGAAGCTGGCGAAGCCCTCATTGTGCCAATGGAACTGCTGGTCGGTGCGCTGGAGGAAGCCGTGCTCGGCGAGCAGCTTCCATTCAGCCTCACGCGCGAAGGTGACGTGCACCGAAGAGGCTTTGCTGACGCCGCACAGCGCCACCAGCCCGCCTGCCAGCGCCTCCGCGATGCGCTCGCGATCGACGCCGTCACGGATCAGCAGCCGCGGTCCTGTCGCCGGCGTAAAGGGGACCGAGACCTGAAGCTTCGGATAATAGCGGCCGCCGGCGCGCTCATAGGCGTCGGCCCAGCCGCGGTCGAAGACGTATTCGCCTTGCGAATGCGATTTCAGGTAGCAGGGCACGACGCCGGCGACACGGCCGTTGACCTTGGCCACGAGATGCCGTGGCCCCCAGCCGGTGCGGATCGTCGCCGAACCCGACTTCTCAACGGCAGACAAAAATGCGTGGGAGACGAAAGGGTTATAGGAGGGTTTTAAGAGGCCGGCGGAATCGCCTGGGAGCCCGGATGAGGTTCCCAGGCCATGCCCGTTGCAAGCCTTGCCGGGACTGGCGCAGGCGTCCCAATCCTCCGGCGATACTTCGCCAATCGACGGTACGGCTTCGAGCGTGATTTCGGATGATGCCATTGCGCCCAAGATCGTGCATTGCAGCAGCGACTTCAAGAGGGCGGGAACATCAAGCCTACGGCACGAACCCCTCGAAAATCATCTGATCGGCATATTGCCCGACGCGTGTCCGCTGCTCCGCCGTGCGCACGGTCCAGCCGAGCAGGGCGCAGCCCAACACGTTGCGGGCGATCCACGGCGCGGGCGCTGGAAGGTGGTCGACCTTGAAGGCGACGAAATGCGGCTGGGTCTGCAAGCCGTGGCGCAGGTACAGCATGCTGTCGCGCTGCGCTTGCGTCAGCTTGGCCCAGTAATCGTCCTCATAGCTCCGCTGCGCGACGATGCCGCGCGGGCGGGAGGGCAACAGCTCGCGTAGCGCCAGCACCTGGTCGGGATCGAAGGACATGCCGACAGCGGGCCCCTGATAGGACGCCAGCACCTCGGCCATCCGCTTCACCAGCTTGCGGTCGCCGTCAAAATGGCTCTTCACCTCGATCACCAGCGGCACTCGGCCGGCAACCATGGTGCAGAGGTCGGAGAGCGACATCATCCGCTCGTCCGTGTCCTTGAACCTGAGGGCCTTCAGCTCGGCGGCGGTCTTCTCGACCACATCCCCGGTCGCCTCGGTGAGGCGGCCAAGCGCATGGTCGTGATGCACCATGGCCTCGCCGTCGGCGGAGAGCTGGATGTCGACCTCGATGGAAAAATTGCCCGCGAGCGCCGCCTGCACCGCGCCCGGCATGTTCTCGACGATGCCACGCGAGATGTCATGCAGGCCGCGATGGGCGACCGGCCGCGCTGTCAGCCAATCCGGAGCGCGCATGAGGGTCAGGCGACCTCGAACACGCCTTCGACCTCGACCGCCGCATCAGCGGGCAGCGAGGCAACGCCGACGGTGGTACGGGCGTGGCGGCCCTTGTCACCGAAGGCGGCAACCATCAGATCGGAGGCGCCGTTGAGCACCTTCGGCCCGTCCAGGAAGTCGGGCGCCGAGTTGATGAAGCCGCCGAGGCGCACCACGCGTACGACCTTGTCGAGGTCGCCGAGCGCCGCCTTGACCTGGGCGAGCAGGTTGACGGCACAGCCGCGCGCCGCTGCCGCGCCGTCTTCGAGTGAGACGCCGGCACCCAGCTTGCCCTTGGCGATGAGCTTGCCGTCGGGTGCGAAGCAGACCTGGCCGGAGACGAACAGCAAATTACCGGTGCGCACGAACGGCACGTAATTGGCCACCGGGGTGGGGGCCTCGTGCAGCTTGATGCCCTGTTCCGCCAGTTTCTGTTCGACCGTGCCCGCCATCTTCGACCTCGTTGTCCAAAAATCCATCCGCTCCGGACGCCTGATGTCGCGGCCGGGCGCGCCCTGTTTCGCCCATCGTGCCGCCACATGCAAGCAAGCCGATCGGGGCGGCAGGGCACCCGTCCGGACTGCATTTTCCTGAGGCAGGTCAGGCGGTTCAACGAGGAGGCGCAACTTTACGTGAAACCGCCGCAGTTGCGACGCAATGCAACGGTCATTAAAGTGTCGAATCTGCGCTTCCCAAGGGACAGACATGGTGCACCTTTTCCGGACTTCGCTCGGTGTGATGGCGCTCGCGGCGGCCGCTTTCGGGGCAGGTGGCAAGGCCCACGCGGCCAGCGGTCCGTTCCTCGCGCATCAGGCGCTCTACGATCTGAGCCTCGTCAAATCGCGCTCCAACTCCATCAACAGCGCGCGCGGCCGCATCCTCTACAATTTCGCCGGAAGTAGCTGCGAGGGCTACACCTCCGAATTCCGCCAGGTCTCCGAGCTCGACAGCGGCGAGGGCAAGATCACGCTCAGCGACCTCCGCTCCAATTCCTGGGAGGACGCCGCGGGGAAAAGCTACCGCTTCAAGATCGAGACGCGGATGAACGAGACCGAGGCCGGCCTCGTCGACGGCTCAGCGGAGCGCGACGGCGACCACATCAACGTCAAGCTGAAGCTGCCGGCGCCGAAGAACTTCACTCTCGACGGCAAGGTCGTGTTTCCGACCGAGCAGATCCAGCACATCATTGCTGCCGCCAAGGACGGCAAGTCGCTGCTCGAGCTCTCCGTCTATGACGGCTCCGACGACGGTCAGAAGGTCTACAACACCCTGACCGTGATCGGCCAGCCGATCGCCGCCGACCGCACCGCTTCGCCCGATCCGTCGACCTCGGATGAGCACATGAAATCGCTCAAGCGCTGGCCGATCACAGTCAGCTATTTCGATCGCGATGCCCAGCAGAAAGAGGGCGAGCAAACGCCGGTCTATGCGATGGCGTTCGAGCTCTACGAAAACGGTGTCTCCCGCCAGCTCGTGCTCGACTACAACGATTTTGTCATTTCCGGCGCGATGGGCAAGTTCGACGTGAAAGACAGCAAGCCCTGTAATTAAGGGCGCGACGTCTAGCTCTTGTCGCACTCAGAGGCTACGCTTGCTCCCAACGACAGACATCAGGGAGCCAGCCCATGCCCAAGCTCGATCATCTCCGCCCCAGCGGTTTGCATCACAATCCGGCCTATTCCCATGTCGTCACCGCTTCCGGCGCGCGCACCATCTACATCTCGGGTCAGGTGTCGGTTGACGAGGAGGGGCGGATCGTCGGCGAGGGCGATCTTGCGGCGCAGACCACGCAGGTGATGCAGAATCTCGGCCACGCGTTGAAGGCGGCCGGCGCGAGCTATGCCAACATCGTCAAGATCACGACCTTCGTCGTCGGCTACAAGCCGGAACTGCGTCCCGTCATCGGCAAGGCCCGCTCCGTCTTCTTCGAAGGCATGGAGCCACCGGCCTCGACCCTCGTCGGCGTCTCCGCGCTCGCCGCGCCGGAATGGCTGATCGAGATCGAGGCGGTGGCGGTCGCGGATTGAGGTCTTCTGTTCGAGATGCGAATTGGAGGAGTGTGCACGTGCCCATGCTCGGTCACTGCGAGCGTAGCGAAGCAATCCAGGATCATTCCGCGGCGACAGTCTGGATTGCTTCGCTACGCTCGCAATGACGAGTCTGGGGAGACGGCATCGTGCACAACGAGCGCCACGCTCACTCTTCCGCCTTCTCCGGCCCTTCATACGCAATCCCGCGGATCACCGCGGCGCTTCCGAATTTCTTGCGCAAACTGTCCACCGCCCGCTCGGCATGCGCGGCGCGGCGATCGAGCATGTCGGTGTCGTCGGCGGGCGAACCTTCCCGCAGCGCGCTGACGCCGGCGCCCATCAGGCGGAAAGCGGTGCCGTCGATTTCCTTGGCCAGCATCTCGCGGCAGATCGCAAAAATCTTGGCGGCGAGCTGCGTTGGTGCCGCGATCGATTGCGAGCGCGTGCGCTGGCGGAAATCGGCGGTCTTCAGCTTCAGCGTGACGGTGGAGCCGGCAAGCTCGCTGCTCTTCAGCCGCGACGACGTCTTCTCGCACAGCCGCCACAAGATCCGTTCCAGCGTCGCGAAATCGCGGATGTCGGTCTCGAACGTGGTCTCGCTCGAAATCGTCTTGGCGCCGCGGTCGGCTTCGACGCGGCGGTCGTCGATGCCGCGCGCAAGCCGCCACAGCCTGCGGCCTTCGCTCGGAAACTGCCGCATCATCTCGATCTCGTCGGCCTTCTGGAGGTCGGCGATGATCCGGAAGCCGCGTTGCCCCAGGCGCTCCTGCGTCGCCGGCCCCACGCCGAAGATGAAGCCGACCGGCTTCTCCGCCAGCATCGTGCGCGCTTCCTCCTGATCGAGCGCGGCAAAGCCGCGCGGCTTGTCGAGGTCGGAGGCGACCTTGGCGAGAAACTTGTTGCAGGACAGGCCGACCGAGACGCTGATCCCGATGTCGCGCTCGATATTGCGCGCGAACCGCGCCAGCACCTTTGCCGGGATCATGCCGTGCACCCGCTCGGTGCCGGAGAGATCGAGAAAAGCCTCGTCGATCGAGAGCGGCTCGACCAACGGCGTCAGCGCCTGCATGGCCTGGCGCACCTCGCGGCCGACCCGGACGTATTTCGCCATGTCCGGCCGGATCACGGTCGCATGCGGGCAGGCCTCTAGCGCCCTATACATCGGCATTGCCGAGCGCACGCCATAGGTACGCGCGATGTAGCAAGCCGCCGACACCACGCCGCGCTTGCCGCCGCCGATGATGACGGGCTTGTCGGCGATGTCAGGATTGTCGCGCTTTTCGACCGTCGCATAGAAGGCGTCGCAATCGATATGGGCGATGGTCAGCGCCGATAGCGCGCGGTGGCGGACGAGGCGAGGGGAACCGCAGGCGGAACAGCGCCGCACACTCATGTCCAGATCGGCCAGGCAATCCCGGCAGAAGCAGCGGGGCCCGGCCGGGTCGGGGGCGCTCACGGCACGTCGCGCTCCCAGGTGCGGTCACCGAGCGCGTCGCCCAGCACCTGCCGCGCTGCGGCAACATTGGTCGGGTGCAGCTCCGATGCGGTCGCAAACGCCTTCACGGTGGCGTCATCGCGCATCACGAAATCGAGTACGCTGAGCAGGAAATTCGGGTCCGAGGCGGCGTTCCGGAGCGTCTCCGGGCCGACGCCTGTCTCAGCCAGGAACAGGCCCAGCCGCTCGGGATCGCCCGCGACGAAGGACAGTGCCTGAATCGCAACGATTTCAGCGACTTCGCGAGGGTTGTAAACAGGCTTTTTCACGGGCCCGGTTTGCCTTTCCGTTAACTTTCGGTGTCTACTTTGGATCATGCCCGAGTCTCGGCCTTGAGTCTTGCGACCCCAGACAAGCAACTGGAAACCACATCGCAGAAAGTCGGCCCTCGAGTTTAACGAAACTAGAGCGAATCTGAGGCTAGTTTGAATCCAGTTTTCGAAGCGCCGGCAAGCGGCGCCTGAGGCGTCACATGTATTGCTCTCCTTGCCAATCAGGAGGACGGGATGGCTAAGACCGTCCTGATCGTGGAAGACAACGAGCTCAATATGAAGCTCTTCCGCGACCTGTTGGAGGCGCACGGCTACCAGACTTCGGGCACCAGCAACGGCTACGAGGCGCTCGATCTCGTTCGCAAGACGCGGCCCGACCTCGTGCTGATGGATATTCAATTGCCGCAGGTCTCGGGCCTCGAGGTGACGCGCTGGATCAAGGACGATCCGGAGTTGCGCGCCATTCCCGTCGTCGCGGTCACGGCCTTTGCGATGAAGGGCGACGAAGAACGCATCCGCGAGGGCGGCTGCGAAGCCTATTTGTCCAAGCCGATCTCGGTCGGCAAATTCATTGAGACGGTCCGACGTTTCATCGGGTAGGAGTGAGTTGAGTGTCCGCGCGTATCCTGGTCGTCGATGACGTTCCTGCCAACGTCAAGCTCCTCGAAGCCCGCTTGTCCGCCGAATATTTCGACGTGATGACCGCCTCGAACGGCACGGAAGCGCTCGCCATCTGTGCCCGCGCCGAATGCGACATCATCCTGCTCGACGTCATGATGCCCGACATGGACGGATTCGAGGTTTGCCGCCGCCTGAAGACCGATCCGGCGACCCACCACATCCCCGTGGTGATGGTGACCGCGCTCGACAGTCCCGCTGATCGCAACCGCGGTCTGGAGGCCGGCGCCGACGATTTCCTCACCAAGCCCGTCTCCGACGTCGTGCTGATCGCGCGGGTGCGCTCGCTGACGCGGCTGAAGATGATGACGGACGAGCTGCGCATGCGCGCCATCACCTCGCTCGAGATCGGCATGCAGGCGCCCGAGCGCACTGCGATCGCCGATAGCGGGAAGGGCGGCCGTATCCTGCTGGTCGACGACCGCCCGTCGTCCTATGAGCGTTTGGCAGGCCTGCTCGCGGCCGAGCACACTGTGGACGTCGAGCCCAATCCGACCGAAGCGTTGTTCCACGCGGCCGAGGGCAATTACGACTTGCTGATCGTCTCGCTCGATCTGAACAATTTCGACGGCCTGCGGCTGTGCAGCCAGGCGCGCTCGCTGGAGCGCACGCGCCACGTGCCGATCCTCGCGATTGCGGAAGCCGAGAATTCGACGCGGCTGCTCCGCGGCCTCGAGATCGGCGTCAACGACTATCTGCTGCGCCCCATCGACAAGACCGAGCTTTTGGCGCGCGCCCGCACCCAGATCCGTCGCCGCCGCTACACCGATCATCTGCGTGACAGCATGCAGAACTCGATCGAGATGGCGATCACCGACGCGCTCACCGGCCTGCACAATCGACGCTACATGGAAAGCCATCTGGCGACGCTGGCAGAGCAGGCCTCGACCCGCGGCAAGCCGCTGGCGCTGATGATTCTGGACATCGACTACTTCAAGTCGATCAACGACAATTACGGCCACGATGCCGGCGACGACGTGTTGCGTGAGTTCGCGGTGCGCGTGCGCAAATCGATCCGCGGCATCGATCTCGCCTGCCGCTACGGCGGCGAGGAGTTCGTCATCGTCATGCCGGAGACCGATCTGCACGTCGCCGGCATGGTCGCCGAGCGCCTGCGCCGCTCGATCGCGGGCGAGCCCTTTGCCGTCCACAAGGGCACCAAGCGCATCGAGGTCACGATCTCGATCGGGCTGACCACGCTGGAGCAGAAGGGCGAGGCGGTTGCCGACGTCCTCAAGCGCGCCGACACTGCGCTGTACCGTGCCAAGCACGATGGCCGCAATCGGGTGGTGTCGCAGGCGGCGTGAGGCTGCCGGCTACACAAAAAGTGCGAAAACAACCCCATGCACAGTAGCCGACGTTAGTCGCATCAGGGACTTACGCGGATTGCATCCTCGTTTGACTCGTCGGGCAAAACAGGCGCACGATGTCATCATCGCGCATCAGCTGAAACGGCTGTGATTACTGCGGCGAACGCTTGCCCTTCACAGGCTTCGCAGCATCCTCTACATCCACCCCCGCATTCCGCAACAGTACCTTCGCTGCTTCCTTTGCCGCGCGCGCCATTGCCGGATCGTCACGCACGAGATCCTGCGCGATCGAACCGTCGACCAGCAGCACGAGCTGCGTAGCGAGAGCGTCCGCTTCCGCAACACCGAGCTCGCTCAGCCGTTCGCGAAACCAGACGCGGCGGCTTTCCTTGAAGGCGATCGCGATCTTCTTGACGGCGCGGTCCCTGGGCCCGAGCTCGGCCACCGCATTCACGAACGGGCAGCCGCGAAAATCCTTCGCGGAAAAACGCCGCTCCAGCGAATCGAAGGTGGCGAGAATCTGCTCGGCCGGCGGCTTGTCCGATGGGCGCGGCTGCACGAAGCGGCGCTCCAGATAGGCTGCGATCAGCGCGTCCTTGGAGGGGAAGTGGTTGTAGAGCGTGCGCTTGGAGATGCCGATCTCGGCCGCGATGGTGTCGACGCCGATGGCGCGAATGCCTTGCAGGTAGAACAGCTTGTCGGCGGTCTCGAGGATCCGCTCTTTCATCGTCTGTGGGGCGGGCGGGGGAGCCATGCGGTGAGATAAGTCCTCTTCGCTTGACAGCGAGAGCCTCCTATAGACTAATTACACAGGTCTGTGTAACCAAAATCAACGCGAATTGCAGACGCCGGCACGGGTGCCGTGCCCACGAGGGAGAACAACAATGCCCCTATTGCAGGTCCTGCGCCCGACATTGCCCATTTTGATCGGCGCCTCGATCATGCTGACGCTGAGCATGGGGTTGCGGCAGTCGCTCGGGATCTTCATGCAGCCGCTGACGCATGACATCCACCTCTCGGTGTCGGACTTCACGCTGGCGCTGGCCGTGCAGAACCTCGCCTGGGGCTTCCTCCAGCCGCTCGCCGGCGCGATGACCACGCGCTACGGCTTCCGCCCGATCATGATCGTGGGCGCCATGATGTACATCGTGGGCCTTATCCTGATGGCGACCGCGAATGGGCTCGTCGCCATCATGATCGGCGCCGGCGTGCTGATCGGCACCTCGCTGGCCTGCACCGCGGCCGCGATCGCGATGTCGGTGGCCGCGCGTGCGGTGCCTGCAACGGTGCGCTCGACCGTGCTCGGCATCGTCTCCGGCGCGGGCTCGCTCGGCGCGCTGCTCTCGGCGCCGCTCGGGCAGATCCTCAACGAAGGATTTGGCTGGCGCATCGGGCTTGCCGGCTTCGTGGTGATGTCCGTGCTGATGATCCCCGCCGCGTGGTACGCCGGCCGTGTCGACGCGATTCCGCTGCCGAAGCCGACCGCCGATGACATCGGCGATGCCACGGCCATGACTGCGGCGAAGACCGCATTCGGCAATGCCTCCTTCGTGGTGATGACCTGCGCCTATCTCGTTTGCGGCATGCAGCTGGTGTTCCTGACCACGCACCTGCCGTCTTATCTCGCAATCTGCGGCCTCGACCCGATGCTGAGCGCGCAGACGCTCGGCATGATCGGCGGCTTCAACGTCCTGGGCTCGCTGTTCTTCGGCTGGGCCGGTCAGCGCTGGAACAAGCTGGCGCTCTTGGGCGGCATCTACATCCTGCGCTCGCTCGCACTCGCCTGGTACTTCATGCTGCCGGCGACGCCGGCGTCCACGCTGCTGTTCGGCGCAATCATGGGCTTCCTGTGGATGGGGGTCGGCCCGCTGGTCGCGGGCGCCGTCGCCGAAATGTTCGGGCTGCGCTGGCAGGCGATGATCCAGGGCCTTGCCTTCATGAGCCACCAGATCGGCAGCTTTCTCGGCGCCTATGGGGGAGGGGTGATCTACGACTCGCTCGGCTCCTACACCATGGCCTGGCGCATCGGCGTGGCGCTCGGCCTCGCCGGCGGCATCATCCAGGTCGCATTCGCGCTGATCCGGCCGTCGCAGCCGCCGGTGCTGAAGGCGGCGTAGTCAAGGCGTTTCCTCATGAAGCGTCCGCTGAGGAGTTTACAGCGGACGCGGCGCTGCTTGGTCACGATCGACCGCTTGCAAAGCGGAGGCGAGCGGTCTCACAACATAAGCGGTCTTTTTGGAACGTTTTCGTTTTCCGGTTGTTGATCCGCCTGATCCCTGACCGAAAGCCACGGTTCGACGCGACCAGTCCTTCGGATGACGCGAATTAGCTCGCTATCTGTCCGTGAAAGGCGCAGCAATGGTTGCTGTAAAAGCTCAACGGTCGCCGAGATGGGCGAACAACTGCTGCTGTCTCCACCTTTAACAAATTCGTTCAACTACGCCAGGGGCTGATCTGTAATCGGCTGTATGACGAGCGAGGCTATCCGTGTCGACGGATTTAACACCGGTGCCGAACGTTCTAGTCGTCGAAGACGAGATGATTCTGCGCATGCGCGCGGTCGACATCGTGGAGGACGCGGGGTTTAACCCAGTCGAGGCGGTCAACGCCGACGAGGCAATTTCAATTCTTGAATCCCGTTCGGACATTTCCCTGCTTTTCACCGATATTCAAATGCCCGGCAGCATCGACGGCTTGAAGCTCGCCCATGCGGTCCACGACCGTTGGCCCTCCATCAAGATCATCCTGGTTTCCGGTCAAGTGAAGCCGTCAGACGCGGAAAGGCCGGCGCAAAGTCGTTTCTTTGGCAAACCGCTGGGTGTTGAACAAATGATCGCTGAATTGCAGGATATGGTCGGTGCGGGCGCATTGAGAATTGTTCCTGACGCAACGATATTGCCGATGAACGTGGCGCTGCCCGGCGCAGAACCAATTGCCCCGTCGCCCCGCTCCGCGCAGGAAGTTGTGTTGTCGGCAGAAAATGACAGCCTCCGGCTGCTGCTGGAGCAAGCCGGCATCGATGCTGAGACCTTACTTATCCAGGCCGGGATCGACGCCAAGGAACGCGAGGCCGCCGACAAGTTGCAGAAGCTGATCCTTGGTGAACTCCATCATCGCATCAAGAATACGCTTGCCACGGTGAGCGCGATCGCGTCCCAGAGCTTTCGTGCAGCGCTGAGTATCGAGGCCGGCCAGAAGGCCATGGAGGGGCGGTTAACCGCATTGGGCCGAGCCCACGATTTGCTGATGCAGGTCAGTTGGGCGAGCGCAAGTCTTACCCACACCTTTAGCAGCGCAACGGAGCCGTACGACAGCCAAGGGGGCCGGCGCTTCCATTTCAACGGGCCGGATCTCAGAATTACATCAGGCGCGGTCATTGCGCTTGCGATGACTTTCAATGAGCTGTGCACGAACACGACCAAATTTGGCGCTCTTTCCGTCCCTGCTGGGCGCGTGGAAATCGCGTGGACGATCGATGAGCCCAAACAACGGCTTCGCCTTGTCTGGACGGAAAGCGGTGGACCCGCGGTTGAGCCGCCGGTACGGCAAAGCTTCGGCACCCGCATGATGAAGTCTCTCGGTCAACAATTGAACGGCCAAGTGCAGCTCGCCTACCAACCGTCCGGCTTCATCTATTCGCTGGATGTTCCACTTAGCTCCGTCGCGGCAGCCGCTTGACGATTGTCCACTTCCGCTAATGGCCCCGAAGGCGAAGAGGTGCGGGAAGCCGCATAGGTCCGCTGTATCAGGGAGACCGGACATGAGCCGCTCCTGCTCGACCGACGCTCATGACCCCTGGCGGACACCGGCCGGATCATCCCGGCCGATATCTTTCTCATTTGCTGAAGCGCGCCTCTTTCGGCCGTCTAGTCTCGCGTTTAGTATTGCCCGGTTCCAATTGAGGGGCGGACATGTTGCGGCGGGAGTTTGTAACCTCACTCTGTGGTGTGCTTGCTGCATTTTCAGTTGGCCCGTTTGCACACGGTCAAAAGAAGCGTCCGCTGATCATTTGGATCTCGGCGTTTGCACCTCCCACGGGGCAAGAAGACCTAAAATTCAGCGCCTATTTCCTGGAAGGAATGGCCGGACTTGGCTGTTTGCGGGACCGCGATTTCACATTCGAGTTTCGAACTGGTGGAGGTCTACCTGACCTTCCGAGATTGGCCGAAGAAGTTGTCGTGGCGCAGCCTTCCGTGATTGTCGTTCCGGCAACGTTCGAAGCGGTCGCGCTAAGTAAGGCGACGTCTCAGATTCCGATCGTTTGCCCCGCGCTCGCCGATGCAGTTCATCTTGGCTTAATCGAGAGTGAGGCGCGCCCGGGACGGAATATTACTGGTATCGAGCCCTACATCTCCGGACTGCCTGCCAAGCAAATAGAGCTCGCACGAGAAGTAGTGCCGAGCGCAAAGCGGATTGGCCTTCTCACAAACGACGTCGATCCAAAGGGGCCGCCGCAAACTCGGGAGCTCAGCGGTGCGATCGCCAGCCTCGGATTGACAGCTATTCCGGTAAACGCAAATCAACCAAGCGAGATTGGGGCGGCCTTTGAAAAATTCGCAATTGAGAATGTAGATGTCGTGGTTGTATTACAGACCAACCTGCTGCTTCTCCGAAGGTTTGTGATCTCGGATATTGCTCTCAAGCATAAAATGCCGACGGTCTACGGCTATAGAGAAAACGTGGTCGCGGGCGGTATGGTGAGCTACGGTGTGAATCTCAGCTGGTGCTATACGCGCGGTGCATACTTCGTTGACCGGATACTCAAAGGGGCCAAGCCCGGAGATTTGCCTATCGAGTTTCCGACTTCATTCTGGCTTGCAGCCAACATTCGCGCTGCGAAATCGCTGGGGATGAGCCTATCGCCGAGCTTGCTCGCTCGCGCGGACGAAGTGATCGAATGACTGTTATTGGACCCAAGCCGCCTGTAAGGACGGGCAGAGCATGTCTGCTCTGCCCAGTCGGTAGCGGACCGTGCCCTCGATCTTTTGGGTTACGGTGACAGTGCACTTAACTGCTGCCGCGAATAGGTTTCGCGCGTGACGATGAGTGGGCAATTGAATGCACTGTCACCGCAATTCCCAAGATTGTTGCGGCGCAAATTAACCTTTGAACCCTGTTTCTATGGTCGCAATTTCCTGATGTGATCTTCAATATTGCGAGCCAATTTGCTGTGACCCCTGCTCAGGGGCGCCGTGCCGATCATCATTATGTCGTGACTAAAACTATAGAACAGGAAGGACATCACATGCCTTCACGCCGTAGTTTTCTGACCGGCACCGTCGCGACCGGTGTCGCGCTGTCAATGCAGCACGCCGCGGCAACAGCCGCGCAGCAAAAACGAGTGATCGTTGATTCGCAGGTTCACCTGTGGCCGGCGAGCACCCCGGAAAGACCATGGCTCCCCGGTGCCAAACCGCAGCTTCCGGAGCCCTTCATCATCGAGCGAATAATTCCACTGATGGACGAGGCAGACGTCGATCGCGTCGTCATCGTTCCGCCAGCATCGCTCGAAGGCGAGCGCATCGACTATGCCCAAGAGGCGGTCAAACGGTACCCGGGCCGCTTCGCCATCATGGCGCGTGTAGCTCTCGACAAGCCCGACCGCGCGGCACGGCTTGCGACTTGGCGCGACCAGCCCGGAGTGCTGGGCGTGAGGTTGAACTTCGGCCCCGGCGAAGCGGCGTGGCTGACAGACGGAACCGCGGACTGGTTCTGGCCGGCGGCGGAGAAGGCCCGCCTGCCTGTGATGTTTCTCACGTCGGGCCAAACATCGCTGTTCGCCCGCATCGCCGAGCGACACCCGCAACTTATGCTCATCATCGACCACATGGGCGTCGGCGCGGGCCTGCGCCCTCGTCCGGATTCATCGGAATCCGTGAGAAACAACACGGTGCCGGAAGCTATTGCCCAGTCGGTCGCGCTCGCAAAGTATGCGAACGTGTCGGTGAAGTTGTCGTCGGTACCGCTGATTTCGACTGAGCCATATCCATTCCGTGACGTGATCCCGCATATCCACCGCCTATTCGACGCCTACGGCCCGGAGCGCTGCCACTGGGGAACCGATGTAACCAATTCATTCGCCAGGGCCACCTACCGGCAGCGCGTGACGCAATTCACAGAGGAGCTTCCGTTCCTCACCGAAAGCGACAAAGACTGGATCATGGGCCGCGCGATCCTAGCGCGGCTTCGCTGGACCTGAACCAAGCTTGCTGCGATGCATGAGTCCGCCTCTGGCCCGAATGGGAAGTGGCGACACCTCTCATTGAGGTCGGCTTAGTGAGGCGGAGCGGACTCGATTTGCTCACTCCGAGTTCTTCGCATTTTGACCCCGAAGCGGGCACAATTTGGCCGACGTTTCTTCGCTTGTTCCCCTTTCAAAGATTGGGAGACTTACTTGCGCAAGGCATTTTGGTCTTTAGTTATTGTGCTTCTTTGCTGGTCTTCTTGCGCCGACGCCGCTGGCATCCAGCTTTTCAACCATGGCCCGAACTTGTCGGGCGCGATCTGGTATCCATGCGAGGCCAAACCGAAAGATGTGGAACTCGGCGACCTGGGGGTGGGCGTCGAATATGGTCTCATCGGAGTGAAGGATTGCCCCGTCACCGGGGCAAAGCTGCCACTGGTCATCGTCTCCCACGGTTATGTCGGATGGTTCGGCGGGCACCATGACACGGCAGCGGCGCTAGCCGATGCCGGGTTCGTCGTCGCGGCAATCAATCATCCGGGCGACAACGCGAACGATTCCTCAAAAAAAGACGATCTTTCATCCTTCTTGTCGCGTCCGACAGACATGGTCCGTCTGCTCGATTTCGTGCTGCATGACTGGAAAGATTGGGCCGTCGTTGATCCGGCGAAGATCGGCCTGTTCGGATTCTCCAAGGGAGGCTACACTGGTCTGGCACTGATCGGGGCCGCACCGGACTTCGGCCGTTTTGCGCGCGGTTGCACCGATGCGTCGAAAATCTGCGAGCAACTTAGGAGCGGCGACATTCCCGTCCTAGCGCAGGATGCGCGCATTCGCGCCGCTGTAATCGCCGATCCGATACCAGGCTTTTTCACGCAATCCAATCTGGCCGCGATCAGCATTCCGGTGCAGTTCTGGCGAGCGGAGGTCGGAATCGGGATTATCGATCCGGAAGGCACGGCGCGGGTCTCCCGTGCGCTACCGGGAAAGCCGGAAATTCACAGCGTGCCTGCGAGCCACTTTGCGTTCGTAGCGCCATGCTCGCCGCAACTCACGGCCGCGCTGCCTCGCATCTGCACCGACAAGCCCGCTGGGTTTGATAGGTCAGCGTTCCATCGCGAATTTAACGAGAGCATAGCGCGATTTTTCCATGAGCAACTGGCTGAAGGCAACTGACGGCTACCGCCAAGGCTTTGGCGGATAAGTCGGCTTCTGGGCCCCTTTGAGACATGCCCGCCCAGCCTGCAAATGTCCGTTCACCGCGGTAGACCGGAAGTCGCCGTGATAGGCCATGAAGGACCACATTGAGCGACTTAGGCAACTTGGTGTTGAGGCAGTCGACGACTAAGTGGCGTCTTCTGTATTCTGGCTTTGCGTGTGCTGCCCGCCTGCGAGTGTTTGAGCGGTGCAGAGGCCAAGAATTTTGCACCAGAATTGCGGTCGAACAATTCCAACGGGTTGCGCAGCGGCGTCGTTTGTTGGTGGGTTGCGTCGCCGCATCAATGCGTTACCACGATGAAATCCGTGTCTTTTCCGGTCTCATGGCTAAATCCGTCGTCGGAAATAATCAATGAAGAGGCCGGCGTCAGGAGTTCAGAGATCCTCTCAACCGTATCCTGGGGTATTTCGATGCGGTTGAGGACAGCGTTGGCCTGATCCGACGACGGTACCGATAGGGCGGTTTGCTTGACGGGCGCTTCGCGCTCTTTCTTGGCACCCTCGATGCGAGGAAATTCGTCCGGAATCGACACGACGGTCCAGCGAATAGCCGTTCCCTCGTTCTGGAATTCCATTGCGGTAAACACGTGCGTTCCCAGCGGCTCCTCCGGATTTCCGATCTTGACCGGGACATCAAACAACGGCGTGAATCCCTGACGCACGAACAGCTTGCTCAACTTACGACTGACGAAGATGGAGATTGGGACGATCTTTTTAGATGCTCCTCCAGCGGGAGCCGAGCTTGGAACCTGGAGACTAGTGGCTTCTGGAGTCTCGGCCTTGGACACGAGTGTGCTCTTACCCGCGACTGTGGCAGCCGGAAATTCCGGCGAAGCGGACACGGCTTTCGGCTGAAAGAGGTGCGAATTGGTTATCTCGACCGGCTGGACATCGTCGTGTGCAATGATCACGCGCGTGCCGCGCTTCGTGAGATGCCAGAGTCGAATGGCAAAGTCATTTTTCAAACGGATGCAGCCGTGTGATGCCGGATGCCCAGGCACGACACCGGCATGCAACGCTATCCCTGACCATGTGATGCGCTGCATGTAGGGCATGGGGGCGGCGCTATAAATATTTGAACGGTGCCATCGTTGTTTGGTGATCACGCTGAACACGCCGAGGGGCGTAGGATGCCCCTGAGTTCCCGTGGACACCGATGAGCGTGCGATCAGGGCCCCGTTGTCAAAAACCGAGACCCGTTGGTCGGCGATCGAGATGATGATCTGGAGCGGGCCCTTCGGAGGGTCCTCGGGCCGAGCGTTCTTCGCAGATTCAGAGTTTGTCTGCCGGTGGTGGTGCTTGTGTTTGTACGGAGCGTATTGGCCCGGCCAGAACGTGTGTTGGGGTCCAAACAGAAATTGAGCGTGTGCGATCCCCGCAGGGAGCATGAAGATGGCGAATACAGCCGTTGTTATCGCGCGCTGCATTGCTAGTAATCCCTGAGCGAACATCGCCCGGTCCAATAGGCGCGATTCCATCGTTTCGAAACGATGCGCGAAGCCGACGCCCGATGCGTCATCCCGACCAGCGCGCCAAGCCTCTCCTTCAAATCTGGTCGCAGTGGGTCGAAAATTGGACCGTACTCACAATTACGGTGGGAGTTGCCGTTGAGACGGGCGGAATTGCTTGTGATCGACGCGTTGCAATCGGGCAACATGTTTCGGAGAAATTGACGAGTGGCCGTTTGCGCCATTGCGCGACCCACATTGATCCCAAGAATGAGCCTCTTCGCATGCTTGGCTTTTCTACACGGCTCCGGCGGAGCCTATGGAGGCGACGGCATCATGAACCCGCGGCGATTTGCGATAGTGGCGCCAACGTGTTGCGGAACGGTCGTTCTCGCGGGGTGGATCGCTGGCTGGCTGGCTGGCTTCGGTTCGGCCGGCACCGAAAACGCCCGCGCAGTGCCAATCGAGGACCGCGCAGCATCTCTCGCCGCCACCGCCAGGCTCGCGGATGAACCGCAGGCAATAGCAACGGCCAACGCCGTTGTCGCCAACACCGTTGTCGCGAACGCCACTGTCGCCGGCGCCGAAGTGGCGACGGCCGCCGAACCCGCGGCAGGGACGACCGACACGACGGCGGCATCGGATAAGCCGGAATCGATCGTCGCGTTGTCCGATCCGTCGCAGACCCTGTCGGCCGATTTACCGCCTGTCCAGGAATCGGTGGACTTGGGCCACCGTGATGTTGCCCAACCGGCGCCGACAACGTGCGGTGCATCCGGCGGTTCCTCCAACTCGGGGCCGCAGGATTTCCGGTATCTCATTTGTTATGTCTGGTCCGAACTGCCGCCTGCCGAGAAGCCGGCTGCGATCGTCTTGCGTTCGTTCAAGGACATCCCGGTCGGAACGCCGGTGGAAGAGATCAAGCGCGCGTCCGACGCTTTCGGTCTGGATTTCACTTTCATGAAGGCGGTGGCCAAGGTCGAGTCCGGTTTCGACCCCAAGCAACGCACCGGGTCGTATATCGGACTGTTCCAGCTGAGCAAATACGAGTTCGGCAAATTCGGCTCCGGAGACATTCTCAATCCCCGCGATAATGCGGTTGCGGCAGCCTACAAGGTCATCGTCGAAGGCATTCTGTTTCGGTGGGTGACGCACAGGGAGCCGGACTTGAACGATCTCTACCTGATCCATCAGCAGGGCTGGGAGGGCGCCGCGGAGCACCTCAGCCAACCCAAGCGCATCGCCTGGAAATCGATGTGCGCCACCGGCGAAGGCAGGGAGAAGGGCGAAAAATGGTGCAGGCGCGCGATCTGGCGCAATACGCTTCCGGCCGTCAAAGAGGCGTGGAAATCGGTGGAGAAGCTGACGTCGGAGGCGTTCGTCGGAATGTGGCGCGAGCGGGTTGCTCAATTCTATTCGAAATACATGACCACCGCCGATGCCGAGCGGGCGCACAAGTAAATTTGCGTTGAGTGGTTTGCAGGAGTTGCCGCATCCCCGGGCCGAGCGGGGCCTTACCGCCGCTGGTCGCGCGAATGCACTTTACGTCGTCAACGACGCGCTCGGGTCGTTCCTGCTGCGCGCTAGCAGGGCCAACTCCCATTGCAACCGTCCACGGTTGCCAGTCGTGGGGAGGTCATTCTGCGCGCCGGGTGCCACGCGGATCGACATCCGGGTTGGAAGCGACGTAGTCGATCTCGCCGCGCGAGATACCGATATCGTAAAGCTCCCTGTCACTGAGGGCGAGCAGCCTGGCTCGGATCCTTTGGCATCCGTACCATTCGTGTAGGGCGGCGCAGCGGTCGCCTAAAAAGCTCAGGCCGAGCCGAATCGGCGAGAACGTCTGTCTTGAGGTGGACGCGTTGTAGGTTGTCGCCATTTGACGTCTCCCTCGGTACCTGCCTCTGACTGAAATAGTGCCAGTTGATGGAAGGGCGCGCTTGATATCCGGCTTACATTTTCCTTACCCGCGGCTTATTCTTTGAGTTCCAACGGTGCGCGAGCGCGTCAGGCGATCAACGAGGTGACCAAGGAGCGGTAGCGTGCGCTATTTCTTCGAGGACTACGCTCTCGACACCGACCGGCGCGAGCTGCATCGCGGCTCTAACGTCGTTCCGACCGCACCACAGGTTTTCGATCTGCTCGATTACCTGATCCGGAACAGGGAGCAAGTCGTCAGCAAAGACGACCTCGTGAAGGCCATCTGGAATGGACGCATCGTGTCCGATGTGGCGCTGACCACTCGTCTTAACGCTGCCCGAAGCGCGATCGGTGATTCCGGTGACGAACAACGCCTCATCAAGACGCTGCCACGAAAGGGCTTTCGTTTCGTCGGCGCGGTGCATCAGGCAGGTAGGCTATCCGCCATCACGGAGGAATCAACCGGCTACGTGGATTCGTCGAAGCCCGCACCTGCGCTCCCCGACAAGCCCTCGATTGCGGTATTGCCGTTCGAGAATATGAGCGGCGATCCAGAGCAGCAATATTTTGCCGACGGAATGGTCGAGGAGATCACGACAGCGCTTTCGCGGTTCAAATGGCTATTCGTCATCGCCCGAAACTCGAGCTTCACGTTCAAGGGCAGGGCGGTCGATATCAAGGAAGTTGGGCGCAGGCTTGGCGTGCGCTATGTGCTCGAGGGGTCTGTGCGCAAGTCGTCGGACAAGGTTCGCATCGCGGGGCAATTGATTGATGCGGTTACAGGCGCGCACATCTGGGCCGACACGTTCGAGCGCGACCTGACGGACGTTTTCGCTCTCCAAGACGAGGTCGCAGTCGCTGTCGTTTCGGCCATTGAGCCGAAGTTGCTCCAAACAGAAATTGCGATGGCAACGCGGCGGCGGCCGGAGAACCTTACTGCCTATGACTTCTACCTTCGGGCTTTGCCGCCGTATTACGCCGCGACCCGCGAAGGGTTCGCTGAGGCGCTAAGGCTCGCTCATAACGCCCTGGAGCTGGACCCGCGGTCCGACTCCGTTGCGGCTTTGGCAAGTCTGTGCCACACGCTCAACGTTACTATGGGCTTTTCTGTCGATCCCCATTTCGATCGCAGGGAAGCGATCCGACTTTTTCGTCTGGCACTGAGTATCGACGACAGCGATCCCGACACGTTGGCGAACGCTGCTACCGTCTCGGCCTTCATGATTGGTGATTGTGAACGCGAGATCGAGATGGCGGATCGCGCAGTCGCACTCAACCCGAATTCATTCTGGGCGTGGCATGGTAGAGGCTGGGTGTACAGAATAGCAGGGCAGCCGGAAGAGGCGATCAGGAGCTTTGAACGTGCGATTCGCATGAGCCCGGTCGATCCGCTCCTGCACCGCTCTTTCATCGGCATGGCAATGGCCTTCATTGAACTTGGCCGCTTTGACGAGGCCATCGCGGCGGCAAAGAAGGCTGTTCGTCAGAACCCCTCTCATTCGGCATCATACCGGTGTCTGGCATCCGCTTTTGCCCATCGCGGACGCGACGCGGAGGTGCGCGAGGCAGTGGCGGGGCTACTGGAGCACGACCCTTCTTTTACAATATCCACCTACATCGCTCGCGGTGGGCAATCGAAGGCGAAGCTATTGATCGAGGGGCTTCGCAAAGCCGGGTTGCCCGAATAGCCCTTCAAAGCCGGGCCGTGATGAGCAACGTGTTCTGGAAGATTCGAGACGCCATCTCGGCGGCGTCTCGAATCCGACCAAGTCCACAGGACATCCACTCGGAATATCCGCTTGATCCCGTGATTTGCGGCTTTGCCCTACTTGCAAGGATGGCGGCTGCCGTCGTCACCGAGGTAGGTGCCCGTTGCCGGATCGTATGACCGATAACGCTCCGAGCAAGAACGTCCGTCCACGCGAGCCAGAGCTCCTTGCGCAGGAGCTGCGCCATCCGGCAACTCGAGGCCCTCCCGACCTGCCGGCGTCAGTGTGCCGTTCAGGTTGCGATTGGGGTTCTCGGCCTCGTACGTATCCGGATGGCTGCTCGCAAAACCAGATTGCGCGTAGGCGGTGCTTGCGGTCAGGCCCGACAACAAAGCCACGGCAGCAAGAATTTTAAGTGCAGTCATAGTCGATCTCCATCAGTGGCCGGTGCGTCGTGCCCCCGGTGCGACAGAATGTGGATCGACATCTGCGCTGAACAAGCTCACTGCGATCCCAAACTCGCTACTGGCGCAATCTCGTCGTTCAAATACGGAAAGAGTCGTTTGTTTGCGGAACGCGAAGAATGGTCCAACGCCGCCATTCGCAGGCTCGTCATCTGCATCCGAGCCACACGCCGTGCGAACTAGAACAATATCTCTAGCTGCTGAAAGACGTTCGAGCGGAGGATGCACTGCTGCTCACACGCAAGGCCGCGATGGAATTGTCGCGGACGGGCCCAGAGGGCCCCGCCAAGGTCAGCAGCCAATCCGGCGATCTGACTTGATCTTGGCTTCGCGGAATTCGACGTGCTTGCGCCCGACCAGGTTGTACGTCTTGACCAGCCTGTCGATCATGGTGCGCCAATCACGCAGGCAGGAGCGAAGACTGTTCCTGGCTTGACCGCCATTCGGAAACCTGGCCCTCGAGCTCGAGGCGAAGGTGGTCCACGACGCTGGCCCAGTCGCCTCGCTTTGGCTGCCTGAACAACCTCATCGACCGATACCACGGGCTGTCGTCGCGCTCGAGCAGCCAGCGCCAATCCGGGTTGAAGGGCAATAGCGTCCAGACCGGAGCGCCCAGCGCGCCCGCAAGGTGAACGACGCTGGTGTCGACCGAGATCACCAGGTCGAGACAGCTCATCAGCGCCGCGGTTTCGCTGAAATCCGTGAGCTGTCCTGTGAGGTCGACGATCTCGGAGCGCTCGTCGAGGAAGGCCCGATCCTGATCCCGGACGCCTTTTTGCAAGGAGACGAACTGGACGTCGCAATCCAGGAGAGGCGCAAGGGTGCGCAGTGCCAGCGATCGGTTGTGATCGTTCTTGTGATCTGGGTTGCCCGCCCAGACCAGACCGACGCGGAAGCGATTGGGGGGACCAAGCCGGTCTTCCCACGTTTTCACGCGCGCAGCCGAAGGCGCGGGAACGTAGGCTTGCGCAAACGGGATCGTATCGAGCCGTGTCCCGAACGCTAACGGCAGCGTTCCAAGAGGGCAGTGCAGATCGAACGCCTGCGATGACGATCGGCCGATGCAATTTGCAACCCCGGTGATGCCGCCCAAAAGCTGCTGGATCGGAGGCTCGACCTCCAGGATGACTTGAGCTCCGAGCGCAGCCACCATGGGCACATAGCGCGCGAACTGAATTGCATCGCCCAGTCCCTCATCGGAGTGAAGCAAGATGGTCTTGCCTTCGATCGGCTGGTCACCAAGCCAAAGGGGCTCCGAAAAGCCGCGATCGACCAAACCGACAGAGGGAAGTCGCCAACGCGCCTCGCGCGCAAGCCAGCCTCGCTCGAAGTCTCCGGTCAGCAGCTGAAGCGTTGCGAGATAGAACAGCGTCTGCGCATCGTTTGGAGCGGCCGCCAGGGAATTTTGAAGGGTCGCGAAAGCTTCATCCAGCAATTGCAGATGCAACAAGACCACGGCCTTGTTGTTGAGCACGGCATGGAAATCCGGCCGAAGTGCCAGCGCCCGATCGAAGCAGGCGAATGCCTGTTCCAGCCGACCAAATCTCCAATGAAGCAGGCCGAGATTGTTGTGCGTCTCCGCGAGGCTCGGATCCAGCGCAATGGACTTCTCGTAGTCGACCTGCGCTTCCTCGAACCGGTCGACCTTCGAGAGGCAAACGGCGCGCATTTGATACAGAGCTGCGGAATTTGGATTCAGCTTCTCGGCGACGTCCAGGCTTTCCAGGGCTTCCGCATGCCGGCCGAGTTCAAGCAGCAGCATGCCGCAATTATGCGCGGCCTCCCAATATTGCGGATGCAGTTTCAACGCCTGCTGCAAGTGCAGCACAGCCTCGTCCCTGTGCGCGAGTTGCCAGAGCAGATTGCCGAGGTGATTCCAGAGACCCGCATCCTGCGGCTTGAGGATCAAGGCCTGGCTGTAGTGTCGCCGTGCTTCTTCAAGCTGACCCTGCCGCTCCAGCACCGTGGCGAGACTGAGGAGGTACTCTGCCTTCGGTGCCTGCTTGATGGCGCGCCCGATCCATTCCGCGGCGGCGTCATGCTGCTGCGCCTGAAAACAGAGCACGCCCAACAAATGGAGGGCATCCGGGTGCTGCTCGTCCAGCGTCAGCGCTTGCTGGCAACACAGCTCAGCCTCGGCAATTCGTCCCGATTGGAAATGCGCGAAGCCAGCCTGGCAGAGCGCTGCGGGCGTCACTTTTCCGGATTGTTTGGCCGCGACCCGGCGCTCTCTGCGATTCATGAACGGATGAAAATGATCCAAAGCCCGCCTGCATCGCTAGACGATTCTCGGAATCGCGTCGACGCGTTGAGCGCGACAGCGTAGCCGAGGCTTGCGCTTGCTTGCGTGAGGCTTGGGCTTACTTGCGTCAACGCAGGAGCATGAAGCGGATATTGCCCCGTCACCCTGAGGTGGAGAGGCGGTGCTGCTGCTTGGGGGCCGCTCATCCCTCGAGGCTCCCCGCGCGATGCTTGCATCGCACGGTTCGCACCTCCAGCGACAACGGCTTCGCCGTTGCGCGGGGATGACAAAGGACGATCGGCGTAGCGCCGTCGTGAGGGACTAACGCGGACGTCCCGACCGATTGAGGTCTGCGACCTTAAACCTGTTGCCGGCCTGCAGGCTGCTGCAAAACCAGTGGGCTCTGTTTCGAAACTCGCCCAGGAACACCTTCGTCTCGACGCAATTCTCGTAGGATGTGTGGGTGATGGTGTCTCGGCACGTTGGCGAGAGAGGTCCATAGTTCAGGCCGCCGCCCGACTCGCTACATCCAACCCAGGGATCCTTGCCGTGTGGGAAACTTGATGCACAGCCACCGTTGCAGCTGCTCGCGACTTTCTCCAGGCTGGTAATCCGCCCCATCACAGAACCCGGCGCATACGAAGGCGTCCGTGTGGCTGACGACGCGGTTCGATCGGTTGACGATGTACGGCGAGATCCGCCCGTGCTTGCCGCGCGTTCCGGCTTGGGTGGTCTTGCCGCCTGCTTCGGCGCGTCGACCGTGACGGAGGGGAGTGTGGCGGTGGAGCCTGCTGGAATCTGCGACGCGGCCGGGCCGCACAGCAGGACGGTTGACAAGGCTGCGATGGCTGACGGCACGACATAGCCTGACGACAATCTCATGACATGACCTCCCAAATCCGGGCCGGAAATGCCGTCCCGGGAAGTTCACGGTAACATACATTCTTGGTTGAGCAACCAAGGGTTGATGTTGTGTCTCGCGGATTGATCGCTGGCGATGCCTCGTGTGCACGTAGCGCATCGCTAAGCGCAACGGTGCGTCCGGAACACGAGGGGGAGCATTGCTGTCGGCCACACATCGTCATTGCGAGCGTAGCGCGTCAACTTCGGTCTCGTGCGCCGTACGTTGCCCCGAGGACACGCGAGGAGGCCCAAAATAAAAACGGGGCCGCGAGGGCCCCGTCAAAGTCCGTAGCTTATCCCGCGATCTTACTTGATCTTGGATTCGCGGAATTCGACGTGCTTGCGCGCGACCGGGTCGTACTTCTTCTTGACCAGCTTGTCGGTCATGGTGCGCGAATTCTTCTTGGCGACGTAGTAGAAGCCGGTGTCAGCCGAGGACACGAGCTTGACCTTGATGGTGACCGCTTTGGCCATGTTCAGGACCTCTGAAAATTAGGGAATCTGGAGCCGGCCAAACGGCCCGCGTTGGCCGGCAACCTAGCCAGAAACCGCCTGATGTCAAGGTTTTAGGGCCGGAAAACCACTCAAACCGGGCCCATTAGGCCTCGAAGAACCGGTTTTTCGGGCGCGGTAGGCCCAGATTCTCCCTCAAAGTGGGCCCTTCATACTCTTTGCGGAAAATCCCGCGGCGCTGGAGCTCCGGGACCACCTTGTCGACGAAATCGTCGAGGCCGGCGGGCAGGAACGGGAACATGATGTTGAAGCCGTCGGAGCCGCGCCCGACCAGCCATTCCTCCATCTGGTCGGCGATGGTTTTGGCCGTGCCGACGAAGGCGAGCCCGCCGTAGCCGCCCACGCGCTGGGCGAGCTGGCGCACCGTGAGCTTGTCGCGGGCCGCGATGTCGACCATGCGCTGCCGGCCGCTCTTGCTGGCGTTGGTCTCGGGGATTTCGGGGAGTGGGCCATCCGGGTCGAAGCCGGAGGCGTCGGTGCCGAGGATGACGGAGAGCGAGGCGATGGCGCTGTCGTAGTGCACGCGGCTGTCGAGCAGCGCGCGCTTTTCCTTGGCCTCGTCGACGCTGTCGCCGACCACAACGAAGGCGCCCGGCAGGATCTTGAGGTGATCAGGATCGCGGCCGACCTTCTCCATGCGGCCCTTGATGTCGGCATAAAGCTTCTGGCCGTCAGCGAGACTGCCGCCGCCGGTGAACACGGCTTCCGCCGTCTCCGCCGCGAGCTGCCTGCCGTCTTCGGACGCGCCGGCCTGCACGATCACCGGCCAGCCCTGCACGGGGCGGGCGATGTTGAGGGGACCGCGCACCTTGAGATATTGGCCCTTGTGGTCGAGCACATGCATCTTCGAAGGATCGACGAACAAGCCGGTCTCGACGTCGCGGACGAAGGCGTCGTCGGCGAAGGAATCCCACAGGCCGGTGACGACATCGTAGAATTCGCGGGCGCGCTTGTAGCGCTCGGCGTGCTCCATGTGGTCGTCGAGGCCGAAATTCAGCGCCGCATCCGGGTTCGAGGTGGTGACGATGTTCCAGCCCGCACGACCGCCGCTGAGATGGTCAAGCGAGGCGAAGCGCCGCGCGACATGATAGGGCTCGTCGAAGGTGGTCGAGCCCGTCGCGATCAAGCCGATCCGCTCGGTGACGGCCGAGAGCGCCGACAGCAGCGTGAACGGCTCGAACGACGTCACCGTGTGGCTGCGCTTGAGTGCATTGATCGGCATGTTCAGCACGGCGAGGTGATCGGCCATGAAGAAGGCGTCGAACTTGCCGGCCTCGAGCTTCTGAATCAGCGTCTTGATGTGGCCGAAGTTGAAATTGGCGTCCGGCCAGGCCCCCGGATAGCGCCAGGCGCCGGTGTGGATGCTGATCGGGCGCATGAACGCGCCAAGCTTGAGTTGCCGTTGTGCCATCGCCCCGTATCCGTTCTGGGTATTGTTGAAGAACACATAGGCACGCCCCGGAACTCCGCCATTGGGAGCGGCGGGAAGATTTTTTCGTTTTTCGCGGCGCGCTCAGCACATTCGCGTCGTTCCGGGGCGCCCCGCCAGCGGCCAGCCCCGGAATGACGGGGAGAGGGGCCTCGAACCAATCCGCCGCTTGATCCGACCAAGCCATGAACCCCAGGGAAACCCGACATGGCAGGCGCAATGACAGTAGACGGCGGCATCGTCCGCATCGACCGGCCGATGCCCTGGATCGGCCGGTTGCTGTCGCTGCCGCTCTTGGCGGCAAGTGCCTATCTGCTCTGGAACGTCGCCCTCGGCCTGCGTCAGGATTTTTCCGGCTTCGGGCGCCTCGCCGACGATCTCGTGCCGGTGCTGGTGTTCACGGGCCTCGGGCTGCTCGTCGGCATTCCCGGCATGATCCTGCTCACGTTTCGCTACTTCGTCGTCCTCAACGAGACGCTGCGCCAGATCGTGATCACCAGGCAGTTTGGCCCGCTGAACATTCGCTCCGCGCGTGATCTGGCCGATTATCACTTCATCAGCATCACCGACGACTGCGACCCGCAACTGACGAGCTATGACGTCAATCTCTGCGGCAACAGGGGCACGGAGCCGATCGCGCTGATGAGCTTCACCAAACGCGATGAAGCCAACCAAGTCGCAAACGAGCTCGGGCGAGCGCTGAAACTTCCGGCACGCGACTATGTCGGCACCGAGCCGGATCCTGATTAAGGTCCAGCCACGACCTGTTGCTACCCGGTCCGGAAATTGCCATCCTCGCGGCTGATCACCGCAATGGAAGGCCATGACCTCCGCCAATAATTCCATTCCCGCGATTCTATCGCGCGGCAAGGGCCATCAATTTCTCCTGTATGGCGACTCCTGCTCGGGCGTGCCGGGTGCACCGCACGAACAGACGTTCGCCTCGGTCAACGCGGTCGTTCAACGCCTGAGACCGCAGCCCGAATTCATCGTCTTTCCAGGTGATGAAATCATCGGACTGACGCCCGATCCGGACGCGCTGCGCGCGCAATGGCGATATTGGCTGGACACGGAAATGGCATGGCTCGACCGTGCGGCCATTCCGATGTGGCACACGACCGGCAATCACACGACCTACGACGTGATGAGCGAGACGGTGTTTCGCGCCGTGCTGGACCTCCCGGACAATGGGCCGCCGGGGCAAGCTGGTCTCTCTTACTTCGTGCGGCGCGGCGACCTCCTGATGGTGTTCATCAACACGCTCTGGAGCGGCCTGGGCGGCGAGGGCCATGTCGAGCTCGCGTGGCTGGAAGCAACGCTCAGAGACCATGGCGATGCCCGACATAAGCTCGTCCTTGGCCATCACCCGGTGTTTCCCGTCAACGGCTTTACGGGGACGTATCAACGCGAGATCGGCCACGAATACGCGCGTCCGTTTTGGGACATCCTGGTCAACGAAAACGTGCTTGCCTATCTGTGCAGCCATATCCTCGCCTTCGATGTGCAGGCGCATCGCGGTGTCCTGCAGATTTGCACTGCGGGCGCGGGAACGGCTCACAGGATGCCGGAAGGCGTCGAGTATCTGCATTGCATACAGGCCGCGCTCGACGAGGAGGGCCTGCGCTATCAGGTGCTCGATCTCGGCGGCGTCGTCAGGGAGAGGATGGAATGGCCGTTGCCAGATCCTGATCCCGCCCGGTGGAGAGAGCTGCCGCTCGGAGATGTCGAAGCGCCGTTTGGCGGCCATGTGAAGAGCGGACACCGGATCGAGCTGAGACTGGTGGGGCAAAGCGCAGCGACCGATGTCGCGCCCGCCCAGACGATTTTGACGGCCTTCGCGCCTGGTTCGATCGCGCCGTTCTGGCTCGGGCTCCGGGGACCGAAGCAAACTCTGACAGCCATCGTAGGCCGTCAGCCGGGGCGCAGTCCGTCCTATTGGTTTGGACCTAATCTTCCAGCAGGCGCTGGTTTCGATATTCACGTCACGATCTATCCGGATATGGGTCCCGGCGGTCTTCTGTACCGCCATCACGACTCTCACCGTTGGTCGTCTTTCACCTCTGCGTCGGCGCAAGGGCTGGAGCAGCTTTCGTGGCCCCGGCACTGGGCGATCGGCCACGGACAAGACGGCAGCGAAGACCGCGCCTTCAGAGGTGCGGCGCTGCGTTTGCTGATCGCGTGAGCGGGCTCCGAGAAGCCGGGAACCGGCTCAGCTCAAAATATCCTTCTGCATCTTGCCGGCGTAGAAATGGTAGAACGGCACCGGCGCATCGTGGCGGAGCGGGCCGGTGGCAAGGCGCGTGTCGAGCTCGTTGAGCACGTTGCGGGTCATCGGATGCAAATCGGCGAGCGGCTTTGAGCCGAGCTCGACCCAGACCAGCTCGACCAGCTCCGCATCCGCATGGATCACGCCGTCGACGCGATGGGTGATCGCGGAGGCATCCGCGGTGAAGAAGCGCGTGTCGAACCGCTTGACGCGGCCGGGCGGGGTGATCGCGCGCGCGATCAGGAACAGGCTGGACGGATCGGGCAGCAGGCCGGCATCCGCGAACGGCTGCCAGTTGCCCTCGAGCTTGGGCGCCTTGCCCTCAGCCTTGCGGCCGAGGCAGAGGCCGGTCTCCTCGCAGGCCTCGCGGATTGCGGCGATAGCGAGCGATTTTGCGCGTGAGGGCGGCGTCTTCGGGCTGCCCTTGGCCAGATTTGATTCCAGCTCGGTCGTGATGGGGGCTGCGACCGGGACGCGATAGTCGGCCTTGTCGACGCGGCCGCCCGGGAAGACGAATTTTCCGGGCATGAACACCACCTTGTCGTGGCGCCTGCCGACCAGCACTTTTGGAATCGCGCCGCTGCGATCGACCAGGATCAGCGTCGCCGCATCCCGGGGGCGGAAATAGGGATGGTGATCAGCTTCCTTCTGATCGTGGACCTTCGCCTTTTCGTCCTGCGCAATATCCGTCATGTCCTCACCCAAACCGCTTTTGTTTATTTTGCTTACACCGGCGGAATACCATCCGGCGGGCTGTCGTCAAACCCGTGCATGCGCAGAGCCCATTGCAATCCGACCACGGCGCCCTTGACCGGCTGCAGCAGCCCCAGCGAGGCGAAGAAGGTGAAGGGCAGATAGGCGGCGAAGGTGAGCCAGCCCGGCGTCGTGTAATTGGTCTCGATCCAGAGGATGGTCGGCACGGTGATGTGGCCGACGATGACGATCACGAGATAGGCGGGCAAATCGTCGGCGCGATGCGGCGTGAAGTCGAGGCCGCAGACCGAGCAATTGTCCGCCGTCTTCAGAAAGGCGCGGAACAGTTTTCCTTCGCCGCAGCGCGGGCAGCGGCCGCGAAGGCCGCGTCTCATCGCAACCCAGAGGTCGCGCTTCTCGATGAGGCCGGTCTCGCGCGTCCAGACTTTTGGGACTGTGTTCATCGTTACCACGCCTTACCTTTTTGGCCGCTGCCTTTCCCCTTGTTCTTTCCTTGGGTCTTCTTGCCCTTGCCTGGCTTCTTCTGCTTCGCCGGCTTGTGCTTCTTCGACGGACTGCGTCCGGGATGCGCCTTGAACGAGGGGCGGCGTTGCGGACCAGATGACCTGCGGCCCCGCGGCGCGGTCTCGCCGGACGACGACAGCAGCTCGAAGCGCAGTGCACCTGCGATGGGAGCTGCTTCGATCAGGCGGACGTCAACGACGTCACCGAGCTGATGCATGGTGCCGCTGCGCGTGCCGACGAGAGCGTGGCGGCCCTCGTCATAGTTGAAATATTCCGTGCCAAGGGACCTGATCGGGATCAGGCCGTCGGCGCCGGTCTCCGCGAGCTTGACGAACAGGCCGGCGCGCGTGACGCCGGAGACGCGGCCCTGGAAGCTGGAGCCGATGCGATCGGCAAGATGATGCGCGATGAGCCGGTCGACGGTCTCGCGCTCCGCCTTCATCGCGCGCCGCTCGGTCACCGAGATGTGAGCGGCGACTTCGCCGAGACTTTCCGGCGTTTCGCTATCGGGCAGGGCGCCTTCACCAAGGCCGAGCGCGCGAACCAGCGCGCGATGCACGACGAGGTCGGCATAGCGGCGGATCGGCGAGGTGAAATGCGCGTAGCGGCGCAGGTTCAGGCCGAAATGACCGTAATTTTCCGAGGAATATTCGGCCTGCGCCTGCGCGCGCAGCACGACTTCGCTGACCAGCGGGAAGTGATCATGGCCCTCGAGTTGCGCCAGCACGCGATTGAACAAAGCAGGGCGCAGCGCGCCGCCCTTGGCGAAGGGGACGTCGAGTGTCTGCAAAAACTCCGCGAGCGCGTGGACCTTTTCCAGCGTCGGCTCGTCATGCACGCGGTAGATCAGCGGCAGCGATTTTTTCTCGAGCATTTCCGCCGCCGCGACGTTGGCGAGGATCATGAACTCTTCGATCAGCTTGTGCGCGTCCAGCCGCTCGGGGACGATGACGCGGTCGACCGTGCCGTCGCTCTTGAGCAGGATCTTGCGCTCGGGCAAATCGAGATTGAGCGGATCGCGCTCGTCGCGGGCGCGCTTGACGCAGGCATAGGCGGCGTAGAGTGGCCTCAGGATCGGATCGAGCAGGGGGCCGGTGGTGTCGTCTGGCCGGCCGTCGATTGCGGCCTGCGCCTGCGCGTAGTTCAGCTTGGCCGCCGAACGCATCAGGATGCGATGAAAGCTGTGCGAGCGCTTGCGCCCGTCAGGCGCAATGATCATCCGCACCGCGAGCGCGCCGCGGGGCTCGCCCGGCACCAGCGAGCAGAGATTATTGGAGATGCGTTCGGGCAGCATCGGCACGACGCGGTCGGGGAAATAGACCGAATTGCCGCGGTCGAGGGCATTGCGGTCGAGCGCGGTGCCCGGCTGCACGTAGAAGCTGACGTCGGCGATGGCGACGTCGACGATGAAGCCGCCCTTGTTGTTCGGATCGGGATCGGGCTGCGCGTGCACCGCGTCGTCGTGATCCTTGGCATCCGGCGGATCGATGGTGACGAGCGGCACGTCGCGCCAGTCCTCGCGTCCCTTCAGGTTGGCCGGCTCAGCGGCTTCCGCCTCGCGCTCGGCGGCGGGGGAGAATTGCAGCGGGATGTCGTGGGCGTAGATCGCGATCAGGCTGATCGCCTTCTCCGACTTGACCGAGCCGAGCTTCTCCTTGACCCGGCCCGAGGCCAGCCCAAAGCCGCGCGAGCGGACGATGTCGACGCTGACGAGATCACCGTCCTGCGCGCCGTGTGCCTCGGCCGCGGCTATGTTCAGCTCGCGGTCGGCGGACTTCTTGTCGACCGGGATCAGCCGTCCGCCGCCTTCGGGCAGGCTGCGGAAGACGCCGAGGATGCGGCTCTTGGTCTTGTCGAAGACCTTGATGATGTGGCCGCGATAGGCCGGACCTTCGGTCTCATCCGAACGCTCGACGCGCAGCAGCGCGCGGTCGCCGACGCCGGCCGCGGTGCCGGGCTTTGGCCGGCGCGGCATGGCGATGAGGATTTTTGGCGGCTCGCCGCTTTCGACCTCGTCCCATTCGGTGGGGGCGGCGATCAGCTCGCCGTCAGGGTCGCGGCCGGTGATGTCGGCGACCAGTGTCGACGGCAGGCTGTCCGGCTCTGAAATGGTGTGGCGTTTCTTCTTGACGGTGCCGTCGTCGGCGAGCTCGCGCAGCATGCGCTTGAGCTCGATGCGATCGGCGTTCTTCAGGCCGAACTCGCGCGCAATTTCGCGGGTCCCGACCTTTCCCGGGGTTGCCTTGATGAAGGCGACGATGGCTGCCCTGTCGGGAAAGCCATGGTCATTCTTGCGTTTCACTTAACCTCTTAAGTCGTGCCGGCGCTCTTCTTGGCCGGAGCTTTGGCGGCGGACGCCTTGGTCGGCGACGTCTTGACTGCTGAAGTCTTGGCGGTCGACGACACGGCTGCGCGCGCCTTGCTGGTGGATTCGGATTTGGTTTTGGCCGCGGCTTTCTTCGCGGCCGGTTTCTTAGGTTTTGGCGCGGCGTCATCGCCGGACTTGGCTGCCTTCGCCTTCTTCGCCGGCTTGGCGGCCTTCTTGGGCTTGCCGCCACCCTTGGCCGCGCGCTCGTCGATCAATGCGATCGCCTGCGGCAGCGTGACGGTGTCCTTTTCGAACTCGGCGGGGATCGTCGCGTTGACGCCGCCCGCGGTGACGTAGGCGCCGTAACGGCCGCTCTTCACGGTGACGGTGCCGAGCGTCGGATGGTCGCCGATCGCCTTGCCGGGATCGGCGCCGAAACGGCGGCTCGGGCCCTTCAGAACCTTCTCGGCGATCAGCGTCACCGCGCGGTTGAGGCCAATGTCGAAGACTTCGTCGCCGGCCTCGAGGCTGGCGTAGGTCTTCTCGTGCTTCACGAATGGCCCGAAGCGGCCGAGGCCGGCGGTGATCGGCTCACCGGTTTCCGGATGCTTGCCGATCTCGCGCGGAAGCGACAGCAGCTTTAGCGCAAGCTCGAGCTCGACATCGCCGGGCGAGGTGCCCTTCGGGATGCCTGCGCGCTTCGGCTTCTCGCCTTCCGCGTAATCCTTCTGCTCGCCGAGCTGGATGTAGGGGCCGAACCGGCCGGCCTTGACCCAGACGTCGCGACCGGTGTCGGGATCCTGGCCGAGCGAGCGGTCGGCGCTGGCTTCGCCGTCGGCGGCGAGCTGGCGGGTGTAGCGGCATTCCGGATAGTTCGAGCAGCCGACAAAGGCGCCGAACTTGCCGGCCTTCAGATTGAGCCGGCCGTTGCCGCAGCTCGGGCACTGCCTGATATCGCCGCCGTCGGTCCGGGGCGGATAGATGTGCTGCCCCAGCATGTCGTCGAGCACATCAAGCACCTGCGCGACGCGTAAATCCTTGATCTCGTCGACGGCGCCGATGAAGCCGCTCCAGAAATCCTTCAGCACCTGCTGCCAGGAGATCTCGTTGTTGGAGACGCGGTCGAGCTGCTCTTCCAGATTGGCGGTGAAGTCGTATTCGACGTAGCGGGCAAAGAAGCTTTCGAGGAACGCGACCACGACGCGGCCCTTGTCCTCGCCGTGCAGGCGCTTCTTCTCCAGCTTGACGTAGCCGCGGTCCTTCAGGACCTGGAGGATCGAGGCGTAGGTCGAGGGCCGGCCGATGCCGAGCTCTTCCATGCGCTTGACCAGCGAGGCCTCGGAGAAGCGCGGCGGCGGCTCGGTGAAATGCTGGGTGACGGCGAGCGACTGCCGCTTGAGCGCGTCGCCCGAACCCATCGCCGGCAGGCGGCGGGAGTCCTCGTCTTCCTCGTCGTCGCGGCCTTCCTGATAAAGAGCGAGGAAGCCGTCGAACTTCACAACCTGGCCGGTGGCGCGCAAGTCCAGCGTACGCCCGCCGACCTTCGCCGTGATGTCGACCGTGGTGCGCTCGAGTTCCGCCGATTCCATTTGGCTCGCGATGGTGCGCTTCCAGATCAGCTCGTAGAGCCTCGCCTGATCGGAATCGAGCTTGCGGCTCATGCTGTCGGGGCGGCGCGACATGTCGGTCGGGCGGATCGCCTCGTGGGCTTCCTGCGCGTTCTTGGCCTTGGCCTGGTACTGGCGCGGGGCGTCCGGCACATAGGCGTTGCCGTAATCCTCGCCGATCACCTTGCGCGCCTGGGTGATCGCGGACGGATCGATCTGCACGCCGTCGGTACGCATATAAGTAATGAGTCCGGTGGTCTCGCCGCCGATGTCGATGCCTTCATACAGGCGCTGCGCGATCCGCATCGTGTGCGCCGGCGCAAAGCCGTATTTGCGGCTGGCTTCCTGCTGGAGCGTCGAGGTCGTGAAGGGCGCCTGCGGATTGCGGCGGGCCGGCTTTGCGTCAACTGAGGTCACCGCGTAAGCGGCCGTTTCGAGCGCTTTCTTGAAGTCCTCGGCTTCGGCGCCGGTGCCGATGTCCAGCCGCTGGATCTTCTTGCCGTCGGCGCCGACGAGGCGCGCCTCGAACGCATCGCCGCGCGGCGTAAGCAAGGTCGCGATCAGCGACCAATATTCGCGCGCAACGAATTTTTCGATTTCAAGCTCGCGGTCGCAGACGAGCCTCAGCGCCACCGACTGCACGCGGCCGGCCGAGCGGGCGCCCGGCAGCTTGCGCCACAGCACGGGCGAGAGCGTGAAGCCGACCAGATAGTCCAGCGCGCGGCGCGCCATGTAGGCGTCCACCAGCGCGCCGTCGATCTGGCGCGGATGCTTCATGGCTTCCGTGACCGCCTGCTTGGTGATCGCGTTGAACACCACGCGCTCGATCTTGTGGTCCTTGATCGCGCGCTTCTCTTTCAACACCTCCAGCACGTGCCACGAGATGGCCTCGCCCTCGCGATCAGGGTCGGTGGCGAGAATCAGGCGGTCGGCACCCTTCAGGGACTTGGCGATGTCATTGAGCCGGCCGGCCGCCTTGGGGTCGATCTCCCAGATCATCTTGAAATTGGCGTCTGGATCGACGGAACCGTTCTTCGCCGGCAAGTCCCGGACATGGCCGAACGAGGCCAGAACCTCGTAGGACGAGCCCAGATACTTGTTGATCGTCTTGGCTTTCGCCGGCGACTCCACAATGACGATATTCATGTAGTTCCAGTGACTTACGGGAGAATTTGGGGCCGAATTCGATAAGATTCGGGTCGGCCGTTTCGACCCGAACATGGGTGGTGAGGCCCCCGGTGTCAAATCGAAGGGTGTTGAAAGGCCGCGGAATGGGAAAAGTTTCATATCGAGAAAGTTGCAAAATACCACCTTGGAGTTGCGATCGATGTCAGCGTAATGTTTCCGCGGGGCATGGATTCGGATGGGGTTCTGGTGGCAAAGCCAGGAAAGAGACGGGCGCGCGCCGCATCAGGCGCGGAGGGGCGCTCGCGCAACGAGGAACCGGGAGAGGGCGGGGCGGATGAGGCGGTTGCCTTCATCGCCGAGCAGGTCACCGCGTTGCGCAAGCTTGCCGAGCGGCACAAGCTGGACGTGCTGCATTATCTCCTGGGCATGACGCAGCTCGAGGCCGATGAGCATCTGCGGCTGCGGACGAAGCGCAAGCTGTCGTAGGGGCTTGCGGCGGCGCTAGGGTAGGGCACGCTGCATCAACCCCGTCATTGCGAGCGCAGCGAAGCAATCCAGAGTCTTTCCGCGGTGGGATTCTGGATTGCTTCGCTGCGCTTTCAACGACGGGTGTGGTTAGCTGTTGCGATCAGCCATCCTGGCCAATCGTTGGCCGAGATATTCGGCAGTGCTCAAATCACTCTGCGGCAACGCGCCGTCGATCAAGTGTGTCGCCAGGCCAAGCTGGCTGCCCAAACGATTACGGCCACTCGGATCCTCCCCACCCGGAATATCAAGTCCGCACCAGAGCATGCCGTGCTGCGCAGCCAGAATCGAAAAGTAGCTCAACGTGTGGAGTTGATCGCCGCTCGCGCAGGCACCCGTGGTGAATCCGGCTGCGACCTTGTTGGCCCATCGCTGCTGGCTCCATCGGTCACTTGAAGCGTCAGCAAAGGCTTTGAATTGGGCCGCTGGTCCGCCCATGTAAGTCGGGCTGCCAAATGCGACCGCTCCGGCGCGGTCAATGGTCTCCAAGAAGGTCTCGTTCTGGAAGCGGCCTGACACAATGTCGTCGCCGTTGATGCGACAAAGTGCGATCTCCGTCATCCCGGCCGCGCCGCGCGCGACCGCATGCGCCAGCTGTTCGGTGGTGCCGGAGATGGAAAAATAGACGACGGCGAGCAGGGGCATGATGGTGCCGCTCTGGGGTGTCTCGCCATCTTTGACGCCGGCGATAGTTTGTACAAGTCCCTCCACGCAGTCATTGCGAGCGCAGCGAAGCAATCCAGAATCCCTCCGCGGTGACGGTCTGGATTGCTTCGCTGCGCTCGCAATGTCGGCGTGGCGGCAATTCGGGCTTTATACCGCCGACCGTTGGCGCGGCGCTCGCCGCAGCTTCAGCGTGGTCTCCGCCTGACTGAGCAACCGCCCATCCGCCGCTCGTAACTCCAGCGTCCGCACCGGGCGGCCTTTCTCGCGATCGACCAAAATGGTCGCGATCTCCTCGGGGTGATCATCGAACTGCTCGCTCCATTGCCGGAGCGCGACCAGGATCGGGAAGGTGCCGCGGCCTTTCGGCGTCAACACATATTCCTGATAGGCGCTGCCGTCGGAGGCGGGGGCGGTTGCCAGAATGCCGTGGTCGACAAGCGCGCGCAGCCGTGCGGCCAAGATGTTCTTCGCCATGCCGAGCTTGCTCTGGAATTCGCCGAAGCGGCGGACGCCGAGCAGTGCCTCGCGGATGATCAGCAGCGACCACCAGTCGCCGATCGCCTCCAGCGATCGTGCAACCGGACAGCTGTCGCCCTCGAAGCTCGTTCGTTTCACCATCGTGTCGTCCCGCTACGTTTGCCGGATCCCGGCGCCGATCACGCGCTTGTGTGGTTGCATCATAAAACCATATGCCCTAGATGGCAAGTGTAGTTTCATTATGCAACCACTGGAGGCGAGCGTGAGGCTCAAGAACAAGACGGCACTGATCACCGGCGGCAACAGCGGCATTGGTCTGGCGACGGCAAAACTGTTCGTCGCAGAAGGCGCCAAGGTGGTGATCACCGGGCGCAACAAGGAGACGTTGGCGGCGGCCGCGAAGGAGCTTGGGCCGAACGGGCTCGCGCTCGTTGCCGATGCCACCGACATCGCCGCGACCGAAGCTGCAATCAAGAAGGGCGCCGAGAAATTCGGCAAGTTCGACATTGTGTTCGCCAATGCCGGCATCCCCGGCGGCACGCCGCTGGGATCGGCGACGCTCGAGGTGTTCGAGAAGGTGATCAGCACCAACCTGACCGGCGTGTTCTTCACCGTGCAGTCGGCGCTGCCCTATCTCAACGACAACGCCTCGATCATCCTCAACGGTTCGGTGATCTCCGTGCTCGGCATTCCCGGCTATTCCGCCTATGGCGCGGCGAAAGCCGGCGTGCGCGCGATGGCGCGGATCATGGCCTCGGAACTGTCTCCGCGGGGCATCCGCGTCAACGTGGTCGCGCCCGGTGCGATCCGCACGCCGATCTGGGGCGCCGCGATCGCAACACCCGAGGCGGAGAAGGCGTTCGAGAAGCGCATCGCGCTGACGACGCCGCTCGGCCGCATTGGTGAACCAGATCACATTTCGAAGACGGTGCTGTTCCTCGCCTCTGACGATGCCGCGCACATTCAGGGCCAGGAGATCTTCGTCGACGGCGGCGCGGTAGCCTCGCCAAGCGGTGCGCCGATCTATCGCGGTTGATCGACGTTTGCGAAAATTGAATCGGTCGGCGCGCCAGAGGCAGGTTGCGCCGGCCGGTTCCCGCATCTGGCGAGATGTATTTTCTGAAGCTTGCGTGATGCGTTGAACCTTCGCGCGTGCTGCCAAGACCTTTTTATAGGCCGGGGTCATAAGACCACCCATTTAAGGGAACCCGTTATGCCAAAGGCAGCACGTATTTTTTCACCGATTTCAGCACCGCCTATTTACACCGAACGATCCGCCATACCTGCGAAGCGCTCCGACAGTTCAGAGTTCGTGGCGGTCGCGTTGTTCTCTTGTATCGGCCTGTTCGTTTCCCTCGTCGCCGTGATCCTCGGCATGCAGGGCGTGTGGCTTTAGCTGCACGGTACGTCCGCCGGTCCATCAGCCGCCGCAGGCAGTTTGGCGGCTGATGAAGTCGGCGTGGCTTTTAGGCCGCGCGCAGGTTCGTTGCCGCCTGGAGCGCGTTCGCGAGCGACTTCTCGCGATGCTCGGGACCAACCTGGATGCCATCGGCGATGATGAACTCCGGATTGGTGATGCCCATGAACGCGAACACGCCGCGCAGATAGGTTTCGAGATGTTCGAGCGATGCGGCGGGTGAGCCCGCGCCGTAATAGCCGCCACGCGAGATCGCCAAGATCACGCGCTTGCTGCCGGCAAGGCCCTCCGGCCCGTTCGTGCCATATTTGAACGTCTTGCCCGCCACCAGAACGCGATCGATCCACGCCTTGAGCTGGCTCGGGATGGTGAAATTGTACATGGGCGCGCCGAGCACGACGATGTCGGCAGCGAGGAACTCGTTCAGCACCGCTGCGCTTGCGGCAAGGTCGGGGCCGAGCTCCGCAGGCGCGGGTGCACCCTGCGCGGCCGCGAGGTGCGAGCCGGAGAGATGGGCAAGCGGGGTCTGGGTCAGGTCGCGATAGACCAGGTCGAGCGACGGGGTTGCCTGCCGCAGCCGGTCGACGATGGCGGCGGAAACCTGCCTGGAGACGGAGTGGGGGCCGAGCACGCTGGAGTCGATATGGAGGAGTTTCATTTGGGTCACCCATGGTATAGATTTGTAACCTGCACTACATGAGTGACTACCGAAATCCCCGCAAGAACGCACTTTTTTGAGCCATGGGCACATCTTTGAGACCTGCACACATCGATTTACCTGCCACGCCGATGCCGGATCGCGACCATTCCGACTGCCGCGGCGTCGCCTCGATCCTGGCGCGCGTCGGCGACAAATGGAGCGTGTTCGTGATCATGATGCTCAGCGACGGGCCAAAGCGCTTCAATGAGCTCAAGCGCATGATCAACGGCATCTCGCAGCGGATGCTGACCCTGACCTTGCGTGGGCTGGAGCGCGACGGCCTCGTCACGCGCACGATCTTCCCGACCATTCCCCCGCGCGTCGATTACGAGCTGACCGATCTCGGCCGCGGGCTCCAGCTGCCGGTGAAGGCGCTCGGCGAGTGGGCGATCGCGCATCAGGAGCAGATCGCGGCGGCGCGCACGCGGTTCGACGAGCGCAACACCCCTTAAAGTAACGAGACAAGACCGCCGCCGTGGCGTTCGAGCCGGCCGGCGAGTTCGAGCTCCAGCAGCACCGTGCGCACGATCGCAGGCGAGGCGCCGGACATCCGCACGAGATCGTCGATCGAGATCGGTGTGGGGCCGAGCAGGCTCGTGATCTGGTCGCGGTCATGCCCTTGCGGATCGCTCTCGAACGGTTCGCTGTCGGGCTCGCCGGCGGTGTGCATCAACGGCCGCTCCATGATCGGTGCGACTGCGTTGATGACGTCGGCAGCTTCCGTGACGAGCGTTGCGCCCTGCTTGATCAGATCATTGGTGCCGGCGGCGCGCGGATCGAGCGGCGAGCCGGGGACTGCAAACACCTCGCGGCCCTGTTCGGCGGCCATGCGCGCAGTGATCAGCGAGCCCGAGCGATGCGCCGCCTCAACCACGACCACGCCGAGCGAGGCACCCGAGATCAGCCGGTTGCGGCGCGGGAAATCGCGGGCGCGCGGCTCATGGCCGAGCGGCATTTCGGAGATCGCAGCGCCCTTGTGGTCGAGGATCGCTGTGAGCAGATCGCCATGCTCGGGCGGATAGATGCAGTCATGGCCGCCGGCGAGCACGGCGATCGTGCCGGTTTCGACGCTCGTGCGATGTGCGGCCTGGTCGACGCCGCGCGCCAGCCCCGAGATGATGACAAAGCCGGCTTCGCCGAGTTCGCGCGCGAGCTGGCCGGCAAACTTCAAGCCGGCGCCGGACGCGTTGCGCGAGCCGACGATCGCGATCATCGGCCGCATCAAGGTTTTTGTGTCGCCGCGCACGGCGAGCAGGGGCGGCGCGTCGTCGAGCGTTGCCAGCCGATCCGGATAGCCATCCTCGCCGGGCGCGAGCCAGGCGATGCCAAACTTGCGGCTCGCGGCGAGCTCGGCCTTCGCTTCATCCGCGCTACGGATACGCCCCGATCGCGCCGCGCCACCGCGGCGCGCCAGATCAGGCAGCCGCTCCAGCGCGGCCCGCGCGGTGCCGAAATGATCGACCAGCGACCGGAAGGTGCGCGGCCCGACATTGTCGGAGCGGATCAGCCGCAGGCGGTCGATCCTGTCAGCTTCGCTCAGCTCCACACTCGGATTGATGGCGTCCACGGCGTCTCCTTGTGGATGCAGCATGGAACAACCAGAGGGCGTGGGCAATGGCGGCGTGTGTTTGATTGGGCTTCAATATAGTGCCGGAAGACCCGCCGCGGTCGACGGGTCTTCCGCGAACTTGTCCGCTCAGCGAGCGTGCGCCGCCTGAGCGACGCCGACACCGCCACGCGAGACGCGAGCGTCAAGACTGAGCGCGCCGGCGCCGAAGGCAAAGATCTGAAGCAGGCCGCCTGCCATCATCACGTTCTTGAGGAAATGGATCATCTGGTTCTGGTCGGCAAAGTTGTTGTGGAACGCGGCTGCCGCGGCGAGCGAGAAGATGGCGAGCGCCAGCGCGACCGACCGGGCCTGATAGCCTGCGATCAGCAGGAGACCGCCGCCGAGTTCGACGAGCACTGCGATCGCATAGGCCAACGGGGGCACCGGCAATCCGGCAGAGGCGATGTAAGCGGTCGTCGCACCATAAGCGGTGAGCTTGCCGAAGCCAGTCAACACGAATGGGAGGCCGATCAGCAGCCGGCCAACGAGGGAAGCATAACGGGTCGTATCCATGGTAGTCGCTCCTGTGCTTGGGTTGAGGTCCGGTGGCGGTGCGCCGCAAGGCCCTTTGTCGTGTCCTCAAACTGGCCCGATCGAATTGCGACCGAAATAGAAATGGTTGAAAGTCACCGTTTCCATTTTTGATCCTTTCGGTGTGGCGCCCGCGGTGACGAATGCTCTGGTCGAACCGCTGATTTCTCTCGATTCCACTCATGGATCGGCCGCGTCCACGTGCGCTTGCGCGACCTCGTCCCGATGCTAAAAGCGATGGCAATAAGAAGGGTACTGCCATGATCTCACTTGCCGACCTCCAGCGCCGCATCGATAGCGGCGAGCTCTCGCCCGACGCAGCCATCGCTCAATCGCACGCGGCAATCGAGGCGAAAGAGAAGGACGTCCACGCCTTCGTCCGTCATGACAAGTCGGCCAAGGCACAAGTCTCGGGCCCGCTGCGCGGCATCGCAGTCGGTATCAAGGACATCATCGACACCGCCGATTTCCCGACCGAGATGGGCTCGCAGATCTATCGCGGCTGGCAGCCGCGCGCGGACGCGCCGGTCGTGATGATGCTGAAGCGGGCCGGCGCCACCATCATCGGCAAGACCACGACGACCGCGTTCGCCTCGCGCGATCCGACGCCGACGCTCAATCCGCACAACCTCGGCCATACGCCGGGCGGCTCGTCTTCGGGCTCGGCCGCAGCTGTCGGCGCCGGCATGATCCCGCTGGCGCTGGGCACCCAGACCGGTGGCTCGGTGATCCGGCCGGCGGCCTATTGCGGCGCTGCCGCGATCAAGCCGTCGTTCCGCATGCTGCCGACCATCGGCGTCAAATGCTACTCATGGGCGCTCGACACGGTCGGTCTGTTCGGCGCCCGCGCCGAGGATCTCGCGCGCGGACTTTTGGCGATGACCGGCCGCACCGAATTCTCCGGCATCGGCCCGGCCAAGCCGCCGCGCATCGGCGTGGTCAGGCAGGAGTTTGCCGAGGCCGTCGAGCCGGCCGCAGAGCAGGGCTTGCAGGCCGCGATCAAGGCGGCCGAGCGCGCCGGCGCCAGCGTTGTGACCATCGACTTGCCCGAGACGGTGAAAGAAGCCTGGCGTATCCACCCCATCATCCAGGATTTTGAGGCGCATCGCGCACTCGCCTGGGAGTTTTCCGAGCGGCACGACGAGATCGCGCCGATGCTGCGCGAAAGTCTCGATGCCACGGTCGGGCTGACGCCGAAAGACTACGACGAGGCACGCCGGATCAGCCGCCATGGCCGCCGCGATCTCAGCGGCGTGTTCGACAACGTCGACGTGCTCTTGACCTATTCCGCGCCGGGCACCGCGCCGGCCAAAGAGCTCGCCTCGACCGGCTCGCCCCGTTACAACCGGCTCTGGACGCTGATGGGCAATCCTTGTGTCAACGTGCCGGTGCTGAAGGTCGGTGGCCTGCCGATCGGCGTGCAGGTGATCGCGCGCTTCGGCAATGATCCCGGGGCGCTTGCAGCGGCGTGGTTCCTGGAGGATGCGCTGGCGAAATCAGGCTAGCGCGGGTTCGGCTGACACAGCGCGATCGTCCGATGTGATCTGCGTTGTGGCCGCATTCGAACTTTGCCCGAGCCAGCGCTCGGCGGCTTCGCGGCCGCTCCGGTGCAACAGGCGGATGAAGCCGCGGCCGAGATCGGTGGACGAGCGCTGCGCAAGTCCGTCAACGCTGTCTTCGGCCGCGATCTTGAACAGCCGCAGCGAAGGCGCGGCGTGTGACTGAGCCCATTCGATCGCCGCGATCTCGGCATTGAGGGCGGCATTGGCCGCGATCTGGTCGAGCCGGCGGTCGATCGCGGCGAGCGTGATCGGCACATAGCTGTCCCGGGTCGGCGTGACCTGGACCAGCAGCACGTCCGTCGCCGCCGTTTCCTGCACCAGCTTGACCAGCGGCGGATTGCCGCCATCCCAATAGGCCTCGCCGTCGATCTCCACCGCGCAGTGGACCAGCGGCGGGCAGGTCGAGGCCAGCGCGACGTCGGTGGTCACGGCGTCGTTGCGAAAGATCTGCTGCTGCCCGTCGCGAATCCGCGTCGCCGCGATCAGCAGTTTTGGGCATTTCGCATCGAGCAGCGCGGCAAAATTGATGTCGCGCGACAGCGCCTGCCGCAGCGGATCGAGATCGAATGGATCGAACTGGCCGGAGCGCAAGGTCGGCCCGAACGCCACCGAGCTTCCCGCCGGCGAGAAGCCGCCAACCAGCATCAGCGAGCGGAACGAGGCCTCGTGCATCAGCCGGACCCAGAACCGGTTCAGCCGCGAACGAGCGCCTTCGCGGCCGCCTTCGGCGAGGCCGCAAGTCAGCAGCAGCGCGTTGATGGCGCCGGCGCTGGCGCCGCTGACGGTGTCGATCTCGATCGAGGGTTCTTCGAGGAGCCGCTCAAGCACACCCCAGGTGAAGGCGGCAAAGGTGCCGCCGCCCTGGAGCGCCAGCGACAGTTTTTTCGGCGGCCATTGCTCGGAGCCGACTTGGTCGCGTGCGACACGCGCGACCGCAGTTACGACCTCGACCGGCGCTTGCGCGACGGGAGCGGGCGGCGCTGGCGGTGAAACAGGCGTAGGCTTCGGAGCAGAAGGCGGCGAGGGCGCACCAGACCAGATGTCCGTTGCCGAGAGCAGCTGGCTTGCCGCGGTAGGCGCAGCACGTTGCGAACCAACCTCGATATGCGCGCCGACAATCTTCTCGCTCATTCTGAGCTACCGCCTAACGCCATTTCCGCTGTCAGGATGACAGGCGTGGAACTTGTCCGCCACCCTGCCGTGAGTCGGCCGCGAGTTGCGAACAAGATTTGGCAGATAATGCGGAGGCGCTGCGGCGGTATTCGTACTTTTTCCGGCCTTAGATTTTGTTTTGACGCGTTTTCTTGACGCGAACCGGTATCCACTTCGCTCGAAAACGCTCTACGCCGTCTCGCCGATCCGGCTTTCCTTGCCCGATTGCAAGCGCTTGATGTTCTCGCGATGCGCGTAGAACAGCAGCAGCGTCAGCACCACGGCCAGCGCTGCGAGCGCGAGGTGGCCGAACCACCACAGGAACAGCGGTGTGATGAAGGACGCCACCAGCGCCGAGAGCGAGGAATAGCGGGTGGTGAAGGCGGTAGCCAACCAGAGTACGCAGAACACGATTGCGGCGGGCCAGAACAATCCGAGCAGGATGCCGATATAGACGGCAACACCCTTGCCGCCTTTGAACTTGAGCCAGACCGGGAAGAGATGGCCGAGAAAGGCGCCGAGGCCTGCCACCATCGCGGCATTGGGACCGGCGATGTAGCCGGCGATCACCACCGCCGCGGTGCCCTTGAGCGCGTCGAACAGCAGCGTTGCCGCGGCGAGGCCCTTGCGACCCGTGCGCAGCACGTTGGTGGCGCCGATGCTGCCGGAGCCGATCGAGCGCAGATCCTGCGTGCCGGCGAGCTTCGTGAGAATCAGCCCGAACGGAATCGAGCCGAGCAGGTAGCCGATGACGAAGGCCACCGGCAGGAATGCTTCAAGCCCCATCACGGCATCTCCATGCTGAACTGCGACGCCACGCATGATCACGCCTTGATGCGTTGTCATGGCACGGGGCGACGCCCGAAACCGTCACCCTAGACATGCTCGTAAACCGTCCGCCCGCCGACAATGGTGCGCACGACGCGGCCTGTAAAGCGGGCTTCGTCGAACGGCGTATTCTTGCAGGGCGATTTGAGCTCGGCCGGATCGACGACCCAGGGGACGTCGGGGTCGATCACGATAACATCCGCGGGGGCGCCGGTGCGCAGGGTTCCGCCGGGCAGGCCCAGGATCTCGGCCGGCCGGGTCGACATCGCCCGGATCAGCGTCTTCAGGTCGAGCTCGTCATTGTGCACGAGGCGAAGGCCCGCGGGCAGCATGGTCTCGAGCCCGATCGCGCCGGGGGCAGCTTCCGCGAACGGCAGGCGCTTGACCTCGACGTCCTGCGGATTGTGGTCGGACATGATGACGTCGACGAGGCCGGATGCGACGGCTGCGACCATCGCGCGGCGATCGTCTTCGGTGCGCAGCGGCGGCGACAGCTTCAGGAACGAGCGGTAGGGGCCGATGTCGTTCTCGTTCAGCGCAAGATGGTTGATCGAGACCGAGGCGCTGACGGCGAGGCCGGCATCGCGGGCGCGCTTCAGGACCTCGAGCGAGTCGATGCAGGACAGCGACGCCGCGTGATAGCGCCCGCCGGTGAGCGCGACGAGGCGCATGTCGCGCTCCAGCATCACGGCTTCGGCGGCGTTCGGGATGCCCACCAGGCCGAGCCGGCTCGCGAACTCGCCCTCGTTCATCACGCCTTCGCCGACGAGATCGGGATCCTCGGTGTAGTGCACGATCAGCGCGTCGAAATCGCGGGCGTAGGTCAGCGCGCGGCGCATCACCTGCGCATTGGTCACGCTTTTGTCGCTGTCGCTGAAGGCGATGGCGCCGGCGGCCTTGAGCAGACCGAACTCGGTCATCTCCTCGCCGCGCATGCCCTTGGTCAGCGCCGCCATCGGCTGGATGTTGACGATCGCGGTGTCGCGGGCGCGGCGCATCACGAAGTCCACCGTCGCCGAATTGTCGATGACGGGCGAGGTATCGGGCTGGCAGATGATGGTGGTGATGCCGCCGGTCGCAGCCGCCTGGCTCGCGGACGCAAAGGTCTCGCGATGGCTGAAGCCGGGCTCGCCGACGAAGGCGCGCATGTCGATCAGGCCGGGCGCCACGATCTTGCCGGCGCAGTTGACGACGTCGGTGCCCTCGGGGACGCCGGCCGCTCCAATGCCGCGGCGGGTCTCGCGGATGATTCCGTCGGCAATCAGGACGTCGCCGGGGCCGTCGAAATCCCGCGAGGGATCGACGACGCGGGCGTTGGCGAGCAGGATGGGGCGGCGGTCAGTCAGCATGAGCATCACGCGTTCGGCAGGTTGCGGGCGAGCGCTTCGAGCACGGCCATGCGCACGGCCACGCCCATCTCCACCTGTTCGCGGATCAGCGATTGCGCGCCGTCGGCGACCGCAGTGTCGATCTCGACGCCGCGATTCATCGGGCCGGGATGCATTACCAGCGCGTCAGGCTTGGCGTAAGCGAGCTTCTTCTGATCAAGCCCGAAATAATGGAAGTACTCGGAGGTTGACGGTACGAAGGAGCCGTTCATGCGCTCGCGCTGCAGCCGCAGCATCATGACGATGTCGGCGCCGTTGAGCCCCTCGCGCATGTCGCGCGCAACTTCGACACCCATCCGTTCGAGACCCGGCGGCAGCAATGTGGTCGGGCCGACCACACGGACGCGCGCGCCCATGGTGTTGAGCAGGATGATGTTGGAGCGGGCAACGCGCGAATGCAGCACATCGCCGCAGATCGCGACCACGAGGCCCTCGATCCGGCCCTTGTTGCGGCGGATGGTCAGCGCGTCCAGCAGCGCCTGCGTCGGATGCTCGTGCGCGCCGTCGCCGGCATTGATCACGGAACCGTCAACCTTGCGGGCCAGCAGTTCCACCGCGCCGGAGGCGTGATGCCGCACCACCAGGATGTCCGGGTGCATGGCGTTCAGCGTCATGGCGGTGTCGACCAGCGTCTCGCCCTTTTTCATGGACGAGGAGGACACCGACATGTTCATGACGTCGGCGCCCAGACGTTTTCCGGCGAGCTCGAACGAGGACTGGGTCCGCGTCGAGGCCTCGAAAAACAGGTTTACCTGCGTCCGTCCACGCAGGACGGTGCGCTTCTTGTCAACCTGGCGGTTGAGCTCGACATATTCTTCGGACAGGTCGAGGAGGCCGGTGATGTCGGCCGCGGAAAGGCCCTCGATGCCCAGCAAATGCCGGTGGCCGAGGACGAAGGTCGATTTCGATGTCATTAAAACGAGAGCTATAGGCTGGGATGGCTGGGGGGGCAAGGGCCAATGCCGGGGCGGGGAGTTATCCCCTGATCTGTCGGTCTTGTCGGTGTGGTGCGCCCAACTTGACCTGCCTCCGTCATGCCCGGGCTTGTCCCGGGCATCCACGATCTTCTATCGCATTTGACGTAAAAAGGCCGTGGATGGCCGGGACAAGCCCGGCCATGACGATGTGGATGGACCTCGTGAAATCAATTCGATTGGCAATCATCGCGATCGCGACCGCCTCATCTGCTTCAGCCCAATCGCTCCCCGGCGGCTTCGTCTATTTGCGCGACATCGACCCCAGCATCATCCAGGACATCCGCTACGCCAGTGCCAACAATTTCATCGGCCGTCCGATGAGCGGCTACGGCGCGGGCGAGTGCGTGGTGAAGCGGGAGGTGGGGTTGCGGCTGAAGACCGTTCAGCAAGACCTGGCGGCGCAAAATCTGTCGCTGAAGATGTTCGACTGCTACCGGCCGGCGCGGGCCTCGCTCGACATGGTGAAGTGGTCGCAGAACGGCCGCGAGACCGCCGCCGAGCGGCGCTACAATCCGAAGATCCCCAAGACCGAGCTGTTCCGCCTCGGCTACATCGCGAGCCGCTCGCAGCATTCGACCGGTGCTGCGCTCGACCTGACGCTGGTCGATCTCAAAGCTGACAATTCCGCCAAGCCCGATCCGTCAAAAACCTATGCCGACTGCACCGCGCCGGTCGAGGCGCGCATCCCGGAAGGCAGCGTCGACATGGGCACCGGCTATGATTGCACCGACGCGAAGGGGCATACGGCAGCACCGTCGATCACGGCCGATCAGCGCGCCTGGCGCAAGCGGCTGCTCGCTGCGATGGCGAAGCAAGGCTTTGTGAACTATTCGAAGGAGTGGTGGCATTTTTCCCTGCCGGGGGCGGGCGGGGCGGCCTATGATTTCCCGATCCAGCCGCGGCGGAACTGATTCCGGCCGCAGGAAAGCGTCATGACCGAGCCCAGCCTCGCGACCCCCGAAGTCTTCAATGATCCGCCGCTCACCGTGACGCCCGCGAATGTAGCGCCACGCGTCTGGAAATTCTGGGGCACCGCGCTGTGGGGCCTGCTCATCTTCATCGCGATGTTCGTCGGCCAGGTCGGGGCGATCCTGCTGCTGGTGGCGCTGCGCGGCCTTCCCTTCGACATGGCCTCGATCCAGCTCGTCGGCCGCGAGCCGCAGGCGCTGGCGCTGTCGGTGATCATGGGTCTGCCCACGACGCTGGCAATGGTGTGGCTCGCCATCCGCATCAAGAAGGCCTCCTTCGTCGATTATCTGGCGCTGCATTGGCCGTCCTGGAAACAGCTGCTGTTCGGTGCCGTCGGTCTCATCGTGATCGTGCTGGCCTGGGAGGTGGTATCGCGATCGCTGGGCCGCGAGGCGACGCCAGGCTTCATGACCGATCTCTTGAAATCGGGCCGCGACAAGGGCGCCGCGCTGTTGCTGCTGATCGCCTTCAGCGTGGCCGCCCCGATGTCGGAAGAAGTTCTCGCGCGGGGCTTCCTCTTCCGCGGTTGGTCGGCGAGCTTCCTGCGCGTGCCCGGCGCGATCATCCTGTCGTCACTGGTGTGGACGGCGGTGCATCTGCAATACGACATGTACTTCCTCGCCGAAGTCTTCTCGATCGGCGTCTGGTTCGGCTATATGCGCCATCGCGCCAACTCGCTCTGGCTCACGATCGCGCTGCATGCGCTGAACAACATGACGGCCGTGGTGCTGACGATGTGGCTGGGGAGTTAGCCCTTACGCCACCAGCGCGATCGCAATCGGCATCGTGATCGCGGCCAAGATCGTCTGCAGCGTGATGATTTGCGCCAGCAGCGGCGCATCGCCGCCCATCTGGCGGGCCAGCACGTAAGCGCTGGGTGAGGTCGGCACCGCCGCGCAGATCGCGACGATGGCGAGGCTGTCGCCGGAGAGGCCGAACCAGGCGGCCAGCACCAGCGCGAGCACGGGCATCAGCACCAGCTTGAACGCCACGCCGAGCGTTGCGCTCACGCTTGGGCGGAGCAGGCCCTTGAGCTGGAGACCGGCGCCGGTGACGAGCAGGCCGATGGCGAGTGAGGAACGGCCGAGCGCGTCGGCGACCTCGTGCCAGATCTTTGGCAGCGGCAAATGGATGACGTTGATGAAGAGGCCGATGGCGCAGGCCCAGATCAAGGGATTGCGGATCACCGTCATGACGATCGCGCGTGCGGATTGTTTTTCCGGCGATGCGTAGTGCGCGAGCACGGCGACGCTGAACACGTTGACCAGCGGAATGATCGCGACCATGGCGACCGAGGCCAGCGCCAGCCCGACGTCGCCGAACATGTTGGCGGAGACCGACAGCGCCACATAGGTCTGCCAGCGCGTCGCGCCCTGGAAGATCGAGGTGAAGGCCGGGCCGTCGATGTCGAGTCGCGCCAGCGCCGGGCGCAGCGCAAGGCAGAGCAGCGACATTGCGAGCGCGGAGAGCAGCAGCGCACCGCCGACGCCTGCGACCGGCACCTTGGTGAGGTCGGCCTTCACCAGCGTCTGGATCAGCAGCATCGGGAACAGCACGAAATAGGTCAGCCGCTCCAGCCCGTGCCATTGCGTGTCGAGCCGCATCAGGCTGCGCCTGAGCACGACGCCGAGCACGATGAGGATGAAGACCGGCAGCAGCGCCGCGATCACGACGATCATGGATCAGCCAGCTTCTGCGCGAAGATTGGCGAGCCGGTCGAGCGCGCCTTGCAGGATGAAGATCGCGGCGTGCTCGTCGATGACTTCGGCACGCTTAGCGCGGCTGACGTCCATGCCGATCAGCTCGCGCTCGACCGCCACGGTCGAGAGCCGCTCGTCCCACAGGCCGATGGGGAGCGTGGTGAGGCCGGCAAGGTTGCGGGCGAAGGCGCGGGTCGACTGTGCGCGCGGGCCTTCGCTGCCGTCCATGTTGATGGGCAGGCCGAGCACGAAGCCGACGGCCTTGCGTTCGGCTGCGATCGCAAGAAGGCGGGCGGCGTCCTGCTTGAACGCCTTGCGCTGGATGGTCTCGACGCCGGTAGCCAGCCGCCGGTCCGGGTTGGACACCGCGACGCCAATGGTCTTGGTGCCAAGATCAAGGCCGACCAGCCCGCCGCGCTCGGGCCAGTGGGTTGCAGCATCGATCAGAGGCAGGATAAGAGCCGGCATGGTCTAGCGCATATCACGCGTCGCGCTGCGGAGTGAACCGGGAACATGGATGCCTTGACGTTATTCGGCCTGTTTGCCGTCATCGCGATGCTGGTCTGCTATGCCCTCGAGGATCGCAGCCACTGGTTCGTGCTGTTCTTCGCCGCCTCTTGTGTGCTCGGCTCGGCCTACGGCTTTCTGCAAGGGGCCTGGCCGTTCGGCCTGGTCGAGGCGATCTGGGCCGTCGTTGCACTGCGGCGGTGGCATCTCAGGCCGCGATGATTTCGTCTTCTTTCTTGAGGCAGGCGATGAGGCCGCTGAGCGCGCTATATTGATGTGCGGCGCGGCGTTGGATGAACAGCGTCTCGACGCGGGCATGAGCAGGGCTCAGCGTATGGATCGACACGCTGCCGTTCATGGCGCTGCGCTCGACCACGGCGCGCGGCAACAGCGTCACGCCCATGTCGGCGGCGACGCAGCCGATCATGCCGTCGAGCGTGCCGAGCTCGAAGCGCGCCGCCGAGGGCCAGCCGAACTCGACAAAAATCTGTTCGAGCCGTTGGCGATAGGTGCAGCCGGTCCGAAACGCGAGCGCCGTCGGGCCGGATTCCGGCGTGGCGGTGCGCAGCTCGGCAAGCGAAGCCCAGCGCCGCGCGCTGACCAGCACCAGCTCTTCGCGGAATGCGCTGGTCGCGGTGAGGTCGGCATGCGCGATCGGGCCTGCGACGAAGGCGCCGTCGAACGTGCCGTCGAGCACGCCTGCGACGAGATCGGCGGTGGTCGCGGTGCGCAGACTCAGCCGCACGGCGGGGAAGCGGCGATGGAAATCGGCCAGCAGCGGCGGCAGCCGCACCGCGGCCGTGGTCTCCATCGAGCCGATCGCGAGCGGTCCCTTCGGCTCGCCATCGTCGCGCGCGGCGAGCACAGCCTCGCGCGACAACGCGGTCATCCGCTGCGCGTAGGGCAATAGTCTTTTGCCGGCCCCGGTCAGGGTCATGCCGCGGCTGTGGCGCTCGAACAGCGGCGTGCCGATCTCGGCCTCGAGCGCCTTGACGCGCTGGGTGACATTCGATTGCACCGTGTTGAGCTCTTCGGCAGCGCGGGTGATGCCGCCGGTGCGGGCGACCGCGGCGAAGGTCTGGATGTCGCTGAGTTCCATGGCATCGTTTCGTTTTTGTGATGGCAGCATTCGCTAGAATTCAATTTTCGAGAATGTTATTCCCGCCTAAGGTGTCTGTCGAGAGTGGAGGAGCCATGCCGATCACCACGCCGCTGACCCAGCTCCTGGGCATCAAGCATCCGATCCTGCAGGCGCCGATGGATACGATCGCAGGGACGCGGCTGACCCGTGCCGTGAGCGAGGCCGGCGGCTTCGGGATTTTGGGCGGCGGCTACGGCGATCGAGCGCGGCTCGAGGCCGAGGCGAGGGAGCTCCGCGGCTTTGCCCCGTTCGGCATCGGCTTCATCACCTGGAGCCTGGCAAAGCAGTCAGAGCTTCTCGACATCGCGCTGGACGCGCATCCGCAAGCCATCATGCTGTCGTTCGGCGATCCCGCGCCGTTTGCGCCGCGTATCAAGGCGCGCGGCGTGCGGTTGATCTGCCAGGTGCAGAGCGAGGAGATGGCGAAGCAGGCGCTCGATGCCGGCGCGGACATCCTGATCGGGCAAGGCACCGAAGCCGGCGGCCACGGCGCGTCGCGCACCACGGTCGATATCGTGCCGGCGATCGTCGATCTTGCGGCCGGGCGCGTGCCGGTCGTTGCCGCCGGCGGGATCGCCGATGGCCGCGGTCTGGCGGCGATGATGATGCTCGGCGCATCCGGGGTGCTGATCGGCACGCGTTTTTATGCGAGCGTCGAGGCCAATGGCGCGGAGGAAGCGAAGCAGCGCATCCGCGCGGCTGATGGCAATGACACCGTGCGCGGCGTGGTCCCCGACTGGTCGCGACAACTGTTCTGGCCGGCTCCGTTCACCGCGCGCACGCTGGTCAACGACCATATCAAGAGCTGGACCGGCCGCGAGATCGAGCTGATGCAGCGCGCGGGCGAAGTTGCGGTAGAATATATGGCGGCCAAGGCCGCTGGCAATTTCGAGGTCGCGGCCGTGTTTGCCGGCGAAGCGGTCGGACTGATCCATGATATTCCGCCCGCGGCAGAGATCGTCGAGCGGATTGCGCTTGAGGCCGAGCAGCTGCTCGCCGGCCGGCGTAACTCCGTCGCATCGCTCGCCTGAATAAGAGAGAAAACCCATGTGGCCTGACCGTCGACTGATCGATCTCTTCAAGACCGAATTCCCGATCGTGCTGGCGCCGATGGCCGGCGTGATGGATGCGGAGCTCGTGATTGCCGCCGCGCAAGGTGGTGCGCTGGGATCACTGCCCTGCGCAATGCTGTCGGCGGAGAAGGCGCGCGAGCAGGTCAATCTCATCCGCCAGCGCGTGACAGCTCCGGTCAATTTGAACTTCTTCTGCCACACGCCGGTCGAACTCGATGCCGCGTCCGAGGCGCGCTGGAAACAGCGGCTCGCGGGCTATTACAAGGAGCATGGCCTCGATCCGGCCACGCCGATCGCTGCGGCGAACCGCGCGCCGTTCGATGCAGCCTTCTGCGACGTCGTCGAGGAGCTGAAGCCCGAAATCGTCAGCTTCCATTTCGGCCTGCCTGACGCGCCGCTGCTCAAGCGCGTCAAGGCGGCCGGCTGCCTCGTCATCTCGTCGGCGACCACGGTGAAGGAAGCGGTCTGGCTTGAGCAGCGCGGCGTCGATGCCATCATTGCGCAAGGTGCGGAAGCCGGCGGCCATCGCGGCATGTTCCTGACCGAGAACATCGCCGAGCAGCTCGGCACCTTCGCGCTGGTGCCGCAGATCGTGGATGCGGTAAAGCTGCCGGTCATCGCGGCTGGCGGCATCGCGGACGGGCGCGGCATTGCCGCAGCCTTCGCGCTCGGTGCGGCCGGCGTGCAGATCGGCAGTGCCTATCTGCGCTGCCCGGAATCCAAGGTCAGCGCCGGAGGCCGCAAGGCGCTTGCCGAGGCGGGGGACGATTCCACCGTCATCACCAATGTGATGACGGGCCGGCCCGCGCGTGGCGTCCAGAACCGCCTGATGCGCGAGGTCGGACCGATCTCGCCGGATGCGCCCGCGTTTCCCCATGCGGCGACCGCGCTGGGGCCGCTGAAGGCGGCTGCTGAAAAGCAGGGCAGGGTAGATTTCACCAATCTCTGGGCCGGACAGGCCGTGGCCCTGGGCCGCGAGGTCCCGGCGGCCGAATTGACCCGAGATCTTGCGAAATCGGCCTTGGCTCGCCTGCGCCAGATGGCGGGCTAGCGCGCAGCGCCGGTTGCGGCGCAAAAGCGGCCTCTGCTATACGGCACATAGGTTTTGCCGTGAGAGGCCTTATATAATGTCCGTCGACGCCGCTACCGTCCGCCGCATCGCGCATCTGGCGCGCATCGCTGTTTCCGAGGACGAGGTTCCGCATTTACAGGGCGAGCTCAACGCCATGCTCGCCTTTGTCGAGCAGCTCTCGGAGGTCAATGTCGAGGGCGTGGAGCCCATGACCTCGGTCACCCCGATGCAGATGAGGAAGCGGGCCGACGTGGTCAATGACGGCGAGATCGCCGACGATATCGTTGCCAATGCGCCCGCGACCGAAGGTCACTTCTTCCTGGTGCCCAAGGTTGTTGAGTAATTCAATTCAGGACGCCGTCCGATGTGCATGCTTTGCGACGATGAGAAGGCCTATCAGGCCTACATGAACTATCTCGACAAGATGGAGCGGCAGGGCAAGGCTGCCGATCCCAATGTCGCCGTCAACGCCGTGCTCGACGAGATCGAGGCCGCTGCGAATGCCGCCGCCAAGAAAAAAGACGACCCGGCCAACGACAAGACCCTGTCTCCGTTCTTCTGCAGCCCGATCAATAAATGACCGATTTGACATCGCTGACGCTCGCCGAGGCCCGCAAGGGTCTCGCGGCCAAGACTTTCACGTCACTCGAACTGACCGACGCGCATCTTTCCGCGATCGAAGCCGCGCGCGTGCTCAACGCCTTCGTGATGGAGACGCCCGACCAGGCGCGCGCCATGGCGCGCGAGGCCGACGCCAAGATCGGGAAGGGTGACGCTGGTCCGCTCGCCGGCATCCCGCTCGGCATCAAGGACCTGTTCGCGACCAAGGGCGTGCGCACCACGGCTTGCTCAAAGATCCTCGGCAATTTCGTGCCGACCTATGAGTCGACCGTGTCCTCGCAGCTGTGGCGCGACGGCGCCGTGATGCTCGGCAAACTCAACAATGACGAGTTCGCGATGGGCTCAGCAAACGAGACCTCGTGCTTCGGCCCCGTCGGCAATCCCTGGCGGCGTGAGGGAAGCAACACGACGCTGGTGCCGGGCGGCTCGTCCGGTGGTTCGGCCTCGGCCGTGGCGGCGCTCTTGTGCATGGGCGCGACCGCGACCGATACCGGCGGCTCGATCCGCCAGCCGGCGGCGTTCACCGCGACCGTCGGCATCAAGCCGACCTACGGCCGCTGCTCGCGCTGGGGCATCGTCGCTTTTGCCTCCTCGCTCGACCAGGCGGGTCCCATCGCACGCAGCGTACGCGATAGCGCGATGCTGCTGCGCTCGATGGCCGGACATGACCCGAAGGACACGACCTCGGTCGACGTTCCCGTGCCGGACTACGAGGCTGCGATCGGCAAGTCCGTGAAGGGCCTCAAGATCGGCATCCCCAAGGAATACCGCCTCGACGGCATGCCGGCCGAGATCGAAAAACTCTGGAGCGAGGGCGCAGCCTGGCTGAAGGCGGCCGGCGCCGAACTCGTCGAGGTGTCGCTGCCGCACACCAAATACGCGCTGCCGGCCTATTACATCGTGGCGCCTGCGGAGGCCTCCTCCAACCTCGCGCGCTATGACGGTGTTCGCTACGGCCTGCGCGAGCAGGGCCGGAGCATCATCGAGCTCTACGAGAACACCCGCGCCGAAGGTTTTGGTGCGGAGGTGCGCCGCCGCATCATGATCGGCACCTATGTGCTCTCGGCCGGCTATTACGACGCCTATTATCTGCGCGCCCAGAAGGTGCGCACGCTGATCAAGAAGGATTTTGAGGATTGCTTCGCCAAGGGCGTCAACGCGATCCTCACGCCAGCGACGCCGTCGGCGGCCTTCGGCATCGGTGAGAAGGGCGGCGCCGACCCCGTCGAGATGTACCTCAACGACATTTTTACGGTGACTGTGAACATGGCGGGACTGCCGGGCATCGCCGTTCCGGCGGGCAAGGACGCGCAGGGCCTGCCGCTCGGGCTGCAACTGATCGGCCGTCCCTTCGATGAGGAAGCGCTGTTCTCGCTCGGCGAGGTGATTGAGCAGGCGGCAGGCCGCTTCACGCCCACGAAATGGTGGTGAGCATGCCCGATCTCAAAGCCAACCTCCTCAAAACCAGCCTTGCCAGTGCTGCGCCGGCGGAAGGCCTCGCGCCGCCGCTGGCCGCGTTATGGTGGGCGGCAAAGGGAGATTGGGACGCCGCGCACAAGCTCGTGCAAGACGAGGACACCAAGGACGCAGCCTGGGTCCATGCCTATCTGCACCGCGTCGAGGGCGACCTCGGCAATGCCGGCTATTGGTACCGCCAGGCCAGCCAGCCCGTCGCGAAGGATTCGCTTGAAGCAGAATGGCAGCGCATCGCCGATACGCTGGGTGGGAGTGCGTCCGCATGAGCGAGCCTGGATTCACGGGACCCAAGGCGAAGCCGGAGGATCTGTTCGGTCGTTTTCGCGAGATCGTTTCTGATCCCCTCAACCTCCTGATCGAACGCGTCCCGATGGCCGGCCTTGTCGAAGGCGACCAAGTCTATCTGCATAACGGCCTCAAGGTCCCGGGCATCGGCCCCGGGGCGTATTACGGACCCTTCAGCAGCGTGCTTGTGATCAATCGCGGCGTCCACGAGCCGCTGGAAGAATACGTCTTCCAGGAATTGCTGAAACGGCTCGGCGAGACGCCCTCAATGATCGAGCTCGGCGCCTATTGGGGCCACTATTCCATGTGGCTCAAGAAGGTGCGGCCCAAAGCAGACGTCATCCTGGTCGAGCCGGACCCCGCTTGCCTGAAGACCGGTCAGGATAATTTCGCGCGCAACGGACTGAAGGGCGAGTTCGTCAAGGCTTTCGTCGGCAAGGGCAAATTCGAGGTCGACGCTTTCTTCAGGGACAGGAAGATCAAGCGTCTCGACATCTTGCATGCCGATATCCAGGCTTTCGAGGTCGAGATGCTGCAAGGCGCGGAGAGCGTGCTGACCAAGCGCCGCGTCGATTATCTCTTCGTTGCAACCCATTCGCAGGACCTCCATTACGAGGTCGTCGATCGTCTCAAGGCGTACGGCTACCGCGTCGAGATCTCCAGCGATTTCGAGAACCAGAGCACGTCGTTCGACGGCTTCGTGTTTGCTTCCTCGCCGGAGGTCAACCCGCTGTTCGGAGAGATCGAGACGATGGGCCGCCCCGAGATCGCGCTGCGCCGGCCGGCCGATGTGCTTCGGTCGCTCAACGGGTTTCTCGAAGCCGGCGAAAGGCGAGCAGCCAACGGACCAGTAACGCCATGAACGCACCTGCCACCCCCCACAAGCTTCTCAAGGGCGCCACCGGCGATTGGGAGATCGTCATCGGCTTGGAAATCCATGCCCAGGTGACCTCGAACTCAAAGCTGTTCTCAGGCGCTTCCACCGCGTTCGGCGGCGAGCCGAATTCGCATGTGTCGCTGGTCGACGCGGCGATGCCGGGCATGCTGCCTGTCATCAACGAGGAATGCGTCAGGCAGGCTGTCCGGACCGGGCTGGGACTGAACGCAAAGATCAATCTCCGTTCGGTGTTCGACCGGAAAAACTATTTCTATCCGGACTCGCCGCAGGGCTACCAGATCAGCCAGTACAAATCGCCGATCGTCGGCGAAGGTGAGGTCGAGGTCGAGCTGGATGGCGGCAAGACCGCGACCATCGGCATCGAGCGCCTTCATCTCGAGCAGGACGCCGGCAAATTGTTGCACGATCAGTCGCCGTCGCTGTCCTTTGTCGATCTCAACCGGTGCGGCGTCGCGCTGATGGAGATTGTCTCGAAACCGGACATCCGCGATGCCGAGCAGGCCAAGGCCTACGTGACAAAACTGCGCTCGATCTTGCGCTATCTCGGCACCTGCGACGGCGACATGGAGAAGGGAAGCCTGCGCGCCGACGTCAACGTCTCCGTGCGCAAGCCGGGCGCGCCGCTCGGCACCCGCTGCGAGATCAAGAACATGAACTCGATCACCTTCATCGGCCAGGCGATCGAGTACGAGGCGCGGCGCCAGATCGAAATCCTCGAGGATGGCGGCGCGATCGACCAGGAAACGCGGCTGTACGACCCCAACAAGGGCGAGACGCGCTCGATGCGGTCCAAGGAAGAAGCGCATGACTACCGCTACTTCCCTGATCCGGATCTGCTGCCGCTGGAGTTCAGCCAGGCTTTCGTCGACGAGCTGAAAGCTGGGCTTCCCGAGCTGCCGGACCAGAAGAAGACGCGGTTCGTCGCCGACTTCGGCCTGTCGGCCTATGACGCGAGCGTGCTGGTGGCCGAGCGCGAGAGTGCGGTGTTCTACGAGACCGTGCTGGACACGCTCGCCAACCGCGCCCGCGACGGCAAGATGGCGGCGAACTGGGTGATCAACGAGCTGTTCGGCCGTCTCAACAAGGAAGGCCGGGATATCACGGACTCTCCGGTCAACGCCGAACAGCTCGCTGCGATCGTCGATCTGATCGGCGAGGGCACGATCTCCGGCAAGATCGCCAAGGATCTGTTCGAGATCGTCTGGCAGGAGGGCGGCGATCCCCGCGCGCTGGTCGAAAGCCGCGGCATGAAGCAGGTGACGGATCTTTCGGCGATCGAAAAGGTTGTCGACGACATCATCGCGGCCAATCCCGACAAGGCCGCGCAGGTCAAGGACAAGCCGCAATCGCTCGGCTGGTTCGTCGGTCAGGTCATGAAGTCGTCGGGTGGCAAGGCCAATCCGCAGAGCGTCAACGACCTGCTCAAGTCCAAGCTCGGCATCTGACGTCACGCGTTCGGACGAGGTGACGGACGCGCTCTCCGTCACCTCGCGTCAGCTCGCCATGCGGCGCGCGTTCGTCATCGACGGCCAACTCATCTGCCTGAGCCGCGCAGCGGCAACCGAATCGCCGTCACGCGATTCGCGCAAAACGGCGGCTTGCACACGCTCTGACGAGCGCTCGCGCCGTTAAGCATGAAAATATTTTCGTTGCCAAAACCCGCGACTCAGAGTCCGCGAAACGCCTCCACGACATGATCGGGCGAACCGCGACGCACGTCACTGCGTTGATCACGCGCAATGCGCAAGTGCAGAATAATACTTGCAGCATAGAGTTTCTTTGCAGTCGCTACGCTCACCGACATCGATGCAGCTACCACTTCGCGCGATCGCAAGCGCATGTCTCTGTGAGCACTTGCGCCGCGTTCGCCAAGCGCACGCGCTCCGCTCCGTCAACACTTCCTTAAGTGAGAAGATGTTTTTTTCGTCGTGTTGGTGTATTCGGGGTGAGTGCATTCGATCCCCGAATGTACGCAGCGATTACAGCCATCTCACACATCGGAGGGCAACATGGCCAAGAAAGCAAAGAAGGCGAAGAAGGCGAAGAAGGCGAAGAGCGCAGTGAAGAAGACTGCGAAGAAGACCCGCAAGGTCGCCAAGAAGAAGTAACTTCGCTTCTGAAGTTGCCGGCTCCTAGAGAGCCGGCACGTCATCAGCGCCTCTCAAAAGGTTCTGGTCGACGATAGAGGGTGTCGGCGAGACATCAGGTCAACGGTCGGATCGTTCTCTTTCGCGGGTTCGCTCGCCAAAGCCCGGTCCGGCAGAAGAAACAAGTTTTCTTCGTTCGGTGCGGCTCCGGTTCTCCGGCTCTGCAATTTCACGAGTAGCCTCGCGGTCAAAGTGGAATCTGGTCCTGACGTGTTCGCCGACGCCCTCGTTCCTTGAGGCCGGGGTATTGCCGGCATTTCCTTTCCCCACATTGCTGATCTGACCGCAACGTTGCCGCGTTGCGCTGCTGCCGTTCTTTGCCGCCTTGGCTTGGGGCAGGCGAGGGCAGCGGCGAACTGTCGTTGCCACGACAGTCGTCGCCGAGCCGCAATGCCAAACCACCGCACCCATGCCGGGTCTCGACCTTCGTGGCCTGCCGCCACGACTGCCGCCGGTAGTGGCCTAGACTAGGCGACGTGCGCCTTTGCAGCGCGCCGCCCATGCACATTGTAACCACAGGACACGCGCCACCGCGTGCGATGGTTATCGATGTCCCAAGATCCCAAGGTAAACCAAATCTGACGAATCGCAGAAGTGCCTGCAAATCAGGGACTTCTTGAATTGCGTGCGCATGCGGCGCGGGTTCGCGTTTACGTCTGCTTCATCGCGATACTTAAACTGCCATTCAAATTTGCCCGCCATCATCAGCTCCAACAAGCCGGCAAACGGCTTGGGCAAGAAGACTTGGGATGAGTTGAACAGCGCATGATCCAGGATGGATCACGCAAATCAGAGTTGGACGGGAGCCGCGCTCGGGGGAACGAGGCGGCATAAGAAAAAAGGGGATGCGTTATGTTTCAGGGTACTTTTGATCTCGATACGGCGACGCCGATCGACGCAACCGCGCTGTCGGACGTGCTGTTCGAGCGCGGGATCTATTGGGCGAGTGGCCGGTCCGGTCTGGTCGATCTCGTCGCCGCGCACAAATGGTTCAACCTCGCCGCGCTGAAGGGCCGCAAGGACGCTGTCGGGCTGCGCCAGGAAGTGGCCGGCCAGATGTCGGACGCTGAGATCTCCGCCGCGCAGCGCGATGCGAGGGCGTGGGTTTCCGCGCACTGAGCGGTGAATCGCGCGCCTAGCCGTGTTTTCGCAGGCAGGCGCGGCTGAGCTGACTCAAGAATCTGCGCCGTACCGCCGCCTGGACCCTAGGCGGCATGAGCAATCCCGACACGAATGACCAATGGCTGCCGATTCAGATCGCGCCCGACGCATGCGATCTGGACTTGGGCGGCTGGTCAGGCCGGCAAGCCGGTGCTGATGTCGCCCTCGCATTAGCGGATCCGGCGGCCCGGCCGCCAGATGCGGGCACACATATATAAGGACAGCGAATCGGCCGTCTGGGCAGACGCTGATCCTGTCGCGAGGCTTGCGCGGTCGCCGTCATGCCGGACTTTCAGGTGAAAGAACACGCCAGTCGCAATTCTGCCGCTTGCGGCTCGCCGCCGGGTCGGGCATACCGCCCCTATTGGAGACGTGGCCGAGTGGCTGAAGGCGGCGGTTTGCTAAACCGTTATAGGCTTGTAAAGGCCTATCGAGGGTTCGAATCCCTCCGTCTCCGCCAGCATATCCAGCTAAAATATTGATTTTGTTTGGCTTTGCGGGGCTGCACGCGCCCGTCCCGGCGCAGATATCGGCCTCGCCCCCTCAAATCGGAAAATTCGCTGGCGAAAACGTCGCGCCGGGGCTGCCGGATCTGCTCAGCCATCGACTTATGCCTCGCTTTCCTGGCCGGGGAGGCCGCGTTCCTATGCCTCCGCCGAACCGGTTGCTATGATTGACCAAGTGATCTGAGCGAGTGATCTGAGGGAGAAGCAGGCTTGGCGGGTGAATTGCAGACCAAATTTCGACGGGCTGTCGATGCCTTTCACGCCAATGATCTGGTCAAAGCGGAAAGAATACTGCAGCAGATCGCAAAGTCGGCCGGGAACATCTTCGAGGTCCAGCATCTCCTGGGCGTCATCAAGCTCGTGCAAGGTCGATTTTCGGACGCCGAACTCCATCTCAAGGCGGCGGTCGCGCTGAATGGAAGCAGCGACGAAGCGCTCAGCAATTATGGATATGCGCTCAAAGCCCTGAACCGACCGCAAGAGGCGCTCGCGTATTTTACGCGCGCATTGGCGGTCAATCCGCGCAATCCTCTGTCGTACTACAACAGGGGGTCGATACTTGCCGAGTTCGCGAGAAACTATCCGGAGGCGATCGACCAATTCGACAAGGCGATAGCCTTCAATCCGAACTTTGCCGACGCATATTCGAGCAAGGGCAATTGCCTCGAGAAGCTCAGGCGTTACGAGGACGCCCTCATTGCCTACGACAAGGCGTTGTCGATCAAGCCCGATCTTGAGGCTGCATGGCTTGGTCGCGGCAATGTCTTGCGCAATCTCAAGCGCTATGACGAAGCGTTCGCGACATACGACAAGGCGTCGTCGGTCAAGCCCGGTTTCGAGAATGCGTGGGTTGGTCGAGGCGATGTTCTTGCCGATCTGAAGCGACATGACGAAGCGTTTGCGGCGTACGACAAGGCGCTGTCGATCAAGCCTGATCTCGAGAACGCTTGGGTTGCCCGGGGGCATGTCTTCTGGAGCCTCAGGCGTTATGAGGAGGCATTGGCTGCATACGACAAGGCGCTGTCGATCCGGCCTGATCTGGAGAACGCGTGGCTTGGTCGGGGCAACGTGCTCTGTGATCTCAAGCGCTATGACGAAGCATTTGCTGCTTTTGACAAGGCACTGGCGATCAGGCCCGACCTTGCGGAAGCGTGGCTTGGCCAAGGCAATGTCCTGACCGAGCTCAAGCGTCATGACGGAGCGTTTTCCGCTTATGACAGGGCGCTGTCTATCAAGCACGATCTGGCAGAGGCATGGCTCGGTCGAGGCAACGTATTGTGGGGTCTCAAGCGCTATGAGGAGGCTCTTGCGGCCTTCGACAAGGCCCTGTCGCTCAAGCCCGATCTGGATGGCGCGTGGGTTGGCCGAGGCAATGTCTTCACCGATCTCAGGCGCTATGACGGAGCTCTTGCCGCTTATGACAAGGCAGCGTCGATCAGGCCTGACCTGGAGGGCATCGAGGGGTTGCGTCTCTATGCAAAGATGAATCTTTGCAATTGGGATGATCTCGACGAAGAGATCGGTCATTTGACGGCGGCAATACGGGCCGGGAAGGCCAATAGCTCTCCCTTTGCGTTGCTGTCGTTGACGGATTCGCCTGATGATCATTTGCGGTGCGCCAGGGCATGGGTGGCCGCAAAGCTCCCGCAATCATCGAGAGCGCATTCAAGAGGAATACCCCATCAGCACGACAGGATCCGAGTCGGATATGTTTCGCCGGATTTGCGCGAGCATCCGGTCGGGTATCTGACGGCCGGGGTCTTTGAGAACCACGACACTGATCGATTTGAGACCTACGCCTTTTCCATTGGTCCGGGCGACGACAGCGATCTGCGCAAGCGGCTTGAAAGGTCCTTCCATCGCTTTATCGATTGCCAGCACATGAATGACAGTGAGGTGTTGGAGGCGATCAGCGATGCGCAGATCGACATTCTCGTCGACCTTGCCGGTCATACGCAGAACGCCATGCTGCAATTATTCGCCTCCAACCCCGCTCCGATCGTCGTCAATTACCTCGGGTTCGCGGGAACCCTGGGGAGCAGGGAGCTGTCGAATTACATCATTGCCGATCACGTCGTGTTGCCGGATTCGAACAGCCAGTACTTTGAAGAGAAAGTCGTTCGGTTACCCGGCAGTTTCATGCCGCGCGACAACAAGGGGCAGGCAATTGGCGAAGCGCTGCCCAATCGGGCTGATCACGATTTGCGGCCGGAATGGACGGTGTTCTGTTGTTTCAACAATGCCTACAAGATCAATCGGTCGGTCTTCGGCTGTTGGCTGAATATCTTGAGGAACGTTGGGCAGTCGGTTCTTTGGCTGTCCGATGTCGGGGAAATCGCAAAATCGAATCTGCGAAAGGAAGCTCAAGCGGCGGGCGTTGATCCGGACCGTCTGGTGTTTGCAAAGCGCGTTGCATCATCGTCCGACCATCTGGCGCGCCATCGCCTTGCCGACCTTTTCCTGGATACGCTGCCATACAACGCGCATACAACCGCGAGCGATGCGTTGTGGGCCGGACTGCCCGTCGTAACGCAGATTGGAAATAGCTTCGCAGGACGCGTCGCGGCGAGCTTGCTCACCGCTGTCGGCTTGCCTGAATTGATCACGCGAACATCTGAGGAATATGAAGCCCTCGCCATCGATCTGGCGCTCGACAAGCAAAAGCTTCAGGGCATTCGCGAGAGGCTGCATGGGAACCGGCTGACGACGCCATTGTTCGATGCGGCGCTTTATACGAAGCACCTCGAGGCGGCCTACGAGGCAATGTATCGGCGATATCAAGCCGGATTGCCGCCGGATCATATCGACATTCAAGCTCTCCGGTGACGAAGGCCTTGATCCGAGCAGCCATCAGGCTTGACCGGCTGGTTCCGCGGCCGGGAGACGACAGACCGGTCGCATTGATCCTCCCTGCATCGATTCTCTGAACGGCGGCGCGCAGCGGTGAATCCCTCGGCGATTCCACGATTCGATCGGATCAGAACCGCCATGCCGCGTCTCCGCGCCGGCGGGACGATCGAGCCGGGAATTTCGCGAGCAAATGGAACTGGTTCTAAAACATTAATTAATTCAACGGCTTGCGCGGCTCGTTCGATCACATCTGCGTGTTATTTGTGCAACACCCGTCGGAAAACACGTTTCATTGGCCCGTTTCGGAGCGTTCTGTTGTTGTGTGTGCAAAGACGTTCGGTAATTGTGACCGGGCGACGGAGGGGGGCATCCCAAGGTCGTCCCGTTTAGGTCTTTCGCTTAAGTAGACCATCGTTACGAGGATGCGTTGATGTTCAACGTCTTTTCGCGGGTAGCTCAAACAGCTTTGTACGAAGGTTTGTACGGGGCTTCAACTTGGAGGTTTATCATGAAGTTTAAGGGCCTTTTGCTCGGTTCTGCGGCAGCACTGCTCGCCGTCGGCGGGGCACAAGCGGCTGATCTTCCCGTGAAGGCCAAAGCGGTCGAATACGTGAAGATCTGCTCGCTCTACGGTGCTGGGTTCTACTACATCCCGGGCACTGACACCTGCATCAAGCTGGGTGGTTACTTGCGCGCTGAAGTCGCGCTGGGCACCAACTCGGACTTCACCCTGAACCAGAACGTTTCGACTCAGGGCGACAACGGCGGTCGCAACCGTCTGACGAACTACTACACCGGTCGCGCTCGTGAAGACTTCAACATCGACACGCGCACCGCGACCGAATACGGCGTGGTCCGCACCTTCTTCGATGGCGTCTTCTCCTGGACGACCGGCAACTACGTCGGCACCGGCAGCGGCACCGGCACCACCGCCTACAGCGGCACGCTGGCTGCTGCCACGACTCCTGGTGCGACCACCACGTCGCTCTTCGGCTCGGGCGGTGGCTCGGTGAACGGCACCGACGGCAACACCTCGGCCGGTTCGCTCGGCGTGTACTACGCCTTCATCCAGTTCGCCGGCTTCACGATGGGTAAGGCCGTGTCGCAGTTCGACGCGCCCTGGACCAACTATCCCGGCAACAACTTCGACGGTCTCGTCGGCGGCAGCGGCACGGTCACTGGTATCCTCCAGTTCACCTACACCGCTGACTTCGGTCAGGGCATCACGGCGTCCTTCTCGGCGGAAGATCCGACCTCCTACATGCAGGCCGGCAACCTCAACATGTCCGGCGCGACCGCGTCCAGCGTCCTCGGTGCCTCCTACGGCTCCAACGCCATCGGCGGTTCGCGCTCTCCGAACCTCGTCGCTGCGCTCCGTGTTGACCAGGCTTGGGGTCTGTTCCAGGCGTCGGTCGCTGCGCATGACAACCACGTTGCCTACTACGGCCCGACCGAGCCGACTGGCCACCCCGACGACAAGTGGGGTTGGGCAATTCAGCTCGCTTTGTCGATCAAGAACATCCCGACTGGTGCGGGTGACACGATCAACATCTCGGGCGTCTACACCGACGGCGCGACTCGCTACAACTTCCAGAACCTCGCGGGCAGCAGCTACGTGATCTTCGGCGGCTCGAGCACGGCCTACCAGAGCCTCACCTACGCCTCGGCTCCGGACACTGTGTTCGTCACGGGTAGCTCGCAGGAAACCGTCAAGACCTGGGGCTTCCGCGGTGCTTACACCCATAACTGGGATCCGTACTGGAACACCTCGATCTACGGTGCTTACGCTGCTGCGCAGTTCGGCACCTTGGCCAAGACCACGCTTTGCGGCGCTGGTGGCGTGATCAGCTCCGGTGTCGGTGTTGTGGCTGGCGTGACGGCCTGTAACCCGGACTTCGCGGTCGGCCAGGTGGGTATCATCACCCGCTGGACCCCCGTCAAGAACCTGACGTTCTCGGCTGACCTTGCTTGGACCAATATCGACCAGAAGTATGCCGGTACCGTTACCCCGGCCGCTATTACCCCGGTTCCCGCCAAGCCGATCGCGACCTACGAGCTGAAGGATAACAACTCACTCGTTCTGCTCCTCCGCGCTCAGCGCAACTGGTAAGTTCGGTCTAACGACCTGACCTCCAAGGCCCTCGGCAGGAAACTGCCGGGGGTTTTGCTTTTCCGAAAAGGGGCTACAGACCTCCAAGACGCTCTCATTCTCGCACCGAGGCTTAACAACTTGGCCGTGGGTCGAGCGGCATACCCCGACTCACGGCGCGTTGGCCCCCGGCGAAGTTCATGCGTGATTGGACAAGCGGAGAAGGGCTGGGCGATAGGGCGGGTAGGGATCGTCATCCTGGTCCTCAGGAATAGCGCAAGAGCCAAATTCCTGCCTGATCCGATTGATCTCAGCGATGCGCTCGTGGAGCCGCTGCAAGTGCTCCGGCGAGCTCGCCCGCCAGAATCGGAACGTGTCGGCCGTGAGCGGCAGGAACGCCGTTCCTGATAGCGTCGGGTCGGGAACGACGGTGCGTCCGAGAAGCAGGAGCCGGTTGGCGCCGGAGACGACGAGGGTCGCGTATCCGCGGTTTCCGATCCGCCTGATCCCGTTCAGCGACCATTCGGCGAGCTTGCTGAAATACGGCTCCTCGCGCCAGCGATCAGGGCAATGGTCATCGACCGTCACGTTCACGGCGTCCTGGCTGAAATGCACGATGATGCCCGACTTCGCCGGGAACCAGTCGTCATCGAGATGGCCCTGCAGCCAGGCGCAGACGAATGAACGGCACATCTGCGGGCGGCGCTCGTAGATGGTGCATCCCGTGCCCGCCTGCCAGTGTTTGCAAAGCTGGTTCACCGGCTTGTCGACGGCGGCCACCTCGAGAATGTCACAGCAGGCATTGCAAGATCCGCACTGTCGGGTCGGCAGTGCCGTCTTCGGCAGGCCCGTCGCGCGAAAACCCTGGCCGTAGCGGACCAGCAGCTTCTGCTTCTCCAGCGCGTTTAAGGCGCGCTCAATCTTGAGACGGGACAGTCCGGTGGCGTCAATCACGCCCTTCATCGTCGTCGCGCCCGACTCCAGCGCCCGGACGACGCTTAGCATCGCCTGATCCATTTTTGTTGTTCTTTCTACTGTTATTGCTGAGCGCTCGATCCGCCTTGCACCATCCATGTGACCAACGAAAATCGCGAGTTTCTCTTTGAAGAAGCGCTCAACGCTCTATGCGGTAACCCGCCCCTTCTTTCGAAAAGTAGGCTACTTCCTGTTTCCCACAACTGAGCTATGAAGCCGTCAGCCATGCAAAACGGAATCGCAGGGATTCCTAAAGGCGCGTTGTCTATATCCTAAACGGACGTATAGGTCTTATACAAGCATCGCTTGGAGGACCCCGACGTGCCCGCAGCTCCCCTCATCACCTACATCCGCGTATCCACATCAGGCCAAGGCCGCTCAGGCTTGGGCATTGACGCCCAACGGCAAACCCTCGCCCATTTCGCGACTACCGAGGGATACGAGGTGGCCCGCGAGTTCGTGGAGGTCGAGACAGGCAAAGGCTCGGACGCGCTCGACCGCAGGCCGCAGCTCAACGCCGCATTGGCCGCCGCACGGAAGCTCAAGTGTCATTTAGCCGTAGCCAAGCTCGACCGCTTGAGCCGCGACGTGCACTTCATCTCCGGCCTAATGGCCCACAAGGTGCCCTTCGTAGTCGCTGAGCTTGGCCCCGATGTAGACCCGTTCGTCCTTCACCTGTTCGCTGCACTGGCAGAGAAGGAACGCGCGCTAATCTCGACTCGCACCCGGCAAGCCCTCACGGCGGCCAAGGCTCGCGGGGTCACCCTAGGCAACCCGAAGCTCCAAGTGGCCCGGAAGCGCGCCGTGGAAGCGGTTCAGTCCGAGGCAAACCGATATGCAGCCAACGTGCTCCCTATCATCCGAGAGGCGCAGAAGGCAGGGGCGAGCACGCTCCGGCAGATTGCCGATGCTCTCAATGCGCGGGGGATACCCACGGCGCGCGGCGGGCAATGGTATGCGCAATCGGTAGCGAACATTCTTGAACGAGCGTAGCCGGACCGGCGATCCGTCGTAGCCACCTCGGTGTTCAGCGCGCTTCCGTTCTGCTGTGCCGGAGACGGCGGCGGGCGCCCTCGGGTTGGTGGGCGAAAAAAAGGGGCCCCAATTTCACACCGGACCCTAAAGTCCCGATGTCCCCCACCCTGGCTTCGAAAATCGCGGCTCAAGGCCCGCAGACGTCTTCAGCTCGGGACTGCGGTGAGCCGAATGGGACCGCTGGGGCTCCGGAATGAGACGCCGGTTTCGGGGGCTTCCCGCTGCCCCAAAGCGCCTAGGGAGTCCACTGAGGCGACTTCGAGCCGACGCTAGAGCAAGTAGCCCTGACCCATGAAAAGGCACCAATGGACTCCGCTGAGTCACCTAGGGCCTTTTTTTGTCCGGTCGGGCCTACATCAGAGCACTCTGGGACCTAGCGATAAACTTTATGTGACGTATATCACACACACGGCCATCGCCAAACATTCATTCCACGTTACGGCATCGAACCCCGATGGGTATAGCTCAGGGGATGATCACCATAGAGGTACACCCACCATGGATATCCATGGGTACTATTTAGAGCCACGGGAGACCTACCAGTCCTCTGGGTCCACCTCGGGCTTCACTCTGGGTACCTTCCCAGTCTGAACACGGAAGTGATGGATCAGACTTTCCCTCGCCACCTTGTACTTGGAAACTGGGACTATGAGACTATCGTGCACGGGATAGCTCGGTGTCTGATGGTCGTGCTTGAGCGTCAGCATCGCTCCGATGATGGCTTCGCTCTCATGGTACATCAAATCAGCCCAGCTCATGGTCCGTCCTCTGATGGGACCGCTCAACCTGGCAAGCAGGGGGTGACGTTGCAACACTCTCTCGCCAATAGATTTCATGGAATACCTCTTTCTATCGAAGCCCGTCAGTTGCTTCGTCGCGAGCTGGTTCTGTAGGCTTTCGATCAAGTCTTCGCTCCACTTCCGAAGCGGCCTTCCAATGCTGAGAGAAGCGTTGATCCAGAACTTGGCTACCAGTCTATCGAGGTCCGTGGGCCCGAGGATGCCCCTGTAGGCGTCTTGGCCGAGGTCCAGTTGCTCATCGCACAAGGCGTAGAAGATGGTCAGGTAGGACGAGGATATGTCGAGTTCGACTACCCGCTCGCCGTCAATTCTTAGGTCTTGGCGGCTTGGCGTCTTCGATGCGGACAGTGACTGATAGCACGCCACTCCTTGGGGCTGCGAGTAAAGCCGACCGCCCTTGTCCCATTTGAAGCCTTCGCCGTAGTGATGGAATATCCTAACCCAGCCGAGGTGCTTGATGTTGCGCATGGGGTGCGTGAGCGTGTGCTTGGTGGAAAATGCGTTTAGTTCGGCGACCTGTTCGCGGAGCCTCGCAACACGTTCCGTGTTCGGTGTCAGCTCGAACGGCTGAGTGAGCTGGATCAGCTCGGAAGGCATCCTGAACTCGAACTTGAAGTGTTCCAGCACATTGGCGGGTGTGATGCCGTGTTCAGCGGCAATCTCAAGGAGCTTCGGTGTCGCTCGGTAGCGGGTCAGCTTGCCCGAGGTCGGGCCGGGGTTACCCATGGCCAGCATGCCGGGATAGCCCTTTTTCTCATCAATCAACTCCGCCTCAAGCCATGCCTTACAAACACCATCGAACATCGCCCACGGGACATCTTTGCGCCCAGTGTAGTCGCTCTTCCTCCGCGAGCACCTGATCCAGCCCTCGCTTCGCTCCGCTTCGACGGCGGCGAGTAGTTCGGCAACGAAGGCGCCACCTGTATTCGAATAGGGCTCCAGCGTCTTCTTGCGCACATAGCCTTTGCCTTTTGCCGATTGTGGCCTCGGGTAACGCTCGGCCAAGTCACCCATGAGCAAGAAGGCCTGCTCGCTGCTCGGTGTTGCACGGAGCGTTGCCAACGGCGCACTGTTGAGCGACTCGCGCTCCTCACGTGGTGTCTTCGGCGCCCACGCAGGTTGTTCGCGCGGCTCCCACTCCTCCTCGAACTCATCAGTCATCTTTGCTGGCATCCTGTGGCACGGTGCGATCCGAGCCCGTAAGCTCGGTCAATCATGTACGCACTGATGTTGATGCCGCAGCGAACAGCTACGCGGTCCATAGCGGATTCCAAGGCTTCCCCGCTGGCCCCAACGCGCTCCCAGAAGCGAGCCGCAAGATGCGATGGCGCGAACACTGCCCGCTCTCCCGCTCTGCACTTAGCGTGTGCGAGCTGAAGCACTGCACATATAAACGCGCAGATGATTTCGTTGGTCATGGTTATGATGCTTTCGTAGGTTTTCCAGCGCAACCCAATGCTTGCCGTAGCCCTTTGGTTACCTTGGTTGCTGCGTTTGATTGCGGTCAATCAAGTCTGTATCGAGGGAACTTCTTAAGGGCTTCCGCAAGGTCCTCGGGTGTCGGGGTGGTGTACTTTCTGCCGGTCGTTGCAGGAACATGGCCTGTGATCGCATCGCTATAGCGTTCATCAATGCCGACGCGCGCTGCTATCGTTTTGAAAGTGTGGCGCCACGCATGATTGGGGCTGATCTCTGGGTCGCTTACGCCCAAAGACCGCACCCACATGCCCACCTGTGACCTCATTCTCTCCGCTTGGTTCTGTCGTGGTTGATTGTCATCTCGCTGTGTTGTGCGGCCCTTCGGTTCATAGAACAGCGGAGACCCGCTGGCTTTGTGCACGAACTCAATGAAGCCTTGTTCGATGAGGTGTTCATGAAGCGGAATAGTGCGAGCCTTGCGCGTCTTTATTTTGCCCGCAGACGGCGTCAGCCTCGCAAACCAAAAGCCATCTCGCTGTTGTATGTCGGCGGCTCGTAGTTGAGTAATTTCGCCAGCACGCGCACCTGAATAAGCGCAAATCCAAGGCACCCAGCGGCGGGCTCGCTCGCTGTAGGCGTCAATGTCAGGGCAGAGGAGGGCGGCCGATAGGATTGTCTTGATCTCCGCTCTGTCGAACGCTTTGCCTTCTCGCTCAACGTTCTTCCGAGGCACGCTTATGTGCACCTCCGGGAAAGGATTACTGTCGATCAGTCTCTCTTTGACGCCCCAGGTGAACACCGTCTTCAGCGCTGTTCGCCAAGCACCTGCAACTGTGCCTGCCGAGCGCTCTTCGTTGACGAGACCTGTCATCCACGCCTTGGCCTCGTCATAGCTAATGCGACGTACATCGACGAAGCGGCGATCCGCTTCCTTGAACACCGTGGCCCACCTGTAAATCGTGCCTTCAGCCGGCTGCATCGCGTTTCTCCATGCGTTGAACAGCTCTAGCGCTTTCACGGGCACAACGGCGCTCACTTGCTCTAGCTTTGGAAACACGTCGGCATGCTTATCGGGGCTAAAGTCACCCCGAGCGAGCGCCTCCAACCGCTGTAACGCGGGCAGAAGATTGCCACTTACAGCGTCGATGAAGAGTTCTGCTGCGTCGGGTGTCAGGCTGAGATTCTGCTCCATCAAGAATGCCGCAGTTTCAGCCTCAAGCGCGATGGCGGGACGGATCTCCTCCTTAACCTCGGGTGAAAACTGCCAATCCCAGTCAGGATCATCCTCGGGGTGTTCCTCGTATTCGTCGGGGGCGTTAGATCCAATGACTTCCCAGACGAAGATGTCCGCCAAGGCTCGCCAATGCCCAGGCGTCTTCAAGTCTCGTTCGTGCCTCGAAAGGAACCATGAGTACCATTGGCCGGCCAAAGCATACGCTTGCTGCCGCGTAAGCGGCTGCGGCCCCTTGGCCTTGGCAGCCTTCAGGCTCGCGATACGTATTTCAATCTCTGCCAGCCACTCACCAAACCGAGCGCGGGCCTCGTGAGCGGATACGCCAGCATCGAGGTGGAACTTCTCTTCCCAGCCCTTTCCATAACGCGCGGCGTAGGCCTTTCGGACACCTTCGGGAATGACTTTGCGAGCCACGTAAGCCCCGGTGGAAGTCCTCGTCAGTCGGGTCATTTGAAACGCCATTTTGTACGATGCCTTGTAGATAGAAGCATCCAAATAGCGTTTTCAATCAGTAAGTTACTGATTTTCCAAGTCTCAGCTCACCGGAACTTCGGATCGCTTATGTCCCTCGCGTTCATGCGGGTGTGTCCGAAGACGCGAAGGTGGCCAAAGCGGTGATTTAAAGGGGGTTGGGGAATTGGCCGTTCGGGTCAGTGACCTTCCCTGAAGAGCAACTTGGAGGTTTAACATGAAGTTGGTTAAGAGCCTTTTGCTCGGCTCAGCGGCGGGTTTGATCGCCGTGGGCGGAGCGCAGGCAGCCGATCTCCCCGTGAAGGCCAAAGCGGTCGAATACGTGAAGATCTGCTCCCTGTACGGTGCGGGTTTCTACTACATCCCGGGCACCGACACCTGCATCAAGCTGGGTGGTTATCTGCGCGCTGAAGTCGCGCTGAACACCAATTCGGACTTCAGCGGCCAGTTCAGTTCGAACAACGGCAGCCGGAACCGTCTGTCGAACTACTACACCGCTCGCGCTCGTGAAGACCTCAACATCGACACGCGCACCGCGACCGAATACGGCGTGGTCCGCACGTTCTTCGATGGCGTCTTCTCCTGGACGACCGGCAACTACACCGGCACCGGCAGCGGCTTCGGCACCACCGCCTACAGCGGCACGATCGCTGCTAACACCAACCCCGGCGCGACCACCACGGGTCTGTTTGGCTCGGGTTCGGGCTCGGTCAACTCGACCGACGGCAACACCTCGGGCGGTTCGCTCGGCGTGTACTACGCCTTCATCCAGTTCGCCGGCTTCACCATGGGTAAGGCCGTGTCGCAGTTCGACGCGCCCTGGACCAACTATCCCGGCAACAACTTCGACGGTCTCGTCGGCGGCAGCGGCACGGTCACTGGTATCCTCCAGTTCACCTATACCGCTGACTTCGGCCAGGGCATCACTGCATCGTTCTCGGCGGAAGATCCGACCCAGTACATGCAGGCTGGTAACCTGAACGTGTCGCTCGGTGCGGCTTCGGCTGCCGGTCTCCCCGGCGGTGCATTCGGTGCAAACGCCATCGGCGGTTCGCGCTCTCCGAACCTCGTCGCTGCGCTCCGTGTTGACCAGGCTTGGGGTCTGTTCCAGGCGTCGGTCGCTGCGCATGACAACCACGTTGCCTACTACGGCGTGTCCGAAGCGACTGGCCACCCCGACGACAAGTGGGGTTGGGCGGTTCAGCTCGCTCTGTCGATCAAGAACATCCCGACTGGTGCGGGTGACACGATCAACATCTCGGGCGTCTACACCGACGGTGCGACCCGCTACAACTTCCAGAACCTCGCGGGCAGCACCTACTCGATCTTCGGTACCTCCGGCGCTGCCGGCGCTTACGGCAGCCTCGGCTACGCAAGCGCTCCGGACACGGTGTACACCAACGGCAGCAACCAGGAATCCATCAAGACCTGGGGCTTCCGTGGCGCTTACACCCATAACTGGGATCCGTACTGGAACACCTCGATCTACGGTGCGTACGCTCAGGCTCAGTTCGGCACGCTTGGAAAGACCGCGATCTGCGCGAGCTTCGTCGCAGCCCTCGCTCCGACCGCCGGCGCTGCTGGTTGTAACCCCGACTTCGCTGTCGGCCAGGTGGGTCTCATCACCCGCTGGACTCCGGTCAAGAACCTGACCTTCTCGGCGGACGTCGCCTGGACCCATCTCGACCAGAAGAACTCCGGCCTGATTACGCTCCCGACGCTCGCAGCTACCGCCAAGCCGTCGGCTGTGTACGAGCTGAAGGACCAGGACTCGGTTGTTCTGCTCCTCCGCGCTCAGCGCAACTGGTAAGTTCGGTCTAACGACCTGACGAGAGAGCCCCGGCGGGAAACCGCCGGGGCTTTTCTTTTGCCTAGTGATGCCTGGTCGCGGCCCCGGGACTGTTTGGACAAGCTGGAGCGTTGGGTGCTTCCGGTCTCTCGCTGCGAGTCGTGAGAGGCGGGCGCCAACCCCGAAGCGGATCAGGCGCGACACGGGATATTCGACCGCCGTCGCAAACCCTTGTGGTGCTCTGCGCCGGACGTCGCATCCATCCGCGCTGCACGCTAACTCCGCCCGACGCGCAAGCGGTCAGCCCTTGTCGATGACAGCCTGCAAAAGCACGCCGATCCGGCCGCGAAGCCCGCAGCTCTCAGGGCGTGCGCCTCGATAAGGCCCGCTTGAAGATCTCGTCCTAGCTCCAGGAGCTTCCGTTCAAGGAGAGGCCGGGCGCAGCCGTGGTGCTTGCCGCCGGTCCACAGCGAATCGAGGGGAGAGCAGCGTCTATTCCACGCTGCCGGCGCCGCGGCGCAAATCGGCCTCGATCTGCAACCGCGTGCCGCCGCCGAAGCGGGCGCGGTAGACTTGGAGGTTCTCCATGATCCGCTGCACGTAGTTGCGTGTCTCGGAGAATGGAATGAGCTCAACCCAGTCGACCGCATCGATCTTGGATTCGCGGGGATCGCCGTAACGGTCGATCCACTTCTTCACGCTGCCGCGGCCGGCATTATAGGCGGCAAACGTCATGATGTAGGAGCCGCGATAATCCTCGAGCAGCCCGCCGAGCTCGGCCGAGCCGAGCGTGGCGTTGTAGGCCGAATCGTTCTTCAGGCGCGACAGGTCGTAGGTCCCGCCGTGCCGCTTGCAGACATAGCGCGCGGCGTCGGGCGTCACCTGCATCAGCCCGTAAGCCTGCGCCGGCGAGACCACCGCCGGATTGAACGCGCTCTCCTGCCGCGCGATGGCATAGACGATGCTGCGCTCGACCTCGGGCCCGATCGGGGTGAACTGCGGAATGCCGTTGACGGGATAGGCGTAGAAGTCGAACGGCAGCCCGCGATTGAGTGCGGCCTTGCCGACCAGCAGCATGCCGCGCGCGTCGTTGTAGCGCTGGGTGAGCTCGCCGAGCCCGGTGAGGGCCTCGGGATCGCCGTTCTCGCCCATGTCGGCAAGCATCGGTATCGCGATCTCGCGCTCGTCGAGCTCGTACAGCAATTGCGCGGCGCGCACGATCTCGAGCCGCTCGGCGCCGCGGCCGCGCGGCTGGCTGTTGAGCTCGATCTGCGGCAGGCCGAGTTTTGCGCGCGCGAGCTGGCCGTAATAGCTCGTCGACTGCTCGGCTGCGCGGGCATAGGCGTTGCGCGCTTCCTGCTGGCGGCCTGCGGCTTCCGCCGCGCGGCCCTGCCAATAACCGGCTCGCGCCAGCGTGGTTGGATTGACGCTGCCGACGCCGATGCGGGCAAAGTGCTGGGCGGCAGAAGCGGGATCGTTGAGGAAGCGCAGCGCGATCCAGCCCGCGGTGAATTCCTGCTCGGTCTTGTAAATATCGCGCGTTGGCAAAGCTGCGTCGCGCGCGATCAGATAAGCGCTGCGGAATTCCTCGGTGTCGATCATCTTGCGTGCCAGCAGGCGCCGCTCGATCCACCATTCATCGAGATTGTAGAGCCGGTTCGGATCCTTCGGCGCCGCCAGCATCAGCTGGGCCGCTTCGGCAAATTTCTCCTCGCGGCGCAAGAGCTGGATCTTGCTGAAGATGAAGCCGGGATCGCTGTGCAATTCGCGCGGCACTTCTTCGAGCAGTGCGCGGGTGTTCGGCGCCTTCTTGAAGGAGGCGATGCGGGCCTTGGCGAGCGCGACATAGCCGGCGCCAAGGCGTTTTGCGGCGCGCAGCGCCGCCTCGGTCTCGCTGCCATAGAGCAGGGTGTCCATCCGCGCCTTCTGGTCACCCGGCGTCAGCAGCGCGCCGAACTGGTCGAACGCGTTGTTCTCGGTGTCCTCCGACATCGGATCGCTGCGCCAAGCCTCGCGCACCAGCCGCTCGGCATTGGCGCGGTCGCCGCGCGCCAGCATCGCCTTGGCGAGCGTGAAGCGGCCCTTCGCCGAGATCGGGGACTCGTTCTCGAACCACGACCACGCGACGGAGTCGTCACGGCGGTCGTCCCACATTGCAGCCTCGAGGCGGCGGCGCAGGAAGGTCTGCGACGGCCAGCTCGGATTGGCGGAGAGGAAGGCGCGGTAGCGCTCGACATTCGCGCCATTGTCCTCGCTGCGCAGGATGATCCATTCCGCGAGTTTTCGCGCAACCGGATCCGAGATCGAGGCGGCGTAATTGGTGGCGTCGCCCGCCTTGCGCTTGCGCACGAGCTCGATGACGGTCTCCAGGGTGTCCTTGTCGCCTTGCGACGTCGACGAGGTCGCAGCGACGGCGGCCGGCGTGACCGGCTTGCGCGGCGCGGCATGCTGGCGGGTCGCCGGAGCCAGCACAGGAGCTGCCACGGGTCTAGCGGCGGCAGGTGCGGTAGGTCTGACGGTGGCTGTGGCGGCGGGGGCAGGTGCGGTCTTTGGGGCCGAACCGCTGGCGGTCGGCGGCGATTTTGGCGCGGGGGCTGCTGCCGCAGGCTTGGGCTTGTCCTTCGCTGGTTCCTTTCCAGCATTCTTGCCGGCATCCTTGGAAGGTTTCTTCGCAGCATCCTTGGCGGGGGCGGCAGCCGTTCCCTTGCTCGTCCCCTTCGCTGTTCCCTTGGCTGTTTCCTTGGCCGATCCTTTGGCTGGTCCCTTCGCGGTGTCTTTGCCGGTCTGCTTCGCGGGTTCCTTGGTCCCGTCCTCGGTCGTCTCGTTGGACTTGGCCAAGGCGGCGCAGCCGATCGACAGCCCTGCCATCAGGCATAGAACCAGACCGGCGGATCGCCATGCGGCAAGAGGAAAGGAGGTCACGGCGTTACGTCGCCCCGAATCAGTCAAGTGGCTCAAGACCTATCTGTACAAGATCTGGCTGTATTTGATTGAATATGCGGACAAAATACCAACAGCCGCTTACCTCCGCCGGGTTTGCACCACCACCGCGGCAAAATCGCGGCCTAAACGGTGCGTCAGCCGGCGGCAGGTCTTTTACCGACGGGATAGACCCGATATGTATGGGGCTTGCTCTAAAACTCGCCGCGTACGGAGGAAGTCCATGGCAGCCAAGACGAAATTCCGGGGGTCGTTCACCGCCTTGGTCACCCCGTTCAAGAACGGCTCGCTGGACGAGGCGGCGTTCCGGTCGCTGGTCAATTGGCAGATTTCCGAGGGCACCAACGGCCTGGTCCCGGTCGGCACCACCGGCGAGAGCCCGACGCTCAGCCATGACGAGCACAAGAAGGTCGTCGAATGGTGCATCGAGGAGGCCAAGGGCCGCGTGCCCGTGATCGCGGGCGCCGGGTCAAACTCGACCAAGGAGGCGGTCGAGCTGGCCCAGCACGCCGAGACGGCGGGCGCCAACGCCGTGCTGGTGGTGACGCCCTACTACAACAAGCCGACCCAGGAAGGCATGTACCAGCACTTCAAGGCGATCAACGATGCGATCGGGATTCCGATCATCATCTACAACATCCCGCCGCGCTCGGTGATCGACATGTCGGTCGACACCATGAAGCGGCTGTGGGAGCTGAAGAACATCGCCGGCGTTAAGGACGCCACCGCCAGCATGGTGCGCGTGTCGCAGCAGCGCGCCGCGATGGGCGAGGATTTCAACCAGCTCTCCGGCGAGGATGCGACCATCCTCGGTTACATGGCCCATGGCGGCCATGGCTGCATCTCAGTGACGTCGAACGTCGCGCCACGGCTGTGCTCGGAATTCCAGGCCGCCTGGGCGAAGGGCGATCATGCCACCGCGCTGAAGATCCACGACAAGCTGATGCCGCTGCACAACAACCTCTTCATCGAGAGCAATCCGGCGCCGATCAAGTATGCAATGACGCTGCTCGGGAAGATGGACGAGACGCTGCGGCTGCCGATGGTGCCGGTGTCCGAGCCGACGCGCGTTGCCGTGCGCAGCGCCATGGTGCACGCCGGCTTGATCAACTAGGCCGCGTTCGTCACTTCATCGTCACAGGCAACGCAGGGGGACCAGCATGCTCAAGGAATTCCGCGATTTTGCCATGAAGGGCAATGTCGTCGATCTCGCCGTTGCGGTGATCATCGGCGCTGCCTTCGGTGCCATTGTGACGTCGATGGTCAACGACGTTATTATGCCGATCATCGGCGCAGCCACCGGCGGCCTGGATTTCTCCAACTATTTCGTCGGACTCTCCAGCAAGGTCACGCAGACCAATCTCGCCGATGCCAAGAAGCAGGGTGCGGTGCTGGCTTATGGCAGCTTCTTCACCTTGGTCGTGAACTTTGCCATCGTCGCTTTCGTGCTGTTCATGGTCATCCGCACCATGAACAAGTTCAAGCGTAAGGATGAGGCCAAGCCTGCGGAACCACCGAAGCCGTCGGCCGAGGTCGTGCTGCTGACCGAGATCCGCGATCTCCTCAAGAAGTGACGCGCGCGCTTCATCCGAACTGTTAGCTTACGCGCGTATCTCGATCAGGTTTGTCTGCCATGGCCAATAAGAACGAACGTCCTATCAAGGTCATGGCGGAAAATCGCAAGGCCCGCTTCAACTATGCGATCGAGGATACGATCGAGGCGGGCATTGCGCTGACCGGCACCGAGGTGAAGTCGATCCGCAGCGGCAAGAGCACGATCGCGGAATCCTACGCCGATTCCAAGAACGGCGAGATCTGGCTGATCAACGCCACCATTCCCGAATACCTCCAGGGCAACCGCTTCAACCACGAGCCGAAACGGCCGCGAAAACTGCTCCTGCACCGCAAGCAGATCAACAAGCTGATGGGGGCTGTCGACCGCGAGGGCATGACGCTGATCCCGCTCAAACTCTACTTTAACGAGCGCGGCCGGGCCAAACTGCAGCTTGCAGTTGCAAAGGGCAAGAAGCTGCACGACAAGCGCGAGACCGAGAAGAAACGGGATTGGAGCCGGGAGAAGGGCCGGCTGATGCGGGCAAGGGGATAGCGGGATGAATCAGAAAAACCTGCTTGAGGTCGATTGGAGCCAGATCCCCGCACCCGCGGATGACGGCGGCGCCGCGCATCTGAAAGGCATGATGTTGCCGGCGATCGGCCTGCTCGCGACCGACGACAATTCGGTCACGCTGTCGGCACTCGCCGGCCGTACCGTGGTGTTCGCCTATCCGCGCACCGGCGAGCCCGGCAAGATCTCGCTGGTCGACGATTGGGACATGATCCCGGGCGCGCGCGGCTGCACGCCGCAGACTTGCGCGTTTCGTGACCTGTTCGCCGAGCTGAAGGCCGCGGGTGTCTCACAGGTGTTCGGCCTCTCGACCCAAAGCAATGCATACCAGACCGAGATGGCGTCGCGGCTGCATCTGCCGTTCCCCGTCCTCTCGGACGAGAAGCTGGCGTTCACGCGCGCCCTCAATCTGCCGACCATGGAGGTCGCGGGCCTGACGCTGATCAAGCGCCTCGCACTGATCATCGACGATGCGAACATCACCCACGTGTTCTACCCGGTGTTTCCGCCCGACCGGAACGCCGGTGACGTGCTGGATTGGCTGAAGGCCAATCCAGGCAAGGGTTGATTATTTTGACGCGTTTTCTTTACGCGAACCGGTATCCACTTCGCTCGAAAACGCTCTAATCGAGGCCGGCCTTCACCTTCGCGAACACGCTTCGGAACATGTCCGGCGTCAGCACGCGGGTGTTCGTGTTGTAGCGGGAGCAGTGATAGCTGTCGTAGAGCTTGAACGCGCCGGCCTGATGCACCGCGCCGTGGCCGAAGGGGGCTTGCGAAGCTTTCAGCTTCAGCGGTTTGAGCACGGTGTCGTGCGCAATCCGCCCCAGCGCCACGATCGCGCGCAAATTCGGCATCGTCTCGAGATTCGCGGCGAGAAACTGGCGGCAGGTGTTGATCTCCACCGGCAGCGGCTTGTTCTGCGGCGGCACGCAATGCACGGCATTGGCGATCCGGCAGTCGACCAGCTTCATGCCGTCATCGGGCCGGGCCTTATAACTGCCCTTGGCAAAGCCGTATTCGAGCAAGGTCGCGTAGAGCAGGTCGCCCGCATAGTCGCCGGTGAAAGGACGGCCCGTGCGGTTGGCGCCCTGCATCCCCGGCGCAAGACCGACAATCAACAAACGCGCCTTGATATCGCCGAAGGGTGCAACCGGGGCGTTGTGCCACAGCGGCTCACGCACGCGGTTCGCCTCGCGAAAGGCGACCAGGCGCGGGCAGAGCGGACAGTCACGGTCCGGGACGAGGGTGGGGGAGGCCTGGTGGCTTAACCGGGCCGCCTCACTCCTCGAAGTCGTCATCGCCCCTCGGCGCCATCGTGGTCGCGCGCTGGAGGAACTGCGGAGCGTGGTGGCGTGCCTCGCGCTCGGTGCGATCGCGCGGGGCGGGGCGCTCGGACGGATCGCGGCCAAGCTTGGACTGCAACTCGACGAGGTCGGTGAAGACGTCGGCCTGGCGGCGCAGCTCGTCAGCAATCATCGGCGGCTGGCTGGCGATCGTGGAGATCACGGTGACCCGCACGCCGCGGCGCTGCACGGCCTCGACCAGGGAGCGGAAGTCGCCGTCGCCCGAGAACAGCACCATCTGGTCGATGTGCTCGGCGAGCTCCATGGCATCGACCGCAAGCTCGATGTCCATGTTGCCTTTGACCTTGCGGCGGCCGGAGGCGTCGATGAACTCCTTGGTCGCCTTGGTGACCACGGTGTAGCCGTTGTAGTCGAGCCAGTCGATCAGGGGGCGGATCGAGGAATATTCCTGATCCTCGATGATCGCTGTGTAGTAGAACGCCCGCAGCAGTGTCCCGCGGCTCTGAAATTCCTTCAGCAGGCGCTTGTAATCGATGTCGAAGCCCAGAGTTTTCGCCGTCGCGTAAAGATTGGCCCCGTCGATGAAGAGCGCGATCTTGTCGGTAGAGGAAGGTGACATTCAGTTTGCTCGCGTAGTGTTCGTGATAAATTGTTTATTGTTGGCGCGGCAGCAGCAAGCCGCGCAGTTCAAAGTCCTGCCGAAACCCGTCGAAACCGCAAACTCGGAGAAGTCGGGGCAATCAAGGTATAGTTATGGCGGACTCTCAATACACCCGGCGCGGCCCTCAACGGCAGCCCGGGAAACCACCCATCCCAGCCCCAATGTGGGGGTAGCAGAGCCGTTTGGCGAGGCCAAATCACAAATTGGCCTTGCGAAACCGCCCTGGTCCCTATAACTAGCCCCAATCATCCACATATTTCGTCCCACCTACAACGGAGCGACAGTCCATGGCTCGCGTCACCGTAGAAGATTGCATCGACAAGGTCGACAACCGGTTTGACCTGGTCCTGCTGGCTGCCCACCGTGCCCGCATGATTTCGTCCGGTTCACAACTAACGGTTGACCGCGATAACGACAAGAACCCTGTTGTATCTTTGCGTGAAATTGCCGACGAGACCATCTCGCCGGAGGACCTCCGCGAGGAGCTGGTGCACTCGCTCCAGAAATTCGTCGAGGTCGACGAGCCCGAGCCGGATACGGTGCCGCTGATCGGTTCCGCCGGCGCCAGCGTCGACGCGGACGATACCGAGGTTGCGGTTGAGCGCATGACTGAAGAGGAGCTCCTGAAGGGCCTCGAAGGCCTCGCGCCGCCGGAAGAGCAGCCCGAGGAAGACGAGTAATCGTCCCATCGCGATCGTTGACTTCTTGTGATCTTATCAAAGGCCCGAACCCGTGTTCGGGCCTTTGCTTTTGTTGGCGATTTCGTGGTTACCATAGCCTTGTCGGTTTGCGCCGCGCACCTGTCACCGAATTGATCGGACGCGCGCGCGATCGGAGCTAAGATGTATGCAACGGGCTGTTTCTTGGTCCGTTTGAAGGCAGGACGGCATGGTGTATCGACGCCGCAGACCAACGCAGATGCAGGGCGCAACCGAATCGGTTGCCGTGGCCCCGACTGCGTCGGTGGCACGGTCGGCGAAGCCGCGCGCGCGCATGATGCGCCAGTATGACCTCGTCGAGCGCGTTCGGTCCTACAATCCCAACACCAACGAAGACCTGCTGAACCGCGCCTATGTCTACGCCATGAAGGCGCACGGCTCGCAGACCCGTGCCTCCGGCGATCCGTATTTCTCGCATCCGCTCGAAGTGGCGGCGATTCTCACCGACCTGAAGCTCGACGATGCGACCATCGTCGCCGCGCTGCTTCACGACACGATCGAGGACACCGAGGCGACCCGGGCGGAGATCGACCAGATCTTCGGACCGGAGATCGGTGCGCTGGTCGAGGGCCTGACCAAGCTGAAGCGGCTGGAGCTGGTGTCGCGCGAAGCCAAGCAGGCCGAGAACCTGCGCAAATTGTTGCTGGCCATTGCCGACGATGTCCGCGTTCTGCTGGTGAAGCTCGCCGACCGCCTGCACAACATGCGCACGCTGGAATTCGTGCCGACGGAATCGCGCAGGCGCATCGCCGAGGAGACGCTCGACATCTACGCACCGCTCGCGGGGCGTATGGGCATGCAGGAAATGCGCGAGGAGCTGGAGGATCTGTCCTTCCGTACCCTCGATCCTGAAGCCTATTCGGTGGTGATGCAGCGGCTCGACGCGCTCGCCGAACGCAATCGCAATCTGATCGGCGAGATCGAGGCGCAGCTCTCCAACAATCTGCGCCACAGGGGCCTCGGGGCGCGGGTCTATGGTCGCCGCAAGAAGCCCTTCTCGATCTGGACCAAGATGGAGCGCAAGTCCGTCGGCTTCGAGCAATTGTCCGACATCTTCGGCTTCCGTGTCGTCGTCAACGACGTCGAGTCCTGCTATCGCGCGCTCGGTATCGTCCACACCACCTGGCCGGTCGTGCCGGGGCGTTTCAAGGACTATATCTCGACGCCGAAGCAGAACGATTATCGTTCGATTCACACGACGGTCATCGGTCCCGGCAACCAGCGCGCCGAACTCCAGATCCGCACCGAGGCGATGGACCAGATCGCCGAGCGCGGCATCGCCGCGCACGTGTTCTACAAGGAAGGCGTGGGCTCGCCGACCGAATTCCTCAAGCGCGAGTCCAACGCGTTTGCCTGGCTGCGCCACACGGTCGGCATCCTCACCGAGAGCACCAACCCCGAGGAATTCCTCGAGCACACCAAGCTTGAGCTGTTCCACGACCAGGTGTTCTGCTTCACGCCGAAGGGCAAACTGATCGCGCTGCCGCGCCATGCCAATGTGATCGACTTCGCCTATGCCGTGCATACCGACGTCGGCAACAGCGCGGTGGGCTGCAAGATCAACGGCAAGTTCGCGCCTTTGTCCTCGGAGCTCCAGAACGGAGACGAGGTCGAGGTGCTGACGTCGGAAGCGCAATCGGCGCCGCCGTCGGCCTGGGAAACGCTCGCGGTCACCGGCAAGGCGCGCGCCGCGATCCGCCGCGCCACGCGCACCGCCGTGCGCGATCAATATGTCGGCCTCGGCCGGCGCATCGTCGAGCGCCTGTTCGAGCGCGCCAAGATCGAATATGCCGACGACAAGCTCAAGGGTGCGCTGCCGCGGCTAGCGCGCACCTCGATCGAGGACGTCATGGCGGCGGTCGGCCGCGGCGAGATCAAGGCCTCGCACGTCGCGCGCGCGATGTATCCCGACTACAAGGAAGAGCGTGTCGCGCGCTACGGCATCAAGAAGGGGCTCGCCGCCAAGCTCAAGGAGAAGGTGACCTCCGAGCCGCCGCGCAGCCCGGTCGCGATCCCGATCCGCGGCATCAATTCCGACCTGCCGGTGAAGTTCGCGCCGAATGGCGGCGCGGTGCCCGGCGACCGCATCGTCGGCATCGTCACGCCGGGTGAGGGGATCACGATCTACCCGATCCAGTCGCCTGCCCTGAAGGATTTCGAGGAGGAGCCGGAGCGCTGGCTCGACGTGCGCTGGGACATCGAGGACTCGATGCCGCAGCGCTTCCCGGCCCGCATCAGGGTCGAGAACGTCAACGAGCCGGGCGCGCTGGCGCAGATCGCAACCGTGATCGCCGAGCACGACGGCAACATCGACAACATCAGCATGCAGCGCCGCTCGCCCGACTTCACGGAGACGACGATTGACCTCGAAGTCTACGATCTGAAGCATTTGAGCGCGATCCTGGCGCAGTTGCGCGCCAAGGCGGTCGTCGCCCGCGTCGAACGTGTTAATGGATAGGCGTCTTTCGTGTTCGCCTGTCTTCTGAATCTGTGAGCCTTGCAATGCCCGCTCTTCCGCTCCGCCTCGGCGTCAATGTCGACCATGTCGCGACCCTGCGTAATGCCCGCGGTGGCCGCAATCCCGATCCGGTGCGCGCCGCGCTGCTGGCGATCGAGGCCGGCGCCGACGGCATCACCGCGCATCTGCGCGAGGATCGCCGCCACATCCGCGACGATGACATGGCGCGCCTGAAGGCCGAGATCTCCAAGCCGCTGAATTTCGAGATGGCGGCGACCGACGACATGATGCGCATCTCGCTCGCCACCAAGCCGCATGCGGTGTGCCTGGTGCCTGAGCGCCGCCAGGAGGTGACGACAGAAGGCGGCCTCGATGTTGTCGGCCAGCACAACGCGCTTGCGCCTTACATCGCACGGCTGAACGATGCCGGCATTCGCGTTTCGCTGTTCATTGCGGCCGATCCGGCGCAGATCGAGATGGCGGCGCGGCTGCGCGCGCCCGTGATCGAGATCCACACCGGCGCCTGGTGCGATGCCGTGGTCGATGGCCACGCGGACAAGGCCGCGGCGGAGTGGCAGCGGATCGTCGCGGGGGCAAAGCTTGCAAAGGCTGCTGGCCTGGAGGTCCATGCCGGGCATGGGCTCGATTATGCGACGGCGGAGACAATCGCAGGCCTGCCGGAGATGATGGAACTCAACATCGGCTACTACCTGATGGGCGAGGCCCTGTTCGTCGGTCTCGCCGAGACGGTGCGCTGCATGCGCGTGGCCATGGATCGCGGCCGGAGCCAGGCATGATCATTGGCATCGGCTCCGACCTGATCGACATTACCCGTGTCGCCAAGGTAATCGAGCGCCACGGCGAGCGCTTCCTTGACCGCATTTTCACCGAGGCCGAGCGGGCCAAGGCGGCGCGGCGGGCCAAGAACGAGAAGATGGTGGTGGCGACCTATGCCAAACGCTTTGCCGCCAAGGAGGCCTGCTCCAAAGCGCTCGGCACCGGCATCCGGCAGGGCGTCTGGTGGCGCGACATGGGGGTGGTCAACCTGCCGGGCGGGCGGCCGTCGATGCGGCTGACAGGGGGCGCCCTGGCCAGGCTCCAGGCCCTGACGCCGGAGGGATTCGAGGCGCAGATCGACCTGTCGATCACCGATGACTGGCCGCTGGCGCAGGCCTTCGTCATCATTTCCGCTGTTCCGCTGGCCAAGCCCTGACGGCTTGGCGATAATTTTATAATTCGTATTAAAAATCAATGTCTTATGGGTTTTTGATGCGATCCTTGATTGCGTGGCCCCCGACAACCGTCTAAAAGTCCGCGAACGCAAATCAGCCTGGGCGAATTCGGCTTTACGCCGGAATTAGCCCTCACTATCAGAATCAGGACAATCTCCTTGCGCCGCGCAGCGATGGGCCGTTCGCGGGAGGAGGGCGCTCTGTGACCGCCGGTCGGAATTGAGAGAGCAATGAGCGTGACTTCGGGAACAAAAACTGAGAGCGGCGTCGGCGAAACGATCCGGGTCGTGATCCATGCTCTCCTGATCGCGCTCGTGATCCGCACCTTCCTGTTTCAGCCCTTCAACATCCCGTCCGGCTCGATGAAGGCGACGCTGCTGGTTGGCGACTATTTGTTCGTCTCGAAATATTCCTACGGCTATAGCCACTACTCGATCCCGTTCTCGCCGCCGCTGTTCTCGGGACGCATCTGGGGCTCGGATCCGAACCGCGGCGACATCGTGGTGTTTCGGCTGCCGAAGGACGATTCCACCGACTACATCAAGCGCGTGATCGGCCTTCCCGGCGACCACGTCCAGATGAAGGACGGCCTGCTCTACATCAACGACACGCCGGTCGAGCGGCAGCGCATGAGCGAATATGTCGGCGAAGATCCGTGCGGCTCCGAAGGCGGCGGCCTGTCCCGGGTGAAGCGCTGGAAGGAGACGCTGCCGAACGGCGTGTCCTACGAGACGCTGGATTGCGCCGACAACGGCTACATGGACAACACCAACGTCTACACCGTGCCGCCCGGCCATTTCTTCATGATGGGCGACAATCGCGACAACTCGACCGACAGCCGCTTCCTCGGCCAGGTCGGCTACGTGCCGCAGGAGAACCTGATCGGCCGCGCCCAGATGATCTTCTTTTCCATCGCCGAAGGCGAGCATGCCTGGATGTTCTGGCGCTGGCCGTGGGCGGTGCGCTGGAATCGTTTCTTCAAAATCGTCCGATGAAAGACGAAGCCAAGGACATCACGACCCAACCGATCGAGGCGCCAGCGGGCCCTGACGGCGAAGCTGCGACCAAGACGCTTGCGGGCAAGTCGTCTGCGAAGAAGAAGCGGGTGCGGAGCAGCAAAGCCAAGGCGGCTGACGCGAATGCGGCGCTCGAGGCGCGCATTGGCTATAGCTTTGCGGATCCGAACCAGCTGATCCAGGCGATCACGCATGTCTCGGCGCTGAAGTCCGGGCGCAAGCGCGGCGACAGCTACCAGCGGCTGGAATTCCTCGGCGACCACGTGCTCGGGCTCGTCGTCTCCGACATGCTCTATCACGCCTTCCCGAACGCTGATGAGGGCGAGCTGTCCAAGCGTCTTGCCGAGCTCGTGCGCAAGGAGAGCTGCGCCGACGTCGCCAAGTCGCTCGGTCTGCTCGATGACATCAAGCTCGGCTCGGTCGGCTCCAGCGCCGATGCGCGGCTGCGCAAGTCCATCCTCGGTGACGTCTGCGAGGCCGTGATCGGCGCAATCTTCCTCGACGGCGGCCATGCGGCGGCGGATGAGTTCGTCAAGCGCAACTGGACCGAGCGCATGCATAAGCCGCGGCGGCCGCTGCGCGATCCCAAGACCGTGCTCCAGGAATGGGCGCAGGGGAAGGGGTTGCCGACGCCGGTCTACCGCGAGGTCGAACGCACCGGTCCGCATCACGATCCGCAGTTCCGGGTCGCGGTGGACCTGCCGGGGTTGGCGCCGGCCGAAGGCATCGGCGGCAGCAAGCGCGCGGCGGAGAAGGTCGCGGCTTCAGTCATGATCGAACGTGAAGGTGTTGGCGGCGGCAATGACGGTTGAAGCAAGCGGCGAGGCCCCTGCCGCAACGCGCTGCGGCTTCGTGGCGCTGATCGGCGCGCCCAATGTCGGCAAATCCACGCTGGTCAATGCGCTGGTCGGGGCCAAGGTCACGATCGTCTCGCGCAAGGTGCAGACCACGCGCGCGCTGATCCGCGGCATCGTGATCGAGAACAACGCACAGATCATCCTGGTCGACACGCCCGGCATCTTCCTGCCCAAGCGAAGGCTCGACCGCGCAATGGTCTCGACCGCCTGGAGCGGGGCGCATGACGCCGACCTCGTCTGCGTGCTGCTCGACGCCAAGGCTGGGATCGACGAGGAAGCCGAGGCGATCCTCACCAAGGCCGCCAGCGTCAAGCACGAGAAGATTCTGGTGATCAACAAGGTCGATCTGGTCCAGCGCGAGAAGCTGCTGGCGCTGGCGCAGGCCGCCAACGAGCGCATGCCGTTCGCGAAGACCTTCATGGTCTCGGCGATCTCGGGCGACGGCGTCGACGACATTCGCGCGACGCTCGCCGAGATGGTGGCTCCGGGTCCGTTCCTTTACCCCGAGGACCAGATGTCGGATGCGCCGATGCGACATCTGGCGGCCGAGATCACCCGCGAAAAGATCTTTCGCAAGCTGCACCAGGAATTGCCCTACCAGTCCACGGTCGAGACCGACAAGTGGGAGGAGCGCAAGGACAAGTCCGTGCGCATCGAGCAGACGATCTTCGTGGAGCGCGAAAGCCAGCGCAAGATCGTGCTCGGCAAGGGCGGCGCCACCATCAAGTCGATCGGTGCGGATTCGCGCAAGGAACTCGCCGAGATCCTGGGCGTTCCGGTGCATCTGTTCCTGTTCGTCAAGGTGCGCGAGAACTGGGGCGACGATCCCGATCGCTATCGCGAGATGGGCCTGGAATTTCCCAAAGAATAACCAAGAAAAGATCGGTATTTGATGAGCGTGCCCCGCAACGTCCAGCGCTTCGAAGCGCTGCTCTATGCATCGCTGATGCTGGATGCCCTGTCGGTCGCGGTGCAGGACCGCACGCCCACCATCGAGATGACCGAGCAGATGATCATGACGGCGACGCTGCTCGCCGGCTGCATGATTGCGCTGCTGGTCTATTTCGTCTGGCTCGCCGCGCACTGGCGTAAGAACTGGCCGCGCTGGGTGTTGGCGGCAGCGCTGGTGCTGTCGGTGATCTCGCTCGGCCAGATCATTGGCGAGCGGGGCCTGGAGCTCGACAGCATCATCGAGATCGTCTCCTGCGTGTTGACGGTGTTCGGGCTGTACTTCTCCTTCAGCGGCGACGCGCAGGGCTGGTTCAACGCTTGAAGTCCGCCCCTACGGTCTCTCGAAATGCGCTAGACTTCCGCCCATGGAATGGACCGACGAAGGCATCGTGCTGGGCGTGCGGCGGCATGGCGAATCCAGCGCCATTGTCGAGCTGCTGACACGCGCCCACGGCCGGCATCTCGGCCTCGTGCGTGGCGGCGCTGGCTCGCGGATGCGGCCGCTTTTGCAGCCGGGGAACAGCGTCAGCGTGGTGTGGCGGGCGCGGCTCGACGAGCATCTCGGCACCTATGCGATCGAAGGCCTGAAGCTGCGCGCGGCCACGTTGCTGGGATCGTCGCATGGCGTCTATGGCGTCACCCATCTGGCCTCGATTGCGCGGCTCCTGCCGGAGCGCGATCCGCACGAGCAGATTTTGGCGCTGCTCGAACATTCTCTCGACGATTTCGACGACATCGGCAGCGCCGCCGTGCACGTCATTCATTTCGAGCTGGCCATGCTCGGTGAGCTCGGATTCGGGCTGGCGCTGGAAAATTGCGCGGTGACGGGCGAGACCGACGACCTGATCTACGTCTCGCCGAAATCCGGCGGAGCCGTGTCGCGCACCGCTGGTGAGCCGTGGCGAGACCGGCTGTTGCGATTGCCGCCATTCCTGCGCCGGGGCGAGGTGTACAGCGATCTCACCGACGAAGATCTCCAGGACGGGTTTCGGCTCACCGGCCTGTTCCTGCTGCGCCATGTGCTGGAGCCGCGCGGGCAGGGCCATTCCGACGCGCGCGCAGGCTTCATCAATGCCCTGACGAGACAGCAGGCCAAAACGGCGCTCCCAGCGCCATGAAAAGGGCATCAATTCCGGCGCCAGACCTGACGGGGCCTCCGCCCTGCCTCAGGACATGGCGCTTCCCGGAACGAAATCGGCCAGCTTGAGTTGGCCCGACAGGTTCCACAACGGGGATAGCCTAAATGTTGATCAAAGGATTTGCGCTGACCGCGGCACTCCTTGCTTTTGCGCCGGACGCGATGGCCGGCGAGCCGCAACCGGGCGTGTTTCGTCGGGCCTCCTGCACCGTGGTCCGGTACTATGTGGCGAAATATTCCGCTGCGGCCGCAGAGACATGGGCGCGATCCAAGGGCGCGACGGAGGCTGAAATCGAGGTGGCCCGGCGCTGCGTGGCCAACGCGCCGGTGACCGCTCAGGCCAAGGTCCAGCCGATCGTTACCGCCGGTTGGGCAGGGCAGTAGAAGCCCACGGGGAACCAATCCATCCTTGCCCGATTCGCTTCCACGGTTTAACCGGGCGGCATGGGAAAACGATTGATTCCGCCGGAAGAACCGGCCGAAATTCACGAGGTGCCGCTGCGGGACGCGCTGGAAGAGCGCTATCTCGCCTATGCGCTCTCCACCATCATGCACCGCGCGCTGCCGGATGCGCGCGACGGCCTGAAGCCGGTGCACCGGCGTATCCTCTACGGCATGCGCCTGCTCCGGCTCGATCCGGGCACGGCTTTCAAGAAATCCGCGAAAATCGTCGGCGACGTGATGGGTTCGTTCCATCCGCATGGCGACCAGGCGATCTACGACGCCATGGTGCGCCTCGCGCAGGACTTTTCCTCGCGCTATCCGCTGGTCGACGGCCAGGGCAATTTCGGCAATATCGACGGCGATAATCCCGCCGCCTACCGCTACACCGAAGCGCGCATGACCGATGTCGCGCGGCTCCTGCTCGACGGCATCGACGAGGACGGCGTTGAATTCCGTCCCAATTACGACGGCCAGTCGAAAGAACCCGTCGTGCTGCCCGGCGGCTTCCCGAACCTGCTCGCCAACGGCGCGCAGGGAATCGCGGTCGGCATGGCGACCTCGATCCCGCCGCACAACGCCGCCGAGCTTTGCGAGGCCGCGCTGCATCTGATCGAGAAGCCCGACGCGAAATCCAAGGCGCTGTTGAAGTGGGTCAAGGGCCCGGATTTCCCGACCGGCGGCATCTGCGTCGATTCCAAGCAGGCCATCGCTGAAGCCTACACCACCGGCCGCGGCTCGTTCCGCGTCCGCGCTAGATGGGAGCAAGAGGAGGGAAATCGCGGTACCTGGGTCGTCGTCGTCACCGAGATCCCCTTTCTGGTGCAGAAGTCGCGCCTGATCGAGAAGATCGCCGAACTGCTGGACCAGAAGAAGCTGCCGCTGGTCGGCGATATCAGGGACGAGTCGGCCGAAGACGTCCGTATCGTGATCGAACCGAAATCGAAGAACGTCGATCCGGCGCTGATGATGGAATCGCTGTTCCGGCTCACCGAGCTCGAAAACAAAATTCCGCTGAACCTGAACGTGCTGATCAAGGGTCGCGTCCCCAAGGTGGTGGGGCTCGCCGAGTGCCTGCGCGAATGGCTCGATCATTTGCGCGACGTGCTGATCCGCCGCACCAATTTTCGCAAGGTGCAGATCGAGCACCGGTTGGAAGTCCTCGGCGGTCTCCTGATCGCCTATCTGAACCTCGACGAGGTGATCAGGATCATCCGTACCGAGGATGAGCCGAAGCCGGCGCTGATGAAGGCGTTCAAGCTCACCGAGGTACAGGTCGAAGCCATCCTCAATATGCGGCTCCGGAGCTTGCGCAAGCTCGAGGAAATGGAAATCCGCACCGAGGACAAGAACCTCCGCAGCGAGCTCAAGGGCATCAACGCGTTACTCGCCTCCGAGCCCGAGCAGTGGAAGAAGGTCGCCGAGCAGGTCGGCAAGGTCCGCGACATGTTCGGGCCCAAGACGCCGCTCGGCAAGCGTCGCACCAGCTTTGCGGACGCGCCCGAGCACGATCTTGCCGCGATGGAGGAGGCCCTCGTCGAGCGCGAGCCGGTGACGGTCGTCGTCTCCGACAAGGGCTGGATCCGCACCATGAAGGGGCATGTCGAGGACCTCTCGGGCCTGACCTTCAAGCAGGACGACAAGCTCGGCTTGGCGTTCTTCGCCGAGACGACCTCGAAGCTGCTGCTGTTCGCCACCAACGGAAAATTCTACGTGCTCGACGTCGCAAAGCTTCCGGGCGGCCGGGGCCATGGCGAACCGATCCGCCTGTTCATCGACCTCGAGCAGGAGGCAGCTCCCGTCGCGCTGTTCGTCAACAAGGGCGGTCGAAAATTCCTGGTCGCGAGCCACGAGGGCCAGGGCTTCATCGTCAACGAGGACGATTGCGTCGGCACGACCAAGAAGGGCAAGCAGGTCCTCAACGTCGACATGCCGAACGAGGCGCGCGCGATCACCGAGGTGCTCGGCGACACCATCGCGGTCATCGGTGAGAACCGCAAGATGCTGATCTTCCCGATTGGCGAGGACGTGCCGGAGATGGCGCGCGGCCGCGGCGTGCGCCTGCAGAAGTACAAGGACGGCGGCCTCTCCGACATCGCCGTGTTCGAGGCCAAGGCGGGACTGACCTGGAAAGACTCTGCCGGCCGCGAGTTCTCGGCGACGATGAAGGAACTCGCCGAGTGGAAAGGCACCCGCGCCGACGCCGGCCGCCTGCCGCCGAAGGGATTCCCGAAGTCGAACAAGTTCGGGCGAGTGATCGGGTAGGGCGCAGGCCGTCGCCGCAACATCCGTGTCATGCCCCGCGAAGGCGGGGCATCCAGTACGCCGCGGCTTTTCCTGATCATCGCGCAGTCCCTGGAATACTGGATCGCCCGCTTTCGCGGGCGATGACACCGAAGTTGTGACGCGCAAACGCGTGGCAGATAGTCGTGAGCGCATACGTGCCTCTGCCGTATGGGCACGAACATTGCTTTTTCCTGGCGAACCGCAAACGGCTCGTCCAAAGGCAAAAGGCACCAATGTCCAAACTGAAGACTTTCATTCCGGCGCTGTTCGCGCTCGCGTTGGTGGCGGCGCCCGCGCATGCGGCAGGCAATCTCGTTGCGGTGCTTGAAGCGGAGATCGTCACGCTCGATCCGCATTTCTCGACGGCCTACATTTCGCGCACGTTCGGCTACATGGTGTTCGACACGCTGTTCGCGAAGGACTCCAAGGGCGACGTGAAGCCGCAGATGGTGCAGGACTGGAAAGTCTCAGCCGATGGCTTGACCTACAGCTTCACGCTGCGCGACGGACTGAAGTGGCACGATGGTCAGCCGGTCACCGCGGCCGATTGCGTGGCGTCGCTGCGGCGCTGGGGCACGCGCAGCGCGCTCGGCCGTCGTATTTTCGCCATCACGGCCTCGCTCGCGCCGACGGATGCCAAGACGTTCGTGCTGACGCTGAAAGAGCCTTCAGGTCTGGTCATCGACGCCCTCGGCAATCCTGTCAGCCCCGTCGCGTTCATGATGCCTGAGCGCATTGCCAAGACGCCCGGGGACCAGCGTATCACCGAGATCATCGGCTCCGGCCCGTTCGTCTACAGCAAGGCCGATCACCGCACCGGCGATCGCATGATCCTGAAGAAATTCACCGACTACGTGCCGCGCTCCGAGCCCGCCGACTTCCTCGCGGGCGGCAAGCGCGTCAACGTCGACACACTCGAGATCCGCGTCATTCCCGATGGCTCGACGGCGGCGTCCGCGCTCCAGGCCGGCGAAATCGACTTCATGCAGTACGCGCCGTTCGATCTGCTGCCGGCGCTGGAAAAGAACGCGCGCGTGAAGCTCGTCAATTTCACCGGCGGCAACATGTTTGCAGGCGCCTATCGCCTCAACGCCGCATCAAAGCCGTTCGACGATCCGGCGATCCGGCGCGTGTTGTGGAAGCTGGTTGATCAGCGCGAAGTGCTGGACGCGCTCGGCCTCGATGCCAAATACGCCGCACCTTGCGCGACGTTCTTCACCTGCGGCACCACCTACGACAGCAAGGCTGGCATTGAAGCTGCGGCAAGTCCGTCGATCGAGGCGGCGCGGGCGGCGCTGAAGGCGACGAAATATGCCGGCGAGCCCGTAGTCGTCATGGAAGCCAACGATCTCGAAGCCCCGCGCGTCTCGGCGCAGGTGCTGGCCGAGCGGCTGAAGCAGGCCGGGTTCAACGTCGACCTCCAGGTCATGGACTGGGCGAGCGTGCTGGCGCGCCGCGCCAAGAAGGAAGGCTGGAGCGTCTACGGCGTTCATGCCGGCGGGTTCGATCTCGGCTCGCCCCTGACCAACGTCATGGTCGCCTTCAATTGCGTCGACTTCACCGGCTGGCAATGCGATCCGCGCATCACGCCGCTGATGGAAGCCTTCGCCAAGGCGCCTGCCGAGGAGGATCGCAAGACAATCGCGGGCGAGATCCAGAGCATCATGTACGATCAGGCGCCGGCTATTCCGTGGGGCCAGTTTGCCCAGCCCGCCTATCGCGCGACTTTGCGCGGTCTGATACCGTCCGCCATCCCGGTGTTCTGGAACGTTGAGAAGTAACGCGATGTACGATGTCATTGTTGTCGGCGGCGGCTCGGCCGGCGCCGCTGTTGCCGCAAGGCTCTCCGAGGATCCCGCACGACGCGTGCTGCTGCTCGAAGCCGGTCTCGACTGGCGCGCCGACGAGGCGCCCTGGGAGGTGAGGACGCCCAATCCGATCCCGATCATCCACAAGCGCGAATACCAGGAGAAGTGGCAGTGGCCGCATCTGCTGACCCGCCGGGTGGCGGAGCAGGAGCCGCGCTTCTATTGGCGCGGCAAGGGGCTTGGCGGCTCATCGATGATGAACGGCCAGATCGCGATCCGCGGCGTTGCTGACGCGTTCGACGAATGGGCGGCCAATGGCTGCACCGGCTGGTCGGCCAAGGACGTGATGCCGCTGTTCTCGGTGATCGAGGATGATCTCGATTTTGGCGATGTCGAAGGACATGGCCGCGGCGGGCCGTTGCCGGTCTATCGCGCGCCGTCCGAAAAATGGGGCCCGATTGATCGGGGCCTGCGCGATGCGGCGCTGGCGAGCGGCTATCCCTGGTGCGCGGACGTCAACGGTCCGGACGGCGAGGGGGTGGCCTGCTATCCCATCAACAGCCGCGACAGCCGCCGCATCACCACCAATGAGGGTTATCTCGAGCCCGCGCGCGGCCGCTCCAATCTGGAGATCCGAGGCAAGGCGCTGGTCGATCGCGTGCTGATCAGCGATGGCCGGGCGACCGGCCTGCGCGTTCACATCGAGGGCCAGGGCACCAGCGAGATCAGCGCGCGCCAGATCGTGCTCTGCGCCGGCGCCATCCACAGCCCGGCGATCCTGCTGCGCTCGGGCATCGGACCTGCCGACGAGTTGAAAGCGATGGGGATCGCGGTCGAACGAGACCTACCGGTCGGTCGGCACTTCTTCGACCATCCGCTGTTTCGCGCAACCATTCAGCTTCACGAGAGTCTCCGGCCGACCGATCAGGACACCCGCCACACCAATTGCTGCGTGACCTATTCCTCTGGTCTCGCCGATGGCGGCAAGCGCGACATGATCCTGATCGCCTTCAACCACCGCGGCATCGGTGTGCCCGGGGCGATCGGCGCCGGGCTGTTCAACGCGTATTCGCGTGGTTCACTGAAACTGGCTTCGATCGATCCTGGCATCGATCCGATGGTCGAGGAGAATATGCTGGCCGATCCCCGCGACATGCTGCGCATGAAGGACGCGGTGAAACGACTGGCCGTGATCACGGCCCAGCCGGCGCTGGCCGGCATCGCCGACTGGATACGGCTGACCGACACCGACCTGACGCTGCCGCAGGCAGCAGCGTTGCCGGATCATGAGCTCGACGTGTTGCTGCGCCGTGAAACTGGAGACATCCAGCACGCTGCCGGCAGCTGCCGCATGACTGGCGTCAATGACGCCGATGGCGTGGTCAATCCTGACGGCACGGTGAAGGGTATCGCGGGCCTGCGCGTGGCTGACGCGTCGATCATGCCGTCGGACTGCCGGGCCAACACCCACTTCACGACGGTGGTGATCGGCGAGGCGATTGCGCGGATGATGATGCGGAAGTGCTAATCCGTCACGCGCGCTCCGCTCGCAATGACGGAGCAAGCGGCCAGGCCATCGGCCTCAAATTCACATTTCAAATAGCAGACACACCATCGCCTTCTCGCGGCGCATTGTGCCCGAGGTTTACTCTCCAATTCACGCCCGCTTTAAAGAAAGGGCGCGGGGAAGGCCGGGCGCCGGCTGGCACCCGCAGGTCCGTGCGCCATAGAAATGCACACGGGGTAGACCATAGGTTCGCCGGATCGTCCGGCCTTCCCTGCGCGGTGGTTTACGGCTTACTTCGTGCTCTCCCCGGGGAGCGATGCACTATTGCCCCCGTCGCGTTGCGGATGACTGATGCGCGCGCCCGGTCGGGCCGCCACATCACCGCAAGACTTGACGCACAGGCTCCGGGCGTCAGGACCACACGACTTCTTCGTCCGCGCACGTCTTCGCTGGGACTTCGGGAGCTGGCGTGTGCTCACGCCCGAAGCCATGCGAAGACGCTGTCGACGTCGTGTCGTTCGCGCGAAGACCATTGCTCACGGCCAAGGCCGCCCTGCAATGCCGATCGCGCCCGACGCCGTCGCGTCCATCGCACCTCGGCCCGCGGTTCGTGACGATCGCGATCCGCCCCTTGTCTCGGGCCAGGGTGTTTCGCTTGTACGACAAATCCGAATTTCGGTAAAGTGGAATATCTTGATTGATGGGGCTTGACAGGTCACGAGGTTCGGCAGTGCGGCTGTTTCTGCCCGACGGGCAATCGAGTTTGACCCAACTCGGACAATGGCTGTAGCCTGCCAGTGGCTGAACGTGCTTTGATGAATTGGGCCGAAATTTCCGGTGCAGGCTCGCGCAGCCTGCAACCACACCGATTATGGGGGGACCGCTATGCAGAGGCTGTTGGCCGTTTTTCTGATTGTCATTGGTTTGTCGTCGCCGCAACTCGCGAAGGCCGGACCGAACGAAGACGCTGCGGCGGCCAGATCACAGTGGGAGCAGGTCTACAATTCGGGCGATGCCGACAAGTTCGTCGCTCTCTATAGCAAGGATGCGACGCTTTTTGGATCGACTGCCCAGCTATTCTCCGGCTCGGAGGGCGTGCGTACCTACTTCAGCAAGCTTCCGCCAGGCATCCAGGCAAAGATGGGCGACCAACAAGCCATTGCGGTGGGATCAAATGTCCTTCTCAGCTCCGGTTTTGCGAGTTTCATCCTCAAAGACGGCACGGTGATCCCCTACCGTTTGACGCTCGCGTTGGTGAAAGTCGATGGCCAATGGCTGATCGCTCAGCACCACGGCTCGCCGGTCCCGAAATGAACTAGCGAACCAGGCCAGTCAGTTGGCCCGGAGCTGAAGAGCTGCTCATCGGAGTGAAGCGGACTCGCGATGCTTGCCGAGAGCTTCTTCAGCTCATGACCTCAAGCGGACTTGCCGACGTTCATCTCCGAGGTCCGGTTTTCCCGCCTGTCACCTAAAGCTTGCTCAGGATTTCGCACAACGCCCTGCGAACGGAGTCGTTCGTATAGGGGTCATCCGGGTGTGGTGCAGAGCCTTCTCTGTTGAAATGGGGCCGCTCGTCCAACCGTCGCCCCCATTCCACATCGGCTTCGCGGACAAGTTCTGCCAAATGATAATCCGAGGCGAGAACCTGTTTGCAGTAATCTGCCAAAGCAACCAGCGGCTGATCAAGGTTGTTGAGCAGCAGCGCGCTTTCCTTGAGCCGACGGTGCAGCAGCGCCTGCAAAGCTCCCGTCGAATCCGTGAGGTTGGTTCTCAGCCATGTCCCGATCGCCGTCTCGGCTTCTTGCCCTCTGGGGACCGCGGACCCGCCTTTCATCGCGCCCGGGCCAATCATCCGTCCCATGGCTTCTTGTGCAGTGAACTTTCGACTCTGGCGGATTTCGCGTTCAAGTTGGGCGTCCGCCTCGGAACGCTGCTTGTCCTGGTCATCGCTCATCGAATTTCCCCTTCGGCAAGGCAATGTCCGGAGTGGATCATCCCAACGCAGACGTGTTGCAGAGGTTAACGAATGTCCGCCTCAGTCAACTTGCCTGAAAAGAAATGTCACTCTTCCGAAGAGTCGCGCGGGGCAGCGCTACGTGCTTGATCTAGATCAACCGCGCCGTTCATCTGAACGAACAACTGCACCATCGCCCCTCTGGCCCAAACCCAAATTTGAAACCGTGCGTTGATCCTGATCAACGGTTCAGGTGGAAAGCAGCTACAACTATCTGCTCGGGAACTCTGCAAGCTCCATCATTCTCGGTAGCCGTGCCCGTCGCGGCGCATCGAAGCAGGCCATGGAAACCTGAAGCATGACTTCCGATATCGACCACTCGCCCTCTTTCGAGACTACTGCCAGCCAGTGGATCCATCTCGTCGGCGTTGGCATCGAGATCTTCGGCATTTTCGTCATCGTTGCCGGAATCATCTGGTCCAGCCGATACTTCCTTGGAAGTGCAGGCTCGTCGCGATACGATAGCTACAAGATCAGCATCGGCCGATCGCTCCTGCTTGGCCTCGAAGTATTGGTCGCGGCCGATATCGTCAAAACGATCGCCATCGAGTTGACATTTACGAGCCTCGGTCTGTTGGCCGGCCTGGTCCTGGTGCGCACCTTTCTGAGTTGGACGTTGGTGCTTGAGATAGAAGGCCGCTGGCCGTGGCAGCGAGACTTGGCCGCCACTGCTCAAATCGAACGCGAGGGCAGCGGATAGGTCGCCGTTTTGCTCAAAGAGCCAGACGAAGCTCCAAGCCTGGTTCGTTCAGGGGAGGCTACGATGACTGAGTTGCTGGTCGCAATAGGTCTGATAGCCGGTGTCATCGGCGCTCACGAGGTGGGTTTTTGGTTGGGTTCACTGACTCGCTCGGCCGATGAACCTTTCGATCGACAAGTAGCCCTCATTCGTGCATCGACCGGTGCTCTGGTTGCGTTTTTGGTTGGCTTTTCGTTTTCTGGGGCAGCGTCCCGCTTCGTGGACCGAGTAGACATCGTGGTGAAAGAGGCGAACGCGCTCGGTACCGCGTACTTGAGAGCTGACGCCATCGCCGAACCCCAGCGCGGTGAACTGAAGGCAGCGATAAAAGAGTATACTGCCGATCGGGTAGTATTGCTGAGCCGCGAAGGGCGCGACCAAATTGAGCCGTTGCTCGCGAAGATAAGCGCCTTGCACGAACGAATGTGGCGGTCCGCGCTTCTGGCCACTCGTGACAACGCACCGTTGATGGCAGTAGTTCTGCCGCCCATCAACGACGTCATCGACCTGCACTCGGTGCACCTGGCTATGGCAAGGAGGCATCTGCCGATTCCGATCATGACTTTGCTTTTGGGAACGGCGGCGATCAGCCTTGGTATCGTGGGCTTCGGCAACGGGCGCGTAGGCCGCCGGTTTTCTGTGCTCGACTCTGTTTATGGAGTCGTCTTGGCGGTCGCTCTATGGATGACTATCGACCTGGATTACCCGAGCATCGGCCTAATTCGAGTGAGCAATCTCGCGGTGGCGGAAACCTTGGCCGCAATGAAATAAGTATCGGAGACTTCGGCTTCCGGCCCAAGGCCGCCATGGAGCCCTGTCGGCTTCAACGTCGCTTCCAATAGCAAACCGGACGCGGCGGACCAATGTGTCCACGCCCTAAATCACCCCCACCATCCGCAACGCCACGCCCGCTGCGCAGCTACCCGCGAGCACCGTGAGCATGCCGAGCTTGAAGCGGAAGATCGCGGTTGCGGCCGCGATTGACAGCAGCAGTGCCGGCACATCGACGCTGGTCAGCACGGGCCTGTCGAAGGCGAACGGGAACGCATGCACCGGTACAGTTTCCCGGAACAGCGTGTGCAGCGCGAACCAGATCGAGAGGTTGAGGATGACGCCAACGACGGCGGCGGTGATCGCGCTGAGCGCGCCGGCGAGTCCCGTGTTGCCGCGCAGGCGTTCGATGTAGGGGCCGCCGACGAAGATCCAGAGGAAACAGGGTGTGAACGTGACCCAGGTCGCGAGCAGGCCGCCGAGCGTCGCCGCGAGCATCGGCGGCAGGCCGCTTGGATCGCGATAGGCGGCCATGAAGCCCACGAACTGGAGCACCATGATCAGCGGGCCCGGCGTGGTCTCGGCCATGCCGAGGCCGTCGAGCATCTCGTGCGGCTTCAGCCAGTGATAATGCTCGACCGCCTGCTGGGCGACATAGGCCAGCACCGCATAGGCACCGCCGAAGGTGACCAGCGCCATCTTTGAGAAGAACAGCGCGATCTGGCTGAACACGCTGGCCTGTCCGAGGCCCAAAAGCAGCGCGATCACCGGTGCGAGCCATAGCGCAAGCCAGAGCGCGCCGACGCGGATCGCGCGCGCGGTATCGGGGCGGACGTGATCGGGCACGGCGTCGCCGAGCATGCTGTCGATCACGGCGCTGCTGCCGCCATGGCCGTGACCGGCCGGGGCAAATTCCGGCCGACCGGTTCTCGCGCCGACATAGCCGATCACGCCGGCCGCGATGATGATGATCGGGAAGGGGACGGCGAAGAAGAAGATCGCGACGAATGCGATCGCGGCGAGCGCGATCATGATACGGCTCTTCAGCGCGCGCTTGCCGACGCGCACCACGGCCTCGAGGACGATGGTGAGCACGGCGGCCTTGAGCCCGAAGAACAGCGCCTCGACGAAGCTGACATTGCCGTAGGCGGCGTAGACGTAGCTCAGGCCCATGATGGCGATGATACCGGGCAGGATGAAGAGCCCGCCCGCCATCAATCCGCCGGCGGTCCGGTGCATCAGCCAGCCGACATAGGTCGCGAGCTGCTGCGCCTCCGGTCCCGGCAGCAGCATGCAGTAGTTCAGCGCGTGCAGGAAACGGCCTTCGGAGATCCAGTTCTTCTCCTCGACCAGAATACGGTGCATCACCGCGATCTGGCCCGCGGGCCCGCCAAAACTGAGGCAGGCGACGCGCAGCCAGACGCGAAACGCTTCACTGAAGCTGATGCCGTGACCGGCATCAGCTCCTGCTTGAAAGCTACGCGTATCCATTACGCCTTCGCCTTGTTGGTCGGCCAATTGTGGGTCTCGGTGGTGGCGTCGCGGCACCAGCGGTAAAAGGCGTCGTAGAGCAGCATGCCGGCCTCGAGCTGTTCGAGGTCGTCGTCATACATCCGCGACAGCCCGAGCGAGGCCGCGAGCAGGCCGGGGGCCTCCGGTGCGAGGTCGGGCCGGGCGGTGTCGGCGCCGCGCACCAGCGTCGCGAGCCGGAGCAGCGACGGCGTCGCAATCCCGAACTCCTCGATCATCACGTCGAAGGTGCAGAGTTCGCCACGGTGGCTCCAGAACACGTTCTCGATGTCAAAGGGAGCTGCGTTGAAGCGCTCGCCGACGGCGACCACTTCGGAGGGCGCGACGAACAGGAACACCGCGTCGGGATCGACGAAACGGCGGATCAGCCAGGGGCAGGCGATGCGGTCGACCTTCGGCCGCGCGCGTGTCACCCAGACGGTGCGGCCCTTGGAGTCGCGCGGCGGCAGCTTTGTCGCGTCCACCAGCGGCAGCTTTGCCGCCTTCCAGCCCTCGAAGCCGCCCTCCAGCGTCTCGGCCTGGACGCCGAGCTGCCGGAGCCACGCTGCGGTGCCCTGCGCGAGCTTTTCGCCCCGGAAGCACGAGACGATCGCGGAACGGCCCGCGAAGTCGCCGCCCCAGTCCGGAACGTTCTCGTGGCTGAGCTTGATCGAGCCCGGGATCAGCCGCCGGTCGGCGGCAAAATCCTCGTCCGTCCGCACGTCGATCAGGGCAGGGGCGTTCGCCGTGCCGATCAGCCGTGCCAATTTGTCAGCAGATATCGTTGTGTAGGAAGACATGATGCGCCCTCGTAAGATCAAACGGGACGCGATACTTGGGCATGTCGCCTCGTGGGGAGATCGCTCAAATCCCCATGAACGCCATTACAGCGAAACCACGCCGAGCTGTCAATCGGCTCGTTTCCTCGATTTTGCCCAGACGCCCCGCACGTCTATATTGCGGTCAACGGACCGGACCTTTCGGAGACTTTACGATGCATTCCCATTCGGTCGACCAATGGACCCACGACCACGCCTTCCTCGGCGACAAGCACGACGAGAACGAGCGGCGCACCTGGCTGGTCGTGGTTCTGACCTTGATCATGATGGTCGGCGAGATCGTCGCCGGCTCGCTGTTCGGCTCGATGGCGCTGCTCGCCGATGGCTGGCACATGGGCACGCATGCGGCGGCGCTCGGCATTGCAGCGTTCGCCTACCGTTTTGCGCGGCGGCACCTGGGGAATTCGCATTTCACCTTCGGCACCGGCAAGTTCGGCGATCTCGCCGCCTTCTCCAGCGCGATCATTCTGGGATTGATCGCGGTCGAGATCGCCTATGAGAGCGTGCTGCGGCTGTTCACGCCGGTGCCGATCGTCTATGGCGAGGCGATTGCGGTGGCAGCCCTCGGCCTTTGCGTCAATCTCGCCAGCGCGTGGCTGTTGCGCGGCAGCCATGATCACCATCATCACGGTCATGATCACGGCCACGGCCATGCCCATCATGATCACGATGATCACCATCACCACCAACATCACGACAACAATCTTCGCGCGGCCTATGTCCACGTCATGGCGGATGCCGCGACCTCGGTACTGGCGATCGGCGCGCTGGTCGTGGCGATGTATTCGGGCTGGGTGTGGGCGGATCCCGCCGTCGGCCTGATCGGCAGCGCGGTGATCGCGAGCTGGGCGTTCGGGCTCGTCAATAGCGCGGGCGCGGTGCTGCTCGACGTGCGCGCGGACGAGAAGCTGGAGCGGACCATTCGTATCCGCATGGAAGTCGGCGATGACCGCGTCACCGATTTGCATCTCTGGCGGGTCGGTCCCGGCCATTGCGCCGTGCTGGTCTCGCTGGTGTCGGACCAGCCGAAGCAGCCGGCCGTCTACAAGAAGCGCCTCGCCGGGCTGAAGGGGCTCAGCCACGTCACCGTCGAGGTCGAGACCTGCCCGCATTAACGTGATCGGCGGGCGCGGAATTCCGCGGCGCGGCCGGGGTTGATCCCCGGTCGCAGCATTCCCCCGCTGCAAGGAGGCACCAAGGATCATGCCAGGGATCATGAAGATCACGCTCGCTCTCGCCGTCGCCGCGCTCGCGCTGTCCGGCCATACGGCCGTGGCACAGTCGGAAAAGCCCGGGGTCGAGAAGCTCTACATCCTCAATTGCGGCGAGGGCGTTGCCGGCGACATCGGGCGCTGGTCGCCCGGGGTGAACGAAGGCCAGTCGATGGATTTCGTCGACAGCTGCTATCTCATCAAGCACAAGCAGGGCTGGTTCCTGTGGGACACCGGCATCCCCGACGCGGTAGCGTCGATGCCGAACGGGCTTGCGCCTGCCGATCCCAAGGCGGTCACGTGGCGGCGGCCGAAGACGCTCGCAGCCCAGCTCGAGCAGATCGGCGTCAAGCCCTCCGACATCAAGGCGATGGGCGTCTCGCATACCCATCCCGATCATATCGGCAATGTCGAGATGTTCCCGCAGGCGACCCTCTACGTGCAGAAGGCCGAATATGACTGGCCCGGCACAAACAACGAGCCGCGCTTCAAGCCATCGCATCCGGTCGAGCTGTTGAGCGGCGACAAGGACGTGTTCGGCGACGGCAGCATAACCGTGCTGTCGACGCCCGGCCACACGCCGGGACACCAGTCACTGCTGGTGAAATTGCCGAAGACCGGCGCCGTGGTGCTGTCCGGTGACGCCGCCCACTTCAAGAGCAACTGGGAGAACCGCCGCGTTCCCGTCAACAATGTCAGCAAGGACCAGTCGCTCGCCTCGATGCAGAAGATCGCCGAGACGCTCGGCAAGGAGAAGGCGCAGCTCTGGATCAATCACGACAAGGCCCAGCGCGACAGCCAGAAGATGTCGCCGGAGTTTTACGAGTAGCATTCCGCAACGACCCTGCTGCCACCAGGGTGGCAGCAGGGGTGTGCTATCGCCCCACCAATGCTCCGGAACAGGAGACGATTGTGGGGGAATGGCTCGGGGTTGCGATCGCGCTGGCATCGAGCAGCATCGGCGGCACCGCCGCGGCGGTCACCCGCTATCTCGTCGTCGGCGCCGATCCAGTCCTGCTCGCGATCCTGCGCTGGGGGATCGGCTTTCTCTGCCTCTTGCCGTGTGCGCTGCTGCTCTGTGTGCGCTGGCCGCAGCGGTCAGACTGGCCGGCCGTAGCGCTGCTCGGCATCTGCTTCTTCGGCCTGTTCTTCATCCTCTACAATATCGCGGTCTCCTACACGACCGCGGCGCGCGCCAGTCTCGCGCTGGCGACGTTGCCGCTCCACACCATGGTCGTCGGCGCAATTCTCGGCGTGGAGCGGCTGACACTGCGCAAGATCATTGGCGTCGGCATCGCCATGCTCGGCGTGGCGGCAGCGCTGGCGGCGGGCCTTGCGCAGAGCCCGCCCGGGGCATGGCGCGGCGAATTGATCATGACCGGCGCCGTGTTCTGCATGGCGTTCTACAACGTGCTGTCGCGCCCGCTGATGCAGCGCTCTAGCGCGCTCGGCTTTCTCACCGTCGGCATGGGCGCGGGTGCCGCCGTCCTGGTGATTGCGGGCCTGTTGAAGGGCAGCTTTGCGGCGTTCGATCACTTCACGACGGCGCAGTGGATTGCCGGCATCTATCTCGGCGCCGGCGGCGGTGCACTCGCCTTCATCCTCTGGGTCATGGCGCTGGCGCGCGCGACGCCGACCCGAGTTGCCAATACGATGACGGTCAATCCGATCGCGGCCACCATGCTGGCGGCGCTGCTGATCGGCGAGCCGATCACGCCAAACCTTCTGATCGGGCTGGTTGCGGTGTTCGCCGGCATCTGGATCGCGACCAGCGAAACGAAGAAGGCCTAGCTCCGTGGCGCGGTCACCGCGGGCGGGCTCGCGTCCGGTGTCTTCTTCGGCTTCAGACTGCCGGCGTAGAAGGACACCAGCCAGACCAGGATGATGGCGAGGAGATAGACGCCCCAGGCCTGCGGCGGCGTCACCGCCCAACGCAAGAGGCCTTTGAACGTGCGGGGCGGACGGTTGTCTTCGGTCATGGTCCGCTTGTGCGCGAAAGCCGCCGCGCGGTCAATCCGGCCGCGGCGCCGCGCGGATCAGGAACAGCGCCGCCAGTGCCGAGAGGCTGAGCGCTGACGAGACCATCAGCACCTTGGTCCCCATGACGTCGATCAGCAGGCCGAAAGCCAGCGGCGCCACCGCCTGCGCCATCCGCGCCGGCGCGCCGATGACGCCGAGGCGGTAGCCAAAATCCTTCGGGCCGAAGATCGACAGTGGCAGCGTGCCGCGCGCGATCGTCAAAATGCCGTTGCCCGAGCCGTGGAGCAGCGCAAAGGCGCTCGCGGCGGGGGCGCCGAAGATGGCAACGACGGCAGCTCCGATCGGGTGGGTGAGGCAGGCGAGGCGCGTCGACCACAGTGGATGGAAGCGGCTGAGAAAGCCCGCTTCGAGAATGCGCGCCACCACCTGCGCCGGTCCGATCAGCGCGCCGGCCGCGATCGCTTCGACATGCGTTGCGCCCATGGTCTCCAGAATGCGCGGGAAATGCACGGCCATGGCGCCGGTGACGGTCCAGACCGCGGCGAAGACGAAGGCGAGCAGGATCATGGTGCGGTCGAGCGGCACATGCGGCTTTTCCGCCGTTGCTGCCGCCGGCTTGGCGCCCTTGATCGCCGGCAGCACCAAGAAGTTGAGCGGCAGGCCGATCAGGATGTTGGCGGCCGCCCAGGCAAAACAGGTATCGCGCCAGCCGATATGGGCAAGCCCCCAGGCGGTGAGGGGCCAGCCGACGGTCGAGGCAAAGCCCGCCATCAGCGTGATGCCGGTGATGGGCCTGCGCGCCTCGGTGCCGTAGATGCGGCCGAGCGCGGCGAAGGCGGCATCATAGAGCCCCATCGCCATGCCGAGGCCGAGCACGAGCCAGGCGATTGCCATCACCGTCACCGATTGCGAGACGCCGAGCAGCACCAGGCCGGCCGCGATAGTCAGGTTCGAGGCCGACAGCACCTGCCGGCCGCCGACGAGATCGATCTGCCGCCCGATCCGCGGACCGAGCATGGCCGAGATCACCAGCGATGCCGAGAACGCGCCAAAGATCCAGTTCGAGGAGACGCCGAGATCGTGCGCCATGGGATCGGCGAGAAGCGCCGGCAGATAGTAGCTCGAGGCCCAGGCCAGGGTCTGCGTGGTGCCGAGTGCCAGGATGATCGGAAGCTGGCGCTGGCTCATATCCCGTTGTTTCTGGTCGGCGGTGTCATCGGTTGCATTTGCAGCCCGCGGCGCGCGCGCGTCAACCGCGTCCGCGGCATATTCGACCTGCTGCGGGCGGGAGCCTTGGTTGCGCGACGCCGCGCGGCCTTTCGCTCGTCACGAATGCACGCCATAATGGCGCATGCAATTGACCTCGCGCCTCGCGCTGATGAACTGGCTGACCGGCCAGGGGCTCACGGGCCTGCCTGAAAACGAACTGCTCCGCGGGTTCTGCGAGCGCTGCCGCGCCGAAGGGCTGGAACTCTCGCGCGGGCTCGTCATCATCGACACGCTGCATCCGATCTATGAGGGCCGCGCCTTCCGCTGGAGCGACCGTCCCAGCAACGAGGGCGACGTGGTCGAATACGGCTCGACCGCCGAAGGCGACGCGGCCAAGAACTGGCGCCGCTCGGTGTTCTTCCACATGCTCGAGCACGGCCAGGACGAGATGGTGATCGACCTTGCCGACGCGCCGTCGATGGATTTCTCGCAGATCGGCGAGCTCGCCGAAAAGGGTCACCGCCACTATCTCGCCTTCGTGCATCGCTTCGGCGAGAATGGCGCGCTCGGCCTGATGGACTGCCTCTATTCCTGCTGGACCACGCGGCGTGAAAGCGGCTTTTCCGAACCAGAGCTTGTCGCGCTGCGCGATCTCGTGCCGGTGCTGGGGCTCGCGGTCAAGTCGGCGCAGCAGGTCGACATCGCGCGCACGCTCGGCCGCGTCTATCTCGGCCGCGGCGCCTCCGAACAGGTCTTGGGCGGGCGCATCTCGCGCGGCGTCACCGAGCGCATCAACGCCGTGCTGTGGTACTCGGATTTGCGCGGCTCGACCGGGATCAGCGAGAGCATCGGCCCCGACGAGATCATTCCGTTCCTCAACGACTATGCGCAAGCCGTGATCGACGCGATCCACGACGCCGGCGGCGACGTGTTGAAACTGATCGGAGACGGCGTGCTCGCGATGTTCACCGGCGAGGACATGGCGCATGCCCGCCGCGCCGGGCTCCGCGCCGAGCATCTGTTTCGCAAGAACGTCGCGGCGTTGAACGCGCGCCGGGAAGCCGATGGCCGGCCGACAACATCGGCCTATATCGGCCTGCATGTCGGCGAGGTCTTCTACGGCAATATCGGCAGCGAGGACCGGCTCGATTTCACGGTGGTGGGCCCGACCGTGAACGAGGTCAGCCGCATCGCCTCGATGAGCCGCTCGGTCGATCGCGAGCTATTGGCGTCGGCGGAATTCTACAAGGGCCTCGACGCCGCCGGCCGCCGCTATCTCGTCTCCACCGGCCGCTACGCGCTGCGCGGCATCGGCCGCGCGCAGGATCTCTACACGCTCGATCCGGAGGTCGACGTGAGCGAGCCGGTGACGGGGAGTTACGAGCGGTATCTGGCGGGTTAGCCCCGCGCCGCCGCGCCGTCCCCCACCATGTCCGGCTGCCGATCCAATGCCACCGCCGGCGAGAGCCAGATCACCAGTGCCTGCACGCCGAACACGGCGGCCGCGAGATAGAGGCACGCTTCCGCACTGTAAAACCCGCCGACGATCGCTCCCAACGCCGAGCCGAGCGGGCGGGCACCGTAGCTCATGATGTTGATGGCGGAGACGCGACCGAGCAGCCGCGGCGGCGTCACGGACTGGCGCAGGGTCGTCGTCGAGATCACCCACAGGATCGGTCCGACGCCGAGCAGGAAGAAGCTCAGGCCCGCAAGCCAGGGCGAGGGGATCAGCACCGTCAGCGCCATCACCACGGATGCGACGAAGCCGGTGACCGGGCCGAGGCCGACTACGGTGCCGAAGGCGATGCGCTTCATCACGCGGGTCGCGAGCAGCGCGCCGATCACCATGCCGACGCCGTACATCGTCAGCACCGTGCCGACGCCGGCCGCAGTCAGGCCGAGATGGCGCACGGCGTAGGGCACGAACACCGCGATCTGCAAGAACCAGCCGGTGTTGAAGATGAACTGGGTGATGAACACCGGCCGCAGCAGCGCGTGGTGAAATACGAAGGCCGCGCCCTCGCGGATGTCCTGGAACGGATGACGCCGCGGCGAAGGCGTGCGTGCGGGTTCGTAGATGCCGGAGAGCAGTACCACCGCGATGGCCGACAGCGCCGCGGCAAAGCCGAAGGCCGGGCTCGCGCCCCACCAGCCGACCAGTGCGCCGCCCACCGCAGGGCCGCTGGCGAAGGCAATGGTGCGCGCAAGCTCGATGCGCGCATTGGCAGCCGGCAGCAGGTCCGAGTTCACCAGCGAGGGCACCAGCGCCGGCGCGGCCACGCTGTAGACGACGGTGCCGCACACGGCCGTGAAGCCGAGCAGCGCCAGCAGCGACAGATTGAGTGCACCGAGCGCGAGCAGCAGCACGATGGCGGCGAGCGCGGCGGCCCGCAGCGCCTCGGCGCCCGCCATCAGCGAGCGGCGGGAGATGCGGTCGGCCAGCAGGCCGGCCGGGATGGCGAACAGAACGAAGGGCAGGGTCAGGGCTGTCTGCAACAGGCCGGTCTGGCCCTCGGCGACGCCGAGCGTCAGCACCGCAACGATCGGGGCTGCGGCGAGCGCGACCTGCTCGGCCGACTGCGCCGCGAGGTTGGACCAGGCGAGGCGGTTGAAGGTGTCGGGAAGGTGCGGGGCATTTGACATGGCTCATTTCCTGCAAAGTCGGGTTCGCGCCAGTGTTCGCCTCCGACGACGGCCAAACCCACCCGCTTCCCGACAGCGCCGGGCCTAACCGGGCCGAGGCGGGAACCGACGCGGCTAGATGCAGTTGCAAATGAGTTGCAATAAGGTCGAACTCCGGTACTGTGCGAGCATGGATGCCCGATCGCCCGATCTGACCCAAGATGTGACCCAAGACGCCGACGGCTGGCGCGCCGACGCGCCGACCACCAAGAGCCTGGCCGAGGTGAATGCCTCCGTCGCAGTCCCAACGGCCGGGGTGTGGTGGCGGCGGCTGCTCGCTTTCGTCGGACCGGGCTATCTGGTGTCGGTCGGCTACATGGATCCCGGCAATTGGGCGACCGACCTCGCCGGCGGATCGAGGTTCGGCTACACGCTCCTCTCCGTCATCCTGCTCTCGAATTTGATGGCGATCCTGTTACAGGCGCTGGCAGCACGGCTCGGCATCGTCACCGATCGCGACCTCGCGCAGGCCTGCCGCGCGACCTATTCGCCGGCAACGAACTTCATGCTCTGGCTCGCCTGCGAGGCGGCGATCGTCGCCTGCGATCTGGCCGAGGTTATCGGCACCGCGATTGCGCTGAAGCTGTTGTTCGGCATTCCCCTGATTGGCGGCGCGCTGCTTGCTGCACTGGATGCCTTCCTGCTGCTGCTCCTGATGAACCGCGGCTTCCGTTTGCTCGAAGCTTTCGTGATGGCGTTGCTTGCGGTGATCGCGGTCTGCTTCGCGGTCCAGATCGTGGCCGCGGCTCCGCCGGTCGCAGATGTCCTGCACGGCTTTATGCCGAAGGCCGAGATCATCACCAATCCTGAAATGCTCTACATCGCGATCGGCATCATCGGCGCGACGGTAATGCCGCATAATCTCTACCTGCATTCTTCGATCGTGCAGACGCGTGCCTATGAGCGCAACGACGAGGGGCGTCGCGAGGCGATCAAATGGGCGACGACGGACTCGACCATCGCGCTGATGCTGGCGTTGTTCATCAATGCCGCGATCCTCGTGGTCGCCGCCGCGACCTTTCACAAAAGCGGCCATTCCGACGTCGCCGAGATCGGCCAGGCCTTCGAGCTGCTGTCGCCGCTGCTCGGCCTCGGCATCGCCTCGACGCTGTTTGCGATTGCGCTGCTCGCCTCGGGCCTGAACTCGACGGTGACGGCGACGCTCGCCGGCCAGATCGTGATGGAGGGCTTTCTCGATCTGCGCTTGCCGAGCTGGGCGCGCCGCCTCCTGACGCGCGGCATCGCCATCGTTCCGGTGATCATCGTCACCGCGATCTATGGCGAGCGCGGCACGGCGGATTTGCTGGTGTTCAGCCAGGTCGTGCTGTCGATGCAATTGCCCTTCGCAGTCATTCCGCTGGTGCGCTTCGTCTCGGATCGCCGCAAGATGGGCCAGTTCGCGATCCCCGCATGGGTCACCGCGCTAGCGTGGATCGTCGCGGGCGTGATCGTGGTGCTGAACGTGAAGCTGCTGGTGGATGCGCTGTTCGGGTGAAGGTGCTCGGAAGCGCGACAGCTAGCAGAGCCCGCTCATGTGCTTGAACTTCCAAAGCGACGGCAGTCCCTGTGGGCTGGTTTTCGGCACGTAACCCCGCAACGTCGTCTTCGGTCCTTTCTGCTTGAACTCCTCGATCCCGCATGACGTCGGACCCTCGTACACGCGCACTGTCACGACGTAGAAATCGGGGAGAACGTCCTCGATCGTGGCCTCGGACTCGATGTCGGCATTTGGACGCCGCCACGTGTGAATGATCTTGCGGCCAAGCTCGGGCTTGTCGAACAGGAGAACGTTGGGAGCGAAGAGGTCCGAGACCTCACCAGCCTGATTGACCTGCTGGCCGTAATCCTTGAGGAAAGTCGTGAGCTTTTTGGAAGGAGGCACGATCTCAATGCAGCGACCGTAATAGTCGTTGTAGCCTGCGTTGCAGGCATGGGCCTCAACGTTCGCCATGAGGATCAATGCAGGTAGGGCGAGGAGGGTAGATAGCATCGACGGCGTAGGTGTGCCTCTGCTCGCAGCGCGACGTCCACGCACTGTCCCTTAATCCTGCGGCTCGGACGCGGCATCCCCCTGCGCGTCGATGCGCAGCCAGCCTGATGGTGCCAGCCGCTGCTGCGGCAGGAAGCGGGCCTTGTAGTCCATCTTCTTCGAGCCCTCGATCCAGTAGCCGAGATAGACATAGGGCAGGCCTTGGCGGCGGGCACGGGCGATGTGGTCGAGGATCATGAAGGTGCCCATCGAGCGGCTGACCTGGCCCGGCTCGAAGAACGAATAGACCATCGACAGACCGTCGCTGAGCACGTCGGTGAGCGCGACCGCAATCAGCTCCTCGCCGCGGCCGGTGATGCCGCTGTCGGGGCCGCGCTTGCGGTACTCGATGATGCGGGTCTCGACATGGCTGTCCTCGACCATCATGGCGTAGTCGAGCACGGTCATGTCGGCCATGCCGCCGTGGCGGTGGCGGGAGTCGAGATAGGCGCGGAACACCGAATATTGCTCGGAGGTCGGCACCGCGCTGCGCTGCTCGCCGACGATGTCGGCGTTGCGCGCCATCACCTTGCGGAAATTGCGGGAGGGGCGGAACTCGTTGGCGACGACCCGGACCGAGACGCAGGCACGGCACTGGTCGCAGGCCGGCCGGTAGGCGATCGACTGACTGCGGCGGAACCCGCCATGGGTCAGGAGGTCGTTGAGGTCACCGGCGCGCTCACCCACGAGGTGCGTAAACACCTTGCGCTCATGCCTGCCCGGCAGATACGGGCAGGGCGAGGGCGCCGTGAGGTAAAATTGGGGGGTGTCGCGCGAGTGCTGGGTCAAGGGACGTCGTGGGCCTCCAAAGTGGGTCTCAGCATCGCGCTACGAAAGCCTCCGGTCAATTGCTCTGCTCGGCAGGTCAGATCAGACAGCTTAGCCGGTCCTGGTTGATAGGTTCTTGATCAGGTGGTTCTGGCCGCCTGAGACACGGGCACCCGAACGGAATTGTTGATGATGACCGTTCCCAGCACGAAATCGTGCAGCAGGCGCCGGCGGCCATTGAACAGTCCGACCAGAACGACGAAGGGGGACAGGAACGACACCGTCACCCAGAACAGCACGGCATGGGTCGCGCCGAGCACGAAATAGCCGGGCGCGCCGTACCAGGTGCGCAATTCCAGATCCATCACCCGCATCCCGATCGTCGCGGACGAGGGACCGCCGATGCAGGCGCCGTAATAGACGATGGCCCAGACCACGGAGGCCGGCCAGGCCAGCCAGAACAGCGCCCAGCCGATGCCGAGCGTGACCACGCCGAACACGGCGATGAAGAGGTATCCGAGGATCACCGGAACGGAGATCACGACCATGTCGATCAGGAACGCGAACGCGCGCCGCGTTGCCACGCCGCGGAACAGCTCCGGATGCAGATAGGGATCGTAGGCATGGGCCGCGCCGTCACTGCGCCAGGCGCCCGACTGACCGCCTGAATTGCCCGAGTCCGAATACGACATCGTCCGTCCTCCCAGGGAAAACTCCCGTGGCAGGACATGGGAACATGCCATCCCCGTGCCAAGGGCGCGCTGGTGGTAACAAGCCGAAATATTCCGGCGATTCCGCGGCGGCTGGAGATGTGAGGGTGGTGCCGGGCGCCACACTCCCGGTGTCGTCCCGGCGAAGGGGCTTACCCCTGCGTCCGCAGCTTCTCCGCTGCCTTCGGCGCAAAATAGCTCAGCACGCCGTCGGCGCCGGCGCGCTTGAAGGCGAGCAGGCTCTCCATCATCGCGCGCTCGCCGTCGAGCCAGCCATTGTTGGCGGCGGCCGCGATCATCGCGTATTCGCCGGAGACCTGGTAGGCGAAGGTCGGCATCGCAAACGTGTCCTTCACGCGCCGTACCACGTCGAGATAGGGCATGCCGGGCTTCACCATCACCATGTCGGCACCCTCTGCGATGTCGAGCTCGACCTCGCGCAGCGCTTCGTCGGTGTTGGCGCTGTCCATCTGGTAGGTGCGCTTGTCGCCGGTGAGCGTCTTGGCCGAGCCGATGGCGTCGCGGAACGGGCCGTAGAAGGCGGAGGCGTATTTGGCCGCATAGGCCATGATCTGCACGTCAAGCAGCCCCGCGTGATCCAGCCCCTCGCGGATCGCGGCGACGCGGCCGTCCATCATGTCGGACGGCGCGATGATGTCGCAGCCGGCCTCGGCCTGCACCAGCGCCTGACGCACGAGAACAGCGACCGTCTCGTCGTTCAAAATCTTGCCGTCGGTGATCAGGCCGTCATGGCCGTGGCTGGTGAAGGGATCGAGCGCGACGTCGCAGAGGATGCCAAGATCGGGAAACTCCTTCTTGATCGCGCGCACCGCCTGGCAAACCAGATTGTTCGGGTTGGTCGCCTCCGAGCCTTCCTCGTCGCGCAGGGTCGGGTCGGTATAGGGAAACAGCGCGATGCAGGGGATGGTCAGCTTCATGGCGCGCTCGGCGTCGCGCACGGCCTGGTCGACGCTGAGGCGCTCGACGCCGGGCATCGAGGCGATCTGCTCGCGCTTGTTGTTGCCGTCGATCAGGAACAGCGGCCAGATCAGATCGTCGGTGGTGAGCACGTTCTCGCGCACCATGCGCCGGGCCCATTCGGCCTTGCGGTTGCGGCGCGGGCGGATGGTCAGATCGAGGGCAGGGGAGGCGCCCGTGCCGGTCCCGCGCGCGACCTCGCGCAGTTCGATCGGACGTCCGTATTTGATCGCCATCACTCTTCCTCCGGCTGGAATTATTCTTATACCAGCTCGCATGGTTCCCGTCACCGCGGCTTGACCTGCCGCAAGGCAGAATTGAAGTGACTTTGCAGGCGATTGATTTTGCGGGGCGAACCAGCCAGAAGGGGGCATGTCCGATATCTCCACCCGCGATGCGGCCCGCGACAGCGCCAACGCCAGGGACGCCGCCCGAGACAATGCCAGGGACAATGCCATGTCGGTGGCGGCGATCTCGTCGGAGCGCCCGGAGTCCGACGACAATGTCTGGACGCGCCGGCTGGTGCTGTTCCTGCGGGTGATGGCGCTGCTGTCGATCCTCAAGGGTCTCTATCACTGGGCGCAAGTGACGGGCTTCGTCGGCGGCGAGGACGAGGCGTTCGAAAACCAGTCGATGGCCTGGCAGGCCTCGACCATCTACTTTGCCGTGATCGAGCTCGTCGCCGCCGTCGGTCTCTGGCTCGCCACGCCCTGGGGCGCGGTGGTGTGGCTGACGACCGTGGTCTCGATGGCGGTGATCGAGCTGATGTTCCCGGGGATCTATGGCGGCAGCCTGGTCGTCGTGGGTGTCGAAGCCTTTATGCTCGCCGCCTATCTCGCACTCGCCTGGATGGCCGCGCGCGAACGGCCGCCATAGCGCTCGCGCAGGCATCTTGTAGGATGGGTTTCGCTTCGCTTGACCCGATCCCGCGATCTGTTCAGCTCCGGGACATTTGAGGTTTCACGCGCGCTTGGTTGACGACTCGTTGCGTAAAATTCGAGGTAACTTTTCGTTGACCTAGCGCGATCCGCCACAGCTGTTACGCGCGCGTTTCGAAACGGGGCGGGGCTGTTCTGGAATGCGACACAATGGTCGGACGGAGGGTGAACAAGACCTTGCGACGGTCAACAGAGGGTTGCGAAAAGTGCTTGTGGCACAGGCTTAATCAGCAATTCACTGTCTTAAATTCATGATCTCTTTATTCTCTTATTTAAGCCGATCTTCAAACGCCTCCCCTTAAGTTGCACCTATCAGACGGGACACAAGTTTCGTCGAATGAGTGTCGATAAAAACGACAACAGGGGAAGTGTCATGATGAAAGCCGTCGCAACTGCGGCAGATACCGCGGAACGCGTCTCCGGCCAGCAGGGCTCGGTGCAGACGCTCTATCTGGAAGCTCTGACTCTGGTGGAGCGGCTGCATCGCCGTCTCCTCGACGTGATCAAGGACGAGTTCGATCGTCGTGGCCGCGCCGACATCAATTCCGTGCAGGCGCTCCTGCTCTATAACATCGGCGACAAGGAGCTGACCGCGGGCGAGCTGCGCACGCGCGGCTACTATCTCGGCTCCAACGTCTCCTACAATCTGAAGAAGCTCGTCGAGCTCGGCTTCCTCGATCATCAGCGCTCGCGCGTTGATCGCCGCTCGGTGCGCATCCGCTTGACCCCGCAGGGCCAGGAAGTCCGCCGCATCGTCGACTCGCTCTACCAGAAGCACGTCAAGACCGTTGAACAGGTCGGCGGCATCTCGGGCGAGGAGTTCTCGACCCTGAACAAGTCGCTGCACCGCCTCGAGCGGTTCTGGACCGACCAGATCCTGTATCGGCTCTGAGTTTTTAAGAAGGACGAAGGCCAAGCCGGCCCAACAAGACCGGCGAGCCTCGCGAGCGTACCTCACTTCCCCAAGCGCGCCGGCCCGGCTTCTCTCCGGACCGGTGCGTTTTGTCGTTTTGCAGTTGCGAAAAAATCAGCCCGCCGAGCGGAACCAGTTCCCGGCGCCGTGGTTATGTCCTCGGATCGGAGGATGCGATGCTGGTCGAACGCGGGTTGCACGCTGTGAACGTCGAGCTCGTAAGCGATGCCTATGCCATCGCCGCGAATTACCTTCGCCGCTCCGGCGCGATCCCCGACACGCTCGTCACAAATGAGCGCCTGCTCGAGATCATCATCAAGCTGATCCAGCGCAGTGAATTCAATAAGATCAGGCTCGCCAACAAGGCGATCGCCAGGTTCGAGGCCCAGTTCGGTGCCAGAGCTGCCTGATCAAAACTCCCAACATCCAAGAGAACCAGAGGGTGCCATGGAAGCCGCCATCGACCGCATCATGCAGACCTATGATTTGCTCGCAAACCGCACCTCCGCGGCGAGCGCAGAGGCGCGGGCCAAGGTGACGAACTACCTCAACACGTTGATGGAAGCCGGCGAGAAGGACACCCACAGGTTGACGGTTTGCGGGCTGACCTATCTGCGCCAGCTCGACGGTACCGTCGACCCGGTGAAGGCGGGGTACACCGGGCTGTAGAGGCACGCCGGCCACCACCAACGGGCCCTGATTGGGCGTTTAAGGTCCGAAGCGGACCCTTCAGGAAGATCAGAGCGCGGGCGGTTCCATAGGACCGCCCGGTCGCCTGTTTGCTTCCATCCCCACCATATCTGGCATAAATATCAGGCCTGACCCGCAAATGCTTGGCCGGGGGCGGCTGATGTGGTAGATCGCGCTCGCCGCTTCCGATCACCACACCAGACCCGCCCGTAGCCCGCCAAAAGGCTGCGGCGGTGGAGATATTCGCAAGATGACCTTCGCCAAAACCGCCTCCGCGCCCGATTCGTTTTTCACCGCCGCGCTCGACCAGGCCGACCCGGAAATCGCCGCCGCCATCAAGGGTGAGCTCGGCCGGCAGCGCCATGAGGTTGAGCTGATCGCCTCCGAGAACATTGTCAGCCGAGCCGTGCTGGAAGCGCAGGGTTCGGTGATGACCAACAAATACGCTGAGGGTTATCCGGGCGCGCGCTACTACGGCGGTTGTGAGTGGGTCGACGTCGCCGAGAACCTCGCGATCGATCGCGCCAAGAAGCTGTTCGGCGCGAAGTTCGCCAACGTGCAGCCGAACTCCGGCAGCCAGATGAATCAGGCCGTGTTCCTGGCGCTGCTCCAGCCCGGCGACACCTTCATGGGCCTCGACCTGTCGGCCGGTGGCCATCTCACCCACGGCTCGCCCGTCAACATGAGCGGCAAGTGGTTCAAGGCCGCGCACTACACCGTGCGCCGCGAGGACCAGCTTATCGACATGGATGCGGTGGCCAAGCAGGCCGAAGAGGTCAAGCCGAAGCTGATCATCGCCGGAGGCTCGGCCTATTCGCGCGCTTGGGACTTCAAGCGTTTCCGCGAGATCGCGGACTCGGTCGGCGCGTATCTGCTGGTCGACATGGCGCATTTCGCCGGCCTCGTCGCCGGCGGCGTGCATGCTTCGCCGGTGCCGCATGCGCACGTCACCACCACCACGACGCACAAATCGCTGCGCGGCCCGCGCGGCGGCCTGATGCTGTGGAATGACGAGACGCTGACCAAGAAGCTCAACTCGGCGATTTTCCCGGGCCTCCAGGGCGGCCCGCTGATGCACGTGATCGCGGCCAAGGCGGTCGCCTTCGGTGAGGCGCTGCGTCCGGACTTCAAGGTCTACGCCAAAAACGTCGTAGAGAACGCCAAGGCGCTCGCCGAGACGCTGAAGAGCCACGGGTTCGATATTGTCTCCGGCGGCACCGACAACCATCTGATGCTGGTCGACCTGCGGCCGAAGGGCCTGAAGGGCAATGCGTCGGAGAAGGCGCTGGTTCGCGCGGCCATCACCTGCAACAAGAACGGCATTCCGTTCGATCCCGAAACACCGTTCGTCACCTCGGGCCTGCGCCTCGGTACCCCGGCTGCGACCACCCGCGGCTTCGGCGTTGCCGAATTTCAGCAGGTCGGGAGCATGATCGCCGAGGTCCTGAATGCGATCGCGCAATCTTCCGACGGTAAGGCGCCGCTGGTGGAAGCCGCGATCAAGGAACGGGTCAAGGCGCTCACCGATCGGTTCCCGATCTATCAGTAAGGTCCAAGTAAACCGGTCAAGGTAAACGGATGCGCTGCCCGAACTGCAACAGTCTCGATACGCAGGTAAAGGACTCGCGTCCGACCGAGGACTCTTCCGTGATCCGCAGGCGACGCGTGTGCGTCGCCTGTAATTTCCGCTTCACCACCTTCGAGCGCGTGCAGCTGCGCGAGCTCACCGTGATCAAGCGCAACGGCCGCCGCGTGCCGTTCGATCGCGACAAGCTGATGCGCTCGGTGTCGATCAGCTTGCGCAAGCGCCAGGTCGAACCGGAGCGGGTCGAGAAAATGGTTTCCACCATCGTGCGCGAATTGGAAACCGGCGGCGAGGCCGAAATCTCCTCCGAGGTGATCGGTGAGACCGTGATGGAGCATCTGCGCACGCTCGACGATGTCGCTTATGTTCGCTTCGCCTCGGTCTACCGCAATTTCCGCGAGGCCAAGGATTTCGCCGACGTGCTCGGCGAGCTCTCCGGTGAGGAGGAAGCGCGGCTCGCCGCGATCCGCAAATGATCTTCCGGATCCTGGAAGATCAGTTCGCGCAGAAGGCCCGCGATTCGAAAGATGCCGATCGTCGCTTCATGGAGCTTGCGCTGGCGCTCGGCCGGCGCGGGCAGGGGCGCACCTGGCCCAATCCCGCCGTCGGCGCGGTCATCGTCAAGGACGGTGTCATCGTCGGGCGCGGCTGGACGCAACCTGGCGGCCGTCCGCATGCTGAGCCCGAAGCGCTGCGGTGGGCCGGCGAGGCGGCGCGGGGCGCCACGCTCTATGTCACCCTCGAGCCATGCTCGCATTTCGGCAAGTCGCCGCCCTGTGCCGACGCGGTGATCGCGGCCGGCATCAAGCGGGTGGTGGCGGCGATCGAGGATCCCAATCCGGACGTCGCGGGCCAGGGCCATGCGCGGCTGCGCGCCGCCGGCATCACGGTGGATGTCGGCCTGTGCGCGGCTGAGGCCGCCTTCGATCATGCCGGGCATTTCCGCCGCATCCGCGACAAGCGTCCGCATGTGATCCTGAAACTTGCGGTTTCGTCCGATGGCAAGATCGGCGCAGCGGGCGGCAAGCCGCTCGCGATCACCGGCGAAGCGGTCCGCAACCGCGTGCATCTCCTGCGTGCGCAGAGCGATGCGATTTTGGTCGGCATCGGCACGGTTCTGGCGGACGATCCGATGCTGACCTGCCGCCTGCCGGGCATGGAAGCGCGTTCTCCGGTGCGTGTCGTGCTTGACCGGAATTTGCGCATTCCGGCCGCGAGCCAGCTTGTTCATTCTGCGCGCGAGACGCCGCTCTGGGTCGTTAGCTCCGAGCTCGCCGAAGCTGCCGCGGCCACGCGCCTTGGCGCTGCCGGCACGCAGGTGATCCGCATACCTCCAGGGAGAGCTTCCGGGCTCGATCTCCCGTCTGTGCTGCATACGCTGGCCGAGAAAGGCACTACACGGCTGATGGTCGAGGGCGGCAGCCGCGTTGCGGCATCGTTCTTCGCCGCCGACCTCGTTGACGAGATCTGGCTGTTCCGTGGAGCGGAAGCGGTCGGCGAGGGCGGCGTCGATGCGCTCGATGCATTGCCCCTGTCGAAAATCACGCAGTCGCAGGCCTACAAGGTTCATGCTAGCGATACGTTCGACAAGGATACTCTCACCATCTATGAGCGCTCGTAATGTTCACCGGCATTGTCACCGATATCGGCGAGATCGTCAGCTTCACGCCTGTGGCGCAGGGGCAATTGCACCGGCTGCGCATCGCCTGCCGCTATGATCAGACCACCATTGCCGACGGCGCCTCGATCGCCTGCAACGGTGTGTGCCTGACCGTCGTCGCCTCCGGTGTCGAAGGCAGCAAAACCTGGTTCGACGTCGATGCTGCCGCCGAGACGCTGGCGTTGACGACCGCGAAGCACTGGAAGGCCGGGACGAAACTCAACCTCGAGCGCGCGCTCAAGATCGGCGACGAGCTCGGCGGCCATATCGTCGCCGGCCACGCCGACGGGATCGCGACCATCGTCCGCCGCGAGGATCTGCCCGACATGGCGCGGTTCGAGCTCTCTACGACGCGAGAACTGGCACGTTTCATCGCCACCAAGGGCTCGATCACGCTTGATGGCGTCTCGCTGACCATCAATACGGTGAAGGACGTGACCTTTTCGGTGTTGATCATCCCGCATACGCTGACCGTGACCACGTTGAGCGGCTGGAAGGCCGGCAGCGAGATCAATATCGAGGTCGATTTGATGGCCCGCTATGCGGCGCGGCTGACGGAAATGACGTGACGGCCTGTTAGAGCTTGGCTTGCCGGCTTGCGGCGACTACATAACGGCCGACCCCAAATAGACGGATCTAGACGATGGCAGACGCGCGGCGCGCACCCCTGAAGGACCAGACCGACATTTCCGGCGCGCGTGCGCTGATTGTCGAGGCACGGTTCTATGACGATCTCCAGGACGCGATGCTCGAAGGCGCGGTGGCCGAGTTCAAGGCCGCCGGCGTGACCCATGACGTCATCACTGTTCCCGGTGCGCTGGAGATTCCTGCGGCGATCGCCATCGCGGTCGATGCGGCTGCGGCCAACGGCAAGCCCTATGACGCCGCGATCGCGCTCGGCTGCGTGATACGCGGCGACACCATCCATTTCGAGATCGTCTCGCAGGAATCCTCCCGCGCGCTGATGGATCTTGCGGTCGCTCGCAAACTTCCGCTCGGCAATGGTATCCTCACCGTCAACACCGAGGCGCAGGCTTGGGCGCGTGCACGCGCCAGCGAGCTCAACAAGGGCGGCGATGCCGCGCGGGCCGCGATCGCGATGCTGCGCATCAAACGCCGGCTGGCGAAGGCTTGATCATGGCCGACAACAACAAAAAGCCGCCGGCTGGCACGGAGAAGAAAGCGAACCGGCGCGGTGCGGCGCGGCTCGCGGCCGTGCAGGCGCTGTACCAGATGGATATCGGCGGCGCCGGCATCAACGACATCTTTGCCGAGTTCGAGAGCCACTGGCTCGGCAACGAGGTCGAGGGCGACACGTATCTGCCGGCGGAAGCCGCATTCTTCCGCGACGTCGTCTCCGGCGTGGTGCGCGACCAGAAGAAGCTCGATCCGCTGATCGACGAGGCGCTGTCGAAGGGCTGGCCGTTGAAACGGATCGAGGCGATCCTGCGCGCGGTGCTGCGGGCAGGAGCCTACGAATTGGAGCACCGCAAGGATGTGCCGGGCCGCGTCGTCATCTCCGAATATGTCGACGTCGCCAACGCCTTCGTCGACCGCGAGGAAACCGGCATGGTGAACGCCGTGCTCGACCAGATCGGCCGCCAGTTTCGCGGCGACGAGTTCGGGCGAGGATAGGACGAGCGCAGGGCGGTGAATTAATGCGATGCGGCTGCCCCATATTCCGCTGTCATCACCCGCGAAGGCGGGTGATCCAGTACTCCGCGGCGGTCGTGCTTGAGCCGAAACGGCTCGGCGTACTGGATCGCCCGGTCAAGCCGGGCGATGACAGCAGTTTGTGTGGTTGACGATAATGGCAAACCCGCACAATCCCTCCGGCGAAGACTCCCTCATCGCGCGCTATTTCAAGCCGCTGGCGACTGATCCTGGCGCGTTGGAGCTGGTCGATGACGCCGCCATCCTGCAATCGCTTGGCGAGGACATCGTCGTCACCACCGACGCCGTGGTCGAAGGCGTGCATTATCTTGCCACCGATCCCCCCGACACCATCGCGCGCAAGGCGTTGCGGGTGAACCTGTCCGACCTCGCCGCCAAGGGGGCTGTGCCGGCCGGTTTCGTGCTGACGCTGGCGCTGCGAAGCAAGGAGGATGCCTGGCTCAGGCCATTCGCCGACGCGCTGGGCGAGGACACGAAGAGCTTCGCCTGCCCGCTGCTTGGCGGCGACACGGTGTCGACACCGGGGCCGCAGATGATCTCGATCACCGCCTTTGGTCGCGTGCCGCAGGGGCGAATGGTCGGCCGTACCGGCGCGAAACCGGGCGACCGTATCCTGGTGACGGGAACAATTGGCGACGCCGCCCTCGGCCTCGACGTGCTCACGGGCGGTACGGTGGCCGGGGCACTCGCGTCCGACCCTGCTGCACGGGATGCATTGATCGCGCGCTATCGTGTACCGCAGCCGCGCAATGTGCTGGCGCAGGCGGTACGTGACCACGCGACGGCCGCGATGGACGTCTCCGATGGGCTCGCCGGCGATCTGACAAAACTCTGTGTGGCGTCGCGCGTCTCGGCCACCGTGGACGTGGCGAGCGTGCCGCTCTCGGCGGCGGCGGCCGGACTGGTCGCGCGCAACGTCGTTTGCGTGGAGACGCTGCTTGCCGGGGGCGACGATTACGAGGTGCTGTGCACGGTGCCACCAGCGCAGAGTGATGCGCTGATTGCCGCGGGGCGGGCGGTGGGCGTTGCCGTCACGGCGATCGGCATGATCGTCGAGGGTGGAGCGCGACCGCGCTTCCTGGACGGGCAGGGCCAGGAACTGGTCTTGAAGCGGCTGTCCTACAGCCACTTCTAGGAATTGCTCCAATCCGGCCGCCAGGCTCTCAAGATTGGTCTAAATACCTGCCGAGATCGGCCTTTTTGGCTGCTTCCGGCGTTGCACCATCAATTCGATTTTGGCAAGCTTGTGGCCGAGCAGGGCCACACCTTCGTGCAAGGGCGGCCCTGTTCAACATAAAGGCGCCGCACCGCACGACGGAAAAGCAAGGGCGCCGGGGGTACGTACATCAAGGATCTGAGGCAAAAAATCACATGACAGCATTATGGTTGATTGTGCTCTGCGGAGTGCTTTCCGTCGTCTACGCGATTTGGGCGACGTCTTCGGTGTTGAGTGCGGATGCGGGGTCTCCGCGCATGCAGGAGATCGCGGGAGCGGTGCGCGAAGGCGCACAGGCCTACCTGCGGCGCCAATACACCACGATCGGTCTCGTCGGTATCGTCATCTTCGTGCTGCTTGCCTATTTCCTCGGGATCTACGTCTCGATCGGTTTTGCCATCGGCGCCATCCTGTCGGGGGCGGCTGGCTTCATCGGCATGAACGTCTCGGTCCGCGCTAATGTGCGCACCGCCCAGGCCGCGACGACGTCGCTTGCCGGCGGCCTCGAGCTCGCCTTCAAGGCGGGGGCCATCACCGGCATGCTGGTCGCCGGTCTCGCGCTGCTCGGCGTGACGCTCTACTTCGGCGTCCTGGTCTTTTCGCTGAAGCTCGCGCCTGACAGCCGGGTCGTCGTCGACGCCATGGTGGCGCTTGGCTTCGGCGCCTCGTTGATCTCGATCTTCGCCCGTCTCGGCGGCGGCATCTTCACCAAGGGTGCGGACGTCGGCGGCGACCTCGTCGGCAAGGTCGAGGCCGGCATTCCCGAGGACGATCCGCGCAACCCGGCGACGATCGCCGACAACGTCGGTGACAATGTCGGCGACTGCGCCGGCATGGCCGCTGATTTGTTCGAGACCTATGCGGTGACCGCGGTCGCCACCATGGTGCTCGCCGCGATCTTCTTCGCCAAGACGCCGATCCTCATGAGCATGATGACGCTGCCGCTCGCGATCGGCGGCATCTGCATCATCACCTCGATCATCGGCACCTTCTTCGTGAAGCTCGGGCCGAGCCAGTCGATCATGGGCGCGCTCTACAAGGGCCTGATCGCAACCGGCGTTCTGTCGCTGGTCGGCATCGCCGGGGTGATCTACACCCTGATCGGCTTCGGCAAGCTCGACGGCGTCGAGTTTACCGGCATGTCGCTGTTCGAGTGCGGGATCGTCGGCCTCGTCGTCACCGCGCTGATCATCTGGATCACCGAATACTACACCGGCACCGACTATCGTCCGGTGAAGTCGATTGCGGCGGCCTCGGTGACGGGTCACGGCACCAACGTGATCCAGGGCCTTGCGATCTCGATGGAGTCGACCGCGCTGCCTGCGATCGTCATCATCGCCGGCATCCTGGTCACCTACAGCCTCGCCGGCCTGTTCGGCATCGCGATCGCGACCGCCACCATGCTGGCGCTGGCCGGCATGGTCGTCGCGCTCGACGCGTTCGGCCCGGTGACCGACAACGCCGGCGGCATCGCCGAGATGGCGGGCCTGCCGAAGGAAGTGCGCAAGTCGACCGACGCACTCGACGCAGTCGGCAACACCACCAAGGCAGTGACCAAGGGCTACGCGATCGGCTCGGCCGGTCTCGGCGCACTGGTGCTGTTCGCGGCCTACAATGAGGACCTCAAGTTCTTCATTGCGGACGCCGCACACCACGCCTACTTCGCAGGCGTCAAGCCGGACTTCTCGCTCAACAACCCCTACGTGGTTGTCGGCCTGTTGTTCGGTGGTTTGCTGCCGTATTTGTTCGGTGCGATGGGCATGACGGCCGTGGGCCGTGCGGCCAGCGCGATCGTCGAGGAGGTGCGCCGGCAGTTCCGCGAGAAGCCGGGCATCATGCAGGGCACCGACAAGCCGGATTACGGCAGGGCGGTCGATCTGCTGACCAAGGCGGCGATCAAGGAGATGATCATCCCCTCGCTGCTCCCGGTGCTGTCGCCGATCGTCGTCTACTTCCTGATCTATGCCATCGCCGGCGGCGGCGCAGCCGGCAAGTCGGCGGCGTTCTCGGCGGTCGGCGCGATGCTGCTCGGCGTGATCGTGACGGGCCTGTTCGTCGCGATCTCCATGACCTCGGGCGGCGGCGCCTGGGACAACGCCAAGAAGTACATCGAGGACGGCCACTACGGCGGCAAGGGCAGTGATGCCCACAAGGCGGCCGTGACCGGCGACACCGTTGGCGATCCCTACAAGGACACGGCGGGACCGGCGGTGAACCCGATGATCAAGATCACGAACATCGTGGCCCTGCTGCTGCTGGCGGTCCTGGCACACTGAGGCGCGACATCGCGTGAAACGAGACCCCCGCGGCGCAGGCCGCGGGGGTCTTGCTTTGAGTGTGATCAGCCGCTGTGTAGACGCGTCGTCCGGACCCGGAACAAGGGGGTCATCAGAGCTGGCTGTCGAGGCAGCGAGCGCGGACCGGCGCATGTCACATTTAAGGTTGTTTAACCGGCTGCATTTTAGAGTTTCGAGAGGTTTCTGGCGGCATTTTGCAACTTTCCGTAGCCCGCGCGTCTGGGGCGTCCCCATGTCGTGTGCGGCGCGAGGCGTTCTCAATATGTTCAGGTGTTCGCTGCCTGCCGCCTGCAAGAGGAGGTTCCGTTGTGTGCGCTCCCCATGAACGAGATTGAGCGTGCGCTGATGGAGCATCCGGACGTGGCGGATGCTGTCCTTCACGCCGAACAGAGTCTCGACGGCCGCCAGTTCACGATCGCTTTTGCCGCAATTGACGCCGATCGTCTGAGCGCCGGCAAGTCGAGGCGCCTTCAGGCCGAGACAGATCGGAGAGTGGCGCAATGGCGTCGGGCGTTCGATCAAGCGTATCGCCATGACGTTGACAGTCTGGCGCCATCGTTCGTCGGCTGGACCAGCAATTTCACCAATAAACCCATTCCCGAACCCGACATGGTCGAGTGGCTGGATTGCACGATCCAGCGTATTCGTGATCTCGGTGCAAGGCGGATATTGGAAGTCGGCTGCGGCGTCGGACTGCTCGTCGAAAAGCTCGCGCCCGCCTGCGACGTGTATTGTGGCACCGACCTCTCGCCGGTGGCCGTTCACAGGTTGCGAGCGTTTGCGCAGTCGAAGCCTGAGCTTCGGCATGTCGAATTTCTAGAGCGGGAAGCTGCGGATTTCAGCGGCTTGGCGCCACACTCGTTCGACGCAGTGGTGCTCAACTCGGTCGTGCAATATTTCCCTGGCATCGAATATTTGCACAGGGTCTTGGAACAAGCCGTCGACCTGGTGGCTCCCGGAGGCCACATCTTCGTCGGTGACGTTCGTAACCTCGAGCTGTTGCCGGCCTTCCACCGCGAGGTTCAATCCGCAAAAGTGCCGCCGGGAGTCGCGGACGAAAGGCTCGAGCGAAAGATTTTCTTGTCGATCGCCCAGGAGCGCGAGCTGGTCATTGACCCCGATTATTTTCGGAGCATCTCCGAATCCGTTCCACGAATATCGGGCGCGGAAATCCTGCTCAAGCGGGGATCAAGCTACGAACTGACCCGGTTCCGGTATGACGTGGTGCTGTGTGCGGACCGCGAAGCTGCTTCAGCTTGCAACGAGAGCAACAGCCTCGCGCCGCGAACGGAAGACTGGACAAGCGAGGGCAGGCCGTTGGCAACCGACCCGATGGCGGCGGCGTACCTTCAGCATCTCAGCATGGAGCTTGGGAACGTGTTGCGGGCTCAGTTTTCCGAGGCGCAATTGCCTGATGTCGTGATCGCGCTCAACCAGCGCGATTTTGCCGAGATTGTGCAGGCGTCGTCGATCGCGCCGGCCAATCCTGGCAACGATGAAACGATCGAGGCGCAGGTATGACCGCCTATAATCTGGGGTTGCATTTCGAAAAGGTGGTGGCGTCCTCGCCGGACGCTGTTGCCCTGATCTGCGAAGGCGATAGCTGCACTTTTTCGGCGCTCAACAGGTCGGCAAACCGGTTGGCTCGCTGGCTGACATCGCAGGGCGTGAGCAAGGGCGCCGTGGTGTGCCTTGAATTGCCGAAGATCGCCGAGGCCTATGCGCTCGCCATGGCCTGTATCAAAATCGGAGCGCCGTATGCGTTCCTTGATCCCGCGGCCCCCGCGGAACGTGCTCGGCTGATGTTGGAGCGATGCCGGCCCACGCTGATCGTCAGCGTGCGCGAGGGATTTGGCCCGCGGACATTGATCAACGATGCAGACGCCCGCGCGGCGCTGCATCATGCCGTTTCGAATCTTGACGACGACAATCTGCCGCAAACATCCCTGATCACCGGGGCCGATCCCGCCTATGTCATGTTCACCTCCGGGTCGACGGGCGAGCCAAAGGGCGTGGTCATACCCCATCAAGGGGTGCTTCACCTGATCGGGTGGGCGAAGAGCGATCTTGGAATTGGACCCGGAGACCGGTTGACGAATGTCAATCCGATCTACTTCGACAATTCGGTCTTCGACATTTACGCCGGATTGCTGAACGGAGCGGCGATCGTCGCACTCGACGCGCTGAAGGGGCGACCGCCTGCGGAACTGGTGTCGGAGATTACCAAGCATCAGTGCACATTCTTCTTCGCCGTGCCGACCCTCTTCATGTTCCTGGACTCCATGCATCTTTTGAGCCCCGAGTGGCTGCCGAGCGTCAGCCGGTTCATGTTCGGCGGTGAGGGATTTCCGCTGGCACGGCTTCGTCGGTTCCATGACGCGTTTGCCGGCAAGGCGAAGTTGATCAATTGCTACGGCCCGACTGAGACAAGCTGCATTTGCAGCGGCTTCGAGATCGTTGAATCCGTATTTGACACCAACGATGGGTTGGCGCCCTTGGGGCGGCTCAATCCCAATTTCAGCTACCGGATTCTGGACGAAGACATGAAGCCGGTCGCCGCGGGCTCGGCCGGTGAGTTGTGGCTGGGAGGCCCGGGAGTGGGGCTTGGCTACATCAATAATCCGCAAGAAACCGCGCGCCGTTTCTGTCAGGACCCGCTGATCGAGGGCTATCGATCGATACTCTACCGGAGCGGTGATCTCGTGGAGGTCGACGCTGAAACGGGCGTGCTCCGTTTTCGCGGCCGCGCCGACAATCAGGTCAAGCTTCGGGGGTACCGGGTCGAGCTGGAGGAGATCGACCACGCCCTGGTGGCATGCGAGGGAATCACGCGTGCCCTCGCTGTGGTGCTTCACGATGCCAATGGCGCAAGTCGGCTGCTGGCGGCCTATTCGGGTGCAAGAAAGTCGGAAAGCGATTTGCGCCAGCACTGCGCCGCGCGGCTTCCCGCCTACATGGTGCCAAGCCGATTCATTTGGCTGGAGGACATTCCCATCAACGCCAATGGCAAGGCGGACCGGCGCTCGGTGGCGTCACTGCTGGGTGAAGCCGTCGCAAGGGCCTCGTAGATGCGACAGCCCATAGCGTTCGCGCGCGTTTTCCGATGAGCGTTGAAAGCCAACCTTACGGCTACGCGGCCCCGGGCTTTCTCGTCAAGCCGTCGTGGCGGTTGATCCCTCAGATCGATCGGGACCCGAGCTTTGTAGCGGGCGTCCAGGGGATCCGCGGCCGCCTGCTGCTTTGCTGCGCGATCGGGCTGCTCGCCGCGCTGTTCTGGCAGATAGGTATCGACTTTTCAGCGGCGGGCCTGGCGATGGCGTGCGCCTACGCCGGGCGATATCGGCGCGTCCTGATCTTGCTGGCCACCTTGCTGTTGCTTTGCCGCAGCGGCTTCCTGGTCGACCGCGCGTTTCTCGAGCGACTGGCGATCGACGAGGGCGTCGCGGACCGGATCCATCAGCCGCTGCTGGAGATGGCCATGTTGATGGTGACGTTTACGATGTTTGCGGGCCTGCTGGCCCTGCAAGGTTCGGGCAGCATCGTGCTGCGTCGTCCGACGCTCAGCCTGTTGCTCGTATTCCTGGCGCTTGTCGTTGTGACGCAGGCAACGATCGTGGCCGGAATGCCGCGCGTTCTGCTTTGGTCGTTTCTGATGACATCACAGCCGTATTTATGGTTCCTTGCCTACGGTCTGGCCGATGCCGGCAAGGAGCGATCGCCGGTGTGGCCGCGCCTGAGCGTTTTTCATCCCTTCTGGGGATCGACGCTGACGCCGTTCGGGAAGGGCCTGTCGTATCTCCGCCGCTTCGAGGCCAAGACCCCTGAGGAGCTCGCGGTCACGCAGCTCAAGGGCGTCAAGCTTGCGGCCTGGACGTTGGTGCTGGCTATCGTCAAGATTTGTCTCGCCGAACTGGTCTACGGTCGTTTGCAGCTTCCAAGGTTCGACGACAATTTACTGCAGTATCTCGCAGGTCATCCCCTGCCGCGCTTCGCGGGGTGGGCCAGTGTCGTCATCTTCTTTGCGGAAGACCTGCTGAGCATGACGGTGTTCGGCGGCATCATCGTAGCGACGGCGCGGCTTGCCGGTTTTCGCCTGCTGCGCAACACCTATCGGCCTCTGGAGTCAACGACGCTCGCCGAATTCTGGAATCGCTATTACTTCTATTACAAGGAACTGCTCGTCGATCATTTCTTCTATCCGACCTTTGTTCGCTGTTTCCGCGGCCATCGCCGGTTTCGAATGTTCTTCGCCACCTTTGCAGCGGCCTGTGTCGGCAACCTGCTATTCCATTTCATTCGCGACATTCATTTCGTCGGCGAAATGGGCCTTTGGCGAGCGCTGATCGGCGAACAATCACATGCGTTTTACACATTCGTCCTGGCAATCAGCGTGGGGCTCTCGCAGATGCGTCGCGCACCGCAGCAGGTGTCGCGAGGATGGCTGCGTGGCCGGTTGCTGCCTTGCTTGTGGGTGTCGAGCTTCTTCTGTTTCATTCACGTCTTCGACGCGCCGTTGGACCGCGAGCATTCGCTCTGGCAACGCACCGAATTCCTGCTTTATCTCCTGGGAGTGACGACATGACCACGAAAGCCGGTTCTGAAATCAGATCGCAAATGCGGCGCTACATCGTGCAGCGGCTGCTCATGAAGGGCGATAGCGCGCCGCTGAGCGACGACGATCTGCTGTTCACCAGCGGACGTCTCGATTCACTCGACGCAGTCGAGCTCATCATGAGCATTGAGACCGACCATGGGATCAATTTCTCCGACATCGGTTTCGACCTGACGCGCCTGGACTCGATTTCGGCCATCGCCGGTTTGGTGGTGCAGCCCTCGGCCGAGCCTGCCTGAGCGATGCACGCCGCACCGCGTCCGGGACGCGAGGCCTACTGCACATCCATCTGCAGGCCTTCCTTCTGGATGATGCCGGCGAACTTCTTCGTCTCGGCGTCCACGAAGTCGGAGAATTGCTGCGGCGTGCCGTAATCGGCGCGGGCGCCCATGGCGACGATCTGCTTCTTCATGTCGTCGCGCTCGAGCATCGCCTTCACCTGAAGATTGAGCGCCTCGAGCACGGGGGCGGGGACGCCCTTCGGCAGGAACACCGAGAACCACGACGACACGTCGAAATTCGCAAGCTCCGGCGCGCTCGCGCGCATGGTCGGCAGGTTCGGTGCGAGGTCGCTGCGCTCGGTCGTGGTGACGCAGAGGCCGTTGAGCGTGCCGTTCTGCACTTGCGGCAGGCTCGGATAGAGATTGTCGAACAGGATCTGGATGTCGCCGGCAAGCGCAGCCTGGAGCGCGGGGCCGGCGCCGCGGAACGGGATGTGCGTCATCTTCAGCCCGGTGAGCTGGAGGAACCAGGCGCCGGTGAGGTGAGGGCTCTGGCCAACGCCGGAAGAGGCGTAGCTGAGCTTGTCCGGATTAGCTTTGAGGAAGGCGATCAGCTCGGCAATCGACTTGATGCCGGTCTTCGGATGCGCCGAGACGATGTTCGGGATCTGGATCATGTTGGAGACCGGCTGGAGCTGGTCCGGCTTGTAGGTGAGGTTCTTGAAGATGCTGTAGGCGATCGCGTTCGGGCCGGGATTGCCGATCAGGATGGTGTGGCCGTCGGCCTTGGAGCGAACGACCTCGGCCGTCCCGATGGTGCCGCCGCCGCCCGAGCGATTCTCCACGACCGCGGTCTGGCCCCAGGCGGATTGGAGATGGGCCGCGAGCAGCCGGCCCATGACGTCGGTCGAGCCGCCGGCCGCGGCCGGCACGATCACTCGCAAATTCTCGGTCGGCTTCCAGTCAGCAAGGCTGGATCGCGGCAGGATGGCTGCGGCCGACAGCCCGGCAACGCCAGTGAGCACGCGACGACGGGACAGAACTTTGTTGGGCACGAATCCACTCCCTGCTTTTTGTTTTGCAGAGAGCGTATGGAACCGGGCGCACGACGGCAAGTCGCACGCGACCGCAGATGCCACGCGGAGAGCGGCACGACGCCGCATGCGCAAGACCTAAGCTGAAGACTTCAGCTTATGGTCTCAGTTGAAGCTGAGCAGCTTGAACAGCGGCGCGAGGTAGCTCATCTCCTGGCCCGACGTCGGCGTGGTCCGGCTGATGAAGTCGAAGATCTTGCCGTCCTGGAGGCCGTAATTCGCAAGCCGGCGCACGCGCCGGTTCTTGTCGAAATAGATCGCGATCACGCGCTGGTCGACCAGCTTCTGGTTCATGAAGGCGACCATGCGCTCCGAGCGCTGCGAGATGTAGTAAAACACCTCGCCGTCGAGCGTGGCGACGGTAGAGGGCGTGCCCATCACGATCAGCACCTGGTCCTGGCTCGCGCCGATCGGAATCTGTTCGAGCGCGCCGGGCGGGAGGATGTAGCCCTTCTGGAACTGCTCACCGCTGCAACCGGCGAGCGCAGCTCCGACCAGGGTCACGGCCGCGAGCATGCGCAAGGCGCGCCAGCGCGAATTCAAGGCGCGCCAGCACGAATGGAGGCCGCGCGGTCTATCGGCGCGCAGGCGGGTCTGGTTCGGTATGGTCATTGCGGAACTGATTCCGTCCCCTTGCGTCGCGCGAGGCGCTGAAGTACCGGGCGGAGGCTCTGAATGCAACTCGCGCGCGCCCGCTTGCGGAAACCACAATGCTTTGGCCGTTCAATCACTTCAGGAAACCCCGGCTAACCCCGGCCGGCACCATTGAGGCCATCTATGGCATGATCGTGACGCAGGCGCGAGAACCCATATTTTACCGTGACTTGGGCGTGCCAGATACGGTTAATGGCCGTTTCGACCTGTTGCTGTTGCATCTCTGGCTGTTGCTGCGCCGCCTGCGGACCACCCAGGGCGGGGTAGAGCTGTCGCAGGCCCTGTTTGACCGCTTCTGCGAGGACATGGACGACAATCTGCGCGAGATGGGTGTGGGCGACCAGACCGTCCCGAAGCGGATGCGGGCCTTCGGCGAGGCCTTTTATGGCCGCGTGCAGGCCTATGACCAGGCCATCGATACGGACGCTGAGGCTCTGGCGCAGGCGATCTGCAAGAATATCTTGAATGGTGCCAGGATGGATCAGGCGCTGCGGCTTGCCACTTACGCACAGGCCACGGAGGCCGATCTGGGCATGACCACTGACCCGGCATTGTTGCTCGGATCCTTCAAATTTCCCATGCCGCTTCGGGAGAATGAGACGCCATGAACCGACCGAATGCCAGATCCGAACCCGATCCCTGGCGCGTGCCCGTGATGGTTGCGCATATTCCCGATACCGGCCTGCACCGTAAGGTCGAGGCCTCGGCTGCGGAGCGCCAGGCCATGGCCGATGTCGCTGGCGTCCGCGACATTCTGTCGGCCCATGCCGCCTTCGACGTCGTGCCGAAGAGTGGCGGCCGATTCCATGTCACAGGCCACGTCCGTGCCCGGATCGGCCAGACCTGCGTGGTCACGCTCGAACCGATCGAAAGCGAGATCGACGAAGACATCGACCTGATATTCGCCCCCGAGGCCGAGGTACGGCGCCTGGCCGACCTGATCGAGGAAGGCCAGGACGACAAGGAGCCGCCCGAGGTCGCCGATCCGCCGGAGGCCATCGTCAACGGGATCATCGATCTCGGCCGGATTGCGACCGACGCGCTGTTCCTGGCGATCGATCCCTATCCGCGCAAGCCCGGTGTCGTGTTCGAGGCGGAGGTCACGGCTCCCGACCCCGAGGACAATCCCTTTGCGGTACTAAAGGCGCTTCAGGACAACAAGAACCGCCAGTAGCTCGGGCATCCCCACGGGAACTCTTTGCGTTGAGGCAAGATGTAATTGCCTGGATGGATTGAGATGTCGTGATATCTATTTGATTTATATACATTTCACGTGAGTTTCGCGACTCGCGGCCAGATCGTCCCCAGTCCAAAAGGCTGGGGGCAAGAGGTTGTTTCGGGACGACAAAACGCTATTGTCGCGCCCCGGTCGGGGTGCGTCGTTGCGCCTGGCCGGTCGCCATGTCCATGGCGAACCCATTTCGCGGCCCCGCCAGTTGACGACCGCGCCAGACCAGGTTTCCGGGATTTTGATGCCAAGCAAGGTTCGTATCGCGCTTGACGCCATGGGGGGCGACGTCGGCGCCCCCGTCGTCATTCCAGGCGCTGCCATCTCGCTCGGCAGGCACCGCGAGGCCGAGTTCCTGCTGGTCGGCGACCGCGCCAGGATCGAGCCTGAGCTCGATCGTCACCCCCAGCTCAAGGCCGTCTCCCGGATCATCCATACTGACGTTGCCGTCGGCATGGAGGACAAGCCGAGCCAGGCGCTGCGTCGTGGTCGCAGAACCTCCTCGATGTGGCTTGCCATCGATGCAGTGAAAAAGGGCGAGGCGGATGTCGCGGTCTCCGCCGGCAACACCGGCGCGCTGATGGCGATGTCGCGCTTCCATCTGCGCACGCTGCGGGGCATCGACCGCCCGGCGATCGCGGGCATATGGCCGACGATGCGCGGCGAGTCTGTCGTGCTCGATCTCGGTGCCACCATCGGCGGCGATGCACACCATGTGGTCTCGCTCGCGGTCATGGGTGCTGCGATGGCCAGCGTCTTGTTCAGCAAGCCGCGCCCCACGGTCGGCCTGCTCAATATCGGGGTCGAGGAGATCAAGGGCCACGAGGAAATTCGCGAGGCTGGCGAAATCCTGCGTGCGATGAACCTGCCGGAGCTCGATTATATCGGCTTCGTCGAGGGGGACGGCATCGGCAAGGGGCTGGCCGACGTGATCGTCACCGAAGGGTTCAGCGGCAACATCGCGCTCAAGGCCGCCGAGGGAACCGCGCGCCAGATGGCGGAACTGCTCCGAGCCGAGATGCAGCGGAGCTGGATGACCAAGCTCGGCTATCTCTTTGCCCGCCGCGCCTTCCAGGCCCTGCGCAACAAGATGGATCCCAACAAGTCCAATGGTGGGATGTTCCTTGGATTGAACGGGGTCGTGGTCAAAAGCCATGGCGGAATCAACGCCGAAGGCTTTGCCTATGCGATCGATGTTGGCTATGAGATGGTCAAATTCGATCTCCTGAACAAGATCAACCAGATGCTCAACCGCGAGGGTGGTGCACTCAATTCCGTGCCAACCGCGCAGGAGGCTGTTTCGTGACCAAAATTCGTTCGGTCGTGCTGGGCTGCGGCTCTTATCTGCCGGAGCAGGTGGTGACCAACGCCCAATTGGCGGCGCGCATCGACACGTCCGACGAATGGATCGTGCAGCGCACTGGCATTCGCGAGCGGCACATCGCGGCCGAGGGCGAGTTCACCTCGCATTTGGCGATCAAGGCGGCACAGGCTGCGCTCACTGATGCTGGCCTGGACGCACAGTCGATCGACCTGATCGTGCTCGCGACCTCGACGCCGGACAACACCTTTCCCGCGACCGCAGTCGCGGTGCAGCATGGGCTCGGCATCAATCACGGCGCGGCCTTCGACCTCCAGGCGGTGTGCTCGGGCTTTGTGTTTGCGCTTGCGACCGCCGACAATTTCCTGCGCACCGGTGCCTTCAAGCGCGCGCTTGTGATCGGCGCGGAGACCTTCTCGCGCATCCTCGACTGGAACGATCGCGGCACTTGCGTGCTGTTCGGCGACGGCGCCGGCGCGGTCGTGCTGGAGGCGCAGGAGCAGCCGGGCAAAGCCGCAACCGATCGCGGCGTGGTGACCACGCATCTGCGCTCCGACGGCCGTCACAAGGCAAAGCTGTTCGTCGACGGCGGGCCGTCCTCGACCCAGACCGTCGGCCATCTGCGCATGGAGGGCCGTGAGGTCTTCAAGCACGCGGTCGGCATGATCACCGACGTGATCGTCGATGCCTTCGAGGCAACCGGCCACAATGCCGAGAGCATCGACTGGTTCGTGCCGCACCAGGCCAACAAGCGAATCATCGACGCCTCCGCCCACAAGCTTCATATCGCACCGCAGAAGGTGGTGCTGACGGTCGACCGTCACGGCAACACCTCGGCCGCCTCGATCCCGCTGGCACTGTCGGTGGCGCGGAAAGACGGCCGCATCAAGCGCGGCGACCTGGTTTTGCTCGAAGCGATGGGCGGCGGCTTTACCTGGGGCTCCGCACTCGTGCGCTGGTAAAAGGCCACAGTCGATAAAATTTTGCCCTAATCTACGCGGATTATCGATGCGTCTGCATTGATGAGCGCTGTTGACCGCCGTATCGTAACCTCATAATTTCAGACAACAATTGTTCGCCGTGATGTGGGGCAGGGCGATGACCGATACAAGTAAAACCGTAACGCGTGTTGATCTGTGCGAGGCCGTCTACCAGAAGGTGGGCCTCTCGCGCACGGAATCGTCCGCCTTTGTGGAACTCGTGCTGAAGGAGATCACCGACTGCCTCGAGCGAGGCGAGACGGTGAAGCTGTCTTCGTTCGGGTCCTTCATGGTGCGCAAGAAGGGTCAGCGTATCGGCCGCAATCCGAAGACCGGCACCGAGGTGCCGATCTCGCCGCGCCGGGTCATGGTGTTCAAGCCGTCGGCGATCCTGAAGCAGCGCATCAACGCCCAGCACCGCACCAATGGTGACGGCAGCAAGGTTCAACCGGAGGCGTAACCGTCCTCCAAAAGGATGTGGCATTTGGACAAGGCGCCGGATGCGTTCCGAACCATCAGCGAAGTAGCGCAGGAACTCGACATTCCGCAGCACGTGCTGCGGTTCTGGGAGACCCGATTCTCCCAGATCAAGCCGATGAAGCGCAGCGGCGGCCGCCGCTATTACCGCCCCGACGACGTCGACCTGCTCAAGGGCATCCGCCGTCTCCTTTACGGGGAGGGCTACACCATCCGCGGGGTGCAGCGGATCCTCAAGGAGCATGGCGTCAAATCGGTACAGGGCCTGGCTGACAGCTCGGCTGCCGTCTCGTTCGGCGCCATCGAGGACGCCATCGGAGCGAGCCTGACGGAGCCGGAGGGCGAGACCGGCGTTCGCGGCACCCTCGACACCGACGATGACGACTACCAGGGCGAGGAGGAGGAAGGCATCGACTTCCGCTTCTCGGAGACCGACGACGAGGACATCCTCACGACCTTCCGCAAGGGCGGCACCGCGCCGCCTCCGGCCGGCCCCAGCGCGCTGGACCGGGAGCGCCTGGGTCGGGTGCTCACCGACCTCGTCGCCTGCCGGGACATGCTCGATCTGGCGCTGAAGGACGTGTGAGAGCGCTTTTCGTTGTCTTTGCGGTCAGTTCCGGGAGCCTTGGGCGGGGACACCAAAATGGTGTACCTTGCCTTGCGCAAAGCGGCGATCCTAGCTAATGGAACGACGTTCGGAGCGTGGCGCAGCCCGGTTAGCGCACTAGTCTGGGAGACTAGGGGTCGGAGGTTCAAATCCTCTCGCTCCGACCAAATTCCTCAATATTTTCAATGTAGTCTCGGGGCGGTCGGTTTGCACCGAACCGCCCGTTTGCAGATAGTTTGCAATTTCTGTTCGCGGGGCGTTCTCCGATCCTGGTCGAACTGTTCGGGCCCTTCGATTTTTGCTATCTTCGATTCGCACTGGCCGCGGGGTGCCAGGAACAACCGTTGTGTTATCGGACACCGTCGCGGCCCTTTCGGGCCTCCTGGGTGTGATTAGCTCTGTTGTCGCCATCGTGGTGACGATACGCCGCGAACTTCGGGAAAGCCGCAAAGAGACGCGGCCTACCAAGCCACCGCCGCGACACCATCAAAAGAAGTAAGAAAAGGCCGCCTCACTGGGCGGCCTTTTTCCTTTCGCTACGTTGCTGAGCTGAGCTTGTCCCGGTAGTCCTCAAGCTTCTGAATGGCGTTGGCAGCCAAAACGCCACGTCGTGCCAAATAGGCGTCGATGACGCGCTGTGCCTTGTCTACCGTCCAGGTCAGCGCTTCCGCGATCTCCGGCGCTGTGGCGCCTGCCTCAGCGAGCAGCGTGGCAGCGGTGCCCCGGTTGTCGTGGAAGTTCAGGTCGCGAGCTGCAACCGCGTCCGAGTCCTCGCGCCAATGATCGTTGAAGTAGCGCTTGGTGTAGGCCTTGCCGGACGGCGTCAACATGACGAGAGCACCGGTGCGGGGCAGGGCGTCCAGATGCGCTTTCAGCTCGCGCGTGGCGGGGATCCAAAGCATCTTGCCGGTCTTGCTCGACCGGATTTGCACCCGCTGTCCGTCGTAACGTGTCCAGGCAAACTTGCGGACGTCGCCGGCGCGCATAGCGGTGTTTCGCACCAAGATCATGGCGGTGGCCATCGCCGGCCGTGCGGCCTTGATGAATTGCTGCTGTAGCTCTTCCGACCACGTCTTATCGGCCCGGTCGCTCTTGTAGAGCCGATGGAAGGTGGGGATAGGGTGGTGCTTTATGCGCCGCTGCTCTTTCGCGAACGAGAGCACGCGGCAGAGCGCCGACATGAGATTGTCGGCCGATCGACGTGAGGTCTTGCCCAGGTCCTGGTGCCACGCGAGCGCGTCCGCTGCGAATGCGTCGGCGTCGTCAGCGTTGTTGAATGTGTCCTCGGGGACGCTTCCCCATTGTTGCTCGATACGCTTGAGCTTCCACGGATACTGCTTGCGAGACTCCTCACTCAGCGCGGCGAACGTGCTGGAGGTGTCGAATAGACGAATGAGATCGATTAGCGTCTTTTCGCTCTTCCGCCGCGTCCGCTTCTCCGCCTCAGCGTAAGTCTCGACAAGCCGGTCCGGGTCCAGTCGGATGCCAGTCGCCCGGTGGTAGAGGTAGATTTTGACCGTGCCGTCAGCTTGGCGCTTGGGAACGCGGTTGATGCCCTTGAGCTTAAGCGGCTTGGGTCTTACGCGCATTCTCAGCTTTCCACCGCTGGTATGGGGTCATTTCTGGAGCGGATTCTGTCACAAGGCCAGATGCGCGGTCTAGGGCCGAGTCAAGAGCTCTGAGGTCCCAGCGGTTCGTTCCGGGTATTGCCCTGGGGATAAGTCCCTTTTGAAGCCAGCGATCAAACGCAGACAGGGTCTTGCAGCCGCAATATTCGGCCGCCTCCTGTTTTGTGAGCACGCGTTTCGTTGTCGCTAGCACTTCGCAAATCCCAATCGCTTCTGACTAATATCGCTATAGCGTTGAGATCGAGATGTTCGCGAAGAAAGCGCACGCGAGATACGAATTGTTGGATCGCTCTGGGCGCGCGGGATTTCCTCATCTTGCGGTTGCATCGTTGCGCGATTACGATGTGCTGGAAGTTGACGTCCGGCCAGGGGCTGAGAATGCTGGGGCGATTCGTTGAGTGGCTAAGGCCGACTAAAGGTGTGGCAGCATGGTTCGGATTGTCAGTTCTAATTCTTTTGGTGAGCTATTTCTTTCCGGAGTTTCTCTTCTCAAGGTCGGGAACGGACCGAATTAAGTGGGCAGGGCTTCTATTTCAAATTCTCGGATTGGCAGTAGTGATCTCCGGCTTCGATGAAGCGAGAGCCGCATTTGGGGGCGGACGCTTTTTCAACGCCGTAAATGATTGGCTCGAACGGCTGCCATCGGTGTTCCGAAGGCCGCCGGCTTTGAACCTAACGTTGAATGCGGGCACAGGCTCTATCGTGTCTGTGGGCAGGGCGATCGTGCGCGCGACATCTTCCGATATCCAGGAGCAATTGAAGCGGCTGCAGGAGCAAATAGAGCAGCTAGAGACTCGCGTGGAGCAGCAGTTAAAGTCGGAAGCAGATCGCGTGAACAAGCTTATTCAATCCGAAAGAAGCGAACGAGAGGCCGCCGATTCAGTGATACGTGAGGGTCTCACACACGCGATGGTTGGAAACGTTAACCTGCAACTTGGTGGTGCCGCTTGGCTCTTTGTCGGGATCGTTTTGACTTCAATTCCGGAGGATATCGAGAAGTTCTTTCACACTGTCTTTCGCGTTTCGACCTAAGCCAAAAGGGACGCGGTGTGATCCGCGCCCCTCTATTCTTACTTCAGCCTCGCCTCTTGCATCAACTCGCGGGCCAACATCCGAGAAATCGCCGATGGTGGTGAGCCGCCGACCTGGGTTGCTTTGGTCCCAAATTCGGTGATGACGCGCACCATGCCCGATCGCACTTCATAGGTGCCAGTGCGACGATCGTTGTCGTAGGTGAAGGACACAGCCTTGCTCACGCGGCCTCCTTCAGGAACTCGTGCGGCCCAAGCACGCCCTCGTCGCGGCACCACGCTTCGACGGTATCGATCTCGCCGGTCGCGGTGATGAAGTTGTTCTCCACAATGGCGAAGGAAGCCTGAAGGCTGTTCGCTCCCCGCGGACTCAGCTTGCAGATGCGCTGGTGTTCGGACGCGCGGTTGAAGCGACGTCGGGCGGCGGAATATGTGACGGGCTTGAACGGTTCGATGGGCATACACTTCTCTCCATGTCAGTGGTTGGATGATCTCCCCTGAAAAATCAGCCGGCGGGAGTAGCGCCGCCGGCTGAGCACTGACAGAGGAGACGCGAACGGCCGTGAAGCGGTGCGCTATCTGCCCTATAGGCAGGGCCATATGGGCTTTCGCGAAGTATTTTTGCTCAAATGTTAGGCAGGCTGCTAATGCACTCTCGCACTGCCCAAGCCGGCGAGAACCTGCTCGACCTCCGCGACCAGTTCGATGGACGGCTCCTCGCCGTGCATTGCGATCGCCGGATTGCCGGGGTCGCAATCGGCGCTCGAAGCCGGATAGATGTCGGCCGCGCACAAAGCGACCTGGACGCGGTTCTCTACCCAGGCGCCTCGGTCAGCGTATGCACAAGTTGGAAGTAGCGGTCGTCACTGATCAGCATGGTATTCCCTTTGAGCCCCACCATTAGCGGTGTGGCGCCACTAGACTCATATTCTCGAAGTGGCGTCAACAAGATACTCTCTTTAAGGTTGTAAGTCAGAACTGACTTATGACTAGCGAACTCCGAAGGATCGAGCGTGCAACTCAAGTAGCGGTTGTAACGCGTCGGCTCATCCCTCATATTTTCGACGGCTGGGGGACTGACCAAGATGCGTTTCATTTTGATAACATTGACTTTAATCGCCGTCGCACCAGCGCTCGCCGCGAGCCCGAACGAGTCCGCGTGCATCATCAAAGCGGCCGATACGTTGCCGAAGATCGCTGGCATGAAGATCGGCAAGAGTAAGACTGCCCCGCAGCCAGCGCCCGCGAACTGGCCCAGTCCCAATCCGCCGATCCGGGTTGAGATCGAATGGAGCGCGGCCGGGCAGTCTCAAATCTGGTTCTACCTCTGCGCGGTGAACCCAAACGGAGCTGCTCTTGTGCAGCGGCTAGCGAAATAGGCACAACCCATTGCCGTCCCGGAGGATGAGATGAAGCTGTCTCTCGCATTCTTGACGATAGTTCTAGGTGCGTCTGGGACTTACGCGCAGCAATCGTCCGAGCCCCTTATCAGCGCTTATGACACATGCTTTTCAAGTTCTGCCCAGAGCCAATTCCTCAACGATATTCAGGCAGAGGCAAATCTGGTCGCAGAACGAGCCTTTCAGGCGTGCGCGACCGAAGAGGCTGCTATCTACACCTACTTGACTCTAAATGGTCTCCCGCCGGCCAATGCCAGAGCCGCAATCTTGTCTCGAAAGCTCAAGTTGAAACGGCGGATTACGACGCCTTGAGACCTTCATCGCATAATCCGCCTGATCTCTTCATAGGTCCATTGCGCGTCTTGCTGCAACGGCCGGGTCATGGTGAAGGCAGGGCCGATCTTGTTCGATACCCGGCGCAGATTGCGCGTGGCGTAGGTTGCCCAGCCGTCATCGCGTAGCGGGACGATCTTGATCTGGAATTGCCGGCCCCGCTCCGGCGCCTCGCCCCAAGCCCGGCGCATTGCCTCCTTCAGAATCTCTTTCTCGGTGACGGCAGCGAAGGCGCCGTGAATGTGCAGCCGGCCATCCCAATCGCGATCGATGCAGAACCAGTAAGGAAGCCGGATGCCAGCCCGGGCCAGCTGCTTGTCAAAGGCCCGCTTCAATGAGTCGAGGAAGCCCATGGGATGAGTCAGGGCCTTCTCCCGCGCCTTGGTCGTCAGATTGAACGTGAACGCATAGGCGGGCTTCTCTGCGATTTGGAGGGCCGCTGTCGCGGCCACCGCTTTGACGACGTCACCTGTATGTGCCCAGACGGGTATGTTGTCGTTGGACGGCTTAGGGCTGGTTGTCGGTGTTACAGAGGTATCAATAGAGAGGGGATTAGAGGGTGTGGGGTGTGCAACTGAAGCCTCGCCGGCCAGCATGTGGGCCGGAACTCGAAAAGCGGCTATTTTTTCGAGGATTTTGCGGTCCTTGAGGGCAGACTGGCGGACCCTCTGTGGGACTTTTTTCGACCGGATTTCAGACCGGCTAGGCCGATTGTCCTGGGGAAGCGCGCGCGACGCGCTATATCGTTCTTGCTCGGACGTTCTCTGCAACGGCACGTTCGGGTCTCCTTAGAAAGCCACCGTCTCACCGGGCGGTGGCTTTCGCATTTGGGGTTCAATACCAGTCTATAGCGCTCGCCGACAGGTTTGCTCGATAAAACGACTACCGGCGAAGGATGCCTCCTGGTCGCGTGGCCGTCCGGAGCTCGGTAGCAATCATGCTCTTGATGTGGTGCTGCGCCGCCTGGGCAATGGTCTCGCCCATGCGCTGATGATCCTGGGACGACTGCCCGGGCGAGCCCTGGACATTGACTGAGATCGACGGCGCGATGACGTGGCCGGAATTGACCATCGGCACGGCTGGGCCGCCGGCGCCGACCAAACCGCCATCGGCGAATTTCGGGATCCTGTCAGAGTTGATCGCCTCGAGCGCAGCGCGGTGCTTCGTCGTCGAGGACGCATTGACGACAAACTCGCCGTTCGAAAGCCGCGCGTGAATCTTGTCGTCGCGCGGTCCCCCAGGTCCGGTGATCAGCCCACCGTCCGCCTTGGCTACCGGCCCAATGAAGGCGCCATCGCCGGGCATCGGAAGCGAAGATCCGCCCAGGCCGAACATGCCGCTCATGGAGCGCATGATCGGCGCGACGACAAGCATCTTGATCATGGCCTCTTCCAGGGCGCGGACCATCGACTTCGCCATGCTCGCGAAACCGTCGCTGACAGATTTTGTGCCGTCGACGATGTCCGCCAAGCCAGTCGTGAGCGATGACGACATAGTGTTGCCGATGACGCGCATGCTCTCATTGGCGCGCATGGCGCTGGCCTCGACGCTATTGAGCGCGTCGGAGACGTTCGGGTAGAGGCCCTTCAGTTGCTCGGCAACCTGGACGTCCTCGGGATCGAGCAGCGCTGTCTCGCGACCTCGCCGGATTGACTGCGCGATGTTCGCCTTTTCGATGGCTTCAGTCGCTCGGCCATACGCCTGGGTAACCTCGTCAATGCGTTTGCGCTGTTCCGCAGTGACAACGCCCTCGCCCTGACCGGCCGCTGCGTTTGCCTGCTGTGCAACCTCCATCAGTTGCGCCGCGATCTTGGCCTTTTCCCGCGAAGCCGTCGTTTGGTCCAAGGTAGCGGCTTCCGCCTGTAGTGCGGCGGTGCGCTTGTCGATCGCGTCCGCAGAACTATCAAACCGGTCGTGATCGCTGCCGGCGCTGATCTTGATCGGTGCTGGACCGGTGCCTCGCGTCTGGCTTGGCGCGGTGGGACCATACGCATCTTGGGCCGTCGTAAGTGCCGAGATTTCCTTTTGCAGCCGGTCGCGGTGGCCTTCTAGGTCCGCGGTAGTGCCGGCGTAGACTTGGCCAAGTCCGGGGATGGATAGCGGCGGCAGGTTGACACTCCCGAGCAAACCGCCGCCGGTCCCGTTGAGGCGCGCGTTGACTTGGGCGAGAGCGTCCTGCTTCGCCGCGAGGTCGGTTGAGCTCGCCGGCATTCCGGGGATGCGCGGGATCTTGTTTGATAGCTCCACGGCCTTGGCGATGTAGCCGACCATGTCGGCCCAGGCGCCCTTGATGTCCATCATGACGGACGCCAAATCGTCCCAACTGGGTTTGAGAGCTTGGGACAACCGCTGGTGCGCCAGCTTGAGCTGGTCGTCCACTTCCTTCGCGCGCTCTACCAGGGCGTTGCTAAAGATGCCGTCGGCGTTGGCGCTGGCTTCCTTGATCGTCTGCAACATGCTTTCGGCGCTGGTCTTGCCCTGTCGCATGCGGTCAACGATCTGCGAGCCGAACATTTTCTCGCCAAGGTCCAGGCTCGCGGCGTGCTGGCCGATCTGGTCGAGTTGGATCATGGCCGCGAGCACGGCCTTGATCTTGTCCTCCTGGGTCTTGGCGTCTCGGAAGAGAACCAGGCCCTGAAGTTGCTGGCCGGCGTCCTTCGCTGCCGTCGCATTCAAAACGCGCAGCGCTTTCTCTACGGCAGTGATCTTCTCTTCGCCAACCGTCCACTCGCCGACGTCGATCGGCGATCGATCCTTGGTCGCGTTGAAGGCGTGGTCGAGGGCGGATTCCAGTTCGCCGGCCTCCACCTTCAGTTTCTTGGCCTCGCTGGTGAAGGCCTGGAGGAACGCGGGCGATACGCCAAGGTTCTGGGCCTTGTCGGCGATGTCGACCATTTGCTCCATCTGCTCGCGCGCGCCGTTGATCGCGGCCGTCATGAGCTTGTAAGTGCCGACCGCGAGCGCGACCTTGCCGGCAAGGTCGAGGGCACCCCGCGCCATGGTCGCAAAGATCGCGTCCTTCGCGAGATCCTTGTTCATGTCGAGGAATTGCTTCGCGATCTGGCGCGTAGCGGTGCCGGCCAGTGAGCTGGTCTGCTTCATCTGGTCGCGGAATTTCTCCAGATCCACGCTGATGGGGATCCTGAGACTAGGTGCTGGCATTGGCATCTCCGACGAAAACGGCTGCCAAAACTTCGCTGGCAATCAGGACATTAGGCGCGAGCGGCTTGCCGCGCACATGGGCGTCGAGCAGCCGCTTCACCTCGCTCTCGGTCGTGCCGCCTCCAAGTAGACCGAACTCCATCACACGCTCTACGTCGTTCGCCGAATAGTTATTCGTCTCAAAGCGGCCCCAAATAGCCGAGATCGAGCTACCGCCTGGTCCGGGAATGCCGCGCCAAGACAAGACGCGGCGGACCCAGGGGTGGTTGAGATTGAACGTGTGCGTTCCGCCGAGCCATGTGATTGTGCGCGCGCATCTGTCGTCAGTCATTGGAAAGAACCTCGTTAATAGCTTCGTCGATCGCCCCCTGCATTTCGTCGCGCATGGTGTTGTAGGTTGCATAAAAGAAGGGTCGCGCCGGCTGGCGGCTGGTCCCAAATTCGAAGCCCACGCTGTAATCATACGCCACATTTGATCCTTCCCGCACTTCTTTCATGGTCAGCTCGCCGCCAGCCTGGACGATCCATTCCAAATCATGCGCTCCAGGCACGACCGTGCAGCTATTTTCCAGCTCGCCAGTCTCATGAGACTGCTCAAGCGAGCGCAAGGCGTCTTTTTGAGCGTCTGACAATCGCTGCGCTTGCTCGTGGATCACCTCCGAGAGCTGGTCCTTCAGCTTGTCTGGCAGCGCCTGCAAATACTGATCGAGGTCGTCGTTATCGGCCATGGGTCACCATGATAGAAGTTCAACAGCGTTCGGGAGGTCATAGAGCGAGCGGGAGTTCTCGCCGGTCGAGGCCCGGGCAACGGCCATCGCGGTTGAAACCGCTCCGTCAATGCTCAGCCAGCGCTTGGACTTGTGGAAGCGGACGGCATGCTGTTGCTTGTTGCGTTCAACCTCCGCATTGGCGAAGCAGAACCGCAACACCGGATGGCCGCCGTGGCGGAAGCGGCGCGCGATGATCGCCCGCTCAAGTTCCGATAGTGCCGGCATCATGAGGCTGGGGACCTGCCGGAAATCGACCACGGGCAGGCCCTTCTCAAGCAGCCCGGCCTGCATCATGCGAGCCATGTAAGGATCGAACGCGATCTCTTGGACGTTGAACCGCTGACAAAGCTGTTCGATAGACGCCTGCACCGCGTCAAAGTCGATCACGTTGCCCTCGGTGGCCGTGATCAAGCCATCCTTCACCCACTGCGAATAAGGCGCACCGGTCTTGTTCTCGCGTTCGCGGAGGTTTGCCCGCGGAACGAAAAACCAAGACCATGTGTCATAGCCAGCATTGTCATCGGGCCATGCTGCCGAAACGACTGACAGGTCGGTGTTTGATGACAGATCGACTGCAAGCCACGCCGGGCGCGAAGCCAGCGCGTCCAGGTCAACCTGGTCGGTGCCCTCGTCATAGACTTGCATGGAGACGAACGGGCTTGATGCCGCGTCGATCCATTGGTTCAGATTATAAACGCAGAAGTCCTCGCGATCGGCGGGCTTGTCAGCAGCCTCCGATGCGGCTTGGCGCATGCCCTTAAGATCGGGGAAGCCATGCTTGAGGCCGGGATTGACGAGGTGCCACACCTTTTCGTCGCGCCAGTCGAACTTTGCGGGCGGTTCGAAGATGATCGGCAGATATGCAGGATTGATGATCTCACCGGAGGCGACCTTTTTGGCGTAGGAATATTCTTCGAAACCGAGTCCGTCCTGGCCGCGCCCCGCAGTCGTGATGATCACCAGCAGCGTGTTCGGCACCTTGAGCAGGCCGCTCTTCAGCGCACGCCACAATCTTCGATTTTTCCAAACATGCAATTCGTCAATCAGGACAAAATATGGCGTCTTGCCTTGCTGCACGTCCCCCTCAGCCGGAATAGCCTTCAAGGTCGAGCCGGACGCTACGTGCTCGAGCTCAAGTTCGGATTCGATCACATAGGTCGCCTTGGCGAGCGGCGTCGTGGCCTTCACGAAGGCGCGCGCTTCATCAAAGGCGAGTTCGGCCTGGTCTTCGGCGCTGGCCGCTAGGATACAGGCGCCCCCGGGCACCTTCTCATGGCCGCAAGAGTGCAGAAGGCTTAAGGCGGCGCCGAACGTGGTCTTGCGTGCCCCTCTTGGAATTTGGATGTAAACCGTGCGCACCTCACGATCGCTGTTGGCGTCGGAAGGCCCGTAAATGCGCCGCAAGATGCGTTCCCAGAACGGCGCAAGCTCGAAAGCGCGGCGGGGTCCGGTCGATTTGGGATGCTTCAAGGCCCGGAAAAACTTCACAGCGCGTTCGCCGCGCCCGTGCTGGTCCGGGATGGGTGTTTCGTCAAACACCCAGGTCGGATGCACTGTCATCGTCTTCCTGGTCGGTTCGAATTGAAGGGCGGTTGCGGCTAACCGGCGTCAACCCAAGCTCAGCGGCCAGAAGTCGCGCGCGCGTCATCGCGTCGGCCTGGATGCGGACAGCGGGATGCGCGCGGGGGCCGCGCTCGGTCGTGACGACGTAGCCCTCGCAGTTGATGGTCCTTTGCTGCTCCTGGACCGTGCCGGTGGCAGCGCAATAATGCGCGAGCGTGGTCAGATCGGTTTCCGCTAAAATTCGGCGGTCCATCAACAGCGGCGCAATGCGACGCCATTCGGCGCGAGCGGCCTTGCTCAGCCACGACGGAGCCTTGGGCGCGGCGGTGATCGGGTTGCTGTCGGGATTGAGAACAGGTTTTCGGCCGCGCATCAATCGGCCCTCTCGACAAAAGTTATAGAGCACGGCAACTTCAGGTTATGAAGAATCCCGAATGGCCTGGAATCGCGACGGCGGTGGCAATCATCTTGATCGCGATGATCGCACTTGATCTCAGCAAGTGGCAAACATTGGCTGCTGCACTGGTGGCTTTCGGTGGTGCAGCTCTCGCTTATCGCGGTGCGATGGCAAAGGTTAGTCACGATCAGATGATCGTCGACCGCGATAGTATGCGCCGCAAGTTGTCGCTCTACCTCAAGCTCGAATTTGCGTTCCGGGAGCTTGTTGATGAGGCCAGGGAAAAAAATGCTTACATCACCTTCGACCCACTGGAGGGGACGGCATACATCGGCGAGGAACATTTTCGTATCGAAGAGCCGCCGGAATTGGAGGAGGCCTGGGCCTACCTTGATCTGTTTCCCCGGGAGATAATTGGAGAGATTCGGAATACGCGGAACTGCCTGAGGAAGCTTAGAAAGCTTTGCATTGAGCTTGGAGAGAGACAAATTGCGTGGGGTGTCGGCGAGAAGCCGCACAGTATGATAGAAGAAGCGCAAGCCCTGATGCATGAGCTCTGGCATTCTGCCGCGATTGTAAAGGACGCTCTTGATCCTGAAATCAAGGAACTCGCACCAGACATGGACGAGAGCGAAAGAATGGTCCGCATTCATGGTGAACCCATTTTCGACGAAGATTAGCGTCACGGCCCAACTCGCTCACAGATTGCGTCCATCCCGACGCGTCGGCCGATCTCGCTGATCTGGGTGATCTCGTATTGCTGCCCCTCATAGAGCAGCCGGTCGTTGAGGCTGAGGCTGGCGAAGTAGTAGATGCGGAAGGTCCGCGTCGCGTCGGTGGTGTGCCCGCGCTCGCCTTCCCGATCGTCGGTAGCATTCTTGAGTAGCTGCGCCCGCATGGTGGCGTAGGTGGTCCAGGTCTCTACGGGCGTGCCATAGAGGTCCAGGCCGGTGGTGCGGCGCTGGAATTCAATGAGGCGGTCGAGATTGCCGGCGCGCATGTCAGTTCGCCTTTACGATCGCCGCGACCGAGACGATGCCGTGACTGTAGGAGCCGTGTGGGTCGCGGAGGTAGCGGGTCTGGGTGGCCTGCATGTCGTGGACGGTGAAGCCGTCGATCCGCAGCACGCCATCGGCCTGGGCGTCGATCCGCAGCGCCGCGACGATGGCCGAGACGGCTCCCTTGCACTGGACTAACCCGGGCTCGGCAAACCAGACATGAAGGGTTGCATGGCTGGTCGCGTCCCAGCGCCCGAATAAGGTCTGCCCCTCGCCGATGTAGACGGCCGGCATGATCTCCGGCCGACCATTGGCGTCCAGGACGTGCTCAGCCTGGACCAGAGCCATGAGTTCCGGGCTCGCGACGAGACGCGAACGCATGGCTTTTTGGAGGGCTAGAGAGGGGTCGGAAGTGCTCATTTCAGAACGCAAACGCGCGGTAGGGGGCCAGCAAATCGAGGAAACCGAAGGGCAGCGCCATGGCTGTTACGCCAACTAAGCTGGCTTCCCGGTTCTGGTAGAGGTGCGCCGTCAATTGCAGCACCGCCTCCCGGATCGGCGCCGGAGTAGCGTCCGCGTCGGGATCGGCCGCGGTATAGGCTGAAACCCACGCCTTTGCCGCCGCCAGCTTGTCGGTAAGCAGCGCGTCGTCGGCGTCGATCGTGACGTTCAGGTGGGCTTTAGTTTGGTCGAGAGTCATGGCGGGCATAGTCGAAAAAACTCCAATTAGACGCTCTCTTGCGTGATCCGGGAACACCGGTCGTTCGTGGTTTTTGAGATGTTTTCGCCCACCCCCCGGGTGTGAGAGGCAAGGATGTTGCCGTGCGCTTCGTCGCGTTGCGCAGCTAAGTGTTGGTCGAGGCCATGGCGTAGCTCTGCCATCTGCTCTTCCATCTGGCGCACGAACGCGCGCACCGAGCGTGTCATCTGGCGGTGAGCCGCATGCATGTCGCGCTGCCAGTCACGAAGCGCGGGCAGAGCCTGGACAAGCGCCGATGCAGGCATGGGCTTGGGCTTTCGTCCTTGCTTACCCACAGGGGTTGTTAGAGCCTCTTCTACAGACCAACCCAAGCTCAGCCGTTTGCCGAGCGTTTCTTTGCTCATGCCGTTGAGCCGAGCCCAATCAGCGGCGGTGCGCGTCTCACCATTGAATTCAATCATAGGCATGCGACTACTTCGACCTTTCGAGGGATTGTTTGCGGCTGACATGGCAAGGCGAGCTCGCAAGTGGCTGCCAGTTGGACCGTGACCAGAACAGCTTCTTGTCGCCGCCATGGGGTGTCTTGTGATCGACGCAATCCGCGAGCCGGCCACAACCACATGCACAGAAGTGGTTCTCTGGTCGCGCAAGGAATGCCTTGCTCTCGCGACGCCACTTGCTGTCATAGCCGCGATCATTGGCATTCGGTCGGAGACGATCAGCCTCAGCCTTGCGCCTGATCTGGCATTCGCAGAGGTCGGTTGCCGAGATGATCTTGCCGCAGCTACAGACGCGGCGCGGTTTCCAGGCCATTAGCGCGGCCTCACATGGTTGGTGAGATCGCCAATGGCGTTGAGGTCCGCCTTATCGACGTTGGCGAACGATCTAGCTTCGGCCTGGTCGTCGTCGCTCTTGCTACCGAATAGGGCCTTGAGCATGTCGAGCCGGCCGCTGTGAGCGTTCATGATCTCAGCGGGCGTAGCGTCCCACGTGTCATCGGGCGTCCAACCGAGCCAGCCGGTGCCAATCTGGTAGAGCTTGGTGAAGTATTCACCGAACGGGATGGGCTTGCCTGATGGCCTGTCATCGGGCACGTCCCCATCGGCGCCGGCCAGAACTAGGACGAATTCGATAAGCTGGTCACGTGCGGCCATGAGGTCGAGCACTGCGGAACTAGTGTCCGCGAGCACATAGTTGGCCCATGCCTTCTGATCGACGATGGTTGCGGTGATAATGTCGGTGGCGGTGGTGATGCTTCCTTCCGCAAGGTAGCGCGAGAGATTGTGGAAGCCGTCATACTTGTCGAAAAGGATGAATGCGGCCCGCAGCGATGACTTCAATTCGAAAGACTTGCTGCCAAGCTGGAGGCTGAATGTGTTCGCTGCGAGCCGCATAGCTGTGTCCTTTAGGTCGCCGAGACCTTGAGCTTTACGAAGCGGTCGGGGTTCGTGATGGACGCGCCCACGCGTTTGCGCGAATGGAAACGGGTCTGGCCCTTCGTCGCCATGCTGTAGGGGTCGCGCAGCATCTGGAACGAGACGCGATCCACAATGCGGTAACCAGACAGGTCACCGAACAACACGGGGAATTTGTTGGCGCCGATGTCGTCCATATCGGGCGCCTCAACGATCGGACGGCCAAGCAGCGTCGGCGCCGCGCCGTTGTTGAGGTCGTCGATCAGGAGGTAGCGGCCCATGCCGTCCTTGAAGAGACGAATGGCCGCGATCGTGTTGCGGTTCATCAGCCACACGCCGCGCTGAGCCCAGAGGTTGGGGATCGCGTGGAACATGCCGATCAGCACGTCGGCCGGCGTCGAGGTCGGGAACGTGGCAGCGGCGCCGGTGATGATTTGGCTGATGCCGCTGGCGGTCATGAGGCCCGCCGGCTGAGTGGTGCCATTGCCCTTCACGAAGGCGGTGCCCTCGGCAATGCCGAATGACTCGGCCGTGTCGGAAGCCAGTTCGCCTTCCAGATTGTAGGCGTTGTCTTCGAGCAACTGGTTCGAAACGTCGGTATAGGTCGCTGCTTCGTAAGGCGTGATCGTCACGCCTTCGTAAGACGGGTCGCTCTCGGTGCGGTCGGCGGTATCAGCAACCCAGGTGGCAGCGGTGCTGCCGGTGCGACGCGGATATTGAACCTGTGCCGCGCCAACCGTTACGACGCGCGCATACTGACGGATCGGCGAGAACAAGCGCAGGAGCTTCAGCACTTCCGCGCCAAACTCCGGCGGGGTCATCACGGTGTTGCCGGAGGCGACCAACGATTTCTTTTCGAGGTCGCTCAGGCTGTCGGGACCAGTGCGAAGGAAGGTCTCGAAAGATTTCTTTTCGAGGTCGTCGGCGACCGTGCCGTGGCCCTGTCGGTTCAGCTTGGCTTCGAGACGGTCGAGACGTTCGGCGGACTTGGCCTCGATTGCCTTGATGCGACCTTCGAACGTGCCTTCGAAGCCCTCAAGGGCCTTGGTCACGATCATGGCCGGATCGTCGTTGCCGGCGCCGGTATCCTTCAATTCGAGGGGAGAGATATGCTTCATGGTAGAGACATTCACCTTTCTAGGGTTCGGTTCAGTTGGATGACGCTGCGGCAGAGAAGCGCCGAATGATGGCCGCCACGGCTTGCGCCGCGTCGTAGGCTTTTGCGGAGGTCACACGCGCGCGAGGGTGTGCGGGGTTGCGGACCAGCGAGACTTCGACCAGGTCAAGCGCGCTAATGACGCGGTTGCGCCCTTGCTGCTTCGCCTCCCGCGTGCGGAAGCCGATCGACAAGCCGGAGACCAGGCCGCCTTGGACCAGGCCGCGCACGGCCCGCGCGCGCTCGCTTTCGTTGATGTGCAATCGGCCTTTGACGACCAGGCCGTCGTCTGTCTCTTTGGCTTCCGACCAAGTGCCGACCAGGTCGTCGGGATTGTGGGCGAGCAGCATGGGGAGATCGCTAACCGCGATGTTGAATGCGCCCTTGGCGATCAAGTCGCCGACGCTGTCCGGGCCGGCATTGAACGGCCATGCCGTGCCGGTGATCTCGCCGGCGTCGGAGACCGAGAGCGTTGCTTTGACTTCCAGGCGGTCCATTACGAGCGGACCCAATTGGTGACGCTGGCGAGTTGGCCGGCGCTGTAGCTGTAGGTCTGCGTCCAGGTGTTGGAGCCGTCCGTAAACCGAACGGTCGCCATGGTCCCATCGGCATTGTAGGTGAAATTCTGGGTGTAGTTGTCGGGACTAACCGTCTGTCCGGTGTTGTCCAGCAAGTTGCCTGCGGCCCTGATGGGCAACGGGTTAGTGTCAGAAATGGGCGTGCCGGCGGCGAAGCTCACTTGTCGTTTCCTTTCGATGGGTTTCCGAACAGCGTCCGCTCCAGAATCTTGGCGGCGAGTTCGTATGTTTCGATCAGGGGGTTTTCGGCATAAGCCGCGATGAGTTCATGCGCGCGCTTGGGCGCCAAACCGCCGCCGATGAGTGCGAGGCGGAGGGTTTCCACGATGTCTTCCTGCGCAAAGTTGCGCGCCCACATGCGATTGCAGAGCGCACCGAAGGCGCCGCGCTTGGTCTCAAGCTCGCGGATCAATTCGGGCGTGAGCTTGAACGTGTATTCTTGGTCACCAAAGAAGGTCGCGTAAGCGGTCATGAGCCGCCCCCGAACGCGGTCTCGATTGAGCCGGCATTGTCTGCGTAGACGCTGATGTCCTCGACGTCGGACCAAACCTCGACTGGGGTCGAGCCGACCAGCACCTCGCCGTAGATCAGCGGGATCGCATCGCCTTGCCGACCGGAATTGCCGATGTTGCCGCCGTTGACGCTGAGAGCATTGGAGGCCTGCGTCGACGGGCTGGCGGGCTTGGTGAGCAGCGTTGACGCGCCAGACAGCGCGAGGCCAAGGCCGATCGCGGCAATGCTGCCGTAAGTCGTGCCACTCAGAATGCCAGAGGCAGCCAGCGGGGTCGCGAGCAAGCCGCCCGACATGAAGATCGCGCCGCCGACCAGGGCGGCACCGAGCACGATCTTGGTGGTGCCCTTCGCTGTATTGGACGCGGCGCCCTTGGCGACCGGGATGATGTGCAGATCGGCGAGGCCCAGGTTGAACTGGGTCACAAGCTCCAGGTCGAGCTGCAATCCGTTGCGCTTGTCGCCACGCACGATCTTGTAATAGCCCTCCTCAATCGCTTTCACGAAGCGACCGGGGAAAGCGCAGTTGAGCGCGCGCAATGCTTCGCCGGCTGTTGCAACGTCGAAACGATGGGACTTACCGAAGTCCTTGCCGAGCTTGCCGTGCAGGTGGACTGTTCGAAGCATCAGGCGGCTTCCTTCTGATTGTCATTGTTGCCGCCCGCATTGAGCGCACCGCCTGCATGTGCAGACGACGTGTTGAAGTTCTCGAAAACGTCGCCGCCTTCATAGGCAGGGAGGCCAAAGCCGATCTGACGGGCTTCGTTCGGATTCAAAATTCTGGCGGACACTGCGGCGCTAAGCGCCTGGGCGCGCGCGAGCAGATCGGCGCGGGCGAAACCGTCAACGTTGAACTCGATGCAATACTGGCCGCGCTCTTTCGGCGTCAGCAACTTCAACTCAAGCTCTTGCTCAAAGAGCTTCAGCTTGGGCAACAGAGCTTGTGCAAGAAATTCAGCGCCGATCGATTCAATCGAACGGGCCTGAGCGCGATCGACCTGCATCAGCATGTGCAGCGGCACGCGAAACAGCCTCGCGATTTCCGCAACGGCATACGTTCGCATTTCGAGGAATTGGCTGTCGACGCTGTTGAATGTGAGGGGCTGCCACGAAGCGTCGGTAGGTAGAACGGCGGTGCCGCCTGCCTTATCGCCGCCTTGCGATGCCTGCCAAGCAGCCTTTGCGGTGGTGAGCGTGTCCGCCGTTACGGTGCCCTTGAGGCTCAGCACACCAGAGGGACGCGCGGCGTTGCCGAACAGGCGCGAGGCGTGCCGTTCCAGGACCAGGGCGAGCGCGATCACGTCACGGCCTTCGCCGACGAGGCCGCGCGACGGATTGTAGGCCGGGGTCGGAATGTGGAGGATGTCAGCGGCCGGGATCTCGCGCGCCGGATTCTTACCGTCCGCCTTGATCGCATATGCCGGTTCGAAATTGGAGTAGTCGACGACGATGGACGATAGCCGGGGATCGAGGCGGATCAGTTCGGCGGGTTTCCCGCCGTCAACGCGGACGATCTGGGCGAAGCCGCCCCAGGGCTGCAACAGCGCATCAGCCATGAGCTGGGTGCGGAATAGCGCTGCCGGCGTGAAGCTATTCGGCGCGTCGTGCAGAAGGCTGTAGAGCGGGTGATCGGTGGCCTTCTCTTTGCTGCCGTCCGGAAGCTTCTTGTAAATGTGGAGGGGAAGCGAGCCAGCCGCCTCAGAGATCGACCGGACAGCGCAGGCCACGGGAGCGCATGTCATGGCGCTGTAGGGTGTGACAGTGACGCCGGCTAGGGTCGGGGTCGCGCCGAACAAATCAAAATAAAAGCCGCTCGCGTCAGCGAGGCTGGGCGCGGCTTTGGTCTCGATACCGAGGAGCGCTTTGAGGCGGGAAGAGATCGACAATTGAACACTACAGAGAGATTGGCCTGCTGATTAGGCAGGCGAGGGGGACGATTCTCTGTGTGTGCATTTGTTGCGAGGCGCAGCCTTGCAACGCAACTATATTACGCGCCAGAACTGTGGCGATAATATGGATATTTAGGTAGTAATATCAGATACTTAGTTGCAATCCTATTAATAGGAATGTAGCAGGGTGCCGTTGGCCCTTCAGCTTCGGATTAGTTTGCAGCCAGAGTCAAAAGCGCAATGTATTCAGCGGCGAGAAAATCGGCCAGTTTGCAGAAAAGTCCAGCAAAAACAGCGCTCAGCGCTCGCCTGGGAGACTAGGGGTCGGAGGTTCAAATCCTCTCGCTCCGACCAATAAAATCAAAGGCTTAGCCGGAAGTCGATAAGCTGGCTATAAAATTTGTAGCCACCCTGTAGCCAGCTGACTGGCTCCGCCCGGTCCAACCGCACAGTTATGCCAACTCCGCGCGGCTGATTTACCCGGTGCCACGCCATAGGTTCTCTCCATTGCAAAACAACGGGGGGCCACCGTGGCGAATATCAGAGTTAAAGAGGCGGCCGAATATCTCGGCCTATCGAAGTCCTTTCTCGACAAAGCCCGTATCTATGGCGGCGGCCCGACCTTCATGCGGTTCGGGACCGCTGTCGTTTACTCGACCGACGATCTCGACGCATGGGCGGCCTCGCGCAAGGTCGCCAATGACAACACCCCCAAGCAGGTGGCGGCGTGAACGAGACAGCAGTCGCCACAACGGATCTTCCGCTCGATATCCTGGCCGCAACGATCAAAGCGCGCGTTGAGGCGGCCGACAAGTCGGCAGAGAAAGCGGCGGATCATTATCGCGCTGCCGGCCTCCAACTTGTGGAGGCCAAGAAACGCATTGCAGAAACCGGCGGCAAGTTCGCCGACTTCGTCTACGAATGCGGTATCGGTCGTTCGCGGGCGTATGAGTTGATCGGCATCGCCAACGGCACAAAGACCGTTGCCGGAATTCGCGCCACGGTCGCCGAGCGGGTAGCGCGGCACGCCGATAAGAACAGGAAGGCAAGGAAGTCCGTTAGTAACGGATGGGAAAAAGAGTGCGCCGAAAACCGCGCCATGTGTGCTGAGGCCGATGCGGAGCGGCTGCAAGCCGAAGTTGAGAGGCTGATGGAAGAGAGCAGGCTGCTGTTGGCCGAGAATGAGCGGCTGCTGTCTGAACGCGCTGATGATGCCAACGCAGACGTCGCAATCAATGATGATGGCGGGCCTATCGTTTCATATTTTGATCGAGGCGCTGAGCACCTTGTCCGCACCGAATTTAGCATCGAGTTCCGGCAGCAACTAGCGTTCTCGGGATGTGGCGATGAGCCAGAAGCGCAGCAACCGGCGCGGTATTTAACGCCTGTCGATTTTCGGGCCGCTGGCGCGCTTTTGGGTGTGCTAGCGGCCAAAGAGGCCATCAAAAAGATGAGGGCTCGTAAAAAGCAGGAGAAGCGCGACCGGAAATGCTATTCGGCCGCCGCATAGTGAACGTGCCCGCGAGCACGGGTTACCATCCTCCACCACCAGGAAGACCACCTTTGAAAATTCTATCAATCCGCCCGGCACCACCCGGCTCGGCAACGCTCGCGCGTTTCGATCTGCAGCTAAATGAGCACCTCAAACTCTACAACCTGGCACTTCGTCAGCGCGACGATGAGCCGGCGCACGTCTGTGCACCCAATGCTTTTCAAGAACGCACAGCCGGCTTCTCAGCGACCTTTAACAAGGCGCTTGCCGAACTCGCACTCAAGTCTCTTCTGGAGCTACAGACCGAACATGATCAAGCCCGTTAAGTTTGAAGACCTAGAAATGGCGGTGGCTGTACCAGCCTATCTCGAAGAGTACGAGGCGTTGAAGAAGATCCGCGACAATGCGTGTGATGGGACGGGTGAACTCGTACGCACAGAATCTGGCGAATGGCTTCTCCTGGGCGCGACCTACGACGGCAAGCTATCCGATATCGCAGTGGCTTTTGACGGCATGGCAGAAGTCAAAACCTCTTATCGCGCCACTGGCAAAACCCGTGGCAAGCAACGTGTTCCGGCCGCCGCGAACGACAACCAGCCTTCGACCTATCCCGGTATTGTGTCCAGCGGCGACTTCGTCCGCGACTTTAAGCCGCCAGATTATCATATCGATGGCGTGGTTCAGGCTGGCTACCTCTACTCAACCACCGCCATGACCGGCACAGGCAAGACTGCGGTCCTGCTCCTGATCTCAGCGCTGACTATGATGGGGCAACCGCTCGGCGATCGCGAGGTCCGCAAGGGCAGGGTCGTATATTTCGCTGGCGAGAATCCCGACGACGTGAGGATGCGCTGGATTGCGATGGCGCATCACCTCAAGTTTGATCCGGACGACGCCGACGTGCATTTCATCGCCGGAACGTTCAGCGTTGCCGAGATGTTCGATCGCATCAAAGTTGATGTGGACCGTATCGGCGGTGCAGACATGATCGTCATTGATACCAGTGCGGCGTATTTCAATGGTGATGATGAGAACTCCAACACCCAGCTTGGCGCTCACGCGCGAAATCTGCGCGCTCTTACGACACTGGCAGGCAAGCCGGTGGTGTTTGCTGCGTGCCATCCCATCAAGAACGCGGATCTATCAAACCTGCTTCCTCGCGGTGGCGGTGCATTCATTGCCGAGGTGGACGGCAATCTGACTCTAAATAAGGGTGACACAGTCAAGATGCACTGGCAGGGTAAGCATCGCGGCCCCGATTTCGAGCCAATTCACTTTGAGCTAAAGACCGTCACCGCACCCTCGCTAGTTGATAGCAGGGGGCGGCCGGTACCGACAGTGATGGCCGAGGCACTCACTAAGGGTGAAAGCGTCAAGCGCGCTGACAAGGCCCGCACTGATGATGATGCGGTATTGTTGGCGATAGAGCAGGGCAGGGGGGCCTCGCTTGCGGACCTGGCTCAAAACCTATGCTGGCACACACCCTCAGGCGATCCTAACAGGGACCGAGTTCGTCATGCCAAGGACCGTCTATCGAGGCGAAAGCTGATCGACGTGTCGGCGCACAAGGGTGGGAAGCTGACTAAGCGCGGGCACGAGGCACTCGTCGAGGTGCGCGCCGAGAAACACGCCACGGCAACCGGCGCAAGGCTAGCCGCCGGCCTTGTGCGCTGAGTGTGCGCGAACTGCGCGCGCGCAAAACAGCGGCGCGCAGCGGCGCAATATGACGATTATCATACTATATGCAAGGACTTACCACGATGAGACGAGCGCGCGAAATTGAGCAACAACCAATTGTTTGCTGTGTGGTGTGTGATTTTTCACACCCACACACATGGGAATACTGTGCGCGAACGCTGTGCACCCATCTTTCTAGGGCGCAGTGTTCAGCGCGCGACGGCTATAATGCAAGTGTTCTTAATTAGTTAGCATCTGCGCGCGAAGGAAAACCGCGCGCGCGAGAAAGTATGCCAAACGACCTATGCCGACCTGCACCGGAGCGGCGCCGACGACTACGCGTCAACCGCGAAATATCACCGCGACTTGGGCCTTGAACCGCCAGCGGCACCAGGACCGCGCCTATCGCTTGCCGACGAATTTGCGGAAGTAGACGCGGAGTTGCGCAGATTAAAGGTGAGGCGCGAAGAACTGAGGCAGGCGATCCTTGATACCGGCCGCGCCGAGTTGGTGGGCCACACATGGTCCGTTGTGATCGAAGAGAAAACAGCTCGCAGGCTGGACGTCGACTTGCTGGATGAGAGCTTCGGGCGCGAAGCCGTAGACGCCCGCCGCACGGTGTGGTCCGGCTGTGAGGGATGAGGCGGGTAGGGGCGGGGGGATAGCAGAACCATACAGCCCACCGCCTGCCTTCCGGCCCCACAAACGCAGGCGTTAAGCCGCAGATATTGAACTTATTTTTGAACGTGGGGGGCATCGCAAACTTGCCGCGGTTGCCTTTCCGGGAGACTAGCCATCCAGCCACACGTAAACTTTTTTGATTGTTTTGATTTGCGATCCGGCGGAACAGCCGGACGAAACCCAAGAGCCGAAAAGGCCATTCCCTGCACCACGCCAGCGACACACAGCCGCGCACGCCAGAGCAGCATCGAGCCCCTTCTGGCACGGCAGCACTTACCACAAGACGACGCCCGGGAGGTTCGCCCGCGCAACCAGCGCTGGCCGTCATTCGGGCCGGTTGGAGCGCGCTGGTGGGAGGCGGCTTGAGGGCGAGAAAAACGAGGAGGCCGCTCACTGAGGCGACCATACTGTCTCAATTCTTCGTCGCGGCCAGCACCGTAGCTATTGGACCCCAGTCTGCATTTTGTACTATCACAGTGCGGCCGGTTCGCGCGGCGATCTTCTCGGCAACTTCAATCGCTTCCTGACTGTCGGCCAAGTCGGGGCTGAATAGGGCAAATTCTTCTGGCGTTTGGTGCGGCGACGAGTGTCCTTCATCAGGACAAGATAAACCTGGCTGCCGCACTGGCGGCAACAGCGTGTTCATCGCGGCGACTGCGGATGAACCGGCGCCGCATGCGAGATCGCTTCGGCGGTCTCGCACGAACTCATCGGTGGGGTAGGGGGTTATTCCGATCTTCCGGCGATGAACCCTAGCGCACCGGATATGGCCAGATTCAGGCACATCCGCAATTCAGGATATGGGGTATCTAAGGTTGTGTATTATAAATGTAGCGCCCCAGAGGATCGAGCGACGCGGCGAAGGGCAGCTCTGCGTGTTCCTTGAAGGCGGAGCTTCACAAACATCCCGGTCGCAAAAACAAAAATGGACGTTGTAGCGCTCTGCCAGCAAATCGCGGATGAGCTTCGTGCCGTCAACAACGGACCTGCGTTTTGCGCTCACGCATGAAGGCGATCCGGTAGGTTCATGGGACCCCGCGCGTCTCAGGCTGGTATTATCCAATCTGTTCGGCAACGCGATCCAGCATGGCGATCTATCGAGCCCGGTCACTGTGAATGTCTCAGGCAACGACCGGGGCAGCTATAACGGTGCACAACCTTGGCACACCAATCCGGCCTGACCGCAGAAGGTGATTTTCCAGTCATGGATGCGCGGCCAGCTGATGCCCGGCAGCTTCATCCTTAGGGCCCGTCTGTAAAAAGGGTTGCGGCATGGAACCCGGCGATAACGGCAACCTCTTAATCCGACAATCGTTCTCTGATCTTGCATCGTCGACGGCTATATCGCCTGGATAATGGCGACGGCTCATGGCCGTCATACGCAACGGATGCTCTCGGGCGTACTCTTCGATCCGAAAATCGGGAAGACGTCATGTATTCAGCGGATCTCAACGGGCTGCGGTTTTACCAGAAGTCCGCAATTCAGTTAGCCGCTGATCAAAACCGTCTGGCGGACGAAAAAGCATTGATGCTGACCGGGCCTTATGGGGTGGGTCCGGGAACGCAAGATAAGACCCGGTCTTACCGCAGTTCGCATGGGGAAACGCATTTGCTCGTCCGTCCGACTGCCGTTCATTTCAGCAGAATCACTGCAGGCGCCGGGGAACAAGAGGCCTGAGTGAGATTTGTCTGCCACGGTCAACGGTGATCGGTAGGGAGACGACTTTGAAGATCCGGGCAGGGTTACGATATTGCGTTTGAATGCTTCCAGGAAGTTCCGATGGTGCTTTTTATCACCGTCATCCGTCGTGTCAGGCAGACATTCTCACTAACCATTCCCTCCGCGCGTCGCCGAAGGTGCTGACTAAAGATTACACGGACGCGTTTGGTAATATTTGCACGCGCCTTGTTGCACCCGCCGGCCTGATCAAGATTCGCAACAAATTCACCATCAAAGATAGCGGTCTGCCTGATGGAGTTGCGCCGAATGCCGTTCAGGTGCAACTCCACGAGTTGCCGGACGATGCCTTGATGTATCTGTTGGGCAGCCGCTACTGCGATACGCAGAAGCTTATGGAGTTTGCTTGGTCGACGTTCGGTCATATCGATGGTGGTTAGAGCTGGCCTCAAGAATCTGAACAGGGCGATAAGTGGAGTTTCTGCCTGACGGCGGGCAAGATTGGCCCGCGAATCAGGAGAGACGATGAGCAGACAAGCACGCCGGAACCACACACCGGCTTTCAAGGCGAAGGTGGCGCTTGCCGCCGTCAAGGGCGATCGAACACTGGCTCAACTCGCGGAGCAGTTTGACGGGCATCCCAATCAGATCACGTCGTGGAAAGTTCAGCTTGAGGGCGGCGCCGCCGATGTGTTCGGTCCAGCGGGCGGCAATGCCGCGGCGCTAATCAGCACGCCTTCGCTGCGGATCATGAGAAGTAGACGGCGATAGCCAAAGCGCCGGCGTACCGACGCCAGCTCACGCAGCCGGACGCGAATGGTCGCGTCGTCCGGCCGAAGGCTGAGATAACGCACCGAGGACCGATCAGCCCCGATCACTTCACACGCCCGCCGCTGACTGACCTCAAAACTCGAACAAAGGTGAGCCAAAGCCTGCCGCCTTGCGACGGGCGTCACCATTTTTTTGAGTTGAGATCCTTCAGCATGGCGTTGTCGAGCATCGCCTCGGCCAACAGCTTCTTCAGCTTCGCATTCTCGTCGGTCAGGATCTTCAACCGACGAGCTTCCGACACATCGAGCCCGCCGTACTTAGCCTTCCACTTGTAGAACGTCGCGCTTGAGATCCCGTGCTTGCGGCAAACATCACCGGTCTTCGATCCTGCCTCGTGCTCCAATAGCACCGCAATGATCCGCTCTTCCGTGAACCTCGACTGCTTCATCTCCGTCTCCCTCAAAGGTGACGGATTCTACCCATTTTTGGAGGAAGTTCAGGGGCTCAGGTCAGTCGAGCGGCTGTGGCGCAGCGTCAAATACGAGGAGGTGTATCTGCGCGCCTACGACAGCGTCAGCGACGCGCGCAACTCGATCGGCCGTTATCTCGACTTCTACAACTGCCGCCGTCCGCATTCGAGCCTTGACGGCGGCACACCGGATCAAGCCTACTTCAACTCCCTGCCGCTTCGCACGGCAGCCTAACCCCGGCAGACCCTCCACTTATCGATGCGGAGATTCTGTTCAGACAACCGGGACCACCTCAAAAGCTTCATCGATAAGCGACGTGCGTCTTAGCGGCTAGCTCGTGACGGTGTACCTCAGGAGAACTTTGCCGCTCGTGGTTTTGCCGATCCAGAGATGACCAAACATATGTTTCGACAGCGAAAAGCTGCCCAGGCTCAAGACGGCCATGTTGATTTTCATTGCCTTCAAAATCCGTCTAGTAAATTAAGACCGGTTCTCCGGTTCTGTTCTCCAAACGAACACTTGCTCGCTCGAAACTAGTTTGAGATGCCTTTTGATCTGGCGGAGCGTCGAACTTGGGGGTGTCCGTAATAGCAATAGTTTTCCAACTTGGAGTTGGAACTGTAGTGTTGGCACCACTAAGACTAATGATGACAGCAGAAGCGGGAGTAGTGGCCTCCCTTAATACGGCCTCCCGTTGAAGTCTGAGCGGCACATATGTAACAGCCGCGGTGAAGAGGACAGCGTAAGTGAGCACGACATACGTAGCCCAATCTGTCAGCCCAAAAGAAAGGTACTTTCTTTTGCCCGAGCCCACTAGCTTGTCGCGCAAGCTTACCCAGTTGATAGCTATCCGACCGCCAAGTTCGTTCAAGCATGTGATGGCACTCACCTAGCGCAACGGTAGTATGTTCATCTGCTGGATTTATGCACGTGTCGGCCATTTGATGACGGCAAATAGCGTCGCGAGTGTTGCGACATCTCCAATGCCAGCAAGGCTTCCAGTAGGGGTCCCAGCACCATGGCGCAAATGCGAACTGCAGCGGTGATTGCTCTAATTGCGAGCACGATTTTGTCAGTCCCCGCTTATGCCCAGGGAGAGCGGACAAAAGTCAGAATTCAAGACTATCCCGGGACGGGAAACATGCTGTTTCGGATTGCGGCATCCAAAGGCTTTTGTGAAAAGCATGGGATAACCTGCGAACTCAAGATTATCGCTTCGGGTCCTCTGGGAGCGTCAGCCCTTATCTCGCGGAGTATCGATGTCGGCTTCTTTCCAGCCGAGGTGCAAATCAGCGCTATGATCGCAGGCGCGAAACTCAAGACGATATTGAGCGGTGCGAGACTTAACCCATTCGCGATTGTGGTTCGCAACGAACTCGACATTCCCCATGCAGGCAAGCAATTTCCGGATTTCATGGCCGACCTTAAGGGACGAAAAATCGGCGTTCCGGCACGAGGAGGCAGTGCCGAGCTTCAGTTTGGGCTGCTCGCGAAGAAGGCTGGCTTTGCGCCGACGGATTTTACATACGTAGCCGTGGGCGCACCAAATACCTCTTATGGCGCGCTAATCTCCCGGCAAATCGACGCCAGCATGGCATATGAGCCCTCTGGCTCAATGTGTGACGTTCTCCGGACCTGCACTGTGTTGTTCAACCTCAGCGAGGCTAACGAGCCGCTTGAGATTGCTCGCACCAATGGTGGCGTGACGAACTCGGTGGTGACGGAAGAGATGGCGGAAGAAAAGCCGCAAGTTGTCGACGCACTGATTGCAGCGGCCAGGGATTCTGAAACCTTTGTTCAGGATCCCGCGAATTTTGACGAAGCGCTCCAGATAGCAAAATCGTTCTTCCGGTTTGATCTGCCCAAGGGGGATGAGATCATGGAAGTTTCTTTCAGGCGAACGCTTCCGACCCTGAGAACCTCTATTGACCGATCGGCGCTCAATCAGATCGCCGAGAACATGCTGACAATGAAGCAAATTGATGCTCCGTTTGACGCCACACGGCTGGTTCACGCCGGGGCGCCCTAACAGCTCCAACGATAGGAAGCGCTCGCTTTGTGACCCGAGGGTCGGAGGTCATTGGAAAATGGTTCGTCATCATCGGGCCTGCAACTGAATTGCGCCCTCAAGTGATGACGGGCGGTCGGAAACGCCTCGAATATCATCGGGCTGTCTCTTCAAGGTGACCGAAGGCGCCTCACCAAAAAGAATCCGATAGTTCACTGAGAAGCGGCCCAACTCCCAGAAGCCATGATCGGTTGCTATCTGGGTTACCGTTCCGGTCGAGGGCGTTGCGCGCACCAACGCACGGCGGGCCAGATGCATTCTTCTCAAGGTGAGATAACGGATAGGTCCTAATCCCAAGTGCTGTTCGCAGGCAGCTCGGAGAGTTCGCTCGGCCGCACCAACAGCTGCGCATACTTCAGCCAGATACAGGGGCGTATTTGGATTCGCTTCCAGGAACTCTTCGAAGCGCGCGACGATCGTCTCGGTGTGAAGCATACCCTTGCTTGGTGTCACAACGGCGCCCTCCGTCAGGCATCTGACCAGCGCATGAATTAACTGCTGCTCAAGTGCTCGCACGACCTGGGGCACTTCAAGCAGCGCAGGTGTGTTCTTGGCAATCTCTCCGGTCATCGCATGCAGCCGCAGGAGCCGGTCCATGAGCAGCGGGTGTGGTCGAATGAAGTGCTTGCTGCGCTCGGTATCGAACTCGCGACCGGCCATCACGTGGCAAGCAGCAACCAGATCTTCTGGGGTAAGCGAGACCGATCCAAGGCGGTAGTGACCGGACGTTATTGCGTGCTGCATGTCGAAGTCGTCTGCGATCAACTCACCTCGCTCGAAGAGCCTGCCACAGTGGTACACCTCGGGCTGTTCGTCAGTTAGGAAGTTGAATATTCTGCGCCCGCGCTTAATCGAGCCTTTGTGGACGCGTGGCAGATTCTCGCTGAGACGCTGCATCCACAACTTGTTCAATGTTGCCTGTGTGAGCTCGGCACGAAATTCCCCCTTCGTGGTTGGAATTATTTCAATCTCGGCCGCGCGAATGGCGCTCTGAAATTGAAAGGGATCAGTGAAGGTAAGTGCTCTGGCGAAAGCCACTGTCAGCCTCCATCAAGCGGCGTTTGCTTGCGTGCGCTCAGCGTAGGAAAGTAGGCCCCGTTTTGGCTTAGCTACACTGAAAAAATCCACGAATGGTAAAGCTGGAATCTAACATAAACCAAAAGTTGCAAGTAGCTTGGGTATCAGCAATCGTTCCTAAAGCTGTACGAATTCGCGTTAGGCGGCGTCACAAATATTGGAAATATGCGTCAGGGCTGCTACCCTTGTCTCCTTGCACAACCAAAGCTATTGCGTCGCTTTTGGTCTGTAAAGATCGGCTTTCGCTCAGCCGTATGGAAGACTATTAAGATATTTAGGCGCCAAATCAGTTAGCCGGCTCTTTAAGCGGATTGCGAACACTTGTGGCGCCACGGCGCCGCGGCAGGAATCGGAAATGGATGCGCTGCTTCAGAGTGCTTCATTGCCGGGGAGCCGTCATGAGACGCCCCTTGCAATCAAACTGCAAGAACTGAAAGTTCAGTTTGATGCTGCGAATGCTAATCCGGTACTTGCGCTCGACGGTGTATCGCTTGTCATCTCTCCGGGCGAATTCGTTTCTATCGTCGGCCCAAGCGGTTGCGGCAAAACCACTATTCTGAATTTGCTTGCAGGGCTGCTGTCCGCGCGACCTGTGGGTGAGGTCAGTGTTCTCGGCAAGAGCCCGTTCGCTGGCAATCCCGATATTGCTTACATGCTGGCGCGGGACAGCTTGCTGCCGTGGCGCACGACGCTGGGCAATGCCGCCTATGGAATGGAGCTTCGCAATGTTGCCAGGATGGAGCGAGAGGAGCGCGCAGTCGGCTTCCTGCGGCGGGTAGGGCTAGGCGAGTTCGTTCACCGCTACCCAAGGGCACTGTCGCATGGAATGCGCCAACGTTGTGCCCTCGCGCGTACCTTCGCGCTTGACAGTCAAATTCTCCTCATGGACGAACCGTTCGGTGCGCTCGATGCTCAGACCAAACTGCAACTCGAGGATCTGCTGCTGGAGCTCTGGTCAGCTGAGCAAAGAACCGTATTGTTTGTAACCCACGATCTTGCCGAAGCGGTGGCGTTGTCGGATCGGGTAATCGTTCTGAGTCCGCGGCCGGGTCGGATCGTTGCGGAAGTTGCAATTGATCTGCCACGGCCGCGAGGCGTACGTGGTCTGCACAACCATTCTCACTTCCATAGGCTTTGTGCGAGGCTTTGGGGTTTGCTTGAACAGGAGACCAAGGGTCATGGTAGTTAGACGTGCGAGGGTGCATGGCTTGTTGGGGCATGCCCTTTTCGTCACAACCTTTGTTCTAGTCTGGGAGCAGGCCACGGCCAGAGGACTGCTTGAACCGACCTTCTTTGGTCGCCCGTCAGGTGTCGCTCGTTACCTTTGGAAGGGGTTCGTCACTGAGGGCCAGCTCTGGCTGGAGCTCGGTTATACCGTACTTGGCGCAAGCATATCATTTGTCGGCGGTAGCATATGCGCCATGGCCGTCGGTTTGTTCTTTGCGACATTTCCGCGAACACATCGTGCAACAGAGCCCTATATCACGCTGCTGAACGCCATGCCCAGGATCGCACTGGTTCCGCTGTTTCTGTTGTGGTTCGGTCTCGGCATCGGATCCAAGATTGCTGTTGGTTTCAGTCTTACGTTCTTTATCGTACTGTCGGCAACCATTGCCGGAATACGGGGCGTGGATCGGGACTACCTTCTTTTATCGCGAGCACTTGGCGCGACTCCGAGCCAGATATTCTTCAAGGTAACGCTCCCGTCCGCGGTGCCGGTCATTTCCTCGGGCGTACGGCTCGGCATGATTTTCGCTCTGTTGGGGGTCGTCGGCGCGGAATTGATCGCTGCTGAACATGGCTTGGGCCAGATCGTGGCCTATCTTCAGGCGACGTTCAACGTCGATGGGGTGATGGCCATCCTGTTGCTGTTAGCCCTTCTAGGCCTTGGAGCGTCGTCCCTCATGAGCAGGCTGGAGCGCCGTCTACTCGCGTGGCAGTAGCTCATTCCTACTTCGTGATCCGGTGCTGGGTCGTTGTTGCATCGGTTGCGGCGGTCGGCGAAATTGCGAACGTTACCCAGGTATTCCAGCCGGATGGCCGATTGGCCGCATCAAATTCGCCGTAGGCGTTGATGTTCAGATATCCCTGCATGTCGCCTACGGGAAAGATGTAGCCCCACTGGGGACCCACCCCGACAACCCGCGATCTGAAGCCGCCGAGAAGGGGACTGCCACCGGTGTCATCGGAGACTTGCTGATAGGCGTATCCAACAAATCCGACGAAGGCTTGCTTCGAAAGAAATTGGGCGGTGCTCCAGTCGAAATGGAATCGATTCCGCTTTGCACTTGCGTATCGAGATTCTTGAAATTGTAGGTGAACCCCGCCACCCCCGAGAGTGTCAGTCCCGTCGCCGGTTCAGGTATGTGTAGCCTCCGCCAGCATCGATGGCGCCTTGGCCGATGCCGAGATTGGCGATGCGGCTCGGATCGTAGGGGCCGACGGGAATGTCGCCGGTCACATAGGTCATGTAGTTGTTGACGCCCGAATTCCACTTCAGCGTGATCATCGGATAGAGATCTCCGACCGACGTGATCGAATCCCCGATGCTTCCCATGCGGGTCGCAGCGAACCCTCCGAACCCTGCCGTCAGCGTTCCGTCAATGGTCGCGGCCGAACGGCCGAAAATTCCGGTGACGCCGATTCCGAGTTGGCCGCCTAGGACTGGAGTCGCAAACGTATAGGTCGGATTCAGCAGGAGGAGATCCGCTTACGCGTTCAAGCTGGCATTGAAACTGACGTCGACTGTCGGCGCAAACCTGCCGATCTGAATCTCTCGTGCCGCAGCCACGGAGCCATCGGCTGCGACACTGGTGTGATAGTAGACCGTTCCCATCGACCATCCCGGCGCCCCCTGCGGAATGGCAGGGAGACTGCTGACCTGGCCGGGTAGCCAGAACGAAACACCGCTCTCATCGGCGCGCGCGGTCTCGGGAAAAACTATGAGGAGCGCGCCAATCGCGCCGGCGCCAAGCCACCAGAATCGAAGGTCTTTCACGTTTCGACGACCGCGTTGCATTCGCCTGCTCCGTCCGAACCTACGCCCACGGATGCTACCTAAAGTATTGATGGCGGCTATGCGAAAACGGCAAAAGTCCCAACTCGTACGCGCGTGATGCGCTGAAGCAACACTCGATGGCCGCACACCGGGTCCGACTCTATCCGGGCCATAGCGAGACTTCCGGAAAGCGATCCAACCTCCGAAGTTGCATAGCTTAGTGTCGTCCGATGTCCGATCCTGCCTTCGGGCGGTCGCGGTTCGATGGCGACGCGCTTCGGATGAGGTGGCCTGAATGACAAGGCAGGGCACGGCCGCGTTTGACAGTCCCGTGGACTTCAGCGCGGCAATCGGGGCTGCGAAGGTCAACCTCTTCGTCACCGCAGGGGGGGACTTCAGCGGTCGATTGACGTGGTTGAACTTGGGGCAACTGAACGTGCTTCGTGCCCAGGAGAGTTTGCCACGGATTGGCTTTGTCTCGTTTCCGCCGAACCAGGCGATCATCTCGTTTCCAGCGGGCAGGTGGTCGTCCCTGACCTATTGTGGATCATGCCTGCATTTCGGCGACATTGTATTCCATGGGCACGGCGAGTGCGCGCACCAGAGGACCGAGGAAGCCGCGATTTGGGGGTTGATTTCGCTCCCGCTTGGGCTGCTGGCGAGTTGCAGCAAGGCCTTGACCGGGAAAAGCATCAGGCCGCCCTCGGAAGGTCAAGTAATCCGCCCTGCGCGCGATGCGGCGAGGGCCTTGCTAAGACTATGTTCAGGGGCCTGGCATCTCGCTGAAACGAGACGGGAACTGATCGCAAATCCGGAGGTCGCGCGTGCGCTTGAGCAAGAATTGCTTCGCGTGCTGATCCATTGTCTGGCCACTGGCCATATCGACGAGTCGAAGCGGCGACAACGTCACACCGACATCATGGTTCGATTTGAGGAAGCCTTGGTCGCGCAGGGTGCGCCTCGCCTGAAATTGTCGAAGCTGTGCAATGCGACCGACGTGCCGGAACGCACCTTGCGGCTGTGCTGCACGGAATTTCTCGGCATGAGCCCAACGCGATATTACCAGTTGCGACGCCTGAACATGGCGCGCTCGGCGTTGCAACTCGCGAATCCCGAGACCGCAAGCGTGGCGGCGATTGCGCGAGACCATCATTTCCTGGAGCTCGGACGCTTCGCCGTCACTTACCGTGCCCTGTTCGGCGAAATGCCGTCGTCAACGCTGCGACGTCATCGCACCGGCGTTGATTGACCAGCAGCGCTTCTGCCGAAAGTGCATAGCGTTTGCATGGCAACTTCGGAGAGATCGAACTGTCGCGGCGTTAGCCGGTGGCCAAGATGACCTGTTGCCCGCAGCCAAGCGTCAGAGGTCGCACCGACCGGCCGTCGCTCAAGCGGGGCGGCGCACCCCAGCGATAAGAACCCGCTCTGAAGAAGGGGGACAAAGACATGGCGTTCTCAGTTTCGATGATGGTCTTGGGTTTGCAACTAGCTGTTGCTGTCGCCGACAAGGTACCGGCCTTCGATGTCCCCCGAAGCTGCAGGCTCGATCTGGCCGCGACCGCGGGGCTATCTGTTGATCAGTCTCGAAAAAGCTGTGTCAGCGATGAAAAGCGGGCACTCCGACAACTGACAAGCCAATGGTCCAGTTTCTCTGGCGCCGACAAGGCCGAGTGCATTCCATTGGAAAGCGTCGGCGGGACACCAAGCTGCGTGAGTCTTTTGACCTGTCTGCAAATGAGAAATTGGGACCGCTGACGGGATACATGTGGCAGTCCTTCGCCTCACGCTATGACATTTCGATGAAATTCGTTGTCTGCCGAAACTGCATAGGCATCCGTGAACGTCGGCGATAGGTGTCGAAACCATCTGATCATGAACGCAGCAAAGTGGCAAATCATGCTCCAGTTCAAGGCACACCACTCACAGTATTCGACATCCGCCGACACGATCTGGATTCCCGGAGGTACGTTTCGCATGGGGTCGGATAAGCACTATCCAGAAGAAGCACCGGCACATCGCGTTACGGTGGACGGCTTCTGGATGGACCGTCACCCCATAACGAACCGGCAGTTCAATGAGTTCGTGCGGGCAACGGGCCACGTCACCGTCGCCGAGATCGTACCTGATCCGAAGGATTATCCCGGAATGCTGCCGCACATGGTCTATGCGGGCTCGCTGATGTTCTCGCCGCCTCGAAAAGAGGTCAATCTGCGTGACTTCAGCCAGTGGTGGACCTTTGCCAGGGGCGCGGACTGGCGGCATCCATATGGACCGAGGAGCAACATCGGGGCATTGGACGATCATCCTGTCGTGCATGTGGCGTTCAGCGATGCACTTGCCTACGCCAGATGGGCGGGTAGGGACCTTCCAACGGAAGCGGAATGGGAATTTGCGGCACGCGGCGGGTTAGATGGTGCCGAGTTCGCATGGGGAGACGAATTTACGCCGGGCGGCCGTCACATGGCCAACACCTGGCAGGGAGACTTTCCGTGCCAGAATACGAAGGACGATGGATTCGATCGCACGTCACCGGTCACCGCTTTCCCACCGAACGAGTATGGGCTGCACGACATGATCGGCAATGTCTGGGAGTGGACTGCCGACTGGTACTCACCTCGGCATCCAGCCGATGCTCCGAAAGCCTGTTGCATTCCAGAGAATCCGCGCGGCGGGCGTGAGGTCGACAGCTATGACCCAAGAACGGCCAACGTGAAGATTCCACGGAAGGTCATCAAAGGCGGCTCGCACTTGTGCGCGCCGAATTACTGCCGACGCTACCGGCCGGCAGCGCGACATGCAGAGCCGGTCGATACTTCCACTAGTCATCTTGGCTTTCGGTGCATCAGGCGAAAAACGCCTGGGGAATAGAACTAGGAGAGAGATGCCATGTCAGATTACACATTCGACGACGAGCGGCCTTTCATTCCGCTGGATAAGCCGTCCCGCTGGCGCAAGCGGTTCTGTGCGTCGCTGCTCGGTGCAAGCGCGCTGGTCTCGGTATCCTGGCTGGGCACCAAGCCAGCAACCGCGCAGGCGACGGCCGGCAAGCCGAACATTCTGTTCATCATGGGTGACGACATCGGCATCATGCAGCCGAGCATCTATCATCGCGGTCTGATGGTTGGCGAGACGCCGAACATCGATCGGATCGGCAACGATGGCGCCCTGTTCATGACGTACTACGCCGAGCAGAGTTGCACTGCCGGGCGTAACGCCTTCTTCACCGGCATGCATCCGCTGCGTACAGGAATGATTCCTCCGCAACTGCCCGGCAGCCCCTCGTGGCTACGGCCTGGTACGCCCGCCGTCGCGAAGTTCTTGCTCGACCTCGGTTACAACACCGGTGAATTCGGCAAGAATCACCTTGGCGACAATCCCGAGGCGCTACCGACCGCGCATGGTTTCCAGGAGTTCTGGGGTTACCTGTATCACCTCGACGCGATGCAGGGCGTAAGCTTCCCCGACATTAACAAGAGCCCGACCGTACAAGGGATCGCGCCGCCGTGTAAGGCAACGCCGGTCCCGGGCCTCGCTGAGGTGCCCGGCGCTGTCGATCCACGGACGACGACCTGCCTGACGCCGCCGCGGCCGGTGCTTGCGTGCAAATCATCGGATGGCTCGCAAGCAAACCAAACTTGCAAGGACGAAGGTCCTTTGACGCTCGACCGATCACGAACCGTAGACGAAGAAATCTCGACCAAGGTCATCGACTATCTTGATCGCAACGATCCCAAGAAGACCAACAAGCCGTTCTTCGTCTGGTACAACCCGGCGCGCATGCACATCACGACTGTGCTACCACCGAAATACGAGGCGATGATCGGCGAGCCCGGTGGCAAGGACTGGGGCCTCAACGAGGCCGGCATGAAGCAGATGGACGACAATATTGGCTATGTCCTCAAGAAACTCGAAGACATGGGCCAGCTCGACAATACCATCGTCGTCTTCACGACCGACAACGGCGCCGAAAACATTACTTTCCCTGACGGCGGCACCACCCTTTTCAAGGGCGGTAAGCTGACCACCTGGGAAGGCGGGATGCGCGCTCCGCTCGTCGTTCGCTGGCCGGGCCACATCAAGCCGGGCACTGTCAAGAGCGAGATGATGTCGGCACTTGATTGGCTGCCGACGCTCGTCGACATCGCCGGCGGCCCGAAGGGCGACGCTTTGAAGAAGCAGATCGAGGCTGGAAGCTATCCCGGCATCGTCAAGACGACACTCGACGGCGTCGATCAGCGCGCCTATCTCGAAGGCACGGATAAATCCGCGCGCGAAGTCTTCTTCTACTACACCGGCGCGCAGCCATCGGCGATACGCTACAAGAACTGGAAGATGTACTACACGATGGTGCCGGATACCGGGACCGGCGGGTTGTTCGGAGCGCAGAGCTTCCATTGGACGCAGGTCGCTAACATCAAGCGTGACCCATTCGAGCAGACGGTCGGCTCCGATGCCAAATCGTTGCTGGGCTATGCCGGTTCGATTGGCTCGCCGAGCACCGCCTACCTGTATGACTGGAATATCCTGCCCCTCGGCCAACTGCTCTGGGAAAAGGAGCTCTTCTCGTACAAGGACTTCCCTCCGATGCAGGCGCCGGAGACGTATAACCTCGACGGCATCCTCGCAGAGATGAAGAAGTCCGGTCATCAGAGCGAGTAATTGCGCGCTCCACCATATGAAACAAAAGTGGCCGCTCCGAAGGGTGCGACCACTTTTAGCAAGACTTGAAGGGCCTGCCTGTCCGTCGACACGATAGGAGGACAGCGCTCTGTTGGATCAGCTTCCAATTGGGGGAAGACGCAATGAGCTTTGCATGCAGCATTCGATCCGGGCTGCTCGCCCTGACAGCATTGACTGGGATAGGGCCAATGTCGGGCGGGTCCGCATTGGCCCAGCAAACGCAGAGGCCAAATATCCTCGTCATCATGGCTGATGATATAGGCTATTGGAACATCAGCGCCTACAATCGCGGGATGATGGGGTATCGCACACCCAACATCGATCGGATCGCCAACGATGGTGCCATCTTCACGGATTACTACGGCCAGCAGTCTTGCACGGCCGGCCGCGCCGCATTCATTAGTGGTCAAAGTCCGTTGCGGACCGGCCTCCTGAAGGTGGGATTGCCCGCGGCGAAAGAGGGGCTATCGGAGAAGGATCCGACCATTGCCGAACTGCTGAAGCCACAGGGCTACGCCACCGGACAATTTGGCAAGAACCATCTCGGCGATCGCAACGAATTTTTGCCCACTGTCCACGGCTTCGATGAATTCTTCGGCAATCTTTATCACCTCAATGCCGAGGATGAGCCCGAGAATCCCGACTACCCGAAGACACCATCCTTCAAGGCGCAGTTCGGTCCGCGCGGCGTCATGAAATGCATCGCGACCACCGCCGATACGCCGGGAGAAGACCCGCGTTTCGGCGCTTGGGGCAAGCAGAAATGCGAGGACACTGGGCCGCTCACCAAGAAACGCATGGAAACGATCGACGAGGAATTTCTCAATGCGTCGATGAGTTTCATCGATCGCGCAAATCGCGACAAGAAGCCCTTCTTCGTGTGGTTTAACCCGAGCCGCATGCATATCTGGACCCGCCTCAAGGTGGAATCCCAGGGCAAGACCAGTCTCGGCATCTATCCGGACGGCATGGTGGAGCATGACGGGCAGGTCGGCCAGTTGCTGAAGAAGCTCGACGACCTCGCCATCGCCAACAATACGATTGTGATCTACACCACCGACAACGGCGCAGAGACGTTCTCATGGCCTGACGGCGGTACGACACCGTTCCGGGGCGAGAAGAACACCAACTGGGAGGGCGGCTACCGCGTCCCAGCGATGATTCGCTGGCCCGGAAACGTGCCGCCGCGCACCGAGATCAACGACGTCTTCTCTGCGGAAGATTGGGCGACGACGCTGGTGGCTGCCGCCGGCGAGCCGGGGGTCAAGGAAAAGCTTTTGCAAGGCTATGACGCAGCGGGTAAGAACTTCAAGGTTCATCTCGACGGCTACGACCAGCGCGATCTGCTCTCAGGCAAAGGGCCGGACAAGCGGCGCGAGTTTTTTTACTGGACGGATGACGGCAACCTCGCCGGTCTTCGCTACGAGCAGTGGAAGGCGGTTTTTCTGGAGCAGAAGGCCGAAGGCTTTAGCGTGTGGCAACAGCCGCTGGTTCAATTACGGCTGCCGATGTTGTTCAACCTGCGTTCGGACCCGTTCGAACGGGCGCAGCATGAGTCGGGCGACTACGTAAGGTGGTTCGTTGAACACGCGTTCGTGGTTGTCCCGGCGCAAGGCATTGTCCGGCAACATCTCCAGAGTTTCGTCCAGTTTCCACCGCGGCAGAGGCCTGGCTCGTTTTCGGTCGAGCAGGCGATGGAGAAGCTCAGAAATCCGCCGTCCAGCAATTGAGGGTGACGCCTGGGTCCGATTGAAAAGGGCGCACCAAGGTAGCTCGCGAAGTCTGGCTTGCGTAATTATCACTTGGCCTTAAAGCAACTAGGAGTGTCAGATGATTATCGAGAACAGCACGCGCTGCATGATCATCGGTCCCTGTTGTCGTGCGGCGAGCGTTTTGGATAGTATCGAGGCCGACCAGCGAGCGATAATTCGCGACCGGCTCATCGAGCGGGCGTTCGGTGGGACCGGTGCGATCGCAATTGCAGCCGCCGAAGTCTTCGCCCGGGCTCAGGGCTGCACGGTTCGTTTTGACCGCATTAAGCGCCAAGGAGCGTTCACCCGGTCCTATCCCGCTGGCGGTCGGGCGTAAGGCCGTTAGGAACGACTGGCACGCGCAACGCTTGATTGGCGGGCCTTGTCTTCTCCAGGCCCTGTTGTCTGTCAAGGAGACCTCAGCCGTCCCCCTCGGCTGAGGTCTTTGGCTTACCGTCCGGCGCCGGTTCGCTGTCCGTAATTTAACCCTCCGTGTCCTAAGCTGAATTTAGAGGTGTCCTAATTCAGCCTTGGGAACGTATACAACAATTGTTCATTGAGGAAACGCAGATACCCGCAACGGAGCGGCCATGTGTGAGAAGTGCATCCCACTCGACAAGCAGATCGAGCACTACAAATCCATCAGAAGCGGCATAACTGACCGGCAAACCTTAGAAGCCATCGAGCAACTACTTGCCCAGCTGGAGGGGAAGAAGAAAGCACTTCACCCGGACGAGTAAGGCCGCCTCGGTGGGCGCCCTCTTCGGTTCACGACGACTGACCCTTCATGGAGACGCGCGAAGACTCCTTACTCCGGCTGGCTGAGCTGCAACCGGTTCTGTTGACACCCGCTTAAGCTAATCCAGCCTTCCGCTCGAACTCCATAGGGCTCAAATATCCGATCGTCGAGTGCCGGCGTTTCGGATTGTAGAAGCGCTCAATATAATCGAAGACGTCGGCCTTGGCATCGTCCCTGGTTCGATACATTTTGCGCGCAGTGCGCTCGGTCTTCAATGACGAGAAGAAGCTTTCCATCGCCGCGTTGTCCCAGACGTTGCCGGACCTGCTCATCGAGCAGACCACGCCGTGATCGGTCATCAATCGCTGGAACTGCTCGCTGGTGGGCGGATTCAAACAGTCGTCGCAACATCGATTATGTTCACTCACGGTAGCCACTCGCGAAGCGCCGTTTCTGGCGTCTCGGCGAGCTTGCCGCTTGGGAACGCTCTGTCGCCGCGCGCCGTCAGCCCATCGCGGCGTTACGTTGACAAATTGCATCACTGCAAACCTGCAACATTAGGACTCCACATGCATCCCCGATATTTCGCCTTCCTCGACGAGCAGATCGCCAGCGTCTCTGACGTCGCCGTGCGCGGCGCATTCTCTCGCGTGCTGAACCTGCACCGCGATATCCTCGAAACCACCACCAACGTCCGCGGCAATCGGGATCTCAGCCCGCAGGGCCGGACGAAGGAAGCCCGCGCGTTCCTCGGCAAGCGTGCGCCCGACTGATCCGCGCCAACGCGCTGGTGCAGCGTCTCGCCGTCCGGATCGACGAGAAGCCGGCCAAAGTCCAGTTACCCGCGGTGGACCGCACGGATGCGGCCGGTGCCGCGTTGCGCAGCCAGGTCCGCGACCGGCTCAACGGGAACTCAGCGCAAGAACTGCGCGCGCTCGCCACTGATATGTCGCTTCTGTTCGCAATGGCGATCTTGGAAGCTCCGGAACTTGTCGGCGCTGATCGCGACACGGTCGACGCAGTGCGCTGTCGAGCCATCGATCTCGTGCACCCGGGAAAGTTGGCCGAACTCGACGCCGAGCGCGACGCGGTGCGCCTCCTGGCCAGCGCCACGACGGCTGTTTCGGACGCAGCGCTAGACCTCGCTGAGATGCCGAATGCTCACGCGTTGGCGGAGTTTTTGAGCGAGATGGTGCCAGATCAGCGCGCCATCGAAGCAGATATCGAGCGCGAAACCGAACTCGCCGCAGAGTAACCCCAAACTACCCGAGAAAGGGACACCACCATGACCAAGAAACTCGACGCGGACAGCTTCGCTAAGCAGGCTGCTGCTCCGCTACAATCGGTCGTCAGCGGCAACATGGCGGCAGGCGTCACGCAGACGCCGCAGCCTGTTCAGCAGCAGATGGCGGCGCCGCTCAAGAAGGCGCTTGGGATCGACCAGCCGGGGAATTTGCCGTGAACCGCCAACAGCTCCGAGCCGAGCGCGAGGTAGCCGGCGCGGCTTACGCGAAGGCCGTGGAGACATTCCGCGAAGCATGGGCTCGCCTGGCCGCGATCGACCGCACCTTGCAAAACCAGAACGTGGCGCAGGGCGAGGCTATCCGCTCATGGCACTTTGCGTCGCGAAAGCTTCTTGAGGATGGTCTGCGCGCGCTTCAGCATAGTGATTTCGCGCCGCGCATCATCGTCAATGACTGGCACGACCGCGCGGTTGAGCTGTCAGACAAACAAATCGGGGCGTTCAAACCATGAGCTATGACTATAGCACTGGACGCGTCAAGATTGTCCCGTTCACCGCGAGCTTTACGCTCACCAACGACGACGTCGGGAAGGCGTTTCGATACGAGGGCACGACCAACGCCACCGTGACTGTTCCCAACGATTTGCACGTCGGATTTTCGTGCGGCTTCCTTCAATACGCCAGTGGCACGATCGCAATCGCCGCCGGGGCGCACGCAACAAAAGTTGCTGGCGGCAGCGCTACAAGCGCGCAGTATCAGTCGGGATCAGTGATCGTCACGAAGCGAAGCGGAGGCGTCTTCGGAGTGGTCGCTGATATCGAGTACATGGTCGGTGGTGATTTCACGTGACCCGCGACGCCCTTCAGGGAGCGCCTGCGGTGGAACCGCCAACGCTCACGGCTTTTTTCTGATGTCTTCGCGATCCATTCGCCTGGGTTGTTGAGCACGATCTTTGTCCGCTGGCTGCTTTTGTCCTCGGTCGTCGCGCACAATTCCTTGCTGGGCCTCTGGTCGACTCTCAGGCCTCGGCATGCCCGCTTGTCCGCCATGCTTGCCGCCCATGTCCTGACGGCCTTGCAAATCGTTTTCTTTAGGCATTTTATGCTCCGATGGCGCGCGGCGAGATCCTTCGGGACCGCCAGGCCGAAGCAAGCTTCGGCGCTTCCCGTCGCACCGACGATCAAAATAGCGGTGCGGACATTGCCCAAGAGCTCGGCGCCGGCCACGGTTCCAAACGGGAGGCGCCGGTTCACGAGGACGGGACTCACGCTAGATCAACGTCAAGCGACCGGTGCCCGCCGGTCTATATCTCTGCTAACTCCCGCCGCCGGCTCACGATGTCGGCGGCAATTTCTTGGTCCACGGATCGACAAACGACGAAGGCCGCAGCGAACTCAATCGCTGCGGCCCGCGCCATGGTCAAAAGAACCGGGTGAAAATGATCTAAGTGAGATATGCAGCCAGCCCCGGTGTAAAAATCTTACGCCGACTCGGTCTCAATGTAAACGCATTTCGTATAAACAGAAATGTCGTTATCGTGCATTAGGTTCTCCCTTGATTGAGGGAAAGGCCCGCCCGGGCTGGCTGGCGGGCCTTCACCCCAAGTACAAGGCCGCGTCTGTCCCCCAGCGGCCCCGTCCCAAGGACAGCCTGGGCTTAATCACCTACCAGCGTCTACATGTGCCGGCAGATATTGCGGCTTATCTCGAATGGGTTAGCAGCCTAAGCAGTCGGCCGGATTGAATTTGTGTGCACTGTGGAACTGACCGCCGGGTTTCTGCATATTAGGCTCGGCAATCATCATTGAACCCAACGGTGTAGGACCCGGAGTTCCGTTATGCGGCGTCGCCGACTCAAGCAAACCGTCGCCCTCGAAGAGCGTCTTGCCCAGGAAGCAAAACGCCTACGTGAGGAAGCTCAGGCGCTTCCACAGGGCGCGGCCCGAGAAGCCTTGATCCGCAGAGCCCGACAAGCTGAAGAAGGCTCGCACATGAGCGAATGGCTGAGATCGCCCGGCTTGCGGCCGCCGGAGTGAGCAAAGCTGGCACAATCTGCATAGACGAGTGGTGTGAACAGGAGCATCTTTACGGGGCAGACGTGGATGGGGAACGCCATGATCAGCTTAACCGGTATCTTTGATGTCGCTGTGCTTGCGTTGGGCGCATTCAACATTGTGTTGATTGGGATGCTCATTCTCTAGTTCTGAGCCGCCTCATCGATCTCTCTTCAGCTTGCGTCTCCCCCAATGCGGCGCTTTGCCCTTTGGGTTAAGCTCAGGGACGTAGTGCCGGTTCAGCGCCCGCATGACGCCGATCCGAGTGAACAGCGTTGGGCCGCCCCGCTCGACCACCAAGAGCAGGGCTTCCATCGCCGCCCGCCACTCCGGTGCCTCGTGCTCCTTCTTCGGCAGCGCCGCGATGTACTCGCCAGCGTCGCGCAGCGTCACGAGCTTGCGTCCGCTGATCTCAATAGGCTCCTCGAAAGGCCGCCCCAACCTGAACTGGGGCCTCTTTTGCTTGATGCTGACGTCGATATGCCATCCCGGCCGGGCGCTGGCCTGTTTCGGACCTCAGCGGCGTAGTTTGATTTCGGGAGTGGCCTGATTTGAATTGGGGCCACTATTGAGCAGACAGCCCGAAGGGACGCCGATTAAGATCGACGGGTGAATGATAGTGTCAGACTTGCCATATTCATTGCCATGAGCCTGGTATCGGTCGGCCTATTCGCGATCGCCCTGTTCATAAAGTAAGGCCGCCTCAGTTGCCGGCCTCTTCTATGGGATGCCGATTCACCCTGGCGGGCTTCTCTCACAGCCGGATCACCCAGGCGGGTGTAAATCGCCTTGAAGCCAGCGGCCAAGGGACTTGGAATGCATCGGATCTTCGTAGGCGGCACGGATCGTAAGTACGCCATTGCAGAGAGCACACTGAAACCTGTGCAGGTCCACGCCCGGGCGCTCTGCCTCGATGCTGACGAGCATCATCGAAGCCTTACACCTTGGACAGACGGGGCGCTGGAATGTGATCGGTGGAATGGCAGGCGACGGGCGTTGAGGTTGGGCCATGATGCCTCCCTACGCATAGGCGGGAGCGCAACACTCTCTGTCACCGGCAAATGCCAGGATAGGTAACGGTGATGCCCACAAGTATGCGCTTCATTGACCTGAAGCGCGAGTCAATTTGGGCCTGGTCCACGCCGGCGGGCCTACCTCTTCGATCACGTCGTATTCGAAAGCGACGCCCTCTGGGTCGTTCTCCTCGAACCACGTTTCAGCGGCATCTACAGTAGCGAAAACCTTGACGTGATCCGTCGCCAACCTGTCTGGCGGTATTGACGTACACGAAGACGGTCATTGATAACTCTTCAGCTTGGGTCATGACATGCCGGAGAGACGGCCCCGGCTCCGCAGGGGGCCTGGGGGTATGGGCCGGGGCCGCTCCGCCGGCTCGTGCGGCGAGCCAGCGAGTCTCCCAAGCCGATCTGGCGAGCTTTTTTCCTAACCCTGGAATCGGTTGAATTCGCAGTGGCCTGTTTCGGGAACACGCCCCGCTCGGCAGCATTACTGACGCATGCCGAGATACTTCTTCCATATCACGCATGAACGCCACGAACCTGACCTCGAAGGTGAGGAATTGCCCGACAAGCATGCCGCTTGGAAGGAAGCCACGGTAACGGCTGGGCAGATACTCCAAGGCCTCGACGGGAAGCTAACGCCAGACCGTGGATGGCGGATGGAGGTAGTAGATGAGTTCCAGAACACCCTCTACGTCCTCCACATCCACGCTGAGAAGCCAAAGTAAGCTGCCTCCGCGTGCCGTCAGGCGGGTACTGGCCTGTTTCCGACCTCAGTGGACTAAGTTGAATTTCGCAGTGGCCTAATTTGTTTGCCCGAAACCTGAGCGGGCCCCCTGGGCATTGACGCAGATCAAACCTTCGAAACTAGATCAGATGCCTGATCACGGGCATGAAACGCGATACCCTGCTCTTCTGTCTCTCGCTCTGTTGGCTTGCGATGGTCGCCGGCGCGATTGGATTCGTGCTCGGGCATTCGTGGTAACGAGTATCACCCTTGCACTTCCCGCTATGGCTACCCTAGCTATCCCCAGATAGGCTAGAGGTCATGAGAAATGACCTGTGGTTTCGTATCACTACAATTTTCGCTGCTCTGCTAACGGTCGTTTTGGTGATCCTGTTGCTGTTCTGGAAGTAAGGCCGCCTCAGTTGGCGGGCTCTTTATCCGCACTGGTGGTTCTTTGCGTGCAGCCTAGTTCGGTCACCAGTCATCTCCTCGCGTAGTCGTCGATCGCCTTCATCAGCTTCTCGCGGTCACCGCCGCGGCGGGCCTGCCTCCCGAAGATCAGGTAGCGGCGCAGCCGGTCGAGCTCAGCGAGGTCTGCTTTTACGCGTTCAGCCTCCGCTTCCTCATCGAGTTTGCGCATCCGCCCCTGGTGGTACGCCTTCGCGGCCGCGCGGTTCTCTGCCTTGGTCATCGCGCCATCGAAACGCGGCGCATGCCAGAGTCAATTATCGATTGCTGGTGGTCCAGAGATCGCGCGGGATACTGCCGGTCGGGGAGGTGGACGACTCGAGATTGGATGCCCGGAGGAAAATCTACAACTCTGGATTCCTAGCAACAGATCGGAGACGTGCGAAGCTAACAGCATATTTTCGTTTCGGAGGGGAATCTGTGCGCGTCGCTGGCTGCGTGGATGTCGGTGGTGCTGCTTACTGAGGCGGGGCAGATCGCCCGGCTTGATGCCGCCCACCTAACGCTCACAACATGGCCGACAAGAAACGCCCTCGGTCGGCCAGTGCCGAGCGCTTGCGCGCCAGCCCCCAATCTATCTCCAAACGATTGCGCTGCTTTGAACGGGTTGATCATCAGCGGCTTGCAATGCGTGCTATTTCAGCGGGCGAAGGCGTTCGACAAGCAGACCAAAAAAGCTTGATCAAACGCGGCGGAATTAGACGACGCCGGTGATGGACGCACACCTCACCGTGTCTGTTGCGCGCGGGTGGAGGAACACCGGAGGCTTAGCGACGGAAACGTAAAGGCGACAGCTTGATGCCGTTCTGTAAAATGATTACGCCTCGCGTGGCTTCTCCTGGCTTAAAACAATGCTGCACCGTGCCTGTCGCCACACCACCTGTACTTGGATCGCTCACGTTGCAAGTGGCGCCCACCAACGCATCACATGGGAGGCCGTGCGGATCATAGGTGTTGAAGCTATCAATGTGGCCGCCGGCGCCGCTTGGTGCGCTACAAGCACAATCGCATTTTCCGCCGGCGCCTTGCTTTGGCAACGCTAAGGCGCGCTCAGGAAGTCCTGACACGAAGAGATCACCGAGGCACCGGTTTGAGGGAAGCAGCCCAGCTTTCGTGCAGATGGATTGCTTCCACGCGATTTAAAGTTGGTAAGCTTGTGCTGGAGATGTCAAATTGGCCGGTCGGCCAAATCTTAGCAAGGCCAATACCCGAATATCCGTCGGGAATGCTCATGACGCTGCTGCTGGCGACATGAGCAATAAACTTTCCAATTACCATCGTCGTGACTTGAGCGTTGCACTTGTGGGGGCGGAAAACTTCTGCGGGGCTCGAAACGAGTTGCATCCCAAGATGGCCGGTCCAGAAATCGTCGCTCTGTGGGTCCGCAAACTGAGCGATCCAAATCTTCCACGAGTGCAGCGGTGCGGCCCCAGTTACCATCAATGTCTGACGATCCGCGACAGGCACCGCTTGCATCTGAGGGGCCGTAAACTCCATTCGGATAGTGATGAGGGTAATCAACGACGCGAGCCACCACTGATCCGCCGGCCGCAGCAAGATGGGGCTGCCGAGTATAAGAGCCGACAGTGTCGGCTTCGTAAGTTGTTCAATGCGGCTCATCCAACCACCATTGCAGGCCAAGCAAACATTGCGTGGCTTGCGTGCACCAGCACGCCCTTGGCGAACTTGCGTCTGGGGGCTTGGTCCTTCCGCCGCCGACACGAATGTTTCCAGCTTCCCGACGTGAACCTCGTGGTGCGTCGCTTTGTCTAGCGGCAAGCTGTCCAGCCAATCGGGCCAGATGTGACTCTTGGTCGCTGGCGTACCGCCGCAAAACACACATCGCTTCTGGGATTTCGACATGAAGCGGCTCTAGCTCATCTGAAACGACACGCAGAACGTGCGATGCGCTAACCTGAAGCGCAAGGATTAAGCTCGATGAAATTCGACCGCTCGCTGCTTCAGCGACACCCTCGCCTTGAAGCCGGCATCAAGCCACGCCATGGCTTGCGTGTGACCAGCTTTGCGCGAGCTCTCATTGCCCCACCACGCACTGAATTTGGAGGCAGAGGCAGGTAAAGGTCGTCCAAGAATTTCCTCGATCTCGGAAAATGTCAGGCGAACGGCCTGCCCGCGCATGCTCTCCAGCTTTCTTCGCAATGGATCGTAAGCGGACATGATCTACTTGGGTGGGGCGCCGTCAGGCTTTCCTTGAAACTGGATGTTGCACTTCTTCGTGACGGACGCTTGCTCAACGGCGACCATCTGCCCCTTCATCTGTGACAACTCAGCGGCAGTTTGCTTATCGCCGCCGACGAAGAACGCTGCCGGCCAAAAGATGACGATTGCGGCGGCGGTGGCAACACCGTCTTTGGTGCGCTGGCTATCTTGCTGGCCAGAGAGCGTGGCCGCCCTGGTCGAAATAGCCTGAGCCTCCTGCGCCAGCTGTTGGCAGGTATATGATTGGTACGCGACGGGTGAGATGTAAGCAGGCGAAATATCTGATGCTGATGAAGCGCACCCACCCAGCGCGGCGCCAAGCGCCACGATTCCCAGAATACGCATGAACGTAGCCCCCCGGCCAATTCTTTAAAACGCTATCCAAGCTCAACCAGGGCGCGAGATCAATAGGACGTTCGCTGAACTGGTAAAAGTACGGACTGTTTGTGCACTGCGGATGCCGATGCGGGCTCCACCCAGGGGGATGGATTTTTCCTCAGGGTATCTTGAGGCGCATCGCAGTTTCGCCGGCGACTGTGATCCGATAAGTCCCGCTCTCGCTACCACGCTCAATCCAGCCCTTGGACATCATGGTCAGAATGGTGCGGTGACCGGTTGGCGCGAGCTCTCTTAGCGTCAGTTCCGCGCAAAGACGCAATCGCTGCAGAGCATTGCGTTCGACATTTGACGGGAGGTGCGGAGCACGGGGCGGCATTTATTTCAAATTCGCCTTCGGCCCGATCTCTACAAGCTGCTGGATCATTTTTTGTCGGGCGGTCCACGCGGGCCTCACGAAACTCAGCCGGCCCTTTGATCAGCCGCCGCTTGCGAATCGCCTTTTCGTCGACCGAAGCGGCAGGCTCGACCATGCGATCGATCGTGTTGCCGGCGAGCTCCTTCGCGCGCTCAGCAGGGGCTATAGCGGTGGACCTTGCTGTCGGGGCTGCCCCGGACTTGCCCAGGCCGATCTCGACCAGCCGGCGGAATGCATCTGACCGGCTGGTGTCGTTGGCGATCGCCCAGGCTTCCACTTCGGCAATAAGTGTGAGCGGCATGCGCGCGGCTATGTGAGGGTCTTTGCCCGTCGCGGGACGACCGCGCCGTTTTTTAGGTGCAACCTTTATTGACTTCGTCATGTTTTAGGTTGTACCTTAAAATCGAGCCGAGCGGAAGCTGACACTTCCGGACTCGGCTCTAACCCCAACCACGAAGGGCACTCATCAACATGATCGAAGCTGACGGCGTGCATAGCACGCAACCCTTAAACACGTCCGTACCGACCCCGGCCGCCCCAGCGGGCTTGCCGGATTCGTTTTCTGCCCAACCCGCCACCGGACAGCACCCTAGCGCAGAACGCACCGCGAGTCCCGTAAGCCGATTGGAGGCCTATCCCGTCGCGGCATGATCGCCGGGCTGGCTGTCCTGCCTGCCACACTGCCGGCCCCGGTACTAGCGGCCACGGCCGAGCCCGATCCGATCTTCGCAGCGATACAGGTCTGCATCACCGCGCAGCAGAACGCTGATGAGGCTTACGCACGCGTGAACCGATTGCTCGCATCGGCAAGGGAAAGGTTCGGAGCCGGCGACGACCAGCGCAGAGCCCGGCATGCGTTCGTCGAGCGGACCCTTGGGTGCGATGAGGACGCGTACACCGACGGTCCGTCGGCCATACTCTGGGACGCCTATCATAACTTTGCTGACACGGTACCGACCACCTTGGCCGGGCTGTTCGCGATGCTGATCTTTGCCGACGGAATCGAGCAACGCGGTGATCTTGTCTTGGACGACATGACGATCCTTTCGAGATTCGCAACCGCGGCCGAAATATTGGGCGGGGGGGCAGCATGAGCAACGTCATCGAGCTGCCCACACGCACCGCGCGACGGCCGGCAATGCCACCCAGCAACGTTGCGGAGGTCAAGGTCGTTCCGTACAGCGTCACCTCTGTCGAAATGCTCGATCCGCGACGGCCGCCGGAACTGCAGACTGAGACCGGCAAGAATGCAAAGCTACGCCTGCAGCGTCGGGAGGCGTGGTGGCAGGCCGAGCGGCAGGTCGAATACTGGAAGGCATGCATGAAGATGCATCACGCCATCTCCAACGTACAGCGCGCCGGCATGCCCGAGGGGGACAATCACCAAGAGGCCGAACACTGGCATTGGCATCCGATCGCCGAGAACTACCGGAAGGCTGTCGCGAGGCTTTTCTTAACTCCGGCTTCTACGCAGTTGAACATCGCGTGGAAGAAAAAGGCGTTGGCGGCTAAGGAGCACAACTACACCGAGCTCACCGACAAGCAGATCGAACGGGCAATCCAGCGCGATCTAGAGTTTTTGGCGGCCCATCCGACTCGCCGCAAGCGCGAGGATCGTCGACATGAAGCGCCGCCGCAGAGTGCACAGGAAGCGCGACCGGCAGCGCCTGATGACGCATCGCCGGCGGTTGAGACTGGGCCGGTAGGAACGCGCGACAGTTACACTGCGTTGAAATCGTGCTCCGGGCCCCAACCGTTCGGAGTGCAGCATAGATTGACGGTTCGGGCACCCGCCTGGGCCGTCTTTTTTATCGAATGAACTGAGAGAGCCACGGGACCAGCCTCCTAGGGCGGGCCTTACAGGGTAAGCGCAGAGGCATTGCCAGAAAATTACGGGGATGTAGAGTTCCCGCGGAGGATCCATTGAAGTTGCTGACCGAATATCTTGAGCGCGCAGTCCAACTGGAACAGTTGGCGGAAGGTGAGCCGGATTCGATTTTCAGGGATCAGCTTATGCAACAGGCGAAAGCCTATCGGAAGATGGCCGCAAAGCGGGCCGAGGACTACGGACTTACGGCGCCAAGTGCGCCGGAAAATGATCGCAATCGGGGCTAGCTGATCATGGCATCTGTACTGATTGTCGAAGACGAAGCGCTTGTTCGCATGATGGTCGCGGACATGTTGGCGGAGCTGGGTCACACCGTCGCTGAAGCTGGAGATTTGCGCGCCGGAATGGCTCTGGCTCAAGCTTCGGATTTCGACGCGGCTATTCTTGATCTAAATCTTGGATCAGTCAGTTCAGAACCCATTGCAGAGGCCCTGCAAGGGCGCGGCATTCCGTTCGCGTTCGCGACAGGCTATGGGGCAGACGGATTGCCAAACGGGTTTACCGAGCGTCCCCCCTTGGGCAAGCCTTTCCAGATCGAGGAGCTTGATCGCTGTCTCTCAAGTCTGCTGGCGTCTGGTAGCCCGACAGCGCTCAACAGGTGCCAGTAGTTTGCTCCATCACGCGGGCCAGCTCTTCTTCGGAAAACGGCTTTTTGAGCATCGGGAAGCCATCACGCCTTCGCTCCCGGCCGGATAGCTGAAGAACCTTCAGGGTCGGGCGAAACCGGGTCGCGCGCTCAGCAAGTTCATGCCCGTCCATGCCAGGCATATTGATGTCGGTGATGAGGATGGAAATCCGTTCGTTGCGCCTGAGGCTATCGAGCGCCTCCGAGCCGCTTCGGGCAGTGACCACCTCGCAGCCCATATCCTCCAGCATACCCACGAGCACGTCGAGTACGCCGTCATCATCGTCTACAACCAGCACCACATGAGCCATGGGCGGAGCGTCCGTCTTGATGAAAGGTGAACGCGCGCGTTGAGCAGTTCCCACCAGGATATGCGGAGGGATTGCCGCCTACGATCTGCATCGCGATAGCTTACTGATATTTTTCGGAACGCGCGCGAGCTACTGCGCATCGTGGGTGTGGAAAAAGCGCCGTCCGCCGGTTCAAGCCGGTGGGTCCTTGAGCTTCCGAACACCTGCCATACCGGCGGCGGCCTTTAATGCGGCGTCAATTGTCTTGAACCGCGTCCTGGAAGGAGGTCTTCCCCTCTGCCGCTTGGACGCCGACAATCTGGACACTCCGGTGATTAGCCACAAACTGCAAGCGCAGTCGGCGCATTCATAGAGCTTCAGCTCGTAGCCCTTGGTCACGGGAAACAGCGCCTTGAGGACTCGAGCTTTGCTACAAAGCATGCATCCAGCTTCACTGTTCACGCTAGCCCCCGCAAAAGCGATTCCGCCAGCAACAATGAAAGCGTGAGTCTAGATCTAGGGGCAATAGTGTTGTGACGAGTTCGCGGGTGTGTACGCCGACTCTTGACGGCCGGCCCGGATCGGGAGTCGGATCGGCCGCATGGGGCGCGAGCAGCACCGAGGAGATCGATCGCATGGAGCCGCGTGGCTATGGCTCACCGCCCGCCGGGCCATTTGCTGGCGCGTGATGGAACGGAACCCCGACCGGACCGTAGGTTCTCATCCGCCGGCGGCGTTGAAGCACCAGATGTCCGCCGACCAGGAATTTTTGCTCTATCCAATCGACACGGGTGAAGACCCCGTTTGCATAAGCTGCGGCAAGACGATGCTTATCGCCAACTATGAGACGCGAGAAGGGAAGCCCGACTTCATTAATTTCCGCTGCGAGCACTGCGGTCGATCCGAGAAGTTCATCTGCGAAGAATGACGATTGCGCTGGAACCGATTCCGAATGAGAGCGCGCGGAAGCGTGCTAGTCGTGGGTGTGGAAAGGGGCCCGCCGGTTCACGCTGGCGGGCCTTCTTGCCGTCTTACCTGCAGCGTACGCGGCCCCGACGATCCCGCCAACAGGTGCGACAACGGACACGCCCCCAGCGATCTCGCGAGCATCGACGCTAAGACGCTTGAGTTACATCATGGGCTGCAACGCCAGCAGGAAGTGGCGCGATCGGTGCAGCTTTGGCGCCTCCAGGAATAGCCGTGAAAACCAAGCCCGCAACCGACATCGCAAAAACTATCCGCAACATTTGGCGTGTCCTCCGGTTTTCAGGATTTCGGAACTCCGTCAAGCGGCCCTTGTTCCGGACTTACCAGTACATCACTCAACGCACGGCGGCAGGAACCCGCGCGTGCGCAGGTCATTTCATTAGCGCTTCGAGCGCTCATTCAAGCTCCATTCGAAGCAAACCTACGGCCCCAGGTTCATCCCCTGAGGTCGCTTTTTGGCGCCCTAAGAGGATCACGAGCGCTCAAAACTGATGCACAGGAGTTCCGTCTCTTCACGCGAAACCTTTACGCGATACCGCCGGCACATGAACTCGGTCGCCGCACGCCCTTTCCTGGGGCCTCGATTGCTTTCGGCTAGAAACAGGCAGTCTAGGCAAGTGTTTGCTTGGACGCGCGGAAGTTCGCGATAGACGTGATTAAGAATCTCCTTGATGGTGAAGTTCAGCTTCACGCATTCTTGAGTGCCGAGCTTGGCAACTGCATTTACCACGTGATTGATCGGATCGTCTTGATTCAAGCATTTTTCGCCCTGCGCGGTTACGCGCAGCTCGACCGAGCGCTTGTCTTCGAAGGACGTTTTTCGGTGCACGTAAGCCTTGGCTTCGAGCGCTTTAACGATCTGCGATGCCGTCGCCCGGCTCGTGCCGATGAAATCGGCGAGCGCCGATGGCGTTCGTGAGAACCTGTTTGCGCGTCTTACAAAACGCAGCGCGGCCCACTCCCGGGCGCTCAAGCCCTTATGGTCGCCCTCGAAACATCCCGCTTTCGCGGCCTGAATCAGAAGATCAACCGTTTGACGTGCGAGCGGCATAATATAGAGGGTCGAGGAGTTTATAGCTGAAGCAACATTCCATGATTAAGTGATGAATGAGCAGGTCAAAAACGGCAAGTTAAGAATAGCCTTCGTCAGGTACTATGAACGTTATTTAAGAAAGATCCGTTTTGTTCAAAGTAGTGGTAATTTAATCTCGCAGGATTATCCGAAGAGCAAACGCAGGTAAGAGCTCCCCCGGTGCTGCTGCTCGCGCGCACCTCGCAAATTATCAATCCCTTGGGCCTCGGCGCGCGCGTGGGTTACTGACGAACCGCGTGCCGTGTGAACTACCTCACAAGGGTCGTCGCTGGTGGCTGCTATGAATGCGTCATTGGTTTACTAATTCATTTGTCGAACACCCCAGTGTCCCTCCAAGGCACTGGGGTTTTAATTGTCTCAGACCAACGTGCCCGCCGGTTCACGCTGGCGGACCTACGACCCTGGGAAATTTACGGGGTACGTCGCGACCTCAGTCGATCGAAGCCAAGCCGAAGGCAAATAGCGCTGCGCCGGTGACCAAGAGCATGCTGCTCAGTCCCCAGGTCAGCCACGCACCGAGAAGAGCTAGCACAAGGCCGAGCACGGCTATCGAGACAGAGATCGTATTTTGCATTGCGAAGCGTCTATCTCTCGCCTTGGCAACCTAGTCAACGGCGGACGGCCAGCCCAGACGTGCCCGGGCGCGGGGGAGCATCTGGCGGAAGGCCGGAGTCTGATCCGTCGCATGGGGCAGAATCAGCACGACATCGACGAGCTCGAGATCGCGTCGGCCGCGGCACCGTACGTGGCCGCCAAAGCGATCAGCCCATCGCGCGCCGCGGCGAGGTCTGCATCGCTGCCCAGTCCAGGGAGATGCGCTCCAACTCACGAAGCTCGGCTTCCCGGCGCTGCAGAGTCCACACGCGTATATTGGACAATTGTTGGACACGGCGGAGGAGGGCGGAGCTAAGCCATTGAAAAGATTGGCGCTCCCTAGCGGAATCGAACCGCTCTGAATGATGTAGTTTCTATTTGTATTTCAATGACTTGCCACAGGCGCGCAGTACAATAAACTCCCTTTGCCTAAGACGGCATCATGATCTTGGTCTTAGAAGGTCATAGCTCGGTACCTAATTTGACCATCTCTGCCGAATGTTCCCGGAACATTGCGATCCGCTTGCTAGTGAACTCTGCAACTAGGCTGGGAAGTTCAAGGGGCGACCTAATCGTTGCCAGCCTTTGGGCGTACTCGATCGCAAGTTGCATGTTGGCTTTTGCCATTTTCAGCAACATCGCTTGATAAGCCCGCAAGTTTGCGCTGGCCGACGACAGAAAATCAACCTCTCGCTGTGAATCACTCTCTGTCACCTGGAAAGCAGTCTCCGGGGTCGGCAGATTCTCAATGAGGGTGTCCTCTTGGGAAACCCGAGAACGCTTTGCGGGCGGTTCGTTCGAGTCTGCGGCAATGAAATGCGAAGCACTCGCTTTCGGACTTCTGACAATCGCTTGAGCAGCCTGTTGGGCCTTCGCGACTGCTTTCGGGCCGCGGGTATGCTTCGAGGTCGCTGGTTTACGCTTGGTCATCTGGCACTCCAAGGATGGTTGGTCGCCCCCTCGGCGAGACGTCAACATGCTGTGCAGCGCAACGTTCCGAACGCCACCTCGCTAGGGCAAGCTCACCGTCGAGCTGTGAATGCCTCGTCTGACGAAGATTAGTCCCAGCAAGATCCCGAATTGCCGCTTGCATGACGTCCGAAATTCTCAGCCGCGCTTTTATCAGACCTATATACCCGCTGGCAGGAAAATAGCAGCCTTCCCAGAATGCCCAGATTCCACTTCAAGCTTGTCGATACTCGGACGGTCGCCGATCATGGCGTGCACGATCTGGTTGACGAGAGATCAGCGCAGATCGAGGCGATCAGACTAGCGCGCTCCTTGCGCGCGGACCGTCCTGAGTTGGTCGGGCGCAACTGCTCGGTTGCGGTCGTGGACGAGCACGGAAAAAGCATTTGTGTCATTCCAGTCGATAGCATCTGACGCCGGTCCCGATCGCTCATTCGTCGCGGATCACTGCGCGTCCAGCATCAGTGATCTCGTAGAAACGTGAACGAAGCCACCTTCGACCAAACCGTGATCGAATTAGGGAGGCCTTGCCGAAGGCTCGGTTGAGTGGCGATTTAGGAAGTCACGCTCCAAGCCGGTCAAGTTCACTTGGCCTCTGGGGCGCAAGATACGCAAACGACGGCAAGTGACGAATAGGAGGGGCTGATGAGGTCATGCTTTGTGACGCTTGCACTGGTGTGGGTTGGTCCTTTGCCCGCACTTTTTCCGGAAAAGCTTCGTTCTACCCGTACTCAAACGGAAAGGCGGCAAGCGGTTCTTCGATTGATCGAAATGAACTAACCGCCGCACATCGCAATTTGCCGTTTGGCACCAAAGTGCGCGTGACCCGGGGCGACCGCAGCGTCGTCGTCACCATCAACGATCGTCGTCCGTTTGTTCGCGGCCGTGTCCTTGAACTCTCGTTCGGCGCTGCTAGGAGTTTAGGATGAGGTACTTTAGCTCGCTGCTTCGCTCGCCTGTTACCGCGTGACTTCCGTGATGCGTCCGGTGCTGTCGACGATGAGAGCTCGCTCCGTGCCGCCTTTGACTGCTCGGTAAGACTGGATCTTTCCGGATCAACACCGGCTGCTACCGCGATGGCGGCGGTGATGCGCGCGAACCCGGTTGCGACGCTGCTGGATGTCGAGATGGCGCTATGCAAAGCGAGGGGCCGGTTTTGTTTATTAAATATGCGCGTTTAACCGTGAATTGTGTTTTCGATATTAGCGATGGTTGGAAGGCGGTATCCTCAACGCCGATAAGCATGCTGTTCCTTGAAGTGCCAAAGCCAGCGCGGGCCGCGGACAGAGGATTGGCGCATGATCAAGCATTACACGGATGGCCTGTTGTTCTTTGAAGGCCGAGAATTGCGGATTGTTGCTTATGGCGTTAGCCGGACGCACGCCAAGTGCACGCAGATGGGTTAGGCCTTCTTCCGATACACTTCTACATCACGCTCGACGGCTTTCTTACCGTCGCAAAAATGTCGGCTCGTATGGAGATGGCGGGACGACGTCAGCGTCGCTTTTGAAAGATGGCTGGATATTCGCCAGCGTCTCGTGATCGAAGATCGCGCTGACGTCTCGCGCACGAACTTCTGAGCGGTCGACGGGGGTTGGAGCAGTGCGCCGCTCTGCCGGTTGCGCCTCAATTCGACCATCCGACTCAGGCTGTGGTTGTATCCGTTGCCGGCGTCTCGTCTGCGACGGTTAAGTTGATCCCGAACCCAAGCCGACGAAGCGGAGCCGAAGGCCCGGAGAGACCCCATCAAACCGGGCCTTTGTGCTGTCCGGCTGGCGATTTATTGCCAAGGTCAGCGGCCCCGCGGCCCGCAGGCGGATGGTCGCGATTTGATCGCCCGTCCGCGAGGAAAGGATGCCGCCAGGTCGCGGCGGGCTCGCGCCAGGTTCGGCCCGGTTCGAGCGGGTCGTTGCTGGAAAAAATCCAAAGAATGAGTGCAACAATTTCACGGCGCGGCTCCCGTCCGTGAGGAGGGAGAGATTTCCGAAATCCCCCTGGTCTCTCTCTTGCGCGCGTGTGCGCGTGGCAAAACTGCTTAGAGTGTTGAGAGTTCATCCCCTTAGGCTTAACACTCACAACACTCACAATAGGGGTGTTATAGGCAGGCAGAACGTAAGAGCCATAGTCCGGCTTCGCGAATTCGCCGAGCTTCAACATCTTGCCGAGCAATCGTTGCTGCGCTGCATCTCGGTGGTCGCGCCGAGGATGGTCCAGCGACAGGTTTCGCTATCAAACCGCAGCTACGGACCGCTTTGGAACGCCACGTGCAAGGCCAGAAGTTTGAGCGAGATAACGGCTCGCTGTGGCCCGTCTCTTCCGGGAATTGGGTCTCGACTGGCCGGCGATGGTAAGACGGCTCCCGCGGCGCTGCCGGCTAACCGATAATGCCCGTTCGCAAACGCAATCTGTCGCGCCGTGCGCTTTCAGCGGCAATTCGCAAGTGTGGCTCCGCGATGATCCATCGTGTGGAGTTTTCCGCTTAAAGACTCTGACCTGAGCCCCTGAACTTCCTCCAAAAATGGGTAGAATTCGTCCACCTTGAGGGAGACGGAGATGAAGCAGTCGAGTTTCACGGAAGAGCGGATCATTGCGGTGCTGCGGAGCACGAGGCAGGATCGAAGACCGGTGATGTTTGCCGGAAGCACGGGATCAGCAGCGCGACGTTCTACAAGTGGAAGGCCAAGTATGGTGGCCTGGACGTATCCGAAGCTCGGCGCCTCAAGGTCCTTGCCGACGAGAATGCGAAGCTGAAGAAGCTGTTGGCCGAGGCGATGCTCGACAACGCCACGCTAAAGGACCTCAATTCAAAAAAATGGATGGGCAGTTTCGCAACGTCGCTAATCGTCGCGCAGGATTCCGTCATCTTCCGGAAGATGGGAATGCACGTAGTACACGATAATCCCTGCCAGAAGGAGCACGATGACCCCTATGGCTATGTACCACCGCATGGACGGCTTTCTTTCGGCTTGGGGGCGGTTACGTGGGCTTCTTCCCCGGGCGTTCGCCGCTTCGCTTCCTTCTGTGCTAGCTCTTCCACGAGTAGCACGAGCGCGCGGCGCGTGCCACGGCTCCCAATCTCTTTGAACGCACTGACGAGAAGGAGCGTATCTCGATCTTCAATAAGAACAGACAAGGCGGCACCAAATTCACAACTGATAAATCGATTTCAGAAATAATTTATGCTTGAGCGCGCGGGTCGGCTAAGGCATAGCGCGCCCCTTTTAAATCCCGTCTTATTCGTCGTCATAGTCGTAAGGTCTAGGCGCATACTCCCTGTGGTAACGTGGACCGTAGTCTCTGTCGTAGCGCCTTTGCCCGTAGTCGCGATACTCTCGACGTGCGGGCCTATCGGCTTGTGCAAAAACTGCGCGGCACTGGTCGCTGAGTTGCGAACTATTTTGGCGCAAGCAAGCCACGATCCTATTCACATCGGGAATTTGCGAGCCGCATAGCCGCCAGACATCGGGCGTGCACGCTCTCTGTTGTTCCCACGTTCCCCGATTTTCTTGGGAAAACGCGGTACGCGGAAGGAGGGCGATGCTGCAACCGATTACGATTGCAATGCTGAGGAACACTCTACTCGCTCGCATGCACAGCTTTCTTCATATCGAATAGTGCGGAGTTCCGCACCGAAAGGGTTTCGCTCGAGGTGAATGCGGTTGGGAAAGGTCTGTTCCTCCATCCCACCCACGCGCCCGCTTTCCCAGGACCACTGGGTCGATTTTGTTGCAAAAGTCGGTTGAGACGAGCGGCGAACCGTGATTCCGTTGCGTTGACGCGAATCTCGGGATCCGATTGCTTTGCAAGCTGGAGCTGCAAATTACCCCACGTGGGTAAGGGGCAATCGGCACCGAATTGCCATGTCCGACATCGGTACGGTCTGCCCTCGAACGCGGCCATCAGCCTAATCGGGGAATTCGCATGGGCCAACAGTGGACGCTGCGGGAGCGTGCCCGCAGCCTCCTGGGTCCACATTCATGCAAATAAAATTGGCCTTGAATCACAGTTGTTTTGATTGAGGCATTAGAGGCCGTGATCGTAATGGCCTTGGCGGTGGGGGTGCAGCCGGTGCAAGTGGCGCCTGCGCGTTCGCACATGCGCAGCATCTGCGGTCTGAGTTCGCACGAACGCTGAAAAAGGTTGAAGCGATCGCGTCCCGGAAGTTACCGGGCGTGCTATCGCGTATCGGCGCCTTCGCGGCGGGCCAGCCCTAGTATGCGCGCCTCACCACTCGCGGCTGAGAAAGCGGTCTTGGGGAGAAGCGGTTAGCTAGCGCAAGGGCTGCGCCTTCGTTTGTTTCAAGTGCAATTTTCTGGGCAAGCATCACGTCCCCAGCTACAAGGCACTGTTCTGGAACGAAGCACCATCCGATCTTCGGGATCATCTTTTCATCAAGCTCCACGACATTGCTTACAGAGCCCCAATGAATTCGATAACGTCGGCAGGTGTCACAGCCAATGACGTCGAAATAACCCTCCGCATCGAACTGCTCACGCTGAGCCGGAGACAACCACTCGCGGAGAAGACGGCGCGCACGCACTTCTGGCCTATTCTGCCCAGTGAAGCTCCGATAGAGCGCGCGCACAGCGCGCAGGGACCCGCTGTTGTCGCCGTCGCCGCGTCTGAACGAAAACACCGCTTCGCCTCGGTCCGCTAACCGCCGACAAGGCGCGGAAAGAACAGCGTTTCCTTCGCGGTCGGGTCAAATGTTCGTACGACTTTTAGATCGCCTGCGATGGTCCGAGTGGTAGCGGTAAACCCAACGCCGGTCAGCTTCTTGAAACGCCGCTCGGCCTCGGCGAGCCGCTCAGGGTCGTTCTGCTCGAAGAAATGTCTGCTGTCGCCGGTGGGGTCCATCACGATCTGGGTAGCCATGGAGAGACTCCGCAATGCCTAACCTCTGATGGGGAGGGAAACATCGCGACGCCGTAGAGCGTTCCTCGGTCTCGGTAAATTGCGCGTGCTTTGCCGACCTTTCCGCCATCCGGACGAAACGTCGGGCCACGGCAGCGATTACGAAGCGAGCGTTCCGATTAGCTGGATGAGAGCCTGCTGTTCCGGGCCGGCCCTGCCGGGAGCGAGGAATTCCGCAATCTCGAGTCTTTTCGAAGACCCGCCCGATGCGAGATTGGCTTGATGCAAGACGAACACTCGCCCGTCGTCCTGGCGGCAGAGCGACCATCGGTCGCCATTTGAACTCTCGTAAAGCTCGCGTTGTGTGAGCATCGAGGTGTTCTCCGATCGGTCCTCTAACTGAGCAGACCCGGCAGCCGGGCGGGTCCGCCGCCGGGCTTGGCCGAGCTAGAAAGGCACGCCGTAGTAATCGTTCACCGATTTTCCGACCGCCGGATCATTCCAATTCCAGCCGCCTTCATCGCGATACTTCGGCGCGCCGTTCAGCTGGCTTTCAGTGATGCCGGCAACGTAGCCGCCGAGAGTGGTATCGTACTTCAGTGATTGCCAAGGCAGCGGGTAATGATCGTCTCCGATGCCGAGGAAGCCGCCAAAACTCAAAACAGCGTAGGACACTTTCCCGCTGGTCTTATCGATCATGAGGCGTTCGATGCTGCCGATTTTCTGGTTATCGGCCCCGTACACTGCCGTGCCTTCGACCTTGTCGCTGCCGATCAAATTGCCTGTTTCACGTCCTTCCAACGTCATGATGTTTCCTCCAAAAACAGTGTGTGACAAACCAATGGAAACGCAGGTGAGCAGTTCCTCTCTGCTCGCCGAAATCGACGAAAACCTGAAACCGGCAAGCCTGAACGAACGATCCGCCGCGCCGTAACCCGCGCCGAGGCGCTAGGCGCCGACCTTGGCCGCGCCGAGAGACGTCGTTTTACAACGGCGCGGAGTTGAAGGCCTTGCCGCTAGGGCAGGCCGCCAGCACGCCGTTTCGGGCGTGCCAGCCATCGGTGCACTTGCTACCAGCACACGTTGACGGGCGCGAGGCGCCAACCCCAGCCGGTCCACACCCGGCGCCAGCGGGTGCAGCCGCCATAGCTGGCGTAGCTCCATCCGGGGCCGCCCCAGCCTGGACCGCCCCAGCCGGGGCCCCATGCTGCGGCGCTAGCTAATCCCAAGCCGATGCCGAGGCCAATCGCGGGGCCGCCCCAGCCTCCACCGCCGCCCCATCCTGGACCGCGCCAACCGCCACCGCGCCATCCACCACCGGACCAGCCGCCGCCGTGCCAGCCACCGCCGTGGAACCGTTGTGCAGACGCAACGGTCGGCGCCGTTGCGAGAACGACAGTTAAACCGAGTCCGATGAGTGCTTTCTTGAACATGGGACAACTCCGCAGTTTCAACGAGGACCATGCAACTAGAGCGCCCCTTGCAGGGGCGTCAGTAACAACCCTGATCTGCGCGATAGGATCCGAGCCGACCTGACGCCGAGCCAGCGCGCCAATTTCGGGCACGCCGGGGAGGGCGTTGAACTTGATGCGCTGGCGGCCATGTCTGCCGAAGATCGCGCGCCGCGGATCCAACGCGCGGGCGCAGGGAATGTCAGCGACTTGCGCCCTTCGTCCGCGCAAGAGCCGAAGCCGGGCTCTTTCGAACTGCTTCGCGCGTTCGATCCGTGCAGATAGGGGGCGCGAGCGAGTGCTCGGAGATACTCACGTTCGGCCTCTGCGACCGTTAATTCCCAGTTAGTTCAACCCGCGATCTCGCCGGACGATCAGGCGCCAAGTTGCGGCGATGGTCGTTAGCGCGACGCGCAAGATGAGCACGAACAGCGTGATTTGGAGCCAGATCAACCCGCCAATTTCTCTGATAACAAATTCGATCCGTGACCCCCACGGCGCCGGGATCGTATCACCAACGGTCTCGATGCCGCGTTGGAGAAGCCTTTGCGCGCCCGTTAGCAGTTCAGGCCGTTCGTAGAAGGCGCCTACGATCAGCACCCACGTAAGGACGACGGTGAGCGTGCGGAAGGAATGGACCTTAACGTGATACCCCCAGCTGGGTCGATTGGTGTCTCGAAGATGGATCATCCCGTTGTCGCTCTGTCACCGATTTAATTGGATCATCGAACAACTCAACACAGCGCGTGTTCCGAGGCGGTGATGCTCGGCGAGTGAGAGCAATCATCGGGTGATTGAAAGCCACTACTTTTGCGAGCGTAAAAGTGCACAGAGTGGTTGCAACGCGTCGACGTTTGCTGCACTGCCTTCGGGAACGACGCCTAGCGTCGACGGATTGCTCTGCACCACGTCAATGATGACGCAGCACACGGAGGATATCCTCATGAGCCAGAGCAATCAAAACCAAGGCGGCGGCCAGCAGAACCAGCAGGGCGACAAGGGCGGGCAGCAAGGGCAGAACCCTAACCAGGCGCCCGGTCAGCAGACACAGAACCCCGACGAGCGGAAGCCCGGACAGGGCGGTCGGCCGGATCAGCGCTGAAGGCGCGGAGAGCCCCGACAATGTCGAGGCTCGTTCCGTTTTACGATCGCACAAGGCGCCCATGGAAAAATATCTTCTGATCCTGACGAGCACTGCCATTCTCGTGTTGGTCGGCCGATTCCCGGTTGCCGTTTTTGTTTTTTGTCTGATCCCGGCTGATCTCAGTACACTTTGAAGCTGGGGCTTGCGATGAGTGCAGGCCGCTTAATGGGAGGAAATAAGATAGAGAACTGCGGCTACCAGCAGAATACCCAAAACAGAATTGGCGCTATCTGCAGGCATGTAAACACGTTTGAAACGCATCGCCTTCTTTCTCCAAGGAGTTTCGCCCCGCCGGCTCAATGATTGCCGTGATGCAGCGTTCCATAGGAAAGCGGCTCTTGCGCCTATAAATTGATTGGGCCGTCAGCGGCGGCTTCTTTGTTGGTCCCGCGACAAGGTCGGCTGCCCATCGCGTTAGTTGGCGCAGTGCTGCGACATTGCCCCTGAAAATGAAGCACTTTCGCTGTTCTCTTGGGAGAACGCGAGCCGCCCGAAGCTCGCTAGGCCCTAATAGGCCCCTAGTCTCACAGGGTGCTCGCTGAAGCGGCCTTTGCCCGCCCCTCCGAAAGCCCTCTCGGTCCCCGGCCGGCTGAAAACGCGGCCCTGCCTGTGTGCCGGCGCGGCTTCTGTAACCCGGCGCCCGACGGCGCGCTGGTGCGGCCTCAGCGTGACCCGCTGGTACTACTCTTGCCATGCCGCGACGACCCGGCCGGGACCACGCTTCCCGGCTCCCGGCCCCGAAAGTGATGAGCGGCAAGCTGCCTTTCCTGTTGCGATTTCTGGACGGCGCGACAACCATTCGGGAAATCTGGCAACGGGAGGTGCCCCGTGAAGGACTATCAGGCGTCTCTCGAAAAGCTCCGTACGGATGCGGCAGAGGCTGCGCTGATCCGCGATCTGGCTTCGGACAAGGCCAAGCGCGAGATGTTCGACCGGCTGCACAAGCACCTCAACCGGCTCGCTGATGAAGTTGAGGAAGTGATGAAGTCCAACAAGCCATCGGCCTGAGCCAAGCATGAGTACCGGCTGATGTCGTGGTCAATGTGCTTCTTCGATCCGATCATCCTGCCTGACTGTCGCAAGCTGATGACGCTACGCGATGCCGCGACCTACATCACTGGACTGCACAAGGCGGAAGCCGATGCCGAAGAGTGTAAGGCGCTGCTGCTTGTCGCTGAGCGCGACGGCCCGGAATTGATGGCGAGGGTCGGGGTGAGGCGGGCGCTGAGCAGGCGCGGCGCGAAGCCGACGTGAGTACCACGAAAGAAGCGGGCCAAAGGCTATCGGCTGATCCGGTGATGCATGGAGGGAGGTCTCGCATGTCAGAGGCCAAGTCAGGCGTTGCGTTGCTTGCAGTTGCCCCTGCGGCCGTTTCCTTGTTCGGACCCAGCGGCGGTCATGTCAGTGAGAACGGCGGGCGGCTAACCGCGATGTTTGGGCGGTGTTTCGTTTATCGCCGGCAGCGGAAGCGGCCCCGTCTTGACCTGCGAACCCGGTTCGTACATGCGAGCGAACTCGATCAGCCGCTTCTTCGTGAAGGTCTGCTTTGCCAGCGAGGTCGCGAACCAGACTGGCCCGCTCTTTGTTGAAATCATCATCCATGGGATTACCAAATAATCCCGAGTATAGTGCCCGTCGTTATCAAAAGTTGGTTTTGAGTTGCGTATGGTTAAGCGTGCCAAGCCCGGGTCGCGGGCGGAGATGCCGGGCTTCATCAAGCCCCAACTGGCCACCCTCAAGCTGAAAGCCCCCTCGGGCGAGGGTTGGATTCACGAAATCAAATACGACGGGTATCGGGCCCAGATCCACCTGGATAAAGGTACTGCGAAAGTATTCACCCGTAACGGACACGATTGGACCAAGTGGTTCTCGCACATGGCCGGCTCCTTCAAGCTACGTAGCCAGACCGTATTCGACGGCGAAATCGTCGTGGTCCACGAAGGACGCACCAACTTCTCAGAATTGCAGGCCGACCTCGCCAAAGGCCGCCAGGATAGGATGCTGTTCTATGCCTTCGACATCCTCTTCCACAATGGGGAGGACCTTCGAGGAACGCCGCAGATCAAGCGTAAAGAGATCCTCAAGGAACTGATCGACATGCTCGATCCTCCGGTTCTTTTCAGCGAGCATCTCGAAGGCGATGGACATGAGCTGTTTGAGGCCGCCGCCCGGCTGAACTACGAGGGCATCGTTTCCAAACGTCCTAATGCTTCGTATCACTCAGATCGGAATGAGGACTGGTTAAAAATCAAAACCGTGCAGCGCGGTAAATTTCCAGTCGTGGGGTTCGCCAAAGATCCCTCAGGCGTTGCAGCCCTGTGCCTGGGCAAGAGGGAAGGCAAAGACCTCGTCTACATGGGCAAGGTCGGGACGGGCTGGGACTGGACGACCTCAGGGAAGATGCGCAAGGCTCTCGATACCGTCGTGAGCCCAAAGAGTAAATTGAGTAAGCAGCTCAAAAAAACCCAAGGCAACATGGGTTGAGCCCGTGTTCACCGCTGAGGTCGAGTACCGCGACGTCACATCGGAAGGCCTCCTGCGAGCAAGCGCGCTAAAGGGTTTCTCCAAATCTTAATTTTTGTTGTCGTTTGGATTTCTGGAGAAACTGTACAGTAATCCCTTCATAACGATGGAAGGGAGCGCGCCATGCAGAAGCGGAGGCGTTTCAAACAACAACTTACACTTCAGGATCGGCTCGCCGCGTGGTCAAAAGAGATCCACGAACAGGCCGCCATTCTTCCGCCCGGTCCCGAACGGGATGCTCTTTTGAAAAAGGCCAGACAGGCGGACGTCGCCAGCCACTTAGATGATTGGGCGAAATCTCCCGGCCTCCAGTCGCCAACATAGGAACAGGGCGGCACATCGCGCATTTTTAGTCAGACGGCCGCCGTGCTCGCGGGAAGGTCGTCGCGGCGCGCGGTATGCCTGCGGTCTCCGGTGCAGGGCCCGCGCGTTTTTTGCCAAGCGAAGGGCCTCGGTGAGGGATCCGAATCTACTTCGGCTTCTCGGCGCTGATATGCAGGATGGAGAGCGGGTTCTGAAATTCGTCTACGACTTCCATGCGCAAGTCCTGATCGGGCCCCAGTTTGCCGTCGATGCCTTGCAGGATTGTCCCGCCGTCACTGTCGCCTCGCGCCATGCAGCATGCTTGTCGGGCAACTCCTCACCTTCGCCGTCTAGTTCGGTCTGGTCGTGATAAATGTGGAAAAAGTACCTCGGCATCGAAGTTCTCTTACAGGCCGGAGAGACGGTCCCGGCTGGGGGGCTATTGGGGGCTGGAGGCCGGGACCGCTCCGCCGGCTCGGCGGCGAGCCAGCACAAAACAAAGCCGCAGCGACGGAGCGGGTTCCTAGCGCGGCTTCGTCAGCGCGGATGCTCAGGTGATCGGCCAGCCTCGTGAAAAGTTCGCGCTTCACCGGGTCGGTGGCGAGGTCACGGATCAGGGCGCATTCGGCGGCGTCGGAGCCCAGCTTCTCCAGGTGAACTTTCATGTCTTGCGTGGTGCTGCCTCCCCCGCGGAGCCGCGGCTTCCTGCGAGGAATATTATTCCGCCCAATCTAACGCCACGAGACAAATCACGAGCCCGGGAGCAGTGGGTTCTTTTCGCAATTCAGCAGCCGCACATAGGTGCCGCTCCCGTGCAGCTTGCATTATGACAGCGATCGGTCAGCGTTGCGGCTTCTTCCGGGATCGACCCAATCCAAAAAAGGGAAAGGGCCCCAGCTCAGTTGGGGTCAGAAGCGAGCTGGGGCGAGCGAGCGCCCTTAGCAGGGCATCGGGAAAACGTGGCAATACCAGCTAGGGTTCCTGTGCTTCTGCGCGCGTGACTTAACGCATTCGAAGGGCGCCAAATTCATAGGCAAGAAAGAGTGCGACAACAACGAAGACGAGCGTAGCGGCAAACGCCTCAATCACCGCTGCACCCAGCGACTGATCGTGGCAGGAATAACGGATCTAAGGAATTGACTGTAAATCGCATTAAAAATGATCGTCAACATGATCGGCCCCTAGTTTGTCCGAGGGAGACGCTAGTACCGATTGATTTCAGCATTGCTTCGTCGATTCAGGAAATGGTATTGTCCTGAGGAGCTCCGGTTCGCGCTGGCGGGGCCAACCGCTTAGGCGATTAGCCAGGATGCTGCCCGATATAGGAAATAAAGCCATCCGGCCGTCGCCACGAAGATCGTACCGAGCAAGAGAACAATCGTAATGTTCACCGCGAGACTGTTCTCGCCTGGCAACTGCTCCGGGCTGTCGCCCTCAGACTGGATTTGAAAAACACCTATGCTTACCCCCGCAGCGAAACGGGTAAGGTCTCGCGACGGGATAACTCGGCAAACTGGAAAAGTTCCAGCGCAACCTGGCTCCTGATGCTCCCTGAGAGCGCGCCGGCTTACAACAGCCGCAAGCAAGCAGGCGTCGGTCGTCTATCATACCGGCGACAATATCGAGGTCACCTACTACGTGGGCGGCATCCAACACGCGATCAACGAGCAGAGTGCCATTGAGTTGCTGAAGAAGGAATGTGGCGGCGCATTCAAAATTACGAACCGGACGAACTCGCCGGCGGGCGACCAATACATCGATGCGGTGTGCGTGCATTAGCGAAGTTCCGTTTTACCGAAATTTCGCTTGCTCCGTCGGGCAAAACAGTGGTTCATAGGGTGCTCCTGATTGAATGAGGAACGCGCCCAAATGGCGGAAGAATTCCAAGCGTCCTCCGAGCTCTCGAAGATCGCTAAGCTCAACGGCGACTTTCGAAGGAATTACGGAACTCTGCTGGGAGCATTCCTGTATCTGAGATCTGTCAGCGCTGCGCGCGGACGCTCTTGGCTGTGGGGCGGCCTGTTTTCCCTCGTCTCCTCGGCCGGGCTAGGATGGCTCAGCAAGCACGGCTTTTCATTGCTTTGGTGACCGCACCAGACGGAAATGGAGCGGCTTTGTAGCGGAGGCGCGTATGGCGAACGCGTTAATCGTTCGCCCTCGGACCGACCTATTGTCGCCGACCAGCGCCGGGCGCGCCGCTCAATATGTGCGGATGTCGACGGAACACCAGCGCTATTCGATCGAGAACCAGGCGGCTGCCGTCGCAGTCTATGCTGCGCAGATTGATCTCGCGATCGTTCGCACCTACAGAGATGAAGGCCGGAGCGGTCTTCGCATCCAGCACCGCGAGGGGTTGATTGAGCTGATCGATGACGTGCGCGGCGGTCGCGCGGACTTCGACCATATCCTTGTTTATGACGTGAGCCGCTGGGGGAGATTCCAGGACATTGATGAGAGTGCCTACTACGAATTCACCTGCCGGCAGGCGGGGATCAAGGTCTGCTATTGCGCAGAAGAGTTCGACAACGATGGCAGTATGATCGCGAGCATCGTCAAGAACCTCAAGCGGGTGATACCGCACCAGGAAGTGATCTTCCTGGATGAGACCGATGACAAGGTCTCGCCGATGAAGGCGAAGGGCGTGGCCGAGCTTGGGATATGCGGGGCCGCCGCGGCCGTAGCCAATGCAGTCTACAATGCGACCGGCGTCCGGGTCCGTGACTATCCGGTGACCCTGGACAAACACCTTGATCGGCTGCCGGCGGTCTCGTGATCGTGCGTCTCGCTCGGAAAGACGAATACCGGAAGAGCCGCGAAGCGTTGGCACCGGCCTATGGTCTTGAGATCCGGCAGGCCACGCCGCACTGCGGGATATCTGGGGATAACGACGCGGACGTCTGCGAAATCGGAAAGCGCGTGGGAGAGCCGCCGATACGGCGGCAAGTCCGCCTACTTGAATGAAGTCGGAGACTTCGGGCGTCGCGAACAGGATCTGCATCTCGCTACGCCCGCCGGCCGCAGTGGGCAGAGCCAAGGGTGGGATAGTGAAGCCTGACGCATCCCGCCAGGGCGGCTCAGGCTCGGGCACCGACCAGGGCGGCACCAAAGGCATGAAGTAAGTCTCCGCTCCTCCGGCACTTTGGTCCTCGCCGCGTTGCCTTATCCAGCAACGCGGCCTTTCTTTTGCGGCGCCGCCGCCGAATGCGCCGCTGTCGGCGCCGTCAAGGAAATGCCTTCATCGTGGAACCGGCGTGAGTGGCTGGCATTGAAGTGACGAAGAGGAGGACTTCGCATGAATGGAATCATTTATCTCGTCGGCCTGATCGTCATCGTGATGTTCATCTTGTCTCTGCTCGGTCTTCGGTAGGACGCCATGGCCATTGAACCGCTCTCCGGGCTCGAAACCGAGGCTACCCCCGCAACCGGCCTAACCAGGCCGTGGGGTCTGCAGCGGACTCCCATCGTTATCGGAGCCATCGTCGCCACGGCGGTGTCTCTGATCCTGATCTCGTTTGGAACCGCGCTCGGGCTTGGCATGGCCTCCGCTGCGCCAACCTGGAGAGATGCCTCCGTTGCCCTTTGGCTGTTGTCGGGTGTCTATCTGATCTTTCAGTCTCTTATCAGTTTCGGCTGCGGCGGCTATTTTGCGGGACGCGTGCGGCTACCCTACGCTTCCGCCACCGATGACTTTGAAACGCGCGACGGATTGCACGGCGTTGCTGCCTGGGCGCTGGCGGTCTTGATCGGCGCCGTTCTGACCGCGCTGATAGCGGGCACTGCCAATCGACCGTCCTCAACGACGCAGCCACCCTCTGTTACCGAACCCTCGGTCCTAAGTTACGAGCTGGACCATCTCTTCCGCGCACCCCGGCGACCGCCGAATGTTGATCTTACGGGCGAGCGCGCCGAAGCGGCACGCATTCTGGCAACCGCTTCCAGTCACAGCGGCGTCCTTCCCGAAGACCGCACCTATCTTGTTCAGCAGGTCACGGCATTAACCGGGCTTGCAGCGCCGGACGCTGAAAGGCGTGTGGATACGACGCTTGCCAATGCGAAGAGCGCGATCTTCAGGGCTCGTGCGGCGAGCATTATCATCGCCTTCTCGGTCGCTGCCGCGTTGCTGTTGGGGGCAGCGGCGGCTTGGGCTGGGGCGGAGGCCGGAGGCCGGCATCGCGATGGCGAGCCAATTTCCGAATGGATGGCTCATTCCAATCGATGGCATAAGAGCCGCGTCGCGGATCGCCGGCCACTGCCCTAGTCCCTGAGTCGTATAGGTCCCGGAACCCACAGGTCGGGTAAGTAGGAGGACCATGCTGTTTCTGGTAACGATCTCCGAGGCGATGAAGGAGATCCCGATCGTCCCATCGTAATCTACTATCGCCCGAGCTCGACCAGCACACAGTAGGAGTGAAGGACGCGGCCAAAGCGCGGGTCGGTCACCGCACCGAGCATCGTCCCGGAGAGCGCGATAAGTGGCTTGGCATGACCGAGTGTCTGGTCGCTGGTGGCTTTGCTGATCTTAAATGATGGCTCAACGGCAATTCAAAAGCCGGTCGAATGAACGAAGGGCGAAAGGCCTGCCTGCAGCGGTGCCAAGCAGTTAAGAAAAGTGCTTGAGTTAGGCACCTCGCACCGAAAAAAGGCCCGGCTCGGCCGGGCCTTTATCAGTATTGTTATTTTTGTTGCTGGCTCTTCGAATGGGCCTTCTCACTTTCTTGGTGCGCAGTCTGAGAGTGTTGCTTCGCGGTGTTTGCGTGCTCCATGCCCTTCGCGTGGTCACCTTTTCCGTGATGCTCTGCGGCTGTGCGGTGCGATTTCGCAGCGTTTTCGTGATGCTCCGCTGCCTTGTTATGCTCTTCTCTCGCCATAACACGTTCCTCGTTTGGCCCTCAGCGAAACTAAAACCGCCGGAAGGGGCCCGTCGTTCCTAAAACAAGGCAATGTGAGCTACTAAGTTGTCTCTTCTCTCTCGAAGTTAATATCCTCGATCCCGCCGGTAGGACTCGCGCGCAGAGAGTGATTAAATCGGCACGGTTGATCTGGTCGGCTTGATGACGACGCAAAGCGTTTGGTATGGTGTGATCGGAGATGCTCTCGATGCGCGTCGCGGCGATGACGTAGTGCCGCTCGAACGCTGGCATCTCGATTGGCGGTTGACCACGCGCTTTGTTTGGGTCGACCGTCAACTCAGAGTTCGGTGCGTTGATGATGAGGGTGTGGCGCGTGTGCGGGGAACCGTGGCGGCGCGAGAACTAAAACCTTGATGTATGGCCGACGAAACTGTCCGGCCCGGGTTGAAAGTTCCACCTCGCTCATTCACCCATAGCCGCGCGCAAACGAACGCGGACATTCCAGCTAACAGACCTAGAAATCCCCTGTCGACGCTATTGGGTTGATCGACAACTAAGCCGATTATGTTGCCAACGATTCCGCTGGCAGTCAGCCCGACAGCCCAAATTGCAAAGTTCCGCAGCATTTTCCTGCCAGTAACGGCGATTACCTTGGATACGCAGCAATTTCGATGCCACTTTGATTTCGCCACGAGTAGCAAGGTGTCCGCGCGGGCCCAAGCCGCCACGCTGTACAAATTCTAAACGAGCAGGACAATCGCCCGCCGCGTCCCTCGGCTCGATTTCCTTAAAGGCGCCGATCAACCGAAGCATCTCTCGACCGGTCTTTTAACTAGACATGGTTGTTCCCAACGCGGCGCTGATGCACTGCTGTCGCAGTCCGTCGTTGGCAATTTCAATTGCTGCGGGAATGGACAACTTCGCCTATAAACTAACCAAACGGGTGAGGTTGTACTGATCAGGTTTGGAAAGTTTGACGGGATGTGTGGAGCACCCACAGAAGCGCGGCAGTCGCGCGAGCGATCTCGAGCATTTTGTGTGTCATCCAAGCCGCGCCGGCAGCGACGATGAACGAAAAGAAGCTCATCCTCAACACAATCGTGGAACTGCAATAGACCCAGCGTCGCTCGAATAGCGCCGCAGTTCGTGTCGCTATCGATCGTGAAGGCGCACTTCCAAAGGCATGACACCGGGTCTCTGGGGAGCGCGTAGAAAATTTGCCATGAAAGCCCCGATGCTCGCTTGGTCATTTTGTTCGCGGGGCCGTGTCGCCGGCGTGAATCTAAAAATGGAATTTTTAAAATGTCATCCAAGCGCAACCCTGAGGCGACCGCTCGGAAACGCGCGGGGCTGGCGAGCGGCACAGCGAAGCATTGTCGCGCTCGCTGAGCAGGCAAAATTCGGAACAATTGAGTGGGGACGAGCTTGATCGTGTCACCACTGCCGGCAAATAGCGAGCGACCCAATGAAGTTGCCCTTTTTCTCGCGGCCTGCGCCGCTATCAGATGCAGAAATCAATGCCGCGATGGACGAGCTCCGGAAACTGAGCGTCGAATGGGCGGCGGCTGAAGTCGAGGCTGAGCTTCGTCGGTTGCGCTCAAACGTCCGAATGCTACGCCGCAGATGCAGTTCAGGCCGGAACCGACAACAATTAGATCCTCGTTCTCAAGGCCGCCTCTCTGAAGCTTGCGAGCATACTGCACCACTTCCGCGCGCCGAGCGATCGAAGCAGGGCACCAACGTAGCGCCTGCGGCCTTTGCCGGCACCGTTCCGCACGATCGGCACCGGGCGGGAGATTGAAGCGCAACCGTGAGCGAGCCCAACGGAGAAGCCAAGACTACCGATGAAATTCGACTGCTCGATGCTTCAGCGACACCTTCGCTTTGAACCCGGCGTCTAGCCACGCGAAGGCCTGTGTGTGTCCTGCCTTGCGCGCGACCTCGTTGCCCCACCAAGCTGTGAACTTGTAGGCGGAAGGTGGGAGCGGCCTTCCAAGGACTGCTTCGATTTCCGAAAATGTAAACCGAGCGCTTCGCTCCCGCACGCTCTCCAGCTTCATCCGCAGTGGATCGTACACGGACATGGGGCTGGGCTATCAACGCTCGCCCACCTTTTACGTCCAATCGATCCGATCCGCTCTGAGGCGCCGGCGATCGATCTCCTCGCGGAGAACATCGGCGCGCTGTTTGGCGGTGTTACCAAGTAGGTGGTACCGGCCGCCCGAGGCACGATCGGCGGCGGCTTGAATGCGGATATTTTTGTAAAAACGGAGGACGTTCTCGTCGCTCAGGTTTTCACACAACCTTTGATCTGGAAAGGGGCTAGCCTTCCTCAACTCGTGCGCGAGGTCAATGCCGTCGATGCCCCGCGCAAGCGAAAGACCGCCCGAAGGCGGATCTGCCGATCCAGGGGACCGGAGGTGAGCGCAAGGCCTCAGTTGATCGGCCTCGCTCGCCAGCCGTTTTCATGATGTGAGATGGAGGCGCTGATATCGACGTCTCTGCCGGCGGACTGCCGAACTATGTCGTTTGGTATGAGCACCCTAGGGGCTGAGGTCGTCTGCGCCGTCCAGTTCAATCAGGTAGGCTAGAACCAAGTCATCTGTCTGAGCTTGTCGTTCAGCTTCCCGGTAAATCTGAGTCTCTGTTTCGTAGGCTCGTCGAACTTTCAACGTGGCCGTCGGAGTGCACAGCGAAACGCCGTTGGACGTGAGTGCAATCAAGTCGGCGCGGAGCCAGTCTTCGTTGCATAGCTCTGAAGCCTCTCGAAAGTTCTTGGCTTCGAACGCAACGGTTGCTCCCCCGTCGACATCCATCGCGAAGATTGAGCCAAGGAAGGCTGACATTACTTGTCCTTCGTCCTCGCTCGGTCGATCCGACTTCCTCGAAACTCTTCGGGCCCTTTTATCAAGCGGCGCTTGCGTACCGCCTTTTCCTCGGCTGAAGCCGCGGGCTCGACCATGCCGTCAATCGTCTTGCCTGCGAGTTGTTTAGCGCGCTCCGCTGAGCCCTTGGCGGGGGACGTAACCGCGACGGCCGGAACGGATTTGCCCAAACCGATCTCGACCAGCCGGCGGATGGCCTCGGAACGGCTTAGCTCGCGCGCCTCACCCCAGGCATCAACCTCCGCTGTTACGTCGGCAGGCAGACGAACAGCGCTGACGGGATCCACCCCGCCAGCCTTCTTTGGCCGGCCCCGCGAGTTTTTGTTTACGGAAATTGATCTCTTCACAATTTTAGTTTACAAGAATTCGAGCCGCGACGGAAGCGGCAACTTCCGCCCGGCTCTAACCTCAATCACAGAAGGGTATTCAAGATGACCGAAGCTGACAGCGTGCATAGCACGTCACGGGTAAAATAAACTCGCCATAGAGCGCCTAACCGAACCCGTGGATTCGTTGACCGCTCAACCTGCTACACCAGACAGCCGGAAAACGGCGAACGCATCAGCGCGTCTCCCAGGCCGGTTCCGAGCCCGTCGAACATCCTTGCATTCCCGACCGGCGGCCGGCCGGCCTCGAACGTGTGCGAGCCGCACAATCCGTCATTTGATCACGACCCAGCGCGGTGGCGGTCGCCAGGCTCTAAATCCGTCGCCAAGCTATAAATCCTCCGGCCGCCCGAACATGCACACCTTCTCGTTCCGGAGCTACGACCTCATCCTAGCCTCGCCCGAGGCCGACCTGGTGCGGGACGTCCGCTGCGACGTCGACAAGGCGCGCTCCAAGCTCAACGCCATCCAGCAGCAATTGCGGCGGGACCGGGAGTATGCGGCCGCACGCGCGGACCTGCTGACCAAGGCCGAGGTCAAGCTGAGCGCCGCGATTGCGGCCGTGCAGTCCAACCGATCGGTGGAGGGCTGAGCCATGGCAAAGGCAAAGCAGAAGCCCAGCCGCCGGGCCATGACCCGCCGCCGCAACGTTGCCAAGCGGAGGGAAACCGCCGAGGGCCGGCTGAACGAGGACGGCGCCAGCTCGTCGCGGCACATCAGCAGGCGCTTGTTGTGGCTGGCAATCGAGTGGCATCTAGAAGCGCCTCCCAAGGTCGGGCGGAGCATGTCGGAAGCGTTGAGTGACTTCTGCCAGGATAACCGGATCAGCTTCGACTGGATGCTCAGCGGCTGCCTCAAGGGCTTAAAGCAGATGATGGACGAGCGTCGCGGTCGAGAGACGATGGCAACGCAGGCCGCAAACATCGCGGCGAGATATGCGCAGCTTTCGCCAGCGCAACAGGCGATCGTTTCGACCGAGATCTGCCGCATCCTGGCGGAGCGCGACGAATGAAGCGCCGTCGCAGACTGCAGAAGAAGCGCGACCGGCAGCGGCTGATTACGCACCGCCGTCCGTTGAGGCGGTGACAGCAGAAGGCCCGCCGGTTCACACTGGCGGGCCTAGCACTCTCGGCGCTCCTTATCCGCAATTGGATCGGCGGCCGGGAGCATGGGGCTGGAAAGCGAGCCGTGCCATGTTCGCACTTTAACGACAATGGGTGGAACAGTGGACTCCGGTAGTTGTACGGAGTCCTTATTCGGAACGGGGTGTTCTACTGTGAGAACACCGGCGCGATTTAAGTACTTATCAATTTCCAGTTGTCCGGGAATGCCGCAGTGGGGGCTGGAACCGCGCTGCGGCTTTTCCCATTTCGCGCGGTCTACTCAAGCTGGCAAGCCCATCACATGGTATTCGAAGGGCACGCCCTCCGGTCATCCGCAGCGGGGGTTGTTCGTGTGGAGCGTCGTGCTGATTGGGCTCGCGCGGACCATCCTAGTCCTCGGAGATGTAAATATGTTCGGGAAGATCAAAAGCTATGCGTAAAACCATCCCGAAAAGGGCCAATAAAATCAAAGCTGTGCAAAGCAAAAGCAGCCACAATGCTTTGTTCCTCAATCTGAAGTGCTAGCTAGCAGCTCGCTTCCCCGGGCTAGGGCTGGAAGGGTAAGAGCCAGCCCGGTTGGCCAATTCAGTTTATGCCGGTGAAATGGAAAAGAGACTGCCCAAAGGGGGTACTTCGTTGGGGACGGACCCGCTTCACAAAGTCGAGGGAACAATACAGCAGCGTCCGAATCTATCCGTGCCCGTCAGCTTTGCTCAGCCGCACGTAGGTCCCGCTCTCGTGCAGCTCAAGCCAGCCGCGTTCGATCGCGATCTTGATGCCGGCGCCGAACTCCGGTCCAGTGGCTTTGAGCTTGTATAGAAACGGCGCGTTGAGCTTCTCGATGTGGATGCGTCCGTCTTGGACCGGCTCGATGCTGGCTGCGAGTTCGACCAGCTTGCGCGCCGCGGCTTCCGGCTCGGAATAGGGACGGTCATTGGTCAACTTCATCGATCGGCAGCCTCAAATGCGAACTGCGGAAAGCTATAGGATGATTCTTCCGCAGTTCACCTCGTCGGCTCGCTTGGACCGTTCCTATGCAGGCTCCGCTAGTGCTGTCGGCACTGGCCTGCTTCCGGACCTCAGGGCCTAAGTTGAATTTCGCAGTGGCCTGATTTGCCTTTGTTAACTTTTCCGAGGTGGTCAAAATTGACCATAAGTCCGCCGCGCGGCCCTTGGCTTACGTCGGTGATGAGAACGCCATCACGCGCTCCCGCCTCCTCTGGAAAGGAGCAGCGCTATGCAGCGACCCCGTATCAAGCAAACCACGTCCCTCGAAGAACGCCTTGCGGAACAAGCCAGACGGCTCCGCGAAGAAGCCGAACTACTTCCCCATGGTCCTACACGCGATGACGCCCTCCGTAGGGTTCGGCAAGCCGAGACCGGCTCGCACATGAGCGGGTGGCTGACATCGCCGGGATTGCGGTCGCCCGAGTAAGAGTACTTTTCGCAATGCCCTCATTGCGGAGAGTCTCTGGAGAGTGGCCTAATTTGAGGAAGAACAAATTTGGGTTTGCGTCGTTCTCGTTGAATGAAGCGGTATTATTTTGACATTCGATCCGGGGAAGAGATCATCCCCGACGAGGAAGGTCTGGAACTCTCCACCCTCGAAAAGGCGCAGGAAGAGGCGGCGCGCTCGCTGGCGGATATGGCGCGGGATGCCATCCGCAATGAAGGAAGTGGACAGAGCCATCTGATGGCAATCGAAGTCCGGGACGACAGCGGCCCTGTGCTCGACGTCAAATTCACGTTTGAAGTCGATCGACACAGGTATTAAGGCCGTCTCGGTCGGTTCTCCAAGAGGCCGCCCTAGCCCTTGGATGTCGTGTTTGGATACCCGCCAAGTTTCGTCCATTGTGCCTCGCAACAGGAACGGCCCCCGCTTTGGGGCAAAAGCGAGGGCCTGGTTGGGATGCTCCAGACGAGGGTGCGACCAAGCGGTAACCCGAAGAGGGCGGAGGGTTCCTTGGAGACAGAGCACTGGGGTGCAAATACGGAGGCCGCAGCGGGAGGTTAAACCGCTGCGGCCCGCGCCACGGTCAAAAAATCCGGGTGAAAAAGATCTAAGTAAAATATGGAGCCACCCCCCGGTTGAGGGATCATATGGCGTCGCGAACCTTCACGCATCAACATTTGTGGATCGACGTTAGCGAGGCCCGCACGCCAGTGTGATGAGCTTTGAAGAAGGCTTGTAAGTAGTTCACACTTCACAAGCCTAAGCCAGGCCTACCGTCCCCGCCTTGATCGGAGGACGCGCCATGAAATTCAATTGGACAGCCTCTCTGGTGCTCGCCTTAACAGGCCTTGTTCTGGCGGCTGCTGTTGCCGCCATTGCGTCAAGCCAGAATCTGGAAGTCTCTGAATCGAACTTGGGACCGGGTTGGCAGTGCAGCCGAGCCATGTTGTTCACGACGACTTGCTGGCATTCGATCGTTGGACAGGAAGACAGGTCTCGACGCCTCCTAGCCGCCGAACAATAACGTCGGAGGCAACCGGTTTCGTTTTACCCGCGCACCTTAGTTCTAGGGGTCACAAAAACTTAAAATTGGAATGGCAGGGTGGGTGCGCTGGGATTTCAGTGCCCAGACCGGAATGCATGTGGCGCCCCCGAGCGAATATACTCCGCTCGCGCCGCGTCCATCGTCCTCTTAGTATTTGAGGCTGTGGCATGTTCGATAGCGTTACAACCGCGCTTCTTAGAGCGGTATTTGAGGAAGTTTGTGAAAACATCCCCGTCAATGAAACGGGCGCCAGAACACACGTTGCATCGAAGCTCCTTGAGGTGGCGGCGCAGGGGCAATGTTCGAAGGACGCGCTAAGGGCGGCTGGGCGCAAGGCACTCAATCCACCGACGATATGGCGCTGAATATCTCTTCTCAGGTCTGCTTGGAAACGCGCTGCGGCTTTCCGTGGGTGCTGCTCGGCGCCCGCCTTGCCTTCCTAGCCGTCTCTGCACGAAATGCTGAAGCTGTCACATGTCGAGGCAAAGGCCTCCTTCGCCTTAGCGTCCTCGAAGCAAAAGCGCGTGCCGATGTCCGCGCGGTCGATATGCCAGTCCACTTTATTTTCTTTGGCGATGCGAGAAGCTTCCCCGCGTAGGAGATCCAGTTGTTTTCCCGCAGCGAAAACGATTAAGCAATTTGGCTTTGTCATGAATGGTGTCCTCAATAGTGAAACAGCTTCATTCCAACGAAATGTGAAAACCCTGTGGCAAGATGATCATTGGTCCCTCTTGATCTCGCGCCGGCCCCAATGCGGCTCTTTCCGATCTTCATTCCGGTGGTCTTGGATGTACTCTCGCAATCCACCTGCGAGGGGAGATCTGTGCTAGTCCGCCAAGGCATAAACGGATCGTAGCCGTTTCTCGATCGCCGCGAGCCGCCGCATATCATTCTCTTGCATGTGGGTTCGGCTTCGCGCTTCGACGACGACGCGCCAATCAGACTCCTTACGGCCGGGAACAACCGCAATACCTTGTGGTCGAACGCCCGCCTCCCTCAATTCCTCAAGTATAATCCAGCTTAAATCAGTTCCGGAAATAGGCTTCCTGGCCATAGCTTCTCCTCAACCCGTCCAGAGCCTACCTAGGCGCGATTCCGGCGCAAGCCCGACCAACGTCGGGCATGGGGCGCTGCGAGACTTTGGGCGTAGGGACTTGCGTGTCAGGTCCGGTCGATCGCAAGGGGGTGGTCAAGCTCGTGGGGAAGCAGGCGTCCGCGCGCGCGTACGCGAACGATTCCTTATAGGCGTGCCTTATTGCAGACCGCGCTTGTGCAGGCTGACGATGATGATGCGGATGATGCAGTCCGAGATCGTTTCGCCGTTCCGCCGCAGCTTATCCAGCCAACGCAACGTGCTCGCGTCAACCGGGACCCGCCAGTTGCCGTTGGACAGGCGCTGCGGACCGTCTTGCGGTAGGGGATCTATCGAGCTCTCGATCAAGGCGCGGCAGTCGTCGGTGATTTCGATGTCCGGCATGAGTTGACGGGCAGGTCCTTGAAAGAGGGGGCGACCGCGCACCCATCGCCCGCCCCGGCTGGAATGGCCAGTTAAATCGCAGCAATACTCCGCGATACGCCGTGAGCCTAAAACCGGCACCGGCCTCTGAGGTTGCGCCCGCGCTGCTGGCGCTGCATTCGTCATCAATTATCACGCGGCAGTTTCGCGATGGCTCGACGAAGCTTGATTTCGATGCACCGAGCGCAAATCAATTCGCCATGACCGGACGGAGGGTCAAGAACGACCAACTCTTCTGGCGCAAATTCGTCTTGGCAGTGATCGCAACGGATGTGTTCTGACATACGGCATTTTCTCAGGCTACTTGCGGCGGAATGCTGGCGTGAGGTGGGTGGGCAGGTAGTTAACGAAATCTCACCACTTTCCTGTGATGCTATGGACCCTGAACGAGGTATGCATGGCGGAAACTTCCATCGAATGGACTGATGCAACGTGGAACCCGGTAGCAGGGTGCACGGTGTTAACCGCTGGGTGCACCAACTGCTACGCCATGCGGATGGCCGCGCGACTCGATGCCATGGGCGTTGCCAAGTACAACGGGCTGACGCGAAAGAGCGGCAAGCGCGCCGTGTGGACTGGTAAGCTTTATCTGGATCGGAAGGCGCTCGACACCCCGAAAGGCTGGACTAAGCCACGCCAGATTTTCGTGAATTCGATGTCTGACCTCTTCCACGCGGACGTTCCGGCAGAGTTCGTCGCGGATGTGTGGTCGACGATGTCAGCTACGCCGCAGCACACCTACCAGATCCTTACGAAGCGACCGGATCGCATGGCTGAGATCACATCGGGTCTGCCAGTGCTGCGCAACGTTTGGCTCGGCACTAGCGTGGAGAGCGCCGACTACTTGCATCGAATCGACGTTTTGCGCCGCGTGCGCGCAGCGGTGCGGTTCATCTCGTTTGAGCCACTGCTGGGGTCTGTCGCCGACGCCAACCTCAAGAAAATCCACTGGGCAATAGTGGGCGGCGAGAGTGGTCCGAAGGCTCGGCCGATGGATGCTGAGTGGGTTCGCGAAATCGAGTCCGCCTGTCGCCGCTACAGCACCGCATTTTTCTTCAAACAGTGGGGCGGCAAGAACAAGAAGGCCACTGGGCGCACATTGAATGGGCGGACCTACGACGAGATGCCGGCGGCTATTGGTACCTCGTGAACAGGTCTTTGATGATCTTGTCAGCGACCGGCTTCTGAGACGCGAAGAAGAGATAGTAGACCACGGCGTTGATGCTATTCCTCATTGGAAGTGGCTCGGGAACATACTTGAAGCCCGCAACATTTTTCAGTCTATCGCGGAAAGCTTGGACGATCGCGTCATTGCCCTGCTTGATGATCTGTGACGCCCCGAAGAGATCGGTTTGGGGATGCTCGGTGTAAGCGGCTTCGCGCCATGAATCATCGCCCCAGAAGCTGTTCATGCGATCGATGCCCTCCTGAGGCACTGCGGAGGGATCGCGACAGATCGCATTCCTATTCATGTCCATCACGGGAAAATTCAGGAACATGTCTACCGCGCCGGATTTTCCCGCAAGCTCCATTGCTCGCCAATGGAGATGCAGCCCGTAAGGGTCGAAAAGGCAAAGGGCTCGATTGAATTTCGTGTAGTTGATAGTCGGCAACAACTGCTCGATGAGGTATTTCGAGGCATCTCCGGTCTCGATGTGCACGTCATCACGCGCACCGCAAAGTGTCTTGAGATGAGCAGTTTTCTGTTGGTTGAGGTCGATGAAGTGGAATCCATCGAACGGCGGATTAATCCGTAGCGCGCGCACAGGGCTCCCATCGATCATCTTTTTCGTCGACTTGGAGATGTGGGCGCCGGCACCGCTGAAGGAATCGACGTAGTACTTCTTAAGGCCGGGATGGCGAGCGAATGCCTTGGTGTAAGCCGCGCCGTATTTCTCGACGATCTCGAGCTTAAGTTCGGACCAAGCTCCAACCTCGTCAAACTTTAAAGGGGCCGGTTCAAACATCGTTTAATCCCGCGTGAAGCCGGCGCAGCGCCTGCCAAGAAGCCAGAAAATCCGAAAGCAAATAGTGCACAAGTAAAGCGGCTCGATCATCTTATCGATCGGCAGGCCGAGCCGCCCATCAGCGCGGAATTTCCGTCAGATTGCGCCATATAGGACGGCCGGTTGCCCTAGTGAACCGCGCCGCAATCTCATCCAAGTTCTCATCGTTGTCGGATAGGATGAGAACTCCCTCAATTCCATCCTCAATCATGCCGTCCACTGCCGTAGGTGCATGGCCGAAAGGGCCGATGGTGATTTCGTGCCCTCGCTCCATTAGCGTCGCAGTATACAAACCCGCGACATCTGCGGCAGATAGGATCGCAATCTTCATCTTATGGCGCCTCAACTATCGACTAATCCGAACATCGCCGTACTTCTGTTTAAACCAACCCATTGAAGTCCCCCCAGACCGCAACTGTAGCGCAGGAAGTGGGGCGGGCAACTCTACTTGTGGGCGAGGCGCCCAGAACGCCGTGACTTTACGGGGCCCCGATTGTGAACCAGTTCACACTTGCGCGCCGCGATTGCTGCTACAGATAATCGCGCTGGAGGATTTCAGGGGCCAGCAACAGGACGCCGCCGGGACATCGTATTTCGAGCCGGGCGGCGTATTTTTTGGCAACCCTCAGATCGGCTCGCCAGCCCCGTATTTCGATTTGGTCCGTCCGATCTCGACTAGCCGGCGAAATAAGATCATTGCTTCTCTGCGGGGGCGGGGGCGGGGGCGGGGGCGGGGGCGCTACTAGGAGATCCAGGCTGGGGTGCAGGCTGCGGAGTTTCCGCCGCAGGAGCTGAGGGCGCTGCAGCAATGCAGTCACCAGCCCATATCTTGGTGCCCCTGACCGCGCCAACCAGTTTGCAACCCATCGGCGCTTGCGGCGTGACATGAGCGAGAGACTTTTTAGCACCCTTTGGTGGAGGAGCTTGAGCAAATGCGCTGGTCGCAAAGAGCAGCGCGATAAGTCCGATTAGTGGCTTCATGGTCCAATCCCCTCCGATTGCGAATTCGCGTTATTTCGCTTTCACCTTCAGCCCCAACTCGACCAGCCTACGAATTGCCTCAGGCCGGCCGGGCAGGTCGTCTTGCTTGCGGCGCCAGTCGTCGAGAGCCTTGGCCATATCGGGCTGAATGCGGACGCCAACCAAATCGCCCGTAACCGTTGGTCTCTTTTTTGGTGATTTCATGTTAACATGGCGTGTATCGTTCATGCGAGCATGTTAACACGGATTCAGGCAGAGGAATAGTCTCCGGCCTGAACCCCAAAGGGCAGAACTAGATCATGGCTAACGAGAGCAGAATCATCCTGAGCGGAATGGCAACGGATCTTATTATCGGCGTGGGCGTGTTAAAGGACGGCCTAAAAGCCCTAGAGAATGCCATCGGCGAGTCCGGCGACTGTAATGAACTGATGGGCTACTTACAGCCAGTGCAATCGATGGTGGGAGGTCTGGCGAACAACATCAGCACCATCGAAAGCCAGATCCACAAAGAACTACCCATCGAAGCGGCAGAGTAAATCAGTTCGGCGGCCAAGAGTCTGGCAGTACCCAGAAGCAATCCGCCGCTGAAGGCACCCCGTCAGGCTAACGCTTGGCGGGGTGTTTTACTTTTAGGGGCTGCACGTCACTGTGCGGGGTGAGCCACCTTTCTATTCGACTTTCTTGGCGCCATTCCACATCGCGACGCACTTCTCGATATGGCGTTCGCTGTAGCCGAAGTGTCTGGCTGTGTTCTCGATGGCCGCCCGATAGGTTTCGCCATCTTCCTGCAGGCTGGTCACCATCTCTGCAATATCAAGCCACTCCTTGGGCGATTCCTTGCGACCGCCTCGGAGCGCCTTGGCATCGCCGGGCCTCAGGCCAATAGTCTCGATCCATTTGGCCGCAAGCGCCTGTACCACCTTATCGGCATTGCCGGCCTTAAGTAGGCGCACTAAGGCGTGCATGGCATCTTCGGCACGACCATCACCGATCGCCGCAGCTATGGGCTGTGCGGCCACGCTGAACGGCTTCGATAGCGGCGCCATCACTTGCCTCCCAGGTGGCCAGCAATCTTGCTGCCGATGGCTTCTACGGCGCGGCGGGCGGCTTCGTCAGCAAGGTGGGCATAACGTTGCGTCGTGCTCGGATCGGAATGGCCGAGCAGGGCGCCTATCACCGGAAGCCCCATCTGATCACCGACGCCGGTCGACGCGAATGTATGGCGCAGATCGTGGATCCTGACTCCGGTCACGCCAGCGCGCTTGCATATTGCCGCCCATGGTCGCTTCAGATCCGCGCGAGGTTTCTCATTCTTGGTCCCGGCCGATTCGCCTGCGATGACGAACGCACCCAGCCGGGTAAGGCCCTTGATAATTTCGACGGCGGCGGCGGGCAGGAAGATGGTCTTTTTTCCCGTTTTGCTGTCCGGCAGGCGCAACACGCCGCGATCCAGATCGACTTCATCCCACCGCAGATTTAGTATCTCCCGCAGGCGAGCACCCGTTAGCATGATCAACCTGACGGCTGCAGTGGCATATGGCGACATAACGACTAACTGCCCTTTGGGCGCGTGCTTGGCGTCGCCAGCATCTACCGGCATACCCACCGTTTCCGCCTCGATCATTGCCGCGCCGATGGCCATCATTTCGGAGCCAGTCAGATAGCGCTCGCGGCCTTCCTCCTCGTTCAGCTCGATCCGGGATGCCGGGTTCATGCCTTCCGGGACGTAGGTTACGCCCTTCTTATCGGGCGGGCCATTCTGTGCGCCCCAGCCGTAAGCGGCAGAGATTAGCTTAATGGCGCGGTTGGCGCTTACGGGGGCCTCCTGCGACATGAGTGAGTGCGCCCGGTTGACGTCACTCCGCGTCAACACAATGGCCTTGGTCGATCCCAGTCGCGGCTTGATGTGCTTCTTGAGCAGCATCCGATAGAGGTTGGCGGTAGAGACCTTCTTGTTTCTCGTCTCGATGTACTTCGAGACCAATTCCTCAACCGTCAGGCTGGCTCGCTCGTCGCTCCGATTTTGGGCAAGGTCTTTCCCCAGCGCCGCGTTTGCGATTGCCTGGCGGGCCGCCTCGCGCGCCTCATTGGCCTTAAGAGTACCAACCCGGCCGAGCTTCAATCTTTTCTTTGATCCACCAGCCACGGGCCGAAATTCGGCGAAGAATGTGCCGGTGCCGGTCGTGGTCCGGTACAGCCCAAAGCCCGCCAAATCCTCATCGAAGTAATATGTGGTCTTGTTCGGGACCGCCGATTTCATCAGCGTCGCTACGCTGTCGGTCGTGATCCTGATCGTTGCCATGCCCCACCCAATTTATAGCCAGTATGTAGCCAGCAATATGACTATTACCCCGAATTAGGCAAGGGGGCAGGGGTTGGATAGCGTAGGATTTACAGAGCTTTCTTGCCGTTCGTCCAACCCTGGGAATGGCTATAAAACAGGTCGTTTATAACTGGGAGACTAGGGGTCGGAGGTTCAAATCCTCTCGCTCCGACCAAATTAATAAATAAGATCAAAGATGTTTCGAGGCGGTTGGTTTGCAGCCAACCGCCGGTTTGCAATTTTGTTCAGCGGCTGTTCTCGATCGAACGTTGAGCTGCATCGTCTGGTGCCGTCATAAATCCGTAATCAGATGGCACGGAGCCTCCATGCCGATCCGGTTTTGACGTAGGCTGGGATCGAGGTAGGGGATGCGTTATGAGAGAACCGACGCAGTTGGCGCCGCGTAGTCGAATTCTAGAAGCAGCTCAGAAGGAGCTGGGTGAATTCGAGCGGAAGGAAAGCGAGTTCCGCAAAAGGGATCGCGAGGAGCGCGCGGCGGAACTTCGGCTCCCTCTGGACAGGATCAACGTCCACTGAGGCGGCATCACCGCTTCATATAAGTGTCATGGCACGTTTCTAGCTTCATTGTGCGACGGGGGACCGACGCGCGGCAGCTCCCCGCCCATTCTTCGGCCGAGAGCACCAGACCGGGCGGGGAGCTCGCCCCTGACAGAACCATCCCAGCGCGCGCGGGTTATCCCCGCATGAATCGCATCTGGTATTTTGCCGCTTTTGTCGTCGTCACTGGGATCGTTTTTGGTGCCTTGGTGGGCTTTGACAAGCTCATCAGCGGGGCCGGGTGACGTTAAGGCCGCCTCAGTTGGCGGCCTCTTTCATTTCCCGCCTGTGCCAATACGCGACACAAAACCGTGGCACAACTTGTGCAAGATATTCTGCACCGGATCTTTGCGTCACACCCACCGGGGCTGGAAAGCCGCCGCCCGCGCTACATTTAAGCGGGCGGCGTTTTTGCTTTCGGCGGCGTCAGCAACCCGGTGCTTTTCGACGTCCTCCGCGTCCTCGCATCGACGTAAGGCCGCGTTAGTAGGTGGCCTCTTTGTTTTTGTCTCGGTGGTCCTCAAGCTTGGCATATGCGTTCGCCGCCGAAATGCCCCGTCGGGCGAGATAAGCGTCGATTACGCGCTGGGCCTTGTCCACGGTCCAGGTTAGCGCCTCGGCGATTTCTGGAGCCGTAGTGCCGACCTCAGAGAGCAACGTGGCGGCAGTGCCCAGGTTGTCGTGAAAGTTCAGGTCGCCAGCGCCGACGGCGTCGGCGTCCTCGCGCCAATGCCTTACGGACGGCGGCGTTCTTTCTGTCGTCCGCCGCATAGCATCCACCTACCTCAAATACCCCACCACCATCCTTGTCGTCTCATCCACCAGCGTCCTCACCGTCTTCTCCGACAGCATCTCCGCGTGGTTCAGCACCGTGTTGTGTGCCACCGCCTCGATCGCGCTGACGCAGATGAAGGTGGCCAGGCCCGGATCGATCTTGCGCATCTCCTTGCGGCGGCTTTCGAGATAGGCGCGGACGAGGGTGTGGACCTCGCGGTTGAAGGCTTCGACGTCGGCGAGCTGTCCCGTGCGCGGGATCTGCTCGGCGAGGACGCGGTGCAGTTTGGGGTCGATGCGGTGGGCCTCGATTGCGACGGTCACGAGCTTCCGCACGGCTTTCTCGATCGGCATGTCGGCGACCTCCGTGAGCGCGGCGCGCACGACCTGCATGATCTCCTGGTTGTGACGGTCGATCACGGCGGCGACGAGCGCCTCCTTGCTCGGAAAATACTGGTAGAGCGAGCCCACGCTGACGCCGGCGACTTCGGCGATCCGGTTGGTGCTGGCCTTCTCAAAACCTTCGCGGACCAGAATGCGAGCGGTTGCCTCGACCAGCGCGTCGACGGTGGCGCGTGATCGTTGTTGCGAGGCGTTTTTTCGGGGTTTTGTCGGCGGCTTGCGGGCCATGGTTGGCGTTCTCGAATGCGAGTATGAAAAGCGAGCGAACGCTCGCATTATATCCGCAGGCGGCAGCGGGCAAGTGCCTTCGTCGCCACGCGAGTTTAAGCCAGGCGGAGATGTGACCATGAGCGTTGCAAAGATTGTGTCGGCCTTGCAGTTTTGCCCGGGCGGTCGCGCGCAAGAGGCGGCGTCGCCAGACGATCGCGCGCCCAGCTTGCAGAGCCGCTGCTTCAACGCCCTGCTGGGTCTGCTTCCATTCAAGAAGCAACTGGCGTCGGCCGAAGCCGTGCAGGCGCATGTGCGCAAGCTGGCCTTGCAGCCGACCTCTTATGAGCCGACGGGTTTGGGGCGCGGCGTCGAGGTGACCTTGACCAAGATGGGCGGATGGCCGGTCTATTACACCGCGCCGTCAGCGGGACACGAGGGCTGCAACCACGTCTTGTTCCTGCATGGCGGCGGCTTCATCAACGAGATCGTGCCCGCGCATTGGCGTTTGATCGGTCAGATGACGCGCAAGGCGCGCGTCGTTTGTGTCGTGCCGATCTATCCGCTCGCGCCTCGCGCCACCGCGAAGGATATCGTGCCCGCGACAGCCGAGCTGTTGCGGATGCTGCTGGAAGATGCGGGGCCCGCGAAGGTCACCGTGGTCGGCAATTCGGCCGGGGCTGGCCTCGCGCTAGCCGCATGTCAGTGGCTGCGTGATCGCGGGCACAAGCAACCGAACCGGCTGGTGCTGATCTCGCCCGCAGCCGATGCGTCGGTCAGCCGTCCGGAGCAGATGGCGATCGCGGCGCGCGATCCGATGCAGGATATTCCGGGGATCATCGAAGCGGGGCGGCTCTATGCCGGCGAACTCGACGTCGGCCATCCCTTCGTCAGCCCGTTGAACGGCGGTTTTCGCGCGCTCGCGCCGATGACGATCTTCTCAGGCACGCGCGATCTGCTCCATCCCGACAGCGTCGATCTCGCCGCAAGGGCGAGGGCGGTGGGCGTCCCGGTCGAGCTGCATCTGTTGCGTGACCAGCCGCATAACTACGCACTGATGCCGACGCCGGAGGGGCGACAGGCGCGTGCCGTCATCTTGCGCACGGTGGCTTAAGGCGTGATTGTCTTTACAATGCGCGCCGCCTCAATGGGTCAGGCGCTGCGAGCCCGCGCGGAGAGACAATGCGGCCTCCGGGGCGTTTCCTCTTGTAGCAGTAGTTTCACGGGGCCTTTAGGCGTGGCCCTTGATCTCGTAGTGTCCCGGCACGCATTTGTAGCGGTCGAGGCGCCAGTTGGTGTGATAGATCGGATGCTCGCCCATCCATTTCGCAAGCGGGGCCTGCGCGCCGACCGCGCACGCCACCATCGACATGTCGGGCGTCATATTGCTGTCGGTCACGATTTCTTCGACACAGCTGCCTGAGGCAGCGGCGCCAAGCCGGCAGAGCACGGCAACGACGGTTATGAACATTCCAGTCACCTCATCGGTAGTTTCTGACCACGAGGAGGATGCAAGCCCAGTGCCACAGCCTGTGTCGGAAACGACACGCCGGCCAGGCCGACTCGCCCCGGCGTTCCTCATTTGACGATTCGGATTGTAAAAAATTGCCTTTAAACCGAAGCCGGGCAACTACGGGGAACCGGCAGGAATGATCGATTGTGGGGGCTGCGCCGCGCGAAGCGCCCCTTCCCAAGACTTGCATACCCGATAGGCTTGGAAGCGTGCGGATACTCGTCAAAAGAGCGAGACCGCCTCAAGGGTTATGGAAACGCGAGGACAGAACATGAAGGTAGGACCGACCGGCGTGATCCCGCCGATGACGACGCCGTTCCGGAAAGACGGCGAGATCGATTACAAGCTTGTGGCACCCCAGGCCGACTGGATGATCGGCGCCGGCGCCCATGGCGTTGCCGCCGGTGGTTCGACCGGCGAAGGCCACACGCTCGATCACGAGGAGTATCGCGACCTGATGGCCGCGACAGTCGAGGCGGTGAAGGGGCGCATTCCCGTGATCGCCGGCATCATCGTGGACTCCACCCGCGATGCGATCCGCCGCGGCAAGCTCGTGCGTGACATGAATGTCGCAGCCCTCCAGGTCACGCCGGTGCACTATCTGTTCAAGCCTGACGACGAGGCGATGGTCGCGCATTTCCGCGCCATGGCTGATGAGACCGGCATGCCCATTATCATCTACAACGTCGTGCCGTGGTCGTATCTCTCGCCGGCACTGCTCACGCGGATCATGACCGAGGTGCCGCTGGTCGTCGGCGTCAAGCAGAGCGCGGGCGATCTCAAGCTGTTCGCGGACCTCATGATGATGGCGCCCGACAAGCTGATCTACAGCGCCGTCGATGCCCTGATGTATCCGTCCTATGCGCTCGGGGCTCACGGCTCGATCGCCGCGATCCTGACGGCGGCGCCGCATGCCTCCGTCGCGCTGTGGGATGCGGTGAAGGCGGGCGATCATCCGCGCGCGCTCGACCTGCACAAGAAGCTGCTGACACTCTGGAACGCGATCATTGCCGACAATCTGCCGGCCTGCACGCGTTACGCCCAGACGCTCCAGGGCCTGCCCAGGACATATCCGCGCGCGCCGATGCCGGAGGCCTCACCTGCGCAGCAGGCGGCGACTCGCAAGGCATTGGAGGCGCTCGGTGCATTGAGCGGTTCGCGCGTCGAAGCGGCAGAATAGTCCGCCGGTCGAAATACGAATGTTGAACGGCAGCGCCGATCCGCTTTTACCTGCGGATGCGGCGCTGCTACATTTTGGGCGCGACCCGATGAGCGGGCAGTCTTGAAGAAACATACCGATAAGGGGAGGGGCTGAAGTCCCATGAAGGAATTTGCAGGAAAGATCGCGGTCATCACCGGCGGCGGCACGGGGATGGGGCGCGAGCTAGCACGGCAGCTCGTTGCGGAGGGCTGTAATGTCGCGATGTGCGACGTCTCGGAAGCCGCGATGGCCGAGACCAAGCGGCTCTGCGAGGTCGAGAAGCTGCCGCAGGGCCTGCGTGTCACCACGCATGTCGCCGACGTCTCGATCGAGGATCATCTCAAGCGTTTTCGCGACGAGCTCGCCGAGCAGCAGATGACCGACAGGATCCATCTGCTGTTCAACAATGCCGGCATCGGCGGCGGCAGCAGCCTGTTCACCAACACGCGCGAGCAGTGGGAGCGCACCTTCAACATCTGCTGGGGCGGCGTCTATCTCGGGGTGCGCACCTTTCTGCCGATGCTGGTCAAGGCGGATGAAGCCCACATCGTCAATACCGCGAGCGTCAACGGCTTCTGGGCCTCGATCGGCATGAACCAGGCGCACACCGCCTACAGCTCGGCGAAGTTCGCGGTGAAAGGTTTTAGCGAAGCGCTCGTCAACGACCTCCGTCTGCACGCGCCGCACGTCAAATGCTCGGTGGTGATGCCCGGTCATATCGGCACCTCGATCGTCTCCAACTCACGCAAGGTGCAGAGCGCCGATGGATCGGAGCGCCTCAACGCCGACGAGGTCGCGCTGACCCGCACGCGCATGATCGCGGCCGGTGTGCCAGATGCTGACAAAATGTCGGACGATGACATCCAGGCGGTCTTTGCCGAGCGCGCTCGCAGCTTCCTGGAGGATGCGCCGACGACGGCGGCACAAGCCGCCAAGATCATTCTCGACGGCGTGAAGGCGGAGCGATGGCGCATCCTGGTCGGCGAGGACGCCAAGCGCCTCGACGAGCGCGTGCGCGCGACGCCAGAACAGGCCTACGACCGCGCCTTCTACGAAAGTTTTAACCAGGAAGTCGGTTGGCGACTTGGCTGAGACTGTCAACGATCGCGCGCCGATATAGGTATGATGCTCATCATGGCAAGAGACGCGCAGGTAATTATACCTGCCGTCTCTCGCGCAAGTTCGTTTTATGACGTAACGGAATGTCATGCATGCGGGAATAATTTCTGCGTTCAAGCGATGGTGATCTCAAACGGGTCTCATTCGGCGCAAGCCAGCTTGGTTGGCGAACTAAAATAGTTTACTGAATCAGGGTAACGCCAGCTATGAAGCGTAGCTCTCATGATACCCGCATGCCTCTCCGACGATTGGATCCTCTGCCCGGAGAGAGAGGATATCTCCGCTGAGTTTACGCGGCTGCTCACGGCAGCCCAGGAGGGCGGCGCCACCATCGCGGAATGCCTGATGATCGCGCGGCAGCTGAAGCGCGGCGACGAGCAGTCCTGGCATCGCGAGTGGAAGAAGCTGGCGCGCGTCAACCGGCATCGCGCCGAGGCCGCGTTCGCGGAGGGCCACATGGCGACCGCACAGCGCAACTGGCTACGTGCCATGAATTACTACAGCGCGGCCGCAATGCCGCTCGATCCGGCCGACGAGCGCCGCTGGGTTGCGGTGCTCGCGATGCAGGATTGTGCCCGCCGCTCCCTCGCGACGCGCGGTCCGGCCGGCGAAGTCGTGACAGTGCCGTGGGTCGAAGGACATTCGTTGCAGGGCTATTTCCTGCCTGCGCCATCCGCGAACGGGCGGGCTCCGACCGTGATCTGCATCGGCGAGCCCGGCCATCGCAAGGAGGAGTTTCTGTTCAAGCTCGCGCCGCATGCCCGCGAGCGCGGATTCTCGATGCTGGCGCTGGACCTGCTCGGCGACCAGCGCGACGATTACACCGACATGCTGTTGCAGCGCCGTGATCTCGAGAGCTCGATTGCCAGCGTGATGGACTATCTGGAGACGCGCAGCGATGTCGATTTCGATCGCGTCGCGATTGTGGCGGACGGGTGGGGCTCCTCTTTTGTCGCACGTGCGGTGTTGCAGGAGCCGCGGCTCGCCGCAGCCGTCTGCGATGGCGGCCTGTGGGACCTGCACGAACGGTCCTTCTTCGCCAGCCGTTTTGCGATGAGCGATCTCAGCATCGTGCCGGTGCCGCATTCGCCGCTGATGGCCTCCAGCGTCGATTTTCCGGTGTTGATCACGCTTGGCGAGGATGGCTGGCTCAAGGCCGACCGGGCGCGTCAGATCGTGCAGAAATCGCGGCTCGGCAGCTCGGACATCGTGCTGAAGGTGTTCACCGCAGCGGAGACCGGCGCGGCGCAGGCTCACGCAGACAATCCGAGCCTTGCCAATGAGTACATCTTCGACTGGCTCGAAACGCAGCTCGGCGCCACGGGCCGGCGGATCTGAACGCCGCCTGCTGTGTCTTAGAGGTCGAGAGATATCCTGACGCACGCCTTTTCGAGGCGGGTCTTCAGCGTCGCGAGCTTGGTGGTGAATTCGGTCAGTTCGTTCTCGTCGAATTCCTGGAAGACGAACTCGCGAATCGTCTTGTACTGATCGTTGAGACTCGCGATGTGCTTCTGTGTCTTGTCGACCAGAGACAGCCGGACCACCCTGGCATCAGTCGGCGACGGCCGCCGGCGCAACAGGCCCTTCTTCTCGAGCAGCTTGGACTGGGTGGTGACGAAGGACGGATCGACGTGCAGGAGTTTCGAGACCACGTTGACGGGAACGCCGTCGTCCTTGTCGAGGTCGGAGATGGCCATCAGGATCAGCCATTGCGGACCGCTGATGCCGAGCGTCCTTGCCCAGAACTGACGCAGCTCCTCCAGATGCATGTTGATCGACGATATCTCCCAGGTGAAGCGCCTGATGATATCGAGATTGCCTCCGGGGCGGAGGCGCGCCCCTTCTTTCCTCGTCGCTGACACAGCGTCACTCCCGTGCGGCTGATTCTTTCTGGCCGGTGTTCGCAGGGCGGCATAGTCCACGCAACTCTGCTCTGACGCAAGTGCAGAGCAGGGTAATTTTGTCACGGAAATTACAAATATGATCAGATCAGCTTTTTGGCTCAGGCCCGGTGTTGCACTGCGGCCACAGAGTTAGTGAAACCGCAAAGCTGATCTAATAAACTATTTTGATTAACATAACGGCGCAGGCATATTGGTCCGTGACGGTGGGGGGTACTCGATCGTCCCGTTGCAGGTGGTTCGCTCACGTCCCTCGCGTCTTTAGCGGGTGTGTCCGAAAGCGCGAAGCGGCCGAGCGGATTTGGAGAGACGGGGATCTGGGGGGCCTCACGGTCCGGTCTTCGTAAAGTGAACAACTTGGAGGTTTTAAAATGAAAGTGGTGAAGAGCCTTTTGCTCGGCACTGCGGCGGGTCTGATCGCCGTCGGTGGAGCTCAGGCGGCTGATCTTCCGGTCAAGGCCAAGGCGGTCGAATACGTGAAGATCTGCTCGCTCTACGGCGCGGGTTTCTACTATATCCCGGGCACCGACACCTGCATCAAGCTCGGCGGCTATCTGCGTGCGGAAGTCGCGCTCAATGCCGGCGGCAACTACAGCGCACAGTACAGCAACGTCTTTGCGGCAAACAACCGCCTGAACAACTACTACTCGGCGCGCGCTCGTGAGGACCTCAACATCGACACGCGCACCGCGACCGAATACGGCGTTGTTCGCACCTATTTCGATGCGGTCTTCACCTGGACGACAGGCAACTATGTCGGCACCGGCTCGGCTACGGGCGCAACCCAGTATAGCGGTACGCTCGGTCTCAATGCCGCCGGCACCGGTCTCGTGGGCTCAAGCGGCGGCGCCGTCAACGCCACCGATGGCACGATCTCGGGCGGCGCGCTCGGCGTTTACTACGCCTTCATCCAGTTCGCTGGCTTCACCATCGGTAAGTCGGTGTCGCAGTTCGACGCGCCCTGGATCAACTATCCCGGCAACAACTTCGACCAGCTGGTCGGCGGCAGCGGCACCACCAACGGCGTCAACCAGTTCACCTACACGGCCGATTTCGGCCAGGGCGTGACCGCCGCGATCTCGGCGCAGGACCAGACGCAGGTCTTCCAGACCAACATCTGGAACACGGCCGGCATGTCGACCTCCAGCGTCCTCGGCGGCGCCTACGGCACTAACAATCTCGGCGGCACCAGGTCTCCCGACATTGTCGGCATGGTTCGCGTCGATCAGGCCTGGGGCTTGTTCCAGGCGTCGGTTGCCGCGCACGACAACCATGTCGGCTACTACGGCGCGACCGAAGTCACGGGGCATCCCGAGGACAAGTGGGGTTGGGCTGCTCAGCTTGCTTTGTCGATCAAGAACATCCCGACCGGCGCGGGCGACGTGATCAACGTGTCGGGCGTCTACACCCAAGGCGCGAGCCGCTACAACTTCCAGGAGCTGGCCGCGACCAGCTACTCGATGTTCGGCAGCTCGAATGCCGCATATCAGAGCATCGGCTTCGCTGGCGTGTCTGACGCGGTGTTTGCTCCGGGTGGCAGCCTCGAGCTGACCAAGACCTACGGCTTCCGTGGTGCCTATACCCACAACTGGAGCCCGTACTGGAACACGGCGCTCTACGGTGCTTGGGCTGCCGTCAACTACAGCGGCACGGCCAAGGGCTTGATCTGCGGCAGCGCCTCGTTCGCGACCCTGACCGGTACCTGCAACCCGGACTTCAACATCGGCCAGGTCGGTGTGATCACCCGCTGGACGCCGGTCAAGAACCTGACCTTCTCGGCTGACTTCGTCTACAGCCACCTCGACCAGAAGTACTCGGGCACGATCACGACGCCGGCGCTCACGGCCGTCGCCAAGCCCGCGGCGACCTACGAGCTGAAGGACCAGGACACCTACAGCCTGCTGCTGCGCGCCCAGCGCAACTGGTAAGCTTCCGGTCTCTTGCAATCGACGAAGCCCCGGCGGGATACCGCCGGGGCTTTTTTCGGAAGAGGCGACGGTTTCGAAAAACCGAAATATCCTACGCAAGCGGCGAAGACGAGCTATGCGAATCGATCGGCGCCAAACTTATTTACTTACCTGAGTTACTAAGCTATATAGCTGTCAGCCGATTTCGAAAGTCACGGCTCTTAGCTTGATGCTAAGCCTCCAGAAACCTCCGGCGATGCCCCGCCGGAGGTTTTTCATTTTGGGAGATTGCGTAGGACCTCAGCCGCGCGCGAGGCGCGCGCGGGAGTTTGGCCGGTAGGCGAGGCGGCTGTGGCCGGCGCAATAGGGCTGTCCATCGTGAGCGGCATTGCCGCAGAAGCAGAAATCGTCTGCGCCCGGCGTCGAGATCGGCCAGCGGCAGCGATTTTCACCGAGCTCCATCAGCGAGCAGCGATTGGCCTCGTCGATCGGCCGGTTGATCGCTGGCTCGTTGGATTCGCCATAGATCGTGGCGAGCATTTCAAATTGCAGCCGGGGTACCGCTTTCGGCGCGCGTGCTGGCGCTAGATTTCTGTCCCGGAGCCTGCGCTCATCGACCGAGCGGCCGCGGGTCAGATTCAAACGGGACAGCTTGCCGATCACGGCGTTGCGGCTGACGCCGATGTCGGCGGCGATGTCGCGGCAGGACAGGCCGGCTTCGAAGTGCTGCTTCAGAAGCTCGATGCGTTCGTTGGTCCAAGTCTGTGAAGAAGTTGGTGAGAGAACAGGCATTTGTAACGGTCCCAGGTTGCAGATGTCGGCCATCCGCCTCTCGAGATCCGTCCGCCTCACGTCCGGCGCGCGCTCACGTCCTGCCATTGTCGCGAATCGACAAAAGCCCGTCCTTGATGGCGAGACGGATGCCTTCCTCGATCAAAGTCCGTGCGACGCCGGGAACGCTGGTGCCGTGGGTGCCCTGTCTCACCAGCTTTTCCAGATAGGTGATGGTCGAGAGCGCCAAGGTTACGGGAATGCGGTCAGTCTCGGCTTTTTCGGTGGCCATGGTCCGAACGCTAACCTCATACTCAGATACATAAAAGTAACGATTAAGACTCTATTTAGGTTCGGGGGTCGAAGTCAAATCCAGCGCCAAGGCGTTCTTGAGGCCCTTGGAATTGCTGAAGAAAATAGCCACGACGCTGCGCGCCGCGCCGACGGATCGGGCGGCGACAGAGCCGGATGGGAGGGGAAGAGCCCGCAGGCCTAGCCGTGCACGATCGCCTTTTCGATCATGCAATGGATGCCCTTGGAGCCGTTGACGGTCTGCGTCACCCGCAAATCGGCCGCCAGGCTGCACAGCGTGTAGGCGTCCTCGCGCGACAGGTTTCGCCTCTCGCCGAGCAGCGTGATCATGTCGCGCAACGCCCGCACCACGCATTGGTCGAGGTCGGGATCCATCGCCATGGTCATGTAGTGCGTCGGCGTCTCGCCACGGGGATAGTCGAGCCGCAAATCCTTGCGCAGCGTCAGCCGGAAGCGACCTTGCAACGCGGTCTCGATCGCGGTGACGCAGACCTCGCCGTCGCCCTGCACCCCATGGCCGTCACCGCAGGAGAACATCGCGCCCGGCACGAACACCGGCAGATAGAGCGTCGCACCCGCGCCGAGCTCTTTGTTGTCGAGATTGCCGCCCATTGCGCGTGGAATGAGCGAGGTGATCCGGCCCCAGGCCGGCGGTGGCGCCACGCCCATCACGCCGAAAAACGGCTTCAAGGGCAGATCGAGGCCCCAGGGCATGCGGCCGACCATCCGAGTCCGGTCGAGAGGAATGTTGAGGATCCGCGTCTCGTGAAAATCGTCGGGCAGGGTGCCGGACAACGGCTTGATCAGATTCCAGCCCCAATCCTGCCGAAGCTGGACGTCGAGGATCTCGATCTCGAGCACGTCGCCGGGGGCAGCGCCGTCGACGGCGATCGGGCCAGTCAGGATATGGCCCGGGAGCATCCGCTCGGATTTCGCATGGACCTCGAACAATTCGGGCGGAACGTGAAACCGGTTGCGGTCCGGCACCACCTCCGGTCCGCCGCTGATGGTGTCGATCGTGACCTCGTCGCCGCTTGCGACGGTGAGAACCGGCTTGAGCTGGGCCTCGAAGAAGCCCCAATGGCAGGTTTCGGGGCTCGCGTGCAGGTGATGATGGGTCATTTGCTGTGTCCGGTCGTTTTCATCGGGAGGCGGCATGAGAACTTGTCATGGCCGGGCTTGACCCGGCAATCGATCCTCTTCCAAGAAGATTTCTGTGGATGGGCGGGCGGGTCAAGCCCGCGCGTCACCGGCTCGATCATTCCAGCGAGGTTCTCCTGTTCTTCGTTCTTTCCAAGACGCTCGGCGCCGCGCTGCTGCCGATCAATTTGCTGGTCGAGCTCGGCGTCCTGTCGCTGGTCCTGATGCTGACGCGCTTTGCGGCGTTCGGCCGCAAGCTCGCCGCGGCCACGCTGGTGCTGTGGGTGCTGGCGGCGTTTTCGCCGCTTGGCAATTGGCTGCTGTATCCGCTGGAATCGCGTTTTCCGCCGTGGGATCCGTCGCGCGGCGCGCCCGACGGCATCATCGTGCTGGGCGGCTCCGTCGATCCGGACCTCTCAGCGGCGCATCATACCCCGGTCGTGCGCCAGGCGGCCGATCGGATGCTGGCGCCGCTCGAATTGGCGCGGCGTTATCCGAACGCGAAGATCGTCTTTACCGGCGGCAGCGGCGACCTGATCTCGTCCGACGCCAAGGAGGCCGATTGGTCCGCGGTGCTTCTGGAGAATGCCGGCATCGCCAAGGAACGCCTGACCCTGGAGCGGAACTCGCGCAATACCTACGAGAACGCGCTGTTCACGAAACAGCTGGTCGCGCCAAAGCCCGGGGAGCGCTGGCTGCTGGTGACCTCGGCCTACCATATGCCGCGTTCGGTGGGGATTTTTCGCAAGGCCGGATTTGACGTCGAGCCCTATCCGGTCGACTGGCGGACGGGTGGGCGCGGTGATCTCTTCACCTTCACCAATTCCGGTGCCGACGGACTTGGTCACACCGACGTGGCCGTGCGCGAATGGATCGGGCTCGTGGCTTACCGCCTGATGGGCAGGACTTCCGATTTGCTTCCCGGCCCGGCGAAGGACTAGAAACGACAACAAAGATGATCGGCGCATGATCGCCGGCCCGGAGAACGCCATGCAACAGCAGAGTGCCGAGACGATCGACCTTGCCGGCCTCGTCGCCGATCTCAACAGCCTGCTGCGGCTGAAGACGACGGTGATCGGCATGAAGCTGTTCGCGCGCGTCGACCAGATGGAGGCAATCCCGAAGATCCGGCGGCCGAATGCGGTCCACACCACCGACCAGATCGTCAGCATGGCCTCACGGTTAGGATGGACCGTCGGCATCACCGGCGAGGATCTCGTGGGCGCGCAGTGCCGCGCGGTGATCGGGCTCGCGCCACAGGACGACAAATGGCTCGCCGGCGAAAACTATGTCGGCGTCTGGCATGGTACGGCGGAGGACGCGCGCAAGCGCCAGGAGGCGCTGGACGTGGTTCCGTTCGGCCACTATCAGGCGCTCGCGGTGAGCCCGCTCGCTAGCGGCCGGCTCGATCCGCCCGATATCTGCCTCGTCTATGCAACGCCGGGGCAGATGATCATCCTGATCAACGGGCTGCAATATACCGGTTACAAGAAGTTCGAATGGGGCGTGGTCGGTGAAACCGCGTGCGCGGATTCCTGGGGGCGGGCGCTCAAATCCGGCGAGCCCAGCCTGTCCTTGCCATGCTATGCCGAACGGCGCTATGGCGGCGTGCCGGATGAGGAGATGCTGATGGCGCTCAAGCCCCAGCATCTCGCCAAGGCGATCGAGGGCATGAAGGCGCTGGCGAAAAATGGCCTGCGCTATCCGATTCCGCCCTACGGGATTCAAAGCGACGTCCGTGCCGGCATGGGCGTGAGTTACGCGAAGAAGTGAAGGCCAGTCATGAGCTCTACGAAATTCGACATCGTCGTCTATGGCGCGACCGGCTTTACCGGCCAGCTCGTCGCCGAATATCTGACGCTGCATTACAAGGGCGACAAGGCGCTCAAATGGGCGATGGCGGGCCGTAGCCTCGGCAAGCTGAAATCGGTGCGCGACGCGATCGGCGCGCCCGGGAATACACAGCTGATTGTCGCGGATGCGTCGGACGCCGCCTCGCTGAAGGCGATGGCGGAGCAGACGATGTCGGTGATCACCACCGTTGGTCCCTATCAGCTCTATGGTGAGGAACTGCTCGCGGCCTGCGTCGCCACCGGCACGGATTATTTCGATCTCTGCGGCGAGCCGATCTGGATGCGGCAGATGATCGACAAGTACGAGGCGGAAGCCAAGGAAAGCGGCGCGCGCATCGTGTTTTCCTGCGGTTTCGATTCCGTGCCGTTCGAGCTCGGCACATTCTTCGTGCAGGAAGAGGCCAAGCGCGTGCTCGGCGCGCCGGCCTCGCGCGTGAAGGGCCGCGTGCGCGACATGCGCGGTACGCTGTCAGGCGGCACCGCGGCGAGCGCGAAGGCGACGTTCGATGCGGTGGCAAAGGACATCAGCCTCATCACGATCCTGAACGATCCATTCGCGCTGACGCCCGGGTTCACCGGCCCGAAACAGCCGAAGGGCAACAGGGCGGCCCTCGAGGAGGACCTGCAATCCTGGGCGGCGCCGTTCATGATGGCGTTGATCAACACGCGCAACGTCCATCGTTCCAATATGCTGATGGGATTCCCTTACGGTCAGGACTTCGTCTACGACGAGATGGTCCTGACCGGTCCCGGCGAAAAGGGCGAGGCCAACGCGAAGCGCGTGATGGCGGCGAATTCAGAGAAGACCGGTCCGAACGCGCCGAAGCCGGGCGAGGGCCCCTCGAAGGAAGAGCGGGATAACGGCCGCTTCGATCTGCTCTATGTCGCGATCGCGTCTGACGGCCGTCAAATCCGCGCCGGCGTCACCGGCGACCGCGATCCCGGCTACGGCTCGACCTCGAAGATGATCTCCGAATGCGCGATCTGCCTGTTGCGTGATGTGACGGACGTGCCGGCGGGCTTCTGGACTCCGGGCGCGGCGATGCAGCACAAGCTGATCGAGCGGCTGCAGGAGCATGCGGGGCTGACGTTCAGGGTTGAAACCTAAGTTCGCTCGGGGCCTCGCCTTTGCCATCGTCGAAATTCGATATCGTCCTTTACGGCGCAACCGGCTTCACCGGCCAGCTCGTTGCCGAATATCTCGCCGCGCGATACGGAGACGATGAGACGCTGACATGGGCGATGGCCGGGCGAAGCAGAGACAAGCTCGCCTCGGTGCGCGATGCGATAGGCGCGGCGGCTGATACGCCGCTCATCATTGCTGATGCTTCCGATCCCGCGTCGTTGCAGGCAATGGTCGATCAAGCGCGGCTGATGATCACCACTGTCGGTCCGTACCAGCTGTATGGTTCTGACCTGCTAGCCGCCTGCGTCGCCTCAGGCACCGACTATATGGACCTCTGCGGCGAGCCGATCTGGCTGAAGCAGATGATCGACAAGCATGAGGCGGCAGCAAATGCGAGTGGTGCTCGCATCATGTTCTCCTGCGGCTTCGATTCCATCCCGTTCGAGCTTGGTGCTTTCTTCGTTCAGGAGGAAGCCAGGCGTGTGTTCGGCGCGCCGGCGCCGCGCGTAAAAGGGCGCGTCCGCGACCTCAGCTGGAAGTTCTCCGGTGGCACCTCGGCCAGCGCAAGGGTCACGTTCGAAGCGGTTGCGCAGGATCTCAGCTTGGCGTCGATCCTCAAGAACCCCTTCGCATTCACGCCCGGTTTTGAAGGACCCAGGCAGCCACGCGGCAACAAGCCTGTTTTCGAGGAGGATATGCAATCCTGGTCCGCCCCGTTCGCGATGGCGATGCTGAACACGCGCAATGTCCATCGCTCCAACATGCTGATGGGATTCCCCAATGGCCGGGACTTCGTCTATGACGAGATGGTGCTGACGGGGGCGGGGGACGAAGGGCAGGCCAACGCGAAGCTTGTGATGGCCGCCAACAGCGAAAAGACCGGCCCCGAAGCGCTCAAACCGGGCGAGGGGCCGTCGAAAGAAGAGCGCGATGCCGGTCACTACGACCTGCTCTATGTCGCGATTGCGCCTGATGGCCGTCAGGTTCGCGCGGCGGTCAAGGGCGATCTCGATCCCGGCTATGCGTCAACGGCGAAGATGATCTCCGAATGTGCGATCTGCTTGCTGCGTGACACACCTGATGTGCCGGCTGGTCTGTGGACGCCGGGCGCAGCGATGCAGCACAAGCTGATCAAGCGGCTGCAAGAGCATGCGGGACTGACGTTTGCGGTGGAAAGCTAGCGGCCCAGTCACGCGCCGCAATCACGTTGTCATCGCCCGGCCTTGACCGGGCGATCCAGTATTCCAGAGGCTGCAATAATTGAGCCGAGAAGCCGCGGCGTACCAGATGCCCCGCTTTCGCGGGGCATGACAGCTTCCATCGCTACACCGCCCTTGCATCATACGCATACATGAACTCCATGCTCTTGGAGCCCAGCGGCAACAGCCATTTCATCATCTGATTTCTGACCCAGGCGCCGGTGGCGCTGAATTCGCGCTTGCTGTTGCCATTGCGCCGCGCCATCGCGACGATCTTTTCGGCGCGCGGGCGGCGCTCGGCCTCGAAATTCTGGAAGGTGACGCCAAGCTCCTGGCCCTCCTGCATGAGACGGGCGAACCGCATGGCATCCTCGAGCGCGAGCGAGGCGCCCTGACCGGCATGCGGGCTCGTCGCATGCGCGGCGTCCCCAATCAGCAGCGAGCGCTTGCGCGACCAGATCGGCAGGGTCGCGACGTCGAGCGTGTCGGTGACCACGATGTTCTCGGCCGCCTCGATGATCGCGGGGATCGGATCGTGCCAGCCGTGATGGAAGCCGCGCAGATGCTGCTTCAGCGTCGTCTCGTCGAGCGCGCGGAACATCGTGGCATCCATGCCGTGCGCGGGCTGCGTGCTCCACCACATCACGCCGTCGCTGGGATCCGGGCTGCAATAGCCGTAGCCGAAGAAGCCGCTCTGCCCGAAAGTGGTCTCGACATGCCGGCCGATCGGCCTGCCGTTGAGCACCGCATGCGGCACGAAGCCGCCGAACCCGATCAGGCCGGTGTTGAAGGGTGTTGGCCCGTCCGGCACCACCTGGCGCCGCGCGATCGAATGCACGCCGTCGGCGCCGATCAGGAAGTCGCCCTCGGCAGTGGTGCCGTCGGCGAAATAGGCGACGATTGGCTGGTCGCCGCGGTCCTCGATCTTGATCAGGCGCTTGTCGAAATACAGCGAGACGCAAGCGCACCAGGCCTTGTCGATCAGCATCTCGTTCAACGTCGCGCGGCAGACATTGACCGCGGGCTGGCCGAAGCGCCGCGCCATGTCGCGGTTGATCGAGCCGAGCCTTCGGCCTTCCTGCGAATAGAAGTCGAAGGACTCCGCGATCGAGCCGCGGCTGATCAATTCGCCGGCGAGCCCGATCTCGTCCATCACATGCATGCCGTTCGGCGCGATCTGGAGGCCGCCGCCAATGCCCTTCGAGTAGGGCCAGGCTTCGTAGATCGCGGATTCGATGCCGGCGCGGCGCAGCAGGATCGCGGTGACGGGACCGGCGATGCCGGCGCCGATGATCAGGGCCTTGCGGGGACGGTAGGACATGGCTTGCTCCGGACGCTTCCGTGGTGATAGGAGAAATTAAGGTCACTAAATCTCTTAGTGACTAAGATATATATCGACTAAGATATGAGGTCGGCCTTGTCAAGGACGAAAGCGCGCGCGACGTTGTTGCAAGAGGTCGAGGAGGCGATGCGCCGGTCGTCCGCGCAGGGCGTGCTCTATGGCCAGACCGTTGCCAACGTTGCAGGAATTGCCAATTCCGACCTCGAATGCATGGACATCCTGTACCTCGAGGGTCGCGTCACGGCGGGCCGGCTCGCCGAAGTCACGGGACTGACGACCGGCGCCATCACCGGTGTGGTCGACCGGCTCGAGAAGGCCGGCCTCGTGCGCCGCGAGCGCGATGAGACCGACCGCCGCAAGGTTTTCATCGCCGTCGTGCCGGAGAAGGCTATGAAGATCGGCGAACTTTATGTGCCGATGCAGCAGGCGATGGAAAAGGTGTGGAGCGCCTATTCCGATGAGGAGTTGCGCCTGCTGCTGCGCTTCGCGACCGAGGGTTACAAGGGCGTGCTCGCGGCGACCGCTGCGCTCAAGGGCTTGCTCGATACGCCGCCGGAGAAGCGTCCCGATCTCAAGCTGAAGAAGCGTCCTCGCCAGACTTGACCTTGTAGGCCTGTGCGGCTGCGATCATGCCCCACATCGCCCCCAGCATCATCCAGAAGTGCCGCCAGTGGTCGGTGTCGATCACAAAACTTTCGCCGACGGTGCCAACGAAGGCCGAGAACACCGCGAGATAGGCGCGCTGCCAGGGCACGCGCACGAAGATGTGGCGGAAGCCCATGATCACGGTGGTGAACACCAGCGCGGGATAGCACACGCCGGAGAGCCAGCCGCCTGACATGAAGGCGTTCAGATAGGAATTGTGGGTGTCCTCAGGGAAGAAGCGGTGGAATTGCAGGGGGCCGATGCCGAACGGCAGGTCGAGCGCCATCTCCGCGCCGAGGATGTGCCGGCCGAACCGGCCGAAGCGGCCTTCGTCATAGCTCTGGTCGAAGCTCGCGCGCTGCTTGAACATTTCGGCGATGCTGTCGAACGACAGCAGCACGGCGATCAGCGCCAGGCCCAGCACCACCGCGACGATCGCCATGATGATGATGCGCGAGCGCTGCGCGTTGGTGCGACTGGTCAGCACCATCAACGCCAGCATGAAGGCCGATGTCAGGACCAAACCACCCCAGGCGGCGCGGGAGAAGGCGAGCAGGATCGCCAGCGACATGATGCCGAAGGCGATGACGTTGCGGAACGCCTTGGCAAGCTTGTCGGAGACCACGCTCTGGAGCGCGAACAGCGCCGGCAGGATCAGGAAGGCGCCGAGCACGTTCGGATCCTTGAACGTGCCGCGCGCACGCTCGTACAGCGTCAGGAGGTCGTGGCCGCCGGGAACGAGGTTGAAATAGCCCGCGATCGCGGAGAGCGAGGCGATCATGGCGCCCACCACGAGGCCACGGCGCAGCATGTCGAGTCGTGCCGCCGTATCCTCTGACGCGACCATGGCAAAGAACACCACGGTCACCGCCATGTACCAGGAGGTCGCGATCCAGCTTGCGACCTCGGACTGGTCGAGCAACGGGATCGCGCTGATGGTGTAGCCGACATTGAGCAGGACCAGGGCCAGCAGCAGCGGCATCAGCACCAGCTTGAGCCGCAGGCCGGTGGCGAAGAAGGCGACGGTGGCCAGCAACGTCACGATCTCGTAGGGGCTCGGCTCGATGAAGACGATCGCACCGGACGCGCCGACCAGCCACACCAGCGCGCGCTGGAGCGCCAGCACGCCGGGCGCAGCGCGAACCGCTGCATTCAATTCCCCAGCTGTTGCCGCATACGCCATCACACGCTCACACTACTCGTACGCTACAAACACCGCTGTCATCGCCCGGCTTGACCGGGCGATCCAGTATTCCGCAGCACGCGTTGGAGAAAACGGCTGGCGCTGCGGAATACTGGATGCCCCGGTCAAGCCGGGGCATGACGGAGAAAATCAGCTCAATACGCGTTCTCGTTCTTGGTCAGCAGCGAGATCGGCGTCTTCAGGAGAATGACGAGGTCGAACAGCACCGACCAGTTCTCGATGTAATAGAGGTCGAACTCGACGCGCTTCTGGATCTTCTCTTGATTGTCGATCTCGCCGCGCCAGCCATTGACCTGGGCCCAGCCGGTGATGCCGGGTTTGACGCGGTGGCGGGCGAAATAGCCGTCGACGGCCTCGTCGAACAGCCGGCTCTGGAGCTTGCCCTGCACCGCATGCGGGCGCGGGCCGACCAAAGAGAGATTGCCGGAGAAGACCACGTTGAAGAGCTGCGGCAGCTCGTCGAGGCTGGTCTTGCGGATGAAGCGACCGACGCGGGTGACGCGCGGATCGTTCTTGGTCACCACCTTCGACGCGGTTGGGTCGGCCTGGTGGTGATACATCGAGCGGAACTTGTAGACGTCGATGCGCTCATTGTTGAAGCCGAAACGCTTCTGGCGGAACAGTACGGGGCCGGGACTGTCCAGCCGCACCGCCAGTCCCACCAGCGCCATCACCGGGAGCGCGGCGAGCAGCGCCAGGCCGCCGACGATACGGTCGAACAGCCATTTCATCACCAGATCCCAGTCCGTGATCGGCGCCTCGAACACGTCGAGCGTCGGCACCTCGCCGAGATAGGAATAGGAACGGGGACGGAAGCGCAGCTTGTTGGTGTGGGCGGAGAGGCGGATGTCGACCGGCAGGACCCAGAGCTTCTTCAGCATTTCCAGGATGCGCGTCTCCGCCGAGATCGGCAGCGCGAACAGCACGAGGTCGACGCGGGTGCGGCGGGCGAATTCGACGATGTCGTCGACCTTGCCGAGCTTGCGCGCGCCGGCGCAGGTGTCGAGCGCGCGGCTGTCGTTGCGGTCGTCGAACACGCCGAGCACGTGGATGTCGGAATCCTCCTGCGCGTTCAGCGCCTCGACCAGCTCCTCGCCGGTACGGTCGGAGCCGACGATGATGGTGCGGCGATCGAGCCGGCCCTGGCGCGCCCAGTTGCGCACCAGCGAGCGCAGCACCAGACGTTCGGAGATGAGCGCCGCAAGCCCGAGGAAGTAGAAGGCGGCGAGCCACAACCGCGACATCTCGCTGCCGAACTTGGCGAAGAAAGAGATGCCGATGAACAGCAGGAAGACGAAAGACCAGGACGAGATCATCCGCGTCATCTGCCGGAGCTGCCCGCGGAACAGTTGCACCTGGTAGATGTCAGCGGCCTGGAAGCAGACCACGGCGGCGACCGCGACGGCGATGATCTCTGCGGGATAAACCCAGCTGAAGCCTACAAGCGGCATGACATAGCCGACATACAGAGCGACTCCGACGAGGCTCAGCAGCAGGAAATCGGCCGCGCGCGCGATGCCGGTGATCACGATCGGCGAATAGGCGGGGGCGACCTTCTGGTTGACGACATCGAGCGCAGCCGGCGTCAGTCGGCGACGGCGTTCGATGAAAGCTGTTTCAGCCGGCAAGGCCGCGGTGCTGGTCGCGGCATCGAGCATCGAGCGTGCGTTGAGCGGTTCCACGGGCGTCCACGTCCATTCCAACAGCCCAGGCGCGGCTTTGCACCCGGGCGGGCATCCCCCAGGCTCATCGGATAACGGACAAATCGGAAGATTCTCTAAAGCGGCCTTAAGGATGGTTAATGATTTGCAAATGCGTCGCGATAACCCGCGAGCACACCATCGACCATCGCCTGCTGGGAAAAATGCGCCGATATCCGCTCGCGGAGCGATGCCGCACGTTGTGCGGTCGCCCGCGGGTTCTCGAGCGCGGCCGCGATGGCCTCGGCCATGGCGTCGGCATTGCTTGCTGCAAACAGGGCTGGGCTCTCGGGCCGAAAAATCTCGGGAATACCGCCGACGCGGGCTGCGATCATGGGAACGCCGGCCGCGCCCGCCTCGATCACGACATAGGGCATGGAATCGCCGCGCGAGGGCACGACCAGGAGCCGGCCCTTGGAAAAACCATAGCGCGCCTTGACGTGGCCGATGAAGCGGATCGCGCCGCCAAGGCCGAGCTTCTCCACTTGCGCCTTCAGCGCTGCCATCTCTTCGCCATCGCCGCCAAGTGTCAGCGTGACCTTCTTGCCGTTTGCGTGCAGTCGCGCCACCGCATCGACCAGCAGGTCGGCGCCTTTGATGTGCCTGAATTCGCCGACATAGGCGAGGTCGGTCGCGTCATCGGCGATGACGACCGGCTCGAACTCCTCGGGCGTCACGCCGTTGAAAACGCAATGCACCACGCCCTTCGGCATGCCGACGATGCGTTGATAAGTGTCCCGCGCAAAGGCGCTCTCGAACAAAAACAAGTCGGTCGCGTTGATCAGCGAGCGTTCGAGCCGTGCGTAGAACTCGCCCTTCAGGGTGTTGAGGGGATAGTGCAGCGAGCCGCCATGCGGTGTGTAGATGCGGATGGTGTCATCCGAGCGCCGCCGCATGCGGACGAAGGCGCCGGCCTTAGCGCCGTGGCCGTGCATGACGTCGGGCTTGAGCTCGCCGACCAGGCGCCGCATCCGAAGCCACACCAGAAAGTCGTCCGGTGATGGTTCGCGGCGGATCGCGAGCCGGTGCACGCCGAGCTTCAGCCTTGGTGCGAGCTCGGCAAGCGCCTTGTCGGCGCGCTCGCCACCGGTGAGGCTATCGGCGAGAATCCCGACATGATGGCCGCGATCGACCTGGCCGTTGGCGAGGTCGAGGATGTGACGAATGATGCCGCCGACCGGCGCGCGAACGGCGTGAAGGATGCGAAGCGGCTGGTCGGCAGAGGGGGGCATGATCAAAACCGGCGTTCGACGGCGAATGCCGAACAAAGTTCTCGAAATATCGAGACGGATTAAGAGCCCTCGTGGTTAACAAACGGTGACGCGCGCATGTGGGTCCGTTGCAAGAGGCCGCGATTAACCCAGCAGCAACCTTAATGGAGTGTAATCGCCCCGGTTGAGGTGGAGTTGCGGCGTTGCCCTGCGGGAGTGTTCGATGCGTTTAGCGTTCTGGCGTGCCGGCAAGGACAAGGCGGTGGTCGAGCGGGCTGTGTCGAAGCCCAAAGCCGAACCCAGAGCCAAGGTCGAAGCAAAGCCCACGCCCGTCGCGGTGAAGCAGGCGTCAGCCGAATCCGGTGATATCGATCTGCATGCGCTCGGGGGCGCGCTGGCCCGCAAGCGCCGCTGGGTCATCGTGCCGACGGTGTTGGCGCTCGTGGTTTCCGTCGCCATCGTCAATTTGGTGACGCCGCGTTTCAAATCTGAATCGCGCATTCTAATCGACGGCCGTGAGAACGTGTTCCTGCGGCCGAGCAGCGACCGCAGCACCGAGGAGCGGCAGGCGCTCGACCCCGAAGCGGTGACGAGCCAGGTCCAGCTCGTGCTGTCGCGCGATCTCGCGCGCGAGATCATCAAGAAGAACAAACTTGCAGAGTTGCCCGAATTCGATCCGGTGCTGCAAGGCGTCTCACCGCTGAAGTCGCTTGCGGCGCTGGTCGGCATCGGCCGCGATCCGTTCTCGATGACGCCGGAAGAGCGCGTGCTCGACGCATATTACGATCGCCTCCAGGCCTACGCCGTCGACAAGTCGCGCGTGATCGTGGTGGAATTCCAGTCGGTCGATCCCGAGCTCGCCGTGCGCGTCGCCAATTCGATTGCCGACGGCTACCTCGTGCTGCAGCAGAATGCGCGCCAGGAGCAGGCGCGCAGCGCCAGCCAGTGGCTTTCGGGCGAGATCGAGAATCTGCGCAAGAAGGTCTCCGACGCCGAAGCCAAGGTCGAGGATTTCCGTTCCAAATCGTCGCTGTTTGTCGGCACCAACAACACCACGCTGTCGAACCAGCAGATGGGCGAGGCCAACACCCAGCTCAACAACGCACGCTCGATGAAGGCTGACGCGGAATCCAGGGCGCGGCTGATCCGCGAGATGCTCCAGAGCGGAAAGCCGATCGAGGCGTCCGAGGTGGTGAATTCCGAATTGATGCGGCGGCTGTCGGAACAGCGCGTGACGCTGCGGGCGCAGCTCGCCGAACAATCGTCCACGCTGCTCGGCAATCACCCGCGGATCAAGGAGCTGAAGGCGCAGCTCGGCGATCTCGACAACCAGATTCGTGACGAAGCGGCCAAGATTTCGCGCTCGCTTGAAAGCGATGCGCGGATTGCCGGCGGCCGGGTCGACAATCTGACCACGAGCCTCGACCAGCTCAAGAAGCAGGCGACATCGACCAACGGCCAGGACGTCCAGCTCCGCGCGCTCGAGCGCGAAGCCAAGGCGCAGCGCGACCTGCTTGAAACCTATCTTGGGAAATATCGCGAGGCCAGTACCCGCGAGACTATCGACACCGCGCCGACGGAGGGCCGCATCATCTCGCGCGCCATCGTCTCGAACACGCCGGCCTATCCGAAGAAGCTGCCGATCGTGCTGATCGCGACGTTGGCAACGCTGCTGCTCTCGTCCGGTCTCGTCGTTACCGGCGAGCTGCTGCGCCAGACCGCGCCGCGCGCCGTTGCTGCGCTGATCCCGGCGCAAACTCAATCGCAAGCGCCGGTGCGCCACGAGCCGGTCGTCGAGCCCGTCATCGAGTCCGTCCTGGCGGAGCCCACGCCGCTCCAGCCGGAGATGACGGCCGATGCGGACGTCAGCGAACTCGTGGAAATCGGTGAATTGGCCGAGAGGCTGCGCGCCGCGGGCCCGGGGGCGAAGAAGGTCACGGTGCTGGGCACAGCCTCGGGCGAGGCCATCACCTTGTCGACGCTGACGCTCGCCCGCCATCTGGCGCGCGATGCCCGCGTCGTCGTGGTCGATCTTGCCGCATCCCTACCGACGATTGCCGCGGTGTCCGTCGATCCGATGGCACCCGGCCTTTCCGAGCTGATGCAAGGGGAGGCCTCGTTCGCGCAAATCATTACCCGCGACAAGCTCTCGCGCCTGCATCTGGTGATGGCCGGCCGTCCCGGCTTCGACCGCAGCCTGCTGCAGTCGCCGCGCGTGACGCTCGCAATCGATGCGCTGCTGCGCGCCTACGACCATGTGCTGATCGACGCCGGCAGTGCCTCCGACTTGCCGGCCGAGCTCCTGACGGCGAATGCCCGCGCCGTCGTGGTGCCCGATGTGTCGATGGAGCCGGAAGTACGCGCCCTGATGTGCGAGCAGCTCAAGGCCGCCGGTTTCAGCGAGGTGACGATGCTGACCAGGCCTGTGCAGCCGTCGGACGCCGTGGAAGTGCCGCGCGTCGTAGCGGCGTAGGCTATTTACCCGAACGCCCGCCGCAGCCTCTGTGCCAGATCGAACAGCATCTGGTTCTGCTTCACCAGGCGTTTGCCGTGGTTGAGTGAGGACATTGCCATCGCGGCGAGCTTGCCGCGGGAGGTCAGGGGGACGAAGCTGTCGAAGATGTCCTCGTCGTCCTTGCAGAACATACGCTTGTAGTCGTCGGAGCCGATGCCGAGGTCGAGCGACCGGTAGCTGCGCTCGGCGTAGCGGTCGATGATGTTGCGCATCAGGATCAGGCCGGGGCTGTAGCGGGCGTGTTCCGACAGCGTGTAGGTGTTGAACATCGTCGAGAAGCGCTGGCCGTCGGCGACGCCGGCGAAGATCGCGATGACCTCGTCGTCGCATTCGAGCGCATGGATGTCGATGACGCGGCCTTCGCCGCGCGGTGACAGGCAGGCGCTGCGGACGAACTGCTCGACGCCCGGCTCGGCGAATACGTTCGGCAGTTTCTGCTCGGCCATCCGCGCCGGCTTGACCCGGAAGAACCAGTCGAGCAGGCGGGTGACGTCCGCATCGGTGGTGGCGAGATGATAGCGATAGCCGGGCAGAGCTTGGAGCTTCTTTTCCTTGCTCTTCAGACGGCGACGGAAGGAATTGCTGATCCGCGATGCGGGGGGGCCGCCGGGCTCCATCACCAGAAGCGGGCAGCCGTTGATCGAGCTCTGCCGCGGGAGAGCCGCAAACGGGTTTTGCTGGTCATTCCAGCGCAGCGGCTGCTGCGTCAGCGCCAGCACGTCGACATGCTCGCGCAGCGGCGCGAACAGCGCGTCGAGATCGGCCGCGCCGGATTGTGCTGCGAACTCGGCGTTCCACAGCCCCATGTTGAAGGTCGTATGCTTGCCGCCCATGAAGCAGGCGGTGCGCACGCCATGGCTCTGACGGAGCGAGAGCGGCAGCAGCGCGAGCGGCCGATGATCGGCGTCGCAGGCAATGACAATGAAGGGGCGTGCGCCTTCGTGTCTGCCGACCTGCTGCTGCCAGGGGCTCAACATCTCGAACCGCTGATAAGGCGTGGAGAGGTGACCGGGCTCCTCGAAGGCGCGCCAGACCGGCTCGGCCACGCCGAGATCGGCGACGATGTCGACATGCGCGATGCGGCTCGCTTTGGACCGCGCTGGCGCTTCTGCCGTCCGGCTTTGCATCGCCGCAGCCATGGTCATTCGCGAAACCTGTCGAGAAATCAAAAAATGCGTATTTCGGCCTGTGGCCGACCTTTGCAAAGAAATGTCAACAAAGGGTAATGACAATAAGCGAGGAAACCGCCCGCGGGCGAGCGCGAAGGTGGGATATTGGCATCTGACGACAGATGGATGGAGCGCTTGCGGCTCGAACTGGCCTGGTTCACCGGCCAGCCATTGCTGCGCAGCCGCGGCGCCGGCGCGATTTTGCGCTTCGAGCGTGTGCGCCCGCGGCGGCACGGCGCGTTCCAGCCGCTGTGCGACAACGAGATCACGCCGCAATTCCTCGACCGCACCATTCGCGCGCTGAAGCGCTGGGGCTACGACTTTCTCGGCATGGACGAGGTCTGCCGGCGCGCGGTCACGCTGCCGGAAAAGCGGCGCTTCGTGGCGCTCACCTTCGACGGCGCCGCCAAGGACCTCATCAGCTTCGCCTATCCGGTGCTGGCGCGCCACGCCGTGCCGTTTACGCTCTACGTTCCCACTGCCTTTCCCGACGGCGTCGGAGAGGCGTGGTGGCTCGGGCTCGAACAGGTGATTGCGCGCGAGAGCCGTATCAGCCTGATGATGGGCGACAGGGAGCAACGCTTCACCGTCACCGGCAACGCCGAGAAGCGCGCGCTTTTCTCGTTCGTCGAAGGCTGGTTGCGCTCGCTGCCGCCGGCGGGCCTGTCGGCCGCGATCGCCGATCTCTGCACCCGCTATCGGATCGATCTCGCCGCACTCTCGCGCGATGCGTCGATGGATTGGGAGGATCTGGCGAAGCTTGCGGCCGATCCGCTGGTCACGATCGGCAGCGCGACCGTGAACTATCCCGTTCTCGCCAACATGAAGGACGTGGCTGCGCTGCGCGAGATGATGATGGGCAAGGCTGTCGCCGAAGCGGCCTTTCACCGAGATATCCGGCATCTGGCGTTTCCGTTCGGCGATCGCGCCTCGTTCCGGCGCAATCACGTCGTGATGGCGGAGGAGGCCGGCTTTGCCAGCGCGGTGTCGACGATACCAGGCATCGTGGACGCGGAAGGGCGGACCAATCTGCGCGCGCTGCCGCGGATTTCCTGGGACGGCCGGGTGCGCTCGCTGCGCCTGATGCGCGTGCTTGTGTCAGGAGTTGCGTTTCCGCCGGTGAAACCGACGGCTGGCGTCACGAACTAGATTTGGCGCGATCCGGCCGCTGCATCCAGCTCACGATCGGCATCGCCGGCAACACCCAGCCCATGCCGACGACCACGTAATAGATCGCCTGCCGCCAGCCGGACTCGGCGATCCACGGTATCTGCGCCGCCGCCATGCCGAGCAGGGCCCAGACGGTGGCGAGCACCAGGAGCAGGATGGCGCCGAGGAACTTGCGGGTGCGGATCGTCATGGCGGAATATTGCGGCTTTCGCGTAACTTGCGCTGCGGGAGCGGGGGACTATAAGGGGCACGCAGTCCGGTTCAAGCCTTGGTTTTGACCCCTGAAAATGACGACGAATTCTGCCCTGACCAACCCGCATCGCGCCGTGCGCTGGTGGCTGATCTCCGTGGCCGCTCTGATCGCGCTGATGGTGCTGGTCGGTGGCGCAACGCGGCTGACGGAATCCGGACTTTCGATCGTCGAATGGAAACCGGTCACCGGCAGCGTGCCGCCGCTTTCTGCGGCGCAATGGACCGACGCGTTCGAGGCCTACAAGACAATCCCGCAATATCGCGAGCTCAATGCCGGCATGAGCCTGTCCGAGTTCAAGCAGATTTTCTGGTGGGAATGGAGCCACCGGCTGCTCGGCCGTTTCATCGGGGTCGCTTATCTGCTGCCGTTCCTGTTCTTCCTGTGGCGCGGCGGCCTGTCCGGTGAGTTGAAGCGGCGGCTGTGGCTGCTGTTTGCGCTTGGCGGGCTTCAGGGCGCGGTCGGCTGGTGGATGGTCGCCTCGGGCCTGTCGGAACGCGTCGAGGTCTCGCAATATCGGCTGGCGACGCATCTCGTGCTCGCGCTCCTGATCTTCGCCGGCATCGTCTGGACGGTGCGGCGGCTTGCCGAGCGGCCGCCGATCGCGGTCCCTGCGCGGCTGCGGTTCACGAGTGCAGTGCTCGTGATCGTGACCTTCGTGCAGATCTATTTCGGTGCGCTGGTCGCGGGCCTGCACGCCGGGCGTGCTTACAACACCTGGCCGCAGATCGACGGCGCGTTCATTCCCTCAATGGAGCGGCTGTGGTTCGAGACGCCGTGGTGGCGCAACATGTTCGACAATGTGCTGACCGTGCAGTTCGAGCACCGCATGACGGCCTACGCGCTGTTCGCGCTCGCGGCACTGCATGCGGTCGATGCGGTGCGGTCTCGCGCGGGTTCAGCAGCGAGTGGCGCGCTCTGGCTGTTGGGCGCGGTGAGTTTGCAAGCCGTGCTTGGCATCCTCACGCTGCTCAACCAGGTGCCGATTGACCTTGCGCTTTCGCACCAGGCGGTCGCGATCGTGGTGCTCACGCTTGCGATGATGCAGGCAGAGCGGCTGGCGTCACGGCACGCCGCCGAAGCGCAGCCGCGCGCGGTTCCCCTCGGTCAGGCCGGCTAGCAATAGCCGTAGATGCCGCACGAGTAGGGCAGGCGCCAGAAATAATCGACCTGCTTCCCGCCGTAATACGAGCCCTGATAGTCGTAGTCCCAGGGACGGCCGTAATAGCCCGGCAGCGTATGCGCGCCCGGCAGCAGCGGCGTGCCCGGCAGATTGCGGATGTAACTTCCGATGCCGTAAGCCGGCGAGATCAGGGCGTCCGGATCGGTCTCGACATAGACTTTGGGAGGCTCTTGCTGAGCGGCGGCCCGCCGCTTCGACGTTGCCGGCAAATCGGCCGCCAGCGCGCTTGAGACGGTCAGCGTCGCGGCAAGGGCAGGTACCATCCAGCGCAGCATCGTCGGCTCCGAATCAAAAGGGCGATCCAAGGACGATGTATGCGGCAGATATGGTTAATGACTGTTAACCGGGGCGCGCTTTCGCGTGCCCCGGAATGACCAGGAAAACTAGGCGCTCAGCGCCTGCTCCAGGTCCGCGATCAGGTCTTCCTTGTCCTCGATGCCGATCGAGAGCCGGACCACGTCGGGGCCGGCGCCGGACTTCACCTTGGCGGCGTCGTCGAGCTGGCTGTGCGTGGTCGAGGCCGGGTGGATCACCAGCGAGCGGGTGTCGCCGACATTGGCCAGGTGCGAGAACAGCTGCAATTTCGACACCAGGCTGACGCCGGCGTCGTAGCCGCCCTTGAGGCCGAAGGTGAACACGGCGCCTGCGCCCTTCGGCGCATATTTGCGCGCGAGCTGATTGTACTTGTCGCTTGGCAGCCCGGCATAGCTCACCGAGGCCACCGCCGGATGGCCGGCGAGGAATTCGGCAACCGCCTTGGCGTTGTCGCAGTGCTTCTGCATGCGCAGCGGCAACGTCTCGATGCCGGTGAGGATCATGAAGGCATTGAACGGCGACAGCGCCGGGCCGAGGTCGCGCAAGCCCAACACGCGGCAGGCGATCGCGAAGGCGAAATTGCCAAACGTCTCCTGGAGGCGGATGCCGTGATATTCCGGCCGCGGCTCGGAGAGCATCGGATATTTGCCGCCGGTCGACCAGTCGAAGGTGCCCGCATCGACGATGATGCCGCCGAGCGAATTGCCGTGGCCGCCCAAAAATTTCGTCAGCGAGTGCACGACGATGTCGGCGCCGTGGTCGATCGGGCGGATCAGATAGGGCGAGGCCAGCGTGTTGTCGACGATCAGCGGCACGCCCGCTTTGGTCGCCACGGTCGAGATCGCCTCGATGTCGGTGATGCTGCCGCCGGGATTGGCGATGGACTCGATGAAGATCGCCTTGGTGCGCGGCGTCACCGCGCGCTCGAAGCTTGCGATGTCATCCGGATCGGCCCACACCACGTTCCAGCCGAAGCTCTTGAAAGCATGCGTGAACTGGTTGATCGAGCCGCCATAGAGTTTTCGCGCGGCGATGAATTCGTCGCCGGGTTGCAGCAGCTGCTGCAACACCACGACCTGCGCGGCATGGCCGGAGGCGACCGCGAGCGCGGCGGTGCCGCCCTCGAGCGCGGCGACGCGCTCTTCCAACACCGCATTGGTGGGGTTGCCGATGCGGGTGTAGATATTGCCGAACGCCTGCAATCCGAACAGCGAGGCCGCATGGTCGGCGTCGTTGAAGACGAAAGAGGTCGTTTGATAAATCGGAGTTGCGCGCGCACCGGTGGTGGGATCGGGCTGTGCACCGGCATGCACGGCGAGGGTCGAAAATCCCGGAAGGCGATCGCTCATTGATGGCGTCCTGTTCTTGTGGTCTGAAATCGCGCGGCATGCTGATCGGCGCCGCGGCTGCCGTCAAGCTGTGGCTTCACGTCGTGCTACGCATTGTCGCGTCGGCGAAATCAATCCTTCGCAGTTGCGTCAGCTTTGATCGCTCTTGTTTTTGGCGGCGCGATCCGCGGCCGCGGTGTCGCCCCCGCCGACACTCATCCGATTGAGGGATAGTCGCATGCCCTGCGTCGGCGCCGGCGGACGCTTGGAACTCAGCGTGCGCGAATTCACACCCATCCAGGAAATTTCGGACGACAAGCGGCCATATTCGATTTTTGGGCAACGGTTCATCACCACCTTGATGCCGGCTGCTTCCGCCTTTTCTGCGGCGGCATCGTCGCGCGCCCCGAGCTGCATCCAGATCACCTTCGGCAGCGGATCGAGCGTCAGCGCCTCCTCGACCACGGGCATGATGTGACTGGAGTTGCGGAAGATGTCGATCATGTCGACGGGACGGCCGATGTCGGAGAGCGACGCGACGAAGGGTTTTCCGAGCAGGTCCTTGCCGACATGGCCGGGATTGACCGGGATCATGTCGTAGCCGCGCTGCGCCAGATATTTGAACGCGAAATAGCTCGGCCGCACATTGACCGGCGAGGCGCCGACCATCGCGATCGACTTCACGCTACTGAGGATGGCGCGGATGTAATTGTCGGGATAGGCGTCGTGGTTCATGTGCTCATCTTCTTGCTGTCATTGCGAGGAGCTCGCGACAAAATTGCGAAGCAATTTTGCGCTGAAGCGACGAAGCAATCCAGTCTGTTTCCGCGGTGGGATATCTGGATTGCTTCGCTTCGCTCGCAATGACGGAGTTATTCATCCCGCCACGTCGGCGCGCGCTTCTCGATGAAGGCGCCGATGCCTTCCTCGGCGTCGCGCGCCATCATGTTCTCGGTCATCACCTCTGCCGTATAGCGATAGGCGTCCGCAAGGCACATCTCGGCCTGGCGATAGAATGCCTCCTTGCCGAGCTTGACCGTGTAGGCCGATTTCAGCGCGACCTGTTGCGCAAGCTCGATCGCGGCATCGCGTTCGGCGCCGGCGGCGACCACGCGGTTGATGAGGCCGATCTCGCGGGCGCGGCCGGCCGGGATCGGCTCGCCCGTCAGCAACATCTCCATCGCCTGCTTGCGCGGCACGTTGCGCGACAGTGCCACCATGGGCGTCGAGCAGAACAGGCCGATGTCGACGCCGGGCGTGGCGAAGCTCGCCGCTTCCGAGGCGATCGCAAGATCGCAGCTCGCCACGAGCTGGCAGCCGGCCGCGGTGGCGATGCCCTGGACGGCTGCGACGACTGGCTTCGGCAGGTGCACGATCGCCTGCATCATCGCGCTACAGGCGTTCATCATCTCGGCAAAGAAGGCGCGACCGCGATCGGGATCGCTGCGACGCGCCGTCAGCTCCTTCATGTCGTGGCCGGCGGAGAAGGCGGGACCATTGGCCGCGATCACCACGCCACGGACGGCCTTGTCGTCCCGGATCTGATTGAGCTCGGCGTGCAGGCTTGCGATCATCGCCTCCGACAGGCTGTTGCGCGCGGCCGGCCGGTTCAGCGTCAGGACAGCGATAGGGCCGATGGTCTCGCGCAGCAGGATCGGCGGTTGCGGGGAGGGGGCGCGAGCGGCCTGGGCGGACATTGAGCGTTTCCGGTTGGATTATTGCACTTGGATGACGCAGATGGATGATGCAGATAACCTAATGTAACAGGGGACGTGAAGCGAGGGCGAGGCGTAGCATGGCGTTAGCGAAAATGAGCGTGGCGGAGCTTGAACAGTTTCTCCGCGACGAGTTTCCCCAGGCCTTCAGCGGCGACGACATCACGATCGAGAGCGCGGATGGCCAAACCTGCCTGCTGCGCCAGCGCTACGGCGAAAAGATGCTGCGGCCGGGCGGAACCGTGTCCGGCCCGACGCTGATGGCGCTGGCCGATTTCGCCATGTACGTCGTGCTGTTGTCGGCCATCGGGCCGATCGGGCTCGCCGTCACCACCAATCTCAACATCAACTTCCTGCGCAAGGGCCAGCCCGGTCAGGACGTGCTGGCGGAGGCGCGCCTGCTCAAGCTGGGCAAGCGCCTGGCGGTCGGGGAGGTGAACCTGTTGTCCGGCACCTCGCCTGATCCGATTGCCCATGTCACGTCCACCTATTCCATTCCAAATGTTTGAGCTTTTTGCAGGTAATATAGCACCATATTTTTAAACTATTGATTTCGCTTGTGTAATTTACGTTGCTGGGCATTGACCGTTGCGCGTCACTTCTCTAGAAAACCGCGCAGTCCGGTGCGGTGTTCGCGCCGATGTCTCCCCGTTCACGGAAACTCCGATATGAAAACCTTTTCGGCAAAGCCGGCTGAGGTGACGAAGAAGTGGGTGCTGATCGACGCCAAGGGTCTGGTCGTCGGCCGTCTCGCCACCATCGTCGCCATGCGCCTGCGCGGCAAGCATCTCCCGACCTACACCCCGCATGTTGATTGCGGCGACAACATCATCATCATCAACGCGCAGCATGCGGTTCTCACCGGTCGCAAGCGCGAGCAGAAGACCTACTACAAGCACACCGGCTATGTCGGCCACATCAAGGAGCGCACCGCGCGCCAGATCCTCGAGGGCAAGCATCCCGAGCGCGTGCTCGAGAAGGCCGTCGAACGCATGATCCCGCGTGGTCCTCTCGGTCGCGTGCAGATGGGTAACCTCCGCGTTTACGGCGGCGCCGATCATCCGCACGAGGCCCAGACGCCCGAGAAGATCGACATCGCCAAGTTGAACCGCAAGAACACGAGGGCCGCATAATCATGGCCGAATCCATTCAGTCGCTCGACCAGCTCTCACAGCTCAAGACCGCAGCGGCGCCCGACGCGCCCAAGCACGAGAAGAAGGTCGACAAGTTCAACCGCGCCTACGCCACCGGCAAGCGCAAGGACGCGGTCGCCCGCGTCTGGATCAAGCCGGGCGCCGGCAAGGTCACGGTCAATTCGCGCGAGGTCGAGGTCTATTTCGCCCGTCCCGTGCTGCGCATGATGATCGAGCAGCCGTTCTCCGTGGCCGCGCGTTCCGGCCAGTACGACGTGATCTGCACCGTCGCCGGCGGCGGTCTGTCCGGCCAGGCCGGCGCGGTCCGTCACGGCATCTCCAAGGCGCTCACCTATTTCGAGCCGGAGCTGCGTACCGTGCTCAAGAAGGGCGGCTTCCTTACCCGCGACTCGCGCGTGGTCGAGCGCAAGAAGTACGGCAAGGCCAAGGCCCGCCGGTCCTTCCAGTTCTCGAAGCGTTAATCGCTTCGGTCACATTCGCTGCGAAAGCGGCTTCAATGAAATGCAAAGGGGCGCTGATTTCAGCGCCCTTTTTGTTGTTCGTTTGTACGCAAATTGATGACGAGTTTCCCGAAAACTTGGCCTCGCTTGAAAACCTGAATGGAACTTGCGGGACATAGAGTCGCATCTGGAAGGGCGCGCAAATCGGCTGAGCCGATCGCGTAACTGCTATGTTCAAGAGGGGGCCGACATGATGTCGCTCGATAGCATCACGCTCTATTTGGTCGCCACGATGGTTGCCGCATTGCTCGGCGCCATGATGGTGTTTTTCGGCAGGCAGGAGAACAGTCCCGCGCTGAAATGGTGGGGCACCGCGTATCTCCTCGGCGCAGCTTCCGTCGCGCTATGGACTGCGACCGGCGACAAGCTCGGCCCGCACCTCTATCTCGCGCTCAATGCGGTGGGCTTCGTCGCCTGCGGCATGGTGTGGAATGCGGCGCGCGTCTTCCACGGCCGCAAGCCGAACTGGCCCGGTCTCGTGCTCGGCGCGCTTGCCTGGGTCGCGACGGTGACGCTGCTCGATCCCGCCGCCTCCATGCTGCGCATGATCATCGGCGCCGGCATCGTCTCGGTCTACGCCGCGCTGACCGCGAGCGAGCTCTGGGTCGAGCGGCGCAAGAGCCTGCAACGGCGCTGGCCCGCCTTCGTGGTGCCGGTGATGCACGGCTGCGTGCTGATGCTGCCAATCCTGCTCGGCAGCTTCCTGCGCCCTCATGACGCCGGGTTCTCAAGCAGCGTATGGGTCACCGTGTTCGCGGTCGAGCTCGTGCTCTATGCCGTCGGCACCGTGTTCGTGATTTTCATGCTGGTGTCGGAACGCACCGTCACCGCGCACCGCACCGCTGCGTCGACCGATCCCCTGACCGGCATGCTCAACCGGCGCGGCTTCTCGGAGGCCTGCGCGCGAATGATCGAGCGCGAGGCCAAGGGCGGCCGCCCGGTCACCGTGATGATCTTCGACATCGACCACTTCAAGTCGATCAACGATCGCTTCGGCCATCCCGCCGGCGACGAGATGTTGAAACTGTTCTCGACCGTCGTCGTCAGCAATCTGCGCATCTCTGACTTGTCGGGCCGCATCGGCGGCGAGGAATTTGCAGCTTTGTTGCCGTGCTCGCTGGAAGAGGGTGTGCTGGTGGCCGAGCGCGTGCGCGAGGCGTTCGCGACCTCCGGCGTCGTGGTCGATGAAGGCCCGGTCGACACCACTGTCAGCATCGGGGTGTCCGGCGGTCCGGCCGGCACCGAGCTCGAGGTGCTGCTGGCTTCGGCCGACACCGCGCTCTATCAGGCCAAGCGCGGCGGCCGTAACCGCGTCGAGGCGGCGGAGGAGCTGCCGCTGTCCTTGGAGAACTGGCGCCGCCAGAGCGCCGCGCGGATCGGTGTGCCCAAGACACAGTCCAAGGTACAGCCGGTCACAGCCTGAGGCGCAGGAGGCCTTGCGGTAATCTTCTGTTTACCATTCGGTTCCTACCATTGCGGTCATGGAATCGATCCGTCGACAGAACCCGCAAGCCGCCCTGATGTCGCTCGAAGCCGCTGCGGCCTCGGCACGCGGCGGTTTCGCCTGTCTGTTCTCGCCGGCTGACGAATACGAGACGGCCGTGATCACCGAGCGCCGCGCGCAGGGGCGCTACACGCAGAGCCGCAGCTATTGGCCGCTCGCACTGTTCGTCGGCTGTGCGCTCGTCGTGGCAGGCGCCGCTGTGCTGTTCGCCTGAGAGCGCCGCGTTTTGAGCCGATCAGGGCGCCGTTCGGGCGCCTTTTTCTTTGCCTCCGGCTGCGGTAAATACGCCCATCAACAAGAAGGGCGGAAACGATGATCACCGAGATCGCGCAAATCGACATCAAGCCGGGCAGCGAGAAGGATTTTGAGGCCGCTGTCGCCAAGGCCAAGGCCGCCTTCGGCCGCTCCAAGGGTTTTCACGGCTTCGAGCTGCACAAGTCGATCGAGAAGCCGCAGCGTTACCGGCTGATGGTGAAGTGGACGACGCTGGAAAACCACACCGTCGATTTCCGCGGCTCGGAGAATTTCACTGAATGGCGCGGCCTCGTCGGCCAGTATTTTGCCTCGGCCCCTGAGGTCGAGCACACCGAGACCGTGCTGACGGCCTGAACTGCGTTAAGCCGCCTCGGCCAGGGCCGGCGCCTCGTACGTCTTGAAATGGTCGATCATGACCTTGGCGATGGCAACCAGTGGCAGCGCCAACGCCAGGCCCCAGATTCCAAAGACGACGCCGAGCAATATCTGGAACGCGAACAGCGTGGCCGGCGGAATGTCGAGCGCCTGCCGCTGGAGCAGCGGCGTCAGTACATAGCTCTCCATAACGTGCACGCCGAGGAAGAGGATGAAGGCGGAGAGCGCCGGGATCCAGCCCGAGGCGAGGCTCGCCAGCACCACGACGACGCCGGCGATGATGGCGCCGACGGTCGGGATGAAGGCGAGTAGGCCAGCTTGAATCCCCAGGATGAACGAGCCGGGGATGCCGATCAGGGCAAGCCCGATCCAGGTGACCACGCCGACCGCGAGCATGACGATGATCTGCGCGACCAGCCAGCGCTCAAGCGTCTCGCCGATGCGGTCGATGATGAGCGTGGCGTGGGTGCGGTGCCTGGCCGGGACGAGGAATAACAGGCCATCGTGATAGACGCCCGGCTGGGCGGCAAAGGCCAGCCCGAGAAACAGCACGATAAAGATGTTGCCGACGGCGCTGATCGTGCCGAGCAGCAGCTTGAAGGTCTGGCTCACGATCGCGCCGCCGCTGGAGGCCAGCGCGCCGGCCCCTGGCAATTGGCCGTGCGGGGCCGGGTTCGGGGAGGGCGCCGCCGTGTCGTTGGAAGCGGCGGGTGCGGTGTTACCGAGATCGAAGAAGCTCGTGTCGATGCCGTGGCTATCGAGGAAGGACTTCACGTTCGTGATCTGCGACTTGATGGTTTTGCTGAGCACCGAGGCTTGATCGGCGATGGTGGCGCCGCCGAGATAGGCGACGCCCGCGAGCACCAGCGCCAGCCCGATGCAGACGATCGCAAGCCGCAGCGTGTGCGGCAGGTGCATGCGGCGGCCAAGCGCATTGGTCAGTGCATTGAGGCCGACGCCGAGCAGCATGCCGGCAAAGATCAAGAGGACGGTGGCCGCAAAATACCAGGTAAAGACCAGCAGCGTGGTGAATAGCACGACACCGGTGCCCCCGACCGAAATCGCCCAGGCCAGATCGGTGCGGGTCCGGGGCCGTTCATCTGCAGGAATGGTCACATCGGGTCCTTTTCGAAGGCGGCGGACGGGGCACTCTGTCGCGAAATTTCCCCGGGGATCAAGCCGCGCCCAAGCGCCGATTTGACGCGTTCGCGGCCTCGGGGGCCAACGCCGCCCGGGCCAAAGGGTGCCAGGCCAGCGTCCGGCCGGTTATTTGCGCGAAATAGCATTGCCGTCCCGCGAACCCTTCTGTTGAATTTGTTCCATCCGAGGGGCATGTTTGGAGAATCTTATTCGGCGGAGAGGTCGGAACGGGAGATGAGAAAGCCGGTCGTCGGCGTGATCGGGAACGCCCATCGCGTCGAAAATCGATTTCAGGTCCAGATGGTCGGCGAGCGCAATCTGCGTGCGGTGGCCGAGGTCTCCGGCGGCTTGCCGGTGATGTTCGCGGGCTCGCCTGACATCACGGATATTGCCGCACTGCTCGATGCCGTCGACGGCATCGTGCTGACCGGTGCCCGTGCCAATGTGCATCCGACCCGCTTCAACGTCGATCCCTGTGAGAAGCACGAGCCCTACGACATTCATCGCGACGAGGTCGCACTCGCGCTCTCGATCGCCTGCGTCGCCCGTGGCATTCCGCTGTTCGGCATCTGCCGGGGCCTGCAGGAGATGAACGTCGCCTTCGGCGGCTCGCTGCATCCCGAGATCCGCGAAATCCCGGGCCGCATCAACCACCGTATGCCGCGGCTCGAGAACGGCGAGATCCATCCCGATCCAACCGTCGTCTTCGCCGACCGTCACGACGTCGACCTCACGCCCGGAGGCGCGTTCGCAAAGCTGCTCGGCTGCGAGAGGATCAGGGTCAACTCGCTGCACGGCCAGGGCATCCTCGATCCCGGCAAACGCGTGCTGATCGAAGGCATCGCCGAGGACGGCACCATCGAAGCGATCCGCATCGCGGAAGCGCCGACCTTCGCGCTCGGCGTGCAATGGCACGCCGAATACGACCCGCAGCAAAATCCGATCAATCGAAAGCTGTTCGAGGCGTTCGGCGAAGCGCTGACCGAGCGGCAGCGCGCGACGGTGTAGGGCGCCTGGCGCCGTCGCTCTAACTCCATCGTCATTGCGAGCGCAGCGAAGCAATCCAGAGATTTGTCGGCGGAGACAGTCTGGATTGCTTCGCTGCGCTCGCGATGACGGGGTGTTGTGCCGAGCCGACCTCGCGCGTTACCTTCGGTCTCTGATTTCAAAATTGGGATTGCATCTCAATGATACGCAACGTCGCCGTCACGACTCTCATCCTGGTCGCGTCCCCCGCATTCGCCCAGACCGCTCCGCCGCAGGAAGCCCCGATCACCTGCGCTTCGCCAATCGCGCCGGACGACACTGAAAGGAGCCTGAAACAGCGCTACGGCAAGGAAGCCGTGGTGCAGGACCTGCCGGGCGCCGAAGGTGAAAACTACAAGGGCCTTGTGCTGTTCCCGAAAGCGACGGACCGTCGTATCGAGATCGCCTTCACCGACGACAAGGCAAGGCGCGTCTCCGGGTTGACCTTGCGCGACAGCGCCAAGACCAGCCGCTGGAGCGTCAACGACATCGCGATCGGATCAAGCCTCGCTGACGTGCAAAAGGCCAATGGCAAGCCGTTCCTAGTCAACGGTTTCGAGTGGGACTATGGCGGCTTCGTCACCGACTGGAAGGGCGGCGCGCTCGGTCGTCCGCTGCAAGGCGGCTGCACCGTGACGGTGCGGTTCGACAAGAACGCCGCTGCGCCCAAATCGCTCCTGGGTGACGGCGTGAAGGCGGCCTCCGACAACGCGACGCTGGTGAAATGGGCGCCGGTGGTGACGGAGATCGGAGTGAATTTTCCGGACAAGTGAGTATCCGTAGGGCGGATTGGCCGAAGACGTAATCCGCCGAACAGGCGTCTCTTCAAAACGAAAAGGCGCCCCTCGCGAAGCGCCTTTTGCTTGTCGCACAGAGTTCGAGCCGATCAGCCCGAATAGTACATGTCGAACTCGACCGGGTGCGGGGTCATTTCGAAGCGGACGACTTCGGTCATCTTCAGCTCGATGTAGCTGTCGATGAAATCGTCGTCGAACACGCCGCCGGCCTTGAGGAAGGCGCGGTCCTTGTCGAGGTTTTCGAGCGCCTCGCGGAGCGAACCGCAGACGGTCGGGATCTGCTTCAGCTCTTCCTTCGGCAGGTCGTACAGGTCCTTGTCCATTGCCGGACCCGGATCGATCTTGTTCTTGATGCCGTCGAGGCCGGCCATCAGCATCGCGGCGAAGCCGAGATAGGGATTGGCGAGCGGATCGGGGAAGCGCACCTCGACGCGCTTGGCCTTCGGCGAAGCGGTGTAGGGGATGCGGCAGGAGGCCGAGCGGTTGCGCGCGGAGTAGGCGAGCAGCACGGGGGCCTCATAGCCCGGGACCAGACGCTTGTAGGAGTTGGTCGACGGGTTGGTGAAGGCGTTGATCGCCTTGGCGTGCTTGATAATGCCGCCGATGTAGTGGAGGCAGGTCTCCGACAGGTCGGCATACTTGTTGCCGGCGAATACCGGCTTGCCGTCCTTCCAGATCGACTGATGCACGTGCATGCCCGAGCCATTGTCGCCAAAGATCGGCTTCGGCATGAAGGTGGCAGTCTTGCCGTAGATGTGCGCGACCTGGTGGATGCAGTATTTGTAGATCTGCAGATGGTCGGCCATCAGCGTCAGCGTGTCGAACTTCATGCCGAGCTCGTGCTGGGCGGAAGCGACTTCGTGGTGATGCTTCTCGACCTTGACGCCCATTTTGGCCATGGCGCCCAGCATCTCCGAGCGCATGTCCTGCACGGAGTCCTGTGGCGGCACCGGGAAGTAGCCGCCCTTGGTGCGGATACGGTGGCCGAGATTGCCGCCTTCATATTCGGTGTCGGAGTTGGTCGGCAGCTCCGAGGAGTCGAGGCGGAAACCGGTGTTGTAGGGGCCGGAGGAGAAGCGCACGTCGTCGAACACGAAGAACTCGGCTTCGGGGCCGACGAACACCGTGTCGCCCACGCCCATCGACTTCACCATGGCTTCCGCTTTCTTGGCGATGCCGCGGGGGTCGCGGTTGTAGGGCTCGCCCGTGGTCGGCTCGAGCACGTCGCAGGTGATGACCATGGTGGTCTCGGCGAAGAACGGGTCGATCGTCGCGGTCACCGGATCGGGCATCAGGCACATGTCCGACTCGTTGATCGCCTTCCAGCCGGCGATCGAGGAGCCGTCGAACATCGTCCCTTCGGCGAAAATGTCGTCATCGATCATGCTGACGTCGAACGTCACATGCTGCCACTTGCCACGCGGATCGGTGAAGCGCAGGTCGACGTATTTGACGTCGTTGTCCTTGATCGATTTCAGGACGTCTTTGGCGGTCTTCATGCATACCCCTTTTGGCTCTGCGGGTCGGTTTCCAGATGAGCAATATCATTCTCGCTTTGGGCGAGTTTTGCGCGACCGCATAAACGAAATCAGGCCGCCGAAGCAGCCTTATTTCTTCTCAGAGTGTCGCAAAATGCGGGATAGCACCCGGCTCAGATAGCGTCCAGCCCGGATTCGCCGGTTCGGATGCGGATCGCCTCTTCGATATTGGAGACGAAAATCTTGCCGTCGCCGATGCGCCCGGTCTGCGCGGCGCGGCGGATCGCGTCGATGGCGCGCTCGACCAGGTCGTCGCCGATCACGATCTCGATCTTCACCTTGGGCAGGAAGTCGACGATGTATTCTGCGCCGCGGTAGAGCTCGGCATGACCCTTCTGGCGGCCGAAACCCTTGGCTTCGGTCACGGTGATGCCTTGCAGGCCGACTTCCTGAAGCGCTTCCTTCACCTCGTCGAGCTTGAACGGCTTGATGATGGCTTCGATTTTCTTCACTGCGCGCCTCCCGGCCTTATCGATCAATAGCTACGTCTTCGTCAGGATGCGCTTTTCTCACGCACGATAGTGTCTTCGTTATGCCGCGATCCCTGACCAGCTCTGCAACAACGGCCGGCCACACCCAGTTAATGCCAGTGAGCACGACGAACCGAAGCGGCTTCCTCGAAAGCAGGGTCTATGCCAAGTTGCAAATGCCCTGATTATTGGAGCGTTATCAGCCTTTTATCGAGCATCTCTGATAGGTGGAGCCGACCGGCCCAAAATAGCGAAGACTGCGAAATAGGCAAACGGTTCAATATCTATGCAGATCATTGTTCCGTGGGGTGGATCGGCACGGAACGTGCCTCTTGAAAAGGCGTTTGGACCAGGGAAGTGGCATGGAAGTTCTGACCAACGCTGAAATGCAGCGGGCCGACCAGCTCTCGATCGCGGCCGGCACGCCCGGCTTCAAGCTGATGCTCAGCGCGGGCCAGGCCGTCGCTGGGGCCGCCAATGCGCTGGTGGAGGAGGGGCCGATCCTGATCGTGGCCGGTCCCGGCAACAATGGCGGTGACGGTTTTGTCGCTGCCGCCGAGCTCGCTGCCCAGGGGCGCGAGGTCTCGGTGATCCTGATGTGCGAGCGCGACCAGCTCCAGGGCGATGCGGCCTCCGCCGCGCGCGGCTGGAAGCATCCGGTGCTCCCCTTCAATCCGCAGGCGATAGGCAAGCCCGCGCTGATCATCGACGCGCTATTTGGCGCGGGTCTCAGCCGCGCCGTCGACGGCGAGGCGCGCGAGATGATCGAGGCGATCAACGGCAACGGCGCACCGGTGCTGGCGGTCGATCTGCCGAGCGGCATCAACGGCACCAGTGCGGCCGTGCTGGGCGTGGCGGTGAATGCCACCGAGACGGTCACCTTCTTTCGCAAGAAGCCGGCGCACCTGCTGCTGCCCGGCCGCATGCATTGCGGCCACGTGCGCGTCGCGGATATAGGCATCGAAAGCCATGTGCTCGACGAGATCGGGCCGCAGATCTTCGAGAACGACCCGGATTTCTGGGGCGCAGCTTTTCCGGTGCCGCGCACCGACGGTCATAAATACGCGCGAGGGCATGTGCTTGCGGTCTCCGGTGACGCGACTGCGACCGGCGCAGCGCGGCTCGCCGCGCGCGGCGCGCTACGCGCCGGCGCGGGTCTGGTGACGCTCGCGAGCCCGCGCGATGCACTCGCGATCAATGCGGCGGCGCTGACCGCAGTGATGGTTCGCGCCGTTGACACCGCGATCGAATTCGCCGCGCTCCTCGGCGACAAGCGCTACAACACCTGCATGATCGGTCCCGGTACGGGCGTCGGCGATCGCACCTGCGATTTCGTTCACACGGCGCTTACGGCGCAGCGGCATCTGGTGCTCGATGCGGATGCGCTGACGAGCTTTGCGGCGACGCCGGAACGACTGTTTGAATCGATCAAATCCTCGCAGGACAATGCGGTCGTGCTCACGCCGCACGAAGGCGAGTTTCCACGCCTGTTCTCCGACCTCAGCAACAAATATCCGGGACGTTCGAAGCTCGAGCGCGTGCGCGCCGCCGCCGAGCGCTCCGGCGCCGTCGTGCTGCTGAAAGGCCCGGACACCACGATCGCAGCCCCCGACGGCCGCGCCACCATCGCTGCCAATGCACCGCCCTGGCTTGCGACTGCCGGTGCCGGCGACGTCCTCTCAGGCATCATCGCAGGCCTCCTCGCACAAGGCGTGCCGGCCTTCGAAGCCGCCAGCATCGGCGTCTGGATGCACGGCGAGGCGGCCAGCGAAGCAGGGCCGGGGCTGATCGCGGAAGACCTCACCGAGACGCTGCCGGCCGTGCACCGGCGGATCTACGGTGCATTGGGGATTGAGTACTGAGCTCTTACTCCACGTGCGATTGGTAGGATGGGTTGCGCTTCGCTCTACCCGTCCTACAAACGCTCACTCCACCCCGTACCATCGCACCAGCCGCGGCGCGGCCCAGTCGGTTACGACGGATTCGATCAGCCATCGACCGGGCGAAGTCGCGGCGAACGCGATGCGCTGGGCTTGGCCGGGCTCGATTGCGAGCGTGTCGAGCCAATAGGGCTTCCAGCCATCGTCGAGTTTGTCGAGCAGGCGGAAATGGTGGCCGTGCAGGTGAAAGACATTGGTGACAGGCCCCGGGTTCTTGAGAGCCAGCACGACGGTGCGGCCGGTCTTGGCGCGGAAGGCGGGGGCTGAGGCGGTGGAGAAACTTGCGGGCCGTATCCAGCCGGCATCGGGCGCGCCGAGCGCGACATCGAACCGCAGGGCGCCTTTCAGGTCGAGCTTGTCCGGCAGGTCATTCGATGGGAGCGGCTGGGGCGGCAATGGCGGTGCGCCCCGCTCCGATTTGCCGGAGATCGTGAGGCTCCCGATCGGGCGTGCCTCCTTGCCGTCGTGCAGCAGGAATTGGGCCGATGTGGCCGCGTCGACAAATGCGTCCGCGCGCGCGCCGGGGGCCAGCACTACCGCACCGCTGCGCGCCGGGAAAGGCTCGGCGGGCTGTCCATCCAGGGCCATCACGCGGACCTCGTGACTTTCCAATTTAATCGCCAGGACAGTACGTTGGGAGCCGTTGATAAAGCGCAGCCGCAGCCGCTCATTGGCCGCGGCTGAGAGTTCGAATGAAGTCTGCCCGTTGAGGGTAAAGAGCGGAGTCGTGTCCTTCGGGTCGTGGCCGGGCGGAAGTGCAGTCCCATCCGGCCGCAGGCGCCATTCCTCAATCAGCAGGATCTCGTCACGATCGACGGCGACCCGGTTGGTCTCACTGGCGATGACCGGAAGCGGGCGCGCGGGTTGCTTCAGGCCGTCTTCGAAGAGACGGAAGTCGGCCAGCATGGTTCCCGCGTTTGGTATTGAAATAATTGATGTTTCTGTCGCGTCCGGCGGCGTCGGCGCCCGTCCCCGCAGCGGATCGGCCGCGGCCGTGCCATTCAGGCCGTACCAGACTGGGGCAAGCGGCACAGGCAGATCGTTCCGAAAGACCACCTCGCAGCGGTCGCCGCGCTTGAGATGGACGTTCCCGATATGGCTTACGGCGGCCAGCTCCCAGATTGGTGTAGCTGGCTGACCCGGCCTCAGAGCCAGGGTCGCGAGGCGGGCTTGGAGGGCGATCTGGGCGGTCACGGACGGCGCTGCGCCACCGGCGATCAACCCCGCCGCCGAGGCTCCCAGGCCGGCCAGGACCTCGCGTCGGGTCGGGGCAAAAAACCGTGTCGTCATGGGTCGATGCGGACCATGCCGCGCTGGATAAGTCCAGCCGCGATGCCTACTTCAGGTGGGCGTCCACACGGCCATTTTTTTGCTGCGAACAGGCGGGCACATGCTATAAGCCCGCCGCCCGCGGCATCGCGGCCGGTCTTGATGCAAATTTACGCGGGCGTGGCGGAACTGGTAGACGCGCTGGATTTAGGTTCCAGTGACGAAAGTTGTGGGGGTTCGAGTCCCTCCGCCCGCACCAAGCGCTTTCAGCGTTTGCACGGATTACTGACAGGCCTGCTCCTCGCGGATGTTTTTCCGTCTGGAGCCGGGCCTGATGAACCCACCGGCGCAGGGGCATTGGCCTCGCGCGCCGGACCGATTGATGACAGCGTCCCGACGCATGCGTGCCGGGACCGAACGAGAAGAAGATTGGACGCCATGCAGGTCACAGAAACCCTCTCGGAAGGATTGAAGCACGAGTTCAAGATCAGCGTTCCCGCGTCTGATCTCGACGCCAAGGCTGGCGCCAAGCTCGTCGACCTCAAGGACAAGGTCCGCATCAACGGCTTCCGTCCCGGCAAGGTGCCGGTGACTCACCTGAAGAAGGTCTATGGCCGCTCGGTGATGGCCGAGACCATCGACCAGACCATCCGCGACACCAACACGCAGCTGTTCTCCGAGCGCGGCTTCCGTCTTGCGACCGAGCCGAAGATCACGATGCCGACCGAGCAGGCCGAGGTCGAGGAACTGCTCTCGGGCAAGTCTGATCTGACCTACACGGTCGCGATCGAAGTGGTGCCGGCAATCGCGCTCGCCGACTTCAAGGCCTTCAAGGTCGAGAAGCCCGTCGCTGACGTCTCCGATACCGATATCGACGATGCCATCAAGCGCATTGCCGATTCGAACCGCGGCTACGCGGCGAAGGCCGAGGGCGAGAAGGCCGCCTCCGGCGATCGCGTCACCATCAACTTCAAGGGCACCATCAACGGCGAAGCCTTCGAGGGCGGCACCGGCGAAGGCATCCAGGTCGTGATCGGCTCCAACACCTTCATCCCTGGCTTCGAGGAGCAGCTCACCGGCATCGGCGCGGGCGAGACCCGTACGCTGAAGGTGGGATTCCCGAAGAACTACATGAACGACAAGCTCGCCGGCCAGCCGGCCGAGTTCGAGACCACCGCGACGACGATCGAGGCGCCGCAGGACGTCGCCATCGACGACGAGTTCGCCAAGACGCTCGGCCTGGAATCGCTGGACAAGCTCAAGGAGGCCGCGCGCGAGCGGCTGGCCGCCGAGTTCGCGGGTGCGACGCGCCAGCGCGTCAAGCGCGCGCTGCTCGACCAGCTCGACGAGGCGCATCGCTTCGAAGCACCGCCCTCACTCGTCGACGAGGAGTTCAATCTGATGTGGAACTCGGTCAAGGCCGAGATGGACTCGGCCGGCAAGACCTTCGCTGACGAGGATACCACCGAGGACAAGGCCAAGGACGAGTACCGCAAGATCGCCGACCGCCGCGTGCGGCTCGGCCTCGTGCTCTCTGAGATCGGCGAGAAGAACAAGATCACCGTGACCGACGACGAGGTCGGCCGCGCCGTGATCGAGCGCGCGCGCTCGATGCCGGGCCGCGAGAAGGAAGTCTGGGACTATTACCGCAGCAACGCCCAGGCGTTGGCCCAGCTTCGTGCACCGATCTACGAGGACAAGGTCGTCGACTTCATCCTCGAGCTGGCCAACGTGACCGAGAAGAAGGTCTCGCGCGAGGAGCTCTACAAGGACGAGGAAGCGGAAAAGACCGCGGCCTGAAGGCTTTGAGAAAGCCTTCCATTAAGGATGATCCGCAAAGGGGCCCAGCTAGCCAGGTGGCCGGCTGGGCCTCTTTGCGCGAATCAGCTTCAACTGCCGCGAGGATTAAGCCTTAATTCGTTCCGCACTTGTCTGGCGCGAATTGGGCTATATCTGTCGCTCCACCCTTTACCCAAGTTCCTGCATCACAAGACGTCCATCAGCCTTCTGGCAAATCGGGCCAAGATACTGGCAGCCAAGAGTGGCGATGTCCGCGTCCGAAAAACCTAGGTGACTCATGCGCGATCCGGTTGAAACTTACATGAACCTCGTGCCCATGGTGGTCGAGCAGACCAACCGTGGCGAGCGCGCCTACGACATTTTTTCGCGCCTGTTGAAGGAGCGCATTATCTTCCTGACCGGACCGGTCGAGGACGGCATGTCGACGCTGATCGTCGCGCAGCTGTTGTTCCTTGAGGCGGAAAATCCGAAGAAGGAAATCTCGATGTACATCAACTCGCCGGGTGGCGTGGTGACGTCGGGCCTTGCGATCTACGACACCATGCAGTTCATCCGCCCGCCGGTCTCGACGCTGTGCACAGGGCAGGCGGCCTCGATGGGCTCGCTGCTGCTCGCCGCCGGCGAGAAGGACATGCGCTTCTCACTGCCGAACGCGCGCATTATGGTGCACCAGCCCTCCGGCGGCTTCCAGGGGCAGGCCACGGACATCATGCTCCACGCGCAGGAAATCCTGAACCTGAAGAAGCGGCTCAACGAGATCTACGTGAAGCACACCGGTCAGACCTACAAGGCGATCGAGGACGCGCTGGAGCGCGACAAGTTCCTCACCGCGTCCGACGCCAAGGAGTTCGGCCTGGTCGACAAGGTGATCGACAAGCGCGCCGAAGAACCGGCAGCGAAGCCCCAGTAACGCGACCGGGGCGGCAACACCGATTCCTGGAATACCTCTTGAGGATTCCCGGGGATCGGCAAGGAGCGACGTTGACGTTAACGGCGCACTTCGTATGGGCGCAAAAAAGCAATTTTGCGCCCTGCGGCAGGCAGAAAGTTCCGCTTTCGTGCTTGTTTTTCGTGGCAATCCAGCAACGCCGGGGTGATTTCGATCACTTCTCCCGTGCCAAGACGTGAAATCACGGTATTGTCACGGGTAGCCGGCGGCTCCCCGATTAGCGAATTCTTGATAGTCGGGTGACAGCATGGTTGGCTACGATTGATCGGCTATGGTCGCGGAGAATCGAGTGACCGTGATTCGCACGGGATGTAACGCGTAGGGTCTTTTTTGGTACGGAATTTGCTCTATTTAAATGTCTATGCCGGCTGTGCCGGAATAGAGCGATCGAGCGGACGGGATCGAACCGCGGACGGAGACATGAATGAGTAAGGTCGGCACGAGCGACTCCAAGAACACGCTATATTGCTCGTTCTGCGGCAAGAGCCAGCACGAAGTTCGCAAACTGATCGCGGGTCCCACGGTCTTCATTTGCGACGAGTGCGTTGAGCTCTGCATGGACATCATCCGCGAGGAAAACAAATCCTCGCTCGTGAAGTCGCGCGACGGGATTCCGACGCCGAAGGAAATCTGCAAGGTCCTGGACGATTACGTCATCGGCCAGAGCCATGCGAAGAAGGTCCTGTCGGTCGCGGTGCACAATCACTACAAGCGCCTCAACCACCAGACCAAGCACAACGACGTCGAACTCGCGAAGTCGAACATCCTGCTGATCGGTCCGACCGGCTCGGGCAAGACACTGCTCGCGCAGACGCTCGCCCGCATCCTGGACGTTCCGTTCACGATGGCGGATGCGACGACGCTGACCGAAGCCGGCTATGTCGGCGAGGACGTCGAGAACATCATCCTTAAGCTGCTCCAGGCCGCCGACTACAATGTCGAGCGCGCCCAGCGCGGCATCGTCTATATCGACGAAATCGACAAGATCAGCCGCAAGTCCGACAATCCCTCGATCACGCGCGACGTGTCGGGTGAGGGCGTGCAGCAGGCGCTGTTGAAGATCATGGAAGGCACGGTGGCTTCGGTCCCGCCGCAGGGCGGCCGCAAGCATCCGCAGCAGGAATTCCTGCAGGTGGACACCACCAACATCCTGTTCATCTGCGGCGGCGCGTTCTCGGGCCTGGAGAAGATCATCTCGGCACGTGGGCGTTCGACCTCGATCGGTTTCGCCGCCCAGGTGCTGGCGCCGGAAGATCGCCGTACCGGCGAAATCTTCCGTCACGTCGAGCCCGAGGATCTGCTGAAGTACGGCCTGATCCCCGAGTTCGTCGGCCGTCTGCCGGTCGTGGCGACTCTGGAGGATCTTGATGAGGCTTCGCTCAAGAAGATCCTGGTCGAGCCGAAGAACGCGCTGGTGAAGCAGTACCAGCGGCTGTTCGAGATGGAGAACATCGAGCTGACCTTCGCCGACGAGGCGCTTGGCGCGGTCGCCCGCAGGGCGATCGAGCGCAAGACTGGCGCGCGTGGCCTCCGCTCGATCCTCGAGGCGATCCTGCTCGAGACCATGTTCGATCTGCCGGGCCTGGAAGGTGTGGAAGAAGTCGTGATTTCCCGCGAAGTCGTGGAAGGCACGGCCCGTCCGCTCTACATCTACGCCGATCGGTCCGATCGCGCCGTCGAGAACGCCAGCGCCTAAATTGCGACGCTGGAATGCGCCAATCGTCCCATCAATTAAGGGCTGCGGATTGTACCTCCGCAGCCGGTGTTGCGTCGCTTATCCGCGTGCGTAAGCGCCTGATGGCGCGCGTCTTTCAATGACTTGACACCCCCCCGGTCGATAGCCACCTAATGTCGGCGGCGAGCGAGAGTTCTCTTCAAGATTCGCCTCAGTTCCGATCCGGCAAGCCCGGTCCAACCTTCGAATGGTAGACCGGATTTGCGGATCAATATTGCACCTTGTGGCGGTCGCGCATGAGCACAGCGGACTGCGTGCGAGGGGGCAAAGCAAAAGGAAAAGGCCATGACCAATCCAAAACCCCGGCCAACCATTGTCCATGGCGAAACGCACGCCTATCCCGTGCTGCCGCTGCGCGATATCGTCGTCTTCCCGCACATGATCGTTCCGCTTTTCGTCGGTCGCGAGAAGTCGATCCGCGCGCTCGAAGAGGTGATGAAGAACGACGCGCTGATCATGCTCGCGACGCAGAAGAACGCATCCGACGATGATCCGGCACCCGATTCCATTTACGAGACGGGTACGCTTGCCAGCGTGCTGCAGCTCTTGAAGCTTCCCGACGGCACCGTGAAGGTGCTGGTCGAAGGGCTCGAGCGTGCGCGCGTGGAGAAATACACCGATCGCGCCGAATATTACGAAGCCACCGCAATTGCGCTCGCCGACACCGATGCGAAGTCGGTCGAGGCGGAAGCGCTGTCGCGCTCGGTCGTGTCTGACTTCGAGAGCTATGTGAAGCTCAACAAGAAGATCTCGGCCGAGGTCGTCGGCGTCGTGCAGGCGATCAACGATTTTGCCAAGCTCGCCGACACCGTTGCGTCCCATCTCGCCGTCAAGATCGCCGATCGCCAGGGCATCCTGGAGACGCTGTCGGTCACGCAGCGCCTGGAGAAGGTGCTCGGCCTGATGGAGAGCGAGATCTCGGTGCTTCAGGTCGAGAAGCGCATCCGCTCGCGCGTCAAGCGCCAGATGGAGAAGACCCAGCGCGAGTACTATCTCAACGAGCAGATGAAGGCGATCCAGAAGGAGCTCGGCGACGACGACGGTCGCGACGAGCTCGCCGATCTCGAAGAGAAGATCTCCAAGACCAAGCTCTCCAAGGAAGCGCGCGAAAAGGCGCAGCACGAATTGAAGAAGCTGCGCCAGATGTCGCCGATGTCCGCGGAAGCGACCGTCGTGCGCAACTATCTGGATTGGCTCTTGTCGATCCCGTGGAACAAGAAGTCCAAGGTGAAGAAGGATCTGGAAGCCGCGCAGGCGGTTCTGGATGCGGATCACTACGGGCTCGAGAAGGTCAAGGACCGCATCGTCGAGTATCTGGCGGTGCAGTCGCGCGCCAACAAGCTGACCGGACCGATCCTGTGCCTCGTCGGGCCTCCCGGCGTCGGCAAGACCTCGCTCGGCAAGTCGATCGCCAAGGCGACGGGACGCGAATTCGTGCGCGTCTCACTCGGCGGCGTGCGCGACGAGGCCGAGATCCGCGGTCATCGCCGCACCTATATCGGCTCGATGCCCGGCAAGATCATCCAGTCGATGCGCAAGGCGAAGTCGTCCAATCCGCTGTTCCTGCTGGACGAGATCGACAAGATGGGCGCCGATTTCCGCGGCGATCCGTCCTCTGCTCTGCTCGAGGTCCTCGACCCCGAGCAGAACGCGACCTTCAACGACCACTATCTCGAGGTCGACTACGATCTCTCCAACGTGATGTTCATCACGACCGCGAATACGCTCAATATTCCCGGTCCACTGATGGACCGCATGGAGATCATTCGGATCGCGGGCTACACCGAGAACGAGAAGGTCGAGATCGCGCGCAAGCATTTGATCCCGAACGCGGTGACCAAGCACGGCCTGGACTCCAAGGAGTTCTCGATCGACGACGACGCGCTGCTGCTTCTGATCCGCCGCTACACCCGCGAAGCGGGCGTGCGTAATCTGGAGCGTGAGCTCTCCACACTCGCCCGCAAGGTGGTGAAGGAGCTGATGATCTCCAAGAAGAAGTCGGTCAAGATTACCGAGAAGACTCTCGAAGAGCTTCTGGGTGTGCCGAAGTACCGCTACGGCGAGATCGAGAGCGAGCCGCAGATCGGCATCGTCACGGGCTTGGCCTGGACCGACGTTGGCGGCGAACTGCTGACCATCGAAGGCGTCATGATGCCGGGCAAGGGCAAGATGACGGTGACGGGCAATCTGCGCGACGTGATGAAGGAATCGATCTCGGCGGCGGCGTCCTATGTCCGCTCGCGCGCAATCGTCTACGGCATCGAGCCGCCGCTGTTCGACCGCCGCGACATCCACGTGCACGTGCCGGAAGGCGCGACGCCGAAGGATGGTCCGTCGGCGGGCGTGGCGATGGCCACCGCGATCATCTCGGTCATGACCGGCATCCCGGTCCGCCACGATGTCGCGATGACCGGCGAGATCACGTTGCGCGGCCGCGTGCTGCCGATCGGCGGTCTGAAGGAGAAGCTGCTCGCCGCTGCCCGCGGCGGCATCAAGACGGTGCTGATCCCCGAGGATAACGCCAAGGATCTCACGGAGATTTCCGATGCGATCAAGGGCGGCATGGAGATCATCCCGGTCTCGCGTCTGGACGACGTCGTCGCCCGGGCGCTGGTGAAGAAGCCGGTGCCGATCGTCTGGGAAGAGGACACCAAGGTGACGGTGAAGCCCGACGGTGACGAAGCCGCCGGCGGCCTGACCGCTCACTGATGTGATCGCAGAGAAGATGATAAAACGGCGCCTCCGGGCGCCGTTTTTGTTTTTGGGGCAACTCTCTTTTGAAGAGCAGGGTCATGAAGATCGACGGGCAATGCCATTGCGGCCAGATCACCTTCGAAGCCGAGATCGACCCTGAGGCTGTGTCGGTCTGTCATTGCCGCGACTGTCAGACGCTGACGGGATCGCCGTTCCGGGTGACGGCGATCTGTTCCGCCTCCGACGTCAAGCTGACCGGCGGCACGCCAAAGATCTACGGCAAGCGTGGCGACAACGGCCGGACGCGCTTCCAGCACTTCTGCGCCGACTGCGGTTCCCCGCTGTTCACCAGCGGCGAGGGCGACCAGGCCGACGATTGGGGCATCCGCTGGGGCAGCATCGGCCAGCGCGACGCGTTGCGCCCCACCCGCCAGATCTGGTGCAAGTCGGCGGCGGTCTGGATTGACGCGGTGCCGGTGTTGCCGGGGAGGCCGCAGGACTGACGTTCCGGACTTGCCCCTATGGGGCGGGTAGGGATAAAGAGGCGGCGAGGGGCGGTTAGCTCAGTTGGTAGAGCGCCTGCTTTACACGCAGGATGTCGGCGGTTCGAGCCCGTCACTGCCCACCACCCCCCGCATCGCTGAGCTTGAGCACTTCGAACGGATCTGCTTGAAATTGGCGGCCGCCTCCATGCCGGAGGAGCGCGCCGGCTGGAGCTTCTGGCCAACAAGACGTGGATCTACGTCGGCGACCCATGGAAGGCCGCATTAAAAGACGTGCACGTTTACCTATTTCATCAACCAGCAGACGAATTTAGCTCGCGCCTCAAAGATGCCGTGGAGACCACAAAGGCGGTCTTCATGCGCGACTGCGAACGATGCCTGATTTCGGCAAACGCATAAATGCCATCCTCATCTTCTGTCGATCGCCGTATCGTGTGATTGCGCCTGACGTCATTGCTCCGGTTGGATCAGACGAGGAAGCCAAAGTCGTTGGCAAGGGGTTGAGCGATCTGAAGACGTCCGGTTTGGCAGGTGGTCGTGAACACCTCGAAGCAGCTGCAAATGAATTGAGCGCCGGGCACTTTGCGGACAGCGTGCGGGAGAGCATGCATGCGGTCGAATCTGTTGTTCGCGTACTCGAGCCTGATGGCGATTTCAGCAAAGCATTGGCCAAGCTGGAGGCCAAGACCAACATTCATGGCGCTTTGAAAAAGGGCTTTGTTGCAATCTACGGCTTTTCTAGCGATGAGCAGGGCATCCGTCATCCTCTGCTGGAAAGCGGCACCTGATGTCGACGAGGCAGACGCCCTTTTTATGATTGGAGCCTGTGCAGCATTTGTCTCTTAGCTGATCAACAAGGCGAGGGCGGCAGGCCTGCTCAAATGAAAGCGCGGGGCTTCGGTCCCGGCTCTCGCCGCGCCAACCCGACGCCCGAACCCGGTTGGCGGGCGCTCTTGCGCCTTTCGCCAGGCATGGGACGCCCAGAAATTGGCCCCCGATGGGTCCAAAATTGCCTTCGTTCGGTCATCTTTTCGGTCGCCGCGCGAACCACCGTTCCAGCTCCCGTTATCAGGGTGGAGTATCGCGTAATGGGTGATCTTCGCACGAAGCTGGAAAGATACGAGGCCAAAGCCGTCCATTGCATGAAGGCGGCTCGAGAAGCTCCTGATGAGGCCGGGCGGGCCTTTTACGAGGAGCTTGCTTACTACTATGACGAACTCGCAACGGACTTCCGCCGCGTCCTTGCCAAACGAACCGGGGTCTCGCTGGCAGCAGAATGACCTGGTGTAGCGCAATCTCCTGGCTGTCCGCCCCTGACGCCGAGTAGCGCGGCGTGCACGCAAAAGTGTCTCGCTGACAGGTGGACTGAAGAGCCCGCCTCAGTTGACGGCGTCTTTGCAATTCGGCATCCCGGTCTTTCGACCAAGCTGCCGGAGGGGCGTCCATGGAACAGCCAAGCGGGCACGAGCAAAACGCCGACCAGATCGCCTATTGGAACGGTCCGAGCGGGCAGCGCTGGGCCGATCGTCATTCGGTGCAAGAGAGGCTGCTCGGGCCGATTGCCGAGGTGCTGATCAGTCGCGCCAAGCCGAAGCCAGGCGAGCGCGTGATCGACGTCGGCTGCGGCTCCGGTGCGACCACGGTCGCGTTCGCCAAGGCGGTGGCGCCGAACGGATTTGCGCTCGGGCTCGACGTCTCCGACCCGATGCTTTCGCAGGCGCGCGCAACGGCGCCAAAGGGCCTGCCGCTCGAGTTCGTGCTGGCGGATGCGACGGTGCATCCGTTCGAGCCGGCGAGCTTTGATCTCCTGGCCTCGCGCTTCGGCGTGATGTTCTTCGCCGATCCCGTTGCGTCCTTCACCAACCTTCGTCGTGCCCTGAAGCCATCCGGGCGGCTGGTGTTTGCCTGCTGGCGCGAGCCGAAGGAAAACCCGTGGATGATGACGCCGCTGATGGCGGTGTACAAACACGTCCCCAAGATGCCGCCGGTCGGGCCGGACGAGCCGGGCCCGTTTGCCTTCGCCTCGGAAGAGCGCGTGATGCGGATTCTCAAGGGTGCAGGCTTCGTTGACGTGGCGATGGAGCCGCACAATCTCGCGATGGATATCGCAATCGGCGGCGGCCTCGAGGCGGCCGTCGACAGCTCGCTCCAGATCGGTCCTGCCAGCCGCGCGCTGCAAGGCCACCCGCCGGAGACCTACGAGGCCGCCAAGGCCTCGATCCGCGAGGTGCTCGCGCCGTTCCTCAAGGGGCAGTCGGTGGCGTTGCAGGGCGCGATCTGGATCGTGTCGGCGAAGGCGGCGTAGTCGCAAGCCTCACACCACATCATCCGGCGCCAGCGCGCAGCCATTGTCCGGATGCGTCTCGACCTGAAGCGTGGTGTGGCCGATCCGGAACGACGTCTTCAGCAGCTGCGCTGTCTCCATCAGGAACGCATCGCCAGTGGTGCCGTCGGGTATCACGAGATGGCAGGTCAGCGCCGTCTCGGTGGTCGAGATCGGCCAGACATGGAGATCGTGGATGGCGGAGACGCCGGGCCGCGCCAGCAGAAACCCCCTGATTGCGTCGAGGTCGGTGCCCTTTGGGGCTGCCGCCATCGACATATCGATGGAGCCGCGGAGCAGGCTGGTGGTGCTCCAGAGGATGGCCGCGCAGATGACGAGACTGGTGACGGGATCGAGCCAGAGCCAGCCGGTCCAGATGATCAGCGCGGCCGAGACCACGACGCCGAGCGAGACCGCGGCGTCGGCCGCCATGTGCAGATAGGCGCCCTCGATGTTGATGTCGTCCTTGCGTCCGCGCGCGAACAGCATGGCGGTGAAGCCGTTGACGAGGATGCCGATGCCGGCGACCACCATCACGGTGACGCCCGCGATCGGCTCCGGTTCGCGCAGGCGCAAAATCGCCTCCCAGCCGATCGCGCCGGTTGCAACCAGCAGGAAAACGGCGTTGGCAAGTGCCGCGAGGATGGTCGAGGCGCGCAGGCCATAGGTGAAGCGGCCGCTCGGCGCGCGCCGCGCTGCGATCGAGGCGCACCAGGCCACGACCAGGCCGAGCACGTCGCTGAGATTATGGCCGGCGTCCGCCAGCAGGGCGGTGGAATTGCCGAGATAGCCGTAGACGGCTTCCGCCACGACCAGCGCGGTGTTGAGCGTAATGCCGATCGCGAACGCCCTGCCGAAACTGGCGGGCGCATGGACGTGCGCGTGGCCGAGACCATGACCATGGTCGTGGCCGTGGTCATGCCCATGATCATGCGCGCGGCCGGCATGGTCATGGTGATCGTGATGATCGTGGCTGCCCAATTCTAGCGCTCCCCGGAAGCCGCCAAATCAGGCGCTATTGTAGGCGTTTCGCGCGCGCGGTCACGCCGGAACAGCACGTAGAGTGCCGGCAATACCAGCAGCGTGAGCACGGTCGAGGAGATGATGCCGCCGATCACCACGGTCGCGAGCGGCCGCTGTACCTCGGCGCCGGCGCCGGTAGCAAGCGCCATCGGCACGAAACCGAGCGAGGCGACCAGCGCGGTCATCAGTACCGGCCGCAGCCGCGTCAGCGCGCCCTCGTGCACGGCATCCACGACGGAGAGCCCCTCGCTGCGCAGCCGCTCGATGAAGGCGATGATGACGAGGCCGTTGAGCACGGCGACGCCCGACAGCGCAATGAAGCCAACGCCGGCGCTGATGGATAAGGGAATGCCGCGCAACAGCAGCGCCGCGACGCCGCCGGTCAAGGCCAGCGGCACGCCGGAGAACACGAGCGCCGCATCCGCCGCCGATCCCATCCCCATGAACAGCAGCAGGAACACCAGCGCGAGCGCGACCGGCACCACGATGGTCAGCCGCTTAGTCGCCGAGACCAACTGCTCGAACTGTCCGCCCCAGCCGATCCAGTAGCCCGGCGGCAGCTTGACCTTCTCCGTGACGGCTCCTTGCGTCTCGGCGACGAAGGAGCGCAGGTCGCGCCCACGGACGTTCGCCATCACCACCACGCGGCGCTTGCCGTTCTCGCGGCTGATCTGGTTGGGGCCAGGTGCGATTTCGATCGACGCGACGGAGGACAACGGGACGTAGCGGAGCGCCGTGTTTCCGCCCGGCCAGGCGGCCTTCGTGACGGCCGCCACATCCTCGCCCGGCGGCAGCGGGATCGGCAGCGACTTGATCGCGTCCGGGTTGGCGCGCAGGCTTTCCGGCAGGCGCACCACGATGTCGAAGCGGCGGTCGCCCTCGAACAGCTTGCCGGCCGGCTTGCCGCCGATCGCGATCTCGACGAGGTTTTGCACCTCGCTGAGGCTGAGGCCGTAGCGCGACAGCGCCTGGCGGTCGAGCTTGACGGTGAGGATCGGCAGGCCCGCGATCTGCTCGGTCTTGACGTCGGCCGCGCCCTCGATGCCGCGAACGACGCTGTGAACCTGCTGGGCGATGCCCGCGAGCACATCCAGATCGTCGCCGAAGATCTTGACGCCGACGTCGCTGCGGATGCCGGCGATCAGCTCGTTGAAGCGCATCTGGATCGGCTGGGTCATGCCATAGGCCGTGCCGGGCAGGGTGTTGGCGGCGCGTTCGAGCTCGGCCACCACCTCGGCCTTCGGCTTGGCGGGATCGGGCCATTCTTCGCGCGGCTTGAGCGTGACATAGGTGTCGGCCACGTTCGGCGGCATCGGGTCGTTGGCGATCTCGGCGGTGCCGACCTTGGAGAAGATGGTCGCGACCTCCGGCACCTGCTTGACCGCCTTCTCCAGCCGCAGCTGCATGTCGACGCTCTGGGTCAGGCTGGTGCCGGGAATCCGGATCGTCTCGATGGTGACGTCGCCCTTGTCGAGGCTCGGGATGAACTCGCCGCCCATGCGTGTTGCGGCAAAGAGGCTGCCGGCGACGATGAGGATGGCGCCCAGCGCCACGCTACGACGGTAGCGGATGGCGCGGTCGAGCAGCGGCAGATACAGCCGCCTGGCCGCCCGCATGAACACGTTCTCCTGCTCCGAGACCTTTCCGGTGACGAAGATCGCGATTGCGGCCGGCACGAAGGTGACCGACAGCAGCGCGGCGCCGGCCAGCGCCATCAGCACGGTGAGCGCCATCGGCGTGAACATCTTGCCCTCGGTGCCGGTCAGCGTCAGGACAGGCAGATAGACCACGGCGATGATGAGCGTGCCGAACAGGCTCGGCTTGATCACCTCGCTGGCGCCCGCGCGAATGGTCTGGAGCCGTTCCTCCAGCGAGAGCAGCCGGCCGCGCCGGTGCTGCTCGGCGGCGAGCAGCCGCAGGGAGTTCTCGACAATGATGACCGCGCCGTCGACGATGATGCCGAAGTCGATTGCACCGAGGCTCATCAGATTGGCGCTGACCTTGCTCTCGACCATCCCCGATATCGTAAACAACATCGAAAGGGGAATGACGCAGGCGGTGATCAGCGCGGCGCGGATGTTGCCGAGGATCAGGAACAGCACCGCGATCACCAGCGCCGCGCCCTCGACGAGATTCTTCTCGACGGTCTGGATGGTGGCTTCGACCAGATGCGTGCGATCATAGACCGCGCGCGCGATCACGCCGTCGGGGAGCGATTTTGCGATCTCGTTGAGCCTTGCCGCCACGCGTTGGGCCACGCTGCGGCTGTTCTCGCCGATCAGCAGCATGGCAGTGCCGAGCACGGTCTCCTCGCCGTTGGCGGAGGCCGCGCCGCTGCGCAAATCCTGACCCTCCTGCACCTCGGCGACGTCGCGGATACGCACCGGCACGCCGCCGCGCGAGCCGATCACGATGTCGCGGATCTCTGCGATATTTGCGACCTGGCCGGGCGCGCGCACGAGATATTGCTCGCCGTTGCGTTCGATATAGCCGGCGCCGACATTGGCGTTGTTGGCGGCCAGCGCCGTCATGATGTCGCGAAAGCCGAGCTTGTAGGCCATCAGCCGGCCGGGGATCGGCAGCACGTGGAATTGCCGCTCATAGCCGCCGATCGAGTTGACCTCGATCACGCCGGGAATGGTGCGCAGCTGCGGCTTGATGATCCAGTCCTGGATGGTGCGCAATTCCGTCGGCGTGAACTCAATGCCGCTCGGCGACTTCGCGCCGGGCCTGGCTTCCACCGAGTAGACGTAGATTTCGCCGAGGCCGGTCGAGATCGGTCCCATGGCGACCTCGACGCCGGCCGGCAATTGGTCCTTCGCTTGCTGAATGCGTTCGTTGACGAGCTGGCGCGCGAAATAGATGTCGGTGCCGTCCTGGAACACGACGGTGACCTGGCTCAGGCCGTAGCGCGAGATCGAGCGGGTGTAGTCGAGCTTTGGCAGGCCGCCCATCGCGGTCTCGATCGGAAAGGTGATGCGCTGCTCGGCTTCGAGCGGCGACAGGCCCGGCGCGCGCGTGTTGATCTGGACCTGGACGTTGGTGACGTCAGGCACGGCGTCGATCGGCAGCCGTGTGAAATTCCAGACACCGAAGGCGCCGGCCGCGAGCGCAAAGAGGATCACGAGCCATCGCTGGCGGATCGAGAAGCCGAGGAGGGCGTCAATCATGATCGGCGTCTCCCTTGCCCATCTCTGCCTTGACCACAAAACTGTTCTCGGCGACGTAGCGCTCGCCGGCCGCAAGGCCTGCGCGGATTTCCACGTATCCCGGATCGGAGTCGCCGAGTTCGACCGGGCGCGCCTCGATCTTGTCGCCGTCCTCGCGGACAAACACGATGGTCCTGTTCTCCAGCGTCTGGATCGCGCTTTTGCGCACGGCGACCGCGACGCTGCGCGCGGCCAGGATCAGCCGTGCGGTGACGAACAGGCCGGGGCGCAAGCGCCCGTCCGGATTGGGCAGCACCACGCGCGCGAGCGCGGTCTGGGTCTCACTCGACCCGATCGGCGCGATATAGGTGATCGTGCCCTTGATCTCGCCGCGGCCGTCGTCGGGATCGATCAGCACCTGGTCGCTGATGCGGACGCGCTTGAGGTCCTGCCGGTAGATCGAGAGATCGACCCAGATGGTGGACAGGTCGGCGACGACGAAGGCCGGCTTCTGCTCGGAGGCGTATTCGCCGAGCGAAATCTGCCGCTCGATGACGGTACCGCCGATCGGCGCCTTGAGCTCGTAGACCGTGAGGCTCTGGTTGCTCTCGATCGCGGCGAGCAGATCGTCCTTGCCGACCTTGTCGCCGATGCGCTTCAGAATCGATTTGGCAACGCCGGGAAAGCGCGGCGTCACCTGCACCACGGCCTCCTGGTTGGCGCGCAAAATGCCGTTGAAGGCAAGCGTATCGGTCAGCGTGGCGCTCGCGGCCTCCGCCAGCGTCACGCCGGCGGCCGCGAGCTTGACGTCGGAGATCTTAATGCGGTCGGCGCCGTGCTCATCCTGCTCGACGTGGTCGTTCGGCCTCTCCGGCTTCCTGTCCACGGCATGCTCGGTCGGTGCGACCTTGGCCGGCACGAGGATGGAATAGCCGTAAGCGCTGAACGAAGCCGCAACGATGGCGACGAGGAGAGTGGAGGATGTCTTCATCGTGCGCCCTCCCGGGCCAGCGTAAAGGGATTGCCGACGAGGCCTTCGATGGTCGCAACGCCGGCGTGGAAGTTCTGAAGGGCCTCCTGCTCGCGCAGACGCGCCTGCGACACGCTCGCCTGGGCGTCGAGCACCTCGAGCAGCGTGAAGCGGCCCTGGCCGTAGCCTTGCGAGATCGCCTCCGCCGCCTCCGTGGCCTTGGGGATGGCAGTCTCGCGCAGCACGGCGAGCTCGCGCAGCGAGCCCTGGAGCGAGTCGTAGGCGCGGCCGGCGATCACGATCAGCGTGTTGCGGTTGGCCTCGCGCTCGGCCCTGGTCTTGGCGAGGCTTTCCTGCGCCGAGAGGATGTTGCCCTGGTTCTGGTCGAACACGGGGATCGGCACTGAGACGGTGAGGCGCACCGCATCGTCGTTGGTCTCGTTGAAATGGCGCCAGCCGGCGGCGATCCGCACGTCGGGATAGGGTTTTAGCCGTGCCAGCAGCAGCTCGGCATTGCGCTGGGCAAAAACCGCGGTCCAGCGCACCAATTGCGGATTGGCGTCGATGGCGGCGACGACCGACTGGAACGTCGGCGGCCGTCCCATGGTGTCCAGCCGACCGGAGACCTCACCGAATTTTGGCGTTGGATCGCCCATCAGCACCGCAAGCTCGCGCCGGGCGCTCGCCAGCGTCGCCTTGAAGCGCTCGCGATCGGCTTTCACCAAAGCGGACGCGACCTCGGCGCGGCCGGTTTCGGCCGGCGAGGAGGCGCCGGCCTCGACGCGGCGGCGCAGCAGCGGCGTCAGCCGGTCAATCGCGGTGATCTGTTCGTCGAAGATCTGGATACGCCGCTGCGCACCGAGCACGCTCAGGAACGCAATCGCGGTCTCCGACAGCACCTCTAACCTGATCGCCTTGCGCTGGATCGCGGCGACCTCGATGCCGGCGGCGCCTGCGGCAATGCGAGCCTCACGCTTGCCGAACAGCTCAAAGGCCTGGCTGATCTGGAGCGTGGTCTCGGCCGATTTGGTGCCGCGATAGATGCCGGAGCCGAAGGAATTGTCCTGCTCATAGGACAATTCCGGATTGAGGAGGGCGCCCGCCTGGATGCGCTGCCCCGTGGCGATGCCGACATCGCGTTCCGCCGCCGTCAGGCGCGGGCTCGCGGCCAGCGCGCGCGACAGCGCTGCGCGCATCGTCAGGGTCTGGGCGTGTGAAGTCAGCGCAAAGAATGGGCTGACGAGAATAGCCATCGCGCACGCGATGCGCGCGGCTGTTCGCCTGCAAAACATGAAAAGAACCTGCGAAGGAGAACCGATGGGCGCCAGCTGCGCCCGGTTGATCCGTTCAGGTCAGGTGTTTGGGAGGCGGGGAGTCCGTATCGGGCGCGACGCCCACGAGCGCAGGCTGCCGCGGCGGGATCGGCGCGGCAACGATGTCGACCGTGGCTGCGGACTGCACCGGTTGCACGACGGCGACGGAGAAGCAGCCGTGGCAGTGATGGCCGCCGAGTGCCTTGTGGTCGTCATGGCCGGCAGAGCCGTCGTCGAGGATCGAGGCGATCTCCGAGCCGCCGGCCGGACTGGTGACATCGATGTCGTGCGCGCCATGCAGCACGCCCGACAGCATATACATGACCGCAATGAGCACAGCCACAAGCCCGCGCCAGTTGCGCGGGTGGCTGAGTCTGAGGAGGCGGCGGTTCAGGACCACGAATTCACTCTTGCTGTCGGTTCGGCTGCCCTAGCATGGCATTGGGAACAGTGTCGACCCGCAATAATATTACGTGTGGGGAACTCAACGTCGCAGGCACATGCGCTGATGCGACTGCAAGCGCCTCGCAAATGCTGGGATCACGGCCTCATTCGGCAGCCTCCGAGACCGCCTCCGGCATCACTGCCCCATCGCCGAAACGCAGCCCAAAGCCCTTCGCCAGCCCAAAGATCGCGGGGATCACGATCAGCGTCAGCAGCGTCGACGAAATCATGCCGCCGATCATGGGAACGGCAATGCGCTGCATGATCTCAGATCCCGTTCCGCTACTCCACATGATCGGCAGCAGGCCGGCCATGATCGCAACCACCGTCATCATCTTCGGGCGGACGCGTTCGGCGGCGCCTTCCATGATGGCCGCGTCGAGATCGTCGCGAGTCGGGGGGCGGCCTGCGTGCGCGCAGCGCGCTTTCGTCTCGGCGAGTGCCTGGTTGAGATAGATCAGCATCACCACGCCGGTTTCGGCCGCGACACCCGCCAGAGCAATGAAGCCGACGGCGACCGCGACCGAGAGGTTGAAGCCGAGCCACCACATCAGCCACAGCCCGCCGACGAGGGCGAAGGGCAGGGACAGCATCACGATCATCGTCTCCGTGACCGAGCGGAAGTTGAGATAGAGCAGCAGGAAGATGATCAGCAGCGTCACCGGCACCACGATCTTCAACCTCGCGGTGGCACGTTCGAGATATTCGTACTGTCCGCTCCAGACCACATAATAGCCCGGCGGAAACTGGATGCTTGCCTGTACGGCGCGTTGCGCGTCGGCGACATAGCCGCCAAGGTCGCGGTCGCGGATGTCGACGTAGATGTAGGCCGCGAGCTGCCCGTTCTCGGTACGGATCGAGGTCGGCCCACGCGCGGGGGTCACGCTTGCGACCTCGCCGAGCGGGACGGCGCCACCGCCCGGCATCGGCACCAGGATGTCGCTGGCGATCGCCTTCGGATTGTCGCGCAAGTCGCGGGGATAGCGCATGTTGACGGTGAAACGCTGCCGGCCTTCCAAGGTCGTCGTCACCGTCTGGCCGCCGAGCGCGGTCGCGATCGTGTCCTGCACGTCCTGCACCATGATGCCGTAGCGCGACAGTGCCTCGCGGTCCGGCGTGATCTCGAGGTAGTAGCCGCCGAGGCCGCGCTCGGCATAGGCCGAGGAGGTGCCGGGCACTGCCTTGAGCACCTGCTCGATCTGCCGGGCCAGCTTGTCGATCCCGGCAAGATCGGGGCCCATGACCTTGACGCCAACGGGCGTGCGGATGCCGGTCGAGAGCATGTCGATGCGCGCCTTGATCGGCATAGTCCAGGCGTTGGAGACGCCGGGAAACTGCAAAGCCTTGTCCATCTCGGCGATCAGGCTGTCGACAGTTACGCCTGCGCGCCACTGTTCCTTCGGTTTCAGGTTGACGATGGTCTCGAACATCTCCGAAGGCGCGGGGTCGGTCGCGGTCGCTGCGCGGCCAGCCTTGCCGTAGACCGAGGCGACCTCCGGAAACGAGCGGATGATCCGGTCCTGGGTCTGCATCAGCTCGGCTGCCTTCGTCACGGAAATGCCGGGCAGCGTCGTCGGCATGTAAAGCAGGGTGCCTTCGTTGAGGTTCGGCATGAACTCGGAGCCAAGCTGACGCGCCGGCCAGATCGAGACGGCAAGCACGCCGAGCGCGAGCAGGATCACGAGGATTTTCGCGCGCAGCACAGCTGATATCACCGGCCGATAGATCCAGATCAGAAAGCGGTTGATCGGGTTCTTGTGCTCAGGGATGATTTTGCCGCGAACGAAGATCACCATCAGTGCCGGCACCAGGGTGACCGACAGCAGCGCCGCCGCCGCCATCGCAAAAGTCTTGGTGAAGGCGAGTGGGCTGAACAGCCGACCCTCCTGCGATTCCAGGGTGAAGATCGGCGTGAACGACACGGTGATGATCAGAAGGCTGAAAAACAGCGCCGGGCCGACTTCGGTGGCGGCCTCGATCAGGATCGCCACCCGCGAACGGCCGGGCTCGGCACGTTCGAGATGCTTGTGCGCGTTCTCGATCATGACAATCGCGGCGTCGATCATGGCGCCGATCGCGATAGCGATGCCGCCGAGGCTCATGATGTTGGAGCCGATTCCTAGCAGCTTCATCGCCCCGAACGCCATCAGCACGCCGACGGGGAGCATCAGGATGGCGACCAGCGCGCTGCGCACATGCAGCAGGAACACGATGCAGACGAGGGCGACGACGATGCTCTCTTCGAACAGCGTATGCTTCAGCGTGTCGATCGCCGCGTAGATCAGGTTCGAGCGGTCGTAGACCGGGACGATCTCGACAGATTTCGGCAGGCTGGTCGCGATCTCCTTGAACCGCTTCTTGACGTTCTCGATGACATCGAGCGCGTTCATGCCGAAGCGCTGGAGCACGATTCCGCTCGCCACTTCGCCCTCGCCATTGAGCTCGGCGATGCCGCGCCGCTCGTCCGGCCCGAGCTCGACGCGGGCAACGTCGCGCAGCTTGACCGGTGTTCCGCTGTCGGTCTTCAGCACGATGTTGCCGAGATCGTCGATGCTCTTGAGATAACCCTTGCCGCGGATGACATATTCGAACTCGGAGAGTTCGACGGTGCGGCCGCCGACGTCGGTGTTGCTGGCGCGGATGGCGTCGCGCATCTTCGCCATGGTGATGCCGAGGTCGCGCATGCGCTGCGGGTCGAGGATGACGTTATACTGCTTGACGAAGCCGCCGACGCTGGCGACTTCTGCCACGCCTTCGGCCTTGGCGAGCGCGAATTTCAGGTTCCAGTCCTGGATCGTCCTTGTCTCGGCAAGGTTCAACTCCTTGGACATCACCGCATATTGGTAGACCCAGCCAACGCCGGTGGCGTCCGGGCCGATCGTGGGCGTGACGCCGGCGGGCAGCCGCGCTGCGGCACCGTTGAGGAATTCGAGCACGCGCGAGCGGGCCCAATAGATGTCGGTGCCGTCCTCGAAGATGACGTAGACGAAGGAGACGCCAAAGAAGGAGAAGCCGCGCACAACCTTCGATTTCGGCACCGTCAGCATGGCGGTGGTGAGGGGATAGGTGACCTGGTCCTCGATCACCTGGGGCGCCTGTCCCTGATATTCGGTGTAGACGATAACCTGGGTGTCGGAGAGATCGGGGACGGCGTCCAGCGGCAGATGGAGCAACGCATAGAGGCCCGCGGCGGCGGCGAAGCCGGCGCCGAACAGCACCAGCAGCAGGTTGCGTGCCGACCAGGCGATGATGCGTGCGATCATGGCTTGGCTCCCATTGCCTTCTCGCTGTCTTGCGCGTGACCGGATTCAGAAAATCCCTTGAGCGCGGCCGTCAGATTGCTTTCGGCGTCGATCAGGAAGTTGGCAGAGGTCACGACCGCATCGCCCTCGACGAGGCCGTCGCGGATCTCGACATAGCCGTGGCCCCTCCGTCCGAGTATGACCTCGCGTGGCTCGAAGCGGCCTTGTCCCCTGTCGAGGAGAACGGCCTGCTTGCTGCCGGTGTCGAGCACCGCGCTTTCAGCCACCGCGAGCACCGGCGTCGGAGTGCCGGTATCGATCTCGGCATCGACATACATGTCGGGAAGCAGCGCAAGATCGGCGTTGGTCAGTTCGATCCGCACGCGTGCCGTGCGCGTCTCCTTATTCACCTGCGGATAGATGACGCTGATCCGGCCTTTGAAATCCCGGCCGGGATAACTGCGCGCGCGCACCGTCACGGGTTGGCCGACGGCGATACCGCCGAGGTCACGCTCCGAAATATCGACGTTTGCCCACACCAGCGAGGTATCGGCGATGCGGAACAGGACGTCGCCGGGCTGGGCGCGCATGCCCTCGATGGCGCTGCGCTGGAGCACGATGCCGTCGCGCGGGGACAACCATTGGACGGTGATCGGGACTGAATGGCTCTTCTCCATCTCGGCGATGATGGGTTCGGGGACGTCCAGATTGACCAGCCGCTGCCGCGAGCCGCGGCCATAAGGCTCGATGCCTGCGGTGGTTTTTGAGGTGATTGTCGCGAGATATTCGGCTGCCGCGGACGACACTGCGGAGCTGTAGATATCCATCAGCGGCTGCCCCTTTGTCACGCGGCTTCCCGTCGTGACGTCAGCGACTTTCTGCACAAAACTCTCGGCGCGCATCGCGACCACGGAAACCCGCCGTTCGTCGAGCTGGATCGTGCCGGGCGCGCGCACCGCCGTCCTGATGGGGCGCAATTCGGCCGGCTCGGATTTGACCCCCGTACGCTGGATCTTGCCGGGCGACAGCTTGACCGAGCCGTCGTCGCTGTCGTCGCCTTCGTAGACGGGGATGTAGTCCATGCCCATCGAATCCTTTTTCGGTGCCGGGGAGGTGTCGGGCAGGCCCATCGGGTTGCGATAGTATTTGATCTTGCGCTCACCTTTGGGCTCGGCCGTCTTCATCTCCGGTGGCGAACCCGGCTCATCGAAGCTGATATCAGCGCTCGCGGGGACGGCGCGATACTCTCGCTCGTCCGGCGTTTTTTTGGGCGTTGATGAATAGAACGGCTTGCCATCCGGGTCCTGATAATAGAGCGGAGCGCCCGTATCTGCAGCGTCAGCGGTGGACAGGATCGTGCCCAACTTCGGTAGCGAAGGGGCGCCGGCGAACAGCGCGGCACATGCCGCTCCGATCATCGCAGCGGCAGTGACCATGAGGTTGACGCGAGTCATTTCTCGGCCGTGACAACGAGCTTGTTTTCGAGCGTTCCGTTTTCGCCCTGCACCTTGGCGCCGAGCGAAAGTTGCCATCGCCCGGCCATGCCGAAGGTGGCCTTGAAACGGTAGGTGCCGGGCTCGGTGCCGGGCATCGGCGTGACCTTGGTAGCCATCTCCTGCATGCCGTCGGGAGCCATGTCGAGCCGGCGGGCGAAGATCACCGCATCTGGCACCGCCTTGCCGGAGGTCTTGTCGACCAGTCGCACCGTCACGATGCGATCGGCGCCGGCCTTGACGGTCGGCTGGACGAGCTGGAATTCGTAGTTCTTGATTTCGGCACGGGCGGCGCCCGCAAGGGCAGCAGCGATCAGCGCGGCCATGGCGGCGCGCGCGACGTTGGACGTCTTCATGATTTCAATTCCTCGATGGGTCTGATGGAGCAGCCATGACCGCACGTAACAGGGTGACGCGCAGCAGGCCGGCAAACAGCGATGCGCGCGGGTTCCGACGCGCATCTTCGTCAGGCGCGTGAGCGCCGATCAGACCAAGGTTCGAGGGGGATGATCCGGAGGGGGGCGGGTGAGGCCGTCAGCAATGATATCATCATGCGGCTGGAGCAGCTCAAGCGCACGCGGACTGAACATTGCCGTCACGACCGCTGGTCCACCTTGCAACACCTTCAACATGCAGATCGCGAGGAGAGGACAGTCCTGGCATTGCTTGCTGTTCTGCTCATCGGGGCAGCAGGGCATGTCGGCCGACATGTCCTGCGCGTCGGTCATCTGCATATCGCTCGCCATCAGGGGTACCGCCGCCGCTGGTGTCACCAGCGGCGCAACAGCCAGTCCCGCGGTCACGAGGACCGCGAGCATGAGCCTGAGGATGCGACGAGCAATCATGGTGTGACACTCTCACAGGGGGGCAACGCTGGAAAGCCCCTCGGTTCACAAGTGTGCGAGCAGGGCACTCTGGTGGTTAACCGTCTCGAACGATCGCGGAGCACCATGTTATTGCGCAGTCCTAACGGGATTTGGGCCCTCCCTGATAACGCCATCCGGATGAGCCGGCGGTCGGCACAGTCGAGGGCAGGGATTCGCGATCATAGGCGAACGCGGAGGTCAGGCCGCGTTCCGAGGTAGCTGCCCTGGATTGTGTGGCTTGCCTCGCCTCGTTCGGCCGGTAGCTCCTGTCGGAGATGGTCGAGCCCGCCTGGGCGCTGGCGGAAAGGGCTGCCAGTAGCGTGATTGCGAGAAGGCTTTTCGTCAACATGGTCCCGGCTCCATCATTTTTCCGAAACGCATTCATTGCGCTTCTAATGAGGAGTTCGCAGCCAGCCTCTCGAAGGTTACAGGCTCACGGCGACGTGAGGGCGGCGTCTGTCACCATCGCAACAGCCGGGGTCCCAAAATCGCGCCTGCGAGGGTGCACAGCACGATCGTGCCGCCATACCAGAGCGCGACGAAGGGCAGCGAGTCGTCGGTGCAGTGAAGCGCATAGGCCATCGCGCTCACGCCACCCGCGACAAGCCCGCTGAAGGCGCCGGTACGGACCAGATTGGTCGGCGCCGCCTGTCGCACGGCCCAGATAACGACGGCAAACGGGACGATCGCAATGATCGGAATGGAAATGAGGCATTCCAGCCATTGATCGCCCATCACCATCCTGTCCCAGTGTGAGCTCGGCGCCTGCCCAAGGCTGACGCCGGCGAGCAGCAGGATCGCCACAAACGGCAGTGCGGCGAGGCCTGGGGATACGCGCCGCTCCCCTCCGGGACGCGCCAGCCGCGCCAAATAGACAGATGCCGCACCTGCCGTGCCGATCGCGAACACGAGCTTCAGGAAGAGAAAAATGACGGCACGAGGCGTGGTCAGGTCCACGCGGACGCCAAGTGCGACAAGCGTCACACCGATCGCAACAGCCGTTGCTGTCGCGAGCGCAATGCCCAAGCTGCGGTTGACCAGCCGCCGATTGACCGGTTCGACGTTCACGCTGAGTGCAGTAATCAGCTCGTCGGTCTTCATGTTTGGATCCTCTGTGTGATCAACGCCGCCAAGGCTTTCAATCCGCGATGAATATTGACCTTCACGCCGGATTCCGAAATACCGCATCGCCGTGCCGCCTCAGCTACGCTCAGTCCTTCGAGTTTCACAGCCTCGATGGAGCATTGCATCTTTTCCGGCAGGCGCTTCAGCAGCCGCCTGAGATCGAAGCTGCTCTCGGCGCTGAGGTGATCGTCATTCGCTGTGACTTCATTGGCTTCATCGATCGGCACGTCGGCGACGGACGCCCGATTCCGCCGCAGGAAATCGATCAGCTTGTAGCGCGCGATCGCGTGCACCCAGGGCGTTAACAGCTCCTGCGGATCGTAGGTGTGTCGCTGGAGGTGGATCGCCAGCACGGCCTCCTGAACCAGATCCTCGGCCTCCGCCACGCCTCGGCCTATCTTCGCAAGTTTGCCCTTGTAGTAGGCGCGCAAATGGCGGCTCAACCGCTCAAGCAGCACGCGATGCGCCGCCGCGTCGCCATCCTGGCTGGCGAGCATCAGTGCCTTGAGCTCAGTTTCCGTGGTCGTCATGCCCGCCATCTATCAGCAAGTTCGCCCACACAGCCGTTTTGGTTACAGCTCATCGGCAAAAATGCTAGTTACCGGACTGTAATTGGACGTGCTTGTTGTTGAGGATCGGGGGCTTTCGGCATCGGGAGGATAAGCTGTGAGCAATTCGAGCCACCGGGCGCATTGGGAAAACGTATATGAGACCAAGGACGAGCGCGAGGTCAGCTGGTTCCAGGAAAGCCCGGCTCCGTCGCTCGACCTCATTGCTCTCACGGGCGCCACGACGTCGTCCGCGATCGTGGATATTGGAGGAGGCGCATCGCGGCTGGTCGACGCCCTGCTGGCCATGGGACACCGGGACGTCACCGTGCTCGATCTGTCAGCCGCGGCACTCGCGGCGGCGCGCGAGCGTCTTGGTCGCGATGCTGACAGGGCGAAATGGATTGTCGCAGACGTCACCGCGTGGCGTCCGGAGACGAGGTATGATGTCTGGCACGATCGGGCGACTTTCCACTTTCTCAATGCGCCCGAGGAGCAGGCCGCTTACATCGACCGGCTTCGGCAAGGACTGAAGGTCGGCGGATACGCCATCATCGGAACGTTCGCGCTCGATGGACCCGAGAAGTGCAGCGGCCTGCCGGTGACGCGGCACGGCGCCGACACGATCGGCGCGTTGCTTGGCTCCGGATTCGCGCTGAAGGACACTCGCCAACACCAGCACAAGACGCCGTGGGCGTCGGTGCAAAGCTTTCAGTTCAGTACGTTTCTCCGAGCCGGATAAGCGATGCTGGCGTCGCCTGGCGGCCTTGCGGGGAACTCGATATCGCTCATGCTCGACACGGAAAGGCCCCAGCCCAGGGGCTGACCGGCTGAGGCTACAATCTCGATCCTTGGGACACGTATAAACAACTCACCCCGCATCATTTCCGCCGAAACCACGGATCGGGAAAGTTCCGCATCGCCCCTTTGCGTGCGGCGCCGGGACCGAGGCCGGCCGCGCCCGCAGGTTTCAGTCGTCGCCCAACGGCTCGAAGCTCGTGCAAAGGAGGGCGGTTTCGTGAGCCGTGATTGAAGCCCGATGGAACCGACAGTGGAACTCGGCGGTCGTTCTCGCCCTTCCTGAGCAAGCGCTGGTGGCGCCCATCCTGAGAAAAACGCAGCCTCGGCACGGACCCGCTGTGGCTTGTGGGAGAGGCGTACCGATGCGTTTCACGATCGCATCCAGAGAGTTCCGCAGCTTCACACAGTCCTCCGTGACCAGCGCAGCGACCGCGGTCGCGATGGTGCTGATTGGGTCGTGTTGTGCAAGCAGTCTTTCACCTTGCGGGGTCACACAAAGCACCACCGATCGTTTGTCGCGCTCCGAAGGTCTGCGGACGACGAGCGACCTGTCCTCGAGAGCGTTGACGATCTGAGTTGCGGTGGCTCGGGTCGAAGCGAGATAGTCGGCCAGCGCAGTCGGCGTTCTCGAAAATCTGTTCGCGCGTGCCAGAAAGCGCAGGGCCGTCCATTCCCGATCCCGCAATCCGCGCGGATCGTCGGGGAGATGGCAGGCACCCGCCGCTTGAACCAACAGCTGGACGGTTTCGCGGATGAGGGGCATGGTCACTTTCGTTGAGCCAAATCAAAGTTGGCAAGGGTGATCGCCCGTGAAGTGACGCCGAAGGCGATCTGCGCCCGCAGAATCGGTCCGGCGTCCCTCTTGCGATGTAGAAGTGGGTAGGAATGCCGTCTTGCGATTGCGGGCCGAATATTTGCTGTTTTGGGTCAAAACGCCGTTGCCAACGCCATGCGCCGCACCAACCGCCTCAGCTCCATACCCAGTGCGACCGGAGGGATCGCGCGATTGGCGTGCGATCGCGTTCGCAACGCAGGAAAAAATCTCGCGGAACTGGTGTCGAGGGCGGAGCTAACGCTCGATCTCATCGATCAGCCCGACTGTCGTCTCGACGTGAATGCTCAGATCAAGCTGTTGAATCTGGCGGCCGAGGCGTTGCACGACGACTTTCTCGGTTTCCATCTGGCGCAGGATTTCGATCTGCGCGAGATCGGGCTGCTGTATTACGTCATGGCATCGTCGGAGTCCCTGGCAGACGCGCTTCGGAATGTTGCCCGCTACAGCATGTTGAACAACGAGGGTGTTGAGGTCTCCATTGATCTCCATCGCACGACTGCGATCGTGCTCAACTATGTGGACGTCGAGCGTTACTCCGATCGTCATCAGGTCGAGTTCTGGCTGGGTGCCTTGATACGCGTCTGTCGGCAGTTGACCAGCAGCCAGTTGATTCCGGGCCAGATCAGGGTGAGACATCACCGTTCCGAATTGCCTGCGGACGTTCTGGCTTTTCTGCGCTGTGGTATTGAATTTGGGTCGAATGCCGACGAGATCGTGTTCGCTGCTTCTGCGGCGTCCTTTCCGTCGATCGATGCCGACGCGTACCTCAACAGGCTGCTGATGACCTACGCCAACGAGGCCTTGGGCAAGCGCGGCTCGCTGAACTCAAACCTTCGAACGCGCGTGGAAGATGCGATTGTCCAGGCGTTGCCTCACGGCCGGGCAAACGTGGACGCGATCGCCGGCCGTCTCGGCATGAGCCGCCGTACTCTCGCACGTGCGCTGGCGGCAGACGGTCTGACGTTTTCGGAGCTTCTCGACGAGTTGCGAGCTGCTTTGGCCAAACGATATCTGAGCGAGAAGGAGCTGCCGATTTCGCAGATCGCCTGGTTGCTCGGGTATCGCGAGGCCAGTTCCTTTACGCACGCCTTCGGTCGTTGGACCGGTTCAACGCCCCGGCTGTTTCGCGCCGCCCAATCCAGTGGTCGACGTACGGCGAGCGAGGGGCGTGGCGGAACGAGGTAAGCGCCTCGGATCTGCGCTTACGCCTTCTCCTCCCAGATCATCGCCAGGTGCACGATCGTCTGCACTGCCTTCTCCATGTCCTGCCGGCTGACCCATTCCAGGCGCGAATGAAACGCGTGCTCGCCAGCAAAGATGTTGGGGCAGGGCAGGCCCATGAAGGACAGGCGCGAGCCGTCGGTGCCACCGCGGATGGCGGTGCGCATCGGCCGCAGCCCGGCGCGGCGGATCGCTTCGATGGCGTATTCGAGGATGTGCGGGTGACGGTCGATCACCTGCTTCATGTTGCGGTACTGCTCGCGCACCTCGAACTTGTAGGTCGAGCGCGGATAGTCCTTCATTACATCCCTGACGATGTTCTCGAGCAGGACCTCCTTCTCCTTCAGCCCCTCCTCGGTGAAGTCGCGCACGATGAAGGAGAGGCTCGCCTGCTCCAGCGCGCCCTCGATGCCGACGGGGTGCAGGAAGCCCTGCTTGCCTGAGGTGGTCTCCGGCGAGCAGCCTTCTTTCGGCAGCCGCTCGACGATCGCGGCCGCGATCTTGATCGCGTGCTCCATCTTGCCCTTGGCATAGCCGGGATGGGCGCTGACGCCGGTGATGGTGATGGTGGCGCCGTCGGCCGAGAACGTCTCGTCCTCGACGCTGCCGGCGCTTTCACCGTCCATGGTGTAGCCGAAATCGGCGCCAAGCTTCTTGATGTCGACATTGTCGACGCCGCGGCCGATCTCCTCGTCGGGCGTGAACAGGATCTTGATGGTGCCGTGCTTGACGTCGGGATTGTTGATGAAGAAATGCGCGGCATCCATGATCTCGGCGACGCCGGCCTTGTTGTCGGCGCCCAGCAGCGTGGTGCCGTCGGTGGTGATGATGTCGTTGCCGATCTGGTTCTTCAGCGCGGGGTGCTCGGCGAAGCGGATCACCTGGCTGGTGTCGCCCGGCAGGGTGATGTCGCCGCCGCGATAATTCTTCACGAGCTGCGGCTTGACGCCCTTGCCGGTGACGTCGGGCGAAGTGTCCATGTGCGAGCAGAAGCAGATCACCGGCACCTTCTTGTCCGTGTTGGCCGGGATCGTTCCATAGACATAGCCGTAACCGTCGAGATGGGCGTCGGCGATACCGATGGCCTTCAACTCGGTGACGAGCACGCGGCCGAGATCCTTCTGCTTCTCGGTCGAGGGCGAGGCCGGGGATTCCGGATCGGACTGGGTGTCGATGGTGACGTAGCGCAGGAAGCGCTCGGTCACGGTATGCGTGAAGGTAAGTGAGGACATTTCTGGTCAACCGCCGGGTCAGGGGAAGCTGGCGGTATACCAGAAAAGCGGGCCGCGTTGCGGCGGAACGAGCCCGGATCAGGCTTAACGAAGCGTAATGCTCAGATTGCCTCTTTGAGTTCCTTGACCGGGCGGAACGCGACCTTCTTGCTGGCCTTGATGTGGATCGGCTCGCCGGTGGAGGGATTGCGGCCGGTGCGGGCGGCGCGCTTGCGGACCTGGAGGATACCGAGCCCTACGATCCGGACCCGGTCGCCCTTCTTGAGGTGCTTGGTGATCAGGTCGACCATCCCGGTGAGGACGGCCTCGGCATGTTTCTTGGAGAGGTCCTGGCTTTCCGCGATATCGGCGGCGAGGTGCTTGAGCGTGATGGTGGTTGGAGCGGATGCCTTCTTCGCCATGCTGTCAGGCCTTCCTCGGTTGTCTCGCGGAAGCGCGCAGGGCCTCCAAACTGCCAAGTTCGCGCAGGCCTAGACGATTCGGGATGGGACTGACTACGCCGGCTGTCCAGCGAGAGGGATTTTCGCGTGATCTTTCGATCCAACCGGGCGTTCCCGCGGGTTCCCGGCGAGCGAAAAGACCGACGTCTGGCAGGATGCCGCCAATCAGGCTGAGGATATTTAGCTAATACTCTGAAAGTGTTTTCAAAAATGGCGCGAGGAGGGACGGGGCTCGAACCCTCGACCTCCGGCGTGACCGGCGCCCGCCCGCCGATTTCGTCCAGCCTCAAGACCGTACTTGCGTGTCCATGCCGAAGGGCCGGAACTTATCCATACCTGCGTGTGATGACGATAAACCGGTCCTGCTCCAGCCTCAGGCGGCTCAGCAGATCATCCGGAGCGTTGATCGGCACGGGGACGCCGACATAACGGCGATCAGCAAGGGCGACGGTCGGCGCCGTTTCCGGGAGGGAGAATGCCTGCCTCTGATCGGCTGGCACGAAGACCAGCACGTTCATGTCGGAACGCGGCCTGATCATCTGGGTTCGACGGCGAGACCACGCGTCGCTCTCTGGTTCGTAAAGACCGCAATAGCGCAGAGCGAGTACCAGCCAGCTGGCGCCCGGCCGCTCGGTCCTGTCCGGCGGGACATAGACTGTCGCACCCTCAAGCTCCGGCGGGACGCTGGTAAACCAAAGATCTCGACGATCCTGTCCGAACGGCTTGAGATCGCGGCCGAGGACGCCGATCCGGCTCCAGTCAATTCGCCCGAGGTTTGGAACGAGGTACGACACCTGCTTCGTGATGAAGCGATAGTTGGCAGCCTGTTCGAAGATCAGCTCACGCTCATGCGCGGAGACGTTGTGGCCTGTGACTTCGTCTTTCACAAACAACCTTCGGAACGCGTCCTCTATCTGTTGCTGGTTGCCGGTCTGATACGGCGTCAGGATCTGGCGGGTCTCGCGAAAGTAGCCGGCGTATCCTGTGTCCGCGATGCCAGAAATCTCTGCCTGCGCAGCACCGCGGGCCAGGAAGAGCACCACGAATACGGCGGTCAGTGCACGAATCCCACCGTTGCCACGCTCCCAGGCCATGGCCAGCATGATGCAGCAGAGAGCCAGCACCAATGGTTCCGTAAAGATGGAATCCAGGTTCATGATCGCGCGACTGAACCAGAGAAGTGAAGCTATGACCAGGCAGCTGATGATCAACAGCGCGCCAAGCTCTCGGACGGTTGCCAAACGCGGCGACCGAAAGGCAAGCAGTGCCAGAAGAGCGAGTGGCGGCAGAAGCAGCGCCGGAGAGCTGAATACCTGGTCCCAAAAGAAGTGATCGCCAGGCGAGAGTGCCGGATCGATCGTGCCCAGGAAGCACACCTTCGCGATCGCAGCGACGAACCGGATGCCGCTCCACGGACTCATCATCACAGACCAGAGCAACAGAAACGACGTCACGAAGCCCAGTGCCATCAGATTGGCAAACGAAAAGAAGCGATAGAAGACAGACTCCTCCGGCAAAAGCCGGGTAGCGATCCCGGGCGAAGCGACCGCGAGGAGTGCTGCCCCGCAGAGCGCGATATTATGAAACGATGTGCGGGTGTGGATGAACGTTGAAGGCATCGGCAGAAGCGATAAGGCCAACAGAAAAAAGAAAATCGCAACCACGGCGAACGAAACGTGCCTGTTGAAACGGCGTGAGACATTGAAGGCATCGACATATGCAAAGTCACGTCGCACCAACATGAACAGAACCAGCGCGGGCGCGAGGGCGATCGTCGGAATGATCTGCACTTTTGACGTGAAGGCAAATCCAGCGAGAACACCGGCGCCTATCGAGAGCGCGGCCGCCGTCCGCCGGCTTTCCTTGGCAACTGCGGACACCGCAAGCGCGGCTGCGGCCGCGGCATAGAACAGGGCAAAGCTGTCAGTTCTGAAAATCAGAGTGTGGAAGGCTAGCGCGCGCGAAGCCGCGATGCATATGAAGATTGGCGCGATCAGCCATGGACTGGCGCCTGCGGCGCAGACCACGGCCATCGCCAGCAGCATCGAACTTCCGACCGCCAGAAACGGTAGATGCGCACGCAGGAAGTCGATCAGTTCGGCCGTGCCGAGCAGCGGGTTTGCCCATGTCTCGACCCCGTGAAAATCCCGGAGATGCACCAAATTGAGAAAATAGCCGACCCGGTGGGTCAGGGTGAGCAGCACGTACATGCCGGCTGTCGGATGCGTGATGTGATCCGGCAACACGCCGCCCCGCATCAAGAGGACGTCGAGCGCCGTCAGTTGATCCATGTCGTCCATCGCGTAGTACGGATAGCGATCAACGTTGTGCTGGAAGATTGTCAGGCTGATGAAAGCCAAAAGAACAATTGTCAGCCATGCCGGCCAATTGCCGCGCGAGATCGAATTTACATGCCCCATACAACCATTAGTTGGGGTGTGGTTGACTCTGTCAAGTCAGACGAACGCATGAATTCGGCTAATCCCAACGCATCAGTACCACCACGTCGAATTTTTTCTGGTGGGGTCGAGAATTTAGTCGTCTCGATCGAGCAGCGATCGCAGGCGAAATGACACGTACCGAAGCAATCCGCGGCGTGGTCGGGGCGAAGATTCGGCAGGCAACGGCGTTCGTGGCTAGTCCGCGAGGCAGGTGAGCTGGAACGGAGGCGTCGAATCCGGGGGCACGCGGAGTCGAAGAGGGGGCTGGGGGGTACTAAGCCATTGAAATGATGGCGCGAGAGACGGGGCTCGAACCCGCGACCTCCGGCGTGACAGGCCGGCGCTCTAACCAACTGAGCTACTCCCGCGTGGCTCGCTAATCGCGCGCGGAACGAGGGGGGACTTAAAGGGGGGACATGGTGAAGTCAAGGACGTTGCGCTTACGGGGATCAAACACCGGGCGGAGCAGGGCGGGACCGTATCGCTACGGCCAAAACGACCGCCTCGGGGCGCCGAATCAATCAAGGGTGTTACAAGCTCCACAGGCAATTTCCGGGGACAATTGGCTTGACCGTCGGCTCGCGCCCCTTCCAGAACGCGAGGCTCTAGAAGAAATTCAAGAAGGACGCGGACGCCGTGCTGGCGGCGGCCCATCAGGCCTATGGCATCTGCTATTCGTCCTCTCCACTTCAAGATGAGATGACCGACGAGTTTCGCTCGTTCGCGGATCGCTGGGTGGATGCTGTGCTGCTGTCCGACCAACAAATGGCGGATCGCATCGAGGCCGACGGGATCGACATCCTGGTGGATCTCTCCGGTCATTCCTCCGGCAGTCGCCTGCGGGTGTTTGCGCGCAAGCCAGCGTCGATCCAGGTGTCGGCCTAGGGAGCGCCGACCGGCACGGGCCTGAATACGCCCATATCGACATCTCACTCGACCAGTTCCCGCAGAACGGCGGCGCCGGCACCTGGGAATCCCTTCACATCGGCGTGCCGGTTGTGGCCAAGCTCGGCCTTTCGACCTCGGGGCGGGCGGCGGGCGGTATTCTCATGGCCATCGGCCTCGACGACTGGGTCGCGGAGGATGACGAGGGCTATATCGCGATCGCCAAGCGGTTTGCGGAAGCTCCAGCCGCGCTAGCGACGCTGCGTAAGGACCTGCCGGCAAGGATCGCGGCCTCGGCCGCGGGCAATGGCGAGGTCTATACCCGTCATGTCGAGGCCGCCTACTGCTAGTTCTGGCGCGACTATTGCGCGTCGCAGGCCCACTGAATCAAGAGCTTGGCCGGAAGTCTTCACACTCTCCCAGACGTCAAAAGGCCGCCTGGAGGCGGCCGTTTCGTCTCAAACCGGACCTTTTTCTGCAATTAGCGAATCTCCGACGTCCCCGAGCTGGTGATCACCACCGGCTTGCCGGCCTTGACCACGTGGGTCGACTGGGCGGTCTGGCTGTAATCGGCATTGGTCCGGGCTGCAATTCCGAAGGCGGCCACTGCAATGCCGGCCACCAGCGCCACCACGACGATCTTCATATGGGTACCGCGATCAGCAGAGTGAATTGAGTGGTTCATCTGAGCCTCCCGACGGGCTTTGCCCCCGTCTGTTGGCTCGTTTTCTAAAGACCATCTGTTTCCGGATCGTTTCGCGCGTTCCGCAAAATGGTTTCATTAATGCGCCCGGTTGGTTTCGCGGGGCTGGTGGCGAGGGCCGGTGCGGAAGCCAGATCGGCCCTGAGCGGTCTTACCTGCCGCGTAATCGCCGCGGCGAAATCCCTTCGCCATGATCGTTCCATCGGCCGCGAACGATGGGCCGACTGATCCGCAAGGGAGAAGCACGATGAATCGCCGAACCGTCCTCGAAGCCACGCTACTTGGAACCGCCTTTGCCGCGGCATCGGGCGCGAGCACGCCCGTGGCGGCAGCCCAGCAGAATGCGCGATCGCCCTATGTGACGGCCAGGGACGGCACGAAGCTGTTCGTGCAGGATTGGGGGAGCGGGCAACCGGTGCTGTTGCTGTCCGCCTGGACGTTCGACGCCAGCACCTGGGGCAGCCAGATTGCAGCCCTTAATGCAAAAGGCTTCCGCTGCGTTGCGCCTGACCGGCGCGGGCATGGCCGGTCCGAGATGCCGTCGACGGGCTACGACCTGGACACGCTGACCGATGACGTCGCCGCATTGATCGAGGCGCGCGATTTGCGCGACGTGACGCTGGTTGGCTTCTCGATGGGGACGGCCGAGGTGGTGAACTATCTGGGGCGATACGGATCGGACCGGATCGCAAGGCTCATCCTGGTCGCACCGACGACGCCGTTCTTGGTCAGGACCGAAGACAATCCGGATGCGGTTCCGAGGGCGATGATCGAGGCTGACAACGCGGCCATCGCACGCGACTTCGCGAAATGGATTGCGGCGAATGAAGCGCCATTCTTCACCGCCGAGACGCCCGAGATCACGCGTGCCTGGATCCGCCAGATGATGCTGAGCGTACCGCTGCCGGTGGCGCTGGCGTGCCGCAAGACCATCGCGTTCGCCGATCTCCGCAAGGCGGCCGCCGGGATCGATCGCCCGATGCTGATCGTTCACGGCGACAAGGATGCCAGCGCGCCGCTGCCATTGACGGGTGCCAAGACCGCCAGGCTGATCAAGGGCAGCAAGCTGACCGTTTACGAGGGCGCGCCGCATCCGCTGCCGCTGACACACAGCGAGCGCCTGCTCGCGGACATGCTCGCGTTCATGAGCGCCTAGCTCGCCCGCTTGATATCGGCCCGGATGGTCCGCGCCGCCCAGACGAACAGGAGGGCTCCGAGCGTGGTCGTGACGGCCGCCGAGAGCAGGGAATAGCGCACGGCGTCGGCGCCATAACTGCCCGTCAGCGCGTCGTTGACCACGCCTACAGCGAGCGGGCCGACGCCTTGGCCAAAGCAAGTCGCGGTGAGCGCGATCAGCGCGGAAGCCAGCGCCCGCATGCTGGGCTTGGCCACGGTCTGCGCGATCGCGAAGATCGGCCCGAGGTGGAAGCCGACCAGGAACGAGGTCAGCGCCAGCATGGCGACCATCATCTTGAAGTCCTGTGTCAGCATGCACAGCGCGAACACCGGACCGGCGAGCCCCGAGGTGATTGCCGGCGCCCACAGCTTCCAGCGGTCGTCGCGGCGGCTGATATTGGCAACCACGAAGCCGCCGAGCAGAGTGCCCGCCATGCCGGCGAGGCCCTTGAACGTGCCGGCGTAGGTGCCGATCTCGGCGCTCGACAGATGGTGCACGCGGGCGAGGAACGGCGGGATCCAGGCTGCGGTCGCGTAATTGGTGTAGGTCGTGAGGCAGAAGCCGACCAGCACGATCATGAAACTTTGCTGCGAGGCCAGGAAGCGCAGCGTCGGCCCGAGTGGCTCCGGCACGAAGGCCTCCTGCATCGCGCCGCGCTTCGGCTCGGAGACGGTCAGCCACAGGATCAAAGCGAGCAGGATGCCCGGCATGCCCGCGACAAAGAACGCCATCCGCCAGCCATAGTGCTGGTTGACGTAGCCGCCGACGAAATAGCCGAGGAAAACGCCGAGATAGGTGCCGACAGCGTAGATGCCGAGCGCGCGCGGGCGCTCATTCTTGGCAAAGAGATCGGCGACGATCGACTGCGAGGCGGGGGAGCCAGCGGATTCGCCGATGCCGACGCCGATTCTGGCAAACGCCAATGCAGTCACGCTCGAGGCCATGCCGCACAGCGCCGTCATCGCGCTCCAGAATGCGAACGCCATCGCCACGATGTTGCGGCGATTGAGCCGGTCGGCGACCCGCGCGATGGGGATGCCGAGCAGGGAATAGAACAGCGCGAAGCCGAAGCCTGCGAGCAGGCCCATCATGGTGTCGCTGAGCTGAAACTCCTTCTTGATCGGCTCGATCAGGACATTGAAGATCGTGCGGTCGAGGAAGTTCAGCGCGTAGATGATGGTGAGCAGGCCGAGCACGTAGTAGCGGCGCGCCGACGGCGTTGCCGCGGCGGCCGTTTCCACCTGCAATTGTGACGTGACATCGACCATCGCTTCCCCCAATTTGTCTTTGTTATCTTTATGGGTCCAGCTTTTCCTGGAGCTGGTCGCTCAGCCTTCGCGAATGTAGTTCCCCGCTTCGAACTCGACCGGCGCAGCGCTTGCGTCGAATGAGACACCGATCGGGTCGCCGTCGGCGGCCATCGTATCGAGCTGGTCGCTCAGCATGCGCCGAATCAACAGGATGCCGCGGTCGCTCTGGCCAAAGTGCTCCTCGGAATGGATGGTCGTCGCGCCCTGGCCGACCTGGGCCTCGTAGTCGCCGGGGAATTGCTGGTGCTCGGTCTCGGTCATGTCCCACCAGAACTTGCCGTTGAACTTCGAGCGCATGCGGCCGATGTCGCCGGTCGTCTTGACGCGGCCGGCGACGTAGATGCGGAACGAGGTGTCGTCGATCGGCAGCGTCCAGCCGATCGACTCGACGCGGGCAAACTGCGCCACGCGCGGATTGGGTACCACCCGCAAGGTGGGCATGGCGGCTTCGGTGACGCGGTAGAACACCTTGCCGTCGTCCTGCTTGCGGATCGAGCGCACGGCGATGCCGCGCGGCGTCTTGTCGAATTTCACCTCAGGCATCGAGGCCATCATGTTGGTGAATTGCGGACCTGAGAACGAGCCGTGCAGCACCGGCACGTGGTAGGGATCGACCACGTTCTCGAAATGCTGGAGCCAGTTGCAGGGGATGATCGCCGGGCCGCCGCCGCCGATCGAGGAATCGTCGGCCTCGACGAACTCGCCGTCGTCCATGTTCTCGAGGCACTCGTAGCGCGGCAGCACCGGACGTTTCTCGGCCGGGCCCATATAGGCAAAGATCAGCCCGTAGCGCTCCTCGATCGGATACCAGGGCTGGCGCACCTTGTCCTTGAACTGGCCGCCATCGGGCTCGCAGGGCTGCTCCAGGCAATGGCCCTCGGTGTCGAACTTCCAGCCGTGATAGCAGCAGCGAATGCCGTCTTCCTCGACCTTGCCGTAATAGAGCGTGGTGCCGCGATGGCAACAGCGGGCGTGGAGCAGGCCAACGCGGCCGTGTTTGTCGCGAAACACGATGAGATCCTCGCCGAGCGCGCGCACCTTCCTCGGTGTGTCGGTGGCATCAGCGGTGAGCCCGACCGGATGCCAGTAACGGCGGAGCAGCTCGCCCATCGGCGTGCCGCGCACGACGGACGTGAGCTCGGTGCGCGTGTGCGCCGGCTTCATCGCATAGGCCGTGCCGAGATCGCGATCCCGCTGGGTGATGGTCATGCTGTTCCTCCCGCCGCAGGCCTTTGGTAGCCCGGTCGCGTTTCATCCGTTGCGCCAATGAAATTTAGATCGATGACAATGTCAACGATTCTCCGAATGCCTCTTAGTCGCATTTGGATGAGGCGGGACGGCTGAGGCGCGCGGGCTTGGCACGTCGCGGCTTTCTTGGCACAGGTGGAGACATGAGCGAGACACAGAGCAGGGACGGGCGCGCATCGTCCGAAGCCGACGAAAGCGGGTCGCCCGCGCCGATCACCGTGATGCTGTCATCGCGGCTGATGGTGCTCGCCAATCTGCTCAAGCGCGGCGCGATCCTGCGCTACAAGCGCCTGGCCGGATTGTCCTCGGTCGAGTTCGGCCTCGTCGCCTCGCTCGGCCGCCGGCCGCCGATGAGCGTGGCGCGGCTCGCCGAAGCCGTCGGCCAGGACAAGGGCCAGATCAGCCGCGCGCTCGCCGAACTCGTCTCGCGCAAGCTGATCGCGAAGTCGGCCAATCCGAAAGACAGCCGCGAGGTGCTGGTGTCGTTGACGCCTGCGGGGCTCGACGCGCATGACGCGATCGTCGCAGGTGCTCAGGAGCGCAATCGGCAATTGCTGGAGCATCTGGGCACGGACGAATTCGAGACGCTGCTCGCACAAATCGATCGCCTGACGGCGACGGCCGAGAAGATGCTCGAGGCAGAGAAAGTTCTGCGCTGATCGCTCAGCAATCTGCGGACATGTTGGATCGCTTCTAAGAGACTCTCTAAGAGCCTTTCAATTAGGGAATTCGCGCGCCCTCACATAAGCGTCACCGCAAACGTATGCCGTCATGGGACGGCGGCATAACGCATGAAACATGCAGGCTTTGGGGTGCGCGTTGAACAGTCTTCGTATGCTGCGGTCCGCCGTGTTGGCGACCGCGTCCGCTTGGGTATTGCTGCCGCAAGCTTCACTCGCGCAATCGTCGACGCAAAGCGGCGCGCAGAATTTGCCTTCGGTGACCGTCACCGCGCCAGAACAACGCCGCCGCGCGGCCTCCAATGCTCCGCGCCGCGCGCAGCGCTCAGTGCAGACCGCCAACAGCCGGAAACCACAGCCGCAACGCAATGTCGGCTTCGTCGAGACCGCGCGCGGCCCCGTGCACGGCTACGTCGCCAATCGCAGCTCGTCCGGCACCAAGACCAACACGCCGATCATGGAGACGCCGCAGGCGGTCTCGGTGATCGGCGCGGAGCAGATCCGCGACCAGAAGCCGAACAAGCTCGACGAGGTCCTGCGCTACACCGCAGGCGTGCGCGCCGGAACTTTTGGCGCTGATACCCGCAACGATTGGTGGCTGATCCGTGGCTTCAAGTCCGACGATATCGGACTGTTCCTCGACGGCATGCAGCTGTTCTACACCTCCTATGCGAGCTGGAAGCTCCAGCCGCCGAACATGGAGCGGGTCGAGGTGCTGCGCGGCCCGTCGGCTGTGCTCTACGGTGGATCCAGCCCGAGCGGCATCGTCAACGTCATCAGCAAGATGCCGCCGACCGAACCGGTTCGCTACATCGAGACCGGCGTCAACAATTTCGGCAACGCCTATGTCGGCTTCGATTTCGGCGGTCCTGTCGCAACGCAGCCCCAGGACGGCAAGCTGTTCTACCGCGTCGTCGGTCAGGTCCAGAACGGCAACACCCAGGTCAACTTCACGCCCGACAACAACTACTTCATCGCGCCGTCGTTCACCTGGAAGCCGGATGCCGACACCAGTTTCACGGTGCTGGCCTCGGCCTCGAAGCAGGACACGCGCGGCATCAACTTCCTGCCCTATCAGGGCACGGTGACCAACGCGCCGTTCGGCAAGATCCCGACCAGCTTCTTCGCCGGCGATCCCAATGTCGACAAGTTCACGCGCGAGCAGGAGATGCTCGGCTACCAGTTCGAGCGCAACCTCACCGACGACCTGACGTTCCGGCAGAATGCGCGTTTTGCGCATATCGACCTGACCTATCGTGGCTTCATCGGCAACGGCTGGGACGACATCAATACGGCCACGATGGGACGCTACAATTGGTACGCGAAGAACACCGCCAACCAGGCCAATCTCGACAACCAGCTGGAGTACCGCTTCAACACCGGCCGGTGAAGCACACGATGCTGTTCGGGGTCGATTTGAAGGGCTACCAGATCGACGACTATCAGGCCTTCAACTTCGGCACCGTTCCGTCCATCAACGTCTTCAATCCCGCCTATGGTCTCGACATTCCCCTCACGGGCGCGCCGTTCCGCAACTTCCAGATCACGCAGAAGCAGGCCGGCACTTACGTTCAGGACCAGATGAAGCTCGGCAACTTCACGCTGGTGCTGAGCGGCCGCAACGATTGGGTCGAGACCTCGCAGGTCGCCCGCGACACCGGCGCAAATGTCGCCAGCCGCGACGACAGCAAGTTCAGCGGGCGCGCCGGACTGATCTACAATTTCGACAACGGTATCGCGCCCTACGTCTCCTACGCGACGAGCTACAATCCGATCATCGGCCTGAACGCCCAGAACCAGCTGTTTCTCCCGGAGACCGGCAAGCAGGCCGAGATCGGCGTAAAGGTCGCGCCCAAGGGATTTGACGGCTATTTCACCGCCTCGGTGTTCGACCTGAGGCGCCAGAATGTAGCGACCACCGATCCGTCGAATGTACTGTTGCAGAACCAGACCGGTGAAGTGACCTCGCGCGGCATCGAGCTCGAAGCGGTGGCGAACGTCACCAAGGAGCTGAAGCTGATCGGCGCCTTCACCTCCTATCATCTCTTCATCAGCAGGGACCTCGATCCGACCCTGATCGGCAAGACGCCGACCAACACGCCGGAAATGCTGATCTCGGGCTGGGCCGACTACACCTTCAAGGATGGACCGCTCGAGGGATTTGGTTTCGGCGGCGGCGTGCGTTATGTCGGCTCGTCCTGGGCCGACACCGCCAACACGCTCGAGGTGCCCGCGGTGGTGCTTGGCGATCTCGCAGTCCATTACGAGTGGCAGAACTGGCGCACGGCGATCAACGTGATCAATCTGACCGACAAGATCTATGTCGCGAGCTGCGCCTCGGCCTCGTCCTGCTTCTACGGCGACCGTCGCCGCATCACCGCCAGCGTCTCCTACAAGTGGTAGGCGCGGGCGAGGGCAGCGTGTCGTGAGGGCGCGCACGGTCAGGCTTTGGTCCGTGGTCCACACCTGGACCAGCTTGATCTCGACCATCTTCCTGCTCCTGCTCTGCCTGACCGGCCTGCCGCTGATCTTCCATCACGAGATCGATGAGCTCCTGGGCTACGCCCCCCAGCCCGAAGCTCATGCGAGCGCGGCGCGCGCGACGCCCCAAGCCGTCGCCCGCGCCGCGCTCGCGGCCGATCCCGGCCGTGTCCTGCAATATATCGCCTGGGACAAGGATGAGCCCGGGCTCGTCATGGCCTTCACCAACAGCGCACCCGACGGTGCGCCTGATAATGCGACCGTGCGCGCCTTCGATGCGGTCTCGGCCAGGCTACTCGGGCCGGTCGGTGTCGGGCCGATGCTGATCGTGCTCAAGCTGCATACGGATATGTTCGCAGGCCAGGCCGGAAAGCTGTTCCTTGGCGCGATGGGCCTGCTGTTCGCCGTCGCCATCATCTCCGGCGTGGTGATGTATTGGCCGTTCACCCGCCGCCGGCGCTTTGCCACTATCCGTGACCGCGCCTCGCGTCGCGTCGTCTGGCTGGACTGGCACAATCTGATCGGTGTGGCGACGGTGGCATGGGCGCTGGCGGTCGGGCTCACCGGCGTCGTCAACACCTGGGCCGAGCTGATGCTGAACCAGTGGAAGGCGACTGAGCTCGCCGCCATGGTCGCGCCCTATGCCGGCAAGCCCGCGCCAACGCATCTCGCCTCGCTCGACGATGTCGTCGCGCGCGCCAGGCAGGTAGCTCCTGGCATGGAGATCGCCTTCATCGCCTTTCCCGGCACGCCGTTTTCCTCCTCGCACCATTTCGCCGCCTTCATGCGCGGCGATACCGTCCTGACGGCGCGGCTGCTGAAGCCGGTCTTGCTCGACGGCGAAACCGGGGAGGTCGCCGACAGCCGGGCACTGCCGCTCTATCTCCAGGCGCTGCTGATCTCGCAGCCGCTGCATTTCGGCGATTACGGCGGCATGCCGCTCAAACTGATCTGGGCGGCGCTCGACATGCTCACGATCGTTGTAATCGGCAGCGGCCTCTATCTCTGGCTGGCCCGGCGGCGCAAACGAACGCCCGCCCGCGCTGACGCATTCGCCAGACGAGCCCCGGTCCCGTCGTGATGCATGGCTCGTCCGGCTCGTCGCGCCTGTGGATACATGTCTTCGCTGCACCCGTCCTGCTCGCGGTCGCGACCATCACCGGCCTCCTGGCGGCGCTGCTCTGGGGCGCGCTCGGCCAATATGTCGCCTGGGTGACGGTGGGGGCGCCCGTGCTGGTCGTCGCTTGGGTTTGGGGGCGCCGCCGCACCAAAAAAACCGGGCAAATTGCGCAGGCACTACACCGCAAGTAGCTGCCGGAACCTGTGCGCCGCAATCTCAGAACTGCTGCCCTGCAAAATCGTGGCCGGCCTTGCTGGGTCTGGCGATCTGATCCATACCAGCGCGGGGTGATTCCGGGATTTCCACCGTTCTGGGAGCGGCAAAGGGCCTAAAAAGAGCGTGTCTTGCGCCCATTGGTGCACTGCGCTAAGGCTCAGAACAATTCCAAACTGGACGAATCCGTGGCTGTCCCGAGGCTACGGGAAAAAGGGCTCGCCAATGAGCGGCATTCTACAGAACTATCTTCCACTCGTCGTCTTTATAGGGGTCGCGGCCCTCATTGGCCTGGTGCTGCTGATCGCGCCCTTCATCGTGGCGTTCCAGCAGCCCGACCCGGAAAAATTGTCGGCGTATGAGTGCGGTTTCAACGCCTTCGACGACGCCCGCATGAAGTTCGACGTCCGCTTCTATCTGGTCGCCATTCTCTTCATCATCTTCGACCTCGAAGTGGCGTTCCTGTTTCCCTGGGCGGTGGCGTTCGGCAAGCTTGGCGCCACCGGCTTCTGGTCCATGGTGGTGTTCCTCGCCGTGCTGACGGTCGGGTTCGCCTATGAATGGAAGAAAGGCGCACTCGAATGGGATTGAACCCTGCACCATCAGGCGGTCCGGTTCTCGCGCCGGCCCCCAAGGGCATTTTGGATCCGTCGACCGGCAGGCCGGTCGGGGCCAATGATCCATTCTTCCTCGAGGTCAATTCCGAGCTGTCCGACAAGGGCTTCTTCGTGGCCGCGACCGACGACCTCATCACCTGGGCCCGCACCGGCTCGCTGATGTGGATGACCTTCGGTCTCGCCTGCTGCGCGGTCGAGATGATGCAGGTCTCGATGCCGCGCTACGACGTTGAGCGCTTCGGCTTCGCGCCGCGTGCCTCGCCGCGGCAGTCCGACGTGATGATCGTCGCCGGCACGCTGACCAACAAGATGGCGCCTGCGCTGCGCAAGGTCTACGACCAGATGCCCGAGCCGCGCTATGTCATCTCGATGGGCTCCTGCGCCAATGGCGGCGGCTACTATCACTATTCCTATTCGGTCGTGCGCGGCTGCGACCGCATCGTGCCGATCGATATCTATGTGCCGGGCTGCCCGCCCACCGCGGAAGCACTGCTTTACGGCGTGCTGCTGCTTCAGAAGAAGATCCGGCGTACCGGCACCATCGAACGCTAAGGTTTTACGTTATGGACGATGGCAAGCTCGACGCCCTGGGGCAAACGATCGTTAGCGCGCTTCCGGGCGCCGCCACCGGTCACACGGTGGCCTTCAACCAGCTCACGGTTGATGTCGAGGCCAGCAAGATCGTCGAGGTGGTCAAGTACCTGCGCGACGACCCGAACTGCCGCTTCATCAGCTTCACCGACATTACGGCGGTGGATTATCCGGATCGCGAGAAGCGGTTCGACGTGATCTATCACTTCCTGTCACCGGCGCTGAACACGCGGGTCCGGCTTAGGGCCCAGGCTGACGAAACCACCCAGGTGCCGTCGCTGATCGAGGTGTTTCCCGGCGCCGACTGGTTCGAGCGCGAGGCCTACGATCTCTATGGCGTGTTCTTCGTCGGCCATCCCGACATGCGCCGCCTCCTGACCGATTACGGTTTCGAGGGTCATCCGCTGCGCAAGGATTTCCCGACCACCGGCTTCCTCGAAGTCCGCTACGACGACCAGGAGAAGCGGGTGGTGTACGAGCCGGTCCGGCTCAACCAGGAATTCCGCAAGTTCGACTTTTTGTCTCCGTGGGAGGGCGCCGACTATCCGGTCCTTCCCGGCGATGAAAAAGCAGGGCCGAAGGTCTGATCATGAACGAGCAACCCGAAATCCTTCGCAATTTCACCATCAACTTCGGGCCGCAGCATCCGGCCGCGCATGGCGTGTTGCGTCTGGTGCTGGAGCTTGACGGCGAAGTCGTGGCCCGTGTCGATCCCCATATCGGCCTGCTTCACCGCGGCACAGAAAAGCTGATCGAGCAAAAGACCTATCTGCAGGCGATCCCGTATTTCGACCGGCTCGACTACGTCGCGCCGATGAATCAGGAGCATGCCTTCTGCATGGCGGCTGAAAAGCTGCTCGGCATCGAGGTGCCGCGCCGCGGCCAGCTGATCCGCGTGCTCTATTGCGAGATCGGCCGCATTCTCTCGCACCTGCTCAACGTCACCACGCAGGCTATGGACGTCGGCGCGCTGACCCCGCCGCTGTGGGGCTTTGAAGAGCGCGAAAAGCTGATGGTGTTCTACGAGCGCGCCTCGGGCAGCCGCATGCACGCAGCCTTCTTCCGCGTCGGTGGCGTGCACCAGGACCTGCCGCAGAAGCTGGTCGACGACATCGACGCCTGGTGCGCTCCGTTTCTGAAAGTGGTCGAGGACCTCGATCGCCTGCTCACCGCCAACCGCATCTTCAAGCAGCGCAACGTCGACATCGGCGTGGTGTCGCTCAAGGAAGCCTGGGAGTGGGGCTTTTCGGGCGTGATGGTGCGCGGCTCGGGCGCGGCCTGGGATCTGCGCAAGTCGCAGCCCTACGAGTGCTACGCCGAAATGGATTTCGACATCCCGATCGGCAAGAACGGCGACTGCTACGACCGCTATCTGATCCGCATGGAAGAGATGCGCCAGTCCGTGCGCATCATGAAGCAGTGCATCCAGAAGCTGAATGCGCCAGACGGGAAGGGCCCCGTCGTCGTCGAGGACAACAAGGTTGCGCCGCCGCGCCGCGGCGACATGAAGCGCTCGATGGAAGCGCTGATCCACCACTTCAAGCTCTACACCGAAGGCGTCCACGTGCCGGCCGGCGAAGTCTATGTCGCGGTCGAGGCGCCGAAGGGCGAGTTCGGCGTCTATCTCGTCTCCGATGGCAGCAACAAGCCGTACAAGTGCAAGATCCGCGCGCCGGGCTTTGCGCATCTTCAGGCCATGGATCACATCTGCCGTGGCCATCTGCTCGCCGACGTCTCGGCGATCCTCGGCTCGCTCGACATCGTGTTCGGAGAGGTCGACCGGTGATGGTGCAGGCGCCAATCCAGTTTGACCGTGCCTCGGGGGCCCTTGAAGGGGCCAACCTGTGGGAGCGGACGGCTGCCTTGGCGCTGGTGACGGGATCGAAGATCTCGTCGCATTTCTCGCATATGGGCTACATCGCCTGCGCCAACCTGCTGCGCAAGACGCTGCCCGAGCGCAACATTGCGATCAAGCTCAATCCCGACGCTGCGTTTGAATTCCCCTATGGCGACGGCTATTGGAGCAAGCTGCTCGACCGCTCCTACAGCTATGAGGGCGAGCTCGAGCTGCTGTTCGCGGACTCGATCGACGTCGACTACACGCTGCTCGATTGCGGTGCCAATTACGGCTATTGGTCGGTGCTGGTCTCGAGCAAGCCGTTTGGCGTGCACAAGGCGATCGCGATCGAGCCGTCGGGACAGAACTACCCGAAGCTCGCCAACAATGCGCGCGTCAACGGCAACCGCTTCGAGACCCTGAAATGCGCGATCGGCGCGGCCCGCGGCACCGCGCGGCTGTCCGGCACCAAGCACGAGGCCTTCAGCATCGCCGGCGATGCGTCGGCGGGCGGTGAGGACGTTCCGGTTCTCGCGCTGGACAACCTCATCGACGACGGGAAGGTCGCAGGCACCGGCAAATACCTGGTCAAGCTTGACGTCGAGGGCGTCGAGATCGAGGCGATCAAGGGCGGCGCCCGGCTGCTTGAGACCGACAGCGTCATCATGTGCGAGGAGCACGGCAGCGACCGCTCTCATGCGGTGTCGCGCTACATCCTCGAACAGACCCCGATGAAGCTGATCGTGCTCGATCCGCGCACCAACCGGCTGGAGACCGTCAGCGATCTGTCGATCCTCGACCGCATCAAGGTCTCGACCCACGTCGGCTACAACGTTTTCGGCACCGCAAGCGCATTCTGGCAGGACAGGATCAATGCCCTGAATGCGAAAACCGCGCGCCGCATGCAGTGAGAGAATAAGAGATGTCCGTCCGCCGATTAGCACCGAAGGAAGTCCAGCCCGCGAGCTTTGCGTTCACGGACGAGAACCTTGCGTTCGCCAAGCAGCAGGTCGCGAAATATCCGGCCGGCCGGCAAGCCTCCGCCGTCATCGCGATCCTCTGGCGCGTCCAGGAACAGCACGACGGCTGGGTGTCGGAAGCTGCGATCCGCGTCGTCGCCGACATGCTCGACATGCCCTATATCCGCGTGCTCGAAGTCGCGACCTTCTACACGATGTTCCAGCTCGCACCGGTCGGCAAGAAGGCCCACGTCCAGGTCTGCGGCACCACGCCGTGCCGCCTGCGCGGTGCCGAAGACCTGATCCACGTCTGCGAGAGCCGGATCCACCACGATCCCTTCCATCTCTCCAAGGACGGCAATTTCAGCTGGGAAGAGGTCGAGTGCTTAGGCGCCTGCGTGAATGCGCCGATGGTGTTGATCGGCAAGGACACCTATGAGGACCTGACCAAGGAAACCTTCGGCAAGGTGCTCGACGGCTTCGCCTCGGGCAATGTGCCCAAGCCCGGTCCGCAGAACGGCCGCCAGTTCTCTGCGCCGGCGGGCGGACCGACCACGCTGAAGGAAACCTCCTGATGCGTGATCTCTCGTATCGGGCCATTTTGAGGAGCGAAGCCGTGAACAAATGGGGCTTCGTCGCCATGCATGCCGCGGGCGCGGCCGTTTTCATGTTCCTGCTGCAGCGCTTCGTGATGAGCGCGTCGCAGGAGACCAGTCTGCTCTGGGCGCTGACCTTCGCCGTCTGCGCCGCCGGGCTTGCCTACAAGCAAGCCAATCGTTGATCGGAAAGCACTGATATGCTCGAGGACAAGGACCGCATCTTCAAAAACCTCTACGGCTTCCACGATTGGGGGCTCGAGGGTGCGCGGCGCCGCGGCGCCTGGGATGGCACCAAGGGTATCATCGACAAGGGCCGCGACTGGATCATCAACGAGATGAAGGCGTCCGGCCTGCGCGGCCGTGGCGGCGCCGGCTTCCCGACCGGCCTGAAATGGTCGTTCATGCCGAAGGAATCCACCGACGGCCGGCCGAGCTATCTCGTCGTCAACGCCGACGAGTCCGAGCCCGGCACCTGCAAGGATCGCGAGATCATGCGGCATGATCCGCATCTCCTGATCGAAGGCTGCCTGATCGCGAGCTGCGCGATGAACGCGCATGCCTGCTACATTTATGTCCGTGGCGAATTCATCCGCGAGCGCGAGCATCTCCAGGCCGCGATCGACCAGGCCTATGAGGCCAAGCTGGTCGGCAAGGACAACGTCAACGGCTGGCCGTTCGACATCTACGTCGCACACGGCGCTGGCGCCTACATCTGCGGCGAGGAAACCGCGTTGCTCGAAAGCCTCGAGGGCAAGAAGGGCCAGCCGCGCCTGAAGCCGCCGTTCCCGGCCAATGTCGGCCTGTACGGCTGCCCGACCACCGTCAACAACGTCGAGTCGATCGCGGTCGCGCCGGACATCCTGCGCCGCGGCGCGGCCTGGTTCGCCGGCATCGGCCGTCCGAACAATGTCGGCACAAAACTGTTCTGCATCTCCGGCCATGTCGAGCGACCCTGCAACGTCGAAGAAGCCATGGGCATCACGTTCCGTGAGCTGATCGAGAAGCATTGCGGCGGCGTCCGTGGCGGCTGGGACAATCTCAAGGCCGTGATCCCCGGCGGCTCGTCGGTGCGCATGGTGCCGGCGGAGCAGATCATCGACACGCCGATGGATTTCGATAGCTTGAGCAAGCTGCGCTCGGGCCTCGGCACCGCGGCCGTGATCGTGATGGACAAGTCGACCGATTTGATCCGCGCCATCGCCCGCATCTCCTATTTCTACAAGCACGAGAGCTGCGGCCAGTGCACGCCGTGCCGCGAGGGCACCGGCTGGATGTGGCGCGTGCTGACCCGCATGGCCGACGGCCGCGCCCACAAGCGCGAGATCGACATGCTGCTCGAGGTCACCAAGCAGGTCGAAGGCCACACCATCTGCGCGCTCGGCGACGCAGCCGCCTGGCCGATCCAGGGCCTGATCGCGCATTTCCGTCACGAGATCGAAGCGCGCATCGACCAGTATTCGCACAAGGCCGACATCGACGATATCGGCGTCCGCGATCCCGTGAACATGGTCGCGGCGGAGTAGGAAGCATGACCAAGCTCATCATCGACGGCAAAGAGATCGATGTCCCGGCCGAGTACACGCTGCTTCAGGCGTGCGAGGCTGCTGGCGCCGAGATTCCGCGCTTCTGCTATCACGAGCGCCTGTCGATCGCCGGCAATTGCCGGATGTGCCTCGTCGAAGTGAAGGGCGGCCCGAAGCCGGTCGCAAGCTGCGCCTGGGCCGTGCGCGATTGCCGTCCGGGTCCCAAGGGCGAGCCGCCGGAAATCTCCACCCGTTCGCCGATGGTGAAGAAGGCACGCGAAGGCGTGATGGAATTCCTTCTTATCAACCATCCGCTGGATTGCCCGATCTGCGACCAGGGCGGCGAGTGCGATCTGCAGGACCAGGCGATGGGCTATGGTGTCGACACCAGCCGTTTCGCCGAGAACAAGCGCGCGGTCGAGGACAAATATCTCGGCGCGCTGGTCAAGACCTCGATGAACCGCTGCATCCAGTGCACGCGCTGCGTCCGCTTCTCGGCGGAAGTGGCCGGCGCCCCAGAAATGGGCGCGACCGGCCGCGGCGAGGACATGGAGATCACGACCTATCTCCAGCACGCGCTGACGTCGGAACTCCAAGGCAACCTCGTCGACATCTGCCCGGTCGGCGCGCTGACCTCGAAGCCTTATGCGTTCGCCGCCCGCCCGTGGGAACTCGGCAAGACCCAGTCGATCGACGTCATGGACGGCGTCGGATCAGCGATCCGCGTCGACACCCGCGGTCGTGAGGTAATGCGCGTGCTGCCGCGCATCAACGAGGCCGTGAACGAGGAGTGGATCTCGGACAAGACCCGCCACGTCGTCGACGGCCTTCGCACCCAGCGGCTCGACCGGCCCTATATCCGTGAAGCGGGCAAGCTGCGTGCGGCGAGCTGGCCGGAAGCGTTTGCTGCGATTGCTGCGAAAGCGGCCCGCACCGATGGCAAGCGGATCGGCGCGATCGCGGGCGACCTCTCCGGCGTCGAAGAGATGTTCGCGCTGAAGGATCTGCTGGCGAAATTCGGCTCGGCCAATCTGGCGGTGCAGGGCGGCGACGCCTTCGATCCCGCGCTCGGCCGTGGCTCCTACATCTTCAATCCGACGCTGGTGGGCGTCGAGCAGGCCGATGCACTGCTGATCATCGGCGCCAATCCGCGGAAAGAAGCGGCCGTGTTCAACGCCCGCATCCGCAAGCGCTGGCGTTCGGGCGGCTTCAAGGTCGGCGTGATCGGCGCCAAGGCCGATCTGACCTACGATTATGACTATCTCGGCGCTGGCAGCGAGACGCTCGGTGAACTCGCGGCCGGCAAGCACTCCTTCATGGACGTGCTCAAGAACGCCAAGAAGCCGATCATCCTGGTCGGCGCAGGCGCGGCCTCGCGTCACGACGGCGCCGCCATTCTCGCCGCCGCCGCCAAGCTCGCGCTCGACGTCGGCGCGGTGAAGGACGGCTGGAACGGCCTTGGCGTGCTGCACGAGACCGCCTCGCGCGTCGGCGCGCTCGACATCGGCTTTGTCGCAGGTCGCGGCGGCCTCAACGCCGCGCAGATGACGACCTTCGGCACGCTGGATCTGCTGTTCCTGCTCGGGGCCGACGAGATCAAGGCGCCGGACGGCACCTTCGTGGTCTATATCGGCACCCATGGCGACCGCGGCGCGCACCGCGCCGACGTCATCCTGCCGGCGGCGGCCTACACCGAGAAGTCCGCGATCTACGTCAACACCGAAGGCCGCGTGCAGATGACCGGCCGCGCCGCATTCCCGCCGGGCGAAGCCCGCGAGGACTGGGCGATCGTCCGCGCGCTGTCCGAAGCGCTCGGCAAGAAGCTCGGCTACGACTCGCTGTCGGCGTTGCGCCAGACGATCTTCAAGGCGGTGCCGCATCTGATCCGCCTCGACCAGATCGAGGCAGGCTCCGCCGACCAGATCAAGAAGCTGGCGGGCAAGGGCGGCACGACGGAAAAGGCGCCGTTCAAGCCGCTCGTCGAGGACTTCTATTTGACCAACCCAATCGCGCGTGCGTCCGCCGTAATGGCGGAATGCTCGCGGCTTGCCTCCGGGCAGATGCTGACCGCAGCGGAGTGAGCTGATGGAATTCTTCGCAAGCGCATTCTGGACCGGCTTCCTCTGGCCGCTGATCATCATGATCGCGGAAAGCGTGCTGGTGCTCGTGGTCCTGCTGGTCGCGATCGCCTACATCCTGCTCGCCGACCGCAAGATCTGGGCGGCTGTGCAGATCCGCCGCGGCCCGAACGTGGTCGGTCCCTGGGGCCTGTTCCAGTCCTTCGCCGACCTGCTGAAGTTCGTGCTGAAGGAGCCGATCATTCCGGCCGGCGCCAACAAGGGCGTGTTTCTCCTTGCTCCCTTAGTCTCATGCGTGCTCGCGCTTGCGGCCTGGGCGGTGATCCCGACCAATCTCGGCTGGGTGATCTCCGACATCAATGTCGGCGTCCTCTTCATTTTCGCGATCTCGTCGCTGTCGATCTACGGCATCATCATGGCCGGCTGGTCGTCGAATTCGAAATACCCGTTCCTGGCCGCGCTGCGCTCGGCGGCGCAGATGGTGTCCTATGAGGTCTCGATCGGCTTCGTCATCATCACCGTTCTGCTCTGCGCCGGCACGCTGAACCTCTCGGCGGTGGTCGAAGCCCAGCATATCCGCGGCCTTGCCAGCCTGATCGGGCTGCCGCAGCTCACGATCCTGAACTGGTATGTCTGGCCGCTGTTCCCGATGTTCGTGGTGTTCTACGTCTCGGCGCTGGCGGAAACCAACCGTCCGCCCTTCGACCTCGTCGAAGCGGAATCCGAACTCGTCGCCGGCTTCATGGTCGAGTACGGCTCGACGCCGTATCTGCTGTTCATGCTCGGCGAATATGTCGCGATCGTCACGATGTGCGCGATGGCCACCATTCTGTTCCTCGGAGGCTGGCTGCCGCCGGTGGACCTGCCGCCCTTCAACTGGGTGCCGGGGATCATCTGGTTCTCGCTCAAAGTGTTCTTCATGTTCTTCCTGTTCGCGATGGCAAAGGCGATCGTGCCGCGCTACCGCTACGACCAACTGATGCGCCTCGGCTGGAAGGTGTTCCTGCCGCTGTCGCTGGCGATGGTGGTCGTGGTAGCCGGCGTGCTGCAGTTCGCCGGCATCGCGCCGAAGTGAGGGCCGTCATGGGTATCAACATCAACGCCACTGCACGCTCGCTTCTGCTGTCGGAATTCGTCTCGGCGTTCTTCCTCGCCATGCGCTATTTCTTCCAGCCGAAGCCGACGCTGAACTATCCCTTCGAGAAGGGCCCGATCTCGCCGCGCTTCCGCGGCGAGCACGCGCTGCGCCGCTATCCGAACGGCGAAGAACGCTGCATCGCTTGCAAGCTGTGCGAAGCTGTCTGCCCGGCGCAGGCTATCACCATCGAGGCCGGTCCGCGCCGCAACGACGGCACCCGCCGCACCGTGCGCTACGACATCGACATGGTGAAGTGCATCTATTGCGGCCTCTGCCAGGAGGCTTGCCCGGTCGACGCCATCGTCGAAGGTCCGAATTTCGAGTTCGCGACCGAGACCCGCGAGGAACTGTTCTATGACAAGGCCAAGCTGCTCGCCAATGGCGACCGCTGGGAACGCGAGATCGCAAAAGCGATCGAGCTCGACGCGCCGTACCGGTGAGATGAGAGCATGATCCTTCCCGCGCTGTTCTTCTATCTCTTCGCCGGCGTCTGCGTCGCCTCGGCGGTGATGGTGATTGTCTCGCGCAATCCCGTGCACTCCGTGCTGTACCTGATCCTGGCCTTCGTCAACGCCTCCGGCCTGTTCGTGCTGATGGGCGCCGAATTCCTGGCGATGATCCTGATCGTTGTCTATGTCGGCGCGGTCGCGGTGCTGTTCCTGTTCGTGATCATGATGCTCGACGTCGACTTCCTCGAGCTGCGCGAGGGCTTCATTGAGTACCTGCCGGTCGGTCTGGTGATAGGCGGCATCTTCCTGTTCGAGCTGCTGCTCACCGTCGGCTTCTGGGTCATCAATCCCACCGTCAGCAAGACGATCACGGCGGCGATCCCGACCAATGTCTCCAATACCGAGGCGCTCGGGCTCGTGCTCTATACGAAGTACATCCACTACTTCCAGCTCTCGGGCATGGTGCTCCTGGTCGCCATGATCGGCGCCATCGTGCTGACCTTGCGCCACAAGGCGAGCGTCAAGCGGCAGGACATCAACGTTCAGAACGCGCGTACGCCTGAGATGGCGATGGCGATGCGCAAGGTGACGCCGGGGCAGGGGCTTTCGGACGCCGATGCGGCGGAGTGGGTGAAATGACGATCGGGCTCGGACATTACCTGGCGGTCGGCGCGATCCTGTTCACGCTCGGGATCCTCGGCATCTTCCTGAACCGCAAGAACATCATCGTCATCCTGATGTCGATCGAGCTGATCCTGCTCTCGGTCAACATCAATCTGGTGGCATTCTCGACCTTCCTCGGCGACATCGTCGGCCAGGTCTTCGCGCTGCTGGTCTTGACCGTTGCGGCCGCCGAAGCCGCGATCGGTCTCGCCATCCTGGTGGTCTATTTCCGCAACCGCGGCTCGATCGCGGTTGCGGACGTCAATTTGATGAAGGGCTGAGCGCAGTCATGGTTCAGGCAATCGTTTTCCTGCCGCTGCTGGGCGCCATTCTGGCCGGCCTGATCGCGCTCTTTGGCGCGCATGCCCGTAACCCCTCGGGCGACACGGTCGAACATCACGATGATCATGGTCACGGCGCCGCCCACGCGGCGGCGGCTCACGATGATCATGGCCATGACGATCACGCGCACGACGATCACGGGCCAGCCGAGCCGGCGGCTGCTGGTTCGCGCGGCGCCGAGTTGGTCACCACGGCGCTGCTGTTTGTGGCGGCCGCGCTGTCCTGGATGACGCTGGTCGATGTCGGCTTCATGCACCACGACGCCGCTCCGATCCAGCTTCTGCCCTGGATCTTCTCCGGCGACTTGCAAGTCTACTGGACGCTTCGGGTCGACACGCTCACCGCCGTGATGCTGGTGGTGGTCACGACCGTGTCCTCGCTCGTGCACCTCTATTCCATCGGCTACATGGACGAGGATCCGTACCGGCCGCGCTTCTTCGGCTATCTCTCGCTGTTCACCTTCGCCATGCTGATGCTGGTGACGGCGGACAACCTCGTGCAGCTGTTCTTCGGTTGGGAAGGCGTGGGTCTCGCCAGCTACCTCCTGATCGGCTTCTGGTACCAGAAGCCGTCGGCGAATGCGGCCGCCATCAAGGCCTTCGTGGTCAACCGCGTCGGCGATTTCGGTTTCGCGCTCGGCATCTTCGCGATCTTCCTGCTGACGAACTCGACCGATTTCGAGACCATCTTCCATGCAGCTCCCGGGCTCACCGGCAAGACCATCGACTTCCTCGGCTGGCACGCCGACGCGTTGACCCTGACCTGCCTGCTGCTGTTCATGGGCGCGATGGGCAAGTCAGCGCAGTTCCTGCTGCACACCTGGTTGCCGGACGCGATGGAAGGCCCGACGCCGGTGTCGGCGCTGATCCACGCCGCGACCATGGTGACCGCCGGCGTGTTCATGGTGGCGCGCCTGTCGCCGCTGTTCGAGCTTGCGCCGAACGCGCAGGCCGTCGTGATGTTCTTTGGCGCGACCACGGCGTTCTTCGCCGCGACCATCGGCCTCGTCCAGAACGACATCAAGCGCATCGTCGCCTACTCGACCTGTTCGCAGCTCGGCTACATGTTCGTGGCGATGGGGGCGGGGGCCTATTCGGTCGGCATGTTCCATCTGTTCACGCACGCCTTCTTCAAGGCGCTGCTGTTCTTGGGCTCCGGCTCGGTGATCTACGCGATGCACCACGAGCAGGACATCCGCAACATGGGCGGCCTCTGGCGCAAGATCCCCTATACGTTCGCGGTGATGTGCGTCGGCACGCTGGCGCTGACCGGTTTTCCGCTTTTTGCAGGCTACTTCTCCAAGGACGCGATCATCGAGGCTGCCTATGCCTCGCATAATCCATTTTCTACATATGCCTATCTGCTGACGATCGCGGCAGCGGGTCTCACGTCGTTCTATTCGTGGCGCTTGATCCTCAAGACGTTCTTCGGTGAGCCCCACGATCAGGAACACTATGAGGCGGCGCATGAGGCCCCGATCTGGATGCTGGTCCCGATCGGCGTTCTCGCCGTCGGCTCTTTGGCGGCCGGTTTCCCCTTCAAGGAATATTTCACCAGTCCGCATGGTGTGGAGGAGTTTTTCCGCGAGTCCGTGAAGATGAATCCTCACATCCTCGAGGACATGGAGCACATGCCGCATCTGTTGGGCTGGCTGCCCTTCGTGATGATGGTCGGCGGCTTCCTGGTCTCTTACACTTTCTACATCCGCAAGCCGTATCTCCCGGTCGAGCTCGCGAACACGCAGCCGATGCTGTACAAATTCCTGCTCAACAAATGGTACTTCGACGAGCTTTATGACTTCATCTTCGTCCGTCCTGCGAAGTGGATCGGCTACCAGCTCTGGAAGAAGGGCGACGGCTTCATCATCGACGGATTCGGCCCCGATGGCATCTCGGCCCGCGTGCTGGACATCACCCGCAACGTCGTGAAGATCCAGACCGGCTATCTCTATCACTACGCGTTTGCCATGCTGATCGGCGCCGCCGGCCTGATCACCTGGTTCATGTTCGGCTTTGGAGGCCAGTAAATGACGACCTGGCCAATCCTATCCGTCACCACCTTCCTGCCGCTGGTCGGCGCGCTGATCGTTTATCTCAGCCGCGGCGATGACGAGGCAGCCCGGCGCAACTCGCGCTGGATCGCGCTGTGGGCGACGCTGATCACCTTCGCGGTGTCGGTGCTACTGGTGCTGCGCTTCGATCCGTCCAACCCCGACTTCCAGTTCGTCGAGAAGGCGAACTGGCTCGCGACCGGCATCACCTACCACATGGGCGTCGACGGCATCTCGCTGCCGCTGGTGATCCTGACCACCGCTATCATGCCGTTCTGCATCATCGCGAGCTGGAAGGCGATCACCAACCGCGTCCGCGAATACATGATGGCGTTCCTGATCCTGGAAACGCTGATGATCGGCACCTTCTCGGCGCTCGATCTCGTGCTGTTCTACCTGTTCTTCGAAGGCGGCCTGATCCCGATGTTCCTGATCATCGGTGTCTGGGGCGGTCCGCGCCGGGTCTACGCGTCCTTCAAGTTCTTCCTCTACACGCTGCTCGGCTCGGTCCTGATGCTGCTCGCCATCATGGCGCTGTACTGGAACGGCGGCACCACGGACATCCCGACCCTGATGCACACCGCCGTGCCGCGGTCGTTGCAGACCTGGGCGTGGCTCGCCTTCTTTGCCTCCTTCGCGGTGAAGATGCCGATGTGGCCGGTGCACACCTGGCTCCCCGACGCGCACGTCGAGGCGCCGACCGCGGGCTCGGTGGTCCTGGCCGCGATCCTGTTGAAGATGGGCGGCTACGGCTTCCTGCGCTTCTCGCTGCCGATGTTCCCGCTGGCCTCGCATGATTTCGCGCCGCTGATCTTCACGCTCTCCGCCATCGCCATCATCTACACCTCGCTGGTGGCCTTGATGCAGGAGGACATGAAGAAGCTGATCGCGTACTCCTCCGTCGCGCATATGGGCTTCGTCACCATGGGCATCTTCGCAGGCACTATGCAGGGCGTCGCCGGCGGTGTGTTCCAGATGATCTCGCACGGCATCGTCTCCGGCGCGCTGTTCCTCTGCGTCGGCGTGGTCTACGACCGCATGCACACCCGCGAGATCGCGGCCTATGGCGGCCTCGTCAACCGGATGCCGCTCTACGCGTTGACCTTCATGATCTTCACCATGGCCAATGTCGGTCTGCCCGGCACCTCCGGCTTCGTTGGCGAGTTCATGACGCTGCTCGGCACCTTCAAGACCTCGGTTCCGACCGCGTTCTTCGCCACCTTCGGCGTGATCCTGTCGGCCTGCTATGCGCTGTGGCTCTACCGCAAGGTCGTGTTCGGGGCGCTGGTCAAGCCGTCGCTGGCGAGCATGAAGGATCTCACCTTCCGGGAGTGCCTGACGCTGTTCCCGCTGATCGCACTGACGATCCTGTTCGGCATCTATCCGAAGCCCGTGCTCGACATGTCGGCTGCCTCGGTCCAGCAACTCGTCAACAATTACAACACCGCTGTGACGGCCGTGAAGGCCGCCGCACTGCTCCAGTGAGCGGGCAGGTCAGGATATCGCCATGAGCTTTTCGACTGCAGGTTATCAACTGGCGCCGGTGCTGCCCGAGCTCGTGCTCGCGGTCGGCGCCATGGCGCTTCTGATGCTCGGCGCCTATCGCGGGCAGGAGACCACGAAAACGGTCACGACGCTCGCGGTCCTGCTCCTGATCGTGGTCGGCGTGCTCGAATATCTGCTGCCCGCTGGCAAGCAGGTCACCTTCGGCGGCAGCTTCATCGTCGACGATTTTGCGCGCTTCATGAAGATCCTGGCCCTGATCGGCTCGGCGGTGACGCTGGTGCTGTCGACGGAGTTCCTGTCCGATCCGTCGCGCCGCCTCTTCGAGTATTCGATCCTGGTGCTGCTCTCGACGCTCGGCATGATGGTGCTGATCTCGGCCGGCGACTTGATCTCGCTCTATCTCGGCCTCGAGCTGATGTCGCTCGCGCTCTACGTCGTGGCGGCCTCGAACCGCGACAACGCCAAGTCGACAGAAGCCGGCCTGAAGTATTTCGTGCTGGGCGCGCTGTCCTCGGGCATGCTGCTCTATGGCGCCTCGCTGATCTATGGCTTCACCGGCACGGTCAGCTTTGCGGGAATCGCAACTGCCGCGACGACCGCGAATGTTGGCCTGGTGTTCGGCTTGGTCTTCCTGCTCGCCGGCCTCTGCTTCAAGGTCTCGGCCGTCCCGTTCCACATGTGGACGCCTGACGTCTACGAGGGCGCGCCGACGCCGGTGACGGCATTCTTCGCCTCGGCACCGAAGGTCGCCGCGCTCGCCGTCTTCACCCGCGTCACGCTGACCGCATTTCCGGGCATCGTCTCGCAGTGGCAGCAGATCCTGGTGTTCGTGGCGATCGCCTCGATGGTGCTCGGCTCCTTTGCCGCGATCGGCCAGAGCAACATCAAGCGACTGATGGCCTATTCCTCGATCGGCCATATGGGCTTTGCGCTCGTCGGTCTCGCCGCCGGCACGGTCGAGGGCGCACAGGGCGTGCTGATGTACATCGTGATCTATGTCGCGATGACGCTCGGCTCGTTCTCGGTCATCCTCGCCATGAAGCGCAACGGCCAGACGGTGGAGAAGATCAGCGATTTCGCAGGCCTGTCGCGCACCAACCCGCTGCTCGCCTTCATGTTCGCGATGCTGCTGTTCTCGCTCGCCGGCATTCCGCCGCTCGCCGGCTTCTTCGCCAAATGGTACGTCTTCGTCGCCGCCATCAAGGCGAACCTGTTCACGCTCGCCGTCATCGGCGTGCTCTCCAGCGTCGTGGGCGCCTACTACTATCTCACCATCGTCAAGACGATGTATTTCGACGAGCCGGCCGGCCAGGTCGATCCGGTGCGCGTCGAGGTGAAGACGGTGCTGGCGGTTTTTGGCCTGTTCAACATCCTGTTTGCGCTGTTCGCGGGCCCGGTGGTGAGCGTCGCCTCCGCCGCCGCCAAGTCGCTGTTCTAGGATGGGGTTCGCGCTCGGTCCTCGCGCAATTTCGGCGGGCTACAAGCTCGCAGCTTCTGAGCGGACCGGCTCGACCAACACCGATGCGATCGAAAGCGCGCGCGCCGGCGAACGCGGCCCGATCTGGTTCGTGACCTCCGAGCAGACCGCCGGCCGCGGCCGGCGCCAGCGCGCCTGGATCTCGCCGCGGGGCAATCTGGCTGCCAGCGTTCTTGAGGTCGTGGACGTCGCTCCTGCGGTTGCCGCCACGATCGGTTTTGCGGCGGGGCTCGCCGAGGACGCTGCTCTCGAGAAGGTCAGCCTGGAGGCCGCGCTGCGGCTTGGTCCTGACAGGCCCCGCTACGCCCTGAAATGGCCGAACGACGTCCTCGCCAACGGCAAGAAGCTGGTCGGCATTGGGCTGGAGGCCGAAGCCGTCGGCGACCGCCTTGCCATCGTCGTTGGCATCGGCACCAACATCGTGGCGGCTCCGGAGGGTACGCCGACGCCGGCCGTATCGCTCGCTGCGCTCGGCGTCCAGATCAGCGCCGAGGAACTGTTTTCCGCACTGACGGACTCCTGGGTGGAATTCCGCGGTATCTGGGACAATGGCCGCGGCTTCGCCGAAATCCGGAAGCTGTGGCTGGAACGCGCCGCCGGTCTCGGCGAAAAGGTCGCGATCAACACGGGGGCGATAACGCTGGAAGGCATTTTTGACACGATCGACGACACCGGTTGCCTGATCGTCCGCACCGCTGATGGCCGACGCCTGCCGGTGGCGGCCGGCGAGGTGTTCTTCGGCTCGGCCGCCTCCGTGGGAGCTGCGTGATGGCGAAGCCTGACGAACTGGTATTTGCGCCGCTCGGCGGCGTGGGTGAGATCGGCATGAACCTGTCGATCTACGGGCTCGGCAACCGCCAGCAGCGCGCCTGGCTCGCGATCGACCTCGGCGTCTCCTTCGGCGACGAGGAGCATCTGCCGGGCATCGACCTGATCATGCCCGACATCAGCTTCCTGGAGAAGGAACGCAAGAACCTGATGGGGCTGGTGCTGACCCACGCCCATGAGGACCATTTCGGCGCCATCATCGACCTCTGGCCGAAGCTGAAATGCCCGATCTATGCGACGCAGTTCAGCGCCGCGCTGTTCGAGGCCAAATGCGCGGCCGAGCGCAATGCGCCGAAAATCCCGGTGACAGTGGTGCCATCGGGCGGCCGCGTCGACATCGGCCCGTTCAACGTCGAGTTCATTCCGGTCGCGCATTCGATTCCCGAGTCGCACGCGCTGGCGATCCACACCGAGGTCGGCACCGTGCTGCACACCGGCGACTGGAAGATCGATCCGACCCCGATCATCGGCCGCCCGACGGACGAGAAGCGGCTGCGCGAATTGGGCGATGAGGGCGTGATCGCCCTGATCGGCGATTCCACCAACGCCGTGCGCGACGGCCGTTCGCCGTCCGAAGCCGAGGTCGCCAGGACCATCGCCGGGCTGGTCAAGGCCGCCAAGGGCAGGGTTGCCGTGACCACCTTCGCCTCCAACGTCGCGCGCATCAAGGCGGTGGCGGATGCGGCCAAGGCCGCCGATCGCGAAATCGTCGTGGTCGGACGGGCCATGGAGCGCGTGTCGCAGGTGGCGCGCGAGACCGGCTATCTCGACGGCGTGCAAAACTTCCGCTCGATCGACGTCTATGGCCATCTGCCGCAGGACAAGGTGCTGGCACTCTGCACCGGCAGCCAGGGCGAGGCCCGCGCGGCGCTGGCGCGCATTGCCAATGACGACCATCCCGAGATCACGCTCAACCGCGGCGACTGCGTCATCTTCTCCTCGCGCACCATTCCCGGCAACGAGAAGGCGGTCGGCTCGATCATCAACAATCTGGTGCTCCAGGGCGTCGAGGTCATTACCGATCGCGACCATCTGGTCCACGTCTCCGGCCATCCGCGCCGCGACGAGTTGCGCGACATGATCGCCTGGGTCAGGCCACAGCTTCTGATCCCCGTCCACGGCGAGGCGCTGCATCTGCACGAGCACGCCAAGCTCGCGCGCGCCGCCGGCGTGCCGCGTGTGCTGGTCGTCCGCAATGGTGATCTCGTCAAGCTCGGCCCGGGCGATCCCGGCATCATCGGCCAGGTGCCCGCGGGTCGTCTCTACAAGGACGGGACGATTTTGGAGGATTCCAAGTCTCGCGCGGTGTCCGAGCGGCGCCGGATGGCGTTTTCGGGCTGCGCCTTCGTGGCTATCGCCATGACCGAGCAGGGCGAGCTCGCCGACGATCCCGAGGTCGATCTCGTCGGCATCCCCGAGAAGAACCGGGCGGGCGAACCCTTCGACGACATCGTTTTCGATGCCGTGGTGTCCACCATCGAGGGCCTGCCGAAGGCGCGCCGCCGCGATGCGGATGCTTTGGGCGAGTCGGTGCGACGCGCTGTCCGTGCCGTGATCAACGAACATTGGGGTAAAAAGCCCCCCTGTCTGGTACATGTCCTGACAGTTTAAGGGAGACGAACATGCTCGGCCGGCTCAACCATGTGGCGATCGCCACAAAGGACGCCATCAAGGCTGCCAGGATCTACGGCGCGGCGTTCGGGGCGCAGATTTCGGAAGCCGTCGCGTTGCCCGAGCATGGCGTCACCACCGTGTTCGCGACGCTCCCCAACACCAAGATCGAGTTCATCGAGCCACTCGGCGAGACCTCGCCGATCGCAAAGTTCCTGGAGCGCAATGCCGACGGCGGCATCCACCACGTCTGCTACGAGGTCGTCGACATCATCGTCTCGCGCGACACTCTGGTGAAGGAGGGTGCGCGGGTGCTCGGCGACGGTGTGCCGAAGATCGGCGCCCACGGCAAGCCGGTGCTGTTCCTGCACCCGAAGGATTTTTCGGGCGCACTCGTCGAAATCGAGCAGGCGTAAGGCCGCACCCATGGCCTACCAAATCTCAACCGGTCTCGCGATCTACTTCGTCATCTGGTGGATCTCGCTGTTTCTGACGCTGCCCTTCGGCGTGCGCAGCCAGCACGAGGACGGCGTCGGCGCGCCCGGCACCGATCCCGGCGCACCGGTCCTGACCGGCATGCGGCGCAAGCTGATCTGGACCACGATCATCTCGGCGGTCATCTTCGGGCTCGGTCTTGCGGCCTATCACGCCGGCTATCTCTCGGTCGAACGCCTGTCGAAAATGATGGGAATGCCGTTCTAGGTTTGCTGGCTGAATTTTCCTGGTTGCGTGTTGTTTGAGGGGGGACGAATGACTTTTCAGAGGATCGTCATTGCGCTTCTGGTGCTGATCGTCGCGGGTCTTGGCGCCATCGGCTATGTCGAGTGGAAGATGGCTGTGCAGGTGCGGACGCTGAAAGCGTTCGTCGAGGGCTATGTCTTCAACGAGGCCGTGGCGGCCTGCGAGCGGGCGCCGAGCTCGACGCCGTTCAAATGGAACGGCGGCAAGAGCACCTCGGTGATCGGGCTGAACTCGGTCAAAACCGACAAATACACCGTCATTGCCAGCTACACGCTGGTGGCGGACAGCGTCTATTGTGATTACGATCCGATCAAAAGAAAGGCCGAGATCGGCTCAAGCTTCCTGGAGCGGGAGTAACGATCCGGCCCATACAGATGGGATGGGATCGTCATGACCGGGAGCCGGGCGGGGGACTATCGGATTCTGCATGAGGCGGCCTTGCGGGACTATCTCGCAGGCGTTCCGAACCTCGCGGCGGTTCTCGGCGGCGCGCCGGCTTCCTGGGTGATCACCGAGGTCGGCGACGGCAATCTCAATCTCGTCTTCATCGTCAAGGGCGCAGGCGGCGGCGTCGCCGTGAAGCAGGCGCTGCCCTACGTCCGTCTCGTCGGCGAGAGCTGGCCGCTGCCGCTGTCGCGGGCGCATTACGAATATCTCGCTCTGTCCCGGCAGGCCCATCTCGCGCCCGGCCTGGTGCCGGCGCTGCTGCATCACAACGAGCCGTTGGCGCTGACGGTGATGGAGCTGCTCGAGCCACACATCATCATGCGCAAGGGCCTGGTCGCGGGCACGCATTATCCGCGCTTCGTCAGTGACGTCACCAATTTCATGGCGCGGACGCTGTTCTTCACCTCCGACCTCGCGCTTTCCGCAGCCGAGAAGAAGGAGGGCATCGCCGCCTTCGCCGGCAACCATGCGCTGTGCAAGATCACCGAGGATTTGATCTTCACCGATCCCTACCGCGTGGCTGTGCAGAACCACTGGACTGTGCCGTACCTCAACACATTCGCCGCAAGCCTGCGTGCGGATATGGAACTGCACGTCGCCGTGTCCCGGCTGAAGCTCAAATTCATGGCAAGCCCGGAGGCGCTGCTTCATGGCGATTTGCACACCGGTTCGATCATGGTGACGGAGGGCCAGACGCGCGTGATCGATCCCGAATTCGCCTTCTACGGCCCGATGGGGTTTGACGTCGGCGCGGTGCTCGCCAATTTGCTGATGGCCTATTTTGCCTCCGCCGGACACGAGCGCTCGCCCGGGGAGCGGCGCGCGTTCGAGGGCTGGGTGCTGGAGACCGTCGAGCAGGTCTGGAGCGAATTCGCGCAAAAGTTCCTTGATTTGTGGCGGACTGATGCAAAAGGCGATGCGTATCCGGCCACGCTATTCGCCGGCGAGAAGGGTGCCGCGCGGCTGGAGGCCGAGCGGCAGGCCTACATACAGCGGCTGTTCGGTGATGCCGTCGGCTTTGCCGGAGCAAAAATCAATCGCCGCATCTTCGGCCTCGCCCACAACATCGACTTCGAGCTGATCGAGGACCCGCGCAGGCGCGCGATCAGCGAAGCCCGCGCCGTGCGGCTCGCTCGTGCGATGCTGGTGGAGACGACGACGTTTCAGACGATCGCTGACGTTACCGGCGCCGCACGAGGATTGCGGGACTGGATGCCGGAATTTTCAAACTGAGGATGTCGCGAGAGCGCTCCGTCATTGCGAGCGCAGCAAAGCAATCCAGACTGTCACGGCGGAAAGACTCTGGATTGCTTCGCTGCGCTCGCAAAGACGAGGTGAGGGCACCTCAATAAAGGCGCATCGCAAGCGCCGACCAGCAGACCCCAGGTCTCGTTGGCCGCGACCTCGAACTCGCGGTTCTGGGCGCCACCGCTCGCCACCTGGAGCGTGACCTTGTACTTGCCCGGCGGCAAATCAAGCTTCTGGCTGTCGGGCAATTCGCCTGCGGCGGTGTCAGAGTTGGCCAATTTGCCTCCGGCCTCGGCCGCCAATGTGATGGTCCGCTCGTTGATGGTGATGATCGCATCTTCGTCAGTCTTGTTGCCGAGCATCAGCTTTGCCTGCCCCGGCTTCGGTAGGAGGCCGGCCTTCGCGACCGCGGGCTTGCGCAGCGAAACTTCGGCGATGGTCTTGTCGTCATGACGGGAGAGCCGAAGCAGCGCCGGTCCATCGGTCGTCGTGAACGCGATCAGGGCCCGGTCCGGCGCGACGACCGCACCGTCATTCTCCGCCCAGCCGCGCTTGGCGAGGGCTACACGATAGAAGCCGAGCACAGCGGCAAGATCGAGCGGCGTCTCGACATAGACCGATGTGATGAACGGTGAATTCTTCGCCGTCGTGATGGCCCAGCCCGCGGGCAGCGGCAGACCGGTGTCGTCGGAGACCTTCGCCTCGAAGCCTGTGCTTACGGCCTGGGCCGCGACCGAGAGGGCAGCGCAGAGCAGGCGCTCGGCGACATTATCCGCGGCGCAACGGTTCCTGACTGCCCACCACGTCTGGTCAACGAAGTCTGGCCCCGACGTACGACTCCAGCTTGACTGGATGTTGTTTGTCGAGGTCTCCGTGGTCAAGCGTGCCGGGACCGGGCTCGCCAACACGGCCGTCGCGACGACCAAGCTGCCGACGAGCAAGAAACCCAAGGTTCGGCTCTTCATCTTCGGATTCTCATCTCTGCGGATCTCTGGGCTCAGGATCCCAAGCTTGGTCGCATCGATCGTCCAAAATGTTCACCGTTCGTAGAACGTTGTGTCCTCAATCGATTTTCAGCCCTCCGGGACCAGCACCGCGCCCGACAATCGTCAAACGAGGAGCTTGCGCTCGACAGCCTGCGAATGGTCAACTCGCTGATCGGAAGGCTCCTGCACTCTCGGAGGACACATGATGTTCAGGATGATGGCGATCGTCGCGGGCTTGGCACTGGCGCTCGCCGCCCCGGCGGAGGCCCAGACACCGCGCAGGGGGGGAACCATCCGCATGACGGCGCCCTATGGCTCGAGTTTCACCAGCCTGGATATTCATACGACACAGCGTGCCCAGGACGAGATCTTCGCCAAAGGTCTGCACCGGTCGCTCTACATCTGGGATTCCGCGGAAGGAAAGCCGGTTCCGGAGCTCGCCAAGGAGGCCATCGTCTCCGGTGGCGGTCTCGTCTACACCTTCAAGCTGCGTGACGATGCCTATTTCCACAATGGCCGCAAGATGACCGCCGACGACATCATCTGGACCTACAACCGCATCATGGACGGCGCCAAGGCCTATCCCGGCGCGCGCTATGTCCGCGTGATCGAGGGCGCGGCCGCAGTCGAGAAGGGCCAGGCCAAGGAGATCTCCGGCCTGAAGAAGATCGACGACTTCACCCTTGAGATGAAGTTGACCGAGAAGGTCGATCCGGGATTCTACCTCTTCACCGCGCTGACCTCGATCTATCCCGCCGACGAGGCCGCCAAGGACAGCTTCATCCAGAAGCCGATCGGCCTTGGGCCATTCAAATTCGTCGAGCACGTGCCGGGGTCGCGCATTGTCCTGGAACGCTGGGACCGGTTCTACAAGCCCGGCAAGCCCTACGCCGACAAGATGATCGTGTCGATCATGGCCGAGGCCGCGGCGCGCGATGTCGCCTTCCGCAATAAGGAGATCGACACCTCGGTGCTGGGGCCTGCGCAGTATGTCGCCTACCAGGCCGACCCCGATCTCAAGGGCACCATCGTCGAAGTCGCCGAGGTCTTCACGCGTTACATGGGGATGAATCCCGCCTTCAAGCCGTTCGCCGACAAGCGCGTCCGGCAGGCGATCAACTATGCGATCGATACCGATTTGATCATCAACAAGCTGGTCAAGGGCAAGGCCTACCGCGCCACCAGCTGGCTGCCGCTGACCTCTCCCGCCTACGACAAGACCATGAAGCCCTACGCCTTCGATCCCGCCAAGGCCAGGCAGCTGCTCACGGAGGCCGGCTATCCCAACGGCTTCGAATTCGAATGGACCACCAGCCAGAATGAAAGCTGGGGCCTGCCGATCGTCACGGCCGTGATCCCGATGCTGGACAGGGTGGGCATCAAGGCGAAGGTCAAGCAGGTCGAGACCGCGGTGCTGTCGGAGGTGGTTCGCAGCGGCGACTACCAGGCCTTCGTCTATTCCCAGCAGACCGGCCCGGATCCGCAGGCGGCGCTGAAATGCTTCCACTCGTCGACGCCGCAATCGGCCTGCAACTACATGAATTTCAAGAACGCCGAGTTCGACAAGTTGATCGATGAGGCCGGGCAGACCGACGATTCCGCAAAGCGCGGCCAGCTGCTGCAAAAAGCCAATGCGCTGCTCTATGACGAGGCGCCGGTCTGGTTCTTCAACTACAACAAGGCGGTTATGGCCGTGCAGCCGTGGCTCAAGGGGATTCAGCTGAACGCCACCGAGCTGACCCACCAGAACGTCGAAGACCTCTGGGTCGACGCGACCTCGCCCGCGAAGTGACACGCGCCCCTCCCTCCATCGCGACGTCAGATGGAGGGAGAGAGGAAAAAGGCCCATGCTCTCCTTCCTGATCCGTCGTCTCCTGCAAACCATTCCGACCGTGCTTGCTGTCGTGCTGCTGGTGTTTGCGCTGTTCAGCGTCGTGCCGGGCAGCATCGTCTCGACCATGACCGACGACGGCGACCCGCAGGTCGAGGCGCGCATGAAGAAGCAGCTCGGCCTCGACGAGCCCGTCTACATGCGCTTCGGCTCTTATATCGCCAAGCTCGCGACCGGCGATTTCGGGACCTCGTTCCGGACCCGTGAGCCGGTCACGACCATGATCGCCAAGCGGGCGTGGCCGACGCTGCAACTGATCTTCGCATCCATGGCGTTTGCGGTCGTGATCGGCGTGCCGCTCGGCTTCGTCGCCGCATTGCGGCCAGGCGGTATCGTCGACACCGCAGCGATGGTCGTGGCGGTATCGGGCCTGTCATTGGCCAAATTCTGGCTCGGACTGCTGTTGATGTACCTGTTCGCGTTGAAGCTCGGCTGGCTGCCGAGTTTTGGCTATGGCGACGGCGGCGGCAAATACCTGATCCTGCCGGCGGTGACGCTCGGCGTCTCGCCGATGGCGCTGCTGGCCCGGACGACCCGCGCCGCGGTGCTCGAGATCATGACCGCTGATTTCGTCCGCACCGCGCGCTCGAAGGGCATGAGCGAGACCCGGGTCGTGAAATGGCACGTGATGCGCAACGCGCTCGTCCTGATCCTCACGACGATGGGCCTGCAATTCGGCGCATTGATGGGGCAGGCGGTCGTCGTCGAGAAATTGTTCTCCTGGCCGGGCATCGGCTCGCTGCTGGTCGACAGCGTGCTCCAGCGCGACATTCCCGCTGTCCAGGGCTCTATTCTCGTGGTGGTGCTGTTCTTTCTCGCGATCAATCTGCTGATCGATCTGCTCTATGGCGTGATCGATCCCAGGATCAGATACGCATGAAGCTCCGCGCCAATCTCGTCATCGGCGGTGCCTTGTTCGCGCTTGCGATCATCGTCGGCCTGCTCGCGCCCTGGCTCGCGCACACCGATCCTGTCCTCGACGCCAATTTGATGAATGCCGAAGAGCCCCCGAGCTGGACCTGGTGGTTCGGCACCGACGCGCAGGGCCGCGACATCTATTCCCGCGTGCTTTACGGCGCGCGCATCTCGCTGACGGTCGGCATCGTCTCGCAGCTCGTCAACAGCGTCATCGGCGTCGGACTGGGCCTGAGCGCCGGCTATTGGGGCGGCTGGTGGGACGATGTCGTCAACGGACTGACCAATCTCATGCTCGCGATCCCCTCGCTGATCTTCGCGCTGGCCATCATGGCGGTGCTGGGACCTGGCCTGACCAGCTTGCTCATCGCGCTCGGCTTGACCAACTGGTCCTTCACCTGCCGGATCGCACGGGCCTCGGCGCTGTCGCTCAAAAGCCAGGGCTATGTGCAGGCGGCAACCGTGCTCGGCTACGGCGATCTGCGCATCATGATCACGCAGCTGCTGCCGAACATGCTCGGACCTCTCATCGTCATCGGCACGCTCGGCATGGGTAGCGCGGTCTTGTCCGAAGCCGCATTGTCGTTTCTCGGCCTCGGCGTGCGCCCGCCTTATCCAAGCTGGGGCAGCATGCTGTCGGAAGCCCGCGACCAGATCACGACGGCGCCGTGGCTCTCGGTCTTTCCGGGCCTCGCCATCTTCCTGACGGTGCTCGGCCTCAATTTGCTCGGCGATGGCCTGCGCGACATTCTCGATCCCCAATCGCGGAGCCGGCGGACATGACGGGCGCGCCGCTGATCGAAGTCGAGAATCTCAGTATCGATCTCGACGACGGATCGAGGCAGGTTCCCGCCGTCGAGGGTGTTTCCTTCCGCATCGATCGCGGCGAGACGTTCGGCCTTGTCGGCGAGTCCGGCTGCGGCAAGAGCATCACGGCACTCGCTTTGATCGGCCTGCTACGGCAGCCGTTGTCGATCGGAGGCGGCGCCATCCGGTTTGATGGACGGGAGATCCAGAGCCTCTCCGCTGCCGGACAGCGCGCGCTGCGCGGCAATCGCATCGCTATGATCTTCCAGGAGCCGATGACGGCGCTGAACCCGGTCTCGCCCGTCGGCCGGCAGATCGCCGAGATGTTCGTGCTGCACCAGGGCAAGAGCTGGCGGGAGGCCGACCAGCTCGCGGTCGAGGCGCTGGCGAGCGTTCGCGTCCCGGCGCCCGAACAGCGCGTCAAGGATTATCCGCACCAGCTTTCCGGCGGCATGCGCCAGCGCGTGATGATCGCCATCGCTCTGGCGTGCGGGCCGGATCTTCTGATTGCCGACGAGCCGACCACCGCGCTCGACGTCACCGTGCAGGCGGAAATCATCGAGCTAATGCGAAATTTATGCGCCGAGCGGGGAACGGCCATTTTGATGATCAGCCACGATCTCGGCCTGGTCGCCAATGTCTGCCGCCGCGTTGCCGTCATGTATGCCGGCCGCATTGTCGAGCAGCGTGGCTCGGCCGATATCTTCCGGGCACCCTCGCATCCCTATACGCGAGGCCTCGTCGCCTCGCTGCCGCGGCTGGGCAGTCGCGCAGCACTTGGCCGGACCAGGCTCCAGGAGATCGCCGGCGTCGTCCCGGCGATCACGAATTTCCCGGATGGCTGCAGGTTCAATCCGCGCTGCGCGCAAGCGACCGATATTTGCCGGACCACCGTGCCGGGGACGGATTTGCTGGAGGCTGGCGGTTTGGTCAGGTGCCACCACCATGCATGAGCCGCAAGACAAGTCGGGTGAGGCGAGGCCGGGCGACGATGTCATTCTCAGCGTCGAGGATCTCGCGGTGCATTTTCCGATGGGGGGCGGGTGGCTCGGCCGCGACCGGCGGCTGCTCCGGGCCGTCGACGGTGTCGATCTCACGCTGAAGCGCGGCGAATGCCTCGGCCTTGTTGGCGAGTCCGGTTCCGGCAAGTCGACGGTCGCCTTGTCGATCCTTGGCCTGCTGACGCCGACGCGCGGCCGCATCGTGCTGGACGGACAGGTCGTGACGGGCCGGCCATCCGGCGATCGCAAGACGTTGGCCCGTATGGTGCAAATCGTCTTTCAGGATCCCTACGCCTCGCTCAATCCGCGCCAGACCGTGCGTCGCACGCTCGAAGATCCCCTGCGGGTGCATGGCGTGACCGCCGCAAGCGAGATCGAGGACCGCGTGGCGACGATGCTGCGGCATGTCGGCCTGCGGCCTGAACAGGCCAACCTCTATCCGCACGAATTCTCCGGCGGCCAGCGCCAGCGCATCGGCATTGCGCGCGCGCTGATCCTCAATCCCAAAATCGTCATCTGTGATGAGCCAGTCTCGGCGCTCGATGTCTCGATCCGCGCCCAGATCATCAATCTGCTGCTGGAATTGAAGGAGACGCTCGGCCTCTCCTATATCATGATCAGCCACGACCTTGGCGTCGTCGAGCACATGAGCGACAGGGTCGCCGTCATGTATCTCGGCCGCATCGTGGAGAACGGCGGCTGGCGCGAGATTTTTGAACGGCCAGCGCACCCCTATACGCAGGCGCTGATCGCCGCCATCCCCGATCCGCTGCACCACGCACCGTTAGCGACGACAGGGGGCGACTTGCCCAATCCGCTCGATCCGCCGAAAGGATGCGCGTTCAGCCCGCGCTGCCGTTATGCGGAGGCCGTGTGTCGCCACGAGCCCGGTCCGGTGCTGGAAACGCGCGCCGATGGACATGAGGTGAGGTGCTGGCGGGCTGACGAGATTGCGGGGCAGGCGGCATTGGCCTCGACCGCAGGCGGGCATCCCTAAGGATGGAAGGCGCGTCCGTCGCGGTCAAAAGCGTCGCTCCAGCGGCCCGCTAGTCACGTCCGGTCTGCCCTGACAGGCGGACGATTTTGGGGCCCGCCCAAGAGCCATCGCGTGGGGTTGATCCTTGGTGCGGTCCAATCGCGTACCGCCCTATTTTCATGTGTGCTACATGGTTCGGTAGCAAAATGTAGCAGGAAAGGCAGATCATGACTGACGATCAGGTCAATCTCGTCGTTCAGCACCTTTGCGAGCAATTGCACTTGGCGTTCCGATTGAAGGGCAGCGAAGCACATCCACCAAACGCCAAGGATATTGGATTCGATCCGGCCTCTGTGAGAACCGTATTGCTGACCGGCTTGCGTTCGGCGGGTGTCACGACCCACCACGAGGCGGTCGGGAAGAGCGAAGAGCCGCCGTGGTCCTAAACACAAAACGCGGGACAGAAGCCCCGCGCCGATGTCTCAGCTGGGCCCAACAACCGACGTTCGATATATCGTCCGTTCGCATCTCGGAACCGCGTCGCGGACGCCGTAGTTGACTGCTAAATTGTATTCGCTTGACAAACGGCGGTCTCCACTGACCATCGAGGATGTTGCTCCCGCCCAGTAGACGCGGATCTAAAGCGAGAACTGGCCACTTGCAGGCAGCCAGTTGCTCTCTTTGTCTACTTGTCTACGCTCGGTGATTTTGGCACCAGCGTGGAGCGTCAACGAACCGTCCCAACATTGAACGTTCGCTTCGCAGGGAAAGTTGGCGGCATCTTGCCGCCCGCCTCAGCGCCAGGTTGCCGGTTCGCAGGGAGGCTTATTGAACGGACCTCCGGCATAACTGCCGACGTCTGGAGCCCGGACACAGTGAACGACGTTGGAGGTAGGAACGACTGCACCGTTCTTGTCGCGCCACGCCGACCCGCGCCAGCTTGCCGGTTCGCAGGGAGGCTTATTGAACGGCCCTCCGGCAAAACTGCCAACGTCTGGAGCCCGGATGCAGTGAACGACGCGGGACGGATGGACGGCTGCGCCGTTTTGGTCGTACCACGCGGCCATGGCCGGACTAGCGAACATGGCCGCGGCGATCAGTCCTACCGAAGCGAGCTTCCTCATTTGCGCGTCTCCTTATGTGTCAATGATTGAACGACTGACTATCCTTGCGGCTCATTCCTACCGAAGAGACTGCAAGCAACATTTTGCGGTATCGAGTATGCACATCATCAAGGTTGATCTATATCAACTTCGCCCGAATACGGCGGCGATGACCGCTCTGGGTCAAACTACGAAAAACTCAACTTGAGCAAATTCAGTCCGCTATGCCCTATTGACCTCAAGGAGGCGTGCCGCCACTTCGCTGATGGGCCCATTGCAGACTGCCAAGAACTGCTGCTGTCATCCGCACCGCCATCTTCTTCGTGTTCGCGCCCTGCGTGGTGGCTGGGGTGGTCCCGTGGTGGATTTCACGCTGGGAGTTCAGGTTGCCGTCTCTCGGCGTCGAGCAATGAGTGCAGCTAGCGCGCTACGGCGCGGAAGGCCCGGCGCGGACAACACTGGTGTTTCTGCTATAGTGCGATGTTCGAGCTTGCGGAGCGGCTGCTTCAAGGGTTGAAATCATGCACAGAGCATCTGGATCATTACTACTTGCCTTCGTTTTTATTCTATTTGCTCCGCAAGTGCGGGCGCAGCAGATTCCGGCCGAAACCGTTCAGGGAATGCTTGCGGCCCAGATACGCACGCAAGGCTTCACTTGCGAAAAGCCACTCGGCGCAAAGAAGAACACCAAGGCGTCTCGACCTGATCGCGACGTTTGGGTTCTCAAATGCAGCAACGCCATGTATAAGATCACGCGCGTTCCCGATATGGCGGCGAAGGTCGAACCGCTGCCGTGAGCTCGGTGGTCTCTACGGGACCAAGCGCCATGATGAACCTGTGCCGGTGTTTTGCCTGAGGTCTCAAAGGTCCTAGCGGCGAGGGCTCAAGCCATGTCTCACGGCCGCCTTAACTTCCGCTGATGCCGACCAGACGAGGGCGGCGGTTTGCGAGCGGGTTTTCAGCCGGCAGGGCACGCAGCCACGCGCGAAAACCGACGATTTCGGGACAATCCGCCGTGCCTTCGGGCGCAATCAGCCAATCACCCAAACCGGATCCCTCATTGATCCGGTCGCAGCGATAGCCCGGATGGTGGCCGAGGCCGCGGGCGATTAGCAGATCGACCTTGCCCTCGACCAACTCGTGCAGGCCGGCGGGGTGGAGCACCCGCAAACCGATCTCCGCATGCGCGCTGCGAAACGCCGCCAAATCGAGGCGGCGCAGGTCGAAGCCGCCATGAACTCCCAGTTGCATCAGCACCGCACCTGCCGGCTTCAATTGCGAGGTCGCCTTCGCAATGCGGCGAAAACCGTCGGATATCCCGGGCAGATAGGCCTGACCGGCCGCGGTGAGGATGAGCTGCTTATGCAGCCGCTCGAACAGCTCCACGCCGAGGCGCGCCTCCAGCGCTTTCACCTGCTGCCCCACGGCGGCCGGCGTCACGTGCAGCTCGTGCGCGGCCAGCTTGAAGCTGAGATGCCGCGCGGCGGCTTCGAAGGCGCGGAGCGCGTTAAGGGGTGGAAGGGTGTAGGTCATCGCGGCTTTCAGTTTGACACCGATAGGCCGCGGCCTTGCAATAGATTTTCTTGGGCTGAACCGCAGCAACAATGCTTTGATCGGCGCCGTCATCGCCGGATAGGGTCGGCCCGCAATCCGGAGACCCCCATGCCCCGCCACATCGATCATCTCGTCATTTGCGTCCGTGATCTGGAACAGGCCGCGCTGGATTGGCAGACGCTGGGCTTCAACCTCACACCGACCGGTGTGCACCCGTTCGGAACGAGCAACCGCCTTGCGCAGTTCGCCGACAATTTTGTGGAGTTGCTGGCCGTCACCGACAATGCGTTGGTGTCGCCAGCCACGCCGGGCCATTTCAGCTTCGCGGCCCACAACCGCGATTTTCTTGAGACCGCCGAAGGGATGTCGATGCTGGTCTTGCACAGCACCGACGCCCATGCCGATGCCGCGCGTTTCAGGGCCGACCGCATCGGCGATTATGCGCCGTTCGATTTTGGCCGTGACGCGGTGCTCCCGGACGGAGGCACGGCGCGCGTTGCGTTTTCGCTGGCCTTTGCCACCGATCCTGCCATGCCCGGGATCGCGTTCTTCACCTGCCAGCAGCGCCACCCGCCGGAACTGTTCTGGAAGGCGCAGTATCAGCGGCATCCCAACGGCGCCCTCCGCGTGGTCGAGGTTGTGATGTCGGCGGCGGAGCCGGCGGCGCATCGCGATTTCCTCGAGAGCCTCACGGAAGGCGCGGCCGAGCTCGCGCCCGGGAGACTGACGATTGGTGAGCGCGGCAATCAGATCACCTTGCTTGGCCCGTCCGAGTTGGCGCGCCGGCTGCCGGGTCTCGCAAACAGCGCTTCGCCGCGCTTTTGCGCGGCGCGTCTGGCGGTCGCTGATCTGGATGCGACGAGGCGAATGCTGACACACAACGGCGTCGGCTTCGCGATGACCGGTACCGTGCTGCTGGTACCACCCGCCGCCGCGCGTGGCCTGGCGCTCGAATTCGTCGAACAGGAGGCAAACTGACATGGCTCACATCGTCAGCCATCCCTTTTACGAGTCGCATCGCGGTGCAATGGAGGTTGCCATGCGTGATCGACTCGACCTTGCCGAAGCGATGCTGCGCGAGCTTGCGCACCTGTCCGACATTGACGGGATCAGGCAGGAGGTGATGGACGAATTCGAAATCGTGCTCAGCCAAATGCCCTATGTCGGAGGCACGGCAAGCCGCATGAGCGATTTCTTCATGCGTCTGATGGGTTTTATGGCCATCAGCCGGGTGCTCCGGCGACACGGCGTGTCGCTGTCATTGATCGGCGAAATCGAGCGAGAAACCTACAAGGCGCAATTGCTCACCGTATCAGAAGCGGAGCGTCTCGCCTCGGGGCGGCAATTCATGTCCTCAGAGAACCAGACTCTGCTGCGCGAGCAGGCGACGAAAAGCGCTACAAAAAGCCATCAGCAAGAGTTTCCGGAAGATTTCATCTACGATTTCGTTGAGCCGGGCCTGGGTGACAAATTTGAATTCGGCATCAACTACAAAGCCTGCGGTTTTTGCAAATTCGCGGCTCGCCATGGAGATCAGGAAATTCTGCCGAACATCTGCGGGCTTGATTTCGACGCCTACGCAACGCGAGGCATCCGCCTGGAGAGGACGCAAACGCTGGCCGGCGGCGCGAGCCACTGCAATTTCCGCTTCTCGCGGCTCCCGTCGGATTAGATTGGCCCCTGTCTCCACCTCGTCATTGCGAGCGCAGCCAAGCAATCCAGTGTCTTTCCGCGGCGGCAGTCTGGATTGCTTGGCTGCGCCCGCAATGACGGAAGTGGCTGGCTAGGGCGTTTCACATTTTGACGGAAGCATAACCGGCGTTGGCGAAGTAGTTGGCGCATTCGCATGCATCGCTTCAGGACGCGCCCACCGCCGCGCTGACGGTTCCTCTCCTTCCCGCGTTGACACCTGTACGGCCGGTGCTAGGGTTTTTCGATGAGGGGACCCCGGCCGATGCGAAGCATCAAGTTCGCTGCGTTGGCGATCGCCAGTGTGATCTTCGCGGCACTTCCTGCCAATTCCCTCCGTGCCGAGGTCCGCGTGCAAGGACAGGCAGGCAACGTGCGCGTCGAGGCGCGCGATGCGACCGTTGCCGAGATCCTGGCGGCGCTGAGTGAGCGCTTCGCGCTGCGCTACCGCAGCGCCACGGGAAGCGGCAACGTGACCGCGACGTTCGAGGGCCCGCTGCGCCGCGTCGTGGGGCGTGTGCTCGATGGGTACAACTACATTATCGAGACCCGTGGCGATGTGCTTGAGGTGGTCGTGTTGGGCGCAGCATCGTCGCAAGCGGTGCCGGCGACTGTGTTTGCGCCGCCTACCTATCCGGCAAAGCACGTTCGGCGCACCGACTGACCGCGCGCGGATTGGCGGTCCGCCAGCGCGGCGGCGCAATCGCCGATCTTGGCCGCCGCAAGGCGCTCTGAAAATCGAAAGAGGCCGGGCTTTGCCCCGGCCTCCCGTCGTGATGCATTTGACAAATGTCAGAGACGCTGAGTTCCCTGGTTGCGATAGGCTGAATCGTCCAGTCGCGTCAGGTTCTCAGTCTTGCGCATCGTCGTCGTGGTCGTGGTCGTCGTCGTCATCCTTGCCCTCGACCTTATGCCGGAAGACCGCGACGCATCCGTTGGTGGCCTGGCCGCAAAGGCCTTGTCCAACAGTGGTCGTGTCGCCGCCGATGACGACCGAAGCCGGTGCAACCTGCGGAACGAAGATCAGGTTGCGCTTGGAATCGGCCGCCACCGAATGCGAGTTGGAGCTTTGCGGGATGGTTTCGATCAGCTTGTTGGATTTGGCATCGATCACGCCGAGCACGGCCGCCTGCTGGCTCGCGGCGGCGCAGTTGCCGCCGGGGGGCGGGAACACCTTGCAGTTCCGGCTTGACCCCGTGTAGTAGCGATCGTCGCCCCAGTTGAACCAGACCTCGTCGGACCCGGTGATGTCGGCGATTGCGGTCTGCTTCTTGCTGACCGCGTTGATCACCAGTTGGATCACGTCGTTCGGATTGTTCTGCGGCGTGCAGCCGAGGAGGATTTTGGAGTCCGGACCAACCGAGGAGCCGTTCGGCGAACAGCCATTGAGCGCGATGACGCCGGTGTTGGTTGCCGGATTGAATGCACCGAGTTGCGTGGTTGGCCCCGTCACGGTTTTCGGATCGATCACGAGGACGCCACCATGGCAGGTGATCGGTCCAGAAAGCTGCCCGTAATTGCATCCGGACGGGTTGTTGGCGATGATCGGTATCGAGTTGAAGAAGCGCTTCGTCTCCGGGTCCCAGGCTGGCTGCTCGAGCGACAACCCGGCGCCCTGGGGGATGATCGTCTGATCAACAATGATCCGGGCGATTACGCTGACGCTGTTCTTGGCGGCGTTCCCGTTTGCCACAAACAGCGTTGCGAAGGGTGGATCCTCCGCGTTATTGGCCGCGACCAGCAGCTTGCCGTTCGATGTCAGGGCCATTTCGTCCACCCGCGTGGTTCCGCCGGTCGGAATGCTGGCCACAAAGGTTGAAGCCCCATCGAGATCAAACACCTTGAGGGTGCTGTCGCCGTCGCCGGCGTAGAGCCAGCGGCCGTGGCTCACGACGCCGTCCGGTCCCGAAATGTTGTTGTTGACGGTGCCGTTGGGATTGTGGACAGCCCCTTTGAAGCCGGGGAGCAGCCGCTTCCACTTCAGGCTCCGGGTATCGATGACCTCGACCCCGCCATTGGAGCGATCCGCGAAATACATTTCGGCGCGCTTCGGATTGACCCAGCTGATGTCGAACGACTGCAGCGGGATTCCTGGGATCTGGATCGCCGTCAGACATTTCGTCTGTGTGGTGGTCGGCGCTCCCGGTCCGGTGCATGGCGCGGCGAACGAACTCGTAGACGCAGTCAACCATAGCCCGGCTGCTGCAGAGGCATAAAGATAGGCCCGTAAATTTCTGGACATGCCAACCCTCCCATAGTGAGTTTAGTTGCCATTGCGCGCCCCAAGCCGAGTCGACAGTACTACCAATGACGATATGCGTGCAACGATGCACGCTCTGGGCGAGCATATGGGAAGAGAAGTCCGAAGGAGAATTCGAGCGGTGCCGCCGGTTGAAAGTTTGGTCAGTTCTACTGATGTTTTTTGCGATGCACGATTTTTCGGCTAGCCGATCTTCCGGTGCAGGCGCCAAGCCAGGTACGAGTTGGCCGTCAATCTGAAAACCACCAAGGCGATCGGGCTGATAATCCCGCAGTCATTGCTTGCGAGTGCCGACGAGATGATCGAATAGGACGCGCAATTGCTGCTGTGCATGGGTCTGAGATTGGCCCCGAAGCGGACCTGAGAGGCACATCTAAGCAGCGTTACCAACCGCGCCCTGATCGCGGCCGGTTTCGGGAAGTAGGCCAATTCGCAGCAATCCCCGCAAGGCGATTACGCCTTTGTTTCTTCCGGCCTCGGCAGGGGTGAGACGCGCCTGGCAAACTCGCGTCCCGGATAGTGCTGGCCGCAATAGGCGACGAGTTCGTCGATAAAGGATTTGGCGTACGGGGCCAGAAAGCGCTGCGGATCCCAGGCCACGGCAGTCCATCGCCCGATCGAAGCGCCCCTGTGGACCAGCGGAAAGGCGCGGACCCCGGCGGACGGGATCAGGACATTCGACGGCACGATGGCGACATCGTTCCCGCTTTTTGCCAGCGCGAGCAGTGTGTGAGGCGCTGCGCTTTCGAGGATCACGCGTGGCCTGATGTGTGCGACGTTGCAGGCGGCATCGAACCAACCGCGGGATGCGTAGTCCCGCCGTAGCAGCAGCAATGACTCCTCGGCGAGTTCGGCAATCTCCAGCTTCCGCCTGCTTGCGAAGGCATGCCGCGGCGAAACCGCTGCAAGCATATGGACCGGAGCCAGCAACCGGCGGTGATAGCCGTCGTCGGCGGCTGGAATGATCGCGAGATGAACGTCGCCGCGCTGCAGGCGATCCGGAACGCGGGCGCCACCATCCTCGATCAACTCAATGACCACCGAGGGGTGCTTGCGCCGGAACGCGGGGAGGAAATTGGCCAGCACCGTTTCCATATGTTGGGTGCTGCAGCCGACCCGCAGCGTGCCGGCCTTGCCGGTTCTCAGCGCGCGCGCACGCTCGCCGAACGATTCGGCGTCCTGCAGGAGACGGCGGCCGCGCCGCAGCAGATCCTCGCCTTCGGATGTCAGTTTGATCCCGCGGCCGACGCGATCGAACAACGGAATCCCAAGCTCGCCCTCAAGCGCCTGGATCTGGCGAGAAGCCGCCGGCTGGCTCAGGCGCAGCTGTTGTTGCGCGGCGGCAAAGCCGCCTGCTTCGGCAACGACGACGAAGGTGCGCAGCTGTCGAAGGTCCATTTCAATGCTCCAATTGCATGAATAGACAGATAATAAATGCATTGGACACATGGGGCAAGCCGCGACATCCTTACGCCGCCAAGCCGAGATTTGTCCAAAGGGAGATCGCGATGTTTGACACCGAGCGTTTCGTTGCCGACTGCCGCGCGGCGTTCGCGGCGGACCCGTCTCACAAGGCCATTCACGAGGTGGTTGCCCGCGCGATGTCCGAACCGGCCGCGGTATTCAAGGGACTCGGCGAGCCGAAGCGTCCCGAAAGCCGCGCGCTCTTCCATTCCGAGACGCTGACTATCCTCAACGTGGTATGGCCCCCCGGCTATATCGTGCCGCCTCACGATCATCACATGTGGGCCGTGATCGGCGTTTATGCGGGCCGTGAGGACAACGTCTTCTGGCGGCGCATTCGGGGCGAGCCGAACAGGATCGAGGCTGCCGGCGCCAGGGCCTTGTGCGCGCGCGATACCGTGCCGCTCGGTACCGACATCATCCATTCGGTGATCAACCCGATCGATCGGCTGAGCGGCGCAATCCACATCTACGGCGGCGATTTCTTTGCCACAGAACGGAGCAAATGGGATTCGTTGACGCTTAAGGAGGGCCGCTCCGACCGCGAAGAAGCGCGCCGCAACTTCGAACGGGCGAGTGCGCGTTACGAAGCAAGTCTGCGCGAGGCCGCCGGCTGACCGCGGCGGGCTTGAAGAAGTAGCCCCGCTCACAATGCGCTGCTCGACTTCCGCTTGTGATGCTGTGGACGGCTCCTCCACCGGCACGAGAGTGCCAAGGAGTGGGCGCCGTTTGAGGCTCCCACGATTCGGAGCAGCTAGCTATGCAGTCAATTTCGACGATTGGACTGGATATCGCGAAGTCGGTCTTTCAAGTGCACGGCGTTGATGCGGCCAGCCAACTGGTCCTGCGCCGGCAGGTTAGACCGGAAATAGCTGGTCGACTGTAAAAACGACGCGATTGACCCGAAGCGGACATTGGTCTCTCAAGCAATGGTAAGTCTAGCTTGGCTCCTTGCTGATATGCATCAGGAATTGACGGATTTCGCTTAGGTCCGAAATGGATGGCATCCCCGCTGCTGCGGCTTCCTCAGGACACCACGGGTAAGGCAAATGCGACAACCAGTTCATCACTTGTCGATGATGGCTCGACGATAGGATAAGCATCGTTTTGATTGTTATCGTCAGATTTTGGACCAACTCACTGCTCCCAAACTGCCAGTCGTAATAACCGCAGCCCACTCTGATCGACTTGGTCTCTCTGTCGGACATGCCGACCAACCAGCGACACCGGAAGTCAGCCTCATCGTCCGAGGGAGAGTTATCCAAGCAGAAGGTGTAGATATTCTCGTATGCTCGTACAAAATCTCTAACTAGGACTTGCGTAATTGCTGCAATGCCTTTTGACGCTGGTGGGAAGGAGATAGTTTCAGTTTCAACTTTCATTTTCAAACTGGCGTCCAGAGCGAAGGCACCGGGCATGAGATGCGGGCGATTTTCGTCCTTTGCTCGAATGTAGGTTTGGATAGCACTGGCATGAGCACCCATCTTTCCACCCATCTTTGAAAGTTACCGCCAAAGTGGCCGTCTCACGGACTATACTATGACGCATAGGCCGTAGGTTTATGATCATACTTACAATGCGACACCATGTCAGTTCATGGCCCATCACGACAATTTCGCAGGTTTCCCCCGTGTCTCCTTCTGAAGGAAGAGCCGACGTGATTTTCTGAGCTTGAGTATTACGGCTCGTGACCCACAACGGTCATGGGCCGGATATTGATGGGCGTGAGTTATCGGCCGGCGATGCGGACTTTGCCGATGACGTCGAAATCCGTACCATCGGGCTCAAGCACGAAAAAATCACCCATGGCAATTGATGGCTCAAGAACAATGTCGGAGATGTTGAGCTCGTGAGTAATCATCACCAAATTCGCCGAAGAGCGATGATTCCGAATGTCTAGCAAGACCCGCTCTCGATTCAGTTTGGCCTGACTGTCCGATAAGACGCCTGGAGGCATCAAATATTGAACAGGCGTCGCGTGACCGAAAGCAAGCTCGCCGGTGTCAATGCAACGGCAATAGGGGCTGGTTAGGACTTCTCCGACCGCAACGCCGTGAGCGCGGAAGGCTTCTCCGATCCGCTTAGCCTGCTCTACGCCGCGGGGCGAAAGGTTTACTTCCTCCTTACAGTTTTCCGGCGCAAGGTGTCCTATCCCTTCTCTCATATCGACATGAGTATGGCGGAGCAGGACAACCTTGCCGCCCTGCTTTAATGCCGCCCAAACCTGCTCCTCGTCGGCAAAGGCCCGTCCGGCTAACATCGCCAGCAAAAATGCCAAACAGAGGAGGAGCGTGGCTATACGGCCCTTCAAAGTTGTAAGCATGGGTCAGAGACGCTTGGATTCAACAAAGGGCCTAAACGATACCATGATTTGGTGATTGGCATTCGTTCAGTTCCGGGGCGCTATCGAGGTTGGGAATGTCGCCTGTTGGCCCATGGCGTCGTTCCGCTGCTATGCAGCAACACGTCGGCTATCGGGGCAAGCGGACTCTGGCGCGGCATCAGCCCGGCAGATTTATGGTTTCACGGCCTAACTCCACTTCGCCATCGTCACCCCTGCGCAACCGCGAAGCGGTTGTCGCCGGAGGCGGCGGCTTCTTCAGCGGCCCTCGAAGGGTGACGGCCCGGCTGCATCCCGGCCGTTCATCGTTCGAGGCTCCGCATGCGATGCGTTCGCATCGCATGCTTCGCGCCTTCAGCGACAATGGCTTCGCCGTTGCGCGGAGATGACGGAGCTACACAGTCACCCAGCGCGATGATGACATCGTGCTCCTCTTTTGCCCATTTGCACGGTGCCGTTACAGCGCCATCCAAAGGAATGTGCAGACAAATACTTGCGACCCTCGACGGCGCGGAGCGATATCGTCGATTTTATCTTGCGGTCAATTCCAGACCTTGGTCGACGTTCTCATTCCTGCCGTGGTAATGTCCGGTGTGGTGGATGGCGGACGAACGAGCGGACATGGCGACGCCAATGACCCGGAACGGACCTCGTCAAGCGAACCCACCCGTTGCAGACGACCTGCACAACGCGTACGGTCGCCGATGCCGATGCGAGGAACCCTAATGACTGATCGAGAAAAGATTCTAATTGCCCTTCGCGAAAAGCCCCTGAAGGCTTTCGAAATCATGAAGCGCGTGAACATAAAGAATCAGGACGACTGCCAATCGCTCCTGTTGAAGATGCGTGACGACGGCGTCGTGAAGTTCGATATTCACAAGGGACATTGGCTCGCTGCGTGACAACGTTCGCTTCGTCACCAGTGACTGGCAGAGATGCTTCCAAGTTCCGTTCAGCGGAGAGAATGACTAGCCGTCTTCGGGCGGTTTTTCTTTTGGCGGCATCAGTTGGGTACCTTCCGTTGGTCACTTTTCAGAAATGGCCTTCCCAGTGCCTATTCGACGAACTCCAGAAGGGCGTTCAGCGCGAGCCGCGCCGGCACGACCAGCCGGCCCGGACTCTGAACGAACTCGATTTTTCCAGCTTCCAGGGCCTGCGCCACCTTGGCCAGCGACACCGTGCGGAAGGTGAGCCCCGCCATATAGGCGCCGCGTCCTTCTGCATCCGGCACTGACGGGCCGAACTGATCCTTTAGCGCCGCCTCGGTGATGACTTCGAGGTGCGCATTGCCCGTCACCACCTTCTTGCCACCCTTGATGTTGCGCACCGTCTCTCGTCCGAACATATCGGCATAGAGCTTGGCGCCGGCGGTCGGATCGGGATCGACGATCATCGCGCGGACGACCGCGACGACACCATTGGCGTGGTGGCGCCATTCGTCTCGCCAAAGCAGGTCGCGCGTGAAGTGGTGGATGTAAAAGACGCGGCCATAAGGCACCGCGCCCGCCTTGATGCGCACTGCTCGGAAGCGGGCTTCGCGCGCCGCGCCGTCAACCATCACCGGACGCGTAAATTCGAGAGGCGGCTCAACGGGCACGCCCACCTTGGAAAGTGCGTCGTAGGTGATTGTGGAATCTTCGGAGCCGAAGGCGATTCCATTGAGTCCGAAGGGGTAGTTGAGGAGGTCCCGGCGAATGGTCGCGCCTTTGGGCACGGCGATCAATTCGAGAAAATCGGTGCCGAACATCGCCAGGTAGTTCATCGAGCCCAGCGAATGGTAGCCACGCTCGGTGAGGGTGAAGCCTAGCCGTCGATAGATGTCGGCAGCGTGATCCAGGTCGTCACGCGCGTTGATGACCACGTGGTCGAGCGTCGCCACTGGTAATGTCATGTGGTGCACTCCCAGTTAAAGGTGGATAGTTCCGGTTGGAACGTTGATTGGGCCGGCGCGAGGTGAGGAGGCTACCAGCGCCTCGGACAACCCCACGCAGCGAAAGATCGCAGGCCATCGCCATCGCAGATTAGTCGGTTGGAGCGTGTAATCGGCTAAAGCATCACAGGGGCACGACGAAGCAACAGTGCCCGTCTTTATCGGGCGTGGCGCTCTCGGGATGACGGTCATTCTTCGCAACCGAACCCGAACGGCTGTGCAGCCACCCAGTGCCATGATGACATCGTGCGCCTGTTTTGCCCGACGAGTCAAACCTCGTCGCAGCAGGCACTCAAACCGTTCCGCGCCAAATTCCCCAATGGTTTCTACTTTGCATGGGGTTGTTTTCGCGCTTTTAGCGGAGAGGGTGCCTAGTCGACCGCCTTCTCTCTTAGCCGCTGCGCATAGACGTTGATGATCAGCGCCGCGAGCAGGATCACGCCGCGGATCAGGATCTTCAGGAAACTGTCGATGTTGACGTGGTCGAGGCCGTTGTTGAGGACGCCGAGCACGAACAGGCCGACGATGGTGTTGCCGATGCCGCCGCGGCCGCCGAACAGGCTGGTGCCGCCGACCACGACGGCGGCGATGGAGTCGAGCAGATAGGTGTCGAACTCATTCTGCTGCGCGCTGCCGAAATGGGCGACACCGAGCATGCCGCCGATGCCGGAGCACACCGCCGAGATCACCATGACCGCGCCGAGGATGAGCTTGACGTTGAGGCCGGAATATTCGGCCGCCTCGCGGTTGCCACCGACCATGTAGACGTAGCGGCCGAAGCGCGTGTAGGTCAGCACCAGATGGCCGCCGAGCAGCATGATAGCCGCAACGATGACGATCCATGGAATGCCGCCGATCGAGCCCGAGCCGAGCGTCGTGATCACGCCGGGCACCTTGTAGGCGATCTGGCCGCGAACCAGCAAGGCCGAGATGCCGGCCGCGATCTGCATCATTGCCAAGGTCATGATGAAGGAGGGGATGCCGATCACCGTCAGCCCCAATGCATTGACGAGGCCGAGAGCCGCGCAGAGCAGGATGGCCAGCAGGATCGCCGCTGCGCCGGGAAGGGGGATGTTGGGAATGTTGACGTAGGATTCTTGCAGCGTGAAGTAGGCAACCGCAATGCCGGTGACGTTGGCGATGCTGGCGATCGAGAGGTCGATCTCCGCGCACAGGATCACGAAGGTGAGGCCGACCGCGATGATGCCCGTCACCGATACCTGCGTCAGGATATTGCCGAGATTGTCGAGCGTTGCGAAGGACGGGCTGGCAAGGGCGAAGAAGGCCGACAGGAAGATCAGCGTCAGGAACGGCGCGATGTTGCGCATCTGGGAGCGCAGGAAGGGGCGGAGGCCGCCGGCCCCGTGCTTGGCTGCTGGAGCCGTTTCACTGCTTGCCATTGGCTTCTCCGTCACGCCGCCTCCAGCAGTCGGTCCTTGCTGACCGGTTCGTTGGCAAATTCGCGCACCAGTGCGCCGCGCTTGAGCACGAGAATGCGGTCGGCCAGCGACAGCACTGTCTCCGGTTCGGTCGACAGCACGATGATCGCAAGCCCTTTGGTGCGGAGGTCGCGGACGATGTTGATGACGTCGTTCTTGGCGTCGACATCCATGCCGCGCGTGGGTTCACAGAGCACGAGCAGCTTCGGCGGGTGGGTCAGCCATTTTGCCAGCGCGACCTTCTGCTGGTTGCCGCCGGAAAGCATGCCGAGGTCGAGGCCGACCACGGGCGGCCTGATCTGCAACTGTTCGACCTGCCGCTGGGCGATGTCGCGTTCCTGCGCCGGCTTGAGCAGCAGCGCCGAGATGCGGTCCAGAATACTGATCGAGATGTTTTTGTAGACCGGTTCCTGGTGGAACAGCATCGCGCGCCGGCTCTCCGGCACCAGCGCGACGCCCGCGCGCCGCGCCGCCGCCGTGCTGGCGAAGGTTTTCGGTGTGCCGTCGACAGCGAGGATGCCGCTATCGGGTTTCAGCTTGCCAAACAGGATGCGGGACAGCTCCTGCTGGCCGCAGCCCATGAAGCCGTAGATGCCGAGCACCTCGCCGGCGCGGGCCTCGAAGGAGATGTCCTTCAGGCTCCGCGCCAGCGACAACTGATCGACCTTCAACACTACCGAGCTGTCGCTGGGCCGTGGCAGCATCAAATCGTCGCTATAGCTGTGCTCGAGCGCTTCGCCGCCGCGGCCGATCATGGCCTCGATCAGCGCGCCCTTGCTGGTTGCCGAAGCCGCCGTCTCCGCGACCTTCCGCCCATTGCGGAACACGGTGACCGTGTCGGACACAAGCAAAATGTCCTCGATGAAATGCGAGATGAAGACGATTGCAGTGCCTTGCTCGCGCAGGCGCCGCAGCGTTGCGAACAGGCGTTCGACCTCCGGTGGGGAGAGGGCGGAGGTCGGCTCGTCCAGGATGACGATGCGCGCGCCGGAGAACAGCACACGGGCGATCTCGATGAGCTGCTGGAGCCCGATCGGGAGGTCGCCGAGCCTCAACATCGGATCGACGTCGATGCCGAAGCGGGCGAGCTGCTCGCCGGCCTCGCGCGCCATCCGCCGCCACTGCACGAGGCCGAGCCGGTTGGTCGGCTGGTTGCCGAGGAACACGTTCTCCGCGACGGTGAGGTCGGGCGCGACGCTGAGTTCCTGATGCACCATCGCTATGCCGGCCGCGTGCGCATCGCGGGTCGAGCGAAAATGCGTCTCCTGGCCCTCGATCAGGAAGCGGCCGGAGAATTCGGTGTGCACGCCGGCGATGATCTTCATCAGCGTGCTTTTTCCCGCGCCGTTCTCGCCGACGAGACCATGGATCTCGCCAGGTGATAGCGCGAAGTCGACACCACGAAGCGCTTCGACACCGCCGAAGCTCTTCGTGATGCCCTGGAGTTCCAGGATGGGCTGTTGTCCCGCAGGCATGGAAGCTCAGATCAGGAAGTGATCCTGCATCCACTGCATGCCGGCGGCATTCGCCTTGGTCACGACCGGGCCGTCGGTGACGACGTTCTTGGGAATGCCCTGTCCGCTCTTCTCGCCGCCCGCGACCGCGGAAACACCTGCGATGATGGCGCCGCCATGGATGCGGCAGGACGGATTGCGCACGGTCGCAAACATCCGGCCCTCGCTCACCGCCTGGATCGCCGGCGGCATGGCGTCGACGCCGCCGATCAGGATGTTGGTGCGGTTGTGCGCCTTCATGATGTTGGCGGCGGCCAGCGCCATGTCGTCATTGTGGAAGAACGCCGCGTCGATCTGCGGGTACTTGGTGAGATAGGTTTCCCAGAGCCGCGCGGTCTTGGAGACGTCCCAATCGGCGGGCTGGGTGTCGAGCACCTCGATGCCGGGGAATTGCTTGACGACGTTGTTGAAGCCTTTTGCGCGACCTTGAGCACCCGTGTGACCGAGCGCGCCTTGGGTCATGATGATCTTGCCCTTGCCGCCCATGGCGTTGCACAGCGCCTGCGTCACCGAGCCACCCATGAACTCGTTGTCAGGGGCGAGGAAGGAGTGGACATTGATCTGATCGAGCGGCGCAATCAGCGTGTCCATGTCGATCACCGGCGTGCCGGCGTCGATCATCTTCTGCACCGGCTGGGTGAGGGTGCCGATGCCGAAAGCCTGGATCGCGACGAAATCCCATTTCTGCGAGGCCATGTTGTCGATCGCGGCGCGCTGCTTCACCGCGTCGAGTTGGCCGTCGAACCAGGTCACTTCCACGTTGAACAGCTTGCCCCAGAATTCCGCGGCCTGCTTGCCCTGCGCGCACCAGGTGGCCTGTAGGCCTGCGTTGGAGAAGGCCGCCTTCAGCGGCTTCTCGGATCGTCCGACTTCGGCTGCAAGTGCTGGGTTTATGCCCATGCTGCCGAGGATGGCAGTCGCGGCGCCGGCGGTTGCTGCCGCCTGAAGAAGATCGCGCCTCGTCGTCGAGAAATCTTTCGTCCCGGACATCGCTCGCTCCCATGTATTTTATCGTCGGCGCGTCATTGATTGCGCGACCGATGCGAAAGTGTCTCACAATCGATGGGTTCACGCCACCCAATCTGCAATCGCGCGAAAAATCGTCGCGGGCCGCGTTGGTGCAGCGCAAAGCGTTACGCTGCGATGCCAGCGAAGGCATCGATGTCGGCGAGCAGCTGCTCCCATGCGCGCGCAATGTCCGGCGACCATTGATCGCCGAGGAGATCGCACAGCGTATCCCGGATGATGGCGAAGAAGGCGATGAAGAGGTCGCGCGGCGTGCCATAGGCGTCGTGCGAGGAGACTTCGCAGGCGATCAGCCGGAAATGTCCGCTGCGCTCGCCTGCAAAATCGAGGATCGCCTCGATCGTCAGCGCGAGCATCGATCCCTTCACGAGCTCGCTGCCCTGCGAGCGGAACATCGTCTGCGTTTCGGGATGCTGTTCGAACAGGCGTTGATAGACGAGCGGCGTGAGATCCGCGCAGCGCGCCGCGGCGAGGTCGAAGCTCTGTTCGATTGGATTGGGAGAAGGATTCATCTGCGCATCAGCCACGCAGACAAAAAAAGAGCGGGGCCCTAGCCCCGCTCAAAAATTGTGTCGACCCTATTATCCCCGATTCTAAGATTTGCTCTTGATTGGCGGGGCGACGCTGCGTTTTGCGCGCCAGGGGCTCCTCCCGAGACTTGGACCACCAGACTTCGACCTCACGGCCAGCCTGAGCAAGAGGGATGCTAGATCAACTTTTCTCACTTGTCATCATTTTCGGCAACGATTGTTCAAAATTCGAGCAATTAACGAAATGATCGGGCTGCTAGTCCCGTAAGTATATGACAAGTATAAGATATCTGTGGACGCGCGGATCGCGCCGCTGCCTCAAATGCCAGATTCCGACGTCCGGGCAGGCCGATCGAACACAGTTTTCGAGAAATTTGCGCCAACCCAACAAGCCCGTCGAACTAACCTCGACTCGGCGCGGGGGCGGTGTTTAGTTAGCAGGCGAACGAATGGTTCGGCGGATGCGCGCACGGCTGCAAAAATTCCTACCCGTTGTCCTGCTCGCGCTGGCGATGCAGGTGCTGGCGCCGATTGCCGCCTGCTGGGCGGCCGGCCAGGCCGTTGCCGATCCGCTTTCGGCCGCCGTCATCTGCCATAGCGTCAGCGAGCAGGGCGGGGCGAACGACCAGGGGACGCCGACAGCACATGCCGGCGCGTGCGCGCTGTGTTGCCTGACGCAGGCCAATGCGTCGTTCGATTCGCCGCCGCATGCGGCGCTCTCCATTCAGTTCCGCCACGCCGAACGTGTGGTGTGGCACGACGCGGATGCCTCCGTTGTCGTGACCCATAAGGGCTCAAGCGCCCAGGCCCGTGGACCTCCCCAGTCTTCCTGACGATCCTCGATGCCGCCGCGGTCTGTCCGCCGGCGGTTGATGTTGTCATTGGCCGGCGATGGTTGCCGGTGTCAGGAATGCCCCATGTTACCTTGTCATGCCCGCCGCGGCGTGAGTGTCGTTGCCGTTCAGGCCGCGCTGCTCGCCTCGTCGAGCGCAGTTTTCGCTCAGAGTAGCCAAAGAGAGCTGCCGGCGGTGACCGTCGACGCACCCGCGACGGTGAAACCCAAGCCGCGCAAGCCGGCGGTTCAAACCGCTGGTGCCAGGAGATCGTCAGCAAAGCCGGTGGCCGAGCGGGCGACCTCGGTGGCCGCGACCAATGACCAGGGCGCTGGCAGCGCCCGAGCGTCGCTGGATCAGCCGGCGGCCGTGGCGCGCTATCAGTTGCCGCAGCGTTCCTTCAGCATCACGGCGAAAGAGGCTGACGAGACCATCAATCTCAAGGACCCCGAAGATGCCGTCAAATACCTGCCGAGCCTGTTCGTGCGGAAGCGCAATGACGGCGACAATCAGGCGGTGCTCGCGACGCGAAGCTGGGGCCTGAGTTCCAGCGCGCGCACGCTGATCTATTACGATGACCTACTGATCTCGGCGCTGATCGGCAACAACAACTCCGGCGCCTCGCCAAAATGGAACCTGATCTCTCCCGAGGCGATCGGGCGGATCGATTTTCTCAACGGCCCGTTCGCGGCGGCCTATCCCGGAAACTCGATCGGCGGCGTCCTCTTGATCACGTCCAAGATGCCGGACAAGCCGTTTGCGGTTGCCAAGGAAACCGTCTCGGTGATGCCGTGGAATCAATACGGCACCAGGGACACCTACGTGACCAGCCAGACCAGCGCCGCTGCGGGCAATCGCGACGGCAAGCTGTCCTGGCTCGTCAGCGCAAATCATCTCGATAGCTACCAGCAGCCACTGACCTACACGACCTTTGGCACTGTTTTTGGTGTCGGGCCCGCAAATACCACCGGAGCCATTGGCGCATGGAACAGGACGGGCGGCGTCGCGAATGTCATTGGTACCGGCGCGCTGGCGCATTCACAGCAGACGTCCGGGAATCTAAGAGTTGCCTATGATATCTCCCCGCTGGTGCAGGCGACCTACTCACTGGGCATCTGGAATAATCACCAGACCTCCGATCCACAGACCTATTTGACGTCGACGCTGAACGGTCAGCCAACTTTTGGCGGCCAAGGCGCGTTTGCAAGCAACAAGTACACTTGGGATCAGACGCATTTGAGCAACGCTGTATCGCTCAAGAGCGACACCAAAGGCGTTTTCGATTTCGATCTTTCAGCGTCGAGCTACAATTACTTGCAAGATATTCTCCTCAATCCGTTCACGGTGACGCCGGCCGGTTCCGGCTATTCGCTGAACGGCAAGATTACCCGCAACGACGGCACAAACTGGCAGAACGCCGATGCCAAAGGCATCTGGAGGCCGTTCGGCATCGATGGCCCCCACGAGATCAGCTTCGGTATCCACGGCGACCGGTATCGGCTGGAAAACCCGGTCTATTTGTCCTCGGTCTGGTATGCGACGTCCTCAACCGGCACCGGTCAGCTTTTCACCACTGGCGTCGGCGAAACCCGTACTGGTGCACTTTGGCTGCAGGACGCCTGGAAGATCGTTCCCAATCTGAAGCTGACGCTGGGCGGGCGGCTCGAGACCTGGCGCTCACTGGATGGTTTCAATATCAACTCCAATCCGACGGCCACCAGCGGTATCCCGGCGGCGCCGATTCCGGTCTTCGTTCCAGTCCCAAAGAACCAGCCAGGACTCAACTCGACCAACTTCTCGCCGAAAGCCTCGCTCTCTTATGATCTCAGCAAAGAGTGGAACGTCACCGCGAACTTTGGTGAGTCGTATCGCTATCCTACCGTCACCGAACTATATCAGAACATAACGGTTGCCGGTGTCGCGACGTTCGCCAATCCCAACTTGAAGCCCGAACAGGACTTTACCGGTGAATTGAACGTTGAGCGGAAATGGAATGACGGCCGCGTCAGGCTGACGCTGTTCAAGGAGAGGACCAACAACGCAATCATCTCGCAAACCACGAACGTGACGAATTCGACGGGCGGTCAAACTCCCACAACGACCATCGGCAACGTCGACGCAATCCGGATGCAGGGCGTCGAGCTGTCGGCCGACAAGGATAACGTGCTGATCAGGGGGCTGCAGGTGTTCGGCAGCGTAACCTATGTCGACTCTCGGATTCTAAGCGATCCGACTTTTGTCAGCACGATCGGTGGCACAACGGCGACGGGCAAGCGCGTGCCCAATGTTCCAGAATGGCGGTCCACGTTCGGGGTTACCTATCGGCCGAACGACAACTGGGCCTATACGGTCGCGGGTCGCTACACCGGAAAGCAGTACGCGACCCTCGATAACACCGACACCTTTGCACACGTCTATCAGGCCTTCGATCCGTTTTTGGTGTTCGACATGAAGATTCACTACAAGGCGACGCAGAATTTCTCGTTCGATTTCGGAATCGACAACATCTTCAACGCACAATACTTCCTGTTCCATCCGTTCCCGGGACGAACCTTCGTTCTCGCCGGCAAGTACACGTTCTGACGGGTGGGCAATCTCAAAGGCGACAAGAAAGGCAATCGATATGAACACACTCTCACGCATCCTCGCGCTCGCGGCGCTATCGGCCGTGGTCGTCGCCGCCCCCGTTCGCGCTGACGACGTCAAGGTCGGCGATCTCGTCATCTCGCAGGCCTGGAGCCGGGCGACGCCGGGTGGCGCGAAGGTCGCCGGCGGCTATCTCACCATTGAGAACAAGGGCTCGGCGCCCGACAAGCTCGTCGCCGTGTCGGCCGAGATCGCCGGCAAGACCGAGATCCACGAGATGGCAATGGACAATGGTGTGATGAAGATGCGCCCGCTGGACAAGGGCCTCGTCATCGAGCCCGGCAAAACCGTGAAGCTCGCCCCCGGCGGCTACCATCTGATGCTTCAGGATCTGAAAGGCGCGTTCAAGGAGGGTGAGAAGGTGCCGGTCACGCTCGAGTTTGAGAAGGCGGGCAAGGTTGCCGTGTCGCTCGACGTCCAGGGTGTCGGCGCACAGGCGCCCGGCGGCGGCGGAAGCATGATGATGAAGAAAATGCCCGATCATTCGGGAATGAAAATGTGACGCGTGTGATCTAGCTCCCGGGAGACCGAACATGTCGAAGACACCCTGGCTGATCCTGATGGCTGCGCTTGCCGCATCGCCTGCGGCGGCGCACGTTTATCTGGAAGGCAAGCAGGCTACAGTTGGTGGGTCCTACAAGGCCGTCTTTGCCGTGCCGCACGGCTGTTCGGGCTCACCGACGGTCAAGATCCGCGTGCAGATCCCCGAAGGCGTCATCGCGGTGAAGCCGATGCCGAAGGCCGGCTGGACCGTCGATGTGGTCGAGGGCCAATATGCCAGCGCGTACGATTATCACGGCAACAAGCTGTCCTCGGGCGTGAAGGAAGTGGTCTGGTCCGGCGGCAACCTGCCGGATCACAATTACGATGAGTTCGTCGTCAGCAGCTTCCTCACTGACGGCCTAAAGCCCAACACCACGCTGTATTTCCCGGTCGTGCAGGAATGCGAGAAGGGCGTCAGCCGCTGGATCGAAATCCCGGCGGACGGGGCAGAGCATTCGCATGAGGACAAGTCGCCGGCGCCGGGCGTGAAGCTCTTGCCAAAGCCCTAATGCGTCTTCTCGCTGCGCTCGCAACGCTGCTCGTACTCGCCGGCCATTCGACCGGCGCGTCGGCGCATGCGGCGCTGATCTCGGTCGAGCCGGCGAGCGGGAGCCTCTTGCAGAGCGCGCCGAAGGCGGTTGAGTTGCGCTTCAACGAGGCGGTGACGCCGGGCGCGATCCAGTTGATCGACGGTGCGGGCAGGGAGCGCGACGATGCGCGCGTCACGGTATCAGGCGAGAGCATCTCGGTCGCGATGCCGCCGGATCTGCCGCAGGGCACCGCGGTCGTGAGCTATCGCGTGATCTCGCAGGATGGCCATCCCGTTTCGGGATCGGTGATCTTTTCGATCGGCGCGCCGACGGCGACGAAGCCGCCGGCCAATGCGGACGGCGGGTTGAACACGCTGATCTGGCTGGCGCGCGTCGGTCTCTATCTCGGGCTTTTTGTCGGTGTCGGCGGCGTGTTCTTTGCGCGCTGGATTGCGTGGTCGATGACGGGCATGGCGGTGCCGCGCGCAGCGCTCGTGATCGGTCTTCCGAGCGCCGTGATCTCCGTCGGCGTGTTGGGGCTCGATCTCCTCGGTCTGCCGCTGGCAGCGCTTGTGACGGCGGCCCCCTGGACAATCGCATTCGCAACCAGCGCCGGCCCTGCTCTGCTGGTCGCCATTGCCGCGATGCTGCTCGCGCTGATGGCGCTCAGCGGCGCGTGGTACGCGCGCGCGCTTGCGGCCATCGCCTTCGCCGGCGTCGGCATGGCGCTCGCCATGACCGGGCACGCCGCAACGGCACCGCCCGAGGTGCTGACGCGGCCGGCGATCTTCATCCATGGCCTCGGTGTCGCCTTCTGGATCGGCGCCCTGGCGCCGCTGACAGCGCTGGTGTCGAAGCCGACGGTGGCAACGCTGCCTCTCCTGAACAGATTCTCGCGCATCGCTATGCCGGTCGTCGCGGCGCTGGCGCTGACCGGCCTCACGCTTGCGATCATCCAGCTCGAGAAGCTGTCGATGCTGGTCGAGACCAGCTACGGCCTCATCCTGTCGATCAAGCTTGTGCTGGTCCTGGTGCTGCTGGCGCTCGCCGCACTCAACCGCTTCCGGCTAACACCGGCTCTGGCGAGCGATCTGAAGGCCGCGTCCGCACTCAAACGTTCGATCCTGTTGGAATGCGGAGCGGTCCTCGGCATCTTCGCCATCGTCGCCGGTTGGCGCTTCACGCCGCCGCCACGGACGATCATTCCCGAAACGCCACTGGCGATTCACATCCACACCGACAAGGCGATGTTCCAGGTGCTGGTGTCGCCAGGCAAAGCCGGTGTCGACGATTTCGTGCTCCAGCTCATGACCGGAGAGGCGACGCCGCTGGTGGCCAAGGAGGCAACCTTGATCCTGAGCCTGCCGGAGCGCGGCATCGAGCCGATCGAACGCGATGCCGAGCTCGGGCCGGACGGCTATTGGCATGTGCGCAAGGTCGAGTTGCCTTTCGCCGGCCGCTGGCATGTGCGGATCGATGCGCTGGTGACTGATTTCGAGAAGATCACGCTCGAGGACGAGCTGGAAGTCGCGCCACCCTAGATCCGGCGCGGTTCAAGTCGAACCTGAAGTCGACGGAAAAATGACAGGAATTCCGCCGTGTTAGCGGCTTTTCCTCATTCCCGGTCTTGTGTTTTCGCTCCCAATCCGGTTTCACTGCAAGCCGTCGCTGATTCTTCGAGTGTTGCCATGCGGTTGTCGCGGTTCTTTCTGCCCATTCTGAAGGAAAATCCGAAAGAGGCTGAGATCGTCTCGCATCGGCTGATGCTGCGCGCCGGCATGATCCGTCAGGAGGCAGCCGGCATCTATGCCTGGCTGCCGCTCGGCTTTCGCGTTCTGAAGAAGATCGAGCAGATCGTGCGCGAGGAGCAGGACCGTTCGGGTGCGCTGGAACTGTTGATGCCGACGCTCCAGCTCGCCGACCTCTGGCGCGAGAGCGGTCGCTATGACGCCTATGGTCCGGAGATGCTGCGCATCGCCGACCGCCACAAGCGCGAGCTTCTGTACGGGCCGACCAACGAGGAAATGATCACCGAGATCTTCCGCGCCTACGTCAAGTCCTACAAGAACCTGCCGCTCAATCTCTATCATATCCAATGGAAATTCCGCGACGAGCAGCGGCCGCGCTTCGGCGTGATGCGCGGCCGCGAGTTTTTGATGAAGGACGCCTATTCCTTCGACCTCAACGAGGCTGCTGCGAGGCTCGCCTACAACAAGATGTTCGTCGCATATTTGCGCACCTTTGCGCGAATGGGGCTGAAAGCGATCCCGATGCGCGCCGAGACCGGCCCGATCGGCGGCGATCTCAGTCACGAGTTCATCGTGCTCGCGGAGACCGGTGAATCCGGCGTGTTCATCAATCGCGACGTGCTGGACCTGCCGGTGCCGGGCGAAGACGTCGACTACAACGGCGATCTGACCCCGATCATCAAGCAGTGGACCTCGGTCTACGCCGCCACCGAAGACGTCCACGACGCCGCGCGCTTCGAACAGGAAGTGCCGGAGGAGAAGCGGCTCAATACCCGCGGCATCGAGGTTGGCCAGATCTTCTACTTTGGTACCAAATATTCCGAGCCGATGAAGGCGATGGTGGCGGGCCCCGACGGCGTCGACGTGCCGATCCATGGCGGCTCCTACGGTGTCGGCGTCTCGCGCCTGCTCGGCGCCATTATCGAAGCCTGCCATGACGATGCTGGCATCAAATGGCCGGAGGCCGTGGCCCCGTTCCGCGCCGTGGTGCTGAACCTCAAGCAGGGCGACGCGGCCGTCGATGCGGCCTGCGAGAAGCTCTACGCCGAGCTCGCCGCCAAGGGCGTCGACGTGCTCTACGACGACACCGACCAGCGCGCCGGCGCCAAATTTGCAGCGGCCGACCTGATCGGCATTCCCTGGCAGATCATGATCGGGCCGAAGGGGCTCGCCGACGGCAAGGTCGAAATCAAGCGGCGCAGCGACGGCTCGCGCGAAACCATGTCGCCGGCGGACGCAGTTGCTCGCCTGGTCGGCTGAATAGTGTTCATCGCGCGATAATGGGCCGGCAATCCGGCCACAATTGACCCCGAATCATGGGATTATCAAGCGATGGATGAAACCATGACCGAAACCGTTAAAACCGCGCCTTTCGCCCCCTTCGAGTGGATGCTGTCGGCGCGCTATTTGCGGGCGCGCCGCAAGGAGGGATTCATCTCGGTCATCGCCGGGTTCTCCTTCCTCGGCATCATGCTCGGCGTAGCAACCCTGATCATCGTCATGGCTGTCATGAACGGCTTCCGCAAGGAGCTGCTCGACAAGATATTGGGCCTTAACGGCCATATCCTGGTCCAGCCGCTGGAATCGCCGCTGACCGACTGGAAGGACGTCGCCGAGCGCATCAGCCAGGTCCAGGGCATCCGGTTAGCTGCCCCCGTGGTCGACGGCCAGGCGCTGGCGTCCTCGCCCTGGAACGCCTCGGGCGTGCTGGTGCGCGGCATCGGCTCCGACGACCTCAACAACCTCACCTCGATCGCCAAGAACATCAAGCAGGGCTCGCTGGAGGGCTTTGACGACGGGCAGGGGGTCGCGATCGGCCGGCGGCTGGCCGACCAGCTGTCGCTGCATGCCGGCGACAGCGTGACGCTGGTGGCACCGAAGGGCGCGGTGACCCCAATGGGCACCACGCCGCGCATAAAACCGTACAAGATCGTCGCCGTGTTCGAGATCGGCATGTCCGAATACGATCTCGGCTTCGTGTTCATGCCGCTGGCCGAAGCGCAGGCCTATTTCAACCGCAGCAGTGACGTTACCTCGATCGAGGTGTTCACCACCAATCCCGATCGCATCGATGCGTTCAGGAAGTCGGTGACGGAGGCGGCCGGGCGCCCGGTGTTCCTGGTCGACTGGCGGCAGCGCAATTCGACCTTCTTCAACGCGCTTCAGGTCGAGCGCAACGTGATGTTCCTGATCCTGACCATGATCGTGCTGGTCGCGGCGCTCAACATCGTGTCCGGCCTGATCATGCTGGTGAAGGACAAGGGCAGCGACATCGCCATCCTGCGCACGATGGGCGCCTCGCAGGGCTCGATCATGCGGATCTTCCTGATCACGGGCGCCTCGATCGGTGTGGTCGGCACGCTGGTTGGCTTCATCGTCGGGCTCTTAATCTGCCTCAACATCGAATCGATCCGGCAATTTTTGTCCTGGCTCACCAGCACCGAATTGTTTTCGCCGGAACTCTACTTCCTCTCAAAACTGCCGGCCGAGATCGATGTCGGCGAGACCACGGCCGTCGTCATCATGGCGCTGACGTTGTCGTTCCTGGCGACGCTCTATCCGTCGTGGCGCGCCGCGCGTCTCGATCCCGTCGAAGCGCTGCGGTACGAGTGAGGGGCTGATGGAGCGGCACGGGGCGGAAGACGTACCGGTCATTTATCTCCACGAGATAAAGCGGCAGTACTTGCAGGGCGAGGCGGCGCTGACGATCCTCGACAACGCCAAGCTCGCGCTGTGGGCTGGCCAGTCCGTGGCGCTGGTGGCGCCGTCGGGCTCAGGCAAGTCGACGCTGCTGCACATCGCGGGGCTGCTCGAAGCGCCCGATTCCGGTGAGGTCTATGTCAACGGCGCGCCGACCTCGCAACTGCCCGACATCGAGCGCACCCAGCTCCGCCGCACCGATATCGGATTCGTCTACCAGTCGCACCGGCTGCTGCCGGAGTTCTCGGCGCTGGAGAACGTGATGATGCCGCAGATGATCCGCGGCCTCAAGAAATCCGAGAGCGTCAAGCGCGCCAAGGAGATCCTCGGCTATCTCGGGCTCGGCGACCGCATCACCCATCGCCCCTCCGAGCTGTCGGGCGGCGAGCAGCAGCGCGTCGCGATCGCGCGCGCGGTGGCGAATGCGCCGCGGGTGCTGTTTGCGGACGAGCCGACCGGCAATCTCGATCCGCACACCGCCGACCACGTGTTCCAGGCCCTGATGCAGCTGGTCAAGGCGACGCAAGTGTCGATGCTGATCGCGACCCACAACATGGAACTCGCCGGCCGCATGGACCGGCGAGTCTCGCTGGCCAACGGCCAGGTGATCGAGCTCGAATAAAAGCGCGAAAACAACCCCATGCACAGTAGCCGGCCGCGGCCGGTTGCGAGCGGGGTGATGCGGGCCAGCCATTTGATATCGCGCGCAAACCCGCTGCGACGGCGCATCGCCGCAGCGGGCAGGCCGGTTACGGCCGGATCACCGTCATGCCGAACGGGCCGGCGTTGGCGGCCGCATAGGCCACGGCCTCGTTGGCGTGGTCGAGATCGAAGTCCTTTGTCTCGTAGTGATCGAGGCGCAACAGCCCTGCGCGCACCAGCGCGATCAGGCGGACGGCCGCATCCGCCGGATACATCCAGACGCCGTGGATGGTGATGCATTCGCGCATGATCCAGTTGTAGGGCAGCTCGAGGCCCGCGCCGCCCTGCATGTTGACGCCGCCCATCAGCACGACGCGGCCGTAAGGACGCACCGTCATGATTGCGGCGCGCACCACCGTGGTCGAGACCGAAGGCGGCATGATGTCGAGCACGCAATCGATCGGGCCAGGTGCAGCGCGCTTCATGCGCTCGCGATCGTCGGCCTCGTTGCCCGTCAGCTTCACCGGCCTGACGCGCTCGCCGTAACGGCGCACGAGTTTGGCCAGCATCGCCTCGTTGCGGCCCGGCGCCACGACGCAGGCTGCACCCATCGCCAGCGCCACCGCCACGGCGGCGCTGCCGAAATTGCCGGTCGCGCCGCTAACCAGCACGGTCTCGCCAGGCTGGAGTTTGGCGGCGAGGAAGCCGCCATACGGCACCAGCATGTTGCCCAGCGCGCACCATTGGCCGGCCTCCGTCGCGCTGATCTGGCCGAGCCGCGTCACGTTCTCCGTCGGCAGCCTCATCTGCTCGGCGAACGAGCCGTCGTGAAAATATTTTTGCAGCCGCATGCCGCCTTCGCCGCGGGCGCTCACGCCCTGCAGGTGAATGTCGGGAGCGATCGCATCGTCGCGCGCGCGCACCGTCGGTCCGCACAGCACCCAGTCACCGACGGCGAGTTTCGTGGAGTCCGGGCCGGTCGCGCGCACGCGGCCGACCCCGCCCGCGCCGGGCACGACGGGGAGATCCAGCGCGTATTTGCGCTCGCCGCTCAACACCTCGTTCGTATACGACACTACGCGGGTGGCAACGATATCGACGATCACCTCGCCGGTGCCGAGCACCGGGGCGGGCACGTCCTCGATCGCCAGCGGGGATCCGAAGGATTTAAGTACTGCAGCTTTCATGATGTTCACCTCTAAGTCGGGTGAAGCCCATATGCGCCGGCTTTGACAGGACAGGAAGGCCTGGTATTATCCTAGTATTGCAAGGGCCCTCCATCGAGGCATTCATCATGGCCGACCCACGCCGCGTCGAATTCGGCGATTTCCTCCGCTCTCGCCGCGAAAAGCTCTCGCCGAAGACCGTAGGTCTTCCCGCAGGCCAGCGGCGGCGCACAGCGGGCCTGCGCCGCGAGGAGGTCGCCCAGCTCGCCGGCATCGGCGTCGACTGGTACATCCGTCTCGAGCAGGGCCGCACCGTCAGCCCGTCCGTCACCACCGTCGATGCGCTGGCCCGTGCGCTGCGGCTCAGCAAGGCCGAGCACTCCCATCTCAAGGCGCTGGCGCGCGACGGCGACAGGCGCCCGTTCGTGCGCGAGATCGTGCCGCCGCCGATCCTGCGGCTGATCGAGAGCCTGACCCAGCCGGCCTACATCGTCGGGCGGCGCTGGGACGTGCTGGCCTGGAACGACTCCGCCGAGGACGTTTTCGCGTTCGGGCGATTGCCGGAGGAAGATCGCAACACGCTGCTGCTGATGATGACCAACAAGCAGACGCGAAAGGCTTACGGCGCCGGCTGGGCGGACGTCGCCAAGCGCATGGTCGCGATGTTCCGCGCCACCCACGACGTCTGGGCGGGCGATCCTGCGTTTGCGGAATTGTTGACACGGCTGCGGCAGGGCAGTCCGGAATTCGTCAAATGGTGGGGCGCGCACGAGGTCCACAGCACCATGTCGGGTCGCAAGACCATGTCGCATCCCACCAAGGGCGTGCTGCATTTCGAGCACACCAGCTTTCAGGCCAATGACGATCCGGCGCTGAAGCTCGTGATCTACACACCGGTGTAGGGCGGGGGCTCATAAGGGGGGCATGGACGCGGCGGCAAAATGCGGCCGCCGCGTCACGATCGCACCAGCTAATGCGTTGCCAGTTCGAGGTGCTTGCGCAGGCCGGCATTGATCTGCTCGATCGCAGCCTCGGTCGAGGGCACATGGCGCAAAGCGTTCAGCGCCACGAAATCGTGAATTGTGCCATTGTAGCGGACCGCGTCGACGCTGACACCCGCATCCTTCAGCTTGCGGGCATAGGCTTCCCCTTCGTCACGCAGCGGATCGTTCTCCGCGGTGATGACGAGTGCCGGCGGCAGCCCTTTGAGCTCGCTGGTGCTGGCACGAAGCGGGGACACATAGGGATTGTCGCGGGTCTTCGCGTCGGGAGCATAGAGGTCCCAGCCGTATTTCATGAATGCGCGCGTCAGGAAGCGGCCGGTCCCGTAGGCGTGGTAGGACGGTGTATCGACGCCGGCGTCGGTCGCCGGAATCAGCAGCACCTGGTAGCTGATTTTCGGGCCGCTGCGATCCTTGGTCATCAAGGAGAGCGCCGCGCTCATGTTGCCGCCGACCGAGTTGCCGGCAACCGCGATCCTGCTGCCATCGGCGCCAAGCTCCTGTGCATGGCCGCCGACCCACTTCAATGCTGCGTAGCATTCCTCCAACTGAGTGGGGAATTTGGCCTGCGGCAGCGGCGTGTATTCGACGAAAACACCGACCAGTCCGGTGCCCGCGACGAGGTCGCGCAGCAGGCGCTGATGGTTCTGGAAATTGCCGACGAGCCAGACACCGCCATGGATGAAGAACAGCACGCCGGGATTGCTGCTCATTTGCGCGGGCTTCATGATGTAGAGCTTCACCTTGCGGCCGTCCTGGTCGATCGTCCGCTCGCTGGTTGTCACGCCGGTCATGTCGACATCCGACTGCGACTGCAGTGCGGTGAGAATCTCCTGCGGCTTCGGCTGCGGAAGCTCCCAGAACGGGCTGGAGTCCTTGTTGATCCCGGCAAGGAAGGCGCGAACCTGCGGATCGATCCGCGGGTCAGTGGCGGCGTCGGGTTCTGCGGCGAGGGCTGCTTGTGTCATCATGCTTGCTCCGAGAGTGAGGGCTGCGAGTTTTCGAATGCGGTTCATGGGAACGGATCCTTATTTGCCGGCAATTGTCCGCGATGTTCGGGGCCGTCGACGCGCCCGGTTACGCGACCGCCGCGACGGCCCTTCTCACCGCCAGGACGAGCGTTTAAGCTGATTTGGTGCGTCAATTCCCTGAGACAGAACTGAGAAGTTCTGAGAATTGTGCGAGCCCGCGGAGACGGCGATGGCAGAACAAGGCCCACGCGCCGCGTATGCGGCCAAGGAGTGGGAAATCGATCTTGACCGGCGCGAGTTGCGGTGCCGCGGTGTCTCCGTTCCCATTGGCGGCCGCGCGTTCGAGATACTTGAGGTTCTCGTGGAGGCGGGTGGAGAACTCGTCCACAAACACCATCTCATCGATCGGGTGTGGCTAGGCGCGGTGGTCGAGGAAAATACCCTCCACTTTCACATCTCGGCCATCCGCAAGGCGTTGGGCGCCGACCGGCCGCTACTGAACACGGTCTCCGGCCGCGGTTACCGCATGCTCGGCAATTGGACTATCCGGCAGGCAAGCAAGCCGGAACATCGGCCCGATCATTCGGAACGCAAGCCGAGGCAGCCGTTTCGATCCAACGTGCCCATGGCCGCATCGGCCCTGATTGGCCGAAGCGCAGCCAGGCAGCATCTGCTCAATGTCTTGTCGGCCTATCGCGTCGTCACGTTGACCGGGCCGGGTGGGATCGGAAAGAGTGCGCTGGCGCTGGAGGTCGCGCGCAGCCTGTTTCCGACATTTGAGGGTGACTGCTGGCTTGTCGAACTGGCTTCACTGTCCGACCCCGCGCTGGTGCCGTCCGCGGTCGTTCCCGTCCTGGGGCTGAAGATCGGTGGCACCGTGATTTCCGCCGAAGCTGTCGCCCGGGCCATCGGCGGCGAGAAACTTCTGCTTGTGCTTGACAATTGCGAGCATCTCGCTGACGCGGCGGCGAGCCTCGCGGAAGCCCTGGTTCGCTTGTGCCCGAATGCGTCCGTGCTGGCGACGAGCCGGGAAATCCTGCGGATCGAGGGCGAGTACGTCTATCGCGTTCCTCCGCTGGATGTACCGCCGCCACGCCTCGAAAGCGCTGACAATGTCGACGAATACAGCTCCGTCCAGCTCTTCATCACCCGGTTGATAGCGCTCGACTCCGCCTTTTCAGCGAGCGCTGAATACCTGCCGCTGATTGCCTCGATCTGCCGCCAGCTCGACGGCATCCCGCTTGCCATCGAGTTTGCGGCGGCGCGTGCCGCGATGCTGGGACTGCAGCAGGTCGCCGAACGCCTGAACGACCGCTTCAACCTGCTGACGGCCGGCCGCCGCACGGCGCTGCCGCGGCACCAGACCCTGCGTGCGACGCTGGACTGGAGCTACGAACTGTTGCCGGACGCGGAGCGGACGCTGCTGCAGCGGCTTTCGATTTTCGTGGGCGGATTCACGCTTGAGGCGGCGACGGCAGTGATGAGCGACACCGGCGCGACGGACTCCGCGGTTGCCGAAGGTATTGCGAGCCTGGCGGCCAAGTCGCTGGTGTCGCTGGACACGTCGGTGGCGTCGGGCCGCTGGCGATTGCTTGAAACCACCCGGGCCTATGGGCTCGACAAGCTGGACGAGACTGGTGCAACGGACCAGGTGGCTCGTCGCCACACCGAGTTCTTCCGCAGTCTGTTCGCGCCGGCTGCCGTGAGTCCGCGGGTGGCCCTCGACGATCTGCCCCACTACATCAGGGACATCGACAATCTGCGCGCCGCGCTCGGTTGGACGTTCTCCCGCAGCAATAGCGATGACGGCTTGCGCATCGGACTTGCCGTCGCCGCCGCGCCCGTTCTGCTCGCGACGTCGATGCTGCCCGAATGTCATCGCTGGTCGGAGCGGGCGATTCTCGTTCTTGGCGATGACAGGCGCGGCACGGCTGAAGAAATGCGGTTGCAGGCGGCGCTGGGCTTTTCGCTGATGTTTACCCAGGGCGGAAGCGACGCGGCGCGTGCCGCGCTGGACCGGAGCCTCCTCATCGCCGAAGAAAGTGGCGACATCCTCTACCAGATGTGGCTGATGGTTTCGCTGAACATCTTTCACTCGCGAAAGGGCAATTTCACGATAGCGCTGCAATACGCAAGACGCGGTTCGGCCACGGCCACAATCTTGGGCGACCCGGCGGCAATCGCGCTGGCCCGGTTCGGCCTCGGAAACTCACTCCATTTCATCGGCGACCTCGGCGGAGCCAGCGCCGAGCTGGAGGCGGCGCTTCTTCATCGGCCGCGCTCACCCCAGAGCGGCACGACCTATCTCGGCTATGACTACGAAATTCTGGCTGCGATCGCCCTGGCAAATACGCTGTGCCTGCAGGGCCATCCTGATCAGGCCGTCGAGCGCGCACGCCGGACAATCAAAGACGCCGAGCGGATCAACGATCCGATCGTGCTGTCCATCGTGTTGCGGCATGCTGTACTGCTGTTCCTCTGGATCGGCGAACTGCCCTATGCCGAGGAGCTCATCGACTGGTACATCTCGAATGCCCGCTCGCACTCCCTGGCGCCGCAGATCGCGGCCGGGCGCGGCCTCAAGGGGACGCTGACCATCCGCCGCGGCAACGCACGGGATGGAGTCGATTTCCTGCAAGGCTGCCTGGAGGAGCTTCGCGCCACGCATTATGGACTGATGATCTCGGCCTTCCACATCTCGCTCGCGGAAGGATTGGCTGCCGCGGGACGATTTGCCGAGAGCATGAGAGCGGCCGACGATGGCATCGATCTGGTCGAGACCAACGGGGACATGATCAACATGCCCGAGTTGCTGCGCGTAAAAGGCGCCGTTCTCTTCTCGATGCCGAAGCCGCGCCTCGACGAGGCGGAAGCGAGCCTCATCAATTCGCTCGATCTGAGCCGCAAGCAGGGCGCGCGCGCCAGCGAACTGCGCGCCGCCATCGATCTGGCAAGGCTGACGACGGTGCGAGGCCGGCGCGAGGATGCCCGCGTGCTGCTGCAACGAGTCTATGACCAGTTCGACGAGGGCCTGAACACCGCAGACCTGAAGTGTGCAGCGCGCCTGTTGGCGACATTGCGGTAGCCTCGACGGAAGGCACGTGCCGGGTACATACAGATGCCGCGCCGGTCCGGTACTGCATAGAAATCGGCATGCAGCGGCCGCCTTGGTTGCATGCACCGTTGCTGCGATAACTGGGTCGCGTCAGCCAAATATCTGAGTATCCGCTGGCGGCCCAACTCGGACCGGTGCCGAAGTCCGCGATGTCGCGGGCACAGCGGACCACGCGCGAGCGTTACGAGTACGCACTACCAATTAGTGCGCCTTGCCTGGCGGGCGATCCCGCTTGACCATGTCGCATCCCACCAAGGGCGTGCTGCATTTCGAGCACACCAGCTTTCTGGCCAATGACGATCCGGCGCTGAAGCTCGTGATCTACACGCCAGTGTGAGGGCAGGGACCGATAGGATATCAACCGTTGCTGGGAGGGTTCCTTTGCTACGCAGAGCGGTCATCAACGGAGCGCGCCGCCGGTTCCGAAGGTTCGCCTCGAATTTCAGCACGCCTTTGTCTTGCACTGCGATACGATGGGTCGGCGGCTGCGGTGGGAGTGGTGTCTAGTGGCGCAAGTTCATGCGGGCGGAAGCTACGGAGGCGACGCTGTAGGCGACAGGTTTCGCCTGAGTCTCAGTCCAACAACGCTGCTGGCGCGGACAGCGTCAGTCTCTCCGATTGCATTTACGCGTCTAAAGAGTGATGACGCACCGCTTGGTCGAACCAAGGATGCGTTGGCCGAGAATGCGTACTTATTCCACGTTCAATTCCTGCCAGCGGCAGTAGATATGTGGGTCGACGGAAAACACAGGCCAGCGACAACCACGACTCCGGGCACCACGTTTTTATACGATCTTAGAAGCAATCCGGTTGCGGAAATCCACTCATCTTTCGACAACATTCGCTTCTATGTTTCCCAGGCGACTCTCGACGAGTTTGCCTTCGATCACGGCATTCGGCGAATAATGGGTCTGGAGTCGTCGCGCATCGCGTTTCAAGATCGTGTCATGTGGGGATTGGCAAATGCTCTTCTCGATTCCGTCGAGCATTCGAACGAGCGCAGCACGCTGTTCATCGACCATGTCGCGCTCACTTTTTGCGCTCACGTCATGCGAGCCTACGGCGACGCAGCGCTGCCAAATGACAGGTCCGCTGGGGGATTGTCGCCCTGGCAGCTTCGTCGCGTGCTGGACTTCATCGCGGCGCATTTCAACGACGATCCGTCCATCGCAGAGCTTGCACGCGAATGCGGATTGTCGTCCGGCTATTTTTCGCGCGCCTTCCGCCAGACGACCGGCGTGACGCCTCACCAGTGGTTGATCAGGAGGAGAGTCGAGCGTGCCCGCCAGTTGTTGCTCGGAGACGGGCTCGGCCTGGCAGACATCGCTTTGGTCTGCGGTTTTGTCGACCAAAGCCATTTCAACCGGGTTTTCGCGAAGCCTGAAGGCGATAGTCCGGGGCGATGGCGGCAACGGCATCGCAAACCCCGCCGCTGATCGCGTGCTCTGCCATTTGTGCTGAGCACGAACGCAAATGACCCGCCCGGATTGCCGTTTGTCGCATGACTGCGACAATCGCCGAATTGCGGAATTGCCCGCTTTTCGATCAAGCGCGGCACATGTGGCCATGTATGTTGTTGGACCGTACGATACGGTGTAGGGCCGCCCCGCAATGGAGTACGCGCATGCAGAGCCTCGCCGGCGGGAGCTACGAAAGCGCGGTTATCGGGGATCGGTTCAAGATCGATCTGCCTCCAACCATTCTGGCGCGGACGGCGTCCGTCGCGCCGATCGGATTCACCCGTCTGGCGAGCCCGCGCGCGATGCACGGGCCGGCCAAGAACGTTCCGTCCGAACACGCGTTTTCGTTCCACGTGCCGCTCTTGCCGGTCGCCGTGGATCTCTGGATCGACGGACGGCACCATCTGACCAAGTCGGTCGATCCGGGCGCCACGTTCCTGTTCGATCTGCGCAGCAATCCGGTCTCCGAAATCCACGCGCCGTTCGACAACATCCGGTTCTATATCTCCCAGGCCTCCCTGGACGAACTCGCCTTCGACCAGGGAATTCCCCGCACCAAGGGGCTGATTTTGTCCGGCCAGGGCGCCTATGACAGGGTGATGTACGGATTGGCCAACGCCCTGGTGGATCAGGTCGAGCATGCAAGCGAACGCAGCGCCCTATTCATCGACCACATTGCGCTGGCCTTTTACGCCCACGTCATCAAGGCCTACGGCAACGGCACGGTGCCGGACGCCCCGATTGCGGGGGGATTGTCGCCCTGGCAACTTCGTCGGGTGCTGGATTTCATCACGGCGCATCTCGACGGCGATCCCACCATCGCCGAGCTTGCGCGCGAGTGTGCATTGTCGCCGGGCTATTTCGCCCGCGCATTCCGCCGGACCACCGGGATCACGCCGCACCAATGGCTGGTCCGAAAGCGGGTTGAGCGGGCCAAGGCATTGCTGCTCAGAGGCAGGTCGGGCCTTGCCGAGATCGCCGCGACGTGCGGGTTCGTCGATCAAAGCCACTTCACGCGTGTCTTCACGAAGCTTGAAGGGGACAGTCCCGGACGGTGGCGTCAGATACATCGCTGATCTCATCGACCACCATGCGCCCGCCAATTTGCGCGGCAAGGTCGGTTTTTTAAAAAAGACAGCGTCACGAATGTCCAATCCAAGCGGCTTCGCTTGGCTGATCCTCGGTACCGGAATGCGGCGGCTCGAAACCAGACCGCCGCCACGACGAGGGTGCCATGGACAGCAAACCGGCTTTCACCGAGCATCGAATCCGGCGCGAACAGGGAGCGATCTACGCGCGTGACTATGACGGAACGGGGCCGGCCTTCGTTCTCATGCACGGCTTCCCGGACAATCTTCACATCTACGACGACCTCATTCCCTACCTGACGGCCGCCGGCCGGCGCGTCGTCGCATTCGATTTCCTGGGCTTTTTGGCGCATCCGACAAGACGGCTGCGTCCTACAGCTTCGCGCATCAGCTCAGCGATCTCTCGGCGGTGATCCAGTCCCTCGGGCTCGGCCAGGTCGTTCCCGTTGGGCATGATTCATCGGGGGCGGCCGCGATCAATTTCGCGGTCGAACATCCCTACAAGGTCGCTTCGCTCTGCATTCTCAATTCGGCCTACGACAATTCGCCGCTGAACATCTGGCCCGAGATGATCGTTCTGTTCGCCGATCCGGCGCTGAAGGCGCTCGCGCTCGCGGTCGCGCAAAGTGCGGCGCAGTTCGGCTGGCTGCTCGACTGGCAAAGGGCGAAGTTTGCAGAGCCGCTGCCGGCGGAGCAGAAACTGCATTTCGAGCAATTCGTGGCCCCGCTGATCGCGGACAATTTTGTGCGGCCGCCGGGCTCCGGCCCCGCCTTCATGCAGATGAGCGCGCAGTTCTACGAGGAGCTGAAGCGAAACAGCACGCGCCTGCCTTTGGTTGAGGCGCTCGACGTCCCTGTCAAGGTCATCTGGGGAGAACTCGATCCCTATCTCGGAGTCGCCTTGGGCAAGGAGCGGGCCGCTCATTTCAAGAAGGGGTCGTTCCATCCCATCCCGGCCGGACATTGGCTGCAGTCGGACATGCCGGAACGCGTCGCCGAACTGATGCTGTCGTGATCGCGCCTCGCACATCGAAGGATCCGCTGTCATGAGCAGAAAAGTCCCGATTTCGGGCGCCACGGGAGACACCGGCCGCGCCGCCGTAAAGGAAGCGATCGCGCTCGGACTTGATGTTCGTGCGATGGTTCACAGCAAGGACTCGCGGTCGGATGCGCTGGAGCGGCTGGGCGCGGAGGTCGTGCTTGGCGACCTTCTCGAGATCGACACCGTCCATGCCGCCATGAAAGGTCGTGACGCCGCCTATCTGGTCTGGCCCGTCGCACCGGGCCTGATCCATGCAACCGTCAATTTCGCCCAGGCTGCCAAAGAGACCGGCGTTTCGACCATCATCAACCTGTCGCAGCGCTCCGCCAATCGATTCTCCACCAGCCATTCCTGCCGCGACAGCTTCATCGCCGAGCAGGTGCTGAACTGGTCCGCCGTGCCAGTCGTCCATTTGCGCCCGACCTATTTTCTCGAATGGCTGCTTTACCCCTGGCAACTCCCGTATCTCCAGCAAGGCGTTCTCCGTATGCCCGTCGGCAAGGGGCGACATTCGCCGATCGCTGCCGATGATCAGGGGCGCGTCATTGCAGCGCTCCTGAAAAGCCCCGAAGCGCATATCGGCAAGACCATTCCGGTCTCCGGTCCGGTCGAGATGGACCACGAGCAGATGGCGGCAGAGCTGGCCGAGGCTTTGGGTCGCAGGATCGTCTTCCGGGATCTTCCGATCGACGAATATTGCAGGTCGTTGGAAGCGATGGGGGTTCCGCCCTACATCGTTCAACACCTTGGCGGGCCATGGATGACTATCAGCACGGTCACATGTCCGGAGCTGACGACAACGTCGAAAAGCTCACGGGGCGGAGGTCGATGACCGTCGGCGAATTCGCTCGCGCCCACGCCGACGTACTCAACGCCCGCCCTGACAATCGCTGAACCCGCAATCGCGGGAGGAGGATGAAGAATGACAGCTCTCTTCAATCAAGGCGCACTGGTTGCCCGATGTCGCCGGGCGCTCCTGGCGCTTGCAGTGGTCGCGACGGCAGCCTCGCCGAGCGCGCAGGCGGCCTCGCGATCTGAAGATCCACTTGGCACGTCACAACGCCAACACGTCACCAACTCAGGAAAGGACTTGATCAAAATGTCAGAAAACAAGGCTCCGGGCTCGGCCGAGATGGTCGCAGCGAAGACCCTCACGACGAAAGTGCTGGCGATCGGCACATGGACGGCCAAGGCAACGCCGCAGACCATTCCTCCCGTGATGCCGTCGGAGGCTTACGACACGATGCGGCTAATGCTCGCCGGGAAGATCGACCAGTGGTTCGCCAAGAACGACGGGTCCGGTGCGGTGTTCCTGATGAACGTGACTGATCCTGCCGAGGCGCATGCGCTGCTGGAAAAGCTGCCGCTGGGCCAGGCCGACATGATGACGTTCCAGCTCATTCCGGTCGGCCCGCTCTGGCCGCTGGGTCTGCTCGAGCCCGCGAAATAAGAACGCGCGCATAGCGCTCAGTCGTTGGAAGGATCACTTCAAATGGATATCGCTGGTTCAGTCGCTCTCGTCACCGGAGCCAATGGCGGCATCGGCCAGGCCTTCGTCCGCGCGCTGCTGGCGCGGGGCGCGGCCAAGGTCTATGTCGCGGCGCGCGACCCGGCGTCGCTGGCCGATCTACTCAAGCAAAGCGAGGGGAGGCTGGTGCCGTTGAAGCTCGACGTCACCGATCCTGCTCAGGTGGCCGCCGCGGCCGCCACCGCGCCGGACGTCACTCTGCTCGTCAACAATGCGGGCTACGCGGCGTTCCAGGGCGCGATCGCGGCGCCCGACATCTCTGCCGCGCGGCGTGAGATGGATGTCAACTATTTCGGCCCGCTGGCGCTGACCCGCACATTCAAGCCCGCCCTGGCGGGTGGTGCGATCGTCAACATGTTGTCGATGGCGGCACTGGTCAGTTTGCCGGTGACGGGGACCTATTCGGCCTCCAAGGCGGCATTCCTCTCGGTGACGCGAAGTATCCGGGCTGAGATGGCGGCGCAGGGCACGATCGTCGTTGGTGTTCTGGCCGTGCAGACCGAAACTGCGATTGGCGCCCGGCTTCCGCCACCGCGCATGACGCCGGATGAGGTCGTGTCCGACGCCCTCGATGCGGTTCAAGCCGGCACGAACGACGAGGTCGTTGCGGGGTCGCTGACGCGAGGCGCGTATCAAGCCTTCATTGCAGATCCCAAGGGATTTCAGGCCAAGATGTCCATGCGATTGCCGCAGCCATCCTGATCTTCACTGCGCCGTGGCCGGGCTCCGCGCAGCCCGGCCGTACATTCCGTTCGAACGAAAATCGTTGGGCATCACCATGATAGGCATGAGTCTCGCCACTTTCACGCTCCTGCACGTCCTCATCAGCCTGATCGGCATCGTTGCCGGCCTGACGGCAGCGATCGGCTGGCTGAAGTCCGGTCCATCCCGGGGGTCGACGGCGGTCTTTCTGGCTGCCACGATATTGACGAGCGTCACCGGTTTCTTTTTTCCGGTCCCAAAACTCCTGCCGTCGCACATCGTCGGGCTGATTTCGCTGGCGATGCTGGCGCTCGCGACATTCGCGCTCTACGGCAGGCACCTTCTGGGACTCTGGCGTCCGATCTTTACGGTCACCGCCATCCTGTCATTGTACCTGAACGTGTTCGTTCTGGTCATTCAGGCCTTCCTGAAAATCCCCTTGTTGAAATCATGGGCGCCAACGCAGACAGAGCCCGCGTTCGTGGTTGTACAGGGTGTGGTGCTTCTCGTTTTCGGGGGTCTGGCGATCTTGACCACCGTGCGGTTTCGGCCGGCGCATTTTGCAGCGCTCCGACCGTGAAATATACGACCGAGCTTTATTGCCTGACGCTCATCTCGGCCGCGACGGCGATGATGTGGGTACCGTACGTCGTCGCACGAATGACGACACACGGCGTGCTGCGCGCAATCGGCACTCCCGGACCCGGCTACCCGGAGGACGCACCCTGGGCGGACAGAGCGCGGCGGGCCCACCTCAATGCGATTGAGAACCTGGCCGTGTTTGCGCCGCTTGTGCTGGTGGGCGCAATCATCGAGGTAAGCACCAGGGCGACCGCGCTATCTGCTCAGATATACGTTGCCGCACGCCTCGCTCACTATGTCATTTACGCCGCAGGCGTTCCCGTCATCCGAACTTTCGCCTTTCTGATTGGTGCATGTGCGACACTGGTGTTTGCCGTCGAATTGCTTCTGAGCGGCGTATAGATTGAAGCCGCGCCATTCATCGCACAGGGGGAGTTAGTCGACTTAGCTGGTCATACCTTGAAAACAAGCCAGGTGAACAATGTCGCGTCTGCGACGACAACGAGCGAACCTACCGCTGCGATGGGGTCGCCGATCGTGTGGCCGGTGTGCACAAGCGCCACGCCGATGGCCAAGACCACCGTGCCGATGATCCATATCCAGACTTGCCGGATAGCCCAGGAGTGCGCTTCAGCAGCGGGGGTCAAGCGATAGAAGATCCCGAACAAGAACAGCGCGACGAATCCGAGCAGATTGAGGTGGGCATGGGCCGGGAATGCGGAATGATCCTGGGCAATGGCCATCTGGATGCCCCATAGCATCCCAGCGAGCAACAGGAGCATCGCGGCCCTGAAGCACAGATTGGATGCCGTCATGGATTGTCCCCGCCGACTGTTGTGATGCAGTGGTCTAGTATGGCGAACAGACGTTAATTGTTTTCATTTCGGCTCTCAGGGACGTCCGTTTCTAGACCCAAGGCGGACATTGGCCTCCCGCGACAGTCGATGGCCAGTTTCAGCCTGTACCCAGGCAGATGTAGGCCGAACCCCAGGCTACGAATCTGGGGCCAGAAGTTCGAATCCCTGCGGGCGGGCCAGATTTTCGAGGAGACCCCGGACTCGTCAGGGAGGGACTCGGAGCGGACAAATGGTTACGGTCCGCTCTCTTATTTCTCAACGTGACGCCAGACACCGTCCCAGTCCGCGGCCGGAGGCGCGTGGCCCAAATGCGCAATTCGTTCCAGAAAGACGCGCGTCGGACCGTCGTCGGGAATCTTGCACAGGCAGCTTTCGAACGCCGTCTGCGCAGCAGACCAGTCCCGGCTGCGATATGCGGCAAGTCCTTGCGCGAACAACATCCGCAATTCGTCCCGCGTGGATTCGAGCTCGCCGGCGCGACCCATCAACTCATAAATTCGCACTGGCTCGGTTTTTCCGGCGACCGTGATGGTGTCGATTTCGCGCGCTTCAATCGCGCCCTGTGCGAGCCGGAAAGTCTCCTCGCGGATGATGATGAGGGTTCCGTAGATCTTGTTCATGCCCTCAAGGCGTGAGGCAAGGTTTACGCTGTCGCCGATAACGGTGTAGGAACGAGCGGAATCCGAGCCAATGGTGCCAATCACGGCTTCGCCGGTGGCAATACCCATCCGGATCACCAGCTCCGGTGCGTTGCGGCGCATTCCCGTGATCTCCGGGACTCGCTCTCGCAGAGCGGCAATCGCGTCCTGCTGCTCCAGCGCCGCTCGGCAAGCATCGCTTGCATGTTCGTCTCCGTTTGAAAACGGCGGCACCCAGAACGCCATGACGGCGTCCCCGATGTATTTGTCGATGATCCCACGATGGCCGTGAATGACATTGGCCACCGCGCCGAAATAGTTGTTCAAGAGGTGAACGACGGCGCTGGCGGTTAGCTGCTCGCTGATGCCCGTAAACTGCTTGATGTCGGAAAAGAAGATGGTGAGGCTGCGCCGTTCTGCCTGATCCGCGCCACTGGCAATTAGCCGGCTGACGAGCCTGGGATCGACAAATTTTCCGAAGGTGTCCTTGACGCGGTCTCGCGCGCGCAACTCGTCGACCATCCGGTTGAACGAGAGTGCCAGCTCGCCGACCTCGTCGCGGGTGGCTATCAAAACCGGCTCGGCGTCCGTGCCCAGTTCAAGCGCCTTCGTGTTTGCGACAAGCTGGCGCAGACCGGAGACCACGCGTGTCGATCCGATGGCGCTAACGCCCAGACCGATGCCGCATGCCGCAACGAAAAGGGCGAGGCTCAAATAGGTGTTCAACCGCTGCCTCGCGAGAACCCTGCGGGCCGACCGGTCGGTCAGATCGGCAAGCTCACGTCGAATCTGCGAGAGGTCGGGGCCGAACGCCTGGGCGAATTTGGCAAAGCCGAGCGTAATGGTCCGGGCCTCGTCGCGACGTCCCTCCGAGATAGCCGCAAGCGTGGCGTCCCCCACGGCGAGGAAATCTTCCAGGCCACGGCTCATGTACTGGAGGACGCCGGCCATGCGAGCTAGGTCGACGCGATCCTCAGTGTCGTAGCCGCGATCGCCGGTTGCTTTGTGGAGTAAGGCGCCACCTGTCTTGACGGCATCGCGCAGCTCATCGGCCGTTGCCCGCACTGCGGCCATCGCCGTCCGCTCCGTCCCAGCATCGGCTCGATCGGATACCAGGACGCGCAAGACTTCGAGTTCGTATCTATCGGTAAGGACATCGAATTCAGAAACCATGCGCGATAACGGCAGCTCATATTCCGTGATGTTCCCGAGCTGATCGCTGTCGAGCTTTTGCGCGAAGCCGAGAACGCCAACGACGGCGCCGAAAATCGCCAGCAGAATGCCTGCAAGCAGAAAGATTTTCTTACGAATCGTCATGGTTAGCCATCGCCGCCACGGGTGAGCAAAAAGCGAAGACCGGGCGGACATGCAGTCCGCAACTCATCTAACCCTAAAGCAACGCCCTCTGATTACTCAAGGCCCCCTTGAGCTTACAATATGCTAATTTGAGCCGGCACGATCCCCCGTTTTTCAGCCCGGACGTTGCACCGTGACCGATGGTCGTCACCCGGCATGGACCGAGGAAAGCCGCTTCCGCGGCGCCCTCGACGATGTGGTTATCATCCCACTTGTTGTTATCACGCTCGCCACAAACAAGATCCTGCGTTTCGTTCTTTCGATCTTGATGCGGATGCTCGACTACGCCTTCCCCTTTGCGATGCAGATTGTCTGGCTTCCGCTCTTCGCGGCCAGGGTTCTCGGCCATGTCATCGTTACTGTCATAGACGGCGCGGTGCGCTTGCTTCCCCTATCCGAGGCGAAGCGTCGACAATGGACCAGATCGATTCGCCGAAACTGGTTGTGGGTCCGGCGGAAGATTAGCTATCGGGCGTTCGAACAAGCTATACATAAATCGTTTGAAGGCGGCATGGCATGGGTGTTCAGAAAATGCCGGCATCTCACGCCGAACACCGCATTGCTCGTGATCCTGTGCGCGGTACTTTGGCTGCCAATCTCTTTCGGGGCTGCAACGGCGATGCACGCGGTATTGTTTGCCAAGGTCGCGTCCTTGCCAGCCTGGATGCAACTGTTGCATCCGCTCGCAACGGTCATCGCGAAGAGCAAGCTTTTGGTGCTACCGGTCTATCCGGCAGCCTGGCCGCAGGCCAAAAAACATCCACTCGTTCAGCTCGTCCTCAAAGGCTACGACATCATCAAGCGCTTGTATGTGATCAGAAAAGTCGGCTTTCGCTATCGGCAGGCAGAGATCGCCGGAATCGCTGGGGTTGAGAGGCTCGAGCGCACCGCCGGCCTTACATCGGCGGTGAGGTGGCTGCGCGAGGCGCATGTCGCCGAACAGTTCGGCGTCGAAAAGCCCACTCAGGAATTGCGTTCGTTCTTCGCGCGATGGTCAATTAAGTTCTCAGCTGAATACTACGAAGCGAAGGAACGGCAAGCGGGTGTCCCATCATCAAACAGCAGCAAGCTGCCAACGCTGAGTTGATCATCAGTGTTGATGCCGCCAACGGCCTCACCGTGCCGCCGTCGCTGCCTGGCTGCGCATCGAGGGGCAATCTGCTGCGATGCATGAGTCCGAGTTTGACCCTGAGCGGACATCGCTTGGCTGCGTCCAGTTTTCGCCGGAGCCTTTTCAATTGGGCGAGAGGTCCGGCGATCTGCGCTTCTGGCGACAGATGCGCCTTCGCAGGCTATTCCAATGTGCTATTCTCATCGCATAGGCCATAGGTATCCCATGACAGGTACTGCAGAGTGGCTCGCATCGATCGGTTTGGGCGAATACGCGCAGCGTTTCGCCGAGAATGCCATCGACCTTTCCGTCATTGGCGACCTCACGGAGCAGGACCTCAAGGACCTCGGCGTCCTGCTCGGGCACCGGCGCAAGCTGCTGCGCGTGATCGCGGAGCTCAAGGGTGACGTCCCCGTATCGGCTCAAGCGGCCGACAGACCGGCGCCGCGGGACAGCGCCGAGCGACGCCAGCTCACGGTCATGTTTTGCGATCTGGTGGGCTCGTCGGCACTTTCGGCACGACTGGATCCGGAGGATCTGCGCGCGATCATCCGCGCCTATCATGCCTGCATCGCAGAGATCATCGCGCGGAGCCAAGGTATCATTGCGCGGTACATGGGGGATGGCGTCCTCGCCTATTTCGGTTATCCCCAGGCCCACGAGGACGATGCCGAGCAGGCCACACGCGCCGGGCTCGCGCTGGTCGATGCCGTCGCCAACCTCGAGACGGACATAGGCACCCAGCTGCAGGTCCGCATCGGAATCGCCACCGGCATGGTCGTGGTCGGTGACCTGATCGGCGAAGGCGCCGCCAAGGAGCAGGCGGTGATTGGCGAGACACCGAACCTCGCCGCTCGCCTGCAGCAATTTGCCGAGCCCGGCACGGTGCTGATCGCCGAGAGCACGCACCAGCTCACGGAAGGATATTTTGAATATCTCGATCTCGGGCCCGTCACGCTCAAAGGATGGTCGGAGCCTATACCTGCCTGGCAGGTGCTCGGGATCAGCGGCGTGGAAAGCCGCTTCGAGGCGCAGCACAAGACTCGACTAACACCACCGATCGGGCGAGACGAGGAGATCGAGCTGCTGTTGCGGCGCTGGCAGAATGCTGCGTCAGGCGAAGGCTGCGTCGTGCTTCTCATCGGCGAGCCAGGTATCGGCAAGTCGCACTTAGCACTGGCGCTGCAGGAGCGGCTGCAGGTGGAACAGCACATCACGGTGCGCCATTTCTGCTCGGCGCATCACACCAACAGTGCGCTGCATCCCTTCATCGCCAACCTCGAACGCGCCGCCCGGTTCGAGCGAGGCGAGACGCCGACGGAGAAGTTTGCCAAGCTCGAGGCTCTGCTCCTGCGCTCAGGTGGTAACGCGGACCGTGTCGTGCCGCCCCTGGCCAACCTTCTGTCGCTGCCAGTCAGCAACCGCTACCGCCTACCCGAGCTCAGTCCGCGGAACCGCAAGGACATGACGCTTGCCGCGTTGTTCGACCAGCTCGACGCATTGGCGGCGCGGCAGCCGGTGTTTGTCATCTTCGAGGATGCCCATTGGGCGGACCCGACTTCGCTGGAGCTGCTCACGGTCACACTGGAGAAGGTGCCGCGGCTTCGCGTTTTGCTGCTCATCACCGCGAGACCGGAGTTCACGCCGCCCTGGCCGAGCCATGCTCATGTGACGACGCTCTCGCTCACACGGCTGAACCGCCGCAACGGGGCGGCACTGGTCGAGCGTGTCACGGCGGGCAAGACGCTTCCCGAGGAGGTCATGGACCAGATCCTCGCCCGTACCGATGGCGTGCCCCTGTTCGTCGAGGAGTTGACGAAAGCCGTGCTCGAAACCGGGCTGTTGCACGAGCAGGGCGACCATTACACGCTCAGCCATCCGCTTCCCCCGATGGCGATTCCGACGACATTGAGCGCATCGCTGATGGCGAGACTGGACAGACTAGCCCCGGTGAAGGACGTGGCCCAGATCGGCGCCGTCGTCGGGCGCGAGTTCTCCTACGAACTGTTGAGTGCTGTTGCCGGGTTGCCGGCGCAGAGGCTCGAGGAGGCGCTTGCCCAGTTGGTTCGGGCGGAGCTGATATTCTGCCGGGGCGAGATACCCCGGGCGGTCTATACCTTCAAGCATGCGCTGGTGCGGGACGCCGCCGAAGCGGGACTTCTGAAGAGCCGGCGCGCCGCGCTGCATGCCACCATAGCCGATGCGTTCGAGCAACGGTTTCCGGAAATCGTGGAGGCTCAACCCGAAACTCTCGCACTCCACCTGACGGAGGCGGGACTGTTCGACAAGGCCAGGGACTATTGGCTCCGAGCAGGCAGGAAGGCGGCCATGCGTTCCGCCAACCTCGAAGCCATCGCGCATTTGCGAAAGGGCATCGAGGTCTTGGCCCATCTGGCCGACGGCGCGGCGAAGGACAGGCTGGAGCTTGATTTTCAGTTCGAGCTGGGACCATGTCTGATCGCCACCCTGGGGCCGGCCTCGCCCCAGGCAGTGGCGACCTTCGCGCGTGCACGCGCGCTGTGCCAGCGCCTCACCGATCCCCCCGAACAACTGCAGATCATGTTCTGGCTGACCACAGCGAGCGTCATTCGTGGTGAGCTGCCGGTCGCCGAGGAAATGATCTCGGCGCTGCTCGATCTCGCCGCAGCGCGTCACGATCGACCGACGCTGCTCAACGCGATGCGCGGCCAAGGCATGATTCGCCTTTTCATGGGACATCTCACAGGCGCCCGCGAGGTGATCGAACGGGCCTTCGAGACGTTCGAGGCGAGCAGCGAGCAGGACAGATTGGCGGCGCGGGCCGCCGGGCAGGATGCGGGCGTGGCCGACCTTGCTCTGATGTCATGGGCGCTGTTACTGCTGGGCTACTCCGATACGGCGCTCGCACGTGTGAATGCTGCCATCGAACGCGCAGATGCCATCAATCATCCGCACTCCCAGGCCTACGCGACCTATTATGCGTCCATTATCCACGCGCTTCGGGGCGAGTTCCTGACGGCGCACCGCTACGCCGACCGTTGTCTGAGCTTGTCGGAAGAGCACGCATTCAGGCAGTGGCGAGGATTGTCGCGCGCCGTCCGGGGGATAAGCGCCACCTTTCTGGATCCCTCATCCGCCGCACTCGAGGAAATCCAAGCTGCGATGAATGAATATCGTGGCGCGGGCTATCAGCTGGGCATCACGGCACTGTACGTGCTCCTGGGACAGGCCCTGTTGTCGAGCCATCAATTCGAACCTACGCTGGAGCTGATCGAACAGGGCCTCGCCACGACCGGCCGCAACAGCGAACGGATATTTGAGGCCGAGCTGTACCGGCTGAAAGCGCGTGTGTTGCTCGTCCGCGGCGCATCGGAAGCCGGCACCGAGCCGCAACTACTGCTCGAGCGCGCATTGACAATCGCAAGAAGCCAGCACGCCAAGGCCCTCGAGCTTCGAGCTGCAACAGACCTTGCCGCATTGTGGATCGATCAGGGCAGGCACCCGCAAGCGTTCGACCTGCTCGCGCCCATCTACGCCTGGTTCACCGAGGGTTTTGAAACACGGGACTTCAAGCAGGCAAAGGCGTCGCTCGACCGGCTGCGGTAGTTCTGGCTGGACTACAGATAGGGTGACGTAACTCAGCAGGTTGCAAGGCCAACCTGCCTACGCAGTCATTCGCCTTTGACATTCTTGATAGGTATCCTGCACCCCCCGCCATTCCTTCGCATGGTCTTTCGCGGGATCCTCATTTACGAAATGTGGACCGGCATGCGCCTTTCGTCTCGCATGCTCGTTGTATGCTTCAATGGCCTGTTCCGCGGCGGCCTTCCCCAACTTGCGACCCGCATCCAGGTTGCTGTGATTCCATTTGAAGCTGATGTGCCCGGGCACATGAATCTCCACGATTGTGCCTTTCCACCGCTCCCGCCCATCCGGATCGTCGTAGCGCACATGATATTTGAAGAGCCGGACGTCATCTTCGCCAACGGTCGCTGCGAACAACTGGCAGAGATTTGCCAGCGCATCATGAAGGTTTTCCGGTTTGCGAACTTGCTTCGCATCGACGATGCGGCTCACCCATATTTCGTCCAGCTTGTCGTTTGGCGGCCTATGGTGCTCCTGGAGCAAACTCTCGAAGTTGACCGTGTCGACCAGTGCCCCTTCGCAGTAGGTGACTCGATCGATCTTCACCGTTTCTTCCACGAAGGGAAGGGCTGAACACGCACACAGGCTCGATGCACTGATAGGCACCTTGTACTCATTCCTGGTATCTCTGTTCTGCATCGGACGATTGGAAAACAACGCGAGCTTGTGATCGTCGAGATTCCAGGCGTTGTGAAATATGAACGGCTTTTCGGGCTTGTTCAGCTCGTCGAAATTGATGCTCTTCATGAACTGGCTCTGCGGATAGTTGATCCTGGAGAGGCCGGTCACATGGGACAGATACATCATCGACGTGGCATAGCGAACGAAAGGATTGGGGGCGAGCACCTGATTGAGAATCCATCTATTGATGTCGCCCTCGTCAGGGATCGCGAACTTCTTCCCGCCGTTTGCATCAGGCTGTTGGCCGAACCAGAACGACATGGACTCCCTGACGGCATTCATCATCGCCCGCGGGTCCCACAAATCCTTGTAGGTATTGGAATCCGCCACGAACTTGGTCATGGACTTGCCGATGCTAAGCCAATCCGCGCCGAACACCGTGTTGATCGGAAAGCGCTTGTAGCCTTCGTCGTCTCGAAATACGCCATTCTTGAAGAATTGATAGGTCTTTTCCGCCCTGTATTCATTCGGGACTTTATCGAACTGATTATAGACGATCCCAACCCAGGCGCCGATGCAGGACAATGCCCACACGTCGAAAGTTATTCCTGCGTTGGCGAGAGCTTCCAGAACCCCGATATGCAGCCCTGCTGCCGGACCCCCACCGCCAAGCGTGATCGCTCTCTTCACCATCGGATCCTCCATCTGATTTATCGTGCAGCTTATTCTCCAAACAACTTTCTGAATTGCGCGAAGAGATTGGTCGTTCTTGGGCTCTAGGCCGCACAGAATGCCATCGGCCAGATTTGGCAGCTCATAGAGCCAGCTGAGAAATATGATACATGCGACGGAGCGTTGGACGTCGACGTTCGATCTCGAACCTGCTGATCCCGCTGGCGCACGTCGGCCACGAGCCCGGTTAGCGTATCGCGGTCTGGCTCGTCCATTTGTGAACTAGTTCACGTACGATATTGATTGCCGACCATGGCAGCGTGCCTGTTGTCCAAATGGCGACTTCCGCTCCTGACGACCCAAAGCGGTGGTTCGGCGGCCTCTGATCGAAGTCGGCGCTTGACCCCAGCGGACTTGCTTGGCTCCATTGGCCGAAGAGACATCCTGCGGGCGTGCTCGACCGCAAACGCCGCTTGTCGTAGGTCTGGGCGGGCGATTGTGGAGACACGGGCATGGATGAAGTCGAGATCGTCGATTACGATCCCCGATGGCCCCGCCTGTTCGATGAAGAAGCCAGGAAGTTACGGGCCATCCTCGATCCATCGCTGATCGTCGGGCTGGAGCATTTCGGAAGCACGTCAATCCCCGGCCTATCCGCCAAGCCCATCATCGATATCCTGATCGCTGTTCGCTCGCTGGCCGTCGCGGGCCCCGTCTTTATCGATGCGCTCCGAAAGCTTGACTACGTCTGTTGGGCCGACAATCCCAAGAAGGACCGGATGTTCTTCGTTAGGGGCATGCCGCCGTTCGGCGCAAAGCGTTCCCATCATGTGCATGTCACGGAGCTGAGCGGAGAGATGTGGCAGCGCCTCGCTTTTAGGGATTATTTGAGGGTACATCCAGCGGAGGCGACGGCGTACGAGTGTCTCAAAAGACAACTTGCCTCCGAACATCCGGCAGATCGGGAGGCTTATACCGCTGGCAAATCGGCTTACGTCGAAAGCGTGATGCGGAAGGCAATGACGTAGCGACGTCTGCTCGTGGCGCTCAACTTCTGGCCCTTGGCGGATATTTCGAGGCGGCCTCCCTATCAGAACCGTCGGGGCGTTCGGAACACAATAACGATGCAGCGTAAGCAGATCGTGGCGCTTGAGCTGCCTCCTTCTTCATCACCGCTAGCACGCAGACCGCAAAGCGGAACCGCGCGGCGCAGAAACAATTTGTGACGCCCGACGACGTAAGCGCGAAAGCAAACCCCTCTAGAGTGAGAGGTGCATGAGCTTCTGGCTAACTGGGAAATACGATATCCAAATTGGAGGTCATAAATGACCCAAGTACAAGTCGAGCAGAAAAGCTATCAGATGCCTCCGCGGGATGGGTTTACTGTCGCGCACTTTCTCACCGTCGCCGACGTCGAGCGATCGCTGCGATTTTACGAGACGGTCTTCGGAGGTCTCGTTCTGAGCAGAGGTGACAGCAGCGGCGCGCCGGGGTACATCCAGATCGCAAACACCTGGCTCCTTGTTAACCCCGGAGGCGGTCCGACACCCGACAAACCATCGGTAACGCTCAGCGTCCCCGCCAATCCCGATCTAGTCAGCAGCTTCATGAATATTAGGGTTGCAGATATTCAAGCGTGCTATGAACTTTGGCGAAGTCGTGGAGCCGAGTTCATCACGGAGCCGAAGCCCAAGTACGGCGAGACACGCTGCTACATTCGCGATCCTGACGGCTATATTATAGAAGTTGGGCAAAGCAATCCGGGGGTCTCTTACGGCTAACTCGACGAGATGATCGAATAACCTCGCGACTTCCGTTGTTGGGCTCGAAGCCGACGAAGCCGTCCTGGAAATCGCCGGCATCGCACCATCCTGTCATCTGCTGAACCCTGGCAGACATCGACGACGACCGACGTCGATGTTCTGCCTTCACGGGCAGGGCGGCATCGACAGGCACTATCGAGGCCGCCCCGAGCGATCAGGCGTTGGTGCCGCCGTCCACCGTGAGGTTCGCGCCGGTGATGTAGGACGCCTCGGGGCTGGCGACGAAGGCGACCAGCGCCGCCACTTCCTCCACCTTGCCATAGCGGTTGAGTGCGGTCGCCGCCTTCTGCGGTGTTGCCCAGTCGCCGGCAGCCGGATTGAGATCGGTGTCGATCGGGCCGGGCTGGATGTTGTTGACGGTGATGCCGCGGTCGCCAACCTCGCGCGAGAGCCCTTGCGTGAACATCCGGATCGCGGCTTTCGTTGCCGAGTAGGGCACCAGTCCCGGCGTCATCATGCGCTCGCCGACGCACGAGCCGATCGAGATGATGCGACCGTCATTTTTCATCTGCTTCAGCGCCGCCTTTGTGGCGATGAAGACGCCGCGAATGTTGAGGTTGATCACCTGGTCCAGTTCCTCCAGCGTGGTTTCCTCGAATTTCTTCGGGATTGCGGTGCCCGCATTGTTCACGAGCACGTCGAGCTTGCCGAGCAAGCCGACGGTCTTGTCGACGGCGGCCTGCACGGCCTTGGGGTCGGTGGCATCCGCCTGGATCGCGATCGCCTTGCCGCCCGCGCCCTCGATCGCCTTGACGACGGAAGCGGCGGCGTCTGCGCCCCTGGCGTAGGTGATCGCGACCCTGGCGCCGTCAGCGGCGAGCCGCTTGGCGATGGCGGCGCCGATGCCGCGAGAACCTCCGGTGACGAGTGCAGTCTTGCCTTCCAGCTTTTTTGACATTGTCGTTTTTCCTTTGTTGGGTTGAGAAAGAGATCGCGGCCGCGCCGATCAACTGGCGGTTCGTCCACCGTTGACGGCGATGATCTGGCCCGTGATGAACGAAGCCTTGTCGGACGCGAGGAACAGTATGGAGTCCGCGAGCTCTTCGGGTTTGCCGGCTCGCCGGAGCGGGACACCTGCGAGCAGGCCCGCCTTGCGCTCACTGGAGCCGGTGAAGCGATCGAGCATGGCGGTGTCGACCGGTCCGGGCGCAACGGCGTTGACGCGTACGCCGAAAGCAGCAGCCTCCAACGCGCCGGACTTGGTCAGCCCTTCGACGGCATGTTTACTGGCCACGTAGAGCGATGCGTTCGGCGCGCCACGGCTGCCCATGGTCGACGAGATGTTGACGATGTTGCCGAAGCCCTGCGATCGCATCACGCGCAATTCGTGCTTCATGCAGAGCAGCACGCCGAGCACGTTGGTATCGAAGGTCGCCGCGTAGCTCTCGGGGGTTTGCTCGGTCAGGGGACCAGGAGTGCCCTCGATGCCGGCGTTGTTGACGGCGATGTCGAGGCGACCGAACCGTGCGATGGTCTTGTCGATCATCGCCTGAACGTCATCTTCCTTGCGGACGTCCGCGTTGATGAACTCGGCTTCCGGACCGAACGTGCGGAGCTGCTTGACGAGTTCTGCGCCGGCTTCCTCGCGCCGCCCCGCCACGACCACGATCGCGCCATCCTTCGCGAAAGCGATGGCAGCGGCGCGGCCGATGCCCGTCAGTCCTCCAGTGATCAACACAACCCATCCGACCATCATGAACTCCTCGATCGATCCGCAGTCTGCGCCGCCGCCGCTTTGGTATTTTTTCGGGCATTTCCGCAATCAGTGAGGATGAATTCATAGGGGCCCGACAGCCAGCCGTCCTGAAATCACGGTGAATTACTCCGAAACTGTTCTGAAATCCGAGCCGAGCTCGCGGGGGCTATCGCGCTTGCAAGCGCAATCGGCCGGGTGCAGTGTCGCTGCAAGCCAAACAGTTCGTCCGATACCGGAGCAAGACGTGACTATTCGTCCTCAAGACGTCAAATCAGGCGGCCTGAGCGCTCCGGATTTGGTGCAGATCGCCGATTTGACCCTCGATCTTCAGCAGGAGGAGTTGCGCGACGGGACTGGCTCGCGGGTCGATTTGCGGCATCGATCGTTCGACGTGCTCCGGCATCTGGTGAAGAGCGCAGGAAGGGTCGTTTCCAAGGACGAATTGTTGGCCACCAATTGGCCGGGCCTAACGGTCACTGATGATTCTCTCACACAGTGCATCTCCGACATCCGTCGCCTGCTCGGCGAGTCCGGCCGCGATCTGGTTCGTACCGTCGCCCGCCGCGGCTACATGATCGTGTTGCCGGAGCAGGCCTCCCAGGTCGCGGGGGATTCGTCGGCAGGGCCGACTGTTGCCGTCTGGCCCTTTGAGACGGACGCCAGCGTTGGCAGCCATACACTTGCCGATGGCCTCACACAGCAAATCGTCTCTGCGCTTGGCCGCTTCGGCGAGTTGCGGGTTCTCACCCGAAACGTGACCCGATCCTACAAGGACCGCTTTCAAGGCACAGCCGACATTGGCCGTGCACTCGGCGTTGACTACCTTGTCGAAGGCCATCTGCGGCAAGACGGCGAGTTAACGCGCGTCGACATTCACCTGTCCGACGCGCGGACCGGCGCGCAGGTTTGGAGCAAGACCTTCAAGGTCAAAGCGACCGCTTCGAACCTGCTGGCCATTCAGGATGAGCTATCCGGGCAGGCAAGCGCCATGATCGGCAGCTATTGGGGGGCCATTGGCGCCGCCGAATACAGGCGCATCCAGAACAAGCCGAGCGCGGAGCTGACGCCCTACGAGTGCATCGTCCAGGGCGTGCTTGGAATCCCGACAGACGCAACCATTCTGGAGCCTGTCGCGAAAGCGCGCGAGTGCCTGGAACGGCTCACGCGCGATGAACCACGAAACGCGGCTGCATGGGCAGCTCTCGTTCTCGTATTCAATAGCCAGAGGACTTGGGGCTTTCCGTCGCGGACCGGAGAGATTGGCAGCGTCGAGCAGCGCCTCCATCTCGCCGACCTCGCGGTCGAAGCCGCAAACGGCGCCGTCGAGATTGCACCGAATGATGCATTCGTGCGTGGCCTCGTCGCCCGTGCCGCCTGGATGGCTGGCCAACCGGATTTGCTGCGCATCGAGACGATGCGCGCGATCGAGCTCAACCCCAATGATCCGCAAAATCTCGGGCCGCTCGGCAATCTCATGGCGTATGCGGGTTTCTGGGACGAGGGGGTGGCGCTCGCCGAAAGGGGCATTGCGTTGACGGGCCCCAGCACACCCCGGTGGTGGTGGTGGGCACTCGGAAAGCGAGCCTTTGCGCATGGAGAGTACGCGAAGGCATTTGACGCATTCCGCCAATCCTATGTCGAGCAGTTATGGATCAGCCATCTGCACATGGCCTATACGTTGCCGTTTCTTGACCGGACCAACGAAGCCGCGGGGCATGTGGCGACGTTGCTGAGATTGAAGCCTGGTTTCACGGTGCGCGAAGCGGACGCCTACTACAAAATGTGGTGCTTCGCGCCGTCGTATCGCGAGAAGATGTGCGATGCATTGCGGACCGCCGGGCTTCCGGGCGGGGAGCTTGATCTTTACGCCACCGGATCCTTGTGACGATCCGAACGGGAGCGGTCATCCGGCGCCAGTGGCGGCGCCGCTCGCGCCGGGGCATTCTCCAGCGGCGCGGCGTCGCTTCCTGAGGTGATTTCGGCCGGCGCTGATCGTGCGTCGCGCCAGGCGACGATCCAGATCAGGAAACCCGCAAGTGCAAGCGCAGCGCCGACGGGACCGGTGGAAGTCCAGCCCAACCCCTCACGTATGGCAAGGCCGCCCAGGAAGGGGCCGAGCGCATTGGCGGTGTTGAACGCCGAATGGTTGAGGGCGGCGGCAAGCGCCTGCGCATCTCCCGCGACGTCCATGAGCCGCGTCTGAAGCACGGCTCCGAGCGAGACGCTCACCCCGATTGCGAAGACGTCTGCCGCCAGCAGCCAAGGATTGCCGGCGGCAAGCGGAAACACCAGCAGTGCGATCGCCGAAAACAACAGGATGATGCCCGTCGTCGGCATCAGCGCGCGGTCCGCGAAACGCGGCACGACCAGATTGCCGAGCGTGGCGCCGATCCCGAACACGGCCAGGAAAAACGGAATGACCGCGGGGCTGACCTTGGTGACCTCGATCAGCGTCGTCGCAAGATAGGTATAGACGGCGAACATGCCGCCGAAGCCGATTGCGCCGATCGCCAGCGTGATCCAGACGCGTCCGTTCTTCAGGGCTCCGAGCTCACGCAGCGGATCCGATCTGCTGGCGTGGTCGCGCGGCGCGAACAGGGCGCAAAACAGGATCGTGAGCAGCGCCAGCACCGTCACGAGCCCGAAGCTCGCGCGCCAGCCAACCGCCTGCCCAACCAGATTGGCCAGCGGCACACCGATGATCGTGGCGGAGGTCAAGCCCAGCATCAGGCGGCCGACGGCCTGTGAGCGACGGTCGAAGGGAACGAGTGAGGCTGCGACCAACGCGGCGATGCCGAAATAGGCGCCATGCGGCAGCCCTGAGAGAAAGCGGGCCGCGATCATCCAGCCATAGCTCGGCGCAAGCGCGGTGAACGCATTGCCGAGCGCGAACACGAGCATCAAGGCCAGCAACTGCGTGCGCCGTGCGAACCGCGCGCCGAGCACGGCGATCAGCGGCGCCCCCAGCACCACGCCGAGCGCGTAGGCGCTGATCGCGTGTCCCGCGGTCGGCTCGTCGATCTTGAGGTCGGCGGCGAAAAACGGCAGCAAGCTCATCGATGCGAATTCGGTGGTTCCGATCGCAAACCCGCCCATCGCAAGCGAGAAGAGGACGATGCCGGGATGATGAGGCGCTGAGGCGGCGGCCGGGCGCGCGCCAAGCGGAGTCGCTTGTGTCGGAATCGTCATATGTCCTGCATTGGTGGCGTCAACGGGAACCAGCCCAGTAAACGTCGCCACCCCTGCAAGATTTGTCTGTCGTACTTAAACCCGGACCAATCTGCGTCAACACCGGAACCTCGACGCAAGGCAGATCGCATATCTGCCTCCCGATTTGGGTGTGGCCGCCACCCGCGCGCGCGACCTGTTTCAGCCGGGGGCACCCCACTTCGCATTGTGCCCTTGCGCTTAGGGCGAGGGCGCGGACGAAGGCGTTGTGCTGGCTTTCGGATATGGAATTGGTGACCAAGGGCTGATCGGGCTGAGCGCCGCCAACGCGCACGATGCGTTGAGCTGCGTCCACGCCGACGCCAGGCCCGTCATGGCGATGTCGAAGCTTGCCGTGTCCGTCTTGTCGTCGGGCATCGGTGTGATTTCCCGGACCTTCAGGGAGCCGGACGCCTGCATCGCCTTGACCATGTCGGAGTCGACAACGCCGTTCCAGATCTCGTACTTCCCGGTGCGGACCGGAGACCCTTCAGCTTTCTCGTTCAATTCGTCGCCCGCAATCATCCGGATCGTGCTTTTGCCGACCGCGGACTCGTCGATCTCGCCTGCGAATCTCAGCGGCACGCGATGCTTGTTTTCGCACGACAGGCGCCACTCCATGATTCGGAACGCGGCACCGTTCTCCTTCTTCATCATCGCGAACTTGCCGACGGACGGCCGAAATCCCTTCTCCAGCGTCCAACCCGTCTCGACCAGCGTCCGCGTGTCGATTCCAAAGCGATAGAGTTCGGGCCGGGTCAACACGTGCAGGCTCTCGAACTTTACAGTTCGGATCAGATCGTCAAGCTCACGGCTAATCCCCATCGCCGCGATGAACGCGGTGCGCTCCCGCTCGGCAGTCACGATCCGGCGCTGCCTGGCGGCGGCGACCACCCCCGGCGGCGGATCGCCATGAAAGGTGAGCACCAGCCTGGAGTTATGAACCCCCATTGCCGCGTCGGGGGCCACCTCGCGAGATATCGCTCCGAGAAACAGGTAACCGCAGGCCGAGTTGCACATCGCATTGCGGGTGGCGAGTTCGGCTTCGACCTCGCCGTTTGCATTCTTGATCTTCAGGCATGCGGCATCCACCTGCGTACCGGCGGTGCACGCCGTCGCACTCGTGCGGCCGACCCGCGCGATCGCCTTGCGACTGCGCAACAACCGCCCGATGACGTAGGACTGCTCCACGTTTCCGCCGGGCGAATGCAGGTAGATCGGACGCTGCGTGTCCTTGACGCCGGCAAGGAAGCGGCGAATGCGCGGCGCCGCGTCCGCATCGACCTCGCCTTCGATGGCAATCCAGCGGTCGCAACCCGGCCCGCACGCGTCAGGCGCTCCCTTGGCAAGATAGATCGTCAGCCTGGAGGCAAATCCGGCTTTCTCGGCCGGCGTCTGTTCTGCACGCAATGCGCCGGAGATCGACAGCGACGCTACGAGAAACAAAATACGGGCAAGCATGCAGTAAGGGGACCACGCGCGATGAACGACACGCGTTGACGTTACACGAGGATTGATGCGAACTCAACTTTTGGTGGTAGTTCAAGGGGCCGGGAATTTATTGTGCCCTTATGGGCCGAAATTGGTCGGTCATCTGGGAAGTGTCTGCTCATGACGGTCGATAGTTCGGAGAATTCAGGGGAGTTTATCCGTCCGGCAAGCGTCGTCTGGTACGAGCGGCTCGCGTGGGTGGTGGTCGTCCTATCGGCTCCGTCGGCCGTCGCGGATAGGGCCACTCTCGTCAGGTAGATCGTTGTTGGAATTCCCACCGAAATCCTCAGCTTCGAGAGTCGTTTCCAGTACAATGCCATCATGGAGATCATCTCCTGCGCAGGGTTCATCATATTGACGGCGGCGGTGTTGCTGCTTTTTCGTCGAGACGCCCGCAGATGGTTTGCTGAGCGGCGTTTTGCGTCGGACACCAGCCCGCCATCATAGCCTGCAGCCGGTTTGATCCTCAATCCGCGCGCCTCGATCGGCGAGGGGGCGCCAGCTTCTTCTGCGCAAAATAGGGGTTCACGACGCAGGTCGCGGAGCGGCCGACGGCGAGATATTTGCACTGCTCGAGCGAAGCGTAGCGGCAGTCGAGATAGCCGACGGGGCCGTAGATCTGCATGCAGACCGGGTAGTTCGGATCATAGGTCTGGGCGCGCGCAGGTACGCTGACGAAGAGCGTGGCGATCGCGACGAGCGTGAAACAAGCGCCGCGCATCTAGCGCGACCAGGAATAGCCCGGCGCCTGCGCGCGCGGACGATTCTGGTAGGCGTAGGGATCATCGCTCTGTCCGGCGAAATACGGATTCGCGATGCAGGTGAGCGAGCGGCCCGATGCGCTCGCCTGACACTGCGGGTAGGTGTCGAACGTGCAGTTGCTCAACCCCGGCCATTCATCGCCGGTCAGGCAGAATGCATGATGAGTTCCAAACGCGCGCGCCGGCGTGCTTGCGCTCGACACCAGGGCGAATGAGGCGAAGGCAAGCGAAAATGTGGCGACAATGGGGAGAGCAAACAGTGCACGCATCTTCGATTCTCCAATCACAGGATTGTGCGCGCGACGTTGTTACGCGCGCACGCAGGGTATGTCGTGTAGTCGACATTGGAATTGCTGAAAACTGTTGTTTCAAAGGGTTTCTACGCAGGCGCTGCTACACCTTCGTTAATGAAGCGCGGCCCTTTGGAGCGGACTGTTGCGTCGAGGTTACAGCAATTCGCTCGATCGCTGTTATGACGACGCCATGGCCCGGGGGCCTACTAAAGAAACTGGAACGGGATTCAAATGAACAGGAATTTGTTGCTTGCTGCTGTCAGCCTCGTCGCGCTCAGCGCGGCTGCGCCGGCGGTGGCTGCTGATCTCGCGGCGCGGCCTTACACCAAGGCGCCTGCGATGATTGCGTCGATCTACGACTGGAGCGGCTTCTACATCGGTATCAACGGCGGCGGCGCTTCCTCGCACGCCACTTGGGATCGCATCGGCGCCGTCCGCGACGGTTCGCACGACGCCACCGGCGGCACGGTCGGTGGCCAGGTCGGCTATCGCTGGCAGTCGGCGCAGTGGGTGTTCGGCGTGGAAGGCCAGGGCAACTGGGCCGACTTCTCCGGCAGCAGCAACAGCGCAATCGACGGCCTGAACAACCGCACCAAGATCGATTCGTTCGGTCTGATCACCGGCCAGGTCGGCTACGCCTGGAACAACGTCCTGATCTACGCCAAGGGCGGTGCTGCGGTTGTCGGCGCCAAGTACGACGTCCGCACCGCTGGCGGCGCGTTCGTCGCCTCGTCCAGCGACACCCGCTGGGGTGGCACGATCGGTGCCGGCCTCGAATACGGCTTTGCTCCGAACTGGTCGATTGGCGTCGAGTACAACCACATCTTCCTGGGTGGTCACGACCAGAACCTGGCCAATGGCGGCGTGATCGTTCAGTCCGACCACATCAAGCAGGACGTCGACATGGGTCTCGTCCGCCTGAACTACAAGTTCGGCGGCCCGATCCTCGCGAAGTACTGAGACTGATTGCTCCAATCGGAGCAATCGTCGAAAGCCCCGGCCATTGGCCGGGGCTTTTTTTATTGTGTGAATTCAGCGAGTTAACCATTTCGTTGTGAGGTGGCTGAGTCGGCTTGACTCCCGAGAACGAAATGAGAACAATGTTCTTCATACGTTCTAGCGAAGGGAGCAAGCCATGTTCAGGATTTTCGTGGAAGAAGCCGCCGCACTGACGTCGATCGCGCTGTTCGTCGGGATGATCGCGATCTGGGCCCAGGTCATACCGCAGCTGTGATCTCGCAGCTTTGAGAGCTACGGTCTGCAAAACCGTTGTTCGGGAACCAGGGCCGGACCTTGGATGCCCTTGGGGAAAAGCGGGACGATTCGGCCGATCGGCCGCTCCGGCGTGGACTCTGGCGCAGCGAGCCCCCACCATCGTGAGGCGAGTCGGCTAGGCGAGCGTATGACGCTTCCTGCTGCCGGCAACAGCTCCACCCATCTGCAAGAGGCCGTCACGCGACCATGCCGAGCGCCGGATTTGTCCACCTTCACGTTCACTCGGCCTATTCGCTGCTCAAGGGCTCGATCAAGATCGCCAAGCTCGCCGAGCTTGCCAAGAAAGACCACCAGCCGGCGCTGGCGCTGACCGACAGCGACAACATGTTCGGTGCGCTGGAGTTCTCCGACAAGATGGCGGGCTCCGGCATCCAGCCGATCGTCGGCTGCGAGCTCGCGATCGATTTCGGCGACCAGGACCCCAATGCACGCAACGCGCTGCTGCCGTCGCGCGTGGTGCTGCTGGCGGCGCAGGAGCGCGGCTATCGCAGCCTGATGCGGCTGAACTCGCGGGCGTTCCTGGAGACGCCCGACACCCACGCCTCCCACATCAAGTTCGACTGGCTCGAAGGCGAGACCGAAGGCCTGATCGTGCTCACGGGCGGGCCGGACGGGCCGATCTCGCTCGCACTCAGCGCCGGCCAGGCCGAGCTTGCGGCGACGCGCTGCGAGCGTCTGGCCAGCCTGTTCGGCGACCGCCTCTATATCGAATTGCAGCGCCACAACATCGACAAGGAGCGGCGCGTCGAGAGTGGGCTGATCGACATCGCCTATGCCAAGGGCTTGCCGCTGGTCGCGACCAACGAGCCTTATTTCGCCGCGGCCGACGATTACGAGGCGCATGATGCGCTGCTCTGCATCGCCGGCGGGCGGCTGATAGCGGAGACCGAGCGCGAGCAGCTCACGCCGGATCACCGCTTCAAGACGCGCGCCGAGATGGCGGTGCTGTTCGCCGACATTCCGGAGGCGCTGGCCTCCACCGTGGAGATCGCCGAGCGCTGCTCGTTCCGCCCGATGACGCGCAAGCCGATCCTGCCGTTCTTCACGGTCGGTGCGGCCGCAAGCTCCGATGCCGCCGCGGTCGAGGCGGCCGAGCTGAAGCGTCAGGCGGAGGAGGGGCTCGCCAACCGCCTCCGTGTGCACGGCCTGTCGCAGGGCACCACGGACGAGGACTACAACAAGCGCCTGGCGTTCGAGCTCGACGTCATCATGCGCATGAAGTACGCGGGCTACTTCCTGATCGTGTCGGACTTCATCAAATGGGCCAAGGCGCAAGGCATTCCGGTCGGACCGGGCCGCGGCTCCGGCGCAGGCTCGCTGGTGGCTTGGGCGCTGACCGTCACCGATCTCGATCCGATCAAGTTCGGCCTGCTGTTCGAGCGCTTCCTCAATCCCGAGCGCGTCTCGATGCCGGACTTCGACATCGATTTCTGCCAGGACCGCCGCGGCGAGGTGATCAAGTACGTCCAGCAGCGCTACGGCCGCGACCAGGTCGCGCAGATCATCACCTTCGGCACGCTGCAGGCGCGCGGCGTGCTGCGCGACGTCGGCCGTGTGCTGCAAATGCCCTACGGCCAGGTCGACAAGCTCACAAAATTGGTGCCGCAGAATCCGGCCGCGCCGGTGACGCTGGCTGCCGCGATCGAGAGCGAGCCGAAGCTTCAGGCGTTTCGCGATGAAGACCCGGTGGTGGCACGCGCCTTCGACATCGCGCAGCGCCTCGAAGGCCTGACCCGCCACGCTTCGACGCACGCGGCCGGCATCGTGATCGGCGATCGCCCCTTGAGCGAACTCGTGCCGATGTACCGCGATCCGAAGTCGGACATGCCGGTCACCCAGTTCAACATGAAATGGGTCGAGCCCGCAGGCCTCGTGAAATTCGACTTCCTCGGCCTGAAGACGCTGACCGTGCTCGACGTCGCGATCAAGCTGCTCAAGCCGCGCGACATCCACATCGATCTCGCGACGTTGCCGATCGACGATGCCGAAAGCTATCAGATGCTGGCGCGGGGCGAGGTGGTCGGCGTGTTCCAGGTTGAAAGCCAGGGCATGCGGCGCGCGCTGGTGGACATGCGGCCCGACCGTTTCGAGGACATCATCGCGCTGGTCGCGCTGTATCGCCCGGGCCCGATGGCGAACATCCCGACCTATTGCTCGCGCAAGCATGGCGACGAGGAGCCGGAATATCTGCATCCCGTGCTGGAGCCGATCCTGAAGGAGACCTTCGGCGTCATCATCTACCAGGAACAGGTGATGCAGATCGCACAGGTGATGTCGGGCTATTCGCTTGGCGACGCCGACCTGTTGCGCCGCGCCATGGGCAAGAAGATCCGCGCCGAGATGGAGAAGCAGCGCGAGATCTTCGTTTCGGGCGCCGTGAAGAACGGCGTGCCGAAGGGGCAGGCCGACACCATCTTCGAGCTGCTGGCGAAGTTCGCCGACTACGGCTTCAACAAGAGCCACGCGGCGGCCTATGCGCTGGTGTCCTATCACACCGCCTACATGAAGGCGCATTACCCGGTGGAGTTCATCGCGGCGTCGATGACGCTCGACCTCAACAACACCGACAAGCTCTCCGAATTCCGCTCCGAGGCGCAGCGCCTCGGCATCAAGGTCGAGCCGCCGAACATCAACCGGTCCGGGGCGACCTTCGAGGTCGGCGACAAGACCATCTACTACGCGCTCGCCGCGCTCAAGGGCGTCGGCATCCAGGCCGTCGAGCAGATCATCGCGGAGCGGACCAAGAACGGGCTGTTCACCTCGCTCGCCGACTTTGCCGCGCGGGTCAATCCGCGTGCGGTCAACAAGCGCATCATCGAGAGTCTGGCGGCTGCGGGTGCGTTCGATACGCTCGAGCCGAGCCGCGCGCGCGTCTTTGCCGGCGCCGATGCGGTGCTCGCCGCCTGTCAGCGCTCCCATGAAGCGGCGACCATCGGGCAGAACGACATGTTCGGCGGCGCCGCCGACGCGCCGACCATCATGCTGCCGCAGGTCGAGCCATGGCTGCCGGCCGAGCGGCTGCGTCGCGAATATGATGCGATCGGCTTCTTCCTGTCGGGTCATCCGCTCGACGATTACGCGACCGTGCTCAAGCGCCTGCGGGTGCAGAGCTGGGCCGAATTCTCGCGCGCGGTGAAGACCGGCGCCACCGCTGGCAAGGTCGCGGCCACGGTGGTGTCGCGGATGGAGCGGCGCACCAAGACCGGCAACAAGATGGGCATCATGGGGCTTTCTGATCCCACGGGCCACTTTGAGGCGGTGCTGTTCTCGGAAGGCCTCGCGCAATATCGCGACGTGCTGGAGCCGGGCGCCGCGGTGCTGCTCCAGCTTGGTGCGGAATTGCAGGGCGAGGACGTCCGCGCCCGCGTGCTGCACGCCGAGCCGCTCGATGACGCCGCCGCCAAGACGCAGAAGGGTCTGCGCATCTTCGTGCGCGACACCAAGCCGCTGGAGTCGATCGCCAAGCGTCTGGCCGGACCCGAGATGGCCGGCTCGAACGGCGCCGCGCCGAGGATCGGCAGCCCGGCGATTGCGCCGCGCTCCAACGGCGACGGCGAAGTCTCGCTGGTGATCATGCTCGACCTCGAGACCGAGGTGGAGATGAAGCTGCCCGGCCGTTTCAAGGTCTCGCCGCAGATCGCCGGTGCGATCAAGGCGGTCGCGGGCGTCGTGGACGTGCAGCAGCTCTAGCAGCTGCGCGATCAGCGCAGTCATGATCGGATATTGTTGCAACCCTGCGCTGATTTTGGCTAGCATACACCCGGGGAATGGACTGGGGGGTGTGATGCTGCGACTGGGCGTGCTGTTGCTTGCTGTTGGTGCCATGCTGATGGGCTGTGTTAGCGATCAAGTCGGAACCGACTTTGCGTCCGTGTCACAAAAGATCGGTCCTCCGCGCGCAGGGCAGTCGCGCGTCGTTTTCTTGCAGGACAAGCGGCAGGGCCTGAGCATGGCGTTGTGCGCCTGCGAGGTGAAGCTCGATGGCGCTGCGCTCGGGAAGGTTCTGGCCGGGAAGTATGCCTACGCGGATCGTCCGGCCGGGCGTCATGAATTGCTGGTGACCGAGCTGCTGTTTCCCGGCGACACCAAGCGTGAGATCGTGATGGAATCCGGCCGGACGCATTTTTACCTCATCAAGAGCAGCGCCAGGCACGATGCTGCAACGGGGGGAGCGATCCTCGGCGGCCTGGCCGGGCTTGCGGTCGTTTCCGTCGCGACGGCGGGAGAGGCGAATCTCGGGCCGGCCGAGCTTGTCCCGCTGGACGAGGCGACCGCGCGAACGAAGCTCGCCGAGTTGCAAGCGGTCGAGTAAGATCCGCGGCACGATTGCCGCTGCATCGACAAGGGCGGCTCGGTGGGGAGGAGCCAAGCATGTGCGAGAATTGCGTCCACGACGATGTCCGCATCGGGCCTACGCGAAGATCGCTCATCCACTTGACTGTCTCTGCGCTTGGGTTGGCCCTGGGCGGAGCCGCTTTCGCCAAGGAAAGCAGACCGCCCAAGCCGCAGAACGTGCTGTCGCCCGATGCGTCGTTGAAGCGGCTGATGGAAGGCAACGCGCGCTATGTCGACGGCGTGTCGCGGCGCCACGATTTCAAGCATGAGCGCGAGGCGCTGGCCGGCGGCCAGAACCCGTTCGCGGCGGTGCTGGGCTGCGCCGACTCGCGCATCGCGCCGGAATATGCCTTCGACACCGGCCGCGGCGATCTGTTCGTCTGCCGCGTCGCCGGCAATTTTGCCGGCACCGAGACCATCGCCAGCCTGGAATATGCGGTGGCCGTGCTCGGCGCGCCGCTGATCCTCGTGCTCGGCCACGATGCTTGCGGCGCGGTCGATGCGACGCTGAAAGCGCTCAAGAACGACAAGCCGCTGCCCGGACACATTCCCTCGCTGGTCGAGGCGATCGCGCCGGCCGCCAAAGCTGCGATGCAGAAGGCTGCGACGCAGCAGGGCGGGGACGTGCTCGACAAGGCGATCCGGCAGAACGTGATCGACAATGTCGCGAAGCTGAAGTCGGCGGCGCCGATCCTCAATGCGGCCGTTGAGCAGGGCAAGCTGAAAATCGTCGGCGGCATCTACCGGCTCACGACGGGAACGGTGGACCTGATCGCGCAAGGCTGAAGCCAGAAAGGCTGGAGCTAAAAAGGGCTGAAGCTTACGCGGGGCTGACGCCATAGCCGCGCGCCATGCCGCCGCCTCAATCCGAGCCTTTCGTTCAAGTGCCGTTCAGCCAGCCGCGCGTCTCATGCGCGGTGACATCTCAACAACAATAACGGGCAAGCGAGCCATGCGCGGGACACACAAAGCGTTCATCTGCTTCCTTCTGCCGATCCTGCTTGTTGCGGGCGCGCCTGATGCGGCGCGGGCGCAGCAGCAGGAAAAGCGCATCGCGCTCGTGGTCGGCAACGGCGCCTACGCCAAGTCGCCGCTGGCGACCACCGCGAACGATGCCGGCCTGATCGCACAGACGCTGCAGGCGGCGGGCTTCGACGTGGTCGGCGCGCGCGATCTCGACGGTGACACGCTGCGCAAGAGCTTTCGCGACTTCATCCAGAAAGCGCAGGCCTCCGGCCCCGGCACCGTCGCGATGATCTATCTTTCCGGCTACGGCGTGCAGCTGGCCGGTGAGAACTATTTCATCCCGGTCGATTCCAACATCACGCGCGACACCGACATTCCGACCGAAGCGCTGCGCATCAGCGACTATGCCCGGCAGCTCGCGTCTATCCCGCTCAAGGCCAACATCGTCGTGCTCGATGCGGCGCGCGCGCAGCCCTTCATCGAGGGCGGCCAGCCGATCGCGAGCGGGCTGGCATTGGTCGAACCCGATCCGAACATGCTGATCGCCTTCAACGCGGCGCCGGGCACGGTGGGGCCCGAGGAGCCCGGGCCCTACGGCATCTATGCGCAATCGCTGGCCGAGATGATCCGCACCGGCGGCCTGGCGCTGCCGGAGGTGTTCGACCGCGTTCGCCTGCGCGTCAACGAGGCCTCCAAGGGTGCGCAGGTGCCATGGGACGACCAGAAGGTCGCCGCGCCATTCGCCTTTTTCGAGCGCGGGCCCGACGCGCCGCCGCAGGCCGCGCCCGACCAGGTCGCCGCGATCCGAAACAAACCGATCCGCGATCTCGGCGTGCAGGATGCCTATGCGGCCGCGCTCGAGCGCGACACGCTGCCGGCCTATGAGGATTTTCTCGCAGCCTATCCCGGTGATCCGCTGGCTAAGCGCGTGATGGCGATCGTGGCGGCGCGCCGCGAAGCGATCACTTGGCGGCGGACCTATCGTGGCGACACGCCGGACGCCTATTGGTCCTACCTGCGCCGCTATCCGCGGGGGCCGCACGCGGGCGATGCGCGGCGCAGGCTTGCGATTCTCACCGCGCCGCTCGAGCCGCCGCCGAGCTTTGCGATGATGGACTATGATGTGCCGCCGCCGCCACCGGAGGAGGTGGTCTATATCGACCGCCCCGTGCTGCTGTTCGGCGATCCCGTGTTCGGCTTCGCCCCGCCACCGCCGCCGCCGGTCTACTATCTGCCGCCGCCACCGCCGGACTTCATCGTGCTGGCACCGCCGCTCGCCGTCGTCGGCCTGTTCGTGCTGCCGCAGCCGGTGTTCGTGCCGATCCCGGTGTTTGTCAGGCCGCCGATCTACGTCGCGCCGCCGCCGAACAACATCATCTACCAGAACATCCACAACACCACGGTCATCAATACCGTGATCAACCAGCCGCCGGCGGCGCTGCCGGCCGGCAATGCCGCTGCGGCCGCAGCCGTTGCAGCGAACGGACCGGGGCGCGCGGCCGGGATGACGGCGGTGCCTACTGCCGTGAAGCTCCAGGCACAGGCGATCCAGGCCAATCCGAATCAGCAGCTCAAGCCGAGCCAGGCGGCGTTCGTCAGCAACCCGGCGGCAAAGCCGGCGGCGATGCTCGTGAAGCCGGCCAATGTCACCCCGGCTGCGGTCACTCCGCAGTCGCCAGCGCCAGTTGGCCACTCGCTTCCGGTTCCGGGGAGCCAGAATACGCCGGCCGCACCAGCCGGGGCGATCCAGGCCCCGAACAGGCTGGCTCCGACGGCGACGGCGCCCGCCAATGGCCTGCCGGCGCATCCCAATGCGGCGACGGCGCCGACCAACGCGACCGCTCCGGCCAACGCCGCGACCACGCCGAACTCCAAGCCGCCCGTTGCGCAAACGCCAGCGCTCGGCGGACCGGAGCAGCGCGCGAAATCGTTGGCACATGAGCCGGCGGTCACGCCGCTGACCGCGACCCCGGCCGGCAAGCCGGCCGCGACGTCGGTGAAGCCGAAGCCGTCTTCGCAACCGCCGGTCGCTGCGCGCGAGCAGATCAAGCCGCAGAATCAGCGGGCTGCGCCCCCGCCGGTGCAGGCGGCCAAGCCTGCGCCGGCCCCGCCGCGTCCGCAGGCGCTCGCAAGGCCGACGCCGCCTCCGCCCCGGGTGGCGGCTCCAGCGCCCCCGCGGCCCGCGCCGGCAGCCCGGCCGGCCCCGCCACCGCCACCCCGGGTGGCTGCGGCCCCGCCGCGTCCGGCCGCTCCGCGCCCTGCGGCCCCGAAGAAATGCCCGCCCAACCAGCCAAAATGCTGAGGGGCGGGGCGGAAGTCCCGGAGCAGGCCTTTCGAGGGCGACAAACGCCCTCGAAAGGCCCTTATTTCCTTGCTTCTGCTCGAAATCGCGCTATATAGCGCGCCATCTCACACGGAAGCATGGCTCACAAGGCCGTCCGGTGGCAGCCGGGGCGACAACGCTCCGTCTTGCTCACACGCTTCCGGAGGAACCAACCGGAGAATTAGAACTATGGCACTACCCGATTTCACTATGCGTCAGCTGCTTGAAGCTGGCGTGCACTTTGGTCACCAGTCTCACCGCTGGAATCCGAAAATGGCACCGTTCATTTTCGGCGCCCGCAACAACATCCACATCGTCGACCTCGCGCAGACCGTGCCGTTGCTGCATACCGCCTTGCAGGCGGTCAGCGACACCGTCGCCAAGGGCGGCCGCATCCTGTTCGTCGGCACCAAGCGCCAGGCGCAGGATGGCGTTGCCGACGCGGCCAAGCGCTGCGCGCAGTATTTCGTCAATTCGCGCTGGCTCGGCGGCACGCTGACCAACTGGAAGACGATCTCGGCCTCGATCAAGCGCCTGCGTCACCTCGACGAGGTGCTGGCCGGCGGCGAAGCCAATTCCTACACCAAGAAGGAGCGCCTGACGCTTCAGCGCGAGCGCGACAAGCTCGACCGCTCGCTCGGCGGCATCAAGGACATGGGCGGCCTGCCCGACCTGATCTTCGTGATCGACACCAACAAGGAAGACATCGCGATCCAGGAGGCCCAGCGCCTCAACATCCCGGTGGCCGCGATCGTCGACACCAACTCCGACCCGAAGGGCATCACCTACGTGGTGCCGGGCAATGACGACGCCGGCCGCGCCATCTCGCTCTATTGCGACCTGATCGCGCGCGCCGCGATTGACGGTATCGGGCGCGCCCAGGGCGATTCCGGCATCGACATCGGTGCTTCGACCCGTCCGGTCGCCGAAGAGCTGCCCTCGACCGCGGGCTTCCAGGGTCTTGCCGGTCCGCGCGGCACTGCCGACGACCTCAAGAAGCTCCCGGGCGTGTCGGGTGCGATCGAGAAGAAGTTCAACGACCTCGGCATCTTCCACTTCTGGCAGCTCGCCGAGCTCGACCACGACACCGCGCACAAGATCGGCGAAGAAGTCGGTCTGCCGAGCCGGGCGGATGCCTGGGTGGCCAAGGCCAAGGCGCTGACCGCGGAAGCGGAATAGTCAAAAAGAGCGATGGGTTGGCCGGATCAACTCCGGCCGCCATTTCAGTTGACGCGAATTCCTGAGATGGACCGCGGCGGGGCAGTTGGGTGCCACGCCGCGGCAAACCGGCAGGCAAAAAGGATTTTCAACGATGGCAACGATCACAGCTGCGATGGTCAAGGACCTGCGCGAGTCGACCGGCGCAGGCATGATGGACTGCAAGGCCGCGCTGACCGAAAACGACGGCAACCTGGAAGCCGCGCAGGACTGGCTGCGCAAGAAGGGCCTGTCGAAGGCCGCCAAGAAGTCGGGCCGCGTCGCGGCCGAGGGCCTGATCGGCGCGCTCACCAAAGGCACCAAGGGCGTCGTGGTCGAGGTCAACTCCGAGACCGACTTCGTCGCGCGCAACGGCCAGTTCCAGGGCCTGGTCAAGATGATCGCCCAGGTCGCTTTCGACGCCGGCGCCGATGTCGAGAAGATCAAGGCCGCCAAGGTCGGCGACGTCACGATCGAAGCTGCGATCAATGACGCGATCGCTACCATCGGCGAGAACATGTCGCTGCGCCGCGCCGCTTCGCTCGAAGTGAGCCAGGGCGTGGTGTCGAACTATGTCCACGGCGCGGTCATCGATGGCGCCGGCAAGATGGGCGTGATCGTGGCGCTGGAATCGCCCGGCAAGGCTGACGAACTCGCTACGCTCGGCCGCCAGATCGCGATGCATGTCGCGGCCGCCAACCCGCTTGCGCTCGAGCCGTCTGGTCTCGATCCGGCGGTGGTCAAGCGCGAGAAGGACGTGCTCGCCGACAAATATCGCCAGCAGGGCAAGCCGGAGAACGTGATCGAGAAGATCGTCGAGTCCGGCCTGAAGACCTATTACAAGGAAGTCTGCCTGCTCGAGCAGGCCTTCATCCACGACACCGGCAAGTCGGTGGCGCAGGCGGTGAAGGAGGCCGAGGGCAAGGTCGGCGGTCCGGTGAAGATCGCTGGCTTCGTGCGCTATGCTCTCGGTGAGGGAATCGAGAAGCAGGAATCGGACTTCGCGGCCGAGGTCGCGGCGGCCAGCGGCAAGAAGTAAGCGCCGGAACGTTCCTTCCGGCGCACCGCCGGAAGCGGCGCCCGGACGAGGAAAGTGCTCATGACTGATCCGGTCTATCGTCGCGTCGTGATCAAGCTGTCCGGCGAATATCTCGCGGGACAGCAGGGCTTTGGCATCGATCAGCCGACCATCGACCGGGTTGCCGACGATTTGATCGCCGCCCGTCAGCTCGGCACCGAGGTCGCCGTCGTGATCGGTGGCGGCAATATCTTTCGCGGCGTCGAGGTGTCCTCTCGCGGGGTTTCTCGCACGACCGGCGACACCATGGGCATGCTCGCCACCATGATGAACTGCCTCGCGCTCGAAGCCACGATCGAGCGCAAGGGCACCCCGGCGCGCACGCTGTCGGCGTTCGTCATGCCCGAGATTTCCGAGCTGTTCACTCGCACTGCGGCGCACAAATACCTCGCCGAAGGCCGAATCGTGCTGCTCGGCGGCGGAACCGGCAATCCGTTCTTCACGACGGACACGACGGCGGTGCTGCGCGCCGCCGAGATCGGCGCCCAGGCGGTGCTGAAGGCAACCAATGTCGACGGCGTCTACTCGGCCGATCCGAAGAAGGATCCGACCGCCACGCGGTTCGACCGGCTGACGCATTCGCAGGCGATCGAGGGCGGCTACAAGGTCATGGATGCGACCGCCTTCGCACTTGCCCGCGAGACGTCGCTGCCTATCATCGTATTTTCGATCGCGGAGCCCGGTTCGATTGGCGCCATGCTGCGTGGCACCGGCCACGGGACGATCGTCGCCGGCTGACGGCTCGCCAGTCGCCCATGGTGGGGCGCGGGGCGATGTCGCCGGGATTTTGAAGGAGAAGCGTGATGACCACGGGTAGTTTCGACATCAACGAAGTGAAGCGCCGCATGCAAGGCGCCGTGCAGTCGCTCAAGCACGAGCTCGGTGGTTTGCGCACGGGGCGCGCCTCGGCATCGATGCTGGACCCGGTTCAGGTCGAGGCTTACGGCAGTCACATGCCGCTCAACCAGCTCGCCACCGTCAGCGTCCCGGAGCCGCGGCTGATCTCGGTGCAGGTTTGGGACAAGTCGATGGTCAAGCCGGTCGAGAAGGCGATCGTCGATTCCAATCTCGGCCTGTCGCCCGCGACCGAAGGCCAGGTGTTGCGGCTCCGCATTCCCGAGCTCAACGAGGAGCGGCGCAAGGAACTCGTCAAGGTCGCGCACAAATACGCGGAAGCCGCCAAGGTCGCGGCGCGCCATGTCCGCCGCGACGGCCTCGATGTTCTCAAGAAGCTCGAGAAGAACCACGAGATGTCGGAGGACGACCAGGAGCGTCTGGCCGGCGACGTGCAGAAGGCGACCGACAGCACGATCACCGAGATCGACCAGTTGCTGGCCGCCAAGGAAAAAGAAATCCTCACCGTCTAAGGCGCGATGAAGTGTCATCGCGCTTTGGGCTATTGTTCGCGCATGATCTTTTCGGAAAACCGCTTCGCACTTTGCGCTAATGCGGCCCTTCGGGTCCGGATCGTGCTTTAAGGCCGCCTTCATGTCCAACGCCGCCGCGCCCGTCACGGAGGGACCCGACAGGTCCGAGGCGCCTGCGCATGTTGCCATCATCATGGATGGCAACGGGCGCTGGGCTGCCGCGCGCGGTCTGCCGCGGGCCGAAGGCCATCGCCGCGGCGTCGAGGCGTTGCGCCGCGTGGTTCGTGCCTCGCACGAACTCGGCATCCGCTACCTCACGATCTTCTCCTTCAGCTCGGAAAACTGGTCGCGTCCGGCGAGCGAGATCGGCGATCTCTTCGGCCTGCTCCGCCGCTTCATCCGCAACGATCTCGCGAGCCTGCATCGCGACGGCGTCAAGGTGCGCATCATCGGCGAGCGCGAGGGGCTGGAGGGCGACATCTGCGCGCTCCTCAACGAGGCCGAGGAATTGACGCGCGACAACACGCGCCTGACGCTCGTCGTCGCCTTCAATTACGGCTCGCGACAGGAGATCGCGAAGGCGGCGCAACGGCTGGCGCGCGAAGTCGCAGAGGGCAAGCGCGATCCGGCTTCGATCGACGCCGACACACTCGGCGCCCATCTCGATGCGCCCGACATTCCCGATCCCGATCTCATCATCCGCACCAGCGGCGAGCAGCGCCTGTCCAATTTCCTGATGTGGCAAGCCGCCTACAGCGAGCTGGTGTTCGTGCCGATCCACTGGCCCGACTTCGACAAGCCGGCGCTCGAAAGTGCGATCGCCGAATTCGCCAGGCGCGAGCGCCGTTTTGGCGGTCTTGTCGCGAAAACCGCCTCGTGAGCGAACCCGACGCCGCACCGGCCGGCTCGAAGCCTGCCTCAAGTAATTTCGTGTTGCGGCTGGCCGCGGCAGCGGTGCTGGCGCCGCTCGCCATTGCACTCGCCTATGCCGGCGGCTGGCTGTGGGCGCTCATCGTCACCCTGGTGTCGATCGGACTGTTCGCGGAATGGCTCATGGTGGTTGGCGCGGGATCGGCCGCGCTGACCGCGTCGGGGACGATCGTCCTTGCCATCATGGGATCCTGCGTCGCCTTCGGCGCACTCAAGACCGCCGTCATCACCGGCCTCATTGGCGGCGCGGTCGTGACCTTGATTGCGCGGGGGAAGTTCGTCTGGGCGGCCACCGGCTTCGCCTACGCATCGGCGGCGCTGCTGGCCTCGATCCTGGTGCGGCAGGATCCCGTGAACGGCTTTCCCGCGCTGATGTTCGTGCTGCTCGTGGTGTGGGCGACCGATATCGGCGGCTATTTCGCCGGCCGCAGCATTGGCGGACCGAAGCTATGGCCGCGCGTGAGCCCCAAAAAGACCTGGGCGGGCGCGCTGGGCAGCGTTGCTGCGAGTCTCGGAGTTGCGGCCGGCTTTGCCGCCTGCGGGCTCGGAAAGGCGGTTCCACTGCTGCTCGTGAGCGCCGTCCTGACCGTCGTTTCGCAGCTCGGGGATCTCTTCGAATCCGCCGTCAAGCGGCGCTTCGATGTCAAGGATTCCAGTCACTTAATTCCCGGCCATGGCGGACTTCTGGACCGTCTGGACGGCTTTGTCGCCGCCATCCTGGTGGCATGGATTATCGGCTTTCTCCGCCATGGTGTGCATAGCGCCGGAAGCGGTCTTATGGTTTGGTGAGGATATGAGCGCGGTCCCATTGCGTAACAACAAGGCTGCGGCGACGACCGTCCGCAGCGTCACGGTTCTCGGTGCCACCGGCTCGATCGGCGACAGCACGATGGATCTGCTGCGCGGCTCTCCCGAGCGCTATCGCGTCGAAGCCTTGACGGCGAACAGCAATGTCGAAGCGCTGGCAAAGCTCGCGAAGGAATTTTCCGCGCGCTTCGTCGCGATCGCCGACGCCTCCAAATTCGCCGAGCTCAAGGCCGCGCTCGCGGGAACGAGCACCGAATGCGGCGCCGGCGAAAGCGCTGTGATCGAGGCCGGCGCCCGACCGGCCGATTGGGTGATGGCTGCTGTGAGCGGCGCCGCTGGATTGAAGCCGGCGCTGGCTGCGGTCGATCGCGGCGCGCATGTCGCGCTGGCCAACAAGGAATGCCTCGTCTGCGCCGGCGACTTCTTCATGCAGCGCGCGGCGAAAGCCGGTGCCTGCATTTTGCCGGCTGATTCCGAGCACAACGCGCTGTTTCAGGCCCTGAGCTCAGGCAATCGCGACGAGCTGGTCCGTGTCATCATCACCGCCTCGGGTGGTCCGTTCCGGACCTGGAAGAGCGCCGACATCGAGCAGGCCACGCTCGCCCAGGCGCTGAAGCATCCGAACTGGAGCATGGGCCAGAAGATCACGATCGATTCCGCCTCGATGATGAACAAGGGGCTCGAGGTGATCGAGGCGTCCTATCTGTTCGCGCTGAGCCCGGACGAGATCGACGTGCTCGTTCATCCGCAATCGATCATCCACGGCATGGTCGAGTTCTCTGACCGATCGGTCGTGGCTCAGCTCGGCTCGCCCGACATGCGCACGCCGATCGCTCATTGCCTCGGCTGGCCCGACCGGATCAAGGGACCGGCAGCCAAGCTCGATCTGGCCAAGATCGGCCAGTTGACCTTCGAGGCCCCCGATTTCGAGCGGTTCCCCGGGCTCCGCCTGGCCTACGATTCGCTCCGGACCGGGAAGGGGGCGACCACCGTCTACAACGCCGCCAATGAGGTCGCGGTCGCCGCCTTCATCGCCGGCAAGATCCGGTTCGGCGCGATTGCGCGGCTGGTCGAGGCGACGCTGGAAGACTGGATCCGAGGCGGGAACCAGGCCCCCATGACTTCGGCGGATGATGCCATATCTGTTGACCATGTTTCGCGAAATAGAGCCGCCGCCCTATTGCCTCAAATTGCCTTAAAGGCATCCTAGGTAGTTCGGGGCCAGGGCCTTGCGGCGCTGGATAAGGGGAATCGATGTCTGACTTTTTCGTCCATAGTTTCAATACGTTGAGCCATGGGCTCCTCGGCTACGCCGTCCCCTTCCTGTTCGTGCTGACGATCGTCGTGTTCTTCCACGAACTCGGCCATTTCCTGGTCGCGCGCTGGGCGGGCGTTCGGGTGTTAACCTTTTCGCTTGGTTTCGGACCGGAGCTGGTCGGTTTCAACGACCGCCACGGCACCCGCTGGAAGATCTCGGCGATCCCGCTCGGCGGCTACGTCAAGTTCTTCGGTGACGAGAGCGAAGCCTCGACCCCGTCGGCCGACACCCTCGCGGCCATGACGGCCGAGGAGCGCGCCGGCAGTTTCCACCACAAGAAGGTCGGCCCGCGTGCTGCCATCGTCGCAGCCGGACCGATCGCCAATTTCATCCTCGGCGCGCTGATTTTCGCAGGCATGGCGCTGTACTACGGCAAGCCGAGCACGATCGCGCGCGTCGACGGCGTCGTCGCCGACGGCGCTGCTGCTTCGGCCGGCTTCAAGATCGGGGACGTCGTCGTGCAGATCGACGGCAAGCCGATCGAGAGCTTTGCCGACATGCAGCGAATCGTCGCGATGAGCGCGGGGTCGTCGCTTGCTTTCCAGGTGAAGCGGGATGGCGCAGTCATGTCGCTGACCGCGACTCCGGCGTTGCTCGAGCGCAAGGATCCGTTCGGCAACAGCCACCGCGTCGGCGTGCTTGGCGTGGAGCACAAGTCTCAGGCCGGCGAAGCTTCGACCGCGCCGGTCGGTGTCGTCGAGGCGCTCAAGATCGGGGTCGAGCAGGTCTGGTTCATCATCACCAGCACCTTCAAGTTCCTGGGCTCGCTGTTCGTCGGAAACGGCAATCCGAACGAGGTCAGTGGCGTACTCGGAATCGCGAAGATGTCGGGGCAGGCGGCCAGCGCCGGTTTCCAGTTCGTGATCAATCTCTGCGCCGTGCTGTCGGTCTCGATCGGCCTGTTGAATCTGTTCCCGATCCCGCTGCTCGATGGCGGCCACCTTCTGTTCTACACCGCCGAGGTGCTCCGCGGTCGTCCGCTGTCCGAGCGGACGCAGGAGATGGGGTTCCGAATCGGGCTGGGTCTGGTGCTGATGCTGATGGTGTTTGCGACCTATAACGACATCCTGCGAATGGCGGCGTCCTGATAGGGGCTTTTTTGTGGCGTTGCTCTTGGGCAACGTCTTGGAATGAAATTGGAATTGCGGCGCGCTCAGCCGTTTGCGGCGTCGGCGAAATTGGCTACAAGCGGCTTGAACTTGGGGAATCTCCCAGACCGGCGTTGGGGTTGGGTCTGGTTCGGAATGATAAGGGCGCGTTGCGCATGAAGTTTGGACTGCGACTCCGGGGGGGCTTGCTTGCCACCCTGATCATGTTCGGCGCGCCGGTGGTTGCCCCGGTCGGGGCTGTTTTTGTGTCTTCGTCTGCGCTTGCTCAGACGGTGCAGTCGATTTCCGTCGAAGGAAATCGCCGTGTCGAGGTGGAGACGATCCGCTCCTATTTCAAGGCGGGCCCCGGTGGCCACCTTGATCAAGGCGCCATCGATGACGGCCTCAAGGCGCTGATCGAGACCGGTCTGTTCCAGGACGTCCGAATCAACCGCGGCGCCGGCGGTCAGGTCGTCGTCTCCGTGGTGGAAAACCCGGTGATCGGCCGCATCGCCTTCGAAGGCAACAAGAAGATCAAGGACGAGCAGCTCACCGCCGAAGTCCAGTCCAAGGCACGCGGCACGTTCTCCCGCGCCATGGTGCAGTCCGACACGCTGCGAATCGCCGAAATCTATCGCCGTTCCGGCCGCTATGACGTGCGAGTCACGCCTGAGGTCATCGAGCAGCCGAACAACCGTGTCGACCTCGTCTTCACCGTCGAGGAGGGGGCCAAGACCGGCGTCAAGTCGATCGATTTCGTCGGCAACAATGCGTTTTCGTCCTATCGCCTGCGGGACATCATCAAGACACACGAATCGAACCTGCTGAGCTTCCTCGCCAGCAACGACATCTACGATCCCGATCGCGTCGAAGCCGACCGCGACCTGATCCGCCGCTTCTATCTCAAGAACGGTTTCGCCGACGTCCAGGTCGTGGCCGCGCTCACCGAATATGATCCGGAGAAGAAGGGCTTCAACGTCACCTTCAAGATCGAGGAAGGCCAGCAGTACCGCGTAGGTTCCGTCGATTTCCGCACCAGCATCGCCAATTTCGACCCGACCACGATGCGCTCCTTTTCGCGCGTCAATGTCGGCTCGCTCTACAACGTCGAATCGGTCGAGAAGTCGGTCGAGGACATGCAGATCGAGGCCTCGCGGCGCGGCTTTGCCTTCGCCGTGGTGCGTCCCGGCGGTGATCGCAATTTCGATGCGCATACCGTGTCGGTCGTGTTCAACATCGACGAAGGTCCGCGCACCTATATCGAGCGCATCAACATCCGCGGCAATACCCGTACGCGCGACTACGTGATTCGCCGCGAGTTCGACCTCTCCGAGGGCGATGCCTACAACCGCGCGCTGGTCGACCGTGCCGAGCGCCGTCTGAAGAACCTCGACTACTTCAAGAGCGTCAAGATCACGACGGAGCCGGGCTCCTCCAGCGACCGCGTGGTGCTGATCGTCGATCTCGAAGAGAAATCGACCGGCGACTTCTCGATTTCGGGCGGTTATTCCACGACCGACGGTGCGCTCGCCGAAGTTTCGGTCTCCGAGCGCAATTTGCTCGGCCGCGGCCTGTTCGCCAAGGCGTCGGTGACCTACGGCCAGTACGCGCGCGGCTATTCGCTGTCGTTCGTCGAGCCGTACCTGCTCGACTACCGCGTCGCGCTGGGTCTCGACTTCTATCAGCGCACCCAGCTGTCCAACAGCTACATCTCCTACGGCACCAAGACGCTGGGCTTCTCACCGCGCCTCGGCTTCGCCTTGCGTGAAGATCTGGCGCTCCAGCTGCGCTATTCGGTCTACCAGCAGGAAGTCACGCTGCCGTCCAACCTGGCGAACTGTAACAACATCGCCGGTCCGAACTTCAACCCGAGCCCCGCCTTTGCCGCCCTCAACGGCATCGACCTGAGTTCGACCAACGGCCTTGGCTGCTACAGCGACGGCGAAGCTTCCCTGCCGGTCCGCAAGGAGCTCGCGGGCGGCAAGACGCTGACCTCGGCGCTCGGCTACTCGCTGACCTACAACACGCTCGACAATAACAAGAACCCGACCGACGGCCTGATCGTCGACTTCAAGCAGGACTTCGCCGGCGTCGGCGGCGACGTCACCTACCTGAAGACCGTGGCCGATGCGAAGTACTACCAGTCGCTGGTGTCGGACCTCGTCGGCCTCGTCCATCTCCAGGGCGGTATCCTGACCAAGGTGGGCAGCGACCTGCGCATGCTCGATCAGTTCCAGATGGGTCCGAATCTCGTCCGCGGTTTTGCTCCGAACGGCATCGGCCCGCGGGATCTGAATCCCTTTGGTACCCAGGATGCGCTTGGCGGCACCAAGTACTGGGGCGCTTCGCTCGAATTGCAGATGCCGTTCTGGTTCCTGCCCAAGGAAGTTGGCCTGAAGGGCGCCGTTTATGCCGACGCCGGCGGCCTCTACGACTACCAGGGTCCGACGACTTGGGCGCTGACGGGCGAAACGACCCGCCCGCCGGGTTGTACGCCGTCGACCATCAATCCGGTCAATGCCGGAACCTGTACCGGCCTGATCTTTGACGACAGCAAGGTCATCCGCTCGTCGGTGGGTATCGGCCTGATCTGGGCCTCGCCGTTCGGCCCGCTGCGCTTCGACTACGCGGTGCCGCTCACCAAGGGTGGAAACGACCGCGTGCAGCAGTTCAGGTTCGGCGGCGGCACGACGTTCTAATTCGATCAGCAGGGCATGATCCGGCCCCTTAAGTTTCCCTTGGGGGCCGGTCTCCAAAAAGATCATGTTCAATCCATCAGATGAGGCATGATGCGGCCTGGCCGCTTCATGCCGAAGCCGGACCGCGACGGGGTGGAATGGCGCAGCCGACCTTCTTCACAAAGCCGCAAGCCTCGGCGCTGGCCGACATCGCCACGCTGGCCAAGGCGCAACTGGTCGACCCCTCGCGGGGCGGCCACATCATCACGGGCCTCGCTTCGCTCGATGAAGCCGGCCCGATGCATCTGGCGTTCTTCGACAATCTGAAATACGCCGACGAGCTCAAGGCCACCAAAGCGGGCGCTTGCCTGGTGAGCCCGCGCTTCGAGGCCCAGGTGCCGGCGCATGTGGCGGTGCTGCGGGCGACGCAGCCGTTCCGCGCCTTTGTCAGGATCGCGCGGGAATGGCACGGCGATGCGCTCAGGCCGCAATCCTGGGTCGGCAATGACGGCATCGCGCCGTCAGCCATCATCGACCCCTCGGCGCGGCTCGAGGACGGCGTCATCGTCGATCCCCTGGCCGTCATCGGCCCGGATGTCGAGATCGGCAGCGGCACGGTGGTCGGCGCCGGCGCCGTCATCGGCCCCGGCGTCAAGATCGGCCGGGACTGCAATGTCGGCGCCCGCACCGCGATCCAGTGCGCCCTGATCGGCAACAACGTCCTGATCCATCCCGGCTGCTCGATCGGCCAGGACGGCTACGGCTTCATCTTCTTCGGTCCCGAGGGCCATCTGAAGGTGCCGCAGACCGGACGAGTGCTGATCCAGAACGACGTCGAGGTCGGCGCCAACACCACCATCGACCGCGGCAGCCTGCGCGATACCGTGATCGGCGAAGGCACCAAAATCGACAATCAGGTCCAGATCGGCCACAATGTGACTATTGGCCGGCACTGCCTGCTGGCAGCCCAGATCGGGCTCGCCGGCAGCCTGACCATCGGCGACAACGTGGCGCTGGGAGCGAAGGTTGGCATCAACAACCACGTCAAGATCGGCGACGGAGCTCAGGTGACCGCGATGAGCGGCGTCAAGGACGACATTCCGGCGGGCGGGCGCTGGGGTGGTTTTTTTGCCAAGCCGACCAGGCAATGGTTCAAAGAGATATTGGCGGTGGAGCGCCTTGCGCGCGACAGCAAGGCCGATCCGAAGGATGAGGGACGGGAATGACGGAGGAAGCACCGGTCAAGTTTGCGCTTGTGGACATCAACATGATCCTGCAAACGCTCCCGCATCGTTTTCCGATGCTGCTGATCGACCGCGTGATCAACATCCGCACCGATTACAGCGGCATCGGCATCAAGAACGTCACCTTCAACGAGCCGCAGTTTCAGGGCCATTTCCCGGATCGTCCGGTCTATCCCGGCGTGATGATGATCGAGGCGATGGCGCAGACCGCGGGCGTGATCGGCATCAAGTCGGTCGAAGGCACCGAGAAGCCGCGGGCGGTGTATTTCCTCACCATCGACAAGTGCAAATTCCGCAAGCCCGTGCTGCCCGGCGATACCATCGAATACCACATGCGTTCGGTCGGCCGCCGCAAGGCGATGTGGTGGTTTCACGGCGACGCCAAGGTCAACGGCCAGGTCGTCGCGGAAGCCGATGTCGGAGCCATGCTGACGGATTGAGAGGCGGCGGCGCTATTTCTGCCGTACGTTGAGCGTGACCACGCCGTGATTGACGACGATCTCGACTCGTAGCGGGGTCCATTGTCCTGGCGGCAGTTCGTAGACAATGCTGGTAGTGACACGCGCGAGATTGCCGACCTCGTGAACCGCAGGTGGATGCGGAAGTGTGGCGCGATGCCCGGCCGCATCCAGCATGGTCACGGCGAACGATGTGGCATCCAGCGGCGGCAGCCCGGCGTTGCGGCTGATCACCACGTGCAGCTCCGGCTCACCGGAGACTGAATTGTGTGTGTAGAACGCGCCGACGATCTTGTCTGCAGGCCCTAGCCCGACTGCGGCGATGGCCGAATGGGATTCCGTCACGATGCTCCCCTGGCTCGTCCACGACTTCGAGATCAGGACCGCGCCACCTTGTGCGGCATTGATCGCCTTTCCCTCGAAGGCCAGATCGATGCTGTAGGTGTTGCCTGCACTGATGTTGCTGAAGCCGGGCGCATCGTACATCCTGAATTCGCACCCGTCGCTCCGGTTGGGCAGGAAATGATTGTAGGGATGCGCCGGGCAAATGCGATAGCCGTAGGCGGTACAGCCTGTCGGCCGGCAGCCGTCCTCCTGGAGCACGGTCGGCATGAGAACGACGGATCCGCACAGGACGTGGCTGAGTGCGGAGCCGTTCGCCTTGAACGCTCCGCTGACGTATTGGCGGTACTCGCCTTGTCCGCAGTCACCCGAAAAGGTCGCGGACACATTGAACGGCGCGTTGTAATTCCGGTCGTGTATCGCCGGCGCCACGTTTCCGGCGGGCGTGACGAAAGATGTGCAGCTGACGGTCACGTTGACCTCCCTTGATGTCGCACGTCGTTAACCTGGCTGACGAATTCCGCTGAGTTGACGAAGGCGCGCGCCGTCGCTTGGCCGGCGGACACGATCCGCCGGCGGGCGGTGGTTGCGGCCTTCGACGCTATTGGTTTCAGAAGTATTGGGTGGTGAACGATCCGTCGGGGTTCTGCGTCACGACGGCGCTGGTTTGGGCCCGGCCCGTGAAACTGACGGCGCCGGCGTTGGTCGAAGCCACCGTATAGTCGATGACTTGGCCGGCTGTATAAGCGCCGTCGGCGACGTAGAAATTGATCACGGGCGTGACGTTGAAGGTGTCGTTGGGCTCAGCGAGAAAAGTCGCGACGGGGGAGGGAATGCCGGGCACGTTACCGGGGCGTGCAAGCCCGAACAGATAGCCGTTGGACGCGTTGAAGTCGTTCGTTGCGATGATCCGGTAGGATCCCGACATGGCGCCGCCGGCCGCGACCGTGCCGAATCCGATAGCGCCCGAACCGACGAAGGGCACGCTGTCATTCTTGCTGGTATCGACCGCGGCAACACCGCCTTGTCCCATCGTGGTGCCCGGCGCGATCGGCAGCGTCGCGGTGGCCCAATACGCATAGGTCTCGTCGGTATAGGTGACTGTGTCATTGCTCCCTGGTCGGATGCTGCCGAAGGTCACCCACGCGTTCGTGTAGACCACCGGCTGACCGCCGGTCGAGGTGACTTGCGGCGGTTGCATAAACAGAACGTAGCTCTTCGTGAAACCCGACGAGTTCAGAACCCTGATCGTATAGGTCGCCATGGTGCACCTCCTTGAAGCGTTGCGGGGAAACCGATTGGCCGGCGGTGCGAGCTTGCGATCCGCCATCATCCAAGATCTCGGCGTCGATAGATCCAAGATACAACGTAAGGGTGCGTCAAAGACGTGGCTCACGCTATTACTCCGATGGCGTACTCGGGCGAAGCAAGGCAGCGGCATGCATCAGCTCGGCCATGCTGTGCACGCCGAGCCTGCGCATCGCGTTCTCACGATGCTTGCGCACCGTCAGCGGACTGATCCGAAGGCGTCTTGCGATTTCCTTGCTGGTCAGGCCATCGGCGACGAGGCGCACCACCTCGACCTCGCGCGGGCGCAACACTCCGGTCGCGAAAAGACGTTGTGATTTCTGCGGGCGCGTGCGCGATCGCGTGCGTGGTCAATTGGGCTGAGGTTCTCAGATTCAACTTGCGAAGCATGTTCGCACGGTGCTTTCGCACCGTGAACTCCGAAATCTTGAGCATGCTCGCGATCTGGCGGCAATTCATCTGCGCGCCGATCAGGGCCAGTATCTCCTTCTCCCTTCCGGTAAGAGGCGACATAGGAGAGCGCTCAAGATCGGACGGCGGATGCGTGAATAAGAGGGTGCACCGTAAAATAAAACAATTAAAGGTTGATGTCAGGCTTAATCGCTGAATCATCGATGCCCTGTCGACCTAACGGGAGTGGTGGGCATGAACGATGAATGAGGTTAGTGGCGGCAGGGCCCGTCGGTCCTGAAATACGGCGTAATCAGACGTCACTGGACAGCTTGATACGCACACGGTAACCAGCTGGAAATTCGACATATTGGACCGCGGCCCGGAGGCCGTGACGAGAGCTTTTGATGAGTAAGATCGACCCCGTCGCGCGGGTGGAAGACGGCGCCGTGATCGGTGAGGGCACCGAGATCGGGCCCTATTGCATCATTGGCCCGCATGTCGTGATCGGCAAAAACTGCAAGCTGATCGGACATGTGCACATCACGGCGCAGACCACGATCGGCGACGATTGCACCATCTATCCGTTCGCCTCCCTGGGCACGCCGCCGCAATCGCTCAGCTATCGTGGCGAGCTGACGAAGCTGACGATCGGCTCCTCCTGCACGATCCGCGAATCCGTGACCATGAACGCTGGCACGGTCGCGGGCGGCGGCATCACAGAGGTCGGCGACCGCAACTATTTCATGAACTGCAGCCATGTCGGCCATGACTGCCATGTCGGCAACGACGTGATCTTCGCGACCTCGGCGACGCTCGGCGGTCACTGCGAGATCGGCGACTTCGTCTTCATCGGCGGTCTGTCCGCCGTACACCAGTTCACCCGCATCGGTCCGCAGGTCATGGTCGGCGGGGTCTGCGGCGTGCGCGACGACATCATTCCGTTCGGCCTCGTCAACGGCCAGTATGCAGCGCTCGAGGGCCTCAACATCATCGGCATGAAGCGGCGCAAATTCACCAAGCAGCGGCTGGCGTCCGTGCGTGCGTTCTACCAGAAGCTTTTCCACGGCGCCGGCATGTTCGCCGAGCGGCTCGAATCGGTGCGGCCGCTCGCCGGCGAAGATCCCGCGATTGCCGAAATCCTCGATTTTATCGGCAAGGGTAAGCATCGCCCGCTCTGTCTCCCCGCCATCGCGAAGTGATCCTGGGATGGCCGCGGACATGACATCGGCGGCTTCGGAGATTTCATCACCGGTTGGCGTGGTCGCAGGCGGTGGCGCGATGCCGTTTGCGGTGGCTTCGTCGCTTGCCGCGCGCGGCATTACGCCGGTGCTGTTTCCCCTCCGCGGGGCCTGCGATCCGGCGCAAGTGGAAAAATTCCGCCACCGCTGGATCTCGGTCGGCCAGCTCGGCCGCGCGATGCGACTGTTCCGCGATGAGGGCTGCCGCGACCTGATCTTCATCGGCACCCTGGTGCGGCCTTCGCTGTCGGAGATCCGGTTCGACTTCACAACGTTGCGGCTGCTCGGCAGCGTCATCCGCGCCTTCCGCGGCGGCGACGATCACCTGTTGTCCGGTGTCGGGCGTATTCTCGAGCAAGGCGGCTTTCGCATGGTCGGCATCAAGGATGTCGCGCCCGACCTGCTGATGCCCGAGGGCTGCATCACCCGCGCCTGGCCGAGCGACAACGGCAAGAGCGATATCGAGCGCGGGCGCGCGGTGTTGACGGCGCTCGGTCCGTTCGACATCGGCCAGGCTGCCGTCGTGATCGACGGCCATGTGGTGGCGGTCGAGGACATCGAGGGCACCGATGCGCTGCTGGCGCGCGTCGCGCGGCTGCGCGAGGAGGGCCGCATCCGCGCCGCGACGGGCCGCGGCGTGCTGGTGAAGGCGCCGAAGAGCGGGCAGGATCTGCGCTTCGACCTGCCGACCATCGGCGCTCGCACCATCGAGGGCGTCGCCAAGGCCGGCCTTGCCGGCATCGCCGTCATCGCCGGCAACACGATTGCCGCCGAGCCGCAGGCGATGATCGCGCTCGCCGACGCAAAGTACCTCTTCATCGTCGGCTTGCCCGCGTGATGCAGGGCCGCGATCCCAAGCGGAAGATATTTCTGATCGCGACGGAGGAATCCGGCGACCGGCTCGGCTCGGCGCTGATGAAGGTGCTGCGCCAACGCCTCGGCGATGGCGTGCAGTTCGAGGGTGTCGGCGGCACCACCATGGCGCGTGAGGGGCTGAACTCGCTGTTTCCGATCGAGGAGCTTTCGATCGTCGGCTTCGCCGCGGTGTTGCAGCAATTGCCAAAAATCCTGCGGCTGATCCGCGAGACCTCGGATTCCGTGCTGGAGGCCGCGCCCGATGCGCTCGTCATCATCGACAGCCCCGATTTTACCCATCGCGTCGCCCGCCGCGTCCGCGCCCACAATCCGGCAATCCCGGTCGTCGATTATGTTTCGCCCTCGGTCTGGGCCTGGCGGCCGGGCCGCGCGCGCGCCATGCTCGGCTATGTCGATCACGTGCTCGGCCTGTTGCCGTTTGAGCCGGAAGAATATCGCAAGCTGAAGGGCCCGCCTTGCAGCTATGTCGGCCATCCCCTGATCGAGCAATTGCCGTCGCTGCGACCGAATGCAGACGAGCAGAGGCGCCGCGAGGCCGAACCGCCGGTGTTGTTGGTGCTGCCCGGCAGCCGCCGCAGCGAGATCCGGCATCACCTCGCGGTCTTCGGTGCAACGCTCGGTCGCCTCGAAGCCGATGGCCGCGCCTTCGAGCTGATGCTGCCGACCATGCCGCATCTGGAGGCCACGGTGCGTGAGGGCGTCGCGAACTGGCCGGTCAAGCCGCAGATCGTGGTCGGAGAAACCGAGAAGCGCGCGGCCTTTCGCATTGCGCGCGCGGCATTTGCAAAATCCGGCACGGTGACATTGGAGCTTGCGTTGGCGGGCATTCCGATGGTGACGGCCTATCGCGTCAACGCGGTCGAGGCCTTCATCCTGCGTCGCGCGGTCCAGGTCTCGTCTGTGATCCTCGCCAATCTCGTGATCGGCAGGGACGTCATTCCGGAGTTCTTGCAGGAGGACTGCACGCCGGAGAAGCTCGCGCCGGCGTTGTCTGAGGTGCTGACGGATTCGCCATTGCGCCGACGGCAGGTCGAGGCGTTCGCCGAGCTCGACACCATCATGTCGACCGGCAACAAATCCCCGAGCGTGCTCGCCGCCGACATTGTGCTCGCGACGATGCGGAAGGGCCGGCGGACGAGCTAGGCGAGGCCACCGTCGATCCGGAAACATTGGGACGTGATGCGCTGGCTCGCGTCGGAAGCCAAAAACAGCGCGATATTGGCGATATCGTCGGGCGTCACCGCGTCGGGAATGGCCTGGCGCGTGCGCAGATCGGCGATTGCCTGCTCGTTCGGAAACCACAGCCGGCGCTGGCGTTCGGTGATCACCATGCCCGGCGCGATTGCGTTGACGCGGATGCGGTCGGGACCGACCAGCCGCGCCAGCGAATTGGTGAAGCCGACAATCGCAGCCTTTGCTGCGGCGTAGACCGGCAGCGCCGGGGCACCCCGCATCCATGCCACCGACGACATGTTGATGATCGAGCCGCCGCCGCGCGCCTGCATCTGCGGCACCACGGCTTGTGCGGCAAAGAAGACGTGCTTGAGATTGACCCCGATCATCCAGTCGAATTCGGCCGGCGTCACCTCGGCGAGAACCTGGCGCTGATCATTAGCGGCGTTGTTGACGAGAACTGCGGCATCGCCGAGCGATCCCCGGACCTCCACCATCGCGGTGCGCAAGGCGTCGATATCCAGGAGGTCGCAGGGTACGAACAGCGGCGCGGAGCCAGACGTGTCCGCCACCTCCCGCGCCAACGCCTTGCCGGCCGCTTCATCGACATCGAGGAAGGCGACGCGGGCGCCTTGGCCAGCGAAGGCGCGAACGAAGGCGGCGCCGATGCCGCTGGCGCCTCCGGTGATCAGCACCACGCGGTTCGCGAGGCCGGCATAGCTCGTCTGGGTCATGCGATCAGTCGCTCCGTCTCGGGGTCGAACAGGCAGATGCGCCGGGTGTCGAGCGCGAAGGGCGCAGGGGCGCCCGGCGTGGGGCGGATGTCCGGCGAGATGCGCGCCAGCGCAGACTCGCCGCCCAGTCGCAGCAGGACGATGGTCTCTGCGCCGGTGGGCTCGACCATCTCGACCGGCGCGGTGACGAGGACGGGCGGCTCGGCCGAGAAGACGCGGTTGCCCTCGGCGATGCATTCCGGCCTGATCCCGAGCACCACCTCGCGGCCGACATAGGACGCCGCCGCATCGTAGCCCTGCAGGCGAAGGCGGACCTCATCCGGGCGCCCCGCGCCGATCACGACCACGGGCCCGCCGCCATCAGCCTCCAGCCGCGCCGGCATCGTGTTCATCGGCGGCGAGCCCATGAAGCGAGCGACGAACAGATTGGCGGGATAGCGATACACTGTGTCCGGATCGGCGAATTGCTGTACCACGCCCCGGTGCATCACCGCGATGCGCGTTGCCATCGTCATCGCCTCGATCTGGTCGTGGGTGACATAGACGATGGTGGCGCCGATGCGCTGGTGCAGCCGCTTGATCTCCATCCGCATCTCGACGCGCAACTTGGCATCGAGATTGGAGAGCGGCTCGTCGAACAGGAAGAGCAGGGGATCGCGCACCAGCGCGCGGCCCATCGCCACGCGCTGCCGCTGGCCGCCGGAGAGCTGCGACGGCTTCCGGCCGAGCAGGGGCTCGATCTGGAGCAGCTTGGCCACGTTCTCCAGCGCCTTCTCCTGCTCGGCCTTCGGCACATGCCGGCATTCCATGCCGAAGGTGATGTTCTGGCGCACCGTCATCGACGGATAGAGCGCATAGGACTGGAACACCATGGCGATGTCGCGGTCCTTGGGCGGGACATCGTTGACGACGCGTCCGCCGATCTCGATCATTCCGTCGCTCGCGCGATCGAGCCCGGCGATGATATTGAGCAGCGTGGACTTGCCGCAGCCGGAGGGCCCGACCAGCACGGTGAACTCGCCGCTCTCGATGTCGAGATCGATGCCCTTCAGCACCTCCAGATTGGCGTAGCGCTTGGACAGGGCGCGAATGCTCAGTGCTGCCATGACAACCCCATCATTTCACTGCTCCGGCGGTGAGGCCGCGTACGAAGTACCGGCCGCCGAGGAGATAAATCAACAAGGTGGGCAGGGCTGCGATGATCACCGCAGCGCTCTGCACGCCATGCTGCGGGATATCTGCGATTGCGGCAGATAGCGCGATGAGAGCGGCCGTGACCGGCTGCTGCTGGCCGGTCGTGAATGTCACGCCATAGAGGAACTCGTTCCAGATGTGAGTGAACTGCCAGATCACGGTGACGATCAGGATCGGAGACGAGAGCGGCAGAATGATGCGCCAGAAAATACGAAAGAACCCGGCGCCATCGATGCGCGCGGCCCTGATCAATTCATGGGGAATGGCGACATAGTAGTTTCGGCAGAACAGCGTGGTGAAGGAGAGCCCCTGGATCGTGTGAATCAGCACGAGACCCGTCAGCGTGTTGATGAGACCGATGTCCCGCAGCACGATGGTCCAGGGAAGCAAACGCATCTGCTGGGGCAGGAAGAGGCCAAGGGTCACGATGCCGTAGATCCAGCTATCGCCGCGAAAGCGCCAGAGCGACACGGCGTAACCGGCGACAGCACCGAGCATGGTCGAGAAGATCGTCGCGGGAATCGTGATGAGCGCGGAGTTCAGCATGTACGGCCGGATGCCGGCGCAGGTCTCGGCGACGCAGAAGCCGCTCCAGGCCGTGAGATAGTTGCTCCAGGCTAGGTGTTGCGGCCAGCCGATCATAGAACCCTGCGCGATCTCCTCGTTGGTCCGGAGCGAATTCAGCACGACGACAACCAGCGGCGCGAGATAAGCCGCCGCGAATAATGAAACGAGCAGATAAATCAGAATCCGGCCCGGCGCGAAGCTGCGGTCACGCATGAGTGGCCTGCCGTCGCTGGACATAACGCCACGCTGCATACGGCAGCAGCACCGCGAGCAGAATAAGCAACATGAGCACCGCCGCCGCCGCTCCCCGGCCGAGCTGGCCGCGCTGGAACATCAGGTCGTAGACGACGAGGGCTGGCAGCTGGGTCGCGATTCCGGGCCCGCCATTGGTGAGCGCCCGGACGAGGTCGAAGGCCGAAATCGCGAACTGCAGCTGCACCACGACGACGGTGATGGTGATCGGCCAGAGCGTCGGCAGAATGACGCGCCAGTAGGTCCGGATCGGCCCAGCGCCGTCGATCTGCGCGGCCTTGATAATGTCCGCGTCGACGGACCGAAGGCCGGCCAGGAAGAGCGCCATAGCGAAGCCCGAAGATTGCCAGATCGCGGCGATGACAATCGTCCAGATGGCCATGTCACGGTTGACCAGCCAGTCGAAGTGAAAGGAGGTCCAGCCGAGGTCATGGACGAGCTTCTCGATCCCGATGCCAGGATTGAGCAGCCAGCTCCAGACCGTGCCGGTGACGACGAACGACACCGCGAGAGGATACAGGAAGATGGATCGCAGCACGTTCTCGCCGCGAATGCGCTGATCGAGCAGGATCGCGAGCATCAGGCCGGTCACCAAACTCAGCAGCACGAAAGCGCTGCCAAACAGCAGCAGATTGTCGAAAGCGATCTGCCAGTTCCGCGACGCCAGGACCGAATTGTAGTTGCGCAAACCCACCCAGCCCGAGACCGGCACAAGCGTGGATGGCGTGAACGAAATCCAGATCGTCCACAGTGAAAACGAAATGAGATGCGCGGCGCACATTAGCAGCGGCACCCAGATCGTCAGATATTCGGGCAGCCGGCGCACCACGCCAGATATCGCCGGCCGCCCTGTTCGCGTTGCTGTGGAGACGGCGGCGGTCAACGCGCACCCTCGACGGCCTCGGCGAGGCGGGTGACCGCCTGCTCCGGTGTAATCGTCTTGTTCTTCACGTACTCGGTGAACACGTCGATCATCGCAGCGGTCAGGCCGTTTTCCTGCGCCATGTTGTGCGCTAGGCTCAGGACGGCCTGATTGTTGGCGACAGCGTCCTTGAGCGCGGCTGAGGTTCGCCGTTGACCGTCCGACCAGCCTTCGCCGGAAAGATCGACATCGGTGCGCACGGGTATCGATCCCGTGATCTGCGAGTACATGGTCTGGATCGCCGGATCCATGACGAGCTGGGCCATCAGCATCTGACCGGCCTGCAGATCCGGCTCTTTGCGCTGCCAGAAGATGAATGCATCGGCATTCAACAGGAAAACCGGCTTGGTATTGTCGCTGGGCCCCGGCGCGAGGATGTAGTCGTCGAACTTGAAACCGGCGTTGCGCAACACGCCCTGCGCCCACCCGCCCATGATCATCATGCCCATGTCGCCGTCGACGAAACGCTTCAAATTGGTGGCATAGGGTTGGGCGCCGACGTTGGGGTCCATCCAGTTGGCGATCTTGCGCATTTGGACGAAGGCAGCTGTTATCTCGGGGCCCTCCAGGGCCTTCTTGTCGAGATTCATGATGGCTGCGCGGTATGCAGCGGGACTGATGCCGGCGAAAGAGGCCTCGAATTTTTGTCCATCGTCGGCGCGGGTGCCGCCGTTGGCGATGGGATAGGCGATTCCACCCGCTTTCATCTTCTCGGCAAGATCGTTGAAATCGGCCCAGGTGACGGGGATCTTGTCAGCCTTGGCCTTGTCCATCGCGCGCTTGGAGAGAAACAGCATGTTGGTGCTGTAGATCTGCAGCGGCAGCGAAATCCACTTGCCCGTCGGCTTATGCAATCGTGCAAGGTCTGGAGCGACAACCTTTTCGTAAGCAGCGGCAGCGACAAGGGCATCGAGATCGACGGTCGGGGCAATCTTCGACCAGGCCGCAATCTCGGGGCCCTTGAGCTGCGAACAGGCCGGCGGGTCGCCGGCGATGATCTGAGCACGTAGCTTGTTCATCATCTCGGTGGTGAAGCCGGGGACGGGTGAGTGCTGCCAAGTCCCGCCCTTCTCCTCGAATTTCTTGCCGAGGGCGGTGATCGCCGCCCCATCGCTGCCTGCGGACCATTGCGAGATCACGGTCAGGCGCGGCTTGACCGCGCCTTGCGCGCGGGCAAATGCCGGCAGCGCGAGTGCGGCAGCAGATCCAGCGAGCAGACGACGCCTTGTTGTGGTGATCGGCATAATAGTTCCTCCCGGTGTGAAGTTCCTTGCGCGGTTCTTTTTGCGTCGAGGCCAGCGCGGCTCAGCTCATGTCAGGCAGCCTCCGTCGACGCGGCGGGCATGCCGCCGCATCTCGCGAGGCAGAAGGCGGCGAAAGCGAGTGCTGCCTGCGGATCGTTGCCGGTCGAGGGCGGCACGAAGGCGAGCGACACCTGCGCCAATTTTCGACCACCCAGCAGACAGGCATCGATCCCGTCGATCACGGCCTTTCGATCGTCTTCGTCGAGAAGCGATGGCCAGCCGCTGATCGCGACGCCGCGGCAGGGCTTCACGTTCAGCGTGTTGCCGATCGAAAGGCCGAGCCGGAACAGTCGCTGGCGCAATTCCTGGCGCACGCGCGACGAGATGGGGATGGTGTTCACCCATTCGTTGCCAAGCTGGAGCAATTCGGCCTCAGCAACGCCAAGGAGCTCGGCGAGCGCCGGAAGCGACGTATAGGCCTCGACGCAGCCGTGATGACCGCAGCGGCAACGTGGTCCGTCGGCTCCGAACACCATGTGGCCGAGTTCGACCGGCTGGAGCGCGTCGTCCTCGATCGGATCATCCATCCAGGTGCCGGCAACGCCCTGGCCGACAAAGACGAACAGATGCGCGTCGCTAAAGGGATAATCTTCCGTGCGGCAACGATGAAAGGTGGCGTGCGCAATGACCGAATTGGTGAACGCGGCCGGCACGTTCGCAAACATCTCGCCGAGCATGTCGCCGATGCGCCCGACATCGCAGGGAATGATCGGATTACCAAACTCGCTCAACCGGCCGAGGCCCGGAACAGAAACGCCGATCTGTGCGAGCCTGACGCGTCGCCGCCGCGTCCAGTCGCGCAGCAAGGTCAGCGCTTCGTGGAACACCCGGCCGACCGACTCGACATTTGGCTTCGCCGGCAGCGGCACACGCTCGGTGTAACGCAGCTCGCCCGACAGGTCGCCGACGCCAACGCTGAGCCACTGGCCCGTCAGTTCGAGCGCCGCGAGTGCCACCGAACGATCGAGCGACACGAGACCGGTGGGCCCGCCGACATAGGGGGCGGGGCGCCGCACTTCCTCGATCAGGCCCTCGGCCTTCAGGTCAAACAGGATACGCGACAGGCTCGCTTCGGACAGGCGCACGGCCTTGGCCAGCGGCGGCCGAAACGAGCCGCCCGACTGGAGCAGTTGAGTCAAAATGGCAGCGCGCGTCTGCCGCCGACTTCTCGGCTGCTCCGGCATTTCCATCCCTGTCGTCATTCTTACTTAGTGTAAGAATTTGCGCGCCGAGCGCTTCAACTGTCAAGCGCTTGCCGGCAGGATGTGCAGACTTGTTGTTGTGCGCGGCAGCAAGATCAGAGTGCGCTCGGATCAGGAACCGGCCGGCCGGGTGCCTTCCGGCCATTCCGGTATTCCGTCCTTCGGGTCGTACCAGTCGGCGGCGTCCGATCGCCAGATGTGCATTTCGGGACGTGCTGTGATCGGTGTGTCCAGGCAGCCCATCCGGAGCAGCACCGTCTCTCTGCCGTCGCGCGAGGCGGTGATGTGCGAGCCGCATTGCGAGCAGAAATAGCGAGTCTTGCCGGGCGAGGATTCGAAGCCGCGCAGCAGCTCTTCGCCCCTGGTCCAGCGAAAGCGGTCGCGCGGAACGTTGGTGACGGTGGAGAAGGCCGACCCGTGCGTCTTCCGGCAGGTCTGGCAATGGCAGTGCATGATGGTGCCCGGGGTCGCATCGACCTCGTAGGCAACGCGTCCGCAGAGGCAGCTTCCGCTCAGCATCAAGGTTTCCTTTGATCTGTAATCGTGCGGTGGGCACGCTTCGCTTTGCCCACCCTACAAGATCTGTCAAGCGCTTGCCGGTGCGATGCACGGGACTCGTTGTTTTGCGTGGTACGGCAAATCCGGGCGCGCTGGCTCGATAGTGCCGGCCGCTGGGGACATGGCGTTGTCAGCAGCCGGCAAGCATGATGAGCGAACGGCGGGGGCTCAGATCGCAAACGTTCTTCCGATCGCCTCAGCCGTTTCCCTCTGAACGAAGTAGTTGGTGTGATGCACGTTGGGGTTCGTGCCGAAATCATGGACGATCGTCACCTGGCGCTTGTCCGCGACTTCCGACATCGAAGAGGTGTCGACGACCAGGTCATTGTCGGCCTCGAAGATGATGTCGGCTCCGAGGTCGCCGAGACGCTGCATCGGCTTGGAAAATATCCGGAGGAAATTCCAGCCGATCGCGGTCGGCTCGAAATTCGATTTGATCGCGAAGTAGTGGATCGGCAGGGCGCCAAACTCGCCGCTTCCGGTATTCATGCGCAGTCGGCGGATCTCCTCGTTGTTGCCGGTGCGGGACTGTGCATCGAGCCCGGGAACGAGAGCCAGGGCGGCATCGAATACCGGCGTCTTGGCGGCGAGGTTGGTGACGGTACTGAACACCCGCAGCAATCCGCTGGCTGCGAGGAAGAAGGGGTTGGCGGCGGCGAGATCCGCGCCGGTGCGCAGGACGTCTGCAATGTTCGTCAAGAGGTCGAGCGTGCTGCGCAGACGCGGAGCGGCCGCCAGGCTGGTGCCGCCGAGCGGCGAGCCGACGAAAATCACCCTGCGCTTCAGTGCCGGCTCGCAAAACCCCTCGCACAACCACCGGGCCACGAGCCCGCCGCGGCTATGGCAGACGATGTCGAGCTCCTTCGGCGCCGGTCGCAACAATGCGGCGAGGTCGAAGGCATTCATCACCGGGCTCACGCTGAGCGTCGGGTGGTCGTAGGCGAGCACGAAGTCATACTTCGTCTCCGCTCGCGTCAGCAGCTGTTGCCCTTCGGGAACCTTTGCCAGTCCGTTCTTGATGAGAGCTGCAGATTCGCTGAACGTCCCGTGGATCAACAGCAATACGCGCTTGCCCGCAACTTGAGGCACGTCGGCGAGCGCCAGCGGCTGGAGTTGGCCTTGCACGAGCCGACTGAGGCCTGTCGACGTTTTGACCGCATAAGACGCCCCCGGTGTCAGCGTCCTGTCGAGCTTGAGGAGCGCATCATAGACCTGCGACGTTTCGAGAGCCTCGAAGGCGTACTGCTTTACGATTTGTCCTGTCGGGAGTGCGGCGCGCGATCCGGCGCGACCGGACATCATCGGAATGGCAGCGCCGAGGCGCCATCTCAGGATCCCGCCGTCGCGCACGAGTGAAATGATCTGCTGCTCCGGCAGCCGGTCCGTCGGATCGGTCGGCGGGCGCTGGCGCCGATAGGTCGGCCGGGAGGATTGCATCCGCATGACGTCTGTAAGTCGATCGACCGGCCGGACGCCTTCGATTTCCGGCATCGACGCGAGCCAATCGTCGAAAGGAAGGGGCGTAGTCATGCGGGCTCCGTGTTTTGTCGCGGGCGTTAGCCAAGTCGATCCAGCAAGGGAAGTGGGGTGACGCTTTCACCGCGAGCGGATTGAATGTCGATCATTGCGTCGAAGCTCTGCGGATGCAGATTGCTCGCGCCCCGCTCCAGGGCCTGGAAGAAGCCCTTCCGTGCGGTCACGAAGGTACTCTCGAAAGGCACGAGTTCACCCTTCTGCACGTAGCTCAGGAGCTCCGCCAGATTGTCGGTACCGGTGAACATCCAGCTCTCGGTCTGGCCCTTGGTATTCGTCGACTGGCCCGGGCTGGCGAAGCCATCCTGACTTCGGCCGATCTGCCCGGGCATCTGCTGTTCGCTTTGATCAAACCGGAAGCTCTTCATGCGCCACCAGGCCTTGTTGCTTCTCCAGTAGGCCGGAAACGCGTGTCCGGTAATCAGGAACACCGACGAATAGATGCCGACGAATTCCAGGCACGATGCGAACAGAAGCGCAAGATCGATGCAGGTCGCTGCACTGCCCTTGAAGATTTCAGTTGGCGTTCGAAGCCGCTGAGACTGGCTCGTGTAGGACGGCGGCGGGTTGATATAGTTGACAGGCAAATCGTGCTGAAGGGCCGCCCAGATCGCCTGCACCTGAGGATCAACCACGTTGGGCGCATTGGAATCGTCCGCAATCACTTGCTGGTAGCCGTCGAAGCCGGCGGAACAGTCGTCGAGCAATGTCTGCAGATAACGCTGGGCGCAGGCGACGACCTTCAGCACCGTCGGGTCTCGAGGCAGAACGAAGCTCGGCAGCCAGCGATGGTCCTCGCCGTCGTCCCGCCACTCGTCTGCCGGAAGCACGGTCACGCGCTCGCTGGACTCGCGCAATATCTGGTCGCCGCATTGGACCTTGATATAGAGATTGCTTCTCAAGCTCTCGCTGGTCTGCCGGAGCATGCCCGCAACGAGGGGGAGCCGGATCTTGTCGAGGAGGTCGAGTGTGGCGTCTTCTTCGGGCAACTCCTCCGAGAAGCGGCAGCGGCATGATTCCGCGCCGACTTCCAGCACGACTTCGACTTGAAGCAGGCCGACCGGACCTGCCTTGGTCTTGTGGACTGTGAAGATACTGAAGGGCGAGCGGTCGTTGTGAAGCAACGAATAGTTCAAACTCGCGCTTGAGGTTTTGCGCATGCGGCCGGGCATCGACTTGTCCTGGACCAAGGTGATGTCCAGCCTGAGGTCCCTGTAAGTTGCGCCGCCCTTCGCGATTTTTTTCGACGCCGCAGGACGGGCCGCGATCGTTCCAGCCTGAGGGCTGTCGAGGAGCGAAACCTGGCTCCAAAGTGCCACTCCCGAGCGCTGCTCGTTGTCGCTGCCGGCCTGGGACATCCACTGCTGTCGGGCACGAAGAAAAGCGTCCTTGACGTTCCAGTCTTGCGCCAAGGTGCGATAGAAGACGCTGAAGAACAGCATGGCGTCGGCATCGGTGATGGTATCAACAAAGCCGATTGCGTGCCTGACACCTTGGGCGGTAGCGAGGGGAGCAAGGCGCTGCGCGCTGTAGCAGCTACTGATCGCCACCAGCAGCGGCTTCTGCGCGCCGGCCGTGACAATATCGGCCAGGTCGACCGACCCCACGGCGTCGTAGGCTTGGCTGTTTCCTTGGACGTTTCCCTGGGAGCTTCCTTGCGGGCTTGCGCGGAGAACAAAGCCGTCCTCTTCGCTAGTTGGCTGGTCAATGAGCTTTTGCTCCACCAGCGACATCGGATCCACACCCGCAAGATGCACGATCGCAGGAGAAAGGGATTCGATCTTCGCGCGAAGTTCTTGACGATCGGGATCCCGGAGGGGCTCGGTTTGGATGTCCTTCAGCGCGCCCCTGACCATCTCGATCTCCCGCGCGAATTCGTAGAGTGCGCGCAGTTTTCCGGGGCCGCTGTCAACTGCGAGCGCTGTCGTAGGCGTTAGTTGGTGGTTGTACGGCGATTGAACTGCGAGATGGCGGACGACGGCGAATTCGCTTGGCTCGCTGCGATAGGGCGCGGTCGCCAACCACAGAGCGCTCTCCCAGGGGAACAGTCTTGCCGACCACCCGACCTTGTCTTCGCTGTAAGGAATTCGGACCTCGACGAGCTTGGCGACTGCCATCTCCTTGATCCGCGACAGAATATCGCCTTCGTCATAACTGCGGGCGTGGTCCTTGATCAGCTTTTGAAGATCCCGGCTGAGGTCGTCGCGCGTCGAACGGACGATCCGTCGTCGATTGGCGATCACGTAGCGCCAGCGCTGGACAGACGGGTAGAATTTCTGATCGTCAATCGGAATGACGAGCTCGTCCAAGCCCTTGTTGCCGCTATAGCGGATTCGTACCTCGTACTCGCCGGATTGCTTTTCGACAGCGGGCGGGGGCGATGCGTCCCGGACGGTGCCGGTGGCCTTGGCGGTAACCTTGGTGCCGGTCGTGGGTTTGCGCGCTCGCGCCTTGGCGGGCTTCCTGGCTTTCCGGATGCCGGCCTTCGCTCGTGAGGGCGCCACTTTCTTCGCGGACATGATCGGCCTCCGGGGTGCGCGACCCGGATGCATCTTGCCAGAAAACCCGCGCAAATAGAATGAAAATGATGCTGGCCGGCCATCCGGACTGCCCGCAAATGAAAACGGCGCCACCCGTTGGGGTGACGCCGTTCCGTAGGAACGTAGAGTCCGAACTTACTTGCGATCGCCGATCTTCACGTAGTCGCGGCGGGGGGTGCCGGTGTACAGCTGGCGCGGGCGGCCGATCTTCTGCTGCGGATCCTCGATCATCTCGCTCCACTGGCTGATCCAGCCGACGGTGCGGGCGACCGCGAACAGCACGGTGAACATTGAGACCGGGAAGCCCATCGCCTTCAGCGTGATGCCCGAATAGAAGTCGACGTTCGGGTAGAGCTTGCGGTCGATGAAGTACTGGTCGCTGAGCGCGATCTTCTCGAGCTCGAGCGCCACCTTGAGCATCGGATCGTCGCCGTGGCCGGTCTCCTTGAGCACGGCGTGACACATCTTCTGCATGATCTTGGCGCGCGGATCGTAGTTCTTGTAGACGCGGTGACCGAAGCCCATCAGGCGGACTTCGCTGTTCTTGTCCTTCACCTTGGCGATGAATTCCGGAATCTTGTCGACCGAGCCGATCTCGGCGAGCATCGCGAGCGCGGCTTCGTTGGCGCCGCCATGCGCCGGGCCCCAGAGGCAGGCGATGCCGGCGGCGATGCAGGCGAACGGGTTGGCGCCGGAGGAGCCGGCGATGCGCACCGTCGAGGTCGAGGCGTTCTGCTCGTGGTCGGCATGCAGGATGAAGATCTTGTCCAGCGCGTCAGCCAGCACCGGGTTGATCTTGTAGTCCTCGCACGGCACCGCGAAGCACATGTTGAGGAAGTTCTCGGCGAAGGAGAGCGAGTTCTTCGGGTACACGAAGGGCTGGCCGACCGTGTATTTGTAGGCCATCGCCGCCAGCGTCGGGATCTTGGCGATCATCCGCATCGACGCGATCATGCGCTGCTTCGGATCGTTGATGTCGGTGGAGTCGTGATAGAACGCGGCGAGCGCGCCGACGGAGGCCACCATCACCGCCATCGGATGGGCGTCGCGGCGGAAGCCCTGGAAGAAGCGGGCCATCTGCTCGTGCACCATCGTGTGATGGATCACGCGGTCGTCGAAATCCTTCTTCTGCGCGGCGGTCGGCAGGCTGCCGTAGAGCAGCAGGTAGCAGGTCTCGAGGAAGTCGCCGTTCTCGGCGAGCTGCTCGATCGGGTAGCCGCGGTATTCCAGCACGCCCGCGTCGCCGTCGATATAGGTGATCTTGGACTGGCAGCTTGCGGTCGAAGTGAAGCCGGGATCGTAGGTGAACAGCCCGGACTGGCCGTAGAGCTTGCCGATGTCGACGACGTCAGGCCCGACGGTGCCGCTGAGGATCGGGAGATCGTAGTTCTTGTTTCCGACCGTCAGTGTGGCGGTCTTATTGCTTGCTTTTGCGTCCATCAGAGGTCCCCGATGTATGGTGAAACGGGCCGGACCCGGAAGGCCCCGATGACATGGTGGGGCAGGCCGGATATTCCAGAAGGTACGGCTCAGATGGGTATATTATTGCTGTGTGCGCTGCAAGATGGCGCCGCGCATGCTCGACTTACGTCGTAGCTAGCCCTTGGCCTGGTCCTTGAGCCGGTCCAGACTTTCCTGGCGCCCCAGCACGTCCAAAACCTCGAAAATCCCCGGCGAAGTCGACCGTCCGGTCAGTGCTGCCCGCAGCGGCTGGGCGACAGCGCCGAGTTTGAGACTATTTTCCTCGGCAAAAGCGCGCAGCGCGGCTTCCGTAGAGGCACCGCTCCACGTCTCGACATTCTCCAGCGCGGAATGAAGCTGGCCGATCAGCTTGCGGTTTTCGTCCGTCAGCAGCGCCGCCGCCTTCGGATCGAGCTCCAGCGGCCGGTCGGCGAAGATGAAAGCGGCCCCGTCGATCAGCTCGATCAGCGTCTTGGCGCGCTCCTTCAGGCTCGGCATGGCCTTGAGCAATTGCGCGCGCGTGGTGTCGTTTAACTTGGCCTTAATCTCGTCGCGGCTGGGCACGACGTGGTCGAGCACGTCCTCGAACATCTTCACGAGTGATTGATCGTCGGCGTTGCGGATGTAATGGCCGTTGAGGTTTTCCAGCTTGGCGAAGTCGAAGCGCGCCGCCGCCCGGCCGACGTTGGCGAGGTCGAAGGCTGCGATCATTTCCTCGGTCGAGAAGATCTCCTGGTCGCCATGGCTCCAGCCGAGCCGGACCAGGTAGTTGCGCAGCGCCTCCGGCAAATAGCCCATGGCGCGGTAGGCATCGACGCCGAGCGCGCCGTGGCGCTTTGAGAGTTTTGAGCCGTCCGGGCCGTGGATGAGAGGGATGTGGGACATGCTCGGCAGCGTCCAGCCCATCGCATCGTAGATCTGCTTCTGGCGCGCGGCGTTGATCAGATGATCGTCGCCGCGGATCACGTGGGTGACGCCCATGTCGTGGTCGTCCACCACCACCGCGAGCATGTAGGTCGGGTTGCCATCGCCGCGCAGCAGCACGAGGTCGTCGAGATTCTCGTTCTGCCAGACCACGCGGCCCTGGACCTGATCCTCGATCACGGTTTCGCCGGTCTGCGGCGCGCGCAACCGGATCGTCGGCTTGACGTCGTTCGGCGCAGTTGCCGGATCGCGGTCGCGCCACAGGCCGTCATAGAGGCGGGTGCGGCCCTCCGCGCGCGCCTTCTCGCGCATCGCGGTCAGTTCCTCGGCAGTGGCGTAGCAGCGGTAGGCCTTGCCGTCGGCGAGCAGCTTCTCGGCAACCTCGCGATGGCGGGCGGCGCGGCTGAACTGGTAGATGACGTCGCCATCCCAGCCGAGCTCCAGCCACCTCAACCCATCGAGGATGGCGCCGATCGCGGCCTCCGTGGAGCGCTCCCGGTCGGTGTCCTCGATCCGGAGCAGCATCTTGCCGCCGTGCTTCTTCGCATAGAGCCAGTTGAACAGCGCCGTGCGGGCGCCCCCGATGTGGAGGAAGCCGGTCGGGGAGGGAGCAAAGCGGGTGACGACGGAATCGGTCATTCTTGGCAGGGCCTATGCATTGGAGGCGGTGGTATATAACAGGACCGGAGCATAACTAAAGCCCGGCAGCGGACCGCCAAGGGTGCTTAAGCCCTTGCTTAAGCCCTTGGCTCGGCCAAGCGAATTTGGCAGAAGGGCCGCTGATTTCCCTACAGGATTGCAGGATGAGCACAGAACCGGTGGCGAACGAGGTTGGGCGCGATTTCATTCGCGACATCATCCAGGCCGACCTCGATCAGGCCAAACACAAGGAGATCGTGACCCGGTTCCCGCCGGAGCCGAACGGCTACCTGCATATCGGCCACGCCAAGTCGATAGCGCTCAATTTCGGCATCGCCCAGGAGTTTCCGGGCCGCTGCCATCTGCGCTTCGACGACACCAACCCGGTCAAGGAAGAGCAGGAATATATCGATTCCATCCAGGCCGACGTGCACTGGCTCGGCTTCGACTGGGGCAAGAACCTGTTTTTCGCCTCCGACTATTTCGACCGCCTGTACGAATGGGCGGAGAAGGCGATCCGCGACGGGCTCGCCTATGTCGACGATCAGACCCAGGAGGAGATCCGGCTCGCGCGCGGTACGCTGACGGAGCCCGGCAAGAATTCCCCGTTCCGCGACCGCACGGTCGAGGAGAATCTCGACCTGTTCCGTCGCATGAAGGCCGGCGAATTCCCCAACGGCGCGCGCGTGTTGCGGGCGAAGATCGACATGGCGGCCGGCAACATCAATTTGCGCGATCCCGTGATGTACCGCATCCTGCATGCGCACCATCCCCGGACTGGCGACAAATGGCGCATCTATCCGAGCTATGACTATGCCCACGGCCAGTCGGATGCGATCGAAGGCATCACGCACTCGATCTGCACGCTGGAGTTCGCTGACCATCGGCCGCTCTACGACTGGTTCATCGAGAAGCTGCCGGTGCCGTCGCAGCCGCATCAGTACGAGTTCGCGCGGCTCAACCTGACCTACACGCTGCTGTCGAAGCGCGTGCTGACCCAGCTCGTCCGCGAAGGCCATGTCGCGGGCTGGGACGATCCGCGCATGCCGACCATGGCGGGCATGCGTCGCCGCGGTGTGCCGCCGGCAGCGCTTCGCGAATTCGTCAAGCGCATCGGCGTGGCCAAGGCCAACAGCGTGGTCGACGTCGGCATGCTCGAATTCTGCATCCGCGAGGAGCTCAACCGCACATCGCAGCGGCGGATGGGCGTGCTGAAGCCGCTCAAGGTCGTGATCGAGAATTATCCGGAAGGGCAGGTCGAGGAGCTCGATGCGATCAACCATCCTGACGATCCTTCGGCAGGCACGCGCAAAATCGCGTTCGGTCGCGAGCTCTACATCGAGCAGGACGACTTCATGGAGAACCCGCCGAAAAAGTTCTTCCGCCTGTCGCCGGGCAACGAGGTGCGGCTGCGTTACGCTTATTTCGTCAAGTGCACCGGCGTGATCAAAAACGACGCCGGCGAGGTGGTGGAGCTGCGCTGCACTTACGATCCCGCGACCAAGGGCGGCAACGCGCCCGACGGCCGCAAGGTCAAGGCGACCATGCACTGGCTTTCGGCGGCGACCTCAGTGCCCGCGGAGATCCGCATCTACAATCAGCTGTTCGCCAACCCGAGCCCGGACGCCTCGAACTTCGCCGCCGATATCAATCCACAGTCGCTGGAGATTTTGAAGGACGCCCGGATCGAAGCATCGATCGCCGAGAGCAATTCGACCGAGCCGATGCAGTTCGAGCGGCAGGGCTATTTCGTGCGCGACAAGGACTCGGCGCCGGGCAAGCCGGTGTTTTCGCGGACGATCGGCCTGCGCGACACGTTTGCGAAGGAAGTGGCCAAGGGCTGAGGGGTATGACAATGAGCAACGAAGGCGACGCCATCGCTGCCATCATCATCGCGAAATGGTGCGCCGGCTTCGCGACGCTGGACGCGACCGCGCTGTCGTCGCTCTATGCGAAGAACGCGTTCTTCTTCGGCTCCAACCCAAGACTCTATCGGGGCAGGGACGGCGTCGCCGACTACTTCAACGGCTTGCCGCGATGGCGCAAGCCGACCGCGGTGTTTTCCGAGGTGAGCGCGGCGCAAGCCAGCCCGGACCTGATCAACATGGCCGCGATCGTGTCGTTCGATCTCGCCGGCGAGCGGGCGGAGTTCTCGGTCAAGATGAGCTGGGTCATCCTGCGCGAGGACGGCGACTGGAAGATCGTCAATCACCATGCCTCCTCGCGCGTGCCGCTGATCTGACGGTCCCGCACGGCTTCGTCATACCAACCGAAGCAACGAACTCGCACCTCGCGCGTTGTGTGGGTCCCCAATTGAGGATCCTCCCATGCAGAACATCGCAGAGCATATGGAAGTCATCGGCGCCGATGGCGTCCACATCGGCACCGTCGACAAGGTCGAAGGCAATCGCATCAAGCTGACCAAGAAGGACAGCGGCGAAGGCAGCCACAAGGGCCACCATCACTTCATCGACAAGGGGCTTGTCGCCGATATCGAGGGCAACAAGGTTCGCCTCTCCGCCAAGGCCGATGTCGCCGTGACGATGGAAGAGGAAAAGTAGGGCTTTTCCACCGCCCGTTCCTGATCCGTACTCTATTCGCATCGCTGCACGTTCCGGTAGCCTCCGCAACCGTCACGTATCGCAGGGTGCAGGGAATGGCGGAGCCGGGCCGGCCAGTACGGTCCCAAGGGAGCGTGGGCGGGGGCGCGGGGACTTGGCCTGTCGGCCGGACCGCGTCCGCTGGCGGCTTTGTGCCGGCGGGCTTTGGCCTTTGGCCCTCGCTCGTCGAAACGCTGCGCGAATGGGCACGCGCAGAGGCTGGGGCCGGGCGGCTGTTCCCGTGGGCGCCCATCGCCTTCGGCTGCGGGATCGCGGTCTACTTTGCGGCTGATCATGAGCCGGTACTCTCTGTCGTTGCTGCGGTCGCGCTCACGCTTGGCGCAGTTCTGTTGCGGCGGAGCCGGCTGTTTGCGCCCGCGATCATGATCGCCGCGGTCGTAGCCGGCTTCGCTATGGCGACCTGGAAGACGGCGCGCATCGACCATATCGTGCTGACAAAGCCGCTCTATTCGGTGTCGCTGTCGGGCTTCGTCGAGACGCGTGACATCCGAGAACGCACAGACCGTTTCGTGCTCCGCGTCACCGCGATGGAGACCCCACGCGGCGACATCAAGCTGGAGCGTGTGCGGCTGTCGGTGCGCAAGGGCACAGCCCCCGAGGTCGGCAGCTTCGTGCAGTTGAAGGCCCGGCTGATGCCGCCGCTGTCGCCGCTGCGGCCCGGCAGCTACGATTTCTCCCGCGACATGTTCTTTCAGGGCATCGGCGCTTCCGGTTTTGCAATGGGTGCCATCACGGTGGCGGCGCCGCCGGAGACCGGGGGCATCAGGTTGCGCTACGCCGCGATCATGCAGGGGCTGCGCGATACGATCGATGCGCGCATCCGGGCGACGCTCGACGGCGACAACCGCGCGATCGCGACCGCGCTGCTCACGGGCCGGCGCGATGCCATCACCACGCCCGTCAACGACGCGATGTTCATCTCGGGTCTCGGCCATGTTCTCTCAATCTCCGGTTATCACATGGCGGTCGTCGCCGGCGTCGTCTTTTTTGCGGTGCGCGCGCTGCTGGCTCTGATCCCGGGATTGGCGGGCGGTTTCCCCATCAAGAAATGGTCGGCGGCCGCGGCGCTGTTTGCTGCTGCGTTTTATCTGTTGCTGTCCGGCGCGGAAGTGGCCACGCAACGATCGTTCTTCATGACCGCGGTGGTGCTGATCGCGGTCATGGTCGACCGCCGCGCCATCACGTTCCGCACGCTGGCCGTGGCCGCGCTGATCGTGCTTGCGGTTGCACCGGAAGCGCTGGTGCACCCGAGTTTTCAGATGTCGTTCGCGGCAACGCTGGGGCTGGTGGCGCTGGTGCAGATCGGCATGCCGAACCTGTTTGCGTCGCCCGATCATTCGGCGACCGCGCGGATCGCGATGTGGGGCGGGCGCGAGATCGCGATGCTGTTCATGGCCTCGATGATCGCGGGGCTGGCGACCACGCCCTATGCCGCCTTCCACTTTCACCGTGTCACGCCGTTCGGCGTGCTCGCCAATCTCGGGGCGATGCCGGTGGTCTCAGCGCTGGTGATGCCCGCGGGATTGTTGGGGTTGCTCGCAGCGCCCTTTGGGCTCGACCGCGTGTTCTGGTGGCTGATGGGGATCGGCATCGACTGGATGGTTGCGGTGTCGCGCTGGGTGGCAGCGCTGCCCGGCGCGGTCGGCCACGTCGGCGCCTTCGGCACCGCGCCGCTGATCGCAGCGAGCCTCGGGCTCATCCTGATGGGCTTGTTGCGGACGCCCTTGCGCTGGTCGGGCGCGCTGGTGCTGTTCGTTGCGATCCTTTGGGGTTTATCTGTCCGGCAACCCGACATTCTCATCGCGGGTGACGGCCAGAGCATTGCGGTGAGGGGCAGCGACGGGCAGCTGCATCTGATCAGGACGAACAAGGACAGCTTTATGCTCAAGGAGTGGCTGGCGGCCGACGCCGATCCGCGCGATGCCGGGAGCGGCTCCCTCGCTAGCGACGTGTCGTGCGATGATTCAGGCTGCGTGACGCCGCTTGCCGACGGCCGCCTGGTCGCGCTGGCGCTGCACATCGACGCGCTGGCCGATGATTGCAGCCGCGCCGCGCTGGTGGTGACCGCAAGGCCTGCGCCGCCCGACTGCGCGGCCATGGTGGTCGATCGGCCGCGTCTCGTGAGCCTCGGCGCGCTGGCGCTGACGCGGCGTGGCGACGGTTTTGCGGTTCAGGCGGTGAGGGCCAGGGGCGCCGATCGTCCCTGGTCACCGGCTACCGCCGGTGCTGGAGATTTCGACGGAAGCCTTGCACCGAAGACGGCCGCGCCGCGCAGCAAGGACGCAACGCCGGCGGAGGCCGATCAGCAGGCCGAGGATTGAGCTAGCTAAAGATACCAGGCCAGCATCGCTTCGAGCCTGGCGTTGCCGATCACCGGCAGGACCACCATCCGGCTCAGCCCGGCTGCGCGCGCCTCCACGGCCGCGATCGAGCCGTCATGCGCGAGGTCGTCGTTGAGTGCGGGCATGCCGGTGGCCCAGGCGCCGCCGATGCTGCCTTCGCCGCGCGGAATGGATTTGGTCCCATAGAGCGCGGCGAGGTCGGTCTGCGCGCTGCAATCGCCGGCGCGAAACACCAGAGCCGAACGGGCCTCGTTCGGAACCCAGATCTCGAAGCGGCGTGCTATCGGGGTTGCCTGCGCCGAGAGGAATGTCAGGACCCAGGTGTGGTCGGTGCCGATGCGGTAGGGAACGCCGACGCCGAGATTGATCCCGACCTTGGCAGCGTCTTCCCAGCGCAGAAAGCTCTTGGCGTCATGCAAATCCTTGATGATCAGCGGCAGGCCCGCTTTCCAGGTGCGTCCGGGCAGGCCGAAACCGCGTGGGAATTTGGTGTGACGCGAGTTGAACTCGAACATCTCGGCGCTGCCATAATAGCCGTCGACCAGCCCCATCTCGTGCGAGACATCGAGGTCGTTATGCCATAGCTCGACCGCGCCGACATGGGCGTCGTCGTCGCCGCAGAACAGCACCATGACGGCTTGCAGGAATTCGCCGGCAAACACCGGCACCGCCACACCGCAGGTGAGGCCGGCCTCGACGGCCTGGTCGGTGCGCTTGAAATAGGAGTTGGCGAATTCGGTGAGGATCACGGGATGGCGGCTCGCCCAGGCCTTGCCGGGAAGCCCCTCGTCATATCCGAAGCGCAGATCTTCGCTCACGGCCTTGAAGGCGGACAGGCCCTCGCTGTAAAGGCCGCCGCCAAACTCCAGCCGCATGCGGGTCCGGTCAGGCACCCAGAGTTCAACGACGCGAAGGAAGGTTTTCATCGAACGTGTCCGCCGCCTCAAGTCGGAAACAGCATCGGCCATTTGCTTGCGGAACGGACGTTCAAAATTCAGGCAGGGCAGCGCAAACTTCGTGCGACGTGCAGGTGCGGTGGGCTGATCTCTCTCGGTCGGATGCGAGGTGCAAGCAACTCCATACCGCCGGCCGCGGCCGGCGATGGACATTTCAATCCTGGCTCCGACCTGGCGGCCGGGGATGGCGGTGTCAACCAATCGGCAGGCGGGTGATGGTCGGCTGCCTGTCGGCGACGATCTGCGGCTTGTGCTCGCGCTCGCCGACTTGTTGGGTCACCGGCAATTGCAGCACGGTCGCACGCTGGCCTTCGACGAGCTGTGTCACCAACACGTATTTGCCATCGGGGAATTCGATCGCGTCATGATGGCGATCGGGAATGTGCGGATCGATCTTGCCGAACTTGCCGACGCGCGAGTTGATGGTGCGCGTCCAGATCCAGCGATTGTCGTAGCGGACACTGTCGGCGAAGGCGAGCTCCGTTCCCGGCAGCAGGCAGACCGCGACGGACATGTCGGCTTCGGAGGCAAAGCCGCGCGTCGAGGTACCGCGGAAGGTTGTCGTGACGATCGTCTCGCCGACTTCTGCGGGGCGCGTCGCGACGGCGTGCAGGCTGTAGTCACACATCAGGGTGCTCCTCATTCGAGATAGCAACCCGCGCCTCTTCTGAGGCACAGGCCCCTATCAGAGTGGAAGCCTGCAAACGTCTGCTGGGTTGTGGGCAAATCTGCGGCTTGGGTCCGTAGGCTGCCATCACAATATTTTTTTCAAATGCGCGAGGAACAAATCCCGCCTTCGTGCATTCTGGGAGCTTCGACGTTAGCGGCCGGCAGGTGCCGACCAACCCGAATATTGCCAGGCTGGCTGCGCCGGCTCGACCGCGTTGCGGGCATTGCGGAATTGCTCGCCGGTGGTTGCCTGCGCTGCCTTGCGGACGTGGTACTGCGACTGCGCGGCGAAGGCTTGCGACGCTGATGCTGCGATCAGCGCCATCGTGACTGTGCTCAGAATGATCTTGCGCACATTTGTCTCCTCGGTCTCTCAAAGGCCTGCGAAGCAATGCGTGCTTCTTTGCGGCGTACCGAAGATCTAGCGCGGGAGGGGTGGCCGGATAATCTGTGCAAAACCAGAAGGACTATCCAGCCGGAGCGGACAATCGTCCGCTCCAATCGTTAGCGCGCGGTCGCCAATCGGCGGCGCGCAGAAGACTCAGTACTTTCGGTACAGCCCGATCAGCTTGCCCTGAATCTTCACCCGGTTGGGCGGCAGGATGCGGACCTCATAGGAGGCGTTGGCGGGCTCGAGCGCGATCGAGGCGCCACGGCGGCGGAAGCGCTTGAGCGTTGCTTCCTCGTCGTCGATCAGGGCCACCACGATATCGCCGGTGTCGGCGCTCTCGTTGCGCTGGATCAGGGCCATGTCGCCGTCGAGGATGCCGGCCTCGACCATGGAATCGCCGCGCACTTCGAGCGCGTAGTGTTCGCCCGAGCCGAGCATGTCCGGCGGTACGCTGATGGTGTGGCTGCGGGTCTGCAACGCCTCGATCGGCGTGCCGGCCGCGATCCGGCCCATCACCGGCACCGCAACAGGGCGCTCGCCTTCGTCCGCGGACGCGCTGGAGCGGACCTTGCCGAGATTGCCCTCGATGACGCTGGGCGTAAAGCCGCGGCGGCTGCCGGCGGCGGCCTGGAGCTCGGGCAGCTTGATCACCTCGATGGCGCGGGCGCGATTGGGCAGGCGCCGGATGAAGCCGCGTTCCTCGAGCGCGGTGATCAGGCGATGGATGCCCGATTTCGAGCGCAGATCGAGCGCGTCCTTCATCTCGTCGAAGGAGGGCGGCACGCCGCTTTCCTTTAGACGTTCGCTGATGAACCGCAGAAGCTCGTATTGTTTGCGCGTTAACATCTCGACCAAAATCCCCCGGTTGATGTCGTTCGATTCCGAGACGCTGAATTCAGCAATAAGCCGCTACATGCTCGAAACAAATCATGAACGGACACTATATGTTCGATATGTGTTCCGCAACCCCTTAATTTACCGTGAACATGACGACGTTCGCCGGTTCGCGTAAATCGCCGATGCAGGGAATGCGCCTGGTTATTGTGCTCGTTCGACGGTTTGTTGCCGATCAGGCACAAGCGATAAGTTTGCGCCCGACGCGCGACGGTTTTGGATGCTTTGCGCATTGTGATGATTCGCTCGGCTCCTAAGATGAGCGGCCCTGAAATCGAATCGAACAAACGGGCGGGCGCGGCGAGTTGTAGCCGCGGGTGGGGCTGATGATCGGGGAATGTCTCTGCGCGCGGCAGCCGGCGGTGTTGCTCGCGGCGGCGGGATCGGCTGTGCTGTTCGTCGCCAGTATCCTTGCGACCGCGCCAGCCTTGGCTGCTTGTGCGACGTCGGGCACCGATCCGGTCTCGGTGACCTGCGCGGCTGATACCACGACGACGAACACAACCAACAACAGTACGGGCATCGCCACGGTCGCCCGGATTCAGTCGTTCAACGCCGACCTGATCGGGCAAGTCGGCAGCGGCGTTACGATCGATGGCTTTGGCCTTGATCTCGTGACGACCAAAGCCAGTGGCGGGATCAATTTCACCAACGCCGGTACGGTCACGACCGGGCAAAACGTGAATGCGTTGCAGCTCGTTGGCAACGGCGGCGCGGTCACGTATGGCGGCGTGGGTACGGTGACAGCCACCGGCGCAGGCAGCGGCCTGCAACTCGGCAATACCGGCTCGGGATCGATAACCGCAACTGTCGGCGGCGCGGTCACGGCATCGAATGGTTCGGCCATTTCAGCGGTCGGCGTCGACGGCGCGGTCACGGTCAATGTGCGGGGTGCGATCAGCGCCACGCAAGGCGGTGTCCTTGCGTCCACCAGTGGCATTGGCGACGTCACGGTGACCACGACGGCGGCCGGCACGATCGAATCGTCCCATATCGGCGGCATCATTGCGCAGTCGTCTGGCGGGGGCGGCAATGTCGTTGTGACCACAGCGGGGGTAATCGGCGGCATCACCCCGATCTTCGGCCCGGCGATCGAGGCAACCATCGCCAACCCCGCCAGCACCGGCATCATCGACGTCACCGTCAACGCCAATGTGTTCTCGTCGGGACAGGCCGTCGTCGCCCTGGGCAGTGGCGGTTCGGTGATGGTGACCGGCACCGGCGCGATCACCGGCGGACTCGCCGGCATCCACGCCAGTCAGGACAACACCGTGTCTGCGGCCAACGCCGGCGTTCATGTCGGCGGTTCCGGCGACACCGCCGCGACGGCGGTGGGTGGAACGGCAATCTTCGCGCAGATCCAGGGCAGCGCCAATAGCGGCAACGTGCTGGTCGACCGCACCGGCAACGTCTCGGGCGGCAACAACGGCATCATCGCTCAAACTCTCGGTAGCGGCAATGTCACGGTGACCGGCGTCGGCAACGTCGTTGCCGGTACCGGCACTGGCATTACAGCGTCGAGCAGCGGTGGCAACGGCAACGTCGTCGTTGCTCCGACCGGCAACGTATCCGGTGCCGTCGGCATCGACGTCTCGGCCGCCGGGACCGGCGCGGTGACGGTGACATCCGCCGCTGTGACGGGAACCAACGGCATTGCGATCCACGCGGTCGGTGTCGACGGCGCGGTCACGGTCAATGTGCGGGGTGCGATCAGCGCCACGCAAGGCGGTGTCCTCGCGTCCACCAGTGGCATTGGCGACGTCACGGTGACCACGACGGCGGCCGGCACGATTGAATCATCCCATATCGGCGGCATCATTGCGCAGTCATCTGGCGGGGGCGGCAATGTCGTTGTGACCACAGCGGGGGTAATCGGCGGCATCACCCCGATCTTCGGCCCGGCGATCGAGGCAACCATCGCCAACCCTGCCAGCACCGGCATCATCGACGTCACCGTCAACGCCAATGTGTTCTCGTCGGGACAGGCCGTCGTCGCCCTGGGCAGTGGCGGTTCGGTGATGGTGACCGGCACCGGCGCGATCACCGGCGGACTCGCCGGCATCCACGCCAGTCAGGACAACACCGTGTCTGCGGCCAACGCCGGCGTTCATGTCGGCGGTTCCGGCGACACCGCCGCGACGGCGGTGGGTGGAACGGCAATCTTCGCGCAGATCCAGGGCAGCGCCAATAGCGGCAACGTGCTGGTCGACCGCACCGGCAACGTCTCGGGCGGCAACAACGGCATCATCGCTCAAACTCTCGGTAGCGGCAATGTCACGGTGACCGGCGTCGGCAACGTCGTTGCCGGTACCGGCACTGGCATTACCGCGTCGAGCAGCGGTGGCAACGGCAACATCGTCGTTGCTCCGACCGGCAGCGTGTCCGGCGTCATCGGCATCCATGTTTCGGCGGCCGGGACCGGCTTCTCCACGGTGACCGTCTCCAATACCGTCACGGGAACCGGCGGCACCGCGATCCAGTTCGACGGCGCCAACAATATCCTGACGCTGATTTCGGGCTACGCCGTCAACGGCAACGTGCTCGGAACGGGCAGCGATCGACTTCAGCTCGGCGGCGCCGCCAACGCGACCTTCGATGCCAGCGCAATCGGACCGCAATATCAGGGATTCTCAAACCTCGATAAAGTCGGCGGCTCGGACTGGACGCTGGTCGGCACCAGCACTTTCGCAGGGCCGGTCAACGTCAACGCGGGGACGCTCAGCGTCAACGGCTCGATCGTATCCGCCTCGCTGCTCACGGTGAATGCCGGCGGCACACTCGGCGGCAACGGCCTTGTCGGCAATACGTTCATCAACGGCGGCACGCTTGCCCCGGGCAATTCCATCGGAACGTTGACGGTGCAAGGCAGTCTCGCGTTTACCGCCGCTGCAAGCTACATGGTCGAAGTATCGCAAACGACGTCCGACCGAACCAACGTGACCGGGCTGGCGACCCTGGCGGGCACTGTACGCGTGACCTCACCAACGAATTCATACACCTTCGGCCAATCCTATACGATCCTGATCTCAGCCGGGTTGAACGGGACACAGTTTGATTCCCTGGTGACGCCTTCCGGAATCGCGGGCTCGCTGATCTATTCGGGCGGCAACGTGCTGCTAAATCTCTCGTCAGCGCTCGGTCAGATTCCCGGGCTTAATATCAATCAGCGGGCGGCGGCCAACGGGCTCGATGCAGGCTTCAACGCGCGGGGCAATGGCTCCGGTCCGCTCGGCGCGATATTCGCCGGTAACGTTCCGCAAAATCTCACCCAGGCCTCCGGCGAGCTCGCGAGCGGATCCCAGCAGGCGACGTTCGATGCCATGGGCCAGTTCATGGGGCTGCTGACGGACCCGTTCATCGCAGGGCGTGGCGACAGTGCTGCTCAGGCGCCAGCCAATTCGTCGTCGTTTGTGGCGGAGGACGCTGCAAACGCTTACGCCGCTGCGGGCGGTAAGCGCGCGGCCGCCGAGCGCGAGGCATATCGGCAGGTCACCAAGGCCGTTCCGCGAAATGATCTGCTGGATCCGCGCTGGAGCATCTGGGCTGCCGGCTTCGGAGGCTCGCAATCGACCGATGGCAATTTGACGCTTGGGTCGAGCGCCGTCACGAGCCGGGTGTTCGGTACGGCCGCAGGAGCTGATTATCTGCTTTCGCCGCGCACGATCGCAGGTTTCGCGCTCGCCGGCGGCGGCACCAATTTCAGCCTGGCCAATGGCCTGGGAGGCGGGCGCTCAGACCTGTTCCAGGCCGGTGTTTTCGTACGGCATACAGCGGCGGCGGCCTATGTGACGGGCGCGCTGGCCTATGGTTGGCAGGATATCACCACTGATCGCACCGTGACCATCGCGTGCGCCGATCTGCTTCGCGCGCGCTTCAATGCCAACGCGATTTCGGGCCGCCTCGAAAGCGGTTATCGTTTGATCTCGCCATGGACGGGTTGGCGGATCACGCCCTATGCCGCCGGACAGTTCACCACCATTATTCTGCCGGCCTATGCCGAGCACGTGCTCGCCGGCACCAATGCGTTCGCGCTGGCCTATGGCGCCAAGGACGCGACGGCCGCGCGCAGCGAACTGGGACTGCGCGGCGACAAGTCGTTCGCCATGACCGATGCGAACCTCACCTTGCGCGGACGGCTGGCTTGGGCGCACAATTTCAACATCGAACGGTCGATCGGGGCCACTTTCCAGACATTACCCGGCGCCAGCTTCGTGGTGAATGGCGCGCAGCAAGCCAGTGATGCCGCGCTGACCAGCGTTTCGGCCGAATGGAAATGGCGCAATGGCTGGTCGGCTGCTGCCAGCTTCGAAGGCGAATTCTCCGACGTGACCCGGTCTTATGCCGGCAGGGGCGCCGTCAGGTACGCTTGGTGACGAGCCTAGAGCGGTAGCCGAAGCACGTCGCAAGACATGCCTGCCTCGGCTTTCGGCGCGAACGGCGCGCGCACGAGAAGTGCCTGTGCCGCAGCGAGATTCGCAAGCAGCGAGGAGTCCTGATGGTTCACGGGATGGGCGATGAGCGCGCCGTCATCGCGCACCTCAAGCCGCGCGCGAAGATAATCCTCGCGCTGGTCATTGGCGCCGACGTCGCGGCCGAGCAGGGCGCGCTCGCGACGATGATGAATCACTTCGCGTCCCGACAGCGCGCGAATCAGCGGCACCATGAACAGGAACCCGCACACGTAGGATGACACGGGATTGCCGGGCAGGCCGATCACGCGCATCGCGCCGAGGCGCCCGTTCATCATCGGCTTGCCCGGCCGCATCGCGATCTTCCAGAACGCCATCGAGATGCCCTCGGCGTTGAGCGCGGGCTGGACCAGATCGTGGTCGCCGACCGAGGCGCCGCCCGTCGTGATCAGGATGTCGGCGCCGCTCTCGCGCGCACGGCGGATGCCGGCCGTGGTGGCCTCCAGCGTATCTGCGGCAACGCCGAGGTCGATGGTATCGGCACCCTCGCGGCGCGCGAGCGCATGCAGGGCATAGCCGTTGGAATAGACGATCTGGCCATGGGCGGGCGTGGTGCCCGGCATCACCAGCTCGTCGCCGGTCGCGAGAATTGCGACCTTCGGACGGCGGCGGACGGCGAGCTGTGGGTGGTTCATGCCTGCTGCGAGCGCGAGGTCGCGCTCGGTCAGCCGCGCACCCTTGCGCAGCAGCACGTCGCCCTCGGAGAAGTCGATGCCGGCGGGGCGGATGTGCCGCCCGGTGATGGCGGCCTCCTTGATCGTGATGCGCCTGCCGTCTGCGACCGTGTCCTCCTGGATCACGACCGCGTCGGCGCCATTGGGAACGACGCCGCCGGTGAAGATCCGCACCGCTTCGCCGGCGCCGACAGTTCCGGCAAACGGACGGCCCGCCGCGACCTCACCGGTCACGGTGAGCTGGGAATCGATCTTCGCCGCATCGCTCGCGCGCACGGCATAGCCGTCCATCGCCGACATCGCCTGCGGCGGCTGGGTCCGCCGCGAAGCGACGTCGCGCGCGAGCACGCGATGGAAGGCCTCGTCAAGCGAGACCGATTCCTCAGGCAGCGGCTCCGCGCCGGCCAGCACCGCGGCAAGCGCGTCAGAAACCGGCATTAAGGCCACGGGCGACAACTCCTGCTCAGCGCGTTCGGTCGAGGTTCCGTGAGTCTTCTAGCCGAGCGGGGGCGGAGAGGCAAAACAACGGTGCAGCGGGATGATCCATCCCGCTGCGCACTCTGTATCGAGAGGCAGGGTTTCAGCTCCGGCGCGGCATGCTCCGAAGGACGAGGCAGACCGGGACGACCGTGACGCGGGCAACGATGAGAACAACGAGCGCCGCGGCCAGCATCGGGTTAGCCGCCCGAGCCTTCGCGCGGACTGACATCGGGCGCCCTGGGGCCCTGATCCCTGTCGGGCATCGGATCGGCTTGCGATTTCAGGTCGGCGGCCTTGCTGATCAGTTTTGCGGAAAGCTCAGAATCCGAGGTGGTTCTGGCGAATTTCATCAGCAGCGAGGCCTGCTTGGTGAGGTAGGTTTTGCCCAACACGATGATACGTCCGTTCGTAGAATTCCCAACGGACTCAAGAGTCCGGAAGCAGGCCTTCCGTTCCCGGAACTCTGTACAAAAATGCACAAAGTGTTTTGGTTCCTCATTCCGAGCCAAATTAGTTCCCGGGAACCGCCGCGCGTAGCACCAGTCAAAGTGTTTGCGGTCAGATCCCCAGCGCCTTCAGTGCGTTGCCGACATCGCGGGGCGAGGTCACATGCACGGCGGTTAGACCCCGTGCCCGCGCGCCTTCGACATTTACGGCGAGGTCATCGAAGAACACAATGCGGTTGGCCGGCACGCCGATCGCGGCCACGACATGGTCGAAGGCTTCGGCATCCGGTTTGCGCAGGCCGATGCTGGAGGACAAATACAGCTCGCGGAAATGGCCGAGCAAATGAGCATATTCCTTCGAAAAATGATCGACATGCGGCCGGTTGGTGTTGGAGAAGACGTAGAGCGGCATCTGCTTCGCCGCGCGCGGCAACAAATCCGCGATGTCGGGCATCTGGCCGGCGAAGATCGCGTTCCAGCCTTCGAGGAACTGCGCATCCGAAATGCCGATCCCGAGCGACGAACGCAGCGATGCGAAATAGTCCTCGTCGCTGATCTTGCCGACCTCGTGCAGCCGATAGGCTTCGCTGTCGCGCACGTAGCGCGCGACAATGGCGTCGGGCTTGCAGCCGGCATGTCCCGCCCAGCAGGCGATCGCCTTGGAGAAATCGATATCGAGCACGACGCGCCCGAGATCGAACAGAAGCGCATCCGCAGCTCCGGGAGAGAGCGATGTCATTGCATCCTTTCAGGTCAGTACCGATACGGCTCGTGGTCGAACAGCGGGAACGCGCTGAATACGCTGGGCGCATTGGTGGCGGTCGCCGCGTGCAGGCATGACTTGTTGACCTCGGCGAACGAGGTGGCGCCGAGCAGGCCGAGGCAGCGCAGCACCTCGTCCTCGAGCAACTCGAGCATCCGCGCGACGCCGGCTTCTCCGGCCGCCGCCAAGGCCCAGCATTGCAGCCGGCCGATGCCGACGAGGTCGGCGCCCGCCGCGATCGCCTTGACGATGTCGGTGCCGCGGCAGATGCCGCCATCGACCATGATCTTGGCGCGGCCTTTCACGGCCTCGACGATCTCGGGCAGCACATGCATGGCGCCGCGGCCGTGATCGAGCTGGCGGCCGCCATGGTTGGAGACGTAGATCCAATCGACCCCGTGATCGACGGCGATCTGCGCATCCTCCGCAGTGGCGATGCCCTTGAGGATTAGCGGGATTTTGAACTTGTCCTTGACCATCTTCACGGTCCGCCACTCCAGGCCCTTCTGGTAGTCGCCGCCGGTGGCGCGCAAGCGGCTCTCGCGAACGTAACGCTTGGCAATGTCACGCTCGCGACGGCTGTAATGGGCGGTATCGACGGTCAGGCAGAAGGCGGCGTAGCCGTTTTTCTCGGTCCGGCTGACGACGTCGGCGACGAAGGCATCGTCGCCGCGGACATAGAGCTGATAGAGCCGCAGTGCATCGGGCGCGGCTTCGGCGGTCTTTTCCAGGCCCGGCTCGGACACCGAGCTGAGCATATGCGCCGCCCCGAAGGTGCCGCAGGCGCGCGCCACGCTGGCGGCGCCGTCCGGGTCGAAGATTTCCAGAGCGCCAACAGGGGCGATTACGACCGGCAGGCGCATCTTGCGGCCGAAATGCTCGACCGAGCCGTCGACCTTGCGCACGTCGCGCAGCACACGCGGCCGGAATGCGATCTCGTCCAGCGCCATGCGGTTGCGGCGCATCGTGGTCTCGGTCTCGGCGGCGCCGACGATATAGTCCCAGGCGTTCTGGTTGAGGTTGGAGCGCGCCTTCCGGATGAATTCGTGCAGGTTCTGGAACGGCTCGTTGCTGGCGCCGAGCTCGACGTTCCTGTTCGGCTGGATCCGGGGTGCTTCGTTCATTGTTATCCTCCCGAGAATTTGAAGTCTTATGTCATCGACTATCCCGTCCGGTCCTCCCAAACCATCCTAAAATCGCATAGCTGCGAGGCGTGGGCCGGCCGACCGATTCCCGCTTGGCGCGAGGTGGTTTCCGAACGTTGCCAAAAGTTTAGGCCACGGCGAAGGGATTTTTGTAATGTACCCGCCGGCGTGGCATCCCGGCCTTGAAGAAACCGGAATGATATTGTGAGAACCGGGCTGGATCGCCATTTGCATGGCGGCTCCCAAGCCCGAAAAGAACTGCCCAAAAGACCCGTCCAAGAGAACCGCGAAGCAAAAAGGCCAACCATTCCATGCGGAAAACCCTGCTGTTCCCCCTGGGCGCGCTCACCGGAGCATGCTTCACCCTCCTCGTATCCGGTCCGCACGGCGGACTATGGGCGGCACGGGCGGCAGCGAGCGTGGATGATGCCTATTCGCAGCTCAATTTGTTCGGAGAAGTCTTCGAGCGGGTGAAGGCGAGCTATGTCGAGAAGCCGGACAATTCCAAGCTGATCGAAGGCGCGATCACGGGCATGGTGACATCGCTCGATCCGCATTCGCGTTACATGAACGACAAGGCCTGGACCGAGATGCAGGAGACCACCTCCGGCGAGTTCGGCGGGCTCGGCATCGAGGTCACGATGGAGGACGGCCTGGTCAAGGTCGTCTCGCCGATCGACGACACGCCCGCATCCAAGGCCGGCATCATGTCCGGCGACCTCATCAGCAAGATCGATGGCGACGCCGTTCAGGGCATGACGCTCGAGCAGGCCGTCAACAAGATGAAGGGCCCGGTCGACACCCAGACCAAGCTCACCATCGTGCGCAAGGGCGCGGACGCGCCGCTCGATGTCGCAATCAAGCGCGAGATCATCCATGTCCGCCCCGTGCGCTTCCACGTCGAGAACGGCGACATCGGCTATATCCGCATCACCTCGTTCAACGAGCAGACCACCGATGGCCTGAAGAAGGCGATTGCGTCGATCACCAAGGACATCCCGCAGGAGAAGCTCGCCGGCTATGTCGTCGACCTCCGCAACAATCCCGGCGGGCTGCTCGACCAGGCGGTGTCGGTGTCCAGCGCGTTCCTCCAGCGCGGCGAGGTCGTCTCGACCCGCGGCCGCAATCCGGAAGAGACCCAGCGTTTCACCGCCCATGGCGGCGACCTCATCAAGGGCAAGCCGCTGGTGGTGCTGATCAACGGCGGCTCGGCCTCGGCGTCCGAGATCGTCGGCGGCGCGCTGCATGATCACAAGCGGGCCACGATCATCGGCACGCGTTCGTTCGGCAAGGGCTCGGTGCAGACCATCATTCCGCTCGGCGCCGGCAACGGCGCGCTGGCGTTGACCACGGCGCGCTACTACACGCCGTCGGGCCGCTCGATCCAGGCCCAGGGCATCGCGCCCGACATCGAGGTTCTCCAGGATGTGCCGGCCGAGCTGAAGGGCCGCGTCGACACCATGGCGGAGTCCCAGATGCGCGGCCATCTGCAGGCCGCCGACGGCACCGAGCAGACCGGATCGCAGTCCTATGTCCCGCCAGACGAGAAGGACGACAAGGCGCTGCACACCGCCTACGACTTCCTGCACGGCGTCACCGTCAATGCGGCGGCCGCTAAGCCGGCGCCGAAGACGACGGTGCCGAACTAGCTGATCAAGGATGCGTTAGGGTGGGCAAAGGAGCGTAAGCGACGTGCCCACCGCTTCTGCATGCCCGTCGAGACGAGAGGTGGGCACGCTTCCGCCTTCGCTTTTCCAGCTATGGCGGACAAGTCGCTTTGCCCACCTTACGAATTCCCGCGCCCCGGTAAGCGGGTGAAGGCTGGATCTAGCCTGCCTCGCGGCGGAGGCTCTCGCTGCAGTCGCGCCGGGCGAGGCGGCTGCGATGGAGCGCGAATAGCTCCAGCATTTTATCGGCCGGCTTTGCCGCGCTGAACAGATAGCCTTGCATCTCGGAGCAGCCGAGCGCACGCAGCAGGCGCTGCTGCTCCTCGGTCTCGACGCCTTCGGCCGTCGTGGCCATGCGGCGGGCGCTGGCGAGGTTGACCACGGCCTGCACGATGCTGGCGGAGCCGTCGGGACCCGCGATGTCGTTGACGAAACAGCGGTCGATCTTGATCTTGTCGAACGGGAAGCGGTGCAAATAGCTCAGCGACGAATAGCCGGTGCCGAAATCGTCGAGCGCGATGCGCACGCCGATGGCGCGGAGCTGGTGCAGGATCGCCAGCGCAGTGTCGTCGTCGCGGATCAGCACCGCCTCGGTGATCTCGAGCTCGAGCCGGCTCGCCGGCAAATTGGAGGCGGCCAGGGCCGCCATGATCTTCAGCGCCAGCGTGCCGCTCTTGAACTGTACCGGCGAGACGTTGACGGCGAGGCGGATGTCGTCGGGCCAGTTCGCAGCATCACGGCAGGCGGTCGCCAGCACCCACTCGCCGATCTCGTTGATCAGGCCGGTGTCCTCGGCGATCGGGATGAATTCGGCGGGCGAGACCATGCCGCGCTCGGGATGGCGCCAGCGCACCAGCGCCTCGCAGCCGGTGATGCGGTCGTCCTTCAAGCTGAGGCACGGCTGGTAGTAGACCTCGAGGCCGCCATGGGCGATGGCGTGGCGCAAATCGATCTCGAGCTGCCTTCGCGCGCGAACCTTGGCGTCCATCTCCGGTTCGAAGAAACGATAGGTGCGGCGTCCGGCGGCCTTGGCGGCGTACATCGCCATATCCGCGTTCTTCAGGATCTGGTCCAGCGCGATGCCGTGTCCCGGTGCGAGCGCAATGCCGATGCTGGCGTCGGTGGTGAGATGATGGCCCATGCAGTCGAACGGCGCACGGATCGCCGCGAAGACCTGTGCAACGAGGTCGTTGACCTGCTCTGCGGACGTCACTGCGCTCTGCACGATCGCGAATTCGTCGCCGCCAAGGCGTGCCACGAAATCATTCGGACCCGCGCAACGGCTGAGGCTTGCGGCAACCGATTTCAACAGCTCGTCGCCGACGAGATGGCCGAGCGCGTCGTTGACGCCCTTGAACTCGTCGATGTCGATATAATGCACCGCAAGTTCTTCGCTGTCGACGATGGAGGCCAGCTCCTGGCGAAGATGTTCGTGGAACATGGTGCGGTTGGGCAGGTCGGTCAGCGCGTCATAATGAGCGAGGTGAGTGATACGTTCTTCGGTGCGGCGGCGCTCGGTGATGTCCTCATGCGTCGCCACCCAGCCGCCATCGCCGAGAGGTTCGTTGACGATCTGGATTGAGCGGCCGTCGCCGGTGTCGACGACCATGGAGTTGCGCACGTGAATGTCGCGCAGCACGCGCGCGACGTATTGGTCCACGTCGCCGGTGTATGAGCCCGTGGCCTTGCGGTGCGCGATGATGTCGCGGAAGCTGTAGCCGGGCTTCACGATGTCGGCAGACAGCCCGTACATCTCGATGTAGCGCTGGTTGCAGACCACGAGCCGCTGCGACGCGTCGAACAACAGCAGGCCCTGGGTCATGTTGTTGACGGCGCGGTCGAGGCGCTGCTTTTCCAGCGTCAGCCGCTCGCGCGAGAGGCGGTGCTGCTCCAGGAGCTTGCGCACGATCGCGATCAGCACGCCTGCAATCGCGAGCGCGGAGGCGCCTGCGACCGAAATCAGGATGCCGATCTGCTCACGCCAGTCTGCGAGCGCCGCGGCGCGCGTCGTTGTCGCCATCATCAGGATCGGGAAGTGAGGCAGGGCGCGCGCGGAGATCAGCCGGTCGTCGCCGTCAACTGGACTGATGAAGCGCCCGGCGAAATGGTCGAGCCCGAAGACCCGCTGCTGCTCGAACGGGCCGGTCTTGAAATTCCGCCCCATCAGTTCGCTCGAATGCGGATAGCGGGCGAGCAGGGTACCGTCCCGATGCAGCATCGAGATCGTGGCGCCTTCGCCGAGCACCACGGTCTCGAAGAATTTCTCGAAATTGGCGGGCTCGATGCCGCGCCCGATCACCCCCATGAACTCGCCGTTCGGCGCGACGATCTTACGCACGATCAGGATGGTCCAGGCGCCGGAAATGCGGCTGTATACCGGCTCGATCAACACGTCAGGCGCATAGGGGTCGTACCGGAAGGTCCGGAAATAGGCACGGTCGGAGAGATTGACCTTCGGCACCGGCCACGCCGTCGACGAATTGATCAGATTGCCGTCGGCATCGATGATATTGACGCCGCCCATGTAGGGCAGCGCCTCGATCTTCGAGCGCAACATACGATGGACGTTTTCGCCGGAGAGCCGGTTGCGATAGTCCTCGGCGCTCGTGATTCCGCTCGCGCGCACGTGGTCGACGAAATCCTTCTGGATGACGGCGAAATCCTGCAATTGCTGATCGAAATGATGGGCGAGCAGCAGCACGGTGTTTTCCAGCTCGCGGCCAGAGTTGCGCAGCGCGCGCTCGCGGAAATTCTGCGCCATCAAGGTCGCGCCGACGGCGATTGCCGCGATCAGCAGCGTGCCGCCCACTACCAGCCAGCGAATCGGTCCGCTGCGCGCGAAGGCCTGGTCAAAGAGGCGACTGCCGTATCTCGTCATCATGTCGATCTTGCCGTGCACACGTCAGGGTCAATTCTTGTCCCCATAACATCCGTTGGTTTACGGGAACGACGTGGAGGTGACGTTAGGAAGCGCGGTTAATGCGACATGAACCGCAACGCAAAAATGCAATCGATGCGCACGACGACAGGCGTGCAGGATTTGCCGCACGGTCCCGCGATGCCGGTCAGTTCTGCCGGTCGTCGCGACATCAACCGGAGCTTAACCATTTAAGGTGTTGAGGATCCTTGATGCCGCATTGGCGCACGAATTGCAGGCAAGTCCGGCAAAGACAAACAAGTCTGGCAAAGACGCAGAGAGGATACGATCATGAAAATGACTTTGAAGAATTTCCTCGCGGACGAATCCGGCGCGACCGCGATCGAATACGGGCTGATCGCGGCCGGCATCGCGCTCGCCATCATCACCGTCGTGAACGGCATGGGCAGCAAGCTCAATACGAAATTCGGATCGATCAGCTCGTCGCTGAAGTAACGGCGCGATCAGGCGCGGTAGTGGCCGGACTTGCCGCCCAGCTTTTCGATGAGCTGAATGCCCTCGATGCGCACGCCGCGCTCTACCGCCTTGATCATGTCGTAGATGGTGAGGCAAGTGACGGAGACCGCCGTCAGCGCCTCCATCTCGACGCCGGTCGGTCCCGTCACCTTCACGCTGGCGCGGACCACACAGCCCGGCAGTTTTGCGTCGGGCTCGATATCGACCGTGACCTTCGACAGCGCGAGTGGATGACAGAGCGGTATCAGCTCGGAAGTGCGCTTGGCCGCCATGATGCCGGCGATGCGCGCGGTGCCGAGCACGTCGCCCTTCTTGGCGTTGCCCGAGACGATCAGATCGAGCGTCGCCTTGCTCATGACGACGCGCCCCTCCGCGACGGCGAGCCGCTCGGTCGCGGGTTTGTCGGAGACGTCGACCATCCGTGCCTCGCCGGAGGCCCCAATATGGGTGAGGGCAGGGCTCGCTTTTGCGGACTTGGTCTTGGACGGCTTGCGCGGCATGTCAGCGCGTGCCCGTCGCGCGCGCATTTGTCTCGCGTGTAAGCAGCGTGCGCGTGGCGGCGGTGACATCGGCCTGCCGCATCAGGCTCTCACCGACCAGGAAGGTCGACATGCCGACGCGCTCGAGCCGGGTGAGGTCCGCGGGCGTGAAGATGCCGCTCTCGCCGACCATCAGCCGTTCGGCAGGGAGCAGCGGTGCCAGCGTCTCGCTGGTTGCAAGCGTGGTCTCGAAGGTACGCAAATTGCGGTTGTTGACCCCGATCATCGGCGAGCGCAGCTTCAGCGCGCGATCGAGCTCGGCGCGGTCGTGGATCTCGATCAGCACGTCCATGCCATAAGCAAGCGCGGCGTCTTCAAGGTCCCTGGCCGTGGCATCATCGAGCGCGGCCATGATGATGAGGATGCAGTCGGCGCCATGCGCGCGCGCCTCGGCCACCTGGTAGATGTCAAACAGAAAATCCTTGCGCAGCACCGGCAGCGACGTGGCCGCGCGCGCCGCCACCATGAAGTCGAGATGGCCCTGGAACGAGGGCGTGTCCGTCAGCACCGACAGACAGGCCGCGCCGCCCGCTTCATAGGCCTTGGCGAGCTGCGGTGGATCGAAATCCGCGCGGATCAATCCCTTCGATGGCGAGGCCTTCTTGACCTCGGCGATCAGCGCGTAGTCGCCTTTGGCGTGCTTGGCTTTGATCGCGCGCACGAAGCCGCGCGCCGGGCCTTGCGCCTTGGCCTTCGCCTCGACTGCCGACAGCGGCTGCGCGCGCTTGGCGGCGGCGATCTCCTCGCGCTTGTAGGCTTCGATCTTGGTCAGGATGTCGGACATGCGAAGCTCAGCTGTTCGAGACCGCGATCAAATGTTTCAGCCGCGCGCCTGCTGCGCCGCTGTCGAGCGATTTTGCGCCGATCGCGACCCCTTCCTTGAGGTCCTTGGCGTGTCCGGCCACGATCAGCGCGGCGGCGGCGTTCATCAGCGCGACGTCGCGATAGGGGCTCGGCTTGCCGTCCAGCACGCTTTGCAGCGCAATCGCGTTGGCGTCGGCGTCGCCGCCCTTGAGCGCACCGGGCTCGCAGCGCGACAGGCCGGCGTCCTCCGGCGTCACCTCGAAATTCCTGATCTCGCCGTGGTGGAGCGCCGAGACGAAGGTCGGGCCGGTGAGGGTGATCTCGTCGAGGCCATCGGAGCCGTGCACGACCCAGGCGGATTCCGAGCCGAGGTTTTTCAGCACCTGCGCCAGCGGCTGCACCCATTGCCGCGAGAACACGCCGACCATCTGCCGCTTCACGCCGGCCGGGTTGGACAACGGTCCGAGCAGGTTGAAGATCGTGCGGGTGGCAAGCTCGACCCGGGTCGGGCCGACGTTCTTCATGGCGGGGTGATGGGCGGGCGCGAACATGAAGCCGATGCCGCATTCGCGCACGCAGCGGCCGACCTGCTCGGGCTTGAGATCGATCTTCACGCCGAGAGAGGCCAGCACGTCGGCCGCGCCCGAGCGCGACGACAGTGCGCGGTTGCCGTGCTTGGCCACCGGCAGGCCTGTGCCCGCGACGATGAAGGAGGCGCAAGTCGAGACGTTGACCGAGCCGGAGCCGTCGCCGCCGGTGCCGACGATATCGACGGCGTTCGCGGGCGCGTCGACTGTCAGCATCTTGGAGCGCATTGCCGAGACCGCGCCGGTGATCTCGTCCACGGTCTCACCGCGCACCCGCAGCGCCATCAACAGGCCGCCCATCTGCGAGGGCGTGGCCTCGCCCGACATCACGGCGTCGAAGGCGGACGCCGCTTCATCACGCGACAGGCTGGCGCCAGTCGCCACTTTTCCAATGATCGATTTCAGGTCGTCCATCGCGTGCTTTCAAACTTACTGATTCGCGCCCGTCACCTGCGCGAAGGCGGCCTGATTAATGGTGGTCCCGATGTCGGCTTCGAGCTTGCTGACGTAGGAGGCGACCTGCTCGTCAGTCAGCGCCCGGTCGATGCTGTCCTTCAGCTTCTTGATGGCATCGGAGGCAGGGTCGATCGCGGGATCGATGATGTCGGTAACGCGGAAGACGATGACTTCGCTGCCGCCGGTCACGGGCGTCTGTCCGACGCCGTCCTTGGCCGTGCGGAAAGCGGCCGCAACCACGTTCGCGGGCACGCCGGCCGGTGAATCGTCGCGCTTGAAGCCGCTGGCGGTCTGGACCGTGGCGCCGACGGCAGCCGCTTCGTCAGCGAGCTTGCCGCCCTGTTCGAGCTTCTGCACCATCTCGGTCGCCTTGGTCTTGAGCTTGGCGGCGATCTGGTCCTGGCGCCAGCGCGCCTCGACCTGGTCGCGAACCTCGTCGAGATTACGGTCTCGCGACGGCGTGGTCGCGAGAACGTCGTACCAGACATAACCGCCGCGGAACGAGATCGGGTCGTTGTCGACGCCGACGTCGCTGTTGAAAGCCTGCGACACCACGTCGAGGCCCTGCGGAATGTTGGCAACGGGTTGTCCGTCCGGCGCGCGGCCGGAGCGGTCGACGGCGTCGACGGTCACGGCTGCGAGACCAAGCTTCTGCGCCGCATCGACCACGCTGGTGCCGGCGCCACGCTCGTCCTCCATCTTGTCGCGCAGCTCCGCGACCTTGATGCGCGCGCGTTCGGTGGCGATCTCGCGCTTGATGTCGCCGGCGAGGCTGGCGTAGTTCGCCTCGACACCTGGCTCGATCTTGTCGACCTTGACGATCGCAGTGCCGAGACGGCCCTGGATCGGCTGGCTAATCTCGCCCGCGGGAAGTGCGAAGACGGCATCGCCGGTCGCCGGATCGAGCGAAGACTTGGTCACGAGGCCAAGATCAACGTCGGAGGCACTCAGTCCGCGCTCCTTGCCGAGATCCTCGAACGACAGGCCGCCGGCAAGGCGCTCGCGCGCGGCCTGCGCCTCGGCGGCGTCGGGGAACACGATCTGGTGGATCTGGCGCTTCTCCGGCGTGCCGAGCTGGTTCTTGCGCTGGTCGAACAGCTTTTTCGCGTCATCGTCGGAGACCTGGGTCCACTTGCCGATCTCCTCCGGCGAGATCACGACGAAGGCGATCTTGCGATATTCAGGCGCACGGAACTGGACCTTGTGATCCTCGAAATAGGCGGCAAGCGCCTCGGGCGAGGGCGGGTCGATGGTGCCTGCCTGCGCAGCGTCGAGCCTGACGAACTCGATGGCGCGCTGCTCATTCTGGAAGCGCGTCAGTACGTCGAGCATGGCCTTCGGCGGCTCGAGGCCGGCGCCGATCGTGCCGGTGATCTGCCGGCGCAGCGACACTTTGCGCTGATCGGCGACATAGCGCTGCTCGGTGTAGCCGAAATTGCGGATCACGGCCTGGAAGCGGTTCGCATCGAAATTGCCGCCGACACCCTTGAAGTTCGGGTCGTTCATGATGAGCTGGCGGATCTGGTCGTCGGACTGGCCGAGCCCGAGCCGGCGCGCCTCCTCGTCGAGGGCTGCTTCCGCAATGGTCTGCTGGAGCACCTGGCGGTCGAGGCCGAAGGCACGCGCCTGGTCGGGCGTGAGCGGACGGCCGAACTGGCGGCTGATCTGTTGGAGGCGGTCAGTGTAGATCTGGCGGAATTCGTTCAGCGAAATCTCGGTGTGGCCGACCTTGGCCACCGTGGACTGCCCGAAGCCCTTGAAGATGTCGGCGATACCCCAGACGCCGAAGCTGATGATCAATACGCCCATCACCACGGCCATAATGGTCTTGCCGACCCAGTTTGATGAGGCCTTGCGCATTCCTCGAAGCATTTGGTCCAACTTGTTTGGCAGGAGGGGAACGGGAGCGCGTCTTAATGCAGATTCCGCAAGAGCGCGTCACCAAATTGATATGCCATCATAAAGTGGCGGCTTCCCCCCCGCAACCTCAGGTCCGGCCGGTACCTGGTCCTGCGGTTAAAAGCCCATGGTCTCTGGAACTGCCGCGGCAGCTCTGCTAGCGCATGCACAAACCTCATTTTGCTGGAAATTGACATGACCGACGCCATCCGACCGCTGATCGCCGGCAATTGGAAAATGAACGGCCTGAAAGGCTCGACTGCCGAATTCGACGCCATGCTCAATGGGGCGGCAGAGGTGGCCGGCAAGGCCGATCTCCTGGTCTGCCCGCCGGCGACCCTGATTGCGGCCTTCACTGAGAAGGCGCGGGGCAAGGCGGTCGGAGTGGGGGCTCAGGATTGCCATCCCAAGGCTTCAGGAGCCCACACCGGCGATATCGCGGCTGAAATGCTGGCCGATGCCGGCGCCAGCGCCATCATTGTCGGCCATTCCGAGCGCCGCGCCGACCATGACGAGAGCGACGCCCTGGTGAAGCAGAAGGCCGAGGCCGCCTGGCGGGCGGGGGTGGTCGCGATCGTCTGCATCGGCGAGACCCAGAGCCAGCGCGATGCCGGGCAGACCCTGGACATCCTGCGCGGCCAGCTCGATGGCTCGCTCCCGGGCGGCTCCACCGCTGCCAATCTGGTCGTGGCCTATGAGCCGGTCTGGGCGATCGGCACAGGTCTCACCCCCACGACCAAGGATGTTGAGCAGATTCATGGCTTTATCCGGGAACTCCTGACCTCCCGTTTCAAGGCGGATGGGGCCAAAATGCGAATCCTCTACGGCGGCTCGGTCAAGCCTTCGAATGCGGCCGAGCTGATGGCGGTCAAGAACGTCAACGGTGCCCTGGTCGGCGGCGCCAGCCTGAAAGCGGCCGATTTCCTTGCGATTGCCAAGGGCTACGCCTAGCTAAACTCGGGGCGCGATCGGGGCCGATCGGGGGTGGCAATGCCGTTTCCGATCGTGTAACACCGCGCAACTTCAGGAAAACCCGCGAAGCGCGATCGGCTGCCGGTACCGGCGCTGTCGGCTTGTGACGGAAGGATACTATGCAGACTGTTGTCATCGTCATCCACCTCATGATCGTTGCCATCATGATCGGTGCCGTCCTGCTTCAGAAATCGGAAGGCGGCGGCCTCGGCATGGGCGGAGGCGCGGGCTTCATGTCGAGCCGCGGCACCGCGAATCTGTTGTCGCGCACGACCGCGGTCCTGGCCGCGGGCTTCTTTCTGACCAGCCTGTTCCTGTCCTGGTACGCTGGCTACAATCGTGCGCCCTCGTCGATCATCGGCGCGCCGGCGTCGCAGAGCCAGCCGGCTGGCGGCGGCCCGATCGCGCCACCGACCTCGGGCGGCATCCTGGATTCGCTGAAGAAGGCGGATGAGCAGCAGCAGGCTCCGGCAGCGCCCAGCGGCCCGCAGGTGCCACGCTCGCAATAAAGCAGGGGGGCCATGCAGGGCGGCTTCTACCGTCCTGCATCAACAATCCCCATCAAGGCTCTGTCACCACTCTTAGTTTTGGCTCACCCACAGGCCCGCAGATTCTTTGGGGCGGAATACGAATCGCTTTGGCGAATCGAATTCGAGGGATTAGAGGTTAAGCCCCATGGCGCGGTACATATTCATCACCGGCGGCGTGGTTTCTTCGCTCGGCAAGGGTTTGGCTTCAGCGGCACTCGGTGCTCTGTTGCAGGCCCGGGGCTACAAGGTCCGCCTCCGCAAGCTCGACCCCTATCTCAACCTCGATCCTGGAACGATGTCGCCGTATCAGCACGGCGAAGTGTTCGTGACCGATGACGGCGCGGAGACCGATCTCGATCTCGGTCACTACGAGCGCTTCACCGGGCGGCCTGCGACCAAGCAGGATAACATCACCACGGGCCGCATCTACCAGGACATCATCACCAAGGAGCGCCGCGGCGACTACCTCGGCGCGACGATCCAAGTGGTTCCGCACGTCACCAATGCCATCAAGGAATTCGTCCTCTCCGGCAACGACGACTACGATTTCGTACTGGTCGAGATCGGCGGCACCGTCGGCGACATCGAGGGACTGCCGTTCTTCGAGGCGATCCGCCAGCTCAAGAACGAGCTGCCGCGCGATCACGCCATCTACATCCACCTGACGCTGCTGCCCTACATTCCGAGCGCCGGCGAATTGAAGACAAAGCCGACGCAGCATTCGGTGAAGGAGCTGCGCTCGATCGGCATCCAGCCGGACATCCTGCTCTGCCGCACCGATCGCGAGATCCCGAAGGAGGAGCGGCGCAAGCTCGGCCTGTTCTGCAACGTGCGCGAAAGTGCCGTGATCGAGGCGCGGGACGCCGACAGCATCTACGCGGTACCAGAGGCCTATCACGTGGCGGGCCTGGATGACGAAGTGCTCGCCGCTTTCGGCATCGGCTCGCGGATACCGCCCGAGCTGCGAAGCTGGCAGCAGATCAACGAACGCATCCGTAATCCCGAGGGCAACGTCACCATCGCCATCGTCGGCAAATACACCGGCATGAAGGATGCGTATAAGTCGCTGATCGAGGCGCTCTCGCATGGCGGTATCGCCAACAAGGTGAAGGTCAATCTCGACTGGATCGAGAGTGAGATCTTCGAGAAGGAAGATCCGGCGCCGTTCCTCGAGCACGTCAACGGCATCCTGGTGCCGGGCGGCTTCGGCCAGCGCGGCGCGGAAGGCAAGATCCGTGCGGCGCAGTTCGCGCGCGAGCGCGACGTGCCGTATTTCGGCATCTGCTTCGGCATGCAGATGGCGGTGATCGAGGCCGCGCGAAATCTCGTCGGCATCGAGGAGGCCAATTCCACCGAGTTCGGCCCGACCAAGGAGCCGCTGGTCGGCCTGATGACGGAGTGGCTGCGCGGCAACGAGCTCGAGAAGCGCTCGAATGCCGGCGATCTCGGCGGCACGATGCGGCTCGGCGCTTATCCGGCCGCGCTCAATCGCGGCAGCCGTGTCTCGCAGGTCTATGGCGGCGCGACCGAGATTTCCGAGCGCCACCGCCATCGCTACGAGGTCAACACCGACTACAAGGACCGCCTCGAGCAGCACGGGCTGAAGTTCTCCGGCCTGTCGCCCGATGGCGTGCTGCCGGAGATCGTCGAGTACGAGGATCATCCCTGGTTCATCGGCGTCCAGTTCCACCCCGAGCTGAAGTCGCGCCCGTTCGAGCCGCATCCTCTCTTCGCCTCGTTCATTCAGGCGGCGATGGTGCAGTCGCGGCTGGTCTGACGCCTCAGGGCGCGGTGGTGTGGTCGCGCGCGAGCTGCATCGACTCCAGCGTGACCGGCATTGAAGCCACCGGAGCCAGCGAGTTCGCGACGAGCTTCATTTGCGGCCGTCGCGTCAGCTTGTAGACGGCGGCTGGCAGCACGTTCAGAAACGCGCGATCCACCAGCGTTGCGCGCAGGCCGAGCCGGTCCAGCACGGGGCGCGGGATCGGGCAGCTCATCCCGTAGGTGAACTGGTAGAAGGCGCCGCCAGGGCGGACGTAGCTGAACGCGCCACTGATGATCGAGACGACCTTGCGCGTCGACATGTTGAGCAGCGGCAGGCCGCTCACGACCGCGCCGACGGGCGCGCCGTCATAGAGGCGCTCCGTCGCGAGCCGCCCCGCATCCATCCACAAAACGCGCGCGCCGGGAAAGCGCATTTGCAGGAGCTTCGTGAAGTCGGAGCCGTATTCGATCAGCGTGAGGTCCTGCTGGCGCACGCCACGCTTGAGCAGCTTTTGGGTGAACGCGCCGGTGCCGGGGCCGAGCTCGAGAATCGGACCGGTCGATGCACTGATCTCGCGGGTGATGAGATCGGACAGCGCCGCGCCCGACGGCGCGATCGCACCGACGCGGCGCGGGGCTGACATCCAGGACAGGAAGAACGAAAGGAAATCGTTGGGCATGTGCACTCCGGCATCTTGGTTGCACCTCGCAAATCAAAGGTGAGGCACTCGAAGAGTCGCCGGAGTGCATTGCGACAGCATTGCGCCTGAGACGCGGAGGCGAATTGAATCAGCTCTGCCGGATCGGCGGCAGCGAAATCCTGAAGCAGGCGCCGCCGTCGGGGCCGTCCTCGACCGAGACGTGGCCGCCATGCAGGAGCACGATCTCGCGCACCATGTTGAGGCCGAGGCCGGCGCCGCGATCGAGCGGCGTCAGCCGATAGAACGGCTCGAAGATCTGTTCGCGTTGGTCGGGGGGAATGCCGGCGCCTTCGTCGGTGACTTCGATGCTCGCGGGTTTGCTGACGCGAATGCCGATGGTGCCGCGGCGCGGGCCGTGCTGGATCGCATTTTGCACGAGGTTGGTTAGCGCGCGCTCCAGTGCGGCTGCGTCGCCGATCGTCTCGATCGGCGTGGCGGGCGCATCGAGCCCCAGCTCGTAGCCGGCGGCAATCGCCAGCGGCGCGAGGTCGGCCGCCGCACTTTGCGCGATCGCGACGAGGTCGATGCGCGCAAATGGATGGCCGCAGCGGTCGAGCCGCTGGATGTCCAGCAATTGCTCGGCAAGCGTTGCCAGCCGCGCGGAATCTTCCAGCAGCCGGGTCTTGTCCGGTCCCGATGGAAGCGATTCCAGCCGCGTGTTCAGGATCGCGATCGGCGTGCGCAGCTCGTGCGCGGCGTCGGCGACGAAACGCTTGTGGCGGGCGTAGCCCTGATCGAGCCGCGCCAGCGCGTCATTGACCGCATTCACGAGCGGCACGACCTCCAGTGGAATCCGGTCCACCGACAGCCGCGCGCCGCGCTGATGGATGTCGATGCGACGCGCCTGATCCGCGGTCGTATCGAGTCCCCTGAAGGCGCGCTGCACGATCATCGGTGTTGCGATGAAGGTCGCGGTTCCCATCAGCAGCAGGCCGGGTAGGGCGATGCCGAGGAATGCAAGCGACGTCATGAACAGCGCCTTGGCGCCGGTGATTCTGCCTTGCGTCGCCGTGATGACCTGTACGTTACCGGCGTCGGTGTCGACCCGCTTCAGCCGCGCCGCCGGCTTGCGCGGATCGTCCTCGAACAGCTGCCAGCCGAGCCGCGCCTGGCTGATCTGGTCGAGGCCGCCGCCGATCGCGGCGAATTCGGCTGGCACGTCGCCTTCGCGGAGCGAATGACCCTGCCGGTCGCGGACCAGGAACCAGAGGTCCGTCGTCTCGCCACGCAATTGCTTCAGTTCGGGCGTCGTCCGCAGGGTCAGGCCGCCTTGTGCGTCGCGCGCGAGCGCGCGCCGCACGACGTCGATCACGCGATCCTCGTCCCGGTCGGCGAGCACGAAGCCCGACGCGCACAACGCGCCGACGACCACGGCAACCAGTGCCAGCAGCAGCGCGGCCTGGAGCGAGAGCAGGCGCCAGCTCAAGCGCGAGCGCAGGCAATAGGGATCGTTATGCTTGCTCATGGCAGCTTCTTCAGGAGATAGCCGACGCCGCGGATGCCGTGGATCTCGATGCCGGCGTCCGCCTCGGCGAGCTTGCGGCGCAGCCGCGAGATGTGCGTGTCCAGCGCGTTCGACTGGATCTCGTCGTCGAAATTGTAAACGGCCTCTTCCAACGCCGAGCGCAGCACGGTCCGGCCCATGCGGCGAATCAGGGCTTCGAGCACCAGCAGCTCACGGCGCGGCAGCTCGAACGGCTGGCCGTCGATGCTGGCCTCGCGATGGCCGAGGTCGAAAGCGAGGCGGCCGGCGCGGATGACGTCCGGCGACAGGCCCGCGGGCCGCCGCAGCAAGGCGCGCAGCCGCGCCAGCAACTCCTCGACCGCGAACGGTTTGGCCAGATAATCGTCGGCTCCGCCGTCGAGGCCGGCGACGCGGTCGGCAAGCTCGCCGCGCGCGGTCAGGACGATGATCGGTACGCCGTCGGCGCGCGCCCGCAGCTTCGGGATCAGCGTGAGGCCGTCGCCGTCTGGAAGCTGGCGGTCCAGCAGGACGGCAGCATGGACATCAGCGGAAATGGCCTCCTCCGCCTCCGCGAGAGTCGGGACGTGGTCCACCACCATGTCGTAGCGCTTCAGCGCCGACGCCAGCGCGCCGGCCATCTCCGCCTCATCCTCGACGAGCAAAATCCGCATGATCCGGCACCTGAACGGCAACTGAGCCCATCTAGCGGCCCGATCATTGCGGCAGCATTGCGGGAATTGCGTTGCCGGCGGCCCACTAGCCATGCGCGAAACGCCACAGTGGCGGCCGGGAAGCGCTCAAGACACCGTCAAGGCCGACCATTATAACCGCGGGACGTGTTCAGGGAGGAAACAAGAATGATCTACGAAATGCGAATCTATCACTGCGTGCCCGGCCGTTTGCCGGCGCTGTTGAAGCGGTTCGAGACCGTCACCCTGAAGCTCTGGGAAAAGCACGGCATCAAGCAGGCCGGGTTCTTCACCACGCTGATCGGCCTCTCCAACCAGGAGCTGACCTATTTCCTGGCCTGGGAGTCGCTCGCCGACCGCGAAGCGAAGTGGGGCAAGTTCATGACCGACCCGGACTGGATGAAAGCACGCGCCGAGAGCGAAGCTGACGGCCAGATCGTCGGTAACATCGTTAGCCAGCTCCTGACGCCGACCGCCTTTTCGTCGGTGAGGTAACCCGGCGCTTCAGCCGCGAGGGCGGCGGCGCAACCCTGATATTCGAAGGCCAGGGCCGAATGGGGTTGATCCCACCCATTCGGCCGCTATGGTCGCATCGAAACAGGGATTTTTGGCTTGAGCTCTTCGCATTCAGCGGCACCGATCGTCACCATTGGCACGGTCAAATTCGGCAATGATCTACCGATCTCGATCATTGCCGGGCCGTGCCAGCTCGAAAGCCGTCAGCATGCGCTGGAGGTGGCCTCAGCGCTGAAGGAGATCGCCGCGCGGCTCAAGGTCGGCCTCGTCTACAAGACCTCCTTCGACAAGGCCAATCGCACCAGCGCATCGGCTGCGCGCGGCCTCGGCCTTGCGCAGTCGCTGCCGATCTTCGCCGAAATCCGGTCCTCGCTCGGACTGCCCGTGCTGACCGACGTGCACGATGCCGCGCAATGCGCCGAGGTGGCGCAGGCGGTGGACGTGTTGCAGATCCCGGCCTTCCTGAGCCGGCAGACCGATCTGCTGCTGGCTGCGGCCGCAACCGGCAAGGTCGTCAACGTCAAGAAGGGCCAGTTCCTGGCACCTTGGGACATGGCGAACGTCGTCGCCAAGATCACCAGCGCGAACAATCCCAATGTGCTCGTCACCGAGCGCGGCGCATCTTTCGGCTACAATACGCTGGTCTCCGACATGCGCGCGCTGCCGATCCTGGCGCGGACCACCGGCGCGCCCGTGATCTTCGATGCCACTCATTCGGTGCAGCAGCCGGGCGGGAAGGGAGCTTCTTCCGGCGGCGAGCGCGAATTCGTGCCGGTGCTGGCGCGCGCGGCCGTGGCGGTCGGCGTCGCCGGCGTCTTCATCGAGACCCATCCCGATCCGGATCGTGCGCCGTCCGACGGCCCGAACATGGTGCCTCTGCACGAGTTCGAGGGGCTCATTCGCACGCTGATGGCATTTGACGCGGTGACCAAAAGTACAACGCGGTGATGCACCAGCCTGTGACCGGGCCATCGTCCGACCAGAAGTTTCCACCCGCGATCAACATCATTGCGCTTGCCGGATTTTCGGCGGCGTTGTCGACGCGAGCGCTTGACCCAGTCCTGCCGCACGTTGCCGAGGATTTTTCGGTCAGTATCACGACGGCCGCAAGCATCGCTGCCGGCTATGCCTTGATCTACGCGCTGGTTCAGCCGGTGGTTGGCGCCGCCGCCGATCTGTTCGGCAAGGCGCGATTGATGACGCTGTGTCTGGCGTTGCTCGGCGTGGCCTGCATTCTGGGTGCGCTCGCCACCTCCTTCGCCGGCCTGTTCGCGAGCCGCATCCTTGCCGGCATCGCTTCAGGCGGCGTGTTTCCGGTCGCGCTCGGCCTGACCGCCGACCTCGTCGCGCCGGCCAAGCGGCAGGTCGCGATCGGGCGGACGATGGCGGGTTCGATGACCGGCAATCTCCTTGGCGCGACTGCCTCGGGCGTCATCGGTGATATCATTGGCTGGCGCGGTGTGCTCGTGGTCCTCGGTGCGCTCGGCTTGATTGCGGCCGTTGCGGTGGCGGCGGGCTTTCGCGGTGCCGCGCTTGCAGCTCCTCCGAAGACCGACTTGAAGACATTGCGGCAGGGCTACCGCACCATCTTCGCCAATCCCAACACGCGCTATTGCTACTCGGCCGTGTTCGTCGAAGGCTGCTGCGTGTTCGGCCTGTTTCCGTTCATCGCCGCGCTTCTGTTCGATCTCGGTGAGAAGTCGCTGTCGATCGCAGGCATCGTGATCGCGGGGTTTGCGGTCGGCGGGTTGCTCTACACGTTCACGGTGTCGCGCATGCTGCCGCGGCTCGGCGTCAAGGGCATGATGATCGCCGGCGGCTGCCTCGTTGCGTTGCAGCTCGGTGCACTCTCCTTCGGTCCCGGCTGGAAGCTGCAGTTCATCATCATGCTGGCGATGGGCTGGGGGTTCTACATGATCCATGGCTGCTTGCAGGTGTTCGCCAGCGAGCTGTCGATCGGGGCGCGGGCGACCGCGATGTCGCTGCATTCGTTCTTCTTCTTCATGGGACAGACCGTCGGCCCATTGGCCTATGGCCTTGGCCTCCAGCATGGCGGCAAGGTGCCGACACTGATGACGAGCGCCGCCATCATGGTGGTGCTCGGGCTCGTCTGCGCCCGGCTGCTCAAGCAGCGGGCACCGTCCGACGCACGGGCCTGACGGAAGTACCGAATTACCGGCTTCCCCGTATTTTCCCGTGGAAGAACGGTGGCAAGATCCTTTCAATCTTAAATCAAATCTCACCGTTCGATTCGTAGAGTGCCGTCCAAACCGCGACCTGGCGGCAACATTTGGATGAGTCGATGCAAAAGCAGCGTTCGGTCGCCCGTATTCTCGGGGCGGTGGTTGGGTCTCTCGGTCTCGTCCTTGTCGTTATCTGCGCCTACGCGCTGAAGCTGGCGGTCACGCGCTATTCCGACAGCAACCGCATCGTCTCGCTCGCGATCGCCAGCCGCGACCTGACCAACACGCTGGTGATCTTTCGGCTGGAGCGCGGTGACACGTTAAGCTATCTGGCGTCGGCCACCCCCGCGCCCGACAGCGTCATGAGCAGCCTCGCCGAGCAGCGGGCCATCGTGCAGAAGAATTACACGCAGGCCTTGCAGAGCCTCGCCTCCGTTGAAGCGCCCGGCATCACCGAAAAGCTCGACAAGCTCCGCGGCATCTGGGCGCAGCTCGAGGAGCTGCGGCCGCGCGCCGTGATCGCGCTGAAGCAGGACAAGAGCGCGCGCGACGCGAGCCTGCAGCCGGGCTGGGCCAAGATCAGCGACGCCTATATGGATGCGATCGGTGACGTCACCGCCTATGTTGACAACTCGATGACGCTGATCGACCCCGTGGTCGATCGCCTCCTGATCGCCAAGCAGGCGTCCTGGCAGGCCCGCGCCAGTGCCGGCCAGACCATTCTCGTCCAGTTCTCCACGATCCTCGCCAACAAGACCTGGACCGCAACCGACGGCGTTGCGTTCGCAGATCTGCGCGGCCGCATCCAGCAGTCCTGGCTTGTGGTGCGCGACCTCGGCCCGAGCGTGGCTTCGCCCGAGCTGCTGCAGGCGATCCGTAACGCCGAGCCGGAAATCTCCGGCGCGCTCAGCGACGAACGCAATGCGATTGCGACCAAGCTGCTTGCCGGTGAGCTCGCCGGCGTCGCCGGCCTCGACTACCGCGATCGCCAGCTGGTCGGCGCCAACAATGTCGTCATCGTCACGCAGACCGCGCTCGCCAACATGATCTCGCGGGCAGACGAGGGCGCCTCGCGCGCCCGCTTCAGCCTGATCCTGTTCGGACTGCTGGTGCCGGCCTCGCTCGCGCTGACGATCGGCGGCATGTTGCTGATGCGCAACCGCGTCACCCGGCCGCTGACCGCAATCACCGGAATCATGACCGGCTTCGCCGCGTGATTTCGCCAGCGAGGTGCCAGGCCTCGGCCGCAACGACGAGATCGGCCGCATGGCGTCGGCCTTGCAGGTGTTCAAGGAGGCCATGATCAACGCCGAGCGTCTGTCCGGTGATCAGGCCGTCGAGCGTGCCGACAAGGAGAAGCGCGCGTCCGAGCTCTCGGGCCTGGTGCGGCAGTTCGAAAGCCGGATCGGCCAGATGGTGCAGACGCTGTCGAGCTCCTCGAGCGAGCTGGAGACGACGGCGCGCTCGATGTCGGGCACAGCGGCGGAAGCTCAGACCCAGGCTGGCTCGGCCTCGACCCTGGCCGACCAGGTCGGCGGTGGTGTGCAGACGGTTGCTGCTGCAGCGGAAGAGCTGAATGCGTCCATCCGTGAGATCAACCGCCAGGTCGAGCAGGCGAGCCGTGCTACCGAGCAGGCGGTCGTCACCGTCAGGGAGACCGACAGCACCATGCGTGCACTCGCCGACGGCGCTGACCGTATTGGCGAGGTCATTGGCCTCATCACCTCGATCGCGGGCCAGACCAATCTGCTGGCACTGAACGCGACCATCGAGGCCGCGCGCGCCGGCGAATCCGGGCGCGGCTTTGCGGTCGTGGCAAGCGAAGTGAAGAACCTCGCGTCGCAGACGGCGAACGCCACCGAGGAGATCAGCGCCCAGATCCCTGAGATCCAGGGCGCGACGCAGAAGGCGGTCTCCGCCATCGATGGCATCGTCAAGACCATCGAGGAGGTCTCGAGCATCAACCGCGTCATCGCCGCCGCCATCGAAGAGCAGAACAAGGCCACTGCCGAGATCGCCAACACCGTGCAGCACACGGCAGAGGCGACCTCGACCGTCACGCGCAACATCGCAACCGTCTCATCGGCGGCGAACGAAACTGGCCGCGCGGCGGCGGGTGTGCTGAAGGCGGCTGCCAATTTGTCGAGCCAGTCGAGCTCGCTCACGGGCGAGGTGGACAGCTTCATCAGCAGGGTGCGTGCGGTGGCTTAAGGCGCCCAGAGGCGCGGCAAGTTCGAGGCCCGTCGCATAGCATCACGCTGCGGCGGCCCTTTCATCTCAGGCTGCCGCGCGGCCCGCCTGCCAGAGTGCGAGCACCTCGTCGCGCGCGATGCCGCGTGTGATGAACACGATACGGGAGCGGCGGTCGGCATCCGGCCATTTGGCAAGCGCCACCGGCGAATGAAAGACATGGTGCACGCCGTGAACCACGATTGGCACCGGCTCATCACGAAGGTTGAGGATCCCCTTGACCCGCAGCAGGTCCGCGCCGCGCGCGTTCCGCAAATAGGCCAGCCAGTGTGAAACGGCCATCCAGTCGAGCGGCTCGTCGAACGCGATCACGAAGCTGGTAATCGACGCATCGTGGTGATGATGGTCGTCGGGACCATGGTGATCGGGCTGGTGTTCATGCCCTTGCGCCGCCTCGCGAGAGCCGGCGAACGCCTGCTCATTGAGCCAGCGTTCAGCGTCGACGGTTTTCCTCTCGGGATCGACGAGGCCGGCACCGAACAATTGCGCTGGGTCGATCTCGCCGTGCGTGACGCTTTCGATTTTGGCGCCGGGATTGAGCCGGCGCAGACGCACCTCCAATGCGGTGATGTCCTCGACCAGATCGCGTTTGGTGATCAGCAGCCGGTCGGCAAGGGCCACCTGCTTCAGCGCCTCGTATTGACGATCGAGCTGGTGCGCCGCGTTGACGGCGTCGATCGTGGTCACGACCGCATCGAGCCGCAGGAAATGCGAGACGAGGGGGTTATTCAGAAGCAGCTGAACGATCGGGGCCGGATCTGCCAGGCCCGTGGTTTCGATCAGGATACGGCGAAATGGCGGCACTTCGCCGCGGTCACGCCGCACCAGGAGTGCGCGCAACGTCTCCTCCAGGTCGCTGCGGATCGTGCAGCAAACGCAGCCGCTTGCGAGCACGGCGACCTCGCCATCGAGGCGCTCGACGAGAAGGTGATCGAGACTGATCTCGCCATATTCATTGATGATGACGGCGCTGTCCTGCATGCCGTCGTGGCGCAGCAGCCGGTTGAGCAGCGTCGTCTTGCCGCTGCCGAGAAAGCCGGTGATCAGCGACACCGGAATTCGCTCGGCGGATTTGTCGCTCTCGAACAGGCTCATCGTGTCTCCCCATCCGCGCCGTCTTATTTTTGTCGCTGGACAACAGCCTAGCCGAGGAGGAGGGTAGCGGAAACAATTTTAGAGTCCGGTTGTATCCGTGCCACAACCTGGGAGGGTGCAATGCAAAATGAGATCAAGAACGTAGATCAGGATGGCGGCGCGGCCTCGACCGATCGCCGGACGCTGCTCCGCACCGCGGGCATCGCGGGTGTCGCCGGTGCAGCGCTCGCGGGCTCGATGCACGGCAAATTTTCACTCGCGCCGATCAGCGAAGCCCAGGCGCAAACTTCGACGTCCATGCCCAAGGGAACGGACAAGCCGTGGTGGCCTTCGAAATGGGGCAAGGACGACGAGTCCGGCGCATCCAATCACATTACGCCGGCCAAGGTTCTCGACGCGGCGAAATGGATCAAGGACGGCAAGATCTACAAGATCGGCCGCGTCTATGAGGGCGGCATGCCGCTGTTCGGTCCGCGCGCGTTCGTGTTGCGCATTCCCGGCAGCCCGACTGGCGGTCCGTTCGGCGACAACAAGATGGTCTATCACGACGAGTTCCTCACCACCGAGATTGGCCAGACCGGCACGCAGTTCGACGGCCTCGGCCACATCGGCATTCAGTTGGGTCGGGACGGCGACAAGAACGAGATGCGGTTCTACAACGGCTTCACCGCCCAGGAGATCAGCGACGCCTACGGCCTGAAGAAGCTCGGCGTCGAGAAGCTCAAGCCGCTGTTCACCCGAGCGCATCTCGTCGATATGGTCGCGCTTAAGGGCGGGATGATGGATGCCGGTCAGGAGATCACCGCAGCTGATATCAAGGCAGCGCTGGCAAAGCAGAACATTCCCGAGAGCGACATCAAGCCGGGTGATGCGATCATGTTCCACACCGGGTGGGGCTCGCTATGGATGAAGAACAACGATCGCTTCAACAGCGGAGAGCCGGGCATCGGCCTCGATGCTGCCAAATGGGTGATCGAAAAGGACCTTGCGCTGACCGGCGCGGACACCTGGGCAGTCGAAGTGGTGCCCAATCCCGACAAGTCGCTCGCCTTCGTGGTCCATGCCGAACTCCAGACCAAATACGGCATCCACAACCACGAGAACCTGATGTTCGACGAGCTGATCGCCGACAAGAAGTATCAGTTCGTCTATTGCTTCGCGCCGGCCCCGATCAAGGGCGCCACGGGAAGCAACGGCTGCCCGATCGCAATCACGTAATCGGCGACATTTGCGTTCGTTCCCCGGATGCAGTGCAACGCGCCGCTCTTGCGGCGTGGCGCGCTGCTGATCCAGGATCCCTTGCGGCGCCGAAACAGCTAGCCCCGGCCGCGATACGGAGCGACGCCTTGCTCCGGCACCCACAGGCCCTTTGGCACACGGCCGGTCTGCCAGAACACGTCGATCGGGATGCCGCCGCGCGGATACCAGTAGCCGCCGATGCGGAGCCATTTTGGCTTGATTTCGGAAGCGATGCGCTTGCCGATCATCACGGTGCAGTCTTCATGGAAGGCGCCGTGGTTGCGGAAGCTCGCGATGTAGAGTTTGAGCGATTTCGACTCCAGCAGCCATTGGCCGGGGGCATAGTCGATCATCAGATGGGCGAAATCGGGTTGGCCGGTCACCGGGCAGAGCGAGGTGAATTCCGGTACCGTGAAACGGACAAGGTAATCGGTCCCCGCCTGCGGATTGGGCACGCGGTCGAGTTTCGCCTTTTCGGGCGCATCCGGCCATTCCACGGCACGGCCGAGCTGCAGGCTAGGTGAAGTCTTCGATTTACTGGGCTTTTTCGACATAGGGCCGCCTCCGTGCGGCCCTCTTAGCCAATCATCGCGCGGCCGTCACCCGGCCTTTTCCGCTTCGATGCATTGCGGTAGAAGCACCGCCAACTGCCCCTCCGTTCCCCGAAAAGAGGCCCTCATGACCGCCATCGTCGACATCATCGGACGCGAAATCCTGGATAGCCGCGGCAATCCCACCGTCGAGGTCGACGTCGTGCTGGAAGACGGGGCGCTCGGCCGCGCCGCGGTGCCCTCGGGCGCCTCGACCGGCGCCCATGAGGCCGTGGAACTGCGCGACGGCGACAAGGCCCGTTATCTCGGCAAGGGCGTCACCAAGGCGGTCGGTGCCGTCAACGGCGAGATCTTCGAGGCCCTGAGCGGCACCGATGCCGAGCAGCAGGTCCAGATCGATCAGATCATGATCGACCTCGACGGCACCGCGAACAAGAGCCGGCTGGGCGCCAACGCCATCCTCGGCGTCTCGCTCGCCGTCGCCAAGGCGGCCGCGAACTCGCTCGAGATGCCGCTGTATCGCTACGTCGGCGGCACCTCGGCGCGGCTCTTGCCGGTGCCGATGATGAACATCATCAATGGCGGCGTGCATGCCGACAACCCGATCGACTTCCAGGAATTCATGATCCTGCCGGTCGGCGCCTCGTCCTTCGCCGAAGGCCTGCGCTATGGCGCGGAAGTCTTCCACACCCTGAAGTCCGAGCTGAAGAAGGCCGGCCACAATACCAATGTCGGTGACGAAGGCGGCTTCGCCCCGAACCTGCCGTCGGCGGACGCAGCGCTCGAGTTCGTCATGAACGCGATCGGCAAGGCCGGCTACAAGGCGGGCTCCGACATCGTGATCGGCCTCGACTGCGCCTCGACCGAGTTCTTCAAGGACGGCAAGTACGTCTACGAAGGCGAGGGCAAGACCCGCTCGGTGTCCGAGCAGGCCAAATATCTCGCCGATCTCGTCGGCCGCTATCCGATCGTGACCATCGAGGACGGCATGTCGGAAGACGACATGGACGGCTGGAAGGAGCTCACCGACCTCATCGGCAAGAAGTGCCAGCTCGTCGGCGACGACCTCTTCGTCACCAACGTCAAGCGCCTCGCCGAAGGTATCAAGGCCGGCCGGGCCAACTCGATCCTGATCAAGGTCAACCAGATCGGCACGCTGACCGAGACGCTCGCCGCCGTCGAGATGGCGCACAAGTCGGGCTACACCTCTGTGATGTCGCACCGCTCCGGCGAGACTGAGGATTCCACCATCGCCGACCTCGCGGTCGCCACCAATTGCGGTCAGATCAAGACCGGCTCCCTTGCACGTTCCGACCGCACCGCCAAATACAATCAGCTCCTGCGCATCGAGCAGCAGCTCGGCAAGCAGGCGCTCTATGGCGGCAAGGCGGCATTGAAGGCGCTGGCATAAAGCTCGAGCGAACCGTTCCGCGAGTTCCTGACATCGATCTGTAAGGTCGATGTCGCAAAACGGCAACAGCGCAACCGGAATCAAACTTCCCCACCGTGATTCCGGTTGTGCTATTTGGCGCGCCCCTCAAAATACAACTTTAAATGACGAGGGCTCGGCTATGCGCGTAAGGAATTGCCGCGGGGCTGGTTGGTCGGTTGTTCTATTTCTTGGATTGGGAGGATGCGGCACCTATGTGCCTGAGCTTCAGGAATTTCCTGCGCCGTCGAGCCAGCTTTTGGTCAAGGAGATTGTCAGGAATGTTCATTGCGAGGTGAAGCGAGCGATCACGGCCGTGATCAATGACGACAAGAGGCTCGCAGCGATAAATGGCCAGCGCCTTGCGCCGTGGCTCGAGAAGTGGGGCGTGCAGATTCAGCTGACATTGCAGGTGGACGAGAAAGGGGCAGTTGCTCCAACCCTGACGTATACACCTAACCCTGTGTCGGCCCTGTTCAGCCTGGGCGCAGGCGCTGCGGTTTCCACGCAGGCGACGAGGATCGATATCCTCCACTCATTCTACACCGTGCAGGACATTTACCGACTCCCAAAGAACTGTTCTCCGGCAGATCCCGCCCAAGGATCGTTTCTGCTCGAGAGCGACCTGAAACTTCGGCAATGGCTGGCTGATACCGTCCTGTCGTCATCGACAGGCGACATCAATCCTCCGACAAAGCCGGACGACAGTCCAATGAAAGAAGATGGAGTGATCTCTCATGAGGTGAAATTCGAGGTCGACACGAGCGGGGCCATAACTCCTACCTGGAAACTTACGCAGGTATCGATCAACCCCGATGCCCCATTTCTCTCTGCCAGCCGTAATAGGGTCCACGATCTATTGATCACGCTTGGGCCGACCAGCATCTCGCCGTTGACCGGCAAGCGAGTCCCAAGTGTCGCTGCTGCCAATTCTCAGCTGTCGTCATCGATTGGGTTGGCCGTCTCGAATGGCGTGAGAAACACCATCAGACCTTAGGTACCGCAAAACGTCGGTGGAACTGCTCGAACCAAAAGGACGAGAAGAATGGCGAACACAGGTGCGAAGAAAACAATGAAGAAGGCGAGTAAGAAAACAGCATCGAAAGCCGCGAAGTCGAAACCCAAAGTCAAGCACGATGGCGTTCCAAGGACGGCCGCGCTGGCAAGGAAGCATGGATTCAAAAAAGTTAAGGTCGATCATTCCAGCCTGAGCACACGCGAATTGGCCAAGTGGATTCCAATTTCAAGTGCTACTGCTAGGCGCGGCTCACTGGCGATGGTAAGGCCACCGACGGCGGGACGCCCGCCGTTCCGAGTGTCCCCAGGAGACCGAGACGGCTACTATGTCGTATGCTATTATGACTCAGCTACTAACAATTATGACTTGGACTGTGTCCAAGTGCCGGCCAGTGAGATCGACGGCCTGCGCAGAAAACCAGGCTGAAAGCATTCCGTTGAGATGGAGATCGGTCGAGGCCGGATAACGGCTTCCGTGAGAACGTGATTTGCGCTTATGCTGGCTCGCATGTGAAACGTTGCGATCTCAATTTTGGTTAGAAGGCGGGCTCTTATGAGTAACGACGGCAAAACCGGACTGCAATTGCGTTCGCTGATCAAGAAAAGCGGTGAACTGGAAATCTCGCTGGTCGACGTGCCGACCCCCGAACCCGGCCCGGACGAGGTCGTCGTCCGCGTCGAGGCAGCGCCGATCAACCCGTCCGACCTCGGGCTCCTGATCGGCGCCGCCGATATGAGCACGGCGAAGGCGTCCGGCACGAAGGACGCCCCCGTCATCACCGCGAAGGTGCCGGAAGGCGCGATGCGGGCAATGGCAGGCCGGCTCGACGAAGCCATGCCGGTCGGCAACGAAGGCGCGGGCGTCGTCATCAGGACCGGCTCGTCGGATGCCGCGAAGGCGCTCATGGGCAAGACCGTCGCGATGATCGGCGGCGCGATGTATGCGCAGTACCGCACGCTGAAAGTGCGTGAGTGCCTGCCGCTGCTATCAGGCACGACGCCTGCGGAAGGAGCCTCCTGCTTCGTCAATCCGCTGACCGCGCTCGGCATGACCGAAACCATGCGGCGAGAGGGCCACAAGGCGCTGGTGCACACCGCGGCGGCCTCCAATCTCGGCCAGATGCTGAACAAGATCTGCATCAAGGACGGCATCCCGCTGGTCAACATCGTGCGCAGCAAGGAGCAGGCCGACATCCTGCACAAGATCGGCGCCAAGCATGTCGTCGATTCCTCTGCGCCGAGCTTTCTTGGCGATCTCACCAACGCGCTGGTCGAAACCGGGGCCACGATCGCCTTCGACGCCATCGGGGGCGGCAAGCTTGCCGGCGATATCCTCAACTGCATGGAAATCGCGATCAACAAGACCGCGAAGGAATACAGTCGTTACGGCTCAAACGTGCACAAGCAGGTCTACGTCTACGGCGCACTCGATATCCGTCCGATCGAATTGCCACGCGGCTTCGGCATGGCCTGGGGGGTCGGCGGCTGGCTGCTGTTTCCGTTCCTGATGAAGATCGGGCAGGCCGACGGAGCAAAACTGCGCCAGCGTGTGGTCGACGAATTGAAGACCACCTTTGCAAGCCACTACACCAAGGTGGTGTCGCTTCAGGAGACGCTCGATCCGGCCAACATCGCGGTGTACGCCAAACGCGCCACCGGCGAAAAATTCCTCATCAATCCAAATAAATTGTCGTGATCTGCTAGCGCAAGTCATCCAAAGGAGGTCTTGCCTTCTGAGCGAAGCGGGGGATTATTCCGCCGCCATTGAAAGCGGAAAAACCGCGAAGCGCTCAGAAGGGGACATCTCCATGACTGATCTCAATCGTCGCCATTTGCTTGCGGGAGCCGCCGCAGTCGGCGCGGCCGCCGTCACCGGACTGCGACCAATTGCAACCAATGCCGCGGTGCCGCAAGCCGGCGCGCAGGCGCCGGGCTTCTACCGCTACAAGGTCGGCAGTCTTGAATGCACCTCGATCAATGACGGTGCGCGTTCGTTCCCGATGCCCGACAAGTTCGTCGTCAACGCGCCGAAGGAAGAGGCGCTCGCGGCGGCTGATGCCGCCTACATGCCGAAGGGCATGGTGACGGTGCCGTTCAATCCGCAGCTCATCAACACCGGTTCCAAGCTTGTACTGATCGACACCGGGAACGGCGTCGCCAATCTCGAGGCCAGCAAGGGCGCGGTCGGCCGCACGCTACAAAATCTCGCCGCCGCCGGCGTCGACCCGAAGAGCATCGACATCGTGCTGCTCTCGCATCTGCATCCGGACCACACCAACGGCATCCGTCTGCTCAACGGCTCGCTGGCCTTCCCGAATGCGGAGATCATGGTGCCCGGCAAGGACTGGGAGTTCTGGACCAGCGAGGACAACGCCGGCAAGGCCCAGTCCAACCCGATCATGAAGAACTACTTCGCCGACGTGAAGAAGACCTTTGCCGGCCTCGAATCCAAGGTAACCAAGTTCGATTGGGACAAGGAGGTCGCGCCCGGCATCACCTCGATCGGAACGCCCGGTCACACGCCCGGCCACACCTCGTTCGCGGTCGCGTCGGGCGATGCAAAGGTCCTGATCCAGTCGGACGTCACCAACATTCCGGAGTTCTTCCTGCGTAATCCGGACTGGCACGTGATGTTCGACGCCGACGCCGCGATGGCCCAGGAGACGCGCCACAAATTCTACGACATGGCGGCCGCCGAGAAGGCGACCGTGATCGGCTACCACTTCACGTTCCCCTCGGTCGGTCATGTCGAGAAGGACGGCGCAAAGTATCGCCTGATCCCGTCGGCCTGGAATCCGACGATCTGATCGAGATAACGCAGTTGAGCTGAACATCAGGCCGCCGCTTGGCGGCCTGATTGTTTTGGTAGACGATCTCCTTTCGCGAAACGCAGCGTTTCCAAATCGGACCGGTTCATGCACTTGCATCCAACCGGTGAGATCGCTTAAGTACCGCCCCGGCACTCCCGCTCAAGACTTCGAGGATAACCATGGCCTACAACATCGTCACGATCGCCGGCAGCCTGCGCAAGGACAGCTTCTCGCTGAAGATCGCCAATGCGCTCGCCAAGCTCGCGCCGGCCTCGCTCAAGCTCGAGGTCATCACGCCGGCGGGCATCTCGTTCTTCAACCAGGACCTCGAGGGCGCGCCGCCCGCCGACTGGCTGGCCTTCCGCGAGAAGCTCCAGAAGTCGGACGGCGTGCTGTTCGTCACGCCGGAATACAACCGCGCCATCCCGGGCGTGCTGAAGAACGCCATCGACGTCGGCTCGCGCCCCTACGGCAAGAGCTCGTTCAACGGCAAGCCGGTCGGAATCATCTCCAACTCGCCGGGCCCGCTCGGTGGCGTCAGTGCCGCCAAGACGCTCCAGAACATCCTGCCGGGCATCGCAGGCCCGATCTTGCAGCAGCCGGAGATCTACCTGAACGCGGTCGGCGACGCCTTCGATGCCGATGGCAATCTCGCCAAGGACTCTCTCAAGACCGTGCTCCAGGCCTACCTCGACGCCTTCGCCGCGCACGTGGCGAAGCATCACGGCTGAGGCTCTCAGCTTCCGACGATGACTCGCTCTTCGTCATGGCCTGGCTTGTCCCGGCCATCCTCGCCTTTGACGAGCTGACGAAGACCGTGGATGCCCGTGACAAGCCCGGGCATGACGATTGGTGGCAGGGGCAGGGCGCATTAGCACTCCCTTAACCAACCTGTCCCATCTTCCCAAGATGGTCTCCCGCGCCCGCCTGAAATCGATCCTGACCGGTCTCGCCCTCTATGCGATGGCGGCCGCCATCGTCGGCTATTTCGGCGTCAACGCCTATACCGGCAAATACGGCCTAAACGCCCGTCAGGAACTCGACCAGGAGATCATCGCGCTGACCAGCGAGCTGGCGCAGCTCAAGCGCGAGCGCGCCAGGAGCGAGCAGCGCGTATCGCTTTTGCGCTCCGAGAAGATCGATCCCGACATGCTGGACGAGCGGGCGCGCTTTCAGCTCGACTATAACAATCCGCATGATCTGGTGCGGATGATCCCGCCGAACTGATCATCCGGCTTCCGCCGTCATCTGCCTGTCAGAGTCTTGAGACAAGACGACAAGCCCAGCATTCGATGCGATGCTGTGAAGATGGAGGCTTGTGATGCGCTACGATCGTTTGCAGCGGAAGATGCATGTTGGAGCAATGCTGCTCGGTGCGGCGGCCTTGGCATTCTTCTCGCCGTCGATGGCCTTCGCACAGACCAGCCCGGCCCCGGCCGCCGCCAAGCACTTCCTGACAGTTGACGGAAAGGCACCGCTGATCCTCGGACATCGTGGCGTACCGGGGCTGATGCCTGAAGAGACCGAGGCGTCGTATGACCTCGCCGCGGCGCTCGGGACTGATGCGCTCGAAGAGGACCTGCACCTGACCAAGGATTGCGTCCTGGTGGCGCGTCACAACCCCTGGCTGGGCGACAACACCAACGTTGCCGAAGTGGCGAAGACCAATCCAGCCGTGGCCGCCCGCAAGCGCACGGTGCCCGGTGTGCGCGTCAAGGCTCCGTCTCCCACCAACGGGCCTGCTGACTACCTCACGGATCTCACCGATCCGGCGGACCCTAAATCGGTGCTGAAGTCATTGATCGTCGACGGTGAAGATCACACCAACGACTGGTCGATCACCGACTTCACCATCGCCGAGCTGAAGAGCTGGATTGCCGGCACCACCTATGACGCGGCGAACGAACGGCCGAAGGTCTTTAACGGCAAGTTCCCGGTGATCAGCTTCCAGGACATCATTGATATCGCCAAGGCCAAAAGCAAGGAGACGGGGCGCTCCATCCTCGTCTATCCCGAAACCAAGAATCCGACCTGGAACAACGCCCAGGCCATCGCCAATGGCTGCGGCGCGCCCGGCAGCCATCCGCTCGAGGATGCCCTGGTCAAGATCATCGGGGAGAACGGCCTCAACACGAAGGACGCGCCCATCCTAGTTCAGAGCTTCGAGCCCGGCAGCCTGAAATACATGCGCAGCCATGGCCTTCAGACGCGGCAGGTCCAGCTCGTCGACGGCAACGGCATCGATTTCAAGACCGGCAAGGTCCTCCTCAACAACATCACCAATTCGCGTCCGTTCGACTGGACTGTTGCAGGCGACGCGCGCCTGTACGACGCGATGCTGACGCCAGATGGCCTGGCGGAGATCAAGACCTATGCCGACGGCATCGGTCCGTGGAAGGCCTATATCGTTCCGCTCAAGATCTCGCTGTGGAAGGACAGCAATTCCGACGGCACGCCCTACAAGGGATCGACGCCGGAGGCTTCGACGCAGGAAGCAACCAGCCTCATTGCGGACGCGCACAAGCTCAGCCTGTTCGTGCACGTCTTCACGTTCCGGAACGAGAAGAAATATCTGGCTGCCGACTATCGCGCCGATCCGGCCCAGGAATATCTCAAATTCTTCCGTCTCGGCGTCGATGGGGTCTTCACCGACTTCACGCATACCGGCGTCGGTGCCCGCACAGCCTATCTGCGAGAGCTGGGCTGGTAAGGCCAGTTTCGTGGCGGAGCTAATGTTGCCTGATCGGCGCCAAAGGTTTTGCAAAATTTCGGCCACGTTGCAGTGCGGCATAATGAAAGTCGTGCCATGCCGCCGCAGCGCTTTCGCACGCGATTGAGTTGGGTTAGAGAGGGCTTAGATTTCTCTGACCCGGAATTCCAATGGCCGCACCCAAGAAAGCCGCCGCAACCTCTCCACAGGACAAAACCAACGGCGGCTCGCCTCCGGAATTCACCAAAGAGCAGGAGCTGAAGGCGCTCCGCGACATGCTCCTGATCCGGCGATTCGAGGAAAAGGCCGGCCAGCTCTACGGCATGGGCGCGATCGGCGGCTTCTGCCACCTCTATATCGGCCAGGAGGCCGTGGTGGTCGGCATGCAGATGGCCCTGAAACAGGGCGATCAGGTCATCACCGGCTATCGCGATCACGGCCATATGCTTGCCACCGGCATGGAAGCCAACGGCGTGATGGCCGAGCTGACCGGCCGCAGCGGCGGCTATTCCAAGGGCAAGGGCGGCTCCATGCACATGTTCAGCAAGGAGAAGCACTTTTACGGCGGTCACGGCATCGTCGGCGCCCAGGTCTCGCTCGGTACCGGTTTGGCCTTCGCCAATCACTATCGCGGCAACGACAATGTCAGCGTCACCTATTTCGGCGACGGTGCGGCCAACCAGGGCCAGGTCTATGAAAGCTTCAACATGGCGGAGCTCTGGAAGCTGCCGGTGATCTACGTCATCGAGAACAACCGCTACGCCATGGGCACCGCGGTGTCGCGCGCCTCGGCGCAGCAGGATTTCTCCAAGCGCGGCGCGTCCTTCAATATCCCCGGCTTGCAAGTCGATGGCATGGATGTCCGCGCCGTGAAGGCTGCCGGCGACGAAGCCGCCGCCTGGTGCCGTGCCGGCAAGGGACCGATGATTCTGGAGATGCAGACCTACCGCTATCGCGGCCATTCGATGTCCGACCCCGCAAAATACCGCACGCGTGAGGAGGTCGAGAAGGTCCGCCACGACCAGGACCCGATCGAGCAGGTGCGCAACCGCCTGCTCGCGGCCAAGGTCAGTGAAGCCGACCTCAAGGCGATCGACGCCGAGGTGCGCGACATCGTCAATACGTCCGCCGACTTTGCCCAGCATGATCCCGAGCCGGATGCCGCCGAGCTCTGGACCGACGTTTACCGCTGAACGCGCGCAAGCTTTCCTTGGAGTCGATATGCCAATTCAAGTGCTGATGCCCGCGTTGTCGCCCACGATGGAGAAGGGCAACCTTTCCAAGTGGCTGAAAAAAGAGGGTGAGACGATCAAGTCGGGCGATGTCATCGCCGAGATCGAGACCGACAAGGCGACCATGGAGGTCGAGGCGACCGATGAGGGCACGCTCGGCAAGATCCTGATCGCCGAGGGCACCGCCGACGTTCCCGTCAACACGCCGATCGCGACGATCCTCGCTGACGGCGAAAGCGCTGCCGATCTTGCGAAGGTGTCCGCACCGGCCAAGCAGGAGAAGGCCGCTGAGTCTGCGCCTGCCGCCGCAAAGGCTGAGGCGCCCGCTCCCAAGGCTGCACCCGCGCCGCACGTCGCCGCGCCCGATCCGGAAGTGCCCGCGGGCACCGAGATGGTGACGCAGACCATCCGCGAAGCCTTGCGCGATGCCATGGCCGAAGAAATGCGCCGCGATGCCGACGTCTTCGTGATGGGCGAAGAGGTCGCCGAATATCAGGGCGCCTACAAGGTGACGCAAGGATTGCTCCAGGAGTTCGGCGCCAAGCGCGTCATCGATACGCCCATCACCGAGCACGGCTTTGCCGGCATCGGCGTCGGCGCCGCGATGACCGGGTTGAAGCCGATCGTCGAGTTCATGACCTTCAACTTCGCCATGCAGGCGATCGACCAGATCATCAACTCCGCGGCCAAGACGCTCTACATGTCCGGCGGCCAGATGGGCTGCTCGATCGTGTTCCGCGGTCCGAACGGCGCCGCGGCGCGCGTCGCCGCCCAGCACAGCCAGGACTATGCGTCCTGGTACTCCAACATTCCGGGTCTCAAGGTCGTCGCGCCGTTCTCGGCCGCCGACTACAAGGGCCTGCTCAAGGCTGCGATCCGCGATCCCAATCCGGTGATCTTCCTCGAGAACGAAATGCTCTACGGCCATACCGGCGAAGTGCCGAAGCTCGACGACTTCGTGGTCCCGATCGGCAAGGCGCGCATCGTGCGCTCCGGCAGCCATGTCACGATCATCTCCTGGTCGAACGGTATGAGCTACGCGCTGAAGGCCGCCGACGAACTCGCCAAGGACGGCATCGAGGCCGAGGTGATCGACCTGCGCACGCTGCGGCCGATGGACACGGAGACCATCATCAACTCGGTCAAGAAGACCGGCCGTGCGGTGACGGTGGAAGAGGGCTGGGCCCAGAGCGGTGTCGGCGCCGAGATCGCCGCGCGCATCATGGAAAATGCCTTCGACTATCTGGATGCACCGGTCGCCCGCGTCACCGGCAAGGACGTGCCGATGCCCTATGCCGCGAACCTGGAGAAGCTCGCGCTGCCGTCAGCGGCCGAAGTTGTCGAGGCTGCCAAAGCCGTCTGCTACAGGTAGACCATGGGAGGCCCGAAGGAGCAGCCATTGCCACCCGACGTCCTCGCCCGCGATGATGCGGTCGAGATCCTGCGCGTATTCGTGCTGGATGGCGGGCTGTCGATGGCGTTCCAGCGGGCCTTCGAGGAGCCCGACATGTGGGGCCTGCTGCTGGTCGATCTCGCCCGCCATGCCGCGCGCGCCTATGCGCGCGAGAGCGAATATACCGAGGAAGACGCCATGAACCGGATCCTCGAGATGTTCCAGGCGGAGATCGAGCGGCCGACCGATACCGGCACCACGACACCGCGCGGGAAGGGGCACTGACCGTGGCGATCGAAGCCCATCATTTCGATTTCATGCTGGAGGCGATCCGCGAAGCGGAAGCCTCGATCGCGCAGGGCGGCCTGCCGATCGGCGCCGTGCTGACGCGCGACAACAAGATCATCGCCCGCGGCCACAACAACCGGGTGCAGGAGAACAATGTCGTCCTGCACGGCGAGATGAGCTGCCTGCGCGAGGCCGGCGTGATCTCGTTCCACGACACAATCATGTACACCACGCTGTCGCCATGCTCGATGTGTGCCGGCGCGCTCGCTTTGTTCAAGGTCCAGCTGGTGGTGATCGGGGAATCCGTCACTTTCCCGGGCTCCAAGGACATCCTCGACAAGTTCGCCATCCCCTGGATCGACCTTGCCGACGACCGCTCCATCAGCATGATGAAGAATTGGCGTTCTATCCCTGCCAATGAGCGCCTCTGGCAAGGCGACATCGGCAACTAAACCTGGTCTGTTCGTCTTCGCTTCTGGAGGCGGCATTTTGAAAAGTTCTTCGTGAGGTCAGCATGCCCATCAACATCCTGATGCCCGCTCTCTCGCCGACTATGGAGAAGGGCAACCTCGCCAAGTGGCTGAAGAAGGAAGGCGACAAGGTCAAATCCGGCGACATCATCGCCGAGATCGAGACCGACAAGGCGACCATGGAGGTCGAGGCCATCGACGAAGGCACGATCGCCAAGATCCTGGTGCCCGAGGGCACGCAGGACGTCCCGGTCAACGACGTGATCGCGGTGCTTGCCGGTGAAGGCGAGGATGTGAGGGCCGCCGGTGCCGGGGCTGCGAAGCCCAGCGCCGCGGCGGCGCCGCCAAAAGCCGCTTCCGCTGCTGCACCGGCTCCCGCGCCAGCCGCGCCCAAGGCTGCGCCGGCACCCACTGCTGCTCCGGCGCCGCAGGCTGCCGCACCGGCCGCGCAAAGCAATGGCCATGGCGCGCGCGTGTTCTCGTCGCCGCTGGCGCGCCGTCTCGCCAAGGATTCTGGCATCGATGTTGCGATGGTCACCGGTACAGGTCCGCACGGCCGCGTGGTCGCGCGCGACGTCGAGCAGGCCAAGTCCGGCAAGGGCCTCAAGGCGCCGGCCGCGACACCGTCAGGCGCGCCCTCTACCGCGCCAACGATGTCGGACAAGCAGATCCTGTCGCTGTTCGAGCCCGGCTCCTACGAGGTCGTCCCGCATGACGGCATGCGCCGGACGATTGCGCAGCGCCTGACCGCCTCGATCCAGAACGTCCCGCACTTCTACCTCACCATTGACTGCGACATCGGCAAGCTCTTGGCCGCGCGCGAAGAGATCAACGCCGCCGCGCCGAAGGACAAGGAGAAGAAGCCGCTCTACAAAATCTCGGTCAACGACTTCGTCATCAAGGCAATGGCGGTCGCGCTGCAGAAGATCCCGAATTGCAATGTGAGCTGGACCGAGGCCGGCATGGTCAAACACCACCATTCCGACGTCGGCGTTGCCGTGGCGATGCCCGGCGGCTTGATTACGCCGATCATCCGCAAGGCTGAGACCAAGACGCTCTCGACCATCTCCAACGAGATGAAGGATTTTGCCGCGCGCGCCCGCTCGCGCAAGCTGAAGCCGGAGGAGTATCAGGGCGGCACTACCGCCGTTTCCAACCTCGGCATGTTCGGCATCAGCCACTTCACCGCCGTGATCAACCCGCCGCATGCAACGATCCTTGCGGTCGGCACCAGCGAGGAGCGGCCTGTCGTGCGCGGCGGCAAGATCGAGATCGCGAACATGATGAGCGTGACCTTGTCCTGCGATCACCGCGCCATCGACGGCGCGCTTGGCGCCGAGCTGATCGGCGCCTTCAAGCAACTGATCGAAAACCCCGTCATGATGATGGTGTGACGAGAAAATTCGCGTCGTCATTGCGAGCGAGGCGAAACAATCCAGGACGTGACCGGCAGACTGGATTGCTTCGTCGCTAGAGCTCCTCGCAATGACGCTCTCGAACATTGAGACCGGTTGAACGGGAACGAGCGCAAAGCATGGCCGACACATCCTTCGACGTCATCATCATCGGCTCCGGTCCCGGCGGCTATGTCACCGCGATCCGCGCTGCCCAGCTCGGCTTCAAGGTCGCGATCGTCGAGAAGTCCTATCTCGGCGGCATCTGCCTGAACTGGGGCTGTATCCCGACCAAGGCGCTGCTTCGCTCGGCCGAGATCTACCACTACATGCAGCACGCCAAGGATTACGGCCTGTCGGCCGACAACGTCTCGTTCGATCCCAAGGCAGTGGTGCAGCGCTCGCGCGGGGTCTCGAAGCGACTGAATGACGGCGTCGGCTTCCTGATGAAGAAGAACAAGGTCAGCGTGATCTGGGGCGCCGCCTCGATCGACGCGCCCGGCAAGGTCACCGTGAAGAAGTCCGACGTCGAGGGACCGAAGGGGGCGCTGGGCGAGGGGGCCTACCAGGCCAATCACATTATTGTCGCGACCGGTGCGCGCCCGCGCGTGCTGCCTGGGCTCGAACCCGACAAGAAGCTGATCTGGACCTATTTCGAGGCGATGGTCCCGGAAAAAATGCCGAAGTCGCTGCTGGTGGTCGGCTCCGGCGCGATCGGCATCGAGTTCGCCTCGTTCTTCCACACCATGGGCTCCGACGTCACCGTGGTCGAGGTGCTGCCGCAGATCCTGCCCGTCGAGGATGCCGAGATCGCGGGCCTCGCGCGAAAACGCCTCGAGAAGCAGGGCATCAAGATCATGTCCTCGACCAAGGTGACCAAGCTCGAGAAGAAGGCCGATAGCGTCGTCGCCACCATCGACGACGGCAAGGGCAAGCCCGTCACCACCGAGTTCGAGCGCGCGATCTCGGCCGTCGGCGTGGTCGGCAATATCGAAAATCTCGGTCTCGAAAAGCTCGGCGTCAAAACCGACCGCGGCTGCATCGTGATCGACGGCTACGGCAAGACCAACATCCCCGGCATCTACGCCATCGGCGACGTTGCAGGTCCGCCGATGCTGGCCCACAAGGCCGAGCATGAAGGCGTGATCTGCGTCGAGGCGATCAAGGGCCTGCATCCGCACCCCATGGACAAGAATCTGATCCCGGGCTGCACTTACTGCCAGCCGCAGGTCGCCTCCGTCGGCCTCACTGAAGCCAAGGCCAAGGAGAGCGGCCGCGAGATCCGCGTCGGTCGCTTCCCCTTCGTCGGCAATGGCAAGGCCATTGCGCTCGGCGAGGACCAGGGCCTGGTCAAGGTGATCTTCGACAAGAAGACCGGCCAGCTTCTCGGCGCCCACATGGTCGGTGCGGAAGTCACTGAGCTGATCCAGGGCTACGTCGTCGCCATGAATTTGGAGACGACGGAAGAAGAGCTGATGCACACGGTGTTCCCGCATCCGACCCTGTCGGAGATGATGAAGGAAGCCGTACTGGATGCGTACGGGCGGGTGTTGAATATTTAACTGTCTCCGTCATTGCGAGCGAAGCGAAGCAATCCAGACTGCCTGTGCGGAAAGATTCTGGATTGCTTCGCTTCGCTCGCAATGACGAGAAGAGAGAGCCGTTTGCAAAATAAGAAGGAAATCACCCCATGCACGACAACGACAACCTCACCATCGAACGCCCGACCTTCGTCACCCATCTCGAATGCGCGATGGAAGGCGATCATTACGCGGCCGATGAGGTCCACAACCTCTCCAAGGCCGGCAAGCCGCTGCTGGTGCGCTACGACCTCGCCGGGGTGAAGAAGGCGCTGACCAAGGATGCGCTCGCCCAGCGCCCGGCCGATATGTGGCGCTACCGCGAGCTGCTGCCGGTGCGCAAATGCAAGGATATCGTCTCGCTCGGCGAGGTGACGACGCCCTTGATCCGTCTTCCGAAGCTTGGTGCCAAACTCGGCGGTGGCGAGATCATTGTGAAGGACGAGGGGCGGCTGCCGACCGGCTCGTTCAAGGCTCGCGGCCTCGTCATGGCGGTGTCGATGGGCAAGGCGCTCGGCATCAAGCACATGGCGATGCCGACCAACGGCAATGCCGGCGCCGCGCTCGCGGCTTATGCAACCTCATGCGGCATCAAGACCACGATCTTCTGCCCGGCCGATACGCCGGAAGTGAATGTCAGCGAGATCGAGCTCCAGGGCGCGACCGTCTACCGCGTCAACGGCTATATCGACGATTGCGGCAAGATCGTCGGCGAGGGGAAGACGAAAGTCGGCTGGTTTGATACCTCGACCTTGAAGGAGCCGTATCGCATCGAAGGCAAGAAGACGATGGGGCTGGAGCTCGCCGAGCAGCTCGGCTGGGACGTGCCCGACGTGATCTTCTACCCGACCGGCGGCGGCACTGGCTTGATCGGCATGTGGAAGGCCTTTGACGAGCTCGAGAAGATCGGCTTCATCGGCTCCAAGCGCCCGCGCATGGTCGCGGTGCAGGCCTCCGGCTGTGCGCCGATGGTGCGCGCCTATGAGGCCGGCACCGAGCACGCGACGCGCTGGGAAGACGCCCACACCATTGCCTCGGGCATCCGCGTGCCGCAGGCGATCGGTGACTTCCTGATTTTGCGCGCAGTGCGGCAGAGCAAGGGTTTTGCCATCGCGGTCGACGACGACAAGATCTCGTCGGCGCTCAACGAAGTGGCGCGCGAGGAGGGGCTGTTGCTGTGTCCGGAGGGCGCTGCGACCTATGCCGCCTACAAGGACAGCCTCGCCGACGGCCGCGTCAGCAAGACCGACCGCGTGATGCTGTTCAATTGCGCGACCGGCCTGAAATATCCGCTGCCGCCGGTCACGCGCACGCTCGACCGCCACAAGCCGATCGATTTTTCGCAGTTCTAGCGCGGCAATACGTCACCAACGACCCCTCTTCCCGTTTGCGGGGAGAGGGCAAAAATAACAATGACGTCGTCGGGAGGACACAATGAAGCAAGCCGTCTGGGCTACGTTGATCGGCATTGTCGCGTTCGCAGGCGCTGCGCGTGCCGACGATTATCCTTCGCACCCGATCACCATCATTGTTCCCTTCGCAGCTGGCGGCCCGTCAGATGCGATGGCGCGGGTGCTCGCCGAGCGGATGCGGGTCTCGCTCGGCCAACCCTTGGTGATCGAGAACGTCACCGGCGCCGGCGGCTCGATCGGCGTCGGCCGCGCCGTGCATTCGCCGCCCGACGGCTACACCATTTCCTTTGGCCATCTCGGCACGCATGTGGCCAACGGCGCGGTATACAAGCTCAACTATGACCTGGTCGCCGATCTCGAGCCGGTGGTGCTCCTGCCCAGCAATCCAATGATTGTCGTCAGCAAGAATGCGGTGCCCGCGACATCGCTGAAGGAGCTGCTGGCCTGGCTCAAGTCGCGCCCGTCGCCGGCGACCGCAGGCACGGCCGGCGCAGGCTCCGGCAGCCACATCGCCGGCGTCTATTTCGAGAGCGTCACCGGCATCAAATTGCAATACGTGCCATATCGCGGCACCGCGCCCGCACTGAACGATCTCATCGCCGGCCAGATCGACGTCATCGTCGACCAGACCTCCAACTCCATCAACCAGGTCCGCGCCGGTACCATCCGCGCCTATGCCATCAGCGACGACAAGCGCGTGGCTTCGGCGCCGGAGATCCCGACTGCTGAGGAGGCGGGGCTGAAGGGCTTCAACATGACGCTATGGTCGGGGCTGTGGGTGCAAAAGGGCACGCCGAAGGAGATTGTGACCAGGCTCAACGCCGCGGCCGTGGAGGCGCTGAACGATCCCGCCGTGAAGAAGCAGCTCGAAAGCCAGGGCCTGGAGATGACGCCGCAGGATCAGCTCACGCCCGAAGTCCTGGGAGCGCGCCAGAAGGCCGAGATCGCAAAATGGTGGCCGATCATCAAGGCCGCGAACATCACGGTGGATTGACGCAACGCGGAGCCTTCCGGCTGTGGGTGGCCGCCCGGCGCGGCCGCATCACATCGTGGATTTTCCGGGCGCCGACAGCGCCGTATCCAGGCATTGAAGCAGGGTCGGCGTGGAAAACGGCTTGGCGAGAAAGCAGATCGCGCCGGCCTTCAGCGCGCGCGCGCGCACGGCGTCGTCGGGAAAAGCCGTCATGAAGATGAACGGTGTGAGGTGCCCAAGGCCGCGCATATGTATCAACAGATCGACGCCGCTCATGACCGCCATCTGCACATCCGCGATCACGCACGAGATCGTATCGAGTTCGCCGGATTGGAGAAATTCATGAGCGGAGCCAAAGGTGTTGACCGTGTATCCCCGCGACGTCAGGAGGTTGTCCGTCGCAAGGCGAACGGACGGATCATCATCAATGACGGAAATAATCGAAGGCACTGACAATATGATCGCTCCTGCCGCGGCACGGCCGCCCACCGGAAAGTGGGCCCCCGGAGCGAGATTGGAAAGCATACTTAGGTTTGCAGGTTTCCCCTTGTGCGTGGGATTCCGAGTGCGTCGGTCATTCTGACGAGATCGGCCAATGACCTGGCGCCCATTTTCCGCATGATCTGCCCGCGATAGATCTTGACGGTGATCTCGGCCAATCCCAGCTCGGCGGCGACCTGCTTGTTCATCAGACCGGACGCGACCAGGCTGAGGACGTCGCGCTGGCGCGCGCTCAGGCTCTCGAAGCAGGATCGCACTTCCGAGACCGACTTCTCGGCATCGCGCCGCTTGCGATCCCGTTCGAGCGCAGCTTGCACCGCGTCCAGCATGTCCTGGTCGCGTACAGGCTTGGTGAGAAAATCGACAGCGCCGCTCTTCATGGCTCTGACGGTCATGGGAATATCGCCGTGACCGGTGATGAAGATGATGGGCGTGTGAATGTTGGCCTTGGCGAGGTCGGCCTGAAGGTCGAGGCCGCTCGAGCCCGGCAAGCGAATGTCGAGCACGAGGCAACTGGGGACCGCCGGCGGCTTGGCGTCCATGATCTCCGCCGCTGAGCCGAAGGCTTCGACCCTGAGACCAACCGATTGAAAGAGATTGCTGAGCGCGCGGCGCATCGACGGATCGTCATCGACGATCCGAACGATCGGTTCATCGGCATTCGCCTGCGCTTGTTTGGCGTGATCAGTCACGACACGTCCTTGTGCGGCAAGGGCAGGGCGATCTGGAATGTTGCTCCGCTCCCTTCATTGGGGAAGGCCGAAAGCCGTCCTGCGTGAGCCTCGATGATCGATCGGCAGATCGAGAGGCCCATACCCAGGCCGCCCGATTTCGTGGTGAAGAAGGGCGTGAAGATGCGGTCCGTCACGTCCTTGCCGAGGCCGACGCCGCGATCCGTCACGGTGATGAGCAGGCGGCGATCGCCGTCTTCGTCCGCATGGCTGGAGCGGATCGCCAGCTCGCGCGGGCGGTCGACATTGGCCTGCATGGCCTCGATGCCGTTCATCACCAGGTTGATCAGGACCTGCTGGAACTGGATCCGGTCGCCGCAAATCCTGGGCAGGTCGGACGCCAACTCCATTCGCACCGATACGGCATTGGTGGCGAGCTCGCGCCGAACGAGCGCCACGGCCTCCCTGACGACCTGGTTGATGTCGAGTGGAATCACCTCGATCTCGGTCTTCTTCGCCAGCGCCCTGATCCGGCGGATCACCTCGCTGGCCCGATTGGCGTCCTCGACGATCCATTCCGCGGAACGGCGTGCAGCCGTCAAATCGGCAGGCTTGCGGCCGAGCCAGCCGATGCAGGCGTCCGCATTGGAGATCACGGCAGCAAGAGGCTGGGTGATTTCATGGGCAATCGAGGCGGTGAGTTCGCCGAGCGTCGTCACCCGGGTGACATGGGTGAGCTCGGCTTGCGCCTTGCGCAGCGCCTCTTCGGCCTGCTCGGCGCGGATCGCCGCCGTCACATCGCTGCTGACGCCGCGATAGCCGAGAAAACTGCCGCTTGCGTCATGGAACGGCTTGCCGCTGGTGCGCACATAGATTGGATGTCCGTTCAGTTCTCTGCTGCGGTAGACCAGATCGCGGAACGGAAGATGGGCATCGAGCGCCAGGCGATGCTGCTCCCACTTCTCGGGCTCGAACTCGGCATCGGGCGGTATGTCCCAACGCGCCAGGCCGATCAACCCCGTCGGCGCAGCTGTGGACGTATCGGAATGTTCCGATATGTGCGTGATACGGTGATCCGGCCCGGTCTCCCAGAACCAGTCCGATGCGGTTTCGGCATAGTCGCGGAATCGCTGCTCGGATGTCTTGAGCTCGTCGAATGCCCTTTGCAGCGCCTCCTTGGCCGCGAACTGCTCGGTGACGTCGACATGCGTGCCGATGATTTCCATCACCTCGCCGTCGCTGCCGATGACGGGATGACCCTCTGTATGGACGCGTTTGATCGAGCCGTCCGGACGCGCAATCCGAAAGTCGATCTGGAAGGGCTCCTTTTGCCGGATGGCCTGACGTTCCACCTCGATAATCCGGCGAAAGTCCTCAGGCAGGATACGCTGCTGGAAATCCCGTGCCGGTACGTCGATCTGATCCGGTTCAAATCCGAACAGGCGGTAAAGCTCGGCCGATCTGTAGGCGAACTCCTGACGACGTACGTCCCAGGCCCAGCTGCTCGTATGGCTGAGGCGCTGGGCTTCGGCCAAATAGGCCTCGCTGCGACGCAGTCTCTCTTCTGCCTCCTTTGCAACCGTGACATCGGTGATGGCCCCAACAAACTCGATGCGCCCGGATGCGTGTCGCACTGCGCGCGCCACGGAATGGAGATACTTGACTGATCCATCCGGCATCAGCAGACGATATTCGTGGTCGAGATTCTCCGCTTCGAGGGAAGCTCGGTCGAGCGTCCTTCTGACCGTCTCGCGATCTTCCGGATGGATGCGCTGAAAGACGAAGCTCAGGGTCGGCTTCGCCGCCGGGTCACATTGGAAGATGCGAAAGGTCTCCCTTGACCAGACGGCCTCGCCCGTCGCGAGGCTGAGGCCGAAGCTGCCGGTATGGCTCAGTTCCTGCGCATGGGCGAGATAGGCCTCGCTTTGCCGCAGCGCATCCTCCGCCTCCTTGCGCTGGGTGATGTTCTCGCAGGCGACCAGCACGATGGGCGTGCCGTCGCCGCGCAGCATGGCCTTGGCGTTTTCACGGACCCAGATGACCGAGCCATCCTTCCGGATCTTGCGAATCTCCCAGGTGTGCGGCTGGTCCAGTGTCTCCAGGCACAACGCGATGCACCGGCGGACGGAGTCGTGGTCTTCCTCGAAGAAGACGTTGAGCACGGATTGGCCGATCAGTTCGGCCGCCGCGTAGCCCAGTTGTGCGGCGCCAAACGTATTCACGTTGAGCACCGTTCCGGACGGGTCGACCATGAAGTACATGACCGGATTGTGCTCGAACACCTCGCGCCACTGCTTCACCGCGTCGCGTAGATCGGTGTCTTGCCGCGGACCTCCTCCGAGCGGGGGCTCGTCCTTCTCACCGTTGCCGAATGATCGAAGCGCCGCGAGGCCGCCGAGCAGGAATTGTGCGGCCGAATTCCCGAATTTCGCGATCTGGCCAGGCATCATCGCAGCCGTCCCGGCGCGCTGGAGGCAATGCGAGTAGAGCACTTTGCCACAACAGGGGCAATTCCCTCCGGCCAAAGTCGGACTCTGCGCAAAACTCGCGGTCGCCGTGCAGCTTGCGGACCTTGCGCCGTCTCGTTGCGCAGGACCGGAAGACTACGGGACAAACCTACGTATAGCTCGCGCATTCCTAGTCATAGCGCACATTTACCTCCGTACAATTGAGCGGTCCGTTGCGTGCGGATTAGTCTCACAACCAGTCGAGGGGACGCGATGGCAAGGCACAAGCCGGCGATTAGCTCGACATTCTGCTCATAGAGTCTAGCTCTGCGTCCGTTGCTTCGACTTGCCGCATGATTAGCGGCTCACGATCGAGAGGCCGCATTTCAATAACGAGCGTGGATGGCCGTGCATCAGCGTACGAGCGAAGCCACCACCATCAGAGCCAGGAGGGAAGATGATGTGCGATGAGCCTGAACACTCCGAGCGCGGTCCTGCTGTAAAAAGCTGCGCTGTCTGTAACGGCAAGTTTGGCCTGATCCGATATTATTCCTGGCGATCGCCGCTCTGCTCCAGAAAATGTCTCGATCGTTTCAGAGCGCGCCGCGAGCGCGACCGCCGATGGCTGTTTCGATTTCAGGCGGCATGAGTACCGCAATTCCGAACAGGAGGCTGCGTGCTGAACCGTGCTTGCAAGCTCCTCTTGACGATCGGGCTGCCGCTTGCGTGGATGACGGGAGCGGAGGCCGAGGAGGTTGGACAGGATGGTGCACATCGTCATCATCCGCCCCAGGATCAGCTTCTGCACGAAAAGTTCTATTCGAGCTGGCACATGCCCGACAATCCGGTGCTGAGCTGCTGCAACAGCGCGGATTGCTACCCGACCGAGATCCGCTACGTCGACGGCAAGATCTACGCGCGGCGCCGGGAGGACGGGAAATACATCCTGATCCCGATCCAGAAAGTCGAGAGAAACAGAGACAATCCCGACGGCCGCAACCACTTTTGCGCCCCGCCGCCGTCTGCGTCCCTGGTTGACACGGTCTACTGCTTTGCGCTGGGAGGTGCCACGTGAGGTTCATATTGGTGAACGGCAGGACCCCTTTCCGCAAGACGTTCTGTCTGTGGTGCTGCGAGGAGATCAGCGGCGGATATTTGCGCGACGTCCGAACGCTGCTGCCCTACTGCGACCACGAATGCTACGCGCTTCATCACGAAGCGCTGGCACCGATCGGGGAGCGTGTGCGAGCGGCGTCTTGAGGAGAGAACCGGTCGAGGCGGCAAGAGAGGACAAGACGTTGAGATTCATGCTCGTCAATCAGGAAACACCTCGCCTCGGCGCTGCTTGTAGCGCCTGCGCCCGGCCGCTGGGCGCGAGTTACCTCCGGCATGCGTCCATGCAGGCGCGGTACTGCGACTATGACTGCTACCGGCAGCAGGCAACCATGGGGATATTCTGGCCCTACCGCAGTTCGCTCGAGGCGATCACGGTGCTCACGGCCATTTCGGCCTGGAGCGTGATGATGCAGATGGGCGCACTCTCGCGCTCGCTGACCGAGGCCTACCTGCGCGCGCACGACCTTCTGACCACGGAAGGAGGTGACGGCTAACCCCACGATGCCGGCCGCGCAGAGCCGTCGGCCGCAGTCACCCCGTCCAGCTTCGCGCCGCGTCCAGCCCCGGCGTTGCGAGGCTAGGGCGCGGGGGCTGCGGCCGATGCCGTCGGCGCCGCGCTCACTTCATGCGTCGTGACGCGCTGCTCGGACTTCGCCGTGGCCACGCCAATCCCCTCGAACCGAGCGCGATACACCAGCACGTTCTCCATCACGCGCTGGACGTAGTTGCGCGTCTCCGACAGCGGGATGCGCTCGACCCAGTCGACCGGATCGATCTTGGGGTCGCGCGGATCGCCATGCGCCTGGACCCATTCGCGCACCCGGCCGCGGCCGGCATTGTAGCCGGCGAAGGTCATGATCTGGTCGCCGCGATATTCCGACAGCAATGCGCTGAGCTCGGCTGCGCCCATCTGGGTGTTGTAGACGGGATCGGAGACCATCCTGTCCCAGTCATAGGTCACGCCAAAGCGTTTTGCCGTGTCGCGGCCGGCTTCCGGCGTCACCTGCATCAGGCCGACGGCGTTGGCGGCCGATTTGTCGCGCTGGTTGAACGAGCTTTCGGTGCGCGCGACCGAATAAATCACGCTGGTCTCGATCGCGGGCGCGACCTGCTTGTGCTCGGGAATGCCGATGGTCGGGAAGGCGTAGTGGTCGAGCGCGAGCCCGCGCGCCAGCGCCGACTTGCCGATTTCGAGCATGACGCGCGCATCGTTGCGCCGGCCGGCGAGCTCGCCGAGCGCTTCGAGGGCTGCGACGTCGGTGCTCTCCTTGGCAAAATCCTCGGCATAGTAAAACACCGTGTCGCGCTCACCGATTCCGTACAGCATGTCGGCGGCGCGCACGCGATTGTCCGCAGGCGGCGTGTCGGCTGAAGCCAGCGCGGGTGAGGGCGCGCGCAGCTCGATGCGGTCGAGGCCGAGCCTTGCGCGCGCCAACTGGCCGTAATAGGCGGTCGGATAGCGCGCAGCGGCCTGATAGCTCTGGCGGGCGTCGGCTGTCGCATTCATCGCCTCCGCCGCCCTGCCGCGCCAATAATGGCCCCGCGACAATGCAATTGGATTGGCTGAGCCCTCGTCGATCGCCGCGAAGTGCATCAATGCGGTTTTGGGATCGTCGAGATAGCGCAGCGCGATCCAGCCGCACATGAAGTGATAGTCGACGCGGTAGACCTCCATCTCCGGCACCGCGGCGGCGCGCACGACATCATAGGCGGTTTTGAACTTGCCCTGGTCGAGCAGTTTTCGTGCCAGCAGGCGGCGTTCGCGCCACCACGCATCCGTGTCCTGGGCCGCCATCGTCTCGGGCGCTGCAGCGAGGATCACCTCGGCTGCGTCGTCGATGCGATCCTTCTGGAGATGCCATTGCGCGCGGCAGAGGACATAGCCGAGATCACGGCGCGCATCGGACGAGACGTCGTCGAGATAGTCCTTGGCCTTGTTTTCCTTGCCGTTGACCGCGGCGCAGGCCCTGACGATCGCGAGTGCGTCCTCGCCAAGACGTTTTGCGGCGCGCCTTGCGCCTGCGTAGTCCTTGGCGCCGAGGCGCTTGTCCATGCGCGCGCGGAGATCGTCGGCGCTCAGGATATCATGGAACGCTTCATAGGAGTCTTCCTCGCTGCGCTCGGACAATTCCTCCGTGCGCCAGGCCTCGCGCACGAGACGCGCGGCTCGGTCGCTGTCGCCTTCAGTGAGCAGCACGCGGGCCAGCGCGAAGTTGCCCTTGGCGCTGGTCGGCCGGTCCATCGTGAATGTGTGCACGGTTGCCGCATCGCTCTTTTCCTGCCAGAGCCGCGCCTCGGCACGCCGGCGCAGCAGCGCGCTGCTCGGCCAGTCGGGATTGGCGGCGAGGAAGGCGGCATAGCGCTTGAAAGGTGCGGTGCTCTCGGAATGGCGCAGCATGAACCAGTCGGCGAGTTTTTGCCCCGCGGGATCGGCGATGCGGTCGCGCGCCGCGCTCGAATCATCGGTCTTGCCCTTGCGTGCGAGATCGATCGCGTCCTTGAGCGCGGCGAGGTCGCCGGTGAGCGGCGGCGATGCCGGCTTGTCCGCGGGCTCGTCCTGCTTCTTCGACTTACGTTTGGCCTCGGCATGTTTGCCGTGCTTGCTGGTCGCAGCAAGGCGCTGCTTGCCCGCTTTGGCCTCATGCGTCTTCTTCGGCGATGATGATTTACTCTTCGCTGCCAGCTCCGTCGGAAGGAGCGCCAGTGCGGCCACGGCAACGACACATGCGAGCGAGCGTAGGCACTGGTTCATTCCGTGGTCCCCCTGCGAAACCAGTACAAACCAAAGTCCGCGACGACATGCGGCCCGAGAATCAAAACGCCATCAAAAACGGTGACACAGCATCGTTTCGCATTCCTCACGGTCCCGCAACAATGCGGCAAAATACGGATGGAACGCGGGAACTTGTGCAACGGGGGATAGAGCGGCAATTTTAACCTTTATTAACGAATGGGGCCGGCGCGAGGCTTGCGGGCGGTCGCGGGCGCCAGGAATGGCCAGATTGCACGTATTCCCGCGCCAAAATCCGGTGTAATGAGTTCCGGAACCTGTCCTTCCAGCCTTTGTCCCGCACATATGCCGATTTTCAACCAGACGATCCGGCGCAAGATCGTCGGCATCGCCCTCGGATTGATCGTCCTGATGCTGGTCACCTCGATCCTGTCGATGGTGATGTCGAGCCAGGTCGGCGTCCTCCTTGATGAGCTGACGGATCGCTACATCCCGGCCTATGGGCATCTGGCCCGCGCGAACATTCGCTCGCTGGAGCGATCGGTCGCGCTACGGCGGATGGTCATGATGAAGATGCAGGCGCCCTCGGAGGAGGAAGCCTATGCGGCGCGGCTGCACGAGTTCGAGGAAGCCGACCGCAAGATCGACGAGGAGGCCGAGAGCGCGCGCACGCTCATCAATGCCATTATCGACGATACCAGGACGCCGTCCGACAATGCTGCGCTGGCGCGGATCGAGACGCGGATCGAAACCACTCTCACCGAATTGCGGCACGATGCGAATGAGGACCACGCAAAACTGCTCCAGCAGGTCGATGCCAAGCAGATGACGGAGGCGCGCGGCACTCTGGAACATCTCGACGGCATTCGTGACCAATTCAACCAGAAGATGGATGCGATCCGCGCCGACATGCTCAAGCAGGTCTTCGCCAGCACGGGGACGGTGATCAGCCGCCAGCGGCAGGCGATTATCATCTCGGGTGTCGTGACTTTGCTCGCAGCAATCGTCGGATTTGCTTTTGCCTTGCTGGTCAGCAGCGGCATCACGCGTCCGGTGCGGTTGCTGCTCGCCGGCACCCGCGAGGTCGAGGCAGGCCGCTTCGACAAGACCATCACGGTCTCGACCCAGGACGAGATTGGCGAGCTCGCCGGCGCCTTCAACCGCATGATCGAGCAGTTGCGGCACAACGAACGCATCCGCGAGACCTTTGGCCGCTATATCGATCCCAAGGTGGCGCAGGGGCTGATCGACCGGCCCGAGGTCGCCACCGACGGCCAGCGCCGGGTAATGACCATCATGTTCTCCGACATGAGCGGCTTCACCTCGATGAGCGAGGGCATGACCCCGCGCGGCCTCGTCAAGGTGATGAACCACTACTTCACGGTGATGTCCGCTCCGATCAGGAGCAACCGCGGCGTCATCGACAAATATATCGGCGACGCCATCATGGCTTATTGGGGCCCGCCCTTCATCGAGGAGGACGAGCCGGCGCTGCTCGCCTGCTTCGCCGCCATCGACATGGCCGATCAGGTGCCCGCGCTCCAGCAGCAATTGCCCGACCTGCTCGGCATCCGCGCCATGCCGACGCCGTGCGATTTGCGCATCGGCATCGCCACCGGCGAGGTTTTGACCGGCAGCATCGGCTCCGAGCTGATGATGAGCTTTACCGTGATGGGCGATGCCGTGAACCTTGCCTCGCGGCTAGAGGCCGTCAACAAGGCCTACGGCACCCGCATCCTGATTTCGCAGGCAACGGCGGATGCGATTGGATCGCGTCTCGAATTGCGCGAGATCGATCGGCTTGCAGTGGTCGGCCAGAGCATGCCGCAGCCCGTCTTCGAGGTGATGGGCCGGGCGGGCGCGCTGACCGCGCCGCTGGAGAAGTTGCGGACGCATTACTCCGAAGGCCTTGCCACCTATCGCGCGCGCCGCTTCGACGATGCACGCACGGCGTTCAACGCCGCGCTGGAGAGCATCCCGGGCGATGGCCCCTCGCGCACGATGCTCGCCCGCATCGCGGAGTTCGAGACCAGTCCGCCCGCTGCCGATTGGGACGGTGCTTGGCGGATGGACAGCAAATAGTCGAACAGCGGCATCACCACTTGAACGAAGCTGCCACCTCATAGCTGCGCGGCGCGCCAAGGATGATCTGGTCGGTGTATCCAGGGTCGCCCCAGGCGGCGTAGAGCTTGTTGGTCAGGTTCCTCACGCGAAAGCTGATCCGGGTCTGGTCGACGCCCGTGAAATAGGCCCTCGGGATGTCGACGAACGCGAACGCGTCAAAGGTCGTGTAGGCGTTCATGACGACCAGATTGTCCTGGAAGTTGAAGCGGTCGCCGACATGCCGCATCGAGGCGCCGATCTCGACTGGCAGTCTGGTGTCGAAGCGGTAGGATGCGCCGGCATTGGCGATGAAGTTCGGTACGTTCGGCGGCGTCTTGCCCGAATAGGATTGGAAGCCGCCATTGCCGTCGAGATAGCTGAAGTCGATGAAGTGCGACTGCACGAAAGCGACGTTGCCCCATAGTTTCACGCCGGCGACCGGGTTGATCGCCGCCGCGATCTCGATGCCCTTGGACTCCATTTTGCCGGCGACGTTGAAGACGATGCCGCTCTCGGGGACGTAGACGTTCTTCCGCTCGATGTCGAAGGCCGAGAACGTGGCTTCCGCGCGCTTGTCGCCCGATTGCAGCTTAACGCCGGTCTCGTAGGTCCGCGACGTCGTCAGCAGCAGCGGCACCGACGGCGCAAGGATGAAGATGTTGGCCACCGTCGGGTCCGCCGCAGTCGCATACTGGCTGTACAGCATCACGCCAGGGGCGATGTCCCAGGTGTAGCCGATGCGGCCGGTGATGGGATTGAACGGCGTCGAGAAGGGATAGCCCTTGCCCGACTCCAGAGTGCCGTCGGGATTGAAGCGGGTCCGGTCCAGCTTGATGTCCTCGAACCGGATGCCGCCGATCAGCGCGAAGGTCGAGGTCAGCTTGAGCCGGTCCTCGAAGGACAACGAGGCGGTATCGAGGTGGGTGTAGATCTTCTCGTCGCTGCGCGGGCCGTAGAGGCCGCGGTCCGGATTGACCAGCTCGACCGTGTCGCTGAAGAACAGCGTGTCCTGCGAGACGTTGAATTGCGAGCTGCTCGCCATCACGGTGGCAACGAAGCGGTTGTCCATGCCGCCGAGATTGGAATTGACGGTGAGGTCGGTGATGTTGCCGTAGAGCCGCTGCGCGTGGTCCAGCGCCAGACGCTCGCGATAGACGTTGTTCGGACCTGAATCGTCGAACGAGTTGATCTCGTTGTTGAACCAGTGTCGGTGCGCATCGTAGCCGTAGACCTGGCTCTTCAGCGAGACGCTGTTGTTAATGTCCCACTGAAAGCCGCTGCGCAGCCAAAGCTCGCTGGCGCCGCTGTGGTTGTCGAGCACGTTGTAGGAAGTGGTCAGTGTGCGCGCGTCGATGGTGACGGGATTGAGCGTCCCGGTGTGGCCGTTGAGGTAATAATTCGTCCACTGGCCCGATACGATGCCGTTTGTCGGCACGATGCCTGGCGCGTTCGCCGGCACCAGCGGCGTTCCCCAGTAGAAGCGGTCGCTGTCCTGCTTGTATTCGGCGGCGCCCCAGATCTTCAGGCTGTCGTTGATGCGGTAGTTCAACTGGCCGGAGACGTTGCTGAGCTTCGAATAGGTGTCTTCGATAAAACTCTTGTCGTTGGAATGGCTGATGTCGAAACGATAGTCGAGGCCGTCGATCAGCGTGCTGCCGCCTGATCCGTAGCCGGCGCGGTAGCCGTGGAACGAGTCGTAGGAGGTGAAGGCCTCGTTGACGATCGGTCCCGTGTGCGGCGCCTTGGTGACGTAGTTGACGGCGCCGCCGGTCGCGCCGAGGCCCGCCACCAGCGAGTCCGGCCCCTTGATGATCTCCACCTGCTGGAGGCCTGCCACGTCCATAGGCCGGCCGGTCATGGTCGACGGCCCGATCGCGATGCCGTTGTAGAGCGTTGCGACCTGATCGCCGCTGAAGCCGCGCATCGAGAAGATGGCGGGTGCGCCGGGCACATCGCCGCCGGTCACGCCGACCGCGGCCTTGGCGACATCTGTGGTCGTCCTGATGCCCCGGTCCTGCATGGTCTGCTGATCGATGACCTCGACGGTCGCAGGCATCTCCCGCGCGGTGATGCCGAGCCGGGACCCGACGTCAGTGACCGCTGCCGTGTTCAGCGGCGTCTGTATCGTGCCGCTCGGAGGCTGCGTTGCCGGAGCCGCGACGGCCCGGACAGTAGGCTTGCGGCCCGCGGCCCGGCGTGCCGTGCGGGATCGCTGATTGCCAGAGCTGACAGCAGGAGCACGCTTCGGGCTCGACGGGGAGACGACCACCGGGCTGATCTCCCGGGAGGTCCTGTCCTGCGTCACGCTTTGCGCGAATGCCGCGGAAGGCAGCGATGCCGACGAAAGCAGAGTGATGAGGAAAACACGCGAAAATGCCGGCGCAAAGCCAGCTCGGATATGATGAATTTGCACAACAACGCTCTGCGGCGACGCAACAAACCGTCACCGCGGTTGCCTTAGCCATCTACCTTCGCCCCAGGCGGCAGATGCACCGGCTAACTCTTCCGACATTGAGGCACCCCGCCCAATGCGTTCGCGCGTGACCATGGCTGGTAGCAGGTTTCCTGGCTCGCGGGTCATCGCCTTCGACCACCTTCCCAGAGCCCCAAGCGGGCTCCAGTGGTTTTGCTGGTCGTCGGCTATCCGCCTACAGTTGCGGGGGCAGCCGCGGAATTGCCCGCCGAGACGGACGCACCGCATTCCCTTGGAAAGAGTCCTCGCGGACACTACCGATCACGAAATTGGCATCTGCTTTGGAGCGCGTCAATATCAGGAACGCTTGGCGGCGCAACGCGCTCACCAAGTGTGTCTTTCCGGACAAATAAGATTGTAGTCCATAACGATGTTGGCCGTGACCTATTTCCCGGGCTTAGGTTTGGTGTCCTTGAGGCGTTTGATGGGGACACGCCAATGACAGAACTTGAGGACAGGCTGGAACGGTTCGAGACGCTCACCGCCGAATGCGAGTTGATCACCAAGCTCGCTACCGACAGCAGGAAGCGCGAGCTTTACCTGAAGCTTTCGGAGCAATACCGCCAGCTGGCGCTGGATATGCGGCAGGCCATTGCGACCAAGGCCGCGGCCTGACGCTGCTCCAGGGTTCCGGTTGGATCGAGGCGCGATGCCGGGCATCCGGTGTCTTGCAGGATTTCACGCGGTCGCAAGCCGTTCTTAACATTTGGCACGCATCCTCGATGCGGATGTGAGGAATGCGTCTGTGCATCCTCACATCCGGGAATGCCGGGGCTCGTTGCGATGCAATGATCCCCCGCGAACGTCGCTTTGTCAGTGATTCACAGTGCGGTCCCATGCGTCTGTTTGCGGTCATCGTGTTTGCGCTCATGACGGCAGCCTGCAACCAGGAGCAGGACGTCACCGGCTCGACTCCGGTTTGCCAGATGCGGAACTACAGCTACAATCCCCGCGACATGAACCAGTGCGTTGCCGCCTGCAAGTCGTGCGACCACGGCAATACGGTGACCTGCACCACCGCCTGCACGCTCCACGGCGCGCGCTGAGTGCAAGGCCCGAGCGGATTGCACGGATCGCAACCGGGCCATCCCTGTGCCGCCATCGTCCCGTCAGCCCTGACCTGCTAAGGCTGGTCCAGTGATCCCGAACCCGGACAAGATCCTCTGCATCGGGTTGAACTACGAGAACCACCGCAAGGAGACCGGGCGCTTCACTTGGGTTAATCATTGAAGAGGCAGGCAGGACGCGGAGTCCATGAAATGGGTATGCTCGATCCCGGTCGGTTTCTGGTGTCGTGCTCGCGTTGCGAGGCCTGGCCGATGGCTGCCAACGTCAAACGTGCGAGCTGGTCAGCGCAGCCGCACGAGGTCCGCTTCGTGTGCCCGCGCTGCCGCCGCGAGGAGACCGCGATCGTCTCGGCCTCTGGCGAACTGACGCCGATCCGGCGCATCGACACGTCGCCACGCGACGTCGCCGCAATCTGGGCACAGGCCCAGCGCCCGCGCGGGCGAGCATAGGCTCGCGAGCCTCGTGCGATTCCCACTCTGGAACCCGGCCGTCCCTCGGTCGTTTTTGCCCCGACATCAACGCATCGAGGCCGGGCGAATGATCAGCGAGCATTTCGACACCCGCACACGGATCAACATGAAGCTGGCGCTGGATCGGATTTGCCGCAGGCGGCCCAGCGGCGAAGATCATCGGTTCCGCAAATCGGTCGCCGAAAACATCACCCGCTGCGCGCTCGCCGGCCGCACCGGGATCGGCCAGCTCGTCGATGCCGGCGAGCGGGCGGTAATCCGGACGCGCTTGGCGCGGGAGCCCGCCTAGGGCTTGATTGCGTCCGCCGGTCGGGCGGTTCATCTCTCGGCAAATGTGTTAGGATCACCGTCGGGAGATCCATGATGACTGCAGACATGCTTGCGCCTCACCCCGACCGTTTCAGGCTTCGACCAGTCGCGCCGCGCCATGCTGCGATGTTTGGCTTCGCGCTGCTGGCCGTCTCATGTGCGCTCGCAAGCTTCGCGCTCGCCTGCGCGACGCCCTTTGCGGCGTTCGCGGTCGTTGCGGCTGCGATGCTGCCGCCGCGGCCGGCATTGCTTGTCGTCACCGGCGCTTGGCTCGTCAACCAGACCATCGGCTTCGGCGCGCTGCATTGCCCGATCGACGCCGGCACGATCGCCTGGGGCTTTGTCATTGGCGCCTCTGCGCTGGTTGCGACAGCAATGGCGTCGGCCGTCCTCCGCGTGCTCCCGCACGGCCGCACACCGCTGATGCTGGCGCTCGCGCTGGTCGCAGCCTACGCGGCCTATGAGCTCACGCTGCTCGCCGCGACGCCGTTTTTGGGCGGAGAGGGCGCCTTCACCGTGGCCATCGTGACGCGGATTGGGCTGACCAGCGCCGTCTGGCTCGCCGGCCTCGTCGCCGCCTGTGAGATCGTCCGCCTGATCGATCCGTTCGGTCGCGGGCGCGCGATGTCGGCTTGACCAACGACGCCCAATGGCGCGACGACATCGCGTCTGTGGTCTTTCCGGTCGAGGGACACGGCGCAATTTGCGCCGTGCATCGGGGGGCGTTCCGGACCTTGATCGGTGCGGAGCCCTCGCCGGAGGATTGCCTCGACTATTTCCGGCGTTATGAAATAACCTTCCGGGAGGCCGCCGGCGCCAAGATCGCCCGCAAGGGCATTTCCGTGGGGACAAGCCTGCATCTTACCAGTCGCGACGTCGCCCGGAAGCTGTTAGAAGACCACGAAATCGCGAACGGAGAACAACCATGAGCCAATCTCAGCTCTCGAATGCCCAGCTCTCGAATGCGCAGGTTACGCATCTGCCGGTCGCCGCCGGGCAGGTGGGACGGCTTTCGCAGGCCCTGATGGCCATGGTGCTCGGCGTGTTCGTCGTCGGCGTCGTCGGCTTCTCGCATATCGACGTCGTCCACAATGCCGCGCACGACGTGCGCCATTCGAACGCCTTCCCCTGCCACTAACCGAGGCGGCATGAGCACGTTTCGTTCGATCGTTTTCGCGTCGGTCATTGCCGGTTTCATCGTTGGTCTCCTCGTCACGGTCGCCCAGCAGTTCGGCACCGTCCCGCTGATCCTGAAGGCGGAGGTCTTTGAAAAGGCCGCGGAGACCCATCAGCACGACACTCCAGCGGCGCCGCAGGCTGCCGCGGTTGGCCACGACCATGCAGGTCACGACCATGCCGCCCATGATCACGGCGCTGAAGGGTGGGAGCCCCGGGACGGGTTCGAGCGCAACGCCTACACGGCGGCCGCGAACGTCCTGACCGCGATCGGCTTCGCACTGCTCCTGGCCGGCTTCTTCGCCGTCCGCAGCGGCGCAACCGGCAAGGGCATCTCCTGGCATGAAGGCCTGATGTGGGGCTTGGCCGGCTTTGCCGTTTTCACCATCGCCCCCGGCCTCGGCCTGGCACCGGAGCTGCCGGGCGTGCCGGCTGCGCCGCTCCTGTCGCGCCAAGTCTGGTGGACAGCCGCCGTGCTGGCGACCGCTGCGGGCCTGGCATTGATCGTCTTCCACCGTTCGGTGCCGACGGCCATTGCGGGCGTGATCCTGCTGATCCTGCCCCACCTGATTGGCGCGCCCGAGCTGGAGCAGGTAGAGACCAACGTGCCGTCATCGCTGTCGCATCAGTTCGTCACCGCGGTCACGGTGACAAGCCTGATGTTCTGGAGCCTGCTGGGTGCTGTGACGAGCGCGCTGTTCGCCCGTTTCGATCATGGCACGGATGCGCGCGCCTAGATCCGATTGGACATCGTTTTGGTCCACTGCCGCAAGGCAACCGCCGTCCAGATCGTCTCGACGAATCCGAACGGCCAGTCACCCTGCAGAAAGCCGTAAGCCGCGCTGAGGGCGCAGGCTGCCGCGCAAGGCCAGCACATAGTGCGAGCCTCGCGCTTCGAGCGCGTAGAACAACAGCATGGCGCCCACCGACAGCAGGCGACGTGCTGCGACGGCGCGGCGTCCGACTGCGTGATCCTGCGACCCGGCTGCAATGCCGCATAACACCTGCGGTGCAGCGAGCGACGCATTGTCGCTCGGCTGACGGTTCGGGCCGATTCTCCGTTGCCTGACGGGCAAAACACCTCGCGATGCCGCCAAGCCGCACGGGACCTTGAGGGGCGATCATGTGTCGTCACGTTTCGCGAGCAGGGGTGCGGTGGTCGCGGCAGCGTCGGCGCGAGAGGTGCGAGCAGGGCGGGTAGTCCCTGTGAGCTCGTAACCACGTGCGGATGAGCGGCGCTGAAGGTTCGTCTCGCCAACATTTTTCCGGCCATGTCGACAAGGGTGGAGAACCCTGTGGCGGTCAGCGAATTCGCGTACGGCAGAACCGTGTGGTCCTGACGTCCAGCATTATTTCCAGGTACTCGGACTGAGGGAAGTGCTTGAAAGGCGAACGGTTTTTCAAATTCAGAGTGGTTCCGCGAATAGCGGGCGGAATGGCGGGGGCCCAATAGGCCCTAGTCTCAAACCTGATCGAGTTCTCCGGGAATTTCTTCAAAAATTCATCCGAGGTGATCTTCCTTTGAATTGCAACCTAATGGTGCATTAGGTAGCATAATCAGGTGCGGTGCTGAGCAGGTGCAAACTCCCAAATTCGGAGGTTGGCGCTTTGAATAAACCGACTTTTGAACGGGCAGCCGAGCGCGAATTTCTGCTGGCGCAGCTTTCGCCTAACGACTGCCGTCGTGTTTGCAGGTTCATGCGAGAGAATAGCGTTACCGCATCTGACGCCATTCTGATGCTCGGCATAGGACGAACACACGTTGGCAGAATCGTAGAGGTCTCCGATCAGGAGTACGAGTTCGTACTCAGCCAGCTATCGACGCATGAGCGCTCGGCAGTCGAAAGAGCGCTTGTTCGGCACCCTGAATGGACGCTCGGCCAATGCATCGGGCTGCTCCGAGAGGGACGTCTCTGATCATCGGGCCGCCCGTCATGCCTAGCGTATCGACAGCGGCTGATCGAACGACTTGCTAGACCTTCAGGGCTTTCTCGGCTGCGCGGAAAATGCGCATCGCTTCGGCGACATACTTCGTCTGATTGTGAGCGCGTTGCTCAGACAAAAGGAATACGTTCCCCTCGCGGGTGATCACACCGGAATCGACAAACTCCTTGAGCTTGCGAATGACCATTGATCGCGGCAAGCCGACGTAGTGCGCGATCTTCGTGGCGTTCATAGGTTTGTTCTCCGCACGCCCCACCATGATCGCGGCGTCGATCAGCAATAGCGAGTGATCGGCATGCTTCTGGCCGAACACCGAGCGAACCATCACACCAGTGAGGGCGACGTATGCCCTGGCCAACGCCAGCCGTTCTAAACGGTGCTCGATGGGGTACGATCCACGCATGCGTTCCTCCTTGCACGGCGTCACACAGCAAGTCCACCGGGTCAGATTATCCGCACTGACCGCAAAGCGTCCACAATGGACTCTTTGGCGGTTGAACCTAACGTGGCAGGTCAGCGATATGGCCGCTCCGACGCGGGAACCTCATCTATTGCAATGACCTCATATACCGACGCTACTCCACCAATCGTCGCTTGCGAAAGGTGCGGGCGAGAGATGCATCTGATAGCAAGTGTCAGAAAGGATGCGCCGGCGGCAGGTTTATGTGCGGTCTACGGGTAAATTGTCGACGGCTGCCAGCGGGTAACAATTCAGCGCCGACCCTCGTGGAACACCCATTCAGCAGCGGCGCGTGCTCAATGGTGATCGATGTGATCGCGAACCATCTGGTCTGCCTTACGGCACACGATCTTGTCCCGATTGTCGTGGTGCCGAATTACAAGGACGAGTCCGGCACTCAAGAGTAGCGCAGCTATGAGAGCGACCGTTGCCATCTAGTATGCCTGACGACGTTTGGATCGACTGCGATAGGCATCGATTGCGCGGTTGGCGAGCATTAACTTCCGGTGTTCACTTTTGAGGACCATCTCATCGACCGTCTTAAAAAGAAACTTGCTGGCTTTGGCGGGTTCGATGATCTCGCCCGACGACTCAAGGTAGTGCCAGGCAATCTGTATCGCATTCTCAATCAGCCACGGAATAGGTTCGCCCATGAAAGTAGAACCTGCGTCGAAAGCCTCCGTTCCTGCGTTGTCAGGCGGAGCGGGACGTTGACGATCGGGCCGCGACGCGGGAGCTCTCCTGGCATCGGAAGGTCAGATTTGCTGACCTCATAAACGACTCGCCTATCGGGAAAACTCGGCTACTCTATAGTTTTCCCGCACGGGGCGTCTCATGTTCGATGCGGCCACCACCACGCTTTTGCGCGCGGTTCTCGACGAAGTTTGCGAAAACGTTTCGGCGCGCGAGACTGGTGCGCGCACGCATGTCGCTTCAAAGATTTTGGAAGCGGCTACTCGCGGAGAGGTCTCGCTCGAAGGTCTCAGGCAGGTCGGTCGCGACGCGCTGTCTCGAGTACCGACCATATGGCGTTGACCGATCGAGGACGCGGGGGTGAATTTTCAGGTCACGGTGTTGAAGATCCTGGTGTCCTATCCGAACGGCTTTGCCGTGATGGACGACATCAAGCGCGACATGGCGATCTTGGCGACCAGCGGCCGGGACTGGGCCGAACGGACCAGGCGGCTGGCTGCGCGCGTGCCGAACCTCGATATATTTTCGAAAGGATTGGTCGATCGCGAAAGCGGTGGGTGGAAGATCACGGACAAGGGACGGATTGTGCTCGAATTCATGGAGGCGCGCGCCGGCGTCGACCAGCCGATCGAGACGGCTCCGTCTGAGACGGTCGATAGACCCGTGCCACCGCTGCCGCCGCTCGCGGAGCGGGCAAAGCGACGCCGGGAACAGCGCGAGCGCCGCCGCGAAGGACGCGAGCGAGCTCGATCGACCGCATCCTGAAGGCGCAAGCGCGTCAGAGGGCCGTGAAATCCAGGCCGTAGAGCATGGCCGCGACGAGCGAGAGTAGCAATCCCAAGCCGCAAGCCGCAGAAGATTGCGATGATCTCGACTTCCTCCGCGCCATCTGCCGAGCCGACCGCGACCGTCTGGAGCGACAATCTCCACAGCTTCACGGGATCATCCCCATGCTTGACCGCCTTCTTCGGCGGGCGCGACGACGGCGCACAGCGGGTCGCGGCGTCGGCAGCGACCTGATTGCAGAGTTCCGGATGCCCGTTGCTGCAGTGTCTGACCAGGAACGCGATCACTGACCGCATGCTTTCGGTAGAGGAACGAGCGGAGCAGGCCGGCAGACTCCATGGCTCGTTTGCTCGAGCTTGATTTAGATCAACAGCCAGCAGTCCACCGAAACGACATATGAGATCGTCGCCCGCATGGACCTCGGACCCTAGGGCACCAATCGAACGCCGTGGGAGACCTACCATGAAAGCAAGCGCCGCTCTCAGGAAGGAAGCCGGCACCGGAGATTGCTGGAATGGATTCCGGGACGGCGACTGGCAGACGTCGATCAACGTTCGCGATTTTATTGTCCGGAACGTCACTCCCTATGGCGGGAACGAGGAATTCCTTTCCGGTCCATCGCAGCGCACAAAGGCGGTCTGGGCGAAGCTGCAGCCCTACTTTGCGGACGAAAGGAAAAAGGGCGTTCTCGCAGTCGACGTGAAAACCCCTTCTACGTTGCTTGCCCACAAGGCCGGTTATATCGACCGTGACAACGAGGTCGTCGTCGGACTCCAGACCGATCAACCGTTCAAGCGGGCCATCTTTCCGTTCGGTGGCTTGCGTATGGTCGAGGCCGGCATCAAGGCGGCCGGCTTCGAGCCGGATGCAGCCGTACACGAGACGTTCACGAAGTACCGCAAAGCACATAATGACGGCGTCTTCGACGCCTATACGCCGGAGATCATGAATTGCCGCAGGTCCGGCATCATCACCGGCTTGCCAGACGCGTACGGACGCGGCCGCATCATCGGCGACTATCGCCGCGTGGCGCTCTACGGCGTCGATCGTCTGATCGAAGCGAAGAAGGCAGAACGGGCGCAGATCGACGACATGTGGCCGACAGACGAGATCATCCGGATGCGCGAGGAACTGGCGGACCAGATTCGTGCCCTCCAGGATCTGGCTGCGATGGCCAAGCTCTACGATCACGATATCGCAAAGCCGGCCAGCAGCGCCCAGGAGGCGTTCCAGTGGACCTATTTTGCCTATCTCGGCGCGATCAAGGAGGCAAACGGGGCGGCGATGTCGATCGGCCGCATCTCGAGTTTTCTCGACGTCTACGTCGAGCGCGACCTGAAGGCTGGACTTCTTGACGAAGCGCGCGCGCAGGAGCTGTGGGATCAATTGGTGCAGAAACTGCGCATCGTGCGCTTCCTTCGCACGCCCGACTACGACGCGTTGTTCAGCGGCGATCCCTACTGGGCGACTGAGTGTATCGGCGGCATGGATCTCGATGGCCGCACGCTGGTGACCAAAAGTAGCTATCGCATGCTGCACACGCTCTACAATCTGGGGCCGGCGCCGGAGCCGAACATCACCGTACTCTGGTCGAAGCACGTGCCGACGCCATTCAAGCGCTATTGCGTCAAAGTCAGCAAGGACACCTCGTCGCTTCAATATGAGAACGACGATCTGATGCGGCCGCACTGGGGCGACGACTACGGCATTGCCTGCTGCGTGTCGGCGATGCGGCTCGGTAAGCAGATGCAGTTCTTCGGTGCCCGGGTCAATTTCGCAAAGGCGCTGCTTTACGCTATCAATGGCGGCCGCGACGAGGTCTCCGGCGATCAGGTCGCGCCGCGGACAATGCCAGTTGTCGACGATTTCCTAGACTATGACGACGTCATGGCCAAGTTCGACACGACCATGGAATGGCTGGCCAAGACCTACGTGCATGCGATGAATTGCATTCACTACATGCACGACAAGTATTTTTACGAGCGCCTGGAAATGGCGCTGCATGACCGCGACATCCTGCGAACGATGGCGTTCGGGATTGCCGGTCTTTCCGTGGTCGCCGACAGCCTCAGCGCCATCAAATATGGAAAGATCCGCGTCACGCGCGACGCCAACGGCCTGATCGTCGACTATCAGAACGAGGGCAATCAATCGATACCGCAGTTCGGCAATAACGACGATCGGGTCGATCAGATCGCCTCCAGCCTCGTTACTGGCTTCATGAATAAGATCCGTAAGCATCCGACCTACCGTAACGCGACGCACACCCAGAGCGTTCTGACGATCACTTCCAACGTGGTCTACGGCAAGGCAACCGGCAACACGCCGGACGGACGGCGCAAGGGCGAGCCGTTCGGCCCCGGCGCCAACCCGATGCACGGCCGCGATAGCCACGGCTGGCTCGCGTCCTGCCTGTCGGTCGCAAAGCTCCCTTACAAGGATTCGCTCGACGGCATCAGCTACACCGTCTCGGTCGCGCCGCAGAAGGCGCATCTGTCGGAGGCCCAGTTGCTGGAGGAGGCGGTAAAGGCCTTCGACGTCTATTTCGACCGCGGCGGCTTCCACATGAACCTGAACGTGATCGACAAAGAGACACTGGAGGACGCGATCAAGAATCCCGACAAGTACCCGCAACTCACCATCCGGGTCTCCGGCTACGCGGTGAACTTCGTGCGGCTGACACCGGAGCAGCAGCGCGACGTGATCAGCCGTACCTTCCACGGCCAGATCTGATGGAGGTCCGCCATGGCGACGGTGCAGGCACTGGAGCCCGGAAGTCGTCATGACCTCCGGGTTGGACTTTCGCCCGACGCGCCCGATGAGGACAGGGTCAAGGACGAGGTCGGTTCGTTCGGCTATTGCCATTCCTATGAAACATCGTCCCGCTACGACGGTCCCGGCCTGCGCCTTGTGCTGTTCGTCTCGGGTTGCCTGCTGCGCTGTACCTACTGCCACAATCCGGATACCTGGCACCTCAAGGACGGCACCTACGTTTCAGTCGACCAGGTGCTCCGCCGCATCGGCGATTTCGCGCCTTCCATCCAGGCCCTCGGCGGCGGCCTCACCATCTCCGGCGGCGAGCCGATGGTGCAGCTTGCTTTCACCCGGCGGATACTCGCCGGCGCCAAGAAGATGGGCCTGCACACGGCGATCCAGACCTCCGGATTTCTGGGCGATCGCGCGGATGACAACTACTTATCCGAGATCGACCTCGTCCTTCTCGATATCAAGAGCTCGGATCCCGAGACCTACCGGCGGACGACCGCACGCGATCTCGCGCCTACGCTTCGCTTTGCCGAGCGTCTGGCCTCGCTGTCGAAACCGGCGTGGATCCGTTTCACGCTCGTGCCCGGTGAGACCGACGATCCCGCCAATGTCGACGGCATCGCACGCTTTGTCGCGCCCATGAAGAACGTCGAATGGGTAGAGGTGCAGCCATTCCACCAGATGGGTTCGTTCAAGTGGAAGGCGATGGGGCTCGAGTACAAGCTCGAAAAAACCCAGCCGCCCAGCCGCGACCTAGTGAACCGGGTGATCGAGCAATTCCGTGCCGCGGGGTGCCAGGCACGCTAATTCAACGAAATATCCGGTCAATCCGGGGGAGTTCAGGAACATGCTGGATCTTGCGCGCGACATCATAGGAAGCCAGCCAATCCTGACGGCGTTCCTTGCGATCGGCCTCGGTTATCTGGTCGGCCAGATCAGCATCGCTGGATTTTCGCTTGGGGTCGGTGCGGTGTTGTTCGTTGGACTAGCGATCGGCGCTTTCGCGCCGAAGGCCCAGATCATCGGGCCGATCGGTCTGACCGGCCTGATCATGTTTCTGTACGGCATCGGCATCCTCTATGGCCGCCAGTTCTTCGAAGGTATCTTTGGCAGTGGTCAGAAATACAATCTGCTGGCGCTAATCGCCTGTTTGGCCGGCCTGGCAGTTGCTCTCGGACTAGGACACGTATTCGGCATCAAGATCGGCCACACTCTTGGTCTCTACGCCGGATCGATGACCAGCACGGCGTCGCTGCAAGCGGCTCTTGACGTCATGAAGAATAAGGACCCGTCGATCGGCTATTCCATCGCTTATCCGTTCGGCGTTCTCGGTCCGATCCTCTGCATCTATTTCATGACCCAGATCGTGAAGCCGAAATTCCCAGCCAAGGCGCAGCGTTTCCATATGGCCGAAATCTCGATCAGCGCGAGCTATGCCGCGAGGAAGCTCGACGAGTTGACGTCCAGTATTCTCAGTGAGGTCCAGGTCACGATGGTCCGGAAGGGTGGACGCAACTTTGTTCCGACGCCTGATACGACCATATCTGCAGGGGACGCTGTGCTGGTCGTGGCGGAAAGTGAAGAAGCGATTGCGAAAGCGGCCGCACAGCTTGGCACGCTGGAACCAGGAAAATTGGCGAGCGATCGCGCCGACCTCGACTACATCCGCGTCTTTGTTGGAAAGGCCAACGTGGTCGGCATCCCCCTTGCCAATCTTCCGATGCCGCAGGGTTATTCGACCCATCTGCTCCACGTTCGTCGCTACGACGCGGACCTCATGCCGTCACCGGACTTGATGCTTGAATTCGGTGACCGGGTCGGCGTGTTGACGCCGCCCGACCGGAAGGAAGAGATCCGCCGCCACTTTGGCGACACCGTGAAGGCGGCTGCCGAGTTCAGCTATGTCTCGCTCGGGCTCGGAATGGTGATTGGTGTCTTGCTCGGATTGATTCCGATTCCGATACCGGGCGTCGGCATAGTCACGCTCGGAATCGGAGGAGGGCCGCTGATCGTCGCGCTTGTTCTCGGCAAGCTCCGCCGCACCGGACCGATGCTTTGGACCATGCCTTTGCCGGCGAACATCGTTCTTCGCAACTTTGGGCTTGCGATGTTTCTTGCCACCGTCGGCGTCAACGCCGGACAACCCTTCGTCCGCACTGTCGCCGAATCTGGATTCACGATGCTGTTCATCGGCGTGGCCGTACTTCTAACGACGGTGTTTATTGTTCTTCTGGTCGGCCATTACATCCTGAAGATTCCCTATGACGATTTGGTCGGCGTTGCGTCGGGGGCCACCGGAAATCCCGCCATCCTGGTCTATTCAACTAAGATGGCGCCGACCGAGCGGCCCGATATAGGCTACGCCATGATCTTCCCTTCGATGACGTTGGTGAAGGTGATCGCCGTGCAGATCGTCGGGCTTCTCGTCGGTGGGGCCGGAGCCGGCGGATGATGGCGACCGAGCATGGGATCATCAAGAATGGCTGAACCCGCGCCTCAACCGCCCATCTTCAACCTGCACGCCTACAGCCCCGCGGAGATCAAGGAGGCCGTCGAAAAGGTTGGAGTGAAGAAGGCCAATTTTCCGTTCCTGACCACATTCATGCTGGCGATCGTGGCCGGCGGTGGTGTCGGCTTCGGCGCGCTTTACTACACCATCGTTGCAAGCGACCCGACATTCAGTTTCGCCACCGTACGAGTCGTCGGCGGGCTTGTGTTCACGCTCGGGCTGGTGCTTGTCTTGGTGGGAGGGGCCGAGCTGTTTACGGGCAACAATCTGATCGTAATGGCCTGGGCGAGCGGCAAGGTGTCGACTCCGACAATGCTGTGCAACTGGACCATCGTGTGGTTTGGCAACTTGTTCGGATCGCTCGGACTCATCGTGCTGGTCTTCTTCTCCCATCACCTCGACCTTAACGATGGTCGCATCGGATTGTCGGTGCTGAATACGGCAGCCGGAAAGATCCGTCCCGACATGGCGACTTTGTTCTTCAAGGGTATTCTCTGCAATGTGCTCGTGTGCGCGGCAGTCTGGCTTGCCTATGCCGGGCGGTCAGTGACGGACAAGATGGTTGCGGTCATCATGCCCGTGTCGGCCTTTGTCGCGGCCGGGTTCGAGCACTGTGTCGCCAACATGTATTTCCTGCCGCTGGCATGGCTGTTGGTCCAGACCGGTCATGCTCCCGAGAATTTCGACGCCTCACAGATCACCGTATCCGGCATCGTCCACAATCTCTTACCGGTCACGCTCGGCAACATCGTCGGCGGGGCCGGCTTTGTCGGGGCCTTCTACTGGACGATATACCGGGCGACGTTCGGGTCGTCATATCCGGATGAGAAGTAACCCTATTTGATGACCCACAGGGGATGATTGCTATGCCAATGCAGACCGCTAATTGGGAGCCGAACAAGGAAATGCCAGTGGGCAAAGGAGCTACAGTTCAGCAATTCTTTACAACGCTGGGCAAGGACCGGTTTGAAATCAGCGTCGCTCCGTGGGGCGAGGGGCAGTTGAAGGTAAACGGTCAGGAGATTGCAAGGACCGCCGAGGCCAAAGATCGCCGGCAAGCCTTCAACACGTTGAAACAGGCTGCCGAAAGATTCGCTCGCGGCGAACCGCTGGAGATGCCGAAGAACGGCAAGGCTCGCTTGATCCCAGCCGTCAAGGCGAAGTTGCTTGAGGGCAAAAAGGGGCTCGTAGTGGGCATCGCCAACGAGCAGTCCATAGCGTGGGGTTGTGCCGCCGCCTTCCGTGCCTTCGGCGCCGAAGTTGCCGTCACATATCTGAACGACAAGGCCAAGAAGCATGTCGAGCCGCTGGCGCGCGCGCTTGATTCCTCCATCGTCATGCCGCTTGACGTCCGCGAGCCAGGGCAGATGGAAGCGGTGTTCGAGCGGATCGCAAAGGAGTGGGGCAACCTCGATTTTGTGGTGCATTCTATTGCATTTGCACCGCAACAGACGCTGCACGGTCGGGTGGTCGATGTATCCCTTGATGGATTTCTAACGACCATGCATGTCTCATGCTGGACGTTCCTTCGGATGGCTCATCTGGCGGAGCCGTTGATGAAGAAGGGTGGGACCCTCTTCACGATGACGTATTACGGCAGTCGGACCGTTGTGAAGAACTACAACATCATGGGCGTTGCCAAGGCCGCCCTTGAAAGCGCGGTCAGGTACGCGTCCGCAGAGTTGGGACCGAAGGGTATCCGCGTGCATGCCATCTCTCCCGGGCCGCTGGCCACCCGCGCAGCTTCAGGCATTCCCGAATTCGACAAGCTGCTCGAAAAGGCAAAAGCCAAGGCTCCGGCAAGAAGTCTGGTCAGCATCGAGGACGTTGGTGCAGCAACAGCTTTCCTGGCGCACGACGTGGCGCGGCTCATCACCGGGGATACTATCTACATAGACGGCGGATATCACGTGGTCGACTAACCAGGAGGCTTCTTCAAAAGTCTATCGATATCGATGCAGCCTTAACAAGACGCGGTTCGGAACCGACCTCAGGGCGGCCAACTCTCGTTGAGAAAAATGATTTCCGGTACGAGAAAGTTCGATGCTGAGCGAGGGATCGCAGCTGCGTTGCCTGTTTGTAGCGAAGTGAGTGCTTGAACAATCGCCTGCTCTCTCTGTTCGGTAGGTAGCAAGCAGGACAGCCAGTCCGACTCCGCAGCCAATCATCGTGTCGAGGCCACGTGCGACGAGCAATTCATCGGTGTCCGAAGTGGATGCACTGCCGGCTGTTGCCATCAGTAAAGCCATCGGCGTGAAGAAGAAGACGGCGACTGCATAGTTTGAAACAGCGAACAATTGACCTGCGAATTGCAGAGCGACAATGCATCCGACCAGAGCAATGCCATGGGGATGAAGCCACGATAGGACTGCGGCAACGATCAGGCCGAGGATCGTGCCAAAGGTTCGCTCAAGGCCGCGTTGCATGGCGCGCACCCAATTCAGCCCTTGGTGCAGGATTAACACGGCGGCGGCGGCGGCCCAGTAAGAGCGCCCAAGGCCTGCCAACACCCCGACAGATCCTGCGATCAAGGCGGCCGCGCCGACGCGCAGGGCAATGCGCGGCGGCTGTACCGACCAAGAAAAAGACGTCGCGAGCATTTCACGAGGCTCGAAGAAGGAACGTCGTTCGTTTCGTCCGGCAGGGGCACCCTCGCTCGGCAATTCAGCCACGCGAGACCTGATATCTCGAGCTTCGGCGCTCGCCTTTGGACCGAGGGAACGGTTCGCGCTGCCCGCGCGGACCGCCGCGGCAAACATCCCATGTAGCTCGCGGCTGAGCGCCTGTAACTGACCCAGCTTCAGGTCGGATCGATTTCCCGCCGGTTGCCAGGCGATAAGCACTCTCCACGCATCGTGCAGGCTTGTCGCGGCTTTGTGGCGCGGCAGATCCGACTGACCCTGCGTCGCGTTATCGATGAATTCCGCGACCGCGAGGGCCGCGTTGGCTACGGCCTGACACTCCGGCCCGCGCGGCCGCCAAAGCACCCCGAGCATGTGCAATGTCCATGAGACAGCCCCTCCCGCCGCGACAAGCACTGCGATCTGCGCAATATTCGGGCCTTGTCCATACATAGAGGTGCCGGCCGCGCAAGCGAGCATGAACATGTAAGCCCCAGGCGGTCCGATGTTAAGTGCGCTGCAAAAGAAGCTCGCAAGGGTCGCAATCAGAGCGGCCACCACGACGCCGGCCCAAGGGCCTTGCACTGTTGCAGCCTCCACGCCCGCGACCACGCTCATGACAAGGCCGCATCCAATGAGGCCCAGCAATCTTGCGCGGTTGAGGTAGGGGCGTCCGCTACCATAGAGCGCGACAAACGCGCCGAGACTGGCTGTCAAGCCGCCCCCCTGATTGTCGAGCAGCCAACCAGCAAAAAGGCAGAGGCCAGAAGCGGTCGACGCTCGCGCCGCCGACACCAGCCGCCCGCGGTCAGGTCGGACATTTAGCAAAGTCGCAAGGCTTATCTGCGGTCGGGGCGGTGGGAGTGAAACCGGATTCGTCGGATTTTGCATCATTACCGAACTACTGCGGCGGACAAACGCCAGGCGCGCATGTTTAGCGAGGGGACGCGGATCCGAGATTGAGAGCGACACGCACTGTCTGCGGCTCCTCACTTCTCACAAGTCTGAACGCGGATTTCGCGAACACCCTGCGCATGGCCGTGTTGTCGGACAGAACCTCGGCCGTCAGCTCTTGCATCCCGTGCTCCTGCGCGATCTTGATGAGGTGCCTCAACAACAGGGAACCGATGCCTCGGCCTTGCCAGGCGTCCACCACGACGAAGGCCATTTCGGCCTGTCCGGGTTCGACGACAACATATCGACCGCCGCCAACGATGGCGGCGCGGCCCTGTTCCTCGACTCGAGCGACCAGCGCGACGTGCTTCTTGAAATCGACGTCCATGAAGAAGGCGCGTTCGCGTTCGGAGAAGTGGCGTTTCACCGCGAAGAAGCGGCGCTGCAATGACTGCGTGCTGGTCCCGTCCACGGCTGTTAGCATGCCAGCCTCGTCCTCCGGCCGGAGCGCTCGGATCTCAACCGGGCAGCCGTCGCGCAGGTGCTCGCGTGCGCTGTAGCGGGCGGCGTCCGGCATCGCAACTCCCCGTGCGGGCAGGCCGGGGTTCGCTCACATCCGGCAGCAGTTGATAAGAGCCCGCCGGCGCTCCAGTCACTTGATCCAGATCAAGATCGTAACGCCGAGGCGCCGGCTACGCTTCGCCTTGATCAGATCTGGACGCGGCCTTGAAGACACTTCGCCAGCTTCTTACCGGGGAGGACGTGATCCAGCTCGTGATCCGGCTCGGATTGCTTGCTCTGTTGATCTTCTGGACGTTCTATCTGATCCGCCCGTTCGTCACGATTCTGGTCTGGGCCCTCGTGCTCGCGGTCGCGTTCAATCCGGCCTTCCTTTTGCTCGCTAAAATCCTGGGCGGCCGGGCGAAGCTCGCGGCGGCAGTTCTCACCGCGATCAATCTGGCCATCGTCATCGGGCCGGCGGCCTGGCTCGGCCTCGGCGCGGTGGACGGGATCAGGGATTTCGCCGGTGGGCTGGCCGCGGGCGATCTGGCGGTGCCTTCGCCGCCCGCGGCGATCAAGACCTGGCCGCTGATCGGGACGCAGCTTTACGACGTCTGGGATCAGGCTTCGATCAATCTTCGTTCGGTTCTGCAACGGATTGTGCCGTATCTGAAGCCGTTCGCGGGTACGCTGCTCGGCGTTGCCGGCGATGCCGGAGTGGGCACGATCAAGTTCCTGCTGTCGGTCGCGGTCGCCGGCTTCCTCTTTCCCTATGGACCGCAGCTCGTGGCGGGGGGCAGGGGTTTTCTGTCACGGATCGTGCCCGAGCAAAGCGAGCACTTCCTGGATCTGGCGGGAGCGACCATTCGCGCGGTAGCCCAGGGCGTGATCGGTATCGCCGTCGTCCAGGCGCTGCTGGCCGGCATCGGTTTCAAGCTGGCGGGTATCCCGATCGCCGGGCTGCTCGCGTTACTGGTGCTGCTGCTTTCTATCGTGCAGATCGGCGGAGCCATCATCATGCTTCCCGTGATCGTCTGGATATGGACCGACAAGGACGTCACCACGGCATTGCTGCTGACGCTGTTCCTCGGCATCGTCAGCATTCTCGACAACGTATTGAAACCGCTGGTGATGGGGCGCGGCCTGACGACGCCGACACTCGTGATCCTCGTCGGCGTGATCGGCGGCACGCTTGGGCACGGAATCGTCGGGCTCTTCATCGGGCCCATCATTCTCTCGGTGGCCTGGGAGCTCACGCTGGCCTGGATCAGGGCCGACCGTGCCGTCCCGGCGCCGCAAGCGGCCGTCGACCGTTGACCTAAATCAACGTCGGCCAACTCGGAACGTCTTGGATGAAGCCGAGCGACGATGAGGTCGGATCATGTCGATGGAAAAGCCAAGTCTGCAAGGTGGCCCGTTATCCGGGCTTGTCGCCTCGGCCGTCGAATACATGGTCGATGCGGGGCAGCGGAGCGTCCTATTCCTGGACATCATGCGCCAGCGCGGCGACCAGTACCGCGAGCATGTCACTCAGACGGCGCCTCATGTCCTGCAATATGCCGCCGAATTGATCATCGACGGCCGCAAGCTGGACGCGCCGGTCAACTACGTGCTGGTCCGCATCATTCCGCCGGAGAACGTCGAGATCGACATGAATCGGCGTCCGTTCGTCGTGGTCGATCCGCGTGCGGGCCACGGTCCTGGCATCGGCGGCTTCAAGGCGGACAGCGAGATCGGCGTGGCCATGAAGGCGGGGCATCCCTGCTATTTCATTGGATTTCTGCCGGACCCGATGCCCGGGCAGACCATCGAGCGCATCGCGCACGCCGAAGCGCAGTTCATAGAGAAGGTCATAAGCCGTCACCCGGATGCCGACGGCAAGCCTTGTGTGATCGGCAACTGTCAGGCCGGATGGGCGGTGATGATCCTGGCGTCGCTGCGCCCGGAGCTGTTCGGACCGCTGATTATCGCCGGCGCACCTCTCGCCTATTGGGCCGGCGTACACGGAAAAAATCCGATGCGCTATTCGGGCGGGCTGCTGGGCGGAAGCTGGCTGACGGCGATGACCTCCGATCTCGGCGCCGGGAAGTTCGACGGCGCATGGTTGGTGCAAAACTTCGAGAACCAGAACCCGTCGAACACGCTCTGGACCAAACAGTATAATGTCTATTCGAAGGTCGACACCGAAGCGGACCGCTATCTCGAATTCGAACGCTGGTGGGGTGGCCACGTCAACCTGAATGCCGAGGAAATCCAGTTCATCGTCGATGAGCTGTTTGTCGGCAATAATCTTGCTGCGGGCAAGATCGAGATGTCCGACGGTCGGAAGGTTGACCTGCGCAACATCAGGTCTCCGATCGTCGTGTTCTGCTCGGAAGGCGACAACGTCACGCCGCCACAGCAGGCGCTGCACTGGATTCTCGATTGCTATGCCGACGTCGACGAAATCAGGGCGTATGGGCAGACCATCGTCTACACCGTGCACAAGAGCATCGGTCATCTCGGCATCTTCGTGTCCGGCGGCGTCGCCAGGAAGGAACATGCCGAATTCTCAAGCAACATAGACCTCATCGACGTTCTTCCGCCCGGGCTCTACGAGGCGACGTTCGAGGCGAAGGGCGAGGAGACCGCAAGCTCCGATCTCGTCGTTGGTCAATGGGTCATGCGCTGCGAGGGGCGGACGCTCGACGACATCCGCGCCATGGGCGGCAATTCACCCGAAGACGAGCGGCGCTTTGCCGCCGCCAAGCGCGTCTCGGAGATCAATCTCGCGGCCTATCAGAAATTCGTCCGGCCCTTGATCAAGGGCATGGTGACACCGGAGATGGCCGAGTGGGCCCACAACATGCATCCGCTGCGGCTGCAGTACGAACTCTTCAGCAGCAAGAATCCCTACATGGCGACGGTGAAGTCATTGGCCGAGAAGGCCGATGAGGAGCGCAAGCCGGTCTCGACAGACAATCCGTTCCTCGCGTTCCAGGAGCAAATGTCGAAGCAGATCGTTCACGCCCTGGATAGCTGGCGCGATTCGCAGGAAGCGCTGAGCGAAGCGATCTTCCTCAACGTCTATGGTTCGCCGGCGCTGCAGGCGGCCGTCGGAATCGATCCGAACTCAGCGCTGTCTCGCCCACGTGAGATGTCTGCCGAGCATCGCGCCATGCTCGAGAAGCGTGTCGCTGATCTGAAGTCGCGGATGGGCGAGGGTGGTCTTCGCGAGGCAGCACTGCGCGCCTTGCTCTATGTCGGGTCGGCGCGCGGGATGGTCGACGAACGAAGCGTCGAGGCGCTACGGCAGATCCGCCGGGACCATGGCGGCGCGCGCATGACGCTACCCGACTTCAAGATGCTGGTGCGGGAGCAGTTCTTCATGCTGCTGCTCGATCGGGAAAGGGCCCTCGCCGCCATTCCGAAGATGCTGCCGGATGACGTCAACCTTCGCCGCGGGGCATTTGAGGCAATCGAGCAGGTGCTGTCGGCAAGCGAGGATATCACGGGCGAGCGCGCGAACCGCTTGCGGCATGTTGGGGGCTTGTTTGGCATCGAAGCAACGGAGGGTTCCGAAAGGGCGTCGAACGTTGCCCCTTTCGACCCGAAGGCGAAGGCGTCGTAGCGCGGGTTGGAAGGATCGGGAACGACACCATGTCAGCAGATGCGACGGCCACGCAGTCTCCCAGCAAATACGATCGCCTGATCGCGGCGGCCAAGGCCATCCCGCCGACGCCGACGGTCGTCGTGCATCCCTGCGACGAAACATCCTTGCGCGGCGCCGTCGACAGCGCGAGTGCCGGCATCATCCGGCCCCTGCTGGTGGGGCCGGAGCGGAAGATCAGGGATACTGCCGCCAGGTTCGGATTGGATATATCCGGCTATGAGATCGTCGATGCCGCACACAGCGACGATGCGGCGGCGAAGGGCGTCGAATTGATCCATGCCGCCCGGGGCGAACTGCTGATGAAGGGGAGCCTGCACACCGACGAGTTGATGCGGGCCGTTACAGCGAAGGTCGGGGGCTTGCGCACCGATCGACGCGTCAGCCATGTCTTCGTCATGGACGTGCCGGCCTATGCCGAGACCATCTTCGTGACCGACGCCGCGATTAACATCTTTCCCGATCTCGACGCCAAGCGCGACATCATCCAGAACGCGATCGACCTCTACAACCAGGCGGCCTTCGGCAAGTCGCCGCGGGTCGCCATCCTGTCGGCGGTCGAAACGGTCACGTCAAAGATTCCGTCCACGATCGAGGCCGCAGCGCTCTGCAAGATGGCCGACCGCGGGCAGATCACGGGCGGTGTGCTCGACGGGCCGCTGGCGTTCGACAACGCCATCGACGTCGAATCCGCACGGATCAAGGGCATCAAGTCCGAAGTCGCCGGCCGGGCGCAGATCCTGGTCGTGCCGGACCTGGAATCGGGCAACATGCTTGCCAAGAACCTCGCCTATTTCGCCAAGGCCGACGGCGCCGGCATCGTGCTGGGCGCGCGGGTTCCGGTCGTCCTGACCTCGCGCGCGGACAGCCCGAGGGCGCGAATGGCGTCCTGCGCGGTTGCCGCGCTCTATGCCCACGCTCGGCGCCAGAAGACGCCGTCAGTCGCGTCGTGACCGCCATGGACACCATCCTCGTCGTCAACGCCGGCTCGTCGAGCGTCAAGTTCCAGGTCTTCGCGGTCGAGGGCGAAGGCAGGCTGCGTCGGTTGATCAAGGGGCAGGTGGATGGCATCGGCAGTCGTCCACGATTGCGGGCGAATGGGGCGAGCAGCGATCCCATGGCCGACCGGGCCTATCCGATCGAGGCCATTCCGGATGTTCCTGCAGCGATGGACGTCGCGGGTGATTGGTTGAGGAACGAGGCTCGTATCAATCCACTGGCCGTGGGGCATAGGGTCGTGCATGGCGGGCCGGACTATGAGCGGCCAGTGCTGATCGACCATGGCTTGGTGGCGCGGCTGGAGCGCTTCGTCACACTGGCGCCGCTGCACCAGCCGCACAATCTGGCACCGATCCGCTCGATCCTCGCCAATTTCCCGACACTGCCGCAGGTCGCCTGCTTCGACACCGCATTCCACCGCACGCACGGTCCGCTGGCGGATCATTACGCGATTCCACACCAGCTTCACGCCGAAGGCGTGCGGCGCTACGGTTTTCACGGACTCTCCTACGAATACATCTCAAAAACCCTCCCTCAGATCGCGCCGGAGATTGCCAAGCGCCGGGTGATCGTCGCCCATCTCGGCAGCGGCGCATCGATGTGTGCGCTCAAGGATGGGCAGAGCGTCGAGAGCACCATGGGCTTTACCGCGCTCGACGGCTTGCCGATGGGCACGCGGCCGGGCCAACTCGATCCGGGCGTGGTGCTATACCTTATGTCCGAGAAGGGCATGACGGCGTCCAAGGTGCAGGATTTCCTTTACCGGGACTGCGGCTTGAAGGGGCTCTCCGGCGTCAGCAACGACATGCGAGAACTGGAGGCAAGTACCGATCCGCAGGCCAAGTTGGCTGTCGACTATTTTGCCTACCGCATTGGCCTCAGCGCCGGCATGCTCGCTGCTGCGCTCCAGGGCCTTGACGCCTTCGTCTTCACCGCTGGCATCGGCGAGAACTCGAGTGGCATTCGCGCGCGCGTGGCCGAGCAGCTCGGCTGGCTCGGCGTCGCGCTCGATGATGCAGAGAACGAACGTCATTCGCGTTTGATATCGCGCCAGAACAGTTCCATTCCCGTCTATGTCGTACCGACCGACGAGGAATTGATGATTGCGCAACACACGCTATCGCTGCTGATGAACGGTCGATCGCGCAACCCCGGACACGAGAGGGTGTCATGATCCCAGTATTCCCGGACAGCAAGGTTGCCCTGAAGGGGAAGAAGGGCCTGATCGTCGGCATCGCCAACGACCAGTCGATCGCATGGGGCTGCGCGAGGGCGTTTCGCGCGCTCGGCGCCGAGCTCGCCGTCACTTATCTGAACGATCGTGCCAAGAAGCATGTCGAGCCGCTAGCGCAGGCGCTGGAGGCGCCAATCTTTATGCCGCTGGACGTGATGGTCGAAGGCCAGACCGAGGCGGTGTTCGAGCGTATCGCGAAGGACTGGGGACAGCTCGATTTCCTGCTGCACTCCATCGCCTTCTCGCCGAAGGAGGCGCTGCACGGCCGCGTCGTCGATGTTGGCCGGGACGGTTTCCTCAAGACGATGGACGTGTCCTGCTGGTCGTTCCTGCGCATGGCGCATCTCGCTGAGCCCCTGATGAAGAATGGCGGCACGCTGTTCACCATGACTTATTATGGTAGCCAGATGGTGGTGGAGAATTACAACATCATGGGCGTAGCGAAGGCCGCCCTTGAGGCCTCTGTTCGCTACGCTGCCGCCGAATTGGGTCCCAAAGGCATTCGCGTGCACGCAATCTCGCCCGGCCCCCTAGCGACGCGCGCGGCTTCAGGCATCCCCGAGTTCGACGAACTGATGGACAAGGCGCAGTCGAAAGCGCCGTCGCGAAGCCTCGTGAGCATCGACGATGTCGGCAATGCCGCCGCGTTCCTGGCGCTCGACGGCGCCAAGCTGATCACCGGCAGCGTGCTTTATATAGACGGCGGCTATCACATCATCGACTGAGCACACTCAGCGGTAATGCAGCGCAATCAATTCCGCGACGCAAGCGAGCTTGTTGACCTTGAGACAGCGAGCTCCCATCTATGCCCGTCACCCTGAGTTAACCGCTTCTTCAGCCGCCCTCGAAGGGCGCCGGCCCGGCTGCATCGGGGCTGCTCATCCTTCGAGGCTCACCATGGCGGGCTTTGCGCCCCATGGCTCGCGCCTCACGATGACGGGGAGACGGCGGTGAGAGCGACTCAGTCGCGGTTCGCGCGTCATTGCTCCAAAGTTGGGTGCGCCGCTCGCGTCACAAAATCTCCAGTTGTGGATAGCCCCTCCCGCGAAGGTATTATTGTAGGCTTTTCCGTGTCCTTCGAGCCACGATTGTGCTGTCTATGCAACATTCCCGAGCGATTTAACCGTTATCGCAGTCCGTTCGCATCGACGCCGCTTTTTGGCCACACCCGAACATGAATAAAATCGCTCTAATGTTTTAGGGCTGCGGTGTGCCCATGGCAGGCGGCGGGAAATCCCAAGGTCGATTCAAATCTTGGGTGTGATTTTCCGGGTCTGACAAGGGTTAGCCAAGGAAACTGGTCGCGATGGACGCCAAGACCAACATCAAGCAAAGGCTGCCGAGCCGTCACGTGACGGAAGGTCCTACGCGCGCGCCGCATCGCTCCTACTTCTACGCCATGGGTCTCACTACCGCGCAGATACACCAGCCCTTCGTGGGCGTCGCCTCGTGCTGGAACGAGGCCGCCCCCTGCAACATCTCTCTGATGCGCCAGGCGCAGGCGGTGAAGAAGGGCGTGGCGTCCGCCGGCGGCACACCGCGTGAGTTCTGCACCATCACCGTCACCGACGGCATCGCCATGGGTCATGACGGCATGCGCTCCTCGCTGCCGTCGCGCGAATGCATCGCCGACTCCGTCGAGCTGACCGTGCGCGGCCATGCCTACGACGCGCTCGTCGGCCTTGCCGGCTGCGACAAGTCGCTGCCGGGCATGATGATGGCGATGGTCCGCCTCAACGTGCCCTCGATCTTCATCTACGGCGGCTCGATCCTCCCGGGCAATTTTCGCGGGCAGCAGGTCACCGTCCAGGACATGTTCGAGGCCGTCGGCAAGCACTCGGTCGGCGCCATGTCGGACGAGGATCTCGACGAAATCGAGCGCGTGGCGTGCCCCTCGGCGGGCGCCTGCGGCGCGCAGTTCACCGCCAACACCATGGCGACCGTCTCAGAGGCGATTGGCCTGGCGTTGCCGTACTCGGCCGGTGCCCCGGCACCGTATGAAATCCGCGACGCCTTTTGCATGACCGCAGGCGAGAAGGTGATGGACCTGATCGCGTCCAATCTCCGGCCGCGCGACATCGTCACCCGCAAGGCGCTTGAGAATGCAGCCGCTGTGGTCGCCGCGTCCGGCGGCTCGACTAATGCTGCACTGCACCTGCCTGCAATCGCGCATGAGGCCGGCATCAAGTTCGACCTGTTCGACGTCGCTGAAATCTTCAAAAAGACACCATATGTCGCGGATTTGAAGCCGGGCGGCCGTTATGTCGCCAAAGACATGTTTGAAGTTGGCGGCATACCGCTTCTGATGAAGACGCTGCTCGACAACGGATTTCTCCACGGCGACTGCATTACGGTCACCGGTCGAACGATCGCCGAAAATCTCAAAAGCGTGAAATGGAATCCGCACCAAGACGTGGTGCACCCGGCAGACAAGCCCATCACCGTCACCGGTGGTGTGGTCGGCCTGAAGGGCAATCTGGCGCCAGAAGGTGCGATCGTGAAAGTCGCGGGAATGTCCAATCTGAGGTTCACCGGTCCGGCGCGCTGCTTCGACCGGGAAGAGGACGCCTTCGAGGCCGTCCAGAACCGCACGTACCGCGAAGGCGAAGTCATCGTGATCCGCTACGAGGGCCCCAAGGGCGGCCCCGGCATGCGGGAAATGCTCCAGACCACCGCGGCGCTAACCGGCCAGGGGATGGGCGGCAAGATCGCGCTCATCACCGACGGACGGTTCTCCGGCGCCACCCGCGGCTTCTGCATCGGCCATGTCGGGCCCGAGGCTGCCATCGGCGGCCCGATCGCACTGTTGCAGGATGGCGACATCATCGAGATCGACGCTGACGCCGGAGTACTTAACGTAAAATTGAGCGACGCCGAGCTCGCTCAACGCAAGACCAAATGGAGCCCTCGCGCGACTAACCATACGTCGGGCGCGCTCTGGAAATATGCTCAGCAGGTTGGGCCAGCAGTCGATGGGGCAGTGACCCATCCGGGTGGCGCGCACGAGAAACAGTGCTATGCGGACATCTAGGCGTACCATCGTTGCGTTTGTGTTGGGGGCTTCCGCGCTGGCCGCGCCGGCGCTCGCCTTCGACGGAGCACCCGTCAACCAGAAGGATGCGACCATCCCGGTGGTGACGACCTTGCCGGGTGCTGCGGGCACGGTGCGCAAGTCCGCGCCGCCGGCGGCTGTGACAGGCCAGGAAACCTCGCTCAGCGCCCTGCAATATGCCGCCGAGGGCGGCCATCCGATCGCGCAGTGGAAGCTCGGTCGCATGTACGCGAATGGCGACGGCGTCACCCAGGACGACGAGCGCGCCTTCGAATATTTCAGCCGGATCGCCAATGCCCATGCCGAGGACAGCCCATCGGCGCCCCAGGCACAGGTCGTGGCCAATGCCTTCGTCGCGCTCGGCCGCTACTATCAGAGCGGCATACCGAACTCGAAGGTCAAGGCCGACCCGGACCGGGCGCGCGAGATGTTCTCCTATGCCGCGTCCTATTTCGGCAATGCTGACGCACAGTACGATCTCGCCAGGCTCTATCTGAAGACCCCGGACGCCTCGCGCGAGGATTTCCGCTATGGCGCGCGCTGGCTCGGCCTCGCCGCCCAGAAGGGCCAGCACGAGGCGCAGGCGCTGCTTGGACAGATGCTGTTCAACGGCGACCGCCTGCCGCGGCAGGCCGCACGCGGCTTGATGTGGCTGACCCTGGCGCGTGACAGCGCCGGCACCGACGAGACCTGGATCAAGGAAAACTACAACCGCGCCTTCGCCAAGGCCTCCGACGACGACCGCGCCATGTGCCTGCAAATGCTGGAACAGTGGGTGCAGGGCCGTCGGGAGTAGCCCGCAGAGGCGGCGTTACGCCGCCTCGAGATCCAGATCCGCCCACACCGGCACGTGGTCCGACGGTTTCTCCCAAGCCCGCACATAGCTGTCGATACCGACATTGGCGAGCCGGTCGCTGGCCTGCGGCGACAGCAGCAGATGGTCGATGCGCAGGCCGTGGTTCTTCTGCCAGGCACCGGCCTGATAGTCCCAGAACGTGTAAAGCCCGGGCTCGTCGGTGACGGCCCGCAAAGCATCGGTCAGGCCGAGGCCGAGCAGGGACTGAAAGCTCTCGCGCGTCTCGGGCTTGAACAGGGCGTCCTCGGTCCAGGCCGCGGCATTATGGACGTCGCGGGCGTGCGGGATGACGTTGAAGTCGCCTGCGAGGATCAGTGGCTCCTCGGTCTTAAGCCGCTCCTTCGAATATTCAAGAAGCCGCGACATCCATTTGAGTTTGTAGGGATATTTCTCGGTTCCGACCGGGTTTCCATTGGGCAGATAAAGGCAGGCGATGCGCAGGACCCCGCGCTTGAGCGTCACCACGCCCTCGAGGAAGCGGGCATGCGCATCCTCGTCGTCGCCGGCCAGCCCCGACTTGGTTTCGTCGAACGGCAATTTCGACAGCAGGGCGACGCCGTTGAAGGTCTTCTGCCCGTGCGTGACGACGTTGTAGCCGAGCGCCTCGATCTCCAGTCGCGGGAACGCCTCGTCGACGCATTTGATCTCCTGCAGGCAGACGATGTCCGGCTGGCACTCCCTGAGCCAGGTCAGGAGCAGGTCAATCCGCTGCCGGACCGAGTTCACGTTCCAGGTGGCAACTCTGATGGTCATGCGACAGCTCCAGGCGAGGGGCAATCGTTAGAACAAAATGTAAACGCGCCCGTCAAGGACGCTGCAAAATCTCCCACAAAATTAACCCGGCTTAAGCAGCCGGCAGGCCATTGATGCGGAAAAGGTTCCATGGATGGGATGGCCGGACAAATCCGCTACATTGACTGAGCCGCGCGACGGCCTGATCGGCGCGTTCCTGTATTGGCTCGGCGGCTTCGAGATCGAGGATGGCCTGACCGCCGGTCTCAGCGAGCGCGAGCTGCGCCGTATCCGCGCCAGGCAGATCGACGCGGTGACGCAGCTGATCCCGGTTACGATGGCCGTGACCATGCTCAACGTCGCTATCATGCTGATCCTGTTCTGGGGCAGGGGGTGGAACGACTTCCTGGCGGTCTGGGGCCTGACGCTCGCCACCACCGCCTCGCTTGCCGTCCGCGCGTGGCGGCGGTCGCATCAGAACCCGCCGCAGGAAGCATCAAGCCGCGCGACGCGGCAGATGCTGCGGCAGGCATTCTTCGTCGCCGCGATCTGGGGCACGCTGCCGCTCGCATTGTTCAGCCGCGTCGGGCCGACCAGCCAGCTGATCCTGGCCTGCCTGATGGTCGGCATGATGTCCGGCGGCGCCTTCACGCTCTCGACCTACCCGCGTGCGGGCCTCGTCTATCTCGCGACCATGACGATCGCCTGCGCCGGCGCGATGCTGTTGTGCGGTGCCGGTCCGTATGCCGTGACCGCGGTGTTCCTGCTGCTGTTCGCGTTCTTCATGGCACGCAACATCGTCTCGCAGGGCAACCTCTTCCTCGGTAACCTCAAGGCCCAGCTTGAGCTTGAGCGGAAGACCGAAATCATCTCGCTGCTGCTGAAGGACTTTCAGGAGAACGCCAGCGACTGGCTGTGGCAGACCGATGCCGAAGGCCATCTCATCGACGTGCCCGAACGCTTCGCTGACGTGGCGCAATTGCCGCTACCGCTGCTGAAGGGATCGCATTTCGCCGACGTGCTCGACATGCTGTGCCCCGAAGACAAGGCGGCCGCCTACAACGTCGTCGGCCTGATGGAGCATGCCGAGCCGCTGCATGAGATGAACCTCAAGGTCGTCGCCGGCGGCGAGGCGCGGCTGTGGTCGCTGACTGCGAAGCCGGCCTACGACCGTGACGGCCAATTCCTCGGTTATCGCGGCTTCGGCCGCGACGTCACCGAGCGCTGGCGCGCGGAGAAGGCCGAGGCCGAGAGCCGCGCCAAATCCGACTTCCTCGCAGTCATGAGCCATGAGATCCGCACGCCCATGAACGGCGTGCTCGGGCTTGCCAGCATGCTGCTCGAAACAAAACTCGATCCGGAGCAGCATGAGGCCGTCACCTCGATCCGCGAGTCCGGCGACAATCTCCAGCGCATCCTCAACGACATCCTCGATCTGTCCAAGCTCGAGGCCGGACGCTTCACGTTCGAGGCAGTTGACTTCGCGCCGCAAACACTGGTCGAGACGGTCTCGACCGTCGTGCGTGCAGGCGCCAAGAGCAAGGGACTCGCCGTCAGGGTCGAACTCGATCCGAACCTGCCGCCGACGCTGCGCGGTGACGTCGCTCGCATCCGACAGGTGCTGCTCAACCTCGCTTCCAACGCGGTGAAGTTCACCGACGAAGGCGAGGTGACGATCAAGGCCACCTGCCAGGCACGCCGCGATTTGCTCGCGACAGTCGAGTGGACCGTGATCGACAGCGGCATCGGCATCGCGCCCGAGAAGCTCGGGCAGCTCTTCTCCGACTTCGCCCAGGCCGACGCCTCGATCAGCCGCCGCTTCGGCGGCACCGGACTTGGGCTCGCGATCTCGCGCCGCATCATCGAGCAGATGGGCGGCACCATCGGCGTCACCTCGACGCCGGGCGAAGGCTCGACCTTCCGCTTCACGCTGGTGCTGCCCTGGAGCCAGGCGCAGGCGTCCGACCAGAATGCAGACCGCGACGAAGCCGATGATCTGAAGGCCCGCATTGCAGGCCTCGACCGGCCGCTGAAGGTGCTGGTCGCGGAAGATGATGCCGTCAACCGCATGGTCGTCAGCAAGATGCTAGGCGCCTTCGACGTCGACCTGCGCGTGGTGATCGACGGCGTCGAGGCCGTCGAGGCGGTTGCCGGGAGCGACTATGATGTCGTGCTGATGGACGTGCGCATGCCCGATATGGACGGCCTTGCCGCGACCCGGGCGATCCGCGCGCAAGGCGGGCGCTTCGAAGCCTTGCCGATTGTCGCGCTCACCGCCAACGCCTTCCCGGAGGATGTCAGGATTTGCCGCGAAGCGGGGATGTCGGATTTTCTGGCAAAGCCGCTGCGCAAGCCGGCGCTGGTCGCCGCATTGCTGCGCGCGCTGGATGGTCACTTGATGTCGCAGGACGCGCCGCTTCAGCCGGAGCTGATGCCGGTCGAGGCGGACTGGACGGACGAGGAGAGGCAGATAACCGGCGCTTAAACCGCCGATCAGATCGTCGACGAAGTCCAACTGGTACTCTCTATCCCGCTGAGCCACGGCCGGCGATGTAATGCGGCTCCGTTACAGTTTTCCATAGACTCGCCCGGCGACCGCCTTCAGGCGCTCGACCGAGCCGGACTTCGCGACCTTGCCGAGCAGCCGACAGTACAAACTTTTGGGCATACTGGCGCGACGGGCAACCGGCTGCTCTTGTAGAAGGCGCAAGCGTTCCGAAAGCTGATCAGTTTGTGAAGTCCATGCCGCACTCGCGCCTTCTTAGCGGAGGGCGCTGCGGATGCTGGCTGGAGAGCTGCCGGGTAGCTCCGCGCCGCATTGGATCGTCTCAACGAGCGATACGAAGACAGCTCATGCGGCAAGTGGCTCGAGAGCCCGAAGAGCCTCTGCGAAGAGGCTACCGGATGTTCTCAATGCAAACGTCGCGACCCGATCACCGAAACGTCTTCTAACGACGCTCCGGAACGAGGTACTTTCCGCGCTCCCTTACTTGTTTTGATAAGCTGCACGTTTTCGTTCTTCTCATCGAAGTACACGATTACGGCGCGGGGCGGTTGTTCACGACGCTGCGCTATAGAACGATTGAACGTCGTGGTATAAAACTGCTTGGCAAAGGCTTTGGTATCAACACGGGCCATCCAAACGGGTTCAACGTCAACATTCTTCGGAAAATTTTTGAACGCGACTTCGTCCGCATGCATAATCTGCTCGTGCTGGCTTGCGAAGTCCGCACTCTGCTCTCGGAGATAATTGCCTTCAGCGACCGCTTGCTCATCGTGGCTGACGGCGTGGGACCGTGGGCCGAACAGATAAGTGCCAAACGCGACTGCCGCGCTTGCGACAACAAGGATTGCCGAAATTCCTCCTGCGTGGGGAATAGCTTGAGGCAGCAAAGCCGCAGCCACCCCGAGGACAAGGCAACTGTTTATGACGCGCATCGCATCGTTGTGAGACCCGTCCAGCCCAAACCTGCCGCAAGCGCCAGTCCCGGCGTAGTGGGGTTGAACACGCCCATTGAAAGTAAGCATCCAATAGAAAGGTAACAAATCACTTCCACAATACTCCGAGTTGTTTCGTACTTCTCGGGAATGAAGCGGTTCACGAGATCCGTAAGGCCGTAGACGCCTCGATTGGCGGCTTTGGACTTGGACCAAAGTATCAATACGCCACAAGCGGCGTAGACCCAGAGAGGTACGGTAAATCCCTCGATCATCGAGAAAGCTTCTGCTCGTAGAGTTGTTCCGCCAATTCGATACGACGCAATGCCGTTTGCAGCTCGTGCAGCATCATCTCAACGTCGGCACGCGCAGCTTGGAACCAAATTTCTTGTCCGGTTCCGTCGGTGTCCAGATGCACTAATGCGACAGGTACAGCGTGCTCCAAGACATCTTCTCGAAAGCCGAGCCGAAGATCGATTGAGACATCAAAGGCGGCGAGAGATGGTAGTGTTTCGTTCGCAAGCTTCCGGAGATCAAATGCGCTGTTCCAGTCTGCGGTGCTGCCGATAGTTTCCCTTAACGTCCAACTGACGGCTTCCTCGTCTTCAGGAACGAAGAACTTTCCTCTGGTCGCCTCGAGAAAATCTCCAGCGTCCTCTTCAACCTGCACGAACGTGCTTATTGTAGCGGCCAACGCAGTGACGATGGCTCCAACCTGAGCAGATTTCAGGCCACTGAGTTCAGCCAATGGTGGCAGAGGGATCCCGGCTACGCCGGACCTCAACATCTCACCAACCTCTGCAAAGAGCTGACTTCTCACGTCAGGCGCGAGGGTGATGAAATAGCCGAAACCTTCGCGAACGCGCCGTAGAACCGAGGGGGGAACGCTCCCCACACTCGACAGGAGTGCCTTAGATACCGCCATGAAATGCCCCAGACCTTACGGAACCGTATTTCATCGAATCGCCGAGGGCAAGCGCAACGCCTCGCAGGTACAACTCTTGGTTCACCTTGGGACTGGCGCTTAGCTCTGTGATTTTGGGTCCTATCTCGGCGACCGGACCCTATTTTGGAACACCCCGGCCCCCAGCTTCAGGCTGATGTTCAGCTTGCGCGCAAACTGCGGCCTGCAGGCGCTTGGACTTCTCCTGGCTTCGGGCACACCCGTGTCCGCCTTTGATGAAGCTCATCAACACGCGCACGATTTGACGCGCCGCTGGTGACTACCACGCGCAGCTAAGCGCTTGTATCGGTTTTAGTTATTGATTTTCAAAGGAAATTGCGATTGGCTCGCCGCCCGGAACGATTCGAGTGCCCTCTCTTCGGATTCGCAGTCTAACGCTCGATCCGGCTGACCTACGGCGGGCAATGTAAAGCGGCGCTTAGAGTTTTCCATAGACTCGCCCGGCGACCGCCTTCAGGCGTTCGACCGAGCCGGACTCCGGATGCGGCTTGACCGGCGCGAACAGGATCGAAGCCTGCCTGCCGTTCTTCCAGACAAAGATGTTGACGGCATTGCCGTTGCCCTTGGTGCAGGAATGCTCGCCAAACGCTTCACTGCCGAGCTCGGGGATCGCCAAGTGCTTGCAAGGGCCCGGGCGCTTCATCATGCTGATGACCGTGTCGCGCGAGATCGCTATTACTGCGACTGTCATGGTGTTGGCCGCGCGATCGAACATCATGCAGCTGCCCGCGCCGGTCCGCTGGATCTGGAGCGTACTCTTGTCGAGAAAACCGTCGGCATCCGCGGCAGCGAGCCATTCGCAGTCGCCGAACCGCTCGCTGGTCTTGCCCATATTTCCGATGGCAACGCGCGCGACTTGGGCGAGCGGTCCGAGCAGCGCGTCGTCGGCGCGCCGGCCAATCGGATAGACGCCGATCTGAAGAATGTAATCGCCGGACAAGGCGACGACCGAAGCCTCCTGGCGCTGCGCGTCGGCGGCGGTCGTCCCGCGCTGGCCTTCCTCGCCGATCCCGGACACCGCGTTCAGCGGCATGCGCTCGCCGAGCGTCTTGACGAAGCTCGCGTACAATTCCTTGGCGCGGTCCTTGTCGGGATTGCGGAACACGGTCAGCATCATCGTGTCGCCGCGCCCGCCCTGGTAGATGCAGCCGCGGCCATCCTGATTTGAAATCAGCGACCATTTGAGCGCCGGCATCGCGATGCCGAGCTCCTGAGCGCTGATGAACGGGCAGGTTTCGGCAGCGTGCGCGGGAAACACGGGGACGGCTGCGATGGCAAGGAATGGAACGAGGCAATAGAACAGACGATCGATAATGCGCATTTGATAATTGACCACCGCTATTGGCGCCGCTGACGAGTTCCTGACATTCTCGAAGGATTGGACTGCGGCAGGGGCCGCTTCGGCGTTGGGCTGTATCGAACCCACCGCGTGTGTGTCCCGTTGAGCTCCCCTTTGGGGACCTCGCGATGATGGTACATTACCCCTGTTTTGCCCGACGCCGCAAATGATTTTCGTAAAAGTCGAAAAACGTCACGCCGGCGTCCCGGCTACTGTGCATGGGGTTGTTTTTCAGATTTTGAGTCGTATCAGATCGAGAAGCTGGTCCCGCAGCCGCAGGACGCCGTCGCGTTCGGATTGTTGACGCGGAACGAGGCCCCGATCAGGTCATCCACGAAGTCGACCTGCGATCCCGCCAAAAACGGCTGGGAGGCGGAATCGACCAGCACCACTGCATTGTCCTGCTCGATCACGAGATCGTCGTCGGTGCGGGCACGGTCAATGTCGAACTTGTACTGGAAGCCGGAGCAGCCACCGCCCTCGACGGAGATCCGCAGCATCGCGCCAGACCCTTCGCCCTTGAGGATCTCCCCAATCCGGCGTGCGGCCTTGTCACTGATGGTCACGTCAGTCGTCATCGTTCGTCTCCGATCGTCGCGCGCGTCATACCAAGTTTACTTGCCAAGGTTACTTGCCCAATTCATTTGGTATCCCACGCCCGGCATAGTTAAGTGTCACCATACGCAGAATCAAATGGATAGGGACTAAATTCGCCGTGTCCGTCGGAATGGCTGCCCCCCGCGCGCCCTATGCCTGCGACCCCGAGCGCAGCCGCGGCCGGCTGGTCGCCGAGCCGCCGAGCCGGACCCGCAGCCCGTTCCGGCGAGATTGCGACCGGGTAATCCATTCCACCGCGTTCCGCCGCCTGAAGTACAAGACCCAGGTGTTCGTGTTCCATGAGGGCGACCACTACCGGACCCGGCTGACCCATTCGCTGGAGGTGGCGCAGATCGCCCGCGCGCTGGCGCGTCAGCTCGGGCTCGACGAGGACCTCACGGAAACCCTGGCGCTCGCCCACGATCTCGGCCATCCGCCGTTTGGCCATGCCGGCGAGCGGGCGCTGGACGCCTGCCTGAAGGATTTTGGCGGCTTCGACCACAACGCCCAGACCCTCCGCGTCGTCGCGTCGCTCGAGCATCGCTATCCCGAGTTCGATGGGCTCAACCTGACCTGGGAGTCGCTGGAGGGCATCGTCAAGCACAACGGTCCGCTGACAGATCGCAGTGGTGCGCCGGTCGGGCGCTATCGCGAGAACGGTGTTCCCGTCGGCATCGCCGACTACATCAAGACTTACGATCTCGAACTGTGGAGTTTCGCCTCGCTGGAAGCGCAGGTGGCCGCACTCGCCGACGACATCGCCTACGACGCTCATGACATCGACGACGGCCTGCGGGCCGGCCTGTTCCATCTCGACGATCTCAAGGTGATGCCGCTCACCGCAGAGATCATCGCGGAGACCTCGGCGCATTATCCCGATCTCGAAGATTTCAGGCGCGGCGCCGAACTGGTGCGCGAGTTGATCTCGCATCTGATCGGCGCGGTCTTCGCGGAGGCGCAGACGAATCTCGCCGCCATCAGACCGCAATCGGCCCAGGACGTACGCCAGCAGAGCCGGGCGCTGATCTCCTTCCCAGCGGCGGTCGCCGAGGAGGAGGCCGCCATCAAGCGCTTCCTTTACCAGCACATGTACCGCCACAAGCGGGTGATGCGGGTGATGGCGGAGGCCGAACAGATCCTGTTCGACTTGTTCGCAAAATACCTGGTATCGCCAGCCGAACTGCCGCCGGAATGGCTGGTGGGGGCTGAGGCGGATAACGAGGGCGACCGGGCACGCCGGATCGGCAATTTCATTGCCGGAATGACCGACCGTTTCGCCCTGACCGAGCACCAGCGGCTCTTTGACTCGACCCCGGATTTGCGTTAGGCGGCGGCCATGCCCGACACATCCTCATCCCTGCATTTGTTCGCCGACGTGCTCGCGCGCGTGCACGCCACCTGCCGCGCGCTCGCGGCGGACGCCAACTGGCCCGAGGGCATCGATTTCTCGCGCGTGGTGGTCGAGCCGCCGCGCGATCCGTCTCATGGCGACATGGCGACCAACGCCGCCATGGTGCTCGCGAAAGAGGCAAAGGCGAAGCCCCGCGACCTCGCCGAACAGATCGCCGAGCGGCTGCGCGCTGACCCGCTGATCGCCAAGGTTGACGTCGCCGGTCCCGGCTTCATCAACCTGACGCTGATCCCCGCCGCATGGGCGGAAGCGCTGCGCACGGTGCTGCGCGAGGGCTCCGATTACGGCCGCGTCCGCGGCGGCTCCAAGGTCAACGTCGAATACGTCTCGGCCAATCCGACCGGGCCGATGCATGTCGGCCATTGCCGCGGCGCCGTGTTCGGCGACGCGCTTGCGAGCCTGCTCCAGTTCGGCGGCCACGACGTCACGCGCGAATATTACATCAACGATGCCGGCGCCCAGGTCGACGTGCTCGCGCGCTCCGCGTTCCTCAGATATCGCGAGGCGCTCGGCGAGGATATCGGCGCCATTCCGGAAGGGCTCTATCCCGGAGACTATCTGAAGCCGGTGGGCGCAGCGCTCGCGCAAGAGCACGGCGACAAGCTCCTCGCAAAGAGCGAGGCCGAGTGGCTGCCGACCGTTCGCGCCAAGGCAATCGCGATGATGATGGACGAGATCAAGGGCGATCTCGCCGCGCTCAACATCCGCCATGACGTGTTCTTCTCCGAGCGCTCGCTGATCGAGAGCGGCAACAACAAGGTCGCCGAGACCATCGATTTCCTGCGCGCCAAGGGCGACGTCTATGAAGGCCGCCTACCGCCGCCGAAGGGCGCGCCGGTCGAGGATTGGGAAGACCGCGAGCAACTGCTGTTCAAGGCGACTGCTTTCGGCGACGACGTCGATCGTCCGCTGATCAAGTCGGACAATTCCTACACCTACTTCGCCTCCGACATCGCCTACCACAAGAACAAGTTTGACCGCGGCTTCGCCGAGATGATCGACGTCTGGGGCGCCGACCATGGCGGCTACATCAAGCGGATGCAGGCGGCGGTGAAGGCGACGACCTCCGGCAAGGGCACGCTCGACGTCAAGATCGTCCAGCTCGTCAAGCTGCTGCGCAATGGCGAGCCGGTGAAAATGTCCAAGCGGAGCGGAGACTTCGTCACCTTGCGTGAGGTGGTGGATGAAGTCGGCCAGGACGCCGTCCGCTTCATGATGCTCTACCGCAAGAACGACGCGGTGCTGGATTTCGACCTTGCCAAGGTCATGGAACAGTCGCGCGACAACCCGGTGTTCTACGTCCAGTACGGCCATGCCCGAGGCCATTCGATCTTCCGCAACGCGCGGGCGGAGGTGTTCCCGGAGTTGCCTGAGGACGCCGGTAAGCGGGTCGCCTGGCTCAGTGAGTCGGCGGTAGAACGGCTGTCTGACCCGGTGGAACTCGACCTTCTCAAGCGCGTCGCAATTTTTCCGCGGATGCTGGAAGCCGCCGCGGCGGCCCACGAGCCGCACCGAATTGCCTTCTATCTCTATGACTTAGCGAGCGAATTTCACGCACTTTGGACGAAGGGGCGCGACATGCCCTATTTACGCTTCATTATCAATAATGATGCAGATCTAACGAAGGCGCGGCTGGCCATGGTCCAGGGCGTCGTCTCTGTCCTGGCATCGGGCCTCGCCATCCTCGGCGTCCATGCTCCGGACGAGATGCGGTAGTTTGGGGCGAACTACCTAAGGGGAATTGTGGGGGTACCGGCAGAAGCCGGATCGCTTAGACTTGGTTGAAAGCCTTGTGGGTCGAAAGCCGCGCCTTGGTCGAGGGGCGCGCGGCTTTCCCGAAGGGACGCATCATCACGATGGCCGAACGATATCAGGACAGACGGTTTCCTTCCGATGACTATGGTCGCGGTGGCGATCAGCATGGGAGGGTGGAGACAGATCCCCTGGCCGAACTCGCCCGCCTGATCGGGCAAACCGATCCCTTCGCTGCGCAAGTCCGACCGACCGCGCGGCCGGCGGCAGCACCAGCACCCACGCAGAGCCATCAGGAAGACAATTATCCGCAAGACGAGCATCGGCAAGACTATGCCGAGCCAGCGCCGGCTCAGCCCGGGCCGCCCTCATGGATGCGGCGTGCCAATGTGCAGGCGGCACCCGCTGTCGAGCCTGACGATCCCGTCTCCGTGAACCCGGTTCATCCATTGCATCGCTATGCAGCCCAGCCGACCGCGCCCGAGCCTGATTTTCATCGGCCGCAGGCCTATCAGGATCACGCGTACCAGGACCAAGCTTACAAGGACCAAGCGTATCAGGAGCCGGCTCACCATCAGGAGCAGGCCTACGAGGCGCCTCACGAGCAGCCCGATCCGGCGCGCTACGATGATGCGCTCTACGGTCGGCTCGAGGCGGGCGAGCAGGATTTTCAGCGCGAGCCGGCCTATCCGGACGATCCCTACGCGTTCCAGAGCGACTATCCCGAGGCCGATCTCGATGAGCCCCGGAAGTCGCGCGGCGGCATGATGACGGTCGCTGCGATCCTGGCGCTCGCCGTGGTCGGGACTGGCGCGGCCTTCGCCTACAAGACCTATATGGGCTCGCCCCGCAGCGGGGAGCCCCCGATCATCAAGGCCGACAACACGCCGACCAAGATCGTGCCGGCGCCGTCGGACTCATCCGCCAAGGTGCCGGACCGCATGGTGACCGGTGACGGCAGCGAGAAGATCGTGCCGCGGGAGGAGGCGCCCGTCGACGTCAACACCAAGGCCGCCGGTCCCCGCGTGGTGTTTCCGGCGCTGAACCAGAATGCGAACCCGCCGCCGGTTGCGAGCGTATCGCCGTCCACCGTGCCGCCGCCGAGTGCCGGTCCGATTCCGAGCAACGGGACGATGCCGAATAGCGCACCGCGCTCGGTCAAGGTCGTGGTTGTGAAGGGCGATCAGACTGACAGCACCGCGCTGCAAGCGGCTGCTCCGTCGGCCGCCAAGCCGGTCGCGCCGCCGAAGCAAGTCGCCGCGCCTGCCGCGCCGCGCACACCGCCGACCTCGGCCAATGCCAGCGCCAACCAGCCGCTCTCGCTCGCGCCGCAGGCGGCGCCGTCCGAGCCGCCACAGCGGATGGCTGCGACCAATCCGACGCAGATTGCGCCCGCAAGCAGTGGCGGTAGCGGCTTTGTCGTGCAGGTCTCGTCGCAGCAGAGCGAGGACAGCGCGCAGGCCTCGTACCGGGTGCTCCAGAGCAAATATGGCAGCGTGCTCGGCTCGCGCTCCCCGGTCATCAAGCGGGTTGATCTGACCGACAAGGGCAAGGGAATCGTCTTTCGCGCCTTCGCAGGGCCCTACGGCTCCGCCGACGAAGCGGTGCAGGCCTGCAACAACCTGAAGTCCGCTGGCCTGCCGTCCTGCTTCGTCCAGAGGAATTAGCGGCGGTTTCCTTGACCCCCTCACGGGGCAGGGTTAATCGGCGCTTATGAGCACGCGGGCCTTCATCACCGGCGTTTCCGGAACGGGACTGACCGCCGCCGAGCGGGAGTTCATCCGTGCTGAGCGCCCTTGGGGCTTTATCCTCTTCAAACGCAATATCGAGACTCCGTCCCAAGTCACTGCACTTGTTTCGGAATTGCGGAGCGTTGCAGGGGCTGCTGACGCGCCGATCCTGATCGATCAGGAGGGTGGGCGGGTGCAGCGGCTGGGGCCGCCGCACTGGCCGGTCTATCCGCCGGGCGCCGTTTTCGGGACCCTGTACGACACTGATTCGGCCCTCGGGCTTACCGCAGCCCGCCTCAGCGCCCGCTTGATCGCGGCCGATCTCACCGACCTCGACATTACCGTAGATTGCTTGCCGCTGGCTGACGTCCCGGTTGCCGGCTCCGATGCCGTCATCGGGAATCGGGCCTACGGCACTGATCCGGCCAAGGTCGCGGCGATTGCCCGCGCGGTCACGGAAGGCTTGGAGCAGGGCGGCGTGCTGCCGGTGCTGAAGCACATTCCCGGCCATGGACGAGCGACCGCCGACACCCATTTCAAACTGCCGACCGTCGATACGCCGCGGGACGAGCTGGACCGGACCGACTTCGCCGCGTTCAAGCCGCTCGCGGATCTGCCGATGGCCATGACTGCACATGTTGTGTTTAGCGCGGTCGACCCCGCCCATCCGGCGACGACTTCTGCGACAATGATTGCTCAGGTGATTCGCCACGCAATCGGGTTCCAGGGTTTGTTAATGAGTGATGACGTGTCGATGAACGCGCTGGCCGGCAATCTTGCCGAGCGGACCCGGGCCATCTTCGCGGCCGGCTGCGACATGGCGCTTCATTGCAACGGCAATATCGGGGAGATGCGCGATGTTGCCGGCCAAACGCCTGAATTGTCGGGCAAGGCATTGTCACGGGCGAACGCCGCGCTCGCCGCGCGCAAGCCACCGCAGCCGTTCGACCGCGCGGCCGCACGCGCCGAACTGGACGCATTGATCGCACGGGCAAACACGGCATCCGCATGACCGCAGAAATCCTATCGTTTGAAACCGGGCGGCCCGCGGAGCTCGCCGAGGGCGAGCCGGCTTTGGTCGTCGACGTCGAGGGCTATGAAGGCCCGCTCGACCTGCTTCTCGCGTTGGCGCGGCAACAGAAGGTCGACCTGTCCAAGATCTCGATCCTGGCGCTCGCCGACCAGTACCTCCACTTCATCGAAGCCGCGCGAAAGATCCGGCTCGAGCTTGCCGCCGACTATCTCGTGATGGCGGCTTGGCTCGCCTTCCTCAAGTCGCGCCTGCTGCTGCCGGAGCCGCCGAGTGCGGAAGGTCCGAGCGCGGAAGAGATGGCGACCGCGCTCGCCAACCGCCTGCGCCGGCTGGAAGCCATTCGCGAAGCCGCCAACCGGCTTATGAACAGGCAGCAATTGCTGCGCGACATTTTCCCGCGCGGCGAGCCCGAGCGTATCGCCGAGATCAAGCATCCGAAATATACGGCGACGCTGTACGATTTGCTCACCGCCTACGCCTCGCAGCGCCAGTCGCGCGTGCTGGCCAGCGTGCATCTCGCCAAGCGCACGGTGTGGTCGCTGGCCGAGGCGCGCGCCACACTGGAGCGGCTGGTCGGCAGCATCACCGAACAGGATGACTGGGGCGTTCTCGACGACTATCTGCTCCGGCACGTCGCCGATCCGACGCAGCGTGCGACGGTGCTCGCCTCGAGCTTTGCCGCAGCGCTCGAGCTGGTGCGGGAAGGTCAGCTGGAGCTGAATCAGAGAGAAGCGTTTGCGCCCATCTATTTCCGGAAGGGGCGCCATCAACCGGTGCCAGACGCAACTCCTGCGCCTGATGCGCCGGTCGGTTAAGTGCAAGAAGGAGAATCTGCCATGGCAAGCCTGGCTGAAGCGCGGGTAGACGAGGCCGAGCCGATGGAGAACGAATCCCAGGCGCGCCCCGAAGAATTGCGGCTGCTGGAAGCGCTGCTGTTTGCTTCGAATGAACCGCTGGATACCGCGACGCTGGCCAAACGCATGCCCGAAGGCATCGACGTCAAGGCCGCGCTGGAGCAACTGCAGGCCGAATATGCGTTGCGCGGCGTGAACCTCGTGCGCATCGCCAACAAATGGACCTTCCGCACCGCCGGCGATCTGGCCTGGCTGATGACCCGCGAAAGCACCGAGACGCGGCGCCTGTCGCGTGCGGCGATCGAAGTGCTGGCGATCATCGCCTACCATCAGCCGGTGACGCGCGCCGAGATCGAAGAGATCCGCGGTGTCGTCACCTCGAAGGGGACGCTTGACGTGCTGCTGGAGACCGGCTGGATCAAGCCGCGCGGCCGGCGCAAGACGCCCGGCCGTCCGCTGACTTTTGGAACCACCGAGGACTTCCTGTCGCAGTTCACCCTGGAACAGCTGGGCGATCTGCCGGGCCTCGAGGAGCTCAAGGGCACGGGCCTGCTGGATTCGCGCCTGCCGACCGGATTTAGCGTCCCCACGCCGTCGGATGACCCGACGCTGCGCGAAGACGAGGATCCGCTGGAACCGGGCGAGGATCTGGATCTGGCACTTGCCCCTGCGGTCGAGCCCGAGGCCCCGGAAGGCGGCAACGAGGGTGGCGAAGAGGGCTGATAACCCCGCCTTTTACGGCCCTCTGCGACGGGTTAACACTAGCAAGATTACGTAGCGCCAACAGCGAATTGGCGCTGCCTTGGTCCTTGTTTTTGACACCCGCGAAGCCTACGTTTCGATGAAGATCAGCCGGGTCCCCGGCCGTGCGTGTTTGGAGGGTTGCAGGATGGGTTCGCTTAGCATTTGGCACTGGATCCTGGTGATCGCAGTCGTCCTGCTGCTGTTCGGCCGCGGCAAGATTTCGGATCTGATGGGCGACGTGGCGCAGGGCATCAAGGCCTTCAAGAAGGGCATGCAGGACGACGACAAGGTCGCCGACAAGCCCGAGCCGTCCAAGTCCATCGAGCACACGACGGCCGCCCCGACCGCGGCACGGTCCGACGTCGGCAGCAAGGCCGTCTGAGCCAGGAGCACGCGAGACGTGGGTAGCGGTCCCGATCCTGCGTGTGAGGGATTGGGCCGATCGTGGTTTTGCGTGAACGGAAGACGTTATGTTCGACATCGGGTGGAGTGAACTGGTCTTGATCGGGGTCGTGGCCCTGGTGGCCATCGGCCCGAAAGAGCTGCCGGGCGTGCTGCGCATGGTCGGCCAGTGGATGGGCAAGGCCCGCAAGATGGCCGCCGAATTCCAGGGCCAATTCCAGGAAGCGATGCGCGAGGCCGAGATGGCCGACCTCAAGAAGAGCTTCGACGAGGTCAAGGAAGCCGCCTCCGGCTTTGCCGGCAACAATCTGATGACATCGCTCCAGAAGGACGTCAGCGACGCCCTGCGCGTCGATGCGCTCGACAAGCCGGCCGAGACCCCCACGACCGCAGCCGTCGAAGCGCCTGCCACTTCAGCTGAAGCGCCGGTGACTTCAAGTGAAGCACCGGTGACCCCGACGACGCCGGAAGCATCGACGTCCGAGACTTTCGTGGAAGTCGAGGCGCATGCGGCAGTCAACGAGCCGCTCGCGATCACGCGCGAGGTCGAACCGGCTGAGGTCAGCCAGGACACCGCGCCATCCGAGGCGATCAAGGACGCCAAAGCGTCATGAGCGACGCCGAGATCGAGGCCAGCAAAGCCCCCTTGATGGACCATCTGATCGAGCTGCGTTCGCGGCTGATCAAGGCGCTGCTCGGCTTCGGCCTGGCCTTCATCTTCTGCTTCTTCTTCGCCAAGCAGATCTACAACGTGCTGGTCTGGCCGTTCGTGTGGATTGCCGGGCCGGAGAATTCGAAATTCATCTACACGGCGCTGCTGGAATATTTCATCACCCAGCTCAAGCTTGCGCTGTTCGGCGCCGGCTTCATCTCGTTCCCGATCGTCGCAACGCAGATCTACAAGTTCGTCGCGCCGGGCCTCTACAAGCACGAGAAGCAGGCTTTCCTGCCATATCTGGTCGCGACCCCGTTCTTCTTCGTGCTGGGCGCGGCGCTGGTCTATTTCGTCGTGCTGCCGATGCTGGTCCGCTTCTCGCTCGGCATGCAGCAGGCCGGCAGCGACGAGACCGCGCAGATCCAGCTGCTTCCCAAGGTCGGCGAATATCTGTCGCTGATGATGTCGCTGATCTTCGCCTTCGGCATTGCCTTCCAGCTTCCGGTGATCCTGACGCTGCTCGGCCGCATCGGCATCATCACCTCGAAGATGCTGCGCGAGAAGCGCCGCTATTTCATCGTCGTTGCCTTCATCATCGCCGCCGTGCTGACGCCGCCGGACGTGCTCAGCCAGTGCTCACTCGCGATTCCCCTGCTTTTGCTCTATGAGGGCTCGATCATCGCGGTCTCGATGGTCGAGAAGAAGGCGGCGGCCTCGAAGGCCTCGTCCGACACCGACGCGTCGTCGGACGCCAATCCGGCGGAGTAGGGCGCCACAACTCCGGTGTCCTTCGTCGCGAAAGCGGGGAATCCAGTACGCCGCGGCCCCTCGAAGAATCACCGCAGTTTCTGGAATACTGGATGGCCCGCTTTCGCGGGCGATGACGCCTGTGGTAGTGGGAAGCGCTGTGCACCCCGCCAACACGCGCGTTGGCCATTGCACGCTGATTCAGGACCACGGCCATGCACGACATCAAATCGATCCGCGACAATCCGCAAGCTTTTGACGCCGGCCTCGCGCGGCGGGGCCTGAAGCCGTTGTCGGCGTCGCTGCTCGCGATCGACGAGACGCGGCGGGCGGCGATCCTGGCCTCGGAGCAGGCGCAGGCACGGCGCAATGCCGCCTCGAAAGAAATTGGCGACGCCAAGAAGGCCAAGGACGACGCGCGCGCCGCCAAGCTGATGGCCGAGGTCGCGGAGCTGAAGACGTCGATGCCGCAGCTTGAAGCCGCTGCCAAGGCCGCCGATGAGGAACTGGCCAAGGAGCTTTCGGCAATCCCCAATCTGCCGCTCGGCGAGGTGCCCGATGGCGTCGACGAGCACGGCAATGTACAGCGCCACGTCTTCGGCAACAGGCGCAATTACGCATTTGCGCCCAAGCCTCATGACGATCTCGGCGCCGCGCTCGGCGACATGGATTTCGAGACGGCGGCAAAGCTCTCCGGCGCGCGCTTCGTCGTGCTGAAGAAGGGGCTGGCGCGGCTCGAACGCGCGCTCGGCCAATTCATGCTGAACCTGCACGTCGACGAGCATGGCTACACCGAGATCAATCCGCCGCTGCTCGTGCGCAACGAGATCATGTTCGGCACTGGGCAGTTGCCGAAGTTCGAGGACGATCAGTTCTGGGCGATCAAGGGCGAGTTGCTCGCCGCGCCTGACCATGAGCGGTTGCGGACCGAGCGTCTCGGCATCATTCCGACGGCCGAGGTGGCGCTCACCAACCTCGTCCGCGAGTCCATCCTCGACGAAAAGCAATTGCCGATGCGGCTGACCGCGCTGACGCCGTGTTTTCGTGCGGAGGCGGGCGCCGCAGGGCGCGACACCCGAGGCATGATCCGGCAGCACCAGTTCACCAAGGTCGAGCTGGTGTCGATCACGACGCCGGAGACCAGCAAGGACGAGCACGAGCGCATGCTCGCCTGTGCCGAGGAAGTGCTGCGGCGGCTCGACCTGCACTACCGCGTGATGACGCTGTGCACGGGAGATATGGGTTTTTCGTCGCAAAAAACCTATGACATCGAGGTCTGGATGCCAGGCCAGGGCGATGGCGGGGCATTCCGCGAGATCTCGAGCTGTTCAGTGTGCGGCGATTTCCAGGCGCGGCGCATGGATGCGCGCTCGCGCGGGCCCGACGGCAAGCCGCGCTTCGTGCACACGCTGAACGGCTCCGGCACCGCGCTCGGCCGCGCGCTGATCGCGGTGATGGAGACCTATCAGCAGGAGGACGGCTCGATCGCGGTTCCCGACGTGCTTCAGCCCTATATGGGCGGGCTGAAAGTCGTCACGCGCGAGTAGCGCTCCATTGCCGGGTGTTGCGGTAGAAACGTTTGGTTGCGAAGATCGGGCGGCCGGTTATCTTGACGGCCGCTCGTCAACACGAACCAACCGCTCATGGCCTTGCATAGCGACATCTTCTGGGTCGGCAGACAATGGGCGGTGACCGGCGCTGGAATTCAGGCTGTCGACCAGCGACTGCGTGGCGTGTTGGACATCGGCATCGCGCGGCTCTGGGACGACGCGCATGTGCAGAGTCGGCGGGCCAAGCCGGGCGTCAATGTCGAGGATTTTGACACGGCCGTGACGCTGGCGCGGATCCGCTATCCCAAGACACCGGTGTCGGCTCCGATCATCGTGATTGAAGCATCACCCGCGGTCAGTCCGGTCGTGCCGGCGATGAAGCTGCGTGTGGAGGGCAAGCTGGCGCGCTTCCTGCCGCAATGGCGGATCCGCCGCTAATAATGCATCGGGCTTCCGTAATTCGGTGTGACCCTGAAATACGTACCCGGGTCGGCCGCGCGCGAACGGTGCCGCGCCGGCACACAGCCATGACGCGTCGCCACCATGCCGCGCCCACAGTCGCGCGGCCGCTCCTCCGATGACAATTTTGGCGCAACATCAGCATCCGGCTTCGCTCCCGCAGTGATGCAGGGGCCGTCGCGCGGACAGCGTTTCGGCACGCATTGGCCCTTGGCGAATTCGAGATCGTAGACCTGTCCGGACATCGTGACTTGGCCGTTGCACAAGCACTGGCCCGCAACGGTCATGGCGCCACCGATGCAATTCTCAGCATTGCTCCGCACGCAGGTGCCGCCCGGATCCACGCCTGTCGGCATCAATTCGAAGCCGGCCGGGCAGGTGCATTGCCCATTGCTCGCCGTGCCGCCGTTGCAGGTGGGGGTGATCAGCGCGCGCGGCGGAGCGGGGGACCCATCGGTGATGCAGGCGCCGCCTTCGACATGGGAGTTGGGCGGGCACACCAGCGGGATGGTCGTTGCGCTGTTGTCAGCCGGGGCAGGAGGCGGACTTGGCGCCTGCGCTTCCAGGGGTGGCGCTGGTGCAAGCGGTGCCGACTTGGCGACGCAGACGCCGTTGCGGAACTCCTGCCAGGGAAAGCAGCGGTTCGCCGGTTCCGAATCCTGCGCCTGTCGGGGCCCCGCCACGCAGAGGCCAAGGCCGAGGTTAAGGCCGAGCCCGAGAAGGATAGCGGCTGCAAAGCGGGTCATTCGGTGCCCAGTCGCCTGAAAATGCGCAGGAAAAATAGGATGCGGCGTTGCAGTGCCGCAATGAGCTAGATCACAGAGGAGACCTGCATAGTGCCGGCCGAATTCCCCGGATTCGACCGGTTTGCCTGATGGGCGATAGCCGGATAAGACGGCCAGACCCCAGCTCAGGAATCGATCTCCGGCATGCGCATTCTCTGCACCAATGACGACGGTATCCACGCTCCCGGCCTCAAGGTCGTTGAGGAGATCGCACGCGCGCTGTCCGACGATGTCTGGGTGGTGGCGCCCGAGCTCGACCAGTCGGGCGTGTCGCATTCGCTGTCGCTGAATGATCCCCTGCGTTTGCGCGAGGTCGGCCCTCGGCACTTCGCGGTGCGCGGCACGCCGACCGACTGCGTGATCATGGGCGCACGCCATATCCTGGGCACGAAGCTGCCTGACCTCGTGCTGTCCGGCGTCAACAAGGGCCGCAACGTCGCCGAGGATGTGGTCTATTCCGGCACCATCGCAGGTGCGCTGGAAGGTACCATCCTGGGCATACCCTCCTTCGCGCTCTCACAGGAATTCAGCGTCGAGACCCGCGAGCGGCCGCCGTGGGACACCGCGCGCAAGTTCGGGCCCGACATCCTGCGCAAGGTAATTGCGGCGGGCATCCCGAAGGACACCGTCATCAACGTCAACTTCCCGTCCTGCGCCCCGGAAGATGTGCTGGGCATCCGCGTGACGCGGCAGGGCAAGCGTAATCTCGGCTTCCTCAGGATCGACGAGCGTAGGGACGGCCGCGGCAATCCCTATTTCTGGATTGGCTTCGAGCGCGCGGCGATGCTGGACACGCCCGCCGAGGGCACCGACCTCGCGGCGCTGCGCGAGCGCTACGTTTCGGTCACGCCGCTCAGGCTCGATCGCACCAACGAAGCGTTTTCGGAAGCGCTAAGCGACACGTTGAAATAGTTTACTGGCCACCGCGCAGCGCGGCCTCGATGGTCCTGCCTAGGGCATCGAGCTGAAACGGCTTCTGAAGCGCAGGCCGGTCGCGATATTGCTCGGGCAGACCCGATGAGCCGTAGCCGGTCGCGAAGATGAACGGGCAGCCCTTGGCCTTGATGACGTCCGCGACCGGAGATATGACCTTGCCGTTGACGTTGACGTCGAGGATAGCGATGTCGAACTCGGTCGCCTGGGCCAGCCGCATCGCCTCGATGATATCGCCCGCTTCAGCCGCGACCTTGTAGCCCAGCTCTTCGAGCATGTCCGCGACCATCATTCTGATCATCACCTCGTCTTCGACGAGGAATACAGAGCGGCCCGAAAGCCCTGTCGCGGTCATTACGAAGTCCTTGCCCATTCCTGAAAACGTTCGCAGATAACGCCAAGCGACGCAATGCGCGTTTAGGCCAACGCAAACCCGCAAATAGCTTAATCTGTCGCAAGCCGATTGTGGTCAAGTGCTGCGCCGAGAGGGTATCATAGGTTCCTGAGCCGGAACAAGATTATCGCCTGGGCCGTCGCGACGCAGACCATCGATTGAGCCCCTCTGAGACGAACGCAGACAGCAATGGCTTCCCATCAGCACCCGCCGGAAAAGATGATGTTTCAGCTGACGCTGAGGCGCCGGGGCATCAGCGATCAGGCCGTGCTGAGGACCATGGAGGAGGTGCCGCGCGAGCTGTTCGTCGAAGCCGGTGATCGCGACGGCGCCTATCGTGACAGCGCGCTGCCGATCGCCTGCGGGCAGACCATCAGCCAGCCCTTCGTCGTCGCTTACATGACCGAGCAGCTCCAGCTCCAGAAACAGCACCGCGTGCTCGAGATCGGGGCCGGCTCCGGCTACCAGGCCGCCGTGCTGTCGCGGCTGGCGCGCCAGGTGCTGACTGTCGAGCGCTATCGCATGCTGGCGGATGCCGCGCGCGCCAGGCTTGAAAAGCTCGGCTACCACAATGTCGAGGTGATGCTGGGCGACGGGCTCAACCTGGCTCCGAATATCGGCCCGTTCGACCGCATCATCGTCACTGCCGCGATGGAGCAGATCCCGGAGAACCTGGTCGAGCGGCTCGAGGTCGGGGGCATCCTGATTGCGCCGGTCGGCCCGCATCAGGGCGTGCAGACGCTGACCCGCCTCCGCCGTGGCGAGGCCGGGATCGAGCGCAAGGAACTCGTCGAGGTCCGCTTCGTGCCGGCGCTGCCAGGCGTGGCGCGGGAACTTTAGAACTCCGGATTGGCTGTGCTGCCAACATCTTATTGGGAGGGTTAAGCCGTTATTTACTCGGAGCGTGTTTACTTAAAAGACCAGTTCTGTTGCGTACGAGTGAGTAACCATGTCTGTAGTCGCCGAGTTGCGTTACTCGCGCCGCGTGCCGCAGGTTGCGGTGCTGGCGCTAATCTCCTTCAGCTTCGCAGGGTGCAGCGCCGACATGCAGTCGAGGCTGTCCCAGTCAAATTTCTCCAATCCTTTCGCGTCTGAACAGACCGGCTCGGTGCAGCAGGCGCCGCCGCCGCAGCAGCGCGAGCTGCCGCAATATGCGCGGCCGCAGACCCAGCCCGGCTATTATCAGTCCCAGCCCTTGCCGCCGCCGGCGGTTTCCGCGCCGCAATCCTACCCCGTTGCGGCGGGTGGGGGTGTCTCGGGCGGCGGACGTGGCCTCGGCTCGTACGCGGCGCCGGCCCAGCCGCGTCTTGAAACCACCGGTACCGTGCCGCCGCGCTCGGTCGCGGCAGCCCAGCCGGCGGGCGGAACCAAGATCATCGTCGGCACCAGCGACACGCTCGACGTGCTCGCCAAGCGCTATCACGTCACCCCGCAGGCGATCATGGCGGCCAACGGCTACAAGGGCCCGCGCACGCTTTCACCCGGCCAGCAGATCGTCATTCCGCATCCGGGTGCCACGGCTGCTGCACCGGCGCCGCTGATGGCTCCGGTCGCGGCTGCGCCCGCGGCGAAGCCGGTTGCGGCCGTTACCGCGCCGCCGAGCATCCACTTCGTCAATCACGGCGACACGCTCGCCAGCATTGCCCGCAAGAATCATATTTCGGCGGCCGAACTTGCCCGCACCAACGGTCTCGAACCGTCGGCAAAACTCAAGCTCGGCACCAAGCTAACCGTGCCGGGTGCCAGGACCGCTGCGGTCGCGGCGCCCATAGCTCCGGCGCCTGTCACGGCCGCGCCCGTTGCGGCTGCGCTGCAACCCGTTGCAACAGCTCCCGCGCCCGCCACCAAGATGGCAGCTATTGCCACGCCGGCGCAGAGCGCGCGGCTGGCCCAGGCCACCGCCAATATCGAAGACAAGGCCGCCGAGACGCCGGCGAAGGCTGCGGAAGTCACCAATGCGCTGCCGACGTTCCGCTGGCCGGTGCGCGGCAAGGTAATCACGAGCTACGGCGCCAAGACCAACGGCAAGTCCAATGACGGCATCAATGTCGCGGTGCCCGAAGGTACGCCGGTCAAGGCGGCAGAAGACGGCGTCGTTGCCTATTCCGGCAACGAGCTCAAAGGCTATGGCAATCTCGTCCTGGTTCGGCACTCCAACGGCTACGTCACCGCATATGCCCATGCGAGTGAGCTAATGGTGAAGCGCGGCGATCCCATCAAGCGCGGTCAGGTCATTGCCAAGTCGGGTCAATCCGGGGAGGTGGCGTCGCCGCAGCTCCACTTCGAGATCCGTAAGGGATCGAGCCCGGTTGACCCGCTTCAATTCCTGAACGGGGCGTGAGGCGCTTCGGGTTGTAGCTCTCTTCCTACAAACGGTGTCATCGCCCGCCCGTGCGCAATTGCGCACTGGAGCGGGCGATCCTGTATTCCAGAGACAGCAGTAGCTAAGCCTCGATCGCGTTGGGTCGCGGGGCCGCCAACGAGGAGTGAGATCAGGTTCGGCCTGAGGCTTTTGTGACCTGACAATCAAATTATCGAAGAACAACCCCATGCAAAGTAGCCGATCGCTGCCGGTGCGACGTCCTAATGTTCTGAATTTGCTTTGGTTTCGATGGCGCAGCGGAAATGGCGGCATTTGCCGGCATTTCGGCGCCGTCGCGAATGACCCCGCCCAGGACCCTTGATCTAGATCAACCTGGAAGCTTTGCGTTCCGGCTCCGTAGCAGGCCAATGGCGCACGGGTCCGGAGATCCGCATGAAGCCGGCTGATGCGAAATCGTCGCCTGATAACGGACGATCGTTCCGGCATCCGGCAGGTGAGGGGATGCTGTACGTGCCGGGTGGCACGTTTCGCATGGGTTCGGATCGGCACTATCCGGAGGAAGCGCCGGTCCACCGCGTCTCCGTGGACGCGTTCTGGATGGATTGCCATCCAGTAACGAACCGGCAATTCAAGGCGTTCGCCACGGCTACCAACCACGTCACCGTTGCCGAGATCGCGCCCGATCCAAAGGACTATCCCGGAATACTCCCGCATATGGTCTATGCGGGCTCGCTGATGTTCTCGCCGCCCGCGCATCCGGTCAGTCTCCGGGATTTCAGCCAGTGGTGGACCTTCGCCAAAGGCGCGGACTGGCGGCATCCTTATGGGCCGGGCAGCAACATCCGTGGGCTGGACGATCATCCCGTCGTGCATGTGGCCTTCAGTGACGCGATCGCCTTCGCAAAATGGGCCGACAAGGATCTACCAACCGAAGCGGAATGGGAATTTGCGGCGCGCGGCGGACTGGACGGCGCCGAGTTCGCATGGGGAGATGAATTTGCGCCCGAGGGCCGTCACATGGCCAACACCTGGCAGGGCGAATTTCCGCGCCAGAACACCAGGGACGACGGATTCGAACGGACATCGCCGGTCACCGCATTTCCACCGAACGGATACGGGCTGCACGATATGATCGGCAACGTCTGGGAATGGACGTCAGACTGGTATTCGCCTCAGCATGAGGCCGACGCTGTAAAAGCCTGCTGCATTCCCGAGAATCCGCGCGGCGGCCGCGAGGCGGATAGCTACGACCCCAGAACGATCAACGTCAAGATTCCACGCAAGGTCATCAAAGGCGGCTCGCATTTGTGCGCGCCGAACTACTGCCGGCGCTACCGGCCGGCTGCGCGGCATGCGGAGCCGGTCGACACATCCACGAGTCATCTTGGATTTCGGTGCATCAGGCGAGGAGCCTCTGACGCATCATAGCGGGAGAGCGTGATCCACCGAAGCGGGCGCCCCGCGACAGGAGCGCCCGGCATCGGAATAGCGAGCAAATTGACAAATTGACAAAGGCCCGTGCCGGGCCGGTCGGCATCTCCACAAGCGATGTCGGCTTTCGATGCATCAAGCGAACAAGACAAATTGCATTGCAACAAGGAGGAGCACGTCATGAGCAGCAAGCTTCCGCCCGGAGATTCCCGCGACGCCACGCCGCAATCGGGCAACGGAATGAAGCGCCGCGATCTATTGTTGAGCGGGAGCTCCCTTGTCGCCGCTACGGCACTCGGCGCCGTCGGACTAGCAAGTCCTGCACAGGCGCAGCAGCCGGCACCCGGCCCCGCGCCAGCAGCGGGGGCACAACGGCCGAACATCGTCTTCATCATGGGCGATGACATCGGCTGGTTCAATATCGGCGCCTACCACCAGGGCATCATGGCCAGCCGAACCCCGAACCTCGACAAGCTCGCCGCGGAAGGCATGCGCTTCACCGACTATTACGCGGAGGCAAGTTGCACGGCGGGCCGCGCCAATTTCATCACAGGCGAACTGCCGATCCGCACCGGGCTGACCACGGTCGGCCAGGCTGGCTCCCCGATCGGCATGCCGGCGCAGGCGCCGACCATTGCAACCGCACTGAAATCCATGGGGTACACCACGGGTCAGTTCGGCAAGAACCACCTCGGCGACCTCAACGAGTTTCTGCCGACGGTGCACGGCTTCGATGAGTTCTTTGGCTACCTCTATCACCTCGATGCGATGGAGGACCCCGCCCACCGCAATTATCCGCAATCGCTGCTGACCACCGTCGGTCCCCGCAACATGGTTCATTCATGGGCGACCAACGTCGACGATCCGTCGGTGCAAGCGCGCTGGGGCAAGATCGGCAAGCAGCGGATCGAGGACGCCGGGCCGCTTTATCCGAAGCGGATGGAAACGGTCGATGACGAGATTCTGCAAACCACCTTCGCCTTCATCGACAAGGCCAAGCAGGACAACAAGCCGTTCTTCGTCTGGCTCAACCCCACGCGCATGCACGTCGTCACCCATCTTTCGGAGAAATACGAGAACATGCGCAACTCGGAAAACGGCTGGTCGGTGTCCGAGGGCGGGTTCGCCCAGCTCGACGACATCGTCGGCGCTGTGATGAAGAAGCTCAAGGACGAGGGCTTCGACAACAACACGATCGTCGCCTTCACAACCGACAACGGCGCAGAGAATTTCACCTGGCCTGATGGCGGCCAGACACCATTTGCGGGCGGCAAGGGAACGGCCCTGGAAGGCGGCTTCCGCGTGCCCTGCATGATCCGCTGGCCGGGCAAGGTGCCGGCTGGAAAGGTCGAAAACGGCATTATCTCCGGACTCGACTGGTTCCCGACCTTCGTCGCCGCGGCGGGCAATCCGAATATCGCCGACGAGTTGAGGAAAGGAAAGCAGCTCGGCGACACGACCTAAAAGGTCTACCTCGACGGATACAACCAGATGGACCTGATTACCGGAAAGGGCCCGTCTGCCCGCCACTCGGTCTTCTATTTCACTGAGGGCACACTGAGCGCGGTGCGCATCGACGACTTCAAATATCGCTTCACCGATCAGCCGGGCGGCTGGTTGGGCGGCACGGTCAAGGTTGATTGGCCGATCCTCACTAATCTACGCCTTGACCCCTTCGAACGCACAAACTTGCCCAACGGCGATAAGGGGTCGTTGGCATTCTATAACTGGTTTGCTTACGAGTTCTGGCGATTCCAGTTCGTGCAGCAGGAAGTCGGCAAGCTCGCCCAGACGGCGATCGAGTTCCCGCCGATGCAGAAGGGGGCGAGCTTCAACCTGGAAGCGGTCAAGGAGCAGATCGAAAAGGCAATGCAGTCGCATGCTGGCAAATAGAAGCAAATAGAATGTGCGATGAGCGGGCGCTCCATGCGGAGCCGGTCGACACATCCACGAGTCATCTTGGATTTCGGTGCATCAGGCGAGGAGCCTCTGACGCATCTTAAAAAGGGAGAGCGAAGCTATGTTGAGTACGGTATTCGCTACCAAGCCGCCATTTATTGCAACGCCGCCACGCAAGACGCCTAGCTTGCGGTCCTGCGCCTCGCTGCTCGGCGCGACCATGTTGATGTCGTTGTCCGGGCCAGCCGGCACGCCGGCAATGGCGCAGCCGGCCCAGAAGCCCAACATCCTCTTCATCATGGGCGATGACATCGGCTGGATGCAGCCGGGCATCTATCACCGCGGCCTGATGGTCGGCGAAACGCCGAACATCGATCGCATCGGCAATGAAGGCGCGATCTTCATGACTTACTACGCCGAGCAAAGCTGCACGGCCGGCCGCAACGCCTTCTTCACCGGCATGAATCCGCTGCGCACCGGCATGATCCCCCCGCAACTGCCCGGTAGCCCGTCCTATCTGCGTCCCGGCACCCCGGCGCTCGCCAAGTTCCTGCTCGATCTCGGCTACAACACCGGCGAGTTCGGCAAGAACCATCTCGGCGACCACACCGACGCGCTGCCGACCGCGCATGGCTTCCAGGAATTCTGGGGCTACCTGTATCACCTCGATGCGATGCAGGGCGTGAGCTTCCCGGACATCAACAAGTCCCCCACCCAGCAGACGGTTGCCCCGCCATGCAAGAATACGCCGATCCCCGGTATCCCGGAAGTACCGGGCGCGGTCGATCCGCAAACGACGGTTTGCCTGACGCCTCCACGCAACGTCCTGTTCTGTAAGTCCGATGGTTCATCCAAGACCCAGACGTGCAGCGATCAGGGCCCGCTGACGCTCGAGCGATCGAAGGGCGTCGACGAGGAAATCTCGGCCAAGGTCGTGGACTTCCTCGATCGCAACGACCCGAAGAAGACCAACAAGCCGTTCTTCGTCTGGTACAACCCGGCGCGCATGCACGTCACCACCGTGCTGAACGACAAGTACATGGCCATGGTCGGCGAGCCGGGCGGCAAGGACTGGGGTGTCAACGAGGCCGGCATGAAGCAGATGGATGACAACATCGGCTATGTGATCAAGAAGCTCGAGGATATGGACCAACTCGACAACACGATCGTCGTCTTCACGACCGACAACGGCGCCGAGACCTTCACCTACCCTGACGGTGGCATCACCCCGTTCAAGGGTTCGAAGATGAACACTTGGGAAGGCGGCATGCGCGCTCCAGCGGTCATGCGCTGGCCTGGCGTCATCAAGCCCGGGACCGTCAAGGACGACATCTTCGCGTCGCTCGACTGGCTTCCCACGCTGGTCGAGATCGCGGGCGGAGACAAGGGCGATGCTCTGAACAAGCGGATCATGGCCGGCTCCTATCCGGGCATCGTCAAGACCAAGCTCGACGGCGTGAACCAGATCGACTATCTGACCGGCAAATCGCAGAAGTCGGCGCGCGATACCTTCTTCTACTATTCCAGCAGCCACCCGTCGGCGGTGCGCTACAAGAATTGGAAGATGTATTTCGCGATCGCGCCCGAAACCGCGACGGGCTTTGTGAACCCGGGAGTCCAGACCATGTTCGCAGCCGGCATGGTAAACCTCAAGCGCGACCCATTCGAGATGTCGTGGGGCGACGAGAAAAAGGCGGCTTTCTGGTTCAGCGGCGCGCTCGCCGGGCCGGTCAGCGCTTACATATACGACTGGAATCTGCTGCCCATCGGGCAGGTGCTGTGGCTGAAGGAGCTGGAATCCTACAAGGAGTTTCCCCCCCTTCAGGATCCGGCGAGCTACAACCTGGATCAGGTCATGGAACAGCTCAAGAAGGGGCAGGGCCACCCGAGCCAGTAGCTTGGATGCTTGCTTGCGGGTGATGCGGGCGCCCCGTGAAGCAGGCCGGAGCTACCGGTCGCAGCGAATAGCCGCGAACGTCAGCGCGCGATTGCAGAACAAGCGAAGGAGTGGCCGGTCGTAAAAAACCGGCCACCTGTCGCAGAGCATCCGCCATCGAGGCCTTAGAGCGGCTCTATTCGGCACCGCAAGGGAGTCGATCAATGAATCCAATCGAGCATTTTCCCCGCGTGGATCGTCGCGTCCTGCTCTCGTCGTTAGCGATGTTCCCCTTGCTCTCTGCCTCGCTCGGCTCCACCTCCGCGGTGGCGCAAACGCAATCCGACCCGCTGCCGTCCTGGAACGAGGGCGCGACCAAAACCTCAATCCTCGATTTCGTCGCGCGCGTCACGACGCAGAACGGCCCCTATTTCGTTCCGCCCGACCAGCGCATCGCGACCTTCGACAATGACGGCACGCTCTGGATCGAGCAGCCGATGTACATACAGCTGGCCTTCGCACTCGACCGGGTGAAAGTCATGGCGCCCATGCATCCGGAATGGAAGACCAAGCAGCCGTTCGCAGCGGTGCTCGACAGCGACATGAAGGCGCTGGCGGCTTCCGGCGAAAAGGGATTGGTCGAGATCATCGCGGTGACGCATGCCGGCATGACCACGGCGGAATTCGAGAAGATCACCTCCGACTGGCTTGCGAGCGCGCGGGATCAACGCTTCAAGCGGCCCTATACGGAACTGGTCTACCAGCCGATGCTGGAATTGCTCGCCTATCTCCGGGCCAATGGCTTCAAGACCTTCATCGTGTCAGGCGGCGGCATTGAATTCATGCGGCCATGGACCGAGCGGATCTACGGAGTGCCGCCGGACCAGGTCATCGGATCGTCGATCAAGACCCGATTTGAGATGAAGGACGGTGCGCCGACGCTGTTCCGGCTCCCCGACATCAACTTCATCGACGACAAGGCAGGCAAGCCGATCGGGATCAATGAGCACATCGGCCGCCGTCCGATCGCTGCCTTCGGCAACTCCGATGGCGATCTCGAAATGCTGCAATGGGCGACACTCGGCGCCAGCGGCGCGCGGTTCGGCCTGATCGTTCATCATACGGATGAGGAACGTGAATACGCCTACGACCGCGACGCGCATTTCGGGAAGCTTGATGTCGCGCTGGACGCTGCAGCCGTGAACAAGTGGACCGTGGTCGACATGAAGAAGGACTGGAAGCACATCTTTGCCTTCGACTGACATCCTCCAAGGACCCATAAGTGCTATCTGGACGGCTATAGCCAGTGGACGTGGTTACCGGCAAGAGGCAACCAACGCATTCCGGATTTGCACACACCGGCCATCCTTGTCGCCTGCGGCACCGCGTTCGAGGCGCGGACGTCCGCTGTTAACGCAAGGAGGACATCTGCAGGACGTTGGGCGCCCCCTTGGGCGGCACCACGGCGAAGCGCCATCATGTCCGTGTGCCCGGTACGGGCGTGCGCCAAGGGTCTTGGCCGACCGTTGATCCAGATCAATGGAATAGGCCACCGTGAGCACAACGAAGAGTCGTTGTTATAAAGGCGGGCTTTGCCGACGGGCGCTGAGAATGTCCGGTGGTCGGGACCGACCGGACGCGGCTGGCTTCGCGGTCGGTTGCTGACGAGGCGACGACGTCTTCTAAAAGCGAACATTTCCGGACTAGTGATCAAAGAAGTCTGCACGATGTCGGACCGTGAACCCATTCTCAAGCCCGTTGCGATCGCAGACCTGCGCCCGACCCAGATGACGGTCGGCATTCGGGAGGTCAAGGAGAAGCGCAAGCGCTGGCGTGACGATAGTAAAAACAAAGGAGCCGAGTTCTTGGGCAAGCACATGATCCCGGTCGTGCTTGGCCCGAAGGACCGCCACTATTCATCACCACCTGGCGCGTGCGCTCCATGAAGAAGGGGTCGAAGAGGTCTTGGTTACCGTGGTGAAAAACCTCAGGACGCTGGAACCCGATTCGTTCTGGTTCGTCCTGGACAATCACAGCTGGATGCATTCGTACGACGACGAGGGCCGTCTGCGCCCTTACAGGGATTTGCCAAAGACCGTGGCCGTGCTTGTTGACGATCCGTTTCGCTCGTTGGCGGGCGAACTGCGGCGCGCCGGCGGGTACGCCAAGGACACGACGCCGTTCAGCGAGTTCTTGTGGGCGGATTTTTTGCGTCGACAGGTCAAGCGAAAAACCGTTGAGACCCGCTTCGAGGAAGCCCTCGAGCAAGCCCTGCAATTGGCCAGAAAAGAGGAGGCGAGCTACCTGCCCGGCTGGTGTGGTCCCGTCTTGGAGGATTGAAGGCATGCTTATCCAGCGCGCGAAATCCGCAAGCGCGCCGATGACCCGACGAGCCGTGCAGGCTTGGTGCGAGAGGCTAACGGACAGCGGCATCGACCAGAGGAAAGAGTAGCTCATGGCGCAAGCAGAGGCCGACAGAACATTGAGCCATCTGGATCACGAGCTTGTCGCGTCGCTAAACGACTTCCACGATCCGAGCCAAGAGTGGCGCCGCCTCTTCTCGGAGCTGCTCGGAACGTTCTTCCTCGTCCTCGTGGCCGCCGGTGGCGGCATGATGGGGCAGGCCTTTCCCGGCACGATCAGCCGTGCCGCTGCGGTCGTCGCACCCGGTCTGATGGTGATGGCGATCATCCTCTTCATGGGCAAGGTGTCCGGCGCTCACCTCAATCCCGCGGTCAGTATCGCGTTCTCGCTGCGTGGCGACTTCCCGTGGCGTCGCGTGCCGGGATACATCGCCGTGCAGTTGATCGGCGCGACGCTCGCGGCTCTGTTCCTGCACGCAGTGATCAACGTGCCGGCCAACTACGGGTCGAACTATCCCGCCTCGGGATACTCCTCGTCCGAGGCGTTCCTGATGGAGGCCGTGCTGACCCTCGGTCTCGTCAGTGTCATTCTCGGTACGGCGTCCGGCGCCCAGAACATCGGGATCTTCGGCGCGATCGGTGTCGGCGCGTACATTGCGCTCGCCGGGCTTTGGGGGAGCCCTATCTCGGGAGCGTCGATGAACCCCGCGCGCACGTTCGGTCCGAACTTAATCGCGACCGACTTCACGAGCTACTGGGTGTATGTCGCAGGTCCACTCGTGGGTGCAGTTCTCGCAGTGGGGGCAGCATGGGTGCTCCGCGGTGCCGGCGGCGGCCGCGCAGGCTCAGGTGCGGCACAGGGGAGCCTTTTCACCGAAGTCGAGCACTCGGAGAAAGGGTGAGGCGCAGGCATGGGTCATGAACTCTCGCTGTTCGTGGGTACGTTCGCGACTTTGCTCGCGATAATAAATCCGTTCGAGGTCCTGCCGGTCTATCTGAAGATGCTGGAAGGCAAGGACGCCGCCACACATCGCAAGGTGGCATGGAAAGCTTGCCTCTATGCGCTGCTTCTATCTCTCTTTTTCTTGATCTTCGGAACGCTGATCCTACGCTTGTTCGGCGTGCCGCTGAGCATGGTCCGCATCGTCGGCGGGATCATCCTGATGAAGATCGGCTTTGAGCTATTTTCACCATCCGCTTCCGGTGGCGTGATTCCGGCCAGCGGCGCGGATCAGAGCGGTAACATAGCTTTCGTGCCGCTTGCGATGCCGCTGATGTGCGGACCAGGCGCTATCGCCACCATCCTCGGCATGACTGCCACGATTAAGCGATCATCAGCGGAACTGGCCTCTTTCGTAGCGATCGTTGTGGCTATTTTCGCGACGATGGTCGTCACCTACCTGTGTCTGGCATATGCCGGGAAACTATTCGACAAGCTCGGCGCAATGGGGATCGATGCTATCACCCGAATAGTTGGCTTCTTCGTCTCGGCGATGGGCGTTGCGCTGATCTTCGACGGTATCATCGAGGCATTGCAGACGCATGGTGTGACGATTCTGCGTTGAACTAGCTGTTGGTGGCGCCCGCAAATTCCGTGGCGATCTTGACCGCGGATGTATTCTGCCAATCGAAGATTTGTTCTGAACCGAACTGAGTCTGAGGTGGACCGTATTACGCGGCGTCGAGAAGTTGTCGGCCCATAGTACAAAGGACGCGATGATCCACTTCGGACACCGAGACACAAGTCTCGTTGCGCGCCAGGTTGCCGTGTCATTTAACCGGGAACAGAAGCGCGAGTTCAGCGCGCAATTGCCAAGCCGGAGTGCCGGTCGGACGTACCGCGTTGTAATAGCCGGCAATCGATGCGTTCACCGGTTGGTCACCAACTCTGAAAACGCGACCGAAGCCGCCGCCAATCGGCACAGTCCATTGCTGACCCGATGGCGCGAGCCAGTTCGAGGTGATGACGGGTGACGAGGTCAAGTACCAGCCGTGTGGCATGTTGTAGTTGGCGAAGGGCTGGGCGAGAAAGGCGTTGACGGGCGGTCGCAGTGGATTGCCGCCGACCGACCACTGGTTATTGAGCAATACGCCGATCACCCAATGTGGGGGCGTGACCACTAACACGGCCGTCGGGCCGAACAGATATCGACCGGTCCCGAGGATAGGATCATTGGCGGACGGAACAGTGAAGACCGGACCAACGCCCCAGATGAGTTTGCCCGGGTTCGTGGGGGAAAAAAACAACGATTGAGTAATGTCGCCAATCCCGTTGGTGTTGCTGTCGAAGAACGGGCTCGGCTGGCTCACCACCGGAATGATGGTACGTGAGATTACGTTCCAGTCATCGTTCAAATGCATGGGCACGACAGGTTGAATGTTGAGTACTTCCTGTGGGCGATTGAATGGTCCAGCGTTAAAATTGGTGTTGCTCTGAAACGGCACGCTGACCAAATCCGCGATCGGGTTTTGTGATTTCTTCTGTAGATCTTCGTCCTCTGAAGGCTCGCGAGAATGCTTCGGCGCCTCGGCCTCCGCGGGAAGGCCGCTCTCGAATTTATAATTGATGCCAGCTTTGACCATTTGAAGGTCGCGGTTCAAAGCGACCGAGGGGACGGTGGGAGAACTCCAGTTCGATAGCCCAAGATAATCGTATTCGAGTTTGACGGTCCAATGCGACTTGAAGCCGTATTCGATGCCAGCGCCCGCCAACCAGCCGGTGTTCGTGCTGGTCCCGTTCCAAGCGGCGCCGGGGAGGTTCAAAGTAGCGCTGCTGTTGACCCAGCCGCCGCCAAGCTTGGCGAATACGAGCCATCGATCATCCACGAGGCCGACACGGCCCGCCACGGTGCCGATCCAGTGCTGGTCTACAAAGCCTAATGTCGGAGCAGGAAGGACCGGATGACCAAAGCCGGCTCCATCGAACTCACCTTCGACACCAAACAGAAAGTGACCGGCCTGGAAGTTATAGCCCGCCTGCACGCCACCAATGAATTCGCTGAGCCCGCCATACAGATTGTTGCCAGGAATGTTCAGGCCGCCGTTGGACCATGCACCGCCGAAGTTGGCGCCCACATAGAACCCTGACCAATTATAGGGTGGCGCGACGATCGGCGCTTTGTACAGCGGGGCTTTGATAGGCAAATCCGATGCAAGAGCAGAGCCGCTCAACACTCCTGCAGCAGCAATACCCGCAAGGAAAATTTTCTGCACTGTCGCCTCCTCAAGGTAGGCCACAACTTCGAAACCTATTGCCAGAAGCACCTTGCGGCCAATCGACTTGTTTGGTGCTGATCAAACCGGCCGCGCAATTTTCGATGCGGTGACATTACGGCAACAACGAGCTCTGGTCTGCGAGCGACCGCCAACATCGCGTTGCAGCAAGAGACGCCGGCGAGTGGCAACGATGCTGCCTTTTCTCGCTCGTTGGTGGGGGACGGAGCCAACGTCTGGCACATAGAAAGCAGAACCAGTGGCACAAACTGCATACTCAACATTTCCTCATGCGAGTGTCGCAGCAGGGGCTGCCGTGGCGCCCTACTGAAGTTGGGTCACCGAATGTGGCTCTTTGGTCGCAGCGTCGATCTTTCTTACGACAGATCTATCCCCGTTGAATTTTACATGATGAGCCCCGGTCGCCTCAGGGGTACGCTTTCGGCCGAGTTGTATTCGGAGGCGACACATCTTACGAGGCACGACATGACAGTGAGCATTGCACTGGCGGCGGCGCAAAGTGAGCGATCGAAATCAGCACATCGACGCAGACTTGGCGTTGCTGCATTCGTCTTGGCACCCGCGATCATGTTTTTTTCGAATTGTGCGTCGGCCGATGAAGGCGGCGTCAGCTTCTGGGTCCCCGGTTTTTTTGGAAGCTTGGCGGCTACACCGCTGCAGCCGGGTTGGTCGCTAACGAATATCTACTATCACACCTCTGTCTCCGCCGGCGCCGACGTCGCGCGTGCGCGCGAGTTCACGCTCAACCGGGTTCCGGCCAATGTTACCGTCGACGCAAAACTGAATTTGAACATCAACGCCACGGGCGATCTTGGTTTTGTGCTCCCGACCTATGTATTCGCAACGCCGGTGCTCGGCGGCCAGGCGTCGGTGTCCCTCCTGGGAGCCTACGGCGTCGTCGGCACCAGCCTGGCAGGCACCTTGTCAGGCGTGCTCACGGGCCCGCTCGGCAACAACGTCCCCTTCGCGCGGTCTGACACGATCAGCGACACGACATGGGGCTTTGGAGATCTGGCGCCTGTATTCCAATTGCGCTGGAACGCCGGCGTCCACAACTATATGACCTATATCATGGGCGACATCCCGGTTGGCGCTTACCAATCCGATCGCTTGTCGAACCTCGGCATCGGACACGGCACGGTCGACGTCGGCGGCGGCTACACCTATTTCAATCCGCAGACCGGCCACGAATTCTCCGGCGTGCTCGGCTTCACCTACAATTTCAAGAACACTGCAACGCAGTATCAGAATGGCGTCGACCTGCACTTCGACTGGGGTGCATCGCAATTCCTGTCGAAGCAGGTCATGGTTGGCCTCGTGGGCTATGTCTACAAGGAGATCGGCTGCGACAGCGGTTCAGGTGACCGTGTCGGCTGCTTCCAGTCCCAAGTGGTCGGCATCGGCCCCCAGATTGGATTCCTGTTCCCGGTCGGCGACATGCAGGGCTATCTCAATTTGAAAGCTTACGGCGAGTTCGCTGCGGAAAACCGGCCATCAGGCTGGAATACCTGGGTCACCTTCTCCATCTCGCCGCCCGCGCCCGGAGCACCTCCGACGACAAAGCCCATCGTCAGAAAATACTAGGGCGTGTACTCATAAATGGCCGGATGGGAAGTCTGCTTCCGGGAGCATAGCAGACCAATTGTGCTCAACGTGAGTTCTTCGGATTTTGACCCCAGAGCGGACTTCTAACTGAGGGTGAGCGTCGCAAGCTCACGATGGACACTTAACGTCAGGTTGTGTCATATTGGTTGTACAGCTATCGAAATGTGACCGCTCAATGGATCGCTTGCCGCACATTCTGTCCACTGTTTTAGGAGCTGAGGTTGGCCTCATTCTGCTCCTGCTTTTGCAGGGGAAGTCAGCTCGCGAAATTCTCTTTACGGGACTGCTCGCATTCGTTGCCTCGATGATTGTTTCAGCCGGGGTATTGCGCTGGAGAGGGCTGCCACTCAATGCTTCCTCGGGCGAGTATCGTCGTCGGGTAAGGTTGCTTCGTGATGAGGTGACACGAGATTTATGGTCTCAGTTTGGCCCGTAACGGACCTCCCGGCATGTCTGCTTTTGGGCCGCTACTGGGGCACAAGCGGACATTAAGCACCGGCCCACTTTCTCGATTTACGAGTACACGCCCTAGCGGCAATCAAGCTGCGGCTTGTCAGTTTGCTGATCATTCTCTGCAACACGCGGGCAACCGGTGGCACCTGGTCCCCGACGAAGCTCGTTCCGGTGACCACCACCGAGGCCGTAGTGCCGGCGTGTAGCAGGCGTCGCCTTCGCGCGCGATTGACGTTCATCCCGCGGACTGACCTTTGCGATCTCGCTCGCCGCGCCTGAAAGAACCGTCACGCCGACCCGGCACATGGTGACGAAATAAGGCGCGCGCCCTTGACCCCAGTCTTCGGGGAAGGACGGCACGTGGCCGGGTTGCGATCCGGCTGCTACTTCCCCGCCAGCTTCACGCCCAGCCGGCCCGCGAGCTCCTGCACGAATTGCCAGGCGACACGGCCCGAGCGCGAGCCGCGCGTGGTGGACCATTCGAGCGCCTCGCGCTCGAGCGCCTCATCCTCGACCTTGATGCCGAAATGGCTGCAATAGCCGCGCACCATCGCGAGATATTCGTCCTGGCTGCAACGGTGGAAGCCGAGCCAGAGGCCGAAGCGATCCGATAGCGAGACCTTTTCCTCGACGGCTTCGCCCGGATTGATCGCGGTCGACCGTTCGTTCTCGATCATCTCGCGAGCGAGCAGATGGCGGCGGTTGGAGGTGGCGTATAGGATGACGTTCTCGGGGCGGCCCTCGATGCCGCCTTCGAGCACGGCCTTGAGCGATTTGTAAGAGGCATCGTTGCCGTCGAAGGAGAGGTCGTCGCAGAACACGATGAAGCGGAAGGAGGAGGCGCGCAGCTGCTCCATCAGCGCCGGCAGGCTCTCGATGTCCTCGCGATGGATCTCGATCAGCTTCAGCTTCTCGGAGGCCTTGCGGTCCGCGTTGATGCTGGCGTGAGCGGCCTTCACCAGTGATGATTTGCCCATGCCGCGCGCGCCCCAGAGCAGCGCATTGTTGGCGGGAAGGCCGCCTGCGAAGCGTTCGGTGTTCTCCATCAGGATGTCGCGCATCCGATCGACGCCCTTGAGCAGGAACAGCTCGACGCGGCTGACCCGCGGCACGGCCGAAAGGCGGCCATCCGGGTGCCAGACATAGGCATCCGCCTGCGTGAACGATTCGGGTGTTGCGGCCGGCTTTCCTTGGGTGGAGAGGTGCGCCGCAATGGTCTCCAGCGCGCGGACGATCCGCTCGTGGGAGAGGTCGGCGGAGCCTGCCTTGGGAGCGGCCGTGGGGCGTTTTGCCGCGACGCGGGCGGGCTTCCTGGCAGGGGTACGGGGGCCTTTGCCGGCCGGGCTTTTGCTTGGTTTTTTGGGCATGTCCGAAGTTCCTGAGAATGCAGCCTTATCGGGCCTGAAGCTTTGCCGCAAGGTGGCCAAATCGACGGTCTGGCAGCGTTGCAATTGGGGCGGTGGCCGCTATAGTCCGCGCGAATTTGACCGAACCGGTCGCCCCCAGGGCCTGACCGGCTTTCCCCCGTTTCCACGAGGATCGTCCGAAATGTTCATTACCCCTGCGTATGCCCAGGCTGCGGGCGGCGGCGACACCAACAGCATGTTGATGTCGCTGCTGCCGTTCGCGCTGATCTTCGTGATCATGTACTTCCTGATTCTGCGCCCGCAGCAGAAGAAGGTGAAGGATCATGCCGAACTCGTGAAGAACATCCGCCGCGGCGACACCGTGGTGACCTCGGGCGGTCTGGTCGGCAAGGTCACCAAGGTCGTCGATGACGACCAGATCGAGTTCGAGATTTCCGACGGCGTCCGCGTGCGCCAGATGCGCTCGATGATCTCAGGCGTGCGCGCCAAGGGCGAGCCGGCCAAAGAAAGCGCGAAGGAAAGCGCCAAGGACGACACCGCGGCGAAGTGAGCGCCCGCGCGAGTCTCTCAAGTCCCCTGATCTGACAGGTCCAGTCGATGTTGTATTTCACGCGGTGGAAGGCGCTCGGGATTATCCTGACGGCGCTGATCGTGTGCCTCTGCGCGGTCCCGAACTTCTTCCCCGAGGCGCAGGTCAAGACCTGGCCGGCCTGGGCGCAGCGCCGGCTCGTGCTCGGCCTCGACCTCCAGGGCGGCTCCTATCTGCTGCTCGAGGTCGATTCCAACTATGTGAAGAAAGAGAAGCTCGACCAGGTTCGCGACGACGTGCGCCGCACGTTGCGCGATGCCAAGATCGGCTATACCGGCCTCGTGACTCGCGGCGACACGGTTGAGGTCCGGGTCAAGGACACCGACCTCCAGACGGCTTTCGCCAAGTTGCGTGACCTCGCGCAGCCGATCGGTGGCCTGCTTGGTTCGAGCAGCCAGCGCGACCTCGAGGTGACCGACGCCGGCGGCGGATTGATCCGCCTGGCGCTGTCTCAGCCCGCCATGGTCGAGCGCATGCGCAAGACCATCGAGCAATCGATCCAGATCGTCGAACGCCGCGTCAACGAACTCGGCACCGTCGAGCCGGTGATCCAGCGCCAGGGCAACGACCGCATCCTGGTGCAGGTCCCGGGCCTTCAGGATCCGACGCATCTGAAGGAACTGCTCGGCAAGACCGCGAAGATGGAATTCCGGATGGTCGACACCTCCGTGCCGCCTGACCAGGCGCAGCGGGGCGGATTGCCGCCGGACTCCGAGCTCCTGATGAGCCAAAGTTCGCCGAAGGTGCCTTATGTGGTCAAGAAGCAGGTGCTGGTCTCGGGCGGCGAGCTCAACGATGCGCAGGCCGGGTTTGACCAGCGCACCAACGAGCCGATCGTCAGCTTCCGCTTCAACTCGACCGGTGCCCGCAAGTTCGCGCAGGCCACCCAGGAAAACGTCGGTCTGCCGTTTGCGATCGTGCTCGACAATGAGGTGATCTCGGCTCCTGTCATCCGCGAGCCCATCACGGGCGGGCAGGGGCAGATTTCCGGCAATTTCACGGTCCAGTCCGCCAACGATCTGGCCGTGCTGCTGCGCGCCGGCGCGCTGCCGGCGCCGCTTACCGTCGTCGAAGAACGCACCGTGGGTCCGGGCCTCGGCCAGGATTCGATCGAGAAGGGCGAACTCGCGGCCTATGTCGGCTCGATCCTGGTCATCGTGTTCATGCTGCTGACCTACCGGCTGTTCGGCGTGTTCGCCAACATCGCGGTGGCGATCAACGTCGCGATGATCTTCGGCCTGTTGTCGCTCCTCAACGCCACGCTGACACTGCCCGGCATCGCCGGCATCGTGCTCACCGTCGGCATCGCGGTCGATTCCAACGTGCTGATCTACGAGCGCATCCGCGAGGAGCTGCGTGGCGGCCGCAATGCGATCTCGGCGATCGATGCCGGTTTCAAGCGGGCGCTTGCGACGATCCTCGATTCCAACATCACCACCTTCATCGCCGCCGCGGTGCTGTTCTACATCGGCACCGGACCGGTGCGCGGCTTCGCCGTGACGCTCGGCATCGGCATCATCACCACGGTATTCACCGCCTTTACGCTGACCCGGCTGATCGTGGCCGGGTGGGTGCGGTGGAAGCGGCCGCAGAGCGTGCCGATCTAGGAGCCTGACCGTGACTCACACTGTTCTCATCGGGCTCGGCATCCTGATTGCCGTCCTCACCGTGGTCTCGGTGTTCGGCTGGCTGCCGCCGCTGCGCATCGTCCCCGACGATACGCACTTCGACTTCACGCGCTTCCGCCGTATCAGCTTCCCGATCTCGGCGGCGCTGTCGATCGTCGCCATCACGCTGTTCTTCACCCATGGCCTGAATTTCGGCATCGACTTCCGCGGCGGCACGCTGCTCGAGGTGCGGGCCAAGTCCGGCACCGCCGACATCGCGGCGATGCGCACGACACTGGATGGCCTGCGCCTGGGCGAAGTCCAGATCCAGCAAATTGGCGGTCCCGCGGACGTCCTGATCCGCGTCGCCGAGCAGCCGGGCGGCGACGCCGCGCAGCAGGAAGCCGTGCAGAAGGTCCGCACCGCGCTCGGTGATGCCTTCGAATACCGCCGCGTCGAGGTGGTCGGCCCGCGCGTCTCCGGCGAATTGCTGGCCTTCGGCATGCTCGGCCTGATGCTCGCGATCGTCTCGATCCTGATCTACCTGTGGTTCCGGTTCGAATGGCAATTCGCGCTCGGCGCCATGATCGCCAACGTGCACGATATCGTGCTGACGATCGGCTTCATGTCGATCAGCCAGGTCGATTTCGACCTGACCAGCATCGCTGCGCTTCTGACCATTCTCGGCTATTCACTCAACGATACCGTCGTCATCTACGACCGTATCCGTGAAATGCTGCGGCGCTACAAGAAGATGCCGATGCCGCAGCTCCTCAACGAGTCCATCAACTCGACGCTGTCGCGCTCGATCATCACCCACTTCACGGTGACGCTGGCGTTGCTGGCGCTGCTCCTGTTCGGCGGACATGCCATCCACAGCTTCACGGCCGTCATGATGTTCGGTGTGGTGCTGGTCGGCACCTACACCTCGATCTTCATCGCAGCGCCGATCCTGATCTATCTCGGCGTCGGCGAGCATCGCGAAGATGCGGTCGAAGTGACTAAGCCGGCGAAGAAGAACAAGGCATGATCCGAACCGCATGCCCTCGCAAGCGTTTGCGGGGGCAGTAAGCCCATTCGGACGACACGCATGGCCGGCGATCCCAACGCACCGCATTTCCCGCGCTCGGCGCCGATCGAAGCCTATGGCAAGGGCGGCTTCGCCTTTGCCGGCATGTCGCATCGCGGCTCGCTGCTCTGCCTGCCCGATGCGATCTGGGCCTGGGACGTGACCGATCCCGCCAGGATCAACCGCTATTCGCTGGAACGGGTCTTCGCTGCCGCCAACAGCATCGACACGCTTCTGGTGGGCACCGGAACCGGCGTCTGGCTACCGCCGCCGGAATTGCGGCAGGCCCTGAAGGCGGTGAGGGTGGTGCTGGACACGATGCAGACCGGCCCCGCCGTGCGCACCTACAACATCATGATCGGCGAACGGCGCCGCGTCGCAGCCGCTCTGATCGCGGTGCCATGAACAGCGCTGCGCCGACTGCCGATAATGCGGCCTTCTGCGCCGACCTCGCGCGCAGCCATGATTTTCCGCGCTATGCCGCGACCCTGATGGTGCCTGCCGCCGAGCGTCGTGCGCTGCTGGCGCTCTACGCCTTCAACGTCGAGATCGTCCGCGTCCGCGACCTGGTGAGCCAACCGTTGCCTGGCGAAATTCGCCTGCAATGGTGGACCGACATGCTGTCGGGTCACGCCCATGGCAGCGTCGAGGCCAATCCGGTCGCCGCGGAGCTGCTGCGGGCGATCCGCGACTTCGACCTGCCGGTCGAGCCATTGTCGCTGCTCGCCGATGAGCATCAGTTCGATCTCTACAACGATCCGATGCCGACCATGACGGCGCTCGAAGGCTATCTGGCCGCGACCTGTTCGTCGCTGTTCACGCTCGCAGCGCGGATCATGGCGCCGCCTTCGGAGGCCGCCGAGCATGTCGCGCGGCACGCCGGGCTGGCGCAGGGCATCGTGCAAGTGATCGCCAATTTGCCGCGCGATGCCGCCCGCCGGCAGCTGTTCCTGCCGCAGCAGATCCTGGCAAGCCACGGCTGCCTCATGGAGGATGTCTTTGCCGGCAAGGAGAGCGTCAATCTCACCGCCGTTCTGGATCAGCTCATCAGCGAGGCGCAGCAGCATCTGGCGACGGCCTTGTCGCTGCTCGCGGAGGTGCCGCCGTCAGCGCGGCCTGCGTTCCTGCCGCTGAGCCAGGCGCGGGCGGATCTCAAGCGGCTGTCGTTACCGGGGCGCAATCCCTTCGCGCTGCAGCCGGCGTCGCGTTTACGCTCGCTATGGACGCTGTGGCGGGCTTCACGATCGCGGGAATTTACCAAATAGCGGTTGGCTTATCGCCCGGGCCGGCCAAATGCTCTATGCTGTCCTATGGCTGACTTGTCCCAACCTGCATCCTCCGACCTGGGCGGCCTTCCGGTCGCGCCGGCCGACATTCATGCAGCCGCCGCTACGATCCGGGGTGCCGTCGTCGAAACGCCCTGTGGCTACAGCCGGACGCTCAGCAACATCTGCGGCTGCGACCTCTGGCTCAAATTCGAGAACCTGCAGTTCACCTCCTCGTTCAAGGAGCGCGGCGCGCTCAACCGGCTCACCGCGCTGACGCCAGAGGAGCGTGCGCGCGGCGTGGTCGCGATGTCGGCGGGAAACCATGCGCAGGGTGTCGCCTATCACGCCAAGCGGCTCGGCTTTCCCGCCACCATCGTCATGCCCGTGGGCACGCCGATGGTGAAGGTTGAGAATACGAAGCACCACGGCGCCGAGGTGGTCGTCACCGGCGCGACGCTCGAAGAGGCCGCTGCGTTCGCGCGAAGCCACGGCGAAGCCCGCGGCATGATCTTCGTCCACCCTTACGACGATCCGCTGGTCATTGCAGGGCAGGGTACCGTCGGGCTGGAAATGCTCAAGGCGGTGCCGGAGCTCGATACGCTGGTCGTCCCGATCGGCGGCGGCGGTCTGATCAGCGGCATCGCCATTGCCGCAAAATCGCTGAAGCCATCATTGCGCATCGTGGGCGTCGAGGCCTGGCTCTATCCCTCGATGTACAACGCCATCCATGGCGGCACTCTTCCCTCCCGCGGCGATACGCTGGCCGAAGGCATCGCGGTCAAATCGCCGGGCAGGATCACCACCGAAATCGTCCGCCGCCTCGTCGACGACATCGCGCTCGTCAACGAAGCCGAGCTCGAGCGCGCGGTCGCAACCCTGATCTCGATCGAGAAGACGGTCGTCGAGGGCGCCGGCGCTGCGGGGCTCGCCGCGATCATGTCCGATCCCTCGCGCTTCGCCGGCCAAAAGGTCGGCCTGGTCCTGAGCGGCGGCAACATCGACACCAGGCTGATCGCCTCGGTGCTGACGCGCGAACTCGCGCGCGAGGGGCGGCTGACACAGCTCTCGCTCGACATTCCGGATCGGCCGGGCCAATTGGCCGCGGTCGCAGCGCTGCTGGCCGAGGCCGGCGCCAACATCATCGAGGTCTCGCACCAGCGGACGTTCTCCGACTTGCCGGCCAAGGCGACGCTGCTGCAACTCGTGATCGAGACCCGCGACAGCGCACATCTCGACGAGGTCATGGCCAAGCTCGGCGCATCCGGACTAAGTGCGCGCTGCACCTGAGCGGCGCTATCGCGGCGCCAAACCCGCGAGGTGGCCGATCAACCGATCAATCTCGAATTCCGTGTTGTAGTAGTGCGGGGACGCGCGCACGACTGGCGGCAGCGATCGTACTTCGGCGTCGATGCGGGTGCTCGACGGATTTGAGGCGCCAATCGTGATGCCGGCCGTGGCGGCACCGCTGACAATGGTCTCCGCCTCATGCCCCTTCATCGTGAAGCTGACGATAGCGCCCGGCGTGCGCCCGAGGTCGCGAATGGTGATGCTGCGAATAGAGGCAAGGCCGCCTCGAAGGCGATCGGCGAGCAGCCGGCAGCGCTGCTCGATCGGGCCGAGGCCGATATCGAGGGCATAGTCGACGGCTGCGCCCAGCCCGAGCCGGGCCGCGTAGTTGTTCTCCCAGGTCTCGAAGCGGCGCGCATCGTCGCGGAGCCGGTACTCATCTCGCGAGACCCAGGGCGCCGCGAAATGGTCGATCATCGGCGGTTCGAGCTGTTGCAGCAGCGCGCGGCGGACGTAGAGAAAGCCGGTGCCGCGCGGGCCACGCAAAAATTTGCGGCCGGTCGCCGACAGCATGTCGCAGCCGATCGCTTCGACGTCGACTTGCATCTGGCCGACCGCCTGGCAGGCGTCGAGCAAATAGGGAATGCCTCGTGCGCGCGCGATCTTACCGACGGCTGCGGCGGGATTGACGAGCCCGCCATTGGTCGGGACCCAGGTGATGGCGATCAGCTTTACGCGCGCATCGATCATGCGTTCGAGTGCGTGGAGGTCGAGCTCGCCGCTGGCGTCGCTCGGCACGACGTCAATCGTCGCGCCGGTTCTCTTGGCGACCTGAAGAAACGCGACATAGTTGGCGGCGTATTCCGCCTCGGCGGTCAAAATCCGGTCGCCCTCGCGAAATTCGATGGCATAGAACGCCATCTGCCAGGCAACCGTGGCGTTCTCCATCAGGGCAATTTCATCGGGGGCGGCATTCAGCAGCCGGGCCACCGAACCATAGACCGCTTCAAGCCGATCGGCCTCCCGGTCGGCGGCAGCATAGCCGCCGATCTCGCTTTCCAGATCGATATGCTGCTTCATCGCCTCGACAACGGGGGCGGGCATGAGAGCCGCTCCCGCATTATGGAGGTACGCAAGTCGGGAGGCGGCCGGCGTGTCGGCGCGTATTCGGTCGATGTCGATCAAGTGCGCCTCTACCTGTTGCGATCTTCGTCCATGGTTAGACGCGTCGAAGAATGCGAGCAAGATGGCGGGCCGCAAGGAACTTGCCGGCTTCGCCTCAGATGCAGAGGCCGAGCAGCTTGATGTGGCAGTCGCTGGATTTGGGCTTGGACGCGGGAGCGGCCGCGCGTTTTACGGCGACCAGCGGCTCCGTGTCCTTCTTGCCCTTGCCGCGCTTCGGCTCGTAATCGCCGGCGATCTCCATGGCCCAGTAGGTGCGCTTGCCGCTGGCATTCCTCGCGCTCGCGATCCCGACGCGGGAGGCGTTGGGCAGTAGCAGGTTCTTGCGATGGCCGGAGGAGTCGATCCACTGGCCAAGCGTTTTCTCGAAGCTGTCGTAGCCGTACGCGATGTTCTCGGCGGCGCGGCCTGCGCCGGCCGGTGCGATACGCCTGTTGAACGGACCGAGCGTCTCGTGGCTCAGATCATCCTTCGCCGCCATCGCGCGGGCCTGGTCCATGGCAATGCGATCAAGCGTGGCATCGCGGACGACGCGGACCTCACCGTGCTTGAGGCGGAAGCTGGAGATCTGCTCGGCCGGCGACTCACCAGCCATGGCGTGCGACGTGGCCAGCAGCAGAAGGCCGGCAATCATTCCGCCAACCACACGATGTGTCATAGTCCCCCAAAAGTTCATCGCTCACCAAACCAGCGTGCCGCCCGGCCGCTTCTCCGCCGCCAATGTGGACGCTTCAAGGCGCGGGCAGCCTGTCAGCTCGCCGGCAGGTCTGCCTCAAAATTGAAGCGGTCGCGCAGGTTTTTGCGCTGCTCCAGAATGTCTTTCAGGAAGGCGCGGTCCTGGTCGTTCTTCATCATCGGCTCGATCAGGTCGAGCTGGTTCATGGCGACCAGTTGCAGGATCTCGGTGCGCGGCTTGCCGCTGGTATCGCGCGGCAGCGCGTGGACCACCTGGATGTGTTCCGGCGGCTTCGGTCCCTTCGCGGCGCTGAGCTCGTTGCGGAGCTGGCTTTCGAGCGCGGGTTGATCGGCTTCCACAAACGCATAGAGCCCGACGCCGGAGCGGCGATCCGCAAAGGCAACGATCGCGGTGTCGCGTACGGCCGGATTCTTGCGGATCAATTCGGCCAGCACCGGCGCATCGTTGACAAGCCGGCGGCCGCCGCCTTCGCGGTCAGTGAAATTGAACAGGCCGCGGGTGATCGCGCGATAGACCTTCTTGCCGGTGGCAAGCCACAGGCTCGCGGCGAAGGATTTTTTCGCCAGGATCTTGCGCTCGCGCGGCGTCAGCGCCTCCGGCGCGTAGGAGCGCTTGTGCTTGAGGAGGTGACGGAGGTCTTCATAGGCGAGGGTGCGATAGAGCCGGCCGCGGCGGTTGAAGCAGGCCGCAAGCTGAAAGTCGGTCACATAGGCGCGGCCGTCGCGGCCGACCAGCCAGTTCTGCTCCTTGGCAAGGTCGTTGTGGCAGATGCCGGCGCGGCGTAGCCGGCGCAGCGCCGCTTTGGCCGAGCGGAAATAGGCGAGGTCGCCATGCGGCTTGGCAAGATGCAGCGCGACGCCGTCGACGAAGCCACGCGCCAAAGCGCGGCGGCCGGCCCACAGCAGCTCGGGGCCGACATTCAGGCCTTTGGCCAATGCCAGCGCATGCTTTTCACGCGCGAACAGATGGCGGGCCAGCACGAACGACCACCACGGCACCTCGTCGAGCCGACGCAGCACCGCGTCGACCTCGCCGTTCTCGCCGCGGAAGCGGCCGCGCTCGACCGTCGAGAACACGTCGCGCTTGAGCAGGACGCCCTCGGTCCAGCGCGCCGAGAGTACCGCGGCGTCGTCTTTGGGGAGGTTCATTGAAAACTCACGCGGCTGCGGCGATGCGCAAATGATCGGCGATCCAGCGATCGAGATCGGCGAGCGCCAAAGCGCTCATTGCCTGCTTCTTGGCGATCGTCTTCTCGTTGCCGCGCAGGCGCGTGCCGTCGGGCTTCTTCGTCGGCGCGCTGGCGAGTGGCGGGAATAGGCCAAAATTGATGTTCATCGGCTGGAACGATCGCGTGCCGGGTTCGATGGTCTCGATATGGCCGCCGGTGATATGGCCGAGCAGTGATCCCAGTGCGGTCGTGCCCGGCGGACTCGCAAGCGTCTCGCCGCGTGCATCGGCTGCCGCATAGAGGCCGGCGATCAGGCCGACACTGGCGGACTCCACGTAGCCCTCACAGCCCGTCATCTGGCCGGCAAAGCGCAGCCGCGGCTGCGCGCGCAGGCGCAACTGGCCGTCGAGCAGCCTTGGCGAATTCAGGAACGTGTTGCGATGCAGGCCGCCGAGGCGGGCGAATTCGGCTTTCTCGAGCCCCGGAATGGTGCGGAAGATGCGCTGCTGCTCGCCATATTTCAGCTTCGTCTGGAATCCGACGATGTTGTAGAGCGTGCCGAGCTTGTTGTCCTGGCGCAGCTGCACGATCGCGTAGGCTTTCGTCGTGGGATCGTGCGGATTGGTGAGGCCGACCGGCTTCATCGGGCCGTAGCGCAGCGTCTCGGGGCCGCGCTCCGCCATCACCTCGATTGGCAGGCAGCCGTCGAAATAGGGCGTGTTGGTCTCCCACTCCTTGAATTCGGTCTTCTCTCCGGCGATCAGGGCGGCGACGAAGCCGTCATACTGCTCCTTGGTCATCGGGCAGTTGATGTAGTCGGCGCCGGTGCCGCCGGGACCGACCTTGTCGTAGCGCGACTGGAACCAGGCCACCGACATGTCGATGGATTCGCGGTGCACGATCGGCGCGATCGCGTCGAAGAAGGCGAGCGCATTCTCGTCGGTCAGTTCGCGGATGGCATCGGCCAGCGGCGCGGAGGTGAGGGGGCCGGTCGCAACGATGACGTTGCTCCACTCGGCTGGCGGCAGGCCTGTGATCTCGCCACGGGCGATCTCGATCAGCGGATCGTCGTTGAGCGCCTTGGTGACAGCCGCGGAGAAGCCGTCGCGGTCGACCGCCAGCGCGCCGCCGGCTGGCACCTGGTTGGCATCGGCCGCACGCATAATGAGCGAGCCGAGGCGGCGCATCTCGGCATGGAGCAGGCCGACGGCGTTGTTGGCGGCATCGTCGGAGCGGAACGAATTGGAGCAGACGAGCTCGGCGAGCCCGTCGGTCAGGTGCGCCTCGGTCATGCGGTCCGGCCGCATCTCGTGCAGCACCACGGGCACACCCGCTCTGGCCACCTGCCAGGCGGCCTCGGAACCGGCAAGGCCCGCGCCGATGACGTGCACGATATTGGATTGGGGTCCTGTCATGGGGCGGACAGGTAGCGCTTTTCGGCGGTCAGTGGAATCGCCGAAATCGAGTTTTCTGCCGTTGAAAACGACAGCGCCCGCACGAGGCGGGCGTTATCGGTTCGTCCGGTGAAGGGCTGAACGATATCAGCCCTGATACTGACCGGCGGCCACGCGCGGGATGTCGGAGCGATCAAGGCCGATGTCGGCCAGTTCGCGATCGCTGAGCTGGGACAGCTCGGCAACATTGCGCTGATAATCCCGGAAGGCCTGGATCATGCGGATGAGCGAGAGCAACATTGGTAGTCTCCTGTAGTTCGATTCAGCCTTTGACCTCGGCGTCATCGTTGAAATGAATATAGAAGAGAGTGGTGCAGTGCGGAAGTTCCGATGTTGCGATGCAGCTAAGCGAAGAGCGCATGGCGCCGATAAGAGACGATTAACCTGTTGGCAGTTCGGCCCAACAGCTAGGCGAAACCGGCTGCGTGGCGACCTAAATGCCCGTTAAATAACGGATTTATAGATCGATACGCGGTTCCGATAATGCCGAGATAAGTTACATTCCCGCGACCTTCAAGGCGTCGCGCCAGCTTGTAAGCCCAAGTCCGGCATGCGTGATTCGCATGAGGAGGCGCTTCAAAGAAATGATCTTTTATTCATAGTATGGATGGAGGAAGATCCACCTATTTGTCTCGGGAAGACGCTTCAGCTTCGTTCCGGCGAGGCTTCAGGAACTCATTCGTGGGCTCGCGGCGAGGGCCAAGATTCTCCCTCATCCAGCCAAGGTGCGCGCCCGTCCCAATGATGCGCTGCACACACGCCGAACGTGCGCGCCTGATTACAAAGTTGTAATGAAAATCAGAAATTTCGCATGCGGCTCTGCGTGGCGCGCAACATCACGCAATTCTCGCGGGGAATTTATTGCGGCAAGTTGCCGCGTCGGCAGCAAAGTCATGTTGCAGATTCCGGCAATGTCGCTGGTTCTGTCCAAGAAGAAGAGAAGGAAAGTAACATCATGACGAAGTTACTCGGGGTTATTGCAATTGCCGCCGTCGCTTTCGCCGTCGCGCCGGCCCAGGCCGCCAAGCACGCCATGGGCGGCTGCAGCTCGGCCAATCTGGAGCATACGGAGACCGCGATCGAAGCCATGCCTGATGGCGACGGCAAGATGGTTGCGCAGAAGGAGATCGCTTCCGCGCAGGACTCGCTGCTGAACGGCAAAATGGGTGCTTGCGGCATGCACCTGAACAAGGCGATGAACGCCACCATGGGTAAGTAAACGCACCAAGAGAGGGCCGGTCGCCGGGCGATCGGCCCTACGCGTTTGTCGAGGCCGCCTTAAGGTGCGTGCGCGAGCTGGTTGGCAAAATAAGCGACCGTCTTTGAATAGACCTCGCTCTTGTTCCACTGTTGCAGCACCGCGAAGTTCGGACTGCCCGGCTGCCAGTCCTTGCCCTTCTGCCAGCCATAGCCGGCGAGATAATTGGCGGTTGAGGCCAGCACGTCGGGTGCGTTGTGCAAGAGGTCGCGCTTGCCGTTGCCGTCGAAATCGACGGCGTATTTCATCCAGGACGACGGCATGAACTGGGTCTGGCCGAGTTCGCCGGCCCAAGCGCCCTTCATGTCGGCGGGCGCGAGATCGCCGCGCTGGACGATACGCAGCGCATCCATCAGCTCGCTGCGAAACTGTTCGGCGCGCCGGCAGTCATAGGCCAGCGTCGCCAGCGAGCGGATCGTCGCGAACTTGCCGGTGTTGACGCCGAAATCGGTCTCGAGACCCCAGATCGCGACCAGCACCTCGCCCGGTACCCCATAGGTCTGCTCGATGCGCGAGAGCACCGAGCCGTATTGTTTCATCATGTTGGAGCCGCGCTGCATCCGCGGCGGCACCATGCGGCCCGAAAACTCCTCAAAGGTCTGGCTGAAGACCTTTTGCGAGTGGTCGCGGTTGAGCACGCTCTGATCGAGCGTCACACCGGCGAGTCCGGAGGCAATGGCCTGCTGCGAGATGCCTTTGGCTGCGGCGTCGGTTTTGAAATCTGCAAGCCAGGCGTCGAAATTACCTGAACCGCAGGCGACCGCGGCGAGTGCGGGCTCGGCGGCGAGGATTGAGGCGGTGAGGGCGAAGGCTGCGAGAGCGAGACGAGAAATCGTCGGGGTCATTCGTCTAAATTGATTCCGTGAAGTGGCATGACCGGCGGGCGGTAATGTCGGTTGTAACCGCGGCCAAAGCAAGGCGTATGACGTTGCCCGATCCTGCCCTCGAAAGGGGCAGGATCGGATGTCACGATATTATCGTCAGGCGTCCGTCCTATTCCGCCACGGAAAGAGATTGGCGGGGAAGTCGGCGGCCGGCTTGCGCGGACGCTGCGGCGGAGGCGGCACCGGCCGAGCGCCGGGATCGGAGACGATCACCTTGCGATAGAGATGCCAGGTGGCGTGGCCGAGCAGGGGGATGACGACGGCGAGCCCGAGGAACGCGGGGATCGTGCCGAGCGCCAGCAGCACCGCCACAATCAGGCCCCAAGCCGCCATCGGCACCGGGTTCTTGGCGACGACGCGGAGCGAGGTGACCATGGCCTCGAATGCACCGGCATGACGGTCGAGCATCAACGGGAACGACACGGCGCTGATGCAGAGCGCGGCGAGCGCGAACAGGAACCCCGTGCCGCAACCGATCGCAATCAGCCACCAGCCTTGCGTTGTCGTCAGCACGCGTGTCACAAAATCCGAGATCCCGGTCACGCCCTCATAGCCGAACGCCGCGACATAGATCGCCTGCGCTGTCGCGACCCAGGTCACGAACAGAGCGAGCAACAGCGTACCGAGGCCGAGCATCGCGCCGAAGGACGGCGAGCGCAGCACCTCCATGGCATCCCAGGCGCTGGCCTCTTCATAGCGTTCACGCCGGCTCGAGAGCTCATAGAGGCCGAGCGCTGCGAACGGGCCGATCAGGGCAAAGCCCGCGGCCAACGGAAACAGCAACGGTATCACTGAATATCCCATTGCGACGCGCGCGATCACGAGGCCGAGCACCGGATAGATCACGCAGAGGATGATGGCGTGGCTCGGAACCGCCTTGAAATCCTCCCAGCCACACTTGAGCGCGTCGTGCAGGTCGGAGAGTTGGATGGTTCGGATCACCGGTCCAGCCGCATCCGCGGGCTGGGCCACCGTGGGGACATTGCCCTGGTAAAACGTGGCCATGGTCGCTAGCTCCCTTGCCATGCAGCCGAATCCGGCGCCGGCAACGGCGCGAGCGGCCGCTCTTCTTGGATGATCGCGATTCCTACCAGACGCGAATTCCGGAAGGCATCGCGAGCTGAACGCAAACGCTACTCCCAATTCCGAGTCCTGTCCCTCACGCTTGGTTGAGATTCGTTGCCGCAGTGCAACCTCGACGATGTCATTCGGTCGTCATTTCGCCGTAGATAAGCTCATGCTGCTGATGGTTCGCGAGAACAGCGCGGGCGCAACGCAAGAACTTCGTCTATAAGTGCCACTCAAGGCCTTCCAACGGATCCTTTTCGGGGAGCAGACATGAGCATTTTCGGGAAAATCATGGGCGCGATCTTCGGCAGCCATCCGGCTTCCGCTGCGCCCGCCGGCGGCGCACCCGCTACTGGCAGTGCGCCGGCGGGGTCCGCGCCTGGCGCGTCGGCTCCATCGTCCGCGCCAGGTGCGGCACCGTCTGCCGCACCTGCGCAGACCGTGGACGTCGCGGCCATCGTCGACAAGCTGGTGGCTGTCCAGAAGGAAAAGCTGGAATGGCGCACCTCAATCGTCGACCTCTTGAAGGCGCTCGATATCGACTCCAGCCTCGCTGCACGCAAGGATCTCGCCAGGGAGCTCGGCTTCAGCGGTGACACCAACGACTCCGCGAGCATGAATGTCTGGCTGCACAAGCAGGTGATGTCCAAGCTCGCCGCCAATGGCGGCAAGTTGCCGCCGGAGATCAAGCACTGACCGATCTCTCGGTCGTTGCCAAGGGCCCGCCATCGCGCGGGCCCTTTTGCTTCAAGCGACGAGATCCGCATCTTCCGGATGCTTGTCGAGATAGTCGACGACAAAGCCGCAGCCTGCGACCACCTTTGTCCCGTCGCGGCGGATCAAGTCCAGTGCGCCCTTGATGAGCTCGGAGGCGATGCCGCGGCCACGCAGGGTACGCGGCGTCTCGGTGTGGGTGATGATCACCGCCGACGGCGTCAGCCGGTAATTGGCGAAGGCCAGTTCGCTGCCGACGTCGAGCTCGAAGCGGCTTCTGTCCTTGTTGTCGCGTACCGATGCCGCCATCCGAGATCCTTCCGAAGCGATGCGTGTTGCCTGATCTAGGCGCCTGAACCCGGCCTTGCCAAGGCACGACCAACGGAGGTTGCCGCAGGGGAGATATCTAAAAAATGCGTGTCCCGCTCAGCCTGATGGCGCTGCTCGCCGCGCTGGTCTCGACCGCGCCGGTCCCGGCCGCAGCCGAGGGCGGTCCGACCTGGGAAGCCTGTGTCGGACTGGCCAGCACGCCGGACGAACGGGTCAAGGCCTGCTCGACGGTGATCGACGCCAAGAGCGAGACCGGCCAGAGACTCGCCGGTGCCTATTGCAACCGCGGTCATGGTCTCACCGAGAAGCGCGAGCTCGATGCGGCGCTATCCGATCTCGATGAAGCGGTCCGGCTCGATCCGACCTACGCCTGTGCCTTCAACAACCGTGGTCGCGTCTACAGTTTCAAGCGCGATTATGATCGCGCCATTACGGACTACGACCAGGCCATCAAGCTCGACCCGTCATTGGCATTGGCCTACAGCAACCGCGGCGAGTCCCGTTTCAACAAGGGTGATCTCGACGGCGCCTTTGCCGATTTCAACGCTACGATCAAGCGCGATCCCAATTATGCCACCGCCTATGCCAATCGCGGCCTGGTGTATTATCGCAAGCACGACATGGCGCATGCGCTTGCCGACTACACCACGCGGATCAAACTTGCGCCCGATCTGCTCGCTTATATCGACCGTGGCAACGTCTATCGCGACAGCAAGCAACTCGAACGCGCCGCGGCCGACTACGGCGAGGCGATCCGTGTCGCGCCGACGGATGCGCGCGGGTGGCGCAATCGCGGCATGATCCGGCTCTACCAGGGCGACAACAAGGGCGGCCTCGCCGACTACGACAAGGCGCTGCAATACGATCCCGCTGACGTGCTCTCCTGGAACAATCGCGGCCAGGCCCGAATGCGACTCGGCGACAAGCAGGGCGCGGTTGCCGATTTCCGGAAGGCGCTGGAGTTGCGGCCTGGACTGCCGAGCGCGCGCGAGGCGCTCCAGAGGCTTGAGACCCCGTAACCGCAGTGCGGCATGAATCTCTGCCCCGTGAACATCGCTTGGCGAGCGCAATAATCATCGACATCACTCTTGCAAGTTCCACGGCGGTTCCCACGTCCTTGAAAGGACATACGCCCGAATGCGGCCGGCAAGGCTCGCTAGACATTCGGAGTGCCATGATCGCCAGCCGCTGACGTATGCCTCTTTTCTAGGAGGGTACGATGTCGGATTTTGGTTTCTTGAATACTCATCGAACATGGGAAGACTGGTGCGGGATGCTGCTCGGCGCGCTGATTGTCGCGTCGCCGTGGTTCCCCATCCAGGATCGCGCGGGGATCGTCGGGCACGAGACAATGGTCGTGAACACGGTCGCAATCGGTCTCGTCGTATTTGGCCTCAGCCAGCTCGAATATGTCGCCTTGCAGCGCTGGCAGGAGGTGGCGACGATCCTGGTCGGGCTGTGGCTTATTGTCTCGCCCTTAGTGCTTGGTTATTCCGGCGAAGGTTTTCTCCGGGTCTACCACACGAGTCTCGGCGCGGTGGCGGTCATCCTCGGCGTGCTCCAGCTTTGGCAGGACTGGGATCTGAGTAACCAGGATATGCTGAAGCACGGGCAATAAGCCGTGGGTTACGGCAGGCCCGCCGCGCGATCGGCGGGCCTGAGCTCATCTCTTCACCAAATCCGCATAGTCTGGATGCTTCTCGATCCACGCCTTCACGAACGGGCATTCCGGGATCAGCTTCAAGCCGGCCGCGCGGACCTGGTCGAGTGCGCCCTGCACCAGTTTTGAGCCAACGCCTTTGCCGCCGAGCTCCTTCGGCACGTCGGTATGCTCGAACGTGATGACGTTGCCGTCGAGCTTGTAATGCTCGGTCGCGAGGTGGCCTTCCACCTCCAATTCGTAGCGGTGATGGGCACTGTTGTTGATGACGTCGCTCATATCGTCTCCGGTCAGCTCTTCAGCGCGTCCGTCAGCATCTTGCGGATCGACCAGGCTTCGCCGTCGGAGGAGCCCCTGATGTCGTCGATCTTCCAGCTATTGGCCTCGCGCACGAAGTCATAACGCAGGATCTGGTCGGCGGGTTTGCGGTCGTTGCGGTGGCCGGTGATAGTCACCGCGAGCGTCGCCTTGTCGGCCTCCGTCTTCTCGGCGTCAACCTCGAACGACTTCACGTCCGGTTCCTGCGAATTGGTGACGGGATCGAAATCGATTGGGCCGACGTCGCCCTTGGGCGTATGCGCATCTGCCTTGGCCCATAGCGCGACCAGCGCCTTGGAGAGATATCTGGATTTCGCCGCCTTGTTCTCGATGATGAAGGCGCCGCCGCCATCGCCCTTGCCCTTGGCGGCGCGGGTGTAGATCGCGGTCAGGATCGCTGCGGGATCGCTGGGGACAGGGGTCTGAGCTTCGGCCGCTTTGGCGGTGGCAAGAAGCGACATGACGATGAGGGAACGACGAGTGAGCATTGGAATGTCCTGAGATGGGCTGCGCCCCTCGCGCCGAACGGCAGGAATCCGGCGCGGCATATCGGTAGAGGTTCGCTACGCCCGACAGGTTCAAACGCGAAGGCCGATCAGAGTGACTCTGATCGGCCTGAGGCAAACTCTGAATTGGCCCGATCCGGGCCGCTCGATGATCAGTACCTGGCGACGACCGGGCCGGCCGAGAAGTGATAGTTGATCCCGACGCGGGCAATCTGCTCGCGGAACGGGGTCGAGGTCGTGAACACGATGGCCGGAATGGTGGATGATGCGACATTCAGCGTCCGCCGGCCGAGATCGACGTAGAGATATTCGGCCTTGAAGCTCCAGTTCGGCGCGAACATCACTTCCGTGCCGGCGCCGGCGGTCCAGCCTGTGCTCGTCCCCGAAGAGGCGCCGTTCGCGCAGATGGTCGCGCCCGCGAAGCACCCATTGGTCACATCGGCGGTGCTGAACGAGGATTTGGTGCGGCCATAGGCGAAGCCGCCGGTGCCGTAGAGCAGCCATTGCGGCGCCACCAGCACGCCGACCCGGCCGCGCACGGTGCCGAACCAGTCGATGCCCTTGGTGACGGTCGTCGAGGTGGCATCGAAGCCGACCGGCGCGAGCGCCTGGGTGGTCGAGCCCTTGACGTCCGAGCCCTGGAAGTCAGTCTCGAGGCCGACCAGCCATTGCGGGGCAACCTGCCAGTTGTAACCGGCCTGGATACCGCCGATCACGCCTTTCGCAGACGGCGACAGCGAGGTCGGAAATGAGCCGGCTGCGACGAACGCCGCCAGTGCCGGGGCCAGTACGGGATCGGTCGACAGAGCCGAAATGCCCGAGGAGCCGGTGCTCCAGTCGTAGCCGACGTTGCCGCCGACGTAGAACCCGTCCCAGGTCTGAACCGGCGCGAACGCTTTCACCGGCGCCTTGTAGGTCGGCGCGAGGTCGGCGGCATGCGCCGGTCCCCAGGCTGCTCCAACCGCCACGATGCCCGCGAGCGCCAGTTTCTTGATGTTTTTCATTGGCCCATTCCCCGATTCCGATGCGGTTTTACGCTACCCAGCAACCGAAGGCTGTGACCAATTGGCAACTCCGAGCCACGATCGAAACCAGTCCAGCCGCGCACCGCGGCCGGGATTTCGCTCAAACCAGATGGAAATTCGCTGATGTCAGGTTCGCCAGCGCGGTGTTGGTGATGGTGACGACGTGACTGGCGTCGAGCGTCAGTACGCTGTCGGCGCCGACCTGATGCAGGTCGGCGAAGACATTGGCGAGGCTGCCGAATTGCGAGGTCTGCAACTGGATCACGTCAAGCGACGGGTGGAAATTGTTGATGGTGTTGTGGCCGAAGGCGCCGGCGAACACGAACGTATCCTGGCCGAAACTGGCGGCGTTCAGCGTGTCGCCGGGGCCGCCGATCAGCGTCTCGTGAGCGTTGAAGGTCGCCGCAGCCGTGAGCGTCGCGCCGCCCGCGCTGCCGTCGAGGACGGTGTTGCCGTAGCCGGTGGTGGCCGATCCGCCCGCGGGAACGAAGACTAAATTCTGGTTGCCGCCGATCACCTCGACGGTCAGCGTCGAGATCGAGGGTGCTGCGTGGCCGTTGCTCGCGGTATAGGTGAAGTTGTCATAGACCGCGCCGGTGGTGCCGCTATTGGCGGTGTAGGAATAGCTGCCATCGGTGAGCACCGTGAGGCTGCCGTAGGCGCCCGCGACCGGTTGGCCGACGTCGCCGGCAAGCCCGTCGACAGCGCTGACCACGATGTGATCGGCGGGGTTGCTGTCGGTGTCGTTGGCGAGCAGCCCGTGGGCTGCATCGAGGGTGACGGTCTGGCCGGCGACGACCTGATTGGCGTCCGCATGAGCCGTGACCACGGAATCGATCACGGCAAGCCCTGTGAAGGTCGTGGCAATGTTGCCGAGATTGGCCGCGTTGCCGGCATGGTCGCCAATCCCCGCGCCGTGCAGATTGATCCCGGTAACCGCCAGCGCGGGCGTGAGCGTGTCGCCAGCTCCGACCGTGTAGTCGAACACGAGCTTGCTGGAATCGTGCAGCGCTGAGGTCGCAGCCGCGTCGTAGGTGGCGATGCCGTTGTCGTTGAGCGATAGCGTCGGCGTGCCACCCGACACGGTAACGGCTTCGCCGAAGTCAACCGTGATCGCGACGGACTGGCCGGCTCCGACCGCGCCGCTTGCGGGAGACGCGCTGACGGCTGCGATGTCCGGCGCGTGCGTATCGATCTGCAAGGTCCCCGTGGGGTTGATCGTTCCGCCCGGCAGCGTCAGATCATTTCCGGCGAGGTCGTGGATCGTTCCCGCATTGAGCAGGATGTGATCCACCGCGAGATCGGCTGTGTTCTCGCCGGCGCCGACGAGATAGCTGAAGGTCAGCGCGTTGGTACCGCTGCCGCCGGCATAGGTCGCGACGCCGCCGTCGCTCAGCAGCATCGTCGGCGTGCCGCCGGTCAGATCGACGTTGACGGCTTCGCTGAGATTCAGCGTCAAGGTCACGGTATGACCGGCATTGAGATCGCCGCTACCTGCGACAATGCCCGTGCCGGAGGTTGCGATCGAGGTCACCGTTGGCGCGATCGAATCCACCCGCACGCCGCTCGTCGCGCCGACATTGTTCAGTGTCAGCACCGCAGCGTTGCCGGCCGCGTCCGCAATCGTGCCGCCGTTGAGCACGATCGCGCTGCCGAGCGCGACGCCGTTGGCGTCGTTTTCGCCGCCAACGATGGTGTAGCGGAAGGTCAGCGCAGACGCGCTGCTTTGGCCGACATATTGCGCCTCGACCACGCCTCCGGTGTCCAGCGTCAGCGCGATTTGCGGTGTGCCCGTGACAGACACCGCCTCGCTGAAATTGACCGTGAAGTCGAGATTCTGGCTGGCCACATAGGTGGCGTTGGCGGGCACGCTCATCGAGGTCACGCTCGGAGCCGTGTGCTGCACGGTGTCGACATCGCCGCCGGTAAACCCGCCAGAGATCGCGTTGCCAGCGCTATCCGAAATGCCGGTGCCGGAGGCTCTCAGGTCTAGGCGAAGCGTGCCGTCGCCGGTCACGCCGTTCACCGTCACGGTGTAGACCTTGCCGTTCCCGGAGACCGAGATGCCGCTATCGGCAACGTTGCCGGTGCTCGTGATTGCAAAGTCAGTCGCATCGACGCCGGTGACGTTTTCCGAGAAGGTCACCGTGAACTGGTCGCTGCCGGCGTTGTTCGGGCTCGCACCATTGGCGGCGATCGACGACACCGCCGGGGCGGTGTGATCGATGCTGTAGACGCCGCCGCCGGTGAAGCCTGCGCTGGTGCCATTGCCCGCCGCATCGGTGACGTTGCTGGAGCCGCTCTTGAAGTCGAGGCGCAGCGTGCCGTCGCCGGTGACGCCACCAACGGTCACCGTGTAGGTCGTGCCGTCGCTGCTCACGATCGAGTTGATGCCGGTGGTAGCAAGGGCGGTGCCGCCCGGCGTGTTGGCCGTGGTCAGGGTGAAATCGGCGGCGGTCAGGCCGCTGACGCTCTCCGAGAAGGTGACTGTGAACTGTTCGGAGTTCGCGTGGTTCGGGCTCGAGCCCGATGCCACGATCGATGTCACGGTGGGAGCGGTGTGATCGATTGCGTAGGTCTGGCCGGTGAACCCGCCGGAAATCGCGTTGCCCGCGAGATCGGCGATGCCGGTTGCGGAGCTGTTGAGCTTGAGGCCGAGCGTGCCATCGCCGCTGACGCCGTTGATGGTCACGGTGTAGACGCTGCTGCTGACCGGCGTCACGACGATGCCGGTGTCGGCGACGGTTCCGCCGGTCAGGGCGGTGAAGTCGGCCGCATCGACCCCGGTCACGCCCTCGGAGAAGGTGACGGTGAAGGTCTCGCTGGTCGCATTGCCGGGATTGCTGCCGGCCGTATTGACCGACGAGGCCACAGGCGCGGTGGTGTCGATCGTCAGATTCAGATCGGTGGCAACGCCGGCGATCACCGCATCGTTGCCGGAGCCGTCCTTGATGGTGCCGCCGTTCAGAAGCAGGCTCTGCACCTGAAGATCGGCGTTGTTGTCGCCGGCCAGCACGGTGTAGCTGAACGTCAGTGCCGTGCCGCCGCTGCCGCTTTGATAGGTCGCAACCTCGTTGTCGTTGAGCTGAAGCTCTGGCGTGCCGGTGATGTTCACGGGGTCAGTGAAAGTCACCGTGATGGTGACGATCTTGCCGGTATTGAGATCCGTCGCGTTGCCGGTGGTCGCTGCCGTGACCGTGCTGATGAGCGGGACGTGGAGCAGATTGACGGTACTGGTCGCGGTGTTGCTGGTGCCGTTGCTGGACGAGCCGTCGGTCACGCTCCATTCAATGGTGCGCGAGCCGGCGCCGGTCGTCCCGGGCGCGCCGAACGTGATGGATTCCAGCGCGGTCTGATAGTGATCGAGCGAGTCGGTGCCGCTCAGCGTGAGCAGGCCGGTCGCGGCGTTGTAGCTGCCGGTGATGCCGTTCTGGTTTGTGAAGTTCAGCGTGTCGCCGGTGACGAAGCCGCTGGCAATCTTGATGGTCGCGCCGGTGAGATTGCCGCCGCTGTCGGGATCAGCGACGGTCAACGTGCTGTCGAGCGGAGCAGCGGAACTGCCCGCTGGATAACTCAGGCTGGCGCCGGCGGTGACGGTCGGTCCAGTGTGCGTGATGCCGAGCACGCTGGCCGTCAGCGGCACCTGGCTTGAGGTGGGGAAGACGGAGGAGGTGCCGTACTCCTCGCCCAGCGAGACCGTGGTCCCCCCTGAGTTTGAGCCCATGCCAGCGACGGAGCGGGCGTCCAGATTCGGAAGGGCGAAAGTGTTTTGGCCGTTTCCGCCATAGGTTGTTCCGAGAATCGAGAACAAAGCCGAGTACTGCGCGATCGACAGCGCCTGGCCGTTGCACTCGGCCCAGCCTCTGCTCAGCATGTCCGTGAGATCGCTGCCATTACCGGCATAGGCAATGACCTCGCCAAGATAGGGAGTGTCGTCCGAGCCCCCGCTGCCCTGGGAGGGAAACAATCCTTGGAGAGCGATCAGATAGTGCAGCGCCACCGCAGGCTGGTAGTTGCTGTAGTCCAACGAGCCACCAATCGGGGATGGCAGATTGAGCGTGATGAGCGCGGTTGAGTCCTGCCCGAAGATCGTTCCGAAATCAGAATTGCCAAACCCGTCGGTCGTCGTACCAACGATCGTTCGACCGGTAAGATCCGGCAGCGCGAACGTCGTGACGCCGTCGCCGCCGAATGTCGTCCCGAGCGCGTGATACAGGGACTGATAGTCCGCAATGTTCAGGATCTGGCCGGCCGCCAGCAGGTACCCGTCCGGGGCAAACGTACCGAGAAAGGGCACCACCTCGCCAGCAACATCGAGCCCCTGCGTGGCCGTGCCCGCGCTCGGGCCGCCGGTGTTGATGATGTAGTTGATGGCGAGCGACGGCTGATCGTTGTTGACGGGAACCCCCGCGCCGAAGCCCGACGGTAGATTCGAGGTCGTCAGCGTGACCGTGTCCGTGCCGTATCTGTCTCCGAGCGATACGGTGTTGCTGTTTTCGGAGCCGACCGCGAGCGTGGCCTGGAGGTTCGGCAGCTGGAAGTTGGTTTGTCCATTGCCGCCATAGCTCGTCCCCAGCAGTGAGAACAGGGCAGCATTCTGCTGGATCGACAGGAGCTGCCCATCGGCGAGCGCGGTGGCACCGGGGGCGAAATTTCCGGCGAACGTCCTGATGGACCCCATGTCGATGTGGCCCGGGTCGATGGTCCCGTCATCGTCGCGTGCGGGATAGAAGCCTTGCAGGACGACAAACTGGGTCAACCCAAGCGTAGGTTGATCGTTGTTGATCGACGACGTGATGTCGATGTTGGTGTTGGTGCCGTCGGAGACCACCCATGAGATGTCGCGGGCCCCGTGCGTGCCGCCGCCGGTCGGGTCGCCGTTGCCGGAAAAGCTGTAGGTGATCGAGCGCAGCGCGTCCTGGTAGTCGGCGACCGTGTCCGATCCGGTCAGTGTGAGGATGCCATGCGAGACGTCGTAGCTGCCGTGAATATTGTTCTGGTCGCTGAAATTCAGCGTGTCGCCGGCGATGAATCCGACGATCTTGACGGTTGCGGCCGTGAGTGTCGAAGACGCGGAATCGCTCACGGTCAGGTTGGGAGCGATGGCCGCGGGCGTGCCGCCGCCGTGGAACGTGGCGGCCGCGCCAGGCGACACGATAATGAGGCCCAGCGCGGAATTGAAATTCTCCAGCGCGTGCTCCGAGAACGGGGCTGTGGCGGCCGCCGCGGCCGGGGCCGTCGAGGCGTCGAGGGTCCAACTCGCAGCATCGGCATTGCCAATTGTATGCGTCGCTGCGTCGACGGTGACGCCGCCCGCATAGGCGGAGAGGTCGGAGATGAACTGGGTGCCGGTCGCGCCTGATGCCGCGTCGCAGCTATAGAGGGCGAGCGTGCTGCCTAGCGAAAGCGCTGCGCCAATCGTGGAAAGGGCGCCGACGTCGCCAGCGAGATCTCCATCGTCGATGACGGATGAGCCGAGCTCGATTTCACCCGGCGCGCCATGGCCGACGATCGAGATCGACGACAGCCCGGTCAGGCCATTGTCCTTCAGGATGGTTGCGATCTGGGCGAGGCCGTCGCTGCTGCCATTCAGGACGAAAGCTTGTTCATCCGGTGCGAGCCCACTCAGCAAGGTCTGGATATCGGCGACGCGGGAATCGATAAAAACGACTTGTCCCATACTCATCACTTTGCCGTCCAACTAAAGTGGACTTATTGGAGAATCGGCCTTCCGGCCGAGGAAATGGCCTCGTTAAACACAGGTTAACTAGCGTGAAGCTTGCGTCCGAACAAGCCTGCTCGCTCTACGCGATCGCGGCTTCGCGACATCTGTGTGAAAATGAGACAGTGGAGCCGGCCATCGCGGCGATCGCTCCCGGACGCACGATAGCCGCGCGCCAGCGTGCCGCGCGGAATTCATTGTGTTGTCGCGGCAGGCAATTTCCTGCGCTGCTGCGCAGAATGAGAAGGCTCAGCGGATTGAGACGTAGCCTGTTGAAACGAGGCTTGTTGAAACGAGGCTTGTTGAGACGAGGCTTGGGCGGCTCAATCCGCTGCTCTGGCCAGCCGAGCGTCTTCCGGCTGAGGCTGTTGGCGGAGACAGCCTTGGCAGATGACCAGCGACCGGTTGACTCTAGCGTCCTGATCGGTGTGGTCCTGCGCGTTGTCCCGCTCCGGCCTGGCAGCGGCACGCGTTGTGCGTGATGGCCCGGCGGCGGAATGCACCCTGTTGGGATCCTCACCGGCGCCATCCCAGGCGTAGCGCGCAGGCGTGAATGCGGGATCCGGGGCCAGTCGCGCCTGCGGAGCCATGGCGCATCCGGCAAGCGCCAGCGACAGCAGGAGGAGGGCGGGCGCTTTGACCATGATGCGGCACTCTGTACGCGACAACTCAGCGAGGGTGCGCCGATCATGTTTAAAATTCCCTGAACGATGCGGCTGCGCCGACGACCAACGCGGATGCGATTGCTGGTCGTCCTGTTCACGATACTCGCAGCGGTGGCGTGGTGACGTCTCCGCCCGGACATGGTGCGCAGGAACGACTCGACCTGCGACGGCCGCGACGACGATGTCGTCGATTTCAGCGACACCAGCGGGCATGGCGCGTCTCCCTGCGTCAGGGAGAAGGGTGTCACGGCGGCACTGTTCGAATTCAAGATGCAGTAATGGAGCCCTGCGGCCGGCGACCTTGCGGGGGCGCGGGCGATGGCGATAAACAAGGCGCCCAGGCGACGCGCGTCCACAAGCGCCGCCATAGGGGAGGAAATCCATGAAACTGGTGCTGACCCTGGTCGGTGTCGTCTTGCTCATCATTGCCGCGGTGTATTTCGTGATGCCGGCGGACCAGTTGCCGGGCTTCTTTCCCGGACATGAAGCAGGCGAGATGCGCGTCCATACCAAGCACGGCATCATCTCCGGCGTCATCGGCCTGGTGCTGATCGGCGCCGGCATCTGGATCGGACGTCGATGAGCGGGACCGGCGCGCCAGACGGCGGACAGTTGCGGATGTCCCGCCGTGTCATGAATCTTGCTCACATGCTGACCCAGAATGCGCGGCGGCATGGATCGCGTCCCGGTTTCGTCTGGGGTGACAAATCCTGGACCTGGCGCGAGATCGACGCGCAGGTCTCGGCGCTTGCGGCCGCGCTTGCCGCGCGCGGCGTCACGAAGGGCGACCGCATTCTCGTCCATTCCAAGAACGGCGACGAGATGTTCTTCTCGATGTTCGCCGCGTTCCGGCTCGGCGCGGTCTGGGTGCCCACCAATTTCCGCCTGATGCCGGACGAGGTGACCTTTCTCGCGCAGGCCTCCGGCGCGAAGGCGTTTCTGTGCCATGTCGATTTTCCCGAGCACGCGGCGGCCGTGAAGGGCGGTGCGCTGGAATTCACATGGAGCATCGACGGCAAGGCATCTTTCGGCGAGACGTCGGTTGCGGACGCCATCGCGTCGCGGGCCGGAGCCGTGGTTGAGAACGTCGCGGTCGAGCATGACGATCCCTGCTGGTTCTTCTTCACGTCCGGCACCACGGGCCGTTCCAAGGCCGCGGTGCTGACCCACGGTCAGATGGGCTTTGTTGTCACCAATCATCTCGCCGATCTGACGCCGGGGGTCGCCGAAGACGATGCCTCGCTGGTGGTGGCGCCGCTGTCGCATGGCGCCGGCGTGCATCAGTTGGTGCAGACCGCGCGCGGCGTGCGCACCGTGCTGCTTCCGACCGAAAAATTCGACATCGATGAGGCGTTCCGCCTGATCGAGGCGCATCGGGTCAGCAATCTCTTCACCGTGCCGACGATCCTCAAGATGATGGTCGAACACCCCGCCGCCGACAAATACGATCATTCCTCGCTGCGTCACGTGATCTATGCGGGCGCGCCGATGTATCGCGAGGACCAGAAGACCGCGCTGAAGAAGCTCGGCAAGGTCATCGTCCAATATTTTGGCCTCGGCGAGGTCACCGGCAACATCACGGTGTTGCCGGCGGCGCTGCACGATGCCGAGGATGGACCGCATGCCAGGATCGGCACCTGCGGCTATGAGCGCACCGGCATGCAGGTCTCGATCCAGGACGACGAGGGCCGCGAGCTCGGCGCCAACCAGAGCGGCGAGATCTGCGTGATCGGCCCTGCTGTGCTCGCCGGCTATTACGACAACCCGGAAGCCAACGCGAAGGCGTTCCGCAATGGCTGGTTCCGGACCGGCGATCTCGGACACATGGACGAGGAGGGATTCGTCTACATCACCGGCCGCGCCTCCGACATGTACATCTCCGGAGGCTCCAACATCTATCCGCGCGAGATCGAGGAGAAGATATTGACCCATCCTTGCGTTTGCGAGGTCGCCGTCCTCGGCGTGCCGGATGCCACCTGGGGCGAGGTCGGCGTCGCCGTCTGCGTCGCGCGCGAAGGCGAGACGCCAGTGAGCGAAGCCGAGATGGCGGCGTTCCTCCTCCCAAAGGTGCCGCGCTACAAGATGCCGAAGCGGTTCTTCTTTTGGGAGGCCCTGCCGAAATCCGGCTACGGCAAAATTCCAAAGCGCATGGTGCGTGACGAGCTCGAGGCGCGCGGGCTGCTCGATCTCGACAAGACGAAAACCGGCTGAGCGGGTATGCGCAGCATCAGACAGCCGGGCGCACCGCTCGCTGAACGCATCCAATGGGTGGAGGCGAGGGGGCACGCCTTCTCGTTTACGCTTCAAGGCGGTCTACCATTGCTGGAGGCCGCACGCCGCGGCTTTGCCGCGGAGGGATTTGCCGGCGGTGTGCTGAACTTTGGCAGTGGTGCGCTGGGGCCGTTCGCCTATGTGATGCCGGCGCTGTCCAAGACTGGCGACAACGCAGCGTTCTACAGCGATACCTATCGGCCCTCGGGCATCTCGCGCACAAAACTCGGCAGCATGACGCTGGGCACGCGTGACGGTGCGCCGTTCTTTCATTGCCACGGGCTGTGGACGGAGGCCGATGGCCGCGCGAGTGGCGGGCACATGCTGCCGGACGAGACTGTTGTCGCCGAGCCGTTTTTAGTCGACGCTTTCGGTGTCGACGGCGCGATGTTCACCGCCGAGCCAGATCCCGAGACGAACTTCAAGCTGTTCGGCCCAGTGCCTGCTGCGAGCAGCGGCGCGCGCACCACGAGCCGCGCCTTCGCGTTGCGGCTGCTTCCCAACCAGGATTTTGCGGGGTGCCTTGAGGCCTTCTGCCGCGCGCACGGCATTGCGCGTGCGAAAGTCCACGGCGGCGTCGGCTCCACCATCGGGGCGCGCTTCACCCATGGTGGTGTGACCGAGCCGTTCGCGACGGAGCTTGCGGTGACGGCCGGGACGATCGTGCCTGGCACGTCCGGCGCACTGGACGCCGCGCTCGACGTTGCGCTGATCGACTACACCGGCGGCATTGCGGCGGGCCGTCTGATCCGTGGCGACAATCCCGTGCTGATGACGATGGAGCTGGTGCTCGAGGTGTTGGGCTGATATCGGCGAATGATCTCAGAAGCGTGAACGTAGCTTGGCGATGGCGAGGTACGTCGAGTCACTGAAGCCCGATGTCCCCGAACTCGATCCTTGAAAGAGGTCGAGCACGGGCGATTGAGTCTGACTTGAATTTTTGATGTCATACATGGCGGAGAAACGGCTCAACAGCTTTTCAAGCTTCGTGGGGTCGGACAGATCTTTGACGTTGAGGATTTTGTCCATGATCTTGGCTTGCTGATCGATCGGCATCGCAGCCATCGTGTCAGGCAGATCGAAGGTGGTCCTGAAGACCTCCGAAAGTGCCTTGTCGGCAAGGATGTCGTATGACGACGTGATGTCCCCCGCCTTTCGGCGGAAATAGAGCGCCAGGCGCACGCCGGGATTCGTATCCCCTTGCTGTTGCTCCAGGCTTTGCTCGAGATAGTTCGCTTGAGTTTCCCGAAATTGATCCCGTTTCTGCGGACCCATCAACGGAAGGCGCGCGACATTACCTTTGCTGTCGAAATTGAACGACGCCGCGATCTCGGCAAAGCGGGGATCGCTCTCCGTATTTGCGAAGTTCTTTGGATCGTTCAGATCGGATGCGAATATCTTCTTGAGATAGGCGGTGGTGACCTTCCCCGGATCGATCCCCTTTGCGGTGAGAATGAAATTGACCATCGTCTTGTTTGCGAGCAGATCGGAAACGCTTCCGATGCCGGCGATGGCTTCCTGATAAGCGGTGGCGTCTTTCGTGGCTTGTGTCCGAACGGCCGCTTGCTGCTGCGGGCTTGCCTGCTTCACTGCCGCAACGACGTAGTCTCTCGCAATCTGGAGGACCTCAGCCGAGTCCTGGGCCACCAAGGGGGTTGTCAGATTGCCCTTTGCGTCGAAGTTGAAGGCGCGTGCAAGCTGTACGTATCGATCGTCCTTGAGGGTATAGACGTAGCTCTTGGGGTCGTTGAGGTCGCTTTCGAGGACTTTCTTGACGGTGTCCTGCGAGACCTGTCCGGGATCGAGGCCGACGGCTCCCAGCGCAAAATCATTGACGCTCGGCGTCGATACGAACGCCTGGAGCGAATTGACCTTGAGGATGGCCGTCCTGAATTGCCTGACCGCCACAGCTTCGTTGATCGGGCTCGCTGCCGAATAGACGGCGGACTTGCTGTTGTCGAACAGCTGCTTCGTGATCGCAACGTTTGCGGCCGTCTGCGCTGACACACCTGGCGGAAGCGATCCGTCGGACGAAAATTCGAACGCGCTGGCCAGATCCATAAACTGGCCAATCTTCGTGATCTGGTCGCCGAGGTCGGATATGCTCTTGGTAGATGACTGCAGGTGATATTTTTCGACCAATATCTGGACCTTCAACCCGGCCACGTCAGCGCCCGGTTGCGTCAATTGAGCCGTGTAGTCGGCAATCTTCGAATTGGCGTCGCTTGCGTCCGATCGGGCTTGTGCAAGTTGGGCGTTGAGGCCGTTCAGCTGAGAGGCGAACGTGGTGTTGACATAGCTGTTGGGATCGGATGGATCGCTGCGCAGGACCTGACTGATCGTGTCACGCGACCATTTGCTTTGATCGATCCCAAGGGCCGAATAGACATAGTTGCGAAGGCGATCGTTGTTGAGGAGCTGGTCTGCACTGGTGACGTTGCCGATCTGAGCGCTGTAGTAGTTGGAGTCGTCGGCAAGCGCATTGACCTGGTTCGTCTTGGTCGACGTGTAGAGACCGATCATCTCGTCGGTCTGGTCCCCTGATTGCGCAACCGGCGTTGCACTGCCATTGAAGGAAAATGCCGCGGCGAACTCCTGGTAACGCTTGTCGACCAGCTTGTTGACGAAGCTCTTGGAGTCGTTGAGATCGCTCTCCAGCACCTTCTTCATGAAGGCCTTGGCGTACGTCATGTCTTCCAGGCCATAGGCCTTCATTGCATAACTATACAGGCGATAGTTACTCATGAAATCGTCGACGGTCTTCACCTTGCCGATGTTGGCTTTGTAATAGGCGGCCTCTCGCGCGACGTCTGTCTGCTGTCCGACCCGCGTCAGCGACTGCTGGAGATTGCGCGTGATGTAGTTGTAACCGAAATACGTTGTTACCATCGCGCACTCCTCGCGGCTTTACGGTCCCGGACGTCCGTCAATCATTGCCGGGTCGCGAGGTGAGGCTGGCCTCATACCAGCAAACTGTTTCGTAGCTTCGTTTTCTTAAGGCGATTCTGGACCGCAATCTTAGGTATCAATTTGCGTCCAAGTGACGCATGGCGGGTTGTGTTGCTGGTTATTGCTAAATGTTTCTCAGGTGCAGCTTTCGCGAGGATTGTGTTCCTGATATGTTCCATGGAAATATCAGACAAAGCGGAGCGGGCGAGGACATGAGCCGGACACGACGCCGTCAGACCACCCTCCGTGCGCCGTACCTCAGGCGCGTCTGGCTCGACCGCGCGCGGGTCGAGGACTGGGAGGCATATCCGTTCTGCCTTCCCGTCTTCAGGGACGAATTCGACCACAGCTTCGACGCCGCCGTGACGATCATTGTCGGGGAGAACGGCACCGGGAAGTCGACCATCCTCGAGGGGATCGCGGGGCTGGCCGGCTTTGCCAGTACCGGCGGACGCAAGGGTTTTCGGGAGATCGACGGCGGTGGCATCGAAGTCACCGGCGAGGAGCTGGCGTTCGCCTTGCGGGCTGCGTGGGTGCCGAAGGTGACCGATGGCTGGTTCTTCCGGGCCGAGACGTTCTTTTCGGTCGCGCGCTATCTGGACCGGTCGGCCGTGGATGCTGCGAAGGCCATGGAAGATGTGTTTGGCGCGAGCGTTCAGGAGGCGCCGGACTATCTCTCGTTCTCCCACGGCGAAGGCTTTCTGGTGTTCTTCGAGGAGCGCTGCCAGAAGCAGGGCATCTACATCTTCGACGAACCGGAATCCGCGCTGTCGCCGGCGCGGCAGATGGACTTCCTCAAGCTTCTGCATCGCATGGATCTCTCCGGCAATTGCCAGGTGATCATGGCGACCCATGCGCCTCTGCTGATGGCCTATCCCAATGCGCAGCTGCTTCGGCTCGGGAAATACGGGCTGGAGCCGACAACGGTGGAGCAGACCGATCATTACCGGGTGATGCGGGAATTTTGCGACGACCCGCGCGGGTTCGTGGAGGCGACGCTGGGGGAGTAGCCGAGGTACGCCACCGACACTCACTCCTCCATCGTCGTTGCGAGCGCAGCGAAGCAATACAGAGATGTATCCGCAGAGGCGGTCTGGATTGCTTCGCTGCGCTCGCAATGACGGAGTTGAGGCGCGTTCGTCGATCCCAAATCGCATCTTCATCGCCACGCCGGCGCCACGAACCGGTCTCCCCACGGTCCAAAAATGCGCTACCATGATCGCAGCGCGCCTCAAGCCGCGCAGATTCAAGGGTGAGGAAACGACATGCGGATGACGATCGGAACGGCGGTCGCCGGGGTGGCGGCGCTGGCGGTGGCTGGGATGGCATTGACGGCAGCTTTTGAGCCGGTTTGGGCCCACGGGCCGACCCGGCAGAAGGTGCGGGAATCCATCGAGATCAACGCAGCCCCCGCCAAGGTCTGGGGGGTGATCGGCAATTTCCAGGACATGAGCTGGCTGCCGCCGGTCACCAAGACCGAGGGCGAGAAGGGCAACGAGATCGGTGCGACGCGGCGGTTGACCCTGACCGGAGGCGCCACCGTCGACGAGGAGCTCTACAAGTTCGACGCGGCCGCGATGACCTATTCCTACCGGATCACCACGGTCGACGTGAAGGTGCTGCCCGTCACCAACTATTCCTCGACGCTGACGGTGACGCCGGGCGCCGACGGCAAGGGCACGACGCTGGAATGGGCCGGCGCGTTTTACCGCGGCTTTCCCAACAACGATCCGCCGCCGGAGTTGAGTGATGAGGCTTCGATCAAGGCGGTGAAGGGGCTCTATCAGACGGGCCTGGAGGCGCTGAAGAAGAAGATCGAGAGCGGAAGCTGACCGTGCGGGCCCTGATCCTGGCGGCGCTTGTCGCCAGCATCGCGCACGCCTCCGCGGAAGAAGCCTTCGTCACCAATCAGCTCAGCGACGATCTGATGGTCGTGGACCTCGCCACCTCGCGCGTGGTCGCGACCGTTGCGATCGGCGGCAAGCCGGCCGGCGTGACCGTCACCGCCGACGGGCGCTTTGCCTATGTGACGAGCCCGGACGCCAAGGCCGTGACGGTGGTGGATGCAGCAAGGCGGCAGGTCGCCGGCCGGATCGAGGTCGGCGGCGGGCCGCTCGGCATTGCGGTCGCGCCCGACGGCCGAACGGTCTATGTCGCCGACTGGTACGCCGCCGCGGTGCGGGTGATCGATGCGGCGACGCGTAACGTCACGGCGAGCATCGCGGTCGGTGCCTCGCCGTCGGGGCTTGCGGTGACGCCTGACGGCCGGCTGCTGCTGTCGGCGGACCGCGACGACGACAGTGTCTCGGTCGTGGATACCGCGACGCGCGAGCGCAGGGCGATCATCAAGGTCGGCACCCGCCCGTTCGGCGTCACCATCGATGCGGACGGCAAGCGCGCCTACACCGCCAATGTCGGCTCCAACGACGTCTCCGTGATCGACATCGCCGAGGCCCGCGAGATCGGCCGGGTGCCGGTCGGGATGCGGCCCTATGCGGTGGCGCTGACGCCAGGGCGCGGCTTCGTCACCGACCAATATGGCGGCACCGTCAGCGTGTTCGATCTGGCGACGCTGAAGCCGGTGAAGCGCATCACGGTGGGCGACTATCCCGAAGGGATCGCCGCGACTGCCGACGGCAAGCGCGTCATTGTTGCCTGCTGGGAGAGCAATACGCTCAGCATCATCGACGCCGCCGAACTGAAGCTGATCGGCGAGGTGAAGGTCGGCGACGGCCCGCGCGCGTTCGGGGCATTCTTGCGGAAGACGGAGTAGGGGCCGCGTCGCACCTATTTCGATCCGGCAAACGCCTTCAGCTTCAAGAAAAAGTCTTTCAGGATCGGGTTGCGATCCACGTAGGTCACGTAGCGGATTGGATGGCGCCGACGATCGATGCTCCACCTGATCTGATCCGTGAGAACCGGGGCCGGTATGATCACGCTCGGTGCCCACACGGGGTTCAGTAGCCAGCCGACCGGCGCCATGTCCCAGATTTCCTTGGCCCAGCCCAGATGATCGGACGAATATTCCTTGAAGCGCATGGCGAGGAACGCGCCGATGCTGCCGTGCGGTTCGACGTAGCGCTCGATCTCCGGCACCGTGCTGTGAAGGTGCGAGGTGACGCCCCTGCAGGGCACGAGCACGAGCGGCACGCCGCTGTCGAACAGCACTTGCGCGCCGCCGACGTCCTGCTTCAGATTGAACTCGATCGTGTGCGGCCATTCCAGCGCATGCCCGCCGAGCCAGACCACCACGACGCGGTCGATGATGTCGGGGGCTTTCAGCAGCGCAGAGGCGACGTTGCTGATGGCGCCGATGGCAATGACGTAGAGCGGATTGTCAGGCGAGCCCGCACGCGCCCGGGTGATGAGGTCGTCGACAGCGGGCGCCGCCTGCGCCGTCTTGCCCGGGCCGACATAGTCGGTGACGCCGCGATGAACCAGGCCATCCGGCGCGACATTCAGGCGCTCCAGCAGGCGAAGGATTTCCTGATAGCTCAGCTCCATGCCGTGGCCGGGGCTGTCGGCGCGCGCGTTGAAGAACGGCGCGGCATAGATCGCCTCGACGTCGAAACGCTCCGGCGACAGCAGCATCTGTACCAGCGCGAACTGATCGTCGATCTCGTTATAGGTGTCGGTGTCGAGCACGACACGCACCTTGCCGACCGGCGGCTCAAGGAGTTTGAGGCGGGCTGCGTCCGTCAATGTCATCACCGTCTCCTCGGGCTGTGCATGTCGATTGCGGATCAGGCCTTGAGTGGCATCCGAAAGACCATATCCGCGATCTCATCCATCTGCGCGAACATGTGATCGGGCGCAAGCGCCTGCAGCGCCGCCGGCGCGGCATAGCCCCAACCGACGGCGCCGCAGGCGATGCCCACCGCGCGCGCGGCCTCGATGTCGCGCACCTCGTCGCCGATTGCGATAACCTCCGCCGGGGCGACGCCGGCGCGCCGGATCACGCGGCGGAATTTGGCCGGCTTGCCGAACACCGAAGCGGCGCAATCGAAATGCGAGAACAGGGCGGCGGCGTCACCCAGCTTCTGTCGCGCATTGGCCTCACTGTCGGAGCTCACGAGCGCCAGCTGCACACCGTTATCGGTGAGCGTCCGCAGCATGGGCACGACACCAGGAAACAGCGCAATCTCCGCCGATGCTTCCGCCTTCAACCGCCGCGCATGCCGCGCGATCGCCGGTAGCTTCCACAGCGGCACCTCGAGCCGGCTGAGGATCTCGCGCGTCGAAGCATGCCGCAGCCCTTCGACATCTTCATCCCGCACGCGACGAAAGCCGAAGCGATCGGCGACGTCGTTGATGGTGCGCAGGAACCAGGGAAAGCTGTCGACGAGCGTGCCGTCGAGATCGAAGATGGCGAGGGAGTAGGGCATGGAATGGCGGTGGGGCTGGTCGAGATTCATAGCCGGATGTACAAGAGTGAAACAGGAATGCACAGATGTCGGTCGACCAGATTCAACTCAGCAAGTTCTTGAGCTTCGTGTTGAGACACAAGCCCGATGAGATCGGTTTGACGCTTGGTGCCGAGGGCTGGGTCAATATCGACGAATTGGTTGGAAAAGCCAATGCGGCGGGGACGAAGTTCGACCGAGCTGACCTGCTCGGCGTCGTCGCGAGCAGTGACAAGAAGAGATTTTCGCTGTCGGCCGATGGGCTCAACATCCGCGCCGCACAGGGACATTCGGTAGCGGTGGAGCTCGGCTTGCCACCCCAACAACCGCCCTCAATGCTTTATCACGGGACGGCGACGCGGTTTGTTGAAGCAATCCTGTCGGAGGGGTTGAGGCCGCAAGCGCGCCAACAGGTGCATCTGTCATCCGATGAGGAGACCGCATTGCGCGTCGGTCAGCGCCACGGCAAGCCTCGCATCTTCAAGATCGATGCGGGCGGCATGCACCTGAAGGGGTTCAAATTCTACCGTGCAGACAACGGAGTGTGGTTGACCGACCATGTACCGCCGGAGTTCCTGGTGTAGACCGGCAGACTAGAGAGGACGATGCTGTGCATCGGCCTCGCTATCGGTTGCAGATCTCTCCTCTACTCCGCCGCCTCGCTCGTCCTCCCGCGCTTCGGCTTCCTTGCCTTCTTCAGCACCGGCGCCAAAAACTTCCCTGTGTAGCTCCGCGGCGCCTTCACGATGTCTTCCGGCGGGCCCCAGGCGACGATTTCGCCGCCGCCGTCGCCGCCTTCGGGGCCGAGGTCGATGACCCAGTCTGCGGTCTTGATGACTTCGAGATTGTGCTCGATGACGACGACCGTGTTGCCCTGCGCGACCAACTCGTGCAGCACCTCCAGCAGCTTCTTGACGTCGTGGAAGTGCAGGCCGGTGGTCGGCTCGTCCAGGATGTAGAGCGTGCGGCCGGTGGCGCGCTTTGACAGCTCTTTTGCCAGTTTGACGCGCTGCGCTTCGCCGCCCGACAGGGTGGTGGCCTGCTGGCCGACATGGATGTAGTCGAGGCCGACCCGGTGCAAGGTCTGGAACGTCTCGCGCACGCGCGGCACCGCCTTGAAGAAATCGGCGGCTTCCTCGACGGTCATGTCGAGCACGTCGGCGATGCTCTTGCCCTTGAACAAAACTTCGAGAGTCTCGCGGTTGTAGCGCTTGCCCTTGCAGACGTCGCAGGTGACGTAAACGTCGGGCAGGAAGTGCATCTCGATCTTGATGACGCCGTCGCCCTGGCAGGCCTCGCAGCGGCCGCCCTTGACGTTGAAGGAGAAACGGCCGGGTTCGTAGCCGCGCGCCTTGGATTCCGGAAGGCCGGCGAACCATTCACGGATCGGCGTGAAGGCGCCGGTATAGGTCGCGGGGTTCGAACGCGGGGTGCGGCCGATCGGCGACTGGTCGATGTCGATGATCTTGTCGATGTGCTCGAGGCCCTCGATGCGATCGTGGGGCGCGGCGCCTTCGCTGGCATTGTTCAGCTTGCGCGCGATGGCCTTGTAGAGCGTGTCGATCAGCAGCGTCGACTTGCCGCCGCCGGAGACGCCGGTGACGGCGGTGAACAGGCCGAGCGGAATCTCGGCCGTGACGTTCTTGAGGTTATTGCCGCGCGCGTTGACGACCTTGATGGTGCGGCGATGGTTCGGCGGACGCCGCTCCGGCACCTCGACCTCGAGCTCGCCGGTGAGATATTTGCCGGTCAGCGAGTTCGGGTTGCGCATGATCTCGGCGGGCGTGCCTTCGGCAATGATGTTGCCGCCATGCATGCCGGCGCCGGGGCCGATGTCGAGGACGTGGTCAGCGAGGAGAATGGCGTCCTCGTCATGCTCGACCACGATCACGGTATTGCCCAAGTCGCGCAAACGCTTGAGCGTGTCGAGCAGGCGCGCGTTGTCGCGCTGGTGCAGGCCGATCGAAGGCTCGTCGAGCACGTAGAGCACGCCGGTCAGTCCCGAGCCGATCTGCGAGGCCAGGCGGATGCGCTGGCTCTCGCCGCCGGACAGCGTGCCGGAGGAGCGGGAGAGGGTGAGATAGTTGAGGCCGACGTCGAGCAGGAAGGTGAGACGCTCGCGGATCTCCTTGAGAATGCGGCCGGCAATCTCGTTCTGCTGCGCGTTCAGCGCCTCCGGCACGGTCTCGAACCATGCACCGGCACCCTTCACGGACATCTCGGAAATCTCGCCGACATGCTTGCCACCGATTTTGACGCAGAGCGCCTCGGGCTTGAGCCGGAAACCGTTGCAGGCGCCGCAGGGCACGTCGTGAAAATACTTCGCCAGCTCCTCGCGCGCCCACTCGCTCTCGGTCTCGCGGTAGCGGCGGTTGATGTTGGTGATGACGCCCTCGAACGGCTTCTTGGTGTCGTAGGACCGCACCCCGTCCTCGTAGGAGAACTTGATCTCGTCTTCGCCGGAGCCATGGAGAATCGCGTCTTTCGTCTTCTTCGGCAGATCCTTCCATTTGGTGGTCAGCGTGAACTTGTAGTGCTTGCCGAGCGCGGTCAGCGTCTGCACGTAATAGGGCGACGACGATTTGGCCCAGGGCGCGATCGCGCCCTTGCCAATCGCGAGCTCCTTATCGGGGATGACGAGGTCTTCGTCGACATGCTGCTCGACGCCGAGGCCGCCGCAGGCCGGGCAGGCGCCGTAGGGATTGTTGAAGGAAAAGAGTCTGGGCTCGATCTCGGGAATGGTGAAGCCGGACACCGGGCAGGCGAATTTTTCCGAGAACAGGATGCGCTCGGGTCCGCTTTTGTCGTGAATCTTTGCGGTCTTCTTCTTCTCTTTTTCTTCGGCGGGCGCAGCTGGCGGCGCGTCGGCGAACTCGACGACGGCGAGGCCTTCGGCGAGCTTCAGCGCGGTCTCAAAGCTTTCGGCGAGGCGCTGGCCGATGTCGGGACGCACCACGATGCGGTCGACGACGACGTCGATGTCGTGCGGGAATTTCTTGTCGAGCGTCGGTGCTTCTGCGAGCTCGTAGAAGGTGCCGTCGATCTTGACGCGCTGAAAGCCCTTCTTGAGCCATTCGGCGAGCTCCTTCCGGTACTCGCCCTTGCGGCCGCGCACGACCGGGGCAAGCAGATAGAGGCGGGTGCTCTCGGGCAGGGCGAGCACGCGATCGACCATCTGCGACACGGTCTGGCTTTCGATCGGCAGGCCGGTGGCCGGCGAATAGGGCACGCCGACGCGCGCCCACAACAGACGCATGTAGTCGTAGATCTCGGTCACCGTGCCGACGGTGGAGCGCGGGTTCTTCGATGTCGTCTTCTGCTCGATCGAGATCGCCGGCGACAGGCCATCGATCTGGTCGACGTCCGGCTTCTGCATCATCTCCAGGAACTGGCGCGCATAGGCCGAGAGCGACTCGACATAGCGACGCTGGCCTTCTGCATAGATGGTATCGAAGGCGAGCGAGGATTTGCCCGAGCCGGACAGGCCGGTGAACACCACGAGCTTGTCGCGGGGAATCTCGACGTCGACGTTCTTGAGGTTGTGCTCGCGCGCGCCGCGGATCGTAATTGCGTGCCGGCTGGAGCCCGCGTTCGGTTGTTGGCGCTTCGCCTTGATCACTTCATCCATCCTGGTGGTCCTCAAGGAATCCCAAAGGCGCGCGATCGCGCCAACGTTGAAGGCGCGCTTCGCCCGGAACCGGGATCGGCGCCGATGGGTATGTCAGCGAACGTAGGAAGAACGAGGACGGATTTCCAGTGCGACTTGCGGATCGTCAACGGTTTGTTGGCGCGCTGGCGGCATCTGGCAGTAGCGGAGTGCGGAAAACACGCAAGAGGGCCGGCACAAGGCCGGCCCGTCCGCGGAACTCATTCGCAGCCGGATCAGTATTTGGCGATGACGGGGCCACCGAACCTGTAGCTGACGCGCGCGGTGGCGATGTCGACGTCCTGGTGGATGCGATCGGTGCGGGAGAATGCCCCAATGTTCGAGGTGAAGCTGTTGTCGTGCGAACCCATGAAGCCGTGCACGTAATCGAGGCCGATGACGATGTTGGGTGTCACGCCGAAGTCGAGACCGGCGCCGACCGCGCCGCCCCAGCGCGTCTCGCTCGCCCTGTCGAACACAAAGCCGGTGGCGGTAGTGAAGCCCTCGTACTTGTCGCTCACGACCATCGCGCCGCCCTTCACGTAGAACAGCACGTTGCTCCAGGCGTAACCGACTTGGCCGGTCACGAGGCCGAAGGCGTTGATCTTCGAGCGGTCGGAGCCGACGCCGCCGGCGGCCAAGCTTGGGCCATTGGAGCCGCTGAGATGAGCCCAGTCGCCCTGGCCCTCCACACCGAACACCCACGCGGCATTCTGCCAGCGATAGCCGACTTGTCCGCCCGCGACGCCGCCGGTCGCGGTGTGGCAGCCTTCCGACGCGGCAGGGACGATCGGCGCGCCCAGGATGTTGGTGACGATATCCCAGCACTTTCGGCTCCATCCGCCGCCGCCATTGGCGCCGATGTAAAAGCCGCTCCAGTCGTAGATCGCGGCAACCGACACGGGAGCCTTGGTGTAGGGACGGGCCGCCAGATCAGCCGCCGAAACGGACGTGGTCATCGCGACGATGCCGGCGGCGGCAAGCAAGAACTTATTCAAGACGGACTCCCCCAAGGCCAAAGTTGATTGCGATCTTCGATACAACCTTTGAGGTGCGACGGTCTGTCACCGGAGAGCCACAGCGCGCCCAAAATGGAACTTATGCGCAAGTGCTCGCGCAGCCTGCGCAAAAACAAAAAGGCCGGCACAAGGCCGGCCTTTCGTAACGCGATGGCGTTGGACGCGAAGCTTAGTACTTCAGATCAGCGCTCTAGATCAGTACTTGGCGACGATCGGGCCGTTGAAGTGATAGTTCACGCCGACCTGCACGGTGTGGAAGTTGAGCGTGCCGGAGGGCACGGCGCCCGCGAAATAGGTCTCGCCGCCGAGGCTGCGATAGAGGTACTCGCCCTTGACCGACCACTGCGGTGCGATGAACGCTTCGACGCCGGCGCCGACGGTCCAGCCGGAGTGCCACTTGCTGTCGGAGGCGGTCAGGCCGAGCGCGCTGACGCTGATCTTGTTGTCAATCCAGGCATAGCCGCCCGTGCCGTAGAACAGGACGTTGTTGACGGCGTAGCCAACGCGGCCGCGCACGGTGCCCAGCGCATCGGTCTTGGAGCTCACGGTGATGCCGAGTGCCGTCGCCGAAGCATTCACGTCAGCCCAGGCGCCATCGGCCTCGACACCGAACACGACGTTGCCGGTCTGCCAGTTGTAGCCGGCGGTGCCGCCGACGAAGCCACCTTGCATCCGGGGGCTGTTCGAATCTTCCCAGGCGCCGCCGCCGACGATACCGAGGTAGAACCCGGTCCAGTTGTAGACCGAGGCGACAGCCACGGGAGCCTTCGTGTACGGGCGGGCTGCCAGATCGGCAGCCGAGGCGGAAGCGAACGCACCGAACGCGAGCAAACTGGCCGAAGCCAACAAAACCTTCTTCATTTTCAACCTAATCCCAGTCCCAGTTTCTGTTTTTGCCTTCCGCGCGTCGGAAGGGCATCGGACGCTCTGGTCCAACTGGTGTCGGCTTACACCACTGAAGCCGCAAGTTGTGTCTCTCAAAAGTCACAACAGACGCAAAATGTAATAGTCACTGACCTATAGTTCCCGTGGGGGAATAAACAAAAAAAGGCCGGCACGCAGCCGGCCTTCATTAACTAATGATATCAGATGGATATCAGTATTTCGCGATGATCGGGCCACCCCAGCGATAGTTCACGCGGACGAGGCCCATGTCGATGTTCTGGCTGATGCGATCGCTCTGGAAGGCGCCGACGCCGGGCGTGTTGAGCGTGAGGGTGCGGTTGCCCAGGAAGATGTGGTCGTACTCGATGCCAACCGTCCAGTTCGGCGCGAAGCCGAACTCGAGGCCGGCGCCGACCGTGCCGCCCCAGCGGTTGTCATTGGTCGAGGCGAGCAGGGTGCCGGCACCGGCGAAGCCGGGCGCGGTGAAGACGTCGTACTTGTCGGCGACGACGGCACCGCCGCCCTTTACGTAGAACAGGACGTTATTCCAGGCGTAGCCGACCTGTCCGGTGAACAGGCCGAAGGCGTCGATCTTCGAGTGGTTGCGCTGTGCCGGGAAGAGGACGCTGACATTGTCGCCGGAGAAGTCGGCCCAGTTGCCCTGACCTTCGAGGCCGAAGACCCAGTTGGCGGATTGCCAGCGATAGCCGACCTGGCCGCCGACCGTGCCGCCGGTGGCATTGTGGCAACCTTCGCCGCCGACGAGGGCGCCGCCGCCGAGGACAACGTTGTCCCAGCATTTGTGGCTCGAGCCGCCACCGCCGTTGATGCCGATGTAGAACCCGCTCCAGTCGTAGATGGTGGCGATCATCGGCGGCGGCGCCTTGGTGTAGGGACGCGCCGCAAGATCCGCAGCGCTCGCAGGAGCCGACAGGCTCAAAGCAACAATGCCGATTGCACTCAACAGAATTTTTTTCATTGCAGTCTCCCTAGTGTTGTCCGCTCTCGTGGTCCCCGAAGCGGTCAATCAGGCGCGACGCCCATATGAACCAATTCCAAGGTCAGCGTAGTCCCATCGGGAGGCAGAGTCCGTCTCTGGAATGCAACAGTCATCAGACAACGAGACGGGGGCCAACTTGATGAATGTTAAGTATTTTTTCAGACCCGCGGGAACCCGGAAAGGTTCCAGTCAACTCCGTGATGAAAGAGGCACAGCGGTACCGCCAAGCGCCCCGTTTTCAGGGTCGATTTTGACAGGAACAAATCTGGAACAAACTCCACGTCGATGCTATATATGGGGATAACCGGGGGCGCGGCGGGTCGATCGGCGCGCGTAAGCGTATAGGGTCGGCCCAGCAGGCGGCGATGGCGCGGGCGCGCGAACCCGCTTTCGAAATTCAGTGGCATTTGGAGTGGAGAGCGGCGATGGCGGGAAGCGTCAACAAGGTCATTCTGGTCGGAAATCTCGGCAAGGATCCGGAAATCCGCCGCACCCAGGACGGGCGGCCGATCGCGAATCTGAGCATCGCCACCTCGGAGACCTGGCGCGACAAGAATAGCGGTGAGCGCAAGGAAAAGACCGAGTGGCACCGTGTCGTGATCTTCAATGAAGGGCTCTGCAAGGTCGCCGAGCAATACCTGAAGAAGGGCGCCAAGGTTTACATCGAGGGCGCGCTCCAGACCCGCAAATGGACTGATCAGGCTGGCGTCGAGAAGTACTCGACCGAGGTCGTGCTTCAGGGCTTCAATTCGACGCTGACCATGCTTGATGGCCGCAGCGGCGGGGCAGGCGGCAGCTTCGGTGACGAGCCGAGCGGCGATTTCGGCTCTTCCGGTCCCGTCTCGAGCGCACCGCGCCGGCCGGTGGCCGCGAGCGGCGGTGGCCGCAACAGCGACATGGACGACGATATCCCGTTCTAAGGCGAGGGCGCGTCGTCCTGGAAGGCGTCGTGCTGACGTAAGGCGGCAGGCTGTCTTGCCAATTGGCGGGTAAAGCTCGGCTTTTGCGCGCTTGCCTGGCCCGTCGATCCGAGGAAGCTCCGCATGAGCCTTGCGCCGCTGCTTGAGGCCGCTCCGGCCATTCCGCTGCATGCCTTTGCGGCTATGGCGGCCTTCCTGCTCGGTCTGGTCCAGTTCGCCGCCCCCAAGGGCACGCTGCCGCATCGGACGATCGGCTGGATCTGGGTGGCGCTGATGGCGGTGGTGGCCGCATCATCGTTCTGGATCCACCAGATCCGCCTGGTGGGGCCGTTCGGTCCGATCCATCTGCTCTCGATCTTCACGCTGGTGATGCTGCCGCTGGCGGTGTGGCGGGCCCATACCCATCGTGTCGCCTCCCATCGGCTCATCATGATCTTCATCTTCACGGGTGCGCTGGTGATTGCGGGTCTCTTCACGCTGCTGCCGGGACGGCTCATGCATCAGGTGGTTTTCGGCTCATAAAGCCGGGTTCCAGAGGGTCCATTCCCGGCCCCGCCCGGCAAGCTCAGCGATGGGCGTAAGTCGTTGGAAAAATAAGCGGAAAAAGCCCTTCCCTCGGCCATGCAAGGGTGGTTATCAGGGCCTCGATGCGCTATATGATTCCCAGACAAAAACTCACCGGATTTCCCCTTGGCTGACGACGACAACAAGCCCGGCGACCAGCCGGCGCAACCCTCGGACATTCGCCCAGTCTCCATCTACGAGGAGATGAAGAAGTCCTACCTCGACTACGCCATGAGCGTGATCGTGGCGCGTGCGCTGCCTGATGCGCGCGATGGTCTGAAGCCGGTGCATCGCCGCATCCTGTACTCGATGCACGAGCAGGGCCACACGCCCGACAAGAAGTACGTCAAGTCCGCACGCGTGGTCGGCGACGTCATCGGTAAGTATCATCCGCACGGCGACCAGTCGATTTACGACGCGATGGTCCGCATGGCGCAGGGCTTCTCGATGCGCGTGCCGCTGATCGACGGTCAGGGCAATTTCGGCTCGGTCGACGGCGATCCGCCTGCCGCTTATCGTTACACCGAAGCGCGACTGACCAAGTCGGCGCTCGCCCTGCTGGCCGATATCGACAAGGACACCGTCGACTTCCAGCCGAACTACGACAACAACGAGACCGAGCCGTCGGTTCTTCCGGCCAAGTTCCCGAACCTTCTGGTCAACGGCGCAGGCGGCATCGCGGTCGGCATGGCCACCAACATTCCGCCGCACAATCTCGGCGAGGTCATCGATGCCTGCGTGGCGCTGATCGACAATCCCGCGCTCACCATCGACGAACTGATCAACATCGTTCCCGGACCGGATTTCCCGACCGGCGGCATCATTCTCGGACGGGCGGGCATCCGCGCTGCCTATCACCTCGGCCGCGGCTCGATCGTGATGCGCGGCAAGGTCGCGATCGAGACCATCCGCAAGGAGCGCGAGGCGCTCATCATCACCGAGATTCCCTACCAGGTGAACAAGGCGACCATGGTCGAGCGCATCGCCGAGCTGGTCAAGGAAAAGAAGATCGAGGGCATCGGCGACCTGCGCGATGAATCAGACCGCGAAGGCTACCGTGTCGTCATCGAATTGAAGCGCGACGCCGTGGCGGATGTGGTGCTGAACCAGCTTTACAGATTCACGCCGCTGCAGACGAGCTTCGGCGTCAACATGGTGGCGCTCGACAGCGGCCGTCCGCGGATCATGCATCTTAAGGACCTGCTGGCCATCTTCGTCGACTTCCGTGAGCGGGTCGTCACGCGGCGCACCAAGTACCTGCTCGCCAAGGCGCGCGATCGCGCTCATATCCTGGTCGGTCTCGCGATCGCGGTCGCCAATATCGATGAGATGATCCGCGTCATCCGGACCTCGCCCGACCCGACCACGGCCCGCGACACCCTGATGTCGCGCGACTGGCCGGCCCGCGACGTCGAGGACATGCTGACCCTGATCGACGATCCGCGTCATCGCATCAGCGAGGACGGCACGATCCGGCTGTCGATGGAACAGGCCAGAGCCATTCTCGACCTGCGCCTGCAACGCCTCACCGCACTCGGCCGTGACGAAATCCGCGAGGAGCTCGACAAGCTCGCCGGCGAGATCGCTGATTATCTCGACATCCTGCGCTCGCGCGAGCGCGTGCTGGGGATCATCAAGACCGAGCTCGCCGAGGTGAAGGCCGAGTTCGCCACGCCGCGCCGCACCGTCATCATCGAGCAGGAGGGCGAGGTCGAGGACGAGGACCTGATCCAGCGCGAGGACATGGTCGTTACCGTCTCCCACGCCGGTTACGTCAAGCGCGTGCCGCTGTCGGCCTATCGGGCGCAACGCCGCGGCGGCAAGGGCCGCGCCGGCATGCAGACCCGCGACGAGGACTTTGTCAGCCGCCTGTTCGTGGCCTCGACGCATACGCCGGTGCTGTTTTTCTCGTCGCGCGGCCAGGTCTACAAGGAGAAGGTCTGGCGGCTGCCGATGGCCGCGCCGAACGCGCGCGGCAAGGCGATGATCAACATCCTGCCGCTGGAGCAGGGCGAGCGCATCACCACCATCATGCCGCTGCCCGAGGATGAATCGACCTGGGGCAACCTCGACGTGATGTTCGCGACCACCGGCGGTAACGTCCGGCGCAACAAGCTGTCCGACTTCGTCGACGTCCGCCGCTCCGGCATCATCGCGATGAAGCTCGACGACAATGAAGCGATCGTCGACGTGCAGATCTGCACCGAGCGCGACGACGTGCTGCTGACGGGCGCCGGCGGCCAGTGCATCCGCTTCCCCGTTACCGACGTGCGCGTGTTCACCGGGCGCACCTCGATGGGCGTGCGCGGCATCGCGCTCGCCGACGCCGACAAGGTGATTTCGCTGGCGATCCTGCGCCACGTCGAGACCTCCTCGGACGAGCGTTCGGCCTATCTGAAGATGCGCCGTGCGGTCGCCGGCGAAGCTGCGGCCGAGGAGACAGCGGTGGATGCCGAGGCCGAGGAGACCTCCGGCAGCTTCCAGCTCTCGCAGGAGCGCTATGTCGCGATGTCGGCGCACGAGCAGGTGGTGCTGACCGTCTCCGTCAACGGCTATGGCAAGCGGACCTCGTCTTACGAGTACCGCACCACGGGCCGCGGCGGCAAAGGCATCGTTGCCATGAGCGTCAACAACCGCAACGGCAATCTGGTGGCCTCCTTCCCGGTCGAAGACGCCGACCAGATCATGCTGGTCACCGACAAGGGCCAGCTGATCCGCTGCCCGGTCGAAGGCATCCGCATCGCCGGCCGTTCGACCCAGGGCGTGATCGTGTTCGACACCGCCGAGGACGAGCACGTCGTCTCGGTCGAGCACATCACGGAAGAGGCCGAGAGCGGGAATGTTGCGAACGGGGAATGACGCGCATTAGGCGTGGCCCGGGCTAGTATTGGGGGACGTACCATGCCGCGATATGTTGCTTGCCTGTTTGCTGTCCTGACAGCCGTCGCTTCGGCGAGCGGCGCCGCGGCCGCTGATGTCAAGGTGATGATCTCAGCAGGTTTCTTTGGCGTGTATGAGGAGCTCGGTCCCGCGTTCGAGAAGTCAACGGGGCACAAGCTCGTCACCACGCGCGGGCCTTCGGTCGGCGATTCACCGGAAGCGATTCCGACGCGTCTGTCCCACGGCGAGGAGGCCGACGTGGTGATCATGGACGGGGTCGGCGTCGATCTTCTGGAGCAGAAGGATTTAACTCGCCCGGGCAGCCGGGTGCCGTTGGCGGAATCGTTCATTGGCATGGTGGTTCGTGCTGGGCAACCCAAGCCCGACATCAGCACGATGGATGCACTACGCAAGACGCTGCTTGCGGCCAAGTCCATCGCCTATTCGGACAGTTCCAGCGGCACCTATCTGTCGACGATCGGATTCAAGAAACTCGGCGTTGCCGATGAAATCTCCGGCAAGACGCGCAAGGTGCGCGGTCCTCCTTCAGGTGAGCCCGTCGCTGCCGTCGTCGCCCGTGGAGAGGCAGAGATCGGTTTCCAGCAAGTCCCGGAACTGATCCATGTGCCGGGGATCGACTTCGTCGGCACGGTGCCGTCCGAGGTTCAGCCGCCGACCCTTTATGTCGGTGCCCTGCCCAAGAACTCGCAACAGCCCGACGCCGCGATTGCCCTGCTGCACTTCCTTTCCTCCGCAGATGTTGCAGCCGTGATCACCAAAGCTGGAATGAGGCCCTTGCCGCCACATTGAAGGCTGGTCCAGGGCTTTGGTTCAAGCAGGGCTTTGGTTCAAGCAAGGCTTGCTTCAGATAGATCGCGAGAGAGATCGCGCGCCTGAATTTGGGCGCGCTTCGTAGGTCCACGCGCTAAATCTCCAGCTCCGTGCCGAACTCCACCACCTGCTTGGTCGGCACGCCGAAGAACGCGGCCGAGCGTTCGGCGTTGCGCTGGAGGAACGCGAACAGGCTTTCGCGCCAGACCCACATGCCGGGAATGTCCTCGCGCGGGATGATGGTCTCGCGGCCGACGTAATAGGTGATGTCGGAGAGGTCGATGCCGGGCAGCTTGCCCTGGCGGCAGGCCAGCGTGAGCCCGTCATAGATCGTCGGGTTCTGCATGAAGCCGTAATGCAGGACCACCCGGGTGATGCCGGTGATGATCTCGATCACCTCGGCGCGGTCCTCATCGGCGATGTGAGGCAGCTCCTCGATCAGCACGGTGACGAGGACGATGCGCTCGTGCAGCACGTGGTTGTGCTTGACGAACTGCGTCAGCGCGAGCGGCACGCCATTCGGCGCGGACGCCAGGAACACGGCCGTCCCGGGCAGCCTTGCGCTGCACTTGTTGACCGCGGTCTCGATCAAATCCTCCTCGGGCTGGCGCAGCTTTGCGCGCGCGGCCTCGACCAGCTTCACGCCGGCGCGCCAGGTCAACATCAGGAAGGCGACGAGGGCCGCGAGCAGCAGCGGAAACCAGCCACCCTCGAACAGCTTGATCGAGTTGGCTGCGAAGAAGATCACGTCGATCACGAAGAAGAAGCCGTTCACAGCCACCACGAGCCACGGCGAGTAGCCCCACTGGATCGCGACCAGGGCTGCAAGCAGCGTGGTGATCGCCATCAGGAGCGACACCGCGATGCCGTAGGCGCCGGCGAGTGCTTCCGAGGTGCCGAAGCTCAGGACCGCGCCGAGGGTCGCGGCGGCGAGCAGCCAGTTTACCAGTGGCACGTAGATCTGGCCGATTGCATCGCTCGTGGTGTGGCGGATCTGCATGCGCGGCAGGAAGCCGAGCTGGATCGATTGCTGCGTCAGAGAGAACACCCCGGAGATGATCGCCTGCGAGGCGATCACGGTCGCGACCGCCGAGAAGGCGACCAGCGGAAAGTGCAGGGCGTCGGGGCAGAGCTGGAAGAACGGGTTCTCGATCATCGTGGGATCGGTGATCAGCAGCGCGGCCTGGCCGAAATAGTTCAGCACCAGCGCTGGCAGGCAGATCGCGAACCAGGCCAGCCGGATCGGCAGGCGGCCGAAATGCCCCATGTCAGCGTACATGGCCTCGCCCCCGGTCACCGCGAGGAAGGCCGCACCGAGGATCGCGAAGGACACGTGGAAGTCCTGGTGGATCAGGAAGTCGAAGGCATAGAGCGGGCTGAGTGCGGCCAGCACCGCCGGTGCCTTGATGATGCCGTGGATGCCGAGCGCCGCCAGCACGGCGAACCAGGCCAGCATCACCGGCCCGAAGATGCGGCCGATGAAGCCGGTGCCCTGCTTCTGGATCATGAACAACCCGACCAGGATGGCGATGGTGATGGGCACCACCACAGGCGCGAGCGAGGGGGCATCAACTTTGAGACCTTCGATGGCTGATAGCACCGAGATCGCCGGCGTGATCGCACCGTCGCCGTAGAGCAACGCGGCACCAACGAGGCCGACCACCAGCAGATGCGCACGCCAGGTGCCGGGTTGCGCGTGGCGGGCATGCAGCAGCGCCAACAGCGCGACGATACCGCCTTCGCCGCGGTTGTCCGCACGCAGGATCAGCAGCGCATATTTCAGCGAGATGATCAGAAGCAGGGCCCAGAGGATCAGCGAGGCGACGCCCAGGATAGCTTCCGGAGTCACGGTCGTGCCATTGGCGGCTGCTTTCGCGGCTTCCCTGAGGGCGTAGAGGGGGCTGGTGCCGATATCGCCATAGACCACCCCGAGGGCGCCCATGGTCATGGCAATCGGCAGCGGATTGGGATGATGGCCGGAAGCAACTGCGGGCGTACTGGACAAAGGCGGCCCCCCAATGGGATCGCGCCCGACGGGCCATTCCGAGGGGCGCGAACGTTAGACACTCTGCGACGAGACGCCGCAAATATCCATGGGGTTTACACCGGTGTTTATGACGCCAAGCTGACGGAGCGACTACGGAGTGCGGTCCGCGGTCACGAGGCGAGCTACGCGGACGTCAGCCTTGGTGCCGGCACGGCGCAGGCAGGACGCCTCGAAATTCGGCCAGGCCTGCTGCGAGCAGTCCCTGCCGATGGTTTTGATGTCGAGCCGGTCGCTCTTGGCGAGGGGCTGCGGCACGCTGGCTTCGACGGTCGGAGCAAAGCCGGGCAGGAGGGTAAGGGCTGCGGCAACGCACGCAGCGATAGTGATCGCTGAAAGAGCCCTGATCATCGACGGTCCCCTGTGATGCGGCCGCTACGCCCAGTGTGCGGCCCGTCATTCGTTGGGTGGTTTAGTAACCATGGCCAGTTTCCGGACGTCTTCGCGGATGCGGGAAATGGTTTCGTTCGCGCCCGGTTTTGTTTCGTGGCTGCCCCGAGGACGAAACAATTCGGCGGATTCCGACATGGCGGAAAAATCTGGATTGCCGGAAAAACCGGCAGGGAACCTGCCCGGCTTGCCGGGCCGGGCCGGGCGCGGTAGGAGGAAGCCATGCCGCGCATTGCCTTCTATCCGGGTTCCTTCGACCCCATCACCAACGGCCATCTGGACGTGGTCCGGCATGCCGTTCCCCTATGCGACAGGCTGGTTGTCGCAATCGGCGTCCACCCCGGCAAGAAACCGCTGTTCTCGACCGAGGAGCGGCTGAAAATGCTCCACGACGTCTGCGGACCGGTGGCAGCCCAGGCCGGCTGCGCGCTGGAGGCCACCACCTTTGACGACCTCTCGGTGGCCGCGGCGCGCAAAGCTGGCGCGACCATCATGATTCGCGGTTTGCGCGACGGCACCGATCTCGACTACGAAATGCAGCTTGCCGGCATGAACGAGGCCATGGCGCCCGAAGTGCACACGGTCTTCCTGCCTGCATCCCCGATGGTCCGCCCGATCACCGCCACACTGGTGCGCCAGATCGCAGCCATGGGCGGCGATGTGTCGACGTTCGTGCCGCCGCTCGTTGCATCCCTGCTCAAGGCCAAATTCGCCGGATAACGGCGCGCTTTTTTCAACTCACCTGATCCGGAGTTCTCATGATCCGTCGTCTCGCAATTCTTGCCACGATGTTTATCGCGCTCAGTGGCGCGGTCCCGGCGGGCGCACAGACCCTGCCAGCCGGTCTCGACAAGGCCAACGCGCTCGTCATCGACACCACCAAGGGCCGCATCGTCATCAAGCTCAGGCCCGACCTTGCGCCCCAGCACGCCGAGCGCCTCAAGCAGCTCGCTCGCGAGGGCTACTACAACAACGTTCCGTTCCATCGCGTCATGGACGGCTTCATGGCTCAGACCGGCGACGGTCAGAATTTCAACGGCACTGGCGGCTCGAAATATCCGAACCTGAAGCAGGAATTCTCCAAGGTTCATTTCGCCCGCGGCATCGTCGGCATGGCCCGGCGCGGCGACAGCGTCGATACCGCCAATTCGCAGTTCTTCATCATGTTCGCGGACGGTGGCAGCCTCGACAACCAGTACACCGTGGTCGGCGAGGTCGTGCAGGGCATGGACGTCGTCGACAAGCTGAAGAAGGCCCCACCGGGTTCGGCCGGCGGCACCGTCACCGATCCCGACAAGATGGTGAAGGTGCAGGTCGCCTCCGACATCAAGTAGGGGAACGCGATGGCGCGCCGCGGCGACAGGTTCCTGCTCGCTGCCGCGGCGCTGCTGCTGCTGGGTATCTCCGGCGCCGCCGCAGAGGACGCGCAGGTCAACACCATCCAGGACATCTTCCAGCATCTGCGCACCTGCTGGAAACCGCCGCCGGCCGCCAGGGCTCGCCCTATCGACATCACTGTCGTCGTGAGCTTTAACCGGGCCGGAAACATTCTGGGCCGTCCGAGGATTACCTATGAATCCGCGGAGGCCTCCGACGATGACCGGTTGCAATACCGGATCGCGGTGATGGAGGCATTGCAACGCTGCACGCCGATGCCATTTACCGATGCGATGGCCGGCGCCGCTGCGGGGCGTCCTTTCGCGATCCAGTTTCGTAACCGGAAGACTTCACCCCCAACTCAAGAGAGACGAGTATGAGCGCCACCGAAAACACATTGATCCTCGAGACCACGCAGGGCCCCGTCACCATCGAGATGCGGCCCGATCTCGCGCCGGGCCATGTCGCGCGCATCAAGGAGCTGGTCCGCGAGGGCTTCTACGACGGTATCGTGTTCCACCGCGTGATCGACGGCTTCATGGCGCAGACCGGCTGCCCGCACGGCACGGGCACCGGCGGCTCCGGCCAGAAGCTGAAGGCCGAGTTCAACAAAGAGCCGCATGTGCGCGGCGTGACCTCGATGGCCCGTGCGGCAAGCCCAGACTCCGGCGACAGCCAGTTCTTCATCGTTTTCGACGATGCCCGCTTCCTCGACAACCAGTACACGGTGTGGGGCAAAGTGACGGACGGCATGGAGAACGTCGACAAGATCAAGCGCGGCGAGCCCGTGCAGAATCCCGACAAGATCGTCAAGGCGCGGATGGCCGCTGACGCGGAGTAACGACTGCCGTCATGCCCCGTCGTCGCGGGGCATGACAAGGTACCAAAATTGCGCACTGACCTCTTCGATTTCGATCTGCCCGCCGAGCGCATCGCGTTGCGCCCGGCGAGCCCGCGCGACTCGGCGAAGATGCTGGTCGTGGACGGTGGCGCGCTGCGCGACCAGATCATCTCCGACCTGCCGCAATGGCTGAAGCCCGGCGATCAGATCGTCGTCAACGACACCAAGGTGATTTCGGCGCAGCTCAAGGGCCGCCGCATCGGCCGCGAGACCGAGCCGAAGATCGAGGCGACGCTGATCAAGCGTCTCGACGGTTCGCGCTGGCAGGCGCTGGTTAAGCCGGCAAAAAAGCTCGTGGCCGGCGACCGCATCCGCTTCGGCAACGAAGGCAAGGTCTGCCTGCTTGGCCATCTTGATGCCGAGGTCGAGGCCAAGGGCGCGGAGGGTGAGGTGACGCTGTCATTCTCGTTCCACGGCCCTGCGCTCGATCAGGCGATCGCCGATCTCGGCAGCCCGCCGCTGCCGCCCTACATCGCCTCCAAGCGCACACCGGATGATCAGGATCTCGCCGACTATCAGACGATGTTTGCCGCCAACGAAGGCGCGGTCGCGGCTCCCACCGCGGGCCTGCACTTTACACCGGCGCTGGAGCAGGCGTTGCGCGACCGCGGTGTGGGCGTCAACCGCCTGACGCTGCATGTCGGGGCAGGGACCTTTCTGCCGGTGAAAGTGGACGACACCGAAGGCCACAAGATGCACGCCGAGTGGGGGACGATCTCGGCCGAGACGGCGGAACGGCTCAACACCGCGCGCAAGAACGGCGGCCGCATCATCGCCGTTGGCACCACGTCATTGCGGCTGCTCGAAAGCGCAGCTAACGAGGACGGCACGATCCAGCCCTTCGCTGCGGAGACGTCGATCTTCATCACGCCCGGCTATCGCTTCCGCGCCGTCGACTTGCTGATGACGAATTTCCACCTGCCGAAGTCGACGCTGTTCATGCTGGTGTCGGCATTCGCCGGGCTCGAGACCATGCAGCAGGCGTATGCGCACGCGATCGCGGAAGGCTACCGGTTTTATTCGTACGGGGATGCGTGCCTGCTGTTTCGGGCAGAGCCGTAGGGTGGGCAAAGCGAAGCGTGCCCACCGTCTTTCTCGAATGGCCGAGAGAAGTGGTGGGCACGGCGCTTGCGCGCCTTTGCCCACCCTACGAGCGCTGCGTTACGCCATCACCCGCTGCGGCAACAGCTCCGCGATCTGCACCGCGTTGAGAGCCGCGCCCTTGAGCAGCTGATCGGCCGCCACGAACATCGAGATCGAATGCCCGCTAGGGTCGCTCAGATCCTTGCGGATGCGCCCGACCAGGACGTCGTCCTGGCCCGAGGCATCGATCGGCATCGGGAAGTAGTTCTTCACGCGATCGTCGACCACCTTCACGCCCGGGGCCTGCGCCATGATGGCGCGGACCTGGTCCTCGCTGATCGGCTTCTCGCATTCGAAGGTGATGGCCTCGCAATGGGCGCGCAGCACCGGCACGCGGACGCAGGTGACGCCGATCGCGATGTTCTCGTCCTCAAAAATCTTGCGGGTCTCCTTGATGACCTTGGTCTCTTCGTCGTTGTAGCCGGTCTCGGGGTCGACGGCCGTGTTGTGGTTGAACAGGTTGAAGGCGTAGGGGTGCGGCATCACCTTGGGCGTATAGACCTGCCCATTGAGATTGGCGCGGGTGGACTCGACGAGCTCGTCCATTGCGGCGGCGCCGGCGCCGGAAGCCGCCTGGTAGGTCGAGATGATGACGCGCTTGATGCGGTTCTTCTGGTGGATCGGCCAGAGCGGCACCAGCGCGGTGATCGCGGCGCAATTCGGGTTGGCAATGATGCCCTTGTGGTCGCGAATGCGGCCCGCGTTGATCTCGGGGATCACCAGCGGCACGTTCGGATCCATCCGGAAGGCGGAGGAGTTGTCGACGACGACCGCGCCGGACTTCACTGCGATCGGCGCGTACTTCTTCGAAATGCTGCCGCCGGCCGAGAACAGGGCGATGTCGACGCCCTCGAAGGCGCGCTCGGTCAGTTCCTCGATGACGACGTCCTTGCTGCGGAACGACACTGTCTTGCCGGCCGAGCGAGCGCTGGCGAGTGCCTTGAGCTTGCCGACGCGAAAGCCGCGCTTGTCCATGGTGGCGATGAATTCGGCGCCCACCGCACCGGTGACGCCGACAATCGCGACGACGGGATCGTTACTCACTTTGTCCTCCATTGAGTTGCAGACAACAAAAAAGCCCCGGACCAGAGGGCGGGGCTTCGGTAGAGCTGATGCGTTTAGTCGACGACTATGCGCGCACGCCTCCCCGGGCCCCGAAGGCCGTGGTGGTTTTAGTCGTGCGTTTGGTGGTCGTGAACATGGCGGCGACTTATGCGGGAGAGTCTTGTGCCCGTCAATGGCTTTTCGGCGGGATTGTGGCCTGCGCTATTTGGTCCGCGCGCCGGGCGGCTCGAGGATGACCTCCTTGAGGTCGTCGCCGCTGATGACGACGATCGCGAAATTGAGCCGGCCGCGTTCGCGGATGAGGCCGCCGCTAATGGCCTTGCCCGAGGCCGCATGCTCGGCGACGCGCACGGCGTCCGCAAGGCGGTGCCTGATCGCGCCGAGCGCTGCGAGATTGCTGCGATCGTCGCCGTCGAGCTCGGCGAGGGGGAGGGCGGCTTCCCCGCCGACGAACTCGCCGGTCGCGGCATTGATGGTGTGGCGCCAGATCCGGTCATTGTGCAGGGTCTTCACCCGGAACACCGGCACGCCCGAGGCTCCGTCAAAACTCACATCCGCCGTGGTGGCGCCGGCGTGCCGCGCTTCGGCAATGGCCATGGCCTGGCCGATCGAGATCGACGAGCTGCGGAAGCGCTCGATCTCGCGGCTGACCGCCTGGCGGTCGGCTGCGGCATCACCATCTGTGTCGCCGTGGAGGGCGGTGGGCGTGCCGTCGGCCGAGACGACCGCCCGCGCCGGTGCGGCCATGAGCAACGCCGCGAGAGCGACCGCAAACAACGTCCAGGGGTGTCGTCGTGCTGCCTTCATGCTCGCAACCTTGGCATGCTCGTAACCTTCGTCGGCGAGTGTGCCGGATGATCGTAAAGAATTCGCGGCCGACCTTGGGCAATGGCCGGCCGCGGAGCGTCATAGCAGGTTGTGCCCGCTGCGGCGTTCGAAACAGCACGAACCTCTTTGGGGCTGGTGAAAAAGTGGCCGCGCCGTTTATAATGAAACCATACCGTATCGTTTTATTTTGGTCAAATGCGCGTTTCAGGGCGCCTTGGGGACAGTTCGCCAATTCACGGGATTGTCAGCGGGACGGGCGGCGGCGCGGCGCGTTTTTGGCGGCATCCTTGATGCGGTCGGCAGGTCCCAGCGCGCCGGCCAGGAACAGCTTGATCGCCGCCCGCATCCGCTTCTCGGCGGGTTTGAGTTCCATCGACGTTCCGAACGTCGCCATGCGGTGGGTGTGGCCGACGACGACGTCAAGGAACACTTCGGCTGCAATGGTGGTGTCGTCGACCCCGAGCGCGCCTTGCGCCACCAGATGATCGAAGAAGCGCGTGGTCGTGGCGACAGCCTTCAGCCAGCCTTCTTCCTTGCCGAGCTTGGCGATGTCGGGAAAGTTGATCGCCTGTGACGTCATCATGCGGCTGAAGGCCATGGCGTCCGGCCCGCAGGTGAAGGTGAGCATCTCGCGCCCGATCTCGACCAGCCGCTGCTCGACCGAGATATCGGACGAGCTGCCGAGTTGAGTCTCGGCCGCGGCGGACAGCGGCGCAAGCCAGCGTGCAATCTCGCGCCTTAGCACTGCCGTGAACAGCCCGCGCTTGTCGCCGTAGCGGGCATAGACGGTGGGTTTGCTCACCCGGGCTGCTTCCGCAACCGCATCGAGCGAGGTTGCGTCAAAACCGCGATCCAGGAACAGGCGGGTGGCGACTTCGATCAGGCGCTGGTCGCGCTCGATCGCTGCGCTTTTCGTCGGCCGGCCGCCGCGCGATTTCGACACCTCGCGCCGTGGCGCTGCCGTTCTTGTCTTGGTCGCAGTCAATCCCATGCCAATGATTCCTGCGCGGTCGTCACAATGATCATTGCTCTATAACGTGCAGCAACCGGGGCGTCATCGCGAATCTGGCCGAATTGGCCGTGTCGTCAACGGTCACGGTACGACGTCGTTCCGCCGCGCGGGTCTTAGGGCAGCGTCGAGGTCCAGGCCTGGCCGGCTGCCGCCTTTTCATACCCGTATTGATACAGCGCCCGCATGTAGGCGGTGTCGAAGCCTTCCGAGGTCGCCGCCGGATAATCGCGCGCGATGTAGGAGAGGTGGAAGCCCAGGCGGTTGCGCTTGGCGAAATCGTAGGTCGAGAAGATGATCGAGCGTGTCTGCGACTGGGTGATCGAGGACAGGCTGCGTGAGGCGACATCGATCGTGCCGTTGGCGACAAGCTCGAAGTTTCGTTCGATCTTCTTGTTGACGAGAATGTAGATGTCCATCTTCGCGTTGCCGGGCAGGCGTCCCTGGTCGAGCAGGGCCTCCGGCAGCGTCAGCACCGGGGCGGTTACGCCGCCGTCGACATGCATCTCCTGAAACTTGCGGCCCTGGCCTTCGGCTTCGATCATGATCGGCGGAAACACCAGGGGAATGCTGGCGGAGGCCGCCATCACGTCGCGAAACAGTTTGAGCGCCTCGGGCGTGCCGACCGTGGCGATCTTGCCCATGTCCCAGATGGCAGTTCGCTGGGTGTCGAGATCGGTCGTGACCACCAGCAGCCGTCGCCCCTTGGCGTTTTCGCGGGCGACCTGCGCCATGATCTCCGGCCCGACATAGCGCGCCACGAGCTCGCGCAATCGCGTGTTGCCGAACAGGCCGGAGCTGAACAGCACACGCATGATGCTGGGATCGCTCAGCAGGCTTTCGGCGATGCCGCTGGTGTAGAGCTCTCTGAGCGTGTCGTCATATTGCGGTCCGAGAAACGCAAAGGGAGCGATCAGGCCGCCGGTGCTCACGCCGGAGACGACCGAGAAGGCGGGCCGGGTGCCGGCCGTGCTCCAGCCATTCAGCACGCCGACGCCGTAGGCGCCGTCGGCGCCGCCGCCCGACAGCGCCAGGTAGCTCCTGTTCGAGCTGCTGTTGTCCTTCTCGAAGCTGAATTTCGTCACGGGCTCGTCCGTGTAGCGCCGCAAGCCCTCGATATCGAGGACGCGGGCGTCAGAGGCATCGGCAGCTGTGTAGGGCGTCCGCGGCAGCGACGTGCAGGCGCCGAGCGCGAGGCTCAATGCCAGGGCGGCCGATCTGAGCAGGCGACGGCCTGTCCTCCCGATCCGGCCGTGGACAGGGATCGATCCAGTCTGAACAACAGGGGAAGGCATTCGCCGTCAATCACCGCATACGCTGCGCACGGCCGCGGCGTTATTGCGCCTCGCCGGCATTCCATCCTGGCCCAGTCGTCTGATAGAACTATACGGTATCGTTTTGTTTAACAAGCGCCGGCGGCGGGGCACTCCCGCGGCCCAATTGTGTCCGGCCTGGGACCGGCAGGATGCCCGGAACCTTGCCAACTCGGCGGTTGATCGGCCTGTCCCGACACGCAATAAGCACCGCCATGGATACTTCCGATAACAGCCTTTCCAATCATTTCGAGCTGCTCGCCACCGACGGGGCGGCGCGCACCGGCCGCCTGACCACACCGCACGGCGTGGTGCGGACGCCGGCCTTCATGCCGGTCGGCACCGCCGGTGCCATGAAGGGCATGCACTGGCGTGAGGTGCGGGACGCCGGTGCCGACATCGTGCTCGGCAACACCTATCATCTGATGCTGCGGCCCGGTGCGGAACGCATTGCTGCGCTTGGCGGCCTGCAGCGCTTCACTGGCTGGAACGGGCCGATGCTGACGGATTCCGGCGGCTTCCAGGTGATGTCGCTGTCGGATCTGCGCAAGGTCACCGAGCACGCCGTCACCTTCCGCTCGCATATCGACGGCGCCAAGGTCGAGCTGTCGCCGGAGCGTTCGATCGAGGTGCAGCGTCTCCTCGGCTCCGACATCGCCATGCAGATGGACGAATGCGTGCGACTGCCGGCCGAGCGCGACGACATCGAGCGCGCGATGCGCTTGTCGCTGCGCTGGGCCGAGCGCTCAAAGCGCGCGTTCGAGAGCGCGCCGGATGGCTATATGCTGTTTGGCATCGTGCAGGGCGGCGACGTGCCGCAGCTTCGCCACGCCAGCGCAGAAGGTCTGGTCGAGATCGGCTTCCACGGCTATGCGATCGGCGGCCTTGCCGTCGGCGAACCGCAGGCGGTGATGCTGGCGATGATCGACGAGACCGCGCCGGCGCTGCCGTCAGACCGGCCGCGCTATCTGATGGGCGTCGGCACGCCGGACGACATCCTCGAAGCGGTGAAGCGCGGCATCGACATGTTCGATTGCGTGATGCCGACGCGCAATGGCCGGCACGGCGTCGCCTTCACCCGCTTCGGCCAGGTGAATTTGCGCAATGCGCGCCACGCCGACGATCCGCGTCCGCTCGACGACGAGAGCTCATGGCCGTCGGCGCGCAACTACGCGCGCGCCTACCTGCACCATCTCGTCAAGGCCGGCGAGACGCTGGGGGCGATGCTGCTGTCCGAGATCAATATTGCCTACTACCAGTCCCTGATGCATGGCATCAGGGATGCGATCGCACACGGAACGTTCGACGAGTTCTACCGGCGTACGCGTGAGGACTGGGCGAGGGGCGACATCGCCCCGCGTTAGAGCATGATCCGGAAAACTGTGGAGCGGTTTTCCGACGAGATCATGCTCGAAAAATAGAAGTCAATTGCAGACGAAACGCTGCTTGACGGCGTGCTTCGTCACGAAACCATAGCCGCAAGTGTCACAGGTCCAGAGATAGCTGATCATGTGGTCGGAGACATAGGCAGAGGCTTCGGCGGCGACCATGGAGTCGGCGCAAACAGGACAGGTCGGCAACTCGCTGCAACGCGGATCGCGCTTAGGCACTACGGTCGACAACACTTCAGCGGCTGCTGACATCGTGGTGACCTCCCTGCTTTGAGACCTAAGTCTAACATAAGCAGAATCAGTTGACGAGGTCGCAACACAAAAGCGTTGGTTTTATAAAATTGCCATCACGGCAATGCGTTCTCCTTATATCGCAGCGCAAACAATTCGCGTGCGTTGCGATAGGACGGCGCGCCCATTCATCGCCGCTGCGTTGGTGCTGTGCAGAGTGATGATGGTCCAGATCCCCGCGTTGCAGCTAGTCCAGTCCGGCGCGGCGAAAGGCTTCCAGATAGTGATCGCGGTCAGCATCGTGTTTGAACGGCATATTGGCCGCGATCCAGGCCAGCGAGAAATTGGGTTGCGCGCGTCGCAGTGCATCCAGCGCGGACGTGGCGATGTCGGCGTGTCCGGCCATGGCGGCGCCGGCGCATAGCATGCGGTAGCCACCGACGTGATCACTGCGCAGGCGAATACTCGCGCGCGCCAGCCGCATTGTCTCCGCATAATTGCGTCCAACGAACTGGGCGTATGCCGCAATGCCGTTGTAAATCGCCGAAAACGGATCGCGCGGGCTCAGGCGCAGTGCCCGGGCGGTGGCAGCGCCGGCGTCCTCCCATCGGCCGCTGAACGCCAGCGCCAGGCCGTACACACTCTGAGCCAGCGCAAAGTTCGGATTGAGGCTAAGGGCCAGTTCGAACGCGGCAAGGGAATCGTCGTAACGCCGTAGCAGTATGTGAACGCACGCCAGCGCGAGGTGCGCCCAGGGGTCCTCGCTGTCGGCACGGATCGCCGCCATCGCCGCGCCTTCGGCGATCCGAACCGCAGTTGCCATATCGGCCCAGCCATTATAGGCGCAGAAGGCGTGGCTGGTCGCGAGAACGCCGAGCGCCTGGCCGTAGTCGGGATCAATCGCGATAGCCTTCTCCAGCAACTCTTGTGCGGCGATATAGTCCTCGCGCGTGAGACGCCAGAAATGCGACAGTGCCCGCATCACCAAGGCCCAGGCGTCCATGCTGTCCGGCGTCCTACGCTTGGAGCGGAAATGTTCGGCGGCATAGAGCTGCGGCTCGATCGAGGCGGTGATCGCCTCGGTGATCTCGTCCTGTACAGCGAAGACGTCGCGGAGACCGCGATCGTAACGTTCCGCCCAGACGTGGCTGCCGGTAGCAACGTCATTGAGCTGGGCCGTGATGCGGACGCGGTCGCCATCCCTGCGGACGCTGCCCTCCATCACGTAGCCGACGCCGAGCTCCTCGCCAATCTTCTGGATGTTAACGGCTGTGCCCTTGTAGACGAAGGACGAGTTGCGCGCGATCACGAAGAACCAGCGCAGCTTGGACAGCGCCGTGATGATGTCCTCGCTGATGCCGTCGGAGAAATATTCCTGATCGGGATCACCGCTCATGTTGACGAAGGCCAAGACGGCGATGGCGGGCCGGTCGGGCAGCGGCAAGGTCGGTCGCAACTCCTCCTTGGGGTCGGCTGACGGCAGTCCGATGGCTGGCGCCACGTGATTGCCGGCCGCCGGCTGCACGCGCACGGCGCCGACAAAGCGGTGACCCTTGCGGGCTATGGTGCGGATCAGCGTCTGGTGCTGGCCGTCGTCACCCAACGCTTTGCGCGCTGCATAGATGCGGCTTGTCAGGTTTGCATCCGACACGGCGCGGCCGCCCCAGACCGAAGCGATCAGGTCATCGTTGCTGACAACGCGATCGCGGTTCTGCACCAGATGAACCAAGACGTCGAGCACTTGCGGTTCGACCGCGATCAATTGGGTGCCGCGCCGCAGCTCGCGGCGCTCAGTGTCCAGCACATGGTCGGCAAAAATAAACTGCACGCGAGTGTCCAAAAAGCGGATCGGCGCGACTGCCGCCATTGAGCTGAAAGAAATGAAACGAGACGCGCTTCCTCGCAGTTGCCGCTCGTTGGCTGCGCCGGAGAGAGGGCAGATGACGGCTTGGTGATCAACATAGCACAGACAGGAAATCTGAAGGATCTCTTCAGAAGAATTCACGCTGGCCTAAAGCCCGGCTTCAAGTCTTCGGCGAGAGTTACCGCTAAGCACTCCGATCGAGGGACTGAGACTTGTAGAAGGATCATGACGATGGCGACCCAAGCTACGTTTTCCAAAGGTGCCGGCGTGCTATCGGTGTTTGACGACAACGTCGGTAACACCATCGTTACCAGCCGAGATGCGGCCGGTAACATTCTTGTCAACGGCGGCGCCGTCGCCATAGCGGGCGACCGGCCGACGGTCGCCAACACTGGAATCATCCAGGTGTTCGGCCAGGGCGGCAACGATACGATTTCACTCGACGAAGCCAATGGCGCGTTGCCGGCTGCGCAACTGTTTGGTGGCGCAGGCAACGACACGCTGATCGGCGGCTCGGGCAACGACCAGCTGTTTGGCGGTGCGGGCAACGACATCCTCGAAGGCAAGGGTGGCAATGACTTGCTGTTCGGTGGCGACGGTAACGACACGCTGATCGGCGGCACCGGCGACGACCAGATGTTCGGTGGCGCCGGTAATGATCGGATGATCTGGAATCCTGGCGAGGGCACCGATCTCATGGAGGGTGGCGACGGCATCGACACCGCCGAGGTCAACGGCGGCAACGGCGCCGAGACATTCACGCTCACGGCCAACGGCAGCCGCGTGCGGTTCGACCGGATCAGCCCTGCGCCGTTCTCGCTGGACATCGGCACCACTGAGAATTTGGTGCTCAACATGAACGGCGGCGACGACACCTTCACGGCCGGAAACGGCCTCGCGGCACTCATCAACCTCACGGTCGACGGTGGCGCTGGCAACGACACCATCACGGGCGGCGACGGCAACGACAGGCTGATTGGCGGAGACGGCAATGACGTCATTACCGGCGGCCGCGGCAATGACACCCTGCTGGGCGGCAATGGCGACGATACGTTCATCTGGAATCCGGGTGACGGCAGCGACACCGTCGAAGGTCAGGACGGCACTGATACGCTGGTCTTCAACGGCGCCAACATCAACGAGAACATCGGTATCACAGCCAACCACGGCCGGGTGAAGTTCACCCGCGACGTCGCCAATATCACGATGGATCTCAACGGCATCGAGCACATCAATTTCAACGCGCTCGGCGGTGCAGACAACATCAATGTCGGCGACCTCACCGGCACCGGCGTCACTCTGGTCGCGCTTGACCTGGCAAGCCAACCTGGCAGCGGCACAGGTGACGGCGCGGCCGATACCGTGACCGTCAACGGTGCCAACGGCAGCGACAATATTCAGATATCCGGAACCGGAGGCTCGGTCACGGTCGCCGGCCTGCCCGCGACCGTTACGCTCGCCGGCTCCGAGGGAGCCAACGACCGGCTCATCGTTGACGGCGGTGCGGGCAACGACGTCATCACCGCTGCCGGCCTAGCGGCCGGCGTCATCGGCCTCACCATCGATGGCGGTGCCGGAAACGACACCATCACCGGAAGCCAGGGCGACGACACGCTGATCGGCGGTGACGGCAATGATACCGTGGTCGGCGGCCGCGGCAACGATGTGGCATTCCTCGGAAACGGCAACGACACCTTCGTCTGGAATCCGGGCGACGGCAGCGACGTGGTCGAGGGTCAGGCCGGTACCGATACGCTGGTATTCAATGGCTCCAACGCGTCGGAGAATATCGACATCTCGGCCAATGGCTCGCGGGCCAGGTTGTTCCGCGACGTCGGCAATGTCACGATGGACCTCAATGGCATCGAGCACATCCAGCTCGCGACGCTTGGCGGCGCTGACACCGTCACGGTTAACGACCTCACAGGAACCGACGTCAAGCAGGTCGCCATCGATTTGTCGGCGACGCCGGGCAGCGGGCAGGGCGACGCGCAACCGGACACCGTGATCGTCAACGGCACCGCCGGCGACGACCACGTCAGTGTCGTCAGCAGCGGCTCGTCGATCCTGGTCAACGGATTGGCAGCGCAGGTGTCGATCAAGGGCGTTGATGCCGGCACGGACTCGCTTGTCGTCAATGGATTGGGCGGGGATGACATCATCGACGCGTCCGGGCTCCACGCCGGCCAGGTCAACCTCACCATCAACGGCGGCGACGGTAACGACACCATCACCGGAAGCGCGGGCAACGACTTCGTTAACGGCGGGCGCGGCAATGACGTGGCCAACCTTGGTGCCGGCGACGACACGTTTGTCTGGAACCCCGGCGACGGCAGCGATACCGTCAATGGCGGTGCCGGCAATGACACGCTGCTGTTCAATGGCTCCAACGTCGGCGAGAACATCGATATCTCGGCGGACGGCTCGCGGGCGAAATTGTTCCGCGACGTCGGCAATGTCACGATGGACTTGAAAAATATCGAGACCATCGATGTCAATGCCCTGGGCGGTGCGGACACTATCACGGTAGACGATTTGTCGAAAACCGACGTGCGGCACGTCGCTATCGATCTGGCGGCGACGCCAGGCAGCGGCGCCAGCGACGGCAGTGCGGACACGATCGTCATCAACGCGACCAACGGCGACGACGTGATCAACATCACCGAGAGCAACGGTGTGGTCACGGTGTCGGGTCTGGCGACGGACGTGACGATCGCTGGATTCGACTCCAACGACCGCATCGTCATCAATGGCCTCGGCGGTGACGATGTCATCAACGCCTCCGGGCTGCCGGCCGGCATCCAGGTGACCGAAAACGGCGGCGACGGCGCGGACGTTCTGCTGGGAGGCGCGGGTAACGACACGCTCAGTGGCGGCGCGGGAGATGACATCCTGATCGGTGGTGGCGGGCAGGACATCCTCGACGGAGGAACCGGCAGCAACACCGTCCTGCAAGCGCCGGTGAGCCGCAACAGCGCCGTTGGCGACGCTTCGCCAGCCGCAGGTGCAGCGCTGCTGGGTCAGTTCATGGCGTCGAGCTTCGTCTCGGCAGGTGAGGGGCTCGGCGCTGTGCCGATCGCCGATCCTTCGGCCAGCCAGCATTCGCAGCTGGCACAGCCGCACGCCTGATGCGACCTGGCCCTGGAGAGCACCCATGAGCACCGAAACTGACTGCAGACCGACCGATCCTGGTCTGGAAGCCCTTGTGACGCTGCTGCATCTCCAGGGCGTTGCCGCCGATGCCGGACAGATCGCGCATCGGCTGGGAACAGACAAGATCGGCGCACCGGAGATGCTCCGGTGCGCCAAGGAATTGGGGCTCAAGGCACGCGCCTATCGAACGGACTGGTCGCGGCTTGCCAGCACGCCCTTGCCGGCCATCGCGCGCTTGCGCGATGGCGGCTTCCTCTTGATCGCCAAGGCCGACGCGGGCAGGGCTTTGGTTCAGTCGCCGCTGGCGCCCCGGCCGGTGTTGATGACGCGGGACGAACTGACGGCGATCTGGGACGGCGGGCTGATCCTGATGACCCGTCGTGCCGGTTTGTCCGACGTTACCCGGCGGTTCGACGTCACCTGGTTTCTGGGAGCGATCCACAAATATCGTCATCTCCTGAGCGAGGTCCTGCTCGGCTCGTTCTTTCTGCAACTGCTCGGCCTGGTCTCGCCGCTGTTCTTCCAGGTCGTCATAGACAAAGTGCTGGTACATCGTTCCCTCAGCACCCTCGACGTACTCGTTCTCGGGCTGGTGACCATCTCGGTTTTCGAGACCGCGCTGGGAATCCTCCGGACCTATCTGTTTTCGCACACCACCAACCGCATCGACGTCGAACTCGGCGCTCGCTTGTTTGGCCACCTGCTGGCATTGCCGATGGCCTACTTCCAGGCGCGGCGCGTCGGAGATTCGGTGGCGCGGGTGCGCGAATTGGAGAACATCCGGAATTTTCTCACCAGCTCGGCGCTGACACTCGTCATCGACCTGTTCTTCACCTTCGTCTTCCTGGCAGTGATGTTCCTCTACTCGCCGCTTTTGACCTGGATCGTGCTTGGCTCGTTCCCGTTCTACATCGCGATATCGGCCGGGGCAACGCCGCTGTTCCGGCGGCGGCTGAACGAGAAATTCCAGCGCGGCGCCGAGAACCAGGCCTTTCTGGTCGAGAGCGTGACCGGTATCGAGACCCTCAAGGCGATGGCGGTCGAGCCACAGATGCAGCGCCGCTGGGAGGAGCAGCTCGCAGGATATGTGGCTGCGAGCTTCCGGGTGCTCAGTCTTGGCAACAGTGCGAGCCAGACGGTGCAGCTCGTCAGCAAGATCGTCACGGCGAGCATTCTTTATTTCGGCGCCAAGCTCGTCATTGACGGCAGCCTTTCGGTCGGCGAACTCGTCGCCTTCAACATCCTGGCTGGCCGCGTGAGCGCGCCGGTGCTGCGGCTTGCGCAGATCTGGCAGGATTTTCACCAGGCGCGGCTGTCGATTGCGCGGCTGGGCGACATCCTCAATACCACTGCCGAGCCGACCTATTCGGCGGGCCGTGCACGGCTGCCGGCGATCCGGGGCGACATCAGGTTCGATCACGTCTCGTTTCGCTATCGCATCGACGGGCAGGAGGTCCTGCACGATGTCAGCTTCGACGTGCCGGCCGGCCAGACCGTCGGCATCGTAGGGCCGTCCGGCTCGGGCAAGAGCACGTTCGCCAAACTGGTGCAGCGTCTTTACGTCCCGGAGCGCGGACGCGTGCTGGTGGACGGGATGGACCTCGCGATGGCCGATCCGGCCTGGCTGCGCCGCCAGATCGGCGTCGTCCTGCAGGAAAACGTGCTGTTCAACCGCTCGGTCCGCGACAATATCGCGCTCGCCGATCCTGCGATGCCGATGGAACGCGTCATCGCGGCGGCCCGACTTGCGGGCGCGCACGAATTCATTCTCGAACTTACCGAGGGATACGACACCGTGGTCGGTGAACGCGGCTCGACGCTTTCGGGCGGGCAGCGCCAGCGTATCGCGATCGCCCGTGCGCTCGTCACCGACCCGCGCATCTTGATCTTCGACGAGGCCACCAGTGCGCTCGACTATGAGAGCGAACGCATCATTCAGCAGAACATGAAGGACATCGCCAAGGGGCGAACCGTGTTGATCATCGCGCACCGGCTCTCGACGGTGCGGGCGATGGACCGGATCGTCACGCTCGATCGTGGCCGTCTGGTCGAGGACGGCAGCCACGACGCACTCATCAAAACCGGCGGCCGTTATGCTTCGTTGCACCGGCTGCAAGGGGGATTCCATGAAGCCGGCTGAATCAGCGACGAGCACCCAGTCGACGGCAGGCGTCATTCCGTTTCGGCATGCGCAACAGCGCCGCCGTGACGAATTGGCATTCCTGCCGGCGGCGCTTGAAATCGTGGAGACGCCGCCTTCGCCAATCAAGCGCGCGATTGGTGCCGTCATCATTGCGCTGTTTTGTGCGGCGCTGGTCTGGGCTTGGTGGGGCACCATCGACATCGTTGCTTCGGCAAGCGGAAAGATCCTGCCTAGCAGTCGTGTCAAGGTGATCCAGCCGTTCGAGACCGGGGTGGTGCGTTCGATCAAGGTGCAGGATGGGCAGCCGGTCAGGGCAGGCGAGGTTCTGATCGAGCTCGATCCGACCGCGAACGAGGCCGAGCGCGATCATTCGCGCAATGACCTGGTCGCCGAGCGGCTCAACATCGCGCGATTGCGGGCGGCACTTGGCGGCGGCGATGATCCCGTGGCTGATTTCGTCGCGCCCGCCGGCGCGGACCCGGAGTTGGTCGCGACCCAGCGCCAGCTCTTGCTCAACCAGATGACCGAGCACCGTGCCAAGATCGCGGCTCTCACGCGCCAACAGGCGCAGAAGGAGGCCGAGCAGGCCACGACGGCAACCACGATCCACAAGCTCGAGACGATCATTCCGGTGATCCAGTCGCGCGTCGACATTCGCAAGACTCTGGTGGAGAAGGAGCTGGGCTCCAAACTCAGTTATTTCGAGGTGCTCCAGCTATTGGTTGAGCAGCAGGAGGAATTCAGCGTTCAGAAGAGCCATTTGCACGAGACCGAAGCGGCCATCGCCGCGATCCGCGAGACGCGCAACCAGGCAACGGCGGAATATCGCCATGCGCTGGCCGACGAATTGGCCAAGGCCGAGCAGAAGGCGAACGGCCTGTCGCAGGATTTGATCAAGGCCGAGCAGAGGACCAGGCTTCAATTGCTGACCGCCCCCGTAGACGGCGTGGTGCAGCAGCTTGCGGTCCACACGGTTGGCGGCGTCGTCACGCCGGCGCAGTCGCTGCTGGTGGTGGTGCCAAGCGACAGCCGGCTGGAGATCGAGGCCATGGTGTCGAACCGAGACATCGGTTTCATCCATGCCGGGCAAGAGGCGGAGATCAAGATCGATACCTTTAATTTCACCCGCTATGGCCTCCTGCACGGCCAGGTCATCACGGTCTCGCAGGATGCCGTCATCCGCGACCGGCAACAGGATCGCTCCAATGATCGGCAGCTGGGGACCCAGAATGAAACCAGCGAGCCGAAGGGGCAGGAACTCAACTACAGCGCGCGCATTTCGCTCGACCGCACCCAGATGCAGATCGATGACAGGATGGTCAATCTGTCGCCAGGGATGGCGGTGACCGTGGAAATCAAGACGGGGTCACGCACAATCCTGAGCTATCTGCTGTCGCCACTGTTGCGATACCGGCAGGAAACGCTGCACGAGCGGTGAGTAGCTCCAATAGCTGCCTTGTTGTTGGTCACGGTGCTGATCCTGGCTTCGCCAACGCGCTGGTTTTCTGATATTTGTCGCTCAAGCGATTTTGCGGCGCAGCAAATTCAAGCTGCGCCGCATTGTTGCTTGCGTGTCGTCACTGGCTGCCTGTAACTGCGCAAAAGCAGCAAACGGCGCGCAATTTGTCGCCACAGGGAGTTCATCATGGACGCATCGTCCAACACGGGTGCAGCGCACCAAGCCGGCCGTGGCCGGATCTATGACTCGATCGTCGAGGCTTTTGGCGACACGCCGATCGTGCGACTGCGCCGGCTGCCGGGCATGCATGGCGTCAACGCGACTATTTTGGCAAAACTTGAATATTTCAATCCGGCAGCGAGCGTGAAGGATCGCATCGGTGCGGCCATGATCATCGCCATGGAGAAGGCCGGCATCATCAAGCCGGACACCGTGCTGATCGAGCCGACCTCCGGCAATACCGGCATCGCGCTCGCCTTCGTCGCCGCCTCGCGCGGCTACCGGCTGAAGCTGGTGATGCCGGAATCGATGTCGATCGAGCGGCGGAAGATGCTGGCTTTCCTCGGCGCCGAACTGGTGCTGACGCCGGCCGCCCAAGGCATGAAGGGCGCGATCGCTACGGCTGAGGAGCTCCTGAAGACCACGCCGAACTCGGTGATGCCGCAGCAGTTCAAGAACCTCGCCAATCCCGAGGTGCATCGTCGCACCACCGCAGAGGAGATCTGGAACGACACCGGCGGCAACATCGACTTCTTCGTCGCCGGCGTCGGGACCGGCGGCACCATCACCGGTGTCGGCCAGGTGCTAAAGCCGCGCAAACCGTCGTTACGGGTGGTGGCGGTCGAGCCGGAGGAGAGCCCGGTGCTTTCCGGCGGCCAGCACACGCCGCACAAGATCCAGGGCATCGGCGCCGGCTTCGTCCCCGATATCCTTGACCGTGCCGTGATCGACGAGATCGTGAAGATCAACTCGACGACCGCGATCGAGACCGGGCGGGCGCTGGCACGGCATGAGGGCATTCCCGGCGGGATCTCCTCGGGTGCCGCGATCGCGGCTGCCCTCCAAATCGGCAAGCGGCCGGAAGCTGCGGGAAAAACCATCCTGGCGGTGGTGCCGTCCTTCTCCGAGCGCTATCTTTCGACGGCTTTGTTTGAGGGAATCTAGCAGATGGCGGATCTACCACCGAGGCGGCCGCGGACATTGGGCGACGCGCGCACCGAAGCCGAGGCGGCGTTCAAGAAGGTGACCGCCAAGGTCGCCGAAGCGCCGCCGAAGCAGAACGTCGCGCCGGGGATCAAGGAGCAGGTCAGCTTGCGGATCGACCAGGACGTGCTGGAGCATTTCCAGGCGGGCGGTCCTGGCTGGCAGGACCGAATCAACGACGCCCTGCGCAAGGCGGCGGGGAAGTAGGCTTTCACTGCCGGACCGGGTGGTCGTTCGAACCGATGCGCTCGGCTGCGAGTTTTAGACGGAATCCTCGCAGCTAGCTCAGAGGACCTGCGACAAGAACTGCTGCGTGCGCTCATCCTTGGCCGCCGTAAACAGTGTTTCCGGCGGCCCGTGCTCGACAATGACACCGCGGTCGGTGAAGTAGACGTGATCGGCGACTTCGCGCGCGAAGTTCATTTCATGGGTGACGAGGAGGCATGTCATTCCGTCCTCGGCGAGCTCCCGGATCGTGACCAGGACCTCCTTGACCGTCTCCGGATCGAGGGCGGCCGTAACTTCGTCGAACAGCATGATGTCAGGCCGCATCGCCAGCGAACGGGCAATGGCCACGCGCTGCTGCTGTCCGCCGGAGAGTTCACCGGGATAGCTGTCCTCCTTTCCTGCGAGCCGCACCTTTGCGAGCAGCGCTCGGGCGCGCACTTCGACCTCGGCGCGTTTCTGGCCGAGAACATGGATCGGCGCCATCATCACGTTCTGGAGCGCGGTCTTGTGCGGGAACAGGTTGTATTGCTGGAATACCATCCCGACCTTGCGGCGCAGCGCCAGCTTGTCGAGCCTGGGATCGGAAACCTCGATGCCTTCGATTTGAATGCTGCCGGATGAGATCGGCTGTAGAGCATTGATGCAGCGGATCAGTGTGGACTTCCCTGATCCCGACGGGCCGATGATACAGATCACCTCGCCCTTCCGGACCGACAGGCTGATGCCTTTCAGAACTTCGAGAGCACCGAATGATTTTCTGACGTCAGCGCATTGAACGATGGGCTGATCCGGGGTCCAGCTCGTGGCCATGCTCTGCTCCCTCAGCGTATGCGGAACCGGCGCTCGAGGCGAGCCGTCCAGAGGTTGATCGGATAGCAGTAGAGAAAGAAACACAGCAGGGCGAAGCCGTAGAGCGGCGCGAACAGTTCTGGCCTGCCGCCTTCGGCGGCATGCACCTGCGCCGTCAGCGTGAGCATTTCCGAGACGCCCACGATCGATGCGAGCACCGTCGCCATGGCGACAAGAGCATAAATGTTCATCCAGGGCGGCAGCATTCGCTTAATGCACTGCGGCAGTATGATCAGCCACATCATCTGGCGCCGCGTGAATGACAGCGATTCAGCCGCCTCCCATTGCGTCGACGGAACGGAGCGCACGGCTCCGCGTACGACCTCGGCGACGTTCGCCATGACAGGCAAGGCGAAGCCCACGGTCGCCTTGATCCAGTCCGGCAACGGGATGGTCGTCTTGAAGATAGTGATCTGGAAGGGCACCAGAAACATGACGAAGAACAACAACACCAGCCATGGCGCGTTGCGAAAAAATTGGGTCACGAGCCAGCTGATACTCGCGAGCAACCGGAACTGCGACAACAGGGCCAGACCCAGACCGAGACCGGCGACCGTGCCCAGCAGCATGGCCAGCAGGGAGATCAGGATATTGAAAGCGAACCCTCGCAGCAGGAGCGGTGACCACTTCACGATGACCTGAAACGGGGACAGCATCGTCGGTCCGGTCTGCCCCCAGGCCGCGGACGCAACCATGACGCCGCAGAAGCAGAGGGCTGCGGCGGACAGCGGGCCGATCCGGACCGGCGTCCGGACAGCTGCGTGACGATACGGCAGAAGGACGGGAAAGCGGTCCGCGGGCTCCACGGTTTTCATCGCCCGTACCCCGGAATGCGCATCGCCCGCTCCCAGCGATGCATCAGCCAGACGAGGACCCCTACAAGGATGCCATAGGTCGCAAGCAATACGACCATCATCTCGAGAACGTTTTGCGATTCCGACCAGATCTGTTTGACCGCGTACAACGTTTCGGGAACTGCGATTGCGTATGCGAGCGTCGTCGTCTTGAGCAGATTCACGAGGTTGTTGTTCAATGCAGGAAGGCATACGCGAACGGCCAGCGGAAGAACAATATGAACGTAGGCCTTGAGACGCGTGTATCCCAGCGCCTCGGCGGCTTCCACGGTTGTCCTCGGCACGGCCTCGATGCCGGAGCGGAAGATCTCCACGTTGAAAGCGGCCGCAAACAGGGACAACGAAATGATCGCCCACTGGACGTTGCTCAGTAGTGGAACGCGCATGCCCGCCGCTTCCACCGCCGGGAGCATGGTGCCAAGGCCAAAATAGAAGAAAAAGATCTGCACCAATGGTGGTGTGTTGCGGAACACCACGACGAAAGCATTGACGGCGAGCCGCAACAATCGCGACGGACTACCCTGCATCAAGGCACCTGCCGCGCCGATGATCAGGCTCAGCACGATGGTCGTGACGCTCAGAAACAGCGTCATCTTGAGTCCGCCGAGATAACGGTCCCAGTCGTACGCATCGTAGAATATTGAAAAGTTCAGCCCCGTCGATTCATAGAGCTGCTGAAACCAGTTGCCGATTGCCTGCATTTTACGCGACACCGAATTGTTGAGGCAATCACCTCGGATCAGTGCATTGGCTTGAGCAGTTCATAGCGCAAGACGGATCCGGCGCTCCGCTTCACGCGTCTATTTGTCCTTGTATTGCTCGTGCATGAGCAACGAATATTCGGTCGGCGTGATGCCCCACTTCTTTTCTGCCGCCACAATGAAGCCGGTCTTCATCCAGTCCTTGGTCGCATCTTCGAGCAGCTTCTGAAGACTGGCGTTATCGAGCGCGACAGCGATCATCCATGGCGAAGGCAGAACACCTTTCAGGGGAAGGGCATAGTCCTCCTTCCACTCATCCTCGAGCAGCTTGCCTTGCAGGAAGGTCTGATCGTAGACATAGCCGATGCAGTTGCCCTGCTTCATGGCAAACAGAGGCTTCTCCGAACCGTCAAACGCAACAATTTCGGGGCCGTAGGATTTGGCAACGTCCTTGTTGTACCAGGCGCCCGATGTTGCACATACGGGTTTTCCCTTGAGATCGGCCCAGTCTTTGATGCCCGCCTTCTTGTTGAGAAGGATGTTCACATAGTCTGAATAATACAGGGGTTCGATGGCCTGAACGACACGGCGGCGTTCCGGCCTGTCCGACATGGTCGCAATCAGCAGATCAATCTTTCCCTGCTGAAGAAACTCGATTCTATTCGAGGCCCCGACTGGAATGAGCTCGAGCTTGACGCCGAGGCGCTTGGCAATATCGGCGGCGAGATCTGGCTCGATACCGACCACATTTCCGGAGGGATCGCGGTATCCAAAAGGTTTGTAATCTGCCTTGACGCCGACGTTCAACGTGCCGCGCTGCTTGATGGCATCGACGCCGTCGGCCGCTTGAGCGCTGCCGAGCATCAGCAGCACCGTTGCACCTGTCATCATGGAACGGAGCACATTTCTCATCGGATGACACCTCCAAGGATTGAAATCACGACGCGCCGGACGCGCACTCTATTCGCAGTACAAGGTTCGTGCCAGACGTCACAAAAAACGGGACACGGAGAATGGAGTAAGGTCGATCGAGCTTCGACCTTCGGCCGTCATCTGGGCCACGACGTTTCCGATGCCCGCTGAGTGCTTGAAGCCGTGACCGGAGCACGCCGAGACGACAAAGACTCTGTCCTGGTCGGGGTGTCGGTCGATGATGAAGCCCCGATCGGGTGTTACCGTGTAGAGGCAGGCGGCGGCCTGCGCGACGCGGGGCGTAGCGCCCGCGAGCCGCCCCTCGACGTGCTCCCGGTACATCTTGGCCGACTCCGCCGGATCGACCGTGCGGTCGATGGTATCGGCCGTCGTGCTGGTTTCGTACTGCTCGGTCGCTACCTTGAGGCGACGATCGCCCGGCAGGGGCGGGAAGCCGTAGAGGTAATCGACATCCGCCGCGCCATGCATCCAGATGAACACCGGGGCGTTTGCACGATATGCGCTTGTGTCCTCGAGCTCGTACCAATGGAGCACCTGACGCTTCACCGAGAGCAAACGGTCAAATGGCGCGCCGAGTAGATGAGCATTCCAGCCGCCTGCCGACACGACCAGCTGGTCCGCTACGAAGCTGCCTGAGGACGTCTCCACACGAACGACAGGGCCCGTCTGCGCGATCGAGAGGACTTCGACCCCCGTGCGGATCACGGCTCCGAGCTGCTCCGCGCGCGTCAATTGCGCCTTGATGCAACGTTCCGGAAAAACGTAACCCCCGCCGGGCTCGTAATAGGCCTTCTCGTTGCCCTCAAGGTTCAAGAATTGCGGGAACCGATAAGCCACCTCTCGTCCGTCGATCACTTCATGTGCGATGCCGAAATCACGAGCCGCACCAATCGAACGTGCCACGAAATCCGGCTTGCCGTGGTGCGATGTCTCGCCAACGCCGGGCGCCATGACGACGAGGCCACATGGATTCAGGAGCTGGTCAGACGTCTCGGCTTCGAGCTCGCGCCAGATCCGGTGCGTATCCAGCACCAGCGGCACGTAATCGCGGCCTTCACCGACGGCCTGACGGGTGATGCGGGTTTCGCCGTGGCTGGATCCCATCATGTGGGGAGGGGCAAAGCGATCCAGGCCGACCGCCTTGACCCCTCGCTTGGCCAGTTGATAGAGGGCCGCGCTGCCCATGGCGCCGAGGCCGATCACCAGAATATCCGCTCGCTCGTGCATGACTTGAAGCTGCTCAATTATTAGGATGATGCAGAGCTTGCCGGCTTAATCGGCTCTTCGACAAGAATAATTCATATAATTAAGAGAATTTGCATACCGACGTGACTTTTGCTTAAGTTGCTGCATGGCGTCACCCATTCCAGACCTGCGAAGCTTGCAGATTGTCGCTGCGGTCGCGGACTCCGGCAGCATGCTCGAAGCGTCCCGCCAATTCGGGATGACGCAATCCGCGGTATCTCAGGCGGTGCGGCGTGCGGAAGCCTCGGTCGGCGTCGCATTTTTTAATCGTACTCGCAGGCCGCTCACGCCGACCCGGGCGGGGCGCATCCTCGCAAGCCGAGTTCTCGATCTGAACCGCGACTTTGATGCGCTTCTCAGCGCGCTCCGGGTCGCGGCGGAACAGTCTGAACGTGTTGATCTGAGGCTCGGTCTCGTCGACTCCTATGCCGCCACGGTCGGCGCGCACCTCGTTAAAGAGCTCATGACGGGCGAGATCGCGCTGAGTCTGTCCGTATGGTCGGGCCTTGCTCACTCGCATGCCGAGGCGCTGATGAATCGCAAGATCGACGCCGCGATCACATGCGATGCGATGGATGACCTGTATGATGTCGAGCGCTTCCCATTCTATCGCGAGCCAAATCTGCTGGTGGTGCCGCGCGGCATGGAGGCCGAATTTGCCGGCCTTGATCTGCGGGAGATCCTCGCGCGACATCGCCTGGTCCGGTACAGCGAGCGTTCCTATGCAGGTGCTCAGGTCGAGCGTCATCTGAGCCGTCTGGGAATTCGCCCGCCGCGGGCCTTTGAGTTTGACACCTCGGACAGTCTTGTCGCGATGGTCGCGACCGGGATGGGCGTCGCGATCACCACGCCTCTGTGTCTGTTGCAGGGGCTCGCTCACGCTGGTCAGGTCAGCGCTCTCCCTCTGCCAGGCCCTGGGTTTTTTCGTGAGCTGCTTCTGGTGACGCGCCGTGGAGATCTCTCATCGCTGGCGCCGCGCATCGCCGAGATGGCTCGGTCGAGCATTACGACCCAGGCGATGCCGCGTATCCGGACGCTCGTGCCCTGGTTCACCCAGGATTACTAGCCAGCAAAAAGCCCGGCTCGAGCCGGGCTTTCGTATGTCGTGACTGGCCTTGCGCCTCAGCGGCGGAACATGCCGCCCATCATCCCGCCGACGACGCCGCCCATGAAGGCCGCACCGGGGTCACCGCCGCTACGATGGCCACCGCCACCGCCGCCGCTGGAAGGTGCGGCGGCACGGCGGGGAGCCCGCTTGTCGGAGCCGTCATCACTGGCGCTCGGCGAGGTCGAGGCGACGATCTCGGAGAGCAGGGCCTTGTGCTGGAGCTTGTTGAGGTAGCCCGTCGACGGATAACCGCGGGCGGCTTGCCAGCGCTTGAGCACGCTCCGGGTCTCGTCGGTGAACGCCCCGGTCACCTTGGTGTCGAAGCCGAGCCCGTTGAGGCGGCGCTGCACGTCGCGGCGCTGAACCTTGTCGAGTCCGATTTGGTCCTCGGAGAGCTGGCTCGCGTCATCGGTAAAGGTCGCGGGATCGACGCCGGCATTGAGGTTGCGGGTCGTGGTCGACGGACCGTTCTGGATCGCGGCAAGACGGGCCAAGGCAAGCGCCTTGAACTGGCCGTTCGGGTAGGAGGAGAGGTAGGCGTTGAGCTCTTCCGGCTTGTTCGTCTCCTTCACGGAGCGCCAATATTCGAGCTCGACACCGTCGGAGCTACTGGCGGCGGCCGCCGCCGGCGCGCTGCTGGACGCCGCCGCCGTTGGGGCTGCGTTGGCGACCTGGGTCGTGGGGGCCTGGTTGAGATAAACCGCGCCGATCAAATTGGTGTGGCCCCAGGGAAGCTGACCCTTGTGGGTCTCCTCGTTGACCTGGGCACGCACCGACGTCATCGCCTGCTGGATCTCGACGCCGGGCTTGGTGATGTTGTCGATCAGCGCGCGGGTGAACGGGCTGTTGTTGCCCTCCTGGCCGTCGAGCGCAGTCTGGCCCGGGCCGGTGGCGAACGCGATCAGCGTGCCTTCGCCTGACTTCATCTCGGCAAGACCGCTCTGCACGTTGACGCTGCGGGTGGCCGAGTTCGACTTGATCTTGGCGGCAAAGGGATTGTCGCGGCAGGCGTCTAGGAAGACGAGCTTGACCTTGGCGTCGCCCATGGTCTGGTCGAGCGTCAGGTCGATGTTGATGGCGGCCCCTAACTTGACGTCCATCTCTGACTTGATGTCGGCATCGACCGGCAGGAGGTAATTGGACCCGCCGACCGCGATGCCGTGACCGGCGTAGTAGAACACCGCGACATCCGAGCCCTGCGCCTTTCGGCCGAAGTCCAGGAGCTTCTCGGTCATCTGGTCACGGGTGAGATTGGATCCTTCGATCACCTCGAAACCGACATTGCGCAGCGTGGATGCCATCGCCTTGGCGTCGATCGGCGGGTTCGGCAATTGCGCGACGTTCTTGTAGGCGCCATTGCCGACGACGAAGGCGACGCGGCGGTCAGCCTTTGCAGCGCTGACCGAGAGCGCCATGCACATCAGCGAAACGAGGATGGTGAGAGCGCGCATCTGAAATCCCCAACAGAATCGAATAATCGGCAGCAACAAATTGGCAGCGAACTTACACGAGAACGCCCGGCTTCGCGCCAGCAAAACGACAGTTCACCCAACCCATTGCCTTGCGGCCGAGTGTGCACGATGGAATGCCCCTCCAACGTGATCCAAATCACGCTCGACCACTTTGATTTGTCGCCCGAGGCGGCGCGCGGTTCACTGCGCGCGGGCGGGCACCGGGGCGGCCGGTTTCAAGTTCAGGAGATTGCCGCACAGGATGAGGGCCGCGCCGAGCACGGTCCAGGCGTCGAGCCGCTCGGAATAGAGCAGCCAGCCGGCGGTGGCGGTCAGGGGAACCCGCAGGAAGTCCATGGGAACGACGATGGTCGCATCCGCATAGCGCATCGCGCTGGCGAGGCAGTAGTGCGAGAAAGTGCCGCAGACGGCAATGACGCCCATCCATGCCCAAACATAGGCAGACGGCCAGGTCCAGACGAACAACGTCGGTACGAAGCCAGTGACCGATTGCACCCCGATCATCCAGAACAGGATCGACAGCGCGCTCTCGGTGCGGGTCAGCGATTTCATCAGCGCCATGGACACGCCAAACCCCATGGCAGCGCCGAGCGCGATGAGCTGACCCTGATTGATCTCGCCGGTGGCGGGCCGGACGATGACGATCACACCGACAAGGCCGAGCACGATGGCGGCGATCTTCCACGGCGTCATGCGCTCGGACAGGAAGCTGGCCGCCAGGATCGCGGTCCAGATCGGCATGGTGAACTCGATCGCCACCACCTGGCCGATCGGGATCAGCGTCAGCGCGAAGAACCAGCCGAGCTGGGCGACGTAGTGCACCAGATTGCGCCCGATGTGCTGCGGCAGGCGCGACGTTCTGAGCACCTTGAACCCGCCGGCGCGGTAGATGATCGGCGAGAGCAGCACGAAGCCGGCCAGCGAACGCACCTCCATGATCTGGAAGACGTTCAGCTCGCGCGTGGTCTCGCGCCCGGCGACCGCCATGATCAACATCAGCGACAGCCAGCCGGCCATCCAGAATGCAGCCATCGTTTTAGACGGTGTCGTGCTCATCGATGCGGGGTGCGGGAGAGTTGAATCCTGAGGGGAGGCCGGTATCGGCGACATCACCGCGGTTTGCAACGGCCAAATCTGCGGATGCAGCGTTGCAGGTTGGCGTGCTAAGGCTTGATCGAACAACGAGAAAAAACGGGAGATCTCCATGCGCATCTTGCAGCCGGCCGAATGGTCGAAGCCGCGCGGTTTTTCACATGGTGTGGTGTTGGATGGACCGGGCCGTTGGGTGGTGCTGGCCGGGCAGACTGGCGGCGACGAGACGGGCAATTACGCGCCCGACATGGCGGCCCAGGTCGCGACTGCGCTGAAGCGGATCATCAAGCTTCTCGCAGAGGCCGGCGCCGGCCCGGAGCACATCGTGCGCCTGACCTGGTACCTGACCAGCCGCAGCGAATATGAGGCCGCAGGCCCGGGCATTGGTGCCGCCTGGAAGGAGACGCTCGGGCGCAATTTCCCGCCCTCGACGCTGCTCTATATCGGCGGCCTCGTGGACGACCGCGCCAAGGTCGAGATCGAGGTCACCGCGTTCGTTCCGAGCGCATAAAAAAATCGATCCGGCGAGGTCGCCGGATCGATTGTCGTGTGACCGTACTGTCGTCTTATTTCGAAAGCGAGATGTTGGCGCCGCGGAACTGGCTGTCCGCGCGGATCGTGACGGACTGCTTGTTGCCGCTGGTCTTCAGGCCGATGTTGGCGTTGAAGCCGGCGGTCGAAGCAACCAATTCGTAGTTTCCGCCAGCGCCGCGGCCCTGCAAGGAGCCGCTGATGTTGCGGCTGGCTTCGGTCCAGTTGCCGGTGACGGCGCTGCCCTCAGCCCTGACGTTGGCACCGAGGTTGAACTTGTAGGCGTCGCTGGCGCAGGTCAGCGACATCTCCATGCTCGGACCGACCGGGGCGTATTTGGCTCGGCAGCGGATCCGCTCGGTCGAGCCGTCGTCCAGGGTGACGGTTCCGCCGCCGCTCCAGCTGCCCGCCAAGGGCGCGAACGGACCGGATTGGGCCTTGCTTTCAGAGTTGGCGACCGCTGCCACAAACAAAACGGCGACCGCCATGAGCAGCCGCCGGTTCAAGGCACTGACGCCGAATTGCTTATTGGCGCGATGCTTCCCACCGCCCGCTGCACGGTATGCCTGCAGATGCTCCATTCCACTTCCCCGATCCGGCGTTGCCGCTGAGTTGACCGTTGGCATATGCACCATTGATCGAAACTTTCACAAGTCCCTCACGACCGATGGTGCCGGAAACGTTAGCGCCGGGAGCGGTGATCTTGCCGTCGGCAACCGTCAGCAAGGAGCTCGCGCTCGGCTCGCAGGTGCCGCTCTTGGTGACGATGGTGACCTGCCAGTTGCCGTCATAGGGGGTCTGGGCGAAGGCGGGGGCAGTGATGAAAACTGAGGCGGCACAGAACGCCGCAATGCGATTCAAACGCATGAATTCCGTCCTTGAATATGTCTGAGATGATGACGCTTTATTCAGGGGAAATGTGACGGAAATTTGTTGCGATGCCAAATCGAAAATTGTTCCTGTAGAAACAATGGTTTATTTGCATTTCCGGCAGGAATTTTCAAAGCAGAATCAATGCGACTTCACGTTAAGGGTTAACGGCGGGGAGAGACTCAGGAGAGGCTCGGAGCCGAGGTCGCAAACTGCTCGTCCTGGGCCTTGGACGGCAGCGCCTTGTGGACCTTGGCATAATCGATCACATCGGCCAGCAATTTGAGGCCGAGCGGAGCCAGCGCACGCTCCCAAAGCTCCCGCGCGGTTTCGCCCTTCTTGACGAAGCACCACTCCTGGGCGGCGATGGAGCCGGCATCCATGCGGTCGGCCAGATGATAGATCGTGCCGCCTGCGATCGGATCGCCTTCCTTGATGGTCCATTCCACGGCGGCCTTGCCGCGATGGCGGGGCAGTAGCGAGGGATGGTAGCCGATCCCGCCGAGCCTGGCGGCGGCGAGCGCGTCCTTGCCAATCCTGGCGTGGCTGTGCGCCGTGATGATCAAGTCGGTGTCGGGGGCGATCTCGGAGGCCACCACCAGCTTCGGATTGGCCTGTACCGCCACCTCGATGCCGGCGGCCTTGGCGGTCGCGGCTAGGCGATCCTCGGCGTCAGCCACCACGACCCGCACGATCGAGACGCCGTGCTCCCGGAGCATGTTCAGGGTGGTCACGCCGAAATGGCGGGAGCCGACGAGGGTAATGCGCATGGGTGTCTGATCCGTCTCGCAAATGCGTCATTCCCCGATAACACGTCCGGCCGTCCTGTCACCACCCGTGCGGCGTTTGCGCCGGTTATCAACAACGCGCGGTGCGCAGGGCGCGAGGAGCTTCGCGATTGCGCAGCCGCCCAATCCAGTGCTTCCATAGGTGAATTCCACCAACTCGGAGCGAGCGAATGCGAAGCCTGTGGCCGATCCTCGTTGCCGGATTGATCGTGACGGCCCCCGCGCATGCTGGCGGGCCGCCGTACCCGGCGGTGCCGTCCGAGATCGGGGTGGCGCCGTTCATCGGCCCGACCTGGGACGCTTATCGTTGCGCCCAAGGGCCAGTCTATAATTTCTACTACGGCGCCTATTACGGCGAGGAGCCGCCGGCGCTTTATCGCGGCTACGCCTACAGGCCGTACTACCGCTACGGCGCCTATCGCAGGCTGCCGCGGACGTATTTTTGCGTGACGGACTAGCGTTGCCGCAGGGCACCACCAACGACAAATCGTCGGCGATGCCGGTTCCTGTGTTTCATTTTTAACAGAGGAAGCCGCGGTTTGCCGCTAGAACGTGCACACACCGGGGCTGGCTAAATTTCATTCCGGATCCATTTTCGAACCCGGCTTTGGCCGCTGGCCTACTCGCCAGCGGCTTTTTCATGCCGCGCGTCGTGAAATCATCTGATGGTAAGACGTTCTCAACCTGGCTGTCGTATCGACGAATCCGTCGCGGATTAGTATTGCGTACCGCGACACCAAAAATGTCCCGCCGGCGCGGGCTTTTTGCCGGGACAGATTTCATGCCGAGTGCGATTGAGCAGATCGTCGACACCTATGTGCGACTGAAGAACCGCCGTGGCCTCGACGAGCTGATGATGCACAGGCAGCGGCTCGCGATCGATCTCAAGAGTAAATCCGGCTTTGATTTCAGTCGGCCGATCGGACAGATCGACGAGGAGATCGCGATTATCGAGGCAGGACTCAGCCGACTGAAGGCGGATGCTGCCGATTTCGGTGCGACGCGGTTCCGCTGAAGCGGTCAGTCGCGCTTGCCGCCGTCGATGACGGTGAACAGCGGCCGCGCTGGGGTCGGTTCGACCAGCAATTCCTCCACCAGCGCCGTTGCCGCATCGACATATTTGCGGGTCGGCTTGTCGAGCGCGCGCTTGGCTTCGTCCTCGAGCGCGATCTTGGCGGCCTTGACCAGCTTGCGCATCCGTGTGGCGTGATCGTCGCCGGCCGTCAGTGTCGCGCGCGCCAGCGAGCGCAGCACGAACAGCTCGCCCTCGAGGCGGAGCAGGCGGTCGTTCAGCCTGGTCAGAACGGCATTGAGGTCGGGCATCTCTGGCGCTTGCTGCGAAGGATCCCTTCCGGTCTAGCCGCGATCGGTGAACGGAGTGCAAATGCCGATGGCGCAATTGGGCCGATCTGCCGCGCTGCGCGGCGGGCCGCGATGCCGCCGATGTGACCGGTCGTGACGCCGCGGTTGCGTGGGCACCGCGTGGTTCCCGCACCACATGACCGGTTGGGTGGACATTTGGAGCCCATGCGATGCGGTCTGTCCTGGTTTTGATCCTTTTGATGTCGGCGTGCGCCCCGGCCCTAGCGGCTCCGGCCCGTCACGCCCACCCCAGGCGGCCCGTCGTGGCCCGACCGGCCGAGGACGCGCCCGTGCCGCCCGGATGGTACAAGTTTCCCGGCTACCCGCCGATCCCGCCGTCGGAGAACAGGAATCTCGACCCGTCCAATTTCGGCGGCGCCTGACCTACGCTGCAGTTCGGGCGAGATAATCGCGCGCGAAGGCGAGATACCAGTCGAGGCAGGCGGGATTGGCCATCGCCTCCTTGTTGATGACTTTCTCCACGGGCTGGCCGAGCAAGAGCTTCTTGATCGGCAGCTCCTGCTTCTTGCCGGACAGCGTGCGCGGGATCTCGGTGACGGCAAAGATCTCGTTCGGCAGGAAACGGCGGGAGAGACCGGCTTCGATCGCCTTGTTGATCTTTGCGCGCATCGCGCCGTCGAAGGCTGCGCCATCGCGCAGCACCACGAACAGCGGCATGTAGCTGTCACGGCCGAGATATTCGAGATCGACGACGAGGGAATCGAGCACCTCCGGCAATGCTTCGATCGCGGAATAGAGCTCGCTCGTGCCCATGCGCAGCCCATGCCGGTTGATGGTGGCATCGCTGCGGCCATAGATCACGCAGGAGCCGTCCGGATTGACCTTGAGCCAGTCGCCGTGACGCCACACCGGCCCGCGGCCGCTGCCGTCGAAATTGTCGGGGTAGGTCTCGAAATAGCTGGAGCGATAGCGCACATCGCCCTTGTCGTTCCAGAAATAGAGCGGCATCGACGGCATCGGCTCGGTGCAGACGAGCTCACCGACCTCGTCGATGACGGCGCGGCCCTGCTCGCTGAAGGCTTCGACGGCGGCGCCGAGCAGGCGGCACTGCATCGCGCCCGGCGTCTGCGGCAATTCGCGGTTGCCGCCGATGAAGGCGCCGGCGAAATCGGTGCCGCCGGAGATATTCGCCCACCAGATGTCGGCCTGCGGCTTGCTGCCGTTGGTTTTCGAGAGCGCCGCGAAGCGGTCGTTGAACCAGGCTTGCGTGTCGGCGCTGAGCGGCGAGCCGGTCGAGCCGAGACATCGCAGCCGCGCAAGATCGCCGGCAGTTGCGAGGTCCACCTCGGCCTTGGCGCAGTTCGCGAAGAATGCGGCGCCCGCGCCGAAGAAGGTTGATCTCGAGCCGGCGACGAAGCGCCACGACGTGGTCCAGTCCGGCTTGTCCTTTGTGCCGCCGGGGCTGCCGTCGAAGATACAGCAGGTGGTGCCGCTGAGCAGGCCGCCGACCTGCGAATTCCACATGATCCAGCCCGTCGAGCTGTACCAGTGATAGCGCTCGCCGAACGAGTTTGGGTGGTAGGAACAGCCGATGTCGTTGTGCAGGCCCAGCAGCGCCAGCACCACGATGACGATGCCGCCATGGCCGTGAACGATCGGCTTCGGCAGACCGGTGGTGCCGCTGGAATAGACGATCCAGAGCGGATGGTCGAACGGCAGCCAGGCCGGCTTGAAGGCGTCGATCGCCGCACCTGTCCTGGCGACGATATCGGCGAGCAAGGCATCGGTGGCAGCGGGTGCGCCAGCGTCGCTGTGCAGGATGACGTGCTCGACCGTCGGCAGTGATCGCCGGAGCTCGGCCACGACGTCGCTGCGGTCATGCCGCCGGCCGGCATAGGTGACGGCATCGCAGGCGATCAGCACTCTTGGCTCGATCTGCTTGAAACGGTCGATCACGGCGGGCGCAGCCATGTCGGGCGCGCAGACACTCCAGACCGCGCCGATGCTGGCAGCCGCCAGAAACGCGATGATGGTCTCGGGGATGTTGGGCAGATAGGCTGCGACGCGGTCGCCGGGCTTGACGCCCTTGTCTTTCAGATGGAGCGCGAGCGCAGCCGCCCTGCGCCGCAGCTCCGGCCAGCTCGTTTCCGTCAGTTTGCCGTCCTCGCCGCCGCTGACGATCGCGGGGAGGCCGGCGGCATCGGCCGCCTCGACATGTCGGAACACCTGGCGGGCGTAGTTGATCTGTGCGCCGGGAAACCACACCGCGCCAGGCATCTTGCGTTCGGTGATCACGGCCGCAAACGGTGTCGGCGATTGCAGATCATAATAGTCCCAGATGCTGCGCCAGAACCCGTCGAGATCGCGCACCGACCATTGCCGCATGTCCTCGTAGTTCGCGAAGGTGAGGCCGCGCTGCTCGGCAAGCCATTTGCGATAGAGGGCGATCTGGGGGACGAAAGCTGCGGTCATGGCGTATCGACTTCAGTTGCGGGAAGGGGAGTTTATCCGGTGTCGCGGGGTAGCAGAAGTGGCAGTTGTCACACACAACGCTTGGCGGGGTAATGAAATCGTCAATGCAATGACGGAGCGTGAGCGACAGCGCACTTGATCGGGCCTCTGCGGCAATCGCAGCAATACAAAAAACCACCCTTCGGGGTGCCGAAGGGTGGCTGTATTGAGTCGGGTGTCTGATGCGTCGTCGAAATCAAATCCGATCGTTGATCAAGACACCCGTAAGCGTAGAGTCGCTCGCATTCGTCGTGTCGTTTGATCCCTTCGGGCTGTAGGTCGAATCGGCGAGCGAATTCTTCAGCGACTGAAGGAATTGTTCGAGCAGGTCCGTCGCCGAGTTGGCGCTTGACGAACTGTCCGTGCCGTTGACTGAAGAAGACGTGCTTGCATTCGTCGTGTCGCTTGATCCCGCCGTGCTGGAGGAGGTCGAGTCTGTGAGCGAGCTTTTCAGCGACTGAACGAATTGTTGAAGCAGGTTCACCAGCGAATTGCCGCTAGACGAACCATCCGTGCCGTCGGCCGAAGAAGGCCCGCCCGATGGCGGCGGTCCCGGCGGCGGTCCACCTGCTCCATTCGGTCCATGGGAGAACGCTGCCTTGAAAATGCCCTGCAGCTCGGTGCCTTGCTGGTCCGTGAGCTTGCCGGACGAAACCTCCTGCTGAATAAGATCATCGATCTTTGACTTGATCGTGTCGGGCGATGATCCGGTGTCGCTGGATGGATCGTTCGCACTGCTTGATTGCAAGGAGGAGTTGATGTCGCCGAGTGCGGATGACAACGCCGACTGATCGGTCGAATTGATCGCGCCGGAACTGACTTCCGCTTGCAGTTCATCTTGTAGTCGTTGCAATGGTGATGAGTGGTGGTGGGAGGAGTGCGCCGAAATCGAGGTCATGGTGGCTTCCCGTGCTTTTGTGTGGGCTCGAGGTGACGTTGCCCCAGGTTTTATCCAGTCCTGAGTTCGTTCTGGCTATTGGATTTGCCCGGTCGAGCGGTGCTAGCGGCGGGGGCTGGCGCGGAGCCTTCGATATGGCGCAGCATCAGTTGCGCGATATTGCCAATGACTTGATGGAAATATTTAGAAACAGAAATCTGGCAGACCGGCTTTATCTCCCTCAAGCTCGCGGGCTGCGGCGGTCCGACCTGTCAATGGTGGTTGCGGGCTTCTCGCGCGACATCGTGGCCTGGAGGCCTGGTCCGACGATGCGTGCCTGTGAGCATCACGGCCAGACTTGACCACCCGACACGATGCGAAAGTGCAACCGTTGCCCTCAGAGGGCCAGGCTCAGTCAGCTCGCGCCTTTCGCACGCCCGATCGTGACGAACTGCGCGCCTAGTGACTTGCCGCCTACCATCCGACCCCGGCCCAGCGCCGGCCGAACACCATCGGCTTGGTCTTCACGGCCTGCCAGCCGAAGAAATGATGCTTGCCGGACCAGCTGTGCACGACGCTGCTGCAGATGCTGCATTTGAAGCTGCCGGCATGCGGCTCGGCGTGCTCCTCCCTTGTCGCGGTGTAGTTCATGCTGCAACCGGGGCAGGTGAATTCTTCGATCGTCCAGATGCTGTTGGCCATTGCACCGCAAATGTTTTGGGACCTTGCGACAAAACGTAAGTGCGAGGCTTTGCATCGGCGTAAACCGGCCATCCGAAATCCGGTTAATTGCCGTTAGCCAAACCCCCGGCTTCGGTCGCGGCTATTGCATGATTTTCCCGATCTTGGCAGCGCCCGTCAGTCCAAATCGCGCCGCCGGTCGGTCCAAGCGCTCTCTTGATCGGACAGCTAGATTTGACCGCATGGCCCCGGTCGGGAGGGGCCCAAGTCATTGGGGGTGAAGTCATGGGGAAGAAACTGGTTTTGAGCGCAGCGTTGCTGGCGCTAACGACGCCGGCGTTTGCTGCCGATATCCTGCAGCCCGCGCCGGTGAAGGCGCCCATCGTGCCTGCGCCGATCTTCACCTGGACCGGTTTCTATATCGGCGCCCATGGCGGCGGCGCCTGGAGCAAGTGGAGCGGCATGGATCCGACCAATCCGGCGGCCGGCTGGAGTTCCGTCAACGCCAGCGGCGGCATCGTTGGTGGCCAGATCGGCGGCAACTATCAGATCAGCAATTTCGTGGTGGGCCTCGAGGGCACCGGCGCCTGGTCCGGCGTCAAGGTCAACGCCGGCGGGCCGTTTGGGGGCGGGGCAGGGTTCACGCTCACGCTGAAGAACGATTACGTCGCGACGGTTGCCGGGCGCTTCGGCGTCGCTTTCGACCGCGTGCTGCTCTACGCGAAGGGCGGCGCTGCCTTCACCCGTGACAAATACGACGCCAATAACGGCCTTGCGGGCGCGCTTGCCGGTTCGGCCAACGGCAGCTTCAATCGCACTGGCTGGCTCGCCGGTGGCGGCGTCGAATGGATGTTCATCCCGAACTGGTCGGTGAAGGCCGAGTACAATTACATGGGCTTTGCCGCCATCAACGAGCAGCCGGTGACGACGGGCAATCTGGTCGCCTCGCCGGCGAACGTGAAGCTGAACATTCAGACCGGCACGGTGGGTGTGAACTATCACTTCTAGGCCGTGCGCGGGCCGGTTTTTCCGTAACTGCTCCGTCCCGACGCGGCCGGCCCCCAAGGCCCGGCCCTGGCCCCGGTCGTCTTGACGCCGGGTCCGTTGCTGGCAATAACGCAGGGCCGCGCAAGTGCCGGAACCCGCGTCGATGCCGCAAGGAAAGCCGTGCCCGTGAAAAGTCTGCGTCAGCTCCTGACGGGCGAAGATGTCATCCAGTTCGTGATCCGGCTCGGCCTGTTGGCGCTGCTGATCATCTGGACATTCCTCATCATTCGGCCGTTCGTACCGATCCTGACCTGGAGCGCCGTGCTTGCGGTTGCGTTCTATCCGGCTTTCAACTGGGTCGCCAAAATCCTCGGTGGCCGGCCCAAGACCGCAGCTGCCATCCTCACTCTGATCACGCTCGGCATCGTCCTCGGCCCGGCGACATGGCTCGGCGTGAGTGCCGTGGACGGGGGAAGGGAGCTGGCGCACCAGCTTAGCACCGGTGACCTCGCGCTTCAGTCGGCGCCAGAGGCGATCAAGTCGTGGCCGTTGATCGGCCCGACGCTGTTTGAACTGTGGGACCAGGCCTACAACAACATCCGCGCGGTGCTGCGCGAGGTCGCGCCCTATCTCCAGCCGCTGGCGGGACCGCTGTTGTCGCTCGCGGGCGATGCCAGCCTCGGAACGCTCCAGTTTCTGGTCTCGGTGTTTGTGGCGGGTTTCCTGTTTCCGCATGGGCCCCGGCTGGTCGCGGCCGGGCGCGGCTTTCTGTTTCGCATCGTGCCCGAGCAGAGCGAGCATTTTCTCGAACTCGGCGGCGCAACGATCCGCGCCGTAGCGCAAGGCGTGATTGGCGTCGCGATCGTGCAGGCGCTGCTTGCCGGCATCGGCTTCAAGCTCGCAGCCGTACCGAGCGCCGGCCTGCTCGCCTTCATCGTGCTGTTGCTGTCGATCGTGCAGATCGGTGCGTTCCTGGTACTGCTGCCGGTGATCATCTGGATCTGGACCGCCAAGGACGTCACCACGGCGCTGCTGCTCACCGTGTTCCTTGTCGTTGTCGGCTTCCTTGACACCATGTTGAAGCCTCTCGTGATGGGACGCGGTCTCAACACGCCGACCATCGTGATCTTTGTCGGCGTGATCGGCGGCACGCTCGCCCATGGCATCGTCGGACTGTTCATCGGGCCGATCATCCTGTCGGTGGCGTGGGAGATGGCGGCGGCGTGGATCCGGACCGAGGACCGGACCGAGGCTGCGAAGCGGAATGCGGTGCCGCCAGCCGATGAGGTTCGTTAGCGCGGCAGGCCCTGAGGGGCTGCGTGACCTTTGCCGCACCTCACACGCATGTGGACAACGGTGGGCGCTGACGGTAACCGGAGCGGCCATCGAACTTGTCTAATGAAATAGACAAGTTACCATGGTCCGATTCTGTTCTCGAATTGCGACAGCAATGGCGAAGTCTTCGAAGCTGGTTGCCGCGAGGCGCGGCAAGGTTCTGTTGGTCAGGCGGCGATCGGATGGCCTGTGGATGTTCCCGGGCGGCCGCAAGCGCGCGCGCGAGTCCGACAAGGACTGCCTGCGCCGCGAGATCAGGGAGGAATTGCCGAAGCTGAAGCTCGGCAGGATCAGCCTCTGGAAGGAAGTGACCGCCAAGAACAAGCGTTCGGGCCGCAAGATGAGCGACGCGATCTTCATCGCCAAGAGCGCCAAGGGCAGGCTCTCGATCGGCGACAAGAAAGAGATCAGCCGCGCCGCCTGGCAGAAGCCGCGCGGCATCCGCCTGACCGCGACCTCGCGCTATATCCGAGATCGCCTGTTCCCGAGGAAGCCGCGACGGCGGAGCTGAGCTCCGTAGTCAGTCGGGGTGTGACAATTAGTCCGATCGCTTCCAGCTGCGTGTGTGAACCGGTTCACATGCCGTCGCCGCGCTGGCTGCTATGAAGGCCTCATTGCCATACCAATTGATTCTGTTGAAACGCCCCAGTGTCTCCGCGCACTGGGGTTTTTCACGACGGGCCTCGCCCAGTGCGGTGCCGGTCAGCCCTGCCGCCGCAGGAAGCCCGTGATCGTGACCTTCTCCCAGATGCCGGCCGCCGCGAACGGATCGGCCTGATTGAAGGCCTCGACCTCGGCGCGACCGGGGGCCTCGATCAGGAACAGGCTGCCGATCATCGTCGCGCCGTCATCGGACACCAGCGGCCCCGACATCACGATCTTGATGCCGAAGCGCGAGGTGTCGCCGAGGAAGGCCTTGTGGGCGTCGTAATTGGCAAGCCGCGTCGGCAATGCACCGGTGCGGTCGATGGCATGGATAGCAAACAGCATGATGTCTCCGTGATTATTTGGGGACGGCTGTCACCTCAGCCATCCCGGTGCTTGATCAAAACCTGCCGCGGCTACTTCACGCCGAGCTTGCTGGCTTCCTCGAAGGTCGGGCAGGTGCGCTGCTCCAGCGGTGTGTCGAAGGGCTGGTAATTGTCCTTGGTGATGACGGTCGGCTTCAGCACGATCTCGTTGATGACGGGCTGTTCGCGCAGGGCTCGGATCGCCATCATGGTGCCGAGGCAGCCTTGCGCAAATCCGTTGTAGTCGCCGCTCGCCAGCAGCTTGCCGGACTTGATCGCGTCGATGGCTTCCTTGGTGCCGTTGATGCCGATCACCTGGGCCTTGCGGTTGGCGCCGTCGAGCGCCTCGATCGCGCCGACCGCCATGGCGTCGTTGGCGGCGAGCACGCCGTCGATCTGCGAATTGGACTGCATCAGATTCTCCATCACCTGGAGCGCCTGGAGCCGCTGATAGTTGCCGGGCTGCGAGGCCAGTAGCTTGGCGCCAGGCGTTTCCTTCAGTGCGTCGTTGAAGCCGCGGACGCGGTCGACATTGGTCAGCGAGCCCTTGACGCCCTCGATGATGACGATGTTGCCCTTGCCGCCCAATGTCTTGAGCAGGAAGCGAGCGGTCTCGAGCCCGAGGCTGTAATCGTCAGCGCCGATGAAGGAGAGGAATTTTCCGCCGGCGGAGCGGTCGGTGATGTTGACGACGGGGATTTTTGCGTCGTTGATTTTTTCGACCCCCGGCACCATCGCCTTGTAGTCGACCGGCGTGAACACGATCGCGCTCGGCTTCTTCACCACGACGTCCTCGATCTGGCTGAGCTGCTCGGGGATCGAGTCCGGCTTGGTCGGGATGTACTGAAGCGTCTTGGCGTTCAGCGTCTTCGCCATGTTGTCAGCGCCGACCCGCACCGTCTGGAAGAACGGGTTGGTCTGGTTCTTGGTGAAGACGGCGATCGTCTCGCCGTCGGCACGGGCCTGTGTGGTGAACGCGGCGGCCATCAGCAGCGGCAGTGCGAAATAGCCCAATTTCTGTTTCATGTGATCTCCATCCCTCATTTTGCTTTGTTGGATTGCTTGAATACTCTTTACGTTCGGCGCCGGGTCTTCATGTCGAGCCAGACTGCGAGAATGACGATGATACCGGTGACGAGCGGCTGCCAGTTGGCGCTGACCGACAACAGATTCATCCCGTTCAGCACCAGCGTCAGGATCAACGCGCCGATGAAGGTGCCGAACACGGTGCCGACGCCGCCGAACAGCGAGGTGCCGCCGATCAGCACGGCCGCGATTGCCGGTAATGTCAGGCTCTCGCCGATATCGGCCTCCGCGGAGTTGAGCCGCGACAGGAAGATGATCGATGCGAGCCCCGCCATGATGCCGGAGACGGCGTAGACCAGCAGCAGTCGCCGGGTGACCGGAATGCCGGAGAGACGGGCCGCAACCGGATTGGCGCCGATCGCATAGATCTCCTGGCCCCAGATCGTGCGCTGGGCAAACAGCGTTCCGATCCCGAGGAACACCAGCAGCAGATAGACCGGGATCGGCAGGCCGAACAGATAGCCGCTGCCGATCTGGCGGAAGCCTGCCGGGAAGCCGTGAAGGGTTTCGCCCGCCATGTACCAGTAGGTCAGGCCGTTCAGGACCCAGAGCATGCCGTAGGTGGCGATGAAGGAGGGGATGCGCAGCGCCGTCACCATCACGCCGTTGAGCAGCCCGACGATGCCGCCGCAGGCGAGACCCGTCAGGATGCCGAGCGTCGGTGAGCCGGTGGTGTGGATCACGGTCCCGGCGACGCAGGCGGATAGCGCGACGTTGGCGCCGACCGAGAGATCGAGTCCGGCGGTGAGCACCACCAGCGTCAGGCCCGAGGCGATGAAGAAGGTGAGGCTCGCCTGCCGCAGCACGTTGAGGATGTTGCCGAGGCTGAGGAAGGAGTCGTTCAGCACCGCCAGCACGGCGCAGATCAGGAACACGGCGAGCAAGCGGTAGAACAGCTGGATCGCGTCCTGGGACAGGAAGGAACGGGGCGGCGAGAGCGCCTCTTTGGTGATGACGGTCATGACCGGCTCCGCAGGCCATCGAGGAACAGCGCCACGATGACGAGGACGCCGACGCTTGCGACCTGCACCGAAGAGGGCAGTGAGACCAGGTTCAGTCCGTTGCGCAGCACGCCGACGGCGATGACACCGAGCAAAGTGCCGAGCAGCCAGCCATTGCCGCGCTCGAACGAGGTGCCGCCGACCGCAACCGCCGCAATCGCGTCGAATTCCAGCCCGAGACCCGCGGTCGGATGCCCCGAATTCATGCGAGCGGTCATCAACAGCCCGGCGATGCCGGCCATGGTGCCGCCGATGGCGTAGACCGCGATCAGGAGCTTGTTGGGCGAGAGGCCGGCATATCGCAGCGCCTCGCGATTTCCGCCGAGCGCGAAGACGTAGCTGCCGAAGCGGGTGTGATAGAGCAGGACATGAAACGCGGCGTAGGTCACGAGCGCAACCACGATCGGCACGGGAATGCCGAGGAGGGTCGCCGAATAGATATCGCGGACGCTGTGGGGAATGCCGACCACGCTCTGGCCGTCACTGACGATCAGCGACAAGCCCTGGGCCATGCCGAGGGTGCCGAGCGTCGCCACGAACGGCGGAATGCCGAGGATCGCAACCAGCCAGCCGTTGACCGTGCCGAAGGCCGCGCCGACGGCAACGCCGGCGCACAGCCCAAGCAGCATCGACTGGGTCGCGAGCGAGACGATGGCGACGCAGAGCGAGGTCAGCGTCAGCACCGCGCCCATCGAGAGATCGAGGCCCTCGGTCATGATGATCAGCGTCATCGGCAGCGCCAGCATGGTCAGGATAGTCGACTGCACCAGCACGTTGGAGAGGTTGGCGGCCGAGAGGAAGCCGGGCGCAATCGCGCCGAACAGCACGATCAGTGCGCCCAGCACGATGGCGACGCCGGGAATGCGCTGCAGCGGATTGGGTTGTGAAACGACCGCGGCCTCACGCATGATGCATCCCCAATCGCACGATGTTCTCCTCGGTCAGTTCGTTGCGCGCGAGGTGCCCGGCGACGCGGCCCTCGCGCATCACATAGGCGCGGTCGCAGACGTGGCAGATCTCGACCTGCTCGGAGGAGATCATCAGGGCTGCGGCGCCTTCGGCCACCAGCCGGTCGATCAGCGCGAAGATCTCGGACTTGGCGCCAACGTCGATGCCGCGGGTCGGTTCGTCGAAGATGAAGAGCTTGGCGCCGGCAGCTAACCACTTGCCGATCACGACCTTCTGCTGATTGCCGCCGGACAACAGTCCGACGGTCTGGCGCGCGCTCGGGGTCGCGATGCGAAGCTGCCGGATCAGTCCGTCGGCGGTGCGCTGGCCGCTGCGGGGATCGAACAGCCCGCTCGGAAACAATTTGCGCAGCGCTGACACCACGAGATTGTCACCGACCGAACGTAGCAAAGCGAGCCCCTCGCTCTTGCGGCTTTCGGGGATCAGCGCGATGCCACGGCGGGCGGCCACATCAGGCTCGCCGGAGATCGGCTTGCCGTCGAAGATGATCTCGCCAGAGGTGGTCGGATCGGCGCCGAAAATGGCGCGCGCAACTTCGCTACGGCCGGAACCGACCAAGCCGCAGAGGCCGACGATCTCGCCGCGGCGCACCTCGATGTTGATGTCAGAAATTCCGCTCAGTGAGGTCAGGCCCTTGACCTGAAGCAGCAGCTCGCCGGGCTTGTCGGCAAAATTGCGCGGATAGGTCATGTCGACGGTGCGGCCGACCATCATGCGGACGAGCTGGTCGGGCGTGACGTCGGCCGGGCGAACGCCGTCGATGCGGCGGCCGTCGCGCAAGACCGTGATGCGGTCGCCGAGCGAAAACACCTCGGCCATGCGGTGCGAGATATAGACGATGGAGACGCCGTCGGCCTTCAGCCGCGCGATCAGTGCGAACAGCAGCTCGGTCTCGCGGTCGGACAGCGCGGCAGTCGGCTCATCCATGACCAGGATGCGCGCGTTCTGGCTGATCGCTTTCGCGATCTCCACCATCTGCTGCTGGGCAACGCCGAGTGTGTTGACGACGACGGATGGGTCGATGTCGAAGCCGATCATGTCCAGCAGGCGTTTTGCGTCGGCCAGGATCTTGCGGCGGTCGATGGTGCCGGGGATGCGCCCCTTCGGCTCGCGGCCGAGAAAGATGTTCTGCGCAATGTCGAGATATGGGACGAGCGAGAACTCCTGGAAGATTACGGCGATGCCGAGCTTCTGCGCGTCCGCGGTGGACGTGATGGTGACCTTCTCGCCCTTGTGGAAGAACTCGCCGGCATCGGCCCGGTAGGCGCCGCACAGCACCTTCATCAGGCTCGACTTGCCCGCACCATTCTCGCCGAGCAGCATGTGCACTTCGCCGGGGTAGAGCGCGAAGGAGACGTCATCCAGCGCCTTGACGCCCGGAAATTCCTTGCTGATGCCGCGCAGCTCGAGCAGCGGCGTTGCGGAGTCCTCGGCGGAGGTGGGAGCAGCCATCTGCAATGCCGTGCTCATGGCCGTGCTCCCGCAAAGATCTTGCCGGGATTCATCAATCCGTCTGGATCGAGCGCGGTCTTGATCGACCGCATCACATCGACGGCTTCGCCGAGCTCATCGGCGAGATAGCCGATTTTGCCTAGCCCGATGCCGTGCTCGCCGGTGCAGGTGCCGTCCATCGCGATGGCGCGGCCGACCATGCGGGCCTGGAGTGCCTTGGCGCCGTCGATCTCCTCCGGCTTTGCCGGATCGACCAGGATCAGCATGTGGAAATTGCCGTCACCGACATGGCCGACGATCGGAGCGGTGAAGCCGTGCTCGTCGGCGTCGCGGCGGGTGTTGGTCAGGCATTCCGCAAGCCGCGAGATCGGCACGCAGACATCGGTGATGACGGCGCGCGCGCCGGGCCGCAAGCCCAGGCCGGCATAGAGCGTGTTGTCGCGGGCATGCCACAGCCGGCTACGGTCTTCCGGCGCCTTGGCCCATTCGAAGCCGCGGCCGCCATGCTCGGCGGCGATCGCCTGCGCGAGCTCAGCCTGCTCGGCAACGGCGGTCTCCGAGCCGTGGAATTCGAAGAACAGCGTCGGCGCCTCGCGATAGCCGAGTTTTGCGTAGGCATTGATGCCACGCATCATGACGTCGTCGAGCAGCTCGACGCGTGCAACGGGAATCGCCGCCTGGATGATGCCGATCGCGGTATCGACCGCGTGGTGCAGGGTATCGAAGCTGCACACTGCCGCCGAGATCGCCTGGGGCAGGGGATGCAGCTTCAGCGTGACCTCGGTGATGACGCCAAGGGTGCCTTCCGCGCCGACGAACAGCCGGGTCAAGTCGTAGCCGGCCGCCGATTTGCGGGCGCGCCTGGCGGTGCGGATCACGCGCCCGTCCGCCAGCACGACCTCCAGCGCCATGACGTTGTCCTTCATGGTGCCGTAGCGCACCGCCATGGTGCCGGATGCGCGCGTGGACGTCATGCCGCCGATCGAGGCGTCCGCGCCGGGATCGATCGGAAAGAAAAGCCCGGTGCCGCGCAGCTCGGCATTGAGCTGCTTGCGGGTGATACCGGGCTGGACCACGACATTCATGTCGCTGTCGTGCACGGTCAGCACCTTGTTCATGCGCGCGAAATCGATGCAGACGCCGCCCGCGACCGCGGACGCGTTGCCCTCGAGCGAGGTGCCGGCGCCGAACGGCACGATCGGCGTGCCCGCGCCGGCGCAGAGCTTGACGATCTCGGCCACCTCCTGCGTCGTCTCCGGATAGACGACGATGTCCGGGGGCAGGGCGCGGTAATAGGACTCGCTCTGGCCATGCTGATCGAGCACGCCGCGCGCGACGCTCGTGCGCGGACCGATCATGCCTGTGAGGCGCTCAGCCAATGCGGCTATGCTGACCCGCGGTCCCATCGTCTCTCCCGTTGTCCGTCCTTGTGCGGCCGCTTGTCAGGCCGTTCAGTTCTGTAACCGGCTTACGCCGCTTGTGCCTTGCTTGCGACCTGCTTCACGCCGAAATCATAGTTGAGATGGAAGTAGGCGCCATCCACCATGCGACCATCCGGCGCACGACCGGCCGGGCAGCGTGCGAAGTCATGGATCAGGCTGTCCTTGACGCCGAACACCACGTCGGAGTCGAGATATTTGTCCCCGGCCACGAACACATGCGTCACGAGCTGCTCGAAGCCCGGCGCCGTGATCATGAAGTGCACATGGGCGGGGCGCCAGGGATGACGTCCCTGCGCCTCCAGCATGTCGCCGACCGGGCCGTCATGCGGGATTGGATAGGCGGCAGGCTTGATCGACCAGAAATGGAAGCGGCCGTTGGCGTCGGTATGGAAGCGGGCGCGCATCGCGAGATCGCCGATCTCGTCGAGCTGCTGCACGTCGTAATAGCCGTCATTGTCCGAATGCCAGACGTCGACCACGGCGCCCGCGAGCGGCCGGCCGTCTACGGTCGAGACTGAGCCCGTGACGATCATGGCATCGCCCTCCATGGCGCCGGAGATGTCGTCGCCGTTCTGCTTCTCGGGCGCGGCCTGGACGAAAAACGGCCCCAGCACGGTCGTCTCGGTGGCGCCTTCGGGCACGGGATGGTTGATCGCGTCGACCAGCATAGAGACCCCGAGCGTGTCCGACAGTAGGATGAACTCCTGGCGCTTGTCGTCGCACATGTGGCCGGTCCGGGTCAGGAAGTCGATGCCGAACTCCCATTCCTTCTGGGTCGGACGGACCTCGCGCACGAAGGCGTGGAGATGACGCACCAGCGCTTCGCTGACGTGCTTGATGCGCGGATCGGTCGCGCCGGCGATGCGCTCCAGCACCGCGTCGGCGATCGTGTTCTCGTTGAAGTTACGCAAATGTGCCTCCGTGGATCAGAGTTTGGGCTCGCCAAGGCCCGACAGTCGTTCGAGATGCTTGACGGTTGCGATGAAGTCGGTCTCGCCGTCGCCTTGCGCGACCAGCGCGCCGTAGGTCTCGCGCACCTGGGCTGCGAGCTGCAACGGCACGCCGACGGCATGGCCGGCGCCGAGGATGAGGTCGAGGTCCTTGGCCATCTGCTTGCAGGAGAAGGACGAGACGAAGTCGCGAGTCCGCAGCGGCGCGGTCTTGTACTTCACCATGGGCGAGGCGACGGCGCTGTCGTCCAGCACCTTCAAGATGTCCTGCCAGCCGATGCCGCCCTTGCGCGCCAGCGCCAGGCTTTCGGCCATCATCGCGGCCGAGACCGCGATCATGAGATTGACCGCGAGCTTTGCGTAGCGGGCTTCCTCGCTTGGGCCGAGATAGGTCTGCGCGCGGGTGAAGCTTGCGAACAGCAGTTTTGCGCTTTCAAAAGCGTCCTTGGGGCCGGATACAAAGCAGCTTAACGCCCCGGTATGGACGATGCTGGCATTGCCCGACACCGGCGCCCGCAGATAGGCGATTCCGCGTGCCTGCGCGGCGGCATCGACCTCAGCCGAGGCCTCGGCACTGACCGTGCTGGTTTCGATCAGGACCGATTTTGGCGCCATCGCGGTGACGAGGCCGGTCGGGCCGAGCATCACGGCGCGCAAGGCGGCATCGTCGGGGAGCGATGTGATGACCATCGGGCGCCCATTGACCGCGTCGGCCGGCGAGCTTGCAACCGCGATACCGTGTTCGCGCGCCTCACTGAGCCGCGCCGCGCTCTGATCGAAGGCGGTGACGGCATAGCCGGCCTTGGCGATGAGCTCTGACATCGGCAGGCCCATCTTGCCGATGCCGATGAAGGCGATGTGTTTGGATGTGTCAGTCATTTTTGTTGTCCGTTGGCCGCAATCTGGCTGCGTGCCCTTGTCGTTCGATGTCCTGCACCAGCCGCTGGCCGGATTGCGCGAGCAGCTCTTTCTTCTGCGCCAGCCCATCGACCAGCAGTTTGCCATCCCGCTTCTTCCAGACGCCGCCGATCATGACCGCCTCGATATTGGCGAGGCTCGTCTGCATCACCACGGTGGAGACGGGATCGTGGACCGGAAAGAGGTTGAGATCATCGGCGTTGATGACCACGAGATCGGCGAGTTTCCCCGGCGTCAGCGAACCGATCTCGTTCTCGCGGCCAAGCATGCGTGCGCCCTCGGTGGTGATCCAGCGGAGCGCCTCGCGCGCAGGGATCGTGGTCGTCGCCGGGATGGTGCCCTGGCTCTTGCGTGACTCGGCATTGTCGAGCGCGCGCTGCATCGACAGCGCGACGCGTGCGGCGGAGAAGAGATCGCCGGCCAGCACGGATTCCAGGTCGATGCCGATGGTGGGCCGGACGCCGCGCTTCAAGAGCCGCCCGGTGATCGGAAAGCCGTGGCCCTGGATCATCTCGTTCTCCGGCGTCACCGAGAACGTGACGCCGAGATCGATCAGCTTTTGCAGCAGATCGTCGGGCAAATCGTTGCCATGGACGATGTTGACGTCGGGGCCGACGAGATCGGCTTCGATCAGCTTCTCCCAGCCGCCTTGTGTCTTCGCCGGACCGCCGCCCTGATGCATCGAGGCGATCAGGCCAAGCTCTCGCGCCAGTCGGAAATCATGCATCGACACCTCAAGTGTCGAATAATGCGGGCCAAGGATGGCAAGCCCGAGCGTGACCAGGCCGTTGCGATCGGCCAGGGGACCTGCCAGCAGGCGTTCGACCTCGCGGCGCGGATGCGGCACTTCCGAGAAGTGCGGCTCGCCCGGTTTTGGCTCAGGCTTCGGCGAGCCATGGAAGAAGGCGGCGCGGATGCCGCTCTCGAGCAGGCCGCGTACGGCGGCGTCGGTATGATCAGGCGTCGGGTTGTTGTGGCACCAGTCGACCAGCGTGGTGGCGCCGCAATTGATCTGGTTCAGCGCGCCGACGAGGGTTGCGATGTAGATATCGTCCGGCCCGAACAGTGTCGCAAGCCCCGCATGCATGCGGCGGAAATATTCGAGCAGCGTCCAGTTCGCAGCATAGCCGCGCAGCGCCGTCTGCCAGGTGTGCATATGCGCGTTGATGAGCCCGGGGATGACGATGCGGCCGCGGCCGTCGACGATCTCGGTCTCGGTCTCGGCGGCGCCGCTGCCGAGGTCGATATTCGGACGCACCTCGGCGATCCGCCCGTTCTCGACCAGCACATCGCTGTCACGGAGTTCGCCGATGCGATCGTCCATGCTGATGATCGTTGCTGACTGGATCAGGGTGCGCAGCATCTCGGTCACGCCACAGCTTTGGTTGCGGCTGGCGGCTCGCCGGCCCAGGCGCGCGCGATCAGGTCGCGGATGGCGCTGCGCTCGAGCGGGCGCGGATTCCAGTAGGCGTTGGTGACGGCAAGGTCGGCCGCCTTGTCGATGCCGCTTTCGGGCATGCCGATGTCGCGCAGCGCCAGCTTGGCGTTGAGCCCGCCGGCAAGATCGTACAGGCACTGCGCCGCATCGGCAGCACCGATCGCGCGCGCGATCCGCGCCATTGCCTCGGGCGCGGCGGGTGCGTTGTAAGCGAGCGCATGCGGCAGCACGATGGTGTGGGTCTCGGCATGCGGTAGGTCGAAGGTGCCGCCGAGCGTGTGGCAGAGCTTGTGATGCAGTGCCATGCCGACGGTGCCGAGGCAGACGCCGCACAGCCAGGCGCCGTAGAGCGCATCGCTGCGGGCGGCGCGATCGTCGGGCTTGGCGGCAATGGCGGGCAGGGCGCGCGCCAGCGCTCGGATGCCTTCTTCCGCCATCAGGGAGGTCACGGGATTGGTGTCGCGTGCGTAGAGCGCCTCCACCGCGTGCGCGATGGCGTTGATGCCGGAAGTGGCGGCAAGGCCCACCGGCAGCGTCAGCGTCAGGTCGACGTCGTAGATCACGGTCTCAGGCAGCACGGCTGTGTCGCGCACCGTGGTCTTCAGGCCGTTTTCGGTCTGGCCGAGGATCGGGGTCATCTCGGAGCCAGCATAGGTGGTGGGGATGCAGAGTTGCTTGACGTCGGTGCGCAGGGCCAACGCCTTGCCGAGGCCCGTGGTCGAGCCGCCGCCGAGCGCGACCACGCAGTCGGCATCGCACGCTTTCATCGCCGCGAGGGCCTGCGCGGTCACCTCGACCGGCGTGTGCATCGTGGCGCCTGCGAAGATGCCGGCATAGAGCGGGCCCAGCGCGGCGCCGAGCTTGGCGCCCTGGGCTTCCTGCTGCGGCGTCGTCAGCACGAGCGCGCGCTTGCCGCCGAGACGCTCGACCTCGGCCTTGGCCGCAGCCAACGTTCCACTGCCGAACACGACACGGCAGGGCAGATTTTCAAAGGTGAACGAACCGATCATGCGCCGGTCTCTTTGATGGGATAATCGACCTGGAAGCGACCGATCCGCAAGTCGCCGAGCTCCTCCCGCACCCGCAGGTGTTCCGGATGGGTGGCGTAGGCCTTCAAGGCAGCACTGTCAGTAAACTCGGAGACCAGCACAACGTCGCAGGCATAATCGACATCGCTGACGTCGACCCCGACCTCGATATGCGTAAGGCCGTCGATCCGGCCCTTGAGGCCCTCGAACAGGGTTTTGACCTTGGTGCGGGCCACCGAGCGCTCCGCTTGGGTCTCCCCGCGCAGCCGCCACATCACGATGTGCTTGATCGGGCCCGACATTTTCCAGATTTCCTCACCTGCATCTTGCTTGTTGGCCCCATTTTGCCTTGCAGAAATCGGAAATAAAGGCCAAAAATCGTAAGTCTCTTTTCCGATATGAGGAAGAATGGACCGTCTCCTCCAGCTCGAGGTTTTCGCCAGGACGGCCGAACTCGGCAGCCTCTCCAAGGCTGCGGACGTCTTGCGGATGTCGAACGCGGCGGCGAGCCGGCACTTGAGCGCGCTGGAGGAGCGGCTCGCGGTCCGGCTGATCGAGCGCAACACGCGCCGGCAATGGCTGACCGAGGCCGGCCAGGAGCTGTTGCAGCGTTGCAGCACGCTTCTGAACGAACTCGCCGAGGCCGAAGATGCCGTCAGCGACCGCGCGCTGTCGCCCAAGGGTATGCTGCGCGTCACGAGTTCGTTGTCCTTTGCGATGATCTACATGGCGCCGATGCTGCCGGCGTTTCGCAAGCTCTATCCCAAGCTCGACGTGCAGATCATCGCCGCCAACCGCTATCCCGATTTCATCGAGGCCGGCATCGATGTTGCGATCCGCACCAGGGAGCAGGAGCCCGACTCCAACATCATCATTCGCCGCATCGGACAGATGCGCCGGGTGCTGGCGGCCGCCCCGTCCTATCTTGCCACGCACGGCCAGCCCGAGCATCCGGCCGATCTCGCGCGCCATGACATGCTGATCTACAACCTTGCCAACGATCCCTATTCGCTGCGGCTTCAGCAAGGCAATGCGGCGCAGACCGTGCGCATCGCGCCGGCGCTGGACAGCAATGACGGCCAGGTCATCCGCGGTGCGGCGCTTGCGGGCCTCGGCATCCTGATCCAGCCGCTTTACATCGTGCAGGGCGACATCGCGGCCGGCAAGCTCGTGCCAGTGCTGATGGATTGGGAGCTGCCGCTGCTCACGATGAACGTGGCCTATCAGAACCGCGTCCGGCTGCCGGCCAAGATCAGGGTGTTCTCCGATTTTCTGGTCGCCCACATCCGCGCGCATTCGGATGCGGGGATCTGGATGGACGCCACGTAACCCACGCGACAAGGCGGCAGGCTCAGTTCGTCAAAACTGCCGTATCAGCCGCTATTGCTTGGCAGCCAGCGCGCCCAGGCAGCGATTGAGATAGTCCGTGCGATCCCTGGGCAGCACCTTTTCGAGATCTGCCTTCAGCGCACATTCGCGCTGACGCATCTGCTCAGCCCGGCGCTTTTCGGCGGCCTCGCGATATTCGGGGGCGACCTTGCCGGGATCGACCAGCGCCTGCGAGCGCGCGGGCGCCATGGCAACAAGCGCGAGGGCAGCGACGATAATGACCTGTTTCAAATGAGCCTCCGTAAAGGCTCATCCTAGCGCCATGTGTCCGAACGCTCAAACCGCAACTGCGGTCGAGAGCTTGCCGGTATCTGCTTCCGCCTCAGGCACTGCATCGCGCTAACCGGGCGCTGCGCGGTACCAAGGCTGTGCGCGATGTGGAGTTCGCCGAGTGGAGCCCGTCACTTCGGGGCGTGGTCGATCTTGTGCCCCAAATGCCCGGTGTCGTGATCGCGACGCAACTGGCTCAGCGACGTCTCGTTCAACTGAGCCAGCACCTCACTGAGCTGGGTCGTATCCGGATAACCGGCCGCAAACCCCTTGCCGTAGATCTTGCGCAATGTACCCACCAGCGTGTTGCCGTGCTTCTTGCTGATCGCGCCATCCTTGTCCCGATGGCGACCATCCAGGCCCGGTTCTTTCATGTGTCTCTCCCTGTGCGGCGTCTGCGCGCCTGGAGTGAGCGTGCTCCCAAACGAGTTGATTGGCAACGGTGGGGCGCGCGGGAGTTGAGGGCTGGCTGGTGGTGCCGCGACAGCGTTGCTTTTGCGTCCCTCTCGTAGCTGTGAAGCCGCTACGGATTGTCTCGGAACAATCGGCGCATCAGATCAGAGGGAGCGGCTGCGCGATTGGAGCTGATGCGATGCGCTCTGTTTTGGTGATGAGTTTCTTGATTGTCCTGTGCACCTCTGCAAACGCAGCGGCGGTTCGTCACTCTCATGCGCGCCAACCGGCGGTGGATCGTCCGAGCGCGGATGTGAATTCTCGCGCGCGCTTCGCGGTCCCCGGGTGGAGTGACGCTGCGACGCAACGCTGGCTGAATAGCGCCTCGTCCAATGTCGGCCGGGGCGGCTAACAACCGAACTTGCTCGCGGGGTGGAGATGAGGGAGGCGGGGTGGCTAGGCGGCCTGTTCCTCAAACGAGGTGTAGACGCGACCATTTGGATCAACGATCTGAACGTCCCGGCACCCGTCCTCGATCAGCTCTTTGGCCTTCTTGAGGGCGGCGGCGAGCGACAGCCGTTTGAGGCTGACGACGCCCGCCGTGTCGAAACCGCTGATTTCAAACATGCCGTTCCTCCCGTTTTGTCGAATCCTACACTTTTGGCGTGAGTTGTCTTCGGCTTTTGTCGCGCTTCGAAGTAGGCTGCCCCATTCGTCAGGTGAGCACAACACTTTGCTTCGGCGAGAGCCGGGAACACGCCGCTCGGGCCATTCGATCGCATAGCCCCGTGTTCGGCCGGGGTGGCCGGGCATGCCGGGCGGCCACGTCGCTAACGTGGAATTAATCCGAAAAGCCCACAATTTTGGACAGTTGTAGATGGGTGCTGCGTAGAGGAGTCGTCGCGAGGACGTTCCGCCGACGGCTTCCTTTTGCTCGCTCATTTGGGGTCAATGCAGGTGACCACGACATCTGAAACACAAGGGCTCACCGAGCTACTGGACCCCGCAGCGCTCGCACTCACAGTCGCGGCTCCAGAAGCTCCAGTACTGATCAAGCGGTCCAGCCGGAAATGGGTCCTGGCACTGTCGGTGTGTGCCTTGGCCATCATAAATGGCTCTTCAGCCCTCTATACGTCGCGGTTTGATTTTCCGTCACCGAATATCAGCAGCCTGGCTGAACTGCTTCCGCGCTGGGACGTGTCCGCACCAAAATCGGATCCGGTTGTCGCTGCATTGAAGGACATTCAGTTGGCCCAGCAGCAACACACCGCTTCGCTGCAGGAGAATAATCACTCGTTGCAGCAAAGTGCGGCTCTGCAGCAGCAAGATTCAACAGTGCTCCTTTCTCTGCGACAGAGCATCACGGACGAACGGGTCGATGTGAGGAAGATATCATCGCAGCTTTCCACGCTCATCGCGAAGATCGACACGCTGCAAAATTCAATGATGTCGGACGTCACGTCCTCCATTCGAAAGGCGCATGCCCGCTATGGACTGTCCGCAGCGATGCGCAAACGGATGGCTCGGCAATCGAAATCTATGGGGCCCATTTCGGTTGGAGGCGCTCCCCTGACTGTGCCAGCGCCAGCTACAATTCCAGCCCCGGAAAGCTGAAGGCACGTTAGAAAAACGCTTGGGACTGTTCGCGTTAGCGTCGCCCGCGGGCTCACGCTGACGGATTTCGCACACCAAAGGGCCGCAGCACCTTTCGACGCTGCGGCCCGCCGGGTTTAAAAAATACGTGAAATATTGGCCAGCCCCGGCATCCGCGATGCTATGCCTCCGTGCTTTCGGCGCAAGTTGCAGAATGGATGTCAGCACTTCTGACATGGTCAGCGTGTGCCCCCTTGCTTCCAGACTTCGTGTGCTTTTCGCGCCGAAATGGATCGGCCGGAGAGAGTGAAAACGGCTGATTGGTGATAGCATTCGGCGGAACGGGAGGATGCCGTGAACCTTCTCCGCCGGCGTTATCTGCAGGTGGCGGTGGGCGCTGCCGCGTTGGCCGCTTCGGGGCGCTTCGCCGTCGCGCAGACCTATCCAGTCCGGGCCGTGCGGATGATCGTCCCGTTCGGCCCCGGTGGCAACGCCGATGTCTTGGGTCGCATCCTCGCAGAAAAGCTTTCGGAGCGAACCGGACAAAAGTTCTACATCGAGAACATCGGCGGCGCCGGTGGCAATATTGGGATGGGCCGTGCGGCGCTGGCTGCCGCTGACGGATATACGATGCTCGTAGCGGTGCCGAGCCTCGTGACGAATCCCCTCCTGTACGACAACGTTCCCTATGATGCCAACAAGTCCTTCGATCCGGTGACGCTCGCGGTCAGCACGACCATCGTGCTTGCGTTATATCCTGGCGTGCCGGCACGGACGATCAATGACCTGATCGCTCTCATCAGAGCCAAAGCCGGCAGTTACAACTATGCGACGGCGGGGGTGGGGTCGCCGGGACACCTGCTCGGAGAGAAATTGCGTCAGTCTCTCGACCTCGACCTGATGCACATACCGTACAACAGTGCAGCGTTAGCGATGGTGTCGACAATCGCTGGCCACACGTCGATGTGCCTCGCTGCGCCGGCGCCGATCGTGCCGGAAGTCAAGGAGGGCAATTTGCGCGCGCTTGCGGTCGCGTACCCGAGGCGGCTGCAGGCGCTCCCGAATGTGCCGACCATGGCGGAGGAAGGCCATCCGGAGATCGAGTTCGACAACTGGTTCGGTATCTTTGTCCCAGCCGGAACGCCCGGTGAAATCATCGCCTATCTCAACGGGGTGATCGCCGAAAGCATGAGGCAGCCGGACGTGAAGGAGCGATTGGTAGAACTCGGCTTCGCTCCGGTCGGCAGCACTCGGGAGGAATTTGCCATGCAAATTGAAACCGAACTTGAGAATTGGGCCAAGGTGATCAGGTCAGCAAAGATCAGGGCCCAATGAGGTCCGGCCGAGCGTCCGCAAAGCGGCGTCCCGCGCAGCTCGCAACTTGTCGATTCCTAATGGCTCGGAACGTCCGCGAGCTTCTGCGCGTCGTGTGTGCGGATTGCCCTCACGAGGTTTCTTCGAGATCTTGGCCACTTGCTGTAAGCAATTGATATGACAGTGCGGCAGATCGAGCACGAGCCTTCCACCTCAACCTGATCGAGGTAGCGCGGGCTGCTATCAGTGGCTTGCACTAGCATGTTCGAGACGACTGACCAGCCAAGCGATTATTTGCTGTGCATCATCAGGTTTCGTAACAGCGGCTCGAATCTCGTCAACCAGCTTGTTACGCTCGGACAATTCGTGGCGGGCAATGTCGCGTTCAGCCTTTAAGATGCTGATTTGTTTTTCCAGATTGTCGTGCATGTCGGCCTCGGTATCACCCGCAGACCGCATCTACCTTAAAAACCTGACACGGACCTGACAGTTAATCCTCGTCTGTCCGATCAAAGCTGGTGAAAACGAACGCGACGGCTCCGACGATCAGGAGGAGAACTACGCACACCGCGGCGATACCGTACAGCAACATAAGAGGATCACCGCTAAGGAGGAACAAAGCCGGCGAGCGGAGAATGATCGCTCGCCGGCTCCGTCTTGGGGTAAACCCGGACCGGGGTATCGGGGGCAATTTGTCCGGTAGAAGCAACCTACTTCAACAACCGACTGGCGCAACCGAACTCCGGAATTAAGCTTGCCAGGTAGCGTTAATGCTTGCGGCTCTGCCGGCGTCGGTCAAAAAAATGCAGGGGCTTAATTCTGAGTTGGAACCATTGATGTGGACTATGCTTGATCAGGTCACCTGCCCGCCGACGACTAGCGAGAGATCCTATGAAGTTGGCTTTTTTCTCGCGGCGGCCCGCGCCGTTATCAGACGCAGAAATTCAGACGGCGATGGATGAACTGCGGAAACTGAGCGTCGAATGTGCGGCAGCTGAAGTGGAGGCTGAACTTCGCCGCTTACGTTCAAACGTGCGAGTGCTACGCCGCAGAGGCAGTGCGGCGCCGGAACCAACAACAGCTGGATCCTCGGTCTCAACGCCGCCTCTCTGAAGCTTGCGAGCATGCTGCACCACTTCCGCGCGCCGATTGCCCCTAATTCGAAGCGTCGTCGTCGGGGAAGAGCCCAACTGCCGCTATGATGAGCACGTCGATCATAAAAGACGCACGGCGCCCTGTGTTCCAGCACCGGAACACGAGCGTTGCGTCGCATTAGTCAAACTTCAGCCCGATGTCGATGCCACAGTCGGAATTCATTTCAAGCGGCGCGCGCAAGAATGCGCCCGATACGCGCGTGATGGAGAAGTGTGAATGGTGGGCGTCTTAAGCGTTGGCGTGAATGAGCGCATTCCGTTCCGGCTGTTACACATGCCGTGCTGCGGGCATCGCCTATGTTGGGTGAGCCCGCGTCTTCCGAACCATTGCCCGGAGTGCGGACGACATGTGCTCCTGGACTTGAAGACGGGGGAGCATACTTGGATCAGTGACGACGACGCTTGGATCAGGTACAAAAGGTGAGCAATTCGTCTGCCTAGAAACGCAGCCGACGCGCCGAGTATAATGGCGCGTCGACCTCGTTTGGGGTTAGGCCCGGACGGGGGCGGGGGCAATTGTCCGGTAGAGGCAGCCTACTTAAACAACAGGGCGGCGCAACCGAGCTCCGGAATTGAGCTTGCCAGGTAGCATTAACGCGCTGGGCGGTCGAAACGGCTCGGTAGCATAATTCTGCCGCGTCTCAATCGCAGCGCGAGCGCGCAAAGCCCGTCACGGCCGTTGAAATTGAAGTGCCCGATGGTTCAGACACCTTCGCCTTGAACCCAGCGTCGAGCCAAGCCAAGGCCTGTTTGTGGCCAGCTTTGCGCGAGCTTTCATTTGCCCACCATGCATTGAACTTGTAGGCGGAGGCAGGCAATGGCCTTTTGAGCACGGCTTCGATTTCTGAGAACGTGAATTGGACAACTTGCTCGCGCGCACGCTCTCCAGTTTCCGTTGCAGTGGGTCGTAAACGGACATAACGCGGTGGATTGACACTGTAGATCTTTTGACCCGCCGCGGCTCAGGAGTCGGCTTTCGCGGCACCCTCTGATCAAGGTCTCGATCCGTATTGATGTAGGACGGTGCCGGTGATGTCTGCGTTTCTGTCCGACGACGCACGCCAAGCGGCTACCCCGAAGCACAACGTCAGGGTCAGGGCGGTGGCAAGCAGGAACATCGACAGAAACTGGCTCACGCCTATTCTCCTGGACGCGGCGCATAGGAGAGCGACCACGGAATGTCGATTCGGAAAATGCAGGCACGCTGACGTGATGCAGATTTTCCCCAGGTTGTAACGTATTGGATTAGCACCTCCGACCCTCGGCTCGCGGCGAAGCTCCGCCTCCTGGCGGAACGCGACCAATGAAGCGCAGGCGACGAGCACACAGAAAGCGCGACCGGCAACGGCTGATGACGCACCGCCGGCGGTTGAGGCGGTGACAGCAAAAGGCCCGCCGGTGGCGATGGCGGGCCTAGCACTCCTGGTCACTCTGATCCGCAATTGGATCGGCAGCCGGGAGCATTGGGGGCTGGAAAACGAGCCGTGTCATGTTCGGCCGTTAATGACAATGCGTGGAACAGCGGATTCCGGTAGTTGTACGGAGTCCTTATTCGGAACGGGGTGTTCTACTGTGAGAACACCGGCGAGATTTGAGTACTGATATATTTCTAGATGCCCGGGAATGCCGCAGTGGGGCTGGAACCGCGCTGCGGCTTTTCCCTTTAAGCCAATCCAACTCCCGCGAGCGTTGACGTTTTTCGTCAGACGACATTTTCGCGCAGAAATTTGAGCCCGTAGGTTATTCTTGGAGCGGCCGTGTCTCATCTCGTGGCATGCGCGTTTTTTGTCCCCATTGCGACTGCAATGATCTGGGTGGGAGTTGTCCTCTACCTGAACATGGCGCTTCCCGAGGAACAGGACTGAAAAAGCACGAGGCCAGGTATCATCGCATATGGGCAGGGTCGGATTTGCTATCATTCTTGCTGGCGTTGCGGCCTATGCCGCGGATCACCGCTGGAATGGTGGCCACTCACTGAGAGCACGGCAGCAGTACTGCGTCATGTGCAACACGCCTTAGGATGGTGAGAAGAGACGGCCCCGGCCAGGCTGGCATAGGGGGACGCCGGGGTCGCTCTGGCCGGCGATCGGCGCTGGCCTGTTTCTGACCGCAGTGGCCTAGTTTGATTTAGGGAGTGGCCTAATTTGTTCTGGCTGTGATCCAGATCAACGAAACCTGCCCCGCTCTGCCTCGTACATTTTCCCAATGTGGAAACGGCGGGACAGATGGATTTTCGTCCTTTGGTACGGCTGGTGCACCGTGCTCGTCTGCATCATGGGTTATATGTTTCTGGTAATGAAATGAGGCCGCCTCAGTGGGCTTTGTGTACACTTGAACAGAACTCAACCGGCTACGCGTGCGTTAATAGAACATCACAGACCGGACCTCGGCTTTTATCTGTGATGAGATCGCCGATACAGCGTGGGTCCGCCGCGCTCGACCACTAGGAGCAGGGCTTCCATCGCTGTTCGCCACTCCGGTGTATCGTGCTCCTTCTTCGGCAGCGCCGCGATGAACTCGCCCGCGTCTAGCAACGTCACCAGCCGGCGCCCGTCTACCTCTATCGGCTCCTCGAGAGGCCGCACCCAGCCATGTGTCAACCCTTGCTCTTCACGCCCTCCGCTAGCGCACGCTCAACCTCGGCGGCGAGCACTCTCAGGTGATCCGCCAACACGGTGAATAGTGCTCGCTTCTTTGGATCCGTCGCCAGATCACCGATCAGAGCACACTCGGCCGCATCCGCGCGGAGCTTCTCCAGCTGAGCCTGCATGTCTTTCATTGCAGCTACTCCGTTCCTACCGATGGAACTCTATAGCTGGCGTTCAAAAGTGAACAGACAGATTGCCGAATTTTCCTAGGCTCGAAATGCTTGGCGATTCCATTACCGTCAGGCCCTCCAACGGTCCCGGCATGTAGAGGTGCTGGGACCGTTTTTATTTTACCGGATGGCCAAAATCGTGGCCTCGCTGCCACCCCTGAGAATGGCCCCGCGCTTGCCGCAGACCTGGCAGATGAACCGCGGCTCCAGATCGGACATCCGGATCTCATCCGGCCCTTGCGAACGCCGAGAGATCGCGGGCGTCAGATTGTTGGCCCCAGGAGGCCGTGCGAGGGCTATAATGTCGTCCTTGGCGCACTCTAGGTCATACTTTTTAGAGGAGTCTGGCAGTGATCAAAATCCAACAAGGGATGCTCGTTGCGGCCTTTGCCTTCATGGTTGTTGGTGAGGCACATGCGGCGGGCGACTGTGGTATGGGTTGTCACCGCACAAGCGGCGGCGCCTGCGTCGTTGATGGCTGGGGTACCGGCGCTAAGGTACGGAACGAGTGCCCGGCAACATCGCGCCCACGTCCTCCCTGCGGCGGTCCGGATTTCGTGTGGGATCGCACCAAGCAGGCATGCTTTCAAAACAACCGCGACTGGTACTGAAGCTCGCGAAGCTCGAAGCAGCCTCTTCGTCACGGTAGCGCCCCGACTCAGGCGCCGCCTCCCACAGCGCAATTCTGCGTTTTGTGGAGGCGAGCATGTCCCGTGTCCAAGCATATCGATCGCATGAGGAGCGTAGTGCGGCCCGACTGAAGTGGCTGGATGTGCCTCCCGGCATGCCGGCTGATCTGGCGGACGAATTTATGCGGAGGTTGAGGGCGGGAGAGACGCTGCGAAGGTTTACATCTGGCGACAAGCGATGTGGCCCAGCATTGGTAACTCCACAGCGCTTCAAGAAGCATCGCCAACTGCATCCTGAGTGGGGTGTTGAAGCGATGCGTTTGGCAAAGATCAATGGCAAGGCCGCCGATCTTCTTAAATCGGTCAACAGTGCGAAGCGAAAGAAGGCTCAAGAACTGTGCCTGAAGGGTCTGCACCCCATGTCAGGCGACAAGCTCATGGCTCACAAGGGGAGACGGGTATGCCTCGCTCGCTGGCGCCATCACGCCGCCACTCCGCCTGTTCACTCAATCTTGCCGGTCTTCGATCAAATCAAGGACAGTCTGCGCCGCGGCGTATCGCTTGGCGACATTTGCCAAGGGCGTCCTACTGGAGGCGGGAAAATAGATCGCAGCCGCGTCCTCGTGCGAGCGAACGTATTTTACCGCTATCGCGAATTGAGCCCCGATTTGGCGGGACACGGGGCGATCACGTCAGCCGCGGCCTCTGGGACTAGACGCGCCGAGGCGCCTCCGTGGGGCTAGACTTTGTCAACCAAATCAGAGGATGCTGGCAGTTGGGTGTGATAGCCCGGCTTGAGCTTGGGCCGCGACCCTTGGCGGGGTCTGCCGGATCGATTGGCGGTTCAAGGCCCGGACGAGCCCGCTCTCTCGTCGATTGGAGTGCTAATGCTTTGAACGAAGCACGCCTTCAGGAGCGCAGAGCGTCGATTGCGTGGGCGATCAAGACCGCCGCGCTGGCAGCAATGAGCACTACAAGCAGCCAAGTAATCACGCTCACCTCCGTCTTGGGAGTTGAACGCGCTCATCCGTGCACAGTCAAAAGCAAGCAGTCGAAACTCTTAATTTCGGCCTTCGGCTGAGGTTTCAATGCAACTGTTGCGCCCGTTGTCGGACCTATCGGCAGAATGCAATGTAGATAAGGATCCCAACAACGCACGCCGCGAGAGACAGTAAGTAAATACCCACGGCCGCGTCCCCCGACTCACTATGTGCAGGGAATATACGAGATTCTAGGCGTCCGAGTGGTTGATCACAATTCCCCAGAGAAGTCAGTCAGGAAACCTGCCCCAGCGAAGTGATTTCGAACACGCCGCCAACTATCTGCGAATTGCCATCGTCGTCGCCGCGCCGCCACCCCACAGTATCGCGCCGCGCTTGCCGCAAACATGGCAGATGAACCGCGGCTCCAGCTCGGATAACCGGGATCTCATCCGGCCATCGATCGACGTAGGCAACCGAGGCTTCACGTTGTGGCTGCACTTATGGTCTTGGCACAACACGAGCAGGTCGCGAACGCCCAGCAATTATTCGACACCCGCGGGCCTTTACCACGCGACGCACACTTCTCGGTCCTCACCGAGATGACCCAGCTTTTGATCGCGCCTGTGGAGCTCATGGGATACACGCTGCTGGAGCACATGTTGCCCGACATCTCGCACGGCAAGATGTTCTGCAAGTGGTTGAGAGAGGCGCACGGCATCGATACCGACGTCGTGCCGACCTTCTGCACATCTACGAGGACGGCCGCCGTGTCTGGCCCAAGGCGTATCCTGAGCGCCTTCTGGCAGACTTTCGCCGGCACTTCCGTGAGGAATGGCTGCCGAACCGCGCGATCGACTATTTCCGGGGTCGGGACAGCGAAGCCCTTCAGCATTTGCCGAAACTGATCGCGACAAACAAGCCGAAGAAGCTACCTTGACGAGAGCGTGGGCGCCGGAGTCTCATCGGCGCCCATGTGGCGATCAGCACGACATCGACGAGCTCGCGCGCATGGAGCGGCTGTGCCTGGATCTGGCGGAGGCGTCGGCGCTACCGCTTGAGCGCGCCGGCCTGCCGTCGATCGCGAGCAACTATCGCAGGGCCATCCTCGCTGCTAGGCCGGCAATCGATTTGCCAACACAGTGCCTATACGTGGGTTTCTTAAGCGATCAAATATTTGGCGTAAGGTATTGATTTTATTGGTGAGCGCGCTGGGGCTCGAACCCAGGACCCCGTGATTAAAAGTCAAAATCAGGACGGTGACCTAACCCATTGATGCAGACTCGTTTCCCGTGTCTGCGGGAGAAGGCCCTGCAATCCACTGGTATTTCGCATCGACCCCATGATTTTCGTTGTAGCTCGCTGTAGCTCACATATGCTCCGACGTGCAGACATACTGCAGACACGGGGGCGCGGCGATGCCGAACATCAGCGAGAAAATCGTGGGCGAACTTGAGCCGAAGCTTGACCAGCACGGCAAGCCGAGGGCGAGCACGCTGTACTATTTCAGCGGCGCGACACTCCAGGGCAAGAAGGCACCGGCGGGCTTCGCTGTCCGTGTGACCGCGGCGGGGACCAAGGCCTTCGTGCTGTTCCACCGGAAGGACGGGAAGGGCTATCTCGAGACGCTCGGCCGGTGGGACGCCAACGCGCAGGGCGGATCGTTGACCGTGCGGGCCGCGATCGTGGAGGCCGAACAGCTGGTCAAGGACTTCACCAAGGGTAACCGCGAGGATCCCCGGCCGGAGCGCACGCGGCGCTTGGAGGACGGCAACAAGCCCGACGGGCTCGACGTGGCCGGCCTGCTCGACATGTTCGTGACCCGCTATGTCGAGAAGGAGGCCAAGCTCCGCAGCACCGATCAAATCAAGCACACGTTCGAGCGCCTGGTAAAGCCGGAGATCGGCGACATTGGCATTTACGAAATCCGGCGATCTCACGTCATCAATATGCTTGACGCCATCGCCGACGGCGAGGGCGGAGAAGATGGCGACGCAGGTGGGCCCGTGATGGCCGACCGGACGCTCGCCTATGTCCGGAAGGCATTCAATTGGTATGCTACGCGTGACGACGAATTTAAGACGCCAATCGTACAAGGCATGGCACGGACAAAGCCGAAAGACCGCCAGCGAAAGCGCGTTCTGGCGGACGATGAAATCCGCGATCTTTGGGCAGCGCTGGAGACCATTGAGGACGTTCCCGCCTGCTATCCGCGTTTCATCAAAGCGCTGCTCCTCACGGCGACCCGACGCAACGAAGCATCTGGCATGCATGGGGCCGAACTAGAGCTTCCCCACGCTGACGATGGCAACGTGTGGAAGATCCCGGGCGATCGCTACAAGACAAAGTTGGATCATGTCATTCCGCTTACTGTCGCCGCGCTCGATGAGATCGGCAAGGTGGAGAAGGGCGCCCGATTTATCTTCTCCAGTGATGGCGGCAAAACCCCGTTCAGCGGATTTTCCAAAGCCAAGCGCGCGCTTGATGCCGAGATTGCGAAGCGGCGCAGGGCAGACGGTCGCGAGCCCATGCCAAATTGGACGCTGCACGATTTGCGCCGCACCGCGCGCACATTGATGAGCCGAGCAAAAGTCGATGCCGATCATGCAGAGCGATGCTTAGGTCACGTCATGGCCGTCGTCCGCGGGACCTACGATTGTTGGGCCTTTCTGGACGAAAAGCGTGCAGTGTTCGAAGCGCTGGCAGCGCTTGTCGACAAGATCCTGCACCCGGCGTCGAACGTCGAGCTGCTGTCAGCACATCGCGCGGGGAGCGCTGACAATGCCGCGCTCCGATAAGGAAAAGATGGCTGACGAGGCCCTTTGCATTCAGCTTCTGGCGGGCTTTGATGTGGATACGGGCAGGTCAATCAGTCTGGCACATAATAGCGCTGCCGAACGCATAGCCCGCGAGGCGCTAGCGCGGATTGTGCGCGAAAAGATGAGCGGTTTCTCTGGTGAACTATTAGCGCTCGCAATCGATCCTCGCACGCCATCGACATGGCCGGTTATGCGGCCGGCGCGAAAAGTCAGATTCGAGAAGCCAGGCCGGCCCTCAACGTTGATGAGGGACAAGCTGATAGTCGACTTCATTCGCCGCATGCGGTTCAATGCGACCAAGAAGCACGATATGAAATTCTTTCTCAACGCCGCAGCGGATAAGTTTGGGATCAAGTACAGCCGCGTGCATGAGATCTGGAGCGTTTACGAAAAGCTTCTAGAAGCAGCTTCCGACAAATAGGCCACTTCTGCCGGAACGCATTTTGCTGCGTTCGGCAATGTCGCCCCGTATCTCTGTCGCCAGCGTCAACGAGACGAAGGCGACAGACAATGACGATCCCGGAAATTACCACCAACTACATTTCCCGCAAAGAGCTTGCGAAGCAGCTCGGCGAGCGCCTCCGCGGCCGGCCGTATAGCGAATTCACACTGATCGCCTGGGAGAAGGATGGCAAGGGCCCGCCGGTGACGCGCATCGGTCGCGACGTCACTTATTTCTGGCCGAGCGTCGAACGCTGGCTGCGCGCCCAAGAGCGCGCGCCCGATAGGGCGGCTTGATCATGAGCACCCGCAAGCCTGAGCTCACCGAGCAGATCCCATTTCGTTTTTTCAAGAACCGAAGAAAGGACGTCATCGCCGTCACGCTTCAACCCTTCACGCCACCGGGGCAGGAAACCATCAACGTCGTCGACGTCCGCCTGTTTGCGATGAACAAGGCTGGCGCAAACGTGCCGACGCCCAAGGGCGTCTCGATGTCGGTGAACCGGCTGCGGGACTTGCACGAAGCAGTCACCAAGGCACTTTGCAAGGCCCAGGAGCTCGGCCTCATTGACGGCGAGGACGCCGAGTGAACGCCCTCCGCACCAACGTTATCGCAGCCAACATTCCCCACATCGTGCCAGACGACCATGGTGGCTGGTTCGTTGTTAGGGGCAGCTATGGCTGGCTTTACGGGAGCAGGCTCGAAGCAGTGCGTGCGGCGCGCGAGATCATCCAGGAGGCGCGGTCATGACGTCCTCCCTTCGCAGCATGGCTGCCGCACTTGGCGGTGACGTTGTTGGTGCGTCCATCCTGATTCCGGGACCTGGACACAGCCCGCGTGATCGATCGCTCAGCGTCGCGCTTGCACCCGCTGCCGCCGACGGCTTCCTCGTCTACAGCCATGCCGGCGACGACTTCCGCGGATGCCGCAAGCACGTCCTCCAACTGCTCGGGCGGCAACCCGCCGAGCGCGAAAAACGGGAGCGAAACGTTTCCGTCACGCCTTCCCGTAACGACAACTCCACGGCTCGCGCCCTATGGCAGGAGGCGGTGCAGCCGCGCGGAACGATTGTCGAGAGCTATCTTGCAAACCGTCAGCTCGAGTTGCCCGAAGACATTGCCGGCCGCGTCGTTCGCTTCCATGCATCCTGCCCATTTGGGCCCGGTGTCCGCCTGCCGTGCATGCTCACCGCCTTTCGTTCGATCGTTGGCGACCAGCTGCAGGCCATCCACCGCACCGCGCTCACGCCCGACGGCAAGAAGATAGACCGCAAGATGCTCGGCCCGGTCTCCGGCGCTGCGATCAAAATCGATGCCGACGAGGACGTCGAGCAGGGCCTGATCATCGGCGAGGGATTCGAAACGTGTTTGGCAGGCCGCCAGTTGGGTTTTCGCCCTGTGTGGGCGCTCGGGTCGGCCGGGGCGATCGGCACTTTCCCCGTGCTGCCCGGCATCGACGGCCTGACCATCCTGGCCGAGACCGACGACAGCGGCGCCAATGCACGCGCTATCAAGGCATGCGGCAATCGTTGGGCCGCTGAAGGGCGTGAAGTGATTATCGCAACGCCGCGCGCAGCCGGCGACATGAACAGCGCGCTTGCATCATGAACATTCCCGCACCAACGCCGCGCGCCGCAGAAGTCGTGACCATGTCGAGATTCGCAGACACGCTAGCCGATCTTGGTCTGGGTCCTGACGTGGATCCCCGTGAAGCGGTTCCGACTGTTCAAAGCGAGGCTGAGTTCGGTGCTGACGAGCCGCCGCCGGTGGACTCGTTCGATGCATTCGGCTCCGAGCCTTCAGAAGACCGTGATGATACTTCGTCCCGCGCCGAGACGTCGCCGGCGAGACCGCCGCCGAAGCCCAGCCACGGCTCACCGCTGAAGTTGACCTATTTCGAAGATTGCGGAGCCTTTGTTGAAAAGCGCTCGATCCTCAAAGGTATAGTTCACCGCGGAGAGACGCTGGCATTGATCGGGCCGCCAGGCTCTGGCAAATCCGCCTTGGTGACCGAGATCAGCGTCCACGCCGCCGGGAAGCGGGATTGGCGGGGCCATAGGGCGAAAGAAGCCTGCGGCGTAGTGGTCTTTGCGCTTGAGCGCGCCGATCTCTTCAAGCGCCGGCTCAGCGCCTACCAGAAGCGCGACGGTCTGCATGACCTCCCGATCGCGGTGGCCGACGCTATTATCGACCTGCTCAGCCCCACCTGCGTCGAAACGATCGTGTCCACCGTCTGGGCGGCCGAGCAGAAGTTCGGCATTCGGGTCGGGATCGTTGTAATCGACACGTACGCCAAGGGCATCGCGGCGAACGGTGGCGACGAGGACAAGGCGCGAGACCAGAACCGCGCAGCCGCAAATCTACGGAATGTGCATCTTCGCCTTGGTGACGACGACCAGGAAGCGCCGGACCGCGGGGGTGTGAATATCCTCCTGGTCGGGCACACCGGTAAGGACGAGACCCGCGGCGCCCGCGGCAGCAATGCACACGTCGGCGACGTCGACGTCATGGTGCAGATCAGCGGCGACACCATCAAGGTCGCCGAGGTCATCAAGGGCAACGACCAGGCGGAACGTCAGATCGCACAGTTCAAGCTCGAGCCGCTCGAGCTCGGCCGGGACGAGGATGGCGATGCGATCACCACCGCGATCGTCTCCACAGACGCCGTAGAGGCCCAGCCAGCCCCACAGGCGCGGGAACCCAAGCTGACGCCCAATCAGCGCACCATGCTCACCCTACTGCACGAGGCAGGCCCCGCGGGCCTTCTGACCGAGGAATGGAACGCCAAGGCCAAGGAGGCCGGCATCGGCGAGCGCCGCCGCGCCGATCTCACGGACGCCAGAGCCGCCCTCAAAGCCAAGAGCCTCGTCCGCGAGTACGCCGACAGGTGGAAGATCAACCGCTCAGGATGATGTTCGGAATGATGTTCGTACGGTCGCCCCTCTTATAGAGGGGGCGAACCGAACAGAACACCGAACATTGGGAATACGAACACGAACCGAACACGAACCGAACAACCCGAACATTCAGCAGCAGGACGTTGAAAAGGCCAGTGCAAATCATCTCCACAGATGCGGCGAAAGGACCTCATTCGGCCCATGTGCGAACTAACGTTGGGCCGGTCGGTGTTCATGCGCGCATTATGCGAGGCCATGGTCGAGCAATTAACGGATTAACTTCGTTAGCATCGTCGCATCAAGGGCCCAATCGACGGGGTAAGACCGCGTTATCGGCAGCGTTGATCGCAGACATATTGCAGACACGGTTAGGCCGACGGCGCGCAAAGCCGGTATTTTCAGCCATTCCCCTTCCGCGACCTTGTGATCAAAAATCAGGGGAAGGGATTTCGCGCGCGGGTGCCAACCCAGTCTTTCACTCTGTTGAAGCAGACCAGGCGCGCGCGAGGCGGTCGACCGCTGGCGAAACGGCTGAACGTGCCGAAATGCCCATGGTTTGCCATCAAAAAGACCGGGGTGGGGGTGGGTGGGGGGAGGAACCAGAGCCGTCCGCTATTATCGACCTCCTCTCTCTTTTTCGCGCGGCTTTCCTGAAATCCTTCAATGAGTTGTCGTTCAGATTTTGGCGGCGCTCTCCAAAAAACTCCGTCCACATCTGCCTCGTGTCGCACCGGTTGGCGGCTCGCGATGAGTGAACAACTCGACATTTTCGAGGATATCGACGAGCAGACCGCGATCACGGTCAACGTGGGTACGAGCGGTCGCAAGCGATGGCGCTCGCGTTGCCTCAGCGTGTCTCCACAGTTCGAGCGCGCGAGGGTGGCGCGGCTGGCGACTGGTACGCCGTCGAAGGACGTAGCGGCACCGCAGGCCGCCCCACAGCCTCCAGAACCGGCCGAGGCGCCTGCGCTGCCGCGGGTCGTCACCACGCAAGAGGAATTGCTGGCGCTGCTGCGATCGCGCCGCGACGAGCTCGAAATCACGCACGAAGTGATCGACCGGATCGCAGGTTGGGCAGACGGGTATGCGAGCAAGGTGTTGTCACCGCAGCCGATCAAGGCGCTCGGTGAGAAGGGCCTCGCCCTGGTGTTGGACGCCCTAGCGCTCGGCATCGCTCGTATCGAATTCGTCGAGGATCCGGAACTGGCGGCCCGGATGCGGCCTCGGTGGACGAAGCGCCGACGTCCCCACATGCGCCCGCGGCGGACACGTGGTGCGTTGCTGGCAGAACGTCAACGGCAGATGCTCGCGTCAACAACGGAGAATAATGATGTCGAAGCCCCATCTGAGTTTCCGGCCAAAAGCTGAGCTTGCCGACGCTATTCGCGCGGCGGCCTCTGAGGAGCGGCGGCCGGTGTCGCAGTTCTTGGCCAACCTGATCGAGGACGCGCTGGCGGAAAAGCGGCTGCAGCGTAGCGAAGCGGCGTGAGGGTTTTGACCATGTTTCGAAAGCAATCCGGCGAAGACGCCGGCACCACGCATTCCGGACCTGAGAAAACGGTGCCGCGTGCGCCTGCCATACGCGCAAAACTCGACTGTGCCCTTGGTGCGCTTGGCGAGCTCGAGGAGCAGATCGCGGAATTCGCGCTTGAGGCTGCGGAGCGGAAACCTGGGGCAGCGGACAAGCTGGCGGGGCACCGCGCCAAGATCGAGGCCGCCAAGACGGCTGCGGACGAACTGGCTGCGGCCTTGCGGCTCGCTGAGCGGATTGATCGCCAGGCGGCAGCCGCCGGCGCCGCGCAAATGCGCGCCGAGCAGTTGACCGAATTCAAGAAGGAATTTGCCGTGCGCGAGAAGGCGATGGCCGCGGTGCTTGATGCTGCCGCGGCGATGGCAAAGGCCTACGGCGAATACAGCGAGGCCACGCTGCGGGCGTTGGCCGCGACACCCAGCGGCACCGTCATTCCGACCATGAACATGGGGCCTGAAAACTCGTATGGCCCCGCATTCGGGCCCGGGGAGCGAATGGTGCTTGCCGAGATCTATCGGCTGGCCCCCGAGCGATCCGACAGTATCGGCAGGTTTGTGCTCCCGTTCGCAAAACCATCGTCCGAGATGACGAGAAACAAACCCGAGGTGATGCCGGCCGGCATCGACGAGCTGCGCGCGGCACACGAGGCAATCATTGGCAACGTGGCGCGGCAGATCGATCGGCTCAATGAGCAGGCCGCGCGCGCTGCCGGAATGACCACAGAACGAAAGGACGCAGCATGAAGAAGTTTCCCGGCTTGACGAAGGAGAACTGTGCGACCGCCTGCAACGAGCAGGGCTGTGTGATCGCTGCCGGTCGCCCTTTCTGTTGGCACCCTTGCAAGGGTGGCTTGCCGAAGGCCTTCAAGGACGATCCCGAGGCTCAGGCGCTCCAGGCTGAGGCGCGCGAAGCGCTGGGCGTCAAGCTGAACGTGCTTCAGGGAGTGCCGGCATGACCGAGCAGCCTCTCGTTCCCGCCACGCCGGCGCTTCCAGCGACACCGGCCGAAGCAGCAACGCGCCTCGGTGAATTGAAGGCAGACCCAAAGTGGACGGCATCCCTACTTTCTGGAGGGCCCGCACAGGTTCGCGAATTCCAGGACCTGCACGAGATCGCCGCGAAGGGCAGCGATGTCGCGGCCGCTATGGCTGGCGGTTCGCCGACGATGGCATCGTCCGATTTGAGAGAGATGATTGGCACCGCGGAGATGTTGAAGGACGTGGGTTTCACGCCCCTGTCGATCCGCGAAACGCTCGAAGGCCGTCCGGCCAGCCAGGCCGAGGTCGACATGGCGACGAAATGGAAGGCCGATCATTTGAGCGATGCCGAATGGGTGAAGCGCCTGATGAGTGGCGACGTCGAAGCAAAGCGGCATCTGCTGGTCGCCAACGTGATCTTGAGCAGCCCCGTGAAACAGGAGCAGGCATAGATGGCCGACTATCTGGTCGAAATCGTCAACCCGCGAACGTCCGACGAGCAGCATGTCACCGTCTCGGTGACAGAGCTGCAATTGGCCCGAGCAAAGCGCAGTTCCGATTGGATGGCGGCAATCCAGGATCTTGCGCGTCCACTAATCCCGACGGGTTACATGCCGATCGGTTGCCGCGTAGTGGCGTTGCAATAGGAGAAACTCGAAATGACCACACCAGCACAAGAGTCCAATCATCGCCTGAACATCGTCGCTGCGGAAAGCGCGCGGCAGACGGCACTCGGCACGGCCAAGGTTGCATACGATGGTTCGCCTGCCGCTTATCCGACCTACGCTGCGGCAATCAAGGCGGCCGACGTGGCGAACCTGCGCGCGATCATCGCGTCTGCCGCTGCCAATGGACTGGATGGTCCGCGGCAGACGCTGAAGGAGTTGACCGGATCTTACGTTTGAGAGCTCCAGGGGCAAGCGTGCGACTCATCCGCGGCGGCGTGGACGCGGGGAGATCCTCGGCCACGAATTCGCAAGGACAATGAGCGATAGAACATGAAGAATTTAATCCGGGGCGTGGGATTTTTCGTAGGGCTGCTGTACGTAGCTCCCGCGAGCGCGCAAATCTATCTCCCGACGAACCTTCCGCCTTATACACTCGTCGGCAATCTCAGGGGCATTGGTGCTCCCGGCTATGCTGTCACGATGTCGGAGCTGGCGACTGCGCTTAACAATCAAGGTGTGACATCTCCTGATGGGACGATTCGATCGAACATCAGCGGTGCGCCAGGTCCGGCAGCCGACAACACGATCAGTGCGGTGCTCGACAAGCTTTTCGGCACGACGCAAGGGACAGTCATCTATCGGGGCACCAACACTGCCGGATGGAGTGCGCTACCGCCGGGACCTGCTGGCCAATTCCTTTCGACCAACGGACCGAACGCCAATCCGTCATGGGCGAACTTGCCCATTTCTGGTTTGAGCAATTCGCTTGGCGCAGATGTCAGTCTCAACAGTATAGGGGCATACTTCGCTGGACCATCGATCACCCAGGGAACATCCGGTACATGGTCTGTGACGGCCACGGCTACGGTCCTGGACACCGCTGGTGCGGCCAGCTTCAATTGCAGAATTACGGACGGCATCAACGTCGTCGCAAGTTCACGAAGCGCAAGCGTCGCGGCCAGCGCGAGTGTGTCCATCAGCCTTTCAGGCTTAATCACGTCTCCCGCCGCCAACTTGCGCCTTGAGTGTGCGGACACATCGAACACCGGCGGCTTCATGAAGGCAAACGCAAGCGGCAGTTTGCATGACACCATGATCACCGCAATTCGACTTGGAAATTAAGCGTCCAACGAACTACGAGGAGTTCGGCCCCCGCAAGGACAAGGCTGATCGGTTCAGTAAGCGCCCCCCATCGTGGACAAGGCAATGAGAAAGGAGGCGGCCCCCCGACGAGGATAAGGCCGAGGACTGACGGCAGCCCAGAAGCGGCCGTCATGATTTTCATCGGTCACCACCAATGCTGTCTAGCTTTGCTCGTACCGTCGCGATCGCGGTCGCATTCGTCGGGCTTTCCCCAACCATCGCTCAACAATTTAACGCGATCCCCAACCAGTCAGTGATTGGCCGCATCGGCATCGGACCGGGAAGCGGTCCAGCACAAGCCATTCCATTTTCATCGCTGCCGTGGACTGTGGGGAATACCCCGATCAACGGCGGTGTTAACGGGCAGATCCTCTACGACAACAACGGCAAGGTAGGAGAATATTCGGCCTCGGCCGCGCGGACCTTCCTCGGCCTCGCCAGCCTGTACTCAGCCGCCTGTTCGTCGCATCAATGGATGGCCGCAATCACGGCTGGCACACCCGGCTGCACGCAGCCGTCGTTCGCCGACCTGAGTAGCAACATCGCCGTCTCTCAGATGAATGGGGGCACCAGCGCATCCTCCTCGACGATGTGGCGCGGCGATGGAACGTGGGTTGACCCGCAGACGATGACGTTCACGCCGACGAACGCCTCGCCGGCCGCAACCAGCATGCAGCAGCAGCTTCAGCGCATGCCGGTGATGTGCGAGACCTATTCCGGCGGCTGCACCACGGCGAACATTCAACAAGCCATTACCGACGCTGTCTCTGCGGGTCGGTGTTATCAGTTTAACGGCGTCTACAACACAACGACGACCGTGAGCATCATTGGCGGCAGTGGCAATATCTGCCTGACCGGGAAGGGCGGATTGAAGCTCACCACGGCCGGGTCATTCAGTGCCGTCCTCGAACTAAAGAACTTCAACGGCAGCCGGATTGATGGGAACATTCAGCTCGACTGCAACAGCAATGTGCAGATCGTCTCCGCGCTGAAAGTCTGGTCGTCGAGTTCCGGAACTTCCGTTCAATATCAGGACATCAGGTTCGCGGAATACTCGAACTGCCGTCAGGCGATTGTCATCGGAGATCGCACACAATCGGCGCTCCCGCTGTCCGAGATCGTTATCTCGCATGGAATGTTCTTCAACGTCGCGCGCGGCGTCACTGCTTATTCCACCAACGCGGTCGTCGGCATCAGCAATATGCAAAATGTTGTCGACCCGCATTCGTCCGGTGCGTGGGCCATCTCTGGGAGCGCCACTTGCTCCGGAACGACAGTTACTGTCACCGTCTCGGCAGGATATCTGGACCTCTACGACATACTGACCGGAACTGGTTTCCCGGCCAATACTTACGTCGTCAGCCAGTCGAGTGGCTCTCTCGGGGCCTCCGGTTCCTACACGGTCAACCAAGCCTGCACCGCGTCGAGTGCTGCGTTCACGTCGGAGACGCGCGGGATCAACGTCCTCTCAACCGGTGGGCTGGTCTACACGAACGGTGGCGAGACTATTAACACCGCCGTCAACAACGGATTCATATGCGTCGACGACATCATGGCGGGCGCCTATGGAGCGTGCACATTCACCGGAGGCGCCATTGAAGCGGGCGGTCTACTCGCGGGTAGCTTCAATCTATTAGGCGCCGGTGGCCCGACTGGCGGTGGCATTCACTTCGTCAATAATCGTGGCTTCATTGGCGGATTAACTACGACCGACCTCATCGTCACCGACAGCACATTCCCCGGACCCGTCGTCGTCTCAAACAACGGCTTCTTTGCTACGTTGTCCCGATCCGGCAAGAATATCACGGCTAACAATTCAGCCACGCCGATCTATTTCGATCTCGTGTCGTTTGGTGCGAGCATGCTGCAAGGCTACGCTGGCATCAGCGGCGGCACGCAGTATATGACGACCAAAGACGTTGCGACAGGCGGCGCGGCGCTGACAGGAACGAGTGCAACGCAGAATCCTGGCGATAGCATCGTCTACTTCAACGGCAGCGGAACGTTCACGTACACGTTGCTCCCAGCCGCCCGCTATCCCAGTCGGACCCTATACTTGGTGAACAACGCAGCACAGGCCGTTAATAGCGCTTCGTCGAACATCATCGGGCTCAATGGCTCGGCTACATCGTCAATACTTGGAACTACCGCAGGGAAGTTCGTAACTCTGGTTGCCAACGGCAGCACTTGGTCGATTGTGGCCGGCAACTAGTCTTTTGATCGCGCGGCGGCTCGGCATCTCCACCAAAAACCAAAGCGCAAACGATGCTGCAATGCAGGCGGAGACGTAGAGAGCTATGTAGGTGATCTGCGAGAATGCCGGGAGCCATCCTTGGTAGACGCTCAGCATGATCAGCAGGGAATAATGGACCAGGTACAGGGCGTAGCTAGCTTCGCCGAGAAGCACCAGCGGCCTCGCGCTCACCAGATTAGAGATGCCGCCTTTCTGAAAGGCAAAGACCAAAATCAAGACCGCAAATGCGGGCGCGCATGCGGCTGTCCGAGCGTACATGCTCCACGAGGTAGAGGAGAGACCAACTCCGAAGATAGCGGCAGGGGCACCGCTCAGCAGGAAGTAGCAAACGGGTAATGCGGCGATTGTCGCGATCTCAAGCAGTGTCCACTTCAGTGCCGTCCCGGATGGTCTTATGTTTTGAAAGGCGGTTGCAGCGATCATGCCGAGCATGAATTCCACGATTCTGGTCGCCGGGAACATATAGCCGAAGGGAACCGCGCCGACTTCGGAAGGATTTGCGGGTCCATATGCGATCGGTAGCATCGTTGTAATCGTTAAAATGCTAGCTGCGATTACGATCACAGCCGCGAATTTCCAGCGCCATGTTGTGTCCCATTTGTGCAGCAGGAACGGGAAGGCGAGGTAGAAAAACATCTCCGTCGAGATGCTCCATGAGACTGCGTTGAACGAGAACACGTAGCTCACTTTAGGCACGAGAGACTGCACGAGAAATATCTGTGCCAGCAGAATATTGAGCCTGCTGCCGGTGGAATTTTGGATGAGCCAGATGCTTGACGGAACAAAGGCCAAAAAGAAGGCCAGCGCCGCCAGATGGAGAGGCCAGATCCTCGCGATACGTGCGACGAAAAATGTCCGCACAGCACCAGGTCTGCTCAGATCGCTATAGACGTATTTCAGGATAAAGCCTGAGAGCACGAAGAAAAAGCTTACTCCGTAGCCCCACGGGAAGACGGCGATGGGTGCTGCTACAGGGAAGTGATCGCTGAGATGGCCGGTCACGATCGCCGCCGCTGCAATAAAGCGCAACGCAGTCAAGGCATCGAGTTTTTTGTTGACCACACCGGTTCCCGCCCACTACTTCGACGGCGGTTCTATTACCACTTACAACCCGGCCGGGTAAAGGACGCGAGAAGCCCGCAATCTATGTTTTCTTGCGGTGCGTTGCTGGGCGGCCACAACTGGGACGAGGTGGGCTGGAAACGGAGCCCGCTATGCAGCCGCGCGTCGCAGATATCAGCCACCACAATGTGGTGGAAGACCTCGGGGCGGCAGCCGCAGCCGGCCTTTGGGGCATCATCCACAAGGCCAGCCAGGGGCGGGCCTATGTTGACCCCGACTATACCGGCCGGCGCAAGCTGGCGGCAGCGGCAGGCCTGCTTTGGGGCGCATACCATTTCAATACCGGCGACCCTGTCCCACTCCAGATCGACAATTTCCTGAAGGCTGCCCAGCCGGATGACGAGACGCTTATGGTCCTCGATTTCGAGGACAATCGTCCTTCGAACATGTCTGCCCAACAGGCGGTCGAGTTCCTGCATTTGCTCGAGCAGAAGCTTGGGCGCAAGGGGGCAATCTATTCCGGCAATCGCCTCAAGGAAACGATGGGCAAGCTTGGTCCCGAGGATCGCGCCTACCTGACATCGCACCGACTTTGGCTCTGCCAGTACGGTCCGGTGGCGCATCTGCCGGCCGGGTTCTCAAACTGTTGGTTGTGGCAGTACACCGGCGATGGTGTCGGGCCGCCGCCGCACAACATTCCCGGCATCGTCGCGGGAAATGGTGGCATCGACCTGAATGCCTACGCTGGCACGCGCGAACAACTCGCGATGGAGTGGGCATGAATATTCCCTGGATCATCGGCATCCTCGCCGCCATCGCGTTCTTCGCGGTGTTCGAGTCTTGGCCTTCCGCCATCCGGATCGGATCAACACGCTCTCGCGCTCCTGTTTGCAGGAATTTTGGCAGCACATCTGTTTTGGCCCTGGGCCGGTAATCCTCTCGGTCACGGCGGCGGATAGGAGACGATCATGGACTCGGACGCATTGAAACCCATCCTCGCCGGCATCGTCCGGCATTTCCTGACGTCAGCCGGCGGCGCGCTGGTCGCGGGCGGCTACATTCAGTCGAGCGACACGTCGGCCTTCATCGGCGGCGGTATGGTGATCGCCGGCGTGGTGTGGTCGTGGTGGCAGAAGGACGGGCAGGCCGAGGTCGCCGCTCTCCTGAAGAAGCTCACCGCATCCAAGACGGTCCCCGCGGCCGTCGAGACCGCCAAGGAGATAACCGCAAAGGCCTCCATCACGCCGACCGTGGTCAAGATGCTGCTGGTCGCCTTCGTCCTGTCGGCGTTTCTGGCAGGCGCTCCGGCGTTCGCGCAGGCACCGAAGCTGACCGGGAACATCGCCAAGGACATTGCCACAGCGACCGGATCGGCGAAACAGGAGGCCCCGGTTTCGACCACCGGCGGATTGGATACCGCGCTCAGCGCCTTCAATTCGAAGGTACAGACCATTACCAAGGAGCTCGTCGACAAGGCCATCGCCGATGTCACCGCGACGCATCCGACGCGCCGCACCAATAGCGAGAGGATGGCCCGCAGACGCGAGTTCAATGAAGCCATGCGGCGGCGCATCAGGGACATTGCGGCTTCCCGCGATCTTTCCGAGGAAGAGATCAAGCCGGCCCTGACGCTCAAGCACGAGGAAATCGGCAGCTTCCTCGAACGGCACGGCGTGAACCCAGAATGGCTGCTCGATGGCCGCGGGCGCATCTTCGAGAGGGACCCGATCGTGCTGAGCCCCAACTCGACCGGGAGCGAGTTCGCCGCCGTGGTCTCGACCATGCCACTGGCTGATCAACAGATGATAAGGACCATGGTTCGGGAGATCCTCGAGGAGCGAGGGGCATGAAGCGCCGCAGCCGCAGGATCAGAAAGCGCGACCGGCAGACGCATCGACGACTAGAGCGATGACACGAGAGGGCGGTAGGCCTCGGTCTAGCGCCCTTTTGCCTCTGTAGATTCAATTTGACCTTGAATTCGCTTTTTAGTTGAGCAACTCTGGTTAGGTTTTTGGGAGGGCCGGTGATGAGGTGCAGGCTCTGTATATCCTTTGGGATGCTTTTTTTGGTTTCGTTGCTCTGCCGGTGTGGCTTATCGGGCGCGAACGCCCAACAGGCGGCATCGATTTCAACGTGCAGGACAATTTGCTCCAGGTCCGCTACGATCGCTCTTGACCAATCGGAACAAGCGCTGCTGCGGCAATGTGTGAGCATTGCTTCCTGTACAACCTTTTCTGAACCGCCGAGGGGAGCGCGGGAGGACACTCCTCCAGTGCTACCGGGCGCTGGTGGCTTCCCCGCCGACATCATCCGTGATCCAACGAAGATTCTCCGAGGTTTCGGTTTTTAGCCCGTGTACGCTTTCAACCCCTTGCTGTTCACGGTGTACTCTCTCGCGTTGCCCGCAGCGTGCTGCTTGGGTCTCGCTGCAGGTTTTGCTGCGTTTCTGCGTTTGTCTTCCGGCGCGCCCAGCTATTGGAAGATCTTAACCTACTATTTTTTCTTCACGCTCCCGGTTTCGCTAATTGCATTTCTGGCCGGCAATCTAACGGGCTTGAGTAGATCATCGGCGATAGGCAGCGTTCTCCCGGCAGTGCTGGCCTTGCTAGCCGGCCTTATGGTTTATGTTTTTGGATCAGATAACCGCTTCAAAATCGTGGTGGGCTATTCCGCGTTCATCTTTGTCGTCACCCTCTTCCTTGGCGTCCAAGTCGGGGCCTATAAGCGGGAGGCAGAGCGGGAGGCATATCTTCGATATTTGTCCGAGCAGGAATTTCGAATCCGGGTGTTTCGGAAAAATCTCGGACTTCCCGACGAGATGCCTGCGTGGATCACGGGCTTAGACTCGAAGTGAAGGCCCCCAGCCATTGGTCATGTCGTGTTTCGATACCCCATGCCGCCCTTGATGGCGCCATTCCAATTGAAGTCCGGCCGAACGTCGGCACCACGCCGGCCACAAGCAGAACACACAAACCGCGGCTCGATATCCGACAGTCGCACTTCGTCGCCCCAGGCATCGGCCGGTAGCGCCACGCTATGGCTGCATCGGTAGTCCGCGCAATAGACCAGGACGCCGCGCACGCCGGCGTCGCGCATGTTGCCGAAGGTGATCTTGACCGGCCTGCCGTCGGCGCGGGTGGGCGTGTGGCGTCGGACTGGGCTCGGCATCCCGCCATCGAAACGCGGCGCAAGCCAGAGTCAAATTCTCAACGGGTGGGGGCTATGAATGCGCGCGAGCTACTGCGCGTCGTGGGTGTGGATAAGCGCGGGATCGGGGTCCCGCGCTCAAGCATCAAAAATGTTGAACCCACTTCTCCATCGCACGGCCGACTTCGTTCGCCATGTCGCTGTTCGGCCGCTTGATCAAAGCTTCGATAATTGAGTGGGCGAGGGCTTTGTCGCGACATTGAATCGCGAACTGCAGACCTCCCACCGCTTTTTGGATCACCATGAGATCTGCATCGATACCGCCGGATTGGATGGCCATAAAAGGTCCTTTTCTCACTTTTTCTAGGCGAAGGGCGCCTAACGCAAATCATGTCAACCTGCAACAGGGTTGTTGACGCGCCCCCGCGAGGAGGAGTCGATCGGCGACATGGGGCAGGATCAGCATGACATCGACGAGCTCGCGCGCATGGGGCGCATCTGCCTGGATCTGGCGGCCGGGGAGGGCACGCTGCCGCTTGAGCGGGCTGGCTTGCTGGTAATCGCGAGCAACTATCGCGCGGCGATCCTGGGCGCTCAGGTCGGCAATCGATTTGCAGACACGGTGCAGACACAGGGCCTTTTTAGTCAATCCATAATTTGGCGTAAGCTGTTGATTTTGTTTGGTGAGCGCGCTGGGGCTCGAACCCAGGACCCCGTGATTAAAAGTCACGTGCTCTACCGGCTGAGCTACGCGCTCCCATGGCCGCTGGATGGCTTTACGATCGATCGCCATCGCCGTCGGACATTCGAGAAGCATGTCTTGCCGCAACGTTGAACTCGCGTCGCGGGGAAAACCGGTAGGGGTGTTTCCGGATCATGCTTTCGGCTCGCGCTGTGTAGGGGGAGTGGCTGCGGAGGTCAATAGCGCGCGCGGCTGCCGAAGTTGGTGGCAGGGGCGGGGATTCCTCCGGCGTTTCCAGCGCTTAGCGCGGGATTTTCAACCCGATTGCCCGCGTCATCCACGTTGAAGAGCGGCCCGGCAAGCCCTCCGATCTACCGGGGATTAGTTCGCCTCTTGCCGCACCTCGCTCGGCACCGGCTGCGAGGAACCGACGGAGGTCGGCAGGGCGACCGGACGCAGGCCAATCAGCTCGGCAGTGCGGATCGCGCTGTCGCGCCAGAACTGGAACGAGTTGATGCGGCTGAGCTCGAGGATGGCGATGGCTACCGCGGCCAGGAACGGCAGGCTTTGCAGCACCAGGACGCCGGCGAAGATGTAGATCTCGGTGATCTGCCGGAAACTGTTGGAGGCGATTAGCACGCCGGCGCCGATCAGGAGCAGGGCGCCGATCACGGCCTCCCAGAACGCCTGGAATTCGATCGACATCCGCGACAGGCCGCCCTTGGAGGTGCGCGCGAACGCAATGTGTTCGGTGATCAATCCCTGCGCGACCGCGCGCGACACCGTCCATTGCACGCTCATCGCGGCGATCATGGCGCCGAGCATCTGGCCGGGTTTGATCGCGACGCGCGCCCGGTACATCGACAGGAAGTGCACGAGCGAGACGATGAAGGCGGCGATGATCGGCAGCGTCAAAATCTTGTCGGGGATGGCGATGTCGGCAAAGGCCACGATCGGCACCCAGACGAGGTTGAGCAGGGCCACAACCACACCGAGGCTTTCGGCCCCCAGCCAGTTCAGCCAGCCAAGGCCATATTCGCGCTTCTGATCAGGCGTCAGCCGGCTCGCGCCGGGCAGGAAGCGGCGCCAGTGCTTCTTCACGATCTGGAGGCCGCCATAGGCCCAGCGGTGACGCTGCTTCTTGAAGGCCTCGTAGGTGTCGGGCAGCAGGCCCCGGCCATAGCGGTGGTTGGTGTAGTGGGTGACCCAGCCGAGCTGCTGGATCGCAAGGCCGAGATCTGAATCCTCGCAGATCGTATCGGACGACCAGCCGCCGGCCATGTCCATCGCAGCGCGGCGGATCAGGCACATCGTGCCGTGCACGATGATGGCGCTGACCTCGTTGCGCTGGACCATGCCGATGTCGAAGAAGCCGGCATATTCGCCGTTCATGATGTAGTGCATGATCGACAGATCGCCGTCGCGATGCTCCTGCGGCGCCTGCACCAGGCCAACGCGCGGATCGGCGAAGGCAGGCACGAGATCCTTCAGCCAGTCGGGCTCGACGACATAGTCGGCGTCGAGGATGCCGATGATCTCGGCATCCACAGCGGTGCGGTCCATGGCGATGCGCAGCGCGCCGGCCTTGAAACCCTGCACCTTCTCGGCGTTGATGAATTTGAAGCGTTCGCCGAGCGCACGGCAGTGATCCTGGATCGGCTGCCAGAAGGCCGGGTCCGGCGTGTTGTTGATGATGACCACGCATTCGTAGTTCGGATAATCGAGCCGCGACAGCGCATCGAGCGTCTGCTTGAGCATCTCGACCGGCTCGAAATACGCCGGGATGTGGATCGAGACCTTCGGATAGTAATTCTCCGGCACGTCAGCGATCGGCTTGCTCTTGCTGAGCAGCCGCTGCGGCGGCCGGCCAAGCGCGACCGCGGCGATCTCGTCGATGCGGGCCATCGCGATCAGCACCAGCGGGACAAGCAGGATCATGCCGAGGGTCAGCGCGAAGGCCGAGCCGAAGACGAAATAGTGCGTATTCCAGAACGCGAACACGGTTGCAGCCCAGGCGCCGACGCCGTTGGCAGTGGCCGACAGCAGGAAGGCCTGCTTGGCGGTCGGCTGCTCCAGCCGCAGGATCGGCAGCGACAGCAGGACGCCGACCAAGAGCGCGATCGTCATCAGCTTCCAATAGTCGGGATTCACGATCGGACCGGTCCAGGCGAATTTCGGCTCCCGGTTGGCATTGAGGATGCCCCAGTACGGACCGACGCCGCCCTCAAAGTACTTCCAGGGCTGATCGATGGCTTCGACGATGTTGTATTCCATGCCGAGGGCTTCGGCGCGGCTGACGAAGTTGCGTAGCGTCAGCGCCTGCTGGAACGGACCGGGGTCGGCGTTGCGTAAGTTATAACCCGCGCTCGGCCAGCCGAACTCGGCGATCACGATGCGCTTGCCGGGGAACAGGTTCCGCAAGAGGTTATAGCGGTCGACGCCCTGATCGACCGCCTGGTCCGACCGGAAGTTCTCCCAATAGGGCAGCACGTGGGCGGCGATGAAGTCGACGTTGGAGGCGAGGTCGGGGTTGTCGCGCCAGATGTTCCATATCTCGCCGGTGGTGACGGGAACGCGCACCGCGCCCTTTACCTGCTTGATCATCTCGATGAGGTCTTCGACCTTCTGCTCGCCGCGGTAGATCACCTCGTTACCGACGACGACGCCGTTCACGTTGCTGTTCTTGCGGGCGAGCGCGATGGCAGCCTTGATCTCTCGCTCGTTGCGCTCCGGATCCTTGCCGATCCAGGCACCGACCGTGACTTTGAGCCCGAACTCGGCAGCGATCGGCGGCACCAATTCGTTGCCTTCGGTCGCGGAGTAAGATCGGATGGCGCGGGTGAGGGTCGAGAGCTTTTTCAGATCGGCTCGTATCTTGTCGGGGTCGACGTTGCTGTCGACAACATGTCCCGGCTCGAACGGCGTATAAGACAGGCTGGGCAACAGGCCCTTGAAGTCGGGCGCGGGTTGCTTGTCGCGCAAGACTCCCCAGATGCCGGCGTGGAGCACGGACACAAGCAACAGAACGGCGGCGACAACGCGCATCGCGGCTAAACCAAAAGGGGCTGAAATGGCAGGGAAGCGGATCCGACCCCTAGATCCGACCGAGTCCGCGGCAAGTGGAGCATACCTCTGCCGCGCGGTTTCTCAACTGTCATGGCCTCATGTCCTTATCAGGGCATGGCCTTGTCCGGTCCGGTCAACGCGCGGCAGTGCCGTCAGTTGCTATCGCTGATCGTTCCTGAACGGAGGCTGAAACGATCGCGGCTATTTCTGGGGGGCGGGCGTCGGGCTTGCCGCAGGCGCGGGGCTCGCGGCCGGCTGGGGGGGCTGCGAATTGCTGTTGGTCGGTGCGGGCGACGGCGAGGCGGCCGCGGCTGTCTGCTGCGGCTGCGCAGCCGGGTTGATCCAGCAGGCCTGGGTTAGATTATTCAGGCTGTTCGGGACCTTGTCGTCGATCTGGGTGAGGAAGCGGGTCAGGCAGCGGAACGCGGCCTGGATGTGACCGCCGGGGCAGCCGAAGCGGTCGTAAAGATCGATGTGGCGGAAGGCGGTATCGAGGTCGTCCCTGTACATCAACTGAACCGCGCGACGGCCGAGCCAGACGCATTCGGGATTGCCGGCCGGGCCATTAATGGTGCGGGCAGCCTCGGCGAACTCGTCAGTCCGCTTCTGGTTGGCATCCTTGGCTGCGTCGGTGGCCTGTGCCGCCGGCTGTTTGCCTTGATCCGGGGTCGGCGTTCCGCTCTGGGCGGTCGCGCCACCGAGGCTGGCCAGGAGGACAAGGGAGGAGACGGCCAAGGTGGCGGCGAACTGCCGCAGGGCCGCATTTCGTAACTCGAACACCCGTCGCCGCATGAATTCCCCAATATCTCAGCTGACCGCCCGCGCGGAGGACCTCGCGGACGCGGTGGTGATGGCGTCCAAATGGGTCTCCAATGCGGCGGAAAAGTCCCGCAAAATTCCATGGCCTTTATTTGGATTTTTGTCCAGCAAAGTCACGATCCTATGGCTTGGTCGAACGGCCGCAGGCCAATTCGCCGGGGAGAGGGCGCCGCTCGCCGGCGTTCCCCCCTTGGCAGATGGCGCGCGAGCAGGTAATCGACGGACCCTTCGCGGAGGACGGAACCGATTTCACTTCGTACGCCAGTGGCGCTCCTGCTCATCTCCCTCTGTGCGATTGCTGCCGTGTGGTGGTGGCTGGCCACGCCGATCACGCTCGCGCGCGCGCCCATCGATCCCAATGACAAGGTCCAATGCGTCTCCTACGCGCCGTTCCGCGGCGATCAGACGCCGCTGAACGAATGGACCCATATCGAGGCCGACCAGCTTGAGCAGGATCTGCGCCAGCTCAAGGAGATCACCGACTGCGTTCGCACCTATTCGATCGAGAACGGGCTCGACCAGGTGCCGGCGGTTGCCGCCAGGATCGGCGGGCTGAAGGTGATCCAGGGCATCTGGCTCGGCAGCAACCGCGCCAAGAATTTTGCGCAGGTGGCGACCGCGGTCCGCCTCACCAAGGACTTCCCCGGTATCATCTCCGCGCTCGTCGTCGGCAACGAGGTGCTGCTGCGCGGGGAGATGACGACGTCGGACCTCACCGCGATCATCCGTTCGGTGAAGGCGCAGGTCAGCGTGCCCGTCACCTATGCCGACGTCTGGGAATATTGGTTGAAGAACCGCGAGGTCTACGACGCCGTCGACTTCGTCACGATCCACATCCTGCCTTACTGGGAAGACGTGCCGGTGCGCGCGAAATTCGCCGCCTCCCATGTCGAGGCGATCCGCGAGCGCATGGCGGTCGCGTTTCCCCGCAAGGAGATTTTGATCGGCGAGACCGGCTGGCCGAGCGAAGGACGCATGCGCGAGGGCGCGCTGCCGTCACGCACCAACCAGGCGCGCGTGGTCTCGGAAATCCTCGGCCTTGCGAAAGCGCAAAAGTTTCGCGTCAATCTGATCGAGGCTTATGACCAGCCCTGGAAGCGCCGGCTCGAAGGCACCGTCGGCGGCTATTGGGGCCTGTTCGATTCCGTGCGGCGGCAGCTCAAATATCCGCCGGGCGAGCCGATCAGCAATTTCCCCTTCTGGAAATGGTACATGGGCGCCGGCATGGGCCTCAGCGTGCTGGTGTTCGCGGTCGCAGGCCTGACGCTGCGGCGCAGGCCCTGGACGCCGCGCTTCTCGGCCTGGCTCGGCGTCGGCATCTCCGCGACATCGGCGGGCATCCTGCTTGGGATCGCCGCCGACAAGATGTTTTATGAGAGCTACGGCTGGGGCGGTTGGCTGCAATGGGGCACGTTGCTCCTGGCCGGCATCCTGTCGCCGATCTTCTGCGCGCAGGCGATCGTCATCGGCCGCAGCCTGCCGACCTTCCTCGATATTCTCGGTCCGCGCGAGGAACGGAAATGGTCGAAGCTCACCGCCGTGCTCGGCCTGACGCTGGCGGTGACGGCCGTAATCGCAACCGAGACCGCGCTCGGCTTCGTGTTTGATCCGCGCTACCGCGACTTCCCCTATGCCTCTCTGACGATGGCGGTGGTGCCGTTCGCGCTACTGATGCTGAACCGGCCGCAGATCGGCGTGCGTCCGATTGCGGAAGCGGTGTTCGCAGGCGTGCTGGCGCTGTCGGCGGCCTATATTTTTCTGAACGAAGGCCGCGAGAACTGGCAGGCGATGTGGACCTGCGCGATCTATTTGCTGTTCGCGCTCACGCTGTGGCGGGCGCGGGCCGCGCAAAGCCGAGGATGAGCAGGCCGATCGCGAGCCCCGCCAGCACGATGTTGTAGAGCACGATGCCGAGGCCGGCTGCGATCACGCCGAGCGTGAGCAGCACGATCGAGGGCCGCATCAGGTTCAGCGTCGCGATCACTAGCGCGACGATGCCGAACACCGAATTCTTGAACAGCGACGTCGACACCGTGCGCGCCTTGCAGATCATGGTCTGCAAGCCGGCATCGCATGCGAGCGCCACTTGCGAGAACTCGACCGCGAGATAGCGCACATAGAGCGCCCAGCCGACGGTGACGAAACCGACGACGATGAGGAACTGCACCTGATAGGGCGTGAGGCGGAACGGCTTTTTTGTCATGGGGGCAATATGGTCGCGAAGCCGCGGGCGAGCAACAGAGAAGGTCGAAGTTTCTCGCTGGTGTGCGCGAGAGAATTCAGCTGATCTGTCGAACGTGCGTGTAGCGCTTTTGGAGTCAGCTACCGCCTGAAGAACGACGACAACGTCGATCCCGCCGACGCCTCCGGCTTGGCCGGTGCGGCCGCCGCCGGTTGCACCGCGGGCGCAGGTGCGGGCTCCTCGCGCTTCGTGCGCTTGGAGGAATAGCTGCGGCGGTGCTTGTCGGGTTTGGCGGTGGCGGCGGTGGCAGGCGTGGTCTCGGCCTGCGGGACGGCGTCCTGGCTCTTCTCGGACGTCTTGTCCGATCCCTTGTCCTGCTTCTCCTGTCCGCGCATCGACAGCCGCTGGCCGTCGAACACGGTGGTCTCGCAGTGGCGGTCGCTCTCGGCGAGGCCGGCGCAGAGTTTTGCGGCGGCCGCGGCGTTGACGAGGGGACCGGCCCCCAAGCGGAGCTGCATGCCGAGGCCGGTGTTGCCTTCCTTGATCATGATAATCGGACGCAGGGCCGCGATGTCCGGGTTGGACTTGCTCAACCCGCGCCAGAGCGCGCGCAAGCCGTCGAGCGAGTTGGCGCCGCCGAGGTCAATCGCAAAGCGCGTCTGCTGGACGGCGATCGCGGGAGACTCGGCTTCAATTGCTTCCGGCGGCTTGGCGGATGTCGCTGCGACTTCCGTGGCCGCGGGCGCCGTTTCGGGTTTCTTATCGGCGGCCTTCTCTGTCGTCTCGGGCTGAATCAGTTTCGATGCGGCGGGATCGGGCGGCGCCATCAACGACTTTGATGGCACCAGCGGAAGGATCGGGATTGCCGACGTCGTCAACGGCACGAGCGAGGCCGCCGCTGCGGTCTGCGGCGGTGGGCTCGGCTGTTCGTTTGCAGCCTCCTTCGCAGTGTCTTTTGGCGGCTCCTTCGCCTGTTCCTTTGCGGCTGCCGCGCGCTGCTTGTCGCGGGATGATGGAGCCGGCGTTGAGGCGACTGGCGCGACGCTGGGCGCTGTGAGCGCGGGCTGCGCGTCAGGTGCCGGCGTGTCCTGCGGTTTCGCTGCGGAGGCCTGCGGCGCTGTAACCGGCGCAGCGGTCTGCTTGGCGACGGCGCCGGTCACGGACTCCAGCCCTTGCTCCAGCACGGTGACGCGCGAATAGAGCCGGTCGCGATCGCTGTTCAGCGTCTCGATCGCGGAGGCAAGGCGGCGGGCCTCGTTCTGGCTGTCCTTGGTCAGGATCTGGAGCCGGTCGGCCTGGCGCGACAGATCGACCGAGGCGACCTGTTCGCGGCGCCAGCCGAGCTGAGCCTGGTTGGCGAACACCGCCAGGACGACGGCGCCGACGGCCCCCACGCCCCATGAGCCAAGCCGCCACATCATGCGGCGGTCGAACGTGCTTTCCTCGGCCAAAAGTCCGGAGAACAGCCCGCCGGTCTCCTTGGCGCCGAAGGCATCCGCCAGTGGGTCGGAATCCTTTGCCATGAACGTTAAGTGCCCAGCCCCTGTCCGGCTTCCCCGAATCAATCAGGGAACATTAACAGGAAAACCCACTCGCACTTGAATTCCGGGCGATTGCGGGGGTAGCAAGGCGATAGCTTGCGACAGCATTGGCCCTGCCGCCGCCAATCGATTCGGCCGTATCTGACAGGATTTCGATGACCGTCCGCTCAAGCCTCACGATCGTGCTCGCCGCCGGCGAAGGCACGCGCATGCGATCGAGCCTGCCGAAAGTGCTTCATCCCGTCGCACACCAGAGCCTGCTCGCCCATGTGCTCGCCGCGGCACCCAAGGGAACCGGCACCTCGCTCGCGGTCGTGATCGGTCCCGATCACCAGGCCGTCGCCGATGAAGCCAGGCGCATCCGCCCCGACGTGCTCACCTTCGTGCAGGCGGAGCGGCTCGGCACCGCGCATGCGGTGCTGGCGGCGCGCGAGGCCATCGCGCGGGGCGTCGATGACCTCCTGATCGCGTTCGGCGATACGCCGCTGATCTCGGCCGAGACCTTTGCGCGGCTGCGCGCGCCGCTCGCCAGGGGTGCCGCGATTGCCGCACTCGGTTTTCGCGCCGCGGATCCCACCGGCTATGGCCGCTTCATCGTCGAGGGTGATCGTCTGGTCGCGATCCGCGAGCAGGCCGACGCCAGCGCCGAGGAGCGCAAGATCGATCTGTGCAATGCCGGCGTGATGGCGATCGACGGGCGCCGCGCGCTCACGATCCTCGAGAAGATCGGCCATGCGAATTCGAAGGGCGAGTATTATCTCACGGACGCAGTCGGCATCGTCCGCGAACAGGGATGGGAGTCCGTGGTGATCGAGACGAGTGAGGACGAAGTGCGCGGCATCAACACCAAGGCGCAGCTCGCCGAGGCAGAAGCCGTGATGCAGGCGCGGCTGCGCAAGGCAGCGATGGAAGCCGGCGTCACGCTGATCGCTCCAGAGACCGTTTATCTCTCCGCCGACACATTGTTCGGCAAGGACATCACTATCGAGCCGTTCGTCGTGATCGGCCCCGGCGTGTCGATCGCCGACGGAACGGTGATCCACTCGTTCTCGCACATCGTGCAGACAACGCTCGGCAAGAACGTCTCGATCGGCCCTTATGCGCGGCTTCGTCCCGGCACCTCGCTCGGCGATGGTGCGCGCATCGGCAATTTCGTGGAGACCAAGGCCGCGACGCTGGAGGCCGGCGTCAAGGTCAACCATCTCTCCTACATTGGGGATGCCACCATCGGCGCCAATTCCAACATCGGCGCCGGCACCATCACCTGCAATTACGATGGCTTCAACAAGCACAAGACGGTGATCGGGCAGGGCGCCTTCGTCGGCACCAACTCCTCGCTGGTCGCGCCAGTGAAAATCGGCAACGGCGCCTATATCGGCTCGGGCTCGGTGATCACGCGCGACGTGCCTGACGACGCCATGGCGCTGGAGCGCAGCCCGCAGACCATCCGCGAAGGCGGCGCCGCGCGCTATCGCGAGATGAAGACGCGCGGCAAGAAGCCAGAAAAGTAGCCGGAGAAGTGAGCGAGCGGACTTGCCCGAATTTCGGTTCAGTTCGCCAAAGCCTTTGCGATAATATCCGCTCCCTTTTCGGCGACCATGATCGTCGCGGGATGGATGTTGGAGGACGGCACGGCTGGCATGACGGATGCGTCCACGACCCGTAAGCCTTCGATGCCGCGCACGCGCAAGGCGCTGTCGACCACAGCGCTGTCGTCCTCGCCCATCCGGCAGGTACCGCAGGGGTGAAACACGGTTGATCCGACCTTCCGGACATAGTCGGTGATTTGCTCGTCGCTTTTCACGTCAGGTCCCGGCCGCAGCGGCTCACTGATGAGCGAACGGAATGGATCGGTCGCCGCGATCTGGCTCGCAATGCGAAACCCCGCCAACATGACCCTGACATCGTCGGGATGGGTCAAGTAATTGGCCAGGATCCGGGGCGGCATTCGCGCATCTCCATCGCGCAGCGTTATCTCGCCCCGGCTCTTCGGCCGGCAGACGTTGAAGACAAAACTGAATCCGGGCCAGCGATGCAGGCCATATATCAAGCCGTTGGATGAGAACTTGTGGACCATGAATTGGATGTCCGGCGTTGGCTCAGACGGGCTCGATTTGGCGAACAGAATTGCTTCGGTCGCACCGATGGACATTTGTCCAGAGCCGTCGATCAGCCATTGCAACGCGAGTTTTGCCGATTTGACCGGAGACATGACGGCTTCGTTAAGTGTGCCGGCTGAGTTGGTTTTGAACGCAAAGTTCGACAGATAATGATCTTGCAAATTCTTGCCGACGCCGGCGAGATCCAGCATGACGTCGATGCCTTGCGCGCCAAGTTCAGTAGCTGGCCCGATCCCGGAGGCGAGTAGCAGCACCGGCGAGTTGATCGAGCCGCCGGACAGGATCAGTTCGCGCCGTGCACCTATGCGCTGGGTCTGGCCGTCTCGTTCGACCTCAACACCGACGGCGCGGCGGCCTTCGAACAGGATCCGGCGCACATGGCTTTTGGTCATCAGTTCGAGATTGCGCCGGTAAAGGTTTGGCTTGAGATAGCCAACGGCGGTCGAGCGGCGCCAGCCATTGTGGACGTTGAGGGGCGCGAAACCGATCCCGTCTATGCGCTCGCCGTTGAAATCCGGGTTACGCTGGTACTGCAGCCGCTCACAGGTGTCGATGAATGCCTTTGTGACCGTGCATGGCCGTTTGGTCTCGGCGATCGTCATCGGGCCGCCACTGCCGCGCCACTCATTGGCGCCCTTGACGCAATGTTCCATCCGCTTGAAGTAGGGAAGCACGTCATTGTAGCCCCAGCCTCGCGCACCGAGCCGCTGCCATTCGTCATAGTCGCTCGGTGCGCCCCGGAGGAACACAAGTCCGTTGATGGAGCCGGAGCCGCCCAACACCTTGCCGCGTGGCCAGCTGATGGTGCGGCCGCCAAGACCGGGCTCCGGCTCGGTCGCGTAGCCCCAGTTCACGTTCGGATTGGCAACGAGCTTGCCGAACCCCATCGGTATGTGGATCCACGGATTGCGATCAGGTCCACCAGCCTCGATGGCGCAAAGCGTAATGCTTGGATTCTCTGTGAGACGCGCCGCCAGCACGCAGCCCGCAGATCCTGCGCCAACCACAACGACATCAAACTCGGCGTGAAATTCAAACTTGCTCATGATCACCGTTCGTCACGATTGCATTCACGAGAAAGAATATTGCCATGGCTGGTTGGCCATCGGTCTTAATGGCAAATCAGCAGCGCGTCTGGATCCTTGGTCTCAAATCCGTCGGACCTTGTCCGTCTTTCCACGTAGGCATAACGTGGTGCGTTCGGAATTCTGGAGGAAACGATGGCGATAGCCCTTGAACTCGAGATGTCGGACTTCCTCAACCGATATAACGAAACTTTTGCCACATATGATGGCGAGCAAATAGCCGGGTTTTACAGCGTCCCTACGATTACCATGCGAGGAGATGGCTCGATACACTGTTTTCAGTCCCGGGAAGAGATTGCGCGATTCTTCCAAGGCGTGGCTGACATCTACAAAGGCGAGGGGACCAAGGGTGCGACGATCCACGATCTCGTGGCCGAGCCTATCGGTGAGCGCAGTGCCCTCGTAACCCTGACTTGGAAAAACCGTCGCGCTGATGGAAGCGTGGCAAGGCAGTGGCGCCAGTCCTACAACGTTGTTCGCTTTGCCGAAGGCTGGCGCATCCTGGCCGCAACATTTCACTTGAGCGCCGCGTTGGGGTAGCGACGTCCGCGGGGGCGCTATTCGTCGTCGGCGACTTCCGACAACATCGCACGCGTCAGGCGCCAGCCGCGCGGCCTGGCACGCTTCGCCGGTTCGCCGGCAGCTTGCGTGATGAGGACGGGCTTGCTTTCCTTGCCGCGGTGAGGCGGCGGCCAATGCGCGAGGCGCGTGCCCGTGGTCTCGCTGGCGAGCAGATATTTCGGTGACAGACCTTTGCGGTCGGGCGTGGCTTTCATGGCCTTGATCTCCCGGACGGGAATCGTTGGCCAAACGTATTGACAACGAGTTAATACGCGCGGTTAAAGGCCGGCCGGCCACATCGACGCACGCCAAGCTGCCGTCATCGTGTGCTGTCGCAATCCGTCATAATTATTGAGTATCTGGTTCCTTAGGAACTTCGCTAAAAACCGAGCGCGTCGTTTAGGCGATTTTTCGACGTTTTGGGGGATATTGATCCGCATGTGCGGGATTGTCGGCATTCTCGGGCGCGAACCGGTTGCAGAGCAATTGGTGGATTCGCTCAAACGTCTTGAATATCGCGGCTATGACTCCGCCGGCGTCGCCACGCTCGAGGGCAGGCTCATCGAGCGTCGCCGCGCCGAGGGCAAGCTGAAGAATCTGGAGAAGCGGCTGGAAGTGGAGCCGCTCAAGGGCACCACCGGCATCGGTCACACCCGCTGGGCCACCCACGGCAAGCCGACCGTCAACAACGCCCATCCACATGCGACCGAGCGCGTGGCTGTCGTCCACAACGGCATCATCGAGAATTTCCGCGAGTTGCGCGAGGAGCTCGAGAAGAAGGGCACGGTGTTCCACACCCAGACCGACACCGAGATCGTGCTGCATCTCGTCGACGATCTCTTGACGCGCGGCAACAAGCCGGTGGAAGCGGTGAAGCTGACGCTGGCACGGCTGCGCGGCGCCTTCGCCCTCGGCTTCATCTTCGCCGGCGAAGACGATCTCATGATTGGTGCCCGCAACGGCCCGCCGCTCGCGATCGGCTATGGCGACGGCGAGATGTATCTGGGCTCCGATGCCATCGCGCTCGGTCCGTTCACCGACACGATCAGCTATCTCGAGGACGGCGACTGGGTCGTGCTGACCCATAAGAGCGCTGCGATCTTCGACAAGGACGGCCACGCCGTCCAGCGCGACAAGATCAAGCACGCCGCCGCGACCTCGCTGGTCGACAAGGCCAATTACCGCCACTTCATGGCCAAGGAGATCCACGAGCAGCCGGAAGTGGTCGGCCATACGCTCGCGCGCTATGTCGACATGGCGACCGAGCGCGTCGCGCTGCCGGTCAAGCTGCCGTTCGACTTCAAGGACATCCAGCGCATCAACATCACGGCCTGCGGCACCGCGAGCTATGCCGGTATCGTCGCAAAATACTGGTTCGAGCGTTTTGCGCGCGTGCCGGTCGAGGTCGATGTCGCCTCCGAATTCCGTTACCGCGAAGCGCCGCTGCGCAAGGGCGATCTCGCCATCTTCATCTCGCAATCCGGTGAGACCGCCGACACGCTGGCCGCGCTGCGCTACGCCAAGGCCGAGGGCGCGCATACCATTGCCGTCGTCAACGTGCCGACCTCGACGATCGCGCGCGAGAGCGAAACGGTGCTGCAAACGCTGGCCGGCCCCGAGATCGGCGTCGCATCGACGAAGGCCTTCACCTGCCAGCTCATGGTGCTAGCGAACCTCGCCATTGCGGCCGGCAGGGCCCGCGGCGAATTGTCCGAGGAGGACGAGACGAAGCTGGTCCACGGCCTCGTCGAGGTCCCGCGTCTGATGGCGGATGCGCTCACCACCGAGCCCCAGATCGAAAAGCTTGCGCACAGGATCGCCAAGTCCCGCGACGTGCTTTATCTCGGCCGCGGCACCAGCTATCCGCTGGCGCTCGAAGGCGCGCTGAAGCTGAAGGAAATCTCCTACATCCACGCCGAGGGCTATGCCGCCGGCGAGCTCAAGCACGGCCCGATCGCGCTGATCGATGAGACCATGCCGGTCGTCGTCATCGCGCCCTACGACCGGGTGTTCGAGAAGACCGTCTCCAACATGCAGGAGGTCGCCGCCCGCGGCGGCAACATCATCCTGATGACCGACGCCAAGGGCGCGGAGGAGGCGACCGTGGAGTCCCTTGTCACCATCATCATGCCGGACATGGCGGCCGCCTTCACGCCGATGGTCTATGCCGTTCCCGTGCAGTTGCTCGCCTATCACACGGCGGTGGTGATGGGCACGGATGTCGATCAGCCGCGCAACCTCGCCAAATCCGTGACCGTGGAATAGGCAGAAGGGATCGGGCCGGGACGCTAGGTGGTCTTCCAAAACCTGCTAGAAGACCCTAGCTTGAACGAAGCGACCGACCTGGAACCCGAATGACCGCCCGCGACGACGCGCCTGCGCCTCTGCCTGATCCCATCCCGGAGCCGCATACCGGCCTGATGGGTCGCTTCCGCAACTATTTCCTCACCGGCCTCATCGTGACGGGGCCGATTGCAATCACCCTTTATCTGGTCTGGTGGTTCGTCACCTGGGTCGACGGCGTGGTGCGGCCATTCATACCGCTGGCGTATCGGCCCGAAACCTATATGCCGTACGTCGTTCCCGGCTGGGGACTGATTGTCGCAGTTTTCGCGCTGACTATGCTCGGTTTCCTGACCGCGAATCTGATCGGCCGCACCCTGGTCGATCTCGGCGAGACTTTTGTCGGCCGGATTCCGGCGGTGCGCGCCATCTACCGTGGCCTGAAGCAGGTGTTCGAGACGCTGTTTTCGGGCAAGGGCTCGAGCTTCCGGAAGGTCGGTCTGGTGGAGTTTCCATCGCCGGGCATGTGGTCGATCGTGCTGATCTCGCAGTCGCCGAACGAGGACGTCGCGCGCAGCCTGCCGGGGCAGGAGGAGCATGTCTCGGTGTTTCTGCCGTGCTCGCCGAACCCGACCACCGGCTTCTTCTTCTACGTGCCCAAGAGCAAGATCATCGAGGTCGACATGAGCACCGAAGATGCCGCGACACTGATCATGTCGGCCGGCGTGGTACAGCCCGGCGCGGCACCCGACCCGAAGAAGGCCGCCGCGCTCGCCGGCATGGCGAACGCCGCGCGCATTGCCAACGCCTCCACGCTTCAGCCCGAGCCTGCGAAGGTGGAGTAGGGCCATTCCTCCGCGGGATGGCCGCGTTCGCGCAGGCGCTTCCGTCGTCTGCTATTGTTCCAGTCGACCCGAGTGTATCGCTCGGAATTCGACCTGGAGTGCCCGATGTCCAAAACCATTGCGATCCTCGCGCCCGGTGCCATGGGCAGCGCGGTGGCCCGCCGCTTGACCGAGAACGGCGCGCGGGTGCTGACGTCCTTGAAGGGACGCAGCGAAGCGACGCTGAAACGGGCGGCGGATGCCGGCATGGTCGGCGCCGAGGACGACGCCATCGCGGACGCCGATATCATCCTTTCGATCGTGCCGCCGGGCGAGGCCGTGGCGCTCGCGGAGCGGCTGGCCGCGCTGATCGTCGGGCGCGACAAGAAGCCGGTCGTGGTCGACTGCAACGCCGTCAATGTCGACACGGTGAAGCGGATCGAGGAGATCATCGGCTCGGCCCAGGCCCCCTTCGTCGATGCCGGCATCATCGGCTTCCCGCCGCAGCCCGGCGGCAAGAGCCCGGCCTTCTACATGTCCGGCAAATACACTGGGGACGTTGCGGTACTCAAAGACCTTGGCCTCGACGTTCGCATCGTCGAAGGTCCCGTTGGCGCTGCCTCGGCGCTCAAGATGTCCTACGCCGGCATCGTCAAGGGCCTCGCCGGCATCAGCTCGGCCATGGTGGTCGCGGCCACGAAAGCCGGCGCTGCGGATGCGCTCCGCGACGAACTCGCGCTGAGCCAGCCCGCGATCCTGGCGCGGCTCGAAGTCTCGCTGCCCGACATGATTCCGAAGGCCTATCGCTGGGTCGCGGAGATGCGGGAGATATCCGGCTTTCTCGGGCCGGATCATCCGGCCAGCCAGATATACGAGGGCTTTGCTCGCTGGTTCGAGCATCTCGCCGCGGATGCCAAGGGTGAGGCGGCGGACGCCGCGTTGCTGAAGGCGTTCGCCGCGAGCATCGCGCAGAAAAAAGCCTAGCTACCCTTTTGGTCCAACGAAACGGAATCCAGAAAATCCTGGACGTCCCGGTCGCTGCTCAGGCGCACGACCGGGACGTCCGCGCCATACTGCATGCGCTCGGCCTCGATGACAGGCGCGCGCTCGCTGTTGTAGCGCCACGCCTCCCGCATCAATTTCCAGTCGAATTGTTCCGGACATCCCTCCGGCAGGTCCGGCCGCGACGTGGAGCGATCGAAGGCCGAACGCAAGAGAATGCGCCACTGGCAGAGCCAGCGCGGGCGGTCGATGACGACCAATGTCTCGGCGCGCGCGAGTGTGAGATCGAAGCCCAGCCCGGAAAAGCTGCCGTCGACGATCCACGCGTCGCCCGCGATCGCGTCAGTGACGCGCGCGCGAAAGCTTGCCGTGTCGGACGCCTTCCAGCCCGGCCGCCAGTAGAGCACGTCGAGATGCACGACCGGCAGCCCAAGCTTTTGCCCGAGTTTTCGGGCGAGGCTCGTCTTTCCGCTTCCCTGGCTGCCAACAACGATGATCCGGCGCATGGCCGGAGGGTTTCATGAAATCAGCCGCAATGAAAGATTGCGCTGCCCGCCCGCAGATCAGCCCGCCCCGATCAGCGGGATCGCCTCGTCGCGCTCGTAGAGATACAGCAGACACCGCAGCGCCTCGCCGCGCTCGCTCTTCAGCTTCGGATCGTCCTTCATGATGCGCAGCGCTTCGTCGCGGGCCTGGGTGATGAGCTGACCGTGGACCTCCGAGCGCGCGATGCGGTAGCCGGGCAGGCCGCTCTGGCGTACGCCGAGCACATCGCCTTCGCCGCGCAGCTTCAGATCCTCCTCGGCGATACGAAACCCGTCAGTGGTCTCGCGGATCACTTTCAGTCGTGCCTTCGACATCTCGCCGAGCGGCTCCGAGTAGAGCAGCAGGCAGGTGGAGGCCTCCGAGCCGCGCCCGATGCGGCCGCGCAGCTGGTGCAACTGCGCAAGGCCGAAGCGCTCGGCGTTCTCGATCACCATAACGGTGGCGGCCGGAACGTCGACGCCGACCTCGACCACGGTGGTCGCGACCAGAAGCCCGATCTCGTGGGCGGCGAACTGGCCCATCACGCGATCCTTCTCGGTGCCTTTCATCTGGCCGTGGACGAGGCCGACACGGTCGCCGAAACGCTTTTGCAGGCCCTCGAAGCGCTTGGTCGCGTTGGTCAGGTGCTCGGTGCCCTCGGCCTCGGACTCCTCGACCAGCGGGCAGATCCAGTAGACCAGCTTGCCCGCCTGCAAAGCGCGGCCGATGCTCTCGGTGACTTCTTCAAGGCGGCTCATCGATATGGTGCGGGTTTCAATCGGCTGGCGGCCGGCCGGCTTCTCGCGCAGCTCAGAGATGTCCATGTCGCCGAAATAGGTCAGCACCAGTGTGCGCGGGATCGGTGTTGCGCTCAGCACCAGCACGTCGACGGCCGCGCCCTTCGACGTCAGCGCCAGGCGCTCGCGCACGCCAAAGCGATGCTGCTCGTCGACGATGGCGAGTGCGAGATCACTAAAGATCACGTCGTCCTGGATCAGCGCATGCGTGCCGACGAGGAGATCGATGTCGCCATCGGCCAGCCGTGCGATGATCTCGCGGCGCTCCTTGCCTTTTTCGCGCCCGGTGAGGATCGCGACCCGCATCCCGGCGCGCTCGGCCAGCGGTGCGATGGTCTTGATGTGCTGGCGCGCCAGGATTTCGGTCGGCGCCATCAGCGCGGCCTGTTTGCCGACTTCGGTCACCGCAGCGGCAGCAAGCAGTGCCACCACAGTCTTGCCGGAACCGACGTCGCCCTGGAGAAGGCGCAGCATGCGCACAGGCTGTTGCAGATCGCTCGCAATCGCCGCGGCCGCGTCGCGCTGGGAGGACGTCAGCGCATAGGGCAGCGCATCGATGATCTTGTTGCGGAGGTGCCCGTCACCGGCGTTGCGCACGCCGGCCGGGCGGCGCAGCTGTGCGCGGATCAAAGCGAGTGCGAGCTGGCCGGCCAGCAGTTCGTCGAAGGCGAGGCGCGACCAGAACTGTTTTTCGGGCAGGATGTCGGTGAGCTCGACCGGCTGATGCACGCGGGTGAGCGCTTCCGCAACCGGCGGGAAATTGCAGCGGCGCAGCACCTCCGGGCTGATCCATTCCGGCAAGGCCGGAAGCTTTTGCAGCGCCTGTGCGACTGCACGGCGGAGCGAGCCGAGCGCCAGTCCCTCCGTCAGCGGATAGACCGGATCGATGCCGGAGAGCTTTGAAATCGCCTCTTCGTCCAGCACCCGGTCGGGATGCACGATCTGCGGGATGCCGTCATACATCTGGAGCGTGCCGGAGACGTAGCGCTTCTCGCCCATCGGCAGCAGCTTCTCGACATAGCCGGGTTTGGCGCGGAAGAACGTCAGGACGACATCGCCGGTCTCGTCGCTGGCGTAGACCAGATACGGCGCGCGGGCGTTGCGCGGCGGCGGCGGGCGGTGGCGGTCGACGGTGACCTCCAGCGTCACCATGGTTCCCTGGACGGCGTCGCGAATCTTCGGCCGCGCCCGGCGATCGATGACCTGGCTCGGCAGATGCAGCAACAGGTCGACCAGCCGCGGCGTCTCGTTGCGGCTGAGCAGGTACTGCAACAACTTGTCCTGCTTCGGACCGACGCCGGGCAGGGTAGTCACGGGAGCAAACAGCGGATTGAGCAGGCTTGGGCGCATCAGGTGAATCTAGGATCGTTTCGGCCCGTCATGCCCGGCTTTATGCCGGGCATCCACGTCTTTTTTGCCGGCAAGCGGGCCATGACAAATCGATATGACAAATCGAGGGCTGACACCGGCGGTCCGAGTGGCTATATCACGCCGGCCCGGCACGTCCGGGCTTTTGGCGTTTGACTGGATTTGAGACATGACGGGAACGACACGATCGAGCGACGGCCTGGATGAGCGCCGCAAGCGGATTCTGTTCCGCTGCTGGCACCGCGGCACGCGCGAGATGGACCTGATTCTCGGCCGCTTCGCGGATGCCGAGATCGGCAATTTGTCCGACGCCGAGCTCGACCAACTCGAGCGCCTGCTCGAAGAGTCCGACCCCGATCTCTATGCCGCGATCATCGGCGACAAGGTGCTGCCAGCTGATGCCGCCGGCGGGCTGTTTGCCCGCATCAAGGCGTTCCCGATTACGGACGGCAATTTATGAAACCGGGTACGAAGTCGCCGGCCGAGCTGCTCACGCCCGGCCGCGCGCTGACACTTGCCAATGTTGCGGAAGGCGCCGAAGGCCTTGTCATCTCCGATCTCGCGCGCGCCATCGCGGCGCGGCCTAAGAAGCCGGCCGTCAGCCTGGCGGTGGTCTGCCGCGACGGGCCGCGGATGCAGCAGCTCGAGCGCGCGCTGCAGTTCTTCGCGCCCGATCTGCCGGTGCTGACTTTCCCGGCCTGGGACTGCCAGCCCTATGACCGCGTCTCTCCCCATGGCGGCGTCCTGGCGCAGCGCCTGACCACGCTGGCGCGACTTGCCCCGCTCACCGGCAGCGACAAGCCGCTGATCGTGCTGACCACGGTGAACGCAATCGTGCAGCGCGTGCCGTCGCGTGATGTCGTCGCCGCGCAGGCGCTGTCGGTCGCGCCCGGCAATGTCGTGCCGATGGATACCATCGTCGCCTGGCTCGAGCACAACGGCTACAACCGCTCCTCGACCGTACGCGAGCCCGGCGAATATGCCGTGCGCGGCGGCATTCTGGACCTGTTTCCGGCCGGCCTTGACCAGCCGGTGCGCTTCGACTTCTTCGGCGACAGCCTGGAATCGATCCGTTCCTTCGACGCCGAGACCCAGCGCACGATGCTCGACATGCGCTCGCTGGATCTCGTCCCGATCTCGGAATTCCAGCTCGTCACCGACACCATCCGCCGTTTCCGCATGGGCTATGTCGCCGAGTTCGGCGCGCCCGAGCGCGACGACGCGCTCTACGAGGCCGTCAGCGAAGGCCGCCGCCATCCCGGCATGGAGCACTGGCTGCCGCTGTTCCAGGACCGGATGGACACGCTGTTCGACTATCTGCAAGGCGCCAGCGTTGCGATCGAGCCGCAGGCCGAGGACGCGGTCCGCGAGCGCTTCAAGCAGATCGTCGATTACTACCAGGCCCGCCGCGACGCGATGGAGCATCCGGGCGGCGGGGCGATTTACAAGCCGCTGCCGCCGGACCGGCTCTATCTGACCGAGGACGAGTGGGCCAAGCGCCTCGCCGACATTCCTCTGGCGCGGCTGACGCAGTTCTCCGTGCCGGCCGATGGCACCAGCGTGGTCGATGCCGGCGCGCGAAAAGGCCGCGACTTCGCGCCGGAGCGCAACGACACCACCGTCAACGTATTTGAATCCGTGGTCAGCCACGTGATGGCCTTGCATGCCCAGCGCAAGAAGGTCGTGGTCACGCTGTGGAGTGAAGGTTCGCGCGATCGCATGACCTCGATGCTGCGCGACCACAAGCTGCCCCACACCACCAGCGTCAACAGCTGGCGGACGGTGCAGGCCACGCCGCGCAACGAGACCATGCTCGCCGTGCTCGGCCTCGAAAGCGGGTTCGAGACCGACGAGATCGCGCTCATCAGCGAGCAGGACATTCTCGGCGATCGCCTGGTGCGGCCGCGCAAGGCGAGCCGCAAGCTCGACAATTTCATCTCGGAGGTGACCAGCCTGGCCGCCGGCGACATCGTCGTCCACGTCGACCACGGCATCGGCCGCTTCATCGGCCTGCAGACGCTGGACGTCGCCGGCGCGCCGCATGACTGTCTCGAGCTGCATTATGCCGCCGAGACAAAGCTGTTTCTTCCCGTCGAGAATATCGAGCTGCTGTCGCGCTACGGCTCCGACCAGACCACAGTCGAGCTCGATCGCCTGGGTGGCTCCGGCTGGCAGACCCGCAAGGCGAAACTCAAGAACCGCATCCGCGAGATCGCGGGCGAACTGATCAAGATCGCCGCCGCGCGCCATCTGCACGAGGCGCCAAAGCTGCCGGTGCAGCCGGGCCTCTATGACGAGTTCTGTGCACGCTTCCCTTATGACGAGACTGAGGACCAGTTAGGCGCCATCGAATCCACGCTGAAGGACCTCGAACTCGGCCGTCCCATGGACCGGCTGATCTGCGGCGACGTGGGCTTCGGCAAGACTGAGGTGGCGCTGCGTGCGGCCTTTGCCGTCGCGCTCGAAGGCAAGCAGGTCGCCGTGGTGGTGCCGACCACGCTGCTGGCCCGCCAGCATCACAGGACCTTCATCGAGCGCTTCAAGGGATTTCCGGTGAACGTGGCGCAGGCCTCGCGCCTGGTCCCGACCAAGCAGCTCAACGAGGTCAAGAAGGGCATCGCCGACGGCTCGGTCGACATCGTCGTCGGCACCCACGCGCTACTCGGCAAGGCCATCAAGTTCCGCGATCTCGGCCTCGTCATCGTCGACGAGGAGCAGCATTTCGGCGTCACCCACAAGGAACGGCTAAAAGCGCTTCGCTCCGAGGTGCATGTGCTGACGCTGTCGGCAACGCCGATCCCGCGCACCTTGCAACTGGCGCTCACCGGCGTCCGCGAGCTCTCGATCATCGCGTCGCCGCCGGTCGATCGCCTTGCGGTGCGCACCTTCGTCGCTCCGCACGATCTCCTGATGATCCGCGAGGCGCTGCTGCGCGAGCGCTATCGCGGCGGCCAGGCGTTCTACGTGGTGCCGCGCATTGACGATCTCGCCGAGGTCAAGGACTTCCTCGACAAGAACGTGCCCGAGATGAAGGTCGCGGTCGCGCACGGCCAGATGCCGCCCGCGGTGATCGAGGACATCATGACGGCGTTCTACGACGGCAAGTTCGACATCCTCTTGTCGACGACCATCGTCGAGTCCGGTCTCGACATTCCCAACGCCAACACGCTGATCGTGCATCGTGCCGACATGTTCGGCCTGGCCCAGCTTTACCAGCTGCGCGGCCGCGTCGGCCGCTCCAAGCTGCGGGCCTACGCGCTGTTTACGCTGCCAGCGCAGCAGAAGATCACCGCGCAGGCCGAGCGCCGGCTCACCGTGCTGCAATCGCTGGAAACCCTGGGCGCGGGCTTCCAGCTCGCCTCCCACGACCTCGACATCCGCGGCGCCGGCAATATTCTGGGCGAGCAGCAGTCCGGCCACATCAAGGAGGTCGGCTTCGAACTCTACCAGTCGATGCTGGAGGAGGCGATCGTCAACCTCAAAGCCGGCGTCTCCGAGCCTGCCGCCGACCGCTGGTCGCCGTCGATCACTATCGGCATGCCCGTGCTCATTCCGGAGGACTACGTCGGCGACCTCTCGGTGCGGCTGTCGCTGTATCGGCGGCTCGCCGATCTCGACAGCGAGGAAGAGATCGAGAACTTTGGTGCGGAAATGCGCGATCGTTTTGGCGTGCTGCCGGACGAGGTGCGCTACCTGTTCAAGGTCGCCGCCATCAAAGCGTTCTGCCGCCAGGCCAATGTCGGGAAGATCGATGCCGGCCCGAAGGGCGCCGTCATCACCTTCCGCGACAATTCCTTTGCGCATCCCGAGCGCCTGGTGACCTTCATCCGCAGCCATGGCCAGGCCGCCAAGGTGCGGCCCGACATGAAGGTGGTGTTTTTCCAGGATTGGGAGACGCCGGAAGAGCGGCTCGCCGGCACCACGGAGATCATGCGCCAGCTGGCTCAGCTCGCGCACAGCAAGAAGGCGGCGTAGGGGCCGTATTATTCCGGGGGCGGCGCAGCGCGAAACGGAGCGCCGCACTTGGGTAAGGCGACATATGGCCACTTGCAGATTGACCGAACAGCAGCCATGTTGGGTTCATCGAGTTCCACCGAACGACATCCAACGACCCGCGACTGGTTTACCGGACGCGGGTATTTTTACACCGGTTGCGGGTTGGCCCGCCCATTGAACAGCTGAGGTTTCGCGCGTGTCTATCAATATCGATTCAGGCCAGGACTCAGAGCAGGAACACGACGACGTCATGTATCCGCAGGTCCTGCCGTTTGTATTGATCCACGCCGGATGTGTCGCGGCGATCTGGACCGGCGTCTCGTGGCAAGCCGTCGTTATTTGCGCCGCTCTGTATTGGTTGCGCATGTTCGGAATCACAGGCGGATATCATCGGTACTTCTCGCATCGGGCTTACGCGACCAGCCGCGTGTTCCAATTCATCCTTGCATTCGTTGCCCAGAGCAGCGCTCAGAAGAGCGTTCTTTGGTGGGCTGCCAAACACCGCCATCATCATCTTCACTCGGACACGGCGCAGGATGTGCACTCCCCCCGGCACAAGGGCTTCGTGTACAGTCATGTCGGCTGGATTTTCTACAGGCAGCACGATGCGACTGATTTGGTGAAAGTGTCGGATTTTGCGTCGTATCCCGAGCTGATGTGGCTGCACAGGCTGGAGCTGTTGCCGCCGATCGTGCTCGCGGGTCTGTGCTTCCTCCTTGCCGGGTGGTCAGGACTCGTGGTCGGATTCCTCTGGAGCACTGTTCTTGTGTATCACGCCACGTTCTGCATCAACTCTCTCGCACATGTTCACGGACGCAAGCGGTATGTGACCGGTGATGACTCCCGCAACAACTGGCTGCTCGCTCTGTTGACGATGGGTGAGGGGTGGCACAACAACCATCATGCCTATCAGGCCAGCGCCCGGCAGGGCTTCCGCTGGTATGAGATTGATCTCACCTATTACACCTTGGTGGCCTTGTCCTGGTTCGGGATTGTCCGGGATCTGAAGATGCCGCCCAAGCAGGTTCTCCGCAATGAGCACCGGCTGGGATCACGCGTGGTCAAGCAGGCAGCTGAGCAGCTCGCCGCTCGCTTTAATCCCGAACACATTGCGCTTGCGATCAGAGCCTCGATCCATGAGACAGAATTGTCGGTCCGGGACGCGCTCAGTCTGTTGCAGCAACGTGCCGATTTGCGCCTGTCCAGCATGCCGACGCGGGATCAGTTGCTGGCTGAAGCGCAGCGCATGTTCGCCAAGACCATATCCCTGGACGACATTGTCGACCGGGCCTACGAGCTCTTGAACGACTCCGTCGGCTTTCTCCTGGCCACTCCCGCTCTATCGACCAACGCGAACGCGAAGGGTGGCGTTTAGCGCGAGCATCCCCATATAGGGGTATGACCAATTGGCAGAAATCGACCACGCGGCAAGCCCCCAAGACAAAAGCCGAACTCCGCGAGATGCTGACCGAGGCGGTCCGCAATACGCAGCCCAGCCTTGAACTGAAGCGCCCAGCGAAAGCCGGGAAGATCCCGGCGGGAACCGCACGCGATGATCTCGCAACGAGAACCGTCGAGGACGGACAGATCAAGCTCGTGATGACGTAAACGGCCGAGGCCGAGGCCGAACGGCGGACGTCAAGAAGCGCATGAGATCCGGAAATGCCGGCGGTTGCCTACGACGCCGCGCGCGAGGCGTCGGCGGACAGACGCCCGAGCAGCGACCTTGCAGTATCCGACGACGACAGTGAATCCACGCTGACGACGGGATCGCTGCGCATCTCGTGCTTGCCGTTCGAGGTGTGCCGCATCACCGCGGAGAGGCGGCGGGCGATCATGTGCGCGGTGCGGAAGTCGGTCTCGGCGAACACGACGACCACCGAGCCGTCCTTCTGGGCTGTACCGAAATCCATCTGCCGCATCAGGCGGCTGAGGATTCGCGCGGCGTCGAGTTGCGCGCGGGGATTGCCGGGATCGAAGGCGAAGCGCGCCACCGACAAGCCGCCGCCGCGCGCGAGCGTCTGCTCGACCGCCTTGGAAAAATCGCGGGCGAAGGCTTCGACCGTGAGCAAGCCGCTGCGCGGATCGAGCCAGCCGCCGGCGTCGATCGAGCGCAGTGTGCGGCTCAGTTGCGCTTCCATCGCATGCTGGCGGATCAAGGGCAGCGCATTGGCGGCGACCTTCGCCGGCTCGCCCGCGATCAGCTCGAGATTGGGCAGATCATAGCTCTGCGTGAGCTGGTGCGCGGTAACGACCACGGGCAGGTTGCGGAAGCGGGTGTCCTCGGCGAGCACCGTGAGGAAGGCGTCGGTGACGCGCGGGGTAAAACCTTCGGCGAGCACGACGCCATCGATGTCGCGGGTGTTGAGATGCTTTGCCGCGGCCTCGATCGAGAGCGCGCCGATGACGCCCATGCGTTCGCCGAGCGCGACGGAGAGCGCGGGGTAAGCCGCGCCGCGGCCGATCAGCAGCACGGTGGCATCGCGCACGGGATCGGCTTCCGGCAGCGTGACTTTGACTTCCGGCAGCCGGCGCAGCACCGTTGCATGCAGGGTGCGCACGCGCATCGCCGCGCGCAGCCGCGCGACCAGGCGATCGGCATTGCCGCCGCGTGAGGAGAAGGGCAGGGCGTTGTGGGGCAGCGTGCCCTGCGCATCCAGGGCGACCAGTGGCAGATAGAGCGGCTGGTCCGCGATCTTCTTCGCAAGCAGCGCAATATGGGGTTCGTGCCCGCCATACACCGCGGCGAGAACGGCGGCCGGCTGCACCTGCTCGATGGCGCGCGAGGCGCTCGCCCAATCGCTGTCGACGACAGGAAAGAGACGGGCTTCATCCAGCGCCGCAATGAAGGCGGGGCGCTCGGCATTGGACACAAACAGGATCGGGCCCGCCTGGGACATCACAAACTCTGATCACGCAATCGATGCTGCGCAATCTAGTTTGGCCGCCTTAACGCTGCGTCAACGAATGGGCCGAAACTGCGCTCAAACCGTGCCGGAGCGGTCGCGAAAGGCCTCGACCATCAAGGGGTTAAGCCCGAGCTCGTTGAGCGCCTCGCGGGCGCGGGCATTGTCCTGGGCCCGGCCGGCCAGCCGGTGACCTGAGAGCCGGTCGGGCAGCGCGGTCAAAAGCGCACCCTGGCCGAGCCGGCGCGCCCATTCCTGCAGGTCGTTGGACAGGAAGCGATAGCCGCCGACCGCCATGATGCCGGAGGGCGGCGCGGTGATGCAGATCGCGCCGCTGGCACGGTCGATTCGCGCGGCATAGCCGGTGTCGACATAATCGCGCGGCGGCTGCGCAATCAGGGTGTCGCCGACCGGCTGCGGCGGCGCGTACGCCGCGATCGGCACCATCGGTCCGCGCAGGCCGAGCGTGCCCTTCGGGGTCAGCAGGATGTCGCCGGCGATCGAGGAGCCCGATTGCTCGCGCGGGGCGCCGTGCGGCCCGGGCGTCACCGCCACCGGCATGCCGTCCTCGCCACGCCTTGCGCCGAACAGCCCGGCCTCGCCGAACAGATAGACGTCGGTGAGCGGCGCATGGGGCGCAGTCCAGGCTTCGCTCGCCGCCACCTGTTCCGGCGCACGCCACAGGCCGATGACATTGCGCAAGGTCGGCATTCGCGCCGCCAGGTCGGACTCGCCGAGCCGCAGCGCGAGCTGGGCCGGAGCGATCAGCACGTCGCATTCTTGCGCGTTGATCTGCTGCTCCAGCACCTCGCTCTCGAAGGGATGATGCAGCGCCAGCGTGCCGCCGCAGAGCAGCCACACCGCGAGCGAGGAGGCGAGGCCCGCGAACGACATCGGCGTGAACGCCGCCATCACGGTAGAGCCCTGCTTGATGTCGGCTTCCAGCGACATCGCAAGGCCCCCGGCAATCAGGCTGAAATGCGGCCGCGGCACCGGGCGAAAGCCCTCCGCCGTGACGTCGAAGGAGATCATCGCCGCCTTGCGGCCGTCCTGGATCACGGCGCGCGTGGTGCCGGGCGGACGCGCCAGCACCTCGTCGAGCGAGGCCATGCCTTCGGGCAGGTCGGGGCCGAAACCGAAGACGTGGCGAATCGAGAACGCTTCCGCTGCGGCGTGCATCGCGAGGTCGGAATAGCTGACCCCGTCGACCTTGCTCATGGTGACGATGGCGCGCGCCGCGGTGCGGTTGAGCGCGGCGGTCAGCTCCGCATGCCGCCACAGCAGCGGCAGCACGGCGACGACGAGACCGGCGCGATGGGCGGCGAGCACCGTCAGCACGAACTCGACCGTAGCAGGCAGCTGGACCGCGATGACGGAATTGGCCGGCAGGCCCGAATTGACGAAGTGCGCCGAGAGCGCTTCGATGGCGGTGTCGGCTTCGGCATAGGTCAGCCGCCGCGGCTGGTGCCCGGTGACGCGGGCCTTGTTGAGGGGATCGAGCAAAGCAGGCGCGTGCGGCTGCCGCGTCAGCGTGCGCTGGAACAGCGTGTCGAGTGTCGGCGATACGGCTGGCAGGTTCACGGCGTCACTTCGCTGGAGGCGGATCCTTCGACCACCAGGTCTCCGGCAGATAGCCGGAGAGCGCGGTAGCCCTTGGTCGTTCTATCCGATTCCACCGCGCGATCCATTGCTCGGATACGTTAAACAGGGGGATTGTGTAGAAGCCTGCGATCAGGGCACGATCGAGCGCCCGCACCGCCGACACGAAGGCCGTATGTTCACGGGCCTCCAGCAGGGCTGCGATCATGGCATCGACGGCGGGATCCTTGGCGCCCATGTAGTTGCGGGTGCCCGGATTGTCCGCGGCCGCGCTGCCCCAATAGAAATATTGCTCATTGCCGGGCGAGAGCGATTGGTCCCAGCGGTTCTGGATCATGTCGAACTCGTAAGCCAGCCGGCGCTGGTCGAATTGCACGGGATCGACCGACCGCACGCTCGGCTCGATGCCGGCGCGCTTGAGATCGCGCTGGAAGGCGAGCGCGATGCGCTCCTGGTCGCGGGTCGTCACCAACATTTCGAAGGTGAAGGGCGTTTTCGTCGCGCGGTTGCGCAACACCGTGCCGTCGAGATCGTAGCCGGCCTCCGACAACAGTTTGAGCGCCGCGCGCAGCGTGGTGCGGTCGCGCCCCGAGCCGTCGGTGACGGGGAGCCGGTAGCTGCCATCCATGATATCGGGCGGGATCTGCGCGGCAAAGGGTTTGAGCAGTTCGCGCTCGCGCGCATCCGCGGGCTGGCCATAGGCCGAGAGATCCGAGCCAGCGAAATAGCCGGCGACGCGCGAATAGAGCGAGAAGAAATAGTTGCGGTTGATCAGCTCGAAATCCAACAGCAGCGTCAGCGCCTGGCGCACGCGGATGTCGGCGAACATCGGACGTCGCGTGTTGAACACCAGGAATTCCGAAGGCTGCGGCACGCCGGGCTTGACGGTGTCGCGGATCACTTCGCCGCTCTTCGCCGCCGGAAAATCGTAGCCGTCGTGCCAGCGCAGAGGCTCGTTCTCGACGCGGAAATCATAGAGGCCGCGCTTGAAGGCTTCGAACTGGCCGTTGGCTTCGCGAAAATAGTCGAGCCTGATCTCGTCGAAATTGTAGAGCCCGCGATTGACCGGGAGGTCGCGGCCCCAATAGTCGGGATTGCGGGTCAGGGTCACGCTGGCACCCGGCCTTACCGCCGTGACGCGGTAGGGACCCGAGGCGATCGGCCCGGTCAATGTCGTCTCCTCGAAGCTCGCGACATCGATCGCGTGCTTCGGCAGGACCGGCATCAGGCCGAGGATCAGCGGCAATTCCCGGTCATTGGCGCCTGCGAGGTCGAAGCGGACGGTGAGGGGATCCGGCGCCTCGGCCTTGGCGACCTTGGCGTAATATTGCCGGAGGTTGGGACGACCATGGTCCCGCAGAAGCTGCCAGGAGAACAGCACGTCCTCCGCGAGCACCGGCTTGCCGTCCGAGAAGCGGGCGCGGGGATCGAGGCGGAATGTGACGTAGCTCCGCTCATCGTCGGTCTCGACAGTTTTGGCCAGCAGCCCGTAAAGCGTGAACGGCTCGTCCTGGCCGCGTGCAAGCAGGCTCTCGACCACGTAGCTGCGGATCGGCTGCACGGCCAATCCCCTGACGATGAATGGATTGAGGCTGTCGAAGGCGCCGAGGATGCCCCAGGTTAGCCGGCCGCCCTTGGGCGCATCGGGATTGGCATAGGGCATGTGGGTGAAATCGGCCGGCAGAGCCGGCTTGCCGTGCATGGCGATGGCGTGGGCTTCCTCGGTCCGGGCTGCGCTTGCCGTCAGCCAGGTCGCCAGAACCAGAATAAAAAGGCGGACGCCGGGGCCCTCGAGCAGGCGTTGGAACATGAACATCTCGACACGTTGATTCGAGGACGGGGCGGGCCTGAATCCTATCACAGGGAATTTCACTGAGAGCCGGCCCGGATGCGGTCAAAGACGCTTGTCGGCATTGATCTTTCCGTCGGCCACGCTAAGAAGACGGGCAATCGCGCACGAGCGCCGAGCCCGTCACGTATCCGCCTCAATTGACGGGGAGAGAGCCGCGCCAGGCGGCTCGGTTCGGCGCTTCGGAGCGGCTCGGGCACTTCCCGTTCAGAAAGGGTTTTCCGCAATGAATTTCCGTTACTTGGCCGCGTCCATCCGGCCGCGCGGGCGACTTCTCGCCCTGTTGACGGCGACGGCGTTGGTCGTTCCGTTTGCCGCTGAAGCGCAGGCCCCCGCGCCGGCTCCGGGCGCGCCCAAGGCCGCTCCCGCCCCGAAGGCCGCGCCGAAGGCTGCTCCCAAGGCTGCTCCCGCGCCGGCCCCGGCGCCCCAGGCACAGCAGGCTCCTGCACCGGCTCCGGCGCAGCAGGGCGGCCAGCCGGCGGATCAGCAGATCCAGCTGATCTACGCGCCCTGGACCAAGTTCTGCCTCAAGGGCCAGGAAGCCAACGCCAAGCAGGTCTGCTTCACCGGCAAGGACGGCCGTATCGAGTCGGGCCAGCCGGTCATCGCGGCCGTCATCATCGAGCCGGAAGGCGAGCCCAAGAAGATCCTGCGCGTGACGCTGCCGCTCGGCATGCAGCTTGTGCACGGCACCCGCATCATCGTGGACAACAATGCGCCGCTGCAGAGCCCGTATGTGATCTGCTTCCAGAACGGCTGCATGTCGGACTACGAAGCCACGCCCGAGTTCATCAACAACATGAAGAAGGGCCAGAATCTCGTTGTCCAGGCGATCAACGCCAACGGCGCGCCGCTGACCCTGCCGCTGCCGCTCGCCGGCGAATTCCAGAAGGCCTATGACGGTCCGCCGACCGATCCGAAGCAGTTCGAGGAAACCCAGAAGAAGCTCCAGGAGGAGCTTCAGAAGAAGGCTGACGAGCAGCGCAAGAAGCTCGAGCAGCAGGGCACGCCTCCCGCCGCACCTGCGGCCGGCCAGAAGTAATCGGGACTTTAAGTCCAGACATGAAAAAGGCGCTCGTTTCGAGCGCCTTTTTTGCTGACCACTTGTTGGCGGAGTAACTCAGTTCAAGAACGACTGGCTCAGTTCAGCGAGGGGTTGCGCGGGCGGTAGCCGCCGGTCTTGTCCTTGATGAAGATCTCGGCGACCTGGGAATGGCGGATCGGCTCACCGGACTCGTCGGGCAACAGATTCTGCTCGGAGACATAGGCGACGTATTCCGACTCCGCGTTCTCTGCGAGCAGGTGATAGAACGGCTGGTCCTTGTGGGGCCGAACCTCTTCAGGAATCGAAAGCCACCATTCCTCGGTGTTGTTGAATTCCGGATCGATGTCGAAAATCACGCCCCGGAACGAGAAGATCCGGTGGCGAACGACCTGTCCGATCTGGAATTTGGCGGTCCGCGCTTTAATCATTCCCCGTCGATAGACCAGGATTGTGGCCGATGCTAGTGGCCTGATTTGGAATTAACCCGCCGTTAAGGGGCAGATAGCCCCCAAGCCTTCAGAAAACACTTCATCAATGGTCGATATCCTCAATCTGGCTCTACCTTATTTCGGCTTGATCTTCGTCGGATTTGCCTGCGGCAAGGCCAAATCCCTGCCGGAATCGGGCCTCGCCTGGATGAACTTCTTCCTGCTCTACGTGTCGTTGCCGGCGCTGCTGTTTGCGATCATGTCGAAGACGCCGTTCTCCGAATTGAACAACCCGCCATTCCTGGTCGCGACCACGTTGTCGACGGTTGCGGCGTTCACCATCGCGCTCGTCGTCGGCAAGGTTCTGGGACGGCTGACGCTGCGCGAGGCGACGCTCGCGGGCCTTTCCGGCGGCTACGGCAATATCGGCTATATGGGGCCGGGACTGGCGCTTGCCGTACTTGGACCGAAGGCGTCGGCGCCGACTGCGCTGATCTTCTGCTGCGACAGCATCTTCCTGTTCTCGATCGTGCCGCTGCTGATCGAGCTCTCCGACCGCGATCATCCCTCGATCGTGCATGCCTTCGGCGTCGTGCTGAAGCAGATCGTGCTCAACCCGCTGATCATGTCTGCCTGTTTTGGCGCGGCAGTCGCGGCGCTCCATATCGAGCTGCCGGTCGCTCTCGATCGCACCATCACCTTCCTCCAGAACGCCGCCGCTCCGACCGCGCTGTTCGTGCTCGGCGTGACGGTGGCGCTCCGCCCGTTCAATCGCGTGCCCTGGGAGGTGCCGGGCGTGATCGCGATCAAGCTCCTGATCCATCCGCTCGCGGCATTTGGCCTGATGCTGGCATTCGGTCCGTTCGCGCAGCCCTGGGCCGCGACCGCCGTGCTGATGGCCTCGCTGCCGCCGGCGCTGAACGTGTTCGTGATCGCCCGTCAGAACGATGCCTGGATCGAATCCGCATCCGTCGCCGTGCTGCTCGGGACGTTTGCGTCGGTGGTCACGCTGACCAGCGTGATGTGGTTGCTCCAGACTGACCGGCTGGCGTTTCCGTAAAACGCTACTTTCGCCGAATTACTTGCGCCAGGTTGGCGTCAGCCCCTCGCGCATCGCAAAACGCCGGAGCGGGCCGATGGCGCCGAGCAAGTGCATGCCGACGGCACGGACCGGCTGGAGCGGCAGGAAGTCGTTGAGCAAAGAGCGGTTGGCGATGTCGATCGCAAAGGTCCGGCTCAGGATGTCCGGACGCCGCGCCCGGTCGTAGCGCTTGAGCATCTCGGGGGCGCCGGGATCGTGGCCGGCCGCAATCGCTTCGCCCGCAAACCTCGCAATATCGGCGGCATCTCTGAGGCCGAGATTGAGGCCCTGGGCGCCGATCGGAGGCACCACATGGGCGGCTTCGCCGACGAGCGCGATGCGGTCGCGGGCAAAGGATTTGGGCCGCTCGATCGCCAGCCGGAACAGGCTGCGGCCGGGCTCGACCGTCATGCGCCCGAGAATGGAATGCGACTGTTTTTCGATCGCGGCAGAGAGCTGTTCGTCGCTCAACGCGCGAAGCCGTTCGGCCTCAGTGGGCGCCGAAACCCAGACGATGCTGGAGCGGTTGCCGGGCAAGGGCACGAACACGCAAGGGCCGTGCGGGGTGTGGAACTCGGTCGAGACGTTGCGATGGGGCCGGGCATGACTGACGTTGAAGGTCAGCGCCGTCTGCGTCAGCTCGCGTCGCGTGACCTCGATGCCGGCTGCCTCCCGGCACAGCGAGTGCCGGCCGTCGGCGCCGACCACGAGCCGCGCTGTCAGAAACTGTCCGGAGGCCGTGCGGATCGCGACATCATCGGCTTCGATGACGACATTTTCGGCCTCGTCGTCAAAACGGACGAGATTGGCGAATTCCGCCGCGCGTGCCTCCAGCGCCAGCATCAGCGAGCGGTTGTCGATGTTGTAGCCAAAGGCGTCGAGCGCGATTTCGTGACAAGAGAACCGGACCTCCGGCGCGCGGAACAACCGGCCGGTGTCGTCGACGAGGCGCATGACCTCGAGCCCTGCCGCCTTGTCCTTGCAGCGCGGCCAGACCTCGAGGCTCTCCAGGAGATCGACGGAGGCGCCTAACAGCGCCGTGGTCCGGTTGTCGGCATAGGGCACGCGCCGCGCCACCAGGGCGGTCCGGGCGCCGGCCTGCGCCAACGCAATTGCAGCCGCAAGTCCTGCCGGTCCGCCGCCGATGATGGCTGCGTCAAAAAGTGCCGTTCCATCTGTCATGGAACGACACATGACATGCTCCGCGGCAAATTCAAGCCCACCTATTTTTCCGGCTTTTAAGGCGAATTGCGCGAAGGAACGCCGCGACGGCGGATGTGCAAATCGGTCCCATTCTGGTAGCAGAGGCCATGGACAGCCAAGAGGATTCCCTCAAGCCGAGGCCCGCGATCCGCGCCGCGGCGTTTTCGGTGCATATCTTCACCGCGTTCGGGGCGGCGATTGCGCTGCTGGCGATGCTGGAGGCCGTGCGCGAGCACTGGGCGGCGATGTTTCAATGGCTGGGTGTCGCCCTGATCATCGACGCGATCGACGGTCCGATCGCGCGCCGGCTGAACGTCAAGGACGTGCAGCCGAACTGGTCGGGCGATGTGCTCGATCTCGTGGTCGACTTCGTCACCTATGTGTTCGTGCCGGCCTATGCGATCGTGGCCAGCGGCCTGTTGCTGCCGGTGGCAGCGCCATTGCTCGGCATCGCCATCATCGTCACCAGTGCGCTCTATTTCGCCGATCTGCGCATGAAAGCCGACGACAATCATTTTCGCGGCTTCCCGGCGCTGTGGAATGCGGCTGCATTCTATTTGTTCCTGCTGCACTGGCCGCCGCTGTCCTCGACGCTGCTGGTCGCAGCGCTGGTCGTGTTGACCTTCGTGCCGTTCCATGTGCTGCATCCGGTGCGCGTGGTGCGGCTGCGCTGGCTGACGATGTCGTTGATCGGGATCTGGGCGCTGCTCGCCCTCTACGTGCTCGAGATGGATTTTCGCGCCGGTGCCGGCGTGACGATTGCGCTGTGCGCGATCGCGATCTGGATCACCTTCAGCGACGCCATGATCCGGCTGGCAAGATCCTTCGCATGATGCATCTGTTAACCAGCCCCGAGGCCTGGGCCGCGCTGCTGACCCTGACCGCGCTCGAGATCGTGCTCGGCATCGACAACGTCATCTTCCTGTCGGTGATCGTCTCCCGCATCCCCGAAAAGCAGGCCCGCCGCGCCCGCCAGATCGGGCTCGCGCTGGCGCTGGTCTTCCGCATCATCCTGCTCAGCCTGCTGGTTTGGCTGATCGGCCTGACCGCGCCGGTGTTCGCTTTCAAGGGCTACGACTTCTCCTGGCGCGACCTGATCCTGATCGGCGGCGGCCTGTTCCTCATCGCAAAAGCGACGCACGAGATCCACGCCGAGGTCGAAGCCGATGGCGGCGGGGGCGAGGGTAAATCTGGCCGTAACGCCTTCTTCTGGGTGATCGCCCAGATCGTCGTCATCGACATCGTATTCTCGCTGGACTCGATCATCACCGCGATCGGCATGGCGCAGGACATCGAGATCATGATCGCGGCCGTCGTGATCGCCTGCCTGATCATGTACATTTCGTCCGGACCGGTGGCGCGATTCGTCGCCGAGCATCCGACCACCAAAATGCTGGCGCTGGCATTTCTGGTGCTGATCGGCGTTGCGCTGGTTGCGGACGGATTCAAATTCCACATTCCGCGCGGCTACATCTACTTCGCAATTGCGTTCTCGGCGGCGGTGGAATTCTTCAACGTGCTCGCCAAGGGCAACCGCAAGAAGGCCGGCAAGCCGTCGGTTTAGGCGTTCCCGCCAGCGTCGAGTTGACAAGGCGGGCGCGATGTCTTTCGCTTGAAAGGCGAGAAGAGGAGGTCAGGTGATGACCAAAGCGGTCCGTGTGCACAATGTCGGAGGCCCCGAAGCCCTGGTCTATGAAAGCGTCGAGGTGCCGGCGCCTGCTACCGGCGAGGTGCGCATCCGCCAGCATGCGATCGGCCTGAACTTCATCGACGTTTATTATCGCACAGGCCTCTACAAGGCGCCGGGGCTGCCCTTCATTGCCGGTAACGAGGCCGCGGGCGAGGTCTTGGCCGTCGGACCGGGCGTGACGAATTTCCATCCCGGCGACCGCGTCGCCTACTATCACAATCTCGGCGCCTATACCGGCGAGCGCAACATCCCCTGGGAGAAGCTGGTCAAGCTTCCCGACCACATCACCTACGAGCAGGGCGCCGTGCTGATGCTCAAGGGCCTGACGGTCTGGTATCTGCTGCACAAGACCTTCAAGGTCGAGCCGCATCATCGTGTGCTGATCCACGCCGCCGCCGGCGGCATCGGCCTGCTCGCCTGCCAATGGGCGAGGTCGCTCGGGGCCCATGTCATCGGCACGGTCGGCTCGCGCGAGAAGGCCGAGCTTGCGGAGGCCAATGGCTGCGACCACGTCATCCTCTACAACGAGGAAGATTTCGTCGCGCGCGTCAAACAAATCAGCCGCAACGAGGGCTGCGACGTCGTCTATGACGGCGTCGGCAAGGCGACCTTTCCAGGCTCGCTGTCCTGCCTGAAGCCGCGCGGCATGTTCGTCTCCTTCGGCAATGCCTCAGGCCCCGTGCCGCCGTTCTCGATCGCCGAGCTCAACAATCACGGCTCGCTGTTTGCGACGCGGCCGAAGCTCAACGATTACGTCGGCAAGCGCTCGGAGCTTTTGGAAGGCGCCGACACGCTGTTTTCCGCCGTCATCAACGGCAAGCTGCACGTGCCGATCAACCACGCCTATGCGCTGAAAGATGCCGCAAAGGCCCATATCGACCTCGAAAGCCGCAAGACCACGGGCGCGTCGATATTGAAGCCGTAGCGCTACCGTCATTGGGAGCCACCGGGTCCGCGCGAAGCGCGGCCCGATGATGGGGGCCGCGAAGCAATCCAGAGCTGTACCAGCAGAGGCAGTCTGGATTGCTTCGTCGCTTCGCTCCTCGCAATGACGAACCCTACGCCACGCGCCTTGCCGCGCCGGCCTTGGTCAGGATCCCGTCGAGGCAATCGATCATCTCGGCGATCTCGGCCCGCGTGACGTTCAGCGCCGGCATGAAGCGCAAAGCGTCGAGCTGAGGCGCGTTGAGCAGCACGCCGGCCTCGAACGCCTGCGCGACGATGCCGGGCGCGATGGGCAGCCTGAGGTCGAGCGCGAGCAGCAGGCCGCGGCCGCGCACCTCGCCGAGGCCGTGCCGGGCCGAGACCTTCTGCAACTCGCTTTCGAGCAGCAGGCCGGTCTCGGTGACCGCCTTCAGGAAGTCGGGCTTGCCGATCTGCTCCAGCACCGCAAGTCCGGCCGCGCACATGATCGGGTTGCCGTTGAACGTGCCGCCCTGGTCGCCGTGCTCGAAGCAGGCCGCGTGTTCGGTCGCAAGCAGAGCCGCGAGCGGCACGCCGCCGCCGATACCCTTGCCGAGCGTCATGATGTCGGGCGCAATGCCCGTGTGCTCATAGTGGAAGAGCTTTCCGGTCCGGCCCATGCCGGTCTGGATCTCGTCGAAAATGAGCAGCAAGCCGTGCGCCTTGGTGAGCGCGCGCAGCTCCTGCAAAAACGTATCGGTCGCAGGCCACACGCCGGATTCGCCCTGGATCGGCTCGAGCATCACCGCGACCGTGTTGGCGTTGATCAGCTTTGCGACCGAGGCGATGTCGTTGAGCTTCGCCTTCTTGAATCCGGCGACCTTCGGCTCGAACAGCGGCTCGAACGCCTTCTTGCCCGACGCCGACATCGTCGCCAGCGTCCGGCCGTGGAAGCCGCCCTCGAAGCTGATGATCTCGAACGCGCCGTTCCTGTGCAGGCTGCCATATTTGCGCGCGAGCTTGATCGCGCCCTCATTGGCCTCCGCGCCGGAATTGGCAAAGAACACCTGGTCGAACGCGCTGCTGTCGACCAGCGCCTGCGCGAGCTTGAGGCTCGGCTCGTTGTAGAACGCCGGGCTCGGCGTCAGCAGTCGTTTTGCCTGCGCCGTCAGTGCATCGGCGATTTCGGGCGGCGAGTGACCGAGGCAGTTGACGGCCCAGCCCTGCACGAAATCGAGATAGCGCTTGCGGCTGTCGTCCCAGAGGTAGGAGCCGGCGCCACGAACGAACACGGCCTTGGGCCGTGCAGTGATGTCCATCAGCGCATCGTACGGATGGGTGGCGGTGGTCATGTCGATCTCCTCTGGGGGCGGGTGAAAAAGGCGCGCGAAAAGCAGAAAGGCCGCACTTTGCGGGTGCGGCCTTCTCGAAAACTCTGCTGATGCTAGTCGTTCAGCGGCGTCGTCGGACATGGCGCAACCCATCATCGTCGCGGGAGCGACGACGCATGGCTTGGCGCAGATGGGTCCGGGAGCTGATCATGGAGGCGGGCCATACAGCCGAATGCCCGCGCTTGTCAAGCGGAAGCTACTGAACACCATAGGTCGCGAACGCGTCGGCAATACCGGCGTTGATGGCCCTGGCGGCCGCGATGTCGCGCTCTGCGCCCTCAATATCGCCCTTCCTGCGCTTCGCAAGTCCGCGGCCGTAGAGCGCGCTGTCGAGCTCCGGCTTCGCGCCCAGCGCCGCGTCGTAATCCGCCATCGCCGCGTCGAGATTGCCGAGCTTGAGGTGGGTGAGGGCGCGGCTGTCGAGCGTGTAGGGATCGTTCGGGCGCATCTTTAGCGACTGCTCGCAATCGGCCAGCGCGTCCTGCAATTGACCGAGGACCGCGTGCATCATGCAGCGCGCGTTGAAGACGCCGGCATAGCTGGCTTTGGCCTTGATCGAACGGTCGTAATCCTCCAGCGCCCGGGCATAATCGTGCGCGTCGAAGTACATGTTGGCGCGTGCATAGGCATCACGGTCGTTGTCCGGATTGAGCTCGAGTGACTTGCCGAAATCGGCCAGAGCGCGCGGTCGGTCGCCTTTGTCGCGAAAGATGCGCGCGCGGTTGCCGTAGGCCGGGCCGTAAGTGGGATCGAGCTTGATCGACATGTCGAGATCGGTGAGCGCCCGTTCGGCCTCGTGATGCTCGCGGTAAGCGCTGCCGCGGTTGAAATAGGCCAGCGCAAATTTCGTATCGAGCTTGATGGCCCGATCGTAGTCGGCCATCGCATGCTCGTAGTCGTTCTTACCGATCAGGGAGTTGCCGCGGTTGTTGTAGTACAGCGCGTCGTCGGGCTGGAGCCGGATCGCACGGCTGTAATCGGCGATGGCGTGGTCGCGATCGCCGAGATCGTCATAGGCGATGCCGCGATTGTACCAGGCGCTGGCATCTTTCGGATCGAGATCGATGGCGCGGTTGAGATCGGCCACGGCGCGCTCGGGGTCTCCCTTGCGCCGATAGCTCTCGCCGCGGTTGGCAAGCGCGACCGCATTTGACGGATTGGCCTTCAGGATAGACGAGCAGCCGTCGAGGCGCTGGTCGTCGCTGACCTTGCCATTGCCGTAGCACCATTGGCGCGCCTGCGCGGGCGATAGGGATTGCGCGGCGGCCGGGAAAGTGAGCAAAGTCAATGCTGCGGCGATCGCGCACAGCCCGGCACGGATATCGATCTTGTGATTGTATGTCATGGATTGCTACGTGGAAACCATCAAGCCTCTAGCGCGTTTGTGATCAGACCGCGCCAATTGGTTCGAACCGGACGCAGAACCGGCGAGACCAAGAGGGGCGGGACCAACCAGACAGTTTTCAGCCTTGTCAGACACGCCATACCCGATCGACCTCGACAGCATTCACGGCGCGTTTCCGCCGGGTATCGAAGCGCCACCTCTGCTGCTGGATTTTGCCGGCTGGCTGAATGGGCGCCCCTGGGGCAGCGTCGGCTGTTTTTCGTTGCAAGGCCAGTTCTCCGATCAGGCTCCGATCTTTGACGGCAGTCCGCTGCGCGACCGATTCGCGCTGTTCATGCGTCTGCCGGACGGCTCGGCCGTCGGCGGCTGGTATGGCGCCGGCCTCGACCGCGACGATCCGCCGATCGTGGGACTGGGGTCGGAGGGCGACTATCAATTGCTGGCGCCGACCCTTGACGGTCTGCTCGCGAAGCTGACGTCGCAGCAATTCGACAAGGCCTGGCACGACCTGTTGCCGGATGACGAGGTCGAGTGTCAGACGGTCGAGTTGGCGCGATGGCTTGCCGGACGGCCGGCCGACGAGAGGGTAGCGCCTGAGGACCCGTCGTCAGACCTTCCCGATTTCCGTGGCTTCGTCGAGAAATGGAGCCGGGACCGCGAAGACTATTGGGCGAATCATCGGATGATGGCCGAGCTCGGCTGGCGGCTGGCAGCGCATCTGCCGAAGGGCAAGAACGCCTGGGACAAGACCCGCTTCGAGGTCGCGATCGTCGGCAAGCAATACCAGGCCCGCATTCTCACGCGCGGGCCGCAGCCGTTCGAGGAAGCCGCCACGATTGAATCCCTGCTGCGCGAGTTGCGCGAGGAGATGCGCCGTGCCCAGCCCGAGCTCGGGTTGTGGTCCGCGATGAGCTTTGGTCTCTATGCCGACGGCCGCGTCATGCCGCGCTTCGACTACGATGCGCGTCCGACCATCGACGGCGAGCCGGCACAGCTGTCAGAAGCCAAGGCGGATCTCGCCCGCGCCCCAAGGCCGGAGCGCTGGGTGCCGAAATGGCTGGCGTGATTGCATCTACACCGTCATTGCGAGGGCAGCGAAGCAATCCAGAGACTATCCACGCGGAGGGATTCTGGATTGCTTCGCTGCGCTCGCAATGACGGAGTGCGTCAGAATCCCGCGACGGTGCCGTGCAGATCGTATTGATCGGCGCGCTCGATTTTCGCGGTGACGATCTCGCCGACGCGCAACGGGCGGCGGCTGGTGAGATAGACCGCGCCGTCGATCTCGGGCGCATCCGCCTTGGAGCGGCCTTTTGCAACGGTCGGGCCGACCTCGTCGATGATGATCTGCTGGCGCGTGCCGACCGCGCTTCAGCCTGCGTGCCGAGATCGTTGTAGCGCTCCTGCTTGATCTCAGCGGGCACGGCACCTTCGATCCCCCTTGACTTAGAGTGCGCTCGAAGGGGTATCTGTACGCGCGTCAGTACGAGAACGGGCACACATGAAGATCGGCGACCTCGCAAAACGAACCGGCTTGTCGGCTCACACGTTGCGTTATTATGAGCGCATCGGGCTGCTGCCATACGCAGACCGGGATCGTTCCGGCCAGCGTGACTTTGACGCATCGATCCTCACATGGATCGCATTCCTCGGTCGGCTCAAGACCACGGGAATGCCGATCCGGGATATGTTGCGTTATGCGGCGCTTCGTGATGAAGGCGAAGCCACCGGGCCAACCCGGCGGCAGATGCTGGAAATCCACCGGGAACAGGTTCGCACGCAGATTGCCGAACTCCAGGAATGCCTGCTCGTCCTTGATACCAAGATCGCCGGCTATGCCGGCGGCGAACAGAGGACGAAGGAAAATGACGCACGCCCAAACACAAGCCGAAAGCCGCTTCGATCGCGGCCAGCGGGCCCTGTCACGCATTGACGGCAGAGCCGGCGAAAAGGTCGTCGCCTCACTCGCCGACATCGCTCCGGATTTCGCACGATACGTGATCGAGTTTCCCTTCGGCGACATTTACAGCCGCCCGGGCCTCGGCCTGCGCGATCGAGAGATCGCGACGATCGCCGCGCTGACGGCGCTCGGAAATGCCGCGCCTCAGCTCAAAGTGCATATCGAGGCGGGTCTGAATGTCGGGCTGTCTCGCGACGAGATCGTGGAGATCATCATGCAGATGGCCGTCTATGCGGGCTTCCCGGCGGCGGTGAACGGGCTGTTCGCAGCCAAGGAGGTGTTTTCCGCGCATGACGGACGGCAGGCGTCGGGAGAAGCGACATGACAAACTTGCTCGTGCACCACGGCCGGAGCGCTGGGTGCCGAAATGGCTGGCGTGACGGAGCTGTAAGCCCCGGCGACGCTATGCTCCCGCGTGCGGGTCTATCCCATATGGACATTCACAGAAGGTCGTCATGCCCCGGTTTGTCCCGGGCATCCACGTTCTTTGCGGCGTGAGAAGGCGTGGATGGCCGGGACAAGCCCGGCCATGACGCTGTGGAAGCGTCAGTACGCTCAAGCCCCGTCAAAATCCCGCGACGGTGCCGTGTAGATCGTACTGATCGGCGCGCTCGATCTTCGCGGTCACGATCTCGCCGACGCGCAACGGGCGGCGGCTGGTGAGATAGACCGCGCCGTCGATCTCGGGCGCATCCGCCTTGGAGCGGCCTTTTGCAACGGTCGGGCCGACCTCGTCGATGATGATCTGCTGGCGCGTGCCGACCTTGCGCTTTAGCCTGCGCGCCGAGATCTTCTGCTGGCGGGCCATCAGCGCGTTGTAGCGCTCCTGCTTGATCTCAGCGGGCACGGCACCTTCGAGCGCATTCGACGTCGCGCCGGCAACCGGCTCGTATTTGAAGCAGCCGAGACGATCGATCTCGGCTTCATCGAGCCAGTCGAGCAAATAGGCGAAATCGGCATCGGTCTCGCCGGGGAAGCCGACGATGAAGGTCGAGCGCAAGGCAAGATCGGGACATTGCTCGCGCCAGCGCTTGATCCGCGCCAGCGTCTTGTCCTGCGCGGCCGGGCGCTTCATCGCCTTCAGCACCTCGGGGCTCGCGTGCTGGAACGGGATGTCGAGATAGGGCAGCACCTTGCCCTCGTTCATCAGCGCGATGACCTCGTCGACATGCGGGTAGGGGTAGACATATTGCAGCCGGACCCAGGCCCCGAGCTCGCCGAGCTCGCGCGCGAGATCGAGGAATTTGGCGCGGACCTGGCGGTCCTTCCACGGGCTCTCGGCGTATTTCAGATCGATGCCGTAGGCCGAGGTGTCCTGCGAGATGACGAGCAGCTCCTTCACCCCAGCATCGACAAGACGCTCGGCCTCGCGCAGCACGTCATTGGCTGGACGTGAGACGAGATCGCCGCGCAGTTTTGGAATGATGCAGAAGGTGCAGCGATTGTTGCAGCCTTCGGAGATCTTCAGATAGGCATAGTGCCGCGGCGTCAGCTTGATGCCCTGCGGCGGCACCAGATCGAGATGCGGGTTGTGGGCGGGTGGCAGCGCGCGATGCACGGCATCCAGCACGCTCTCATATTGCTGCGGGCCGGTGATCGAGAGCACGCCGGGATAGGCCTGTTCGATCTGCTCGGGTTCGGCGCCCATGCAGCCGGTCACGATCACCTTGCCGTTCTCGGCCATGGCCTCGCCGATCGCCGACAGCGACTCCTGCTTGGCGCTGTCGAGGAAGCCACACGTGTTAACGATGACGATGTCGGCCCCGTCATGCTTGCGGGCGAGCTCATAGCCCTCGGCGCGCAGGCGCGTGATGATGCGCTCGGAATCCACCAATGCCTTGGGACACCCGAGCGACACGAAGCTGACCTTGGGCGCAGCCGTCTGTTGCATATCTCTTGAATCTGCCTGATTGATTGGCAGGAGCTAGTCCTAATTGCCGTTAATTACAACCCTTTGCAGGGCGTTCCGGCATGCTATGGATGAATCGCCGGGTCGTGAGTGAGCTATGAGCGCCGAACAGTCGCCTAAAATCGTGATTGTCGACGAGAGCCCGATCCGGGCCGCGATCCTCGAGGAGGGGTTGCGGGAGGCCGGATTCACGCAGATCGTCCATATCCGCGAGATGCAGAGCCTTCTGGCGCGCATCTACGCCGTCGATCCCGACATCATCGTGATCGATCTGGAAAACCCCAGCCGCGACGTGCTGGAGGCGATGTTCCAGGTCAGCCGCGCCGTGCGGCGGCCGATTGCTATGTTCGTCGACCAGAGCGATTCATCCTCGATCCAGGCCTCCGTGGAAGCCGGCGTATCCGCCTACATCGTCGACGGGTTGAAGAAGGAGCGCATCAAGCCGATCCTCGATCTCTGTGTGTCCCGCTTCAATGCCTTCGCCAAACTCCAGGAGGAGCTGGAGCGTACCAAGTCGCAGCTCGAGGACCGCAAGATCATCGAGAAGGCCAAGGGCATCTTGATGAAGGTGAAGGGCCTCACCGAAGACGAGGCGTATGTGCTGCTACGCTCCACCGCCATGCGCGAGAAGAAGAAAATCGGCGAGATCGCGCAGTCGATCATCACCGCGTCGGAGATGCTGAAATGACCGCTCCCCTCCGCATAGGATTCATCCCGCTGGTCGATGCCGCCGCCCTGATCGTCGCCGTCGACAAGGGGTTTGCCGCTGCTGAAGGGCTCGAGGTCGAGCTGGTGCGCGAGGTGTCCTGGTCCAACGTCCGCGACAAGCTCAATATCGGCCTGTTCGACGCCGCGCATCTGCTTGCGCCGGTGGCGATCGCGTCCTCGCTCGGGCTCGGCCACGTCAAGGTGCCGATCGCCGCGCCCTTCAATCTCGGCGTCAACGGCAACGCCATCACGGTGTCGCCGGCACTTCACGCCGCTCTGATGGCGGAGATCGACGGTGACCGTTCCGATCCGCTCGTCACCGCCAAGGCACTGGCACGGGTGGTCGCAAACCGCCGCAAGGCGGGCGCCGATCCCCTGACCTTCGGTATGACCTTCCCGTTCTCGACCCATAATTACCAACTGCGCTTCTGGATGGCGGCGGCCGGCGTCGATCCGGACGAGGACGTGCGTCTTGTCGTGCTGCCGCCGCCCTACATGGTCGACAGCCTCGCCAACGGTCATGTCGATGCGTTCTGTGTCGGCGCGCCCTGGAACTCGGTCGCGGTCGATCTCGGCATCGGCCATATCCTGCATTTCGTTTCCGACATCCTTGTCCACGCGGCTGAGAAGGTGCTGGCGGTGCGCCAGGTCTGGGCTGACAAGCATCCGGATGTGGTCGCAGCCCTGGTGCGTGCGGCCGTGAAGGCCGCCGAGTTTATCGAGGACCCCGCGAACCGGACCGAAGCAGCCAGCATCCTGGCGCAGCCGGAGCGGATCGGCGTCGATGCCGAAGTCATTCAGCGAACCCTGACGGGACGCCTGAAGGTTTCGCCGGACGGCAGCTTCCGCGAAAGCGGCCGCTACCTCCTGGTCGGACGCGAAGGGGCAGGGCGCCCCGATCCGGTCCAGGCCGCCTGGCTCTACGCGCAGATGGTGCGCTGGGGGCAGACGGCACTGAGCCCGGAGGCACTTAAGACCGCCATGGGCGTGTTCCGGCCGGACCTCTACGACGCTGCCGTCGGGCGGCGCGGGGACGGTCAAGCCAGCACCTTCAGCGCCTTTGCCGGACCTCCCTTTGATCCCCAGGATGTCGGCGGATACCTGTCCTCATTTGAGGTCGGACGGCGGGTTTTCTAAAGCCTGCTCAAAACTTAATCGTTCCGATTCGAAGCTTAAACTTTGGGCCATTGCTGCCCGAAGCGGCATGAATATTGATCCACTTCATGCACCGCACACCCGTCTAAACCGCTGTTTTCATGTGGCTTTACGATTCATGCTGCATTGGCACACGTCTTGAATAGGAGGTTTGGAGCCGCCCGGCGTGGGCGCCGGCGGCTCCATCCATGGTGGATTTCCGCAGCAACGAGGCTGATCGGATCGCTCCGGGTTCCGGATAGGCACTTTGCGTGCCTGCAACCGGCTCCCCGCGATCATCATCCGTTCAACCGTTGACGTCGCCTCGCGCGGCAAGCTGGAGCTTCGAAATGGATTACGCAAAACCCTCGGACGTCGTGGCATCGATGGTAGATGCCAGCCTGAAGAAGCTGGCGCTCGCCCCACGCGACCTCCTGATCCGGGGCGCGATTTCCGGCGCGCTCTTGGGCGCCGCCACCACGCTCGCCATTACCGGTGCCGCCACCACTGGCCAGCCCATCGTCGGCGCGCTGATCTTCCCCGTCAGCCTCGTGATGATCGTGCTGCTCGGCCTCGAGCTCGTCACCGGCAGCTTCGCCATCGTTCCGCTCGCGCGCCTCGAAGGCAAGGCGACCTGGAACGCCGTGATCGCCAACTGCTCCTGGGTCTTCGTCGCCAATCTGCTCGGCAGCCTCGCCTTCGGCGCGCTGATCGCGATCTCGCTCACCAACATGGGCAAGGTCGAAGTCGCCGGCGTCGCCGCGCGCATCGTTGCCGTCGCCGAAGCCAAGACCATCGGCAATGCCGCGATCGGCACCGCCGGCATGGTCTCGGTTTTCGTCAAGGCCGTGCTCTGCAACTGGCTGGTCTGCCTCGGCGTCGTGATGGCGATGACCTCGACCTCGACGGTCGGCAAGATCGCTGCGACCTGGTTGCCAATCTTCCTGTTCTTCGCGCTCGGCTTCGAGCACGCCGTCGTCAACATGTTCGTCATCCCGACCGGCATGCTGCTCGGCGCAAAAGTTTCCGTCACCGATTGGTGGATATGGAATCAGATTCCCGTGACGCTCGGCAATATCGTCGGCGGCTTCGTCTTCACCGGCCTTGCGCTCTACGTCACGTACAAACCCGCAAAGCCGGCGGCCGACGTTTCGCAGGTCGCGGTCCAGGCAGCAGAGTAGGCACATTCAGCCCATGAAACTTGAATCAGCACCTACAGCCGACTTCTCCGACGAGCAGAAGCGCTATCTCGAAGGTTTCATGTCCGGCATGCAAGTCGGACGCGTGGGCCGCGCTTTCGCAGCCGGCGGCGCGCCCGCGGCCAATGCCCCCTCTGAGCCGACGGGGCCGGACGCTGCGGCGATCAAGGCGCAGGACAAGCTCACGGCGGCGGGCAAGAAGCTCGCCGACCAGGAGAAGTTCAAGCGCGAACTGCATCCCTTCGACGCCTATGATCGGTTGAAGGACCAGGCGCGCAACAACGCCAATCCGACGCCGGCGGACAATTTCCGCTGGCGCTATTACGGCATCTTCTGGGTGGCGCCGGCGCAGACCTCCTACATGGCGCGCCTGCGCATTCCCAACGGCATTCTGAAGCACTGGCAGATGTCGGGGCTGGCGGATATCGCGGAGAGCTGTGGCGGCGGCTACACCCATGTCACCACCCGCGCCAACTTCCAGATCCGCGAGATCGAACCGAAGAACGCGGTGGCGCTCATCGAGGGCGTCCAGGACATTGGCCTGTGCTCGCGCGGCGCCGGCGCCGACAACATCCGCAACGTCACGGGTACGCCGACGGCGGGCATCGATCCGCAGGAGTTGATCGACACGCGGCCCTATGCGCGCGAGTGGCACTACCACATTCTCAATGACCGTTCGCTGTTCGGCCTGCCGCGCAAGTTCAACGTTGCCTTCGACGGTGCCGGCAAGATCGCCGCCCTGGAGGAGACCAACGACATCGCCTTCACCGCAGTCGAGGTGAAGGATGGCTTTGGCGTCGAGCCGGGCGTCTGGTTCAAGCTCGGCCTCGGCGGCATCACCGGTCACAAGGACTTTGCGAAATATTCCGGCATCGTCGTTCGGCCCGAGGACGCGACCGCCGTTGCCGACGCCATCGTGCGTGTCTTCATCGAGCACGGCGATCGCACCAACCGCAACAAGGCACGGCTGAAATACGTGCTGGACAATATGGGGCACGACGGCTTCCTCAAGCTGGTCGAGGAGTTGCTCAAGAAGCCGCTCGCGCGTGTGCCGGCCGAGGCGCTTGCGCTGCGCCCGGCGTCCGATCGCATGGCCCATATCGGCGTGCACAGGCAGAAGCAGGCCGGGCTCAACTGGGTCGGCGTGGCGCTGCCGGTCGGCAAGCTCACCTGCGAGCAGATGCGCGGTATCGCCAAAATTTCCCAGGATCTCGGCGACGGCGACATCCGCCTGACGGTCTGGCAGAATTTGCTGATCTCGGGCGTGCGCGACGAGAACGTCGCGCTTGTTACGGCGGCGGTCGAAAAGCTCGGTCTTGCCACGCAGGTCTCGAACGTGCGCGCCGGCCTGATCGCCTGCACCGGCAACGCCGGCTGCAAGTTCGCCGCCTCGGACACCAAACGTCACGCGACTGAGATCGGCGACTGGTGCGATGAGCGCATCAATCTCGACACGCCGCTCAACATCCACCTGACTGGCTGCCATCACTCCTGCGCGCAGCACTACATCTCCGACATCGGCCTGATTGCGGCGAAGGTGCCGGGCGCGAGCGAAGAGGACACGGTCGAGGGTTATCACCTCTTCACCGGCGGCGGCTTCGGCCCCGATGCCGATATCGGGCAGGAGGTGTTTCAAAACGTGAAGGCCGAGGATACGCCGAAGATCGTCGAGGGGCTTTTGAAGGCCTATCTCGCCAATCGCGCCTCGCCGGAAGAGACGTTCCTGACCTTCTCGCGTCGCCACGACGGTGAAGCCTTGCGCAAACTGGCCGAAGCGGAAGTCGCAGCATGACCCATATGACCCTGCCTCCCACGATCGAGATCATCCCGCCCAATGCGCCGTTCAGCGAAGGCCAGCGGCTGTGGCTGAACGGATTTTTGGTCGGCATGCTCGGGCTCGACGGCTCGACGGCGTTGTCGCCGATCGAGGGTGGGGTGATGCTGGCACCGCAAGGCGATGGTGATGACGGTGAGGCTCCCTGGCACGATCCCGGGATGGTGATCGCCGATCGCATGAAGCTTGCGGAGGGACGGCCGCTCCGCCGCCGCATGATGGCAGCGATGGCGCAGCAGGATTGCGGCCAGTGCGGCTACAATTGCGCCGATTATTCGGACTCGATTGCCAACAAGAGCGAGGCCCGCCTCAACCTCTGCGCCCCCGGCGGCAAGGAGACGGCGCGGATGCTGAAGCAGCTGTTCGAGGAGGTCGACAAGGCGCCGGCCGCGAAGCCCGTTGCGGGAGCTGAAGCTCAGGCTGCGAGCGCACCGGCTGCGCTGGAGGTGAAGGCCGAACTCGGCCGCGCCCGGGAAAATCCGGCCGATGCGACCTTCCTGTCGCGGCGCCTGCTCAACAAGGGCGCTTCGGAGAAGGAAACCTATCACATCGAGTTCGATCTTTCCGAGAGCAAGCTCGACTACGTCGTTGGCGACAGCTTTGGCGTGTTCGCGCGCAACGATCTCGGTCTGGTCGACCAGATCATCGCGCTGCTCGGCGCCTCCCACACCACCAAAGTCAACGGCAAGACCCTGCGCGAAGCGCTGATCCAGGATGTCTCGCTATCGCCGGCGCCCGACACGCTGTTCGAGCTGATCTCCTTCATCACCGGCGGCGCGCAGCGCGAAAAGGCGCGGGCGCTGGCGCAGGGCGAGGATCCCGATGGCGATGCTGCGACGCTCGACGTGATGGCGGCGCTTCAGAAATTTTCCGGTACGCGTCCGCATCCGGAAGCCTTCGTCGAGGCGCTGGAGCCGCTGCAGCCGCGGCTCTATTCGATCTCCTCGTCGCACAATGCGACGCCCGGAAAACTGTCCCTGACGGTCGATTCCGTGCGCTACGTCATCGGCAAGCGCAAGCGCATCGGCGTTGCCTCGACCTTCCTCGGCGAGCGCATCAACGAGGGCGAGAAGCTAAAGGTCTATGTCCAAAAAGCGCACGGTTTCGGCCTGCCGCAGGATCCGAAGACGCCGGTCATCATGATCGGCCCCGGCACCGGCATTGCGCCGTTCCGAGCCTTCTTGCACGACCGCAAGGCGACCGGCGCGCCCGGCAAGAACTGGCTGTTCTTCGGCCATCAGCGCAGCGATTGCGACTTCTTCTACCAGGAAGAGCTCAGCGCGATGAAGACGTCGGGCCTGCTCACGCGCATGTCGCTGGCCTGGTCGCGCGACGGCGAGAAGAAGTTTTACGTGCAGGACCGCATGCGCGAGGTCGGCCGCGAAGTGTGGACGTGGCTTGCCGAGGGCGCGCATCTCTACATCTGCGGTGATGCCAAGCGCATGGCCAAGGACGTCGAGCGTGCGCTGGTCGACATCGTCGCCCAGTTCGGCGCGCGCTCGACGGATGAAGCCGTGAGTTTTGTCGCAGACCTCAAGAAGACGGGCAGATTCCAGGCTGACGTCTACTAAGGCGCGACGGGATCGCGGGGAATCGCTCTGACGGCGCAATCTCTCCGCGGCGGCCTTCTACTGTGCATGGGGTTGTTTTCGACATTTTTGTCGGACGGCCTCAAAAGCTCTCGGTCCGACTGTCATTCCATCGTCATCGGCGCCGGTTCCAGCTGGCTCGGACTTTAACGAATAAGATTCTCGGAACCCGAGGGCCAGGAGAATTTACGCCTGCGATGGGGCAACCCGAGAGGACCCGCATCGCTATTTGCGCGGCGGCCTTGCCCGCCACCCGGGTCGACCCTCCATAATCCCGGAAATGGGGCGTTGGAGATCGACCATGCGCGAACTATCGGCGGAAGCCAGGCTGCACCTTTACGCGCGCTCGCTCTCGCGTCGAACCGGCGCGAGCGCCCATCACATCGGCCTCTACAGCGCCTTCGCCGTCATCGCGGCCATCGTGTTCGGCACGCTGTCGGTGCACCCGTTCTGATCACGCCCCGCGCTTGAACGGCGCGACTTCGATCCCCGCCTCCTTCAACGCCTGACGCAGGCCGCGCGCGATATCGACGGCGCCGTGCGTGTCGCCATGGATGCACACCGTGTCCGTGCGCATCTTGATGACCTTGCCCGTCACCGACACCACCGCTCCATCCTGCACCATGCGCACAACGCGATCGGCGATTGCCTTGGCATCGTGCAGCACCGCGCCGGGCTTCTTGCGCGAAACGAGATTGCCGTCGTCCTCATAGGCGCGGTCGGCGAACACCTCGTGTACCATCGGCAAATTGGCGTCCTCGCCGGCCTTCACCAGCTTTGAGTTGGCGAGCACGACGAAGATGAGGCTGGGGTCGACCGCCCTAATGCCGGCGGCGATCGCCTTGGCCGTCATGTCGTCCTCGCAGGCGACGTTGGAGAGCGCGCCATGCGCCTTCACATGCGTGACCTTGTGACCCGCCGCGGTCGCGATCGCCTGCAAGGCGCCGATCTGGTAGGCGACGAGGTTCTCGATCTCGGAGGCCTTCAGGCCCGCGATCGGATGCCGGCCAAAGCCGTGCAGGTCGCGGTAGCCGGGATGCGCGCCGACCGAGACGCCGCGCGCTTTGGCAAGCTCCACCGTCCTGCGCATGATGTCGGGATCGCCGGCATGGAAGCCACAGGCGACGTTGACCGAGCTTGCGAGCTCGATCATCGCGGCGTCGTTGCCCATCTCCCACGCGCCAAAACCTTCGCCGAGGTCGCAATTGAGATCGATCGTCTTCATGTTTGCTCTCCGCCTCTGGTCGTCTTGTCGTTTACGGCTCCGCAGCGACCTGCCAGGTCCCGGCGTCCATGGCGCTCACCGCGTAGCCGGCAACGTTGGCATCGCTGAGCGCCTCGATGTTGAGCGTGACGGTGTCAGATGAGCGCAAGCGATCGGGCAGGGTGCGGATCGCTTGCACGAACTTCTTCGCCTCGTCCTGCGCCTCGGCCATGCTGACCGCCTTGAAGCGGAACGCCGTGCCAGCCGAAGTCTGCGCGAGGCGGCCGACATCGGCCGTGATCACGGTTGCGATCTTCGGATAGCCGCCGGAGGTGCCGCGATCCATCATCAGCGCGATCGGCGCGCCGTTGCCGGGCACCTGGATGCTGCCGTTGACGGTGCCGTCGGAAACGATGTTGTGGCCGTGCAGATGCTTGATCGCGGGGCCCTCGAGCCGGTAGCCCATGCGGTCGGAGGTCGCGGAGATCTTCCACTCGCTGCCCAGAAACAGCGCCTTGTTGGCGTCGTCGAATTCGTCATCCTGCGGTCCCAGCACGACACGGATCGGGCCGTTCAGAGGCTTGGGCAATTCGATCCGCAACTCGGGCGCACCGCTCGCGGCATCGACGGTGAATTCGTCGCCGGACTGGAGCGGGCGCGGATAGGGGCTGCCGAGGCCGGCACGGGCGTTGACCGCGAGGCTGCCGAACACCGGTTCGCCCGTGATGCCGCCTTCGATCGCAAGATAGGTGAACGCGCCGCCGCGGGCAAAGCCGAGCGTCAGCGTCTCGCCGTCCTTCAGCGTCACGGACGTGTCCATGGCGATCGCGCGCCCGGCAATGTCCGCATTGCGCGGAGCACCTGCAATCGACACGCGCACAGCACCGTCACGGGCGGTGAAGGCCGCGCCGAACGGGCCGATCTCGACAGCGGCCGCGAATGGCTCGTTGCCGACCAGCGTATTCGCTGCCGCCAGCGCCATTCGGTCCATCGCGCCGCTTGGTGTCAGGCCATAACGCTGCGCGCCAGGGCGGCCACCGTCCTGGACGGAACTCGCAGGCCCGATGCTGGCAACGACGAGCCGGCTCATGCGACCACCTGCTCGGCGATGATCTCGCCGGCCTCGGCAGCGCGATCCTGTTCCTCGAAGGTCTTGTGGTCGATGGCGAAAAACGTCACGCGATCACCGGGTTCGGTAAGAAACGTCGGATTCCGGTGGAGCTGATAGGTCCGCACCGGCGTGCGGCCGAGCAGGTGCCAGCCGCTCGGGCCGGCCAGGCACTGGATGCCGGTTTGTATGCCGCCGATGGCGATCGTGCCGGCGGGGGTCAGCAGCCGCGGATTCTGCCGCCGTGACATCTGGAGCGATTTGTCCAACCCGCTGAGATAGGACCAGCCCGGCGTGAAGCCGATCATGGCGATGCAATAGTCACCGGCGGTATGGCGGGCCACGATGTCGTCGGGCGTGGTGTTCAGCGCCTTCGCGACATCCTCGAGATCGATGCCATGCTCGCCGCCATAGGCGACGGGAACGCGCCAGCGCCGTGTCTTCGTGGCCGGCGGCAGCGGCTGGCTGGCGATCGGGAGCAGCTTTTCGCCGAGCGCATCGAAGCCGATCTTGCCGGGATCGTAATGCACCAGCAACGAACGATAGGTCGGGACAGTTTCGATGATGCCGTCGATGGCGGCCGCAGCAAGCGCCTTGTCGAGCGCCAGCACGCGCTGATTGGCGGCATCGTCGACGGTGCGGCTGAATTCGACCGTGACGGCGCTGTCGCCACTGGGCAAAAGGCGGGGCGGTGGAAGCGTCGCGGCCATGAGCTGTCGAGGAGCTGTCAAAATCGGGCTTCGGGAGAAACGCGGGCTCGTCCTTGAGTTCCGCGTCGCCCTGCTTCGCGTAAATGCGCCCGCAAGTCCAATAAATTAATGCAAGGGCAAGCGATAAAGCCTTGTTATCGCGTCGCATAACAGGCCTGCCGGCCTGCGTTTCTTGGCCCTTGACGCAAGGCTTGCGCCTCGCAAGATGCGCGGCGTCCTTTCCCGCCTATTCGGAGCTCGTTGCCGTCCATGTCGCTATCCCCCGAAGCCCGCAAGACCCTCGCCGGCATCACCACTGCCACCATCACCACGGTCCTGCTGAAGAAGGGCCTGCGCAATGTGTGGATGCGCGGCGCGCGCCCGCTGCGCCCCGGCCTGCCGCGCCTGGTGGGACCCGCCTTTACGCTGCGCTTCGTGCCGGCGCGCGAGGATCTGGCGACGCCGGAATCCTGGTCGTCGCCGATCTCGACCCGCACCGCGATCGAGGCGATGCCGGACGGCTGCATCGCCGTGGTCGACGCCATGGGCGTCACCGATGCCGGCATCTTCGGCGACATCCTCTGCGCACGCATGGTCAAGCGCGGCGTGACCGCGCTCGTCACCGATGGTGTGGTGCGTGACCTCGAGGGCGTGCTCGGCACCAATCTGCCTGTGTGGTGCGACGGCTATGCCGCGCCGCCTTCCGTTGCAGGACTAACCTTCGTCGGCTGGGGCGAGCCGATCGGTTGCGGCGGCGTTGCGGTGTTCCCGAACGACATCGTGGTTGCCGACCAGGACGGCTGCGTGCTGATCCCGCAGGCGATGCTCGATCACGTGCTGGCCGAGGGCGTCGAGCAGGAACGGATGGAAGCCTGGATCGTCAACGAGGTGAACAACGGCGCGGCGCTGCCGGGCCTCTATCCGATGAACGCCGAGACCAAGGCGCGCTACGCCGCCAGCAAGAAGTAACCGGAACAAAAGCGAGGACATCCCATGGAAATCACTGTCGCAGGCACGCGGCCGACCCGCCGCGCGCCCAAGGAAAACTTCACCGGCACCGTGTTGCAGGACCCCGTGATCATGGCGCCCGCGCCGGCGCGGCTGAACTGCTCGCGCGTGTCGTTCGAGCCGGGTGCGCGCACCAACTGGCATCATCATCCGCTCGGGCAGACGCTCTATGTGATTTCGGGCGTCGGCCGGGTCCAGGCCAAGGACGGCCCGATCCGCGAGATCCGCCCCGGCGACACCGTCTGGATTCCACCGGGCGAACTGCACTGGCACGGCGCAACGCCGACCAACGGCATGACCCACATCGCGATGCAGGAATCGCTCGACGGCGTGTTCTCGACCTGGCTCCATCCGGTGACGGACGCGGAGTACGGCGCAGCGCTGGGCTAACTACATCCGCTCAGCGGTCCACGTTCCCGTGCACATGGCGCCACGCCATGTGCCGGAGCCGGAGGTTCCGCTGAGCCGGCCGAAGCCGACCGCGCGCTTGATGCCGGTGCTCAAGGTGACGTTGATGCTGCCCGCATCCGCGACGCGGCCGGACGCGGTCACGGCTGCGCTGCTCGAGGCGATCTGACCATTGTTGATGCCGATCGCGACGCTCGCGCCATTGCCGCAGGTCTCGCTCGACGAAGCGATGCGGACATTCCATGCGCCGTCGTAGGTGCTGGCGCTCGCTTGCGCGACCGGCAGAGCCAAGGCGAACACGGTAACGAGCAGCCCTTTGCGAAAATACTTCATGACACGCCCCTGTGGTTGAACCTGGGGGCATCGTGGCATCGGCGTGGGCCGGGCGATGTGAGGGCAGTCACGCGCCGAAGGGGCTCTGTGAGGTGGCGCACATCGCGGCAAACCGCGGCGGCTCCGGTGCGGGCTGAGACAGGCCCGGGTCAATTCCTCATTCGGTTGACCAGACGGGTGAACAGCCGAACTTTCTGGAGCCCAGGCGCTTCCTCTTTCTCAGACTCTTGCTCGACTTCGTGCTCGATCGCGAAGGCTTCCTCAGCCTCTGCAATCGTCAATTTGCAAAGCGCCAATCCGAGAACGCGCCTGTCATGGCTCAATCCTTCGGCATGGGGCGAAGTCGCGCCTTCAATAACGAAGACAATGTCCAAAACACATCCAAGATGTTCGGGCGCGGGCAGGGGTGCCGCGGCGGGGCCTTTTCGAGCGGGCGGCAGAGTCATGAAGTGTCCCAGCAAACGCGCGTGCGTTTGTGGGCGTGTACGCGAATCCTCCCACGTCAGAAAGCTATTCGTCCAACCGCCATCAGGCAGTGTCGCAAGATGGGTCTGACGTGAGCGAGCCTAGTTCACGCGCGTCCAGGTTTGGCCGCCGCAGAACATGCCGCCGAAGGCGCAGCCCTGCACGCGCAGGCGATCAGTGCCCTTTAGCGCGATCGTTGAATCGTAGGTCGAGCCGGTGTTGGGATCGAGGATTCGGCCGGACCATTTCTGGTCCTTCGCGGGCTTCATGTTGATCAGGACCTGCTCGCCGTTCTGGTTCGATTTGCTGTCGACCGAATAGCCGCAGAGATTGACGCCGCATTGTTCGATGCGGACCTTGCCTTCCTTCTCCTCGGTGAGCCAGACCCCGAGCGGTGAATTGAGATCGCGCGCGGGCGCGGCGACGGGAGCAGGGTTGACGGCGGCCGACTGAACCGGCGCGGGAGCGGGCGGCGGAGGCGGCGCCGGGGGCGCGACTGCCACAGTTGGGGCCGGCGGCGTCACGGCTGGAACCGCCTGCTGCTCGACCGGGGCAGGCGCGGGAGGCGGTGCGGGCGGCGACAGCACGGCCGTATCGGCCGGCGCATTGTTGGCGGTCGTTGTCGGCGGTGGTGGTGCTGGCGGAGCGGGAGGTGGTGCTGCGGCGGCTGGAACTGCCGCGGGAGCTTGCTCGGCTGCGGGCGGCGCTGCGACGGGGGCCGCAGCTGGCGCGGCCGGCGTCTGCGGATCGACCTTGGCCTGTTGCGGTGCCTGCTGGTCCGGCTTGGCCTCGTTCTTTTTGGCCTTCTTCGCCTTGCCCTGGCCTGTGTTGTCGTAGACGCCGGGGATCGAGACCGTGCCGCGATCGGGATCGATGCGGATAGTGCGCCCGCCATAATCGAAGGTGTACTGCGCTTGCGCAGCGGTGCTCGCCAAAAGGAATGCGGCCGTGGCCAACAGCTTCCTCATTTTCGTCTCCTGAGCAGGTGGTCCCCGCACCGAGGCATACGCCCGGGATCAATCGAAAAAAGTGATCTAGATCACTGTTTCTCGGTATGAGTCGTAGTCCCGACGGTCCGGGTTCAATACGCCCGGAGCCAGTCCAAAGTTTGGCCGGCTGGCGGCAGGGGACTTAGGCTAGTCGAACCAGGACGCGTAGATCTTCTTATAGCTGCCGTCCTCCATGGAGATATGCAGCCACTGGTCGACGAAGGCCTTCAGCGCCATGTCGCGCTGGAGCCAGTAAGCCTTCTCCGAGAAGTCGAACGGTTTTTCGGGGTGCACCGCGCAGAGCACGCCGGAATGCTGCTTTTGCTGGTAACGGGTCTCGGACGCATCCGTCATCATCAGATCGGCATTGCCCTTGGCGATCTCGTCGAAGATCGCGGTATTGTCAGGAAAAACGTTGATATCGGCATCCCTGACGTTGGCCCGCGCAAAACGCTCATTGGTGCCGCCGGGATTGACGATCACGCGGGTGCCCTTCTTGTCTATGTCCGGAAGCGTCTGGTATTTGTCGACGTCGGCACAGCGCGCGATTGGCGTCTTGCCCTCGCGCATGATCGGCATCGAGAAGAAGCCCTTCTTCTGCCGATCCAGCGTGACCGAGACGCCGCCCATCGCGATGTCGAAACTGTCGGCTTCGAAATCCTTCATCAGCTTCGGCCAGGCCGTCGGCACATATTCGACCTTGACGCCGAGCGCCTTGCCAAGCGCTTCCGCGATGTCAACGTCGAAGCCGCTGAATTGCTGCGTGGCCTTGTCCAGATAGGTGAATGGTTTGTAGTCGCCGGTCATGCCGACGCGCAAGGTGCCGCGCTTGATGATCTCGTCGAGGCGCGAGGGCACCGGCTGCTGCGCGTGAGCCGAAAGGTTTGCCAGCAACATCACGGCCAAAGCCGCCACGATTCGAACGATCATGTCTTTTCCACCCATGCCCGAGCTGTCATTGTGCAGCTCTTGAGGGTGGATTTAGACCAGATGCCAGTCGCTGGCGAGACGGAATTGAAGGGAATCTTGACGTGACGATCTCAATGTACGAGGCCTCGGTCGGCCTCTTCGTGCCTTATCTGCGCAACCTGTCCGTCCTGCTCGACAAGGGCGTTGCCTATGCGGAGGCCCGCAAGTTCAATCCGACGGTCCTGCTAGGCATGCGCATGGCGCCGAACATGTACGACCTGGCGCAGCAGATCGGCGAGGCCTGTCGCCATGCCACGGTCGCCCCGGCGTTGCTGGCGCAGTGCGAGCCGGTGGCGCTGCCGGCGATGGAGCATGACATGGCCGGGCTTCAGGCCCGCATCGCAACATCAATCGATTTCATTGAAAGCCTGCCGCGCGCCGAGATCGATGCGGCTGCGGAGCTGAAGGTCTTCTTCAGGCTGAAGAACGGGACCGAGCTGCCCTTTACCGGGCGGACGCTGCTGCTCACGAACAGCGTCCCGCAGTTCTTCTTTCACGTCACGACGGCATACGACCTATTGCGGCACGCAGGCGTCGAGCTCGTGAAGAAGGATTTTATGGGCCGTAAGTAATTACGCCTCGCCCTTGCGCTCGTAGTCGGCGAGCGAGCTGCGGCCGGCGATCTCGCTGCGCAGCTCTTCAAAGCGGCGGTGCGCCTCGTCCTCGTGCAGGTCGACGAAATGCACGGCGGCCTCGCTCGTCATCGGGCCGCTGATTACGGGCGCGGATTGCTCGCCGATGGTCTCGTGCACGTAGTAGTGGCCGTCATCGCCGCGATGCACCGTCCATTTGAGGCGGATCGCCACCATCGGCCCGGGGCCAACCTTGCTGTAGCCGTCTGCATCGGCCGGCTCCGGCACCAGCGGCTGCTCCTCGACCACGGGGTGTTCGTGCTCATCGACGACGGGATGTTCAGCGACCAGATGCTCGTCGGCCGTGGTCGTCTCGGCGTCCCCGACAACGAGGGTGGGCTCGTCGGGGTGCTCAAAAATGCTGGCGATGGTCGCGAGCGCTTGGTCGGTCGGGTCGATCTCTGACAAGGGTCCATCCTCCAACTCGACGCGGCCGGCAAGTCTGTCCCACTGCCGCCGCGGCCGGACTTATTACGCGGGTTTGATTAAGGCTGAGTTGGGGCTCGATCTGCACCAAAATGGGACGCATTCTGGCCTTCCGAAGGCGGGCGGACGGGCCGCCCGCCTTGGCTCGCTCAGCCCAGCACGTCCTGGTTGATGATGTTCTGCCGGATCGGATCGCCGTCGAGCACACTCAGGATGTTGCGCGCGGTCTGCTCGCTCATGCGGCTCACCGCCTCGACGGTGACGCCGGCGACATGCGGGGCCATGATGACGTTGGGCAGCGTGAACAGTGCGTTGGTGACCGGCGGCGGCTCCTGCTCGAACACGTCGATGCCGGCGCCGGCAAGCTTTCCGGAGACGAGCGCGTCGTACAGCGCCGCCTCCTTCACGATGCCGCCGCGTGCCGTGTTGATGAGATAGGATTTCGGCTTCATCCGGCCGATCCGCGCCGCGTCGAACAGTCCAACCGTCTCCGGAGTCTTCGGGCAGTGGATCGTGACGAAATCCGCGTGAGGCAACGCGGCGTCGAGATCGGCGACGGGCTCGCAGCCGGCGGCCTTGATGTCTGCGGCAGGCTTGTAGGGATCGTAGACCTGCACGCTCATTTCCATCGCCAGGCAGCGCTTGGCGGTGCGGGTGCCGATGCGGCCGAAGCCGATGATCAGCACCGTCTTGCCATAGAGATCGAACGGCAGCATGCCGAGCCGGTCGGCCCATTTGCCGTCCTTGACGCAGGAATGCATCTCCTGCGCGCGCTTGGCCAGCGTCAGCATCATGAACAGCGCCTGCTCGGCAACCGAGGGCGAGTTCGCGCTGCCGGCGACCATCAGCGGCACCTTGCGGCGGGAGAGGGCGGGCACGTCGACCGCGTCGTAGCCGACGCCGATGCGGGTCACCACCTTCATGTCTCTGGACGCCTCGAGCTCGGCTTCGCCAAAGGCGGTGGCGCCGAGCGCCACGCCATGGACCGGCGCATGGCTCTTGAGCAAGGCCTCGAAGTCCCGGGCGGAGATCAGGTTCGGAAACTCGACGAGCTCGATATCGTCGCGCTTGGTGAGGAGGGCGCGGGCCCCTTGCGACAAAGTTTGCGTAACGAAAATCTTCTTCTTGTTGGTCGCCATTGCTCCCCGCCTGCTTGCGTTTCTTGGACCTGCGTCACAGCACGACGCCGGTCTCTTCGTTTAGCAGGTGCATATTGTTGAGGTCCATCGCCAAACGCATGGGTGCCCCGTCCTTGGCGCCGGCATTGGGGTTGACGCGGCCGCAGACCGGCGTGCCTTCAAGTCCGAAATAGACCAGGGTCTCCATCCCCATCGGTTCGGTGACGTCGAGCACGGTGTCGAAACTCTCGACGCCGGGCTCCAGATGCGCGTTCGATTCCGTAAGATGCTCTGGCCGGATGCCAAGCAGAAGATTATCTGAGCGTGGGAGCACGTTGTAGCGGGCGGCGCGCGCCGGCGGCAGCGGGAAGGCGATGCGGTCGGTCAGGCGGATGCTGAGCTTGCCGCCGGCCTCTTCCAGCCGGCACGGAAGGAAATTCATCGCCGGAGAGCCTATGAAGCCCGCAACGAAACGCGTCGCCGGCTTGTGGTAGAGCTCGTTCGGCGTGCCGATCTGCTCGATGCGGCCCTTGTTCATCACCACGACACGGTCAGCCAAGGTCATCGCCTCGATCTGGTCGTGGGTGACGTAGACCGTCGTGGTGCGGACCTTCTGGTGTACCTTCTTGATCTCGATGCGCATCTGCACGCGCAGCTTGGCATCGAGATTGGAGAGCGGCTCGTCGAACAGGAACACCTTCGGGTTGCGCACGATGGCGCGTCCCATCGCGACGCGCTGGCGCTGGCCGCCGGAGAGCTGTTTCGGCTTGCGGTCGATCAGGTCGGTAATATCGAGGAGGCGGGCGGCCTCTGTGACCCGCGCCTTGATCTCGGCCTTGGGATAGTGCTTCAGCCGCAGGCCGAACGACATGTTTTCGGCGACCGTCATGTGCGGATAGAGCGCGTAGTTCTGGAACACCATCGCAATGTCGCGGTCCTTTGGCGGCACGTCGTTGACGACGTCGCCGCCGATCATGATGTCGCCGTCGCTGATGTCCTCGAGCCCTGCGATCATGCGCAACGTCGTCGACTTGCCGCAGCCGGACGGACCGACCAGCACGATGAACTCATGGTCGGCGATGTCGAGATCGATGCCGCGCACGGCCTCGACATCGTCGTAACGCTTGATCACCTTACGCAGAGTAACGTCAGCCATGAGCAATCAACCCTTTGTCGCGCCGGCGGTCAGGCCGGCAATGTAGTAGTCCATCAGGAAGGCGTAGATGACGAGCGGTGGCGCCGCGCCGAGCAACGCGCCGGTCATGATCTGCCCCCAGTTGAAGACGTCGCCCTTGATCAGGGTGGTGGTGATGCCGACCGGCAGCACGAGCTGGTCGATCGACGTCGTGAACACCAGGGGATAGAGGAACTGCGCCCAGGACACGGTAAAGGCGAAGATGGTGGCAGCGATCAGTCCGGGCAGTGCGACGGGAATGAAGATCCGCGTCAGGGTCTGGAGCCAGGAGGCGCCGTCGATGAGGGCGGCCTCATCGAGCTCCTTCGGGATCGAGGCGAAGTAGCCGATCATGATCCAGGTGCAGAACGGCACGGTCAATGTCGGATAGATGAACACCAGCACGTACCAACGGTTGAGCAGGGTGATTCCGGTGAATTCCTGGATCACCGCAAGCATCTTGAACAACGGAATGAACAGGAGGCTATCCGGGATCAGGTAGGTGAGAAAGACACCGGTCGCGAGCGTCGCCGAGCCCCAGAACTTCATCCGCGCCAGTGCAAACGCGGCAGGGATGCTGATCAGCATGGTCACGATCACGACGATGATCGAGATCATCGACGAATTCCAGAAGAACCGCAGGAACTGGTTCGAGGTCAGGAGTTCGACATAGTTCGACAAGGTAGGGTGAAACACCCACCACGGATTTGTCGCCGCCGAGATCTCCGCGCTGCTCTTGAGCGAGGTGATCAGCATGTAGACCGGCGGCGTCAGGAAGAAGATCGCGAACAGGATCAGGAAGAAGTAGGACCAGCGCAGCGCCCAGGTGCGGTCCCGGCTCATGCTGCCAAGTTTGACCTTGCGGCTCGGTCCAGCCTTGTCGATCGCGAGCGTGCTCATCAGGCTTCGTTCCCACGTTTATTGACATCGCGCAGGATGAAGACCGCCGCGACGGCGAGGATCGGCACCATGAACAGCGAGACGCAGGCGCCGAGCGGAATGTCGCTGCTCTGGATGCCGACCTGGAAGGCCCAGGTCGCGAACAGATGCGTCCGGTCCAGCGGGCCGCCGGAGGTGAGGATTCGCACGATGTCGAAATTGGCGAAGGTCACGATCAGCGAGAACAGCGTCGTGATGGCGATGATGTTGCGCATCATCGGTAGCGTGATGAACCAGATCCGCTGCCACCAGTTGGCGCCGTCGATGGCGGCTGCCTCGTAAAGCTGGTCGGGAACCGACTTCAGCGCGGCGAGATACATGATGAGGAAGAAAGGCGCGCCGTACCAGACATTGACGAGGATGACGGAGAAGCGCGCCCAGAAGGTGTCCCCGAGCCAGGGGATCGGGCCGACGCCGAAGAAGGAGAGCGTGTAGTTGAAGGCGCTGTAGGACGGATCGAACAGCCACAGCCAGGCCAGCGTGCTCATGGCAGGCGGGATCACCCATGGCACCAGCAGCATGCCGCGCCATTTGCGTTGCTTCTTGCCCGGAATGTTGTGCACGAAGTGCGCGACGATGAAGCCGATCAGCGCCTTGAAGACCACGGCGGTAATCGCAAAGATGCAAGATTGCCTCACCACCATCCAGAACGTCTCGCGCTTGAACAGGAAGGTGAAATTGCCGAAGCCGACGAATTTCGTCATCGCCTTGTTCAGCGTCGCCAGGTAGACCGAATAGAAGGCGGGATACAGCACGAGCAGCGCGATCAGAAGGATCAGCGGCAGCGTCAGGAAGAATGCCACTGTCGATTTCCGACCCAGTACATTGCGCAGGCTAGTACCTTTTTTGCGCGGGCGTACGGTGCGAACGAGGCGACCTTGCTCAACGACGACGTCGGCCATGGATCAGACTTTCTAGTCAAACTTTCTGAGGGAAGTTCAACGGTGAAGCCGGCGACCGGTCGGCCTCATGGATATGCGGACGGAATGAGAGCGCGCCCCGGCGGCTCACGCCCGAAAGCATGAACCGCCATGGCACACACCCGGCTCAGGTCCGCATAAAGCCCTCGCACTCGCCCTCGGCCCAGGCGAGCGCCGTGTCCAGCTTCTCGCCCTGCGCGAAACGCAGCGCCATCTTGGTCAGCGTCGCCTGGAAGTAGATCTGCTGCGCGATCTTTGGCGGCGCCGGATACGCTGCCATCGACAGGGTCTGATGATTGTACGGGTTCGGATAGTGATAGAGCGTGCCCTTCGGCGGTCCCACCTCGGCCCAGGTCTTCAGCGTGGTCAGGTTGGCATAGGCGGGCAAATCGTAGCCGCCGCTCGCCTCAACGAACTTCGCGATCGCCGACGGCGAGGACAGGTGAACGAGCAGGCTCTTGGCCGCCTCCTTGTTCTTGCCAAAGCTCCACACGCCCCAGAAGTAGGGCAGGAAGGGCGCAAAACGCCCCTTTGGGCCGGCCGGGAAGCCGTGCGTCCAGCACTGCTCCGCGACCTGCGGTGCGTCGCGCTTGGCGACCGCCCAGGCACTCGGCGGGTTCAGGATCATCGCGCCGCGGCCCGAGATCAGCCATTTGTTGTTGGAGGCGTCGTCCCATGACGGGGCATCCGCGGGCAGCACAGCGATCAGCTTCTTGTAGAATTCGAGCGCCTGCCGCACCTCATCGGTCTTGACGGTGACATCGCCCTTGGCATTGACGAGCTCGGCGCCGAACGACTGGAAGATCGCACCCGCGGTGTCGACACTGTCGGTGGTCTCGCCGAGACCAATGCCGAAGGGGAAGCCGCCCTTCTGGCAGGCTTCGGCCGCCTTCAGGAAGGTTTCCATGGTCCAGTTGTCGGCTTTCGGCGGGCTACCTGCCGGATACATCTCCTGAACGTCGATGCCAGCGTATTTCTTCATGAGGTCGATGCGGGAGCAGGGGCCTTTGATCTGGCTGCCCGGCGTCGCGGGCACCGCGAGCCATTTGCCGCCCGACTGTCCGAGATATTTGACGGTGCCGTTCACCTCGCCATTCTGCTTGATCAGCGGCTCCATGACGTCGTTGAGCGGTTCGAGATTCTCGGAATAAGCGTGCGGCCACCAGCTCGGCATCTGGAGAATGTCGTGACCCGACTTGGCCTGCGCTTCGGCCGCCGCGGTCAATTCGATCTTCTTGTTGTTGCTGGTGATGTAGTCGATCGAGACGTCGACCTTCTCCCTGTCAGCCCATTCCTTGACGAGGGCGGTGGAGGCGTCGTTGGCGCCGGGTACCCAGTGGTCCCAGAAACCGATCGAGAGCTTGCCGGCGGCGTAAGCGCCTCGGACGTAGGGCGCCGTGATTAGCGCCGCGGAGGACATTGCAGTAGCAGCCACAAATTGACGTCGCGTCAGTCTCTTGCGTGACATCTCGTTTCCTCGCTTGGGTGTTTGTTGTTGGAGTTTCCTCTTTCAGTTTTTTGAGTTTTTGTTCGGGAGTTTCTTGTTTGAAGCCGTCGTCCCAGTTGGCCAATCGAGGGCGCGGCAAATTGGTAGCGCGATCAGATCATGATTGATTGCGTCTGTCGAGAAATCCGAATGCCTCGCGCTCTAGAACTAACGTTGCGTACGGAGGGGTAGGAGCGCCAGTCGGCAGTGAACCGCCGCGGCTCTTTTTGCGACGCACACTTTTGAGCAAGCCGGGCCCAAGACGATCCGTGCGCAATTACGCCGCAGTTCCGAATGAGCCTGCATAACCGCTTCGTGCGAAAGACCTTTCGGATGGGGACGGGGGCGGCACGCGCCTAGACCTCGGCGTAGCGAAAACGATAGAGTTGCAACCGGCAGGAGGCCTGCCGTTCTGAGAGGGTAAGCAGATCGACATGGAGACCAGAATGATCACCCCGGCGCCGACAGCGCGGCTTCGCCTGCGACGATGGCTCGCACTCGGGTCCGTATTCACCTTGCTGCTCGGCGCAGCCGCGGTTGCGAATGCCCAAGGTTTGGTCAAGGGCGTCCAGGACGGAGCCGCAGCCGGCAACAAGGCGGCAGGTCCCGTCGGCGGCGTCCTGGGCGGCGCGATCGGTGGCGTGGTTGGCGTCTTCACCGGTGTGCTCGGCGTCAACAACAATAATGGCAATCAGGCACCGGCTGCCAAGGATGCCGGCAAGGATGCAAAGGACGCGAAGCAGCAGGGCGCCGGCAAGGACAAGGATGCCAAGAGCGCCAAGGAGAATGCCAAGGAGACCAAGGAGAACGCAAAGGGTGCTAAAGGCGCCAAGGCGACCAAGGAAGCCAAGAACGCGCCGCAGGACAAGGATGTGACAGTCCTGACCCAGAACGGCGCGCCGCAGCTGACCCCTGACCAGATCGTCGCCAACAGCGATTCCTATATCGAGCGCATCAAGACCGAACTCAACCTCACGCCCGATCAGGAGAAGCACTGGTTCGGTTTCTCCAGCTCCATGCACTACCTCGGGCACAATGGCGCCGAGCGGCTCAACCTGCGCGTCGAACGTGCCAAGCGGGATCCGCCTGACGATATCATCGAGCAGATGCGCAACGAGGCGCAGTTCCTGATCGACCGCGCCGCCGATCAGCGCAACGTCGCCGACGCCGCTGAGCCCTTGTTTTCGAGTCTCGACGACAAACAGAAGCAGGTTTTCATCGAGGAGATGGTGCACCTCAGCCACGAGCGCGGCCTGGATTGATCGGACTTGAGTCGGATTGTCCGCGTTCGGGCAATTTGACGGACCACGAATTCGTGAATCCGTTGCGCAATTGGGGTATGCTTAGCTTCGCGAGTTGGCTGCGAGGTTGATATGGCGGACGGACTCTCCGTTTTCCTGGTCGAAGACGAGGCGTTGATCCGAATGATGGTCGTCGACATGGTGGAGGAGCTTGGCCACCATGTCGTCGCGGAAGCGGACAATGTGCGCGATGCAAGCGCCTTCGCGATGACCGCGCAGTACGATTTCGCCATTCTCGACATCAATCTGATGGGCCTCTATGTCGACCCTGTCGCCGACCTGATCGAGCGTCGCGGCAAACCGTTTCTGTTCGCGACGGGCTACGGGCCGGAATTGCTGCCGTCCTTGCTTCGCCGTCGGCCGATCCTGCGCAAGCCGATTGCCATGGACCAGCTCAAGGCGATGATCGACTCGCTGTTTCCGGAAGAGCCCGGCAGGACGCCACATTGAAGGCGTGCGGTCGTTAGGTCAGAGATTCTGCCATAGCGCAACGAAAACGGCCGCCCTAGGGGGCGGCCGTTTCATTCCAACGCGTGGATCGTCTTACATCAGGCCGGCGCTGAGATCGACGCCCTGCGCCATCAGACTGAACGAGGCAAGCAGGCCTGCGCAGCAGAATATGATGATGGCCTTGAAAGAATAATCGCTCGACTGCGTCTTGACGGCAGCCGGCATTTCGGCGAGCGAAATCATGCTCATGTTCATTCCCCCCTTGTTGACCCCTGAATTGCATCAGGTGAGGGAACTCCTAGAGCAAAAAGTTTGACACCGGATTGCGAGAGATCCTTAACGGAATCGCAATCGATCGCGTGTTTGCGCGAGCAGCAGGAGCTACGGCAAGCCCTGGTTGCGGCCGGCTTTCAGCACCGTGGCGATGGTATTGACCGTCATGGCGGCGCGGTCCGAGGCGCGCTGCGCTGCCAGCCGGTCCCTGGCCTTTTCCTCGATCAAGAGCTCGATCAAGGCCAGCCGCTTGTCCTCGTCGTCCGCCTCCAGCAGCAGGCGGTGATAGCGATGATAGTCGAAGCCCAAATCCTGCTTACGCATGTCACGCCCCCGTACCCTACGCCACACACACACAATCGAACTGTTTCTCATCGGACACAGACGGGCAAGTACGATCCTGCGTCGAACCGCACCTTCGATGCAATCAGCTGTGCATTACTTGCCGCGGCTTGCTGCGGCTCAATCCGGATTGTGGTCGGCGAACATCTTCAGGCCGACGAAGCTCGCATCGGGTTTCGTGACCAGTCGGGTTGGGATGTTGCGGAGATAGTCCTGGAAGCGCCCCTTGGCTTCGAAGCGCGCCCGGAATGCGGAGGCCGCGAGGAACTCCGGAAAGCGCGGCGCAATACCGCCTGCGATAAAGACGCCGCCGCGGGCACCGAAGGTCACCGCGAGATTGCCCGCGACGGAGCCGAGGATGGCGCAAAACATATCGAGCGTCGCGCGGCTGAGCACGCAACTGCCGTCCAGCGCCGCCCTTGTGATGCCCGCGGCATCGCGTTGCGGCACCTGAGCGCCGTCAACCTCGGCCAGCGCTTCGTAGAGGCTCTGCAGGCCGGAGCCGGACAGCGCGCCGCGCTCGATCGAGACATGGCCAAAGCGCCGGCGCAAGGACGCGATGACGCGCTCCTCACGTTCGGTCTCCGCCGGCAGGGTGGCGTGGCCGGCCTCGGTGACGACGGCCAGCCGGGCGCCGTGGCGCTCAACCAGACAGGAGACGCCAAAGCCCGTTCCGGGGCCGACCACCAGCAACGGCTCCCCCGACATGCCGTCCTGCCCGCCGAGCGGGATCAGGTCGGCCGGCTGCAAGGCGGGCAGTGACCAGGCCACCACCTCGAAATCATTGAGCACGTGGACGCTGTCGAAGCCGAGCGCCGGCTGGAGCTCGTTGCCGTCGATGACCCACGGACTGTTGGTCATGACGCAGCGGTTATTGGTGACGGGTCCCGCGACGGCCAAAACGGCTCTGGCCGGTCTCTCGCTGCCGGTCCGGCGGAGCACGTCAGTGATGGCTTCGCGGACTGTCGGGTGGTCTGCGACCTTCACATAGTCGATCGGTCCGATCTGATCGTCGTGGCTCAGCGCGAAGCGCGCATTGGTACCGCCGATATCGGCGAGAAGAATTTTGCCTGTCTTGCCGATACTCATGACCATCTGGCTACCGCGGCCGTTGCCGGCTGCGGGAACCCTCTTCCTCCGCCCTTCGAACCGATCCGCGCATCGCGAATATCAGAGAATCCGCCCTTCGATGCGGCTAGTCAACACGGACGTCGCCAAAGCGTTGCATGCCGGGGACGACGGGCGCGCGATTTGCGCGACATCGTTGCAGGATGTCGGTGGTTGCGGAGCAGGCCGGGAAGATCGACATTGAGAGAGCGGCCGGCGCCGGTTGCGCCGGGCGGATGGAATGGGACCTGCGATGACGATTTCCGACCGCGACGTGCTACTGGTCATCGACGTGCAGAACGACTTTTGTACGGGAGGCGCGCTCGCCGTTCCCGGCGGCGAGAAAGTCGTGCCCGTCATCAACCGTATCGCCCAAAAATTCGCCAATGTGGTGCTGACGCAGGACTGGCATCCGGGCGACCACGTTTCCCTTGCGCCGAACCATGCAGGCAGGCAGCCGTTCCAGACCATCGAGCTCGATTACGGCACCCAGGTGCTTTGGCCGACGCACTGCGTGCAGGGCACGGCAGGCGCCGAATTCCACCGGGAGCTGCACGTCACCCGGGCGAACCTGGTGGTGCGCAAGGGCTTTCGCCGCGGCATCGATTCCTATTCGGCGCTGTTCGAGAACGACCACAGGACGCCAACCGGCCTGCTCGGCTATCTGCGCGAACGCGAGCTGAAGACAGTCTTCGTCGCCGGCCTGGCGCTGGATTTTTGTGTGCGGTTCTCCGCGGAGGACGCTCGCAAGGCGGGGTTCGAGGTTGCCGTCATCGAGGACGCCTGCCGGGGCATCGACCTCGACGGCTCGGTCGCAGCGACCCATCAGAGTTTTCGAGAGCTCGGCATTCCGGTTGTCAGCCTCGAGGCATTGCAGTGAGAAGCGCGAGGTAGTCGTGGCGGAAAAGACCGGCAAGCAGCCTAGCGGACCAGGGCATGTTCCTGATGATCCCTTGCTGTGGCCGTTCGCAGCGGCACGGCTCGCCATGGATGCCTGCTTCTGGTGGCTGGAACGCGGGCCGCCGGAGCAGGGCGACAGCAGTTTGCCCTGGACCACGCCCAATTTCGTTGCGCTGGAGCTTGCCACCATGCGTCTGCGCGATTGTTCGCGGACCCGGTCCGGCCAGCCGGCGCTGGTCTGCGCACCTTATGCGCTGCATCGCGCACTGATTGCCGACTTCGCGCCCGGCCACAGCGTGGTGCAATCGCTGCAGAATGGCGGCATCGACCGGGTCTATCTCACCGACTGGCGCTCGGCCACGCCCCACATGCGCTATCTCTCGATCGACAGCTATCTCGGCGACCTCAACGTCGCCATCGACGAAATCGGCGCGCCGGTCGATCTGGTCGGTCTGTGTCAGGGCGGCTGGCTGTCGCTGCTCTACGCGGCGCGCTTTCCGGCCAAGGTGCGGCGGTTGGTCCTGGTGGGTGCGCCGGTCGACCTCTCGATCGACTCTGCGCTGTCGCAGCTTGCCCGCAACGCGCCCGAGATGGTTTACGACCAACTCGTCGCACGGGGCGGCGGCAATGTCAGCGGCGAGGAGATGCTGCAGGTCTGGTCGAAAGCGCCAGGCCGCGACGACATCGCGGTGGCGTTGCAGAAGAACCTCGCGGACGAGGCGGGCGCGGCGCTCCTCGCGCGCTTCGACCGCTGGAATACCGAAACGCTCAACCTGCCGGGCTCGTACTATCTCCAGATCGTCAACTGGATCTTTCGGGAGAATCGGATCGCCAACGGAAATTTCACGGCACTCGGGCGCGCTATTGATCTGAAGCACGTCAAGGCGCCCGTCTTCCTGCTGGCCGGGCTCGACGACGAGGTCGTCCCCGCCGCGCAGGCGCTCGCCGCCGCCAAGCTCCTTGGCACGTCGCCGGCCTTCGTCGCGGCAGCTTCCGAGCCCTGCACCCATCTGGGCTTGTTCATGGGGGCGCAAACCCACACGCGGGCATGGCCCCGGATTGCCGAGTGGCTGCGCGATGACCTCTCCGGCGTGCTGGCGCGCAGCGCCTGACTTTGGCCAGCCTGACTTGACGAAGTGACGGGGCCGGCAAAGCTGCAAATCCGTTATGCATGATGGCGGATGGCCTGCACGGGGCCATGTCGATGGGTTAAATAGAGGCCAGAGCCGGCGACTGCCGGTCCGACACGATCAAGGGTCCTTTGCTCGATGAGTTTTCACTCGGTCTACGCCCACGGATTTGCGCGCGTGGCGGCCTGCGTCACCACCTCCCATGTGGCCGATCCCTCGGCCAATGCGAAGGCGGTTATGGCGGCGGCGAAAACCTGCCACGAGCAGTCGGTCGCGGTCGCGGTGTTTCCGGAGCTGTGCCTGTCCGGCTACGCGATCGAAGACCTCGTGAAGCAAGATCCGCTGCTCGATGCGGTCGAGCGCGGGGTGGCCGCGATCGTCGAGGCCTCGTCGGCGCTGATGACCGTGCTGATCGTCGGCGCGCCGCTGCGCTTTGGGGCCCGTATCTACAATTGCGCCGTCGTCATTCACCGCGGCGGCATTTTGGGCGTCGTGCCCAAGACCTATTTGCCGACCTATCGCGAGTTCTACGAAGGGCGCCATTTCGCCTCCGGCGCCGGCATGCTCGGTGAGACCATTGTGATCGGCGCACTGCGCGCTCCCTTCGGCGTCGACCTGCTGTTCGCGGCCGAGGATGTCCCCGGCCTCACCATCGGCGTCGAAATCTGCGAGGATATGTGGATCCCGGTGACGCCGGCCTCCGAGCTGGCACTCGCGGGCGCGAGCGTGCTCATCAATCTCTCCGGTAGCCCGATCACGATCGGCCGGGCGCGCTCGCGCGCGCTGCTGTGCCAATCGACGTCGGCGCGCTGTCTCGCAGCGTACGTCTATTCCGCCGCCGGGGCAGGGGAATCGACCACTGATCTCGCCTGGGACGGCCAGACCTCGATCTACGAGAACGGCGTGCTGCTGGCCGAGGGCGAGCGGTTCCGGCAGGACGGCCAGATCACGCTGGCCGACGTCGATCTCGACCTGCTGCGGCAGGAACGCGCGCTGATGGGCACGTTCGACGACAACCGCCGACAGCGCGAGGCGTTTTTCCGCAAGGTGACGTTTGCACTGAAGCCGCCCGCCACCGATATCGGCTTCCTGCGGAAGATCGAGCGCTTCCCGTTCGTGCCGAGCGACGAGAGCCTGCTCGAGCAGGATTGCTACGAGGCCTACAACATCCAGGTCGCTGGCCTGGTGCAGCGCATGCGCGCCACCGGCACCAAGCGTGTCGTCATCGGCGTGTCGGGCGGGCTCGATTCCACCCACGCGCTGATCGTCGCCGCCAAGGCGGTTGATCTGCTCGGGCTGCCGCGCGAAAACATCCTCGCCTACACCATGCCGGGCTTTGCCACCGGCAGCGAGAGCAAGGCCAATGCGTTTGCGCTGATGAAGTCGTTGCAGACGAATTGGCAGGAACTCGACATCCGCACCACGGCGACGCAAATGCTGAAGGATATCGGGCATCCCTTTGGCAAGGGCGAGAAGGTCTACGACATCACCTTCGAGAACGTGCAGGCGGGTCTGCGCACGGACTATCTGTTCCGGCTCGCCAATCACCATGGCGGCATCGTGATCGGCACCGGCGATCTTTCTGAGCTGGCGCTCGGCTGGTGCACCTATGGCGTCGGCGATCAAATGGCGCATTACAATGTCAATGCCGGCGTGCCGAAGACGCTGATCCAGCATCTGATCCGCTGGGTGATCGCTTCAAAGCAGTTCAGCGGCGACGTCAACAGGACGCTTGCCTCGATCCTGTCGGCCGAAATCTCGCCGGAGCTGGTTCCGGTCAAGCCCGGCGAGAAGCCGCAGAGCACGGAAGCGTCCGTCGGGCCTTACGAGCTCCAGGACTTCAACCTGTTCTACACGCTGCGCTTCGGCATGCGGCCGTCCAAGATCGCCTTTATGGCGCTGCAGGCGTGGAAGGACGTCGCCAAGGGCGAATGGCCACCGGCGTTCCCGAGCGATAAACGCAAGGCTTACGATCTTCCCGAGATACGACGCTGGCTCGAGGTGTTCCTGCGCCGCTTCTTCGCCTTCAGCCAGTTCAAGCGCTCGGCGATGCCGAACGGGCCCAAGGTCTCGGCTGGTGGCTCATTGTCGCCGCGCGGAGACTGGCGCGCGCCATCGGATTCGAGCGCTGCGGCCTGGCTTGAGGATCTCGAGCGGAACGTGCCGAACTGATCGAAGAGGACAGGCCAAACGACTTCGCGCCGCGCGGCCCATGTAGCCGGCGGCGCGAAATCACGCTCAATCCTGGAAAGCACGAGGTCCGGAGTGCCTAGGAGTCCGGACCTCGTAACCTTGCCCCAGCCTTTGATCCCACCGCCCCAAGTGGTCCCCCAACCCCGTGGTGCGCGATCAGAAGGTGATGCCCTTGAAAGGCCGCCGATCGATGTCCGCGATGTACGCGACATCTGAATAGGATTCCATTCCGGATCACTACGGACTCGAACGCGCTTGATTCTGCGCGCTGATGCATGTGCCTGCACCCGCTGCGCTCGCGGCTGCCCGAAATCGATGCAAGTGATCGACAGGATGTCCACATCTGCGGAACCTGCATTTCACGGGCCTGTCATTGAACTGGTCTAGCGCTGCCTCTGTCATCGTTGACGGCCAAGGAGCAAGCCATGTCGAAGCCGGTGTTGGGCGCCGCACTGTCCATCAAATCGATCCCCGCCCACCGCGACTGGCTGCTCGAACGGCAGCGCGATCTCGAAATCCAGGATTTTTTTCGCGCGGATCTGCTCGACGGCGACTGGCGAAGCGCGGCCGGCGACATCAAGCAGATGCTTTCAGGCCATACCGGACGCCTTGGCATCCACGGCCCGTTCTGGGGTTTCAAGATCGACAGCCAGGATCCGATGATCCGCCAGGTGGTGACGAAACGCCTGCTTCAGGGCCTTGATGCCGCTGAATTCCTTGGCGCGACGCAGATGGTGATCCATTCTCCGTTCACGACCTGGGACCACAACAATCTCGATCTCTATCCGGACAGCCGCGGCAATCTCGTCGAACGCGTGAAGGCGACGCTCGCCGAGGTGATCGCGCGCGCCGAAAACATCGGCTGCGAGATCGTCATCGAAAATATCGAGGACAGGGATCCGCGCGACCGCGTGCGCCTCGCCAAGGCGCTCGAAAGCGCCAAGGTCCGCGTCTCCCTTGACACCGGGCACGCCAATTACGCGCACGGTTCGACGGGCGCACCGCCGGTCGATTACTACGTCGAGACCGCCGGTGACATGTTGACGCATGTGCACATCCAGGACACCGACGGTTTCGCCGACCGGCACTGGGCGCCGGGCGAAGGCAACATCCCCTGGGCCGCCGTATTCCGTGCCCTCGGCCGGCTGAATTCGAACCCGCGGCTGATCCTCGAGCTCCGCAATCACGACGACGTCCGCAAGGGCGCTGCGCATCTCGCTGCGCTCGGTCTCGCCGAATAGCCGACATCACCAGAGGGCAGGGGCACCGCCATGAGCAAATTCACCCGTCGCACCATCCTGAAATCCGGCGGCGCGGCCGCGGGCACGCTTCTGCTGCCGCGCTTTGCGATCGGGCAGGCCGACAACCGTCCGTCGGTGACCATCGCCGTGCAGAAGGTCACCAACTCGAACGTGCTCGACGTGCTGCGTGAGCAGTCCAATGTCGGCGAGCGCGTGTTCTTCTCCTCGATCTGGGAAGGCCTGATCTCGAAGAACTGGCGCGGCAGCCTGGAAGCCGTGCCGGGCCTTGCCACCGAGTGGCGCCGCATCGATGACCAGACCGTCGAGGTGAAGCTGCGCCAGGGCGTGAAGTTCCACAACGGCGACGAGCTGACGGCAGAGGACGTCGTCTTCACCTTCAGCCGTGAGCGCATGTTCGGCGAGACCGAGGCCAAGAGCCGCAGCACCATCCAGGCCTTCGAGAAGATTCCGTTGCCGCGGCCGGGCAAGGAATTGCCGCCGGACGTCCCTGCCGTTGCCCGCCGCATCTGGCCGGACCTCGTCCGCGTCGACGCCGTCGACAAGTACACGGTGCGTTTCTACAATGCGACGCCGGACGTCACGATCGAAGGCCGGCTGTCGCGCTACGGCTCGGATATCGCCAACCGCCGCGCCTGGGCCGAATCCGCGAGCTATCTCGACTGGGCGCGCAAGCCAATCACGACCGGACCATACAAGGTCGTCGAGCTCAAGCCCGACGTGTCGTTGACGCTGGAAGCGCATGACGAATATTGGGGCGGCCGTCCGCCGCTCAAGCGCATCCGCTTCCTCGAAGTGCCGGAGGTCGCGAGCCGCATCAACGGGCTGCTCTCGGGCGAGTACCAGTTCGCATGTGACATCCCGCCGGACCAGATCGCCGGTATCGAGAAGAATTCGGCGTTCGAAGTGCAGGGCGGCACCATCCTCAATCACCGCCTGACCGTGTTCGACAAGAACCACGCCCAGCTCGCCAATCCGCTGGTGCGGCGCGCCTTCACCCATGCGATCGACCGCCAGGCGATCGTCGACAGCCTGTGGGCCGGCCGCACCCGCGTGCCGAAGGGCCTGCAATGGGAGTTCTATGGCGACACGTTCAACGCCGACTGGAGCGTGCCGGCTTACGATCCGAAACTTGCGCAGGACCTGTTGAAGCAGGCCAACTACAAGGGCGATCCGATTCCGTACCGCCTGCTCAACAATTACTACACCAACCAGGTCGCGACCGCGCAGGTCCTGGTCGAGATGTGGAAATCGGTCGGCCTCAACGTGGAGATCGAGACCAAGGAGAACTGGTCGCAGATCATGGAGCGTGCGCCGACCCGCGCCGTGCGCGACTGGTCGAACTCGGCCGCCTTCAACGATCCCGTCTCGTCGCTGGTTGCCCAGCATGGACCGAACGGCCAGCAGCAGCAGATCGGCGAGTGGACCAATGCCGAGCTGAACACGCTGTCGGAGTTTCTGGAGACCTCGATCGATCGCGCGGCGCGCAAGAAGGCGTTCCACCGCATGCTGGAGATCGCCGAGCGCGAGGACCCCGCCTACACGGTGCTGCACCAGAACGCGACCTTCACGGCCAAGCCGAAATCGATCAAATGGAAGGCGTCGCCGGCCTTCGCGATGGATTTCCGCGCTGGCAATTTCGAGGTCTGATCCGTGGCGCCGCTGGTCAGCATCGCAGGCCTGAGCGTCGCCTTCAACGGCGTGCCAGTGCTGCGCGGCGTCGATCTCGCCTTGCAGAAGGGCGAGGCCCTCGGCCTCGTCGGCGAGTCCGGATCGGGCAAGTCAGTCACTTGGCTTGCCGCGCTGGGGCTCTTGCCGCGGCACGCGCAGATCGCTGGCTCCGTTCGTCTCGACGGGCGCGAGATTCTTGGCGCGCCTGCCGCCGAGCTTGACCGGGTGCGGGGCGGGCGGGTTGCCATGATTTTCCAGGACCCGGCGAGCGCGCTCAACCCTGTGCTGACCATCCGCAGGCAGCTCTGTGAAGCGCTGGCGCTGCATCGCGATCTCTCGGGCCAGGCGATGAAGGCGGAAGCCCGGCGGCTGCTCGATCTCGTCGGCATTCCCGATGCGGCGCGGCGGCTCTCCGCCTATCCGCACGAATTCTCCGGCGGCCAGGTCCAGCGCATCATGATCGCGATGGCGCTTGCCGGAAATCCCGATCTGCTGATCGCGGACGAGCCGACCACGGCGCTCGATGCCACCATCCAGGCGCAGATTTTGGAGCTGCTGTCGTCGATCCGCCGCGAGATTGGCATGGCCATGGTGCTGATCAGCCATGATCTCGGCGTGGTCGCGGAAAACTGTGACCGCGTCGCCGTCATGTATGCCGGCCGCATCGTCGAAGAGGCGCCGGCCAACCAGATCTTCGCCGATCCCGTGCACCCCTATGCGCAAGGCCTGATCGACGCACTGCCGCCGCTCGATGGACCGCGTCGCCGCCTCACCGCGATTCCCGGGACCGTGCCCGATCCCGCGAGCATGCCGGGCGGATGTGCCTTTGCGCCACGCTGCGCGCTCGCGGCCGAGCCATGCGGCCTTGCGACGCCGAGTCTGGCACCGATTGCGGAAGACCGCTCGGTTGCCTGCATTCGCGCCGAGGCGTCGCGCCGCGCATTGCTCGGGATCGCCGCCGAATGAGCGCTCCGCTCGTCGAGGTGTCCTCGATCTCGCGCTGCTACAGCACGCGCTCTGGAATGTTCGGCCGAAGCACGGCCGTCCACGCGGTCGATGGCGTTTCTCTCACGATTCCCAAAGGCGAAACGCTGGGCCTCGTCGGCGAGTCAGGTTCAGGCAAATCGACCACGGGCCGCATCGTGCTCGGCCTCGAGCCGCCGGATCGCGGCGTGGTGCGGTTCGACGGCAAGCTGATGGCCGCGCCTGGGACGCTTCCGTGGCGCGCGCAGCGGGCGCGCATGCAGATGATCTTTCAGGACCCGCTGGGCGCGCTGGATCGGCGTTTGCCGGTCGCGACCCAAATCCGCGAGCCCCTCGACATTCACGGTCTCGGCACGCCTGTTGAGCGCGAGGAGCGCGTCCGCGAATTGCTGCGCGCTGTCGAGCTGACCCCGTCCCACGGTGCGCGCTATCCGGGCGCGCTGTCCGGTGGTCAGCGCCAACGCGTCGTGCTGGCGCGGGCGCTGGCGACAAAGCCCGATTTCCTGGTCTGCGACGAGCCGGTCAGCGCCCTCGACGTCTCGATCCAGGCGCAGGTGGTCAACCTGCTCGCGGATCTCCAGTCGCAGCTGTCGCTGACGCTGCTGTTCATCAGCCACGATCTGCGCGTTATCAGGCAGATCAGCAATATCGTCGCGGTGATGTATCTCGGCCGCATCGTCGAGATCGGCAGCGCCGACGATCTCTTTGCGCGGCCGGAACACCCGTACACCCAGGCGCTGGTTTCGGCCTCACCCGCGCCGGGCCGCCGCAGCGCCGGCCGCATAGTGCTGTCGGGCGATCCGCCGAACCCGGCGGCGCGGCCCCAAGGCTGTGCTTTCCATCCGCGCTGCCCGCGCGCGATTGCGCGCTGTGCGAGCGAGGTGCCGACGCTGTCCGCTGTCGGCGGCGACCGGCAGGTTGCCTGCCATCTCGTGACGGGGCCGCAGGCCGAGACGCGGGACGCGGCGTGATGGGGCGCTATTTCGCCATTCGCATTGGACGCGCAGCTCTGACGATCGTGCTCGTCGTCACCTTCGCCTTCATCGTGCTGCGCCTGTCAGGCGATCCCGCGCTGATGATCCTGGGACCGGAGGCGCCGCCCGAGGTCATCGCCGCATTCCGCAAGGCCTGGGGCCTCGATGATCCCATCTGGTTCCAGTATCTCGATTACTTCGGCGCGATCGCCAAGGGCGAGCTCGGCCGTTCCATGCGTGATGGGCGACCCGCGATTGAGCTCGTGCTGGAGCGGATCCCGGCGACACTGGCGCTGACGCTGCCGGCGTTTGCATTCAAGGTCGCGCTCGGCATTCCCGCCGGCATCTACGCTGCCCTTCATCGCGGCTCCGCGATCGACCGGGCCGTGATGCTGACGGCGGTGGCCGGATTCACGGTGCCGAGCTTTGTGCTCGCGCTGCTGCTGGTTCTCGTCTTCGCCGTGCAACTCGGCTGGCTGCCCTCGGGCGGACAGGACAGCTGGCGCCACGCCATCCTGCCGATCGCGACGCTGAGCCTTGGTGGTGCGGCCGTGCTGGCGCGCTTCACGCGCAGCGCGATGCTTGAAGTGCTGGGCCAGCCCTATATCCGCACGGCGTCGGCGAAGGGTGTGCCCTGGCACAGAGTCGTGATTTCGCACGCGTTGCCAAACGGGGCGATCCCGACCGTCACCATTCTGGGCTTCATGGTGGGCACGTTGATCGCGGGTGCGGTCGTGGTCGAAAGCGTGTTTTCGTGGCCCGGAGTAGGGCGCCTGCTCGTCGTTGCCGTCGCCAACCGCGACCTTGCCGTCGTGCAATGCATCCTGCTGCTGGTCGCGCTGACCATGGTGACGTCCAACCTGATCGTCGACTTCCTCTACGGATTCCTCGATCCGCGGCTGCGCGCCAAAGGAGCGCACGCATGACCGACGCGACGTTGAAGGATACGGCCGTCCGCCGCCGCATCAACCTTCCCACGATCCCGGTGTCGGTCGCCATCGCGGTCGCCTGGATCATCGCGATGCTGGTGATCGCCACCTTCGCCGAGAAGATCGCGCCCTATGGCTACACCCAGCTCGATCTGCGCAACCGCCTCTCGGCGCCCGGCAATGTCGCGCATTGGCTCGGCACCGACGAGCTTGGCCGCGACGTGCTGTCGCGGCTGCTCGTCTCGATCCGCATCTCGCTGCTGATCGCGTTCGGCGCAACCGCGATTTCGGCAATCGTCGGCACCACGCTCGGCTTCCTCGCCGCGCATTTTCGCGGGGTCGTTGAGCAGTTCGTGTTGATGCTGTCCGATTTCCAGGCCAGCATGCCGTTCCTGATCATGGCGCTGGCGGTGCTGGCCTTCTTCGGCAGTTCGCTGCCGCTGCTGATCGGCCTGATGGGGCTGTTCGGCTGGGAGCGCTATGCCCGCATCGCGCGCGGCCTTGCCATCTCCGCCAATGCCCAAGGCTACGCGGCCGCAGTCCGCCAGCTCGGCGCGACGCCGGCCCGGATCTATCTCCGGCACATCCTGCCCAACATCGCCTCGACCCTGATCGTCTCGACCACGCTGGTCTTCCCCGAGGTGATCCTGATGGAGTCAGGCCTGTCCTTCCTCGGCCTCGGCGTGCAGCCGCCGATGACCAGCCTCGGCAACATGGTCGGCTACGGCCGCGAATACCTGACCCGGGCGCCCTGGATCATGCTGGCCCCGGCCACCGCCATCGTGGTCACCACGCTGGCAGTCTCCGTGATCGGCGACTGGCTGCGCGACCGGCTCGATCCGACCCTTCAATAAGGCGACCGGCCTGACGCGCACTGATTTGCAGTCGGGGAGCGGCTACGAGCCTTTGACTAGCCTCGGATCTCCGGCTTCCTGCCGCGCCCGAGCGCAAATTGACCGACCGGGCCCTCCACATGGAATTCCAGCTCCGTCATCTTCGCGAAAAGATCGATGTTGGTGCTGCCAATAGCGCAGCCGCCGAGGCCCATATCGGTCGCAGCCAGGTAGAATGTCTGGATCAGGCTGCCGACATCCTTCAGGATCAACGAATATGCGATTGCGCTATATTTCCAGGAGATCCGGCCAAAGCGCGCGGCGATCGTGATCAGGATTTGCGGCTGACCAGCCGCATCCATGGCAAACTGGGCTGCCGACGCGTGCGCCTGGAGTTGTTGAGTGGAGGCGTTGATCGCGACCAGCGTGTGGCTCCCTGCATCGTAGTGGTAGAGACCGCGCGCAAGCCCTTCGCAGCACGAGACCGTCAGGTACAATTCCAGCTCGTAGGCGCTGCCCGCCGCCGGATAAGGCCGCGTGCTGTAGTTGACCTCGGAACCGCCGTCAAAATACGGGCCGCTCTTCCATTCGGACATGACGCGCGCGGTGGTGTCGAGAAACAGCGCGAGTTCGCCGAGCGTGACCGGATTCTTGTCGTCGAAATCCCGCGTCGAATGGCGTTCGCGCAACAATTTCGGGAAGGGGGAGTTCGGTTCGGAGGACGGGAATTTACGCAGGTCGATCTTGCTGCCAGGCCAGGGCGGACGCACCGCGGGCGGCGGCGGAACGACGCTCGCATAGGTGAAGGCGGCGCCGACCGGATTGGCCTGCCGGCCCTCCGTACTCCGCGTGTGAAACACCAGATCATGGAAATCCCAGAGAACGAGATTGCCGTCGCCTTCATTCACCCGGAGGCCGTCTCCGTCTTTCGTATTGAGCTTGAGCAGGATCTGGCTGTCCAGCAACAGTTCGAGCAGATAGAGCGTAGAGGACGCAGCCCGCAGCTTGAGATTGTTGACCTTCCGAGGCTGAGACAGCACAGCAAGGGTCGCGGCGATGGCGGGATCGCCAATCCGGAACAGCGCGCCCGCGCGTGGCGATTCCAGCACCATCTCATTGCCGCGACGGCGCAGATAGGCAAAACGAGACAACACAACGGTATCACGGGTGCCGAGCTTCGCACGTCGCGGCCAGTATTCAGCAACTTGGGGTTCGATGACGACGAGGTCCTGCTCGTCACGCGAGGAGGAGAGGCGGTATTCCAGAAGCCCATGCCGGGCCAACCGATGCGCCAGGGCGTCGACTTCCCTGGCGAGGATGCTCCTGCCTGCGAAGGATCCAAGCGGAAGGCCCGTGCTCAGATGCCGCGCGCGTTCCATCGCGGCCGCGCTGAATTGTCCGAGGTTGATGGAATAGTCGCCCAGAGAGGCGGCGATGTTTCCGTCCATCTGCATCTGAAGGGAGAAACGATGGCTCAATCGGGCGGCAATGTCTGGCACGATCTTCCTGGTCGGCTTTTTCCGGGGAGCGCGCACGAAAGAGCAGCCCTTCAGGTGTGCGGAAGGAACGAGGTTAGTTCGCTTTCCAGCCGCGCCCGGTCCAGCAATCCAAGCTTCACCGGCACGTCGTAAAGGCGGCCGGGCGCGAAGCGGCGATAGAAATGACGCAAGCCCGGAACGAGCACCCTGACGACGGGAACCTCGACGTCGGGCCGGGTCTGGTCAAGCACGAGGAAATCGTAGCCTGCACGGGCGGCGATCTCGACGCAGGCAATGACCTGGTCACGCGTATTATCGTGAAGCTCGAGGCTCGGCGCCGGGGGGACGATCGGACGGTCGCTCGGTATCAGGAACGGGTAATTTTCCAGGCGCAGCGGCGTGACACCGTCAAGGCTCGGCTTCTCGCCGCTTGCGCCGCCCATCATGCTGACGGACATGAACTGGGTCAGTTCGGTGAGGGAGCGCAGCAGGGCTATGCGGCGGTCGAAATGCGCGCCGGAACCGAACTCGATATTCTCGTGTCCATTCTGCATCCAGTGCATGATCGCCACATAAGTCGGAATGCCGAGATCGGTGGTGACGTCGAGCACCCACAGCTTGCGCCCGGCTACCGCAAATTGAGTCTGGAGGTCCCGGACATAGAAATCATCGAATTGCCCGAGGTCGACCTCGGCGCGCTGCAGCCGGTTGTACCACCAGATCGCGTAAGCATCGCGCTCGATCAGTTCGAGGAAGCCCTGAACGATGGCTTCATCGCGGGTGTTGCCGGCCGCGCAGCCGTTGGAATCCGTATGGAAGCCACCATAGAAGAAATACAGGAGGCCGGTGGGCAGATAATTGAAACGCTTGTCGCGCAGCGATGTGACCGGCGACCACTCGGTCTTCGCCGAGGCATCGAACGGCTCCGGAACCGGATGGGAGTCGTCCGGCTGCTGGAGAAACCTGTGCTTGAACTGCGTTTCGCTGAAGAGCTGGATATCGTTAGGAAGAAGCGCTTCACCAGGCGCGAAATCGCCAAAGCGGCGCGTCGTCCTGATTTCATCGCCCTGGAAAATGCCCGAATAGCGCTCGATCGACTCCATCAGCGCGCTGGCCTCGCCCTGCTCAGCGGTCGAGCCCTTGCCAAAACTGCCACCGCTCAATCCGGACCTGAGCTGGTCGATGCTGTGGGCCGGCGCGGAGAAGTTGTGCTGGGCGAAGTAATTGGTGTTCATCGGCAGATCGGCGTCGATCCGCTCGAGCCTGCTCACCACGCCTGTCAGCGGGCTCACATGCTTGCGGAAGCGCGATACCGTCGCCCGCGACGTCACGGTGCGATATCCACCGCTGGTCATGACGAGCTTCTTGCCTTCGGCGATCTCGACCGAGGTCGGAGATCGGCGCGGGTTGTTCAGCTTCTTGCTGCCGCACGTCGGACATTGCGGGCGTCGTGCGACATAGTGCTTGGCGATGACAGCGCCGGCCAGGTCGAAGCTTGCGACGTGATCGTGCAGATCAGTGCGAAAGCCCGAGGCGATTGCCTTGGCGATCTCGACGGCTGCGAAATGGATTGCGGTCTGTCCGACGCTTTCGCTGACGAGTGGCGATACGGCGACCGCACGCGCCGCTCCCCGGTCAAGAAACCCCTTGATCTCCCGGTTGCGGATCATGCGATCGAACAGGCAGGTCCAGCAGGCGCTCTCGCCCGGTTTGAACACGGGCCCAACCAGCGGAAATGCGCCGGACGGCTGTACCAGCAGCCATGGCGTCTTGCCGGCCACGCGCTCCTGGTTCAGTTCGCCGAGCCGCCAATCAAGATAATCGTTCACCAGCGTGATCGTGAGCTTCGGCGAGCGCTTGGCGATTTGAACGCCGAGCTTACTCAGGGCTGCGGTCAGCTCCCTGGCACCTTTGACGTCGATCGACTCGATCTGCACGGAGCAGGTGCGAAGATTTTGTTCGGCGACCTCGGGAGACAGGCCGAGGCCCGCCCAGAAACCGCCGACGGCCTCGTCGAATGCTTGCGACGTTCGTGCGACGACATAGCGGCGATCAAGCAGGCGCTTGACGGCTTCCTCGATCTTGTCGGCCGGGAAGCGCTTCGAAAGCTGGCGAACGATCTCCGGCCTGGCTTTGCCATGTTGCCCGATCGCGGAGGCGAGGGCGCAGTAAAGTTCGCCGTGCAGGAAGAACTTGCGATCCTCGGAATAGAGGCAAACCGCATCGGGAGGCAGGACGTAGGCGGTGAAGTTCGGAGCAAATCGGAGAATGTCTTTGCGGGTTGGCCGCGCAACGCGGGTCTTGCGATTGGCAGTCATTGAGTTAGCACGCTGATCCGGTTGCCGTGCGAAACAAAGCAATTGGCCGGACCCTTTTCTCGGAGCCGGCCAATGATATATCGGTTTGTGGACAAACCATTCGGAACGCGCCGCGGCTTAGCACCAGCGGCAACGGCCCCACGATGCGCAGCAACCCGCGCATGATACGGCGCATCCCACGACACCAACGGCACAGCCGACGGCGCAACCTGCACATCGGCAACCGACGCCACATCGGCAGCCCCGGCATCCGCGACAGCCTCCGCATCCGCGACAACCGCCGCATCCGCGCCAGGCGACCTGCACGCGGCCAGCCACATCTTCCTTGTCGAAGAGATGGAACGTGGCGAGACTGACGTCGGCCATTTCCTCTTCACCGAAGGTGATGGCCTGACCCAGTCCAAAGTTCGGCAATTTTTGTACGTCGGGGGTCGGCACGGCGGATGCCAATGCGCTTCCCGCGAGCGAAAACGTCAACCCTGCGGCTCCGAGCGCCGGCACGGCAGCTTTGGTAACTCGCTTCTTCTTCGCTTTAGAAGTCTGCTTCGCCTGCCGCATGGTCGAACCTCCGAGCATTGCAAGACGCATCCCAGCCGCGGTAAGTCTACGCCCAGGAAATTATGCAGGCAACAATTACGCGTACAAAAGCGTGGTGCCTCACGTTCAAAGTGTATTCATCTTCATGAATGACATCGGCGCGACGCGACGCATCGATGATCTACTTATTTGGCGCAGGCGCAGCTTGGTGCAGTGCCGCATGCGCATCGACGTTTGAACGGAGAGATCAGCGTGGCAGATCAACCGGGGCGCTTCGCTTGGTATGAACTCCTGACCATGGATGTCGCGGCGGCAGGCGAATTTTATCGCAAGACAGTCGGCTGGGGCGTGAAGGATGAATCGACTCCGGAACTGCCTTACACCGTGCTTCGTAGCGGCAGCGTTCCGCTGGGCGGACTCATGGAGATCCCGGAAGAGGGGCGGAGATTGGGGGCGACGCCGAGATGGATGGGTTACATCGCCGTCGACGATTTGAACGGGACCGCCGCGCAGGTCGGGCGGCTCGGGGGTGCAATCCTGGTGCCGCCGACCGTGACCAATATTGGCCGAATAGCCGTTGTCGCCGACCCGCACAAAGCGACGTTCGGGTTGATCGAGGAACCCGCATATGGCGGCGGAAAACCGGGCCGGCTCGACGCGCCGGGGCGCGTCGGCTGGCATGAGCTATTGGCGGTCGACCGGACTGTGGTCTTCGATTTCTACAGCGAGCTGTTTGGTTGGCAGAAGGCCGATGCTCAAACAGATCCGGCGGATTGGTATCAATTGTTTTCGGCGGGTGGGCAGACCGTGGGCGGCATGCTCACCAAACTTCCGAGCGTAGAGCAGCCGAGCTGGCTGCATTACTTCAATGTCGAGGACATCGGTGCTGCTACGAAGCAGGTGAATGCTGGCGGAGGCCGGGTCCTCCAGGGGCCGATCGAATTGCCTGACGGCTGCTGGATCGCGCGATGCGTCGATCCCCAGGGCGCCCTGTTTGCACTGCAGGGTGCGCGAGGTCCCACAGGCATAGAGCCATCTTCGGCCTCGGAAATCGGGTGGTCCGCCAAGTGGGGTGGGACTGCTTCCCAGGGCAGAATGGTGCTGCCCAAGCTAAAGCGCTAGCTGTGGCGTCTGTCTCGCGCCCAAGCCGCCATAAAAGAGCCCGCGCCGGGAGCAGGGGAGGCCTGCGATAGGCCGATATGGCCCGGGCCGGGCCAAGTTCCCGTTGCGCCCGCCCAGCCCGTGCGCTATCCGGCCGGAAAGGCCTGAGGCGGCTTCTATTTTCCGCCCGGCCAGCCAAACCCGAGGACGGAAACCGCCATGCCAGCCTATCGCTCCCGCACCACCACCCACGGCCGCAACATGGCGGGCGCCCGCGGCCTCTGGCGCGCGACGGGCATGAAGGATGGCGATTTCGGCAAACCGATCATTGCGGTCGTCAACTCCTTCACCCAATTCGTGCCCGGCCATGTCCATCTGAAGGACCTCGGCCAGCTTGTGGCGCGCGAGATCGAGCAGGCGGGCGGCGTCGCCAAGGAGTTCAACACCATCGCGGTCGATGACGGCATCGCCATGGGCCATGACGGCATGCTCTACAGCCTGCCGTCGCGCGAGCTGATCGCCGACAGCGTCGAGTACATGGTCAACGCGCATTGCGCCGACGGCATGGTCTGCATCTCCAATTGCGACAAGATCACGCCCGGTATGCTGATGGCCGCGCTGCGGCTCAACATCCCCGCCGTGTTCGTCTCGGGCGGCCCGATGGAGGCCGGCAAGGTCACGATACAGGGCAAGACCAAGGCGGTTGACCTGATCGATGCCATGGTCGCAGCCGCCGACTCCAAGGTCAGCGACGAGGACGTCAAGGTGATCGAGCGTTCGGCGTGCCCGACCTGTGGCTCGTGCTCGGGCATGTTCACGGCCAATTCGATGAACTGCCTCACTGAAGCACTTGGTCTTGCGCTGCCCGGCAACGGCACGGTCGTGGCGACGCATGCCGATCGCAAGCGGCTGTTCGTCGAAGCCGGCCACACTATCGTCGATATCGTGCGCCGCTATTACGAGCAGGACGATGCCTCCGTGCTGCCGCGCAACGTCGCGAACTTCAAGGCGTTCGAGAACGCGATGACGCTCGACATCGCGATGGGCGGCTCGACCAACACGGTGCTGCATCTGCTCGCCGCCGCCCACGAGGGAGAGGTCGCGTTCACCATGCAGGATATCGACCGCCTGTCGCGCCGCGTGCCCGTGCTGTGCAAGGTCGCACCCTCAGTTGCCGACGTCCATGTCGAGGACGTGCACCGTGCCGGCGGCATCATGGGCATTCTGGGCGAGCTCGACCGCGCTGGCCTGATCGACACCTCGGTCTCGACCGTGCACGCGCCGACCATGAGCGACGCGCTGGAGCGCTGGGACGTCAAGCGCTCCAAGAGCGAAGCGGTTCGCACCTTTTTCCGTGCCTCGCCCGGCGGCATTCCGACCCAGGTCGCGTTCAGCCAGGAGCGCCGCTACGACGAGCTCGATACCGATCGCGAGAAGGGTGTGGTCCGCAACCTCGAGCACGCCTTCAGCAAGGACGGCGGCCTCGCAGTGCTCTACGGCAACCTCGCGCAGGACGGCTGCATCGTGAAGACCGCCGGCGTCGATGCCTCGATCCTGAAGTTCGCCGGCCCCGCGCGCGTGTTCGAAAGCCAGGACGCAGCGGTCGAGGGCATCCTGGGCGGCAAGGTCGTCGCCGGCGAGATCGTCGTCATCATCTACGAAGGCCCGCGCGGTGGTCCGGGCATGCAGGAGATGCTCTATCCGACGAGCTATCTGAAATCGATGGGCCTCGGCAAAGCCTGTGCGCTCGTGACTGATGGACGTTTCTCAGGCGGCTCGTCGGGCTTGTCGATCGGCCATCTGTCGCCGGAAGCGGCCGAAGGCGGCAACATCGGTCTCGTGCGCACCGGCGACCGGATCGCGATCGACATCCCGAACCGCAGCATCAGCCTGGAGGTCTCCGACGAGGAGCTCGCCAAGCGCCGCGCGGCGGAGGAGGCGAAGGGCGATGCCGCATGGCAGGCGACGGGCCGCAAGCGCAACGTCTCGACCGCGCTGCAGGCTTACGCCGCACTCACCACCAGCGCCGCGCGCGGCGCGGTGCGCGAAGTGAAGCGTCGCTCCAAGTAAGAGCGCCTTGCGTCCGCGCGTCGCGCGGATGGTCAACAAGTTCTTAGCGGCCGGCGAAAGCCGGCCGTTCGCATTAAGGATGCCCCGACGAACTTCGGCAGCCCTGGATTTCGCGGCGTATACTACGGCGACCTTCGCAAATCCATTTCGGGCAACTGGGGCACCACCGCAATGTCTCGTATTCTCGCTGTCGTTTTCTCAACAGTCGTCGCCGCGATTTCGATGACGAGCGCTGCCTCCGCCGGCTGCTACAATTGCTACACGCCGCCGCCGTGCACCACCTGCTATCAGCAGCAATATGTGCAGCCGCAATACCGCACCGTCGATGAGACCGTGATGGTTTCGCCCGGTGCAACGCTGGCGCACCGCACGCCCGCGCAGTACCGCACCGTGATGGTCCCGCAGACCGTGTTGGTGGCGCCGCCGAGCGTCCAGTACGAGCGCATCCCGCCGCAATACGCCACGCGCCAGCGTGTCGAGATGGTCTCGCCCGGCTATTCCTATTACGCCCCGGTCGCCCCGAGCTGCGCAAACTGCGGCTACTAAAAGCAGCGCAACACAGAAAACTTCGCGCGGTGCTCCTCTCGGGACGCCGCGTTTTCTTTTGCGGTAAAGCAAACGAGGCTCGGAAATGGAGGCAAATCCAACCGGGCCTCGCAACCAGCGATGCCCTGGGAGGCGTCGCCAGTGTCCAGGATTGCTGAAGGGGCGGCCGTTGGCCGGTGGCCGACGCATTGCCCAAGCTAGAGGATCAGCCTGACGCTCGCCTGACAGGCCGGAGTTCAGTGAAGCGCGAGGGCCCAACTTCGCGTTGCCTTAGGCAGTCGACTACGTTAAGCGACAGCAATTCCGAGATTGGGAAGGGTGGCCGAGTGGTTTAAGGCACCGGTCTTGAAAACCGGCGTGCCCGAAAGGGTACCGTGGGTTCGAATCCCACCCCTTCCGCCAGTATCTGCGCACATCAAATTGAAATGACTTAGAAAAACAGGTCCACTGGAAACTCATTCCTAATCTGATTCCTAATCAAAGCATGCGACCGACCTTCGCGCTCAGCGGCAAGTCGCCTGCTAAAAAAAACTGACGGCAGATGCAGTTTCGTACGGTCTTTCGGTTGCTGTATGGTCAATATGTGGTATGGTTGTTCTTAGCCTGAGTCGCACAGCGGCACCCCGGACTGGCCCTTTGCCGGCGGGTATCGGTTTCCTCGACGCAGCCAAAGACCCTCAGGGGCTGGTATCGGCGTCCGACTGAAATCACTCAATCCCAATGACTACCACGAATCCGTCCTCGGACGAGCTGTCGCTCGTATCGATGAAGACCGCATGTGCGCTCACATCTTTGAGCCGCACGATGTTGAATCGTTACCGCGCGCAGGGGCGATTCCCGTCTGCCGTTCCGCTCGGCGATAAGAGAATAGCTTTCGTCAAATCTGAAGTTTCGAATGGATCACTGCGCGCATCGCCGCACGCAGTGCGAACGATAACACCGAGAAGGAAGCTGCGTAATGAATATGTCCTTTAAGCAGGCCGAGATGCGCCGCGCGATTGCCCGCAAGAGTGTTTTGCGCAACTGGGAAGCAGCTCTTGCACAAGACACGAAGAAACTTGAAGCCGCTTGTCGCCGCTACCTGAAGGCCGATGGCTACACTCTGAAGAAAATCCCTGCGGCGCATCGCAACCGCGAACTCTTCGGAATCGGCTACATGGTGATCAACGGCCGCAACATGGTCGAGCTTGGCGCGACGATCCATGAGTACGACGCCTCGCTGGAGGAGGTTGCGATGTTCGCTGGCCTGGATGGGGAATGGGTCAACATCAACGAACTTCAAACCCGGATAGCGGCTGCCAATGCGAATTGCGGCTCCCAAGCCGCCTGAGCACGATCGGCCCCTAGCCGAGTGCGTCCGAAACCCCCACAGGGGAATCCACCTTTGAAAATCCTCTCAATCCGTCCGGCACCACCGGGCTCCCTGACGCTCGCGCGTTTTGATCTCGAATTGAACGAGCATCTCAAGCTGTTCAACCTGGCTCTGCGCCAACGCCCGGGTGACCGCTCGTGGACCGTCGCGCCTAACGCTTTCGGAGAGCGCACAGCCGCGCTCGGTGAGCAATTCAACCGTGCAATTTCCGATCTGGCCCTCGCGGCCTTCATGGAGCTTCCCGCCGATGCCAGCACCAGCGTCTGAGTCCCCACGGTACGGCAAATCATTCACGGCGACTCCATTCGTTTACAAAAATCCTGCGACGTTGCCACCCATAGGCATGACCGCAGATGCGCCTGCCATAGAAGAGATCGATCCGAAAATCATGGGATGGGTGATGCAGGCCGTTGCCGCGCGAGAGATCGTTGAGTCAAAGACCGCCCCGGCCAACGATAATGAGCAAACAGACGACATTAGGATCATCGATCCATCAGAGTGGGAGGGGCAACCAATCCCGGAGCGGCAGTGGTATCTTGAGGGCTTGGTGCCCAACAGGCAGGTAACGCTGCTTTCTGGAGACGGCGGCACCGGGAAGAGTTTGTTGGCCTATCAACTCGGGTTGGCCGGCGTGCTCGGTGTAGAAACCTTGGAGTTTAAGCCAACGGAGGGCCGCGTCGTCTACTTTGCGGCAGAGGATGACGAGGGCGAGCTAAAGCGGCGCGGCCATGACATCCTGCGTTCCCTGAGCCGCACTTGGGCCGACCTGAGTGGGGACATGCGCGTCATTCCTATGGCGGGTAAGGACGCCGAACTGGTATCCGAAAAACGACGGAGCCGTGAACTCGAACTTACGGCGCTTGCTCAACGGATAACGGACCTCTTGGCGGAGTTTCGGCCGAGGCTTCTGATCCTCGACACGGCAGCGGACGTATTCGGTGGCGATGAGATCAACCGCAAGCAAGTTCGATTCTTCGTATCGATGCTGCGCCGCCTGGCGATGGACTTCGATCTAGCCGTGCTGCTGTTATCTCACCCGTCTGTGCAGGGCATGCAGTCCGGCACCGGCCTATCAGGATCAACGGCGTGGAACAATTCGGTCAGGTCTCGCCTGTATTTCACCGCAGACAAGACCGATGAGGATCTGCGTCTCCTGAAGAATATGAAGGCGAACTACGGCAGGAAAGGCGCCGAGACCAAACTGCGCTGGCACGAAGGTGCTTTCAATCTTGACGACGGAAAGCCGTCTGCACATGCGGCGTTAGTGGCCAACCATGCCGACAAGGTCTTCCTGAGAATGCTTTCTGCAATCAATGGAAGTGGCAGGCGGGTGTCATCGTCCAGGAGCACAGCATATGCGCCGACCGTAATGTCAGCCATGCCGGAACGCGAGGGAGCGAGCAAGAAGACGCTGGAGGAGGCAATGGCGAGATTGTTTGCCGAAAAGAAGATCGCGGTCGTCAAGGAAGGCCCGCCGTCGAAACAACGCGAGCGCCTAGTGGTGGTCGAGGACGAAATCCGCCAGAAGCGGATGGCTCCCGGCTAGACCTTCCAACGGTCTTCCAACGCCCTACCAACGGCTGCCAACGGGGTGTGCCTTCCAACCCCCTTATACCCCTACCGTTGGGATGGAATACCAACCCGGTTGGGACCGGTTGGAATTCCACCCCGCTAACGCGAGACGTCACACCACCGCTACTTCGGTGGCCGCAATCCGGAAGATTTCAGCCAGTCGTTAATGCGGGAGCCGGTTTCGGCTTCCCGCGCTCTACGAAGGGCGGCCTCACGTACAGGTCCATGTGGGAGCAATTCGGCTTCTTCGCGGAGGCGCCTCGCTTCTTCGGCCAAGCGTTCCTCAATGGAAAGGGTCTGCTTCACTCTGCGGCGATGCACTGTCATCCGCACACCTCCCTCGCGCTGATTGTTCGTGTCAAACGCAGAAATTAAAGCCGAGTTCCAAGTAACGAATTCCACCCAGCTTTCAAAAGCGTGCAGCCGATCTTCTGGCCACGCCAAGACCGCTCAAGCGGCAAAGAACGAAACCCTTCAAGGGTGCACTCACGTGAATAAACCAGCCAATGACAACCGTAAAACTACCACAGCCATTCCGCTCGCTATCCGCCTCTACCGCCAGATGCGGCCCGACGACCTCGCACGACTCGTTCGCTACGGCACTGTGACGGTGGTGCCGTCCTGGCTGAGTGCGGAGGGCGGCATGCCTGAGGCCGGCAAGCCGCGTCCTGATAGGATTGTTGAGACTCGACCATCGCCCACCGAGCAGTTGGCGGTAATCGCGCGCGAAGCTGCTAATGCGAGGACGCAAGTTGGCCCGTTCACGCGCGCCGAATTCGACGCTGCGGCCGCGCGATGTGTGCGCTACGATATGCGCGGTCTCGTATCAGAATGGCTATGCAGTGACGGCAAGTGGCGCCCGGCCACGGAATTAGTTCGCCAACCGAGAGGCAGGCGGCGCAGATCCGAGCAAGAGCGCCAGGATGACAACGCGAGGCACCTCGCCATTCGTGGGAGCGCGGGCTTCCCGGAGCGCTCCCGCTATGTGGAGCGTAATAGCGCGGGCGCAGATTACTGGAGGTTCAGGCATGCCTTCATGGTTCAGGCGCTGACCGCCTGCAACGACAACCGCCGCTGCGAGATAGACCGCCTCGGGATAGGCTCTCGCACCCATTTCGACGAGGCCCGCACCAATGCCAGTCTGCCGCCCGCTGAACGGTGCCCGATTGGCATAGCGCGCGGTGCCGAGTTCATGGGCCACCGTCAGCATTCTAACCCCCGCGCGATGCAGGGCGGCGTTGAGGGCGGGCACGATCTGGTCGAGCGGCAGATTGTGGAGACGATCGATACGCCACGCATTGACGCCGCCCTGGGCGAGCATGGCCGGGTGTTAGACCTGAGCGTTGCCGGCATGACGGCGCGAGAGATAGCAGGCGAGATGGGGTGGGGCGGTACGAAGCAGGCTGAGCGCAAGGCGGTGGCGGCGCAATATGCGGCGCTGGCAGCTCTGGCTGGCCTGGAAGAAAAATTGGCCGCATAGCGTCCCTCGGTCGGGGTACTGGACCGTATTATCTTGAGGGCCGAAGAAGTTCGGCTTCCGACGTGACGTGCAAAACTCGACGCCGCCATGTGCGCGGCGTCGCTTTCTCCGGCCCGAGTGCCGTGAGCCGCTGCATGCGGTCCTGGTTTTCTTACCAATCTCAAAAAATCTACAATACAGGAATCCAAATATGCGCAAGGCCCTCGTCGTGGCCCTTATTGCGCGCCGATTGGGCGTGCGAAGGACGCGACTAACTTCATTGGTGCAGCGATTGAGCGAGGACGGCATGCTCCCGGTCTCGTCCGGGCCACCGTATCCCGATCTAAACCACGTCGAGGCCGCACACGTGCTGCTGGCCGCCGCTGTCGACGAAGGCATCGCTGCCGCGCCTGACGTTGTCGAGAAATACGGTAGTTTGCTCGGTCCTACTTCAAACCTTGAGGCCGCCATTGCGCACACGCTCGCGCGGCCGGATTCGTTGCCGCCCAGGTTTACATCGCTGGAGCTTCACTGCGACGCCGCGCCGCACGCATTGCTCACAATGATGACGAGTGACGGCATGCGCACTTCGGTGTTTGGCGACATGCCAGAAACCGAAACCGTTGACCGCATGGTCACCTTGTCCGGCAGCGCGCTGTTTGGAATCGCCAGCGAGCTTGCGGGCATGTCCGCTCTGTATGTTGACGCGCTTCTCGACAGGAACGCAAAATGACAACTGGCCGAATTTCCAGAGTCGATCACAACGCAGGATTCGCCTTCGTCATGCGCAACGACGGCGGCGACGATGTGTTCATCCACTACAACGACCTCGATAGCGCCGGTGTGGTGTATCCGCGCGTGGGACTTTCGCTGTCGTTCTCCGTCCTCGACAAGGACGGCAAGCCCCGCGCGTTCAATGTGCGGGCCATTCATTAACAGCCTACCACCCAACAACCACAGCGCCAACGCGGCGCAAGGGAGCACCTACCATTGGCTAGAATCAAAGAACCAAAAACACAGATTGAACGCATCAGAGAAATTTCTCCGCGATACGCGGACTTGCTAGCGAAGAACGCCGAGTTTCACGCAAGGTATGAGGAAGTCATCGCCGAAAGCAGGCCTCTTGCCGAAGAGGCGCGCCGCTCGCAGGTAAGCTGGACCGCACAGCTGCCAAAGCCGAAACCTTTGCCGATCACGCGGCATGCTGGCGCCGCAGCTTTGTTGGGTGACCTGCTTCCTGAGCAACCCCCAGAGGAGCTAACGCCACCGCCGCCACCGCCGAGCTGGCCCGGCGAGAAGCGCCTGAGGGAGTTGAGCGCAGATGCGGAATCCATCGCAGAAGCAATCAAGCTGCTTGTTCTGGAATTGAAGAAGGCGCGCCGCGAGTATTCGCTGCAGGTAGCCTCGCTGCGCGGTGGCGAGTATGCCGACTTGTCCGCCGCTGTCGTGGACGCCATCAAGGCGCTTGGTGACGCCATTCTTCAGCACCACTATTTTATCGACGAACAGCGTCGCGACAGTGTTGGCTATCAAGCATTCAAGCCGCTGAACCTCGAACGGTTCGGAAATTTGGACGAACCGGGTTCCCCGTTGATGCAAACAATTTTGAATGCCGTCGAGCGCGGTCACGTCGGCGCGGGCAAGATTCCAGAGTGGAAAATGCCGGCGGATATTTCATTATTTCAAGGAGGAAATTTATAATGACGAAGAAGAGTAACGCTGCGCTGCTTGAGGAGGCCGCAGTAGCGCTTGAGAAACAGAGCGCCGAACTCAAGAAGATCCGGCCACTGGCACGCGGTGAGCGACTCCAAAAAGCCGAAAACAGCTTAAAGCCAGCGACCCGCAATGGGCGTTTGCGGGAGGCTGAGCATAGTGTCGCAGCGTCGCAGCCGCGTAATAGCCGGCTCGTTTGGGCCGACATGAGGCCGGCGAAGTAGCGCAACAACTCTATTTCGGCCAACGGCGGTGGCGGGCACTGCTTCTGCGGTGCCCCCCTACGGGTACCCAAAAAGTGTGGGTCTACGCGCCCCGGCTACCGCTGCTGAACCTCAGCGCGCGCGGTGGTTGCCCCGGTTCAAACAAAAATTTGGAAGACCTATGAATGACCACGCCTAGACCCCCGACACACCTCAAGCGCACCACGCGTGACTGGTTCAAGGCCGTCATAGCCGACTACGAACTTGATGATCACCACGTCAAGCTCCTCACGCTAGCCTGCGAGGCCTGGGACCGCGGCGTCCAGGCGCGTGAAATCATTGACGTCGATGGCCTGACGTTCATCGACCGCTTTGGCAGTCCCAAACCACGGCCGGAAGTCGCCATCGAGCGGGATAGTCGCATCGGTTTCGCTCGCTTAATCCGCGAACTCGGGCTTGACGGTGCCAGTGCTCCGGAGGCGCCGCGCATGCCGCGCACGCCCGATTACGGGCATCGCAGATAGTGCCCGTTCGCAAGCGGAGCAACAAGCGACGAAACACGGGCATTCTCGATGATTGGGAATGGGCGCTAGAAATGGGATGGCCGTGCACGGGTGATCTAATCGGAATATGTGAACTCGACGAGCACGGTCATCCTGATCGGGAGGCGGCGCGCATCGCTTGGCAGCTTTACGGGGCGCAAATCATGGCCAAGTGGCGCGCAGAGCACCCGAGCGGTTCGCAGTACGTCTGCTGGGGACTCGAACAGTTTGGCGAGCCTCGCTGATGCCAGCGCGTCCGAAACGTAATAAGCGCCGCCATTCTGCGCAGATTACACCCGAGGCTGTTGCGCTTTTCCGGCGTGGTCTCGACACCAGCGATCCGTACGAGCTGCGAGATATCAAGATCAGACTTGCCGCCGCGCTCGGCCGGTCGAAGTTTCGCGCCTGCCCACTCGATCTGCAGCCGCGCTCGCTTATCGGCGGCGACACTGAGCCGGTGGAGGCGGTACTCGAACTTAGGGCGCGGCTGATGGCTGAGATGGGGGAGGGGCGTCTCTACTAGCGTTGATGACCTAAGCCGATTCCCAACGATAACGCCTTCTGCCTGAGGGCACCCACCGTGTGCTGTTATCGGACGGCTTCCCAGAGTCCGCTGTGCACCAATAGCGACCAAATTCCGCTGCGCAGCTAAATGACGCGATGGGCCAGGAGCCGACATCGAAACGCAGTCACCAACGGCGCGGCGGCGAGCCGCTCCACAAGAGCCGACTCGCCGCTACCTGATATAGCCCCGCCAATCCTTGGCTTAGCAGGACGCAGCAATACTACCCGCCGCTGCCCTTGATATTCGGCAGGTGTTTCATGTCGAGCAACGGCACCGGATTGTCTGGACGTTGGAGATCGGGTCTCCAATCGTTCGAGGCTCCGCCCGGAATTCGCTTGATACTTGGAAAGTCAACGATCGACTTGTTGAACTCCATCACGACCGGGACGATCAGGGCTAGGACCCAGCCGTTGTCCTGTCCGGCATACTTGCCCGGCGACTGTGTTGGCATGCGTGCCGACATCGCGCCGTTGAACACCATGTCGTATTTCTCGAACGGGTCCATGGTCAGATTGTAGGCCGAGCCGATGGAGCCCAGATTTTGTTCGGGGCCGAGCCAGGTGTCCTTGGCCGTCCATAGGTACTTCCACGCGATGCTGAGATCGGGGTTAGTTGGATCACCGGCGACATCCGCGCGTGCTCCCATGAAGTTTTCGCCGTCGATGTAAACCCACGACCTTCGTGCCGAGTGGTTCGCGCGTCCGAGAATGTACTCGCTGTTGTCGATGCTATCAAAGTAGATGGGTTTGCCATTGTTGTCGGTCCATGCGCCGTGCGGCGGTGGAGTCAGGCCGACCATCTTGGAAAGTGTCGCCCAGCAGTCGATGTGCGACATCATTTCATCGTACTTCGCACCAGCCGGGATGTGGTCCGGCCACCACATCAGTCCGGGGACGCGCCAACCGGCTTCAAATGCTGTACCCTTCTCGCCCCGAAACGGCGTGGTGCCAGCATCGGGGTACGCATCCTGCCAAGCGCCGTTGTCCGCCGTCACAATAACGATTGTGTTCGGTGCTTCTGCGCGGATTGCGTCCATGACGCGCCCGATGTCGTCGTCGAGTTCGAGCAAAGAGTCCGAGTAATCGCCGAGCCGAGACTTTCCGGCGAACTTTGCTGCGGCATTGGTAGGGTTGTGCATCTTCATGAAGTTGACGTCCATGAAGAATGGCTTGGCGTCCTTGGAGTGCTTCTTGATGTAGTCAATTGCGTAGTCGGCCTGCCGCACGTCGAACTCGGCGAGGCGGTCGTAAGTGATGTACTCGTTTCTCTTCGCCGGTTGCCCTGCAACTCCCTCCCACTCGTACATATTCACGACTTCAAAATACGCTTTCGCGATTTCTGGATTGTACGAAGGGAACCACGGATGGAACCATTTAGAGGTGTCGGCATAGGTGTAGACGCCCGGATAATATGCCGCGAACGACTTCATCTCATCGAAACCATGCTCGATTGGATAGGACTCGGGCTTGTCGCCGAGATGCCATTTGCCAGAAAAGTACGTCGAGTAGCCGCTCTTCTGGAAATACTCGGCGATTGTCGGCGTCTCCTTCTTTAGAGCGTTTTCGTCACCCGGAGCGACCACGATTGATAGCGCTGAACGGACAGGAACACGCCCAGTGATGAACGAGGCGCGGCCCGCTGTGCAGCTTGCCTGGCCATACCAGTTCGTAAATGTCGCGCCCTCCTTGGCGATCCGGTCGATGTTTGGTGTTGGATGGCCAAGCGCCCTGCCGCCCCCGCTATAGGCTCCGAAATCGTTCCAGCCGGTGTCGTCAGTCATCAGCATGACGACGTTGGGTCGCTTTTGTTCTTGTGCGGATGCCGGCATGTTCATAACCGTCACAACGGCTACGCCCGCCAGCAGGCTACGCCGTATTGTTTGCCCGATTTTCATGGGTTCGTTCCCTTGCCTATCCTTGAGAGGATGAGAAGCCGTCCATTTCCAGGACCTTCAGCATCAAGGCCGAAAACGTCATCTTCTTTGACACAGGTCAAACGTAAGCACGGTTGACGCTTGTGGTTGCTTCAAAAGAGCCATGTCGTCTTCGGGTCATTCTCGACCGGGTCGAGCCAGCAGCGGGTCCAGTCATGTCCGTTGTACCGCCGAAAGCAGAAGTAAATTCAGAGCAATAGCGACACAGCGACGGGCCATTGCGGGTTGATGGCGCTGAGCGGGAACGTAGCGAAGTAGCAAGACCATAGGCATGGCCCGTCGGTTCAGGCTGGCGGGCCGCTTCATTGGTCGAACGGAAATAAGCGATCGTCTTCAGGCAAAACCGCGAACGCAAAATAAACCGACGCCAAGGAGCCAAAAACCAGAAAAAGAAGTATCGCGGTGAGCCAGTACAACAAGACCGATCAACCGCTTTTCTGCAACGCATTCTTAGGCGCAGCATCTTTCTGCACCAGGTCTTCGAGGAGCATCACGACTGCGCGCCGTGTGCCCCGGCTCTTGATTTCCTTGAACGCGTTGATCAAGCGGAGAATGTCGCGATCGGTCTCGTGAATAAACATTGCTGCTCCGGAAAACACGGAGGCCGAAGCAGGGGGCTGCTGCGGCCTGCGCGGGGTCAAAAAAATCCGGGTGAAAAAGATCTAACCGAAATATGAGCCAGCCCCGGTAAGCACTTTTTAACCGAGCTTCATTCGCCAGGCCAATCATTTTCGCAAGTTCCGAAGGAGGAACTTCCAACTTTCTTAATTCGCGAAGGAATGAGTGAGGGAAGGCCCGCCGGGGCTGGCTGCTTGGCGGGCCTTGCCTCTGAGCAAGGCCGCGTATGTCCCCTCGGCCCCGTCCCACCGACACCGTGCACTCAATTGCTTACAGAAGTCTGATGTGTCGCCATACCATGCGGGTTACGTCGAACGGGATGCGAGCCCTGTCGAGAACTGAGGACTGCGGTCAAGCGGACCTCTAGCGCAATATGCGCTTCCACGCTCATCAAGGATGAGCCAGTATGCCGTCCCGGGCGGGCGCTGAAGGAACTTCAAAGCTCTGCGGGCGGCCGCGTCAGCCTCTCCCACCGAGCGGCCTTCCAACGTTATTGCTGGTATGTTGACGTCAAGATCTGGCCCTAAGGGCTCGACCAAAACGATTTGAGCGCGATACATTTCGGAGCTCCTTCCAAATTTGAAGTTGTCCTAATTCCCATATTGGGTGTCCCGACTAAGACAACGGAAGAGCCCACACCCTGACGTACAGATAGAAGCCGGACTGGAAAACGCACAATCCACTCACTCAGGGTTTAATTTATGCACCACGCTACCGTTCCCATGAGAACGCGAAGCAAAAAGTACAGCCAGGCTGCCATAGTTACGACAACCGCTGCGCCGAAAGCCAAGCCAATGGCTTTATCTGCTGACTTGTTTTCAGGTGGCGCGTTCGGTTTCCCAACACCCGTTTGTTCTGAAACAATCATGCATGCATCTCCCGCCACACGATCGGGAAAGTGTGGCAATCTCATGAATTCATTGGTTCCTAGTGTTCCAGCGCGACGACCTTCTCAACCGCTCCTGGCTGGCATTCAGGCGTTCGCCGTTGCATATTTTTCCTCATGGAGACGCGCGAAGACTACTTGCTCCGGCTGGCAAGCGTTTTGGATGATATCGGGACGGACCAGCAATTGATAATTCGGGACCGGTACATCGAACTCGCGTTCGGCGGCCCGCGTGCCATCGCAATTGCAGAGGCGGAAGTCTTCGCCCGTGCGCACGGCTGCACGTTTCGATACAACCGCGTCAAGCGCCAAGGCGAATTCACCCGTTCCTATCCGGCAGGCGGCCGGGCGTGAGAGCTTCGCAACGGTCGCGCAGTCCGGCGGCGACGGACGACGCCTGATCCAAAAGGAAAAAGGCCCCAGATCAGTTGGGGTCAGAAGCGAGCTGGGGCTAATTTAGCGAGCGCCCTTGGGTAAGGGCTTCGGGAAAATGTGGCAATGCAGCCAACGTTCCTTTGCTGCCGCGCGCGTGCCTTAATGCATTCGGGGTTGAGGAATCCGGGTCCGCCTTTGGTAAGCAATAGCTCGCCGCGCGGCGATCGTGCGAATTTGGCATAGGCAAAAGAGGTTAGAACGCAAATAGGAACGTCTCGTTGATGGCCGGCTTGTGGCTTGCGGTGACTGTCTCGGTCCCACGAGACAAAGCCTGTCCGGAGGCCCCAGCATCATCATGCCCCCCGGCCCGATGCTGGGGCCGAGGGGCGTCCAGCAGCAGACATTCGTTGCAGGGACTCGGTAGCTTTCCGATAATCCTCGGCCACCTTGAGAAAACCCTCGCGCTCAAGCCCGCATGAGGCGGTGGCCGCCTGCGCAAATAGGAACGCCCCCACCGAGAAAGAGTTGCAAGACAATTTGGCCGGGCTTGTGGTGAGGCTAAGATGAAGAGTGATGTGTCGCGTTATACCGAAATGCCGTCTTCAGCGCGGCAGTTTTACAAGGAGGCAGCTGCATGCCGTGAGGAGGCGGCCCGCAGCCTCGACCCCGTCGATCGTGAGGGGTGGATCAAACTCGCGGGGGACTGGGCGGATCTTGCCCTTGCCGCCGAGCGCGGACTAATTTTTCGTCGAGGATAGATATGGAAGGAGCTGTCCGTGTGTGGATTAAAGTTCGCGCCCAGGCCGCTTTGCGCCTCGCGTTGGGCGATAAGCCCGCTACCCCGGAAAATCTCAGCTCACTTACGCACCGCGGGAGCTTCGCCCTTAAGGTGTTGGGCGGCCAGTATCGCTCCTAGTCGTTGATCAAGGAGCCGATGAGTCTTAGGAATTCTTGATGCTCCGGGCCATTTGCGCCATCACGAAGAAACTTGCCGGCTTCAATATAGGAAACGCGTCCTCCCGAGCCGGCATTGGGCTCGTGCTTGACCACCGGCGTGTTGGAAGCCGGGTGATGCGCTAAAAACCAGCTGTCACCGTTGCTGCTCTCGTAAATCAGGCGGTAGCTCATAAGGAGCCAATTGCGAGATGCATCTTCCGTTCCTCAGCTGCAAATAGGAACAGTGGCGACTACCCTGCGTTTTCTCAACATGTTTATGGGTAGCGTAATCGAGGACTCATTCAACATCGCTTGGGGCTTCCTTGAGAGGTCAGGGCAGCTTCGCAACGCGGAAATGTCCACGGACTTTCTCCTTGGATTCATCGAAGGCCAAATTCGATCCGGCGAGCGCCGACCCATGAAGATCGCCAATCGCGCGATCGATGCCTATCAGGCGAAGGCCCCGCAGCCGGTTTCGGTTCAGAGTGGGCAAGTCGTATGGATTGCCTGATCCCGCTGCCGTGCGTGAATGTAGTCGGCGGCCGAAGGCGCGCGCTATTCTCGCGCTTTTTGGAGCGAGGCCCGCGCACCTACCGTTTGTGGGCAGCAGGGTGTGAGTGACAACGAGCGAAAATTTCGGTTGGCGCTGGCGGGCCTGTTTCTCCAGGATGCGAAAGGAGGCCAGGTTCGGTGTGGCAAGGCCGCCTAAGCGGACCTTCTCAGCAAAATCCGCCGCCGCGCAGGATGGCGATCGCGTCAATCGCCGGAGGACTTCGGCGGGCGACCGAGTTTGGGCCGCGGACGCGCACGTTTACGTGGAAGCACGATGACCGTGAAACGCAGGTTTAGGGCGGCGAAGAGCTTTAAAACGCGGCCCAGTTGTGGATCCACGGTCCCGCCGAATGTCTTGTAGACCGTTGTTCGCATGGTGCCTACCGCCCGCGCGAGTGCAGAGACATTCTGGGACAAAGCAACTTCGCGCAAGGCAAGGATGACTTCGTTGGAATTGTTGCCGGCGAGGGCCTGATTTAGACGCCTGGCCAGCGCATCAAGATCCGGGGAATTGAGAGGACTGGAGACGGGCTGCAGGTCAGCGGGTGCCGAAGGCACCACCCAGGCCCGCACATTCAGCGCTTCAAAGAGCTTCAGGGTTCGGCTGAGCTGAGGATCGATTCGGCCGCCGAACGTTCTGTAAAGCGTGTCTCGCCTCAGACCTGCGTCCCGCGCGACCATCTGCACGTTTTGAGCCTGCACAACGAGGCTGAGGCCCATCCGGGCGGCATCGATGTTATTTTCTTTAAATTTTTCAGTTAGATAGGCGGAAATTTCCGCTGGATTGTCGCGAAATAATTCGGCCAATATTGCCTTATTACTAGCCTGCATCGCTCATCGATTGTCCGTCACTGTGGCCATCGAGTTACAGCATTTTCGACCGTCTAGGCTAGATTGCCTGAGACATTTACGAACACTGCTTGGGGATTTTTATGATGAAGAAGGTTATCGCAGCGCTCGCGCTTCTTGGGGCTTTCACGACTTCGGCGTCCGCCGCTGATATGGCTGCTCGGCCGTACGTCAAGGCTCCGATGCCGGCGCCGGTTGCCAGCTGGACCGGCTTCTACATCTTCGGCGGTGGCGGCGGTGGCCTCTCCGCTGCTGACCAACACATTAACGACACTGCAACGGGCACTCCGCTGACCATTGATCAGCGTCAGGGTGGTTCGGGCTGGTTCGGCACCGTCGGTCTCGGCTACGACTGGCAGTTCAACGGCACCTGGGTTGCCGGCGTGTTCGCCGACGGTCAGTTCGGCAGCATCCGTGCCACCATTCAGGACCCGATCTTCAACATCACCGGCAGCCAGAAGCTGGAAGACTCCTGGGCCGCTGGTATCCGTCTCGGCTGGCTGGCCGCGCCGAACGTTCTCACCTACGTCAACGGCGGTTACTCGGGTGCCCACTTCGGCCGCACGAACTTTATGGACTTGGCTGGTGTTAACGCTGGTGTCCATCTCAACGGCTACAACCGCAACGGTTGGTTTATCGGCGGCGGCGTCGAGAACAGCCTGAACTTCTTCGGTATCAGCTCGCCCGGCTGGTTCATGAAGACCGAATACCGTTCGGCCTTCTACGACAGTAAGAGCCAGACCCAGCTCGATAATGTCACCAATCTTCCGTTCGTGGGCGGGCACGACATCCGAGCCAACAGCTGGAACCAGACGATCTCGACCTCGCTGGTCTACCGCTTCAACTGGACCGGTCCGGTCGTCGCAAAGTACTGATCCCGCTAGGCAGCCACAACACAGAAAGCCCCAGCACCTTGCTGGGGCTTTTTGCTGCTCGCGGGTGCAGGGAGCTTCGCGATCAAATGCGGCCTACTGGGCGACGACTTGCGGAACAACCCGCATTCGCCATACACTGTCGACACATGGTTCAAGTGGGAGGCAGTCGTGGCGACGGGCGCTGTGAAGTGGTTTAACGCGACTAAGGGCTTCGGCTTCATCCAGCCTGATGATGGCGGCCAAGACGTCTTCGTGCATATAAGCGCGGTAGAGCGGGCAGGCTTGTCGGGCTTAGCGGAGGGGCAAAAGGTCTCCTATGACGTCCAAGTGGACAAAAAGCGCGGTAAGAGCAGCGCAGAGAACCTGCGCGTTTGACCCAGCGATTGCAACCGGGTCCGACCATTGAACTAAGGCAAACTAGACCACCGATACATCTGGTTTACTTAGACCCCAGCTCCCATCTCAACCCGGAGCTGGGGTCTTTGCGTTTGTGCCTCCAAAAGCAAAAACGCCATCAGATCGGCGCCTGCAGCGCGACCAGGCCAGCCGGCGTAGTTCAACCTCGGACTTGGGGCCGCCGCCGCGCCGGTCAATCCATCCATGGTCGGCGATCCGATTAAGCGTGCCTTGGCCGACGGCGATCGGCTGCTTGGATACCAATACCCAATTTCCCCCTCGCAGATGCATGAGCTGACGCTGAATTGCATTCACGCTTGAACATGACGCTTTGCCTGTCACGTCCTCTTTGCCTTCAGCCCGATCTCAACCAGCCTGCGAAACGACGTCTAAGATCATTGCTTCTCCGCAGGGGCGGGGGCTGCAGGCTGGGGAGTTTCCGCCGCAGGCGCCGCAGCAATGCAGTCACCCGCCCAGATCTTAGTGCCCCTGACCGCGCCGACAAGTTTGCAGCCCATGGGCGCTTGCGGCGTGACATGAGTGAGCGGCTTCTTAGCCCCCTTCGGTGGAGGAGCTTGAGCAAACGCGCTGGTCGCAAAGAGCAGCGCGATAAGTCCGATTAGCGGCTTCATGGTCCATCCCCTTTGATTGCAAACTCACGTTTATTTCGCCTTCGCCTACAGGCCTAGCTCCACAAACCGCCGAAATCTGGCAACGGTTTCGCCATCCTTCGCGGGATGCTCTATGACCTGCGCGACATGGAGGGGGCCATCTCGACCGAGACGGTCAACCGGTTGGAGGGCGACCGACCACGTTAGGGCAGAACTGGACGAGGCTCACGAGCACGCCGAGGCGCTGGCCGATGACGAGCGCGCGGAGGTGGCCGGTAGGCGGGCAGGCCTTGCGCAGGCGGCAGATTAAATCAGTTTGGCGGCCATAGCTCAATCGGAAACCATCTATCCGGCGCCGCTGAAGGCACACCGTCAAGTTACTGGCGGGGTGTTTCATTTCTCTCAGGTGGCTAGCCCCGCACAGTATATCGCCCAGTCGCTCATGAGCGCCCGGCGCCGCTTAAGGGCATCGCCCCGCCGATAGGCGCGCTCGGTCTCGTCGCCGACAAGGTGCGCCAGTGCCGCCTCAGCCAGCTCACGGGGAAAGTCAGTAGCGTCGCCCGCCCAATCGCGGAAGCTGGACCGGAATCCGTGAACGGTCGCATCGACCTTCAAGCGCCGCAGGACTGCCGACAGCGACATATCGGAAAGCGGCCGGTCGTCGCGGAAGCCCGGGAAGATGATGTCTGACGTCCGCAGCCGCTTCATGGCCTTCAGGATCTCCAGCGATCGAGGCACCAAGGGCACGCGATGCTCCCTCCCGCCCTTCATACGATCGGCAGGCACGATCCACACGTCGCCCTCGATTTCAGACCAAACCGCCTCGCGAGTCTCGCCTGACCTGGCTGCTGTCAATACGGTAAACTCAACGGCCAGGGCGGCAATCCCATTCGCAGCCCGTAGCAGTTTCATGAAGGCGGGCACGTCTTGGTAGGGCAGCGCCCTGTGATGGCCGCGCTGCAACTTCTCGGGCTTGGACAGAAGCTCCGATAGGTGGCCGCGCCATCGGGCGGGGTTTTCGCCAGAGCGCTCACCGGCCGCCTTAGCCGCGTCCAGAGCCCGTTCAATCCGGCCACGGATGCGGCGGGCTGTCTCGGCCTTGGTGCGCCAAATGGGCTTCAGTACCTTCAGCACATCATCCGTGGTGACTTCACCGATCGGGCGCTTCCGAAGCGTGGCGCAGTAAGCCGTTCCTAATGTCGATTTCCACTGCGCGCGATGCTTCTCGTTGCGCCAGCCTTCCTCCATGCCGATGATCCACTCGTCCACAAAAGCACCGAACGTCCGGCTGGTCGCCCTGCGAGAGGAAAGCTCTGTGAAGGGGTCGCCACCGCGCCCGAGGATGTCGCGAACTTCGTCCGCCTTCTCGCGCACCGCCGCCAGCGAAACCTGCCCGGTACCAGCGCCAAATGGGCCTAAGCCCATCTCACGACGTCGACCGCTGCGGATGAATACGAAGACGAACGACTTGTTTCCGTTAGGGCTGGTCTGGAGATACAGGCCATCGCCATCAGCGAGTTTTCCAGCCTTCCGGCGCGCATTGCATTGCGTTGTGGTGAGTCGATTTCTCGCCATCGACGTTCCTAATCTCTTTCCTAATCTAGGTGGTTGCCAAGTACGGATAACCATATTGGCAACCTATTCGGAAAGTCTAGTAAAACAAGAGTTTCTGCGATTATCGGTTGCCGCTATGGATAGCATAAACACGGCTTTGGCGGACACCCCTTCCGCCACCTGCTAATCCATCAGTGTCTATACACGTCCATCTCTGACACCCAAGCCTTTGAAGCTTAACGCGAATTTTTACTTTCGCGTCCTTCAATGTGTTCGCGTGTCTACCGGCATCTACGTCGCCGACGTGGGTACGGGCGTGGGTTTAGGCGGACACTTTTGAGGGATTAGCAATGGGAAATCTGACTGCACTTAAAGTGAAAAACGCCAAGGCTGGCGACAAGCTCGCCGATGGCGACGGGCTAAGGCTGGATGTCGACAAGAACGGTAACGCTAGCTGGGTCTTTCGATTCAAATCGCCCGTGACTGGCAAAGAGAGGTTCATGGGGCTCGGTCCCATGCGGGATGTGGGGTTAGCCGCGGCTCGCGAGGCCGCCAGCGCGGCGCGCGCTCTGGTGCGCAGTAATGTCGATCCGATCGAACACTGCACCAGCGAGCGCGCCAAGGCCAAGGCAGCAGCGACGGGAACGCTCACTTTTGAGGCCTACACAAAGCAGTACATCGCCGGCAAAGAGGTCGGTTGGAAAAACGAGAAGCACCGGCAGCAATGGTCAAATAGCCTGCGCGATTACGCCCATCCGATCATCGGGCAAATTGCGGTTCCGGACGTCGACACCGAGGCGGTGTTGAAAGTTCTGCGCCCCATCTGGAACGTCAAGAAGGAAACCGCCCGGCGCGTTCGGGGACGAATCGAGGCCATTCTAAACGCCGCGAAAGCAGAAGGCCTGCGAACCGGTGAAAATCCGGCGCTCTGGCGCGGTCATCTTGACCAGGTGCTTGCCCGGCGCCGCAAGTCAGACGTGAAGCACCACCCGGCGTTGCCCTATGAAGAGATGCCGCAGTTCTGGCGATCCTTGGCCGCCGATACGAGCGAAGCAGCCCGAATGCTTCGCTGGATCGTCCTGACTGCCTGCCGCTTCAACGAAGCTGCCGACCTGGACCGGGCCGCCGAAGTGAAAGGCGAGGTTTGGACGATCCCGGCGATTCGCATGAAGGCGGAGCGTGAGCACAAGGTCCCGCTGTCGAGTCTGGCGTTGGCGCAACTTCCGTTCCGGCCAGTGTCCGACGTGACGCTTTCAAACTGCATCGCGCGCCATACCAACACGACCTCGACCACCCACGGCATGCGGTCGACCTTCCGCGATTGGGCCGGCGACTGCACAAGCTTTCCGCGCGAGATCGCCGAAATGGCTCTTGCGCATGCGGTCGACGACGAAACCGAGGCCGCCTATCGGCGATCGACAGCCCTGGTGAAGCGACGTGAGCTGATGGAAGCGTGGGCTGCCCATTGCAGCGCCGTCTGAAATCAGAATCTCCGTTTTATAATTGGTGAGTTTTAGAGTGCCATTGTTAGCTATATGGACACACGGCGACCCTTGGGACGACTGCTTGGGGTCAAAAGCCGGCCAATACCAGCAGCGGAATTGCCTACTGTCCAAAGAGATGACGCGGCCAGCCACCGGTGGCCTAAGTCGCATCTGCGAATGGCCCATTCTAGACAATGCCGGATTGGGTATTGGCCTGTTCCGACCTCCGTCAAGCCGCGTCGACTCGTTTATCCGCCCCATCTGGTCTGGTTTCGGACTCAAATCCGCCTGCGACTCAATCGAGATTAATCTCGTGGGCTGGGCACGTCCTAAATCGGGGACTATGCCATGAGTACTGGAAATCCATTATGTGACGAGCATGAGCCCCTTGCAGGCCCCGAAAACGTTGTGACAGACAACTCTTTCGATAGGAAGATGCATATGGCCCACGCGACTTTTCCTGACGATGAATCGCCATCTGACGACGTCTTCTGGCTTCTTGAGGAAAACGCACGCCTTCGGGCGCTTGCAATCAGATTGTCAAATTTGCTCGGCGATCTCCCTGAAGGAGAATGTAGCGACTCGGCGGCCACCTCACGCAGGGACGGAGCGGCAGAGCGAGCAGCTATCGAAACCATTGACTTCTCAACCATCAATCAGCTGCCGGACCGAGCGTAAGTCATCGGATCAGGCGCGGATGGCAGCGCGGCTGTCCATTTCAGGGCGGCACTGGGGAGCTAGCCAAACAGGCTGCTCTTCGGCAATGCCTTTTGTCCTTTGCTCGGCCGCAAAGGTGCATCCGCGCGGTTCGCGAGCTTCTCGCGTAGGCTCGCGGGCCTATAGAAGGAAAGCAGACCCTGACCGCGGTCTTCGCCGAGGCGGCATAATGGTGTTGGTATGCCAGCGGGAGAGCACTCAGCAGGAACGCGAAGCCGCGGCTGCTAGTTGATGTCCAAAGCGCGACGGGCCGGCGTCCAGCCACGGCGTTGCGCGTTGCAACGTGGCCGTCAGGTGTAATGCGCGCAGGCATTTGGCCAGTTTGATTATGGCAGGATAGTCGGCTTGAACCTGGCTGCCGCGCGGGCGCATAGGGGAGACGGAAGCGGTTAAGGGTTTTCTTACCAAGAGTGACGCGGTTAAGTGGATTGCTGAGCACTCCAAGGCGTTGCACGGAAATACGAATAGCACGTCACCCCAAACGCTCTAGGTTGAGCGGTCCCTTTCGATCACTCAGAAGCGTGACCCCGGTCGCCGCTTGCCTCAGAAGCTGCTTCGTGTACGGCTCAAGCCCCGATGGAGGAGTCTTCCTTTTCGCCGTCGCGCGGCTTCTTCAGGCTCTCACAGGCGCTTTGGCGAATTGCCCACGCCATCTTGCGATCGGCCCAGCTCTTGATTTCGGCAACCGTCAGTGCCTTGAGGAATGGATTGGCGCTGATCAGCTTTTCGCGTGTGGTCCGACCCGTCGCGTCAGCGGCGGCCATAAGAGAGGCAGCATCGGCATCTTCTGCAGCGGACAATAGCGCCACGGCGCCCGCCGGTCTCGCGAAATGGATAAGGTAGAGAGAACCGGGCGTGATCGGCAGGCCGCGCTTGTTGAGGATCGCGCTTATTCCTCGACCAGTCACGTCGTGATCTCTCGCGCAAGCTCGGGATTTCTCCGCAGGTCCAACACTTCCTTGTTGTTGCGCCCTTGGATCAGATCGCGTCGGTGCCTTCGGACGGCTTCGAGCCACGTGTCATCGAGAAACACCGGTCGCGCGCGACCGCCGGCTCTTTGTATTCGGCACCATTGGGCTCGGCGACGATAATGCGCTCTACCAATGCCTTGCCGGCCGTCTTGAATCTAGCGCACGCCGTAGCGTGCGAACTCCTCGACGACGTCCGGCCTTGCGGCTTTCGCGGCCGCGATGTCGGCGTAGCCGAACGCGGTCTCGCCGCGCTTGATCTTCGCGAGCCCCCGGCCGTACAGCGCGAGGGTGAGCTTCGGATCGATGCGCAGGGCCGCGTCGTAGTCGGCGATCGCGGCCTCCATGCGTCCCGCCCTCAGGTGGGCCAGCGCGCGCGAATCGTAGGTCGCGGCCGTGTGCGCGCCGCCTGCGACGGCCCTGTCGCAGGCGGCCACAGCGGCTTGCGGATCTCCCGTGCTCGCCCGGATCCAGCAGAGTCCGCTCCAGGCTTCCTCCAGGTCGGCGTTTAGGCGCACCGCCGCGCCGTAATCGCGCTCCGCGCGCCCCGGATCGCCCTTCTTCAGCCAGGCCTCGGCGCGGTTGGCGAGGGCCCTGGCGTAGTCCGGCCGCAGGCCGACGGCCCGGTCGAGGTCGTCGATCGCGGCGTCGTAGTCGCCCCTTCTGAGTCTAACTGCGCCGCGGTTGTTGAGGGACCTGGCGGAGCGCGGGTCGATCGCGACGGCGCTCTCGAAGTCGGCGGCGGCGCGGTCGTAGTCGGCCTTCTCGGCATAGGCGATGCCGCGGTTGTCGTAGGCCGTGGCCAGCGACGACGGTCCGCCGCGGCCGGCCTCGATGAAGGCCGAGCAGGCCTCGATCCTCGTCTCCGGCGCGGCGGCGCTGTTGCACAGCTCGACGTTCCGGAACTGCGGCTCGTTCGGCTTCTGCGCGGCGGCCGGCGTCAGCGCCAGGATCAGGAAGAACGCGGCCGCGAGGCGCGGGCTCAGCATCTCCGGCAGACGCCGGTGCCGCGGTCGGCCCTGCGCTCCCGGCCCGGGGCCGGCGGGACCGCCGCACGCCGCTTCGGAACGCCGCTCTTGTCGAGCACGCGGTCCTTGCCCTCCTCGATCAGCGTGGAGAACCTGACGCGGCCGTCGTCGGAGACCTCGATATGCGGCGTGGTGCCCCGGATTCCCATGGTCGCCACGGGGGTATCGACCTTCATGTCGCCGTTCTTGGCCACGGCGCCGGCGACGAAGGTGATGGTCCCCTTGGTCAGGTTGAAGAGACTCGTGTTCGATTTCGCGTCAGGGTCGTAGACGAATTCGTTCAGCTCCATGCTGGCGTTGCTGGACAGGTTGAACGAGCTGCCGTCGGCGAAATTGATGCCGAGCTTGCCGTCGGCCCCGGTCTTGACCACGTCGCCCCGGTAGACGGGGTCGCCGACCTTTGCGCCGGCCTTGTCGTCGGAGAGGGCGGCCTGCGCGACCGTCGCGGAGGCATGTTCGACCGCCACCTTGCCCGCGGCGGTCACGATCTTGCCGATGGGCTTGAGGTCGGTGGATCCGCTCTGCGCCAGCACGGATTGAGACCCCGCCAGGGCAAGCCACAGGCCCGCGAGGCCCGCCATCGTCCGTCGTCCGTTCATGCATCCGCTCCCCTTGCGCGAGAAGAGCCCAATCGAATGATGGCAGAGCGCCGGACGGCGGACCAGCGCGGTCCCTCGGACTACCCCTTAATAGTCAGGATCGGCTTGCTTTCGGCGCGCGCGACGTCGCCGAAATGGCGTATTCCCGGGCGCGGTAACGGGGGCGGATGCGGCGGCGTCGACGCGACCGAGACGACAACATGCGAGGCCTCGGGATGTCGCCCGCACGGATCTTCGACGACCTCCGGCGCCGGCCGGACCGACGCACGGCGCCGCCCGGCAGCCGATCTGGCGTCGCCGTCCTGACCGGCGGGATTTCCTTCGTCGCGCTGATCCTGTCGGCGCTGAAGGAGGCCTGGGGCGCCGATCCGGACCTCGCGCTGTTCGACCGCGGCGACATCAGCTACAAGGACTTCGCGCACGGCTCCTTCGAGCTCGTCACCAAGGAGGCCGTGCCACGGCACTTCATCGTCGACGACCCCGGGCAGACAGTCGTGCTCGAAAGACACGGGTCGTCGGTCGGCCTCACCCAGGTCGCCAACAACGCCTCGCGGATGGAGGATCTGCAGAGCCAACAGCAGGACGTGCTCGCGAACTATTCGAAGGAGCACGGGCCGCCCGGATCCAGCACGCCGCCCGGCGAGACGGCCGATCCGTCGCGGCAACCGATCAACCTGATCGAGCCGGACGGCCCGACGTTGCAGCACGCGCTGCCATCGCTCGTGATCCCGGCGAGCTTCGTTCCGGACGCGCCGCTCGTCCATTCGCCGCCGACGCTGACGCTCGGCGCGGGGGTGGTCGAGGTCGACACCGTCAAATTCGACGAGTTCTCCGCGAGCAGCGGCAGCTTCTCGGCCACGAGCTTCGCCTCGGGCGCCGCGCCGACCTTCGGCATCGCCGGCGGGATCGGCGGCCCTTCATGATCGCCGGCGCGAGCTTCGACGTCGAGAAGCCCAGCTCCTTCGGCGTCCTCTACGTGAACAGCCATACCGGCGCCTACACGTACGTTCCGAACAACGATGCCATCAACGCGCTGAAGGCGCCGAGCACCGACAACTTCACTATCACGGCCTCCGACGGCTTCGCATCCGCGAGCCAGACCTTCAGCATCAACATCAACGGCACGGACGACGCGTCCGTGATCTCCGGCGCCACAGCCGGATCGGTCGCAGCGGTCGCGACGACTTTCGCCTCGGCCATCGCCGCCAGTCACGACGCCCATGCCGCGCCGACCGCGAGCGGCACGCTGACCGACACCGACGTCGACGATCCCGCCAACACGTTCACGGCGGTGAGCACGCCGCACGCCGGCGACCATGGCTACGGCACGTTCACCATGACGACCGACGGACACTGGACCTACGCGCTGGACGATGCCAATCCGGCGGTGCTGGCGCTGAAGGCCTGCGACACGGCGACCGATACCTTCACCGTGACCACGATCGGCGGCACGCCGCAGACGATCACGGTGACGATCCAGGGCGCCGACGACCCGTCCGTCGTATCCGGAGACACGCATGGCCGCGTAGTCGAGGCCGGCGGAGTCCACAATTCGGATCACGGCGTCCCGGTCGCGGTCGGCGTGCTGACGGCCGTCGACGTCGACGGACCTTCGGATGATTTCGATGCGGCGCCGTGTCCCGAGAGGAGCGACCACGGCTACGGCAGCTTCACGATGACCGCCGACGGCCACTGGACCTACGCGCTCGACAATGGCAATTGCGCTGTCCAGGCGCTCAACGTCGGCGACAGCCTCATCGACAGCTTCACGGTGAAGACCGCGGACGGGACCGCGCAATTGTTGACCGTCACGATCGAGGGCAGCAACGACGCGGCGACGATCTGCGGCGACGCCGACGGACGCGTCACCGAGCCGAGCAACTCCTGCGCCCCGCCGCCGAGCGCCTGCGGCACTCTGACCGACAAGGACGTGGACAATCCAGACGACACCTTCACGGCGACAGCGTGCCCGCAGGCGAGCGAGCACGGCTACGGCAGTTTCACCATGACCGCCGGAGGCGTCTGGACCTATACGCTCGATCCGGCCAATCCGGCGGTCGAGGCCCTGCGATCCTGCGACAAGTTGATCGACTGCTTCACCGTGACCACGGTCGACGGCACGCCCCAGGTCGTGACGGTGGCGATCCAGGGCGCCGGCGATCCGCACGACCAGTCCTTCCATTTCAAAGAGGACGCGGCCCCGCCTGCTCCCCCGAGTGCAGCCGCCGCGCCGCCGGATCCGGTCCCGCCGGCCGCCCAGGCGGAGCCGCCCGCGCCGCATCCGACCGCACTCGGGTCGGACGTCTGGCATCTCGCCGGACACGACGACGGCACCGTCCACGCCGGCCTGCCTCTCCCGCATCACGACCTTCTCGTCTGAGAGGCGGGTTCCGGTCTTGCGGGCTTTGCGTTTTCCGCACGCATCAACGGCATTTGCTGGCATCTGCGGAAGTGCAGGGGTCCCGGGGAGGTCGGCGTGCCGCGCGCGCTGGGTCGGAAACTACGGTCGTCAAGATGCAAATAATGACCGTGGCTGCGACCGTAGATTCCGCGAGAGGCGCGCGGAAAAAACGCGCGATATCAACAAGGTTGACCAGACATCCCTGGAGCTTTGATTGCCTGCGGAACGGCCATCTCCTTTGGCAGCGATCGCACTTTGGTCGATTTGCCGCGTTTTAATGCGAGCACCAGATGGTGCGCATCTTCTTGGGTCGTTCAGGGTAGATGTCCAGGGGCCGAACAGGCCACCCTTTGGTGGTGCTTTTGTGCTTTCCTAGGTCGCAAAGGTGCATCCGTGCGGCCCGCGAGTTGCTCCCGCAGGCGGCGGCGCCTAAAATCGGAATCTCCATTTTACTTTTGGTGAGTTTTAGAGCGCCAGAGTTATATCCGTATGGACACACGGTGACTGAGGGATGAGTAAGGCCCTCCGGCGTGAACCGGCGGGCCTTGTTTCGTTAGATCCCTCTGGCTACTGCGCGGCAGGCTTCGTCATCTTGGCCGGTGGCTTGGCGGTGGGGGTGCCGCTTTTCGGCGTGCCATAGTGCGCCACATTTGGACCGCCGCCGGGCTTGCCATTCATTTTGCCGGCCGTCGCCGGCCCCGCCATAAATCCCGCGGCGAGTATGACGCCTCCGAATGTAACGATCATGAATAGGGCGATAGCTCTCAGGACTGACATGTGCTGCTCCTAAAATGCTTTCTGAACCGCCACGTGAATATGCGCGTAGCTCGGAGAGCCTATGCCAGATCAACGACACCTGCGAGCCATTCCTCCTGTCAGGGCCTCCCAGTGAGAATTGGATCAGGAGGCTGCCAAAAAAGGCCTGAGGAAAGGAGACCTGGGGCCCAAGACTATCTTGTTGCTTCGGCCATACGCCGAAACCCGGTTCGCGGGTTGGACCGTTCCTACATGTCCGCTCCCGCACCGGCCAAAAGAAAACCCGCCAACCTTGTGAGCCGGCGGGAGTTTAATTGAGATTGTTGGCAATCGGCGGGCATCGATCACCGGGTTGGGTTAGTAGAGCCGCCAGCACAGCGCGAATTCGCCGGGCCCTTGTTTAATCACCTGAGCCGCCGGCGGTGCGTCATCAACCGCTGCCGGTCGCGCTTCATGTGCCCGGCTTTCCGCCGCCGAGCCGCCAGTCACCGTCGTCGTACTTCATCTCAAATCGAAGCAACATCTCCCTGAGATGATAGATGCCAAACATGGCCAGGTTTCGCTTCTCACACGTCGGAGGTTCACCCTCTGCATCGTGAGCGAGATCTGCAGCAATGCGCCCCATGTTGACCAGATCGCGGAGGTCGCTCTCCATCTCCTGGTAGGCGCCAGCGTCTCTCTTGTCGCGCTCAGCTTTTTCCTGATCGTTCGTGCGACGGCTCCCATGACCGTCGGCTGATCTTTGGCTGCACGAATGGGCAAACGACAGAGAACCAGCGCCGCGAGCTGGAGGCGGTCGCAGCACATTCCGGATGGCAGGTTGTTGGCGTTTACGAGGACGCCGGCATCTCGGGCGCAAAAGGTCGGGACAAACGCCCAGGGTTCGATCATCTCCTAAAGGATGCTACGGCGCGCAAAATAAACATGATCGCCGCCTGGTCCGTCGACCGGCTCGGGCGCAGCCTCCAGGACTTGGTCGGGTTTTTGTCCGAGCTGCAAGCGTTGGGCTGCCATCTGCATCTGCACCAACAGGCACTCGACACCAGCACGCCGTCGGGCCGGGCGATGTTTCAGATGTGTGGCGTCTTCGCCGAGTTTGAACGCGCCATGATCCGAGAGCGGGTCAACGCCGGGCTTGCACGGGCCAAGGAGCGCGGCACAAGACTTGGTCGTCGCCCGGTCAAGTTATCGATTGAAACTCGCATTCGTGAACTTCGGGCCGAGGGCATGGGTATGCTCAAACGCGGGCGTACCCTCGGGATCGGCACCTCGGTGGTGCAGCGATTTCGCCGGGACCGCTGGCAACGCGCGCCGCGTCAGGCATTCCCGAGTTCGACGAGCTCATGGACAAGGCGCAAGCGAAGGCGCCGGCGCGCAGCCTCGTCAGCATCGATGATGTCGGCAATGCCACCGCGTTTCTTGCGCTCGACGGCGCCAAGCTGATCACCGCAGCGTGCTCTATATCGACGGCGGATATCACATCATCGACTGAGCGCGATCAGCGATAATGCAAGGCAATGAGCTCAGCGGCGCAGGCGGGCTTTTTGCCGCCTTCAATCTCGATCACCAGGTGATAATTGACGCGTAGGCCGTCCGGCGGCACGTCCTCGGCCTCGGCGACCGTGACCCGCCCGCGCAGCCTGGAGCCCGACGGCACGGGTGCGAGATACCTGATCCGATCGGCGCCATAGTTCAGGGTGTTGCGCAGCCCTTTAGGCCAATCACCGAACGGATGAACAGCGGTGCCAGCGCTAGCGACAGCAGGCCGTGGGCGATGGTCTTCCCACCTGGCATCTCCCTGGTCGCACGCGTCTGGTCGACATGGATCCACTGCTCGTCGCAGGTTGCCTCCGCAAACTGGTTGATGCGATCCTGTGACACCTCGACCCAGTCACTGACGCCGATCTCGGTGCCGACGGCGGATTTGATCTCGTTGAAGTCGCCAAATATCCGCATGGGCCGCCCCCATCAGAGTGCCATTTCCTTCACGGAATCGGCGATCGCGAGTTCGGCTTCAGTCACGGCCAGGACTTCTCCGACCTTGACGCCGGGTGCGGTCTCCAGCAGCGTCGCCTTGCCGTCGGGAAAGCCGATCACGGCCATGTCGGTGACGATCAGGTTGACCGGCCGCGCCGAGGTCAGCGGCAGCGTGCATTTGGCGACGATCTTGGACTTGCCCTTGGCGGCGTGCTGCATGGCGACGATGACGCGTTTGGCGCCGCTGACGAGGTCCATCGCGCCGCCCATGCCCGGCACCATCTTGCCCGGAATCATCCAGTTGGCGAGCAAACCATGCGCATCGACCTGGAGACCGCCGAGCACGGTGACATCGACATGACCGCCGCGGATCAGCCCGAACGACATCGCGCTGTCGAAAGTCGCCGCACCCGGCAGTGCGCTGATCGGCCGGCCGCCGGCGTCGGTGAGCAGGGGATGGGCCATGCCTTGCTCCGGAATGGGTCCGGTGCCGATCAGGCCGTTCTCCGACTGAAAAAACACCTTGAGATCGGCCGGGACGTAGTTCGCGACCAGGGTCGGAATGCCGATGCCGAGATTGACGAGGTTGCCGCTCTTCAGTTCCTGGGCGACGCGCCGGGCGATGATGATCTGCGGATCCATGATCTCACCCGTTCGTAATGAGGTAGTCGACGAGCGGCGCCGGCGTGACGACATGATCAGGCGCGATGACGCCGACCGGCACGATGTGCTCGGCCGTCACGATCACCGTGTCCGCCGCCATGGCCATGATCGGGTTGAAATTGCGCGCGGTGAGCGCGTAGGTGAGGTTGCCGAGATAGTCGGCGAGGAAGGCGTGGACCAGCGCGAATTGCGCGCGGATGGCGGTCTCCAGCAGGAACGGCTTGCCGTCGACCTCGATCAGGCGCTTGCCCTCCGCAACCAATGTGCCGACACCTGTGGGCGTCAGCACGCCGCCCAATCCGCAGCCACCGGCGCGAATGCGCTCGACGAAGGTCCCTTGCGGCACCAGATCGACGTTGATCTGGTTCGCAAGCATCTGCTGCTGCGCTTTCGGATTGAGCCCGATATGGGTTGCGGTCAGCCGCGACACCAGCGTCGCATCGAACAACTTGCCGACGCCTTTCCCGACGAAGGCGGCATCGTTGGAGATCAGCGACAGGCCGGTCTTCTGCTGCCTCACCACTTCGTCGAGCAACCGCTCCGGTGTTCCCACGCCCATGAACCCGCCCACCATGACGCTGGCGCCTGCCGGGATCATCGCAACTGCTTCTTCGACGGAAACGGCCCGCATGGTTGGAACTCCGGTCGGCGCGCGCAGGCAGCGGCAACAAGCCGATGTTGGCGGGCGATCGCGTGCTACCGTTGATCTGCGTCAAGGCTCCGCATCATTCGCGCGCGTCGATGCCGAGGCCCGCCAGCATCTCGCGCCAGTGCCTGCGCACCTCGGCATGACGCTTTTCCAGGGCCACGCTGACCGCATCACGAAAAGGCAGAAGATCAGGCCCTTTCAGGAACAGGATCTGGGCCTGCATCAGCCGGCCGCTTTCGAACTCGATGCGGCGTAGCGCCAGCACAAAGGGGTCCGCAGCGTTGACCTCGACCGGCAGAAGGGCTGCGGGACGAATGCCGGCATGAATGGCATGGGCAAGCGTTGCGAGATTGATTGCCGGCGCGAGCGCGCGGTCGACCGTTTCCATCGGCGCGGGAAACCAGCTGGTCTCCCAGGAGGCGGCCATGTAGCCGAGGGCGATGTCAGGCACCCAGGACGTCGTGCGTTGCAGCAGCGAGACGATCTCCGACTCTCGGTAGAACTGCGCGTTCAACTCGGTCTGCCATGCGGCCTCGATCCGCAACGGCAGTGCCAATGCGAACTGGCGCGCCAGTGCGCCATGCGCCGAGATCAGAAAGGCAGCAACGCGCGTCTGCTGACGTGGTGGCACGCACCCCTCTGCGTCGAGTGGCCCGAGAAAGCCGCTCATGATGCCGGCCTCTGCACCGGGATGGCGCGCAGATGGTCGTAGCCGGCCGGAAATGGCGTGATCTCGCCGCCGGGCTCGTTCGGAGCCACCCGAACGGCCTTGCTGCCTTGCCAGCGTCCGGCCAGCACGTCCTCGGCAAAGCGCGCGAGCAAATCGGCCGTGAGCGCGCCTTTCTCGAGGGTGAAGGCGTGATAGGCCTCCGGAATGATGACGAGCGCACTGTTTGGGATCTCGACTCGCAAGGTCTCGTGCAGGGCGCGGGGCGTCAGGAAATCAAATTCGCCATTCAGGATCATGGTCGGGACCGCGATCGACGAGAGTTCCGCGGTGATCGGCTGGAAATCGAGAAACGACTCCATCAGGTTTTGCAGGGCGTAGACGTCGTTGACGAGCCAGCCCTGCCGCTTCACGCCGTCGAGCTTGTCCAGAAGCGGTTTGAGCCATTGATCGGACAAGTTCATCGGCAGCAGTAGGTCCTGGAGATAGCCGGTGCCGCCGAGGATCAGGCCGGTGCGCAGGGCATTACCGATCAGGAGCAGTTGTGGCGTTAACTCCGCAAAGCAACTCATGGGCACCAGGCCGGACAGCCGCTCGCCATACCGGATGGCGTAGCGCAGCGCGATCAGGCCGCCAAAGCTGATGCCGCTGAGGAAGACGGGACCATCACCGAGCTCACCGATCAGGCCATGAAGGGCTGCAACCTGGTCGTCCTGGTTGATGAACAGGGCGGGCTTGTCGGAGCCGCCCTGGCCGAGCATGTCGAAGGTCGCGACTCGAAAGTGCCGTGCGAGCAGGGCGTCACGGTAGGCCGTCCATAGTTCGGCATATTGCGTAAGCCCGTTCACCAACACATAGACGGGGGCACCTGCCGGTCCGTCCAGCTCATAGCGAATTCGGTATGAGCCGTGAGTGAGAAACGGCATTGCGGCGACCGGGGGTTTCGACGCTGCAATCCTCGCCCGGCAGATGCGCATTCCATTGAGTTAGATCAATGCTCGGCTGGTGGCGCTGCCTAGCGTCGCGCCAAATTGCGGGAGGGAGGACGCCGTCATGATCGGGAGAGATCTCGTGAAGCGTTGTTTCGTCAGCCTGATCCTACTGCTGGTCGGCACTGCGCTCGCAGTCGCGCAGCCCTTCACGCGACGTTCGTCGCAGATGCAGCATGACAGTTTGAAGAAGACGTATGAGATCGCTAATTTCAAGATCGGCGGCAAGTACGATCTCGCCGATCCCGGCAAATGGGAGTTCGGCGGCGAGGGCGGCGTCACGCTGGAATCGCTCGGCGCGGGCAAGCTGCGCACCGGCTATATCGCGATCGGCACCGCGCGGCGCAACGCGGCGGGCGAGATCACCAATGCGGTCGTCATCAGCTCCTATTATTCCGGCGACTCGACCGACATGTACGAGCAGTGGGTCAAGGGCGCGCCACTGTCTGGCGGCGTGCCGATCGTCGGCCCTGGCCGGCCGATCGATACCGACCGCTATTACGTCATCATGGTGGACCCTCTCGGCACCTGGGGCGCGAGCAAGCCGTCGGATGGGCTCGGCATCAAGTTTCCGCAGTACAGTTACTACGACATGGTTCAGGCGAACTATCGCCTGCTGCGCGACGAGCTGAAGGTCGCGCGCGTCGCGCTGGTCACGGGCGTCTCCATGGGTGGCACGCAGACCTATGTCTGGGGCGTGATGCATCCGGAATACATCAACGCCTTGATGCCGATCGGCGGCACCACGCAATCCGACGGCGAGGATCCCGTCGGCAACTGGACCTTCCAGATGATGACAGCCGCGATCGAGGGCGATCCGGTCTGGCAAGCGACCAAGGGCGACTACTACAATCTGCCCAAGGAGAAGCATCCGATGCCGGGCGTGGCGTTCGGCTGGTCGATCCTGGGCATGACGGGCTACGACTTTGGCTATCGCACGACCCAGAACTGGACCGCGGTCCAGCCCGAGATCTTCTACTGGGATCCGCCGAACGAGAAGGCGGGGCTCAGTGTCATCAACCGCGCCAAGCTCTATGATGCCGTCGATCTCGTCTGGCGTAACAGGGTCGGCGAGACCCACAACATCAATCCCTATCTCGGCCGCATCCAGGCGCGCACGTTGGTGATGCACATCACCAACGATCTCTGGCTGAACTTCAAGCTGGCCCAGAAGGCCGTCGATCGCGTGCCGGGCGCGGACCTGATCGCGCAAGAGAGTCCGGTCGCCCATTACGGCGTATTCCCGATCATCAACCAGCGCAAGAACGATCCGAAGTTCGTCGCCTTCATGGACGACGTGGCGGCCCTCGACCGGGCCCAGATGTTCGTCGACAAGAACTATCGCGTGCCCGGCGTCGCCGAGAAGATCGATCCGGGCAAGTCCTTCTGGAAGGACTTCGTGACCTATCCCTATCCGGTGAAATACGCCAACACCAAGGACAAGATCGGCAACACCTGGCAGATCGGTTACATGGATGAGTATGCCGGCACGGACAAGGATCCGAAGGTTCTCGTCATCATTCACGGCAAGGGCGCATTCGGCGGGCACTATGGCAACATCATGCAATACGCGCTGCGGAGTGGCTTGCGCGTGATCGTGCCGGACCTCCCGGGCTACGGCATGTCCGGGCCGGGCAATCTCGACAAGAGCCCGGCACGCACCATGCAAGACATGCGCGAGGTGATCTACGACCTCGTGGTCAACCAGCTCGGCGTCAAGAAGGCGTACTATCTCGGCCACTCGCTCGGCGGTCAGTTCGTCACGGGTTACGCCCTGACCTGGCCGGAGGCGGTGCAGGGCCTCGCGCTCGAAGCACCATCCGGCCTCGAGGAATATCCGCGTGACATCACCATTGCGAAGGACAAGAAGGCACCGCTGTTCCAGCCGGGGCTTGGCCGCGACTTCGACAAATGGAAGCAGATCTGGGACCAGACCGGCATCCTGGCGGCGGAGAAGGCCCGTGACGAGCAGGGCATTCGCGACTTCTTCTACTTTAGGAAACGCGACCCCGACACCGGCGCAGTGTCGGCGGCCAAGAGCGGCTATTTCTTCAGCGACAGCGAATATGCGCGCTTCCATACCGAGCAGCGCGTCGGGCTTACCAAGGGCAACCCCAAGGAGCTCGACCAGTGGTGCAACGTCTTTATCTTCGACATCTACACGATCGGAGCCGAGCTCCAGCAGGATGATCCGAAGAACCTTTACGAGCGGGTCACAGAGATCAAGGCACCGATCTTCCTGGCGTTCGGCGACAAGGAGCCGTTCATCCCGACGCCGGCCTTCAACGGGCTGACCGATCTCGGACGCGACGTCATCACGCCGTTCATGACGCGGATGACCAATGCCGGCAACCGGCCGATGCTGAAGATCTATCCGGAGACCGGACACTTCATCCACACCGACAATCCGGTGGAATATTCAGCTGACGTCGTGGATTTTGTGACCAAGGGACGCGTGGACACCTCATCGCCGCTCGGCACCGACCGCATGATCAAGGGCGCGGTGGCATCGGCCATACCGGTGGCCCCGACGCCGCCTGGTGCTGCGCCCACGGCCGGGTTGAACAAATAGGATGGTTTGATGGTGCGGGTGCAGGCAGGTGAGATCCAGCTCGGCTGGCGAGAGTGGGGGCAGGGCGACGTCACCGTCGTCTTCATCCACGGCAATCTCGCCAGCAAGGATTGGATCGAGCTCGCCGCGCCGCTGTTTCCGTCCGGCCTCCGCGTCATCGGCATCGACTGGCGCGGCTGCGGCGACAGCGACCGGCCGAGGCCCGTGGCCGACTATTCCAACTACTCCATGCAGCAGCATGCCCTGGATATGCTCGCTGCGCTCGATACGCTTGACATCGGCTATTGCCACCTCGCGACGCATTCGACAGGTGGCATCATCGCCGCCCGCATGCTCTTGATGCAGCCGCAACGCTTCGGTCGCGTGTTCGCGCTCGACCCGGTGACGCCGCTCGGCATGGCTTTCAACACAGATCAGATTGGCGTGTTTCGAGCGATGATGGAGAGCAAGGAGCTGACGCGGACGATCATGGCAACCGCGGCCTCGTCGCTGTTTGTGCCGGAGAGCATGGCGCCGAACGTCATGCCCCGATTTCGGGAGGGATTGAAGGAGATCCAGGCTCTGTTCGACCGCATCATTGAGCAGACCTTTGGTGTCTCCGAAGGGATCTGGATCGGAACGCCGGTCAATCTCACGCGAGAACGAGAGAGCCGCGAGCTCGAGCGCCGCATGCCGGAGCTGAAGCAGCCGCACCTGGTGCTGTGGGGCGAATGGGACGGCTGGATTGCTCCAGCCGATCTTCGCACGATGGCTGAGGCGATGCCGGATTGTCGCCTCGTGGTCGTGCCGCGCGTCGGGCATTCGATGAATCTCGAAGTGCCGGCGCTCTACGCCGGCTATTTCGGCGCCTGGTTCGGAGGACTTACCGCGTAACTACAACGAAGAGAGGAAAGTCGTCATGGCAGAGATCAATTCGTCCGTCGAAGGCGTCCGTGCGGCACTCACCGATGCGCTCGGTCGCCTGCGCAAGGCCAATACGGAATATTTCGAGATGCTGGAGAAGGGCCTTGCCTCTTCGCCGCTGCCGATCGCCAGCCAGGCGAAGGAGTTTTCCAGCTTCATGCAGCGCAATGTCTCCGCGACCTTCGACCTCAGCGACAAGCTCATCCATGCCAAGGACGTGCAGGACGCGCTCAAGCTTCAGTCCGAGTTCTTTCAGGACCAGATGCGCACTCTGACCGACCACGCCAGGACGATGAGCGAGTCGGCGATGAAGGCGGCTGGCGGCCTGTTCAGCCCAAAAAGCTGAAGCCGCGGGGCGCACCGCGGGGATGAGGAATACGACACCTGCAGCGAGGTGGACGCATCATGTTCAAATACATACCGGCTATTCTCGCCATCCTCGTTCTTCCTGGCGCCTGCCTCGTGCCCGATGATGCCTTCGCCCGGGGAGAAACATACGGTAATTGGGTCTGCCCTCAGAACAATCCTTATTACCCATTTGATGGGTGCAGAAACACAAGAGAGGTCTGCTATGGCCGAAACGAACAAGCTCTCCGTCGAGAAAGCTCTCGAAAAGTTACGGCAGAATGATCAGCTCGGATCGGCGAAGGAGCTGCGCGACGAAAAGAGCGAAGCCCTGAATCGAGAGATCAAGCGCATGAGAGCGCAACGGATGCGCCTTGATCAAAAGCCATCCAACTGAGATCGAAACGACCGGGCACAGGTGCGGACCGCGCATTTTTGAGAATAGAGCGAGATCTCAATTCTCGATCGAGAGCGCTTTGCTAGCGTCGACCTTTAGAGCAAGGCGCGGTGACGAGCGGGCAAAAGTTGGAGAAGTCGATGTGGGTATTGATGTATGTCTTTTCCTACTCCGTCAGTCCTGCGGCGACGAACGACAAGGCGGAATGGCGGCTCCTCCCTACAGTCGTCTTCCAGGAGTTCTCTAATGAACAACGATGCAGGAAGGCAAAGGCCACGCTCGAGGCCAGCTTGAGCGAAGCGGGAGAAAAACTCAGAAAAGGCCTAGAAGATCTGAGGAGTTTGGGTAAAGCTGATCCGGCTCAGATCATCATCGCGTACAATGTAGAATGTCTGCCGAAGTAAATCCGAAAGCGGCGGAGCGATGCGGGAGGCTGACCAGTGGATCGACGGGCTGCCAATCGGCTTCCATCAAGAAATCTGCATCGCAAGAGATCGGCCTGACGCCAAATGCCCAGTTTCGTGACATCCCGATGGGTCGCCGATTTCCTGTTCAGCTTCGGCGCGCTGTTCGCGATCATCAATCCTTACGGCTTGGCTTTCATCTTTCTGGACAGGACCAGAGGCCTGCCTGAAGGCGAGCGCGCGGATCTTGCACTGCGGGTTGCCGGATACGCCTTCGCCGTTCTTCTGGTGTCGCTGTTTCTCGGCAGCCAGATCCTGAACTTCTTCGGCGTGACCATTCCGGCGCTCCGGATTGCGGGGGGCTTGGTGGTTGCGGCAACAGGCTGGTCGATGCTTCACGCTCCGCCCGGCGTGGGCGGGCCCCACGCTGAATCATCCGCAGATTTCGCGACTATGAAACGGATGGCATTCTTCCCGCTGACGATCCCGCTCACGACCGGGCCGGGAACGATCGCGACGGCCATCGCTATCGGAATAAGCCGGACAGATAGCCTCGACGCGATGTTCGGATCGTCGATTGTTTCTCTCCTGGTGGCGATCGCCGTGTCCGCGGCGATCTACCACGCTTACCGGAAATCCAGCGCGATGGCGCGCCTGTTCGGTGAGGAGGGCACCAGCGTGGTCACAAAGTTGTCGGCATTTTTGCTGCTATGCATCGGCGTGCAGATCATCATCACTGGGGCGTCTGAGGTTGCGCGATCGATCCTGGACGGTGCTTCACGCACGATCCAGTAGCGGCCTCACGCTGGCGGCCGGCAAAATCAGTGGTTGCAGCAAAAAGCTGCATTTCACGGTTCGGCCTTTTCAACGTCTCGGACCGGAGGTGTCCCTCACAGGTGCGAAGCGAACGTTTCGGCAGTCGGTTTTTGGTGGGCGTGAGACAGAGAAATTTGCCGCGTCTGCCGAATGGAATGTTCGCGGTTTACTCAAGCATCTATCGCCGGCCGAGCGTCAGATTGGTGATCCCAGCCGCAACGTTCAATCCGATTGATCGCTCTATCGAAAGAGGCTGCAGCATAATCGTCCGGCGGGAGCCGCCGATCAGCACGTTCGCTCCGAGACCGGGCCCAAAAGCGACATTGCCGCTCGCGCCAACGTAGTTCCCGCGCAGTGTGCCCGGGCCGACGCGTGAGTTCCTCGCGAAGACAGCCCAGGAAAGAGACCCTGCGCTGGTTACGCCGAGATCGAGGCCGACGCGCCTGATTCGGCCCTCGTAAACATATTGGCGAGGCGGCCTTGTCGAAGCGAATACGCAACGAAGCTCCTGCGCCGAGCCAAGCACGAGCCCCACACGTGGCGAGCTCGTGCAGATAAGTCTGCCGACCCTGAACCGCTCGGCGCGGGCGGGCATGGCAACGGAACATATCGCTGCGGATACGCAGATGCTTGCAATGAGCGAATTCAGTCGCATTCATGCCTCCGTTTGGCTTCGGGTGTTGGCGGGCGCGTGATCGGGGGCGCGGTCCTGGCGAAGCCAGAACGTGATGCCGAGGCCGATCAACAGGACGGCGCCCAGCAGGAAAAAGATCACGGATTGCTGCAACCAGGAGATTGCCGGAACCGCAAGGCTCATCGCAATGCCGAGGAAGGCGATTTGCAGCGACAGAAGACTCACGCCGGCGAGGAAGGTTCCGAGCGCAAGCAATGTGAGGAGAACAAGACTGGTCGCCGGCGTCGGCAGCAATTGTTGAACACCGGATACCAGCATGATGTTCATCGTGACCAGAACGGCCACCCAGTGCAGCGCCTGGGTCCAGATCAGCCGCCACCGTGCCTCCTTGCCGTCGACCTCCGGCCATTTGTGGATGACACAGACTACGCCGATGGCGAGCGCAAGAAATTCCCAATAGCCGACCAGGGGCTGGTGCGAGGCATTGGTATAGGCGACGCCCGCAATGGCGAGCACCAGTGCGACGATGTAGGGAAGCTGCTGCCACACAAAGCGGGTTATCCCCGAATGTGTTGAGGGAGGTTCCGCTCCGCCGTCCCGTTCGGCTTCAATCTCGCTCATGGACCACCTTGCGATCGTTAGCCGTTCGCCCGAGATTGTCGCCGAGGTAGTCCTCGACGTAGAACCTGATGATCGCGACGCGGCCCACCGCGACCAGCGGCATGGCGAGCGCGATGCCCATGACGCCGAACATCGCGCCGAGCAGCACGATCGCGACCAACGTCCATGCGGGAGGAATTTCCACCGCCTGACGCTGGATCAGCGGGCCGACCACATAGCCCTCGATCGATTGAATGATGGTGTAGACGACGACAGCCCAGATCAGCAGCGATCCGCCGAGCGGCATCGCGACGAGGGCAATCGGGATTGCGGCAAGGATCGGTCCAAGATAAGGGACGAAGTTCGACAGGCCCGCCTGCAACCCAAGCACGAAGGGGCCGGGTAGTCCGATCGCATAGAGGGCGACCCAGACGCACAGCGTCATCAGGATGATGCGGATCAGTTGTCCGACAAACCACAGCCGCAGGACGTTACCCATCTGGTCCATCACGCCGCGCGTCCGGGCGCGGTAAGATGGCTTGGCGAGCATGACGAGGCTCTCGCGGTGGCTGGTGGGATCAAATGCAAAGAGGATGCCGAGGAATACGATCACCAGCATGCCGGCCAGAAAACTGGACGCTCCGCCAAGGACGCGCTGGGCGTGGCTGAAGAAGCGGCCTTGGTCGGAGACCAGCCATTGTGCAAAATCCCGGCCCCATTCCGGACCGAGCAGATCGACGCCGTAGCTCAGAAGCTTCTGCTGCAGGATGTCGAACTGGGTGTCCATGACCTTCAGCAAGAGGCGCGTTTGCTCCGGAAGCTTGGCGGCTCCCCAGACAAGGCCAAGTCCGACCGCGGCGGTGAGCAGCACAAGTACGAAGGTCAGCCGCCAGACGCGATCGAGCGGAAAGACAGGCGCTATTGCCCTCGCAGCGGCATCCAGAAAAGCCGCAAACAGCACGCCCGCAAAGATGATGAGGAGGCTCGAGACCGTTTGCCACGCCAAAAAGAGGGCAACGCATGCGGCGAGCAAGGCAAGGCCCGTTGCGAGAAAGCCGCGCTGCCGATAGGCCGCGGCTGGAGCCTCGCCGGTCGCGGTCTCGCGAAGTTGTTCTGGTCCTGTCCTCACGTCGCTCATCGATCGGGCAACTCGGGAGATTGCAATGATGGGCCGCCGCGTCCGGGCCTAGGTCCGAACGCGGCGGCTGCCAAAGTGGGGATGCGAGCCGCCACGATGGCGCCAGTGGCGATGCTTGGTAGGGTTCGTATTGGTATTTGGCGTCGCAGCACCGGTCGCTTGTGTCGCAGCGGCGGGCTTGGGCGCGGAGGCCGCCGGGGCGGTCGACTGCGCCTGAGAGAAGGTCGGCTGCGCGGCTGCGATCGTTGCGGCTAGAACCACAGCGCCGCAAGCGGTCCGGACATTCATGTTCGCCTCCATTCGACCAACAAGACCTCAGATCGAGATAGCACCGACGGCCAGCGCATAGATGCTGGTACAAGCAGCGTGATCACGGCAAAGATGATCGCTTCGAACGGCTTGAAGACCGTTTCCTTCCGTTCGCGCTTGGCCAAAAAAAACAGAAACGTTCCCAGCGCATACAAGATCGACGACAGCAGGAGAAACGTCGGGCCGCCCGCGTAGATCATGCCTACGGCGTAGATCGTTGCGATCGCCGAGCAGATCCCGTCAACGGTGCGGGCAAGTTCGCCGGCATGATAGGAGTTGCCGAGATACGCCAGCCTGAGGCCGTACGCGGCAACCAGGAAATACGGGATCAGCGTCATCGCGCTCGTCATCTTCAAGGCGAGCGTGAACGCATACTCGGCGAACCAGGTGACCAGAACGAAGGCCTGGATGACGCAATTGGTGAGCCAGAGCGCCCCGGTAGGAACCTGGTGGATCACGCCGGCCATCGACGGTGTTGACAGGCCCGTGAGCTCCTGTCGCGTGAGGATGCCATAGGACAACAACGTCACGAGAACGAGAAGGCAGAGAACCGACAGGAAGCCGGTAACGGTTGCAAACCCGATGTCGGAGCGATCTCTGGCGTAACGCGAGTACACGCTCGCGCCCTCAATTCCGACGAAGACAAACACGGTCAGCAGCATCGTGCTGCGGACCTGTGAGGACACGGCTGCCACGCTGGGCTGCACCGTCCCCCAGAAGTTCTGCGAGATCAGGTCGGGATCGAGGACCAGGAGGGCCACGCCGATGAAAACCAGGATCGGGATGATCTTGGCGTAGGTCGCAATCGTATTAAGGGTAGCGGCCCCCTTGATGCCTCGCAGCACCAGGAAATGGACGCCCCAAAGCAGCACGGATGCCGATGCGATGGCCGCCGGCGTCGTGCCGTCACCGAAGATGGGAAAAAACTGTCCGATTGTCGCCTTGATCAAAATGAGACAGGCGACATCGGCGAGGCAACATCCGATCCAATAGCCGGCTGCGGAAGCAAAGCCGATATAGTCTCCGAACCCTGCCTTGGCGTAGGCGTAGATGCCCGCGTCCAGGTCCGGCCTGCGGCGGGACAGCGTCTGGAAGACGAAGGCAAGCATGAGCATGCCGGTGCCGGCGATGACCCATGCGATCAACGTCCCGAGCACGCCTGTGACGCGCCCGAACGCCGCCGGCAACGCGAAGATGCCGGAGCCAACCATCGACCCCACCACGAGCGCAACGAGCGCGCTGCGCGAAAGCTTCTGGTCGACCTCGTTCGACGAAGGAGCCATGACGAGGATGGCTTTCCAACCGGAGATGAGGCGGGCGCGACGGTCGAATTTGAGCGGGATAGGCCGGCCACCGTTGGCGCGACGTTAGAGGCGGCTTCCTGCCCGGGACATCAGGGTTTCTCTGTAGAGGGCAAGGCAGAAAATCGGCCGACCGGCGGCTCCGGCCGCCCGCTTGACGTCAATGGGACGGAGGCCGCGCACCCTGGTGGCGACTTGCCGATCCGGGCGCAGTGGCGCAGGCGACCAACACGAAGCCTGCGCGGAAGAACTCGCCAGCTTTCGCGAGTTCCGTCGCGAGACGCCTGGCATGCAGGGCGGCGGCGTCTTGGTCCGCGTACTCATGTCCCGTGCCGTCCGGACAGAGGCCGTATTTGTCGACGATATGAAAGAAGTAGTGCATGTAGACGGAGTAGGCCGGTGCGCTCCCGGCTTCCAGTGACAAACCCGTAAGGGTTCAAGCAAAAGGGATTAGGAACGCGTCGATCCCGGGATTACATTTCGGCAATGCCGCTCGGGGGGCGTTTCGCGACATAGGGTGATGTATCCTCCAGCACTCGGGTGATCATCCGATGTTCCGGCCAGAGCCGGATCAATAGCCTGCCTTTATGCTGCGAACAGACGCCAGGAGACAAACAATGTCGAACTATGATCCGAATCTGACCGTCTCGGCCTCCGGCGGCAGCCCGCTCGCGATCGACGCCGGATTGCGCGCCTACATGCTGCGTATCTACAACTATATGGCCGCGGGCGTCGGCCTGACCGCTATTTTGGCGTGGCTAACCTATCAGGTCATGGGTCCCGCGTTGCTCGAGAGCCCGCTGATGTGGGTTTTCATCCTGGCACCGCTCGGACTGGTGTTCTTCATAAGCGCGCGCATCAATACGCTGTCGGCGGGAACTGCGCGGCTCCTGTTCTTCGTCTATGCCGCGTTGGTCGGAGTCTCGCTCTCGACCCTGCTGCACATTTACACCAGCGCCTCGATCACGCGGGTCTTCTTCATCGCGGCGGCAATGTTCGGGGCACTCAGCCTCTTCGGCTACTCCACCAGGCGCGATCTGTCCGGGGTCGGCAGCTTCCTGTTCATGGGCCTGATCGGCATCATCATTGCAAGCCTGGTCAACCTCTTCCTGAGGTCGACAGGTCTGGATTGGTTGATCTCGATCGTCGGTGTTGGTGTCTTTGCGGGGCTCACGGCCTACGACACGCAGCGGATCAAGGCGATGTATGACCGCAGCGACGACGAGACCACGGCAGGCCGCAAGTCCGTAATCGCGGCCCTGTCGCTCTACCTCAACTTCCTCAATCTGTTCATGATGCTGCTACGCCTGTTGGGCGGCCGACGGTAGACAGCTCAGGCCGTCGGTCGCTCCGCTGCGCTGGCGAGCGCGTCGCGCAAGATTTTCTCCTTGGTCTCGTCCAGAGACGTCTTCAGCACGACCCCGCCGGCGTCCTTGATCTCCTTGAGGACCTTGTCGGCCGTCATGTTCTTGATCAGGACGAAGAGCGCTGCGTTACCCGGGTGAAGCGATGCGGACAACTCCTTCACGAAGGCGTCGTTGATGCCGAAATCGGACAAGGCACCTCCGATCGCGCCGGACGCAGCACCGACCGCAACACCGATGATTGGATTGAGGAAGAGCACTCCGACCAGGAGTCCCCAGAAGCTGCCGGTGATCGCGCCCGTCGCCGTGGTGTTGACAAGCTGGTTAAGCCTGATGCCGCCGGACTCGGTCTTCACAGCGATGACGGCGTCGCTAATGGTGATCAGATACTCCTTTTGCAACTTGAGCAGCCGTTGACGGACCTCTTCGGCCTTCGCCTCGCTTGGGTACACAATCGCGACCAGATCAGACATGGAGACCTCCTGCATTTTCCGCCGGGCCAACCCTCTGCGCGAAGCCTGACGCCAGCTGCATGGTGCATCGGTCAGACTAGGCGGCGAACCGGGTGGCCGGGCATCCGAGAAAACCCTCAGGCGCGAGATGAACGTTCCCGATCATTGGATCGAGCCAATCCTTCCGCCAGGCTCGCTGGAGCCAAATGTCCCGTTTTTCAGTTCGCAGCGAACATCAAGATGGCGAGCAGCAGCGCCACTAGGAGCAGGGAAATGCCTGCTGCGGACCATTGACGAAGAACGTCGTCGGCCTCTTCGAAAAGGCTGCCGAGGACGAGACAACTGCGCCGGAGGGGGGCCACCACGCTCATCAGCGTCTTCCAGGCCGCCGAAGAGGCCAGCGGATGTGGCCAGGGGCTGAGCAGGATCGCGAGCGTCGCACCTCCCAGCACAGGCAAGAGCAATTTGACGAGCCCGTCGATGCCGAACAGTTTCGATGCCGCAGGAGACGGGATCGGCAGATACGGCTCCCATGGCAGCAGGCCAAGCAGGAGCGAACAGAGCGCCAGGGCAAGCGCCGCCATGTCGCGGCTGCGCGGCGTCGGACCGGTGAGGGCGATCGGCCGATCCGACGGCCCGAGCGCATGAGCCAGGACCAGCACGACATAGGCGCTCGTGAACATTCCGCCGGCCTGAAGCACGAGAGCCCACCACCACTGTCCCGTCCTGGTCGTCTCCTGGAGCAACAACTCCTTGGCGAGGGACGCACCGCTCGGTTGAATACCCATCAGGGCGGCGCCGCCCAATGCGAAGGCCAGGACGCTGAGGGGAAGAGCCCGTGCGACCCCGCCCAGCCCGGTGATGCGATCATGGCCCAGCCCGGCGTAGATCGATCCGACGGCCAGGAACATCGCCGCCTTCGCGGTGGCATGGGAGATTGCCTGAAGCAATCCACCCGCAAGGGCCGGCCCATTCTCGAGTTGACCCGACGCATTGAAGGCGAGCGGAAACATCAGGAAGAGATATCCGATCTGGGCCAATGTCGAATATGCGATGAGCAGCTTGAGGCGCTCCTGCCGCAGGGCGACGACGCTTCCGACCACAATCGCGCCGGCTCCCAGTGCCGCCAGCAATTGCGCGGCGGCAAAGCCGGGCAGGCCAGGCAGGACGTTGAACCAGAGTCGAAGGAGGATGAAGAACGATCCCTTCACGACCAGGCCGGATAGGATCGCGCTTGCTGGGGCCGGTGCGCCGGCGTGAGCCGGCGGCAGCCAGAGGTGCAACGGAAAGAGCGCCGTCTTGGCGAGCAGGCCGGTTGTCATCAATGCCGCGGCAATGAGCGCACCGGGTTCGGCGAAGACCCGACGCGACAGCAGCACGATATCGAGCGTGCCGTAGAGGCCATAGAGCAGGGCCGTACCCAGCAAGTAGAGGACCGAACCGAGTAACGCGAAAAGAAGATAGCGCAGCGCAGCCTGAAGCGTCTCCGCGCGGCCTTCGAGGGAGACCAGCGGCACTGCGGCGAATGTCAGTAATTCCAGAGCGACGTACAGGGTAAAAAGGTCTCCGCCGACGAAGATCGTGTTCAGGGCCCCCCAAATCGCCAGCAACAGAATCCAGAATGCGAAGGGGGCGCGACCGTTCATTGCTGCAGGGCGGAAATCGGTCGCGGCAAAAACGGCGACCGCGCAGATCACGATCGCCGTGGTCGCGAGCATGACCGCCGACAAGCCGTCCGCGCGAAGGGCCACGCCCAGCGGCGGCGGCCAGGCGCCGAGCAGATAGATGAGGAGGCCATCGCTACGCGGCAAGGCCAGGAGAACAGCGGCGGCAATCGCCAACCCGACCGGGATGACCGTGAAGGCGACCTGCCGGACGTAGCGATCGCCGAGAGTGAACGCCAGCAAGACGCCCGCGACCGGCACGACGATCGACAGCACCAGCAGGAAGCCGGCCGAGGTCGTCGCCAGCGCGGGGGCGGAGGGCAGCATCAGTCACCGGATGGATCGGAGTGCGGGCTCGTCGGCGCGGGACTGCCGAGCGTCGTGGAGCCGGCGGTGTGGAACAACCGGAGCAACAAGGCGATCGCCAAGGCCGTTGCTGAAAACGCGACCACAACCCCCGTGATCACCAGGGCCTGCGGCACCGGATCGTTGCCAAAGCCTGCCGCAGCGCCCCTCCGTCCCACGACGCCGAACAGAAGAAATACGCCGCTGCCGAGCAGATTGAATGCGACGATCTTGCGAAGCGGCTGCGGGTTCGTAATGAGGCCGTAGAGCCCAAGTCCGACCGCAGCGGCGGCGCACAATCCGAACACCGTTACGGCGCTCATCGCTCTGCATTCCTTTCCGGTGCGCCGGCGAGCAGGAGGGCGAGCGTCGCTGCGATCGTCAGGATCATCGCGACCTCGATACCCAGAATCAGCGGTTTGGCGAATGCAGCCGGATAGGCCAGGAACGCCGTTCCGAAACAGAGGCCACCAAGGCCGATGACAAGAAACAGGCCGGGCCCGGCCACCAGGATAAGCCGCAGCCATCGGTTGCTCACCGGCGGCGTATCCGCCAGACCAGCCATGATGACCAGCAGCCACATCGACGCGAGAACCGCGCCGCCCTGAAATGCTCCGCCGGGGTGATCGGCCCCCGTCCACAGCATGTAAACGCCGACGACAATGCCCGCGGGGGGCAAGAGGCGGGCGAGAAAGGCGAGAACGCCATTTGGATCGGCTTCGTGGCGCGGTCCCGGACGGCCGCCCCAGGCCCGGTCCGACGCGAGTGACCAGACACCGACGACGGCCAGCAGGAGCACGACCTTCTCGAGCATGGTGTCCATCCCGCGGAATGCCATCAGGACGTTGGTGACGGGGTTGGCCAATCCGGTCGCTCCGGCGTTCGAGACGACGGCCGGCGCGAGCGTTGGTGCCGGATCCGGCAGAAGCAGGACTGCGAGGCCCAGCGCAGCCGCGATCGATGCCGACAGGATGGCCGCACTCAGACGCGTCATGCGGCTGGGTCGCTCAGCCGCCGTCGCCTCGGCATCGCGCAACCGGGCAGCCGCGCCCAACAAAACGACGCCGCCCAGGCCTCCGCCAATGGCAGCCTCCGTCAGTGCGACATCGACCGCGTCGAGGCGAACCCAGATCAGCGCCACCAGCAGACCGTAGGCGACAAAGCCGACCGTTGCCGAATAGGTCTCGGGGACGGAGATGGTCCAGATCGCAAGGCCGAGCACCACGGCAGCGAGCACGATCTCGAAAACCGTCGCGATACTCATCTGGCTGATCCGCTCTTGCGTGCCGTGCGCGCGATCAGTTGGGAGACGGTCGCACCCGCGAGCAGCGCGAACATCCAGATGCTGATCAATTTCAGCCCCTCCCGCAGGCTTCCTGCCTGGGGAAGCAGCCCAAGCACAACGAAGCCCAGGCCGAGGTTGTCGGCCTTGGTCAGCGCGTGCAGCCGGGTCAGGGTGTCGGGAAAGCGAAGAAGGCCGATCGTGCCGGCCAGGAAGAAGAACGCTCCCGCCGACACGCAAGCAATCGTCACGATGTCGCGTGCGAGGTTCATTTGTCCTCCGCCGAACCGCTACCGTCGGTTTCGAGACGGGAAAGCCCCTTCTTGACGAACGCGATGGAGGCGAAAGTGGCGAGCAACGCCAGGATCAAGGCCACGTCGACGGCCGCCGGCACGCCTGTCACCGTGCCGAGCAGCAGCAGCGCGGCGATGCCGGCGGTGCCGATCAATTGCGCGGCCATCATGCGGTCGGCGTCGCCTGGACCGCGCAATATCGACACCAGGCCGAGCGCGAGCAGCGCCAAAATCAAGCCGACCACTGCGGTCAGGAACTCAGTCATTGTAGAGGGCTCGAACCAGCGCCGCTTCCTCGGCGGCGAGATCGGCAACGATCGGCTGTGTGACGTCGAGGCAATGATAGATGATCTGCCCGTTCTCCTCGCCGGCCGGCACTGTCCCGGGCAACAGGCTGGTGAGCGTCGTGAACACGTTCTGCCGTATGCCGCGAGATAGCCGGGTCGGATAGGCCACAAATCCCGGATGCAATGGCAGTCGGGGATTCAGCGCGCGTCCTGCGACGTCTATTCCGGCGACGACCGAATGATACAGGAAGAGCAGCGCCAGGCGGGCAATGGCTGGAGGCGATCGCCGCGAGCGGCTTGGTTCGAGCAGGTGCAGGCTTGTCCAGGTTGCTGCGACGATCGCGGCCGCAGCGGCAGGAATATCTGCGGCATTGGCTCCGGCAAGCACCAGCCAGAGGCAGAGAAAGAGTGCCGCTCGGGACGTTGCGGTCGGCCACCATCGTCCACCTGTGATAGCCGTCCGCCCGTCTCGATCATCTGAGGACCCGGTCATGTCGGCTTCCTCGGTTGTTCCGGATTTGTGTCGCCGGGCTCGGCGGTGCCTCGAGATCGTCCGGCGCCATCGTCTTGGAGAGGATCTCGCGACGGTGCCGTGCAACTAGTGCGACGCCGGTCGAGCGAAACAGGTGCCGCCCCTTCCGCTCCTGGACGCGCGGCACTGGTCCTCGGTGGAATACTTGCAATTGGTCATTCCCTTGAACTTGGAGCACCATTGATGCGGCTGGGCCGGCGCCTGTGCTGCGACGGGCGTGATCGCCAGAGTCCCGAGGATTGCGGTTGCAACCAAGATGAACTTTCGCATTTGAGATCCTCCTGATCCCTGCCGATTGCACCATGAGGTGTCGGCTGAGCCGGCGATATTGGGTGATTGCCTGATCGGGTCTCAGGAATCTCCCGAGGCACAAACCACGGCGAACCACGATTACATCCGGTTGCATCCAGTAGATTTACCGATATTGGCGGTGGCCCCCTTGGGCAAAAATACCGATGGAGACGCCGGGACGCCGCAACCTCGGAAAGGCCGATCTGCCCGGCAACATTCACTCCCGGAACGGAAGAGCTTATGTTCACACGCGGCAGCCGATCCACGCCCCGACGCATCGTCATTTTGACGTTCGTGGCTGCATTCTCGCCGTTGCTGGCGGGCTGCGGAAGGGAGGCGGCAACGAACGACACGCCGGCCTCGCGGATCGTACGCACGGCGACGGTGGAAAAGCGCAAGATCACGACACCCCTGACGTTTTCCGGACGAATCGAAGCTGAAGATGAAGTAAATGTTGCATTCCGGATATCCGGGCGGCTGTTGAACAACGACGCCAAGATCGGCGACCGGGTCAAAGCCGGCCAGGTGCTGGCGCGATTGGAGTCCCAGAACGAGCTGAATGCGCTGCGACAGGCACAGGCGTCTCTTGCCGCGGCGCAGGGGCAGTTCACGCAGGCGCGCAATCACTTCGATCGTCAGGAGACGCTCCTGGCGCAGGGCTGGACAACGCGCGTCAATTACGATGCTGCAACCCAGGCGCAGCAAACGGCGCGATCGCAGGTCGATGCTGCCGAAGCGGCACTGAGTGCCGCGCATGACCTCGTCGGATTCACCGAACTGACGGCCGATGCGCCCGGCGTGATCACCGCCACCGGTCCGGGGGCAGGAGAGGTGGTCCAGGTCGGGCAGATGATCGCGAGGATTGCGCGGCAAGATGGCCGCGACGCAGTCTTCGACGTACCCTCTCAATTGGTCAGATCAGCTTCAGCCGATCCGGCGGTCGACGTCAGCCTGGCAGATGATCCGGCAATCAAGGCGACGGGGCGTATTCGCGAGGTTGCCGCGCAGGCCAGTGCCGTGACCCGGACCTTTGAGGTCAGGGTCGGTCTGACCGATCCTCCGCCGGCGATGCGGTTGGGCGCGACGGTCGTCGGGCGGGTGAGCACGAGTGCAGGGCCGATGATCGACGTTCCGTCATCCGCTCTGACCAGGATGAATCAGCGCCCCGCCGTATGGATCGTCGATCCGGTCACCAGTACCGTCTCGGTGCGCAATGTCGATGTGCTGCGGTTCGACGAAGCCCAAGCCGTGATCTCGCAGGGGCTCGATACCGGTGAAGTCGTTGTCACCGCCGGCGTCCAGGCGCTTCATCCAGGTCAGAAGGTCCGGGTTCTCGGATCAGAGCAATGAGCGGAATCAATCTTTCCGATTGGGCGCTGAAGCACCGCTCGCTGGTCGTTTATATGATGATCATTGCGGTGGTTGCGGGTGCGCTGTCCTATTTCCGGTTGGGTCGCAACGAAGATCCCGCCTTCATTATCAAGACCATGGTCGTTCAGGCCGCATGGCCCGGCGCGTCTGTGGAGGAGACGATGAAGCAGGTAACCGAGCGCCTCGAACGTCAGCTCCAGGAAACGCCGCATCTCGACTTCCTGCGAAGTTTCACCAGGGCAGGGGTCTCGACCGTCTTCGTGAACCTGCAGGGGAGCGCAAACGCGAAGGAGGTCGCCGATACCTGGTACCATGTCCGCAAGTCCATTGGCGACATGCGTCACACACTGCCCACCGGTGTGATCGGACCCGGGTTCAACGACGAATTCGGCGATACGTTCGGGATCATCTACGGCTTCACCAGCGACGGCTTCAGCCAGCGTGAGCTGCGCGATCGGGTCGAGGAGATCCGCTCAAGGCTGCTGCTCGTGCCTGATGTTTCAAAGATCGAGCTCCTGGGCGAGCAGGATGAGGTGATCTTCGTGGAGTTTTCCACGAAGGAGCTTGCGGCCCTCGGAGTTGATCGGTCGGCCCTGATTGCAGCGCTCCAGTCGCAGAACATCGTGCGTCCGGCAGGAGCGATACAGACGAGTTCAGAAAGCATCTCCATTCGGGTGTCGGGCAGCTTCCAGTCCGAGCAGGACATCGCCAACATCAATTTCTCGGCGGGCGGGCGCATGCTTCGCTTGAGCGATATTGCGCGAGTGCGGCGCGGTTACACCGACCCGCCCCACCCAATGTTTCGTGTCAACGGCCAGCCGGCAATAGGACTTGCAATCGCCATGCGGGATGGCGGGGATATCCTTGCGCTTGGCGCCAACATCAGAAGGGTGATGGTCCAAATCACGGCGGAACTCCCGGTCGGAATTGAGCCGAGCCTGGTCGCGAACCAGCCCGTTGTGGTCGACCACGCCATCCGCGAGTTCATGGTCTCGCTGATGCAGGCCATCGCCATCATCATGGTGGTGAGCTTCATCAGCCTCGGCGTGCGGCCCGGCCTGATCATTGCGCTCGCGATACCGTTCACGCTGGCGATCGTTCTTCCGATCATGGGACTTCTCAGCATCGATATGCAACGCATATCGCTTGGAGCGCTGATCATCGCGCTCGCGCTGCTGGTCGACGATGCGATGACGACGACCGACGCGACGCTCACCAAATTGGCGGAGGGCGCCAGCAAGGTCGAGGCGGCAATTTTCGCATACCGAACCCATGCGATGGCGATGCTGGCGGGCACGCTGGTGACGATCGCTGGTTTCATTCCAGTAGGCTTTGCGGCCAGTTCGGCCGGCGAATACACGTTTTCGCTGTTCGCCGTCGTTACGATCGCGCTGCTGGTGTCGTGGTTCGTTGCGGTCATTTTCACGCCGCTGCTCGGCGCTGCGATCCTCGTTCCACCCAAGCAGAGCGGCTCCGGGGATCAGGGCAGGATCTTCCGCATGTACCGGAGCTTCCTGACATCAGCGATGCGTGCGAAATGGCTGACCATCGCGATATCGGCGGCGCTCTTTGTCGCCTCGGTCCTCGCGATGCCGTTGATCCCGCGACAGTTCTTTCCGTCGTCGGATCGACCGGAACTGCTGGTGGATATCAGCCTGCCGCAGAATGCGTCAATTTATGCGAGCGAAGCTGCCGCCAAGCGACTGGATGCAGCTCTCGCGGCCGATTCCGACGTGGAACGATGGAGCACGTATGTCGGACGCGGCGCTATTCGGTTCTACTTGCCGCTCAACGTCCAGCTCCCGAACGACTTCTTCACGCAGACCGTGGTTATCGCGAAGGACGTTGCTGCACGAGAACGCCTGCATGCCAAGCTCGAGAAGCTGCTGGCGCAGGAATTCCCCAAAGCCATTGCGTTCGTTTCCCCGCTCGAGCTCGGACCGCCGGTTGGATGGCCGATCCAGTATCGGGTCAGTGGGCCTGACGTGGAACGGGTACGTGAGATCGCGCTCAAGGTCGGACAGATCGTCGCTTCCGGTCCGGACACCAAGCAGATGAATTTCGATTGGATGGAGCCCGATCGACAGGTGCGCATTCGCGTCGACCAGAACGAAGCGCGGCAACTGGGACTGAGCTCGCAGGCGATTGCGACCGTCTTGAACGCCGTCATCACGGGCACCCCGATCACGCAGGTTCGCGACGATATTTACCTGGTCAATGTGGTGGCGCGCGCGACCGACGAGCAGAGGGTTTCGCTGGATAGTTTGCGCAATCTGCAGGTGGCGCTGCCGGGTGGACAAACCGTTCCTCTCAGCCAGTTTGCGTCCTTCGAATATGACCAGGAGTTTCCACTCATCTGGAGGCGCGACCGTATTCCAACCTTGACCGTCCAGGCTGCCATCGTCGGTGACAAACTGCCGGAAGGCGTGGTCACCTCCTTGTCGCCGGCGATCGAGAAGTTGCGAAAGACGCTTCCGCCGTCGTACAGCGTGGTCGTGGGCGGGACAGTGGAGGAGAGCCAGAAGTCGCAGGCATCTGTGCTGGCCGTTGTGCCCGTGATGCTGTTCGTCATGTTCACAGTTCTCATGATACAGCTCCAAAGTTTCCCGCGACTGTTCATGGTCCTGAGCGTAGCGCCGCTCGGCTTGATCGGAGTCGTTGCGGCGTTGATGCTTTCCGGCAGGCCGCTCGGCTTCGTCGCCATTCTCGGTGTGCTTGCGCTCCTCGGCATGATCAGCAAGAACGCGGTGATCCTGATCGGTCAGATCGACGCCGAACGCGCCATGGGCAAGACGCCTTGGGATGCTGCGGTAGATGCCAGCAGCTCCCGGTTTCGGCCGATCATGTTGACCGCGATATCGACTGTCCTTGGGATGATCCCTATCGCGCCGACGGTGTTTTGGGGGCCGATGGCATTCGCGATCATGGGCGGCTTGCTTGTTGCGACAGTCCTTACGCTCGTGTTCTTGCCGACACTTTATGTCGCGTGGTTCAGCGCGACGGAGACGGCGGGCGATCCCGCGCTGCACAAGCCGCTGGAGAGGTGAGGGCGAAGCCCGATAGGGAATCCTCGCCTCCGGCCAGGTAATCAACCTGATGCACCCGACTCCGAAGTGGGCGCATCCGTGATGATCGAAGCAGCTAGCTGCGTTGGCCGTGAGGGCATTGCAAATAATCGGGATTCCACCATGAGCGCGAATGCAGATGTACAAGAACTGCCGCTCTGGACCCTGACCGCGATGGTGGTCGGCGGCATGGTTGGCGCCGGCGTATTCTCGATACCGCGCAACTTTGCGCAGGCAACCGGCATTTACGGCGCCCTCATCGCCTGGGCCATTGCCGGCCGTTCTCGGCATCGAGGTCAAGCTGGATCCGAAATGGTCGATTGTGAGCACGCCCCTGTTCGAGGCCTACTGGTTCACCGACGGGCTGAATAGCGGCCGTCGCGATGAGCTCTATTCGGTAGACGTCGGTCTGAGGTACAGCTTCGCCAGCAATCTGTCGCTCACGAACACCGTGCTGTACGAGGGGCGAACGTCGAACGTTGCGATCCGGCACTACAGGGATCTTCGGATCGGTCCGCGGCTCGACTTCGCCTTTTGAGAGAGTATCTGAGAATGCTTACAAGACGCCCGTCTGTCGTGCTGGGGGCGATTTTCGTAATGATGACTGCAACCTCGGTAGCCGCGGATCCGCGCGATTCCGTGGATCGGGGCCAGCGCCTGGATACCGACGCGCTGAGGGATGATGTTGGGATAAACCGTCTTCGGATACCGCCTCATCCCCTCGTGATTGCACCGCCGCCGCAACCCGCTCCGATATCCAAGCGAAAGAAGAAGTCGAGCGCAAGCTTGCCGCTTCTGAAGACGAGCGGCGTCGACGATATCGTCATCGAATTTCCCTAAGCTTGCTCGGACATGGGTTGGACCACGTAGAGGCGGCTGCCCATAGCAGGCGAATCTCGAACTGCTTGACGAAATTTTTAGTCGTTATCGTCGCGCGGTTAGAGCGCCAGCACTGCAACGACTGGCACAAACTGCACATTTGTATGCGTAGATTCATGTCAGTCATGCGCGGTGGGACACAAAATATAATCCATGTGGTTGCAGGTGAAACGTGGAGGTGTATTCTGGGTCAATCCCTTAGGGGTTTGCCCGCGGCGCGGTGGTCGCTGCCGGACCCAATGGGCGGGTAGTTCTCGAAGTCGGCCGTTGAGAGCCGAATACGATAATGGCCTAGGAAAGTTGGTGCGTGCCGTGAACCGTCACAGTCCTCCAGCCAGCCCGTTGACCGGGCCCAGCAACACGGAGCAGTTGATTGTCTCGGAGGCGGTCGGCTATCGGCTAGACGGTACTAATTGTGAAGACTTTCTTTTTGTAGTGCGCCCGTTGCGCGGGGGTCGTTTCGCCTATGAGGGGATTAATCGGGCCTTCGAAGCCGTCCTGGGAATGTCATCGCGCGAAGTGTCGGGGCTCGACATCTTCCATTGTATGGGAAGCGAAGATTCAGAGTCTGTCTGCGAGGCCCTCGAGGCGTGCTTGGCAGAAGGATCTGAGGTTAGAATTCACCACAGCTTGGCACTTGGCGGCCTCCGCCGGAACGTCGAGACAACCGCTGTTCCGATCCTCGATCCAGTGGCCGGCGTCATTGTCCGATTGATCGGTCGTCATCGGATTCTCCTTAAGGAGTTTCCCGGAGACGAGCCGGTCGACCTCCGTAATAGCGTCAGCCTGGCTGCCATTCAGGAAGATATCCAGCAGCGAATCGCGTCCGAGCTTCATGATTCGACATGCCAGCATCTGATTGCCGCGAGTCTTGGCCTGATGCGCATTCGCACCTGCCTTGGCTCGGCGGGTGAGGTCGAGCGCCTTTGCGAGGGCGTCGATGCCTCGATTGACGAAGCCCTGAGGGAGATCCGCTCCCTCACCTATCTGCTACATCCTCAGAACCTGATGGCGCAGGGACTCAAGGCGACGATCGAGTGTTACGCCCACGGCTTTGCCGTACGTACGTCGTTGCGCGTCAGCATCGATATCGATGCCGCTGTTGATCGTCTCTCTTACGAGAGCCAGCGCTCGTTGCTGCGCGTCGTCCAGGAAGGACTCACGAACATATTCCGCCACGCGAAGGCGACCCAGGTCAAACTTTCCGTTGGCTTAACCGACAAGCAGTTCCGGTTGACGATGAGCGACAATGGACGCGGCTTTCCGGCCCGCCGCGCGAGGCGCGGTCGCGGCGCTATGTCGATGGGGGTCGGCATTCCCGCCATGAGGGCGAGACTCGAGCAGCTTGGCGGCAGTCTTGAGATCTGGTCCGATCCAGCAACACTGCACTGCGGCACGACGTTGTGCGCAGTGTTCCCGCAAAGCGTCGAAACCAAGCGGCGTAAACGGCGGTTGCCGTTGCAATCATGAATGTCAGCGCGGACACGCGACGAAGAGATCCTGGGACAACGGTCGCAAGCTGATCCTGACCGTCGGCTCCTGGCACTCGAAGCATTGATGTTACTGAGCCTGGAGTTCCTTCCATGAAGCGAATCCTTATCGCCGATGATCACGAGGCGGTCCGTTCGGGTCTCCGCGCGGTACTAGCGCAACGTGCGGACTGGGAGGTCGTCGCGGAGGCGAGCGACGGCAGCAAAGCGGTGGCCGCCGCCATCGAGAGCCAGCCGCATGTGGCTATCGTCGATTTCTCAATGCCTCGCATGACCGGGGTGGAGGTTGCCCGCAGAATCCGGGAATACCCGCTGTTGACCGAGGTGATGATCTTTACCGTCCACAACTCCAGTGTGCTGGCGCAACAGGCCTATGAGGCCGGCGCGCGGGCGTTCCTGGTGAAGTCGGACGCGAACAAGCTTCTGCTGGCGGCTGTCGACTCGCTGCTGGCTCACAGGCCGTTCGGTGTCAGCAAGGGGTCGAAGGAGTTTGATTGCGGACCGGCCCACCTCGCGGACGGGCGGTACGGGCTGACACCGCGCGAGCGACTCGTCGTCAAGCTGGTCGCCGAGGGCTATAGCAACAAGGGCATCAGCGCCATCCTGAACCTGAGCGTGAAGACGACGGAGGCTCATCGGGCAGCCGCGATGAGGAAGCTCGACGTAAACTCGACCGCCGGTCTGGTCCGATACGCTGTTCGAGCAAAACTGATAGACGCGTGATCGGAAGTGCCGCCGTTGGTACATTCGCCGGAAAACATCAGGGTTTTGCAGGATAACCCTTTGAAGGACACCCGGTATGATCGGCCGACTTGGCTGCCGGCCATCTCCGTTGATTGCCCGATGGGTTCGAGGGTCGACATACGGGAACGACGCCGTGAAGCGCATCGTTATTGCCGATGATCATGAAGTTGTACGTTCTGGACTTCGCGCGATCGTGGAAACGCGCGCCGACTGGATCGTCAGCGGGGAGGCGACCAACGGCGAGCAGGCCGTGGCTGTGGCATTGGAGACGCTTCCGGACATCGTGATCGTTGACTATTCGATGCCGCTCATGAACGGACTAGAGGTTAGTCGCCGCCTCAAGTTGATGCATCTGCGCACCGAAGTCCTGATCCTTACGATGCACGAGAGCGAGGAGCTCTTGACCGAGGCCATTCTGGCCGGAGTCCGGGGCTTCCTGTTCAAGTCTGACGCCAGAACGCACCTGACTTCCGCGATCGAAGCGTTGCTTGACGGCAGGCCCTACTTCACCAGCGTGCTGTTGGAGAAGCTTCTGCACGACTATCAAATCAACAAGCAGAACAAGTCCGACGTGCTGCTCACCTCACGCGAGCAGAGCGTGGTTCAGCTCATTGCGGAGGGGCATACGAACAGATCCATCAGCGCCATCTTGAAGCTGAGCGTAAAAACTGTTGAGACACATCGTGCCGCAGCGATGCGCAAGCTTGGGATGTCGTCGACGGCGGAGCTGGTTCGGTATGCGATCCGGAAGAAATTAGTCGCGCCCTGAATTCGTCTAACGCAAATGGGTCGCCGACAGCCCGGCGCGCATGGTGCGCGTTTGAAGGGCAGGGGGCCGGCGCGTTGCGGGAGCTGTTCGGAATGGCCCATACAAGGCGCCTCCAGCGGATTTTCCGAAATTGACAGGATGCCACTGTTTTGCCCGACACGTCAAACGGCATTGCCGCGCATGCCGAAAGGCGTTGTGCCAGTGGGGCTTAGCTACTGTGCATTGGGGTTATCGGGGTCTGCGCCTCGATGGCTTCGGCTACGAGGCGCAGTCGTGGGCGACCTTCAGCAGAGCGGTTCGGGCGAGGTCCATGGCCGCGGCCCGATCGAACAAGCTGTTTGGCCCTTGGGCCGCAGGACTAGCGCATGAGGATCGCCTTCATATCCTCGAAACGGATCGGCGCCGAGCTATGTTCGTGCACGATTTTCCATAGGTCTGCGCGTCGTACGAGCGACCTTGTTACGCGGTTCTGCATTGATCGCAGTTCTTCCCCGTTTGCTGAAACAGCCGTGTAGGTCGTGACCGCGCTGACGACCGCCAGGTCCGATCCGCGTTCGGTCCTGACGTCATCGAAGACAACCTTGACGATTTCGTCCTTTAGCGACCCGAACCAATGCTCGACGACCTGACGCCAAGCCGCGATGCCGTCGTGGGTCCATACGCCCCACGTGTCGAAAACGCGTATGTCGTCTGCGTAAAGCTCCATCATGCCTTCGACATCCTTGTCGAGTACCGCCATTCGGTATCTGCTCAGAATATTCGCAATCTGATCCTCATTGTCGCTCATGCAAAACCTCCGAGGCAGCTCGATGCGCGCAGAAAATCCAGTGCGGTGTTGCCCATGCTCCAAGGACGAACGAGAGGTTCGCGGGCCGACACGACATCCCGGATTTTCCTGCTGGCTTGTCGTTGGAAGCGCGGGGCGGCGGCTCGTCTGTTCGCGGAGGCTCGACACTCCGACCAGATCGGCGCGCTATCGGCAATAGTCCCAACGGATTCCGAATATGGCGTGATGCCAGTGTTTTGCCCGACGCGTCAAACGGCATTGCCGCGGATGCCGAAAGGCGTTGTGCCAGCGGGGCTTAGCTACTGTGCATGGGGTTGTTTTCGAGGTTTTATGTGGCGCGTGGTGAGGCGCCAAGCGGGTCGGCAATGAAACCGGCCGTCGTCCTGCATGTTAAAGGCCTGATTGCGCAGTCGTTTTGGTTGACCTCAAACGCCGCGAGGTGCCTCGGAGTGGAACTTTTTCCGCACCGCCGCGTTATTCCGCCATGACAGAAGATATTTCGTTCCGACGCAAACCCCTGACACCCGAACAGCGCCAGGCGCGCGATGCTTCGCGCCGGATCGAGGCGGAAAAGGCCATGCGCGACCATGAGGCTGCGCAGAGGGCACTTTATGCCAATCGCGAGCGGCTGAGGGCCGAGCGGCTCGCGCGCGAGGCGGCGGCTGCGAAGAGCTGACCCGAGCGGTCTTCGCCAAAATCTCCCGATCGAAGCGGACAGCTCAGTGCCGGCTGGACGGACGTGCCGCGCTCAGGGCGACCCTGAGGGCCTGCACGGCACCAGCGAATGCGCCGCGGGTCGGGGCCTGCGCCTCCGGGACCTGCGCTTCGATGGCTTCGGCTGCGAGGCGGCAGTCCTGGGCGACCTTCAGAAGCCCGGTTCGGGCGAGGTCCATGGTGGAGAGCGCGGCCTACTCCAGGCACACACGCTCAAGCCGTCGAAACTCCCGCAGCTCTCTGTTCATGCGTCGGCTCTCGCTATCCCCAACGGCCATGCGGCCGTGAGTCCGCTTAACAAACAGTAAACATGACCGCTTACCCGATCAGGCTGGCGCGGACCTGACGCTGTCTGCCAAGTGGCTTGACGGCGTTCGCCCCCTGCCGGAAGGTATCGAATGATCCTCAATTGACGAGAACCACGGAGACGTTCGCTCCAGTCCAGATCCCATCAACGCAAATGGAGCTGACCATGACCACGTTCGACAAGCGCGAGCAGGGTTTTGAGGCCAAATTCGCCCACGACGAGGAGTTCATGTTCAGGGCCACGGCCCGGTCGAACAAGCTGCTTGGCCTGTGGGCCGCAGGTCAGCTCGGCCTTAGCGGCGATGCCGCGGCAAGCTATGCGACCACGCTGGTGGCGGACAATCTGGAGAGCCAAACGACGGACGAGACGTTGCGCAAGGTGTCGCGCGACCTTGCCGGCAAGGGTGTGTCGCCCGGGCAGGTCGCGCAAAAGCTTCGGGAGTGCCTGCACCAGGCCGTGCAGCAGCTCGAGGCGAACCGGTAAGGCGACGGCCTTACTCGGCGTGCTTGCGCATGCCGGAATCGCTGAGCTTGTCGACGTAGGCGATACCGATCGCCGAGACCACGAAGGTGATGTGGATCAGCACCCTGCCACATCACGCCTGCCTCAGTAAAGTTGGCGCGATCCAAGCCGAGATTGCCGGCCTCGATGAAGGTGCGCAGTAGCGCGATCGAGGAGATGCCGATGATCGCCATGGCGAGCTTGATCTTCAACACGCTCGCATTGACGTGGCCGAGCCATTCCGGCTCGTCGGGATGGCCCTGGAGATCGAGCCGCGAGACGAAGGTCTCGTAGCCGCCGACGATCACCATCACGAGCAGGTTCGAGATCATCACGACGTCGATCAGCGCCAGCACGCTCATCATGATCTGCTGCTCGGTGAGATCGATCGCGTGCCAGGAGAGGTGCCAGAGCTCCTTCAGGAACAGCACGATGTAGACGCATTGCGCCACGATCAGCCCGAGATAGAGCGGCAGTTGCAGCCAGCGCGAGCCGAAGATGACCATCGGCAACAGCCCCAGGCGCGGCGTGGGCGGGCGGGGTCCGGTGCTGGTGTTGGGTTCAACCGACATTCAGGTGTCCACGCATCGAGGTGACGCTGGTCTCATGTAGCCCGGCAAGATGGCCGGTGGAAGACGCGATCCCGCTCGCCGCTCCCACTTGCCTTGCCTGTCCATTGCGCGGGCCCATGCTATCCTGCCGAAGAGCCGACGCGCAGACGGGCACGGATCGGAGGTCGACAGGTGTCCTGCAATATTCCGGGCAAAGTACTCGGCGTGATCGCGATCCTCATCGCCGGTCTCGCCGACGCCTCAGCGCTGCCGCTGACGCCGTTTCGCAACGAGGCGCAGGCGCAACGCCATTGCCCCGGCGACAAGGTGGTCTGGTTGGATTTCAGGAAGGGCGTCTACTACGCCAAACGGCAGAAGCGCTATGGCCAAGGTTTTGAGGGCAGCTTCGTCTGCCTGAATGAGGCCCGCGACAGCCTCTACCGCCGTTCGCTACTAGGTTTGCGCTGAACGGCGCGTGGTCTCAGCTGGGTCCGCTATTTCTGGTCCGGCAGTTTCACCGGCACGTGCGCGGAGGTGCTGATGACCCGGGGGCTTCCGTCGGGATAGGTGCGGTCGCCGCGAATCAGCGATTCCAGGACCAGGAAGAATTTCTCGGCAAGCATGCGTCTCACCCTCGTTGGCGATGGCCTCTTCAAATGAGTCGAGGCGCCGATGCGGAAATTCAATCAACTAAACGGGAGCAGAGCAATTCCGCACAGACACACGTGCCGCATCCCGGTGGCGCAGAGGTCTGAAAATACGAAGTGCGGTTGAGGATCAGCCGAAGGCCAGGGCCACAAGGCTCGAGCAGAGCAGGAACAGACCGCCAGCGGTCAATGCCAGGAAGCCATCGGATACGAGGTCATGGTTGCGCATGGGACACCTGCTGCTCTCGTCTGCAATGCTCGCTCGGATCGATTAAAATTGTCCGAACGCGCCTTCGTGAAGAGGTGATGCAATGTCGCCCGCGCGAGTGCCTTCAGGCCCTCGAGCGGTAGCCTTCAAACGCATGGGCCAGGAAGATCGCCGCGCTTACCAGACCCATCAGTGCCGAAACCGTCTCGATCATCGTTAAATTCCAAATCCGCCCTTGACGCGAGAAAACGCGGGCGGCCTTGCACAGTCAAAAGAATTCCAGTGAGGACCGAGACAATGGGGGTGGAGTGAGGATTTGGCGCAACAGAATGTCCAGGAGTGGCACAGAGAACGGGCCCGCGCTCCGTAGATCAACGGGGAAGCGCGAACGTCCTGTTTACCATCCCGGCGCGAACGCTGTGGGCTCCCCATTTCCGCCGTGTTCAGGTTGCGATATCGTCACGACTTCCGACGCGGTGGTGGGCCGCCTCGGAGCTTGATGTCCGGTAGGTGCTTCCCGTAGCCAAAGCGGGTTGGGTCCATCTCCGGCGGAATGGTATTTGGGGCGAATGGGGATCCGACGGTCAGATTCGGTGGTGCGGGCCGCGCGTAGCCTTGCGGCGGTCGCCACCTGCCTAGCGCTCGCCAATTGTGCCTCGTCAGGCAAATTCGCCAGCCGCGTCGACCCGAAATACGGCGTGTCCTCCAGTCCCCGGGTCGTGGCCTTGGGCGATCCTGTTCCCAAGGGCGGCGGCACCTACCGCGTCGGCAAGCCCTATATCGTTGCCGGGCGCACCTACGTGCCGGAGGAGGACGTCAACTACCGCGCCGAGGGCATGGCGTCGTGGTACGGCGACGATTTCCACGGCCGCCAGACCGCCAATGGCGAAGTGTTCGACATGGGCTCGCTGACGGCGGCGCATCCGACGCTGCCGATGCCGTCCTATGCACGGGTGACCAATCTCTCGAACGGCATGTCGCTGATCGTCCGCGTCAATGACCGTGGGCCCTATCACGGCAACCGGCTTATCGATGTCTCGAACAAAGCCGCTGAACTCCTTGAATTCAAAGGCAATGGTGTCGCCAAGGTCCGCGTCGAATATGTCGGCCGGGCGCCGCTCGAAGGCTCCGACGACCGCCAGCTGATGGCCACTTTGCGCACCGGCGTTCCGGCGCCGTCGCCCTCGATGGTCCGGGTGGCCTCGGCCAGGCCCTTCGTGCCGGAACTGCCGTCATCGACCCGCGGCGCCATCCGTGGCGAAGTCCCGACGCCGGAGGGGCGGCCCTACAATCTCGGCAACACCTCGGCCGATGTCGCCTCGATCAACGCGACCTCGGAGATGTCGGCCTCCAGCCGCAGCCGTGGCCGGACGCTCCAGAACGCCCGCGCGGTGTCCTATGACGAGGACGGCCGCTACACCTCGGACAACGGCCCGTCCTCGGCCTATGTCCCGGACAGCGGCGCAGCCGAAGCCCGCGGCATCCTGAGCGGCCGCGGCCTGTACTGATCCCGAAACGCGTTGCTGTACGAATCCGTAGGGCCGTTGACGCGAACGGTCAGAACGGCACGCGGGCGCGTCCGGTGAAGGTCCAGATCTGCGTGTTGCCACCAATGCCGCCGAGTTCGGCCCCGAATCCGACGGTGGTGCCGCCTGCGAGCAGGCGGGCGCCGCCCACATCGCGATGAGCAAGAATATCGTCTAGCGCGCCGTAGCTTCGCGCAGAAATTTCATCAGCGCGGCGTTGACCTCGTCGGGCCGTTCCTGTTGCACCCAATGGCCGGCGCCCTCGATGATCAGCTTTCGCGTAAGATTGGGCAGCACGCGCTCCAGCTCGTTGACGCGCTTGGCGCCAATCAGGCCGGTGATGACGGCATCGGTCGAGCCGGCGATAAAGAGCGAGGGCTGGTGGATCTGCGCACCCTGCCAGGGCGCGGTCAGCTCCCAATTGCGGTCGAGGTTGCGATACCAGTTCAGCCCGCCGCGGAAACCGGACTTGCCAAAGCTCTCGGTGAAGACTGCAAGATCGGCCTCGCTGAGCCAGGCCGGCAGCGGCTCCTCTGCCGGCGCGTGGCCGAGAAAGCCCTTGTCCTCCTGCACGAACATCGCGGCGGTCGGATCGGACAGTCCGCGCCCGCCGAGCACGATGCGCATGGTGCGCGCGACGTCCTGCTCGAACTCGGCCTCGGGGACGCCGGGAGCCTGAAAATACTGCCAGTAGAAATTGGTGACGCCGCCCTGGCGCAACAGCTCGAGCGGCTTGCCGCGGCCGCGGAACGGGGGCGGCACGCTGAGACCTGCAACAGCCGTGAAGATATCGGGACGGAACAGCGCCGAGTGCCAGGCGACCGGCGCGCCCCAGTCGTGGCCGACCACCATCGCTTTGGTCTCGCCGAGCGCCTGCACCAGGCCCACGACGTCGCCGACCAGGTCGAGGATCGAATAGGCGGTGACGTCAGGCGGTGCCGCGCTCTGGCCGTATCCGCGCATGTCGGGGGCGACGACGTGAAACCCGGCGGCCGCGAGCGCCAGGATCTGATGCCGCCAGGAATAGGACAGTTCCGGCCAGCCATGGCACAGCACCACCAGCGGTCCCTGGCCTGCCTCGCGGATGAAGAGGTCGATCCCATTGGCCTTGATGACGCGGGTGGAAGACATCGCTTTTCCGCCTTGTTTCAGGGGTTTGGTCCAAGAACCTGAGGTGCCACGATAGAGACGCGACGAGAATCGTGCAATCTCGGGGGCAAGCGCCATCCTCGTGTTGTTCGCACCGGTTCCAACTGTTAGAACGCCGCTCTCAGGGCTTCGCCATGGCATTTCGTCTCATTTCGCTCGGACGCACCCGGTTCACTGCCGGTGCGTGGATGCGCGGGCTCCTTGCCGGGCTGCTGGTCGCGAGCGTCAGTTGGAGCGGGGTACTCTATGCCGCCAACCAGAGCGTCCAGGGGGCCAAGAAAACCGAGGACGTGGGCTTTGACGGCGATGCCCCCACCGCGATCCTGATCGAGGCTTCCAGCGGCAGCGTGCTGTTCGAGAAGAACGCCGACGAGCTGCGCGCGCCCTCCAGCATGATGAAGCTCGTGACCGCGGAAGTCGTGTTCAACGCGATCAAGAAGGGCGACATCAAGCTGACCGATGAGTATCGGATCAGCGAGAACGCCTGGCGCAAGGGCGGGGCGCCCTCCGGCGGCTCGACGATGTTCGCGGCCATCAACAGCAAGGTCGCGGTCGACGACCTCCTGCATGGCGCCATCATCCAGAGCGGCAACGACGCCTGCATCGCGCTTGCCGAAGGCATCGCCGGCAACGAGCGGATTTTTGCCTCCGATTTCATGACGAAGCGCGCCCGCGAGCTCGGCCTGACCAAGTCGACTTTCGGCAACTCCAACGGCTTGCCCGACCCCGGCAACAAGATGACGGTGCGCGAGCTCGGTATCCTCGCGCGTCACATCATCCTGGACTTCCCGGAATTCTATAAACTGTTCGGCGAGAAGGAGTTCACCTGGAACAAGATCCGCCAGCCCAACCGCAATCCGCTGCTCAATTCGATGGAAGGCGCTGATGGCCTGAAGACCGGCTACACCAAGGAAGGCGGCTACGGCATGGTCGGCTCGGCCGTGCAGAACGGCACACGGCTGATCGTCGTCGTCAACGGTCTGGAAGATCCTGAGGACCGCGCCACCGAAGCCAAGAAGATGCTGGAATGGGGCTTTCGCAATTTCGAGACCCGCACGCTGATCGCCGCCGACCAGCAGGTCGGCTACGCAAAAGTGTTCGGTGGCGAGAGCCGTTCGGTGAAGCTCGTCGCAAAAGAGCCGGTGAAGGTGATGGTGCACAAGAGCGGCGGCGACAAGCTGATTGCACGCGTGGTCTATAGCGGCCCGGTGCGCGCGCCCGTTCAGGAGGGGCAGCAGGTCGGCGTGGTCAGGGTATGGCGCAGCGGCAATATCGCGGTGGAGACGCCGGTCTATGCGGCCGAAGCGATCGGCACCGGCTCGACCATGCGACGCGCGATTGACGGCGCCAGCGAGCTCGTGATTGGCATGTTCCGCGCAGGCGCCGAGAAGCTCTGATCATGAATGAGAGCACTGGACAGCGTCCGTCCGGACGCGGACGCTTCATCACCTTTGAAGGCGGCGAGGGAGCGGGCAAGTCGACCCAGATCAAGAAGCTCGCCGACCGCCTCAATGCGGCCAAGCTGCGCACCCTCGTCACGCGCGAGCCGGGTGGCTCGCCGGGCGCCGAGATCATGCGGCATCTGGTGCTGTCGGGCATGGGCAAGCTGCTAGGTCCCGAGGCCGAGACGCTGCTGTTTGCCGCCGCCCGAGACGACCACGTCCGCACATTGATCGAACCCGCGCTCAATCGGGGCACATGGGTCTTGTGCGACCGTTTCGCCGACTCGACACGGGCCTATCAGGGCAGCCTTGGCCAAGTGCCGGCCGGGCTGATCAATGCCATGCAGCGGGTCACGATCGGGGATCTCAAGCCCGACCTCACCATCCTCCTCGATCTGCCGGTAGAGATCGGTTTGCAGCGCGCCGCCGCACGTCGCGGCAGCGCCACGCCTGACAGGTTCGAGGGTGAGAAGCTCAGCTTCCACCAGGGCCTGCGCGAGGCCTATCGCAAGATCGCGGCGGACGAGCCTGAGCGCTGCGTGCTGATCGACGCCAATTCCGACCTTGATACGGTCGCTGGCCGCGTCTGGACAGCGCTGCGCGAACGTCTACTTCCCACGCCGGCCTCGGTGGTCTCAGCATGAGCCCGCGTCAGGTCGAGCGCGAGAGCGCCATTCCGCATCCGCGCGAGACCAGCCTTCTGTTCGGCCATCGCGAGGCGGAGACCGCGCTGCTCGCGGCGTATCGCAGCGGGCGCATCCCGCATGCGTGGCTGATCGGCGGGCCGCAGGGGATCGGCAAGGCGACGCTGGCCTATCGCATGGCGCGCTTCGTGCTCGCCCACGGCCAGCCGCTGGCGCCTGCCGTGCAGCGCGCCGAAAACCTCGCGATTGATCCCAACAACCCCGTTGCGCGGCAGGTTGCGGCCAGCTCGCATGGCGGGCTGTTGACGCTGGAGCGGACCGCGAACGATCGTGGCGTGATGCGCACCGTGATCACGGTGGACGAGACGCGTGAGACCATCTCGTTCTTCGGTTCGACGGCTGCCGCCGAAGGTTGGCGCGTCTGCATCGTCGATACCGTCGACGAGCTCAATCCAAATGCGGCGAACGCGCTTCTGAAGATTCTCGAGGAACCGCCGCAGCAATCGCTGTTCCTGCTGGTGAGCCACGCGCCGGCGCGCGTGCTGGCCACGATCCAGTCACGCTGCCGCAAGTTGCGCCTGCGCCCGCTCGCGACCGACGAGGTGATTGACGCGGCGGCAGCGGCTGCCGACCTCGCCCCGACCGATCTGGCGCTGCGCGAGGCAGCCGAGGCCTCCGAGGGTAGCGTCGCGCGGGCGCTGACGCTGCTCGGCGGCGACGCCCTGAAACTCCAGCAGCGCACAGCGGCGATGCTGGCGCGGCTGCCGCAGGTCGATCCGCGCGAATTGCACACGCTCGGCGATTCGCTTCCCACCAATGACCGCGTTGCGCTTGCGGCCTTCATCGACGGGATCGACCGCTGGATCGCGGAACGCCTGCATGCGGACGACGCCAACGCCAATCAGAACCTGCCGCGCCTTGCGCGCCTTAGCGAGGTATGGGAAAAGATCGTCCGCGCCGCGCGCGACACCGAAACCTACAATCTGGAGCGAAAGCCCTTGGTTTTCTCGGTGTTCGGCTGGCTGGCGGACGCAACGCGCTAGGCGCAGGTTCGTTTCCAAATTTCGAGAAGCCGGTAAAGGAATTCGTCGTGGCCACGCGAGCTAAGAAAACCGCTAAGGGCAAGAGCAGTAAGAAGGCTGCGAAGAAAGCCGCGAAGAAGGCTGTGAAGGCGCTTGCGCGCAAAGGTGCCAAGAAGGTCAAGAAAGCCAAAAAGGCCGCCGTCAAGAAGCGCGTGAAGAAGAGCGCAGCGAAGACAACAAAGAAAGCTGCGAAGAAGCAGGTCGTCGCCAAGAAATCTTCCAAGAAAGATTCCAAGAAAGCGGTCGCCAAAAAGACCGCCAAGGCTCCGGCGAAGAAGGTGGCTACGAAGGCGAGGGTGCTCATGTCTCCCGTCGCGCCGCCTCCTGTCGTTGCTCCGCCGAGGGCTGTGAAGCCCAATGTGTCGAAACCCAAGGCGCCGACTGCGCCGAAGCCGCTGGCTGCACCGCGGGCGGCAGCGCAAGTTTCCGCACCGGCGCGCGACAACGTCTTCTACATCACGACCGCCATCGCCTATCCCAATGGCAGCCCGCATATCGGCCACGCCTATGAGGCAATCGCGACCGACGTGCTGGCGCGCTTTGCGCGGCTCGACGGCAAGGACGTGTTCTTCCTGACCGGCACGGACGAGCACGGCCAAAAGATGGTCCAGACCGCGCAGAGCGAGGGCCTGACCCCGTCCGCACTCGCGACACGCAATGCTGGCCGCTTCAAGGAGATGGACGAGCGTCTCAACGTGTCGTTCGACCGTTTCATCCGCACCACCGAAGAGCGGCACCACCGCTCCAGCCAGGAGATCTGGCGGCGCATGGAAGCAAACGGTGACATCTATGCCGACACCTATGCCGGCTGGTACTCGGTGCGCGACGAAGCCTATTACGCCGAGGACGAGACGCGCCTGAACGACGACGGCGTACGCCTCGGGCCGCAGGGCACACCAGTCGAGTGGGTCGAGGAAAAGAGCTACTTCTTCCGCCTGTCGGCCTATCAGGACAAGCTGCTCAAGCTCTACGAGGCACAACCCAATTTCATCGGCCCGGACTCGCGCAAAAACGAGGTGGTGAGCTTCGTACGAGGCGGCCTGCGCGATCTCTCGATCTCGCGCACCACCTTCGACTGGGGCGTCAAGGTCCCCGGCGACGAAGATCACGTAATGTATGTCTGGGTCGACGCGCTGACCAACTACATCACAGGCGTTGGCTTCCCCGACGAAAGCGACAAGAACTGGCGCTACTGGCCGGCCGACGTGCACATCATCGGCAAGGACATCATCCGCTTCCATGCGGTGTACTGGCCCGCGTTCCTGATGTCGGCCGGCATCCCCGTGCAGAAGCGGGTCTATGCCCACGGCTTCCTGTTCAACAGGGGCGAGAAGATGTCGAAGTCGGTCGGTAACGTCGTCGATCCCTTCAACCTCGCCGACCAATATGGCGTCGACCAGATGCGCTATTTCTTTTTGCGCGAGGTGCCGTTCGGCCAGGACGGCAACTACAATCACGAGGCCATCGTCGCGCGCATCAATGCCGATCTCGCCAACGACCTCGGCAATCTTGCGCAGCGCTCGCTGTCCATGATCGCCAAGCAACTCGGCGGCGTGCTGCCGGAGCCCGGTGAATTCAGCGATAATGACAAGGCGATTTTGGCGATGGCCGACGGCATGATCGCCGCCTCGCGCGAGGCGATGGCGACGCAACAGATCCACCATTGGCTCAACGCCGTGTGGGCCGTGGTCGCGGAGGCCAACCGCTATTTCGCGGGAGAGGCGCCTTGGGCGCTCGCCAAGACCGATCCGGCACGCCAGAAGACGGTGCTCTATGTCACCGCCGAAGTCGTGCGCCAGATCGCGATCCTGGCCCAGCCGGCGATGCCGACCGCCTCGGGATTGCTGCTCGACAGTCTCGGCACTCCCGCGGGCGAGCGCGACTTCGCCATGCTCGGCGGCGCCAAGCGCATTGCGCCCGGTTCGACGCTGCCGGCGCCGACGCCGGCGTTCCCGCGCTACATCGAGCCGGCGGCGTAAGGCGCTCGTACGATGCTGGTCGACAGCCATTGCCATCTGGATTTTCCGGACTTTGCGGAGGATCTCGACGGAATCGTATCGCGCGCGCGGGCAGCGGGAATTGGCCGCATGGTCACGATCTCGACGCGGGTGCGGCGACTGGACGGCCTGCTAGCGATCGCGGAGCGCTATGACGACGTCTATTGCTCGGTCGGCACCCATCCGCACAACGCGGATGAGGAGGACGGCATCGCGCCGGACGAGCTGGTCGCGCTGACGCAGCATCCGAAGGTCGTCGCGCTCGGCGAAGCCGGGCTCGATTATTTCTACGACGACGGCTCGCCGGAGGCGCAGGCGAGGGGCTTTCGCGCCCACATTGCGGCGGCACGCGCGACCGGCCTGCCGCTCGTAATCCACACCCGTGAGGCGGATGAGGATTGCGCTCGCATTCTGGAAGAGGAGACGGCCAAGGGATCGTTTCGCGCGGTGCTGCATTGTTACACGGGCGGGCGCGGGCTGGCGCTCAAGGCGGTATCGCTCGGGCTCTACATCGGCTTCACCGGCATCTTGACCTTCAAGAAGTCGGAGGCCCTGCGCGCGCTCGCGGCCGAACTGCCGGCCGACCGTATTCTGGTTGAAACAGACTCGCCCTATCTTGCGCCCGGCAAGTTCCGGGGCAAACGCAACGAGCCGGCCTATGTGGTCGAGGTCGCCAAGGTACTGGCCGAGACGCGCGGCGTGTCGCTCGATGAGATTTCGCGCCAGACCAGCGAAAACTTCTTCCGCCTGTTCTCCAAGGTGAAAGCTTGAGGTTGGGAGCCGCATGACGCTGACGCTGACGATCCTGGGCTGTGGCTCCTCCGCCGGCGTGCCGCGCCCGGCACTCGGCTGGGGCGCCTGCGATCCCAACAATCCAAAGAACCGCCGCCGCCGCTGCTCGCTGCTGGTCGAACAGACGTCAGGCCACGGCACCACGCGCATCGTGATCGACACCTCACCGGACCTGCGTGAGCAGTTGATCTCGACAGATGTCGACCACATCGACGCGGTGTTCCTGACGCATCAGCATGCCGACCAGACCCACGGCATGGACGATTTGCGCTCGGTCGTGATCCACATGCGCAAGCGTATTCCCGTTTACTTGAACCGGTCGACCGCCGACGACATCATGGCGCGGTTCTCCTATTGCTTCATCTCGCCGGAGGGCAGCGACTATCCGCCGATCCTGAGCCATCACTCGATCGAGGCGGGAGAGAGCCAGACCATCAGCGGCAAGGGCGGGGACGTGACCATGACCGCCTTCCTGGTCGAGCACGGCCAAATCCCCGCGCTCGGCTACCGCATTGGCAACGCCGCCTACACGCCCGACCTCAACGACATCCCGCGCGAGAGCTGGAGTGCGCTGGAAAATCTCGATCTCTGGATCGTCGACGGCCTGCGCTACACCGGCCATCCCAGCCATTTCAGCATCAACGACGCGCTGTCCTGGATCGAACGCTTCAAGCCGAAGCGCGCCGTCATCACCAACATGACGGCCGACGTCGATTATGAAGTGATCAGGCAATCACTGCCATCAGGCGTGGTGCCGGCCTATGACGGAATGCGGCTGGAGACGCGCTGAAAGCACCTACCAAGCGTAGCGCAAGATGGCCTTGCCGGTATAGGAGCGCACGAGGCTCGACAGTTCGCTGTCGAAATTTGCTGCTGCGGACCCATCCGTTGATGGCTCGGAGCTCGAGCGATACGCCGAGTTCGGCGCAAGCGCCGTGCTACCGACGACGAAGCCTTGAGGGGATACGGCCTGGAACACCGCCGGCATCGATTGCGTCGCGCTGAAATCGTGCGCCCAGGCGAGACGGCCGCGCAAGTCGAGGAGGCCGCCAACCCGTACAATCGGTGTCAGGACGATGCGGCCTATGTTTCTAAATGTGTCTGCGGCCGGGACGAGCTCAGGCTGTAATCGCCTTCGCTGATCCCACTTCGTTGCGCAGCAGGAATTTCTGGATCTTGCCCGTGGACGTCTTCGGGATCGGTCCGAACACGACGGCCTTCGGTGTCTTGAAGCCGCTCATATGCGAGCGGCAGAAGGCGATGATGTCGGCCTCGGTCGCACTGGCGCCCTCCTTCAATTCGACGAAGGCGCAGGGCACTTCGCCCCATTTCGGATCCGGCTTTGCGACGACGGCAGCGAACAGCACGGCGGGGTGCTTGTAGAGGATGTCCTCGACCTCGACGGAGGAGATGTTCTCGCCGCCGGAGATGATGATGTCCTTGGAGCGGTCCTTGATGATGACGTAGCCGTGCTCGTCGAGCACGCCGAGATCGCCGGTGTGAAACCAGCCGCCTTCGAAAGCTTCCTTGGTCGCTTTCTCGTTCTTGAGATAGCCCTTCATCACGATGTTGCCGCGGAACATGACCTCGCCGATGGTCTCGCCGTCGCGCGGCACCTCCTGCATGGTCTGCGGATTGATGACGGTGACGCCTTCCTCGAGCGGGTAGGGCACGCCCTGCCGGCGCTTCATGCGGGCGCGCTCGGCGGCCGGGAGCTCGTCCCAGCCGGGCTGCTCGGCGCAGACCGAAGCGGGGCCGTAGACCTCGGTCAGGCCATAGACATGCGTGAGCTTGATGCCGATGTTTTCGGCGCCTTCGAGCACCGCGACCGGCGGAGCGGCGCCGGCGATCAGGCCGACGACGCGGCGAGCGGCATTTCCTTTTGGCGCGTCCGGCGCATTGATCAGCGTGTTGTAGACGATCGGCGCGCCACACATGTGGGTGACTCCGTGCGCCTTGATCAGCTCGAAGATTTTGGTCGGCTCGACCTTGCGCAGGCAGACATTGATGCCGGCGGCCGCCGCGATGGTCCAGGGAAAGCACCAGCCGTTGCAGTGGAACATCGGCAAGGTCCAGAGATAGACCGGATGCTGGCCGAGTTGGCCTGCAAGGATGTTGCTGACGGCGTTCAGATACGCGCCGCGATGATGGGTGACGACGCCCTTGGGATTGCCTGTCGTGCCCGAGGTGTAGCTCAGCGCGATAGCATCCCATTCGTCGCTGAGTGGGACCGCCGTGAAATTCGGATCGCCTTGCGCGACGGCCGCCTCATATTCGATCTCGCCGATGCGCTTGCCGCCCTTGAACGCGGCATCGTCGACGTCGATCACGAACGGCTTTGGCCCGCTCATCTGCGCGAGCGCGTCGGTAATCACGGTCGAAAATTCGGGATCGACCAGAATGATCTTCGCTCCGCCATGGTCGAGTTGAAACGCGATCGAGGGCGCATCGAGACGGATGTTGAGCGCATTGATCACGGCGCCCGTCATGGGCACCGCGAAATGCGCCTCGTTCATCGCCGGGATGTTCGGCAGCATCGCTGCGACAGTATCGCCGACGCGGATGCCCTTGCTGGCAAGGTACGACGCAAAGCGCCTGCAGCGCGCGTAGGTCTGAGCCCAGGTGAAGCTGCGGCCTTCATAGAGCGTGCTGACGTGATCGGGATAGACGTCGGCGCTGCGCGCCAGGAAGCTCAGCGGGCTTAGCGGCACGTAATTGGCGGGCGTCTTGTCCAAGCCGATATTGTACTGGCTCTCACTCATCGACACCCTCCTTCGCCCTCACAGGAATCCGATCGAGATCCACGGAAAGACCGCGACGACGATCAATCCCACCAGCAGCGCCAGCAGATAGCCCCAGATCGGCCTGATGCCTTCGGCCGGATCGACCTTTCCGATGGCGCAAGCCGCATAATAACCGACGCCGAAGGGCGGGGCGAATAGCCCGATACCCATCGCCAGAATGATGATCATGGCGTAGTGCACCTCGTGCACCCCGACAAGGCGCGCGATCGGAAACAGCAGCGGTCCGAACAGCACGATCGCCGGAATGCCTTCCAGCACGCTGCCGAGCACCACGAAGGCCAGGATCGAGACCGCGATGAAGGTCGCGGAGCCGCCGGGCAGGCCGGTCATGGAGGCCGCGAGCGCCCGCGAGAAGCCGGATTGGGTCAGGCCCCAGGCCATGCCGGTCGCGGTGCCAATGATCAGCAGGATCGCGCCGGACAGGCACGCGGTCTCGATCAGCATCGGCAACAGCCGCCGCCAGTCGAACTGGCGGTAGATCAGGAGCCCGATCACAAGCGCGTAGACGATGCCGATGGTCGAGACTTCCGTGGCGGTCGCAATGCCTTCGACGACCGCGTACCGGATCACGAAGGGCAGGGTCAGGGCAGGGATGGAGACCACGAACGCGCGGCCGATCTCGCCCGACGTGGCACGACGGACATGGCTGAGGTCCTCGCCGCGATAGCGCCACCAGACCAGCCCCGACAGCGTCAGCGCCAGCACGACGCCAGGCAGAAGACCGCCGGTGAACAGCGCCGAGATCGAGACGCCCGTGACCGAGCCGATGGTAATCAGCACCAGACTCGGCGGAATGGTTTCGGTCTGAGCGCCGGTCGCAGCCAGCAACGCCACGAGATCGCCGGGGCGGGCGCCACGTTGCTTCATTTCCGGGAACAGCACCGGCGCAACGGCCGCCATGTCGGCAGCCTTGGCGCCGGAGATGCCGGAGACCAGGTACATCGCGCCGACCAGCACGTAATGCAGACCGCCGCGGACATGGCCGAGCAGGCTCGACAGAAACGCCACCATGGCCCGCGCCATGCCGGTCATTTCAATCAGGAGCCCTAAGAATACGAACAGCGGCACCGAGAGCAGGATCAGATGGCTCATGCCCTCGTCCATGCGCCCGACCAACACCATCAGCGGCGTCCGCGTGGTCAGCGCCAGATAGCCGAAGATCGCTAGGCCAAAGGCGAACGCGATCGGGACGCCCGCAAACACGCAGAAGCCGACCACGCCGACGAAGAAGATGATGAGGTTGATGTTGCCGAGCGGCTTGAGCAGCGGCTGCGCGAACCAGAACAGCCCGATCAGGATCGCGACTGTCGCCACGGCCGCCAGCAGCGTCTTGAGATCGCCGGCGCGGAGCAGCCGCAGCAGCGCGAACAGCACCATCAGGCAGATGCCGACCGGCAGCGCCGCGGCGCGCCAGGTGTTGGAAATCTGCAGTGCCGGCGTGGTGATGAAGCTCTCTTCGTAGGCGTATTCATAGGCCGGATGGACGATCAGCAGCAGGAACGCCAGCGCAGCACAGGTCGCGAACACGTCCAGATAAGCCCAGAGCCTCGGGCCTGCGCTGGCGACCAGCGCCGTCATCCGCATGTGCTCGTTGCGGCGAAATGCGACCGCCGAGCCCAGCATCGCCAACCACAGGAACAGCATCGAGGCCAGCTCGTCGGACCACACCAGCGGCGCATGCAGCACGTAGCGCGAGACCACGCCGGCGAACAGGATCACGATCTCGGCGACGACCAGGATCGCCGCCGGGATCTCCACCAGCCATTTCAGCGCAAGCTCGATGGACCCGAGCACGGGCCTGCGGCGAGGGGGTGTTGCCACCTCGCCGGCCACGGCTGGCGTCATGTCGACATGAGCCATGGCAGGGCCCCTATTGCTCGCGCGTTACGACAGCTTGCCGACAGACTTTTCCAGCAGATCCCAGGCCTTGTCGCCGTACTTGCCCTTCCACTCATTGTAGAAGCCGGCGGCGCGCAGCTTGTCGCGGAACGGCCCGACCTCGGGCTGGTTGAACGTGAGGCCCTTGCCGGCAAGTTCCTGCCTAACGCTGATATTGAGCTTCTCGGTGTCCTCGCGCTCCTTGACGGCGGCGGCGTTGACGTTCTTGGCGACGATGGTGCGGATGTCTTCCGGCAGCGCCTGCCAGGCGCGGCGGTTCATCAGGAACCAGAAGCCGTCCCACATGTGGTTCGTCATCGAGCAGTATTTCTGAACCTCATAGAGCTTCGCCGTCGAGATCAGCGCCAGCGGGTTCTCCTGGCCTTCGACGATCTTGGTCTGGAGCGCCGAATAGACCTCGGCGAAATTGATCGAGGCGGGCGAGGCATCGAACGCCTTGAACATCGAGGTCCACAGCGGCGACACCGGCACGCGGATCTTGAAGCCCTTGAAGTCATCCGGGCCGTTGATCGGCTTGGTCGAGGACGTGGTCTGGCGGAAGCCGTTGTCCCAGATCTTGTCCATGACCTCGAGGCCGGCCTTGTTGATCTCGCCGCGCACATAGGCGCCGAGGTCGCCGTCCATGGCCTTCCAGACCGTTGGATAGTCCGGGAACGCAAACCCGATGCCGTTGATCGAGGCCGCCGGCACCAGGGTTGCCAGGATCAGGCCGGACAACGTGAAGAACTCGACGCCGCCAGAGCGCACTTGGCTCAGCATGTCGGTGTCGGAGCCGAGCTGGCTGTTCGGGAACACCTGGAGGTCGAACCGGCCATTGGTCTCGGTCTTGATGGCAGCTGCCATCTCACGGGCGCGCGCCACGAACGGATGCGACTCCGGCAGATTGTTGGCGAACTTGTAGGAGAACTCGGCGGCCTGGGCACGGGCCACATAGGGCGCGCTGACGCCGCCGAAGACGGCGGTCGCGGCGGAGGCCTTGAGAAGCGTGCGGCGGGAGAAACTCATGGGTCTGCTTCCTCAAACGTTTGTTTTTGTTGTGAGACGCAAACCTATACGGACGGACGGCCTGAAGGTCATCTGCGATCTCGCGAAGCCTCGCTTATTGCAGCCGGACAACGGCGCGGCAATATCGGCTTTCGGCGCGACGGCGCTCGCAATAAAAAACGCGAAAACAACCCCATGCACAGTAGCGGTCAAGGGGCTGGGTGGGAGCCCGATGGTCAAGACGAACGGGGCTGGACGCGAAGCCGGGATGGCAGGAGTTCCACCTAAATATCTGATCTAATTAGATATAAATATATTCCATAATATACCTTATGCGAATCAGACCTGTGGCTGTGCAGATCGGGGCGTCATGAACCTTTTCTCCTTATCTGAGTCTGTTTTCAGCTATTTTGAGTCTGCCCCCCTACGACAAGCGGCCTCACCGCCTGGGCCTGGTGTCGCGGGTGAGGTTTGGTCGGTTATGGGTCAGGGATGCCATTTCGGGGTCGCTGCGGCCCGCATGCTCAGCAGCAAGAGCGCGCCGGAGAGTAAGTACAGCGCCATGACGAAGTACATGCCATAGAAGTTGTCGCCGGCATTCCGCACGACGAACCCGGTGATCGATGGGCTTACCGCCGGACCGAGGTTTCCGAGACTGGTGATGAGGGCAAGTCCGCCGGCCGCTGAGCCGGCAGAGAGATACTCGCTGGTCAGCGTATAGAAGAGCGGTGGCGCCGACACAAACCCGATGACCGCGACGGAGAGTGCCAGGATCGAACCAATCAGAGTGCCCGGATGCAACATGAGGAGGAACAAGCCTCCGGCGGCAATCGTCACGCAACTTGCATAGTGCCATCGGCGCTCATGCCACTTGTCCGAATGACGACCGATCAGGACCATGCAGATGATGCCCGCAGCGTTAGATATTGCGTGATAGACGCCGACCATGAGTGGATCCTTCACGCCCCAGCTATTGATCAGGGTCGGCATCCAGAACACCATAGTGTAGTTGGCGCCCAGCAGAAGGAAACAGACCAGCGATAGCAGGTAGACCTTCGGATCTCGCAGCAATTGCCCGAACGTCCCCGAGGTCGTCTTCACGATGTTCTCTTCGTCATGCTGCAAAGCATCGTCGAGCTGCGCCCTCTCCTCCTTCGAGAGCCATGCGGCTTGGGACGGCTTGTCCTTGAGCAGGTAGTACAGGAGAACACCGAGGACCGGCGCAGGCAGCCCCTGGATCAAAAAGAGCCATTGCCAACCGTAAAGTCCACTGACGCCATCGAGATACTTCAGGATCGAACCACACAAAGGACCTGCGATGAACATCACGAGGGGCGGCGCCGACGTTAGGATCGCGATCACCTGCCCGCGCCTCACCGACGGATACCAGTAAGTCAAGTACAGAAGCACGCCCGGGGCGAAGCCGGCCTCAAAGACACCAAGAAAGAACCGGGCCGCGTAGAACTCTAGCGGCGTCGATACGAACATCGTGGCGATCGCCGCGAGTCCCCAGAGCACCATGATCCGCAACAGGGTCTTGCGCGCGCCGATCCTCTCCAGAAGAAGATTGCTAGGCACCTCAAACAGGAAATATCCGACGAAAAAGATGCCTGCGCCGAGCGCGTAGACTGCATCATCAAACGGCAATGTCTGCTTCATCTGAAGCTGTGCAAAGCCGATATTGATGCGGTCGAGAAAGGCGACCATACTGGCGATCAGCAGCAGCGGTATGAGGCGCCAGTCGACTTTCGCGAAGACCGCCTCGTAAACGGGGTTCTCCAGTGCGGGCGGCGATGTCTCGCTTGCAGCGGGCAGATGCATTCTCATTCCTTCAAAAGTATGCTTTGCCTATGACGTCCTGCGACGCTGCTCCATTGCGCGGGAGTGATAGTCTGCCTTCGAAAGCTTAGCCGGCCCTTGCCTCGATGACGCTAAGACGTTCGGCCGGGTAAGTTGCGGTGTGAGTAAAACCAGATTCACGAAACAGCGAGGCGTACTTCTTTTCGGTTCTTTCAAGACCGCCGGGCCCGCGCAGCATGAGCAGATCGGACAACGTCTGTTCCTTGTGCTCATCGCTAACGTTCGGGAATTCCGGCATGATCCGTTCGACCAATAGCAGCGCACCACCTTCCGGAAGCGCTCTTCGACAGTTTGTAAGGATAGCCAGGCTGCGCTCATCGCTCCAATCGTGAATGATGTTCTTCATGACGATGCCATCCGCGATCGATGGAATCGTCTGGAAGAAATCGCCGGCCATGAATTTGACGCGGTTACTGAGCCCGGTCCGCATCAGGTGGCCAGTCGCGGATTCGGCGCAGCGCGGAAGGTCGAAAATGGTCCCTCGGATATGTGGATATTGCCCGGCTATGGCGCCGAGGAGTTCGCCGGAGCCGCCACCGACATCCATAAGATGAGCGAACGTACCGAAGTCGTAGGCCCCCAGGACATCCGGAATCGCTAGACGGCTCCCCTCCGTCATCGCGGCATTGAATACGCCGACCATTTCTGGATCGCGTGCCATCAGATCGAAGCTGTTTTCGAGGCCGAGCAGTTGCGCGGCGGACTTGCCTGTCACGATGGAGTCCAGCAACCCGGTCCATGAATTGGCCAGGAACTGGCCTTCAAAAATCGTCCAGTTCTTGAGGGACTGCGTTGCGGCCCCGTCGAGGCAAGCACCCAGTTCGGTCAATGCGTATCGCTCTTCAACGACCGTGCAAATGCCTATGGTCGAAAGCGCAATCAACAGTCGGCCGAGCGCCTGCTTGTTCGCACCCGTCGCCTCGACGAGTTCGCCAAGGGGACGCGATCCATCACGCAGGAGTTCAGCAATACCCAGCCTTGCGGCGACATAGATGACCGCGGTCACGCGCTGCGACTGAACAAGGCGCAACAATTTGATTGATGCTTGGGTAGACGACATCGCTCATTCCCTCCCCGTGTTGTTCACCGGCGCCGGTCGAACACCGCCCGGCCAAAACTGCTCAGGTTGGAGAGCTGCCCGCTCTACGGCATCCTTTGGCCGATCCTGATCTCGGTGCCGGTGACGCCGGCGCCGCATTGCTTGTCTGCTCCCGAAACCGAATAAAGGATGAAAACTGAAACACTTAGCGCAACAAAAGATGGCCGAATAAACCATGGAGGCCTGCCTGGCGTTGGCTGCCGCTGGCGGATCTCGTCTCGGGACGGTTTTGCTATCCCGCGCCACAGGATGATGCTGTACAGTCGACACTGCGTCCCGAAACTTGGCCGATATTTTGCCGATATTTTTCCGGAATGGCGCACGAGGCGTTCGTGCTTAAATCATCGCAGCCTTCGATTGTTATTGGCGACCGGACTGTGGACTTGACCCGCGAACTGCTGCTCGACGGGCGCGGCGACATCGTGCCGTTGCGTCCTCAGGCTTGGTCGGTGCTGCGGCTGCTCGCGACGCGAGCCGGACAGTTGGTAGGCAAGGGCGAAATCCTGGACGAGGTCTGGTCCGACTGCGAGGTCACGGAAGATTCCCTCGTCCAAGCCATCGGCGACGTCAGGCGCGCGCTCGGTGAAGCGGGCAGGACAGCCCTGAGGACCCTGCCCCGCCGCGGCTACATGCTGGCAATAAATGGAGAACCGATTGATGACGCGGACCTTCCGATCGCGGCGGCACCCGCTTCCGATCCAGAGGCGTCGATTCCATCCGCGGTGCCACATCTGTCCATAGTTGTCCTGCCGTTTGCGAACCTCGGCGACAATCCGGAGCAGGAGTACTTCGTCGATGGCGTGACCGACAGTCTCACGACGGACCTGTCGCGCATCGCCGGCGCGTTCGTCATCGGCCGCAACACCGCATTCACCTTCAAAGGGAAAGCAGTAGATGCGCGGGAGATCGGCCGTGAACTGAATGTACGTTACGTGCTGGAGGGCTCGGTGCAGCGCGCCAGCAACCGCTTTCGCCTGAACGTCCAGTTGACCGACACGGCAACCGGCGGCCAAGTGTGGGCCGAGCGTTTCGACAAGGCAGCAGCTGACTTGCTGGATATGCAGGATGAGATCGTATCCCGCCTCGCCAATACCTTGAGCGCCGAACTCATCAAGGCCGAAGCGCGACGTGCGGAACGGTCGCTCCGGCCGGACGCCATGGATCTATATTTTCAGGGCAGGGCTATCCTGAACAAGGGAATAACGCCCGCGGTTATGGCGCAAGCAAGGGGGTTCTTCATGCGCGCCTTGGCGCTTGATCCAGACCATATCGAAGCAGCGGTTGCCGCGGCTCACGTCGATTTCGCAATTGGTTCTTCCTCCATGGCCGATGACGGACCAGCGCGTTTCAGGGCCGCGGAAAACGCGTTGAATAGGGTATTGTTGCGTGCGCCCAATCACCCCAGAGCCCACATGCTTCTCGGCGCGGTTCAAATTCGGACCAACCGCGCTGCCAAGGGTATCGCTGAATGTCGGCAGGCGCTGGCGCTCGATCGGAATTTGGCCGATGCGCATGGGTTCATTGGCCTTGGGAAGCATGCGCTGGGGCGCGGCGCGGAAGTCGAGGGACATATTCAAGAGGCGTTACGACTGTCCCCGCGCGATACACGCGCCTTTCTTTGGTTCACGATTGTCGGGATGGCTAAATTGATGTTGACCAACGCAGACCTCGAGGCACTTGACTGGCTTCGCGGGAGCATTGAGGCCAATCCCAATTTTGCGCTCGCCCACTTTCACTTGGCCGGCGCATTGGCCATGATGGGAGACCTCAAGGAAGCACGATCCATTGCCGAAGCGGGACTGGCACTCGATCCGGACTTCACCATTTGTCGATACGAGGTCAGTGCCCTCTTCCTATCCGACAATCCAGCATGGCTTGCCAGGCGCGAGCGCTTATATGAGGGTATGCGCATGGCCGGCTTACCGGATGGATGAGTCGAATCGTGTACCGGAGAGGGAGGGATTCCCCACTCGCCGGAACCAAAATGCCCCCCCCGGAAAATGAGGCTCGCTGAAAGACCGGGTGACAGTCTCCGTGCGCGAACCCGTTCTTATCGAGCCGAACGCTGCGATCCCCGCTCAGAGTGTTCGATCCCCCGTAAATGCTGATCGAAATGACCCCCATCGGCGTCATGGCGTGAGAAGTATCACGTCAATGGGCACTGAGCGCTTTGGCCTCATTGCGGTAAGCCGCGAAGCGCTCATGACGGGTCCGCCCTACCCGTCGATATGGCGGATCGGCAAGCTATCGAAGTCGAAGGGTCCCGGACAATCGAGTTGAGGCTTGGCTCGGCTCAGGAAGAAGATGGAGCGGTCTGCAAGAAGCGCCTCCAGACTGTAGGAGCGCCGGTCCCAGCCAAGATCTTATGCTTGACATGGTTTTGATTCAGGAACCCGCCGATCGAGGCGATGAGTCCACAGTGGCACAGACAGTCCACTTCCTTAACGAAGGTCATCATCGCGCTGCGGTCCATGCGCTTTACAAAACGCCCTCCTTCGGCGTTGGTCTCGAATGCCTTGAAGATGGATCGTGCATTCGCGAAATGCGAGGCCATCATCTGCTGAACGAATTCCGAGTCCGTCACGACGAATACCGGCACGTGCCACGGGATCGCTATGAGTGATTTGACCGTCTCCTCGAGCTCCGCCGGCTCCCTGTGCGGTCGCCGTTTGTCTTGCGAGACCTCGGTCACACGAACACGGATTCCCAGTCGCGAGGTCAGGCCGTGCCGTCGAACATAGTCCGCGCTCTGGCGTCGCAACGACGCGGCGGGCGCGAAGTAGAGTTGCGCCCAGTTTCGCGCGACGCGCCGGGCCAAGTCCCCAGTGTCCCTGAGATCCCATGAAAAGAGGCTCCCTGGAGCAAACTCCTTGAAATGCGGCAAGACCGGCCTGAGATCATCGAGCGTGACCTTGGACCGCCGCCTGACCAGCTCGGCCACGTGATCGACAAGGTCCTCGGAGACGTTGAAGACTCTGAGACCCGGCACCGCAGCAAAAAGTTCCTCGAATCTGCAATACCCTACCCCACGGGTCACCCCCCACATGAGCCAGAGGGAAAGACCGTGCGCATCGGCAAAGCACTTTGCCGCGGACGCCATCGCGACCCGATGCCGAACCCCGCTGGCGGCCGAGGCAATGCAGACTAGCGAAGGCCTCATCGCCAGAACTCGCCTGCACGAAGCGGCTGCAAACCGCGCGGATTTGAGCCCGGCAGAGCGGCGTTCGCGTCGTGGAAATACGACGCCAGCATGTCTTGCAGGTATACCACATCGGGGACCGCGAAGATTGTTTTAGGCATGGCCCGCGATCCGGGTCGACTGAGAATAAATCAGCTTCCAGCTCCCCCGCGCTTTTTTGAAAATCCGAACATAGCGGAACGCGTGATTTCGCTTCGCGGAACTCAATTCGGCGACACCCGACGAGATCGCGATGTCGCGATAGACCCGCAACTCGCGATCCTTCTGATGTCCCTGGTCGAAACTGGGAGTGCTCCGCGCGATCGAAGCTAGGAATTGCGGCTTGGACTGGACGTCTCCATCCGAGTTCGATCCGAAATAGGAATCGTCGATAAGGTCTTCGCTGATCGTTGCGATCCCTCGCATGCGTTCGGAAAACCAATCGTCCTCGAGCGACGAGAGCGAGACCAGATCGACGGCACGGCGTTGATCCTGCCAGGCGCGCGCCTCGTTCCTGGGCATCTTCATCGTGGTGCTCCTCTCCGACCAAGCCGCAAGGTCGAATGCCATTGAGTCTTCTGGAAAAGATGCCTATGGCCGAAGTCGTTGACGACGTTGAGAATAGTCGGGTCGTCCCTAGCGTTCTGCCGCGGTATGGAGGCCCTTTCGGCGGATATGACTTAGGGCGTCCAAGCGTACTCGTTCTGGACCTTGAAGTTCGTGAAAGACACGCTGATGCTGATATCGAGCGATCGAACATGATGCCACCACCCCACCGGAATGAAAAGCATCTGGCCCGGTTCAAGGACAAGCTGCATTCTCGAGGTTTCCCGGAAAAGTGGGTAATTCTCAAGATCGGGATGCTCGCAATCGACCTCGCTGTACACCCCGATGCTGTTGTACATCAGATGGGTTTCCCAAGACGGTATCAGCGTGACAAGCTTTCTCCCGTAAACCTGCGCGAGCAACACGTTGCATGTGTCATGATGAAGCGGTGTGATCGTTCCCGCCGGACCAAACCAAAGGAAGATCCTCTTTTCGGCATTGGCGCGATCCAGGATACCGTCCGGGAGATTCAACTCGCTGAGCAATGCCCGCATGTTGCCCTGGTCGAGGGACCGGTTGTTAGCGACCATGTAAAAATCATTCGTTTCGCCGGCGGTGCGAACGAGATTGACGAAATCCCGGAGGGGCATTCTGGTCTTGTGGCGCTCTGAGTTCAATTCATAGTCGGGGTCTTCGTTTCGTCTCCGCATGACCTGGACATTTTCGTTGCCCCAGCGCGACGCAAGGTACTCAGGGGTCCAGCGCGCGACGGCCGCCCACCCGACCGCTCCGTCGAGGACGACCACTGGATTGTTCAGACTATAGTACCACCGGAAGAAATCCGCGGGCGACAAATTGCCGACCCGATCACAGTGGGCCGCCCCGCGTGCGCGCCACAACTGTGAATAGATGGCCATGAGATCCTGAACTTTTCCTTTCGGAGGCTCGGGACTTCTGCGATCTGCCCTGCCGCGCGAAGCCAGCGAAGCGGCGGCCAGTTGATCGACGGCGCCCAGGTCGAAGCCATTTTCCCGAAGGACGCCGGCAATCTCGGATCTTGGAACCCCCAAAGAGAGATTTTCCGTGACCCAATTCGACCAGCTGACCGGAAGAGTGGTTGTCGGTGACATCGTCGGTTTTCCTGTTGGAGCCGATCCGCGCGCCTTCCGCAAAATTGTCCCGGACCGCTTCGTTCCTGCGAGACATCCAACGGACGCGCGATGACCCCTCACGCGCCGTCCGGGTTGCAACCTGCGGGAGCCAATCCGAGCACCCGTTCGATAAAATGCCGCTTGCGCCGTCTGTATTCTTCCATTGCTTGACCATGCCACTTCAATTTCAGTTCATTGTATTCAAACCGAAGGTGTCTGTGGTCGCGGAGTGCTCGAGTGAACGTTTCGAAATTGTCATCGGAGGATCCCGCGACAATCACGTGAAGCGTTGCGTCGAACCTCGACGGGATGTCGAAGGCCGCGCGATCGGACCTGGAGCGCCGGCGACGTCGCCGGTTGAAATGTCCGTCGAGCGTACCGGTCGTCTCGGCGAAGTCAACGGCATCGACGCGCACGACAAAGTCGAGGTCCTGCTTTCCGGTAACTCCGCGCACGGCCGTGCTCCCGACCTCAATCACGGCTTTGCCTCGCACAATCGCCTCGACGAGGCGCTGAATGCGGCGACACTCGGTGCGCATCAGCTTCCGATCGACACAGCGGATCAAGAACCGGTCAGTCTGCACATCGGTGTACTCCGCCCGCGCTTGCTTCAGGTCTGCGGGCCGGACAGCGGTACTCGGCACTCCGATCGAGCCGTCGCAATCGAACCGTGACTATTCGAACAGGACGCCGTGTTGCGCAAACGTGGCCCGTCGTCTCAATATTCTGCCAGCCAGGCTGGACGCGTCGCCCTTGGAAAGCAAAGTCCTGCGCCGTCGCCGAGAATTCTGCGTTGTCTTGGGTCGATGGATGGGGTAGTATCGACTAAACTTTTCTACCAACCGTTTATTTCTCCCATCCCGATAGAATTCCGTCAAGCGTCTCCAGATCGACTCTGAAACCTTTGCAGGTCTCAAGTAGGGGTACCGACATGGCGAAGCAGCGCGTCATTTTACCAGGAAGCTTTCGAGATCCCCTGCCCGGTCATGAGCGAATTATGGCCGCTGATCCGCAAGAGATCGCTCATGTCACAGTCGTAGTTCGGCGCAAGGAAGAGCCGTTGCCGATTACGCCTCACAACGCTTTCCAGAGAAGCCACGACTATTTCGAGCTCCACGGCGCGAGCGCCGCGGACTTCCTTGCGATCCGTGATTTCGCCCGTGAATACAATCTCGAGGCCCGCAACGAAAATCCCGCGGCGCGTACGATCGAACTCCATGGCACCATTGGCGACCTCAGCAGGGCGTTCGGTGTCACGCTCGAAATCGCGAGAATCCAGGACCAGACACTCCGGCATCGCACCGGGAACATCACGGTTCCAGAAGATCTCATTCCCGTCGTTCAAGCCGTTCTCGGACTTGACACCAGACCCGCAGCGAAGCCGCATTTTTTTGCCTTGGACAGGGACAAGATCAGAGCTGCGGATGTGGCGCAGTCTCTGTCTCCGCTGGCGATCGCGCAACTATACCAATTTCCTCAGAACCTGGACGGCTCGGGTCAGGTCATTGCGATTATCGAGCTCGACGGCGGTTTTGTTCAATCCGATCTCGACGCGTATTTCCAGAGTCTCGGGCTGATCTCTCCGACCGTCAATGTTGTTCTTATCGATGGACAAACCAATCAAATCAACAAGCATCTTCCGCAGCATCCCGAATTGAATGCGGACGGTGAAGTTGCCCTGGACATAGAAGTCGCGGGCGCGATTGCGCCAAAGGCGAAGCAGATCGTGTATTTCGCCCAGAACAGCGATCAGAGCTTCCTTAAGGCCGTGAACACGGCCATCTTGGCGAACCCGCGGCCGACCGCCATTTCGATCAGCTGGGGACATCCGGAAAACACCTTCACGGACCAGTTCAAGCATTCATTCGAACAAGCGTTTCAAGACGCTGCCAACCTTGGCATTCCCATCTGCGTCGCGGCTGGCGATGACGGATCGTTCGATGGAACAGCTGCGCTGCAAGTCGACTTTCCTGCGTCCGCCCCTCATGCTCTCGGATGCGGTGGCACGAAGCTGATTGGCTCGGCGGGAACGATTACGAGCGAGACTGTTTGGAACGCGCTCGTGACCGATGCCAATGGGAATCAGGTGCGCCAAGGTACCGGTGGTGGGGTCAGCGCGTTCTTTGCCAAGCCGTCCTATCAGTCCAGCGTTTCCGTTCCGCCTCCGCCTGCCGGACCTACTGGCGGTCGAGGTGTTCCGGACGTGGCGGGGGATGCAGATCCCGCAACGGGATACAGGATCAGGGTGAAGGGCATCGATACGGTCGTGGGCGGGACGAGCGCTGTCGCACCGCTCTGGGCCGGACTCATCGCGCGATTTGGCCAAAGCTTCGGTCGGCCCGTCGGATTTCTGAACCCGCTGATCTATGGAGCCGGCGTCAGCTCGGCGGGCTTCAACGACGTGACGCAGGGTGACAATGACAGTCAAGGAGCCGGAGGTCTGTACCGAGCAGCAACTGGGTGGGACCCATGCACGGGCTTGGGAAGCCCGCGGGGAAGTTCATTATTGTCAGCTCTCGGATCTACGCCGCCCACTCCTACGCCGCATCCGACTCCCACGCCGCATCCGACGCCGACACCTCATCCGACGCCCACACCGCATCCGACGCCGACACCTCATCCGACGCCGACACCTCATCCGACGCCAACGCCGCATCCGACGCCCACTCCGACCCCGACCCCGCATCCCACCGGGTCGACGGGCGACATCGGAGGCATGGCGACAGCGATGGAGTTCCCGCCCTTGCCGTACCCCGCACCGACGCCGGCACCCTTGCCCCCGGCAATCGCTTCGCCGCCCTCGCCAGCAGCATTGCTCGGCGCCCTCAACGGTTCAAACTCGGTCGCCTTGGTTGCCGTCGTTGGTCTGGCGGCCGTGATGGGAATGGTCGCGGCGGCAGGGCTTGTGGCCACGGTCGCGATCAGCAAGGACAAGCCCTAAAGCACGGCGGGCGCAGGTCGAGTCGGTGCCTCGGCCTTAACTCGTCACCGCGCTTGCAGGTAGGGCTGTCGATCGCAACTGCCTCCGGGCGAGCTCGGAAAGCCAAGGCCGCGGCCCGCGGAGCAGGGCCGCCAAACAAGCGACCGTAGCTCCGGCCAGCCAGCGGAGACCCGAAATCCGGATCTGGCTCACGCGATTGGGGATGATGTGTTCCAAGCACGCCGCGTCGCATCTCCGCCCCTGATCAGTGTCGTCATTCCCGTGCGGAATGAAGGGCGTCGGCTCCGGTCGACCATCTCCTCGATTATGGACAACCGGTCATGCCCATTCCCCATCCAGATCATTGTCATCGACGATGCGTCTTCAGACGGTTGTTGTTCTGCCGCATTGAAGGCCTGCTCGTCTGATCGAAATCATGCGTCGATCGAAATCGTTCGCCTGCCACGGTGGTCGGGCATTCCGTATGCCCGCAATGTCGGCGCCGGGCTGGCGCGGGCCCCCATCCTCTTCATGACCGACGCGAACGTCCGGTTCCCACGCTGCTGGGACCATCCCATCCGTGACCACATCGGCCCGGGCCGTGTCATCTGCGCCGCTATCGCCGATGCGGAATCGCAATTCGTGGGCTTTGGCGGGACTCTGCATGTGCCGTCGATGGGGTTCGACTGGGTCAGGACGCTTCACCCGCACGGGAACGCGGTGCCCTTGAGCCCCAGCACAGGGACGATCATTCCGACCGAGCTGTTTCGGCGCGTCGGCGGCTATGACACCGCGATGCCGATCTACGGTGCGGCGGAGCCTGAGTTAAGTGTACGCGTTTGGTTGAGCGGAGCCGAAATCGTTTGTATTCCAGGTCTTGTTCTCAAGCATCACTTCAAGTCTGCTTCCGAAAAGAAGCCGTTCCTCAAGACAATAGAACCAACACTTGTCTACAATTACATTCGGTTCGGCCTGCTGTATCTGGATCGCATGAGGATGGAGCAGATGTTGACTTACTACTCGAACCAATTTCCGCTCTTGTTCAAGGACGCTCTTCGCCGCGCTTGGGTCGGCGACGTCTGGAACCGCCGTTCGCTGCTCGAACGAATCTTGCCCCGCACGTTCGCCGACTTCGTTCGGCAGTTCAAGATCGTGGACGCCACCGGCCAAAGTGCGGCGTGAGGCGATGCCGATGCGGCATTTATCCGAGACACCTATTACCGCTTGCATTCCCTACTACCGCTGTCGGACGCATGTCCGAAGAGCGGTGGACTGCATGTTGACCCAAACGCATCGAAATATCACGGTCATTGTCATCAATGACGGAGATCCCGACCCGCCCTGGCCCATGCTGGCCGATATCAAGGATCCGCGACTAGTCCGCTTCGATTTGCCGATCAACCGCGGCCCCTACTTCGCGACGGCCTTGGTGGCCGGAGCGACGACGGCGCCTTATCTCCTCATCCAGGATGCGGACGATTGGAGCGCGCCCACACGCGCGAGCGTCCTCCTAAACTACCTCGAGCGCGACCGCTCGGATTTCGCCTTTTCCGCGCAGCCTCAGTACGTCTTGACGAACGCAGGCAGCCGCATCCTGGGGGTGCGATGGCTCGCTTCTCGGCCAAAGCAGACCTCCGAAGCACAATTCACCTATCGCCCGGGGCTGAATGGCGTCTACCGCTACCGGGCGCCGCACCACGGACTCTTCCGCACCGATTCATTGCGCCGCATCGGCGGCTATTATGGAGGTTTCCGAATATCCTACGACACCCTCCTCACCAATCTCATCATGATGACCGGACGCGTTTCTCACGTCGCTCATCCGCTATATTATCGCCAGATGAGAGGAAGCTCGCTTACACATGCGGATACGACCGGTTTCAGATCACAGTACGCCAAAGAGATTCAAGCCAGGCTTTCAGGCATCTATCGATCATGTTTTGATTGCTATCGCCGATTCAGTAAGGGCGAGATGGACAGCAGGTCCTTCTGTGAACTTATCGCGCGGACCGCGACCCGCCACCTCACCAATGCCGAACGCCGGATCATGGCAGCGGAGACGCTCCGACTCAAAAGGTGTCTTGATCCGACACGACGGGCCGAGACTGTCCCGTGAATTTCCCGCAGCACGAACGGGCAAAACAGCCGGGCAAACGGAGCCGCACGATCACGGCCTGCATTCCCTACCATGGGTGCGGAGCCATCGTCCGGAGAGCTGTCGAAGGCCTGTTGCAGCAAACGTTTCGCGACCTCACCGTCATCGTGGTCAACGACGGCGACCCGACGCCTCCCTGGAATTGGCTTCGCGACATCGGCGACCCACGGCTGGTCCGCTTCGATCTTGCGACGAACGGCGGCCCCTATATGGCGACAGCCATCGTCTTGAACGCAACAGCCTCGCCGTACTTTCTCATTCAGGATGCCGATGACTGGAGCAGGCCGGATCGGGCGTCGCGCCTGCTCGGGATGATAGAAGCCGACAGGTCCGACTTCGCCGTATCCGGCCAGTTGCATGTGACGGCGTCACAGGGGCCGCGAGCGGTCGCCGATGTCACATGGACCTCGGTGGTTACGGATCAGCCTTCGCCGCACCGCCTCGTTCTCAGAACGCGGATTACGCCCGACTTTGTCTATCGAGCGCCCCATCATGGGCTCTATCGCACCGAGGCCCTGCGACGCCTGGGTGGCTATTATGGCGGGTTTCGCGTCAGTTATGATGCGCTCCTCACGAACCTGATCTTGATGACCGGACGCGTGTCGCACACACCTCTCGCACTATATCATCGGAGTATCCGTCCGGGATCCCTGACCCGATCCGCGAGCACGGGATTAGGATCCCAGTTCCGCGACCAGACCGAACAGTCGATTCGGGTCATCTATGATCGGTGCTTTCAACACTACCAAGCCTATCAGCGCGGGCGGATCAACAGCCAATCGCTGATTGATCGGCTCCGAGAACTGGTCCTGAACAACGTATCCTCAGCCGAAGCCGGCCATATCGCCAGCGAGTCGATGCGTCTGCTCCGCCTCCTGTGATCAATCCAGTGAGGCGCGACGGTTCGACCGCGGGGGCTCGAACGGCGCGCTGAAGAGCCGGCTTAGCGTCAAAGGATCCATTCGCGCGGGTTGAACGCTGAGGCGCCTTCCAGCGATTCGTGCCCACCGGCGGCACTGCGAGACGGCGACATTGGACGTGCGGCGCTGCGAGCACTAATGCCTTATCGGAATGATCTGCGAACAAAACGGTATGCTGCATCAGAGTGTCGGCCGAGTGCCGGCAAGCTCAATCCTTGGTGAAGAAGCTCTGGCGGCCGAGTCACAGGCTATCCAGAACCCCTCTCCCGGCCCACAATCAATCCCAGACAACGGACGCAGCCGCTCGAGCAGCGCCGCCATTGGGAGGTTTTGTCATGCAGGAGAACGTCGCCCGCGCGAGCACCTCGCGCGCCATTTCATTCGACGCCGCCAAGCTCGACAGGCTGATGGACGCCGCCGGCATCGATGTCCTGATCGCGACCTCCAAGCACAATGTGCAGTACCTGTTAGGGGCCGAGCGCGCGATTTTCTTCGACTACATGGACGCCATGGGCGTCAGCCGCTATCTGCCGGTGCTGGTCTATCCCAAAGGCGCGCCCGACAAGGCTGCCTATATCGGCCACCGGCTGGAGACCCATCAGCGCGCGGTCGTACCGCCCTGGGTACCGCAGGTTCGCACCGAGTCCAACGGCTCGGTCGATGCCATGACACGCGCCGTTGCAACGTTGAAGGATTCCGGCGTGCCTATGAAGCGGATCGGCGTCGAGATGGCGTTCCTGCCGATGGACGCAGGGAAGGCGCTGGCGGACGCCCTGCCCGACGCTGAACTCAAGGACGCGCTGCTGGTGCTGGAGCGGCTGCGTGCGGTGAAGTCGGCGGATGAATTGGCAAAGCTCAAGACAGCCTCGGAGCTGGTGATCGCCTCGATGCTTGAGGTGATCTCCAAACACGGCCCGGGCACGACCAAGCAGCAATTGTCGGATGCATTGCGCGTCGCCGAAGCCAACCGCGGACTGACGTTCGAGTATTGCCTGCTCGCCTGCGGCAACAGCCACAACCGCGCGCCGTCATCGCAGCGCTGGGAGCAAGGCGACGTGCTGTCGCTCGACTCCGGCGGCAATTATCACGGCTATATCGGCGACCTCGCGCGCATGGCCGTGCTCGGCGATCCCGACACGGAGCAGAAGGATTATCTCGCCGAGATCGAAGCGGTCCAGCGCGCGGCCTTTGCCGCAGTCCGGCCGGGCGCCATGGGCGGCGACATCTACGTCGCAGCTGAGCGCGAGCTCGGCCAGATCAGCCAACACGGCTGCACCGACTTCCTGGCCCACGGCATGGGCCTCGTCAGCCACGAGGCCCCTCGCCTGACCGCCAAGGGCCCGGTTCCCTATGACGATGTCGACGCTCGGCTGCCGCTGGAGCCCGGCATGGTGGTGTCGATCGAGACCACGATGAAGCATCCCAAGCGAGGGTTCATCAAGCTGGAGGATACGGTGGTGGTGACGGCGGCGGGGTACGAGATTTTTGGCGAAGGTGGCCGGGGCTGGAATTTGGGCGGCGGCGCGCGCTAGCGCAGCGGCAGCATGTCGAGCTGCGCCTGCGCCTTCTTCACCGCCGCCGCGAACCAGGTCTGGCTCGGCGCCGCCCTGGCGAAGCACTGGGTAAACGCGGTCATGGCATTGTCTTCGCGGGTCATGTCGCCGCGCGGGTCCTTCTTGTCGATGGGTTTTGCCATCCCCTGCTTCCAGACCGCCTCACAGGCCGGGATCGTCCCCGTCTTGATCGCATCACTGGCGGCGACGAAGTACACCTTCTCGCCCTGGATCACGATCACGTCGATCTCAGTCGGCGCACCCTTGATATCGCCATTGCCGCGCAGGCCCAGCACGGCGACCGCGACGCTCGCCGATGCGGGCTTCGTGATCGGCAGCTCCGCGTATTTGCCGAAGGCGGAGTCCTGGATCGCGGCGTAATAGAAGCTGTCTGATTTGAACGCGGCGTCGATCTCCTGGGGCATGCCGTCCTTGCGATGCTCGGCAAGCCAGTGCTTGAGCAGCCCAGTCGTGGTCACCACCGCCTGGATCTTGTCGCCTTCCGTCGCGAAACCGAGCCCGTCGAGATGGCCGAAGCCCGAGTCGCCCTTGTACAACGTGTCCACGTTGGACTTTGCGTCCGCCGGCAGCCCCTTGATGGTGACGGGTCCGATCAGGCCGCGCAGCACGCCGGTCAGCTCATTGATCGCCGCGTCGTGCTGCTTGGTGGTCTCGTCGTTCTCCGTGGCCTTCGAGAACTTGGCGATGCCGCGGTCGCGCAGGTCGAGATAGTGCTGCTCGGGCGGGGCTGCATTTGCGCTCGCGGCGAACAGGGACAGGCAGAGCAAGGCAAGCCACTTCATCGGCAATCCCGCGGGTTGGAAACGATCTCCAGCCTTTGTGGCCTCGTTTCACCAGAAGGTTCATCCTCGATAACGGATAGACCGGCGGCAAGGACCGAACCATACTGGCGAGGGGCGCCTGGGGAAACACGTTCGACCAGCAAGGGAGCCATGGAATGTACGCCAATATTCTGTTGAGCACGGATGGATCGAGTGTCGCCAGAAAAGGCGTCGAGCACGGCATGGCCCTGGCCAAGGCCTTGAACGCCAAAGTGACGGTCATGACCGTAACGGAGCCGTTGCCGATCGATTATGGGGGTGGACACGATTCGGGATGGATTCCCTCGCAGGACGAGGTCGATAGTTTCGACGCAGCCTGCAAGGAGCGCGCAAACAAGGTGCTCGCTGACGCGCGCGCCGTGGCGGAGCAGATCGGGACATCGGCAGAGCTCCTGCATGTTCCCAATGCGCACCCGGCCACCGCGATTGTCGAAACGGCAAAGTCCAGAGGTTGCGATCTGATCGTCATGGCCTCGCACGGGCGTCGCGGCCTCAGGAAGTTCTTGTTGGGAAGCCAGACGTCCGAGGTCCTGTTGAATGGAAGCGTGCCGGTGCTGGTCGTGCCGTAGCCATTACGATCCGTGAACGAAGCGGACGGGCCGTCCTACCCCTTGTGACAGCACGCCCCTCCGCTAGCACCCTTCTCCTCGCCTGCCAGCACGCTTCGGCTGTTGCGGTCCGGCGGGATGTCGCCGGCCGCATTGGCCGCGAAGAAGCCGGTGGGCTTCAGTGCAAAGCCGGCATATTCGACCGGCATGATCGGAAAGTCCTCGGGCTTGCAGACATGGGTGTGGCCGAAGGAGTGCCACAGCACGATATCGGCATTCTCGATATTGCGGTTCTGCGCGGCGTAGCGCGGCAGGCCGTCGCCGCCGGCATGGACGTTGGGATAGTCGCCGCTGGCGTACTTCTCGTCCTTGTCGAACGCCGTGACCCAGACGTGCCTGGCCGCAAATCCGCCGCGCTTGCGCACGTAGCTGCCCTCCTGCGCCAGCATCAGCGGGCTCGGATTGACGACGAGCTTGTAGGCCGGCGCATTGCCGACCGAATTGGTCTCGTTGGGATTGCTGATCTTCCAGAACCGGCCGGTCTCGCCATTGGCGATCGCCGCCGCATCGCGCTCGCGTGACAGCACGCGCGTCGTGGTGTCGAACGCGTTGCCATGCGGATTGTCGTGGCCCCAGGGCCGCGGCACGAAGTCGTGCTCGCTGACGGTGTTGCCGCCGCCGTCGAGATCCATGTGCATGCGCACGTTGAAGAAGTGCTGATGCGTCGGGCCGCCGAGATTGTCGTCGACCATCCCGCCCCATTTGTACTTTTCGCCTGGTAGCACGGCGGCGGTCTGGATGATGCCGGTGAGCTTGGTCTCGAGCTGGATCGTGCCGTCCTGGTACAGATACCAATAGAAGCCGTAATCGTAATTGCCGACGGTTGCGAAGAACGAGATGACGAGACGACGGGAGCGACGGACCTCGAACAGGCCGTTGCGGAATTCATAGTGCTTCCAGGCAATTCCGTAGTCTTCTTCATGCATGCAGATGGCGTTCTGCATGACGAAGGGCTCGCCCTTGTTGTCGGCGGCCGGTACGTCGAAATAATGGATGTTGCCGAGGCAGTCGCAGCCGAGCTCGAGCGCGTTGGCGAGCATGCCGAGCCCGTATTCTCCGGCATCGAACGCCGACTTCCAGAAATGATTGGCGGTCGGATCGGCGTAAGGCACCACCATCTCGGTGACGCTGGCCCGGTGGATCAGCGAACGCTTGCGCATCCCATCCTGGTAACCGAGCTGATGCAGCACCAGTCCCTCGCGCGGCGTGAAGCCGATGCGAAAGCTCCATTTCTGCCACTCGACCTTCCAGCCATCGACCTTGAAGCTCGCGCCCTCCGGCTGCTCGATATGCAGCGGCTTGATGTCGGTGCGCGGGTTCGTGACTTCATGGGCGCCATAGTTCCGCTTCTTGCGCGGGATCGGCACGATCGGGTCCGCGTCGGTGAGGTCGATCACCTTGCCGGCAATCAGGTCGACGACGGCAACGACGCCCTCGATCGGATGGGCATAGCCGTTATCCTGGAGGTGCTCGCGAAAGAAGCTGACGGCACGAACGATGCGCGCGCCGCGCTCGTACTCGAAGTCGAAGAAGCCCGAGGAGAACGGGTCGACCTGGACCCGCTCGATGTCCTTCTCGGTCAGTCCGCGCCGAAGCATCGCTGCGCGCCATCCAGGATCGGCCTTGACCACGGCCTCGCACTTGAAGAATTCCTCCAGCATCACCGGGGGCTGGCCATAGGGCGCTTCGCGGTTTGGGATAACCCTGCGCGCAACGATCTCGTTGCGGCCGAGGTCGACGATGTGCTCGATCGCCTCGCCGGTCGTCACGTCAAGCGTCAGCGCGAAAGCACGGCGCGGCAGCCCTGCTTCACCCGCCAGTTCCTGCTTGGTCGGTTCTTCCAGCCGCACCGTCGGGAACCGGCAGTTGTCCGGCGAGGTCGCGGCCGCACGTACCAGCGTGCAGGCGGCTGTAATCTCGGCGGCCGTCAACGGATCGAGCGGATGCGGTGTCGCGGTCTGCGTCGACGATTTGGCTTTGGTACTATCGAGCATTGTGATGTCCAGAGATCAGCGCGGAGCGAGATGCGTGGTGATGGCGCGGAAAGCCGCGAACCAGCGTTGGTCGATCGGGACGTCCATCGCCTTCGGCTGCGTTGCGAGCTTGACGATGACGGTGTCCGAGTCGAGATCGACATAGAGGTGCTGGCCGTGGATGCCGATCGCGGTGAGCGCGTCGCGCGCCGGATCGATCGTGAACCATTTGCTGCGATAGCGCGCGCCCGGGAAGTACTCGGCGAGGTCGCCGTCAGCCCAGGCCTTGGGATCACCGTTCTCGCGGATGTCGTCGATCCACCATCCCGGCACCACCTGCCGTCCATCGACCACGCCGCGATTGCGCATCATTTCGCCGAAACGCAGCAGGTCGCGCGCGGTCACGGAGATACCGCCGGCGAGGCGGCCCATGCCGTGGCTATCGAGCGTGAGAGAGCCGTCCTCCTCAGCCCCCATCGGCTGCCAGAGATATTCGGACAGGATGCGATGGTAAGGCATGCCGCAGGCACGCTCATAAACCCAGCCGAGCACCTCGGTGTTGGTCGAGACGTAGTGGAACACCTTGCCATGCGGCTTGCCGGTGCCGCGCAGTGTGGCGAGATAGGCGCGCTGATGGCCGGGGTCGACGCCGGGCGGCGGCACGTCCCAGCCTGACGAAAAACGATAGCGCGCAACATCGCCCGCGGGGTCCTCGTAGTCCTCCTCGAACTTGATGGCGACCGCCATGTCCAAGAGGTTGCGGACCGTACAGGTGCCGTAGACCGAGCTCTCGAGCTCTGGCACGTAGCGCACCACCCTCGCCTCCGGATCGACGAGCCCGCGCGCGGCCAGCACGCCGCCGAGCGTACCGGCGACCGCCTTGCTGATCGAGCAGATCAGATGCGGCGTGGTCACGCTCATGCCGTCGCCGTACCATTCGTGGATCAGCGTGCCCCTGTGCATGACGAGCAGCGTATCGGCAAAGGTCTCGCGCAGCGTGGCCTCGATGGTGGTCGGCTTGCCATCGGGCGCAGTGAAGCCGAGCTTTGCCAGCTCGCGCGGCGCGCTGACGATCGCCGTTGGCTGTGCCGAGCGGCGGATTTCGGCGGTCGGCAGCACTTCGCGGGTATGGGTGAAGCCCCAGCGGATCGCGGGGAAGCTGCGCCAGTTGGCGCGGGTCACCTGGGCCTCGGACGCGGGCGGGCTGCCGCGCATGATCTCGGTCGGTCGCATCTCGATCCTCCGCAAGGCCATCCCGACTCCGGTGTCGGGAACGGCAAGGAGCAAGACTGCACCCAGGCGCCATCCGGCGTTATCGAAATCCCGCAATATTTTGCTGGACAGGAGCGTGGGCCGTGCCAGTCTGGCGTGGTTCTTGCTGGTGCTCGGCTTACAGATTCCGACGTATGGTCATGGCCTTAAGCGCAACTCCTCCAATTCAGGACTCGGCTGCCGGCCTGTTCCAGGCGAGCAGCTCGGATGTCGATGAACATTGCGCCGCGCTCGGTCGCTGGCGACTGAATTACGACCAGATCAGTGCCGGCGCGTTCCTGGGCAGCTTCACCCAGCTTTCGCTCCCCCGCGTCGAAGTGTTCCGCGAGATCACCAGCCAGCAGGTCCGCCAATACGGCCAGCTCGGTGCCGACAGCTTTGGCATTGGCCTGCCTTGGCACGGCGATGGCGAGGTCAATTGCAACGGGGCCAGCGTCGCGGGCGCGCAGGTGATCACCTGCATCGACGCCGAGGTGGACATGTGCACGCCGAAGGCGTTCGAGCTCCGCGGCGTCGTCACCAGCGCGGCGCTGATCGAGGCGCTTGCCGCGCGCCTCGATATCGCGTTGCCGCGCGCGGTCTGGCACCAACTGCGGGCGATCGAGATGGCGGAGGCGCCGGTCGCGCGTCTGCGCGCGCATCTCGCTGCGATCCACGAGACCATCACAACTGCGCCAAGGCAGTTCGAGGATCCGACGACCCGGCAAGCACTTGAGGACGCCCTCCTCGTCGAAATCATGGACATGCTGCCGACGGCGCGGCCGAGCGATCCCGGCCGCAGCGCCACCGCGCGCAAGCGTACCGTCGATCGCGCCCGCGAGCTGATGCATGGCAGCGGGGATCGCGCGCTCTCGCTTTTGGAGGTCTGCAAGGCGGTCGGCGCCAGCCCGCGCAAGCTCGGCTATTGCTTCCAGGAGGTGCTGGGCTCAAGCCCGATGCATTATTGGCGCGCGATGCGCCTGAATCGCGTGCGCCGCGACCTCAAACGCGCCGGCGGCGCCGAGACTTCGATCTACGACGTCGCCGTGCAGCATGGCTTCTGGCACTTCAGCCAGTTCTCACTCGACTACAAGCGGCACTTCTCCGAGCTGCCCTCGGAGACGCTGCGACGCGCGCGAGCCGCGTAAGGCCAACCGGCGATCAAGCCGACGCGGATGGTTTCGGCCCGGGCTGTGCACGCAAGCAAGGCTGCAGCCGCAAGGGTTGCGAGAAAACGCATGGATGTCCCGAGGTTGGGAAGCTTGTGTTAGCGGTGCCGCAGCCGGCGGTTGACCCGGCGTGCCAGATAATCGCCCGCGCTCTGCACGAGCTGCACCAGCGCGATCAGCACCACGACGACGGCCAACATCATCTCCGGCATGAAGCGCTGATAGCCGTAGCGGATGCCGAGATCGCCAAGGCCGCCGCCCCCGACCGCGCCGACCATGGCGGAGTAGCCGAGCAGGCTGACGACTGCGAGCGTCAACGCCAGCAACAAGCCCGGCAGCGCCTCGGGGATCAGCACCTTGAACACGATCTGGAGCGGCGATGCGCCGAACGAGGACGCGGTTTCGATCAGGCCGCCATCGACCTCTCGGATCGCAGCCTCGACGAGGCGCGCGATGAACGGCGTCGACGCAATCGTCAGCGGCACGATCGCCGCCGTCGATCCGATCGAGGTGCCGGCCACCAGTCGCGTGAACGGGATGATGGCAACGACGAGGATGATAAAGGGCGTGGAACGCGTCGCGTTGACGACGATGCCGAGCACGCGATTGACGGTGGGAGCCGCGAACAGTTCCGCTTTCCGGCTGGTTGCGAGGAAGACGCCGAGCGGCAGGCCGAAGGCGGTGCCGAGCAGCGCGGCGATGCCGACCATGTACAGGCTTTCGCCGGTGGCCAGGACGATCAGATTGATGAGTTCAGGCGACATAGCCGAGACGCTCCGCCGAGAATTGATATTGAGACAGCCACGCCAGCGTGCGCGTCGCCGCGCTTTCGCCGCCGGGAATGCCGAGCACCAGCGAGCCGACATGCTGGCCGCCGATCTCGTCGATTCGCGCCGACAGCAGCGAGACGTCGAGGCCGAGCTCGCGGGCCAGCCGCGCGATCAGCGTGTCGCCCGCCCCTGCTCCGCGCACCTGGACACGGAGCACGGCGTGGCTGCCCGCAACCGGCTCCGGCACGATCCGGCTTGCCAGCGAGACTGGCAGGCTGTCGCCGGTCACCTCGGCCAAGAAGGACTGCGTGATCGGATGCTTTGGATGGGTGAAGATATCGGCGACGTGGCCGCTCTCGACGACATGGCCGGCGTCGAGCACGACCGCTTCCTTGGCGAGCTGGCGCACGACGGACATTTCATGGGTGATCAGCACGATGGTCACCCCGAGCTCGCGGTTGATGTTCGCAAGCAGATCGAGGATCGCGCGCGTGGTCTGGGGATCGAGCGCGGAGGTTGCTTCGTCCGACAGCAGCACGCTCGGCCGCGTCGCCAGCGCCCGCGCAATGCCGACGCGCTGCTTCTGGCCGCCGGAGAGCTCTGACGGATAGCGGTCGTGCTTATCGGCGATGTCGACGAGGTCGAGTAGCTCGGCGACGCGCGCGCGGATGTCGGCCTTGGACCAGCCGGCGATCTCGAGCGGCAGCGCGATATTGGCGGCTGCGGTGCGCGACGACAGCAGGTTGAAATGCTGGAAGATCATCCCGATCGAGCGCTGCGCCAGCCGCAGCTCGCGGCCTGCGAGCGCGGAGATATCGCGGCCGTCGACGACGACATGTCCCCTGGTCGGCTTCTCCAGACCGTTGATGAGCCGGACCAGGCTCGACTTGCCGGCGCCGGAGCGCCCGATCACGCCCGTGATGGAGCCGCGCGCAATCGCGAAGTCGATCCCTTCGAGCGCATCGACGCCGGGCTTGCCGCGATAGGCCGGATAGGTTTTCGAGATGCCGGCGAAACGGACCATCGGGTCGATTTCGCGCGCGGCGGGCGCGTCTCGGGTCTCGATGGGATCTCCGACCACCAGCGATGGGTGCGCGTTCATGGAAGCGGCTTTCATGCACGATCATTAGCTCGTCCGCCCGAAAGGCGCACGAGAACCAGGTCGCTATCCAAGCGACGGGAGGTGGAACAGCGGCAGATCGCCCAGGCAAAACAACGCTGCATTGCAACATACTATCGCCCGGGGCGGTCTCTCTTGCAATTTCAGATATTTGCGGGGTGTTGGATGAAGTTTTCCAAAACCCTCCCCGGCGAAGAAAATTCGTCTGCCGGGGGTATCAACCTCCGGCCGGGATCACCGGACCATCTGCAACCAGGGCATCACGATCACCAGCAGTCCGGCGAAATAGAGCAGCCCGAAGATCAGGCCAAAGCCCCAGAACTGGCGCTTCCCGATATAGCCGCTGCCGTAATACATCGGCGCGGGCCCTGTCGCGTAAGGCGAGATCACGCCCATCAGGCCGAGCGAATACATGCAGAGCATCGCGAGCGTCGCGACCGGCAGATCGGGAATGCCCGATCCGACCGCGAGCACGACCGGCAGCACGGCGGCTGCGTGCGAGGTGATGCTCGAGAAGAAATAGTGAATCCAGAAGAACAGCGCGACCAGGAGGATCATCGCGGTCGACGGCGAGAGCCCCACGAGCGGCTTTGCGAATTCGTTGGCAAACCATTTGATGAAGCCGATCTCGTTGAGGCCCGAGGCCAGCGTGAGCAGCGAGGTGAAATAGAAGAATACCTCCCAGGCGCTCTTCTCGCTGACGATGTCGGCGAACTCGATCACGCCGGTGACCAGCATCAGCGAGATCACGATGAACACGACGGTGGTGGCGTTGACGAAGTTCGAGCCGAGCAGCGGCACATGGATGTCCGGGCTCGAGCCCGCGATCCACAGGAACATCGCTAGGATGATCAAGGCCAGCATGATCCACTCGTTGCGCGACATCGGGCCCATCTCCGCGAGCTCCTTGGCCGCCCATTCGGAAATCTCCGGGCTGTGCTTCACCTCGGGCCGGCAAATCGCATAGCTGAGCAGCGGAACGAGGATCATCAGCAGGATGCCGAGCGGGGCAAAGCCGATGAACCACTGGCCCCAGCTGACATCGACCCCGACCGTCTTCTTGGCGATTGCGAGCGCCGCCGCATTGGGCGCGAGCGCGGTGAAGAACAGCGAGCTCGTGATCGCGGTCGCAGCGAACGCGGTCCACATCACATAGGTGCCGATCTTGCCGGCGGTCGGTCCGGGCTCGGAGCCGTAGATGCGCGGAATATTGCTGATAATGGGATAGACGATGCCGCCGCTGCGCGCGGTGTTGGACGGCGTCGCCGGCGCGAGTAGAAAGTCCGACATCGCGACCGCATAGCCGAGCCCGAGCGTGTTGGTGCCGAGGCGTCGTACCAGCACCAGCGCGATGCGCCGGCCAAGCTGGCTCTTGCGATAGCCGATCGAGAACACGAAGGCGCCGACGATCAGCCACACCGTGCTCTCTGCAAAGCCCGCCAGCATCCAGCGCAGCGACTTGGCGGGATCAGGATCGATATAGCCGCCGACGCCGGCAACCGTGAGCCCGATCAGGCCGACCGCGCCGACCGGCATCGATTCCAGAATGAGCCCGGTGATGACGGCGGCGAACACGGCAAAATAGTGCCACTGATTGACGTTGAGACCCGCCGGCACCGGCCACAGATAGATCGCGAGCCACACCACGAGCGGCGCGAATAGCTTCCAGCGAAACCCGTTCGCCTCGGACGCCTGTGTGTTGGCGGTCATGAGCCCTCCCCCTGTCATTTCGTCGCACGCGCCGCGCCCGTTGGCCTAGGCGTGTTTGTCCCCGCGCGGCGTATACGAACTGTGCGCGGCATGATCAATGGTCCAAGATCAATGGCCAAGGATCAATGGCCAAGCCGGTTCTACCGTCCCTTGAAGCGTGGCTTGCGGCGGGAGAGGAAGGCCTCGACGCCCTCCTTGTGGTCCTCGCTGAGGCTCGCCAGCGCAAACTGGTCGATATCCATGTGGCTGGTGAGATCATCCAGCGCATGGGCGAGCCGGTTGACGGTGAGCTTGGTCATGGCGACCGAAAGCGGCGGCTGCAATGCCACCTTCCAGGCGAGCTCCATCGCCGCGTCGAACGCCTTGCCGGGATCGACGACCTGCTCCACCAGGCCCCATTCATAGGCCTGGTCCGCGCTGATGCGCTCATCGGCCAAAATCACCGCCTGCTTGGTGCGTGCCGGGCCGATCAGATGCAGCATGCGCGGGATGCTTTGCCAGCTCATGTTCATGCCGAGCCCGATCTCGGGCACGCGCAGATGCGCATCGCTGCCCATGACGCGAAAGTCGAGCGCGACCGCAAGCGCGACGCCGCCGCCGACGCAAAAGCCTTCGATGGCTGCGATCGTAATCTGCTCCATCTCCTGCCAGGCATGGGTCAGCCGCGGCCCGAGCTTGAGATGTCGCCGCAGCGTGCCGAGGTCCATCTCCTTGCGCGAGCGCCCTTCGGCGTCCTTGAGGTCGAAGCCGGCGCTGAACGCGCCCGCATTGCCTGTCAAGACCACCACAGACGTCGCCGCGTCGTCCTCAAAGCTGCGCGCCGCCGCTGTGAGCTGGCGGAGCACCTCCGGCGACAAAGCGTTGATGCCGTCATGGCGGTCGAACCGCACGATGGCGATCCGCCCCTCGGGCCCGTGGCCCTTCTCGATCTTGACGAATTCTTTCATCAGGCCTCTCCGAAGCTGATTTTCGCTGATGTTAGCGCACAAACGACGTCACGAATACGTGGCTGGATTGCGCTGCAACGAAGGCTCGACAGGCAGGGAAGGATTCGCTTAATCTTCCGCGCATGAGCCATGATCACGACCAACATCATCACCACGACCACGATCACTCGGAATTGTCGGAGACCGAGCTGCGCGTGCGCGCGCTCGAGACGATCCTGACCGAAAAAGGTTATGTCGAGCCGGCCGCGCTCGATGCCATCATCCAGGCCTACGAGACCAAGATCGGCCCGCACAATGGCGCGCGCGTCGTCGCCAAGGCCTGGACCGATCCCGCGTTCAAGACCGCGCTGCTGGAGGACGGCAGCAAGGCTATCGGCACGCTCGGCCATGTCAGCCGCGTCGGCGACCATCTCGTCGTGGTCGAGAACACGCCGCAGCGGCACAACATGGTCGTGTGTACGCTGTGCTCCTGCTACCCCTGGGAAATGCTCGGGCTGCCGCCGGTCTGGTACAAGGCATCGCCCTATCGCTCACGCGCAGTGAAGGACCCGCGCGGCGTGCTCGCCGATTTCGATGTCGCGTTGCCGAAGGACATGGAAATTCGAGTGTGGGATTCCACCGCCGAGACTCGTTTCCTGGTGCTGCCGATGCGCCCTGAGGGCACGGACGGCTGGAGCGAGGAGCAACTCGCCGAACTTGTCACGCGTGACTCCATGATCGGCACCGGCTTCGCCAAAACGCCCGGAGCGCCGTCATGAACGGCGTACACGACATGGGCGGCATGGACGGGTTCGGCAAGGTCGAGCCCGAGCCAAATGAGCCGGTGTTCCACGCGGAGTGGGAAGGTCGCGTGCTGGCGATGGTGCGCGCGATGGGCGCGGCCGGCGCCTTCAACATCGACACCTCGCGCTTCTATCGCGAGACGCTGCCGCCGCACGTCTATCTGTCGAGCTCCTACTACAAGAAATGGTTCCTCGGGCTCGAGGAGATGCTGATCGAGAAGGGTTATATCTCGAGGGAGGATGTCGCCGCCGGTCATGCGGTGCAGCCGGCCAAGGCGCTCAAGCACGGCAAGTTGAAGCTCGAGGCTGTCGAGCCCAGCATGGTGCGCGGCAAGTTCGCCCGCCCTGCTCCAGCCCAGGCGAAATTCAACATCGGCGACCGCGTGCGTGCGAAAAACATTCATCCGTCGACGCACACCCGCCTGCCGCGCTATGTGCGCGGCCATGTCGGTGTTGTCGAGCTGAACCACGGCTGCCACGTGTTTCCGGATTCGGCGGCAATAGAGCTCGGCGAAAATCCGCAATGGCTCTACACGGTCGTGTTCGAAGGCAGCGATCTCTGGGGCGCGGATGGTGATCCGACGTTAAAAGTCTCGATCGACGCGTTCGAGCCCTATCTGGACCCGGCGTGATGAGCAGCAGCGCTGCGGCTGCCACGGCCGCAATACCGAGCATTCCGCGCGATGATGACGGCCCGGTGTTCCGCGCGCCCTGGGAGGCGCATGCGTTTGCGATGGCACTGACGCTGCATGACCGCGGCGTGTTCACCTGGCCTGAATGGGCTGCAGCCTTGGCCTCCGAGATCAAACGCGCGCAGGCCGCCGGCGACCCCGATACGGGCGAGACCTATTATCTGCACTGGCTCGCCACGCTGGAGGGACTGGTCGCGCGCAAGGGCGTCGCATCGACGGAGACGTTGCATCGCTACCGCGACGCCTGGGACCACGCAGCGGACCGCACCCCGCACGGCAAGCAGATCGAGCTGCGGCCTGAGGATTTTGGCTAGCTCGCCGCCACATACTCCCGCCACCCCTTCGCCCGCAGGCTGCAGGCCGGGCACTCGCCGCAGCCATAGCCCCACTCATGCTGCGCGCCGCGTTCGCCGAGATAGCAGGTGTGCGACTGCTCGCGAATGAGATCGACGAGGCCTTCGCCGCCGAGGTCATGCGCGAGCTTCCAGGTCGCGGCCTTGTCGATCCACATCAGCGGCGTGTGCAGCTCGAATTTACGAGCCATGCCGAGCGACAGCGCGGCCTGCATGGCGCGGATGGTGTCGTCGCGGCAATCGGGATAGCCGGAATAGTCGGTCTCGCACATGCCGCCGACGATGTGGGTGATGCCGCGCCGGTAGGCCAGCGCCGCGGCGAACGTCAAAAACACGAGGTTGCGGCCGGGCACGAACGTGTTCGGCAACCCATCGGCGCCCATGGCGATCGCGACATCGCGCGTCAGCGCCGTGTCCGAGATCGAAGCTAAGGTCGGGATCGACAGCGTGTGGCTCTCGCCGAGCTTTACAGCCCAATCCTGGCGCAGGCCCTTGAGACCATCGACCAGCCGGTCGCGGCAAGTGAGCTCGACCGCATGGCGTTGGCCGTAATCGAACCCCAGCATCTCCACGCGCGCAAAGCGGCTCAGCGCCCAGGCGAGGCAGGTGGTGGAATCCTGGCCGCCGGAAAACAGCACCAGCGCGGTTTCGGATGAAAATGCGTCACTCATGGCCCGCGCTTTAGCACCGCGGACCGCGCCCGCCAATCGGTGGAAAGCAGCTTGTTCCGCAGCGTTATGCTGGGAACGGCGGCCCGCTTTTGGCATAAGGCTGAGGACCCCGGAGAACAGCCCGCAATGACCCCTTCCCGCGACATTTCCCGCTTGATCGAGATCATGGCGGCGCTGCGCACGCCGGTGACCGGCTGCCCCTGGGACCTCGAGCAGAATTTTGCGACGATCGCGCCCTATACGATCGAGGAGGCCCATGAAGTGGTCGACGCGATCGACCGCGGCGATCTCGACGATCTGCGTGAGGAGCTCGGCGACCTCCTGCTACAGGTGGTGTTCCACGCCCAGATGGCCGAAGAGCAGAACGCCTTCGCGTTTGGCGACGTCGTCGAGGCCATCACCCGCAAGATGATCCGGCGCCATCCCCATGTCTTCGCCGACAAGGAGGGCAACCTTGCCTCCTCCCACGTCAAAGAGGTCTGGGACCGGATCAAGGCCGAGGAGAAGGCCGAGCGCGCCGCGCGCCGGCCGCCCGAAGCAACTCCGTCGCACAAATCATTGCTTGCGGGCGTGAAGGCCGGCCAGCCGGCGCTGACGCGCGCGATGGAGCTTCAGCGCAAGGCCTCCACCGTCGGATTCGACTGGAACGACCCGCGCGCGGTGCTGCAAAAGATCCGCGAGGAAGCCGACGAGATCGAGGCGGCGCTCGACCGCAATGACAAACAGGAAATCGCAGAGGAGACGGGCGATCTGATGTTCGCGCTCGTCAACCTCGCCCGCCATGTCGACGCCGATCCGGAAGCCGCGCTTCGCGCGACCAACGCGAAGTTCGAACGACGGTTTGCGTTTATCGAGCGGGCGCTGGAGGCACAGGGCCGGACGCTGGAGCAGGCATCGCTGGCGGAAATGGATGCGCTGTGGAATGCGGCGAAGGGGGACGAGAAGCCGCCGTCAGAGGGGCGCCAGGAAGCTCGCCGCTAACTCAACTGTCGTCCCGGCCTAGCTACGCCGAGAGACGCGGCACAGCATCGAACCGGTTCACCACAATATCCCGCTTGGTCTCGTCCACGCGCACGGTCATGTCGAAGCGGCCGTCGTGCAGCTCCTTCGCCAGCACCTCGGAATTGCGGTGCAGCCAGCTGATGCCGGCGCCGTCGGCGGCGTCGATGGAGAGATCGAGCGTGGTGCGCGTCGCGGCTAGGCGTTCCTCGATCGTGGCGAGCAACGCATCGATCCCCTCGCCTGACACGGCCGAGACCAGCATCGCCGGGTGATCCTCAGGTCTGCGCGCTGCGATGTTGAGCAGCTCTTCGCGCTGCTCGGCATCGTAACGGTCGATCTTGTTCCAGACCTCGATGATGCGACCGGAGTCATCAGGGTTGATGCCGAGCTGGCGCAGCACCGCGTCGACGTCGCTCTGCTGCGCTTCGGCGTCTTCGTGCGAGATGTCGCGCACATGCAGGATCACGTCGGCTTCCAGCACCTCCTCCAGCGTGGCGCGGAAGGCGGCAACAAGCTGCGTCGGCAAATTGGAGATGAAGCCGACGGTGTCCGACAGCATCGCCTTGCCGCCATGCGGCAAAGTGAGCGCGCGCAGGGTCGGATCGAGGGTCGCAAACAGCATGTCAGCGGCCTGCACATCGGCGCGCGTCAGGCGGTTGAACAGCGTCGACTTGCCGGCGTTGGTGTAGCCGACCAGCGCCACGACGCTATACGGCACGCGCTGGCGGCCGGCGCGATGCAGTCGCCGCGTGGCCTGCACCTTCTTCAGTTCGCCCTCGAGCTTGGAGATGCGCTCCTGGATCAGGCGGCGGTCAGCCTCGATCTGCGTCTCGCCGGGACCGCCCATGAATCCGAAACCGCCGCGCTGACGTTCGAGATGGGTCCACGAACGCACCAGGCGCGAGCGCTGGTAGTTGAGATGCGCAAGCTCGACCTGGAGCGAACCTTCCTTGGTCTTGGCGCGGCGGCCGAAGATTTCGAGAATGAGCCCGGTGCGGTCGAGCACCTTGGCGTGCAACTCCTTCTCGAGATTGCGCTGCTGGATCGGCGCCAGCGCGCAATCCATCACCACGAGTTCGGCGTCGAGGCTCTTGGCCAGCGCAGCGATCTCCTCGACCTTGCCTTTGCCGATGTAAGTGGCGGGGCGGATCTGGCTGATCGGCGCAATGATGGCGTCAGCAATGACAAGATCGATCGCCCGCGCGAGACCGGCGGCTTCGTCGAGCCGGGCCTCGGCGTCTCGCTGGACATGGCTCTCAGATTGCGCGTCGGCACTGCCTGCGCGCACACGCAAGTAGGGGCCGATGACAAGCACCCGCCCCGTTTGCTTAGCCCCTGCCGGCCGCGAACGGTCGGCATCCCCGTCGAAATTCCGGGGTTCCAATCAAATCACTCTCAAGCCGGCTGATCCTCGCCGCCTTCGAACAGCTGGATCGGAGCGCCCGGCATAATGGTCGAGATCGCATGCTTGTAGACAAGCTGCGAGTGACCGTCGCGCCGAAGCAGCAGACAGAAATTGTCGAACCAGGTCACGATGCCCTGGAGCTTCACTCCGTTGACCAGAAAGATCGTCAGTGGCGTCTTGGTTTTGCGAACGTGATTAAGGAAGGTGTCCTGTAGGTTTTGTGCGCGGTCTGCCGCCATTGTTTTTCTCGCTTTGAGTTTCTTTTTATTGCGCCGGTTGCGGCCCTCTTTTGATGATTTTGGAGCCTCTTCCGGTTGCCGTCCCCCATGAGATCCCCCTCGGGGGGAACAGCGGTTCGATTAGAGGACAGGTCGGGTTATTAGGCAAGCCGCTTAACGCGGCAGAGCCGGCCCGATTGCCCCGATAAACTACGGAAATCGATGATTTTCCTTGGCTAATATGAACGTGCGGGCGGCGTCAGCCGACGCCGAGCGCCTTCAACTTGCGATGCAGCGCCGAGCGCTCCATGCCAACGAATTCCGCTGTACGAGAGATATTCCCTGAAAAACGGCTGATCTGTGCAATCAAATAGTCGCGCTCGAACACTTCGCGCGCTTCGCGCAGCGGCAGGCCCATGATGTGCTCGCCATTGTTGCTGGTCGGCATCGCCGGCACCATGGAGCCCACGTCCTGCGGTAGCATGTCGGCTGTGATGATCACCTCCGGTCCACCTGCGGCCAGAATCATGACTCTCTCAACGTTATTGCGAAGCTGGCGCACATTGCCGGGCCAGACATGCGATTGCAGCACCGCCATCGCGTCCTGGCCGATCTGTCGTTTGGGCAGGCCGCTGCCGGCCGAAATCTGCTCCATGAAATAGTCGATCAGCTCCGGGATGTCCTCGCGGCGCTCCGACAGCGCCGGCACACGGATCGGCACCACCGAGAGGCGATGATAGAGGTCTTCGCGGAAATGGCCGGCCGCGATCTCCTCTTCGAGATTGCGCGCGGTCGACGAGATGATGCGCACGTCGACCTGCACCTTGCCGGTGCCGCCGACACGCTGGAACGACTGCTCGACCAGCACGCGCAAAATCTTGTTCTGGGTCTCGCGCGGCATGTCCGCGATCTCGTCGATGAACAGCGTGCCGCCATGGGCTTCTTCGAGCGCGCCGGGCTTGCGCGCCTGCTCTCCGTTCGACTGCTCGACGCCGAACATCTCGTGCTCCATGCGCTCCGGCGTAATCGCGGCGGCATTGATCACGACGAAGGGGCCGTCGGAGCGGCCCGAGGCCGTGTGCAGCGTGCGCGCGGTCAATTCCTTGCCGGCGCCGGCGGGGCCGACGATCAGGATGCGGCTGTTGGCTTTCGCCGCGCGGTCGATGGTCTGGCGCAGCTGGTTCATGCTGGGCGAGCGGCCGACCAGCGAGCTTGCGCTCGGAGCGAGCTGCTTTAGCTCCTTGACCTCGCGCTTGAGCCGCGAGTTCTCAAGCGCGCGGTTGGCGACCAGGATCAGCCGGTCGGTCTTGAACGGCTTTTCGATGAAGTCATAGGCGCCGCGCTTGATCGCGGCGACCGCGGTCTCGATGTTGCCGTGGCCGGAGATCATCACGACCGGAAGGTCGGCGTTGTCCTTCTTGACCTGCTCCAGAAGCTGCAAGCCATCGAGCTTGGAGCCCTGGAGCCAGATGTCGAGGAACACCAGATGCGGCCTGCGATTGGCGATCTCGGCCAGCGCCGTGTCGCTGTCGCGTGCGGTCCGGGTGACGAATCCTTCGTCCTCGAGGATGCCCGCAACGAGATCCCGAATATCGGCCTCATCATCGACAATCAGAATTTCACTTGCCATGGGTCGCGCCTGTCTTGTCAGATGCCTGTTGAGGCTTCGATCTTCGTTGAATCATTGGTCTTTTCAGCCGGCTCTTTGGTTTCGGGAGCCGGCCCTTTTGTTTCCGGGGCGTTGACGGATTGCTCCACGGATTCCTTGGCGACTTCCGCTTCCTTCGCCGTATCCTTGACCGTTTCCTTGGTCGCTTCCTTGGCGGCCGGCGCCGGCTCGGTCCCCTCGGCCTTCGCAGGCGCGCCGGAGATCGCAAAGCGCATCCGCATCCAGGCGCCGCGCTGGCCTTCGCGGAAGTCGGAGGCGTCCTTCAGCTCGATACGGCCGCCATGGTCTTCCAGCACGCGGCCGACGATCGCAAGACCAAGGCCGGTGCCTTTGGCGCGGGTTGTTACATACGGCTCAAGCAGCCGCGAGCGCGCCACCTTGGGCAGCCCGATGCCATTGTCGACGACATCGATCAGCACGTCCTCGCCCTCGCGTGACACCACGACGTCGATGCGGCCTTTACCGAGCTCCTCCACCGGGACCTGCTCGATCGCCTCGGTGGCGTTTTTGACGATGTTGGTAACCGCCTGCGCGATCAGCCGGCGGTCGAACTGGGCGCGGAGCGGATCTTCCTTGAACTCGGCCTCGATATCGATCTCGGGATGGGCGACCTTCATCAGGAATACCGCCTGCCGCACGGCGTCGGCGACGTCCTCGCCTTCCATCACGGGCTTGGGCATCCGCGCGAAGCGCGAGAACTCGTCGACCATGCGGCGGATATCGTCGACCTGGCGCACGATGGTGTCGGTGCACTGCTCGAAGATCTGCTTGTCCTTGGCCTCGGTGATGTCCTTTCCGAACTTGCGGCGGATGCGCTCGGCCGAGAGCTGGATCGGGGTCAGCGGGTTCTTGATCTCGTGGGCGATGCGGCGGGCGACATCGCCCCAGGCCGAGGTGCGCTGCGCCGACACCAGCTCGGTGATGTCGTCGAGCGTGATGATGTAGCTGTCGTGCGGCTGGCTGGTCTTCTCGGCGCTGACGCGGACCGAGAGGTTGCGCTCCTGTCCATCGCGCATGATCGTGATCTGGCCCTGCACCAGGCGCTGGGTCCCTTCCCGCGCCGTCTTCATCATCTCGTCGAGCTCGGGCAGCACGTCGGATAGAGCATGGCCGAGCGTCTCCGCTTCGGAGTGCCCGATCAGCTTCTCCGCCGAGCGGTTGAGGATGCCGACGCTGCCCGAATTATCGACGCCGATGATGCCGGCGCTCGCCGAGGACAGCACGGCCTCGATGAAGCGGCGGCGGCTGTCGATGAGGTCGCTGGCGTTGACGAGCTCGTCACGCTGGCTGCGCAGTTCCTGCGTCATCTTGTTGAAGGTTTCGCCCAACTGCGCGAGGTCGCCTTCCGACTGGTGCACGGGCACTTTCACATGGAGATCGCCGGTCGAGACCGTGTGGGCCGCATTCATCAGCCGCCGGATCGGCGCCACCAGCGAGTTGGCGAAGTTCAAGCCGATCAGCACCGAAGCCATCAGAATCGTCAGCGCGATCACCGCGAACATCAACGCGAAAGCGACCTGGATGCCCAGCCGGCGTGACTCGATCTGGGCGTATTCGGCGACGCTGACCTCGGTCTGCTTGAGCTGATTGACGACGTTAGGATCGAGCGGACGCGCGACATAGAGGAAGGTGTCGCTGAAGGCGCGCAGGCGGATCACCGCGGCGACGTAGCTCGCGTCGGGCAGAACCGCGATCTCGGGCTCGTTCTCGTTGACGTTGCTGAGGAAGTCCGGCGCCGGCGGCGAATAGGCCAACCGCATGCCGGTGTCGGCGGATTCCAGGATGTTGGTATTCTTGTCGATGATCATCGCGCCCGGCAAATTGCGGGAGCCGGCGCTGGACGTCAGCAATTCGCGGAACGAGCGGCGATCCTGGTCGTAAAGCGGCCTTGCATGCGCGATGTCATTGGCCATGCCGATGATGTCGCCGCGGATCAACTGTGCGTGGTCCTGCATATAGGCCCGCGCAATCGTCAGCGAATTCTGGATCACCTCTTTGGTCGGGCCGGAGAACAACCGGTCGAGGCCGCGATCGAGGGTGACGTTGGCGACGACGGCAACCAGCACCGCCGGCAGCACGGCGACGATCGAGAACAGGCTGACGATCTGGACATGCAGGCGTGCCGCCGCCCGGCCCCGCCGTCGCGCCAGGATCAGCTGCCAGAGCTCGCGAATGATGATGCCGACCAGCAGCAGGATTGTGCCCGCATTGATCAGATAGAACGAGCGGACCACTTCCGGGGTCGGCTCGATCTTGGTGAGACCGGTCAGGACCAGGAAGGTCAGGAGGGCCGACAGCAGCGCGAGCGCCACGGCAAACGGCGCCAGCCAGCGCCGCAGCGACCAGCGCCGGGGCTCTTCTGCTAGGGCCGTGTCAAAGGATCCGGCCGAGGTGTCTGCGCTGGTCATTCCGGCAATGAGGTGCTGAAAACGGGGTCCGCGTCGGGCGGATACTGATGTATTCGTACCACATTGTTGCCGAATTGCGACAATTCCGCGGCGCCCACGTCGCGACGGACGGGCGCATCCACAGGAGCGCTCTCAAGCCAGACGCCGATGATCGGGAACGGAATTCGGCCATTCCGGCTTGACCCGGCATGGACAAGTTCTTTCTCGCGATGATGGTTTCGGCAGTGCTGCTGCTGATCGTGGCCTCCGACCTCCTGGTCAACGGCCCAAGCAGGCAGGACCAGACGGCGCAAATGGCCAATATCCAGCCGGTGTCAGCCCGTCTGATCAGATTAGGTGCGACGCCGCGCCCTGCGGATGCATGACCAATTCTTGCGCTTCAGCGGAACATATCAGCCCGATGCAGACTTTAGCTCACCGCGTCGGCCACAAGGGCCAGCGCGATCCGGACAGGCTCAGCTCACCTTTGGTAGGGGGAGCTGAGCCACCGTTACGGGCCAACTAGCCCCCGCTCCGATACACCTGGATATCGAGATCCCGGATCTTCTTCCGCAGCGTGTTGCGGTTGAGGCCGAGCAGGTCTGCGGCGCGGATCTGGTTGCCGCGGGTGGCCGCGAGCGCAGCGGTGAGCAGCGGCACCTCGATCTCCTTGAGAATGCGGTGATAGAGGCCCGGCGGCGGCACACCGTTCGGAAAGCCCTGGAAGTGCGAGGAGAGATACGCTTCCACCGCGCCGCCGAGATTATCGACACCTTGCTGGACAGCGGCACCCGGGCTGACCGAGGGCGGCGCGAGCTCGCCGTCGATGACGGAGGCCGTGATCACGTCCTGCGGATAGAGTGCTGCTAGACGCCGTGCGAGGTTTTCGAGCTCACGCACGTTGCCGGGCCAGCGATGCTGCTTCAGCCGCTCCAGCGCCAGCGAATCGAGCTTCTTCGGCGGCAGGCCGTCCTTCTCGGCCAGCGCGAAGAAGTGGCGGATGAGATCGGGCAGGTCCTCGATGCGCTCGCGCAGCGGCGGCAGCCTCAGCGGCACGACGTTGAGGCGGAAGAACAGATCCTCGCGGAACAGGCCCTGCTGGATCAGGACGCGCAGATCCTTGTTCGAGGCTGCGACGATCCGTACGTCGGTCTTGATCGGCGTGCGGCCGCCGACGGTCGTGTATTCGCCCTGCTGCAACACGCGCAGCAGCCGGGTCTGAGCCTCCATCGGCATGTCGCCGATCTCGTCGAGGAACAGCGTGCCGCCCTCGGCCTGCTCGAAGCGGCCGGAGGCGCGGGTGTTGGCGCCGGTGAAGGCGCCGCGCTCATGACCGAACAGTTCGGATTCAATCAGGTCGCGCGGGATCGCCGCCATGTTGACCGCAACGAACGGGCCGTTGCGGCGCTTGCCGTAATCATGCAGCGCGCGCGCCACCAGCTCCTTGCCGGTGCCGGACTCGCCCGTGATCATCACGGTGAGGTCGGTCTGCATCAGGCGCGCGAGCACGCGGTAGATTTCCTGCATCGCCGGCGAGCGTCCGACCAGCGGGATCGCCTCCATCTCGGCGTCGTCGTCCGGCGTCGAGACCCGCTCCTTTGGCTCGGCGAGCGCGCGGCCGACGATGGCGATCAGCTCCTTCAGGTCGAAGGGCTTTGGCAGATATTCGTACGCCCCGCGCTCGGAGGCGCGGATCGCCGTCATGAAGGTGTTTTGCGCGCTCATGACGATGACCGGCAAATTCGGCCGCATCTTCTTGATCCGCGGCAGCAGATCGAAGGCATTTTCGTCCGGCATCACCACGTCGGTGATGACCAGATCGCCCTCCCCCTGGCTGACCCAGCGCCACAGCGTCGCGGCATTGCCGGTGAGCCTGACTTCATAGCCGGCACGGGAAAGTGCCTGGTTGAGAACCGTGCGGATGGCGGTGTCGTCATCAGCGACGAGAATGCTACCTGCGGGCATTGTTAATCCTCATTTTGCCCCCTGAGATGCAGACGACGACTTCCCGGCAGAGCCGTCGCGACTGCTTAGATCGGGATGTTTGACCGATGTGGAGTACATCGGCATCAGCACGCGGAAGGTGGTCTTGCGCGGCTGAGATTCGCATTCGATGATGCCCCCGTGATCGCCGACGATCTTCGCGACCAGCGCAAGGCCCAGGCCTGAGCCGGTCTGCTTGGTGGTCACGAAGGGATCGAACAGGTTGGGCAGGAGATCGTCCGGCACGCCTGGTCCATTGTCCCTCACGCAAAACTCGAGCGGCAGGGATACCCGGGATTTTTGACCGGGGACTGACAGGCGCACGCCGGGGCGGAACGCGGTGGTGAGCTGAATTTCGCCGTCGGAGACGTCGATCAGGGCTTCGGCGGCGTTCTTCACGAGATTGAGGAACACCTGGATCAGCTGATCCTGGTTCGCCAGCACCGGCGGCAGCGAGGGATCGTAATCCTCGATGAAGCGGATGTTGCGGGCAAAGCCGGACTGCGCCAACCGCTTCACGTGATCGAGCACCGAATGGATGTTGACGGGGCCGCGCACCACGGGACGCTCGTCGCCAAACACCTCCATGCGGTCGACCAATGTCACGATACGGTCGGCCTCGTCGCAGATCAGCCGCGTCAGCATGCGGTCCTCGGACGAGGCCTGCTGTTCCAGCAGTTGCGCCGCGCCGCGAATGCCGGAGAGCGGGTTCTTGATCTCGTGCGCCAGCATCGCGGCCAGCGCGATCACCGAGCGCGCTGCGCTGCGATGGGTGAGCTGGCGATCCATCTTGTCGGCGATGGAGCGCTCCTGCAGCATCACCACGATATGGCCGGGCCGCTCCGTGAGCGGGGCGACATGGAGATCGACCTGGCGGTCGCCGCCCATGCGCGGCGTGCCGAGATCGACCTTGTATTCGTTGACCGGCGAGTTGGACGAGCGCACCTGGTCGATCAGTGCCAGCAAGGGGCTGCCGAACGGCACCAGCTCCTTCAGCGACTGCCGCTTCAAAAACTGCGTCGAGATATCGAAGAAGGCTTCGGTCGCGATATTGGCGGCGACGATCTTGCCGTCCGGCCCGATCATGAGGACGGGATTGGGCAAGGCATCCAGGATTGCGTCGCTGTCGGTCGGAACCGGCCGACGATGTTCTGCAGCTGAGCTCATGCAGCAACGCTCCATGCGAAGTCGTCGAAAGCATCTTGCAGTGACTGGTGGACGAGGCGCGGATCTTCGGCGGTCAGAATCTTCTGGCGCCAGGCCTTCAGTTTTTCAGCCGGCGCACGGCTCGCATCGGCGGCCACGTCGAGCGCCCAGCCGAGATGCTTGCGCGCGTGCCGCAGCCCGATGCGCAGGCCATAGAGCGTGCAGACGCCCTCATAGAGCGTACGGACATAGTGGAGCTGTGTGTCGAGCGAAGGGGTCGCTTCCGCTGCCCCGCCCTTCAGGCGCCGGCCGATCTCGCCGGGCAGCCAGGGCTGGCCCTGCGCGCCGCGGCCGATCATCACGGCATCGGCGCCGGAGGCTTGAAGCGCAGCGAGCGCCTTTTCATAAGATGTGATGTCGCCATTGACGACGAGCGGAATGGAGATCGCCTCCCGCACGGCGCGGATCGCGTCCCAATTAGCCTCGCCCTTGTAGAACTGGCAGCGGGTGCGGCCATGCACGGTGACGAGCTTGATGCCGGCGGCCTCCGCCCGGCGCGCCAGCTCGGGCGCGTTGCGGGTGCGGTCGTCCCAGCCGAGCCGCATCTTCAGCGTCACCGGCACTTTCACGGCGGCAATGGTTGCCTCGATCAGGCTGACGGCATGGTCGAGATCGCGCATCAGCGCCGAGCCGGACTGACCGCCAGTGACGTGGCGGGCTGGACAGCCCATGTTGATATCGATGATTTCGGCGCCCTCGGCTTCGGCGATCCGGGCGCCTTCCGCCATCCAGTGCGTCTCGCAGCCGGCAAGCTGGACCACATGCGGGCCGATCCCGGTCGCTTCGCAGCGCAACCGCGACATCCGATGGCCGTTGGCAAGCTCATCGCTGGCCGTCATTTCGGAGACGACCAGACCAGCCCCGAGCTCGGCGGCAAGCCTGCGGACGGGCGAGTCAGTCACCCCCGACATCGGTGCCAGGAAGACCGGGGTAGCGATTTCAATGTCGCCTATTTTCAATGGCTTAGAGCCTGATCCTACCGGGCCGGTCACAGTGGTCTCGTTGCGTAGGCAGGGCCTCATCGCACTGCCATGACCTATCTTGCGCACAATTCTTGTGCAGTCAAGCGTCATGCCTACAGTTTAGACAGTTCTGCAAATCTTTCAAGTGCAGTGCAACAAAATGCTGTTTCCCACAATCCGGGGAAACCCCCTTTTTTTGCGGGCCTGTCGTGCTAGAGGCATGCCGGCAATTCACCCCACTCCACGACTCTTCCCTGGCAACTGAGTATTTGAGTCCTATGGCGAAATCACAACGCACCGCAGTCGTCCTCGTCGCGGCCGGACGTGGCCTGCGTGCGGGCGCCGGCGGGCCGAAGCAATATCGCGAGATCGGCGGCGTGCCTGTGATCTTCCGCGCCATGGAAGCGTTCAGCCGTCATCCGGACGTGTTCGCGGTGCAGCCGGTGGTCAACCCCGACGACAACGTCATGTTCACGGCGGCGGTCGCAGGACTGAAGCACGAGCCGCCGACCAATGGCGGCGCGACCCGGCAGGCCTCGGTGCTCGCCGGACTCGAAGCGCTCGCCAAGCACAAGCCCGACATCGTCCTGATCCACGACGCCGCGCGGCCCTTCGTCTCGGCAGGCCTGATCTCGCGCGCGATCGATGCGGCCAGCCGCACCGGTGCCGCGATCCCCGCCATTGCCGTCACCGACACCATCAAGTTCACCGGCGAGGACGGCAATGTCGAGGACACACCGGACCGGGCGCGGCTGCGAATTGCTCAGACGCCGCAATCCTTTCGTTTCGACATTATCCTCGAGGCGCATCGTCGCGCGGCCAAGGACGGACGCAGCGATTTCACCGATGATGCCGCGATCGCCGAATGGGCGGGATTGACGGTTGCGACCTTTGAAGGCGATGTTGCCAATATGAAACTCACCACCCCCGAGGATTTCGTGCGCGAGGAAGCGCGCCTGGCCAGCCTGCTCGGCGACATCAGGACCGGCACGGGCTACGACGTGCACGCCTTCGGCGACGGTGACCACGTCATGATCTGCGGCGTGCGCGTGCCGCACAGCAAAGGCTTCCTGGCTCATTCCGACGGCGATGTCGGCCTGCACGCGCTGGTCGACGCGATCCTCGGCGCGCTTGCCGATGGCGACATTGGCTCGCACTTCCCGCCGAGCGATGCCAAGTGGAAGGGCGCCTCCTCCGACCAATTCCTGAAATACGCCATCGAGCGCGTCACGCAGCGCGGCGGGCGCGTCGCCAATCTCGAGGTGACCATGATCTGCGAGCGGCCGAAGATCGGGCCGTTGCGCGACACCATGCGCGCGCGCATCGCCGAGATTTCCGGCGTCGACATCTCCCGCGTCGCCGTGAAGGCGACCACCAGCGAGCGGCTCGGCTTCACCGGCCGCGAGGAAGGCATCGCGGCCACCGCGAGCGCCACCATTCGCCTGCCCTGGAGCGTCTAGGTCATGGGCGGCAGCGACGCACGCGCCCTCTCCCGCTCGCTGCTCGATTTGTGCCGGATGCGCAAGCTGACGATCGCTACGGCTGAGTCCTGCACCGGCGGGCTCGTCGCAGGTGCGTTGACCGATATCCCCGGCTCCTCCGACGTGATCGACCGCGGCTTCGTCACCTATTCCAATGACGCCAAGCGCGCGATGCTCGGCGTCGAAGCCAGCACACTCACGAATTTCGGTGCCGTCAGCAAGGAGACCGCGATCGCGATGGCGGTCGGCGCGCTGGAGCGTGCCGGCGTCGATCTCGCGGTTGCCATCACCGGCATTGCCGGCCCCGGTGGCGCCACCCCAGGCAAGCCGGTCGGCCTCGTGCATTTCGCTGTCGCCGCGCGCGACGGTCGCATCGTCCACCGCGAGCAACGTTTTGGCGCGATCGGCCGCACTGCCGTGCGCGCCCGCTCCGTGGTCGAGGCGCTGCGCATGCTGATGGATCTCGCCCGCGGCCCGCAGGCGGCGACCAAGCCGCGCCGCGCCGCCGCAACCCGCCTGCGCCCGCGCGTCACGCGAACGCCGCGCCGGCATGCAGCAAAGCGAAGACCGCCGCGCTCGCCGCGGGGCTAACAGCCCCCTGGCCCGGGTGAGCGGAGCGATACCCGGGACCTTGGAGACGAAGCCCGCATGTCGCTTCGCTCATGCGGGCTTCGACGGTGCTCCCCGTTTATTGTGCCGGGCGCGCGATCCGATGAATGACAGGGAGCTTTTGCTCGATCGCCTTCGCCAGCACCGTCCCGGTGGTTCGGCCGAGTTCCTTTGCGATCATCGTGATCGGCTTGGTGCCCGCTAGTCCCCTCAGCCGGGTGAGATCTTCCTCACTCCACGATTGCTTCCAGCGTGCCATGTCCCGGGTCCCACCACAAAATCCCCTGCTCCCGACTCGTATTGTAGTTAAACAGCGCACGACATGCAGCCGTTATACGTGTGCCGCTCATGGCAAAGGGTGTTCTGTCAGCACATCGCATTTTGGCACAAACTGCACTTGTCACCCCCGGAGCGCCAAGTTCGTATCGAAGACTGTGCGCAGAGCTTGCGATGCCGTCGCCAGCTACGTTTCCTTATGCTGCGCCGAGTGAGAAGCGCCGCGAGACCATGACGTCGCGCTTGCTTTTTCAAATTGCACGCAGATTTATCGAAATCGGTCATGATCTGCGAGGCTGCGGCTCGCGACCAAAAGTCATTGTTCCCTTCAGAACTTGCGCGCGACTATACTGCCGCAATAATAACGGTCTAAGTTGTGGCCAAGAATCAACTTGCCCACCAACTTGGTCCAGCACTCTGGAGGGCGGCGAATTGTTCGCTCGCGATGCGGCCCTTGCTGCAGCACTTGTCACCTTGGTCGCCTTCGATGGTGCGGCTGCCCAGACCACGAACCAGCCGCCTGATACGATGGCGGCGCGGGTGGAGGCCTGCACGCCCTGTCACGGCAACAAGGGCGAAGGCACCAGCGACGTCTATTTCCCGCGTCTCTCCGGAAAGCCGGCTGGCTATCTCTACAACCAGCTCCTCGCCTTCCGCAGCGGCCGGCGCAAATACCCGCCGATGAACTATCTCCTGGAGTTTCTGCCCGATCCGTATCTGGAGGCGATGGCTGAGTATTTTGCCAGCGAGCATCCCCCGTTACCGCAGCCGGCGCCGAGCGAGGTCAGCAAGGACGTGCTGGCGCAAGGTGAGCTGCTCGCCACCAGCGGCGATGCCGGCCGCAACATTCCGGCCTGCGTGAGCTGCCACGGTCCCGGTCTTACGGGCATGCAGCCCGGCATCCCCGGCCTGCTCGGCTTGCGCGCAGCATACATCAGCGCCCAGCTCGGCGGCTGGCGCTACGGCACGCGCACGGCCAAATCGCCGGACTGCATGCAGCTCGTCGCCGGCCATCTGACCGAAGCCGACGTCACGGCCGTTGCGGCCTGGCTCGCGACGCGCCCGGCGCCCACCAACCCGGCCCCCGTACCGAAGGGCACCTACGCGCTGCCGTTCGGCTGCGGCAGCCAGCCCAACTGACGAGGCGGATGATGGGCTCAAGACTCTCGATCACGCTTCTCGCTTTCGCCGCGCTCACGACGGTCGCCCAAGCACAGGACAAGACCAGCGACGTCATCGCGCGCGGCGAATATCTCGCCCGCGCCGGCGATTGCACCGCCTGCCACACCGCGGCTGAGGGCCGCCTGTTTGCCGGCGGGCGGCCGATGCCGACGCCGTTCGGAACGATCTACACCTCCAACATCACGCCCGATCCGGAGACCGGCATCGGCAAGTGGAGCGCGGACGATTTCTACAGGACCATGCACAACGGCCGTTTCCCGGATGGCGGGCTGATCTATCCGGCAATGCCATTTGCGTCCTACACCAAGGTCACGCGCGCCGACAGCGATGCGATCTTCGCCTATCTGCGCTCGGTCACGCCGGTGAACCAGAAGAACAAGCCGCACGAGCTGCGCTTTCCCTATGACAACCGCCAGCTCATCCTCGGCTGGCGCACGCTGTTCTTCAGCGAGGGCGAGTTCAAGCCGGACCCGTCCAAATCAGCCGAGTGGAATCGCGGCGCCTATCTGGTCGAGGGTCTCGGCCATTGCGGCATGTGCCATTCGCCGATCAACGCGCTTGGCGGTACCTCGCAATCGGACGCCTTCAAGGGTGGCCTGATCCCGATGCAGAACTGGTACGCGCCCTCGCTGACCTCAAACCGTGAGGCCGGCCTCGGCGACTGGAGCATCAAGGACATCACCGATCTGCTCCAGACCGGCGTCTCCGCGCGCGGCGTGGTTTACGGCCCGATGGCCGAGGTCGTGCACAACAGCCTGCAATATCTCAACGACGAGGACACCAGGGCGATGGCGGTGTACTTGAAGGGCATCGCGGAGGCCTCATCGCCGCCGCCGCCGAGCTCCGCGCTGCCAACCACCGAGAGCAGCCTGCTGATCAGCCTCGGCAAGACCGTCTACGACAAGAATTGCGCGAGTTGTCATGGCCTGCAAGGCGAAGGCAAGCCGCCGCACTGGCCCCCGCTCGCCAACAACCAGTCGATCGAGATGCAGTCGGCGGTCAATCCGATCCGCATGGTGCTCAATGGCGGCTATCCGCCGGGGACCAAGGGCAATCCGATGCCTTACGGCATGCCGCCCTTCGCCGGCCTGCTCTCCGACAACGAGGTCGCCGCCGTCGTCTCCTACATCCGTACCGCCTGGGGCAATCGTGGCACGCCGGTCTCGGCGCGCGATGCCAACGAGCTGCGCTCCGCACCGCTGAACTGAGAGGCGTCATGTTCAACTCCGATCCGCCGACCAGCCCAGCCGCCGCCGACCAGGCCGTCGACGAAATCGTTGCACAGGGACCATCCGGCGCGATTGCGCTCGCAGGCGTTGCCACCGCCTGCGTGGTCGCGATGTGGTTCGCGTTCTATCTGTTCGTCTTCCTGCCACGCGGGTCGCTGCAATGAGCGCAGAAGACAGCCATCGCAGCGCTGAGGTCGCCGCGCGCGTCGAGCGTCGCTGGGCCACCATCGCGGTCGCGATCATCGTGATGATGGCGCTCTTGGCAGCGTTCGCCGGCATCCATCGCGCGACCATGCCGCAGCCGCGCGTCGAGACCACCGATCCGTCGAGGATTCATCTCTCCGGCGAGTTCGTCGAAAGCAACCTCGGCAGCGTGCTGGAGGCCAATGGCAACGTGACCGTGCGCGCGATCGGCCAACAATATTCCTTCACGCCGGCCTGCATCGTGGTGCCTGTGGACACGCCGATCACGCTGCGCGCCACCAGCGCGGACGTTGTGCACGGCATCCTGATCCAGGGCACCAACGTCAACACCATGCTGGTGCCCGGCTACGTCTCCGAGCAGCTGATGCGCTTTACCAGGACCGGCGACTATCTGATGCCCTGCCAGGAGTTTTGCTCCTTTGGTCATGAGGGCATGTGGGGCAAGGTTCGCGTGATCGACAAGACCGACTTCGCCAATCGCGCGAAGGGCGGCGGGAGGCTGAGCTGTGTTGGTCAATAGGAAGCTCATCCTCGCCCATTTCTGGTTTGCCTTCGCGGTGTTCGGCGTCGCGCTGACGCTCGGCGCCTGGCAGATGTTCATCCGCAGCCCGATCGGGACTTGGCTGTCCAATCCCGAGCTCTATTACCGATCGCTGACAGCGCACGGCACGGTGATGGGCTATGTGTTCCCCACTTTGGTCGCGATGGGCTTCGGCTACGCCATCAGCGAAACCGCGCTGGAGCAGCGCCTGGTCGGCGTGCGCTGGGCCTGGGCCGGGTTCTGCCTGATCGTCATCGGCAGCATCATGGCGGTGATCCCGATCGCGATGGGGCGTGCTTCGGTGCTCTACACGTTCTATCCGCCGCTGATCGGCAACGTCTTCTACTATCTCGGCGTCGTGCTGGTCGTGGTCGGCTCCTGGATCTGGGTCGCGCTGATGTCGATCAATCTGCGCATCTGGCGCAAGGCCCATCCCGGCGCACCGGTGCCGCTGGCGATGTTCGCCAATGTCGCCGGCTCTTATCTGTGGGCCTGGACCGCGGTCGGCGCCGCGCTCGAGCTGCTGCTGCAGATCATCCCGGTGGCGGCGGGGCTGAAGAACACGATCGATGCCGGACTTGCGCGCATCTTCTTCTCCTGGACGCTGCACGCCATCGTCTATTTCTGGCTGATGCCGACCTACATCGCCTATTACACCATCGTGCCGCGCGCGATCGGCGGCCGGATCTTTTCAGACACCATGGCGCGGATTTCCTTCATCCTGTTCCTGGTGGTGGCGATGCCGATCGGTATACATCACACCTTTGCCGATCCGCAGGTCGGCGCCGGCTTCAAATTCATCCATTCGGCCTTCACGGCGCTGGTTGCGCTGCCGACGCTGCTGACCGTGTTCACGATCTGCGCCTCCGTCGAGATCGCCGCGCGGCTGCGCGGTGGCCGCGGGATGTTCGGCTGGATCAGGGCCCTGCCCTGGGACAATCCGATGATGCTGGCGCTCGCCTTCTCCTTCGTCATGCTCGGCTTCGGCGGCGCCGGTGGCCTCATCAACATGAGCTATCAGCTCGATGCGTCGATTCACAATACGCAGTGGATCACCGGCCATTTCCACCTGATCTTTGGCGGCGCCATCGTGATCATGTACTTTGCGATCGCCTATGATCTGTGGCCGCATCTGACGGGCCGCGAGCTGATCGACCTTCGCCTGATCCGCACCCAGCTCTGGCTGTGGTTCGTCGGCATGATCGTCACGACCTTCCCGTGGCACTGGGTCGGCATTCTGGGCATGCCGCGCCGCATGGCCTATTTCGACTTCGGTGATCCCGCCATCGCGCCGCAGGCGCTATCGGTCACCTTCTCGGCCATCGGCGGCTTCATCCTACTGACGTCGGGTATCATGTTCATCGTCATCCTGGCACGTGGCATGCGTGCGCCTCAGGTTGACGCCGGCCCCTACCGTTTTGCACTCGCCGTGCATCAGTCGGCGACCGTGCCGGTCGCGCTCAACACGCATGCGCTGTGGGTGGCGCTGATGATCGTGCTCACCCTCACCAACTACGGCTATCCGATCCTGAATCTGGCACTGACCGAAGGCACCTCGGTGCCAGCCGTCTATGTGGGAGCGCAGTGATGAGCGCGCGCGACCTTTTCACGTTCCGTAACAGCCATTTCAAAATTGGCGTCGGCATCACCGCCGGAATGCTGGTCGTGACCGTGATTGCCGGCTTCATCGTGCTGCCCTTCGCGCAGTCCTGGGTTCAGTTCGCCAATGTCTGGGATGCAATCTGCAGCGCCGCCGGCGTGCCGCAGCGTGCGGCGAACGTGACGGCGCCGGAGCAGACCAAGCGCCTGTCGGAGGTCGTGCTCACCTCGCACACGCTGTCACGTCCAAGCCAGGAAGCGATCGGCCGCGGCGCGACGCTGGCGCAGCGCTGCGCGATCTGTCACGGCCCGACCGGCATCAGCCGCGCGGACTCGCCCAACCTCGCCGGCCAGTATGCCGCCGTGATCTACAAGGAGCTGCACGATTTCCGCTCCGGCGCGCGCAGCAATGCCGTGATGTCGCCGTTCGCCATCAATCTGACGGACGATGAAATCGCCGATCTCGCAAACTACTACGCCTATCTGCCGCGGCTGCCGGCCTATCACCCGACGCCGCAACTGCCGAAACCCAACATCGTCATCTACGGCGCGCCGATGCGCGGGATCGCACCCTGCGGCGCCTGCCATGGCAGCCTCGACAACAAGACCGGAAGTCCGTGGCTCGAAGGCCAGTCCGAGGCCTATATAAAAGCCCAGCTCCTGGCGTTCGCTGGCGGCGAACGGCACAACGACATCAGCCAGCAGATGCGCAACATCGCACGCGCGATGACGCCGCAGGAGATCGAGGCCGCCGCGGCGTATTACGCCTCGCAGCCGCCGGATATCGTGAAGGCGGTGGATTGATCAGGACGATGGGAGCTTCGGCCGGCCGTAGATCGCATCTGCGCGCTTCTCGAACGCGATGGAAAAGCGTGCGAACGCGGCGTCGAACATCGAGCCCATCAAGAGCGCCAGCATGCGGCTCTTGAACTCATATGCGAGGAAGAAGCCGACGTCGCAGACGTCTTCTCCTTTGGGCTCGAAGGTCCAACGGTTTTCCAGGTTGCTGAACGGACCTTGCAGATATTCGACCAGGATCGTCAGGTTGGCGCGATCGAGCGTCACGCGGCTGGTGAAGGACTCCTTGACCAGCTTGAACGACACCGTCATGTCGGCGACCAGCACCTCGGTGCCATCGGGCTTGGCCATCCGCTGGCGGATCTTCAGCGCGCTGCACAGCGGCACGAATTCCGGATAGCGCTCGATATCGGCGACCAGATCAAACATCTCGGATGCGCTGTGATTGACACGGCGCTTGCTCGAAAATTTGGGCATATCGGTTCAGCGGGCGTGCGCGGCCCGTGCGGCCTTCAGTCTGGCAAAATCCTCGCCGGCATGATGCGAGGAGCGGGTCAGCGGACTTGCCGACACCATCAAGAAGCCCTTGGTGTAGGCGACCTTCTCGTAGGACGAGAACTCGTCCGGCGGCACATAGCGCATCACGGCGTGGTGCTTGCGAGTCGGCTGGAGGTACTGGCCGATGGTGAGGAAGTCGACGTCGGCCGAGCGCAGGTCGTCCATCACCTGCTGCACCTCGTGCCGCTCCTCGCCGAGGCCGACCATGATGCCGGACTTGGTGAAGATGGCGGGATCGAGCTCCTTGACCCGCTGCAACAACCGGATCGAGTGGAAGTAGCGCGCGCCCGGCCGCACGGTGAGATAGCACGACGGCACGGTTTCGAGATTGTGGTTGAAGACGTCAGGCCTGGCCGCGACGACGACCTCGAGCGCGCCTTCCTTGCGCAGAAAGTCGGGCGTCAGGATCTCGATCGTGGTCGAAGGGCACGCGGCGCGGATGGCGCGGATGGTCTGGGCGAAATGCCCAGCGCCGCCATCAGCGAGATCGTCGCGGTCGACGGACGTGATGACAACGTGCGCCAGTCCCAGCTTGGCGACGGCCTCGGCGACGTTCTGCGGCTCGGTTGCGTCGAGCGCATTGGGCATACCGGTCTTGACGTTGCAGAAGGCGCAGGCGCGGGTGCAGGTGTCACCCATGATCATGAAGGTCGCGTGCTTCTTGTCCCAGCACTCGCCGATATTCGGGCAGCCCGCCTCCTCGCACACCGTGTGCAGGCCGTTGGCGCGCACAATGTTGCGGGTGTCGGCATAGCCGCGGGTGTTGGGCGCGCGCACGCGGATCCAATCCGGCTTCGGCGGCGAAGCGGAATCGGGGCGGTTCACCTTTTCGGGGTGGCGGGGACGCAGCGGGTTCGTGATGGTATCGACAATAACGACCATGGGGTGTCCGGTCTGTTCAGGTCCTACCTAGTCGGTCTGGCGCGCCATCGCAACCCGGCTCGCCCGGCTTCAGGGAACATGGCAGATATGGGCAATATCCTGCTCTGTTCTCAAGCGATTCTCACCTCGAATGGCTCCAGCATCGAACCCTTCTACGCCGCGGCTCGGCAAGCGGCTCAAGCGTGCCTTTTTCGGCCGCAGCGTCCGCGAGGTCGCGCACGACCTGATCGGTGCCACCATGCTGGTCGATGGTGTCGGCGGCCTCATCGTCGAGGTTGAGGCCTATCATCATACCGAGCCGGCGGCGCACTCTTACAATGGCCCGACGCCGCGGAACCAGGTGATGTTCGGTCCGCCCGGCTTTGCCTATGTCTACCGCTCCTACGGCATCCATTGGTGCGTCAATTTCGTCTGCGAGGAGGAAGGCTCGGCCGCGGCCGTGCTGATCCGCGCGCTGGAGCCGACGCATGGGATCGCAACGATGCGCCGCCGCCGTCATGCCGTCGACGTGCACGCGCTGTGCTCTGGTCCGGGGAAGCTGACCGAAGCACTCGGCATCACCATCGCGCACAATGCCCTGCCCCTCGATCGGCCGCCGATCGCGCTGCACGCGCGGACCGAGGACGTGGAGGTGGCAACGGGCATCCGTATCGGCATCACCAAGGCGGTCGAGCTGCCCTGGCGCTACGGCGTCAAGGGCTCGAAATTCCTCAGCAAGCCGTTTCCGAAGTAGGCCTACGTGGCCTGCTTCAGCCGCTCCAACGCCTCGAGCAGCTTGGCCTTGCGCGCCAGCGCGGCCTCGCGCTTTTCGCGCTCCTCCTCGACGACCTCCTCGGCCGCGTTGGCAACGAACTTCTCGTTCGCGAGCTTTGACTCGGCGCGCTTGATGTCGGCATCGGCCTTACCGATCTCCTTGTCGAGACGCGCGCGCTCGGCGGCGACATCGACCACTCCCTTCAGCGGCAGCGCGGCCACTTCGCCGCGCACGAGGAGCTGAACCGCGCCGTCAGGCGCGCGGTCGGCGAAGGAGATGTCCGAAAGCCGCGCCATGCGCTTGATGACGTCGGTCCAGCGCGGCGCGCGCTCCTTGGTTTCGGCCGAGGCGCCAGCGAGCACCAGCGCCGTCAGCGTCGCCGGCGGGATGTTCATCTCGGCGCGCACCGAGCGGATCTGCGTGACGAGGTCGATGACCCAGCCGATCTCGGCTTCCGCCTTTGGATCGCTGAAGTCGGCATGGTCGAACATCGGCATCACCAACGCCGGCGAGATCAGCGGATCGGACGGTCCGGCGGCCGCGGCGAGCATCGCCAACTGCTCCGGCGTCGGCTCGGCCGGCTTCAGGGGCCATGGCGCCAGCGCAAGCAATCCATCGCGCTTGGCGGTGACCTCCCACAGCTCCTCGGTGATGAAGGGCATGAAGGGGTGCAGCAGCTTCAATATCTCGTCGCGCGCCCAGGCGACCATGGCGCGGGTCTCGGTCCTGAGCGGACCGTCGGCGCCGAGCAGCGCAGGCTTTGCGAGTTCGACATACCAGTCGCAATAGACATTCAAGACGAACCGGTACATTGCACTCGCAGCTTCGTTGAAGCTATGGGCCTCGAGTCCCTCTGTAACCTCGCGAGTGGCCTGTGCAGTCTCGTGGGCGATCCAGCGATTCAGCGGCTCCCTCGCCTTCGCCGGCTCAAAACCTTCCGGCAAGACGCAATCGTTCATCTCCGCGAAGCGACAGGCGTTCCAGAGCTTGGTCGCAAAATTGCGATTGATTTCGACAAGCTGCGACGAAAGCTTGATGTCATGCGTGTGGGCCGCCTCTCGCGCCAACGCAAAGCGGAGAGCATCGGCGCCGTACTCGTCGATGAGGTTGAGCGGGTCGATGACGTTGCCTTTCGACTTCGACATCTTCGCGCCCTTCTCGTCACGGACGAGACGATGAATATAGACGGTCGAGAACGGCGCCTCCTTCATGAAGTGAAGGCCCATCATCATCATTCGCGCGACCCAGAAGAAGATGATGTCCCAGCCCGTGACCAGCACGTTGGTCGGGTAGTAGCGCTTCACTTCCGGCGTGTGGTCGGGCCAGCCGAGCGTCGAGAACGGCCACAGCGCCGAGGAGAACCAGGTGTCCAGCACGTCCTCGTCGCGGGTGATGAAGCCTTCGCGCTTGTTGCGGTCGAGCGCCATCTCGCGGCCCTGCTCGACCGTGATCACTTCCTGCTCGACGTAGTAGCCGAGCGCGTGGCTGACAGCCTCCTCCTCGGTCTCGGCGACGAACACCTTGCCGTCCGGACCGTACCAGGCCGGGATCTGATGGCCCCACCAGAGCTGGCGCGAGATGCACCAGGGCTGGATGTTCTCCATCCATTCGAAATAGGTCTTTTCCCAGTTTTTCGGCACGAAGGTGGTTTCGCCCGAGCGCACCGCCGCGATCGCGGGCTTGGCCAGCGTTTTGGCGTCGACGTACCACTGGTCGGTCAGATACGGCTCGATCACGCTGCCGGAGCGGTCGCCATGCGGCACCATATGGGTGTGCGGCTCGATCCGCTCGACGAAGCCGAAATTCTCCAGCCGTTCGACGATACGCTTGCGCGCGACGAAGCGGTCGACGCCGTGGAATTCCTCGGCGAATTGCGAGGCGCCTTCGGGCAGGCCCCGTAGATAATCCTCATTGTCGACGAGTTCGAGGCAGCCTTCCTTGTCGAGCACGCTGATGCGGCGCAGCCCGTGGCGATTGCCGACTTCGAAATCGTTGAAGTCGTGCGCCGGCGTCACCTTGACCGCTCCCGAGCCCTTTTCCGGATCGGAATAGTCGTCGGCGACGATCTGCACCTTGCGGCCGACCAGCGGCAGGACGATGTGCTTGCCGACGAGCTTCTGATAGCGCTCGTCATCGGGATGCACGGCGACGCCGGTGTCGCCGAGCATGGTCTCGGGACGCGTTGTGGCGACGACGATGAAGGTCGATGTATCCTCGGGGCTGAAGGTCTTGCCCTCGATCGGATAGCGCAGATACCAGAGGTTGCCCTTGACCTCGGTCTGCTGCACTTCGAGATCGGAGATTGCGGTCAGCAGCTTGGTGTCCCAGTTCACCAGGCGCTTGTCCTTGTAGATCAGGCCGTCGCGGTGCAGTTCGACGAACACCTTGACGACGGCCTTGGACAGGCCTTCGTCCATGGTGAAGCGCTCGCGCGACCAGTCGCAGGAGGCGCCGAGCCGCTTGAGCTGGTTGATGATGGTGTCGCCGCTCTCGGCCTTCCACTGCCAGACCCGCTCCAGGAACTTCTCGCGGCCCATCTCGCGGCGGCCGGGCTGCTGGCGCTCCATCAGCTGCCGCTCGACCACCATCTGGGTGGCGATGCCGGCATGGTCGGTCCCGGGCTGCCACAGCACGTCGCGGCCGCGCATCCGCTCGAATCGGCACAGGATGTCCTGGAGCGTGTTGTTGAGGGCGTGGCCCATGTGCAGGGAACCCGTCACGTTCGGTGGCGGGATCACGATGGTAAAGGGCGCGGCGTTGCGGCGGTCGGGGCGGCCGGCCTTGAAGGCAAGGCTGTCCTCCCACACAACAGACATGCGGGCTTCGATATCGGCGGGCTGGTAATTTTTCTCGATCATGGGGCCGTTAGAAAGCCGCGCGCGGGGTTCAAGTCAACGGAAAGCTCAGCGGCAAAGGGGCTTTCCGCCCCGACCGGCAGGTCGAATATGACGCAGGAGCAGGGCTTTATCGGGGCCGTACGGCCCAAGCTACCTGCCGCCGCGCGAGACCCGCTCGATTTCAGCCTTCACGATGCGTTCAACCAGTCCCGGCAAATTGTCGTCGAGCCAGGATTTCAGCATCGGCCGCAGCATCTCCTTGACCAGATCCTCGAGTGTCCGCGCATTGCTGCTCAGCACCGTGTGGGCCAGGGAATTGAAGGCGGATTCGACCGCCGAGACGGTCGTTTGCGCCAGAATCGGCTGCTGCGGCGGCAGGGGCGGCACGTCGAAGTCCACCGGCGCGTATGACGGCGGCGGCGTGGGGCGCCGCGGCGGCGATTCGGCGAATTCCAGATCGTCGCGCGGCTCGACCCTGCGGAAGGTTGGCGGCGGCGGGGCCGGTGTCGGCTCCGGGTCCATCGCCATCTCGTCGGTCAATTCGAGCACGTCAGGCTCAGGCTCCGGTTCCGGTTCCGGAGCGCGGACCTCGGGTGCTGGCGTGGCTCCGTCGAGCCCGGCCAGCAGCGCGTCGATATCGTCCTGGTTGTTGGACGCATCCGCCGCTGGCGCGGGCTGCGGTGCCGGCTTGGCGGCCGGTGGCGGCGTGGGCTTTTCAGCGGCAGGCTTTTCAGCTGCAGGCTTGGCGGCGGCAACCTTGGAGGGCGGAATGTCGTTCATCGCCTGCGGCTTTGGTGCGGGCGCAGCGGGCGCTGGCGAAGGCTTCGCGGCCTCGGCCGGCGGCGGCTTGGCCTCGTCGTCGGCAATGATGCGCCGGATCGAGGCCAGAATTTCCTCCATCGAGGGTTCTGTGACCTTTGCAGGCTGCGTCATCTCCGACTCCACATCATCAACGCCCTCGCATGCGTTATTTTACACCAAGCACGACGGGATTGGCCGGTCTCGGACGGACGCCTCGACATTTTCGTCGCGGCAGCCCGACTTGTCCCCAGTTCACGGCTCAACGTGCGGCGGTGCGCCCCTGCCCTGGGCACTCAAGCTTTACGCATACGACATCGGGTGCGGGGCGAATCGACCCGCATCTTCTTGGCAAGGCTATGTCAGGGATTTTGATGATTGCAAGCAAAGCGCCGGTCGGCCTCGGCTGTTTGCGAGGCTAACCGGACAACTACGGCAATCAGCGTCCGTCGGGCGTGCGCACGCCGGCCCAGCTGTCGCGGATCTGCTGGTAGTGCACGCTGGGATCGTAAATCGTGGTCGCAAGGCCGAGCACCTGCGGCGCGAGACGGCCCACCGCACTCAACACCGAGTAGGACGCAACCACGCGATCGTGCTGGGCAGTGACGAGCGCAACGCGCGCGTTGACCAGTGCCTGCTGCGCATTGAGCACGTCGAGCGTGGTGCGCTGGCCGGCCTTGGCCTCTTCACGCACGCCGTTCAGCGCGATCTCGGAGGCCGTGACCTGCGCCTGCGCGGAGGACACCTGCGCCTTGCCGGCGACCAGCTGTCCCCACGCCGTCACGACGGTGGCGCGGGTCTGATCGCGAGTGGTTTCGAGATTTAGGCGCTGCTGCGCCAGGTTCTCTTTCGATTGGCGGATCAGCGAATATTCTGCGCCACCCTGGTAGATCGGCACGGAGGCTGTCGCGATGGCGGAAGCGGTCGTCGTTCGGAAGACCGTCAGGGTCTGCTGGTACGACTGGGAGACACCAGCCTGGACCGTGACCGTCGGCAGCAGCGCGCCCTCGTTGATCTTGACCTGGAGATAATTGACGTCGATGCCGTACATCGACGCCGTGACGTTGGGATTCTCGACCAAGCTGAGATTGACCGCGGAGGGAAGCGTCCCCGGCAGGAAGCGATCGACTGGCGAACCCGGCGCGAGATTGGCCGGCTCATTGCCGATGATGCGGCGGAAGTTGGAGCGGGTCGTGGTCAGATTCGATTCGGCGGTCAACGCCTGCGTATTGCCGGCCGCCAATTGGGCTTCGGATTGCGCGACGTCGGTGCGCGTCACTTCACCCACGTTGAAGCGGTCGCGTGTCTGCTTGAGCGTCTGCTCGAGCACGCGCACGTTGCTGCGCTGGACCTCCAGCGTCGCCGCATCGCGCAAATAATCCATGTAGACGGTGGCGGCCTGGAGCAGAACGTTCTGCTCGAGCACGCGCAACGCCTCGCGCGAGCCCGAGACCTGGCTCTCCGCCGCGCGCGTCTTGTTAGCGGTCTGATTACCGTTGTAGAGCGTCTGGTTGATGGTCAGGCTGGCGCTGTTGGGCTGAAGCGGGGGGTCGCTGTGAATCCCCAGGCCCTTCTGCAACGCTTGGATATCCTGATACTGAGTGCCGGTGCTGAGGGTCACATTGACCTTGGGGCGGTACCCCGACAGCGCCTGCGGCACATTCTCGTCAGTCGAGCGTGCCTGAGCGCGCTGCGCGTTGAGCTGCGGATTGTTTTGATAGGCACGCACCAGCGCAGCCTCGATCGTGTCTGCCAACGCAGGCGTTGTCCCGGCTAGCGCCAGCAGCAGGACCGAAACCGCAGCTCCGGTGAAGAGCTTCACCCCATGCATCCCGTAAATTCCGTTCATTCTCACGCCAAGCTCGTGCCCGCGAGCCTGGTTACCGTATCCGAGTGGAGTCGTTGCCCCGTAGCAACATAGGACGCCGTTGAGCGCGACGGAACTACCTCTGGGTAGTTCTCAGCGGAAACTCTTCACGTGCAGCATCCCGGCCACACTTCTGATTCGGAACGGTATTTTAACAGGCACAAGCCGTCAGTTAGGCTGTCCTTTAGGCCGTCAGAAGACGAAGGCGGCGGCCCGTTCCAGCCCGGGAAGCACCGGGGCTGCGGCGTCAAACAGCGGCCGATAGCCGAATTCGCCGTGGGAACGGGTCACAATCATGGCCCGCGACGGCCTGGATTCGGCGGAGACCCCCACCAGACGCCCCCCCTCCCTCAGCTGGCCGAACAGCCCTTCCGGCGTCACCTCGGTGGCGCCGTTGAGGACGATCACGTCATAAGGAGCGGAAGTCGAATCCCCGTCAGCGGCGGCGGCGGCTTTGCAGGTCACATTGGTGAGCCCGATCGCGGCGAAGGCATCCTTGGCCTTTGCAGCCAGGGTCGAATCGCCTTCCGTCGCAGTGACCTGACGCGCAATCTTCGCGACCAGCGCGGCGAGATAGCCGGTGGCGCAGCCGACGACCAGCACATTGTCGCCCTCGCCGATCTCGGCGGCCTGGAGCAGCTTGCCGGTCAGCGCCGGCTTGATGAGATACCGCTTGGCGGCCCCTTCGCTCACATCGAGATCGAGGTCGAGATAGGCCAAAGCCTGCCTGGTCGCTGGCACGAACGCCTCGCGCGGAACCGAGAGCATGGCATCGAGAATGCGGCGATCGGTGACGTCAGTGGTGCGCACCTGGCCATCGACCATTTTTTGGCGCGCGGTCGAGAAACCGGACATTTGCGGACCCTGCAATGCGGACGATGCCGCGGACGAAACGTGGCGGCATATTTGGAGCAGGCTCCGCGAAAACGCAACACGTCCGTTGGCCCGGAAGGCCTACGGGCCGCGCAAGTGACGGCGTCGGAAGCGAGGCGACCTATTCGATCGCGACCGCGAGCCGGCCGATCAGTGCGGCGACTTCATCCAGCCGTGCCGAATCGGGCGTCTCGACCGCACGGGCAAGCCGCGCGAGGCATTCATCGTCACTGAGCTCGGGGATGTCAGCTGGCAGAATCGAGGGGGCCAGCTGGGAACGGTCGACCTGGATGTCTCGCATGGGAATCAGCTCCGTAAAGGCCCAGCCTCCGGAAGCTCGATTTGAATTGAGTCGATTTGGCGTCACCGTCGCGGCAGCGGCAGCGCCGGCGTACACATCCACTTGAGAATCGGCTGCAACGAGGTCGCGCGCCAGATCAAAATCTGGACGCAAGCCATTAAAATTGCAGCGGAATTTGGCTCCCCGGGCTGGATTCGAACCAGCGACCATCCGATTAACAGTCGGAGAACTGCAATCCATCCAAGCAACTGACCGGACTCGCTTATTCCGCGAAACACGCTGGAAACGCTGCAATATAAGCCTTAATCGCTGTCCACCGAAAACCACCCAACTTCACTTGAAATCACTCCGTTGTGTGTGCATGGTCGTGTGCACGAAAAACGGAGGTCGCATCGTGAAGCAACTGATCAATAAGACCAGCGTAGACGCCCTGCCCGATGGCGCCCTCCTCGTCGACACCAAGATTGACGGCTTCGTTGCCCGCAAGCTTCCCAGCGGCAAGGTCTCCTACGGCTTCCGGTACCGCAAGAACGGCAAGCAGTGGTGGATGGGGCTGGGAGTTCACGGCCAGAGCGGCACGACGGCCGACACCGCCCGGGCCCAGGCCAAGGTGTTTCAGGGCCAAGTCGCCGGCGGCAAGGATCCGGGTGCGAATAAGCTGGCGGAGCGAGAGAAGGCCCTCCAGTCAAAGCAGGCCGCCAAGAACACCGTCGACGTTGTCCTGGACCAATTCGTTAAGCGGCACGTCGACAGCCTCCGTAGCGCCGTCACGGTCAAGCAATGCCTCGATGACTATGTGCGCCCCAAGATCGGCAGCAAATCGATCTACGACCTCAAGCGCCGCGACATTGTGGAGATGCTTGACGCGATCGAGGGAAAGGACGGCGAGTTGGCAGTCACCGCCGATCGGGTGCTTGCCTATGTCCGCAAAGCGTTCAATTGGCAGATGGCCCGGGATGACGAGTTTGTCTCGCCGATCGTCAAGGGAATGGCGCGGACCAAGCCCGCTGAGCGCGCCCGCGATCGCATTCTAGCCGACGATGAAATCCGCAGCCTGTGGAAGGCTCTCGACTCCTCTGAAGCCGGGCCCAAACCTTTCCGCAACATCGTGCGAGTGTTGTTGCTGACGGCACAGCGTCGCGACGAGATCAGCCTGATGCAGGGGGAAGAGATCGACGGTGATACGTTCATCATCCCGGGCGAGCGCTACAAGACCGGCGAACTCAACGCGGTCCCCCTCACCGCCTCCGCCCGTGAATGGATGAGCAATCGCAAGGCTGGCTATATCTTCTCCACCACCGAGGGCGAGCGGCCATTCAGCGGCTGGAGCAAGGCTAAGAACCAGCTTGATGCTGTGATTGCCAAGCAGCGGAAGGCGGACGGCCTGAAGCCGATGGCGGAATGGCGCTTGCACGACCTGCGCCGCACCGCGCGCAGCCTCATGTCACGCGCCGGCGTCAGCAGCGACATTGCCGAAATGGTGCTCGGTCATAAGCTGACCGGCGTTCGCCGTGTCTATGACCGCTACAGCTACGCGGCAGAGAAGCGGGATGCGCTGGAGAAGCTGGCCGGGCTAGTTTCGATGATCCTAAATCCGCCTGCTGATAACGTTGTTAAACTGACGAGGACCGTCTGATGGTCCGCAAGACGGATAGCCAGGGGACGCGCAGAACGAAGCTGGAGCTCCACCGCCGAAAAGCGAAGCCCTTCCCATCTTTTGAAGATCTCGCCGCTCAAAGCCGCCGGCCCACGACGTTCAACCAACTGTTCGATCCACAAGAGCAATCCACCCGATCTGCTGAAAGGGAACGGCTTTGGGCAATACTTGCTCGTGAAGCTCTCTCACTTGGCGACGATGATGACCAGGCAGACCGTGAAATGCGGCGGGCGTTTGAAGCGTTTAAACTGGACCACCGGAATCCATGGTCGTGGCGGCAGCTGGTCCTTTATTTTGCGCACGTGGAGTTTAAGGAAAAACGTCCTCCGGGTGCAAAAAAGGTTTGGACGGATGATCGCATCATGGAGATCCGCAGGGAAATCATAAAATGGAAGCTGCAAAAAGTGGCCGCCAAATTGATTGCCAAGAAGCTTACGTCAAATAAAGCATCCAGCTTCTATGGGGAGAGTTTTGAGCAGCTGCGCATTTGGATCGGTAAGCTGAGAAAGGGAGAAAAGGAAGTTTTTGGCGCTGTGGACGTGTGAGACAATTACACGATTTTGGGGCCTATTTAGTCACAGTACACAAAATCACATTCGCACCCATCCGAAGCACGCCGGCAACACCGGCCAACCCGATGGGTGAAAGATGGCAATTCTTATCGACTGCAAAGCAGCAGCCAAACGCCTTTGCGTGGCTGAAGGCACGTTGTCGAATTGGCGGATCCAGGGCAGAGGCCCCCGCTTTGTGCGCATTGGCGGCAAGGTCTGCTACCGCGACGAAGATATCGACGCATTCATCGCTGGCGGGCTTCGCCAATCGACCTCTGAGAAGGAGGTCGCGGCCTAATGATCCAAGAAAAGAAGAAGGCCGGCCCCGTGGCGGGGACCGACCTTCGGAACACTGTTCTGGCGAACACTTCCGAACATATACGCCTTGAAGCCCTTCGGGTTCAATACCTGGCGGTCATCTTTGACCTGTCGCCCAGCACCGCAGGCACGATTGCCGAGCTTGCCTTATTGGAGGCTCGCTGATGTTGAAGCTTCAGGTTCTAAAGCAACAGATCAAGCTCCTTTGCCAGCATGCTCTCACACATTCTTCCACAGATGATAAGGACGCTCTCGCACGGCAGTTTCGGGAGGCCTCGCAGATCCTTGAAAATGACATATCGGAGCGCTCGCAACGCACGACCAGTTTTCAGGTCTTGAGCAGCGTTTCTTCCGCCAAAAACGGAGGCGATGCAGCATGAACCGCGAAAAACTTCCCAATCTCCGGCTGAACGAAACTCAAGAGTTTGACCGGGACGGTATTCACATCACTATGACGGTTGGCTTCTACAAAACCGGCGAGGTCGGTGAGGTATTTTTGAACGCCGACCGGTCCAATTCGATGTTGGACGTATTGATGAGCGATGCGGCGATCCTTGCCAGTCTCGCCTTGCAGCACGGTGTTCCGCTTCGCACGATTACTCACGCCTTGAAAAGAGACAAATTCGGTATTGCCTCCTCTCCGATCGGCGCGGCCCTTGATCGCATCTCCACGCCGGAGGTGCTGTAATGAAGGGCGGCCGCGCATCTCGTGACAAAGGCAATCGAGCTGAACGCGCGATTGTCAAATATCTCCAGGAACACGGCTTTGCCGCAGAACGTGTCCCCCTTTCGGGCTCCGCCGGCGGCTCATACCTCGGTGACCTAACCGTCCCGCTGCTTAATGTCGACCGCGTGGTGGAAGTAAAATGCCGCGCGAAGGGCTTTCGACAGCTCTATGACTGGTTGAACGAGCGGGACATTCTGATCGTCCGTGCCGATCGCAGCGAACCCTTAGTGGTCCTGCCCCTCCGACTCGCCGCCGAAATCGCGGCAAAGGCGGGTGGCCATGCGTGACATTAAAGAATGGTCACCGCTGCAAACCAAATACACCATGGTCGTCGCCAACGCGAAGTTCTACGCCTTTGCTGAGACAGCTCAGGACGTAAGCGAATTGATCAGCCTCGGTCTTATCGGCAAGACCGAAGCTGCCGATCTCCTCCAGGAGATCGCGATCTATAACCAGCTCACGTTCGAGTACGGGCAGGATCGCGTTCAGAAGGTCATGGCGGAGGGTCTCCGCGGATGAACGTAGCGGCAATGAGCAATGCTGCTCTCGATAGCATCGCGATGGCCCGGGACAAAACCGGGCCAGGCTTCAAGCGCACGAACGGCAATGCGCTTATGGCAGCCACCTTCCCCGCCCTGAAAACCATCGTGGCCGGCTACCTCTACGGTGGTTTCACCGTGCTCGCCGGCCGGCAAAAGCTCGGCAAGACGTGGATGGGACTCGACTTCCTGTTAGCGGTCGCAACCGGAGGCGTCGCGCTGGGGTCAATCGATTGCATTCAGGGCGACGCACTTTGTGTCGATCTCGAAAACGGCGAGCGCCGCATTCAATCGCGGATGAAGGGTCTGTTTCCGTATGGGGAGGTTCCCGACCTTGCCCGGATCGACTTCGTCACCGACGCGCCCTCACTCGATCGCGGCTTTATCGACAAGCTCGAGCAATGGCGCCTCTCGGTGGAGGATCCGCGGCTGGTCGTGATTGACGTGCTCCAGCGTATCAAGCCGCCCGGCAATAAAAACCAGAACGCCTACGAAAGCGACTATTCCACGTGGGCGCCCCTGCAAGCTTGGGCGACGAAGCATGGTGTTTGCGTTCTGGGACTTCATCACACCAAGAAAGGCGGCGCCGACGATCCGCTGGAAGCCCTATCCGGCTCCAATGGTCTCTCGGCGTGCGCCGACACCACCATCGTCTTAGATCAGGATCAGAATGGCCGCACGCTCTATGTCCGAGGCCGCGACGTGGAGGAAAAAGAGACCGCGGTGGTGTTCAACGCCGGCGCATGGTCGATCCTCGGAGAGGCAGCAACCGTTCGGCGCAGCGTTACGCGTAACGTTACACTCGATGCGATCAAGTGTAACGGGCAGCCCATGACCCCGGCTGAGATTGCTGCCGCTACTGGCGAAACCAGCAACAAAACCCGTCAAATTCTCTTCCGAATGGCAAAATCGGGTGAGGTTTACAAAATCCAAGGCCGTTACTGGGTCGATCCCGTGTACCCCAGTAACGCCGGTAACGCGTAACGGAGGACGGCCATGATCGACCGCCAGCCCGTTACACGCGTTACGGCCGTTACACCCGTTACCAGCGTTACGAACGTTAGGGGGTAAGGGGGACAGACAGTTCCTCTAGTAACCTTCCTGAATTGGAATTCTCAGACCATCTGAAAGCTTTGGTTGGTGACGTTGTTGAAGGGAGAGGAAATGCCGGAAAGTAGGCCACCAGCCTCCGCCGAAAGCGGCGAGAAGCTGCCGGCTGTCGCCTTGCGAGGCGCGGGGAGGGTTCAGCGTCGGATCTGGCGTGCTTTCATGGCTTTGCCCGATACTGAGCTGACGACGGCGGAATTGGCGGCCTGGTGCTATCCTCGATCGACCGGAAAGCCTGATCGGCATCAGCGGCGAGCAATCGTTCGGGCAGCTTCTCGAATGGCTCAGCGAGTTCGCCGTGATCGACCTGGAGGCGTCGTTTTTCGGGCTTTTGCCTGAGCACCTGATAATCTATCGGATGGTCTTGGATAAAAACGAGTGAATTATCGCAGAAAACAATGATCAGGCTGAACCCGCCGTATTGTTCACACGACGGTGCACAATCTGACCGTGCTGATCTACGGCCGCCCGCGCGAAAGAGCGTGTCTGCTGCCGATCTTGGTTGGAGTTAATGTTATACCCCGAGATTGCAGTTGGACGCCCACATTCCAGCCTTGTTTCACCCCCCCAACATCGCACTGCGTAATATGAGTAACGGAGGATGGTTCAATGAAAGTCATCTACGTGACGTGCGCTTTTGTACTGTTGGCATCAACGCTCTTGTTGCCCACTGCATCGATGGCGCAAAACTCGCCTACTCCCCCAGCGCGGGGGCCCTTCGCCACGCCGTGTGAAAACACGAATGCGTGCGGTACGATTGGCGTTGGATCCATGGGGCCTAAGCCAAGCGGTTCACTGCCTTCACAACCGCCAGCGTCATCGACCCCGCCGCCGCGCAGAAACTGAAACGAAGCCCCGCCGGTGGTGATGCCGGCGGGGTTTTTCGTCAAAGATTTTTCACAACCCAAAACCATCGTAGACGAACAGCTTTCATTGCAGACCACTTTCAGCTACTATAAGCCATTGAATTTGAACACACTTTTCCTTTCTTCGGATTCCCGTCAGGCCTATATTAATCGCACCAAATCACCAACTGGTGCGAACCAAGATGACCGAACAAACGTCCGACCATTTCTCCGAACGCGCCGTGTTCAAGTGTTCGCCCGAGCTGCTTGAGGTCATCGACCGCGCGGCGGCTGCGAGCTTCACCACGCGTTCAAGCTTCCTTCGCGGCACGGTGGTGGAGCGGCTGCGCCGAGAGGGCGTGATCCCCTCCCCGCGTGCGACTGCGGCGGGGGCTGCCTGACATGCGGGGCAATAGCAAACCTCACGAAGATCTCGTTGACGAGATCAATCATGGATCCTCCCATGATGCCTTTGCGATGCTGATCGCCGGCATCGCCGATCGGATCGAAGGCGCGCGCCTCAACCCCGTAAAGGTCTCGGACCTGGTGTCGATCCTCCGGGAGGACACGACCAAGCTTTACAAAGCCGTGATGCGGAAGGGCTAGGCGCAATGGCGGGCTCGATCTCACTTTCCATCAGCCAGCAATTCGATGGCCTCGGGAGGCCACTGGCTGGCGGGAAACTGCAGTTCTACCAGGCAGGAACGACCGCAACACCCCAAAGCGCCTATCAGGATAGCGCCCCGACGATCGTGCATCCAAACCCGATCACGTTGGACGCGGCGGGCCGTGTGTACTGGCTGACGACGGGCAGCGTTTCAAGGTTCGCTTTCAGATCCTCCCCATGGTCGATGGCATTCCGGCCTGGGTTGACGATGAAGCTCGCATCGAAACGGGCCGGTCGCAGACCTATGGCATCAGCGAACATCACCGATTGATTGTGGAGGAAGTCGAGGCTCCCAGCGTCGCCTTGGCGCACGCAATCGACATTGCAGCCCATCCCTAAGATCAACAACGAAAAGGTTCAACCATGGCAAATCGAGAAGCACTTGCGCGGTCCGCATTCGCCAAGCGTCATCCCGAATGGGAAGACGAGCTTAAGGGAGCCAATATCGGCATCGCGTGGGCGCATAAAATGGCGTCCGAAGGCAAGCTGACGCACAAGGAATACAAGGAATATGAGGCGCACCTCTGGAGCGAGATGCTCGAAAAAATGCCGATGGAGGTGTTTTCGGAGATGCAGGCCGATGGGTCGCTCAACGATCTGGAGGCCCTGGCGCGCGGTTACGAGGACGACCGCGATTCCCACGATGTGACTGAGGGTCGGAAGGCTATCGACCGGAAAGTGAAAGCTGACGTGCTTGAGCAAAAGTGGCTGGAAGGTGCAATCGACCACAAAATGTATGCGCAGCTTTCCCGCGAGCACGTCGGCAAGAGCGAACGTCTGGACGATTTGATCGCCGACGGTAAACACGATGACGCCGCAGTTGAGGCATTCGCGAGCCAGTATGATGACAAGCCCGACCATGACAACAAGCTCGCGAGCTGGCTGAACGAAAAGTACGGTGGCACGAAAAACCCGGACGGCAGCAAGTGGAAGCCGTATGAACCAAAGCGCGATACTCGCTCTAACCAAGAAAAGGCGACCGACAAGGCCGGCATCCTTGATCTCGACATGCTGGCCGATCTCGAGAGCGGCGGCGGTTCTGATCACTCTTCAGATGGTCCGCCTGGATATGTCGAGCGTGAGACGGTGCTCGATATGGGATCGATCCTCTCCGACAAATCGAGCAATGAAGACGATGGCTGAGCAAGACTCGAAAACCGGTCGGTTTCTACCCGGCAACAGCGGCAACGGTGGGCGTCACAAGGGTGCCCGCAACAAACTGCACGCTGATTTCATCCAAGCGCTGTTGGACCACTTCCACATGAAGGGCGCCGCAGAAAATGCGACTGCACTTCCGCGTGGTCAGGCCGCGATTGAGATCGTCTATCGGGAGAACCCACGCGATTATCTCAAGCTCATCGCGAGCGTGCTTCCCAAGGAATACACCATCGAGGACAACCGGTATGACGACGTCGGTGACGAAGAGCTTAGAGAAATCATCGACGACTTCCGCCGAAAAGCATCTGAGCGAGAAAGAGGCCAAAGCGTTGGCGAAGGCGCAAGCGGAGCTAAACCGGCGCTTAACTGAGAATCGGCTGAAATACTATCGGCCTTACCCTAAGCAACGATCGTTCCATGAAGCCGGCCTCGTTTATCGTGAGCGCCTGTTCATGGCGGCCAACCAGGTTGGCAAGACAATCGCCGGCGGGTCTGAGGCGGCAATGCATGCGACCGGTCGTTATCCCGACGACTGGAAGGGCAAAGTTTTTGACGAGCCCACCTTTGCGTGGGTCGGCAGTCCGACCGGCGAGACGTTGCGGGACAATCCGCAGCGCATCTTGCTGGGCCGCGTTGGGCAGCATGGGACTGGAACGATCCCGAAAGACGCGATCGTGGAAACGACGCCCGGCGCCGGCGTGTCTGACCTAGTCGGGAGCATCATCGTCCGCTGGGGCGGTGGTGGTGATGTTCAGGCTGGTCACAGCTCGATCGGCCTGAAATCCTACGTTCAAGGCCGCGAAAAGTGGCAGGGCGAAACCCTGCACTGGCTCTGGCTCGATGAGGAATGTCCGGAAGATATCTATTCGGAAGGCTTGACCCGAACAAACGTAACCGGTGGACCTGTCTGGCTGACTTTTACCCCTCTACTCGGCATGTCGGAAGTTGTGCGCCGCTTCCTGCTCGAGAAATCCCCGGACCGGCACGTCACGGTCATGACCATCGACGAGGCCGAGCACTTCACGCCGGAACGCCGCAAGCAAATCGTCGACGGTTACGCGGTGCACGAGCGGGACGCCCGCACCAAGGGCATCCCGATCCTGGGCTCTGGGCGCATTTTCCCGGTCACCGAGGAATCGATCACGGTCGCGCCGTTCGAGATCCCCACCCATTGGCACCGCATCGGCGGGATGGACTTCGGCTGGGACCATCCCTTCGCGGCAGTGGAGCTCGCCTGGGATGCTGACCAGGACGTGGTCTATGTGATCAAGGCCCATAGGCTGCGCGAGGCAACGCCCGTGGTGCATGCTGGCGCGATCAGGTCATGGGGGGCCCTGCCCTGGGCATGGCCTCGTGACGGCCGCCGGGAGACGTTGGAGGGCGCTGGCGTGGCGCTTGCAGAGCAGTACCGCGACCAGCAGCTCAACATGCTCCATGAGCACGCGCAGTTCGAGGACGGCTCCGTGAGCGTCGAAGCCGGCCTGATGGACATGTTGACCCGGATGGAGACCGGTAAGCTAAAGGTGTTCAGCACCCTGCTCGATTGGTTCGAGGAATTCCGTCTCTACCACCGGAAGGACGGCAAGGTCGTGAAGCTGGGGGACGATCTGCTATCGGCGACCCGCTACGGCATGATGATGCTGCGGTATGCAGAGCAGATCTATCGGCGGGACAAACCGCGGCGCCGGCGCGGGTTCTTCTGGGGTGGCGGGCACGACTCGGGCGCCTGGATGAGCGGTTAGTTTGCTAGCAATTTCGCCGGTGCCGGCAAATCATTCGTCCCGGTCGTCGATATCAACCGAAGGATAGTCCTGCACCGCCTTAGCGAACATAAATCGATCTATTCGAACTTTCATCGCGTTGACGCATTCAAGCGCCTTCTCGCGATAACAGGCCTGATTGTCGCGGAAAACCTCCCAGTTGGAGAGTTTTCTGCAGTTCTTGGCAACGTGATCGGAATCAAAGAAGACATAGCGAGTGGTATGCGCGAACGCGTTGCGAATGGACTTGATGATGCGCAAATCGTTGCGGTGGGCCTCATCGATCAGTTCGAACATGTAGGCAATTTCGATCTTTGAGGCGAAATTGCTGAGCGGGCCGCCTATTCCGAATATCCTGCTAGCGTCGGCGTTACTCAGTTGACGCCCGGCGGTTAGCAACAACTTTTCTAACCAGTCCTCAATGAGCCCGGCAATTACCAGTGCGTTTCCAGCCTCGGTTTGCCGGTTGAGCAACTGCCTCAGATCCATCTCAGTGATGGGCCTTCGCTCGTCTTCCGCCGTCAAATCCGCCTCCATACTATAAATGGTCCAGTCGGAACTAGTTTAACTTCAATGGAGCGGACGGTTTGGAACGAGCCGCCGGAGGCGGCGATGGCGCAGGCGTTGATGTTGAAGCGTCATTCATCTTTCTGCTCGCGACGTACGCACGATAGTCGCCATCGCTATCAATTCTCGTCATAGCATCCAAGCAAGGGGCTCGCCTTGCAAGTTGCCGAATTTTGTGAGCTGCCAGATCTGTCCCGTCGCGGAATCCAGCAAGTATTGATCGCCCCGAAACTGAGGGTGCATAAAGATCTGATATCGACCCGATTGTTTCAGCTCGGCGGTTTTTGGCAGATCTGGTGCTAGGCCAACTCCCTGCGCCGGTGAGCGGGCAACATAGAAAATGCTCGCAAGGACGGCGACAATGGCCGTGTAAACGAGCGTCCGCCGCCCAACCCGCTCCATATACATCATCGACCAAGCCTCCAAATCGAACTCAACCGAGACGGGCGCGCAAAGGCAAGCCCGCCTCGAACCTAGGTCGGTGGCTTACCCTGGAATTGAATGTTGCACTTTTTCTGAATGCTCGCCTGCTCGATCGCGACCATCTGGCCTTTCATGTTCGCAAGTTCGGCGGCAGTCTGTTTGTCTCCACCGACAAAAAACGCTGCCGGTCAAAACACAACGATGGCAGCCGCAGTAACAAGCCCGTCCTTGGTGCGCTGGCTGTCTTGTGCGCCAGAAAGGGTGGCAGCACGCGTGGAGATGCCTTGAGCCTCCAAAGCCAGTTGTTGGCATGTGTAAGATTGGTAGGCTACGGGCGAAACGTACATAGGCGTGATGTCCGACGAAGCGGACGCACAGCCACCCAACGCGGCGCCGAGCGCCACGATTCCCAAAACGCGCATGAACGTGCCCCCCGGCCGATTCTTAAAGGGCGATCCAAGCGCAACCATTACGCGAGATCAATAGGCCGCTCGTATAAGTAGTAAAAATACGGAGGACGATTGCCAAGGATCGCGCTGCAACAAGCAGTGGATTGAGCCGGTCGGTCCTTTGACCCGCCGCGACTCAGGCCGCGCTTTTCGCACCTGACGTCTTCCACCTAAAACTACTGTGGCTCGCTTGGCTTATCTCGCTCATGGCTTTCGGCTTCGGCGGCCGCGCACGCGTCCATGCCATGGCACCTGCTTAGATAGTACCGAGCTCCCGCGACGATCGAGCAAATCATCATCACGGAAACCAGCAGGAAGATCATCCACCGTCGAATCGACATTCCATGACCTTCTGCGGTGATAGCCTTCTATTCACGCTCAGCGCTTCGTGGGAATAACGGCCCTCAATGCTTCGTCGCCCGCAGCGGTAATGCAATAGGTGCTGCCGTCAGCTTGCTTCTCGATCCAGCCCTTCCTTATCATTCCGGCAATAGTCTGCTTACCAGCTGGATGCAATTGTTCTGCCCGAAGCCCCTTAGTCAGGTTCATTTTTTGTAAGGCGGTGCGCTCTGTAGAGTGCGGAATGTAACTAGGCCGCGCCGGCATTCATTTCCCTTTCGCGTTCGGCCCAATCTCTACAAGCTTCGGATGGCCCCTTTAATCAGCCGTCGCTTGCGGACGGCCTTTTCGTCGACTGAAGCCTGCGTGCCTGGGCGTAGACCGTGCCTGGGCGTAGACTATGATCTTGCCGCGCGAGGACTAGCCCTCTGCCGCTTAGGCGCTACCTTGATCTGCAAGCCCATGGCCGTAAGCACAGCGAGCACTGTGGTGAAGTTCGGAAGTGCTGAGTGGGTTTGGAAGGCTCGATAGATACTCTGCCGCTGTAAGCCCGTCTCCCTTGCCATTTCAGAGATATTGAAGTCGGCAAGCGCGTTCCCGATTGCTTTGCAAATTCTGTGGGGTTCAGCCGAAGCTAGCGCCATGTTCAGCTCGCTAGCAAGGTTCGAAGGGATGACTGGTCGGTACGTTTTCGTCATTTCGATCTCCCAAACAAAAAGAAGGGCCGGCTTTTTGAGCCGGCCCTTCTCCTCGAAAAGACGTTTTGCTTAGTACCTTGAGATGCCCGGGCCGCCAAAGCGGTAATTCACACGGACCGTCGCAAGATCAACGTCGCCGCCGGAATTGTAAGTCGCGGCAAGAGGCAAGCCAGTTGCTGTAGCAACGAAAGTCACGTCATGACGGTTGAGGAAAATATGGTCGTACTCAACGCCGACCGACCAATTAGGAGCAAAGCCGTACTCAAGACCTGCCCCCACAGTGCCGCCCCAACGCGTGTTCCAGTTGACCGATGCAGTTGCCAAGCCCGTGGCGTTCGAGATGAAGTCAAAGCGGCGATCAACGACGGCGGCACCACCCTTTGCGTAAAACAACACGTTGTTCCAAGCGTATCCGACTTGTCCGGTAAAGAGGCCGAAGGCATCGATCTTGCTCGAGAGCGAGTTCGCCGGATTGCCCAGATTTTGCGTTGTGCCATGAATGTCAGCCCAATCACCCTGGGCCTCAAGTCCGAACACCCACTGTGCCGACTGCCAGCGATAGCCAATCTGACCGCCAGCCACCGCACCGCTCGGATCATAGCAACCAAGGAAGATACCCACGGTGACATTGTGACGGCAGTCGCGCGCCCAGCCGCCGCCGCCGTTTGCACCGATGTAAAAGCCGCTCCAGTCGTAGACCGCTGCTGCGACCATCGGCGGAGCCTTGGTGTAAGGACGTGCGGCCATATCCGCCGCACTGGCCGGAGCCGACAGCCCCAAAGCAAGGATTCCGGCTGCAGCAAAAAAGAGTTTGTTCATATGTGTCTCCCCAGAAATGCGATTCGATTATTCAGGCGGCCGCCCAACTCTATGTCGAACGGTACGTCGTCCGCCTCCATATTGCTGTAGCGGGCATGCAACACTGATCGCCAAAGACAGGCGGAAATTCTTGATATTTGTTAGGGGGTTGAGTGGAACCCTAAGCCCGTTCAAGTGCGCTTCTCCGCGCCAAAGGGTGCGGTTTCGCATCTGCAGGTCGTGGGTGTGGAAAAGGTGTCGCTTACTCTGCCTGGCGTCGGAATCGCGTATGTTGGCGACGGCGACGGAATCCGGCTGGGACTGGACAGTTGCACCCGAGGGCGGCACGGCTTAGATCACGCGCGCCCTCGGGCAATCGATGCGGCGTTCACGCCGCAGGAGCTCACCAGACAGCAGGCCGCGGCCTTTCTTTTTCCAAATGGCGAAGCGCAGGCCTGTGGGGATTAGGACACACCTCCAGGAATGTTCAACAAGATTGGAACTGTCTGGATCTACTCGGCTTGTGTGGACGGCGGCCGCCTCTGCTCTAAAGAGGCTCAGCCTGTCCGGAAGGCCCCAGCATCATCTTGCCCCCCGGCCCCGATGCTGGGGCCTATTTCTTTGCACGAGGCACCATTGGACGAGACCTGGAGAGTAGTCTTCGCGATTAGTGCGACGGCTATTGCGGCCGGCGGCGCCTACTTTGCCATCCGGTTTATAATGGGATTGCATCTGTCACACGCGAGCCGTCAGGCAGGCAGCGCGAGATCACGAAAATGTGTGCATGATGTGTGAACGGCTAATTTCTTGCCAACTCAGCCAGCAGCTAAGTGCTTGAATTTGTTGGCTCCCCGGGCTGGATTCGAACCAGCGACCATCCGATTAACAGTCGGATGCTCTACCGCTGAGCTACCGAGGAAAAGGCGAACCAGTCGTTCGCGCGCGGCTGCGTATAACAAAGCCGCTTGCGCTTGCAAAGGACGAATTCGTCATCTTCCGCAACGCGTCGAGGAAGGGCCTTCCTGAAGTTCTTGGCGGCCCCTCCTCATGGCCAACAAGGACGAACTACTCGGCAATGAAGGACGTGGTCTTGGTGCCGGAATCGTAACGCAGCCTCAGCACGTTGAACTTGCAGAGGTTGACGTTCTTCCACAGCACGGACTCATCGTAATTCTGCCAGTCGACGCGGATGTTCCAGACGCAGCCTTCGCCGTCATCGTCGAACTCGACATAGGTGGACGCCTGGTTCTGGAGCACCTTGTCCAGCTCATTGTCCCATTCGTCCACGCCGTCGTCCGGCGCGTTGAAGCCCAGGAATTTGATGGCATAGCCGGTCTCGTTGACCACGGAGACGTTGCGGGCGTCGGCGGCAAAGGCCGCTGTGGCGGCAATCGAAAGTCCGACGGCGATCAGTCCAGACAGAAAATACTTCATGTGAAATCCCCCGATCGAAAAACGACTCCGGCGCCTGACGTCGATCGGCGCAGGCGCCGCGGCAACCCATGCATTGCCTGAAAGAATCGTCCGGAGCGCGATCGAAAGGTTATGACGCGATCGATCGGCACTCCGGAAGACGTGCGCGACGCGAGACGCGCACACCCTTTTCTTAGCGATTCCATTCACCGCAGCAAATGAACGGACATTCATAGATCCGCGCCGTTTGTTTTCTCCGGAGCGGGCACAGCCGCCGGCGCTAGCACTGCACCGTTGGCCTTGCCGGTGACCGCGCCGACCAGCGCCTTCACGGGATCGTCGCCGGGGGCAAAGCCGCCCTGGCGCAGGATCTCGTCGATCATCGGACGCAGCGCGTGCACCTTGAGGAGCTCGCCGGCGAGCCCCTCGCCGAAACCGACATTGCCGCCACCAGCGCCATTGCCGCCGAACGCGCCGCCGGTGTGCAGGATGCGGACGTCCTTCAGGTTTCCGATCGGCTTGACCATCTCGGCCAGCGCCGACGGTATGGTCTCGATCCGCTTCTTGGCGAGCTCGAAATCGATCATGTTGGGGCCGAGCTTGTTCTGTGCCTCGTTCTTGAGCGTGATGATTGCTGCCTCGGCCTCGCCGATGTTCCTGACGCCGACGGCCTTGATCTTGTTGGACTCGGCTTCCGCCGTGGCCAGCGTCTTGGTGGCCTCGGCGCGGTCGAGCGCCGCTTTCTTCTCGGCTTCGGCCGCCACGATCACCTCGGTCGATTTGCGCTCCGCCTCCGTGCGTGCGGCGAGCACCTGGGTCAGACGGGCGCGATCGGCGACTTCGACCGCGCGCGCGGTCACGACCTTTTCCTCCGCGGAGACGGCGATCGCTTCGGCTGTCTTGGCTTCGGCGACGGCCTCGGAGGTCTGCTTGCTCTTGGAGGCGATCTGGATCTCGTTCTCCTGCGTGGCGATCTGGATCTCGCGCTGCGCATCGGTCTTGCGCTTGTTGATCGCCAGATCCGACTCGATCACCGCGGTTTCCTTGACCTGCTTGGCGCCGGCTTCCTTCTCGGCGACAGCCCGGTCGGTATCGATACGGGCGTTCTCCTCGGTCAAGCGCGCGGTCTGTGTGGCGGTTGCGACTTCAGCCCGGGTGCTCGCGGTCTTGTTGGCGACATCGCGCTCCTGCGAGAGCTCGGCCTCCTTCTTGGTCCGTTCGATCGTCAGGGTCTGCTGCCGCGCCTCGAGGTCTTTCTGGGCGATCGCGACTTCGTTGTCGCGCATGATCGAGTTGCGGTCACGTCGGCGAGTCTCGGTGACCGTCTTCAGCTGGGTGAGACCTTCGGCATCGAAGAAGTTCTCAGGGTTGAAGAACTTGACGTCGGTCTGGTCGAGTTTTGTCAGTGACACCGACTCCAGCTCGAGGCCGTTCGACTTGACGTCGGACTCGACGGTGGCCTGCACGTGCTTGACGAAATCGCTGCGCTTTTCCTGCAGCTCCAGGATGGTCATGGTGGCTGCCACCGAACGCAGGCCGTCGACGAATTTTGCTTCGACCTGGTTACGCAGGGCCTCGGCGTCATTCGTCAGCGCGCCCAGCGTCTGGCTCGCGAGCGCAATGCTCTCATCGTCGGGGCGGACGCGCACGTAGAACTCGGCCACGATGTCGACGCGGAGACGGTCCTTGGTAATCAGCGATTCCCGCTCCTTGCGCTCGACGGTGAGCCGCAGCGTCTTCAAATTGACGCTGGCGTAGGAGTGGAAGATTGGCAGGATCATGGCGCCGCCGTCGAGCACGACCTTCTTGCCGCCGAGACCGGTGCGCACGAACGCCTCGTCGCGCGTGGCGCGTTTGTAGAGGATGGTGAAGACGATCCCCATGACGACGATCAGCGCGACGCCGATCATGGCCGGGACTGCGATATCGAACATGACTTTCTCCGATAATGATTTGCTAGCTGCTTAGAGGTGGTTTGGACGGCTTGAGTTCATCGTCGGCCTTGACCGCCACGAAGCGGGTGCCGGCGCGATCGACCAGAAGGACCAGGGTTCCCTGCGGCAATGGTCCCGATGCGGGCGCAGCGACCGCCCAGACGAAGTGCCGGTTGCCGTGGACATCGGCGACACTGACACGGCCGGGCGGCCCCTGGTCGAGCGGGCCGATGACGACCTCACCGACGCGGCCGACGAGATCGCCGAGACTTACGGCGTAGCTCTCATCCTTGGGAATGGCCCGCGCGATGGCACCGCTGGCGGCGCGGACCAGCGGAACCGACACCACGACCGCCCCGACCGAGGCGATCGTCGCGGGCAAGGGACCGGCGACCATCCGCGCGACATCCTGGATGAGGAAGCCAGTGATGGAGAATGCGCCGAGCACCAACAACAGGAAGATCAGAGGCGGCACGCCGCCGACATTGATCCAGGAGATCGCATTGATCACGCCGTTGTCGCTGGGATGACCGAAATCGATGGTGGTGCCGAGCATCTCGCTCAGCGAGGCCCCGACCAGCATCGAGACGACCTCGACTGAGCCGACGATGAGGATCATGGCCGCCGCGATCGCGAACGGCCTGACCTCCGGCGCCATGACGTGTTCGAGCAGTGCGCTCATGACACGTTACTCAGGAGCGGGACTTCAACCGCGCCAGCCTCGCTGCAATCTCCTTGTCGCGATGCAACGTGCTGAGCTCGTCGATGTCGCTCGAATACGGGATGCCCTGCGGCACGCCGGTGGCGCGCGCCACGGCCTTGCCCGCACGCAGTGCTTTCGCCGCAGCCGAGGCGCCGCCCTGTTTCCGGGGTGACGTCGAGGCCTGGTGGCTTGCGAGAGCCTCGCTCTTCGCGAGTTCGGCGCGACGCTGCTCGGCGTCCTGGAGCGCCGACAGGACGGCGCGCAACGAGGTGACGTTATTCTCGATCTTCTCGTTGTTCTCGTCGATGGCGCGGGACAGCACCTCGAACTGCGCCTCGAGGTCCATCTGGCGCGCGATGCCGGCGCGGGCGAGATCGTCGCGGCTATCAGCGATCGCGCCCTCGATCTTGGCGGCGAGGTCGGTCATCTCGCGCTCGATCTCGGTGCGCCTGGCGTTGAGACGGTATTCTTCGGCCCGCGCTGACGCGAGTGCGTCGCGCGCCTCGATTTCGGCCCGTTCGATCTCACGGATGGCCTGTCCGACCACCCCAAGCTTGTTCTTGCCTTCCGCCTGCTCGATCGCGTCATAGGCGATGCCGGCGATCAGGCGCCCGACTCGTGACAGGAAGTTCTCGGGAGCGGCTGCGATGGTATCCATGGCGTTCTCCTCCTCTGGCAGACTGTTCGGCGTGACGCCGTAGTGAACTTCGAAACCGTCATCGGTGCGGATCAGGTGCGCGGGTGCGCTCTGCCCCCACCCCTCCGCGTAGCCGGCATAGTCGAAGGGCACGCTGAAGCGCCCTTGCACGGTGGCAATCGAAATGGTGGCCGGGCCCTTGATCTTGGCGAGCTTGTCGTCGAGCGGCAGGCGACGGCCTTGGGCGGCGCGATAATCGGCGCGGTCGCGGAGGCCCAGCGTCACCAGGCGCGACGGCAGCGCGGTCTGCTTGCGGATCGGCTCATAGGCATGGGCATGCAGCAGCACGACGTTGGAGCCGACATTGTGGGTCCGCGCGACCTCATCCAGAATCTCCATCATGCGGTCATAGGCCTGGAACGTCGCCTCCATCGCGGCCTTGGCGGCCGGATCAGGGGCAAGCCTGTAACGCAGCGCAGACGGCGCGTTCTTAGGCGACGGGCTCATGGAAAGCACTAAAGCACCATTTTGGTGCTTTACAAGGGGGAAGCTCAATCACGTTCCACTGATCCTTATGCACTCTGTGGGTTAGTCGCGGGCCGCAGGTCGTGCGTTCAAGGCGGCTATCATGTCCAGAGGCTCTTGTGTCCCGGACAAGCTACAACGCCCCTCGCACGTTGAAGATGCGCGTAAACGCGCTTAAGGCGTTGCGGCGCAGAGCCGGGATCCAAGGGGCCGCATCGTACGCCGCTGCATGGGCCCCGGCTCAGCAGCGCACCGCTGAAGAGCGCTGCGCTGCATCAGGGGCACGAGAGTGATGTCGCGAGGCACGCCGCTCTCGCCGCGCCGTCATTGCGAGGAGCTCTTGCGACGAAGCAATCCAGACTGCCTCCGCAGATGCATTCTGGATTGCTTCGCTTCGGCCTTCGCTCTCGATAGAGCATTTCATCTCCGTCGCGGGCGTCTCGAACGCCCGCGAAATGCTGCGTTCAGCAGGACGGGCAAGCGGACAGTACGCGATCAACGCGAGCCAAAGGCGCAACCGTCATCGCTATCATTGAGGCGCCGACCACCCTTCGACGGGCTCATCTTCGCTCTCGCTCGCCGTTCCAAAAGATGACGAGAGTGCCGAGGCTACACGACGGCAGTGGCGCGTTTTGGGCCCAAAGCCGTGCTGTTGCTCTTGCGAAACACTTCCGCAACATCACGGACGATTCACCTTGGTGTCATCCAACATTCATAACCACCGCAAAGAATCGGGCAAATCATAGGGCTTTGCCGCGAGTTTTCTTTTGTGCGTTTCATGCGGAGGTGGCAATGCATTGCAGGTATCATCTAATAGCATCTACTGTCCCGTTGATGGCTTGGATGCTGGTTCCCGGTGTGGCGGCAGCGCAATCGATGTCGGATGCCGAGAAGATCGAACGGCTTGAGCGCCAGACCGAGATACTTCAGAGACAACTCAAGGAGCTTCAGAAGGAAATCGCGAGCACGCGCAAGAAGACCGATAAGGTGGAAGCCGTGCAGGCACGCGCTGTCGTGCCCGTGGCTGCGTCGCCTTCGCCGCCCGACAAGGGCCCGATTCTCAAGTCTCCGCCGCCCGCGATAACCGATAAGGTCAAGGTGACGGTGGGCGGCTTCATCGCGGCGGAATCGGTCTGGCGCCAGCGTAATGAGGTGGCCGACATCGGATCGAATTTCGGCGCGATACCTTATCCGTTCTCGCCGCTCTATCACGAGAACGAGTTCCACGGCACGGCGCGACAGAGCCGAATTTCCTTGTTGGTCGAGGGTGCAATCGATCCGCAGCAAAAGCTTGCAGGCTACTACGAGACGGATTTTCTCGGGGCGGGGAACACCTCGAACTTCAATCAGAGCAACAGCTGGGCTCCACGCTTACGCCAGGTCTATGGCACCTATGACAACCTGAACTGGGGCATCCATGTTCTCGCCGGTCAGTCCTGGAGCCTGCTCACGCAAAACGTGGTCGGGATCACGCCGCGCAAGGAAAACATCCCGCTGACAATCGATGCAAGCTACGTTGACGGCTTCAACTATACGCGCAATTGGCAGGTCCGTTTTGTGAAGGATTTTGGTCCGCAGGTGTGGTTCGGCGTTTCGGTCGAAACTGCCGCCAACATCGTTTCCGCCAGCACCGCGACCGCCCCGGCGGGCACCGGCGGCGCTTTCGCGAGTGGCGGCATCGTCAACGGCGTCGTCACCAATTTCGCCAATCCCGGAGGCAGCTTCCTGACCGGCGCGACCGTCACGACCGACAAGGCACCCGACATCATCGAAAAGGCCGCGTTCGACCCGGGCTGGGGCCACTACGAAATCCTGGCACTTCAGCGGTTCTTTACCGACAGCATGCTGACCTGTGGGCTCGCACCATGCATCGTCGGCTCGACCGCACAGGCTGGCACAACCTCCGAGAAGACGGCGTTCGGCTGGGGTGTCGGTGGCTCGGTTCTGCTGCCGCTCATTCCCAAACAACTCGAATTCACCGGCAGCGTCCTGTATGGGCAGGGCATTGGCCGCTACGGCGCAGGCCAGTTGCCCGACGCGACCATCGCAGCAGACGGCTCGCTAACGCCGTTGACCGGACTGCAGACGATGATCGGCTTGGTCGGCCATCCGATCGAGGGGCTGGACATCTACGCCTACGCCGGTCTCGAGCAGGTGGAGGCAAAGTACTTCAATTCCGGCACGACCTTGCTCGGCTATGGCAATCCTGGCTTCAGCAACGTTGGTTGTACGCTCGCGACCCCGAGTTCCTTTGCCGGCACGACGCCAACCAACTGCATCGCCAACAACCGTCGCCTGGAGGAGATCACGGTGGGCTTCTGGCAGAATCTGTACAACGGCGTCTATGGTCGCGTGGCTGCCGGTGCCCAATACGAATACATCAGGCGCCAAGCGTTCAATGGACTTGGCGGTGCACCTTCGACCGACGACAATATCGTCATGACATCGCTGCGGTGGTACCCGTTCTGAGTGAGGCAGCACAAGCGACTTCAACGCGAGGCGGCGTAGCGCGGGACCAGTGCCGCACCGCGGCTCGCGCGGTGATCGAACATTCCGAATTCGATAAAACTAAATCGTCTCGATCTGCGCGCAGATGTGCACGATCAACGAATCACTTCGTGTGGTTATAAACAGAGATATGACGTCCGAGGGACGCATCTGCGGCCGGCATCCGCAGCACATGACCCTCTTCCACAGCTTGTCCGCAGCATATCCACAGGCCGACTATGCCGGATTCGCGAGCCCGCGGAAGCTACTTGCTGCGCACAAATCCACAGGTCCGGGTCTACCCGCCGGCCTGGTCGAACACGGTGCGGCAGGCTTCGCTCAAGCTCGACCGGTTGCGCCGCAGGCACGCGGTGATGGCACGGACGTTGGGGATCTCGCCGGCGCAGAGCCGGTAGACGTCGGGCGTGCATGCCCGGCGCTGCTCCGGCGTCCCCTGCTGCGCATGGGCGGCGGAGGCAAACAGCGTCAGGAACAGCCCGACCGTCGACGCCCGGCGCGCCCTGCTCTTCACGCCCGCAAATCGCAAGAACCTCGCCTTCATGACCAGTCTCCTGTCTGCCCGACCCACGTTGGCCGGTGTGTGCAAAGGGGTAGGAGGAATAAATCGCGGGGGATGTGATCTCTTTCACACTGGCCGCTGCAGGGAGACGCCTAGGGTTCCACCTGCGGTTCCCTGGGGATTTTTTTGGGATTTTCAGGAATCGCTAACCAAACGGGACCCGATCGCCGGATCGTTAAAATGCGAACGATCGGCTCAATCGGGAAACAAACCGGCTCTGCGACAGTGCGCCATCCGCGTTCCGGAGGGTGCGATGAGCGAAGCCGAATTCAACTTGCTGCTGGATACCGTCCGCGACGCCATGGTCCATGACGATTTCGCGTTTGCGCCGGAGGAGAAATTCGTGCCCCGCTCGTGGAGCTACGACGCGACGCCCAAGGCCGCGAATGACAACGAGGGTGCCTGGCCCCTCCTGCCCTTTCCGGACAGCTGGTACGCGTCCTGCTGACCCCTAGCCAGGTCTCATTAGCCAGGTCTCATTAGCCAGGTCTCATTAGCCAAGTCTCATTAGCCAGTCTCATCAAGCCAGACCTTGCGAACGGACGCGCCCGCCGCGGTCACGATCAATTCTTGACGCTCTCCTCGCCGTCCTGCGGCGCCCTGTCGGGTGCGGCCGGCGGAAAGATGCTGTCATAGATCGCACGGGCCTCGGCAATGAGACGAGCCCGCTCCAGCTCAGACTTCGGGGTAAATCGGACGATCTCGCCCACGTGCTCTCCAGCGCTCGATGGTTGGGGACTGCATCCCTTCGCAGATGCGAAGTCTGTGCCATCGGGCCTGAATCGAGGGTTTCCAGCAAACCCCGGGCAAACCCGGTGACCGGGAGTCACCAAGCGACGCATAAGCGAAGGGCGAAACCCACGCTGATATCGGATTTATGATGATATATCAGTAGCTTGTGATGGAGGCCACGTCGGGACTCGAACCCGAGTAAACGGTTTTGCAGACCGGCGCGTAACCACTCCGCCACGTGGCCCCAACGAGGGCGGACCAATATAGAGGATCAAGGGTTTAGGCAACCGCCTTCGTCCGACTTGCCCTACCAACGTGTGACCGCTTCATGTGGCCGCTGCCGAAAAACAAAAAAGCCCCGCTGAGCGGGGCTTCTCCGTTATTGAGACCTGAGGAACGATCAGTACCTTGCGACGACCGGGCCGCCGAACTTGTAGTTCAAGCCGACCTTCGCGATCGAGAGCTTGTTCTTGAAATCGACGTTTGCCGTCGCAGGGGCACCGACGATAGGCGAGAAGTCCAATGCGACGTTCTTCTTCTCGAAGTCGATGTAGTCGTATTCAATGAACGCGCTCCAGTTTTGGTCAAACGCGTATTCGGCGCCCAAGCCCAGCAACCAACCCAATGTCGTGGCGCTCGCGCCGACGGATCCCACACCAAGACCAAAACCGCCGGGGATGCTGAGGCTGTGGTCGGTGTGCATCCAGGCCGCGCCACCCTTCACGTAGACAAGGGTGCGATCGCCAACGACGCCACCCAACCGGGCCGTCGCGGTACCCAACCAGTCGCTCTTCGCCGTGCAGGAGGCGGCGCCGGCCACGCAGGGTGTCGTGCCCTTCACGTCCATGCCCGCAATGTCACCCTGGACACCAAAGACAGCCCAGCCGGACTGGAAGTTGTAGCCGATCTGGCCGCCGCCGAGGAAACCGCTTCGGCTATTTTGGGCGATGGCAAACCCGCCCGGGATCGCGCCGCCGGGATTGATGGCGGTCAGCGTTGACTCTGTGGTGCCCCAACCGGCGCCGACGTGACCGCCGATATAGAATCCCGTCCAATTCCAGACGGCTGCCGGCGCAACATAGGGCGCCTTGACGGCCATGTCGGCTGCGTAACCCATCGAGGTGGAAGCCAGAAGAACGGCGGCGGCAGCGAGATGAATCTTCATAAAACCTCCGATAGATTGATCGAACTTCTACAATTCTACTGATGCCGGTAAACCTACGGTCGCTGATCCGGAACTACTAGTGTTCAAAAGCCACACCGCCTCTTGTTGAGGCTGCTGCATACAACGATCAGGGCGCTTGAGGCTCCACAGCGGGCACAGCGCGACGGATGCCGATTCAAGCGACGCTTTGTCGCGCTTGCAGCACCCGCGGCTCTATTCCTTTCCGGCGCTCGCGAGATACTGGCTGAGAATGTCTTCGGTCGGTCCGGCAGCGACGATCCGCCCCTGCTGAAGCAGGATCGCACGGTTGCAAGTGCTCTTGATGAGGTCGATGTCGTGCGAGGCCAGCACGAGAATGCCGGCGCGGGCCACGATCTCGTTGAGCCGTTGCCTCGCTTTGATCCGGAACTGCTGGTCGCCGACGCCGATCCATTCGTCGAGCAGCACGATCTCGCCTTCGACGGCGGTCGCGACCGCAAAGATCAGGCGCAACATCATGCCGCTGGAATAGGTGCGCAGCGGCAGATCAAGCCGGTCGCCGAGCTCGGTGAATTCGGCAATCTCCGCGCGGCGCGCGTCGATCTCGGCGCGCCGCGCGCCGATCACGAGGCCGCGGCGCATGATGTTCTCGTAGCCGGTGGCCTCCTCGTCGAAGCCGGCCGACAGGTCGAACAGCGACAGGCAGCGGCCGAGCACGTCGATGCTGCCCGCCGACGGATGGTAGATGCCCGCCAACACCCTCAGGAGCGTCGTCTTGCCGGCACCGTTGGCGCCGACGAGGGCGACGCGGTCGCCTGCGCGGATATCGAGACTGACGTCGTTCAACGCAGCGACGATGCGCGGGCGCGGTGCCTCCCGGCGCAGCGTCACGGCGCTGACGAACCGGCTGCGCAGCGAGCGGTCGCGAAACGACAGCACCGGAAACGTCACCGAGACGTTGCGAAGCACGATGTGGGCCGCGGTGCTCATGCGCGCCTCACAGCCAATATGCCACGCGGTGGCGGTATCGCGCGTAACAGCCGAGGCCGATCACGGCCACGATGGCCGCGTAGATGACCCCGAGCAGCCATTGCTCCGCGTCGGTCGGCTGCGACAGCAGCGGCCTGCGCACGAGATCGAGCAGCGTCGCGAAGGGATTGGCGCGGATCAGCCAGTGAAACGCGGTGCCGCGCACGGTGTCCTCGGTCCAGATGATCGGCGTCAGAAAGAAGACGAATTGCAGGCCGCTGACGATCGCAGACCCAATGTCGCGAAACCGCGCGCAGAGCATGCCGAGCGCAATGGAGCCGCCGAGCAGCGCGATCAGCAAAATCGCAAAGCCGGGCACTGCGAGTACGATGTTCCAGTGCAGCGGCCATGGCATTACGGCGTAGAGCAGCACCACGATCACCAGATGATGCGCGAAGATGAGGACGTTGCGTGCGATCATCTGCAGGACATGCACGATCAGCGGCGCCGGCACCGCCTTGATCAGATGCCCCGACGCCACGAAGATGTTGGAGCCCTCCTGTAGCGTGGTCGCGATCAGGGTCCAGACGATCAGGCCGACCGCGAACAGCGGCAGGAAGCCGGCAATGTCCTGCTTGAACAAGGTCGCATAGACCGTGCCGACGCTGGCGATCGTCGCCGCGAGCGTCAACGTGATCCAGAGCGGGCCAATCACGGTGCGCCGGTAGCGCAGCGAGATGTCCATCAGGGCGAGCGTGCCCCAACGATCGAACCGCACCGCCTGTGCTAGGATTTCCTTCGCTGCGGCCTGAATGCGACTGCCCCCTTTTACTTTCGGGATTCACGACGGTGTCACAGATAGCAGATGGCCAACATCTGGCCGAGGGTCTGTATCCGTCCACTCCCCCGGGGGCAATCAACCGTGCCGAGGATGCGGGCCGAAGTCAGGCTCGCTTGCCCCGCCGGACACCGCGCCGACGGTCCTTCACTGGCGGCTTCGGAGCCAATTCCGGCATTTCGGCCTGGACCTCGCGGTAGCGTGTTAGCATCCGTTCAAAACTGGCATTCAGCGTCTCGGCGATGTCGGGGCGCCGCTCCAGACCGGCCAGGATTATCGCGGCGGCCTCGATGGTCGACAGCCCGTCCTTGCGCGGCTCCTTGCGCAGGCGCCCGTAGCGCGAGGGGTGCGCCGGGTTGAGGATCACGCGCTGGCATTTCAGCATCCAGGGATTGCGCCACCACAGCGCCTTGGCCTGGCTCCAGGTGCCGTCGAGCAGCACCACGCCTTCGAGCTTGCCCAGGATGGCGCGCTGGTTCTCCGCGATCTCACCCTTGCGGGTCAGCGCCAGGATCTCACCCTCGGAATCGAGATCGGCCGCGCGTGCCGAGCCGAGATAGAGTACGGCCCAGCGTGCGGCATTCTCGACCGGATATCCGAGCGCCTTGGACAGGCTCGGCCAGGACAGGCCGACCCGGACCGTGGCCTTGGCGAAATGCTGAGCAGTCAGCCGCGCCGTTCCGAGCCCCTTGTCCTGCTCCTGCGGGTGCTGGAGGATCAGGAGCCCGAGGCGGTTTTCAATGGGCGTGACACTGTCGCAGACGCACAGCGGCATCGGCTTCTGGCAGTGGGGACATTCGGGGATCGGCTCGGCCGGCGCGGCGGCGGTGGGGTTCGACATGGTCGCCGCTATACGCTTGAAGCGGCGGTTCAACAACCCGCCTATTCCGCCGGCGCAGGCAGGGCGCGCGGCTCGGACCGGCGCCGCAGCCGGTCGATCAGCAGATAAATCACGGGCGTCGTGTATAGCGTCAGGATCTGCGAGACGAACAGGCCGCCGATGATGGTGATGCCGAGCGGCCGCCGCAGCTCCGTGCCCGGACCGGTCGCGACGACCAGCGGGATGCCGGCGAAGAGCGCCGCCATGGTCGTCATCAGGATGGGACGAAAGCGCGCCTGGCAAGCTTCGAAGATGGCTTCCGCCGAAGACAGGCCACGCTGGCGCTCGGCGTCGAGTGCAAAGTCGACCATCATGATGCCGTTCTTCTTGACGATGCCGATCAGCAGAATGATGCCGACGAAGGCGATCACCGTCAGCGGCGTGTTGGTGATTTGCAGCGCAAGCAAAGCGCCGAGGCCGGCCGAAGGCAGCGTCGAGATGATCGTCAGCGGGTGGGCGAGGCTCTCATAGAGCACGCCGAGCACGATATACATCGCCACCAGTGCGCCGAGGATGAGCAGCGGCTGGCGGCCGCTGGTCTTGGCGAAATCGCCGGCGTTGCCGTCAAAGCTGCCGCGGATGCCTTCCGGCATGTGCAGCTCGTCGACCGCGCGCTGGATGTTCTGGGTCGCGGCCTGGAGCGGCACGTCCGGCAGCAAATTGAACGACACCGTGGTCGAGGGCACCGACTGCGAATGATAGACCGCAAGCGCCGCGAGCCCGCGCGTTGCATGCACCACGGCTGACAGCGGCACCTGCACGTCGTTGGCGCCGGCGACATAGATGCGATCGAGATTAGACGGATCGACCTGGAATTTCGGATCGATCTCCAGCACGATCATGTACTGATTGCGCTGGGTGTAGATGATCGAGATCTGCCGCTGCGAGAAGGCGTTGTTCAGCGCATTGTCGATGTCCTGGACGCGGACGCCGAGCATCGCAGCCTTCTGGCGGTCGATGTTCAAGGTGAGCTGAAGCCCGCCGGGATCGCGATCGCTGGAGATATCGGTGATGCCTTCGACGCTCTCCATCCGCTTGGCCACGATCGGCGCCCATTGCTGCAACAGGCCGAGATCGGTGCTGGACAGCGTGTACTGGTAGTCGGAATCGCTTTGCCGCCCGCCGGCGCGCACGTCTTGTGCCGCGAACATGAACAGACGGATGCCGGGCACCGGGAACAGAGCACGCCTGAGACGGTCGATCACTACCTGGGTCGAGACGTGATCGCGTTCCTCCGGCGGCTTCAGGCTGATGAACATGGTGCCGCGGTTCGAGGTCGCGGCCCCCGGTCCCCCGCCTCCGCTGCCGACCGTCGAGCCGATGCCGGCCACCGCCGGATCCTGCATCACGATGTCGGCGAGCCGCTGCTGCAAGCTCAGCATCGACTGGAACGAGATGTCGGCCGAGGCGCGCGTGGCGCCGATGACGAAGCCGGAATCGTCGGTCGGGAAATAGCCCTTGGGAACCTTGATGTAGAGCACCACCGTGAGGCCGATGGTGGCGAAGAACACCAGGAGCGTCAGCAATGGGAATTCGAGCACGTTGCGCAAGGTGCGGGCGTAGAAGGCGACGATGCGCGTCAGCGAGCCCTCGATGATGCGGTCGAACAGGGTCGCGGTGCCCGAGGTGGTCTGCCGGATGTAATGGGCGCAGATCATCGGCGTGACCGTCAGAGACACCAGGGTCGAGACCACGATCGCGAAGGTCAGCGTCAGCGAGAATTCGCGCAGCAGGCGGCCGACGATGCCGTCCATGAAGATCAGCGGCGTGAACGCCGCGATCAGCGACAGGCTGATCGAGACCACGGTGAAGCCGATCTGCTTGGCACCCAACAGTGCCGCCTGCATCGGCGGCATGCCATGCTCGAGATTGCGGAACATGTTCTCGATCATCACGATGGCGTCGTCGACCACGAAGCCGACCGAGATCGCGAGCGCCATCAGCGACAGATTGTCGATCGAGAAGCCCGCGACCCACATCCCGGCACAGGTCCCGGCCAGCGCCAGCGGCACCGAGATGCCGGCCGCGATCGTCGGCGTGAGGCGACGCAGGAACACGAACACCACGACCATCACCAGGATGGCGGTCGCCAGCAGCGTCCACTGCATGTCCATGACGCTGGCGCGGATCGTGCTGGTGCGATCGACCAGCGTGGACACATCGACGCCGGCCGGAATCCACTGCTTCAGCTCGGGGATCAGCGCCTTGACCCGGTCGACGGTGTCGATGACGTTGGCATCGCCCTGCTTGGTGATCTGGATCAGGACCGCCGGCTGCTTGTTGAACCAGGCGATCGAGCGCGCATTGCGGACGCCGTCCTCGATGTCGGCGACATCTGACAGCCGCACGAAATTGCCGTTGGAGCTCTTGATGACGATGTTGCGGAACTCTGCGGCCGTGCGCATCTGCTTATTCAGCGACAGCGTCTCGCTCTGGCGTTCGCCGTTGAAGATGCCGACGGGACCGAGCGGGTTGGCGTTGATGATGGCGGTCCGCACATCGTCGGTCGCAATCCCGGCGTTCGACAGCGCTACCGGGTTGAGCTGGATACGCACCGCAGGCTGATCGGCGCCGCTCACCGTCACGTCCCCGACGCCCGGAACCTGTGAGATGCGCTGGGCGAGGACCGTATCGGCGACGTCGTAGATCGCGCTCGCCGACAGCGTCTTCGAGGTCAGCGCCAGCACGAAGACGGGCGCGCCGGCCGTGTTGGCCTTGCGGAAGCGCGGCAGCGCCGGCAGGTCGCTCGGCAGATCGACCAGCGCGGCATTGATCGCGGCCTGGACGTCACGGGCAGCCTTGTCGATGTTGCGGCCGATGTCGAACTGGAGCTGGATGTTCGCCGTGCCGAGCGAGGACGTCGAGGTGATCTGGTTGATGCCGGCGATTTCGCCGAGCCGTCGCTCCAGCGGTGCGGCGACGGTCGCGGCCATTACGGACGGATCGGCACCGGGACGGCTCGCCGAGACGAAGATGGCGGGAAAATCGACATTCGGCACCGAGGCGACGGGCAGGAACTCGTAGGCAACGGCTCCCAACAGGAACAGTCCGATCGAGAGCAGCGTGGTCGCGACCGGGCGGCGGATGAAGGGCTCCGAGATCGATGCCATCACTGCATCCCCTCGGTCGCCCCGGCCGTGGGCGGCGCGCCGGGCTCCGCCGGCGGCAGCGCTTGCTCGAGGCGGCTGTTGATGCGGTCGAGCGCGAGGTAGATCACGGGCGTGGTGTAGAGCGTCAAGAGCTGGCTGAGCAGCAGGCCGCCGATGATGGAGATGCCGAGCGGAAAGCGCAGCTCGGCGCCGGTGCCGCTCTCGATCGCCAGCGGCAGTGCGCCGAACAGCGCCGCCAACGTCGTCATCATGATGGGCCGGAAGCGCAACAGACAGGCCTGCACGATCGCCTCGTGCGCCGGCATGCCCTGCTTGCGCTCGGCCTCGAGCGCGAAGTCGATCATCATGATCGCGTTCTTCTTGACGATGCCCATCAACAGGATGATGCCGATCAGGCCGATCACCGAGAGGTCCTGCCCGCACAGCATCAGCGCGAGGATCGCGCCGACGCCGGCCGAGGGCAGCGTCGAGAGGATGGTGATGGGATGGATGTAGCTCTCATAGAGCACGCCCAGCACGATGTAGATCGTGATCACGGCCGCGAGCAGCAGCCAGGGCTGTCCGGCAAGCGCCTTGGCGAATTCGGCCGCGTCGCCGGCATAGACGCCGACGATGCTGTTGGGCATTTCGATGCGGGTCTCGATCGTCTTGACCGCCTCGACTGCATCGCCGAGCGCAGCACCCGGCGCGAGATTGAAGCTGAGCGAGATCGCCGGGAATTGCGCCTGGTGCGAGATCGCGAGCGGCGCCGTCGTGCGCTTGAGCGTCGCCACCGCGTCGAGCGGCACCTGGGCGTTGGGCGCACCCACGGTGCTGCTGGCGCCGCCCGGCAGATACAGCTTCGACAGGATCGAGGGATCGCGCTGGTACATCGGCAGCGCCTCCAGTACCACGCGGTACTGGTTGGCCTGGCCGTAGATGGTCGAGATCTGGCGCTGCGCAAACGCATCGTTCAGCGTATCGGTGATGCCCTGGAGACTGACCCCGAGCTGGCCAGCGCGGGTGCGGTCGACATCGAGCTGCGCCCGAAGGCCGCCTTCCTGCGCCTCCGAGGACACATCGCGAAACAGCGGATCGCGCCGCATCTCGTCAACCAGCTTGCGCGACCATTCGGAGACCAGGGTCGCGTCGGTGCCGGTCAGCGTGTACTGGTATTGCGAACGGCTCGACTGGGTCGAGATCTGCACGTCCTGCACCGGCTGGAAATAAACGGTCATGCCGGGAATGCCAGCCACCTTCTCCTTGAGGCGGGTAATGACCGCGCTGACATCGTCGTGCCGCTCGCCGCGGGGTTTCAGCGTCATGACGAGACGGCCGACATTGGTGGTCGGGTTGACCGAGCCTGCGCCGATCACCGAGACCACACCGGTCACATCAGGATCGGCCTTGATGGCGTCGGCGGCCTCGGCCTGCCGTTTTTGCATCTCGGCGAACGATACGTCGGGCCCGGCTTCCGTCACCGCCGTGATCGAGGCGGTGTCCTGGAGCGGCAGGAAGCCTTTTGGCGCGACGACATAAAGGACCAGCGTCGCAAGCAGCGTGGCGAAGGTCACGACCAGCGTGGTGCGCTGGTGCTGCAAAACCACGAGCAGCGTCCGGTGGTAGAACTCGACGGTGCGATCGATGAAGCGGCTGATCGCGGCGAGCCCTGGCACCGCAAATTCTTCATGAGCGTGCTTGAGCAGCCGCGAGCACATCATTGGCGTCAGCGTCAGCGAGACCACGGCCGAAGTCACCACCGCGATCGTCAACGTCAGCGCGAATTCGCGGAACATGCGCCCGACGAGACCCGACATGAACAGCAACGGGATGAACACCGCGATCAGCGAGACCGTCAGCGAGATCACAGTGAAGCCGATCTCACTGGCGCCCTTGAGCGAGGCCTGCATCGCGCTGTCGCCATTCTCCATATGGCGGACGATGTTCTCGATCATGACGATGGCGTCGTCGACGACGAAGCCGGTGCCGATGGTGAGCGCCATCAGCGACAAATTGTCGAGGCTGAATCCGGCAAAATACATGATGCCGAAGCTCGTGATCAGCGACAGCGGCAACGCCACGCCCGCGATCAGTGTCGCCCGCAACGAGCGCAGGAACAGCAGCACCACCAGCGTTACCAGCACCACACTCAGGATCAGCGTGAACTGCACATCGTGAACCGAAGCACGAATCGTGACGGTGCGGTCCGAGACGATGGTCAGGTGCACGCCGGCCGGAATTGCGCGCTGAACTTTCGGGATTTCGGCGCGGATCTGGCTGACCACGTCGATCACATTGGCGCCGGGCTGGCGCTGGATGTCGATGATGACGGCCGGCGTGCCCTGGTACCAGCCGCCAGTGCGGTCGTTCTCCAGCCCGTCGACGATCTGCGCGACGTCGCCGATCGTGACAGGCGAGCCGTTGCGATAGGCGATGATGATGGGACGGTAGGCGTCGGCCACGGCGATCTGGTCGTTGGCGGCGATGATGTAGGATTGCTGGGCGCCGTCGAGCGAGCCCTTCGGCCCGGAGACGTTGGCGTTGGAGATGGCGGCCCGCAGATCCTCCATGGCGATGCCATAGGCAGCCAGCCGCGCCAGATCCGCCTGGATGCGTACGGCTGGCTTCAGCCCGCCGAGCACCGAGACGCGCCCGACGCCGGAAATCTGGCTCAGCCGCTGTGCCAGTAACGTATCGGCGATGTCGCTCATCGCTCGCAGCGAGATCGTGTCGGAGCGCAGCGCCAGTGTCATCACCGGCGCATCGGCCGGGTTCACCTTGGCGTAGGTCGGCGGATAAGGCAGCGTCTTGGGCAGGACGCCGGCTGCGGCGTTGATCGCGGCCTGCACGTCCTGGGTCGCGCCGTCGATGTCGCGGTTGAGGTCGAATTGGAGCGATATCTGGCTGACGCCGAACGAACTCGTCGAGTTCATCGCCGACAGCGACGGGATCTGGCCGAGCTGCCGTTCCAGCGGCGCGGTGATCAGCGAGGCGATCACATCGGGGCTGGCGCCGGGAAGCTGCGTCGTCACCTGCACGGTCGGGAAGTCGACCTGCGGCAGCGCCGAGACCGGCAGCGCGAAATAGCCGAGCGCGCCGCCGATCAGCAGCGCGATGCCGAGCAGTGAGGTGGCGATTGGCCGGCGGATGAAGGGTTCTGAGACACCCATGGGATGCGCCTGCCGCTTAAGCGGCTGTTGTCGGGATCATGGCTGCTTGGCTCCACTTCCCGATTGCTCAGCCCCCTGCGCCGGTGCCGGACCGGTCTGGCCCTTCTGGTCGCCCTCGCTGCTCATTCGCTTGGCGCGCCGTTCCTGCCCGTCCTTGGTTCCGTCCTTGGCTCCGTCCTTGGGCTGGCCGTCTTTGACCTGCCCGTCCTTCTGGCCGTCCTTTTTCTGCCCGTCAGGTGCACGCGTGCGTTTGCGCGGCGCGAGATCGGCCGATGGCGTCTGCTCGTCGCGGCCGACGACGACCTTGGAGCCGTCGGCCAAATTGGCAAAGCCCGTCGTCACGACCCGATCGTTCGGCGACAGGCCGCTGGCGATCACCGCGTCATGCTCGTTCTGCTGCGTCACCGTCACGGGTTTGGCCGAGACGACGTCGCCGTCGCCGATGACGTAGCTGAAGGTGCCGATCGGACCGCGCTGGACCGCCGATGTCGGCACCACCAGCGCCTGCATCAGGGTCTCGACCTTGAGGCGGACATTGACGAACTGGCCCGGCCAGAGCTGGTAATTGGCGTTGGGGAACTCGGCCTTGAGCTTGAGCGTGCCCGTGGTCGGGTCGACCTGGTTGTCGATGCCGGTCAGCTTGCCGGTGTCGATCACGGTGACGCCGTCATTGCCGAACACGTCGACTGCCAGCGTGCTCTTGGCGGCAGCGGCATTGACGCGCATGATCTGCTGCTGCGGCAGGCTGAACCACACCGCGATCGGCCGCAATTGCGTGATGACGACGAGGCCGGTGGTGTCGGCGGCGTGGATGATGTTGCCCTGGTCGACCTGGCGCAGGCCGGCGCGGCCCGAGAGCGGCGCCACGATCTTGGTGTAGCTCAACGTCGCCGCCGCATTGTCGATCAAGGCCTGGTCGGCCTTCACCAGCGCCTCGGTCTGTGCGACCGCGGCGCGCTGGGTGTCGGCCTGCTGCTTGGAGCCGGCATTGGAAGCGGCGAGCTGCTCGTAGCGCGTCAGGTCGATGCGCTGGTTGGCGAGCTGGGCCTCGTCCTGAGCCTTCTTGGCGACGGCCTGGTCATACGTCGCCTGGTAGAGCGCCGGGTCGATCTCACCGAGCACGTCGCCCTTCTTGACGTCCTGACCTTCGGTGAATTTCACCGCGATCAACTTGCCGTCGACCTGCGAGCGTACGGTCACGGTGTTGAGCGCGCGGATCGCGCCGACGCCGTCGAGATAGACCGGCACGTCCTGGATGCGCGGCGTCGCCGCCAGCACCGGCACCGGGAGATCCGGGCGCTGGTTGCGGCCGTTCGCCTGCTGCGGCTGCTGATGCCAGACGGTCCAGCCGAGATAGCCGAGGCCGCCGAGGATCGCGAGCGTGATCAGGGTCATGACGAAGCCGCGGCCGCGCGACTTCTTCGCCGTCGCCTCTTTCGCGCCTTGCTTCGTATCCGGCTTAAAGAGCATTGACCGGTTTCTCCATTCGCGGCTCCCAGCCGCCGCCGAGCGCCTGATACAGGCTGACGATGGCGAGAAGCCGTGCGAGTTGGGCCTGCCACAGCGCGTCTTCCGCCTGAAATAGTGTCTGCTGGACGTTCAGCACGGTCACGATGTCGGCGGTGCCGGCGCGCAATTGCTGCTCGGCAAGATCGAACGCGCGCTTCGACGAGGTAACGACATCGCGCTGCAATTGCAGCTTGATCGTGGTTTGCTTGATCGAGTACAGCGCATTGTCTACGTCGGCAAAGGACTGGACGATGGTCTTGCGGTAGGTCTGGAGCAATTCATCCTGCCGCGCCTTGGCGAATTCGAAATTGCCGAGGATCTTGCCACCGTCGAAGATCGGTTGCGTCGCGCTGCCGACGAGCTGGAAGAACGCAGCATGCGGCTGGAACAGCGACACCAGCGCCGAGCTCTGATAGCCACCATTGCCGGTGAGCTGGATGGTCGGAAAGAACTGCGCGCGGGCGTTGCCGATATTCGCGGTCGCCGAGGCAAGCTGCGCCTCCTGGCGGCGGATGTCGGGCCGCTGCGTCAAAATCTCCGACGGCAGGCCCGGCGTGACGCGCGGGATCGCGATGTTGTTCAGCGAGCCGCCGAGCACGCGCACGCTCTCCGGCGGCCGCGACACCAGTACGGCGAGCGCGTTGATGTTCTGGTCGAGCGTCTGCCGCAGCGGCGGCACCAGCGCCTTCTGGTTGGCGACCACGCTCTCCTGCTGGGCAACATCGAGGTCGGTCCCGGTGCCGGCCTTGCGGCGCTCGCGAATGGCATCAAGGATGCGCTGCGCGCTGGCGATGTTGTTCTGGGCGGTGCGTAGCCGATCCTGCGAGGCCAGCACCTGGAAATAGGCATTGGCGACGCCTGAAAGGGTCGTCAGCGCGACAACATCGCGATCGAAGCGGTTGGCATGCGCGGTCTCTTCCGCCGTTTGCAGCGCGTCGCGGTTCTGGCCCCAGAAATCGAGCTGGTAGCTCGCGCTGAGCGAAGCCTGGTAGTTGACGACCTCACGGCCGCCATTGGTGAGCCCGGAGGCCGAAGAGCCGGAGGTGCGCGAATAGGCCTCCTGTCCGGTGCCGGAAAGGCTCGGCAACAGCGCCGCGCCCGCCTGCCGCGCCTGGGCGTCAGCCTCCACAATGCGCGAGACGGCGGCGGCGATGTCGAGGTTGACGGTCTGCGCCTCTTCCATCAATTGCGTCAGCTCGGTGGAACGGAAGCCGCGCCACCAATCCAGCGTCGGCGGCGCGTCGGCCTTGCCCGCGTATTTGTACTGCGCGGGCACATCGAGCGCCGGATCAGGAAGGTCCTGGGTCAGGACGCACGCCCCCGAGCTTGCCGCAAGGCACAGCACGGCACCCCAGCGCGCCGCGCGCAGCGTCCGGAACGCAGACCCAAGTGATCGCCGCATGGCGACCGCCGGAACTCGCTGTGTCACATCCACCCCCTGCCGGGCAGACCGAACCGCCGCCGCGCAGCCGGATTAACCGATTCGCAGCAGGGCAGTCGGGGGGCTTTGGGTAACTCGTTCACAGCGCGATGCTTTCTGCGGAACCTGAATTCCATCCTAGCCGGGTGCGGAACTGCGGGACAGTCCCGCACCTGCGAAAGACACATCCGAGCGCGCCGGCCTCCGGACCGGTAAAATACAAAATGTGCCTGTCTCACAGGGTCTTTTTGAATTCCCGCGTCATTCCAAAGCGCGTTCAAGCTTACCAAGATTTCATGTGATATTGTGGCCACACCGGAAGCGAGACCAGCGAAGGCGACCCGCCCTCCACTGAAACCTGCGCCGCAACGCACCGTAGCTTGTCCAGCACGAGGCAGGGGCATTTACGCATGCGTATCGCGGTCATCGGGACGGGCATCGCCGGCAACGCGGCGGCCTGGACGCTTTCGCGGCGCTATCCGGTGACGGTCTATGACCGCGAGCTGCGCCCGGGCGGTCACAGCCATACCGTCACCATCGACTACCGGGGCACGCCGGTCGCGGTCGACATCGGCTTTATCGTCTACAACGAGCTGAACTATCCCGACCTGACGGCCATGTTTGAGCATCTCGGCGTCGAGACGGTGGCGAGCTGCATGAGCTTTGCCGTATCCGCCGACGGCGGCCGGTTCGAATGGCGCGGCGGCGGCAATGATTGGTGGGCGACGGCCGCAGGCCTGTTTGCGCAGCCCGGCAACCTTCTCTCCCCGTCTTATCTGCGGATGCTCGCAGGCATCCTCAAGTTTGGCCGGCAAAGCGTCGACGACCTGCGTAACGGCCGCCTCGCCGGACTGACGCTCGGAGACTATTTTCGGGAACGCCAATTGTCGCAGCGGCTGCTGACCGACTATCTCGCACCGATGGGCGCGGCGATCTGGTCGGCACCCGCAAGCGAGATGCTCGATTTCCCGGCCGAAAATTTCATTGCCTTCTTCGACAATCATCGCCTGCTGCACTACGACCGGCCGGTCTGGCGCGCGGTCAAGGGCGGAAGCCAGCGCTACGTCGAGCAGCTCCAGGCCGCGTTCAAGGACAGCATCCGGCTCGGCTGCGCCGTCACGTCGATCGAGCGCACGGCGCATGGCGTCGTCGTTCATGACAGCCATGGCCGGCACGAGACTTACGATCACGTCGTGATCGCGGCCCATAGCGATCAGGCGCTCGCCATGCTCGCGGACGCAGACGCGCGCGAGCGCGAAATTCTCGGCGCCATCGGCTATTCCCCGAACAAGGTCTATCTGCATCGCGACACCAGGCTGATGCCGAGGCGCCGCGGCGCCTGGGCGTCCTGGAATTTCCTGCGCTGGCAGCGCGAGGACCGCGCCACCAACGATGTTGCGGTGACCTACTGGATGAACCGGCTCCAGGGCATCGATCCCGACAAGCCGTTGTTCGTCAGCCTCAACCCGCCGTTCGAGCCTGCGCTGGAACTCACCTTCGGCCAGTATCTCTGCGAGCATCCGCAGTACAATGCGGCGGCCTTCGCCGCGCAGAAGCGGCTGGACGAAATCCAGGGGCAACGGCACACCTGGTTTTGCGGCGCCTGGACTGGCTATGGTTTTCACGAGGACGGCCTGCGTTCCGGTCTTGCCGTCGCCGAAGCGCTCGGCGCAGTCGCGCCGTGGCGCGAGGCGCCGGTCGAGCTGGCGGAGGCCGCGGAGTAGCGCGATGGCGACCACAGCCCTTCCCGCAACCGATGCTGCTTCGCTCTATTTCGGCGACGTCATGCACGCGCGGCTCAAACCGATCGGCCATCGCTTCAGCTACCGCGTCATGAGCCTGCTGATCGATCTAGACCGGCTCTGCGAAGCCGATCGGCAATCGACGCTGTTCGGCGTCAACCGCGCCGCGCTCTACAGTTTCCACGAGAAAGACCACGGCCCGCGCGACGGCTCATCGCTCAAGGCCTATGCGGAGCGATGCGCCGCCGCGCACGATATCGACCTTGCCGGCGGCCGGGTCGAGCTGCTCTGCTATCCCCGCCTGCTCGGCTACGGCTTCAATCCGCTCTCGGTGTATTTCTGCTATCGCGTCTGTGGCGAGTTGGCACTGGTGGTCTACGAGGTCCGCAACACCTTTGGGGACATTCATCCGTACGTCCTGCCGGTGCGGCCGGGCGAACTGAATGATTCCGGCCTGCGTCAGCAGCACGAAAAACTGTTCTACGTCTCGCCCTTCATGCCGATGGCCATGCGCTATCACTTCCGCCTTCTGCCGCCGTCCGACACGGTCAAGCTGCGCATCCTGGAGAGCGATCGTGAGGGTCCGCTGCTCGCGGCGACCTTCAGCGGCCGCCGCCGCGCGCTCACCTCCCATGCCCTGCTGCGATCGCTCGTCGCTCTGCCGCTCGTGAGTTTCAAGGTCATGTCGGCAATCCATTGGGAGGCGCTGCGGCTCTGGCTGAAAGGCGCACGGCTGGTGCCACCACCTGATGTCGCAGGCAAGCCTGGCGCCGAAACCACCTTGGCGGCCGGCGAAACGCCCACATATATTGTCCGTCGCTGACCGCATGCGGGGCGTGCTCGGAGCTGGCGAAATTGAGAGTCGGGCGCGCGTGGCTGGCGGTCGGACTGTACCTGTGCAGGTGATGGATCCGCCGATGCCGAATGTCGTCTCGGTGACGCCAGATAGTGTGGAGACGGCGTTCGCCGACTTGCCGCGCCTCGTCCGTCTTGCGATCACCTTCGGCTCGCGGCTGCGGCGCGGCACGCTGGACGTCACTCTGCCGGACGGTCGCATGATCAGGCTCGGCGGGCAGGAGCCGGGCCCGAACGCGGTGATGCGGCTGCACAATTACGGCTTCGCGACGCGCCTGATCAACGGCGGCGATATCGGGATCGCGGAGGCCTATCTCGCCGGCGACTGGGATACGCCGGACCTGACGCAGTTTCTCTACCTGTTCTGCGTCAACCACGATCTGATCCAGGCCATGCTGCGCGACAAGCCGCTGATGCGGTTCGTCCAGGTGGTGCAACACTGGTTCAACCGCAACACAAGGCGTCAGGCGCGGCGCAACATCCACGCCCATTACGACATCGGCAATGCGTTCTACTCGTCCTGGCTCGATCCCAGCATGACCTATTCGTCAGGTCTGTTTGATGAAAGCACCACCGACCTCGCAGCAGCCCAGACCAACAAATATCGCCGCCTCGCCGAGGCGCTCGACCTGAAGCCGGGCCAGACGCTGCTCGAGATTGGCTGCGGCTGGGGCGGCTTCGCCGAATTCGCCGCCAAGACATTTGACGCGCGCGTCGTCGGTTTGACCATCTCGACCGAGCAGCGCGATTTCGCGCAGAAGCGCATCCAAGAGGCGGGCCTGGCTGAGAAGGTCGAGATCCGCCTCCAGGACTATCGCGACGAACGCGATCGCTACGACCGGATCGCTTCCATCGAGATGATCGAGGCGGTCGGCGAGCAGTTCTGGCCGCGATATTTCGCACAGTTGCGTGACCGGCTGCTGCCGGGCGGGCTTGCCGGCATCCAGGCCATCACCATCCAGGACAGGCTGTTCCAGGGTTACCGGCGCGAGGTCGACTTCATCCAGCGCTACGTCTTTCCCGGCGGCATGCTGCCCTCGCCGGCCGTGCTCAAATCGCTCGGGGACCGGTTCGGCGTCCCCGTTATCCGCGAGCGCATCTTCGGGCAAGATTATGCCAAGACGCTTGCCACCTGGCGAAATAACTTCCGTAACGCCTGGCCGGGCCTCGTCCCGCTGGGCTTTGACGACCGCTTCCGGCGGCTCTGGGAGTATTATCTCGCCTATTGCGAGGCCGGTTTCCTGTCCGGGAATATCGACGTCCGGCACGTCATCTTCGCAAAGCAGCAATAAGAGTTTGCGGGGGCGGCTTGCAAGGGTCGCTTGTAAGGCTGGCGACCCTACTTTAGGGTCTGCGCGCACGTCATAACCAGCCGGTAATTGCCTGACATGACCATCAAAAATGACGTTGTCGAATCGATCGGCAACACCCCGCTCATCAAGCTGAAGCGCGCCTCGGAATTGACCGGCTGCACCATTCTCGGCAAGGCCGAGTTCATGAATCCCGGCCAGTCGGTCAAGGACCGCGCTGGCAAATGGATGATCCTGGAAGCCGAGAAGCGCGGCGAGTTGAAGCCCGGCGGGCTCGTTGTGGAAGCGACTGCCGGCAACACCGGCATCGGCCTTGCGGTCGTGGCGAGCGCGCGCGGTTACCGCACGCTGATCGTGATCCCGGAGACGCAGAGCCAGGAGAAGAAGGATTTTCTGAAGCTGTGCGGCGCCGAGCTGATCGAAGTGCCGGCATTGCCTTACGCCAATCCCAACAGCTACCAGCATGTCGGCCGCAGGCTCGCCGACGAGCTGCGCAAGACCGAGCCCAATGGCGTGCTGTTCGCCGACCAGTGGAATAACCTCGACAATGCCAAAGCGCATTACGAGTCCACGGGGCCTGAGATCTGGGAGCAGACCAGCGGCAAGGTCGACGGCTTCGTCTGCTCGGTCGGCAGCGGCGGGACGCTGGCCGGCGTCAGCCGCTATCTGAAAGAGAAGAACAAGAACGTCCGCATCGCCTGCGCCGATCCGCACGGCGCGGGCATGTTCGAATATTTCAGGACCGGCGACCCCAAAGCGACGCCGGGCGGCTCGATCACCGAGGGTATCGGCCTCAACCGGGCAACCGCGATCGTCGAGAGCGCAAAGGTCGATGACGCCTATCTCATTCCCGACACGGACGCCGTCACCGTGATCTTTGAGCTGCTCCAGCACGAGGGCCTGTGTCTCGGCGGCTCGACCGGGATCAACATCGCCGGCGCCATGCGCCTCGCCAAGCAGCTCGGGCCGGGGAAAACGATCGTCACCGTGCTCTGCGATTCCGGCAGCCGCTATCAGTCAAAACTGTTCAACGCCGATTTCATGCGGGCCAAGAACCTCCCCGTGCCGGAATGGCTGGAGAAGCGCAGCAACATCAAGCCGCCGTACGTCTAAGCCCGGAGCTTAGCTCCAGGTCGGACGCGGCGTGCCTTGCGACACGCGCGCCAGACGTGCACCCGAGAGCGACGGGGTGGCCGCGGTCTGGCTCGGCTGGCCGGGATTGCCGTAAGAGCCTTCGCTCCCGCCGCTCGGCCAGAACGTGAGAGCAAGCATCAGCCCGAGATTGATCAGTCCGCCGATCGTCGTACCCTGATGCTCCTGTCCGATGGCCCAGGCCGGAAACCGCGTCGCGACCACGTGATCGACGATCATGAGCGCGAACCATGCCGGGATCACGCAGACCGGATCCCAGCCGATGTCGCGGATGCGCATCGATTGCAAGGTGAAGGTCCCAAGCCCCAAGAAGGCAATTGCGGCGATGATCGCCCAGTTCGACATGAGGTCGTCCGGCCGGATCATGCTCGGCGAAGTGGTGCGCAGGACGGCCATCGCGATCGCAAAGCAGATCGCAGTCATCACGATCGCAAGCGCGACCGAGGCCAGGAAGAAATGCAAGCGCCCGAGGCGGGCATTGAGGCCGAACACGAAACCGAGCATTGACGTATCCCCTTTCGCGCACCATGCACGGAAAGAGCTTTCGGACGCGTGAAGCGGCGGGAAGTCGCAAGCGGCACGGTTTTTAGCCCGCGACGAAATTGCGTAGAATTTTAAGCTTCGGCGTCCTCGCAGCCCTGCGAAGCCGAGGCACAATAATCGCGCCAGAACTGGCTATAGCCTGCCTCCACCCTGCCCGCGTAGATCTCGACATTGCCGGCGGGCGAGCCTGCGATCTGAGCCGGCAACTGCGCGCGCAACTTCGCCAGATGAGCGGGCTGGTGATATTCGCTTCGGGAATACCGTGCGCCACAAATCGCGCTGGCCCGCGAAGAGTGTAACTGATTCGCAAGCCGGGCCGGCCGATCGGCTACAAAGCCGGGATGTCCCGGAGATCAGCGCAGGATCTGGCTCAGGAACAGCTTGGTGCGGGCGTGCTGCGGGCTGGCAAAGAACTCATGCGGCGTGTTGGCTTCAATGATCTGGCCGGCATCCATGAAGACGACGCGGTTGGCGACTTCCTTCGCAAAGCCCATCTCATGGGTGACGACCAGCATGGTCATGCCTTCCTTGGCGAGGTCGACCATGGTGTCGAGGACCTCCTTGACCATCTCGGGATCAAGCGCCGAGGTCGGCTCGTCGAACAGCATCACCTTCGGGTTCATCGTCAACGCACGTGCGATCGCAACGCGCTGCTGCTGGCCGCCGGACATCTGGCCCGGAAACTTGTTGGCCTGGTGCGGGATCTTGACCCGCTCCAGAAATTTCATCGCGGTCGCCTCGGCGTCCTTCTTGGGAATGTTGCGCACCCAGATCGGCGCCAGCGTGCAATTGTCCAGCACCGTCAGATGCGGGAACAGGTTAAAACTCTGGAACACCATGCCGACCTCACGGCGCACCGCGTCGACATGCTTGAGGTTCGGTCCGAGCTCGATGCCGTCGACGACAATCTCGCCCTCCTGGAATTCCTCCAGCGCATTGATGCAGCGGATCAGGGTCGACTTGCCGGAGCCCGAGGGACCACAGATCACGATACGCTCGCCCTTCTCGACCTCGAGGTCGACGTCGCGCAGCACGTGAAACTCGCCATACCATTTGTTGAGGCCGGAAATGTTGACGATGGGACTATTGGACATGGCGAGCTCGATCAGTTGCGGCGGTGGGCGTTGAGGCGGCGCTCGACGAAGAGCGAGTAGCGCGACATTCCAAAGCAGAACAGGAAATAGATGATGCCGGCGAAAGCGAAGCCGGTGAAAGCGGTCGAAGGCGTCGACCATTTCGGATCGGAGAACGATGCCCTGAGCGAGCCGAGCAGGTCGAACAGCGCCACGATCGAGACCAGCGAGGTGTCCTTGAACAGCGAGATGAAGCTGTTGACGAGGTTCGGAATGACATGACGGAGAGCCTGCGGCAGCACGATCAGCGAGGTCGTCTTCCACCACGAAAGCCCGAGCGCCGCCGCCGCCTCGCCCTGCCCGCGCGGGATCGCAGCGAGCCCGCCGCGAACGTTTTCGGCCTGGTAGGCGCCCGTGAACAGCGCAATGCCGATCAGGGCGCGCACGAGACCGTCGACCGAAAAATTGCCTGGCAGGAACAGCGGCAGCATGTAGGTCGCGAAGAACAGCACGGTGATCAGCGGCACGCCGCGCCAGAACTCGATGAAGGCGATCGAGAAGATCCGGATCAACGGGATTGAGGCTCGTCGCCCCAGCGCCAGTGCGATGCCGATCGGCAGCGAGGTGACGATGCCGGTGACGGAGACCACCAGCGTCACCAGCAAGCCGCCCCACAAATTCGTGGCGACGATCGGCAGGCCGCCGTGATCCAGCCCCATCAGCTTGATGACGATCGCGATAGCGACGAACGTGGCAATGCATGATGCGAGAGGCCGCCCGCCGCTGCGCATGCCGCCGGTGAGAAAGAAAGCGATCAGCGAAACAAAAGCCGTGGTGATGGCGAAGTCGACCCAAACCGACTGGCCCGTTGCCTGGATCTGGTCGCGCAGCCAGGTCAGCGGGAAGATCAGCCAATGGATCGCGGTGCCGACCAGTACGATGAGGTTGCCGATGGCCCACAGCAACGGAGCGATGGCCGATGTCTTGCTCAGATTGAGCAGGACCTGCCCGGCGCTCATGATGCTGTCGTCGAACAGTTGCAGCAGCCCGGCTGTCCAGCTCAAGCCGAAGCCGGTGATGCCGCCGCCAAGCAGCAGGAAGAATGCGATCACCGGAAACGCGAAGAAAAATAGGCCGGCGCTGAGCCCCTTCGCCGGCAGGCGCGGGATGAGCAGCGGCACCAGCAGAACGACCGCCAGGAAGAGCACGAGGTTGACCCGCCAGCGCTCGGCTTCGGGATAGAAACCGTAGATCAGCTGCGGGAGCTTTGCCTGGATGAAGGGCCAGCAGGCGCCGACGGTAAACCCGGTATTCTCGGCGAGGCAGGCCGTGCGATCCTTGCCGGTCCAGACCGCATCGACCATCAGGAACCTGACGGTCGGAATGATGGTGTACCAGAGCAGCAAGGCGCCCAGGATCGTCAGCAGGATGTTGGTCGGCGAATTGAACAGGCGGGTGCGCAGCAAGCCGATGAAGCCCGTGGTCTTTACCGGCGCGGGACGCTCGGCGACGAGGTCCTCACGGACGAAGGATGACGCGCTGATGTCGGTCATGCGCCAAGGCTCCGGCTGATGCGCCAACCATAGATGCTCATGACGCCGCTGGTGATGAGCGAGATCAGGAGATAGACGCCCATCGTCATGGCGATGATCTCGATCGCTTGCCCGGTCTGGCTCAGCGACGTGCCGGCGAACACCGACACCAGGTCAGGATAGCCGATCGCGACCGCCAGCGAAGAATTCTTGGTGAGGTTGAGGTACTGGTTGGTCAGCGGCGGCACGATGACGCGCATCGCCTGAGGCACGACGATCAGCCGCAGCGTGGTACCGCGGCTCAGGCCCAGCGACGATCCCGCCTCCATCTGTCCCGCGTGGACGGACAGAATGCCGGCGCGCACAATTTCCGCGATAAAGGCGGCGGTATAGGTCGACAGCGCCAGCGTCAGCGCCACGAACTCCGGAATGATGCGCGAGCCGCCGGCGAAATTAAAACCCTTGAGCTGCGGCAGCTCGACAGTGAAGGGCCGACCGAACACCAGCATCGTGACCAGCGGGAGCCCGACGACGAGGCCCAGCACATAAGGCCAGATCCGGATCACCCTGCCGTACTGAAACAGCGCCCGCCGCGCGTAGGTGCGCAGCGCCAGCGCGACCACGATGCCGATCGCCAGCACCACCAGGAACGGCTCGAGCCCAGCTTCGCCGATCGGGCTCGGAATAACCAATCCGCGATTGCTGATGAAGGCGAGGCCGAACAGCGAAATGCTCTGCCGCGGATTGGGCAGCGCCGCGAGCACGGCCAGGTACCAGAACAGGATCTGGAACAGGAGTGGCAAATTGCGGATGAGCTCGACATAGATCTCGCCGATGCGCGATAGCAGCCAATTGGGTGACAGCCGGCACAGCGCGACGACGAAGCCGATCAAGGTGGCGAAGACAATGCCCACCACCGAGACCACGAGCGTGTTCAGGAGCCCGACCACGAACACCCGCAGGAACGTGTCGGAGCCGGTGTAGGAGATCAGGGTCTGGTTGACGTCGAAGCCGGCGTTGTTTCGGAGGAAACCGAAGCCGGCGGCAATGTGCTGGTTCTCGAGGTTGGTACGAGCGTTGGAGATGATCTCGTAGGCGATCCAGCCGAGGACCGCCGCGAAGGCAAACTGGACGGCGACGCCGTTCCAGCCTGCCTTTCCACCCAGAATGCGCCTGATCTTCAGTGCGATCTGGAGCGGCGGTTTACGAGCTTCGGTGCTCATGGCCACTGGCCTGCGGATCGCGCGGGATCAGCGGATCGGCGGCGCGTACTGAAGACCACCCTTGTTCCAGAGATTGTTGAGGCCGCGATTGATGCCGAGCGGCGAGCCCGCGCCGACGTTGCGATCGAACACCTCGCCGTAATTGCCGACGGCCTTCACGATCCGGATCACCCAGTCCTTGGTCACTCCGAGCTGCTCGCCGAAATTGCCGTCGCTGCCGAGGACGCGTTTCAGCTCCGGATTCTCCAGCTTGGCTTTCTCGTCGACGTTCTTCGAGGTCACGCCGAGCTCCTCGGCGGTAATCATGGCAAACAGCGTCCATTTCACGAGGTCGAACCACTGGTCATCGCCGTGGCGCACCATCGGTCCGAGCGGCTCCTTCGAGATGATCTCCGGGAGCACCATGTGATCGTTGGGATTGGCAAGCTTCAGACGGTTGGCGTAGAGGCCGGACTGGTCGGTGGTGAAGACGTCGCAACGCCCGGCTTCATAGGCCTTGACCGTCTCGTCGTTGGTGCCGAATGCGATCACCTCGTACTTCATGTTGTTGGCCTTGAAGTAGTCGGCGAGATTCTGCTCGGTGGTGGTGCCGGTCTGCACGCAGACCGAGGCGCTGTTCAGCTCGAGGGCGGAATTCACCTTGAGCGACTTCTTCACCATGAAGCCCTGCCCGTCATAATAGGTCACGCCGGTGAAGTTGGCGCCGAGCGAGGTGTCGCGCGAGAGCGTCCAGGTGGTGTTGCGCGAGAGCACGTCGATCTCGCCGGATTGCAGCGCCGTGAAGCGATCCTTGGCCGAAGTCGGCACGAATTTGACCTTGGTCGGATCGTTGAAGATGGCGGCCGCAATAGCGCGGCAGACGTCGACGTCGAGCCCGGTCCAGTTGCCCTTGTCGTCGGGCGAGGAGAAGCCAGGCAGGCCCTGGCTGACGCCGCAGGACAGCACGCCCCGGTCCTTGACGGTCTTGAGCGTTTGCGCGTCGGCGGCTTGGGCAGAGAGGCCGGCGGCGAGAGCAAGAGTGAGAGCCAGGGTTACGCGTTTCATGGGTTGAAGGCCTTTCAAAGTCGTCTCAAGGTCAGGAATGTTGTCTCAGGATCGTCTCTGCCAGGGCAAATCCTACTAAGACTAGCCCTGCAAAAGTCATGCTGGAAAACCTTGCCGAACACCCGCCCATCCTTGAAAGGCCATACCTTAATCCCCGCCGCAGGCGCCCGGCCGTCATGGCTGTAGCGCAAGGTCCGGTCAGACGGTGGATCGAAGGTCGCGGCAGGCCCCTCAACATGCGGCGACTGAATAGCACCTGCGCATCACAGAACGACTGGCGAGCCGGGTCAAGGGGTTGACGGGACTCTTCTGTGTTCTGTTATTAACGTTCGCGGCCCCAGCCCGGCCCGCTGGCGCACTCCGCGCCTGGCAGAAACGCGGTTTTGAAAGCAGACGCATGGATTCCTCGCACCCCTCCCAGCAGCACGCCGAAACCCGGCTGGTCACCTCCGGCCGCGACACCAAGGCGCAGAAGGGGTTCGTCAACCCGCCCGTGTTCCACGGCTCGACCGTGCTCTATCCGACCGCCGAGGATTTGCACGCCCATCGCGGCGAGTTCACCTATGGCCGCCATGGCAGCCCCACCACCAAGGCGTTCCAGGAGACGCTGATGGCGCTGGAGGGGCCGCAATGCGCTGGCGTCGGCATCGTGCCGTCCGGCCTGTCGGCGATCTCGACCACCCTGCTCGCGGTGCTGAAGACCGGCGACCACATTCTGGTCTGCGACAATGTCTACCGGCCCTCGCGCAATTTCTGCAACGGCGTGCTCGCCCGCTTCGGCGTCGAGACCAGCTATTTCGATCCGATGATCGGCGCGGGCATCGACAAGCTGTTCAAGCCCAACACCCGCGCGGTGCTGGTCGAGGCGCCGGGCTCGCAATCCTTCGAGATGCCTGACATCCGCGCCATCGCCGAGGTCGCACATGCCCGCGACGCGCTCGTCATCGACGACAACACCTGGGCGACGCCGCTCTATCATCGCTCGCTCGAGCAGGGCGTCGACATCAGCATGATGGCTGCCACCAAATATATCGGCGGCCATTCCGATATCATGTTCGGCACGATTTCGGCCAACGCCAAGGCCTGGCCGCAAATTGCCGAAGGCATCCGCCTGCTCGGCGTCTGCGCCGGCCCTGATGACGTCTTCCTCGCGCTGCGCGGCCTGCGCACGCTATCGGTGCGGCTCGCACAGCATCATCGCTCCGGCCTCGACATGGCGCGCTGGCTGGCCAGCCGGCCCGAGGTCGCGCGCGTGCTGCATCCGGGCCTCGAGACCGATCCGGGCCATGCGATCTGGAAGCGCGACTTCACCGGCGCCTCGGGCCTGTTCAGTATCGTGATGAAGCCGGTGCCGCAGACGGCGGTCGACACCATGCTCAACTCACTCAAGCTGTTCGGCATGGGCTTCTCCTGGGGCGGTTTCGAGAGCCTCGCGATTCCCTTCGATTGCGACGGCTACCGCACCGCGACCAAGTGGGCGCCGGGCGGTCCGACTCTGCGTCTGCATATCGGGCTCGAGAGCGTCGACGATCTCAAGGCCGATCTCGATCGCGGCTTCGCTGCCCTCAAAGCGGCAATGTGAGCCTGCTGACAAGGCATCACGCCGCGGGAACGAGCACCGACGCAAACGTTAACGCCGACGCGCCAACAAAGGGTTGATCCGCCGGCATTTGGCGCTAGCCTCATCAATCGACTCTCATCCGGACGTGGAGCATGGGAACGTTGGTTCTGCTTGATCTGATGGGCGGCGTGGCGCTGTTGCTGTGGGGCCTGCATATGGTCCAGAGCGGCATCCTGCGCGCCTTTGGCCCCGACCTTCGGCGACTCCTCGGCCAGGCACTCGGCAACCGCTTAAGTGCATTTGCCGCCGGCCTCGGACTCACCGCGTTGCTCCAGAGCAGCACCGCGACCGCGCTGCTCACCAGCTCCTTCGCCGCAGGAGGCTTGCTCAGCCTCGTCGCCGCGCTCGCCATAATGCTCGGCGCCAATGTCGGCACCACGCTGATCGTCCAGGCGCTGTCGTTCAATATCGCGGCCGTCGCGCCCGTGTTGTTCGTGGTCGGACTCGTCGCCTTCCGGTCTGGCCCACGTTCCCGGATCAAGGATATCGGCCGTATCGCGATCGGCCTTGGATTGATGCTGCTGTCGCTGCACATCCTGCTCGACACGCTGGCGCCGGCGGAGAATGCGCCCGGCGTCCGCGTCGTGATGGCGGCTATCACCGGCGATCCCGTTCTGTGCATCGTCGTCGCGGCTCTCATCACTTGGGCGGTGCATTCGAGCGTTGCCAGCGTGCTCCTGATCATGTCGCTGGCCTATTCGCAGTTCATTACGCCCTACGCCGCTCTCGCACTGGTGCTCGGGGCCAATCTCGGCAGCGCCATCAACCCCGTGTTCGAGGGGGCCAGACGCGACGATCCCGCGAGCTATCGCCTGCCGGTCGGCAATCTCATCAATCGCGTCGTCGGAATTGCGCTCGTCCTGCCGTTCCTGAGCGTGATCGCCGAGCGCATGCATATCTGGCAGCCCGATCTCGCCAAGATGACCGCGGCCTTCCACATCGCCTTCAACGTCGGCACAGCCGTCCTCTTCATCGGCCTGCTCGACACCATGTCGCGCCTGTTGACGTGGCTACTGCCAGATCGCGTGCAGGAGGCCGACCCGGCCCGGCCGCGCTATCTCGACGAGACCGCGCTGGAGACGCCGTCACTGGCGCTCGCCGACGCCGCCCGCGAGGCTCTGCGCATGGGCGATCTCGTCGAGGTCATGCTGCGCAAGGTGATGGCGGCGATGATGACGGGCGACCGCACGCTGGTCGACCAGGTCTCGAAGATGGACAATGTCGTCGACAGTCTCGACGAGGCGATCAAGCTTTACTTGACGAAACTGACACGCGGCAGCCTCGACGAGAGCGAGGGACGGCGAGCGATGGAGATCATCTCCTTTGCCATCAATCTCGAGCATATCGGCGACATCATCGACAAGAATCTGAGCGAGCTTGCGACCAAGAAGATCAAGCGGCGCTTCCAATTCTCGCCCGAGGGGTCCGAGGAGCTCGCCGCTTTCCACAAGCGTACCATGGAGTCGCTCCGCATTGCCTTTGGCGTGTTCATGTCGGGCGATGCCAACGAGGCTCGCAAGCTGCTGGTGGAGAAGACGGCGCTGAAGAACACCGAGCTCGCCGCCGTCGAGCGCCATCTCGACCGCCTGCGCGAGGGCCGGCCAGAGACCATCGAGACCACGTCGCTACATCTGGACGTGCTGCGTGACCTGCGCCGCATCCATTCGCATATCTGCTCGGTCGCCTATCCCGTGCTGGATGCGGCCGGTGAGGCCTATCGCAGGAGCGAGGCGGATGCGGCCGCCCTGCCCGCGGCAGGCGCGGCGTCGGCCTTGCCGCGCTGATCTTGAATCGGCCTCAGTTATCCAGCGTCTTCGATGCGCTGCCGCGGTTCTTCACGATCAACATAATGTTGCGCAGATAAATGATGGTCGCAAACAGCTGCCCCATGATGATGACAGGCTCACGCTTTACGACGCCGTAGATCAGTGTCATCAGGCCGCCGCCCATCGAGCAGAACCAGAACGCAATCGGCACCACGCTGTTTCCGGCGCGTTCGCTCGCGATCCACTGCACCAGGAAGCGCGCGGTGAAGAACAGTTGCGCGATCAGGCCGAACGCCAGCCAGAAGTCGAATTTGGCCACGAAGACGTCGTAGAAATAGTTGCTCAGCGCCTGGCCGTATTGAATGATCACGCGTTCACCTCAGTCACTTCTGGTGTCGGCTTCTTACGGCGGATCAGCCACCACACGCCGGCAAGATCCATGATTCCGATCCACAGCCGGTCGAAGAAACCGTAATTTGACACGCCGGAATGGCGCGGCCGGTCGATCACATCGACATAGGCGATCTCGTAGCCCTCGCGGCGCACCAGCGCCGGCAGGAAGCGATGCAGGCCGTCGAAATAGGGCATCATCAGGAAGACGTCGCGCCGGAACGCCTTCAGCCCGCAGCCGGTATCGCGCGTGCCGTCCTTCAGGATCGACCCGCGCACGCCGTTGGCGATGCGCGACTGGAATTTCTTGAAACCGGTGTCCTTGCGTCCGACCCGCTGGCCGGCGGCGAGCCCGACCCGCGCGCCCTTCTCGACCGCCGCGATCAGGTCCGGCAGGAAGGCGGGATTGTTCTGGCCATCGCCGTCGAGCGTCGCGACGATCGCGCCACGCGCCGCGCGCACGCCGCTGCGCACGGCCGCCGACTGGCCGGTCGATTTGGCGTGGCGAAGCTGCCGCAGATTGTCCCGCTGCGCCATGATGGCGGCCAGCCGCTCGCCGGTCGCGTCCGTCGAGCCGTCATTGACGTAGATGATCTCGTAGGGCCAGCGGCCGTCGAGCGCCGCGCTGATCTCAGCAATCAGCGGCGCGATGTTGTCGGCTTCATTGCGCACGGGGACGACGATGGAAACCGAAGGCTGGGACGACGACAAATGAGGCTCGTGGTTGGAATTGGCTTGGCTCGGGGAACCGGCGCCCCCGGCAGGCAGCCGCTTTTATGGGGCGGATGCCCCGCGGGCAACCCTTTTGAGGCGGCCACCGATCGGTCCGGGAAGGGCCACAATGGTGCCGTCGGCGCGGATGGCAAAGCCGAGCCTGCGGGCCGCAAACCAGTAGCGGACCGCCATGGCGCCCACCATGCCGACCAGGGCGCCGGCCGTGACGTCACTCGGGTGGTGCGCCAGCAACACCAGACGCGTCAGGATGATCACAATCGCGTAGGTGAACATGAACACGCGCAGACGCGGCCACAACGCCGAGACCGCAAACGCCAGCGCGAACGCGGTGATTGCATGGCCTGACGGCAGGCTCGCATAGGCTCCCGTTCCCTCAAACGGGATGAAGTTGAACGGATCAGCCTTGCCGCCGACGAAGGGCCGGCCCCGACCGATCAGATATTTCAGGACATCTCCGGCGAACGTCGACAGGGCAACAGAAAAAAACAGGAACTGGAGCCGCGTGCCTAAGCCCAACAGCAGCACGCGGCGGGTGCCGTGAAGCCCGGCCGCAACGAGCGCCACGACAACCAGCGCAACTCCCAGCACCAAGAGCACATTCTCGTCCTTGCCGAAATCGGTGAGGATGCGGATCGGCCACAGGCCAGGCGTGCCGCGCGCGGGCATCAACTGGATCTCGGTCAGATCAAAGGCGAGCATGAGCGTGATGACCAACGCCGCCCCAGCCGCACTGAGCCACAGCGAGTGCCGCGCCAGCTTTCGCGCGGCCTCGGCGCGGCGCGAATGCGAGGGCGTGTGCACGAGCTGAGCCAGCGCACCGCCAAAGATCGCGAGCAGTTGCGCGGGATAGCTCGCGCGCGGCGCAATGTTGGTGGAGGCCGACATCCTACTCGGTGCCTTCAGAGCGGAAGATCGAGATCGAGATCGCGCGTCCCTGCGAGAAATTATAGCCGTCGATACGCGCACCGACCTTGTAGCGCAGCCCGGTCGCTTCGGCGCGCTGCACGAAGCTGCGCTCCGAGCGCTGCTCGATCAGCGCGAACCGGCAGCTCCCCTGCCGCAGGAAGTCTGCAGCGCCGGAGCCATCCGTGAGCAGCGTCGAGGTGCCCGTCAGGAAGACGAGGCTTGGCTCGTGATAGCCGGCCGAGGCTGCTTTGGGCCCGACGCAGGTAACACTGCGCAAAGCGCGTGCGATTTCGATGCTCGGAAACACCGGCGTCAGCGACGGCAGCACGATGCCGTAGACCACGACCGCGAGCATCAGGGCTGCGACCAGCGCGTTGAGCACCGAGCGCTCGGCGCGGTTGTTGTCGTAGAGCCACCAGGCGAACAAGCCAAAGATCAGCGAGGCCGCGATGAACGGCCAGGCCACGAAGGCTGGCTGCCGCGTCAGCATGACCGCGCCGACCACCGCAATGATCGAGCCGAGTGCGGGGATCGCGAACCACCAGGCCGAACCGCGCATCAGCCAGGAGCGCGACAGCACACGCCGCTCCAGCGCGCCGACGGTGAGGATCGCGATCGCAGGGTACAGCGGCAGCACGTAATGCGGCAGCTTGGTGAGCACCGCCTCGAACACGATCCAGGACGGGATCAGCCAGGCCAGCAGGAACTGCGCGCCCGGCTCGCGCCGCGCCCGCCACACCGCAGGCGCAGCCATCGCCGCCAGCGGCGCGCCCGGCCAGAAGGTGATCCAGAACAGCGCCAGGTAAACACCGGGCGGAGCGCCATGGGACTCCTGCGCGCCGATCTTGCTCAGCATGTCGCCGCCGACGGAATCGGCGAAGAACGCATCGCCCGCGCGCCAGAAAATCGCGATGAACCAGGGCAGCACCAGCACCAGCATCCACATCAGGCCCCAGACCGGGCGCAGCTTCCACAGCCATGAGGCATCGCGGTCCTGGATCGCGAGCACGACCACGGTGAGCCCTGCGAACATCAGGATCAGCGGGCCCTTGATCAGGATGCCGACGGCAAGCGCGGTCCAGAAGATCGCGGGCCAGCTCCAGGGCGGATGCGTTTCGTCCTCGGCGCGCTGCCAGGACAGATAGGCCCGCGACATCGCGCCCATCGCGGCAACGACGCAAAACAGCAGCATCGCGTCGGTTTTCGCGAGCCGTGCCTCGACACCAAGCAGCACGGAGGCGCACATCAGCAGTGCGGCCAGCACTGCCGCGCGCCGCGTGACGAAGCCGAGCGCTGTCCAATAGGTCATGAGCACGGCGCCGATTGCGCCGATCAGCGACGGCAGCCGATAGACCCAGATTCGCAGTTCGGCCTTCGGCAACTTGAGTGCCGTTGCGATTTCGACAGCGGCGGATTGCAACCAGTAGATGCCGACCGGCTTCTTGTAGCGGACGTCTTCCTGGAAACGGATATCGACATAGTCGCCGCTCTCGACCATCTGCTTGGTGGCCTGCGCAAAGCGCGCCTCGTCGCGGTCGACCGGCGGGATGGTGAAGAAGCCGGGCAGAAACAGCAGCAGCGCACACAGCACGAGAAAAGCGACCGCACGGGCGTGGCTGGCGGTGGCGTAGTCGAGCATCAGCACGAGCCGGCTGCCCGGATTCACCGGCGTTTTCGGCTCTCGCGGCGCGCCAAAACGGGGGCTGGGATAGGTCTCGGCCATTGGTTCCGCTTACGCTGAAACCGCCATCGCCACAACCGCTTAAGGCAAGGTCATTGAATTCGAATGACAACTGTGTCCGCGGCGCCCGTGGCATCGATGATGGTGAGCCGGGCAAAGCCTGGACCGGGCGGATCGATCAGGCGCTGGCGCCGGCCGTCGATCTCGCCGAGGGCCGTACCGTTGACTATGACAGTCATCGGCAAGACCCCGCCCGCGACCTTCACGGGCATGGCAGCGGCCTCCGGCCCGCCGGAGCGGTCGACATCGATCCGGGAGCCGTTCAGCGGGAACTGGATATGGGGCGCCTGCTCACCCCCGGTCCGGACGAGTTCCCCGACCGGGCGGAACCGCTTCAACGGCAACGGCAGTTTGGCGTTGCTCGCAACCAGGGTTCCCTTCGGCGGCTTCGGCAACGGCGTCAGCGTCTTGCCGGTCCGGGCGAAGGCGTCGAACAGGATGGGGGCTGCGGCCACACGGCCGATCAGGCCGGGAACCGGGGCACCATCGGGCCGGCCGACCCAGACGCCGATGGTCATGCGGCCGTCGAACCCGACCGACCAGGCATCGCGATAGCCGTAAGAGGTGCCGGTCTTGAAGGCGATACGATTGTGGGGGGCGTTTTCCGGCGGCGGCGTTCCCAGCAGCACGTTGCCGACCTGCCAGGCCGCGACCTGATCCAGCAGCCGCAGCGGTTCGCGGTCATCCTTGCCGGCCATGACCTCGCGCAGCGGCTTGGTGGTGCCGAGCCGGGCAAAGCCCGTATAGAGTTGAACGAGGTCCTGCAGCGTCACGCCGACGCCGCCGAGGCCCATGGCGAGGCCCGGCGCTTCGTCTTTGGGCAGAACCAGATTGCCACCGGCCTGCCGCAGCCGCGACGATAGCCGGCTCGCGCCGACGCGGTCGAGCAGCACGATGGCCGGCACATTCAGCGACAATTGCAGCGCCTTCTTCACGGGCACCGTGCCCTGGAAGGTCATGTCGAAATTCTCCGGAGCATATGAGCCGAAGCGGACCGGGCGGTCGTCGATCAGACTGTCGGGATGGACAAAACCATCCTCGAAGGCGAGGCCGTAGATGAACGGCTTGAGCGTCGATCCCGGCGAGCGGATGGCGCGGGTCATGTCGACCTGCCCTGCCCGGCTGTCGTCGAAATAATCCGCCGAGCCGACGCGAGCGAGCACGTCGCCGCTGTCATTGTCGACGACGATGATGCCGACCGAGATGTTCGGCCCGAGCGCAATGGCGCGGTCGCGCGCCAAGGGCTCCAGCACCTTCTGGAGATTGGAATCCAGCGTCAGCTTGATGACCGGCGTATTCTTGACCGTCGCGAGCGCGCTGTCAGAAGCATGCGGGGCCAGGATCGGCATCGGCTTGCGCAGCTTTGACAGCGGGACGGCCTTGGCCTGACTGGCGTCGTCCGCGTTGACCACATGCTCCTCGACCATGCGGTTCAGCACGCGGTCGCGAGCCTTGCGCGCCGCATCGGGATAGCGATCGAGCCTGCGCGTCTCCGGCGATTGCGGCAGCGCCACCAGCAGCGCGGCCTCGGCCAGAGACAGCCGCTTCGGTTCCTTGCCGAGATAGGCGATCGAGGCTGCACGGATGCCTTCGAGATTGCCGCCATAAGGCGCGAGCGCGAGATAGAGGTCGAGGATCTGGCTCTTGCTCAAGCTGCGCTCGATCTCGATCGCACGCACCATCTGCCGCAGCTTCGCATAAAGCGAGCGTTGCCGCCGCGGCTCCATCAGCCGCGCAAGCTGCATCGTGATGGTCGAGCCGCCCGACACGATATGCCCGCGCGTCGTGAGCTGTAACGCGGCGCGGCCAAGCGCCAGAGAATCGATGCCGTCATGGGCGTAGAAGCGCTGGTCCTCATAGGCGAGCAGCAGCTTTAGATAGGTCGGATCGACGTTGGCCTTGGCATCGACCGGCAGCCGCCAGCGGCCGTCGGCCATGGCGTAGGCACGGAGCAGTTTTCCATTGCGGTCGACGACGGTGGTGGAGACCGCGCGCGACTCGTCGAACGGCAGCGGGCCGAGGGAATAGACCCAGCCGACGAAGCCGACGACGGCGAGGATGAAGGCGAACGCGGCGGCCGAAAGGGCACGCATAACACCGCGCCGCCCTGCTCTACCGCCGTCCTTGTTTAGCTCGCTCATCCCAGCATCACTCACTTCACCGTCCGCACCTCGACATTGCCCGTTCCCGTGCGGCCGTAGCGCGAGGGGTTGTACATGTCTTCGACATAGGCCTGCGGCAGCACGTATTTGCCGGGCGAGACTGCGCGCACGACATAGGCGACCGTGAAGACCGCCTTGGAATCCGCGGCCCGGTCGACGGCCGCCGTGAAGCGATCGTCGCGGAACTCGGTATTCTCCGGCTCCTGACCGTCCTCGATCCAGTCGAGCGTGCCGCTGTCACCCGACGACACCAGCTTTGGATTGTCGATCTCCAGGCCCGCCGGCAGATAGTCGGACACCATGATGTGGCCGTACTCGGGCTTGGCTTCGGTGATCTTCAGCACTACGGCAAAGCGATCGTTCTGCTTGACCTTGCTGATGTCCGCGGCGTTGCCGTCGAGCGTGAAGTAACTGCGCTCGATCTTGAAGCCGTTGGACGCCGCCGGCTCCGGCGTCACCGGCGAGCCCGACACCGAGATCACAGCCTGCACCGGTGCGTCGCCGGTGTTGGTGATCTTCAGCGGCTTGCCCTCCAGCGTCGCAGCCTTGTAGCTGCGGTAGAGCGCCGTCTTCACGGACTGGCCGTCGACCTCGATCGAGAGGTTTTCCTTCGCCAGCGCGCGCGCCGCCAGCACCAGCCACGCATTCTCCTGCGTCGAGGTGTAGGGCGTCAGCCCGCGCGCGGTTTCGACCCGCGACACTGCCTGAGTCAGCGTCGCCTTCGGCGCGTTGCCTTCGCTCGCAAGCGACACCAGCGCAGCGGCGTCGCGAAGCTGCGAGCCGTAATCGGTGCGGCCGAATTCGAGCACGGGTTTTGGCGCGAGGCTGTCGAGCGCGGCTCCATAGACCAGCTCCGCGCGGTTGCGGTCGCCGACCAGCGCGAGCGCCGCCGCGAGCTGCGACTTCGCAATCGGCGTCGCGAGGTTGTTCAGCTTGGTGTCCGCGAGGTAGCGGAGATCGCCGATTGGCGCTGCGCCGTTGCGGGCGAGCACGTAGAGGCCGTAGGCGAGATCGCGCCCACCGTCCTTCTCGGGCTCGTTGCCGTTGACGACGGAGTTGCGGATACGATCCAGCGCGTTCTTGAACAGCACGTCCGGCACCACAAAGCCCTTCTCGCGGGCGCGGGTCAGGAAGTCCGTGACATAGGCATCGAGCCAGGAATCGTCGCCGCCGGCCGACCACAGGCCGAACGAGCCATTGGAGCCCTGGCGGGCCAAAAGCCGCTCGATCGCGTCGCGGATGCGCTGGTCGACCTCGGTATCCATGGCCAGATGCGCGCCGGCCGCGAGATCGTTGACATAGAGCAGCGGCAACGCGCGGCTGGTAATCTGCTCCGAGCAGCCATAGGGATAGCGGTCGAGCGCTTTCAGGATCGTCGCCGCATCGAGCGCGGTCGACAGGCTCGCCGAGACCGAGACGCTGCCGGTGCCCGGCACGAGGTCGGAGAACATGTCCGAGGTCAGCGTCAGGCTCTCGCCCTTCGCCAGTGTGCGGATCGAGCGCCGCGCCAGCACCTGCGTCGCCGCCTTGACGTCGAACGCATAGTGCCGCGCCAGCGCCAGGCCGCTCGGCCCCTTGATGTCGACGTCGAGCGTCGCCTGCCCCGCCGCGGTCGCATCGAGCGCCAGCGAGAATGAGTTACGCTGCTTCGCGGCAAGCTTCACCGTGGTGGCGGGATTGCCGGTCATCTTCACCGGGCCGCCCGTCTTCACGTTGATGACGTAGTCGCCGGCCTGCCCTTCGACATTGTCGATCTCGAGATTGACCGTGCCGTGGTCGCCATTGAGCAGGAAGCGCGGCAAGGTCGTGGTCAGCACCACGGGATCGCGGATCACGACATCGATGTTGGCACGCCCGAGTTTCGTGGCGGTCCACGCCGCTGCCATCACGCGCGCGGTGCCGGCGAACTCCGGAATGTCAAAACTCACTTCGGCGGTGCCGTCGGCAGCAACGGTGACGATGCCCGAATAGAGCGCGAGCGGCTTCTGCGCCGGCGGCGAGCCCTGGAGCTCGGCCGCACCGGCGTCGCCGCCGGACTTGATCTGGCCGCGCGTGCCCGACATGCCGTCGATGAGCTGCCCGTAGAGATCGCGGAGCTCCGCGCTCAGCCGGCGCTGACCGAGATAGTAGTCATCCGGCGCCGGCGGCTTGTAATTGGTGAGGTTGAGGATGCCGACATCGACCGCGGCGATGACGATCTTGGCGTCCTCACCCGGATTGAGCCCGTCGAGCTTGACCGGGATTTTCAGCATCGCATTCGGCCGGATCAGCACCGGCGGTGAGAGCTTCACTTGTAGCGTACGGGTCTGCTTGTCGATGCCGAACCACTTTAATCCGATCGCCCGGCCCGGCATGCGCTGCGCGGCTGCGTCGAGCGGACGGCGCAAGGTCGCCACCACATAGGCGCCGGTGCCCCAGTCCTTGCCGACCGGAAGCCTCACCTGCGCGGTGCCTTCCTTGACGTCGATGGTCTGCGTCGTCAGCAGGCGATCGCCGAGCACGTTGATGGTGAGCTTGCCGGGAGTGCGCACGTTCACCGACACCGTCATGGTGTCGCCGGAGTCGTATTGCGGCTTGTCGATCGAGGTCTCCAGCAGATCCGGCGTGTCGGCGCTGCCGTCGGAGTACCAGCCGACGTCGAACTGCAGCGAGGTCACCGGGCCGTCTGCGTCGTTCGACTTGACGTCGAGCCGGTAGCGGCCGGGCTGGGGGTTAAGCGAAACGCGCGACGGCTTGTCAGCGGCGATGGTGACGTCGCCGTCAGAAACGCGCGAGGTCGACTTGACCGGCTCGTAATCCCAGTAATTGTTCTGGCGATACCATTGATAGCGCGACTCCATCTTCAGGAGTTCGTAGCGCAACCCGTCGCGGGGCAGCGTCTTGCCCTCGGGCGAGACGAACACGACATCGAACTCGGCCTTGTCGCCTTCGGCCACGTTCTTGTCGCCGAACAGCGGCTTGATGCCGATCATGGCGGCGGCAGGCGCGACCGGCAGCACCAGCTTGCGCTCGACGGCGCGGCCGCCGGTCTCGACCATGCGAACGAAGATCTGTGCTTCCTGCGGGCGCGTCGAGGCCGGCTGCTTCTCCAGCGTCACCGGGAAAGTCGCAACGCCATTGGCATCGGCCTCGGGCAGGTTCTCAAGCGGCGTGCGCTCGTTGGAGGTGGTCTGCTCGTCGTCGACGCCGAACTGGTAGCCGGCAAAGCCGGGCCGCTCAGTGGCGGGTGCAATCAGCATGTCGCCTTCGAGCTGGAGGCCCGAAGCCGGTGCGCCATAGAGGAAATGGCCGTCCGCCTTAAGCTCCACAGGAGCGTTAGCTTTGATCAGCTTGTCCTTGGCAGACAAGTCGAATTCGATCCTGTCAGGGACGTAGTCCTCGACCATGAAGGTGGTCTCGCCGACCGAATTACCCTTCGGGTCGGTGAAGGCGCGCACCCGCCAGGTCCCGGTCGGGACAGCGGAGTTGAGCGGCACGGACAGCGTGCGACCGCCCGCGCCTTGGTCGGACAGTACGGCGCGGCGGAATTCGACGCCGTCGGGGCGCTCGATCACCAAGGTCAGCGGACCACCGGTCACCGCATTGCCCTGCCCGTCGCGCAGGAGCGCGGTGAGATAGACGGTTTCGCTGGAGCGGTAGACGCCGCGCTCGGCATAGACGAAGGCGTCGGCGCCAGCCGGCACGACGCGGCCCGCCACACCGCGATCGGACAGATCGAAGGCCGAGGTCTTCAGGCTGAGGAAGGCATAGTCGGCCTTCTCGCCGGTGACCGTCAGCAGCGCCGGCGACAGCCCGCCCTCGCCGCGCGCAAGGCCGGCCTCGAACAGGACGTGGCCGCTGTCGTCGGTCTTGCGGGTCGCCAAGATCTCGTTGTTGCGGGCAACCAGCCGCACTTCGGCCTTCCCGACCGGATCGGTCGAGGCCAGCGAGTTGACGAAGACGTGGATGCCGTCATTGCCGGAATAGGCCGACACACCGAGATCGGAGACGATGAACCATTGGGTGGCGAGCTGGGAGTCGTCGTCAGAGCCCGGGCCCTTGGCGGCCGCCGTCATCACGTAGACGCCGGGCTGGAGCTCGCCGAGCGCCTGGTCGACCGGAAATGCAGTGGTGACGTCCTGGTTCAGCGTCATCGCAGTGGCGAGTTCACCGGACCAGACCTTGACGCCGCGTTCACCGCCGAGATCGGTTAGCTGGTACTTCGACAGCGTCTTCTGGAAGTCGCTGTCGACCACCGTGTTGATCAGATTGCGATCGCCGATCCGGAACACGTTGATGTTGACCGAGGGCGTGTTGACGCTGACCACGGGAATGCCGCGCTGGCCAGTTTTTGGCAGCACATAAGCGCGGCTGGTGAAGCGTACGAACGGTTTACGGTCACGCACATAGACGTTGAACTCGGCCGATTTCGGCAGGCCTTCCTTGACGGTGGACGGCAGGCCGGCGCGCAAGTTGATGTTGTAGCGCTCACCATGCTTCAGCCCGTCGACGCAGAGCTGCTTGCCCTCGGCCGACAGCGCCGGCTTGTCCTGGCCCGCCAGCGCCAGGAACGGCGCGAAATCGGTGCGCTTGGCAAGCTCCTCGGAGAACTGGAAGCAGGCGCGCGGACTGGCCGAGTCCGAATCCACGGTGTAGTCGAGCAGCCGGAAACCGTGCTCATCGCGCATCTTCTCATATTGGCCGCGGACGTCGGCGACCTCGCGCATGTCCAGCGACAGCCGCAGCGCATCCAGCGCCGGTCGCCACAGCTTGCGTTCGGAGAGCGACTTGCCGAGCACGGCGAGCGCGTCGGCCTCCTCGCCCGGATTGCCGGCGCGCATGTAAGCGATGTAGGCGGCGGTCGAGGCGCGCTCCAGCAGGAACGTCTGCTCGCTCGAGCTTTTGGGCGTGATCTGGAAGATGACTTTTGCGAGCCGCAGCCAGTTGCCGGCATCCCCCGGCGCGGTCGCCGCGATCTGGCCGAGAACTGACAGGCCCGTACGGTAGTCGTTGCGCCTGAACGCAGCGTCGGCATCGGTGCGCAGCGTCGCACTGGATTTGGCGACCGGCCCCGCCTCGCTCTTGATCTGTGCTTCCAGCTTGATCGCGGAATCAGCGAGATCGTCGCGCTTGAACGCCTTGTCCGCGGCCTGCGCTGAAGCCAGCCCAAGAACCGGACCAAGAACCAGGCCAAGGCAGAGCGTTGCGCAGACCGTGACGGCGCGAACCAGACCAATCATGACGGAGACTCCAGGAATCGCGGACGAGCGCCGCGTAAGGCAATGAAATGCGCGGAAAGGTGACCGACTCAAGGCGATGGAACCAGGATAGCAAAACGTCGCATGCGCCATGGCAAGCCGAGCCCAGAGGAGACCGATCAAGATACCGCCGCGCGCACCGTCCTAACGGCGCAGCAATACCAAGCCAGTCGACCGACGGCCGTGTCCCGGAAGCTAGCCAGCGCCCCCGGCGATGTGATCCATCGTCCAGTACGCTTCCGCTCAACCCGGCACCCTGACACTCCGCCGTCCCGCTTTGTCGCGGCTGTGAGGAAATCGGTTCGGTTCAGGCTTGGCTAAACACCAGATTTTTCATATTTGGGGTGATAGAAGACCGGCAGTCGGTAGCCGAGGCCGGCCCGGACGGTCCCGTAGCTCAACTGGATAGAGCATCAGATTTCTACTCTGAGGGTTGCAGGTTCGATTCCTGCCGGGATCGCCAGCCTTTCATCTCTCAAATTAATGGCTTGGCTGAGTAGCGGCTTCGTTCTGTTGAGCAAACCGTGTTGTGCGGCGTTCCGGAGTGCTGACAGCAAATTCAACGCGTTACGCGGCGCTACAAATCGCTCCACGCAACACGACCACAACACGAACGCTTCCCTATCTGTTCACTGGAGCCGGTCAATGACCGCGCTCATCGGGATCGTCCTCGGCATGTTGCTTGGCATCATCGGCCGCGAGTTGTGGCCGCGGCGGCGCGAGCTCCTGATGGCAGCGCTGCTGTTGCTGGTCTGGACCTATCGTCTGGTTCATGGTGGAGCTGTTCTTGCGGATGCGGCGCGGGTAGATATTCACACCCACGACGCGCAGTAGCTCGCGCGCGTTCCGAGGCTAGATCCGTTGTGGATTTGACTCGTGACCGCTGCCTCGTTTCGGTGGCGGCATGCCTCGACCCCAACGCCAATCCTCACTTGGCCACCACGCTGATGGTCGCCCCGTAAAGATCACGCTCGGAGAGATGCGCGAGACTGGCATCCGCGATCTGCTCGTCTTCGGCCAGGACTACAAGTGCAGCCACAACGTGAAGCTATCGGCCGCCTGCGTCGATCGATGGCCGGACGAGATCCGGCTGTCAGAATTGGAGCCGAGGTTCATCTGCCAAGCGTGCGGGAAGCGCGGCGCGATACTGCAGGGTGGCAGCGCGGCGGCCCGACTATGCTTGCGCGGATCGGGGTCCTGCGGGCGTTGAACCGGCACTACGTCCCCGAACTCGATCCAAAGGGGAAAGAGGGCCGCGTAACCTGAAGCGGACCAATGACCGAGGCCGCAAACTGAGCCGCCGGTCTCCGCGGATGGAAGACGCCGCCCGCTTAAATGTGTCGCGGGCGGCATTTTCCTCGTAGCACTCCGGGGCTGGCAAGAGCGCTTAGCCGCTACGGCTCCTGCGCATTTAGTTTCTATGAATGTGTCCTAATTCAACTGATGTGATGTTCTAATTGGGACAGCACCAAATCGTCTCAAAAGACAGGACGCGTATACTGTCCATGTCAGATGCACTGCCATCCATTCTGCAACAGTCGCTTCGGTTTCCTCTAATGGAACAACGATTCATGTTGCACCGTACACACACAGGGATAGCCTCGTGGATGCCGGGGCTGGTCCATATTTCACCTATTTTTTAAACCCGGCGCGGGCCGCAGCGTCGAAAGGTGCTGCGGCCTTCTTGCATTGCAAAATGCGCCAGCCTGAACCGGCGAGCCCAGCATTTAGATGCCGGATAACTTCTTGCCGGAGATAGCAAGGTGCAGGCTGAGCTTGAGTCACAATCTACCGAGGAGGAGCCGGATCAGGCGCATCCGCAGCCGAGTACCGAGTTTTGGATTTGCTCTGATGAAATTTCTCATGGCTTGTTGCACGTGCGACGTTCCGGAACTCAACGTCGCGCCCTCGTGCAGCGTTGCGATCGAAGTTCGCACCCGCTCTGCGCTGGGCATACGCAACTGGCGGCGGTTCTTCATGCAATCCTTGCAGCGCCTGACGAGGTAGCCGAGATGCTGCTCATAGAATGTATTGTTCATCGTCCGGATGTGGCCGTTCTTGCATCGCTCTGCGGTTCGGCGGTTATCAGCCGATCGCTGAATCGCCAGCTCCACGTTACGGTTTTCCGGACGTCCGCTGCCGCTTGTTCATTCGCTTTCGCTAGGCGCCTAGCTTCGACCGCCCATTCAGGGTGCAATTCGCAATGCTTCTTGAACCGCTGTGCGCTTACCAATGCCGGCGTTAGCCTTCCCGACGTGAGCCTGCTCAGCGTTTCGCCTTCAGTCAGCCTCCGCATAAACTCAGCGGCGAGGTCTTCCGCCATACCCGGGGGTGCATTGAGCCATGTCAGCTTTGCAGCGCGGCGGGCTTCACTCGAATACGTGGACATAGCGCCCCTCCACAAAGCGCACAATTGCGCTGCGGAGAGCGCGCCTGAGTCGGGGCGCTACCGTGACGAAGAGGCTGCTTCGAGGCTTCGCGAGCTCAGTACCAGTCGCGGTTGTTTTGAAAGCATGCCTGCATGGTGCGATCCCACACGAAATCCCGGCCGCCGCAGGGAGGACGTGGGCGCGACGTTGCCGGGCACTCGTTCCGTACGTTAGCGCCGGTACCCCAGCCATCTTTGCCAGCGGGTCATTGAAGCCTTCCCACCGTCCAACTGTGCAATATCGCTCACTCCGCCTTTATTCCGGCAGCCTTGATGATTGATGATTGGCCTGCCAGGCTTCCAGCCTGCCATCGGGGTCCGAGCCGGACTCCAATTACAAAGGCCCAATCGCTTTCGAGGTGTGACACAGAAAACGGGCGAGATGGTCATTCCACCGGTAAATCCACGGGCACCGCCCCTCGCTCAAGCCAATCGCCATGGTTCGGCAACATGGGCCTGTCACGGGGTGATATGAGCCCTTAACTTGGTCTTGTGTCCTATCCCAAAACTTGCGGTAGATGTTGGACGACCGTCCTGAACCTCGTTGGTACGACTGAAAGATGTCTTCTCAGCACGAAGAGCAGGCCGCGGAGCGTACAGATCTTGCCGAGGCGCATTCCGCCTGGGCACCGTTCGCAAGCTACGCGTTTTGCTGGCTGTGGCTGGCCAATACAGTGTCTGCCCTGGGGACCTGGATCCAGAACACGGCCAGCGCGTGGATCATGACGGACCTGGCGCCAAGCCCGATGACGGTCAGCCTGGTCCAGGCGGCCGCGCAACTGCCGGTGCTTCTGCTTGCACTGCCGGCCGGAGCGCTCGCCGACCTGATGGATCTCAGACGCAACCTGATCCTGTCGAACATGCTGATGTTGGTGGCGGCCATCGCGCTGGCGATCGTCGCGGCGCTGGGACACCTTGATGCCACCATCCTCCTGGCGCTGACGGCCCTGCTGGCAGTGGGCGCCGGGTTGAACAATCCGGCATGGGCCGCTTCCGTGCCGCTGACGGTGCCGCGTCAGGTGCTGCCACAGGCGCTCGTCCTCAACGCGGTCGGGTTCAATATCGCCCGCGCCGTCGGTCCTGCGGTGGGCGGACTGATCCTGACGGTTGCCGGTGCAACGGTCGCGTTCGCCACCAACGCGGCTTCCTTCGCCTTCGTTGCGCTGGTCATCGGCATTTTGCTGACCTTTCCGCGTACGCGGACGTCAATTGATGTCCCGCCCGAGCAATTCCGATCGGCGATGCGGGTCGGCCTCGCCCACGCGCTGGCCGAGCCGGTCGTGCGCAGCACGCTGATCCGCTCAGCGGCATTCTTCGGCTGCGCAAGCGCGATTTGGGCGCTGCTACCGTTGTATGTTCGTCAGGTGCTCGGGCTTTCATCCGCATCGTTCGGCGTGATGATGGGGGTCATTGGCGCCGGCGCGGTGCTGGGCGGACTGATCATGCCCCTGCTGCGCAAATTAATTTTGCGCAACAACCTGATCACGCTGGCCGGCGTGGCCTGCAGCCTGGCATTGGTTCCCCTCGCACTCATTCCCAGCGCCATGACCGCGTATCCGGCCCTGCTGGTGTTCGGCATCGGCTGGATCGTCGGCGCATCGAACCTGCAGGCGACGGTGCAGTTGGCGGCAGCGCCGTGGGTGCGCGCCCGCGTACTCGCGCTGTATCAAGCGATGTACAACGGCGGCATGGGTCTGGGCGCGCTGCTTTGGGGCGTGCTTGGCGAGCACGCGGGTCTGACGGGGACCATTCTCGCTGCGGGCCTTGCAGGCTGCGTTATCGCGCTCCTGACGCGAGCGGTGGAGCTCCCGGCTGAGATCGGCGATCCATCGGCTCCGGCCTTAGCGGTTCCCCGCACCTTGTCGATCGCGCAGGAGATGGCGCCGCTTCTACACAGCGCCCGGCATCGGCTGGTGCTCGCGATCAGCTACAGCATCGATCCGGCCGACGTTACTGCATTTCGCGCCGCCATGGCGGAGGTCCGGCTGTCCCGATATCGGCACGGTGCGGTGGGCTGGGTATTGTCGCGTGATGTCAGCGACCCGACGCACTGGGTGGAGACATTCCGTCTCCGTGATTGGCATGAACTGCAGCGGGGGATCGAGCACTACAATCTGATGGACAGCGAGGCCGTGGTTCGGGCCCGCGCCTATCACCGCGACGCGGAGCCGCCCCGCATGACGCTGCTGCTGCAAGAGCAGAAGACGTGACGCTGCACGCGACGCCTGCCACGGCGGGTAGCCCTTAGACACTGCTAAGAGATTGATTTTATTCAAAATGGCGCTTCTGCTGGGATCGCCAGTCTCCCAATTCAGAAATCCACGCTGAGCCCAAAGGAGCTGGCCCGGTCGCTCACGCACTCAGCGTCACAAGCACCGGCCTTAACCGATACGCATCGATCGCGGCATTCGACAGCAGCAATCTGCGCCGCTCCCCGCGCAGCATCAGGCGGTCGATCCTGTTCAGGATGAAGCGGGCGGAATCCTTGTGCTCACCGGAGAGCAGGCCAGACTGGTCGAGATATTTCCAGGCAATCTCGAAAGACTGTGCGCGCAACTCGGGATCGGTCATAGCCGCCCAACGTCGGCGAAGATCGGATGTTCCTATCAGCGAGCCTGCTGAAGGCTGCCACTAGATCTCGGTGTGATCAGTCCGTCGGCTCGTCGTCGCGCCGTTCGCGCGCGAGTTGATGCCAGGCCAAAGCGATTTCGATCAGTCGCTGCCGGTCGGCGCCTTCGGACGCCGCCGCCCGCTTCATCGCGGCCTCGGCTTCGTACTGTGGGTCGTACTTGGTACACATGAGGCCGACTCTAGCCGGCCGATCTGGACAAGTGCGTGGCAATTTTGTCCGTATGATTGCGGAGGCGTGCCGCGAGCGGTTTCGACACGCTCTAATTGTGGCCCATATAGAATTGCACTGGCGGTTTCAAACGGCTCAAGCCGCGCACAAAGCGGTGAGACCGGTTCATTCACGCCGATCTGTGAATTGCATCACAGCCGCGGCCCGGCGCGTTCGCTAAACAGCAACACAGCGCTCCACAGAACGCGGCAGAGGATCGATGGCTGTTCCCCTCATGAGACAAGAAGCAGAAGCCGCAGCACAGGCTGACACAGCGTCGTCGTTGCGTAAGGCCGACCTGCACGGCCTCGCCTGTCTCGCAACCATCGGCGTCGTGATGACCATCTGGATCGGCGCCCTGGTCTGGGCTGCGATGGCGTTCCTGAGCTGGCTTGTTTCGTAGCAAGCTCAAACAACCGCGCGTTAGAACAGGTAGTGCACGATCTGCACCGCCTTGATCCCTCCGCAAACGATCATGGCCCATAGCGCCAAGCTGATCTGGATTGCATCCAGCATGTTTCTGTCCCCCGTGACTCATGTACGATTTTTTCTTTGATCAATCGCGTGATGCCGCAAGGAGCGCCAGTGGAAATTTGAGGCAATTGTTGTGCGCTGCCGCGAGGATTCACCCGCAAAAATACGGGCTCCTGTGACCTCCAGAAACAAATGAGGCGGGCATCACGCCCGCCTCATTCAATCCAGAACTCGCTCGAACACTCAGTAGCAGGCGCGCGGATCAGCCTGCACATACTGGCCGCTCGGATAGCGGTAGTAGCAATTGCCCTGGGCGAAATAGTAGCCGGGACGCGAAGCGGCCGTGGCACCGGCGATCGCGCCGGTGGCCCCGCCGATCACGGCGCCTGCAGCCGCGCCCGAGGCGTTGCCGGAAATCAGGCCGCCGAGCACACCGCCGACGATGGCGCCGCCAAGCGCGCTTGCGCCGGGGTCTACTGGAGGCGGCGGAGGCGGCGGCGGTTCATAGGCGATCGGCGGCCCCGGCGGTGCGTAGGCCACCGGCTCGTCGTCGATATAGTCTTCGGAGATGTAGGCTGGCGGGCCGTCCATCCGCTGCGGATAATAGTACCAGACGCCGCCGACGTCCCACCACCAGCCGGGGCGGCCGTTGTGGACCTCATGGCGCCATCGCCCGCCGTCCCAGGCAAGGTTGCCGCGATAGGGGTGCCCGCCCCAGTCGCGCGCTGGCGCGGGACCGCGCGCCATGTAGCGTCCTGGGGGTGGGCCTCCAGGGCCGTGCGGACCAGCCCCGGGGCCGGGACCGGCGTGAACGGGGCCGCCGGGCTGCGGACCGGGCCGCACCGCCTGCTGCGGCGGGGGACCCTTGCGCATGTTTTGCGGATTGTTCTGGGGCGGCGCACCGGCGCCCGGCCCCTGGCTGTCCCTTCTCGGACCTGAATCCTGCGCCTGCGCCGAAAGCGCCAGCAATGACATGGCCGAAACCAAGGGAATGATGATCTTCTTGCGGTTGGACGCACTCATGCGTGCTTGACCCCTACTCTCTCGATTGCCGTGGTGCCTGCGCGATAGCCGATTCGGGTCGCGCCTGGCTGATGCCGGCCGACATAACTGACCTTCTTGATCAGCCAAGTCCCGTTACAAATGTTTAAGATCACGGCAATTTTTCGTCCGGACGTGTCTCGGAATGCGCTAGCGGGCTGGCTCGATTACATCGCAATTGCTGCGCCCCGACATCACGCAATCCTGCAGCTTGCTGGCGGCGGTGAGGTCGCGGGCGAGCCACAGGCCGACGCCGAGGATCACGGCAGCGATGATCAGCCCCGCAATAGCACCACGGCGGCTGTCGCCCGACTGTGGCTTGGGCCGAGAACGGGGTTTTTCGGCTGATTCAGGCTTTGCTGGTTCAGGCTTCGTTGGATCAAGCTTGGACATGACGCCCCTGTCGCTTCGCGAGGGCGGCTTTATCACCTCTGCGACGTCGCGTCACATCACGCTCAGCCCCGGGTCTGCTTCACCGCATCCTTGCGTGAAGTTTCGACCGCCGGGATCGCCTGCTGCACGCGCGGCGCGCAGCTCGTCAGGACGAACGCCGTCTGTGTGCATTCCCAGGCGGCACCCAGCACGGTGCTCTCGATCGGTTGCGGACGGCCGAGCAGCAGTACCGCGCCCGCCACCGCCACCGCGGCAACCGTCATTGCAAGGGCCTTCAGGCTCAGCCGGAAAAAAGTCATGCCCGTGCTCCGTCTCGTAGTGGGGCGGACGCTAGGCGCCGCCTCAGTGTGCCCCTATGAGGGACATCACAATTCGGCAGTTTTTCCGGGCTACGAAGGGATCGGCTGGTCCAGCGATTTTTCGTCTACCTGATCGGCTGCGATTATGGGTGGCGTTGCGGCGCGCGCGGATGTACACGCATCTGCGTCGCGTGGTGCCTGCTATGCCCAGCCGACGTACCAACAGGCAATGATGTAGGATTGAAAGCGAGGAAGGCAAGGCCCGTGAGTGGATTTAGGGAACCCGGGTTTTCAGACCGGCAGAAGGCGGCGCAGGACGCACGCAAGAATCTTTTGAACAAATTCAAATCGCAGCCGGGGCCGGATGATCCCGCTGTTGCGGCGAAGCGTGCCGAGCGCGAAGCCCTCGCGGCCAAGCGCGCCGAGGCGAAGGCTGCGCGTGAGGTGGAGAAGGCCGAACAAAAGCGTCGCGACGAAGAGGCTGCGGTGCTCGAAGCGGCGCGGATCGCCCGCGAAGCGGAAGAAGCGGCCGCGAAGCTGGCTGAAGCCGAGGCCGATCAAAAGGCCAAGCGCGACGCTCGCTACGCTGCCCGCAAGGCCAAGCGCAAGTAACGTTCACAAGTAACGTTCAACTGAAATTGAACTGAGGCACGCCTCAGTTCACACCTTACGACGGGACGGTCTTGCCGGACCCGCGAAATCTTGGCCCGATGCCAGGCGACCAACCCGGAATCGCGAAACACCGGGCTCGCCTCATTGAGGCGTCCCGGCATGACGGCGCAGGATCAATTCTTCTTCATCATCCCGTCGTCTTTCTTCATGCCGTCCTTCGACATCGTGTCCTTCTTCATACCGTCCTTCATGCCGTCGTCCTTGGACATGGTGTCTTTCTTCATGGCGTCCTTGGACATCGTGTCCTTCTTCATCATGCCGTCGTCCTTGCCCATCTTGTCCTGGGCGAAGGCGGCCGGCGAAAGCGCGAGGCCAAACGAGAGAGCGGCGGCGGAGACGCCGAGCACGATGCGGGTACGAATGGTCATGATTCATCTTCCCTTCGGGATGGTGTTTGTTAGCGACGGGTGCCGCTACACAATCTCGACGGATCGACGCCCTCGCTTGTTACGCGACGTTGTGGATTTTTTCGCAGGTCGGCCGCCCCGCGCAAGCGCCCCCGGACGGGGGGCGTCGCATTAACGCCCCAGAACAATTCCAAGGTCGGTGTGCGGCGCAGCAATCACGCGACTTGCAGCCGCATCCGATCTCGAACTATCAGATGAGAGAATATCGGGTGGAAGACCGGCTAGGATGGGCCCTGAGCCGGCCTCAAAACCCGATCATGCCAACAAGAAACAGTCCAAGGGGATCACGTCATGCTTACCCGCCGCAACCTGCTCGCGACCGCCGTCGCAGCACCCGCCATTCTCCGCTTCGGCATTGGCACCGCGCATGCCGCGACCACGCTGAAGATATCGCACCAATTCCCGGGCGGCACCATCGACAAGGGCGATTTCCGCGACCGGCTCTGCCGCATGTTCGCCGCCGAAGTCGCCAAGCGCAGCAATGGCGACATCGCCGCCGAGATCTATCCGAACTCCTCGCTGATCAAGACCAACGCGCAGTTCTCCGCGATGCGCAAAGGCGCGCTCGACATCTCGCTCTATCCGATGCCGTATGCCGGCGGCGAATTGCCTGAGACCAATATCGGCTTGATGCCCGGCCTCGTCACCACCTACGACCAGGGCATGCGCTGGAAGAAGGAGCCGGTCGGCAAGGCGCTCACCGATTTCCTCGCCGACAAGGGCATCATCCTGCTGTCCTGGGTGTGGCAGGCCGGCGGCGTCGCCAGCCGTTCCAAGGCGATCGTGTCGCCGGAAGATGCCAAGGGCATGAAGGTGCGCGGCGGCTCGCGCGAGATGGACATGGTGCTGCAGACCGCCGGCGCTTCGGTGCTGTCGGTGCCGTCGAACGAAATCTACGCGGCGATGCAGACCGGCGCCTGCGATGCCGGCATCACCTCCTCCACCAGCTTGATCTCGTTCCGCCTCGAAGAGGTCGCGAAGTCGCTGACCTCCGGCGCGGGCGCGTCGTACTGGTTCATGCTCGAGCCGCTGATGATGTCGAAGGCGATCTTCGACAAGCTGCCCAAGAACCAGCAGGACATCCTGCTGGCCGTTGGCGAGGAGCTCGAAACGTTCGGGCGCAAGGGCGCGCAGGACGACGATGTCGAGGTCACCAAGGTCTATGAAAAGGCCGGCGCCAAGGTCTCGGCGCTCGATGCCGCGACCGTCGGCAAGTGGCGCGACATCGCCCGCGATACCGCCTGGAAGGATTACGGTGCCAAGACCGCGACCGCGGCGAACCTGCTCAAGCTCGCCTCCGACGTCTCGGCATGATCCACGGTCCGCTTCCGGATCGTGACGGCCAGGCGACCGCTGCCGCAAGCACAGGCCTTGCGGCAGCGCTCGATCGCGGCCTCGCCATCCTCAACCGCATCATCGTCGTGTTCGCATCGCTCGCGCTGGTCGCGGCCTGCGCCATCCTGAGCTACAGCGTGCTCAGCCGCGCGCTGTTCCACGCCGCCAATTACTGGCAGGACGAGGCCGCCGTGTTCCTGCTGGTCGGCGCCACCTTCATGTCCGCGGCCTATGTGCAGCAGAACCGCGGTCATATCGGCATCGAGGCCTTCGTCGGCCTGCTGTCGCCGCTCGCAAACAGGATCAGGCTCTGGTTCGTCGATGTGGTGACGCTGCTGTTCTGTGTTTTCTTCGCCTGGAAGTCGTGGACGCTGGCGCATGAGGCTTACGTCGACGGCCAGGTCTCGAACTCGATGTGGTCGCCGCCGCTCGCCATTCCCTATTCGCTGATGGCGCTCGGCATGAGCCTGCTCTGCGTGCAGGTTCTCGTGCAGCTTGCGCTGCCCTTTGCAGGAAGCCGGCGGCCATGAGCGTTTTCGGTATCGGACTCTCTTATGGGCTCGCGACGCTGGTTGCGATGTTTTCCGGCATGCCGATTGCGTTTGCGCTCGGCGCGGTCGCCGTCGTGTTCATGGGCATCTACATGCCCGCAGCTTCGCTGGATACGGTGACGCAGAACGTCTATGAGGAAATGGCCTCTATCACGCTGCTGTCGATCCCGCTCTTCATCCTGAAGGGCGCGGCGATCGGCAAGTCGCGCGCCGGTCAGGATCTCTATTCGGCGCTGCACGCCTGGCTGCATCGCGTGCCCGGTGGGCTCGGTGTTGCCAACGTGTTCGCCTGCGCGCTGTTTGCGGCGATGGCGGGCTCCTCGCCCGCGACCTGCTCGGCAATCGGCTCGGCCGGCATCCCCGAGATGCGCAAGCGCGGCTACTCCGGCGGTTTTGCCGCCGGCATCATCGCCGCCGGCGGCACGCTCGGCATTCTGCTGCCGCCCTCGATCACCATGATCCTGTTTGCGGTCGCTGCGGAAAAATCGCTCGGACGACTGTTCCTCGCCGGCATCGGGCCCGGCCTGCTGCTGGTGTCCCTGTTCGGCGGCTATGCCGTGATCCGCTTCCGCCAGGAATATGCCGCGGCTGAAGCTGCCTACAAGAACGGCGGTCCCGAAGCGGCGATCCTCGCCCGTGACGAGTACACGCTCGCCGAGCGCTTCAGCGTGCTGCCGCGCGTGCTCCCCTTCGTCCTGCTGCTCACCGGCGTCATGGCCGCGCTCTATGGCGGCTATGCCACGCCGTCGGAGACCGCCGGCCTCGGCGGTCTGTTGGCGCTGGCGCTGATCGCGATGATCTACGGCGTGTGGCGGCCGAGCGACCTCGGCCCGATCATGAAATCGACGATCCGGGAATCGACCATGCTGATGATGATCATCGGCATGTCACTGCTCTATTCCTATGTGATGAGCTATCTGCACATCTCGCAATCGGCGGCCGAATCCGTCGTCGCGATGCAGCTGCCACGCTGGGGTCTACTGTTCGCAATCCTCGTGATGGTCGTGGTGCTCGGCTTCTTCCTGCCGCCGGTCTCGATCATCCTGATGACGGCACCGATCATCCTGCCGCCGTTGCGAGCCGCGAATTTCGACATCATCTGGTTCGGCGTGGTCATGACCATCGTGATGGAGATGGGATTGATCCACCCGCCCGTCGGCCTCAACATCTTCGTCATCCGCAACGTCGCGCCGGATATTCCCCTGAGCGAGGTGATCTGGGGCACGCTACCCTTCGTGCTGTTGATGATGGCCGCGGTGCTGCTGCTCTGCTTCGTGCCGGGGATCTCGACCGCGTTGCCGGACCTGGTGATGGGGGCGGACGGGAGCAGGTGATGCTCTCTCCACCGTCGTTGCGGGCAATGACGGAGAATTAGGAGGCAGCCCGCTTCTTCTTCGCATTCAGCGCGGATGCCACACGGCTCACGGGCGGCTTGCCTAGCACGCTGCTCATCGCATTCGTCGCCGCCAGCAGCTTCTCCATATCGACCCCCGTCGTGATCCCCATGCCCTCGAGCATGTAGACCACATCCTCGGTCGCGACATTCCCGGTCGCGCCGGGCGCGTAGGGGCAGCCGCCGAGGCCGCCGGCGGCGGCATCGATGACGCGGACGCCCTGCTCCAGCCCGGCATAGAGATTGGCGAGCGCCTGACCGTAGGTGTCGTGGAAATGCATCGCGAGCTTGGATGCGGGAATGTTGACAGCTACCGCGCGCAGCATGTCCTTGGCCTTGGTCGGCGTGCCGACGCCGATGGTATCGCCGAGCGAGATCTCGTAGCAGCCGAGATCCCACAGCGTGTTGGCGAGATCGGCAACGGCTTTCGGCTTGATCTCGCCGTCAAAGGGACAGCCCAGCACGCAGGAGATATAGCCGCGCACGGGCACGCCATCGGCCTTGGCGCGCGCAAGGACCGGCTTGAACCGTTCGATGGATTCCGCGACCGTGCAGTTAATGTTGGCCCGCGAAAAGCCTTCGGAGGCAGCGGCAAACACGGAGACCACTTTTGCGCCCGCCGCGCGCGCGGCGTCATAGCCCTTTTCGTTCGGGACCAGAACGTGGAATTCAGCACCCCTCACGTGGCTCACGCCGCGCAGTACGGCGTCCGAGCTTGCCATCTGCGGGATCGCCTTGGGCGAGACAAAGGCGCCGACCTCGACGGTGGTGAGGCCGGCCGCGACCAGCGCCTCGATGAAAGCGATGCGGACCTCGACGCTCACCGGCGTCTTTTCGTTCTGGAGGCCGTCGCGCGGCCCCATTTCGACGATGCGGACGGGCTCGCTCATGTCACTCACCGGAAGCCTCGACCACGGCGAGTTCGACGCCTTCCTGCACGATGTCGCCGACCTTGCACTTGATCGACTTCAGCACGCCGGCATAGGGCGCCCGCAGCGTCTGCTCCATCTTCATCACCTCCAGCGTGAGGATCGGCGCGCCCTTCTCGAGCGTTGCGCCCTCCTCGGCCAGCACTGCGACGACGGTGCCCGGCAGCGGCGCCGCGATCTTTTCTGCGGCGGTCTGCTCCTCGGTCTCGCCGCCGAACGGATCGACCCAGTGCAGGTCGAAGCGGCCATTGCGCGTGCGCAGATACAGCTCGTGGCCGCCGATGACGGCAGCGACCGATGATTTGACGCCGTCGAGCGTCAGGTCGAAGCCACCGTCCTTGGGTACGATCGCAAATGCCAACTCCCGTTCGCCGATCACCAGCGTCGACGGACCGCTGCCATAGTTCAACGCGACTTTCAGCTCAGGCCCGTGGCCGACGCGGAAGGCAAAATTGCGCTGGCGGCGGCCGACCGGCATCCAGCCAAAAGTCTGCCAGGGCGAATTCGCCTCTGTCTGCGCAGACTGCCGCTCGTCGTTGACGATCGCGGCAACCGCGGCACAGAGCTCGAGCTCTCCCGGAGCGGCCGCGGACGCCGTCAGAGCCGCCAGCTCGCGCTCGATGAAACCGGTGTCGATCGCATTCGCCCGCACCTTTGGATGGGTGATCAACGCCGACAGGAACGGGATGTTGGTGACAATGCCGCGGACGTCGGAGTCCTCCAGCCCGCGGTTCAACCGCTCGATCGCGGCATCCCGCGTCGGTGCCCACGCAATCATCTTCGCCAGCATCGCATCGTAGTAAGGCGACACCGCATCGCCCTCGCGATAGCCGGCGTCGACGCGCAAGCCTCCGGTTTCCGCCGGCAGCCGCCATGTCGAGATCCTGCCGACCGATGGCATGAAATTCTTGGTCGGGTTTTCGGCGTAGACCCGTGCCTCGACCGCATGGCCGTTGAGCCGAATCTCGTCCTGCTTCAGCGGCAACGCCTCGCCGAAGGCGACGCGCAGCTGCCATTCGACGAGATCGATACCGGTGATCAGCTCGGTCACGGGATGCTCGACCTGGAGGCGCGTGTTCATCTCGATGAAGAACACGTCCTTGCCATCGGAGACGAACTCGATGGTGCCGGCGCCGACATAATTGACGGCTCCGGCCGCTTTTCGCGCAGCAGCGCAGACCGTTTCGCGCTGCGCGGCATTGAGCGTCGGCGAAGGCGCTTCCTCGATCACCTTCTGGTGCCGGCGCTGCAACGTGCATTCGCGCTCGAACAGCGACAGCAGATTGCCGTGGCTGTCGCCGATCACCTGCACCTCGATGTGGCGGGGATTGTCGACATATTTCTCGATCAGCATGCGATCGTCGCCGAACGCCGCCTTGGCCTCGCGCTTGGCGCTGACGATCGCTGGCGCAAGTTCGTCGGCAGAACGCACGATACGCATACCGCGGCCGCCGCCGCCGGCGGATGCCTTCACGAGCACGGGAAAACCGGCCTTCTCGGCCGCCTTCGCCAGCGTCGCCTCGTCCTGCGCTTCGCCGTGATAGCCGGGCACCAGAGGCACGCCGGCCTTCTCCATCAGTGCTTTCGAGCCGGATTTCGAGCCCATCGCCGTCATCATCCCGGCGGTCGGGCCGACAAACACCAGGCCGGCATCGAAACACGCGTGTGCGAAATCGGCATTCTCCGACAGGAAGCCGTAACCGGGATGCACGGCCTCCGCGCCGGTCTTGCGCGCGGCTTCGATCAGACGCTCGACATTGAGATAGCTGTCACGCGCCCGTGCCGGGCCGAGCAGCACGGCCTCGTCGGCAAGCGCGACGTGCATCGCATCGCGGTCGGCCTCGGAATAGACCGCGACTGTACGCAGGCCCATGGCGCGGGCGGTGCGGATGACGCGGCAGGCGATCTCGCCGCGGTTGGCGATCAGAAGCGTGCGAAAACGCCGGTAGAGCTTTGAGCGGTCCATCGCATCACATCCTGAACAGGCCGAATTTCGTAGGCTCGATCGGCGCATTCGACGCCGCCGAGAGGCCGAGACCGAGCACGAGCCTCGTGTCGGCCGGGTCGATCACGCCGTCGTCCCAGAGCCGTGCGGTCGCATAATACGGATGCCCCTGGCTCTCATATTGCGCGCGGATTGGACTGCGGAACTTGTCTTCTTCCTCTTTGGACCAGCTATCGCCCTTGGCCTCGATATTGTCGCGCCGGACCTGGCTCAGGACCATCGAGGCCTGCTCGCCGCCCATCACCGAGATGCGCGCGTTCGGCCACATCCAGAGGAAGCGAGGTGAGTAGGCACGTCCGCACATGCCGTAATTGCCGGCGCCATATGAGCCGCCGATCACGACGGTGAACTTCGGCACGGACGCCGTCGCAACCGCGGTGACGAGCTTGGCGCCGTCGCGCGCGATGCCGCCAGCCTCATATTTCTTGCCGACCATGAAGCCGGTGATGTTCTGCAGGAACACCAGCGGAATGCCGCGCTGGCAGCACAGCTCGATGAAATGCGCGCCCTTCAGCGAGCTCTCGCTGAAGAGAATGCCGTTATTGGCGATGATGCCGACCGGATAGCCCCAGACATGGGCGAAGCCGCAGATCAGCGTCGTGCCGTAGAGCTTCTTGAACTCGTCGAACTCCGAGCCGTCGACGACGCGGGCAATGATGTCGCGTACGTCGAACGGTTTTCTGCCGTCGACGGGCACCACGCCGTAGATCTCCTCCGCCGCAAACAGCGGATCGCGCGGCGGATGCATGTTGAGGTTCGGCCGCGCCTGTGGCTTCAGCGTGCCGACGATGCGGCGGGCGATGCCGATCGCATGCGCGTCGTTCTGGGCATAATGATCGGTCACGCCCGACTGGCGCGAATGCACGTCGGCGCCGCCGAGCTCTTCCGCGGTCACGACCTCGCCGGTCGCGGCCTTCACCAGCGGCGGGCCGCCGAGGAAGATGGTGCCTTGATTGCGCACGATGATGCTCTCATCCGACATCGCCGGCACATAGGCGCCGCCGGCGGTGCAGGAGCCCATCACGATCGCGATCTGCGGGATGCCCTGCGACGACATCTGCGCCTGGTTGTAGAAGATCCGGCCAAAGTGGCGCTCGTCCGGAAAGATCTCGTCCTGGAGCGGCAGGAAGGCGCCGCCGGAATCAACCATGTAGACGCAGGGAAGATTGTTCTGCCGCGCGATGTCCTGCGCGCGCAGATGCTTCTTCACCGTCATCGGGTAATAGGTACCGCCCTTGATGGTGGCGTCGTTCGCCACGATCACGCATTCGCGGCCCGAGATGCGTCCCACACCGGTGACGATGCTCGCCGAATGCACGTCGCCGCCATAGAGGCCATGAGCCGCCAGCGGCGACAATTCCAGGAACGACGTCCCGGGATCGACAAGGAGATCGACGCGCTGCCGCGCCAGCATTTTGCCGCGCGATGTGTGGCGGTTGCGCGAGGTCTCGCCGCCGCCACCGGCGACCTGGCTGAGCTTCTCGCGCAAATCGACGACCAGCCCGCGCATGGCTTCTGAATTGCGCGCAAAGTCCTGGGATGATGGATCGATACTGGAATGGAGCGGCATGTGGTCCCGCGTTTCTGGTGATGTGATGAGAGGCCGCGACAGCTTTGCGGCAATTTTGGCTGGGTGGAGGGTTTACGCGGTTTCCGCCATCAGCTCGCGGCCGATCAGCATGCGGCGAACCTCCGAGGTGCCGGCGCCGATCTCGTAGAGCTTTGCGTCGCGCCATAGACGTCCGACCGGAAATTCGCTGGTGTAGCCGACGCCGCCGAGCGCCTGGATCGCCTCGCCCGCCATCCACGTCGCCTTCTCGGCGGAGTAGAGGATCGCGGCGGCGGCGTCCTTGCGCAGGCTGCGCGCGTGATTGGCGCGGTCGCAGGCGCGACCCACCGCATAGACATAGGCGCGCGTGGCCTGCCAGGTCGAATACATGTCGGCGAGCTTGCCCTGCATCAGTTGGAAGTCGCCGATCGGCTGCCCGAACTGCTTGCGCTCGTGCATATAGGGCACGACAGCATCCATGCAGGCCGCCATGATCCCGAGCGGGCCACCGGAGAGCACCGCGCGCTCGTAGTCGAGCCCGGACATCAGCACCTTGACGCCCTCGCCGACGCCGGCGAGCACGTTCTCCGCGGGCACCTCGCACTCATCGAAGAACAACGGGTAGGTGTTGGAGCCGCGCATGCCGAGCTTGTCGAGATGCGGGCCGTGGGTGAAGCCCTTAAAACCCTTCTCGATGAGGAAGGCGGTCATGCCGCGCGGGCCGGCTTCCGGATCGGTCTTGGCATAGACCACGAGCACGTCGGCATCGCCGCCATTAGTGATCCACATTTTCGAGCCGTTGAGCACGTAGCGGTCGGCGCGCTTGTCGGCGCGCAGCTTCATCGAGACGACGTCGGAGCCGGCGCCGGGCTCGGACATCGCGAGCGCGCCGACATACTCGCCGGAGATCAATTTTGGCAGATAGCGCTGCCGCTGCGCGTCATTGCCATTGCGGCGGATCTGGTTGACGCAGAGGTTGGAGTGGGCGCCGTAGGAGAGCCCGACTGCCGCCGAGCCGCGCGAAATCTCCTCCATGGCAACGACATGGGCGAGATAGCCCATGTTGGAGCCGCCATATTGCTCCGGCGCGGTCATGCCGAGCAGGCCGAGATCGCCAAAGCGCTTCCAGAGATCGGCCGGGAACAGATTGGCCTTCTCGACCTCGGCAGCGCGCGGGGCGACCTCCGCCTCAACGAAGGCGCGCACGGTGTCGCGCAGCATGCTGATGTCTTCGCCCAGATCGAAATCGATGCTCGGGATGTTCAAGGCGATTCCTCCGAATTCTTATCTGGACCGAACCTACCCCCGCCCGGGCGCCGCGGCGGTCGAAAAGGTTGCATTTTCCGCCAAGTTTGGCGAGGATTTTCCAAAGGACTTTCGATGCCCTTCCAAGCCGCGACCGCCACGCCCCGCCGCGCCATGACCCCCGCCGCCTTCGTCCGCGGCGTGGTCGCGGCTTACGGCCGTTATGGGCGGGATCCGGCTGAGGCACTCGCCAGGGGACAGGTCCTCCCGGACCTCGTCAAATCGATCAACGGGCGGGTGACAGCGGCTCAGTTCGAGACTCTCGCCGGCCACGCCATGCGCGAACTCGATGACGAGGCGCTCGGCTGGTTTTCACGGCGATTGCCATGGGGCACCTATGGCATGCTGTGCCGCGCCTCGATCACCGCGCCCAATCTCGAGGTCGCGCTGAAACGCTGGTGCCGGCATCACCGCCTGCTGACTGAAGACGTGCTGTTCGAGCTTGCGATCGGCAAGGAGACCGCGGCCATCTCCATTCGCGAGGCACGTGACCTCGGGCCTGTCCGCGAGTTCTGTCTCGTTACCCTGCTCCGCTACGTGCTCGGCTTCTCCTGCTGGGCCGTCGATTCTGCGATCGCGCTGCGTGCGGCGGAATTCCCTTACGCCGAGCCCGAGCACGTCTCGGTCTATCCGACCATCTTCTGCAAAACCGTCCGCTTCGACGCGGAGGACGCCAGCATCGTCTTCGACAAGCATTATCTCTCGCTGCCGCTCACCCGCAGCGCCGCTGATCTCGACAACATGCTCAAGGGCGCGCTGCGCCTGACCGTGCTGCCTTATCGCCGCGACCGCCTGTTGGTCGAGCGCGTCCGCCGCGTGCTGCGCGAGGCGCGCGGACGCATCCTGGGCGCGGAGGATGTCGCGAGTGAACTGGCCCTCTCGACCCGCACCATGCACCGCCGCCTGCGCGAGGAAGCGACCTCGCTGCGCGATCTGAAGGAAGAGGCAAAGCTCGAACTCGCCAAGCAGGAGCTGATGCGCGGGCGCACGCCGATCAAGCGGATCGCGGAGATCGCCGGCTTCCGCAACGAAAAGAGCTTTTCGCGGGCTTTCCGCAGCTGGACTGGCGCTAGCCCACGCGAGTTTCGCGGCAGGTATCGCTGAGTGTCTGGCCATTGCCTTTGTGTCCAATGGGACACAGCTGGCGCTAAACTGCGTCATCCCGCCGCAGGTCGCATTGCCGGTTCCCTGGACCGGAACTAGCGTCAAGACGGCTGCATCCCCAGTGCGGGAATGCTGGAGCGACCGCGTTTCGGGTCGGGGCGTGTCATGAAGTGGGTGGCGTACCGCCTGCGCGAGGCGGCTCAAATACATGCGTGTGCCCGGCGCCACTGCGCCTGGCTCTTCGCCGCATCGCTGTCGATCGGCATCGCCGCGTTCGCTTATCCGGCCGCCGCGCAAACCCAGGTCAATCAGACTTTCAATTCGCAGGGACCGAGCCCCCGCACCGGACCGAGCTACGCAGTCCAGTCGGCCGATGCGTTGCCGAACGGAACGGAGGCCGGCGCGGTCCAGACGATCCTCCCAGACTTCGCGCTCGGCGCGAACACCTACTTCGCTGGCGCGCCGAATGGCGGCATCTGGGTCACGACCAATGGCGGGTCCAGCTGGAAGCCACTGACCGACAACCAGGCCTCGCTGTCGATCGGCTCACTCAGCCTCGATCCCACCGATGGCAGCGGAAAGACCATCATCGCCGGCATCGGCATCACCGACAACGGCGAATACAGCCAGTTCAATCTCAACGGCGGCCGTGGCGGTCCGGCCACCGGCCTGCTCTACAGCAGCAATGGCGGCACGAGCTGGAGTTCACTGGGGCAGAACAGCGCCTTTGCCGGTGAGAGTGTGGTCAGTGCAATGGCGCGCGGCAGTACCATTCTCGCGGCGACCTTCGAAACCCAGGCGCCGCTCTCCGCGACGGCGGGCTATGGGCTGTTTCGCAGCACCGACGGCGGGGCAACATTCAGCATGGTCTCCGGCTCCGGCAACGGACTGCCGAATGGAGCGGTGACCTCGCTGGTCGCCGATCCGAATGATCCAACGACGTTCTACGCAGCGGTCAAGAACGGCGGCAACAAGAACGCCACGGCGGTCTATGTGAGCCACAATACCGGCGCGAGCTGGACGCCGGTCTTCACGTCCACCAACAGCAACGGCCTCATCAGCTCGGCTGATGCAACCTTGATCACGCTTGCCGCCGGCCCGAGCGGCTCTCTCGCGATCGCGCTCAGCGACCTCACGACCAAGTCACTCGTCGGCGTCTTTCTGTCGGCGAACCAGGGCGGAAGCTGGAACCAGCTCACCGCCGCACCGAACGTCGTTGCGGGCGGGCAGACGCCGGTCAATCTTCACCTTGCGATCGACCCGACCAACAAGAACATCGTTTATCTCTCCGGCGACGCCTATCAGACCTGTGGGGGCGCGAACCCGGGATCGTTCTGTTCGATCGAAGTGTACCGGGTGAATTACAATCCGGGCAACAACACGTCGACGGCGACCAGCCTGACGAACGAAGGCACCAACGCCAACCATTTCCTCGACGCCAACACGGTGCATGCCGACTCGCGCTCGATCACATTCGACCAGTCCGGCAATCTGATCCTGACCAGCGACGGCGGCATCTACAAGCTCTCCAACCCGCAAGGCAGCGGCACCTGGCAGGGCCTCAACACCAACCTCAGCGCATTCGAAGGCTATCAAGTCGCCTACGACGCCAACAGCAAGCGGCTCGGCATCGCCGCGCAGGACAACGGCGTCTCGCTGCAATCCGCGCCGAACAGTCCCGTGTTCAACGCCATCAATTTCGGCGATGGCGTCAACATCGCGTTCAACGACCGGACCCTGAGCGGACAGAGCGCGGTCTACTCGTCGTTCTACAATCTCGGATCCCTGAGCCGGATGATCATCAACAAGCAGGGCCAGATGGTGAGCCCCCTGCCCGATCCCTACGGCAATCCGGGCGGCATTCCGATCACCTGCAATGGCGGCCAATATTGCGCCGATGTCGTCAACGCCAACAACACGTTCTCCGCTCTGTTTGTGCTCAACCGGATCGATCCGCGGTTGATCGCCATTACCGGGGCTACAGACGTCTACACCACGCAGGACACGCTTTCCAACGCCAGCAGTGCAACCTCGGTCGATCTGACGCTGACCGATCTCGGCACGACCGGCGGGCCCTCGGTCGTCACCTACGGCACGGTCAACGACACACGCGCCATCGCCGTCGGGGCCGCCGGCAACTCCAACGGCGAAGTCTGGTTCTCCACCACCAATGCAGCGGGATCGCTGACGCAGCTAAGCAACTACAATGGCGCGACACCGACCGGTGATCGTGTTCGACAATCGCATCCAGTCCCGCATCTTCGTCGCCGACGCCAGCGATCTCTATTACACGCGCAACGCCGGTGGCGCCGCGACCTTTGCCAAATTGACCAGCGACCTGCCGCAGGGCTTCATCAGGCCGACCTCGGTCGAGTTCATCTCCAACAACGGCGTCAACGCGCTTCTGGTCGGCGGCATGAACACGCCGCTGTCCTGCACGTCGGCGCCGAACGGCTGCGTCATCTCCAGCACGCAAAGCCCGATCACCGTTGCCGACAGCGACTCTAACGGCCTGCTGTCGACTTGGCGCGCATTCGGCCAAGGCCTGCCCAACACGCTCGTCTATCAGATGGTCTACAATCCGACCGCCGACGTCCTGGCAGTGTCCTCGATCGGCCGCGGCGCCTATGTGCTCTACGACGTCACAAGCTACTTCCCGCAGGCGACCGCGCTCCAGTTCGGCCTCGCCGACAACGATTCCGCGCCTGATGCCTCCTATCTCACCAACGGCACGGTCGGCGTGCGTCCCCTGATCAAGTACGGCGCGGGTACGCTGACCATCGCAGGCAACGCGACCTATACCGGGGGCACCACAATCAACGGCGGCGCGCTGGTGCTGGGCAATGGCGGCGCGAGCGGCAGCGTGCTCGGCAACATCACTTTCTGCGCCAACGCCGCCGATCCGAGTTGTGATGTCTCGACCAATAAGACACTGGCGTTCAATCGCTCGGATATTTCCACCTATGCGGGCAGCATCACCGGGCCCGGTCAGGTGGTCCAGATGGGAACGGGTGCAACCATCCTGTCCGGCACCAGCAATTATAGCGGGCCGACTATCGTCGATGCCGGCACGCTGAGTGTCACCGGCTTGATCAGCTCCAGCGTCACCGTCAATTCCGGCGCGGCGCTGTCCGGTAACGGCACCGTTGGCAGCGTTATCATCAACGCCAACGGTTTGCTGGCCCCGGCACACCCGGGCAGTGTCCTGACCGTACAGGGGAGCCTCACCATTGCGACTGCGGGCGCCTATCTCGTCGAGATCAATGCCGGCGTGGCGGATCGCGTCAATGTCGGCGGCGCAGCCAATTTGGGCGGCAATTTGCTGGTTGCGCTGTTGGGGACCAATCTCGTCAAGCAGTCCTATCTGATCCTCAACGCCACCGGCGGCATCACCGGCACCTTTGCCGGCGTCAACAATCTGCCGGCAGGCTTGCAGGGGTCGCTGACCTACGACACGAACAACGCTGTCCTGTCGCTGTCGCTGAACTACAACGCGTTCGGCAATCTCAACGCCAACCAGCAGAACGTCGGGAATGCGCTGAGCCAGTTCTTCAATGCCAACGGCAGTATCCCCGTGAGCTATGTCGGATTTTCGCCGGCGGCACTGTCGCAGATCGCCGGCGAAGCCGCCACGGGATCTCAGCAGACGACCTTCCAGGCGATGAGCCAGTTCATCACGACCCTGCTCGATCCGTTCATTGACGGCCGAGAGACCGCGCCGGCTGCGAGCCCCGAGACCGGTTATGCGGACACAGCCAGCGCCTATGCATCGTCCCGCACGACACGATCCGAGCAAGAGCGCGCCGCCTATGCGGCCGTGTTCACCAAAGCGCCGCTGCGCCAGAGCTATGATCCGCACTGGAGTGTCTGGGCATCCGGCTTCGGGGGCTCGCAGACCACCGATGGAAACGGGGCCGTGGGATCGAATGCCGCCACCAGTCGCATCTTCGGCATGACCGCGGGCGGCGACTACCTGCTCTCGCCGCGGACGATTGCAGGCTTTGCGCTTTCCGGAGGCGGCACCAACTTCTCGGTCGCCAATTCCGGCACCGGCCGCTCCGATCTGTTCCAGGCGGGTGCCTACGTCCGACACACGGCGGGCGCCGCCTATATCGCGGGCGCGCTTGCCTATGGCTGGCAGGACGTCACGACGGACCGGATGGCGATGGCCGCCAAGCTGCACGCCGAGTTCAATGCCAATGCACTGTCCGGGCGCGTCGAAGGCGGCTATCGCCTTGCCACGCGGTGGATGGGTGTCACCCCCTACGCCGCCGGACAGTTCACCAGCTTCTGGCTGCCGACTTACGCGGAAACCGCTGTCTTCGGCGGCAACGCATTCGCGCTAGCCTATGGCGCGCAGACGGCGACCGATATGCGTACCGAACTGGGCGTCCGCGCCGACCGCTCCTTTGCGCTCTCGACCGGCCTCATGACGCTGCGGGGCCGGCTGGCATGGGCGCATGATTTCAACCCCGACCGAAACATCGCCGCGACCTTCCAGTCGCTGCCGGGCGCCTCCTTTGTCGTCAATGGCGCCGCCCAGGCCAGTGAGTCCGCGCTGACCACGGCGTCCGCCGAGATGGCCTGGCGGAACGGCTGGTCGACCCTGGCCACCTTCGAAGGTGAGTTCTCTCACGTTACCGCGAGCTACGCCGGCAAGGGCGCGGTGCGATATGCCTGGTAGCCCTGATCGGCCAACCGCGCACACGCTCGCTCCCCAAACGCGTACGGCCCCCGCGATCAAACGCAGAGGCCGCACTGTCTACGCTTTAACGCACATCACGACTTAGTTTGAGGTCGCACGAGCCTTGGGCTGCTTGGTCTGCTTCGGCTGGAACGCGAGCGCGTCGTTGGTGGTGGTCTTCGCGCCGCCGCTCTGCGAGCACGAGCCGCCCATACCAGCAGACGCGGCCCGGCAGGCCTCCATCGTCGGATAGCCGCAGCCGTGAGCGGCCTGGGCGCCATTGGTAATGCAGAAATCGTCAGCCTTCGCGGCCGGCGCACTCATGACAAGGAACGCAGATGCAAACAGCGTCGCAGCGGAGGCGACAAACGTCTTCGAGATCGGGGTCATATGTCTTTTCCTGCTTCAGGGTCCCACAAAAGAGGCCTCGGCATGCGACGCACGCTGAGGGTTCACACCTCGCATGTAGGCTGGGCTCAGGAACCGACAATCACGGTTCAGCGCATTGCAGGACTTCCTAAATCACATGTCACAGTTAGGTGAGCTACTAAGCTTATGTGACATTATCCGAATCAGCTTGGCAGCGCACGCGGCCTCCACAATTTCGGATTTTCGGCAAATAGAGCCGAGCGAGCGGCCCCTACCCTGCCGAGGCCGCCACGACCTCCTGCACCGGAAGCGGCACGTCCTTCGCCACGCCCAGCACCGGAAAGCTGCGGACGTTCTTCACGTTCGGCATCGCAGCAAAATGCAGGAGCTGCTGGCGCATGCTCTCGACGCTCGGCGCCACGCATTTGAGAAGGTAGTCGGTGTCGCCCGAAATCCGCCAGCACTGCTGGATGCGCGGGATCGCGGCGATCGAGCTCTCGAACGCCTCGAGCACCGGCTGGGCCTGGCTGCCGAGCTGGATCGAGACGAACGACACCACCTCATAGCCGAGCAGTCGCTCGTCGATGACGGCACGGATCGCCCGGATCACGCCGCGGCTGAACAGGGATTTCAGCCGCCGCAGGCAGTTGGGCGCGGAGACGCCGACGCGCAGCGCCAGCTCGTTGTTGCGGACGCGCCCGTCCTGCTGGAGCTCGGATAATATCTTCAAGTCGACGCGGTCGAGCTGGTGACGCCCCGCCATACCCACCTCGTCATGATCCCGTCATGCCTCGGATCAGCGAAGCACGCGGCGGAATCGCTGCCAAGGGCTCTCAGGAGCCGGGGACGGACTTCAATGCGTCCAGGGCTCGCCGCGCCGGAACGAGAAATTGTCGGAATAGGCGACCTGCCTGTGCAGCGACTCCTGCGGCACGATCACCTGGTAGGCGATGCCCTTGCGCTCGCAATAGGCGACGGCCTCGTCCTTGCTGTGGAAGCGCAGCGTGATCTGCTGCTTCATGTCACCGGACGAGGTCCAGCCCATCAGCGGCTCGACCGCGCGCGGCTGTTCGGGCTCGTAGTCGAGCTGCCATTCCTTGGTCTTGGACCGGCCGGATTGCATCGCGTTCTTGGCAGGCTTGAAAATGCGTGCGGTCATTGGCTGTTCGGCCCTCTTCGTCTTTTCGTTCGATTTTAATGCGTCACGGTAGCGGTTGGTGCAAACCGCGGGCATAGTATAGAGACACCTTTCGGGACCAGATCGGTGATTCCGGCCCCTGGGTAAGTCACCGACGGGTATAGTCATTATGCTGCACCGTGACAATTGCGTACCCGCCTTCCGCGCCGGGATCCCGCCCGGCGGCAATCCTCGCCGACATCAGCGTATCTGTCCCCTTCGAAAGCTCCCGTCGCATGGCCTTCCTGAACATCAGCGCAACCCTTCCCGAAAAAGGCCGCGACCTCAGGCTCGACCTGTTTCGCGGCGTCGCGAACTGGGCGATCTTCCTCGACCATATCCCCGACAACATCGTGAACTGGATCACGACGCGCAACTACGGCTTTTCCGACGCCGCCGACCTGTTCGTCTTCATCTCCGGCTATACCGCCTCCTTCGTCTATGCGCGAATGATGCTTGAGCGCGGCTTCCTGGTCGGCGCTACCCGCCTCACCAAGCGGGTCTGGCAGCTCTACGTCGCCCACATCATCCTGTTCGTGATCTACATCGCCTCGATCAGCTATCTGGCGCTGCGCTTCGGCGATTCCGAGATGATCAACGAGTTCAACGTCGCCGGCCTCGTCGACAACGCCACCGAGACGCTGCGGCAGGGCCTGTTCCTGCGCTTCAAGCCGCTCAATCTCGACGTGCTGCCGCTCTACATCGTGCTGATGGGCCTGTTTCCGCCGGTGCTGTGGTTCATGCTGCGCAA